>NZ_QVNQ01000003.1 GCF_003432485.1 Actinomadura spongiicola
TGTGCCAGCGCATCTGCGCGCTCAACGCCGCAATCTGGCACAACTGGCTGATCGACGCCCCGGTCAAACGGTCACTGATCCCCTACGACCACTGACAAGAACCCAACAACTCCCATCAACGATCTAGCCGACGTCGTCGATCACTTCGAGCATGAACTCCCCGGCCGATCGCGGGGAGACGGCGGGAACGGGGTCCCCGCGCCGGTGGGCGAGGGCGTCGCGGACGAGGGCGTGCCAGCGCGGCGCGAAGACGTCCAGGGCGTACTCGCCCGCCGCCTCCTTACTGATGATCTCCCCCGTCGCGACGGTACGGTGCAGGCGGGGCGGTCCGAGCAGGCTCGCGAGAACCACGCGTTCCGGCGGCTGGAGCCGCTTGCGCGGCGGGCGCGGCGACAGGGTGCGGTCGGCGAAGCTCCGCCAGTGGCCCCGCAGTTGCTCCCGCGTCCAGGCGCGCAGCCGTTCCGGCTCGGGATCCAGCGGGAGTTCTCCGGGCGCCGGGCCGCGGAGCGTGACGGCCCCTTCCCGGAGCAGTTTCCATGTCACCGGGTTCACGTCGAAGGCGCGGCCCCAGTGGAAGGACGGGCCGCTGTGCGAGGCCAGCGGGCGGATCGCCGTGACCGGCTCGCCGAGGTCGTCGGCGGCGACGAAGACGCCGTTCATCGTCCCGGGGACGGCGGGCCGGGCCCGCAGCACCGCCCGGCCGAGGGCCTCGGCGTTGCCCACGACGTGCAGCGCCCGTAGGCGGCGCACGTCGCCGTCCGTGAGGCGGCCGGCCACCACGGCGACGAAGTCGATGTCGCTGCGTCCCGGCCGCCATGACCCCAGCGCGGCGGAGCCGACCAGGTGGAAGCCGCTGATCCTGCCGGGCAGCAGCCGGTCGGCGACCCCGAGGTATCGCCGTGCGGTGCGTTCCATCGTCCCGTTGTTCAGCGGGCCTCCTTCGCGATCGCTTCGCGGACGGCGGGGGCGATCTCCGCGCCCCAGCGGCCGAGGGTGACATCGTCCGGGGCGCCGTCGGCGGAGAACAGGGTGAAGCCGGAGGCGCCGTGGTTCAGGACGGCCCAGGTGAGTTCGTCGACCCACTGGTCGACGGAGCCGCCGATCCAGCGTCCGGCGCGGTCACGCGTGGTGGCGAGGGGCCGGTCGGTGACACGGCCCGGCAGGTTGAAGATCGTGCGGATCTCTCGGGGGTCGCGTCCCGCGGCCGTCGCGGCCTCGTCGATGATCGGCCGGGACGTCACGTACCGGTCGCTGAGCCAGTCGGCGGCGTGGCCGGGGATCCAGCCGTCCGCGACCCGCCCGGTCACGGCCAGCGACCGCGGCCCGACCGATCCGGTCCACACGGGCGGCGCGGCGACGGGTGCGGGCTCGATCTCGTCCACCCGGTAGTGGCGGCCGTGGTGGGTGACCGGCGGGCCGCCGCCCGACAGCTTCCTGACCAGCACGATCGCCTCCTCCAACGCGTTCACGGCCTCGCCCGGCGTGAGGCGCGGCACGCCCATGTCGGTGATGCGGTCCCAGAGTCCGCCCGCGCCCATGCCGAGCACGATACGACCCTCGGACAGGGCCGACAGGGATGTGACCGTCCGGGCCAGCATGGGAGCCGGTCGGGTCGGCAGGTTGGTGACGTTGGCGATGCCCGCGATGGTCCGCGTCCGTCCGAGGACGAACCCGATGGCGGCGTAGGCGTCGAGGTGCCCACCGAGGTAGGGATGGTCCGAGAGCGAGAAGTGATCGAGACCGTCACGGTCCGCCCGCCGCGCGAGACGCAGCAGCTCGGGCGTCTCGTCGACGCCGCCGTGGGCACCGAACCCGAAGACGACTTCGTGTGTCCGCATAGGTCGCACTCCCAAGGATTGAAGTTCGTGACACGAACCATATTAGTTCGTGTCACGAACTTCAATTCCTGGCTCACGTGGGGGTCAGTGTTCGGAGAACGCCCCCTCGCCCGGTTCCATGAAGACGACGGGGACCTCGTTGTCGACCACGATGCGGCCGAGCGCGCCCGAGAGCGCGTCGCGTTCCGCGCGGCTGAGCCCCGCGGCCAGCCTCTCGACCCGCCGACAGGTCTCGGCATAGAAGTCGTCGATGAGCGCGCGGCCCTCCGGAGTCAACGCGACCCGCACCGCCCGCTGGTCATGCGGGTCGGGCTCGCGGCGGACCAGGCCGTTGCGCTCGGTGCGGTCCACCAGGCCGGTGAGGCTCGACTTGGCCAGGCCCAACATCGCCCCGAGCTCGCTCATCCCCCGAGGCCGCGCCATCAGCACGCACAGGAGCACGCCCTGCTGCGACGTGAGCCCGTGTTCCCGGGCCGATTCGGCGTAGACGGCGTTCACCAGGAACGCGCCCTGCACCAGCGCGCCGACGACGCCCAACCGCGTTTCATCCTGCTCACCCACACGTCCAGGCTACAGCGACGACCACCAAAAGTTCGCACAACGAACTAACGCCGCGCCCGGACCGTCGACGGTCGGTCGTCAGTCTGTTCTCCGGGCGCGGAGAGCGCGGAGGATGCGGAGCGGGAAGAGGCCGACGAGCGGGGCGCGCCGTCCGAGGTCCTCGCGATCCTTCCGGTCGAAGGCGCGGGCGTAGCGTTGGGCGTCGGACGGGGTCGGGTAGTCCTTCGCGCCTCCGGCCCCGCACTCCCGCGCGCACCGCCAGCGCATCGTGGTGCCTTCCGCCGAGAAGCGCATGTCATGTCCGAGGAGGCGGCAACGCAGCATCACTGTTCCGTGTCGGTAGGTCTGGACGGCGGCGCGTACCTGTTGCGCGCCTGGGGCTGGGCCACCCCTTCGTGGACGGCCTCGCGGAGCGCGGCCCGGAACCGTCCGGGGCCCCAGTAGCGTGCGCCGACCAGTTCGGCGAGCCGGCGGCGGCTGGTCGGGCCGTGTTCGTCGAGGACCCGCGCGATGGCGCTGACCTCGCGGTCCAGGGCGACGTCGACCTCGGACGACCAGCGACTCGCCGTCCCGAGCATCCCCGGGGAGTAGAACGTCTGACCGGGGCCCGGCAGCACGCGGCGCCACCCGGTGGGTCTCAGGCGCTCGCGGCGCAGGACGCGTTCACGGATGCGTTCGTCGCGTTCCCGGTCCACCTGCCGTGTCCGCGCGGGCTCGCCCGCCTCCTCCGCGAGCGACGCGGCGGCGGAACGGTGCTGCGCGGCCTCCATCCGGTCGGCCGCGGTCTCCGCGCGCAGCCGGTGGGCGGCGGCCTCCCGGTCGTGCCGGCCGGCCTCGTCCTCGTCGCGGGCGGCCCGCGCCGCGTACGCCAACGCCAGTTCGGCGTGCATCTTCTCCCATTCGTCGAAGGTCTCGGCCTGGCGGCGGGCGACCTCCGCCTCCGCGCCCTCGGACTCCGCCGCCCTCGCCCTGGCCTCCGCGGCCATCACGCTCTGTTCCCGGGCCCGCGCCCGTTCCGCCGCCGCCGACGCGAGGGCCGCGTGCGTGTCCGCGTCCTGCTCGTTCGTGGCGGTGAGGGCCGCCGTCCGCTCCCGCAACGCGCGGGCGCGCTCGTCCGCCGCGGCGGCGCTTTCCAGGGCGTTGCGGCGTTCGTCGTCGGATGCGGCGCGTTCGGCGGCGGCCCGCTCGTCATGGGCGGTCGCCTCCTCCATCAACCGCTCGGCGTCCCACTCGGCGGCCTGCGCGAGAACCTCCTCCACCCGCAGCCGTTCGGCCGCGTCGCGGTCGCCCTCGTCCGCCCGCGGTCTCAGTTCGTGGACGGCGGCGCGGTGCTCGGCCGCGTGCGCGCGCCGCTCCTCGGCGTGGCGCCGCGCCTCCAACGCGTCCCGGCGTCCCGCACCGACCGCGGCCGGCTCCTCCTCCTCGGCCTCCGCCGCGGTGAGCGGCTTGGCGATGTTCTCCAGCGACTCCTTCTCGGCCCGGACGCCGAAGAACAACTCGGCGATGCCGCCGAGCGCCATGATCGCGGCGCCGACGAAGAACCCGATCGCGACGAGGTTCGCCTCCCCGCTGTCGATCAGCCGGCCGAACAGGAGCGGGCCGGTGATGCCGCCGACGGCCGTGCCGATCGCGTAGAAGAACGCGATGGCCAGCGCCCGCGTCTCCATCGGGAAGATCTCGCTGACCGTCAGGTAGGCCGAGCTCGCGCCCGCCGAGGCGAAGAAGAACGTGACGCCGATCAGCACCATGAACGTCCACCGCGTCAGGCCGTCGCCCATCAGCAGGACGCCGAGCAGGACGGTGAAGGCCGACGCGGCCAGGTACGTGCCGGCGATCATCGGCTTGCGGCCCACCGTGTCGAACAGCCGTCCGAGCAGGAGGGGGCCGAGAAAGTTGCCGAGCGCGAACATGGCGAAGAAGTACGGCACCGTTCCGGACGCCACCGCGAAGTACTCGCTCAGGATGGTGCCGAGGTCGAACGTCACGGCGTTGTACAGGAACGCCTGGCCCACGAACAACGCGAGCCCGAGGACCGCTCTCGTCGTGTAGTGCTTGAACGCGACGCTGCCGATCTCCCGGAACGAGATCGTCTTGCGCTGCCGGACGGTGATGCTCTCGCCCGGCTCCTCCAGTGACTGGTGGGTCTCCTCGCGGATCTCGCGTTCGATCCCGTCGACGATCCGTTCGGCCTCCTCGTCCCGCCCGTGGATGAACAGCCATCGTGGACTTTCCGGGACGTGCCGCCGCACGAACATGATCACGAGGCCGAGCACCCCGCCCGCGCCGAACGCCAGCCGCCATCCGAAGTCGGCCGGGAAGATCCCCTCGTTCAGGAGCACCACGGCGGCGAGGGCGCCGAGCGCGGCCCCCACCCAGTAGCTGCCGTTGATGATGATGTCGACCCGGCCACGGGCGCGGGCCGGGATCAGCTCGTCGATCGCGGAGTTGATCGCCGCGTACTCGCCGCCGATGCCCATACCGGTGACGAACCGGCAGATGAAGAAGTACCACGGCGCGAACGCGAACGCGGTCGCCACCGTCGCCACCACATAGACGGCCAACGTGAGGATGAACAGTTTCTTACGGCCGAACCGGTCGGTGAGCTGGCCGAACAGCAGGGCGCCGGTACACGCTCCCGCGACGTAGATCGCCGCCGCGTACCCGATGTCGGCGGGCGACAGGTTGATGCCGCTGCCGTCCTCGGTGAGCCGCGCGGCGACCGACCCGACGATCGTCACCTCAAGGCCGTCGAGGATCCAGACCGTTCCGAGCCCGATGACGACCATCCAATGAAACCGCGACCACGGCAACCGGTCCATGCGCGCGGGAATCCGCGTCGTCACCGTCCCCAGGCGCAGGCCGTCGCTCATGACAGGCAGTCCCCCATGGTCACCAGTGGATCACCGTGCTTCGCTATTACCCCTGGCCCGCGAATCACACATGCCGCTGTCCTCGCGGGATTACCGTCGAAGTGTCGGCCGTTGGACAGAAGCCGGGCGAGGCGCGATGACCGAGCCCGAGGACGCGGATCTGATGGGATGCGGGCTGGCTCCGATGAACGGTGGATACGAGGGGTTGCGGTCCGGTCAGGTCGCCGAGGCCGCAGGGGTCAACCCGCAGACCTTGCGGTACTACGAGCGGCGCGGCCTCCTCACCGAACCGGAACGCACGCTGGGCGGCCATCGGCTCTATCCGGCCGACACGGTCACCGTGGTGAGAGCGATCAAGACCGCGCAGGGGCTCGGGTTCACCTTGGACGAGATCGCCGACCTCCTGGCAGCCGCCCGGCCCGGCCACGGGAACGCCGGACTCCGGGACCGGGCGCGGGAGAAACTGGTGGAGGTCGAGCAGCGCATCACCGACCTTCAGACCATCCGCTCCACCCTGCACGAGGCGATCGGCACCGGATGCGACGACCTGCTGGCGTGCGCGCGACAACCGTCCTGCCCGCTGCCGTTCATCTAAGTCGCCCGCTCCGAACCCCCGCGAGCATCCCGGCCGAGTCAGGGGGCCGGGCGCGCCTGGTGCGTGTGGTGGTCCAGGAGGCGGGTGAGCAGGCGCACGAATTGGTCGCGTTCGGCGGGAAGCAGTGGCGCGAGCAGTTCGTCGTGCAGGTCGTCCAGGATCTTGTCGAGGCGGCGCAGTAGTCGACGGCCCTGCGCGGTGATCGTGATGACGTTGCGGCGGCGGTCGCCTGGGTCGGGTGCCCGCTCGACGAGACCGCGCCCCGCCAGTTCGTTGAGGACGCCGACCATGTCGCTGCGGTAGATGCCGGTGCGTCGGCTCAGCGTCGCCTGGCTGCCTGGGCCGTACTCCTCCAACGAGGCGAGCACGGCGTAGTGCCACCGGTGGGCGTCGACCCGGGCCAGCCCCTCGGTCACCAGCCGGTCCGACTTCGCGGACATGTGCGACAGCAGGCGGCTGGCTCTTCGACGCAGTCTGTCCGGCGTCTTCAGCTCGCCGTCCTCGGGCATGTCCACGGCCCCGGGTGTGCTGGTCATGACGCCGATCCTATCCCGTTGCGTTAGTCGAACTAACGATGTACATTCGTTCACGATACTAACGTTATAAGCACTAACGTTAGTGAAGAAAACGAACTCGGAGGACATCGTGACGATCACAGCCCAGACCTTCGGTACCGCGCTCATCGGCCAGACCGAGAAGGCGCTCAACGCGATCCTGGAACGGCGGCTCGCCGGAACCGGCATCACCGAACCCCAGTGGGTGACCCTCACGCTGACCGTGGTCAATGGCGGGACCGCCGACCGAGCCGAACTCGTCCGCCGGGTCAGCGGTGCCACACAGTTCAGCCGGGCCTCGGTGGCCGAACGCATCGCCGAACTGACCGCGGCGGGGCTTCTGCGCGAGGCAGATGACGGCCGCGTCCAGGTCACCGACGAAGGGCAGGAACGCTGGACACAGGTCCGCGCCGCCCTCGACCCGATCACTCGGGAACTGTGGGGCGACCAGCCGACCGAGGATCTCGCCATCGCGGGCCGCGTCCTCAGCATCGTCCTGGACCGGGCCCACACGATCCTGGCCGACCGGTAACCTCTAAAAGCCGACTCGTGCCGGGGCGACGAGGACATCGTTCCGGCTGTCACGTGGCGACACGGTGGAAACCGGGTGGACGTGTGCTGCGCTCCCCCGTCATCGGCCGGGGAGTGACGTCAGTTCTCGGGGACGCCGAGCAGCGGCAGGCACGGCGCGAGTCCGTGCACGGTGACGGGCGTGGCGCGGTGGCGCTCCCAGTCCGCGCGGCCGAGACGGAGGCGGCTGTCGGTGACCCGGCCACCGCGAACGACGCGACGGTGGAGGCCGTCGGACCGGTAGCCGAGTTTGCGGGAGACCGCCTGGGACGCGAGGTTCTCCTCGAACGCGGCGGAGGTCGCGTCTTCGGCTCCCAGGCCGGTGAACGCCAGGTGCAGCACCGCGGCCCGCATCTCGGTTCCGATGCCCCGGCCCTGGTGGCGTCGTCCGAGCCATGAGCCGGTGCCGACCTCCCGGGTGATCGCCAGGTCACGCGCGTTGACGCTCTGCACCCCGACCGGGACACCGTCGTGGAACACCGTGAGGTTGAGCGTCCAGTCTCGGGGGTCCCAGGTGCCCAGCTGGAACCAGTGGTGCTGGACGACGCTCCGCGCGACGTCGGCGGAAGGCTGGTCGGTCCACGGGACCGCGAACGGCATCGTCCCGGGATCGTGGATGCCCTCGGCCGCCAGTTCCGCCAGGGCGGCCAGTTCGTCCGGCGACGGCAACCGCAGTTCGAGCCTCGGGGTGTTCAGCCTCAATCCGAGGAGCGGGAAGTGGTCGACAAGTCGGCCCATGCCCCGCAGTATCATCGGGCGGCCGTCGGCCTTCCAACCGATTTTCTCGTCACGCTCGGGCCGGGGAGTTCGGGTCAGGGCTTGCGGGCCACAGCGCCGTAGCCGTCTACGTGAGCGGGTTCGCCGCCCTGGGTTCGGTCCGGGCGCCATTGTGAGATGGACACCAATCCCGGGTCGACCTTCTCCAGGCCGTCGAAAAGCGCGTCCAGTTGTTCGACGCTGCGGAGAATGTAGGGAAGCGTCCCCGACTCGGCGTATTTGTCCGTGCTATTTCTGGCCAGCTCTGAGGTGTCGGTGCAGTCCCAGAGGACCAGGTGGCTACCCGAGGGGACGCCGACCATGGTGTCGGACACGATCCGCTTGGCGGTCTGATACTCCTGGCAGAATCCCATGACGCCCATGAACATCACCGCGATCGGCTCGTCGAAATTCAGGACGTTCGCCGCCTCCGCGAGAATCCGTTGGGGGTCGTGATAGTCGGCGTCGAGAAAGGCGGTGGTGCCTTCCTGGGTGGTTCCGCGCATCAGGACGCGCGCTTGCGCGAGCACCATGGGGTCGTTGTCGACGTAGAGTACGCGGGCGTCGGGGCCGACCCGCTGCGCGACCTCATGGGTATTGGACTCGGCGGGAAGTCCCGCACCGATATCGAGGAAATTGCGGATTCCGGCCTCTGCGGCCAGATAGGTCACGACGCGGTTCAGGAACCCGCGGGACTTCCGCGCGAGCGGGATCAAGTCCGGGTTGAGTGCGGCGATGGCGTCACCGACCTCACGGTCGATCTCGTAGTTGTCCTTGCCGCCCAGCCAGTAGTTCCATGTTCGTGCCGGTGACGGAATGTCCGTGCGCAGCCCTGTCGGGACGTTCTCCGCGGGCTTCCCGGATGCGTCGGGAGTGGCGCCGGAGGGGGGCATCATCAGCTCCTTGGAATGGTCTCGACCGTTGCGGAGGGATCCTAGGTTTTTGCCGGCGAGTGTGTGGCGCGCCCCCGGGAGACGACGACGCGGACATTGCGGACGGCGGTGATGTCGGTGGTCGGGTCGCCGTCGACGAGGAGCAGGTCGGCGTCGAGGCCGGGGCGGAGGCGGCCCGTCCGGTCCGCCAGGCCGCAGGCCTGGGCGGCGAGGCCGGTCGCCGACGCGAGGGCGGTCGTCGGGGGGACACCGGAGGTGACGAGGTCGATGACCGCCTGGGGAAGGTTGCCGTGCGGTTTGATCGGGTTGATGCCGGAGTCGACGCCGCTGACCAGCGTCACGCCGCCCCGGTACAGGTCCGCGACCTGGGCGTGCCTGGCCTCGACGGAGATACCGATCCGCTTGATCAGCGCCGCCAGGGCCGGGGGCGGCTCGGTGAGACGGCTCTGGTCGTGGCCGAGGGTCGGGCAGACCATGATCCCCGCCGCGGCGATCGCCTCCGCGAGTTCCGGCGGCGTGTGGATGCCGTCCTCGGTGATGCAGCTGCAGTGTTCGATGCCGTCCACGCCCGCGGCGACGCAGTTCTCCACTCCGGTGAGGGCGTGCGCGTGCGCCGTGACGGGCAACCCGAGCCGGTGCGCCTCCTCGACGACGGCCCTGAGTTCCGCGATCTCGAACTGGCAGGCGCGGATGTCGGTGGCGGGCGTCATCACCCCGCCGGTCGCCATGATCTTGATGAGGTCGGCACCGCGGTCGGCGCGTTCCCGGACGGCCCGGCGCAGTTCCTCGATTCCGCGCGCCTCCCCGCCCATGGAGGCGCAGTGGCCGCCCACGCTCGTGATCGGCGGACCGGACGCGACCACGGTCGGGCCGTCCGGCCGTTCGTGATGCCGGTCCACGACCCGCCACCGGTGGTCGCCGACGTCACGGACCGCCGTGACCCCGGCGGCGAGTTGCGCGGCGAGCGCCGCGTCGACGGCCGCGTCGAGCTCGTCCTCGGAGAGGCCGGGCAGCCGGTCGAGCGCGTCGGGTTCGCTGTTGCCGCACAGGTGGCTGTGGGCGTCGATGAGGCCGGGAAGCAGCGTGGTCCCCGGAATGTGGATCACTTCGCAGCCGTCCGGGGCGGGTGCTCCGGCCGATTCGACTCCGACGATGGCGCCGTCCTCGACCAAGACGAGGGCGCCGCCCGGGAGCGGCCCGTGGCCGTCGAACGCGATGTCAGCGCGATAGGCCTGCATGAAGCGAGGTTACAACGTTTGTAGTTTTGGGCACTACGCTTGTAGTTTTGCGGGTGTGTCGAAACGACGTGAACAGCTGCTCGACGCGGCGATCGCCGTGCTCGGCGAGCGAGGGACGCGGGAACTCACCCATCGCGCCGTCGACGCCGCCGCCGGGCTGCCGGTCGGTTCCGCCTCCAACCATTTCCGCACCCGGGACGCGCTGCTCAGCGCCGTCGTCGAGCGGTTCGCGGCCCGGGAGCGGGCTCACTGGGACGACGTCGCCGCGCGCATCGCGCCGAGTACGCCACGGGAATTGGCGCACGCTTTGACCGTTCTCGCGCGGGAGGCGACCGGTCCGCATCGGACCGCGACCATGGCGCGGTACGCCATCCTCGTCGAGGCGGGCCTGCACCCGTCGCTGCGGGCGCGGCTGACCGAAACCGGCGCCCGCGTCAACGCCTGGTTCACCAACTGGCTGCGGGTCGCCGGATCGACCGACCCCGAACGCGACGCGCCGATCATCATGAACCACTGGACGGGTGTCGTCCTGCACCAGCTCGCCGACCCGGATCCGGCGTTCGACCCGTTCGGGCAGTTCTCGGCGCTCGTCGTGAGCGCCGTCGGTCCGCGTGCGCGGCAGCCGTCGTCGCTGGCCGGATCCTGACACTGAAACCGACGCCGCCGCTCCGCTCGGCCCGCGAGACGGCCGGATTCCGGCTGGCCGTCCCGCTGTCGGTGTGCGTGGACGGCCGCGTCGCGCTCCTCTGATCGTCTCATCCCGAAGCGATTGGCCACACGACTAGCCTCCGATTGGTGAATGATTGACGCATTCGTCCACTGGAGAAGGGGAATCCGCCCATGCCGAACGAGCCGCGACCGGTCCCCGACATCGACACGAGCGTGCCGCACTCGGCCCGAGTCTGGGATTACTGGCTGGGCGGCAAGGACAACTACCCCGTGGACCGCGAGGCCGGTGACGCGGTACTGCGACTCCTCCCCGGCATCGCCGCGTCCGCCAAACACGACCGCGCCTTTCTGGGGCGCGCGGTGCGTTTCCTCGTCTCGAACGGGATACGGCAGTTCCTCGACCTCGGAACCGGACTCCCCACCGTCGACAACACCCACGAGGTCGCGCAGCGGGTGGCGCCGTCGTCCCGCATCGTCTACGTCGACAACGACCCGCTGGTGCTCGCGCACGCGCGGGCCCTGCTGACCAGCACCGCCGAAGGCGCGTGCGACTACATCGAAGCGGACATTCGCGATACGGGACCGGTCCTGACCGGCGCCGCGCGGACTCTCGACTTCCAGCAGCCGGTCGGGCTGATGTTGCTGGGCGTGTTGAACCACATCCTGGACGACGAGGAGGCGCAGAGCATCGTCACGGAACTGCTGGAAGCGCTGGCCCCCGGCAGCTACCTCGTCATCTCCCACACGTGCGACGCCACCACCGATGAACTGGACGGCGAAGCCATGCGGCAGGCCGTACGGGAGGTGATGGAACGCGGCGGCACACCCATCTGCGCCCGGTCCCCCGAACAGATCGAGCGGCTCCTGTCCGGAACGCGACTGCTGGAGCCCGGGGTCGTGTCGTGCTCTCGGTGGCGTCCCGATCCTTCACCGTGGCAGGAGCCAGAGGTTCCGCATTTCTGTGGCGTCGGCGCCCTCGACTGAGAGGGGAGCCGTGTCGGTCGAGGTCGCGGCTCTACGAGTCGGCGGATCGGTGGCGCAGTTGGCCGTGGGGCGGTGGCTCGCCGGACACACCACCAGGGACGCCGCCGGGAAGGACCTCATCGAGCTGATCAAGACCGGCTTGCCGGACGAGATCAGACGGCGGCGCGTCCAGCGGCAACTCGACGTCATGGCCGAGTCGGTCGCCGAACGGATCCTCACCTTCGCCGGGCACGAGTTCCGGGGACTCGACGACGGCGACAGAGAGGCCGCGCTTCACGAGGTCACCCGGACACTTGAGGGCGCCGACCTCTCGGACGAGGCGCTGTTCGCCGTCGACGTCGACCCGGTGAAGCTGGCGCGGGGGCTCCGGTCGCGGATGCCGGGCCGCCGGGCCGAGTTCGAGTTGGGTGAGGCGGGAGCGCGGCTCTACGAGGTGACGCTGGACGAGTGCTGCGACTGCCTCGCCCGCATCATCGTCCACCTGCCGCAGTTCGGGGCGCGGGCGTCGGTCGAGACGCTGGGACGGCTGAGCGGCCTGTCCGACCAGGTCGCCGCCGTGCTGGCGCGTCTGCCGGCGCGGACGCTCGACGCGCCGGAGGGAGAGTCGGAGGACGACGAGTTCACCCGCCGCTACCTGGCTTCGATCAGCGAGTCGCTCGACACGCTCGAACTGTTCGGCGTCCGGTTCGAGCGATTCACCCGTCCGCAGACGACGTTGAGCGTGGCGTACATCAGCCTGAACGTCTCCGAAGAGGTCAGGCGCGGCAGTCGTCCCAAGGCCGTCCAGGCAGTACCCATCAACGAGTGGCGGGACGAGAGGGCGCCGAGCACCGTGCGGGTGGAGGCGGCGCTCGCCGACAAGCGCCTGATGTTGCTGCGCGGCGAAGCGGGCGGCGGCAAGAGCACACTCCTGCGGTGGCTCGCGATCACGGCGGCGCGCGGCTCGTTCAGTGGGTCATTGGACGACTGGAACGGCTGTGTTCCCTTCCTCATCAAGCTGCGCAGCCACGCGGGCGGCTCCTTGCCGCGTCCCGAGGAGTTCATCGACGACGTCGCGGGCAACCTCGCCGGGATCATGCCGCGTGGCTGGGCGCACCGGCGCCTGGCGTCCGGGCGGGCGCTGTTGCTCGTGGACGGCGTGGACGAGGTCACGACCGCCCAACGGCAGGCGGTGAGATCCTGGCTCAAGGATCTCGTCGCCCAGTTCCGTGACATCCGGATCGTCGTCACCTCGCGCCCGGCGGCCGCCGGATATGACTGGCTGAGGGCCGAAGGGTTCGGCACGGCCTTCCTCGAACAGCTCGGCCCGGCGGACGTGCGGAAACTCGTGCGGCACTGGCACAACGCCGTCCGTGACTGCCCTGATCTGCCCTGCCCTCCGGAGCGTCTCCCGTCCTACGAGGCACGACTGCTGGCACGGCTTGAGGCGGCTCCGGCCCTGCGGACCCTGGCGTCGAGTCCGCTGCTCGCCGCGATGCTGTGCGCGCTCAACCTCGACCGCGAGGCGCTGCCGCGCAACCGCATGGGCCTCTACGGCGCGGCGCTCGACATGCTCCTGGAGACGCGCGACGTCAAGCGCGGCATCCCGAGCACCCTCGAACGCGACCAGAAGATCCGCATCTTGCAGGACATCGCCTGGCACCTCTCGACGAGCGCCCGCGTCGAGCTGCCGAAGGCGATGGTGGAACGGCTCGTCGCCGACCGGCTGGCCGCGATGCCGCAGGTCCGTGTACCACCGGGCACGGTTCTGGACGAA
Organism: Actinomadura spongiicola; assembly: GCF_003432485.1. Classification (GTDB taxonomy): domain Bacteria; phylum Actinomycetota; class Actinomycetes; order Streptosporangiales; family Streptosporangiaceae; genus Spirillospora; species Spirillospora spongiicola. The sequence goes on from NZ_QVNQ01000003.1 coordinate 13,285, forward strand.
CTGCTCCAGCGCAGTGGCGTCCTCCGCGAGCCGGTACCGGGACGCATCGACTTCGTGCACCGCACCGTCCAGGAGTACCTCACCGCCAAACAGGCCGCCGACCTCGGCGACATGGACCTGCTCGTCCGGTACGCGCACCGCGATACATGGCGCGAGACCGTCATCATGGCCGCCGGTCACGCCAACGAACCACTGAGGCGCGAACTCCTCACGGGCATTCTGGATCGTGCCCGCGCCGAGAAGCGGCGCGCCCGCATCCTGAAACTGGTGGCCGTCGCCTGCCTGGAGACGCTCCCGGCCGTACCGGACGACCTTCGCGCCGACCTCGACCAGTGCCTGGACGAACTCCTCCCGCCCCGCGACGACGCCTCGGCCCGCTCCCTCGCCACAGCGGGCGAACCCGTGCTCGCCCGACTACCCGAAACCCTGAACGGGCTCAGCTGGGCCGCCGCCTCGGCGACGATCCAGACGGCCTGCCTGATCAACGGCCCGGGTGCCCTGGAGGTGCTGGCGCGCTATGCGTCGGATTCCAATCCCCGGAGGCGGCAGCGTCTGGCCAAAGCATGGAGCTACTTCGATCTCAACGACTTCGCCGAACGCGTCATCGCACGTTACCCTCCGGGCGCAGAGCTCCGCATAGATCGCACCCCGCGGCAGTTGAGATCACTCGGCAAGATCTCACCGCTCTCCTACCTCATCGTCGAACTAGGGACCATCGATGACTTCGAGTGTCTCTCCACTCACGCAGAGACACTCCTAGGTCTCGGGCTTCTCGCGCGGACGTTTCCGGCTCTGACACTTCTGCCGCCCCTTCCAGCGCTGCGAGACCTCCACCTCGAATTGCACGGTCTGAGCGATCTCGATCTCCTCGATGGCCTGCCACGGTTGGACCGGGTCTACATCGCCGACTGTGGACGGATCACCGACTACTCCCCCCTGGCACGCCAGACCGAACTGACCACACTATGGCTGACCGTTCCGAGCGGACTGGGCACAATTGCCTCGCTCCCTCCCCTGGGAGCGGTCGAGAGCCTCGGGCTCACAGACGCGCACATCGCCGAGGGCTTGGAGGAGATCAGGTCGGCGGCCCCCAAGCTGCACAACCTGTACGTAAGTGCCGGCGAATGGGTGGGGAGCCTGCGCCCTCTCAGCGGCCTTCCACTGATCGAGCTCTATGTCGCGTACTGCCCGAACGTCACCGACTTCGACGTCCTCGCCACCCTGCCGACCCTTGACACACTGAACCTGTCGGGGACCGGCGTCGACGACCTCGCACCACTGCGGTCCCTCACCAAGCTGAGAAGGCTGTACCTCCAGTCCTGCACTCACATCACGGATCTCCGGCCTCTCGCGTCCCTACCGAACCTCAAGGCGCTCCACCTCCGTGGCGCGACACCAGGGTTGGACCTCTCACCGCTGGCGGACAACCGCGGACTCGACATCTACATCGATCCGGGCCAGGGGGTCCGTGGGGCGGAGAGGTTCGGGCGGCGGCTGAAGTTCGCCTAGCCGGGCCTTCCGACTGTCTGGTCGGTCACACTCCGTTGACCTCGACCGTGGTCGAGGTCTGAACCTGGAGGTCAGTGACCTGGGGAGATTTGTCGGACCCAGCCGGAATACTCCCAGAACCCTCGGAGTTAAACCGTTCGCGAAAGTGTCAGTCGCTGCACTATTTTGCGGCGGTAACCCCCTGAACCTGCTCATCGGCCCCCCGCGTGCCCGCGTGCCCGGGCCCTGACGATTGGATGAGAGTTGACCGCTTCCGCGTCTGCCAAGACAGCGGACGGCCCCGTCAAGGAACCCGACGCCGCGGGAGGACTCGATCGCGGCGTGCTCGTCATGGCCGGGGTCGTCGTCCTCGGCGCCGTCATGGCGATCCTGGACGTGACCGTCGTCAACGTGGCCATCAACGACCTGGCCAGGGAGTTCAACACGTCGCTGGCGACGATCCAGTGGGTCGCGACCGGCTACACGCTCGCGCTGGCCACGGTGATCCCGCTCACGGGCTGGGCCTCGGCGAGGTTCGGCACCAAACGCCTCTACATGATCTCGATCGGGCTGTTCGTGGTCGGCTCGACGCTCGCCGGGCTCGCCTGGTCGGCGGAGTCCCTCATCGTGTTCCGGGTCCTGCAGGGCCTCGGCGGCGGCATGATCATGCCCGCCGCGATGACGATCCTGTCGCAGGCGGCGGGGCCGCAGCGGGTGGGCCAGGTGATGAGCATCGTCGGTGTCCCGATGCTGCTCGGGCCCATCCTCGGGCCGATCCTCGGCGGCTACCTCGTCGACGACGTCTCCTGGCGGTGGATCTTCTTCATCAACCTGCCGATCGGGATCGTCGCGCTGGTGCTGGCGGCTCGGGTCCTCAAGAAGGACGAGCCCAAGCCGGCCGAGCGGCTCGACTTCATCGGTCTGATCCTGCTGTCGCCCGGACTCGCGTCGCTGATCTACGGCGTGGCCAAGGGCGCGGAGGTGAAGGACTTCCTGAAGACGGAGCCGCTGGTCTTCACCGTCGTCGGCGCGGTGCTGGTCCTCGGGTTCGTGGTCCGGGCGTTGACCGCCCGGAACCCGCTGATCGACCTGCGGCTGCTGCGGCGGCGGCCGGTGGTGGCGGCGTCCCTCACGATGATGCTGTTCATGGTCGCGTTCATGGGCGCGATGCTGCTGCTGCCGCTCTACTTCCAGACGGTGCGCGGTGAGGGCGCCACGACCGCGGGACTGCTGCTGGCCCCGCAGGGGCTCGGCGCGATGGTGACGATGCCGATCGGCGGCAAGCTCACCGACCGGATCGGGCCCGGACGGGTCGTGCTGGTCGGCGTGACCGTGGTGGTGGCGGCGGTGGGGAGCTTCGCCGCGATCCTGGAGGCGGACTCCAGCTACTGGACGCTCGCCGGAGTCCTGTTCGTGATGGGCCTCGGCATGGGCATGACGATGATGCCGACGATGGCCGCGGCCATCCAGACGCTCGTGCACGACGAGGTTCCGCGCGCCAGCACGATGCTGAACATCATCCAGCAGGTGTCGGCCTCCATCGGCACCGCGATGATCTCGGTGCTGCTGGCGAACCGGATCACGTCCGAGCTGTCGGAGGCGGGCCTCGCGACCGGGGGCGGCGGCGAGATCGGCAGTACGGAGGAGGTGCCGCCGGCGGTCCTGGAGAGGATCGCGCCGCCGATGGCGGACGCGTTCCAGCACACCTACTGGTACGCGGTCGGGCTGCTCGCGCTGGCGTTCCTGCCCGCGCTGCTCCTGCCGCGCAGGAAGCCGGAGACGGGCCCGACCGACGCGCCGATGCCGATGCACTGACGGCTCTAATGCACTGACGGCACGAAGCACCGGGGCGCCGCTGAAGCGACGACAGACCCGGCCGGGTGTCCCCGGCCGGGTCTGTGCTCGTTCGGTCCCTTCTCGGGCCGTCAGGGGCCGTCTGGGAGGCTGTCAGGCCGTCGTGGGTCGCTCGTGGGACCAGTACTCGTCCTTCAGGAGCCGCTTGTAGAGCTTGCCGGTCGGGTGACGGGGAAGCTCGGCCCGGAAGTCGACCGTGCGCGGGCATTTGTAGCCCGCGAGTTCGCCCTGGCAGTACTCGATCAGCTCGGTCTCCAGTTCGGGGCCGGCGTCGTCCATGGTCATGGGCTGGACGACGGCCTTGACGGCCTCGCCCATCTCGGGGTCCGGAACGCCGAACACGGCGACGTCGGCGACCTTCGGATGGACGGCGAGGACGTTCTCGGCCTCCTGCGGGTAGACGTTCACCCCGCCACTGATGATCACGTAGTCGCGGCGGTCGGTGAGGTAGATGAAACCTTCCTCGTCCACGTACCCGATGTCGCCGACGGTCGTCCATCCATGGCCCCACGGGTCGCGGGACTCGGCGGTCTTCGCCTCGTCGCGGTGGTACTCGAAGATGGGCGCGCCGCCGAAGTACAGCGTCCCGGGGGTGCCGGGCGGCAGTTCCCGGCCCTTCTCGTCACAGACGTGGACCTCCCCTAAGAGCGGGCGGCCGACGGTTCCGCGGTGGGCGAGCCAGTCCTCGGAGTTGGTGTAGACGAAGCAGTTGGCCTCGGTGGCGGCGTAGTACTCGTGCAGCACCGGCCCCCACCACTCGATCATCTGCTCCTTCACGGGAACGGGACAGGGCGCCGCGGCGTGCACGGCGGCGCGCAGGCTCGACAGGTCGTAGCGGGCGCGGGTCTCCGCCGGGAGTTTGAGCATCCGGATGAACATGGTCGGCACCCACTGGCTGTGCGTGACGCGGTACTTCTCGATCGCGGCGAGTGCCTGTTCGGGGTCGAACCTCTCCATCACCACGACGGTCGCGCCGAAGCGGTGCATGGTGACGCAGTAGCGCAGCGGCGCGGCGTGGTAGAGCGGCGCCGGGGACAGGTACACCGAGTCGGCGTCGGGCTGGAACAGCAGCGACAGGAGTCCGTGGAGGATCTTCTGGCTGCCCATGGGCCCCTCGGGCAGGGGCAGCTTGACGCCCTTGGGGCGTCCCGTCGTCCCGGACGAGTAGAGCATGTCGTGGCCCTCGCGCTCGTCCTCGATCGGCGTCGCCGGGTGGCGGGCGACACGCTCCTCGTAGGAGTCGTAACCGGGGACCGTGCCGCCGAGCATGAGGCGCAGCGGCACGTCCGGCATCGGCACGCTCGACACCGGCCATTCGCCGGTCTCCATCGCCGCGCTCGTGATGAAGGCCTTCGCCCCGCAGTTGTCCACGATGTAGGCGAGCTCGTCGGGCCGGAGCCGTGTGCTGACGGCCGTGTAGTAGAGCCCGGACCGCTGTGCCGCCCACGCGATCGCCAGGAAGAGCGGGTGGTTCTCCAGCATGAACGCGATGTGGTCCCCCGGACGCAGCCCCTCCGCGCGGAGCAGCTGCGCGAGCCGGTTGGACTCCTCGTTCAGTTCCCGGTAGGTGAGGACCTTCCCGGAGCCCGCCATGACGACGGCGGGCTTGTCGGGCGTCTGTGCGGCGATCTGCCCAAGATGCATGCCCCCGCACGCTACCGGCCGGAAGACCGGCGTGAGGACCCGTCTGTACGGCGGGTCAGACGAGCATGTGGTCGAAGTCGCCGTCCTTGGCTCCCCCGACGAAGGCCTCCACCTCCTCGCGCGTGTAGACGAGCACGGCTCCCTCGGGATCACGGGAGTTGCGAACGGCGATCTCCCCGCTGGGGAGTTCGGCCATCTCGACGCAGTTGCCGGACGGATTGCTCCGCCGACTCTTCTGCCAGACGAGTTCGCCGCGCCAGACGTCCAGCATCTGTTGGCCGTCCATCGTTGTGCCCCCTCCAGGCGTCTCCAGCCCCCGCGAACGGAGGCCGCGATCTCGCCCCACCCCACACCATGGTACGAGATGCACGTGCATTCGTTCTTGCATTCGTTCATGCAGACGGTCTTGCATCTGCACGACTTGAGGAGCAAGATAGCGAACGCTCGCCGGTGACCACCCCGCACGCCTCTGAGGTTGCTGACCATGACCGTTGACCAGGCACACGACGTCGCTACTCCCGCCGCCATGGGGAGCGGCCGGTCGCGGCACGCTCCGGCCCTTCACCCCTGGCCCGACGCGCCCCCGGCGCGGCTCGGTCCCAACGTGCCGTCGAACGGCGCCGCGGGCGGCCCGGCCGCCGGGTCCGCGAGCGGCCCGGCCGTCGTGCCGGGCCTGGCCGGGCTGTGGCCCGCGCCGCACGCCGGCATGCCGCGCACGGCGCGGCGCGTGTTCCCCGCCGAGATCACCGCGCCGCGGTCGGCGCGCGAGTTCACCCACGCCACGCTGGACGGCTGGGGCCTCGCGAGCGCCGCCGGGGACGTCGTCATCGCGGTGTCCGAGCTGGTGACCAACGCGTTGCGGCACGGCATGGAGGGGCTCCCCCAGCCGTTGCCGCTGTGCCCCATCCAGCTCGTGCTGATCGGGCACCCGAGGCGCCTGGTCATCTCGGTCACCGACCCGGGCGGACGCGCGCCCGAGCCGGTGCCGAGCGACCCCGCCGGTTTCGTCGAGGGCGGCCGCGGCCTGCTGGTCGTCGGCGCGATCAGCGACGCGTGGGGGTGGGCGCGGCTCGCCACCGGCGGGAAGGCCGTCTGGGCGGCCTTCGACCTGCGGTTCACCCCTCCAGCGCCACCGGAAGCGGCTCAGACTCGTCCCGCCCCGGCCGGGCCGCAGGATTCTCCAGCTCACTGAGGAAGGCGTGGGCCCAGCGGTCCACATCGTTCTCGATCACGCGACGGCGCATCGTGCGCATCCGCCGGGCCTGCTCGGCGGGCTCGGCCTCCAGCGCGTCCATCAGCGTGCTCTTCAGACCGTCGATGTCGTACGGGTTGACCTGGAACGCGCCCCGCTTCAGCTCGGCGGCGGCGCCGGTGAACTCGCTGAGCACGAGCGTCCCCCGCAGGTCCTTGCGGCACGCCACGTACTCCTTCGCGACGAGGTTCATGCCGTCGCGCAGCGGAGTGACGACCATCACGTCCGCGGCCAGGTACAACGCGGTCAGCTCCGCGCGGTCATAGGAGCTGTGCAGATAATGGACGACCGGAAACCCGATCTCGCCGTACTCGCCGTTGATGCGGCCGACCTGCTGCTCGATCTCCTCCCGTAGCAGCTGGTACTGCTCGACGCGCTCCCGGCTCGGCGTCGCGATCTGCACGAACACGGCCTGGCCCGGCTTGAGGCGGCCGTCGTCGAACAGCTCACCGAACGCCTGAAGCCGCTGCGTGATGCCCTTGGTGTAGTCGAGCCTGTCCACGCCGAGCAGGACGGTCGCGTCGCCCAGGTCCGCCCGGATCTCCTGCACCCGCTCCTGGACGTCCGAACGTCCCACGAGGTCGTTGAGCTCGCCCACGTCCACGGAGATGGGGAACGCCCGCGCCCGGACGACCCGGTCGTCCCAGAAGACGTCCTGCTTGACGTAGCGGGCCTCCAGCAGCCTGCGGCAGAGCCGCACGAAGTTGGCCGCCGCGCCCGGGAGCTGGAAGCCGACCAGGTCGGCGCCGAGCAGGCCCTCCAGGATCTGCCGCCGCCACGGAAGCTGCCAGAACAGCTCCAGCGGCGGGAACGGGATGTGCAGGAAGAAGCCGATGCGCAGGTCGGGACGCAGCTCGCGCAGCATCCGTGGGACGAGTTGGAGCTGGTAGTCCTGCACCCAGACGAGCCCGTCCCGCGCCGCGACCTTCGCCGCCGCCTCCGCGAACCGCCGATTCACGCGGACGTAGGCGTCCCACATCGAGCGGTCGTAGACGGGCGGCGCGACGACGTCGTGGTAGAGCGGCCACAGCGTGGCGTTCGAGAAGCCCTCGTAGTAGAGCTCGACCTCCCGCGCGGACTGCGCGATGGGGTACAGCTCCATGCCGTCCTCCTCGAACGGCTCCAGTTCCTCGTCCGGCGCTCCGGTCCAGCCGATCCAGGTCCCCTTCCTGCGCCGCATCACCGGCGCGATGGCGCTGACCAGACCTCCCGGACTGCGTCGCCACCGCGGAACGCCGTCCGCTCCGACCGTCCGGTCGACCGGAAGTCGGTTGGCCACCACAACGAACTCACTACCGCGTGACACCTAAGACCCGCCTCTCCAGGAACTCTCAGTGATCACTCATGCCCAGAAACGGTCATAAGGAACATCTTGTCACTTCGACGTTAAGGAGAGATGTCCTGAAAAGGCGCCTGTCAGGGCGGCGGGCGTCCATCTGGAGGGATTGGAGCGGGCCATATTGCTGTCCAGGCTGGTGACAGTTGTTTACCTGACGGTCATGTGGCTCACGCGCCGGAGGTGAGTCCGACAGGGGAAGTGACCTTCATCACATTTCAGATTCAGGGAACGGCCGGGCGAGTCGGCGCTCCGCGTGGCCCTGGGCCGCGCTTTCTCCCCGAACGGCCGACGGCCCGTCCACGCTGTTCAGCGTGGACGGGCCGGGCGTGTTGGGTCGATCGGGACGACCGGGTTCGTCGAGCCGGTCAGGCGGCGACGGACTCACGGTCTGGAGCGTTCTCGCGACGCCCCCACAGAAGGGCGTCGAGCGAGAAGCGGCCCGCGCCCGTGGCGGCGAACAGCAGCGCGGCGGCGCCGAGCACCATCACGTACTCGAAGCCGCCCTCGTCGAGGAACAGGCCCTGTCCACGGTGGGCGTACCAGAACGCGCCCGCCATGTTCACGGCGATCAGGACGCCCGCGACCGGGACCAGGAGGCCCACGATGAGCGCGATGCCGCCGATCAGCTCGACGTAGGAGCAGAACACGGCGGCGACGTCCGGGAGCGGAATGCCGAGCTTGTCGAACCCGGCGGCCACTCCGGAGTGGCCGGTGTCGGCGACCTTCTGCCAGCCGTGCGCGACGAAGATGACACCGACCGCCAGCCGGCCGATGAGGAGTCCGGCGTCGGGGAGTGCGGGGGGACGGCGGAGCGGGAGCATGCCTCGGTCTCCTCTGGTTGAAGGTTCAAATATGAACGGTTTCGACGCTAGCAGATGGTGATTCAAATCCGGACCACTTAGAAAATTCAAGGAGCTTACAAACCAACTAGAATCACCAGGCCACGTAGAATCACCGCATGAACGACGCGGGGGACGCCCTCGAACCACGGGAGATGCGGGCCTGGATCGCCTTCCTGGCCGCCGGGCACCTGATCGACTACGAGATCGAACGGCAGCTCAAACGTGACGGCGGGCTGTCCCACCCCGAGTTCGAGGTGCTGGTCGGGCTGAGCATGGCCGAGGACAACCGGCTGCGCATGTCCGACCTGGCACGGCTGGTGATGGTGTCCAAGAGCCGCCTCACCTACCAGGTCACCCGGCTCGAACGCGCGGGGCTCGTGCGCCGGACAGGCAACGAGACGGACCGGCGGTCGGTGTGGGCGGAGCTGACCGACAAGGGCGCCGAGATCCTGGCCCGGGTCCGGCCCGGGCATCGCCGCGTCGTCCGCGAGACGCTGATCGAGGTGCTCGATCCGGAGGAGATCGAGCTGCTCGGCGACGCCCTCGGCCGTGTCGCCGAGCGGCTGCGACGGCGGTGACCCGCGGTGGGCGGCGACCGCGGGGAAGGCCGGGCGCATGCGTGACTTCGGCGGGATCGTGGAGCGTTCGCCCGTCCGCGTCGTCCGGCCGGGATCGGCCCGAGAGGTGGCCCGCGCCGTCCGCGAGGCCGCCGCTCAGGGCCTGGACGTCGTACCGCGCGGCCTCGGGCACTCCACCTACGGCCAGTCGCTCACCGCGGGTGTCTCGCTGGACCTGCGGGAGCTCACCGGCGTCGAGGTCCGCGCCCGGGACGCGGTCGTCGCCGCCGGGACGACCTGGCGCGAGCTGCTCGCGGCGACGCTGCCGCACGGCCTGACCCCGCCGGTCCTGACCGACCACCTCGACCTGACCGTCGGCGGGACGATCTCCGCGGGCGGCGTCGGCGGAACGTCCCACCTCCATGGGACGCAGGCTGACAAGGTGCGCGCGCTGGCCGTCGTCTCGAACGTCACCGGGGACGGCGAGCCGGTGCGCTGCTCCCGCGACGTCCGGCCCGAGCTGTTCGACGCCGTCCGCGCCGGGCTCGGACGGCACGGCGTCATCACCGAGGCGACGATCCCGCTCGTCCCCGCGCCGGAACGGGTGCTGTCGTGCACCATCCCGTGCCGGGACGTCGAGGACGTGCTCCGCGTCCAACGCGACGTCCGGGCCGACCACATCTCCGCGCAGGTGAAAACGTCGCTGCACGGGTGGGTGTACGAGGTCAAGGCCGTCCTCTACGGCGACGGCCCCGATCTGGCGGTGGCGCCCCCGCCCGGGGCCGTCGACGTCGAGGAACTGCCCTACCTCGACTTCTGCGACCGGATGCGCCCCGACGTCGCGGAGCTGATCGTGTTGGGCGAGTGGGCGCGCCCGCATCCCTGGGGGATGGTGTTCCTGCCCGCCGCCCGCGCCGCGTCCGTGATCGAGGCGACGCTGGCGGAGCTGACACCGTCGGGGCTCGGGCTCAGCGGCGTCGTCCTGGTCAAGGCGCTGCGGGTCGGCCACGTGCCGATGCTGGACGTGCCGGACGACCCCGTCCTGTTCAGCGTCCTGCGCACCGCGTCGCCGGGCTGCGCGTCGGTCGCGGAGATGCTCGCCGCCAACCGGGTCCTCCTCGACCGGGCCCGCGCCGCGGGCGGCACCCGCTACGCCGTCGACTCCGTACCCGCCTGAGCGGTCGAGTTCAGGTTCCCAGGTAGCGGAGGACGGCGAGGACGCGGCGGCTGTAACCGGTCGTGCGCGACAGGTCGAGCTTGTCGAAGATCGCGTTGACGTGCTTCTCCACCGCGCTCTGCGAGATGTGCAGGATCTTGCCGATCGAGGCGTTGGTATGGCCCTGCGCCATGTGGTCGAGGACGTCCCGTTCCCTCGGGGTCAGGCGGGACAGCGGGTCGGCACGCGGCCCGTGCGCGGCGAGGAGCCGGCGCACCACCTCGGGGTCGAACGCGGCGCCGCCCGCGCCGACCCGGTCGAGGGCGTCGAGGAACTCGTCGACCTGTGCCACGCGGTCTTTGAGCAGGTAGCCGACACCGGTGGTGTCCGAGGTGATCAGCTCGGTGGCGTAGCGCCTCTCCACGTACTGCGACAGGACGAGGACGCCGACGTCCGGCCAGCGCTCCCGGATCCGCAGCGCGGCGCGCAACCCCTCGTCGGTGTGGGTGGGCGGCATCCGGACGTCCACGACCACGACGTCCGGCGGACCGGCCGCCACCGCCGCGATCAGCGCGTCCCCGTCGCCGACCGCCGCCTCCACCACGTGCCCCTCCTCGGCGAGCAGCCGGACCAGGCCCTCGCGGAGCAGCGTCGAGTCCTCGGCCAGCATCACCCGCACGGCAGCTCCGCGGTGATCACCGTCGGGCCGCCGGGCGGGCTGTCGACGTCGAACGTCCCGTCCAGGGCGGCGACCCTGCGGGCCAGCCCGGCGAGCCCGCCGCCGCCCGGGTCGGCTCCGCCGCCGCCGTCGTCCTCGATGCGCACGCCCACCAGTGTCGCCGATGCCGTGACCTCCACCCGCACGCGGAGGGCGCCGGAATGCTTGGCCGCGTTGGTGACGGCCTCGCAGACGACGAAGTACGCGGCGGTCTCCACCGCGTGCGGGACCCGTCCGGGCACGTCGTAGTCGATCGTCACCGGCAGCGCGGACCGTTCCGCCACCGTCTCCAGCGCCGCCCGCAGCCCCTCGCGGTCCAGCGCGGTCGGGTAGACGCGCCAGGTGACCTCTCGCAGGTCCTCCAGGGCTCGCTGTGACTCCTCGTGCGCCTGGCGCAGCAGTTCCGCCGACCTCTCGGCGTCCCCGGCGCGGCGGGCGCGGCCGATCAGCATGCCGAGCGCGACGAGGCGCTGCTGGACGCCGTCGTGCAGGTCCCGTTCGATGCGGCGGCGCTCGTCGTCCACCGCGTCCACGACCTCCGCGCGGGTGACCGACAGCTGCGCGATGCGACGCTCGTACGCCTCCAGGGGGCTCGGGCCCAGGCAGCGCCGCGCCACCGTCCTCTCCAGCGCCACGACCCCGACCAGGCCCTGCACCGCCAGGAACAGCAGGACGCTCCCGAGGAGCACCGTGTAGATGACGATCAAGGGGCTCGGGGGGATGCCGTCCATGTAGTCGCCCGTGATCCACCAGCTCACGGCCAGCGCGGTCCCGATCACCGCGCCGTAGACCACCATGATCAGGATCACGCCGCCGAGAAGCCCTACCGGCACGCGCAGGACGAGGTACGCCAGCGCCTTCAACGGCCCGTACCGGACGGCCCGGTCCTCGCCGTGGAACCTCCGGAGCCGCCGCCGTTCCAGCTCGGTCGCGGCCCGCGCGGCGTCCGCGACGACCGTCGGGACGGTGCGTTGCCCGCGCGAGAACGCCAGCGAGTAGGCCATCAGGAGCGCCGCCACCGCGAGCAGGGCCATCTCCACGACGGCCGTGACCGCGCCGAGCGTCAGCCCGACCGCGGCGCGGACGAGGCGACGCGGGCCCCACGCGTCAGTGGAGGCGGTCACGCCGGAATTCTGCCGTCTCCGCGAGACGACCGTCCGCCCGCCGCCCCTGTTGCGCCCACTGCTGCCCGTGCCACTCCCGCTGGTCCCCCTGCCGCTCGTCCCGTTGCCGCTCGTCGCCTTGCCGCTTCTCACGGCGGGCCTTCACGATACGTACGGCGACGAACACCGCGGCGGCGAGGGCGGCGATCGCGAGGACTCCCTTGGAGTACATGCCCACGTACTCCTCGACCGTCCGCCAACTGTCGCCGAGCTTGTAACCGGCGAGCACGAACGCCGCGTTCCACAGCAGACTGCCCAGCGCCGTGTAAAGCAGGAACGTCGTCAGCCGCATCCGCTCCACCCCGGCCGGGACGGAGATCAGGCTGCGGAAGATCGGGATCATGCGGCCGAAGAACACCGCCTTGGCGCCGTGCCGCGCGAACCACGCCTCCGTCCGGTCCAGGTCGGACAGCTTGATCAGGGGGAGCCTGGCCACGAGCGCGCGGATCCGGTCGCGTCCGATCAGCGCGCCGATCCCGTAGAGGGCGAGCGCTCCGACGACGCTGCCGACCGTCGTCCACACGAGGGCCGCGACGAGACTCATCCGTCCCTGCGCCGCCGTGAACCCGGCCAGGGGGAGGATCACCTCGCTCGGCAGCGGCGGGAAGAGGTTCTCCAGCGCGATCGCCAGTCCCGCGCCTGGAGCGCCCAGCTTGTCCATCAGGTCGGTCGCCCACCCCGCGATGCCGCCGACGGGCTCGCTCCCGGACGCCGTGAGTGCTTTTTCGATCATGTTGATGACGCTAGAAACCCGTCCTCCCCACCACCATGGAGTACACCGCCTACCCGTCCGGCCGCATCCCACACCTCCGACCCTGCGGAGAACCGCACCCCGGGAGGTCGTCGCCCGGAGCGGCACCCGGTGGACGAAGACCGCGCCCGAACGCAAGGGCTTGCGGCGGATTCAGCGGAGAGTGAAACCCGTGGGCGCTCCAGGCGTCGTCGCGGGGTGCTCCGGACGTCGGTTCCCGCAGGCTGACCCCGTTCTGGACCGTGCCACGCCGTGGTTTCGGACACCCCGACCGTCATGATCCCTGTAAGGAATCATTTTGATCGACTTTTCAGTAAAGAACCTTTCTTGTAGCGTTCGCAGGGTTTTCCGAAGTGAATTCATGATCGGGATCTCCCGCCGCACGATCACAAGGACGCCGCGATGCCCCTGGCGACAGGCCTGGCCGCGGCCGCGCTCCTCGGCCTGCTGACGCTCCTGGCCACGGCGCGGCACGGCAGGCGCCCCCACCGCTCGGACACCGAGCATCCCGAGTCCCTGACGGCCGTCCTCGGCCCGGGCGAGGAGGAGTACCTCGCGTGGCTGGCCGACCACCACTGGCCGGGCGACGAGTACCTCGATCTCGAGAGCGAGTGGCTCGGCGAGACGGAGACCGCGGAGCCGGGCGGGCCCTACGAGTCACCGCTGTGCCCGCGCTGTGACCTGCGGTGCGAGGACGTCTGGCCGTGTCCCACCTGCGGACGGGTCCTGCACTCGTCCTGCGGTCACGGGATGCGGCGCCGGAGGGTGGAGCGCCCGTACCGCACGCACGGCACGAACCCGGAGGCGGTCATCGCCGAGTGGATCTGCACGGGCTGCGCCTCCGTCGTCGGCCTGGACGTGGACCACGGCGACGAACCCGGCGAGGGCCTCCTGCGGTGAGTCACGCCGGGCTGCCCGACTTGTCCGGCTTTACACGCATTGAACAGTAAAGAATCGCCCATCCACTTGCATATTTCGGTCGGCCCACGGCAGGCTGAATCTATGTCCTTAATCACGAGGACACCGTGGAGGACCCCGTGACCGCTCAACACCCGACCTGCTGCCCGCACCAGCCGACCTGCCCGACTCCGGACGACCTCGACCGCGAGGCCGCGCGCACCGTCGCCCGTCACCCGGAGCAGGGGTGGAGCCTGCTCTGCAACGGCGTCGTCGTCTTCGAGGACACGGGAGAACTGCTGCCCGACGGGCGGGTCATCGCCCCGCACCGTCCCATCACCGCCGCCCAGGCCCGGTGAGCAGGCCCGGTGAGCGGGCCTCGGCCCCGGCCGGTCACCTGATCACGTGCCGGTCGTAGCCGAGCCGCACCAGCTGCTCGTACGCCGCCCACGCCACGTCCGGTACTGGCATCGGCACCTGAAAGCCGCGCTCCGCGTAGACGACCATACGCTGCAGGTCCCCCACCATCAGTTCGATGAACTGGCGCTCGTCCTCGTCGAACGCGTCGAAGCCCACCTCGGGCGCGGACGCCGCCCACTCCACTTCCGGCCACTGGCACCGCGCCGTGGCGAGCGCCCGGCGCGTCATGTAGGGCTTCGCGACCAGGATCCCGCGGTCGACCACGACGCCCCTCTCCGCCAACAGTCGCCTCGAAGCGGTGATGTTCTCCCCCGTGTTGGTCGCCGTCTCCTCCAGGAGGAGCGCGGCGTCCGGTACCCCGTGCTCGCGCGCCACCCGTCCGAACACGCTCGCCTCGGTGCGCGTCCAGTCCGAGGTGACCTTCCCGCGCCCGCCCGACATGACCACCAGCGGCGCCCGGCCCTCATGCCACAGCCGCGCGGCGTGCACCGCGACCCGCGTGTCGTGACTTCCCAGCGCGAGGATCACGTCGGCCCTGGTCAGGGGATCGGACTGGACGAGGTGATCCCAGACGACCCGGGCCAGTTCACGCGCATGAGCGTCCACGGAAGGTTGCACGAAGTCAATTGTCCTTCACATGTCCTCCGCGCGGTCAGCATGTCGGACTCCCATCCCGACGGCCGTCCAGGTAGCGTTCAACTGTTTCGCTCCTTACATAGGAATCGTGCGGACTCGACCGCGGAAGGACGGTGTGGTGTGACCACGGTCCTGGTCCTCGTGTCACTGGCGGCCCTGTTCGGCTTCTGCCTGCCGAGACTGCTTCGCCCCATGTCGCACGTCCCGTCCCGCGCCCCGAGCCCCGACCCGCCGCCGGACGATCCGCTCGCCGTCCATCCGGAGTCGATGACGGCCGAGCTCGACCCCGCCGACGAGGAGTACCTCGCCTTTCTCGCCGACAACCTCTGGCCGGACGACGAGTACCTCGAACCGGAGCACTCCACCGACGGCGAGGAGGAGTCGGGCGGCAGCAGCGGGCTGCGCCGCTGACCCGGACGGCCCCGGCCAGGGTCGACCGGCGCGGCGGGTCAACCGACGGGCAGTTGCTCGCCGGTCTCCAGGAGGGTCTTGAGGCCGGACACGACCTGCGGCCAGCCGTGACGCGACATGCCGAGGACGACGTCGCCCCCCTCGTGGACGACCGTGAGCTTGACCGTCTCCCCGGCCGGTTCGATCTCGAACGTCACCTTGGACCGCGGCTCGGTCAGCAGTTCGGCGCGCTTCTCCTCGTCCACGCCGACGGCCTTCGCCCACTCCGGAGTGAACGTGTGCCAGGTGTAGGAGAGGCGGCGGGGCCGGTCCGCTTCGAGGACGACCTGCTCCGGGTCGGCCATCGTCGCGTTCTCCTCGTGCCAGACGATCGGGGAGCCGGGCGCCCAGTCGGTCTCGAAGGCGATGCCCCAGTAGCGGCGGGTGAAGGCCGGATCGGTCAGCGCCTGCCACAGCCGTTCCGGCGTGGTCTTGATGTACGTCGTGTAAACGAACTCGCTTGCGGCCATCTCCTCATGCTCCAATGCGGTCTTGAGGTCGGCGAGCGCACTCGCCCGGTCCCGGTCGTACCGGCTCATCCAGCGGTCGGCGATCGCGTTGATCGGGGCGGCGTTGAGGTAGTGGAACTTCTCCCGTCCACGGCGCCTCGTCGTCACCAGGTCCGCGGCCTCCAGCACCGCCAGGTGCTTGCTGACGGACTGCCGGGCCATGTCCAGCCCGGCGCACAGTTCCCGCAGGGTCTGCCCGTTGCGGGCGTTCAGGCTGTCCAGCAGGCGTCGGCGGCTCGGATCGGCGAGCGCCTTGAAGACCGTGTCCATGTACCGTCCCAAAAATGCAGCCATCCAGCTGCCTAAAAAGATAGGTAGCCGGATGGCTGCATGTCAAGGGCGTCGCTTCGCGCGGCCCGGGTGCCCTCAGTCGTCGTCGCGGACGTCCCGGTCGTCGTGATCGTCGTTCTTGGGGGCCTCCTGGACCTTGGCGGTCGCGGCGTCCACGACAAGCTCGCGCTCGGCCCCGTTCCGGTCGGTGACGTCGACCTCCCAAAGGGTCCTGCCGTTCTCGTCGTCCAGTTCGACCGCCGTCACCGTGCCCCCCGGGACCGACTTCAAGGCCGCCTGCGCCGCGTCCACCACCGTGACCGACGTCTTCGGAGCGTTAGAGGAAGGTGTGCCGGGAGGGGTGGTGGGTGGAGTGGAAGGCGCCGTGGGCGCGGTCGTGCGGGGGCTGCCGTCGGGGTCGGCGGCGAACGCGCTGGCCGCTCCCCCGCCCGCCAGGACGCCCGCGGCGACCACCGCCACCAGCAGGCCGCGTCCCGAGACCGGGCGCCGTGCGTCGAACCTCATGACATCCTCCAGTTCGTCGTGTTCTGGTCTCGACGATGCCGGGGTTTCCTGTGCTCTTCCTGAAACGACCTGAAGCCGCCTTCAGGAACGGTTTGGCACGCTGTGGGCATGCGCCTGCTGCTCGTAGAGGACGAGAAACGCCTGGCCGCGTCCCTCGCTCGGGGTCTGGCGGCCGAGGGGTTCGTGGTCGAGACCGTCCATGACGGCGCCGTGGGACTCGACCGGGCGCTCAGCGGCGAGTTCGACCTGATCGTCCTCGACATCATGCTTCCCGGGATGAACGGCTACCGGGTGTGCGCGGCGCTGCGGGCCGCGGGCGAGGAGATCCCGATCCTGATGCTGACCGCCAAGGACGGCGAGTACGACGAGGCGGAGGGCCTCGACACGGGCGCCGACGACTATCTCACCAAGCCGTTCTCGTACATGGTGCTGGTCGCCCGGATCCGCGCGTTGCTGCGCCGCCGGACGCGGGGCGCGGCGCCGACCATCGTGCTGGGCGACCTCACCGTGGACCCGGCGGCGCGCAGCGTGTTCCGGGGCGAGGTGGAGGTGGAGCTGACCGCCAAGGAGTTCGCCGTGCTGGAGCACCTGGCGGCGAACGCGGGCCGGGTGGTGTCGAAGACGCAGATCATGGAGGCGGTCTGGGACTTCGCCTATGACGGCGATCCCAACATCGTCGAGGTGTACGTGAGCGCCCTGCGCCGCAAGCTCGACGTCCCGTTCGGGCGCCGGTCCATCGTCACGGTGCGCGGGGCGGGATACCGGCTGGCCAGGGACGGGGGCGTGCCGCGTGATCCGTGACAGGGTGCGGCGCCCGTCGTCGGTCCGGGCGCGGACGACCCTCGGCGCGACCGCCGTGGTCGCGGTCGCGCTGGTGGCGGCCGGGACGGCGGTGGTGCTGCTGCTGCGCGCCAACCTCGGCGGCCAGACCGATCTGGAGGCGGAGGTGGCGGCGCGGGAGGTCGCGTCGCAGCTCGCGGCGGGCGTCCCGTACCGCGCGCTCGACCTGCCGGACGGCGACGATCATCCGGTGCGGGTGGTGGACGGGAGCGGGCGCGTGCGCGCGGTCAACGAGGACCTGGAGTCCGTCGAGGGGACGCCGTCTCCGGGCGACGACCGTGATGTCGGCGACTCCGGGGACGCGGACGACGGTCCCGGGCGGGGCGAGGTGTCGGACGACGGCCCGCGCCTCTTCACCGGCACGGCGACCGTGGACGGACGCACCGCGCAGTACCGGTTCGCGGCGGTCGAGGTGACGACGCCCGAGGACGAGACCGTCACCGTGTACGCGGGCGCTGACCTGGCCGCGGCGCGGGACGCGGTCGGTACCGTCTCCCGTGCGCTGCTCGTGGGCCTGCCGCTGCTGCTGGCCGTGGTCGCGGGCGTGACGTGGCTGGTCACCCGGCGGGCGCTGCGTCCGGTGGAGGCCGTCCGGGCGGAGCTGGCCGAGATCACCGCGGCGGGCGATCTGGCCCGGCGGGTGCCGGTGCCCGACTCGGGGGACGAGATCGCCCGGCTTGCGGTCACGACGAACGAGACGCTCGCCGCGCTGGAGGGCTCGGTGGCGCGGCAGCGCGCGTTCGTGGCGGACGCCTCGCACGAGCTGCGCAGCCCGATCGCGTCGCTGCGCACGCAGTTGGAGGTCGCGGCGGCGCATCCCGGGCCTCTGGACGTGGACGGTCTGACCGAGGACGTCGTGCGCCTTCAGGACCTCGCCGCCGACCTGCTGCTCCTCGCGCGCATCGACGCCGGGGACCGTCCACCGGAGCGGCGCGTCGCGTTGGGCCGCCTCGTCCGGGAGGTTCTCGACCGGCGCGCGGCGGGCGACCGGATCCCCGTCCGGGCGTCCATCGAGGACGACCCGACCGTCATGGGCGTGCCGGGGCGGCTCGCGCGGATCGTCGGCAACCTCCTCGACAACGCCGAACGGCACGCCGGCTCGGCCGTGCGGCTCTCGCTGCACGGGGAGTCGGGGGCGGCGGTCCTGCGGGTCGCCGACGACGGGCCGGGGGTGCCGCCCGCCGACCGGGAACGGATCTTCGAGCGGTTCGTCCGGCTGGACGACGCGCGCAGCCGGGACGAGGGTGGCGCGGGACTCGGCCTGCCCCTCGCCCGGGAGCTGGCGCGGGCGCACGGCGGTGTCCTCACGGTCGGCGAGGCCCCCGAGGGCGGCGCGCTGTTCGAGCTGCGCCTGCCGACCGCGTGACGTCACCCCGTGTCGATCACTTGAGGAGTTGGCGGGCCATGACCATGCGCTGGATCTGGTTCGTGCCCTCGTAGATCTGGGTGATCTTGGCGTCGCGCATCATCCGCTCCACCGGGAACTCCCGGGTGTACCCGTATCCGCCGAGCAGCTGGACGGCGTCGGTGGTCACGTCCATCGCCACGTCCGAGGCCAGGGTCTTGCACGCCGACGACACGAAGGTCAGGTCGGGGATCCGCTCCCCCTCCATCGCCCGCTCGGACTTGATCGCCGCGTGGTAGGTGAGCTGCCGGGCGCCTTCGAGCCGCATCGCCATGTCGGCCAGCATGAACTGCACGCCCTGGAAGTCGGCGATGGGCTTGCCGAACTGGCGGCGTTCCCTGACGTAGCCGAGCGCGAAGTCGAGCGCGCCCTGCGCGATGCCCAGGGCCTGGGCGGCGATGGTGATGCGCGTGTGGTCGAGGGTGGCCAGCGCCGTCTTGAAGCCGGTGCCCTCCGCGCCGATGATCCGGTCGCCGGGGATGCGGACGTCCTGCAGGATCACCTGCCGGGTCGGAGAGCCCTTGATGCCGAGTTTGCGCTCCTTCGGCCCGAACGACACGCCCGGGTCGCTCTTCTCCACCACGAACGCCGAGATGCCCCGGGCTCCGGCGGACGGGTCGGTGACCGCCATCACGGTGTAGAACTCCGATTCCCCCGCGTTGGTGATCCACATCTTGGTGCCGTCGAGCACCCAGGCGTCACCGTCGCGCACGGCCCGGGTCTTCATGCCCGCGGCGTCGGAGCCCGCGTCGGCCTCCGACAGCGCGTAGGAGAACGTGGCCTCGCCGCGTGCGACCGGCCCCAGGTATCGGCGTTTCAGCTCCTCCGAGCCCGAGAGCAGCAGCGGGACGGTGCCGAGCTTGTTCACCGCCGGGATCAGCGACGCGGAGGCGCACGCGCGGGCGACCTCCTCGATCACGATCACCGTGGCCAGCGCGTCCGCGCCCGCGCCGCCGTACGGTTCGGGCACGTGGACCGCGTGCAGGTCGGCCGCGACCAGCGCGTCCAGGGCCTCGCGGGGGAACCGTGACTCCTCGTCCACGTCCGCCGCGAAAGGAGCGATCTTGTCGTCGGCCAGCTCGCGCACCGTGCGCCGCAGCAGCTCGTGCTCCTCGGACGGGGCGTAGGCGGGATAGTCGCTCATCGTTCCTCCGCGCGGCCGCCTCGACGGCCATTACTTTGACGGCCAATATTTGAACGCCAAAATAAGCGAGACGACAAGACCGAGTCAAGTCCGGGGCATGGCGATGGGTGCCCCGCGGCGGGCGGTGGCGTCCGCCCGCCTGGGCACGAGGCGGACCGGCCGGGCGTCGTTACTCCCGCCGGTCCAGTCCAGAGCCGCACTCGAGAGTCGAACTCGATTCTCCCGGGTGGAAGCCGGGTGCCTCACCAATTCGGCCTGTGCGGCATGAGAAGAGCCGTCAGAGAATCCCGACGGCCCTGGCGCGGCCATTCCGCGTTTCGGCCGTGCCGCTCGTCAGTCATAGAGTGCGGGATGGGGTGGGCACGCGCAATTGCTTTTCCCGGCCCGGACCGCACCGGGACCCTACCCAGCGTTCGGTCCCGGTGCGGCGTCGGCAGGTCAGACCGTCCTGCGGCGGGAACGCATCGAGCGGCGGCGCGACGGGGTGAACAGTCGCTGGAGCACCCGGAACGGCAGCGTCACGATGCTGATGACCACGCCCGCGATCGTGCTGACGATGGCGCTGAGCGCTGCTGTGATGCGGCGCATGATAATTCACTCCTTCGTGTCGTCCTAGAGCACCATCTACCCAAATAACGGCTTTTACACAGGCTTGGTCCCCGTAACAACAGTGGCGTGGAACTCATCGGACACGGCCACCGTCGCGGTGAGGCCGCCCCGCTCGACGGCGGCGACCGCGGCCGGGACCTGCCGGTCGCCGGTCTCGAACAGCAGTCGCCCGCCCGGCGCCAGCCACGCCGCCGCCTCGGCGGTCACGCGGCGCAGGACGTCGAGGCCGTCCGCGCCGCCGTCGAGCGCCACGCGCGGCTCGTGCAGCCGCGCCTCCGAGGGCAGGAGCGCGACCTCGGCGGCCGGGACGTAAGGCACGTTCGCGAGCAGGACGTCGACGGCGCCGCGCAACGCGTCCGGCAGCGG
The DNA here is from genome assembly GCF_003432485.1 of Actinomadura spongiicola. Lineage (GTDB taxonomy): Bacteria > Actinomycetota > Actinomycetes > Streptosporangiales > Streptosporangiaceae > Spirillospora > Spirillospora spongiicola. The sequence continues at coordinate 34,120 of NZ_QVNQ01000003.1, forward strand.
CCCGAACAGGTCGCCCTCGTGGACGTGCCCGCCGAGCGGGACGACGTTGCGGCGCGCGCACCGCACGGCCGCGGGATCGACGTCGGCGGCGTGCAGGGTGAACCCGTCCCCGCCGTGGACGGGCGGGCCGGAGACGAGCGCGGCTCCCAGCGCGCCTGACCCGCAGCACAGGTCGACCACGACGGGGCGCGGCGGGACGAGCGCGGCGGCCTGCCGGACGAGGAACTCGGTGCGGCGGCGGGGCACGAACACGCCGGGGTCCACGGCGACGCGGAGGCCGCAGAACTCGGCCCAGCCGATGACGTGCTCCAGGGGCAGCCCCGCGACGCGCCGCTCCACCATGGCCGACACGTCGTCCGCCGTGGCGGCCGCGGCGAGGATCAGCCGGGCCTCGTCCTCGGCGAACACGCAGCCCGCGGCGCGCAGCCGGGAGGCGATGACCGGAGGGGTCAGAGATGCTGTCATGGGTCGGCCCACCTTACCCGTGCCCGCCCGGCGCCGTTTAGGGCCGTTGTCAAGGGGCATTTCCGCAAGACGGGTCATCGGGGGGTCTGCGTGGCGCGCGTGAAATGGTGGGGTACGGGGCTCGTGGCGCTGACGCTGTCGGTGCTGTGCGCGGGGTTGCCCTTACTGAACGAGGTCCTCGGAGACGGCGCCAGGCCGCTCGCACCCGGGACGGTCGTGTCGATCGGCGCGGAACGCGACGGCGCCCGCCCGGTGACGATCACGGTCCGGCACGACGGTTGGTTCCTCGACGAGGAGGACTCCTTACTCAGCGGCTATGCCCAGTTGACCCGCGCGGACGTCGTGTTCAACCTGAGCGTGGTCGTCCCGCTGGCCCCGTTCGACGCCCGCGACATGTGGCAGGGGCTCGGCCGCCTCGTCGCGATGGGCGGGCACATGCGGCTCGGGGCGCGGCCCGAACCGATCGAGACGACGGGCGGCCTCACCGGGCTCACCGGAACGATCATCGGTCCGGACCGTGTGGGCACGGCGACCGTCTACGCCACCGACACGCTGGGTGCGACGGTGACGGCGGCCGGACCGCCGCCCTCCTTCCGAAGCGTGGCCGCGCAGGTCCAGGCGATGGCGCGAACCGTGACGATCGCGGCCCCCCTGACCTCCGGATCCTCGGACTCCGAGCCGTGACCCGCCGTCCGGCGTTCTGGCTGTGGGCGGCGACGTGCCTGATCGGGGCGTGGATCGCCGTGCGCACGATGGACGCCGCGGTCCGGGAGTTCCCTCTCGGCGTGATCACCGGGGTCGTGCTGCTGACACCGGCGACGGTCGTGGGCGTCTGGGCCCTGCGGCGGCTGCACCCGGTCCGGACCCGCCCGATCGGGTACACGCTGATCGCGGTGGCGTGGGGCGCGTTCGCCGCGTTCGGCCTGGCCCTGCCGACGAACGCGGCGTTCCAGGCGGTGCTCGGCAAGACCGCCGGGCCGGTCTTCAACAGCACCTGGGGCGCGGCCATCGCCGCCCCCGTGGACGAGGAGATCCTGAAACTGCTCGGGGTGGTGACGCTGGCGCTGATGGCGCCGTCCGCGGTCCGCGGCCCGCTGGACGGGTGGGGCTACGGCGCGCTCACCGGTCTCGGGTTCCAGATCGCCGAGAACTTCCTCTACGTCCTGAACACGATCATCCTGACGGGCGGGACGCAGGACGTGAACGCGGCGCTCTTCTCGTTCGCCGGCCGGGTCGTCGGCGGCGCCTGGTGGAGCCACTGGGCGATGACGGCGATCGGCGGCGCGGGCCTCGGCTGCCTGCTCGGCCGCACGTCCCGGACGAGCGTGACCGTGGCCGCCGGGGCGTTCGTCGTCGCGATGGCCCTGCACTCCTGGTGGGACGCGCCGGTCATGCCCGGGGTGCTGCTGCTGCCGTTCAAGGGCGCCCCGATCCTCCTGACGGCGATCATCGCGTACCGGCTCGCGAGGCGACGCTACCTGTCGCACTTCCGGCGGACGGCGCACGCCGAGACCGCCGCCGGGGTGCTGGTGCCGGGCGAGAGCCATGTCCTCGCGCACCGCAAGTGGCGCCGCAAGGAGCGCTGGGACGTGCCCGCCGGGGAGCCGCGGCGCCGGCTCGCGCGGCTCCGCGCCATCGAACTCGACCTGATCGAGGACGGTCTCGGCGGCCTGGAACGCGACCCCCGGAACGCCGACCGGCTCCGCGCCGACATCCGCGAGCTGCGCCGCGAACTCACCGCCTCCCCCACGCCCCCGCGCGTCGCCTGACGGCCCGACCTGCGCGTTTGCCGGGGGTGGTCAGGGGTACCGGGGCTGCGGGTTCCATGTGCTCGGCCGGGGGGATGGGCGATGGCGGGACGGAAGGGCGGCGCGAAGGCCGAGCGGCTCGAAAGGTTGGCGTGGGGCGTCAACGACCGTCTCGGCTCCACCGCCTTCCTCCAGGCGAACCTCCGCAAGGCCTTCCCCAAGCACTGGTCGTTCCTGCTCGGCGAGATCGCGCTGTACTCGTTCGTCATCCTGCTGATCACCGGCGTGTACCTGACGCTGTTCTTCAAGCCGAGCGGCGCCGTCCTGATCTACGACGGCTCGTACGCGCCGCTGAACGGCGTGCGGATGAGCGAGGCGTACGCGTCCACGCTGCACCTCACGTTCGACGTGCGGGGCGGGCTGCTGATGCGGCAGATCCACCACTGGGCGGCGATCGTCTTCCTCGCGGCGATCACGATCCATCTGCTGCGGATCTTCTTCACCGGCGCGTTCCGCAAGCCGCGGGAGATCAACTGGCTGATCGGCACCACGCTGTTCGCGCTGGCGCTCGCCGAGGGGTTCGCGGGTTACTCGCTGCCCGACGACCTGCTGTCCGGCACCGGTCTGCGGATCTTCGAGGGCATCCTGCTGTCCATGCCCGTCGTCGGGACGTATCTGGCGCTGTGGGCCTTCGGCGGCCAGTTCCCGTCGAGCGAGGACTTCATTCCCCGTCTGTTCACCGTCCACATCCTGCTCGTCCCGGGCCTGCTCCTCGCGCTCATCACCGCGCACCTGATGATCCTGTGGCACCAGACGCACACCCAGTGGCCGGGCAGGGGCAGGCGGGAACGGGCGGTGCACGGCGAGCCGACGTTCCCGCACTTCGCCGCGCAGAGCGCCTCCTACTTCCTGTTCACGTTCGGCGTCCTCGCCGGGCTGGCCGCGTTCGCGCAGGTCAACCCGGTCTGGCTCTACGGGCCCTACGAGCCGGACGAGGTGTCGTTCGGCTCCCAGCCCGACTGGTACGTCGGGTTCCTCGAAGGGTCCCTGCGCATCATGCCGAGGCTGGAGACGAACCTGTTCGGCCACACGATCATGTGGAACGTGCTGGTGCCCGCCGTCGTCCTGCCCGGGGTCTTCTTCACGCTCATCGCGCTGTACCCGTTCGTGGAACGCTGGGCGACGGGCGACGAACGCGTCCACCATCTGCTCGACCGGCCCCGGAACGCCGCGACGAGGACCGCGATCGGCGCCGCCGTCATCGCCTGGTACGGGAACCTGTGGGCGGCGGGCGGCAACGACGTCATCGCGTGGGCGTTCGACATCCCGCTGTTCTGGACGACGTGGTTCTTCCGCGCCGGGTTCTTCGTCGCGCCGCTCCTGGCGTTCACGATCACCCGGCGGGTCTGCCTCAGCCTGCAACGACGCGACCTCCGGCAGCGCGAGGAGGGCGTGGAGAGCGGCCTGATCTCGCTGAGCCCGGAGGGCGGGTTCCACGAGCGGCACGAGCGGCCGTCGGACGAGCGGGAGGCCCTGCTGCGGACCCGGCGGCCGGAGGAACTCGTCGCCCCCTATCCGCGCCACCTCATCCCGCTGCCGACGCCGGACCGCGCCCGCGCCCAGGTCCGGACCCGCGTCAACCGCTTCTACCTCAACTACCAGAGCGAGTCGCACGGTGGCGGCCAGGGCGACCTCCGCCGCGACTCTCGACGGCACGACGACCGGTGACGTCAGGCGGGTAGTGCAGGTCGAACGCGGGACGGATCGACCGGATCCGCGGCATGGACGTGAAGTTGTGGCGCGGCGGCGGGCACGAGGTCGCCCACTCCAGCGAGCCGCCCGCGCCCCACGGGTCGTCCACGCCGACGTCCTCGCCACGCCGCCAGGTGCGCAGCACGTTCCACAGGAACGCGAACGTGGACGCGCCGAGGACGAACGAGCCGACCGACGACACGAGGTTCAGCGTGGCGAACTCGTCGGGGTAGTCGGCGTAGCGGCGCGGCATCCCCGCCGAGCCGAGCCAGTGCTGGACGAGGAACGTCGTGTGGAACCCGACGAACAGCGACCAGAAGTGGATCTTGCCCCAGGTCTCGTCCAGCCTCCTGCCGGTCATCTTCGGCCACCAGAAGTAGAACCCGCCGAACATGGCGAACACGACGGTGCCGAACAGGACGTAGTGCAGGTGGCCGACGACGAAGAACGAGTCGGTGAGATGGAAGTCCATGGCCGGTGACCCGAGGATCACGCCGGTCAGCCCGCCGAACAGGAACGTCGTGAGGAACCCGAGCGCGAACAGCATCGGGGCCTCGAACGTCAGGTGCCCCTTCCACAGCGTCCCCACCCAGTTGAAGAACTTGATGCCGGTCGGCACGGCGATCATGAAGGTCGTGATCGAGAAGAACGGCAGCAGGACCCGGCCGGTGGCGAACATGTGGTGCGCCCAGACCGTCATGGACAGCCCGGCGATCGCGATGGTCGCCCCGACCATGCCGAGGTAGCCGAACAGGGGCTTGCGCGCGAACACCGGGATGATCTCGGTGACGATGCCGAAGAACGGCAGCGCCACGATGTAGACCTCGGGATGGCCGAAGAACCAGAACAGGTGCTGCCAGATCATCGCGCCGCCGTGCGCCGGGTCGTAGATGTGGGCGCCGAGCCTGCGGTCGGCCTCCAGCGCGAACAGCGCCGCGGTCAGCACCGGAAACGCGATGATCACCATCAGGCTGGTCAGGATCACGTTCCAGCAGAAGATCGGGAGCCGGAACATCACCATGCCCGGGGCGCGCATCGTGATGATCGTGGTGATCATGTTGACGGCGGTCAGCGTGGTGCCCACCCCCGCCACGATCAGTCCCATGATCCACAGGTCCTTGCCGGCGCCGGGCGAGAACGTCTCCAAGGTCAGCGGGGCGTAGGCGAACCATCCGAACGCCGCCGCCCCGTCCGGGGTGACGAACCCGGCCAGGACGAGCAGCGACCCGAACAGGAACAGGTAGTAGGTGAGCGTGTTCAGGCGCGGGAACGCCACGTCCGGCGCGCCGATCTGCAACGGGACGATCACGTTGGCGAACCCCGCGAACAGCGGGGTCGCGAACAGCAGCATCATGATCGTGCCGTGGATCGTGAACAGCTGGTTGTACTGGAGCTCGTCCATCACCTGGAGGCCCGGCTCCAGCAGTTCGGCCCGCATCAGCATCGCCATCAGCCCGGCGATGAGGAACATGGTGAACGAGGTCCCGAGGTACAGGTAGCCGACCACCTTGTGGTCGGTGGTCGCCAGGACGTCGCCGATCCTCGTCCCCTTGCGGTGCAGCGCGAGGGCGTCGGCGACGCTGGTGTCGTCCCTGCCCCGTACCGCCGACATCCGGCTTCTCCCTCGTCCCGCCTCTCCCGAGCCCACCGAGGCACTTGCCTGGCTGACCCGTTTCAAACGCCACGGCGGCGCGGCATCGATCGCCGGGCACGCGGCATCGATCGCCGGGCACGCGGCATCGATCGCCGGGCACCGGGCACCACGGCACCATGGAGGAGTTGACGCTGAGCAGTCCCGCCTTCGCCGACCACGCGCCGATACCGCCGATGTACTCGCACCGGTCGGGCGACCTCTCCCCCGCGCTGAGGTGGTCGGGCATTCCTGCCGCGTGTCTGGAACTCGTCCTCACCTGCGTGGACCCGGACGCGCCCGGCGGCGCGTTCGTCCACTGGATGCTGGGCGGCATCCCGCCGGAGCGCGACGGGCTCGCCGCGGGCGAGGAACGCCCCCGCATCGCCCGGGGCCGCAACGACTTCGGCGAGCTCGGCTACGGCGGGCCGCACCCGCCGGTCGGCGACCCGCCGCACCGTTACGTCTTCACGCTGTACGCGCTGCGCAGGCCGTCCGGCCTGACGTCCGGCTTCTCGGCGGACGACCTGCGCGCGTGCCTCAAGGACGACGTGCTCGCCTCCGCCGCCCTCGTCGGCACGTACTCCCGGTGAGGTGTCCGCCGGACCCCGGACGTGACGTTTCGGGTCGGCCGACCGGGTAGGGCGGCTCAGAACCGAAGTCCGCAGGGGTTCATGGAGGAGATCACGATGAAGGCGGTCACCTGGCACGGCAAGCGGGACGTCCGGGTCGAGAACGTGCCCGACCCGGAGATCAAGGAGCCGGACGACGCGATCATCAGGGTGACCTCGTCCGGCATCTGCGGATCGGACCTGCACCTGTACGAGGTGCTCGGAACGTTCCTGAGCGCGGGTGACATCCTCGGCCACGAACCCATGGGGATCGTCGAGGAGACCGGGCCGGACGTCACCCACGTCAAACCCGGCGACCGGGTGGTCATCCCATTCAACATCTCGTGCGGCCACTGCCACATGTGCGAGATGCAACTGTTCGCGCAGTGCGAGACGACGCAGGTGCGCGAGGAGGGCATGGGCGCCGCGCTGTTCGGCTACACCCGGCTGTACGGCCAGGTTCCGGGCGCGCAGGCCGAGTACCTGCGGGTGCCGCAGGCGCACTTCGGCCCGATCAAGGTGCCGGAGGGCCCGCCGGACGAGCGGTTCGTGTACCTGTCGGACGTGCTGCCGACCGCGCGGCAGGCCGTCGACTGGGCCGCGATCCCGGCGGGCGGATCGGTCACCGTCCTCGGCCTCGGGCCGATCGGGCAGATGGCCGCCCGCATCGCCCGGCACCTCGGCCACCGGGTGATCGCCGTGGACCTCGTGCCCGAGCGGCTGGAGATGGCGCGGCGGCACGGCGTCGAGGTGATCGACTCCGATGACGCCGACGACGTTCCGGACGCGGTCCGGCAGCTGACCGGGGGGCGCGGCACCGACTCGGTGATCGACGCGGTGGGGATGGAGGCGCACGGGTCGCCGGGCGCCAAGTTCGCGCAGACCCTCGCCGGGCTGCTGCCGGGCAACTCGGCCGCGCCGCTGATGTCGCGCGTCGGCGTGGACCGGCTCGCCGCGTTCGGCACCGCGGTCGAGATCGTCCGGCGCGGCGGGACGATCTCCGTCGTCGGCGTGTACGGAGGCATGACGGACCCGCTGCCGATGCTGCGGATGTTCGACAAGGGCATCGGGCTCCGCATGGGCCAGGCCCACGTCAAACGCTGGATCGACGAGCTGATGCCGCTCGTGACGGACGACTCCGACCCGCTCGGCGTGATGGACCTCGCGACGCACCGCTGGCCGCTGGAGAAGGCGCCGCACGCCTACGAGATCTTCCAGAAGAAGCGGGACGGCGCGATCAAGGTGCTGTTGCAGCCCGCCGCCGCCTGACCGCCGCCGCCTGACCGTGGTCGCGGTGATCGCGGGCGGGGCCGGCGGGCTCTAGGCTTTCCAGCGTCGCTTCCGGGCGAGCCGGGAAGCCGAGCATGGAGGTGGGCCCCGATGCACCCGTTCCGCGCGGCCGTCGAGAAGGGCGACGTCGCGGCCCTCCCGGCGCTGCTGGCCGAGAACGTCACGTTCCTCAGCCCGGTCGCGTACGCGCCCTGCGAGGGGCGGGAGGCGGTCGCGGCGATCCTGCGCGCGGTGACCCGGGTGTTCGCGGACTTCCGCTACGTCCGCGAGATCGGCGACGGCCGCGACCACGCGCTGATCTTCAAGGCCAGGGTCGGGGACCGCGAGGTCCACGGCTGCGACCTCCTGCACCATGACGACGACGGGTTCATCGACGAGTTCTGCGTCATGGTGCGGCCGCTGTCGGGTGTTCGCGCCCTCTCCGACGCGATGGCGGTCGAGCTGGAGGCCGTCCGGCGCGAGATGGGCCTTGCCTGAGGCGCTCCCCCGAGCTCCCCTGGCGGGCCCACGCCTCGGCGTGAGGCCGTCAGGCCGGGACGTGGGCCTTGCGGCGCGTCCAGTGCCGGTGCGCCTTCACCGCGTCGATCAGCCGGGCGGAGAAGTCGCCGCCCGGCCCCTCGCCGGTGACGACACCGGTGTCGCTGACCGTCCCGCCGTTCGAGGCGAACTCCACGCCGGTGATCCCGGCCCGCTCCAGCAGCCCGATGCCCGCGTCGAGCGCGCCGATCGCCTTGCAGTGCACGAACGCCTCGGCGACGAAGTGCACGGCGTCGCCGTCCCCCGCGAGCGCCCGCACGCTCTGCTCCCCGCCCGGCACGAGGACGGCGTCGTACAGGACGGACGCGACGGTCGGCATCGCCCGGGTCACCTCGACCTGCCCGCCGTTGGCCGCCTGCACGAACCCGGCGTGCGCGGCGAGGATCTCGCAGACCGCGCCCGCCTCCATGAGCGCGTCGCCGACCGCCGCGACGGCCGCCGAGTCGACGCCGTCCGCCGCCAGGATCGCGATCTTGCGGCCCCGGACGGAGTCGGTGGCCGAGTTCGCCTGGCTCAAGGCGGGTGACCCGCGCCCGTGGTTCGGGGTCGCGGGGGCCGCCGGCGCCTCCACCCCGACACCTGCGGCAACCTGGACGGCGAGGTCGTGGTCCACGTGGTTGAGGTGCCCGACGACGCCCTCCCTGATGTGCCGGTGCTCGCACTTGCCGAGTTCGAACCGGAACGCGCCGACGATGTGCTCCTTCTCCCAGTCGGCCATGCTGTTCCAGAACAGCGTGGCCTGCGAGTAGTGGTCGGCGAAGCTCTCGCTCCGCTTGCGGATCTTGTGGCCGTCCACCCGCTCCTGGTAGTGGGTGAAGGACCCCTCGCCGCCGACCGCCGGGCAGCCGCCCGACAGCGAGTTCTTGTGGTAACTCGCCCGGCCTTCGTGGAGGTCCATCTGGTGGTAGCCGTCGCGGTGGTGGTTGCGGACCTCGACCACCGGACGGTTGACGGGGATCTGCGGGAAGTTCGGCCCGCCGAGCCGGATCAGCTGCGTGTCCAGGTAGGAGAACAGCCGCGCCTGGAGCAACGGGTCGTTGGTGAAGTCGATGCCGGGGACGACGTTGCCTAGGTGGAACGCGACCTGCTCGGTCTCGGCGAAGAAGTTGGTGGGGTTGCGGTCCAGGGTCAGCGTGCCGACCGGCCGCGCCGGAACCTCCTCCTCCGGGATGATCTTCGTGGGGTCGAGCAGGTCGAAGTCGAACCGGTGCTCGTCCTCGACGGGGACGAGCTGCACGCAGAGGTCGTACTCGGGAAAGTCGCCGGCGTCGATGCGGTCCCACAGATCTCGGCGGTTGAAGTCCGGGTCCTTACCGGCGATCTTCTGGGTCTCGTCCCAGGCGAGCGAATGGGTGCCGAGCCGCGGCTTCCAGTGGAACTTCACGAACGTGGCACGCCCCTCCGCATTGACGAACCGGAAGGTGTGGACGCCGAACCCCTGCATCATCGCGTAGCTGCGCGGAAGCGCCCGGTCCGACATCAACCACATCATCATGTGCATGGTCTCGGGTTGGAGCTGCACGAAGTCCCAGAGCGTGTCGTGCGCGGACGACGCCTGCGGGATCTCGTTCGGCGGTTCGGGCTTGACCGCGTGCACGAAGTCGGGGAACTTGATGCCGTCCTGGATGAAGAAGACCGGCATATTGTTGCCGACGAGGTCGAAGTTGCCCTGCCGCGTGTAGAACTTCGTCGCGAAGCCGCGAACATCCCGTACAGTGTCGGCCGAGCCGCGCGATCCGGCGACGGTGGAGAACCGCACGAACACCGGTGTCGTCCGCGCCGTGTCGCACAGGAAGTCGGCGGTGGTGTACTCGGCGAGGGAGTCGTGCAGCCGGAAATGGCCGTAGGCGCCCGCGCCGCGTGCGTGCACCACCCGCTCCGGTATCCGCTCGTGGTCGAAATGGGTGATTTTCTCGCGGAGGTGGAAGTCGTCCATCAGGGACGGGCCGCGTTCACCCGCGGACAGCGAGTTGTCGGTGTCGTCGACACGGATTCCCTGATCGGTGGTGAGCCGCGTGTCGTCCGGGCGTACACGCCGACGCTCGAGTTGCTCCTGCTTGCGGTCCGCACGGTCGGCGGGGTTGACCATCTTTCGGCTCCCTCATGGCGAATTGGGCAGTGGTGTTGGCCGCTACCCTTCGAACCGGGGGACATGCGCGCTTTGACCGTAACTTGATTTCCGTCCGGCGCCGTCGGCGATCCCGGTCGGCGCCCGGCGCGTCCGCCCGGTGGGACACCGGCCGCGGCGCCCTGGAGGGGGTCGCGGGGGGCCGCGAGGGGGGCGTGACCGGGTGACCCGGGACGTGACCTGCGATATGACCGGTGGGTTGACCTGGGAGATGACGTGGGCGCGACCGAGGCGGGGGCGCCTTCCCGCTCACCCGCGCGTCCCGGTGCCGTGCGGGGCGCCGGAATCCGCTACGGTCAAGGTCGCCGCGCAGGCGAGGGGAAGGAACACGGAGTACACATGGCCGAGAAGGTCATTCGGGTGGACGACATCGACGGCTCCGAAGGAGCCGATGTCGCAAAGCGGGACTTCGAAGTCCTGGGCCGGACGTTCACGATCGACTTGAGCGACGACAACTTCAAGCGTCTGAACGAGATGCTGGACGCGCTCGCGCCCTTCATCGAGAACGCCGCCGAGGTGAAGCCCGCCCGGAAGGGCCGCAAGTCCGGCGCCGCGAAGATCAAGGGCTACACGAACGGTGATGTCCGCGCGTGGGCATTGCGCAGTAACATTGAAGTCTCTGAACGTGGCAAGATATCGGATGAGGTCTATGCTGCATTCATCAAGGCACATCCGGACGCGAAGCCGGACGCATAGTTAGGGGAGTCCCCGCATGGCACAGAAGGTCGAAGTCCTTCTCGTGGATGACATCGACGGTGGTGAGGCCGACGAGACCGTCAGCTTTTCCCTCGATGGCACGTCCTACGAGATCGACCTGAGCAAGAAGAACGCGAGCAAGCTGCGCAACGGTCTGGAGCCGTTCGTGGCCAGCGCCCGCAAGGCGCGCAAGCCCACCGGTCGCGGCGGTCGCGCCGCACGGACGGCGGGCAGCCGCGAGCGCTCCGCCGAGATTCGCGAGTGGGCGAAGAGCCGCGGCATCAAGGTCAATGAGCGGGGTCGTATCCCCGCCAATGTGATCGAGCAGTACGAGGCCGCGCACTAGCGGTCGCCGCGCCGCCGGAGGAGTTCCGGCACGGACGCCAGGGGCCGGGGGCGGATTTGTCCGCACCCCGGCCCTTACGCGCGCATCGGGCATATCGTCTTTCTGTACGGCATTGGCCGGGGTTACGGTTCCCGAAGAACCGCCCGCCGTCGCGACCGTGCGTCACGGCCGTCCGCACCCGGGAACGATGGGGAATGTCCGGAATGACGCGGACACGCAATATATAACAGCCGTGGGCGTCGTGCGGCGGGTCCCCGCGCCGCCCCGCTCCCCCGGCGGGAGCCTCGGCTAGCGCTGGAGTTCGGCCCAGACCGCGCGGTCGCGTTCGGCCGTCCAGATGAGCGGGCGCTCGACCCCGTCGAGCTCGTCCCAGAGACGGGAGACGTCGAACGGCAGGCAGTGCTCGAAGATCGGCCAGCGCCCGTAGGTGGGCGCGAGCACGGCGTGGACGGCGTCGAACGCGTCCTTGAGGGTGCCGCCGTCCGCCCGGACCCGGCGGGTCTCGCGGATCATCGCGTTCAGGAAGTCGCGGGTCTGGCCGACGGCGGCGTCCGCGGCGTCCCTGCCGTGCGCGACGACGCCGCGCCCGCCGACCAGCGTCCGCGCGTCGAACGAGGAGACGTGGTCGAGCGTCCCGGTCGCCCATTCGCGGTGGAACGCGTCGCCGGTGTACAGCGCGGCCTGCGTCTCCACGAGGTCCCCGGCGAACAGGATCCGGTGCCGGGGCAGCCACGCCACGAGATCGCCCTCGGTGTGCCCGCGCCCGCAGTACACCAGGTCGAGGTCGCCGCGGTCGCCGCCGAGGTCGATGGTGAGCGTGCGGGAGAACGTCACGGTCGGCCAGGTGAGGCCGGGAATGCCGTCCGGGTCCTTGAACAGCCGGGGCATCCGCCCGAACTCCGACTCCCAGTCCTGCTTTCCGCGCTCGGCGATCAGCGCGCGGGTCCGGTCGTGCGCGATGATCACCGGCGCGTGGAACGCGCTGGCCCCGAGGGTCCGGACGGCGTGGTAGTGCGACAGGACCAGGTACCGGATCGGCTTGTCGGTGTGCTCGCGCAGGACGGCGAGCCAGTCGCGGGCCGCCGCCGGAGTCGCGAGGGCCTCGAAGCAGACGAGGAAGTCCTCCCCCTCGACGGCCCCGACGTTCGGGTCGCCCTCCGCGGTGAGCGCGTAGACGCCGTCCGCCAGGACCTCCAGCGTCTGCGTCTTGTCGCCCAGATCTGCGGACGACGCGAACGGTCTGGGCATGGGCGTCCCCTCGAAGATCGTTGCCGCGGCTCTGCTCGTCCAGGGATCATTCCACGCCGTGCGGGTGATAACCGCCTGGAAGCGGTCAAACGCCCGGTGGGGCGAAACGCACCGGGCGGGTAAGAGGACCCGCGTGTGCCGCGCAGCGGCGGGAGGGAGGGCCGGGTGAACGCCGTGCTCGGGCTGCTGGCCGTCCTCGTGTTGACGGCCGCGACCGGCTACTTCGTGGCGCAGGAGTTCGCGTTCGTCACCGCGGACCGTCCCCTCCTCCAGCAGCGGGCCGCGGACGGCGACCGGGCGTCGGCGCGGGCGTTGCGGGTGATGGGACGGCTGTCGTTCATGCTGTCCGGCGCGCAGCTCGGCATCACGGTCACCGCGCTGGTCGTCGGGTTCATCGCCAAGCCCGCCCTGGCCGACCTCATCGACCCGGCGCTGCGTGCCGCGGGGGTGCCGGACGCGGCGTCCGGCGGGGTGGCGGTGGCGCTCGGGTTCGGTCTCGCCACCGTGGTGCAGATGATCCTCGGCGAGCTGTTCCCGAAGAACCTGGCGCTGGTCAGGGCGGAGCCGATGGCGCGGGTGCTCGCCGCGTCCACCCTCGTCTACCTGGTGGTGGCGGGCCCGCTGATCAGGCTGTTCGACGCGTCCGCGAACCGGCTCGTCCGGGCCGCCGGGATCGAGCCTGCGGAGGAGCTGCACCACGGGGCGACGTTGCAGGAGCTCGCGCACATCATCGACGAGTCCGGCGAGAAGCTCCAGGCGGGTCACGCGGACCTGCTGGAGCGGGCGCTGGTCTTCTCCGAACGCGACGCCGAGGAGGTCATGATCCCGCGTGTCGACGCGGTGACCGTGCCCGCGGCGGCGCCGGTGACCGAGCTGAGCGAGGTGATCTCCGCGACGGGTCACTCCCGCTATCCCGTCGTCGGCGACAGCGTCGACGACCTCGTCGGCGTCGTCGGCCTGGAGGAACTGGTCCGGCTCGCCCCGGACGAGGCGGACCGCACCGCCGTCCGCGACATCGCGCGGTCGCCGCTGCTGCTGCCGTCGTCGCTGCCGCTGCCCGACGTGCTGCAACGGCTGCGGACGGCCGGGGAGTCGATGGCCTGCGTGGTGGACGAGTACGGCGGTTTCGCGGGCCTGCTCACCTGGGAGGACGTCGCCGAGGAGCTGGTCGGGGAGATCGCCGATGAGAACGAGCCCGGCGAGGACCTCGCGATCCGCACCGGCGGGTGGTGGACGACCGACGCCGCGCTGCGCACCGACGAGGTCGCCCACGAGACCGGTATCGAGCTGCCCGAGGGCGATTACGAGACCGTCGCGGGCCTGCTGCTGAAGCGGCTCGGCCGGGTGGCGCGGCCCGGGGACGTCGTCGTTGTGGACCTGACGCCGACCCGCCTGGACCGGCCGGCCCGGAGCGCGATCATCGAGGTCCTGACCGTGCACCGGCACGTGCCGGAGTTGATCCGCGTGCGCGCGGTGCCCGACGAGGAGGGCGAGGACCGGTGAACCTGTCGCTCGGCGTGCCCGTCACCCTCGCGCTGCTGGCCGGGAACGGCTTCTTCGTCGCCACCGAGTTCGCGCTGGTGGCGGCGCGGCGGCCGCGCCTGGAACGGGCCGCCGCGCGGGGCGGGCGGGCCGCGTCCGCCGCGGTCGCCGGGATCGACGAACTGTCCCTGACCCTCGCGGGGGCGCAGCTCGGCATCACGATGTGCTCACTCGGCCTCGGCCTGGTCTCCGAGCCGGTGATCGCCGGCACGCTGGCGCCGCCGATCCACGCCGCGGGCCTGCCGGACGGCGCGGCGCACGCGGTCGCGTTCGTCCTCGCCCTGGCGCTGGTCACGTTCCTGCACATGGTCGTCGGCGAGATGGCGCCGAAGTCGTGGGCGATCACCGATCCGGAGCGTTCGGCGACGCTGCTCGGGTTGCCGTTCCGCGCGTTCGCCACCGTCGTCCGTCCGCTGCTGGCCGCCCTGAACGGCACGACGAACCTGCTGCTGCGGATGGTGGGCGTCGAGCCCGCCGACTCGCGGGAGGTGTCGCGGACCCCGGAGCAGCTGCGCAGCATCGCGCAGGACTCGCGGCGCCTCGGGCTGATCGAGGACACCGAGCTGTCGCTGCTCACCGCCGCGCTGGACGCGCCGCGCACCCCGCTGGCGGGTCTGGTCGTGCCGGTCTCCCGGATCGTGTCGGTCCCGGCCGAGGCGACGCCGCAGGAGGTCATCGACATCGCGGCCCGCACCGGCAGCCTCCGGATCATGCTGCGCGACGGGGGCCGCGAGCCTCGCATGGTGCACGTCCGCGACGCGTATCTGGCCCGGGCGCGCGGCCGGGCGACACCGGCCCGGGAGCTGGCGCACCCGGTGCCCACGGTGCCGGTCGGCACTCCGGTCGGAGAGGCCGTCGCCGTCCTCAAGGGCCGGCACAGCCATCTCGGCCTCGCGATGGCGCCGGACGGACGCGTCGCCGGGCTCATCAACCTCGACGATCTGCTGACGACCCTCCTCCCCGTCCGCTGAGCACCCGACGAGCTGTCAACGTTGGTTGACAGCTGCCGATTGTCAACCTACATTGACGCCATGAGCGATGGAGTGACGCTCGCCCAGGAGGCGAGCAGCCGCGATCCCGCGGTCGGCCTGCGGGCCGTGCGGGCGCTGCGTGAACTGTCCGAACGGCTGGAGGCCCTCCAGGTCGCCAGCGCCCGCGAACAGGGCTGGTCCTGGCAGGAGATCGCGGTCTGCCTCGGCGTCAGCAGGCAGGCCGTCCACAAGAAGCACGGCGGCAAGCGCCGCATTCTCAAGAAGGAGGACTAGCGCGATGTTCGAGCGTTTCACCGACGGCGCGCGAAGGATCGTCGTCGACGCCCAGGCGGAGGCGCGGGAGCTGTGGCACCACCACATCGGCACCGAGCATCTGCTGCTCTCCCTGCTGAACGACGACGGCCCGATCTCCCGGACGGCCGCCGAGCACGGGTTGGACAGGGCGGCCGTCCGGGCCCGGCTCGCCCGCACGAGCGAGGACCCGCTCGACCCGGAGGCGCTCAGCACGCTCGGCATCGATCTGGACGCCGTCCGGGCGGCGACCGAGCGGACCTTCGGGCCGGGTGCCCTGGATCATGCCGCGGGCGGGCGCCGGGGCCCGAGGGGCCATCTGCCGTTCACCCCGTCCGCCAAGAAGGCCCTGGAGCTGAGCCTGCGGCACGCGATTCGGCTCAAGCAGAAGGAGATCCACGAAGGGCACATCCTGCTCGGCGTCCTGCACGACGACGCGTTCCTGTCGGTGCGGATCGCGACCGAGGCCGGTGTGGACGTCGGCGCGATCCGCGGCCATGTCGACCGACTGCTGACCTCCAGGGCGGCCTGACCCACGGCGTGTGATTGTTTAGCACCATGCCGGAAATTGTGGACATGCTTCGGACCCTGGTCTCCCCCGACCGAATCGTCACCGACCCGGACGTGATCTCCTCCTACGCGCACGACGAGGCGGCGTGGGCGCCCTACGGGACGGCCGCGGTCCTCGTCCGCGCCGGATCCACCGACGACGTGCGGAACGTCGTGGCGGCCTGCGCCGAGCGGGGCGTGCCGATCGTGCCGCGCGGCGCGGGCACCGGGGTGGTCGGCGGCGCGAACGCGCTCGACGGGTGCGTGCTGCTGTCCCTGGAGGCGATGGACGACATCATCGAGATCAACACCGAGGAGCGGCTCGCCGTCGTCCAGCCGGGCGTCGTCAACGACACGCTCCGGCTGGCCTGCGCCGAACGCGGCCTCTGGTATCCGCCCGACCCGTCCAGCGCGCCCTGGTCGACGATCGGCGGGAACGTCGCCACCAACGCGGGCGGGCTGTGCTGCGTGAAGTACGGGGTGACCCGCGACTACGTCCTGGCCGTCGAGGCCGTGGTGGGCCGCGGCGAGGTGGTGCGGCTCGGCCGCCGCACCGCCAAGGGCGTCGCCGGATACGACCTGTGCGGGCTCATGGTCGGCTCCGAGGGAACGCTCGGCGTGATCACCGAGGTGACGGTGCGGCTGCGCGGCGCCCGCTCCCCCGAGCGCACCGTCGTCGGGTACTTCGACACCCTCCGGGACGCGGGCGCGGCGGTCAGCGGGGTCACCGCCGCCGGGATAGTGCCGAGCGCGCTGGAACTGATGGACCGGCACGTCCTGGAGGCCGTCGACGCGTGGCGGAACATGGGCCTGTCGGCGGACGCGAACGTCCTGCTCCTCGGCCGCACCGACCTGCCGGGCGAGGCCGGGGAGGCGGAGGCCGACGCGATGGTGCGGCTGTTCGAGGAGGCGGGCGCGACGTGGGCGGCCCGGTCGTCCGACGAGGCCGAGGCGGAATCGCTGTTCTCCGCCCGCAAGCTCAGCCACCCCGCGCTGGAACGCCTCGGCGACCTTCTGACGGAGGACGTGTGCGTCCCCCGCGGCCTCCTCCCGGAGATGCTGACGCGTGTCGAGGCCGCCGCCGCGCGGCACGACGTCCACATCGCGAACGTCGCGCACGCGGGCGACGGGAACCTGCACCCCGTCATCATCACCCCGAAGGGCGACGACGACGCCCGGGGCCGGGCCGAACGCGCCTTCGACCAGATCATCGCGGACGCCATCGCGCTCGGCGGCACCGTCGCCGGTGAACACGGCATCGGGCTCATCAAACGCCGCGGCCTGCGCGACGAACTCGACCCGGCCGTCATGGCCATGCACCACGCGGTCAAGAACGCGCTTGACCCGGCGGGCATCTTCAACCCGGGAAAGGTCGTCGGCACGCCGTGACGCCGCTTCGCGGGCGGACCGGCCTCACATTCCGGTGGGCTGCCTCGTCGAACCGGTGAGGACGGACACGACCAAGGGGGGACGAACATGAGCACCGGATCCGAGCCGGAGCCCGACGGGCCCGACCCGACCCTTGGCGCGATCATGAAGGAGCGGCGCCATCTGATCAACCTCGGGTATCGGCTGCTCGGCTCCGTGGTGGACGCCGAGGACGTCGTCCAAGAGACGTACGCCCGCTGGTACGCCCTGTCCCGTGAGAAGCAGGACGCGATCGAGTCACCGGCGGCGTGGCTGACGCGGGTAGCGGGCCGCATCTGCCTGGACCTGCTCGGGTCGGCACGGGCCAGGCGGGAGCGTTACGTGGGCGAGTGGGTTCCGGAGCCGCTCCCGGACCGCACCGACTGGATCACCGCGCGGCCGGGCGGCGCCGTCACCGACCCCGCCGACCGCGTCACGCTCGACGAGTCGATCGGCATGGCGTTCCTCGTCGTGCTGGAGTCGCTGACCCCGGCGCAGCGCGTCGCGTTCGTCCTGCACGACGTTTTCCGGTACCCGTTCGCCGAGGTCGCGGAGATCGTCGGCCGCAGCCCGGAGGCGTGCCGCCAGCTGGCCACGGCGGCGCGCCACCGCGTCCGCGTGTCGCGGGCGCGGGCGACGACCCCGCCGGATCGGCGGGCCGGGCTCGTCCGGGACTTCAAACGGGCGTGGGAGGCCGGCGACATCGCCGCCCTCGTCGGCCTCCTCGACCCGGACGCCACCACCGTCGCCGACGGCGGCGGCCTGGTCAGCGCCGCGCTCCATCCCATCGAGGGCGCCGAACCGGTCGCGCGCCTCTTCGCCGACCTCGTCACCCGCATGCCGCCCGGCTTCACGATCCTGGAACACACCGTCAACGGCCAGCCCGGGCTGACCGCCCGGCTGGACGGCGCCACCCTGGTGGTTCTGGCGTTCGACGTCGCGGACGACCGCATCACCAACATCTGGGCGGTGCGCAACCCCGAGAAGCTCCGCCCCTGGACGGCGGTGTGACCAGCGCGGTCACTCGGCGAGGGTGACGGCGAATCGGCGTAGGGTCAGCGCCGGGTTCACCTTCCGGACGGCCGCCACCCGCTCGGGCGACACCTCCGCCGCCGCGACTCCCGCGCCCTCCCCGAGCCCGGCCGTCACCACCCCCATCGGGTCCACGATCATGCTGTTGCCCGCGCCGGTCGGGGCGCACTGCCCGGCGGCCGCCACGTAGACGGTGTTCTCGATCGCGCGGGCCCGGACGAGCGTCCGCCAGTGATCCTCCTTCAACGGGCCCGGCACCCAGTCGGCGGGCAGCGCGAGCACGTCGGCGCCCGCGTCCACGATCCGCCGCGTCACCTCGGGGAACCGGACGTCATAGCAGGTCTGCATGCCGAACGTGACATCGTCGACCGTGAACGTCTCGGGGTCGGTGATGTCACCGGGTCGGACCAGCGCCGACTCCTTGTAGCCGAACGCGTCATAGAGGTGGATCTTGCGGTATTCGGCGACGATGTTCCCGCCGGGGCCGAACGCGAGGAGCGTGTTGGAGATGCGGCCCGGGTCGTCCAGCCGCTCGTTCACACCCGCGACGACATAAATACCGTGCCGAGTCGCCAGGTTGCCGAGGCCGGTGACGAACGGGCCGTCGAGGGACTCCGCCGAGTCGAGGAACCGCTCGTCCAGTTTCGGCGCGGTGAACATGGCGAACTCGGGGAACACGACGACGGCCGCGCCGCGCCCGACCGCCTCATCCGTCAGCTTGCCGATCGTCGCGAGGTTCTCGTCCTTGTCGACGCCCGGCGCGAACTGCGCCACCGCGACCTGCACCATGCCGCTCCCCTTTCCGTGTGTTCACAACCGGTCCACGCCGGTGACGCGGACGACCGCCTCGCCCGCCTGATCGGAACCCGCCAGGTCGACCTCGGCGCTGATGCCCCAGTCGTGGTGGCCCGCCGGGTCGTCGAAGACCTGCCGGACGCGCCACAGCGCGTCCTCGGGGACCTCCTCGATCTGGAGCAGCTTGGGGCCCCGCGCGTCGGCGCCGGTGAGCAGCTCGTCGTGCTCGGCGAAATAGGCGTCCATCGCGTCCGCCCAGGCGTCCACGCCGAAGTCGGGGTCGAGCGCGCCGAGTTCCTGGTATCGCTCCAGCGCCGCCAGCTCCACCCGCCGGAACATCGCGTTGCGGACCAGGACCCGGAACGCGCGGGCGTTCGCCGTCACCTTCGTGACCCGCTCCTCGATCGGCTGGTCCAGATTCTCCTCGGTGGGGTTGGCGAGCTGCTCCCACTCGTCCAGCAGGCTGGAGTCGACCTGCCGCACCAGCTCCCCCAGCCATTCGATCAGGTCGATCAGATCATCGGTCTTGATGGACTCCGGGACGGTCTGCTGGAGCGCCTTGTACGCCCCCGACAGGTACCGCAGGACGAGCCCCTCGCCCCTGGCCAGTTCGTAGAACGCGATGTACTCGGTGAACGTCATCGCCCGCTCGTACATGTCGCGCACGACCGACTTGGGACGCAGCGGATGGTCACCGACCCACGGATGCCCGGCCCGGTAGATCTCGTACGCGGCGTCGAGCTCGTCCTCCAGCGGCTTCGGATGCTCGACGTCCTGGAGCAGCTCCATCCGCTCCTCGTACTCGATGCCCTCCGCCTTCATCTCCTGGACGGCCTCGCCCCGCGCCTTGTTGACCTGCGCCGCGATGATCTGCCGTGGATCCTCCAGCGTCGCCTCGATGATCGACAGGACGTCCAGCGCGTACGACGGCGACGACGGGTCCAGGATGTCGAACGCGGCCAGCGCGAACGTCGACAGGGCCTGGTTGAGCGCGAAGTCCTCCTGGAGGTCGACGGTGATGCGCGCGTACCGCCCCATGTCGTCCGGTTCCGGCAGCACTTCCACGACACCGCCCGCCAGCAGCGACCGGTAGATCGCGATGGCCCGCGAGATGTGCCGCCGTCGCGCCGCCGGTTCCTCGTGGTTGTCGGTGAGAAGCCGTTTCATCGCCTGGAACGCGTTCCCCGGCCGGGCGATCACCGACAGCAGCATCGCGTGACTGACCTGGAACCGGGACCTGAGCATCTCCGGCTCGGCGTCCTGAAGCTTGGCGAAGACGTCCTCGTCCCAGCCGACGAACCCCTCGGGCGGCTTCTTGCGCTGCACCTTCCGCCGCTTCTTCGGATCGTCGCCCGCCTTCGCCAGGGCCTTCTCGTTCTCCACCACGTGCTCGGGCGCCTGCGCCACGACGAACCCGACGGTGTCGAACCCGGCCCGCCCGGCCCGCCCGGCGATCTGATGGAACTCCCTTGCGCGGAGCCGCCGCACCCGGTGCCCGTCGTACTTGCTCAGCGCCGTGAACACGACCGTCCGGATGGGCACGTTGACGCCGACGCCGAGCGTGTCCGTCCCGCAGATCACCTTCAGCAGCCCGGCCTGCGCGAGCCGCTCCACCAGCCGCCGGTACTTGGGAAGCATCCCCGCGTGGTGCACGCCGATCCCGTGCCGGACGAACCGCGACAGGTTCCGCCCGAACTTCGTCGTGAACCGGAAGTTGCCGATCAGCTCCGCGATACGGGCCTTCTCCGTCTTCGTGCACACGTTGATGCTCATCAACGACTGGGCGCGCTCGATCGCCGCCGCCTGCGTGAAGTGGACGAGGTAGATCGGGGCCTTCTGCTCGCCGAGAAGCTCCTCGATGGTCTCGTGCAGCGGCGTGACCCGGTAGTCGTAGATCAACGGGACGGGCCGTTCCGCCGACGTGACCAGGGCGGTCTGGCGTCCCGTCCGGCGGGTCAGGTCCTTCTGGAAGAACGTGACGTCCCCGAGGGTCGCCGACATCAGCAGGAACTGCGTCTGCGGCAGCTCCAGCAGCGGGATCTGCCAGGCCCATCCCCGTTCGGGTTCGGCGTAGAAGTGGAACTCGTCCATGACGACGACGCCGATGTCGGCGTCGGCGCCGTCCCGCAGAGCGATGTTGGCGAGGACCTCGGCGGTACAGCAGATGATCGGCGCGTCGGCGTTCACGCTGGCGTCGCCGGTCATCATGCCGACGTTGTCGCGTCCGAACATCTCGCACAGGTCGAAGAACTTCTCCGACACCAGCGCCTTGATCGGCGCCGTGTAGAACCCGACCTGGTCACGTCCCATCGCGGCGAACAGCGCCCCCGCCGCGACCAGGCTCTTCCCCGACCCGGTCGGCGTCGAAAGGATCACGTTGGCGCCGGACACGACCTCGATGAGCGCCTCCTCCTGCGCGGGATACAGCGTGATCCCGCGCCCCGACACCCACCGCTCGAACGCCTCGAACAGCGAATCGGGGTCGGTGTCGTTCCCGGACGGAAGCTCATCGATAAGGCTCACCCCTCCATCCTGCCCCCGATCACCCACTGCCCGCGTCACCGCCTCCGCCACCCCGTGACGATCGCCGCCGCGATCCCGATCCCCGCCGCCACCACATTGAGCACCCCACCGATCACCGGCGCCAGCTCCGCGACCGTCTGCATGACCCTCACTCCGTTCCGTCTCAGACGAACGAGATCAGGTTCTACGGGCACCGTGGGAGCTGCGTGTGCGCTGCCGTGCCGCGTCGAGCGCGCCCCTCGTGTCACACCTTTGACCTGCGTGGTTCTGCGGGAAGAACGCACACCGGCGCACACCAGACGTCACGCGATGGCGTGCCCGTGGTCGCCCGCGAGCGACACGAGATCGGGCTCCCCGAACTGCTCGCGCATCGCGGTGAACGCCGCGACTTTGCCTCCCCCGAACCGCCGCACATGGACGGCATAGGAGTCGGCGGCGACGAACGTGGGCGGATCGGTCTTGCTGTGAAACTTGTCGGCGTACATGACGAGCCGCTCCTCGCCGGTTTCGGCCACATAGTCGCCAGCAGGCAACGGAAGCCGCTGCCGCTCGATGTCGTCCCGGGTCAGGCCCACGCCGGTGTGGCGGGAACAGAACCTGCAGATCTCTTCGGGGAAGCCCTCCGCCCGAAGAATCTCGTGCCCCAGAACCCCATGCCGGATGTAGCTCTTCTGGTCGAGTTCCCCGGTGACGTCGTACAGCCGGTAGACGCCGATGTCGTGCAGCAAACACCCGGCCCGGACGAGATCCTTGTCCACGTCGAGCCCGGCCCCGTCCATGATCTGCTCGGCGATCTCACAAACGATCACACAATGCGTCCAAACAAGCTCGAACGCCCCAGGACTCGGCGCATACCTCTCATGCAACGCCCGGATCTCATCGTCCCCTGGAACCCACACCCGGCAAGCCTACGGCGCAGACATCCACGGCACTCTCCGCAGTGCCGCCGCGATGCTTTCGTCCACGTCCGGAACCTCCAACCCCAACCATCGCAACCGCTCGGCCACCTGCCGCAACCCCATCCTCAGCTTCCCTGTCACCCAGAGCAGATGGAACAGCGGTACAGGTTCGTCCACGTCAAGCCACACATCCGGGCCGTTCCGGCGGTGACGCATCAGCACAAGATCCATCGGATTCGCCGCGTCGTCGATATCGCCAGGCGGCAGAGTCATCCCGCACTCGGCCAACCACTCGGCAGCCGCTCGCGGGCTTATCCCCAGTTCAACGGATGCCCTGATCAGGTGGAACCTGGGGACGGGACGGTCCGGTCGGAGCCGCCTTCCCCGTGGAAAGAAGTCCTTGGAAAGCAACCGAAGCCTCGGTTTGTCGATCTCCTTTGGAAACGGTCCGTCCTGAACCTTCAAACCGTATGCGCTGAGGCGCGCTGCCCCATGGGCGGGCTCGACTCCCGCATGGCTACTCGCGGTAAGCAATTCTGGCAGCGTAATACTTGCTCTATAAGAGAACCAGGGTGGAAGGCCATCACCGTCTTGACTGAGCAGCTTCATATCCACGGCGAGAACACGATCGGGCAATTGCTCGGGAACCGTGATGCCGTATGCCGCCAGCCGGGCGGCGACTTGCTGCACAGGCAGGCCCAAGGCGAGTGACGCGCGAACAAGATGAGCAGGAGAAGGAGGAAGACCAGGGTCGAATTCGTCTTTTTCGAAGTAGTCGAGCTTCCAGTCGAAAAACTGATAGTCGTCTTCCGACGGCTGTGCGGGCAACGCGAGTGTTTCGACTCGAAAGCCGAACTCCCGCAACCTTTCACAGACATCACCAGTCGATATTCCCAACTCCCGGGCCGCTCTGACCACGTGACTGCTCGGCAGTGACAGCGGCCTGCTGTTGATCGGTTCATCTGCTTCCGCGTTCCAACACAGCAGACGCAGGTCTTGGGACGAAAGTGGTCCCGTCGGCAGGTCACGGGAAAAAAAGCCTGTGACCGTAATCCTCAAGCCGCGCCGCCAACTCTCGCATCCCATGGCCGAACTGAAGGGCCACGGCGACCAGATGCCCGACGGGAACGACGTCGACCGTGTTCAGCCACTTGGGCCTGCCGTCGCGTCGTTCGCTGAGCAGGGCGAGGTCGACCTCGGACACTGCGGTCTCGGGGAATCGTTCTGGCTCGATCTCATCAATCCCCAGGCTGGTGGCCCGCCTGGCGACCTGACGGGGCGTGGCTCCGGTGAGATACGCATTCCAGAGCACATGCCCTGGACTGGTGCCGATTTCCCCTGGCGTCCAACTCCAGTCATTTGGGTTCGGATGGCGGTCCGGCTGGAGGTGAACTTCGTTGAACCCTAGGAGAATCGAGTCGGACGGCAACGCGCGCAGTACCCTCCGGCTATCGATTTGGGTCTCCTCGGTAAGCCGCCACTGCTTCCCGTGGGCCGCGAGTCGCCATAGCAGCACATGGTCGGCCACATAAGTTCCGAAGTCGGACGACCAATAGCTGGGGGCCTCGTCCAACGACCGCTGTTCACCTTCGTCGCCGTCGAGAATGAGATGGGAGTCTTGCAGGAAACATCCGTGGCGAGGGATGTCCAACGTGCTCATTCTCGTCCGGAAGACCCGGCCGGTCTCGGCGGCGGCTTCGCTGATGAGGTCGCCGAGCCTGGGACTGGCTTCCGTGACGTTGCTCAGCCAGCGCACATCAAGCAGTTTCTTCCCCGTGGTCAAAAGCTCGTCCACCGCCGACCGCAGCAGTCGTTCGACGTCGTCCGCGACGTCGGAAAGGACTTTCCTCCGGTCCACTGAGAGCCGTTCGGGTGCACGTTCGCCGGTGAGGTTGACGACCACACCGTGCAGGGTTCCGTCCCTTAGCCCGGCGAAGACTCCGCGCCGAACGCTCGGCCGAACGTAGATGCCGTCGACGAGCAGACCTCCCCCTTGCTCACACCAGATCACCTGACCACCGTCGTCGTCTTTCCATGGCACGAGTTCGCCGTGCGCGTCGAGCCCGTCGGTCTCCCAGGATGGGCGGGAGCGAGGGCGCAATTCGCCGGGCTTCCAGATTTCCCGTTGGGAACCGTGCTCGGCGATGGTCGCGAACTCGGCGATCCCGAGGAGGCGGCGCAGTTCCTCGACACAGGACGGAGCGGTCTCGTTCTCCCGCAGGTAGAGCTTCACCGTGGTGCCGGAAGAACGGTCGGTGGGGAGGTGCTCGATGCGGAACAGGTGGCCTGGGCCGAAGATCGAGACCTTCAGCGTCGGATGGGGACGGTGGCCGCGGTCGAAGGGGCGGGTGACGACCTCTATCTCGTCGGCGATCATGAAGTAGCTGAGGACGCCGATACCGAAGCGGCTGTTGGCATGGAACGGGACGGGCGGGTCGGCGCTCTTCCAGTCGGCCGACTCGACCAGGAATTCGGTGGTGTCGGTGAAGCGGGTGCCTGCCTGGGAGAAGACGTCGGTGAGGACGGCCTCGGTCATTCCGATTCCGTTGTCGCGGCATTCGAGGTAGGGGCGGCCGTCCGCGTCCACGCCCTGGGTGAACTGGATACGGCCTTCCCAGCCGTCCAGCCAGTCGCCTTGGCTGCGATAGGCGTGGCGGGCGCGACGGTACCGGCAGGCGTCGAGCGCGTTCTGGTACAGCTCGCGAATGGCCAGGCCACGGTCCTGGTAGAGCTGCTCCCCCATCAGCAGTTCCTGGACGCGCCGCTCGTCCAACCGGAATCGGCTGACACGTTGGAAGAGGAGACGCCCGTCATCGTCGGTGCCCGGCCTGACGTCGTCGGCGGACGCGCGGGCGGGTAGTCCCGTGAGCCCCTGCATCGTGGAGTGGTCCCCGCAGCTCTGCCTGACCGTGTGCAGCAGGGCGTCGACCTGGCTCGCGTATTGGCGCAGCCCTTCGAGTTCGGCGGCGTGGTGGCAGTCCGCGCGTAGGACGAGACAGTCCGTTTGGAGCACCCATTTCGCTCGGCTCATCGCGGTTCTCCGCAACTCACCCAGGTCGACGGGATGGGGAATGCCCAGATGGCGGACGACGATGTCCGGAAGCCGGACGAGATCAAGCGTGAGGGCGTAGGTGACGGTGAGCACCTGCCCGATCAACAGTTCCCTGACGCGCTGTTCGTAGGGCTCACCCACGAACAGGACCGTCTCGAACTGCGGGGCGTTCTTCCGGTCGGTGTCCCCCAGTTCGGAGAGGTCTCGGCGCAGAGCGGCGAGGAAGCGCTGGACGGTCTTCGCGTCCAGTACCTCGTCCCGCAGGCGGTCGTCAGCGATCTCCGTCTCATTCAGCATGTCACGGACGGCAGGCAGGGCATATGCCTGCGGATAGCGGGCCGCCCAGCGGTGGAACAACCACCAGCCGATCTCCGTGCCTGCGGAGTCGCGGTCGGGGAGAGTGCGGGCACGTGCGCGATCCACCAGCTCCCGCTGTCCGCCGAGGAAGGTCTCGTACTCGCGGCGCGCCCCGTAACCGCCGTTGGAGCCGAGGTCGAGCGGGCGGATGCCGCGGTGCGTGGCGAGCGTTCTGGCCATGTGCGTGTGGTGCAGGAGCGGGACGAGCACGAGCAGAGCCGCCTCGGCCGGAGAAAGATCGCACAGGGACTCCGCGAACCGGGTGCGCAGGAGCCAGTCCGTTCGCTTGCTGAAGCGGGCGGCCAGTTCCGTGTCCAGCCAGGGGTCGTCGGCCAGGGCCGCCTCACTCTCGCCGCTCAGAACGCCCAGGCGCCCGGCGAGGCCGATGCTCGCGTCCCTGAAGGCGGAGGCGTCGCGCTGCGGGTCGACCAGCGTCCACGCGATGTGCCCGGAGATGTGCTCGGCCCACGGGTGCGGGGACGCGGCGGCCACCTTGGCGGGCGGCACCTGCTCGAAGAGCCGTAGGGCAGCGCGCGCATCGTCCTCTCCCCCACCGAGGGCGCGGACGAGGGCGGCGAGTTGACGGTCGTCGACCGGACGCCTCCGTCCACGGAGGATGTCGTTGACGCGGGACGGCGACGAGAGGTTCATCGCGGCGCCGATGTCGCGGAGGCTCTTTCGGCCGTTGTCTTGGTGGACGGTGTCCAGGAGTTCCAACAATCGCTGGTACGGGCCACCCTCCGGCCAGGCCGTGCGATCGATCCGATGTCCGCCCGTCACGTACGCCTCCCAACGCCGTCCGAAACGTATCTACACGCTCCCGTAGACGGCAGACCACCCGAACCGCACAACGGCCGATTAGGGACGCACCGTTCGGCAACAACCTGCTGGACGGAACAGCCACTGATCGCAAGGGGGCACAGCCATGGGCAAGAAGGACGAGGCGAACGATCGGGGCCCCGGGGCCAGTTCGGGGCTGGAGGACCAGCCGCACGAGCGGGTCGTCCCGGGTACCGAGAGCGCGGAGGAGGGCTACGAGTCCGACGCCGAAAGCGGCACGCGTGAGGGCGACCCGACCGCCGGGGTCGAGCGCGCTCCCGACGAGTCGTGACCTACGACCGGATCGCCATCATCACGGGCGCCGATTCCGGTATCGGCAAGGCGACGGCCGTCGCCCTGGCCCGGAAGGGGTTCGACGTCGGGATCACCTACCGGTCGGACCGTGAAGGGGCCGAGGGGACGGCACGGGAGGTCGAGGCGGAGGGACGGCGCGCCGCCGTCCGGCAGCACGACCTGACAGATCCCGAACGGGCGGCCGGGGCCGTTGACGAACTGGCCGACGAACTGGGCGGCCTCGGCGTCCTCGTCAACAACGCCGGAACGGGAAGCATGCGCCACCTCCTCGACATGGACTTCGAGGAGTGGCGGGAGGTCATTTCCGTCGATCTCGACGGCGCGTTCCTGTGCTCGCAGCGAGCCGCCCGCCGGATGGTGCGGAGAGGCGAGGGCGGCCGCATCGTCAACGTGACCAGCGTCCACGAGGAGTATCCCCGCATCGGCGCCGGACCGTATTGCGCCGCCAAAGGCGGGTTGAAGATGCTGGCGAGAACCCTGGCGTTGGAGCTGTCCGAGCACGGGATCACCGTGAACACCGTCGCGCCGGGCGAGATCGCGACGCCGATGACCGGGCAGCATGACGAACCGCCGAGGCCGGACAGCCGGGCCGGGTATCCGCTGGCCCGGCCCGGCCACGCCCGCGAGGTCGCGGACGCGATCGCGTTCCTCGCCGCCCCAGAAGCGGCCTACATCACAGGCTCGTCCCTGTTCGTGGACGGCGGCCTCGTCCTCATGGGCCCGCAGGCAGCCGGAGCCCTCACGTCCGCAGACTGGCGCCAGGGGTGAGGACCGCCGCCGTCTTCACTCACCTCGCGGCAGGCGTGAGCCGATCAGTTGCCCAGCGGCGACCGAAGACAGTGAAGAAGAGCCGCCCACTCGTCCCGAGTCAACGCCAAGATCGGCCCGGCGCCCTGAGCCTTGGTATCGCGGACACCGATCATGCCATCCGCCGAGCGTCCCACCTCAACGCAGGATTCGCCGGGATCGCTGTGACGTGACTTACGCCATTGAGCGTACTTCTTGGTCATACAGGGGGCCCTATCTTGTCAGTTAGCCTCTTCGCGGTCTCGGTCAGTAGCGCCAGGCTGTCCTCGGGGGCAAGCGCTGCCTGAGCGAGACCCTCATACCTCTGTCTATAACGTTTCACCTCGCGGCGCTCGGTGTGAACCAAGTCCGTGGTGTGCGTCGCGATGACAGCCATTGGCGGGTCTGCGAGTCCGGGAACGTGAACAGGGAGAACGTCACCTTCGGGAGAAGCGCGTCGGCAATATACGCGTCCACAGGAAGTATCCGCACAGCCAGCCTGGGCTCTGCGGCGACCAGATCGGCTATATGGGTCAGCTGAGCAGCCACGATCGATGGCGCCACGTTGAGGCGACGAGTGATCACCTCATCGATGATGAACTCGTAGGTCGGGCCGTCCGGGCGTAGGACCGTCTTCAGGCGCCGAATTCGAGGTCGGCGTAGAGCCGTTGGCGGGGTCCCATGGATTGTCTATAGCGGTCCCACCAGCCCTTGACCGCGGCCTCGTGGGCGAGGCGTATGATTCTCTCCCACTCCTCACCTGTGACGCCGAGGATGTCGAGTATCGACATGACGACGGCGACGTCGGGGCGACCGGCGGCTGTTTCGAGACGGCTGATCTTCGTACGTGAGTAGTAGAGGCGTTTGGCGAGGTCCTCGGTGAGGATGCCGTGCTCCTCGCGGAGCGCTCGCAGCTCGGTGGCGAGTTTTAGGCGGCGTACGTACGGGCTGACCATGGCGAACCCCCGGGGAGCAGGAACGTAATCGTCTCACTACCCTATGTACACGAGATGTGCTTCTCACGCGGGGAAATCAGTGGATCGCCAGGCCGAACATGGCCATGAATTCTTTCGAACACTAAACAAATGGTGTTAATGGGCCGAATGCCCTCGCGTCTGTGGGGACGCGAGGGCTGCGCCAGCGGGTCAGGAGGTGATTTCGGTGCGGTCGGCGCCCCAGAGGGTGTGGTAGGTGCCTTCGCGGTCTACGCGGCGGTAGGTGTGGGCGCCGAAGTAGTCGCGTTGGCCCTGGGTGAGGGCGGCGGGGAGGCGCTTGGCCCGGAGTGAGTCGTAGTAGGCGAGGGCGGTGGAGAAGCCGGGGGCCGGGATGCCCAGTTTCGCGGCCGTGGCGACCACCTCGCGCCAGGCGTCCTGGGCGTCGCCGACCGCTTCGGTGAAGTGGGGGTCGGTGAGGAGGGTGGGGGTCCGCGGGTCGGCCTCGTAGGCGGCGCGGATGCGGTCGAGGAAGCGGGCGCGGATGATGCAGCCGCCGCGCCAGATGGTGGCCATCGCGCCGAGGTCGACGTTCCAGCCGTATTCGGCACTGCCCGCCTGGATCTCGTGGAAGCCCTGCGCGTAGGCGACGATCTTGGACGCGTACAGGGCCTTCTCGACGGCGTCGGGGAGGGTGGACGCGGCGGCACCGCGGGACGGGCCCGGGAGACCCTGGGCGGCTTCACGGAGGGCGGCGTGGCCGGAGACGGAGCGGGCGAAGACGGCCTCGGCGATGCCGCCCACGGGGACGCCGAGGTCGAGGGCGGTCTGAACGGTCCAGCGGCCGGTGCCCTTCTGCTCGGCCTGGTCGAGGACGACGTCCACGAACGGGCGGCCGGTCGCGGCGTCGGTGTGCGCGAGGACCTCGGCGGTGATCTCGATGAGGTAGGACTCCAGGCGGCCGGTGTTCCAGGTGCGGAAGACCTCGGCGATCTCGGCGGGCTCCAGGCCCGCGCCATGGCGGAGCAGATCGTAGGATTCGGCGATCAACTGCATATCGGCGTATTCAATGCCGTTGTGCACCATTTTTACGAAATGTCCAGCGCCGTCGGGGCCGACATGGGCGCAGCATGGGGTTCCGTCGACCTTGGCGGAAATGTCTTCCAAGAGGGGGCCGAGCGCGGCATAGGATTCGGCGGAGCCGCCCGGCATGATGCTCGGGCCGTGCAGCGCGCCCTCCTCGCCGCCGGAGATGCCGGTGCCGACGAAGTGGACGCCGCGTTCGCGCAGGGCGGACTCGCGGCGGCGGGTGTCGGCGAAGTTGGCGTTGCCGCCGTCGACGATCATGTCGCCGGGCTCCAGGAGCGGCGCGAACTCGTCGATGACCGCGTCGGTCGGGTCGCCCGCCTTCACCATGATGACCAGGCGACGGGGGCGTTCCAGGGAGGCCACGAAACGCTCGGCGGTCTCGGCCGGAAGGAAGGTACCCTCGTGGCCGAACTCGTCCACGAGGGACTTGGTGCGGGCGGGGCTACGGTTGTGCACGGCGACGGAATGTCCGTGCCGGGCCAGGTTACGGGCCAGGTTGCGGCCCATCACCGCGAGTCCGGTGACGCCGATACGTGCCGTTTCCATTGGCTCGCTCCTTCTCATATGCCACCCTGATCAAGGGGTTGTACGCGGAATCCCGATCCCTCGTTCGAGCGTCGGCTTTCGCCTGCCCGCGCGTGGGCGTTGGGAATCTCTTCAACGGTGACATTCTTTCAGGGGGTGCGGATGCTGGGACTGCCGGACGAGGCGGCAGCGTGTCTCTTCGATCTCGACGGGGTGCTGACCAGGACGGCGGCGGTGCACGCCGCGGCCTGGAAGGAGATGTTCGACGGCTACCTCCGCGAGCGGGCGGAACGGTCCGGTGAGCCCTTCACCGAGTTCGACGTGGTGAAGGACTACGGCCGGTACGTCGACGGGAAGAAGCGCGAGGACGGGACGCGTTCCTTCCTCGAGTCGCGCGGCGTCGAGCTCCCCGAGGGCGCGCCGGACGATCCGCCGGAGCGCGAGACGATCCGCGGCCTCGGCAACCGCAAGAACGCGCTGGTCCTCAAGTTCATCGAGGAGAAGGGCGTCGAGACGTTCGACGGCTCGATCGACTACGTGCGCGCCGCGCGGGAAGCGGGGTTGAAGACGGCGGTCGTGTCGTCGAGCGCCAACACCGTCCAGGTGCTGCGGACGGTCGGCATCACCGACCTGTTCGACGCGCGGGTCGACGGCGTGATCGCGGCCGAGCGGCGGCTGCCGGGCAAGCCCGCGCCCGACATGTTCCTCGAAGGGGCGCGGGAGTTGGGCGTCCCGGCGGAGCGGGCGGTGGTGTTCGAGGACGCCATCGCGGGCGTCCAGGCCGGGCGGGCCGGTGGGTTCGCCTACGTGGTCGGCGTCAACCGGGTCGACGGCGCCCATGCCGCGGCCCTCGCCGAGCACGCCGACATCGTGGTCTCCGACCTGTCCGAACTGCTGGAGGTGAAGTGACCGAGCATGAGGGGCTGAGCGGGGCCGACCGGCCTGTGTTCACGGTGGAGCCCTGGTGCGTGCGCGAGCCGGAACTACGGCTCGACCGGCTGGCTCAGACCGAGTCGGTGTTCGCGCTGTCCAACGGCCATGTGGGGATGCGCGGCAACCTCGACGAGGGAGAACCTCACGGGCTGCCGGGCACCTATCTGAACTCGTTCTACGAGCAGCGTCCGCTGCCGCACGCCGAGACGGCGTACGGGTATCCGGAGTCGGGCCAGACGGTGATCAACGTCACCAACGGCAAGGTGATCCGGCTGCTGGTCGACGACGAGCCGCTCGACGTGCGGTACGGCCGCGTCCTGCACCATGAGCGGGTCCTGGACATGCGGGCGGGAACGCTCACCCGGCAGGTGGAGTGGACGTCCCCGGCCGACAAGACGATCAAGGTGACGTCGGTCCGGATGGTGTCGCTGACACAGCGGGCCGTGGCGGCGATCTGCTACGAGGTCGAACCGGTGGACGGGGCGGTCCGGGTGGTCGCGCAGTCGGAGCTGGTGGCCAACGAGGCGTTGCCGGGCGGCGGGAAGGACCCGCGGGCGTCGGCGATCCTGGAGAGCCCCCTCGTCAGCGAGGAGCACGTCGCCAACGGCACGAAGGTCCTGCTGCTGCACCGGACGCGGCGCAGCGGGCTGCGGATGGCGGCGGGCATGTCCCACGACATCAAGGGCCCGAAGTCGATGGCGATCGACACCGAGAGCTCCAACGACGTCGGCCGGTTGACGGTCGCGACGCGCCTGGAGCCGGGGCAGAAGCTGCGCATCGTCAAGTACATCGCGTACGGGTGGTCGAGTCGGCGGTCGCGTCCGGCGCTGCACGACCAGGTGGTCGGGGCGCTGGCGGGCGCGCGGCAGACCGGCTGGGACGGGCTGCTCGACGAGCAGCGCGCGTACCTGGACGAGTTCTGGGAGGGCGCGGACGTCGAGGTCGAAGGCGACGCGGAGATCCAGCAGGCCGTCCGGTTCGGGCTGTTCCACGTCATGCAGGCGGGGGCGCGCGCCGAACGGCGCATGATCCCGGCGAAGGGGCTGACGGGCCCCGGCTACGACGGTCACACGTTCTGGGACACCGAGACGTTCGTCATGCCGGTCCTGACCTACACCTCGCCGGGCGCGGCGGCGGACGCGCTGGCGTGGCGGCACATGACGCTGCCGCTGGCGATCGAGCGCGCCACTCAGCTCGGTCTGGAGGGCGCCGCGTTCCCGTGGCGGACGATCCGCGGCCACGAGTGCTCCGGGTACTGGCCCGCCGGGACGGCCGCGTTCCACATCAACGCCGACATCGCCGACGCCGTCGTCCGATATGTCGACGCGACGCGGGACGAACAGTTCGAGCGGGAGATCGGCCTGGACCTGGTGGTGCAGACCGCCCGGCTGTGGCGGAGCCTCGGCCACCACGACGTCGGCGGCGTGTTCCGCATCGACGGCGTCACCGGCCCCGACGAGTACAGCGCGATCGTGGACAACAACGTCTACACCAACCTCATGGCGCGCCGTAATCTCCAGGAGGCCGCGGAGATGGCGATGCGCCACCCGGACGTGGCGGACCGGCTGGGCGTGGACGCCGAGGAGGCCGCGTCGTGGCGGGACGCGGCGGCGGCGATGCTGATCCCCTACGACGACCGGCTCGGGGTCCACCCGCAGAGCGAGGGGTTCACCAACCACGCCCGCTGGGACTTCGCGGCCACCAAACCCGACCACTATCCGCTGCTGCTGAACTTCCCGTACTTCGACCTGTACCGCAAGCAGGTCGTCAAGCAGGCCGACCTGGTGCTGGCGCTGCATCTGTGCGGTGAGGCGTTCACCGAGGAGCAGAAGGCCCGCGACTTCGCCTACTACGAGGGTCTGACCGTCCGGGACTCCTCGCTGTCGGCGCAGACGCAGGCGGTGGTGGCGGCGGAGGTCGGGCAGCTGGAGCTGGCGCACGACTATCTCGGCGAGACCGCGCTGATGGACCTGCACGACCTGAACCGCAACACCCGCGACGGGCTGCACATCGCGTCGATGGCGGGGGCGTGGAGCGGGCTCGTCGCCGGGTTCGGCGGGATGCGGGCGGGCGGCGGTGAGCTGCGGTTCGCGCCGCGGCTGCCGGGCGGCATCAGCCGGTTGGCGTTCCGGATGCGGTACCGGGGCACGCTGATCAAGGTGAACGTGACGGCGGAGGCCGCCTCGTACGAGCTGCTGGACGGCCCCGGAATCAAACTGTGGCATCACGGTGAGCCGTTCACGCTCGGGGACGAGCCGATCGAGCTGCCGATCGAGCCGATCCCGGTGCGTCCGGCGCCCGCGCAGCCGTCCGGACGGGAGCCGATGCCGCGCCGCATCGACCCCCACGGACGGGACCTGCGCCGCCGCTGACGGGATCGGCGGACCGGTGCGGCCGACGGGTTCAGTCGGCCGTGCAGGAGGCGGCCCGGCAGGGATTCGGCGCGTTCCGTTCGTTCGGTGTTCCACCGGACGGGCGGGACGCGCCGCGCCGGGCGAGGAGCCGACGCGGCCCGGGCCCCTCGTCGCCAAGCCGGTCGTAGGGGTTGGCGAGGGCACATTTGTGGATGGACAGGCAGCCGCAGCCGATGCAGTCGGTGAGGTCGTCGCGGAGCCGTTCGAGCTGACGGATCCGCTCGTCGAGGCCGCCGCGCCACATCTCCGACAGCCGCGCCCAGTCCTCCACGGTGGGGGTGCGTTCCTCCGGGAGGGTGGCGAGGGCGTCGCGGATCTCGCTGAGCGGGATGCCGACGCGCTGCGAGACCCTGATGAACGACACCCGGCGGAGCGTGTCGCGGGTGAAGCGCCGCTGGTTGCCCGCCGTGCGGCGGCTGTGGATCAGTCCCTTGGACTCGTAGAAGTGCAGCGCCGAGACGGCCACGCCGCTCCGCTCGGCGAGCTGTCCGACGGTCAGTTCATGCAACCGGTGCTCAAGCCGCGTCATGAACCGCATCCTATGCGACCTCAACCGAGGTCGAGGTTCATCGGGAGGCGTCCGCCCGCCGAGGTCGTCGGCGGGCGGGCGCGCGGCGGCGTGCCGGTCTCCGGTGTGGCTCCTGCCTCGGTGAGGCGGAGGGTCAGTGCTCCAGGCGGCGGACGAGATCGTGGTACTCGTCCCACAGCGCCTTCGGCATGTGGTCGCCGAACTTCTCGAAGTGCTCGGGGACCAGGGCGGCCTCCTGCTTCCACACCTCGGTGTCGACGGACAGCAGCGTGTCGAGGTCGGCGTCGTCGAGGTCGAGGCCGTCGGTGTCGAGCGCCTCCCGGGTCGGCAGGTGCCCGATCGGGGTCTTGACGGCGTCGGCCTGCCCGTTGAGCCGCTCGACGATCCACTTCAGGACGCGGCTGTTCTCGCCGAAGCCGGGCCAGATGAACTTGCCGTCGGCGTTCTTGCGGAACCAGTTGACGTAGTAGATCCGCGGCAGCTTCTCGGCGTCGGTGGCCTTGCCGATCTCCAGCCAGTGGCCGAAGTAGTCGCCCATGTTGTAGCCGCAGAACGGCAGCATGGCGAACGGGTCGCGGCGCAGTTCGCCGACCGTGCCCTCGGCGGCGGCGGTCTTCTCGGACGCGACGTTGGCGCCGAGGAACACGCCCTGCTGCCAGTCGAACGACTCGGTGACGAGCGGGACCGCGGACGCGCGCCGCCCGCCGAACAGGATCGCCGAGATCGGGACGCCCTTCGGGTCCTCCCACTCGTCGGCGATGATCGGGCACTGCCCGGCCGGGGTGGTGAAGCGGGCGTTCGGGTGGGCGGCCGGGGTCTCGGAGTCCGGGGTCCAGTCGTCACCGCGCCAGTCGGTGAGGTGCGCGGGCGGCTCGTCGGTGAGGCCCTCCCACCACACGTCGCCGTCGTCGGTGAGCGCGACGTTGGTGAAGATGCTGTTGCCCCACAGCGTCTTCACGGCGTTGGCGTTGGTGCTCTCGCCGGTGCCGGGCGCGACGCCGAAGAACCCGGCCTCCGGGTTGATGGCGTAGAGGCGGCCGTCGTCGCCGAACCGCATCCAGGCGATGTCGTCGCCGATCGTCTCGACCTTCCAGCCGGGGATGGTCGGCTCCAGCATGGCGAGGTTCGTCTTGCCGCACGCCGACGGGAACGCGGCGGCGACGTACCGGGTCTCGCCGGTCGGGGGCGTCAGCTTCAGGACGAGCATGTGCTCGGCCATCCAGCCCTCGTCGCGCGCCATCGTGGACGCGATGCGCAGCGCGTAGCACTTCTTGCCGAGCAGCGCGTTGCCGCCGTACCCGGACCCGTAGGACCAGATCTCACGGGTCTCGGGGAAGTGGGTGATGTACTTGGTGGAGTTGCACGGCCATTTCACGTCTTCCTGGCCGGGCTCCAGCGGGGCCCCGACGGAGTGGACGGCCTTGACGAAGGTCCCGCGTTCCTCGATGAGACGCAGCGCGTCCGTGCCCATCCGCGTCATGATCCGCATGGAGACGGCGACATAGGCGGAGTCGGTGATCTCCACGCCGAGCTGGGAGATGTTGCCGCCGAGCGGGCCCATGCAGAACGGCACCACGTACATGGTGCGGCCCTTCATGCAGCCGTCGAACAGGCCGCCGAGGGTCTCGCGCATCTCACCGGGCGCGATCCAGTTGTTGGTGGGACCGGCGTCCTCCTCCTTCTCGGAGCAGATGAACGTGCGGTCCTCGACGCGGGCCACGTCGGTCGGGTCGGACGCCGCGTAGAAGCTGTTGGGTCGTTTCGCCGGGTCGAGCCGCGTGAGCGTGCCCTGCTCCACGAGGAGACCCGTCAGCCGCTCCCATTCGGCGTCCGAGCCGTCGCACCATTCGACGCGGTCCGGCTTGGTCAGCTCGGCGATCCCGCGTACCCACTCCGTCAGTTCGCTGTGGCCGGTAGGGGGTTGATCAAGGCCGGGGACCTGGTTGGACACGGGCAACTCCTTCAGCTGTTCGCAGGATGTTTGCATGATGAACAAGACGCGCTGTTTTTGCCATTTGGTCTGGACCAATCCCGCCCATATTTGATGCTTCCTGCCCGATTTGTGATTGATCTCACTGGTACGGGACGGGACGTGCGTCACAGTGCGCGTTCCGGGGCGGGACCAGCCAGGGATGCGCTCAAGCTGGGTAAACGTGGGTCTCGGTGGCCTTCACGGCCGCCCAGACCGCGCGGCCCTCGGACAATTCGAGCTCCGCGACGGCCGCCGGGGTCACCTCGGCGACGGCGTCGAAAGGCGGCCCGGACAGCCGGATTCGGACCCGGTCGCCGTGCCGTTCGACCGCGTCGACGCGGGCGCGCCACAGGTTGCGGGGGCTGCCGTCGGGACGGGTCCGGTACAGCGCCACCGAGGACGGCGCGAACGCCAGAAAGACCTCACCTTCGAGTGAGTCCGCGGTGTCGAGCGTCCAGGTGGGTCCGGTGGCGGCGTCTCCGAGCGTGACCGTGCCCGCCTCCGCGCGTCCCCGGTACAGGTTCAGTCCGACCAGGCGCGCGACATAGTCGGTGCGGGGCCTGCGGGCGACGTCGGCGGGCGTTCCGTCCTGGACGAGGCGTCC
The DNA here is from genome assembly GCF_003432485.1 of Actinomadura spongiicola. Lineage (GTDB taxonomy): Bacteria > Actinomycetota > Actinomycetes > Streptosporangiales > Streptosporangiaceae > Spirillospora > Spirillospora spongiicola. Next base: position 70,928 of record NZ_QVNQ01000003.1, read on the forward strand.
GTTCTCGACGACGACGATGCGGTCGGCCAGCACCATCGCGTCCAGCGGGTCGTGGGTGACCAGGACGGCCGCGCCGGGGAATCCGGTGAGATGGCGGCGCAGCGCGGCCCTGATCTCCATTCGCGTGTGGACGTCGAGGGCGGCGAGCGGCTCGTCCAGCAGGAGCAGCCCCGGCTCGACGGCGAGCGCGCGGGCGAGGGCGACGCGCTGCGCCTGCCCGCCCGACAGCGCCCGCGGCCGGGCGGAGGCGAACTCCGCCAGCCCGACGCGGTCCAGCCACTCGGCCGCGCGGCGCCGGGCCTCGCGGCGGCCCGCCCCCTGGCTGCGCGGCCCGAACGCGACGTTCTCCAGGGCGCTGAGATGCGGGAACAGCAGGTAGTCCTGGAAGACCATGCCGATGCCACGGCGTTCGGGCGACAGCGGGCGCAGGTCCTCGCCGTCCAGCCGGATGTGGCCACCGGCCATCATGACGAGCCCCGCCAGGGCGCGCAGCGCGGTGCTCTTGCCCGCCCCGTTCGGGCCGAGCAGCGCCACGACCTCGCCGGGCCCGGCGGTGAGCGCCAGATCTAGGTCGAACGCGCCGCGCCGCACCACCAGCCGCGCGTCCAGCCCCCTCACTCCTTGGTTCGCTCCGCTGGTCATGTGGGGTTCAGCCACCGGTCTCGAAGGGCCGCCAGTACGACCACCGACACCGCCAGCAGGACGAGGCTCAGCACGATCGCGGCCTGCGGGTCGGTCTCCAGGGCCAGGTAGACGGCCAGCGGCATCGTCTGCGTCCGGCCCGGGAAGTTGCCCGCGAACGTGATCGTCGCGCCGAACTCGCCGAGCGCCCGCGCCCAGCACAGCACGGCCCCGGCGGCGATCCCGGGCGCGACGAGCGGCACGGTCACCCGCCGGAAGACCGTCCAGCGGCCCGCGCCGAGCGTGGCGGCGGCCTCCTCGTACCGCGGGTCGGCGGCGCGCAACGCGCCCTCGACGCTGATCACCAGGAACGGCATCGCCACGAACGCCTCCGCCAGCACGACCCCGGCGGTCGTGAACGGGAACGTGATCCCGAACGTGCCGTCGAGCCACGCGCCGACCAGCCCGCGACGGCCCAGCACGAGCAGCAGCGCGACGCCGCCGACCACCGGCGGCAGCACCAGCGGCACGGTCACCAGGGCCCGGACGAGCCGGACGCCGGGAAACGGGACCCGCGCCAGCGTCCAGGCCAGCGGGACGCCGAGCAGCAGGCACAGGAAGGTCGCCAGGGTCGCGGTGACCAGCGACAGCCGCAGCGCGTCGAGCACCTGGTCCTGCATGAGCCGGGTGCCGAGCGTCGACCACGGGGCGCGGACGAGAAGCCCGGCGAGCGGCAGGACGAGGAAGGCGAGACCGGCCAGCGCGGGCAGCAGCAGGATCCACGGCGGCCGACCGACGGGCCTGTCGAGATCTTTCACGGGCCGACGTCTTTCACGGGCCGACATCCTTCACGGCGCCTCGAAACCGGCCCGGCTCAGCACCGCCCTGCCCCGCGTGCCCAGCACGAGCCCGATGAACTCCTTGGCGAGCGCGGGGCGCGGCGCGTCGGCGACCTCCACGATGGGGTACTCGTTGACGGCGCGTGCCGCCCCCGGGAACTCGATGCCGACGACCTTGCCGCGCGCCGCCCCGACGTCGGTGCGGTAGACGAGCCCGGCGTCCGCCTCCCCCAGGCCGACCTTGGTGACAACGGCCTTGACGTCCTGCTCCAGCGACACGGGCTCGACGTCGACGCCCGCCGTGCCGAGCGCCGTCCGTGCGGCGGCCCCGCACGGCACGGGCGCCGCGCACAGCACGACCTTCAGGCCCGGCCTGGACAGATCTCCCACCGCGCGGACCTTGCCGGGGTTGTCCTTGGGAACGGCGATGACCAGGCGGTTCCCGGCGAACACCCGGGGCCGTCCGGTGGCGTCACCGGCGTCCGTGACCGTCTTCATCGTGGCGGGGCTCGCGGACGCGAACACGTCCGCCGGGGCGCCCTGGGTGATCTGCCGCGCCAGCGACGAGCTTCCGCCGAAGTTGAACCTGACCCGGACGCCGGGACGGCCGTTCTCGAAAGTCTTGCCGAGTTCGGTGAACGCCTCGGTCAGCGACGCCGCGGCGAACACCGTCAGCGTCCCGCCGTCAGCGCCGTCGCCGCCCGTTCCGGACGACCCGTCGCCCACGTCGCCGCAGGCCGCCAAGGGCAGCGTCAGCAGGAGAAGGAGGGCGGAGACCCGCGCGACCCGCACGTGCACGATCCTCCTCAGTCGGGGAGCTCGACGACGACGTTCGTGGACTTCACCACGGCCTCGGCTACCACGCCCACTTGCAGCCCGAGGTCGTCGGCCGCCTCACGGCTCATCAGGGACACGACGCGGAACGGCCCCGCCTGGATCTCCACCTGCGCCATCACCCCGTCCCGGACCACGTCGGTCACGATGCCCCGCATCCGGTTGCGCGCCGAGGAGAACCGCTCGCTCCGCTCGTCCGGGGCGGCGCCGCGGCGCGCCTGCTCGCGCACGAACAACGCCAGGTCGGCCGCCGGGACGAGGCGGTGCCCGTGATCGTCGCGGGACGCGGGAAGCCGCCCGCCGTCCACCCACCGCCGGACGGTGTCCGCGCTCACGCCGAGGAGCGCCGCCGCCTCACTGATCCTGAACGTCGTCACGCCGCCCAGGATAACCCGTCGCAGATTCGAGCTGAAGAACGTCCCAGAGACGGCTAATGCACGTTGGGAGACCTAGACGCGGTCGCAGATGCGGTCATGTTCTTCGGTGCAGGGCCTCTGTGATCATGCCGAGGCAGGCCCAGTCCACGAGCCGCTCCCGCAGGATCCGCCCGAACGGGACCACCTCGACGTAGGTGCGCTCGCTGTCGGCGGCCACGCCGTGCGGCCCGGACGCGCGCAGCCGCGCCACCTCCTCGCCGGTGATCTCGGCGGAGAACAGATGCGCCCGGTGCACGGACATCGTGGGGTTCACCTGCCGTGGCCCGTGCTCGCGCAGCCGCGCCGGCTTCACCACGAGCCCGGTCTCCTCCGCGATCTCCGCCAGCGCGACCTCCGCCGGTCCCCCGGCGCCCGAACCGCCCGGGAGTTCGTGGACGAACCCGTTCGCGCACGGGCTCCGGAACTCCCGCACCAGCACGATCTCCGTCTCGTCGAGCGTCTCGGCTGGCCGGTACAGGACGGCGACGGAGATGTCCGGACGTCCGAACACGACCTCGTTGTCCTTCACCCGGTCCTCGGCGGCCACATGCATCCGGACGTGCAGCCCCCAGTGCGTGCCGAACCGGAACACCACCCGCGCCCCGAGCAGCGTGTTGCCCGCCGCCCGCTGGCCCGCGTACCAGCGCCGCAACGCCCTGTCGCGCCACAACAGCAGCGGGATCTCCCGTTCCCCGCCCGTCCGGGACGCGCCCGAGCCGATCCGGTCGAGCGCCGCCGCGATCGTCGCCGGGAGGTCGGTCGCCGTCGGCACACCGAATTTCTCGGCGTAATGCAGCAGATAGCGGTTCTTAGGCGCCTCTGGCGGCGCCCCGAAGACGACCCGGCCGCTGTCGTGCCACATGCCCCACTCCACGTTCGTCGTGAACGCGGGCATCGTCGTCAGATCACGCGGCACATAGAAGATCACCTCGTCGGACAGGTTCAGGCAGCGTTCCTCCCACTCGATCTGCCCCGTGTAGTCGTCGTGGACGCCGTGCCGGTGCTCCGGGACGAACACGACGAGCCGCCCGTTCGCGAGGTCCCAGCGCTCACGCAGGGCGGCGACCGCCTCCGGGCGCCACGACGGATCCCCGGCCGAGCGGGGTGTCGGACCGGCGAGGAAGACGGCCGCCTCCCAACGGTCCGGCGGGTTCTCGTGGGTGTAGACGACGTCCACGCCGGTCACCGCGCTGTCGGCTCCCATACGGGTTCGCTCCTCTCACCACCACCGTGTGGAGTGGTCTCGTCCGGGTAGGGGGTGATTGAAACCAGAACCAACCAGAACCAAACGCCCGGTCAGGAGGAATGATCATGACTGGGACCATGCGCGCACCACGCTCCCGCGGCGGCCTCAGCGGAACGCTCCTGGTGTTGCTCGGTCTCTGGGGCGGCCTGCTGCCCTTCGTCGGCCCCTACTTCGACTTCGGCTTCGCCCCCGACGACCCCTGGGTGTACGACACCGACCGGCTTCAACTCACCATCGCGCCCGCGGTGGCCGTGGTGGTCGGCGGGCTGATCCTGCTCGCCGCCGCCAACCGCGTGTTCGCCGTGTTCGGAGCCTGGCTCGCCGCGCTCGGCGGCGCCTGGTTCGCCGTCGGCTCCTCCGTCGCCACGCTCTGGGACGTGCCCGGCATCGGCGCCCCGCTCGGAACCGGCGAAACGCAACGCGTCGCCGAACAGGTCTCCGGGTTCACCGGGCTCGGTGTCGCCATCGCGTTCTTCGCCGGGCTCGCGCTCGGCCGGTTCGCCGTGATCGGAGCCCGGGAGAAGATGACGATGGACGAGCACCGGCCGACCGATTCGAACACCACCCGGCCGCTCGTCTACGGACGGTACGCGCGGGAGAACGTACCGTCCGCGAAGGAACCCTCGCACGGTGACCGGCGCATCGCCGGAGAGACGCGCTTCGACGGCTGAGGGCCCCGGCACTACTTCTTGGCCTTGAACCGCTTCTCCCGGATCTTCATGGCGATGTCGAGCGGCGTCCCGGGGAAACCGAACTCCTCCCGCAGGCGCCGCTCGATGAACCGCCGGTACCCCTCCTCCAGGAAGCCGGAGGTGAACAGCACGAACCGCGGCGGCCGCACCCCCGCCTGCGTCGCGAACAGCACCCGCGGCTGCTTCCCGCCCCGCACCGGGTGGGGGTGCGAGCTCACCAGGTCGGCGAAGAACTGGTTCAGCTTCGACGTCGGGACGCGGGTGTTCCAGCCCTCCAGGGCCGTCTCGATCGCGGGGACGAACCGGTCCATGTGCCGCCCGGTCTTGGCGGAAACGTTCACGCGCGGCGCCCACCGGGCGTGGTGCAGCTGCCGGTCGATCTCGCGCTCCAGGTAGAGGCGGCGCTCCTCGTCCAGCAGGTCCCACTTGTTGTAGGCGATGACCAGCGCACGGCCCGACTCGATCACCATGGAGATGATCCGGAGGTCCTGCTCGGCGAGCTGCTCCGACGCGTCCACCAGCACCACCGCGACCTCGGCGCGCTCCAGCGCCGACCGGGTGCGCAGCGTCGCGTAGAAGTCGGCGCCCTGGTTCTCGCGGTGCCGCCGCCTGATCCCGGCCGTGTCGATGAACCGCCACGTCCGGCCGCCGAGGTCGATCAGCTCGTCGACCGGGTCACGGGTCGTGCCCGCCACCGAGTCCACGACGGCGCGGGTCTCCCCCGCCACCTTGTTCAGCAGGCTCGACTTGCCGACGTTCGGGCGGCCGAGCAGCGCGATCCGGCGCGGCCCGCCCGTCTCCACGTCGAACGTCTCCGGCGGCGCCTGCTCGGGCAGCGCGGCGAGGACCGCGTCGAGCAGGTCGCCGCTGCCGCGCCCGTGCAGCGCGCTGACCGGGTGCGGCTCGCCGATGCCGAGCGACCACAGCAGCGCCGCGTCCGACTCGACGGCCGCGTTGTCGACCTTGTTGGCGACCAGCACCACCGGTTTCCCGGACCGGCGCAGGATCTCCACCACGGCCTCGTCCACGTCGGTGGCGCCGACGGTGGCGTCCACCACGAACATCACGACGTCGGCCAGGTCGACCGCCAGCCGGGCCTGTTCCGCGATCGCCGCGGCGAGGCCCACCGAGTCCGGCAGCCACCCGCCGGTGTCGACGACGGTGAAGCGGCGGCCGCTCCACGCCGCGTCGTAGGCGACCCGGTCGCGGGTCACGCCCGGAACGTCCTCCACGACGGCCTCACGGCGGCCCAAAATCCGGTTGACCAGGGTGGACTTGCCGACGTTCGGGCGTCCGACCACCGCCACGACCGGCGCTGGGCCCTCGTCGGCGGCGACGTCCTCGACGACGTCGACGGTCTCGATCTCATATTCGCTCACTGTGACATCCCCGCGGGGGCCGACCCGGCCACCCGTTTCACTCATGCTCTTTGGCGAGGCGGACGACCGCCTCGATGACCTCGGCGAGACTCAGGTCCGTCGAGTCGATCTCGTGCGCGTCGCCCGCCCTGGTCAACGGCGACGCCGCCCTGGTCGAGTCGAGCCGGTCCCGCCGCGCCTGCTCCGCCCGCGTGACGGTCACCGTCGCGCCCGGATCGGCCGCGAGGTCCTTCGCCCGGCGCAGGGCCCGCGTCTCCTCGCTGGCGGTCAGGTACACCTTGACGGGCGCGTCCGGCGCGACGACCGTGCCGATGTCACGCCCCTCCACCACGATCCCCCCGGCTCCGATGATCTCGCGCTGGAGCTCGACCATCCGGGCGCGGACCGCCGGGACGGAACTGACGGCGCTGACCGCGTTCGTCACCGGACGGGTACGGATCGGGCCCGACACGTCCGTGCCGTCCACCATGATCGTCGGCGCGTCCGGGTCGGTGCCGGACACGATGACGGGCTCCGCCGCGCGGGCCGCGACGGCGCCCGCGTCGTCCACCGGGACCCCGTGCTCCAGCATCCACCACGTCACGGCGCGGTACATGGCGCCGGTGTCCAGGTAGCGGAGGCCGAGCGCGCGGGCGACCCCTTTCGACGCGCTGGATTTGCCCGACCCGGAGGGTCCGTCCATGGCGATGACGAGCGGCACGATCGAATCCCTCTCTAGTTCGTCGGACCAGGCTACCGGCCTCGCGGCACCGTCACGGCCCGGCGCCTCCGGCCGGGGACGGGACGGACCAGCCGCGGCCCCGCAACTCCGCCGCGAGCCGCTCCGCCTCCTCCGGCACCACCGCGATCTCCAGCACACCCACGGGACGGCCCGGCGAATGCTCGATCGTCACGTCCTCGATGTTGACACCCGCGACACCCGCCGCCTGAAACACCATCGCCAGCTCGCCGGGACGGTCCGGGATCACGACCTGGACGATCGCGTACGCGGACTGGTCACCGCCGTGCTTGCCCGGAATGCGTGACCGGCCCGCGTTCCCGCGCAACAGCAGGTCCGCCACGTGCGCGGCGGCCTCGTCGCTGCCGTCGCGCAGCAGCGACGCGGCCACCGCAAGATCGGTCGCGACCGCCTCCAGCACCTCCGCGACGGGCACGGAGTTCGCCGACAGGATGCCGATCCACAGCCGCGGGTCGCTGGCCGCGATCCGGGTCACGTCCCGGACGCCCTGACCGGACAGGCCGAGCGCCACGTCGTCGGCGCCGGTTAGCCGCGCCGCGACCGCGGCCGACACCACGTGCGGGCCGTGCGACACCAGCGCCACCGCCCGGTCGTGCTCGGCGGCCTCGACCTCGACGGGCATCGCGCCGCACGCCTCCGCCAAGGCCCGGACGACCGCGACCGTCGCCGCCGACGCCTCCGGAGTCGCACACAACGCCCACGGGCGCCCCAGGAACAGGTCGGCGCGGGCCGCGCCCGGCCCCGACCGTTCACTGCCCGCCAGCGGATGCCCCGCCACGAACGTCGACAGGTCACAGCCCAGCTCCGCCGCCTGCGCCAGCGGCAACGCCTTCACGCTCGCCACATCCGTGTAAGCCGTGGCCAAGCCGCGTTTCTGCGCGTCCAGCAGCGTCACCGCCACCGCCGCGGGCGGCACCGCCAGCACCGCCAGATCGGCGGGCTCCGCGCGTGCCGCGTCCGGCAGCGGCTCCCCGGCGCCGAGCTCGACCGCCAGCCGCAGCGCGCCCGCGTCCCGGTCGGTCAGCAGCACCTCGGCGCCGCGCTCCCGCATCGCCAGGGCGATCGACGTCCCGATCAGGCCCGTCCCGACCACGACGACGCGCCGCACCTCCACACCCTCAGTCACGGCCAAAACCCTACTGTGCCCCCGCCCATGCCTCACTACGCTCGGGCGCTATTGCGCGATGTCCATGCCTCACTACGCTCGGGCGCTATTGCGCGATGTCCATGCGCAAAGCCGTCGCGCCCCTCAGGTAGACGTGCTGGACGTCCGAGCGGGGACGGTCGGTGTCGATGTGCGCCATCAGCCGGATCACGCGGGGCAGGGAGCCGGGGACGCCGATCTCCGTCGCGCACAGCAGCGGCACCTCGTGGAAGCCGAGCTTGCGGGCGGCGAGCGCCGGGAACTCCGCCGTCAGATCCGGTGTCACCGTGAAGATGACGCTGATCACGTCTTCGGTGCTCAGCCCGTTGCGGGCCATCACCTCCGCGACGAGCTCCGTCGTCGCCTCCAGGATCTGGTCCCGGTCGTCGGCGTCGATCTGCGTCGCTCCACGGACCGCGCGTACCGCCACAGTCGTCGTCCTCCCCTGTTCGGTGCCTGTTCGCCTCGTGCGCCGCGCCGCGCTACAGCCCGACGGCCTTGTACAGTTCCCCGATCTCCCGCACGGTCAACGCCCGCATCGTGCCCGGTCGCAACGATCCCAGCTTGACCGGCCCGAACTCGGTGCGCGCCAGCTGCTGGACGGGGAACCCCACTTCCTTCAGCAGCCGCCGGACGATGTGCTTACGTCCCTCGTGCAGGGCGATCTCGACGAGAACGCGCTTGCCGACCTGGTCGAAGACCCGGAAACGGTCGGCCTTGGCGGGCCCGTCGTCCAGCGTCACGCCCGCCCTGAGCCGCTTGCCGAGGTCACGCGGGATCGGGCCGTGGATCTCCGCCAGGTACGTCTTGGTGACCCCGTAGGACGGATGCGTGAGCCGGTGCGACAGCTCCCCGTCGTTGGTCAGCAGGATCAGGCCCTCGGTGTCGGTGTCGAGCCGCCCGACGTGGAACAGCCGCTCGGGCACCTCCACGTAGTCGGCGAGGGACTTGCGGCCCCGTTCGTCGGACATCGTGGACACCACGCCGCGCGGCTTGTTGATCGCGTAGTAGCGCATCTCGGCGCGGGTCTCGACCCGTTTGCCGTCCACATGGATGATGGCGCGCTCCGGGTCGACGCGCTCACCGAAACGGAACACCTTCTTCCCGTTGACGGTGACGCGGCCCTCGCCGATCAGTTCCTCGCAGTGGCGGCGGCTGCCGATCCCGGCCTCGGCCAGGACCTTCTGCAGCCGCACGCCCTCTCTGTCGCTCACGTGTCCTCAACTATGTCTTCTGGCAGGTCGTCGGGAAGGTAGGGGGCCAGCTCGGGCAGCTCGTCCAGGTCGCGGAGCCCGAGCCGTTCCAGGAAGTACCCGGTGGTGCGGTAGAGGTGCGCCTGCGACTCGGGATCCTGGCCGACGTCCTCGATCAGGCCGCGCAGCGTCAGCGTGCGCATGACCCCGTCGCTGTTGACGCCGCGGATCGCCGACACCCTGGCCCGGCTCACCGGCTGCCGGTAGGCGACGACGGCGAGCGTCTCCAACGCGGCCTGGGTGAGCCGCGCCTGCTGCCCGTCGGTGACGAACCGCTCCACGACCGGGGCGCACACGTCCCGGGTGTAGAACCGCCAGCCTCCGGCGACCTCCCTGAGATCGAACCCGCGGCCCTGGGCGGTGTATTCCGCGGCCAGCTCGCGCAGGGTCTCCGCGATCTCGCCGCGGGGACGTTCCAGCAGCTGCGCGAGGGTCATCTCGGTGACGGGCTCGTCCACCACGAGCAGGATCGCCTCGATCGACGCGCGCAGCCCCGGAAGCTCCGGCGCGTCCGCGCCGGGTCCGTCAGTCATCGTGTTCCTCGTCCTTCTCGTCCTTCTCGTCTCTCGGGTCCTTGGCGGGGGCGCCCTCGTAGTCGTCGCCGACCTCCACGTCGCCCTCGTCGGAGCCGATCCACGTGATGTGCAGCTCGCCGAGCGGCTCGTCCTGCTCGAACGTGACGTTCCGGTCGCGGTACAGCTCCAGCACCGCCAGGAACCGCGCGACGACCTCGTAGAGGCCGTCGGCGTCGGACGCGATGACGCGGAACGTCGTCCGGCGGAGCCGACGGAGCTTCTCCACGACGATCGCGGCCTGTTCCTTGACGCTGGCCTTCGGCTGGTAGATGTGCTCGACGGACACCGAGGGCGGCTCTTTCGGGGTGAGCGCCTTGGCGGCGAGCCGGGCGAACTCGTCAGGTCCGAGGCCGAGCAGCACCTCCGGCAGCACGTTGGCGAACCGGGGCTCCATCGGCACCAGGCGCGGGAACCGCCGGTTCGCGTCGGCGATCCGCGCCGCCATCACCCGCGCGACCTCCTTGTAGGCGCGGTACTGCAGGAGCCGCGCGAACAGCAGGTCGCGGGCCTCCAGCAGCGCCAGGTCCTCCTCGTCGTCGACCTCACCGGACGGCAGCAGCCTGGCGGCCTTGAGGTCCAGGAGCGTCGCGGCGACGAGGAGGAAGTGGCTGGCCTGGTCGAGGTCCCAGTCCTTGCCGTGGGCGTGGATGTGCGCGATGAAGTCGTCGGTGACCTTGTGCAGGGACACCTCGGTGATGTCGAGCTTGTGCTTGGAGATCAGCCCGAGGAGCAGGTCGAACGGGCCGTCGAAGTTGTCCAGGTGGACGTGGAAGCCGTGCTGCTCCTCCTCGGCTCCCTGCCCCGGCTCCGGCGGCGTCTCGTCCACGTCGCTCACGGTAGCGGAGGCCGTCTCCCGCACTGTGCTCACCGGCCCCATCGTCCCACGCGTGGCGCGTGCTCGTGCCACGCGTGGCGCGTGCTCGTGCCACGTCCGGAGCCGCCGGGGCCGGTCAGGAGCGGTGGCGGCGGGGATGGTGGCGCGGTCAGGGGTTCCCGTTCCCCGTCATCCGCTTGACGAAGGTCTCCGCCTTCGCCCGGTCGAACGCCCCGGAGATCATCACGGCGCCGCCGGGGATGGGTGCCTGGACGCTCGGCGCGGAGATGACCTTGCCGCCGACGACCACCGCGATCTGCCGGGTCGGCGAGCCCTCCGGTTGCGCGGCGACCTTCCCGGTCAGCCGCCCGAACGCGGCCGCGTCGGCCGTGGTGAGCTTGAGTTCGACGGACCAGCCGGTCTGCCCGCTCGCGCCGTCGTAGACGGCCCGGATGGAACGGACCCGACCGATGGTCATGCGGTCGGCGCCGAGGCGGTAGCAGGCGGTCCCCTCGACGTCGGGCACGGTCCCGGACGCGCACGGCGCGGTGGAGGTCTCCGCGACCTGCTGGAACGTCACCGGTTCGCGCAGCACCGCCGGGCCCGCGTCCACGCCCTCCCGGTCGTCGCCCCCGCGGGAGGCGTCGACCACCAAGATGATGGCGAGGCCCGCCAGGACGAGAGCGAGCGGCACGAGAACGGCGAAGGCGACCACGCGCCCGCCGCCGCCTTTGGCCGGAGGCCCCGGCGGTGGCGGAAACCCGCCCTGGAACGGGTCATGGGGCGGGCCGGGCGGAGGACCTGGCGGGGGGCCGGGCGGAGGCCCGGGTGGTTGGGTCATGGAGGATCCGGTTCGTCCGGGAGGGCTACGCCGCGAAGACTATTCGGCCTCGGCCCACCTGACGAGCACCTCCCGGGCCAGGGACCGGTAGGCGTTCGCGCCCATCGAGTTCGGGTCGAAGAACGTGATCGGCTCCCCGGCGACGGTCGCGTCCGGGAACCGCACGGTGCGGTTGATGACGGTGTGGAAGACCTTGTCGCCGAACGCCTCGACGATGCGTCCGAGGACCTCGCGGGTGTGCAGGGTCCGCGAGTCGTACATGGTGCCGAGGACGCCGTCGATCGCCAGACCCGGGTTGATGCGGCCCTGGACCTTCTCGATGGTCTCCATCAGCAGCGCGACACCGCGCATCGCGAAGTACTCGCACTCCAGCGGGATCAGCACGCCCTCGCTGGCGGCCAGCGCGTTGACGGTGAGCAGGCCGAGGGACGGCTGGCAGTCGATGAGGATGTAGTCGTAGTGCTCGACGGCCGACTTCAGGGCGCCCTGGAGGATGTACTCGCGGCCGACCTCGTGGACGAGCTGCACCTCGGCGCCGGACAGGTCGATGTTGCTCGGCAGCAGGTCCATCCCGTCGACACCGGACTCGATGACGACGTCCTCCCACTCGGTGTCGCGTTCGAGCAGCAGGTTGTGGATCGTGACGTCGAGCTGACGCGGATCCCCCTTGCCGAGCCCGACCGACAGGGCCCCCTGCGGGTCGAAGTCGACGAGCAGGACGCGGCGGCCGTACTCGGCGAGCGCGGCGCCCAGATTGATCGTCGTGGTGGTCTTGCCGACGCCGCCCTTCTGGTTGCAGACGGCCACGATCCGCGCGGGTCCGTGCTCGTCCAGCGGCTCCGGCTCCGGAAACACCGGGACGGGTCGCTGGGTGGGGCCGAGGGCGCGGCTCGGATCGGTCTCTATGGTGGCGGAGGACAGGACTCCGTCCGCACCGTCAGTGCTGGTCACCAGATCCCTCCCGGGTGGCGCGGAAATGCCGTCCAGAACGGGGACTCTAGGGCCGTCCCTCCCGAGGCTCAAGCCGACGCGCGCCGATCGTATGGATTCGTCAAGTCCGGGCACGAGGGTGCGAGGTGGCATAAACCTCCCGCAGCATCTGTACGGTCACCAGCGTGTAGACCTGCGTGGTGGTCACCGAGGCGTGCCCGAGCAGCTCCTGGACGACGCGGACGTCGGCTCCCCCGTCCAGCAGGTGCGTGGCGAACGAGTGCCGCAGCGTGTGCGGCGACACCTCCGACAGCCGCGCCCGGTCGGCGGCGGCGCGCAGCACCATCCACGCGCCCTGCCGCGACAGCCGCCCGCCACGGGCGTTCAGGAACAGCGCCGGGCCGCCCCGCCCGGCCGCGGCGAGTTCGGGACGGGCCCGCACCAGGTAGGCGTCCACGGCCTCGCGGGCGTAGTCGCCGATCGGCACGACCCGGCCCTTGCCGCCCTTGCCCGCCACCCGGACGAACCCCTCCCGCGGGTCGAGGTCGTCGACGTCCAGGCCGACGGCCTCGGAGATCCGGGCGCCCGACCCGTACAGCAGTTCCAGCAGCGCCCGATCGCGCAGCCCCCGGGCGCCGCCCTGGTCGCCGGGAGGACCGGCCGCCGCGGCGAGGAGCCGTTCGACGTCGTCCAGCGAGATGGCCTTGGGCAGCCGCCGCGGCGGCGTCGGCGGCTTCACCTCGTACGCCGGGTCACGGGACGCGAGCCCCTCCCGCAACGCGAAGCGGTGCAGCCCCCGGACGGCGACGAGCGCGCGGGCCGCCGACCCCGCCGACAGCGGCGGATGGTCGTCGTCGCCCTCCCGGAGCCGCACCAGGAACGCGCGGACGTCGTCCTCGGTGATGTCGCCGATGGCGGCGCGGCCCCGACCGTCCTGAACCTGGACGTAGCGGCGCAGGTCCCGGCGGTAGGAGCTGAGCGTGTTGGCGGCCAGTCCCCGTTCGACGGCCAGATGCCCCAGGTAGGTGCGCACGGCCGAGCCGAGCGCGGAACCGGTGTCGGCGTCGGGGGGTCGCTGGGTGCTCCGGGGGGTCGGCGTCGGGGACAGCGGGGCACCTCTTCCGGCCGTGGCTCCGGGGACGTGCCCATCATGCCCCCTCCGGCGTCCGGAGGGGGCGCTCATCCGGCTCAGGCCTCCGGCGCGTCGACCGGGCGCAGGTTCGCGAACCCGGAGGCGCGGGCGGCGTGCGCCGCCAGGATCCCCAGGGTGGCGATCGCGTTGTGCACCTCGCCCGCCAGGACCTTGCGGACCGCCTCGTCCAGCGGCACCCACACGACCGGCATGTCGGCCTCCTCGTGGACGCGTTCGAAGTCGATCTGGTCGGCGGGCACCTCGGTGAGATCGCGGGCCAGGAAGATCCGGACGCGCTCGTCCGACATGCCGGACGAGGTGAACACGTCGACGAGGGTGTCCCAGCGGTCGGCCCGGTACCCGGCCTCCTCCAGGAGCTCCCGCTCGGCGAGTTTGTGGAGCGGCTCGCCCGCCACGTCCCGCAGCCCGGCGGGCGCCTCCCACAGCAGCCGCCCCACCGGATGCCGGTACTGCCGCAGCAGCAGCACCCGTTCGCGGTCGTCGAGGGCGAGGACGCCGACGGACCCGGGGTGCACGATCACGTCCCGGTCGACGATCTCGGTGCCGTCCCCGCGCGGCATCTCCACGGCGTCGCGGCGGACGTCGAACACCCGGCCCCGGAGCACCGTGGTCTCCTCCACGACCGTCCACCGCTCGGGCCGGTCGCGCACGTCGTCCGGGGTCATGGCGCGGTCACGTTCCCCGTGGCGCCGTCGCGGGCCTCGGCGTAGTCGAGCGCCGCCGAGACGAGCCCGGTGAACAGCGGGTGGGGACGGGTCGGGCGGGACCGGAACTCCGGGTGCGCCTGCGTCCCGACGAAGAAGGGATGCTGTTCGCGCGGCAACTCCACGTACTCGACGAGACGCCCGTCCGGGGACAGGCCGGAGAACAGCAGCCCGGCCTTCTCCAGCCGGTCGCGGTAGGCGTTGTTGACCTCGTACCGGTGCCGGTGCCGCTCGGACACCTTCGCCTCCCCGTACAGGGCCCGGACGACCGATCCCTCCGCGAGGTCGGCCGGGTACAGGCCGAGCCGCATCGTCCCGCCCATGTCCCGTTCACCGGCGACGACGTCGACCTGTTCGGCCATCGTCGCGACCACCGGATCGACGGCGGTCGGGTCGAACTCGGCGCTGTCGGCGCCGGTGAGCCCGCCGAGCGTCCGCGCCGCCTCGATCACCATGCACTGGAGCCCCAGGCAGATGCCGAGCAGCGGCAGCCGACTCTCGCGGGCGTGCCGCACCGCGCCGATCTTCCCTTCGATCCCCCGGACCCCGAACCCGCCGGGGATGAGCACGCCGTCGACGCCGTCCAGCTCCCGTCTGGCGCCCTCGGGGGTCTCGCAGTCGTCGCTCTTCACCCAGCGGATGTGGACCCTGGCGTCGTTGCCGAAGCCGCCGTGCCGCAGCGCCTCGGTGACCGACAGGTACGCGTCGGGCAGGTCGATGTACTTGCCGACCAGCGCGATCGTCACCTCGCGGGCGGGCTTGTGGACGCGGCGCAGCAGCTCGTTCCACGCCCCCCAGTCCACGTCGCGGAACGGCAGGCCGAGCCGCTGCACGACGTAGGCGTCCAGCCCCTCCGCGTGCAGCACCTTCGGAATGTCGTAGATGCTCGCGGCGTCGACCGCGGAGACGACGGCCTCACGGTCCACGTCGCACATCAGGCTGATCTTGTGCTTGAGCCCGTCGGTGATCGGCCGGTCGGACCGGCACACGATCGCGTCGGGCTGGATGCCGATGGAGCGCAGCGCCGCGACCGAGTGCTGCGTCGGCTTCGTCTTCAACTCCCCGGACGGCCCGATGTACGGCAACAGCGACACGTGCAGGAAGAAGCAGTTGTCGCGCCCGATCTCGTGCCGGATCTGCCGCACCGACTCCAGGAACGGCAGCGACTCGATGTCGCCGACCGTCCCGCCCACCTCGGTGATGACGACGTCCACCTGGGTGTCGGCGGCCATCCCCCGAATGCGGTCCTTGATCTCGTTGGTGATGTGCGGGATCACCTGGACGGTGTCGCCGAGGTACTCGCCGCGCCGCTCCTTGGCGATCACGTTGGAGTACACCTGCCCGGTCGTGACGTTCGCGGACCCGTGCAGTTCGGTGTCGAGGAACCGTTCGTAGTGCCCGACGTCCAGGTCGGTCTCGGCGCCGTCGTCGGTGACGAACACCTCCCCGTGCTGGAACGGGTTCATCGTCCCCGGGTCGACGTTCAGGTACGGGTCGAGCTTCTGCATGGTGACCCGAAGGCCACGGAGAGTGAGAAGCCGTCCCAGGCTGGAAGCCGTCAACCCCTTGCCGAGGCTGGAGGCGACACCGCCGGTGACGAACAGATGCTTGGTGGGACGTGATCTACCAGTGTCTGCCGAAGGCAAAGAAGGCGCTCCCGTGGTCGATGCGAGGCGGACAAAGCTGCCTGTCCACGGGCCACCAGAATAACAGCCACGGCAAATCGCCCCACATATGCCCAGGCTGTGCTTATGGCAGTGCACTCCTCCTTCGGCCCTGGAGGGCCTCCATCGTCGTGAACTGCGGTGCGATCGCTGGCATCGCTCCGACTCGCCTGACGGCTCGCTACGCGATCAGGTTCTCGCTTCGCTCGATCCTGCCTTCGGACGCGATCGCAGGGGTCGAGGTCGTCGCGGGGTTGCCGGGGGCGGTGAGCAAGGCGGGTCACTGGCTCGCCTGGCGGCTCGCTGGTTCTCGCCTCGCTCGTGCCTCGGCCCCCGGCCGGGTTTTCCCTTGGCGCTCAGGGCCCGAAGGAGGAGGGCAATGCATTAGATGACGAGGGCAGGGCGTTCGATCCCGCGGGCATGATGGTGCGGAGTTGTCTGGTGAGTTCGTCGATCAGGGACCGGGCCTGGTCGGCGGCGTTGCGGGCGGCGTCGCGTTCCTGGGACAGTTCGGCGATCTGGGCGCGCTGCTCGGTGACGGCCTGGGCCAGCTGGTCGACCCACTGGTCGCGTTCGGCGAGCTTCTCGGCGACGGCGTCGCGTTCGGCGGCCAGTTGCCGCATGGCGGCGACGGTCTTGTCGCGTTCGCGGCCCGCCTGGTCGGCGCGGCCGCGGGCCAGGGTCAGCTCGGACTCGGCGCGGGCCTGCGCCTGGACGGCGGCCTCCCGGGAGCGTTCGGCGGCCTCGCGGGCCTTGGCGTTGGCGTCGCGTTCGCGTTCGGCCTTCTTGGCGGCCTCCAGGGACTGCGCGGCGGTGTCGAGGGCCTGCTGGCGCTCGGTCTCGGCGGCGTCGGCGCGTGCGGCGGCGTCCTTGGCGCGGCGGTCGGCGTCCTGCGCCCGGCGGTCGGCGTCCTGGGCGCGGCGCTCGTTCTCCTGGGCGCGGCGCTCGGCGATCTCGGCGCGGCGGCGGGCCTCGTCTGCCTCCTTGCCGGCGGCGACGACGGCGTGCTGGAGGTTCTGCGCGGTCATCTCGGCGTCGGTGAGCTTGGCGCGCAGGGCGGACAGTTCGGCGTGCGCGGCCTCCAGCCCGCGGGACAGCTCCGCGGCCTGCTCGGCGACGCGGTCGCGTTCGGACTCGGCGGAGCGGCGCCCGCTCACGGCGTCCTCGACGGCGCGGAGCGCGTCGTCGCGGGCCTCGCTCATGGCGTCGCGCTGCTGGATGGCCTGCCGGACGGTGGCCTCGGTCTCGGCGACGCGGCGCTCGGCCTGCTCGACCTGCGCCTGCACCTGCTCCAGCTGCGCGCGGGCCTGGTCGGCCTGGGCGCGGGCCTGGTCGGCCTGGACCCGTCCCTGCTGGGCCTGGTTCCACGCGGCGGCCGCGTCGCGCTGCGCGTTCTCCTTCTCGGTCTGAAGGGCGGCGATCTGCGCGACCGCCTCCTTCTGGACGTCGGCGGCGCGGCGGTCGGCCTCGGCGAACTGCCGCTCGGCCTCGACGGCGCGGCGTTCGGCCTGCTCGGCCTGCCCCCGGGCGCGCTGCACCTCACCCCACGCGGCCGCGGCGTCGCGCTGCGCGGACTCCTTCTCCGCGGTGACGGCGGCGACCTGCGCGGCGCTCTCGTTCTGGGCCTCGACGGCGCGGCGTTCGGCCTGCTCGGCCTGCCCCCGGGCGCGCTGCACCTCACCCCACGCGGCGGCCGCGTCGCGCTGCGCGGACTCCTTCTCCGCCGTGACGGCCGCGACCTGCGCCGCGATCTCGTTCTGCGCCTCGCTGACCTTGCGTTCCCCGGCGGCGAGCGCGTCGCCGATGAGGTCGGCCATCTGGCGGAGCCGCTCGACGATGTCCCACGGCTGCGCCTCGGGCTGCTCGCCCTCGGGGCGCGCGGTGTCGCCGGCGCCCGGCTTGGCCAGTTGGATCGGCTGCTGGGCGGCGGGCACGGGCGTCTCGGACGCGCGGCCGGGGTCACGTCCCATGGTGGGCCAGGGTGACGCGGCGTCCGGGAGCCCGCGGGCGCCGCCCGATCCGTTCAGCTCGCTCACTGCTCTGCCCGCCTCGCGGCGCGGGGCCCCGTGGCCCCGCTCGTCGTGGTGCCCGCGTTCCTCGCCCGACGGCGCGTCATCTCGCTCACGTGTCTCCTCGCCCGGCGGCGCCCGGCCGTGTTCGCGGGGGTGGGTGTGCACATTTCGATCGCTCCGCTACCGGCCCTGAGCCTCGTCGCTTCGCTCACTGAAGGCACTCTAGCCCCGACCAGCGGAACGTTTGCCCAGTTTGGGGTTTGCTTTCCCGAGCGCCGCGCTGTGTTCGCGCACGCAGGAGGCCTGGTCGGGGGCGGAACGGCCCGCCCGGCGGTGCCATGGGTCACATCCGGCGGGCGGGTGGGAGAATCGCGGGCCATGGAACTTCGCACGCTGTACCCGCCGATCGAACCGTACGATTCCGGGCTGCTCGACGTCGGCGACGGCGACCAGATCTACTGGGAGGTGTGCGGTGATCCGGACGGCAAGCCCGCGGTGATGCTGCACGGCGGCCCCGGCGGGGGATGCAGCCCCGAGCACCGACGCCAGTTCGACCCCCAGGCGTACCGGATCGTCCTGTTCGACCAGCGCAATTGCGGGCGCAGCCTGCCGCACGCGAAGGATCCGCGGGTGTCGCTGGAGGCGAACACCACCTGGAACCTGGTCGCCGACATGGAGAGGCTGCGCGAGCACCTCGGGATCGAGCGGTGGCTGGTCTTCGGCGGGAGCTGGGGAAGCGCGCTGTCGCTGGCGTACGCGCAGACGCATCCGGATCGGGTGACCGAGTTGGTGCTGCGCGGCATCTTCACCATGCGACCGTTCGAGTTGTACTGGTTCTACCAGGAGGGCGCGTCGTTGCTCTTCCCGGATCTGTGGGAGAAGTTCGTCGAGCCGATCCCGGAGGACGAGCGGGAGGACCTCATGTCCGCGTTCCGCGAGCGGCTGGAGTCCCCGGACCGGGACGTGCGGATCGCCGCGGCCAAGGCGTGGGCGACGTGGGAGGGTTCGACGGTCACGCTCCTGCCCGACCCGGATCTGGCCGCCGGGTTCGGTGAGCCCGACTACGCGGTGGCGTTCGCCCGCATCGAGAACCACTACTTCGTGAACGGGGGGTTCTTCGAGGAGGGGCAGCTGATCCGGGACGTGGACAGGATCCGCCACATCCCGGCCGTCATCGTCCAGGGCCGCTACGACGTGTGCACGCCCGTCGCGACCGCGTGGGATCTGCACCGCGCGTGGCCTGAAGCGGACTTCCACATCGTGGACGACGCCGGACACGCCTACAGCGAGCCGGGAATCCTGCACCGCCTGATCGAGGCGACCGACCGATTCGCCGGAAAGTCCTGACCGTATCCCACCTCGGGCGGGCGGCCGGACGGGTCGCCCGCCGAGCGGATCGCCGATACGGACAGGACACAATCGCCCGGCAGGTTTGACCGAAATAGCACCTTAAATCCGGTTTCAGTGTCGCGTTCCAGGCGCTCAATGGGCGGCCGAAATGTCATAAATCTTACTCTTGAGCTACCCATGCGTTACCGTTCGGCCGGTAAACAGACCCCTTGTCGGCAAGCCGAGTCGACCTCACAGAACACGCGTCGACGCCTTGGCTCACACCCGCACCAACGCGTCCCCGACCGGACGACCTCGCGCGATGCGACGTGACGTCCGCCGCACCCGACCCGTTGACACGAAATCCGAGTGACTTACCTCACACAACCGATACACAAATTCGCTCCCACTGTCACTACGGAACATTAAGGTGGCGTTCAGGCAGCGTCCTGGGAAGGCCGTCGCCGAAGTCGGCAGTACCTCCTGCGTAACACGGGAAATAGCGGACAAGTGCCGTTGTGAACTCGCGCAGAATTGCACCGAATTCGGCATAGCCATTAACCCTACCCAGGCCGGCGCTTCGCTAAACATCTCGCCGATAACATTACTCTGCGATCACGGCCCGAGATTCGCTAAGTTGCCTGGACATGGCAACGCAACCCCTGGAAAGACCGACCCGACGCCCCGGCGCGAACGAGACGAACGCGGACGTGCAACTCCAGGAGCCTAGCCTCGCCGATGGCCCAGAGCTATGGCGTCTCGCCCGCGACTCACGAGTGCTGGACGTCAACTCGCCTTACAGCTACACGCTCTGGTGCCGCGATTTCGCGGACACTTCCGTGGTGGCACGCGAGGACGGTGTTCCCTGTGGATTCGTCACCGGATACGTCCGCCCGTCCCGACCCGACACGTTCTTCGTGTGGCAGGTCGCCGTCGGTCCCGACCACCGCGGCCGCGGCCTCGCCCACCGCATGCTGGACCGTCTCGCCGACCGGCTCGCACCTCGTGGCCACCGGTTCATGGAGGCCACGGTCACGCCGGACAACGCCGCTTCCACCGCCATGTTCGAGGCGTTCGCCCGTGGCCGTGGCTGCGAGGTCACCCGCAGCCCGCTGTTCGGCTCCGAGCACTTCCCCGAGGCGGGACACGCGCCCGAGGTGCTCTACCGGATCGGCCCGATCGTCCGTGGGAACTGATCCTCCACCCGCCTGTCCGCCGCCCACCGCTACCTGCCTGGAGGCAGAAAATGGACGTCTTCGACCGTATGGAATCGGAAGTCCGCGGCTACTGCCGAGGTTGGCCCACGGTGTTCACCACCGCGCGTGGCAGCCACATGACCGACGAGAACGGCAAAACCTACCTCGATTTCTTCGCCGGCGCTGGAACTCTCAACTACGGGCACAACAACCCGCAGCTGAAACGACGGCTGCTGGACTATCTGAGCGCTGACGCCATCGTCCACAGTCTCGACATGTACACCGCGGCCAAACGAGACTTCCTGGAACGCTTCAACGAGTACGTTCTGCGTCCGCGGGGCCTCGACTACAAGGTCCAGTTCCCCGGTCCCGCGGGCAACCACTCGGTCGAGGCCGCGCTGAAACTCGCGCGCAAGTGCACCGGCCGCGAGACCGTCGTCAGCTTCACCAACGCCTTTCACGGGATGACGCTCGGTGCCCTCGCGGTCACCGGGAATTCCATGAAGCGCACCGGGGCCGGCGTGCCGCTCGGCCACGGCGTCGCGATGCCGTACGACAACTACCTGGACGGCCGGACCCCCGACTTCCTGCTGTTCGAGACGATGTTGGAGGACAGCGGCAGCGGCCTCGACAAGCCCGCCGCCGTGATCGTGGAGACCGTGCAGGGGGAGGGCGGCGTCAACGTCGCCACCGCCGAGTGGCTGCGCGGCCTGCAGGACCTGTGCCGCCGCCACGACATCCTCCTCATCGTCGACGACGTGCAGATGGGCTGCGGCCGCACCGGCCCGTTCTTCAGCTTCGAGGAGGCGGGGATCGTCCCCGACATCGTCTGCCTGTCCAAGTCCCTCAGCGGCTACGGGCTGCCGTTCGCGGTCACGCTGATGAAGCGCGACCTGGACGTGTGGGACCCGGGCGAGCACAACGGCACCTTCCGCGGCTTCAACCCCGCGTTCGTCACCGCCGTCGCCGCGCTGGAGACCTACTGGACGGGCGACGGCATGGAGAAGGAGACCGTCGCCAAGGGCCAGCAGGTCCAGACGGCGCTGGAGTCGATCGCGCTCAGGCACGCCGGCGCCGTCGACGGCGTCCGCGGACGCGGGCTGGCGTGGGGCCTGGTGATGAGCGACGCCGAGCTGGCGCCGCAGGTGTGCAACGAGGCGTTCCGGCGCGGGCTGTTGATGGAGACCTCCGGTCCGGAGAGCGAGGTGGTCAAGCTGCTGCCGCCGCTCACCACGACCGAGGAGGAGCTGGACCGCGGCCTGGAGATCCTCTCGGACTCGCTGGAGGCCGTCCGCCAGAAGGTCTCCGTCTGACCCGGCGTCCACGCCGCCCGGCGCGCCGGGCCCACCGTCACGCGGGCCCGGCCGGGGCATATCCGAAAAGAGGAGATTCATGATCGTTCGTTCCCTTGACGAGATCATCGGCACCGAACGCGACGTGCAGGCGCCGACCTGGTGCAGCCGCCGGTTCGTGCTCGCCAAGGAGGGCGTCGGTTTCTCGCTGCACGAGACGATCCTGTACGCGGGCACCGAGACGAAGATGTGGTACGCGAACCACATCGAGGCCGTCTACTGCATCGGGGGCTCGGGAGAGCTGACCAACGACGAGACCGGCGAGAAGCACAAGATCGAGCCGGGCGTCATGTACCTGCTGGACGGCCACGAGCACCACACGCTGCGCGCTCACACGGACCTGCGCACCGTCTGCGTGTTCAACCCGCCCTGCACCGGCAGGGAGGTCCACGACGAGAACGGGGTGTATCCGCTGCTGACCGAGGAGGACGCGTGAGCATCATCGAGTCCCATCCGACCATCGACGACGCCTACCCGACCCGCAAGGCCGCCGAGGCGGCCCTGCTGTACCGGCAGGACCCGGTGGTGTACGGCGGAGCCGGGGACGGTCCGATCGACGAGGCCACCCTCGACTCGTTCGAGGCGAACGGATTCCTCGGCGTCGACCAGTTGCTCGCCCCTGAGGAGGTCGAGGACTACCGCGCCGAACTGCGTCGGCTGTCCTCGGATCCGCAGATCCTCGCCGACGAGCGCACCGTGACCGAACGTGGTTCGGACGAGGTCCGCTCCATCTTCGAGGTCCACAAGATCAGCGAGGTGTTCGCCGAGCTTGTCCGCGACCCCCGCGTCGTCGGCCGGGCCCGGCAACTTCTCGGCTCCGAGGTTTACGTCCATCAGAGCCGGGTCAACTACAAGCCAGGATTCACCGGCAAGGACTTCTTCTGGCACTCGGACTTCGAGACCTGGCACGCGGAGGACGGCATGCCCCGGATGCGCGCTGTGAGCATATCCATCGCGCTGACGGAGAATTTCGTGCACAATGGCGGGCTAATGATCATGCCTGGTTCGCACAAGACGTTCGTGGCGTGTGTCGGGGAGACCCCCGACGACCACTACAAGGAGTCTTTGCGGGGCCAGGAGATCGGGACACCTGACCCGGCCAGCCTGTCGATCCTGGCCGACAAGCACGGGATCGAGCTGTTCACCGGCCCCGCCGGCTCGGCCACCATGTTCGACTGCAACTGCATGCACGGCTCGAACGGGAACATCACCCCGTTCCCGCGATCCAACGTGTTCATCGTGTTCAACAGCGTCGAGAACACCTGCGTCGAGCCGTTCTCGGCCCCCGCACCGCGTCCGGAGTTCATCGGTGCCCGCGACTTCACCCCCGTGGGCGGCTGAATGATCACAACGATTCGATAACCCGACGTCAATCCCCGCGCCCGACGGGGGGCTCAGGCTCCCCTGTCGGGCGCGGAGTCACACATCCAGGAGTTCAATGATGACTTCCTCGAGACGCGACTTCCTGCGCACCGCCGTGCTGCTGTCCGCCGCGGTACCGCTGGCCGCGGCGGGCTGCTCCACGACGGATCCGGAAGAGGAGCGCTCCGGCGGGGGAACGCTGCAGAAGGCCAAGGACGCCGGGTCGATCACGGTCGGCTTCGCCAACGAGGCGCCCTACGGCTACACCGACAAGTCCGGCAAGCTGACCGGGGAGGCGCCCGAACTGGCCCGCGCCATCTTCAAAAGGCTCGGAATCGACGAGGTCAAGGGCGTACAGGTCGACTTCGGCGGACTGATCGGCGGTCTCAACGCCCGGCGGTTCGACGCGATCGCCGCGGGGATGTTCATCACGCCGGAGCGCTGCGCCTCGGCGGCGTTCGCGAACCCCGAGTACGTCGCCAAGAGCGCCTTCATGGTGCCCGAGGGCAACCCGAAGGGCCTCAAGACCTACACCGACCCCGGCAAGAAGGGCGTCAAGGTCGGGGTCCTCCAAGGCGCCGTCGAGGGGGACTACGCGGCCAAGACCGGCGTCGAGAAGGGCAACATCATCTCCTTCCCCGACCAGCCGAGCGCCTACGAGGGGCTCAAGTCCAAGCGCGTCGACTGCATCTGGCTGACCCGCATCTCGCTCGCCGACCTGCTGGCCAAGCACAAGGGCGAGGGCTACGAGGTGACCGAGGCGTTCACCCCGGTGATCGACGGCAAGGAGCAGTTCGGCGCGGGCGCGTTCGTGTTCCGCAAGGCCGACGGCGAGCTGCTCAACGCCTGGAACACCGAACTCGCCAAGCTGAAGCAGGAGAACGGGCTGCTGCCGATTCTGCAGCCGTTCGGTTTCACCCAGGCGGAGATGCCGGGACCGGACGACACCGCGGCCCAGTTCTGCAAGGCCTGATCCGTGTCCACCGTCCTGGACAGCTACGAACAGTGGCTGGACGGCGCGTGGGTGACCGTCCAGCTCACCGTCTACGGCTGCGCGCTGGCGCTGGTGCTCGCCCTGGCCTTCGGCCTGGCGGGCACCAGCCGCCGCTGGTGGGTGCGCGTGCTGAACCGGATCTACGTGGAGTTCTTCCGCGGCACGGCGACCCTCGTCCTGCTGTACTGGTTCTTCTACGCGCTGCCCCTCGTCGGCCTCAAGATCACCTCGCCGATGACGACGGCGGTGCTGGCGCTCGGCCTGAACGTCGGCGCCTACGGCGCGGAGGTGGTGCGCGGCTCGATCAACGCCGTGCCCCGGGCACAGTACGAGGCGACGGTCGCGCTGAACTTCACGCCCTTCCAGCGCATGCGGCGCGTCCTGCTCCCCCAGGCGTTCGCGCTCATGCTGCCCCCCTTCGGGAACCTCGTCATCGAGCTGATGAAGGGCACGGCCATCGTCTACACCATCGGCATGGTCGACCTGACCAAGGTCTCGAAGAACATCCAGGGCTTCTCCGGTGAGACCGTCGCGCCCTTCCTGGCGGTCCTGGTCCTGTACTTCGTGATCGCCCAGGTGCTGCAGCTCTTCATCCGCTATGCCGAGTGGCGGGTCGACCGGATGCTCGGCCGCCGCCCGTCCCGCGAACCTTCGGTGTCGACGGTCGCGGCCGGCGCGCCCGGAGCGGGGGTGAGCGGCTGATGGACTGGAACTGGGACTTCACCTGGGAGATCCTTCCCGAGCTGCTGGAGGGGCTGCGGACCACCGTCATCGCGACGCTGTGCGGCTATGTGATCGCGCTGGTCCTCGGCCTGGTCTGGACGCTGCTGCGCCGCTCGCCCAGCCGGATCCTCAACCAGACCGTCCGGTGGGTGACCGAGTTCATCCGGTCGACGCCGCTGATCCCGCAGCTGTTCTTCGTGTTCTACGTCCTGCCGTCCTGGGGGTTGACCATCGGTCCCCTCACCGCGGGGATCATCACGCTCGGCATCCACTACTCGACCTACACGGCCGAGGTGTACCGGGCCGGGATCGCCGACGTCCCCAAGGGCCAGTGGGAGGCGTGCACGGCGATCAACCTGCCGAGATCGCGGGTGTGGCTGGACGTGATCCTGCCGCAGGCGATCCGCCGGGTGATCCCGACGCTCGGCAACTACCTGATCGCGATGTTCAAGGACTCGCCGATGCTGCTGGTGATCAACGTCTCCGAGGTCCTTCTCGTCGCCTACCAGGAGGGCGGACGGACCTACCAGTACCTGGAGCCCATCACCGTGGTCGGCGTGCTGTTCGTCGTGGTCAGCGTCATATCGTCGATACTCGTCCGCCGTTTGGAGAGGCGCTATGCCACCACCTGACACGACAGCCGGATCCCCCACGCCCGAGGAGTCCGGTGGGGCATCGACCGGGGAGGGCGTCTCCACCCAGAAGAGTGACGTCGCCAAGGGCGGCGCGACCAAGGGCGTGGCCGCCACGGAGTTGCCGCGCGGCGCCGCGCCGGGCATCCGCTTCGAGAAGGTGGTGAAGCGGTTCGGCCACAACGTGGTGCTCCGCGAGCTCGACTTCACCGTGGGGCCGGGCGAGCGGGTGACCCTCATCGGGCCCAGCGGGTCGGGCAAGACCACCATCCTGCGGTTGCTGATGACGCTGGAGAAGCTCGACGACGGCCTCATCTGGATCGGCGACGAGACGCTGTGGCACATGAAGCGCGGCGACAAACGCGTCCCGGCGAACCAGAAGCACCTGCACGAGATGCGCAAGCAGGTCGGCATGGTGTTCCAGCAGTTCAACCTGTTCCCCAACATGAACGTGCTGCGCAACCTCACCGAGGGGCCGGTGCGGGTGCTGGGGCTGTCCAAGGACGAGGCGGTCGAGCGCGCCCGCGGCCTGCTGGACATGGTGGGACTCGCGGACAAGATCGACGCCCATCCGTCCCAGCTGTCGGGCGGGCAGCAGCAGCGGGTCGCGATCGCGCGGGCGCTCGCCATGCAGCCGAAGGTGCTGCTGCTGGACGAGGTCACGTCGGCCCTGGACCCCGAACTCGTCGTCGGCGTCCAGGACCTGCTGCGCGACATCGCCCGGCAGAGCGACCTGACACTGCTGTGCGTCACCCACGAGATGACCTTCGCCAGGGACATCTCCGACCGGGTCCTGATGTTCGACCAGGGCCAGATCGTCGAGGAGGGTCCACCGGACCAGATCTTCGGCGAGCCGTCCGAGCAGCGCACCCGCGACTTCCTGCAGGCCGTTCTGGCGACCTGAGGGAGGGTCCCGGCCCGTCCGCCCGCGTCCCCGTCGCCCCGGGGACGCGGGCGGTCCGCGTTCCCGGCGGCGTGGCCGTGCTAGCGTATTAGTAAATGCACGTTCATTTACTAATGTCGGAGGGTCGATGGCGGGGCGGCCACGCGGAGTCGACGACTCGGTGATCCTGCGGGCGGCGGTCGAGGTGATCGGCCGGATGGGTCCGGCCGGGCTCACGCTCGCGGCGGTGGCCGACGAGGTGGGGCTGGTGCCGGGCACGCTCGTCCAGCGGTTCGGGTCCAAGCGCGGGCTGCTGGTGGCGCTGGCCGCCCGGTCCGTCCAGGACGCGGGCACGCTGCACGAGCGGGCGCGCGAACGGCACGAGTCGCCGCTGGCCGCGCTGCGGACGCTCGCCGTCGAGTCGATGTCGGACGTCTCCACACCGCGGACCTACGCCAACCATCTGGCGTTCCTGTGCATGGATCTCACCGACCCGGAGCTGCACGAACACGCGCTGGCCGTCCACCAGGCCCGGGGGCGGGCGATCGAGGCGCTGCTGCGGGCGGCGGTGTCCGCCGGCGAGCTACGGGACGACACGGACACCGCGGCCCTCACCGGGAGCGTCCAGACCGCCATCGCCGGGGCCGGGCTCACCTGGGCGCTCGACCGCCGCGGCACGCTCCCCGAACGGCTCCGAGAAGAGATCGACACCGTACTGGCGCCCCATATCCGGAGGAGGACATGACCATGGGGACACGTCCGCTGAGCGACGCAGTGGCCCTGGTCGCGGGCGGCACCCGAGGCGGCGGACGGGGCATCGCCGTCCAGCTCGGGGCCGCGGGCGCGACCGTGTACGTCACGGGCCGCAGCGGCGGCTCGCGCCGTTCCGACCTCGGGCGGCCGGAGACCATCGAGGAGACCGCCGAACTCGTCACCGCCGCGGGCGGGGAGGGCATCGCCGTCCGCACCGACCACGGCCGTCCGGACGAGGTCCGCGCGCTCGTCGACCGGATCGCGGCGGAACGCGACGGACGCCTCGACGTGCTCGTCAACTCCGTGTGGGGCGGCGACCCGCTCACCGACTGGACGCATCCGCTGTGGGAACAGGACCTCGACAACGGGTTCCGGCTCCTCCGGCAGGCGGTGGACACCCACGTGATCACCAGCCGGTTCGCCCTGCCGCTGATGGTCGCGCGGGGACGAGGGCTGGTGGTCGAGGTGACGGACGGGAACACGGCCCGCTACCGAGGCTCGATCTTCTACGACCTGGCGAAGTCGACGGTGATCCGGCTGGCCGTCGCGCAGGCCGCGGAGTTGAGGCCGCACGGCGTCGCGGCCGTCGCCATCACCCCCGGGTTCCTGCGGTCGGAGGCCGTCCTGGACCACTTCGGCGTCACCGAGGACACCTGGCGGGACGCCGTCGCCGAGGACCCGCACTTCGCCCACTCCGAGACCCCCGCCTACCTCGGCCGGGCCGTCGCCGCCCTCGCCGCCGACCCCGACATCATGACCAAGACCGGCCGGGCCCTCGCCACCTGGAGCCTCTCCAAGGAGTACGGGTTCACCGACCTGGACGGCACGCGACCCGACTTCGCCGCCCACTGGGCCGAAGCCCTCGTCGACGAGTACGGGCCGCTCGGCGATCCCCTGTGACCGTCCCGGTCAGGCGGGCGCGTCGATGACCAGCCGACCGTCACGCGTCTCGACGTTCGCGCCGAACGCCGCGCACGCCCGGGTGAAGCGTTCGCTGATCCACCGGTGGTCGGCGCCTTCGGCCAGGCGGGTGCGGCAGTAGTCGAGGCTCAGCGGCACCGCCTCGATCCGGGACGGCCCCGCCCGGTCCAGGGTGACCAGGAACAGCAGCCCGAGGTCGTTGCGGAGGACGTCGTCCACGGCGTAGTCGTCGATGAAGTCGCCCATGTCGAAGATGACCGGCCAGGCCACGCCGTGGAAGACGTGCGCCGAGCTCCCCGCGACGAGCGTGGCGCCCGCGTCCAGCAGCGTCCGTGCCGCGCGCCGCACGTAGTGGAGCGGCTCCCACGTCATGTTCGGGCCCCAGTGCGGCAGGACGAGCACGACGTCGTTGACCTTCCGGAGCCGCCGGATCCGCTCCACCAGGTCGTCGGGCACTCCCCGCTCCAGGTCGGTGAGCGCGACGCCCGGACGGTCCGGCCCCGCGGCGAAGTCGGACGGGTGATCGGTGACGCCCACCACCGCGACCCGCACTCCCCCGGCCTCCAGGACGACGCTCCGCCGCGCCGCCTCCTCGTCCGGGCCCGCGCCGACGCACCGGACACCCGCCCGGCCCAGATGGTCGAGCGTGTCGTTCAGGGCGTCCGGGCCGTAGTCGAGCGCGTGGTTGTTGGCGAGCGTCACACAGTCCACGCCGAGGTCCGTGAGCGCCTCCACCGCCACCGGAGGCGCCCGGAAATGGAAGGGTTTGCCCGGCGCGTCCCACCGGTGGCCCCGGGCGGACACGCAACACTCCAGATTCAGCAGGGCGAGATCGGCCTCGGCGAACACGTCGCGCACGCCCCTGGAGAAGAGACCGTGCGGGCCGAACGCGGCGATCTCCTCCGCCACGCCGCGTCCGAGCATGGTGTCCCCGGCCAGCGCCATGGTGACGGCCATCGGTCCCCCCATCGGATCGACGGGACTTCCGCCCTCCACCCTACGAAGCGCGGGTGAACCACCTGGCCCCGCCGTCCTAGACGAGCGGGCGGCCCGGCCCCTTCCTGATCTGCTCGATGAACAGCCGGGCCAGGGCTTGCTGCCCGGCGATGGTCGGGTGGTAGCTACGCGGCTCCGCCGCCAACGCGGGCAGGTTCACCAGCAGGCCGTTCATGTAGGCGTTCCCGCTGCCGACCTCGTGACCGGCGAACGCGCTGTAGGCGTCGACGAACTCCACGCTGCCCTGGCCGCGGCGGGCGGCGATCCGCGCGTCGGCCTCCTCGGCCGACTGGCGGATCAGCCGGCCGAGATCGTACGCCCGAGCGTTCAGCCAGCGCTGGTCGGCCACGGTGATGTTGTCGCCGTCCACGCCGTCGACCTCGGAGAACGCCTTCGGATAACCCATGAGGATCACCCGGGCGCGCGGCGCCCGCGCGTTGATCTGGCCGATCAGGTCGGCGAGGCTCTGCCGGAGCACGGCCATCCGTTCGGCGACGTCCTCGCCCTGCCGGATGCAGCTCCTGCTCCACGGCAGTTTGATGACGCAGCCCGCGAGGACCCGGGAGAACCCGACGTCGTTGCCGCCGATGCTCAGGGTGACCAGGCTCGTACCGGGGCCGATGCGGCCGAACTGCGCCGGCTCCCCGCCCCGCCCCTTCAGGAAGTCGGGGATGGTGGCGCCTGAGCAGGCCCAGAACGCGCTGCCCTCAGCGAACCGGAACGCCCGCGAGACCTCGTGGTAGTACGCCTTCGACGTGCGGTGACACCGGTCGAGCGGATTCTTGTCCGCCACGGTCGCCTCCGCGCCGAGCCCCGCCGAGTACGAGTCGCCGAGGGCCACGTACGCCCCCCGCGTCGCCGCCTCGACCGGTGTGGGCGCCTTCTCGGCCACGACCGGATCGGCGCGCAGCTCCTCCAGCACGGGCTCGTGACAACCGCTGCCGAACACCTCGCACCGCGTCGCCGGCAACACCGCGAGCGGAACGACGGCCATCGCCACCAAACCCACGAGCAGGGCGACGCCGAGACCTCGTTCGCCGAGGCGGCCTCGAACCCACGTCACCGGGTTATGCATCGTCCTCCTTCGCGTCCAAGGGCGAGATGTCCGAATTGCTCCACCGGTTCCGGCCTTTACATTGTAGATCTTTTTCTGGGATCGGTCGGGGCCCACATCACGAGGCGCGTCCCCAGTTCGTGCAGCCCGGCCTTGATCTCGGCGTCCCAGTGCGCCCTGATCCCCGGGCCCCACCGCTCCCCGGGCAGTTCGGTGAAGCCGTGCCGGGCGTACCAGGGCCCGTTCCACGGGACCTCCCGGAACGTCAGCAGGCTCACCCCCGGCGCACCGGACCCGGCCGCCCGCGCCATGACCGCGTCCAGGAGCCGGGCGCCGATCCCCCGGCCGACCAGGTCGGCGCGGACCGAGATCTGCTCCAGATGCACCGCCCCGTCGACCTCCTCCACCGCCGCGAAGCCCACCGGCGGATCCCCGGCCACCAGGATCTCCCCACCCTTGTCGATCATGTCGTTCACCACCGCAGGACCGGGCGGGAACACGATGCCGACCTCGGCGAACATCGCGTCGCCGGAGTGCTCGATCGCCGCCAGCCCCGACAGATCCGCCGGACGCGCCACCCGAACCCCGTACTCCATCCCATGATCGTAGGTCGTCCTCGGCGGACCGTCCCCACCCGTAAGGCGACTCAGACGCACAGGAGTGTGCGCCCTTCCCGTCCACACCCCACGGACCATCCGCTTTTCACCCACGTTGGGGAGGCGGATCACGCGCGGGAGGGAGGCCAGGCACCACCCCCCAGCCCTTCACTGGCCTTGAACAACTCGAAACGAAGGACCTCCGCAGTGACGAACAACCTCGTGGCAACCGGGCGCCGGACCCATTGGCGAAGCGCACCCGGTTTTGACGCACCGATCGGCCCGCACATCACCCGAACCCGCCACTCGCCACAAACGGCTGAAAACGAAGGGTGCCGGCAGTGACGAACAACCTCGTGGCGATCGTGCGGCGGGCACACGGGCGGACGGTCGACAACGCGCCTCGGTGGGCGGTGATCGCGGCCTACGCCGCGAGCCTCGTCGTGCTGCCGTCCTGCCTCTGGCGGATCGCGCTCGGTTTCGGCGCTCCGATCGGCCCGGACCTCGGCGACGCCGAGGATATGAGCGGGGATCTGCCCGACTGGGTGCCGATGTGGTCCTACACGCTCCTGCTGAGCGTCGTCAGCGAGGCGCTGGCGTTCCTGGCGGTCGGGCTGGTGAGCCAGTGGGGGGAGGTGTTCCCCCGCTGGGTTCCGCTGCTGCGTGGACGCCGGGTGCCGACGTCGGCGGCCGTGATTCCCGCGGGGGTGGGCGCCGCCGTCCTGACGGTGGGAACCCTTGCGTCGGTGCCCGGGTTCGACGAGTTCTCGGCGCCGGATGGCGGCACGGTCCATCTCGAAGGATGGAGGCTCGGGCTGTTCGTCGCCACCTACGGCCCGCTGGTGCTCTGGGGGCCGCTGCTGGCCGCCGCGACCGTCGCCTACTACCTCCGGCGGACACGTACGCCGCTCCCCCGTCCCTGAGCCCGCGGACAACGGGACGCGGGCGAGCCGCCCTCCACATGGTCGGGTCAGCGGTGTCGGCCGGTGATCACTTGACGCCGGCCTCCTTCATCTCGCGGAGTTCGCGCTTGAGCTCCTTGACCTCGTCGCGGAGACGGGCGGCTAGCTCGAACTGGAGATCGGCGGCGGCCTGGTGCATCTGGTCGGTCATCTGCTCGATCAGAGCCTCCAGCTCCTCGCGGGGGCGTTCGCCGACGAGATCGGCGGCGTGCCGGCCGACCTCGCCGCCGCGCGCCGAGCGGGAGGCCAGGCCGGGGACGGGGGCCTTGCCGCGGCTCTGCTGGCGTCCGGCGCCGCCGATGAGGGTCTCGGTGTCGGCGTCCTCGCGGGCGAGGGAGTCGAGGATGTCGGCGATGCGCTTGCGGAGCGCCCGCGGTTCGATGCCGTGCTCGGCGTTGTAGGCCTGCTGCTTGGCGCGGCGCCGGTTGGTCTCCTCGATCGCCCGTTCCATGGACGGCGTGACCGTGTCGGCGTACATGTGGACCTGGCCGGACACGTTGCGGGCCGCGCGTCCGATCGTCTGGATCAGCGACGTCTCCGAGCGCAGGAAGCCCTCCTTGTCGGCGTCCAGGATCGCGACCAGGGACACCTCGGGCAGGTCGAGGCCCTCGCGGAGCAGGTTGATGCCGACCAGGACGTCGAACTCCCCGGCGCGCAGCTCGCGCAGCAGCTCGATGCGGCGCAGCGTGTCGACCTCGCTGTGCAGGTAGCGGACCTGGATGCCGAGTTCGAGGAGGTAGTCGGTGAGGTCCTCGGCCATCTTCTTGGTGAGGGTGGTGACGAGGACGCGCTCGTCCCGGTCGGCGCGCTCGCGGATCTCGTGGATGAGGTCGTCGATCTGGCCCTTGGTCGGCTTCACGACGATCTCGGGGTCGATCAGGCCGGTGGGACGGATGACCTGCTCGACGACGTCGCCCTTGACGCGGTTCATCTCGTAGGAGCCGGGCGTCGCCGACAGGTAGACGGTCTGGCCGATGCGGTCGAGGAACTCCTCCCACTTCAGGGGACGGTTGTCCATCGCGGACGGCAGCCGGAAACCGTGCTCGACCAGCATCCGCTTCCGGGACGCGTCACCCTCGTACATCGCCCCGATCTGCGGGACGGTCTGGTGGGACTCGTCGATGACGAGGAGGAAGTCCTCCGGGAAGTAGTCGAGGAGGGTGTTGGGGGCGCTGCCGGGGCCTCGGCCGTCGATGTGCCGGGAGTAGTTCTCGATCCCGGAGCAGGTGCCGACCTGCCGCATCATCTCGACGTCGTAGGTGGTGCGCATCCGCAGCCGCTGCGCCTCCAGCATCTTGCCCTGCCGTTCCATCACGGCGAGGGTGTCCGCCAGCTCGGCCTCGATGTCGGCGATGGCGCGCTCCATGCGCTCGGGCCCGGCGACGTAGTGGGAGGCGGGGAAGACGTACAGCTCGTCGTCCTCGGTGATCAGTTCGCCGGTCAGCGGGTGCAGCGTGGCGAGCTTCTCGATCTCGTCGCCGAACATCTCGATGCGGACGGCGAGCTCCTCGTACTGCGGGATGATCTCGATGGTGTCGCCGCGGACGCGGAACGTGCCGCGGGTGAACGCCAGGTCGTTGCGGGTGTACTGCATGCCGACGAGCTGCCGGAGCAGGTCGTCGCGTTCGATCTCCTGCCCGACGGTGAGACGGACCATGCGGTCGACGTACTCCTGCGGGGTGCCGAGGCCGTAGATGCAGGACACGGACGCGACGACCACGGTGTCGCGGCGGGTGAGCAGCGAGTTGGTCGCCGAGTGCCGCAGCCGGTCGACCTCGTCGTTGATCGAGGAGTCCTTCTCGATGTAGGTGTCGGTCTGCGGGATGTACGCCTCGGGCTGGTAGTAGTCGTAGTACGACACGAAGTACTCGACGGCGTTGTGGGGCATCATCTCGCGGAGCTCGTTGGCGAACTGGGCGGCGAGCGTCTTGTTCGGCTGCATGACCAGGACGGGCCGCTGCACCTTCTCCACCAGCCACGCGATCGTGGCGGTCTTGCCCGTGCCGGTGGCGCCGAGCAGCACCGAGTCCTTCTCGCCCGCCTCGACCCGGGCGGCGAGTTCGGCGATCGCCTGCGGCTGGTCGCCCGACGGGGTCATCTCGGTGACGACCTCGAACGGCGCCACGCGCCGCCGTAGATCCGTGATCGGCCGCATCGTCGCCCCTCCCTCATGATCCGCTTGGTCCGGTTTGATCCGGTGGTCCTCCGCTGCGTCCCAACACTACGCAAGGCCCCCGACATTCCGTGTCGGGGCAGGTCAGGAGGCGGGAAGCGGGATTCTGGCGCGGACGGCGTAGCCGCCCCCGCTGGGCCCGGCCTCGAAGCTGCCGCCGAGGGCGGTGACGCGCTCGCGGAGGCCGACCAGGCCGTTCCCGCCGCTCGGCAGCCGGTGGTCGGGCCCGGCGGTGGGTCGATCGTTGGCGATCTCCACCTCGATGGCCTCGGGCAGCAGGTCGAGGCCCACCCGGGTGTCGGCGGAGCCCGCGTGCTTGTGGACGTTGGTGAGCGCCTCCTGGATGAGGCGGTAGACCGTCCGTCCGACGGCGACGGGCATGGGACGCTCGTCTCCGCGGATCGACAGGTCGACGCGCAGGCCCGCCGCGCCGGACTGTCCGACGAGCTCGCGGACGTGCGCGAGGGTCACGGCCTCCTGGGGCAGCGCCTCCTCGCCCTGTCGCAGGACGCCGATGACGTGGCGGAGCTCCTCCAGTGCCTGCCGCCCCATGTCACCGATGACGGAGGCGGTCTCGGCGGCCCGGGACGGGTCACGGACGGCGATGGCCTTGAGCGCCCCGGCGTGCACGACCATGACGCTGATCCTGTTGGCGACCACGTCGTGCATCTCCCGGGCGATGCGGGTGCGCTCCTCTCCCCGTGCGCGTTCCGCGAGGAGGTGCTGTTCCCGTTCGAGCCGCGCGGCGCGTTCCTGGAGAGAGGCCAGGAGTTGTTTCCGCGCGCCCATGTACAGGCCGAGCAGGACCGGGACGGCGATGAACGCGATGCCGGTCACGGCCTGCACGGCGAAGGGCTCCGTGCCCGAAGTCGGCGTGGGGAAGACGAGCAGGGTGACGTAAGAGGCGACCGCGAGCCCCAGGACCGTTCTGCGGGACGAGGTGTACGCGGCGAGCGAGTACAGGACGATGAGGGGAGCGAACGCGCCGCCGCCGGTGATGGTGCCGGCGATCAGCATGACCACCGTGAGCTGGACGGGGTAGACGCGCCGCACGACCAGGGTCAGCCCGAGGATGACGCTGCTCGTCGCCGTGACGGGCGGTGGCAGCCAGAACTCCTGTTCGGCGAACCACAGGAAGGCGCCGTCGCTCGCGGCCAGTGTCAGTGCGATCAGGATGTCGAACGCCCGTGACCGCGGCGAAGGCCACGCCGTCGACCACCAGCCCCGCACACGCATGCGATGAGCCTATAGCGACCTTTGGACGGCCAAGGACGTCCAGGTGGGGAGGGTGCCGGACGCCGCCGGCACAGGCGGCGCCACGAGACACGCGATTCCCGCGTCCGCGGGACTATCCCGCCCTCCGGGCGCTGTGGTTACGATGACGACGCCGCCGGACTAGGACGGGACTACTACAGAACATGGGCCGCTTCGCCAACTGGCTCGGGAAGAACGCCGACGCCGTGATCGCGCTCGTGCTGGCCATCGTGGTCGCGGTGATCGGCCTCGGGGTGCAGCTGGAGAACGAGGCAGAGATCACCAACAGCGCGATCCTCGCCGTGATCGGCCTGCTGGCGACCTCGGTGCTGCGGGACCGCGGCCGCCGCGCCCCGGTCGAGGCGGAGGTGCGCGACACGCTGCGGGCGTCGTCGACGACCCTGGACGATCTGAGCGGCAGGCTCACGCACATCGAGGGGTTCGAGAACGTCCTGTCCGACACCAAGCGGGCCCTGGACGAGAGCACGGTCGTCCGTGTCATCAACGGCGCGCAGGTCGCACAGGTCCTCGAAGAGGCCCGCCGCGACACCGATCGCTGGTTCTTCAAGGGCGGGACGGGCACCTACATCCGGGCGCGGACCCTCCCCGAGTGCGTGGCGACGGCCCGCCGGGAACGCCGGACGCTGCTGTTCCGCCTGGAGATCCTCGACCCCACCGACGTGGAGGTGTGCGAGGCGTACGCGCGGCACCGCCGTTCGGTGTCGGACGGCCCGGACGCGACGGGCGAGCCGTGGACGCTGGAACGCACCCGCAAGGAGGCGTACGCCACGATCCTGGCGGCGTGCTGGCACAAGCAGCGGTTCGCGATGCTCGACATCGACATCGGCCTGGCGCGGACGATGACGACGCTGCGCTACGACCTGGCGGCGTCCCGGGTCGTGGTCACGCGTGACGACCCGCGCGGTGAGGCGCTGGTCGTCGACAGCACCAAGTTCTATTACGGCTGGGTGAGCGCGGAGCTTCAGACCAGCCTGGACCAGGCGCGCCGCGTCCCCATCGAGCAGGCGAGGCTGGCGCCGCTGGACGACGAGCCCACGGTCGAGGAGGCCCGCAAGCTCTTCGAGGTGATCGGGATCGATCTCGCCCGGCACTACACCGACCGCGACGTCATCGAGATCATCCGGAAGGCGCTGCGGGCCAAGGACCCCTACGAGAGACCGTGAACGTGACCGTGAACGGGTGACCGGGTGAGGTACGAGGAGATCCGCCGGGAGATCGACGCCGGGACGGCGGCGCGGACGCTGCCGGGGTGGGCCGGGCGTGTCCTGGACGACGTGGCGGCGGGCCGTTCCGGTGTCCCGGCCGTGCGTCACCCGCTGGGGTTCGTGTGCCTCCCGGTGGAGCGGGACGGGGATCTCGGCGTGTGCCTGCACATCTGGACGCCGGAGGTCAGCCCGGCGCCGTCCACGACGTCGCCGGTGCACTGCCACAGCTGGGACCTGCTCAGCTTCGTCCTGTACGGGACGGTCCGGAACGTGCGCATGGACGTACGGGCGGGCGCGGCCCCAGGGGAGGCGACGCGGCAGGTCTTCGAGGTCGTCAGCCAGGGCGATGTAGACGAACTGCGGGCCACCGGACGGGTCGTCCGCCACTCCCCCGGCCTGTCCAGCACGCATCGCACCGGTGACTCGTACACCCTCCCGGCGGGCGTGTTCCACACCACGCTGATCGAGGACGGCCGGGAGGCGGCGACGGTCGCGCTCGGTCGCGAGACGCCCGGCGGCGGCGACCTGTCGCTCGGCCCGCTGGACACGCCCACGCACCGGGTGCGCCGTTCGCGCTCCGACCACGCCGCCACCGTGCGCGCCCTGCGGCGCTCCGCCCGCCGCATCGCGGCCGCGCATCCCACGTCCGTGCCCGCGTCCGTGCCCGCGTGCGCGGCGACGCCGTTCGGCGTCGGCTGCGGTTCGGCAACGGACCGGCCACCGGATCCGACTGGAGAGACCCCATGAGATCCCTGCCCCCGCCGTCGGCCCGTCCGGTCGATCTGTCCGCGGCCCGCCGCGTGGCCGTGGACGCGGCCGAGGCGGCGGGCGCCCTGCTCAGCGCCGGTGTGGCCGGGCCCCTGACGGTGCGGGCGAAGGGCACGGCCGGGGACGTGGTGACCGATCTCGACATGGCCGCGGAGAAGGTGATCCTGGGACGGCTGCGGGCGGCGTATCCGGGGCATCGCGTCATCGCCGAGGAGTCCGGGATCCTCGACGGCGCGCCGGGCGAGGAGATGGTGTGGCTCGTCGATCCGCTCGACGGCACCAACAACGTGGCGATCGGCATGCCCGTGTACGCGGTGGGCCTGGCGTTGTGTGCGCGCGCCGAACCCGTCCTCGGCGTCGTTCACGACCCGGTGACGGGACGGACCTGGTCTGCGGTGCGGGGCGAGGGCGCCGTCGGACCGGACGGCGAGTCGCTCAGCCTCGCGGGCCGTCCGCGGCCGGAACGGAAGGGCAACTTCGTCCTGGCGTGGACGCAGGGGCACCAGGTCTCGGCGGGCGACCCGGTCGCGTCCGGTCTCCGGGCCGCGCTGGAGGGACGGTGCGCGCGGATGCTCCAGCTCTGGGCGCCCCTGGTCGCGTGGACGATGCTGGCGCGCGGCGACATCGACGGGATGGTCGGCTACCTGCCCGAGATCGTGGATCTTCCGGCGGGGGCGCTCCTGGCCGCCGAGGCGGGGGCGGAGTTCCGGCGCCTGGACGGGCGGCCGTACCGTCTCGGCATCGACCGTCCCGCGTCTGAGCTCGGTTTCGTCGCGGCGCGCCCGGAGCTGCTCGACCGTCTCCTGGAGACCACGACGAAGTTCCAGGACGGCTAGCGAACCGTCACCCCGCCAGTAGCAGCGCGGGGACGGCGGCCGCACAGCCCGCCACGGCCAGGACCGTCCCGGTGAGGACGAACTTGCGGATGGGGACGCGAACGTCCCAGCGGCGGCACCATTCGAACCACAGCAGTGTGGCCAGCGATCCCCACGGCGTGATGACGGGCCCCACGTTCGCGCCGATGAGCAGTGACAGGAGCTGGTCCTTGTTGGACGCGGGAACGGCCGACTCGCCCGCCACGTAGGCGGGCAGGTTGTTGAGGACGTTCGACAGTCCGGCACCGGAGAACGCGGCCCGGAACGCCCCCGCCGCGCCGTCGTCTCCGCCGATCAGGGCGCGCATGGCGTCGTCCAGGCCGAACCGTTCGAGTGTGGGCACGACCAGGAACAGGCCCGTGACGAACACCATCAGCTGCCACGGGATCAGCGCGGGACGCAGCGCCGACCGGTCGCGGACGACGAAGGCCGCCACGGCGACGGCGGCGGCGACCGTCGCGGCGACGCCGAGCTGGATCCCGGTGTGCACGCCCCCGAGGATCGCGCCGATGAAGACCAGGCACGCGAGACCTGTCGCGGAGAACAGCACGCGATCCTTGACAGGGGCGGGTTCCGGCGGGTCGTAGGAGTCGGCGCCGCGCATCCGCCGCCGCCAGTAGAACACCCACAGCAGTGCCATCGTGACGGCCAGGACCGCCAGTTGCGGCGCCCACATGCGGGCGGCGAACGCGCGGGTCTGCAACGCGACCCGGTCGGCGGCGAGCAGGTTCGTCAGGTTCGAGACGGGCAGCAGGAGGCTGGCCGTGTTGGCGAGCCACACCGTCGTCATGGCCAGCGGAAGGGTCGCGATGTGTGCGCGGGCCGCGAGCGCCAACATGACCGGGGTCAGCAGCACGGCCGTCGTGTCCAGGTTTAGGAAGATGGTCGTGGCCGACGCGAACGCGACGCACAGCAGGAACAGCGCGACGTAGTTGCCTCGCCCGGCCCGTGCCATTCGCTGCGCTATCGCGTCGAAGACCCCGGCCTCCTTGGTGAGCTCCGCCAGGATGATGACGCTGAACAGGAAGAGCAGCAGGGGCGCGACACGCTCGACGCTCGAACGCGCGGTGTCGGCGGGCAGCAGCCCGGTGGCGACGAACACGACGCCGACAACGAGGACGCCGATGCGAACCCAGTCGAGAACTCCCAGGGCGCGCGCCGCACGTCGCGCGAACTCGATCCGGGGTGACACGCGCGCAATGATCCCATAGGCGCCGTGGAGGGCGTCCGCGGGCTGGGGAGTGTGCGGCTGGGGGAGTGCGGCATTGCGCGCTGTGTTCGGCGGTCCCGCGGGCGATACTGACGGCATGACACCCCCCGGCGGCCACACCAGGCAGGAGCGTCCCACCGATTTCTTCATCAGCTACTCCCCCGCGGACGAGCGGTGGGCGTCCTGGATCGCCTGGCAGTTGGAGGCCGCGGGGCACCGGACGATGATGCAGGCGTGGGACTTCGTGCCCGGCACCAACTTCATCGACTTCATGGACCGTGGCCTGTCGGAGGCCAAGGCCGTGGTCGCGGTGCTGTCCAGTAACTACCTGCGCTCCCGGTACGGGCGGTTGGAGTGGATGGCGGCGCTGCGGGCCGACCCGGACGACCCGGCCCGCAAGCTCGTCACGGTCCGGATCGAGGACTGCCCGATCGACGGGCTGCTGTCCACGATCACCTACGTGGACCTGGTCGGGATCGACGACCCGGACGAGGCGCGCCGGCTGCTGATGCGGCGCATCGAGGAGGCCCTCGCGGGCCACGCGCGGCCGGAGAACGGCCCTGGCTTCCCCGGGCCGGGCCGGAGCCTCCCTGGTGCCCGGCCGCCGCTCTCCGGGCGTCTGGAGGGCTCTGAGGGGCCGGCGGAGCACGCCGAGCCCTCATGGAGCGACCCGGCCGGGGAGCGGCCCGCCCGGCGGGCGCCGGTGGCGGCGCCGGCGTTCCCGGCCGCGGGCGGCGACGACGGGCCCCGCGAGCGGCTCAGCGTCCTGCACGTCTCGGGTCCCCGGTTCGGCCGGACGCTCGCCGAGCCCGGCGAACCCACCACGGCCTCGGAGTTGCAGGACCGCATCTGGAGCGACGTGACACGGCTCGCCGACTCCGGCGTGCCGCGCCCCGATCTTCTCGTCGTCACCGGCAACCTCACCCACTCGGGCAGCCGCAAGGAGTTCGCCGAGGCGCTGTCGTTCCTGACGAGCCTGCGTGCGCTGCTGGGTCTGGAGGCTCAGCGCGTCGTCGTGGTGCCCGGCACGCACGACGTGACCCGGGCGGCGTGCCAGGCGTACTTCTCAAGCTGCGAGGCCGACGACATCGAACCGCAGCCGCCGTACTGGCCGAAATGGCGGCACTACGCGGGGCTGTTCAAGGAGTTCTACCAGGGCATCGACGCGCTCATCTTCGACAGCGCCCAGCCGTGGACGCTGTTCCCGGTGCCCGATCTGCGGGTCGCCGTGGCGGGGCTCAACTCGACGCTGCCGCAGTCCCACCGCGAGGCGGACCGGTACGGGATGGTCGGCCGCGCGCAGGCCGCGTGGTTCAACGAGCGTCTGCGGCACTTCAAGGACGAGGGTTGGCTCCGGTTGGGAGCGGTCGAGCACACGCCCATCCCGGGTGAGCCGGGCGCGCTGCGCGACCCCGAGACCGTCGAGATGCTGCTCGGCGGCCACGTCAACCTGTTCTTCCAGGGGGCGCAGTCGGAGTTCGGCGCCGTGCCGCTGCTCGGGAACGGCGTCCCGTCCGTCCCGGCGCTCGGCCCCGGGCGTCACCAGATCGTCGTCCTGCGACGGGACGGCCTGGACCGGTGGATCCCCGAGGACGCCGAACGGCGCGGCCCGGAAATCCTCGACGTGGCCTGGCCGAGCGTGCACGGAACGTTCCCCCCACCGGCCGCGGAGATCCCACCGGCGCCGCCCGTTCCGGAACTCGGCCCGGGAACGGACAGGGTCGTCGACCCGGTGACCGACCCGACGGCCCAGTTGCTCGACCGTCTGACCGAGGCGTGCGAGACGCGCTTCGAACGCGCGACGATCCGGCGCATCGTCCCGTCGCCGCGCGGGGACGGCCGTTCCGACCCGCCGCACCTGCTGCTGACCCACCTGGAGGACGGATTCGTCCGCCAGTACCGCATCGGCGCCCACGTGGGGCAGGTGACCGAGGCGGACGTGGACGCGTTCGTCCGGCACGTGCACGCCGACGGCACCGACCACGGGTCCGAACTGGTGTACCTGGGTCCGGCCCCGGCCCGGTCACTTCGGGAGGACGCTCTCCGGCGCGGCATCCGCGTACGCAGCCTCACCGAGTTCCAAGGGCTCGTCGACCTGTCGGAGTACGTGACGGCCCAGACGGGGCGCCTCTCGGCAGGGGGCCTGTACCCGCCGAGCCTGTACGTTCCGCAGCGCTACCGGGAACTCGACCGGTTTCGAACGGAGACCACGTCCGGTGAAGGGGCCCGTCCCACCGCCGACGTCCGCGACGACGTGGTCGGCGAGATGCTGCGTCTCCTGGCCGCCGACCACGGCCGGTTCCTGCTGCTGCTCGGCGACTTCGGGCGCGGCAAGACGTTCGCGCTGCGAGAGTTGGCCCGCCGCATCCCCTCGGAACTCCCGCACGTCATCCCGATCCTGATCGAGCTGCGGGCCCTGGACAAGGCGCACTCCGTGGACGGCCTCGTCGCCGCGCACCTGGCCAACCACGGCGAGGAGCTGATCGACCTCAAGGCGTTCCACTACATGCTCCGGCAGGGACGCATCGTCCTGCTCTTCGACGGTTTCGACGAGCTGGTGACACGGATGACCTACGACCGGGCCGCCGACCACCTCGACACGCTCCTCCAGGCCGCCCAGGACAAGGCGAAGATCGTGGTGGCGAGCCGCACGCAGCACTTCAAGTCGCAGGCGCAGGTACTGACCGCGCTCGGCGAGAAGGTGGGGGTTCTGCCGCACCGGCGCGTCCTCGGACTGGAGGACTTCGCGCCGCCGCAGGTCCGCTCGTACCTGGTGAACCGGTACGGGGACGAGGGCACCGCGGAGGCGCGGTTGGACATGCTGTCCGGCATCGAGGAACTGCTGGCGCTGACGTCCAACCCGCGGATGCTGTCGTTCATCGCCGACCTGCCCGAGGAGCGGCTCCGCGCGGTCGCGCGGGCGCGCCGCGCCGTCAGCCCCGCCGACCTGTACCAGGAGATCCTGTCGTCGTGGTTGGCGTACGAGGCCGACCGGGTCGGCGGCGCGGGCGGCCCGTCCGGGCTGAAGGCCGACGACATGTGGCGCGCCGTGGGCACGCTCGCGCTGCGCCTGTGGGAGGGCAACGAACAGTTCCTGCGGCTCGCGGAGCTCGCGGACGTCGCGGACACGCTGACCGGCCTGGCCGGGGGACGCCTGTCCCCGCACCAGGTGACGCACGCCGTCGGCGCGGGAAGCCTGCTCGTCCGCACCGACGAGGGCCTGTTCGGGTTCATCCACACGTCGGTCATGGAATGGCTGATCGCCCGCCACATCGCGGACGAGTTCGCCGACGACCCGGCGCCGGCAGCGCTGGGCCGCCGCGCGCTGACCCAGCTCGCCGTCGACTTCCTCTGCGACCTCGCCGACACCCGCGCCTGCCAGGAGTGGGCGGCCCGGGTGCTCGCCGACCCCGACGCCGACGACATCGCCCGCGCCAACGCGATCCGCGTCACGACCCGGCTGCGCACCCCCGCGCACACCGACCTGCGCGGCGCGCGCCTCCAGGGCGAGGACCTGTCCTACCGCGACCTGCAGGAGGTCGACCTGACCGGGGCCGACCTCACCGACGCGCAGCTCGTCGGCGCCAACCTGTCGCGCGCCGTCCTGCGGGACGCGTCCCTGGCGGGGGCGCGCCTGGACGAGGCCACGCTGACGGGCGCGGATCTGCGCGGCGCGGATCTGTCCCGGGCCCGCCTCGCCCGCGCCGACCTCCGCGACGTCACCGTCGACGGCAGCAGCTGGACACGCGCCGCGCTGGTCGACGCCGTCCTGCCCGAACGCGTGGCGCAGGCGCCGGAACTGCGGGAGGCGGCGATCGCTCCCGGCCGCCCCATCGACATCCAGGTCCGCCCGGCAGCGGTGGGCGTCCCGTACGGGTTCCACTTCCAGACCAGCCGCCTTCCGCAGCCCCTGGCGTACAGTCCGGGCGGCTCCGTCCTGGCGGTGGGCAGCGAGGACGGCGGCGTCCTGGTGTGCGACGCCGTCACCGGCACTCCCCTGCGCACACTCCAGGGCCACACCGACCGTGCCTACGCGGTGGTGTTCGACTCGCGGGGAAACCTTCTGGTGAGCGGCTCCGCGGACGGCACCATCCGGTTGTGGGACCTCGCCACCGGCCACGCCACGCACACGCTCACCGTCCACCCCGAAGGGGTATGGCCGGTCGTCGTCGGGGGACGCTCCCCGTCGGGCGGCGAACTCGTCGCGGCGGGCGCGGCCGACGGCACCATGCGCGTCTGGGACGCCGCGTCCGGCGACCTCCTCCACGAGCTGCCCGGACACACCGCGCCCGTCTACACGGCGGTGTTCGACCCCGCCGGTTCGTTGATGGTCACCGGCGACAGGGGAGGAACCCTGCGCGTCTGGGACACGGCCACAGGCGAAC
Source organism: Actinomadura spongiicola (assembly GCF_003432485.1). GTDB lineage: Bacteria > Actinomycetota > Actinomycetes > Streptosporangiales > Streptosporangiaceae > Spirillospora > Spirillospora spongiicola. The sequence continues at coordinate 114,428 of NZ_QVNQ01000003.1, forward strand.
TGCGCCGCGAACTGACCGGCCACCGCGGCGCCGTGTACCGGGCCGTGTTCCACCCGGACGGCTCCCTCCTGGCCGCCGGGGACGAGGCGGGCGCCGTCCGGCTCTGGGACATCCGCACCGGCGAGATCAGGCGGGAACTCCGCGGTCACACCGGCCGCGTCTACGCCATCGCCTTCCACCCGGACGGGCGCATCCTCGTCACCGGCGACACCGTCGGGTCCGTCCGCATCTGGAAGGACGGGCACGACCACCGGACCCTCCAGGGTCACGGCGGCGCCATCTACCAGGCGATGTTCAGCCCGGACGGCGGCCGTCTCGCGACCGCGGACAGTTCCGGGTCCGTCCGCCTGTGGGACGCCGAGACCGGCGGGCAGCGCCTCGAACTGGCCGGGCATCGCGGCGCGGTGTGGCCGTTCGCGTTCCGCCCGGACGGCGCCCAACTCGCCACCAGCAGCAACGACGGAACGGCCCGTATCTGGGACGCCGAGACCGGTCAGTCCCGCGTCGTGCTGCGCGGCCACGGCCGACGCGTCACCGGCGTCACGTTCAGCCCGGACGGCGGGATGCTCGCCAGCAGCGGCAACGACGGCCTCGTCCGGCTCTGGGACCCGCGCACCGGCCGCATGATCCGTGAACTCCGCGGTGTCGCCGACAACCTCACCTCCGCCGTGTTCAACACCCGCGACTCGCAGCTCGCCACCGCCACCAACGACGGCGGCGTCCACCTGTGGCAGGCCGGGACCGGCACGTTCGAACGCGAACTGAACGCGGAGACCGACCACGTGTGGGCGCAGGCGTTCTCCCCCGCCGGGGACGTCCTCGCCACCGCCAACGACGACGACACCGTCCGACTCTGGTACTGGACGACCGGCCGCGAGACCGTCAACCTGGCCGACCACCGTGGCCGTGTCCGCTCCATCGACTTCCACCCGGACGGCACCCTCGCCACCGGCTGCGACGACGGTCTCGTCAGACTGTGGCACCCGCGCACGGGCGAACTCCGGGCCACCCTCCAGGGCCACACCGACCGCGTCTACCGCGTGGCGTTCTCACCGTCCGGGGAAACGCTCGCGTCGGCCAGCAACGACGGCACCGTCCGACTGTGGAACCCGGCCACCGGCGAGACCGTCCACACACTCACGGGCCACACCGGCCGCCTATGGACGACCGCGTTCCACCCGTCCGGCAGGCTCCTCGCCACGGCGGGCGACGACATGGTCGTCCGCCTGTGGGACCCGTCGACCGGGGAGACCGTCCACACGCTCACGGGCCACACCCGCCGCATCTGGTCGGTCGCCTTCAGCCCCGACGGCACCCTCCTGGCCACGGCGGGCGACGACGGCGCCATCATCCTCTGGGACGTCCCGGAGGAGACGACCCCCACTCACCGCGCGACCCTTCTCGGCCTTGCCGAGGGTTGGGCCGCGCTGGCCCCGGACGGCCGCTACAAATGGGAGGGCAACGTCACCGCAGAATTCTGGTACGCCGTGGGAATGTGCCGCTTCGAGCCGGGCGAACTGGACGCCTACCTCCGCGACGTGCACCAACTCCCCCTGGACGCCCCTTTCTGAGGCTGTTCGGCCGTCAGAAGTTCAGGACGTGGCCGTGCTGGTGCCGGGCACAGCCGTCGTTGGTGATGGTCTCGAAGTACGGCTCGATCGGCACGCCCCGCCAATAACCGGTCGCGGTCGCGTCCACCGGTTCCCAGTACTGAAGGCACAACCATCCCCTGTTCCAGGGAACGTCCTTGATGCGCCCGTTCACCTTGGCGAGCTCGGCACAGGCGACTTCGGCGTTGGCATGGGTCCCACCGGCCGGTTCGCAGGTCAGCGTCGCGGTACGGGGCTTGCCGCCCTCTTGGGGTGTGACCGCAAGCTTGATCTCCGTCAGTGGCAGGGGCGGACTGCTCGCGGCGACGGCGGGAGCCGTCACGGCGACACCGCCCGCGACCAGGCTCAGTCCCATGAACAGGCGAATCGCTACGGAAGTCATGAACACCTCCATGATCAAGAGTGATTGGGCTCATTACACCACCGACAAAAATTCTGTCCAGGCCCATATCCGCTCACGAAGGGGTCACCGAAAGACCGTTTTCACCATTTTTGATGGCCCCGGGAAGGTTCCGCACCCACCCAGAAAAATGTTTCACCCGCGGAGACGTCGAAGAACGGCGACGCGGCCCCACCGATCGTCACGAGACGAATCGCGACGACCACGTGGGGTGCGCGATAACGACCTCAGTCGCCCTGCCTGCGGGTCAGGGCGTACCAGAGGGCGTCGACCTGGGCTTTCAGGGCGTCGAGGGAGCCGGAGTTGTCGATGACGTGGGTGGCGACGGCACGGCGGCCCTCGCGGGACGCCTGGGCGGACATGCGGGCGCGGGCGTCCTCCTCGGTCATGCCGCGCCGGGCGACGAGACGGTCGAGCTGGACGTCCTCGGGAGCGTCGACGACGACGACCTCGTCGTACTGGGACGCGAGGCCGTTCTCCGCCAGCAGCGGGACGTCGTGGACGACGACGGCGTCGTCGGGGGCCTCGTCCATCAGCCGCTTCGTGCGCTCCGCGACCAGGGGGTGGACGATCGCGTTCAGGGCGGCGAGCCGTTCCGGGTCGGCGAACACGATCCGGCCGAGCCTCTCACGGTCGAGGGCGCCGGACGGCAGCAGCACGTCCGCGCCGAACTCCGCGACGACGGCGGCGAGGCCCGGCGTGCCCGGCTCCACCACCTCGCGGGCGATCCTGTCGGCGTCGATGACGACGGCGCCGTGTTCGGCGAGGCGCCGCGCCACCTCGCTCTTGCCCGACCCGATCCCGCCGGTGAGGCCCACTTTCAGCACGGGCCCCACCCTAGACCGTCAGGCGGTTTCGACGGGGACGAGGGGTTTGCGCATGTGCACGAGGGTGAGGTGCGCCGCGACCCGTTCCCGGTGCGTCTCGGTGTAGCCGAGGCGGCGGTACAGGCGCAGGTTCGTCTCGCTGAGGTGGCCGGTGAACAGCACGCACGCGTCGGCGCGCCCGCCCACCGCGGCCTCCAGCGCGGCCAGGAGCCGCCCGCCGATGCCCCGGCCCTGCAGGTCGGGGACGACGACGAGCCGGCCGATCAGGCACGTGTGGTCGCTGAACTGGGCGCGGACGGCGCCGACGACACGTCCGTCCAGCACGGCCTTCAGGACCACCGCGTCACCGGCCAGAGCCTTCCGGAGCTGCTCGACCGACTCGACCAGCGGGGGAAGGAACGGGTCGCCGTACAGTTGCGCCTCCGTGACGTAGGCGGCGCGCTGAACGGTCAGCAACTCTCCCGCGTCCTGCGGCCCGGCCCGTTCGATCGAGACCGTCGGTTCGCTCATGCCATGACCCTAGCGGCGGAGCGGAGGCCGGGTCCGGTCAGCGGCCGATCCGGACGGTGACGGCGACGGGATAGTGGTCCGAGGCGTCGGAGACGGGCACGTCGTATTCGGTGACGAGGACCCCGTCCGATCCGAAGATCCAGTCGACGTGGGCGCCGTCGGACCTGGTCGGGGACGAGTCGTCGCCGATCGCGGCGCTGCGCAGCTCGGTGCCCTCGGTCAGCGCGACCAGTTCGGGGCTGCCGGGCTCGGCGTTGAAGTCGCCGCCGATCAGCGTGCGGGGCGCGCCGCCCCAGGCCCGCAGCAGCACCGCGATCGACCGGGCGCGTTCCTCCGCCTGGCCCTCGCCGCCCTCGAGGTGCGTCGACCACACGTCCATGGTGGTGCCGCCGACTCCGAGCCGCGCCCACACGTAGCCGCGGATCTGCGACCAGTCGCCGCGCGACATCCGTCCCGTCCCGGAGCTGCGCACCGGCAGGGACGTGAGGATCGCGTTGCCGAACTGGCCGTCGGCGGCCGGGCCCCAGATCAGCGTCATGCCGAGGCGCCGCGACAGCCACACGCCGACGTCGGCGGTGCCGGACAGCAGGGACCCGCGGCCCGCCTCCTGAAGCAGGACGACCTGGGCGCGCTGCCCCTCGATGACGCGGGCGACGCCCTCCGGGTCGAGCCGCCCCGACTGGTCGACCGCGTCGTGGATGTTGTAGCTGAGCACCCGCACCTGTCCGGGGACGGGCGCCGCCTGCGCCTTGCCGTCGGGCGCGGCGACGGTGAACACGAGCGTCCCGGCGAGGAGGCCGAGCGCGGCGGTCCCGGCGGTGAGGGCCCGCAGCGGCGCGCGGGCGGGCAGCGGCCCGCCGCGGGCGGCGGCGATCGCGGCGAGCGCGCCGAGCAGGATCCCGGCGAGCCCGGGCAGCAGGTTGTTCGGGAACGGCAGCGGGGAGACGGCGCTGACCTGGTACGGGACGAGGACGACGACGATGAGCAGGCCGCCGAGCGCGGCGCCCGCGTCGATCCGCCAGACGGGGCCGCCGGTCCCGGCGCGCCGCAGCGGCGCCCGGCACGCGACCGCCAGCAGCCACGCCGACAGCACCTGCCCGACGATCACGATGGGAACGATCTCGACACCGGAGATCGCGTACGTTCCGGCGACGGCGCCCGCGCCGACCCCGAGGACGGTGCCGCCGAGCACGCACACGCCGCCCGGGACGGCCCGGACCGCGAGACCGGACGCGAGGAACGCCAGCGCGAGCCCCTGCCCGGCGACGATCACGATGTGCGCGACGGTCAGCGACCGCCATCCCGACGACGCGACGAACGCGGGGCTGGACAGGACGAGGACCTGCAACGCAAGGAACGGGCCGAACGCGGCGGCGCCGAGCGCGTCCCGCCACGAGATCCCGGGCGCGGCGACCGGCCCGGACGCCAGTTCCCGGTACAGGGCGGCGACTCCGACGCCGACGAACACCAGGCACGCCGCCCACGGGCCGACGCCGGACCGCCACACCGGGTCCCAGGTGGCGAAGCACATCCGTACGGCGGTGTCGATCGACAGGCCCGCGACGGTGGCGGTGGCGAACCCGACGCCGGACAGGCCGCGGGCGCCCTCGTACAGCGCCGCGACGGCGATCATGCCGATGGCGGTGCCCGCGAACGCGAGCCACGTCCGCGGTTCGATGGCCTGGGCGATGAGCCGGACGGCGAACAGCCCGCCGATCCCGGCGAGCAGCAGGCCGCGGAAGCCGGCGTACCGGCGGATCAGCGGCGCGGCGAACCCGGCGAGGCACACGACCAGGACGCCCAGGGCGGCGGCGGCCGTCCCGGCCTCGTCGGCGAAGTGGTCGAGCTGGGGCGGCGAGAACCGCAGGGTCTGCGCGAGAACCGCGACGGTGACCGCGATCAGTGCGAGTCTCGCGGGGCCCTGCGGCACGATCGGCGGTGCGGCCTCGGCGGGGCCGCCGGTCCTGGCGCCGGTGACGGTGTCGGCGTCTGTGCTGGCCAATTGAACGAGTGCTCCCGGGACGAACGGCGAGACTACCGAAAAGAACAGCGCAACCGAGCACGGCCGGAGGCCGATCCATCAAGATCGTTCTCCGGCCGTGGTCGGGATGTCACAGGCCGATGTTCGGCCCCGGGGTCACTGGCCTCCGGACAGCTTCTCCCGCAGCGCGGCGAGCGCCTCGTCGGTGGCGAGCGCGCCACCGCCGGACTCGCTCTCCCCGCCGCCGGAGTAGGAGGTCTCGCCGCCACCGCCGCCGCTGCCGCCCGCGGGCTCCCCGCCGGCCTCGGCCTCGGCCTTGCGGGCCTCCTCGATCTGCTTGCGGTGCGCGTCGAACCGGGACCTGGCCTCGGCGTACTGCCGCTCCCACGTCTCACGCTGCTCGTCGAAGCCCGGCAGCCACTCGCCCGTCTCGGCGTCGAAGCCCTCGGGGTACTTGTAGTTGCCCTGCTCGTCGTACTCGGCGGGCATGCCGTACAGGGTCGGGTCGAAGTCCTCTTCCTCGATCCCGGCGGCGCCCTCGTTGGCCTGCTTGAGGGACAGGCTGATCCGGCGCCGGTCGAGGTCGATGTCGATGATCTTCACGAAGATCTCGTCGCCGACCTGGACGACCTGCTCGGGGATCTCCACGTGCCGCTCGGCCAGCTCGGAGATGTGCACCAGGCCCTCGATGCCCTCCTCGACGCGGACGAACGCGCCGAACGGCACCAGCTTGGTGACGCGTCCCGGCACGACCTGCCCGATCTGGTGGGTGCGGGCGAACTGCTGCCACGGGTCCTCCTGCGTCGCCTTCAGCGACAGCGAGACCCGCTCGCGCTCCATGTCGACGTCCAGGACCTCGACCGTGACCTCCTGGCCGACCTCGACGACCTCGGACGGGTGGTCGATGTGCTTCCAGGACAGCTCGGAGACGTGCACCAGCCCGTCGACCCCGCCGAGGTCGACGAACGCGCCGAAGTTGACGATGGACGACACGACGCCCTTGCGGACCTGGCCCTTCTGCAGGGTGTTGAGGAAGGTCTGGCGGACCTCGCTCTGCGTCTGCTCGAGCCACGCGCGCCGCGACAGCACCACGTTGTTGCGGTTCTTGTCCAGCTCGATGATCTTGGCTTCGAGCTCGCGTCCCACGTACGGCTGCAGGTCGCGCACGCGCCGCATCTCGACCAGCGAGGCGGGCAGGAAGCCGCGCAGCCCGATGTCGAGGATGAGACCGCCCTTGACGACCTCGATGACGGTGCCGGTGACGATGCCGTCCTCGTCCTTGATCTTCTCGATCGTGCCCCAGGCGCGCTCGTACTGGGCGCGCTTCTTGGACAGGATCAGCCGCCCCTCCTTGTCCTCCTTCTGGAGGACGAGGGCCTCGACGTGGTCCCCGACGGACACGACCTCGTTCGGGTCGACGTCGTGCTTGATGGACAGCTCACGCGAGGGGATGACGCCCTCGGTCTTGTAGCCGATGTCGAGGAGGACCTCGTCACGATCGACCTTGACGACAGTGCCCTCGACAATGTCGCCGTCATTGAAGTACTTGATGGTCTCGTCGATCGCGGCGAGGAAGGCTTCCTCGGACCCGATGTCGTTGACCGCTACCTGCGGGGTGGTCGAGGTGGCCTCGGTGCTGCTCGTCATGTGTCGGCTGGCTCCGGTACGGACATGGAAGTCGTATGGGTTGTGCGCGGAGGGCCGTTATCCGCCCTGCCGAAGACCGGAATGGGACGCGGACACCGCCGCGTCGGTGAACCGAACCGTTGTCGCCGACCTGACCGAGCGCGAGCCTGCTCCGTCCGAAGCGCACGCAGGCCCACAGCGCAGCGATCAGGATATGGGACCAGCCTCGCGGGGTCAATCCGCTCAGGGTCAGTACGCCCGCGCCCTGCCGCGATGTTCCTTGGCCAGCCGCCCCTCGGCCGTCCTGGGAAACGTCACGGTGTTCGAGTCCCCGTCAGATGTGTACCGTTCATCAGGATTCTTGTCCAGGTAATCGAGCCACGCCGTCGAACAGAACTTCGTACAGTCGTTCTCTTCGACCTTGCCCTCGGACCGCACCCGGGTGATGTTCCACCGGTCGAAGTTCTCGTCGAACGGCGACGGCGACGGCCGCCACCCCGCGAGGAAGATTCCCCGGAAGGTGTACCGGCCGCCGTCCGCCCGAGCCCACGCCGCCTTCCGCGGGACCGCCCCGTACGGGTACGCCAGCGTCGTCGTGTGCCTTCCGGTCAGCCGGACGACCCGATCCTCCAGCCCACCGATCTCCGCACGCACCTCGCCCTGCGACAGGCCCCCCAGGCTCGGATGCGACATCGTGTGGTTGCCGAGCTCGAACCCGCGCTGGACGAGCCACTTCAGCCCCACCGCCGCCTGCGCGTCCGCCATCCCGAACAGATCCTTGTTCAGATAGAACGTCGCCACCGCCCGAAACCCGGGGTTCTCCCGCGCGACCCGCTGAATGATCGCGACCGCCGTGTCGCCCTTCGGCCACCCGTTCGCGTCGAGCGCGAAGTGCCCGGGCGTGCTGTCGTCGAACGTCAGCACCACCGGATGCCTCCCGGCCGGCACATCGAACCGCCCACCGACGAACTCCGCCGCCGTGATCGGCGTGTATCCACTCTTGGCCAGCCGCGTCAGCTCGTCGTACAGCTCTTTCGTCGACCGATCCAGCGGCGTCTCGGCCTTCGGCACGATCCGGTGATACATCAACACCGGAACCTGTCCCAACTCGTTCGCCTTGACGGCCACGGCCCCCGGCGCCGCCCCCGGAACCGGCCCCGCCGGCGTCGCGACCACCGCCGGCGCCCGAGGCGTTCCGCTCACCTCGGCGCCCGCCCCACCGACCCGCGCCGCGGCTTGCCTCTTCTCAGGCCGAACCGCCGGCAACACCAGCCCGAGGACCACCGCGCAGACGACCACAACTCCAGCGATCTTGTGAAGCAGAGGCACGCTACCCCCCGCCGGTAAACCCGAACAGGACCCGGGGACACAGTACGGCCCCCCAGACATCTACGGACACCCACCCGAATACCCGCATGATCCCCATTAACCCTGCGGCGCGACTCCCAGACTCTCCGTCACGAGGCGACGATGCTCACCCCTCAACACCCGCCTCACCGACCAGGCGCACTGTGCCCGCCCCGCACACCAGCCCGTCCGGCCAGCCGAGGCGCACCGGAACAAGGCCAAGACTTGACTCACCAAAACCCCGCAATGACCCGCACCGCACCAATCCGCACCCAAGCACTTCCCGCTCTGAAGCAGTCCGGTGTCAAGGCGACCGGCCTGGATCACCCCGCGTCGAGAACGGCGTCCGACGAGTCCTTCTCGGTCCGACTCCCCTCCGTCGCCGGCTGGGGCCTGCGCCAACGCGGGTTGCGCCGCACACCGAGGTTCTCGAGGCCGACCTCGTTCCCGGTGTCGCTGCGTAGCTCGACCCGCACCGGAGCGCCGGTGTCGTGTTCGACGTACAGGAGCGGCGCCTGGCCGTCCTGGAGGTACTTGTCGCCCCACTGCATCAGGGCGAGGACGACCGGCAGCAGGTCGCGGCCCATCTCAGTGAGCACGTACTCGTCGCGGGTGCGGCCGCCCTCGTCGCGGTAGGGGCGCTTGGCGAGCAGTCCGGCCTCGGTGAGGTGGCGCAGCTGCCTGGCCGCGATGCGCTCGGTGATCCCGACGCGTCGCGCGAAGCCGGTGAATCGGGTGGTTCCGTAGTAGGCCTCGCGCAGGATCAGCAACGTCGACCTGGTCCCGACGATCTCCAGGGCCTTGACCAGCGAACAGTGGTCGGTCTTCCACGAGCCGAGGTCCGCGAGGGGACCTTCCATCACAGCGGGCATGCCCCCATGCTATCCGCCACGACTTCACCAATGTATAGTCAGCGATCTGCCTATACAAAAGTGAAGTCAGATGGGATGTTCCGGATGGTTTCAGAAGCGCCGACGACCGCCGCCCGGCGAGGCGACCGGTCGACCGCCGTCGTGTTCGTGCTCTGCGCGGCCGCGTTCATGGCCATGCTCGACGTCTTCGTGGTCAACGTCGCCTTCACCGACATCGGCAGGAGCTTTCCCGGCTCGTCCCTGCCCGACCTCAGCTGGGTTCTCAACGCCTACACGATCGTCTACGCGGCGCTGCTGATCCCGGCCGGACGCCTGGCCGACCGGCACGGCCGAAAGATGGGATTCCTCACGGGCCTCGTCCTCTTCACCCTCGCCAGCGCCGCCTGCGCGACCGCACCGACGCTGTGGTGGCTGGTGACGTTCCGCGTGCTGCAGGCCGCCGGTGCCGCCGCGCTCACTCCCGCAAGCCTCGGTCTGCTGCTCACCGCCCTGCCCCCCGAGCGGCGCGCGGGTGCGGTGAAGATCTGGGCGATCACCAGTTCCCTTGCCGCGACGCTCGGTCCGGTGACCGGTGGGGCACTGGTGCAGTTGTCCTGGCAGTGGGTGTTCCTCATCAACCTGCCGATCGGCATCCTGGCCTTCGCCGCGGCGAGGCGCGTCCTCCCCGAGTCGCGCGACGTCTCGGGGAGGACCCCCGACCTTCCCGGCGGGGCGCTGCTCGCCATCACCCTCAGCGTGGCCGCACTCGGCCTGGTGAAAGGCGACGTGTGGGGTTGGGCCGACACGCTGACATTGGGCGCCTTCACCACCGCGATCATCGGACTGGCGCTCTTCCTCCTCAGGATCAAACGGCATCCCACCCCGTTCATCGATCCGGCCCTGTTCCGCGTGCCGGCCTTCGCCTGGGCCAACACCACGGTCCTGCTGTTCTGCACGGCGTTCGGCGCGGCCTTCCCCTGCGTCGTCCTGTGGCTGCAGAACGTCGCGGGGTTCAACGCGATCGACACCGGCCTCGCGATCATGCCGGGCCCGCTGATGGTCCCGGTCTTCGCGATAGCCGCCCAACGGCTGGTCCGACGAGTCTCCCCAAACATCGTGGTCGCCTCGGGAAACCTTCTGTTCTGCGCCGGCGCGGCGATGCTGGCCCTCGGCGCCTCCGCCGACGTGCGCTACGTGACGCAGATCCTGCCCGGGTGGCTCATCATCGGCGTAGGCATCGGCCTGGCCCTCCCCACCCTGCTGGGCGCCGCCACCACCGGCCTGCCCCCCGCTCAGGCCGCCACCGCCAGCGCCGTGGTCAACACCAGCCGCCAACTCGGCTACGTCCTCGGCGTCGCCATCCTGGTCGCCGTCATGGGCACGATCCCCTCCTCCTCGAACCAAGCACAAGCACTCTTCGAGCACGCCTGGTGGTTCATAGCCCTGACAGCGGCCCTAAGCGCCCTCACCGCCCTAGCCATCAAGCCCCGCAACACCCACCCATAACCGACCCCGATCTCGCACCCGGCAGCACGACAATCCACCCCACTGCAACGAACCAGCCCCCACCGTCCCCCGACCCCACAACCACCCCATTAGTTCCAACGTCTGCGACCGCGTCCGGTGGCAGCTTCAAACGAAGCAAGAACCCGATCGCGCAACGAGCCCAAGCCAAGCCGAACCCACCACCCCACCCCCCCACACAACCTCAGGGTTCGCGATCGCGTCCGAAGGCAGGTTCAAGCGAAGCGAGAACCTGATCGCGCAGCGAGCCGCAAGGCGAGCCGAAGCGATGCAGCGATCGCACCGCAGTTCACGACGATGGAGGCCCCCAGGGCCGAAGGAGAAGTGCACTGCAAACAAACACAGCAACCCGCCCTACCCACCCACCCCAACCCCCACAGCAACCCCCCAACAACCTCAAGGTTTGCGATCGCGTCCGAAGGCAGGTTCAAGCGAAGCGAGAACCTGATCGCGCAGCGAGCCGCCAGGCGAGCCGAAGCGATGCAGCGATCGCACCGTGTTTTTCGACGATGGAGGGCCGCCAGGCCCGAAGGAGGAGAAAAATACAAAAAGGCTAGTGCGCTGCTTCCTGCCAGGTTCGGCCGGTGCCGGTGGAGATGCTGAGGGGGGCGCGGAGGTCGTAGGCGCCGGCCATTTCGGTGCTGACGAGGGTTTTGAGGTCGTCGAGTTCGCCGGGGGCGACTTCGAAGACGAGTTCGTCGTGGACTTGGAGGAGCATTCGGGAGGTGAGGCCGGCGGTGGTGAGGGCGCGGTCGACGTTGAGGCTGGCGACTTTGATGATGTCGGCGGCGGAGCCTTGGATGGGGGCGTTGAGGGCCATGCGTTCGGCCATTTCGCGGCGTTGGCGGTTGTCGGAGTTGAGGTCGGGGAGGTAGCGGCGGCGGCCGAGGATGGTTTCGGTGTAGCCGTCCTGGCGGGCTTTGGAGACGACGTCGCGGAGGTAGTCGCGGACGCCGCCGAACTGTTGGAAGTACTCCTCCATGAGGCCGCGGGCCTCGTCGGGGGAGATGCGGAGTTGTTGGGAGAGGCCGTAGGCGGACAGGCCGTAGGCGAGGCCGTAGTTCATGGCCTTGATGCGGGCGCGGAGTTCGGAGTCGATCTGGTCGGGTGGGAGGCCGAAGACGCGGGAGGCGGTGATGGTGTGGAAGTCGGCGCCGGAGTTGAAGGCTTCGAGGAGGGCGTCGTCTTCGGAGAGGTGCGCCATGATGCGCAGTTCGATCTGCGAGTAGTCGGCGGTGAGGAGGGTTTCGTAGTCGTGGGAGACGACGAACGCCTCGCGGATCTGGCGGCCTTCGGCGGTGCGGATGGGGATGTTCTGCAGGTTCGGGTCGGTGGAGGAGAGACGGCCGGTGGCGGCGATCATCTGGTTGAAGGTGGTGTGGATGCGCCCGGCGTCGTCGGCCATGGGGATGAGGGAGTCGACGATGCTCTTGAGTTTGGCGACTTCGCGCCAGCGGAGGATGTGGTCGAGGACGGGGTGGGGTTCTTTCTCCTGGAGGTTGGTGAGGGCCTCGGAGTCGGTGGTGTAGCCGGTCTTGGTGCGTTTGGTCTTGGGCAGTTTGAGTTCGTCGAAGAGGACTTGCTGCACCTGTTTGGGCGAGCCGAGGTTGAATTCGTGGCCGACCTTCTCGTGTGCCTGTTGTTCTTGCTCTTTGACCTGGGCGCCGAGGGACGCGGAGAGCCCGGCGAGGTGGTCGGTGTCGACGGCGATTCCGGCGCGTTCCATGCCGGCGAGGACGCCGACGAGCGGGAGTTCGACGTCGTGGAGGAGGCGGGTGGCGCCGCGTTTGTCGAGGTCGATGTCGAGGACGTCGGCGAGTTCGGTGACGGCGCGGGCGCGGACGGCGAGGGCCTGGGCGGCTTCTTCCTCGCCGGAGCCGTCGAGGGTGAGCTGCCCGTTGTCCTCGGTTTCGCTGCGCAGTTCGCGGTGCAGGTAGCGGAGGGCGAGGTCGGCGAGGTCGAAGGTCCGCTGTCCGGGGAGGGCGAGGTAGGCGGCGAGGGCGGTGTCGCTGGTGACGCCGTCGAGGGTGAGGCCGCGGGCGGCGAGGGCCAGCATGGGCCCTTTGGCGTCGTGGATCGCCTTGGGGCGGCGGGCGTCGGCGAGGTAGTCGGCGAGGGCGCGTTCGTCGTCCTCGATCAGCTCGGCGGGGTCGAGGTGGACGGCGGGGCCGTGTTTGGACGCCAGGGCCAGGGCGGTGATCTCGCCGGTGCCGCGGCTCCAGGTGCCGGTGACGGCGATGCCGAGGCGGTCGCCGGCGTTGGCGTCGAGCCAGGCGCCGAGCGCGCCGGGCTCCAGGGTGTCGAGCTGGACGTCGAAGCCCTCGTCGGCCTCGGGTTCGGCCGTGGAGATGGTGGCGTACAGGCGTTCGCGCAGGACGCGGAACTGGAGCGAGTCGAAGAGGGTGTGGATCTCCTCGCGGTCCCACTGGCCCATCGCGAGCTGCGGCGGCGTCAGTTCGAGGCCGACCTCGGTGTCGAGCTTGTTGATCTGGTGGTTGCGCAGCACTCCGGCGAGGTGTTCGCGGAGGCTGTCGCCGGCCTTGCCCTTGATCTCGTCGACGCGGTCGACGAGGGTGTCGAGGTCGCCGTACTTGGTGAGCCATTTGGCGGCGGTCTTCGGGCCGACGCCGGGGACGCCGGGCAGGTTGTCGCTGGTCTCGCCGACGAGCGCGGCGAGTTCGCGGTACCGCTCGGGTGGGACGCCGTACTTGGCCTCGACGGCGGCGGGGTCCATGCGGGAGAGCTCGGAGACGCCGCGGACCGGGTACAGGATGGTGACGTCGTCGTTGACGAGCTGGAAGGCGTCGCGGTCGCCGGTGACGATGAGGGTCTGCATGCCCGCGTTCTGGGCCTGGACGGACAGGGTGGCGATGATGTCGTCCGCCTCGAACCCGGCGACGGACAGCCGCGGGATGCGCAGCGCGTCCAGCACCTCGAAGATCAGGCTGATCTGGCTGCGGAACTCGTCCGGGGTCTTCTGCCGTCCGGCCTTGTACTCGACGTACTGCTCGTGCCGGAACGTCGGCTCGGAGCGGTCGAACGCCACGGCGATGTGGGTCGGCTCCTCGTCGCGCAGGACGTTGATGAGCATGGAGGTGAAGCCGTACACGGCGTTGGTCGGCTGGCCGTCGGTCGTGGAGAAGTTCTCCACGGGCAGCGCGAAGAACGCCCGGTAGGCCAGGGAGTGCCCGTCGAGCAGGAGGAGCCGTTCGCGCTTGTCAGGGGTCGCTGCTTTCGTCGCCACACCAGGACTCTAGTCTGCGTGGACGACACTTTCTCGGAGGTGCGGTGACCGGAGACGTGTACGGCGACCTGGCGAGGACCATGGGCGTCGAGTACCTGGAGACCTCGGCGGAACGCGTGGTGGGGCGGATGCCCGTGGCGGGCAACACCCAGCCGTACGGGTTGCTGCACGGCGGCGCGTCGTGCGTCCTGGCGGAGTCGCTCGGCTCCATCGCCGCGATGATGCACGCCGGGGAGGGCCGTATCGCCGTCGGCATCGAGATCAACGCCACCCATCACCGGTCGGCCACGGAGGGGCATGTCACGGGTGTGGCGACCCGGGTGCACGGCGGCCGGACGCTCGCCACCTACGAGATCGTCGTCACCGACGACCGGGACCGGCGGATCTGCACCGCGCGCCTGACCTGCATGATTCGGGACGCTCCCGGGGCGTGACGGCGTGCGCGGCCCGTCGGGGTCGTCCTTCCTTTGCGGTGCGCGCCTCGGGGTCTGTAGCGTGGATCGGAACGGCCCGGGGTCACCGAGTAGACAACGTACGCGCCCGGGGAAGGTTCGTACGGCCCCAAAGGTGACCCCGGGTCAACGCGTGTCCGGGGACGGTGCGACACCGGCATAGCGCCGTCGGTGGTTTCGGTTGGGTTGCGAATCGCCCCGGCGTCTTCAACCGCGCCGTGATCGGCCGTACCGTCCGAGCATGCGCCTGCGTGTCCCTCGTCCGCGGATCCCGGCCGCCGCGATCGCGCTCGGCGCCGTCGCCGTCGCGCTGCCCGGCTGCTCCGGTTCAGAGCGGGCCGAGGCGCCGCCCACCTACCACGTACCGGCCGAGCGGGCCCGCGAGGACGAGTCCGTCCCGCGTGGCAAGACCGGGCGCAGCGCCGACCTGCACTTCACCGTCCTCGGGTTCCGGGAGGGCATGACCGAGGTGATGGGCACCCACGCCGCGATGGGCTCGAAGGGCACTTTCACCCGCGTCCGGGTCCTGGCCGTCAACACCGGTCGCGACATCCAGGTCTTCGACACCTGGAAACAGCGTCTGGTCACCACCGACGGCGCGGCCCACTCCCCCGACGTCAACGCCACCATGATCAAACGGCAGCCGGAGCGGCTGTCGGTCGGGGCGTCCATGCGCGTCGAGTTCGACGTGTGGTTCGACGTGCCGCGCGGCGCGCGGACCCGGGCCGTCCGCCTCTACGGCTCCCCGCCCGTCGGCGCCGTCAGGGACCCCGCCCCCGCCGAGATCCGCCTTCCCTGACCCGGCTCGCCCGGCCCCCAGGCGCACCCCAGAGCGCACAACGCGACGCGCCCGCCCAGACCCGGCGAACCGGACTGGACGGGCGCGTGACGCGAACTGGGAGCCGTTACGTGGAACTTCCCTCTTCCCGGTCGTCCGCCGGTTCGGCGGACGGGGCGTCCGAGGCCGAGGCAGCCGACGAGGCCGACGCGACGTCCGGGGCCGCGGCCAGGTCGTCGCCCGACGCGCCACCCAGGTAGGCCGCGCGGACCTGCGGGTCGTCGAGGAGGTCGCGCGCCGGGGCCGACTTCACGACCCGGCCCGTCTCCAGCACGTACGCGCGGTGCGCGATCTGCAACGCCTGCTGGGCGTTCTGCTCCACCAGCAGCACCGTGGTGCCCCGCCGGTTGATCTCCACGATGATCGAGAAGATCTGCTGGACGAGCATGGGCGCGAGGCCCATCGACGGCTCGTCCAGGAGCAGCACCTTCGGCTTGGCCATGAGCGCGCGCCCGATCGCGAGCATCTGCTGCTCGCCGCCGGACATCGTGCCGCCCGCCTGCGTCCGCCGCTCGGCCAGGCGCGGGAACAGCTCGTACGCCTCGGCCAGTTCCTTGGACGCGTCGTCCTTCCGGGCGTAGGCGCCCATCAGGAGGTTCTCCTCCACGGTCATCCCGGGGAAGATCCCGCGCCCCTCCGGGGCCTGCCCGATCCCGGCGAGGACCCGTTTGTGCCCGGGCATCCGGCTGATGTCCCGGCCGTCGAAGCGGATCGCGCCCGAGGACAGGTTCCGCAGGCCCGAGACCGTCTTCAGCGTGGTCGTCTTCCCGGCGCCGTTCGCGCCGATCAGCGTCACGATCTCGCCGTCGTCGACGGACGCCGTGATGCCCTTCAGCGCCGCGATCTTTCCGTAGTGGACGTGGATGTCCTCGATCTCAAGAAGCATCGGCCGGAGCCCCCAGATACGCCTCGATCACCCGCGGATCGTTCTGCACCTCGGCCGGAAGGCCGTCGGCGATCTTCTGCCCGAAGTCGAGCACCGCGACCCGGTCGCTGATCCCCATCACCAGGCTCATGTCGTGCTCGATGAGCAGCACGGTCACGCCGGTGTCGCGGATCCTGCGGATCAGGTCCTGCAACGCCACCTTCTCCGCGGGGTTCATGCCCGCGGCGGGCTCGTCCAGCAGCAGCAGCTTCGGGTCGGTCGCCAGCGCCCGCGCGATCTCCAGACGCCGCTGGTCGCCGTACGGGAGGTTCTTCGCGGCCTCCTCGCCGCGGTGCGGGATGCCGACCAGTTCCAGCAGCTCACGGGCCTTCTCCCGGCCGCGGCGCTCCTCCCGGCGATGCCACGGCAGTCCGAGGCTCGCGCCGACGAATCCCGTCCGGTGGTGCGCGTCCGCGCCCACCAGGACGTTCTCGACCGCCGACATGTTGTGGAACAGGCGCACGTTCTGGAACGTCCGCGCCACACCCAGTTTGGTGACGACGTACCGCTTCTTTCCGTCGATGCGCTTGCCGCGGAACACGACCTGGCCCTCGGACGGCCGGTACACGCCGGTGGTGACGTTGAACACCGTCGTCTTCCCGGCGCCGTTCGGGCCGATCAACGCGAAGATCTCGCCCTCGGCGATCGTGATGTTCACCTTGTTGAGCGCGACCACGCCGCCGAACCGCATGACGATGTCGCGCAGTTCGAGCACGGGCATCGGGTTCTTCGTCCCGCTCACTTGCCCTCCTCCCGTGTCTCCACCGGGCCGGGGCCGTCATGTTCCGGTACGGCGACCTCGGCTCCCAGGCTGCCCATGCCGCCGGTGCCCTCGGCCAGTTCGGCCTTGCGCTGCCGGGACGGCCACAGCCCCTCCGGACGGAAGATCATCATGACCACCAGTGCCGCACCGAAGATCAGCATCCGGTAGTCCTTCAACTCCCGGAACCGCTCCGGCAGCCAGGCCAGCAGCGCGGCGCCCAGCATCACGCCGGGCAGGTTGCCCGAACCGCCCAGGACCACACCGGCCAGGATCAGCGCCGACACGATGAACTCGAAGTTCAGCGGGGTGATGGACGTCTGCTGCGAGGCGTAGACCACGCCGCCGCTGCCGCCGATCGCGGCGCCGATGGCGAACGCCGCCAGCTTGAACTTGAACGTCGGCACGCCCATGAGCTCCGCCGCGTCCTCGTCCTCGCGGATCGACGCCCACGCGCGGCCCACCCGCGACCGCTCCAGCCGCTTCACGAAGATGATCGAGACGATGATGAACAGCAGGAGCAGGTAGTAGTACGGACGGGCGTCCAGCAGGCCGTACTTCAGCGGCTGCACGCCGAGGATCTCCCACTCCGACAGCGACGGCGGGTGCGGGATGCCCTGCACACCGCGCGGTCCGTTCACGTAGTCGCTGTTGTTCGCGGTCCGTTTGACGATCTCACCGAAGCCGAGCGTGACGATCGCCAGATAGTCGCCGCGCAGCCGCAGTGTCGGCGCACCGAGGATCACCCCGGCCAGCGCGGAGAACGCGATCGCCAGGACCAGCGACTCCCAGAACGTCCAATGGTACTTGGTCGCGAAGATCGCCATCGTGTAGGCGCCGACCGCGTAGAAGGCCACGTATCCGAGGTCGAGCAGGCCGGCCATGCCGACCACGACGTTCAGGCCGATCGCGAGCAACACGTAGATCGCGATCTGGGTGCTCAGCATCCCGGGCCAGTCGACGCCGCTCGGCGCCATGAACGAGCCGATCGACTCGCTCGGCAGGAGCAGCCCGCCGATGATGAGCAGGCCGTACACGATCCAGCGCACCGCGGCCGGGGCGCCGGCCCAGGCGTCGCGGAGCGGATCGAGGGAGAGCCTGTCGCGGACCTGGCCGAGGCCGCCGTTTCCGTTTCCGTTCTTCGTGAGGTTCATGCGCGCGCCCGCTGGAGAGATTCACCGAGAATGCCGGTGGGACGGAACATCAGGACGAGGATCAGCAGGGTGAACGCGACGACGTCCCGCCACTGAGATCCGAAGATGCTCGACCCGTACATCTCCAGCAGCCCCAGGGTGAAGCCGCCGGCCAGCGCGCCGCGGATGTTGCCGATGCCGCCGAGCACCGCCGCGGTGAAGGCCTTGATGCCGAGCAGGAATCCGACGAAGTAGTTCGTGGTCTCGAACCGCAGGAAGTACAGCGCGGCGGCGACGCCCGCCATGATGCCGCCGACGAGGAACGTCGCCGACACCACCCGGTCGATGTTGACGCCCATCAGGACCGCGGTCTCCGGGTCCTGCGCCGTCGAGCGGATTCCGCGGCCGAGCCTCGTCCGGTTCACGAACTGGTCCAGCGCGACCATCATCAGCACCGCGCCGACGAAGATGATCAGTTGATCGTTGCGGATCACGATCCCGCCGGTGTCGACGACGTTCGACAGATCCTTGAAGTGCTCGTTGACGTCGAGCTTGCCCCCCTCCTTCGAGGTCCCGAAGATCCAGCGAACGCCCACCGTGCCCATCAGCTGCTGGATGAAGATCGACGCGCCGATCGCGGAGATCAGCGCCGCGAGCCGGGACGCGCCTTTCTTGCGCAGCGGCCGGTACGCGGTCGCCTCCAGCAGCATCGCGCCGCCGCCCGCGACGGTGCCGGCCACCACGGCCATCAGCACCACGACGCCGATGAGGGCGAAACCCCCCACGTCGGACACGCCCATGGACCGCGCGGTCCACAGCGCGGCGAACGTACCGACCATGAAGATGTCGGCATGCGCGAAATTGATCAGCCTGAGCACGCCGTAGACCATCGTGTAGCCGAGCGCCAAAAGCGCGTAGATCGCGCCTAGCGCCAGCCCGTCGATGGTCGACGGCCAGAATTGATTGATGAAGTCGTCGAGCACCTTCGGTCGCCTTCGTCAAAGGAGCGGGAGCGCTGTAGCGCTCCCGCTCCCGCGCCATCAAGGGCCCCCGGAACGGGGGACGGTCAGGTCTGTACTGGCGTGGTGACGCCTACGAGACCTTCGCTTCGTTGCTGTTTCCGAGGAGGGGGATCGTGTTGCCCTTCACCTCGTAGATGAAGATGTCCTGCGCCGCGAGCTCACCCTTGTCGTCGAACTTGATCGGCTTCCCGACACCCTGGGCGTTCAGCGTCTTCAGGAAGTTGTTGATCGCCTCCGGCTCGGTGTGGCCCGCCTTGACCGCCTCGATGAAGGCCGTCGCGGCGTCGTAGCCCTCCGTCGAGTAGATCGCGACCTCGGAACCGAACTTGGTCTTGTAGTCGGTCGCGAACTTCTTGGCCTTCTCGTTGGTCTTGCCCTCGGCGTCGATGAGGCAGCCGCAGCTCAGCAGCGCGCCCTGCGCGTTCTCCTGGCCGGCGCCCTCGATCAGCCCGGCGGCGAGCGAGCCGTCGCCCGACATCATCTTGCCCTTGTAGCCGCCCTCGCGGAGCTGCTTGAAGAGCCGTCCCGCCACCGCGTAGTAACCACCGAAGTACACCGCGTCGGGCTTGAACTGGTTGATCTTGTTGACGGTCGAGGAGTAGTCCGTGGCCTTGTCGTCCACCGCGTCCGTCTGGGTCTGGGCTCCCTTGCCGCCGGCCGCCTTCGCGATGGCGTCGGTGAGGCCCTTGCCGTAGGCCTGGTTGTCGGACACCAGGTACAGCTTCTTCGCCTTGACCGAGTTCACCAGGAAGTTCGCGGCGCCGTCACTCTGCACGGCGTCGTCGGCGACCACGCGGTGCCAGTACTTCCAGCCCTTCTCGGCCAGCGTGATGCTCGTCGCGGACGGCGACACGCTCGGGACCTTGGCCTCTTCCAGGATCGGACCGACGCTCTCGGACTCACCGGAGAAGGCGGGCCCGATCAAACCAACGATCTTGTCGTCCTTGACCGCGCCCTGCGCCAGGGGCGTCGCCTGCTCCGCCTTGCCCTGGCTGTCATATGTCTTAAACTTGATCTTGACCTTGGGGTTGGTCGCGTTGTACTGCTCGATGGCCAGCTGCGCGCCCTGCTTGGGCGGGATCACCAGACCCGAGTTCTCACCGGTCAGGTCGCCCATGAACCCGATCGTGACCTCGTCACCGCCGCCGCCGCTACCCCCGTCGTCATCGCCACCGCAGGCCACGGCGCTGAGTGCGAGCGTCACGCCCATCACCACCGCGCCGGTGATCCTCATCTTGTTGCGCCGCAAGGTGCCCAACCTTTCCATCCGGATCCAGGAGAGGATCGGGTACGAGTCGTGCCCCGACGCCGACTCTCGGTTGGAGGAATCGGTCAACCGGGGACCAGGTATGTCGTACACCGTCGACCCGCCCCAGAACAGGACCCTCGGATAGAAGGGTTACTCGTTCGTTACGACCCCGTGCTCATCCGATACCGGGCATTGCCAGGCATGATTACTCTACGTAATCAACCAGGTCCAGTCCGAATCTTTCGGTTTGACTCTTGACAACGTGATGAATGGCAGGGTTGAAACGTCAACTCGCGGGCGGCTCGTCCGGCCCCTGCGGCCCCGTCCCGGAGCCCCGCGACTCGCCTCCCGCGGCCCCCGCCACGACCGCCTCCGCGACGGCCCGCATCGTGAGCCGCCGGTCCATGGACGTCTTCTGGATCCACCGGAACGCGTCCGGCTCCGACCACCCGTGCGCCTGCTGCAACAGCCCCTTGGCGCGGTCGACCACCTTGCGGGTCTCCAGGCGTTCCTGCAGGCCTGCGACCTCCGCCTCCAGCGCCCGCAGCTCGGTGTACCGGCTGACGGCCATCTCGATCGCCGGCGCGAGGTCGGTCTTGGAGAACGGCTTGACGAGGTAGGCCATCGCGCCCGCCTCCGTGGCACGCTGGACGAGTTCGCGCTGGGAGAACGCGGTGAGGATCACCACCGGCGCGATCCGCTCCGCCGAGATCCGCTCCGCCGCCGAGATGCCGTCCAGCACCGGCATCTTGACATCGAGGATCACCAGGTCGGGACGCAGCTCACCGGCCAGCCGCACGGCCGCCTCACCGTCCCCGGCCTCTCCGACGACCTCGTATCCGTCCTCCTGAAGCATCTCCTTCAGGTCCAGCCGGATCAGGGCCTCGTCTTCCGCGATCACCACTCGCCGAGCGCTCTCCACGCCCACGAGCCTACCGAAACCCGCTACCCTGTCCTGTGCCGCCCCTGCCAGGGCACCGCCCAGCTATCATCGCCTCGTCGTCCGCTTTCACCGGACCAAGCCCCGATATCCCAACGGCAGAGGAAATGGTCTCAAACACCATCTAGTGTGGGTTCGAATCCCACTCGGGGCACACCTCACGAAGCCGCCGCCCGGCGAAAGGCGGCGGCTTCGACGCTTCTTCACCCCTCACGCGTCCGTCGAACGGCCCCGGACGGACGACGAGCGCCTCGCGGACAGCGAATTATCGACGGTCGTCCACGCCACCGCGCGCACGTTTCCGGAGTGACGTGCAAATGAGATCGGTTAGTGATCCAGCGCCTCGAACCAGCGGCGCCGGTCTGAGACCGGGGCACCGCGCGGGTGCGGTCGCGCGGTGCCCGGCGGGCCGCCCGGGGCGCCGGTCAGTGCTGGACGGCGATGGCGTCGCCGATGGCGTGAACGCGGAGCGCGTTGGTGGAGCCGGGGGTTCCGGGGGGCGAACCGGCGACGACGACGACCTTGTCGCCCTTCTGGCAGCGGCCGAGTTCGAGGAGGGCCTGTTCCACCTGGGCGAACATGGCGTCGGTGTGGTCGGCGTGCGGGACGACGAAGGTCTCGACGCCCCACACGTGGGCGAGGCGTCCCCGGACGGCGGGCACGGACGTGAAGGCGAGCAGCGGGATCGGCGACCGGTAGCGGGACAGGCGCCGGGCGGTCTCCCCCGACATCGTGAACGCGGCGAGCGCCTCGGCGCGGACGATGGCGCCGACCTCGGCGGCGGCGCGGGCGATGGCCCCACCGACCGTCTCGGGCATGCGCTCCAGGGTGTGGGTGGCCTGGAGGGCGGCCTCCTCCGCGGTCTGCACGATCCGGCTCATGGTCAGCACCGACTCGACGGGATACTGACCGACGCTGGTCTCGCCGGAGAGCATCACGGCGTCGGCGCCCTCGAAGACGGCGTTGGCGACGTCGGAGGTCTCGGCGCGGGTGGGCCGCGGCGCGGAGATCATCGATTCGAGCATCTGGGTGGCGACGATGACCGGGCGGGCCTTCTCGCGGCAGAGCTCGATGGCGCGCTTCTGGACGATCGGGACCTGCTCCAGGGGCAGTTCGACGCCGAGGTCGCCGCGGGCGACCATGATGCCGTCGAAGGCGGCGACGATCTCGGGAAGCCGCTCGACCGCCTGCGGCTTCTCGATCTTGCCGATGAGGGGGACGCGCACGCCCTCCTCCTCCATGATCTGGTAGCAGATGTCGGCGTCGGCGGGGGTGCGGACGAACGACAGGGCGACCAGGTCGACGCCGAGGCGCAGCGCCCAGCGCAGGTCCCGTTCGTCCTTGTCGGTGAGGGCGGGAACGCTCACCGGGACGCCGGGAAGGTTGAGGCCCTTGTTGTCGGAGACCATGCCCCCGACGGTGACGGTGGTGTGGACGCGGGCGCCGTCGACGCCGGTGACCTCCAGGGCGACACGGCCGTCGTCGATGAGGACGGTGTCGCCGGGGCTGACATCGCCGGGCAGGCCCTGGTAGGTGGTGGAGACCTCGCGCCGGGTGCCGGGAACGTCGTCGGTGGTGATGGTGAACGCGTCGCCGAGGGTGAGGCGCACGGGGCCGTCGGGGAAGCGCCCGATGCGGATCTTGGGACCCTGCAGGTCCGCGAGGATGCCGACGCCGCGTCCGGTGGCGTCGGCGGCGGCCCGGACCCGGTGGTAGACCTCCTCGT
Source organism: Actinomadura spongiicola (assembly GCF_003432485.1). GTDB lineage: Bacteria > Actinomycetota > Actinomycetes > Streptosporangiales > Streptosporangiaceae > Spirillospora > Spirillospora spongiicola. The sequence goes on from NZ_QVNQ01000003.1 coordinate 137,393, forward strand.
GGACGGCATGGTCGCCGTGGCTCATATTGAGGCGCGCGACGTCGATGCCGGCCTCGACGAGGGCCTGGATCTGCTCGGTGCTGGAGCAGGCGGGGCCGATGGTGCTGACTATCTTCGCTCGACGGTTCACGTGCACAACCGTACTTAGTTACCTGCGGGTAGGTATGTTCATGCAGGATATGGTCGTTTGGGGTTCACCGAGTGGTCTAGCTCAAGGTCTAGACCACAGGGGGCCGGTCAGCGTTTGAACGCCTCGACGGCGGCCTGGCAGAACGCCTTGAGATCGTCGGGCTTGCGGCTGCTGACCAGGACGTTGGGCCCGTCCTCGCAGATCCGCACCTCCTCGTCCACCCAGGTGGCCCCGGCGTTGCGCAGGTCCGTCCGGAGGCTCGGCCACGAGGTGACGGTGCGGCCCCGGACCACGTCCGCCTCGATGAGCGTCCACGGGCCGTGGCAGATGACCGCGACGGGCTTGCCCGCGTCGAAGAACGCCTTGACGAACGCGACCGCGTCCGGGTCCGTGCGCAGGAAGTCGGGGTTGGCGACGCCGCCGGGCAGTGCGAGCGCGTCGAACGCGCCGGGATCGGACTCGGCGACCGTGGCGTCCACGGGAAAGGTGTCGGCCCGGTCGAGGTGGTCGAACGCCCGGATCTCCCCGGACGCGGTGGAGATCAGCCGGGGCGTCCCGCCGGCCTGCTCGACGGCCGTCCAGGGTTCGGTCAGCTCGACCTGCTCGGTGCCCTCGGGTGCGCAGAGGAAGGCGATTGGTCCTGCCCTGGAGATCATTGTTCGGCATGGTCGTTCTCCTGTTCGGAAGGGGTCCTCCGTGGCCCTGCCCGCGAGCGCGGGTGATATGCAGGAGAGGTGAAGGCGACGGGCTCTGTTCGGCCGAGTTATCGCGAGTATCCGGCGCCGGGGCTGGCGTGCTCGTGGACGGCGACGCTGCCGCGGGACGCCGAGCCGTTCACGCAGCGCGTCGTGCCCGACGGGTGCGTGGACCTGATGTGGTCGGCGTCGGGAATCCTGGTCGCGGGTCCGGACACCGGGCCGATCCCGGCGGTGATGGAGCCGGGCGACGCGGTGACGGCGGTGCGGTTCGCGCCCGGGACGGCGCCGCCGGTGCTGGGCGTCCCCGCGGACGCGATCCGCGACGGGCGGCTGCCGCTGCGGGACCTGTGGGGCGGGGAGGCCGACCGGCTGGCGGAGACCGTCGGCGCGGCGCGCGACCCCCGTGCGGCACTGGTCGCGGCGGTCCGCGAGCGGATGCGGCCCCCGGATCCGCTCGTCCCGGCGGTGGTGTCCGGGCTCGAAGACCGTTCGGTGCGGGACGTGGCGGACGGCCTCGGCATCAGCGAGCGACAGCTCCGGCGACGTTCCCTCGCGGCGTTCGGTTACGGACCGAAGACGCTCCAGCGGGTACTGCGATTCCAACGGGCGCTGAGGCTGGCCCGCGCAGGCGAGCCGCTGGCGGGCGCTGCGTTCGCGGCGGGCTACGCCGACCAGGCGCATTTCGCACACGAGGTCCGCGCACTGGCGGGCGAACCCGCCCGAAACCTGCTGTGAGCTGTACTTATTGCAGGCACGGCCCACTTCGCTCGCCTAGCGGCTCGCTACGTGACCGTCCCTGGGCGAACGCGCATCGCTTCGCGATCCGCCCGGTTCCGCTCGCCTCCGGCATCGCTGCACCGGGCGGGTCACGCGTTCGCGTGCGGGCTGAGGCCGTTGCGTTTTGCAGGTCCGGCCCTCCCCGCTTGCCTTGCGGCTCGCTTCGTGAACGTGTCTGGGGGAACGCGGTATCGCTTCGCGATCCGGTCGGTTTCGCTTGCGACGGGCGGGTGTGCGGTCGCGTGCCTGGCTAGGGCTTGAGGCGATTGTGGGCGTGGAGGGTGCGTAGGCGTTCGACGGTGATGAGGCCGCGCCATTCGGGGCGGGTGATCGGCGTCCAAATGAGGAAGGGGACGTCCCAGCCGCCGTCGTCGGCCTGCGCGTCGATCAGGGCGTCGAGGTGGGCGTCGATGGCGTCGGCGGTGAAGAGGCGGCGGCCGTACCCGTCCGGTGTCGGGGCGAAGTCGAGCGGAAGGTGCTGGGCTCCGGCGGCGTGCGGGTCCAGGGTCACGGGTGCGGCGAGGGCGTCGCGGAGGCGGGTGAAGGCCGCCTCGGCGCGGTCCCGGTCGGGGACGTGGTCGAGGAACGCGAGGATGGACAGGGCGTCGTACGGGCCCGGTTCGGTGTCCGTGTCCTCAAGGTGGCGCCAGCAGAAGTCCGTGGCGGGGCCTAGCCAAGGGTGGCGGGAGCCCGCGCGGTACAGCATCCCGGCGAGGGTGCCGGTGGGGTTGATGGCGCCGGGCGGGTCGTCGGGCGTCTGCCACCACGGCGCGTGAGGGGTTTCGCGGACGCTCGGCAGCACGAACGGGACTCCCCCGTCCGGCGCGGTGATGGACGCCAGGTAGTCGCCAATGCGGTCGACCCTCGGGTCGTCGTCGGCGCCGCACTCGTGGAGGACGTCGAGGGCGTGCTGGGCGGGGACGGGTTGGCTGCCCTCGCCGCGCAGGTCGGGCTCGAGGGCGTGCCCGTATCCGCCGTCGGGGTTCTCGTAGGCGCGCAGGGCCGCGAGGACGGGTCCGGCGGGCCCGCCGCGGAAGTGGAGGGCGAACCGGTGCCGGTCGATGAGACGGCCGTTGAGGCGGAGGAACTCGGCGGCGCGGTCAAGGCCGCTCGCGGGCAGAACCTTCATGACCCCACCGTAGGAGGGCCGCATCCGGCCGGTCTTGCAGGAAACGGACACCGGGATCCGGGTCAGGGGGTGGGCCCGGCCACCCCAGCGGTGAGTGGCCAGGCCCCTGAGGTCCCGCGTGCAACGTGCGGGAGCAGGCGGTTCACGGTGGCGTGACAGGGCTCGGGCCGTCCGGCCGCCGTTCGATGAACCTGGGCCGGACGGTAGTCGACCGACCGGGAGTCCACAAGTGGGTGCCGGGTGGCCGGATGTGTCCGTGATCTGGTGGTTGCGTGAGTGGCGGAGCCCGTTCCCGGAGAGGGGCTGTATGTGGTCTGCTGTCCGACATGAGTGATCCGCTTGACGAACGTGACGTGGCCGGCGAGCCGCTCGCCGTGGTGGCGCGGGCGGCGGGGCCGTATTTGGAGGGGCTCGGCGAGCGCCCGGTCCACGACCCCGCGCAGGACGTCCTGCTGGACGAGCTCGGCGGCCCGCTGCCCGCGGAGGGCGACGGGGCGGTCGCCGCCGTGGAACGGCTGGTACGGGTGGGGACGGGCGCGGCGACGCATTCGTCCGGGCCGCGCTGCTTCCACTTCGTGGTGGGCGGGGCGACCCCGGCCGCGATGGCGGGTGACTGGGCGACGTCGCTGCTGGACCAGGGCGCGGGCCTGTGGGTCCTGTCGCCGTTCGCCGCGCGGGCGGAGACGGTCGTGCTGGGCTGGCTGAAGGACCTGTTCGGGCTGCCCGCCTCGTTCGGGGGCGTGCTGACCCCGAGCGCGACGCTCGCGCACGTGACGGGCCTGGCGTGCGCCCGGTACTGGTGGGCGGACGGCTACGGCGTGGACGTGACGTCACGCGGCCTCGGCGGGCTCCCGGTGATGCCGGTGTTCAGCAGCGGGCTGGTGCACGTGAGCACCCGCAAGGCGCTGCAGATCCTCGGCTGCGGCCGGGACACGCTCCGCACGTTCGCGCGGGACGACGCGGGCCGGGTCGATCTCGCCGCGATGGAGGCGGCGCTGGAGCGGGTCGGCGGCCGGGCGGTGATCGTGGCGAACCTCGGTGAGGTCAACACCGGCGACTCCGACCCGATCGACGAGCTCGCCGACCTGGCGGAGCGGCACGGCGCGTGGCTGCACGTGGACGGCGCGTTCGGGATGTTCGCCGCCCTGTCGCCGCGTACGGCGCATCTGGCGCGCGGCGTGGAACGTGCCGACTCGGTGACCGCGGACGGGCACAAGTGGCTGAACGTGCCGTACGAGAGCGGTTTCTCGTTCGTCCGGGACCCGGCGCTGCTGTCCCGCGCGTTCGGCGCGTGGGGCGCGGCGTACCTGCCGGACGCGGACGACGAGCGGATCAACTACAACATGCTGGGCCCGGAGTCGTCGCGGCGGGCGCGGGCCCTGCCGATCTGGGCGACGCTGCGCGCGTACGGGCGCGACGGCTACCGCGCGATGGTGGAGCGGCATCTGGACGTCGCCCTGCACCTGGGTGAACTGGTCGAGGCGGCGCCGGACCTGGAGCTGCTCGCGCCGGTGCGGCTGTGCATCGTGTGCTTCCGGTACCGGCCGGACGGCGTCCCGGAGCATCGCCTGAACGAGCTGAACGCCCATCTCGGCGAGGCCCTCCTCGCCGACGGACGCGTCTTCGCGGGGACGAGCACGTACCGGGGCATGACCGTGTTCAGGCCCGCGCCGCTGAACTGGCGGACGACGAAGTCGGACGTGGAACTCCTCGTCGACGTCGTCCGGGAACTCGGCGCGGACCTGAACGGCTGAACGGTCAGGCGATGGGACGGGCGGTGGGCGGGATCGGGTACGGCAGCGACGTGTGGCCGGTGAGGTAGGCGTCGACGGCGTGCGCGGCGGCGCGGCCCTCGGCGATGGCCCACACGATGAGCGACTGGCCGCGGCCCATGTCGCCCGCGGCGAACACGCCGTCCACGGACGTGGCGTAGTCGCGGTCGCGGACCACGTTGCCGCGCTGGTCGAGGTCCACGCCGAGCTGGTCGAGCAGCCCCTCCCGCTCCGGGCCGACGAAGCCCATCGCGAGCGTGACCAGTTCGGCGGGGATCTCCCGTTCGGTGCCCTCGACCGGCTGGAACCCGGTCTGCGGGCCGCCGACCTCCACGAGCCGCAGCGCGCGGACGTCGCCGTTCCCGTCGTCGACGAACTCGGTGGTGGACACCGCGTACACGCGGTCGCCGCCCAGGTCGGCGAGTTCCTCGTGGGCGCTCTCCACCTTGAACAGCATCGGGTACGTCGGCCACGGCTGCGCGTCAGGACGGGTCTGCGGCGGGCGCGGCATGATCTCCAGCTGGGTGACGGACGCGGCGCCCTGCCGGATCGCGGTCCCGATGCAGTCGGCGCCGGTGTCGCCGCCGCCGATGACCACGACGTGCTTGCCCTTCGCGGAGATCGGCGACTCGTCGAAGTCGCCCTCCTGGACCCGGTTGGCCGGCGGCAGGTACTCCATCGCCTGGTGGACGCCGTTCAGCTCCCGTCCGGGGACGGGCAGGTCGCGCCAGGCGGTGGCGCCGCCCGCGAGGACGACGGCGTCGTGCCCGGCGCGCAGCTCGTCGGCGGTGACGTCGACGCCGACGTTCACCGACGTCCGGAAGACGGTTCCCTCGGCGCGCATCTGGTTCAGGCGCCGGTCCAGGTGCCGCTTCTCCATCTTGAACTCGGGGATGCCGTAGCGCAGCAGGCCGCCGATACGGTCGGCGCGCTCGTACACGGTGACGTCGTGCCCGGCGCGGGTGAGCTGCTGCGCGGCGGCGAGGCCCGCGGGCCCCGAGCCGACGACCGCGACCGTCCTACCGGTCCGCACGGCGGGCGGCTGCGGGCGCACCCAGCCCTCCGCGAACGCCCGGTCGATGATCTCGACCTCGACCCGCTTGATGGTCACCGGGTCCTGGTTGATGCCGAGGACGCAGGCGCTCTCGCACGGGGCGGGGCACAGCCTCCCGGTGAACTCCGGGAAGTTGTTGGTGGCGTGCAGCCGTTCGATCGCCTCGTGCCAGTCCTCGCGGTAGACGAGGTCGTTCCACTCGGGGATGAGGTTGCCGAGCGGGCAGCCCTGGTGGCAGAACGGGACGCCGCAGTCCATGCAGCGGCTCGCCTGCTTCTCGACGCGGTCGCGGCCGAAGTCCTCGTAGACCTCGGACCAGCTGCGGATCCGCACGTCGACCGGGCGGCGCTTCGGGAGCTCCCGCCGGACGGTCAGAAAACCCTTCGGGTCGGCCATTGAAGGAAGTCCCCCTCTCTCAGCTCTGCGCGGCGGCCATGACGGCCTCGTCCACGTCGCGTCCCTCGGCCTCGGCCCTGGCCATGGCCTCCAGGACGCGCCGGTAGTCACGCGGCATGATCTTGGTGAAGCGGGCGGCGGCGGCGTCCCAGTCGTCCAGCAGGCGGCGCGCCACCGCGGAACCCGTCTCGGCGAGGTGCCGTTCGACCAGCGTCCGGACGAACTCCACGTCGCCGCCGTCCAGCGGTTCCAGGTCGACCATCTCGCCGTTGACCCGCTCGGGCACCAGGTCCAGGACGTAGGCGATGCCGCCGGACATCCCGGCCGCGAGGTTGCGTCCCGTCGGGCCGAGAATCAGGGCTCGGCCCCCGGTCATGTACTCGCAGGCGTGGTCGCCGACGCCCTCCACGACGGCGGTGGCGCCCGAGTTGCGGACGCAGAACCGCTCGCCGACGATCCCGCGGGCGAACAGCTCACCGGACGTCGCGCCGTACAGGATGACGTTCCCGCCGATGATCTGCTCCTCGGCGGCGAACCCGGCGTCGGCCGGTGGACGCAGCGTCAGCCGCCCGCCCGACAGGCCCTTGCCGACGTAGTCGTTGGCGTCTCCGACGAGCCGCAGCGTGATCCCGCGCGGCACGAACGCGCCGAACGAGTTGCCCGCCGAGCCGGTGAACGTGATGTTGATGGTGTCGTCGGGCAGCCCGTCCGCGCCGCGCGCCCGGGTGATCTCGTGCCCGAGCATCGTCCCGACCGTGCGGTTGATGTTGCGGATGGGCAGTTCGAGGTTCACCTGGGTGCCGTGCTCGATGGCGCCCTCGGACAGCTGGATCAGCGTGTTGTCGAGCGCCTTCTCCAGGCCGTGGTCCTGGTCGGTGGTGCGGCGCAGCGCGGCGCCGTCCGGGACCTCGGGCGCGTGCAGGATCGGGGACAGGTCCAGTCCGGCCGCCTTCCAGTGCTCCACGGCGTCCCGCGTGTCGATCATCTCGACGTGCCCGATCGCCTCGTCCAGGGACCGGAACCCGAGGGCCGCCAGGTACTCGCGGACCTCTTCGGCGACGAACTCGAAGAAGTTGACGACGAACTCCGGCTTGCCGGAGAACCTCTGCCGCAGGACGGGGTTCTGGGTGGCGACGCCGACCGGGCAGGTGTCCAGGTGGCAGACCCGCATCATGACGCAGCCCGACACCACGAGCGGCGCGGTCGCGAAGCCGTACTCCTCCGCGCCGAGCAGCGCGGCGACGACGACGTCCCGGCCGGTCTTCATCTGCCCGTCGGTCTGCACGACGATGCGGTCGCGCAGCCCGTTCAGCAGCAGCGTCTGCTGCGTCTCGGCGAGGCCCAGCTCCCACGGCGCGCCCGCGTGCTTCAGCGACGTCAGCGGGGACGCGCCGGTGCCGCCGTCGTGCCCGGAGATCAGCACCACGTCGGCGTGCGCCTTGGACACCCCGGCCGCGACGGTGCCGACCCCGACCTCGGCGACGAGCTTGACGTGCACGCGCGCCGCCGGGTTGGCGTTCTTCAGGTCGTGGATGAGCTGCGCCAGGTCCTCGATGGAGTAGATGTCGTGGTGCGGCGGCGGCGAGATGAGGCCGACGCCGGGCGTGGAGTGCCGGGTCTTGGCGATCCACGGGTACACCTTGTGGCCGGGCAGCTGACCGCCCTCGCCGGGCTTGGCGCCCTGCGCCATCTTGATCTGGATGTCGTCGGCGTTGGTCAGGTACTCCGACGTCACCCCGAACCGGCCGGACGCGACCTGCTTGATGGCGCTGCGCCGCAGGTCGCCGTTGGCGTCGGGGATGAATCGGGACGGGTCCTCGCCGCCCTCACCGGTGTTGGACTTGCCGCCGAGCCGGTTCATCGCGATCGCGAGGGTCTCGTGGGCCTCCGCGGAGATGGACCCGTACGACATCGCGCCGGTGGAGAACCGCTTCACGATCTCGGACACGGGTTCGACCTCGTCCAGCGGCACGGGCTCCCGCTCGCCCTCCTTCAGCCGGAACAGGCCGCGCAGCGTCATCAGCCGCTCGGCCTGCGAGTCGACCGTGGAGGTGTACTCCTTGAAGATCTCGTAGCGGCGGGTGCGGGTGGCGTGCTGGAGCTTGAACACCGTCTCCGGGTCGAACAGGTGCGGTTCGCCCTCGCGGCGCCACTGGTACTCGCCGCCGACCTCCAGCGTCCGGTGCGCGAGGTCGTTGCCGCCCGGCGGGTAGGCGCGGGCGTGCCGCTCGGCGGCCTCCCGGGCCAGCACGTCGAAGCCGACGCCGCCGAGCCGGGACGTGGTGCCGGTGAAGCAGCGGGACACGACCTCCTCGCCGAGCCCGATCGCCTCGAAGATCTGCGCGCCGGTGTAGGACGCGACCGTGGACACGCCCATCTTCGACATGATCTTCAGGACGCCCTTGCCATACGCCTTGACGAGGTTCCGGACGGCCCGGACCACGTCCTGCGCCGGGTCGAGGCCGTCGACGGCGCCGCAGCGGACGAGGTCCTCGACGGTCTCGATCGCCAGATACGGGTTGATCGCGGACGCGCCGTACCCGATCAGCAGCGCCATGTGGTGGCACTCGCGGGCCTCGCCCGTCTCGATCACCAGACCGACGCGGGTGCGGGTCTTCTCGCGGATCAGATGGTGGTGGACGGCACCGGTCAGCAGCAGCGACGGGATCGCGGCGCGTCCGGGGTCGGCGCCGCGGTCCGACAGCACGATGATCCGGGCGCCCGCCTCGATCGCCCGGCTCACCTCGGCGTTGATCTCCTCCAGCCGGGCCGCCAGCGCCGCTCCCCCGCCCGCGACGTCGTACAGGCCGTGGACGACATGGGCGCGCAGATGCGGCAGAGACCCCTCGTCGTCAATGTGGATGATCTTGGAGAGTTCGTCGTTGTCGAGGATCGGGGTCGGCAGGACCAGCCGCCGGCACGAGTCCGGGCCGGGGTCCAGGAGGTTGCCCTCCGGACCGAGCGTGGACTGCAACGAGGTGACGAGCTCCTCGCGGATCGCGTCCAGCGGCGGGTTCGTGACCTGCGCGAACAGTTGCTTGAAGTAGTCGAACAGCAGTCGCGGCCGCTCCGACAGGACCGCGATCGGAGTGTCGGTGCCCATGGACCCGATCGGCTCGGCGCCGGTCCGCGCCATCGGCGTCAGGATGATCCGCTGCTCTTCGAGGGTGTATCCGAACGACTGCTGCCGCTTCACGAGCGTCTCGTGCGTCGGGATCTCCCGCTCCCGGTGCGGCAGCTCCTCGAACCGTACGAGGCCCTCGTGCAGCCACTCGCCGTACGGGTGCTCGGCGGCCAGCTGGGCCTTGACCTCGTCGTCCTCGACGATCCGTCCGGCGGCGGTGTCCACCAGGAAGATCTTGCCGGGCTGGAGGCGGCCCTTCCGGACGACCTTGGCCGCCGGGATGTCCAGGACGCCCGCCTCGCTGGACAGCACGACCAGGCCGTCGTCGGTCACCCAGTACCGGCCGGGGCGCAGCCCGTTGCGGTCCAGGACGGCACCGGCGACGGTGCCGTCGGTGAAGCTGACGCTGGCGGGGCCGTCCCACGCCTCCATCAGCGTGGAGTGGAACTCGTAGAAGGCCCGGCGCCGCGGGTCCATCTCGGTGTGGTTCTCCCACGCCTCCGGGATCATCATCAGCACGGCGTGCGGCAGCGACCGGCCGCCGAGATGCAGCAGTTCCAGGCACTCGTCGAACGAGGCGGTGTCGCTGGCCTCGATGTCGATCACCGGGTAGATCCGGGACAGGTCGCCGGGGATCAGGTCCGACGCCAGCAGCGCCTCCCGGGCCCGCATCCAGTTCCGGTTCCCCTTCACCGTGTTGATCTCGCCGTTGTGGGCGATGAACCGGTACGGGTGCGCCAGCTCCCAGGCGGGGAACGTGTTGGTCGAGAACCGGGAGTGGACCAGGGCGATCGCGCTGGTGAAGCGGCGGTCCGACAGGTCGGGGAAGAACGGCTCCAGCTGCGGGGTCGTCAGCATCCCCTTGTAGACGATCGTCCGGCTCGACAGGCTCGGGAAGTAGACCGGCACGTCCTGCTCGGCGCGCTCGCGCATGCAGAACACGACACGGTCTAGTTCCAGGCCGGTCTTGCCGGCGTGCGGACCGTCCGGGGCGGCGGCGACGAACAGCTGCGCGAACTGGGGCATGACCCGCCGGGCGGCCGGGCCGGTGAAGTCGGGGTCGTGGGGAAGCTCACGCCAGCCGAGGACCGTCAGGCCCTCCTCGGCGCACAGCGCCTCGATGTGGGCGGTCACGGCGGCGCGCTCGTCACCGTCCCGCGGCAGGAACGCGGCACCGGCCGCGTAGGAGCCGGGAGCGGGGAGCGGGAAGTCGCAGACCTCGCGGAAGAACGCGTCCGGGATCTGGACGAGGATGCCGACGCCGTCGCCGTCGTCCGGCTCCGCGCCCACGGCGCCGCGGTGGTCGAGGTTCTTCAGAACGGTCAGGGCGTTCTGCACGATGTCGTGGCTCTTGCGGCCGTGCAGGTCGGCCACGATGCCGACGCCGCAGGCGTCGTGTTCGTTCGCCGGGTCGTAAAGGCCCTGGGCGCGGGGACGGGCCGTCGCGCCGGGCGTGCGGGCAGCAGGTGTGAGGGCAGCAGAAGCCATCAACCCTCCCGTCGTCGTCGTGTCACTGCTTCGATGTCAGTGCAGGCTCGGGACGACGTTGGCCCTGCTGCGGTGAGATGACATTACAGCACTGCCGGGATCATGCCCGACCGCCCCAGATCGCGAAACTTCCAGGCGTCGATCCGACCGTGCGTCATCTCACAGTGGTTTAGACCATTCTACCCGGGAAGGTCAGTTTGAAGCGCGGGCGGCCCTGCCGAGCACGGCGGGAGCCTTACCGCCCTCGATCAGCAGCGACAGCAAAGTCTCGTTCTTCGCCTCATTCTTTACCTGGCCCGTCGCCTGGCCCGTCGCGCCGCCCGTACGCCGGCCCGCTCCGTCGCCGTCCAGGCGCTCCGCCCACGTGATCACGGCGAAGTGGCCCATGGCCAGGCCGCGCGCCATCCCGAAGCCGCGACCGAACCGGTCCAGCGGGGCGGGCGCCTCCAGCGGCCGGACGAAACCGGCGCCGAGCGTCTCCTCCAGCGTCGTGACGAACCGGTCCGCGTCCGCCGACCCGGCCAGGTTGAACACCGTGACGGCCAGCGCGTAGCCGTTCTCGGTGTCGGAGTAGATCCCCCGTGCCGCCTGGGTGCAGCCGCCCTTGCCCAGGACGTCCCCGATGGTCGCGCCCCACACGGCGGCGGCGCAGTCGGCGTCCAACCGTTTGGCGCGCAGCTTGACCGTCACCGTCTTCTCCCCGTCGTCGCCCGGGGCGGACAGCTCCGCGACCGACGCCGGGAACGCCTCCCCCACCGTCAGCGGCGCGGCGTCCGCGCCGCGGGACGCGATGCCCGCGTACGCCGACGTCGAGGGCGAGTTGGAATAGGAGTCCGGCGACGGGCCGTTCCCGACCGGTTTCCCGATCTTCGCGTGGGGCGTGGGACGGGGGGCGGCGCCGCTCTCCTCACCGTTCCGGAGGACGACCGCGCCCAGTCCGGCGAGCACGAGCAGGCCGAGGACGGCCGCCGCGCCGAAGTACGGCTTCGGCCCGAACCCGCCCTTGCTCCGCCTCGGACGGGCCTTGCGCGCTCGGGGCGGCGGGGCGTCCAGAGGCGGGTCGTACTCTCCGAACTCGTCCTCCACGGGGCCGTACGGCGGTGGTGGTGGAGGGGTGCGTTCCGGGCGCGGCGGACGGCGGGGCGGGGTACGCGGTCGGGACGTGCCCGCACGGCCGGGGGCCGCGCGGCGCGGGCCGGACCGCCCCCGGGAGGACGGACCGCCCTGGCGGCCGCCCGGCGCTCGCCGGGGGCCGCCGCCGCGGCGGTGCTCATCGGGGTCCACGGACGCGCAGACTACCGGCCGGGTTTCCCGGCGGCCAGGTTGAGCCGCCCGTACAGGAAGTCCGCCGCGTTCTCGACGGCCAGGCTCACGTCGATCATCTCGTTGAGCGAGCCGGGCCGGGCCCCACCGGCCCGCTCCACCAGCGTGATCACCGCGTAGTGGCCGTAGGTCTTGGCGTAGGCGGCGCTGAACCCGGCCCCGGACGCGGGCACGCCGGGCGCCTTCAGCGGAACCGGCCACCCCGCCTCGGTGCGCGGGTCGAGGTCGCGCAGGATCTGCTTGACACCCTCCTCGCTCACCAGGTTGATCACGACGAACTGGCCGACGTGCTTCTTGTCCGCGCTCACGTACGCGGCGCGGGCTATCTGGGTGCAGCCGAACTTGGCGAGGTCGCCCTGCAACCGCGCGCCCCACGTCGCGGCCTTGCAGTCGGACGTCAGGTCGGACGCGGCGAGCGTGAAGGAGTACGCGCCGGACTTCAGGCTCTTGGCGGAGAACGCCTCGCCCTCGGTGATCTGGCGACCGTCGGCGGACCGGGCGGCGATCGAGCGGAAGCCCTCACCGTCGTAGTCCGGCGTGTACGCGGTCGGCAGGACGTTCCGCGGCGCGGCCTCGTCCTTCTTCCCACCGCCGGTCAACATCGTCACCGCCACGATCGCGACGGCCACCGCCACCAGGACGGCGGCGGCGCCGAACAGGAGCTTCGGGCCGGGGAACCGGCGGCCGGGTCTGTCGTCCGGCCAGAAGTCCCGCCCGCGCCCCTTGCGCGCGGCCTTCGGGGAGCCTGTGTCACGAGCCTCGATCACGTCCGGGAGCTTAGCGGCACCGGCTGCCCCCGCGTGGCCAAAAGGGCGTTTCATCCAGATTCCTTGGGCGAACGGCCTACTTCCCGTCCTTGACGGGCTCCCCTTCCCGCTCCTCGCCCGCGTCCGCCGGCTCCTCGGGCCCCTTCGGCTCCCCGGGCTCCGCGTCGCCGGGCTCGGCGTCGGCCTTCTCGTCCCCGGTTCCGGACTCCTCCGCGGCCTCGTCCGCCTCGGCCTCGTCCGCCCGGGCGTCGTCGACCTCGGCGTCGTCCTGCGCCTCGTCCGTCGCTTCGTCCTTCGCTTCGTCCTTCGCTTCGGGCTCCGGTTCGGCCGTCGCCGGGGCGTCGGACGCCGGGTCCGTGGCGGCGACGCCGACCTTCTCCGGGCCGGTACGGCCGCGGGCCTGGTACAGGTAGGCGACGGCGCCGACGAAGAGGACGAACGACACCCAGTCGTTCAGCCGCAGGCCGAGGATCTCGTGCGCCTCGTCGATGCGCAGCGCCTCGATCCAGGCGCGTCCGAGCGTGTAGGCGGCGACGTAGAGCGCGAAGGCGCGGCCGTGCGTGAGCTTGTAGCGGCGGTCCGCCCAGATGACCAGGATCGCGACGCCGACGCACCACAGGAACTCGTACAGGAACGTCGGATGGTAGGTCGCGACGTCGGCGTACTCGGGGTCGAGCTGCACGGTGCCGTCCAGCCGGGGCCGCTTGTCCTCGCTGATCTCGATGGCCCAGAAGGCGTCGAGCGGCCGGCCGTACAGCTCCTGGTTCCAGTAGTTGCCCCACCGGCCGATGCCCTGCGCGAGGACGATCCCGGGCGCGACGGCGTCGGCGAGCGCGAGCACGGAGACCCCGCGCCGCCGGCATCCGATGGCCGCGCCGAGCGCGCCCAGCGCGATCGCGCCCCAGACGCCGAGGCCGCCCTCCCAGATCTTCAGCGCGCGGACCGGGTCGCCGCCGTCGCCGAAGTAGCGCTGGTAGTCGGTGGCGACGTGGTAGAGCCGCCCGCCGACGAGACCGAACGGCACCGCCCACACGGCCATGTCGACGACCACGCCGGGCGTGCCGCCCTTGGCGGCCCAGCGGCGTTCTCCCAGCCAGACCGCGACGACGATGCCAAGAATGATCATGACGGCATAGGCGCGGATCGGGACGGGCCCGAGGTGCCAGACACCCTGCGAGGGACTCGGAATATAGGCCAGCGGCTCCATGCCCGCAGACGTTACCGCGTCCCGGAGGCGGTGCGCGCCGTCTACGCCGCCGCCGGGTCGCCGCCGGCCGCCGTGTCGCGCGAGCGGGGGCCGCCGGACGCCGGTGCCAGGCCGCCGCCCGCCCGGGCCACGGCCTTCGTCAGCTCGTCCGGGGAGCGCAGCACGTCGTCGTCGACCTTCCTGCCGTTCAGCGCCAGGTACGGGGTGGAGTCGACCCCGGACCTCCCGGCCTGGGCGCTCGCCTTCTCGACCAGGTCGACGCGCTGGGCGTCGTGGACGCACGTGGCGAACGCCGGGTCGGTGACGCCGAGCTCGGCCGCGTACTTGATCAGGTTCTCGTTGGAGAAGCCGATGTCGCCCTCGGGGGGCTGCTCGGCGAAGAGCCTGTCGTGGTAGCGGACCCAGCGGTCGACCGGCAGGCACGCGGCGGCGTTCGCGGCCCGCCGCGAGTTCGACATGAGCGGGTCCTGCTGGAACAGCTGGAACGGCCGGTAGACGACCTTGACCCTGCCCTCGGCCGCGAGTCTCTTGATCGTCCCGCCGACCCTGGTCTCCACGGTCCGGCACATCGGACACTGGAAGTCCTCGTACAGGTCCAGGACGGGGGCGGTGACGCCGGGCCGTGCCATGGCCACGGCGCCGTGCTGCTCGCGGGTCGTGGGAGCCAGCGGGCCGTCGTAGGCGTCCTCCGCGAACCCCCGGCCGCCGCCGCGGGAGAAGGCCACGACGACGCCCGCGACGAGGACGGACGTCACGGCGACACCGCCGAGGACGACCTGGAGCAGCCGTTTCCGCCGTTCCCTCGCCGCGGCCCGTGCCTGGTGCTCCGTGAGCAGCCGGCGCGCGGACGGCTCGTTCTCATGCTCGCTCATCGATCCCCCGATCGCCACCGTACGTGACCGTTCATGCACGGACGAGCATACCGGGGCGCGGCGTGCGGAGCCCGGTGAAGCGCGCCGCGCCGCGCCGATCGCGGTGATCGGCGCGGCGCGGCGGAAGACGAATCAGGCGGGTCAGGCGGGTCAGGCGGGTCAGGCCGGGAACGTCACTTTCCGGACGCCCGGGCCTGGTCGACGGTGGCCCGCAGCGCACCCGGGTTCATGACCTGGCCCATTTCGAGCTTCTGGCCGTTCAGGAAGACCGTCGGGGTGCCTTCGACGCGGCGGTCCTGCAGGGCGTACTTGGTCATCGCCTGGACCTGGGTCTTCTTCTCCTCGTCCCGGACGCACTTCTCGAAGTTCGCGTCCGTGACGCCGACGTCCTTGCCCCACTTCACGAGGTCGTCGGGAGCGAAGCCCTCGTCGCCCTCGCGGGGCTGGAACCGGAAGAGGGCGTGATGGTAGGAGATCCACTTGTCGGCCGGGACGCAGAGCGCCGCCTCGGCCGAGCGCAGCGAGTTGATCTTGATGGGGTCGCGCTGCTGCCCGAACAGGTGGAACGGCCGGTAGACCACCTTGACCTTGCCCTCGCGGGCCAGTTCCAGGATGGTCTTGCCGCTGCTGTCCTCGAACTGCTTGCAGACCGGGCACTGGAAGTCCTCGAAGATCTCCAGTTCCGGTTTGGTCACGCCGGGCTGCGCCATCACGATCGAGCCGTCCTGCTGGCGGCTGAGCGGGGCCAGGGCGCCGGTGTACGCCTCGGCCTTGCCGTTGTCGCGCTGCCGGTCGACGATCAGGACGGTCCCGACCACGATGACCGCCACCGCGACCACGGACCCGAGGACGATGGCGAGCAGCCGCCGCTGCTTCGCACGCGCCGCCTGCCGCTTGCGCTCGGCGGACAGGCGCTCCCGCGCCGACCGCTCCCGTGCGGCCTTGCTCATGGGGTTTCTCCTATTGCGTGGGGGCCGCGCCGCGACCGTGCGGCGCGGTCCCGGCGAGACTAGTCGACTTGACCGATTCGCCGGAATTCGTCGATCAGTACGAGAACGAACAGCAGGACGGTGACGACGTGCACCCCGCTGCACCACAGGCAAATTTTGTGCAGAATTGCCAGTTCCACGGTGACGAGATAAACGACGAAGAGCATGCCGACCGACACGCTCGCGACCCGTCCCCACCGCAGCGGCGGCCAGGTCGACCGCAGCGCCCACGGTGTCATCAGCGCACCGAACGCGACGAAGAACGCCAGACCGAGCAGCGGCATGGGAATGCCGACCAGCGACGAGTACTCGCTGGTCGTGACCGCGTGACAGTCGACGGTCCTGGACGCCGAGCACACCAGCGCCTCTTCGTCGTAGTGCGTGATCGTCAGGTAGACGGAGATCCCGAAACCGGCGATCGTCAGGATCCAGGCCACGACCTGGGACCATACGGGCGGCAACGGCGGTGCGGCCGTGGTGGCCTCGTCCTTCGCCGTCATCTCTTGCGTCATCGTGATCCTTCCAGGTCCGTCTCACCCGGCGAACACACCTTACGGGAGAGCGGCGGAAGCACAAGCACGACTCGGAGGCACCGTCCGGAGTTACCAAAAGGTCCCGGGGACCCGGCCCGCGGGGCGGGCCGGGTCGAACGTCAGCGCCGGCCCGCGCGGACGCCCGCGGCCAGTTCCTCGGTGAGCGCGCGGATCCCGGCCAGCCCGGACGGCGGGTCGGGCGCGTCGAGCAGGCGGCGGACGAACGCCGAACCGACGATCACGCCGTCGGCGAATCCGGCGACCTCCGCGGCCTGTGCGCCGTTGCCGACGCCGAGCCCGAGGCCGACCGGAAGGGCGGTGCCGTGCTTGTCGATGACGGCGCGGGTCCGTTCGACGAGCCGGGGCGCGCCGGTGTCGACGGCGGAGCGGGCGCCGGTGACGCCCATCAGCGACGCCGCGTACACGAACCCGCGGGACGCCTCGGTGATCTTCTCGATGCGCTCGTCGGTGGAGCTGAGCGCGACGAGGAACACCCGGTCCAGGGCGTGCGCGTCGGACGCCTCCAGCCAGCCGGCGCCCTCCTCCGGGGTGAGGTCCGGGGTGATGAGCCCGGTCCCGCCGGCCGACGCCAGGTCGCGGGCGAACCGGTCGACGCCGTAGTGGTCGACGGGGTTCCAGTACGTCATGACGAGGGTCGGGACGCCGGTGGCGGCGACGGCCTCGACCGTCCGGAACACGTCGGCGACGCGGACGCCGCCGACGAGCGCCTGGTGCACGGCGTCCTGGATGGTGGGGCCGTCCATCATCGGGTCGGTGTAGGGCAGGCCGATCTCGATGGCGTCGCACCCGGCGTCGACCATCGTCCGCGCCGCCTCGATGGCGCCGTCGACGGTGGGGAACCCGGCGGGCAGGTAGCCGACGAGCGCGGCGCGGCCCTCCGACGCGGCCTTGTCGTAGGCGGTCCGGACGCTCACTGGCCCTCCCCCTCGGGGACGAGGCCGAAGAAGCCGGCGGCCGTGTGCATGTCCTTGTCGCCGCGGCCGGACAGGCACAGCACGATCACGGCGTCCCGGCCCAGTTCCGCGCCCAGCTCGGGGCCGATCTTGAGCGCGCCCGCGAGCGCGTGCGCGGACTCGATGGCCGGGATGACGCCCTCGGTGCGGCACAGCAGCGCGAACGCCTCCATCGCCTCGGCGTCGGTGATCTCGCGGTAGTCGGCGCGGCCGGAGTCGCGCAGCCACGAATGCTCGGGGCCGACGCCGGGATAGTCGAGCCCGGCGGAGATCGAGTGGGTCTCCACGGTCTGGCCGTCGTCGTCCTGGAGCAGGTAGGTGCGCATGCCGTGGATGACGCCGAGGGAGCCGCCGACGAGCGTCGCGGCGTGCCTGCCGGTCGCGACCCCGTCGCCGCCCGCCTCGAACCCGTACAGCCGGACGGACTCGTCGGGGATGAAGGCGTGGAACGCGCCGATCGCGTTGGAGCCGCCGCCGACGCAGGCGACGACGGCGTCGGGCAGGGCACCGGTCAGCTCCAGGCACTGCCGCCGCGCTTCCACGCCGATGATCCGCTGGAAGTCGCGGACCATCATCGGGAACGGGTGCGGGCCCATGACGGAGCCGATGCAGTAGTGGGTGTTCTCGACGCTGGCGACCCAGTCGCGGAACGCCTCGTTGCAGGCGTCCTTGAGGGTGCGGCTGCCGGTCGTCACGGGGACGACCTCGGCGCCGAGCATCCGCATCCGGGCGACGTTGAGGGCCTGCCGCTCGGTGTCGACCTCGCCCATGTAGACGGTGCACTCAAGGCCGAGCAGCGCCGCGGCCGTGGCGGTGGCGACGCCGTGCTGCCCGGCGCCCGTCTCGGCGATCACGCGGGTCTTGCCCATGCGCCGGGTGAGCAGCGCCTGGCCCAGCACATTGTTGATCTTGTGTGAGCCGGTGTGGTTGAGGTCCTCGCGTTTGAGGAGCACGCGGGCGCCCGCGTGCGCGGAGAACCGTTTCGCCTCGGTCAGGAGACTGGGACGGCCCGCGTAGCCGGCGAGGAGGTCCTCCAGTTCGGCGGTGAAGGCCGGGTCACGCTTGGCGGTCTCGAACTCGCGGGTCAGTTCGTCCAGCGCCGCCATCAGCGCCTCGGGGGCGAACCGGCCGCCGAACGGTCCGAAGTGGCCCGTGGCGTCGGGCACGGCGGTATCGGTGGTCATGAGTAACGCGTCCTGTCATACGAGTAGGGGGCTTGTTCGCTGGGTTCAGTGAAAGCCCCGCCATCGCTCCCGGAGCGGCTCGACCTGCATGCCCGTACCCTATCCGGTGGCTCAGCCGCTCTGACGCAGAGCGGGGTGGGCTCCGGCGGCGACGAGGTCGGCGACCGCGGCGCGCGGATCCTTGCCGATCACCAGGCTCTCCCCGACCAGCACCGCGTCGGCGCCGCTGGAGGCGTAGGCGAGCAGGTCGTGCGGGCCCCGCACACCCGATTCGGCGATCTTCACGACGTCCTTGGGGAGGTGCGGCGCGACCCGCGCGAACACGCCCCGGTCGACCTGAAGGGTCTTCAGGTCACGAGCGTTGACCCCGATGACCTTGGCGCCCGCGTCAACGGCCCGTTCCGCCTCCTCCTCGGTGTGCGCCTCCACGAGCGGGACCAGCCCGATCGACTCGGCCCGCTCGACCAGCGACACCAGCGCGTCCTGCTCCAGCGCGGCGACGATCAGCAGGGCCATGTCGGCGCCGTGGGCCCGCGCCTCCCACAGCTGGTACGAGGTGACGATGAAGTCCTTGCGCAGGACGCAGACCCCGACGTTCGCGCGGACCTCGGCGAGGTCGTCCAGGCTGCCGCCGAACCGCCGCCGCTCGGTCAGCACGCTGATCACCTTCGCGCCGCCGGCCTCGTAGTCACGGGCGAGTGCGGCGGGGTCGGCGATGGCGGCGAGCGCGCCCTTGGACGGGCTGCTGCGCTTGACCTCGGCGATCACCGTGACCCCCGGGCCGCGCAGCGCGGCGAGGGCGTCCCGGGGGGCCGGGGCGTCCGCCGCCTTCTCCTTCAGAGCTTCGAGCGGGACCTCGCGCTGCCTTTCGGCGAGATCGGCCCGGACGCCCTCAACGATCTCGTCCAGAACGCTCAATGTCGCAGGCCCCCTATTTCAGGTCGTTCCGTCCACCGATCGTAGCCGCCCCCTCGGACGTCCCCCGCATCCGGGACGTCTCAGGGCGCCAACGCCTCGGCGAACGGCAGGTTGCGGACGACCCAGAACACGGCGACGACCCCCACGAACGAGTACGCCACCGCCGGCCTCAAGATCGCGCTCCGCATCGGCAGCCCCCGCGCGCTCGACACGGTCCACCGCACGAACAGGTAACCGAGCACGGGCAACAGCAGGAACACCAACGGGTTGAAGCCGAACGCCGTCCCGACGTCCCCGTGCGTGAGCGCGTGGACGAGCCGCATCATCCCGCATCCCGGGCAGTAATACCCGGTGATGGCCAGGAACGGGCAGCTCGGATAGTGCCCCGCCTCGTTCGGATCCCGAAACGCCACGAGCAAGGCCCCCGCAGCGACCCCACCGAGCACAAGCCCTTGCGGCAGCAGCGTCCGCCCCGGAGATCGGTATGACACGCGAGTCACGTTCTCAGCGTAGGCGAGGGGTTCACCGGTCCAGGACGTAACCAACGCCCCGAACGGTCCTGATGGGGTTCCCCGCGCCGAGCTTGGCGCGAAGCTGCGCCACATGAACGTCCACGGTACGGCTTCCCGCCCCGGCGCCCGGCCCCCACGCCGCCTCGAGAAGCTGCTCGCGGCTGAACACCCGACCGGGGTTGGCCATGAGAAACTCCAGAAGGTCGAACTCGGTGACCGTAAGGGCGGCACGTCGATCACCCACGACCGCGGTGCGACCAGCGGGATCGAGAGCGATCTCCCCGGCCCGGAGCACCCCGGGTGCCGCGGCGGGAACAGCGCCACGAAGCGCGTCGGCGACAGCACGCGCGAGAACACGCGGACTGAACGGCCGACCAACCCGGTGATCACCGAAGGCGTCACCGGGCTCCAGCGAACCCGTGACGGCGACGACGGGCGCGGGGTACGCCGCGTCGGCGACGCGGCGATACAGATCGGCGGGCAGCGCGGCAACCGACAGATCGAGCACGACGACATCGGGACGTCCACGCGCGGCGGCGCCAGGGGCCCGCGCGGGATCGGTCTCGATCTCCACGTCGAAGCCCTCACGAGCCAGGTAGCGGCGCTGCATCTCGGCGACCGCAGGGTCATGCTCGACGACGAGAACGACCCCGTCGCCGCTCATGCCCGCCCGTTCCGCTGAGCGGTCGGGTCCTCACCCCGATCAAGAGACTTCCACATGGCGGACGGATCGTCATCAACGACCGCACGCGGCGCCGAACGCTCGTAACGCGCGGACATACCGGGCCAACGCGCCCCCCGCGCCACCGTGAGAGCCCCGGCGACGATCAACAGCACCCCTCCGGCGAGGGAGACCGTCCACCAGAGGCTGACGTCGACATCAGGCTGAGCACCCAATCTCAACAGCCCAGTCTGATCACCTGCAGCGGACAACACGGCAGACCGCCGAACCGCGACAACCGAGGCGTAGGCGATACCAGCCCCGAACAACCCAAGGAGCACCCCGACACCAACACGTACCCGCCCTCTGGTGGCGAACAGAGCGGCAAGCCCCGCAAGCCCGGCCCAGCCGAGCGCACTCGGGGCGCCGCCGAGATCCCCACCGGTCAGGGTCCGGCTGAGCGGGGTGATGGCGTCCTCGGCCCGGACGGTGGCCCAGGTACGACCCGCGGCGAGCAGGGCGAGACCGGCCCCGACAGCGCACAGCAACGCCGTCAGGCCGCGTTCACGCCCGGGTGTCATTCCGGTTCCGGCCGTTC
This sequence comes from Actinomadura spongiicola, assembly GCF_003432485.1. Classification (GTDB taxonomy): domain Bacteria; phylum Actinomycetota; class Actinomycetes; order Streptosporangiales; family Streptosporangiaceae; genus Spirillospora; species Spirillospora spongiicola. The sequence goes on from NZ_QVNQ01000003.1 coordinate 158,499, forward strand.
CCCGACCACGGCGGGAAGCACGTCGGCGTCCCAGCAAGTGCGATCCCCGGTGTGACAGGCCGCACCGACCTGATCGACCTTCACGAGAATCGCGTCGGCATCACAATCAAGCGCGACCGACTTGACCCACTGCTGATGCCCGGAGGTCTCCCCCTTCACCCAGTACTCCTGCCGGCTGCGAGACCAGTAGGTGCAGCGGCCGCTGGTCAGAGTACGGTGCAACGCCTCATCGTCCATCCACCCGAGCATCAACACCTCACCGGTGTCGTACTGCTGGGCGATGGCCGGCACGAGCCCGTTGGGGTCGCGCTTCAACCGATCAGCGATCTTGGGGTCCAAACCGGACGCTCGAACGGACATGTGTGAAGTTTATTGCAGCCCCCTCCCCCACCGACCACCACACCGCACGCCCCCAAGCCCTTAAGGCGAGCCGAAGCCATGCAGCGATCGCACCGCAGCTGAGGACGATGGAGGGCGCGCAGCGCCCCAAGGAGGAGTGCACCGCAACGAATACGCGAGCCAGCACCCGCCGTGCCCACCAACCCCAGCCCTACAGCAATACCGCGACAACCTGAGGGTCTGCGATCGCGTCCGAAGGCAGGTTCAAGCGAAGCGAGAACCTGATCGCGCAGCGAGCCGCCAGGCGAGCCGAAGCGATGCAGCGATCGCACCGCGTTTCACGACGATGGAGGGCGCCCCGCGCCCGAAGGAGGAGTGAAACGCAATAAACACGAAAGGGCCCGCATCCCGGTGGGGGAACGGGCCCAGACGTACGACTACGGGCGTTACAGGGGGACGACCTGGTCGGCCTGCGGACCCCGGTTACCCTGCGTCACCTCGAACTGAACGCGCTGGTTCTCGTCCAGGGTGCGGTATCCGGAGCTCTGGATAGCCGAGTAGTGGACGAAGACGTCCGGCCCGCCGCCGTCGACGGCGATGAACCCGAAGCCCTTCTCGGCGTTGAACCACTTCACGGTGCCCTGCTGGGGCATGTCTTTCTCCTTGCGGCAAAACCTGGGCCCACACCTCGCGGGCCCGCGCGGTCGCTGCGGAACGCCCTCGCCCCCGGTACGGTCCCGGAAAAGCCAAAACGCCCGCTGCCATCAGTCCGCGGGCGTCTGAACGATCGAGAACCACGACTGCAACCGACCGCCCCACCGTATCACCGCTTCCGCGTAAAGCGGAGGAGCCGCATGGCTTCCGATTCTCCTCTCCGCGAACCGCGCCGTTACCTGGCCGTTAAAGACTCCAACCGGTCTCGGTCAGGGTCTTGACAGCGTTCGTGGCCCCGATGAGGCGAACGTCCGCGACGTCGCGGCGCCCCAGGGCCCAGAGGACGAGTTCGCCGACGGGACCGTGGACGCGGACGGCCTCGCGGCCGCGTCCGGACACGCGGAGGCCGCGGCCGTCCGGTTGTACGAGCGTTACTCGAACGTGAACTTTTCTTAGGACAAAGCGGGCAATTTTTATCCGTCGCCAGAGCAGTTCCTCTAGTTCCGGGGAGATCTCCCGCGGCTCCCAGTCGGGGCGGGCGCGCCGGACGTCCTCATGGTGAACAAAGAACTCCACGCCGTTGGCGTTTTTGTCCACGCCGGGAAGCGCGTACGGCGAGAACTTGGGCGGTCCCTGCCGAAACCGTTCCACCAGACGGTCGAACGGTACACCCCGTGCCGTCCGGCGCCGCACGCGCTCGGTGTAGAAGGCCAGGGGGCGCAGAAGTATTCCCGGGGCGGCGTCGGGGCGTCCCTCCCGGACGATCAGGTGCGCGGCCAGGTCGCGGGCGGTCCAGCCGGAGCACAGGGTCGCGGCGTCGGGCCCGGCCTCCGCCAGGGCGTCCGCGAGCAGCCGTCTCTCCCGGCGGACGGGGCCGTCCTCGATGTCACTCATCGCCCCGATCGTAGGACGTGGCGGTAGGTCCGGGAATAAAGGGTGGGGGCCGGATGGTAGGCACTATCCGAGCCCGCATACCCCCAAACCCGGTCACAGGGGGCAATTCCCCGGGCGCTCGCCGTGATGAGGAGTTCGCCGTGCCACCTGGTCAGAGACGGGTCAGCCCGCATGTCCTCCGGGAGGGGATGGGGGTGCTGTGGGTGGCCGTGAAGGCCGAGCCCCGGATCTTCACCCTCTCCGTCCTCGGCAGCGCGCTGTACGCGGCGATGACCGTGGCGACCGCTCAGGTGCTCGGCTGGGCGACCGAGGAGGTCGTGCTGCCGGCGTTCGAGTCCGGGGACACGACCGCCGGAGCGCTGGCGGGGGTCGCCGTCGCGATCGTCGGGGTGGCGCTGCTGAAGGCGATCGGCGTCGCGGCGCGCCGGTTCTACGCGGGCCTCATGCAGTACCGGCTCCAGGCCGAGTACCGGCGGGCGGTGACCCGGCAGTACCTGCGGCTGCCGCTGGCGTGGCATCACCGGCATCCGACCGGACAGTTGCTGTCGAACGCCAACGCGGACGTGGAGGCGGTGTGGGCGCCGATCGCGCCGCTGCCGATGGCGGTCGGCGTGCTGTTCATGCTGCTGATCGCGGCGGTGTCGATCATGGTCACCGACCTGGTCGTGGCGGGGGTCGGGTTCCTGGTGTTCCCCGCGATCGCGCTGATCAACGTCGTCTACCAGCGGCGGCTGGCGCCGGTGGCGACCCGGGCGCAGCAGTTGCGCGCCGAGGTCAGCGAGGTCGCGCACGAGAGCTTCGAGGGCGGCCTCGTCGTCAAGACCCTCGGCCGGGAGGAGTCCGAGACGGAGCGGTTCACCGAGCGGGCGGAGGCGCTGCGGGACGCCAACGTCGCGGTCGGCCGGATCCGCGGGCTGTTCGACCCGGTGCTGGAGGCGCTGCCGAACCTGGGGGTCCTCGCCGTCCTGCTGATCGGGTCGCTGCGGTTGGAGTCGGGGGCGATGTCACCCGGCGACCTGGTGAACGTCGCGTACCTGTTCACGCTGCTGTCGTGGCCGGTCCGGGCGCTGGGCTGGGTGCTCGGCGAGGTGCCCCGCAGCGTCGTCGGCTGGGAACGGGTCCGGGGCGTCCTGGACGCGACCGGCTCCCTCCCGTTCGGGGACGGCTCCCTGGACGGGAAGGGCAGGGCGACGCCGCTGGAGGTCCGGGAGGTTCGGTTCGCGTACGAGTCCATGGACGACGACGCGGCGGGACGGGACGTCCTGCACGACGCGACGTTCGCCGCGTCCCCCGGCCGGACGATCGCGGTGGTCGGACCGACGGGCTCCGGCAAGTCGACGCTCACCTCGCTGCTCGTCCGTCTGGTCGACCCGGCCCGCGGAGCGGTGCTCCTGGACGGCGTCGACCTGCGGGACGTGCGTCGCGGCGGGGTCGCGGAGACCGCCGCGCTCGTCCCGCAGCAGACGTTCCTGTTCGACGACACCGTCCGCGGCAACGTGACCCTCGGCCTGGACGTCCCGGACGAGCGGGTCTGGGAGGCGCTCCGCCTCGCGCAGGCCGACGGGTTCGTCGCGGCGCTCGGCGACGGGCTCGACACGCGGGTCGGGGAGCGCGGCGCGACGCTGTCGGGCGGGCAGCGGCAGCGGCTCGCGCTCGCGCGGGCCCTGGTGCGGCGGCCGCGGCTCCTCGTGCTGGACGACGCGACGTCCGCCGTCGACCCACAGGTCGAGGCGCGCATCCTGCGGAGCATCCGGGAGGCGCAGTCGGGCGAGGCGGGCGGCGCGACCGTCGTGGTCGTCGCCTACCGCAAGGCGACGATCGCGCTGGCCGACGAGGTCGTCTACCTGGAGCACGGGCGCGTCCTGGACCGCGGCGCCCACGCCGACCTGCTGGAACGTTCGGAGGGTTACCGCAACCTCGTCAACGCCTACGAGCGAGCGGAAACGGAACGGGAGACCGTCGAAGGCGGCGAGGAGGCCCTGGCATGACCGTGACGAGTGGACCGGGACTCAGCGACACCGCGCTGTCCGAGGGGGCCTTCACCACGCTGAGGCGCGGCATCATGCTGAGCCCCGAGTTCCGCGCCGGGCTGGCCGGGACGCTGGTGCTCGCGCTGATCTCGACGGCGGGGCGCGTGGTGGTGCCCATCGCCGTCCAGCAGACCATCGACAAGGGCCTCGGCGGCCCGGGCGGCCCCGACATCGGCTTCATCCGGTCGGCGGTGGCGCTGTGCGCGGTGGCCGTGCTGGTCACGGCCGTGTGCGCGTACCTGATGAACGTCCGGCTGTACAGGACGTCCGAGGGCGGCCTGGCGGCGCTGCGGACCAAGGCGTTCCGGCACGTGCACGACCTGTCGATGCTCACCCAGAGCGGGGAGCGGCGCGGGGCGCTCGTGTCGCGGGTGACCGGGGACGTCGACCAGATCAGCCAGTTCATGCAGTCCGGCGGGCTGATGTTCATCGTGTCGATCGGGCAGCTGATCGTCGCGAGCGTGCTGATGGTCGTCTACTCGTGGCAGCTGGCCCTCCTGGTGTGGGCGGCGTTCCTGCCGCTGGCGTGGGCGCTGCGGCACTTCCAGCGGATCCTGTCGGCCGCCTACATGGGGGTGCGGGAGAAGATGGGCGACCTGCTGGCCGCGGTCAGCGAGTCCGTCGTCGGCGCCTCCGTGATCCGCGCGTACGGGTCGGAGGAGCGGACCGGGCGGCGCGTGGACGAGGCCGTGGACGCCCACCGCGACTCCCAGACCCGCGCGCAGGCCATGGTGGCGCTGACGTTCCCGGTCAGCGAGCTGGTCGCGGCCGTCGCCACCGCCGCCGTCGTCATCGCCGGGATCCTGCTCGGCGTGGACGGCCACGTGACGGCCGGTGAGCTCATCGCGTTCCTGTTCCTCGTCACGCTGTTCGTCAGCCCGATGCAGGCCGCGACGGAGGTGTTCAACCAGGCGCAGAACGCGATCGCCGGGTGGCGGCGGGTCCTCGGTGTTCTGGATACCGTCCCGGACGTGGCGGACCCTGGCGACGACGGCGAGACGCTGCCGCGCGGCCCGATCGAGGTGCGGTTCGAGTCCGTGGGGTTCGCCTATCCGGGCGGGCCGCCCGTCCTGCACGACGTGAACGTGGACATCGCGCCGCGCAGCCGCGTCGCGGTGGTCGGCGAGACCGGCTCGGGCAAGACGACCTTCGCCAAGCTCCTCACCCGCCTCATGGATCCGGTGTCCGGCCGCGTCCTGGTGGACGGCGTGCCGCTCGACCGGATCCGGTTCTCCTCGCTGCGGGAGCGGATCGTCATGGTGCCGCAGGACGGTTTCCTGTTCGACGCCTCGCTCGCCGACAACATCCGCTACGGCCACCCGGAGGCGTCCGACGACGATCTCGTCCTCGCCCTGACGGAACTGGGCCTGGCCGACTGGCTCGACGGCCTGCCCGGCGGCCTGGAGACCCCCGTCGGCCAGCGGGGCGAGTCGCTCTCGGCGGGCGAGCGCCAGCTCGTCGCCCTGGCCCGCGCCTACATCGCCGACCCTGACCTGCTCGTCCTGGACGAGGCGACGTCCGCCGTCGACCCGGCCACGGAGGTGCGCATCCAGCGTGCCCTGGACGGGGTGACGCGGGGCCGCACCGCGATCTCCATCGCGCACCGCCTCTCCACCGCGGAGGCGGCCGACGAGGTCATCGTCTTCGACGCCGGACGTGTCGTCCAACGAGGCCCCCACGCCGACCTGGTCGCCCGACCCGGCGTCTACGCCGACCTCCACGCCTCCTGGAGAGCCCAGAGGTCCCTCTAGCCCCCAGTGACAAACCCCACGTCCGCAGACCGAACCCCAGCCACCCCCGGGTCGAACACCAGCCACCCCACGGTTCGTGCGGCCGGAGGCGCCCAGCGCCGGAGGTCGCACGAACCGCCGACGCAGGCGACCGCAGCGACGCCACACACACCCGTCACAGGCACGACGGACCGCACGGGCGGCGGGAGGATCGCCTGCGTCGTGACGGGGGTTCCAGGGGGTCGCCCCCCTGGGAAAATCAGCGCTAAAGCACTTGCCCGGAATCTGGTCTCGTGCGCATTCTGCATGGGTGAGTAACGAGGTCGTCTTGGAATCGGCGAGCACGCTGCACGGTCAGTTGCAGCGGGGGCTCGGGAGGGCCGCGCGGCGCGCGGCGGACAGGCCCGGTGCGGGCGAGTACGTCTATGACTGCATTCGGCGGGACCCACGGTGGGATCACCAGTGTGAGTCTCGGCGGTTGTACTACGCCCGGTTGATGGTCGATCTTGAGATGCCGACGGGACCGGTGGCGGCGCATCTGTTCGATCCGTCCGACCATCCCGATGCCGACGAGTGGCGGGTCGATCTGGCGTTGGGCGTGTTGGCGGATCTGGTTCGGTTGAGCAGGCGGGAGGCTGCGGCGCCGTTGCGGCGGTACGCCGAGGAGGGCGCGCAGTGGTTCGACGCGGTCGTCGAACTGATCGATCTTGAGGATCCGGCGTTGACGCTCGGGCTGGACGATCTCGTCGCCGCGCGGTGCGACGAGTCGGATCTGGCGTCGCTGATCCCGGCGCACCACAACCCGGTGATCGAGGCGTGGGCGGCGCGGCAGCCGAGGATCGCCGACGCCCTGGCGCGCCAGCGGGAGGCCGGACGGGCGGCGCGCAGGGCGATGGCGACGGCGCCGGGGCGGGACCGGCAGAGCGAGGCCGAGCTGCTGGACCTCGCCCGGCGGCGGGGCGAGGGCGCGATATCGGCGATATTCGAGTTGGGACGCAGGCGGACGCTCGCGCTGCTCGACCTGGCCGAGGAGCTGCTGCCCCGGGACGGTCACGACACCGGGCCGAGCCGGTACGGCGGGGCGGTGTGCCGGGCGCTGCGGGAGTACGGTCCAGAGGCCCTGCCGCGGGCGCGGGCGTGGGCGGCGCAGCGGGGCGGCTGCGCGGACATGGGGCTCAGCATCCTCGCGCGCTACGGCACCCGGCAGGACGTCCCGCTGCTCATGGACCAGTTGCGCGACGCCCTCGGGAGGCGCGAGTGGCGGGCCGCCGCCAGCCCGATCGAGGGGCTCGGGCGGCTGCGCGCCGGTGAGGCCGTCCCGTTGCTGAAGTCCGCTTGGACCGAGTCGACGTACGCCTTCCTGAGACCCCGCATCCTGACCGCGCTGACGAGAACGGCCCCGCACACGGCCGAGTCCTACACCGTCGAGGGCCTGTGGGACTGCGAGGAGGGGGTCAGGCGCGAGGCGGCGCAGTTCGCGCCGGTCACCTCCGAGACGCGGATCCGCCTGCAACGCCTGCACCACGACGCGTCGGAGGAACCGGGGGTCCGCGCCGCCGCCGCGGCGAGGCTGGCGGCCTGAGGACCCGATGAACCCCCGCCGGGGCGGGGCGCGTATTCACCACCCGAAACGCGCATCCCACCCCGGAGGAAGAGCGATGGGTTCCCGACACCTTTCCGGCCTGACGAGATCGGCCCTGCTGTGCGCGGTCGCCGTGGCGCTGTCGGCGGGGGGCTGCTCGACGAAGTCGGACGCCTCACCCGGCGACGCCAAGGTCGCCAAGCCCGCGAGTCTGCAGCGGCTCGCGGAACAGACGGGGTGTTCGCCGACCGGTCAGCGGAAGGTGGCGGACCTGGAGCAGGGGAACTGCAAGAACGCCCGCGGACGGTACGTCCTGCTCAGCTTCACGTCCGAGAAGGGGATGAACACCTGGTTGCACGAGGCCAAGCCGTGGGGCGGCACGTATCTCGTCGGCGCCCGCTGGGTCGTGGTGAGCACCGACCGGACGCTGGAGACGCTCCGCAAGGACCTGGGCGGCGAGATCGTCCACGGGGACGGCCACGGGACGGGCGGCGGCGCGAGCCACGGGACGGGCCACGGCGCGGGCCACGGCTGACCGTCAGGGCGTGCGGGCCTCGGTCTCCCCGTCCTCGCCGCGGACGAGCAGGACGCCCCACCGTTCGAGGGCGGGCCCGGTGCGGGCCAGGACGCGGCGGGCGGCGAGGCCGCGACCGACCACGCCCGGGTGCAGCAGCGGATGCCCGGGGCCGTCGACGACGACGCGGACGGCCGCGACCGGGCGCTTCCCGGCGTGTGCGGCGACCACGGCGGACTCCATGTCGGCGACCCGCGCCCCCCGCGCGGCCCATCTCGCCCGTTCCGCGGCCCGGACGACGTGGTCCGTGGTCACGAGCGGCCCGACCTGGACGCTCAGCCCGTCCCGGATGAGCTCCTCGGCGAGCAGGCGCGGCGCGGCGCACGGCACCGAGCCCGGTCCCGTGCCGCGGATCTCGTCGGCGACCAGGACGTCCCCGGGCCGCAGCCGTTCGTCGAGCGCGCCACCGAAGCCGACGACGACGAGCGCGGCGCAGGCGTCCGGCAACCGGTCGGCGCGGCGGGCGCGGTAGCCGACCACCACGACGGGCGTGCGGGCGAGGCCGCGCCGGACCGCGCGGGCCTCCAGGCCCAGCGCCGCGCACACCACCGGCCCGACCATCGGTCTCCACTCCCCCGCTTCGTCACTGGTCACCGGGTCACTGGTCACCGATCCAGCGAAACATGCCGCGGACCCGAGTGCCAGTCGCGTCACCGTGCGGTAGTACATCCGGCCCCGGTCAGATCCGTCTTCCGGATGGCGCCGCGCCGGGGAGCGTGCCTCTAGACTCCCCGGCATGACCTCCATCGCCGTTAGACGGAAGCTGGCCGTCCTCCCGTTCGTCGTGCTGCCGCTCGGCGCCGTCGCCGCGTGCAGCGGCGAGGGCACCAACAGCACCACCGACTGCAGCGTGAACGCGTGCACGGTGACGTTCGACCGGGGTGTCGACGCCAGCGCCTCCATCCTCGGCATCAAGGCCGAGCTGGTGAAGGTCGAGGGCCAGATGGTCACCCTCAAGGTCGCCGGGCAGACGGTGACCGTGCCGATGGGCGAGGGCGAGCAGGCCGAGGGCTTCGACGTCTCGGTGCAGTCGGTCACGCAGGACAAGGTGGTCGTGAAGATCTCCGCCGGGGGCGGCGGCTAGACTTTCGCTCATGCGTTCGATGAGCGGCGCCGAGCGGCGCGCCCGGCTCGGTGTCCGCCACCGGTTGTCCCCCCAGACCAGGACCGACGACGTCGTCGACATCGCCCGGTCCATGGTGGTGCTGCACGCCACCGACCCCGCGACCGTGTTCCTGTCGGTCGCGGCCCGCAGCGTCGACGCCGTCCCCCAGGCGGTGGAGCGGGCCCTGTACGACGACCGGACCCTTCTGCGGATGCTCGCCATGCGCCGGACGATGTTCGTCGCGCCCGTCGAACTGCTCCCGGTGCTCCAGTCGTCCACGGCGGACGCGCTGGCCGCCAAGCAGCGCGCCACCTACGGCCGGACCATCGAGCGGGGCAGCGACATCGCCGACGCGGCCGCCCTGTTCGCGGAGGCCGAGAAGGCCACGCACGCGGCGCTGCTGGCGCGTGGGGAGGCGACGGGCGCGCAGCTCTCCGCGGACGTGCCGCTGCTGCGGACACAGGTCGACCCGGCGCCCGGCAAGTCGTACTCCAGGCCCACGAACATCACCACCTGGGTGCTGGTCACGCTCGGCTGCGAGGGCCTCATCGTCCGCGGCCGTCCGAACGGGTCGTGGACCAGCAGCCAGTACCGGTGGTCGCCGGTCGAGGCGTGGCTGCCCGGCGGGATCGAGCGGATGCCCCCGGCCGAGGCCCGCGCCGACCTCGTCCGCCGGTGGCTGCGCGCGTTCGGTCCCGCCCCGGTCTCCGACCTGAAGTGGTGGACGGGCTGGAACGCCGGTGACGTCTCCAAGGCCCTCGCGCTCCTCGACGTGACCGAGGTCGACCTCGACGGCGCCACCGGCGTCGCGCTGTCCGACGACCTGGACCCGGTGCCCGCGCCGGAGCCGTGGGCGGCGCTGCTGCCCGCACTGGACCCGACGCCGATGGGCTGGCGGGACCGCGGCTGGTTCCTCGGCGAGCACGGGCCGCTCCTGTTCGACCGGAACGGCAACATCGGCCCGTCCGTCTGGTGGGACGGCCGCGTCGTCGGCGGCTGGGCCCAGCGCGCGGACGGGGAGATCGCCGTCCGCGTCCTGGAGGACGTCGGCGCCGACGCCGAGGCCGCGATCGAGCGGGAGGCCGCGCGCATGGCCGCCTGGTACGGCGACGTCCGCGCCATTCCCCGCTTCCGCACTCCGCTGGAACGCGAACTCACGTCCTGACCGGCCGCGCCGAAGGGTCATGCCGAACGGTCCGGTCAGTGGTCGTACGCGGCGGTGACGGCGGCGACCTTGCGTTTGGCGGCGCCGCGCCGGACGACGGTGACCACGAACACGAGGGTCGCGGCGCCGCCGAGCCCCAGCGCCGCGACGACGGCGAAGCCGAGGTAACCGTGGGCGGTGTCGTCCGGTGTCACCAGGATGGGACCGTCGCTGCCGCGGCAGGTGAGCACCGCCTCACCGGACGCGGGAGCCTCGAACGAGGCCGTGTACCGGTAGGACGGACGCTGGGCGGCGCTCCACGAGTTCTTCCGGGTCAGCGGGATGGGCCCGGAGCGGTCCCCGACCCTGACCGAGCAGGAGAACGGCGACGAGCCGCCCGTGCGGACGTAGAGGAAGTATCCGTAACCCTGCGTGATCCTGATCGGCACCCCCGCCACGGGGTCACCGGAGGCCGACGGCCCGCCCGCGACCTCCGAGTCGTCCCACAGGACGGCGAGCATGCCGAAGAACCCGACGGCGGCCACGAGGACCAGGATCACCGCCAGGACGTACCATCCCGCCGACGGCGTGACGACGGGGCGCGGAGCGGCCCACAACGGGCCCGCCGGGCCAGATCCCGGGGGCGGTGGTCCGATCGGCGGGTTCGTCCCGGGCCACATGTGTTCCCCTTTACGGAGCCGGCTCTGCCGAACGCAAGAATCCCAGAGAACCTCGCACCCCGCCAGGGACCCCTCACGACCGTCGCTCGCAGGCCCCGCGAGCGGTTACCTTACTAGGTAGTAGCAAATGGTGGACGGAGGTCGCATGGCTCCCTGGGACCGGCTTCCCACGCCGCCGATCCGGCTGGGTCTCCCCCGGGGCCTCCCCCGGGGCCTGGGCCGCTACACGGTCGAGCGGGACCTGCCGGTGACCATGCCGGACGGGGTGACGCTGCTCGCCGACCGGTACGTCCCGGCCGGGGTCACGCGCCCGCCGACGATCCTCGTGCGGACCCCCTACGGGCGGCGCGGTCCGGCGGCCCTGGCGAACGGGCTGCTGTTCGTCCCGTGCGGCTTCCAGCTGGTCGCGCAGAGCACGCGGGGGACGTCCGGTTCCGGCGGCGACTTCGACCCCCTCGGGCACGAACGCGACGACGGGCTCGCCACCGTCGAATGGCTGAAGCGGCAGCCCTGGTTCCACGGCTCCTTCGCCGTGTTCGGCCCGAGCTACCTCGGGTACACGGCGTGGGCGGTCGCGGCGGAGGCCGGCCCCGAGCTGAAGGCCATGTCGTTGCAGATCACCGCGTCCTCGTTCCGGGACGCCGCGTACGTGGGCGGGTCGTTCGCGCTGGAGTCCACCCTCACCTGGACCGGGCTGACGCACCGGCAGCGGCGGCCCCTCGGCATGGTGACCGCGCCGCTGACGTCGCGGCGACGTGCCGTGCGCGCCGCCAGGTCCGGGCGACCCCTCGCCGAGCTGGACGTGCTGGCGGGCGGCGAGCCCATGCGCTTCTACCAGGACCTCCTCGCCAACCACACCGGCGAGAACGGGTATTGGGACGACCGCGACTTCAGCGGAACGGTCGGGGACGTCAGCGCGCCCGTCACGCTCCTCGGCGGCTGGTACGACGTGTTCCTGCCCTGGCAGCTCAGGGACTACCTCGCGTTGCGCGCCGCCGGGCACGTCCCGTACCTCACCATCGGGCCCTGGTGGCACACCGACCCTCGGCACGGCCTGGTGACGATCCGCGAGTCGCTCGCCTGGTTCCGCGCCCACCTGCTGGGCGACCCGTCCGGGCTGCGCCGCGACCCCGTCCGCCTGTACGTCACGGGCGCGCGGGAGTGGCGGCACTACCGCGACTGGCCCCCGCCCGGGTCCCGGCAGATCCGGTGGCACCTGCACGCGGGCGGCGGGCTCGGCGAGGACGGGCCGCAGGAGCGGTCGCCGAGCGCGTACCGGTTCGATCCGGCCGACCCGACGCCCGCGCTCGGCGGCCCGACCCTGCTCGGCAGCTCCCGCCCGGTCGACAACCGGCCGCTGGAGCGGCGCCCCGACGTGCTGGTGTTCACCTCCCCCGCCCTCACCGCCGACCTGGACGTCATCGGCCCGCTCGGCGCCGACCTGTTCGTCCGCTCGACTCGGGAGCACACCGACTTCGTCGTGCGGCTCTGCGACGTCGCCCCGGACGGGACGTCCCGCAACGTCTGCGAGGGCGGTCTGCGGCTGCCCGCCGCGGCGGAGAAGCCCGTCGGGACCGGCGGCGTCCGCCGTGTCGCCGTCGACCTGTGGCCCACCGCGCACCGGTTCCCGCGCGGGCACCGCGTCCGCGTCCATGTGACCAGCGGCGCGTACCCGAAGGTCGCCGTGAACCCCGGGACGGGCGAGCCGCTCGCCACCGCGACCCGGATGGTCCCGGCGGACCAGGAGGTCTTCCACGACCCCGACCACCCGTCCGCGATCGTTCTCTCGATCGTGGAACGGTCCGCGGAGGTGACCGTCCCGGCTGCGGGCGACGAGGACGCCTGACCCGTCAGCGGACGGGGTCGCCCGCGGCGCGCAGCGCGTCCTTCACCTCGGCGATCGTCAGCTCCCCGAAGTGGAAGACGCTGGCGGCGAGGACCGCGTCGGCGCCCGCGGCCACGGCGGGCGCGAAGTGCTCGACCGCCCCGGCGCCGCCGCTGGCGATCACCGGCACGGTCACCGCGTCCCGGACGCGGCGCAGCATCTCCAGGTCGAAGCCCGCCTTGGTGCCGTCGGCGTCCATGGAGTTCAGCAGGATCTCACCGACGCCGAGGTCCTGGCCGCGCCGGGCCCACTCGACCGCGTCGATGCCGGTGCCGCGACGGCCGCCGTGCGTGGTCACCTCGAAGCCCGACCCGGTCCCGTCCGCGCGGCGCGCGTCCACCGACAGGACGACGCACTGCGACCCGAACCGGTGCGCGGCCTCCCGCAGGAACTCCGGGCGCGCGATCGCGGCGGTGTTGACCGACACCTTGTCGGCGCCCGCCCGCAGCAGCCGGTCGATGTCGTCGACGGTGCGGACGCCGCCGCCGACCGTGAGCGGGATGAACACCTGCTCGGCGGTGCGGCGGACGACGTCGAACGTCGTGGACCGGTCGGCGCTGGACGCGGTGATGTCCAGGAACGTCAGCTCGTCGGCGCCCTCGGCGTCGTAGCGGCGGGCCAGCTCGACGGGGTCGCCGGCGTCCCGAAGGTTCTGGAAGTTGACGCCCTTGACCACGCGCCCGGCGTCCACGTCCAGGCACGGGATCACCCGCACGGCAACGGTCACCTCACGGCCTCCAGAGCCTCTTCGAGCGTGAACGCCCGCGCGTAGAGCGCCTTGCCGACGATCGCTCCCTCGACGCCGTCGGAAACGAGCCCGGCGAGGGCGCGCAGGTCGTCCAGGGACGACACGCCACCGGACGCGATGACGGGCTTGTCGGTCCGGGAGCAGACCTCCCGCAGCAGGTCGGTGTTGGGGCCGCGCAGCGTCCCGTCCTTGGTGACGTCGGTGACCACGTAGCGGGGGCAGCCGTCGTCCTCCAGCCGGTCGAGGACCTCCCACAGGTCGCCGCCCTCCCGCGTCCAGCCGCGGGCGGCGAGCGTGGTGCCGCGCACGTCGAGGCCCACCGCGATCCGGTCGCCGTACGAGGCGATGATCTTACGGCACCAGTCGGGGTCCTCCAGCGCGGCGGTGCCGATGTTGACGCGGGCGCAGCCGGTGGCGAGCGCCGCCTCCAGCGAGGCGTCGTCGCGGATCCCGCCGGACAGCTCCACCTTCACGTCCAGCCGGCCGGTCACCTCGGCGAGCAGCTCGCGGTTGGAGCCGCGCCCGAACGCGGCGTCCAGGTCGACCAGATGGATCCACTCCGCCCCGGCCCGCTGCCAGGCCAGCGCCGCCTCCAGCGGCTCGCCGTAGGAGGTCTCGGTGCCCGCCTCGCCCTGGACCAGGCGGACCGCCCGGCCTTCTGCGACGTCGACGGCGGGAAGGAGCGTCAAGGACATGCGAAGAACCCTATTTCGAGGCAGTAGTGATGGAAGTGCTCAGCCGAGCGTGGTCAGCCAGTTGCGGAGGACGGCCGTGCCCGCGTCCCCGGACTTCTCCGGATGGAACTGGGTGGCGCACAGCGGGCCGTTCTCCACGGCGGCGACGAAACGGTCGCCGTGCTCGGCCCAGGTGACCAGCGGCGCGGCGATCACCTCGGACCGGTCCGGCTCCAGCTCCCAGCTTCGCGCCGCGTAGGAGTGGACGAAGTAGAACCGCTCGTCCTCCACGCCGCGGAACAGGACCGAGCCGTCGGGGACGTCCACGGTGTTCCAGCCCATGTGCGGAACGACCGGGGCCTTGAGGCGGTCGACCGTGCCCGGCCACTCCCCGCAGCCCTCCGTGGTGACACCGTGCTCGATGCCCTTGGAGAACAGGATCTGCATGCCGACGCAGATGCCGAGGACGGGCCGTCCACCGGCGAGACGGCGGCCGATGATCTGGTCGCCGCGGACCGAGCGCAGCCCCGCCATGCACGCCGCGAACGCGCCGACACCGGGCACGACCAGGCCGTCCGCGGCGAGCGCGGCGTCCCAGTCGGCGGTGACGGTCACGTCCGCGCCCGCGCGGGCGACGGCGCGTTCCGCCGAGCGCAGGTTCCCGGAGCCGTAGTCCAGGACGACGACGTTCACAGCCACATCACGCCCCCGGTGAAGACGAGCGCGGCGAGAACGAGCACGATCAACGCGGCGATCTTGAGACCCTGTTTGACGAAGCTGTACACGCCCGCCAGCAGGAACACCGCCACCGCGAAGACCGCGACGGTGCCGTAGGTGAAGTGCAGGCCGCCGATGTCCACGGCTACAGGGCCCCCTTGGTGGACGGGATGCCGTGCACCTTCGGATCGAACGCCACCGCGTCGCGCAGCGCGCGGGCCAGGGCCTTGAACTGGGCCTCGACGATGTGGTGCGCGTTGCGCCCGTACGGGACGTGGACGTGCAGCGCCACCCGGGCGTTCGACACGAACGACTCGAACACGTGCCGCGTCATCGTGGTGTCGTACTCGGGTCCGATCATCGGGGCCATGCCGGCGGGCTCGGTGTGCACCAGGTAGGGGCGCCCTGACACGTCCACGGTGACCTGCGCGAGCGCCTCGTCCAGCGGGACCGACGCGTCGGCGAAACGGCGGATGCCGACCTTGTCGCCGAGGGCCTCCCGGAACGCCTGGCCGAGCGCGATCGCGGTGTCCTCGATCGTGTGGTGGCTGTCGATGTGCAGGTCGCCGGTGGTCTTGACGGTCAGGTCGAACGACCCGTGCTTGCCGAGCTGGGCCAGCATGTGGTCGAAGAACCCCACGCCGGTCGCGACGTCGACCCGCCCGGTCCCGTCCAGGTCGATCTCGACGAGGACCTGGGTCTCCCCCGTCCCGCGCTCGACTCGTCCCTTGCGCGTCACAGGCTCTCCTTCAGTGCTTCTGTCAGGGCCGCGCGGAACGCGGCCATCTCCTCGGGGGTGCCGACGCTGACCCGCAGCCAGGCGGGCGGCCCCACCTCCCGGATCAGGACCCCGCGGTCGAGGAGCGCCTCCCAGACCTTCCGGCGGTCGTCGAACGTTCCGAACAGGACGAAGTTGGCGTCGGAGTCGGCGACCCGAAGACCCTCCGCGCGCAGCCACGCGACCAGGTCGTCGCGTTCGCGGCGCAGCGCCTCGACGCCGCCGAGCAGTTCCTCGCCGTGCGCGAGGGCCGTGCGGGCCACCGCCTGGGTGACGGCCGACAGGTGGTACGGCAGCCGGACGAGCAGCAGCGCGTCGACGACGGCGGGGGCGGCGGCCAGGTACCCGAGCCGGGTTCCCGCCATCGCGAACGCCTTGGACATCGTCCGGGTGACGATCAGCCGGGGATGCGCGTCGAGCAGCGTCAACGCCGACGGCGTCTCCGTGCGGCGGAACTCCGCGTACGCCTCGTCGACGACGACCATGCCCGGCGCGACCCGCAGGACCGCCTCGATCGCCTCCAGCGGAAGCGCGGTGCCGGTCGGGTTGTTCGGCGAGGTGAGGAACACGATGTCGGGACGGTGCTCCTCGACGGCGGCGACGGCGCGGCCGGGGTCGAGGCCGAAGTCCTCGTCGCGGTGGGCGTCGATCCACCGCGTCCCCGACACCCCGGTGATGATCGGGTGCATCGAGTAGGACGGTTCGAAGCCGAGCGCGGCGTGGCCCGCCCCGCCGAAGGCCAGCAGGATCTGCTGGAGGACCTCGTTGGAGCCGTTCGCGGCCCAGACCCGCGCGGAGGTGAGGTCCGCGCCCGGGGTGTCGCCGTTGAGGAACGCGGCGAGGTCCTCGCGGAGCGCGACGGCGTCCCGGTCGGGGTAGCGGTTCAGGGTTCCGGCGACGTCCATGACGGCCTCGCCGAGGGCCTTCACGAGCCGCTCGGACGGCGGGTACGGGTTCTCGTTGGTGTTCAGCGCGTACGGGACGTCCAGCTGCGGCGCGCCGTAGGGCTCCCGGCCGCGCAGGTCGTCCCGCAGCGGCAGATCGTCGAGCGAGGTCACGACGGGACCTCCCAGTCGAAGCGCGCCTTCAGGGCGGCGCCGTGGGCGGGCAGGTCCTCGGCCTCGGCGAGCGCGACCACGCGGGCGGTCGCCTCGGCGAGCGCGTCCCGGTCGTACTCGACGACGTGCACGCCGCGCAGGAACGACTGGACCGACAGGCCCGACGAGTGGCAGGCGCACCCGCCGGTCGGCAGGACGTGGTTCGACCCGGCCAGGTAGTCGCCGAGCGACACCGGCGCGTGCCGCCCCACGAAGATCGCCCCGGCGTTGCGGACCCGGGCGGCGACGGCGGCGGCGTCCGCGGTCTGGATCTCCAGGTGCTCGGCGGCGTAGGCGTCCACGACCTTCAACCCGGCCTCGACGTCGTCGACGAGCACGATGCCGGACTGCCGCCCGGCGAGCGCCTCGGTGATCCGCTCATGGTGCCTGGTCCGGGCGACCTGCGCCTTCAGCTCGGTCTCCACCTCGTCGGCCAGGCGCACCGAGTCGGTGACGAGGACGGCCGCGGCGAGCGTGTCGTGCTCGGCCTGGCTGATCAGGTCGGCGGCGACGTCCACCGGGCTCGCCGTCGCGTCGGCGAGCACCGCGATCTCGGTCGGCCCCGCCTCGGCGTCGATGCCGATCACGCCCTTCAGCAGCCGCTTCGCGGCGGCGACGTACACGTTGCCGGGCCCGGTGACGAGGTCGGCGCGGGGGCATTCCTCGGTGCCGTGGGCGAACATCGCGATCGCCTGCGCGCCGCCGGCCGCGTACACCTCGTCCACGCCGAGCAGCGCGCACGCCGCCAGGATCGTCGGGTGCGGCAGCCCGCCGTGCTCGCGCTGCGGGGGCGAGGTGACGGCGAGCGATCCGACGCCCGCCTCCTGCGCCGGGACGACGTTCATCACGACGCTCGACGGGTACACGGCCCGTCCGCCCGGCACGTACAGGCCGACGCGCCCGACCGGGATCCACCGTTCGGTGACGGTTCCCCCGGGCACGACCTGCGTCGTGACGTCGGTGCGGCGCTGCGCGCGGTGGACGGCGCGGGCGCGGCGAACGCACTCCTCCAACGCGTCCCGGACGGCCGGGTCGAGGCCCGCGAGGGCCCGGTCGAGTTCGGCGACCGGAACGCGGAGGGTCTCCAGTTCGACCCCGTCGAAGGCCTTGGTGTGCTCCCGCACGGCGACCGAGCCGCGATGGCGCACGTCCTCGCAGATGGGCCGCACCTTCTCAAGGGCGGCCTCGACGTCGAGTTCGGCGCGGGGCAGCACGGAGCGCAGGTCGCCGGGCAGCGAGCCGCGCAGGTCAATACGGGAAATCACCCGTCCAGTCTACGGAGTCCCACCCGTGGGTCAGGTTCGTAGGGCTCAGGTTCGTAGGGCTCTCAGGTTCGTAGGGCACCGTCCAGAACCGTGACGGCCGTCCCGCTCAGGACGACGCGGTCGCCGCGTAGCACGAGGTGGACGTGTCCGCCGCGCGCCGACGCCTGGTGGCCGGTGAGGGCGTCGCGGCCGAGGCGCGGCGCCCAGTGCGGGCCGAGGGCGCAGTGGGCCGAGCCCGTGACCGGGTCCTCCGCGTCGCCGGGCAGGACGCGGGGCGCGAAGAACCGGGACACGAAGTCGTACCCCCGCCCCGGGTCGGCCGCCGCGGTGACCGCCACGCCGCGGGCGTCGATCTCGGCGAGCGCCCGGACGTCGGGGGCCAGGTCGCGGACGACCGTCTCGTCCGCGACGTCGACGATCAGGTCGTTCTGGACGTTGCGGCCGACGCCGTCCACGCGGACGCCGAGCGCGGCCGCGAGGCCCTCGGGGGGCTCGACGGGCTCGGGCGGGCAGGCCGGGAAGTCCATCGACAGCCTGCCGGTCTCGTCCCGGGTGACGGTGAGGACGCCGCTGTGGAGCGTCCGGAACCGGACCGGGCGGCGGGGCCGCGCGACGCCGGTCTCGTAGAGGGCGTGCGCGGAGGCCAGGGTGGCGTGGCCGCACAGCGCGACCTCCACCCTTGGCGTGAACCAGCGCAGCTCGAAGTCCGCGCCCTCGCCCGGGTCGACGGGACGGACGAACGCGGTCTCCGAGTGGTTCATCTCGGCGGCGACCCGCTGCATCCAGGCGGGCTCGGCGGCGTCCGTGAGCAGGCACACGCCGGCGGGATTCCCGGTGAAGGGACGGTCGGCGAAGGCGTCCACGACCAGCATCCTCATGCGCCGACGCTACCGCGCGATGACTTCCGCTTCACACTGTGAAAAATCACGCCTTACCAAGATCATCGGAGAGGACGTAGGCTGTCGCGGAAAGGCGCTTCCCGGCGGCGCCCACGACGTGGGAGAGACAGTGACAGAGCGGCTCGCCCTGTTTCCGCTGGGCACCGTGCTGTTTCCCGGCCTGATGCTGCCGCTGCACCTGTTCGAGGACCGCTATCTCAGCATGATCGGCGACCTGCTGGAACGCCCCGAGCCGCGCGGCTTCGGCGTCGTCGGCATCGAACTCGGCCACGAGGTCGGCGAGGGCTCCGCGCACCGCCTCGCCGAGATCGGTTGCGTCGCCGAACTGCGGGACGCGAGGCGGCATCCGGACGGCCGGTACGACGTGGTGACCGTCGGCGCCCGGCGCTTCCGGCTGAAGGAGCTGGACCGCTCACGGCCATACCTACAGGGCGAGGTGGAATACCTTCCGGAGGAGCCGGGCCCCGACCCGGAGCCCGCGGCGCTGCGCGTGCGGCGGCTGTTCCGGCTGTACCGGCGGCGGCTGGCCACCGCGGGCGCCGGTTCGTTCGAGAAGGGCGAGCCGCCGGACGACCCGGTCGCGCTGTCCTACGTGATCGCCGCGTCGCTCGTCCTGGACGGGCACGAGAAGCAGCGGCTGCTGGAGTGCGAGGACGCGGCGCTGCGGCTGGAGTGCGAGGGCGACCTGCTGGCCAGGGAGAACCGCATCCTGGACGTCCTGCCCATGATCCCGGCGGGGCAGTTCCTGGACGGGTCGTTCAACCCCAACTGACCGGGCACGGCAGACTGCTGCCATGAGCGGCACCCGTAAGGGCGGCACACCGGCGACCCTCGCCGCCGCCAAGGCGAAGATCGAGTTCACGCTGCACGCCTACGAGCCCGACCCGGACGCCGAGTCGTACGGGAAGGCGGCCGCCGACGCGCTCGGCGTCCCGCACGACCGGCTCTTCAAGACGCTGCTCGCCGAGGTC
Source organism: Actinomadura spongiicola (assembly GCF_003432485.1). Taxonomy (GTDB): domain Bacteria; phylum Actinomycetota; class Actinomycetes; order Streptosporangiales; family Streptosporangiaceae; genus Spirillospora; species Spirillospora spongiicola. The sequence goes on from NZ_QVNQ01000003.1 coordinate 178,265, forward strand.
GACGGGCGGCTCACCGTCGGCGTCGTCCCGGTGTCGTCCAGCCTGGATTTGAAGGCCCTCGCCGCGGCGACGGGCGGCAAGCGGGCGCGGATGGCCGAGCCGCGCGACGCCGAGCGCGCCACCGGGTACGTCGTCGGCGGGATCAGCCCGCTCGGGCAGCGCAGGCGGCTGCCGACCGTGATCGACGCGTCGGTGTCAGGGCTCGCGACCGTCTACGTCTCGGCCGGCAGGCGCGGACTCCAGATCGAGCTCGTCCCCGCCGACCTCGTCCGCCTCACCGGCGCCCGGCTCGCCGCGATCGGCCGCGGGTAGCCGCCGGACGAACAGCTCCAGCAGCCCGTACACGGCGACCGCGGGCAGCGCCCAGAAGACGAGGACGCCCTTGGCGCGCAGGTCGGCGACCCCGGTCACCCGGGAGCCGTCACGGGCCGTCCGGACCGCGTCCTGGAACTCCCCGAGCCCGATCATGTGGCCGGTCTTCCAGGCGAGGACCGCGGCGGCCCCGCCGCCCACGGTCAGCCCCAGCAGCAGCGCCATGTCGTTGCCGCGCCCGCCCGCCAGGTAGGCGGCCACCCCGGACAGCAGCCCGGCGACCAGCGCGATCACAGCGAACCGCGCGTCGATGCCGATGGGCCCCTGACCTTCCGGATCGGCCAGCAAAGGCTCACCTTGGACTATGACGTACATGACCTCGGGGATGGACTTCGCCCACAGAACCCCCACGAGCGGGCCCGTCAGCGCGATGATGACGGCCGACCCCACCCAAACGATCAAGAACCTCGCCGCCGAGAGCCTGCCGGTGGGTTCCCGCACCTCGTACGCTCCTCGTTGCACGTCCTCTGACAGCGAAAGCCTAGCCTGTCCGATACGCCCCACGAGCGGCTCGACCCCTGGGATAATGTGCCCGACATGTCCGGATTCAGCCCCGCGTTCGAACGCCTCGGCGCCGCGCTGGCGGCCGTCGTCCTGCAGCAGCAGGAGACGCTCGCCGAGTTCCTGCCGCGCGAGGACTGGAGTGCCGATCTGACCGCCCGCACCTACTCCAGCGGCGGCGTCACGGTCAGGGTCTCGCTGCTCGGCAGCTACGCCGCCCGCGAGCGCACGTGGCTGTGGGGCTGGGCCAACCCGCAGTTCGGCGCCGCGCACCCCGCCGCCGGCGCCACCCTCGCCGTCCGGACGGTCGGCGAACGTCTCGGCATCCCCGAGTTCACCACCCCCGAGGTCGACCTGTCCTGGTACGACGGTCCCGCCGGGCACGGCGGGGAGCTGATCGCGATGGCCGCGGGCGGCGTCCTCGGCGGCGGCGGGTACATCGGCGCCGGATACGACGGCGGCTCCGCCTACCTGCATGTGGACGACCCGCAGGCCCCGGCCGCCCGGTGGGACCCCGTCCCCCTCCCCCGCCTCCTGGCGAACGCGACGAGCCTGTTCCCGCACGAGCCGCGCCTCACCCTCGCCGGGTTCCTGTCCCACCACCGCGTCCCGTACCGGCAGACCGACCTGCTGACCGAGGCGTTCCTCCCCGGCGGCGCCACCGCCCGCGCCCGCTTCGACGGTCTCGGCCGCTTCGTCGACTGGCGGTCCGAACTGAGCGCCGCCGCTCTGACCCCCTGATCGGGGGCCGGCCCGCCTGATCGGCCGACCTGGCGGTTCGGCGTTCGGGTCAGCCCAGGCAGGAAGGGCCGAGGAGCTGCTTCAGGTCGCCCATCAGGGCGGGTGAGGGGGCCACGCGGAGCCTGTCGTCCAGGCGGACGACGGTCGTGCGGGGCCCGTTCTGGACGTGCAGGTGCACCTCGGCGGAGCCCGGGTGGGTGATCAGGACCTCCTTGAGCCGGGACACCGTCGGCGGGGTGCACCGGCCGAGGGGCATCGTGACCGAGAACGGCCCCGTCGCGTCGGTGATGGTCAGGTCGGGCTGGGTGACCTCCATCGCGATGATCTTCGCGACGTCCTCGCGGCGGTCCAGGCGGCCCTTGACGACGAGGATCGCGTCCTCCGCGAGGAGCGTGGAGCACAGCTGGTAGGACGACGGGAAGCACATCACCTCGATGGAGCCGCCGAGGTCCTCCAGCTGGAACATGGCCCACGAGTTGCCCTGCTTCGTCACCTTCCGCTGGAGGCCCGACAAGAGCCCGGCGAGCACCACGACCTGGCCGTCGGGGCGCTCCCCCTCGTTCAGGACCGCGATCGTGGAGTCGGCCTCGCGTTCCAGGATGTGCTCCACGCCGAGGAGCGGATGGTCGGAGACGTACAGGCCGAGCATCTCGCGCTCGAAGGCGAGCAGGGTGGTCTTGTCCCACTCCTCGCCCTCGGGGATGGCGACGGCGAACGCGTCGTCCGCGCCGTCGTCCTCCAGCGCGCCGAAGAGGGAGTCCTGGCCGACGGCCTCCTTGCGCTTGATGTCGATGACCGAGTCGATGGCCTGCTCGTGCACCATCAGCAGCGCCTTGCGCTGGTGGCCGAGCTCGTCGAACGCGCCGGCCTTGATGAGCGACTCCACGACCCGCTTGTTGCACACGATCGGCGGGACCTTGTTGAGGAAGTCGTTGAAGTCGGTGTAGGCGCCCTTCTCCTTACGGGCGGCGACGATGCCGTCCACGACGTTCGCGCCGACGTTGCGGACCGCCGACAGCCCGAACCGGATCTCGGTGTCGCCCAGCGGGGTGAAGTCGGCCTCGGAGGTGTTGACGTCCGGCGGCAGGACCTTCAGGCCCATCCGGCGGCACTCCGACAGGTAGAGGGCGCTCTTGTCCTTGTCGTCGCCGACGGACGTGAGCAGCCCCGCCATGTACTCGGCCGGGTAGTTCGCCTTCAGGTAGGCCGTCCAGTAGGACACCAGGCCGTACGCGGCGGAGTGCGCCTTGTTGAAGGCGTAGTCGGAGAACGGGACGAGGATGTCCCACAGCGTCTTGACGGCCTCCTTGGAGAAGCCGTTGTCGAGCATCCCCTGCTCGAAGCCGACGAACTGGGCGTCCAGCTCGGCCTTCTTCTTCTTGCCCATGACGCGGCGGAGAAGATCCGCTTTGCCGAGCGTGTAGCCCGCCACCTTCTGCGCGATCGCCATCACCTGCTCCTGATAGACGATCAGGCCGTAGGTGGTGTCGAGGATCTCCTTGAGCGGCTCCTCCAGCTCCGGATGGATCGGGGTGATCTCCTGCTGGCCGTTCTTGCGGAGCGCGTAGTTGGTGTGGGAGTTGGCGCCCATCGGGCCGGGCCGGTACAGGGCGCCGACGGCGGAGATGTCCTCGAAGTTGTCCGGCTTCATCAGCCGGAGCAGCGAGCGCATCGGGCCGCCGTCGAACTGGAACACGCCGAGGGTGTCGCCGCGGGCGAGCAGGTCGTAGGTGGGCTGGTCGTCCAGCGGAAGGGCGAGCAGGTCGACGTCGGTGCCCTTGTTCTTCTTGATGCCGCGCAGCGCGTCGTCGATGATCGTCAGATTCCGCAGGCCCAGGAAGTCCATCTTCAGCAGGCCGAGCGACTCGCAGGTCGGATAGTCGAACTGCGTGATGATCGCGCCGTCGGCGTCCCGGCGCATGATCGGAATGTGGTCGGTGATCGTCTCACCGGACATGATCACCCCGGCGGCGTGCACGCCGGTCTGGCGGATCAGGCCCTCCAGGCCCTGCGCCAGGTCCATGATCTGCTTGACGTCGGTCTCTTCCTCGTACAGCTTGCGCAACTCCCCCGCCTCGCCGTGGCGGGGGTGCTTGTCGTCGAAGATGCCCGACAGCGGGATGTCCTTGCCCATGACGGCGGGCGGGAACGCCTTGGAGATGCGGTCGCCGAGCGCGTACGGGAAGCCGAGGACGCGGCCCGCGTCCTTGATGGCGGCCTTCGCCTTGATGGTGCCGAACGTGGCGATGAACGAGACCTTGTCGGCGCCCCACTTCTCCGTCGTGTACTTGATGACCTCGGCGCGCCGATCTTCAGGGAAGTCGATGTCGATGTCGGGCATCGACGCGCGCTCGGGGTTCAGGAACCGCTCGAAGATCAGCCCGTGCGGGATCGGGTCGAGGTCGGTGATGCCCATCGCGTAGGCGATCAGCGATCCGGCGGCGCTGCCGCGGCCGGGGCCGACGAGGATGCCGTTCTCCTTGGCCCACATGATGAAGTCGGCGACGACGAGGAAGTAGGACGGGTACCCCTTGCCGAGGATGACGCCCATCTCGTACTCGGCCTGCTCCTTGTACCCGTCGGGCAGCCCGTCCGGGAAGCGGCGCTCCAGGCCCTTCCAGACCTCCTTGCGGAACCAGGACTCCTCCGTCTCCCCCTCCGGGACGGGGAAGCGGGGGCTGAGGTCCTTGTACTCGAACATCCCCTCGGGCTCGACCCGCTCGGCGATGAGGAGGGTGTTGCGGCAGCCCTCGGCCCAGATGTCGGACGAGTCGATGGCGCGCATCTCCTCGGCCGTCTTCAGGTAGTAGCCGGAGCCGTCGAACCGGAACCGGTCGGGGTCGGCGAGCTGCTTGCCGACCTGCACGCACAGGAGCGCGTCGTGCGCGGTGGCCTCCGACTCGTGCGTGTAGTGGGAGTCGTTGGTGACGACCGGCGGGATGTTCAGCCTCTTGCTGATCTCGATGAGGCCGTCACGGACGCGGCGCTCGATCTCCAGCCCGTGGTCCATCAGCTCCAGGAAGTAGTTCTCCTTGCCGAGGATGTCCTGGAACGTCGCGGCGGCCTTGAGCGCCTCGTCGAACTGGCCGAGCCGCAGCCGGGTCTGGACCTTGCCGGACGGGCAGCCGGTCGTGGCCATGATCCCGTCGGCGTGCTCGGCGAGGAGTTCCTCGTCCATGCGGGCGTACTTGAAGACGAAGCCCTCGGTGTAGGCGCGGCTGGACAGCTTGAACAGGTTGTGCAGGCCCGCCTTGTTCCGCGCCCACAGCGTCATGTGGTTGATGAGGCCGCCGCCGGAGACGTCGTCGCGCTTCTGGCTCGGCTCGCCCCACTGGACCTTCTTCTTGTGGAACCGGGACTCGGGCGCCATGTACGCCTCGATCCCGATGATCGGGGTGACCCCGGCCGCCGTCGCCTGCTTGTGGAAGTCGTAGGCGCCGTGCATGTTGCCGTGGTCGGTCATGGCGATCGCGGGCATCTTCTGCCGCCCGACCTCGTCGAACATCTGCTTCAACCGGGCGGCTCCGTCGAGCATGGAGTACTCGGTATGAACGTGCAGATGAACGAAAGAGTCGGCCATGCCTGCTGCGCCTCCTGCTCGTCGCATGCGACCGCCCACGTACCTAAGCGGTACGTGTCGAGAACTCGGTCCCGGGGGAAGATCGCCGGCCCGGCGGGGGCCGGGACGACGCGGTGCATGAGAGCCTAACTCGCTTCTTCCGTCCCACGCGCCCCGACGCGCCCAAACGTCCGGGCACTACGGTAGGCGCCCGGAGGCACACCGAGGGTGCGCTTGAAGTGCCGGGTCAGATGGGCCTGGTCGGCGAACCCGGTGCGGGCCGCGACCTCGGCGGGCCGCAGGCCGCCGTCCAGCAGGACGCGCGCCTCCCGCACGCGCACCTGGTTGAGGTAGGCGTGCGGCGGCAGGCCGACCGTGTCGCGGAACGCCCGCAACAGCGGGAACGGGCGGGTGCCGACGGCCTCGGCCAGCCGCTCCAGCGACGGCGGGTCAAGGAGGTTCGCGTGCAGGATGTCGCGGGCCTCGCGGACGGCGCGCGGCATGCCGACGGGCCCGCCCCTGACCCGGAGTCCGTGGGCGTGCCGGGTGAGCAGCCGCGCCAGAGTCGTCCGCAACAGGGTGGACGCCGCCAGCGCGTCGCCCTTCTCCCCGGCCCGGTGGACGGCCCGCAGCAGACCGGCGACGGCCGGGTCGTCGAGGACGGGGGCCGGGAACACGGGCGTGCCGGTCCGCGCGATCCGGTCCGCGGCCAGGTCGGCGGCCACGTCCGCGACGACGTCGACCGGCGGGTAGATCACCCGGTAGGCCCAGCCCTCCTCCACGCCCGCGTGGCCGCCGTGGACGACGCCGGGATTGACCACGACGACCGATCCGGGTCCGGCGCGCTGCACGCCGCCGGGGTGCTCGAACTCCTCCACGCCCGCGTCGATGACGCCGAACACGTACCCGTCATGGGTGTGGCGGGCGAACCGGTGGGTGACGTAACGGGCCCGCAGGAGATCGACCTCCGGCAGTGCCGGATGCCGGAAATAGTGCGCGACCTCGTCCCCCATGACGGGACATACTATCGGGAATGTCTCAATCTGCGAGATGATCCGTCCACGGTTTGACTGGCACCCGGCGTCCCGACATACGATCGGGTCCGTGGAACGTCGCCATTTCAGGTTTACGCGGCCGGCTCCGGATGAGCCCGCCGACGCCGCGACCTGACGCGACGACCCGGAGCCGGCCAGGCAGAGCCCTTCTCGGGTTCTGCCTTTTCTGTTGATCGGAGCGGCCCCGGGCACGGACTCCCCTGCGCGGCCGGCCGCCGCACGAGAGGGAACCGCCATGCACGACCAGGTCATCGACTCCGCCGAGCCCGCCGCGTCCTGTCCGGCCTGCGGCCGTTCCGGCGAACCCGGTGAGCTGCGCGTCCCGTTGCCGTCCGCCGAGACCATCACCACGCTCGGCGAGGCGCGGACCGCGATCGACGGCCTCGACGCCGCGCTCGCCGCCCTGCTGGAGCGCCGCGCCGCGGTCGCGGCCGTCGTGCAGCGGCTCAAGCCGGTCGGTGGCTTCGCGGGGCGCGACCCCGCCCGCGAACGGCAGATCGTCGAGGCGATGGCCGTGCGCGCCCCGTCCCTCGGCCCCGAGCGCCTCGCCCGGATCATGACCGCGGTCATCGAGACCGGTCTCGACGCCGCCGACGCCCGGCGACCACGCTGACCACGCCGGTCCGGTGCAAGAACGTTCAAGATTGCGGAACGGCCGCCGCCCTACCGTCGGGCGCATGAGCGTCATCGAGGACGAGGAGGTCGACGCGCCCGACGGCGGCGCGCGCAGGGCCGCCGTGCGGGACGGGGTGGGAGTCGGGATCGCCGTGGGCGTGTCCGGGCTCGCGTTCGGCGCGGCGGCGGTCACCGCGGGCCTCACCGTCGCGCAGGCGTGCGTGCTGAGCCTGCTGGCGTTCACCGGCGCGTCCCAGTTCGCGCTGGCCGGGGTGGTCGGAGGCGGCGGCGGGCTCGTCGCCGGGTCGCTCGGCGCGGTGCTGCTCGGCGGACGCAACGCCCTCTACGGGATGCGGCTGGCCGACACGCTGGGCGTCCGCGGCTGGCGGCGGCTCCTCACCGCGCACGTCGTCATCGACGAGACCACGGCCGTGGCGACCGCGCAGCGCGGGCGCGCGGCGGCCCGCACCGGGTTCTACGCCACGGCGGTGAGCCTCTACCTGGCCTGGAACGCCACCACGCTGCTCGGCGCGGCGGGCGCGGCCCGCCTCGGCGACCCCGACGTCGTCGGCCTGGACGTCCTCGGCCCCGCCGCGTTCCTCGGGCTGGTGTGGCCGCGGCTGACGTCCGGGGCGAGCCAGGTGCGGGTCGCGGTCGCGGCGGCCGTGATCGCGATCGCGGCGACGCCGCTGCTGCCGCCCGGCGTGCCCGTCATGCTGGCCGCCGTCGCGGCGCTGCCCGCCCTGATCACCCGGACGGAGAGGTCATGAGCACCTGGATCGCGGTGATCGCCACCGGGCTCGGCTGCTACGCGTTGAAGCTCGGCGGGCTGGTCACCCCGCGGCGCGTCCTGGACGATCCCCGGGTGCGGCGGTTCACCGAACTCGTCCCGGTGGCGCTGCTGACCGCGCTGATCGCCGTCCAGGCGCTCGCGGACGGCAGGAACCTGGAGTTCGACGCGGCCCGCCTGGCGGGCCTCGGCACGGCCGCCGTCGCGCTCGCGCTGCGCGCCCCGTTCCTGGTCGTGCTGGTCGTCGCGGCGGGCGTCGCCGCCGGGCTGCGCCTGCTCGGCCTCTGACCGCCCGCGGCCCCGGTCAGGACTCCGCCTGGACGATCTCCAAGGCGTGGGCGAGGTCGTCCGGGTACGGGCTCTCGAACTCCACCCACTCGCCGTTCGCCGGGTGCTCGAAGCCGAGACGCGCGGCGTGCAGCCACTGCCGCCGCATCCCGAGACGCGCCGACAGCGTCGGGTCGGCGCCGTAGGCCAGATCACCGACGCACGGATGCCGGATCGCGGACATGTGCACCCTGATCTGGTGGGTGCGGCCCGTCTCCAGGTCGATGTCGAGGAGCGTCGCCGCCCGGAACGCCTCGACGGTGTCGTAGTGCGTGACCGACGGTCTGCCGCCCGCCACGACCGCGAACCGCCCGTCGCCGGACGGATGCCGGTCGATGGGCGCGTCGACCGTCCCGCGGAACGGGTCGGGATGCCCCTGCACGAGCGCCTGGTAGCGCTTGTCGACGCGGCGTTCCTTGAACGCCCGCTTCAGCCCCGAGTAGGCGACCTCGCTCTTCGCCACCACCATCGCGCCGGTGGTGTTGGCGTCCAGCCGGTGCACGATGCCCTGCCGTTCCGCCGCTCCCCCGGTCGCGATCGTGTGCCCGGCCCCGAGCAGCCCGCCGAGGACGGTCGGGCCCGTCCAGCCGGTCGTGGGGTGGGCCGCGACGCCGACCGGCTTGTTCACCACGACGATGTCGGAGTCCTCGTACAGCACGCCCATCCCGGGGACCGGTTCGGCGACCGGCGCGGGGGGCGCGGGCGGCGGGGGAAGCGTCACCTCCAGCCAGGCGCCCGCGTGCAGCCGCTCCGACTTGGTGACCACCTCCGCCCCGTCCAGCAGGACGTCGCCCGCGGCGATGATGTCGGCGGCGCTGCCCCGGGACAGCCCGAACAGGCGCGCCAGTGCCGCGTCGACGCGCTCCCCCTCAAGCCCGTCCGGGACGGGAAGGCTCCGGACCTCGCCCATCACGACCTCTCCTCGGGCTCGGGTTCCGGTGCGGACCTGGCTTCGGGACCCGTCTCGGGTTCGGCCTCGGGTTCGGATCGGGGAGCCGGTTCCCCGGCGTCGTCGTCCTTCGCGTCAAGGCGCGTCCCGTCGACCTGGAGGCCGCGGGCCGCCAGCAGGACGGCGAGGACGCCGCCGCAGACGATCGCCGAGTCGGCCAGGTTGAACACCGGGAACTGCGGCACCTGGATCCAGTCGACGACATGGCCCTTCAGCGGCGCCGGTTCCCGCAGCATCCGGTCGGTGAGGTTGCCGCACGCGCCGCCGAGCAGCAGGCCCAGGCAGATCGCCCACGGCAGGCTGCGCAGGTTACGGGCCGTGCGCAGGATCGCCACCACCACACCGAGCGCGATCAGCGTGAAGACGACCGTGTAGCCGGTGCCGATGGAGAAGGCGGCGCCGCTGTTACGGGTCTCGCGCAACGTCAGCAGCCCGCCGAGCAGCCGGATCGGCTCCTCGCCCTTGAGCGTCGCCACCACGACGGACTTGGACACGATGTCGGCGGTCAGCGCGGTCAGCGCCACGGCGACCAGCACGCCGACGCGGCGCGGCCGAGGAGATCCCACGGATTCCTCGGCCCCGCCCTCTGGGTTCGTTGAGTCGCTCAGCGACGTTCCTCGCGTTGTTTGCATGTCACACACAGGGTCGCACGCGGGAAGACCTGAAGGCGCGCCTTGCCGATCGGCCGGGTGCACGACTCGCAGATTCCGTACGTGCCGGTGTCCATTCTCTGGACGGCCCGCTCGATCTGGGCGAGCAGGTCCTGTGAATTGTAGGCCAGCGCGAGCTCGTGCTCGCGCTCGTAGGTCTTGGCGCCCGCGTCGGCCTGGTCGTCGCCCGCGCCGTCGCTGGTGTCGCCCTCGGCGATCTGGCTCGCGGACGCGGCGATCTCCGCCCGCAGCGCCTCGATCTGCTCCTGCAGCCCGGCGCGCACCTCCGCGAGCTCGGCGGGCGTCCACTGGTGCTCGCCCTCGCGGACCGGCAGCTCCGCCGCCTTCGCCGCGGACCGGCCGCCGGGCTTCCCCTTGCCCGCCTTACCGGGGACCGCCGGTTTCGCGGGGCCGCGCCTGGCCGGTCTCGCGGACGGGCTCGCGGCCGGTTTCGTCCCCCGGGTCGTGTTCTCGGCGGGCTGTTTCTCGGCGGGCTGTTTTTCGAGGGGCAGGGCCCCTCTCTTCGCGCCGGCCATGTCGGCCCCTCTCGCGCTGATCGCCTCGACGGGCAGTGCGGGCAGCATAAGTCCCCTTCCTCGGGAGCGGCAAACCACCTGGGCCGCGTTACCGACCGCTTATGCCCGGTCGCCGAACGCCCGGAAACCCCCGGTCCGCGTAGGAGATCGCAAAGGAACGACACGGCCCGGCGCGCCCATGTCCGGCGGGAATTCGGGAAGAGCGCGCGGCCCGCGTGCGTTACAGTCGGACCAGTAGTCATGTCGGCAGGCGCTGATGGGGACACCTGCCGCCGTACGCAGCCATGAGCGACCCGGGGACGGTGCGAGCCCGGGGGCGAGCCCGGCGGCCGATCACCCCGGAGCCGCCGGAGGAACCGTCCGGAACCTCGTTCCGGGCCCAGTAGAACCGGCAGCCGAGACTCCAACGAAGCGGACCGTGCTTTCCGGCCCGGTCAAGGAGGGTGGTACCGCGGGGCCGCGCGCCTCGTCCCTCCGGTCAACGCACTTTCACGTCGTTCCGGAGGTCCGCCATCGTGAGCCGAGGTTTTCGGCCGCTGCCCGCGCAGGTCGATCTGCCCGCCCTTGAGCGGGACATGCTGCGCCGCTGGCAGGAGGGCAAGGTTTTCGAGCGGTCGCTGGAGCGCACCGCGTCCGGTCCCCGCTGGGTGTTCTACGAGGGCCCGCCGACCGCGAACGGGATGCCGGGCGTCCACCACGTCGAGGCCCGCGTGTTCAAGGACGTCTTCCCGCGCTTCAAGACCATGAAGGGCTACCACGTCCCCCGCAAGGCGGGCTGGGACTGCCACGGGCTGCCCGTCGAGGTGGCCGTGGAGAAGGAACTCGGCCTCACCGGCAAGAAGGACATCGAGGAGTACGGCGTCGCGGAGTTCAACGACCGCTGCCGCGAATCGGTCCTGCGCCACGTGGACGCGTTCGAGGAGATGACCGAACGCATGGGCTACTGGGTCAACACCGACCAGGCGTACCGGACGATGGACGCCGAGTACGTCGAGGCGGTCTGGTGGTCCCTGAAGCAGGTGTTCGACAAGGGCCTCCTGTTCCGCGACTACCGCATCACGCCGTACTGTCCACGCTGCGGCACCGGCCTGTCCGACCATGAGCTGGGCCAGCCCGGCGCGTACGAGACGGTGTCCAGCCCGTCGGTGTACGTGCGGATGCCCGTCACGTCCGGCCCGCTCGCGGAGATGGGCGCGGCGCTGCTCATCTGGACGACGACGCCGTGGACGCTGGTGTCCAACACCGCCGTGGCCGTCCACCCCGACGTGACCTATGTCGTCGCCCGTCCCGCCGGGTCCGACGAGGTCCTCGTCGTGGCCGAGCCGCTCCTCGACCAGGTTCTCGGGGAGGGCGCCGAGCGGCTCGCCACCTACCAGGGCACCGAACTCGAACGCACCGGTTACCGGCGCCCGTTCGACCTGGTGGAGATCCCGGACGCGCACTATGTCGTCCTGGGCGACTACGTGACCGTCGAGGACGGTACGGGCCTCGTCCACCAGGCCCCCGCGTTCGGCGGCGACGACATGGCCGTCTGCAAGCGCTACGGGATGCCGATCGTCAACCCCATCGGGCCGGACGGCCGTTTCCTGCGGGACGTGCCCATGGTCGGCAACAAGTTCTTCAAGGACGCCGACGAACCGCTCACCGACGACCTGCGCGCACGCGGGCTGCTGTTCCGCGGCGGGCACTTCGAGCACAGCTACCCGCACTGCTGGCGCTGCCACACGGCGCTGCTCTACTACGCGCTCCCCGCCTGGTACATCCGCACCACGCAGATCAAGGACCGGCTGCTGGAGGAGAACGAGAAGACCAACTGGTACCCGGAGACGGTGAAGCACGGCCGGTACGGGGAGTGGCTGCGCAACAACGTCGACTGGTCGCTGTCCCGCAGCCGCTACTGGGGCACGCCGCTCCCCCTGTGGGTGTGCGCCGAGCACGAGGACCACGTCACCTGCGTCGGCTCGCTCAAGGAACTCGGCGACCTCGCCGGGCGCGACATGTCCGGGCTCGACCCCCACCGCCCCTACGTCGACGACGTCACGTTCCCCTGCCCTGTCCGGGTCGGAGACGCGGGCTCGGAGACGTGCGGGGCGGAGGCGCGGCGCGTGCCCGACGTCATCGACGCCTGGTACGACTCCGGCTCGATGCCGTTCGCGCAGTGGGGCGCGCCCCACCGCGACAACGAGGTCTTCGAGAACTCCTACCCCGCCCAGTACATCTGCGAGGCCCAGGACCAGACCCGCGGCTGGTTCTACTCCCTGATGGCCGTCGGGACGCTCGTGTTCGACCGGTCGTCCTACGAGAACGTCGTCTGCCTCGGGCTGATCCTCGCCGAGGACGGCCGGAAGATGAGCAAGCACCTCGGGAACGTGCTGCGGCCCATCCCGCTGATGGACGAGCACGGCGCCGACGCGGTGCGCTGGTTCATGGCCGCCGGGGGCCTGCCCTGGGCGTCCCGCCGTGTCGGGCACGCCGCCCTGGAGGAGATCGTCCGCAAGGTGCTCCTCACCTACTGGAACACCGCGTCGTTCTTCGTCCTGTACGCCAACGCCGCGGAGGCCCAGGGCCGCGCCTGGACGCCCGACCGTCTCGCGGAGGCGCCCGCGCCGGCCGACCGGCCCCTGCTGGACCGCTGGGCCCTCGCCGAACTGCACCGCACCGTCCGCGAGGTCGACGCGGCCCTGGAGGAGTTCGACACCGCTCGCGCGGGCCGGAGCCTGGCACGGTTCGTCGACGACCTGTCCAACTGGTACGTGCGCCGTTCCCGCCGCCGCTTCTGGGAGGGCCCGCGGACACCGGACGGCGCGGCCGCCTTCGCCACCCTCTACGAGTGCCTGGAGACCCTCACCCGGCTGATGGCGCCGATCGTGCCGTTCATCACCGACCACGTGTGGGACGTGATCCGTCCGGCCGACGGCCCCGAGTCGGTGCACCTCGCCGACTGGCCGTCCGCCGACGAGGACCTCCTCGACGACACCCTGACCACGCGGATGGCCCTCGTCCGGCGCCTGGTGGAACTCGGCCGCTCCGCCCGCGCCACGAGCGGCGTCCGCACCCGCCAGCCCCTCGGCCGGGCCCTCGTCGGCGCCGCGGGCTGGTCCACGCTGCCCGACCAGCTCCGCGCGCAGATCTCCGAGGAGCTCAACGTCCTCGGCTTCGAGGAGCTGTCGTCCATCGGCGGCGACCTCGTCGAGTACGAGGTGAAGCCGAACTTCCGGGAGCTCGGCAAGTCCTACGCCAAGGACACCCCGGCGGTCGCCAAGGCCATCACGGCCGACGACCCGGCGCGGCTCGTCCACGCCCTCCGCGAGGACGGCTTCGCCAAGGTCGAGGCCGCGGGTCTCGGCGTGGTGACCCTCACGTCCGACGACGTGATCGTCACCGAGCGTCCGCGCAGCGGCTGGGCGGTGGAGAGCGCCGCGGGCGAGACCGTCGCGCTCGACCTGACCGTCACCCCGGAGCTGCGCCGCGCCGGCCTGGTCCGCGAGGCGATCCGCCTGGTCCAGGAGGGCCGCAAGGCCGCCGGGCTGGAGGTCACCGACCGGATCGACCTGTGGTGGGAGGCGACCGGTACCGACCTCGCCGAGGCCCTGCGCGCCCACACCCCCGAACTGGCGGCGGAGGTCCTCGCCCACGCGGTCAACGAGGGCCGTCCGAACGAGCTGGACGATCTGCAGGCGAACCACGACGAGGAACTGGGCCTCACCTACCACCTTCGCAGGGCCGGCATCTGACGGCGCCCCTTCGGCGACCCCCGTAAGGGGGTCGCCCCCCTGGGGCGGCGCTGCAATGATTGATGGGTGGACCTTCCCGAAAAGTCTTCCGAGTCCGGAGTCCCCATGGAGCGGTCCGCCGCGCACCTGCGCGCGTCGGACGCCGACCGCGACGAGGTCGCCGACCGTCTCCGCGAGGCCCTCGCGGAGGGACGCCTCACGCCGGAGGAGCACGCCGAACGCATCGACGCGGTGTACAGGGCGAAGACGTACGCCGACCTGGCGCCGGTCCTCAGCGATCTGCCGCCGGAGGGGGCGCCCCGGCCCGGGGTGGAGCGGCGCCCGGACGACCCGGTGCCGTCGCCCCCTCCGGCGCAGTCGCCCAACCTTGTGGCGATCTTCAGCGGGGTGGAGCGGAAGGGACGCTGGCTGGTCGAGCCGACCACCAACGTGACCTGCGTGTTCGGCGGCGCCGACCTGGACTTCCGGCAGGCGGTCCTCAGCGGCGGCGAGGTCACGGTCAACGTCAACTGCGTGTTCGGCGGCGTGAGCATGACCGTGCCGCCGGGTGTCCGGGTCATCGCGTCCAACACGGCGATCTTCGGTGGGAACGAGCTGCCGGACGACGACACGACCGACCCGGACGCGCCCGTGATCCGGGTGACGGGGACGCTGCTGTTCGGCGGCGTGTCCGTCAAACGCAAGGCCGTCGACGAGAAGAGCGGGCGCCGCGACCGGCACCGGCTGCACCGGGCACGGCACGAGGCGGTCCGCGCGGAACTCCACGAGCGGCGGCGGGAGCTGGACGAAGGGCGGCGCCGCGACCACTGACCCCGAGGCCGGGGCCGGGCGGGTCAGCGAGCGGGTTCGCGGTCGGGTTGGCAGACGAGGCAGGGCGTGCAGCCTCGGGCCTTGGCCTCGGCGCGGGACAGGCCCTCCAGGTCGTCTGCCTCGTCGCCGATGTCCTCGATGAGGGCGCAGTCGACGCGGTGGTACCGCTTGGTGCCGCTGAGGATGCGGACCTGCAGGTCGTCGTCGGCGGTCTCGCCGGTGGGCGCGGTCACGGGCTCACTCGTGGACGCCGCGACGGGCTCGACTGAGGGTTCGGCGGCGGGCGGTGCCGCTTCCCGCTCGTCGGGCTTCGAGGCGAGGACGTCCTCGGCGCCGGCGTCGCGGGACTTCGCAGGTTCAGGCGCGGGTTCTGACGCGGATGCGTCGTCCGGCTTCGTGTCGGCGGCTTCGGCCTTCTCCGGGCCGATCAGACCCGCGGCGGGCATGTCGGTGAGGGTGGGGCCCGCCGGAGAGGGCGGCGGGGCGGCCGGCTTCGGCTCGGCGGGCTTGTCCGTTCGCGGGATCTCGGCGGTGCCGTCGAACGAACCGGACGGCGAACCCTTGGCGGGCCAGCCACCTTCCGGTTTCGGGCCGGTGGGCGCCGGCTGGGCGAGACCCGCGAGGCCGCCGGAGCGCTCACCGCCGGGCCGTGGAGAAGCGGTCCCGTCCCCCGCCGCCTTGCCCGCGTCGGTGGACGCGGGTGCCGACGCCGCGGCGCGCGCCGCCAGTGCGGTGTCGGGCATACAGGCGGTACAGGGGCTGAACCCCTCCTCCTTGGCCTCGGCGTAGGTGAGCTCCTCCGTCTCGCGTCCGGCGAGTTGGCGGCAGGTGTCGAGGTGGTAGCGCTTGCGGCCGCGGACGACGAACACCAGCGCGTCCGGGGGGACGTCCACCGCCGGGGCGGGCACCGTCGTCTCCTCGTCCGCCGGGCCGGGCGCCGGGACCTTCGTGTCGGCCGGAACGTACACGCCCGGTGCGGGCGGAGCGGGCTTCGCGCGCTTGTCCTTCTTGGACGTCCCGCGCTTGCGGGCGGGTGCCGCGGCGACTCCCGGGCCGAAGAGCTCCCTGCGACGCAGGAACACCCCGATGGCCAGGCACAGTGCGGCGACGACGCTGACGGCGATCGACAGGTAGATCACGTACAGCGCGTCGAACTGGCCGAACACCTGGGCGTTGTCACCGTTGCCGGCGACGATTCCCGCTACCAGCAGGCCGATGGCCGCCACCACGAGAAGTCCACTCAGGATGATCACAGGGTCACTCCCACTCGTTCCGACCATCCGGCTCCATCGCCGGACGACCTCGACCGGACTTCCCCCGCCGCCGGGATGGCGGCTGGTGCCATCCTCGGCGCGGCGATCGGGAAGACCTCACTCGCGGCGGCGCCGGTCTCAGCGCCGGTCGTGCGGCGGGTTGTCGCCGCCGCCCGCGTGGAACGCGCCGGTCGCGGAGTGCTGCACCTGCTGGGCGTGCTCGGGCGCGGAGAACGTGCCGGGGGCGCCCGCGGTGGTGCCGTTGCGGTTCTCGCCGTGTTGCAGTGTGGGCTGCGGGCCGGTCTGGGGGGAACCCGGCGACTGCGCGGGGGCCGCGCCGGGGACGGCGGCGAACGCGCCGGTCTCGGTGCTGCCCGCCTCGAGGTCGCGCAGCTGCCCCTCCAGGTACACCTTCAGGCGGCTGCGGTACTCCCGCTCGAAGGCGCGCAGGTTGTCGACCTCGCGTTCGAGCTCCTCGCGCTGCTGCACGAGCGACCCCATGACCTGGCGGTGCCGCTCCTGCGCGTCGCGGTCGAGGGCCTCGGCGCGGGACCGGGCCTCGCTGACGATCTGGTCGGCCTGCCGGCGGGCCTTGCCGAGGATCTCCTCGGCCTCGCGGCGGGCGCGGCCCAGGGTCTCGTCGGCCTCCCGGCGGGCGTCGGCGATCGCCTGGTCGGCGGTCTGCTGCGCGAGCGCGAGGACGCGGGCCGCGGTGTCCATGTTGTCCTCGCCGGTCGGCGCGGGCGCCATGCCGCCGAGGCCGCCGAGGGCGGGCTCCGGCTCGGGCTGCGGCTGCGGCTCGGGGCGGGGAGGCTCGGGGATCTTCTGAACGTCCGGCTTCGGCTCCACGATGGGGGCGGCCATGGCGGGAACCTTGCCGCGCAGGCACTCGGCGAGCTTGGCCCGCAGTTCCTCGTTCTCCTGGATGAGGCGGTCCAGCTCGGCCTCGACATCGTCGAGGAAGGCGTCCACCTCCTCCTCGTCGTACCCCGGCCTCAGCCTGGTGGTACTGAACTGCTTGTTCCGCACATCGGCGGGTGTCAGCGGCATGTTCGTCTCCTTGGCGCGCTTGGAGTCTGTCCCAAAGGACGGTATCCGATCAGAGCCTCTGCACGAAGATGATCAAGACCCAGACCACAAGGATGAGCACGGTGAAGCTGAGGTCCAGCGCAACGTTACCCAGTCGTATGGGCGGGATGAAGCGCCTCAGGAATTTCAGTGGCGGATCGGTGACGGTGTACGTCGCTTCGGCGATCACCAGAACAACCCCGGTCGGCTTCCACTGCCGGGCGAACGACTGCAGGACCTCCAGGATCAACCTCCCGATCAGGAACAGGAGGAAGAAGTACAGGATCACCTGCAGCACGGTTCCAACGATACTCACGGGTACTCTCGCATCCGACTCTCGCGCATCTCCGGGTCTCAGCTCTGGTTGAAGAACCCTCGCTCGGCCATCCGGGCCTTGTCCTCCGCCGTCACCTCCACGTTGGCGGGCGACAACAGGAACACCTTGTTCGTAACACGCTCGATGCTCCCATGGAGGCCGAACACGAGACCTGCCGCGAAGTCGACCAGACGCTTGGCGTCGCTGTCGACCATCTCGGTCAGATTCATGATCACCGGCGTGCCCTCCCTGAAGTGCTCCCCGATGGTCCGCGCCTCGTTGTAGGTCCTAGGGTGCAGCGTAGTGATGCGAGCAAGGTCGGTGGTACCGGACTCGTACAACGCCACGGAGCGCCGCTCGATCGTCGACGCGGAGTGATGGTCGCGTTCGTTGTCCGTCGCGTCCTCGGCTCGGGTAAGCTGACCGCCGGATTCGTCCTCGCGGCGACGGCCCTGCCCGGTGTCGAGGTCTTCGTCGTAGGCGTCGTATTCGTCGTAGTCGCCGTACTTGTCGTCGTACCGATCGTCCTCCACAAGGCCGAGGTAGACCGCCATCTTGCGCATCGCGCTGGCCATACGTCCCTCCCTGTCCTGTGGTCGCGGCCCCGGGCGCGTCCGGCGCCGTCGTCGGACTGATCGTGGCGGGCCCGCGTAGCGGCGGGTACCACTGGGGGGACATTACCTGACGATTGCCCGTCGGCCGCCGAGCAACGCCGTACCGACCCGCAGGTGTGTCGCGCCGCACGCGATGGCCTGTTCCAGATCGCCGCTCATACCCGCAGAGACGATCCGGGCATCCGGATGGTTCCCGCGCAGATCCGCCGCGATCTCGGCGAGTCGGGTGAAGGCGGGCAGTGGGTCGGCGCCGAGCGGGGCGACGGCCATCACGCCGCCGAGTTCCAGTCCGCCCGCCCCGGCGATCTCGTCGGCGAGCCGCGGCACCTCGGCCGGGGCGGCGCCGCCGCGTCCCTGTTCCCCTGCCGGTTCCCCTGCCGCTTCGCCGGGCGCCGCCTCGTCGAGGGAGACCTGGACGAGGCAGCGCAGGGTGCGGCCCGCGCGGACGGCGGCGTCCGACAGCGCGGACACCAGCCTTGCCCGGTCCACCGAGTGGACGACGTCGGCGTACCCGGCGACGGCACGGGCCTTGTTGGTCTGGAGGCGTCCGACGAAGTGCCAGGTCAGCGGGAGGTCGGCGCATTCGGCGGCCTTGGGCCGCGCCTCCTGGTCGCGGTTCTCGCCGACCTCGGTGAGGCCGAGCCCGGCCAGCAGCCGCACATCGGACGCGGGGAAGGTCTTGGTGACCGCGATCAGCGTGATCTCGTCCTCGTTCCGTCCGGCGGCGGCGCAGGCGGCGGCGACGCGGGCGCGGACCGCGGCGACGCCCTCGGCGATCTCGGCGCGGCGCCTCTCCGGATCGTCGTGGGTCACGCGTCCTCCCTGAGCCAGACGAACCCGGCGAATCGGCCGGTGCGACCGTCACGCCGGTAGGAGAAGAGGCCCGGGTCCTCGATGGTGCAGCGCGGGTCGACGTGGACGCCGGTGACGCCGCCCTCGGCGAGCTGCTCGACGACGCCCGCGCGGATGTCGAGGCCGGGCGTGCCGGCGGACGTGGTCGCGTAGGCGGCGGGGACGACGGCGGCGACCTCGTCCCGCATGTCGGCCGGGACCTCGTAGCAGCGGCCGCACGCGGCGGGGCCGACCGCGCCGGTCATCCGCGCCGGGGCGGCGCCGCGCTCGCACATCGACTTCAGCAGGGCCGGGACGACTCCCGCGGCCGTGCCGGGGCGGCCGGAGTGGGCGGCGCCCACGATTCCGGCGACGGGGTCGGCGAGCAGGACGGGCGCGCAGTCGGCGACGAGGACGCCGAGGGCGAGGCCGGGAACGGTCGTGACGATCGCGTCGACCGCGCCGGGGGACTCGGGGGAGGCGACGAACGCGACGTCGGCGCCGTGCACCTGCCGCATCCAGACGGTGCGGGCGGGGTCGAGACCGAGCGCGGCGGCGGCGCGACGCCGGTTGTCGTGGACGGCGGCCGGGTCGTCGCCGACCGCGCCGCCGAGGTTGAGGGAGTCGTAGGGGGCGGTGCTCACGCCACCGGCGCGGCCGGTGAAGGCGGCGCCGACGCCGTCGCCCAGGGCGACGGCGGTGATCACTTCAGGAAGTCGGGGACGTCGAGGTCGTCGTCCTCGTCGAACACGACGGGACGGCGGCGCTGTCCGGACGCGGCGGGGCCGCCGTCGTTCTCCCCCGCGTGCACGCGGGAGGGGGTCTGGTCGGACGGCGGGCGGGGCGCGGGCGCGCGTGAGCCGGTGTCCGCGGAGCCGGTGGGGTCGCGGTCGGCGGGCGGCGGGCCCGGCTGCGGCGACGGGGGCGGCGGGGACTCCGGCCGCGCGGGCTCGTCGCGTCCGGCGACGGACCGGTCCTCCTGCCCCTGCGGCCGGGCCGGCGGGGGCGGCTGCGCCCGGTCGCCGTCGGGTCGCTGCGGCGGGGTCGGCGCGGAGGACGCCGGCGCCGCGGCGGCCTGCGCCACCGACTGCTGGGCGCCCGGCCGCTGGGCCCCCTGCGGGGACGACTGGTGCCCGGCCTGGTGCGCGGCGTCCGACCGGCCGACACGGCTGGGGATCGGGTTGGCCTGCGGGGCGGTGGGCGTGGACGGCGTGGACACCGGCGGCGGGCCGGGGCGCGGCGGCGGAGGCAGCCGCCTGGTCTCCGGCTCGGGGTCCGGACGGGCGGGACGGCCTTCGTCGAACCCGGCCGCGATCACCGTGACCCGGACCTCGTCGCCGAGCGCGTCGTCGATGACCGCGCCGAAGATGATGTTGGCGTCGGGCGCGGCGGCGTTGGACACCAGCTGCGCCGCCTCGTTGATCTCGAACAGGCCGAGGTCGGAGCCGCCGGAGATGGACAGCAGCACGCCGTGGGCGCCGTCGATGCTGGCCTCCAGCAGCGGGCTGGAGATCGCCATCTCGGCGGCGGCGACCGAGCGGTCGTCGCCGCGGGCGGAGCCGATGCCCATCAGCGCCGAGCCGGCGCCCGACATGACGGACTTGACGTCGGCGAAGTCCAGGTTGATCAGGCCGGGGGTGGTGATCAGGTCGGTGATGCCCTGGACACCGGACAGCAGCACCTGGTCGGCGGCCTTGAACGCGTCCAGCACGCTGACCTGGCGGTCGGAGATGGACAGCAGCCGGTCGTTGGGGATGACGATGAGGGTGTCGACCTCGTCGCGCAGCGTCTCGATGCCCGCCTCGGCCTGCATGGCGCGGCGCTTGCCCTCGAAGCTGAACGGGCGGGTGACCACGCCGATCGTCAGGGCGCCGAGCGAGCGCGCGATGTTGGCGACGACGGGCGCCCCGCCGGTGCCGGTGCCGCCGCCCTCTCCGGCGGTGACGAACACCATGTCGGCGCCCTTGAGGACCTCCTCGATCTCCTCACGGTGATCTTCGGCGGCCTTGCGGCCGACATCGGGGTTGGCGCCGGCGCCGAGTCCCCGGGTGAGCTCGCGGCCCACGTCCAGTTTCACGTCGGCGTCACTCATCAGCAGCGCCTGGGCGTCCGTGTTGATCGCGATGAACTCGACGCCCTTGAGTCCCTCTTCGATCATCCGGTTGACGGCGTTGACGCCGCCGCCGCCGATGCCGACGACCTTGATGACCGCGAGGTAGTTCTGCGGTGCTGCCACGACGAGGGGCCTTTCCGCTCTCTCCGACCGCCCTGACCGGTCTGCCGACCCGCCGCCGCGGTATTACCTGATCTGTGTGCACTTCTGGGCCGAGTCCGAGCGGACCGGCCGGGAAGACCGGTTTCCCGAACCCTCACCCTCAACTTGAGGCTTACAGTTATGTCAACCTGAGGACTGATACGGACAGTAGGGCGGCCTTACGGCCAGGGTCAACTAACCTCCCGGCGTGTCGCACTGGGCACGGATTTGCCCAGGTTGGCGAAGGGCCTCTGACTCCGGTCGCCGGAGCGTCCGTCCTCATCCGCCCTCCCACCGGTCGGTCCAACGGTCGTTCCGCCGGAACGTCCGCCGACCCGTCCGTTCGGGCCGACCGTTCAAGCGTGCCCCATCACACGGCCGGAATCGCCGCGACACACGCACCGGACCCGAACGATCGCTCACTTCGTCTTGAGGACATCGGGTGAACTGACGTCGACGGTACGGACGGCTCGTCCCTCCGCCGTTCGCCACAGGGCCTCCAGAAGCCGGATCTTCTCGTATGCCCGTTCGTCGGCGCCCCACACCACCATCTGGCCGCCCCTCATGTGCAGGGTGACGGCGCCGGGCCCGGTCGCCGCGACCTCGCTCAGCCTCCCGCGCACCTGTTCCGGCAGGCCGGACAGGACGGCGAGCGCCGCGAGGGACGCCTTGTCGGACGGTCCGGGCGACGCGACCGTCAGCGTCGGAAGCCCCGCCGGTCGCGACTCCCCGTCGGCGACGACGACACCGTTCCGGTCGACCTGGTGGTACCGGCCGCCGCGTTCCACCACGGCCACGGGCACCCGTTCCCGGACGACGATGCGGACCGTGCCCGGCCAGTCCCGTTCGACCTCGGCCGACTCGACCTCTCTGAGCCGCTCGACCCGTTCCCGGACCGCCCCGGTCGCGAGCCGCGCCATCGGCGTGCCGAGGTCGACCCCGGCGGCGGCGACGATCCGGTCGCGGGGCGCCAGCGCGGAGCCCGTCACCTCGACGTGCCGCACGACCAGGAGGCGGGAGCCGAGCAGCACCCAGGTCACGGCGCCGAGCGCGCCCAGCACGAGCAGGGTGACCAGGACCGCCTTCCACCGGTTCGGATGGCGGCGCGGCGCGTCCGCCGGGTCCGCGTCCGCCGCGGGCAGGCTCGTCCCCGTCTCGGTCATGACCTCAGCTTGGCAGCGATCCGCCCGCGCGCCGCCGACCGTCCGGCCGGCGGCGTGTCACCCCGACCCGGCCCGCTCACGCTCCGGCGAGGCGTTCCAGGACGAGCGGGCCGAGCTCCGTCACGTCCCCGGCGCCGAGGGTGATGACGACGTCGCCGGGCCGGGCGTGCGACGCGGCGACACCGGGCGCCTCGTCCCGGACGGGCACGTACACCGACCGGGTGCCGGCCGGGACGGCGTCGGCGACCAGCGCGCCCGTCACGCCGGGTTCCGGGTCCTCACGCGCGCCGTAGACGTCGAGGACGACGGCGGTGTCGGCGAGGCCGAGCGCCGCGCCGAACTCGGCGGCGAAGAACCGGGTGCGGCTGTACAGGTGCGGCTGGAACACCGCGACGATCCGGCCGTCCCCGCCCTTCTCGCCGAGGTAGTCGCGGGTGGCCTCCAGGTCGGCGGTCAACTCCGTCGGATGGTGGGCGTAGCTGTCGAACACCTCGACGCCGCCCGCCTCGCCCTTGCGCTCCAGCCGCCGCATCGCGCCGCCGAACGCGGCGAGGCCCGCGCGGACGGGCGCGTCGTCCACGCCGAGAGCGCGCGTGACCGCGACGACGGCGGCGGCGTTGATCGCGTTGTGCCGTCCGGGGACGCCCAGCGTGATCTCGCCGCTCCCCTCGATCTCGAACCGGGAACCGAGACCTCGCGGGGTGAATCCGGTGACGCGCAGGTCGGCGCCCTCGCCCTCCCCGTACGTCCGGACGGTGAGGCCCCGCGCCCGCGCCCGTCCGGCCAACTCCATCGCGACCGGGTCGTCGGCGCACGCCACGAGCGTCCCACCGGGCTCGACGCGGTCGACGAACTTGGCGAAGTTCTCCTTCACCCGGTCGAAGCCGCCGTAGTTGTCGAGGTGGTCGGCCTCGACGTTGGTGACGACGGCGACGTGCGGCGTGTACATCAGGAACGAGCCGTCGCTCTCGTCGGCCTCCGCGACGAACACGTCGCCGGTTCCCTCGTCGGCGCCGAGGCCGGTGGTGACGAGCTGCCCGCCGATGCAGTAGGACGGGTCG
This sequence comes from Actinomadura spongiicola, assembly GCF_003432485.1. Lineage (GTDB taxonomy): Bacteria > Actinomycetota > Actinomycetes > Streptosporangiales > Streptosporangiaceae > Spirillospora > Spirillospora spongiicola. Next base: position 201,464 of record NZ_QVNQ01000003.1, read on the forward strand.
GCGTCCGCGTGCTGGAGCGCGACCGTCAACATCGACGTCGTGGTGGTCTTGCCGTGGGTCCCGGCGACCGCGACCGCGCGGCGCCCGGCCATCAGCGACGCGAGCGCGGCGGAGCGGTGCAGGACGCGCAGGCCGCGTTCCCGGGCGGCGACCAGCTCGGGGTTGGCGTCGCGGATCGCGGTGGACACCACCACCGTGTCGGCGTCGCCGACGTGCGCGGCGTCGTGCCCGACGAAGACCTTGGCGCCGAGGTCGCCGAGCTGGGCGAGCAGCTCGGAGTCGCGGGCGTCGCTGCCGGACACGGTGAGGCCGCGGCGCAGCATGATGCGGGCGATGCCGGACATCCCCGCCCCCCCGATCGCGATGAAGTGGACCCGGCCGAGATCTCCGGCGGGCACGACATCGCGTGGATCGATCAGGCTCATCGGGCGGCGCCCGCGGAGCGGACCACGTCGTGCACCATCCGCGCGAGCGCGACGTCGGCGTCCCGCCGCCCCATCTTCCCGGCGGCCTCCGACATGTGCGCGACGCGCGCCGGGTCGGCCAGCACCGGCAGCAGGTTCCGGGCGATCCAGTCGGCGGACAGCTCGGCGTTGTCGACGAGGAGGCCGCCACCGCCCTCCACGATCGGCTGGGCGTTGAGGCGCTGCTCGCCGTTGCCGATCGGCAGCGGCACGTACACCGCGGGCAGCCCCACGGCCGCCAGTTCCGCGCAGGTCATCGCGCCCGCCCGGCACATCGCCATGTCGGCGGCGGCGTAGGCGAGGTCCATCCGGTCGCAGTAGGGGATCGTGACGTACTGCGGGCCGCCGGACGACGGTTCGGGCTCCTCGGTGTTCTTGGGCCCGACGATGTGCAGCACCTGGATGCCCGCCTGCCGGAAGTACGGCGCGGCCGACACGGCGGCCTGGTTGAGCGAACGCGCGCCCTGCGAACCACCGAAGATCAGCAGGGTGGGCAGGTCGGGCAGCAGCCCGAAGTACGAGCGGGCCTTGTCGCCCATCGCGAGCCGGTCGAGCGTGGCGATCTCGCGACGCAGCGGGATGCCGACGAACGTGGCGTTCGGCAGCGGCGAGTCGGCGTGCGAGACCGCGACGTGCTCGGTGAAGCGGGCGCCGAGCTTGTTGGCCAGGCCCGGCTTCGGGTTGGCCTCGTGGACGATGATCGGCACCTTCCGCTTGCGCGCGGCCAGGTAGCCGGGGGTCGCGACATAGCCGCCGAACCCGACCAGGATGTCGGCCCCGGCCTGGTCGAGCACCGCCGCCGCCGCGTTGATCGCGCCGCGCAGCCGACCGGGGACCGACAGCAGCTGCGGGGTCAGCGTGCGCGGCAGCGGCACCGGCGGGATCAGGGCGAGCTCGTAGCCGCGCTGCGGGACGAGGCGGGTCTCCAGCCCCCGCTCCGTGCCGAGGCAGACGATTCCGACGTCGGGATCGCCCCGGCGCAGCGCGTCCGCGAGAGCCAGGGCGGGCTCGATGTGTCCGGCGGTGCCGCCGCCGGCCAGGACAACCCTCATGCTCGTTGACAACTCCTCAGCGTGTTCGAAGGGGGAAGGTTCAACGCCGTGCCAGACCAAGCCAGCTTAGAGCCCTCACGACCGGTCCGGGGCCCCGCGCGGAGAGTGCCTGCCGCGCACCCGGCTCGCGTTTGGCGAACGCGAGCAGCATCCCGAGCGCGAACAGGCTCGGGATGAGCGCCGAACCGCCGTAGGACACCAGGGGCAACGGGATCCCGGTGATGGGCAGGACGCCGATGACGGCGCCCATGTTCACGATGGCCTGCACGACAAGCCACGCCGTGGCCCCGGCGGCGGCCAGCCGGGTGAAGGGGTCGTTCACCCGCCGGGCGATGCGCAGGCCCGCGTAGGCGAGGAGCCCGAACATGCCGAGGACGACGAGGGTGCCGACGAGCCCGAACTCCTCCCCCACGATCGCGAAGATGAAGTCGGTCTCGGCGTGCGGCAGGTAGTCCCACTTGGCGCGTCCCTCGCCGAGGCCCGTGCCGAACAGGCCGCCGGACGCGACCGCGAACAACCCCTGCGTGCCCTGGTAGTTGGTGGAGAGCTGGTTGCCGGACGGATCGAGGAACCCGGTGAGCCGCTGCATCCGGTACGGCTCCACGACGATGAGGATCGACACCAGCAGGCACACGAGCCCGGCGATGCCGACGAACAGCCGTCCGGGCGCCCCGACGACCCACAGCAGCGCCAGGAAGATGGTGAGCAGAACCAGCGTGGTGCCGAGGTCGCTGCCCAGCATGACCAGCAGGACCAGCACGCCCGCGCCGGGCATCAGCGGGACGAGCAGCGGCCGCCACTCGGTGAGCTGCCCGAGGCGGTCCTTGCGGGCCAGCAGGTCGGCGCCCCACAGCACCAGCGCGAGCTTGGCGAGTTCGGACGGCTGGATCTGCACCGGCCCGAGGTCGACCCAGCGGGTGGCGCCGCCCGCGCTGCGGCCCAGCCCGGGGATCAGCACCATCGCCAGCGCGAGCACCGACAGCAGCAGCAGCGGGTAGGCCAGCGCGCGGAACGTCCGCACCGGCAGCCGGGACGCCAGCCACATGCCGGGCAGCCCGATCGCCATCCACATCGCCTGCTTCTGGAACAGCGTGTACGCCGACCCGGTCGCCTGGAGCTGCTTGACGCTGGACGCCGACAGCACCATGGTCAGGCCCAGCGCGAGCAGCATCACCGAACAGCCCAGCACCAGGTAGTACGACGTGAGGGGACGATCGAGGAGCCCGACGGCGGCGACCACCTGCTCCCGCGGTCCCGAACGCCGGCCGCCTCCCTCCTCGGCCGCGGTCGTCACGGCCGGACGGCGTTTCCGGCGGCGAGGCGCTCGACGGCGGCGATGAAGGCGTTGCCGCGCGCCGGATAGTCGGTGAACATGTCGAAGGAGGCCCCGACGGGGGCGAGCAGCACGGTGTCGCCGGGGCGGGCGAGCGCGGAGGCTTCGTTGACGACGCGGTCCATGGCCCCAGTGTCGGTGTCGGGGACATCGACGACGGGGACATCCGGCGCGTGTCGCCCGAGTGCCTCGGCGAGCCGGTGCCGGTCGCGTCCCATCAGCACGGCGCCGCGCAGCCGCGGGGCGCACGAGCGGACGAGGTCGTCGACGTCGAGGCCCTTGAGGAGGCCGCCCGCGATCCACACGACGGGTTCGTAGGCGGCCAGGGACGCCGCGGCGGCGTGCGGCTGGGTGGCCTTGGAGTCGTTGACGTAGGCGACGCCGCCGACGTCCGCGACGTGCTGGATGCGGTGCGGTTCGGGGACGAACGCGCGCAGCCCCTCGCGGACCGCCTCCGGCGGCACCCCGTACGCGCGGGCGAGGCCCGCGGCGGCGAGCGCGTTGGCGACGTTGTGCGGCGCGAACGGGTGGACGTCGCCGAGCGCCGCGAGTTCGGCGGCCTCGTTCGCCGAGGCCGTGAAGGCCCGGTCGACGAGCAGGTCCTCGACGACGCCGAGTTCACCGGGACGCGGCACCGAGAGCGTGAACCCGGCCCGCCGGTCGACCCCCTCGGCGCGCTCGGCGAGGGCCGTGGACGTCGCGTCGTCGGCGTTGTACACGGCCACGCAGCCCGGCGCGAAGATCTCGGCCTTGGCGGCGACGTAGGCGTCCATGGAGCCGTGCCAGTCGAGATGGTCGGGGGCGACGTTCAGCACCGTGGACGCGAACGGCCGCAGCGAACTGGACCAGTGCAACTGATAGCTCGACAGCTCGACCGCCAGCACGTCGTAGGGTTTGGTCACCGCCTCCACGATGGGCGTGCCGACGTTCCCGACGGCGAGGGCCTCGTGCCCGGCGGCGGTGAGCATGCACGCCAGCATCCGGACGACGGTGGTCTTGCCGTCCGTCCCGGTGATCGCGAGCCACGGCGCGGCGCCTTCGGCGGGACGCAGCCGCCAGGCCAATTCCACCTCGCCGATGATCTCGATGCCCGCCGCGGCGGCCGCGGCGAGCAGCGGCACGTCCGGCCGCCAGCCCGGCGAGGTCACCACCAGGTCGGTGCCGCCCGGCAGGGTCTCGCCGTCGCCGAGGCGGACCGTGACGCCGAGGGCCTCCAGCTCGGCGGCGAGGGCGTGCTGGTCCGCGCCGTCGCGGGCGTCCACGGCCGTGACGCGGGCGCCGTGCCCGGCGAGCACGCGGGCGGCCGCGCGGCCGGACACGCCCAGCCCGGCGACGCACACCGACCGGCCGTCCCAGCGGCGTTCGCTCATTTCTTCGGCATCCATTCCAGGTAGAACAGCCCGATGCCGATCGCGACGAACAGCGCGGACATCAGCCAGAACCGCACGACGATCGTGGTCTCGGCCCAGCCGGACAGCTCGAAGTGGTGCTGGAGCGGGGCCATCTTGAACACGCGCTTCTTGGTCATCTTGAACCCGCCCACCTGGATGATCACCGACAGGGTGATCATCACGATCAGCCCGCACAGGATCGCGAGCAGGAACTGGGTGCGGGTGAGGATCGCGAGGCCGACCAGGACGCCGCCGAGGGCCAGCGAGCCGGTGTCGCCCATGAAGATCTTCGCGGGCGGGGCGTTCCACCACAGGAACCCGAACACGCCGCCGAGCACGGCCGCGGCGACCACCGCGAGGTCGAGGGGGTCGCGGACGCTGTAGCAGTTCGGGGCGAGGGCGAAGTCGGTGCAGCTGTTGCGCAGCTGCCAGTTCCCGATGATGACGTAGGCGGCCAGGACCATTCCGGCGGGGCCCGCCGCGAGGCCGTCGAGGCCGTCGGTCAGGTTCACGCCGTTGGACATCGCGGCGATGAGCAGCAGCGCCCACACCACGAACAGGTACGGGCCGATCGAGGGGCCGAAGTCGCGGAGGAAGGACAGGTGGGGGTCGGCGGGGGTGATGTCGTAGCCGTTGGGGAAGTTGAGGGACGCGACCGCGAACACCACCCCGACCAGGACGATGCCGATCATCTTGGCGCCGCTGCGCAGGCCGAGACTGCGCTGCTTGAACACCTTGATGTAGTCGTCCACGAACCCGACCAGCCCGAGGCCGGTCATCAGGAACAGGACCAGGACGCCGGAGATCGTCGGCTCGGTCCCGGTGACCAGGTGCGCGGCCGCGTAGCCGACGAGCGAGCCGACGATGAAGACCGTCCCGCCCATCGTCGGCGTGCCGCGCTTGGTGAGGTGCGCCTCGGGGCCCTCGTCCCGGATCATCTGGCCGTAGCCGAGCCGGTTCACGATCCGGATCCACACCGGCGTGCCGACCATCACGAAGATCAACGCGACCCCGGCCGCGAGGATGATGTTGGTCATCGGGCGTCCTCCGCGAGGATCGCCGCGGCGACCCGTTCCAGCCCGGCCACGCGGGAGGCCTTCACCAGCACCACATCGCGCGGCGCGAGCCGCTCGCCGATCGCGGTCACCGCCGCGCCGACGTCATCCACCTGCACGCACTCTCCCGTCCATGACCTCACCCGCCGTGCCCCGTCCGCCATCGCCGCGGCGTTCGCGCCGACGACGACGAGACCGGCGATCCCGCTCCGCGCGGCATGCTCCCCGATCCTGGCATGTTCCGCCGCGGACGAGTCCCCTAGTTCGGCCATTTCCCCCAAGACCGCGTACGCCCGGCGACGTCGCCCACCGCCGGATTCGTCGCCGGACAGGTGGACGAGCAGGTCCAGCGCGGCGCGCATCGAGTCGGGGTTGGCGTTGTAGGCGTCGTTCACCACCGTCACGCCGTCGGCCCGCTCGGTGACCTCCATCCGCCACCGGCTCACCGGCCCGGCGGCCGACAGGGCCGCCGCGACGTCCTCCGGCGCCATCCCGGCGGCGCGCGCCGCCGCGGCGGCGGCCAGCGCGTTGAGGACGGCCTGCGCCCCGTGCAGGCGCAGCGCGACCGGCGCGGACCCCTCCGGCGTGACGAGCGTGAACGCGGCCCGGCCCTGCTCGTCGAGGGTCTCCCCCTCCGCGCGGACGGTGGCGTCCGGGGACCGTCCGAACGTCACCACCTCGCCCCGCGTGCGGGACGCCATGGCGGCGACGAGCGGGTCGTCGGCGTTGAGGACGGCGGTCCCGCCCGGCGGCACGGCCTCCACGATCTCGCCCTTGGCGCGGGCGATGTTCTCCCGGCCGCCGAACTCCCCGACGTGCGCGGTGCCGACGTTCAGCACCATCCCGACGTCGGGACGGGCGATGCCGGTCAGGTAGGCGATGTGGCCGATGCCGCGGGCGCCCATCTCCAGGACGAGATGCCGGGTCGAGGCGTCGGCGCGCAGCACGGTGAGCGGCAGCCCGATCTCGTTGTTGAACGAGCCGGGCGGGAAGACGGTCGGCCCGGCGCGACCCACGACCTGCCCGATGAGGTCCTTGGTGGACGTCTTGCCCGCCGAACCGGTGACGGCGATGACGGTCACGTCCGGCAGCCGCTCCAGCACGCCCCTCGCGAGCCGTCCGAGCGCCGCCTGGACGTCGTCAACGACCACGAACGGCCCGTCCGACGGCCCGTCCGGCGGACGCTGCGCCAGGACGGCGGCGGCCCCGGCCGCGAGGGCCGCCGGCGCGAAGTCGTGCCCGTCCACGCGTTCGCCCTTCAGCGCCGCGAACAGCGCACCGGGCTCCACCGCGCGGGAGTCGACGACCACGGGACCGTTCACCATGACGTCCGGGGGCCCGTGGAGGGTGCCTCCCGTGATCTCCGCGATCGTCGACGGCGGAAGTGGGATCACGCCTCAGTCCCGTCCCCTCTTGTCCCTTTTGTTCGCTGCCGGAGCGCCTCCCGGACGACCTCGCGGTCGTCGAACGGGTGGATCACGCCCGCCACGTTCTGGCCCTGCTCGTGGCCCTTGCCCGCGATGACGAGCACGTCGCCGCGGCGGGCGCGGTCGACGGCCAGCGCGATCGCGGCGGCCCGGTCCGGCTCCACCACGATGCGCGCCCGTTCACGCCGCGGCACCTTCAGCCCGCCCTCGACCATAGCGGCGAGGATCCCGAGTGGATCTTCCGACCTCGGGTTGTCGTCGGTGAAGTACGCGCGGTCGGCCAGCCGGGCGGCGGCCTCCCCCATCAGCGGCCGTTTGCCGCGGTCGCGGTCGCCGCCGCAGCCGAGCACGATCGTCAACTCGCCCTCGGTGACGGGCCGCAGCGCGTTCAGGACGGCCTCCACCGCGCCGGGCTTGTGGGAGTAGTCGACCAGGGTGACGAACTCCTGGCCCTCGTCCACCCGTTCCAGCCTGCCGGGGACGCCGGGCAGGGACGCGACCCCGCGCACCGCCGACTGCAACGGGATGCCCGCCTCGACCAGCGCGACGATCGCGGCGAGCGCGTTGTCGACGTTGAACGGCCCGGCGAGCCGGACCTCGCCGTCCGCCTCGACGCCGCCGGGCCCGACCACGCGGAACACGCTGCCGTCGGCGCCGACGCGCACGTTCTCGACCCGCCAGTCCGCCGCAGGGTCACCGGACGCCGAGAACGTCGTCGTCGGCACCGTCGCGATCTCCAGCAGCTCACGGCCGTGGTGGTCGTCGAGGTTGACGACGCCGACCCGCGAGTACTCGGGCGTGAACAGCCGGGCCTTGGTGAGGAAGTAGTCCTGCATGGTCGGGTGGTAGTCCAGATGGTCCTGGGACAGGTTCGTGAACACCGCGACCTCGTAGGTGACGCCGCCGACCCGGCCCTGCTTCAGCGCGTGGCTCGACACCTCCATCGCGGCGGCGCCGACGCCCCGCTCGCGCATCATCGCCAGCAGCGCGTGCAGGTCGGTCGCCTCCGGCGTGGTCAACGCGCTCGGCACCCGGTCGCCGCCCACGCGGATCTCGACGCCGCCGACCAGGCCGGTCTCGATCCCGGCGGCGCGCAGGGCCGCCTCCAGCAGGAACACGGTGGTGGTCTTGCCGCTGGTCCCGGTGACGCCGATCATCGTGATGTCGCGTCCCGGCTCCCCGTACACCCATGCCGCGGCGTCGCCGAGCCGCGCCCGGACGTCCGCCACCACCAGCACCGGCAGGCCCGTCGCGGCGGCCCGGTCGTACCCGGCGGTGTCGGTGAGGATCGCCGTGGCGCCCGCCTCCGCGGCCTGGGCGGCGAACTGGGCGCCGTGCGCGCGGGCGCCGGGAAGCGCCGCGTAGACGTCGCCGGGCAGCACCGCCCGCGAGTCGTGGGTGATGCCCGTCGCCGACACCTCGTCCCAGCCTCGACGCTCGATCCCGAGAAGCGCCGCGAGCCCGCTCAGCGGACGGGCCGGATTGGTCGTGGGACGCATGACGTTTCTTTCGCTGCGAACGGAACGGGACTGCTGGTACAAGGGTCGTGGTGGACTCACAGCCGAGGAGAGTACTCGCTGCGATCAGTCTCGCGCGTGGATCTGGACGGTCGGCGGGCGACTCCCCGTCGGCGGGATCCTCTGGGACTGGAGGGCGAAGCCCATCACGTCCCGGAAGACCGGGGCCGCCGCATCGCCACCATAGTGGCTGCCCCGCTTGGGGTCGCGAAGCACGACCTGGACGACCAGCCGCGGATCGTCCGCCGGGGCGAACCCCGCGAACGACGCGACGTAGCCGCCGCCCTTGTAGCAGCCGCAGCGCGGATTGACCATCTGCGCGGTGCCGGTCTTGCCCGCGACCCGGTACCCCGGGATCTGCGCCTTCGGGGCCGTGCCCTCCTCGGTCGTGACGCCCTCCAGCATGTCGCTGATCTGCCGGGCGGTCTTCGCGCTGATCACCTGCCTGCGCTCGGGTGCGGGCGCGGGCGTGAACTTGTCGTCCTCGCCGACGGTGCCCTCGACGAGGGTCGGCGCGACGCGGACGCCGCCGTTGGCGATGGTCGCGTAGACGCTCGCCATCTGCACCGCGTTCACCGACAGCGTCTGCCCGAACGCGATCGAGTAGTGGTCGGTGCCCGACCACTGGGACGGCGGCTTGAGCAGCCCGGCCGTCTCACCGGGCAGCGGCAGCCCGGTCTTGCGGCCGAACCCGAATTCGCGCAGCGTCCCGTAGAGCCGCTGGGAGGAGATGCTCTGGCTGGCCAGGATGGTGCCGACGTTGCTGGACGTCGCGAGGACCCCGGCGAAGGTGAGCCGCTCGGGCGGATGGCGGTGCGAGTCGCCGAACACGGTGTCGTACTTCTTGATCCGGTCGGGGACGGTGTAGGGCGTCTGCGGGGTGACGCCGCCGTGCTCCATGACGGCGGCCGCCGTGACGACCTTGCCGGTGCTGCCCGGCTCGTACGCCTCCTGCACCAGGGGGCTGCCCCACAGGCGGCGGTCCGACCGGGTGTAGCGGTTCGGGTCGAACCCGGGCGCCGACGCCATGGCGAGCAGCCTGCCGGTGCGCGGTTCCATGACGATGACGCTGCCGCTCTTCGCCCTCGACGCCCGGACCTGCTTCTCGATCGCCCGCTGCGCCATGAACTGCAGGTCGCGTTGGAGCGTGAGCCGAAGATCACGGCCGGGCACGGACGGAAGCTTCTGGTCCTTGCCCATGGGAATGTGCTGGCCCTCGGGGCTGATCTCGACCCACTGCCGCCCGTCGCGGCCGGCGAGCACGTCGTTCAGCGAGCTCTCCAGGCCGGCGGCGCCGTTCCCCGTGTCGTTCACGAAACCTATGACGCCCGCGGCCAGCGATTCGTTGGGGTACTCGCGGCGGTATTCCGGCCATGTCCCGATGCCCGGAAGGTTCCATGACCTGATCAGCCGGGCCTGGTCGGGCCGGACCCCGTGCGCGAGGTACACGAACCGGGTCCCGGTCCTGCTGATCTTCTGCATCAGCGTCGCGGGGTTCAGGCCGAGCGTCGGCGCCAGCGCGTTGACGATGGGCTGCCGCTTCTCGGCCTTGATCAGGGACGGGTCGGCGTAGATCGCCCGCGCCTCCACGGTCATCGCGAGCGGATGGCCCTGCGCGTCGGTGATGTCGCCGCGGATCGCGGGCAGGTCGATCCGCTGCAGCCGCTGCCGCATCGCCTGCTCGGTGTACTTGCCGGACTCGATCGTCTGGAGCTGGACGAGCCGTCCGGCGAACAGCGACAGCACGAACGCGATGACGAGGAGCCCGATGTTCAGCCGCTTGAGCGGGTCGCGCCGGTGGAAGGGGGCGCGGGTCCGCGGGCCCCGTCCGGGCGGCCGCCGTCCCGGGCCGCCACCGCTTGGACCGCCACCGCCCGGACCGCGACGGCCCGCGCCGTTCCCGGGCTTGCCGGCGGGGCCGCTCCGCGCCGTCCCGCTCACCCGCCCCTTCACGACGCCCTTCACGGACGCGCCCTTCACGGACGCGCCCTTCACGGGCGTGCCCTTTGGCGGCGTGCTCTTCGCGGGCGGCTTCTTCTGCGCCGGCGCCGCCTTGCGCGGCGCCTCCTTCGGCTTGCGGGACGTCTCCTTGGGCTTGGTCTCCTTGGGCTTGCGCGGTGCCTCCTTGCGCGGTGCCTCCTTGCGCGGTGCCTCCTTGCGCGGTGCCTCCTTGGGCGGTGGTGGAACCGTGCCGCCGCGCGAGGGACGCCGGGCGGCGCCGCCCTTGGTGCCCGGCCGTCCCGAGCCGTCCGAGCCGCGTTTCCGACCGGCCGAAGGGCCCGCGGGGCCGCGTCCCGGCCGTCTCGTCACCGCGCGCCCTGACCGGCGGCGGGCGGGATCCCGTCGCCCGGCACCACCGTGCCGGGCACGCCGATCACGCCGGCGGCGCCCGCCGTCGCGATGGCGTCGGACGGGACGGGACGCGGCGCGCCCCCGCTCGCCTGACCGCTGCCGGAGAAGAACCACACACCCCGGGACTTGCGGACCATGCCGAGGTTCTCGGCCTGGGTCGCCAGGTTCGCCGGGGAGTCGGCGCTGGCGATGGCCCTCATGTGGTCCTGCCGCTCCTGGTCGAGGCGCTTGTTGCTCTGCTGGAGCTGCGTCAGCGTGAACGCGTCCTTCGCGAGGACGGTGTTGAGCAGCAGCAGGCTGACGAGGGCGCCGCCGAGCAGCCCGACGATGAGCAGCACGAACGGAGTGCGCGGCGGCGTCCGCGCGGGCGCGCGCCTGGGCGTGCTCCGCCCGGTGGCGGTCGTGGCGGCGGCCTTGACCGTGCCGGTCTTCGCCGCGGTGGTCTTCGCGGTGCCGGTCTTGGGCGCGGTGCTCGTCCTCTTGGCGGGCGTGGGAGCCGCGGTCCGAGCGGGCGTGCGCCGCGCGGGCGGCTTCTTCTTCGGCGCCTTGGCCGGCGGACGCTTCGTCGTCGTGGTCATGTCGCCTCCCGGACCCGCTCGGCGGCGCGCAACCGCACCGATCCGGCCCGTGGGTTGGTCGTGGTCTCCTCGTCGGACGGCAGTTCCGCCCCGCGTGTTAGAAGCCGGAATCTCGGCTCGTGTTCGGGAAGCGGAACGGGAAGCTCCGGCGGAGTGGTGTCGGCCGCCTGGGCGGCGAGGACCCGCTTGGTGATGCGGTCCTCGAGGGAGTGGTAGCTGAGGACGGCGACCCGGCCGCCGACCGGGAGCGCGTCGAGGGCGGCGGGCAGCGCCCGGCGCCAGATGTCGAGTTCGCCGTTCACCTCGATGCGCAGCGCCTGGAAGGTGCGTTTGGCCGGGTTGCCGCCGGTGCGGCGGGTCGCGGCCGGGATGGAGGCGCGCACCAGGTCGGCGAGGCGCCGGGTGGAGTCGAGCGGCGCGCGCTCGCGTTCGCGGACGATCGCGGCGGCGATGCGCTGGGCGAACCGTTCCTCGCCGTACTCGCGCAGGATGCGGGCGAGCTCGGCGGGCGGGTAGCCGTTGACGACCTCCGCCGCGGTGAGCCGCTGGGTACGGTCCATCCGCATGTCGAGCGGCGCGTCGTAGGAGTAGGCGAAGCCGCGGTCGGCCTCGTCGAGTTGCGGGGACGAGACGCCGAGGTCGAACAGGACGGCGTCCACCGCGGAGACCCCGAGCCGGTTCAGGACGCCGGGGATCTCATCGTAGACGGCGTGTTCCAGCGTCACCCGGTCGCCGAACGGGGCGAGCCGTCGCGCGGAGCGCTCAAGTGCGGTGGTGTCGCGGTCGAGGCCGATGAGACGGAGCCGCGGAACGGCCCGGAGCATCGCCTCGGCGTGACCGCCCATCCCGAGGGTGGCGTCGAGGTACACCGGGTCGCGGTCGGTGACGGCCTCGACGGCGGGGGTGAGGATCGCCAGGACGCGACCGAGCATGACCGGTACGTGACCGGCCGTGGTCGCGTGGTCTCCCACGTCCATGCTCCACCCCCTGTGGTGCCACCTCGCTCGCGGACTGCGTGGCGTCGCCGGGCCGGACGACCGTTCCGAACCCCCGGCGGCCTCGCCCGGCCAGGTCCCCATCCGCTGCCCTTGGAGGAAGCACACCGCGTGTTAGCGCGGGGGGTCGCCGTCTGGCGCCGGGGAAGCTGCGCCAGCTGGCTCGGAGAGCGGCTGGAGACCTGGCCGAACGTGGGCCAAAGCCGGTCATCGGACCGACGAGTCGTGTCTCAGAGGATCCCTGGCAACACCTCCTCCGAGATGTCGGAGAACATCTCCTCCTCCTGCTCCAGGTAGGCCTCCCAGGCCTCCGTGTCCCAGATCTCCAGTCGCGTGTTGGCGCCGATGACCGTGCAGTCGCGGGTGAGGCCCGCGTACTTGCGCAGTGGAGGAGGAATCGTGACGCGGCCCTGTTTGTCGGGGACCTCGTCGGACGCGCTGGCGAAGAAGACCCGGCTGTAGCCGCGGACGGCCTTCTCGGTGACCGGTGCGGCACGCAGGGCCTCGGTAATCCGCTGGAACTCCGCCATAGGGAAGACGTACAGGCAGCGTTCCTGGCCCTTCGTGATCACCAATCCCCCCGACAGCTCCTCGCGATACTTCGCCGGCAGGAACAGTCGTCCCTTGTCGTCGAGACGCGGCGAATGGGTGCCGAGGAACACCGGCCCCACCTCCCGCGCCGCATGGGGCGCGCATGCTCCCCACGGCGCCCCACTGTACTCCACTCTTCCCCACCGTCAACAAGAAAAACACGTTCCACGGACGAATTCTCCGAACGAAAGCCCAGCTCAGAGGGGGTGGGGCGGAGTGGGGGCCCCGAGCGCCCGCTCCGCGTGCCGCGTCGCGGGGACCGCGTCCGGCGGGGCTCGTCCGGACCGCCCGAAGCGCGCCGAGGGGCGCGTGGCGGCGGGCGGCGGTGGAGGGCGGCGGGCGGCGCGAGGGCCGGTTCGAACGGGTGGGTGGAAATGGTGGAGGGAAATGGTGCGGCGCCCGGGGTTCGGACGGCGGTCTCGTGAAGCACAATGGGCTCGCGTTCACCACGAACATCGCGGCGAGCCGCGGGACGACGTACTGTCGTTTGGGCGGACGTATAGAGCGCCGCACCGAGGAGGGTTTGGTGGCAGTAGGCACGCACGGCGAGTCGTTCATGGAGACCGACCCCCCGGCATCCCACCCGGCCCCGCACGGCGCCACGGGACGCGACGGTGCGGGTCCGGGCCTCGACGGCCTCGCCCAGGTCGCGAACAAGATCCGGGACGCGGTGGAAACGGTGATCGAGGGCAAGCCCTCGGTGGTGCGGCTGGCGCTGACCGTGCTGCTGGCGGAGGGACACCTGCTGATCGAGGACGTCCCCGGGGTCGGCAAGACGATGCTCGCCAAGGCGCTCGCGCGCTCGGTCGACTGCTCGGTGCGGCGCGTGCAGTTCACGCCCGACCTGCTCCCCAGCGACATCACCGGGGTCAGCGCCTACAACCAGGAGCTGCGCGAGTTCGAGTTCAAACCGGGCCCGGTCTTCGCCAACATCGTGGTAGGCGACGAGATCAACAGGGCGTCGCCGAAGACGCAGTCGGCGTTGCTGGAGTGCATGGAGGAGCGCCAGGTCACGGTGGACGGCACCACCTACACCCTGGAGCCGCCCTTCATGGTGATCTCCACGCAGAACCCGGTGGAGATGGAGGGCACCTATCCGCTGCCGGAGGCGCAGCGCGACCGGTTCACCGCCCGCATCTCGATGGGCTATCCCGACCCGGCCGCGGAGCTGGAGATGCTGGAGACGCATGGCGAGGCGTCCCCGCTCGACCGGCTCACCCCTGTCGCGCACGCCGCCGACGTCCGCGACCTCATCGACGTGGTGCGCCGCCAGCATGTCTCGCCGGCCGTGCGGCAGTACGCGATCGACCTGGTCTCGGCGACCCGCACCCATCCCGAGCTGCGGCTCGGCGCCTCACCGCGGGCGACCCTGCACCTGGTGCGGGCGGCGCGGGCGTACGCGGCGCTCGACGAGCGCGACTACGTCGTCCCCGACGACGTCCAGGAACTCGCGGTGCCCGTCCTCGCCCACCGGCTGCTGCCGACGGCGGAGGCGCAGATGGACCGCCGGCGTCCCGAGCAGGTCGTCGCCGACCTGGTGGAGCGCCTGCCGGTGCCGTCCCCCGGGAAGTGACCGTTGAGACGCGCGCTGGCCGGCCTGACCACCCGCGGGCGGTCCTTCGTGGCCGCCGGGGTGACCGCGATCGTGTGCGCGTTCGTCCTCGGCGAGCGCGACCTGCTGCGCGCCGGGGTGCTCGTGCTGGCGTTGCCGCTGCTGTGCACGCTGGCGGTGTCGCGGACCCGGTACCGGCTGGCGTGTGCGCGGCGGCTCGACCCGCCGCGGCTGCCGGTCGGCCGTGAGGCCCGCGTCGACCTGCGGCTGGAGAACGTGTCGCGGCTGCCGAGCGGGCTGCTGCTGGTGGAGGACCGGGTCCCGTATGCGCTCGGCGGGCGGGCCAGGTTCGTCCTCGACCGGATCGAGTCGCACGGCAAGCGGCATCTCGGGTACCGGATCCGCTCGGACGTGCGCGGCCGGTTCCGCGTGGGTCCGCTGACCGTCCGGCTGGCCGACCCGTTCGGGATGGTGGAGCTGGTCCGCTCGTTCAGCCTGGCCGACACGCTCACGGTGACGCCGACGATCGTTCCGCTGCCAGCCGGGCGGCCGGCCGGGGCGTGGGCGGGCGGCGGCGACAGCGTCGCCCGCGCGGTGTCGGCGGCGGGCGAGGACGACGTGACGCCGCGCGAATACCGGCACGGCGACGACCTGCGCCGCGTGCACTGGCGTTCCACGGCCCGGCACGGCGAGCTGATGGTGCGGCGCGAGGAGCAGCACCGGCAGAGCAGCGGGACGCTGTTCCTCGACACCCGTCGCGGCGTGCACTGGGGCGACGGTCCCGGGGGGACGTTCGAGCAGGCCGTGTCGGCGACCGCGTCCATCGGAGTGCACCTGGCCCGCTCGGGGATGAACCTGCGGTTCGTCACCGACGGGGGCGAGGCGCTGCCCGCGGCGCCCGCCGACGGGACGTTCGAGGGGCGGCTGCTCGACGCGCTGGCGGTGGCGCGGGCGTCCACGGAGGCGTCGCTGACGGCGGGGCTGGCGGCGCTGCGCGGCCGGGCGGGCGCGGGGCGGGAGGGCGACGGGCTGGTCGTGGCGGTGCTCGGCGCCCTGTCCGAGGCGGAGGCGCGGTCGCTGGCGACCGCGCGGCGCGGCACCGGGACGTGCGTCGCGGTGCTGGTCGAGGCCCGCGGGCACGGCCCCGGCGCGCCGACCGGCGCCGGGAACGGCGCGGACACGGGCGCGGGGACCGCGGGCACGGCCGCGCGGCTGCTGCGGGCGGGCGGCTGGCGGGTGGTGACCATCCGGTCGGCGGCGGAGCTGGCCGGGGTGTGGCGGCAGGCCGGGCAGGCCGGCGACGACCTCGTCAGGGACGGTTCATGAGGACCCGGATGACGATCATGGCGGGCCTGGCGACGCTCGCCGGCTCCATCGGCCTGTACCCGCTGTTCGAGTCGGGCGCCTGGTTCACGGCGTGCCTCGGCGCGGTGCTGGCGGTCGCGGGCGCGGGCATGCTGGCCCGGCGGCTGCGGGTCCCCGCGGTGGTCAACCTGCTGTTCGGGCTGGCCGGGCTGCTGCTGTACCTGAACCTCGTGTACGCGGGCGAATCCTCGTGGCTGCTCGTCCCGTCACCTGAGTCGCTGCGTCACCTCGACGAGCTGGCCGGGAACGGCTGGCAGGCGGCCAACCGGTACGCCGCGCCCGTCCCGGTCCTGCCGGGGATCGAGCTGATGACCGCCGCCGGTGTCGGGCTGGTCGCCGTCCTGGTCGACCTGCTGGCGGTGCGGCTGCGTCGCGCCGCGCCGGCGGGGCTGCCGCTGCTCGCCATGTACAGCGTGCCCGCCGCGGTCCGCGACGACGGCATCAGCTGGCTGGCGTTCGGGATCGGCGCGCTCGGCTTCCTCGCCCTGCTGATGGCGGACGCCCGCGACCAGGTCGGCGGCTGGGGACGGATGGTCACCGCGCATCGTCAGCGGGACGTGCCGCTGGCGGGGGCGGAGCCCGCCCCGGCGGAGCCCACCCGGCTCGACGTGGCGGCGCTGGCGGCGTCCGGCCGGCGGATCGCGGTCGGCGCGGTCGCCGTGGCGGTGCTGGTCCCGGCGGCCGTGCCGGGTCTGCAACCCCGCGGCCTGTTCGGCATCGGCGGGCCCGGCGACGGCGGCACGCAGACCGTCACCACGCCCGATCCGCTGGTCAGCCTGAAACGGGAGCTGACCCGGCTGGACGACTCCATCGTCCTCACCTACCGGACGAACGACACCGAGGCACCCGACTACCTGCGGCTGTACGCGCTCGACAAGTTCGAGGGCGACCGGTGGACCTACACCGACCTGGACAGCCACCCCAAGGACCGTCTCGACGAGCGCGACATTCCGCGGCCGCCGGGGCTGTCGGTCGCGTCCGCCCGCCAGGTGACGACCCGGATCCAGGTGCGGCCCGAGGTCAGGGACATGACGTTCCTGCCGGTGCCGTACGCGCCGTCCGAGGTGTCGATCAGCGGTGACTGGCGGGTCGACGAACGGTCCTTGATGATCTACTCGTTGCGCGACTCGGCGGGCGGCCGTTCCTACACCGTCACCAGCAGGCGCGCGGAGCCGACGACCGGTCAGCTGGCCGCCGCCGAGAACTATCCGGACGAGATCGTGTCGCGCTACACGCAGGTGCCGAGGAACGTCCCGCAGGAGGTCAGGGCGCTCGCGCAGCAGGTCACGGCCGGGTCGACGACGGCGCTGTCGCAGGCGGTCCGGTTGCAGCGCTGGTTCACGTTGGACGGCGGGTTCACCTACGACCTGTCCGCGCCGGCGCCGAAGCACGGCAGCGACCTGGCCGACTTCCTGCTGCGCAGCAAGCGCGGGTACTGCGAGCAGTACGCCGCCTCGATGGCGCTGATGGCCCGGATGCTCGGCATCCCGTCCCGTGTGGCGATGGGGTACACGTCGGGCAGCGAGGTCAGGCCGGGCGAGTGGGTGGTCCGGTCGCGGGACGCGCACGCCTGGCCGGAGCTGTACTTCGACGGCACCGGATGGGTGCGCTTCGAGCCGACGCCGTCGGGCGTGGGCGGGCAGGGCACCGCCGACACCCCCTCCTACAGCCTTCCCACGATCACCGGTGGCGGTGGCGAGGGGGACGAGGCGGCGCCCGCGCCGGACGCCACGTCGCCGACCGACGACAGCTCCGCGGCGCCGCAGGCGTCGACGCCCAACCGGAACGACCCGGACGCGGAGGGCGGCTCCACCGCGTCGGACGACGAGGACGGCGGGTTCTCCCCGGCCCCCTGGCTGGCGGGCGGGACACTGGTCCTGCTGCTGGTGGCGGCGCCGATGGTGCTGCGGCAGTTCACCCGGCGGCGGCGCTGGGCGGGCCTGACGTCCCGGTCCTCGGCGTCGTCCGGGGCGCCGCGCGGAGGTCGGCCCGGGCCGCCGGGGGCGTCGCCCGGCGCGGCCGCGCGTCGGCTCCCGCCGGACCCTGCGGGCGCGGCGCACGCGGCGTGGCGGGAGATGCGCGCCGACGCGCTCGACCACGGTCTCGAATGGCGGGCGAGCGACTCGCCGCGCGCCACCGCCCGCCGTCTCGGGGAGTCGCTGGACGCGGAGGGCGCGCGGGCCCTCGACCGCATCGCCCGCGCCGAGGAGCTGGCCCGCTACTCCCTGTCCCGCTCCCCCGAACCGCCGGAGCGGCTGCGCGCCGACGTGCGGACCGTCCGGGAGGCGTTCGCCGCGTCGGTGGGGCTGCGGGCCCGGTGGCGTGCCCGGCTGCTGCCGCCGTCCACGATCGAGCAGACCCGGGCCACGCTCCAGGCGGCCGGGAACCGGGCGCTGGACGCGCGGACGCGCCTGGACGAGGTGGGGGCGCGCCTGCGCGATCTGCCCGCCCGTCTACGCCGCAGGTAAACCCCCACGGCGTCGAGGGGCGGCGCGGCCACCGGCGGCGGTCACCCCGGATACGCGTTCGTCCCGGCCCACGGGACGAGCCCGTGTTCGGCCGGGACGATCAAACTCTGGGAGGGGTCAGTCGCCTTCGGTCCTGCGGCGCCAGCGCTCTTCCATGCGGTCCATGAAGCCGGTCTTGGCGGGCCTGGACGAACCGCCCCGGCCGCCGACCTGCCTGCCACCGCCACCACCACCGCGGGCGGCCTCGTTGCCGATGCCGGTCATCCGCTTCCAACTGGTCAGCGCCCAGACGCAGCACACCACCATGAGCAGGAAGCCGGTGACGCTGACCGCGATGGTGACCGTGCCCTCGTTGATCACGAGACCGGCCATCAAGGCGCCGACGCCGACGACGAAACCGAACGCCGCCTTGACGATCCTGCGCTTGTAGTGGACCTGTGGGCTGGTCGAGCGAACCGCGTGAGCGAACTTCGGATCCTCGGCGTACAAGGCCGATTCGATCTGTTCGAGCATGCGCTGCTCGTGCTCAGAGAGCGGCACGGCACCTCCCAACGACAGCCCCGCGGCGGGGAATCCGATGCAGGACGCGAACGTCAACGGTGATATGCCCAGAATACGAGCACTGTGCCGCGCACGAAAGCGAACGGTCCCCTGAGGACCCGGCGCCGGTCACCTCACAGCCATCTTTCATTGTGTTCCGTCCCTGCCGTCACATGAGTCACCGTCGGTCGCCCGGACCAGTGCGGCGGGCCGAACCGCTCCACTGCCGAACCGGTGCGCGACCTGGTCCATGGCACGCTCGGCCTCACGCCAACCGCGTTCCGGCTCGTCGAAGGCGAGCTGGCGGGGGGCCGCGCCGGCGGGACCCAGGTTCTCCACCCGGACCCCGACCAACCGGAGTCGTACCCGATCCAGGCCCGCCCCCTCATAGAGCTCACACGCTGTGATATAGATCACACGCGCGAGATCGGTGGGTTCCGGAAGCGTCCGCGCCCGCGTGATCGTCTTGAAGCTCGCCATCCGGAGTTTGACGCTCACCGTCCGGCCCACGTTCCCGCTCGCGCGCAGCCGAGCCCCGACCTTCTCGGCCAGCCGCAGCAACTCCCGGCGGATGACCTCCGGGTCGTCGACGTCGGAGTCGAACGTCTCCTCCGCGCCGATGCTCTTGTCGGGCGTGTGCGGAACGACCTCGCGGGGGTCGCGGCCCCAGGCCAGCTCGTGCAGGTGCGCGCCCACCGCGGCGCCGAGCTCGCGCCGCAGCGTCTCGGGCGGCACCTCGGCGAGCTGCCCCACGGTCCGCAGCCCGAGCCGGTGCAGCGTCTCCTCGGTCCGCTCGCCGACTCCCCACAGGGACGCGACGGGCAGCGGGTGCAGGAAGTCCACGACCCCGTCCGCGGGCACGACGAGCAACCCGTCCGGCTTGCAGCGGGTCGAGGCCAGCTTCGCGACGAACTTGGTGCTCGCGACCCCGACCGAACAGGTGATGCCCTGCTGGTCGAAGACCTGCTCCCGGATCAGCCGGGCGATCTCGGCGGGCCGCCCGAGCCGCCGTCCGGCGCCCGCCACGTCCAGGAACGCCTCGTCCAGGGACAGGCCCTCCACCAGCGGCGTCACCGACCGGAAGATCTCGAACACGGCGGCGGAGACGCGGGAGTACTTGCCGTGGCTCACCGGAAGGACGACCGCCCGCGGGCACAGCCGCCGCGCCCGCGACATCGGCATCGCCGAGTGCACCCCGAACCGGCGGGCCTCGTAGGACGCCGCGGACACGACACCACGCGGCCCGTCCCCGCCGACGATGACGGGACGGCCCCGCAACTCCGGCCGCTCCAGCAGTTCGACGCTGACGAAGAACGCGTCCATGTCGACATGCAGGATGTGGCAGCCGGTGTCGTCGGCGGGCGGACCGGGCTGCGGCCCCGGCCGGTGCAACTGCTGCTTACGGCTCACGGCCCGACCCCGCCGGGGGCACCAGGTCGGCCACCAGATGCAACTGGGTGGCGAGGTCGCGCAGGACGGGATGGACCGCCGCGACCGACTCCAACGCGATCAGGGCGTCGGCGGAGCCGGCGTCGCCGTCCAGCAGCCCGCTCGGCACCAGGTCGGTGAAGATCCGGACGCCCTGCAGCTCGGAGACCCGCAGCCCGGCGTCGCGCACCAGCGCCGACAGCGTCTCCCGCGTGAACCTGCGGGGCATCCGGTCGCCCTCGCCCCACCGCCCGACCGGGTCCGTCAGCACCCTGCGGGCGTCGTCGAAATGCCCCGACAGCGCCCGATGCAACGCGGCGGCGACCTGCCCCGCGACAAGGAGGCTGACCGACCCGCCGGGCCGGACCGTGGCGGTCAGCGCGGCCATCGCCGCGCGGGGGTCGTCCACGAACTCCAGGACGCTATGGCACAACACCAGGTCGGCGGCGCCCGGGCCGAGCAGATCGGGCAGGTCGACGGCGTCACCCTGCACCGCCCGCACCTTGACCCCGGACTCGGCGGCGCGGCGTTCCAGCGCGGCGAGCGCGTCGGGGTTGGCGTCGACCACGGTGACCCGGTGCCCGAGTTCGGCGAGCGGCACAGCGAAGCCGCCGGTGCCACCGCCGACGTCCACGACCTCGATGTGCCCGGCCGCGGGCGCGATACGGTCAAGGACGCCCTGCAGGGCGTCCCACAGCACCGCTGCTCTGTTCATTGCCTTTCACTCCTCCTTCGGCCCTGGCGGGCCTCCATCGTCGTGAAACGCGGTGCGATCGCTGGCATCGCTCCGGCTCGCCTTGCGGCTCGCTGCGCGATCAGGTTCTCGCAAACTCGAACCTGCCTTCGGACGCGATCGCGAATGCTGAAGTCGTCGCCTGGTTGCGGAGACGGGCTGTGTTTGTTTGCAATGCACTCCTCCTTCGGCCCTGAAGGGCCTCCATCGTCGTGCACCGCAGTGCGATCGCTGGCATCGCTCCGGCTCGCCTGGCGGCTCGCTGCGCGATCAGGTTCTCGCAAACTCGAACCTGCCTTCGGACGCGATCGCGCAACTTGAGGTTGTTGCGTGGTTGCTGTGCGGGCCGCGGGCAGTTCGTTCGAATGGTCGATTCGTTCGCCTTGCGGCTCGCTGCGCGGACAGGTTTCTCGCAAGCTCGAACCCGCCGATCGCGAAGGGTTGGGTCCGTGCGGGGTCGCCGGGATCCATGCCTACGCCAGATTACAGGGAGAGGGACGGCTTGAGTTGCTGGAAGCGGGACAGCAGGCCGTTGACGAAGCGCGGGGACTCGTCGGTGGACAGTTCAGTCGCGAGGGCGACGGCCTCGGCGATCGCGACGCCGTCGGGGACGTCGTCCACCCACAGCAGTTCGTAGGCGCCCATCCGCAGAATGTTGCGGTCGACGGCGGGCATCCGCTCCAGCGTCCACCCGGTCGCGTAGGTGGCGATCAGGTCGTCGATGCGTTGCCGGTTCTCCTGGACTCCCTCGATCAGCCGGACGGCGTGCGGGTACTCGGCGAGCTCGTCCCGGTTGGGACGGCCGCGCCCCGCGAGCACCTCCGTCGGCCGCTCCTCCCGCAGCTCCGCCGCGAACAGGACGTCCAGCGCGAGTCTCCGGGCTTTCGTCCTGGCGGCCATCAGCCCCGGCCGAGGTACTCGCCGGAGCGGGTGTCGACCTTGACCTTCTCCCCGGTGGTGATGAACAGCGGCACCTGGATCTGCGCGCCGGTCTCCACGGTCGCGGGCTTGCTGCCCCCCGTGGAACGGTCGCCCTGAAGGCCGGGCTCGGTCTCGGTGACCTCCAGCACGACGGCTGCGGGCAGCTCGATGTACAGCGGGTTCTCGTTGTTGAAGGCGATCACGGCGTTCTGCTCGGGGAGCAGGTAGTTCGCGGCGTCGCCGACGACGCTCGCCGGGATGTGCGGCTGGTCGTAGGTCTCGGTGTCCATGAAGACGAAGTCCTCGCCCTCGCGGTAGAGGTACTGCATCTCGCGCTTGTCCACGCTGGCCACGTCGACCTTGGTGCCGGCGTTGAAGGTCTTGTCGACCACCTTGCCGGACAGCACGTTCTTGAGCTTGGTGCGGACGAACGCGCCGCCCTTGCCGGGCTTGACATGCTGGAACTCCAGGACGGTCCACAGCTGGCCGTCGAGGTTCAGCGTCATGCCGTTCTTCAGGTCGTTCGTCGTCGCCACTTGGCTGTTCTCCCGGTCGCGGGCCCGCGCGTCCTAGAGGACGAGCAGGTCCTTGGTGGTCGTGGTGAGGATGTCCGGGGCGCCCGCGCGGACCACGAGTGTGTCCTCGATGCGGACCCCGCCCCGGCCCGTGAGGTAGACCCCCGGCTCCGCCGTGATCGGAACCCGGTCCCTCAGCTTACCGGTCTTGTCGTACCCCAGGAACGGGTCCTCGTGGACCTCCAGGCCGACGCCGTGACCGAGCCCGTGGGTGAAGGCGTCGCCGTGCCCGGCCTCGGCGATGACGTCGCGGGCGGCGGCGTCGACGGCCTTGCTCTCCGCGCCCGGGACGGCGGCGTCGATCCCGGCCCGCTGCGCGCGGCGGACGAGGTCGTAGACGTCGCGCTGCCAGGCGGCGGGCTCGCCGATCGCGACGGTCCGGGTCATGTCGGCGTGGTAGCCGCCGTAAAGGGCGCCGAAGTCCATGGTGACGAGGTCGCCGTTCTGGAGTTCGCGGCCCCCGGGACGGTGGTGCGGGACGGCGCCGTTCGGGCCGGACGCGACGATCGTCGCGAACGCGGGCCCCTCGGCGCCGTGGTCGACCATGGCCCGTTCGAGCGCGATGGCGACGGCCCGTTCGGTGACCCCGGCGCGGATCTCGCCGAGGACGGAGTCGAACGCCCGGCAGGTGATGGCGCACGCCTCCCGCAGCAGAGCGATCTCCTCCTCGTCCTTGACGAGGCGGAGTTCCTCGACAGGGCGGCCCAGCGGCACCAGTTCGAGTTCCGCCCGTTCGGTGAGGTGGGCGTGCTGCTCGACGGTGACGTCGTGGGCCTCGAAGCCGAGCCGGGCGCGGCCGTTCCCGGCGGCCCGTGCCAGCAGCGCGTCCGTCACGTGACGGTCGACGACGAGGGGCAGTTCCGGACAGACCCGTTCGGCCGTCCCGGCGTACCGGGCGTCGGTCGCGAGGACGGCGGGTCCGTCGGCCGGGACGAGCAGCGCGGCCCGGGAGCTGTCGAGACCGGTCAGATAGCGGACGTTCACGAGCCTGGTCACCAGCATGGCGTCGGCGTCGCGTCCGGCGAGGAGCGCGGCCAGCTCGCGGCGCCGCGCGATATGCGTCTCCCCCATGGTCGAACTCTAGATCAACGGCCGGCGCGCCGGGGATCGGTCCCGGTGCGATCCAATGTGAACGAGCCTCGACTTCGGCGCGGGGCCTGGCTAGCGTGATCGACGGTGCGGGCGCCCGTACCGGGCGGGAGGCGTGCCGGGGCGCCTGCGGCACGCCTCCCGCCACCCGCCCGTCCGTCACAGGTCGGCGGCCATCTCCTTGACCTGTTCGATCAGGGCGAGACGGCCCTTGTGGTCGCCCGCGATCGGGGTCACGTTGAGCGTGGTGACCCCGGACTCCTTCATCGCGGCGAGCCTTTCCCGGACGTGGCCCGCGGAGCCGACGAGCGAGATCTTCTCCAGCAGTTCGTGCGGGACCTTGGCGGCGGCCTCGTCCTTCTTGCCGTCGAGGTAGAGGTCCTGGATCTCCTCGGCCTCCTTCTCGTACCCGTACCGGCGGGCCAGGTCGTTGTAGAAGTTCCTGCCCTTGGCGCCCATGCCGCCGATGTAGAGCGCGGCCATCGGACGGCCGAACTCCAGGAAGCCGTGCGCGTCGTCGCCGATGGCGAGCGCGGCCTGGCCGACGACGTCCAGTTCGCCGAGGGCGGGGTCGCGGCGGGCCTTACCCGCGGCGAGGGAGGGGCCCCAGACGTCCGCGGCCTTCTCCGGCATGTAGAAGATCGGCTCCCAGGCGTTCGCGATCTCCGCGGTCTGCTCGACGTTCTTCGGCCCGATCGCGGCGACCATGATCGGGATGTCGGCCCGGACCGGGTGGTTGATGAGCTTCAGCGGCTTGCCGAGCCCGGTGCCGCGGTCGGCGGGCAGCGGCATCGTGTAGTGCTTGCCCTCGTGGCGGAGCAGCTCGCGCCGCCACACCTTCCGGCAGATCTCGATGATCTCGCGGGTGCGGCCGAGCGGCGCCGTGTAGGGGACGCCGTGGAAGCCCTCGATGACCTGGGGCCCCGACGCGCCGATGCCGAGCGTGAACCGGCCGTCGGACACGAAGTCGAGTCCCGCCGCGGTCATCGCCATCAGCGTCGGGGTGCGCGTGTAGAGCTGGAGGATCCCGGACGCGATCTCCAGCCGGCGGGTCTTGGCGGCGATGTAGCCGAGCTGGCTCACGGCGTCGAAGCTGTACGCCTCCGCGACGTACACGACGTCGAGGCCGGCCTTCTCGAAGTCGGCGAGCTCCTCGACGGTCTGCTTGAAGCCGCCGTCGGAGTAGCTGAGCGCCATCCCGATGCGCATCGGCGTCCCTCCATGGACCGAATGTCATTCCAGCCGACCGTAACCTACCCCGGCGGTCCCGCGGTGGCGAGGGGGCGGTCGGGAGCGTTGAGGTGTCCGTCAGGCCAGGACGGGGCCGTTCAGCGCGTCCAGCGCCGGGCGGTGCAGGTCGGCGCGGATCCTCGCGACGGTCTTCCCGTCCTTGCCCGCCAGGGACGCGGCCCATGCGACGGCACCGGGCAGGACCTCGTCCTCGGCGGCGGCGCGTTGGACGATCCCGGCCGCCAGCGCCTCCCCGGCCTTGTACCGGCGGCCGGTGATCATCGCCTCGTGCGCGACGGTCGTCGACAGCCGGGAGCGGATCAGCGCGTTCATTCCGGGTGTGAAGCCCAGCCCGAGGTCGACCTCGGGCAGGCAGAAGAAGCCCCGGTCCGTGCGCATGACGGCGAAGTCGTGGGCGAGCGCGAGCATGGCGCCGCCCGCGAACGCGTGCCCGTTGAGCGCCGCGATCGTCGGCATGGGCAGCGACAGGACGCGGGCGTACAGGCCGTGGACGCGGCGCAGGTAGTCCTCGAAGCGGTCCGGGTCGGCGCCGAGCCAGTCGAGGTCGAGGCCGTTGGAGTAGAACTTGCCGGTGCCCACGGTGACGAGCGCGCCCGGCCCGTCGTTCTTCTCCACGGTGCCGAGCGCGTCCTCGACGGCGTCGAGGAAGTCGGGCCCGAAGCGGTTCTCGCCCGCGTCGAACCGCAGGACGTACACATCCCCGTCACGTTGAAGGTCGATCACGACGTTCCCCTTCCCTCGCGGCCGAACGGCCTTCGGTATGACGTCCATCATGGACCAGTCCCGCCTTCTATGACCGTCGTCATGGTTGATGCGAGACGCTTATGATGAATGTCATACTTGTGTCATGGGGAGCGACAGCCGGGAGCGCATGGTTCGAAGCGCCGCCTCCCTCTTCCGGGAGCGCGGCTACAGCGGCACCGGGTTCCGTGAGGTCATAGCGCACAGCGGCGCGCCGCGCGGGTCGATCTACCACCACTTCCCCCACGGCAAGGCGCAGCTGGCCGAGGAGGCCGTCCGTTACGCCGGCGACTTCCTCAACGCGGGCATCCTCGCGGCCACGGAGGGCGGCGACGCCGCGTCCGCCGTGGACGCGTTCGTCGGCTGGTGGCGGCAGGTGCTGATCAAAAGCGGGTTCCGCGCGGGCTGCCCGGTCGTCGCCGTCACCGTCGAGAGTCACGACGACGCGCCGCAGCTCGCGGCGGCCGCGGCCGCCGCGTTCGACCGCTGGCAGGACACCCTCGCCACCGGCCTCGGTAACGCGGGCGTCCCCGACGACCGCGCCGGCCGCCTGGCCCGCCTCATCGTCGCCGCCGTCGAGGGCGCGACGATCCTGTGCCGCGCCCACCGCGACGTCGCCCCCCTCGACGACGTCGTCGCCGAACTGAAGGCCCTGGCCCGCGAGGCCGCCCGGGAGTCCTAGAACCTGTTCCGGAGACGCCTCAGCCCGCACGCGAACGCGTGACCCGCCCGGTGGAGCGAAGCCGAAGGCGAGCGGAACCGGGTGGATCGCGAAGCGATGCCGCGTTCGCCCAGGAGCGGTCACGTAGCGAGCCGCCAGGCGAGCGAAGTGGGCCGGGACTGTAGTAAACACAGCCGCCAGGCGAGCGAAGTGGGCCGGTCCTGCAAGTATTACGCGAGTTCGGCGACGGCCTGGAGGGCGAGGACGTACGACATCATGCCGAAGCCGGCGATCGTGCCGGTGGCGACCCCGGCGACGACGGAGGTGTGTCGGAACTCCTCGCG
Organism: Actinomadura spongiicola; assembly: GCF_003432485.1. GTDB lineage: Bacteria > Actinomycetota > Actinomycetes > Streptosporangiales > Streptosporangiaceae > Spirillospora > Spirillospora spongiicola. The sequence continues at coordinate 227,887 of NZ_QVNQ01000003.1, forward strand.
GGCGGCCGGGTTGGTGATGTGGACCTCGACGAGCGGGGCGGTGCGCTGCGCGACCGCGTCCCGCAGCGCGTACGAGTAGTGCGTGAACGCGGCCGGGTTCAGGACCACCGGGACGCGCCCGTCGGCGGCCTCGTGCAGCCAGCGCAGCATCTCCGCCTCGTCGTCGGTCTGCCGGACCTCGACGCTCAGGTTCAGGCGGCGCCCGGCGTCCCGGCAGAGGGCGGCGAGCTCGTCGAAGGTCGTCGTCCCGTACTTCTCGGGTTCGCGGACGCCGAGACGCCGCAGGTTCGGGCCGTTCAGGACGAGCACGGGGGTCATCGGCCGATCTCCCGGTAGGCGGCGGCGAGCAGGTCCTCGTCCGGGCCCTCCAGGCGGCCGGGCTCGGCGATGCCGTCCAGGACGACGAACCGCAGCGTCGACCCGCGCGACTTCTTGTCGATGGTCATGGTGGCGCGCAGTGCCGGCCAGTCGGCGGCGTAGGAGACCGGCAGGCCGACGGAGGTGAGGACGTCCCGGTGCCGTCGCACCGCGTCGGCGGGCAGCCGCCCGGCGAGGCGGGCCAGCTCCGCCGCGTACACCATGCCGATGGCGACGGCGTGGCCGTGCCGGAACCGGTAGTCCTCCGCCTTCTCGATGGCGTGCGCGAGCGTGTGCCCGTAGTTGAGGATCTCCCGCAGGCCGCTCTCCCGCAGGTCGGCCGACACCACGTCCGCCTTGACCCGGACGGCGCGTTCGACCAGCTCGCGGGTGTGCGGGCCGTCCGGGGACGCGGCGCCCTTCGGGTCGTCCTCCACCAGGTCCAGGATCACGGGGTCGGCGATGAACCCCGCCTTGATGATCTCGGCGAGGCCGCTGATGTAGTCCTCACGCGGCATCGTCACCAGCGTGGCCAGGTCGCACACCACTCCGGCGGGGGGATGGAACGCCCCGACGAGGTTCTTGCCCTCCGGGATGTTGATGCCGGTCTTGCCGCCGACGGCCGCGTCCACCATGCCGAGCAGCGTCGTCGGGACGAGCACCGCCGGCACCCCGCGCAGCCACGACGCCGCCGCGAACCCCGCGAGGTCGGTGGTGGCGCCGCCGCCGACGCCGACGACGACGTCGGTCCGGGTCATGCCGACCCGGGCGAACGACGACCACAGGCCCGCGAGGACCCCGGCCTCCTTGGCCGCCTCACCGTCGGGGACGGGCAGCGCGTGGACGACGTATCCGGCCTGTTCCAGGGCGCCGCACACGGGCCGGGCGATCTCCGGGAGCCCCTCGGCGTGCACGACGGCGACGGTCCGGGCGCGTTCGCCGACCATGCCGGGCAGCTCGCCGAGGACGCCCGTCCCGACGACGACGTCGTAGGGCGCGGCGCCCTCCACGCGGATCCGCGTCACGCGTCCTCCAGGGCCTTGGTGATCTCCGCCACGATGTCGGCGGGTTCCCGGCCGTCGGTGTCGACGGCGACGGTGCCGAGCCGCTCGTAGATCGGCAGGCGCTCCTCCAGGAGCTTGCGCATCTGGCTGCGGGGGTTCAGCACCAGCAGCGGCCGCGCCGACGCGAGCCCCACCCGCTTGATCGCCTCCGACAGCCCGACCCGCAGGTAAACGACGGTGTGCCCGGCGAGCGCCTCCTGGGTCTCCGCCGCCAGGACGGCTCCGCCGCCGAGCGCGACGATCCCCTCGTGCTCCGTGAGCGCCGCCGCGACGGCCGCGCGTTCCATCTCGCGGAACCGCTCCTCGCCGTCGTCGATGAAGATCTCGCCGATCGGTTTGCCCGCCGCGGCCTCGACGTCGGCGTCGGTGTCGCGCAGTGTCACGCCGAGCCGGTCGGCGAGCGCGGCGCCGATCGTGGACTTGCCGGAGCCGGGCGGCCCGATGAGCACGGCCTTCGGTCGCATGGTCGTCCCGTTCACTTGACGGTCAGTGAGGACAGGTATCCCCGCACGTTGCGGGCGGTCTCCTCGGCGGAGTCGCCGCCGAACTTTTCCAGCGCCGCGTCGGCGAGGACGAGCGCCACCATCGCCTCCGCGACGACTCCGGCGGCGGGCACGGCGGTGACGTCGCTGCGCTGGTTGATGGCCTTGGCGGGTTCGCCGGTCCGCACGTCGATGGTGTCGAGACGGCGCGGGACGGTCGAGATCGGTTTCATCGCGGCCCGGACCCGCAGTACTTCACCGGTCGTCATGCCACCCTCGACGCCGCCCGCGCGGTTCGTCCGCCGCCGGACCCCGTCGGGCGTGGCGTCGATCTCGTCGTGCGCCCGCGAGCCGGGACGCCGCGCGGTGGTGAACCCGTCGCCGAGCTCCACACCCTTGATCGCCTGGACGCCCATCAGGGCCCCGGCGAGCCGCGCGTCGAGCCGCCGGTCCCAGTGGACGTGGCTGCCGAGGCCGGGCGGCAGCCCGTAGGCGAGGACCTCCACGACCCCGCCGAGCGTGTCCCCGGCCCGTTTCTTCTCGTCGATGTGCGCGACCATCTTCCCGGACGCGTCGTCGTCGAAGCAGCGCACCGGGCTGTCGTCCACCCGCGCGAGGTCGCCGGGCTCGGGCAGGACGCCCGCGGGCGCCTCGACCTCGCCGAGCGCGATCACGTGGCTGAGCACGTCCACGCCGAGGGTCTGCTTCAGGAACGCCTTGGCGACGGTTCCGAGCGCGACCCGCGCCGCGGTCTCCCGCGCGCTCGCCCGCTCCAGGACGGGCCGCGCGTCGTCGAAGCCGTACTTCTGCATGCCGACGAGGTCGGCGTGCCCGGGTCGCGGCTGCGACAGCGGCGCGTTCCGCGCCTGGGCCTCCAGGACGGCGGCGTCCACGGGATCGGCCGACATGACCGTCTCCCACTTGGGCCACTCGCTGTTGCCGACCTCGATCGCGACCGGCCCGCCGAGCGTCCTGCCGTGCCGGACCCCGCCGACGACCGTCACCCGGTCCTGTTCGAACTTCATCCGGGCCCCCCGCCCGTGGCCGAGCCTGCGGCGGCGCAGCTCCTCGGCGATGTCGTCCGAGGTCACGCGCACACCGGCCGGGAGCCCCTCCAGAATCGCGGTCAGGGCAGGCCCGTGGGACTCACCGGCGGTCAACCATCGCAGCATGCCCCCGATCCTATTGAGTCCATGCCACCACCCGTGACGGCGGAACCCGTCCGGCAGGGCGAGGACGCGCGGCTCAGGCGCGGCGCGTCACGCTCAGTTCGACGCCGCCGACGATGTGGCCGCGCAACAGTTCGGCGAGCCGGTCCGACACCCGCTGCACGGTGCGGCGCTCGTCATGGCCGGGGACGATGGCGAACCGCACGGCCAGCTCCGTCGACTCGCCCTCGGTGACCCGGACCCCGCTCACCGCCTGGTCGGTGCCGAACGCGGCCTCGACCGCGGCGAGCACGTCCGGGTCCTCGTGCGGCGGCGGGACCGGACGGCCCTCGGCCAGCATGTGCAGCCGCATCCCGTCCACGGCGAACGGCACCGGGCCCGCCACGTCGACGACCAGCGCGTCGGCCCCCTCGTCCAGGGTGGCGCGGCACGCCTCATCCGCGCGGACCGCCACCGGGCGGGCGTCGGCCCGCCACGCCTTCATCGTCTCGACGCAGGTGAAGCCGAGGACGCCGCGCCGCCCGTCGTCGCCGATCAGCGTGGGCAGCGCCATGTCGCTCGACTTCTCCCGGCGCAGCCCGCCCGGCGGCGCCGCCTCCTCCTCGGTGAGGACGGCCACCATCGGCACGAGCAGCCGCACGCCCCGCAGCCGCCGCAGCACCGTGTGCGCGGCGACACGCCCCGCCGCGTACCCGGCGAGCGCCTCGCACAACCGCGGGTCGGCGGTGCCGTCATCGTCGGGGAACTGTGGTTCGGGAATGGTCAGTCCGGGCACGGCTGGAAGGCTATAACCTTCGGCGACCGCGATGGGCGACTATTCGCGCACTCTCCGCGTCCGCCGCAGTTAGCCGAGGTCGGCGATGGCGGCGACGGTGCCGCCACCGGACGGCCCCTGATGCACGGCGGCGACCGACACGAACACGGCCGGGTCGCCCGTCACGGACGCGGCGACGCCGCCGACGCACGCCTTGATCTGCCGGTGCCAGTGCACGTCGGAGTCGTCCAACATGATGTTGCGGCGACCCCGTACGTAGCCGCTCGGGTCGGCCTCGCATTTGATGAACACGTTGACGAGCCGGTCGCCGAGGTCGGACGCGTGGGGCCGTTCCGGCAGGTCCAGCCCGGTGGATCCGATGGCGTCCCAGATGCCGTCGGCGTCCAGCGCGTCCTTCATCACACCGTGCCCGGCGCGGTACCGGCCGCCGATACCGCGCACGTTGCCGACGACGACGATCTGCGCCCGGTCGAGTTCCACACCCGACGAACAGGACGCCACCGACGAGTACAGCGACAGGTCCCGGTGGATCTGTTGGGCGGACGGCGGTTGGATCTCGCCGAGTGCGACCGCGACGCCCAGCGCGGTGGTCGAGTTGGAGATGTCCATCGACGCGAGAGTGTCGTCGGTGACGACGTCGTGACCGCGTGTCCTGGCGTCGTTGATGGCGTCGAGCGTCAGCAGCGGTGTCTTCGTCTGCACGTAGTGGACGTCGGCCGGGTCGTCGATCCCGGCGGTCTTCATCGCCTCCCGGACCCCGGCGGCGACGGTGTCGACCATCGTCGGACGGCCGATGTCCTCGGGCAGGATGATCTCGCTCATCGCGACGCCGACGGACAGGCGCGGCTCGTCCGTCGGCGGCACGGTCGCCGGGTCGAGGGAGGCGAACACGGTGGCGTGCGGGCTGAGGACGCCGTCCGTGCCGCCCGACCACACCAGCGGGACGCGCCCCACCTCGTCCGCCGTCCGGGTCCCCTTCGCGACGAGCACCTCACGGAACGCGCGGTCGGCGAGCAGCCGCGTGTAGTCGTTGACGCCGCCGTTGCCCTCCGTCTTACCGACCACGGCGAGAACCCGGTCGGCGTCCAGGACACCGTCGTCGATCAGCCGGGCCAGCCCGGACGCGTCGGTCACGCTCTCGATGGGGATCTTGCGGACTTCGATCGGATCGGGCACGGCGACACTCCTCGGCGGCTCCTCGGCGGCTGTTCGTCGACCCGATCTCTACCCGCGTCGAGACCCCGACGACCGTCCGGCGCCGCCCGTCACCGAGCGTGCCCGGGCCTTCCTCAGCGGAGGCGGGCGAGCCGTTCCACGGCCTCGTCGATGACCTCGTCCTTCTTGCAGAACGCGAACCGGACGAAGTGCGCACCCGCCTCGGCGTGGTCGTAGAACACCTGCGTCGGGATGGCGACCACGCCCGCCTTCTCCGGTAGCGCCCGCGCCAACTCCATGCCGTCGGTGAACCCGAGCGGCCGGATGTCGGCCTGCACGAAGTACGTCCCCTGCGGCCGGTACGTCGCGAACCCGGCGGCCTCCAGCCCGGTGATGAGCCGGTCGCGTTTCGCCTGGAGCGACTTGCGCAGTTCCTCGACCCAGGCGAGCTCGTGGGTCAGCCCGTACGCGGTGGCCTGCTGGTAGGGGGCGCTGACCGCGTAGGTGAGGAACTGCTTCACCGTCTGGACGGCCCGGACGTAGGGCGCGGGCGCCGTCACCCACCCGGTCTTCCAGCCGGTGACGGAGAACGACTTGCCCACCGACGACACCGACACCGTCCGCTCGCGCATGCCGTCGAGCGTGGCCAGGGGAATGTGTTCGGCGTCGTCGAACGTCAGGTACTCGTACACCTCGTCGGTGATCGCGACTAGGTCGTGCTCCCGGCAGACGCCGGCGATGGTCTCCAGTTCGGCGCGCGTGAACACGGTCCCCGCAGGGTTGTGCGGCGAGTTCACCAGGATCGCCTTGGTGCGGGGCCCGACCGCCGCCCGCAGGTCGTCCGCGTCGAAGGTGAAACGTCCCTCGACCGGACGGAGCGTGACGGGCCTGCGGACGGCCCCGGCGAGCGCGATCACGGCCGCGTACGAGTCGTAGTACGGCTCGAACACGATGACCTCGTCACCGGGCTCCGCCAGCGCCAGCACCGACGCCGCGATGCCCTCGGTGGCCCCCACGGTGACGAACACCTCGGTCGCCGGGTCGTACGCCAACCCGTACCGGGCGAGCCGCTGCGCCGCCACCGCCTCCCGCAACTCGGGCAGCCCCGGCCCCGGCGGATACTGGTTGGCCCCCGTCCGGATCGCCTCGACGGCCGTGTCGAGCACGGCCTCCGGGCCTGAGCCATCGGGGAAGCCTTGGCCCAGATTGATCGCGCCGGTCCGTACGGCGAGTGCTGACATCTCGGCAAAGATCGTTTCGCCGAATTCCCGCATGCGTTCGACCAGTGGCTCACTCACGAGGCAAGCCTAAAGGCCCATCCCCGCGTGCAGGGGGCGCGTACGGGACGTGGTCAGATCCAGCCCATGTCCTTGGCGGCGCGGGCGGCGGCTACGCGGGTGGGGGCGCCGAGTTTCGTCATGGCGGTGGAGAGGTAGTTGCGGACGGTGCCCTCGGACAGGTGCAGCCGGGTCGCGATCTGGGCGGTCCCGGTTCCGGTGCCGGTGAGGCGGAGGATCTCGCGTTCGCGGTCGGTGAGGGGATTGTCGCCCGCGGCCATGGCGTTGGCGGCGAGTTCGGCGTCCAGGTAGCGCCCGCCGTCGTGGACCTTGCGGATCGCGGCGGCCAACTCCTCGGTGGGGGCGTCCTTGGCGACGAAGCCGCGGACCCCGGCCGCCATGGCGCGGCGAAGGTATCCGGGACGCCCGAAGCTCGTGAGAATGCAGATCGAGCAGCGGGCGCCGGACGCGGTCAGCCGTTCGGCGACGGTGAGACCGTCCACGCCGGGCATCTCGATGTCGAGGACGGCGACGTCCGGATCGTGCTCGGCGACGGCGGCCGCCACCTCGTCGCCGCGTCCGACCTCGGCGACGACCTCAAGGTCGGGTTCCAGGCCGAGGAGGGCGGCGACGGCGCCGCGGATGAGGTGCTCGTCGTCGGCGAGCAGAACGCGGATCACGCGCTCCTCCCCGCGGCCGTGGCGGCGGGCACGGCGTCCGCGTCGGACGCGGGGAGCGGGACGGCGGCGCGCAGCAGGAAGCCGTCCCGGCCGTGGCGCCCGGCGGTGATCTCGCCGCCGAGCACGGCGACGCGTTCGGCGAGGCCGGTGAGGCCCGAGCCGCTTTCGTCGACGCGGACGCCGCCGTCGCCGCGGACGCCGTCGTTGCCCATCTCCAGGACCACGGACCCGTCGTAGGCCGTGAGCGTGACCTCGCAGCGCCGCGCCCCGCTGTGCTTGATCACGTTGGTGACGCCCTCCCGGATGACCCAGGCCAGCACCGAGCGGACCTCCGACGGCAGCGCGTCCGGCGGGTCGCCGATCTCGCAGCGGATCCCGGCGGCCTCCAGCACGGCGCGCGCCCCGACCAGTTCGGTGTCCAGGTCGACGGCCCGGTAGCCGCTGACGGCGCCGCGCACCTCGCGCAGCGCCTCCCGGGCGGTGCGGCGGACGTCGGCCATCTCGGCGGCGGCGCGGTCGGGGTCGGTGCGCGCCGTCCGCATGGCCAGTTCGCTCTTCACGGCGATGAGGGAGAGGCTGTGGCCGAGGAGGTCGTGCAGGTCACGGGAGAAGCGGAGCCGTTCCTCGGTGACGGCGAGCCGGGCGAGGGCGTCGCGGGCGGCGTGGGTCTCCCGGTGCATCTCCCACATGCGGCGCTGGTACCGGTTGACGAACACGGTGACGGCGCAGCCGCCGACGTAGATCACGAGCATCAGCGGAAAGACCCCGTACCAGGGAAGCGGGGCGTCGGGGACGAGCCGCTGCGCGGCGATCGTGGTCAGGACCGAGCACACCATGCCGACGGCGAGGCACAGGGCGGCCAGCTGCCTGCGGCTGAGCGGCGACATCACCACCGCGGACACCCAGAAGATCGGGATGAGGTTGAACAGCGGGCCGATGAGGATCATCGTGCTCATCGCGGCCGCCAGCGTGCCGCTGAGCATGAGGTCGCGGCGCGACGCGCCGCCCGCCAGGCCCGTCTTGACGAGCCGCGCGTAGTACCAGGTGAGCACGGCCAGGCCGGCGAGCACCACGATGGCGAGGGTGACGCCGACGTCGCCGTCGGTGTAGGCGGCGCCCAACCCGACGAGGCTGGGCGCGACGAAGCCCACGGCGGCGATCAGGAACGAGCGGTAGGTGATCCGCTGGTAGCGTTCGAGCCTTTGGGTGTCGCGCGCTTCGAGGTCCGCCGTGGTCGCGACCGTCATGCGGCCCCTCCTTTCCGTTCCCGCACTGTAATCGGTGCCGTTCCGTCGATCAGGCGTGCCGGGGTTCCCACCGGAACCAGCGGATGGCGAGCGAGCGACCGAGCACGCCCCACACGGCGAGGACGATGAACGAGGGCAGGCACGTCCGCCAGCCCTCCAGGACGCCGACGGACGGGTGCGCGCCGTGGTCGTAGAAGTCCTGCCCGAAGTAGCCGGTCCTGCTGATCTCCACGACGGGGCTGAGCGGGAGGAGCCGGGTCGGCTGGGCGAGCCAGTCCGGCAGGGCGTCCATCGGGAACATCACCCCGCCCCCGAGCATGCAGCCGAACATGATCGGCAGGACGGTGAGCTGCGCCAGTTCCGCGTTCGGGGTGATCCCGGAGATCACGAAGGACAGGGTCGCGAAGACCGCGACGCCGCCCGCGAGGCCGACGAGGAGGAGCACGGGGTCGGCGGGGAACCGGCCGCCGAACGCGACGCCGAGCACGACGACCAGCGCCAGCACCTGGAGGGCGTACATCGCGGTCGCGGTGACGATGCCGCCCCCGGTGATCTCCGCGTCGGACAGCGCGGTGCCGCGGAGCCGTTTGAGCGTCAGGTCCTCGCGGCGGGCGGTGAACACGGTGACGAGGTTCATGAAGACCGCGAACAGGAGGAAGAAGCCGAGGTGGCCGGTGCCCTGGAGGAGCGCGCCGTCCACGCCGCCGATGTCCTGGCCCTTCATCGGGACGAGCATCCCCGCGAACAGCAGCGGCAGGCCGAACACCGAGAACATCGCCGTCCTGTTGCGCCACAGCAGCGTGAGGTCGAGGCGGGAGACGCGGAGCATGGCCGTGAAGTTCATCGGTCGGCTCCTTCGGCGGTGCGGAGGAAGACGTCTTCGAGGGACGCGCTGCGCGCCTCCAGACCGTCCAGCCGGACGCGTTCCTCGTCGGCCCAGCGCAGCAGGTCGTACAGGCCCGCCTGGAGTCCGGAGCCGTTGACGGTGTAGACGGCGACGGCACGGCCGCCGGTCACGGTCATGTCGGGGCGGGCGCCGCGCAGCTCGGGGAGTTCGGCGACCTGGAGGTGGTCGGGCATGTGGAAGGTGATGCGGTCGCCGTATCCGGCGACGACCTCCTCGACCGTCCCGGACGTCTCGATGCGGCCACGGTGGAGGATGGCGAGCCGGTCGGCGAGGTGCTCGGCCTCCTCCAGGTAGTGGGTGGTGAGGAGCACGGTGGTGCCGTCCGCGACGACCTCCTGGACGATCTTCCAGGTGGTGCGGCGGGCCTCGGGGTCCATGCCGGTGGTCGGTTCGTCGAGGAAAAGGACGGCGGGCCGGCCGAGCAGCGCGAGCGCGAGGTCGAGGCGGCGTTTCTGGCCGCCGGACAGTTGCCGCACCCGCACCCCGGCCTTGTCGCTGAGCCCGGCGAGCGCGACGGCCTCGTCGCGGTCGCGGGGCGCGGGCGTGAAGCCGCGCCAGTGGTCGACGGTCTCGGCGACGGTGAGGTCGGCGAAGAAGCCGCCTTCCTGGAGCATGATGCCGATCCGGGGGCGGACGGCGCGACGTTCGCGGTGCGGGTCGCGGCCGAGGACCCGGACCGTTCCGGCGTGGGCGGCCCGGTGCCCCTCCAGCGTTTCGAGGGTCGTCGTCTTCCCGGCGCCGTTGGTGCCGAGGAGCGCGAACAGCTCACCCGCGGCGACCTCGAAGGAGATGCCGGCGACGGCCTCGAAGTCCCCGTACCGCTGGCGGAGCCCCTCGACCGAGATGGATGGGTCGGTGTGCATGTTTCCAGCGTCGCGGTCCGGCGCGCCGTCCGGTAGAAGCGCGTGTCAGCCGATCTTGATGACAGCTGTCATATGCGGCTCTAGACGAGGTCCCCGAGGCGGGTCTTGACGACCTTGCCCATGGCGTTGCGGGGCAGCGCGTCGACCAGGTGCACCACGCGGGGACGTTTGTGGACGGACAGGCGCCCGGCGACGAAGTCGATGAGCTGCCGCTCCCCGATCCCGTCCGCGACGACGTAGGCGGTGACCTGCTCGCCGAGGTCGTCGTGGGGGGTGCCGACGACGGCGGCCTCCCGGACGTCCGGGTGCGCGAGCAGCGCGTTCTCGACCTCGCCCGCGCCGATGCGGTAGCCGCCGCTCTTGATCAGGTCGGTGGAGGCGCGGCCGACGATGCGGTGCCATCCGTCCGGCCCGATCGTCGCGATGTCGCCGGTGCGGAACCAGCCGTCCCCGGTGAACGACTCCGCGGTGGCCTCGGGCCGGTTGAGGTACCCCTGGAACAGCAGCGGCGCGCGGACGTGCAGTTCACCGGGCGTCTCACCGTCCGCCGGCACGGGCCCGCCGTCCTCGCCCGCCAGCCGCGTCTCCACTCCGGGCAGCGGTGTGCCGACGTAGCCGGGGCGCCGCTCGCCGTCCGCGCGGGCGCTGACCGTGATGAGCGTCTCCGTCATGCCGTACCGTTCGACCGGCCGGTGCCCGGTGAGGTCGGCGAGCCGTTCGAAGACGGGGACGGGGAGAGGCGCGCTGCCGGAGACGAGCAGCCGCGCGGTCCGCAGCGCCCCGGCGGCGGCCGGGTCCGCCGCCGTCCGCGACCAGACGGTCGGCACGCCGAAGAACAGGGTCCCGCCGTCCTCCGCCGCGGCCGCGTAGTCACCGGGCCGGGGCCGTCCGGTGTGGACGAGCCGCGACCCGACCCGCAGCGCCCCGAGCACCCCGAGGACGAGTCCGTGCACATGGAACAGCGGCAGTCCGTGGACCAGGACGTCGTCCGGTGTCCACCGCCAGGCTTCGGCGAGGGCGTCGAGACCCGCGGCGACCGCGCCGCGCGAGACCAGCACGCCCTTCGGCGCGCCCGTCGTCCCGCTCGTGTAGAGGATCAGCGCGGTCTTCTCAGCGCCCACCTCACCTCGCGCGCTTCCCCGACGCGGAAGCGCGTCGACGGCGACCAGGGGCGGCTCCCCGTCGCCGTGTTCCACACCACGGGCGGCCAGCAGCAGATCCGCGCCGGAATCACCGAGGATGTGGGCGCGTTCGGCGGGACCGGAGTCGGGTGGGAGCGGCACGACGGGGACGCCCGCGAGGACGCCGCCGACGACCGCCGCGACCGTCTCCGCCGACGCCGTGGCGTGCACCGCGACGGCGTCCGCTCCCTCGATCTCCCCGGCGACGGCCGACGCCCAGCCGAACAGCTCCTCGCGCGAGAGGTCGCGTCCAGCGATCCGCACCGGTCCGCCCGTCGCGCCGAGCAGGTCCATGTTCGCCCCCTCAGATCTCGTCCTGGAAGTATGCCGTCCGTGGCGTTCACGCCGGGCACCGCCCTGACCTACCCCGCGCTCGCGGCGCGTCTGCTGACGCTGCCGCCGTCGTGCGGCCCGGTGCGCCTGGTCGCGGTGGACGGTCCGAGCGGCGCGGGCAAGTCGACGTTCACCGACCACCTGGCGGCCACCCTGGTCGGCGCTCCGGTCGTCCGCTCCGACGACTTCCGCGTCCCGTGGGACGCCGACCCGCTGACCTGGTGGGAGCCGCTCCTCTCCACCGTCCTCGCCCCGCTCCGGGACGGCCGTCCCGCGACCCTGCGCCGCTACGACTGGCACCGCGACCGCTACGGCCCGCCGGAGGAGATCCCGCCCGTGCCCGTCCTCGTCGTCGAGGGGGTCGGCGCGGCCTGGGCGGGGTCACCGGCCGCCTACCGCGTCTGGATCGACGCCCCGCTGGACCTCCGCCGCGCCCGCGCCCTCGACCGCGACGGCCTGGAGTACGCCGCCGCCTGGGACGCCTGGACCGCCCGCGAGACCGCCCACTTCACCGCCGACGCCACTCGCTCCCGCGCCGACCTCCTCGTGGACGGCACATCCTTCACCGAGCACCGCTTCACGACCCGTTGAGGCGGCGGGACCTACCGGGCAGGCGCCTCCGCGAGCGACAGGCTGTTCCCGTCCGGGTCGAGCACCACGACATGACGGACACCATTGCCGTAGGTCTCCACCGGCTCATGGACGACGCCGTGCCCCGCGAGCCGACCCAGAATGTCGTCGAGCCCGGTCACCCCCAGCGTGATCGTCGCGCCCCCGACCCGCTCACCCCTCTGATCGACGACGACCCACGCGTTCTCCCCGACCTGCCACAGGTGCTCCTCCCCCATGACCTCATCGGCCGGACGCCCAAAGAACACCCCGGTACCACTCCAGCGCCCGAGCCAACTCGCTCACATCCATCACGCTGTACAAGTCCACACGGCCACCTCTCAGTCGTCTCGCAAGGAGACCACTCCCACCCCCGAAACTCATCGGCGCGACCCATGCCGGGTGATCTGAGCATGGCCGCGCGCCGACCGACGGTCGTCTCGTTAGGTGATCAGGTCTCAATGTGGCTGTTATTGGGGCTGTGCACAATGCGGGTGGGAGGTGGCGTCGTGGACCGCGAGCACTATGACCGCCTTCTGCGGCTCGCGTACCTGGTGCTGGACGACGGTGACGCTCCGCTCGTCCGTGCGCGGCGGGTCGCCGCCGGGGCGATGCGGGTGCGGCGGGGTGGGTATCCGGCCATGCGGGCCCGGCTGGTCGCGATCCTGCTCGACGAACCTCCCGGTGGGTGGGGTGGGGCGCACCGCCTGTTCTGTGAGCCGGTGCGGAAGCCGCCGGGGCCCGTGCGGGCGGCGTTGCTGGAGCTGGAGCCTCGGGAGCGGCTCGCGTACCTGTTGCGCCGGGACGGTCTCACCGCGCCTGAGATCGCCGCGGAGATGGGCGCCCACGTTCCGTTCGACTTCTGGGACGTGGACCGGGTCGTCGCCGAGGTGGACGGGCGGACGGGGCTCGACGAGGACGCGCAGCGGGCCGAGATCGAGGCGTTCGAGCCCGATCTGATCCGGTTGCGTCCGCCGACCGCTGGATCGGTCCGATGGCGTGTCGCCGTGGCGGGGGTGCTGGTCGTGGCGCTGGTCGTGGTCGCCGGGCAGGTCCTCACCCGGGCGGAGGAGGCGTCCTCCGGCGGGCCCGCCGTGGTCGACGCGGGGGTGTGGCGGGCGACGGGGACGCCGACCGTCTACGAGTGGCCGGTGCAGGGCGGGCTGCGGAACGACGCCGGGCTGCTGCGGCGGGCCGCGGACGCCTGGCGGGCCGACGGCCGGGAACCGCCGCACGGCCGCGTCTACGCGCTCTATGCAGGGACGGTGGACGGCGCGTCCCTCGTGGTGCTGCGCGACTCCCCCGGCCTGCGGACCCCGCCCAACGTGGCGCAGTACTTCGAGCGGCGTCTGTCGCGTGGCGTCGAGTCGGTTCGCAGGCTGCGGTCGAGCACGGGGCAGCTCATCATGCTGGGGATGACGTGGCGTTACCTCGTCCCGCCTTGGCTGCGGGACGTGCGGGCGGCGCTGCCGTCCGGACCGTCCCCCACCTGGATGCCGGTGGCGGTGCGGGACGGGCTGAGCGACCCGCTGCCGTGGCGCTGGTTCACGCCGGGCTGCCAGAACTACCTGGTGTTCGAGATGACGTTCCGACCGGCGATGGGCGGGTGGCCGCGGACGGTCACGCAGCTCGCGTCGCAGGATCCGCGCTCCGCGGCACCGCGCGTGTGGTTCCACGATCCGCCCAGGCGGGACGAGCGGTTCCGGTGGGCGGCGCTGCGCGCCGTCGCGTGCGGGGCGGCGGCGACGTTGAGCGAGGCGGGTGACCTGCGGTTGGGGCGGCTGTGGAGCGGTGAGCTGCCCGAGGGAGGCGGTCGCGCCACGTTGTTGACGGTGGACGCGTCCTCGCCGTGGGGCACGCCGGGCGGCTCGGTTCTGATCGCCGACGACGGCCGGGCGCTCTCGGAGCGGGGCAGGACGAACGGCGACTTCACGTCGTCCGCCGGGACGATGGCCGCGGCGGTGTGGTGGCGGTCGGCCCGGCGCTGGCATCTGGTAGCGGCGGCGGGTCCGGGCATCGCGCGGCTGCGGATGGTCGGCGAGCTGGGCACCCATGAGAAGGGCACGGACCGGGCGGACGCCAACCTGCTGCTGGTCGTGCCCGGACCGAGCGCCGAGGGCCGGATCCGGAGGCCGCTGCCGCTCGTCCAGGTCGTGGCCTACGAGACGGACGGGGACCGCACGGTCATCAGCCCTTCCTGACGGTGTCGGCGCCGGAGCCGGGCCGTGGGTTTAGGCTGGGCGTTTCCATATTCGACGAGACCGCTGGAGCCTCTTCATGGCGCTGGAACGCCCCGAGATCGACTTCCCCGAGGGACAGCCGCCCGCCTACCTCGACATCACCGACATCACCGAGGGCGACGGCGCCGAGGCCACCAAGGGCTCGAACGTGTCGATGCACTACGTCGGCGTGTCGTGGTCGACGGGCGAGGAGTTCGACGCGTCCTGGAACCGGGGCTCCACCTTCGACTTCGAGCTCGGCGGCGGCCGGGTCATCAAGGGCTGGGACATGGGCATCGTCGGGATGAAGGTCGGCGGTCGGCGCAAGCTCGTCATCCCGCCGCATCTGGCGTACGGCGACCGCAGCCCCAGCCCGGCCATCAAGCCCGGCGAGACGCTGATCTTCGTCGTCGACCTCGTCGCGGTGAACTGACCCCTCAGTCCCGCCGGGAACGGCGGCCGAGCAGGTAGCCGAGGGCGACGCCGACGAGCGCGACGAGGCCGCCGGAGCCGAACGCGATCACCATCGGCCAGGCCACGGCCGGCGCGGCGCCTCCCGTGTGGGCGGGGGTGCCCGCTCCGGCCGGGGCCGGCTCCGCCAGGGCGGGCGCGGGCGCCGGTGCGGTGAGGTCGCGTTCCACCGCGGCGAAGAACTGTCCCGCGGTGCGTTTGGCGACGCTGCCCAGCATCCGCTGGCCGACGCCGCCGACCATGCCGCCGACGACCGCGTCGGCGTCGTAGTCGATGCGGGTGGCGCCGTCGCCCGCGGTGAGCCGGACGCGGACGGTCGCGTCCACCGTGCCGGGCGCGCCCTGCCCGTGGGCGCGCAGGACGAACGAGCGCGGCGGGTCGGGGTCGGCGAGTTCGACCTGCCCGACGTACGTGCCCTGGAGTGAGGCGACGCCCGCCGAGACGGTCATGCGGTACGTGTCGGGGCCCGTCTCCTCCAGGGAGCGGCACCCGGGTATCGTCCTCGCCAGGACGGCCGGGTCCTGGAGCGCGTCCCAGACGCGGGCGAGCGGCGCGGCGACGGTGGCACTGCCGGTGAGCTGCATGACCCGACTGTAGAGAACCGAGACCGCCTCGCCGAACGGCAACACCTGCCGAGTACACGCCGAGCGTTGGGCGGATGCGCACCCCCGACCGCCGGGAATGGTCAGATATGTCCGGCAGGTTTCGTCGGTGGCGGACTCTCTCCGCCGCCGGCGCGTCAACCGATGCGAGATCCCCTGCCCACGAACCGA
Organism: Actinomadura spongiicola; assembly: GCF_003432485.1. Lineage (GTDB taxonomy): Bacteria > Actinomycetota > Actinomycetes > Streptosporangiales > Streptosporangiaceae > Spirillospora > Spirillospora spongiicola. The sequence continues at coordinate 243,449 of NZ_QVNQ01000003.1, forward strand.
ACGGAGTGCGCGGCCGATGCGAGGTAGGACGCCCGTGGTCACCATGGTTGCCGCCGGAGTCATCGGCGTGGCCGCGGGCGGCTGGCCCGTCCTGACCTCGCTGGGCGGGGGCTCCGACCCCGCGCTGCGGACGGAGCTCGCCGCCGTCCTCGGTGACCAGACGTGGCCGACGCCGAAACCCGGATCGTGGACGATGCCGAAACCGGCCGCCGACGGGTTTCCCCCGGTCGTCAACCGCATCGAGACGCAGGAACGGGTCGTGTTCCTCACCATCGACGACGGCTACGTCTACGACTCCGAGTTCGTGAACATCGTCCGCAAGCGGCGCGTCCCCATCATGACCTTCCTGACCACGACCTACATCAAGGGTCAGGGCCAGTACTTCTGGGCGATGCGCAACGCGGGCTCGCGCATGGAGAACCACACCGTCAGCCACCCCAACATGGCGACGCTCAGCCCCGAGACGCAGCGGAAGCAGATCTGCGACGCCTCCGACGCGATCCAGAAACAGTACGGTCGGCGGTCCGAGATCTTCCGTCCGCCGTTCGGCAGCTACAACGAGACCACGCGGCAGGCCGCCAAGCAGTGCGGCATCAAGTCGATCCTGCTGTGGTCGGCGGAGTTCTACAACGGCACGACCGGTCCCGGTGTCGGCTACAACGGCTTCGCACGCGGCGACGGCGGCAAAGGGTTCAAACCCGGCGACATCATCCTCATGCACTACCGCAAGGGCCTCGCCCGCGACATGGAGACGATGCTCGGCTGGATCGAACAGGCCGGGTTCCGGGCCGCCGCGGTCGAGAACTACCTGCCGCGCTCGCTCGGCGGCAACGCCCCCGACCGGCCCACCACGCCCGGGTGAAAGCCGACCTTCCCGGAGGAATCCCGGTTACGCCCAGTGCCCACCTGCCCTTTCATTAGGGTCGACCACGCTGGCGGGGTTGAGGTCCCCCGCACCCGAGCCGACCCCGCCAGCATCCACCCCTCGCGGGAGGCCCCCACCTGCGCGTGACCGTTCGCGCCGGTGCCCTCACTCGGCGCGGACGATGAGGGACGGGTCGGCGGCCGCCCGTTGCCGGAGCGTGTGGAGGGCGTCGGGTGACAGCGGCATCGCGTCGACCCGGACGCCCTCCGCGTCCTCCACCGCCGACGCGATCACCGCCGACACGGGGATGACGCCCGCCTCCCCCGCGCCCTTGATGCCGAGCGGGTTCAGCGGCGACGGCGTCTCCAGATGGCCGGTCCGGATGCGGGGGATCTCCGTCGCGTACGGCATCAGGAAGTCCATGAACGACGCGTTGAGGAGCTGCCCCGACTCGTCGTAGGCCATCCGCTCGTACAGCGCACCGCCGATGCCCTGCGCGACCCCGCCGTGGATCTGCCCCTCCACCACCATCGGGTTGATGAGGCGCCCGCAGTCGTGGACGACCGCGTACCGCAGGATCGCGATCTCCGCCGTGTCCGGGTCGACCTCCACGACCGCGGCGTGCGCGCCCGCGGCGAACGTGGACCGGACGGGCGAGTAGTAGTCGCGTCCCTCCAGGCCCGGCTCTTCCCCCGCCGCGATCGGCGGCTCGGTGACCGGGCGGCCCACCGCGAACTGCGTCGCCCGCGCGGTCTCCTCGTCGAACGCGTACCGCAGCGGGTTCGACAGGACCGCGACCGTCCGCAGCGGCACCGCCGCCGACACGTCGCCCCTGACGTGCACGACCCCGTCGGTGATGTCCAGGTCGCGCGGGTCGGCCTCCAGGGCCTCCGCCGCGATCCGCAGCGCCTTGTCACGGACCTTCCGGCACGCCAGCGCGATCGCGTTGCCGCTCATCACGGCCGCGCGGGACGCGAACGTCCCGACCGCGTACCCGAAGCGGCGGGTGTCGCCGGTGGTGACGTGGACGTCGCCGATCGGGACGCCCAGCTCCGCGGCGGCGATCTGCGCGAACACGGTCTCGTGACCCTGCCCCTGCGAGGTCAGCCCGGTGGAGACGTGCACCCGCCCGGCCGTGTCGATCTCGACATGGCCGCCCTCGTACGGGCCGACGCCCGTCCCCTCGACGTACACGCCGAGGCCGATGCCGAGGCGGCGGCCCCGGGACGCGGCGGCGGCGCGCTCGGCGCCGAAACCGTCCCAGCCGATCATCGCCTTCGCCTTGCGGAGCAGCTCCGGGTAGTCGCCCGAGTCGTAGATGAGGGGACGGCCGTCCTGGAACGTGAGGCCCTGGTCGTAGGGGAACTCGTCGGGCTGGATGAGGTTCGCGGCGCGGACGTCGGCGCGGTCGAGGCCGAGGTGCCGGGCGATCCTGTCCATGGTCCGTTCCATGCAGAACACGCCCTGCGGGCGGCCCGCGCCCCGGTACGGGGTGACGATCAGGGTGTTGGTGTAGAGGCTGACGACCTCCGCCCGGTACGCGCCGATCTTGTAGGGGCCGAGGAGCTGCGTGGACGTGACGATCGGGATGATGATCCCGTACGGGGTGTAGGCGCCGTGGTCGTGCCGGATCCGCACGTCGAGGCCGAGGACGCGGCCGTCGCCGTCGAACCCGACGCGCACGTCCTGGAGCTGGCCGCGTTCGTGCGCGGCGGAGACGAAGTGCTCGCGGCGGTCCTCGGTCCACTTGATCTCGCGGTCCAGCAGCCGCGCCGCCCACGGGACGAGGATCTCCTCCGGCCACGGATGGACGATCTTGACGCCGAAGCCGCCGCCGACGTCCGGGGCGATCACCTCCACCTTGCCGGTCGGCAGGCCGAGCCGGGCGGCGATCGCGGCGCGCACGCCGGTGGACGCCTGCGTGGACGAGTACACGCGCAGCGACCCGTCGTCGGCGTCCCACCGCGCGTAGACGCCGCGTCCTTCGAGGGGCATGGACGCGCTGCGTTCGATCGCGAGCCGGAACTCCAGCACGTGCGGCGCGGCGCGGATCGCGGCGGCCGCGTCGCCGGTCTCCTGGACGAGCACCGCGCCGACGTTGCCGGGGACGTCGTCGTGGACGAGGCGCTCGGCCCGCGACGCGGCCTCGATCCCGACGACGGCGGGCAGCGGCTCGTAGTCGACCCGGACGCGTTCGGCGGCGTCCTCGGCCAGGTACCGGTCGCGGGCGACGACCATCGCGACGGGTTCGCCGACATGCCGGACGACGTCGCGGGCGAGCGGGTACCCGGTGCGGCCGTGGGTGAGCGCCGGATGCGGGATGAGCAGCGGCAGCCGCTCCCCGATCCGTCCGGGAAGGTCCTCGAAGGTGTAGACGGCGACGAGACCGTCCACGTCCAGGGCCTCGGACACGTCGATGTCGGTGATCCGGGCGTGCGCGTGCGGCGACCGGACGAACGCCGCCGCGAGGGCGTCGCGGCCGAGGTCGTCGAGGTAACGACCACGGCCGGTGAGGAGCCTGCCGTCCTCGCGGCGCCGGACCGGCTCGCCGAACACCCGCGTCCCCACTACGCCTCCCCCTCCTCGGCGGACCGGGCGATCAGGTCGGCGGCGCGGTGCACCGAAGCGACGATGTTCTGGTAACCGGTGCAGCGGCACAGGTTCCCGGAGATGCCCTCCAGCACCTGGTCCTGCGTGGGGCGCGGAGTCTCGCGCAGCAGCGCCGTCACCGTGCAGAGGAACCCGGGCGTGCAGAAGCCGCATTGCAGGCCGTGGCACTCGCGGAACGCGCGCTGAACCGGCGACGGCGTCCCGTCCGGCGCGGCGAGGCCCTCCACGGTCGTGACCTCGTGGCCGGACGCGGTCACCGCGAGCATCAGGCACGACCGCACCGGGTCACCGTCCAGCAGGACGGTGCAGCAGCCGCAGACGCCGTGCTCGCAGCCGACGTGCGTGCCGGTGAGCCCGAGGTCGTGCCGCAGCAGGTCCGACAGCAGGCGGCGGGCCGGGACGCGGGCGGTGCGGTGCGCGCCGTTGACGGTCAGCGCGACGTCGAAGGTGTCCTCGCGGGTGTCCTCGAAGGTGTCCTCGCGGGTGTCCTCGCGGGCCTCCCCCATGTCAGTCCTCCGCCTTCCGCAGCGCCTCGGCCGCCGCGCGCTTCAGGGCGCGCTCGGTGAGCACACCGGTCAGGTGCCGCCGGTACGCGGCGCCCGCGTGGATGTCGGCGACGGGGTCGACGGTGTCCCGGACGTGCGCGGCGGCGGCCGTCCAGTCGCCGTGCGGGCCCGCGGCGCCGGTCAGGTCGAGGACGAGCGGTGTCGCGGAGATCCCGAGGTATCCGGCGCGGGCCGCGGACACGCGCAGGTCGTCGTCGAGGGTGACGACGGCGGCGACCCCCGCGATCGCGTAGTCGCCGTGGCGCCGCGCCGTCTCCATGAACGCGGTGCCGGTGCGGGGCGGCGCGGCCGGGAAGTACGCGGAGACGGCGAGTTCGCCGGGTTCCAACGCGGGTTCCAACGGCCCGACGAAGAAGTCGGCGGCCGGGATGGTGCGGCGGCCCCGCGTCGACGCGGCGTCGACCGTCCCGTCGAGGACGGCCAGCACGGCGGGCAGTTCGGCGGCGGGGTCGGCGTGCGCGAGGCTCCCGACGACGGTGCCGCGGTTGCGGATGACGGGGTGCGCGACATGCCGCAGCGCCCGTCTGAGCAGCGGCTGGACGGCGGCCGCCGCGGCGGAGCGCTCCACGCGCGTGTGCCGGGCGAGCGCGCCGACGCGGACGCCGCCGTCGCCGACGTGCAGGGTGTCCAGCTCCGCGACGCGGTTGATGTCGACCAGCTCGGGCGGCGCGGCGAGCCGCATGTTCAGCAGCGGGATGAGGCTCTGCCCACCGGCGAGGACCTTGCCGGACGGTCGCGCGGCCAGCGCGTCGAGCGCCTCGTCGAGCGTCACGGGGGCCCGGTACCCGAACGGGGGCGGCTTCACCGCGCCGTCCCGTCGGCCACCACGGGCCGGTGGACATCGCCGGGCGCCACGCCCCGCGACGGAGGGTCACCGGTGATCTGCAAGGTCACGTTCCCGAGGGCGAGGAGGTTTCGGGCGGCGACCGGGGCGAGGACGGCGGGACCGGCGAACTCGACCGGCCTCTTCGCCCCGAGCAGCCCGATCATGCCGTACGGCACGGCGGTGACGCCACCGGGAACGGCACCTCGGACTGGGACGGGAGCTCGTCGCCGTGCGGCTTCCAGCCGAACACCATGCGTGGTCCTCCTGATCAACCGGTCGCGTTCCTGCGGGCACGGTAGATCTACCCTGATGGGCGGGCATCGGCGACATCTGCCAAAGCCCGTCCGCCGGTTCGGCGGGACCGGCGCGTCACCGGACGATCACGGGACGCTGACACTACCCTCGATTACCCTCAGATTCCGCGCATGCGCAGCACGTGAAGGGCGAGGGTGAGGTTGAGCCGCAGATGAGCGTCCTCGGTGAACGCGCCGAGCATCCTTTCCAGCTTCCCGATGCGGTACCGCAGCGTGTTGTAGTGGAAGTGGAGGCGGCGGGCGGTCTCGGCGACGTTGAGGTTGGTCTCCAGCAGCACCTGGAGGGTGCGGCGCAGGTCGACCAGTTCCGGCTCGTCGTCGGAGGCCAGGTCGCCCAGCGTCTCCCGGACGAACGCGTGGAGTTCCTCCGGGTCCGACACCAGGCTCAGCAGCCGGTACACGCCGAGCTGGTCGAAGTGCGCCCGCGCGCCCGCGCCGTTGAGCTGCCGCCCGACCCGCACGGCCTTGACGGCCTGCTCGTACGCCTCGGGCAGCGCCGCCGGGGACGTCACCGTCCGGCTGATCCCGGTGGAGAACGTCCGCCGCACCGGCAGATGCTCAGCGAAGATCGACGACGCCTCCTTGAGCATCGCCTGGACGGGGCCGTCGGCCAGCTCGGCGGGGTCGCCGCCGTCCGCGCCGATGACCGCGACGACCTCGTGCGCGAAGCTCGCCACGGCCGCGCCCCGGTCGTGCCGCCGGACCGCCGACGTCCAGGCGGCGGCGAGCCGTTCCTGCGCGGTCCGCTCCTCGGCGCCGCGGGAGCCGCGGGTGCCGCCCTCGTGCTCGGCGCCCCGGACGCGGCCCTTCCCGTCGGTCTCGGGGGCCGACGGGCCGGGGTTGCCGCGCGGGCGGCCGTCGAGTTCGGCGACGACCACCATGACGGGACGGTCGAGGTCCCAGCCGAAGCCCGCGCAGTGCGCGACGACCCGGTCGTCGTCGCCGGCGCGTCCCGCGAGGATGTCGCGGAGGAAGTCGGCCCGGTACTTGCTCTCGACGGCGGCGACGGCCTGCTGCTTCGTCACCACGAGCGCGGCGACGGTGGCGGCGCGTTCCAAAATGCCGAGATCGGTGCCGCGCAGGTTGCCGCCGGGGCTGAACGCGATGATCCGGCCGTGGTCGAAGCCGCCCGCCATGACCGGCACGACGAGATGGTCGCCGGTGCCGTGGGCGCCGATGATGCCGCAGCCGCCGCGCCCGCAGGCCGCGTGCCGGCCGGCGTCGAACGCCCGCATCGCCTGGACGTGCTCGTCCGGCCCGGCGCCCGCGATCACGCGCTGTTCGCCGTCCACGACGACGACCGCGACGTCCAGCAGCGACGCGACCTCGTCCACGACCTCCTTGAGGCCGCCGCCGCACAGCACGATCTGCACGAGCGCGCGGTGGACCTCCTCGGTGCGGGCGAGGACGGACGCCTGCCGGTTCAGGATGTCGGTCAGGACCTGGTTGAGGATGTCGTCGAAGCCGACGTCGTTGGGGAGCAGGATCAGGGGGAATCCGCGCCGATCGGCCTGGGCGATCATCTCGGCGGGCAGGGAGTCGAGGTAGCGGCCCAGTTTGATCGCCAGGGCCGCGAGGCCGCGCTCGTCCAGGTCGGCGACCAGGTTGTCGAGGGACTGCGGGGTGTTGCGCAGGGGGTAGCCGGTGGTCAGGAGAAGCTCGTTCGGCTTCACCCACGACAGGATGTCGGGGACCTCCATCACGTTGAGGCGCTGGACGACGCGCTCAAGCCCGGCCCGACCGGCGATGAGGCGGGCGCCGTGGAGGGTACTGACGCCGAGGACCTCCCCGACCGACAGGCCGTAGGTCAGTGTTCCGGTGCTGGCGAGCCTGAGGGCCGGTGGGCCCGGGTCCGCGGTGGTGGTGTAACTCATGCCAGGGGTCACCTCGCCTTTTGGTGCGTACATCGCCCGTTACGGCGTGATCGCTACCGGTTCCTGATCAACACTGACAACTCAGACGAACGATGACAAGCATCCTTGGCAGCTTTCTCCATACGTCCGGTGCGAGGCCCGTTCTACCGTCTCGGCAGGGGCCGGGCCGTCCGTGCGCCGGGCGGCAACCGACGCCGGCCTCGGGAGGATCCGTGACCGCTCTCGTCCGCGACCCCATCCCGCTTCCGGCCAGACCGGGAGGCGGACCGCCCGCCGCCGGGGCGGCCGGCCTGGCGCTGCGGCCGCTGCTCGATCCGCCGCGCCGCGCCGCGCGGGTCATCGCCGTGTTCCCGTCGGCGGTGTACCTGGAGATGCGCGGCGGCCCCGAACCCCGGGTGCTCGCCGTCGTCACGTCCGACGCCCACCGGCTCCCGAACGCGGTGGTGATCGTCGCGACACGCCGGGAGCAGCCGTTCCGGTCGGTCCGGGAGGGCCGCGACGCGTGGGTCGGCGAGGGGCGTGTGGAGGCGGGTCCGTTGCACGTGCGGGTCCGCCGCTGGTGGGACCCGTCGGCGCCGCTCGGCCCGATGCGGCCCGCGACGCTCGCCGGCGGCGTCCGGGCCCTGGAGGACCGGCTCACCCGCGCCGGGGCGCTGTCCGAGGCCGGGATGACCGGCGGGGGCCTCGGCGACCATCCGGACCCGGCCGCCCTCGCCGCGTGCTGCGCCACGGGCGACCTCGCGGGCGCCGTCGAGGCGGCGGAGCGGATCGTCGGTCTCGGCCCCGGTCTGACGCCGAGCGGCGACGACGTCCTGTGCGGCCTGCTGGTGTCGCTGCGGCTGGTCGGCGACGCGGTCCGGCACGGCGGGGAGGCGGTGTGGCTGGCGGACTGGCTCGGCGCCGCCGTCACCGCCGACGCCGGAACCCGCACGACCGCGCTGGCCGCGACGCTGCTGCACTGCGCGGCGGCGGGCGCGGCGGGCGCCGAGGTCGCGGCGGTGCTGCGCTGCGTCGCGGGCGACGAACCGCCGGACACCGCCGTCCGCCGCCTGCTCGCCGTGGGCCACACCTCGGGCACGGACCTCGCGCACGGCGTCCTCGCCGGGTGCCGGGCGGTGCTGTCGCTGGCGTCTCGACATGCCGCCGCCATGGTGACTGCATGACGGACTGGGTCGAGGTGCGGCGGGGGGCCTACCACGATTCGGTGACCTTGATGCGGGCGAGCCGGGCGCTTTCGGAGCGGCCGGACGTCGCGGCGGCGATGGTGGCGATGGGCACCGCGCTGAACCTGGACCTGCTGGCGCGGATGGGGTTCGACGTGCCGTCCGACGCGGGCCCGGACGACCTGCTGATCGCCGTCCGGGTGGGCGGCGACGGTCTCGACGATGTGAAGGCCACGCTGGACGGGCTGTTGCGCGAGGCCCCCCGGGCGACCGTCACGGAGGCGGAGGTGGCGGCGGCTCGCACGGTAGGGGCGGCGGCCGCCCGTCCCGGGAGCGGCGCGACGGTCGCGTTGCTGTCGGTGCCGGGGCCGCACGTGTTCCCCGAGGCGATGGACGCGCTGGACGCGGGCCTCAACGTGATGGTCTTCAGCGATCACGTGCCGCTCGACCAGGAGATCGCGTTGAAGGAGGCGGCGGCGCGGCGCGGCCTGATCGTCATGGGCCCCGACTGCGGGACGGCGGTGATCGGCGGCGCGGGCCTCGGGTTCGCGAACGCGGTCCGTCCCGGGCCCGTCGGCGTCGTCGCGGCGTCCGGCACGGGCGCGCAGCAACTGATGTGCCTGCTGGACGCGGCGGGCGTCGGCGTCAGCCACGTCCTCGGCGTCGGCGGCCGGGACCTGTCGCCGGAGGTGAGCGGCCGGTCGGCGCTGGCGGCGCTCGCGGCGCTGGACGCCGATCCCGGCACCGAGCTGATCGTGCTGGTGTCGAAGCCGCCCGCGCCGCAGGTCGCGGACCTGGTCCGGGAGGCGGCGCGGCGGCTGGACACGCCGGTGGTGTTCGCGCTGGCGACGACCGGCGAGGACGATCTGACGGCGGCGGCGGAGCGGGCGCTGAGGGCGCTGCGCAGGGCGGTCCCCGCGTGGCCGCGCTGGACGGCGTCCCGGCGCCCGGCTCCGGCGGCGGGACGGGCCCTGCGCGGGCTGTTCGCGGGTGGGACGCTCCGCGACGAGGCCGAGACGATCGCGCTGGCCGCCCTCGGCCGGGACCTGGACGCCCGCGGTCACCGGTTCACCGACTTCGGCGCCGACGCCTACACGCGGGGCCGCGCCCACCCCATGATCGACCCGACGCTGCGGTTGGCGGCCGTCCGCGCGGAGGCCGCCGACCCCGGCTGCGGGGTGCTGCTGCTGGACGTCGTGCTCGGCCACGGCGCCGAACCCGACCCGGCCGCGTCCCTCGCCCCGGCGATCGCGGACGCGGTGGACGACCGTCCGGACCTGGCCGTCGTCGTGTCGCTGTGCGGGACGCCCGCCGACCCGCAGGACCGTGACCGGCAGGCCGCGGCGCTGTGCGGGGCGGGCGCGGACGTGTTCGCCTCGAACGCCCAGGCCGTCCGGCACGCCCTGTCGATGGTCGACGGGCCGCGGCGGGAGGAGTCGACCGGATGACCGACCCCGCGTCCGACCGAGTGCCCGACCACGCACCCGACCGTGCGCACCGGCTCGGCGGGCTCCTCGCCCGCGATCCGGTGGTGGTCGCCGCCGGGGCGGAGGTCTTCGCCGACGCGCTCGCCGCGCAGGCCGTGCCGGTGGTGCCGGTCGACTGGAGGCCGCCGCCCGCCGGGACGGGGACGGCGCTCGCGGCGGTCCTCGGCGACCCGGGCCACGCGGACGCCAACGCCCGCGCCGTGCGGCGCATGGTGACCGCCCGTCCCCACCTGGTGGACGTCCGCCCGGCCCGTGAGGTCCTCGGCCTCGACACCGGAACGTTCCTGCACGCGGGCCCGCCGCTGGACTGGGAGCGGGCGTCGGGCCCGATGCGCGGCGCCCTCGTCGGCGCGATGCTCCTCGAAGGGCTCGCGGAGACACCGCTCGGCGCCGAGCACGCGCTGGAACGCGGCGCGGCGACGCTCGAACCCTGCCACCGGCACGCCACGGTCGGGCCGATGGCGGGCGTCGTCGGCCCGTCCATGTGGATGCTGGTGGTGGAGGACGCCGAGCACGGCGGCACCGCGTACTGCTCGCTCAACGAGGGCCTCGGGAAGGTCCTGCGGTACGGGGCGTACGGCCCGGAGGTGATCGACCGGTTGACGTGGATGGGCGAGGTCCTCGGCCCCGCGCTGGCGGCGGCGGTGCGCGCCCACGGCCCCCTCGACCTGATGGCGATCATCGCGCGGGCGGTGCAGATGGGCGACGAGCTGCACAACCGGAACCGGGCGGCGACGTCGCTGCTGCTGCGCGAACTGGCGCCGGCGCTGCTCGCCGCGGAGGAGGTGCCGCGCGACCGGGCCGCGGCGGCGCTGCGGTTCGCGGCGGGCAACGACCACTTCTTCCTGAACGCGGGGATGGCGGCGGCGAAGGCGTGCGCGGACGCGGCGCGGAACGTCCCCGGTTCCAGCCTGGTCGTGGCGATGGCCCGCAACGGCACCGACTTCGGCGTCCAGGTGTCGGGGACGGGCGACCGCTGGTTCACCGGGCCCGCGAACGTCCCCGACGGCCTCTACCTGGGCGGCTACGGCCCGGGCGACGCCAATCCCGACATCGGCGACTCGGCGATCACCGAGACGGTCGGGATGGGCGGGTTCGCGCTGGCCGCCGCGCCCGCGATCGTCCGGTTCGTCGGCGGGGAGGTCGCCGACGCGCTCGCCGCGACCCACCGGATGTACGAGATCACCCTCGCCGAGCATCCGGTGCTCCAGGTCCCGTCGCTGTCGTTCCGCGGCACTCCGGTCGGCGTGGACGTGACCCGTGTCGTCCGCACCGGGATCCTGCCGGTCATCGACACCGGCATCGCGGGCCGGGAGCCGGGGACGGGCCAGGTCGGCGCGGGCCTCGTCGAGCCGCCGCCGAACGTGTTCGCCGACGCGCTCGACGCCCTCGCCGCGTCCGCCCGTCCCCCGGGACGACAGGGGTTCGCGGGTTCCCCAACGGGCCGTGGTTAGGGGATCATGTCGGGGTGAATCTCAGCGTGTCCTCGTACGACGACCTGTCCGCGCGGATCGCCGCCGTCCGCGACGAGCACGGCGAGCGCCGTCCCGGCGCCGCCGCCGACGGGCGGCAGCCGGTGCACACGGTGTACGTGCCCGCCGACCGCTTCTCCCGCACGACCCCGGCCGACTTCGGCGCGGAGGCGCTGCGGCTGCTGAACACGCACGCGCCGGGAGACGGATCGTTCGGCGCGGTGTTCGCGCTGGGCCCGGAGCTCGCCGGGCCGGTCCGCGAACGGGTCGCGGCGAAGCTCGCCACCGAACCGGTCGAGGACGTCCGGATCGACTTCGAGGACGGCTACGGGACGCGCTCGGACGCGGAGGAGGACGCGCACGTCGAGCAGGTCGTCGAGGCCGTCGCCGCCGCGTACCAGGTCAAGGCGCTCCCCCACTACTGGGGCGTGCGGGTCAAGTCGTTCGCGGACGGCGGGCACGCCCGGTCGATGCGGACGCTCGACGGGTTCCTCACGACGCTCCGCGACCGGCTCGGACGGCTCCCCGGCGGGTTCACGATCACGTTCCCGAAGGTCGTCACGGCCGAGCACGTCGCGCTGTTCACCGAGTGGCTGGAGCGCCTGGAGACCTCGCTCGGCCTGCCGACCGGCATCCTGCGGTTCGAAGTGCAGGTCGAGACGCCGCAGGCAGTCGTGGACGACGGCGGACGGATCGGGTTGCGCGCGATCGTGGACGCCGCCGCGGGCCGCCTCACCGCGGCGCACTTCGGCGTGTACGACTACACCGCCGCGCTCGGCCTGCCGCCGCACGAGCAGCGCCTGGACCATCCCGCCTGCGACTTCGCCCGGCACGTCATGCAGGTGTCGCTCGCCGGGCCGGGTGTGCGGCTGTCGGACGGCTCCACGAACGTCGTCCCCCGCAACGACGGCCCCGACGAGGTCAACGCGACGTGGGCGACGCACGCCGCGCACGTCAGGCATTCGCTGCGGCACGGCTTCTACCAGGGCTGGGACCTGCATCCCGCGCATCTGCCGAGCCGGTACGCGGCCGTGTACGCCTTCCACCTGGCCGGTGTCGACGACGTCATCGGACGGGTCCGGGCGTGGCACGAGCAGGCGGCCGGCGGGACCGGTGTCCTGGACGAGCCCGCGACGATCCGGGCGCTGACGTCCCGGTTGCGCCGCGCCGTCGACTGCGGCGCGCTGGACGAGAGCGTCCTCCCTCCGTCCTAGCCGCGTCCGCGCCCGCGGCGGGTGAGGGCGGCGAGGTCGTCCGGGGTGTCGATGTCGTCGGGCGCGGCGACGTCGTCGCACGGCACCGACGTCACCAGGTCGGGATGCGCGCGCAGGAAGTCGCGGGCCCCCATGTCACCGACGGCGGCGTCGGCCACGCCCGCGAAATGCTCCGCCCGCAGCAGCACGGGGTTGCGCGGCGCCCCACCGTAGGTCGCGACCGCGATCGCGGCGCCGGCCTCGTACGCGGCGATCAGCCGCCGCACCGCCGCCGCGCCGACCAGCGGCTGGTCGACGAGCGCGACGACCACGGCGGGGCAGGCGGGCGGCAGCGCGGCCAGTCCCGCGCGCAGCGACGAGCCCATGCCCGCGCGCCAGTCCGCGTTCGGGACGACGACCGCGCCGATGACCTCGACCGGTTCGGCCCCGACCACGACGACGACCGGGGAGCAGCCCGCGTCCCGCAGCGTCCGGACACCGCGGTCGACGAGCCGTTCGCCGTCCAGTTCCAGTGTCGCCTTGGGACGCCCGAACCGGCTGCCCTCCCCCGCCGCGAGCAGCAGGCCCGCCGGGGGTTCCTGACCGTGCAACGTCATCCTGCGAGGGTAGTGCCGTCAGTGCGGGTCGCCGTGGATCCGGCCGGTGGTGTCGGTGAGCGGTCGCCCCGAGCCGCCCCAGCGGAGCTGAACCAGCTCCGCCGCGATCGACACCGCGGTCTCCTCCGGGGTGCGGGCGCCGAGGTCCAGGCCGATGGGCGAGCGCAGCCGCCGGAGTTCCGCGTCGGTCAGGCCCGCCTCCCGGAGGCGGGCGAGCCGGTCGTCGTGGGTGCGGCGCGACCCCATCGCGCCGACGTAGCCGGCGCGGGTCCGCAACGCGACCTCCAGCAGCGGCACGTCGAACTTCGGGTCATGGGTGAGGACGCAGATCGCCGTCCGCTCGTCCACGGCACCGGCCGTCTCCCGCAGGTACTTGTGCGGCCACTTCACCACGACCTCGTCGGCGTCGGGGAACCGTTTGGGCGTCGCGAACACGGGCCGCGCGTCGCACACCGTCACGTGGTAGCCGAGGAACGTTCCGACGCGGGCGACGGCGGCGGCGAAGTCGATCGCGCCGAACACCAGCAGGCGCGGCGGCGGCGCGAACGCGTGCACGAACACGGTCAGCTCGTCCAGGCGCCGTTCGCCCTCCCTGCCGTAGTGGCGCTGCCCGGTGAGGCCCTGCGCGAGCATGCCTCGCGCGTCGTCGTCGACGGCGGCGTCGAGGCGGGCGGCGTAGGCGGCGCCGGGCGCCAGCGACCCGGAGGCTCGGTCGCCCCACACCACACGGCGGGCGCCGACCTTCCCCGGCCCCGCGACGACGGTGGCGACGGCGACCGGTTCGCGGGCCTCGATCGACGCGACGACGTCGGCGAACTCCGGGAACGTCGCGGGACCGACCGGCTCCACCAGCACGTCGAGGATCCCGCCGCAGGTCAGCCCGACGGCGAACGCGTCGTCATCGCTCACCCCGTACCGCTGGACGACCGGTTGACCGGTCTCCATCACCGACCGCGCCAGCTCGTACACGGCGCCCTCGACACAGCCGCCGGACACGCTGCCCGCCACCTCCCCGTCCGGGGACACCGCCATCGCGGCGCCGGGCGGGCGCGGCGCGCTGCGGAAGGTGTTGACGACGGTCGCGAGCCCGAACGTCTCCCCCGACGCGTACCAGCCGGTGATGTCGCCGAGCACGTCACGCATGTGCGGTTCCCCTCCCGATGAGACGGGCCAGTTCCTCCAGTGCCCCGAGGCTGTGCCCGGACGTGAAGTCGTCCACGTGCGGCAGCGCCGCCGCCATCCCGGCCGTGAGCGGCTCGTACCCGGGGCGGGCCTTGTGCGGGTTGGCCCACACGACCCGGTGCGCGAGCCGGTGCAGCCGCGCCATCTGCTCGCCGAGCAGCGCAGCGTCACCACGCTCCCACCCGTCCGACGCGATCACCACGATCGCGCCACGGGCGAGGCCGCGCCGCCCGAACCGGTCGAGGAACTCCTTCAGCTCCTCACCGAGCCGGGTGCCGCCGCTCCAGTCGGGGATGGCGGCGGACGCCGTGGCCATCGCCGTGTCCGGGTCGCGGTGCCGCAGCTCCCGGGTGAGCCGGGTCAGCCGCGTCCCGGCGCTGAACACCTCGACGTTTCGTCCACCGGAACGCGTGGCGGCGTGCGCGAACCGCAACAGGGCGTCGGCGTACGGGCTCATCGACCCGCTGACGTCCACGATCATCACGACACGCCGCGGACGGCTTCGCGGCGTCCGATGCCGAAGCAGCGCCGTCTCACCGCCACGCCGCAACGTCTCCCGAACGGTCCGCGCCGGATCGAGCCGGCCCGTGGACGCAGGCGCGAACCTGCGGGACCTGCGCCGCTCCGCCCCCGCGTCCAGCACCGCGATGAGCCGAGCGACCTCGGCACGCTCCGCCTCGGTCAGCCGAGCCACATCACGATCACGAAGCACCTCGACCGCACTGGCGGAACCCGCCCGCACCTCCCCCGCCCGCCCCTCACCACCCTCCGCACCTGGCACCGCCACCCGCCGAACGACCACCGGCCGCGCACCCGGCCGGACGGTCGCGCCGGAGAAGTACGCGGCGAAGCACCGGTCATAGCGGGCAAGGTCGTCGGGGTCGGCGCAAAGCGTCAGGCGCCCGGCCCAGTACACCTCGGACGGGTCGAGGACGTCGAGATGGTCGAGCGCCACCAGCATCGCCTGGACCCGCTCCGGGTCGGCGGCGCCGCCCGCCGCGCGGACCGTCCGCGCGAACCCGACCATGATCTCGACGATGTCCCGCTCCATCTCACCCCCCGTCGAGGAGGGCGTCGAGGCCGCCGCCGAGCACACGCTGCTGGTCCTCGCGGTATTTCAGGACGGCGCCGAGCGTCACCGCGGCCGTGTCCGGGTCAAGATCGCGCACGCCGAGCGCGACGAGCGCCTCCGTCCAGTCGAGGGTCTCGGCCACGCCCGGCGGCTTCAACAGATCGGCCGCCCGCATCCGCTCCGCCGCCCGCGCGACCTGCCCGGCGAGCCGCTCCGCCGCGTCGGGCAAACGCCGCCTGATGATCGCGACCTCCCGCTCGAACGACGGATGCTCCAGCCAGTGATACAGACACCGCCGCTTCAACGCGTCATGGACCTCACGCGTACGGTTCGACGTGACCACGACGACCGGCGGCCGCTCCGCCCGAATCGTCCCCAACTCAGGGACGGTGATGGTGAAGTCACTGAGCACCTCAAGCAGAAAAGCCTCGAACTCATCATCGGCACGGTCGAGCTCGTCCACCAGCAGAACACTTAGCGACGTCTCCAAGGCTCTCAACAACGGTCGAGCCAACAGAAACCGCCGATCGTACAGCTCCCCCTCCAACCGCTCCACGTCACCGACCCCCGCAGCCTCGGCGGCACGCAGATGCAGCAACTGCCGAGGAAAGTCCCAGTCATAGAGCGCCTGGGAGGCGTCGAGCCCCTCATAACACTGAAGCCGGATCAACGGCGCCCCAAGCCCCCGCGCAAGAGTCTTGGCCAGCTCGGTCTTCCCGACCCCGGCCTCACCCTCCAGAAACAACGGCCGCCCCATGCGCAACGCGAGAAAACACGCCGTCGCCAGCCCCTCGTCACACAGATAGGCATGTCGATCAAGCAGCCCCGCAAGCTCCACGGGCGATCCCACCAGGTCCACGGTCATCCCCACCGCCCCCCACACCCTCAGGCTACTCAGCAGGGCGGTCCGTGCACACGGCGAAATTTTCTATGGTAAATAGGTAGGGATAGTTGTATTTATGCAGCGGCATTGGCCTTGCCAGCCGGTGACAGGCCCCTGTACATCGCGGGACAACGCGCCCGCCCGGCTGGACGCTGGCCATGTCGCGGAACCGGTCACGTGCCCGAGAGGACCCCCATGGCGCTCTGGAAACCAGACCCGACGTTCTACGCCTCCCCGCGCGACGCCGCCTCCGCGCCTCCCGAGAAGCTCGCCTACGTGGCCGCGTTCGACCGCGCCGCCGAGAAGCCGGACGCCATCGCCGTCCTGGACGTCGATCCGGACTCCGGCTCCTACGGCACCGTCGTCGGCTGGACCGACCTGCCCTACCTCGGCGACGAGTTGCACCACTTCGGATGGAACGCGTGCAGCAGCGCCCTGTGCCCGGGGTCCCCGCACCCGCATGTGGAACGCCGCTACCTGATCGTTCCGGGGCTGCGGTCGTCTCGCGTGTACGTCATCGACACCAAGGACGACCCGACCGCACCGAAGATCGTGAAGGTGGTCGAGCCGGACGAGCTGGCCAAGCGGGCCGGGTATTCGCGTCCGCACACCGTCCACTGCGGGCCCGAGGGGTTGTACCTGACGGCGCTCGGCGGGGCGAACGGCGAGGACGGCCCTGGCGGCATCGCGTTGCTCGACCACACCTCGTTCGACGTGCTCGGACGCTGGGAGGTCGAACGCGGCCCCCAGTACCTCGCCTACGACGCGTGGTGGCACATCGCGCACGACGTGCTCGTCACGTCCGAGTGGGGCACACCGTCCATGGTGGAGGACGGCGTCGTCGGCGAACTCCTGCTGGGCCGCGAGTACGGGCACGCGCTGAACTTCTTCGACCTCCGCAAACGCAAACACATTCAGACGGTCGACCTCGGTGACGAACACCAGATGGTCCTGGAGTTGCGTCCCGCCCACGACCCGACGAAGCTGTACGGGTTCGCGGGCGTGGTCGTGAACGTGGAGGACCTGTCGGCGTCCGTCTGGCTCTGGCACCGCGACGGCGACTCCTGGGCGGCCCGGAAGGTCATCACCGTCCCCGCCGAGCCCGCCGACGCGGCGTCCCTCCCACCGGTCATCGCGCCCTTCGGTGCGGTGCCGCCGCTGATCACCGATATCGACCTGTCGGTGGACGACAAGTGGCTGTACGTGTCGTGCTGGGGCACCGGAGAACTGAAGCGCTACGACGTCAGCGACCCGTTCAACCCGGTCGAGGCGGGCTCGGTGCGCATCGGCGGCATCGTCCACCGGACACCGCACCCCGCCGCCCCGGATCTGCCCCTCGCGGGCGGCCCGCAGATGGTGGAGGTCAGCCGGGACGGCGAACGCGTCTACGTCACCAACTCCCTGTACGGCTCCTGGGACGACCAGTTCTTCCCCGACGGCGTAGGCGCGTGGATGGCCAAACTCGACTCCACGCCCGACAAGTTCACGTTCGACGAGCGCTTCTTTCCCCACGGTGACGCGTTCCGCGGCCTGCGCCCGCACCAGACGCGCCTCCAGGGCGGCGACGCCTCCTCGGACTCGTACTGCTATCCGTGAACGACGGTTCGCTGGCCGCGCTCGTCGCGCTCGGCGCGTTCCACGGCGTCAACCCCGCCATGGGCTGGTTGTTCGCCGTGGCGCGCGGCCTCCAGGAGCGCAGCCGTGCCCTCGTGCTGCAGTCGCTCCCGGCCATCGCGGCGGGTCACGCCGCGTCGGTCGGCGTGGTCGCGATCCTCATCACGCTCACCCGCTCCGTCGTCGCGACGCGGGCCGTCGCGGTCGGCGGCGGCGTGGTGCTCGTCGGTTTCGGGTTGTGGCGACTGCTGTCCCGGCGCCATTTCCGCTGGGTCGGAATGCGGCTCTCACTGCGACAGCTCGCCGGATGGTCGTTCCTGATGTCGTCGGCACACGGCGCGGGCCTGATGCTGCTCCCGGTGCTGACCTCATCAGGAGCGGCCCCGGCGGGCCACGACCACGGCTTGGCGTCGGCGTCGGGCAGCGCGCTCTCCACCGGCGTGTTCGTCACGGCCGTCCACACCCTGGCGATGTTCGCGGTCGCGGGCGCCATCGCCGTCGCCGTCTACGAGATCGTCGGCCTGACCATCCTGCGCCGCGCCTGGTTCGACCTCGACCGCCTCTGGGCCACCGCCCTCATCACCGCAGGCACCATCACCCTCGTCACCGCCCTCTAGCCGGTGCTCCCGGCCTACCGACGCCTACCGACGGCGGTGAGATCGATCTCGATGTCGAAAGGCACCGTGAGCTTGAGCTGATCATGATGAATACCGGTCGCGACGTACGCGCCCATGGGCGGGTCAAGCTCATACGAGTAGACGACCGTCCGGTCGTCCTCAAGTTCCACCCGCCAGAAGTGTTTGATCCCGGCGGCCGCGTACCGGCGGGGCTTCGTTTCCCGGTCGAACTCCTCGGAACTCGGTGAGACGGCTTCGACCGCCAGAACGACGTCTTCCGCCAGGAAATAGGTGCGCCGCGGATCGAGGAACTCCGCCCTGACCACCGACACATCAGGCTCGGGAACCTGACGCTTGGCCAACTTGACCGACATCTCCCGAACGGCTCGCATCTCCGGGGGCGCCTGGCGGTCCAACTCGGTGCGGAGCAAGTCCAGCACCCAGTCGTGCCAGAGTCTCTGCGGGCTCACGAAGACCAGGCTCCCGTCGATCAACTCGGTATGCCGGGGCAGACCGCGCATACGCAGGAAGTCGTCGGCGGTGAATCCATCCGGCGGGGGGAACACCCAGTCTGGCAGCGATCCAGAGTCCATGTGGCTACTTTCGGCGTACGCCTCGACACTCTGAGCGCTCATGGACACACTGTCGCACACGAACGCTATCCCGGTCCTGACAACAGTCCAGAACCAGTCTAGAACCGAGGCAGGAAACAAGGACGGTCGGTCAGGTGGGGTCGGGGGTTTCGCCTCGGGTGTGGAGGAGGGACTGGAGTTCGGCGAGTTGGCGGGCGGCGAGGGTCTTCTCGGCGCCGTTGATGCCCATGGCGCCGATGGACGTGCCGTCCGCCAGGTCGAGGGTGGGCCAGGGCTCGCCGGGTGGTCCTATCGGCGCTTGGTGACCGCGGTGAGGTCGATCTCGATGGGGAACGGACCCGACATGTTGAGGTAGTCGTGGTGAATGCCCGTCAGGACGTAACCGTCGTGGGCAGGATCGATCTGGTAGGCGTAGACGATGGTCTGACCCTCGTTCTCCTCAACGCGCCAGTAGTACTTGATACCGGCCTCCCGGTACCTGCGCGGTTTCACCTCCCGATCGCGGATCTCCGAATCAGGGGAGACCGCTTCGATCACGAGGACGACTTCTTCCGGGAGGTAGTAGGTCGACGGCTCGTCTCGCTCGTATGACTCCGCCGAGACGACCAGCACGTCCGGCTCGGGCGCGTGTCGATCGGAGAGCCTGACGGTCATCTCGCGATCTGCGCACAGATGCTCGGGTGCCTGCCGGTTGAGTTCTGTCCGCAGCAGGTCGATCACACGAACGTGCCACTTGCGCTGCGGACTCACGAAGACCAGGCTCCCGTCGATCAGCTCCGTATGCCGGGGCAGACCACGCATGCGGAAGAAGTCGTCGGCGGTGAAGCCACCCGGCGGGGGGGTCACCCAGTCTGGCAGCGGCTCAAGATCCATGTAGCCACTTTCGGCGATCGACTCGATACTCTGAGCGGTCATACGGACCACCTTCGCACACGACGGCGCTCTGGTCCTGTCAACAGCCTAAGACAGGATGGTCAGGTGGGGTCCGGGGCTTCGCCTCGGGTGTGGAGGAGGGATTGGAGTTCGGCGAGTTGGCGGGCGGCGAGGGTCTTCTCGGCGCCGTTGATGCCCATGGCGCCGATGGACGTGCCGTCCGCCAGGTCGAGGGTGGGCCAGGGTTCGCCGACCGACATGGTGACGTCGACGACCTCGGGCCATTCGAGGCGGCGGGTGCGGAAGGCGTTGACGACCGTGAGGCCGGAGTCGTCGGCGGCGACGCGGCAGCGGGCCAGCATGTGCAGGATCCAGGCGACGAACGCGCCGAAGGCGATCATGAGGACGCGGTCGAACGTCTTGAACTGGGGCGCCACCACCACGGCGAGCACGATCAGGCCGAGCATGATCACGCCCGCCGTGAGGTAGGCGACGAGCCGGGTGGTGCGGGGACGCCACACGGTCGGGAGCGCCGGTGGCTCAGTCAACGATCTTCGAGATGGGTATTTCGAGGATGTCGTGGGCACCGGCGGCCTTCAGCGCCGGTATCAGCGTGTTGACGCCGCGTTTGGCGACCACCGACTCCACGGCGCTGGACTCTCCGCCCGCCAGCGACGTCACGGTCGGGGACGACATCGACGGCATGATGTCGAGGACGTTCTGCAGGTCGCGCTGCGCGACGTTCAGCTTGAGCAGGACGTTGCCGCGCGCCTGGATCGCGCCCTGGAGGAGGAGGGAGATGTCCTCCATCGCGGCGCGTTTCTCGGCGTCCTCGTAGGCGTCGCGGTTGGCGACGAGTTCGGTGTAGCTGGTCAGGAGCGTGTCGAGGATGCGGAGGCCGTTCTTGCGGAGCGACGAGCCGGTCTCGGTGAGGTCGACGATCGCGTCCACGATGTCGGGCACCTTCGCCTCGGTCGCGCCGTAGGACGGGACGACCGTGGCCTTGACGCCGTGCCGTTCGAGGAACCGCTTGGTCATGGCCGGGAACTCGGTGGAGATCCGGACGCCCTCCGGCAGGTCGGACACCTTCTGCCAGGGCGCCCCGTCCGGCACCGCCATGATCACGCGGACGGGGTTGGAGGTCGCCTTGGAGTACTTCAGCTCACCGAGGCTGACCACGTCGGCGTCGGTCTCAGTGATCCAGTCGCGGCCGGTGATGCCGAGGTCGAACAGGCCCTGTTCGAGGTAGGTCGGGATCTCCTGCGGGCGCAGGACCCGGACCCGCTCGATGCGGGGGTCGTCGATGGACGCGCGATAGTCGCGGTCCGACGTGCGCTGGACGGTGAGGTCGGCGGCGTCGAACAGCTGCATGGTCGCCTTTTCGAGCGACCCCTTGGGCAGGACGAGTGACAGCACGGAATTGCCTTTCGATGGACGAGGATGCGGACCCCGGGATGCTCGGGAGCCCGGCAGCAGGTCGTTCAGGGGAGATTCCCCGGACTTGCTACCTATGCTCCGGGCTGTGCCCGGCGTGACCGTGATGCCGCAGACCTCGCAGGGTCAGTGCCGTGTCGAGTGCGGCCACAGTCGCCTCCCATCCCTTGTCCTCGGGGCTGCCGGGCAGCCCGCTGCGTTCCATCGCTTGCTCAATGGTGTCACATGTGAGAACTCCGTTGCCCACCGGAGTCGACTCGTCCAGCGCGACACGGGTCACACCGGCGGTGACGGAGTCGCAGACGTAGTCGAAATGGGCGGTCGCGCCCCGGATGACGGCGCCGAGGCAGACGACGGCGTCGAGGTCGCGGGCGAGTTGCTGCGCGACCACGGGCAGTTCCAGGGCCCCGGCGACGCGGGCGACGACGGGCTCGTCCACGCCGCACGCCTTCGCCGCCGCCAGCGCCCGTTCCAGGAGCCGGTCGGTGATCGGCTCGTGCCAGCGGGTGCAGACGATGCCGAGCGTGAGGCCCGCCGCTTCGACGGCGGTGTCGTCGGGGCGTCCCGCGCCGCTCATGCGAGTCCTTCGATCTGGTGTCCGAGGCGGTCGCGTTTGACCGTCAGGTAGCGCCGGTTGTGCTCGGTGACGATGACGGGCATGGAGACGCGTCCTCGGACATCGAGGCCGAATCCGTCCAGGCCCTTGAGCTTGTCCGGGTTGTTGGTGAGTACCCGGATCGAGTGTACGCCCAGGTCACGCAGCATATGCGCGGCGTTGGAGTACTCTCGCGCGTCGGCGGGCAGGCCGAGTTCCAGGTTGGCGTCGACGGTGTCGGACCCGTTGTCCTGGAGCGCGTAGGCCTGGAGTTTGGCGAGCAGCCCGATGCCGCGCCCTTCGTGGCCTCGCAGGTACAGGACGACGCCGCGTCCCTCTTCGGCGATGCGTTCCATGGCGGCGTCGAGTTGGGTGCCGCAGTCGCAGCGTTCGGAGTGCAGCACGTCCCCGGTGAGGCATTCCGAATGGGCCCGGATCAGGATGTCCTGTCCGTCGCCGAGGTCGCCCAGTACCAGCGCGACGTGCTCGCCGCCGTCGATGGCGCTGGAGAACCCGATCGCGCGCCATTCCCCGTACCGGTTCGGGAGGCGGGTCTCGACGACGCGGGTGACCATCGCTTCGTGGCGTCGGCGGTATTCGGCGAGCTGCTCGATGGAGATCAGCTTCAGGCGGTGTTCCTTGGCGAAGATCTGGAGTTCCGGGAGGCGGGCCATCGTGCCGTCCTCGTTGACCACCTCGGCGAGGACTCCGGCCGGTGGGAGCCCGGCGAGCCGGGCGAGGTCGACGGCGGCCTCGGTGTGGCCGCGCCTGCGCAGGACGCCGCCCTCCCGGTAGCGCAGCGGGAAGATGTGGCCGGGCCGGACGAGGTCGCGCGGTTCGGACGCCGAGTCGCACAGCGTCCGGATCGTCCGGGCACGGTCGGCGGCGGAGATGCCGGTGGTGACGCCGAGCCGGGCGTCCACGCTGACCGTGTACGCGGTGCGCATCCGCTCGTTGTTCTGCGCGGTCATCAACGGGATCTGGAGCCGGTCGAGGTCCGCGCCTTCCATCGGGACGCAGATGACGCCGCTGGTGTGCCGGATCGTGAACGTCAGCAGCTCCGGCGTCGCCTTCGACGCGGCGAAGATGATGTCGCCCTCGTTCTCGCGGTCCTCGTCGTCGACGACCACGACGGGTCGTCCCGCCGCGATGTCCTCGATCGCCGATTCGATGGGGTCGAAGACCCCGTCACCGTCGTTGCCGCTCATGCGGTCACCGCCTCCCGTTGTGGGGTGTGCACGGCCCGGGATTCCCGGAGCCAGTTCCTGAACCCGACCATCACCATGACGAAGAAGATCCCGTAGACCGCGCCGGAGACGTACAGCCCGGACTTGAACGCCAGCGGCGTTCCGACCAGGTCGACGAGCACCCAGACGATCCAGAAGTCGACCAGGGCGCGGCTCTGCGCGAACGTCGCGACCGCGCTGCCGACGAAGATGTAGGCGTTCGCCCACGGCGACCAGGCGATCTTCAGCCAGTCGAGGTGGACGAACAGTTGGGCGACCAGCGCCGTGCCGAACAGCAGCGCGGCGACCAGCACCAGGCGTTCCTGCGGCGTCGCCTGCCGGACGACGAGACCGCTGGATTCCCGCCGTCCGCGGGCCCACATCGTCCACCCGTAGACGGCGAGCCCACAGAACAGCACCTGTTTCAGAGCGTTTCCGGGGACGTGCGCGTTCATGGACGCGGCGAGCAGCAGAAGCGCCCCGGTGAGCTGAACCGGCCACGTCCACAGCGTCTTGCGCATGGCGAGCCAGACGACGGCCAGGGACAGGACGTTGCCGACGAGATCGGTCCACAGGATGTGCTCGCCGAACACCTCGAAGCCCGCGTCGAGCCAGCTCATCGCCGATCACCGAGCATGCGTTCGACGTACTTGGCGACGACGTCCACTTCGAGGTTCACCGGGTCGCCGGGGCCTTTGTGCCCGAGCGTGGTGAGCGCGAGCGTCGTCGGGATGAGGGCGACGCTGAACCGGTCGGCGCCCGCCTCCACCACGGTGAGGCTGATACCGTCCACGGTGATGGAGCCCTTGTCGACCAGGTAGCGGCTCAGGTGGGGCGGAAGCGACACGGTGACGACGTCCCACCGCTCCCCCGGCTCCCGGGAGATGATCTCGCCGACGCCGTCGACATGGCCCTGGACGAGGTGCCCGCCGAGCCGGTCGGACAGCCGCACGGGCCGTTCGAGGTTGACCTTGGAGCCGGGTTCCAGCGCCCCGAGGCTCGACTTGTCGAGGGTCTCCTTGATGACGTCGGCGGTGAAGACCTCGTCCTTGACGTCCACCACGGTGAGACAGACCCCGTTGACGGCGATGGACGCGCCGTGCACGGCGTCCTCCGTGACGAGCGGACCGCGTACGGCGAGCGTGACCGAGTCCCCGGCGGGCTCGATCGCCGCGATCTCGCCGAGCTCCTCGACGATGCCGGTGAACATCTCTCCCGGGCCTCCTAGATAAGGCTCCGGGGGACGTCCATACATCGACGCACGCCCCCTGCGCAGGGGCGTACAGCGCGCTGCCTCCCATCCGGACTTTCACCGTCGGTCCCGGAGTTCCACCGGGTCAACCGGCCGATGGCTTCGGCCGGGTCGCGGACTGTCACCGCCGGTTCGGAATTTCACCGACCCCGGAGCACGCGTTCATGGTCGTCAACCAGTGTGCCACGCGACTCATTCCCGCCCGGTGTGACCATCACCACGGACCACCCATCCCAAATCAGTTCAACTCTCAACAATCAGGGGGATGGTTAGATACCGTGACCAAAAAGTGATGCCTGTCACATATCCCCCTGGAGGCGGTTCATGGACGTCGTCGCTCTCATCGCCCGCATCGCGTTAGCCTTCATCTTCCTCGGCGCCGGTTTCGGCCATCTCACCTCCGCCGAGGCCATGACCCCCTACGCGGCGGCCAAGAAGCTCCCCCGGCCGAAGCTCGCCGTCCAGCTCTCGGGCGCCTACATGCTGGTGGCGGCGCTCCTGCTCGTCCTCGGCATCTGGCCCGACCTGGCCGCGCTCGCCCTCGTCCCGTTCCTGCTCCTCACCGCCGTGGTCTTCCACGACTTCTGGCGCCAGGAATCACCGGAGGCCCGCCAGATGGAGCAGATCCAGTTCAGCAAGAACCTCAGCCTCCTGGGCGGCGCCCTGGCGGTGTTCGTCCTTTACGCCTCAGACCCCCACCCCGGCCTCACCCTGCTGGGTCCCCTCTTCTGAATTCGGCTTCTTGCCGGTCGGCGTGCCCGGACTCCAGTTCCAGTCCGGCCGGTTGGGCCATGAAATCGAGTTCGGCGGGCCGGATGTCGCGGTGCGGGCCGCGGAACAGGCGGGCCGCACCGCACGCGGGGCGAGGCGGTCTTCCGCCGGGCCGTCGAGCGGGAGGGAACCGCCCGCCGGCATCGACACGGAAATGGCCCTCGACCTGGTGATCGCTCCCATCCACGGGCGGTCGAACGGCCTGCACGGCACTTTGGAGCCCGACTATTTCGACCGTGTCGCGACGGTCATCCCGCGCGCCCTCTCCCCGAACTGACGGGGTGGGCAGGGGTTGCCGTCGGGCGGGCGGCGCGTGAAACTCGTTGACTGAAACGGCGCCGAGGGATCGGGGAATGGGACATGGGCGGACTGACCTTGTCACCGAAGATCCTGGACGTTCTCGACTTCGGGACTCCCTCCGCCGAGCGGGACATCTCCCGGGGCCTGGAGAAGTACTTCGTCGAGTCCGACGCCTACCAGCGGGTTCGGTCGGGGGCGAAGACGATCCTGATGGGGAACCGGGGGGCGGGGAAGAGCGCCATCTTCCAGGTGCTGGCCAAGCGGGAACGCGAGGCGGGCAGCCATGTGATCGTGCTGAGCCCGGAGGATTACTCGTACGAGTTGCTCAGCGCGACGATGGCGGCCGAGGACGCCGGGTCGTGGGCGAAGCAAGGGGCCTACGCGGCGGCGTGGAAGTATCTGATCTATGTGCTGGTGATGAAGGCGCTGGCGCGGAAGGGGATGCGGCTGACCAAGGGCGGCGGCCGGGAGATTCACAAGTACGTCCGGGACATGCACGGCGCGCAGCAGCTCGGGCCGTTGTCGTTGCTCGTGTCGTATCTGAAACGGCTGGAGGCCATCAAACTCGGGCCGATCGAGGCGGGGTTGCGGACACGGGAGCTGGACCGGCTCTACAAGCTCGAAGAGATACACAATTTGTTGCCCGCGTTGCAGAACGTGCTGGACGGTCAGCGGGTCGTGGTCCTCGTCGACGAGCTCGACCGCGGATGGGATTCGTCCGAGGACGCCAAGGCGTTCGTCGCCGGGTTGTTCCAGGCGTGCGTGTCCATCAACGGGCTGCACCGTAATCTGCGCGTTTATGTGTCGTTGCGGCAGGAGCTGTACGACGACATCCCGTCCCTGTACGACGACGCGCAGAAACACCGGGACCTGGTGGAGAAGATCTATTGGTCGGAGGAGTCCCTGCTGGAGCTGATCGCCAAGCGGATCAGGCATTCGGCGCATGAGAAGGGCTTCGACGTGGAGGCCATGGAACAGGCCGGGGACTGGGCCTGCTGGTCGGCGATCTTCGCCTCACCGCCCGGCCGGGGGCGGGAAGCGTCGTTCCGGTACATGGTCGACAGGACGCTGTACCGGCCGAGGGAGATCATCCAGTTCTGCTCGGAGGCGCTGGCGAACGGGCGGAGAGGCACCTCGCGGCTGCCCGTTCCCTATTCGGCGATCGAGCGTTCCGAGTACGGGTACTCCGCGGAACGGCTCAAGGACATCGCGGCCGAGTACCGTTTTCAGTACCCGGGGTTGTTGAGCGTCTTCGAGATTTTCCGCAGCCACCCGCACACGCTCGACCGCGACGAACTCGAAATGCTCTGCCTCGAACTGGCCGTCGGTGAGATCCCCACGCACGGGACGGAGTCATGGCTTCCGCAGTGCGACCCGAACGACCTGATCGAGGTGCTGTGGCGGTCGGGCCTGCTCAGCGCCCAGGCCAACGGGAACGGCACCTACCTGGGAAGCCACCAGGTTCAGTACCTCAACCTCGCGGCGGTCAAAAGGTTCCGGATCCACGACATGTTCCGCGCCTCGCTCGGGATCGCCGCGCCGGAGGTGTGAAACGTCCCCCGTCAGGCGTGGTTCAGGCGCACGCCCGTCGAGGTCGTCTTCACCTGGGCGAGGTCCGGGATGATGTGGTGGGCTTCGGTCAGCACCGCCGGGTCATGGCTGGTGGTCACCGCCAGGACGGTCGCACCGGCGGCGCGGCCCGCCGCCACTCCGGCGGGGGCGTCCTCGAAGACGACGCAGGCGGACGGGTCCACGCCCAGGAGCCGGGCGGCCCGAAGGTAGCCGGACGGGTCGGGCTTGCCGTCCGGGACGTCCTCGGCCGTCACCACCACCGGCGGGAGCGGCACGCCCGCGACGTCCGTGCGGAGTCTCAGTTGGGCCCGGTCCATGGACGTGACGAACGCGAAGGGCAGACCGTTCATGTTCGCCAGAAGGTCCAAGGCGCCGGGTAGGGCGCTGATGCCGTCGGTGCCGGTGGCCTCCAACTCGTCCAGGCGCGCGGTGGCCGCTCGGACCTGGTCGGCCGGGACGAACTCGGCCACGCGGTCGATGGTGCGGCGGCCGTGGGCGTCGGCGAGGAACTCGTCCGCGTCGATGCCGTACTCTGCGGCCCATTCGCGGGCCGCGCGCTCGACGAGGGGCGTGGAGTCGACGAGGGTGCCGTCCACGTCGAACAGGACGGCCGCGCAGGGAAAGATCATCAGTTCGCCTTCGCCGTCGCCTCGTCCGCCTGGGCCCGGAGTCGGCGGACCGCCTCGGCGGGGTCGGCGGCCCCGTAGACGGCGCTGCCCGCGACGAACACGTCCGCGCCGGCCTCCGCGCACCGTTCGATGGTCTCCGCGCTGACGCCGCCGTCCACCTGGAGCCACACGGGAAGGTCGCGGCCCCGGATGAGCTCGCGGGCGCGGCGGACCTTCGGCAGGACGACGTCCAGGAACTTCTGGCCGCCGAACCCGGGCTCGACGGTCATGAGGAGCAGCATGTCGATCTCGCCGAGGAGGTCCTCGAACCCGTCCACGGGTGTGGCGGGATTCACACCGAGCCCCGCGCGGGCGCCCGCCGCGCGGATGGCGCGCAGGGTGCGGATGGGCGCCTTGGCGGCCTCGGCGTGGATGGTGACGCTCTTCGCGCCGACCTCCGCGTACTCCGGCGCCCACCGGTCGGGGTCCTCGATCATCAGGTGGCAGTCGAGCGGCAGGGCGCTGTGTTCGAGCAGCGCCTGGACGACCGGCAGTCCCAAGGTGAGGTTCGGGACGAAGTGGTTGTCCATGACGTCGACGTGGACCCAGTCGGCGGAGTCGGCGACGCGGGCGACGTCCTCGGCCAGGTGCGCGAAGTCGGCGGACAGGATGCTGGGTGCGATCTGAGGAGCCATGATGCCCCGAAGTCTATTGGGGCAGTTCCTCCCGATCCTCACCCGGCCGGGTGAGGGCGGGCGCGGACCGGCCCGCGAGGCGGAGGCGGACGAACGTTTCCGGCGCGCCGGCCGTGATCCAGAGGCCGAGCACCACCTGGACGACGAACGTCTGAACCAGATGCGAGCCGTCGAGCGCGGCGATGGCGCCGGCACCGGCCAGACCCACGGGGACGCGGGCCACGCGCCGCCAGGGCTTCCCCGCCGCGTCGAACCAGCCGCGGGCCGCGAGCAGGGACAGGCCGGCGACCGCGCCGCAGATGCCGCCAACTGCCCGGGTCGACTCGACGAGCGTCACGGGTTCGGTCTCTCCTCCCGCCGCTCGGATGGAGCGGGACCAGGCGTCCGGCCAGGTCCAGTCCTGGAGCGGTTGGAAAGCCCCCCAAGCCGCCGCAAGCAGTAGCAGGGAGACGGCGAGGGCGAGGGCCATCTGCACCGCGAGATGGCGGCGGGTCCACCACGGGACGAGGACGGGCTCCAGCACCAGAACGACCGCCAGGAGGGCGAGGCCGATGCCCCAGCCCGCGAGAACCTGGCTGATCGAATGGACTCCCAGGTACACGCGGGACAACCCGATCAGGACGATCAGGACGACCGCGGCCGTCCACAGGAGCCACCGCCTGGTCTGGGCGGCGAAGTATCCGTAGGCGACCGGCGCGTTCTGGGCGTGACCGGACGGCATCCCGAACGACGAGTGTGACTGCTTCCCTTCGATGGACGGGTCCGTCCAGTAGGGACGGGGGTCGTGGAACAGCATCTTCAGCAGCGTGTTGAGGAACGCGCTGAACAGCAGGACGACCGCGGCCCGTGCCGCCAGACGTGGAGCCGCGCACCAGAACAGCAGCGCCAGCACCGGCACGTAGAAGGCGGCGCTGCCCAGAAACGACATGGCGTGCATGAAGCCGGTCATCGCGCCTCCTTAGGGGGTTACGTGCGGCGCAGTAGTGCCAGGAACATGGCGTCCGTGCCGTGGCGGTGGGGCCAGAACTGCGCGTACGGGCCGTCCCCCAGACCAGTGAGGTCCGTGGACACGGACGCCAGGACGGACGGGGCGTCGAGCCGTTCGACGTCGTCGCGGCCGCGTAGGGCGTCGTCCACGACCACCCGGGTCTCCGCCAGGTGCGGGGAGCAGGTGACGTACGCGACGACACCGCCCGGACGGACGGAGTCCAGCGCCGCGGCGAGCAGCCCCCGCTGCAACGGGCCGAGCTCGGCGATCGACTCGGGGCCGCGCCGCCAGCGGGCCTCCGGGCGGCGGCGGAGCGCGCCGAGGCCGGTGCACGGCGCGTCCACCATGACCCGGTCGAAGGAGGCGGGGCGCCACGCGGGCGCGGTGCCGTCGGCAGCGACCACGCCGGCGCGGTCGTCGACGGCGCCGCGGACGAGCCGGGCCCGGTGCGGCTGGACGTCGGCGGCGAGCAACCGCGCGTCTCGCCGGGCGGCGAGAGCGGACAGCAGGCCCGCCTTGCCGCCGGGGCCCGCGCACAGGTCCGCCCAGCGCGCGTCCAGGCCGTCCAGGGGCGTCTCCGCCAGGGCGAGGGCGACCAACTGGCTGGCCTCGTCCTGGACGGCGGCGCGCCCGTCGCGGACGGCGGCGACCTCCGCCGGGTCGCCTTCGGGCAGCACGGCGCCGAAGGGCGAGTAGGGGGCGGGTTCCGCGCCCGCGTCGCACAGCTCCTCGACGGTGGCCCGGCCCGGACGGGCGACCAGCGTGACGCGGGGCCGGGCGTTGTCGGCAGCGAGCAACTCGCCGATCTCGTCGTCTCCTACGGCGTCGCGCAACGCGGACACGATCCACTTGGGGTGGCTGTGCAGAACCGACAGGCGGGTGGTCGTGTCAGTATCAGCGGGCGCCACGATCTCCAGCCACGCGTCCAGGTCGCGGGTGGCGACCTTGCGGAGCACCGCGTTGGCGAACTTGGACTGGCCCGGGCCCGCGACGGACCGGGCCAGTTCGACCGCCGTGCCCACGGCCGCGTGCGGCGGGATCCGGGTCGCGAGGATCTGGTGGGCGCCGAGGCGCAGCACGTCGAGGAGCGGCGCGTCGACACGACGCAGCTCACGGTCGCTGCACAGGGCGAGCACCGCGTCGTAGGTGCCGCGTCCGCGCAGCGTGCCGTAGGTCAGTTCGGTGGCGAGGGCGGCGTCGCGTCCGGTGAGGCCGCGGTCGCGCAGGCGGCCCGGCAGCAGGAGGTTGGCGTAGGCGTCGCGGGTCTCGACGGCGCGGATCACGTCGAACGCGGTGCGCCGGACGAGGTCCTGCGGGCGTCCCGTCCTGCGGGGGCCGCCGGGCCTGCGGTTCTGGGCGCGTCGGTGGTGGCGGGCGGGTGGCATCAGTGCAGCGCGTCCTTACCGGTGAGGTCGCCTGTGAGGTCGACCCCGCGCGCCCAGTCGGCGGCGGCCATGCCGCGCTTGCCCTGCGGCTGGACGTCCCCCAGCGCGACGGGATGGGTGGCCGTTCCCACGAGCACCTCGTTCTTCCCCGCCCGCAGTTCGCCGGGCGCCAGGTTCTCGGCGTCGGGCCTCGGACGGACGGGCCCCAGCTTGAGGCGCGTGTCACGGAAGAGCGTCCACGCTCCGGGCGCGGGCGTGCAGGCGCGCACGAGCCGGTCGATGTGCAGGGCCGGGTTCTTCCAGTCCACGTGACCGTCCTCGGGCGTCAGCTTGGCCGCGTGGGACACGCCCTCAGTCGGCTGCGGGCGGGGTTCCAGAACGCCCGCCTCGATGCCGTTCATCGTGTCCAGCAGCAGGCTCGCTCCGGCGACGGCCAGTCGGCCCAGCAGGTCACCGGCGGTGTCGGTCGGTTGGATCGGCTCCGTGAGGACGCCGTAGACCGGGCCGGTGTCCAGGCCCTCCTCGATCTGGAACGTGGCCGCGCCGGTCACGTCGTCGCCGTGCAGAATCGCGCGCTGGACGGGCGCCGCGCCGCGCCAGGCGGGCAGCAGCGAGAAGTGCAGGTTCACCCAGCCGTGCCGGGGGATGTCGAGGGCCTCACGGGGCAGCAGCGCGCCGTAGGCGACCACGGGACAGCAGTCGGGCGCGATCTCGCGGAGCCGGTCCAGGAACTCGGGGTCGCGGGCCTTGGCGGGCTTGAGCACCTCCACGCCCGCCTCGGCGGCGAGTTCCGCCACCGGGCTGGCGCTGAGACGCCGCCCACGGCCCGAACGCCCGTCCGGACGGGTCACGACCGCCACCACCTCGTGCGAGGACCCCAGAAGCGCCGTGAGGGCCGGGAGAGCCGTCTCCGGAGTACCGGCGAAGACCAACCGCATCTAGATCGCCTTCCCGAGGGTGCGGTGCGGCGACTCCTTGACGACCGGCGCAGGCTCGCCGAACCACTCGGCCTCGCGGATCGCCTTCATCGCGGCCTTGCGCTGCTCGGGGTCCATCCGGTCGATGAAGATCACGCCGTCGAGGTGGTCGGTCTCGTGCTGGACGCAGCGGGCCAGCAGGTGCGTGCCCTCCAACGTGATCGGCTCGCCGTGCATGTTGAAGCCCTTCGCCACGGCCCGCACGGCCCGCGCCGTGGGGAACGCCAGGCCCGGCAGGGACAGGCAGCCCTCGTCGTCGGTCTCCTGCTCGTCCGACAGGTCCAGGGTCGGGTTGACCACGTGGCCCAGCCGGTCGTCGACGTAGTAGGTGAACACCCGCAGGCTCACGCCGAGCTGCGGCGCGGCCAGGCCCACACCGGGAGCGTCGATCATCGTGTCGGTGAGGTCCTTGACGAGCTGGCGCAGCTCCTTGTCGAAGTCCTTCACCGGCTCCGCGGGCGTGCGCAGCACGGGATCGCCGAAGAGGCGGATGGGCTTGACGGCCAACGAGGACTCCGTTTCGTGGGAGATCTGGATGCTCCGTCCAGTCTACGGAGCACCATGCGCGCGCATCACGAGTCGCGGGCGCGGTCCGCGGTGACTTCAAGGCTGGGAGCGCGCCTTGTAGGCGGCGGTACGGGCCGCCTTGGCGGTGGCCTTGTCGGGGTGGTGCGCTCCCAGGGCCTCCAGGACGTCGGCCACCCCGGGATGGTCGGTGCGCCACAGGTCGTCGACCATGTCCTTCATCTCCGCCTCCGGCGGCGTGTCCATGAGCGCGGCCTCGACCGCTTCCTTGGGGTCGGCGGTCTCCAGCATCCCGGCGACGGTGTCGACGAACACCCACAGGTACTCCTCGCGGGCCAACTCCCGGCCCGACGGGTCCCCCGTGGCGTTCAGCCACAGCGCGGCGTAGGGCGACACCAGCGGGTGCTCCTGCGCGGCGCGGACCACGGCCGCGGCCTCCGGGCCGATGCGGTGCAGGACGGCGGCGGCGAGGTTGCGGGCGCCGGGGCCGCCCGTCCGCATCACGTCGAGGAGGTCGGCGGCGGCGTCCTTGGGGTCGTGGCGGGCCAACCAGCCGTCGATCTCCTCGTCGGCGGCGTCCGGCCTGTACCAGGTGAGGCCCTCGATGAGCTCCGACGCCCGCGCCCCGGCCAGTTCACCGACGACGGGGGCGGTGAACCCGTCGGCGAGCAGCAGTTCCCGGACGGTCCACACGCCGAGGGGCGTCAACACGCGTCCCTCCCCCGACGACTCGACGACGCCCCACTCCTCCAGGGTGGCCAGTTCCAGGTGGAACGCGTCCGTGACGAGTTCGGGCATGGTGTCGGCGTCGGTGAGGTCGTAGGCCTCCGCCACGTGGTCGAGCAGCGCGCCGGCGAGGGTGTCGGGGCCGACTGGGTTCTCCTGCTCGTAGAGGTGGATGAGAACGCCGGTCATCTCGTTCTGGACGAGTTCGACCGCGTCCAGACCGTCGGCGTAGTCGTGCCCTGGGACGACCAACGCCTCGAACAGCGGTAGCCAGGCCGCGAGCAGGGTCGCGTCGTCGTCGGACCCGAGGGCGTCCAGAGCGGGCCCCGGCTCGGCGGTGCCCTTCTCCGCCGTGATGACCTTCGCCTCGACCGCGGCCCACCAGAGACGTTCGAGGACGCCCGCGTCCTCCATACGACCGTGGCGGCGGGGGCTCTCCAGGCCGAGCGCGGCAGCGGCGGCCTCGGCGTCGGTCTCGGTGAGCGTGTCGTGCTCGGTCAGGGTCCGTTCACCCGTCCAACGGGCCAGGGCCAGGACGTTCCCGGTCAGCGGTGAACGGCGCACGGCGTCCGCCACGTCCGCCTCGGACGCGAGCCGGACCGGCGGCACCACCAGTTCCTCGGCCTGCCGCAGATAGTCCTCGGTCCGCGCGTACCGCTCCTCCTCGGGCAGCGCCTCGAAATCGCGGAGCCACGCGTCGACGGCCTCCTGGTCGTCGAGGGAGACCCCGTCGGCGCGCATCAGCCCGCCGATGACCTCCGCCGCCGCGTGCCGTTCCTCGGTGTCCATCTCGGCGACCAGGTCGGAGAACGCGGGGGCGCTCCGGTCGATCTCCGCTTCCAGGTCGGCGGCCGCCGACGCGGACACCACGCCGGTGTCTCGCAGGTAGGCGACGATCCGGCGGAGGGCGTCCAGGACGGTGGGCACGTCGTCGCTCCCCGCGACCACGGCCTCGGGGAACACGTCCAGGAGCAGTCGGCCGACGCCCTCGGGGGTCAGCGCCTCCGGGCCGCTCAGGCCCATCTCGTTCCGCAGGAGGTCCAGCAGGATGCGCGCGCCCTGCTCGTCCAGTTCCTCGCCGCGATCGTCCGCCCACCGCCGCAGGTCGGTCGCGGTGGTCTCCACCCAGTTGTCGGCCACCCGAGAACCCTATTGGTCAGATCAGCTCCAGGGGGTCGATCTGGACCCGTACCGTCTCCGCCGCCTTGCGGGCGCTGCGCACACCCTGCGCCTCCTTCAGCGCACGCGCCAACGCGGGCCCCGCGGCCCGGGGAACACGGATCAGCGCGCGTTCCCTGTCCTGCGCGTCGGCTCCGGGACCGGGCGGCGACGGCACCGGCACAGGCCCGAGCACCTCGGCGCCCTCGGGCAACCGGGCGTCGGCGAGCAGTTCCCGGATCGCGGCGGACGTGCCGGTCAGCGACGCCATCCGCGCGGCGGGCGGGAAGCCCACCTCCCTGCGCTCGGCCAGTTCTCGCTCCGCGTAGGTGACCGGGTCCCACCGGACGAGGGCCTGGACGGCGGGCAGCGTCCCCTCGGCGGCCACCACCACCGGACCCTTCGGCCGGACGAGCGACGCCGCGTTCAACCACCGCCGCAGCGTCTCCTCACCGGCACGCAGGTCCGGCCGTCCGAGCAGCACCCAGCCGTCCAGGAGCAGCGCCGCGCCGTATCCGTCTTCCGCGGGCGGCTCGGCGCCCGGCGTGGCCACCACGAGCGCACGTTCCGGGCCGACCCGTTCGAGGACGGCGTCCCGGCCTGAGGTGCGCACCGGCACGCCCGGGAACGCCCTGCCCAGCTCCTCCGCCGTGCGCTTGGCGCCCACCACCACGGCACGCAGATGGACGAACCCGCATTCGGGGCACTGCCAGTCGCCCGCGATGCGCCCGCACCAGCGGCAGTACGGCGCGGCATGGGACGACGGCAACGACAAGGGACCCTGGCAGGCGCCGCACTGCGCGGGCGTCCGGCACCGGGCGCACGCGATGGTCGGGACGTACCCGCGCCGGGGAACCTGCACCAGGACGGGCCCGTCGTCCAGAGCCTGCCGGGCCACCTCGAAGGCGATGTTCGGCAGGCGGGCGCTCCGGGCCGCGGCGTCGCGGGCGAGCTGCGCGTCCTCCCCCACGTAGCGGACGCGGGGCATCACGGCCCGGACGTGCGCACGGTCGGCGGCGAGCGCGTGCGCCCACCCCGACTCGACGAGCTGGCTGGCGTCGGTGCTCCTGGCGAACCCACCGATGAGCGCACCCGCCCTGACCCGGTGCGCGCGCAGGGCGAGGACGTCGCGGGCGTGCGGGTAGGGGGCGTGCGGTTCGGCGTGGACGTCGTCCCCGTCGTCCCACAGCACGACCAGCCCGAGGTCGGAGACCGGCGCGAACATCGCGGCGCGCGTGCCGACGACCGCCCGCGCCGACCCGCGCAGGACGGCGAGCCACCTCCGGTAGCGTTCCGCGGGCCCCAGCTCCGCCGTCAGGGCGACGTGCACGCCCTCCCCCAGCTCGGCCGTCAGCGCGGCGTCGACCCGCGCCACGTCGCGGCCGTCCGCGACGACCACCAGCGCGCCGCGCCCTGAACCTAGTGTCACGGCGACCGCCCGTGCGATGGCCGCCGTCCACGCGGGGCCGGGCAGCGCCGTCCACACCGCGTGGGGGGCCCGCCCCTCGGCCAGCGCGCTCAGGAACGACGCGCCGGCCGGATAGTGCGCCCACGCGCCCAGGCCGCCCGCGACACCGTCCTCGGCCGGTTCCGCCGCGGTGTCCGGGGCCGGCGCCACCG
Organism: Actinomadura spongiicola; assembly: GCF_003432485.1. GTDB lineage: Bacteria > Actinomycetota > Actinomycetes > Streptosporangiales > Streptosporangiaceae > Spirillospora > Spirillospora spongiicola. The sequence continues at coordinate 279,102 of NZ_QVNQ01000003.1, forward strand.
GTTCCGCCTCCACGCGGGCGTGCCGAGGTGGAACGGCCAGCCGGAGCACGTCCGCGAACGTTCCCGCGTAACGGTCGGCGACCTCCCGGATCAGCGCCACCATCTCGCGGGTGAGGACGGGCTCCGACGACGTCACCCGCTCCAGGAACAGCAGCTTCCCGTCATGGTCGCTCTCGGCGACCCGCTCCAGGACGAAACCGTCGACGAGCTGACCGGCGAACCGCACCCTCACCCGGCACCCCGGCACCACCTCGTCGGACATCTGCGCGGGCACGAGATAGTCGAACGGGCGATCCAGATGCGGCAGGGACACGTCCACCGCGATCCGCGCGACGGGCAGCTCCTCGGCCGGACGGCGAACCCCCTTCTTCCCGCCCTTGCCCGCCTTGCCCGCCTTGTCGGACGTCTTCGGGGACGTTCGCGGCAGGTCGTCCAGTCCCGGGATCTGGTCCGTTCCCGCGCCGTCCTTCGTCACGCTCACCGTCCTACCAGATCAACCCGACAACCCATGGCGCACGCTAGGGTTGAACTGATCAAACGGGGCGCGCTGCCGTTGGCTCATTACCCGATACCCCCCGCCGTGCCCTCTCCGTCCGACGAGCCCATGCAGGCGGATGACCACAGCGCATACTCCAGAGCGGGCGGACGCCCAAGCCCTGCGTGGGCAGCCGTCACGCCGTTCCCCCGGCCCCTCCCCCGCCACGTGGAGGAAGTGGGCCAACCCGCGCCATCCCGTGGTGGCCGCCACGGTCACCGCGGCAGTCCTGCACCTGGTGTGGGCGCTGTACCTGGCGACCGAGGGAGGCGACCTCGCCGCCCAGGCCGCGTGGACCGACTTCGTCTGGAAGCACCCGGACGCGGCCTACAGCTTCGCCTGGTACGGCGGGATGCATCCCGCCTCGTACAGCGTGATGTCGCCGCATCTGATGGCGTTGTTCGGGATACGCACCGTCGCGGTGGTGTCCGGCACGCTCTCCGCCGGCCTCACCGCGTACCTGCTGAGACGCTTCAGGGCGCCGGTCACGCTGCCCGCGTCCCTGTGGGCCGCGTTCGCGCTGTCGTGCAACTCCGCGTCCGGACGGGTCACGTTCGGCCTCGGCCTCACCTTCGCGCTCATGGCGGTGATCGCCGCTTTCACGTCGCGCGGCACCCCGGCGCTGCGCGCCGCCGGGATGGTCGGCCTCGGGCTGCTGTCCACGCTCGCCAGCCCGGTCGCGGGCCTGTTCCTCATGGTGCTGGCCGCCGCGCTGTTCCTCACCGGGCGGCGCCGCGCCGGGATCTGCATCGCCGTGGGCCCGCCCATCGTCGTCGGGACGACGAGCCTGCTGTTCCCGTTCAGCGGCGTCCAGCCGATCTCCCTCACCGCCATCGTGCTGCCCGCCGTGGCCGCCGTCATCGCGATCCTGACGTGCGCGCCGCGCGGCTGGACGCTCGTCCGGGTCGGCGCGGGCGTCTACCTGCTCGGAATCATGCTGACCTGGCTGATCCCGTCACCGGTCGGCAGCAACGTCGAACGCCTCTCGCTGCTGTTCGGCGGCATGTTCCTGCTGTCGGCGGTGGCACGCGCGCACGGCCGGATCCGCATCGCCGTGCTGTCGCTGGCGTTCATCGTCACCGCGTCCTGGCAGGTCGTGAAGCCCGTCGGAGACCTGATCCACACCGAACCCGCGGCGACCGCCGCCGCGCACGCCAGCGGCCTCGTCGCCGAACTGAAGTCCGTCGGCGCGGACGACGCCCGCATCGAGGTCGTCCCGCTGCGGTCCCACTGGGAGTCGTCCGGGCTGAGCCGCCACTTCGTCCTCGCCCGGGGCTGGAACCGCCAGGTCGACGCGGAACGCCACGAACTGTTCTACGAGGAGGGCGCGCTGACCGCCGCGTCCTACCGCGACTGGCTGTACAAGTGGTCGGTGCAGTACGTCGTCCTGCCCGAACAGGAGAGGGACTGGTCGGCCCGGGACGAGGCCGCCATCGTCAAAGGCGGCCAGCCGTACCTGACGGAGATCTGGAGCGACCGGCACTGGCGTCTGTTCCGCGTGCTCCGCTCGACGCCGCTGGTCGACCGTCCGGCGTCCGTCCACGAACTCAACGCCGGTCGGCTGGTCGTCGACATGCCGTCCCGGGGGTCGGTGCTGGTCCGGGTCTCCTGGTCCCCGTGGCTCCGGGTGACGGGCGGGGAGGCGTGCCTGGCCCGCGAGGGCGACTTCGTCCGGTTGCACGCCGACAGGCCCGCCCGCTACACCATCGCGGCCCGGTACGGCTTCAAACGCGGCAACCACTGCCGATCCTGACCGGGCCCCAGCGACCCCACCAACGCGAAGGGCCCTCGGAACGCGCGTTCCCAGGGCCCTCGGTCGTTCCGGCGTCGTTACAGACCCGCGGCGGAGGCGAGGTCCTTCGCGCGGTCGGTCGACTCCCAGGAGAAGTCGGGCTCCTCGCGGCCGAAGTGACCGTAGGCCGCGGTCCGCTGGTAGATCGGGCGGAGCAGGTCCAGGTCACGGACGATCGCGGCCGGGCGCAGGTCGAAGACCTCCCCGATCGCCTTCTCGATCTTCTCGTGGGCGACCTTCTCGGTGCCGAACGTCTCCACGAACACGCCGACCGGGTGGGCCTTGCCGATCGCGTAGGCGACCTGGACCTCGGCGCGGTCGGCGAGCTGCGCGGCGACGATGTTCTTGGCGACCCAGCGCATCGCGTACGCGGCGGAGCGGTCCACCTTGGACGGGTCCTTGCCGGAGAACGCGCCGCCGCCGTGCCGGGCCATCCCACCGTAGGTGTCCACGATGATCTTGCGGCCGGTGAGCCCCGCGTCACCCATCGGACCGCCGATCTCGAAGCGCCCGGTGGGGTTGACCAGCAGCCGGTAGCCGTCGGTGTCGAGGTCGAACTGCGCGAGCACCGGGTCGACGACGTGTTCCTTCACGTCCGGCGTCAGCAGCTCCTTCAGGTCGATGTCGGGGGCGTGCTGGCTGGACACCACGACGGTGTCGAGGCGGACGCCGCGGTCGCCGTCGTACTCGATGGTGACCTGGGTCTTGCCGTCGGGACGCAGGTAGGGCACGTCGCCGTTCTTGCGGACGGCCGACAGCCGCTGGGCGAGCCGGTGCGCCAGCGTGATCGGCAGCGGCATCAGCTCGGGGGTCTCGTTGGTGGCGTAGCCGAACATCAGGCCCTGGTCGCCGGCGCCCTGCCGGTCCAGGTCGTCGCCCAGCCGGTCGCGGTCCTCGTCCTCGCGGACCTCGTAGGCGTCGTTGACGCCCTGCGCGATGTCGGGCGACTGCGCGCCGATGGACACCGACACGCCGCAGGAGTGGCCGTCGAAGCCCTTCTTGGACGAGTCGTAGCCGATCTCCAGGATCTTCTCCCGGATCACGCCGGGGATGTCCACATAGGTCTCGGTGGTGACCTCACCGGCCACATGCACCTGACCGGTCGTGATCATCGTCTCGACGGCGACCCGCGAACCGGGGTCGTCCTTGAGCATCGAGTCGAGGATCGCGTCGCTGATCTGGTCGGCGATCTTGTCCGGGTGTCCTTCGGTGACCGACTCGGAAGTGAACAGACGGCGTGACACGTACGGGCACTCCTTGCAGCGGCTGCTGACTGATGTCGCAGGACGGATGAGTCTTCGAGTTCGAGCGGGGCGCGTTCCCCCCGCAGAGTTTCCCCACGGACGCTCGAGGCTTCCCCCACGAACGCTTGACCCGAAGTCTAGCCCGATCACCGCCGGGGACCGGTATGACCGGCACCACGGGCACCGGCTCGTCACCCGGCCGGGCGGCGGTCGAGCCGCGCGGCCACCAGATCCCAGACGGACTCGGCGAGCGCCTCCTTCGCGCCGCGCGGCACGTCGGTCCGCGAACCGTCCGCGCCGAGGATGATCGCCGCGTTGTCGGGCCGCCCGAAGGCGAGGTCCTCGCCGACCTGGTTGACGACGAGCAGGTCGCTGCGTTTGCGGGCGAGCTTGGCGCGGCCGTTGGCCAGGACGTCGTCGGTCTCGGCGGCGAATCCGACGATCACCTGGTCGGGGCGGCGGATGTCGCCGAGCTCGGCGAGGATGTCGGGGTTCTTGACGAGCCGGATCGGGTCCGGCTCCGCCCCGTCCGCCTTCTTGATCTTCGATTCGCGGTAGTCGACGGGCCGGAAGTCGGCGACGGCGGCGGCCATGACGACCGCGTCGGCGCCGGCGGCGGCCGACAGGACGGCCTCGCGCATCTCGACGGCGGATCCGACGCGGACGACCTCGACGCCCGCCGGGTCGGGCAGCGCGACGTTCGCGGAGACGAGCGTGACCCGCGCGCCACGGGCCACGGCGGTCCGGGCGAGCGCGTAGCCCTGGAGTCCGGACGAGCGGTTGCCGATGAAACGGACGGGGTCGAGGGGCTCCCGGGTGCCGCCCGCGGAGACGACGACGTGCCGTCCGGCGAGGTCGCGGCCGTCGGCGCCGCGGGCCAGGACGTGCCGGGCGACCTCGAACAGTTCGGCCGGGTCGGGCAGCCGCCCGGGGCCGGTGTCCCTGCCGGTGAGCCGCCCGGACGCCGGTTCGATCACGACGGCGCCGCGGGCCCGGAGCGTCGCGACGTTCTCGCGGGTCGCCAGGTGCTGCCACATCTCGGTGTGCATCGCGGGCGCGAACACGACCGGGCACCGCGCGGTGAGCAGGGTGTTGGTGAGCAGGTCGTCGGCTAGGCCGTGCGCGGCCCTGGCGAGCAGGTCGGCGGTGGCGGGCGCGACGAACACCAGGTCGGCCTCCTGCCCGAGCCGGACGTGCGGGACGTCGGCGACGCCGTCCCAGACCTGCGCGGAGACCGGGTTGCCGGACAGCGCGGCCCAGGTCGGTTCGCCCACGAAGCGGAGCGCGTCCGGTGTCGGGACGACGGTGACGTCATGGCCGGACTCGGTCAGGGACCGGAGCAGCTCGCAGACCTTGTACGCGGCGATGCCCGCGCTCACACCGAGGACGACGCGCGGCTTTGGGGAGGTCATGCGATCACTGTCGCATCAGGCGCCGGGCGCCTGCGCGCCGGGGTCGCCCCCACGGGCGGGCACGACGGCGGGTCAGGGCAGGCGGTGTTTCCGGGCGGTCTGGGCGGGCGGGCACGGCAAGCGGCCGAGACGAGCCGAGGCCCGGCGGGCTCAGCCCTCGATGGGCTCGGCGTTCAGGAGGCCCTCGCGCGTCTCGCGCAGGGCGATCGACAGCGGCTTCTCCTGGACCTGGGTCTCGACGAGGGGGCCGACGTACTCCAGCAGGCCCTCGCCCAGCTGGGCGTAGTAGGCGTTGATCTGCCTCGCGCGCTTGGCCGCGATGCTCACGAGGCCGTACTTGGTGTCGACGACCTCCAGGAGCTCGTCGATCGACGGGTTGGTGATGCCCTCACTGCTGGTTGCCACTCGGTGGCCTTCCCCTAGGACTCTGGCTATTGAACAGCCATCAAGGCTAGCAGCTCGTCGCACACGTCCCGTACGGACGTGTTGACGAGCGTGAGGTCGAACTCCTTCTCGGCGGCCAGCTCGACGCGGGCGGCGTCGAGGCGGCGTTCGATGACCTCGGGGGGCTCGGTGCCGCGCCCGGTGAGCCGCCGGACGAGCTCGTCCCAGCTCGGGGGCGCGAGGAACACCAGCCGCGCGTCCGGCATGGACCGGCGGACCTGGCGGGCGCCCTGCAGGTCGATCTCCAGGAGCACCGGCTCGCCACGGGCGAGCCGCTCCTCGACGGGCCGACGCGGGGTCCCGTAGCGGTTGCCCGCGAACTCGGCCCATTCGAGGAGCCGCCCTTCGTCGACGAGCCGGTCGAAACCGGCGTCGTCGACGAAGAAGTACTGCACACCGTGGGTCTCACCCGGCCGGGGGGGCCGGGTGGTCACCGAGACCGACAGCCACACCTGCGGGTGTGATCGCCGGATCTCGGCGACGACCGTGCTCTTGCCGACGCCCGACGGTCCGGACAGGACCGTCAGCCGCCGCGCGAGCGGGTCATGCGATTCGGAGCCTTCCAACGCGGAGGAACCCATCTCACCCGGCCTGTCCGTGGACGCGCGGCCTGTACGGGCCGGCCGGGGACGAGACGTGCACACCCTGTGCGCCGGAGCCGGACGGGATGGTGCCGGGCCCGGGTCGCCCCGAGCCGGCCGCGACGGTCACGCCGTCGCGCCCGCCCGTGAGTCGTACGTCAGCGGTTCGCACTTCCGCCGAACTCACGCTCCAGGGACGCGCGCTGGTTGGCGCCGAGGCCCCGCACACGGCGGGACTCGGCGATGCCCAGGCGCTCCATGATCTGCTTCGCACGAACCTTGCCCACACCGGGCAGTGATTCAAGGAGAGCCGACACCTTCATCTTTCCGATGACGTCGTCGGACTGACCCTCTTTGAGAACCTCGGCGAGCGAGGTTCCCCCGTGCTTGAGCCGATTCTTAACCTCGGCCCGCTCCTTGCGAGCCTTGGCAGCCTTCTCCAAGGCTGCGGCGCGCTGTTCGGGGGTTAGGGGCGGAAGAGCCACGCCGGGTCACCTCAGGTTTCCACTCGACGGAGTCGGACGGGTTGGGAAACTAGCGAGTTCACCGCCCATTAGGCAACGTGAAGTGCCGTTTAGCCCGCCACAAATTCATGAAAATCACTCCTCGGAGTGTCCTGAATACACAGTGTACACAACTCGGACCCTCCGACGCCCCATCCCCTTGCCTTGCTGGGACTTTCGCATGATCGTGAAAATCCCCCCGTTCTGACCCCATATGCGGCATTAGATCCCGCGTTTCGGTCCCGTCCGAGGCGCCGTCGAGACCGTGCCGCCATCATCCCGCCGGCCGCCCGCATGTCTCGAACCACGGCCGCCGCGGGTCTCTGTGAGGTCCCCCACAAACGATCCCGACCGAGTGACGCTCGTCACGCCGCGCCGTTCCGCACGTCGCGGGGGCACCGCAACTGCCATCCTCGACAACAGGTCACCCCGCCCCGATCGCTCTCTTCCGCACCGGAGGCACCACCACCGCACCCGCTCCCCGCCCACCGCCAGAGCTCCCAGATGAACACGGAAACATCGGCCATCCCGCCGGAGCCGGCTGCGGTGTGAATCGTCGTGCGCGTGAACGAGTTGATCGATCGATGCGTATCGCAATGCGGAAGACTCCGCCCTCACATTCGCGTGCGACTAAACCCACAAAGTGCGAGAGGCGTCTATTGCAATGCCGTGTTGATGACCGCGCGGGACGGCCGGTCGTTACACGGTCGGTTACACGCGTCTTAGCGCGGCGGCCATGGCCGCGGCCGCGGCGCCCGGGTCGGGCGCCCCGGTGATCGGACGGCCGATGACCAGGAGGTCGGCACCGGCGGACAGCGCCTCCTCGGGGGTGGCCACGCGGGCCTGGTCCTGGGTGTCGGCGCCCGCCGGGCGGACGCCGGGGGTGATGAGGGTGACGTCCGGGCCCACCTCGGCGCGGACGGCCGCGACCTCCCGCGGCGAGCACACCAGCGCCTGGGCGCCCGCGTCGACGGCCAGGGCGGCCAGCCGCCGGACGGCGTCGGGGGCCGGCCCTTCGATGCCGAGAGCGGCGAGATCGGCCTCGCCGAGGGACGTCAGGACCGTCACGGCGGCGATCCTGGCGGCGGGCACGGCCTCGACGGCGGCGCGGATCATGGCGGGGCCGCCCGCGGCGTGCACGGTGAGGTAGGTCGGCTTGAGGCGGGCGACGGCGCGGGCGGCGCCCCGGACGGTCGCGGGGATGTCGTGCAGCTTGAGGTCCAGGAAGACCTGGACGCCGCTGGCGCCGCGGACGCTGGCGACCACGTCCGGCCCGTACCGCAGGTAGAGCTCCAGGCCGACCTTGACGGTCGACACGTGCGGCGTGACGAGGGTGGCCCAGCGCGCGGCCGTCTCCAGGTCGGGCGCGTCCAGCGCGACGGCGATGGGGGCGGTCACAGTCTCTCCTCCGCTGGTTCTTCGGCGCGCACCTGCGGCGGGACGTACCCGGCGGGCTTGTGCGCGAGGCCCACGGCGTCGGCGAGGCGGCCGATGCGGCGGGCCGCGAGGGCCTCGTCCAGTTCCCGCAGGACGCGGGGGCCGGCGGTGGGGTCGTGGAAGACGGCGGTGCCGACCGCGACGGCGGAGGCCCCGGCGAGGATGAACTCCAGCGCGTCCAGGCCGGTGGCGACGCCGCCGACGCCGATGATCGGTGTGCTCGGCAGCGCGGCGTGCACCTGGTAGACGCAGCGGACCGCGACGGGCCGCACGGCGGGCCCGGACAGGCCGCCCGACACGCCGCTCAGCGCGGGCCGGAGCGTCTTCGGGTCGATCGCCATGCCCTCCATCGTGTTGATCAGGGTGAGGCCGTCGGCGCCCGCGTCGACGCAGGCCAGAGCGATGGTGACGATGTCGGTCACATCGGGTGCGAGCTTGGCGAAGATGGGTGTGCCGGGCCGCGCGTGGTCGCGGACGGCGCGCACGACGGACGCGGCGGCGGTCGGATGCCAGGCGAACACCCGGCCGCGGTCCTCGACGTTCGGGCAGGCGATGTTGACCTCGATCGCGGCGACCCCGGGGACGTGCCGGAGGCGGCGCGCCAGCTCGCCGTACTCCTCGACGCTGTTGCCCGCCACGGACACGATCGTGCGGACGTCGTGCTCGCTGAGCCACGGCAGATCGTTTTCGAGGAACGTCTCGATCCCGGGGCCCGGTAGGCCCATTGCGGTCAGCAAACCGCTGGGGGTTTCGGTCACGCGTGGAGTGGGGCGTCCGGCCCTCGGCCGGGCCATCACGGACGTGGTGACGAACGCGCCGAGACGGGTGAGGTCGAAGAACTGGGCGAGCTCGCGGCCCGTCCCGCCGCACCCGGACGCCGTCATGACGGGATTGGGCAGCTCCAGGGGCCCGAGGACGGTGCCGAGCCGGTCGCTCACAGGGAGCCCCCCTCGGAGACGCTCAGGACGCGCGGCGCGCCCAGCGCGTCGAACGGGATGGTGCCGAGATCGCCCCAGCGGACGAGGTCGCCGCGCAGGACGGGCCCGTCCGCGCACGCCCGGACCATCCGGGTCACACCGTCCTCGCCGTGCACGGGCAGCATGCAGGTCATGCACACGCCGATCCCGCACGCGCCCGTCCGCTGGAGGAACTCCTCGACCGACACCTGGGACGGCAACCCGAAGTCGGTGGCGATCTGGGTGACCGAGCGCAGCAGGGTCGTGGGGCCGCAGCCGTAGACGACGTCCGCGCCGGTCTCCTCGATGACGCGGGGCAGGACGTCCCGGACGGTGCCCTTCTCGCCCATGGACCCGTCGTCGGTGGCGACGGTGGAGCTGTCGCCGATGCGGTGCGCCATCCGGGACCCGAACACCTGCTTGGCGGACGGCCCCGCGAGCACGAAGTGCACCTGGCAGCCGCGCCGCAGCAGCGTGTCGGCGAGCGCGAACACGGCCGCGCCGCCGGGGCCGCCGCCGACGAGGAGACAGGTGACCGGATCGCGGGGCAGGCGGAACGGGCGTCCGAGCGGCCCGACGAGGTCGATCTGGTCGCGGGCACGGCGTCCCGCGAGCCAGGCGGTGCCCGGTTCGGTGTCGGCGAACACCAGTTCGACGGTGCCGCCGTAGTCGGACTTGACCTCGTACACCCCGAAGCAGCGGCGGACCAGCCGGGACGTGTGCTCGCCGCCCACGGCGAGCGCCACGAACTGGCCCGGCCTGAACCGTTCGGCGATGGCCGGGGCCACCAGCGTCACCGCGTGGTAGTCCTGCACCTGGCGGACCGTCAGTACCGTCGCCGACGTCTGCACCGGTGTGTCGGACACCCGTCTCCCTCTCGTCGTCGCGTGCGCCGTCCCGGCCCGGCTACCGTCCGCCCGCGCGACCGTGCGCGCCGCTGAGCCGCTCGGCGTGCTCCTGGAGGGAGCGGACGCCGACCTGGCCCCCGGCGACCGCCTCGATGCCCTGGACGGCCGCCGCGAGGCCCTGCACGGTCGTCACGCACGGCACGCCCCGCAGCACGGCCGCGGTACGGATCTCGTACCCGTCCAGCCGCGGCCCCGACTGGCCGGGGCTGCCGAAGGGGGTGTTGACGATGAGATCGACCTCGCCGTCGAGGACGCGCCGCACGATCGTGGGCTCGCCGGACGGGCCCGGACCTTCGCTGTGCTTGCGCACGATCTTGGCACGCACGCCGTTGCGGCGCAGGACCTCGGCGGTCCCTTCCGTGGCAAGAATCTCAAAGCCCAGGTCAGCGAGGCGCTTCACGGGGAACACCATGTGCCGTTTGTCGCGGTTGGCGACGGAGACGAACACGCGTCCCTTCGTCGGCAGCGACCCGCCGTAGGCGGCCTGCTGCGACTTGGCGAACGCGGTCCCGAACACCTCGTCGATGCCCATGACCTCGCCGGTGGAGCGCATCTCGGGGCCGAGGACGATGTCGACGCCCTGGCCGCGCTCGTTGCGGAACCGGTCGAACGGCAGGACGGCCTCCTTCACCGCGATCGGCGCGTCCAGCGGCAGGGTCCCGCCGTCGCCCGCCGCCGGGAGCATCCCCTCGGCGCGCAGTTCCGCGATCGTGGCGCCCATCATGACGCGGGCGGCGGCCTTGGCGAGCGGCACGGCCGTCGCCTTCGACACGAACGGGACGGTGCGGGACGCCCGCGGGTTGGCCTCCAGGACGTACAGGACGCCCGCGGAGAGCGCGTACTGGACGTTCATCAGGCCCCGGACGCCGACGCCGCGCGCCAGGGCCTCCGTCGACTCCCGGATGCGGCGGACGTCGTCGTGCCCGAGGGTGATGGGCGGCAGGGCGCACGCCGAGTCGCCGGAGTGGATGCCGGCCTCCTCGATGTGCTCCATGACGCCGCCCAGGTACAGCTCCTCACCGTCGAACAGGGCGTCCACGTCGATCTCGATCGCCTCGTCCAGGAACCGGTCGACGAGGACCGGATGCTCCGGGCTGGCCTCGGTGGCCCGGGTCATGTACGCGTCCAGCGTGGCGTCGTCGTAGACGATCTCCATGCCGCGCCCGCCGAGCACGTAGGACGGGCGCACCAGCACCGGGTAGCCGATCTCGGCGGCGATCTCCCGGGCCTCCTCGTAGGACGTCGCGGTGCCGTGCTTGGGCGCGAGCAGCCCCGCCCGGTGCAGGACGCGTCCGAACGCGCCGCGCTCCTCGGCGAGGTGGATGCTCTCCGGCGACGTGCCCACGATCGGGACGCCGGCGTCCTTGAGCTTCTGCGCGAGCCCGAGCGGCGTCTGCCCGCCGAGCTGGACGATGACGCCCGCGACCTCGCCGGTCTGCTGCTCCGCGTGGACGACCTCCAGGACGTCCTCCAGCGTGAGGGGCTCGAAGTAGAGCCGGTCGGAGGTGTCGTAGTCCGTGGAGACCGTCTCGGGGTTGCAGTTGAGCATCACGGTCTCGTAGCCCGCCTCGGCCAGCGTGAACGAGGCGTGGACGCACGAGTAGTCGAACTCGACGCCCTGACCGATGCGGTTGGGTCCGCTGCCGAGGATCAGGACCTTCGGCTTGGCGCCCGGCGGTACCTCGGTCTCCTCGTCGTACGCGGAGTACAGGTACGGCGTCTGCGCGGCGAACTCGGCGGCGCAGGTGTCGACCGTCAGGTAGACGGGCCGGACGCCGAGCGCGTGCCGCACCTCCCTGACGACCTCCTCCGAGAGTCCGCGCAGCTCGCCGATCTGCGCGTCGGAGAACCCGTGCCGCTTGGCGCGAAGAAGCTTCTCCTTGGTGAGCGCGTCGTCGGAGGTGCGGATCTCTTCGGCGACCTCGTTGATGGCGGCGATCTGGTCCAGGAACCAGGGGTCGATGCCGGTGGCCTCGTACAGCTCCTGGATGCTCGCCCCCGCCCAGAGCGCGCGCTGGACGTCCTTGAGCCGTCCGTCGTGCGGGCGCCTGGCCGCCTCGACCAGCTCGGCGGCGTCGGGCTGACCCGTCCAGCTGAACGACGAGCCCTTCTGTTCGAGCGAGCGCAGCGCCTTCTGGAGGGCCTCGGTGAAGCAGCGTCCGATGGCCATGGCCTCGCCCACGGACTTCATGTGCGTGGTGAGCGTGCCGTCGGCGCCGGGGAACTTCTCGAACGCGAACCGCGGCACCTTCACCACCACGTAGTCGAGCGTGGGCTCGAACGACGCGGGCGTCTCGCGGGTGATGTCGTTCGGGATCTCGTCGAGGGTGTACCCGATCGCCAGCCGCGCCGCGATCTTGGCGATGGGGAAGCCGGTGGCCTTGGACGCCAGCGCCGACGACCGCGACACCCGCGGGTTCATCTCGATGACGATCATCCGGCCGGTGCCGGGGTGCACGGCGAACTGGATGTTGCAGCCGCCGGTGTCGACGCCGACCTCGCGGATCACGGCGATCGCGACGTCCCGCATGTTCTGGTACTCGCGGTCGGTCAGCGTCAGCGCGGGCGCGACCGTGATCGAGTCGCCGGTGTGCACGCCCATCGGGTCGAGGTTCTCGATCGAGCACACGATCACCACGTTGTCGTGGCGGTCGCGCATGACCTCCAGCTCGTACTCCTTCCAGCCGAGGATCGACTCCTCCAGGAGCACCTCGGTGGTCGGGGACGCGTCGAGCCCGGCCCCGGCGATGCGGCGCAGGTCGTCCTCGTCGTGCGCGAACCCGGACCCGGCGCCGCCCATCGTGAACGACGGCCGCACCACGACCGGGTAGCCGAGGCTGCCGGCGGCGGCGAGGCACTCGTCCATCGAGTGGCAGATCACCGACCGCGCGGACTCGGCGTTCAGGCCACGCTCCCGCGCGACCTTGGCGACGACCTCCTTGAACTTCTCCCGGTTCTCCCCGGACTGGATCGCGTCCACGTCGGCGCCGATCAGCTCGACGCCGTACCTCTCCAGGACGCCGCTCTCGTAGAGCGCGATGGCGGTGTTGAGGGCCGTCTGGCCGCCGAGCGTGGGCAGCAGCGCGTCCGGCCGCTCCTTCGCGATGATCTTCTCGACGACCTCGGGCGTGATCGGCTCGACATAGGTGGCGTCGGCGAACTCCGGATCGGTCATGATCGTGGCCGGGTTGCTGTTGACCAGCGTCACCCGCAGCCCCTCGGCCTTGAGGACCCGGCACGCCTGCGTGCCGGAGTAGTCGAACTCGCACGCCTGGCCGATGACGATCGGTCCCGAACCGATGACCAGGACGGATTTCAGGTCTGCACGGCGCGGCATTACCTCCGGCCCTCCATCAGCTCGCAGAAGCGGTCGAAGAGCCCGGAAGCGTCATGCGGGCCCGCCGCGGCCTCCGGGTGGTACTGGACGCTGAACGCCGGCCGCTCCAGCAGCCTCAGCCCCTCCACGCACCCGTCGTTCAGGTTGACGTGGCTGACCTCGGCCGGACCGTAGGGGGTGTCGAACGGGCCGTCGGTGGGGGCGTCCACGGCGAAGCCGTGGTTGTGGGCCGACACGTCGACCTTGCCGGTCGTCCGGTCCTGGACGGGCTGGTTGATGCCCCGGTGACCGAACCTCAGCTTGTACGTCCCGAGCCCGAGCGCGCGGCCGAAGATCTGGTTGCCGAAGCAGATCCCGAAGAACGGGGTGCCGGTGTCGAGGACGCCTCTCAGCGCGTCCACGGCGTAGTCGGCCGCGGCGGGGTCGCCGGGGCCGTTGGAGAAGAACACGCCGTCCGGGTTCAGGGCGAGGATGTCCTCGGTGGTGCTGGTCGCCGGGAGGACGTGCACCTCGCATCCCCGCTCGGACATCCGGTAGGGCGTCATCGCCTTGATGCCCAGGTCCACGGCGGCGACGGTGTGACGCTTGGGGCCCTTCGCCTGGACGACGTACGGCTCCGTGGTGGAGACGTCCCGTGCCAGGTCGGCGCCCTCCATCGACGGGCTGCGCCGCACGCGCTCCAGCAGGGCGTCCTCGCCGGGGGCGACGGCCGCGGTCCCGCTGAAGATGGCCGCGCGCATCGCGCCCCGGTCGCGCAGGTGCCGCGTCAGTGCGCGCGTACCGGGAATGGCGATGCCCACCACGCCCTGGTCGCGCAGCGCCGAACCCAGCGAGCCGGTGGCCCGCCAGTTGGACGCCACCCGGGCGGGCTCGCGCACCACGTAACCGGCCACCTGGATGCGGCCGGACTCCGGGTCCTCGTCGTTCACCCCGGTGTTGCCGATGTGGGGGGACGTCATCGCCACGATCTGGCGGGCGTAGGAGGGGTCGGTGAGGGTCTCCTGGTAACCGGTCATCCCGGTGTTGAAGACCATCTCGCCGAAGGTCTCCCCTTCGGCGCCGTACGCGACTCCGTGGAAGACCCTGCCGTCTTCCAGGACGAGCAGTGCAGGGTTCACTGGAGCTTCCCTTCGAGGACGGTCGGCTTGCCGCGCAGGAACGTCGCGACGACGCGTCCGGGCAGCTCCAGCCCCGCGAACGGGGTGTTGCGGCTCTTGGACGTCATCGCGGACGGGTCCACGGCGCGGCGCGGCGACGGGTCGTACAGCGTGATGTTGGCGGGCGACCCGGCCTCCAGCGGAAGGCCCTGCCCGGCGGGCCCGTGCCCGGACAGGCGGCCGATGCGCGCGGGCCGCACCGACATGCGGTCGGCGACCCCCGCCCAGTCGAGCAGGCCCGTCTCGACCATGGCCTCCTGCACGACCGGCAGCGCCGTCTCCAGGCCGATCATGCCCATCGCGGCGACGGCCCACTCGGTCTCCTTCGCCTCCACCGGATGGGGGGCGTGGTCGGTGGCGACGCAGTCGATCGTGCCGTCCGCGAGGGCGTGCCGCAGGGCGGTGACGTCGTCGGCGGTGCGCAGCGGCGGGTTCACCTTGAAGATCGGGTCGTAGGTCCCGGCCCGGCCGTCGTCCAGCAGCAGGTGATGCGGGGTGACCTCGGCGGTCACCGGGCAGCCCTTGCTCTTCGCCCAGCGGATGATCTCCACGGACCCGGCCGTGGACACATGGCACACGTGCAGCCGCGATCCGACGTGCTGGGCGAGCAGCACGTCCCGGGCGATGATCGCCTCCTCGGCGACGGCGGGCCAGCCGCGCAGGCCGAGCGCCGCCGACATCTCGCCCTCGTTCACCTGCGCGCCCTCGGTGAGCCGCGGCTCCTGCGCGTGCTGGGCGACGACGCCGTCGAACGCCTTCACGTACTCCAGCGCCCGGCGCATGATGACCGCGTCCGACACGCAGTGCCCGTCGTCGGAGAAGACCCGGACCCGCGCGGCGGAGTCGGCCATCGCGCCCAGTTCGGCGAGTTGCTCCCCGGCGATGCCGCGCGTGACCGCCCCGACGGGCTGGACGTCGCAGTAGCCGGCCTCGCGTCCGAGCCGCCACACCTGCTCGACCACGCCCGCGGTGTCGGCGACCGGGTCGGTGTTGGCCATCGCGTGAACGGCGGTGTACCCGCCCATCGCCGCGGCCTTCGTCCCGGACTCGACGGTCTCGGCGTCCTCGCGTCCCGGCTCCCGCAGATGGGTGTGCAGGTCGACGAGCCCCGGCAGGGCGATGAGCCCGTCGGCGTCGACGGTCTGCGCGCCGGCCGCGTCCAGGCCCGACCCCACCTCGACGATGGAACCGTCCCGGACCAGGATGTCGGCGGCCCGTCCACCGAGCAGCCTTGCGCCCTTGATGAGCAGGGTCACTGGGAGACCTCCTTGCCGATGGCGGGCTCGGAACCCCCGAGCAGCAGGTACAGGACGGCCATGCGCGCGCTGACGCCGTTGGCGACCTGCTCGACGATCGTGGAACGGACGGAGTCGGCCACCTCGGCGGCGATCTCGACGCCACGGTTCATCGGGCCGGGATGCATGACGATGGCGTGCTCGGGCAGCTCCGCCATGCGTTCGGCGTCCAGCCCGTACCGGCGGCTGTACTCGCGGACGGTCGGGAAGTACGCGGCGTTCATCCGCTCCTGCTGGACGCGCAGCATCATGATGACGTCGCTCTTCGGCAGCACCGCGTCCAGGTCGTACGACACCGAGCACGGCCAGGTGTCGATCGCGACGGGCAGCAGCGTCGGCGGCGCGACCACCGTGACGTCGGCGCCGAGCGTGTCGAGCAGCAGGACGTTGGATCGTGCCACGCGACTGTGCAGGACGTCGCCGACGATGGTGACCTTCCTGCCTTCCAGGTCGCCGAGCCGCTTGCGCATGGTGAACGCGTCCAGGAGCGCCTGCGTCGGGTGCTCGTGGGTGCCGTCGCCGGCGTTGACGACGCTGCCCCGCACCCACCCGGCGAGGCGGTGCGGCGCCCCGGACGCGCCGTGCCGGATGACGACGCCGTCCGCGCCCATGGCCTCCAGGGTGAGCGCGGTGTCCTTCAGGCTCTCGCCCTTGGACACGCTCGACCCCTTG
Organism: Actinomadura spongiicola; assembly: GCF_003432485.1. Lineage (GTDB taxonomy): Bacteria > Actinomycetota > Actinomycetes > Streptosporangiales > Streptosporangiaceae > Spirillospora > Spirillospora spongiicola. The sequence continues at coordinate 295,375 of NZ_QVNQ01000003.1, forward strand.
GCGGAGAAGTTGATGACGTCGGCGGACAGCCGCTTGGCCGCGGCCTCGAACGAGATGCGGGTACGAGTGGAGTCCTCGAAGAACAGGTTGACGACCGTGCGTCCGCGCAGCGTCGGCAGTTTCTTCACGGCCCGGCCCGCGATCTGCGCGAGCTCCTCGGCCGTGTCGAGGACGAGCAGCGCGTCGTCCCGGCTCAGGTCGGCGGCGGAGATCAGATGGCGGTTCATTCGGCGCCCCCCGTCGGGCCGAGCAGCACGGCGTCGCGCCCGTCGTTCTCTTCCAGCAGGACCTTCACGGTCTCCCGCATCGAGGTCGGCAGGTTCTTGCCCACGTAGTCGGGCCGGATCGGCAGCTGCCGGTGCCCGCGGTCGACGAGCACGGCGAGCTGCACGGCGCGGGGCCGGCCGAGGTCGTTCAGCGCGTCCAGCGCGGCGCGGACCGTCCGCCCGGAGAACAGCACGTCGTCGACGAGGACGACGACCCGGTCGTCGACGCCCGCCGGGGGCAGTTCGGTGCGGCCGAGGGCGCGGGCGGGCCGCAGCCGCAGATCGTCCCGGTACATGGTCACGTCGAGCGAGCCCCAGGGCACCGGGCGGCCCTCGACCTCGCGCAGCGCCTCCGCCAGCCGCTCGGCCAGCGTCACGCCGCGGGTCTGGATGCCGAGCAGCAGGACGTCGTGACCGCCCTTGGTCCGCTCGAGGATCTCGTGTGCGATTCGGGTCAACGCGCGCCTGATATCGGGACCCTCCAGAACGGCCTTCGACCGGGGGTCACCGTCCGCCACGCGCGCTCCCGCGGGCCTTTCCGGCCCGGAGGCAGCATGCACCGCCCAACCTCCTTTCCCGCCTCACGGGACGGGTCTTAAAGGACGTCTCGTCTTCCTCACCGTAGCAGCACGACCACACCGCGCCGACCCCCACCAGGCACATCTACGCAGGTGAGAGCCGTCACAGCGGCCATGACCTGGGAACCGCCCGCGAACACGCCGCACCACCCCCGCACGGGTTCCGGACGATCCGAACCGCCCACATCGAGTCCTGCGGATTCGACCGCTTTTTTCCAATCAGCTTGACCTAGGGCCGTCCCCGTTTTACCGTCACTGTCCGTAACCATCCCTGGGGGCGGACTCCCGAGGCCGGACGGCCTCCCGAATCAGTCCCCCTCCGGCGACCGCCGGAGTCCGACGACGATGAAAGCGAGCCTGGGGGGCCAAGAATGCCGTCTGAATACGCAAAGGCTCTCGGTGCGCGCCTGCGCGCCATCCGCACCCAGCAGGGCCTCTCCCTGCACGGCGTGGAAGAGAAGTCCCGTGGCCGCTGGAAGGCCGTCGTCGTGGGTTCGTACGAGCGGGGCGACCGCGCCGTCACCGTTCAGAAGCTGGCCGAGCTCGCCGATTTCTATGGCGTGCCGGTTTCCGAGTTGCTGCCCGGCGGAGCCGCGCCGAGCCCGCTCGGGCCTACACCCAAGCTCGTGATCGATCTAGAGCGGTTGCAGCAGCTTCCGAAAGACAAGGCCGGTCCTCTCGCCCGCTACGCCGCGACGATTCAAAGCCAGCGGGGCGACTACAACGGAAAGGTCCTGTCCATCCGTCAGGAAGACCTGCGTTCACTCGCGGTCATCTATGACAAGTCCCCGACCGAGCTCACCGAGGAGCTCATCGGCTGGGGCGTCCTGGACCCGGAGGCGCGCCGCGCCGTCGAGTCCTTCTAACCCGCACCACAACGAAACGGAGCCCGGCCCCAAACCGGGCTCCGTTCCACGTTCAAGCCCCAAGCCACTCCCCACCCCGCCACGCAAGACGCCCCTAACACCACACAAACGCGCCCACACCCCTCTCTCCAACACAGCGCCCCGTCCCCCCGCGCTCCCTCCCCGCCCGCCGTCTGCCTGTAGGTCAGCCGTCGGTGCGTCGTCCCTCCGCAGGCAGGTTCTTCGTACGTCAGCCCTCCGTAGGGCCTCCCGCTGAACTCGCGGGCCACGCGGCTGTTCACGCCGATCCACCGTGGCCCGGCCCCTTGTGTGCCGTGTGTGCCATCAGCGCCGGCCAGCGGACGTCGACCACATCAGGCGCCCCGCCCCGAGCCGGTCCGGCCAGGACAAGCCCATGCGGCGGCCCTCACCGACGCCGGGTCGGCGCGCTCGGACATCGCCTACACAACGCGCACGCCATTCGACGCCGCCAGTGGCGGCGCGGGCTCGCATCGGGCTCCCCGGGCCGAGGGGGTTCGGTCGGGGTGAGGCAGCGTGGCGGGGCCTCGCCCGTGGTGGGTCGGTGGGCTCGGAGATTGTCCGTCTCGGCGCGCGTGTCGCCTCGGTGTCGGCTGGAGGGGGGTGGGGTGGGGGATCGCGCCGGTGGGCCGGGCCGGGGGGTCGGTGGGCGCCGCCGGCGCGATCGTTCGGGCGCCGGAGGCCGGGCGAGCGCCGTGTGGCGGCTCGCGCCCGGCCTCCGGCGGGGCCGGCCCGGGGAGGAGGGGACGGCCTCGGGAGTGGTCAGCTGGCCTCGGGGACGGGGAGGGTGGGCTGGCTGGTGATGCCCAGGGTGTCCTCGACGAGGGTGACGAAGACGTCGGCGTCGTGCAGGAGCTCCTCGGCCTCGCGCGGGGTGACGGCGCGTGGGAGGCCGGCCTCGGCGGCGGCGCGTTTGTCGGCGCCGGCGGCGAAGAAGGCGGCCCATTCGCGCAGTGCGGGCTCGGCCTCGGGGAGCAGGACCCAGACGCTGCGGGGACGGCCGCGGCGGTGGGTCTCCAGGGGTTCCTTGGACGCCAGCACGGCGGCCGCGGCGCGCAGCGCGGCCAGATGGGCGCAGACGTAGCGGACCGCTGGCGAGGTCGCCTCGGCGGCCTCGGCGAGACCCATGCGGGCCGCGTGGAGCTGGCCCTCGGCGGTGTGCGCCGGACGGGGTGCGGGCATCGGACGGCGGCGTGGGCTCGGTGATGCGGACTGGGTGGCGGAGTGGATTCCCCGCGCGGTCCTCGTGGCGGACATGGCTGCCTCCTTCCGGGCTCGGGCCGGCCGGGCGGAGAGCTTCCCCTCACTCCGCCCGGCCGTCCGTCCCGCCGAAACACCGCGACCGGCGGGGACGTCGCCCTGGCGCGAGCCGCGAGTCTCGCGCCACCTCGAACATAAGTTCGACGCATGACCCAGTAAACCGCCCTGTCGGCGATTCGTCAACGTGTTCGAAGGTGTGTCGCTTCTCGCAGGTCAGAGGGGGTGTCCGCGGTCAGCGCGGCCGTCTGACGTGCACGGGGACGTTCGTCCCGAGGAGGTCGGGAAAGTACTCGGCGATGTGCATCGGCATCCGGACGCAGCCGTGCGAGGCGGGGTATCTGGGCACGTCCAGGGCGCCGTGGAAGGCGATGCCGCCGTTGAAGTAGACGGGGTTGTAGAGGCGGCCCAGGGGCGAGGTCTCCCAGCCGGAGAAGCGGCGTCCGGTGCGGAAGTCGCCCGTCCCGGTGACGGCGTAGCGGCAGCGGGGGACCTTCGCGCCGCGGTCCTTGGCGCAGTAGTACTCGCCGGAGCCTGACGAGACGTGCGTGATGAGGCGCGGTCGCCCGTCCTCGTAGAGGACGAGGTACTGGCGCTTCAGGTCGACGTCCACACGGTTCTTCTCGCGCTTCTTGGCCATCGGGCGGGGCCGCCGGGGGTTGTCGAGGGCCTTCCAGAACGGCGTGTCGAGCGTGCTCTTCTGCTTCATGCGGTGGACGGCCTGGAACGCCCACACGGCCATCTGGGTGGAAGGCCCGTACTTCCCGTCCACCTTGCCCGGGTCGTAGCGCAGGGCCTTGAGGCGGCGCTGGAGTGCCTCGACGTCGGCGCCCTTCGCGCCCGGCTTCAGCTTGCGTCGCGTGGGCGTGGGCGTGGGGGTCGGCGTGGGCGTCGTCGGTTTCGCGGACGGCGCCGGCGGTGGAGCCACCGCCTGGTCCGTCCCGTCGCAGGCCGTCAGGAGGACGGCGGCGGTCAGCGCGAGCGTGCCGGTGCGCACGTCGATCGGTGTCCCTCGCATGAGGTGACCTTAAAGTGCTACCCATGCATCCGAATACCGAAATCGTCGCGAAGGCCCTGTTGGAACGCGGCGCGACCGGGTCCGTCGTGGAGTTGCCCGACTCCGCGCGGACGGCGCAGGCCGCCGCCGACCAACTGGGCTGCGAGGTGGGCGCGATCGCCAACAGCCTGGTGTTCGACGCCGACGGGGCGCCGCTGCTGGTCCTGACGAGCGGCGCGCACCGGGTCGACACGACGAAGGTCGCGGCGCTGGTGGGGGCGGCGAAGGTGCGGCGGGCGTCGCCGGAGTTCGTCCGGGACGCGACCGGGCAGCCGATCGGGGGTGTGGCGCCGCTGGGCCATCCGGCGCCGGTCCGTACGCTCGTCGACGTCTGGCTGGACAAGTACGACGAGGTCTGGGCCGCCGCCGGGCATCCGCACACGGTCTTCCCGACGTCGTACGAGGAACTGCTCAGGATCACCGGGGGCACCCCGGCGGAGGTGGAGTGACACATGGAGATCTGGCACAACCCGCGGTGTTCCAAGAGCCGCGCGGCGAAGGCCGCGCTGGACGAGGCGGGCGTGGAGTACACCGAGCGCCGCTACCTGGACGACCCGCCCACGGCGGAGGAGCTGGACGCGGTGCTCACGCGGATCGGCGCGGAGCCGTGGGACGTGGCGCGCCTGAACGAGCCGGTCGCGAAGGAGCTCGGGCTGCGGGAGCTGGCGCACGACCGGGCCCGGTGGATCGAGATCATGGCCGCGAACCCGGTGCTGATCCAGCGGCCGATCGTCCTGACCGGTGAGACCGCCGTGGTGGCGCGGGACGACGCCACGGTGCGCAGGGTCGTCGACGTCCGGTGACGCGGCGGGCGCCGAAAGGTAAACGATCTCCCGCGGCGGACGGTCGCCCGGGTCTACCCTCTGTCAGGTGAGGGACCCGAAGCTGCGGGAGATCGACGAGCGTGCGTTCCAGCGCAGGATCGGTCCCATGCTGGACGTCTACGCCGCCGCGATGGAGCCGCCGTACGAGCAGCTTCCCGGACGGCACGCCATCATGGAACGGCACGCCTCGTATCCGGGCTTCCGGGCGCTCGTGGCGGAGCGGCGCGGGGCGCTGCCCGTCCGCGCGGGTCCCGTCCAGGGGTTCGCCTACGGGTTCCACGGGGCGCGCGGCCAGTGGTGGCACGACGTCGTGTTCCAGGCGCTCAGCGCCGTGGGGGACGTCGACCACGCGGAGGCGTGGCTGGCGGACGCGTTCGAGGTCGCCGAGCTCCACGTCCACCCGGAGTCGCAGGGCAGGGGCCTCGGCCGGGCCCTGCTGAACGCGCTGTGCGAGGGCAGGCCGGAGCGGACCGTCGTGCTGTCGACGCTGGACAGGCACCCGGAGACGCCCGCCCGCACCCTGTACCGCTCGGTCGGGATGGTGGACCTGCTGACGGACTTCGAGTTCCCCGGCGGCGGGCCCCGCTACGCGGTCATGGGCGGGACGCTGCCGCTGGCGCCGTACCCGGCGCCGTCCAGCAGCCCGTAGACCTCGCGGGTGGCCGTGGACTTGTTGAACGTGATGAAGTGGATGCCGGGCGCGTCCTGTTCGAGCAGTTCCCGGCACAGTTCGGCGGCGTGCTCGATGCCGAGGCGGCGGACGGCGTCCGGGTCGTCCGCGACGGCGTCGAAACGGGCCTTGACCTCGGGCGGGAACGGGGCGCCCGACAGTTGCTCGGACCGTTCGATCGTGCTGAGCTGGGTGACCGGCATGATGCCGGGCAGGATCGGCACGTCGCATCCGGCGGCGGCGACGCGGTCGCGGAGCCGGAAGTAGTCCTCGGCGCGGAAGAACATCTGCGTGATCGCGTAGTCGGCGCCCGCGCGGCACTTCTCGATGAAGAAGCGGGTGTCGCTCTCGACGTCGGGCGAGCGCGGATGCTTGTAGGGGAACGCGGCGACGCCGACGCAGAAGTCGCCGTAGGAGCGGATCATCCGGACGAGGTCGGAGGCGTACTCGACGCCGTCGGGGTGCTTGACCCACTCCCCCATCGGGTCGCCGGGCGGGTCGCCGCGCAGCGCGAGGACGTTGCGGACCCCGACGGCGGCGAATCTGCCGACGAGGTTGCGCAACTCCGCCTGGGAGTGGTCGACGGCGGTGAAGTGGGCGACGGGGGTGAGCGTGGTGTCGGTGGCGATCCGTTCGACGATGTCGACGGTCTTGTCGCGGGTGCCGCCGCCCGCGCCGTAGGTCACGGACACGAACGTCGGGTGCAGGGACTCCAGCTCACGGATCGCGCGCCACAGGTTCCGCGCGCCCTTGTCGGTCTTGGGCGGGAAGAACTCGAACGAGAAGGAGGGGGCTCCGGAGGCCAGCAGCTCTCGGACGGCCGGCGGACGGGCGGGGCGCAGGCGTGGCATCCCCTAAGAGTACAGAAGCGGCCGGGGTCGCCCCGGGCCGCCGATACGAGTGACCCTCCGCACACCATACGGCGTTATGTCCATATTTCTGAAGTTCTAGTGACTTCTCACTTTTCCGGGGGACGGTTACATCTGCCCAGGTGGATACGATCGCGACATGTCGACCAGCCGCATCCGCAAGGAGGTCGACGAGGCGCTTCTGGCCTTCGTCGACCGGCAGCGCCCTGCCCTGCTGGCCATCAGCGACGACCTCGCGCCGCTGTTGTCGGCCCTGGACGCGCTGCTGACGGGCGGCAAGCGGCTCCGTCCCGCGTTCTGCTACTGGGGGTGGCGGGCCGCCGGCGGCGAGGACGGCGCCGACGGCGCGGATCTCGTCCAGGCCGCCGCGTCCCTGGAACTGCTCCAGGCGAGCGCGCTGATCCACGACGACGTGATGGACTCCAGCGACACCCGCCGCGGGCAGCCGTCCGTCCACCGCAGGTTCGAGGCGCTGCACGGCGCGCAGTCCTGGCCGGGCGACGCGGAGGCGTTCGGCGCCGGTGCCGCGATCCTGCTCGGCGACCTGTGCCTGTCCTGGTCGAGCGAGATGTTCGAGACGTGCGGGCTGGGCGGCGACCGCAGGCGCCGCGCCCGCGCCGTGTACGACCTGATGCGCACCGAGGTCATGTGCGGCCAGTACCTCGACATGCTGGAGGGCACGCGCGGCGAGGCGACCGCCGCGACGGCGCTGCGCGTCGTGGAGTTCAAGAGCGCCAAGTACACGATCGAACGGCCGCTGCACATGGGCGCGGCGCTCGCCGGGGCCCGACCGGACGTCACCGCCGCCCTGACCGGCTACGGCCTGCCGCTCGGCATCGCCTTCCAGCTCCGCGACGACGTCCTCGGCGTGTTCGGCGATCCCGCCGAGACCGGCAAGCCCGCGGGCGACGACCTGCGCGAGGGCAAGCGGACCGTGCTGATCGCCCTCACCCTGGAGCGCGCCTCCGCGGCGCAGTCCACGGCGCTGCGCAGGCGCCTCGGCGACCCGGCCCTGGACCGTCCCGGCGTGGACGAGCTGCGCTCGATCATCGAGGACACCGGCGGCCTCGCCGCGTGCGAGACGATGATCGAACGCTATCTCGGCGAGGCGGAGCGGGCCCTGCGCACCGCCCCGATCACCGAGGAGGCGCGCCGGGCGCTCGCCGAGCTCGCGGTGGCCGCCACCGCCCGGAGCACCTGAGCGAAGATCGTGGTTCCACTGCCGGGCGTCCCGGTCACGCGGTACAAATAAGGAAATCCTTCGTCCATCCCGCCCAGCCGGAGTCCCCCAGTGCCGCACGACACCTCCTGCGGGAGGACGAGTCCCCGTCCCGCGCGAACCGCGACCGCCCGTCCCGGGCACCCCGGCCAGATCCCCGCCGCGAGCCCCGGTCGCGCGGCCCGGCGGATCCCGGACGGCCACCCGGCGCGCGGACACGGCGCGCGGCCCGCCGTCCCGCCGGGCGCCCGCGCCCCGCTCGCCCCGGACGACCCGCGCGGCCTCGGCTCCTACACGCTGCTCGGACGGCTCGGCGAGGGAGGCCAGGGCGTCGTCTACCTGGGCCGCGACGCCGACGGCGAGCTCGTCACCGTCAAACTGCTGCGCGGCGGCGACTCGGCCGGGGAACGGGCGCACCGCCGGTTCGTCAAGGAGGCGGACGCGGCGCGGCGGGTGTCGGGACGGCACACCGCCCGCGTCCTGGACGCCGACATGACCGGCGACCGCCCGTACATCGTCTCCGAGTTCGTCGAGGGCCCGCCGCTCCAGCGCGTCGTCGAGGACCGCGGCCCGCTGCCGGCGCCGAAACTTCGCAAGCTCGCGCTGCGGACGGCGGCGGCGCTCGCCGCGATCCACCGCGCGGGCATCGTGCACCGCGACTTCAAGCCCGGCAACGTGCTGCTCGGCCCGGACGGCGCCAAGGTCATCGACTTCGGCATCGCGCGCCTCGACCAGGAGGGCGCCGACGCCACCCCCGTGACGACCGGCCCGGTCGGGACCCCCGCCTACATGGCGCCCGAGCAGATCGAGGACGAGCCGGTCGGCCCGCCCGCCGACGTGTTCGCGTGGGGCGCCACCCTGGTGTTCGCCGCGACCGGACGCCCGCCGTTCGGCACCGGGCCGAGCGCGGCCGTCATACGGCGCGTCACGTCCCGCAGCCCCGACCTCGGTGACCTGCAGGGGCCGCTGCGTGACCTCGCGGCCCGCTGTCTGGACAAGAATCCCGCCGCCCGGCCCACGGCCCCGCAGATCGTCCGGGCGCTTCGCGAAGGGCAGGGTCCGATGCCGAAGCCGCGACCTACCCGCATCCCGCGCTACCGGTGGCGGATGATGGTCGCGCTCGCGGTCGTCGTCACCGGCGGCTTCGTGCTCGGCCTGCTGTTCTGACAAGGCCCTGCCGGTCCGACCGGCCCCTACCGGCCCCGCCGGTTCACCAGTGCGGGGGACGGTCCTCGAACAGGCGCGAGTCGTCGTCGCCGCGCCACTCGCCCCAACCGGTGTCGGTGTCGTCGGACGTCTGGTCCGGCAGGATCTCCAGGTCCTCGTCCAGGTGGACCGGCCGGTCGTCGTCGGGTCCCACGCTCATGATCCCCATTGTGGGCGATCGGACGGCGGCCCGCACTGTGATACGGGTCAAAGCGCGTCAAACGTCAGCGGCCAGCCGGCGCGCGAACGCGGCCGCGGCGGCGCCCGGATCGTCCGCCTCGGTGATGGCCCGCACGACCACGACGCGGGTCGCGCCCGCGGCCTGGACGTCGGCGAGGTTGCCGAGGCCGATCCCGCCGATCGCGAACCAGGGGCGGGTCACGCGGCGCGCCGCGACGTGCTCCAGCAGCTTCGGGCCGGGCGCGGGACGTCCCGGCTTCGTCGGGGTCGGCCACACCGGACCGGCGCAGAAATAGTCGACGCCCGGCTCGCCGGCCGCCGCCGACGCCTGCTCCTCCGAGTGCGTGGACCGGCCGATCAGCGTGTCGCCGCCGACGATCTCGCGGGCGGCGGGCACCGGCAGGTCGTCCTGGCCGAGGTGCAGCACGTCGGCGCGGACGGCGTGCGCCACGTCCGCCCGGTCGTTGACCGCCAGCAGCGCGCCGTGCCGCTCGCACGCCGCGCGGAAGACCTCCAGGTACGCGATCTCCTGCCGGGCCTCCAGGCCCTTCTGGCGGAGCTGGACGATGTCGACGCCGTTCGCGAGCACGGCGTCGAGGAAGTCCGGCAGGTCGCCCTGCCGTTCCCGCGCGTCCACGCACAGGTACAGGCGGGCCCTGCTGAGCCGGGCGCGCAACGCCACGCCGCGTTCGGTCGGAAGATGCCTGGCCACGCGGGAAGGCTACCTCTCACGTGCTCGAACACGGGCCGGTGGGGTCGCGCGCCGGTGGCGCCGTTCGCGCGACCCCGTTCAGCGGAAGGGTGGGCGGGCTAGAACGCCAGCGCCTGGGCGCGGCGGCGGACCTCGGTCCCCCGGTTCTCGGTGAGCGCGTCCACGGGCGTTCCCGGCAGCGTGTCGTCCGCGGTGAACAGCCAGCGGATCGTCTCGGCGTCGTCGAACCCGGCGTCCGACAACAGCGTGAGGGTGCCGGGCAGACCCTTGATGACCTGACCGTCCTTGATGAACGCCGCGGGCACCATCGGTCGACCGTCCCGGCGGACGGACAGGAGCCGGTGCTCGCTGATGAGCTGCTTGATCCGGTTGGGCTTGATCCCGAGCCGCTCGGCGGCCTCCTTGAGGGAGAGCCATTCCCCGGCGAGGGCGTCGGTCCGGGGGTCCAGTGCGCTGTCAACGGTTGCGTGCATCTGCGTCACGTCACCCTGCCTACCACGCCTTCGGAACCCTCAAACCCCCTGCACAGGCGTGACGTGCCGCGGGTGATCGCTATCCGCGAACGGCCTGGCGGACGGGCACGTCCGGGTCGGCGATCGCCGCGGGGTCCACGGGCGTCCCGGCGGCGATCAGTCGCCGGGCCTGCACGAGGTCGCGGGGCCGGTCGACGGTGAGGATCGCGTCGAGGCGGTCGCCGCTCAGCCACGCCACCGCCCACTTCCGACCGGACGGGTCGCCGCGATGGACGATCCGCTCCGCCGCCGCGTGGCTGCCCGCGTACTGCACCATGCGCCCGAACTGCTCGGACCAGAAATACGGGACCGCGTCGTACACGGCGTCCTGACCGAGGAGGGACGCGGCGGCGACCTCCGGAGCGTTCAGCGCGACATCCCAGTGCTCGACCAGGAGCCGCCGCCCGTACCGCGCCGACCACCAGGAGGCGCAGTCGCCGACGGCGACGACGTCGCGGCGGACCGAGCCGGGCTCCTCCGTCCCCGCGTAGGCGCGGAACGAGCCGTCGGTGACCACTCCGCGCTCCAGCAGCAGCCCGGAGCCCTCCAGCCAGGACAGCTCGGGCCGGACGCCGACACCGACGACGACCTCGTCCGCGTCGATCCTGGCGCCGCCCGCGAGGACGAGTCCGCCGTCCCGCACCTCGGCGACCTTGACCCCGGTGCGCAGTTCGACGCCCGCCTCCGCGTACCAGGGCGCGGTGTACGCGCCCACCTCGGCGCCGATCGCGGCGGCGAGCGGCGTGTCCGCGGCCTCGACGACGGTCACCGAGCAGCCTCGCTTCGCCGCGGCGGTGGCGACCTCGGCGCCGATCCAGCCCGCGCCGACGATGACGATCCGGGCGCCGGGGACGAGCCTGGAACGCAGGTCGCGGGAGTCGTCGATGGTGCGCAGCACATGCTGGCGCCCGTCCCCCGGCAACGTGATCGGGGTGGCCCCGGTCGCGATGACCAGCCCGTCGAACGGCAGGTCGCCCGCCGTGGACGTGACCACGCCGCCGACCGGCTCCAGCCGCAGGCCGGTGGCGCGCTCGCCGAGGAGCAGCTCGCAGCGCAACTCGTCCCAGTCGGCGTCGACCGTCGTGTCGTCGGTCTCGCCCGCGAGGACGGCCTTCGACAGCGGCGGACGGTCGTAGGGAGGATGCCGCTCGGCCGAGACGAGGGTCAGCGCCCCCTCGTGGCCGTTGCCCCGCAGGGTCTCCACCGCGCGCAGACCGGCGAGCCCGCCGCCCACGACGATCACCTTGTCCATAAAGGTCACCCTAACCAGGCGTCGTGTCGCGCCCACGGGGCCGTAAGGTGGAAGCAGGCGAAATCAGCACAAAGCGCGGGAGTCCGGTGCGACCGGGCTGAGAGGGCGGCTGGAACGGGCCGCCGACCGCCACGACCTGATCCGGATCATGCCGGCGAAGGGAGCGCGCATGGAGATCGTGATCGTCGGGGCCGGGGTCATCGGCCTGGCCACCGCCTGGCGCACCGCAGCCGGCGGCGCCACCGTCACCCTGGTCGACCCCGAACCCGCGAGCGGCGCGACGGCGGTCGCGGCGGGGATGCTCACCCCGGTCAGCGAGCTGACCTACGGCGAGGAGCCGCTGCTGCGGCTCGGCCTCGCGTCCCGCGACCGGTACGGCGCGTTCGTCGCCGAACTGGAGGAGCTGACCGGCCTCGACACCGGCCACCGCACGGACGGGATCATCGAGGTCGCGTTCGACGCCGACGACCTGCGCTACCTGGACGACCTGCGCCGTTTCCAGGACAGCCTCGGCATCCCCACCGAGGCGCTGACCGGACGCGAGTGCCGGCGGCTGGAGCCGATGCTCGCGCCGGGCGTGCGCGGCGGCCTGCTCGCCCCCGAGGACGGCTCGATCGACCCGCGGCGGCTGGCCCCGGCGCTGCTCGCGGCGGCCGAGCGACTCGGCGTCCGGGTCGTCCGGCGGCGGGCCGCGGAGATCGTCATCGAGCGCGACACGGCCGTCGGCGTCCGGCTGGACGACGGAACGGAGATCCGCGCCGACCGGGTGCTGCTGGCCGCCGGGTCCTGGTCCGGCGACCTCGCCGGACTTCCGCCCGGGACCGTTCCACCCGTCCGTCCGGTGAAGGGGCAGGTGATCCGGCTCCGCGCCCGGACGCCGTTCGTCGGCCGCTCCACGCGCGGGCTGGTGAAGGGCTCGTCGGTCTACCTGGTGCCGCGCCTGGACGGCGAGATCGTCGTCGGCGCCACCCAGGAGGAGCTGGGCTTCGACACGCGCGTCACGGCGGGCGGCCTGTGGGAGCTGCTGCGGGACGCCCGCGAGCTGCTGCCCGGCGTCACCGAACTGGAGTTCACCGAGGTGTCGGCGGGACTGCGTCCCGGGTCGCCCGACAACGCGCCCGTGATGGGACCGTCCGCGCTGCCCGGCCTGTTCGTCGGGACCGGGCATTTCCGCAACGGGATCCTGCTCGCGCCGGTGAGCGCCGACATCCTGTCCGCGATGCTGCTGGACGGGCCCGTCCCCGAGGTCGCCGGGCCGTTCACGCCCGGCCGTTTCTCCCCCGAGGTGCACTCATGAAGGTGATCGTCAACGGTGAGCCGCGCGAGCTGCCCGACGGCGCCAGCGTCGCCGACGCGGTCGCGTCCGTCACGACCGCGGGCTCCGGTGTGGCGGCGGCGGTGAACGACGAGGTCGTCCGCCGCTCGGCGTGGGAGGCGACACCCCTGCGCGACGCCGACCGTCTGGAAGTTCTGACCGCCGTCCAGGGAGGTTGAGGGGCGTATGGAACGGAGCGCCAGCGGAGTGGAACACGAACCGCAGGAGGACATGGACTCGCTGGTCATCGCGGGTGAGGAGGTGGGGTCACGGCTGATCATGGGGACCGGGGGCGCGCCGAGCATGCAGGTTCTGCGGGAGGCGCTGACCGCGTCCGGGACGGAGCTGACCACGGTCGCGATGCGCCGGGTGGACCCCTCGGCCCGCGGTTCGGTGCTGGACGTGTTGAACGAGTGCGGCATCCGGGTGCTGCCGAACACGGCGGGGTGTTTCACGGCGGGCGAGGCGGTGCTGACGGCCAAGCTCGCTCGTGAGGCCCTCGGGACGAACTGGGTCAAGCTCGAAGTGATCGCGGACGAGCACACGCTGCTGCCCGATCCGATCGAGCTGGTCGACGCCGCCGAGCAGCTCGTCGACGACGGGTTCGTCGTGCTGCCGTACACGAACGACGATCCCGTCCTGGCGCGGCGCCTGGAGCAGATCGGGTGCGCCGCGGTGATGCCGCTGGGGTCGCCGATCGGGTCGGGGCTGGGGATCCGCAACCCGCACAACATCGAGCTGATCGTCGAGCGGGCGGGCGTCCCGGTGATCCTGGACGCCGGGGTCGGCACCGCGTCCGACGCGGCGCTGGCGATGGAGCTGGGGTGCGACGCGGTCCTGCTGGCGACGGCGGTCACCCGCGCCCGGCACCCGGCACGGATGGCCGCGGCGATGCGGCACGCCGTGGAGGGGGGACGGCTGGCGCGGTTGGCGGGACGCATCCCCAAGCGCCGCTACGCGCAGGCGTCCTCACCGTTCGACGGGATCGCGACTTCGCAGTAGCTCTTAAGAGTCGGGTATAGCGATTTTCGCTGGACCTGAAATGTGGACGGCCCGAGACTGGAGCGGTCCACCCGGGTCCAGTGCAGCCGCAACCCGGCGCGCCGCTTCGGGGTTCATGGAAACGTCCCATACCTAAGGTGCGTGACATGCAGCAGGAAAGCGGCGCGCGGGTCGACCGGCTCGCCGTGGCGGCCGCCACGGTCACGGTGCTCCTCTGGGCTTCCGCCTTCGTCTCGATCCGCAGCGCGGGCGCCGAGTACTCCCCGGGCGCCCTCGCCCTCGGCCGTCTGCTGTCCGGGACGGTCGTCCTCGGCGCGCTGTGGGTCGTCCGGCGCGAGGGTCTTCCGGCGAAGGGGGCCTGGCCCGGCATCGTCACGGCGGGCGTCCTCTGGTTCGGCGCGTACATGGTCGCCCTGAACTGGGGCGAGCAGCTCGTGGACGCCGGCACCGCCGCCCTGGTCGTCAACATCGGGCCGATCCTCATCGCGCTGCTCGGCGGCTGGCTGCTGAAGGAGGGGCTGCCGCCCAGGCTGCTGCTGGGCATGGCCGTGTCGTTCGCCGGTGCGGCCGTCGTGGGGCTGTCGATGTCCGGGGAGGGCAGCTCGTCCGTCGGCGGGGTGCTGCTCTGCCTCGTCGCCGCCGTCACCTACGCGGCGGGCGTCGTCAGCCAGAAACCGGCGTTGCGGCACGCGTCGGCGTTGCAGTTCACCACGTTCGCCTGCGCGATCGGCACGCTCGCCTGCCTGCCGTTCTCCTGGCAACTGGTGTCGCAGGCCGCGGACGCGCCGGTCGGCGCGACCCTGAACATGATCTACCTTGGCGTCTTTCCCACCGCGCTCGCGTTCACGACCTGGGGTTACGCGCTGGCCCGGACGTCCGCCGGGAAGATGGGCGCCACCACCTACGCCGTGCCCGCCCTGGTCGTGCTCATGTCGTGGCTGTTCCTCGGCGAGGTTCCCGGGCTCATCACGCTCGGCGGCGGTCTGCTCTGCCTCGCCGGTGTGGCCGTCTCCCGCAGCTCTCGGCGGTCGCGCCGCCTCGTCCAGCCGGGGCCGGTGGTCCCGGCGGAATCACCCTCCGGGCTCATCGATGCTCATACTCACGACTGATGAGTTCCTTACCGAAACGCCCGTAAACTCGCAGCGATGGACACGACGGTTGCCGATCCCCTCGTCGGGCGGGTGCTCGACGGGCGCTACC
Organism: Actinomadura spongiicola; assembly: GCF_003432485.1. Taxonomy (GTDB): domain Bacteria; phylum Actinomycetota; class Actinomycetes; order Streptosporangiales; family Streptosporangiaceae; genus Spirillospora; species Spirillospora spongiicola. Next base: position 310,378 of record NZ_QVNQ01000003.1, read on the forward strand.
GCATTGAGTCGCGCATCGCTCGCGGCGGCATGGCGACGGTCTACCTGGCGCGCGACCTCAGGCTCGACCGCGTCATCGCGATCAAGGTGATGCACGCGGGGCTGGCCTCCGACGAGGACTTCGTCGCCCGCTTCATCGGCGAGGCGAAGGCCGCGGCGGCGCTGTCCCACCCGAACGTCGTCGCCGTCTACGACCAGCGCACCGACGGCGAGCACGTCTTCCTCGTCATGGAGTACGTCGCCGGCCACACGCTCCGCGACGCGCTCTCCTCGGTAAGGCGGTTCGGCCCCCGCGCCGCCCTGGAGATCATGCAGCCGGTGCTGGCCGCGCTCGGCGCCGCGCACCGCGCCGGACTCGTGCACCGCGACGTCAAGCCGGAGAACGTCCTCATCACCGAGGACGGCCAGGTCAAGGTCGCCGACTTCGGGCTCGCCCGGGCCGAGACCGCGAGCAAGATGACCAAGACCGGGATCATCATCGGCACGGTCGGCTATCTCGCGCCCGAGCAGGTCGTGTCCGGGGACGCCGGCGTCCGCTCGGACGTGTACGCCGCCGGGGTCATGCTGTTCGAGCTGCTCACCGGGCGGCTCCCCCACCAGGCCGACACGCCCCTCGCCGTCGCCTACAAGCACGTCAACGAGACGGTGCCGCCGCCGTCCAGCGTGGTCCCCGGCATCCCCACCCGGGTCGACGAGCTGGTCACCGACGCGACGAGCCACGACCCGCAGCGCCGCCCGCAGGACGCGAACCAGTACCTCGCCGAGGTCGCCGAGGTGTTCGGCGGGCTGCCCCCCGACATCGACCGCCGGATCCAGGACGCGTCCGGCAACGACACTCGCGTCCTGGAAACCCCGGCCGCGGGCCCCCACACCGCCGTCCTCGACGCGAACACCCTGCCCGCCGCCCAGCGACCCGAACGCACCCGGACCGACCGCGCCATCGGCGCGTTGACCGGCCGCTACGTCCTCCTCGCCCTCGGCCTGGTCGCGGCGGTCATCCTCGGGTGGGCGGTCTGGTACCAGACGTCGGGGCAGTACGAGCGCGTCCCGTCGTCCGTCGTCGGCATGAAGGTCACCGACGCCCGCGACCGGCTGGAGAGCGCCGGGCTGCACGTGCAGACGGCGAAGCCCGTCTACGACGACCGTGTCCACAAGGGCGGCGTCGTCAGAACCGACCCGCCCGCGGGCTCCCGGATCGCCAAGGGCGAGACCGTCACGCTCACGCCGTCCAGGGGCATCACGCCGAAGAAGGTGCCCGACGTCGAGGGCAAGTCGCTGGACGACGCCGAACAGACCCTTGAGGACGAGGGCTTCACCGTCGGCCGCACGAGCAGGACCCCGTCCCAGACCGTCCCCCGGGACAGTGTCGTCGGCACCGACCCCGAGGCGGGCGCGCGACTGTCCCCGGACGAGCCGGTCGGGATCGTCGTCTCCACCGGCATGTCGATGCCGGGTCTCATCGGTCAGAACGGCGACGCCGCCGCCAACCAGCTCCGCTCGATGGGCCTGAAGGTCAAGGTCGAGAAGAAGAAGGTCGACGGAAAACCCGCGGACACGGTCCTAGAGCAGGATCCCGCCGAGGGCACCGGCGTGTCCCGGGGCGACGACGTCACGCTCGTCGTCAACAAGCGCGACTGCATCGTCGACGCGGGCCCGTTCGAGTTCGGCTGCAACGACGGCGAGCCGACCGAGAACATCCCCGTCCCGAACATGACGGGCCGCGACGTGAACGACGCCAGGCGGGCCCTGGAGGACTCCGGTTTCAAGGTCAAGGTGACGGGTTTCGGTGGGAGCACGGTCCGCTTCCAGTCCCCGAGCGACGGCGAGGCGCCGCGCGGCTCCACCGTCACGATCGTGCGGGGGCCCTGAGGTGAACAACCCGGTCGGCGCCCACGTCCCCGTGGCCGGTGGCCTCGCCACCGGCGGCCTGAAGTACGCCGCCGAGATCGGCGCGGAGGCCGTCCAGGTCTTCGTGGCCAACCCCCGCGGGTGGGCACTCCCCGAGGGCAGGCCCGCCGAGGACGAGAAGCTGCGCGCCCGAACCGACATCCCCGTCTACGTGCACACCCCGTACCTGGTCAACGTCGGCTCCCCCACCCCCGACACGCTGACCAAGTCGATCGCGGCCATCCGCCACTCCCTGGCCCGCGGCCACGCGCTCGGGGCCCGTGGCGTGGTGGTGCACACCGGCTCCTCGGTCTCCCAGACCTACGACCAGGCGATGGCCCAGGTGCACGAGCACGTCCTCCCGCTCCTCGACGAGATTCCCGACGACGGGCCCGACCTTCTCCTGGAGCCCATGGCGGGCCAGAACAACATGCTCTGCGCGAAGGTGCAGGAGTTGGGCCCGTTCTTCGACCGCCTGGAGCATCATCCGAAGCTGGGCGTCTGCTTCGACACCTGCCACGCCTTCGCCGCCGGTCATGACCTGGCGGCCCCCGGCGGCGTCAAGGAGACCCTCGACGCCCTGGTCGCCACCGTCGGCGAGGGGCGCCTGAGACTCGTCCACACCAACGACTCCAAGGACCCGTGCGCGTCCGGTAGGGACCGTCACGAGAACATCGGCGCGGGCCGGATCGGCGAGCAGGCCTTCGCGGACCTCTTCCGTCACCCCGCCGCGGCCGGTGTTCCGTTCCTCATCGAGACCCCGGGCCGAGCCCCCGAACCCCACGCCAGGGACATCGCCACCCTGAAACGCCTCCGCGACGCGGTCTGATCCACCGCCGTCCACGCCGGGCCGCAGGGGGAACACGCGGGAAAGTCGACTCGGGCGCCGCTGAACAACCCCCCGACTGTTCCGCGACGCCCGAGCCACAGGTCACCGGATCCCACCCCCCCGGTACGGGATCCAGCGACTCCGATCCGGCGTGCGCCGGATCTCCGGATTTGCTGTTGTGGGAGGCGTTCGCGGTGTGGTTCGGCCGCCCGCCCCTCCGGAGGCGGTTGTGGTCGTTGGTGCCACTGAGAACTCTAGGGGTGTGATGCCTCCGCCAATGCACCTGGAAACGCGGGCCTCGATGAGCGGTAGGTAGTCGGAGATGTGCGTGGAGTAGCCGTCCGGCGAGCGGTCGGTTCGAAGGGACGAACGGTCGGCGGGAACGGTCCACGGCGTGGTGGACGCGCTGGTCGACGAATCACGGGCGTTCAGCGGACGGCCCTGTCGTCGGGCAGGTGCAGGCGCAGCAGCGCGCGGTGGGCGCGGCGCGGGACGCGGCGGCGGGTCAGCAGCGACACGGCGACCATGACGACGCAGGCGGTGGGGGCGGCGACGGCGGTGGGCTGGGCGAGGACGGTCATGGTCCAGCCCGTCCAGGGGGCGGCGAACAGCCGGGCGAGCCCGGCGGCGACGGCGAGGCCCCCGCCGGTGAGCAGTCCGGCGGCGGCGCCGGCGGCGGTCAGGCCGCGCCACCAGATGCCGAGGACGAGCAGCGGGCACAGGGAGCACGCCGAGACGGACAGGGCCAGCGTGACCAGGTCGGCCGTGCCGTGCGAACCGAGCCTCGGCAGGACGGCGAGCGGCGCGGCCACGGCGAGCACGGCGCCGGCGCGGAACGCGGCGACGCCGCCGCGGCGGCGGGTGCTCTGGGAGATCGTCCCGGCGAGGGCGACGACGACCCCGCAGGAGGTGGAGATGAAGGCGGCGAACGCCCCGGCGGCGATGAGGCCGGTGAGCAGCGCGCCGCCGGGTCCGGGGAGCATCCGCTGCGGGAGGGTCAGGACGGTCGCGTCGGTGTCACCGGTCATCAGCAGTTCGGGGGCGTAGAGGCGTCCCAGCATCCCGTACAGGGTGGGGAACACGTAGAACAGCGCCAGCAGGGCGGGCACGAACGCGGCGGTGCGGCGGGCCGACGCTCCGCTGGTGCTCGTGTAGAAGCGCATGAGGACGTGCGGCAGGCCCATGGTGCCGAGGAGGACGCCGAGCAGCGCGGAGTAGGTGTGGAACAGGCCGTGGGGGCGGTCGCGTCCGAACGGCGTGGTCCAGGTGGCTCCGTCCTGGACCGGCAGCCCCTCGGCGTGCGGGACCGCCGCGCCCGCGGGGAACACCAGGCCGGTTCCGGCGCCGATGGCGTGCCGGCCGGGTGAGAGCGGCACGGTGGCGTCGTGCCGCCGGACGCCGTCCACCTGTCCTCGCGCGGTGACGGTGACGGCGGCGGGGACGGTGACGACGACGTCGGCGCCGACCTGCACGCGGGTGGCCGACACGAAGCGCGGCGGGTCCGCGGCGGCCGGGTCGGGGCCGTCACCGAGGTTCCACACGGTCAGCAGGACCACCGCGGGCACGGCCACGGCGACCAGCTTCACCCAGTACTGCACGGCCTGGACGGCGGTGACCCCGCGCATCCCGCCGGACGCGGCGAGCAGCAACGCGACGGCGACGATGACCGCCCACCCCGTCCAGATGGGCGCGCCGGTCAGGACCCGCAACGTCACCCCGGCGCCCTGGAACTGCGGCAGCAGGTAGAACCAGCCGACGAAGCAGACGCAGCCGGTGACGACGCGCCGGACGGTCCGGGAGCCGAGGCGCCATTCGGCGAAGTCGGGCACCGTGTAGGCGCCGGAGCGGCGCAGGGGCGCGGTGACGAAGGCCAGCAGCAGGACGTATCCGGCGGTCGCGGCGATGGGGAACCACAGCATGTCGGCGCCGTAGGCGAGCACCAGCCCGGCGGAGCCGAGGATCGCGGCGGCGGAGATGTACTCGCCGCCGATCGCCGACGCGTTCCACCAGGGCGTGACCCCGCGGGAGGCGACCAGGAAGTCGGCGGCGGTGCCGGCGGAGCGGCGGCCGCGGGCACCGTGCACGGACGTCGCCGCCAGCACCGCGACCAGCGCGATGAGCGCCGCGGCGGCGGTCACGGACCGTCCACCGGCCTCGTCAGGTCGCGTTCCGCCCGTTCGGCGCGTCTCAGCTGCCGCAGCGACACCGCGACCCAGACGGGCTGGACGCCGAGGAGCAGGACGAGCCAGCTCAGCGGAACGCCGCCGAGCCGCGCCCGCGCGACGGCGGGAACGAGGGCGAGCAGCGCCGGCAGCCCCGCCACCACGGCCAGGACGATCGCGAGTGTCCCGAGGGCGATGCGCAACTGGGCGCGGATCAGGGCGGACGCCTCGTCGGGCCGGGGCGCTTCGTCGTGAAGGTCACCGTGAAGGTAACCGTGGGGAGCCGCCCACCCGCACTCCCCGGAACAGTTGGGGTCGGTATGAAGGGGATCGGGATCCTGTGTCTCGGTTCCGGGCGGTTCGGGCGCTCCTCCTTGGTCGTCGGCGGGCCGGGCTCCGGGCGGCTGCGCGGCGTCCGGCGGGGTCCGCGCACGGCCCCTGCCGGTGACCACCGTCCGGCGTTCACCGTTCATCGTGTGCGCCTCCCGCGCCGTCGTCCTCGCCGTCCGGCTGGTGGAACCGGCGGACCAGCCGCTCCCGCACCTCGCGGGTGTGGCGCCGGCTGACCTGCAACAGTTCGTCGCCGATCTGGACGGCGGCGCGACCGCCGTCGAACCGGACCTCGGTGATGTGCGCGGCCGCGACGAGGGTGCTGCGATGGATCCGGATGAACCCGGCGGCCTCCCACCGCCTGGTCAGCGCCGACAGCGGCATGCGGACGAGGTAGCCGCCGTCGGCGGTGTGCAGCCGGACGTAGTCGCCCTGCGCCTCCACATAGGTGACCGCCCGGCGGGACACGAGCCGGGTGCGCCCGCCGAGCTCGACGGGAATCATCTCGTCGTCGGGGTCGCGGGCCTGCGCGGGCGGCGGCACCGCCCGCCCGACGGCGCCGACGACGCGCCGCACCGACTCGGCGAGCCGTTCAGGGCGGACGGGCTTCAGCAGGTAGTCGAGCGCGCCGAGCTCGAAGGCGGTGACGGCGCAGTCGTCGTGCGCGGTCACGAAGACGACGTGCGGGGGCGCGGCGAAGCCGGTGAGCAGGCGGGTGAAGTCGAGCCCGTCGAGACCGGGCATGCGGATGTCCAGGAAGACGGCGTCGAGGCGCTCGCCCTCGACGAGCATGCGGCTCAGGTCGCGCAGCGCGGACGAGGCGTCACCCGCGCGGCTGACCCGGCCGACCCGCGGATCCTTGCGGAGCAGGTAGGTCAGTTCCTCCAGGGCGGGACGTTCGTCGTCGACGGCCAGGACGTGAAGCATGAGGGCGACTTTGCCGCGATTACCGTCTGTCCGCAATCGGTTCCGAAAAGTGAGTGGCGTGTCGCGGCGGCACGGGTCAGTCCGGGAACACGCCGGGACGGTACTTCGGGACGCGTAAACTCACCTTCGTTCCGGCGCCGAGCGCGGTCTCGACGGTCAGCCCGTACTCGTCCCCGTAGACCTGGCGCATCCGCTCGTCGACGTTCGCGAGGCCGATGCCGGCGCCGCAGTCGCCGCGCCGCCCGCGGGCCGCGACGCTTCCCCAGCCGACCGGTCCCGGACGTCCGAGCGGCGCGGAGAGGATCTCCCGGAGCCGCTCGGGGTCCATGCCGACGCCGTCGTCCTCGACGCTGATCGCGGCCTCGGCGCCGGAGTCGCGCGCCACGATCGAGAGGTGGAACACCTCGCCCGCGTCGGCCATGCCGTGCCGGACGGCGTTCTCGACGAGCGGCTGCAGCGCGAGGAACGGCACCGCGACGGGCAGCACCTCGGGCGCGATCTCCACCCGGACCTTCAGCCGGTCGCCGAACCTGGCGCGCTCCAGCAGCAGGTACCGGTCGATGGAGCGCAGCTCGTCGGCGAGGGTGGTGAAGTCGCGCGGGTTGCGGAAGGAGTACCGGGCGAAGTCGGCGAAGTCGAGCAGCAGCGCGCGGGCGCGTTCGGGATCGGTCCGGACGAACGAGGCGATCGTCGTCAGCGAGTTGTACACGAAGTGCGGGGAGATCTGGGCGCGGAGGGCCCGCAGCTCGGCCTCGGCGAGCCTGAGGCGGGTGTCGTCGAGCCCGGCGAGTTCGAGCTGACCGGTGACGAGCCGGGCGGCCTCACCGACCGCGCGGACCCGGGCCGTGGACGGCGTCCGCCAGTACACCGTCATCGTCCCCTCGACGTGCCCCTCGACACTCAGCGGCGCGACCATCGCCACCTGGACGGGGCACCGCGGGTCGCGGCAGCCGAGCAGCTCGGGGGCGACCACGCGCGGGCGGCCGGAGGCCAGCACGGGCAGCGCGTCCCGGACGGCCCGGGGCGCGTGGGCGCCGCGGCCGGCGCCGTCCCACGCCAGCAGCCTCGGCATCGCGGGGACGTGCCCGGAGTCGCCGTCGCCGGGGACGGCGGGGGCGTCGAACTCCTCGTCCGGCGGCAGCACCCCCACCAGCGCGACGGCCTCGGCGCCGAGCAGGGGCCGCAGCCGCCGGGCGGCGGTGCGCGCGGAGTCCTCGGTCAGCCCGGCGCGCAGCGGCGGCGACGCCCGCGCGATCAGGTGCAGCGCCGCGAACGTCGCCTTCTCGGCCGCGTCGCCGGGCGCCCGGCGCGGCAGGCCCCGGGCACGGCCGCGCGGGAGTCCGCGCGGGAGACCCCGCAGAAGGCAGCGGGGCAGACCGCGTCGAAAGCCGCGCGGGAGATCGCGTCGAAGGTCACGGCGAAGGTCGCGGGGCAGTCCGAGCCTCCGGCGCAGCGCCCACGCCCCCGCGGCGGCGCAGGCGGTCGTGGCGCACCCCACGACCGCGGCGACGGACGGTAGGACCATGGAAACGTACGGTAACGTCTGTCGCCCCCGCGGGTGAGGGTGTTGCCCATTTACGATGGTCTCGGCTGGGCCACATCCGCGGGTGCCGGCGCGTGGCCGGTCACAGCGGCCCGATCACAGCGCCCTGATCACAGCGGTGGGGACTCGCCCTCGTCCTCCTGGTAGGAGTAGCGCTGCTCCCGCCACGGGTCGGCGACGTTGTGGTAGCCGCGTTCCTCCCAGAACCCGCGGCGGTCCTTCACCAGGTACTCCACTCCCCGCACCCATTTCACGCTCTTCCACGCGTACAGGTGCGGGACGACGATGCGGAGCGGGAACCCGTGGTCGGGGGTGAGCCGCTCCCCGTCGCGGTGGGTGGCGAACATCGTCCCGTCGGCGAGGAAGTCGCTCATCCGGATGTTGGCGCTGTAGCCGTACTCGGCCCAGACCATCACGTGCGTGACGTCCGGCGCGGGCGGCGCCAGCTCCACCATCGCCGAGCCCGCGACGCCCGCCCACTCGTTGTCGGGGATCGTGAACTTCGTCACGCAGTGGAAGTCGCCGACGGCGGTGGTCTTGGGGAACGCGTCGAACTCGTCCCATGACCAGCGGTACTGCTCCCCCGACTCCGTGGCGCCGAAGACGCGGAAGTCCCAGTCGTCGGGCCGGAACTTCGGGACGGGGCCGTAGTGCAGGACGGGCCAGCCCCGGGGGACGTACTGGCCGGGCGGCAGATCGCGCGGCGACGGTGCGGGCTGTTCGGGGTGGGACATGACGCGGCCATCCTGCCATCCGGCGTGAGGTGAGCCATATTCGGGGTGCGCGCGGCGACCGCGCGGTGTCGGCGCGGGGCCGGACCCGTTAAGCTGACTCCGTGCGCAACGTCGTCTATTTCTTTTGGTTCGACCAGCCCGGGCGGCTGGTCTGCCGGACGTTGCGCTGACAGACCACCTGGCGAGAAGCCCCGGGCCGCACTGGCCCGGGGCTTTCGTCGTTTTCAGGGCATGTTCGCGGGGTCCATGGGGGACCCCGCGCGAACGAGAGAGGCAACACCCATGGTCGTCGTCATGGCCCCGGAGGCCAACGAAGCGGACATCGAGGCCGTCGTCGCGCTGGTCGAGACGGCGGGGGGTGAGGCCTTCGTGAGCCGCGGCGTGGAGCGGACCATCGTCGGGCTCGTCGGTGACGTCCAGCAGTTCGGCTCGCTGAACCTGCGGGCGCTGCGCGGCGTCAGCGACGTCCTGCGCATCTCCGCGCCGCACAAGCTGGTCAGCCGGGAGAACCACGCCGAACGGTCGGTCGTGCGGGTCGGCGGCGTGCCGATCGGGCCGGGGACCATGACGCTGATCGCCGGGCCGTGCGCGGTGGAGACGCCCGAGCAGACCCTCGGCGCCGCGCAGATGGCGCAGGCCGCCGGGGCGACGCTGCTGCGCGGCGGCGCGTTCAAGCCGCGGACGTCCCCGTACGCGTTCCAGGGCCTCGGCAAGGCCGGCCTGCGCATCCTCGCGGACGTGCGGGAGGAGACGGGCATGCCGGTCGTGACCGAGGTGGTGGACGCCGCCGACGTCGACCTCGTCGCCTCCTACGCCGACATGCTCCAGATCGGCACCCGCAACGCGCAGAACTTCGCGCTGCTCCAGGCCGCGGGCGAGTCCGGCAAGCCGGTCATGTTGAAGCGCGGCATGAGCGGGACGATCGAGGAGTGGCTGATGGCCGCCGAGTACGTGGCGCAGCGCGGCAACCTCGACATCGTGTTGTGCGAGCGCGGCATCCGCACGTTCGAGAAGGCCACCCGCAACACCCTGGACATCTCCGCGGTGCCGGTGGCGCAGCGCCTCTCCCACCTGCCGGTGATCGTGGACCCGTCCCACTCGGGCGGCAGCCGCGACCTCGTCCTGCCGCTGACCCGCGCCGCGATCGCCGTCGGCGCCGACGGCGTGATCATCGACGTGCACCCGCATCCGGAGGCGGCGCTGTGCGACGGCCCGCAGGCCCTCGTGGACGGCGACCTGCGCGAGCTCGCCAAGCTCGTCCGCGACCTGCCGCCGATCGTCGGCCGTTCCCTCACCCGGGCGGCGGAGGCCGACGCCGTGCCCGCGTGATCGGTATCGTTCCGGCCATGGAGTACTGGACCTCCGACTGCGGCCCGCCCGCGCCCCGCACGGGGCGCGGCGACCGCACTCGCTGACCGAGTCCTGAGACGACGGCCAGGCGCGCTCCGCGCCCGGCCGGTGTTCTCCTGCGCCCCGAATCCGGATCCCTCGTCCGAATTCGAGTCCAGGAGTCACTCCTCGTGTCACCGCACACGTCCGCCCGCGCCCGGCGCGGCGGCCTCCACATCCTGTTCGCGGCGTCCCTGTGGGGCACCACCGGTACGGTCCGCACCTTCGCGGACGGGTCGTCGGCGTTCTCGGTCGCCGCGGTCCGCGTCATCGTCGGCGGGCTGGTCCTGTTCGCGCTCGCCGCGGCCTCCCGGCGCGGCGCCGGGCTGCGCCGGCTGTTCCGTGACCGCCGCAACGCGCCGCTCGTCGGCGTCGGCGCGGTCACGATCGCCGCGTACCAGACGGCGTTCTTCGTCTCCGCCGGACGCGCCGGCGTCGCCGTCGCCACCATCGTCACGATCGGCAGCGCCCCCGCGTTCACCGGCGCCGTCGGGCTGGTGACCCGGCGGGCGGCGCCGGGCGGCCGCTGGGCCCTGGCGACCACCGGCGCCGTCGCGGGCTGCGCGCTCCTCGTCGGCGGCGGCCGGGACGCGGGCACCGACCCCGCCGGGATCGCGCTGGCGCTGCTGTCGGGGCTGTCGTACGCGGTGTACGCGACGGTCGCGTCCGTCCTCATCACCCGCGGCGAGGACGACCGGGCCGTCACCGGGGCGCTGTTCGGGGCGGCGGCCGTCCCGCTGGTCCCGATCCTGCTGACCCAGCCCGCGGGCTGGGTGGCGACGGTGCCGGGCGCGCTGATCGCGCTCTACCTGGGCGTGGTCACCACCGGCGGCGGCTACCTGCTGTTCGCACGCGGCCTGCGCACGACGCCCGCCACCACGGCGACGACGTTGACCTTGGCGGAACCGGCCGTGGCGGCGGTGCTGGGCATCGCGCTGCTCGACGAGCGTCTCGGCCCGGTCGCGCTGGGCGGTCTCGGGCTGCTGGCGGTGAGCCTGGTCGTCCTCGTCGCACCCGTCCGACGGCGGAATGCAGCCGAACGCGCACAGGCCGGTAACGAATTGGTCTGAACCATTGGCCGGGGGACGCGTGCGGCGCGAGGATGGCCGCCATGACATCGGGCGATGGTGACGCCGGGGGGCGGCTGTTCCCGGAGGATCTCGAAGGCGTCGACCCGGTCGCCGCGGTGATGCTGGCCGACGCGTGCCGCGCCGTCTCCGCCTACCCGGAACTCGTGGTGCTGGGCGCGCTGTTCACGGCGGCCGAGCGCGTCCCCGGCGGCTGGCAGATCGTGTGCCCGTGCGACCCGCTGCCGCAGGGCGCCCGCGAGCTCCTCGCCGTCCATCTGGACGATCGGGCGGCCATGGCGAACGCGGAGGAGGCCCGGCGGCTCGCCGTCGCGGCGCGGACGCTGCAGGACGAGGCCGCCGACGAGGTGATCGCGGCCGGGCGGCGGTTCCGGATCGTGCGGATCGAGCAGCTCGTCCGTACCGGCCCGGAGGGCCCCGAACCTCCCCGGCCGACCGACCTCGACCCGCGGCCCCGCGGCCGGCGCGCCGCGCGTCCCTACGACCTGCTGCCCGACAACGGCCCGGCCTCCGACGTCGCCATCGCCGAGCTGCTGAGCCAGGTGCTGAACGCGGCGGCGGGCGGCGATCCGTCCGGCGTGTTCACGCCGGTCGCGCTGGCGCCCGCGTTCACCGTCGCCGAACGGGGCGAGCGCCGTTGGCGGCCGGTCGGACGGCTGCACGACGCCCCGCAGCAGGCCCGGGACTCCCTGGTCACCTACTTCCGGCATGTGGTGCCCGCCGTGGAGAGCCCCGCCTCGACGGACGTCGCCCAGTTCGCGGAGGCGGCGGCGCTGATGGAGGACGAGACACGCCGCAACGGCATCGCCGTGGCGGGCCGCCGGTTCCGCATCGTCCGCATCGAACGCGTCACACTGATGGGGCCGGACGGCCCCGAACCTCCACGCCCGACCGACTTCGACGCGCGTTAGTTCGCAGGAACGGCCCACTTCGCTCGCCTGGCGGCTCGCTGCGTGACCGGGGCTGCAACGGGTGTCAGCTCGCGGCTGGGTCGGCGTAGGTGGGGCGGTGTTCTTGGACGGAGTCCACCAGTTGTTCGGCCAGTTCGCCCACGTCCAGGCGCTTCTCGATCTGGCGTAGGTCGTCGATCTTCGCTCTGGTCTCGGCGCGGCGGGGTGCCAGGACCGTGCAACAGTCCTCGTCGGGCAGCTCGGAGATCGTCAGGGTGCGGATCCGGCGCGCCTGGTCCATGATCTCGACCTTGTCCATGCCGACGAGGGGGCGCAGGATCGGCAGCTCGACGGCGTCGTCCAGCGCGGTGATGTTGGCGAGCGTCTGGCTCGACACCTGGCCGAGCGCGTCGCCGGTGATCAGGGCGCCGCCACGTAGGCGGCGGGCGAGGAGTTCACCGGTGCGCAGCATCAACCGGCGCTGCGCGACCACGGCGAGCCGGTCGGCGCCGGACGTCTTGATCTGCTGCTGCGCCTTGCCGAACGGGACGACGAACAGCCGGGACCCGCCCTGGAACTTGTCCAGCTCGCGGACCAGCGCGTACGCCTTGTAGATCGACTCGGGGCCGGTGAAGGGCATGCCGGAGAAGTGCAGGTAGTCGACGCGCAGGCCGCGGCGCATCATCCGGTACGCGGCGACGGGCGAGTCGATGCCGCCGGACATCAGCACGAGGGCGCGGCCGCTCATGCCGACGGGCAGGCCGCCCTGGCCGGGAAGCCCGCCGGAGTAGACGAACACCTCGTCGCGGTCGACCTCGATCGACAGGGTGTGCTCGGGGTCCTTGAGCCGGACGGGCTGCCCGTACCTGCCGGTGAGGAGGGTGCCGATGTGCCGGTCGAGCTCGGTGGAGGTCAGCGGGAACCGCTTGTCACGGCGGCGGGACCGGACGGCGAACGCGCCGGTGCGGCCGTCCATGAGTTCGAGCGCGGCCTGTTCGACGCTGGGAAGGTCCTTTCCGACGCGCCAGGCCCGGTGCGCCCACACGATGCCCATGACGTCGGTGATCCGCTGCGCGACCCGGTCCATGGTGACGAGGTCGGCGTCGTGTTTGCGGACGATGAACACGCCGTGCCGCCGGATCACGTCGACCCGGGCGATGGGGCGGACGGCGGCGCGCACGTTGTCGGCGAGGCGGCGTTCGAACTGCTCGCGGTTCTTGCCCTTGAGGACGACCTCACCCAGTTTGAGCAGCACACACGGCTCGCCCGCGACGGGCGACTGTTCGCGGACGTCCGCCGCCGCGGTGTCGAGCGTGGTCATGCGTGATCCTCCAGGCGGGAACAAGGTCCGAGGGGTGGAACTCCAGTGTGGCTCAGACTGAGCAACACCGCGACTCGGTAAGCGTGTTCCCGCCCGGAGGGCCGGTCGGCCGGAGACGATCGCTCAGCCGAAGAAGACCTCGGCCTCGGAGTAACGCTCCAGCGGGACGGTCTTCAGTTCCTTGGTGGCCTCGTCGAGGCCGACCCGGATGATCTCGGTGCCCTTGAGCGCGACCATCTTTCCGTAGTCGCCGTCCTTGACGGCGTCGATGGCCTGGAGGCCGAAGCGGGTGGCGAGGACGCGGTCGAACGCGGTGGGCGTGCCGCCGCGCTGGATGTGCCCGAGCACGGTGGCGCGGGCCTCCTTGCCGGTGCGCTTCTCGATCTCGTCGGCGAGGAGCTGGCCGATGCCGCCGAGCCGGACGTGCCCGAACGCGTCCCGCTCGCCGGTCTGCAGGTGCATCTGCCCGTCGATCGGGTGGGCGCCCTCGGACACCACGATGATCGGCGCGTAGCGGGTCTTGAACCGGCTCTCGACGTACTGGCAGACCTTCTCGATGTCGAAGGGCCGCTCGGGGATGAGGATGACGTTGGCGCCCGCGGCCATGCCGACGTGCAGCGCGATCCAGCCCGCGTGCCGGCCCATGACCTCGCAGATCAGGGCGCGGTGGTGACTCTCGGCGGTGGTGTGCAGCCGGTCGACGGCCTCCATGCCGATGTTCACGGCGGTGTCGAAGCCGAACGTGTAGTCGGTGGCGTTGAGGTCGTTGTCGATGGTCTTCGGCACGCCGACGACCTTGACGCCCTGGGCGTACAGTTCGCGGGCGACGCCGAGGGTGTCCTCGCCGCCGATGGCGATCAGCGCGTCCACGCCGAGGCCGGCGAGGTTGTCCTTGATCCGCTCGACCCCGCCCTCGACCTTGATCGGGTTCGTCCGGGACGAGCCGAGGATCGTCCCGCCGCGCGGCAGGATCCCGCGCACGGCCTGGACGTCGAGGGCCACGGTGTCGCCTTCGAGGGGGCCGCGCCACCCGGCGCGGAAGCCCACGAACTCGTAGCCGAAGACCTGGACGCCCTTGCGCACGACCGCGCGGATGACCGCGTTCAGGCCGGGGCAGTCACCGCCTCCGGTCAGCACTCCGACGCGCATGCCTTCTCCTTCTGCCACCGGGCTCCTCCCTCGAACTCCACACCTCAGACTAGCCGTCCGGGCAGGACGGCACGGGGCATTCGCCAGGGTCCCGGCGCGCCCTCATTGGTCTAGACCATAGCCGTTACCGGGGGGTCGGCGCGCCCGCGCCCCGGCCGATCACGCGGATCCGCCCGCGGGCGACCAGCGCCACCCCGCCCGGCACCCGCCGGACGGCCGCCCGGCGCGGCCAGGGCGGCGACGCGCCGTCGTAGGACCAGCGGGCCTCGACGAGCGCCAGTTCCCGTGCCGCCTCGGCGGTGAGGTCGGCGCGCCGGGCCCGCGCGAAGTCCCAGCCGTCCCGGAAGGATCCCCGTGTCGGACGTTCGGTCGCCCATCCGGCGAACGTCGCCGTCCAGGACGCGCCGTACGACCCGGCGAGCAGCGGCCAGGCGCGGGCGACCTCACCGGCCCGTTTGGCGAGGATGCCGCGTGCGGTCGCCCGGACCGCGTCGGCGTCGAACCCCTCGGGCAGGGGTCCGCCCGCGGCCATGGCCCGGACGAGTGCCTCCTGCGCGGCCGCCAGTTCGACGTCGAACGGTTCGCTCATGTGACCGCCGGAAATCCGGAGGCGGCGGCGATGGCGTCCAGCTCGGCCCGCAGCTCGTCGACGGGCGGGTAGTGGCCGTCGCGTTCCAGGAGGAACCCCGGCGGCCGTTGCCTGGCGCACATCTCGGCGACCAAGTCCAGGACCCCGGCCGGGACGGCGGCGGCATGCGTGTCGTGGTACCGCCCGCCAGCCTCGGAGCCGCCGGCGACATGGCAGTACGCGACGCGGTCGAGCGGCAGCCGGTCGAGGAGGGCGAGGGGGTCCTCGCCGCGGTTGCGCGCGTTGGCGTACACGTTGGCGACGTCCAGCAAGAGGAGGGCGCCGGTGCGGTCCAGCAGTTCGGTCAGGAAGTCGGCCTCGGTGTATTCGTCGTCCGGCCAGTCGAAGAGCATGGCGATGGGCTCGACGGCCAGCGGGACGGGCAGTTCCGACCGGGTGCGGCGGATGTTGGCGGTGAGGACGTCCAGCGCGGCCCGTGTCCGCGGAACCGGCAGCAGGTGACCGGCCTCGATCCCGCCCGCCCGGACGAACGCGACGTGCTCGCTCACCAGCGGCGCCTTCAGGACCTCGGCGCAGGCGGCGAGGTGCGCGACACGATCGGCGGCCACCGGCTCGGCGCCGCCGAGGGAGAGCTTCACGCCGTGCGGGACGATCGTCACGCCGCGGTCGCGCAGGGCCGCCAGGTCGGGTGCGGGACGCTCCGGATGGACGGATTCGGCGATCACCTCGGTGAAGCGCAGCTTGGGCAGCGCCTCGACGAACCCGGCGATCTCGGGACGCCAGCCGACGCCGACCCCGAGTTCCGGAACGGTGACGTCAGAAACCACCGCCGCCTCCGCACGAGCTGCCGCCCCCGCACGAGCTGCTACTGCTCCCGCAAGAGCTGCTACTGCTCCCGCAGGAGGAAACGGTCGAGCACACCACGACGGTGCTCGCGCAGGACGTGCCGACGGGCGTGGAGGTGGTGAAACCGGTCGTCCCGACATAGCGGCCGAGCCCGATGGTCTGGACGAACACGGGGTCGAAGGCCATCAACGCCACCGGTCCGAACACCGCGATGGCCAGCAGCGCCGACCGGGGGTCGAGATCGGCGTACGAGGGCGTGTGCGCCGGATCGAGGTGGGCGTTGGCGGTCCTGCTCTGCTCGACGAAGCGGTCGCCCTCCACCGTCGACCACCAGCGGTTGCGGAGCAGCCGGAACCCGACCACGTTGATGACGAGCACGGCCGCCAACGGAAGCAGGAACTCCGGGAAGCCTTGAAAGAAGTCGGCGAAGTAGAGCGGGAAGCCGAGCGCCGTCCACGCCAGGCGGAGCCGCCGGGAGGTCCGCCGGGCGCGCGAGTGATCCGGACCGATCAGCACACCCTCCGCGACGAGCCCGTCGTGGAGCCGGTCTAGCGCGACCCTGACATCCTTCTCGTTGGTCAGTTCGTGGACCGTCCAGGTCAGGCCGCCGACGAGCGCCGAATAGATCGCCGCGTCCAGCGGCCCGCCCGCGGCGCGCGGGTCCGCGATGGGCGGCGCGGTCGCCGTCAACCGGCCGTCGGCGTGGGCGTCGACCATGCCGTCGAGGCGCAGCGCCGCGATCGCCGTGGCGACCGCGTGCCGCCGGTCGCCGTGCAGGTAGGCGACCTCGTACGGGTGCAGGTCACGGGTCGGGGCGTGGCCGTTGGTCACGTCCGCCCACGCGTTCCGCAGGAACCTGAGCAGGACGATCCCGGCGGTGACGTAGCCCGCCAAGAGTCCGAGTCCCAATAATGCGTCGGCCATGGTGTTCTCCCGTCTGATACGCCTTCGATGATCAGGCGCCCGGCGATCAGACGCCGTGATCCCCGTCACGGTTTCCGCCACGAATGTTCTTCTCGTCAAGGCCCCGCTCGATGGCGTAACGGACGAGTTCGACGCGGTTGTGGAGCTGGAGTTTGCGCAGCGTGTTCTGCACGTGGTTCTGCACCGTCCGGTGGGACAGGACGAGTCGTTCCGCGATCTGCTTGTACGTCAGGCCCTTGGCGACGAGCCGCAGGACCTCCGTCTCGCGTGCGGTCAGGCGCGGGGCGTCGTCGTCCGGGCGGGCGCCGTCGCCGTCCCCGGCGCCCTTCCCGGCGGCGAGCCTGCGGTACTCGCCGAGGACGAGACCGGCGAGACCGGGTGTGAACACGGCGTCGCCCGCGCCGGTGCGGCGGACCGCGTCCAGGAACTCCTCCCGCGCCGCGGACTTGAGCAGGTATCCGGTGGCGCCCGCCTTGACGGCGTCCAGGACGTCCTGCTGCTCGCCGCTCGCCGACAGCACCAGCACGCGGGCGGACGGGTCGGCGGCGACCAGCCGGCGGGTCACCTCGACGCCGCTGATGTCGGGAAGCCGAAGGTCGACGACGGCGACCCGCGGACGCGTCGCGGCGGCGACACGGACGGCGGCGCGGCCCTCGCCCACGGTCGCGACCACCTCGTGACCGGCCTCGGCGAGGTCCCGGGCGACCGCGTCGCGCCACATCGGATGGTCGTCCACGACCATGACCCTGAGGGGAACGTCGCTCACGGGTCACACCCTAGGGCGCGGCGCGGTCAGGGCCGGGGGACGGTCATCTCGATCTCGGTGCCCGCGCCGTCGGCGGTGGAGATCGCGACCGTGCCGCCGAGGTCCCGGACACGGCCGAGGATGGACTGCGCGACGCCGAGCCGCCCGTCCGCCTCCGCCTCCGCCAGGCGCCCGTCGGGGATGCCGGGGCCGTCGTCGCGGACGCTGACCGTGACCTCGCCGTCGCCGTCCTCCAGCAGGATCCACGCGCGGGCGCCGTCGCCGCAGTGCCGCCGGACGTTGTCCAGCGCCGCCGCCACCGCCGCGTCGATCTCCCGGGCGACGCGGGCGGGCAGCGGCACGCCGGTCGCGGGCGTCGAGACCGTGACGGACGGGGACGCGTGCCGGTTCAACGACACGCGGAGATCGACCTCGTCCGCCGTGGCCGGATCGGGCGCGGTGCCGATGAGGGCCCGCAGCGCCGCCTCCTGCTCGCCCGCGAGCCGTCCGAGGTCCGCGGCCGCGCCGCCGAGTTCGTCGCCGCGCCGCCGGACCATCGCCAGCACCTGGAGCACCGAGTCGTGGATGCGGCGGGCGAGCCGCTCCCGTTCCCGGGTGGCCGACTCCAGCTCCACGGCCCGCGCCAGGCGCGCCTCCGCGTCCAGCGCCAGCCGGACGACGTGCCCGCCGACGAGGCCCGCGAGGAGCAGCAGCACGATGCCGTTGAACGTGGTCAGGCCGATCTCGCCGACCGTCCCGGCGAGCGCGTGGACCAGCAGGTGCGCCGCCGACAGCACGAGCGCGGCGACGACGCCGAGCCGCCGCCCGCCCGCCACCGCCCACGACATGACCGCCGCCGCCACCCACGACACCGGCAGCGTCGGACGGCCGTCCGCGAGGTTCTCGGCGGTCTCCACCCACGCTGTGGCGAGCACGCACCCGGACGCGACGGCGAGATCGGCGACCAGCAGTGGCCATCTTCGTCGCCGCGCTCTCGTGAATGCGGGCACCGTGAAGGCGGGGACCGTGAGCGCCGTCCAGGCGGTCATGGCGGCCAGGACGGTCCAACCGCCGGCGGGACGGGCGTACCCGTCGACGTTCATGACGATCAGCACGGCGGCGTAGCCCAGTGTCAGGACGCGGTAGACCGCCAGCGCCCGCCACAGCGCGGTCTCCAGCCCCGTGCCCGCCCGCGCGCCGTGATCAGCCAGCGTCGGTCAACCCTTCGTCGTCCTCGACCGGCCGCACCGGCTTCCCGGCCAGCTCCGCCTTCACCTCGGCGGCGTACCGGTCGACGTACTCCTGGCCCGACAGCTCCCGGATCGCCGCCATGATCTCGTCGGTGACCTGCCGCAGGACCTCCCGGTCGTCCTCGCGGCCGTAGAAGCGGGAGAAGTCCAGCGGCTCGCCGAAGCGCACGCCGGGCCGCACCCCGAGCCGCGGCAGCGGCTTGCCCGGCGGCATCAGCTCGAACGTGTTGATCATCGCCATCGGGATCACCGGGACCCGCGACTTCAGCGCCAGCCGCGCCACGCCGGTCTTGCCGCGGTACAGCCGGTCGTCGGGCGCGCGGGTGCCCTCGGGGTAGATGCCGAGCAGCTTGCCCTCCGCGAGGATCCGCAGCCCCGTCCGCAGCGCAGCCTCGCCCGCCGGGCCGCCCGTCCGGTCCACCGGCACCACGCCGACGCCGGTGAAGAACCCCTTGCTGATCAGGCCCTTGATCCCCTTGCCGGTGAAGTACTCGCCCTTGCCGATGAAGTAGATCGGGCGCAGCAGCGGCAGCGGCCCGAAGAAGTGGTCGGCGAACGACAGGTGGTTGCTCACGAGCAGCGCCGGGCCCCGCTTCGGGACGTTCTTCATCCCCCGGTTCCGCGGCCACCAGCCGAGGTACAGGATGGGCGAGAGGACGACCCTGAGCAGGATCCAGAACCAGAGCATGCGGGACCTTCCTCGGACCGGACGCCCCGGGGCGGGCATGGCCGGTCCCTGGCCGACGGGGATGTTGGGACATCTTCCCACTCCGCCGCCCCCCTCGCTCTACCGGCCGGTACGAGGGCCGTCGCAGGGCGCGGCGGAATGAACGTAGGCTCTGAGGCGTAATTCTGAATCGGGTACGCCCGGGGTCTTGTCCCGGGCGGCGCAGCGAATACCGTGGGACACACGTTTCACATGTCGATGAGGGAGCGGAGGCCGTCATGCCGGTGCGGTCGGTCACGCCGGAGTCATCGAAGGAGCCGGCCCCGTGAATCGCCGTGGCAATGGACTGTCAGCGAACACCTACGCCCCTCTGGTCGACCTCGCCCCCCATCTCGCCGACGCGCTGCTGACGGCGCTCGGCGAGGCCGGGGTGGCGGCCTACGCGACCTCGCCCACCGCGCTGGGCGAACCGGCCGACCCGCCGGCGCCGGACCCGGCCGAGCCCACCGGCGGCGTCGCCGGGGACGTCCTCGACCGGCTGTACGTGGACGTCGACATGAAGCCCACGGCGGAGGGCATCCTGCGCACCCATCTCGCCCGGCTGCGCGACGCGTCCGCCCGCGGCTCCGAGCCGGACCGTCCCGACGCCGACGTCGCCGAGGCCCACGGCGGTGACGTCCACGGCGCCGAGGCCCACAAGGAAGCGCACAAGGAGGCGCACGGTGAGGCGCACGGCGGGGAGGGTCGCGCCGCCGAGTCCCGTGGCACCGCCGAGTCCCGTGGCACCGCCGAGGCGGGGGCGCCCTCCAAGCCCGTCAAGGACGCCGAACCCGTCAGGGACTCCGACGGCGGGGCCGCCGAACGCGACGAGGACGCGATCTGGGCGGAGATCGTCGCGGGGTTCGACTCCACGCCCGACGGCGACGACACCCCCTGGCCCGACGAGGAGAACGTCTCCGAGCCCGCCGACCCGCCGGAGGAGGGCGACGACCGCACCGGCCGACTCCCCCGCGCCCGCGTCATCAAGTCCGCCGAGCCCGCCGAGTTCCCGCCGGACCCCGACGACGAGGGGCACTACGTCCCGCCCCCTCCCCCGCCACTGCCGAGCGCCGACCCGCTCACCAAGGGCGCCTGGATCGCGCTCGTCGGCGGTCCGATCTACCTCCTGATCACCGTCGTGCTCGACTGGGAGGTGCCCGGCTGGGCGGCCTTCCTCGCCGTCGCCGCCTTCATCGGCGGCTTCGTCACCCTCGTCCTGCGCATGGGCGACGAGCCGCGCGACCCCGACGACGGAGCCGTCGTCTAGCGCCGCCGTTCAGGTCGCCGTCGGAGGCACGTCCAGGACGGCGAGCACCGGGCGGTGGTCGGTGGCCTTCGGGTAGTCGGCCGTGAGGGCCTCGTCCCCGGTCGGCACCCCGCACGCGGTGATCCCCACCACCGGGTCGGTGAAGACGCCGTCGATGCGCCTGCGCGGGTCGCGGGCGGAGAAGGTCAGCGCGTCGCCGCTCGGCGCGACCATGTGGGCGTCCAGGAAACGGTCGGTGAGCAGGTTCCAGGACGGGCCGCCGGGTTCCTCATTGACGTCGCCCGCGAGGACGACCGGCGCCCGGTGCCGGTCGCGGACCCGGTCGAGGTGGGCGAGGATCTCCCCGACGTGGCGGAGCCGCGGGCCGTCCCGCAGGTCCAGATGGGTGGACGCCGCGATCAGACGGGCGCCGCCGACCTCCAGCACCGCGATCGCCACGGCACGGCGGTGCAAATCCGGGTCGGGGGTGAGCAGATGGAACGCCCGCGCCAGCCGCCGGACGCGCGGCGCGGTGAGGACGGCGAGCCCGCAGGCCCGCCGTCCCGCCGCGATGTCCAGCCCGCACGCGCGGGCGAGGCGGCGGCGTTGGAGCCGCCACGTCCAGAACCGCGGGACCTCCTGCAGGCACACGACGTCCGGGTCGAGGGCGCGGACCACCCGGGCCACGGCGCCGGGATCGTCGCGCAGCGACCGGACGTTGTAGCTCAACAGGCGGACGGTCGGCACGTCTAGACGGCGACGTCCTGGAGGGGGCGGACGCGGGCCAGGTCGGCCGCGCCGACGATCCCGGCCGCCGAGCCCAGCTCGGCGATGCGGATGTCGGGCAGCGGGCGGTGGCCGCGGCCCGTCAGGGCGTCCTCGAACGCGGAGCGGATCGGGTCGAGGAGCAGGTCGCCCGCGTCGGAGAGGCCGCCGCCGATGATGAACGCGCCCGGGTCGAGGATCGCGCTGAGGTCGGCCAGGCCCTGACCCGCCCAGTGCGCGATGGTCCGGAAGCACTCCAGGGCCGCCTTGTCGCCCTCCCGGGCCGCCTGCGACACCTCGGGGCCGCTGATGCCCTCCGGGCGCCCGTCGCCGAGCTCCAGGAGTCGCCCGGCCATCGCGGGCGCCACGCGGGCCAGGTCGCGGGCCTCGTGGACGAGGGCGTTGCCGCTGGCGTACTGCTCCCAGCAGCCGCGGTTGCCGCAGCCGCAGCGGCGGCCGTCGGGGACGACCCGGAAGTGGCCCATCTCGGCGCCGATGCCGAACCGGCCCCGGTACAGCTCGCCGTTGATGATGATGCCGCCGCCGATGCCGGTGCCGAGGGCGACCAGCACGAGGAAGTTCTCGCCGCGTCCGGCGCCGAACCTCGCCTCGCCCCAGGCGGTGGCGTTGCCGTCGTTCTCCACGACGACCGGCAGCCCGACCAGGCTCTCGACCTTCTCCTTGATCGGCTCCTCCCGCCACGCCAGGTTCGGGGCGAACAGGACGTTGGAGCGGTCCTCGTCGACGAACCCGGCGGTGCCGAGGCCGACCGCCGACACCTCTTCGAACTTGCCCTTCAGCAGGTCGACGACCTCGGCGATGGTCTCGGCGGTCTCCTTGGGGTTGGTCGAGGGAGTGGGCCGACGGACCTTCTCCAGAATGGTCCCCCGGTCGTCGACGACCCCGGCGGCGACCTTGGTGCCGCCCACATCCACGCCGATGGTCAGGGCCATGTACGCTTCCTCCTCTTCGCGCGGCCCGGCAGGGGGCCCGGTGCCGCACTACCCGATGTCGATGGGGTCGCCGCCGGTGGCGGCTGACCACGGCTCGCCCGTCTCGCGGTGATCCGACCGCTCGGACCTACCCGCCGACGGCCGTGCCGACGCCTCCCGCGGACGGTCCCGTCCCGGCCGACCGGTCGCGGTCCGGTCGAACGCGGCGACGACGTCCAGCGCGGCGGCGAGGAGCGAGCGTCCGGCGTCGTGCAGGTGCCGGCCGAGGTCGCCGCCCGCCTCCCGCCTGATCGCGATCGCCCGGCAGATCGGGCAGCCGCGACAAACGGAGGCGTCCCCCGCGTCGCCCGCGTCACCGGCGCCGGTCGGCTGCTCGGTCGTCACGCGGCTCCACACGTCGCCGTTCCTCGCGGCGTCATCGCGGTCGGCGCGCCTGTCGGCGTGCTTGTCGGTGTCACGGTCCCGGCCACCGCCTCCGACTCCGCCGATACGCCTGATCAGCGTGTCGAGGAGCTTGGTCGCCTCGTCCAGGACGTCGCCCGGCTGGTCGCTCATGACTCCATCTTCCATCCGTCGTCGGCGTGAACGGTATCGCTCCCGCGGGGGTGGTCAGCTCTCCACATGGCGCTTGAGATCTTTGAGCGCGGAGCCGACGATCCGTTTCTCCGCCTGGCGCTTCAGCAGGCCGGGCAGCGGGATCTTGACGTCCACGGCGAGTTCGTAGACCACCTCGGTGGAGGCGCCGCGGTCGTCCAGGGTGTAGGAGCCGCGCAGTCCGGTGACGACGGAGCCCGCCTCCACCAACTCCCACTTCACCCGGTCGTCGCCCTCCCAGGTGTAGGCGAGGCCCACGGTGTCGCTGACCGGGCCGCCGTCGAACGTGACCTTGGCCCGGGACGCCCGGCCGTCCTCACCGGACTCCTGCACGGCGCAGCCGCGGATGCCGTTCGCCCATCGCGGGTACGCCTCCAGGTCGGCGATCACCGCCATGATCTCGGCCTTTCCGGCCTTGACCGTGATGGAGGAGCGCGTACTGTCCGCCATCTGCGCCTCCCTTCGGCTCGTGACGGGCCCGCTCGGGCCCGGTCCTAGAGAAGTATCTTTCACAGCGTCAGCGCGTACGGCACGCCGCGGGCACGGAAATGACCGACGTTCACGCATTCGGTGCGGCCGATGCGGGTCCGGCGTGCCAGCGGCTGGTGGACGTGCCCGAAGAGCACGTACCTCGGCTGCGTCCGGTGGATCGCGTCGAGGATCGCCTCGCTGCCCCGCTCGAACCGGCGCGCCACGGTGTCGTACAGCAGGTCCGGGACGGCGGGCGGGATGTGGGAGCACAGCACGTCCACGTCGCCGAGCGCCGCGACCTTGGCGGCGTACACGTCGTCGTCCACCTCGTAGGGAGTGCGGTACTCGGTGCGCAGGCCGCCGCCGACGAACCCGAACCGCAGGCCGCCGATCTCGGTGGTCTCGCCGTCCAGGACGTGGTGCCCGTCGCGCAGGTGCGGGCCCCACATGCGCGGGACGTCGACGTTCCCGTACGTGAGGTAGGCGGGCGTCGGCATGGCCGTGAACAGTTCGGCGTACTGCCGGTCGACGGCGCGTTCGATGTGCGGCCACGCCTCGCCGTCGAGGGACGCCCACAGGCCGCGTGAGAAGTCGCGGGCCTCGTCGAAGCGCCGCGCGGTGCGCAGCGCGATGAGGCGTTCGGCGTTGTCCCGGCCGAACAGTTCGGGGAAGATCCCCTGCTCGTGGTCTTCGTAGTCGACGAAAAGGATCAGGTCGCCGAGGCAGACGAGCGCGTCGGCGCCGTCCGCCGCCGCCGGCAGCGCGTCCGTCCGGCCGTGGACGTCGCTCACCACATGGATCCTCATGAACCGACTCTAATGGGACACATCGCCCACGAGAACGAACGGTGCCCGTGGGTGCGACGAGCGGAGCCGGGGACGGGACGGGCGCGCTCAGCCCGCTGCGGCCGACACCAGGGAGCGCCACTCCCGCACCAGCGCCGGGTCGACCGGCGCGTCCCAGGCGCCGTCCGGGCGGACGGCGGTGCCCACGTGGAACGCGGTGATCCCCGCAGCGGCGAGGACCGCGACGTGCTTCCGGCGCAACCCGCCGCCCGCCATGATCATCTTGGCCGCCTCGGGGCTCTCGGCGGCGCGCCGGACGAGCACGTCCACCCCGGCGTCCACGCCCCGCGCCGACCCGGCCGTGAGCACGGTGTCGAGCCCGCCGCCCAGCCCGCGGACGACGTCCCACGCGTGGCCGGGATCGTCGGAGTTGTCGAGCGCGCGGTGGAACGTCCAGGGCAGCGGGGCCGCGTCGGCGGCGAGCTTCCCGGTGGCGCCGGTGTCGACATGGCCGGACGCGTCGAGAAACCCGAAGACGAACCCGTCCGCACCCGCGTCGGCGAGGTCGGCGGCGGCGCCGCGCAGCCGGTCGAGTTCCCCGCCGGACGTCCCGAACCCCGCGTTGGCCCGCAGCATCACCCGGATCGGCAGGGTCGTCGCCTCGCGCACGGCCGCGACCACGTCGGGATCGGGGGTGAGACCGTCGGCGGCCATGTCGGCGACGACCTCCAGCCGGTCGGCGCCGCCGTCCTGCGCCGCCCGCGCGTCCTCGGCCGTCAGCGCGATCACTTCGAGCAGCGACATGGTGTTCCCCCTGGGACCGCGTTCCGGTGCGACCGGCTCAAGAGTAGGCGACCCGGCGGCGCCCACGGCTCGCGGCGTGCGGTCTTTGCCGTGCCGTGACCCGCCGGGCGGACCGGTCGCGAAGCCCGTGCGACATGCCCGGCCTACAAGGCATTTCCGCTACTCACGGGTATCATGCGTGATCGGAGAAGCCACCATCGGACTTCCCCGCCGACCTCGACGGATCGACTACAGGAGCAGGCCGTGCGCGAGTTCAGCGTCCCCGCGATGGTGGAGGTCTCCGACTCCGCCACCCTGACCGACACGCCGTTCACCCGGGCCGCCGAGGAGCCCAACGCGATCGTGACCCGGCGCAAGAGCGGCCCCGCCGACGCGCCCACCTGGAGCGCCGTCACCGCGGCCGAGTTCGCCGCCGAGATCGCCCGGTTCGCCAAGGGCCTCGTCGCCGCCGGCATCGAGCCCGGCGACCGGGTCGCGCTACTGTCCCAGACCCGCTACGAGTGGACGGTCCTCGACTACGCGATCTGGACGGCGGGCGCGATCTCCGTTCCGATCTACGAGACGTCCTCCGCCGAGCAGATCGAGTGGATCATGGGCGACTCCGGCTCGAAGGCCGTGTTCGCCGAGACGGACGCGCACGTCGCGGCGGTCGAGGGGCTCCGGGACCGGCTTCCCGACCTCGGGCCGGTGTGGGGCATCGACGCCCCCGGCGTGGACGGTCTGGAGAAGCTCGTCGAGCTCGGCGCCGACGTCGATGACGACGTGATCGAGAAGCGGCGCCGCTCCCGGAACGCCGCGGACGTCGCCACGCTCATCTACACCTCCGGCACCACCGGGCGCCCCAAGGGCTGCGAGATCACCCACGGGAACCTGGTGGCGACCGCCCGCAACGGGGTCCAGGGCGCGATCTCCGAGGTCGTCACCGACGGCAGCTCGACACTGCTGTTCCTGCCGCTGGCGCACGTGTTCGCCCGGTTCGTCCAGGTCGCCGCCATCGAGGGCGGCCTCGTCCTCGGGCACAGCAACGTCCCGAACCTGCTGCCCGACCTCGCCACCTTCCGGCCGACGTTCCTGCTCGCCGTCCCCCGCGTCTTCGAGAAGGTCTACAACGGCGCCGAGCAGAAGGCCACCGCCGCGGGCAAGGGCAAGATCTTCAAGGCGGCGGCGGAGACCGCCGTCGCCTACAGCCGCGCCCTGGACGCCGGCGGGCCCGGCCTGGCGGTGAAGCTCAAGCACAAGGCGTTCGACGTGCTCGTGTACAAGAAGCTGCGCGCGGCGACCGGCGGGCAGATCGCGTACGCGATCTCCGGCGGCGCCGCGCTCGGCGAGCGGCTCGGCCACTTCTTCCGCGGCGTCGGCATCACGATCCTGGAGGGCTACGGCCTCACCGAGACGACCGCGCCCGCCAGCGTCAACCGTCCCACCGAGATCAAGATCGGCACCGTGGGACGGCCGCTCCCGGGCGTGGACGTCCGCGTCGACGACGACGGGGAGGTCCTCGTCCGCGGCGTCAACGTCATGCGCGGCTACTGGAACAACGAGGCCGCCGGCAAGGAGGTCCTGGAGGAGGACGGCTGGTTCCACACCGGCGACCTCGGCTCCCTCGACGACGACGGCTTCCTGCGCATCACCGGACGGAAGAAGGAGATCCTCGTCACCGCGGCGGGCAAGAACGTCGCGCCCGCCCCGCTGGAGGACAGGCTCCGCGCCCACCCGCTGATCAGCCAGTGCCTCGTCGTCGGCGACGGCCGCAAGTTCATCTCCGCGCTCGTCACGCTGGACGAGGAGGCGCTCGGCCCGTGGAAGGAACAGCACGGCAAACCGGCGGAGATGACGCTGGACGAGGCGCGCCGCGACCCCGACCTGGTCGCCGAGATCGACGCCGCGGTCGCGGAGGCCAACACCTCCGTCAGCCGCGCCGAGGCGATCAAGAAGCATGTCATCCTCGGGGTCGACTTCACCGAGGAGACCGGCCATCTGACGCCCAGCCTCAAGGTCAAGCGCAACGTCGTCCTGACGGACTTCGCCGCCGAGATCGACGCCATCTACACCGGCTGACCCGCCCCACCCCGCCTAACGACCGCCGCCGAGCGCCGGACGCAACGCCGCGACGGCGTCCTCGACGCGGGTCGGGCCGTTGAGCAGGTCGAGCGTGCGGTGGCGGACGTCGGACGCGTCGAGCAGCGCCACGATGACCGCCGCCACGTCGTCGCGGGTCACCACGTCGTGCCCGATGGGCGGGTCGGCGAGGGTCACCAGGCCGGTGGGCGGGTCGTCGGTGAGGCGCCCCGGCCGCAGGATCAGCCAGCCGAGGCCGTCGCGGCGGCGCAGGTCGTCCTCCGCCTCGCCCTTGGCCCTGAGGTAGGCCTCCCAGACCTCGCCGCGACCCGGCGCGGGCGTCTCGCCCGCGCCCATCGCGGAGATCTGGACGAAGTCGTGCACGCCCGCGCGTTCGGCCGCGTCCGCCATGAGCACCGACGCGGCGCGGTCGACGGTGTCCTTGCGCGCGGCGCCGCTGCCCGCCCCGGCGCCCGCCGCGAACACGACGGCGTCGGCTCCGGTCAGGTGACCGGCGACCTCGTCGACGCCGGCGGACTCCAGGTCGCACACGACCGGATCGGCGCCCGCGGCCCGCACGTCCGCGGCGTGGTCGGGGTCGCGGATGAGGCCGAGCACGGTGTCGCCCCGCGCCGCCAGCGGCCGCGCCAGCCGCAGCGCGATCCGCCCGTGCCCGCCCGCGATCACGATGTTCATACCGCGATCGTAGGGCCGGACCCCGTCCGGGGACGGGGACGCGGCCGGTGAGGCGCGCCGTCGACAAGCCGTGGCGGGCACGTCGTCTCCTCACCGGCCGCGCGTTCGGGGCCCCCGGGATGCGGTCCGGATCTCCCGGACGCGCGTGTCCGGTCAGCGGCGCCGACCGGAGTTGATGGCGGTGACCGCCTGCCGCATCAGCCGGTCGCTCATCACGTTGATGAAGTCGCCGTGGTCGGTCACCGGGTCGTGCCCCTGCTCGGGGAACGAGTCGAGCGCGAACGCCAGCGCCCTGGCGGGCACGTCGTAGACCAGCGTCATCCGCAGCTGCGGCACTGCTCGGGTACCGCTCGGGCACTGACCGGTCCGCTCGTCGGGGAACAGGATGTGGTCGCGGTGGTTGGCGCTGTCGGTGTTGCGGCCGTCCCAGCAGCTCGGGAAGTTCAGCACGCGGACCACGTCGCTGCCGCGCGGGCACAGCGGGTACTTGTCGGTGAACGCCCGGTTCTCGAAGCCGGTGCACGTCCACTGCGCGTTGGCGTTGGCCCCGCCGTTCGTCGCCGACTTGGCGTCTCCGGTCGCCATCCGGATGAACCGCGGCATCGCGGTCACCTTGCCGTTCGGGTTGCCGAGGAACTGGAGGCGCACCCGGGAGGGTTCGACGATGCTGCCGACGTTGCCGTCCAGGCGGCTCTGCTCGGCGCGGTCGGAGCCGTCCTGCCCGGACCGGAGCCGCAGCACCGGCCAGAAGTAAGCGGACTTGTCGCCGTTCGTGCAGGTCGTCCCGGCGGCGGCGAGGGTCTCGTCGGTGGAGAACGCGTCGGTGTCGAGGTTGCCGACGTAGTCGTGGATGTGGTGCGCGCCGTTCACGACGCCGGGCGCCGCGACGACGTTGTCGGGGTTGCTGTGCGCCTGGCCGTCGTTCGTCCCGCAGTTGACGGAGAAGACGCCGCGTGAGCCGCGGCGGCTCTGCCTCGGCTGCTGCACGCGCGGCGCCCTGCGGATGCTGACGAACTGGTCGCGTCTCGGGCCCTGCGTCACCCCGTCACCGTTCTGACCGCCGTTCTGACCGCCGTTCTGGCCGCCGGGGCGGCGTGGGTCGGCGGTTCTGGAGTCCTGCTCGCCCCCACCTCCCTGGTCGCCGTCGTCGGTCGGTTCGGCGGACGGAACGGCGGACGGATCACCGGTCGGCGCCCCGGTCGGGTCGCCGCTCGGATCGGCGGTCGGGTCGCGGGTCGGATCGGCGTTCGGGTCGGCGGTCGGATCGCCCGCGAGCTTCTGGACGACGCCGACGTCCGCGGCCGCGACACCGGTCGCGGCCTGGCAGACCGACGAGGCGAGGGCGAGCGCCGGAATCATCACGGCGAAGGCTTTTCTCTTTCGTCTCATGGAAAGGTGCTCCCTATGAGGGGGGATATTGCGAGGGATGACGTCAATGGAGGGCGCGCCTGGGTACCAGT
Source organism: Actinomadura spongiicola (assembly GCF_003432485.1). GTDB lineage: Bacteria > Actinomycetota > Actinomycetes > Streptosporangiales > Streptosporangiaceae > Spirillospora > Spirillospora spongiicola. Next base: position 339,518 of record NZ_QVNQ01000003.1, read on the forward strand.
CCGGTGCTCTCCAGCAGAGACATGTGCGTGTTGACGAATTTCAGCGATCGTTCGGCGAACGCGCGGATCTCGGTGTTCTCGGTCTGCGCCCGCACCGTGGCGATGACGGCGAAGACCTTTCCGTGCGCGGCGCGCAGCCGCAGGACGAACGTCTTGTCGTACTCGGTCCCGTACTTGCCCGACATCTCTCTCAGCCAGCTCTTCTGGCTGCCGTTGGGCTCGGTGGGAAGGAGCACGCCGAGCCGCTGCGCGGTGGCGCGGGCGTCGGCGTCCAGCTGCATGTGCTGCTGCATGATGATCTCGCCGACCTCGCGGACCCGCGGCATGGCGGCCCGCTGCTGCGCCTGCTGGCCCGCGGGAATCTCCCACAGCCCGGCCTGCCGGACCGCGACGAGCAGTTTCCGGTCCGCGGTGCTCAGCCGTCCCCAGCGGGTGTTGACGGTGCCGCCGAGGTTCGCCGCCCCGCTGGCCGGAACGCCGACCGGATTCATGACGACCGCGAACGCGGCCCCCACGGCGGCCACGGCCGCCAGGACCAGCAGGACGCGACCCCAGCCGAGGCGCCGGCGCCGCGGCGGGCGCGATTCGGCGTATCCGTAGGATTTCCTCAAGGAACTTCTTCCTCCTTTCGAGGATCTCTCGACGGACCCGGCACGGGTTTGGTGGGAGATACGCACCGGGCCGGTTCCGAGGTTCAACGGTGTTCGTCCTTTCCGATTTCTTTCGGCTTCCGGAATGGTCAGGAACGGCGCGCCGCCGGGGCGCCGGGGACGCCGCCGACGACGCGCAGCGCGAGCGCCGGGCACATCGCGACCGCCTTCTGCACGTCCTTCTCCATCCAGGACGGGATGTCGGTGCCGAGCACGACAGGGAACCCGTGGCGGTCGAGCTGGATCAGCTCGGGGACGAGGTAGGCGCACAGGCCGTGCCCGTCGCAGCGGCTCCAGTCGATCGCGACCCGCCCCTCCGTTCCGTCCGGCACCGGCAGCGGCAGCACCCCGTAGGTCGCGAGGCCGCAGCCGCCGCCCCACCGGTGCGCGTCGATGTCGTCGCCGAACGCCTCCATCGCCGACACGACGAACTTGGCGGTCCCGTCCGGGTGGGTGCAGGCGCCGCGGCCCCGGCCGACGGCCGCGGCGCGGCGGACGTCCTCGACCGTCCCGGCGCCCTCGGTGAGCGCGTTCAGGGACCGGACGACGTCGGGCAGCCCGAGCCGGCACGGCCCGCACTGCCCGGCGGACTGCGCGGCCAGGTACGCGGCGATCCTGGTGACCTCGCCGAGCGGGCAGGTGCCCTGCGTGAGCGGCAGGACGATCCCGGCGCCGACCGTCCCGCCGACCCGGCGCATCCCGGCACGCGACAGCACGGCCCTGGACACCGCCGCCGGGTCGAGCCACATCCCGTGGTAGCCGCCGACGAGCACGCCCGGGGACGGCGGCACCCGGCACCGGTCGAGGACGGCCTGGAGCGGCGTGCCGAGCGGCGCCTCCACGACCTGGGTGCCGCCGACGGTGAGCAGCGTGGTGCCCGGCTCGTCCTGCGTGCCGGCCGACGCGTACAGGTCGGGGCCGAGGGAGACGAGCACGGCGAGCTGCGCGAACGTCTCGGTGTTGGACAGCAGCGTCGGGTGGCCGTCCACGCCGGACTCGGAGGCGCGGACCTTGACGCCCGGCGGGATCGGCGTCTCCCCGTTGATCGCGCGGACGACCGCGCCGCTCTCCCCGGAGATGAACCGCTCCGTCAGCCGGACGATCCGCGCGGGCATCCGCCGTTCGCCGATCGCGGCGCGGACCGACCGGGCGGCCTCGTCGTCCTCGACGGCGACGACGATCCGCTGGGTGCCGAGCGCGGACGCGGCGAGCTGCGCGCCGTCGAGGACCAGATGCGGCGCCCGGGTCAGCAGCACCTTGTCCTTGGCGCTGCCGGGCTCGCCCTCGGCGCCGTTCACCACCACGACGACGTCCTCGCAGGAGCCGCGCCCGTCGCGCCGCTCGCCGGGCAGCGGCGCCGGGTCCGCGGTCGGGTACCGCACCCGCGCGGCCACCGCCGTCAGCTTGCGGGCGAAGGGGAAGCCTGCGCCGCCGCGCCCCCGAAGGTCGACCTGTTCGGCCGCCCGGACCAGGTCCTCCAGCGTCGGCGCGCGGAGCTTGCCGTGGACGGCGAGGTGCCGGTCGAGGTCCAGCCGGTCGAACCGGTCGAACCCGAGCGTCAGCCGCGGACCGCCGATGCCGGAGACGGTGACGGTCGAGGTCATCGCAGGACCTCGGGATCGCGGAGGTCGCCGGTGCCGCCGCGGGCCGCCGCGGCGGCGCGGGCCTCCTCGTGCTCCCAGGCCGCCGTGGCGCGCCGGTCGCGGCGCCGCCCGGCGCCGTCCGGCCGCGTGAACAGGTCGGTCTCGTCGCCGGCGCGGGACGGCTCCCGCGGTTTGATCACGACGATGATCCGGGTGATCAGTGCGAGGACGACGAACACCACGCTCAGCACGTAGGACAGCACCACCCACGGCGCGGCGGACCGCCCGGCGATCAGCCCGTGCACGATCGCCATCGGCCAGGAGACGTAGGCGAGGACGTGCATCGACCGCCACACCCACGCGTTGCCGCGGAACGCGAACCGCGCCCGCGACACCCCGGTGATCACAATGATGATCATCATGTCGGCGGCGATGGTGCCGAGCCCGACCGGTCCGGCGGACGGGACGACGATCTGGGTGGGCAGCGCCAGCCCCGCCATCACCTTCACCGAGACGTGCGCGACCAGCATCGCGGTCGCCACGACGGCGGCGGCGCGGTGCAGGGCCTGCGCGAGCACCCGGTGCCGGATGCGCAGGATCAGCCGTTCGGTCGCGAGCAGCCCGCTCATCACCGCGGTGGTGTAGGCGAGCAGCGCGAACACCCCGGCGTAGAAGTTGAGGAAGTACTGCACGTTCGCGACCGCGACGGCGCCCTGCGGGGTCGCCGCGCCGACGAGGACGAGCACCGCGCCGACGAGCACGACGCGCAGCGCCCAGCCGGGCACGGCGGGGTCATCACTGTGGCGAATTCTCACCGATCGGACTCCTCTTCTGGGTTGCGGCCGCCGCCGGAGCTGCGGCCGGTCCCGCGCCGTCCTCCGGGGGAACGTCGGAGGGCGGTGGGGACGGCGGGGAGGACGGGGAGGTCGGGGTCGTCGGGGACTCGTCCGCCGGCGGGACCGGGCCGAGGTTGGCCAGCAGCCCGCCGGGGAGCACCTGGAGGACGCCGCGTTCGGCGAACCCGCGCGATGGCTCGGCGTCCTCGCGGAACGTCCAGCCGCCGATCCGCGCGCCGGCGAGTGGGACCGTTCCGCCGCCGCGGCGGACCCCGAACGCGACCTCGGCGCGGGGCGCGGCGGCACCGCCGCACGGCCGGACGGTGCCGGTGCGGCCGAGCGGGTCGCCCCGTTCGACGACGGCGCCGTCGCGCGGCTCCGCCGGCACGTCGCCGACGTGGTGGTAGGTGGTCGCGACGCCGCTCGGATGGATCACCATGAGCATCGCGTGACCCGCCGGGTCGGCGCAGAAGCGGTAGAGGTGACCGTCGCCGGACGCGAGGACGCGGCCGTCGCCGCCCGAGAACGCCAGCGACGCCAGCGGGCGCGGGGTCGCGGATCCGTCCGAGGTCGTCATCGACCACGCCTCGCCGATCTTCCACGGCAGCATCAACTCGGCTCCGCCGCGTGCGCCCGTGACGACCGCGGCGGCCTGGGCGGCCGTGACCGTCGCGTACCGGCGCAGGGCCCTGGCCTCCGCGACCGGCATGACGTTCGTGGGGACGGCGCCGAGCAGGTCGTCGAACAGGCGCCCGCCGGACAGGGCGACCTGCCATTCCCGGCCCGTCCAGCGCGCCGCGTAGAACGCGACCTCGGGGTTCGCGGCGCTGGCGGCCGGGACGGGGATCGCGGTGGTGCCGAACACCCAGGTCTTGTCCGCGCTGGTCCGGGTGGTGCCCACGATCGGCGCCGCGTTGGGCGCGGCGCCGTAGGCGCGGCGGGCGGCGACGCCGCGCTGTTCCAGCGTCAGCTTCCGCACCCGCGTGGTGAGCAGCCGCAGGTCCGGGCCGCTTCGCGGGTCCGGCGCGCCGCTCTGACCGGGCCGGGGGTCCCGCCGCGCGGGATCGTCGGAGCCGCCGCCGGACTTCGGCGGCGTGAGCGCGCGCTCGGAGCCGATGGGGCCCGACGGCCCGCCGATGGGTCCGCCTTCCAGCAGGGCCCGCTCGGCGATGCCGAGCAGGGAGAGGCCGACGGCGGTGGACAGCACGATCGCGCCGATGCCGAGCCGGTCGCTCGGCCCCCGGCCGCGCCGCGGCCGCGCCTTCGGCCCCGGCCTCGGCGGGACGCCGTGCCGTGCCTGACGCTCCGCGCGTCGCCGCGGACGTGACCGCTCGGGCCCGGCGGTACGTTCGCCGCGCCGGGACCCGGCCCGGCGCGGCGGGGTCTCGCGGGAACGGTCTCGGCGCGGGGCGGGTCCGCCCATCCGCGCGTCGTTCCGCTCGGGCATGGCGCCGAGCCGTTCGGTCCGGGCGTCGAACCGGTCACCGCTGTCCCGCGGCGGTCCGCCCAGTGGGTCCGGTGGCCGTGTCGGGGTCTCGGGGGGCCGGTTGCGCGCACCGAACCGGTCGGTGCGCGCGTCGTACCGCCGTTCGTCCCACGCGTCGTTCCGCCGCGAACCGTCGTCCCGCCGTGGACGGGGTCGCGGTCGCCCAGCACGCCCGCGGGACCGTTCCGCCTCGGCCTTCTCGCGCCGTTTCGTCTCGCGCCGGCTCGGCCCGCGGCGGGACGATCGCCGTCCGCGCTCGAACCAGTCCGGCTGCTCCGACCACCAGGACCCCTCGGGCCACTGCGGCTCCTCGGACCTGGGCCCCTGCCGGGGCTCGGGTCTCGACGAGGGGCGCGGGGGCGTCTCGGCCCACCGTTCGGCATGCGTATCGTTCCGGGACGCATGCCCCATATCGCGTCGCGCCATGCCCTCTCCTGTGGAGGAGACGGAGGGCTCGGCGAACGCCGGTCGGCTCCGTGCCGTCAGGCTGCTCGCCCGGCGGCGGTCCCGCTGAGACATCGGGTACCGCGGTACGGGAGCCCGCTCGCTCCAACCGCGTTCCCCGAGCGGATCTCCATTCGGATCCGCTCGATCACTCCGGGGAGCATACGCCCCATGAGTCACTCAGACGCGCGTTGGTGCGAAAAAACGTGCCATCCCCATCTCGCGGTCGATCCGTTCTCCCCTCCAGTACGCGCGAACCGCGTGACGCGTTCACGCGTCCGCGCGATGAGTTCAGCGCGGTTTCTGGAGGAAGCGGGCCGCCAGCGGCACCGCCACCTTCGGGCCCGAGCCGCCCGCCTCGACGAAGACCGAGAACGCGATGTCGTCGCGGTAGCCGATGAACCAGGCGTGCGACCGGCCGTCGCCGAGTTCGGCGGTGCCGGTCTTGCCCGCCGTGCCGTTCGGAAGACCGGCCCCGGCGGCGGTGCCGCCGGTGACGACCGCCGTCATCATCGTGCGGAGCGCCGCCGCCCCCGGCACCCCGCGGGGCTCCGGCGTCACTCCCCCGCCCTCGCGGATCAGCTTCGGCGACAGCAGCCGGGGCGACCGCCAGGACCCGTCCGCCACGGCCGCGGCGACCGACGCCATCAGCAGCGGGCTCGCCTCGACCCGGCCCTGCCCGATCGCCGCCTCCGCCAGTTCGGCGCCGTTCCGCGGCTCGGGGAAACTTCCGTCCACGGCGTTCACCCCGGGGGTGATCGGCACTCCGAAGCCGAAGCGGCGGGCGCTCGCCGCCAGCCTGTCCGCGCCGAGCCCTTCGACCGCGAGCCGCGCGAACGTCGTGTTGCAGGACGCGGCGAACGCGCCCCGCAGCGTCGTCCGGCCGAGCGCGTGGTCCTCGTCGTTGCGGATGGTGCGTTGCGCCGTGACCACGGAGGCCGGGCAGTCCGCCGCGGTCCCGGCGCCGGAGCCGTCCGCGACCAGCGCGCCCGCCGTCACCACCTTGAACGTCGACCCGGGCGGGTAGCGGCCGATGATGGCGCCGAGTCCGCCGAGCCCGTCCGCCACGGCGAGGATCTCGCCGCTCTTCGACCGGACCGCCACGATCGCTGCCCGTTCCGGGGCGGACTCCAGCGCCTTCTCCGCCGCCGCCTGGACCCGCCGGTCCAGCGTCGTCTCGATCTTTCGGCCCTTCTCGACGCCGAACAGCTTCACCCGCTGCGGTCGCCCGCCGTCGTCACGAAGTTCGACCGCCCAGGCGGTCTGCTCCTCGGCCGCGTCGAGCCGGGACGCGATGCCGGCGATATAGGGGGCGAGCGTTCCGTCGTCCGGCAGCGGCCGCCCGTCCCGCGCGGTCAGGGACAGGGCGGGGACGTTCACCTGCCGCATCGCCCACTGGCCGTCGCCTCTCAGCCCCGGATACAGCGTCGCGGGCGACCACAGGACACGCCACCGCCCCTCCCGCCGTCCGAGCCGCAGTTCCGAGGTGAACGACCAATCCCCCTGCCCGGCGAGATTGCGTCTCACCAGATAGTCAACACGGGCGTCGTCCGGCCCGGACCGGACGACGGGACCCGGCTTCAACTCGATGGTGGTGACCGCGAGCCCGTCCGACAGCGCCTTGTGCTGCGCGGCGAAGCTCGCGGGCGGATCGGTGACGAACCCGCGCATCTTCTCCAGGTCCCCGTTCCGCCACGCCGCGAAGTATCCGGCCGTGACCCGCTCGGCGGTGTCGGCGTCCTTGTCGGGACGCAGCATCCAGCCCGCCACGAGACCCGCCACCATGACGACCGCTAACAGCCCGGCCAGCACCGCCACGCCCCGATACCGCATCCGTCCACCTCCACCTACCGACTGACATCGATGATGATCATCTCAGTGTCCGGATGTTCGTACATGAAATGGAACGCGGCAATCACTACTATTTGGGGAATGCCGTCATCCTTCTGACCTGACGGCCCGTGTTTCAAAAAGTGAGAAGCGTGTCCAGGCGGGCCGACTGGGTCTCCCAGCGCCATTCGCCTTCGATCCAGAATCGCCCCTTCTCACCCATTCGGCGGGCCAGGTCAGGGTCGGAGAGCAGGGCGGTGACGGCCTCGGCGACCCGGGGAACGGAACGCCCCGGCACGACGAGCCCGGTCTCCCCGTGCAGGACGGCGTCGGGCGCGCCGCCGGAGTCCCCGGCCACGACGGGAAGGCCGGTGGCCGACGCCTCCAGGTAGACGATCCCGAGGCCCTCCACGTCCAGACCGCGACGGCGGGTGCGGCACGGCATCGCGAACACGTCGCCCGCGTCGTAGTGGGCGGGGAGCTCGTCCCACGGGACGCCGCCGGTGAACACGACCGACCCGTCCACGCCGAGGGAGACGGCGAGGCGCCGCAGGGCGGGAAGATAGGGGCCGCCGCCGACGATGAGGAGCGCCGCGTCCGGGACCGCGCGCAGGACGCGCGGCCACGCGTGGAGCAGGGCGTCCTGGCCCTTGCGCGGCACCAGGCGGGACACGCACACCGCCACCGGACGGTCCGACAGGCCGTGCCGGGCCCTGATCTCGGCGCCGCCCGCGCCGGGACGGAAGACCTTGTCGTCCACGCCGGGCGCCAGGCGGGCCATGCGCGCCGCGGCCTCCGGGGACAGCGCGTCCGCCATCCGGGATCGGGTGTACTCGCCGAGGTAGGTCAGCGCGTCCACCGCGTCCCCGATACGGCCGAGGAGGTTCCGCGCGACCGGCAGGGACGCCCAGCCCGCCTCGTGGCCGTGCGTGATCCCGACGAGCCGCGCGGCGCCGCGCCGCCGCAGCGCCGGGGCCAGCAGGCCGAGCGGCGCCGCCGCCCCGAACACCACCGAGTCGCAGCCCTCCGCGCGCAGGACGTCCCCCGCCCGGCGCAGCACGGTCGGCTCGGGCAGCATCAGCGGGCCCGGGTGCCGGACGACCGGGAACGGCTGCTCCGCGTCGAACGCCGCCGCGCCCTTCCACGCCGGGGCGTACACGACCACCGCGCCGGGCGGGCGCCGCGCCGCGAGGCCGTGGACGAACGCCTGGATGCCGCCCGGGCGGGGCGGGAAGTCGTTGGTGACGAACAGGGTCCTCATCGTCGGTCCAGCGGTCGTCCGTCCAGCATAGGAAGGGGCCCGGCGCCGTCGTGACGGCGCCGGGCCCCCGAGGGTCTCCGGGTCAGTGCTTGACCTGGGAGTCCGATCCGCTCTCGATCGCCTCGTGCTCGCCGTGCCCGTGCTCCTCGACGGGGATGTCGTCGAAGGTCCACGCGCGGCTCAGCCGCGACCGCAGATGCCCGATCGGGCCCTTGGCGCCGGGAGCGGGGACGCCCCTGGCGTCCCGCGCGGGCGCCTCCGGCCGGGCGTTCTCCTTCGACAGCAGGACGATCTTCTCCTCCTCGCGCGGCGCCTCGTGCCGCTCGGAGAACCCGCCCTCCGGCGACATCATGATGACGCCGCTCTCCACGCCGTGGCCGATGACGTCGGCGTCCCGGCGCTGGAGGCCCAGGCAGATCCGCTTCGTGATGATGAACGCCACGATCGGACCCAGGATGACCGTCACACGGAAGAACCACGTCGTGGCGAACAGCGACACGTGGAACCGCTCGGCGAGGACGTCGTTCGCGCCGGCGAGCCACAGCAGCCCGTAGAACGTCACGGCGGCGATACCGGTCGCGGTGCGGACCGGGGCGTTGCGGGGCCGGGTGTTGACATGGTGCTGGCGTTTGTCGCCGGTGATCCACGCCTCGATGAACGGCCAGGCCATCGCGCCGCCGAAGACGATGCCGAGCGGCAGCGTCGCCGGGATCAGCACGTTGAAGCTGACCGTGTGGCCCCACGCGCTGATCTCCCAGCCCGGCATGATCCGCAGGGCGCCTTCCAGGACGCCCATGTACCAGTCCGGTTGGGAACCGGACGAGATCGCGCCGGGATCGTACGGGCCGAACAACCAGATCGGGTTGATCTGCGCGAACGCTCCGAGCAGCGCCGTGACCCCGAAGGTGAACAGGAAGTACGCGCCCGTCTTGGCCATGAACACCGGGTAGAACGGGTAGCCGTACACCTGCTTCTCGGACTGGTTCTTGACCGGCATCGCCGTGTGCTTCTGATGCCACATGATCATCATGTGGGCGGTGACCAATCCGAGGATCAGACCCGGTATCAGCAGGATGTGCAGCACGTAGAGGCGCGGGATGATGTCCTGGCCGGGGAACTCACCGCCGAACAGGAACATGTACCCGTAGGTGCCGACCAGCGGGATCGACTCCAGGACGCCCTGGGTGATCCGCAGACCGGTGCCGGACAGCAGGTCGTCGGGCAGCGAGTACCCGAACAGGCCCTCCAGCATGCCGATCATGAACATGTTGATGCCGATGAGCCAGTTCAGCTCGCGCGGCTTGCGGTACGCGCCGGTGAAGAACACCCGCAGCATGTGCGCCAGGATCGACGCCATGAACAGGATCGCGGCCCAGTGGTGGATCTGCCTCATCAGCAGACCGCCGCGCACGTCGAAGCTGATGTGCAGCGTCGAGGCGTAGGCCTCGGACATCTTCACGCCCTGGAGCTTCGTGTACGAGCCATCGTACACGACCTCCTTCATGCTCGGCTGGAACCAGAGCGTCAGGAACGTCCCGGTCAGCAGCAGGATGACGAAGGAGTACAGGGCGATCTCGCCCAGCATGAACGACCAGTGGTCCGGGAAGACCTTCTTGACGTTGCGCCGGAAGAAGGTCGTGGAACCGAGCCGCTCGTCGATGAAGCCGAGCGTGCCCTCGATCGCCTTCGGTGCGGTCGTGTCGCTCATCCGCGCTCCCAGAAGCTCGGTCCGACCGGCTCGTGATAATCGCTGGTCGCGATGATGTACCCGTCCTCCACCGACAGCGGAAGCTGCGGCAGCGGCCGCGCCGCCGGACCGAAGATCACCTTCGCGGCGTCGGTGGCGTCGAAGGTGGACTGGTGGCACGGGCACAGGATGTGGTGCGTGGTCTGCTCGTACAGCGCGGCCGGGCAGCCGACGTGCGTGCACACCTTGGAGTACGCCACGATCCCGTTGACGTGCCAGTTCTCGCGTCCCTTGGCGGGCTTGAACTGGTCCGCGGGGACGTTGATCAGGATGGTGACCGCCTTGGCGTTCTGCGTGAGCACCTCGTCCTCGGGCACGTGCTCCTCGACGCCCTCCGGCAGCACGGTGATCATGCTGCCGGGGGTGGCGAAGTCGCTGACCCGCAGCGGGCGGTGGGTGCCGTCCACGACCAGGCGGACGCCCTTCTTGCCCTCCTGCTGCGCCCGCCGCACGGCCTCGCCCCAGTAGGTGTGGCGGAGCCGCTTCTCCGGCAGCGGGCCGAGGTCGCGCAGCAGCACCAGCGGCGCCAGGCCGAGCGGCGCGGCGGCCAGCAGCAGAGTGCGGCGCAGCAGCGGCCGCTTGGTGATGCCGCTGTCCTCGGCGCCCTCCATGAAGTCGCGGGCGAAGGCGGCCCTGGACTCCTCGTCGGACACCAGCTCGTGCCGCTCCTGGACGATCGGCTTGCTGGTCATCAACCGGCGCACCCAGATCGTCACACCGGCGGCCAGCGCCAGGAACGACAGCGCCATCGTCCCGCCGAGCCAGAAGTTGGACTCGCGGGCGCGCAGCACGCCGTGCATGCCGCCGTCCCGGCCGCTCCACCCGATGAAGTAGGCGATGAACGTCACGCTGGACGCGAACGCCACCAGGAACAGGGTCGCGACGACCCGCTCCGCCCGCTTCATCGACGCCTCGTCGAGCTGCTCGCCCACCCCGGCGGGCGCCGAGATGTCGTCCTCGGCGAGCAGGGCCTTCTCCTTCGCGGGGGACGGCGTGCCGACGATCCGCTCGCGCCGGGCGCCGCCCTCGCGGGCGTCCTCCTCGCGGGGTTCCTGGCCGCCCGCGGTGTCCTTGTTGTCGTCGCTCATGACTTCTTCAGCTTCTTCGGCTTCTTCGCGGTGATCCACATGGCCGCCAGCACGAGCAGGCCGATTCCGATCAGCCAACCGGCCAGGCCCTCGCTCACCGGGCCGATGCGGCCGAGCCCGTTACCACCCGGGTTGGGCTCCTCGCGCGTCTGCACCAGGTAGGCGATGATCGCCTGCTTCTCCTTCGGCGTCAGCGTGGTGTCGTTGAACACCGGCATCGCCTGCGGGCCGGTCAGCATGGCCTCGTACATCTGGGTGGGCGTGACGTCGTCGCCGCTCAGCGGCGGCGCGTACTTGCCGCCCGTCAGCGCCCCGCCCTGGCCGGTGAAGCTGTGGCACTGGGCGCAGTTGGTGCGGAAGAGCTTGCCGCCGAGCGCGACGTCGCCCTTCTCCGGGTCGACGGCGGACGCGGGCGGGACCTCGGGGCCGCCGCCCAGCGACTGGATGAAGGCGTTCAGGTCGCGCAGGTTCTTCTCGGCCCGCGCCTTCTGCTTCTCGGCCGCCTCCCGCTCCTCGTGCTCCTCGTAGTCGGTCTTGATCGAGGTGTCGAACGGAGGGATCGGCTCCTTGCGCGGAATCTGCGCGCCGGGGTTGGCCGCGGGCATGCGGCCCGTGCTGACCTGGAAGTCGACCGACGCGGCGCCGACACCGATGAGGCTCGGCGCGATCGGCTTGCCGTCGGCGTCCTTGGTGCCCTCGGCGTTCTGGCCGTGGCAGCTCGCGCAGTTCTTGTTGAACAGCTGCTGGCCGTTCTTCAGGTCCTGCGCGGCCTGGGCGCTGCTCGTCGCCTCGGCGCGGTCAGACTGCGGCGAGAACCCGGCGTAGATCACGCCGATCGCCGCCAGGGCCGCCAGCACGACGGCGTAGCCCGCCCACGGGCGCCGTCGCCATGCGGTGATCCTTTTCACGGAAATCCCCGTTCGGGTCATGTCTGGTGGTCGGTCAGGGTCGTCTGGCGGTGGTCACAGGTCGAGCAGATAGACGGCCGAGAACAGGCCGATCCACACCACGTCGACGAAGTGCCAGTAGTAGGACACGACGATCGCGCTCGTCGCCTGCTCGTGCGTCCACCGTTTCGCGGCGTAGGTGCGCCCGAGGATGAACAGGAAGGCGATGAGGCCGCCGACGACGTGCAGGCCGTGGAAACCGGTCGCCAGATAGAAGATCGAACCGTAGGCCGAGGACGAGAAGGTGAGGCCGTCCTTCGTGACCAGGTTGTAGTACTCGTACGCCTGGCCCGCGACGAAGTACGCGCCCATGAGGAACGACAGGACGTACCACTCGCGCAGGCCCCAACGCCGGAAGTTCAAGAGGCCGCCGTCCCGGCCCACCTTGCCCGCCTCCGCCTTGAACACGCCCATCTGGCAGGTCACCGAGGACAGCACCAGGATGGTCGTGTTGACCGACGACAGCGGCAGGTCCAGCGGGGCGCCCGGCCACGCCTCTTCACCGGACTGGCCGATCGTCACGGAGCGGATCGTGAAGAACATCGCGAACAGCGCCGCGAAGAACATCAGCTCGGACGACAGCCAGACGATCGTCCCCACGCTGACCAGATTGGGACGGTTCGCCCGTGCGTGAGGTGTTGTTTCAATCGCGGATGCTGTCACGGGCAGCATTATTGCGCCCCTATCCAGTGAGTGACGCATGACCCCCCTCCAAGGGTTCCCGCGCGTGTCCCGCGCGGCCCCGACCGGGTACCCTTCACGTCCATGAGCACCGTCCCGGAGCGACCGATGAAGGTCCTCGTCTACAGCGACGACGCGAACACCCGCGCCCAGATCCGGATGGCGGTCGGGCGCCGTCCGGCCGCCGACCTTCCGAAGGTCGAGTTCGTGGAGATCGCGACCCAGCCCGCCGTCGTGGCCCGGCTCGACGAGGGCGACATCGACGTGCTGGTGGTGGACGGCGAGGCGCAGCCCGCGGGCGGGCTCGGCGTGTGCCGCCAGGCCAAGGACGAGGTCTACGACTGCCCGCCGGTCCTGGCGGTCATCGGCCGCCGCGACGACGGCTGGCTCGCGACCTGGTCGCGCGCCGACGCCGTGGTGAGCCTGCCCCTCGACCCGATGGCCGTCGCGAACGCGGTCGCCGGTCTGATGCGCCACCGCCTCGAGAACCGCCTCCCGGCCCTGTAGCCCCGACCCCTCCGACCCTCGGTAGTGGACATGGACGCGCGCACCACCTGGCCCGCACTGCTCAACGCCCTCCTCGCGGGCGACTCGCTGACCAGCGAGGAGACCTCCTGGGCCATGAACAGCATCATGGCCGGGGAGGCCACCGACGTGCAGATCGCGGGCTTCGCGGTCGCGCTGCGCGCCAAGGGCGAGACGGTCGAGGAGGTCACCGGCCTCGCCGAGGGCATGATGGACAACGCCAAGCCGATCCACGTGCCCGGACCCATCGCCGACCTCGTCGGGACGGGCGGCGACCGGGCGCACACGGTCAACGTGTCCACGATGGCCGCGGTCGTCGCCGCGGCGGCGGGCGTCCGGGTCGTCAAGCACGGCAACCGCGCCGCGTCGTCGTCCTGCGGCGCCGCCGACCTGCTGGAGCATCTCGGCGTCGCCATCGACCTGCCCCCCGAGGCCACCGCCCGGGTCGCCGAGGAGATCGGCATCACCTTCTGCTTCGCGCCGCTCTACCACCCGGCGCTCAAGCACGCCGCGCGGACCCGCGGCGAACTCGGCACCCCCACGGTCTTCAACTTCCTCGGCCCGCTGACCAACCCGGCGCGCCCCAAGTTCCAGGCGGTCGGGGTGTTCCACCCGCGGATGGCGGGCGTCGTCGCGGGCGTGTTCGCGGCGCGCGGCTGCTCGTCCCTGGTGTTCCGCGGCGACGACGGCCTCGACGAGCTCACCACGACGGGCACCTCGACGGTGTGGGTCGTGCGCGACGGGACGGCGACGGAGACGACGTTCGACCCGTCCGACCTCGGCATCCCGCCCGCGCGGCCGGACGACCTGCGCGGCGCCGACGCCGCGTTCAACGGCCGGGTGGCGCGCGAGACGTTCGCCGGGCGGCCCGGCCCCGTCCGCGACATGGTGCTGCTGAACGCCGCCGCGCTCATCGCCGCCTACGAGGGCGCGCCCGCCCCGGACGCCCTCACCGCGACGCTCCGCGCCGCCTACGACCGCGCCGCGGCCGCCGTCGACTCCGGTGAGGCGACCGCCCTCCTCGACCGGTGGATCGAGACGTCGCAGAGTTTCCAAGCAGCGCACTCCTCCTTCGGCCCTGGTGGGCCTCCATCGTCGTGAACTGCGGTGCGATCGCTGGCATCGACTCCGACTCGCCTGGCGGCTCGCTGCGCGATCAGGTTTCTCGCAAGCTCGAAACCCGCCTTCGGACGCGATCGCAGACCTCGGGGTTGTTGCGGGGTTGCGGTGACGGGCTGAGGTCGGTTCGTCAGTCGGCGTCTGGGAGACCTAGGGCGAAGGCCTGTTCCAGGTCGTGCTGTGAGTAGGTGCGGAACGCGATGTGCGTCTCGGTGCCGACGACGCCGGGGACCTTGTTGATCCGACCCGGGATGACGTCGTTCAGTTCCTCGTGCCGCCGCACCCGGACCATCGCCATGAGGTCGTGGTCGCCGGTGATGGAGTAGACCTCGCTGACGCCGTCCACGGCCGCGATCGTCTCGGCCACCTCGTGGATGCGCGCCACGTCGGCCTTGACGAACACGATCGCAGTGACCATTTCACCCTCCCCTGAGATCACGGACGGTCCGACCCTACCGGGAGGCCGTGGATCACCCGCGGCTCAGGGCCGCCAGGCGCCGGGCCGGACCCGCCCGGCGGGCGAGCAGGGCGAGGACCACGCCGGCGACGAAACCGTAGATGTGCGCGGTGTAGGCCACGTTGCTCTCGGCGTCGCCGAGCGACAGCCACTGGAGGACGAACCAGTACCCGAGCACCACCCACACCGGAAGCCGCACCACGATGATCGGCGGGACGTAGCTGACGATCCGGCCGCGCGGGTTGAGGATCACGTACGCGCCCATCACCCCGGCGATGGCGCCGGACGCCCCGACGAGCGGGACGGTGGAGTCGGGCGACGTCCAGGCGAACCCGTAGACGGCCGCGAGCCCGAACAGCAGGTAGCCGAACAGGTAGCGCCATCGTCCGAGCCGGTCCTCGACGCCCATGCCGACGACGAACAGCGCGACCAGGTTGCCCAGCAGGTGCAGCGCGCCGGAATGCAGGAACATCGAGGTGAACGCGGACGTCCACGGCGCCTTGCCGAAGGTCGCGGGCCCGCAGTCGTCGACGATGTCGACCGGGAGGGGCCGCTGGTCGCCGGTCGTCAGTTCCTTGGGGACGGCGCCGTACTCGTAGGCGAAGTGCGCGGCCCGGCACTCGCGGACCCGGTCCTCGCCGTACCAGGTGGCGAAGTTCGACATCGGCGTGAGCAGGAACACCACCACGTTGGCGGCGACCAGCAGGTAGGTGACCCATGGGACGCGCCGGGCCGGCTGGCTGTCGTAGAGGGGCAGGGCCACCCCGTCACCTTAGTGGGCGGCCGTCGCGCGGACGGGGCGGCCCGTACGCCGTCTCGTAGGCGCGGTCGATCCACTGCCGCAGCCCTTCGGCGCCGTGCGCGGGGCACGTCCAGGCGCCGTCCAGTTCGACGAGGCGGACCCCGGGCAGGTCGAGCCAGCGCAGGACGCACTCCATCTCCTCCGCCGTGGCGCCCGCGGAGGGCGGCGCGCCGAGCGCGACGCCGCCGGGCGCCTCGCCCGACGGCGGGAAGACCGTCTCGGCGGTCGCGACGAGCGCGTCGACGTAGGGGCGGGGGTGGGCGCCGGGTGGCACGGTCCCCGCGGCGGCGAGCCGCCCGTAGCGCACCACCGACAGCTCCCAGCCGCCGTCGAACCCGGGCCGGGCCGCGACGAGTTCCGGCAGCCCGGCCAGCCCGGCGAGACGCTGCCCGCGCGCCGCGGCGCGGACGAACGCCGCCAGCCGGTCGCGCTGCGCGGCGGCCTCCTCGTAGCGCAGCTCGGACGCGAGCCGGTCGATGCGGACCCGCGCGGCGGCCACGACCGGCCGCACGTCCCCCTCCATGATCGAGCGGGCGGTGTCGACGTGGACGGCGTAGGCGTCGGCGGACTCGCGGCCGACGCAGGGCGCGCCGCAGCGCCCGATGTCGGCGAGCGCGCACACGCGCGTCCTGCCGCGTTCGATCAGCCGCGGTGTGAGCCGCTGGGTGCACTGCCGCAGCGGTACGGCCTCGTGCAGCGCGGCGCGCGCCTCCTCCGCCTGCCCGCGGGACGAGATCGGCCCGAGGTAGCGGGCGCCGTCGGCGCGGCACTCCCGGACGATCGACAGCCGCGGGAACGGCTCCACGGTCAGCTTCAGCCAGATCGCGCGCTCGGGGAACTTGGACCGGCGGTTGTAGCGCGGTTTGTGCTCGGCGATGAGGCGCAGCTCGCGGACCTCGGCCTCCAGCCCCGTGGCGCACACGATCGTCCGGATGCTCTCGGCGAGCCCGACCATCTCCCGGACCCGCCACCGGGTCTCCGAGCCGGTGAAGTAGCTGCGGACGCGGGTGCGCAGGTCGCCGCTCTTGCCGACGTACAGGACCTCGCCGGAGCCGTCCTCGAACAGGTAGACGCCGGGCGCGTTCGGGACGTCGTCGGCGAGGTGCCGTTTGCGGCGCTGCTCGGGCGTCGGGGCCTTGGCGAAGCCGCGCATCTCCTCCAGCGACGTCACGCCGAACGAGCCGAGCCGCTCGATCAGGCCGTGCAGCACCTCGACGGTGGCGCGGGCGTCGGCGAGGGCGCGGTGCGTGGGCTCGTTGGACGTGCGGAAGAAGCGGGCGAGCGTGCCGAGCTTGCAGTTGGGGACCTCGTCCTTGGACAGGACGCGCCGCGCCAGGTCGACGGTGTCGACGACGGGGAACGCGGGCCAGGCGTAGCCGTTGGCGGCGCACGCGGCCTTGAGGAACCCGATGTCGAACGAGGCGTTGTGCGCGACGAGCACGCAGCCGCGGGCGAACTCCAGGAACGCGGGCAGCACCGACTCGATCTTCGGCGCCGCCGTCACCATCGCCGTGGTGATGCCGGTCAGGGCGGTGATGAACGGCGGGACGGGCCCGCCGGGGTCGACCAGCGTGCCGAGCTCGCCGAGCTCCTCTCCCCCGCGGACCTTCACCGCGCCGATCTCGGTGATGGCGGAGTCGGCGGCCGACCCGCCCGTGGTCTCCAGGTCGACCACCACGAAGGTCACCTCGGACAGTGGCGTGCCGAGGTCGTCCAGGGTTCCCTGAACACCGGCCCCCTGGACACCGGCTCCCTGGACACCGTGCGCAGCCGTCATGAGCTGGACCGTAGAGGACCCCACCGACAGAAGCCCGGCCCGCTAGGGTTGGGGTGCGCCGGCCCGTCCCGCCGGACGGGGGCCGTGGGGACGGTATGGCAAGGCCGGGCACCAACCGTCCGATGGCACGTTCGCCCTGGTTAAGGCGTGAACGGCACGGGAAGACACAGCCCACCGGCGGGCGAAGCCCGGAAGGAGCGGGATCATCGACAGCGGCCCCGAAGCGACCCCCGGCACCGAGGAACCCGCGGAAAGAGGACCCGCGGCGAGGGAGACCGCGGACACGGATCCCGCGGAAACCCTGAACCGGCCTCTGCCGGAGGCCGTGCGCCAGGCGGTGGTGGAGGTCGCCGCCGAGCTGATCGGGGGGCTGCCGGTCGACGACGTGCCCGCGCCGCTGCGCCGGTTCGCGCGGTTCGAGCGGCGCAAGCGCGCCAAGCTCGCCGGGCAGCACATCGCGGCGGCGCTGGAGAAGGACTCCGGCTTCCGGCGGCGGGTCGCCGAGCCGCTCCGGGAGAAGCAGGGCGACCTGGTGGAGGCCGTCGAGGGCGGGCACGTGCCGCCGGCCGCCGACCCGGTGCGGGTGGCGGTCCTCGCCTACCTGCTGCGTCCCACCGGCTGGACGCGACTCGTCGAGGCCGCCCGAGCCGAGCTGGAACGCTCCGCCACCGCCTCGGAGGAGGAGGCCGCCGAACGCCGCGTGGCCGCGCTGAAGGAGGAGCTGGCCGCCGCCCGCACCGCCCGCGCCACCGAGGTGGAGCGGCTGCGCGCCGAGCTGCGCGACAGCAAGGCGGAGGTGTCGGACCTGCGCCGCAAGCTGCACGAGGCGCGCGTGCGGTACCGGGCCGCCGAGGAGCGCGCCGGCGCGGTCGAGGCCGAGGCCGAGCGCACGCTCGCCGCCGCCCGCGAGTCGACGGCCGCGGCCGAGAAGGAGCTGCGCAGGCTGCGCGCCCGCGCCGGCCAGGCCGAGGCCGCCGCCGAGGCCGCCAAGCGCGCCGCCCGCGAGGGGCGCAACGTCGAGGACGTCCGGCTGCGGATGCTGCTCGACACGCTCGTGGACGCCGCGCAGGGCGTCCGCCGTGAGCTGGCGCTGCCGTCCACCATCGAGCGTCCCGCGGACGCGGTCGGCGCCCTGGAGCCGGACCGGCTGGCGCACCGGGCCCTGCCGGGGCGGGCGCTGTCCGACAGCGACCCGCAACTGCTCGACCGGCTGCTGACGTTGCCGCGCGTCCATCTCATCGTGGACGGCTACAACGTCACCAAGACCGGGTACGGCGACCTGCCGCTGGCCGACCAGCGCAGCCGGCTGCTGTCGGGGCTCGGCGGGCTGGCCGCGCAGACGCGCGCCGAGGTGACGTGCGTGTTCGACGGCGCGGAACTGGACGCGCCGGTGGCGATAGCGGCGCCGCGCGGCGTCCGGGTGCTGTTCAGCCGCCCGGGTCAGACCGCGGACGAACTGATCGGCGACCTGGTGCGGGCGGAACCGCCGGGCCGCGCGGTGGTGGTGGTGTCGTCCGACCGGGAGGTCGCGGACGCGGCGCGCCGCGCCAGCGCCCGGCCGTGCCCGTCGACCTTGCTGCTGCGACGGCTCGGCAGGTCCTAGCGCGGGCGCACGACGGCACGGGCGTGCGGCGAGAACGTCGGCAGGGGTGTCGGCAAGGGTGTTAAGGCCGCGCTAACGCTCCGATAAGGCAGGTCGCGCGTTCAGTGATCTTGCCCTCACGGTAAGTGGACATCGACCGTTTATGTCGATCAAAGAGCGACGAATCGGTTGTGACGGGTGTGGACCCTCGCTAGTGTCGTCCGCTGACGTCGTGGACGAGAGGGGCGAGACCGACCGTGGCCAAAGATCTCATCGGGGCACCAGCGCAGCGGCGCGACCGGAGAGGCGGCTCGGCGAGCAGAGGCGTCTCCCGTCGCCTGGCGGCCGTGACCTCCTTGACGGTGGCGATCTCCCTCGGCTCCCCCCTGGCGGCGCAGGCCGAGCCCAGGCCGAGCAAGGCGGAGGCCGAGAAGAAGCTCGAGAAGCTCAACGAGGAGATGGACCAGAAGGTCGAGCAGTTCAACCAGAACCGCGAGAAGCTCAAGATCGCCAAGAAGAAGCTCGACGCCGCGACGGCGTCGAGCAAGAACGAAGAGACGACCTTCGAGCAGCAGCGCACCAGGATCGCCCAGATGGCCGCCGACGCCTACAAGAACGGCGAGTCGACGGACGTGACCGGCTTCGTCGGCAGCAAGGACCCGCAGGCGATCCTCGACCAGGCCGCGGTGTTCTCGCACCTGTCGAAGGAGCGCAGCTCGCAGCTCACCCAGTTCCTCGTCACCGCGCAGCGGCTGCGCCGCGAGCAGGCCGTCGCCAAGGCCGCCTACGAAGAGGTGAAGGCCAAGACCGATGAGCTGAAGAAGCAGAAGGTGGAGCTCGACAAGCGGGTCAAGAAGCAGGAGGCGCTGGTCAGGCGGCTCGGCGGCGGTTCGTCCTCCTCCGGTGGAAGCGGTGGTCGCACCGGCGGCAGCTACAACGGCCCGGCCAGCGGCTCCGCCCGCAAGGCGCTCGACTTCGCCCACGCGCAGCTCGGCGAGCCGTACCAGTACGGCTCGGCGGGCCCCGGCTCCTGGGACTGCTCCGGCCTGATGATGCAGGCGTGGGCGGCGGCGGGCGTCAACATCACGCGCACCACCTACAGCCAGTACGACGCCACCAAGCGGGTGAACAAGAGCGACCTCCAGCCCGGCGACCTGGTGTTCTTCCGCGGCCTCGGCCACGTCGGCATGTACGTGGGCGACGGCAACATGATCCACGCTCCCAGCACGGGCAAGAACGTGCAGATCGTGAGCATCAACTCGAGCTACTACCAGAGCAACTACTACGGCGCGGGGCGTCCCTGACGACGCCTCTCCCGTCCGCCGCCCACCGGCCGGACGAACGCTTCCGGCAACGGACCAGGCTTTGACCTGGTCCGTTGTTAGTTTTGTAGGGGTTTGCCTTCGCTTGGGGCTTTGGTACCTTGTTCACCTCACGGCGCCCTCCAGGCGCCGGGACCACGCGACGCCCACCAGGCGCCGCGGCCCCACGCGGCGCATCCGTTCGTCGCGTACCCGGCGGCCCGAGCCACGTGCCGCCTCCCCCCGGCCGACCCGGCCACCGTGCGCACGCCCAGCGGGCATGGCGCTGAGAGCGCTGCCACGGCGGTTTCCCGGGCCAGGCACCGGACGGTCCCCCGTAACGGGCCGCCGTCCGCACACAACATCAGGCGCCGCTCGTTCGCACGCGGGAGACAGGTTCCGCGCACGGGCCCCATCTCGCCCGCCAGGATCGCAGCGGCAGCGCCGAATCCGCCCCAGCGCGGAACCGGGGACCCAGAACCGCCGGAAGTCCAGGGAACGTTCCTGGACGGCGTCCGGCGCCCGGGGTGAATCGGTGAGTCTCTCCCGGACAACCGGTGAGAGCCCGCCGTAGGGCCACTTCCTCGCCCGAACCCGTCAGCTAACCCGGTAGGCGTCCAGGGAGAACAGGAGTGAACCCGCAGCGTTACCTGGGCGTGGTCGCACACGCGCGACCACGCCCGTTCTTTTCCCACCTCGCGCCGGTGCGTGACGTCCCGCCGGTCGCCTGCTGAATAGGATCGCGCGCATGGTGGACGGCCCGGTCACGCGGCGCCGGGCACTCGCCCTCGGCGCGGGCGGGGCCGCGGCGCTGCTCGCGGGCGGCGCGGTGCTCGTCGGCACCCGTCCCGGCGACGGCGGAACGCCCCGGGCGCACGAGCGCCCGGACGTCGACGCGTTCCGCCCGGACGACGCCGCCACCATCTTCGCCGACCGGGCGCGTGCCGTCGTCAGCGGCGACCGCGCGGCGTTCCTCGCGACGGTCGGCTCCGCGCCCGCCGCGTTCCGGGACGCGCAGTCCCGCCTCTACGGCAACCTCCGCAGACTTCCGCTGGGCGGCTGGAGGGAACACGCCGTCACCGCGCGGCGCGTGGACGACAGGGGCGTCGCGGTCGTCCGCGTCGAGGTGCGCTACAGGTTGCGCGGCTTCGACCGCGGCGACGTGGCCCGCACCCGCTACCTCACGCTGGCCCCGCGCTCCGGCAGATGGAGGATCGTCGGCGACGGCTCACCGCACGGGTTCGACGACGACGCGGAGATCTGGGACGGCGGGCCGCTCACGGTCGTCCACGGCCGCGCGTGCCTCGCCGTCGGGGACGCCACCGGCCTCGACGAGATCGCGGACCGCCTCGACGCGGCCGTGCCCGTCGTCAGCGAGGTCGTCGGGAAGGGCTGGGCACGGCGGGCCGTCGCGCTCGTGCCCGCCGACGCCTCGCTCGCGGCCGCGCTGGCCGGACCCGGGCAGCGCCTCGCCGAGATCGCCGCGCTGGCGACCGTCGTTCCGTCCGCCGGAAACGGCCGGCCGGGCGGGCGGCGGGGCGAGGACCGCGTCATCATCTCCCCCGGCACCTTCGGCCGCCTCAACGACCTCGGCCGCGACGTGGTGCTCACCCACGAGCTGACCCATGTC
This sequence comes from Actinomadura spongiicola, assembly GCF_003432485.1. Lineage (GTDB taxonomy): Bacteria > Actinomycetota > Actinomycetes > Streptosporangiales > Streptosporangiaceae > Spirillospora > Spirillospora spongiicola. The sequence goes on from NZ_QVNQ01000003.1 coordinate 361,264, forward strand.
GCCACCGGCGGCGCCCGCGACCGCACGACCCCGCTGTGGCTCATCGAGGGCTTCGCCGACTACGTCGGCTACCGGGACGCGAAGGTCGGCGTCCGGACGGCGGCCGGGGAACTGCGGCGCGAGGTGGCGGCGGGCCGGATCCCGTCCGCGCTGCCCGCGCCGGCGGCGTTCTCCGGCGGCTCCCCGCGCCTGTCCCAGGCCTACCAGGAGGCCTGGCTCGCCTGCCGGATGATCGCGGCCCGGTACGGTGAGGCGACGCTCGTGCGGCTCTACCGGACCGCCGGGCGCGTCCCGGAGGAGACCGCGCTGCGCGACGTGCTGGGCCTCCGCCGGGACAGGTTCACCGCGTCGTGGCGCGACTATCTGAAGAAGGAGTTGTCATGAGCGAGGGGGAGGCGGACGACGCGGGCGGTATGCGGAGACCGCGTGCGGCCGCCGCCGTCGCCGCCGCGGCGCTGTTCGCGGCCGTCGCGGCCGTCCTCGCCCTGACCACGCCGTGGAACCCGCTGCCCGGCAACGTCCCCGGCGGACGCGTGCGGCCCGACCCGGCGCTCGACTTCTCCCCCGCCGAACTCGCCCGGTCGAAGGCGTTCGACTCGGCCATCAGCCCCCCGGCCTACACGGGCCTCGTCGTCGGCCTGGCGCTGATCCTCGTGCTGGGGCTGACGCCGCTCGGCGCGCGGCTCATCGGACGGGTCACCGCCCGCACCGGCCACCGTCTCCTCCGGGTCATCGTCGCGTCCGCCGCCCTGGCGGCGCTCCTGCGCGTCGCGGGGCTCCCGTTCGACGCCTGGAGGGAGTCGGTGCTGCGCCGGTACGGGCTGTCGACGCAGACGTGGCCGTCGTGGCTGCTGGACCAGGTCAAGTCCCTCGGCGTCGCCTGGGTCATCTCCACGATCGCCCTGCTGCTCCTGTACTGGGTGGCGCACCGCTTCCCGCGCTACTGGTGGACGGGAGCCGCCGCGGGCGGGTTCCTCCTCGTCGTGCTGGTGTCGTTCGTCTACCCGATCGCCGTCGAGCCGGTGTTCAACAAGTTCCACTCGCTGCCGCGGGGGCAACTGCGCAGCGACCTGCTCGACATGGCCCGGCGGGACGGAGTCCCCGTCGAGGACGTGCTCGTCGCGGACGCGTCCCGCAGGACGACGTCGCTGAACGCCTACGTGTCCGGGTTCGGCTCCACGCGCCGCATCGTCCTGTACGACACGTTGCTGGAGTCGCCGCCCGCCCGCGTCGAGTCGATCGTCGCGCACGAACTCGGCCACGCCAAACGCGACGACGTCCTGTACGGCACGCTGGTGGGCGCGCTCGGCATCGCCGGGGCCATGTGCCTGCTGTACCTCCTGATGACCTCTCCGCGGCTCCTGCGCCGCGCCGGGGTCGCTCCCACCGGCCCGCCGGGACGCGCCCCGGACGACCGCGGGGGCGGTGCCGCGGATCCCCGGTCCATCGCGCTCGTCCTCGCGCTGGTGGCTGCGGGGACACAGATCGGCGCGCCCGTCCAGAACCTCGTCAGCCGCCGCATCGAGGCACGCGCCGACGCGCACGCCCTGAACCTCACCCGCGACCCCGCGACGTTCGTGTCGATGCAGCACGAGCTGTCGGTGCGCAACATCTCCGACCTGCGACCCGACGCGCTGGAGTACGTGCTGTGGCTGACGCACCCCTCGGGCCCGGACCGGATCGCCATGGCCCGCACCTGGGCTCGGCTGCACCACGTCCCGCAGCCGCCGCCGTTGCGCTGACCGCCGCGACCCGGCGCCGGACGGACGGTCAATTGCCCTCCGCGCGTTCCTCGTCCGGCCGCTGCACGCCCTGCCGCTGCGCGGACAGCGTCGCCGCGTCCGCGTGCGGAGCGGTCGTCACCGGCCGCTTCAGCGCGCTGCCCTTGACCCAGTCGTTCCACTTCAGCTGCCAGTAGCCCCAGCCGTTGTCCGGTTCGAGCTCCCGGTTCGAGCCGGTCACCGTCACCACGTCGCCGCGCTGGGCCAGGCCGTAGAACCACTTCGCGTTGGACGGGCTGATGTTGATGCAGCCGTGGCTGACGTTCCGCCTGCCCTGACTGCCGACCGACCACGGCGCGCTGTGGACGTACTCGCCGCTCTCGGAGATCCGCACCGACTTGTACACGGTGAGGCTGTAGCCGCCGGGACTGCCGGGGCTGACCCCCATCCAGTCCGACGTCATGACGGTCGGGTCCTCCTTCTCCATCGTCAGGTGGACGCCGTTGGTCGTGGTGAACTTCCGGACCCCGCCCTTGCCCATGCTGGTCGGGATCGTCCGGACCTTCTTCCCGTTGACCCTCACCACCATCTTGTGGGTGTCCTCCCCCGCGGTGGAGATGTGCGAGTCACCGATTCTGAAGTCGAGGGCGTAGTTCCTGCCGCCGTACACGTCCCCGCCGGTGCGCACTCCGCTGAGGTGCGCCCGCAACGTCACCTTGGTGTGCGCGGGCCAGTACTTCCTGGTCCGGAACACGACCTCTTTGTCGTCGAACCAGTGCCAGGCCCCTTCGACGGTCTTGTCGGAGCGCACCTCCAGCGCCTGCTCGACCGCCCGCCTGTCCTGCACGGCCTGGTCGAACCGCATGATGATGGGCATGCCGACGCCGACGGTCTCCTTGTTGTACGGCGCCTCGACCGTCATCTTGTTGGTCTTCGTGACCTGGGCGGTGGTGAAGCGACTGCCGACCGTCCGGGTTCTGCCGTCCGCGCCGACCGCCGTGGCGCCGACCGTGTACGTCTGGCCCGGAGTGAGCGTCCACCGTGACCGCCACCGTGTCCGGTCGGCGTTGAGTTCGCCGTCGACCGCCCCGCCCGCGGCCGACACCGTCACGTTCTCGATGGTGCCGCGGTCGGCCTGGACGGCGATGGGGACGTCCGGTCTGAACGCGCCCCCGCCGCCCACCGGCGACACCGTCAACCGCACGGCGTCCGCGCCGTCCGGTTCGTCGCCCCCCGAGCACGCCCCGGCGCCCGCCACCATCCCGGCGCCGACGATCAGCGCCGCCGTCCGCCGTCTCCGGTCACCCGATCCTGAGCCCCCCACCCGCATGTGGTCCCCCGGTCGTCCAACTGGGCGATCGGTCCGCGTCCCCCCAGCCCCATCGCTGGAACGGCGCCCAGTTATGCGAAAGGGCCGGTACCCGAAAAAATCGGACACCGGCCCTTGATGGGGTTCTTTTACCGGTCAATGGGCGAAATGACCCCGGTAGTACTCGAAGACCAGACCAATGGTCGAAAGCAGTGCCGCGGCGACACCGAGAATGACCAGCCACCAGCCGAACACGACGCCGAGCGCGACCGCCGCGGCCGACAGCCCGAGGTACAGCGGCCACCAGCTGTGCGGGCTGAAGAAGCCCAGCTCACCGGCCGCGTCCGCGATCTCCCCCTCGGGGTCGTCCTCGTACAGGGGGCCGCCGTTGGCGGCCTCCAGGCGCCGGACCGTGAAGTGGACGTAGAACCCGACGAGCCCGGCGAGACCCACAGCGAGGCCGAGCGCCGTCGTGCCCGTCCAGTCCTTCGACCAGAGCCAGTACACGATGTCGGTCGCGAGGAAGAACAGCGCCGAACCGTAGAACATGAACGCCTGGACGCGCATCGCCTACTCTCCCTTCGTCCCGGCCAGTTCGCCCTTCGCGCCCACATGCGGGTGGTGCAGGTCGAACGCCGGCCGCTCGGAACGGATCCTCGGAATCGAGTTGAAGTTGTGCCGCGGCGGCGGGCACGACGTCGCCCACTCCAGGGAGGCGCCGTAACCCCACGGGTCGTCCACCTCGACGCGCTTGCCCCGCTTCCACGTGATGTACACGTTGTAGAAGAACGGCAGCACGGACGCGCCGAGGACGAACGAGAAGATGCTGGAGACCTCGTTGAGCCCCTGGAACTCGTCGGCGTAGTCGGCGTACCGGCGCGGCATTCCCGCGGCGCCCAGCCAGTGCTGGACGAGGAACGTGCCGTGGAAGCCGATGAACAGCAACCAGAAATGGATTTTGCCGAGCGTGTCGTTCAGCATCTTCCCGGTCCACTTCGGCCACCAGAAGTAGAACCCGGCGAACATCGCGAACACCACGGTGCCGAACACGACGTAGTGGAAGTGCGCCACCACGAAGTAGGAGTCGGAAAGCTGGAAGTCCATCGGCGGCGACGCCAGGATGACGCCGGTGAGTCCACCGAACAGGAACGTCACCAGGAAGCCGAGTGCCCACAGCATCGGTGACTCGAACGTGAGTTGTCCTCGCCAGATGGTTCCCACCCAGTTGAAGAACTTCACCCCCGTGGGCACCGCGATGAGGAAGGACATGAACGAGAAGAACGGCAGCAGCACCTGGCCGGTGACGAACATGTGGTGCGCCCACACGGTGATGGACAGGCCCGTGATGCTGATGGTCGCGAACACCAGGCCGATGTAGCCGAAGACGGGCTTGCGGCTGAACACCGGCAGGATCTCCGTCACGATGCCGAAGAACGGCAACGCGATGATGTACACCTCGGGATGGCCGAAGAACCAGAAGAGGTGCTGCCAGAGGAGCGCGCCGCCGTGCGAGGCGTCGAAGATGTGCGCGCCGAGCTTGCGGTCGGCCTCCAGCGCCAGCAGCGCCGCGGCGAGGACAGGGAACGCGATCAGCACCAGGATGGACGTCAGCAGGACGTTCCAGGTGAAGATCGGCATCCGGAACATCGTCATGCCCGGCGCCCGCATGCACAGGATCGTGGTGATGAAGTTGACCGCGCCCATGATCGTGCCGAAGCCCGACATCGCGAGGCCCATCACCCACATGTCGCCGCCGATGCCCGGCGAGCGCACCGCGTCCGACAGCGGCGTGTAGGCGAACCAGCCGAAGCTGGCCGCGCCGCCCGGGGTGAGGAAGCCAGCGATGACGATGATGCTCCCGAACAGGAACAGCCAGTACGCCAGCATGTTCAGGCGCGGGAACGCCACGTCGGGCGCGCCGATCTGCAGCGGCATGATGACGTTGGTGAACCCCGCGAACAGCGGCGTCGCGAACATCAGCAGCATGATCGTGCCGTGCATGGTGAACAGCTGGTTGAACTGCTCGTTGCTGACGACCTGCCGGCCCGGCTCGAACAGCTCGGCGCGCATCACCAACGCCAGGACGCCGCCGATGAGGAACATGAAGAACGAGGTGATCAGGTACAGGTAGCCGATCACCTTGTGGTCGGTGGACGACATCCAGGACGCGAGGACGCGTCCCTTCGTCGTGCGCGGCGCGGCGGGCGGCGCGCTCGGGGCGTGACTCGTCGCGGTCACCGGGCACCTCCCGCGGCCAGCGCGGCCTTCGAGTCGGCGATGAACTTGTCGTACGCCTCGGGCGTCACGACCTTGAGCTGGAACAGCATCCGGCTGTGGTCGACGCCGCAGAGTTCCGCGCACCGGCCCTCGTAGGTGCCGAGCTTCTTCGCCGTGAACTCGAACTCGTTGGTGTAGCCCGGCATGACGTCCTTCTTGTAGATCAGGGCGGGCACCCAGAAGGAGTGGATGACGTCGTTGGCGTGCAGCCGCACCCGGACGGTCTCACCCGCGGGGATCGTCATCACCGGCTTGCCGGGCGCGGGCCCGTTCGGGTTCACGGGCTGGCCGACGACGGAGGCGACGGTCTGCTCCTTGCCGGACGCGTCCTTCTCCTTGTAGTCGAACTGCCAGCTCCACTGGAACCCGATCACGTCGACGACGACCGAGGGCTTGGCGCTCGTCGACTCGACGTAGTTCTCGTCCCGAGCGGTGAAGTAGAACAGGACCGCGATGATGACGAACGGGACCGCCGTGTAGAGGATCTCGATCGGCATGTTGTAGCGGACCTGTGGCGGGAGATCGTCGGAGCGCTTGCGGTGGAACAGCACCGCCCAGATGATCAGGCCCCAGACGACACCGCCGACGGCGAACGCCGCGATCCAGGAGCCCTGCCACAGGTGGAGCATGCGCTCGCCCTGCTCGCTGATCGGCTCGGGCATGCCCAGGCGGCTGCCGCTGCACGCGCTGGTGGTCAGCGCCAGCAGCGCCAGCGCACCGGCGCTCTTCAATGCGCGGCGACTGCGCACAGGCGTACGCCGCTCTCTAGAGCGGGTCGGACTCACGGAATGCCTTCCCCACGGATGAAAGCCCGGGTCACCCGGGCGGAGAGATCAGTTGTCACACGTGTGCTGGACACCCTAGCGCGAGGGTCGCGCGAACCCCTGATCGGGTGCCCGGTTAGTGTTTCCGCGTGGCCGAAACCAGCACGTCCGGCGTCTACCTGGACGCCGCGTCCACCGAGCCGCCGCATCCGGCGGCCCGGGCCGCGCTGCTGGAGGCCCTCGACTCCGGCTGGGCCGACCCCGCCCGGCTGTACGGAACGGCCCGCGGCGCCCGCGTCCTGCTCGACCGGGCCCGCGCTCGCGTCGCCGCCGTCCTCGACGTCCGGCCCGACGAGGTGTCGTTCACGTCGTCGGGCACGCAGGCGGTCCACCTGGCGGTCCTCGGGGGGCTCCGGGCGCGTCGCAGGGTCGGGCACCACATGGTGGTGAGCACGGTGGAGCACTCCAGCGTCCTGCACGCGGCGGAGGCCCACGAACGCGACGGCGGTGAGGTGACCGTCGTCGGCGTCGACCGGACGGGCCGCGTCGACCCCGCGGAGTTCGCCGCCGCGTTGCGTCCGGACACCGCGCTCGCGTGCCTCCAGTCCGCCAACCACGAGGTCGGCACCGTCCAGCCCGTCGCCGAGGCCGCCGCGGCGTGCCGCGCCGCCGGCGTGCCGCTGTTCGTCGACGCCGCGCAGTCCCTCGGCCGGGCGGACGTCCCCGGCGGCTGGTCGTTCCTCACCGGAAGCGCCCACAAGTGGGGCGGACCCGCGGGCGTGGGGGTGCTCGCCGTCCGCAAGGGCACCCGGTGGCGTTCCCCGCTGCCGGACGACGAGCGGGAGCGGCGCCGCGTCCCCGGGTTCGAGAACGTCCCGGGGGTCGTCGCGGCGGCCGCGGCGCTGGAGGCCTACCGCGCCGACATGGCGGCGGACGCGGCGCGCGTGTCGGCGCTGGTGGACCGGATCCGGTCGGAGGTGCCGCGGACCGTCCCCGACGTGCAGGTCGTCGGCGACCCGGTCCGGCGGCTTCCGCACCTGGTGACGTTCTCGTGCCTGTACGTGGAGGGCGAGGCGTTGCTGACCGAACTCGACCGGCTGGGTTTCGCGGTTTCGTCCGGAAGTTCGTGCACGGCGGATACGCTGCGTCCGAGTCATGTGCTGGAGGCGATGGGAGTGATTACCCACGGGAACGTGCGGGTATCGCTGCCGCGTGGCGTCGTTTCGGCGGACGTCGACCGGTTCCTGGCCGTGTTGCCCGACGCGGTCGACCGGCTGCGCCGGACCACGCTGAACGACGTCGAGACAGGGAGGCGGTCGCGCCCATGAGGTTCCGAGGCCGCGCCAAGGGCGGGACGTCCCCGGACGCCGCCCCGGCTCCCGACGCGACCGCCGCGCCGGCGGTCCCGCCACCGGTCCTGGTCATCGACGCGCTCGGCCGCAAATGCCCCATCCCGATCATCATGCTGGCCGAGCGGATCCGGGAGGTGCCGGTCGGGCAGATCGTCGCCGTTCTCGCCGACGACGCCGCCGCGCGCACCGACGTCCCCGCCTGGTGCCGGATGAAGTCGCAGGACTTCGTCTGGGAGGAGACCCTTCAGCAGGGCGGCTGGGGCTTCCACATCCGCAGAACGTACTGATCCGCACGGGTGCGGGGCCGCGTCGTGCACGCGGCCCCGCGTCCGTTCACGGGTTGGGGCAGGTGAGGTGGTCGGCGATCTCCGCGGCGGCCGTCTCGCCGTAGGCGCCGGTGAAGCGGTCGAGGAACGCCCGGCGGGACAGCGTGTACTCCTGCGGGCCCGCGGATTCGAGCGCGTGCGCGGCGATGGTGTGGCCGACCTGCGCGGCGCGTTCGACGGGCAGGTTCCAGGCGAGCCCCGACAGGAACCCTGCGCGGAACGCGTCACCGACGCCGGTCGGGTCGACGACCTTCTCGACGGGGAGGGCGGGGACGTGCACGCCCTCGGCGTCCCTGCGGTCGATCACCACGCCCTTGGCGCCGAGGGTGGTGATCCGGGTCCCGACGCGGGACAGGATCTCCTCGCCGGACCAGCCGGTCTTCTCCTCGGCGAGGGCCTTCTCGTACTCGTTGCTGAACAGGTACTCGGCGCCGTCGATGAGGCGGCGGACGTCGGCGCCGTCCATGCGGGCGAGCTGCTGGGACGGGTCGGCGACGAACCGGATGCCGCGGGTGCGGCACTCGTCGGTGTGCCGCAGCATCGCCTCGGGGTCGTTGGGGCTGATGACGACCAGGTCGAGGCCGCCGACGCGGTCGGCGACCGGCTGGAGTTCGATGGAGCGCGCCTCGCTCATCGCCCCGGCGTAGAACGTCGCGATCTGGTTCTGGTCCTGGTCGGTGGTGCACAGGAACCGGGCGGTGCGGTGCACCTCGGACACGTGCACGGACTCGGTGTCGACCGAGTGCCGTTCGAGCCAGGAGCGGTAGTCGGCGAAGTCGTCGCCGACGGCGCCGACGAGGATCGACGGGTTGCCGAGGTTGCCCATGCCGAAGCAGATGTTGGCGCCGATCCCGCCGCGCCGGATGTCCAGTTCATCCACCAGGAAGGACAGCGACACCCGATCGAGCTGGTCGGGAAGGAACTGGTCGGTGAATCTCCCTGGAAAGGTCATCAGATGGTCGGTCGCGATGGAACCGGTCACGGCGATGCGCACGGCGTCGCTCTCCTCGTGGTCGTCCGGCTTATCGCCGGCTGTGTCGAACCCGGAAAGAGTACTTACCCATCGCACCATAGATCGGCGCCCGACAAGGGGCGACCGGGACACCTGACCGGCCGCCCCCGGAACCCCGTCAGTTGAAGGAGTCGCCGCAGGCGCAGGAACCCGACGCGTTCGGGTTGTCGATCGTGAAGCCCTGCTTCTCGATCGAGTCGACGAAGTCGATGGTGGCGCCGGTGAGGTAGGGCGCGCTCATCCGGTCGACGCGCACGGCCAGGCCGCCGAAGTCCTGGATCTGGTCCCCGTCCATCTCCCGCTCGTCGAAGAAGAGCTGGTAGATCAGGCCGGAGCAGCCGCCCGGCTGCACGGCGACACGCAGCGCAAGGTCGTCGCGGCCCTCCTGCTCGAGCAGGCCCCTGGCCTTCTCGGCGGCGGCGTCGGTGAGGACGACGCCCTGCTGCGTGGTCTCCTGCGTGGTCTCGCCTGAAACCGTCATGTGTTCAGCTCCCGGGTCCTGCGCCGCACGCGGCGGCGGACTGTCGCTTGTACGCCTCTTCCCGTAGGACAACGTACCTCGCCACGGGCCCATTCCGCCCCTGGGCCATGTCTAACGCCTCGGGGCCGTGCGGTCTACGTCACATCCCCACCCGTGTCCGGATGTGCAATCATTAGTCGTCAAAGCGACGATAAGTCCCGTCGCGAAAGGAGAGACGCCGTGACGACCCCACTGCGTGACCTTCCGTTGCTCCTGCTCGGCGACGGCGCCGACCCCGCCAGCGAGCGGGGAGTGGACTGCCCCGGGGAACTGCCACCGGCCTCCGACCCCTCCCTCGTCGAACGCGCCCGCGCCGCGAAGGCCGCGCTCGGCGACAAGGTCTTCGTCCTCGGCCACCACTACCAGCGGGACGAGGTCATCCAGTTCGCCGACGTGACCGGCGACTCGTTCAAACTGGCCCAGAAGGCGGCGGCCCGTCCGGAGGCGCCGTACATCGTGTTCTGCGGCGTCCACTTCATGGCGGAGTCCGCCGACATCCTGACCGCCGACCATCAGCGGGTGATCCTCCCCGACCTCGGCGCGGGCTGCTCGATGGCCGACATGGCGACGTTCGACCAGGTCGAGGACTGCTGGGACGTCCTGGAGGACGCGGGCGTCGCGGACGACGTCGTCCCCGTCACGTACATGAACTCCTCCGCCGACATCAAGGGCTTCGTCGGACGCCACGGCGGCGTGGTGTGCACCTCCTCCAACGCCAGGCGCGCCCTGGACTGGGCCTACTCCAAGGGCAAGAAGGTCCTGTTCCTCCCCGACCAGCACCTCGGCCGCAACACCGCCGTCCTGGAGATGGGCTTCTCGCTGGACGACTGCGTCGTCTACAGCCCGCACCGCCGCGAGGGCGGCCTCACACCGGCCCAACTGCGCGACGCGAAGATGATTTTGTGGCGCGGCCACTGCTCCGTCCACGGCCGCTTCACGAAGGAGTCGGTGGACGACGTCCGCGCCCGCGTCCCCGGCGTGAACGTCCTCGTCCACCCCGAATGCCGGCACGAGGTCGTCACCGCCGCCGACCAGATCGGCTCCACCGAGTACATCATCAAGACCATCGCCGCCGCGGAGCCCGGCTCCTCCTGGGCCGTGGGCACGGAACTGAACCTGGTCCGCCGCCTCGCCAACACCCACCCCGACAAGAACATCATGTTCTTGGACAAGACGGTCTGCTACTGCTCGACCATGAACCGCATCGACCTCCCCCACCTGGTCCTCTCCCTGGAGTCCCTGGCGGCCGACAGAGTCGAGAACGTCATCACGGTCGACGAGGAAACCGCCCAGTACGCCAAAAAGGCCCTAGACCAAATGCTCGCCCTCCCCTAACCACCCAACGCCTGCCCCCACTCCAACCGTTGCGATCGCATCCGAAAGCCCGCCCAGGGGTTGAGGAGCGTGCACTGCCGGGGAACACCACCACCATCCGTGCGGGCCGACCCCAGCCCGCTCCGCAACCCCGCAACAACCCCAACCTCTGCGATCGCGTCCGAAGGCAGGTTCGAGCGAAGCGAGAACCTGATCGCGCAGCGAGCCGCCAGGCGAGCCGAAGCGATGCCAGCGATCGCACCGTGTTTCTCGACGATGGAGGGCGCTCCGCGCCCGAAGGAGGAGAGAAATACCTAGAACACAGCTCCCCATACGGGGAACCAGCGGGCCAGGTCTTGTTCGAAGGGGAGGTCGAAGCCTATGGCGCCGCGGACTTGGAGTTCCAGGGCGTTGTCGCGTTTGTCGCCCGGGAGGGGGGCGAAGGGGTAGAAGGTGCCGCGTTTGTAGAGGTAGACGAGCGCGAGGCGTTGTCCATCGGGGCCGCGGAAGCCGACCAGGGAGCACAGCAGGTGCGGGCCGAAGCCGTTCGCTTCCAGGGTGGCGTTGACGGCGTGGAGGTCGGTGACGAGGTCGGGTAGCTCGTCGGGGCGGTGGGTGGCGAGGAGCCACGTGTAACCGTAGGCGTCTTCGGTGATCTCGACCTTGGGGCCCTCGTCCGCGTCGAGGAGTTCCTGGATGTCGCGTTGCAGCCGCGCGAACGCGCCGCCCTCCGCGGCGCGGAAGCACACCGAGCCGAGCCCAGTGGGGACGAAGCCCGCCGCCGCCTCCAGCGTGATGGCGGCCGTCGACAGGCCGAAGAGGCGGTCGAGGTCGGGTTTGGCGGGTTTGGAGCGGCCGAGCAGGGTGTCGAGGAATCCCATCGGTCAGGCTCCCCGGCTCAGCTGTGCGGAGATCCTGGAGAGCTGGGCGAGGCGCTTGTCGAGGGTCGGGTGCGTGGAGAACAGCGAGGAGACGCTGAAGCCCTTGCCGAACGCGGGGGTGAAGAAGAACGCGTTGAACGCCTGCGCGGCCCGCAGGTCCTTCGTCGGGATCCGCGCGATCTCCCCGTTGACCTTCGTCAACGCGCTGGCCAGTGCCGAGGGACGGCCGGTGAGCAGCGCCGCGGCGCGGTCGGCGGACAGTTCGCGGTAGCGCGACAGCGCGCGGGTGAGCATGAAGCTGACGGCGTAGGCGAGGGCGCTGGCCGCGATCACGGCCAGCAGGATCAGCCCGGTGTTCTGGTCGTTGTCGCGGCGACCGAACCCGCCCCACAGGCCGACGTGGAGGCCGAACCGGGTGATGAGGCCGGCGCAGATGCCGAGGAACGAGGCGATCGTCATGACCGCGACGTCCTTGTGCGCGACGTGCGCCATCTCGTGCGCGAGCACGCCTTCCAGTTCGACGGGGTCGAGGCGGCGCAGCAGCCCGGTGGTGACGCAGACGACGGCCTTCTTCTGGTTGCGCCCGGTGGCGAACGCGTTCGGCACGTCGGTGTCGGCGATCGCGACCCGCGGTTTCGGGGCGTCCGAGAGGGCGCAGATCCGGTCGACGACGCCGTGGAGTTCCGGCGCCTCGTCCGGGGTGACGACCCGGCCGTGCATCGCGAACAGCGTCATCTTGTCGGAGAAGAAGTACTGGGCGAGCAGGAACAGGGCGGCCACGGTGAGCGCGACGAACGCCCACTCGGGCAGGAAGACGAAGAAGGCTCCGACGGCGACGACGTAGACCAGCCCCAGCAGGAACATCGTCACGAGCATCCGCGAGGTCAGGCCTCTGTCGGAGGCGTAGCGCGTTCTGGCCATGCGGGCACCCCCAGTGCTTCCCGTTGCCGTGTTCACTTGTGTTAACGCCCAGGGACCGGCTTTTGTGCCTGACCGTCCGGTTCTGCCGGTCGACTCAGTCGGGAATCAGTCCTTCGTCGCCGAGCATCGAGCGCACCTCGTCGATGTGCGCGTCGGCCGGGGGGAGGATCAGTTCGGACGGCGCGAGGCTGTCCGGCGGCAGCGGCCTGCCCACCTTGCGGACGTTCTCCAGCAGCGCGTGCAGCGCGGCGCGGAAAGCCGTCTCGTCGCCCGACTCGATCGCTGATTCCAGCTCGTCGTCGAGCGTGTTCAGGGACGACAGATCCTCGTCGGCCACGTCCAGCTGGCCTTCGCCCATCAGGCGGACGATCACTGGGCACCCCCGGGCTTCTGCGGCCACTGCGTCTGCTGCTGGGGGGTGTCCTGCTGCTGCGGCTGCGCGGTCGGCGTGCCCTGGTTCAGCTCCTTGGGCGCGGGGGCCTGGCCGAGCTCGGCTTTGAGACGTTCCAGTTCCATGTCGACGCCGGGCCCGGAGCCCATCCGGTCGAGTTCGGCCTGGATGTCGTCCTTCGGACCGGAGAAGTCCTCCAGGGCGCCGGAGGCCAGCAGCTCGTCGATCGCCCCGGCGCGGGCCTTCATGGTGTCGGTCTTCTCCTCGGCGCGCTGGATCGCGAGGCCGACGTCGCCCATCTCCTCGGAGATGCCGGTGAACGCCTCGTTGATCTTGGTCTGCGCCTCGGCGGCCGTGTAGGTCGCCTTGATCGTCTCCTTGCGGGTGCGGAAGGAGTCGACCTTGGCCTGGAGGCGCTGGGAGGCCAGCGTGAGCTTCTCTTCCTCGCCCTGGAGCTGCTGGTACTGGCCGCGCAGGTCGTTCAACTGGCTCTCCAGCCCGGCCCGGCGGGTCAGCGCCTCGCGGGCGAGATCCTCCCGGCCGACCTGCAAGGCCTTCTTCCCCTGGTCGGTCAGCTTGGTCTGCTGCTGCTCAAGCTGGTTGATCTGAAGTTCGAGACGCTTGCGCGAAGTGGCGACGTCGGCGACCCCCCGACGGACCTTCTGCAGCATCTCCAGCTGGCGCTGGTAGGAGTAATCGAGGGTCTCGCGGGGATCCTCCATGCGGTCCAGGGCCCTGTTCGCCTTGGACTTGAAGATCATCGACATTCGCTTCATCACGCTCATCGCGCGGCGCCGGTCCCTTCGTGCTGTCGCCTCAGTCGTGAACTGGGCTCAATGACCACTGCTGGGGTTCTTATCACCCTACGCGTTAACGCGCGAGGCAGCCACGATGTTCGCAGCCGGTAGTCTGATCCCGTGTTCAAGCGTCGTACCCAAGAGGCCCCGCCGAATCCTCCTCAGGTAGTAAAGCCGGGAGGCAAGGGGCGTCCCACGCCCAAGCGCAGGGACGCCGAGAAGCTGCGCCGCCAGCCGATCACCGCGCCGGCCAACCGCAAGGAGGCCTACCGGAAGGTCAGGGAGCGGCAGGCGGCCGAGCGCGCCAAGGCCCGCGAGGGGATGGCGAAGGGCGACGAGAAGCACCTGCTCAAGCGCGACAGGGGCCCGGTCAGGCGACTCGCCCGCGACTATGTGGACGCGCGCCGCACCGTCGGCTCCTACCTGATGTACGCCATGTTCGCGGTCGTGCTGCTGAGCATGTTCCCGATCCCGGTGGCCCGGCTGCTGGTGCTGTTCGCGCCGCCGCTGCTGCTCCTGGTGGTGTTCGGCGAGGGCCTGATGCTCAGCCGGGGGGTCAAGAGGCTCGCCGCCGAGCGCTACCCGGAGGAGGACGCCAAGGGCGTCGGGCTGTACGCGGCGATGCGCGCGATGCAGATCCGCCGGCTCCGCGTCCCGAACCCGCAGGTGCGGATCGGCGAGAAGGAGAAGGTCTGACCGGCGGTCCGCGCCGGGCCGATCCGCCCCGAGGACCTCGAACCACGCCCTACTAGGGTCGGGGCCATGGAGTTCCGAAACCTTGGCCGGAGCGGTCTGAAGATCAGCGAGATCGCGTACGGCAACTGGCTCACCCATGGCTCGAGCGTCGAGGAGGACGCCGCGCACGCCTGTGTGCACGCCGCCCTGGACGAGGGCGTCACCACTTTCGACACCGCGGACGTCTACGCCCAGACGCGAGCGGAGGAGGTTCTCGGACGCGCGCTCAAGGGGCAGCGCCGCGAGGGCCTGGAGATCTTCACGAAGGTCTTCTGGCCGACCGGGCCCGGCATGAACGACCGGGGGCTGTCCCGCAAGCACATCGTCGAGTCGATCAACGGTTCCCTCCGCCGCCTCGGCACCGACTACGTGGACCTCTACCAGGCCCACCGGTTCGACCACGAGACGCCGCTGGAGGAGACGCTACGGGCGTTCGACGACCTCGTCCGGCAGGGCAAGGTGCTGTACGTCGGCGTCTCGGAGTGGCGGGCCGAGGAGATCGAACGCGCCCTGAAGATCGCCGACGAGATGGGCCTCGACCGGATCGTCTCCAACCAGCCGCAGTACTCCATGCTGTGGCGGGTCATCGAGGAGGAGATCGTCCCGCTGTGCGAGAGCGAGGGCGTCGGCCAGATCGTCTGGTCGCCGATCGGGCAGGGCGTGCTGACCGGCAAGTACCTCCCGGGCCGGCCGCTGCCGGAGGGGTCGCGCGCCACCGACGCCAAGGGTGGCGCCGACATGATTAGCCGTTACATGAACGACGACCTGCTGACCCGCGTGCAGGAACTGAAGCCGATCGCGGACGAGCTGGGGCTGTCGATGGCTCAGCTCGCGATCGCCTGGACGTTGCAGAACCCGAACGTGTCGGCGGCGATCGTGGGCGCGTCCCGTCCGGAGCAGGTCGCCGACAACGCCAGGGCCGCCGGGGTGAAGCTGGACGCCGACGTGATGAAGCGGATCGACGGCGTCCTCGGCCCCGTCGTCATCCGCGACCCCGCGAAGACGGAGAGCCCGGCCCGCCGGCCCTGACCGGAACCGCCTCGACGAGGGGCGCCTCGGCCGCCGGGCGCCCCTCCCCCCGGCACTCGTTCCGGGGGCACCGGCGGACGCCTTCCGGCTCGCCGGGTCAGCCGGGTTCGCTCGGTTCGTGCAGGCTCATCTCGTACACGACCGTCTCGCCGTCCAGGAGCGTCACGGCGTCGACGGCGTCGGTGCGCAGCCCACGCCAGTTCTCGCCCAGCCAGCTCTCCGCGTCCGCCTGGGTGGAGAAGGTCTCCTCGGACATGCCGACCATGCGCCCGTCCGACTTCTCCAGGCGCCAGCTCCACGCCATCGCGCTCGACCTCCCTTGTCTTGGTGAGACCGGCCTCTCGGCCGTGGGACCTCGTCTCCGGTCTCATCCATCGAAATCCAGCGAATTCCCTCGATGCTCATCCGCCGATCGCCCGGCGCATCGCCTCCGGGGTCTCCATGTCGGACACGCTGAGCGTGTGGCCGTTCACCCGAACGCTGGGCGTGCCCTGGACACCGGACGATATGTAGCCCCGGCTGACGGTCTTCACACTCGCGGCGTGGCGCTGTGACTCGACGCACCTTCGGAAGCCGTCGTCGGTGAGTCCGAGCGGTTCGGCGTAGGAGAGCAGGTCGGCCGTCGAGTACCCCTGGCTGGAGATGCTCGGCGGCTGGTGGGCGTACAGGGCGTCCTGGTAGGACAGCCAGCGTGCGCCGTCACCGACGCAGCGTAGCGCCGACGCGGCGCGCAGGGCGTTGTCGTGCGCCGGTTGGGTGCTCTCACCGAAGATGACCATCGGGTGGAAGACGACCTTGGCGCGCCCGGAGACGGCGAGTTCCTTGAGCATCGGGTCGTGCTTGCGGTCGAAGTCGCCGCAGTGCGGGCAGGCGAAGTCCTCGTAGACGTCGACGACGGGGCTCGTGACGCCGGGCCGGGCCATGGCCAGGCTGCCGTCGGGGAGCGGCGTGGCCTCCGCGCCCCCGGCGATCCGCCCGACCCGCAGCCGGACCTCGCCGTCCCCGCCTCCGCCGCCGTCACCGTCCTGGGCGATCACGAGGACCGCCGCGACCAGGGCCAGCGCCAGGACGACACCGCCGCCGATCAGCGCGACGGCCAGTCCACCGTTCCCGCGTTTCGGCGGCTTTCCGGGCATGCCGGACGGTCCGGGCGGCCAGCCGGGGCCGCCCGGCGGCGGGCCGCCCGGCGGAACGGCGGGCGGGACGGGAGGCGGGGCAGGGGGCGGACCATAGGGCGGTGGCACGCCCGGGCCGGGTCCGGCCGGGCCGCCCGGCCACGGCGCGTTCGGGGGGTTGCTCACCTGGGCCTCCCGACGGGACGTCATGAGCGTTCCCGGTGAGCGTAACCGTAGAGTTCCGATCAAGATGGACATCGAGCTTCGCGGCACCGCCGCACCGGAAGGATGGCCCGCGCCGGGGTGTCGCTGCGCGTCGTGCGGCCGACTGCGCGCCGCCGGGATCCGGCACGAGCCGGTGAGCGCCGTCGTCGACGGCACACCGATGGACGACCTTCCCCGAACGGACGTTCCCGGCGGTTTCGAGGTCCGCGGACCTCGCGGAGGGCGGGTGCTCGTGGCGGCCGGCCCGGGAACCAGACCGGAGCCCACGCCCGGCATGGAGTACGACGCCGTCCTCCTGGACCTGGCCGGTTCCCCGGAACACCTGGGCTACCTGCGCCGCATCGGAGCTGTGACGTCCGAGACCGATGTATGGGCGGTCCACGTCGACCACCGTCTGCCGTCGCCGGCCGAACTGGACCGCCGCATGGCGTTCTGGCGCCGCCCCGACCACGGCCCGCACAGGACACTGCTGCTCGGCGGGACCCGTTCGGGCAAGTCGGCGGAGGCCGAACTGCGCCTGGCGGCGTGCCGGGACGTCCTCTATGTCGCGACCGGCCCCGCCCGTGACGACGACCCGGAATGGGCGGAGCGCGTCACCGCGCACCGGCTCCGCCGCCCGGCCTGGTGGCGGACGGTCGAGACGACGGATCTCGCGGGCGTCCTCGACCGCGAGACCGGCGCGGTCCTCGTGGACGGCATCGGCACATGGCTCGCCGCCACGATGGACGAAGCCGCCGCGTGGGACGACCCGTCCGCGGCGCGACCGCGCCTGGACGACCTGGTCGCGGCGTGGCGGGGAACCCGGGCGCGGGTGGTCGCGGTGAGCGAGGAGGTCGGCCTGTCCCTGGTGCCGACGACGCGGTCGGGACGGGCGTTCGGCGACCTGCTCGGCCGCCTCAACCAGCGGCTCGCGGCCGAGTCCGAGGAGGCGGCGTTGGTCGTGGCCGGACGCGTCACGGAGCTCGGATGATCGCCGGTCTGCGGCTGGCGGTCACGCTGCTCACCATCGTGCCGCTGGGCTCGCGTGCGACGGAGCGGCGGGTGGACCGCGGTATGGCGGGCACGGCGATGCTGCTGGCGCCGTCCGTGGGCCTGCTCACCGGGGGCGCCGCCGCGCTGGTCCTGCTGGCGGGCGACCTGCTGGATCTCAGCCGTCTCCTGGCGGCTGCGCTGGCGGTGGCCGTCATGGCGGCCGTCACGCGGGCCCTGCACCTGGACGGCCTCGCCGATCTCGCGGACGGTCTGGGCAGCGGACGCCCCGCCGCCGACGCCCTGGAGATCATGAAGCGGTCCGACATCGGCCCGTTCGGCGTCGTCACCCTGCTGCTGACCCTTTTGATTCAGGTCGCGGCCCTGGCCGCCGCCCCGGATCCGGTGGCAGCGGTTCTGATCGCGTCCGTCATCGGGCGCCTCGCACTCCCCTGGGCCTGCCGCGTCGGCGTCCCTCCGGCTCGTTCCGGCGGGCTCGGCGCGCTGGTCGCGGGCACGGTTCCGGCACGGGCGGCGTGGGCCGCCACGGCCGCCGTGCTCGTGGTCGCGGCGGCCGTCGGCGCCGCGTTCGGCGGGCCCGGCGGCGCCGTTCGGGCCGCCGCCGCGGTGGTCGTCGCGCTCGGCGCGGCGCTGGCGCTGCTCGGTCACGCGGTGCGGCGGCTCGGCGGCGTGACCGGTGACGTCCTCGGCGCGCTCGTGGAGACAGCCATGACGGCGGCCCTGGTCACCCTCAGCGCGTCTCGCTGAGGGCGAGGCGGGCGTAGGCGCGGACGTCGGCGTCGGAGTCGTCCCGCGCCGCGTCGAGGGCGTCGCGCACCGCCGCGACGTCGCGGAAGGCGCCCAGGGAGATCACCGCGGCCTTGCGGACGTCCTGGTGCGGGTCGTCCAGGGCCTTCACGAGCGGGTCCGCGGCGAGGTCGGGGGACGCGGCGGCCAGCCCTCGCGCGGCGCCGGTGCGGACCTGCCAGGCCGCGTCGTGCAGGGCGTCGACGGCCGCGAGGTCCAGCGGGGCCGGACATCCGATCCCGGCCAGTGCTTCCAGGGCCGCCGCCCTGACCAGGTCGTCCGCGTCGCCGACCAGGTCGCCGAGCGTCCCGGCCCCCGCCGGGTCGCCGATGGCGCCGAGGCCGTGCGCCGCCGCGATCCGGACCTCGCGGGACGCGTCCGTCGCGGCCCGCGCGACCTCGTCCGCGGCGTCATGGGCGACCAGGCCCCGCACGGCCTGGAGCCGGACGCGGTGGTCGGGATCGCCGAGCGCGCCCCCGAACACCGCCCGGTCGCCGAGCCGGAGGGCGCGCAGCACGTCCAGGACGGCGGCGCGGACGACGGCGTCCGCGCCGCCGAGCGCGGGGACGAGGACGTCCCGTACATCGGGCGTCGCGGGCAGCACCTCGACCAGCTCGCGGAGGGCGGTCGCGGCGGCGCGCCGGACGGAGCCGTGCGTGTCGGCGAGCGCGGTCGCCAGGGCGGCGGCGACACCGTCCGGCGCGACCTCGGTGAGCGTCGCGACGGCCGCGCGCCGCACCTTCGGGTCGGGGTCGGCGAGGTAGGCGGCGATGGCGTCGACGCCCGGACCGGTCTCGGCGAGTTCCTGAAGCTCCAGCAGCCGGGGGGAACGTCCGATCGCCGTGGCCGGACGCGCCGTCCGGGTGGATCCCGTCCGGCGCGCGGGCGCGGCGGCGGACGCCGGGCCGAGAACGACCGGTTCGCCGGGCTCCGGGACGGTGAACTCCTCGACGGGCACCAGGTAGGGCGCGACGGGCCGCTTGAGGAACTCCATCGCGCCGTCGTCGCGGCGCCGCAGGTTGAGGTGGTACATCCATGCCGAGTCGTCGCGTTCGGGCAGGTCGGCGCGGTCGTGGTAGAGGCCCCAGCGGCTCTCGGTACGGGTCAGGGACGAGCGGGCGGCCATCTCGGCGCAGTCGCGGATGAACGTGACCTCCACGCAGCGCATCAGCTCGTGCGGGGTCCGCGCGCCCATTCCCGCGATCTCCGTCTCCATGCGGGCGAACGTCTCGACGGCGATGTCGAGCTTCGCCCGCGTCTTGGGCGGCGCGACATAGTCGTTGACGAACCGGCGGAGCTTGTACTCGACCTGCGACTGCGGCGGTCCGTCCGGGTTGCGCAGCGGCCGGTAGATCAGCTCGTGCGCCGCCCGGATCTGGTCCTCGGGCAGCGGCGCGGGCCCGTCCGGAGCGGCGGGCCGGTGGGCGGCGGCGTCCGCGCCCGCGAGGTCCCCGAAGACGAACGCGCCGATCATGTAGTTGTGCGGGACGCACGCCAGATCCCCCGCCGCGTACAGGCCGGGCACGGTCGTGCGGGCGTTCTCGTCCACCCACACGCCGGACGCGGAGTGCCCGCCGCACAGCCCGATCTCGGAGATGTGCATCTCGATGTCGTGGTGGCGGTAGTCGTGGCCGCGGCCGGCGTGGAACGTGCCCCGGGTCGGACGCTCGGTGGTGTGCAGGATGCCTTCGAGGGCCGTCAGGGTCTCGTCCGGCAGGTGGGACAGCTTCAGGTAGATGGGGCCGCGCGCTGAGTCGATCTCGCGTTTCACCTCCGCCATCATCTGACCCGACCAGTAGTCGCAGTCGACGAACCGCGTCCCCTCGGCGTTGACCTGGTACCCGCCGAACGGGTTGGCGACGTAGGCGCACGCGGGTCCGTTGTAGTCCTTGATGAGCGGGTTGATCTGGAAGCACTCGATGCCGCTGAGCTCGGCGCCCGCGTGGTAGGCCATCGCGTGGCCGTCGCCCGCGTTGGTGGGATTCTCGTACGTCCCGTAGAGGTAGCCGGACGCGGGCAGCCCGAGACGCCCGGCCGCCCCCGTCGCCAGGATGACGGCACCGGCCGAGACGGTGACGAACTCGCCGCTGCGGGTGTCGAAGCCCACGGCCCCCACCGCGCGCCCGCCCGACGTCAGGACGCGCACCGGCATGACGCGGTTCTCGATCCGCACCTTCTCCCGGATGGACCGCTGCCGCAGCACCCGGTAGAGCACCTTCTTGACGTCCTTGCCCTCCGGCATGGGCAGGACGTACGAGCCGGAACGATGCACCCTGCGGACCGCGTACTCGCCGTACTCGTCCTTCTCGAACTTCACGCCGTACCGTTCGAGCCGCTTCACCATCGCGAACCCGCGGGTGGCGGTCTGGTGGACGGTCCGCTGGTCGACGATGCCGTCGTTGGCGCGGGTGATCTCGGCGACGTAGTCCTCGGGCGTGGCCTTGCCGGGGATGACCGCGTTGTTGACGCCGTCCATGCCCATGGCGAGCGCGCCCGAGTGCCGGACGTGCGCCTTCTCCAGCAGCAGGACGGACGCGCCGTGCTCGGCGGCGGTGATCGCGGCCATCGTCCCGGCGGTGCCGCCCCCGACGACCAGGACGTCGCAGCTCAGTTCGCGGCGCTCCGCCACGGACGGGATCTCCATCAGACGGCCTCCTTCAGCACGTCGCCTTTCAGCGGCTCGCCCTTCAGCGGCTCGCCCTTCAGCGCGTCGTCCTTCAGCGCGTCGTCCTTCAGCGCGTCGTCCTTCACCGGGTCACCGGCCCCGAGCGCCGCGAGCAGTTCGTCGCGGGACGCGGCACCGTCGAACTCGGCGGCGACACCGGCCGGACGGTCCCGGCCGAGGACGACGACGCGGTGGCCGAGCAGCAGCGCCTCGTCCACGTCGTGGGTGACGAACACCACCGTCGCGGGCGCGTCGGCCAGCACGTCCAGGAGAAGCCGCTGCATGGAGGCGCGGGTCTGCGCGTCCAGGGCGCCGAACGGCTCGTCCATGAGGATCGCCCGGGGCCCGGCGGCGAGGGTCCGGGCGAGCTGGACGCGCTGCCGCATCCCCCCGGACAGTTCGCGCGGCAGCCGCCCGGCGTCGTCGCCGAGGCCCACCCGGGCGAGCCAGCGTTCCGCCTCCGCGCGGCGCCGCCCGCGCGGGACGCGGCGCAGCGCCAGGGCCAGCTCGACGTTGCGGCGGGCGGTGCGCCACGGCAGCAGCGCGTCGTCCTGGAACATCAGCGCCCGGTCCGCGGACGGGCCGGTGATCGGCTCGCCGTCGGCGAGGACGCGCCCGGACATGGCCGGGAGGAGCCCCGCGAACGCCCGCAGCAACGTGGACTTCCCACAGCCGGACGGCCCGAGGACGACGAGCAGCTCCCCCGCCGCCACGTCCAGGTCCAGCCCGCGCACGGCCGGACGTCCGCCGTACCCGAGGGTCACACGCTCCGCGCGCAGCGACAACCCGCTCATGTCCGTTCCCCCTCTCTCGGCAGCCACCGGGTGAGGCGTCGTCCGGCCAGCTCCACCGAGGCGGAGGTGAACCAGCCGAGCAGCCCGATGGTGGCCATCCCGACGAGCACGCCGGGGTAGTCGACGATCGTGTACGCCTGCCAGGTCCGGTAGCCGACACCGAAGTCGCCGGAGATCATCTCGGCGGAGATGACGCAGATCCACGCCACGCCCATGCCGATGGACAGGCCGCCGAACACGCCCGGCAGCACCCCCGGCAGGACGACGCGGAGCAGGACCCCCCACCGCCCGCCGCCGAGCGTGCGGACCGCGTCCTCCCAGACGACCGGGAGCGCCTTCACCGCGTGCCGGGTGCTGACCAGGACGGGGAAGAACGCCGCCGCGAACGTGATGAACACGATGCCCTGCTCGTTCGCCGGGAACAGCAGGATCGCGACCGGGACCAGCGCGATCGCCGGGATCGGGCGGGCCACCTCGAACAGCGGCTGGAGCACGTCCCCCGCCCACCGGGACCGGGCGGTGGCGACGCCGAGCGCCACGCCGAGGACGGCGGCGAGCACGAACCCCGTGAGGATCCGCACGAGGCTCTGCGCGATGTCCTGCCAGTACCGGCCCTGCTCGACTTGACGACCGAACTCGGTGACGACGTCCACCGGGCCGGGGAACCGGTCGAACCGGACCCAGAACCGCAGGTCGGCGGCGGTCACCAGATGCCATACGGCCAGGGCGGCCAGCAGCGACGCCACCCGGACGGGCCATCGGTGCAGGCGGTTCATGCGCGGCGCACCGCCTCGGCGTACGGGACGACCTTCGCTCCGGAGTGCGCCGACACGTACTTCCGCGCGCCCTCGTCCGTCGCGAACGGCTTGAACCGTTGCGCGGCCGGTGCGGACGGGTCCTCCACCCAGACGTCCTTGTCGGCGAACCACCGGGTTCCGGCGGCCGTGTCCGGGATGTACACGGCCCTGATCCGCTTGCCCTCGCCCTGGAGCGCCCGGACGTTCTTCAGGAGGCAGACGGGGTCGGCGGCGGGGCGCGTCTTCGGCTCGCCCTGCACCCACACCTCGCCCGCGGTCCGGGGATCGTCCACCTTCCGCCCGCAGACCGCGTCGGTCCCGACGATGGCCGCGGGGTTGGCCGTGGACGCGACCTGCTCGTCGTAGGCGGCGCCGACCGCCTTCCTGATGTGAGTGTCGTTGACGAACGGGTCCACCTTCAGCGGTGTCTGGATGACGCCGATCGACTTGAGGAAGGGCACGTCCTGGACGAACGCGTCCCGCAGTTCCTTCTTGATGGTCGGGTCGAACGTGGCGACACCGCCCGGACCGTTGTAGAGGTAGACGGTCTCCACCGGCAGGCCCGTCGTGGTCGCCACCGACTGCGCCGCCTCCAGCGGCCGGGAGTGCAGGTGGTTCGTCGCGTCGATCTGCGCGCGGAGGAACGCCTGGAGGATCTCGGGCTTCTCCTCGGCGTACCGCTTGCGGACCACCACGCCGTGGAAGGTCGGCACGTTCAGGTCCCCGCCGTCGTAGAGCAGTTTGGCCTGCCCCTTGTTCACCAGGAGGCCGGGCCAGGCCACGAACTGGGCGAAGGCCGCGGCGGAGCCCGACTGGAGCGCGGAGGCGCCGACGGTCGGCTGCTGGTTCTCGACCTTCACGTCCTTCGCCGGGTCGAGCCCGTACTTGCGGGCGGCCTGCACGAAAGTGCCGTGCCCCGCGGACCCGACACTCGCCGACACGGTCTCACCCTTCAGATCGCGCAGCGTCCGGGCCTTCGAGCCGGGCGCGACCACCACGCTGTTCAGCGAGCCGCGCAGGTTGTAGCCGGTCACCGACACCCATTGGGTCTCGGCGTCGCCGCCCTGCGCCTGAGCGCGCGAGCCGTTGATCAGCAGCGGGTAGTCGCCCATCGAACCGATGTCGATCTTCCCGGCGAGCATCTGCGCGGTGATCGGCGCGCCCGTGTCGTAGTCGCGCCAGACGACGGAGTGCTTCCCGTCCAGTTCCCGCAGACGCTTCTCGAAGAAGCCGAGCGTGCGCAGCAGCGTCCCGGCCGTGACGGTGTTGATGGTCTTCGACTGGTAGCCCACGACGATCTCGCCGGAGCCGCCGCCCGCGGAGGCGTTGCCGGCGACGGTGCAGCCGGTCGCGGCGCCCGCGGCGAGCACCGACACGAGCCCGACGAGGAGGGTTCTTGGCAGCGGAAGTCTCATGGGGGTTCTCTCAGCGCAGGAGGTACGGCATGTTGACGGTCACGGCTCCGGTGGGACAGCGGTCGGCGCAGGGGCCGCAGTACCAGCACTCGTCGACGTGCATGTACGCCTTGCCGGTCTCGGGGTGGACGGCGAGCGCGTCCAGCGGGCAGACGTCGATGCACAGCGTGCAGCCGTCGACGCAGAGGGCCTCGTCCACCGTCACGGGGACGTCGGCGCGGTTCTCCACGAGTGCCATGGGTCTCTCCTGTCAGGGACGGGTGCGGCGGAGGGTGCCGCTCATCGCGATGCGGTCGCCGCGGAACCGGATGAACTCAAGGTCGACCGGCCGGCCGTCGGCGAGGTGGGTGAGGCGTTCGATCATCAGCAGGGCCGCGCCGCGCGGGGCGTCCAGGGTCGCGGCCGAGTGCGGGTCGGCGTTGACGGCCTCCAACGTGACCTCGGCGCGCCCGAGGGGCTGCCCGGCGATCCGTTCGAGGAGCACGAAGATGTCGTTGCGGGCGAGGTCCTCGGCGAGCAGCGGCTCGCCCAGGTCGCGGGCGATGTAGGTGAGGTCGAGGGAGAGCGGCAGCCCGTTCACCCGCCGGATCCGCTCGATGTAGACGACGGGCTCCCCCGGCGGCAGCCGCAGCCGCGCCGTGATCTCCCGGGACGGCGTGATCAGACCCGTGGCGCGGACCTCGTTGTCGACCTCGCCGTGCTCGCGCAGCGTCTCGGCGAGCCCGCGCAGGGGCTCCAGGCCGTGCGGGTACTTCTCGGCGACGGCGAGGGTGCCGACCCCGGGGCAGCGTTCGACGAGGCCCTCGCCGCGCAGCAGGTCCAGCGCCTCCCTGACGGTGTTGCGGGACGTTCCGAACTCCCGGACGAGCTCGGACTCGGAGGGCAGCACCCCGCTGCGGAACTCGCCGTACAGCACCTGGCGGCGCAGCACGTCCGCCACCTGGCGGGCGCGGTCGGCCCGCAACCTCCGGACGTCCGCCAATGTCAACGGCTCGGCGGCAAGGTCGTTCCTGGTCACGGCCGTAAACCTACTAAACAAGTCGGAATAGGTGAATAGAAGGAGGGTTCCGCCACCGCGAATGTCCATGACCCCCCGCGCCACCTGCGGCGCGACGCTCACCCGGCGGCGTTCCGCCACCATTCCGCCACCCGTTCCGCCGCCCGCGCCACCAACCGCGCCACGCCCACGCGGCCGGTCGGGCCGCCGTCGCGCCCTCCGTCACGCCCTCCGTCACGCCCTGGCGGGGACCGCGCCCAGGGACGGGCAAGGCTTGCCCCTAAGGGGCGAAAGCGGTCACCGGTGGGACTAACATCGTGCTACGTGACGAGCATCAGCCTTGACGGCGCAGCCCTGGCAAGCATTGACGTGGACGCCATCGTGATCGGCGTCGTTCCGGCCGGGACGGGCGTCGCGCCGGCCGCGGGATCCGAGGACCTCGACCGGGCGCTGGACGGCAGGCTCGCCGAGGCGCTGGCCGCGCTGGGCGCCACCGGCAAGGCCGGTGAGGTCACCAAACTTCCCGCGCTCGGCGCCGTCACCGCCAAGGTCATCGTGGCCGCCGGGCTGGGCGAGTCGCCGTCGGCCGAGGACGTGCGCCGCGCCGCGGGCGCCGCCGTCCGCTCCCTCGCCGGGAACGCCCGCGTCGCCGTCGCGCTGCCGACCGTGTCCGCCGAGGACGTCGAGGCGGTCGCGCTCGGCGCGCTGCTCGGCGCCTACTCGTTCGACGCCTTCCGCACCGGCGGCGACCACAAGGGCCCGGTCGAGGAGATCCGGTTGCTGGCGCCCGCGTCCGAGGAGGCGACCGTCGAGCGGGCCCGGGTCCTCGCCGACGCCGTCAAGCTGGTCCGCGACCTCGTCAACACCCCGCCGTCCCACCTCGCCCCCGAGGACCTCGCCGCGGAGGCCGGGCGGGTCGCCGGGGAGACCGGCCTCGCCATCGAGGTGCTGGACGAGAAGGCGCTCGTCGAGGGCGGCTACGGCGGCATCGCCGGCGTCGGGCAGGGCTCGGTCAACCCGCCGCGCCTGGTCCGCCTCGCCCACACCCACCCGGAGGCGAGCAAGACCCTCGTGCTGGTCGGGAAGGGCATCACGTTCGACTCCGGCGGCCTGTCCCTCAAGCCGGCCGAGGCCATGGACTGGATGAAGTCCGACATGGGCGGCGCCGCCGCGGTCCTCGGCGCGCTCGCCGCCGTCGCCAGGCTCGGGCTCAAGGTCAACGTGATCGGGTACCTGACCATCGCGGAGAACATGCCGAGCGGCACCGCGCAGCGCCCCTCGGACGTGCTGCGCATCTACGGCGGCAAGACCGTCGAGGTCCTCAACACCGACGCCGAGGGCCGCCTCGTCATGGCCGACGCCCTCGTCCGCGCCGGGGAGGACTCCCCCGACCTGCTCGTGGACGTCGCGACCCTGACCGGCGCGCAGCTCGTCGCGCTCGGCACCCGGACCACCGGCGTCATGGCCAACGACGACGACGTCCGGGAGAAGGTCGTCGCGGCGGCCGAGCGCGCCGGGGAACCGTCGTGGGGCATGCCGCTCCCGGCGGAGCTGCGCAAGGGCCTCGACTCGGCGGTCGCCGACATCGCCAACATCAGCGGCGACCGGTGGGGCGGCATGCTCGTCGCCGGGACGTTCCTCAAGGAGTTCGTGCCGGACGGCGTCAGGTGGGCGCACCTCGACATCGCGGGCCCGTCGTTCAACAAGGGCGAGCCGTACGGCTACACCCCGAAGGGCGGCACCGGCGCCGCCGCCCGCACGCTCGTCCAGATCGCCGAGGACCTCGCCGCCGGAGTCCTGTAGCGAAGTCCGGAACCGGGAACCGGGGGGTCGATCAGGAATTTCTGCGGGGGGACCCGCCCGTCGTCGCGCGAAGTGAGCAGAATAGATTCTCTCGTGGCGGCGGGGGCCCGCACCGGCGCGCCCGCCCGGTCCTCCACCCGAAGGACCCGCACCACCTGAGGGGCGCCTCGACATCCGTGGCGCCACGACCCGGAAAGGGAGCGTCCAGTGGCTGACAACGGCCCCTTCGACATCGTCGTCCTGGGAGCCGGCAGCGGCGGTTACGCGTGCGCGCTGCGCGCCGCCGAGCTCGGCAAGTCCGTCGCGCTGATCGAGAAGGACGAGTCCCTCGGCGGAACGTGCCTGAACCGCGGGTGCATCCCCACCAAGGCGCTGCTGCACGCGGCCGAGGTGGCGGACCAGTCCCGCGAGGCCGCCAAGTTCGGCGTGAAGGCGACGTTCGAGGGCATCGACATCGAGGGCGTGCACGCCTACAAGGACAGGGTCGTCTCGACGACCGTCAAGGGCCTCACCGGGCTCATCAAGGCCAAAGGCATCGAGATCGTGCACGGCGCCGGCCGCCTCACCGGCCCGACCACGGTCGAGGTCACCGGCGCGGACGGCGCCCCCACCGTCGAGGGCCGGCACATCGTGCTCGGCACCGGCTCCGAGCCGAGGTCGCTGCCCGGGCTGGAGATCGACGGGGAGCGCGTCATCTCCAGCGACCACGCGCTGCGCCTCGACCGCGTCCCCGGCTCGGTCGTCATCCTCGGCGGCGGCGTGATCGGGGTCGAGTTCGCGAGCGTGTGGCGCTCGTTCGGCGCGGACGTCACCATCGTCGAGGCCCTCCCCCACCTGCTGCCGCTGGAGGAGGAGTCCAGCTCCAAGCGGCTGGAGCGCGCGTTCCGCAAGCGCGGCATCAAGTTCGAGGTCGGCACCCGCTTCGAGAGCGCCAAGACGACGCAGGGCGGAATCTCCGTCACGCTCCAGGGCGGCAAGACGATCGACGCCGAGCTGCTGCTGGTCGCGGTCGGGCGCGGCCCGGTCTCCGACGGCATCGGCCTGGCCGAGGTCGGCGTCGAGACCGAGCGCGGGTTCGTGAAGGTCGACGAGTACTGCCGGACGAACGTCCCCACGATCTCGGCGGTCGGCGACCTGATCCAGACGCCGCAGCTCGCCCATGTCGGGTTCGCGGAGGGCATCCTCGTCGCCGAGCGGCTGGCCGGGCAGAACCCCGCCTCGATCGACTACGACGGCGTCCCCCGCATCACCTACTCCGATCCCGAGGTGGCCTCGGTCGGCATCACATCCGCCGTGGCCCGCGAGCGCGGGTACGAGATCAAGGAGGTCGTCTACGACCTGGCCGGCAACCCCAAGAGCAAGATCCTCGGGACGCAGGGCGAGGTCAAGGTGATCGCGGCCGTGGACGGTCCCGTCCTCGGCCTGCACATGGTCGGGGCACGCGTGGGCGAGCTCATCACGGAGGGGCAGCTCATCTACAACTGGGAGGCCCTGCCGAGCGAGGTCGCCCAGCTGATCCATCCGCACCCGACCCAGTCCGAGGCGGTAGGCGAGGCCCACCTCGCCCTCGCCGGCAAACCACTGCACGTTCACGGCTGACAAGCCGCACCCGTATTCCGAAGGAGTCGCTGAGACATGCCGGTCTCCGTCACCATGCCCCAGCTCGGCGAGAGCGTCACCGAGGGCACCGTCACCCGCTGGCTCAAGAAGGAGGGCGAGCGCGTCGAGACCGACGAGCCGCTCCTGGAGGTGTCGACCGACAAGGTCGACACGGAGATCCCCTCCCCCGCCTCGGGCGTCCTGACCAGCATCACCGTCGCCGAGGACGAGACCGTCGAGGTCGGCGCCGAACTGGCCGTCATCGGCGATGAGGGCGACGCGCCGTCCGGCGGCGGCGCACCCGCCGAGCAGCAGGAGGAGGCGCCCGCCGCGCCGCAGGCCCAGGCCGAGCAGCCGCCCGCCGCGCAGCAGCAGGGCCCGCCGCCCGCGTCGTGGCCGCCGCCCGCGCAGGAGCAGCCGCCCGCGCCGCCGTCCCCGGCGCCCGCGCCGCAGCAGCAGGCCCCGCAACAGCAGGCCCCGCAGCAGCCGTCCGCGCCGGAGCCGGCGCCCGCGGCGCAGCAGCAGCCCGCCGCGCCCGAGCGGGCCGAGGCGCCGTCCGGCGACGGACCGTACGTCACGCCGCTGGTGCGCAAGCTCGCCGCCGAGCACAACGTCGACCTGGGCACGGTCAAGGGCACCGGCGTCGGCGGACGCATCCGCAAGCAGGACGTCCTGGAGGCCGCACGCGCCGCCCAGCAGGCGGCCCAGCAGACCGCTCCTCCGGCGGCGCCCGCTCCGGCGCCCGCCGCCGCGCCGCAGGCCCCGGTCGGGCGGCACGCGGCCCCCGTGCCCGCGGGCGCGCCCGCCGAGCAGCTCGCGCTGCGCGGCCGGACGGAGAAGATGTCGCGGATGCGGCAGACGATCGCCCGCCGCATGGTGGAGTCGCTGCAGGTGTCCGCGCAGCTCACCACCGTCGTCGAGGTGGACATCACCAAGATCGCGCGGCTGCGGGAGCAGGCGAAGGCCGACTTCCAGGCCCGGGAGGGCGTCAAGCTGTCGTTCCTGCCGTTCTTCGCGCTGGCGACGGTCGAGGCGCTCAAGGCGCACCCGAAGCTGAACGCCGTCATCAACGCGGAGACGAACGAGGTCACCTACCACGAGGTGGAGAACCTCTCCATCGCGGTGGACGTCCCCGAGCGCGGCCTGATGGTCCCCGTCGTGCACAACGCGGGGCAGCTCAACCTCGGCGGCCTCGCGCAGCGGATCGCCGACCTCGCCGAGCGCACCCGCACCAACAAGGTGAACCCGGACGAGCTGGCGGGCGGCACGTTCACGCTGACCAACACCGGCAGCCGCGGCGCGCTGTTCGACACCCCGATCCTGAACCAGCCGCAGGTCGCGATGCTCGGCACCGGCGCCGTCGTGAAGCGTCCCGCCGTCATCGACGACCCGGAGATCGGCGAGGTCATCGCGGTGCGGTCGATGGTGTACCTGGCGCTGACCTACGACCACCGGCTGATCGACGGCGCGGACGCCGCGCGCTTCCTCGCCACGATCAAGCACCGGCTGGAAGAGGGCAACTTCGAGTCCGAGCTGGGCCTGTGACCGTCTGACGGGCATCCGGCTTCCACCGGCACCGGACCCCGCCGCGGCATCCGCCGCGGCGGGGTTCTTTTTCTTCGGGTCCGCGCACCCCGCCACGAATCGTGCCCGTCCGGGCTCTCACCAGCGAAGACTGGCCCGAAAGCGAAGGCCGCTGACCCGAAAACGCGTGAGATTCTCAGCGGACGGCGGCGCCGTTCGGCCTAGGGTGGACCCATGAGGGTCACCATCACGGGCTCGTCGGGCCTGATCGGCTCGGCGCTGGTGCGGTCGCTGCGCGCGGACGGCCACGAGGTCGTCCGGCTGATCCGGAGGGAACCGACCCGGTCGGACGAGGCGCGCTGGTCTCCCGCGGACGGCTGTGTCGAGGCGGCGTCGCTGGACGGCGCGGACGCGGTCGTGCACCTGGCCGGAGCCGGGATCGGCGACCGGCCATGGACGAAGGCATACAAACGGAAGATCCGGGACAGCCGGCTGACCGGCACCCGGACGATCGCGGAGGCCATCGCCACCGCGAGCCGCCGGCCGCCCGTGCTGGTCTGTGGGTCCGCGATCGGCTACTACGGCGACACCGACGGGCGGGAGGTCGACGAGAAGGCCCCCGCCGGACGCGGGTTCCTCGCCGCGCTCGTCCGCGACTGGGAGGCCGCCGCCGCCCCGGCCAGGGAGGCCGGCGTCCGCGTCGTCCACCCGCGCACGGGCGTCGTCCTCACCCGTGACGGCGGCCTGCTCGGCTCCACGCTCCCCCTGTTCCGGCTCGGTCTCGGCGGCAGGCTCGGCGACGGCGACCAGTGGACGAGCTGGATCTCCATCCACGACCAGGTCGCGGCGCTGCGGTTCCTCATCGAGAACGAGATCGCCGGGCCGGTCAACCTCACCGCCCCGAACCCGGTGACGAACGAGGACTACACCCGGGCGCTCGGCCGCGTCCTGAACCGGCCGACGCGGGTGACCGTCCCGAAGGTCGCGTTGCGGACCGCGCTGCGCGATCTCGCCGACGAGGGGCCTCTGATCAGCCAGCGGGTCGTGCCGCGGCGGCTGGAGGAGGCCGGGTTCCGCTTCGCGCACGAGGACGTCGACTCGGCCCTGCGCGCCGTGCTCTGACTTCCAAGAAACGCCAAAGTCCCAGCTGAATCCGCTCGGTGGTCGTACGGTGACGGTGAGACAGCCCGACCTACGAGGAGGGTGAATGAGCACCGACGGACAGCCGCACATCCTCGCGATCGGCGGAGGGAGCTTCGTCCCGGACGGACGGGACGGCCACACACCGAGCCCGCTGCTGCGCTACGCGTTCGACCTGACCGGCCAGGACCGTCCCAGGGTCTGCTTCCTGACGACGGCGGTCGGCGACGGCGCCGAGCACGTCTCCCGGCTCTACGCCGCGTTCTCCTCGATGGACGCCGAGGTCGGCCATCTGGCGCTGTTCCCGATGCCCAACGTCACGGACGTTCGCGCCCACCTGCTCAACCAGGACCTGGTGTACGTGTCCGGCGGCAGCGCCGCGAACCTGCTCGCCCTGTGGCGGCTGCACGGGCTGGACGAGATCCTGCTGGAGGTGTGGCAGGAGGGCGTGGTGCTGTCCGGGCAGAGCGCGGGCGCGCTGTGCTGGCACGTCGGCGGCGGAACCGACTCGTTCGGACCGCGGCTGCGGCCGCTGACCGACGGGCTCGGGTTCCTGCCGTTCTCGTGCGGCGTCCACTACGACAGCGAGCCGCAGCGCCGCCCGCTGCTCCAGCAGCTCGTCGGCGAGGGGACGCTGCCGAGCGGCTACGCGGCCGACGAGGGCGTCGCGCTGCACTACGTCGGCGCCGAGTTCGTCCAGGCCGTCTCCTACCGGAAGGACGCGGGCGCGTACCGCGTCGAACCGGACGGACCGGGCACGGCGAAGGAGTTCCGGCTGGAGCCCCGGCTGCTGGCATCCCCGTAGGCGCCGATCGTTCCGCGAGGCCGTAGGCTGGCTCGTGTGAGCGATGTGGGCGTACGCGAGCTTGTGGTGGTGCACGCGGGGTTCGGCGCGGCGGCCGTCCCTTACGAGGAGGGGTGGGAGCTGCAACGACGCACCCACGCCCTGCGGGTCGACGACGCGATCCCCGACACCGTCCTGCTCATGGAGCATCGGCCCGTCTACACGGCGGGCAAGCGGACCGCGCTCGCCGACCGGCCGCTCGGCGACCCCGGCGCCCCGGTCGTAAACGTGGACCGCGGCGGCAAGATCACTTGGCACGGTCCGGGGCAGCTCACCGGCTACCCGATCGTCCGGCTGACCGACCCGAGGGACGTCGTCGGCTACGTCCGGCTGCTGGAGCGGATGATGATGGACGTCTGCGCCGAACTCGGCCTGGCGACCGTCACGGTGGAGGGACGCAGCGGCGTCTGGGTGCCCGGCGCCCCCGACCGCAAGATCGGCTCGATCGGGATCCGGGTGGCGCGGGGCGTCGCGATGCACGGGTTCATGCTGAACTGCGACAACGATCTGGGCTGGTTCGACAAGATCGTCCCCTGCGGGATCCGGGACGCGGGGTCCACGAACCTCAGCCGGGAGCTCGGGCGGGACGTCACGGTCGCCGAGGTCGTGCCGCGGGTGGAGCGGCACCTGGCCGCGGTGCTCGGCGCGGACGGCACCCTGCACCGCACGACGGCCCAGCTGGAGGCCCTGCGGGGCGCTCAGCCCGCGGCGGCGGCCATCACCTTGTAGACGGCCTGGCCTTCGGTCGCGGCGGCCTGGAAGAACTGCGTAAGGCCCCGGTAGGCGGGTTCTAGGACCCGGTCGCGGGCGGCGGCGTCGAGCCGGTCCGCGTCCTGGACCCCGGCCTCGCTCATCGCCGCGGGGTCGTAGCGTCCGGCGAGCTCGGTGAACGGCGTCGCGACGAGATGGTCGGCGGCGGGCTTCACCCGGTCCGGCGCCAGGTAGATCACGTCCATGCCGAGTTCGTCCGCGCCGTCCTCGGTGAGCAGCCGCCCGCCGCACACGATGTCCGACTCGGGCTGGCGTCCCTCCCACGGGTCGCCGGTGCAGAGGTAGTGCATCGCCTGCCACGCCCGGCCGATGTCGAACAGCGCGGCCGCGCCGCGGCGACGCCAGTGGGCGTCGCCGAAGATGTGGCGGGCGATCCGGCCGGGATCGGGCTCGCCTTCCAGCACCGGCGGCACCCTGAGGTACGACATTGCCAGGCCCACTGCGGTCCTCCTGCTGACGCTGTTGCGTGACGACAGGGAGTCACCTTAGAGAGGTCCACCGTGGTCCACGGCCGAAACGACACGAATCGACCGGGCGGCGAAGGTACTGTCATACGTTCGATACCGCACCGATACGGCTTCGAGCCCCGCCGGACGGCCCCGGCCCGGTGCCGTGCGCCGGAAGACGAAGCCACCATATGCCCGGAACGGCCCGGTGTGCCGATGCCGCTGACCGGGACGTACGCTGGGACCCGTGACGACGGTGACACCTGAGGGACGCAGGCTACTTCGCGTCGAGGCACGCAACAGCCAGACCCCCATCGAACGCAAGCCCGACTGGATCAAGACGCGGCTGAAGATGGGCCCGCAGTACCGGGAGCTCAGCGGCCTGGTGAAGGCGGAGGGCCTGCACACGGTGTGCCAGGAGGCCGGCTGTCCCAACATCTACGAGTGCTGGGAGGACCGCGAGGCCACGTTCCTCATCGGCGGTGACCAGTGCACCCGGCGCTGCGACTTCTGCCAGATCGACACCGGGAGACCCGCCGAGCTCGACCGTGACGAGCCGCGCCGCGTCGCCGAGTCCGTCGCGACGATGGGCCTGAAGTACGCGACCGTGACCGGCGTCGCCCGCGACGACCTGGACGACGGCGGCGCCTGGCTGTACGCCGAGACCGTCCGGGCGATCCACGCCGCGGTCCCCGGCTGCGGCGTCGAACTGCTGATCCCGGACTTCAACGCCGTCCCCGAGCAGCTCGCCGAGGTGTTCTCGTCCCGCCCGGAGGTCCTGGCGCACAACGTGGAGACCGTTCCGCGGATCTTCAAGCGGATCCGTCCCGCGTTCCGCTACGAGCGTTCCCTTGAGGTCATCACCCGCGCCCGCGAGGACGGCCTGGTCACCAAGTCGAACCTCATCCTCGGCATGGGCGAGACCCGCGAGGAGGTCTCGCAGGCCCTGCGTGACCTGCACGAGGCGGGCTGCGAGCTGATCACGATCACCCAGTATCTGCGGCCGAGCGCCCGCCACCACCCGGTGGAGCGGTGGGTGAAGCCGGAGGAGTTCGTGGAGCTGTCCGCCGAGGCGGAGGAGATCGGCTTCGCCGGTGTCATGTCCGGGCCGCTGGTGCGCTCCAGCTACCGCGCCGGCCGCCTCTACCGGCAGGCCGTCGAGGCGCGGGCGTAGTTCGGGAGCCGCCCGGACGTCCAGGGGCTGTCGGGACGGCGGCCCGACCCGACTATTCTTGTGTCCATGTCGAAAACGCCCACGGACGAGGCCCAGGAGCGTCCGGGCCGCCTCAAGCAGATCCGCATGGTCGCGCAGGTGCTCCGGCAGGCCGACCCGAAGGCCCTGCCGATCGTGTTCGCCTCCGCGCTCGGCACCCTGGTCGTCGTCGTCCTCATCGGGCTGATCTTCGACCAGCTGTGGTTCTTCATCCCGCTGGGCGTCCTGGCGTCCCTCGCCGTCGGCATGATCGTCTTCGGTCAGCTGGCGCAGCGCGCGCAGTACAAGGTGATCGCCGGGCAGCCGGGCGCGGCCGCCGCGATCCTGAAGAACATGCGCGGCAACTGGACGGTCACCGAGGCCGTCAGCGGGAACCGCAACCTCGACATGGTGCACCGCGCGGTGGGACGTCCCGGCGTGGTCCTGGTCTCGGAGGGTCCGCGCAACCGCGTCGGGCCGCTCCTCGGCGCCGAGAAGAAGCGGCTCTCCCGCGCCGCGCAGCAGGTGCCGATCTATGACGTGCAGGTCGGCACCGACGAGGGCCAGATCCCCGTGGACCGCCTCCAGCGCCACCTGATGAAGCTGCCCCGCAACCTCACCAAGGGGCAGGTGGCGGAGCTGAACGACCGGTTGCAGGCGCTTCCCCGGTCGATGCAGATGCCGAAGGGGCCCATTCCCAAGGGCGCGAAGATGCCGAAGGGCCCGAAGCCGAAGATGCGCTGACCTCACGGGGGCGCCCCTTTCGGGGCGCTTCCGCCCAGAGGTCCTCAGAGTGTGACGACGACGGTGTTGCTCGCCCGGTCGTGGAGCCCCCGGTAGTCGCGGTCCCACAGGAGCGCGGGCACGACCAGGACCAGCAGCAGCGTCCTGGCCAGGGCCCAGCCGAGGCCGACGGGCCGTCCGTCCAGCCGGGCGACGCGGACACCGCAGATCCGCTTGCCGATCGTCACGCCGATGAACGCGGTCAGCACCCACGTCTGGAGCGCGAAGATGATCAGGGTCCACATGCTGCGCTCCGCCGGGTTCCAGCCGAACGACCGCGCCAGGAGGCTCGCGACCAGCATCGACAGGCCCCAGTCGATGAACAGCGCGACCACCCGCCGACCGTAGGGGGCGACGGCGCCGCTACCGCTCTCGGGGAGGTTGAGCCGCTCCCCCGGCTTCCCGAGATCGACCCCTGCCGAGGGCGCCCCGCCGAGCCACGTCTGTGTCCACCGCGGCCCGCCTTTACCACTGCTCATGGCCTCTACGCTATCCCGTCGCCCGGTGAGCCCGGACCCGGCTCCCGCCGGGCGCGTAACACGGCGGAAACATATGAGACACCACCGGGAAACGGCGCCGTCCTAGCCTGCCAGGAGCCGAGTATCGCCCCGAGGAGGCCTGATGTTCAGCAACGCCGACGAGGTCCTGGGATACATCAGGGACGAAGGTGTGCAATTCGTCGACTGCCGCTTCGTGGACCTGCCGGGCAAGATGCAGCACTTCACGTTCCCCGTCGAGAGCTTCGGCGAGAGCGTCTTCACCGAGGGGCTGATGTTCGACGGCAGTTCCGTCCGCGGCTTCCAGGAGATCCACGAGTCGGACATGCTCCTGCTCCCGGACCCGTCCACCGCCGTCATCGACCCGTTCCGGCAGCACAAGACCCTGAACCTGAACTTCTT
This sequence comes from Actinomadura spongiicola, assembly GCF_003432485.1. Lineage (GTDB taxonomy): Bacteria > Actinomycetota > Actinomycetes > Streptosporangiales > Streptosporangiaceae > Spirillospora > Spirillospora spongiicola. The sequence continues at coordinate 397,398 of NZ_QVNQ01000003.1, forward strand.
CGTCCACGATCCGCTGACGGGCGAGCCCTACAGCCGCGACCCGCGCAACGTGGCGAAGAAGGCGCAGGACTACCTCCGCGGCACCGGCATCGCCGACACCTGCTACTTCGGCCCCGAGGCCGAGTTCTACATCTTCGACGACGTCCGGTTCGAGACGAAGCAGAACGCCGGCTACTACTACCTCGACTCGGTCGAGGGCGCCTGGAACACCGGCCGCGAGGAGGCCGGCGGCAACCTCGGCGCGAAGCCCCCGTACAAGGGCGGCTACTTCCCCGTCCCGCCGATGGACCACTACACCGACCTGCGTTCGGAGATGGTCACGCAGCTCCTCACCGCCGGCATCCATGTCGAGATGCAGCACCACGAGGTCGGCACCGCGGGCCAGGCCGAGATCGACTTCCGGTTCGACACGCTCCTGAAGACCGCCGACCAGCTCATGCTCTACAAGTACATCGTCAAGAACGTCGCACGCGCCGCGGGCAAGACCGTCACGTTCATGCCGAAGCCGATCTTCGGCGACAACGGCTCCGGCATGCACTGTCACCAGTCCCTCTGGAAGGACGGCGCGCCGCTCTTCTACGACGAGGTCGGCTACGCGGGCCTGTCCGACAACGCCCGCTACTACATCGGCGGCCTGCTCCGGCACGCCCCGTCCCTCCTCGCGTTCACGAACCCGACCGTGAACAGCTACCACCGTCTCGTCCCCGGCTACGAGGCCCCGGTCAACCTGGTCTACTCCCAGCGCAACCGGTCCGCCTGCATCCGCATCCCGATCACCGGCTCGAACCCGAAGGCCAAGCGCGTCGAGTTCCGCGTTCCCGACCCGTCCTGCAACCCGTATCTGGCGTTCTCCGCCATGCTGATGGCGGGCCTGGACGGCATCAAGAACAAGATCGAGCCCGCCGAGCCCGTGGACAAGGACCTCTACGAGCTTCCGCCCGAGGAGGCCCGTGCCATCCCGCAGGTTCCCGGCAGCCTTCCCGAGGTCCTCGCGGCCCTGGAGTCCGACCACGACTACCTCCTCGAAGGCGGCGTCTTCACCCCGGACCTCATCGAGACCTGGATCACGATGAAGAACGAGTTCGAGATCGACCCGATCCGCCTCCGCCCCCACCCCCACGAGTTCGAGCTGTACTACGACATCTAGCCAAAGCCACCCGGGGCACATTCAGGGCACCTCAGCCTCACGGAGGCCGTCGACTGCCTGCCCGTTGCAGTCGAGGGCGGGCAGGCGCGGACAGCTCATTATCCGGGTCGAGACGCATGCCGTCATTGTCCTTCCCGTGCAGCACGTCCCGGGAACGGCGCGGGAAAGAACAAAGCGTGCCGAAACAGAGTTCCGGCACGCTTTGTGGTGAGCGACGGCTACACGGGCAGCGTGATCTCGGCGTTCCAGGTGGCATGCCAGGTCTTGCGGCCAACGATCCCGTCCACCTCGAGTCGTGCCATCTTCTGGAGATCCCTGCAGTCGTCCTCGGATTTCGGGCCGTAGATGCCGTCGACCTTGAGATTGAACCCACGCTTGTTCATCTGGGTTTGCCAGTTCTTCACGTCGTTGCCCTGCCCCTTCATCTCCGGGGGCTGCGTGAAGTCGTAACCAGGATAGGCCGGTCCGGCCATGTCAAATCCCTCCTCGATAGGATCGGGTCCTTACTGGCCAGACTCCACAATGCCACGTTAATACCGCAATGCCCGACAGGGAACATTCCAGCAAAGGCGCCACCTCCGACCTCCCTCGATACGCCGTAAGATGAAAATTCAATATATGTCGTAAGCTGAAAATTCAATGGCTTCTCCAAGCCATGGTCCGAACAGCCCCACTCGGCCTCCGCCTCCTGTGGTCGCGGTCACTAAAGATCACCACGAGGTGGCGAATCAGATCTACGACATCCGAGCGTCCGGGAGGTGGGGCGGAGGGCCCGGCGGTCGCGACCGCCTGGCCCCGCGTCACTTGTGCCTCGACCGCGGTCGCGTCACGCTACTGAGGTGACCAAGATTCCGGAACCGGCTGAGATGAGGGGTTCACCCCACTATCGGGCCTTCCTCCCCCACGGCGTGGCCCTGACGGTCGCGTTCGCGGTCGTGAGCGCGTTGGTACCGCTGTGGCTCCTGGCCCTGGACTCGCGGCTACCGGACGGGCTGCTGATCTTCGCCTCGACCCTTGTCGGATCCGCGGTCGGTGTCCTCCCCGCGCAGCGGGTCGTGCTGTCGACCGACGGCCGCCTCCGCATCACGGGGTTCGGGCAGCGGTTCGACGTCGACGCGCGTCGCCTCACCGCGATCACCGTTTCGCGGAGGGCGCGTGCCGGGTTCGGTTTCGCCGTGGTCCACTGGGACGGTGGTCGACGCCGGCTCTGGCAGTCCATGAAGTACCTGCCCAGGCAACCCACCGGTTTCGGCAGGTGGTTCGGCCGCGGCCCCGTCGCCGAGGACTTCCGCAGCCTGGTGTACCGCCTCTACCTGAGCAACCCGTCGATGACCGTCGAGGGTGTCCGGCCACCGGCCTGGTGGCGGTCACCGAACGGTGGACAACACCCTGGCGAAGTCGCTGGTCTGCACTGACCCGGCCACTGATCAAGCGTCGACGCGGACATCCTTCCCCTGACATGTCCGCGAATTCGTCGTGAAGGCGGACGCTCACCACCGGAAGGGAGCAGCCCGCTGTGGTCGACTCCGTCAAACTGGAGGACTTCGCCGGCACCTCGGACGACCAGCGCCTCACCAAGGCCCTGTCGTACGTGGCCGCGCAGACCTACAAGCCCGCGATCCTGCTCGCCCAGCACCGGCAGTACGTCTTCGCCAAGCGCCGGATGATGTTCGACGGGTTCGCGCTGGCGGGGCCGCCCGTCTCGGGCAGCGAGTTCCGCTACAACGGCAAGGTCAAGGTCAACGTCCCGGGGTCGGGGTGGCTGGACATGACCGGTTCCCAGCTCAAAGGCATCTCGATCAAGAACCTATCGTTCGAGGGGAACAAGGAGACGACCTTCTTCGTCGACAAGACCGACCAACAGACGGTGCTGTGGGCCAGCCACCTGGAGAACCTCGGGTTCAGCCTGTTCAAGCACGTCATCTGGGGCGCGCACACCGCCGTGACGTTCTCGGGGTACTGGGACGTCAACAACTGCTACGACACCGAGTTCAAGCTCTGGGGCAGCGACAACAACTACTGGCCCGACGGGATGCTGCTGGACTCCCCCAACCACCCCCCGGGGGAGCGGTACCACATCCGGCTGCCGCATCTGAGCAAGTCCAACATCGGCCCCGTCTTCGTGACCGGCAAGCACAACGTCACCCCGATGCGCGTCGACGGCGGTCGCGGGCTGGTCGTGTCCGGCGCCCGCCTGGAGGCGCAGCAGGGGAACCCGACCTGGGGCAGCCAGCTCATCATCACCGGCGGCAAGTTCCTGCGTTTCAGGGACGTCTTCTTCTTCAACGGGATGGGCAAACCGGGCTCCACCGGCCACCCCAGCGCGTCCCTGCACCGCGGCGTCGTCACGATGACCGGCGGCACCGACGTGGTGTTCTCCGGCTGCGTCTTCTCCGGCGGCGACGGCCAACAGACCACCTCGACCCCGCCGGGCACTCCGCACCTGTACGTCGCGGGCGGACGCCGCATCCGCATACGCGACCACCAGTCCTCCGACGCCCCACGAATCGTCCGGTCCACAAAGGTGCCCGCCGCGGAGTTCACCACGGACCCCGACCTGACCGTGACGACCGGCTGAGGACGCGGCCGACGCGAGGCGCCGCCCCCCGGCCCGGATCCGGTAGGAATCTCCCGATGGACGGAGGAGCGCAGACCGATCCCGGGCCGCCCTCACTTACCGCCCGATGTGTGGATCTCCTTCTCGATCACCGTGCCGCTCACCGATCCCTACACCGGGTGAGGACGAAGATCCGATCGCGCCACCGTCGGGAGCGGAACCTGAGGGAGCGCGCGTCCGCCACGAGCGGCGCCAGACGCACCGAGACCTCCACGCACGCCCCAGGGACGTCGTGACAGGGCCGCAGCGGGTCGCCCGTCGAGGAGATGAACCAGGGGACGCCGCCCACCCCGGCCTTGACGCTGATGCTCTCGCCGATCATCGGCAGCGACGGTGAGAAGACGCGCAGCAGCGGCGTGGCCTCGTCGTAGCGCGGAACGCACGTCCAGCCCGCGAACGCGAGGGCGTCGGCGAGGGCGTCGAGGTGGGCGCTCATTCGCCGCGCCACACGATGGCGCCCGTCGCCGCGTCCCGCCACGCCTCCCCCACGGTGCGCAGGTCGATATAGGCGGCGCTGCCGTCCGGCGCGAGCGCGACCCTCCGCACCTCCCCCGACGCCCTACTGTCGATACAGCGGAGCGCCTGATGAACATGCCTGATCGCAGCGTCCCGATCATCGGTCACCCCGCTCCGACCGGCATCCGCCGCCCGGACGTCCCACGCGTAAAGCGTTGGTGGCTCGTTGATTCCCGGCATGCGTACGCCTCTCCATGTTGTGTCCGTAACGTCACGGAGAGTTTGTTGCCGGTGCGGGGTGGTGACGGGCGCGGAACGTGCCCGTTGGCGGGAGGGTGCAGTGTGCGCCCCTGCGACGGGATGCGCGGTGCGGCTAGACGGGAAGGTCGAGGAGGTGGGCGAAAGTGCGGGCGCGGCGGTCGATCATCGGGCCGCCGTGGTCGACGGCGTCAGAGGCGATCTGCCGCGCCTGCGGTGAATAGTGCACCGAGTCGTTACAGACCGGGTAGGCGCGTTCCAACCAGTCGAGCGCCGCGGAGTAGTCGCGGCGCTGGTGGTAGGTGCGGGCCGTCTCCACCATGAGGCGGGCGCGCCGCTCGCGGCTCGGAATGCTGTCGGGGTCGATCCGCTGCGCCTCCTCTCGGGCGGCCGAGGTCTTGGCAAGGTCAGCGCGAACGGAGACCTCGTGGACGGCCACGTTGGACACGCCGAACTGCGTCCACGGGTGGTGGTAGCCGGTGGGGAGGCGGTCGGCCGTCGCGCGGGCCTCGTCCAGGTAGCGGAGTGCGTCGCCCTCCCGGCCGTCACGGGCGCTCGTCGTGGCGGCGTGCAGGTGGAGCGCGCCGTACATGGCCTGAAGTTCGGTTGGGCCGTCCTCCAGCCGGGGCCTGAGAATCCCCGCCGCCTCGTTGACAAGGTGGAGGGCTCCGTCCAGGTCGCCCATGGAGCGTTGGACGATCGCCAGCGTCCAGGCGGCGCCCGCCAGCGGAATCGGCCGGTCCGCCGTGTGTGCTGCGGCGACGCCACGGTCGGCGACGACCCAGATCAGTTCGGGTTCGGCCGCCCAGACGAGTTCGTGCTGCACGAGGGCGTACACGTCCGAGAGCAGCGCGTTGGCCGCCCTGCGGTCGTGGTCCTGGCGCGCGGCGAGGCGGACGTCGCGGAGGAGTGCGGGCAGGACGCGGCCGACGTCGGTGCGATGGGTGGGCGAACCGTGCCACAACCGCCACGCCTGCGAGACGCGGCTGGTCAGTGTCTGGAGGTCGAGTTGTGACCTGGTGACGGTGAGCATGGGGTCACGGACGGCGTCGCGGATCGCCGGGATCGCCGCGTGGGGAATGCGGGAGAACGAGGCGAGCGGGATGGACGCGGCGTCGCCGATGTCCATGTCGGTGCCCGCGAGCAAAGCGACGTCTCCGATACCGAGCACCTCGGCCAGCCTGACCAGGGTGGGCAGGCGAGGTGGTAGGCGGCGGCCGGTCTCAATGCCCTTGAGCCAGGACGCGGACTTGCCGACGAGCCCGGCGAGCGTAGGGCGAGTAAGTCCCTTGCGCTCACGGAGAACCTGGATGCGCTCGCCGGTGCGTCTTCCCACGAGATCGTCCATGGTTTCAGGCTAGGTGGGAGTGCCGAAGTCATGTGGCGGAGTGCGCGAGTTGGGGGCGGGGTGACGGACGAGCGCAAGGGTGCGCTTCGGCGTGCGCGCCGGACCGTGGCGGCGCGGGAAGAACGCGCCGAGAGGGGCTGTTGAGCGGGAAACCAGGCGATCAGAAGGGACGGCGATGGCCGAGGTCAGGGTGGAGCGGACCGAAGACGGGTTTCAGGCCGTCAACGACCGGGGCGCGCGGGTCGCCATCGGCGACTCCGGCGAGGAGGGCGTGTTCACGCCGGTCGAGTTGCTGCTCGCGGCGCTCGGCGGTTGTGAGCTGGTGACCGTGGAGCCGCTGACCGTGCAGCGCGGGCACCGGATGGTGCGGCTCGCCGCGCGGGTCCAGGCCGACAAGGTCGCGACGAGCACGCTCGGCACGATCACTGTCACCTATGACGTCGAGCTGCCCGAGGGCGACGCGAAGGCCGCGGACGTGCTGCGGGCCGTGGCCGGGCGGGTGCACGAGAAGTACTGCACCGTCGGCAACGCCCTGCGGGAGCCGATGCGGGTCGACCAGGTCGTGTGAGCCCGTCCGGGTGCGCCGATCGGGGGGGCGGCGCACCCGGACGAGCGGTCAGTAGCGGAGGCCGTGTCCGTACGGGTAGAGACCCTTGATCGTGACGGGCAGGCGTCCACCGGGCTGCTCGCCGAAGACGACGCGGGCGGCGGCCTTGTGCATGGTCAGGTCGATCCGCTGGGTGCGCGCGGTCGTCCCGTAAGTGGCGATGTACGCCTGGACGTCCGGGTACGAGGTGAGGTCGTACGGCAGGCCGATCGCGATCGCCGCCACCGGCTTGCCCGTGGCACGCAGGGCGTCGACGAGTTTCGCCTGGCCCGGCGGCAGCTTCCCGGACGAGAACGTGGCGACGAGGATCCGGTCGGCGGACGCGGCGCGCCGGACCGCGGCGGCGATCTCGGCGTCGGTCGGGTCGGTGGTCGCGGACTGCCAGGCGTCCACCGGGCCGTCCGCGACGGCGGCGATCTCGTCGGCGAGGACCTGCGTCTGGACGGCCCCGGCGACGAGCGTCCTGTCGCCCGAGTCCGGGTCGTAGGGAAGGATCTCCCCGTTGTTCCTCACCAGGGTCGTGGCGGCGACGCCCATGTCGAGGGCGCGGCGCTGGAAGTGGCGGTTCCCGGAGACCTTCTCGGCGGTCTTCGGGTCGACGTAGCGCTGGTCCGCCACCCGGTACTTGCATTTGAGGGCGAGGACGCGGCGCACGGACGCGTCCACCCGCTCCTCGCTCAGGGATCCGTCGCGCAGGGCGTCGGCGAGCGCGTCGACGGCCTCGGCGTGGGTCGCGTAGTCGCCGGTGGCCATGACGACGTCCGCGCCCGCGTTGATCGCCATGACGGTGGCCTCGCGGGTGCCCCAGTTCTTGGCGATGGCGTCCATGTCCATGGCGTCGGTGACGATGAGCCCGTCGAACCCCATCTCCTGGCGGAGCAGGCCGGTCAGGACCTTCGGCGACAGCGTGGCGGGCAGTTCGGGGTCGACGGCCTGGACCACGACGTGCGCCGTCATGATCGAGTCGGCGCCCGCCTCGACGGCGCGGCGGAACGGCGGCAGGTGCACCGCGTTCAGGGTCGCGCGGTCGTAGGTGACGGTCGGCAGTTGGAGGTGGCTGTCGAACTCGGTGTCGCCGTGCCCGGGGAAGTGCTTGGGCGTCGCGATCGTCCCGGCCCGCCGGTAGGCGCGGACCTGCGCCTCGACGAGGTCGGCGACCAGGGCGGTGCGCTCACCGAACGACCGGACCCCGATGATCGGGTTGGCGGGGTTGGTGTTGACGTCGGCGACGGGCGCGTAGTTCCAGTGGAAGCCCATCGCGCGGGCCTCCGCCGCGGTGATCACCGCGGCCTCGCGGGCGAGGTCGCGGTCGCGGGCGGCGCCGAGGCCCATGGCGTTGGGCAGCGGCGTGGTGCCCAGGCGGACGTTGTGGGTGGTGCCGAACTCGAAGTCGCCGGAGATCAGCAGCGGCAGGCCCAGCCGGGTGTCGCGCGCCCAGCGCTGCATCTGGTTGGCGTAGCGGGCCGCGCGGTCGGGTGTGGCCGGCTCGTGGGTGAGGATCGAGCCGATCTTCAGTTCCTGGACGGCGCGGCGGGCGTTCTCGGTCGGCAGGTCGTCCGCGTCGGCGCCGGTGGACGCCATGACCATCTGGCCGACCTTCTCGGCGTCGGTCATCCGGGCCAGCTGGGCGTCGGGGTCGCAGCCGCCGCCGCGTCCGGGTGGCTGCTGCGCCTGGACGGGCGGGGTCAGCGCCAGCCCGACCGCCGTGATCACGGCGACGGACAGCAGGGCGCGGCCGCTGTGGTTCATGCTGTTCCCTCCCTCGGGCTTAATGGTCTAGACCAGTCCATACCGCCCTGGAGGAGCAATGGTGAATGTTGCCAAAAACAGGAATCTTCGGGCAGGCGGCCCGTCAACCGCAGGTGGTTCCGGCGCGCGGGACGGTTCCGTGAAGTAGATAGGCGTGGACGGCCGCGCGGACGCACCGGTCGCCGGTGTCGTAGGCGCCGTGCCCCTCCCCCTTGAGGGTGAGGAGCGTGGCCCGTCCGCCCAGTTCCCTCGTGAGCGCGTGCGCCCACCGGTAGGGGGTCGCCGGGTCGCCGGTGTTGCCGATGACGAGGACCGGCGCGGCGGACGGCGCGGAGACCGCGCGGGCCGCGTCGTCGCCCGGCACCGGCCAGCCCGAGCACTGCAGGAGCGCCCAGGCCATGGACGTCCCGAAGACCGGCGAGGCGCGATGGAACGCCGGAAGCAGGCGCCGCACGTCGGCGGGGCCGTGCCGGTCGGTGCCGTCCGCGCAGGTGATCGCGGTGTTGGCGGCGGTCAGGTTGGTGTAGGCGCCGTTCTCTTGGCGGCCGTTCTGGGCGTCGGCGAGCAGGAGGAGGAGCGTGCCGTCGTGGCGTTTGACGGCGTCGACGAGGGCCTGCGCGAGGTACGGCCAGGCGTCCCGGGAGTACAGTCCGGCGATCACCCCGGTCGTGCCGAGACTCTGGGTGAGCCTCCGGCCGCTGATCGTCGGCAGCGTTCTCGTGTCGAGCCGGTCGAGGATCCGTCCCACGGACCGCACCACGGACGGGCCGTCCGAACCGAGGGGGCACGACCTGCGGCCGAGGCGGGCGCACGCCGTCCCGAAGTCGCCGAGGGCGCGCTGGAACCCCGCCGCCTGCTGGAGCGCGAGGTCGGCGCCGCCGATCGTGGTGTCGACCGCGCCGTCGAGGACGGCGCGACCGACCCGGTGCGGGTACCGGTGCGCGTAGGCGCCGCCGAGCCAGGTGCCGTAGGAGATCCCGAAGTAGTGCAACCTGTCGTCGCCGAGCGCCGCACGGATCAGGTCCAGGTCGTGGACGGCGTTCACGGTGCCGACATGGGGCAGGAGCCTGCCGGAGCGGGCCTCGCACTCCTTCACGAACGCCGCGCGGCCGTGAAGGTAGGCCGCTCGTTCGGCGGCGGTGTCGGGACTGTCGTCCTGGGCGAGGAGCCGGTCCATCTGGCGGGCCCCGGCGCACCGCACCGGAGCGCTGCGCCCGACGCCGCGCGGGTCGAAACCGACCAGGTCGTAGCGGGCGCGGAGGGCGGCGTACTGGCCCGCGACCTGCGTGAGGGTGTCGACGCCGTCACCGCCCGGGCCGCCGAAGTTGAACAGCAGCGAGCCGATGCGGTGCCGCCGGTCGGTGGCCGGAACCCTGATCAACTCGATGTCGATCTTCTCCCCGGACGGCCTGGAGTGGTCGAGGGGCACCGACAGCGTCGCGCAGCGGAACTGGGACTGTGGCGGGCTCGCGCCACGTGGGGGTTTCGGCAGGCCGGCGCACCGCTTCCAGTCCGGTGCTCCGACGGTCGCGGCCTCGGCCGGGCTCGGTAGACTGGTGAACGCCGCCTGGCGTGCGCGGGTACCGCCGGCGGAGTAGTACAGGCCGGAAGCGGCCACTGCTGCGGCGCCGACGGTGATAATGCCAACTATCACCCAAAAGCGGCTCATTCGTCCCCCCGTTCGTGTCGTGGGGGGCGCTGCTGACCTACCCGGGGGCTCCTATGCTGACTCCTGATCAACTCCATAGGCTCCACGCGGGGGAAGCGGAGGGGGAGGTGTCCCCGAGGCCCATCCCCCGAAAGTCCGGACACCGCATCGGGGTCGTACTACTCAGGTCTGAGACGAAGACCATTCGTCGCGGTGATCTCAATCAGGGGGCCGTGCGGCAAAGATAGGTACCATGGCTCAACCGCCCCCCCACACAGCGGCCGCAACGACGCGGCGACGGGTGCTCACCGCGCCTCCGGTGTGGCGTGAGCTTCTTCTGGTCGTGCTCTTCTATGCCGGATATACGCTGACGCGCATCGTCCTGGTTCAGGACGGCACCGGACCGGCGTTCGCCCACGCCGACCAGATCCTCGGAGCCGAACGCGCGCTCGGAATCGACATCGAGCTGTACCTGAATCATACGCTCCTCTCGGTGCCCTGGTTGGCACGTACGGCGAACGTCTTCTACGCCACGATGCACTTCATCGTGACGCTCGGTGTCGTACTGTGGCTGTACCGTTATCGGCCGCAGCATTATCGCTGGCTGCGCACGTCCATCATGGTCGCCACCGGTCTCGCGCTGATCGGCTTCTGGCTGTACCCGCTGGCTCCGCCGAGGTTCCTGCACAGCGAGGGTTTCGTCGACCCGGTGACGGCGCTGCACTCGCTCGGCCTGTACGCCAGCGACGCGTCGGGCACCCTCACCAACCAGTACGCGGCGATGCCGTCGATGCACGCGGGATGGTCGCTGTGGTGCGGCCTCATCCTGGCCAAGCTGGCGACCCAGAAGTGGGCCAAGGCGCTCGGAGCGCTGTACCCGGTCACGACCGTGTACGTGATCCTGGCCACCGCCAACCACTACCTGCTGGACGCGGTCGCCGGGACGGCACTGGTCGGCGGCGCGCTGTGGGTGTCGTGGATCCTCTACACCAGATGCCCGAAACCCCTGGTCGTCGCGTGGGCCCACGTCTCGGACCGGGTCGCGCTGCGGGCCCGTCCCACCACCCGCGAGGCGCGTCCGGGCGCCACCGCGGCCACGCGGGGCGCCGCCACGCGAAGCTCCGCGACCGCGGGCGGAGCCACCCGATATTGATCGATACCGCCGCCTCCTCACGACCCCACGTACATCTCCAGGAGTACGTGGGGTCGGTCGTATCGGCGGGGGGCGTTGCCGGGCGCGTCAGTCGGCGCCGTAGAAGACCCGGTCCACGACGGCGCGAGCCCGGCGGGCGTGCCGGCTGTAGTCCTCCAGGAGGTCGCCCGGGCCGGGGTAGCCGAGCACCCGGGTGACGGCGCTGCGCTCCCGGTGATGGTCGCTGGGCAGCAGGTCGGACGCGCGGCCCCGCACCAGCATGATCGAGCCGCGGATGCGGGTGGCCAGGCACCACGCCTCGGCGAGGACGGCCGCGTCCTCGGCGTCCAGGAGCCCGGCCGCCACCGCGGCGTCGAGGGCGTCCAGCGTGCGGGTGGTGCGCAGCCCGGGGACCTCGTGGGCGTGCTGGAGCTGGAGGAGCTGCGCCACCCATTCCACGTCCGACAGCCCGCCGGGCCCGAGCTTGGTGTGCAGCCGCCGGTCGGCGCCGCGCGGCAGCCGCTCGGACTCCATCCTGGCCTTCAACCTCCGGATCTGCCGGACGGCGTCGTCATCGACGCCGCCCTCCGGCCAGCGGACCGGGTCGATCAGGTCACGGAACCGGTCGCGCAGCTCCGGGTCGCCGATCAGCGGGTCCGCGCGCAGCAGCGCCTGCGCCTCCCACGGCTGCGACCAGCGGGCGTAGTAGGCGGCGTAGGACGCCAACGTCCGGACGAGCGGCCCCCGCTTCCCCTCGGGACGCAGGTTCGGGTCGATCTCCAGCGGCGGGTCGGGCGCGGGCAGCGCGAGGAGGCGGCGCAGCTCCTCGGCGACGGCGTGGGCGGCGCGGCCCGCGGCCCGCTCGTCCGCGCCGGGCTCCGGGTCGTGGACGAACATCACGTCGGCGTCGCTGCCGTAGCCGAGCTCGTGCCCGCCGAACCGACCCATGGCGATCACGGCGATCCGGGTCGGCACCGGCCGTCCCGACTCCGCCTCGACCTTGGTGACGGCGGCGCGGAGCGCGGCCTCGACGGTGGCGGCGGCGATGCCGGTGAGCGCCTCCCCGACCTCCCGGACGTCCACGAGGCCGAGCAGGTCGCCGACCGCCACCCGGAACAGCTCCCGGCGGCGCAGCCCCCGCACCACCGCGACCGTCTCCTCGGCGGGCGTCGTCCCCTCGGCGTGCCGCCGGACCGCCGACAGCGCCTCCGAGCGCAGCGCCTCGAACGGGCGGGGGGTCAGGTCGGCGTCGGTGCCGAGCATCGCGACCGCGTCGGGGGCCCGGAGCAGCAGGTCGGTGGCGTAACGGCTACAGCCGAGGACCCACGCCATCCGCTCGGCGACGGTCACCTCGTCCCGTAGCAGCCGCAGATACCAGGGGGTGGTGCCGAGCGCGTCGCTGACCTGCCGGAACCCGAGCAGGCCCGCGTCGGGGTCGGGGGCGTCGGCGAACCAGCCGAGCATGACGGGCAGCAGCGTCCGCTGGATCGCGGCGCGCCGCGACACGCCCGAGGTCAGCGCCTCGATGTGCCGGAGCGCGCCCGCCGGGTCGGCGTATCCGAGCGCCTCCAGCCGGGCGCGGGCCGCCTCGGGGGTGAGCCGCGCCTCCCGTCCCGGCAGCCGCGCCACGGCCAGCAGCAGCGGCCGGTAGAACAGCTTCTCGTGGATGCGGCGGACCTCGCGGGCGTGGCGCCGCCACTGCGCGGTGAACTCCCCGACGGGGTCGGCGCGCAGCCCGAGGGCGCGGCCGACGCGGCGCAGGTCGGCCTCGTCGTCGGGGACGAGATGGGTGCGGCGCAGCCGGTGCAGCTGGACGAGGTGCTCGACGCGCCGCAGGAACCGGTACGCCGCCGCCAGCGCCGCCGCGTCGTCGCGGCCGACATAGCCGCCGCGGGACAGGTCGGCGAGGGCGTCGAGGGTGGCGCGGGCGCGCAGCGTCTCGTCGGCGCGGCCGTGGACGAGCTGGAGCAGCTGCACGGCGAACTCCACGTCCCGCAGCCCGCCGGGCCCGAGCTTGAGCTGGCGTTCGGCGTCGGCGGTGCGCCGGTCCAGGTCGGCCTCGACGCGGCGGCGCATCGCCTGGACGTCCTCGACGAAGCTCTCGCCGCCGGCGGCCCGCCACACGATCGGGGTGATCATGTCGAGGTAGTCGCGGCCGAGGTCGGCGTCCCCGGCGACGGGACGGGCCTTCAGCAGCGCCTGGAACTCCCAGGTCTTGGCCCAGCGCTCGTAGTAGGCGCGGTGGCTGGCGAGGGTCCGCACCAGCGGGCCCGCCTTGCCCTCCGGGCGCAGCGCGGCGTCCACCTCCCACAGCGCGCCCTCCGCGGTGGTGGCCGAGCAGGCCCGCATCATCGCCGCCGCCAGCCGGGTCGCGGCGCGCAGGGCCGCCTCCTCGGAACCGCCGGACCCGCCGGACCCGGCGTCGCGCGGCTCGGCCACGAAGATCACGTCGACGTCGCTGACATAGTTGAGCTCGCGCGCCCCGCACTTGCCCATGCCGATCACGGCGAGCCGGCACGAACCGTGCTCGGGGACCTCGGCGCGGGCGATCGCCAGGCCCGCCTCCAGCGCGGCGGCGGCGAGGTCGGCCAGCTCGGCGGCGACGTCGGCGACGTCGGCGGCGCCGATCAGGTCGCGTCCGGCCAGCGCGAGGAGCCGCCGCCGGTACGCGACGCGCAGCGCGGCGAGGGTCTCCGCGCCCGCGCCGGGCGCCACCGGCTCCTCGGCGGACGGGTCGGCGCCCACGGCGGCCAGCAGGTCGTCGCGGGGGCTCCCGGCGGGCGGGGCCGCGCCGTCCCGGAGCACCCGCCAATGCTCGGGGTGCCGGACGAGATGGTCGCCGAGCGCGGCGCTGACCCCGAGGACGGTGGTGAGCCGCTCCCGCGTCCCCGCCTCCTCCGCCAGGGCCTCGCGGAGTTCCCCGCCGGCGCCGTTCTCGTCGGCGGACGGCAGCAGCCGCAGCAGCCCGTCCAGCGCCAGGTCGGGGTCGGCGGTGCCGCCCAGGGCTTCGAGGAGGACGTCGAGGAGATCGTCCTTCTCGACGTCGAGGAGGAGACGCTCGGCGCGGGCCGCGTCGGTGAAGCCGAGCCTCGCCAGGCGCCCGGCGAGGGACGAGCGGCGCTCAGGAGTCCGGGACTCGGTCACGGGGTCCACCGTAATCCGGCGGCCCGTGTCACAGGACGGCGAGGAGCCGTTTGCGTTCGAACTCGGTCACCTGGCGGCGGTAGTCCTCCCACTCCTGCCGCTTGTTGCGCAGGAAGAAGTCGAACACGTGCTCGCCGAGGATGTCGGCCATCAGCTCGCTGCGCTCCATCGCGTGGATCGCCTCGTCCAGGTTCTGCGGCAGCGGCTCGATGCCGAGGGCGCGCCGTTCGGCGACGGTGAGGGCCCACACGTCGTCCTCGGCGCCCGGCGGCAGCTCGTAGCCCTCCTCGATGCCCTTGAGCCCGGCGCCGAGGATCGCCGCGAACGCCAGGTAGGGGTTCGCGGCCGTGTCCAGCGACCGGAACTCGATGCGGGTCGAGTGTCCCTTGTGCGGCTTGTACATCGGGACGCGGACGAGCGCCGACCGGTTGTTGTGCCCCCAGCAGATGTACGAGGGGGCCTCTCCCCCGGCCCCGGCGGCGGACCCGACGTTGCCCCACAGCCGTTTGTAGGAGTTGACCCACTGGTTGCACACCGCGGTGATCTCCGCGCAGTGCCGCAGCAGCCCCGCGATGAACGCCCGCCCGACCTTGGACAGCTTGTACTCGGCGCCCGGCTCGTAGAAGGCGTTGCGGTCGCCCTCGAACAGCGACATGTGGGTGTGCATGCCGGAGCCGGGATGCTCGGTGAACGGCTTCGGCATGAAGGACGCGTGCACGCCCTGCTCCAGCGCGACCTCCTTCATCACCAGCCGGAACGTCATGATGTTGTCGGCGGTGGTGAGCGCGTCGGCGTACCGCAGGTCGATCTCCTGCTGGCCGGGGGCGCCCTCGTGGTGGCTGAACTCCACCGAGATGCCCATCGCCTCCAGCATCGTGATCGCGTTGCGGCGGAAGTCGTGCGCGGCGCTGTGCGGGGTGTGGTCGAAGTATCCGGCCGCGTCCGCGGGCTCGGGCTCGCGCCCGTCCTCGGGCTTGTCGTTGAGCAGGAAGAACTCGATCTCGGGGTGGGTGTAGAAGGTGAAGCCGAGGTCGGCGGCGCGGGCGAGGGCCCGTTTGAGGACGTAGCGGGGGTCGGCGAAGCTCGGCGTCCCGTCCGGCATGAGGATGTCGCAGAACATCCGCCCGACGCCCGGGGACTCCGACCGCCAGGGCAGCACCTGGAACGTGGACGGATCCGGCTTGGCGATCATGTCGGCCTCATAAACCCGGGCGAAGCCCTCGATCGCCGAGCCGTCGAAGCCGATGCCCTCGCCGAAGGCGCCCTCCAGTTCGGCGGGGGCGACGGCCACGGACTTCAGGAAACCGAGCACGTCGGTGAACCACAGCCGGATGAAGCGGATGTCGCGCTCCTCCAGCGTTCGGAGCACGAACTCCTGCTGACGGTCCACAACTTCTCCCTCGATACTGCCTGCCGCTACGTCGCAGTATGCCCCGCCGCTGTTACCGCGACGTTACGCACGCGCGGCGTTCCCGGACGTTCCCCTCGGACGTTACCTCCGTCCGGAACATATCCGACCAGCCGGGCTCCTCCGACAACTCAGGCAACCTTCAAGAATCCGGCTTCGGGCTAGTCGGTCTCGCCGACACGGGCGGCCGCCGGGTCGAGGACGCGGGACAGGAACGTCCGCGTCCGCTCGTGGGCCGGGTCGTCGATCACCCGCGCGGGCGGGCCCTCCTCGACGACCACGCCGCCGTCCATGAACACCACCCGGTCGGCGACCTCGCGGGCGAAGCCCATCTCGTGGGTGACGACGAGCATGGTCATCCCCCGTCCCTCCCCCGGCCGGGCCAGGCCGCGCATGACGCCGAGGACGTCGCCGACGAGCTCGGGGTCCAGCGCGGACGTCGGCTCGTCGAACAGCATCACCTCGGGCCCCATCGCGAGCGCGCGGGCGATCGCGACCCGCTGCTGCTGGCCGCCCGACAGCTGCGCCGGATAGGAGCCGGTCTTGTCGGCGAGCCCGACGCCCTCCAGCTGCTCGCGGGCGATCCGCTCCGCCTCCGCCCGGCCCCGCCGCAGCACCTTCCGCTGCGCGATCACGACGTTGCCGAGCGCCGTCAGGTGCGGGAACAGGTTGAACGACTGGAACACCATGCCGATCCGGCGGCGGACGGCGTCGATGTCGACGTCGGGGGCGGTGACGTCCACGCCGCCGACCCTGACCGTCCCGGCGGTCGGCTCCTCCAGCAGGTTGACGCAGCGCAGCAGCGTCGACTTGCCCGACCCGGACGGGCCGATGACGCAGACCACCTCGCCGGACGCGACGCGCAGGTCGATGCCGCGCAGCACCTCGTTCGCCCCGAACGCCTTGCGCAGCCCGCCGATCTCGATCGCGCCGCCGGACGTCTCCGTCTTCACCGCCGTCATCGCCGCCCCCGGCGCTGCCGCGCCTCCAGCCGCCGGGCCAGCAGGCTCAGCGGAATCGTGATGATCAGGTAGCAGACCCCGGCCACGATGATCGGGGTGGTGTTGCCGACCTGGCCCGCGAGGTCGCGGCCGAACTTGGTGAGCTCCCGCTCCTCCAGGACGATGCCGAGGAACAGCACGAGCGAGGAGTCCTTGCAGAGCAACACCAGCTGGTTGGTGAGGGGCGGGATGACGATCCGGAACGCCTGCGGAATGACGATCGACGACATCGCCCGGCCCGCCGACATGCCGAGCGACCGCGCCGCCTCCGTCTGCCCCTTCGGCACGGCCTCGATCCCGGCCCGGATCGTCTCGGCCATGTAGGCGGCGCCCGCCAGCCCGAGTGCGAGACCGGTCTGCCCGACGGCCCCGCCGGGCGCCGGGGAGCCGAACGCCAGCGGCACCCCCACCGTGATGAAGATGAAGATCAGCAGGAGCGGCAGGCCGCGGAAGATCTCGATGTAGACGGCCGCGAACCAGCGGTAGGGCGCGACCGGCGACAGCCGCATCAGCGCGACGACCAGGCCGAGCGCCAGCCCGATGCCGAACCCGACCGCGGTGTACACGACGGTGTTGCGCAGGCCGACCGTGATGATGTCGGGGAAAAGGTCCCGGGCGACGTCCCGGTTGGCGAAGTTGGCGCGCAGCCTGTCCCAGTCGGCCAGCAGCGCGACCAGCACGACCACGGCGAGGAACAGCCCGTACTGGCCGCCGAGCGACAGTTGCCGGCGGCGCCTGCGCGACAGCCCGCCGGGCGCCGCCGCCTCGACCGGCTCGGCCGTCACGAGCCGCCGCCCGCCGACGGCATCGGCCCGATCCACTTCTCGTGGATCCGCTGGTAGGTGCCGTCCGCCTTCGCCTGCGCGATCACCTGGTTGGTGAGCTTGACGAGTTCGGGGTTGTGGCCCTTGCGCATCCACATGCCGTACTGCTCGCCGGTGTTGAGGTTCGCGACGATCTCGTAGGCGGCGTTCGCCGGGTCCTTCAGCCAGCCCTTGACGACCGGGTCGTCCTGGACGATGACGTCGACCTGCCCGGTGCGCAACGCGTCCAGCTCGGCGTTGGAGTTGTCGAACGAGCGCGGGTCGAGGCCCTTGCCGCGGACGAACTCCTCGCCCGTGGTGCCGGCCTGCGAGCCGAGCTTCAGCTTCTTGGCCTTGACGTCGTCGAGCGAGGTGACGCCGCTGCCCTTCTTCGCCATCAGCGACTGCGTGGCGTCGAAGTAGGGGGCGGACACGTCCATGAACTTCACCCGGTCCGGCTTGATCGTCATGCCGCCCATCTGGATGTCGCACTTGCCGGCGTTGAGCGCCGAGCCCGTCCGCATCGTCTCGAACGGCGTGTCGACGATCTTCTGCTCGACACCGAGCCGCTTGGCGACGAGGTCGATGATGTCGACGTCGAACCCGACGACCTCGCCGGACTTCTTGTCCTCGAACTGGAACGGCGGGTACGGCAGATGGGTGCACGAGGTCAGCGCGCCCTTCTCGATGAGCTTCACACCCTGCACGGTGGCGCCCTCGTCGCCGCCGCACGCCGATGCGGTCAGTGTCAGCGCCGCGAGACCCGCGCCCAATACCCAACGCCTCGTCCGTCCGGACACGTTTTTCCTCCTGGGGGAGCGATCTTCGATGGGGAGCGATCGGGTGGAGTTCTACGTGGGTGGTCGTCGAACTATCCCACGCCGGTCCACACGAGCGGGAGACCGAACGACGGTGAAACCGAGATCATCCCCGCCGATCGGTTTCCCGAAAATTGACGTGCCGATCGAACGCCCCCGACGAAATGATCATTAACGTGGTCAGGGTCGTGGACATCTCTCTTCTTCTCTCGATGACCGACCGGGTGCCGGCACTGGCCGCCGCCCCGTCGGCGATGCATCCGGAGTCGTGGCGGCTGGGCGCGCAGGTGGAGACCTGGGCGCGCGGGCGCGGGCTGGTGCTCGGAGATCCGGACACCTCGCCGCTCGGCCGGGCCCGCTGCGAACGGCTCGCCGCCCGGGTCTTCCCGACCGCCGACCTCGCCGCCGTGGATCTGTTCGCCCGCTGGCTGACCTGGACGCTCGCGCTGGACGACACGCTGGACCACCCGCCGCTCGCCGACAGCGGCAGCGCCGTCCACGCGCTGTACGACGACCTGTTGCGCGCGATGCGGCGCGGCCACGCCCGGCCGGGGGCGCGCCCGCTGGAGACCGCGCTGGTGGAACTGTGGGACGTCACGTCCACCGGCATGAGCCGCGAGTGGCGCCGCCGGTTCATGTTGCAGTTGGAGGCGCACCGGGATGGCTGCGCGGAGGAGGCGGTCAACCGCCGTGTCCGGCAGGTCCCGTCGGAGGCGCAGTTCGCGTCGCTGCGCCGCCGGGCGTGCGGCCCGTTCCTGTACGACCTGGTGGAACCCGTTCTCGGCGTCGAGCTTCCGGCGCGGCTGCTGCGGACGCCGAGCTGGAAGACCCTCGCGCACAGCGTCGCCGACGTGGTGGCCTGGTCCAACGACGTCGCCTCGCACGATCTGGAGGCGGCGCGCGGCGACGTCCACGACCTGCCCGCCGTCCTGGCCCACGCCCGCGGCGTCGACCCGGGCGACGCCGACACGATCGCCGCCCTGGTCGCCGGCAGGATCGCCGACCGGCTGGAGGACGCCTGGACGGCCGCGCGCCGGCTCCCCGAGATGCTCGACCGGCTGGAGCTCACCGTCGCGCAGCGCGCCGCCGCCGCGCAGGTCGTCAAGGTGCTGCTGGACGTCCCCCGCGCCCACGTCGACTGGCTCGCCGAGTCGGGCCGCTACGAGCCGCCCGGCGCGAGCCCCGCCCCGGGACGCCTGGACGCGCTCGCGTCACTGCGCTGACGGGCCCGCGAGGGCGTCGCCCGCGGCCGTGCGGACGTAGAGGACGCGGCGGCCGAGCCGGTGACCGGTGACCAGGCCGCACGCGCGCAGGACGCCGATGTGCTGGCTGACCGCCCCGGGAGTCACTCCCAACCGCCGCGCCAGCTCCGCCGTCGAGGCGGGCGTCGCGAGCGCGGTGAGCAGCTCGGCGCGGCGGCGGCCGATCAGCGCGGCGAGCGCGTCCCTCCGGTCGGCGGGCGGACGTCCCGTCTCCCACAGGGTCGCCACACCGGTCGGCGGATAGCTGAGCATCGCCTGGTAGGGCGGCACCATCACCGACACGTTCGGCCACACGAACACGCTCGGAACGAGCAACAGGCCCTGCCCGTCCAGCCCGCCGTGGAACGTCCAGCGGCGGTCGACGCGCAGCGTCCCCGACCCCCAGGACACCGCCTCGTGCAGGTCGCCGAACACTCCCGCGGCACCCTGCGCGGCGAGCGCGGCCGTGCGGCGCAGCACGTCCCCTTCGAGCAGGTCGCGGACGCGCGTCCAGTACGGTTCGACGGCGGCGACCCAGTACCGTTCGAGCGACTCGACCAGCGTGTCGAGGGCGCGTTCGGGGTCGTCGACCATCGCGTGCCACGCGGGCGGCGGGCGGCTCCCGTGCTCCATCTGGCGCAGCTCCGCCGCGACGACCTCGGGTGGCGTGTCCCCGACGGTCTCCAGCTCGGCGTCCAGGTCCGGTAACGGGGTGGCGGGCGGCGGGGTGAGGAAGTCCGGGATGTACCCGGTGGGCCGGACCACCGCGTCGAGCGGTCCGAGGTCGAACCCGCGCAGCCGGGGACGGACGGCGTGCACCCACGGCAGGTGCAGGGCGTGCCCGGACGGGTCGGCGAGCACCCGCAGGCTGCGCACCAACTCCCACAGCGGCGAGAACGCGAACCGGACGCGCGCCACGTCGTCCGGGGCGAACACGAACTCGATCAT
The DNA here is from genome assembly GCF_003432485.1 of Actinomadura spongiicola. Lineage (GTDB taxonomy): Bacteria > Actinomycetota > Actinomycetes > Streptosporangiales > Streptosporangiaceae > Spirillospora > Spirillospora spongiicola. The sequence continues at coordinate 417,723 of NZ_QVNQ01000003.1, forward strand.
TTAGTTCAGGCTAAATCAGTTCCGCGTACGGCGCGCCGCGCGGACCATCGTGCAAGTGACCACTCTGGAAGGCGCTCCCGTCGGCCCCCCGTCGGGACGGATCGCGGCGTTCCTGCGTCCCCGGGTCGGCGGCCTCCCCCGGACGTTCTGGACACTGTGGGCGGGGACGCTCCTCAACCGGCTCGGCAGCATGGTGGAGCCGTTCCTCGGCCTCTACCTGACGACCATGCGCGGGCTGTCGCTGGGGCAGGCGGGCATGGTGATGGCGGTCCTCGGCGCGGGCTCGCTCGCCGGGACGCTCGTGGGCGGCACGCTCGCCGACCGGATCGGACGGCGCGCCACGCTGACGCTCGCGACCATCGGTTCCGGTGGGGCGATGCTCGCGCTCGGCTACGCCCAGGGGCTCGCCGCGCTCGTCGCGGCGGCGCTGCTGCTCGGGCTGCTGCTCAACATGTACCGGCCCGCGGCGCAGGCGATCGTCGCCGACATCATCGACCCGGCGGACCGTCCGCGGGCGTTCGGGCTGCTGTTCTGGGCGATCAACCTGGGCTGGGCCGTCGCGATGGTGCTCGGCGGGACGCTGGCGCGGCAGGGGTTCCTGTGGCTGTTCTGGATCGACGCGATCACGTGCGCCGGGTTCGGTGTGCTGACGTGGCGGGCCATTCCCGAGACCCGCGTGCGGGGCGGCGCCGCCTCGGGCGTCCTGACCGGATTCGGTCGGATGCTCCGCGACCGCGTGATGGTCGGATACACGCTGATCACCCTGACATACACGTTCGTGCTCCTGCAGGCCATGACGACGATGCCGTTGGCGATGAAGGAGGACGGCCTCGGCCCGGAGGCGTACGGCATCGCGATCGGCGCGAACGGTGTTCTGATCATCATCCTGCAGCCGCTGGTCAACGCGTGGCTCGCCCGCCGGGACCACAGCCTGGTGATGGCGGCGGGCTGCGTGCTGGTCGGCATCGGGTTCGGGCTCACCTCGCTCGCCTCCTCCATCACCGCCTACACCGCCACGATCCTGGTGTGGACGATCGGGGAGATCATCGCGGCGACCGTCCTGCAGGCGATCGTCGCCGACCTCGCCCCACCCGACCTGCACGGACGCTACAGCGGTCTCTACGGGATGGCATGGTCGGGCGGCTTTCTGCTGGCGCCGCTCGGCGGCACCCAACTGCTCGGCGCGGGCGGCGCGTCCCTGCTCTGGCCGACCTGCGCGGGCATGATGCTCGGCGCCGCGGTCGGGCTGTGCGCGCTCGCCCCCGCGATCAGGCGCCGCCACGACACCGCGCCCACCACCTCCTTTTCGTCAAAGTGACGAAACAAGCTTCGGGCACTTATCCTTGGACCGTGGCACACCTCAGGATCGCGCTCGCACAGGTGAACTCGACCGTCGGCGACCTCGACGGCAACGCCGACACAGTCGTGGAATGGGCCCGCCGCGCCGCCGAGGCGGGCGCGCACCTGGTCGCGTTCCCCGAGATGATGTTGACCGGCTATCCGGTGGAGGACCTGGCGCTTCGCGCGTCGTTCGTCGAGGCGTCCCAGCGGGCCCTCGCGGGCCTGGCCCGCAGGCTCGCCGACGAGGGTCTCGGCGACCTGCCCGTCGTCACCGGCTACCTCGACCGGCGGACCGGCGGGCCCGTCCGCGCGGGCCAGCCCGCGGGCGCGCCGCTCAACGCGGCCGCGTGGCTGCACGGCGGTGAGGTCCTGGTCCGCTCGGCGAAGCACCATCTGCCGAACTACGGCGTGTTCGACGAGTACCGGATCTTCGTGCAAGGTGACCGGCTGCCCGTCGTCCGCGTCAACGGCGTCGATGTCGCCACCGTCATCTGCGAGGACCTCTGGCAGGACGGCGGACCGGTCAGCGCCGCGGGCGAGGCGGGCGCCGGGCTGCTCCTCGCCGTCAACGCCTCCCCCTACGAACGCGACAAGGACGACGTCCGCCTCGACCTGTGCGCCCGGCGGGCGCGCGAGGCGGGCTGCGCCCTCGCCTACGTCAACATGGTCGGCGGCCAGGACGAGCTGGTCTTCGACGGCGACTCGGTCGTCGTCGACCCCGACGGGACACCGCTCGCACGCGCGCCGCAGTTCGTCGAGCACCTCCTCGTCACCGACCTGGCGCTGCCCGCCGCTCCCGCGACCGTCCCGGACGACGCCGCCATCGACCGGCACGTCCTGTCCGCGGCCCCCCTGCCCGACCGTCCGGCGGAGCCGCCGACCCTCGCCGAACCGTTGGACGACCTGGCCGAGATCTACGCCGCTCTCGTCCTCGGCACCCGCGACTACGTCCGCAAGAACGGGTTCCGCTCCGTCGTCCTCGGACTGTCCGGCGGCATCGACTCGGCGCTCGTCGCCACCATCGCCTCCGACGCCATCGGGCCCGAGAACGTCCACGTCGTGCTGCTGCCGAGCCGCCACTCCTCCGAGGGCTCCGTCGTCGACGCCGAGGACCTCGTCAAACGGCAGGGCGTCAACGCCCGCACGATCCCCATCGCCGACATGGTCGAGGCGTTCGAGAGGCAACTCGACCTGCACGGTCTCGCCGCGGAGAACCTTCAGGCCCGCGTCCGCGCCAACATCTGGATGGCCCTGTCGAACGAGCACGGTCACCTCGTCCTGACCGGCGGCAACAAGAGCGAGCTCGCGACCGGCTACTCCACCCTCTACGGCGACTCCGCCGGGGGGTTCGCCCCCATCAAGGACGTCTTCAAGCTCACCGTCTGGGAACTCGCCCGCTGGCGCAACGCCCAGGCGGGCGCCGACCTGCCGTTCCTGCACCCGTTCCCGCACGAACCGATCCCCGAGGTGATCATCGTGAAGGAGCCGTCCGCGGAACTGCGCCCGGGTCAGCGCGACCGCGACACGCTTCCCGAGTACACGGTCCTGGACCCCGTCCTGGCGGACTACGTCGAACGCGACATGGGCCGCGACGCCCTCGTCGCCGCCGGGCACGACGCGGCCCTCGTCGAACGCACCATCCGGCTCGTCGACCTCGCCGAGTACAAGCGCCGCCAGTACCCGCCCGGCCCCAAGATCACCCCGAAGAACTTCGGCCGCGACCGCCGTCTTCCCATCACCAACCGGTGGCGCGAACCGTCCACCCGGAGCTGACGCGTCCGCGGGTCAGGTGGGGGCGTGCGCGCGTAGTCGGCCGATCAGGCGCAGGACGAGTTCACCGGCGGCCTCGTCGTCCCAGGGGCCGGGTCGTCGTTCCGCGAGCGCGTCGTCCGCCGCGCCGAGCGGTACGGCCTGGACGGCGCCTTCGGCCACGCGCACGTCGATCGACACCGCCGTCCGGGCGTACTCCTCGGGCGACAGGCGTGCGGTGCCGGACACCCACGGCCAGGGATCGTTCTTCTGCGGAGACGGCGGCGTCGACCGTTCGAGTTCCTCGGCCAGCAACCGGCCCAGCAGAGCGGGGCCGGCCTGGGCGCGGACGGACGCCACCGGCGTCACCGGCCCGGCTTCGCCCCAGGGGACGATCTGAAGCAGGCCGTCCGTTTCGTACACCCGTACCGCGCCGTGCGAGGGCCGGGCGGGGCTCGTGCGCTCCTTGTCGAAAGAAGGAGCGGGCCGGGAGCCGTGCAGGCTCGGTTCGAACCACGTGTCGCGGGCGTCCTCGTCCCAGGAGACACCCGGCGGGAACTCCCGTACGCCGCGGCCGGGGAGGAAGTCGGCGAACAGGTCCGTCCCGTCCCCGAAGGCCAGCGGGACGTTCAGCCCGGTGAGCCGGTCGAAGACCGCGCGTCCGGCTCGTTCCAGCAACTCCTGACGGGCCTGCGCCGGGACGTTCCGCAGCTCCAGCGACAGTTCGAAGTCGTAGGGCGCGAAGGCGGTGTCGTCGCCGGTCCCGTACAGCTCGCGGTCGAGTGCGGAGAGGTCGACCGAGAGGACGCCGTCGGGGGTCGTCCAAGGGTCGGACCGCAGGGTGAAGGCGAACTCGTCCGCCGACGCGAAATAGCCGGGCACGTCCAGGGCGACGGCGATCCGCGCCATGGCGGCGGCCGGGTCGCCCGGGTGGCGCAGGCAGATCTGAACCGTGCTACTCATTCGCCAAGTCTTCCAGGGCCTGGAGGCCGGGCGCCTCCTGCTCCTCGACCTCGTCCGGGATGGCGCCGCCGCTCGGGTCCTCCGGCGCGCCGCACCACCTGCGGAGCGCCTGCATGGGGATGAGCGCCTCCTTGGCCGCCTCCCGCAGGCGCCGCTCCCACACCGCCCGCGCGTTCTCCCCGTCGGCCCCCGCGTCGGGACGCGCCAGGTAGGACGCCGCGTCGACCGACGCCCACAGGTAACCGACCGTGCGCCCGCGGAGCAGGACCGGGTAGTACCGCACCGGCTCGTCGGTGGACGTCGCATAGTCGCCGGTGAGCTCCTGGAGCGCCCGCAGGCTGGGCGCCTCCCGCTCCTCGGCGTCCGCCGGGATGGCGCCGCCGCGCGGATCCTCGGGCGCGCCCTTCCACTTGCGCAGCGCCTGCAACGGGGTCAGACCCTCGCGGGCCGCCTCGCGCAGCCGCAGCACCCACGGCACTCCCGCGTTGTAGCCGAGCGCTCCGGCGTCCGCGCGGTCCTGCCAGTAGGCGGCGTCGTCGGCCACCGACGCCCACAGGTAGCCGACCACCTTGCCCTGCAGGACGACCGGGTAGTACCGCACCGGCCCGTCGGTCGACGCGGGATAGTCCGTCGCCGGAACCTGCATCGGCCCCAGCGGCTCCCATGCCTTCCGACGATCCACGGGCGTCCCGTCAGGCCAGGTCGGCTCCTTGGCGAAGAAGTCCTTGAGCGGATCCACCCAGTCGGGATTCAGCCGTTCGGTCAGCTCGTCGACGTTCGCGGCCTCCTCCTCGGAGGCGTCGGCGGGGACGCCGCCGCCCTCCGCGTGCTCGGGCGCACCCCGCCATTTCCGCAGCGCCTCCAGCGGCTCCAGGCCGCCCGTGGCCGCCGCGTCCAGGCGTTCCGACCACACCAGCGGAGCGCGGAGCGCGGCGCGCGGCCCCTTCAGCCGCCGCACGAACCCGGCGGCCTGTTCGGTCTTGGCCGCCCACAGGTAACCGATCAACTCCCCACCGAGAGTGACCGGAACATACCGGACGCTCCCCCGCGCGCCGTCCGCGTAGGACGACGCGGCGCGTCTGGGCCGCCGCCCGCTCATGTGATCGTCAGCCTCCTCGTCACAGTCCGTCGTTCACCGGGGTCTCCAGCACCTTGGCATAGAGATGGACCTTCCCGTCCGCCTCGACCCGCGCGTCCATAATCTCGTATCGCGTGTTCCGGGGGAGAATCAGCTCGCGCTGGTCGGGGAAGAGGCTGTTCCTTCCCATCCAGAGGCCGCGTGAGCCTTCGGGGACGTCCATGTGCATGACGATCGGATGGTGTTGGCCGTCGATCGGCGGAGTCGTCCGGCCCAACGCCGTCGACATGAACGACTGCTCCGTCTGGACGGTCCCGATCAAGGAGCGCGGGTTGCCGTTGAACCCGTTCATGAAGTTCACGTCGTGCAGCCCGCGAAGGACCTGCACTCCCTCGGGAAGCCGGTGGCTCAGCGCCTGGTCGATCAACCGGACCCGCTCGTTGAACTCGGCCACGGTCGGGAAACCGTCGAAGCTCCTGGCGATGATTCCGCGCGCCCCGGAGTGTTGGATCCACGCCTCCAACCGCCGACCGGGCTGCGGGTTGTTGAGGATGTCATCGACGATGTGGCGCTGTTCCGGTGTCAGATCGGTTCGGTGCGCCGCGTCGTAGATGTCGCTCATGGACGGCGGGCGGCCGTGGTTCATCTCGAAGAGCGACCACCCGGGACCCACGTTCGCGTACCACTGCCGCAGGCTGTCCCCGACATCGGCCAGGCCGCGCAGGTGCGGGTTGTACGGCCAGGAGTGGCGGGTGTACTCCCTGATCGCGGCGCGCTCCTCCGCCGGCAGGTCGTTGTACTGGTCGGAGAGGTGCCGGTCGCCGTATTCCTGGCCGTCGTCGTCTTCGTCGAACCGGCGGATGCCGTCGTCGTCCATGTGTCCGGGAAGCGGATCGGAACCGCCCGGGTCACCGTCCGGGTCGCCGTCGGGGGTCGGGTCCGCACCGTCCGGGGTCGGGTCGGGGGTGCCGGGGGTGCCGGAGCCGTTCTGCTGCGGCCCCTGCTGACCGCCGTCGGGGTTCCCGTCACCCGGACCGCCCGGGTCGCCGGGACCGCCGGGGTCGCCCGTTCCGCCGTCGGCGCCGTCCTTCACGGGGGTCGCATCGGGACCGTCACCCTCAGGGGCCTTGGCTCCGCCGCCACCGCGCGGATCGTTCGGCGGCTCGGTGCCGCCCTTCGGCGTCCCGCCGTCGCCGCCGTCGCCGCCGTCACCGTCGTCGTCGCCGTTCTTGCCGTCACCGTCGTTCCCGTCGCCGCGGGGTCCACCCTCATCGGGCGTGACGAAGCGGCGGCTGTCCGGGTCCCAGGTGCCGAGGTCGTGCTCGCCATCGGCGTCGATCTTGGTGATCTTGCCGTTCTCGAAGACGATCTTCGACCCGTCCCCGAGGTAGGTCTCGATCCGTCCGAGCTGGTTCAGTCGGGCGTCGCCCTCGCCGAGCATCCGTCCGAGGCGGCTCTTGAGCCCGTTGACGACATGGTCCTCGCTGAGCCCGGCGCGGCGGCCGTCGATGACGATGTCGCCGGACAGGCGGGTGCCGTCGGGCTGCTCGTTGAACTTGTCGAGCCCGTTCTTCAGCTGGTGGTCGAACGCGCGGCGGGTGTTCTTGCCGACGTCCTTGTACTCGGTCGGGGTGCCCGGGTCGTCGGGGCCGCTGCGCTCCAGGGCGTCCATGGACTTGAAGCCGTCGCCGCTGTCGGGGTGACGCGGCAACCGCGTGACGAGCCGGCCCTCGTCCGCCCGCTGCTCGGCGGTCTCCCGCTCCTTGTCGTCGAAGCGGTCGATGTCGTTGGCCTCGGGCGGGTCGTAGACACCGGGACGGAACTTGTCGCCGACGGGGCCCGGCTGCGTGGGGTCCTGGTCGTCGAAGTGGTCGGGCGGGATCTCGTGCCCGTCCGGCCGTCCGTCCGTTCCGGGCCCGTCCCCGTCGTTCCCGGGGTCGCCGTCGGGGGTGCCTCCATCGCCGTCCGGAGTCGATCCGTCCCCATCCGGCGTCGGGTCCCCGCCGTCCGGCGTCGGGTCCGCACCGTCGGGAGTCGGGTCCGCACCGTCGGGAGTCGGGTCCCCGCCATCGGGCGTCGGGTCCGCACCGTCGGGAGTCGGGTCCCCGCCGTCCGGCGTCGGGTCCCCGCCATCGGGCGTCGGGTCGCCGCCGTCCGGCGTGGGGTCCGCGGTGGACGGGTCGTTGCCGCCGTCGGGGGTGGTGTCCTGGGGGTCGCGGTCGTTGCCCGCGGGGTCGCGGCCGGTGCTCGTGGGGTCGTCCTGGCCGTTCTGCTGGTTCTGGCCGTTCTGCTCGTTGCCGCCGACGTGCGCGGGGTCGCGGTCGGGGGTGTTCTGGAGGTCCTCCATGTCGTCCAGGGAGTTCTGGAGGTCCCCGGTGTCCATGTCCAGGTTGTTCACCTGGTTCTGGAGGTCCTGGGTGCTGGGGTTCTGCTGGAAGCCGACCTCCTGCTGGTCGACCCGGCCGTCGCCGTCGCGGTCGCCGCTCTGGCGGCCGCCTCCGTCGGTGTCGGCGTCGCCGCGCTTGAGGAGCTTGATGCCCGCGCGGACCAGGCCGACGCCGACGAAGCAGCTGCCGATGTTGAGGATGCTGGAGGTGATGACGTAGCCGGGACGGTCGCCCCACTCGCGCCACGGGACGAAGGAGTGAGCGACCTCCTTCCAGTTGTTGCCGAGGTTGCTCCAGAAGTGGGAGTCCTCCTCCCACACCCAGCCGTTCTCACCGTGCAGGCCGACCAGGCCCGCCGTGTCCTCAAGGACGCCCATCCAGTTGTTGCCGAGGTTGCTCCAGAAGTGGGAGTCCTCCTCCCACACCCAGCCGTTCTCACCGTGGATGCCGACCAGGTCCGCGACGTCGGTGACGATGCCGACGGCGAAGTCCTTGACGCCGTTCCAGGCGTCCTCGTACCAGGGCGCGTCGTACTCCTGCGGCTTGGCCCAGGGGGTCTCGATGCCCTTGGGCGCCTGGCCCAGGCCGTACCCCTTCTCCCCGGCCTTCGGGTCGCCGTCGCCCGGGATGAAGTGCGTGCCGCCGAAGACGCCGGTGATCTTGTTGGCGCAGGCGCGCTCCGCCTCCTGGTACGCCGCGATCGCCGCGAGGATGTCGTCGTTGAGCTGGTTGTGCTCCTTGACCTTGTCCTCGTCCTCGCGCCAGTCGTCGTCGCCCTCGATGCCGGCGCGGAACTGCTGGGCGTGGCTCTTCAGGCCCTGCAACCGGCTGATGAGCGGTCTGATCTCCCCCGCGAACGTCACCAGCGCGCCGCCGACCGTGGTGACCTCGCCCTTGAAGCCGTGACCGGCGGTGGCGATCGGCTTGGTCGCGGCGAACAGCTGTTGTTCATGGGGCGCGGTATAGAACGCGTCCAGTCCCTGCCAGGCCGAATGGATGTCGTCCCCGGTCTGGGCGATCGCGGTCCCGTCCTTCTGGAGCGCCCGTCCCGCCTCCTCGACTCCGTCGGGATCGGCCTTCGGAATCGGGATCGCGTTCGGGTCGATCACTCCGCTCAACGTCGCACCACCCTGTGTCCTGCGGTTACGCGGTCGTTACGTTTCTGTGTCCGACGCACGGCGGCGCGGCGTCGTTCGGCCGTTCTCCGGCCTTTACTTCCCGATCTTGGGAGCGGGCGCGTTCACCGCGGTGCGCTGCGCCTCCGCCAGCATTTCCATGTCGCCGTTGATAAAGGCCTTGGTGGCTTTGACCGCGCCGGTGATACAGGCGCCACCCTTCGTCACCATGCCCTTCAACCCGGGGGTCGTGTACTCCACGTACTCCTTCAGCGCGGTTCCGACGGGCATGCTCGCCGCCGCCGTCCCGGCCTGTCCGACGTGGGTACCGAAGGTCTCCAGCTGTTTGACCAGGCCCCCGCCGCCTTCGCCCCCCTCGCCCGCGAGAAGGCCGCCGACCTTGGAGACGACCGAGCCCACTCCTGACGGCTTGATGTCGTACGTCGTCAACCCGCGTCCCCCTTTGAGAACCTGCCCGCCCGGAAGTTGCCGGGCGGCCTTGCCTCCGGCCACCGCGTCCCCTGCGGCGGCGTTCCGTCCACGATGTCGGCGAACTCGGCCAGTGCGGCACCGATCCGCTCGCCCTCGGCGCGCGCCTGCGCGACGAGTAGGGAGGCGGCGGCCTCGGCGGCCGCGACCGGGTCACCGTCCGGCACCCCCGATCGAACCGCCTCGTCCTCGGGCGGTTCGACGGTGCTTTCCGGGACGCCGGCCTCCGGGAATTCAACCAGCTCGAACTTCATGACTCCACACCGAAGCGGCGACATCGCCGTTCTATCCTGATCGTCCGGAGCCGTCATGTCTAGTGGACCGGGCGGATTGGAACGTTTCCACAGTGGATCGGTATCGTACGGAACTCAATGGCCGTGGCGCGCGTCTCACACTACGTTGTCGGTGTGTTTCCGATCGGCCACGGCTTCCCTCCCGGGTGGCATGACGGGCGTCGGAGAAACTATCGTCGATGCCAGGCATCGGCAATTGCGAACAATCATGTGCGACGACCTCTGGCAAGCGAGGTAGTGATGGGTCGATGGGACCAAGGGCAGAACACGCTGATTCACCTGGCCAAACAGACCGGGGCATCGGGTGAGGAACTGGCGGGTCTGGTTCGGCAGCTGATCGTGGCCGCCGAGCCGCTGTCCGGCAAGTTCAACGGGGCGGGCAAGGCGGCGTTCGACAGCTTCAAGGCTCGCTCGGACCAGATCTGCGCGGATCTGAAGGGCGGGCTGGACCGCGTCAACACCGGTCAGCTCGGCATGGAGCGCGCGTTCTCCGGCGGTGACCAGGAGATGGCCGACGAGGGGAGCCGCGCCATGGGCGCCGCCAACTTCGACGGCGCGAAGTTCCGCACCGCCTGACACGGGGACGAAGGAAAGGGGACAGCACGGTGACGGACGGACGGCGTAGTTACGACACCGGAGCCTCGGGCGAGGCCCAGGGCAACATCCAGGTGATCGTGTCGCGGTTGGAGGCCCTGATCGGCACCCGCGACACCGACGTCAAGGCCGCGATGGCCGACTTCGAGGCGACCGGGGTCTCGGACGAGTACCACGCCAAGGAGTTGAAGTGGCACTCCGCGGCCAACGAGACCCGTGAGATCATCCGCCTGGTGAAGGCCACGCTGGAGAAGAACGACGAGATCGCGCACACGACGCTCGGCAAGGCGAGCGCCGCGGTACAGGCGATCTGAACGGCCGCCGACCGGTCACCGGTCGGCGGCCGGCCGACGCGGGAGGGAACGCGAAAGGTGCGCGTCCCCTCCCGCGTCAGTGATATGTACAGGTTTCCGGGGCACGCGGGGCGTAGGAGGGGAGGCGGCGTTGGCACGCGACTACGACAACCAGTTGCTGGAGTCGGTGACGGTGCGGCGCCGCCGGCTACGCGACGCGCTGCTGTTCGGCCCGCAACGCACCCGCCGCACGTTCGACGAGCACGTCGGAAAGATCATCGCCGGGTTGTGCGTGGCGGCGGTGCTGTGCGCGGGCACCGTCGGCTGGTCGTACCTCCAGTCGGTGTTCCAGGAGCAGAAGCGCGAGCGGGCCGCGCAGGAGCAGCAGCCCACGGGCGGGGGCGCCGCGCCGGTGCCCGCCGACTGGGTGGGCGCGCAGGTGACCTTCGGCCGGCTGCGGCAGGCGCTGACGAAGGCGGGCGTGCCCGGCGGTCTCTACGTCCTGCCGGGCGAGCCGCGTCCGAGGCCCGCGAAGGTCGCCGGCTACTACGTCATCGCCAGGGGCCAGGACAACTTCACCGGCGGGGTCGTCGAGTTCCGGCAGGCGCGGATCGCGGCCGAGTTCACGACCGAGGACGAGGCGTGCCGCTGGCTGTACGGTGAGCTGGTCGTCACCGAGACGCCCCCGCACAGGCTCGACCCGCCGGCCGAGCGGAAGGCGTTCGAGGACGGCGCGGCGCTGAACTCGCAACTGCGGGGAGAGATCGCCGCGGCGGGGGGCGCGTCGACGACGTTCACGCTGAAGCAGGGCGCGCTGATCGACCGGTTCGGGCCGGAGAGCGGGGCGACGCTGTTCCCGTTCGGCGTCGGGTACGGGTTCCGCGGGCTGCCGGAGGCGGTGCGGGCCGGCGTCCCCGCCGACGCGCCGGCCGGCTACCACCGCTACCGGGTCCGCCGCCAGTTCAAGGTGGCGGCCTCGATCTCGCCGCGGGTCGGGGCGTCGCCCGGCGGCGCGGTGCGGTTCACCATCGAGCCCGGCCTGTTCCCCCGGCCCCCGCTGCTGCCGACCGTCCGGATGCTGCTCCGCGACGGCTACCTTGAACGGGTCTCGGGCACGGCGGTCCCCAGGTGAGAGTCCGGACGGAAGGGCGTTCATGAGCGTGTGGAGCCGGGTGACCCTGGTGGGAGAGGCCCGGACGGTGGACATGGTGTTGCCGGCGCAGGAGCCGCTCGGCGCGCTGATGCCGGACGTGCTGCAACTGCTGGGCGATCCGGTGCGGAACCCGCCGCAGCTGAGGCATCTGGTCACCTCCACCGGCGAGGTCCTCGACCCCGGGTCGAGCCTCGCCGACCGGCAGGTGCCGGACGGGGCCGTGCTGCGGCTCGTCCGGTCCGACGAGCCGGTGCCCGCGCCGGTGGTGCACGAGGTGCCGGAGGTGGTGGGCGACTCGCTCGACCTGCGGCTGCTGAGCTGGAGCCCGGCGGCGGCGCGGTGGACCGCGACCTTCACGCTGGTGGCGCTGGCGGTGGGCGCCGGGCTGGTGATCCGGGCGGGTTCCAGCGCCGCGACGGCCGCGATCGCGACGGCCTGCCTGGCGGCGCTGCTCCTGGTCTGCGGTGTCGTGATCGGCATGGCCGGGCGCGAACCCGCGGGGCTGGCGATGACCCTGGGCGGTGGCGCGGCGGGCCTGCCGGCACTGTGGTGGGCCGCCGCCGCGCACGACTGGCCCGCCTGGGGCCGTTGGGGCGGCGCGGCGTTGCTGCTCGCCGTGCTGGTCATGCTGCTCGGGCTCAGCTCACCGCTGGGGCGCGGCGCGCTGGTCGGCGGTGCCGCGGCCGCCCTGCTGGCCGCGATCGGCACGGTCTGTGCCGCGGCGGGGCTGGATTCCGACCGAACCGGGGCGGTGCTCGCGCTGTCCTGCGTGGTGTTGCTCAGCGTGCTGCTGCGGACGGCGCTGTCGCTGTCCGGGCTGACCTCCCTCGACGACCGGCGCAGCGCCGGCGGCGCGGTGCCGCGGGTCGACCTGATGGCGGCGCTCGACCGGGCGCACCGCACCATGGTGATCGCCACGTTGGCGGTGTCGGTGGCCGCGGCCGTCGCCGGGCTGGGCGCCGCCACCGAGCTCGGCGGGTCGCGGGGCGGCTGGAACGCCGCGCTGGCCGCGCTGCTGGCGCTCGTCGTCGCGGGCCGCGCCCGCGTCTTCCCCCTGGTCCTGCAGAAGGCGGCGCTGCTGGCGGCTGCGGTGGTGATCGTCGTCGGGCTCGGGGTGCGGTGGGCGGAGCAGGTGTCCTGGGGCATCGCGCCCGCGCTGGGTATGCTGCTCATCGGTCTGGCGGCCGCGGTCGTCGTGCTCACCGTCCAGCCGGCCGAGCACACCCGGGCGCGGCTGCGACGGATCATGAACCGGATCGAGGCGACGGCCGTGATCGCGATCATCCCGGTCGCGATCGGGGTCTTCGGCATCTTCGCACGACTGCGCGAGACGTTTTGAGAGGAAGCTTGGCTGACCTCGACGGGGACAGGCCGGCTGAGGAGACCGGGCCGGCCCTGGAATCGACGGTCGTCGATCCTCCCGTCACCTCCCACCGACCGGCGAGACTCCCCCATGAGGGTGCGCCCCCCGCGCCCGAGGCGCGACCGCCGGGCGCGTCTCCTCCCGCGCGACCGCCGTCGTTCGGGGCCGGGACCGGCGCGGAACCGCCGCGTCCCGCCGCTCCCCCACCGCCGCGACCGACAGCCCAACCGGCGCCGGGCCCGGCATCGGTGCCCCGTCCGCAACCACGACCGACCTCGCCACCGACCTCCCCGCCGCACGCGCAGACCCCACCGGAACCGCCCTCGCAACCGCAGCCGGGGCCCGCCCCGGTGCCTCCACCGGTGCCCCGTCCGCAACCACGACCCGGACCGCCGCCGGCCTCGCCGCCGCACGCGCAGACGCCACCGCAACCGCCCTCGCAACCGGAGCCGCGACCGCAGCCGGGGCCCGTGCCGGTGCCTCCGCCGGTGCCGCCGGAGGAGTTGGAGCGGGGGACGGTGCACGGCGACTCGCTGCTGCGTCGCGTGTCCCGCGGCGCGGTCCGGCCGTTCCGCCCGTCCGACGATGTGCAGGCGCTGGCCGAGCACGGGGCGTGGATCCAGCATCCGGTGACGACCGGACGGCGTATCGCGGTGACGGGCCTGCGCGGCGGCGCGGGCAAGAGCACGGTCGCGGCGCTGCTCGCGTCGGTGTTCGCGCGGTACCGGCAGGATCGGGTGCTGGCGCTGGACGTCGATCCGGAGCTCGGGTCGCTGCCGCTGCGGCTCGGCGCCCCGCCCCGGCACACGCCCGCCGACCTCGCCGGTCTCGATCTCGGCGCGGTGCCTTTCGAGGAGGTCGAACCGCGGCTGACGCGGCTCGGCGAGAGCCTGTGGGCGCTGCCCGGTCACCGCGGAACGATGGGCGGCGGCATGAACGGCGACGTCTACCGCGCGGTGGGCATCCCGCTGAGCCGGTTCTTCGGAATCGCCGTGACGGACTGCGGCGCCGGGATCAGCACGGACCTGCACCGGACGGTGCTGTCCGCGGCGCACGCGCAGGTACTGGTGACCCCCGCGACCGTCGACGGGGCCGCCAGTGTGGGCCGTGCGCTCGACTGGATGAACGCGTCCGGCTTCGAGGGGCTGGTCTCCCGGACCGTGGTGGTGTTCGCGGTGCAGAGTCCGCATCTGAAACGGCTCGCGGACGTGCGGAAGGCCGGAGAGATCCTCGCCGAGGCCGGGGTCGCCTCGATCAGGCTTCAATTCGACCGGCAGTTGGCCGCCGGATCGGTGCTCGACACCGGGCGGCTGGCCTACGCGACCCGGGTCACCGCCGTCTCGATCGCCGCCGAGGCGCTGCGACGGGCGCTGACGGCGTGACGGTCACGAGCGCAGCCGTTCCATCGGCTCGCCGCGCCGCCACCGGAACGTGGTGGGCGCGCACGGATCGGAGGAGGACGCGTGCATTTCCTCGGTGACGTCGGCGAACGCGGGAAGGGCGTCCCGGGCGGTCGAGGTGAGCGGGTGGAGCAGCATCGTGCTGTGCGTCGGCACCGAGAACAGCGCACCCTCCGGCCCCGCCTCGGGGACGAAACGCGCGATCTCGGTCAGCAGGACCGGAACGTACCGGGATCCCGGCTTGCTGACCACGCGGACCGACTCCCGCAGCGTGAGGGGCTGGTCGCGGACGTCCACGTCGGCCACCTCCTCGTGCGTGCGGGTGACGACGTAGCCGAGCCGCCGCAGCCCGAGCAGGTTCGCCCGCGCCTTGGTGAGCGGGCCGCCGTACTCGGGATGGTCGATGACGATCACCCCGTCGAAGAACGGTCCGGCGCTCACCGCCATCAGGGGCTCGCGGTCGGCGTCCGACAGCTTCGGCACGATCCGGAGCCGCAACAGTTCGCGGACGTCCCCCAGCAGCTCGATGTCGGCGATCGACAGCACGACGAGGTCGCCGGCCTCGCGGATCCAGTCCTCGACCAGCCGCGGCCAGCGTTCGGACGGCTCCCGGGCGCACCTCTCCAGGGCGACCCAGGTGGAGACGCCGCGTGCGTACCGGCCCACCGGGAAGATCACTCTGGCCGTGGGGACGTCGAAGGTCGCGCCGGGGAACACGACGGGCAGGAGGTCCTCGATGAGGGCGTGCACCCGGCCGGACACCTCCACGATCGGCATGTCCATCGAAACCTCCAAGGGTGATCCGGCTTCCCTGGAACCGACATTAGGGTTGTCTGACGCCAACATGAACGTCGAGGAGTGACGGTCGTGACCATCCGGGTAGTCCATCGACCGGCCCGTACCATCCTGCCCCCTCCGGAGCCCGAGCCGCGTCTCATCGAGGCGCCGCCCACCCTCCCGGAGGAGGGCGCGCAGGGCAACCAGGTGCTGATGATCCTGCCCATGGTCGGGATGATGGCCTCGCTGGCGATCATGACGGTGCTGCGGAACCCGGCGTTCATGGTCTTCGGGGCGGTGCTGCTGGTCGTGGCGGTGCTGGCGGGCGCGGCGATGCTGCTGTCGCGGCGCGGGCAGGTGTCCCGGCAGCGCCGCGCGCAGCGGGAGCGGTATCTGGAGTATTTGGAGACGCTGCGGGAGGAGCTGGCGGCCTGGGAGGCGGCGGAGCGCGCACGCGCCCGCGTCTTGGACCCGCCGCCGGAGGCGCTGTACGACATCGTCCGCGACCCGACCCGGCTGTGGGAGCGCCGACGCCGCCAACCCGACTTCCTGCGGGTGCGGGTCGGTACCGGGTTCATGCCGGGCGCGCCGCTGGACCTCGGGGAGCAGGGCACCGCGCTGACGCCGACCGACCCGTTCATGCTCGCGGAGGCGCGGGCGGTGATGGACCGGTTCCGCAGCGCGCCCGACATGCCGCTGACCTTGCCGCTCGACATGGCGGGGAACGTCAGCGTGGTCGGCACGCGCCAGGACGTGCTGCGGCTGATGCGGGCGTTGCTGGCCCAGTTCGCGGCGTTCCACTCGCCGCAGGACGTGGCGGTCGCGGTGGCCTGCGGCGCCGACCGCGCCGCCGACTGGGACTGGGTGAAGTGGCTGCCGCACGTCCTGGACCGGCATCGCCACGACGGCGGCGCGCCCGTCCGGCTTATCGCGCCGAGCCCGCTGCGGCTGGCCGCGCTGCTCGCCGACGACCTGCGGGAGCGCACCGACTTCGCGGCCGAGGTGCGGCGCGGGCTCGGTCGCAGGGACTCCTTCCAGCTGCTGCGCAGGCTGCTGGTGGTGCACGACACCCACGGCGAGGTCGCCGCCGACCTGGTCCGCCCGGACGAGACGGTGCCGCCCGCCGACCTGGGGGCGACCATCGTCCATCTGGTGGCCGACCAGCGGCAGGAGCCCGGCGACGTGAGCGTCCGGATCCGGGTGGACGGCGACCGCGTCGAGGTGGAGGACCTGCGCGACCCGGCCGGGGCGGCGATGGCGGGAACGGTCGACGACGTGCCGTCCGGAATGCTCGTCGGGCTGACGCGGATGCTGGCGCCGCTGCGGCTGTCGCGCGAGTCGGCCGAGGAGAGCGCGGCCGAGGGCGGCGAGATCGACTTCACCGCGCTGTGGGGGGTGGACGACCCGGCCGAGCTGGACGTGTCGCGCATGTGGGCGCCGCGCAGCGAGCGCGCGTTCCTGCGGGTGCCGATCGGGCTGGACGACGCGGGCGAGCCGGTGGTGCTGGACCTGAAGGAGGCCGCGAGCCTCGGAATGGGGCCGCACGGGCTCTGCGTCGGCGCGACCGGTTCCGGCAAGAGCGAGATGCTGCGCACGCTGGTGTTGACGCTCGCGGCCACGCACCCGCCCGAGCAGGTCAGCATGGTGCTGGTGGACTACAAGGGCGGCGCCACGTTCGCGCCGTTCGCGGACCTGCCGCATGTGGCGGGCGTCATCACCAACCTGGAGGACGACGCCGGGCTGATCGAGCGGGCCTACGCGAGCCTGTCCGGTGAGGTGCAGCGCCGCCAGCAGTTGCTGCGCGACGCGGGCAACATCGCGAACATCGGGGACTACGCGTTCGAGCGGACGCGGCGGCCCGAACTCGCGCCGCTGCCGTACCTGCTGGTCATCATCGACGAGTTCGGTGAGCTGCTCACCGCCCGGCCCGACTTCATCGAGCTGTTCCTGTCGATCGGCCGGATCGGGCGCAGCATCGGCGTGCATCTGCTGCTGTCGAGCCAGCGGATCGAGAGCGGGAAGCTACGGGGCCTGGAGACGTACCTGTCGTACCGGCTGGGGCTGCGGACGTTCTCCGAGGAGGAGAGCCGGACCGTCCTGGACACCCCGGACGCCTTCCACCTGCCCGCGCTGCCGGGGTTCGGGTATCTGAAGGTCGACACGAGCGTGTACCAGCGGTTCAAGAGCGGGTACGTGTCCGGCCCGTACCGGGGGCCCGTGCAGACGGTGCAGGAGGGCGACAAGCGGCCGCCGGTGCGGGTGTACACGGCCTACAACGTCGCGGGCCCGCCGGACGCGTCGCGCGGCGCCGAACAACCGGATCCGGGCGCGGCGCTGCCCGAACGTTCCGCCGGTCCCCGGCTGCTGGACGTGATGGTCGCCGGACTCGTCCGGCACGGCCGCAGAATTCAGGACATCTGGCTGCCGCCGCTGCCCGCGCTGGTCACCCTGGACGGCGTCACCGGCCCCGTCCGGATCGACGACGACGGCATGCGCCTGCCGGTGCGGGTCGAGCCGATGCGGGTGCCGATCGGGCTGCTGGACGACGCCCGCCGCCAGTGGCAGGGCGTGTGGTACCTCGACCTGGCGTCGGCGGGCGGCCATGTCGCGCTGATCGGCGGCCCGCAGACCGGCAAGACGACGCTGCTGCGCACCCTGGTGCTGTCGCTGGCGCTGACCCACTCCCCCGCCCAGGCGGCGGTGTACGGGCTGGACCTGCTCGGCGGCGGGCTCCAGGCGCTCGCCGGGTTGCCCAACGTGGGCGGCATCGCGGGCCGCAGCGACCGTGAGCGCGTGCGCCGCACCGTCGAGGAGGTCCACGGGATGCTGGACCACCGCCAGGAGGTGTTCCGGCGGCACGGCATCGACAGCGTGCAACGGCTCCGGTCGATGCACGCGGCCGGGCGGGTGCCGGAGCTTCCGGCGGCGGACGTGGTCCTGGTCGTGGACGGGTTCGGCGCGATCCGCGCCGACTTCGAGGAGATCGACGAGATGATCACCGACGTCCTCACCCGTGGCGGCGGATACGGCGTGCACCTGGTGGCCGGGATGCTCCGCTGGAACGACGTGCGCATGTCGGCGCAGTCGATGTTCGGCCGCCGCGTCGAGCTGCGGCTGAACGACCCGGCCGACTCCACCGTCGAGCGGAAGCTGGCGCAGACGATCGGGGCGAGCCAGCCGGGCCGGGCGCTGACCGACGACAAGCTGTTCGCGCAGGTGTCGGTGCCCGCGCTGGGGCACGTCCCCGACCCGGCCGGGCTGGGCGCCGCGGTGGAGGCGGCGGTCGGCGCGGTCCGGTCGGCGTGGACGGGCCCGGTCGCCCCGCCGGTCCGGGTACTGCCGCACCGCCTGGACGCGGCCGAGCTGCCCGGCCCCGCCGAGCAACCCCACCTCGTGCCCATCGGGCTTGAGGAGCGTTCCTTCGAACCCGTCCTGCTCGACCTGTTCGGCACCGACCAGAACCTGCTCGTGCTCGGGGACGGCGGGTGCGGCAAGTCCGCCCTGCTGCGCCTCATCGCCAGGAGTCTGGTCGAGCGGTACACGCCCGAGCAGGTCGTGTTCGCGGTGATGGACCCGCGCCGCTCGCTGGGCCGGGACGTCGTGCCCGAGCCGTACCTCGGCGGGTACGCGACGACGCCGCGGGTGTGCACGGGCCTCGCGGCGGGCGTGGCCAAGGAGCTGGAGGGACGCATGCCCGAACCGGACGACGAGGACGCCGCGCCCGACGCCGCCACGGCCGGCCCGCGCATCGTGGTCCTCGTCGACGACTACGACCTGCTCACCACCGCGGGCCAGCAGCCGATGGCGCCGTTCGTCCCGTTCGTCCCCAACGGGCCGGACATCGGGCTGCATTTCGTGGTGACGCGCCGTGTCGCGGGCGCGAGCCGCGGCCTGTACGACCCCCTGGTTCAGTCGATGCGCGAGATCGGCACCGGCGCGCTCCTGATGTCCGGGGACCGTTCCGAAGGCCAGATCTTCCCCCGCGTCCACGCCGACCCGCTGCCCCCCGGACGCGGTAAGTGGATCAGGCGCGGTGAGGGTCCGCGGCTCGTGCAGGCGGCGCTGTCGAAGGAGGAGAACCCGTGACCTACGACCTGGTCGTGCTGACCAGACGTGCCCCCGACGTGCGCGCCATCGTGGACTCCATGGTGGACGCGGGTGAGACGCTGCGGGTGCGCGGCTCCGGCGACGGGGCGCTGATCCAGCTGTGCGACGACACGGACCTCCCCCTGGTGAGCATCGAGTCCGCGCAGCGCGTCGACGTCGCCGGGGAGGTCGAACGGCTGCTCGGCACGGCCGTCACCGCCGGGCTGACCGTCCCGTACTGGTGGGTGGAGGCCCGCGCGACCGGCGCCGACCCGCGGGGCCCGGAGGCGGCGAACCGGTTCGCGGACGCGATGGTGAAACGCCTCGGCGGCGCGGTGTGGCGTTCGGAGGAGCGATGACGGCGGTTCACCCGGCGGTCGACATCGTCACCCGCACGAGCGCCGTGGTGATCCAGGACCGTCCGCTCGTACCCCTGTCGAGCTGGCTCACCGACGTGATGGGACGGTGCGCGGCCATCGGCCAGGCCGTGCAGGTGCTCGCCCCGCACGACGCGCGGCTCACGCTGCCGCTACGGCTGGCGCTCGACGGCAAGGACACCCGTTGGGTCGTCCAGGAGCCGGACGACGGCTACTACGACGGGTTCAGCGGCCTCCCGCTCAGCTGGGACGG
The DNA here is from genome assembly GCF_003432485.1 of Actinomadura spongiicola. Classification (GTDB taxonomy): domain Bacteria; phylum Actinomycetota; class Actinomycetes; order Streptosporangiales; family Streptosporangiaceae; genus Spirillospora; species Spirillospora spongiicola. The sequence continues at coordinate 437,434 of NZ_QVNQ01000003.1, forward strand.
CTCGGCGTTCGTCCTCGACCGGGAGGCGGCGCCGCGCGGCCCGTCCGGCACGTTCCTCCGCGAACCGCCCGCCGACCTCGGCCACCATCTGGCGGTCAGCCTCCAGGTCGTCCACCCCGCCACCCAAGAACTGGAACTCGGCGGAACCGTGGAGCGGCTGGCCGAAACCCTGGCCGGTGAACGCCCGGCGTCCTGGGGAACGGCCGAGCCCGCCCTGTCACGCTGGTCTCCCGCAGCAGTAACGGAGCTGTGCCGCCGCCGCACCCCCCGCGCCACGTACCTGGTGTTCATGGGCCCGCACGGCACGGACGTCCCCGCCTTCGGTGGCACGGTCCGGGTCTCCCGGGTGACGTCCGGCGTCAAGGAGACGATCAGCTTCGCCGTGGCGCTGCCCCCGGGCGCGTCCCGTCCCCTGGACGACCTCGAAGGGCTGGCAGGCGTCCTCGCCCGCGACGGCTCCCTCAGCACGCTGGTCGCCCGCTGGTCCCCCGGCCGGACGGACCTGACGTTCCCGGCCCGCTGGTGCGGCCGCCCGCTGCCCCTCGCCCTCGCCGTGGGCCCCGCCGGCGTCGCGGAGATCGGCTCCACCCGCGCCACCGACTCCGGCGGCCACCCGATCGGCGACCCCGACGAGCCGGGCATGTGGTACCCGTTCGGCGACGACGACCCGGAGGCATGGAAGCATTTCGGCGACCTCCTCCGCACCCTCCAGGGAACGGTCAAACGCCCCTGACACAATGGGTATTGCGAACCGTCCAATTTCCATCTTTTCCCGCATTTGTCGTACTCGCCCCCTAGCGTGGACCTTGATCCGGTCGACGACTTTGGGGGTACGCATGACCGCGTGGGACATCGACCCGTTAGGGGTCCAAGGGGTGCTCAACCGGACGGTGTCGGCGTTCAGACCGATCGAGAAACACGTCAAGACTTTCGTGACCAGTTCCCGGGACGCGGCCGAGGCCACCGGCAGCCCCCGCGTCGCGCAGGCCCTCCAGGGATTCGTCCAGCACCACCAGCCGACGCTGACCGGCATCGCCCGCCGCACCAACCGCACCCTCCAGGCCGCCGCCGACGCCACCATGGCGTACGTGCACGGCGACGAGCAGATGGCCGCGCAGACCCCGGGCCGCCGATGATCGTCCCCGACGAGGTCCTCGGCATCATGGCCAAGGTCCACCCCGACGCGGTGGAGGCCGAGGCCCACGACTTACGCAAGGCCGCCACGGGCATCCGCGAGGCGGGCTCGGACGTCCACACCACCTGGCAGGGTTTATCCGCCTTCTACAAGGCCCCGGAAGCCGCCCAACTCTTCTCCGCGACCACACCCGTCCGCGACGAAAGCGCGATGTTCGCGGGCCGATTAGAGAAGGTCACGGGCGCGTTAACGACCTACGCGGCCGAGACACGCGTCATCAAGCACAAGCTCATGGACCTCTACATGCGGGCCGTGACCTTCGTGAACAAGACGTACGCCGAAAAAGAGGACTGGCAGAAGAACGAGGATCTCGTCCGCGAGAACAACGCACTCCTCGCCGCCGTCGACGCCCAGGCCATGGCCTTCCACAACGCGCAGGAAAGGGCCACCCACACCATCTACGCCGCCTACGGCGAAACGGCCCCCGCCCTCCCCACCGGCGGCGGCGACTCGGAACGCCCCTGGGGAACCCCCGAAGAGGCCGACCTCCCCTGGTACCACGACGCCTGGAACGGCGGCGTCTCCCTCGTCAAGGGCTTCTTCGGGGACGGCTTCTGGGGCGACGTGTCCGGCATCTGGGACCTGGTCACCTCCCCCGGCAAATGGGTCGAGTCCTACAAGAGCCTGATGGCGCTGACGCTGCCTCTCAACCCGATCGTCGCGCCTTTCGCGATGCTGGTCCCGTCCGTCCGGCGCAAGGTCCACGAAACCTGGAAGGGCTTCGGCAAGTCCTTCGTCGCCTGGGACCGCTGGAAACAGGACCCGGCCCGCGCCTTCGGCAACACCGCCTACAACGTCGTCACCTCGATCATCCCCATCGGCAAGGCGGGCAGCGCCGGAAAACTCGGCAAGTTCAGCCACGGCGCCTCCAGGGTCGGCGAGGTCGTCGACCCGGTCGGCCTCACCGTCCGCGCCTCCATCACCCTCCCCAAGGTCGCCGACATCACCGCCGCCCTCTCCGGCAAGATCGCCGACCTCACCACCGCCACCAAACTCAACGTCCACCGATTCGTCATCAAACCCGCCATCGACCTGAAGGCCTACGCCCTCAGCAAGACCGCGAACATCCCCGACCGCATCCCTGATTGGCTTCTACGCCAGCACGGCGCAGAAGCAGCGGCCCAAGTCCGCGCCGCCCACAACCCCGACCTGGTCGGCGCCCGCACCGGCCCGTCCGCCAACCTCCAGGACTCCCCGACTCCGACGCGCGAGGCCGGCACCAACACCGCCCCCACATCCGAGTCCCCCGCAGTCGCACACCGAACCAGCGGCTCCGGCACCTCGGGCTCCACCGTGAGCGGAGACATGCTGGTCGACGGCCCTCCCCCGTCGACCGGCTCCCCGCACCCGCCGGGCGGAGGAACTCCGGCGCATGGCGCTCCTCCGGACGGGGGCACACCTGAACTGCAAGAGCGAACGATCGAGGCGAATGACCGGCTTGCACCCCGAAAGACAAAACCGTTCGGTATCAACGAAAAGCTCGAAGGGGACACCAAATACATCGTCACCGATCGAGCGGGACGCGAACGCGGGATCTTCATCACAGACAAGGATGGGAAGATCACCGAGATACACACGAAGTCCGGTGAAAAAAGGAAATGGAACCCGGACCTTCGAAACCCGCTACCAAATGCTACGTACCACATTGACAACAACTGGGTCTTCCGCACCGACGATCAAGCGCGGACGGTCAGCGTCGAGGGGGACCTGCACTACCCCGGCTCCGAGGACGCGCGCCGCATGGCCTCGGACCAACGCAATGCCGGCTACGAAGGAAGCGATGAGTACCGTAGGCTGAACAAGCAGATCACGGACAACTTCGAAGCCGAGCATGGCCGCCCTCCCCTCGAACACGAGGTTAAGCTTTACCACCGGGTCAACTGGAACGGCGGCCACCTCATCGGAACCGCATTCGGAGGTCCCGGCGAGCGAATCAATCTGGTGGGCATGCTGGAAAAGCTCAATCAGGCCCAGAAGGGGACCACCCCACTCAACAACTACAGGAAGCTGGAAAGCTACTTCATCGCCCTCCTGGACGGCACCAAACCGCCGAGGATACGCATTGCCATCGAGGTCGACTATTTAGCGAACAGCAGAGTCCCCACAGGAATCGCCGTAATACACAAGGTCGGCAACCTTCCATTACGGAGAATCGCCTATGATAACATGCCATCCTTCGAATGACCATCGATCGATTGGAGCGGATCATGACCCGTAGGGGTGGGATGTCGCCCGAGGAACAGCAGCAGATTCTGCGCGAGGTCGGCGGCGCCCTTCTACAGGTGGTTCCCGCCGACTGGACGGAGATACACTATACGATGGGAGTGACGGCAGAACTGACCAGCACTCAACTCGAAGCCGTACTCGAAAACGGAGAGGTCATTGAAATCGCCCCTCCGAACTCGCCGCAAAAGAAACTACGGGAACTGCGCGCCGGAATGTACCAGCCAGGCAAAGGCACATGGTTTTCCGCACGGTATGTAATCCAGCGCCCTACCCGATACAGCGTCGACTTCGACTTCGACAACGAACCTGATTTCGGAATGGACATCGGTTTTCAACCGGTACCCCAGACGTACACCAATGACCTGAAGGTCTTCCCGCGCGACGACGACCACATTCCCACCTGGCTCCGGCAAAAGATCAACGAGGCGGAAGAGTGAGCGGGCAACCGAACCGGAATGTCGCATCAGGACGCCCCCAGTCTGTTCTCAGACAGTGACGCACCAGCCACCTCCATCACAGTGGGATACGCGCGCCCGGACACTTCTACCGGGAACACGGATTACCGCCAGCGATAATTGGCCACAGAGAGCAGTCCTGTGGTTAACATAGATCCCATAACACCATCAGAACAAGAAGCCGTCCTGCGAAACGTTGGCAGCGAGATACTCGCAGCAGCACCAGTCGGATGGACCGAACTAGGCTTCCGATTGGTCGCAACCGCTGAATTGGCGAGAAATAGTTTCGAGGCGAAGTTGGAAGACGGTTCCACTGTCCACCTAAGCGCGCCAGACACACCACGAAGAAGACTTCAAGAACTGCGAACCAAAATGTACACACAAGGCAAGGGAACCTGGTTCACGGCCGAGTATGTCATCGTTCGCCCGGGCCGATACAGTGTCAACTTCGACTACGACAACGAACCGAACTTCGGCTTCGAGATCGATCCTCTCACGTACGCCAACGAGATGAAGTACTTTCCTCGCGACGAGGAGTACATCCCCACCTGGCTCAGCCAGAAGATCAACGAAGCGGAAGAATAAGCGGGCAACCGAAGCCGTAAGCGCATTAGGATACCCCCAGCGTGTTCCCGGGCGACGCGACGAAACACGAGGCTCTTATCGATGCCAGACAGGAGGTCGCTGGTGAGCAGCACCGTCGGCATCTACCTCGCGGCCGCGAAAGATGCATCAGCCGTCTCCCATCGCATTGCAATGGCGCTTCGCGCACCCGGATACTTCTACCGAGAGCATGGATACACTTACACGATCAGCTTGACGCCATTGCTCCATGGTTCCGGAGTCGCGACGCTGTATCTCTCCGACAATGACTGGGACGAAGACGAACCGTATCTGTGCGCCGCGTTTCAAGCGTACAACTATGAGCTCACCATCGAGCTGGGCAATGTTCCCGCCTCCCTCCGAGGCGAAATACTGGAACGCCTCGGTCGGCTGATATTCGACCACTTGATGAAGCTCGGGTGTCCGCTCGCTTTCGGTGACGATACGAACATTGTCGCCGACTATCTCCCCGGCCGCGGAGTGAGGGAATTCCCTGCGGACACATCTTGGGACAAGCGAGATCGGGACACCTGGTACGAGCCGGCTCTTCACAGCCCGGACGCGGAACTCTCACCGAGTCACGATCGGCCGACTCCGCCCAGCGGCTCCATGTCAGTTTTCGAGACGGACGGGCTCATACAAATCGTGCCGCGCGTACGCGACACGACTGATCGCAGTCACGCTGTGGCTCCTGTGGCGTCCATGCGCGGAAGCGTGGACCCGTTGGTGTTCGGACGCACCTTGGCGGAGGCCCTCAGCAGCTCAGGGCAAGTCGATCTCGTCGAGGGAGTGGACCCCTGGTCATGGGTGACCGGTACTTCTCGTCTTAACGTCGAGCAGTTCTCACGGTCCGCGGTGTCGGTCGACCTTGAGTTGACCGGTCAGTCACTCATCGCGATCCCGCGCGTTCCGTACCTTGGATCGACTACGAGTATCGCGCAGGGGACGTCAGTCGATGAGTTGGCGGTAAACGATTCCCGATCTTGGGACGATCAGGCCATAGGAGAGACCATACTAAATCTGATCAATTCTGTCCGACTGGGGAGTTGAACTGAACAATAAGGCAAGTTTTCTGAAATCTTCGTAAAGCGGAGCGAGGACACCGCGTGCAGGAAGTCGATAAAGCAACTCTTCCGAAACCTCGAACGGATGGCCCAATTTGCTACACGGTAGGGGTGACCGTGGAGTTGGCCAGCTTGATGCTCCCTGCTGCTTCCATGTCGAGGTCCCCGAGACCCAGGAATACTAGGCCGTGATGAGGAGGGCAGTGACCTAATGAGCGGGCAGCCAAAGCGGTTTGTGAGTCGTCGTCCCTGCCCGATCCCCTGAGTGCTGTTCGGTACGTTCCTGCGGCACTAAGTGGAGAGGTGATCGGCTACCTATACACGGGAAATCTGAATCAGCCGCTGGTTTCGTTCGGTGGCGGGAGGTGATGGACAGGGCGCGTCTCGGGGCCACGCGGAGGCCGATGCCGCCCGGGTATACCGTGTTGCGATGACCGGGCGCACGCCCTGCGGGAGCCTGCCGGGATTCCGGACCGGACAAAGTCTCGATGAGAGCGGAATTCGTCAATGGATATTGAGCGAGCCAGAGAGATCGCAGTGGCATACCTTGCTGGTTTCGCCTCGTCCGCCCGTCCGCTGGCACTGTTCGAGAACGACCTCGCTGAGGACAAGGAGTGGTGCTACGTCTTCCCGTGGAACACGGCGAAGTACGTCGAGACCCGGGTGCCTTCGGATTCCATGGGCCCTGGGGCCGGGCCGGTCGTGCTAGTGAAGTCCACTGGCGCAGTGTGGATGCTGGCCAGTAGCCCGCCCTTCGAGGAGCAACTGGCCGAGTATCGCCGGGCGCATTTAGTATAGGATAGGCGAGACAGTACCCATGCACGGAAAGGCAGGCCGCGAGCACCACGGTTGAGGTTTACATCGCCTATCCGGGGACATGCCCGCCCGTCGCGGCGGATTGCTGTATTGCTGGGCGCATCCGGGGCCTTCGAGAAAAAGGCTAAACAAACATGATCTCATAAGCGGGCGGCCAAAGCGGTCCAATTCATCGTACCTGACCAAGCCGTTGGGGGTGGTTCGGCATGTGCCCGTGACGCTCAGAGGTGAGGTGAGGTGAGGTGATCGATGCTTCCCGCCGCATCTACGCCAAATCCTGGAGACCAGGAAAAACGAGCTGCGATGAACGAGGGGGGCTGGTGACCTCATGAGCAGGTGGCCGAAGCGAGTCGAGTCGTCGTACCTGCCCGATCCCCTGGGTGCTGTCCGGTACGTTCCGGTAACTCTCAGCGGCAAGGTGATCGGCTATCTGTATGCGGGTAAGTCAGAATCCGCCGCCGGGTTCGTTCGGCGGCTGGAAGTGATGGACATGGCGTTTCACGCGCCCTGGGTCTGGTCGAAGCGTTTGACCGAAGCCCGTACAGCCGGGCTTGAAGCACTGGAGGCGCTACGGAAGTGGCGGGGTGCGCCAGAAGATCCGGAAGGCGGAGCGATCGCCGCAGACGCGCCTGAGGACGAGGCGGAGAGCCTAGATGCGCTGGAAGAACTGGCTAACCCTGGCTACGTGGACCCGCTCAAGGACTTTTTCGCCCAAGAGCCGACCTGGCCGGACGGTACTCCCATTGACCGAAGGAAGGGCTGGGGGCCACTGTCGCCGATGAAAGTTCCGGAGACGAGCTATCCGGCGTCGACCGATGGGCCAGTGCGGTACTTCCCCGTCGTCCTTCAGGGCAAGGTGGTCGGTTACCTGTGGGCGTCGGTGAGCGATGACGCGGCACATTGGCAGGATCGCGGGGATGCCGGAGCGCTCGGCTACAACGCGGGCGTGCCGTGGGTGATGCGGTTGCGTGAGGCGGGCGCGCAGGGATTGACACCGTTGCAGGCGTTGCGCAAATGGAAGGGTGCGCCCGAGGATCCTCGTGGCGGAGCGATTCCGGCGGATGCCGAGGAGCGGGAGGCGCCGAGCCTACGGGCGCTTCAAGAGTTCACTGGTGACTATGCCGCGTCCACCGATCAGGCCGTGCGGTATTACCCGGTCCGGCTTCATGGGAGGACGATCGGCTATCTGTGGGCGTCGGTGCCCGACGACGCGGCGTCCTATCTGCCCCGACCCGATGCGGGAGCCGACGGGGAGAACGCACGAATTGTGTGGGAGCAGCGGTTGCACGAAGCGGTTCTGGACGCGCTCACGCCGTTGCGGGCCGTGCGGAAATGGTGCGGCGCCCCAGAGGACCCGCGCGGCGGCGCCATTCCCGGGGAGGGCGAGGAGCAGCTGGCACCCAGCCTTCAGGCCCTGGAGGACATCGCGAACGAGTAGGTGAGGGGCTGAGCGTGGCCGTTGTCTTGGGTGGTTCGGTGTGAGGGGGTGCAGATGACTAAGGATGTGGTGGCGTTGGTGGGCAGCGAGCCGGATTTGGGGGCTGTGGTGGCGGGGATGGTGGCGGCTGGGAGTGAGTGGCGGGTGGAGGGGGTGGCGGACGGTGGGGCTGTGCGGTTGTGCGATGAGGATGGGCGGGCGGTGGTGACGATCGAGACACCCGTTCTGGTGGAGGTGGCCGGGGAGTTGACCCGGTTGCTGGGGCCCGAGGTCGGGGAGGTGGAGACGCCGGTGTGGTGGGTCGAGGCGCGGGGGGACGAGTTCAGGGCCGGGTCGGAGGTGGTGGCGTTGCGGTTCGCGGCTCGGCTTGTGGAGCGGCTCGGGGGCAAGGTCTGGGTCGGTGACCCGGAGTACGTCAGGGACGTCACGTGATCGACGTGATGGCGGAGCGGGTCGGGGTGGTGATGCAGAACCGGCCCGTGGTGGCGTTGTCGTCGTGGACGGCGGAGGCGATCCGGGTGTGCGCCGAGGCGGGTAAGGGGCTTCAGGTCGTCACGCCCGCGCATTCTCGGTTGACGTTGCCGCTGCGGCTGGCGCTCACTGGGCCCGAGTGTCGTTGGGTGGTGACCGATCCGGCGGGTGGTTACTACGACGGGTTCAATGGCGCCTCGTTGGCTTGGGACGGTGGAGCCTTTTCGCCGGATGGCGGGACCGCCGAGGCTTTCAAGGAGGCGGGTGCGGATGGGACGCAAATCGTTGTAGACGCGACCGTCCGGCACACGGCGTACGACACGTTGAGCGTCGGGGTCGTCGCGCAGGTGATGTGTGAGGAGCTGGGCGGGGCTCCGCCGGAGGGGTGGGGGACGTCGGAGCCGGCGGGGATCGCGTGGGATGTGGAGCGGCTGACGGAGTTGTGCCGTGACCGGGCCCCGCAGCCGACATGGTTGGTGTTCGTGGGAGAGGGGGTCGTCGGGACGATGACGGTGCGGCGGACGACGTCGGGTGTGCAGGAGACCGTCACCGCGGGGGTGGGGCGCGAGGTTGACGTGCGGGGGCTCGTGGAGCGGTTGGACGCTGGGTTCTCGCTGGTGTCGGTGGTGGCGCAGAAGGTGCCGGGACGGGCCGACCTCACGGTGGAGCCGCGGTGGTCGGGGCCGCCGGTGCCGGTCGGGATGGCGGTCGGGCCGGAGGCGCAGGCGGAGGCCGGGATGCCCGTCACCGGCAGGGCGGACTGGGTCGAGCTGAGCGCCGGGCCGGAGGGGTGGGCGGAGTTCGCCCGGATCCTGCGAGGGTGAACCCCGCTACTCCCGGTGGTGGTTCTCGCCGGGCCAGGACTCGCCGGGCCAGCCCTCGACCTGCTCGGACGCGTCCGGGTCGACGCCGGGGACGATCTGCTCGCACCACACGACCTTCCCGGCGGCGGTGCGGCGGGTGCCCCAGCGGTGCGCGAGCTGGCTGACGACGAGGAGGCCGCGGCCGTTCTCGTCGTCGTCCTCGGCGCGGCGGAGGCGGGGCAGCGCCGCGGACCGGTCCAGCACCTCGCAGACCAGGGTGCGTTCCAGGAGGAGCCGCAGTTCGATCGGGCCCGGCGCGTAGCGGAACGCGTTCGTGATCAGCTCGGACGCCAGGAGCTGGGTGGTGTAGTCGAGCTCCTCCAGGTCCCATTCGGCGAGTTTGCTGCGGACGAGGCCGCGGGCGCGGCGGACGGCGGCCGGGTCGGCGGGCAGCGTCCAGGAGGCGAAACGGTCCTCCGGGAGGCGGCGCAGCCGGGCGATCAGGACGGCGATGTCGTCGCGGTGCTGGTCGGCGTACACGCCCGCGAGGGTGGCCTTCGCGAGGTCGTCCATCGAGTGGTCGACCGAGTCGGGTCCGAAGATCGTCTGGAGGCGGGCGAGGCCGTCGTCGATGTCGCGGCCCCGGTTCTCCACCAGGCCGTCGGTGTAGATGACGAACAGGCTGCCGTCCTCGACGGTGAACTCGCGGCTCTCGATCGCGGCGCCGCCCGCGACACCCAGCGGCGGCGCGGGCGGGACCTTGAGGTAGTCGTTGTCGCCGTTCGGGCCGGCGAGCAGCGGCGGCAGATGCCCGGCGGACGCGATCTCGATGGTGCCGGTCGTCGCGTCGTACACGGCGTACACGCAGGTCGCGAAGTGCGGCTCCTGCTCGCCGAGTTCGATCATCAGCTCGTGCATGACGTGCAGGGCGTCGGCGGGCGGCAGTTCCAGGTTCGCGAGCGTGTGCAGCGCGGTGCGCAGCCGTCCCATGGTGACGGCGGCGCGGACACCGTGCCCGGCGACGTCCCCGACGATGAGGGCGACACGGGCGCCGGGCAGCGCGATCGACTCGTACCAGTCGCCGCCGACCTCGACGAGCTTGCTGCCGGGCAGGTAGCGGTGCCTGACCTCGACCGACGACGGCGCCGACAGCCGGTTCGGCAGAAGGCTGCGTTGCAGCGCTAGCGCGGTGGCGCGTTCGCGGCTGAACCGGCGCGCGTTGTCGATGACGATCGCGGCGCGGGTCGCGAACTCCATGCCGATCTCGACGTCGTACGGGTCGAACTTGCGGAACCCGGGGACGCGGGTGCAGGCGATGAAGCCGAGCAGCGTGTCCCGGGCGATCATCGGCAGCAGCACCATCGACACGCCGGTCAGCAGCTCCCCCGCCGGGCCGCGCCGCCACAGCCGCCCGATCTCGGACGCCTCGTCCACGTCGATGTGCGGCAGGTGGACGGGCCGCGCCGTGTCCATGACCTGCCGGTACGGGGTGCCCTCGGGGAACACCAGGACCTCGCCGACGGGGAACGTCGACGTCCACGCCGCGTTCCCGTCGTCGGAGCTGACGGCGACACGGCGCAGCACCGCCGACCCGGACTCGGCGTGCACCTCGTCGGCGGCGACGAGGCTCTCCAGCACGAGGACGGACGCGGCGTTGCAGTAGTGCGGGACGACGACGTCGACGAGCCCGCGCGCCGACTGGTCGAGGTCGAGGGACGCGCCGAACCGGGTGAGCTGGTCGTCCATCAGCGCGCGCCGCATGAGCGCCGGGTCCTGGTAGCGCTCGCTCGGCGGCAGCGCGACACGGACGAACAGCAGCGTCGCGGGCGCGGCGCCGGAGTCGCCGCCGACGAGGGGCTGCGCGGTCACGACGGCCTCGGTGGAGGTGCCGTCGCCGCGCAGCACGGTGATCACGCCGTTGCGTTCCTGCCCGCCGTCGCCCTTCTCCAGGAGCGCGTCGAGTTCGGCCTTGGCCTCCTCGCTCACCAGCGCGGTGGCGGCATGGCCGATGAGGTCCTCGGGGGCACGGCCGAGGACGGCCCTGGCGTTCGGCCCGCACTGCACGATCCGCCGGGCACCGTCGATGCCCAGCACCAGGGTCCGGGACGCGGAATCGGTCGCGGGGGCTTCGCCTCGCGGCGCCATGACGGATCTCACCTGACGCGCTCCAGACAGCCGATCGTTTGAGCCCTACCCAGCGACAGTATGGGGCATGACACCGTTTCAAGGGGAGAAGATCACGCTTACCACGCCGAAATCCCTTCCGTGAATGCGTCTCCGAGCCACATTCCGGACGCCCAACGGTCGGATCGCCCCTCCCCGCGGGGTCCGCGCGGGGAATGGCGGGACTACCCGAATCGTTGGGAAAGTGGCACGATCGGTTCCGTCTGGGTACGCCACCGTGGCGCCTCAAGACCGGAGGTTTCGCATGTCTTCTTCTGTCGCACCCTCCAGCCGGCCGACCGCACTGTACGGCGGTACGAGCGGGCGCAGGGTGACCGTACGCGACATCGCCGCCGCCAAGGAGCGGCACGAGAAGTGGCCGATGCTCACCGCCTACGACGCGCTCACGGCGCGGATCTTCGACGAGGCCGGCATTCCGGTGCTGCTCGTCGGCGACTCCGCCGCGATGGTCGTGTACGGCTACGACTCGACCATCCCCGTCACCGTGGACGATCTGATCCCCCTCACCGCGGCGGTCGTCCGCGGCTCCAAGCGGGCCATGGTGGTCGCGGACCTGCCGTTCGGCTCGTACCAGACGGGCGTCCCCGAGGCCCTGTCCGCCGCGACCCGGTTCCTCAAGGAGACCGGCGCGCACGCGGTGAAGCTGGAGGGCGGCCGCCGGATCCTCCCGCAGGTGGAGGCGATGGTCGCCGCCGGGATCCCGGTGATGGGCCACCTCGGCCTCACCCCGCAGTCGGTGAACGCCTTCGGCGGCTACCGGGTGCAGGGCCGCGGGCAGGACGGCGACGAGCTGATGGCGGACGCGAAGGCGTTGCAGGCGGCCGGCGCGTTCTCCGTCGTGCTCGAGTGCGTGCCCGAGGATCTCGCCGCCCGGGTGACCGCGTCGCTGGCCATCCCGACGATCGGCATCGGCGGCGGCAACCAGACCGACGCGCAGGTCCTGGTGTGGCAGGACATGGCGGGGCTCACCCCGCGCACCGCGAAGTTCGTCAAGAGGTTCGCGGACATGAACACGCTGCTCAGTGAGGCGGCCCGCAGCTACGCCGACGAGGTGGTGAGCGGCGTCTACCCGGCGCCCGAGCACACCTACCGCTGAGCGTCGTCAGGAGCCGGCCTCCCGGGACTGGTCCTCGGGAGGCCCTCCCATCGTGCCCGTGTCCGTCCGCCGCCGCCGTGTCGAACGCACGACGATCAGCCGGTCGCCGGCGTGGAGCTCCGCGCATTCGGGGTGGTCGAACGGCAGGGTCCGGCCGCCACGGATCACCGCGAGCGCCGGCTGGTCCACCGCGCCGATCGGGCCGCCGACCTCGTCCGGGTCCACCTCGCGTTCGGCGAGGTCGAGGCCGCTGCCGCGTTCCAGCAGGTCCTCGATGACCTCGCTGACGGCGGGCTGGACGGTGGACACCCCGAGCAGCCGCCCGGCCGCCTCCGAGGACGTCACGACATGGTCGGCACCGGACTGCCGTAGCAGCGGGACGTTCTCCGACTCGCGCACCGCCGCCTGGATTCCGGCGGTGGGGTTGAGCTGACGCGCCGTCAACGTGATCAGGACGGCGGTGTCGTCGCGGGCGCTGGCCACCACGACCTCCCGGGCGCGCTGGACGGCGGCCTGGCGGAGCACAGAGCTGCGCGTCGCGTCCCCGACTACGCCGACGAACCCGGCCTCCGTCGCCTCCGCCACGACGCGGGGGTCGGGGTCGACGACGACGATCGAGCCGCGGTCGACGCCGGTGCTCAGCAGGGTCTTGATGGCGCTACGGCCCTTCGTGCCATAGCCGGCCACCACGATGTGGTCGCGCACGCGCGTACTCCAACGGGATCTGCGCCAGTCTTGGCGGGTGCGTTCCGCGAGCACCTCGAGTGTGGTGCCGACGAGGACGATGAGGAACAGTACCCGTACGGGCGTGATGAAGACGATGTTGACGAGGCGGGCGGTGTCCTGGACGGGGGTGATGTCGCCGTAGCCGGTGGTGGAGACGGTCACGGTGGCGTAGTAGAAGGCGTCGAGCAGCGACAGGGTCCCGCCCGAGTTGTCGCGGTAGCCGTCGCGGTCGATGTACACGACGGCCACCACGGCGAAGAGCAGCAGCAGGGCGACGCCCACCCGCCTGGCGACCGCGCGCAGCGGGCCCGCCCCGGCCGACGGCAGCAGGACGAGGGGGCCCTTGGCCGCATCCGGATCCTTCATCCTCGGTCCGGAATCCTCAGACGTCGGTGACGCGCAGGCCCGCGTGGGCCTTGTAGCGGCGGTTGATGGAGATGAGGTTGGCGGTGAGCGCCTCGACCTGGTGGGCGTTGTGCAGCCGCCCGCCGTAGACGCCGCGCATGCCGGGGATGCGGCCCGCGAGAGCCTGGACGAGGTCGGTCGCCTCCCGGTCGTTGCCGAGGACGAGGACGTCCAGTTCCATCTCGGCCACGCCGGGGTCGAGCAGCAGTTTTGCGGAGACGTGGTGGAACGCGGCGACGACGCGGCTGTCGGGCAGGACGGCGGCGGCCTGCTCGGCGGCGCTGCCCTCCTCGACGGGCAGCGCGAACGCGCCCTTGCCCTTCTCGAAGCCGAGCGGGTTCACACAGTCGATGACTATCTTGCCGGCGAGTTCGGCGCGCAGCGACTCCAGCGTGGCCCGGTGCCCGTCCCACGGCACCGCGACGATGACGACGTCGGACCCTCCGGCGGCGACCGCGTTGTCGGCGCCGGAGACGGGCAGGCCCGCGTCCGGCCCGGAGGTGAGTTCGTCGGCCGCGGCCCGGGCGCGTTCGGCCCTGCGCGAGCCGAGCGTCACCCGGTGTCCGGCGAGCGCGAGCCGGCGCGCGAGCCCCTTGCCCTGGTCCCCGGTGCCGCCGAGGATGCCGATCGTCAGGCCGCTCACGTCGGGCAGGTCGTGGGCCGTCTTCTGCTGCTCCGTCATGCCGCCGAGTCTGCCAGGCGGGCGGGCCGCCGGCGCGCGGCGGGCTCCGCACATCGCGGAAAGGCGCCTGCCGCGGCGGCCGGGTGGGGCACCATGGTGCCCGTGGACGCCGAGCAGATCGTCATGTTGCGCGAGGTCCTGTCGACGACGGGCTGGCTGGAGCGGACCGCGGAGTTCGGCCGCGCGCTGCGGGTCACGTCCCGCACGCCCGGCGGGTTACTCCTCGTCGGCACGCCCGGCGACGATCCCTGGCATCTGGCGGCGCACCTGGACGACGAGAGCCGGCTCGGCGACGCCCCGGGCCTCGCGCCGACGCTGGTGCGCTGGGCGCCGCCCGCGGACGCGCCCCCGCATCTGCGGGTCGGGCCGGCGCGGCTGGAGGCGGCGCGGCGCGGCGAGACGCTGCTCGTCGTCGCGGAGGACGACGCGCCCGTCCCGCTGCTGGAGCGGGTGGACGACGCCCGCCGCGTCGGGGCGACCATCCTGGCGTTGGAGGGCGGCGACCGCGAGTTGCGGGGCCTGGCCCATGAGGCGCTGACCGTCCCGCCGGAGGAGACGCTCCTGTCGTTCGACGGCGCGCAGCATCTGGTCAGCGCGGCCGCCGGGCAGGAGCCGGCGCGGGCCCCCCGGGGGCTGCGCAGCCGCCTCGCCAGGCTGCTCGACGCGGTGTCCGGGCCCGTCGTCGACTGAACCGAACCCGGATCCTCGCCCTACTCGTCGGTGTTCTGTTCGCGCCAGGCCTCGTTGCGTTGGCGCGCCAGTTCGAGCGCGCCCGCCGCGGCGTGTTCGGACTCGTAGGGGCCCATGCGGTCCTTGCCGGGGCAGCCGGGCCCGTGCTCGACCTTCATGTGCTTCAGGCAGAACCACCAGTCACCGTCGTCACCGGCCATCGGCGCTCCTCTCGATCTTGCGTCGGCACGGGATTCGTTGCCGCGATCCCGCTGACTACACTTTCACCATGACGACCCAGCTTCTCCGGCCCGGACACGTTTCCCCCATGCGCAAGGTCCCGTCGAACATTCCGCGGCCCGAGTACGTGGGGAAGAAGCGCCCGAAGACCGGCGAGCCCGACGTGAAGACGCCCGAGATCATCGAGCGGATGCGGGTGGCCGGGAAGATCGCCGCGCAGGCGCTGGAGGAGGTCGGGCGGCACGTCCGGCCGGGTATCACCACCGACGAGCTGGACGTCATCGGCCACGAGTTCCTCCTCGACCACGGCGCCTACCCGTCCACGCTGGGCTATCGCGGCTTCCCGAAGTCGCTGTGCACGTCGATCAACGAGGTGATCTGCCACGGCATCCCGGACGACACCGTCCTGCGCGACGGCGACATCGTCAACGTGGACATCACCGCGTTCATCGGCGGCGTCCACGGCGACACCGACGCCACGTTCCTGTGCGGTGACGTGGACGAGGAGTCGCGGCTGCTGGTGGAGCGGACCCGGGAGGCCATGATGCGCGGCATCCGGGCGGTGCGGCCGGGCCGGGCCCTGAACGTGATCGGACGGGTGATCGAGTCGTACGCGAAGCGGTTCGGGTACGGGGTCGTCCGCGACTTCACCGGGCACGGGATCGGCACGACGTTCCATTCCGGGCTGGTCGTCCCGCACTACGACGACCCGAACGCCACCACGATCATCGAGCCGGGGATGACGTTCACGATCGAGCCGATGCTGACGCTCGGCACGCACGACTACGACATCTGGAAGGACGGCTGGACGGTCGTCACCAAGGACCGCGAACGCACGGCGCAGTTCGAGCACACGCTGCTGGTGACCGAGGACGGCCACGAAATACTCACCCTGCCGTGACAGACCTCTTGATCTAGAGTCCGATTCGCCCCACCGCCGGCCGGGAGACCCTCAAGAGATGAACGCCCCAGCGCCGTACGAGCCGAGGGTTCCCTCCGACAGCATGCCGCCGGGGCGCGCGGCGCTCAGCGTGACATGGGCGGCGCTGCCGTTCCTGACCCTCGGCTACGCCACCCCGTTCACGTTCGCGGCGGCGGCGCTGTGGCGGCGCAGCGTGCATCTGCTGGTCTCCACCGCCGCCTACCTCGGCGTCTTCGTGGTGATGCTGTTCCTGCTCCCCGACCTCCGGAAGGACGACGGCGCCGAAGGCATGGTCGGGGTGCTGCTGTTCATCCTGGCGGTGGTGGGTTGCGCGCACGCGTTCCTCATCCGCCGCCGGGTGTTCGACCCGCACGGGCTGTCGGGCGTCGACAACGACTCCGTCGTGGAGCAGGTCAAGCGGCGGCGGCTGCTGCGGGACAAGGCTCGGGAGCTGGCGGAGGCCGATCCGGGCCTGGCGAAGGAGCTGCGGATCGGACGCCCCGACCTGCCGCGCCAGTACAACGACGGCGGGCTCGTCGACGTCAACCACGCCCCGGCGGAG
Organism: Actinomadura spongiicola; assembly: GCF_003432485.1. Lineage (GTDB taxonomy): Bacteria > Actinomycetota > Actinomycetes > Streptosporangiales > Streptosporangiaceae > Spirillospora > Spirillospora spongiicola. Next base: position 453,991 of record NZ_QVNQ01000003.1, read on the forward strand.
GCGCTGACGCTGCTGCCCGGCATCACGCCGGAGCTGGCGGCGAGGATCGAGCGGGTGCGGGCCGAGACGGGCGGGTTCATGTCCGCCGAGGAGCTGTCCGCGGTCGCGGGCCTCCCCCCGGACCTCACCGGCGACCTCGTCGATCACGCCGTCTTCATCCGCTGATCTCGGGTACGAACCGGGCGTGACCCCGAAGAAGCGGAAGAAGGACGCCGAAGACGACGAGAACGCCGCCGAACGGGACCGGCTCGCCGAGTACCGGGGCAGGCGCGACCCGGGCAGGACGCCGGAGCCCGTGCCGCGGGAGAGTGCGGTGCCGCGCGGCGACGACGACACGTTCGTCGTCCAGGAGCATCACGCGAGCAGCCTGCACTGGGACCTGCGGCTGGAACGCGACGGCGTGCTGGTGTCGTGGGCCGTGCCGAAGGGCCTGCCGTGGAGCCCCGACACGAACCATCTCGCCGTGCACACCGAGGACCACCCGCTGGAGTACGCGACGTTCGAGGGCGAGATCCCGCGCGGCGAGTACGGTGCCGGAAAGATGACGATCTGGGACGCGGGCACGTACGAGACGGAGAAGTGGTCCGAGCGCGAGGTGAAGATCATCATTCATGGCGCGCGGGTCTCGGGCCGGTACGTGCTGTTCCGGACCGGTGGCAGGAACTGGATGATCCACCGGATGGACCCGCCCGCGGACCCGGAGGCCGAGCCGCTGCCGGAGTCACTGCGCCCGATGCGTCCGGTGGAGCGGAACCGGCTGCCCCGCGACCAGGACGCGTGGGCGTTCGAGTTCGCCTGGGGCGGTCGGCGGCTGGTCGCCTACGTCGAGGGCGGCCGGACGCGGTTCACCGACGACCGGGGCCGCGCCGTCGACGGTCCGGGCGGGCTGGGGTCGCGGCTCGGCGCCGCGCTCGGCGCCCGGCCCGCGTTGCTGGACGGGGAGCTCGCCGTCCTGGAGGGCCGCGAGATCTACATGATCTACGACGTGGCGCATCTGGACGGACGGCCGTTGCTGGAGGTTCCGTACCGGGAGCGGCGGGAGCGGCTCGACGCCCTCGAACTGTCCGGGGCGCGGTGGCAGACCGCGCCGTGGTTTCCCGGCGACGGCGACGCGGTGCGCGACGCCGCCGCCGGGCAGGGGCTCCCGGGTGTGGTCGCCAAGCGTCTCGACTCGGGGTACGAGCCGGGCGAGGAGTCCGACGCCTGGCGTCTCGTGCCCGGCTCGCCCACCAGACGACCTGGGGGACGGGCCTAGTAGGCGACGGTGATGCGGCGCCGGACGGCCTGGTTCTTCTCCAGCTCGTCGACGAGCGCGACGGCGTAGTCCTCGGCGCTGATGGTGCTGTTGCCCTCGTCGTCGGTGAGCAGCTCGTCACCGCCCAGCCGGAAGGTGCCGGTGCGCTCGCCGGGCTGGATCAGGGCGGCGGGCGAGATGTAGGTCCAGTCCAGGTCGGCGGCCTCGGCCCGGACGAGCTCCAGCAGTTCGCCCTGCGCCAGCGCCTCGGGCTTGTACGCGTCGGGGAACGAGGGCGAGTCGACGTGCCGTCCGCCGCCCGCGACCCGCAGGCTTCCCGCGCCGCCGACCACGACGAGGCGCCGCACGCCCGCCCGGCGCAGCCCGTCCAGCACGCCGCGCCCGGACTCCAGCAGCGGACCGGCGGGGTCCGACCCGTCCCGCGGGGGCGCGACGGCCAGGACGGCGGCGTCGTGGCCCTTGACGAGCTCGGCGATCGCGTCGGCGTCGCGCGCCTCGGCCTTGGCCGTGTCCTCGTTCCCGCTGCGGGTGACGCCGGTGACCTCGTGGCCGCGGCGGCGGGCCTCGTCCGCGATCCGCCGCCCGATCATTCCGGTGGCGCCGATCAACAGAATCTTCATGTGACCTCCTCGGACGTCGTGGATCGCGAGTGACGGTATCCACGAGATAGTGGTTACTTCAACGTTCCGCCGGTACCCTGGGGAAACCATGAAGGGCAATGCTTTCGACCCCAACTGCCCGACCCGGCTCGTCCTGGATCGCATCGGCGACAAGTGGTCCGTACTGGTGGTGCTCAGCCTGAGCGACGGGCCCCGCCGCTTCACGCAGCTCCGCGACATGATCGGCGGCGTCACCCCGAAGGTCCTCACGCAGACCCTGCGCGCGATGGAACGCGACGGCCTTCTCACGCGACGGGTGTTCGCCGAGGTCCCGCCACGGGTGGAATACTCGCTGACACCGCTCGGCCAGTCCCTCCAGACCCCGATCGGCGCCATCGCGGAGTGGGCGGAGGAGAACGTCGAGGCCGTCATCGCGGCCCGCGAACGCACCCCCGTCTGACCCGGAACCGGCACGGAACCGGCACGGACCGTCCCGCATCAAATGGGCATAGCGCCCGGTTCGGCGCGTCGCCGTCGAAATCCACCGGTCGCGGGTTAGAGTCCCGCTCGGACACGGCGGTGGGACGTGCCAAGAGGGCGTGCTGGAAGGCGGGGACGGGCACGATGATGGGCAAGACGCACGCCCTCAGCGGCGCGCTGGCATGGCTGGGCGCCGTGCCGGTGATCGCGCAGGAGCGGCTGCTCGGCGACTACGCGGTGTCGCTGTCGGCGGAGCAGGTCGCGGCGGGCGCCGTGGTGTGCGCGGGCGCGGCGATCCTGCCCGACATCGACCATCACAACGGGCGCATCGCCAACACGTTCGGTCCCATCACCCAGCACATGTGCAAGTGGATCGGGAAGCTGTCGGGCGGGCACCGGCAGGCGACCCACTCCCTGGTGTTCGCGGTCGCGATGGGTCTGTTGATGGACTTCCTCGCGACCGACTACGAGTACGCCTGGTGGGCCTGCCTGTTCATGATCGTCGGTCTGGGGCTGCGGGGCATCGGCCTCGACTTCGAGGGGAAGGAGCCGCAGTCGGCGCTGGCCGACTGCGCGCTCGCCCTCATCGCCGTCTGGCTCATGCACAAGATCGATATGAGTTTCGTCGGGTTCGCGGTCGGGCTCGGCTGTTTCGCGCACGTCGTCGGCGACTGTCTGACGCCTCGGGGCTGTCCGGTGTTCTGGCCGCTTCCGTACCGGTTCGACGTCCCGGTCATCCCGCGGACGGACGGCAAGGTGGAGCGCTGGGTCGTGATGCCCGTCCTCACCCTCGGCATCGCCGTCCTCGCCGTCCGGTCGGTACTCGGCGACGTCAGCGCCCAGTGGCTGACCCGGGGCTGAGCGGCGGTCAGGGCAGCAGATCGGCGAACTGGCGGCAACTCACAGGCGTGCCCCCTCCGTCGCCTGTGTTCGAGGCCCCCACCAGAATGACGCCTTCGATGCCGGGGACGGCCTCCGCGGTGCACGCGATCTGCGCGATCGCCGTCCGCGACCAGCCCGGCGACATCGACCGATCGATCTGCTGGACGGCCAGCGGCCAAGGTCTTTCGAAAGTCGACCCGAGACCTTCGTTGACGGCCTGGACGGTCAATGCGCGATGCACTTCGGTGTGCAGTCCCACGGTCCGTTCTCGGGGCGTCGTCGGGACGTGTAGTTGCTCGACCGCCAGATACGGCCGTCCGGGTATGCCCGGGCGGGTGACCGGCCGCAGCATGCCGCCGCGCACGAGATAGACGGTGATCGTGTCGGCGTACCCTCGGGCGAAGGGCGGGTTGCCCGCGTCGACGATCCCGGTCGGCCGGATGCCGCAGCCGGACGCGGCCAGCACGGCCGCCAGCGCCGTGAGCGCCGCCCACCGCGCCGCATGGACTCCGATCATGCGTGGTCCTCCTCGGGGCCGGCGGGCAGCCACAGCGTGAACATCGCGCCGCCGTCCGGGTCGTTGGCGGCCTCCAGGGTCCCGCCGTGCAGCACGGCGTTCTCGCGGGCGATGGACAGCCCGAGACCGCTGCCGTCGCTGCGCGAGCGCGCCGCCTCGGCTTTGACGAACCGGTCGAACACCACGGCGATCAGGTCGTCCGGGAGGCCGGGTCCGCGATCGGTGACGACTACCTCCACGCCCTCGACACCCGCGCGGTCGGCGCGGGCGAAACGCAGCGACACGGGGGGTCGACCGTGCTTGAGCGCGTTACCGGCGAGGTTGGCGAGGACGACGTCGAACCGCCGCGGGTCCAGCCGGACGAACAGGTCCGCCGGGCCGTCCACCGTCACCCGCTCGCGCCATCCGCGTGCGGCCAGGGTCGCGGCGACCGCGTCGAGGACGTTCACGTCGTCGAGGACGAGCACGGCGGCGCCCGCGTCGAACCGGCTGATCTCGATGAGGTGCTCGACGAGCAGCCCGAGCCTGCGGGTCTCGTCCGCGACGAGCCTCGCCGCGCCACCGTCCCCGTCCCCGTCCGCGCCGGTGGCGGCCTGCTCCGCCAGGACATCGGTCGCAGCGATCATCGAGGTCAGCGGGGTGCGCAGCTCATGGGACACGTCGGCGACGAACCGGCGGGACGCGGCCTCCATCACGCGCAGTTCGGTCACCGTCCGCTCCAGCGCGTCGGCCGTGTCGTTGAACGTGCGGGCGAGGTCGGCCAACTCCCCGCGGCCCCGCACCTCCACGCGCGTCTCCAGGTCGCCGTCCCCCAGCGCGCGGGCGGCGACGCCGAGGCGCCGCACCGGACGCAGCACCCCGCGGGTGGCGAGCAGCGCGAGGACGATCGCCGATCCCAGCGCCAGCGCGTCCGCGACCACCAGCGCGTTGGTGAGCAACCGCAGGTCGGCGGATTCCCTGCTCAGGCTCGCGGAGACGTACACCATCGGCGGCACGGTCCGCTGCGGCTCCTCGCTGGTCGTCACGTAGCCGTCGAGGCGCGTGCCGACCAGCAGATACGGCGTTCCATCCCGGATGACGCGCTGGAAGACCAGCTTGCGCATCGCACGCATGGCGAACTCGGTACTGACGGGAACGTCCAGCTTGTTCCGGGGTGGCAGGTTGACGCCGCCGTCCAGGCGCATGGGCACGGCCGCGGCCTTCCGTCCCGGGACCGCCTCCAGGGCATCCTCCAACTGGGCGCCGATCAGCGGGGTCACGTCCGGTGGCAGCTCGTCCGGGACCTGCCGGGTGAGGGTCTTGCGGACGTCGGTCAGCACGGTGTACTGGGCGCGGTGCAGCATCACGCGCCTGAGCAGTACGTAGGAGATGCCGGACGCCAGCAGCGCCGCCAGCAGCGCGACCGCCGTGAACGCGGCCGTCAGCCGTAGCCGCAGTCCGATCACGGCGGCGCGAACCGGTAGCCGAAGCCCCGGACGGTCTCGATCAGGCGTGGCTCGGCGGGCTCGTCCTCGATCTTGGCGCGGACGCGCTGGACGCAGGCGTCCACCAGCCGCGAGTCGCCCGGATAGGTGTGCTCCCAGACCTCCGACAGCAGGTGCTGCCGGGTGAGGGCCTGGCCGGGACGGCGGGTCAGCTCCAGCAGGAGCCGCAGCTCGGTCGGGGTGAGCCGCAGATCCTTGTCGGCCTTGGTGACCTTGAGGGAGCTCCGGTCGATGACGAGGTCGCCGTGGACGGAGCGGTCGAGGCGGGTCTGGTCGGCGCGGCGCAGAACGGCGCGGATCCGGGCGTCCAGCACGCGGGGCTCGACGGGCTTGACCACGTAGTCGTCGGCGCCCGCCTCCAGGCCGAGGACGATGTCGAGGTCGTCGCCGCGCGCCGTCAGCAGGATCACGGGCAGCGGGTCCGTGCGGCGGATGCGGCGGCACACTTCGATGCCGTCGATGCCGGGCAGCATCACGTCCAGGATCGCGATCTCGGGACGGCGGGCGCGCAGCGCCTCCAGACCGTCCTCCCCGCTGGCCCGGGACGTCACGCCGTGGCCCTGCCGGGTGAGCGCCAACTCCAGCGCCACCCGCGCGGACGGATCATCCTCGATGAACAGAATGCTCGCCACGCGCCCATTATTCGCCACATACGATCATCAACCGGGTTCTGTCACAGGATCCGGACATGGCTCTCACAAGATCTTGACGAGCCGCTGGAACCGTCGGCGCCATGACGACCACAGTCCTCCGGCCCGTCCAGACCCCCGGCCGGGCCGCTCCCCCGCGCTCCATGACGCTCCTGCTCGTTGCGGGGACCCTCGTCCAGGTGGTCGCCCGGCTCTGGTTCGCCCGCGACCGGACCGGCTCCGCCGCCAACCCGGACGAGAACGGCTACCTGGCGGCCGCGCGGTGGCTGACCGGAGGACCCGGCGGCGACTTCTCCGGTCAGACCTTCTACCCGGGCGGATACTCCCTGGTGCTGACACCCGCGTACTGGCTGGCCGACGACCCGGTGACGGTCTACCGGATCGTCATGCTGATCAACGCCCTGGTCGGCGCGGCGCTGTTCCCGCTCGGATACGCGGCGGCGCGGCGGTTCGGTCTCACCCGCCGTACCGCGGCGCCCCTGGCCTTCGCCGCCGCGCTGCTGCCCGCCACGACGTTCTTCGGCTGCTTCGCGCTCGCGGACGCCGTCCTGCCGACGCTCGTCCTAGGGTGGCTGCTGACCCTCGACCGGTTCGCCCGTTCCGGTCGCGGCGACTCTCCTGTCGGAGGCGACGTCCCACACCTTTCGGTACGAGCGTACGGGGCCGCGATGCTCGGGAGCCTCGTCGCGTCGTACGCGGTGGCGGTCCACACGCGGGGGATGGTCGTCCTCGCCGTCCACGTCATCGCCCTCGTCGCCGTCGCGGCGATCGACCGCCGGAAGGTCCGGGCGGCGGTCGCGGGGGGCGGCGTCGCGCTCGCCGGGTACGCGGCGGCCGCCGCGCTCAACGCGCAGGTCCGCGGCGCGCTGTATCCGGGCGGCAGCCGGGACCTCGCCGGGATACTGGAGTCGCGGCTCACCACGCTCTCGGGGCAGGGGTGGACGTGGGCGGGCGCCGCCGGGCAGATCTGGTACCTGATCGTCTCCACGTGGGGGCTGGCGGGCATCGGGCTCGTCGTCGTCGCGGCGGCCCTGGCCCGGCGCGGAACCCCCGTGGCGGAGAAGGTCGTGCCCGGCGTGCTGCTCGCCGTGACCTTCGGCATCGCGTACGCCTCGTCGGGCGCGCTGCCCGACGAGCACCGGGTGGGCAACTTCGCCTACGGCCGCTACCTGTCCTGCCTCGCCCTCGTCTACACGCTGATCGGCGCGGCGGCGCTGGTCCGGTCGGGCGGCCAGACGGCGCTGACGCTCGCGGCGGCGTCCGCCCTCGCGATCCAGGTCACCGGACTGTGGGTCGTCCTCCACGCGGGTGAGCGGCTCCGCGCCCACAGGTTCATCGGGTTCGACTTCCCCGAGACCATGTTCCTGACCGGCGACCGTACCGCGTTGCACCTGCACGAGGCGGCGCTCGCCGCGAGCGTCCTGCTCTGTGGCCTGCTGGCACTGTCCAGGCTGAGGGAACGCCTTGCCGGGGCGGCCGTGGCCGCCGCCCTGGCCGGGATCAACGTAGCGGCGATGACGTTTCTGATGGGCTGACCGTTTCTGGCGGGCCGAGCGTCGCCGTGCCGGTCAGCCTGGGGTGATGAAGGACGTCTCGTAGGCGAAGATCACGGCCTGGGTGCGGTCGCGGGCCTGGAGTTTGGCGAGGATGTTCCCGACGTGCGTCTTCACCGTCTGCGGGCTCACGAACAGCTCCTGGGCGATCTCGGCGTTGGAGTGTCCCTTCGCCATCAGTCGCAGCACGTCGCCCTCCCTCTCGGTGAGCTGCCCGTGCCAGGGCGCACCGGCCGTCGTCCCGCCGTCGGACGGCCCGTGCTGGGCGGCCAGCTCCCGGATCGCCGCCGGGAACAGCAGGCTCTCGCCGTGCGTCACCATGCGGATCGCCTGGAGGATCTCCTCGGGCCTCGTCCGTTTGAGCAGGAAGCCGTTGGCGCCCGCCTTCAACGCGTCGTACACGTACTCGTCGTTCTCGAACGTCGTGACGACGATGATGCGGGGCGGCTCCGGCACGGTGTCCAGGATGTGGCGGGTGGCTTGGATGCCGTCGAGGCGCGGCATCCGCACGTCCATGAGGATCACGTCGGGGCGCAGCCGCCGCACCGCGTCGGGCACCTCCGCGCCGTCCGCGGCCTCGCCGACCACGGTCAGGTCGTCCTCGGCCGCGATGATGGCCGCGAGCCCCGCTCTGATCAGCCGCTCGTCGTCGACCAGCAGAACCTTGATCGTCATGTTCCGGACCTTAGCGGCAGCGAGACACGGAACCGCCAGCGGTCCCCGTCCGGGCCGGCCGTCATCTCGCCGCGCAGCACGGTGACGCGCTCGCGGACGCCGCCGAGCCCGCGCCCGCCGCCATGGTCCGCGGCGGCGCCGCCCGGCGCGCCGAGCGGGTTGCTCATCTCCACCTCCAGCCGCTCGCGCTCCACGCCGAGCCGCAGCCGCACCGGGACCTTGCCCGCGTGCCGCAGGGCGTTCGTGAGGCCCTCCTGGACGATCCGGTACGCCTCCCGCGACACCGCCGCCGGGACGTGCTCCACCTCCGCGCCGACGTCCGCGTCGAGTTTCACCCCGGCGATCCTCGTCTGCTCCAGCAGCCGCCCGAGGTCCTTCAGCGTGGCCTGCGGGGCGGCGGCGGTCCTGGACGCGTCCTCCCGCAGCAGCCCGAGCACATGGTCGAGGTCCTCCAGCGCGGCGCGGGCGGAGTCCTCGATGGCGCCGAGCGCCTCCCGGGCGAACTCCGGGTCGGCGTCCAGCACCCGGCCCGCCGCGGCGGCCTGCAACGTCACCACGCTGAGGGCGTGCCCCACCGAGTCGTGCAGCTCCCTCGCCAGCCGGTTCCGTTCGGCGAGCTTGACGGCCCTGGCCTCCATCTCGGCGAGCCGGTCCACGGCGGACGGGCCGAGGAACCGCGGCGCCAGCCGGGACAGCAGCGCGCCCACGCCGACGATCAGCGCGAGCAGCACGGCGAGCGACGCCAGACCGGCGAACGGTGTGGGCCACTGCGGCCAGGTGTCAGCCCACCCCCAGGCGGCGAGGAACTTCGTGTCCCAGTTCACCATCGGCGCGAGGATCAGCACGATCGCGAACGGCGGGACGGCGAGGCTCAGCCCGCTGACCACCACCCCGGCGGCCAGGTGCACGCCGAACCACGCGCCCGCCCGGACCCGGCTCTCCCACGACCGGGCGGGGGCCGGCACGATCGCCGTGGCCGGGCCCTTGAGCAGTTCCCTGGCGAGCGAGCCCTCCAGCAGCCGCACCGTCGGCACGAGCCCGGTGACGAACGTCGCCACCGCCGGGAACACCAGCAACATCAGCACGGCGTTGACGACCTTGTTGGCGACCGGCAGCACCGGGCTCAGGGTGATCCCGAGAAACCAGTACGGCATCAGCAGGGCGCCGCCCACGACGAGGTGGGACCAGCGCAGCCAGGTCGTCCGCTCGATCAGCGGCCGCAGCACGCGTGTCACGGAACCGATCCTCGCAGATCAGGCGCCCCGGGCCACTCCCCCGCGAGAGGGAGTCTCCGGTCAGGACGAGGCGCCGTCGTCCTGCTCCTCGGCGGCGCGGTCCCGTTCGGCGAGTTTGGCGAGGCGGGCGTTGTAGGCGGCGAGCTCGTCGTCTCCGGGACGTCCGCCGCCCTTCGCGGCACGGTCGGCCTTGCGGTCGCCGCGCCGCGCCTGCCGCTGGTCGTCCATGTACCACTGGACCGCCAGGACGATCAGGACGATGAACGTCGGGATCTCCCCGAACGCCCACGCGATCCCGCCGCCGGTGTGCTGGTCCTCCAGGATCGTGGTACCCCACGGCGGGTCCACGGACGCGTACCAGCCGCGTGCCAGCGCCTGGCTCAGGTTCATCAGCGCGATGCCGAAGAACGCGTGGAACGGCATCGTGACGAACAGCAGCAGGAGCCGGCCCGGGTAGGGCAGCTTCTTCGGCGCGGGGTCGACGCCGAGCAGCACCCAGAAGAACAGGAACCCGGCGAGCAGGAAGTGCGCCGTCATCGCGATGTGCCCGAGATGGTTGCGCATCGCGGACTCGAACAGCGGCGTGAAGTACAGCGCGAACGTGCTCACCACGAAGACGAACGTCGCGACCGCCGGATGCGCGACGACCGCGGCGACACGGCTGTGCAGCATCGCGGTCAGCCATTCGCGGGGGCCGCGGTCACCGCGGACGCGGGCCGGTTTGAGGGCGCGCAGCGCCAGCGTCACCGGCGCGCCGACGACCAGGAAGATCGGTGTCAGCATGTTCAGCACCATGTGCTGCACCATGTGCACGCTGAACAGGATCGGCGCGTACTTGGCGACGCCGGTCTGGGTGGCCACGACGATGGTCAGCAGCCCGATGAACCAGGAGACGGCGCGCGCCATCGGCCAACCGTCGCCGCGCCTGCGCAGCCGGACGAGGGCGGCGAGGTAGAGGCCGCCGAGGACGAGGACCAGCGCGGCGAAGAACAGGTCGAGCTGCCACAGCGTCGCCAGCCGCGCCGGGGTGATCTCCGGGGGCATCTCGTAGCCGAGCAGCGCCTTGACCACCGACTCCGGCTCGGCCGGGGCGGGCGGCGCGGTGCGGGCCAGCGCGACGGCGAGGCCGATCGCGGAGGCCATCACGACGATCTCGCCGGACGCGAACCGCGCGAACGCCCAGGGTCTGCCGTCCGCCAGCGCGGGCAGCGTCCGGGTCCGGTGCAGGTGACCGAACCAGCCCAGCGCGGCGAACGCGAGCATCTTTCCGAGGGCGAGCCTGCCGTAGTTCGTCTCGACCAGCTCGACCGGGTCGGGCAGCCGGGCGATCACGTTCACCAGGCCGCTGGCGCCGACGGCGACGTAACACCACAGGGCCATGCGGCTGAACCGGTCGGCCATGACGGGCAGCCGGTCGCGGCGGAGTAGGGCGTGCACGCCGACGATGGCGAGGCCGCCGACCCACGGCGCGACCGCGGCGACGTGCAGCGCGACGCCGGTCGTCGCGACGGTGTGGTTGGCGGCGGACGCGGAGTGCCCGGTCAGCGGCGCGGGCAGCAGCGCGATCCCGGCCATCGCGAGCAGCCCGAACGCGGCGGCGGGCGTGGTGGTGGTGCGGGCCAGCAGCGCCACGACGACGGCCAGCAGCACCACGATCATCAGGGCGGTGCCCTGCGGCAGCGACCCGACGTAGCTGCTCAGCTCGTTGCCGGTGAGGACCTGCTCGACGGGCTGGCCGAGGACGTCGGCGACGGTGAAGACCAGGGTGGCCGCGGCGGCGGCCCCCCAGGCGGCGGCGAGCCAGGACGCGGCGTGCAGGTATCCGATCGCGTCCCTGGACAGGCGGCCGGGTCCGCGCCCGCCGCCCTCGATGGGCAGCAGCGCGGCGGCGGCCAGCAGCGCGCCGACGGTCAGCGCGGACAGCAGGTCCATCGCGGTCCGGGACGCGGGCAGGCCCCACCGGGTGAGCTCGCCGGCGTCGCCGAGCCCGGGAATGACCTTCTCGGTGACGGAGCCGCCGACGACGAGCCCGGTCACGAGGACGGTGGCTGCCGCGGCCGCCGCGATCGCGGCGGCCCGCAGGACGCGCAGGACGTTGTTCCTGTGCGCGTCCGTGGGTCCTTGGGTGGTCATGAGAGGCCGGGTTCTCTGCGGGATGACGGGGGCTGCCCCTACCCTACTGAGCCCCTGGCACCAGTCACGCCCGGCCTTGTTCCAGTCCAGGGCGACGCGCCGGGGGGCGTCCGGTCACACGCCGACGCAGGTCAGGGCGCGACGGTAGGCGGCCATGCGGGGCTCCTCGGCGGTGCCCGTCTCGGCCAGCACCTCGGCGAGGTCGAACCACGCCTGCGCGGCCTCCCGGGAGGACTCCATCTCCTCCAGGCAGGTGGCGGCGCGGGTCAGGACCTCCACGGCGCGGTCGCGGCGGCCGAGCCGCACCGACGCCTCGCCGAGCACCGTCAGGGCCCCGGCGGTGGCGCGGCGCGGCGCGTCCCCGAGCAGGTCGAGGGCCTCTTCGGCGAGCCGGACCGCCTCGGCGGGACGACCCAGCGCGGTCTCCGCACGGGCCAGTTCCGTCAGGCACCACGCGACGTCGATCTCCCCGGACGCGCTGGCGTTGATCTCGTCGCGGACGCGGGTGAGCAGCTCGCGGGCGCGGGCGGCCTGGTCGGGCCTGGCGCGCAGCAGCAGCCCGGCGTAGATGACGCGGAGCCGGCTGAGGTTGCGGGGGTCCTCGCCGTCACCGGCGAGCATGAGCGCGCGTTCGGCGAGGGCGACGCCGTCCTCGTACTCGCCGCGGATCTCGGCGACGTACGCGGCCTCCCAGTAGGCGACCATCCGGGCGCGGGGGCCGCCGATCCGCTCGGCCCGCTCGACGAGCTGCGTCGCGAGCTGCCGGGCGCGGACGAGGTCGCCGCGCTCGATGAACGCGGCGAGCAGCGCCGCGCCGATGTGCACGGCGGCGTCGGTGGAGTCGGCGCCGGTCGCGATGAGGTGCCGCAGCGCGTTCTCGGCGGCCCGCACGCCCGCGCTGATGTCGCCGCGCTCGCGCAGGCAGCGGCTCAGCGCGACGTGCACCTTCGCCCAGTGGTCGAGGTCGGTCTCGGCGGACGCCTCCTCGGTCAGCGCCGTCAGCTCGGCGATGGCCCGCTCCAGCTCGCCCGCCGACTCCAGCGCGAGGGCGTGCCCCCAACGCGCCTGGTGCAGCATCTCCGGCAGGGCGACCGCGTCGGCGCTGGCGAGGACCTCGGCGAACCGGGCCCGCGCCTCGGCCGCCGCGCCGTTGCTCAACGCGATCTCGGCGTAGTCGAGCGTGACGCGCAGCTCGTCCACGACGTCCTCGCTGACACCGCTGACGAGGTAGGTCGCCGAGCAGTTCAGCTTCGCCGCGAGGAGCTCCACGACGCTCGGGGCCGGGACGCGCTTGTCGCTCTCGATCAGCGAGATGTAGCTGTCGGACAGTTCGGGGAAGGCGAGCTGCGCCTGGCTCACGCCCTGCCGGATTCGCAGGGCGCGGATGCGCTGCCCCAGTGTCTCCCGATCCATCGTTTGACCACCGCCTACGGGGATGCTCGCCGACTGCGCGAGCGCGCGCAGGACGAGGATGAAGTCGACTCGATCCTCAGTGTGCCGAGATCACGGCCGGTCAGCAGGCTATACCGGCTAACCTGTGCACGCCATTTTCGAGATCGCGCTGTGGAAGGCGGAGCTCCCTTCATGCCCGAGACCAACGCCGCCGCGACCGACGATTCACGGCCGCCGGGCGGAGGCGGACCGCTGGAACGGCTGTTCGGCCTCGCCGCGCGCCGGACGAGCGTGGCGCGCGAGCTGCGCGGCGGCGTCACGACGTTCTTCGCCATGGCCTACATCATCCTGCTGAACCCGATCATCCTCGGCGGGGCGAAGGACGTCACCGGGGCGACGCTGTCGATCCCGCAGCTCACGACGATGACGGCGCTGTCGGCGGCGATCACCACGGTGATCATGGGGCTGGTCGGGAACGCGCCGCTCGCGCTCGCCGCGGGCCTCGGCATCAACGCGGTCGTGGCGTTCCAGGCGGCGCCGGTGATGACCTGGCCGCAGGCGATGGGCCTGGTGGTGATCGAGGGCGCGGTGATCGTGGTGCTGGCGCTCACCGGGATCCGCGAGCGGATCATGAACTCGATCCCGCTGGCGCTCAAGCACGCGATCGCGGTCGGCATCGGCGCGTTCATCGCGCTGGTCGGCCTCTACGACGCGGGGTTCGTCACCTCCAGCGCCACGAGCCCGCCGCTGTCCCTCGGCACCGGCGGTCATCTGGCGACGTGGCCCGCGCTGGTGTTCGTCCTCACCCTGCTGCTGATGATCGTCCTGTACGTGCGGCGGGTTCCGGGCGCCATCCTGCTCAGCATCGTGGTCGGGACGGTCGCGGCCGTGGTCATCCAGGAGAACGCGTCCGTCAAGCAGGGCGGCTGGGGCGTCGTCACGCCGAACATGCCGGACGAGTTGTTCGCCGTCCCCGACTTCGGGCTGTTCGGCGAGTTCGACCTGTTCGGCGGGTTCGCCGAGGCCGGGGTGATCACCGCGCTGGTCGTGCTGTTCACGCTGGTGCTGTCGGGGTTCTTCGACGCGATGGGCACGATCCTCGGGGTCAGTGACGAGGCGGGCCTGTTGAACGAGAAGGGCGAGGTGCCGCGGCTCGGCCGGATCCTGTCGGTGGACGGCGTGTCCGCCGCGTTCGGCGGCGTCACCAGTTCGTCCGCCAACACCGTGTTCGTGGAGTCGGCGGCCGGTGTCGGGGAGGGCGCGCGGACGGGCCTGGCCAACCTCGCCACGGGCGCGCTGTTCACGGTGACGCTGTTCCTCACGCCGCTCGCCGCGACCGTCCCGGCGCAGGCCGCGGCGCCCGCGCTGGTCGTCGTCGGCGCGCTGATGATGACGCAGGTCGCCAAGGTCGACTGGACCGATCCGGACCTCACCATCCCTGCCTTCCTCACGATCGTGCTGATGCCGTTCACCTTCTCGATCACGATCGGGATCGGCGGCGGGATGGTGAGCTACGCGCTGATCAAGCTGGCGCGGGGCCGGTGGCGCGAGGTCTCGGTCTGGCTGTGGCCGGTGGTGGCGCTGTTCCTGATCTTCTTCGCGATCGAGCCGATCGAGGGGTGGCTCGGCGTCCGGTAGCGGCCGCGTCTCACGGTCCCGGAACGTTTCCGGGTAACTCTCCGTTCATTTCGCGGTTCCGGACCCGCCGCCGGGTGTCAAATAGTGCCGACATGACGTAAGCAGAAGGTAGGGCCTTACCCCCCGGCGCGAAAGGCGTGGCTGTGGTGTCCGCGGACTCTCCCCCCCACCCGTCTCCGCCAGGTCATGTCCTCCTGGCGCCCGACAGGTTCCAGGGAGCGTTGACCGCGGCGCAGGCGGCGGGCCATCTGGCGGCCGGGCTGCGCCGCGTCCGGCCGGACGTTCCGCTGGTGGAGCTGCCCGTGGCGGACGGCGGGGAGGGCACGGTCGACGCGGCGGTGGCGGCCGGATGGCGGCGGGTCGAGGTCGAGGTGTGCGGGCCGACGGGCCTTCCCGTCACCGCGCATCTGGCGCTGAACGGGCGCAGCGCCGTGGTGGAGCTGGCCGAGGCGTCAGGGGTGCGGCGGCTGCCGGACGGCAGGCCGCGCCCGCTCGTCGCGTCCAGCGTCGGAACTGGTCAGCTGCTCGCGCACGCGGTGCGGCTCGGCGCCCGCCGGATCGTCCTCGGGCTCGGCGGCGGCGCCTGCACCGACGGCGGCGCGGGCCTGGTGCAGGGGCTCGGCGGGCGGCTCCTGGACGCCCTCGGCAAGGACCTGCCGCCCGGCGGCGCCGCGCTGCGCTCCCTGCACGCCCTCGACCTGCGCGGTCTGCCTGACATGTCGGGTATCGAGGTGGTGGTGGCGGGCGATCCCGCGGGCCCGCTGCTGGGCCGTTCCGGCGCCGCCGCCGTGGACGGGCCCCGGCGCGGCGCGTCCCGCGACGAGGTCAGGGTGCTGGACGCCGGGTTGCGGCGCTGGGCCGACCTGGCCGAGGCGGCGTCCCGCAGGACCTCCCGGGACGTCCCCGGGGCGGGGACGGCGGGCGGCGTCGCCTTCGCCGCCCTCACGTTCCTCGGCGCCACGATCGAGCCGGGCGCCACCTTCATGCTCGACCTGCTCGGGTTCGCCGAGAAGGCGCGCGGCGCGCATCTGGTCGTCACCGGCGAGGGCTCCCTCGACGCGCGTTCGCTGCGCGGCACCGCACCGGTCGGGGTGGCCCGCGCCGCCGCGCGGGCCGGCGCGCCCGTGATCGCCGTGGCGGGCAGGCGCGGCCTCACCGGCGAGCAGCTTCGCAAGGCGCGGATCCAGGCGGCGTACGCGCTGGCCGACATCGAGCCGGATCCGGAGCGCCGCGTCCGCCGGGCGGGTCCGCTCCTGGAGCAACTGACGGTCGCGATCGCCGCCGAATGGCTTCCGCCGCCGCCCCCGTGAGCCTGGCCCGATCCGGACGGAGCCCATGGAACCCGGGCAATCATGATCGACATTCAATTCGCGGCCGGGGCCGTTCCCCTATCCTGTCCGATTCGCGGGGTTTACTGGTAATAGGGGCGTTAGAGATACGCGGCGCCGGGGTTCGGGGCACGCGCCGCGGCCGCCACCGTCCGTGATCGGGCGAGTCCCGTCCCGGTGGTATGGGCTGGTCGGCGGCCCTACACTTGGGGCCTGGGAGTGAGCACTGGAGAGAATCGGCATGGGCAGAATTCGCGATGAGGACTTCCTGCTCCTGTGGCGCGAACACGGGAAAGAACTGCCGTGGCGGGGGTACGCCCAGCGGCTGAGCGTGCTCGTCGACGACGAGGTGACGGAAAGCTACGTCCGGGTCTGGGTGCAGCGTAACCGCGAACGCCTCCGAACGGAGTACGGAATCACCGTCGGGGCGCGCCATGTGCGCGCCGACCGCGAATTCGAGGCATGGCCGAACCTGCCGCGCCAGGAGCGTAATCAAAGCCTCTACCGGCTGCTGGAATACCATGCGCGGGCCCGGCAGCTCGGGGTCGAGAACCTGGCCGGGTCGATCCGCGAGATGTACGTGACCGCCGTACGCAACCTGCGCGCCGACAATCAAATCATCCGGTACGACCCGGAATGCGGCCTGTACCGGTCGAGCCGCACCCCCGAAGAGGAGCGGGCCGATCCGCAGTACGAACGGATCTCCGAGCCGAAAGAATCCTACGCGGCCCGACACGGGTAGAACAGAAAACACATTGGACCCCATGTTGCCCTGTTGTCAGCCGTGTCACTCTTGTACGTTTGTGTTTGGAAGACATCCTTAAGGGCAGCGCGCTACCACGCCGGGGTTGGGAGAGGCAGGGTGAGCGATATCGGGTCAGTGGCCTTCGCGCGGGAGATCGCCGACGCGAAACTCATCTCACCCGCGGGCGGCGCGATCGTCTTCGTGGCCGGCGGAATGCTCATCGCCTGCGACCGCCCGGACGACATCACCGAACAGGACAATGCCTGGTTGGACGATGTATTGGACGGCTACGGCGTGACCGAACTGCCACCGCCCTGCCATATCGACGAGGGCGAACTCGCAGGCTGGCGATACTGGACGCTGGAACTGCGCGACCACGCCTGACGCACGCCGCGCGGGCCGCCCTCGTCCATCCCGAAATTGCCGAAAGCGGCACGGCCGGCGGCCGGACGGCTCCGCGTTCTCCGGCCACCGCCGGTTCTCCCGCCGCGTTCCCTTCCTTCGCCGCCAGAGTCGCCGGGCGGCGAAAGAAGGGACCGGGGCCGCCCCCGCGTGCCCCGGTCCCTCGCCATATGGACCCTCGCCGTGGGTCCTCGCCGTGCTATTTCACCGTGTTATCTCGCTGTATTCCCTCGTTATGCCGGGCGGGCGGCCTCGACCGCGCGACGGGGACGGGACGGGTACCGCCCCGTCCCGTGGGCGGGCACCCGCCGCCGGAGCACGGTCAGGCGCACGATCCTGAACGGGCTGGGCGCCCCCTCCGGCCACACCCCGTGCACCGTCAGCAGGCAGGCGCCGCACTGGGAGCACACGTGCAGCGGCTCCAGGAGCGACCGATCCGCCAGCCGTCCGAGGACGATCTCCAGCGTGGGTATCTGCGCGCAGCCCCGCTGGGGTCCCTCGCACCGGTCCCGTTCGCGTCTGTCCCGTTCGCGCCTGTCCTGTTCCTGCCTGTCCTGTTCGTGCCTGTCCTGTTCGTGCATGGCTGCCTCTCCTGTGACGTCCACGTCCGCGCCGCGCGCCCCTCACGGGCGCGGACGCCGGTGTCTCGCAGCGCCTCAGCGGGCTTCCGCACCCGCAGGCGCACGACCTGCGCCGACCGTGCCGCCAGCGCTCCCACAGGACCGCGAGCGAGCAGATGAGCAGCGCCGCGAGCAGCACCGAAAGCGCCGAATCGGCGCCGCCATGGATCCGCTCGAAGCCGAGAATGTTGGCGTTACCCTCCATGGCTCCTCTCTCCTGGCCGAGGGCTCCGGAATGAGCCCTCCCGCCACGGTCGCGATGCGGACCTATTGTTACATGGGCTAAAGACTCGGCAGGTCACGGGAACATCTCATTTACTCTTGTCGGAGAACGCGGGCCGACCGACGCACGAGAAGGGAGGTTCCGCGCATGACCAATGGACCCTGCCCCGCCCGGAGATGGGGTACGGTCAAGCGAAATATCCCTATATTCGACACGGCTCCGGGCAGGCGACTCCCGGAAAGCGGCGCACCCCCCGGCACGAGGCCGGGGGGTGCGGATCGGCGGGGCGTCCAGCTCCGTCCGGCAGCGCGGCGGCGCTGCCGGGTCCCCCCGTGAGCGGACGCGCACCCGCGGACCGTGCCGGCACGGCGAACCGGCACGGTGGTTCCAGGGCGAGATCCGGCCGAACCGGCCTGCCCCCTCTCCCCCCGAAGAAGGGGCAGGCCGGTCCCATCACCACGGTGCGGCCATCACACCCGCCCGATCCGATCTCCGGACCGGGCGAGAACGACTATAGCCCATGTAACAACGAGGCGCAATCTCAAAAGAAAGCCTGGGATTACATGCTCAGAGCACTTGCCGAGGAGGATTAGCCCATGTAACTTACTCATGTCTCACCGGAAACCGGAACCCGTCACAGAGGCTCGACGGACCCGATTACCGGACGAGACGCCGATTTCGGGCTCACTCCCAGGTAGCGACCGGTCGGCGGATGGCGAGAGGCCCTCGGTTCCCGTGCACCGAGGGCCTCTCGTCGTGTGACGCCGCAAACCGCCCGTCGGGTCGTCCGCCGTCGCTCGCCGCGCCGCCCCTACTTCCTGCGGGAATTACACCCTGTCATCAGGACCGGGGATGAACTTACACACTGCAAGTGGGCACGGCGCCGTCCGGCCACCACGCTGGAGACGTACCACCGGTCACCGTCAACGGAGGCTCCCGTGAAGATCGGCGTCCCGCGCGAGGTCAAGAACCACGAGTACCGCGTGGCCATCACCCCGGCGGGTGTCCACGAGCTGACCCGCCATGACCACGAGGTGTTCGTCGAACGCGGCGCCGGACTCGGCTCCGCCGTGCCCGACGACGACTATGTCGCCGCGGGCGCCAAGATCCTCGACGGCCCGGACGAGGTGTGGGCCGAGGGCGACCTGATCCTCAAGGTCAAGGAGCCCATCGAGCCCGAGTACCCGCGGATGCGCCAGGGCCAGGTCCTGTTCACGTACCTCCACCTGGCCGCGTCCCGGGCCTGCACCGACGCGCTGCTGTCCGCCGGCGTGACCGCGATCGCGTACGAGACCGTCCAGCTCCCCGACCGCTCCCTGCCGTTGCTGGCCCCGATGTCGGAGGTCGCCGGTCGCCTGGCCCCGCAGGTCGGCGCCTACAACCTGATGGCGTCCAACGGGGGCCGCGGCGTCCTGCCCGGCGGGGTGCCCGGGGTGTCCCCGGCCAAGGTGGTCGTGATCGGCGGTGGCGTGTCCGGCCTCAACGCGGCGCAGATCGCCGTCGGAATGGGCGCGGACGTGACCGTCCTGGACGTCAACGTCGACCGCCTCCGCCACATCGACGCCATCTACCAGGGCCGCCTCCGCACGCTGGTGTCCAGCGCCTACTCCGTCGAGCAGGAGGCCCGCGCCGCCGACCTCGTCATCGGCGCCGTGCTGATCCCCGGTGCCAAGGCCCCGAAGCTCGTCTCCAACGACCTCGTCGCCGGCATGAAGGCGGGTTCCGTCCTCGTCGACATCGCCATCGACCAGGGCGGCTGCTTCGAGGACTCCCGTCCGACCACCCACGCCGACCCCACCTACAAGGTGCACGACTCGTTGTTCTACTGCGTGGCGAACATGCCGGGCTCCGTCCCGAACACGTCCACCTACGCCCTCACCGGGGTCACGCTCCCCTACGCCGTCCAGATCGCCGACAAGGGCTGGGAGGGGGCCCTCCGGTCCAACGCGGCCCTGGCCCGGGGCCTCAACACCCACGTCGGCGCGCTGGTCTACGAGCACGTGGCGGAGGCCCACAACCTCCCCCACACTCCCCTCTCCTCGATCCTGGAGTAGGCACCGTGATCGTCGCCAGCGCATAAAGTACCCATAGGGGACGTCCCCCGAGGATTGCGAGGACGGAGATGGCGACGAGCGAGACCCCCACCCGCGGGTACACCGCCACCAAGGACCAGTTGCAGACGCGGCTGGCCAGGATCGAGGGCCAGGTGCGCGGCATCGACCGGATGGTCGAGGAGGACCGCTACTGCATCGACATCCTCACCCAGATCAGCGCCGTCCAGGCCGCGCTGGACAAGGTGGCGCTGGGGCTGCTGGACGGGCACGTGCGGCACTGCGTGGCGGAGGGCGCGGAGGAGGGCAAGGGCGACGCGATGTCGACCGAGCTGATGGCGGCCGTGGGGAGGCTCATGCGCCGCGGTTGAACGGTCATTCGCGCGGCTCGGCACGTTCCATGTTCTCGACGAGCCCGCGCCGGCCGTGCGTGTGACGTCCGGCGGCGCGGGAGGCGCCATCAGACGTCGGTGTCGTCCGCCACGGCCTCGTCGCGTTCGCCCGGCTCGGTCTGCTCGGTGATCCAGGCGAGATAGTCCATGCTGCCCGCCACCACCGGCGTCGCGATGATCTCCGGGGTGTCGTAGGAGTGCAGCTCGGTGATCAGTGTGGCCAGTTCGTCGAACCGGTCGGCGGAGGTCTTGAACAGCACCATCCACTCCTCCGCCGACTCGATCTCGTCCTCCCACCAGTAGGTGCTCGCGATCGGGCCGATGAGCTGCGCGCACGCCGCCAGCCGCTCGGCGACCGCGGACTTCGCCAGCTCCGCGGCCTCGGCGCGGGAGTCGGTCGTGGTCGTCACCTGCACGTAAGCGTGGGCCATGGCACGACTCCTTCCCGTTCGCCGTCCGGGCACGCCCCCGGTCCCGGCACGGTCTACTCGACCGGGCGGACGACGAGGGCGCTGCCGCCGCCCCGCCGCGTCGGCTCCGCGACCGCCTGGACCAGCCCCGGCCGCAGGATCTCCAGCGCCGTGGCGGCGCCGATGACGCCCGTGGGCGGGCCGGGGAACGGATCCAGCCGGTGACCACGTGCGGCCAGCTCCCGCCCGTAGGCGTCGATGAACGCCTGCTCGGCGAAGACCTGCGGGGTGTTGCGCTGTGTCGCGCGGGGGGCGGTCAGCGCGGCGGGCAGGGTCATCCCGAGGTCGAGCCGGTTGATCAGGATCTGCAGGACGGTGGTGATGATGGTCGACCCGCCGGGCGTGCCGAGGGCCAGCCGCGGGCTGCCGTCCTTGAGCACGAGCGTCGGCGCCATGCTGCTCCGCGGCCGCTTGCGCGGCCCCGGGAGGTTGGGGTCCGGTGGGCTCCCGGGCGGGGGCGGCTGGAAGGAGAAGTCGGTCAGCTGGTTGTTGAGGAGGAACCCGCGTCCGGGGACGGTGATCCCGCTGCCGCCGAACTGCTCGATCGAGATCGTGTAGGCGGCGACGTCGCCCCACCTGTCGGCGACGACGAGGTGGGTGGTCTGCGGACCCTCGAACGCCAGCGCCCGGGTCTGGGTGCCGGGCGGGACGCACGGCTCGTAGACGCCGTCCGGCGAACCGGGCGCGACGGGCGCGACGGCGGCCTCGTTCGGCTTGATCAGGCAGGCGCGCTCGCGGGCGAACCCGGGTGCCAGCAGCTCGGCCAGCGGCACGTTCACCTTGTCGGCGTCGCCCAGGTAGCGGGCGCGGTCGGCGTAGGCGAGCTTCGACGCCTCCAGGTAGTAGTGCAGGGCGGTGACCGGGTCGCGCCGGTCGAGCCGGAAGTTGCCGAGAATGTTCAGCGCCTCCCCCACCGTCGCGCCGCCGGACGACGACGGCGGCATCCCGTACACGTCCATCCCCCGGTAGGCGACGTGGGTGGGTTCGCGGACCAGCGCCCGGTAGGCGTCCAGGTCGTCGCGTGTCATCAGGCCGGGACGGACGTTCCGGGTCGAGGACGGGTCCACCGGCGGCCTGGCGACCGTCCGGACGATCTCCTTGCCGAGCCGTCCCTCGTAGAACCAGTCGGTGCCGCGTTTCGCCACCTGCCGGTAGGTGTCGGCGAGGTCGGGGTTGCGGAACACCGAGCCGACCGCGGGCGGCTTCCCGTCCGGCAGGAACAGCTCGCGGGTGGGGACGATGTCGCGGAAACGGGCCGCGTTCGCCGCCGTCTGGTCGTGGAACTCCTGGTCCACGACGAAACCGCGGTCGGCGATCCTGATGGCGGGGCGCAGCAGGTCGTCCAGGTCGCGGGTGCCGAAGCGGCGCAGCCCGAGGTCCCACTGCGCGAGGGTGCCGGGCACGCCGACGCCGAGCCCGCTGGTGACGGCCTGGTCGAACGGGAGCGGCGCGCCGGTCGCCGGGTCGAGGAACGCGTCCGGGCCCATTCGCTTCGGCGCGAACTCGCGTCCGTCGATGGCGTGCACGCGGCGGGTCTTCGCGTCGTAGTAGGTGAGGTAGCCGCCACCGCCGATCGCCGCCACGTACGGCTCGGTGACACCGAGGGTCGCCCCGGCGGCGACGGCCGCGTCCATGGCGTTGCCGCCCTGCCGCAGCACCTCCAGCGCGGTGCGGCTCGCGTCCGGGTCGACCGTCGACACCGCGCCGCCGTACCCGGTCGCGACCGGTTGCTTGACCGGTGGTCGGGGGTGCGTCGCCGCCGCGGGCACGGTCAGCGACGCGGTGGCGGCGAGCGCGAGCACGAGGACGGCCGCGCGGCGCCGGGCGCGGGACGGCCCGGAACCCGGTCGTGGTCTCGGACTCGGTGTCTTCGAGGACGATGGGGAGCGCGGCATCGGGCCTCCAAGGGAACACGGCGCCCCTACGGTTTCATCGATCTTCGCCGGATGCCACCGTCCGCACCGGCCGACCCCGGACGTCGTGCCCCGGGACGGCGGACAAAGATCGTAAAGCGCTTTCCGCCCAGCCATTTAAACGATTTCGTCCGGAACGTTCCATGAGAAACTCAATCAAGCGTGTGCCGTCCGTGAGGGCGGCGCCGCGGCACGTCGCCGACCTGCCGGTTTGGCAGGATTCGACAACGGCTCTATGACATGGATCACCCCGAAAACGTTGCGATTATGCTCATACCTGGTGAATTCTTAGGGATTCGACAAGCCGTCACCTCGCGAACAGCGGCGCGGGTTCAGGCCTGGGGGGATACCTATGACCTGGGACATGCGCATGCGCAACAACATGTTCCGGCGCCTGCCGGTGGAGCAGGCGACCGGCAAGATCTACGGTGGCCGGCACCGGCTTCGCGTGGTGTACCGAACCCGAGATCTCGTCGTCCTCGGCCTCGGTGTGATGATCGGCTCCGGCATCTTCAAGATCGCGGGTGAGCAGGCCGTATCGACCGCCGGTCCCGGCGTGATCCTGTCCTTTCTCATCGCCGGTGCCGCGTGCCTGCTGGTCGCGCTGGCCCTCGCCGAACTGTCCTCGATCATCCCGGTGGCGGGCAGCGCCTACTCCTTCAGCTACGTCGCGTTCGGCGAGGTGTGGGCGTGGATCGTCGGCTGGGCGCTGGTGATGGAGCTGCTGCTCGCCGCGTCGGTGCTGGCGCGGGTCTGGTCGCTGTACGCGGCGCAGACGCTCAACGACTTCGGGGTTCCGATCCCCGGGTGGCTCGGCGACCTGATCGGTCAGCAGAAGGGCCCCGACCTCTTCGCGTTCGTCATTCTGTTGCTGGTCGTCCTGATGCTGGCCACCGGCAGCCGGATGAGCCTGCGGACGCTGTGGTTCATGGTGATGGCCAAGCTCATCGTCGTCGGGCTGGTCATCGCCACCGGGCTGAAGTTCTTCAGCCCCGACAACGTCACGCCGTTCCTCCCGCCCGCCCGGCCGGCTCCCGAGGGCGACAAGACGGCCCTGGACGCCCTCCTCGGCGCGCTCGGCGGCGGCAGTCCCGAGGTGTTCGGCGTCTGGGGCCTGTTCGCGGCGGCGCCCGCGATCGCGTTCGCCTACGTCGGCTTCGACCTGATCGCGACGTCCGCCGAGGAGACCGAGGACGCGCCCCGTAAGGTGCCGCGCGGCATCCTCACGGCCCTGATCACCGCGGTCGTGCTGTACGCGGCCGTCGCGGTCGTGCTGGTCGGCATGGTCGGCATGGACGGCTTCGCCAGGCTCGACCCGAACAAGCTGCTGATCGCCGCGGCGTTCGACTCGGTCGGCGCGGGCGCGATGGGCAAGCTCGTCAACGTGGGCGTGATGGTGGCGCTGACCACCGTCATCCTGGTCCTGGTGATCAGCCTGACGCGGGTGGTGTTCTCGATGTCGCGCGACGGGCTGCTGCCGCGCCCGCTGGCGTCCATGAGCCGCCGCTACAAGGTGCCGTCCCGGGCCACGCTGGTGTCGGGCGGCGCGGCGCTGGTGACGTCGCAGACGATCGACGTGCTCACGCTGGAGCAGCTCGTGGTGATCGGAACGCTGTTCGCGTTCCTGTTCGTCCCGGCCGCGATGCTGGCGCTGCGGCACAGCCGGCCCGACCTGCACCGCCCGTTCCGGGTGCCGGCCGCACCGTTCACCGCCGTCGTGACGATCATCGCGGTGGGCTGGCTGATGCTGAACCTGAAGGTCGAGACGTGGGCGTACTTCGGGATCTGGATGGTCCTCGGGGTGCTGCTGTACCTGGCGTACGGGCGGCGGAAGAGCCAGCTGAAGCTGCTGCTGGACGAGCCGCCGTCCCGGCACCCTCTGGCCTCCCAGACGTCCGTGGCGCCGCCCCCGGGCGTGCCCGTCCTGCCCGCCCCGCACCACGACCCGCGGTCGTTCCCGTACCAGGACCAGGCGCCGAGCGGCGGGTACCCGGGCCAGTCTGGGACCTGGCCGACCGACGTGCGGCCGGGGGCGCCGGAGGACCCGTACGCGTCCGGGCGGTACCCGACCGGACGGCAGCCGACCGGCCAGTTCTCCCCGGAGACCGACACGTCCACGGACCCGTTCGGCAGTGCCTCGTACCCGTACGGCTCCGGCGCCTATTCGTCCGGCCCGCAGCAGTCCGGGCAGTATTCGTCCCGCCCCGAGCAGCCCGGGTCGGACCAGCACGGGAGCGGCCAGTACCCGTCTGACCGGTACGGAAGCGGCCAGTACGGAAGCGGCCAGTACGGGAGCGGTCAATACGGGAGCGGTCAATACGGGAGCGGTCAATACGAGAGCGGCCGGTACGGGAGTGGCCAGTACGGGTCGTACGAGTCGGGCCCGGGTCAGCCGGCGGCGTCCGGGCCGTATCCCGCCGAGCCGCATGGTTCCGGCTCCTACCCGACGGATCCACGGGAGAGCGCGCGTCCTCAGGACGGGGAGTGGCACGAGGAGCCCCCGTACCCCGGCGGACGGCACCGCCGCTGAGGCCGATCCCCGAAGATTCAATTTTGTAAGATCTCGCCGAACTTGGCGGGCGTCGCTCCTCCGGGAGCGGCGCCCGCTTCCGTTCCTCCCGGCGAAGACCTGGACACCGGCGGCCGTCCGCGTTATGTTGTACTCAATCTGAGATGAACTCAAACTGAGACTTACTCAGATCGAGAGTGACAGGAGGGGACACGGATGACTCCGGATCCGGCGCGCGACGAGAGCGAGTTCCTCGCGAACTACGACCCGCGCGACTACGACCCGGTCTCCGTGACGGTGGACGTCGTCGCCCTCACCATCCGGGACGGAGCCCTGCACGTGCTGCTGGTGCGGCGCGGGAACGCCCCGTACGCGGGGATGTGGGCGCTGCCCGGCGGTTTCGTCCAGGCGGGCGGACCGCTTCAGGGCACCGACGCCGAGGACCTCAGCGACGCGGCCGTCCGCGAACTCGCCGAGGAGACCGGGCTCAGCGCCAAGGGCGGCGCGCTCGGCCGCATGCACCTGGAACAGCTCGCCACGTACGGTTCCCCCGGCCGTGACCCGCGGATGCGCGTCATCTCCGTCGCGTACCTGGCGTTCGCGCCGGAGCTGCCCGACCCCGAGGCGGGCGGGGACGCCGCCGACGCGGCCTGGGTGCCGGTCGACGCCCTCGGCCTCACCGAGTCCGGGGACCAGCGTCCCGGAACGACCCGCCGGCTGGCGTTCGACCACGCGCGGATCCTGTCGGACGGCCTGGAGCGGGCGCGCGGGAAGCTGGAGTACACGCCGCTCGCCACGGCGTTCTGCGGCGCCGAGTTCACGATCCCGGAGCTGCGCGCGGTCTACGAGGCGGTGTGGGGCGAGGAACTGCACGCCGGGAACTTCCACCGGAAGGTGCTGTCGGTGCCGGGGTTCGTGGAGAGCACCGGCGAGACGTCCGACCGCGGCGGGCGGCGCGGCGGCCCCCGGCCCCGCCTTTACCGGGCCGGTGACGCCCGCCTCCTGCACCCCGCGCTGCTGCGACCCAGCCGGGAGGAGGAGATCCGATGAACGACCGGGCGCTCGACGACGCGCTGGCGCGGCTCGACCGGGTGCGCGTCCCCGCCGACCTGTTCGGGGAGGACGAGGTCGAGGCGGCGCGGCGGTACCGGCGGCTGGCGCGGCTCGTCCACCCCGACGCGACCGGCGGCCGCACCCGCGACGCGTTCATCAGGCTGAACGCGCTGTGGCGCGCCTACACCCGCGACGACACCACCACGATCACCACCCGCCGCCACACCTACCGGCTCGACGGCGACGCGATCGGCGGCGACCTCGCCGAGCTGTACACGGCGAGCCCGGACGCCGGAGAGAGCGCCGTGCTGCTGAAGATGCCGCGCGACCCCCGCGACGGCGACCTCCTCGAACGCGAGGCCGAGGCGCTGCGGCGACTCTCCCGGGACGGTGACGGACGGTTCCGGCCGTACGTGCCGCGCCTGATCGAGTCGTTCCGGCACCGGGACGCCTCGACGGGCGCGCGGCGGCGGGTCAACGTGATCGCCGCGCTGGACGGCTTCCCCACCCTGACCGAGGTCCGGCGGGCGTTCCCGGACGGCGTCGACCCCCGCGACGCGGCCTGGATGTGGCGGCGGCTGCTCGTCGCCCTCGGGTTCGCGCACCGGGCCGGCGTGCTGCACGGCGCCGTCCTGCCCGACCATGTGCTCATCCACCCCGAGAAGCACGGGCTCGTCCTGGTCGACTGGTGCTACTCCGTCACCGGCCACCACGCGCTCGACGGGGCCGGGCGCGTCCCCGCGATGGTCGACCGTTACGCCGACTGGTACCCGCCGGAGGTGCCGGGACGGCAGACCGCGGGCCCGGCCACCGACGTCTTCATGGCCACCCGCTGCATGCTCGACCTGATGGGCGACGAGGCCCCGAAGGCGATGCGCTCCTTCGCCCGCGGCTGCCTGCTCCCCGCGCGGAACCGGCGCCCGTCCGACGCCTGGCGCCTGCTGGCCGAACTGGACGAGCTGCTGGCACGGCTCTACGGCCCGCGGCGCTTCCGCCCCTTCCACCTGCCCACCGCACACTGAGGAGACGACCATGGGAAGCGGACACTGGTCCACCGACGTCTACGCCGCACGCGCGAGCTACCGCGCGTCCACCGGCGCCAGCGCGTTCGCCTACTCCGACGGCGGCGCCACCACCGTCCACGCCGACCTCGACCCGTTCGGGGTGACCGTCCGGGAGAGCCGGGACTCCGACGACCACCCCGAGTCGCTGGCGATCGGCGTCCTGTTCGACGTGACCGGCTCGATGCGCAGGGTGCCGCGGACGCTCCAGTCCAGGCTGCCCGACCTGCTCGGACTGCTGCTGCGCAAGGGGTACGTCGAGCACCCGCACATCCTGTTCGGCGCGGTCGGCGACGCGACCTGCGACCGGGCGCCCCTCCAGATCGGCCAGTTCGAGGCCGACAACCGGATGGAGGACGACCTCGGCAAGATCCTCCTCGAAGGCGGGGGCGGCGGCCAGATGACCGAGTCGTACGAGCTGGCCCTGTACTTCATGGCGCGGCACACCGCGATCGACTGCTTCGACAGGCGCGGGCGGCGCGGCTACCTGTTCATGATCGGCGACGAGCTGGCGTATCCGAAGGTCAAGCGGCGCGAGGTCGCGAAGGTCATCGGCGACGAGCCGCCGGCGGACATCCCGACCGCCGAGATCGTCCGGGAGGTCCAGCGGAGGTACGACGTGTACTACATCATCCCGGAGGGCGCCTACCACGCCGGAAGCCGCGAGCTGAAGGACTTCTGGCACGACCTCCTCGGCCAGAACGTGATCTACCTGGACGATCTCGACGCCGTGTCCGAGACGATCGCGCTGACGGTCGGGCTCGGCGAGGACGCCATCGACCTCGGCGCGGGCCTGGACCACCTGTCGGAGACCGGCTCGGACGCGGGGGCGTCGGTGTCGCGTGCGCTCGCCCGGCTGGACGCGTCCCGGGCGCCCGCCGCGGTGTCGTCCACGCCACCCGGGCTGGACGCCTCGCGCCCGTCGTCGACCACGCGCCTCTGACCCATGGACCACGTGGTCGTCGTCGACCTCGGCTTCGGGGACGCGGGGAAGGGCACGGTCGTCGACCACCTCTGCTCGGCGAACCCCGTAGAGGCGGTCGTCCGGTTCAACGGCGGCGCCCAGGCGGCCCACAACGTCGTGACCACGGACGGACGCCACCACACGTTCGCCCAGTTCGGGTCGGGGACGTTCACGCCGGGCGTCCGGACGCACCTGTCGCGGTTCATGCTCGTCGACCCCCTGGCCCTCGCCGCCGAGGCCGACCACCTCCGGGCCGTCGGCGTCGGCGACGCCCTCGACCGGCTGACCGTCGACCGGGACGCGCTGCTGACGACGCCGTACCACCGGGCCGCGAACCACGCGCGGGAGACCGCGCGTGGCGCGGCGCGCCACGGGTCGTGCGGCATGGGCATCGGGGAGACCGCGTCCTACGCGCTCGCGCACGACGACGCGCCCCGGGTCGGCGACTGCCGGTCACCGGCGCGGCTACGGCGGCGGTTGGCCGCGCTGCGCGACTGGTACCGCGACACTCTCCCGTCCGGGGCCCGCGTCCCTGACGTCGACGCCTGCGTGGACGCGTTCGCCGCCTTCGGCGCACGCGTCGAGATCGTCGGCGGTGGCCACCTGCGGCGCCTGCTCCGCGCCGGGACCGTGGTGTTCGAGGGCGCGCAGGGCGTCCTGCTGGACGAGTGGCACGGCTTCCACCCGTACACGACCTGGTCGACGACCACGTTCGCCAACGCGGAGACGCTGCTGGCGGAGGCGGGCGGGTCCGCGACGCGGCTCGGGGTGCTGCGCGCGTACGCGACCCGCCACGGCCCCGGCCCGTTCGTCACCGAGGACCCGGCGCTGACCGCGGACCTGCCCGACCCGCACAACGCCGCGGGCCGCTGGCAGGGCGCCTTCCGCGTCGGCCACCTCGACGCGGTCGCGCTCCGCTACGCGCTGGACGTGGTGGGCGGTGTGGACGGCCTCGCGGTCACGCATCTGGACGTCGCGGGGGCGCGTCCGGACCTGCGGATCTGCGAGGCCTACGAAATCGGCGGCGAGATCGGCGGCGAGCGGATCCGGTGCTTGGAGACCGGGCCGCCCGACCTGGACCGGCAGGCCGCCCTGACCCGCCTCCTTCGCACCGCCCGTCCCGTCTACGCGCCGCTCGGACGCGCGGCCGAGACGATCGAGGACGCGCTGCGGACCCCGGTCGTCCTCCGCTCCCACGGCCCCACCTCGGCGGACAAGACGGCCGGGAACGGGACCCTGCGTCGAAGGGCCCCGGCGACGACCTGAGATGATCGGGACTATGCTTCAGGTCTGCCCGAACGGACGCCGGACCGAGGGCGTACCCGTCTCGCCGGAGGAGATCGCCGTCGCGGTCCGCGCCGCCGTCGACGTCGGCGCGGAGGACGCGCACCTGCATCCGCGGGACGACACGGGCGCCGACACCGTGGACCCGGTCCATGTCGCCGCCGCCGTCGGCGCCGTGCGCGCGTCGACGCCGTCCATCCAGATCGGGGTGACCACCGGCGCGTGGACGGCGCCCGACCCGGTCGAGCGCGCCACCCGGATCCGCTCCTGGACCGTCCTGCCCGACCACGCGTCGGTGAACTTCCACGAGGACGGCGCCGAACTGGTCGCCGAGGCGCTCTTCGAACGCGGCGTCGCCATCGAGGCCGGGATCTTCTCCGGCACCGACGGCGCCGAACGGTTCAGGCGCTGGCCGCACGCCCACCACGTGCTGCGGATCCTCGCCGAGGTCACCGACCCCGACCCGGAGACCGCGACCGGGACGGCGAAGGCGCTCCTGCACGACCTCGGCACCCGGCACGGCCGCCCCGTCCTGCTGCACGGGGAGGACGGCGGCGCGTGGCCCGTCCTGCGGCTCGCCGTCCGGCTGAACCTGGACGTCCGCATCGGCCTGGAGGACACGCTCGTCCTTCCGGACGGGGCACCCGCCGCCGACAACGCCGCCCTCGTCCAGACGGCTCGGGCCCTGCTCACCGCCTGAGAGGCACCGGCGTTCCTCAGGAACGCGGGTTGTGACCGGCGTCGGCGTCCATCCGTGCCCAGTCGGCCTCCCACATCTCGTCGCGGTGCCGATCGCAGCGGCGGCGGACGAGCAGGTAGGCGATCCCCACCGGAACCCCGGCCGCGAGAACCGTCGCGGTGCCCGCGTACGCGGCGTCGGTCACCGTGCGGCTGTGCGGGCGGGGACGGACGGTCGGATCACCCGACCGGTCGACCCAGATGACCCGTTGCGCCCCGACCTTGGCGTTCTTCCAGCTCGGCAACGTCCCCGAGCGCGCCCTACCGTCGGGGGCCTGCCAGGCGGCCTGGACGGTCTCGTGGACGTACCGGTCGCCGGACGTGCCGATCCCCCCGGTCGAGGTGACCGTCGCGACGACCTGACGGCGCTCGGCGCGCTCGGCGTTCTCCGCGCGCAGACCCGCGTCATAGGACCAGGACGCGGCCAGCGCCGCGAGCGGCGGCGCCACGGCGAGCAGCAGCACGAGCAGCGCGAGAGCGATCGCCCGCTGCACGCGGTCGACCCGGCGGCGCAGCGCGTTGCGCTCCAGACCGAGCCGCCTGCGCGCCCTGATGAGCGGCGAAGCGCCGCGCCCATTGCCGGACCTGCGCATCTGCGTCACCTCCCCGGGGAGTTCCCTCCCGGCAAGAGGCCCTCAGCCTTCATCTTTGGCCATCGTTTCCCAGGATATTCCCGAGTTCGTTGATCGGCACCTGGCCTGTGGCCCGATCCTTTCCGCAATCCCGCCCGCCATGCGGGATTGATGTCCACTTTCGGCCATAGTTTCGGTTTCGCTGGCGGTCAGGATCTCGAACGGCCAGCGCGAGCAGGGCCCCGAGGACGCACAGCCCGGCGGTGATCCAGAAGATCTCCTGGTACTCGGTGCGCAACGCGTCCTGAACCTCCGCGTTGTAGATCTTCAACTGCCGGGCGAACTCGTCCTTCGACATCAGGAACGGCAGCGGCGGCCGCAGATCGGCCGTCAACGCGTGGAACCGGTGGAACCCCCACGCCGACAGCGCGGAGACGCCCAGCAGCATCCCCATCATCCGCGCCACGACCACGGCGGCCGACGCGACACCGTGCCGGGCCGCCGGAACGAACGCCAGCGCCGCCGACGACACCGGCGCGATCACCAGACCGAGCCCGAACCCGGTGACGACCAGATCGACGTCCATCCTCGGCAGCGGGCCGTACGACGCGTCCGCCAGATTCGCGGGCCACCCCGCGATCAGCAGATAGCCCACGGCCGCGATCGCCATGCCCGCCGCCATCGGCCACCGCTCCCCCACCCGCCTGGCCACCACCCCGCCGACGACCGCCGCGACCGGCAACGCCACCAGGAACCGGGTCAACACCAGGGCGCCGTCCGTGGCGTCCTTGCGCAGCACGGTCTGCGCCACCAGCACGACGTCCACCAACGTCACCATCAGCGCCGCGCCCGACAGCAGGCTCACGCCCAACGTCGCCAGCAGCGGCCCCCGCCGCACACCGGACAGGTCGAACAGCCTCGTCCTCGCCCTGACCTCCCAGAGCACGAAGACCACCAGCACGACCGCGCCCGCCGCCAACAGCGGCAGACCCCAGGGCGGCAGCGCCGACTCCTGCGGCTCCGGGTTGTAGACCCCCGCGACCAGCAGCCCCAGCCCCACCGCCAACAGCAGCCCGCCCACCACGTCCACCCCGGGTCGCGGCCCCTCGACACGCCCGCCCGGAACCGCGTACTGGACGGCGACCATCGCCACCGCCACCAGCGGCACGTTCACCCAGAAGATCATCCGCCAGTCCGCGACGGCCGCGACACCCGCCCCGTACAGCGGACCCAGCACACTCCCCAACTCCTGCGCCGCCCCCACCGCGCCGAGCACCACGGGCCGCTGCCGCGCGTCCCACAGATCACCGGCCAGCGCCATCGTCACCGGCAACAACGCACCACCCGCGACGCCCTGCACCACCCGTCCCGCCGTCAGCACCGGCACACCGTCCGCCAGCGCCGTCACCACCGAACCCACCGCGAAGAACACCAGACACGCCTGAATCAGCGGCCGCCGACCGAACCGGTCCGACAACTGCCCCAGCAACGGCATCGCCGCCACATACCCCAACAGGAACCCGGTCAGGACCGGCGTAACCCGCTCCAACCGGTTGATCGGAATGCCGAGATCCCGGACGACCGGCACCAGGATCGTCGTGACGACATAGGCGTCCAACGCGGCCAGCAGCACCACCGCGCCGCCCGCCCCGACCGCGACCCGGCGCCGCCCCCTCACCGCGGCGCGTTGATCTTGTACGGCGCGTCGAACTCCGTGAACGAGATCACCACCGTGCCCCGCTCCTTCGGGAACCGGCCGCGCACCTTCACCAGACGGTGATCCGCCCGGCTCACCCACACCTGCCCCTCAAGATCGGTGTCGATCCCCGGGATCAAGGCCGCCGCCTGCTCCCGCGGCAACCGCGCCGCGACCCTGTTCGTCTCCTTGCCGTCCACCTTCTCGACCGCCTCAGCCCACGGCTCCGCCGCCGACGTCAACAACCCCGCGATCCCCCGCCGCGGATCCAACACCGCCGACGGGTCGTACATGGTCGCCGCCAAAACCTTCGGAAGCTTGCGCCACCCACCCGTCGCCGCGTTGATATAAACGCTGTCGCCCAACGCGACGACCTTCATCTCGACGTTCTGGCCCTGCTGCTCGACCGTCAACGTCCCCTCGGCGTCCCCCCCGCGGAGCAGCCTCATGTCGCCGCCCTTCACGACCACCGGCGTCCTGCCGTCCGACTCCATCGTGAACGCCACGCTCTTCACGTTCCCCATCGCCCGAGCGGCATCCCGCAACGTCCGCGCGGCATCGAAATCCGGCTTCCTCCCCGGCTCGTCCGACCCGCCCCCATCACACGCCGCGGCGAACACCAACCCCGGCAACAGCAGAAAGAGAACGAACACGCGTCTGGACATACGCCGGACCCTACCGACGGGTACCCGTAACCGTCACTCGGTACCAAGGATGACTTCCCTGCGCCTGAAGTAGGACCCGGCCCATTCTCAGTGGCCCCTCCGAACGACCCGCCGCTAAGATGACAACCGGCCACGCCCCCACCGTCACCGGGGGACGCCCGGGGCGGTAGCTCAGCCGGTCAGAGCAGGAGACTCATAATC
Organism: Actinomadura spongiicola; assembly: GCF_003432485.1. Lineage (GTDB taxonomy): Bacteria > Actinomycetota > Actinomycetes > Streptosporangiales > Streptosporangiaceae > Spirillospora > Spirillospora spongiicola. The sequence goes on from NZ_QVNQ01000003.1 coordinate 487,371, forward strand.
TCTGGGTCGCGGGTTCGAGTCCCGCCCGCCCTACGGACCTAGGCGAGGCATGTCCGCGGAGAGCGCGGACCATTGGTCCTTCGCCATGCTTTTCTGGGGGGCGACCCCCAGACCCCCGATGTGGGGGCTCCGCCCCCACGCCCCCCTTGGGGCTGAGGTTCGCGGTCGACCTTGCTGTCGGTTGGATGCGGGGAAGCAGAGCAGGCTCCTTCGGAGCCCCTTTGATGGTTCCCCCACCCATCGAACGATCGACCTGGCTGTCAGTGTGGCGGGGGAAGCGCAGGCCCGCGATCGGTCTTACCGTCCGCGCGGCTGAGGGGACTCAGAGCAGGTGTCCATCTGACGGGGTCCCGGACCGCTCGGCTCAGGGCTGCGGTCGACTTAGTGCAGCGTGAATGCGTCGGGTGCGTTACTGCTCACGCACAGCGGTCGTGACGGAGGGGTTGGGGTCAGGCGGGCCAGGTGGGGGGGCGTTTTTCCAGGAAGGCCGTCATGCCCTCCTGGGCCTCGGGGGTTAGGGCGGAGGCGGCCATTACCTCGATCGCGTAGGTGTAGGCGTCGGGTTCGGGGCGGTCGAATTGGGTGTACATGGCTTGTTTGCCCAGGGCCTTGCTGCGTGGGCTGCCCTGGGTGGCGCGCTGGAGCAGGTCGTGGGTCGCCTTGTCCAACTCGTCGTCGGGGACGGCGTAGTTGATCAGGCCCCAGTCGGCGGCGGTGGCGGCGTCGAAGATCTCGCCGGTGAGGGCCATCTCGGCGGCGCGTTTGCGGCCGATGTTGTGAGAGATCGCGACCAGGGGGGTGTGGCAGAACCAGCCGCCCTTTCCGCCGGGAGCCGCGAAGCCCGCGCCGGCCGCCGCGACGGCCAGGTCGCAGCTCGCGACGAGTTGGCAGCCCGCGGCCGTGGCCAGGCCGTGCACGCGTGCCACCACTACCTGCGGGACGGACTGGATCGTCCGCATCAGCTCGGCGCAGACCTGGAGCAGGTCGCGGACGTCGGCGTGGGAGGCGCCCGCCATGTCGGCGAAATCGTGTCCGGCGGAGAACACCGGGCCGTTCGCCGCGAGGATCACGCCGCGGGCGTCGGTGGCCCCCACCTCGCGGAACGCGTCGGTCAGGCTGAGCAGGAACGCCCGGGACAGCGCGTTACGGCGGCGCGGACGGTTCATCGTGATCGTGGTGAAGGCTCCGTCGCGCCGGACCAGAACGTCGTCTTCGCTCATGCTCCCGACGTTACGTCAGACCCTCGTCGTACGGTGGGGCCACCGGACGTGCCGAGGGGGTATGGCCTTGAAGCTGCTCACCGCGACCAACTCCACCCAGGGATTCCGCGACAACGACTTCGACTGGTGCGTCGAAGGAGAACTGGTCCATATCGGGATGGTCTGCGCCCGTGACCAGGACGACCCGGACGGCGGCTGCGGCTGCGGCCGCTCGTTCGCCGGGCTGAACTCCCATCGCGCCACCACCACCGCGATGGTCCGGGAGATCCCCGGGTTCACCGGCGACGACTACGTCCTGGCGATCAGGTCGAGCCTCGAACAGCAGGGCTGCGACCCGGCGTACGCCGAGCACGAGGCGGCACTGCTGCGGTGCCTGGTGCGCGACTGGCCGGTGGGGGCGATCGTCGAGCGCAGGCTGGATGAGATCGTGGTACGGCACGTCCTTCAGCCCTAGGAGGGTTCATGCTCGTCGCGTTCTCGGTGACCCCGCTCGGCGTGGGCGAGGAGGTCGGAGAGTACGTCGCGGAGGCGGTGCGGGTGGTGCGCGAAAGCGGGCTGCCGAACCGCACCGACGCGATGTTCACGACCGTGGAGGGCGAATGGGACGAGGTCATGGCCGTGGTGAAGGCCGCCGCCGACGCCGTCGCGGCCAGGGCGCCGCGGGTGAGCCTGGTGGTCAAGGCCGACCTGCGGCCCGGCGTGACCGGGGCCCTCGACGCTAAGGTCGAGTCCGTGGAACGGCACCTTCGTACGTGACCTGGTGAAGCAGGCCCGCGCGCCGTCCATGCCGCCTCGGGCGAAACTCCGTAGCCGCTCGACGGCCGTGCCGTGGTCGCCGGGCCTCGTCCACGGCGCCTCGTCCCCGATGAGGTGGAAGGCGTCGACGAGTTCCTGCTCGTCGCCGTCCTCGAAACGCAGGGTGCCGTCGTCGGACGACCCGTACAGCACGGCCCCCGCCAGGCAGTCGGCCTGGAGTTCGGCGGCGGGCGACACCAGGCCGCGGCGCAGCCGGCTCTGGACGGCGTGCCCCCACTCGTGCGCGATCACGAGGTAGACCCAGGCGTCGCCGCGTGCGTACCCCGACCGCATCAGGTGCGCGTCCCACGCCACGAAGTCGCCCGCCGGGCAGTAGGCCGCGTTGTCCCGCGACAGCGGCTCGCCGTCGCATCGCGGCGCCGACCGCCCGTCGCGGCCGTCGTAGAGCCCGACGACGCGCGGTGACCGGTACCGGCCGGTGAACAGCCGTCCCCAGTGCCGCCGCCAGTAGTCGTCGATGATCGTCTCGGCGGTGCGGAGATCCTCCCGGAACCCGCCCTCGTCGAACGCGGCCGCCCGCGGGACGGCGGCCTTCGTGTTCCGCGCGGGACGCGGCGCGGGGTCGAGCGCGCACGCGGCGGTGAGGGCGAGCGCGCAGGCGAGGGCGAGGGCGGCGAGTGGACGTCTCGGAAGGCGCGGAACCGGTTCCGTCATACCGGGACATACGCGAACGTACGCCCGGATCGGTCAGTCGTCGGCGACGAGGCGGGCCGCGACGCGGTCGAGGACGACCAGTTCCTCCGCCGGAAGGTCGCGCAGGATCGGCGGTGGGCTGTCCAGGATGCGTTCGGCCCTGGCCGCCGCGGCACGTCCCGCCTCGGTCACCGTTACGATCTTGGAGCGGCGGTCGGCGGGGTTCGGGGACCGTTCGACCAGGCCGCGGCCCACCAGGTCGTCCACGACGAGGGTGGTGTAGGGACGGTCGGTGAGCAGGACGTCGGCGAGATCGCGCAACGTCATCGGCTCCGCCGCGGCGGCGAGGCGGCGCAGCGCCTTGATCCGGATGAAGCTCATGCCGAGCGCCTCGGTGGCCTCGTGCCGCCGGTCGGCGCGTTCGTGCAGCAGGATCCGCAGGTTGTGCCAGGCCCGCGCCGCCATCTCGGAGCGCGGGTCCGGCGCCTCGGTGGAGTGGGTGGCGGGCTCGGTCATGGGGCGCTCGCTCCCGTCACGTGACGTTCCTCGGCGTCGAACAGACCGGCCGTGCGCGCGGCGCTGCGGGCGGCCCGGCGACCCGTGGTGGCCGTCCCGAGGACGAGGACCGCGGCGGCGCACCCGGCCAGGATCCAGTATGCCGGGCGGGCGGCGGACTCGAACGCGGACGCGGCGAACGTGCCGGACATCCCGGCGGCGAGCACCGCTCCGATGACGGCGACGCCGAGCGCCTGCCCGACCTGCCTGCTGGTGGACGCGACGGCCGCGGCCACCCCCGCCTGGGCGCGCGGCATCCCGGACACGGCGGTGTTGGTGACCGGCGAGTTCACGGCGCCGAACCCGATGCCGAACAGCACGTACGCGGCGAACAGCGTGACGTCGCGGGTCTCGCCGTCGAACGCGGCGAACAGCAGCCCGCTGCCGAGCATCGCCGCACCGGCGATCTGCAACGGCAGGCGCGGGCCGCGCCGGCCGACGAGCCGCCCCGACAGCGGCGCGGACACGGCGGTCATCGCGGCCATCGGCAGCAGGTACAGCCCGGCCTCCAGCGCCGACAGCCCGCGGACGTTCTGGAGGTAAAGGGTGTTGAGGAACATGAACCCGCCGAGCGCCGCGAAGCTGCTGACGGCGATGACGGTCGCGCCGGCGAACGGGACGCTGCGGAAGAAGCGCAGGTCGATGAGGGGTTCGGGGGCGCGGACCGCGTGCCGGACGAACCCGGTGAGCGACGCGGCGGCGATGAGCGCGGCGCCGTACACGGTCGGGTGGCCGAAGCCGTGTCCGGGGACCTCGATGATGGCGTATGTCAGCGACCCGAGGAAGACGATCAGCAGGGCCTGGCCGAGCGGGTCGGGTCGGCGCGGGCGCGGTGCCCGGGACTCGGGGACGAACAGCGCGGTCAGCGCGAACGCGGCCACCCCGATCGGCACGTTCAGCCAGAAGATCGCGCGCCAGCCGACGGACTCGACGAGCAGCCCGCCGACGAGCGGTCCCATGGCCATGCTGATGCCGACGACGCCGCCCCAGACGCCGATGGCGCGGGCCCGCTCGCGCGGCTCGGTGAACACGTTCGTGATGATCGACATGGCGACGGGGTTGAGCATCGACCCGCCGACCGCCTGGACGACGCGGGCGGCGACGAGCAGGTCGAGGGACGGCGCGAGGCTGCACAGCACGGACCCGGTGACGAACAGCGTGAGCCCGGTCTGGAACACGCGGCGGCGACCGATCCGGTCGCCGGTGGAGCCGGACAGGATCAGCAGCGACGCCAGGGTGATCAGGTAGGCGTCGATCGTCCATTGGAGTCCGGACAGGGAGCTGTCGAAGTCGTCCTGGAGCGTCGGCAGCGCGACGTTCAGGATCGTGTTGTCGAGGCTGACGATGAGCAGGCTCATACAACAGATGGCCAGCACCGCGACGCGGCGGCCGGGACTGAGCTCGGGCATCCCGCCTCCAATCGTTGTACCCCTACAACCATTGGAAGGCTACAACCATTCCCGGGGTGCTCAGCCCACCGCGTCTATCCGGGAGCGCGCCGCGGGAACGACGAGCGGGGCCGCGGTCTCCGGGCACTCGATGACCCGGCACGGCAACCCGAATACCTCCTCGACCAGCTCGGACGTCACGACCGAGCCGGGGTCGCCCTCCGCGACGATCCGTCCGTCCCGCATGGCGATCAGGTGCGTGGCGTAACGGGCGGCGGAGTTGAGGTCGTGCAGGACGGCGACGACCGTGCGGCCCTCCCCGTGGAGCTGCGCGCACAGGTCGAGGACCTCGATCTGGTGCGCGATGTCCAGGTAGGTCGTCGGCTCGTCCAGGAGGAGCAGCGGGGTCTGCTGGGCCAGCGCCATCGCGATCCAGACGCGCTGCCGCTGCCCGCCCGACAGCTCGTCGACCGCCCGCTCGGCGAGGTCCTGGACGCCGGTCGCCTCCATCGACTCGGTGACGACCCGCTCGTCCTCCTTCGACCACTGCCGCAGCAGGCTCTGGTGCGGGTACCGGCCACGCGACACCAGGTCGGCGACCGTGATGCCCTCGGGCGCGATCGACGACTGCGGCAGCAGCCCGAGCGTGCGCGCCAGCTTCTTGGCGGGCCAGTCGGCGATCGGCCGGCCGTCCAGGACGACGGCCCCGCCGGACGGCCGCAGGATCCGGGCGAGGGCCCGCAGCAGGGTCGACTTCCCGCACGCGTTCGGGCCCACGATCACGGTGAACGACCCGTCCGGGACGACCACGTCGAGGTTCTCGACGATGGTGCGCCCGTCGTAGCCGAGCGTGAGCCCGGTGCCGGTGAGTCGAGCCATGTCAGATCCGTCCCGTCTTGCGTTCGGTCACGAGGAGCCAGACCAGGTACACGCCGCCGAGGAGCCCGGTCACGACGCCGACCGGAAGCTGGTGGCCGGGGAAGGCGCGCTGGGCCGTCCAGTCGGCGGCCACGAGCAGCGCGGCGCCCAGGCACGCCGCGGGCAGCAGGTTCGGGCCCGGCGCGCGGGTGAGGCGCCGGGCGAGCTGCGGCGCGGTCAGCGCGACGAACGCGACCGGCCCGGCCGCCGCCGCGGCGAACGAGGTGAGCAGCACCGCCGCCCCGAGCATGACCAGCCGCACCCGTTCGATGGGGACGCCGAGCCCGTGCGCCGCGTCGTCGCCCATCTCCAGCATCCGCAGCGCCCGCCCGCAGCCGACGAGCACGAGCGGTCCGAGGACGGCGAGCGCGACGAGCACGGGCGCGGAGTCGGCCCAGTCGCGGCCGTCCAGGCTGCCGGTGAGCCACAGGACGGCGCGGGCCGCGTCGGTGATGTGCGCCTGGGTGAGCAGGTAGCCGTTCACGCCGGTGAGGATCGCGGAGACGCCGATGCCGACGAGGATCAGCCGCTGGCCGTGGGCGTGACGCCGTCCGGCCACCAGGTACACGAGCAGTCCGGTCGCGAGACCGCCGCCCGCCGCCCCGGCCGCGACCGCGACGCTGCCCGCGCCGGTCATCACGATCACGGCGAGGACGCCGGTGGCGGCGCCCTGCACGAAGCCCAGGACGTCGGGGCTGCCGAGCGGGTTCCGGACGAGCGACTGGAAGATCGCCCCGGCGAGCCCGAGCGCCGCGCCGACCGCCAGCCCCGCCACGACGCGCGGCAGCCGGATCTGGTTCACGATCAGGGAGTCGGCGGGCGTGCCCCGCCCGAGCAGCGTCCGGACGACGTCGGCGGGGCTCAGCGGGAAGTCACCGCCGCCGATGAGGAGCACGCCCGTGCCGAGCGCCACGGCGAGGAACACGGCCGAGACGACCAGCGCCCGGGCGCGGAACCGGAACGACAGCCCGCCCGGGGTCCTGATGACGCTCACGTGGACACCGCCCCGCGACGCCGCCGCCGCACGAAGTACAGGAACACCGGCCCGCCCGCCACGACCGTCACGATCCCGACCTGGAGTTCGGACGGGCGCACGACGACGCGTCCGAGGACGTCCGCCGCCAGCATCAGCCCGGGGGCGATGACCGCGCAGTACGGCAGGAGCCAGCGAAGGTCGGGCCCGGTCAGCGCGCGGACGAAGTGCGGCACCATCAACCCGACGAAGATGATCGGCCCACATGCCGCCGTCGCCGCGCCGCACAGCAGGGTCACGGTGACGATCGCGACGATCCGGACACGACCGGGGTCGGCGCCGAGGGATCGGGCGGTGTCCTCGCCCATCGCCATCGCGTTCAGCGGACGTGCCAGCAGCAACGCCGCGACGAGCCCGACGGCGACGAAGGGCGCGACCCGCACGATCGTGTGGTCCTGGGCGGCGGCGAGCGACCCGACCGTCCAGAAACGCATCCGGTCGAGGGACGAGGTGTCGAGGAGCTGCACCGCGTTCACGTAGGAGAACAGCGCGGCGTTCAGCGCGGAACCGGCCAGGGCGAGCCGCGCGGGGGTCGCCCCGCGCCCGCCGCCGACCGCGTAGAGCAGCACCGCGACCGCTCCGGCGCCCGCGAACGCGAACCAGACGAACCCGGTGAACGAGGTGATGCCGAGGAACGAGATCGCCGACACGACGGCCGCGGCGGCGCCCGCGTTGATACCGAGGAGCCCGGGGTCGGCGAGCGGGTTCCGGGTCAGCGCCTGCATGACCGCGCCCGCGAGTCCGAGCGCCGTACCGGCGAGCAGCCCGAGCAGGGTCCGGGGGAGCCGCATCTCGTGGACGATCGTGTACGCGGGCGAGTCGCCGTGGATCAGCCCGTCCCACGCCTCCCCCAGCGAAAGCGGCTTGGCTCCGACCGCGAGGCTGAGCGCGGACGCGGTAAGCAGGAACAACAGCGCGCCGACGAGCCCGGCCGCCCGCCGCGCGCCGGGTGAGCGCTCAACTGCGGGCGCATGCGGCGACGGCTTGGTCAGCAACACCTGGCGTGCTCCGGGGGGACGTGGGGAAATCAAACTTAGGTTAGGTTAACCTAAGCCCCGTTCGACCGGAATACGGTCATAGTAGTTGATCCCTGGAGTGCGTCCGAAATGTCGAAGACCGATGTCCGTCATCCATCCCGGAGCGGCCTCACCCGGCGCGGCCTGCTCGGCGCGGGCGGCGCCCTCGCCGTCGGCGCGCTGATCAGCGCGTGCGGCGGTGGCGGCGGTGACAAGGGCGGCGCGGCGTCCTCGGGCGGCGGCGCCTGGACGTTCACCGACGACCGCGGCACGAAGATCGAGCTCAAGGCGCGACCGAAACGCGTCGTCGGTTACGTCGGCACCGCCGCCGCCCTCTACGACTTCGGCGTCGACCGGCAACTCGTCGGCGTGTTCGGCCCGACGAAGCTGAAGGACGGCCGACCCGACCCGCAGGCCGGGAACCTGCCCGTCGACCGGCTGGAGATCATCGGGAACGCGTTCGGCGAGTTCAACATCGAGAAGTACGCGGCGCTGCGCCCCGAGCTCCTCGTCGACAACATGTTCGTGGAGAACGAGCTCTTCTACGTCCCCCTGGAGAGCAAGGACAAGATCTACGCGCTGGCGCCGAGCGTCGCCGTCTCCACCGGCGCCGTCGCGCTGCCGAAACCGATCGAGCGGACCGCCGCGCTCGCGGGCGCGCTCGGCGCGGACCTGAAGTCCGCGAAGGTCACCGCCGCGAAGGACCGGTTCGAGAAGGCGGCCGCGTCGCTGCGCGCGGCGGCCGCGGCGAACAAGAGCCTGAAGGTGCTGGCCGCGTCCGCGAGCCCCGACCTCTTCTACGCCTCCAGCCCGAACAAGAACACCGACCTCATCTACTTCAAGGAGCTGGGGGTCGAGCTCATCGTCCCGGAGAAGCCGGGCCAGAACGGCTACTTCGAGGAGCTGAGCTGGGAGAACGCGGGCAAGTACAGGGCCGACGTCATCATGCTCGACTCCCGCACCCAGGCGCTCCAGCCGAAGGACCTCGGCGGCAAGCCGTCCTGGAAGGACCTGCCCGCGGTGAAGGCGGGCCAGGTCGTCCCATGGCAGCCGGAGCCCCGGTTCTCCTACGAGGGCTGCGCGCCGCTCCTGGAGGCGCTCGCCGCGTCCATCAAGTCCGCCAAGAAGACCGGCTGAAAAGGCAGCGCGATGACCACGCCCGCACACCCCTACGCCTTCTTCGACCTGCACGTCGTGCGGACGGAGCGGCTCTGCCCGTCCATGGTCCGCGTCACCTACGGCGGGACGGGCCTCGATCCTGACGCCCCCGGGGACCGGTTCGTCTCCGCCGGCCGCGACCAGCGCATCAAGCTGTTCTTCCCGCACCCGCACCAGGACGCGCCCGTGATGCCGGACGGCCGGGGCGGCGACACGTGGTTCGCCGACTGGCGCGAGCTGGACCCGGCCGAACGCGGCATCATGCGGTCCTACACCGTCCGCGCCCAGCGTCCCGGCGAACTCGACGTCGACTTCGCGTTGCACCACGACGGCGGTTCCGGCCCCGCCGCCGACTGGGCCGCCGGGGCCCGTCCCGGCGACCGCGTCGCCGCCCTCGGCCCGACCGGTCCCGACAACGGCGGCTACGACTTCCGGCCGCCGCCCGGCGACCCGGTGCTGATGGCCGGCGACCTGACCGCGCTGCCCGCCATCGCCGGCAACCTCGCGTGGCTGCCCGCCGGGACCCCGGCCCGCGTCTGGATCGAGGTCCCGCATCCGGACGACCGGCAGGACCTGCCGACCGCCGCCGACGCGGAGATCACCTGGGTGTCCCCCGGCGGGCTGCCGGACGCCGTCCGCGCCGCCGAGGTGCCGGACGGCGCCTACGCGTGGATCGCGGGCGAGTCGTCGGTCGTCAAGACGCTGCGCCGCCACCTGGTGAAGGAACGCGGCATGGACCGCCGCGCCGTCGAGTTCACCGGCTACTGGCGGCGCGGCGCCACCGAGGAGGACCTGCTCGCCGAGTACATCGCGGAGGAGGGCGCCGCCACCGAGGGATGACTCACTCCCGCTCGTCGGACTCGTCGGACTCGTCCAGCGTGAGCGTGCCCGGGTCGATCGCCCCCGCGCGGTAGGCGGCGGCGCCGATCGTCTGCGCGGCGACCGGCGCGGTGATCAGCTGGAAGACCGCGACGAGCAGCAGCGGGGTGGCCGCCGCGACGGACCCGGCCTGCGGCGCGACGCCCGCGAGGATGAGCAGCAGCCCGATCGTCTGCGGTTTCGTCGCCGCGTGCAGCCGGGTGAGCAGGTCGGGGAACCGCAGGACGCCGAGCGCGCCCACGGCGGAGAACGCGGCGCCCGCGGGCAGCAGCACCGCCGTGACGACGTCACCGGCGATCATGTGCCGTCCTCCGCCCGTTCCGCCGCGAGCCGGGCGGCCGTCACCGATCCGACGAAGCCGAGCAGCGCGATCACCACGAGGATGGTGGCGTTGGCGGGCTCGTCGCGGGCGGCGGCGTGGACCGCGATGCCGCTGACGAGCAGCACGGTCAGGACGTCCACCGCCATGATGCGGTCGAAGGCCGTCCGCCCGCGGACGAGCCGCGCGGTCGTCATCAGGACGGCGGCGCCCAGCAGCGCCATCGTCACGGTGTACACGACGCTCATCAGATGTCCTCCGTTCGGCGTGCGTCGTCCGGTGTCACAAGGGCCCGCATCAGCCGTCGTTCGGTGCGCAGGACGCCCTCCCGCGTGGAGTCAGCCTCGTCGGGGTCGCGGACGGGCATGCCGTGGATGCGCAGGAGCGAGCGGTCCCGGTCGAGGTCGACGAGCAGCGTGCCGGGCCGGAGGGACACGCTGGTGGTGACGGCGAGCAGCACGAGTTCGGACCGCGACCGCGCCTCGACCTCGACGATCGCGCCCCGGACCCGTCCCGGCGCGCGCAGCGCGTGCCAGCCGATGACGACGCTCGACACGAGCAGGTCCCACGCGAACTCCGCCGCCGCCACGGCGAGCGGCAGGGGCCGGACCCGCGTGACCATCGGCACCGTGGGCAGCCTGCTCACCGCGTAGGCGACGAGGACGGCGACAACCCCGCCGGTCAGCGTGAGGGCGTCGACCCGGCCCCACAGCAACAGCCACACCCCGAGCAGCCACACGGCCATGCCGAGCCGCGCACCGGCGCGCCGCAGCCCCTCGTTCATCGCGCCGCCCCGTTCAACACCGCGTTGCGGTAGCGGGCCGGGTCGAGCAGGTCGGTCGCGGCGTGGCGGCTCCACACCGACAGCGGCCCCGCGAACACCGAGATGAGCAGCCCGCCCGCGACCATCACGGCGGTCACCGACTGCATGACGCGCACACCGCCACGTGTGTAGGACTCCTCCTCGGGCGGCTCGGCGGCGTCCCGCGGCCTCGGGCGCCAGAACCCCAGCGTCCAGATGCGCGCCATCGCCATCAGCGTGAGGACGCTCGCCGCGACCGCCACTCCGGTGACGACGTACGCGAGCGGACGTTCCGCGCCGAGCCCAGCCTGGAACAGCGCGAGCTTGGCGACGAACCCGGACGTCGGAGGGACCCCGCTCACGCTCAACGCGGGCACGAAGAACAGCACGGCGACGACCGAGGACAGTTGCGCGAGCCCGCCGAGCCGGTTCAGCGAGATCTCCCCTGTGCGTCCCTGCATCAGATCGCTGACCAGGAACAGCGTCGCCTGCACCACGATGTGGTGGACGAGATACAGGATCGCCCCGGTGAGCCCGCCGACGCTGAACAGCCCCAGCCCGAAGAGCATGTAGCCGATGTGACCGACGAGCGTGAACGAGAACACCCGGTGGACGTCGTCGTGCGTCAGCGCCCCGAGCGTGCCGACCAGCATCGTCGCGGCGGCCAGCCCCAGCATGACCCACGACATCTGGTCGCGGGGGAACACCAGCGTCTGGACGCGGATCAGCGCGTAGATGGCGGCCTTGGTCAGCAGCGCCGCGAACACGGCCGTGACCTTGGTGAGCGCGACCGGGTAACTGTCGGGCAGCCACAGGTGCATCGGCGCGATCGCGCCCTTGATGCCGAACACGACGAGGAACATCAGGCCGAGCGCCGAACGCGTCCCGGACGGCAGATCGTCCACCCGCACCGACAGGTCGGCCAGGTTCACCGTGCCCGCCGCCGCGTAGGTCACGCCGAGCGCGGTGAGGAACAGGATGGACGAGGTCAGGCTCACCACCGTGTACGTCATCCCGGCCCGCATCCGCTCCGCCGTCGGCGTGAGCGTCATCAGCACGTAGCTCGACGCGAGCATGACCTCGAACGCCACGAACAGGTTGAACAGGTCACCGGCGAGGAACAGCAGGCACACCCCGGCGGTCAGCGCGAGGTACGCGGGATAGAACACGCCCGGTTCGTGCCTGCCGAGCCCCCCGGCGCCCTCCGCCACCGCGTGCAGCATGATCGCGAGGAGCACGGCGGCGGACACCACCAGCAGCAGCGCCGACAGCCGGTCCGCGACGAGCGTGATGCCGAGCGGCGCGGCCCAGCCGCCCATCTGCACGGCGGTGACCCCGTCGCGGGCGACGACCGCCACCAGCCCGCCCGCGGCGGCGACCACGCCCGCGACGACCAGCGGGGCGAGGACGCGCAGCCACGCCTCCCGGCGGCGGCTGATCATCGCCAGCGCGGCGCCCGCCAGCGGCAGCACGAACGGCAGCGGGACGAGCACGTTCATCGGTCGTCCTTGATCTTCCCGGCGCAGATCCGGCGGTCCTCGACGTCGTCCATGACCTCGTCCGCGCCGAGCAGGAGCCGGCTCCGGTAGGCCAGGGCCAGCAGGAACGCCGTCACCCCGAACGTGATCACGATCGCGGTCAGCGCCATCGCCTGCGGCAGCGGGTCCGCCGAGGGCCCCTCGCCCTCCCCGAGGATCGGCGGTGTTCCGGCGGCTCCGCCCGCCAGCAGCAGGATGAGGTTCGCGCCGTGCCCGAGCAGCATGAAGCCGACCACGACGCGGATGAGCGACCGTTCCATCAGCAGGTCGAAACCGGCGGCGAACAGCACCGCGACGAGCACGACGAGAACCAGCGCGGGCTCGTTCACGACCGGCTCCCCTCGTCGTTCTCCAGGCTCGCGCCGAGCGTGGCGAGGATCGTCAGCACCAGTCCGAGCACCAGCAGGTACACCCCGGCGTCGAAGAACAGGCTGGTCGGAACCTTGACCTCCCCGAGGACCGGTGCCGTCGCGTGCAGGACGTCCCCCTGAAGGAACTGGCCGCCGGACGTCCACCCCGCCGCGCCGGTCGCGACCGCGAGCCCGAGGCCGCCGCCGAGCAGCACGCTGGGACGCACCGGCACCGCCGTGGCGAGCTCCCGCCGCCCGCCCGGCAGGTAACGCAGCACGTACGCCATGCCCGCCACGAGCCCGCCGACGAACCCGCCGCCGGGACGGCCGTGCCCCGCGACCAGCAGGTAGAGCGAGAACACCAGGATCGTCGGACCCAGCAGCCGCGCCGCCGCCTCCAACACCACCGACGAGCCGCCCAGCGGCGGACGTCCCGGCGTGGCGAGCCACCTTTTACGGGGTTCCCGCGCGGCCTCCTCGCCCGGCGTGGGCGGACGGACCGGCCGCCATCCCCCCGGTCTGGACAGCACCAGCCCCGACACGCCCATCGCCACGACCGCCAGCACCGTGATCTCGCCGAGCGTGTCGAGGGCGCGCAACTCGACCAGGATCAAGTTCACGACGTTGTTCGCCTCCTCCTCCGCGGCGGGAGTCTCGTAGCGCGGACCGACCGGCCCTGTGTTCCGGCTCAGCGCCGCCGCCACCAGGAAGGTCGCGACGAACCCGCCGAGGCACAGGCTGATCACACCGGCGGCGGCCCGGCCGGGCGCCCGGCGGCGGCGCGGCGGGAACCGGTCCGGAAACCGCCGCAGCACCAGCACGAGCATGATCAACGACAGGGTCTCCACGACCAGCAGCGTGAGCGCGAGGTCCGGCCCGCCGTGCGCCACGAACAGGCCGCCCGTCCCGTAGCCGACACCGGCGAGCAGCAACGCCGCCGACAACCTGCGGCGCGCCCGCAGCGCCGCGACCGCGCACCCGCCCACCACCGCGGCCAGGACGGGCTGAACCGGGTCGTCCCAGGCACGGAGCGTCCCCAAGGATCTCGACGGGCCGTCCCCGCCGACCAGACCCACCACCAGCGCCGTCCCCGGCAGGAGCAGCACCATGACCCCGATCACCGCGAGATAGACCGGCAACGATCCGATCTGCAGGCGTTTCGTCACCGCGTGCGCGACGCCGTACACGGCCTCGACCACGACGTCGTAGGCCCGCTGAGCGTCCGGAACGGGCCACCGGACGGGTCTCGCCGGGAACGACCGTCCGAACATGAAGTACAGCCCGGCGCCCACCGCGAGGGCGAGCACCGACAACCCGATCGGCAACCCGAGGCCGTGCCACAGCGCCAGCTCGTACTCCCCCACCCCCAGCGTTTCGGCGTACGGTTCGACGAGGCTTCGCACCGGCCCGGGACGCACGCCCAGGGCGAACCCGGCGACGGCCAGCACCACCACCGGCCCGACCAGGCCCCACGGTTCCCCGCGCGGCGTCCCGTCGGCCGTTCCGCCGAACGCGCCGTGCAGGAACCGGACACCGTAGGCCACGGTCAGCGCCGACCCAGCCACCACCCCGGCGAGGACGGCGGCGTCAAGCCCGCCGTGGGCGAACGCCTCGAACGCCGCCTCCTTCGCGACGAACCCGAGGAACGGCGGCAACCCGATCATGGACGCGACCGCGGCCGTCCCGGCGACCGCGAGCACCGGCAGGCGCCGTCCCGCCCCCGACAGGCATTCGGCGCGGCGCGTTCCCGTCTGGTGCTCCAGCGCACCGGCCGCCAGGAACAGCGGCGCCTTGAACAGGCCGTGCGCGAGCAACAAGGCGATGCCCGCAAGAGCCGCCGTCGGCGTCCCATGGCCCAACAGGACCATCAGGAGGCCGAGCTGGCTCACCGTCCCGTAGGCGAGGAGCCGCTTCAGATCGTCCTGCCGCAACGCGACCAGCCCGCCGACGGCCAGGCTCACCAGTCCCGCCACGACGACCATCGGCCGCCACACACCGGTCTCCGCGAACGCGGGCGCGAGCCGCGCCACCAGGTAGACGCCCGCCTTCACCATCGCGGCGGCGTGCAGGTACGCGCTCACCGGCGTCGGCGCGACCATCGCCGCGGGAAGCCACGCGTGCAACGGCACCTGCGCGGATTTGGCGAACGCGCCCAACAACACCAACACCACACCCGCCTCCGCCACCGCGCCGCCGGGCGGATCGTCCAACAGCGCCGAGATCCGGTACGTCCCCCCGGCCTGCCCAAGCAGCACGAACCCGACCAACATGACCAACCCGAACGCCGTGGTCGTCAACAACGCCTGCGTCGCCGCCCGCCGCGACTCCACCAGATCCGGCCGGGGAGCACCGATCAGAATGAACGAACTGACGGTCGTCAACTCCCAGAACACATAAAGAACGAGCAGGTTGTCGGCGAGTACCAGCCCCGTCATCGCCCCCGCGAACGCCACCAGCGTCCCGGTCACCAGCCGCTCGGACCGCTCGAAGTACCAACCGGAGTAGCACAGCACCACCGCGCCGACCCCGCCGACGAGCACCAGCATGACGACCGCCAGCGCGTCGAGCCGCAGGTCGACGGCCAACCCGAGGTCGGCCGCCCATCCCACCGTCGCCGTGACCTCGTCCCCGGCCCGCGCGAGCGCCCACCCCGCCGTCACCGCCGGAAGCACCGCGGCCGCGCACGCCATCACCCGCCGGTGCCGGCCGAGCGCCCAGGGCACGGCGACCGCGACGACGGCGTAGGCCAGGACGAGCGTCACCATGCCGCTCGCAGCCCCCCTCCGCCAGGCACGTCGCAGCCGATCTACCCGGTGGGCGTCCCCGAAACGTTCCGGCGAACGCCCCCGTGAACGGCAGATGACCGGCGCCGGGACGGCGAGACATGAATTTCCGTGGCTTCGCCTCCCGTCCGTGGCCGGGTCGGTATGCTCTCGCCTGGCAGAGCACGCCTGCCGGTCCGAGCACCGAGCGCCTACGCCGCTGGTGCGCCGACGACAAAGCGTCCAGGGACGGCGCGTGGTCTCCCGAGTTCGTGCCGTCCAGCGGTGTGCGTAGGGCTCCGCCCGAGGACGCCATGCCCACCGACCGTCGTCGCCCTGCCCGCAACCTGCAACGCCGTGTCCGCCGCCGCCAGGCCGTGACCGGCGAGAGCTACATGACCGCGGCCGCCGCCGTCGAGGCCGAAGGGGAACTGGGCGAACGCTACCTGTCCGATCATTCGGTGCCGTCCGACCTGGCCGCGGCCGTCCGTGCGGCCGGGCTCATCCCTCTTGAGGCCTTCACCATGTCGTCCGGTGCGGCCTGGTGGTGCCGTTGCCGGTGGTGCGGTCAAGTGGTCGATGTGAAACCTGTGAGCGATGTCCGTCAGCCACCGCGGCGCCACCCCAACATCCTGAACACCGAAAGGCATACCGCGGGCCGCTGTACCCGTCCCGCGCCCGCCCCGGTGTTGATACCGCCGAACGCGGCGCTGGCTCCGGGGGTGGCCGCCCTCCCAGGCAACGGAGGAATGGGCCCGTTGATGGCGATGACACGGTGCTCGCCTCCCACGAGCCGCGCACCGGCCATGCCCGAGCCCCTCGATTCAGACGCGAGCAGGCCGAACTGAGCCACCGGCGCCCACCGCTAGGACAACAGAGGAGCGACGTTCTGGATCAGACTCACGGCTACCGCAGGCAGGGCGTACATCCCCGACCACACCCGCCAGCGCGCACGTCGGCCCCGCACCAGAATCCGGTGCGCCCGTCTCGCCGACATGCTCCCCCGCCAGCATCGACGTTTCCGCAGGAGTCCCAAGGCGACGCTTCGCGTCCGGCCCGTCAACGCGCCGACGTCCGCGCGACCTTCGTTGTATCGCTCGATCGCCAGCGAGGAGTCCTCCCCGAACGGCGCCCTGCCGTTACGGGCGCGCACGATCAACTCGCCGAGCTGCCGCAGGTCACTGCGCCGCCGCTTGCGGAAGCCCCGGCGCGACTCCGACCGCAGCACCGCCCGCCCGAAGTCCACGACATAGACGCCACCGTCCTCTCCGATGATCAGGTTCTGGCCCCGGAAGTCGCCGTGCGCGGTCCCGACCCCGTGCATGGCGGCGAGGACCGCCGTGAGCCGAACCGCCAGACGCTCGGTCTCGACCTCGCTGAGCTGCCCCTCCTCAGCGAGGACATCATCAACGGTTTTGCCCTCGATGTACTCCATGACGTAGAACGGCCGGTCGGCGCATGCGTCGTAGGTGATGAACCGCGGGGTGAAGGCCGGGTGCACCGACTGGAGCGCGACGACCTCCGTGTCGAGCGCCGACCGCGCCTTCCGCCCGCTCCCCGCGTGGATCGCCTTCACCACCACCCGCCGCCCCGCCGGGTCGACCGCCAGATAGGTCTCCCCCTGCATGCCGCTCCCGACGAGCCGGTCGACGTGATAGCCACCAAAGGCCGCAGGTGCTTCCGACATCGTCGTCACAGCAGACCTCGCCCGGAAACGAAACGCGCCCATGGTCGGGTGCACGTGCAATGAGTCAGTTGGGTCACATTCGCGGCGCGGGTCGCGTACTCTGCCAATGGCAATTGGCCCCTCCGGGTCGATTGGGAGGGTCGCCCCCGGCGCTGGTTCTTTGGCTTCGCAGCGGGGGGCGGCCCTCTGTCTTGGGACGGCAACGATTCCGTGGCACGCCCGAATTTCACCGAACGCGCAGGATTCTCGGGCTCAACGATCACGTCGGGGGACGTGGCACCGGCTCCGCGGTCGTCCAGCGCTTCGGCTCGCAGTGATCCTTCCTTGAGTGCTGCTGGCGGGCTCTCCACCCCAGGCGTTGAAAGCCGGACCGGGCCGCCCGCCGACGATGGTCGTATCTTTGCGTGCCGCGCCGAAGGCCGCATGGCGAACGCCGTAAATAGGCGCCCGACCAGGGTTCTTAAGTGGAAAAATACTGGTTGGGATTCGAGCATTCTGGTTCGAGCCCGACCTTTTGGACACGCTATCCCACCGCCAGTCAAGGCATCCGCGATTCCACTGAAACTTCCACACCACGCCCCAAAACACCCGCGCGGTAGCCTGATACGTCCCCGAACCGCATGCGGCACCACCATCGAACGACCACCCGAAGCTCCCCGCTCCGATGTCAAGGCGATAAACCACAACTGGCAGACCTCGCCCACCGAAATTCGCCACGCCGCTATACTCCTGCGCCCCCCAAGCATGATCGCCCGCCCCACCTCCAGGCGGCCACGCACAACCGGGCCCGGTTCGAGAGCGAGCACATTGTCGTCACTGAAGGTGGCAAAGGGAGGAGGTCGGCGCCGCTGACGCCGCCCGCACGCTGGTCGGCGAGGAGGCTGAGCACGCCCGTCCGGAGTCGCCCAAAACACTGGACTCGTGGCCGAGCCCACGAAAACCGAACCAACCCGCCGTACTCAGGGACGGGGCGGCCTCATCATCGACACTTGATCTTGATGGCCCACCGCAGCATCCACAACCAGGCCATCATCAGCAGAAACGGCGCGCGAAACGCATCCTGCGATTCGTAGCCCGCCATGGACACTTCCAGCAAGCCCTCCAAGACCACCTGCACGCAACCCCAAGCCGCAACCGACGGGGGGCGTGGGGGCGAAGCCCCCACATCGGGGGTCCGGGGGTCGCCCCCCGGAAAGACACTGCGGGCCCCGGCGAAGCCGAGCAAAGCTCGTCGAGCACACCACCCCGCCTCGGCTCCCGCGATTGGACTCGAACCAATAACCTGCCGGTTAACAGCCGGCTGCTCTGCCGATTGAGCTACGCGGGATCGTGCTTCGTGCCCGGGCGTGGAGCCCGGCGGCGGGTCTAGGTTAGCGCATGTGCGGAGCTGTTCGCGCACGCCTTATTCCCGTGCCGGCACGGATGGGGGGCGTGTTGGCGGGTATGGGGGTGGGACGAATCCGCCGTCAGTGGGAGTTGGACATGAAAGCTCGCATGATGTTCATGGCAGGCGCCGCGATCGGGTACGTCTTCGGGACGAAGGCGGGCCGTGAGCGGTTCGAGCAGATCAAGCGGTTGTCGCAGCAGGTGTCGGAGAACCCGAACGTCCAGGAGGCGGCCGGGAAGCTGCGGGCGAAGGGCGAGGAGTTCGCCGGTGCGGCGCGGGAGAAGGCGGCGCATCGGAAGGAGGGGGTGCCGGAGCAGGGGCATCGTACGGCCGAGGAGCAGCCGCCGGTGTATCCGGGTTAGAGGCCGGTCTGGCGGCGCAAGTCTTCGAGGATCTGTTCGGCCTGGGCGCGTAGGCCCGGGTCGGACGGGTCCAGGCCGGCCTCGAACACGAAGGTCCAGCGGACGTCGCCGCCGGTGGCGGGGCGGCGGCCGGCGATGCGGACCTTGCCGCCGCCGGGGAGGGCGGCGTGGTGGGTGACGGCGATGGTGGCGGTGACGCGTTCCCGGACGGTTTCCGGGACCGAGCCCGGGTCGGTGAGGCGGACGTGGTGTTCGGCGCGGGTGGTTTCGGTGACGTGGAGCCACCCGTCTTTCCAGGTGGCGTGGTCGACGCGTTCCCAGGGGATGCGGGTGAATCCGCCTTCGATGGTGGGGATGTGGAGGGCGGACGTGGTGGCGGCGACGTGGGAGCCGCCGCGGGTGGGGGCGGTGGCGAGGACGCGTTCGCCCCGTTCGAGGGTGAGGGCGGCGCGGATTGAGGGTCGTCCCCGGAGTCGGCGCATGCCCCAACGGTAGGCGATCAGGCGGCCTGGGGGGCGCGGCGGGCCCCGAGGAGGTCGAGGATGAGCGCGGCGGACCAGGCGTAGTCGTGGCTGCCGCGTCCGGTGCCGTCGAAGGGGTCGAAGAATTCGCGGAATCCGGATTGGCGGACGAGCCGCATGGTGGAGCCGTAGACGAGGTCCGCGACGACGGGTAGGCCGTGGCCGACGGCGCCGTACCAGACGAGCCAGTTGGTGCTGACCCAGGTGGGGCCGCGCCAGTAGCCGCCGCGGTCGAAGGCGGGGGCTTGGATGTCGCAGGTGGGGACGGGGTAGCCGGCGGCGCCGGCGAAGCGGGCCGACAGGAGGAGGTCGACGAGGCTGCGGACTTTCGGGGCCGGTAGGTCGGGGTCGAGGAGCGGCCCGAACGCGCCGACGGTGATGATGGGCAGGAGATGGTCGGCGCGTAGGTCGCGGGCGCGGAAGCAGCCGGTTTCGGGGTCCCACAGCCGGTCGAGGAGGGCTTCGTGGACGTGTTGCGCGCGGTCGCGGTGCGGGGCGGGGTCGGCGCCGACGAGGGCGGCGATCTCGGCGAGGGCGTGGGTGGAGGCCAGGTAGATGGCGTTGACGAGGGGGTCTTCGACGGCGAAGGGGTGTTCGTCGCGAAGGTAGCCGGGGTGGTTTCCGGCGTCGCGCATGAGGGCGACGAGCCGCACGTAGCGGTCGTAGTCCTCGCCGGTGGGGAGGGTGTGGGCGCGTTGCGCGGGCGCGTACGCGGTGGGCGGGAGTTGGAGGGCGGCGAGGGGGCGGTCCCAGGCGGGGCTGTTGTCCAGGCCCGACTCCCACGGGTGGCAGATCGCGATGAGTCCGCTGGAGGCCAGGTCGCGGGCCTGGGCGAAGTAGTGGTGCTGGGCTGTGAGCAGTGGGTAGAGGCGGGCGAGGAACGCCCGGCTGCTCTCCCCGTCGGTGGCGCAGGCGTGCAGGCGCAGCGCGGTGAGGGCGTGCAGGGGCGGCTGGGTGAGGCCGGAGGTGTGGACGCCGCGCGGCGCGGCGGGGTGCCGTTCGCTGCGCCACAGTTCGGGTCCGGGGAAGAACGCGTGGCGGGCGAGGCTGGTGTTGAACACGATGTGGGGCAGCATCCCGTCGGCCCATTGGCCGCGGAAGAGGGACAGCAGTTCGGCTTCGGCACGGTCGCGGCGGTGGCGGGCGAGGCCGAGGCCGATGAACGCCGAGTCCCAGCTCCACTGGTGCGGGTACAGGCCGGGGGACGCCGCGGTGGACGTCCCCGTCCAGTTCGCGTCGAGGACCCTGGCCGCGGCCTTCCACAGCGCGGTCTCGTCGCCGGTCAGACGGGCGCTCATGTGGTCAGGGTGACCTCCTCCTGAGCTGGAGAGGGGCTCACCGTGAATTGTGGCCTCAGAACGCGGTCGCTGCGAGCCCTTGGGGGAGGTCGCTTCCCAACGCGTCAAGGCGCGCGGCAGTAAATATTTACTCTCCGCCTTTACAAGGCCGTTGCGCGTCGCAGGAGCCAATCGGCGATCTCTTGGCCGGCGAGGACGCCGCGGGCGGTGGTGACGGCCGTGGTGGGTGACGTCCAGCCGGTGTCGTGCAGTTCACCGTGCGCGGGGCGGATGGACAGGTCGGCGGTTTCGAGGAGTTCGATGTCGAGGAGCGAGTCACCGGCGGCGAGTGTCGTGGCCGCGCCCGTCCGGTGGGCGATCTCCGTCGTGGCGGCGGCCTTCGTCAGCCCCGCGGGCAGGCAGTACACCTTGCGGCCCTGGAGGGACGTCCGCCAGCCGCGTTCGGCGCACCAGCCGGTGAGGTCCTCCACCCAGGCGGGCGGGAGGGCGGCGCGGTCGACGACCAGGTAGGCGAACAGGTCGGACGCGTTGCGTCGCTTGAACACGAAGTCGCCGCTGGTCTGGACGAGGTGGTCTTGGACGTCCGCGAGCGGCGCGCAGTTCTCGGTGACGCGCGCCCGGACGGTCGCCGCCCACTCCGCGTCGTCCACGCCGTCGACGAGGATGTGTCCGCCGTTGGAGCAGATGGCGTAAGGGGCGGGTTTCTCCAGAAGGTTCACACGGTTGTACTGCTGCGGTGTGCGTGTCGTCGTCGGGACGAACGTCGCCGTCTCAGCGAGAGCCGCCAGTGTGTGCGAGGACGCCTCCGTCATGTAGGAGAGCGGCGCACCCTGGTAGAACTCGACGCACAGTAGGCGCGGCATCGTTTCGTCTGGGCCGTCCAAGGCGAACGCGGCGGTGGAGTAGATGAGCGTCCGGTCGAGGTCGGAACACACAAGGACGGTCACTGAACGGCCCCCTTGCCGTACCGAGGGTGGATGAAACCCATGCAGGCGTAGGGGAACCGGTCGGGCTCCACCTCGATGACGGGGACGCCGCGTTCCTCGGCGAGCAGTCTGATGTGGGCCGTCTCGGGGCCCGCGTCGTCCCGGACGAGGACCTTCCACGGGACGCGGCGCAGCAGCACCCGCGTCGTCTCGCCGATGCCGGGTTTGACGAGGTTCAGGTCATCGATCCCCTCGGCGTGGGCGCAGCGGCGGACGGCCTCCCACCCCGACCAGTCGGGGGCGCGGTCGGCGGCCCGCTGGTCGGGCAGGTCCTTCGCGACCCGTTCGGCGACGTCCCCGAACCGCGCGCAGACGGTGTCGAGGAACAGCGCGGACACGTCGTCGGCGGCGAGGTCGGCGTAGAACTTCGCGCCGTGGAAGTCCCCGGGCCCGATCAGGTCGTCGTTCAGGACGGTGCGGCTGACCAGGCCGGACACCGTCGAGTTGAGGCACGCGGACGGGATCAGGTAGTCGTCCCGGGTCCCGTGGAGCGACGTGCACCGCCCCGGGTCGGCCAGGACCGCGAGGTCGGCGGGGAACGGGTGGGGGGCGAGCGCGGCGGTCAGTTCGCGGGTGATCGCGCCTTTGCCCGTCCAGCCGTCCACGAACATGACGGAGGTCGGGTCGTGGTGCTCGGCGAGGTACCGCAGCGCCACCGTGTCGATGCCCCGGCCCCGGACGATGCTGAGCGTGTAGTGCGGGACGTCCAGGCCGTGCGCGAACCGCGCCCAGCGGCGCATCAGGATCCCGACCGGGGTCCCGGCGCGGGCCAGGGACGCCAGGACCGCGTCCGGGCCGCGCTCGGCGAGGATCATCTCCGTGACCAGGCCGGTCGCGTGGGCGAGCCGTTCCGCCGACGCGTCGAGGGCCTGGTGGAACAGCCGCCGGTACTCCGGGCCCGGCTGGTACTCCACCGGCAGCGACTCCGCGTAGTGGGCGCGGCCCGCCTGGATCGCCGCCTCGCGTTGCTCGGTGGGCGCTTCGAGCCGTACGTGCGAGAGGTCCTTGAGCAGCCACGTGACGTCTTCCGCCGGGTAGCTGCCGAAGGACGGCCCGCGCAACGGTTTCACGTGCTCCTCCTCGCCGGGACGGTCACGACCAGCACGGGCGCGAGCGCGCTCAGCCGCCGCAGGAGCCCGCCGGCGAGCGCGGGGGTGTCTCCGACGTCGTCGACGACGAAAACGATTCGGTCGAAGCCGGGTTGTCCGGCCGGCGGGAGGACGTTGTAGGCGTACCGCTCCCCCGGCCCGTCGGCGGGATCGTCGTGGGACGGGAACGCCAGGCGCGTCCTGATCGCGTAGCCGGGGGCGTCGACGGCGAGGACCGGTGACCGTGTCGTCGTCGAGTACCGGACGTCGACGCCCGGCAGCGCGTCGGCGAGCGCCTCGGCCAGCCGCAACGGCGCGTACATCAGTTCCTCGAACCCCAGGACGAGGACGCGGGAGGAGCCGTCTCCGACGCCTTCGGCGACGGTCTCCGCCATGCGCGGCAGGTCCTTCTCCAGGCGTTCGCGGTGTTCGGGGAGGAAGCCGTGGCGTCCGCCGTCCGGGAGCCCGGCGGGCCAATCCACCGCGGCCCTCGACACCGTGAACTCGCGTGCGGGCTCGTCCGGAGCCGCGGCGGCCGGGAGTCGGGCGACAAGCGTCTGCCCGGCCTCCAGGATGCCGTCCGGGAGTTCGACGCGCCCGCCCGCCAGCGCCACCGTGTCGATGCGGGTTCCCAGGCGGTCGGCGAGGTCGGACGTGCGCGCCGCCTCGGCGGGCCCGCGAAGGTCGACCAGGGCCGCGATGACGTAGCGGCTCCTGGGCCGGACGGCGTGCAACGCCTCGACGGTGTTCAGGACGGTGCGGCCGGTGGACAGCTCGTCGTCCACGAGCACGATCGGAACGTCACGGTCGAGCGCCGCGAAGTCGGACGGGAGCAGCAGATGGCTCGTGGCGTGGCTGTGCTCCTCCTCGAACCCCCCGTACGTGGCGAACCCCCTGACCGGGCGGCGCGTGGAGTGCAGGTAGTAGGCGCCGCCGAGAGCGTCCGCCACCGAATGACCCAGGGCCGTGGCCGTCTCCGCGTAGCCGAGCACGACCGCGTCCACCGGGATTCGCGGCGCGCGGAGAAGGTCGCGCATCCCGGCCGCCGCGCCCGGCACTCCACGCAGCGCGTCCGGGAGAAGACCGTCCGGCCCGGACGGCTCCTCGCCGCGCAGGCAGGCGCGGACGAGCTCGCCGAGCAGCAGCCCCGACCCGTACACCAGCCGTGGGTCGGTCGGGACGTGCTTGCCCAGCACCGTGGAGACCAGCAGGTGCGCGCGCCGGGGATTGCGCCGTACCGCCAACCCGACAAGATCCGTCAGACCCACCCCGACCGGGCGCGCGACGTCCGACAGGCGCACGCCGAGCCGCGACGCCACCCACGAACCGGCCCAGGCGGGCGGGGACGCCGTCACCGGCTGCCCGCCGCTTCCAGCAGTTCGACGAACGTGACGCCCTCCGCCGCGACCCCGAACACACGGGCGCGCAGCATCAGCCGCCGCGCCCACGCCCGATGCGGCTTGGCCTCGTTCATCTTGTTGGCGTAGGAGCTGGCCATCGCGCCTCCCCCGGTGACACCCAGGATATCGGCGGCGTCGCAGTACTCCTCGTGCGTCACCACCGACAGCGCGTGCACGGCCGCCACATGACTCGGATGGATCACGGTCTTGCCGGTGAGGCCGTTCGCCTTGTCCAGATGCACCTCGCGGATCAGCCCGTCCAGATCGGACGTGATCAACCGTTGCCGGAGCGGAGCCGCCCGCTGCGCGTCGAACGGCGACTGCCGCAGCTGCGGTTTGAACATCCGCTCCCCCGCCGAGAAGTACTCCCAGACCGGGCCGGTGACCACGTATCCGGTGCCGTCCGCGCGGCCCAGGATGTTCACCACGTCGCAGATCACGCCCGCGACCGGACGGATGTCGTAGATCGTGAGGTCGGGCGGGCGGCGCAGCCCGTACGCCGCGGACATGTCCGTCGCCCCGATCCGGACGGCGAGGATCCGCGGCCGGTGCTTGGCGAGCAGCCGCGCGACGTCGTTGAGCATCTCCGTGCGGGTCTCGGCGTACACGGCCTCCGGGCTCTCGATCACCGGCATCGCCAGCAGGCGCCGTCCGGACCGGGCGGCGGCGTCCTCCACCGCGTCCAGGAACGCTCCACCCGCGGTCGCCGTGAACTTCGGCAGCACGAACCCGCTGACCAACGCGGACGCGTCGCCGAGCCGCCCGATCAGGTCGCCGATCTGACGGGGGTCGCGGACGCGGATGAACAGCAGCGGGACGTCCCGCGATTCGGTTTCCTCGATCGCGGCGCCCCCCGATCCGGCGCCCGGCGACCCGGTGTTCTCCTGGACGGCGCCCCCGGGGCCGCAGCCGCCCGCGTGCAGCGCGCGCAGCTGCGCCACCAGGTTCGCCTCGCCCGCCTCGACCTCGTCGTCGGCGATCGCGTCCTCCAGGCACATCACCATGCTCATCACGCCGCCCCGCGCCGCGCGGACGATGTCGTCCGCGAGGGCGGGCCGCGTCGCCGGGCTGTACAGCGTCGCGCCCAGCGCCACGCCCAGCACCGCCGGGTCGTCGTGCCGGTCGAAGGGCCGCGGATGCCGGTAGAACAGGTGCTTACGACGCGCGGCGTCAACGTGGTCGAAATGCCGCATGGACGCCCCGTCAGCCGCTGGTCACAGGTGCGTCGCCACGGCGGGCAGCAGGTGCTGGAACGTGCGGCCCGTCGCCGTCGCGCCGATCGCCGTCATCGACCAGCCGTCGCCGTCCCGCGACACCTTCGCCATGATCTGCGCGTTGTGCTGCCCCGCGCCGCTCAGGTCGTACCGGGCGATCTCCTGCCCGGTGGTCTCGTCCACCAGACGGCAGAACGCGTTAGCGATCTGGGAGAAGTCCTGGCCGGTGAAGGAGTTCACCGTGAACACCAGCTGGGTGACGTTCGCCGGGACGTTCTGCAGGTCGACGTTGATCACCTCGTCGTCGCCCTCGCCCTCCCCCGTCAGGTTGTCGCCGGTGTGCAGGACGGACCCGTCCTTGCTGCGCAGCTGCCGGAACCACACCTGGTCGGCGAGGTTGCCGCCCGCGTCGAACAGCAGGCACGAGGCGTCCAGGTCGATGGACTGGGACTTGCCCTTACCGAACAGGCCCCTCTTGGCGACGGCGTCCCAGCCGAGGCCCATCTTGACCCGGGTGAGCGTCCCGCCACCCGGCTTGGTCAGCGAGACCTTCTGTCCCTTCTGCAACGAGATGGACATCGTCGGCTCCTTCGATGGTCGATGCTGTGGGGTCGGGCTTCAGGGGACCCGGACACCGCCGGATCCGCCGCGGGTCAGACCTTGCTCGTCGAGCTCGTCGAAGGGAGTTCCGTGCCGTCCCCGCCGCCACCGGCCACGGGAGCCTCCCCGTCCCCGCCCCGGTTGCGGACGACCGAACTGACGAACGCGGCGATGATCAGCCCGGCGCCGAGCCCGCCCGTGATCCACTCGGGGACATGGTGCCCGATGCTGATCAGCATGCACACGGCGAGCGCGCCGATCGCCCAGTGCGCGCCGTGCTCCAGGTAGACGTACTCGTGCAGGGTGCCCTTGCGGACCAGGAAGACGGTGAGCGACCGGATGTACATGGCGCCGATGCCGAGGCCCAGCGCGATGACGATCGGGTCGGTGCTGATCGCGAACGCGCCGATGACGCCGTCGAAGCTGAACGAGGCGTCCAGCACCTCCAGGTACAGGAACAGGAAGAAGCCGGCCTTGCCGGTGGCCAGTGCGAGCGAACTCGGACCCGACCGACCGGCGGCTGCCTTTTCCCCGGCCGTCCCGTCCTCGCCTTCCTCCGCGTCCTCGTCGTCGTCCTCGCCCGCCTCGGAGAACAGCTCACCGAGCCCGTTGACCAGGATGTAGGTCACCATGCCGAGCACCCCGGCGATCATGACCTGGCCCGGGTCGTCGGCCGACAGCCACGCCACGAACGCCAGCGCGCCGCCCGCGACGACCACGGCCAGCTGGTCGAGCTTGCCGATACGGGCGAGCGGCCGCTCCAACCACGGCAGCCACTTGTCGGCGCGCTCCTCGAACACGAAGTCGAGGAACAGCATCAACAGGAACATCCCGCCGAACGCCGCGATCATCGGATAGGCGTCGTTCATCAGGTCGTGGTAGCGGTCGGAGTCGTTCAACGCCAGGTCGAACGCCTCGTACGGGTTCAGCTTGGCCGTGAGCCCCACGATCAGCAGCGGGAAGACCAGCCGCATGCCGAACACCGCGATCGCGATGCCGACCGTCAGGAAGATCTTCTGCCAGAAGGGGCTCATGCGGTCGAGCACCTTGGCGTTGACCACGGCGTTGTCGAACGACAGCGAGATCTCGAGAACGGCCAGCACGGCGACCAGCGCGAACCCGGTCGGCCCGCCGTACAGCAGGGCGAGGAGCAGGCCAGCGGCCGTGACGCCGAAGGACCACCCGAAGGTGCGAAGAATCATGCGCGTATTTCTGCTAGGAAGATCGGCCGGGCGTGCGTGCGGCCGGATGCGGAGGCCGCCGGCTGCTAGCCGACGTTCACGCCGAAGTCCATCGCGATACCGGCCAGACCCGAGGCGTACCCCTGGCCGACCGCCCTGAACTTCCATTCGCCGCTGTGCCGGTACAGCTCCCCGAAGACCATGGCCGTCTCGGTGGAGGCGTCCTCGGTGAGGTCGAAGCGGGCGAGTTCGTTGCCGTCGGTCCGGTTGACGATGCGGATGAAGGCGTTGCGGACCTGCCCGAAGCTCTGCTGCCGGTTGTCGGCGTCGTAGATCGACACGGGGAACACGATGCGTTCACATTCGGCGGGCACCGCGCCAAGGTCGACGTTGATGGACTCGTCGTCGCCCTCACCCTCACCGGTCAGGTTGTCCCCGGTGTGCTCGACCGAGCCGTCCGGGCTCTTCAGGTTGTTGAAGAACACGAAGTGCTGGTCGGAGATGACCTTGCCGGTGGACGCGAGCATCAACGCGGACGCGTCGAGGTCGAAGTCGGCGCCGGTGGTGGCGCGCACGTCCCAGCCGAGGCCGACGGTGACCGCGGTGAGGTTGGGGGCGGCCTTCGTCAGTGAGACGTTGCCGCCCTTGGCGAGTGAAACTCCCATGGGCCACTCCCTTCCTGTGGGTCTGCGTTCTGAGGGGCCTGAACGTTCAGAGGTTGACGCCGAAGTCGGTCGCGATGCCGGCGAGCCCCGAGGCGTAGCCCTGCCCGACGGCGCGGAACTTCCACTCCTCCCCGGAGCGGTAGAGCTCACCGAAGACCATCGCGGTCTCCATCGAGGCGTCCTCGGTCAGGTCGTAGCGCGCCATCTCCGACCCGTCGCCCTGGTTCAGAACGCGGATGTAGGCGTTGCGGACCTGCCCGAAGTTCTGGCCCCGGCCGTCGGCCTCGTAGATCGACACGGCGAAGGCGACCCGCTCGGCCGTGGCGGGCATCGCGCCGAAGTTCACCTTGAGCTGCTCGTCGTCGCCCTCGCCCGCCCCGGTCTTGTTGTCGCCGCTGTGCTCGACGGCGCCGTCCGGGGTGCGCAGGTTGTTGAAGAAGACGAAGTGCTGGTCGGTGATGATCTTTCCGGAGGCGTCCAGGACCAGCGCGGAGGCGTCCAGGTCGAAGTCCGTGCCGGTGGTGGTGCGCAGGTCCCAGCCAAGACCGACGATCACCGCCGACAGGCCGGGGGCCTGTTTGGTGAGCGAGACGTTGCCGCCCTTGCTGAGACTGACACCCACGATGGGCCTCCAAGATCGCATGCCGGTGCTACGGACGCCGCCCCGGCGCCCAGCCATATCGACGTAGCAGCGATGCTATCCGTTCCATTCCGGACGGAGGCATGAACGGCATCTGACGTGGAACCTGTTCGCCACCGCGACCGGCGCGCGGCCACGCGGGACCGGCCGGAGGGGAAAATCGGGGCGGTCTGCGCCAGACTGGGCAGGGACGAAGGGAGGCAGCGTTGCGGGGAGCGGGTGACCAGCGCCGCCGGGGCCGGGGGACGCAGGCGGCCACCGCGGCGGTCGAGGCCAGGGAGGCGGCGGCGACCGCCTTCTACGACATGGACCAGGCGCAGAAGTACATCGACGGCCGTGTCACCGTTTTCGAGGACTTGGACGCCAAGGCGGCCGAGCCCGTGCGGCGGGAGTTCACGGGGCTGGCCGAGTCCGCCGACGCGGCCGCGGTCGCCTATATCTCCGTCCTCGACGCGCACGACCTCGGTGACCAGGACCGGACACCGGCCGAGTACGACGCCGCGCGGCGCGCGTTCGTCGCGTCCACCGAACGGCTCCAGCAGGTCACCCGGAACCTGAACGGGTTCGCCGAGCGGCTCGCGCCGAAGATGGCCCGGCTGGAGAGCGCCCTCGACCAGCTCCCGCCGCGGCTGACCGCCGCGCGTGACGCCGTCGCCGCCGCCGACGCCGCCGTACGGGCCGCCGCGGACGCCGGGATGGACGCCTCAGACCCGGAGGCGGAGCTGGCCCAGGCCAGGCAGATCCTCGCGCAGCTCGGCTCGCAGGGCCTGGGCGGGCTCGGGCTGGACGGGGCCCTGCGCAAGGCCGAGGAGGTCCGCGAGATCGCCGAGCGGGCGCGCGAGGCCGCCGCGGAGCTGCCGCAGATGGCGCAGAAGGTCCGCAACTCGCTCGCGTCCGCCCGGACCCGCGTGGACGTCGTCGCGAACCGCGTGGGCCCCGTCAGGGAGGCGATGAAGGTCCTGCTCCGCGGCTACTCGCAGGCCTGCTGGCAGGACCTGAAGGGTGCGCCGGAGTCGATCGAGGCGGCCGTGACGCGGGCGCGTGAACGGCTGAACGAGGCGTCCGCGCACACGTCCCGCGCCGAGTGGAAGGAAGCGCAGCGGGCGCTCACCGCCGCCCGCACCGAGCTGAACGCCGCCGACCGTCGCGCCGGTCAGGTCACCGGACGGGTCGAGGAGCTGAGGGCCGTCGCCGCCGACCCGGACGGGCCGGCGGAGCGCGTCCGGTTCGCCGTGCGGGACGCGCAGCGGCTCGCCATGGCCCAGCCGGGCGGGGCGGCGCCGCAGCACGCCCGGGCGCTCGACTCGCTCGTCGCGCGGTTGGAGGAGGCGCCGAAGCGCCTCACCGGCGCCCACCCGGACTACTGGGCCTACCTGCGGGAGCTGGAGTCCATCAAGACCGCCGCCGGGGATGTCGTCACGCGCATCCGCGCGGAACGCGCCGCCCAGGGCTAACAGAGCCCGGCCGCCGAGGTCCGTTTCGACGTGACCTCAGCCCACACGCGAACGCGTTACCCGCCCGGCGCAGCAAAGCCGAGGCAAGCGAAACCGGACGAATCGCGAAGCGATGCCGCGTCCGCCCAGGCCCGATCACACAGCAAGCCACCAGGCGAGCAAAGTGGACCGGTCCTGCAATCAACACAGCCCACACGCGAACGCGTGACCCGCCCGGCGCAGCGAAGCCGAAGGCGAGCGGAGCCGGGCGGATCGCGAAGCGATGCCGCGTTCGCCCAGGAACGGTCACGCAGCGAGCCGCCAGGCGAGCGAAGTGGGCCGGGACTGCAATCAACACAGCCGCCAGGCGAGCGAAGTGGGCCGTTCCTGCAATAAATACAGCTCAGCGCGGGCGGTCGTGCAGGCCCATTGTGAGGTTGCGGGCGACCATCGGCGGGCCGCCGGGTTGCGGCTCGCCGTAGGGCGGGGGCTGGTTCTGCTGCTGCTGGGGGTACGGCTGCTGGTGTGGCGTCTGCTCGCGCGGCTGCGCCTGCGCGGGCTCCGCCCAGACGGCCGTTCCGTACGCGCAGACCTCCAGGCCGCCGCCGACCGCGACCGTGTCGAAACGCATCCCGACGACGGCGTTCGCGCCCTTGCGGCGCGCCTCCTCGCCGAGTCGGTCCACGGCCTCGCGCCGCGCGCCCGCCAGACCGGACGCCGGCTGCTCCCCCGTCACCCGGAACGTGGCGCTGCTTCCGCCGTGTCCGGGCTGGGGCGCGGAGATCGGGTCGGTCTGCGCGGCGGATCCGTGGACCTCGCCGAGCACACTCCTGATCTCGTACCCCGCCACGCCGTCAGTCGTCACGATCAGCATGACACCACGGTAAATCACCGCCCGGACGAAATGGGACGCAATCCCTCGACAGCCGTCCCTGACCGCGCTGTCGGAGCACGCCCGACCGGCCTCCCGGCGCTCCGGCCGGGAGGCGCTTCCGGGCCGAGCGACGCGCCGTCCCTCCGCGGGGCGGCGTCGGCCGCGCGTCGTCAGTCGAGATATTCGCGGAGCATCTGCGCGCGGGACGGGTGGCGCAGTTTCGCCAGGGTCTTCGACTCGATCTGCCGGATCCGTTCCCGCGTCACGCCGAACTCCCTGCCGACCTCCTCCAGGGTGCGCGGATGGCCGTCGGTCAGGCCGAAGCGCAGCTGGATGATGCGCTGTTCCCGTTCCGACAGCGTGCCCAGGATGTCCTCCAGCTGGTCCTGGAGAAGGATGAACGCCGCGGCCTCGATCGGCACGACGGCGTCCGCGTCCTCGATGAAGTCGCCGAGGTCGGAGTCTTCCTCTCCGATCGGCGACTGGAGCGAGACCGGTTCCTGCGCTATCCGCTGGATCTCCACGACCCGGATCGGGGACAGGCCCATCTCCCGGCCGATCTCCTCGGGGGTGGGTTCACGGCCGAGGTCCTGGTGGAGCTGGCGCTGCACCCGGACCAGCTTGTTGATCGTCTCGACCATGTGCACCGGGATCCGGATGGTCCTGGCCTGGTCGGCGATCGCCCTGGTGATGGCCTGCCGGATCCACCAGGTGGCGTACGTGGAGAACTTGAACCCCTTGGTGTAGTCGAATTTCTCGACCGCACGGATCAGTCCGAGATTTCCCTCCTGGATCAGGTCGAGGAACAGCATTCCCCGCCCGACATAGCGTTTCGCGATCGAGACCACCAGCCGGAGGTTGGCCTCGATCAGGCGTTGCTTCGCCCGCGTACCCTCGCGGGAGAGCAGTTCGAGGTCGAGGAGTTCGCCGCGGCCGAGGACGGCGGTGCGCGCCATCTTCTCCTCGGCGAACAGGCCCGCCTCGATCGATTTCGCGAGTTCTACTTCATCTTCTGCCGTGAGCAGCGGTACGCGACCGATCTCTCTCAGGTAGATCCGAACCAGGTCGCTCGTCGGCGCCCGCTTGCCGAGGTCTCCCTCGTCCGCTCGCGCGATGTCCTCGGTCTCCTGCTGAGACTCGAGGACCTCCACCCCCTGCTCCGCGAGCATCCGGACGACCCGTTCGAGGGAGTCGTCCGGCAAGTCCGAGCGATCGAGCGCGGCAGCGACGTCCTCGACGGTCACGCCGCCGCGTTCTCTGCCACGTGCGACGAGGTCCGCCACCTGATCAACCGATGGCGCCTCGCTTGGCAGCACCGAAGGGCCCACGAAGACAGTCTGCGTCAAGTGGGGCCAAGATCACAGGACCTATTTTGCGGTCCCTTGACTCACTGTGCTCCGAGACCTCGCTCCCGCAACACCCGTCTCTGCTGCTCAAGCGCGACAAGATCGCCGAAGAGGCGAGGGTACTCGTCGGGAGCCTCGACCGGATTCAGCCGCTCGAGTTTAGATTTCGCGTCGGCGATCATACGGGTGAGCTGGCGTTCCTGAATTCGGGAAAGCAATTCCACCGCATAACGGTCGCCCGAATCATCGGCCGCCCGCGCGGGTTCCACGCCGAGCCTGGTGATCAGGTCTCTGACCTGGTCGTCGGGGGCCAGCTCCAGCAGGCGCGCGACCCACTCGGCGACATTCTCCGCCGTCGCCACGCCGCCCGCGTCCGCGATGACCGCGCGGACCGTGGCGTGCGGCGGGGCGATGAACGCCTCCGCCGGGACCTCGTCGAAGGCGGGCCCGAGCACCGCCGGCCGCTGGACGGCGAGTTTCAGCAGCTCACGCTCCCGCTGGACCTCCGGGTCACTCGGATCGAACGCCGGGCGCGCCGCCGTCCGCTCCCCGGCTCCGGGGCGGCCGCCGCCATCGGCGCCGTTTCGTGCGCCACCGTTTTCGGACCGTCCGTTTCCGGCCCTGTGGTTCCCGTTCTGGGCGCGGCCGTGCCGCCGGTTGGCCAGCTCGCGGACGCGGCGCAGCACGAACTGCTCGTCCATGAACCCGAGCCAGCGGTCGAGGTTGACCGCGTACAGGTGGCGGCGCGACCGGTCCTTGATGGCGGCGACGACCGGGGCCGCGGCGTCCAGGGCGCTCAGCCGCCCCTCCACGGTGTCGAGGTCGTGCTGCTCGATCGCGCTGCGCACCGCGAACTCGAACAGCGGCAGCCGGGAGGCGATCAGGTCGCGCACCGCCGCGTCGCCGTGCCGGATGCGCAGGTCGCACGGGTCCAGACCGTCGGGCTGGACGGCGACGAAGGTCTGCGAGACGAACTTCTGCTCGTCGTCGAACGCGCGCAGCGCCGCCTTACGACCGGCCGCGTCGCCGTCGAAGGTGAAGATCACCTCGCCGCGGAACTCGTCCTGGTCCATCAGCAACCGGCGCAGCACCTTGATGTGGTCGTCGCCGAAGGAGGTGCCGCACGTCGCGATCGCGGTCGGGACGCCCGCCAGATGGCAGGCCATCACGTCGGTGTAGCCCTCCACCACCACGGCCTGGCGGCGCTTGGCGATCTCCCTTTTCGCCAGGTCGGCCCCGTACAGGACCGAGCCCTTGTGGAAGAGCGGCGACTCGGGGGTGTTCAGGTACTTGGGGCCGTCGTCGTCCTCGTAGAGCCGCCGCGCGCCGAACCCGATGACGTCGCCGGACAGGTCGCGGATCGGCCACATCAGCCGCCCGCGGAACCGGTCCATCGGGCCGCGCCGCCCCTCCTTGGCGAGCCCGCCCGCGATGATGTCGCGGTCGGCGAAGCCGCGGCGGCGCAGGTGCCCGACCAGGCCCTCCCACTCGCGCGGCGCGAACCCGACGCCGAAGCGCTCGGCGTCGGCGGGCTCGAAGCCGCGCTCGGACAGGAACGTGCGGCCGATCGCGCCGTCCGGCGAGTTCAGCCGCTCGGCGTAGTACTCGGCGGCGGCCCGGTGCGCCTCGATCAGCCGGGCGCGCTGCCCGCCGTCCTGGCGGGGGCCGCGGGCACCGCCGTCCTCGTAGCGCAGCTGGACGCCCGCCTGCGCGGCGAGCCGCTCCACCGCCTCGGTGAAGGACAGGTGCTCGATCTCCTGGACGAACTTGATGACGTCGCCGCCCGCCCCGCAGCCGAAGCAGTGGTACAGCCCGCGCGACGGCGTCACGTTGAACGAGGGCGACTTCTCGTCGTGGAACGGGCAGAGGCCCTTGAGATTCCCGCCGCCCGCGTTGCGCAGCTGCAGGTACTCGCCGATCACGGCGTCGACCGACGACCGCTCCCGCACGAGCGCGATGTCCTCATTGCGAATCCTGCCTGCCACGACGTAGGAGTCTACGGCGGCGCTCCGACATCCGGCACCGGGAGCCCGAACCCGGCGCCCACTCGGACGACCAGGGCCGGCCCCCTCCGTCGCTGTCCGAAAATCGAGCGATTTTGACCGGTCTCGGCCGACTCGGCCCCGACATCCTGAAAACTACTCTGGACAACATGGAGCGTCGCGCGATGTGATGGCGGACACCCCAATTGCTCCACTCCAGGCGGACCCGAAATGACGGATGTTGTACTCGACGGTGTCGACAAGGTGTATCCGGGCGGGGTGGCCGCCGTCCGAAATATCCGTTTGAAGATCAATGACGGTGAGCTGTTCGTCCTGCTCGGCCCGTCCGGCTGCGGCAAGTCCACGATCCTGCGCATGATCGCCGGGTTGGAGGAGATCACGAACGGCGCCATCTGGCTGAACGGAGCGATCGCCAACGACCTGCCTCCCCGGGAACGGAACGTCGCCATGGTGTTCCAGGAGGGGGCGCTCTACCCGCACCGCACGGTCAAGGGCAACATGCTGTTCCCCCTGCAGGTCTCCGGGGACGACCGCGTCGAGGCGAACGCGAAGGTCCAGGAGCTCGCCCGTGCCCTCGGCATCGACTCGATGATCGACCGGCTGCCGCGCACGCTGTCGGGCGGCCAGCGGCAGCGAGCCGCGATCGGCCGGGCGCTGGTCCGCGAGCCGTCGCTCTTCCTGCTGGACGAGCCGCTGTCCAGCCTCGACGCGGGCCTGCGCACCGAACTGCGCGTGGAGATCTCCGCGCTGGTGCGCGCCACCGGCACCACCACCGTCTACGTGACCCACGACCAGGTCGAGGCCATGACGATGGCCGACCGGATGGCGGTGCTGCGCGACGGCGTCCTGGAGGACGTCGGCACCCCCGAGCAGATCTACCAGGACCCGGCGACCGTGTTCGTGGCCGCGTTCCTCAGCTCACCGCCGATCAACCTGCTTCAGGGGACGCTGTGGACCGTGGAGGACGAGGGACTGCTGATCGACTTCGGCGCGCAGCGGCTGACCATCCCGTGGGACGATCCGCGGACGTCCGCGCTGATCAGCCACCAGGGCCGTCCCGTCACGGTCGCGATCCGCCCGGACAACCTCACGCCCATCGCCCCCGGCTCCCCCGCCGCGCCCGGCACCGTCCTGTCCGGCCAGGTCAGGGCGCTGGAGTTCCACGGGCACGAGTGGCTCGCCTACGCCGAGGCCGGGATCACCACGGTCGACCCGACCACGGTGGGACGGCCCGCCCCGGCCACACCGCCGCAGCCCGAACGGCCCACGCTGCGCGACAGGCTCCGGACGCTGCTCGGCCCGTCACAGCCGCCCGAGCAGGAGCAGGCGGTCGAGGAGCACGTCGGCGGCCACCACCGGCGGCCCGACCTGATGTTCCGCATCGCGCCCGGCGACCGCCCGAACCGCGGCGACCGCGTCGCGCTGGCCGTCGACCTCGACCGGATCCTGTTCTTCGGCGCCGACGGACGCCGCGTCACCCCCGTCCACCGGCACCAATCGGCACCGCCCCGGGCGCACCGGCCCGAGCACGCGGGCCAGGAGGCGCCGCACGCCCACGACGGTCACGGCGGCCACGGCGGTCGATGACCGCCGCGAACGCGGAGCCCGTCAGGCCACCGTCGGGGTGAACACCCACTTCTTGTACGACCAGTAGCGGAACGCGGCACCGAACGCGACGCCGGCCAGCAGCCCGACGTTGTAGGCGACTCCCCCGTGCAGACCGAGGGTGTAGTAGGTGAA
Source organism: Actinomadura spongiicola (assembly GCF_003432485.1). Classification (GTDB taxonomy): domain Bacteria; phylum Actinomycetota; class Actinomycetes; order Streptosporangiales; family Streptosporangiaceae; genus Spirillospora; species Spirillospora spongiicola. Next base: position 523,183 of record NZ_QVNQ01000003.1, read on the forward strand.
CCCGGTGCACACCACCTGGATCAGCAGCCCCACGCCGTTCAACGCGAAGAAGATCGCGACCTCGCGGCTCGATCCGTCACTGTCGCGGTGGCGGAACACCCAGAACCGGTTGAGCAGGTACGACGCCAGCGTGGACACCACGGTCGGAACGACGACGCTCGTGACGGGGCTGCCGCCGAGCAGGGCGCGCATCAGGTTGGCGCCGAAGATCATGATCAGCGTGCCGACGACGCCGACGAAGCCGAAGCTGAGCAGTTCGCTCAGGAAGCCGCCACGCTGGAAGGGCCCGTAGACCGGGGCGGCCGCGACCGTTCTCGTCGGTCTTGACCGCTGGATGGTGTTCACTCGCCCAGACCTTACCTGAGTAGGCCATATACCAGAGTCACAACCCACCCAAAAGATCAACGACGGGATCAGGCGAGTTCGGCGAGCGGGACCTCCGGGTCGGTGAGCCTGGCGGCGTCCACGGGCCGTCCGGAGCGGATCAGCGCCTGCACGTCGCCGGTGACGTCCCACACGTTGACGTTCATCCCCGCGACGACCCGGCCGCCCGACAGCCAGAACGCGATGAACTCGCGGCCGGGGACGTCCCCCCGGTACACGACTTCGTCGTACTCCCCCGGCGTCGCGACACCGGAGAACTCCATGCCGAGGTCGTACTGGTCGCTGTAGAAGTACGGGACACGGTCGTAGACGACGTCCTGGCCGAGCATGGCGCGGGCGGCGGCCGGTCCGCCGTTCAGCGCGTTCGCCCAGTGCTCCACGCGGATACGGCGTCCGAGCAGCGGGTTGTGGGCGTTGGCGACGTCCCCGGCCGCGTAGATGTCGGGATCGGACGTGCGCAGCGAGGCGTCCACGAGGATCCCGTTGGACACGTCGAGCCCGGCCTCCTCGGCCAGCCGGACGTTGGGCCGCACCCCGATCCCGACGATCACGACGTCCGCGGGCACCTCGGCGCCGCCGGAGGTCACCACCGCCGACACCTGACCGGCGCCCCAGAACCCGGCGACGCCCTGGCCGAGCCGCAGGTCGACGCCGTGCTCGCGGTGCAGGTCGGCGTAGACTCCGCCGAGCTCGGGGCCGAGGGCGGCGTGCAGCGGCGTCGCCCCCGGATCGATGATCGTCACCTCGTTGCCGTGGGCGCGGGCGGCTGCGGCCGTCTCCAGGCCGATCCATCCGGCGCCGGCGACGACGACACGGCGGCCGCCGTGCGCGAGGGCCTGCTTCAGCGCCGCCGAGTCGGCCATGGTCCGCAGGTAGTGGATGCCCTGGAGCTTGGCGCCGGGCACGTCCAGCCGCCTCGGGGACGCGCCGGTCGCCAGCAGCAGCTTGTCGTAGCCGATCGGCTCGCCGGTGGACAGCCGCACCTCGTGCGCGGCCCGGTCGATGGACGTGACGGCGACGCCGAGCCGCAGTTCCGCGTCGTGCTCGTCGTACCAGTCGGCCTCGTGGACGTGGGCCTTCTCGCGCGGCTCCTTGTCCAGCAGGAACCCCTTGGACAGCGGAGGTCGCTCGTACGGCCGTTCGATCTCGTCGCCGATCAGCAGCAGTCGGCCGGTGAAACCCTCCGCGCGGAGCGTCTCCGCCGCCTTGGCACCCGCCAGGCTGGCACCGGCGATGACGAACGTCTCCTGGGGCATGACGACCTCCTGCGCTTAACCGGTAGTTATCCCGACCGCGGTCTCTGTAACGAGACAAGAGTCATCATCGCGCGCTTCAGATCATGGGCCTCACGCGACCCCCTCCAGAGCGCGGTGGCGGGCCATGGCGGACAGGTCGGTCAGCGACGCGATCTGGTCGACGACGGCGCGGAGCCGGGCCGCGTCGTCGGCGGCGTCCTCGAAGGCGGCGCGGAAGCCGGGTTCCAGGGTCCGGGGGGCGCCGGCCAGCGTCATCTCGGCCAGTTCGATGATCAGCGTCCGCTGCCGGGCCCTGACCTCCTCGTGACTGATCCACACGTAGTGCGCCGTGATGCCCTTGAGCAGCGCGTTCTCCAGCCGCTGCGCGCGTGGGACGATCAGTTCGGCGGCGTAGCGGGTCAGCGGACGGTCGCCGTAGGCGTCGCGGGTCGCGGTCTCGGCCGCCAGGCAGAACCGTCCGATCAGGGTGCTGGTGAGGTTCTTCAGGGCGGCGAGGCTGCGCGGGGTGCCGTCGTAGCGGTCGGGCCAGCACGGCTCGGCGAGCAGCGCGGCGAACCGCTCCTCCAGCTCGGCCAGGTCGGCGTCCGGGCAGTACAGCTTGGTCGCGGTGGCGGCGACGAGGCGGCGTTCGGCCGGATCGGCGAGCAGCGCGAAGTCGATGTGCCCGGCGACCAGCGCGTCCTCGAGGTCGTGGACGGAGTAGGCGACGTCGTCGCTCCAGTCCATGACCTGGGCCTCGAAGCACGTCCGGCCCGGTTCGACGCCCTCGCGCACCCAGTCCGCGACGTCGACGTCGTCGGGGTAGATGCCGAACTTCCCGTTGACCGCCTCCGCCTGGGACCACGGGTACTTCATCGCGGCGTCCAGCGCGGCGCGGGTCAGGTTCAGGCCGACGCTGCGGCCGTGCAGCGGCGGGCCGTCCGACGCGAACGACTTGGGTTCCAGCCGGGTCAGGACGCGCAGGCTCTGCGCGTTGCCCTCGAAGCCGCCGCAGTCCCGGGCGAACACGTCGAGGGCGGCCTCGCCGTTGTGGCCGAACGGCGGGTGCCCGATGTCGTGGGACAGGCACGCCGCCTCCACCAGGTCGGGGTCGCAGCCGAGGGACTTGCCCAGCTCACGGCCGACCTGAGCGCATTCGAGCGAGTGGGTCAGCCGGGTGCGCAGGCTCTGCACGGTGCCGCCCGCGGCGTCCGCGCCGGGCGAGGCGACCTGGGTCTTCGCGGCGAGCCGGCGCAGGGCGGCGCTGTGCAGGACGCGGGCGCGGTCGCGTTCGAACGCCGTCCGGTCGCGCCGTTTGGCGGGTTCGGGCGCCCAGCGGTGCCGGTCCCGGGCCGTGTAGCCGTCGGAACTCCGGTGGTCGAGGTTGGTGGTCGTCATGGCCCTATCCAGAGTAAGCGGGCGCGCCGTGCCCCGCTCACCGCCCGCCCGCTCACCGTCCGCCCCGGCTCACCGGTCGCCCCGCAGGACGTAGGACAGGTAACCGCCGGTCTCGCGGACGATGTAGCGGAACTGCGTCTTGCGGGTCTGGACGCTGGGCCCGCTGCGCGTCGGGGACGCGGCGGACGTGATGCCGTGGTCCTCGGCCATCTTCTTGGAGCGCAGCCCGTGCCACGGATCGGTGACGATCACCCCGGACTTCCAGTGGTGCCGTTCGAACTCCTTGCCGACGGCCGCCATGCTCTCCAGCGTGTCCCGTCCGACGGGCACCGCGAAGACCTTCGACGCGGGCACCCCGCCCTTCTTGATCAGCCAGGCGCGGCCGGAGCCCGCCTCGGTGTAGTTGTCGCCGGGCGCCTTGCCGCCGACGGTGACGATGGCGGGCGCGACCCCGTCGCGGTAGAGGTCGAGGGCGTGCTGGAGCCGCCACCTGAGCGTCGGGGACGGCACGCCGTTGTACTGCGCGGCGCCGAGGACGATGATCGCGTCGGAGCGCGGCCGCTCGTCCTGTCGGGCCTGGTACCAGACGCGCGTTCCCACGGTCAGGGGCGTCAGGACGACGATGGCCAGCAGCCCGAGGACGACGCCCACCGAGATCGTGAACCAGGGCGACCGCCGCCGCTTCTCCCGGCGGTCGTTCTCGGGGCCGTCGTTCTCGGGCGTCTCGGCGTCGTCCTCGGGCTCGCGGCCCGGCATTTCCAGTTCCAACGTCATCGCTTCGGACACACTAGTGAGATGGTCCGCGACGTGCGCCGGGTTCGCGATTCAGCCGTGCCGGCCGGATACTTTTTCAGCCGATCGCGGCCCGTCCCGCCTCCAGCCGCGCCACCGGGACGCGGAACGGCGAGCAGGACACGTAGTCGAGACCGACCTCGTGGCAGAAGTGCACCGAGTCGGGGTCGCCCCCGTGCTCACCGCAGATGCCGAGGTGCAGGTCGGGCCGGGCGCGGCGGCCCTCCTCCACGGCGATGCGGACGAGCCGCCCGACGCCGTCCCGGTCGAGGGTCTCGAACGGCGACACCCCGAAGATCCCGAGGTCCAGGTACTGGGAGAAGAACGCCGCCTCCACGTCGTCGCGGGAGAAGCCCCAGGTCGTCTGGGTGAGGTCGTTGGTGCCGAAGGAGAAGAACTCGGCGGCCTCGGCGATCTGGCCCGCGGTCAGCGCGGCCCTCGGCAGCTCGATCATGGTGCCGATCAGGGCGGGCACGTCGACCCCCGTGGCGGACCCGACCTCGGCCAGGATGGCGCGGGCCTCGTCGCGGACGGCCTCCAGCTCCTGCACCGCCCCGACCAACGGGATCATGATCTCGGGGCGCGGGTCGCCGCCCGCGACCCTGCGCGCCGCCGCGGCCTCGGCGATGGCCCGGACCTGCATGCCGAAAAGTCCCGGAATCACCAAACCGAGCCGCACGCCGCGCAGGCCCAGCATAGGGTTCTGCTCGTGCAGTCGGTTGACTGCTTCGAGCAGTCTCCGGTCTTCCGCATCCGCCTCGTCGCCCGCGAGCGCGATCCTGACCGACAGCTCGGTGATGTCGGGGAGGAATTCGTGCAGGGGCGGGTCGATGAGCCGGATGGTGACCGGCAACCCGTCCATCGCCTCGAAGATGCCCTCGAAGTCCTGCCGCTGGAGGGGTTCCAGGGCGTCCAGCGCGGCGTTCCGCCCCTGGTCGTCCTCGGCGAGGATGAGCTGCTCGACGAGTTGCCGCCGGTCGCCGAGGAACATGTGCTCGGTGCGGCACAGCCCGATCCCGGTCGCGCCGAACCGGCGGGCCCGCCCCGAGTCCTCGGGGGTGTCGGCGTTCGCGCGGACCTTGAGCGCCGCCCGCGCGTCGGCGTGCTCCATGACCCGGTGCACGGCCTTGACGAGGTCGTCGCCGTCCTCGACGGACAGGTCACCCTCGAAGTACCGGACGACGGGCGAGTCCTCGACGGGGACCTCGCCGAGGTAGACGTCCCCGGACGACCCGTCGATGGAGATCACGTCGCCCTCGCCGACCGTCACGCCGCCGGGGGCGGTGAACTGCCCGTTCTTGACGTCGACGTCCAGTTCCTCGGCGCCGCACACGCACGTCTTGCCCATGCCGCGGGCGACGACGGCGGCGTGCGAGGTCTTGCCGCCGCGGGACGTCAGGACGCCCCTGGCGGCGACCATCCCGGCGAGGTCGTCGGGGTTGGTCTCCCGGCGGACGAGGATCACGTCCTCGCCGCGCCCGGAGAGTTCCACGGCCCGCTCGGAGGTGAACACGACCTTGCCCACGGCCGCTCCGGGCGAGGCGTTCATGCCCCGGGTGAGTTTCTTGACGCCGTCGACCTTGCTGGCGAAGCGGGGGAACATGAGCTGGGCGAGCTGGTCGCCGGTGACGCGGCGGGTCGCCTCGTCGGCGTCGATGAGCCCCTGGTCGAGGAGCTGGCAGGCGATGCGGAACGCCGCGGCGGCGGTCCGCTTGCCTACTCGGGTCTGGAGCATCCACAGTTTCCCGCGCTCGATCGTGAACTCGATGTCGCACATGTCGCGGTAGTGGTTCTCCAGCGTCTCCATGATTTCGAGCAGCCGGTCGTAGGACGCCTGGTCGATGCGTTCGAGCTCGGTCAGCGGGACGGTGTTGCGGATCCCGGCGACGACGTCCTCGCCCTGCGCGTTCTGCAGGTAGTCGCCGTAGATGCCCTGCTGCCCGGACGCCGGGTCGCGGGTGAACGCGACGCCCGTGCCGGAGTCCAGGCCCATGTTGCCGAAGACCATGGCGCAGATGTTGACCGCGGTGCCGAGGTCGACGGGGATGCGCTCCTGCCGCCGGTACAGGACGGCGCGGGGCGCGTTCCAGGAGTCGAACACCGCCTTGACGGCGAGGTCCATCTGCTCGCGCGGGTCGGTCGGGAAGTCCCGGCCCGCCCGCTCCCGGACGATGACCTTGAACCGGTCGACGAGGGCCTTGAAGTCCTCGGCGACGAGGTCGCCGTCGTTGTCGCTGCCGCGGGCGCGTTTGACGTCCTCGACGGCGTCCTCGAACAGGTCGCCGTCGATGTCGAGGACGGTCTTGCCGAACATCTGGATCAGGCGGCGGTAGGAGTCCCACGCGAACCGCTCGTCCCCGGCCTGCGCGGCGAGGCCCAGCACCGACTCGTCGTTCAGCCCGACGTTGAGGACGGTCTCCATCATGCCCGGCATGCTGAACTTCGCGCCGGAACGCACGCTGACCAGGAGCGGGTCGTCGCTCTGGCCGAGCTTCTTGCCCATCGCGGACTCCAGCGCGGCGAGGTGGCGGTCCACCTCGTCCGTGAGGCCCTCGGGCGGGTTCCCGTGCTCCAGGTAGTGCCGGCAGGCCTCCGTGGTGATCGTGAAGCCTGGGGGCACGGGCAGTCCGAGGTTGGTCATCTCGGCGAGGTTGGCGCCTTTGCCGCCCAGCAGTTCCTTGAGGTTCTTGTTTCCCTCGGTGAAGTCGTACACGAACTTCGGCACGGGGAGCTCCTTCTCGCTCCGGTTCCACACAGCGGCAGTGCCGGAACCGCCGCGGCGTGGACGCGACGTCGCGAACCCCCGAGCGGCGGATCCGCTGCCCTGTTTGCCGGGACTGTACCTGCGTGTCGCGTGGCTACTCGGCGCCCGGTGCGCGAGTTGGCGTTTCCGCAGGTCAGACCCCCGATAGTGGTCTATTCCAATTCGGACCAACGGGGATCTTCCGGGCGGACTCCCCGCACCGGTGACGTACCCGCTCCATGGAAGAGGGAATGATGGATCACGGAGGTGAGAGTGTGAGGCCGAAGGTCGCCGGCGGCAGGGCGGGAGATCCGTTCGCCCCGATCGCCGATTTCGGGTTCCTGTCCGACTGCGAGACGACCGCCCTGGTCGCGCCCAGCGGGAACATCGAGTGGATGTGCCTGCCCCGGATGGACTCCCCCAGCGTGTTCGGCTCGATCCTGGACCGCGACGCCGGATACTTCCGGGTCGGCCCGGCGGGCGTGGAGGTGCCCGCCGCGCAGCGCTACATCCCCGGCACCATGGTCATGGAGACCACCTGGTGGGTGCACGGCGGCTGGCTCGTGGTGACGGACGCGCTGCTGATGGGGCCGTGGCACCACGAGACGGAACGGTCCCACACCCACCGCAGGGCCCCGACCGACTACGACGCCGACCACGTCCTGCTGCGGATGGTGCGGTGCGTGAACGGGCAGGTCCAGGTCCGCCTCGACTGCATGCCGGTGTTCGACTACGGCCGGACGCCCGCCCGCTGGGAGCACACCGGCTCCGGGTACCACGAGGCCGTGGCGCGCGGGAGCGACATCGGGCTGCGGCTCACCACCGACCTGAACGTCGGGTTCGAGGGGTCGCTCGCCACGGCCCGGACGCTGCTGAAGCAGGGCGAGTCCCGCTTCGTGGCGCTGTCGTGGAGTGAGCACGCGGCGCCGTCGTCCTGGCAGGAGGCTCAGGAACGGCTGGTGTGGACCGTCCACCACTGGCAGCACTGGCTCGACCGGGGCCGCTTCCCCGACCACCCGTGGCGCAGCCACCTCCAGCGCAGCGCCCTCACCCTGAAGGGCCTGACGTTCGCGCCGTCCGGCGCGGTCGCGGCCGCGGCGACGACGTCGCTGCCGGAGGCGCCCGGCGGCGACCGGAACTGGGACTACCGCTACACCTGGATCCGCGACTCCACGATGGCGCTGTGGGCGTTCTACACGCTCGGCTACGACTGGGAGGCCAACGACTTCTTCTACTTCATCACCGACGTCGCCGAGGCCGCCGAGGGCAAACTCCAGATCATGTACGGGCTGGACGGCCGCGCGGAGCTGCCCGAGTCCACGCTGGACCATCTCAGCGGCTACGACAACGCGCGTCCGGTGCGGATCGGCAACGAGGCGTACATGCAGGCGCAGCACGACGTGTGGGGCGCCATCATCGGCTCGATCTACCTGTTCGTCCGCAAACGCGACCGGCTGGACGACCGGCTCTGGAAGATCATCATCAAGCAGGTGGAGGACGCGCTCGCCAACTGGCGCGTGCCGGACTGCGGCATGTGGGAGGTGCGCGGCGAACCCCAGCACTTCACCTCGTCCAAGGTCTTCTGCTGGGTCGCGGCCGAGCGCGGGGCCCGGCTCGCCCGCATCCGGGGCGACCGGGATCGGGCCGCGCGCTGGCAGGCCGCCGCCGACGAGATCCACGCCGACGTGCTCGCCAACGCGCTGGACGAGCGGGGCGTCTTCACCGCCCACTACGGCGCGACCACGCTGGACGCGTCGGCGCTGCTGATCCCGCTGCTCGGCTTCCTGCCGGCCGACGACAAGCGCGTCCGCGAGACCGTCCTCGCCATCGCCGACGAGCTGTCGGAGGACGACCTCGTCCTGCGCTACCGGCCCGCGGAGACCGACGACGGCTTCGACACCGACGAGGGCAGCTTCACCATCTGCTCGTTCTGGATGGTCAGCACGCTGGTGATGATCGGGGAGCTGGACCGGGCGCGGGCGCTGTGCGAGAAGCTGCTGTCGTACGCCAGCCCGTTGCAGCTGTACTCGGAGGAGATCGACCCGCACACCGGGCGTCACCTCGGCAACTTCCCGCAGGCGTTCACCCACCTCTCCCTGATCAACGCGGTCATGCACGTGATCAGGGCGGAGAACGACGAACCCCAGCCGCCGCTGGCCTGAAAACGACCGGCACGGCCTTGATCACAAGTTGACGACAAGCGCCGGAATTGCTCCTTTTGTTGGCAATCCCGGCTATTTTCTCGGCCGTGACGACCCCACCGCCCCCCGACGGCGGCCCGGACACTCCCGCGTGGAGCCCGCCCGACGGCCGCGTCCCCGCGCGGGACGCGCCGTCGCGGTTACCGGTCCACGTCCCCGGGCCGCCACACGTCGCCGCGCGCACGACCGGACCGCCGCCCGTCCCCGTTCCGGGCCGGCGGAACCGCGTCGTGGTCATCGCCCTCGTCACGGGCCTGTGCGCGACCGTCTCACTCGGGACCGGCCTCGCCGTCGCCGCGTCCGGCGGCTCGCCGTTCGCCACGGCGGACGCGGAGTCCCGTCCCCCGCCGCCTCCGGGGCTGGTCGCGGTCTCGACGCTGGAGGCCGGTGCCTGTTTCAACGGGTACACCGAGGAGTACGCCGAGCCCGCGGCGGTGCGCACGCCCTGTGAACGCCGCCACGGCGGCGAGATCGGGGCCAAGGCGACACTGCTCCCCGGTCCCTTCCCGGACGAGCAGCGGCTCCTCGCGGAGGCGACGTACCAGTGCAAGGAGCGCACCGCGTTCCTGACCGACCGTCCCGCCGCGAGCGCGCTCGACCTCCGGATCGACATGCCCGACGAGGACGACTGGGCACACGGGAACCGCGAGGTGACGTGCCTGCTCGTCCACACCGGTTCCGGCGGGCTCACCGGCTCCCTCGCCACCAGCCCGAAGACCCGGACGGCGCACATGCCGGAGATGGAACCCGGCACGTGCGTCGAACGCTGGGACTCGCGGGTCGACGATCAGCCCGTCACCGAGTGCACCGAGGCGCACGAGGCGCAGCTGTACGCCAAGTTCACGTTGAAGGGCGTCCGGTATCCGGGCGACCGGAAGCTGGACGAGGTGTCCAACGCGCGCTGTTTCGGGCGGAGCCTGGCGGTGCTGGAGAAGCGGCTGCCGAAACGGGTCGAGCTGATCTACGTGAGGCCGTCCGAGGAGTCCTGGGCCGCCGGCGACCGCCTGCTCTACTGCCTGGCCAAGAGCACGGGGAAACCGCTGAAGCGGACCCTGCTGAGGAAGAGACGATCGTGACGACGCCACCACCGTCCCGGGACGACCGCGGCGACCATACCCCGAGACCCGTCCAGCCCGCCTGGGCGGCCTGGGCCCCGCCGGGCGACGCGGGCGGCCCCGACCCGGTCGCCGCCCCGCCGGTTCCCGGCCCGCCGGACGTCTTCTCCCGGTGGCCGCCTCCGGACGCCCCCCGGCACGCCCCGGCGCCGCCGTCGACCACGGTCCTGCCCCGGACGAACCGGCTCGCGGTCGTCTCCCTCGTCACCGGGATCTTCGGGCTGGTCCCGGTCGCGGTCCTGCTCTGCGTCGCGGCGCTCGTCCAGGCCGGGCGGCGTGGGGAGCGGGGCCGGGGCCTGGCCGTCGGCGGCCTGGCCGCGTCCGCGGTCTGGAGCCTGGTGGCGGTGCTCGCCGTGGCGGGGATCGTGGGCACGCTTGTCACCGCCGAGCGCGACGCCTCCGGCCGCGTCATCGACAAGGACAAGGTGCTGCCCGCGGCGCTGCGCGTCGGCGACTGCTTCACCGGCATTCGCGGCGACTACACGATCGGCCCGCTGACGGCGCTGCCCTGCGCCGAGCCGCACGACGGCGAGGTCGTCGCCCAGCTACGGTTGCCCGGCAAGGCCTACCCGGGTGACGAGAAGACCCTCGAACAGGCGACGAACGCGTGCTTCAGGAAGGCGTTCCGGCTGCAACGGAGCCGGCACGCCAAGTTCCTGGAGCCCTACGCCGTCACGCCGACCAGGGCGAGCTGGCGCTCCGGGGACCGCAGGGTGCTCTGCCTGCTCCGCTACACCGGCCCGGGGACCCTCGCCGCGCCGCTCGCCACGACCGTGGACCCGGACCAGAGGTACTGGAGCGAGATGACCCGCGGCGACTGCTTCGGCAAGTGGGACCCCACGAGCCTGGCCCAGCGCGTCGTCGCCTGCACCACGCCGTACTGGAACCAGGTGTACGGGGTCTTCACGCTGGAGGCGGGCCCGTACCCGGGAACGGAGACGATCGAACGCAAGGGGCAGGTGCGCTGCGAGAGGCTGCTCCAGAAGGCCTTCGGCCGGCACCCCTACCCCGACCAGTACTCGTACTTCTACCCGGAGAAGCACGAGTGGGACGGCGGCATCCGCACCGTCGTCTGCTTCGGCGTGAGCGAGGACCGTCCGCTGAAGAAGCCGATGCTGCCGTCCTGACCCGGTGGCGGGCCCCACCCGAGGGACAGGGCCCGCCACCGGCGTTCAGACGACCGCGCCCGAGTCCTGAGTGGAGCGGCGGGACGGGCGGGACCTGGTCTTGCGCTGCGGCGGCGGCGCCTTCGCGAACCGCTCCAGGACGACCGCCATCGGCGTCGCCGTGAACACGCTGGAGTACGTGCCGACGACGATGCCGATCAGGAGGGCGATGGCGAAGTCGGTCAGGGAGTCGCCGCCGAGGAACGCCAGGGCCGTCAGGATGAACAGCGCGCCCATCCCGGTGTTGATCGTGCGCGGGACGGTCTGCAGGACGCCCCGGTTCGCGATCGTCGCGAACCGTCCCTTCGGATTCTCGCCCCACATCTCCCGGACGCGGTCGAACACGACGACGGAGTCGTTGACCGAGTACCCGATGATGGTGAGCAGCGCGGCGAGGAACACCCCGTCGATGGGTTTGCCGAGCCAGGCGAAGACGCCCGTGACGATCGTGATGTCGTGGAACATCGCGATGACCGAGCCGGCCGCGAACGTCCAGCGGAACCTGATCGTCAGATAGGCCAGCTGGACCAGCAGCGCGACGCCGAGGGCGATGAGCGCCTTGGTCCGCAGTTCGTCGCCCAGGCTCGGGCCGATCAGCTCGTCACGCTGCTTGGTGGCGCCGCCGCCCTCCTTCGCCAGCGCCTGCTGGACGCGTTTCTCCTCCTCGTTGGTGAGGTCGACGGTCCGGACGGAGATGTCGTCCTGCCCGGACGTCTGGACGACGGCGCGCGGGAACCCGGCGTCGGCGACGGCGGAGCGGGCCACGTCGATGTCCACGGGACGGTTCGTGGAGTACTCGACGAGCCGTCCCCCGGTGAACTCCACACCGAAGTTGAGGCCGCGGGTGGCGATCCCGGTGGTGGCGATGACGACGGCGAGCGCGGAGATCCCGAGCCAGAGCCGGCTGCGCTTCATCAGGTCGGGGCCGCTGTTCTCCAGCCACCGCCGGATCCGTCCGGCGCCGGCGAGCCCGCCCGCCCTGCCCTTGGTGAGCTTCGGGAACCGCGCGGCGGCGGCGTCGGTGAGGACGCGGCTCAGCAGCATCGCCGACACGAGGGAGGCGAGGACACCGATGGTCAGCGTGACACCGAATCCCCGCACCGGGCCGGAGGCGAGGAAGAACAGCAGGGCACCGGCGAGCAGCGTGGTGACGGCGCTGTCGGCGATCGCCGACCACGCCTTGTCGAAGCCGACGGCCAGGGCCGTCCGGGCGCTGCGTCCGGGCGCCGCCGCCCGCTCCTCCCTGGCGCGTTCGAAGGCCAGCACGTTGGCGTCGATGGCCATGCCGATGGCGAGGACGAAACCGGCGAGTCCGGGCAGGGTCAGGGTCGCGCCGACCGCGACGAGCGCGGCGTAGGAGATGAGCGCGTAGCAGGCCAGCGCGACCGTGGCGAGGAAGCCGACGATGCGGTAGACGGCCACGATGAACAGCCCGGTGAGGATGACGCCGATGACCGCGGCGCGGGCGCTGGCGTCGATCGCCTCGTCGCCGAGCGTCGGCCCCACCACCCGCTGCTCGATGACCTTCACGGGGACGGGCAGCGAACCGCCCTCGATCAGCGCGGCGAGGTCCTTGGCCTCACCGGCGCTGAAGTCCCCGGTGATCTGCGTCGATCCGCCGGTGATGCCGACGCCGCAGGCGACGCTCTCGGTGACGCCCGGGGAGGAGATCACGCTGCCGTCGAGGATGATCGCGATCCGCCGTTCGTCGCCCGCCGCGCAGGCGGCCTTCGCGGTCAGCCGCTCCCACGTCTTGCCGCCGTCGCCCTTGAAGTCGACGTTCACGGCCCAGCCGCCGAGGTTCTGCGGATCGTAGGTGGCGTCGGCGGAGCCGATGCCGTCGCCGGTGAGGGCGGCGGGGCCGATCAGGATCGGCTGCCCGCTCTCGTCCCGGACCAGCTGCTGGCCCCTGTCGGGCGTGCCGTCGTTGGGCAGCACCGGATGGGCGGTGAGCTGCGCGGTCTTGCCGATCGCCGCGGTCGCCCTGGCCGGGTCCTGGACGTCGGGCAGTTCGACGATCAGCCGCCGGTCACCGGACCGGGTGATCGACGACTCGGCGACGCCGAGCGCGTCGATGCGGCGGCCCAGCACCTCCCGGGCGCGGTCGGTCGCCTCCCGGTCGGCCTTCACCGTCGGCGAGTTCTGCGTCTCCAGCACGATCTGGGTGCCGCCGCGCAGGTCGAGGCCGAGGCGGGCGGGTTTGGCATACGCGAAGTAGAACGATGTGGCGAGTACGGCCAATGCCAGTACCGCCCGCACCAGGTTGGCGCGAGTCAAAGGGAACCTCCACACGGAGCTCCGGCGCCGGGCGTGCGCGCGGCACCGCGGACAGAGACCTCAGATCCGTGGGAAGGAGGGTGGGGCGCGCCCGCGTGGCACGCCCCTCGGCACGATGTCCGGGGGGACATGCGCGGAAACGGCGCGGACGGCGCGCCGGGACGGCGGCCGCACCTCGACGGCGGCCGTGGGCAGCACCACGAGCGGCGGCTGCGCCGCGGGCGCCGACCGCACGTCGGGGGACGCGACGACGGCCTGCTCGTGTGGGCTCGGGCGGTGCTTGGTGGACGAGCGGGCGCGGGCGGGCGCCTGCTGCGCGGCCCCGTTCCGGACACCGGCGATCGTGCCGGTGGGAGACGTCCCGCCGTGGGTCCCGGTCCCGGCGGGGCCGACCACGATGCCGAGCAGCCCCAGCGCGACGACCAGCAGCCGGGCGACAGGACGGGCAGGCCAGTGCGGTTCGCGCATCCTGCCCCTCCTCTCGGACTCACCGACCGGTCGCCAGGCTCCGTGCGCCGCCGCCCATGCGGGCGGTTCAGCCGTCACCGACCCTCATAGTGTCACGATCCGCACCCGCACCGGCCACCACCGCAACCCCGCGACAACCCCAAGGTTTGCGATCGCGTCCGAAGGCAGGTTTCGAGCCTGCGAGAAACCTGATCGCGCAGCGAGCCGCCAGGCGAGTCGGAGTCGATGCCAGCGATCGCACCGCAGTTCACGACGATGGAGGCCCGCCAGGGCCGAAGGAGGAGTGAACTGCGAAGAAACTCAGCAGCCGACGAGCTGGGCGGCGAGGAACGACTCCACCTGGCTGATCGCGATGCGCTCCTGGGACATCGAGTCGCGCTCCCGGACGGTGACCGCGTCGTCGTCCAGGGTGTCGAAGTCGACGGTGACGCAGAACGGGGTGCCGATCTCGTCCTGGCGGCGGTAGCGGCGGCCGATGGCGCCGGCGTCGTCGAAGTCGACGTTCCAGTTCTTGCGGAGCCGCGCGGCGAGGTCGCGGGCCTTCGGCGACAGGTCGGCGTTGCGCGACAGCGGCAGCACCGCGCACTTCACCGGGGCCAGCCGCCGGTCGAGCCGCATGACGGCGCGCTTCTCCATCTTGCCCTTGGCGTTGGGCGCCTCGTCCTCGGCGTAGGCGTCCATCATGAACGTGAGCGCGCACCGGTCGACGCCCGCCGCGGGCTCGATCACGTACGGGACGAACCGTTCACCGGACTCCTGGTCGAAGAACGACAGGTCGGCGCCCGACGCCTTCGAGTGCGTCGTCAGGTCGTAGTCGGTGCGGTTGGCGACGCCCTCCAGCTCGCCCCACTCGCCGCCGACGAAGTCGAACCGGTACTCCACGTCCACGGTCCGCTTGGAGTAGTGCGACAGCTTCTCCTGCGGGTGCTCGTACAGCCGCAGGTTCTCCTTGCGGACACCGAGGTCGACGTACCACTGCATGCGCTCGTCGATCCAGTACTGGTGCCATTCCTCGTCGGTGCCGGGCTTGACGAAGAACTCCATCTCCATCTGCTCGAACTCACGGGTCCGGAAGATGAAGTTGCCGGGCGTGATCTCGTTGCGGAACGACTTGCCGATCTGGCCGATGCCGAACGGCACCTTGCGGCGCGCGGACTGCTGGACGTTCAGGTAGTTGACGAAGATGCCCTGCGCGGTCTCGGGACGCAGGTAGGCCAGGCCCGACTCGTCCTCGACCGGGCCGAGGTAGGTCTTGAGCAGGCCGTTGAACATCTTCGGCTCGGTGAAGGAGCCCTTGACGCCGCAGTTCGGGCAGCTGATGTCGGCGAGACCGTTCGCGGGCGGGCGGCCGTGCTTGGCCTCGTAGGCCTCTTCGAGGTGGTCGCCTCGGAAGCGCTTGTGGCAGGACTGGCATTCGGTCAGCGGGTCGACGAACGCCTGGACGTGGCCGCTGGCCTCCCAGACCTCGCGGGCGAGGATGACGCACGAGTCGAGGCCGACGATGTCGTCGCGGCCCTGCACCATGGACTTCCACCACTGACGTTTGACGTTGTTCTTGAGTTCGACGCCCAGCGGACCGTAGTCCCAGGAGGCGCGGAGCCCGCCGTAGATCTCGCTCGACGGGTAGACGAGGCCCCGGCGCTTGGCGAGGTTGACGATCGTGTCCAACACATCGGAACGGCGTGCCATGAGTATTCTCCATCCGGCTGGCGGTCGGCGGGACAGTGCGTACGCCCCGGCCCGGCTCCCGCGGGCGGCGGCGAGTGGTGTTCCCCGATGATCCCGCGGCGCGATCCTGCTCGGCGCCCTCGGGCAGTGCCCAGCTTAGGGCACGGGTGGGGCCAGTAAACCGACTAGAGGACGCGGCCGTCCACAACATTACTGTCGATGTTGAGGGTGACGCCGCCGTGCTTCTCCTTGTGGCCGCCCCGGTACTGCTTGATGCGGCCGTGCGGATGCCACCAGTGGTCCGGGATGAAGGGGTCGCCGTACACGTCCGCCCGGCCGTTCCAGTGGGCGAACCAGATGGCGACGGGCTTGCTTATCCCGTCGGCGTCGCCGACGTCCCGGATGCCGGACTTGACGCTGCTGTAGAGGCACGGGTCGTATCCGAGGCTCGTCAACCTCCGGACCCAGTTGTCCACGAACCTCAGGACGGCGGCCTTGCACCCGATGTTGCGGCTGTCGTAGGCCTCCATGTCGTAGTAGATGGGCGCGCCCTGCGGGATGCCGAGCGCCTGGGCCTTGACGGCGGCGTCCTCGGCGGCCACGGCGCCCTGCGACGCGGCGTTCTTGGCGGTGAAACGCTGCCGCCGGCTGCCGCACGGCGCCTGGAGCCCGACGTAGGTGGGGGTGACGCGGTAGCCCATGTCGCGGACCGCGCCCAGCCACGCCTCGGTGAGGTTGGGTTGCGCGCAGCCGCGCGCCGCGCCGCCGATGTAGATGTTGGTGACCTCGAAGGACGGCCGCCACGCCCGCATGGTCGCGAGGGACGGCGCCGTGCAGGTGTCGAACCCCCTGCCGCGCGTCCACGGCCTCGCCGGGTCCGGCGGGAGGTCGCCTCGGGCGTTCCCCGGCCGCTCGCGCCGGGGATCCGGGGTGGGCGGGCCGGATCCGGTGGCACGTCCGGGGTCCAGCCGGGTGCCGCGCAGGATCCGCTGGAGCGGCGCCGGATCCGTCCCGTACACGCCGGTGATGGCGGCTCCGGCCTCGGGGACGGTGAGCCGCGCCTCGTGGTCGACGGTCGGCGGGATGGTGAGCGTGGCGAGCCCGTCGGCGCGCACGACCTTCCCGGACGCGCGGCGCCCCTCGGCGGACGGCCCCGCCCGCTCGGCGGGCTGGATGTGGAGAGCCTCGGTGCGGCCGACGAGGCGGGGCGGGCAGTCCGGCTCCGGCCCGGGACGGCCGAGGTAGAGGACGTGCCGGTCGAAGCGGACGCAGCGGGACGCATCCCGGTCGAGCCGGTGCACCTCCCAGCCCACCGGCACGGATATCCGCAGCCCGAGGTACTCGACGACACGCGGGGCGGCGTGGGCGGGCGGCGCGATCGCCGCGACGGACGGTCCGGTGGCCAGGACGGCGCCGGACAGGACGGCACTGGGCAGCAGGAAGGCGCGGCGCATCAGATCTCCCCCGAACGGGCACGGCATGATCGTGAACGCCGCAAAGATGACCTTGGCCGGGGCGGCGAAACCGGCCGCGCCGCTTCTTGCCCGGTCCCTTGCCCTACCGAGACGCACCCGTTGATCAGTGGGCGGCGACGACCTCGTAGGCGCCGGGTTCGTCCACGGCCAGGGCGGCCAGCGGCATGAACCGCATCCGCAGCTCGTGGCCGCCGAGCGCGCGGCGGTAGTGGCCCGCGCCGTCCCATTCGGTGACGAGGGCCCACAGCCCGGGGTCGTCGACGGTCCTGCCGAGCCGTCCGGAGCGGAAGCCGGGGCACTCCGACAGGGCCGTCAGCACCGCGGTCATGCGGTCGGCGAAGTCGTCGGCGTCCTCGCCGGGCACGCGGTACCGGGTTATCGCGATCATGTGTCCATCCTCTCGCGGGCCAGGGGATTTCCGTTACCGTGGGCGGGTGCGAACCAAGGGTGAGCCAGGCGGGCTGCGGGCCGCGATCGAGCGGCGCAGCGCGGCGCCGGTGGTGTTCCTGCACCGGTTGCCGCGGTGGACGCTGCTGGTCGCGGTGTTCGCGCTGCTGGTGGTCGGGATGGTCGGCGGCGGCTGGGTGGCGGCGGCCGGGCTGCTGGTCCTGGCGGCGGCGCTGGCCTGGTTCGCCTACCTGAACTGGCCCGCGCTGGACGGGTCGGGCAAGGCGCTGCGGATCGTCGCGCTGGCGATCCTCGTGGGGTTCGCGCTGGGGCGCGGCATCGGGCGACTTTGACTATCATTTTCAGAATCGTCCATAATCGACGGGTGCCCCGCTTCCGGAACTCCCCGAGCGACTCCCCCGCGGCGGTCCTCACCCTGGCCGGGCTGGCGATCGGGCTCGCGGCCGGGCTGACGGGCTGCGCCGACGCGGGCGCCGACGTTCCCCCCGGCAGGACCGCCGTGATCGCGTCGTTCTACCCGATGGCGTGGCTCGCCGAGCGCGTCGGCGGCGACGACGCGCACGTCCGGACCCTCACCGCGCCCGGGACCGAACCCCATGACCTGGAACTGACGGCCCGGCAGGTCGCCCGGGTCGAGGACGCCGACCTCGCCGTCTACGTCAAGGGCGTCCAGCCCGCCGTGGACGAGGCCGTCCGCGGGCACGCGAAGGGCAGGTCGCTGGACGCGACGAGCCTGGTGAAGACGCTGCCGCCCCCGGACGAGACCGACGACGAGGAGGCGCACGACGGCCTCCGCCACGACGAGGCGTCCTACGACCCGCACGTCTGGCTAGACCCCAGCCGCATGGCGACCGTCGCGACCGCGCTCGGCGACCGGCTCGCCGCCGCCGACCCCGCCCACGCGGCGGGCCACCGGCGGCGCGCCGCGTCCACCGCCGCCGAACTTCGCGCGCTCGACCGCCGGTTCACCACCGGTCTGGCGTCCTGCGCGCGCCGGGACATCATCACCGCGCACGCCGCGTTCGGCTACCTCGCCGACCGTTACGCCCTGCGCCAGATCCCCGTCGCGGGCGTCGACCCGGCGAGCGAGCCGTCCCCGCGGCGGATGGCCGACCTGTCCCGCCGGGTCGTCGCCACCGGCGCGACCACGATCTTCACCGAGACCCTCGCCAGCCCGAAGGTCGCGCGGTCGCTGGCCCGGGAGGCGGGCGTGCGGACCGCCGTTCTGGACCCGGCCGAGGGCGTCGAGGACGGCTCGTCCGACGACTACCTGACGATCATGCAGGGGAACCTGCGGACGCTGCGCGCCGCGCTGGAGTGCTCATGAAGGACGCCCCGCCATTCGCGATGACATCGGGACTCGTCCGCCGGGACGGCCGCGACATCCTCACCGGCGTCGACCTGCGGGTGGAGGCCGGCGAGGTGCTCGCCGTCCTCGGGCCCAACGGCGCGGGCAAGTCCACCCTGGTCAAGGCGCTGCTGGGGCTCGTCCCGCTGGCGGGCGGCCGGACCGAGATCTACGGCGCGCCGCCCGCGCGGTTCCGCGGCTGGAGGCGGATCGGATACGTCCCGCAGCGGCTGCCGATGGGCGGCGGGGTGCCCGTGACCGTCCGGGAGGTCGTCGCGTCGGGCCGCGTCGCCCGAACGTCCCGCTGGCGGCCCGCGGTCCTGGGCGACCGGGCGGCCGACCGGGCCGCCGTCGACCGGGCCCTGGCGACGGTCGGCCTCACCGACCGCGCCCGCGACTCGGCGCACCTGCTGTCGGGCGGCCAGCAGCAGCGCGTACTGATCGCCCGCGCCCTCGCGGGCGAACCGGACGTGTTCGTGATGGACGAACCGACCGCGGGCGTGGACGCCCGAAACCAGGCCGCGCTCGCCACGGCGCTGCGCGGGCTGGCCGGGAAGACGGTGGTCCTGGTGGCGCACGAACTGGGCCCGCTGGAACCGCTCATCACCCGCACCATCGAATTGGAGCGCGGCCGCGTCGTCGACGGGACCGCCGCGCGAGGGGCCGTCACGGGATGAACGGAATGCTGCACTACGAGTTCATGCGCATCGCCCTGGTGATGGCGGTGCTGATCGGGTTGACCGCACCGGCCGTCGGCACGTTCCTCGTGCAGCGGAGGCTGTCGCTGCTCGGCGACGGCATCGGCCACATCGCGCTGACCGGCATCGGGCTCGGACTGCTCACGAGCACCTCGCCCGTCCTCGGCGCGCTGGTGGTGTCGGTCCTCGGCGCGGTGGCGATCGAGGTCGTGCGGGCCCGCAGCCGCAGCGGCGCGGACGTCGCGCTGGCGCTGCTGTTCTACGGCGGTCTGGCCGGCGGCGTGATCCTCACCAGCGCCGGCGGCGGCAGCGGCGCGAGCCTCCAGTCCTACCTGTTCGGTTCGATCACCAGCGTGACGACCACCGACCTGTACGTCGTCGCGGGCCTGGCCGCCACGGTTCTCGCGATCATCGCGCTGTTCGGCCGGGAGCTGTTCCTGCTGTGCCAGGACGAGGAGGTGGCGCGGGCCGCCGGGCTGCCCGTCCGGTTCCTCAGCGTCCTGATCGCCGCGACCGCCGCCGTCACCATCGTGATCGCGATGCGCGCGATCGGGCTGCTGCTCGTCAGCGCGCTGATGATCGTCCCGGTGGCGGCGGCGCAGCAGCTCACCCGGGGCTTCCGGGGCACGATGCTGGCCGCGATGGCGATCGGTGTACTGTCGGCCGTGGCGGGCCTGGCGGGCTCCTTCCAGTACGATCTGCCTCCGGGCCCCTCGATCGTGCTGCTGGCGCTCGCAGTGTTCGTCGTCGCGGTCGCCGGGGGCACACCGGTGCGTCGTAGGCGCGCCCGGGCCGACACGGCCGGAGAGGACCTCTCCCCCGCGTCCGGTCCCGGCGTCGAGACGCGCGTGGACGCAGAGGCGGAGGTACTTGGAGGATGACGACGGCCCGCCGGGACGCGGTACGGCAGGTCCTGGCCGACTGCGAGAGCTTCCGCAGCGCACAGGACATCTACGCCGATCTGCGCGCGGACGGATCCAAGATCGGCCTGACCACGGTGTACCGGGCGCTCCAGGCGCTCAGCGACGCCGGGGAGGTCGACGTGCTGCGCACCGACGACGGCGAGGCCGTGTACCGGGCCTGCCGCACCGAGCAGCACCACCATCATCTCGTCTGCCGCGACTGCGGCCGGACGATCGAGGTCGAGGGCCCGGCCGTGGAACGCTGGGCGGACGCGATCGCCGCCGAGCACGGTTTCAGCGACATCACGCACACCGTCGAGGTGTTCGGCACCTGCCGCGAATGCGCCGCCAAGACCCGCTGACCACGTGAACCGCCAGGTTCGGTGATCGGGCGGCCGGGCCATGGTGAAGAATCGGGGTCATGGCTACGACACGTACCGCAAACGCGCACTGGGAAGGGCCGCTCCTCAGCGGTCAGGGGACCGTCTCGCTGGACTCCTCGAAGCTCGGCACCTATGACGTGACCTGGGCATCGCGGTCCGAGGAGCCGGGCGGCCGGACGAGCCCGGAGGAGCTCATCGCCGCCGCGCACTCCACCTGCTACTCGATGGCTCTCTCGCACGGCCTCGCCGGCGCCGGAACGCCGCCGGAGAAGGTGGACACCAAGGCCGAGGTGACGTTCCAGCCGGGCGAGGGCATCACCGGCGTGCACCTGACCGTCCGGGCGAGCGTCCCCGGCATCTCCGCCGCCGACTTCGAGAAGGCCGCCGAGGCCGCCAAGGCCGGCTGCCCCGTAAGCAAGGCACTGGCAGGTACGACCATCACCCTGGACGCAGCACTGGTCTGAACCCATAAGCGTGGCCTGGGGAGACGACCGCAACCCGCCTCCCCAGCCACGCACCCACCCGAACCACTACGACCGCGCCCGAAGGCCCGGCCAGGGGCTCAGGCGAGACCAAAGCAAGAACCTGATCGCGCAGCGAGCCACCAGGCGAGCCAAAGCGATGCCAGCGATCGCGCGCAGTGCACGACGATGGAGGGCGCTCAGCGCCCGAAGGAGGAGTGCACTGCAATAAGCACGCCGTACTGGCCGGACATACCCCACCCTCTCGGACGCAACTGCCTCAGCCCGCTACAGCAACCACGCGACAACCCGGGCCACTGCGATCGCGTCCGAAGGCAGGTTCAAGCGAAGCGAGAACCTGATCGCGCAGCGAGCCGCAAGGCGAGTCGAAGCGATGCCAGCGATCGCACCCAGTTCACGACGATGGAGGCCCGCCAGGGCCGAAGGAGGAGTGGACTGCATTATTGGGCACAGCTCCGCCGTAGCGGCGGTCGCGGGAGGCGTAGATTTCGCAGGCGTGCCAGAGGTGGCGGCGGTCGAAGTCGGGCCAGAGCGTGTCGAGGAAGACCATTTCCGCGTACGCCGACTGCCACAGCAGGAAGTTGGACGTGCGTTGCTCCCCGGACGAGCGCAGGAACAGGTCCACGTCGGGGATGCCGGGCTCGTCCAGGTAGCGGGCGAACACCTTCTCGGTGATCTTGTCAGGGTTGAGCCGGCCGTCCCGGACGTCGCGGGCGAGGGCCGCGGCGGCGTCGGCGATCTCGGCGCGGCCGCCGTAGTTCACGCAGAACTGGAGGGTGAGGACGTCGTTGTCGCGCGTCATCTCCTCCGCCGTCTCGAGTTCCTTGATGACGCTGCGCCACAGCCGCGGGCGGCGGCCCGCCCAGCGGACGCGGACGCCCATCGAGTGGAGCTGGTCGCGGCGGCGGCGGATCACCTCCCGGTTGAAGCCCATGAGGAAACGCACTTCGTCCGGTGACCGCTTCCAGTTCTCGGTGGAGAACGCGTACGCCGACAGGTACGGGACGCCGAGCTCGATCGCCCCCATGATCACGTCGAAGAGCGAGTCCTCGCCGCGCTTGTGCCCCTCGGTGCGGGGCAGCCCGCGCTCCTTGGCCCAGCGGCCGTTGCCGTCCATGACGATGGCGACGTGCCGTGGCACCAGGTCCGCCGGGATCGGGGGTGGGACGGCGCCGTCCCGATGCGGCTGCGGAGGCGAAACGGCCGTTCTCAAACTCTCTCCCTGGTGGTGTCGTCCTCGATCGTCTCCTCGCGCTCCACATGGCGCAGGGAGCGGATTCCGTGCTCCAGATGCCACTGGAGGTAGGCGGCGACGAGGCCGCTGGTCTCCGTCCGGTGGCGCTGCTCGCTGGCGTCGGCGTACTCCCAGTCGCCGCGCAGCAGCGCCAGCATCAGGGCGAACGTCGGGGGCGCGGGGGTCGCGGCGCCCGGCTGCCGGCAGTTCGCGCAGACCGCGCCGCCCGCCGCGATGGCGAACCCGCGCAGGCCGCCGCGGTCGCCGCAACGGCAGCACTCGTCGAGCGCGGGCGCCCATCCGGCGACCGACAGCGAGCGCAGCAGGAACGCGTCCAGGACGAGCCGCGGGTCGTGGCCGCGTTCGGCGAGCGTGCGCAGCCCGCCGACGAGGAGGAGGAACTGCCGCAGCGCGGGTTCGCCCTCCTCGCTGGTGAGTTTCTCCGCGGTCTCCAGCATCGCCGTGCCGGCGGTGTACCGGGGATAGTCGGTGACGAGCGCCTCCCCATAGGGGCGCAGCGTCTCCGCCTGCGTGATCAGGTCGAGGGAGCGCCGTTCGTACAGTTGGAGGTCCACGTGCGTGAACGGTTCCAGGCGCGCCCCGAACCGGGATCTGGTCTTGCGGACCCCTTTCGCCGCGGCGCGGATCCGGCCGCCGCGCCGGGTCAGCACCGTCACGATGCGGTCGGCCTCGCCCAGTTTCTGGGTGCGCAGGACGATGCCTTCGTCGCGGTAGAGGGTCACCCGTTCATTCTGACGCACGTCACCCCATGCCCCGGCGTCAAGCCGGGGCATCTCCCCATGATCTTCACAAGTCTCCCCGCCACCTCCCCCGCGTGGCAATACGATCACGTATCGTGACCGGATTCGGCCGCGGCGTCCTGGGAGAAGGCGTGGCCGGAACCCCGCCGGCCTGGCAGCGTTGTGGCATGAGCTGCCACATCGTGCCGCCGCACATGCTTGAGCGCCTCGCCCGCGACGCCGACGACCCGGCCCTGCGCGACCGCGCCCGCCGTACCCTGGCCCTCAGCTCGGCGCAGGCCATCGAGCGCCGGACCGCTCCCGCCATCGCCCCCTCCCCCAGCGAGGACTTCGTCCCCCACCGGACGATCAACGACGCGGAGCACCGCGAGCGGCTGCCCGGCCGGACGGTCCGGGCCGAGGGAGCGCCCGCCACCGGGGACGAGAGCGTCGACCAGGCCTATGACTGGCTCGGCGCCACCTTCGACTTCTTCGAGGCCGCGTACCGGCGCGACTCGATCGACGGCGCGGGCCTGCCGATGGTCTCGACCGTCCACTACGGCGACGGCTACGGCAACGCGTTCTGGAACGGCGAGCAGATGGTGTACGGGGACGGGGACGGCATCGTCTTCACCGCGTTCACCGGCCCCCTCGACGTCACCGGCCACGAACTCACGCACGGCATCACGCAGTACACCGCGAATCTGGAGTACTACGGCCAGTCCGGCGCCCTCAACGAGTCCGTCTCGGACGTGTTCGGCTCCCTCATCAAGCAGTGGCACCTCGGGCACACCGCCGACCGGGCCGACTGGCTCATCGGGGAGGGCCTGCTCGCTCCCGGCATCAACGGCGTCGCGCTCCGCTCGCTGAAAGACCCCGGCACCGCCTACGACGACCCGGCCCTCGGCAAGGACCCACAGCCGGGTCATATGGACCACTATGTGGAGACCTACCGCGACAATGGAGGAGTCCACCTCAATTCGGGCATCCCTAATCGCGCCTTCTACCTCGCCGCAACCGCGATCGGCGGCAACGCCTGGGAGAAGGCGGGCCGGATCTGGTACGACACTCTCACCGGCGGTGCTCTGGCCACCGATGTCGACTTCGCCGGGTTCGCCGCCGCGACGGTTCGCTCCGCGACCCGCCTGTACGGGACGGGCTCAGTCGAGACGAAGGCGGTGAGCCGGGCCTGGACGGGGGTAGGTGTCCCCATGGAGGCGAACGGATAGCACAGTGAGAGTGACAGTCGTCCGCAGCGGGGGATTCGCGGGGATCGAGCGGCGCGCAGAGTCCGACAGCGCCAGCGATCCCATGCTGACACGACTCGTCGGCCGCGTGGACCTGAAGGCGATCCCGCCGCCGGGCCGAATTCCCGACCAGTTCCTGTACGAGATCGACATCGACGGCGACCGCGCCACCGTCGGCGAGGCCCAGCTCCACGGACCGTTGCGCGAACTCGTCCACCACGTCCTCGGCCGCGCCTGACCCACGGCCGCGCCCAACACCCGTCGGCCCGCGAGCGGCACTCCCCTACGCGCCGCTCGCGGCCGCCCCCGCCCACAGCCACGGCACGCAGACCACGCACTCGGCCCCGCGCTTCTGCCGTGAGCGCCCATGCACCGCGACCAAGGCCGACAAGACCGCCCGACAACAGCCGTGACGATCCAGACCAGCCCCAACTGCAACGCCGCGAACGCGATGTCGCACGCGACCCCAGGGCTCGAAACACCGACGAGATCATCCGGGCACGGGCCATGCGGCCAAGGCCGACTAGACGACCGACAACACCGTGACGATCCGGACCAGCCCCGAAGGCAACGCCGCGAACGCGATGTCGCACGCGACCGCAGGGCTCGGTACACCGACGAGGTCATCCGGGCACGGGCGATGCGGCCAAGACCTAAAGGCCTGCCTGGCGACACCGTGACGATCCGGACCAGTCCCCAGGCAGGGCCGCGGGCGGGTTGGTGCTCGCGGCCCTGGGGGTCGGGCGTGGGTCAGGTCGTTCGGGTGCGGGCGACGCGGTTGACGGCCGACAGGATCGCCTTGAGGGACGCGGTGACGATGTTGCCGTCGATGCCGACGCCCCACACGGTGGTGCCGTCGCCGTCGCCGAAACGTACCTCGCATTCGACGTAGGCGGCGGCGCGGGCGTCGCCTCCGGCGCTCAGCGCGTGCTCGGCGTAGTCCAGGACCCGGACGCCGATCCCGACGGTGGCGAGGGCGTCCTCGAACGCCGAGACGGGGCCGTTGCCGACGCCCGCGATCTCGCGGATCTCACCGTCCAGGCGGATGTCGCAGCTGAGTGCGTCCTTCTCGTCCACCCGCGACGTGGTGCGGTGGGCCAGCAGGCCGACGCGGGGGCCGCCGGTCAGGAACTCGTCTTGGAAGATGTCCCACATGACCTCGGCGGTGACCTCGCCGCCCTCGTCGTCGGTGTGCCGCTGGACGACCCGGGAGAACTCGATCTGGAGGCGGCGCGGCAGCTCCAGGGAGTGCTCGGTCTTCATGATGTAGGCGACGCCGCCCTTGCCTGACTGGCTGTTGACGCGGATCACGGCCTCGTACGTCCGGCCGACGTCGTGCGGGTCGATCGGCAGGTACGGGACCTCCCAGCGGTACTCCTCCACCGGCACACCGGCCGTCTCGGCGTCGCGCAGCAGATGGTCCAGGCCCTTGTTGATGGCGTCCTGGTGGGAGCCGGAGAACGCGGTGTACACCAGGTCGCCGCCGTAGGGGTGCCGTTCGTGGACGGGCAGCTGGTTGCAGTACTCGACCGTGCGGCGGATCTCGTCGATGTCGGAGAAGTCGATCTGCGGGTCGACGCCCTGGGTGAACAGGTTCAGGCCCAGCGTGACCAGGCACACGTTCCCGGTGCGCTCGCCGTTGCCGAACAGGCAGCCCTCGATGCGGTCGGCGCCCGCGAGGTACCCCAGCTCGGCGGCGGCGACGGCGGTGCCGCGGTCGTTGTGCGGGTGCAGGGACAGGATCACCGAGTCGCGGTAGGCCAGGTTCCGGTTCATCCACTCGATCTGGTCGGCGTAGACGTTCGGGGTGGCCATCTCGACGGTGGCGGGCAGGTTCACGATGACCTTGCGGTCGGGGGTGGGCCGCCACACGTCGTTGACGGCGTTGCAGACCTCGACGGCGTACTCCAGCTCGGTGCCGGTGAACGACTCGGGCGAGTACTGGAAGTAGATCCGCGTGTCGCCCATGTCCTCGGCGAGCTTGGCGCACAGTTTGGCGCCCTCGACGGCGATCGCGGTGATGCCGTCGCGGTCCTGCCCGAACACGACGCGGCGTTGAAGTGTGCTGGTGGAGTTGTACAGGTGGACGATCGCCTGCTTGGCGCCGCGCAGCGACTCGAAGGTCCGCTCGATCAGCTCGGGACGGGCCTGGGTCAGCACCTGGATCACCACGTCGTCGGGGACGCGGTCCTCCTCGATGATCTGCCGGACGAAGTCGAAGTCGGTCTGACTGGCCGCCGGGAAACCGACCTCGATCTCCTTGTAGCCCATCCGGACGAGCAGTTCGAACATCCGCAGTTTGCGGTCGGCGTCCATCGGGTCGATCAGGGCCTGGTTGCCGTCGCGCAGGTCGACCGCGCACCAGCGCGGCGCCTCGGTGATGACGGCGTCCGGCCAGGTGCGGTCGGCGAGTTTGACCGGGGTGAACGGACGGTAGCGGTGGACGGGCATACCAGAGGGCTGCTGTTGCGGATACATCCGTGGATATCTTTCTGCTCGAACCTCGCGGCCGACGTGCACGTCGCAGTCCCGCAGCGAGGGAGCCGGCCTGTTACTGGCCCCCGCTGCGGCCGCTAAGGAGGAGCAGCTCACGGAACACGCTCGTCAAGTTAACAGATGTCATCGGCGGCACGGTAACGCGGCGTCCGGATGGTGAGACGCACCGCGGTCGCAGGACGGGCAGGTCACGCCGCCGTCGAGGGCGGATCTCAGGTCAGCGCGCCGCCCCCTCGGTGGTCACGATCACGCCGAGCGCGTAGGCGGGGGACATGCCGAGCAGGTCCGCGATGGCGTGCAGTTCCCGCCGCCGGCCCTCGTCGAGCGACCCGCCCGCGAGGCCGATCCGGACGGCCTGCGCGAGAAACCATTCCTTGGCCTCCACGCCGAGGTGGGTTCCGGCGGTGGCGACGTCCCGTTCCAGGAACGTCCGGCGCAGCGCGAGGTCGGCGTCGATGTCGTCCCGGCCGTACTCGGGTTCGCCGTAGCCGGTGACCGTCTCGGCGGCGCGGGCGCGGGCCGCCGCGTCGGCGGGGTCTCCGGCGCGCAGGACCAGCGCCGCGGCCGCCCGCATCCCCGCGGCGAGGGCCTCCGCCATGTGCCGCGCGGTGGGCGTCCGCAGCACCGAGACGGGGAACCGGGCGCGGCACGTCCGGCACGCCACCGACGGTCCGAGCCGCCACAGCGGCACCACCGGGACGAAGAACACC
Source organism: Actinomadura spongiicola (assembly GCF_003432485.1). Classification (GTDB taxonomy): domain Bacteria; phylum Actinomycetota; class Actinomycetes; order Streptosporangiales; family Streptosporangiaceae; genus Spirillospora; species Spirillospora spongiicola. The sequence goes on from NZ_QVNQ01000003.1 coordinate 550,753, forward strand.
GACACCCAGCGGCGCCCGGTACGCCGGCGGTAGGCGCGGTCACCCCCGCACCGCGGGCAGTGGAACGTGCCCTCGCTGACCGTACGGAACACCGCCGTCAGGCCGAAAACGAGCAACACCGGGGTTCTCCTCCCATAACGGACTCGTTCCAAACTACCGACCGCCCGGCGCGACGTGGCCTTCGTGGTTCACGCGCGTGGTGCCCTTACGCTGGGTCCATGACCGGTGACCTCGGTTCCGACGCGGGACGGGCGCGGGCGCGACCGTCCTTCCTGCCTCCCGTCGACGGCTATCCGCCACCCGCCGGGGACACGGCCCCCGTCGCGCCCCAGGTCACGCCGCCGGGACGTGGCGTGCCGTGGATCGCCGCCATGATCGTCGCGGCCTCGGCGCTGCTGGTGTCGGCGTTCATGCCGTGGGCGCGGGCGCAGATCATCGTCGAGCTGTTCGGCCGGCCGATCGGCCGCGACCTCGGCAGCGTGGCGGGCATCGACGCCGACGACCTGGTCCTCGCCGTCCCGGTGCTGGGGGTAGTCGCGATCGCGCTGGCCTGCGGCGACCTGGCCGGACGGGACCCGCGGATCGGCGGGCTGGCCGCGATCCCCGGCACGCTCGCCCTGCTGGTCTGCGGCCTGTTCGTGCTCCGGCTCGGCGACGTCCGCGACGACCTGCCGCGCACCGGCCTGGACGTCGGCTACCAGATCACCGTCCGCTACGGCTGGTATCTCGCGGTCATAGCGTCGCTGATGGTCATCGGTTTCAGCCTGGCCCGTCCCATCAGCGAACGGGTCTCGAAATCCCGCCCCCGACCGGACCGGTTCGACCCGCGGTACACCGAACAGCAGTACTACGTGGACCAGCAGTACTACACCGACCCGCGGTACTACCCCGCCACGGAACAACCGCCGACGGACGAACCCAAGCAGGGTCAGTCGTAGAACCCGAGCCGCCGTAGCTGCTTGGGGTCGCGCTGCCAGTCCTTGAGGACGCTGACGCGCAGGTCGAGGAACACCTTGCTGCCGAGCAGCGCCTCGATCTGCCGCCGGGCGGCCGCTCCGACCTCCCGCAACCGGGCGCCCTTGTGCCCGATGATGATGCCCTTCTGGCTGGGACGTTCCACGAACAGGTGCGCGTAGACGTCGATGAGGTCGTCGCGTCCCTCGCGGGGCGTCATCTCGTCCACGACCACGGCGATGGAGTGGGGCAGCTCGTCCCGCACGCCCTCCAGCGCCGCCTCCCGGATCAGCTCGGCGATGAGGACCTGCTCGGGCTCGTCGGTGAGGTCGCCCTCCGGGTACAGCGGCATGCCGTCCGGGAGGTGGGAGATCAGCAGGTCGCCGACCAGGTCGACCTGGAAGCCGCGCTCGGCGGAGCACGGCACGATGTCGGCGAACTCGCCGAGCCGCCCGACGGCGAGGAGCTGCTCGGCCACCCGCTCGGGCTCGACGAGGTCGGTCTTGGTCACGATCGCGACGACCGGTGTCTTGCGCACCGACGCCAGTTCCCGCGCGATGTACCGGTCGCCGGGGCCGACGGGCTGGTCGGCGGGCACGCAGAAGCCGATCGCGTCCACCTCGGTCAACGTGGACCGGACGAGGCTGTCGAGCCGTTCCCCGAGCAGCGTCCGCGGCCGGTGCAGGCCCGGGGTGTCGACGACGACGAGCTGCGCGTCCGGACGGTGCACGATCCCCCGGATGGCCCGCCGCGTCGTCTGCGGGCGGCTGCTGGTGATCGCCACCTTGGTCCCCACCAGGGCGTTCATCAGGGTCGACTTGCCGACGTTCGGCCGACCGATGAAGCACGCGAACCCCGCCCGGAAACCCTCGGGCGCCCCTTCTCCCAGAGCCGTCACCCCTTCATTGTCGCCCACCGCGGGCGGGCTCCCGCCATCCGGCGTCAGGCGGCGGGACTGCCGAGACGGTCGAGGGCCGCCTTCGCCGTATCGGTCCAGTGCGGGGCGCCGAGGCGTGTCGCCACGTCGACGGCCTGGCGGTAGTGGGCGGCGGCGACCTCGGTGGGACGTTCGAGGAACCGGGCGAGGTCACCGAGGATCTGCGCGACCGGGCCCAGCGTGGCTCCGGCGGTGGCGCCGCCGCTGACCTGGCCCGCGTACGGGAGCAACGCCGTGTACGCCTCCGCGGCCAGGTCGCGGTCGCCGAGCGCCATGGCGCGCATGCCGCGCAGCGGCATGTTCAGGTCGAAGAAGTAGTCGGGACGGAGCGGTTCGGCCGCGGCGGCGATCTTTCTGGCCTCCGCGAGGCGGCCGCAGCCGATGAGCGCGAGCGCGTGCACGTCGGCGGTGCCCCCGACGTGCGCCCAGCGTTGGCGCAGCCAGGCGGTCTTCTCGACCATCTCCCCGGCCCGCCCCTGGAGGAGCCGCAGGCAGAACGTGCCGAGCAGCGTCATGCTGTGCTCGCTGGACCAGATCTGGATCTTGCCCCTGTTCTCGCCCAGCCGCGCGTACTCGCGCTCCGCCACGTCGGGTGGGGCGCCGAAGGCGCGCAACAACCCCGTCTCCCAGCGGGCGATCGCGGCCAGCAGGGGCAGGCCGTACTCCTCGGCGAGCAGCGCTCCCTCTCTCAGATGCCGGTGCGCGGCGGCCTTGTCGAGCGAGGCGACCGACGTCTGCTGCATCTGCAGGTGGGCGAGGACGCGGTAGACGCCCAGGTCGTGCTCGGTGGCGATGTCGAGGATCTCGGCGGCGATCCGCCGCCGCTCCGCCAGGTGGTCCGCGGTCCGGTAGGCGTTGGTGTAGGCGCCGTTCAACGCGACGGCCATCAGTTCGGGGTCGCCGAGGGCGCGGGCCTCCCGGACCGCCTCCCGGGACACGGTCATCCCACGGTCGTGCGGCTCGCCCTCCAGCTCGATCGCCAGGGCGGTCAGCAGCCGGACGCGCAGTTCCGGTTCGTCGTCCGGGAGGCGGGCGAGCGCCTCCTCGACGGCGTCGACGACGGCGTCGTCGAGGAGGCCGTACTCACGACCCGTCCACAGCGTGGGAACGTCGAAGCTCGCGATGATCCGGGCGAGCAGCCGGACGTCGCCGTAGGCGCGGGCGTCGGCGATGGAGGCGAGCCGCCACTCCCGCGCGTCCATGATGTTCCCGGCGAGCGCGCAGGCGCGGATCGCGGACACCTCCGCCGCCAGCCGGTCGCCGATCGCCTCCGGCCCCTCCGCGCGCAGCGTCTCCACGACACGGATCCAGAGGTCGGCGGCCGTGCGGTGGGCGTAGCGGGCCTCGGCGGCCTCGGCGGCGCGCCGCGCGTACCGGACGGCCTTCGCGGGGTTCCCGCCCGACTCCAGGTAGTGGTGCGCGATCGCGGCGACCTCTTCCGGAGCGTGCCGTTCGAGCGCTTCGGCGACCCGTCCGTGCAGGCGGGTCCGGCGGGCCTGGGAGATCCCGTCGTAGAGCGTGTCGCGGACGAGGGCGTGCGTGAACCGCATCTGGCCGGGTCCGGGTTCGGTGACCAGGCCCCCCGCGAGTCCGGCCTCGACGGCGTCGATGACGAAGTCCTCGTCTCCGGCCAGTTCGACGAGGACGCGCAGGTCGGCGTCCCGGCCGACGACGGCGGCGTCCCGCAGGACGGCCTGCGCGGAGTCCGGTAACCGGGCGATCCGGCGGCGCAGCACGTCCCCGACACCCGCGGGCACCCGGCGGACGGCGGCGTGCAGCCCCTCGGCGTCGAGGAGCCGTGCCGTCTCCCGGGTGAAGAACGGGTTGCCGCCGGTCCGTTCGGCGATGAAGGACAGGTCCGCGTCGTCCACGTCGGCGGCGCAGTGACCGCGTACCAGCACGGCGACCTCCGGCACCGACAGCCCGCCCAGATCGATGCGGACCGGCTCGTGCCGGGCGAGCGCGGCCAGCGCCGTGGCGAGCCGTTCGGGGACCTCGGTCTGCCGGAACGTGGCCACCAGCAGGACGGGACGGTCCCGGAGCCGCTCGGCGAGCCGGACGAGCAGCGCGAGGGTCTCGTCGTCCGCCCAGTGCAGGTCGTCCAGGACGAGGAGAAGCGGCGCGGTGTCGGCGAGGCCGGTGAGGTAGTCGCCCACCGCGAGGTGCAGCCGGAACCGTCCGGTGGTGGCGTCCTCGTCGACGCGTCCGGTGACGGCGTCGTCCAGTAGCGGCCCGAGCCGCGCGGCGAGGCCGGGCTCGGGCGGCGCGGCGGCGGTGAGTTCGCGCAGCAGCTCGGCCCACGGCCAGGCGGCCGGTGCCCAGCCGGTCTCCGAGGCGCGGCCCCACGCGCACGTCCAGTTCCGTCCGGCGAGGCCCCGGGCGAACCGCTCGGCGAGGGCGGTCTTGCCCATGCCCGCGTCGGCGGCGATGAGGACGAGGCCGCCCCGTCCGGTGACCGCGGCGCGGGCCGCGTCCTCCAGCCGCGCCAGTTCCGGGACCCGCCCGACGAACACGGCGTCGGGCGGGTCGACGGGTTCGGGCACCGGTCGGAGGAACGGGCGCAACCGCACCGGCTCCTCGACGCGATCGAGCTCCCCCAGCGCGGGCGACTGAGCCAGGATGTCGGTTTCGAGGCGGCGCAGCGCGGGCCCGGGGTCGATGCCGAGTTCCTCGGTCAGCGTCGCGCGGGCTCGGCGCAGCGCGGCGAGCGCGTCGCCCTGGCGCCCGGCACGGTAGAGGGCGAGGGCCAGCAGCCGCCACGCCTCCTCCCGCAGCGGGTTGGCGGCGGTGTGCGCCTCCAGGTCGGGGACCGCCTCGGCGGCGGACGCGCGCCGATGGGGCCTTTCCTTGAGGATCGCCTCGGCGCGCATCTCCACGGCGATGCGGCGGCGTTCGTCCAGCCGGGCGGCCTCGGCCGCGGCCCACGGCAGGTCGGCGAACTCCGCGTAGGCGGGCCCGCGCCATTCGTCGAGCGCCCGCTCCGCGCGGCGGCGCGCCTGCGCGGGTTCCGCGTCCAGCAGCTCGGCGGCCTCGTCGATGAGCGCGTCGAACCGCCACGCGTCGACGTTGCCGTCCGGCAGCCGTAGCGCGTACCCCGGCGGCTCGGTCACGAGGACCATCGCGGGGGTGCGGGGCGGACGGTCCGGCTCCAGCGCACGGCGCAGATGCGACACGAAGGACTGGAGGCCCGCGGCGGCGCGGAGCGGAGCCGTCCCCGGCCAGAGGTCCTCGACGAGCCGGTCGGCGGGGACCATCTGACCCCGCGCGGCGACGAGGCGGGCCAGAACCGAGCGCTGGCGAGGGCCACCGAGGTCGGCGGGAGCGCCCGCCACCTCGGCGCCGAAGGCCCCGAGCACGCGTACCACGGTCGACATTTGCCGCCAGACTAACCGGCACATGGCAGACCGTGTGGATCAAAGCCCTCTTTTTCGGCGCGCCCGGATTTCCGGCCTGACCATGATCAGCACCGGGCCGAAACCCGCTCGGCCACCAACGGCCAGGTCACCCCGCACACGGCGACCGTCGCGGGGACGGGCCGGTCGTCGCGACGGGGTCACCCGGACGGCCGGCGAGCCCCCTTACCGCCGACGGCCGGACGATCACGACGACCGGACCCGGTCCTGAACCCCCTGGTCTCGACGACCGGGATCCCGTGCCGGCTCCGACCCGCACAGCGGGCTTCGCCATGGACCCCGTGAAGATCACCGACCACTCGGCGGCGCGTCGGCGTATCCCCCGACCCCCGTACGCCGCCGCCCCCGTCCGGTCGACCTTCCCCGTGTCGTGAAGCGAACGGAACATCAGTTCATCTCCACGGGGTCCAACACTCCCGAGCATCGCCGGACGACCATGCGGTTCACTTGCCGCTCACTTGCGAGCGCCTGCCCGTACGCTTGGGATGTGAACGAGTTGAACCCCGAGGACGCGAAGATCATCACCCTGGCCCGGTCCGCGCGGGCCCGGACGGGCGCCGCCGAGGGCGCCGCCGTCCGCGACCAGACGGGCCGCACCTACGCGGCGACGAGCGTCGACCTGCCGTCCCTCAAACTCTCCGCCCTCCAGGTGGCCGTCGCGATGGCCGTGTCCAGCGGCGCCGAAAGCCTGGAGGCCGCCGCCCTCGTCACCACCGCGGACACCGCGCAGCCCCCCGACATCACCACCGTCCGCGACCTGGGCCCCAAGGCCCCCATCCTCGTCGCGGCCCCCAACGGCACCCTCCGCACAACGCTCGACTGACCAGCGCCGCCCCCGACTCGGACGAAGCCTCAGCCGACCTCACGGGTCGTGCGGCCGCAGCGCCACGTCGCCTGCCGCACGGTCACGACGAACCCGAGCCGTGGCGCGAGGATCGACCGGCTCGCGACGGGGGGCCCGGGGGGTCGCCCACCCGGACCAACACGGTGCCCACTCGGTTGCGGCGGCCCGCTATGGTCTCGGCCTTCAGGGACAGGACGGGCCCGTCCTCGCCGGTCGTGATCTCGGCGGTGGAGCCTTCGATCGGGACGCGGCCGAGGGCGTGGGCGAGCAGGCCGCCGACGGTCTCGACCTCCTCGACGTCCAGCTCGACGTCGAACAGTTCGGCGAGGTCCTCGACGGGCAGGCGGGCGGTGACGCGGGCGGCGCCGTCGCGCAGCCAGGTGACCGGCGGGGTCTCCCGGTCGTACTCGTCGGTGATCTCACCGACGATCTCCTCCAGGATGTCCTCGATGGTGACGAGGCCCGCGGTGCCGCCGTACTCGTCGATGACGATCGCCAGGTGGATGCGGCGGGCCTGCATCTCGCGGAGCAGCTCGTCGATCGGCTTGGAGTCGGGCACGTAGGTGGCGGGCCGCATCACGGAGTCGACGGTCTCCACCGACTCGCCCTCACGGTGCTCCTGGCTGCGGCGGACGACGTCCTTGAGGTAGGCGATGCCGACGACGTCGTCCTCGTTCTCGCCGACGACGGGGATGCGGGAGAAGCCGCTGCGCAGCGCCAGCGACATCGCCTGCCGCAGCGTCTTGCCGCGTTCGACGAACACGATGTCGGTGCGCGGCACCATCACCTCGCGGACGAGGGTGTCGCCCAGCTCGAACACCGAGTGGATCATCTCCCGCTCGACCGGTTCGATCAGGCTGCGCTGCTCGGCGAGGTCGACCAGGTCGCGCAGCTCCGCCTCGGACGCGAACGGGCCCTCCCGGAACCCCTTGCCGGGGGTGAGGGCGTTGCCGAGCAGGATCAGCAGCCGCGGCAGCGGACCGAACACCCGGGTCACCGGGTGGATCACGGCGGCGCCGGTCAGCGCGATCCGGTCGGCGTGCTGGATGCCGAGCGTGCGGGGCCCGACGCCGATCACGACATAGCTGACCACGATCATGATCGCGGCGGCGGTGACGTAGGCGCGCCAGGTCTCGTCCAGCCAGGAGATGCACAGGTCCGCGACGATCACGGTGGCGACCAGTTCGCAGCCGATGCGCAGCAGCAGCACCATGTTCACGTAGCGGGCCGGGTCGGCGACGACCTCGGCGAGCCGCTTCGCGCCGCGCCGCCCCTCCCGGACGATCTCGTCGACGGTGACGCGGGACACGCGGGCGAGCGCCGCCTCGGTGCCGGCCAGCAGTCCCGCCATGAGGACCAGCCCCACCGCCAGGGCCGACAGCCACGCCTGCGCGGTGCTCATCAACCGCCGCGTTTCTCCCGCCAGGAGGACAGGAGCTCGGCCTGCAGGCCGAACATCTCCCGATGCTCCTCCGGCTCGGCGTGGTCGTAGCCGAGGAGGTGCAGGATGCCGTGCGCGCACAGCAGCTCCAGCTCGTCCCCGGTGCTGTGCCCCGCCTCCCGCGCCTGCCGCTCGGCGACCGCCGGGCACAGGACGACGTCGCCGAGCACCCCGGAATCGGCCTCGCCGTCCTCGTCGCCGCCACCGGGCGTGTGCCCGGGGCGCAGCTCGTCCATCGGGAACGACAGGACGTCGGTGGGACCGGGCTCGTCCATCCACTCCTCGTGCAGCTTGGCCATCGCGGCCTCGTCGACCAGCAGCACCGACAGCTCCGCGAGCGGGTGGACGCGCATCCCGTCCAGGACGTGCCGGGACAGACCCGCGAGGGCCTTCTCGTCCACGGGCACACCTGACTCGTTCAACACCTCGATGGTCACTACCGCCTCCGCTTGCGGGACCCGCCGCGGTCGGCCGCGCCCTGCTTGATCTGCGGAACGCGGGCCTCGTCGTAGCGGTTGTAGGCGTCGACGATGTCGGTGACGAGCTTGTGCCGCACGACGTCGCGGCTGTCCAGCCGGGAGAAGTGGATGTCCTGGACGCCGTCCAGGATGTCCTGCACGACGCGCAGCCCGCTCAGCTGCCCGTTCGGCAGGTCGACCTGGGTGACGTCGCCGGTGACCACGACCTTCGACCCGAACCCGAGCCGCGTCAGGAACATCTTCATCTGCTCGGGCGAGGTGTTCTGCGCCTCGTCCAGGATGATGAACGAGTCGTTCAGCGTCCGGCCCCGCATGTACGCCAGCGGCGCGACCTCGATCGTCCCGGCGGCCATCAGGCGGGGGATCGAGTCGGGGTCGACCATGTCGTGCAGCGCGTCGTACAGGGGCCGCAGATACGGGTCGATCTTCTCGTAGAGCGTTCCGGGCAGGAACCCGAGCCGCTCCCCGGCCTCGACGGCCGGACGGGTGAGGATGATCCGGTTGACCTGCTTGTCCTGCAGCGCGCGGACGGCCTTCGCCATCGCCAGATACGTCTTGCCGGTGCCGGCGGGGCCGATGCCGAACACGATCGTGTGCTTGTCGATCGCGTCGACGTAGCGGCGCTGGTTCAGGGTCTTCGGGCGGATCGTCCGGCCCCGGCTGGACAGCACGTCCAGCGTGAGGACCTCGGCGGGCCGCTCACCGGACTCGCCGCGCAGCATCGCCAGGCTGCGCTCGACGGCGTCGGGGGTGAGCTGTGTGCCGCCCTTCAGCAGTTCGAACATCTCGGTGAAGAGCCGGGAGACCAGGTCGGTCTCGGTCTCGGGGCCGGTCACGGTGATCTCGTTGCCGCGGACGTGGATGTCGATGCCGTCGGCGAACGCGCGCTCGATCGCGTGGAGCAGCTCGTCCCGGGAGCCGAGCAGGCTCACCATCGAATGGTCGTCCGGCACCACGATCTTGATCTGGGAGTGCGAGTCTCCCCGGTCGCCGCGCCCCGTCTGGGTGGAGGTGGGGGTGGACCTCGTGTGAGTTGATTCGACCATCAGCCCGGCCTTGCGGCCTCTCTGACCTGCCTTCTGTCTGCTCCGGGTGTCCAGGTGTACCGGTTCCATCGTACTGGCCGACCCCGACACGACGCCGCCGCATTTCTCGCGTGCGGATCCACGGAGGGCGGGGCCCGTGTTTCAGCCGGGAGGCCAGTTGAGGCCACGGCCGCCGAGCACGTGCGCGTGGACGTGGAACACGGTCTGGCCCGCCTGGGCGCCGGTGTTGAACACGACCCGGTAGCCGGTCTCGGCGACGCCCTCGTCGACCGCGACCCCGTGGGCCTCGCGCACCAGCTCGGCGAGAAGCTCGGCGTCGGACGCGGCCAGCTCACCGACGGTCGGATGGTGGTCCCTCGGGATGACCAGCACATGCGTGGGCGCCTGCGGGTTGATGTCGCGGAACGCCACCGCACCCGCCGACTCCCGGACGATCGTGGCGGGCACGTCCCCGGAAACGATCTTGCAGAACAGGCAGTCGGTCATCTGTCTCCCCTCACAGGCGGCCGCGACCGCCCGGAGATCCTACCGAGACTCCGCGCGGGAACGGCTCGCGGCGCCCCGGACCGGCCGAGGTCCGTCGCCGATCAACCTTCGCTTCCGGGCGGCATCCCGACCGCCCAGTGGTTAAGGTTGTCACCTCAGGCGTGCTCCCCGGTTCGCAAGGCATTTCGGTGTGCCCTGGCGTGCCGGACGCGCCGACATCCACGCCGCTCCGAAGGAGCGTCCGAATGGACGGCCGGGGGACGGCAAAGGCGGCGGATAGGTGACCGAGGCAAACCAGGACATGCCCTTTCGTAAACCGAACGACGAGGGTACGCGTCCCACTGACGTGACCGAGACCCTCGTGGCCAGGGGCACGGCGGGCGCGGTGGCCGTCGCCTGGGACGCCGACCAAGCGGTGACCGCGCTCTACAGCGCCAACTACCGGTCGCTGGTCCGGCTGGCGGCCATGCTCGTCCGGGACGCCGGGACGGCCGAGGAGGTCGTCCAGGACGCGTTCGTCGCGATGCACGGCGGCTGGCGCCGCCTGCGCGACCCGGACAAGGCCCTGTCCTACCTGCGGCAGTCGGTGGTGAACCGGTCGCGTTCGGTGCTCCGGCACCGCGCCGTCGTCGAGAAGTACGCCCCGAAGGGCCTGCCGGACGCGCCGAGCGCGGAGGCCGGGGCCATCGGGGAGCTGGAGCGCTCGGCGGTGATCGACGCGCTGTCCCGGCTGCCCGCGCGCCAGCGGGAGGCGCTCGTCCTGCGCTACTACGCCGACCTGTCCGAAGCGGAGATCGCCAACGCGATGGGCATCTCCCGCGGCGCCGTGAAGAGCCACACGGCGCGCGGAATGACCGCGCTACGCAACGTCCTGGAGCAGTTCTCATGACCACCGACCCCGACGACGAGCACGGCGAGATCCTCCGCCGCGCCCTGCACGCGGAGGCGGAGACGGTCACCCCCGTGGGCGACGGCCTGGAGCGCATCCGGGCCCGCATCGCCGACGGCCACGGCCGCCGGTTCGGTCTCGGACGGTTCGGCCTCGCCCGCTACGGGGTGAACTTCGACCGGTTGACCGTCAACTGGGCGCGTCCCGTCCTCGCCGTGGCGGCCGCCATGGTGATCGCCGGGTTGGGCGTCACCGCCCCGCAGACCATCGACCTCATCCAGCAGTCCGTCGGCAGCAACGGACCCGCCGACGAGGGACGCGACGCCGCCGAAGGAGAGCACGCCTCGACCGAGGGCGACCCGCAGTTCCCCGCCCCGCCGTCCCCGGGCATCAGCGGGGCCGACGCGCCGAGCGCCTCGCAGACACCGAGTTCGACCGCCTCGCCGGGAATGTCGGCCTGCCGCATCCCGCCGGTGGGCACGCCGACGCCCGCCGCGACGCCGGGAACGCAGTCCGCGGTCGCGCCGCCGGTCACGCCCTGCCCGAGCCGGTCCCCGTCGCAGACGCCGACCACGTCACCGTCGCCGACCACGCCCACGCCGTCCAACCCGGGCGACCCCACGGAGCAGCCGACGCCGTCCACGACCAGCGAGGAGCCCCGGACCTCCAACGGTGAGGACGGCGCCCCCGCGGGCGGCGGCCCCTGACGGACGCCCGGTCGGCCGGACGGCCACGACGCCAGAACCCGTTCCCAGCGTCTCGTCGACCCGCCTCCCCTGGCAGGACCGTTTCAACGCCGATCGGGAGGCGCCGGTTCGGAACAGGACCGCCCGCGGCGCGGTGACGAGTGCGGCGCCGTCGTGAGGTCGCCGAGGTAGACGCCCGAGCCGGCTGATCGTGCCGCCGAACTCCTCGTCGGCACGGGTGGCCGGTCGCCGACGACGGCCCGGTAGAAGCGGCCTGTCACCAGCGGCCGGTGGCGGCCAGCAGGACCGCGGCGGCCGCGACCCCGGCCGTCGACGTGCGCAGCACGGTCGGCCCGAGCCGGGTGGGCCTTCCGCCCGCCTCGGTGAAACGGGCCAGTTCCTCGTCGGTGATCCCGCCCTCGGGGCCGACCACGACCACGATGTCGCCGTCCGCGGGCGGTCGCACGGCGCTGAGCGGCGCGTCCGCCTCCTCGTGCAGGACGATCGCCAGGGACGCGGCGGCGATCCGGCCGGCCACGTCGTCGGTGGACGCCGGCGCGGCGACCTCGGGCAGGCGGCTGCGCCGGGCCTGTTTCCCGGCCTCGCGGGCCGCGTCGCGCCAGCGGGCCAACGCCTTGTCGCGGCGGTCCGGGCGCCACCGCGTGACGCACCGCGCCGCCGACCAGGGGACGATCTCGTCCACCCCGACCTCGGTCATGGTCTCGACGGCCAGCTCGCCCCGGTCGCCCTTCGGAAGGGCCTGGACGACCACGACGCGCGGGGACGGCGGCGGCGTCCGGTGCCGGGCCAGTACGTCCAAGGTCAGGGACGCGCCGCCCTTGGCGGTGACGGCGGCGGTGACGACGCATTCGGCGAGCAGGCCCGCGCCGTCGGTCAGGTCGACGCGCTCACCGGGCCGCAGCCGCCGCACGGTCGCGGCGTGCCGACCCTCGGGGCCGTCGAGGACGACGCTGCCGGCCTCCAGCGCGTCGGCGCCGGCGAGGAACACCGGCGGGCTCATGTGGTTCCCCCGTTCGGTTCCCTAGTCGCCGTGTTCCGAGGTGCCGCGGAGACCTTCCCGGTAGGCCTCCGCCGCAGCTCTTCAGTGCTGGTTGAAGACGTCCTTGAGACGGGAGAACATGCCGCGTTGACCCGGCGCGAACTTGCCGGGCGGGCGTTCCTCGCCGCGCAGCGTGGCGAGCCGCCGCAGCAGTTCCTCCTGCTCCTCGTCGAGCCGGTTCGGCGTCTCCACGTTCACATGGATCATCAGGTCGCCGCGCCCGCTCTCGTTGAGGTGCCGGACGCCGCGGTTGTACAGCGTGATGACCTGCCCGGACTGGGTGCCGGGCTTGATGTCGACGCTCTCGGTCGCGTCCAGGGTCTCGATGGTGACGCTGGTGCCGAGCGCCGCCGCCGTCATCGGGATCTCGACCGTGCAGTGCAGGTCGTCGCCCTCCCGCTCGAAGATCGGGTGCGCCTTCTCCACGATCTCCAGGAACAGGTCGCCTGGCGGGCCGCCGCCGGGACCGACCTCGCCCTCCCCGGCGAGCTGGATGTGGATGCCGTTCTCCACGCCCGCCGGGATCTTGACCTTGACGGTCCGGCGGGTGCGGACCCGGCCGTCGCCGGAGCACTCGGTGCACGGGTTGCGGATCACCGAGCCGAAGCCGCCGCACGCCGGGCACGGCCGCGCCGTCATGACCTGGCCGAGGAACGAGCGCTGCACCTGCTGCACCTCGCCGCGCCCGCGGCAGGTCTCGCACGTCTCCGGGTGGGTGCCGGGCGCGCAGCCCGACCCCTCGCAGCCGGTGCAGACGACCGCGGTGTCGATGGACAACTCGCGGGTCGTGCCGAACGCGGTCTCCGCGAGGTCGAGTTCCACCCGCAGGGTCGCGTTCCGGCCGCGCCGCGCCCGGGACCGCGGGCCCCGGGACGTCGCCGTGCCGAAGAACGCGTCCATGATGTCGCTGAACGGGAACCCGGCGCCTCCGAAGCCGCCGGCGCCCGCGCCGCCGCCGGGCGCGAACGGGTCCGCGCCGAGGTCGTACATCTCGCGCTTCTTCGGGTCGGAGAGCACCTCGTACGCCTGGGTGATCTCCTTGAACCTGTCCTGGGTCTCCGGATCCGGGTTGACGTCCGGGTGGAGTTCCCGCGCGAGCCGCCGGTAGGCCTTCTTGACCTCGTCGGGGCTGGCGTCCCGCCGGACGCCCAGTGTCGCGTAGTAGTCGTTGGCCACTTACGACCCCGCCAGGATCTGTCCCACGTAGCGTGCCACTGCCCGTACCGCTCCCATCGTGCTGGGGTAATCCATGCGTGTAGGCCCGAGCACTCCCAGCCGGGCCAAGGTGAGGTCACCGACGCCGTAGTCGGCGGCGACGACCGAGGTCGATCGGAGTCCCGCATCGGGATTCTCGGTCCCGATCCGCACCGTCACTTTAGAGGAGTCGCCGGTCTCGCCGAGCAGCCGCATCAACACCACCTGCTCTTCGAGGGCCACGAGCACCTCTCGGAGGCTCTGGGAGAAGTCCACCGCGGCGAGGTTCGCCGCGCCCGCGAAGACGATCTTCTCCTCGTGTTTCTCGACGAGGGTCTCCAGCAGCACCGACAGCACCGCCGCGGCGAGCGGCCGGTCGTCCCGGCTGACCTTCTCCGGCAGGTCGGCGACCGCCGTCGGCACGTCGCCGAGGCCGAGGCCGTCCAGGCAGGTGTTGAGCAGCGCCCGCAGGTGCCCGATCGACTCCTCCGAGACGTCGCCGCCCGTCTCGATGACGCGTTGCTCCACCCGACCCGTGTTGGTGATGAGGACGAGCAGCAGCCGCCCCTCGGCGACCGGCACCAGCTCGACGTGCCGCACCGACGAGCGGGTCAGCGACGGGTACTGCACGACGGCGACCTGCCTCGTGAGCTGCGCGAGGAGCCGGACCGTCCGGCCGACGACGTCGTCGAGATCGTAGGCGCCGGACAGGAACGTCTCGATCGCGCGCCGCTCGGCGACCGACAGCGGCTTGATCGTGGACAGCCGGTCGACGAACAGCCGGTAGCCCTTGTCGGTGGGAACCCGTCCGGCGCTGGTGTGCGGCTGGGTGATGTACCCCTGCTCCTCCAGCACCGCCATGTCGTTGCGGATGGTGGCCGGGGAAACGCCGAGGTTGTGCCGGTCGGTCAAGGCCTTGGAGCCCACCGGCTCGTTGGTGGAGACGTAGTCCTCCACGATGGCGCGCAGCACCGCGAGTTTCCGGTCGTCCAGCACCCGTTCACCTCCTTCGTCCCGCCGGGCCCGTTCGGGCGGCGCGGGCGGCGCCCCCGGCGCGGTTCCACGCCGCTGGCACTCCTTACTCCCGAGTGCCAAGTGTACGGCCCTGAGGCCGCACCTTGGAGGGCCCGCGCCCTCCCCGGTACGGCTGCGCGATCCTATATGTTCCGGACACACCCTCCCATTCCCCTCGAAACCATTCCGCGGTCGGACGCGCCACGCCGAGACGACGAGGGGCGACGTCCCGCGGGCGTCCGGGCGGATTAATGTGCGGACCCGTGCGGAGTAAGGACTACGGAAACGACGTGCTGGCCGGTGACTGGCGCAGGCCTCGCAAGGGACGGATCCCCGAGGTCCCGGCCGAACCCGGCCTCGTCGTCGAAGATCCCGACAGCGGCTTCTGCGGCGCCGTCGTCGGCTGCGACAAGGTCGGCGTCACCCTGGAGGACCGGTTCGGCAAGCGGCGCGTGTTCCCGCTGACCGCGTCCGGGTTCCTCATCGACGGCAAGCCCGTCACGCTCGTCCGGCCGAGCGCCGCGCCCCGGGGGCCCGCGCGTTCGGCGTCCGGGTCCATCGCCGTCCAGGGGTTGCGGGCGCGGGTCGCCAAGGAGAGCCGCATCTACGTGGAGGGCGTCCACGACGCGGAGCTGGTCGAGAAGATCTGGGGCCACGACCTGCGGGTCGAGGGCGTCGTCGTGGAGTACCTCGAAGGCGTGGACGACCTGCCCGCGATCGTCGACGAGTTCGGCCCGGACGAGGACCGCCGCCTCGGCGTCCTCGTCGACCATCTCGTGGACGGCTCCAAGGAGTCCCGGATCGCCGCGCGGGTCTCGTCACCGCACGTCCTGGTCACCGGACACCCGTTCATCGACATCTGGGAGGCGGTCAAGCCCGCGTCCGTCGGCATCCGCGCCTGGCCCCGCGTTCCCCGTGGCGTCCCGTGGAAGGAGGGCGTCCTCGCCGAACTCGGCTGGGGCGACGACACCGGAGCCGCGTGGAAACGCATTCTGAGCCGCGTCAACAGCTACACGGACCTGGAACCCGCCCTCCTCGGCCGGGTCGAGGAACTCATCGACTTCGTCACGGTCCCCTAGACCAGATCCCGGACGACCGCGTCGGCCAGGAGCCGTCCCCGCAGCGTGAGCACCGCACGGCCCCGCTCGTAGCGGGCGGCCTCGATCAGGCCGTCGTCGATCGCGCGGCGGACGGCCTTGTCGTCCAGGAGGTCCATGGGGCAGCCCTCGGCGAGCCGCAGTTCGAGCATGACGCGCTCGACGCGCCGGTCGTCCTCGCCCAGGACCTCCCTGGCGTGCGCGGGGCTCGCCCCCTCGGCGAGGCGCGCGGCGTACGCGGCGGGGTGTTTGACGTTCCACCAGCGGGTGCCGCCGACATGGCTGTGCGCGCCCGGCCCGACGCCCCACCAGTCGGCGCCCGTCCAGTACAGCAGGTTGTGGCGGCAGGCGGCGCGCGGGTCGGCGGCCCAGTTGGAGATCTCGTACCAGTGCAGGCCGTGCGCGGACAGCAGCGCGTCCGCGACCAGGTAGCGGTCGGCCATGGCGTCGTCGTCGGGCGCCGCGAGTTCGCCCCGCCGGACCTGCGCCGCCAGCCGGGTGCCGTCCTCGACGATCAGCGCGTACGCCGACACGTGGTCGGGCTCGGCCGTCAGGGCCGCCTCCACGGACGCCCGCCAGTCGTCGTCGGTCTCCCCCGGCGTGCCGTAGATGAGGTCGAGGTTGACGTGCTCGAAACCCGCCTCGCGCGTCCACTCCACCACCTGCGGGACACGCCCGGGTGTATGGGTGCGTTCCAGGACGGCCAGCACATGCTCGCGGGCGCTCTGCATGCCGTACGAGACGCGCGTGAACCCGGCTTCCCGTAGCCGGTTCACATAGGCCTCGTCGACCGATTCGGGGTTGGCCTCCGTCGTGACCTCCGCGCCCGGTACGAGCCCGAACTCCTTGTCGATCACGTCCAGGACGCGTCCCAGATCGTCGGTCGACAGCAGCGTCGGCGTGCCGCCGCCCACGAAGACCGTCTCCACGGGCAGGTCCACGTCGCCGAGCACCCGCCGGGCCATCCGCACCTCCGCGACGGCGGTGTCCGCGTAGGAATCGCGGCTCGCCCCCGGACCGAGCTCCGTCGCCGTGTACGTGTTGAAATCGCAGTAACCGCAGCGCGTCACACAGAACGGCACGTGAACGTAGAACGCGAACGGCCTCGACCCCAACCCGTCCAGGGCGGTACCGGGCAGGGCACCGTCCATCGGCACGGGATCACCATCAGGAAGCGTCGAAGGCACGGTCTCAGTCTCGCATTTCTCGTGCCGTGCCCCGGTCGGGCGTCCGGTCCTGACCCGAGGTCCGTGGCGTGAAACGGCCACGGTCAGGGCGAAGCGGAACCAATGCGAACTCCGGGAGCGTCCTAGGAGTCATACACTTTGTCCATAGCGCGCGGCCCATAGCTCGCGTAGCGAACCAGGAGAGGATTTCCGCCATGGCCTACGGGCCTCCCCCGTCGCCCGGCCCAGGGCAGCAGCCCGGTCAGCAGCAGGCCCCCTGGCAGCAACCTGGAAGCATGTGGCAGCAGCCGCAGCAGCCTCCGCCGCCGCAGCAGCAGCCCGGTGGGATGGGCTGGCAGCAGCCGCCGCAGCCCCAGGGCGGGGGCACCGTCCAGATGCCCGAGCAGCAGTTCGGGCAGCAGTTCGGACAGCAGGGTCCGGTCAGCAATGACGAGCGCACATGGTCGCTCATGGCTTACGTGGGGCAGTTCCTCGTCGGTGCGATCGCACCGGCCGTGGTCTACCTCGGCAAGGCCCGTACGCCGTTCGTGCGCAAGCACGCGGTCCAAGGCCTCAACATGGCACTCGCGGCCATCGCCGTCTGGATCGTCGGCGGGTTGCTGTCGCTGGCCGTCGACGTGCTCATCTGGGTGCCGCTGCTCTTCACGGCCGTCGTGATGTTCTTCCTCGTCTACGCCGGACGGGCCGCCAACCGGGGCGAGTTCCGGCGCGTTCCGGCCGTGGTCGCCTGGCCGCTGCTGAAGAAGTAACCGCACCGACGGCGGACGTGCCTGGAGCGGGCGGCTACTTCTTGCCCTTGTCGGCGGGTTCGCCGCCGGTGGACAGCGCCGCGACGAAGGCCTCCTGCGGAACGTCGACCCGCCCGATGGTCTTCATCCGCTTCTTGCCCTCCTTCTGCTTCTCCAGCAGCTTGCGCTTCCGGGAGATGTCGCCGCCGTAGCACTTGGCGAGGACGTCCTTGCGGATGGCGCGGATGTTCTCCCGCGCGATGATCCGCGCGCCGATCGCGGCCTGGATCGGCACCTCGTACTGCTGGCGCGGGATCAGTTCCTTGAGCTTGGACGTCATCATCAGCCCGTACTCGCGGGACTTGTCACGGTGGACGATCTGGCTGAACGCGTCCACCGACTCGCCCTGGAGCAGGATGTCGACCTTGACCAGGTCGGCCTCCAACTCGCCGCTCGGCTCGTAGTCCAGCGACGCGTACCCGCGGGTGCGCGACTTCAGCTGGTCGAAGAAGTCGAAGATGATCTCGGCGAGGGGCAGCGTGTAGCGGATCTCGACGCGGTCCTCCGACAGGTAGTCCATGCCGAGCAGCGCGCCGCGGCGGCCCTGGCACAGCTCCATGATCGCGCCGATGTGCTCCGACGGGGTCAGCAGCGTCGCCTTCACCACCGGCTCGTAAACGTTCCCGATCTTGCCCTCGGGGAACTCGCTGGGGTTGGTGACGGTGTGCTCCGTCCCGTCCTCCATGACCACCCGGTACACCACGTTCGGCGCGGTCGAGATCAGCGACAGGTCGAACTCGCGCTCCAGCCGCTCCCGGACGATCTCCATGTGCAGCAGCCCGAGGAACCCGCATCGGAAGCCGAACCCGAGCGCCGCCGACGTCTCCGGCTCGTAGACCAGCGCGGCGTCGTTGAGGCGCAGCTTGTCGAGCGCGTCCCGCAGCTCGGGGTACTGGTCGCCGTCCACCGGGTAAAGGCCGGAGAACACCATCGGCTTCGGGTCGCGGTAGCCGCCGAGCGCCTCGGGCGCCTGCCGGGACGCGCCGGTCACGGTGTCGCCGACCCGCGCCTGCCGGACGTCCTTCACCCCGGTGATCAGGTATCCGACCTCGCCGACGCCGAGGCCCTGGACCGGCTTCGGCTCGGGGGAGATCACCCCGACCTCCAGCGTCTCGTGCGCGGCGCCGGTGGACATCATCAGGCTCTTCTCGCGCCGCGACAGACGCCCGTCAATGATCCGGACGTAGGTCACCACGCCCCGGTAGGTGTCGTACACCGAGTCGAAGATCAGCGCGCGGGCCGGGCCGTCCGGGTCGCCCTGCGGCGCCGGCACCTCCTCGACGATCTTGTCGAGCAGCTCGCGGACGCCCTCGCCCGTCTTGCCGGACACCCGCAGCACGTCGCCGGGCTCGCAGCCGATGATCCCGGCCAGCTCCTCGGCGTACTTGTCCGGCTGCGCCGCCGGCAGGTCGATCTTGTTGAGGACGGGGATCAGGTGGAGGTCGGCCTCCAGGGCCAGGTACAGGTTGGCCAGCGTCTGCGCCTCGATGCCCTGCGCCGCGTCCACCAGCAGGACGGCGCCCTCGCAGGCCGCCAGCGACCGCGACACCTCGTAGGAGAAGTCCACGTGCCCCGGCGTGTCGATCAGGTTGAGGACGTGGTCGACGCCGCCGGACGTCCACGGCAGCCGCACCGCCTGGCTCTTGATCGTGATGCCGCGCTCGCGTTCGATGTCCATCCGGTCGAGGTACTGGGCGCGCATCTGGCGCTCCTCGACCACGCCGGTCAACTGCAGCATCCGGTCCGCGAGCGTCGACTTGCCGTGGTCGATGTGCGCGATGATGCAGAAGTTGCGGATGATCGCGGGGTCGGTCTTGTCAGGCTCAGGCGCTGGCACCGTGGTCCGTTTCGCAAAACTCACTGGTGGACATGAATGTGTACCTCCATGGTCCCATGCCGGGCGCGATGCTTCGTGCACGGCCTGGTTTGGGGCGGCCCCCGGTGATTGGTAGGCTGTGCGACTGCGTGTGGCGTAGCGTCGTGCCCCGGGGGCACCGTCCCGCCCCCGTTCAGACATTCGTCAGGGCCTGCGCACGAGCAGGCGACTATCGCGACCAAGCTGAGGCACTACGACGTGGCTAACATCAAGTCCCAGATCAAGCGCAACAAGCAGAACGAGAAGGCCCGCCTGCGCAACAAGGCCGTCAAGTCGGAGCTGAAGACGGCGATCCGCAAGTTCCGCGAGGCCGCCGAGGAGGGCCGCGTCGAGGACGCCGTCGCCCTGCAGCGCCACGCCGCCCGCAAGCTGGACAAGGCCGTCAGCAAGGGCGTCATCCACAAGAACCAGGCCGCCAACCGCAAGTCGGCGATCGCCAAGCGCGCCGCCGCCCTCCAGGCCAAGTAGGGCCCGTCGCACGCCCGGGGCCGGCCGCGAGAGCCGGCCCCGCCCTATGCCGATGGACGAACGCCGCACGGTCAAGATCTCCAAGTATCTCGCCCTGCATCTGCGGCACCGCCCCGAACGGATCGGCCTCACGGTGGACGCCGAAGGATGGGCCGACGTCACCGAGCTACTCGAGGCCGCCACCCGCCACGGGTTCCCCTTCACGCGCGCCGAACTCGAACACGCCGTCGCGAACAACGACAAGAAACGCTTCGAGTTGGACGGCGACCGGATCCGCGCCGTCCAGGGGCATTCGATCCCCGTCGAGTTGAACCTTCCTCCGACGCCGCCACCGGAGTTCCTCTACCACGGCACGGTGCGACGATCCCTGGACTCGATCCTGCGCAACGGGCTGAAGCCCATGGGCAGGCACGCCGTGCACCTCTCCCCCGACCGCGCCACGGCCCGGCGTGTCGGCGCCCGCCGCGGCAGACCCGTCGTCCTCACCGTGCACGCCGGACGGATGGCCGCCGACGGGCACGAATTCCGCGTCAGCTCCAATGAGGTCTGGCTGGTCGATTCCGTTCCGCCGGAATATCTTCGCGAATGACCTCGGCGGCCGCCCAGTTCGGCAGGTGCCGCACCCATTCCGGACCCGGCTCCAACCCGAACAGATATCGGTACGGCACGATGTCACGAATGGCCCGGTGAACGTCCAGCCGGTCGTCGATCATGTGGGTGATTCCGAGTTCCCGGCAATGCCCCGCCTTCTCCGCCCGCTTCCGGCAGAACCGGACGTTCCCCCTGCGCAGCCCGGTCCTCCCGTAGAAGTCATGATGGTCGAGCCAGGCCAGCGTCCGTCTCCGCACCCGGTCACCGCACTTGGAGATGATCCAGACCCGTCCGTCGAACGCCTCGACCAGCCCCGGCAGCACCTCGTACACCCCCGCGGTCGCCGGCGAGGCGAGCGCCTCCTCGAAACTCCCACCGAGGAACGCCGTGTCCTCCTCGCCCGGCGCGAGCAACCCACCGTGAATGACCCGGCCGAAGTCGACGCCGAGCCGATGTTCCCTGTTCATACCTCAACTCTCGACGCCTCCCCCCTAAAACAGAACTATAAAGTGCACCCTTATCTATAACCTGTACCTATGGACCTGGCTCGTCTCTCGACCGACGCGCTCGCCTCGTTCGCGGTCTTCGCCGAGCACCTCAACTTCACCCGCGCCGCCGAGGAACTCCACATCTCCCAGCCGGCCCTCCACACCAAGGTGCGCAAACTCGCCGACACCCTCGGCCGCCCCCTCTACACCCGGCACGGCCGCCGCCTGGCCCTCACCCCCGCCGGCGAACACGTCGCCCGTTTCGCCCACGAACTCGACGCCCGCATGACGACGTTCCTCGCGGACGTCCAGGGCACCGCCCCCACCCGCGTCCCGACCCTCGCCGCCGGTGAGGGTGCCTACCTGTACCTGCTCGGCGACGTCGTCCGCCCCGGAATCCGCCTCATCAACGGCGACCGGTCCCGTACCCTCACCGCCGTCCGCACGGGCCGCGCCGATCTAGGCGTCGCCGTCCTGGACGTCCTGCCCACCGACGTGGAGACCGTCCTCCTCGCCACCTACCCGCAGGTCCTGGTCATGCCGGACGACCACCCCCTGGCCGACCGGACCCACCTCACCCTCGCCGACCTCTCGGGCACGTCCCTGGTCGTCCCCCCGCCCACCGGCCCGCACCGCATCACCCTCGAACGCGCCCTCCGCGCCGCGAACGTCCCCTGGTCACTCGCCGTCGAGGCCGAGGGCTGGCCCCTCCTCCTGCACTTCGTCTCCCTACGCGTCGGCCTGGCCGTCGTCAACGGATGCGTCGTCCCTCCACCCGGCCTGGTCCAACGCGAGATCACCGATCTCCCCGCCGTCCCCTACTACGCCCTCCACCTCCCAGCCCGCGCCACCGACCCCCTGGTCACAGACCTCCTAACCACCATCCGCACCACACTCCCGAAAACCCCACCCAAACTCACCTAAAACCCCTAGGAACACCGACCCAACACAACAACCTCGATCATCCGCGTCGAGGTTCTCGACACCCCCATCCCCCAACCAAGACTCCCGGCCGCCCTACGGGCGGGCGGAAACGGCCTCGAAGAGAACAGGACCTTCCCCTGGAAATCCCATGCGCCTGGAATAACCCTCACCACCGCGCACAACATCACCCAAAGCCTGACGGCACGATTCCGTCCGCCTCATCCTCAACCCAACGGGGCCCTTGGCCTCGCCGGCCGCCTGACCCGCCACTACGTCACTGAAGGAAGCCAACGGCCTGAGGTCGAAGGCCGAGTACTCCTTACCACCGCGCCCGGACACCGGAAAACGCGAATGGCCGTCCCGAGCGGCTCCCGTGACAGGGCCGCAGAACAGGTGACCTATGAAGCGCTTCTCAGGGCTCGGGCGGCAACGATTTCGGTGATGGCCTTCTCCAACGCGTACGTGGTGTCCGCGGCCCCGCCCTTGACCTGCTCATCGGCCTCGGCGACCACCGTCAGCGCCCGCGCGACCCCCGCACCCGACCAGCCCCGCAGTTGCCTCTGCACCCGCTCGATCTTCCACGGCGGCATGCCCAGCTCCTTCGCCAGCGCCGCGCCGCGTGCGCCTCGGGGGGCACCGCCGACCTTCGCCAGCCCCCGGACGCCCGTGGCGAGCGCGCTGACGATCAACAGCGGCGCCACCCCCGTCGCCAGGGCCCACCGCAACTGCTCCAGCGCCTCGGCGAGCTGCCCTTCGATGGCCTTGTCCGCCACCGCGAACCCGGTGACCTCGGCGCGTCCCCGGTAGTACCGCGCCACCGCGGCGTCGTCGACCTTGCCACCGGTGTCGGCGACCAGCTGGCTGCACGCCGCCGCGAGCTCGCGCAGGTCGCTTCCGACCGCGTCGACCAGCCCTCGCGCCGCGTCCGCGGAGATCTTCCCGCCCGCGCGGCGCATCTCGGTCCGGACGAAATCGATCCGCTCCCCCGCCTTGGTGACCTTCGGACACGAGACCTTGCGCGCCTTCAGCTTGGTCAGCCCGTCCACCAGCGCCTTGCCCTTGGCGCCGCCATGGTGGACGGCCACGAACACGACATCGTCCGCGGGCGTCTTGGCGTACTTCAGGACCTCAGCCGTCAGATCCTTCCCGAGGTCCTGCGCCGACCGCACCACGATGACCTTCGTGCCCCCGAACAACGACGGCGACGTCAGCTCCGCGATCCGCCCGGACTCCAACCCGCCCGGTCCAAGGTCGATCACCTCGGTCTCCGGATCCTCCGCCCGCACGGACGCGACGACATCCCCGATCGCCCGCTCCACGAGCAGCTCTTCGTCACCGACGATCACGACGATGGGCTCAACCGACATCCCAGCAGCATGCCACGCCCCCAGGCCCCCCACGACCAGATCCCCAGCCCCCAAGAGATGCACTTAGCACCTCAACACGGCGCGGTGGCGGGGTGGTCAGTGGTGTGGGACGGCTGCTATGCCGGTGGTGGTGCGGATTATGGCGATGTCTCCCTCCTGGTCGGTGCGGTGGATCTGGGTGCGGAGGCTGCGGAGGAGGGTGAGGGTGGTCGGGGAGGGATGGCCGTAGTCGTTGTCCTCACCGGCGGAGATCAGAGAGACGGAGGCCTGGGCGGCGGCGAGGAAGCCGGGGGCCTGGCTGCGGGAGCCGTGGTGGGGAACCTTCAGGACCTGCACGTGTGGGACGGCGCTTTCCAGGGCTCGTTGGGCCTCGGCCTCGACGTCGCCCGTGAGGAGGGCGCTGAAGCCCGGCTTGCGGGCGACGAGGACGACGCTGGCGTTGTTGATCGTGGTGCCGTCGTCCTTGGGTGAGAGGGTCGGGCCGGTGGTCGGCGGGGCGAGGACCGAGAGGGTCAGCGGGCCGATGCGCCATTGCTGGCCCGCCTGGGCGGGGCGGGGCAGGAAGTTCCGGGCGAGGCTCGCCTCGCGGCCGGACGTGCGGGGCGTGGTCAGGATTGTGTGTACGTCGCGGCCGCGAAGCACACCGGATGTGCCGTTGATGTGGTCGGCGTGCGGGTGGGTCAGGATGAGCAGCGGCACATCGTGGACGTGGAGGCGCCGCAGGCACTGGTCGATCGATGCGGGTTCGGGGCCGGTGTCCACGACGACGGCCTGGCCGGGGCCGGTGGAGAGGGCGAGGGCGTCGCCCTGGCCGACGTCGCAGGCGACCATCTGCCAGTTCGGCGGCGGCCAGCCGGGGGCGGTGACGCGTAGCGCGATGACCGCGATGAGGACACCGGTCATCGCGGCGGCCGTGAGCAGGCGGAGGCGGCGGCTGCGCAGGACCAGGACGGTGACCCCGACGGCCAGGAGGAGGGCGGCGGCGCCGGCGCCGCCGTTCGTCCAGGGGATCGTGGCGTAGGGCAGGGCGGCGGCGGTCCGGGCCACCCGGATGATCCAGCCGACGGCGAGCCCGGCGGGCCATACGATCAACTGGGCGAGTGGTAGGGAAAAGGGCGCGGTGACGGCGGCGAGGGCGCCGAGGAGGGTGGCGGGCGCGACGGCCGGAGCCGCCAGCAGGTTCGCGAACACCGAGACGACGCCCACCTCGCCGGAGAGCATCACCAGGACCGGGGCCACGGCGAACTGGGCGGCCGCCGCGACGGCGAGGGCGTCGGCGAAGGGACCGGGCAGGTGACGCGCCAGCCGTTCACGCCACGGGGGCGCGAGGACGAGCAGGCCCGCGGTCGCCAGGACCGACAGCGTGAACCCGTACGAACGGGCCAGTTCGGGGTCGATCAGTACGAGGAGGAGGACGGCGGCGGCCAGCGCGGGCACGCCCTGGCGTTGGCGTCCGGTGAACAGCGCCAGCATGCCGATGAGGCCCATGAGCGCCGCCCTGAGGACGCTCGGCTCCGGGCGGGCCACCACGACGAACGCGAGTACCGCGAGGACGGCGAGGGGCGGGGCTCGGCGCCGTCCGAGCCCGACGAGGCGGCACAGTCCGAGGACGGCCCCGATGACGATCGCCAGGTTCGCGCCCGAGACGACCAGAAGGTGGGTGAGCCCGGCGGTGCGGAAGTCCTCCGCCAAGGCCGGGTCGAGGCGGGAGGTGTCACCGACGACCATGCCGGGCAGGACGCCGCGCTGGTCGGGTGGGAGTTTCGCCGACGCGGCCCGTAGCCGAGCCCGCATGAACTCGGCGGCGCGCTGAACGCGGGAGGGAGGCCCGAGGACGGACGGTGGCCCCCGCACGATCACCACGGCGGCGAGTAGGTCAGCGCCCTGGGGCAGCATGAACCGGCCGTGGAGCCGGACCCGCTGGCTGGGAATCAAGCGGAGCCACCCGGCGTCGGCCGCGAGCAGGAGGACGGGGACCCGAACCCGGGTCTGGGAGATCACCTCCATCCGGGCCCGGACGATGACCATCGGTCGGTGCTTTCCGGGCTTGGCGTGCGGGTCGGCGGTCACGACCGCCTCCGCGGCGGCGGAGCCGCCCAGACGAGCGACGTCCCGCACCGGCCCGGTGTCGACGGCCGTGGCCCGCAGCGCCACCCCGGTCGCGGACGCGGCGGCGCAGACGAGGGCGACTCCCACCAGCCGCCGCCGGGACGCCGCCGCGCGAGTGTCGCCACCCGAGCCGAATCGCCGCGCCGAGCCGAGATCGAGTCGTCGGGTCAGAGCCCGTAATGCCGCTGTCGTGGCTGAGCCCCATCGGGCCACACGCGCGTCAGGGTTTCGCCGCGGCGGACCGTCCCGGTTCGTGGGCGCTCCCTGCCAACTCCCTCGGGCCTGCCTGCGAGTAGGGCGTCCCCAAGGTGGACCCGGTGGTACGGGCTCTTGAGGCGCTGAAGATGAGCCCGGGGGCGTTGGGGACGATTCCCGGCGCGTGGAAGACGGGTTCGGAGGCGTGTCAGGTGAACTGGGCGGTGGCGGAGGGGTGGGAGTTGTGCGTCGAAATCTCGTGGCAGAGGAGGGTGGGCGGCGTGTCAGGAGATAGGCCGCTGTTAAGGCGGTCAGGGCGGCAAGGACGAGCGTGACGACGGCGGGGAGACCGAGAGTGGTGGCCGCCGCGATCCACGTGGCGAGGGCAGGGGCGAGCAGGCGAAGGTCATGGTTCATACGCGCACCATCGGTTCACTGTGAGCTGGATGCCGTGGCAGAGGAGGGTGGACGGCGTGTCAGGACGTAGGCCGCTGTTAAGGCGGTGAAGGCAGCTAGGACGAGCGTGATGGTGGCGGGGACGTCGAGAGGGATGGCCGCTGCGATCCACGTGGGGAGGGCCGGGGCGAGTAGGCGGAGGTCGTGGGTCATACGCGGACCATTGGTTTCAGGTCGGCGAAGCGGCGTGCGCCTATACCGCTGACGTCCTGGAGTTGTTCGACCGAGCGGAAGCCTCCGTGCTGGGTGCGGAAGTCGACGATGCGCTGGGCGAGGACGGGGCCGACGCCGGGGAGGTCGTCCAACTGGTCGACGGTCGCGGTGTTGAGGTCGAGGGGGGCGCCGGGCGCGCCGGGGCCGCCGGGTGGGGACGGGACGGGGCCGGGAGCCGGGGAAGGGCGGGCGACGCCAACGGGGATCTGTTCGCCGTCCACGAGTTTCCGGGCGAGGTTGAGGGGGCCGGTCTGCGCGCCGGGCCGCACCCCGCCCGCCGCCTTGATCGCCTCGGCGACCCGGGAGCCGGACGGCAGGGTCACCACTCCCGGACGCTTGACCTTGCCGAGGACGTGCACGACCACCGAGGAGGCGGCGGCCGGGCTCAGGGACGCGGTGGGACTGGCGGGGGCGACGGTGGCGCTGGGGAGTGGGGCGACGGGGCCGGGGCGGGGCCGGGCCAGCCACAGGTAGCCGGCGGCGACGGCCGCGGCGATCACGCCGATGACGACGAGGACGCGGATGTTCGATCGGTCGGGGGTCGCGCGGATACGGGCCGACGGTGGCGTCTGCGGCGGGGGTGGGCGGTCGGAGACGGCGTGCAGCCGGTCCCGGGCATCGGGTCTCATGGCGCACGACGGTAGGTCTGTCTCCTGGTGCGGCGCCTACGCTCCGGAGATTGTGGATAACTCTCGGTCAGCGGCGCTCGGCGGCCACCGCGGCGGCGATGAGCAGGGCCGTGAGGAGGGCGGCGACCGGGGTCAGCGTGTCAGGCTCGGAGAGGTGGACGCCGCCGAAGACGGCGATGGCCAGGACGTTGGAGAGAAGTACCCCGGTGTTCGACAGCGCGGAGACGGCGGACGCCTGGCCGGGGCCCACGGAGTTCGTGATCCGCTCGACCAGGGGGCTGAACCCCGCGGCGTGGCCCGCTCCGGCGCTGAACAGCAGCGGGACGGACGGTATCGTCGGCCAGCCGTCGCGGGTGAGCAGCGCCAAGGCGGTGGCGGCGACGGCGAACGTGAGCAGGCCGAACGTGGGGAGATGGGTTCTCCCGCGTAGGCGTGTCCAGCCGAGTCCGGCGGTGGCGAACCCGACCGTGTACGGGATGAAGGTCAACCCTGCTCGGAGCGGAGAGAATTCCAGGATGTTCTGCAGGTAGAGGGCCAGGCTGAACAGGAAGCCCGTGTAGGCGCCCATCACCGCGCAGGCCGCGAACAGACCCGGTCGGACGGCGCGGCCGCGCAGGACGGTCAGGTCGAGGAGCGGTGACGGCGTCCGTCGTTCATGGGCACCGAACAAGACGAGGACGAGACAACCCGCGGCCAGGGACGGCCACGTCCAGTTCGGCCAGCCCTGCTCCCTGCCGAGGACGAGTGGCACGACGCAGGCCGCCATCCCGCAGGAGAGCAGCGCCACGCCCGGCAGGTCCAGCCGCGTGGCCTTAGTGGGTTCAGGAGGCATCAACCGTGGGCCCACAGCGAGGAGCAACGCGCCGATCGGAACGTTGACCAGGAATATGGGACGCCAACTGTCACCGGCGCTGACGATGACCCCTCCGGCGATCTGTCCCAGCGCGACGCCCAGCGCGAGCACCATCGAGTACAGGCCGAGTGCGCGTGCCCGTGCCGCTCCTTCGAAGGACAACTGGATGAGCGAGAGGACCTGTGGCAGGAGCAGCGCCGCCGACGCGCCCTGGCAGATCCTCGCGGCGACGAGGACGGCACCCGACGGCGCCAGGCCGCAGGCCAGGGACGTCACGGTGAAGCCGAGCAGGCCGAGGAAGAACATCGTGCGGTGCCCGTACTTGTCGCCCAGGCGTGCGCCGGTGACGACGAGTACCGCGAGGGCGAAGATGTAGCCGCCCGTGACGAGTTGCAGCAGCGCGCCCGACGAGTCCAGGCTCGCCGCGATGTTCGGCAGCGCCACCGCCACGATGGAGCCGTCCATCGACACCATCGTCTGTCCCGTGAGGAGGACCACCAGCAGCCACCGTTTGACCATTCAGTGAGTGTGCGCGGCAGTGGGAACGTGGCGCTTGAAGATTCTTGTCGTCCGTACGATGGCGACCATGCTGGAGTCGGCGGTGGTGACGGTGACGGAGGACTTCGCCGTCCGGACCGTGAGGTGTCATGTTCATCGGTCCGGATGGTCCGAACCTGAACCGGCCACGGGGCACTCGCTCGTTCTCGTACGGGACGGACGGTTCCGCATGCGGTCCCGTCATGGACGCGCCGTCATCGACTCCACGACCGGATACGCGCAGGCTCCCGGTGAGGAGGGTCAGTTCGCTCATCCAGCGGGGGGTGACGTGTGCACCGCGATCACCCTCGCCCCGCACCTGTGGAAAGGCCCGTCCGGAACGGTCAGGGTCAGTGCGCGCGCCGACCTGGCGCATCGGCTGCTGTTGCGGGCCGGTCCGGACGTGGCGTACGAGGCGGCCGAACGGCTGCTCGACCTCCTCGCCCGGCTGGCTCCGGGCGAGGGCGGTCGCGTGCGCCGCCGCGCGTTGGTGGACGAGGCGCGTGAGGCGATCGTCGGCGGGCATCCGCAGGCCGCCGGGCTGATCCCGCTGGCCCGGCTTCTGGAGGTCTCCCCCTCCCACCTCAGCCGGACGTTCCGCCAGGAGACCGGTATGTCCGTCACCCGCTATCGCAACCGGGTCCGGGTGGGCCTCGCGCTCGACCGGATCGAGCGGGGCGAACAGGACCTGGCGGGCCTCGCCGCCGATCTCGGGTTCGCCGACCACGCGCATCTCACCCGGACGGTGAAGGCGGAGACGGGGCATCCTCCCGCCGCCCTCCGGCGCCTCTTCCGTCCCGGCACGTGCCCGCTCGAACGGGTCGCGGGTTCTGGGTCAGGGCTGTACGGGGACGCCGCCGCGCCAGATCCGCAGCGCGCGGAGCCCGAACGCCCAGGCGAAGGCGCCCTCGTGGTCGGCGTCCCACAGAACGATGTCGGCGAGCATGCCCGGCGCGAGGGATCCGCGGTCGCCGACGCGTAGGGCCGCGGCGCCGCCGAGGGTGGCCGCGCGGAGGGCCTCGGTGACGCTGAGGCCGAACATCGCGACCGACAGCCCGATGACGAGCGGCATGGACGTGATGCCGCACTGGCCGGGGTTGTGGTCGGTGCCGAGCGCGACGGTGACCCCGCGGTCGATCATCTGCCGGACGGGCGCGGGCGCGCGGCTGCTGTTGAGGGCGCTGCCGGGGCAGACGGTGGCGGTGACGCCGGCGTGGGCGAGGGCCTTGATGTCGTCGTCGTTGGCCTGGGTGAGCAGGTCGGCGGACGCGCAGCCGACCTCGGCGGCGACCTGCGCGGCGCCGACGCGCTCGTTGGCGCAGGCGTGCATCCGCGCCTTGAGGCCGGCGCGCTTGCCGGTGAGCAGCAGGGCTCGGGCCTCTTCGGCGCTGAAGTGGCCCTCGTCGCAGTACACGTCGATCGAGTCGGCTCCGGCCACGGCGGCGTCGCCCGCCCACAGGCGGACGGCCTCGATGTAGTCGCGGCGGCGGCCGAAGAACTCGGGCGGCAGGATGTGCGCGGCGAGGAACGTCGCGTGGATGCGCGGCATGGACGGCTCGCCCTCCAGCGACCGCAGCATCCGGATGTCGGCGAGTTCGCCGTCGCGGGTGAGGTGGTATCCGGTCTTGGCCTCGACGGTGGTGGTCCCGGCGAGGATCCACTGGCGGAGCCGTTCGCGGACGCCGTTGCAGAGCGTCCAGGGGTCGGTTCCACGGGTGACGGTCACGGTGGAGTTGACGCCGCCGCCCGCGGCGGTGATGGCGGAGTGGGACGATCCGCTGGTGCGCATCGCGAGTTCCGCCCACCGGTTGCCCGCGTAGACGGGGTGGGAGTGCGCGTCGATGAGGCCGGGTGTGACGAGACCGCCGCCGAGGTTCTCGACGTGGTCGACGTCGACGATGTCGTCGATGACGCCGGGAACGCGCTGCGGCAGGTCGGACGCGGGCCCGGCCCAGACGATCCGGTCCTCGTGGATGAGCACGGCGGCGTTGCTGCAGACGTCGGTACCCGTCCAGAGCCTGCCGATGTTCGTCAACAGCCTCACGGTCATAGGGTCACCGGCCCGGCTGGGGCAGGACGCGCTTCAACGCGGTCATGGGGGCCGTGTGGCATCGGTGCGGGCCGCCCGCCCTCGTTCCAGTGTTCGGACCTACCATGGACTGCGCCACCTGCTCTCGATCCGAAACGCCGACTGGGTGCCGACGGCTCACCTGGGTGGGTCGGGTGGTCGGGGGACCACCATTGGCAACGAGACCGGAGATATCGGTTTCGTCACGGTAGTGCACCGAAGGCCCGTCCGACAACCTCTGATCGCAGCACATCGACAGCCATCACCCCGCCCCTTAGCTCTACGACCGTACGGATTCCCACCGGGTCGTCAAGCCGAATGGGAAAGCTGTCACCGTTCGGCGACCAGGATCGCCCCATGAGCCAATTTCGGACAGTGCAGAACCGGCTTCTACCCAGTCCGTTATCTGGTCCTCCAGTGCGACCTCGAACCAGTCCGTAAAAGAGGTCATGCGAAAGCCCGGAACCCGCGAACACTCGCCGGGCCGGGCCATGGCGGCCCGGCCCGGCGGGTGTCGTCAGACGGTCGGTGCCGCGGTCTCGTACCGGGACAGCTCCCCGGCGAGGTCCGCGGGCATCCTGGCGTGGAGCATCGTGCCCTCGGCCAGGTGTTCCTGAGCGAGCACCTCGCCGCGATCGTGCACCTGCGCGACGAGGTCGCCGCGCTCGTAGGGCACCAGGACGCGCAGCTCGCTCTCCAGCCCGGGCAGCTCCGCCTCGATGACCGCGCGCAGCTCCTCGATGCCGTACCCGGTGCGGGCGGACACGACGACGCTGTGCGTCTCCCGGCGCTGGAGGCGGGCGATCGTGAGGTCGTCGGCGGCGTCAGCCTTGTTGATGACGATGATCTCGGGGATGCCGTCCGCGCCGATCTCCCGCAGGACCTCCCGGACGGCGTCGATCTGCGCCTCCGGGTCGGCGTCGGAGCCGTCCACGACGTGCAGGACGAGCCCCGCGTCGGTGACCTCCTCCAGCGTCGACCGGAACGCCTCGACGAGCTGGTGCGGCAGGTGCCGGACGAACCCGACGGTGTCGGCGAGGGTGTAGGCGCGCCCGGCGGACGTCTCCGCGCGCCGGACCGTGGGGTCGAGGGTGGCGAACAGCGCGTCCTCCACCAGGACCCCGGCGCCGGTGAGCCGGTTGAGCAGCGACGACTTGCCCGCGTTGGTGTAGCCCGCGATCGCGACGGCGGGCACCGCGTGGCGGCGGCGCTCGCCGCGCTTGGTGTCGCGCGACTTGGACATCTCGGCGAGTTGCCGGCGCAGCTTGGCCATCCGGGTGCGGATCCGCCGCCGGTCCAGCTCGATCTTCGTCTCGCCGGGGCCGCGGCCGCCGATCCCGACGCCGCCGGCGGCGCGCCCGCCGACCTGCCGGGACAGGTTGCCGCCCCAGCCGCGCAGCCGTGGCAGCAGGTAGTCCAGCTGCGCGAGCTCCACCTGGGCCTTGCCCTCGCGGCTCTTGGCGTGCTGGGCGAAGATGTCCAGGATCAGCGCGGTCCGGTCGATGACCTTGACCTGGACGACCTCCTCCAGGTGCCGAAGCTGGCTCGGCGCCAGCTCGCCGTCGCAGATGACGGTGTCGGCGCCGGTGGCGATGACGATGTCGCGCAGCTCCGCGGCCTTGCCGGAGCCGATGTAGGTCGCGGGATCGGGGCGCGACCGCCGCTGGACGAGGCCCTCCAGAACGTGGGACCCCGCCGTCTCGGCGAGGAGCGCCAGTTCGCGCAGGGAGTTCTCGGCGGCCTCGGCGGTGCCCTCCGTCCAGACGCCGACGAGGACGACGCGTTCCAGCCGGAGTGCCCGGTATTCGACTTCGGTGACGTCGGTCAGCTCGGTGGACAGGCCCGCGACCCGGCGCAGTGCCCGCCGGTCCTCAAGGTCGAGGGCGCCCGTCAGGGGCTCCTCGACGGTCGGGTCCTGAGTCTCGAACTCGGTCTGGTCTGCAGAGAAAGGTTGAGTCATATGTCCTCAGTGCAACGCCGCGGCGCGGCCGTGTCTTCCCCTCGATCGTCTCACGCGCCGTCCACGGAGGTCACGCGGAATTTCCGTGGCCGGGACGATGGCGTCCCGGAGCGGGACGAGCGGTCGCCGCGCCGGCACCGCCACCCGCTGGGTTGACGCAGGCCCGGACGGGGACGTGTCCGAATGAAAGACGTGTCCGGATGAAACCCGTATCCCGCTTTGACCGGTCTCGGAACCGCCGAGTACCGTTCTCCACATAACAGAAGTGGAATTTCGCTATACGAAAGGAAGGCCGATGGCTGGACCTGACGGTGTCGAGATCAAGGGCCCCCTCGGCGACCGGTACGAGGAGATCCTGACCCCCGAGGCGCTCGGCCTGCTCGCCTCCCTTCAGCGCGAGCTCGGCGCCCGGCGCCGGGAACTGCTGGACGCCCGCGCCGAACGCCAGCGCGCGCTCTCCCGGGGCGGCACGCTCGACTTCCTCCCCGAGACCGCGAACGTCAGGGAGGACGACTCCTGGCGCGTCGCCGACCCCGCCCCCGGCCTGGAGGACCGCCGCGTCGAGATCACCGGCCCCACCGACCGGAAGATGACGATCAACGCGCTGAACTCCGGCGCCAAGGTGTGGCTCGCCGACTTCGAGGACGCCAACACCCCGCTGTGGAACAACATGATCGAAGGGCAGCTCAACCTCCGGGACGCCCTCGACCGCACCGTCGACTTCACCGACCCCAAGAGCGGGAAGACCTACGCGCTCAAGGACGACTCCGAACTCGCGACCATCGTCGTCCGCCCGCGCGGGTGGCACCTGGAGGAGAAGCACCTCCTCGTCGACGGCGAGCCCATGTCCGGGTCGCTGTTCGACTTCGGGCTGTACTTCTTCCACTGCGCCCGGCGGCAACTGGACAAGGGCAAGGGCCCCTACTTCTACCTGCCGAAGTTGGAGAGCCACCTTGAGGCGCGCCTGTGGAACGACGCGTTCAACCTCGCCCAGGACGCCCTGGACGTCCCGCGCGGCACCATCCGCGCGACCGTGCTGATCGAGACGATCCCGGCCGCGTTCGAGATGGAGGAGATCCTCTACGAACTGCGCGACCACTCCGCCGGCCTGAACGCGGGCCGCTGGGACTACCTGTTCTCCGTGATCAAGAAGTTCCGGGACCGGGGCGCGGACTTCGTCCTGCCCGAGCGGAACTCGATCACGATGACCGCGCCGTTCATGCGGGCCTACACCGAGCTGCTCGTCCGGACGTGCCACAAGCGCGGCGCGCACGCGATCGGCGGGATGGCCGCGTTCATCCCGTCCCGCCGCGACGAGGAGGTCAACAGGGTCGCGCTGGAGAAGGTCCGCGCCGACAAGACCCGCGAGTCCGGCGACGGCTTCGACGGCTCCTGGGTCGCGCACCCCGACCTCGTGCCGGTCTGCCGGGAGGTCTTCGACGGCGTCCTCGGCGAGCGGCCGAACCAGCGCGACCGGCTGCGCGAGGACGTCCGGGTCTCCGCCGCCGACCTGCTCGACATCAAGTCCACGCCGGGTGAGATCACCGAGGCGGGCCTGCGCAACGACATCGACGTGGCGCTGCGCTACCTCGCCACCTGGCTGGACGGCGCGGGCGCCGTCGCGATCCACAACCTGATGGAGGACGCCGCCACCGCCGAGATCGCCCGCTCCCAGGTCTGGCAGTGGATCTACAACGGCGTGCCCACCGCCGACGGCCGCAAGATCACCAAGGAGTGGGTCGAGGAGCTGCTGGACGAGGAGCTCACGAAGATCCGCGAGGAGCTGGGGCAGGCGTACAACGAGCCCCGGTTCGACCAGGCCGTGACGCTGTTCAAGGAGGTCACCCTCGCCGACGAGTATTCCGAGTTCCTCACCACCCCCGCCTACCAGCGGATGCCGTGACCTCAGCCGTGACCCCACTCCGGCGGGCACCCTTGCGGCGGCCTCGGGCGCGGAGGAGGGTGGGGTGATGGACGCACGACTCGCCGCGCTGGCGGATCGGCTGCGCGGGCTGCTCGGGGCCGAGCAGGTGATCACCGATCCGGTGCGGCTGCGCACGTACGAGTGCGACGGGCTGACCAGCCACCGGTCGACGCCCGCGATCGTCGTGTTGCCCGACACCGCCGAGCAGGTCGCCGCGATCGTGCGGGAGTGCGCGGCGGCCGGGGTGCCGTACGTGGCGCGCGGGTCCGGGACGGGCCTGTCGGGCGGGGCGCTGCCGCACGCGGACGGCGTCCTGGTCG
Organism: Actinomadura spongiicola; assembly: GCF_003432485.1. GTDB lineage: Bacteria > Actinomycetota > Actinomycetes > Streptosporangiales > Streptosporangiaceae > Spirillospora > Spirillospora spongiicola. The sequence continues at coordinate 585,246 of NZ_QVNQ01000003.1, forward strand.
TGACGTCCCGGATGCGCCGGATCCTGGAGATCGACATCCCGGGGCAGCGGGCCGTGGTGGAGCCCGGGGTGATCAACCTGGACGTGACGCGGGCGGTTCGCCCGTACGGGTACTACTTCGCGCCCGACCCGTCCAGCCAGCAGATCTGCTCGGTCGGCGGGAACGTCGCGGAGAACTCCGGCGGCGCGCACTGCCTGAAGTACGGGTTCACCGCGCATCACGTGCTGGCCTGCGAGATCGTCACGCCGGACGGCGAGCTCGTGGAGCTGACGGCCGACGGGCCCGGCTACGACCTGCTGGGCGTGTTCGTCGGCGCGGAGGGCACGCTCGGCATCACCACCAAGATCACCGTTCGGCTGACGCGGGTGCCGGAGACCGTGCAGACGCTGCTGGCGGCGTTCGACTCGATCGAGGCGGGCGGCGGCGCGGTGTCGGCGATCATCGCGGCGGGCGTCGTGCCGGCGGCGATCGAGATGATGGACGCGCTGTCGATCGAGGCGGCGGAGGCCGCGGTGCGCTGCGAGTACCCGCCGGGTGCGGGCGCGGTGCTGATCGTGGAGCTGGACGGTCCGGAGCCGGAGGTCGCGGCGCAGTTCGCCGAGGTCGAACGGCTGTGCCGGGACGCGGGCGCGTTCGAGATCCGCGTCGCCGCGGACGACGCGGAGCGGGCGCTGATCTGGAAGGGCCGCAAGTCGGCGTTCGCCGCGGTCGGCCGGATCAGCCCGGCCTACATCGTCCAGGACGGCGTGATCCCGCGCACGGCGTTGCCGCGCGTGCTGGCCAGGATCGACGCGCTGTCGGCCGAGTCCGGCGTGCGGGTGGCGAACGTGTTCCACGCGGGAGACGGAAACCTGCATCCGCTGGTGCTGTTCGACGACGCCGTGCCGGGCGCGGAGCAGCGCGCCGAAGAAGTGTCGGGCGCGATCCTCGACCTGTGCATCGAACACGGAGGTTCCATCACCGGCGAGCACGGCGTGGGCGTGGACAAGTCCCGGTACATGCCCCGCATGTTCACCGACGCCGACCTCGACACGATGCAGATGGTGCGGTGCGGTTTCGACCCCGCGGGCCTGTGCAACCCGGGCAAGGTGTTCCCGACACCGCGCCTGTGCGGTGAGGTGCCCGGCGTGCGCCGGGGCGCCCACCCGTTCGAGGGAAAGGCGGACCTCTTCTGATGCGGCCCCTGGACGCCCTGGCGAAGGTCTGCGGCGACGTGCGGCCCGGTGATCCGGCGGACGGCGTGCTCGGTGTGGAGCCCGCCGTGGTCGCCGCGCCCCGGAACGTGGCCGAGGCCGCGGACGTCATGCGCGTCGCCGCCGAGAACGGGCTGGCGGTCGTCCCTCGCGGCGCCGAGACCCGCCTGGACTGGGGGGCGCCCCCGGAACGATGCGATCTGCTGGTCGACACTCATCGACTGGACGGTCTCATCGAGCACGCCGCCGGGGACCTGGTGGCGACCGTACAGGCCGGTCTGCCGATGGAACGGTTCGGCGAGATGCTCGCCGGACGGGGGCAGCGGCTCGCGTTGGACGTTCCCCTGCCGGGTTCCACGGTCGGCGGCACGATCGCCGCGGGCGTGGCCGGTCCCCTGCGTTCGCTGTACGGGACGCCGCGCAACCTGGTCATCGGGCTGACGATCGTCCGGGCGGACGGGCAGATCGCGCGTTCCGGCGGGAAGGTCGTCAAGAACGTCGCCGGATACGATCTGGGACGGCTCTTCTGCGGCTCGTTCGGCACTCTGGGGCTCATCGTGGAAGCGACGTTCCGGCTGCATCCCGTGCCCTCGTCGACCGTTCATGTGGCGCGTTCCGTCAACGGCCCGCAGGACGCGCATGACACCGTCCAACGGATCCTTCATTCGGCGGTCGCGCCGAGCGCGGTGGAGTACATCAGTCCGGGCACGGTCGCGGTCCTTCTGGAGGGAGTGCCGGACGGTGTCGCCGCACGCGCTCGAAAGACGGCCGAACTCCTCGGCGAGGGCGCCGAAATCACCGACACCGCCCCTGACGGCTGGGGACAGTACCCGGACGGCACCACTCTCCTCGACGTCACCGCTCCACCTCCCGCACTACGCGACCTGCTCACCATCCTCGGCCCGGACACCGCCGCCACCTGGAGCGGCAGCGGACACGGCCACGTGGCCCTTCCCGCGGACACGTCACCCGGCGAGGTCGCCGAAATCGTGACCCGTCTACGGAACACACTGAGCGGACACCGTGGCGGCGCCGTCGTCCGATACGCCCCGCAGAAGGTGCGCGACGAGATCGACCTGTGGGGTCCCGTCCCGGCGCTTACGCTCATGCGGCGCGTGAAGGACCAGTTCGACCCGCGACACCGGCTGTCCCCCGGTCGTTTCACAGGAGGCATCTGATGAGCGACCAGGACGATCTTCCGAAACTCCTCGGTGACTGTGTGCACTGCGGTTTCTGCCTCCCCACATGCCCGACGTACGTGCTGTGGGGCGAGGAGATGGACTCCCCCAGGGGCCGCATCCATCTCATGCAGCAGCACGCCGACGGAACATCGCTGAGCGGCCCGATGGTGGAGCATTTCGACCGTTGCCTGGGCTGCATGGCGTGTGTGACGTCCTGCCCGTCCGGTGTTCAGTACGACCGGCTCATCGAGATGACACGGGCCGAGGTCGAACGCGAACACCCACGCTCGATGAAGGAACGTGCCATACGGGGATTGGTCTTCCAACTGTTCCCGTACAGGCGGCGGCTCCGTGCGCTGCGTGGGCCTCTGCGCGCGTACCAGAAATCGGGTCTGGACAAGCTCATTCGGCGCAGCGGCGTCCTGGAGCGCGTCTCGCCGTCGATCGCGGCAATGGAACGGCTCGCACCGCCCCTCGGCAAGGCACCGAGACTGCCGGAACGGGTCGCCGCCCGCGGTGAACGCCGCGCGACGGTCGGGATGCTGACGGGATGCGTGCAGGCGGAGTTCTTCCCGGGCGTCAACGCGGCCACGGCCCGCGTCCTGGCCATGGAGGGCTGCGATGTGGTGATCCCGCCCGACCAGGGGTGCTGCGGGGCGCTGTCGCTGCACTCCGGCCGGGAGGACGAGGCCCGCGCGTTCGCCCGCCGCACGGTCGAGACGTTCGAGTGCGTCGACGTGATCGTGGTGAACTCCGCGGGCTGCGGGTCGGCGATGAAGGAGTACCGGGCCCTGCTCGCCGACGATCCCGCCTGGTCGGGCCGGGCGGACGCGCTGTCGGCCAAGACTCGGGACCTGGCCGAGTTCCTCGTTGAACTCGGCCCCCGCGCGGAACGCCGACCCGTCCCGGTGACCGTCGCCTACCACGACGCCTGCCACCTCGCCCACGCGCAGGGCGTCCGGACCCAGCCCCGCACCCTGCTGGCCGGGATCCCCGAACTGACCGTCCGCGAGATCGCCGAACCGGACGTGTGCTGCGGCTCCGCCGGAACCTACAACCTGTTCCAGCCGGAGGCCGCCGCGGAACTCGGCGACCGCAAGGCCCTGAACGTGGCCGCCACCGAAGCCGAACTGCTGGTCGCCGCCAATCCCGGCTGCTCGATGCAGATCGCCACCGCGCTACGCCATCACGGCGCCGCCATCGCCGTCGCCCACACCGCCCAGGTCCTGGACGCCTCTCTCCGAGGCCTCGGCCGGGACACCCTCATCCCCCACACTCCACGCGCGACGACCTAGACGACCTGGACGGCCTAGAGGTCAAGGCGGCCGCCACAGCGGTTGACTCGGGCGGCCTGACGCGCACATGATCACGGCCCGGTCACATGGATCTCTACAGGGCGGCCGAATCAGGGACTTTCGGTCGCCCAGTTCACCGCACAGTTGGACAGAAGATCCTTGATCTTTCAACGCACTACGGCGGGACCATCACCCGCGCCGTACCCGGTCAACCGCCCGGCGGACGGTGCCGCACGCGGCGCTCCGCGGTCTGGCCGGACGACCGTGACCAGGGGGATTCCGTTCTCACCGTCCGATTCCACGGTTAACATCACGGCACATACCCATACGTCCGTGACGACGTGGTCCGGACCGAACCGATGAGCGGTGTCCTGAGAAGGACGGCGCCGAGACTGCTGGACAGGAAGCCGCAAGCTTTAACATTCCATTACCTTCGGTTCGAGGAGCGCATGGTGGAGACGGCAGAACACGACCGCGGGGCGGGCCCCGTCGCGTTCCCGCTCGCGCTCGGCGCCGTGCTCCTCGTCGCCGCTTCCCTCGTCCTCGGCACCGGGCTACCCGCTGACCTGCGGATGGTCTGGTGGCATCCGGAGATTCTCGTCGCGCTCGCCTGGACGCCGGTCGGCGCGATGCTGCTGCGGCACCGGCGCGGGCTGACGGTCGGCTGGCTGATGCTCGGCGCCGGCTTCAACGCCTCGGTGTACGTCCTCGCCCTCAACCTGTCCCCATGGTTCGAGCTGCGCGGATGGCCCGGGGCCGGGTTCGTCGAGTGGCTCGCCACCTGGCTCTGGGCCATTGACACCTACACCCTGACGCTCATCCTTCCGCTGATCTTCCCGAACGGACGGCTCGTGTCCCGCTGGTTCCGCCCGGTGCTCCTGCTCGCCTGCCTCGTCCCGGTCATCGTCTGCGTCCATCTGACGATCGACCCGGGCGTGCGGCGCTGGCACAACGGCGTGTCGATCTATCCGTTCGAGACGATCCCGCTGCCGATCACCGTGGTCATCCTCTCCACCCTGGCCGCGGCCCTGTTCTCCCTGGCGGTCCGGTTCGTCCAGTCGCCGCCGGACGTCCGGCGGCAGATCGGCTGGGTGGTCTATCCCGGCCTGGTCGCCGAGGGGATCATCTACATCGGAGAGAACGGCCCGATCGGAGATCCGTTGCGCAACCTCACCATCGTCGCCGTCCCGATCTGCATCGCCTTCGCGATCACCCGGTACCGGCTCTACGACATCGACCTCGTCGTCAGCAGGACGCTCGTCTACGCGGGCCTCGTCGCCGTCATCACCGGCGTCTACTTCGCGCTGGTCGGCGCCGCGAGCCTGCTCGCGCACGGCCAGGGCGCCCTCGCCGGGCTCGCGGGCGCGATCGTCGCGGGCGCGTTCTTCGAACCCGCCCGGCGGCGCCTCCAGCGGGCCGTGGACGGGCTCATCCACGGCGAGCGCGACCCGTACCGGATCGCCGACCGGCTCAACCGGCGGTTGCAGACCGCCGCCGACCCGGGCGCCGCGCTCGCCGTCGCCGCCGAGGTCGCGCGCTCGGCCCTGCACGCCACCGGCGTCACCATCGAGGTGCTGGACCGCGACGGCCGGACGATCTCCGCGGAGGACGGCGTCCTCGGCCGGCGGCCGCAGCTCATCCCGCTGGTGTGGCACGGGGAGCCCGTGGGCCGGCTGCTGTTCGGCGTCACCCGCACGCCCGACGCCCGGCTGTCGGGCATCCTGGCCCGCAACCTCGCCGAACTGGCGAACGCGGCGCGGTTGGCCGCCGACGTGCAGCGGTCCCGGGAGCACATCCTGCGGACCCGGGAGGAGGAGCGGCGGCGTCTGCGGCGCGACCTGCACGACGGTCTCGGCCCGACGCTGGCGAGCCTCGCCATGACGGTCGACGCGGCGCGCATCACGCTGAAGAGCGACCCCGAGGCCGTCGACGCCCTCCTGGAGAACCTGCGGGCGACGATGGGCCGCACCATCGGCGACATCAGGGAGCTCGTCTACGGACTGCGCCCGCCCGCGCTGGACGATCTGGGGCTGGAGGGCGCGATCCAGGCCCTCGGCGGCGTCGTCGCGACCGGCGACGGCCCGAAGGTCAACGTTCAGGTGGACGGCGACCTGAAGGGCCTTCCCGCGGCCGCCGAGGTCGCCGCGTACCGGATCGTGCAGGAGGCGCTCACCAACGTCCACCGGCACGCCAACGCCGACTCCGCGGTCGTGCGGCTGCATCTGAACGGCGACCTGCACGTCACGGTCGACGACAACGGTGTGGGGCTGCCTTCCCGGGTGCGTTCCGGCATCGGCATGTCCTCGATGCGGGAACGCGCGGCCGAACTGGGTGGGTCGTGCACCGTCGGGCCCGGCCCGCAGGGCGGGACCCTCGTTCGCGCCAGGCTGCCCGTCAACGGCTTTCATCCTTGACGCGTCATACGACGACCACAACGACCGCTGAGTCATCACCGGACCCCCGCTCGCCGCCGGAGCCCCCGCGTCGCCCGGCGTCACCCGGTGGGAGGGCCGGTGACCGCCCCCCGCCAAGAAGGTCGCCACCGGCCCTCGGGCTCCGTACGGCACCGGGGCTCCCATCCCGATCCGTACGGGCCATTCACCAGAGGGTGTGCAAGAAAGAAGTTATTCGGCGAAAGGTCCCGTTGATGAGGGACACCTGTCCCGATCGATCCGGGACCTCCCCGGACGCGGATCTCGCCCTGGTCGGACCGGGAATCCGTCAGAGCCAGCCGGGGCGCGTCTCGCCGTCGGCGACGAGGACCGCGGGCCCCGTCAACCGGCCGGACGTCCCGTCGAGCGCGACCCTCACCCGCCCGCCGGGAACGTCCACCGTCCACTCGGACACGTCGAGGCCCGCCCCGGAGAGCCCTGCCCGCGCGGCGGCGGCGACCGCGACCGTCCCGGTACCGCACGAACGCGTCTCACCGGAACCCCGCTCGAACACCCGCATCTCCACGTGCCGCTCCCCCACGAAGCGGAAGAACTCGACGTTCACCCCGTCAGGGAAGGCGGCGGGATCGAAGCCCGGGGCGCGCGACAGGTCCAGCGCCGCGACCGGGCCGTCCATCCGGCACGCGAGATGCGGATTCCCCACGGAGACGCGCTCTCCCGGGAACACCGTCCCCGCCAGGGACGCCTCGCTGGGCCCGAGCAGCTCGACCTGCCCCATTCCCACGCTCACGTCCCCGGACGGGCCGAGCGTCACCCGCCGCAGCCCCGCCCGGGTCGCCACGTCCCACTCGCCGGGCGCGGCGAGCCCCGCCTCGACCAGGTAGCGGGCGAAGACGCGCAGGCCGTTGCCGCACATCTCGGCGACGCTCCCGTCGGCGTTGCGGTAGTCCATGAACCACTCGGCGTCGGAGTACGGCTCCGCGTCCGGGCCCGCGACCTTCGTCCGGACGGCCCGCAGGACTCCGTCGGCGCCGATCCCGGCGCGCCGGTCGCACAGCCGCGCCACGGCGTCAGGCGTGAGATCCAGAGCCCCGTCCGGATCGGGAAGGATCACGAAGTCGTTCTCGGTGCCATGTCCCTTGACGAACCGCATCCCTCGATCCTAGTTCCCCGGCCCGGCTCCTCGACCGGCCAGAGCCAGGGCGCGTTCTACCAGGTCAGAGGTGTCGGAGGGCAGCCACTGGACGCGCGGGTCGCGGCGGAACCAGGACTCCTGCCTGCGGGCGAACCGCCGCGTCGTCCGGACGGTGTCGTCTCGGGCCTCCTCCTGCGTGCACTCCCCCGACAGGAACCTCAGCACCTGCGCGTAACCGAGGGCCCGGCCGGCGGTCAGCCCGTCCCGCAGGCCGTGTTTCTCCAGCTCTCGGACCTCGTCGACCAGCCCCGCGTCCCACATCCGTCGCACCCGCGCGGCGATGCGCTCGTCGAGCTCGTCCCTCGGGACGCTCAGCCCGATCTGTGTGACGGCCCCGTAGCGGTACCGGTACTCGGGGAGCGACGCCGTGAACGGACGGCCGGTGATCTCGATGACCTCCAGCGCCCGGACGATCCGGCGGCCGTTGCTCGGCAGGATCGCCGCCGCTGCGGCCGGATCGACCCCGCGCAGGCGTTCGTGCAGCGCGCCTGGCCCGACCTCCGCCAGTTCCCCGTCGAGGCGCGCCCGGACGGCCGGATCCGTCCCCGGGAACTCGAGTTCGTCGAGCGCGGCCCGCACGTACAGGCCCGACCCGCCGACGAGGATCGGCAGCCGTCCCCGCCCCCGGATGTCCGCGATGGCGTCGGCGCCGAGCCGCTGGTACTCGGCCACGTTCGCGGTCACGGTCACGTCCCAGACGTCGAGCAGATGGTGCCGGACGCCGCGCATCTCGGCGCGGGACAGCTTGGCGGTGCCGATGTCCATGCCGCGGTACAACTGCATGGAGTCGGCGTTGACCGCCTCCCCGCCCAGCCTGAGGGCCAGTTCCACGGCGAGATCGGACTTTCCCGCGGCCGTCGCGCCGACGACCGCGATCACATCTGGTGAGGTCACAGGCTTAATTGTGGCAACAGAACGGGTATAGCCGGGTTGTACGGGTGTCGCGCGTATTTCGCGCGTCGCCGCCGAACGACAGACGAGGGATCCGGGGGGATGGTCGTATGTCCATCGTCGACAAGGTCAAGCAGATGCTCGGGCAACACCCCGACAAGGCCAGGCACGGCGTCGAGAAGGCCGGCGACAAGCTCGACGAACGCACCGGCGGCAAGTACTCCGACAAGGTCGACAAGGCGCAGGACAAGGCGGGCGACTACATCGACCGCGAGGGCGGCGGCCAGCCCGGCGGCATGGGCGGCCAAGCCGGTGGCATGGGCGGTGGCATGGGCGGTGGCACGGCACCGGGCGACGAGCCGGGTGGCGGTCAACAGCCCTGACCCGTGACCGACCAGGCCGCCACCACATAGCCCACTCCGTACGGTGCTTCATCGGCGAGCAGCTCCGCCATGAAGCGGGCCCGCCTGGCGCGGGCCGCGCCGGCCAGTACCTGCCACGCCGCGCGACCGGCCGCGCGGACTTCCCAGGAGGTCTGAGGGTCCAGCGCGGCCAGGGCGTCGGCATCTGCGGCCCCGAGCGCCCGCGCCACCGCCTCGTCATGGGGTCGCGCCCGCTCGTCGAAGTATCCGGGCGCCTGCTCCGACCGGCACGCCGACCCGTCGCCCATCACCAGCAGCGCGACCCGGTCGGCCGACGCCGCGAGTTCCCGTCCGAGGTTCAGGCACTCCTCCGGTGAGGCGTCGAACGCGACCGCCTGGTACCGCACCCCGGAGGAGGCGAGCCCCGCGCCCTGCCGCTGAAGCAGCCAGCGTCCGATGGTGAGGGAGAGCGGTAGCGCCTCAGCGTCGACGTGGGGCTCGTCGGGGCTCGTCCAGGCAAGGCCGTAGGGCCGCAGCGTGGCGTAGGCGTCCGGGCCGTAGGAGCGCGTCTCAGGGCCGCCGCCGACCACGACGAGCGCGTCCCCGCCCCGGACGCGTCGCACGGCCTCGTCGCACGCGGCGCGCAACGCGTCCAGCTCCGGTGCGGCCTCTCCCGCCATCTCGGGTACGAGGACGGGCGGATGCGGGCACACCGCAGCCGATACGAGCACACTGCCTCCTGGGACCGGGTCCGCGCATGAGGGCACCACGAGGGAACACGCGCGGAACTCCCCCGATGATGCCGGAGGTCAGCGGTGGACCGCGCAGCCCGACACGGGCGCGTCGGCCACGGTGGGCCGTCCGATGGTCGGCATTCCGAGCGAAACGCCCTTCTCGCCGCCCGCGCCGCCCTGGCGGGCCTCCCACGCGTCACCGGCACGCGTCCGGCGGACGTCCAGGACGGGCTTGTCGGCGACCAGGTGATGCGGCGCGGCGTAGGTGACCTCGACGGTGACCATGTCGCCGGGGCGCACCGGCTCGTCGGGCGCGCCGAAGTGGACCAGCCGGTTGTCGCGCGCCCGCCCCGACAGGCGGCGCGTCGCCTCGTCCTTGCGGCCCTCGCCCTCGGAGACCAGGACCTCCAGGGTGCGGCCGAGCTGCTTCTTGTTCTCCGCCCAGGAGATCTCCTCCTGGAGGGCGACGAGCCGCTCGTACCGTTCCTGGACGATCTCCTTCGGCAGCTGCCCGTCCATGGTCGCGGCGGGCGTGCCGGGTCGCTTGGAGTACTGGAACGTGAACGCCGACGCGAACCGCGCCTCCCGCACCACGTGCAGGGTCTCCTCGAAGTCGGCCTCGGTCTCGCCGGGGAAGCCCACGATGATGTCGGTGGTGATCGCCGCGTCGGGGATCGCCGCCCGGACCTTCTCGATGATGCCGAGGTAGCGCTCCTGCCGGTACGACCGGCGCATCGCCCGCAGCACCGCGTCCGACCCGGACTGGAGCGGCATGTGCAGCGACGGCGTCACGTTCGGCGTCTCGGCCATGGCGGCGATGACGTCGTCGGTGAAGTCCTTCGGGTGCGGCGAGGTGAACCGGACCCGCTCCAGCCCCTTCACGCCGCCGCACGCCCGCAGCAGCCCCGCGAAGGCCGACTGGCCACGGGAGGTCATGGCACGGACCTCGTCCGGCGCGTCCGCCAGGGCCCCGAACCCGGAGCCGTAGGCGTTGACGTTCTGGCCGAGCAGCGTGATCTCCAGGACGCCGTCGGCGACGAGGGCCTCCACCTCGGCGAGGATCTCACCGGGCCTGCGGTCCCTCTCCTTGCCGCGCAGCGACGGGACGATGCAGAACGTGCACGTGTTGTTGCAGCCGACGGAGATCGACACCCATGCCGCGTACGGGGACTCCCGGCGCGTCGGCAGCGTCGACGGGAACGTCACCAGCGACTCTTCGATCTCGACCTGCGCCTCGTCCTGGACGCGGGCGCGCTCCAGCAGCGCGGGCAGCGACCCGATGTTGTGGGTGCCGAACACCACGTCCACCCAGGGGGCGCGCCTGACGATGGTGTCGCGGTCCTTCTGCGCGAGGCAGCCGCCGACGGCGATCTGCATACCGGGATGGCCGTCCTTGACGGGCCTGAGATGCCCCAGGTTGCCGTACAGCCGGTTGTCCGCGTTCTCCCGCACCGCGCAGGTGTTGAACACGACCACGTCGGGTTCGGCGTCCCCGGCGCGCACATATCCGGCCGACTCCAGGAGCCCGGACAGCCGCTCGGAGTCGTGGACGTTCATCTGGCACCCGTAGGTACGGATCTCGTACGTACGGGGAGCCGTCTCGATAGGCGCATTCATGACGGTTATCAAGGGTACGGGCCTGACCCGACATCACGGAACGGGTTAACCCTCACACGTCCCCAGCACCGTTGATCACAGTGCGCCACGGCGGACCCCGTCCGACATGGGTTTTCGTGATCGTATCGGTACCGCGCGGCGACTTTCGCTTCGCCGGCGATGACGTAAAGTCCGACCGCATGACCGACAGCGAAGGCGGGCCCGACCTCTCCAAGGACGGGCCGGAGGACACCATCGCGCCGGCCGCCTCCGGTGACCGGCCACTCGTCGTGGTCGAGAACGTCAACAAGCATTTCGGGGAGCTGCACGTCCTCAAGGACATCAACCTCACCGTTGATCCCGGCGAGGTCGTCGTCGTCATCGGCCCGTCCGGCGGTGGCAAGTCGACCCTGTGCCGTTCGATAAATCGGCTGGAACCAATCGACAGCGGAACAATCCGCGTGGACGGGAAGGAACTGCCCAAAGAAGGCAAGGAGCTGGCGAGGCTCCGCGCCGACGTGGGCATGGTGTTCCAGGCGTTCAATCTCTTCGCCCACAAGTCGATCCTGGAGAACGTCACGCTCGGGCCGGTCAAGGTCCGCAGGCAGGGCAAGCAGGAGTCCGAGAAGCACGCGATGGAGCTGCTGGAGCGGGTCGGCATCGCCGACCAGGCGCACAAGTACCCCGCCCAGCTGTCGGGCGGTCAGCAGCAGCGCGCCGCGATCGCGCGTTCCCTCGCGATGCGGCCCAAGGTGATGCTCTTCGACGAGCCGACCTCGGCGCTCGACCCGGAAATGGTCAACGAGGTCCTCGACGTCATGACCGGCCTGGCCCGCGAGGGCATGACGATGATCGTCGTCACGCACGAGATGGGGTTCGCGCGGCGGGCGGCGCAGAAGGTCGTGTTCATGGCCGACGGCCAGATCGTGGAGGAGAACACGCCCGACGAGTTCTTCACCAATGCGCGCACCGAGCGCGCCAAGGACTTCCTTTCCAAGATCCTCACCCACTGAGTCATCGACCGTGCGGCGTGCTCCCACGGACCTGGATCAAGGGACGAGATGATTCACCGAGCCGCGGGACCCCGGCAGAGAGCAGAGGTAGGACGAGAAATGCGAGTACGTCGTTTCGGCGCCCTGATCGGGGCGGGTATGGCGCTGTCACTGGCCCTCACCGCGTGCGGCAGTGACAAGGAGAAGACCGAGGCCAAGACGGTCGTGCAGAAGGCCAAAGAAGACAAGAAGCTCACGGTCGGCATCAAGTACGACCAGCCGGCCCTCGGCCTGAAGAAGCCCGACGGCACCTACGACGGCTTCGACGTCGACGTCGCCAAGTACGTCGCGAAGCAGCTCGGCGTCCCCGAGAGCGGCATCACGTTCAAGGAGACGACGTCCGCCAACCGCGAGGCGTTCATCGGCGGCGGCCAGGTCGACCTGATCTTCGCCACGTACTCCATCACGGAGGCGCGCAAGGCGCAGGTGACCTTCGGCGGTCCCTACTACGTGGCGCACCAGGACACGATGGTCGTCGCCGACAACGACGACATCAAGACGGCGAAGGACCTCAAGGGCCGGAAGCTGTGCAAGGCGGCGGGGTCCAACTCGTTCCGCCGGATCACCGAGCCGCCGCCGGACGGCAAGCTCAACATCAAGGGCGTCACCCTGGTGGACGCCGGCAGCTACTCCGAGTGCGTGAGCAAGCTGAAGGCGGGCGCCCTGGACGCGGTCAGCACCGACGACCTGATCCTGGCCGGGTTCGCCAACCAGCAGAAGGGCTCCTTCAAGGTCATCAACGACCCCTTCACCGACGAGAAGTACGGCGTCGGCATCAAGAAGGGCGACACCGAGACCTGCGAGGCCGTCAACAAGGCCATCACCCAGATGTACTCCGACGGCACCGCGGCGAAGCTGCTCGACAAGCACTTCGCCGGCACGGGGCTGCAACTCGTCAAGACCGCGCCGCCGATGGAGGGGTGCGCCTGACCACGGGTCGGGTGACGCGCGTCATGACGCCCGTCACGTACGGCGCCCGTCGCGCCGGCGCGTGACCCGCGGCGTCCGTCACGTCGGCGCGTCCTCGCGGGAGCTCCCGGGGGACGCGCCGGCCTGGCCTGACAACCACGACCTCCTCATCCTCGGTCGGCCCGAGGGCCGCACCGTGCCTCAGCGGACAGGCCGGATGACACTTCACTGCTGGAACGCCATGAAACAGCCGAGCAATGTTTGACTTCGACCCGTTCTTCGACAACTTCGACGAGATCCTCAACGGGTTCGCGGCGACCCTGCGCCTGGCGGCCGCCGCCGCCGTGCTCTCCCTGATCATCGGCACGCTCCTGGCGAGCTTCCGGGTCTCTCCCGTCCCCGTGCTGCGCGCCTTCGGGACGGGCTACGTCAACGTCCTCCGGAACACGCCGCTCACCCTGGTGCTGCTGATGTGCAGCCTCGGCCTCAACGACATCCTCGCGCTGAAGTTCTCGGACACGACGTCCACCTCGTACTACTGGTGGGCGGTCCTCGGCCTCTCGGCGTACACGGGGGCCTTCGTCTGCGAGACGCTCCGGGCCGGGGTCAACACCGTCCCGCTGGGTCAGGCGGAGGCGGCGCGCTCGATCGGGCTGACCTTCACCCAGTCGCTGCGGATCATCATCCTGCCCCAGGCGTTCCGGGCGATCATCGCGCCGCTGGGCAGCGTCTTCATCGCGATGATCAAGAACACGACGGTGGCGGCCGCGGCGAGCTACGCCGAGGTGGCGCTGGTCACCAAGACGATCGTGGACAAGCCCACGTTCGCCGACGGCGTCATCCCTCTGTTCCTCGGGGTGGCCATCGGCTTCCTGATCCTCACCCTGCCGACCGGATACTTCTTCGGCTGGCTCGCCAAGCGGATGGCGGTGGCGCGATGAGCAAGGAAGCGACCGTACTCTTCGACGTCCCCGGGCCGCGGGCGCGGGCGCGGAACATGCTGCTCACCGTCGTGGTGTCGGTGGTGTTCGCCGCCGTCCTCACCGCGCTGGTCTGGCGTCTGGACGCCAAGGGGCAGTTCGAGGAGAAGCTCTGGACGCCCTTCACCAAGTGGGAGGTCTGGCGGGGCCTGCTCCTGCCCGGCCTGGTGAACACGCTGAAGGCCGCCGCGGTGGCGACGGTGCTGGCGCTGCTGTTCGGCGCCGTGTTCGGCCTGGCCCGCCTGTCGGACCACTGGTGGATCCGCGTGCCCGCCGGGGTCGTCGTCGAGTTCTTCCGCGGCATCCCGCTGCTGATCCTGATCTTCCTGGCCTTCTTCGTGCCGAACAAGGTCAGCCCGCAGATCGCCGAGTCGCCGTTCGGGCAGGCCCAGCGGATATCGGTGGACTACTTCTTCTCCATCTTCGGGGTCGAGATCAACGCCGGGGTCGTCACCGTGCCCGCGTTCGCCGCGGTGGTGTTCGGCCTGACCATGTACAACGGCTCGGTGCTCGCCGAGGTGGTGCGCGCCGGGGTCCTGTCGATCCCGAAGGGACAGTCGGAGGCCGCCTACTCCATCGGCCTGCGCAAGAACGGCGTGATGCGGCTCGTGCTCCTGCCGCAGGCCGTCACCGCGATGATGCCCGCGATCGTGAGCCAGATCGTCGTCCTGCTGAAGGACACCGCGCTCGGGTTCATCATCGCCTACGGCGAACTCCTGTCCGCGGGCTTCCGGACGGTCCCCGCCAACTACCACAACAACGTGCTCCAGGCGGGCATCATCGTCGCGATCATCTACATCGCGCTCAACATGTCGCTGAGCCGGTTCGCGACCTGGCTGGAGAGGCGCAGCCGCCGCAGTCGCAGGACACAGGCCAAGACCCTCGGCGCGGGCGGCCCACCGCCCGTCGCGGGAGTGGGGGTCACCCAGCAGTCCGTCTGACCGGACCTCACCTCCGCGTCGGGGCGTCGCCGAAGGTCGGCGGCGCCCCGACGCCGTCCGCGGGCGGCGTTCCGTTTCGACGCGGCGTCTTCGAGGTATACGGGCACCGATGGACGTTCGGGACGAGGAAGCCGTGAACACGGGTGTCACCCCTGGGTCCGCTGGTCGTTCACTTGTATCTTTCCGAATTCAAACCGTCGGTCATGGCCCCAACACGTCCCCGTATGCGGGACGATTCCTGGTATGACCGCTCGTGCGACCCTCCCCTACGGCTCATGGCCCTCACCCATCTCCGCGGCCGATGTCGCCCGCGCCCGGCTGCGCCTCAGCTTCCCCACCGTCGCGGGCAACGACGTGTGGTGGCAGGAGACCCGACCCGAGGAGGGCGGGCGGACGACGGTCATCCACCTCAAGGGCGGGCATCGCACCGAGCTGCTCCCGGCTCCCTGGGACGCGCGCACCCGCGTCCACGAGTACGGCGGGCGGTCGTACCTGCCGGTCAGCGGCGAGCGCGGCACGTCGATCGTGTTCGCGAACTACGAGGACCAGCGGCTCCACCGGCTCGACGAGGGCGACGCGAAACCGTACCCGCTGACCCCCGAACCGGCCGTTCCGGCGGGGCTGCGGTACGCCGACTTCGTCCTGTCTCCTGACGGCACGGAGATCTGGTGCGTCTGCGAAGGCCACATAGCCGCGCCACCCGAGCCCGCGGACGCTCCCCAGAGCGGACCGGCCACGGACGGCGACCCGGCCGGGGAGAACGAGGCGGACACGGCGGACCGGGCGGAAGCGGCGGGTCCCCCGCCCGTGGTGGGCATCCGGCGCGCGATCGTCGCCATCCCCCTCGACGGCAGCGCCGCCGACGACGCGGGGGCGATCCGCGAACTCGTCACCGGCGCCGACTTCTACGCCTCCCCCGCGCCGTCCCCGAGCGGCGGGCACCTGGCGTGGGTGCAGTGGAACCACCCGCGCATGCCGTGGGACGGCACCGAACTGCGCGTCGCCGCGATCGAGGCCGGCACGACCGTCGCGCCCCGCACCGTCAAGGGCGGGCTCACCGAGTCGGCGCTGGCGCCGCTGTGGCGTGACGACCAGTCCCTGTACGTCATCTCCGACTGGCCCGGCTGGTGGAACGTCTACCAGGTCGGCCTGCACGGCGAGTCGCCGCAGGCGCTGTACCCGGCGGAGGAGGAGTTCGCGGGCCCGCTGTGGCAGCTCGGCGGCATGCCCTACGGGCTGCTCGGCGACGGCCGGCTCGCCGTCCTGCACGGCGAGGGGAACCTGCGCCTCGGCGTGTACGACCCCGAGACGCTGGAACTCGTCGACCTGGAGGTCCCGTACGAGCACTGGCAGACGCAGCTCTCCACGGACGGCACCACGATCGTCGGCGTCGCGGGCGGACCCGGCCTGCCGACGTCCGTCGTCCGGGTCGACACCGCGACGGGCCGTGTCGAGGGGCTGCGCCGGGAACTGGCCGACCTTCCCGACGCCGCGTACCTGTCCAGGCCCCGCGCCGAACGGCTCGACGGGCCGTTCGGACGTCCCGTCCACGCCTACGTCTACCCGCCCGCCAACCCGGAGGCCGCCGGACCGGACGACGAACTGCCGCCGTACGTGGTGTTCGTGCACGGCGGTCCCACCGGCCGCGCCTCCACGCTCCTCGACCTGGAACGGGCGTACTTCACCAGCCGCGGCATCGGCGTCATCGACGTCAACTACGGCGGCTCCACCGGATACGGCCGCGCCTACCGCGAACGGCTCCGCCGCCAATGGGGCATCGTGGACGTCGAGGACGCCGTCGCCGCCGCCCGCGCCCTCGTGGACGGCGGCATCGCCGACCCCGCCCGCCTCGCCATCCGCGGCGGCTCCGCGGGCGGCTGGACCACACTCGCCTGCGTCACCCAGACCGACGTGTTCAAGGCCGCCACGTCCTACTACGGCGTCAGCGACCTACAGAGCTTCATCGAGGCCACCCACGACTTCGAGTCGCAGTACCTGTTCGGTCTCATCGGCCCCCTCCCCGGCTTCGAACGCGCCTACGAGGAACGGTCACCGCTGAGCAGCGCCGACAAGACGGCCTGCCC
The DNA here is from genome assembly GCF_003432485.1 of Actinomadura spongiicola. Taxonomy (GTDB): domain Bacteria; phylum Actinomycetota; class Actinomycetes; order Streptosporangiales; family Streptosporangiaceae; genus Spirillospora; species Spirillospora spongiicola. The sequence goes on from NZ_QVNQ01000003.1 coordinate 602,052, forward strand.
CGTCCTGCTCCTCCAAGGCCTCAACGACCCGGTGGTCCCACCGGACCAGTCGGAACAGTTCGCGCTGGCGCTGGCGGCTAAGAAGGTGCCGTACGCGTACCTGACGTTCGAAGGCGAGTCGCACGGATTCCGCCGCGCCGACACCGTCATCCGCTGCCTGGAGGCCGAACTCGCCTTCTACGGTCAGACCCTCGGCTTCGAGCCACGCGGCGTCGAACCCATCGACCTGACCGTCGGCTGACCCCTCAGCGCGCGAACTCGATCGCCCGGGACTCCCGGACGACCGTGACGCGGATCTGCCCGGGATACGTCAACTCGTCCTCGACCTGCTTGGCGATGTCCCGCGCGATGACCTGCGCCTGGATGTCGTCCACGGAGTCGGGCTTCACCATCACCCGGATCTCCCGTCCGGCCTGCATCGCGAAGACCTTCTCCACGCCCTCATGCTTTTCGCGAGCGATCTCCTCAAGCCGTTCGAGCCGCTTCACGTACGCCTCCAGCGACTCCCTGCGCGCGCCCGGCCGGCTCCCGCTGATCGCGTCCGCGGCCTGCGTCAACACCGCCTCGACCGTCCGGACCTCCACCTCGTTGTGGTGCGCCTCGATGGCGTGCACGACGTCCTCGTGTTCGCCGTACCGGCGCGCGATCTCCGCCCCGATCAGCGCGTGGCTGCCCTCCACCTCATGGGTGAGCGCCTTGCCGATGTCGTGCAGCAACGTGCACCGCTTCGTGCTCTCCACCGGCAGCCCCAACTCACTCGCCATGATCCCCGCGATGTGCGCCGACTCGATCAGATGCTTCAGCACGTTCTGCCCATAGGACGTCCGGTACCGCAACTGCCCCAACAACGCGATCAGCTCGGGATGCATGTCCCCGATGCCGACCTCGACCAGCGCGTCCTCACCGGCCCGGACGCACAGCTGCTCCACCTCGCTCTTACTGCGCTCGTAGATCTCCTCGATCCGCTGCGGATGGATCCGCCCGTCCAGGACGAGCTTCTCCAACGTCAACCGCCCCACCTCACGCCGCACCGGGTCGAAACAGCTCAGCAGCACCGCCTCCGGCGTGTCATCGATGATCAGGTTCACCCCGGTCGTCGTCTCGAACGCCCGGATGTTGCGCCCCTCCCGACCGATGATGCGGCCCTTCATCTCATCGCTCGGCAGATGCAACACCGACACCACCGACTCCGCCGTCTGCTCGCTCGCGACCCGCTGGATCGCCAACGTCACGATCTTGCGGGCCCGCTTGTCGCCCTCCGCCCGCGCCGCGTTCTCGATCTCCCGCACGATCGGGATCGACTCCCGCTTCGCCTGGTTCTCGATCGCCGCGACCAGCTCGTTCTTCGCCTGCTCCGCGGTGAGCCCCGCCGCCCGCTCCAGAACCCTGCGCCGCGCCTCCTCGACCCCGGCGAGCTCCTCCTTACGGGCCTCCAGCTCCCGCGTCGACTCGGCGAGCCGCCCGGACCACTCCTCCAACCGCCGCACCTCGTCGTCCAGCCGCTGCTCCCGCTCCGCGAGCCGCGCCTCCCGACGCTCCAAATCCTCCCGGACCGTCCGCAGATCCTCCCGCTGCGACCGGCCCTCCTCCTCGACGTCCGTACGCGCCCGCGCCACGATCCGCCGCGCCTCCTGCTCCGCCTTCTCCACGATGGCCAAGGCGTCCCGCTCCACCCCCGCCTTGAACTCATCGGCCTCGCTCCGCGCCCGAGCCACCTCCGCCGCGGCCCTGCCCGGCGCACCCGGACGCCGCAGCACAAGCACGAGAGCGACCAGGGTCACCAGCAGCGCTGCGCCCAGCAGGACGCTCTCCATGAGGCAGATCCTTCCTCGCCGCGGGCCCGTCCGGAGTACGGACCCTGCCTAACGAGGATTTACTCGCACCAGCGGACGGCCGAACACCCGGACCGCGCCCCGCGCCGCCCGCCCTGTCCGGTCGACGAACCTGTCCTCTATGCCTCTCAGCTGCTGGAACGTGCTCGATCGTATGGCAATCCGCAAGATGCGGAGTAACTCCTCACTGCCGTAACGGTAAGCGGCATAGAGGTAATGAGCAAGCAATGTTTATTGCAGTGCACTCCTCCTTCGGCCCTGAAGGGCCTCCATCGTCGTGAACTGCGGTGCGATCGCTGGCATCGCTCCGACTCGCCTTGCGGCTCGCTGCGCGATCAGGTTCTTGCTTCGCTTGAACCTGCCTTCGGACGCGATCGCAGGGGCCGAGGTCGTCGCGGGGTTGCGCAGACGGGCTTAGGTCAGCTCGCACGGACGGCTGAGGCGTTTATGACAGTGCACTTCTCCTTCGGGCCCGGAGGGCCCTCGATCGTCGTGAACTGCGGTGCGATCGCTGGCATCGCTCCGGCTCGCCTTGCGGCTCGCTGCGCGATCAGGTTCTTGTGTGACGAGCTGTTAATTACAGCAGGCGTTTTGGCTGGTAGGTCGCTGCGCGGCCGGGGTTTGTGGGATCGAACTTGTTGTTGCGGTAGTGCGGAGAGTGGTCTCCTCGTGGCCGGCATCGTCGCGCTTTGGGGATGGTGCCTTATTGCGACGGTGGGGTCTACGGGGGTGGTTGGCGCTGTTGTGTCGGGTCTGGGTGCGTTAGTCGGGGGGTGGGGGGTCGGGGAAGGTTTCGGGGGGTGCGCCCTCGTTGGTTAGGGCCTCTTTGGTTATGCGGTAGGCGAGGGCCGGGGAGTAGCCCTTGCGGGCGAGCATGCCTACCAGGCGGCGCATGCGTTTGGTGGGATCCAGGCCTGCGGTGGACGGGAGTTTGCGGGCTACCAGGGCGCGGGCCGTCTGTTCCTCCTGGGCGGGATCCAGGGACTCGACGGCCTCGTTGACGGTCTCCTCGGCGACGCCGCGGTGGCGGAGTTCGGCTGCCAGGGCTCGTTTGGCGAGGCCTCGACCCCTGTGGCGGGACTGGACCCAGGCCTGAGCGAACGCCTCGTCGTCGATGAGGCCCACGTCGTCGAAGCGGACGAGGACGTTCTCGGCGACGTCGTCGGGGACGTTCTTGCGGCGGAGCGCGTCGGCGAGTTGGGCTCGGGTGCGTGGGGACGTCGCGAGCATGCGGAGGCAGGTCTCGCGGGCCAGGGCTTCGGGGTCGTTCATGTCGCCGTGGGAGCGGCGGCGCCATCGGGGAAGGTCCGCGCACCGGGGTGCCGGGTAAGGCGCCGCCGCCCTGTATACGAGATCATCGCTTACTCGTCGTCAAGAGTCACCCACATCGAGGGATTCCTGGTCAGGAATCACCCACCTTGGCCTTGGAGGTCTTCCGCCCGGCGGGCTTCGGGGCGGCGGACAGGGGCGCGGGGGCGGCGTCGGGAGCGGCGGGGTCGGCCTCCTGGTCGACCTTGGGGCCGATGCCGAGCTTCTCCTTGATCTTCTTCTCGATGCCGTCGGCGAGGTCGGGGTTGGCCTTGAGGAAGTTGCGGGCGTTCTCCTTGCCCTGGCCGAGCTGGTCGCCGTCGTAGGTGTACCAGGCGCCGGACTTGCGGACGAAGCCGTGCTCCACGCCGAGGTCGATCAGGCCGCCCTCGCGACTGATGCCCTGGCCGTAGAGCAGGTCGAAGTCGGCGACGCGGAACGGCGGGGCCATCTTGTTCTTGACGACCTTGACGCGGACGCGGTTGCCGACGGCCTCGGTGCCGTCCTTGAGGGTCTCGATACGGCGGACGTCCAGCCGGACGGAGGCGTAGAACTTCAGCGCCCGGCCGCCGGTGGTGGTCTCCGGGGAGCCGAACATCACGCCGACCTTCTCGCGCAGCTGGTTGATGAAGATGGCGGTGGTCTTGGTCTGGTTGATGGCGCCGGTGAGCTTGCGCAGGGCCTGTGACATGAGGCGGGCCTGGAGGCCGACGTGGCTGTCGCCCATCTCGCCCTCGATCTCGGCGCGGGGGACGAGCGCGGCGACGGAGTCGATGACGACGATGTCGATCGCGCCGGAGCGGATCAGCATGTCGGTGATCTCCAGGGCCTGCTCGCCGGTGTCGGGCTGGGAGACCAGCAGGGCGTCGATGTCGACGCCGAGCTTGGCGGCGTACTCGGGGTCGAGCGCGTGCTCGGCGTCCACGAACGCGGCGATGCCGCCCTTCTTCTGGACGCTGGCCACGGCGTGCAGGGCGATGGAGGTCTTGCCGGAGCCCTCCGGGCCGTACACCTCGACGACACGGCCGCGCGGCAGGCCGCCGATGCCGAGCGCGATGTCGAGGGAGATCGCGCCGGTGGGGATGACCTCGACGGGGGCGCGCGCCTCCTCGCCCATCCGCATGACCGAACCCTTGCCGAACTGCCGCTCGATCTGGGCGAGTGCGGTCTCGAGAGCCTTCTCCCGGTCGTTCGCTGCCATGTGAGCTTTCCTTCTCGTCGTGGTGTCGGCTCTCGGCCGTTTGCGATGTCGACGGCGACGTTACGGCGGGCCTCCGACACTTTCGAGACTCCGGCGGAACTGTGGATGACGCCGGTGTGCTCGCATCAGCGTACCGAACATAGGTTCGATCATCGTCCGGTACGGCGATTCGGGGCGGATTCTCCGTGCGCTCCATGGTCTCGACCCCGTACGCTGGCGCCGTCCACGGAGGGTTCCATCATGACGCTGACCGTTCTCTTCTGCGTCGATCCGCTCCACCCTCGGCGCGTTGACCCCCATTTCGCCCGCGAGGCCGCGGCCGTCCGCGACCACTACGGAGAGATCGCCCTGATCGACCACGACGCCCTGCGGCGCGGCGATCTGGACGACGCGGTGCGCGGGGTGCCGGCCGACCTGGGTCCCGTCTGGTATCGCGGCTGGATGCTGACGGGTGAGGAGTACGCGGCCGTCGCCGCCGAGTTGAAGCGGCGGGGGACGATGCTGCTCACGCACCCGGACGACTATCGGCGCGCCCACGAGCTGCCCGGCTGGCACGACACCTTCGCGGGGCTGACCCCGCACAGTGTGTGGCGGCCCCTGCGGGTCGGTGAGGACCCCGGCGATCTGAGCGTGCTGGGGGAACTGGTCCGGCCACTGCGAAGCGGGCCCGGCGTGGTCAAGGACTACGTGAAGTCGTGCAAGCACGAGTGGGAGGAGGCGTGTTTCGTCCCCGACGTGAAGAACCTCGCCCAGCTCCACGACGTCGCGTCGAAGATGGTGGCGCTCCGGGACGACCACCTGGCGGGCGGGCTCGTCGTCCGCGAGTTCGAGGAGTACGACGGTGACGGTGAGGCGCGCGTGTGGTGGGTGGACGGTGAGCCCGCCCTGATCGGGCCGCATCCGGACAGCCCCGGCATGGAGCCCGATCCTGATCTGGCGGAGGTCGCCCCGGCCGTGCGCGCCCTGGGCTGCCGTTTCATCACGACCGATCTCGCCCGCCGGACGGACGGCGCGTGGCGGGTCGTGGAGGTCGGTGACGGCCAGGTCAGTGATCTGCCGTCGTCGGTGGACGCGATGGACCTGTACGCGCATCTGCCCGTCCCTGACTGACCTCTATCGCAAAGTCGAGGGGACGTCGAAGGTCGCGACGACGGCCTGCCAGACCCGCTTGGCGGATTCCCCGTCGGCCAGGGCCTGTTCGATGGTGCGGCCGTCCAGTTCGGCCATGACGTAGTCCTTGGCGACGCTCTCGGCGTAGGCCTCGCCGAACTGCTGCCGCATTCGATCCCAGAAGACTGTGAGCCGCACCCGTCCACGCTATCCGACCGGGACTGTCGGACCGGCGAGGCAGTATGGGTGCATGCGTGGTGACGTGCTCGAACGCTTCTCCCCGGCGACCCGTGCCTGGTTCTCGGGGGCCTTCGCCGCGCCCACGCCGGCCCAGGCGGGGGCGTGGGAGTCGATTTCGAGTGGTGACAACACGCTCGTGGTGGCGCCGACCGGGTCCGGTAAGACGCTCGCGGCGTTCCTGTGGTCACTCGACCGGCTCGCCACGGAGGCGGCCGTGGAGGATCCGCTGCGGCGCTGCCGCGTCCTGTACGTGTCGCCGCTGAAGGCTCTCGCCGTGGACGTGGAGCGGAACCTGCGCGCCCCGCTGACGGGCATCCGCCAGGCGGCGCGGCGGCTCGACCTGCCGGAGCCGGGCGTCCGCGTCGGGATGCGGTCGGGCGACACCCCGGCCGACGAACGGCGGCGGCTGGCCGTCAAACCGCCCGACATCCTGATCACGACGCCGGAGTCGCTGTTCCTGATCCTCACGTCGCGGGCGCGCGAGTCGCTGCGCGGCGTCGAGACGGTCATCGTGGACGAGGTGCACGCCGTGGCGGGCACCAAGCGCGGGGCGCACCTGGCCCTGTCCCTGGAACGTCTCGACGCTCTACTCGATCGGCCGGCGCAGCGGATCGGGCTGTCGGCGACCGTCCGTCCCACCGACGAGGTGGCGGCGTTCCTCGGCGGGACGAGGCCCGCGACGGTCGTCCAGCCGCGCGCCGACAAGGTCTTCGACCTCGACATCGTCGTTCCCGTGGAGGACATGGGCGAGGTGGGCGGGTTCGTCGATGACGCGGGGACGGCCGATCCGCGCCAGCGCAGTATCTGGCCGCATGTCGAGGACCGTCTGCTCGATCTCATCGAGGCGCACCGTTCGACGCTCGTGTTCGCCAACTCGCGGCGGCTGGCCGAACGGCTCTGCGGACGGTTGAACGAACTGGCCTACGAACGCGCCACGGGCGGGCCCCTGCCGGAGGACCACTCCCCCGCGGAGATGATGGCCGAGGCGGGGTCGTCCAGGGGCGCGCCGCGGGAGATCGCCCGCGCGCACCACGGTTCCGTGTCCAAGGAGGAGCGGGCCGGCATCGAGAACGCTCTGAAGGAGGGGCGGCTCCCTGCGGTCGTGGCGACCTCCAGCCTGGAACTGGGCATCGACATGGGCGCGGTCGATCTGGTCGTACAGGTGGAGTCGCCGCCGTCGGTGGCCAACGGGCTCCAGCGAGTCGGACGGGCGGGTCACCAGGTCGGCGCCGTGTCCAAGGGGGTCATCTTCCCCAAGTACCGGGGTGACCTCGTCCAGACGGCGGTGGTGGCCGAACGGATGCGCGGCGGCGAGATCGAGGAGCTGCGCTACCCGCGCAACCCGCTGGACGTCCTCGCCCAGCAGATCGTCGCGATGGTCTCGATGGACGAGTGGTCCGTCGACGAGCTGGAGGCCCTGGTCAGACGAGCCGCGCCCTACGCCACGCTGCCTCGTTCGGCGCTGGAGGCGACCCTGGACATGCTCGCCGGGCGGTACCCCAGCGACGAGTTCGGGGAGCTGCGCCCACGCCTGGTCTGGGACCGTGTGACGGGCGTCCTGCGCGACCGTCCGGGGGCGCAGCGGCTCGCGGTGACCAGCGGCGGGACGATCCCGGACCGTGGCCTGTTCGGCGTGTTCCTCGTCGGTGAGAAGGCGTCGCGGGTCGGCGAACTCGACGAGGAGATGGTGTACGAGTCGCGGGTCGGGGACGTGTTCGTACTCGGCGCCAGCTCGTGGCGCATCGAGGACATCACGCCCGACCGTGTGCTCGTCTCCCCCGCGCCGGGCCAGCCCGGCAAGCTGCCGTTCTGGCATGGCGACACGCTGGGGCGTCCCGCCGAGCTGGGCCGGGCCCTCGGCTCGTTCACCCGCCGGTTGGCCGGGCTGCCCATCGAGGAGGCCCGCGCGCAGGTCTCCGCCGCCGGGTTGGACGACTGGGCGGCCGCGAACCTCGTGTCGTACGTGTCCGAGCAACGGGAGGCCACCGGGCACGTCCCGGACGACCGCACGCTGGTCGTCGAACGGTTCCGTGACGAACTCGGCGACTGGCGCGTGGTCGTCCATTCGCCGCTGGGCGCCCGGCTGCACGCGCCGTGGGCGCTCGCCATCGCGGGCCGCCTGCGTGAGCGGTACGGCGTCGACGCGCAGGCGATGCACGCCGACGACGGCATCGTCATCCGCATCCCCGACATGGACGAGCCGCCCGGGCTCGACCTGGCCGTCTTCGACGCCGACGACATCGAACGGGTCGTGGTGGACGAGCTGGGCGGTTCGGCGCTGTTCGCGGCCCGGTTCCGGGAGTGCGCGGCGCGTTCGCTGCTCCTCCCTCGCCGCCGTCCGGACAAGCGGATGCCGCTGTGGCAGCAGCGCCAGCGGGCGGCGCAACTGCTGGCGGTGGCGAGCAAGTACCCGTCGTTCCCCATCGTCCTGGAGACGATGCGGGAGTGCCTCCAGGACGTGTTCGACGTCCCGGGCCTGGTGCAGTTGATGCGCGACATGGCGGGACGCAAGGTCCGCATGGTCGAGGTGGAGACGCCCGAGCCGTCGCCGTACGCGCGTTCTCTGCTGTTCCGCTACATCGGCGCGTTCATGTACGAGGGCGACTCGCCCCTCGCCGAACGCCGCGCGCAGGCGTTGGCACTGGACTCCGCGCTGCTCGCCGAGCTGCTCGGCCAGGCCGATCTGCGGGAGCTGCTCGATCCGGACGCGGTCGCCGAGATCGAAGGCGAACTCCAGCGCCTCGTCGCCGATCGTCGCGCCCGCGATCTGGAGGGCGTCGCCGACCTCCTGCGGATCCTCGGTCCCCTCACGACGGCCGAGGTCGCGGAGCGGACGCTCCCCGCCGGCGACGGGACGGACGACGGCGTGCTCGTGCAGGCGTCGCGGTGGCTGGCGGAGCTGGAGGGGACGCGGCGGGCGATCCGCGTCAGGATCGCCGGCGCGGAGCACTGGGCCGCGGTGGAGGACGCCGGGAGGCTCAGGGACGCGCTCGGCGCGCCGCTGCCCGTGGGCGTTCCGGAGGCGTTCCTCGAACCGGTCGCCGATCCGCTCGGCGACCTGATCTCCCGGTACGCGCGCACGCACGGCCCCTTCCGGGTGGGCGACCCGGCGGCGCGGTTCGGGCTCGGCGCCGCCGTGGTCGTGGAGGCGCTGCGGCGGTTGTCGGGCGCGGGACGCGTCGTCGAGGGCGAGTTCCTGCCCGTGGAGGCCGTGACCGGCCCGCTCACCACCGAATGGTGCGACGCGGGAGTGTTGCGGACGCTCCGCCGCCGTTCCCTGGCCCGGCTGCGCGCCGAGGTCGAACCGTCCCCGCCGGAGTCGCTCGGGCTCTTCCTGCCGGCCTGGCACGGCATCTCCGGCGGCTCCCGGCTGCGCGGGGTGGACGCGCTCGGCCAGGCGATCGAGCAGCTCCAGGGCTCGGCGGTGCCCGCGTCGGCGCTGGAGTCGCTGGTCCTGCCGGCGCGGGTCGCCGGCTACTCCCCGGCGATGCTGGACGAGCTGACGTCAGCGGGCGAGGTCGTGTGGGCGGGTCAGGGCGCGCTGCCGGGCGGGGACGGCTGGGTGTCGCTGTACCTGGCCGACACCGCGCCGCTGCTCATGCCGGAACCCGCGGAGATCACCCTCACGCCCGTGCACGAGGCCGTCCTGGACGCGCTGGGCGACGGCGGCGCGCTGTTCTTCCGGACGCTCTCCGACCGGGTCAATCAGCACGTCACGGCCGGTGACGCCGATCTGGTCACCGCCGTGTGGGACCTGGTCTGGGGGGGCCGTCTCACGAACGACACGATGGCCCCGCTGCGCGCCGCGCTGGGGTCCGGCCGTCCCACGCACCGGTCCCGGACGACGCGCCGTGGACGGCCCGTCCTGCCGTCCAGGACGGGCCCGCCGACCGTCGCCGGCCGGTGGTGGCCGCTTCCCGAACGGGAGGCGGGCGTCACCGTCCGGTCGCACGCTCTGGCCGAGGCGCTGCTGGAGCGGTACGGCATCGTCATCCGCGGCGCCGTCGCCGCCGAACGCACCCCCGGCGGGTTCTCCGCCGTCTACCCGGTGCTGCGCGCGTTCGAGGAGACCGGTCGTTGCCGCCGCGGCTACTTCGTGGAGGGTCTCGGCGCGGCCCAGTTCGCGCTCCCCGGGGCCGTCGACCGGCTCCGCGCGCTCCGCCCGACGGCGACGCCGCCGGACGACCTCTCGGCGCTGTGGGAGACGCCCCGCAAGCCGGGGAACCGGGCCCTCGTCCTGGCAGCCGCCGACCCCGCCAACCCGTACGGAGCCGCGCTGCCCTGGCCGGAGCGCGGCGACGAGACGACCTCCGGGCACAGGCCGGGCCGCAAGGCGGGGGCGCTGGTCGCGCTGGTCGAGGGCCGGCTGGTCCTCTACGTCGAACGCGGCGGCCGGACGCTGCTGACCTGGGACGACGACCGGGACGTCCTGCAACCGGCGGTCGACGCGCTGGCCCTCGCCGTCCGGGAGGGCGCGCTCGGCAAGCTCACCGTCGAACGTGCCGACGGCGCCGCGATCACCGACTCACCACTGGCGGCGGCACTGGAGTCCGCCGGCTTCCACCCCACACCCCGCGGCCTACGCCTACGCGCCTGATCAGGACCCGCACGGCTCACCACCGGTGGCGGCCTTGGAGACCGCCGGGTTCCATCCCACGCCCGCGGCCTGTGCCTGCGCGCCTGACCGGGGCTCGAGCGGGTCGCGCGGGTCAGCGGCGGCGGCCCTTGAACATGGTGATCAGGCCGCGCAGGGCGCGTTCGTCGAGGGAGCCGAACGGGTTGTCGTGGACGAGGTACGTCCAGGTCGCCGAGGGACGCTGGAGTCCGGCGGCGTCGAGGTCGATGCCGTCCTCGGACGCGGTGAGGGCCTCGAACGCCGCGATCGAGCGTTCCCGCGCGTCGGACAGGAGCCGTTTGCCCGCCGGGACGGCCTCCCGGTTGAACTCGACGAGCGGGTCGAGCCCCCGGCCGAGCGACCGCAGGTGGATGCCCTCGCGCAGGTCGGCGAGGTAGGCGAGGTGCTCGGACCAGCAGCGGTCCAGCTGGTACAGGACGATCTGGCGGGCGGCCGCGGCCACCGCCTCCGCGCCCGCGATCTTGGTGAGTTCGGCGTGCCGTTCGGGGGCGCCCGCGGCCATGGCACGGTCGGCGGCGTCGCCGCGCAGCACGGCGTCGCGTTCGGCGAGGACCTCCTGCCGTTGCAGGCCGATCAGCTGGTTGTAGCGCCAGGTGTTGCGGTGGAGTTCGAGGTCGACGCCCTCGGCGACGCGCTGCGCGTGCCCGACGATCCAGTGCGCGCCCTTGTCGGTGACGAGGCCGTCGTCGTCGGCGGGCGCCTTCGACTTCTCGTCGGGCGCGAACCGGGTGACGAGGTCGTCCTGGAGGCTGGTGAAGAACACCGACCCGCCGGGGTCGCCCTGCCGCCCCGCGCGGCCTCTGAGCTGGTCGTCGAGGCGGCTGCTGTGGTAGCGGCCGGTGCCGATGACCAGCAGGCCGCCGGCTTCGACGACCCTGTCGTGGTCGGAGCCGGACGCGTCGGCGGGGGCGGTGCCGGGCGCGGCGGACGGGTTGCCGCCGAGCCGGATGTCGGTGCCGCGGCCCGCCATCTGCGTGGAGACGGTGATCGCCCCGTACGCCCCGGCCTCGGCGATGATCGCCGCCTCCTCGGCGTCGTTCTTGGCGTTGAGGACGACGCGGTCGAGCCCGGCGCGGGCGAGGCGGCGCGCGAGGCGTTCGGACTCGGCGACGTCGGCGGTGCCGACCAGCACGGGACGTCCGGTGGCGTGCGCGGCGGCGATCTCCTCGACGATCGCGACCTCCTTGTCGGCGGAGGTCGCGTAGAGGCGGTCGGGTTCGTCGACGCGGACGCAGTCCCGGTTCGGCGGGACGACGGCGATCTGCAACCCGTAGAACTCGGTGAGCTGCCCGGCGACGGCCATCGCCGTACCGGTCATGCCGCAGCGGACCGGGTAGCGCCCGATCAACTCCTGGACGGTGATCGAGTCGAGGATCTCGCCGCTCGGGGACGCCTCCAGCGCCTCCTTCGCCTCCACGGCGGCCTGGAGCCCGTCCGGCCACCGCTGGAGCAGCGCGACCCGTCCCCGGGACTCGCTGATCAGCTTCACCTCGCCGTCGCGGACGATGTAGTCGACGTCGCGGCGCAGCAGCACCTCGGCGTGCAGGGCGACGTTCACGGCGGTGAGGGTGCGCAGCTGGTCGGGCGCGTAGAGGTCGAGGCCGTCGTCGCCGCCGAGGACGCGTTCCACCTCCTGCGCCCCCGCCGGGGTGAGCTGGACGCTGCGGGCCTCGTCGTCGGTGGCGTAGTGCAGGCCGGGCCGCAGCCGACGGACCAGGTCGGCGTACCGCGGGTCGGCGCCGTCGAGGTCGGTGGCGCCCGCGAGGACGAGCGGCACCATCGCCTCGTCCACCAGCACCGAGTCGGCCTCGTCGACCAGCGCGACGGACGGCTCGGGCTGGACGACGGCGTCGGCGCTCGTGGCGACCCGGTCGCGCAGCAGGTCGAAGCCGATCTCGCTGACGGGCGCGTAGGTGACGTCCGCCCGGTACGCGGCGCGGCGCTCGTCGGGGGTGGACGACTGCCCGACCCACGCGACGGAAACGCCGAGCATCTCGTACAGCGGCCCCATCCATTCGGCGTCGCGGCGCGCGAGGTAGTCGTTGACCGACATGACGTGGACCCGGTCGCCGCGCAGCGCGTATCCGGTGGCGGCCAGCGCCCCCGACAGGGTCTTGCCCTCGCCGGTGGCCATCTCGGCGACATGCCCGGAGAGCAGGGCGAGCGTTCCGACGAGCTGCACGTCGAACGGACGCTCACCGAGCGTGCGGCGCGCGGCCTCCCGGCCGAGGGCGCACAGTTCGGCGAGGTCCTCCTCGCGGCGGAGGTCGGACGCGGCCGCGGTCAGGTCGTCGTCGGTCAGTTTCCGGACGCGCGTCTCCCGCTCGCCCGCCTCGGCCACCACGGCGCGGAACGGCGCGAGATCGACGCTGCCCGGCTTCTGGACGAGTCTCCGAAACCGGTCACGCAGCGCCATGGCGTCCCCTAGTTTCTACGGTCACGACTCCCCCAACGGGCTGGTGCGGGACTGCGTTCCCACCATGATCCCAGGGCGGATCCCCGGGTCGTCCCGGATCTTCTCCCCATTGGGTCTGACCTCGAATTCATTCCCTGGACGGATCCCTCTCGGCCTCTCGTTTGGGACGATGAGGTCATCACGGGGTTTGCGGTGGCGAGGGGAAACGTCACCGCGGAACGGGGTTCGTCATGACACCTACCGCTCGCAAGGCCGCGGCGCTCCGGCGCAAGCGGCAGATCATCAGCCGGACGGTCATCGACCGCGCGCTGAACGACCCGCGGCGCCACCGGGAAGAGGTCGCCGCCGCTCCCGCCAAGTAAACAGTGTCCGCCGAGTAAGCGGCAACCGCCAACCAAGACACCCCTCAACGAGCGCCTCCGCCGTCCGGCGGGGGCGCTGACGGTTTCCGGGGCCTGGGACGCGCCGCCTTTCGGGGTCTAGGACGCACCGGCCGCCGAGAACACGTCGTCGCGGGCCTGCTCCAGCGCCGCGTGCAGGGCGCCGCGCAGCACGGGGTTCCCCTCCACCTCGGTCATGGCCACGGTCGGGCGGGTGGGGCTGATACGGCCGACGATCTCCTCGATGCGGGTGGCGAGCGGTCGGCCGCCGGCACGGCCGAGGTTGCCCGACAGCACCACGAGCCCCGGGTCCAGGACGATGTTGACCGAGGTCACGCCGTAGGAGATGCGGCGGGCGAGATCGTCGAGGAACGGGCCGCCGCGCTCCGGGTCGGCGGCGGCCGCGCGGACGCAGTCCACGGCCGTCGGCTCGGTGACGCCGTACTCGTGGGCGAGGGCGCGGACCGCGTCCGCGCCGACCAGCGCGCCGTAGCCGCCCGCCAGAGTCGGGATCCCCCAGGTCGTCGACTCGGTGACGCCCTCGTCCTGGGGGGCGCGGCGGGCGGCGCCGAGCGGCAGCGGCGCGCCGGGCACGGGCAGGTAGCCGATCTCCCCGGCGCCGCCGGACCTGCCGCGGTGCAGCCGTCCGCCCAGCATCACCGACAGGCCCATGCCGCGGTCGAGCCACACGAGGGCGAAGTCGTCGGCGCCGTGCGCGGCGCCGTAGGCGCGCTCGGCGATGGCGGCGAGGTTGACGTCGTTCTCGATCGTCACGGGACGCCGCAGGTCGGTCCGCAGGGCGGCGAGGACGCCCTCGTGCCAGGAGGGCAGGTCGAAGGAGAACTGGACGTCGCCGGAGCGCGGGTCCACGACACCGGGCGTGCCGATGACGAACGCGCTCAGTTTGGACAGCGCGACCTTGGCGGAACGGCACGCTTTGACAACGGCGCTGTGGACCATCCTGACCGGTTCGTCGGCGCCGTTCGGGTCGACGGTGACCTGTGCGACGATCCGCCCGGTGATGTCGGCGACGCCGGCGGTGACCCCGTCCGGGCCCACCTCGAGTCCCGCGACATAGGCGCTCGAAGGGACGACCGCGTACAGTGCGGCGTTGGGGCCACGGCCTCCGGCCTGCGATCCGACGACCGAGACCAGGCCCCGGGTCTCCAGCCTGGACAGCAGCTGGGAGGCGGTGACCTTGGACAGACCGGTGTGCTCACCGATCTGGGCGCGGGTCAGCGGGCCCTGCCGGACGAGCAGGTCCAGCGCCGCGCGATCGTTGAGTTCGCGCAGGAGCCTCGGCGTCCCCGGGCGGTTGGCGACCATGCTGGCTACCCCTCGATTGTCTTCAGTGTCTCAATCCGCTAACGGCAGTTTTGTTTAGGAAAGTTTCTTGTTAGTTTACGCCCAAGCGTCGACCGGTCCGGTACCCCGGACCGGGGGCGCGCGCAGAGCGCGGACTGGCGAGCAGGGCGCCCGCGAGCGTTGCGACCGCAAGAGGAGCATGGCTGGACCCTAAAGGGTCGCCATCTCCCCTTGCACCGCAGGCCACAAGGCCGCGCGAGGCGATGCCGGAAAGGATCTCCAGTGAAGTACATCAAGGTTGCGGCCGTCGCGGCCGCGATCGCCCTGGCCGCCACGGCCTGCGGGGGCGACGGTGACGGCGAGGAAGGCGCGGGCAAGGACCCGGCGCAGCTCAAAGTGTGGATGATGGGCGAGGGAACCCCGGAGCAGACGAAGTTCCTCGACGCCGTCGAAGCGGAGTTCAAGACCAAGCACCCGAACACCGACGTGCAGATCAAGTACGTCCCCTGGCCGCAGGTGGCTACAACGTTCCAAAAGGCGGCGGCCGGAGGTGAGGGGCCCGACGTCACGGAGCTGGGCAACACCGACGTCCAGTCCCACATCGAGCAGGGAAACCTGGCCGACATCACCGACGAGTACGACGACTGGGCCGACTCCAAGACGCTGAACAAGACGGCGCTCGCCAACGACCAGGCGGACGGCAAGACCTACGCGGTGCCGTGGTACGGCGGCGTCCGGGCCATCTGGCACCGCAAGGACTGGTTCCAGGAGCTCGGCATCCAGCAGCCGAAGAACTGGGCCGACCTCGTCGCCGCGGCGAAGAAGATCCAGGACGAGAAGAAGGTCCCCGGCATCGGGGTGCCGACCGACCAGACCAACGCGCTGCTCAGCTTCATCTGGGGCAACGGGGGCGAAGTCGCCGTCAAGGAGGGCGACAAGTGGGTCGGCAAGCTCGACCAGCCGCAGGCCGTCGAGGCGGTGAACTTCGTCGCGGGCCTCATCTCCAAGGAGAAGGTCGCGCCCGAGAAGTACATCGGCCTGGACGAGCTGGAGGGCCCGCAGCGCGACTTCGCGCTCGGCAAGCTCGGCATGTACATCGACGGCAGCTGGTCCCTGAAGGAACTGAAGAAGATCTCCGACAAGGACGCCTCCCAGTGGGCCGTCTTCCCGATCCCGAGCAAGAGCGGCGGCAACGCCCCGGTCCTCGCGGGCGGTTCCGACCTCGGCGTCTGGAAGGACACCAAGGCCAAGAAGGCGGCGTTCGACTACATCACCGTCCTCAACAACGCGAAGAACGCCAAGGCCTGGGCCGACTACAGCGGCTTCTCGTCGATGCGCTCGGACGTGGCGTTCACCGACCCGCAGCTTGCGGCCTTCACCAGCATCGCCACGAACACCAAGTTCGCGCCGATCAGCACGGGCTGGGGCGAGTTCGAGCAGGCCAAGAAGGTGCTGCCGAACGCCCTCAAGGCCATCGTGCAGGGCAAGTCCGCCGATGAGGAGTTGAAGAAGGCGAACGAGCAGGCCAACACCCTGCTGAACCAGTAGTCATCGGCTGATCGGAACGTCCATGCTCGACACCGCACCGGCGGTGGGGAAGGCGCCCGGCCGGAGATCGTCCGGCCGGGCGCGGTCCCGCCGCAGGCCCCGTCTCGGTCCCTACCTGCTGATCGCGCCGACCGTGATCGTGATCGCCGTCCTGATGTTCTGGCCGATGATCCAGATCGGGATCATGTCGTTCCAGAAGGTCGGCAACCGCCAGTTGCGCGGCGAGCCGGCGGAGCCGGTCGGCACCGAGAACTTCGACAAGATCCTCAACGACCCGTTCTTCTGGCAGACCGTCCGGCACACCGTGCTGTTCGCCATCGTGGCGGTGTCACTGACGCTGGTCATCGGGACGCTCATCGGGCTCCTGCTGAACAGGCTCGGCAAGAAGATGTCGTCCTTCGTCGCGGGCGGCGTGATGGTCGCCTGGGCCACCCCGCCCGTCACCGCGGCCATCATCTTCACCTGGCTGTTCGGCTCCACGGGCGGCGTCGTCAACTGGTTCCTCGACCTGCTGCCGAACTTCCTCGTCGGCGGCGGCTGGTCCGACTACAACTGGTTCGCCACCCCGCTGTCCACCTACACCGTCCTCACGGTGTGCGTGGTGTGGCAGGCGTGCCCGTTCATCGCCGTGTCCGTGCTGGCCGGGCTGAAGAGCATCCCCGGCGAACTGTACGAGGCGGCGCGGGTGGACGGCTCGGGCCCGTGGCGGACGTTCTGGAGCCTCACCTACCCGATGCTCAAGCCGATCTTCCTCGTGCTGCTGGTCATGTCGATCATCTGGGACTTCAAGGTCTTCACCCAGCTGTTCATCATGTCCGGAATGGCGAACCGCGACGCGTTCAACCTGTCGCTGTACGCCTACTCCGAGGCGTTCGGCTCGCTTAATCCGAAGCTCGGCATGGGCTCGGCGATCGCGCTGGTGCTCACGGTGATCCTGCTCATCGTCACCGCCCTCTACGTGCGGGTCATGGTGCGTCAGGGGGAGACGAAATGACGTTCGCGACCACGAAGCGGCGGGCGGGCACGGGCCACCGCCGTCCCGCCGGACCGCACCGCCTGCGGCGCAAGATCCTGCTGAACGGCGCGGGGGTGCTGGTCTTCTTCCTCGCCGTGTTCCCGGTCTTCTGGATGGCGTCCACCGCCTTCAAGCCCAACACCGAGATCTTCAGCACGACCCCGAAACCGTTCCCGTCCGACCCGACGCTGGACCACTTCGACCTGGTCCTGAACGGCGGCATCGCGGAGGTCAGCTTCTGGGAGTACTTCCGCAACAGCGCCATCCTGGCGATCGTCACCGTCGTGGCGTCGAGCCTGCTCGCGCTGATGGCGGCCGTCGCGGTGGCCCGGTTCCGCTTCCGGTTCCGCACCACCTTCCTGATCATGCTGCTGATCGTGCAGATGGTGCCGCTGGAGGCGCTGGTCATCCCGCTGTTCCTCGACCTGAAGCAGCTCGACCTGCTGAACAGCCTGGCCGGGCTGGCCCTCGTCTACATCGGCTTCGCCGTGCCGTTCGCGATCTGGATGCTGCGGGGATTCGTCGCCGCGGTACCGCCCGAACTGGAGGAGGCCGCCGCCATCGACGGCGCCGGCCCCATCCGGACGTTCTTCACCGTCCTGCTCCCGCTGGTCGCTCCCGGGCTGGTGGCGACCAGCATCTTCTCCTTCATCACCGCGTGGAACGAGTTCATCTTCGCGTTCACGTTCCTCGACGACCAGAACAAGTACACCCTCCCGATCATGCTGCAGTTCTTCTTCGGACGCAGCGGCAACGCTTGGGGGCCCATCATGGCAGCGTCCACGCTGCTCACCATTCCCGTCATCGCGTTCTTCCTCCTCGTCCAGCGCCGTATGGTGTCCGGCCTGACCGCCGGGGCGGTGAAGGGGTGACGACCGACGACATCACCACCGCGGCCGAGCTCGGCCGGCTGGCCCGCGGCACCCTGCTCCCGTCCTTCCCGGGCCCGACCGCGCCGCGCTGGCTGCTGGACGAACTGGAGGCCGGCCTCGCCGGCGTCACCCTGTTCGCCCTCACCGGCAACGTGCAGAGCCCCGAGTCCCTGGCCGCGCTCACCGCGCAGATGCGCAAGGCCGGCGACCCGTTCGTCACGATCGACGAGGAGGGCGGCGACGTCACCCGCCTCGGCGGTCACCAGACCGGCAGCCCCTACCCGGGCAACGCGGCGCTCGGCGCCGTGGACGACCCGGAGCTGACCCGGCGGATCTACCGCTCCCTGGGCGCGGAGCTGGCCGAGGTCGGCGTCAACTTCAACTTCGCGCCGTCGGTGGACGTCAACACCGCCGACGACAACCCGGTGATCGGCACCCGCTCGTTCGGCTCCGATCCCGACCTCGTCGCCCGGCACGCCGCCGCGTCCGTCACCGGGACGCAGGAGGCGGGCGTCGCGGCCTGCGCGAAGCACTTCCCCGGCCACGGCGCGACCGTGGACGACTCCCACCTGTCGATCCCGCTCGTCGACGCCGACCTGGACCTGCTGGACCGGCGCGAGCTGGTCCCGTTCCGGGCGGCGATCGAGGCCGGCACCCGCGCGGTGATGACCGGGCATCTCAACCTGCCCACCATCACCCGCGGTGTGCCGGCGACCCTCTCCCCCGCCGCCATCACCGGACTCCTGCGGGAACGGCTCGGCTACGAGGGCGTCATCGTCACCGACGCCCTCGACATGGAGGGCGCGAGCGGCGCGATCGGCATCCCGGAGGCGTCCGTGCGGGCCCTCATCGCGGGCGCCGACCTGCTGTGCCTCGGCCCGAACGAGCACGCCGAGACGCTCCGGGCGACGCTCGCCGCCATCGGTGCGGCCGTCCAGACCGGGCGGCTGTCCCCGGACCGGCTGCGGGCCTCGGCCGAGCGCACCCAGCGGCTCAAGGAGTGGCTCGCCGCCCCCTCGCCCGCCGTCATCGACCGCGCCGCCGGACTGGAGGCCGCCCGCCGCGCCATCCGCGTGTCGGGCTCACTGCCCGGCTGGGAGTCGGCGCCGCTCGTCGTCGAGTCGGAGGCCACCGGCAACATCGCGGTCGGTCCGACCCCGTGGGGCCTCGGCCCCTGGGCGCCCGACGCGATCCACGCGGACGGCGCGGACGGGACGGAGGACCAGGCCATCGCCCGCGCCCGGGGCCGCGGCCTGGTCGTCGTGCTGCGCGACGCCCACCGGCACGCGGGCCAGCGGGCGCTCGCCACGGCGCTGCTGCGGGCCCGTCCCGACACCGTCGTCGTGGAGATGGGCCTGCCCGTCTGGCGTCCCGGCTCCGCCGTCTACATGGCCACCTACGGGGCCGCCGCCGCCAACGCCCAGGCCGCCGCCGAGCTGCTCGGGCTGACCCCGGCCGCCTGAAGGCCGCCTGAAGGCCACCTGAGGCCGCCTGATGAACCCGCGACGCGCCCGCCGGACACAGAGCCCGGTTCCGGCGGGCGCGTCGTGCCGGGGCCGAGCGGTCTGATCGGCAAGGGATAATGGTCCTATGAGATTGTCCGCCCGGGTCGACTACGCGTTGCGCGCCGCCGCCGAGCTGGCGGTCGCCGGGAGCCGGCCGGTGACCGCGGTACAGCTCGCCGAGGCGCAGCAGATCCCGCCCAAATTCCTGGAGAACATCCTCGGCCAACTGCGCCGGTCCGGCCTCGTCCGGAGCCAGCGGGGACCCGAGGGCGGCTACTGGCTGGCCCGCCCGGCCGACCAGATCTCCCTCGCCGACATCATCCGCGCCATCGACGGGCCGCTGCTCGGCGTGCGGGGCGAACGTCCCGAGCACGTCGGGTACGAAGGGCCCGCCCGTTCGCTCCAGGACGTCTGGATCGCGCTGCGCGCCAGCGAGCGCGCCATCCTGGAGCACGTCAAGCTCGGGCACATCGCCACGGGCGAACTGCCCGACCCCGTCCGCAAGCTCACCGAGGACCCGGCCGCCTGGGAAAGCCCGTCGTTCATCTGAGGCCCTTCCATGCCGGAAGGTGACGTCGTCTGGCTGACCGCCCGGCGCCTCGGCGAGGCGCTCGCCGGGCGGCCCTTGCTGCGCTCGGACTTTCGCGTCCCCCGCCTGGCGACCGCGGACCTGCGCGGGCGGACGGTCCTGGACTCCGCGTCCCGCGGCAAGCACCTCCTGCTCCGCGTCGAGGGCGGCCTCACCGTCCACACGCACCTGATGATGGAGGGACGCTGGGTCGTCCGCCGCGCCGGCCCGCCACCGCGCGACCACCGCGTCCGGCTGGTCCTCGCGAACGCCGAATGGCAGGCCGTCGGCTACTCGCTCGGCCTGGTCGAGTTGCTGCGCACGGCCGACGAGGCCGGGGCCGTCGGCCATCTCGGCCCCGACCTGCTCGACGCCGCCTGGGGCCCGGACATGGTCGCGCGGGCGGTGGCCCGCCTGGCCGAGGACCCGGAACGACCGATCGGCGAGGCGCTGCTCGACCAGACCCGGCTGGCGGGAATCGGCAACGTCTACAAGGCCGAGATCCTGTTCCTGCGGGGTGTTCACCCGTGGACGCCCGTTGGACGCGTCCCCGACCTCGACGGCCTCGTGGAGCTTTCTCACAGGCTCCTGGACCTCAACAAGGATCGGCACGGCCACATCACCACCGGTGACCTCGCGCGGGGCCGCGAACACTGGGTCTACGGCCGCGGGTCTCGCCCCTGCCGACGTTGCGGAACCCGTATCGAGCGCGCCACGCAAACGTCGCAAGGTGCCCAGCGCGTCACGTACTGGTGCCCCTACTGCCAACCGCCGCCTACCGCACCACCAACGCGCCGTTGACGATGGTCAGGCTCGCCTGAGGGGCGCCTTCGCCGCAGTCCGGGCCGTTCGGGGCCGTGGCCTCGGGGATGAGTTCGATCCGCCGGTTGAGAAACGTCCGGCCCTGGGAGTCGCGCAGCCTGAGGGTGACCCGGACGATCGACGCCGGCAGGTCCTCGACGTGGGCGAAGCCGTGCTTGGCCCCCTCGGATTCGGCGGAGGCGCCGCAGGAGTCGTCGGGGTCGTCGCGGTCGCAGTCCATGGGAACGGCCCTGGACGACGGCCTGAACCTGACCGGGGTCTCCCGGCACGTGCCGTCCCAGCACACCCGCAGGGACGCCGACGACACGCGGGCGGCGTCCGGGGCCGGGATGTCGACGCTGAGGCCGGGCCGTGCCCCGGTCGCCGCGCACTCCCGCTCCGCGCCGTTCCCCACGGCGCCGCACCCGGCGACGGCGAACAGCGCGGCGCCGAGTGCCGCGGATCTCAGGAGCGGGACGTCCATGATCCATGATCACCCGAACGGAGGAACATCCCGAAATAAACCGGAAAACGGTCTCGCACAGCAGGCGGCCCCGGCCCGCCGTAATGGCGTGGGCCGGGGCCGGTCTCCGGTCGGGGCGCCGGGATCGCTGTGAGCGCGCCGCCGGGAGTCGCCGGGCCGAGGGATCGGCCCGGGTCAGATCTGCGCCTGGAACATCCAGTGCTGCTTCTCGAGTTCGCCGGTGATGCTGATGAGCAGGTCCTGCGTCACCTGGTCCGGTTCGTCGGTGGCGCTGATGCGTTCGCGGAACCGGGCGATGAGCTGCGCCAGGACGTCGACGACCGCGGCGACGACCTTGTCGTCGTCGAGGTAACCGGCCTCCAGCTGCGGGATCTTCGTCCGGTCGGCGACCGTACGGGCGCGCCCGTCCGGGCTCACACCGATCGCCACGGCGCGTTCGGCGACGTCGTCCTGCCCGGTGCGGGCCAGTGCGACGATCTCGTCCAGATGCTCGTGAACGACCTTGAAGTTGCGTCCGGTGAGGTTCCAGTGCGCCTGCTTGGCGAACAGCGAAAGATCGATGAGATCGATGAGGGAACCCTGAAGAGCCTCCCCCGCGACCTTCAGGGCCTCGTCGTTGAGCGGGCTCTTGATTGCCGTCATGGTGGGCTCCTTCCGCATCGTTACGGTATGTCCGTTACAACACGGGACCCTCCCCGCGAATGCCGCGTTCATGCGTGAGACCGCGCACACCCGCGGCCCCGGTCGGGCATGAACGCTCGACGCTCGACTCGGCGCTCGACAAGCGAGAGCCGATCAGGCCGCCACCATGTCGGCGCGGAACTCCCCGGTGATCTCCTCGGGCGTCTCCGGGATGTTCTCGGTCGTGATGCGCTCGTGCTCCGGCGCGCCCGCCATGACGGGCTCGTGCTGCAGCTCGGCGAGGGCCAGTTGGTCCGCCACGTCCCTCAGCACATGGGACAGCGGAACACCGAGCGCCTTGCAGATCGAGGACAGCAGTTCCGACGAAGCCTCTTTCTGCCCTCGTTCGACCTCGGACAGGTAGCCGAGTGACACCCGCGCCGCCGCGGACACCTCACGGAGGGTGCGTCCCTGGCGCAGCCGCAGCTGCCGCAGTACGTCACCGAGCAGCTGGCGAAGCAGGACCATCGTCTCGCTCCCTCCCTCAGTTCGGACCATCTGCCGGTTCCACCGTACCCGCCCTGACGGTGGGCATGGCAGACCGTTGAATTCGTGTTCGCTCGGAACGTAACGCTGTAATCAGCCTCAGACTTCCCGATCCGTCTGAGCCGCGTCGCTCCGATCGTCGACGTCGAGCCCGAGAAGGACGCGTCGCAGCAGCTCAAGGGCGTGCACGACGGTCATCCGGCGGATCACGTCGCGGACCTCGATCCCGGTGCCCGGCACGGGGAGTCGCGGAGCGATCACGATGGAGAGTTCTCCGGGTCCGGCCAAACCGATGAAGATCGTGCCGACCGGACGGCCGTCCTGCGGGTCGGGACCGGCCACACCCGTCACGGCGAGCCCGTAGGTCGCGTCGAGCGCGTCCCGCGCCCCGGCGGCCATCGCGGCGGCCACGTCCGGGTGGACGGCGCCGTGCTCGGCCAACAGGTCCGCAGGGACGCCGAGGAGCCGTTCCTTGGCCTCGGTCGCGTAGGTCACCAGGCCGCCCCCGAACGCCACGGACGAGCCCGGCATCGCGGTCAGCTCCGCGCCGATGAGCCCGCCGGTCAGCGACTCGGCGGTGGCGACGGTCGCGCCGCGCTCGGCGAGCAGCCGGTGGACGACCCGGTCGAGCGACTCGTTCCCGGTCCCGTACACGACCGGGCCGAGCAGGTCCCGCACGCGCGCCTCCGCGTCCGCGAGCCGGGCGGCGGCGCCGGGGCCGGTGACGGTGATCCGGATCTTCACCTGGGCGGGTTCGGGCAGGTAGGCCAGACGCACGTCGTCCATCGCCTCGACCTCGGCGAGCCGCGTCGCGACATCCGACTCCCACATCCCGACGGTGCGCAGCGTGCGGCGCGCGACGACCGGCCGCGCGCCCAGGTCCGCCAGTTCGGGCAGTACCGCCTCGTCCATGATGGTGCGCATCTCGTGCGGGACGCCGGGCAGCGCGTACACGATCCCGCCGGGCAGTTCGACGCGCAGCCCCGGCGCCGAGCCCGCGGAGTTGCGCAGGACCTTCGCGCCCTCCGGGACGTCCGCCATGCGCAGCGCCATCGGTCGCAGCTCGCGTCCCGCCCGCGCGACCCGGTCGCGCAGGCGCCGCTCCAGGTCCGGATCCCGGACGAGGGCGACACCCGCCGCCGCGGCCAGCGCGTCCCGGGTCAGGTCGTCGTAGGTGGGGCCGAGCCCACCGGTGGTGATCACCGCGTCGGCGCGCCCCAGCGCGGACGTCACCGCCTCGATGATGACGTCGAGGTGGTCGCCGACGACCACGCTGCGGGTCACCTCCAGGCCGTGGTCGGCGAGCCGGCGCCCGAGCCACGCCGCGTTCCCGTTGACCGTGTCGCCGAGCAGCAGCTCGTCCCCGACGGTGAGCAGTTCGACCCGCATCACGTCCCCCATCCCCGCTCTTCACCGGCCTCTTCGTCAGCCGCCTCATCAGCACGGCGTCCCGAAATCTACCGGTAGCGGCCCCGCCGGACGGGCCCGGCCACCGCCCGGTTGACCGAGAAAACGACCGAATGAGGACGTGGTGGATGCAGGCCGATCGTATCGGTCCAATCGGGTTTCCCTTTTCGCTCGCCCGGGAAAAGGGAGGGCCGCGCTTTGTAGCCCCCATGGAGCGTGTCCCGCCGCAGCGTGCGGTGGGAGCCGTGGCAGGGGCGCGGATCGTCGCCGCGCGTCCCGGCCGCCACGTCCACCAATTCCCGGAGGCGCAGGTCACAATGTGAGTCAAACCTCAGCCGCACGATTCGTCCGCCCGGGGATTCGCGGGGATAATCGCTACCGCGGCGCCGACGAGCGGGGCTGCGGGACTACGACCGGGGTGGGCGTGGTCCCGCAGCCCACCCGTCCGGCGTGCCGTCGGACGCACCTCCCAGGCGCCACGCCCGGACGACGTAGTCGGCGCCCGTGACGACCGTGACGACCACCGCCGCCCCCATCGTGACCCAGCGCAGCGGGTCCAGCGGGCCGGGCAGGATGTACAGGCCGATCGCGATGACCTGAAGCATCGTCTTCAGCTTCCCGCCCTTGCTGGCCGGGATGACCCCGCGGCGGATCACGACGAACCGCAGCACGGTGACGCCGATCTCGCGGACCATGATGGCGGCCGTCACCCACCACCACAGCTCCCCCATGACGGACAGGCTGACCAGCGCCCCGCCGGTGAGCGCCTTGTCGGCGATCGGGTCGGCGATCTTGCCGAAGTCGGTGACCAGGCCCCGGGCCCGCGCGATATCTCCGTCGATCTTGTCGGTGATCGAGGCGATCGCGAAGACGGCGAACGCGGCGAGGCGCCAGCCGGTGCCGTCCAGGAAGAACAGCCAGACGAAGACGGGCACCAGCGCGATCCGGACGAGCGTCAGCGCGTTCGCCACGTTCCACACACCGGCCGGCGGCGGGTCCTGCGAGCCCGCCACCGGATCCGGAGCGCCCGCGATCATGTCAGGTCCGCGACGAGGTCCACGCCGTCGCTGCCGGTGACGCGGGCGGTGACGAACTCCCCGACGGCCGGGGCGGCGCCGCGGACCCGGACCGTCCCGTCCACCTCGGGCGCCTGGTGCGCGGCGCGGCCCTCCGGCTCGCCGTCCTCGGTCTTGCCCTCCAGCAGGACGTGGACCCGCGAACCGATCCGGTCCTCGGCGCGCTGCGCGGTCAGCTCGTCGGCGAGGCTCGACAGCTCCTCGACGCGGGCGGCGACCTCGGCGGGGTCGAGCTTGCCGTCCAGGGTCGCCGCCTCGGTTCCGTCCTCGTCGGAGTAGCCGAACACGCCGACCGCGTCCAGGCGCGCGGCGGTCAGGAACTCCGCCAGCTCGTCGACGTCGTCCTCGGACTCGCCGGGGAACCCGACGATGAAGTTCGACCGGACGCCCGCGTCAGGGGCGAGGGCGCGGATCTGGTCGAGCAGCCCCAGGAACCGCTCCCGGTCGCCGAACCGCCGCATCGACCGCAGCACCGGACCGCTCGCGTGCTGGAACGACAGGTCGAAGTACGGTGCGACGCCGGGCGTACCGCAGATCGCCTCGATCAGCCCGGGGCGCGTCTCGGCGGGCTGGAGGTAGCTGACGCGGACGCGTTCGACGCCGTCCACGGCCGCGAGCCGCGGCAGCAGCTTCTCCAGCGCCCGCAGGTCGCCGAGGTCCTTGCCGTAGGACGTGGAGTTCTCGCTCACCAGCACCAGTTCGCGGACGCCGTGCCCGGCGAGCCACCGGGCCTCCTCCAGCACCTCCGCCGGCGGACGCGACACGTACGCGCCGCGGAACGCCGGGATGGCGCAGAACGAGCAGCGCCGGTCGCAGCCGGACGCCAGCTTCAGCGGCGCGACCGGGCCGCCGCCGAGCCGCCGCCGCAGCACCCGCGGCCCGGACGCCGGCGCCAGACCGGCCGGAAGGTCGTCCGGCGCGGAACGTCCCTCGAACGAGGCGTGCCCGGGGGTCGCGACACCGGACGCGGAACGCTCGACCGGGGAGATTGGCAGCAGCGTCCGGCGGTCACGCGGGACGTGCGCGTCGCGCCTGCGTCCGGCCATGACGTCGTCGAGCCGGTCACCGATGCCCGCGTAGTCGTCGAAGCTGAGGATCGCGTCGGCCTCCGGCAGCGCCTCCGCCAGTTCCCTGCCGTACCGCTCGGCCATACAACCCGCCGCGACGACCTTCGCGCCGGAGTCGTGCGCGGCGAGCAGCGTGTCGATGGAGTCCTTCTTGGCGGCCTCGATGAACCCGCAGGTGTTGACGACGACCACGTCCGCGCCGTCCGCGCCGTCGGCCAGGTCCCAGCCCGCGTCCTCGATGCGCGCGGCGAGCTCCTCGGAATCGACCTCGTTGCGGGCGCAGCCGAGCGTGATGAGCGAAACCTTGCGGCGAGTAGACATCCCCCTAAGGTAATCGCCCCGGACTCCCCGGAGGACCGGCGCCTCGCCTCCTCAGTCGGATCGTCGGGAAGCGGGACGGCCGCCCGCGCCCGGTCAGGCGGTCTCGGGGTCGTCCCTGTCGAAGCTCAACCGCTGGACGCCTTTGCCCTTGCCGGGTGAGCCGAGGTCCTTGCCGTTGACGGTCAGGTCGACGCTGCCGCCCACGCCGATCACGAGCCTGACCTTCTTCTTGGCGGTGAAGTCCTTCTGGTCGCCCTTGCGGAGCATGCCGCTGAACAGCGTCTTCCCGCCGTCACCGCGCACGTTCAGCCATGTCGTGAACTTGGCCTCGACCCGCACGTCGACCTTGGTGCGCGGCGCGACCGCGACCGGATCGCCGCTCTTGGGCGGCGCGGGCCTGGCCGGCGCCGACGTCGTGGGCGCGGGCGTCCCGGCGACCTGCCGCGCCGTGCGCCGCTCGGGCCCGCCGCCCTGCCCGACCACATGGAACACCCCGTAGATCACCACGGCGGCGAGGGCCAGCGCCATCGCGGCGCTCCAGTTCGGCGACCTGCGCTCGCGGAACGCGACGGGCTGCTCCGGCTCGAACGCCGACACGGCCGAGACGGGCTGCGGCGCGCCGCCGTGCGTCGCGTCGAACTCGGCGACGAGGGGCTCCGGATCGATGCCGATGACGCGGCTGATACTGCGAATGTGCCCGCGGGCGTAGAAATTGCCGCCGCAGGCGGCGAAATCGTCGGCTTCGATGCCACGGATCACCGTTTCGCGTATCCGCGTCTGGAGACTCACCTGTGTCACCGAGAGACCGGCCCGCTGACGCTCCTCCCCCAAGGTCTCACCGATGCTCACGCCGGGCCTCCTTCGAGGGCAGCTCGTCGCCGAACTCCTGCGACACCAGTCTAGAAACGGCAATGCCCACTGGGCGACAGCCAACACGTTCGAAACAGGGCAAGATTTCGCATCATTCCGCAATGCCCCCGCCCCGTTCGGGCCCGCCCGAACGGGGCGGCGTGTCAGGCTCCGCCGCGCAGTTCCGCGAGCACCCCGGGAAGGTCGTCCGGCTTGGTCAGCACGTCCCGCGCCTTGGAGCCCTCGCTGGGGCCGACGATCTCGCGGCTCTCCATCAGGTCCATGAGTCGGCCCGCCTTGGCGAACCCGACGCGGAGCTTGCGCTGGAGCATCGACGTCGATCCGAACTGCGTGGACACGACCAGCTCGATGGCCTGGACGAGCAGGTCCATGTCGTCGCCGATCTCCTCGTCGATCTCCTTCTTCGGCCCGGCGGCGGCGCCGACGTCCTCCCGGTAGTTCGCCTCCATCTGCTTCTTGCAGTGGTCGACGATGCCGTGGATCTCCTTCTCCGCCACGTAGGCGTTCTGGATCCGCATCGGCTTGCTCGCGCCCATCGGCAGGAACAGCGCGTCGCCCTGCCCGACCAGTTTCTCCGCGCCCGGCTGGTCGAGGATGACCCGGCTGTCGGCCAGCGACGACGTCGCGAACGCCAGCCGGGACGGCACGTTCGCCTTGATGAGCCCGGTCACCACGTCCACCGACGGACGCTGCGTCGCCAGCACCAGATGGATCCCGGCCGCCCGCGCGAGCTGGGTGATGCGCACGACCGAGTCCTCGACGTCGCGGGGCGCGACCATCATCAGGTCGGCCAGCTCGTCCACGATGACCAGCATGTACGGGTACGGGGTGTAGACCCGTTCGCTGCCGGGCGGCGGCTTCAGCTTCCCGGCCTTGACGGCCTTGTTGAAGTCGTCGATGTGCCGGTACCCCGACGCCGCGAGGTCGTCGTAGCGGCGGTCCATCTCACCGACGACCCAGTCCAGCGCCTCGGCCGCCTTCTTCGGGTTCGTGATGATCGGCGTGATCAGGTGCGGGATGCCCTGGTACATCGTCAGCTCGACCCGCTTGGGGTCGACGAGGATCATCCGCACCTCGTCGGGCGTCGCGCGCATCAGCACGGACGTGATGAGCCCGTTGATGCACGTCGACTTGCCCGCCCCGGTGGCGCCCGCGATGAGGATGTGCGGCATCTTCGCCAGGTTCGCCACGACCGTGCGTCCCTCGACGTCCTTGCCGAGTCCGACGATCATCGGGTGGTGCTCGTTGGTCGCGGCGGGCGAGCGGAGCACGTCACCGAGGCTGACGATGTCCTTGTCGGTGTTGGGGATCTCCACCCCGATCGCCGACTTGCCGGGGATCGGGGAGATGATCCGCACGTCCGCGCTCTTCACCGCGTAGGCGATGTTCTTGGTCAGCGCGATGACCTTCTCGACCTTCACCGCCGGGCCCAGCTCGATCTCGTACCGGGTGATCGTCGGACCGCGGGTGAACCCGGTCACCTGCGCGTCGATGTCGAACTGCTCCAGCACCCCGGTGAGCGCGTTGACGACCGTGTCGTTGGCCTTGGTGCGGGGCTTGGCGACGCTGCCGGGCCGCAGCGCCGACGGGTCGGGCAGGACGTAGATCTCGCCGGACGAAGACAGCGGCAGCTGCTCGGACCGGCGCGGCGCGGGCGTCGGGTCCGGCACGTCGGCCGCCCGCGGCGTGGACGCGCCCGCGACGAGATCGTCGTGGACGGTGTGGTCGTCGTGGTCGCCGCGGTCGTCGTCCCGGTCGTGGTCGTCCGGCGGCGCCTCCTCGTCGACCGGCGGCGCGGGCGGGGGGACGTCGGCCTGGAACGGGTCCGGTTCGAAGAGGTCGTCGGCCAGCTCGCGCCGGGGACGGTCGGCCTTCTTCGGGGCGTCGTCCAGGAGCGGAGAGTCATAGGGCCTGGAGTGCTCGCCGACCTCCAGCTCGTCGCCGTCCCCGCCGTCGGACTTCTTCCGGCGGCGGCGCTTCTTCGGCGCGGCGTCGTCCCCGGCGGCGTCCTTGTCGTCCGTGGCCGGACGTGGGGCACGGCTCTGCAACGTCGCCACGGCCCAGAGGTCGGAGACCCGCTCGGGCACCCGGTTGATCGGCGTCGCGGTCACGACCAGCACGCCGAACCCGGACAGGAGCAGCAGCAGCGGGACCGCCACCCATCCGCTCAGCGCCGCCTCCAGTGGGGCCGACACGACCCAGCCGACGACGCCGCCGGACGCGCGGACGCCGTCCATGTCCTTGGCTGGTGAGGGGACGCCCGCCGCGATGTGCAGGATGCCGAGCACGCCCACGCCGAGCGCGGTCATGCCGATGACGACGCGTCCGGTGTCCTCGTGCTGCTCGGGGTGGCGCAGCGTCCGCCACGCCAGCAGGGCCAGCAGGACGGGCAGCGCCATCGCCGGCAGTCCGAGGCCGCCCCGCACGACCTTCTCCAGCGCGATCGTGACGACGCCGTCCGGGCGGAACCAGGTCACCGAGGCCAGCACGATGGACGAGCCGAGCAGCGCGAGCCCGAGCCCGTCGCGCCGGTGCTCGGGGTCGAGGTTGCGGGCGCCATGCCCGTAGGCGCGGAAGACCGAGCCGACCGCGACGGCCGCGAGCAGGTACAGCTTGAACAGGAGCTTGAAGAACCCGAGGAACGCCTGGGAGATCGGGTCGGGCTTCTGCGGGGCACGCCCCCGGCCCGAGCCGCGACCCCCCTTGGGACCGCCGCTGGCGCGCTTCCGGGGGGACGACCCTGCGGGCTTGCGAGCCGCGCTGCCCCCCGCACGCGAAGAGGTTTTCGCACCCCCGGACGCACGTGTGGCCATGGTTATGAGAGTAACCAAGGACCCAAGAGGTTCCCGGGATGCGGGCGGGCGTGTTGACACGCCCGCCCGCGTCCCGTCGGAACCGCGGACCGCTACACCTCCACGACCACCGGGACGATCATGGGGCGGCGGCGGTAGTTGTCGCTCACCCACTTGCCGACCGTGCGGCGGATGAGCTGGCTGATCTGGTGCAGGTCGTTGACGCCGTCGCCGGCGGCCTCCCGCAGCACGCCCTCGATCCGCTCGATGACCTCTTCGAAGTCCTCGTTGACGATGCCGGCGCCGCGGGCGTGCACCTCCGGCCCGGCGACGACCTTGCCGGACGTGGAGTCGATGCCGACGACGATGGACACGAAGCCCTCCTCGCCGAGGATGCGCCGGTCCTTCAGGGACGTCTCGGTGACCTCCCCGACCGACAGGCCGTCGACGTACACGTATCCGGCCGGGACCGCACCGACGATCTTGGCGCGGCCGTCGACGAGGTCGACGACGACGCCGTCCTCGGCGATGACGATGCCCTCCTCGGGGACACCGGTCAGCGCGGCGAGCTTGGCGTGGGCGCGCAGATGCCGCCATTCGCCGTGGATCGGCACGAAGTTGGCCGGTTTCGTCACGTTCAACACGTACAGCAGCTCGCCGGCGGGGGCGTGCCCGGACACGTGCACGAGCGCGTTGGCCTTGTGCACGACGCGGGCGCCCCACCGGGTGAGGCCGTTGATGACACGGTTGACCGCGTTCTCGTTGCCGGGGATCAGCGAGGACGCCAGGATCACCGTGTCGCGTTCGGTGATCCGGATGGAGTGGTCGCGGTTCGCCATCCTCGACAGCGCCGACATCGGCTCGCCCTGCGACCCGGTGCACACCAGCACCAACCGGTCGCCGGGGATGTCGTCCAGCTCCTTCTGGTCGACCATGATGCCGTCGGGGACGTCGAGGTAGCCGAGTTCGCGCGCCACGCCCATGTTGCGGACCATCGACCGCCCGACGAAGCAGACCTTGCGGCCGTTGGCGACCGCGGCGTCGAGGACCTGCTGGACGCGGTGGACGTGCGAGGCGAAGCAGGCGACGATGAGCCGCTCCTGCGCGGTGCGGAACACCTCGTCCACGACCGGGCCGATGTTGCGCTCGCTGGTGACGAAGCCGGGCACCTCGGCGTTGGTCGAGTCGGACATCAGCAGGTCGACGCCCTCGGCGCCGAGCCGCGCGAAGCCGGGCAGGTCGGTGAGCCGTCCGTCCAGCGGAAGCTGGTCCATCTTGAAGTCGCCGGTGTGCAGGACGAGCCCGGCGGACGTGCGGACGGCGACGGCGAGCGCGTCGGGGATCGAGTGGTTGACGGCGAGGAACTCGCAGTCGAACGGTCCGAGGCTCCGGCGCTCCCCCTCCACGACCATGTCGGTGACGGGTTTGATGCGGTGCTCGGCGAGCTTGGCCTCCAGTAGCGCGAGCGTCAGTTTCGAGCCGACCAGCGGGATGTCGCGGCGCTCCCGCAGCAGGTACGGGACGGCGCCGATGTGGTCCTCGTGGCCATGGGTGAGGATGACGGCCTCGATGTCGTCGAGCCGATCCCTGATGTACTCGAAGTCGGGCAGGATCAGGTCGATTCCGGGCTGCTCGGTCTCGGGGAACAGGACGCCGCAGTCGATGACGAGCAGGCGACCGCCGTGCTCGAACACCGTCATGTTGCGACCGATCTCCCCGAGCCCGCCGAGCGCGACGATGCGCAGGCCCCCCTCGGGCGGCTCGGGCGGGTCCGAGAGCTCCGGGTGAGGATGGCTCACCGGGCGACCTCCGGGATCGCGACCTCCGGCACTTTGACTCCCCCTATCGTCAGGTCTTCACGCAGGCGCGCCGCGAACTCGGGCGTGGCCTCCACGAGCGGCGCGCGGAGCGGGCCGCCTCCGGGGAGACCGAGCAGGTTCAGCGCTGCCTTGACGGCGATGGCGCCCTGCGTACGGGTCATGATGGCGGCGACCACGGGCAGCAGTCGCCGGTGGATGTCCAGCGCACGCGCGGTCTCGCCGGCGCGATACGCATCGATCATCTCATGCAGTTCGACGCCGACGACATGTCCGATCACGCTGACGAACCCGGCCGCGCCGACCGACAGCCAGGGCAGGTTCAGGTTGTCGTCGCCGGAGTACCAGACGAG
Source organism: Actinomadura spongiicola (assembly GCF_003432485.1). Taxonomy (GTDB): domain Bacteria; phylum Actinomycetota; class Actinomycetes; order Streptosporangiales; family Streptosporangiaceae; genus Spirillospora; species Spirillospora spongiicola. The sequence goes on from NZ_QVNQ01000003.1 coordinate 634,143, forward strand.
GTCGGTCTCCGCCATGACCATGGACGCGCCGAACAGGTCCCCCTTGGCGTCCTTGACGGCGATGATCCGCGGATGCTCGGCGAGCTGGATCAGCGTGTCGTTCTGGATCGGCACCCCGGCGCGGCCCGGGATGTCGTACAGCATGGCCGGCAGGTCCGTCGCGTCGGCCACCGCGGTGAAGTGGCGGATGAGCCCTTCCTGCGGGGGCTTGTTGTAGTACGGCGTGACCACCAGCAGACCGTGCGCGCCCGCGGCCTCGGCCTGCCGCGCGAGTTTCAGGGTGTGCTCCGTGTGGTTGGTTCCGGCACCGGCGACGACCACGGCGCGGTCGCCGACCGCCTCGATGACCGCGCGCAGAAGCTGCTGTTTCTCGTCGTCGCTCGTGGTCGGCGACTCTCCCGTGGTCCCGTTGACGACGAGGCCGTCGTGGCGCCGCTCGTCGACCAGGTGGGTCGCGAGGCGCGCGGCGCCGTCGTAGTCGACGCCGCCGTCCGGCAGGAACGGGGTGACCATAGCGGTCAGCATCCGCCCGAACGGAGCGTCAGGTGTTGTGCTGGGTGCCATGCATCGAACGGTACCGTTCCGACCGTGTCAGGTGGACCCGCAGGTCCCAGTGACCTTCACCCGAAACGGGCGCCGCGGCGCCGCGCGTGCGCGGCGATGTATGGAGGAAGCCGCCGCCACACGCTCGGGGGTACGCGTGGCGACGGCTCCATCTCCACATCGTCGCACGCAAATGGGTCGTTACGGGGTCAGTCCGGCCACTTCCCGGACTCGGTTGGATAACGTGACCCGTTGGTCATGTGCCGGCGCCGGACACGGCGGTCCGGGGAAGCCAGACGGCGCGATAGAGCGCCCATTCGTCCGGCCCGGTGGTCCAGTCCGCGTACACGCCGACGCCGTAGGGACGTTTCGGCGGACGTTCCAGATCGTCGATGCCGCGTCGGACGCCGCGCAGCGCGACGTCCAGGTCCTCGGCCCAGTGCATGAGGGGACGGTACGTCGGAACGCCGATGAAGACGGTCGTGCGGTCGCCGATGAGCTCCAGCGTCGTGCGGGTGTGCCGGGCGAAGTGCCATCCGGCCAGCGCGCCGGTCGGGAGCGCCGTGTCATAGGTCATGATCGCGACCTGGTCGGCGAGGTCCGCGACGGCGCGCAGGAAGTCGCGGTTCGGGCGCGGCGGCTCGTGGTACCTGCCGCCGCGCGGCAGCAGGGTCTTGTAGACGGGTTGGACGGTGTCCATCAGCGTCGCCTGCTCCAGCGCCACCGACAGCAGGCGTCCCCGGGACCGGGTGAGCTCACGGGTCTGCCGCATGAGCGTGATGAAGGCGGCGTCGTCGGGGTAGATGGGTTCGAAGTCGTAGTGGATGCCGTCGAACCCGAGATCGAGGAAGGCCGCGTCGGTCCTGAGCACCTGCGCGCGGACCTTCGGGTCGTCCAGTTCGATGACGCCGTCGCCGTCCACCACCCGGATCTGTCCGAGGTAGGCCTGGGCGCGCACGCCGGGCGCGTACTTGCGGACGGCGTCGATCAACTGGCGCGCGTAGCGGTACTTGTGCGGGGGCACCGTCCCGTCGGCCTCGAACGGCCCGGTGTGGAAGTACACGTCGGTGATGCGGTTGTGCCGTAGCCGTTCGGCGAGCTCGCGGTACTCGGCGTCACTGTGCGGCTCACCCACCCACTGGTGCCGGGCCCAGAGCGCGTTCACCTCGGTGCCGCGCGCCTCCGGCTCCTGCTGCCACCACACCCACGCCCCGGCGAACACGAGCGCGACGAGTCCGAGCACGTAGGCGACGGTCCAGCCCGTCCAGCGCAAGATTCTGCCCGGCATCCCACGAACCCGCCCGCTCTTCGCCATCCCGCAATGATCCCGGATCGAACGGACGGACCGGGCGCGTCGCACCGCGTTCGGCCCTCGCGCGGCCCTTCCGCGGCCCATGGAACGATCATGATTGGGATGTGATCGCGCGCCGCGTGCGGCGGCGGTTGACACCGGGGGAACCCTGATGACAGAGGTCAACCGTCCATCGGGATGGAGGTCGAACCGACATGCGAGTACGACCGGATCAGACCGAACCACGACCGCTGATCAGCACCCGCGCCCTGGTGATCATCCTGACGGCGGTCGGCGCCGCCGTCCTCGCCGCCCTGGCCCCGCGGGCGGCGATCCCGATCGGGGTGGGCGTCGGGGTCGTCACGCTCCTCGCCCAGATCGTCCGGGACTGACCTCACCGACCGTCCGGCGGGGACAGGGACGCGGACGGAGACGCGGCCGGGGCCGGGGCCGGGGTCGCCGGCCGCGACGCCTGCCGGACGCGGGCGCGCTGGGTCAGGGCCACGCAGACCAGCACGGCCACGGCCGCGAGGGCGGTGGTGGCGTCGATCCGCTCGAAGAGGAAGATCCCCGACCAGACGAGGGTCAGCAGCGGTTGGACGAGCTGGACCTGGCTGGCCCGCGCGATCCCGGCCCGCGCCAGGCCCTCGTACCAGGCGAAGAAGCCGATGTAGGCGGAGAAGGCGGAGACGTAGCCGAAGCCGAGGACGGCGCGTCCTGTCCAGTCGGGCTCGGTCGTGGCGAGCAGCCAGGCGGTCACCGGGACGGTGACGGGCGCGGACAGCACGAGCGCCCAGGAGATGACGCGCCAGCCCGGCATGTCGCGGGTCAGCCGCGCGCCCTCGGTGTAGCCGGCCGCCGCGGCGACGAGCGCGGCGAACAGCAGCAGGTCGGCGGGCGTGAGGTGGCCCGCGCCGCGGACGAGCGCGAAGCCGGTGACGCAGGCGGCGCCCGTCCCGGCCGCGAGCCAGAACGCGCGGGACGGCCGTTCCCCGGCGCGGACGACGCCGAACACCGCGGTGGCGGCCGGCAGCAGCCCGACCACGACGGCGGAGTGGGAGGAGGACGCGCCGTGGTCGAGCGCGAGCGTGCTGAGGACGGGGAAACCGAAGACCACTCCGACCACGGCGACGGCGAACGCCGGGAGCTGGTCGCGGCGCGGTGGACGGGCCCGCACCGATAGCAGTGCGACGGCGGCCAGGACGCTCGCCGTGGCGGCGCGGCCGACCCCGATGAGGTACGGGTCGAGGCCCTCCAGCCCGAAGACCGTGCTGGGAAGGGTGAAGGAGAAGATCAGGACACCGATTCCGGCGAGCCAGAGGCCCGGCCCGAGACCGACGACCGCTATCGGCTCGGGGTCAGTAGCGCTACTGTGGTCTCTCATGAAACACGATAGCAGTGCGATGGCGCTGGCCGACGCGCTGCGTGCCGACGTCCGGCGGATGAGCCCCGGGGAGCGGCTGCCGTCGAGCCGGAGCCTGGTCGAGCGGCACCGGGTCGGCCCGGCGACGGTGTCGCGTGCGCTGGGTCTGCTGGCCGCCGAGGGGCTGGTGGTGACACGGCCCGGCAGCGGCGCGTTCGCCGTCGGCCGCCGCGAGACCGTCACCGAACCGGCCGACTTCGGCTGGCAGGCCGTGACGCTCGGCGACAGGTCCGTCGACTCGGCCGGGGTGTCGTGGCTGCTCACCCCGCCACCGGAGGGCGTGATCGCGCTCAGCGGCGGATATCTGCATCCGACGCTGCAACCGACGCGGGCGCTCGCCACGGCGGCGGCGCGGGCGGCGCGGCGCCCGGACGCCTGGGAGATGCCCCGCCTCGGCGGGATGCCGGAGCTGCGCGCCTGGGTGGCCCGGACGGTCGGCGGCGCCGTCTCCCCCGCCGACGTGGTGATCACCAACGGCGGGCAGCAGTCGCTGACGACCGTCCTGCGGGCGCTGCTCCCCCCAGGCGCGCCGGTGCTGGTCGAGTCGCCGACGTATCTGGGCGTCCTCGCCCTCGCGCGGGCGAGCGGGCTGCATCCGGTGCCCGTCCCGGTGGACGCGCACGGGGTCCGCCCCGACCTGCTCGCCGAGGCGTTCGCGATGAGCGGGGCCCGGGTCTTCTACTGCCAGCCCGCGTTCCACAATCCGACCGGGACCGTGCTGGGCGAGGATCGGCGCTCGCGGGTCCTCGACGTGGCGCGCGCCGCGGGCGCCTTCGTGATCGAGGACGACTTCGCGCGGCATCTCGGGCTCGTCCCGCCCCCGCCGCCGCTGGTCACCCGGGACGCCGACGGACGCGTCGTGCACATCGCGTCGCTGACGAAGGCCACGGCGCCGAGCCTGCGCGTCGCGGCGGTGATCGCCCGCGGCCCGGTCGCCGAGCGGATCCGTGCCACCCAGCTGGTCGAGGAGTTCTTCCCGGCCAGGCCGCTCCAGGAGACGCTGCTTGAGCTGGTCAGCTCGCCCGGCTGGCCGCGGCACCTGCGCGCCGTCCGCGCGGCGCTGCGCTCGCGCCGGGACGCGGTGCTCGCCGCCCTCGCCCGTGACCTGCCCGAGCTGCGGGTGAACCGGCCGGACGGCGGGCTCCACGTGTGGGCGCGGCTGCCGGACGGCGTGGACGACACCGCGCTCGCCGAGGCCGCGTTGCGCGCCGGTGTCCTGGTCAGCGCCGGGCGCCCCTTCTTCCCCGCCGAGGCTCCCGCCCCGCACCTGCGGATCAGCTACGGGACGGCGGCGTCGGAGGCGGAGCTGGCGGAGGGCGTCCAGCGTCTCAGCGCCGTCCTGCGGTCATGACTAGGCTGAATCGTGAACCGGCGGGAGGGGTGATGGTCGACGCTCAGGACGACCCCGCGCTGCTGCTCAGGGACTTCGTCAACACGCTCAACGTCGAGGACGCCGCCGACGAGTTCGCGACCCCCGCCGCGCTCGCCGGATGGCTCGCCGGGCGCCGTCTCGTCCCGGCCGGCGCGACGGCCACCGATCTCGACCTGGCCACCGCGGTCACGCTCCGGGAGGGCCTGCGCGAGGCGTGGTCGGCCCACCACGGGCCGCGCCCCGCCGACCTTCCCGCCGACCTCCCCGACGATCTGGAGGACGCCCTGGCCGCCCTGCCGCTGCGGCTCACCCTCGCCGGAGCGTCGCCGGGGCTCGTCCCCGTCGACCCGTCCGCGACGCCCGCCGCCGCGCTGGCCCGCCTCGCCGCCGCGATCATGAACGCGGTCGCCGCCGGGACGTGGCCGCGGCTGAAGGTCTGCCAGGAGGACACCTGCCGGTGGGCGTTCCTGGACACGTCCAAGAACCGGTCCCGGACCTGGTGCTCGATGAGCGTCTGCGGCAACCGCACCAAGACACGCGCCTACCGGGCCCGCCGCAGGAACTGACCGTGCCCGCCGCCGGCCCGCCGTGCCCCGCGATCTAAGGTGGGCGGTGATCCCGGACGAGAGGACGTGCCACGTCATGGCCGATGTCGGAGTGCGGCCCGCCCGGCGCGCGGACGCCGCCGCGGTCGCCGGCGTCCAGGTGCGGGCGTGGCGGCAAGGCTACCGCGACCTGCTGCCCGCGGACGTCCTCGCCGAGGTGACCGCGCCCGCCGCGCTGGAGGTGTGGCGGGACAGGTGGGCGGACGCGGCGACGGCGCCGCCGAGCCCGCGCCACCGGCTGCTCGTCGCGGTGGCGTCCGACCTCGTCGTCGGGTTCGCCGCGCACGGACCGGCCGAGGACCCCGACCTCGCCCCGGAGCGGACCGCGGAGCTGATCACACTGCTGGTCGACCCGCCGCACACCCGCGCCGGGCACGGCAGTCGGCTGCTCGCCGCGACCGCCGACCTGCTGCGCGAGGACGGCTTCGACACCCTGATCACCTGGGTGTTCGAGGACGACGAGGTGACGCGGACGTTCCTCGGCTCCGCCGGATGGGCGCCCGACGGGACGTCCCGGACGCTCGACATGGGCGAGCCCGTCCGGCAGATCCGCCTGCACACCGACATCAGCGGTTGAGCAGGGGCCGGTTAAGGCCACCACGGCCCCGGCCATATCTTTGAGTCCGTGCCCGAGTCCACCTCCCTGTCGCCGCCGCGTGCCCCGGCGGCCGAACCCGCCGCCGGAGACCGCAGGCGCTGGCTCGGCATGGTCGTGATGAGCCTCGGCGTCTCCCTGGTCGTGGTGGACGCGACGATCGTCGGCGTACTGCTGCCGCGGATCGTCACCGAGCTGGGCCTGACGACGTCCGACGCCGAATGGGTCACCTCCGTCTACGCGCTGGTGTTCGCGGCGCTGCTGATCCCGTTCGGACGCGCCGGTGACCTGTTCGGGCGACGCCGGATGTTCGTCCTCGGCGTGGCGGTGTTCGCGACGGCGAGCGTCGCCGCCGCGCTCGCGGGCGGCGGTTCGGCACTCATCGGCGCACGCGCGCTCCAAGGCGTCGGCGCGTCGATGATCCTGCCCGCGACGCTGTCCACCGTGCACACCGTGTTCACCGGGCGGGACCGCGCCGTCGCGTTCGGGATCTGGGGCTCGATGATCAGCGGCATGGCGGCGCTCGGCCCGCTGGCGGGCGGCGCCCTGGCCGCGGGCGGCGGCTGGCGCTGGGCCTTCGCGGTCAACCTGCCGCTCGGCGCCGCGCTGATCGTCGGGGCGCTGCGGCTGATGCCCGAGACCCGCCAGGGTCTGCCCGCGAACGCGCGGCGCGACATCGACTGGACGGGCGGGCTGCTGGCCGCGCTCGGCCTCGGCGCGCTGGTGTGCGGGATCATCGAGGGGCCCTCCTACGGCTGGTGGGCCGCGACGCGCCCCTTCTCGATCGGCGGGCTCGACTGGCCGGAGTCCGGGATCTCGCCCGTCCCGGTCGTCCTCGCGCTGGGCGTCCTGCTGCTCGCGGCGCTGGTCGCCGTCGAACGGTCGCGGGCGGCGGCCGGACGGTCCGTGATGCTCGACCTCGACCTGTTCCGCATCCCGAACTTCCGCCGGGGGAACCTGGCGTCGGCCCTCGTCAACGTCGGGGAGCTCGGGCTCCTGTTCGTCCTGCCGCTGTTCCTGCTCGGCGTGCACGGCACCTCCCCGTTGCAGATCAGCGTCGCGATCCTGCCGCTCGCCGCGGGCGCGTTCCTCTCCGGCGGCTACGCGGGCAGGCTCGCCGACCGGCACGGCGCGCACCGGGTCGTGCAGATCGGCATGGTGCTGGAGGTCGCCGCGGTCACCGCGCTGGGCCTCACCGTGTCGGCGTCCACGGGCGGGCTGGGGCTCGCGCCGTGGATGCTGCTGTACGGGTTCGGTCTCGGGCTGACGTCCGCGCAACTGACGAACGTGTCGCTGGCGGACGTCCCGCCCGCGCGGGCCGGGCAGGCGTCCGGCACCCAGTCCACGGCCCGGCAGGTCGGGGCCGCGCTCGGCATCGCCGCCGTCGGAACGGTGTTCGCGACGAGCCTCGGGCACTCCATGGCCGACCGGCTCTCCGGCTCCGCGCTCCCCCCGGAGCAGCGCGCCGCGATCGTCCACGACCTGCGTGAGAGCGCCGGGACCTACGGGCGCGAGCTGCACGCCACGCCCGCACGCGCCGCCGAGGCCCGCGCCGCCGACGCGAGCCTCGCCGTCGCGACCAGGTACGCCGCGCTCACCACCGCCGCGATCCTCGCGCTCGGCTTCGCCATGACGCTGCGGCTGCGCCCCGGCGATGATCGGCGTCCGGCAGAATCCGAGGGGATAGTCCCCCTGTCGTCCCAGGAGAACAAGCGGTAACCGTGGCCACGCTTTCCCAATGGGTCGCCGGATCCCGGCCCCGCACCCTGCCCGCGTCCCTCGTCCCCGTCGTCGTCGGCACCGGCGTCGCCGTGGGCGAGGGCGGCGCCGTCTGGTGGCGCGCCGTACTCGCCGGGTTCGTGTCCGTCGCCCTGCAGGTCGGCGTGAACTACTCCAACGACTACAGCGACGGGGTCCGCGGGACCGACGAGGCCCGCGTCGGCCCGCTCCGCCTCGTCGGGTCGAAGGTCGCGCCGCCGAAACAGGTCCTCGCCGCCGCGTGCGGCTGCTTCTTCGCCGCCGGCGTCGCCGGGCTCGTCCTCGCCGCCGTGACGAGCTGGTGGCTGCTGCTCGTCGGGGCCGCCGCGATCCTCGCGGCCTGGTTCTACACGGGCGGGCGGACCCCGTACGGGTACCGGGCGCTCGGCGAGGTCTCGGTGTTCGTCTTCTTCGGCCTCGTCGCCGTGGTCGGGACGACGTACGTGCAGGTGGAGGGCCTGCCGTGGGAGGCGTGGGCCGCGGCCGTCCCGGTCGGGCTGCTGGCCTGCGGGCTGCTGGCCGCCAACAACCTGCGCGACATCCCCACCGACCGCGAGGCCGGCAAGCGGACCCTCGCCGTGCTGCTCGGCGACCCCTGGACCCGCGTCCTGTACGCGGCGTGCACCGCGCTGCCGTTCATGGTCGTCCTGGCGCTGGGGGCGCCGCATCCGTGGGCGCTGATCGCGCTGCTCGCGGCGCCGCTGTCGCTTCCGCCGACGCAGAAGGTGCTGGGCGGCGCGACCGGTCCCGCCCTGATTCCCGTGCTGGGCGAGACCGGCCGGTTGCAGGTCGCCTACGGCGCGCTGCTGGCGGTGGGCCTGGCGCTCTGAGCGTTCGCGCCCCGCTCCGCGAGCAGGACGGCCCCGGTGACGCCCATGAGCAGCCCGGCGAGCAACCCGCACAGGACCGTCAGGTTGAGCGCGCTCGTCGAGCCCGAGTCGAGGAACTCCGGCTGACTGAGCACGGTGAGGAGTTCGTACAGCGACCAGGCGAACGTGGCGCCCGTCCCGATCCAGGCGCCCGCCAGCGGCACCGCGAACCGCGCCGGACGACGGCCCCGCTGGACGATCAACAGCAACGTCACCGCGCCCGCGACCGCCAGCAGGCCCATCACGCCGTCGATCGTCTGGTGGGCCGGACCCCGACGGGCGAGTTCCTCGGCGCGGATTCCGGCCGTCCCGCCGAACGCCCAGTAGAACTGCACGGCCGCGAAGACCGCCGCGAACACTCCCGCCGTACGCGCCATGAGCACCTGCAACCCGTGCGTCGCGCCCCGGGCGACATCCTTGGTGCGGACGGTGAACACGTCCGGCCACCGGTCCCTCGCGTACAGGAGGAAGGCGACGAGCAGCCCGACCCCCTGCACCGTGAAACCCGTGTACACGACGCCGTACACCCAGCTCTGGAGCTCGTCACCGGCCCCTGACTGGATCAGCGGCTCGTCGGAGAAAAGCGTCTGCACGGCGACACCGATCGGGAGGGCCAGGCCGATCGGCGCGAGCAGCCCCGCGCCGACCCAGATCGGCGTCAGCACCATCCAGGCCGGGACGCGCCGCCCCCAGGGAAACGTGAACGCCAGCACGACCAGCACGGCCACCGCGTCCATGCCCATGGTGATCGCGTTGCCCACGTAGAGCGCGGAGGACTTGGCCGCCTCCGCGTCGTTCCACCCCACCGTGCTGCCGGACAGCCAAGCGAGCTTGATGGTGAGGTAGGGAACGCACGCGGCGACGGTCACCGCGCACACGGCCAGCCGGAGACGCCCCGGCCCCCGGTGCGCGGTCGACGCCCACCGGTTGAGAACTGAAACGGTCATGGTCAGACGATGGCGAAACCCGTTCCCGTGCCGCCTCCCGCCGCCGGGTGAAACGGAGGCCGCCGCTCCCCCACGCGGGGGAGTCGTGCGCTCAGCGCGGCGCCGCTTCCGACCCCCAGTCGATCTCCGGGAGACCGGCGTCGACCAGTGCCTTGTTCACGGCGCTGAACGGACGCGTCCCGAAGAACTTCTTGGCGCTGAGCGGGCTCGGATGCGCCGACTCGATCACGGTGTGGTGCGGCCCGGTGACGAGCCGGGCCTTCTTGCGGGCGTAGGCGCCCCAGAGCACGAACACCACCCGTTCGGTCTTGTCGTTCAGTGCCCGGATCGCGGCGTCGGTGAAGTCCTCCCAGCCCTTGCCGGCGTGCGAGCCCGCCTCACCGGCCCGAACGGTCAGCACCGCGTTGAGCAGCAGGACGCCCTGCGCCGCCCACCGGGTCAGGTCGCCGGACTTCGCTACCGGCACGTCGAGATCGGTGGCCAGTTCCTTGTAGATGTTGCGCAGCGACGGAGGCACCCGGACCCCGTCGCGGACGCTGAAGCTGAGCCCGTGCGCCTGACCGGGCCCGTGGTAGGGGTCCTGCCCGAGGATCAGGACGCGCGCACCGTCGAACGGGCAGTGGCGGAACGCGCTGAAGAGGTCCTCACGCGGCGGGTAGACGGTCTGCTGCGCGTACTCCCCCGCGACGAACGCTCCCAGCGCGGCGGTGGCGATCGGGTCGAGCAGCGGGTCGAGCCGCTCCCGCCAGTCGCCGGGCAGCATTTCCATCAGGTCGAGGGACATTGTTTTCGGGCCTCCGAGGACGTGATCGCCAGTGCGGCTCACCCTAGTCCGCGGCACTGACACGCCAGGGCGGAATTCCGGGAGCGAAACCATCCCGACCCTAGGATGAAGCCATATGCCCGATTCCCCCCGTCGGCGGCGGCTCCTAGCGTCCGTCCCGCTCACCGCGCTCACCGTCCTCACCTTCGGCGCGGGCTGCGGCGGCTCGTCCGGGCCGACCACGCTCACCGTCCTCGCCTCCTCGTCGCTGACCGAGGCGCTCGACGAGATCGGCACGGCCTACCACCACAAGCACCCCGACGTCAGGCTCCACTTCGAGTTCGGCGACGCGCCCAGGATCGCCGACCGGCTGTCCGGCCACCATCCCGGCGATGTGGTGGTGACGGCCGACCACGTGAGCCTGAACGACTCCGACGAGGCTCTCACCGGACGGCGCCGGACCGTCGCGCACACGTCCCTGACCATCGCCGTCGCGCCCGGCAACCCGCACCGCCTCCGCGGCCTGGACGACCTGACACGCCCCCGGCTGCGCGTCGCGGTCGGCGCCGACACCGTCCCCGTGGGCCGCTACACCCGCCAGGTTCTCGCCAAGGCGGGGCTGACCGTCCGGTGGAGCTCCCAGGAGATCAGCGCCCGCGCCGTCCTGGACCGGGTCCGGTCCGGCGAGGCGGACGCCGGGCTCGTCTACGTCACCGACCTGCGCTCGGCGGGCGTCGCCGTGAGCAGCGTCCCCATCCCGGCGACCCAGAACGTCACCGTCACCTTCCCCGCCGCAGCCATCGGGGACAGCGACCACAAAGAGGCCGCGAGCGCGTTCGTTTCATGGCTGGTGACACCGACCGCCCAGAAGCTACTCAACAAGCACGGCTTCGCCACCCCAACCTCCCCCCAGTAAGGCTCACCGGAGGCGATCACAGGATCCGGGTACGCTGACTACACACGGTCCTCTAGGATGACGGGAGCCGAACGTGATGGAGGAATCACCCAAAGTGAGCATTATTGCCGCTGCCTGCCGCTATCACGAGCTCCCCGACACCCCCTACAACCTCTGGATGCGGGACGAACTCGCCGATGCACTGGAACTCCCCCACGACGGCACTCGTGTCGAAATCATCGGTGGGGAGATGATCGTGTCACCAGGGCCTGACTATGGCCACAACGCCGTCATCCGCGGTATCCAGCAGCGATTCTTCGCCGCGGAACTGACGGACCCCTCGTTCCCATGGCGCTGCATCACCACCCAGGACGTGAAACTGAGCGACATCCACGATGGCTACATTCCCGACCTGTGCGTGCTGAGCGTGGAGAACGACAAGCAAGCACGGACCGCGCAGCTCAAGAAGCTGCCTCCCCGGTCGCTGGAACTCGTGGTCGAAGTCACCTCGCCGAACAACGCGTTCGTTGACCGCGAACCTCGTCGCCGCCATCCCGCCTTCACGAAATGGATCGGGTACGCCAGGGTGGGCGTCCCGTACTATCTGCTGGTCGATCGCGACCCGCGGGAGGCGCGGACAACGCTGTTCACCCAGCCCGACCCAACCAGCGGCGAGTATCGGGAGTCGGTGAGCTGGGCTTTCGGGGAGGCCGTGAAACTTCCCGAGCCGTTCTGTCTGGAGATCCCCACGGATGAATGGGAGCCGTGGCAGCGGAGCTGAGGACTTCTCTGGGCCCTGTCATTGTCACATCCTCCTCACTCGGTTCGTCAGTGCTGTGACGTGACCGACGAGGGGGATGTTCGATGGACCAGCGCGAGTTCTTGGCGGACGAGTTCGAGAAGCACCGCGTGCACCTCAAAGCGGTGGCCTACCGGATGCTCGGCTCGCTCAGCGAGGCGGAGGACGCCGTCCAGGAGGCGTGGCTGAGGCTCAACCGCTCCGACGCGGACGGAATCGATAACCTGGGCGGCTGGCTGACCACGGTCGTGGGCCGCCTCTGCCTGGACATCCTGCGTTCCCGCACCGCACGGCGCGAGGAACCCCTGGAGGAACGCCTCCCGGACCCGATCATCGGCCCGGCGTCCGGTGTCGACCCCGAACACGAGGCGTTGATGGCCGATTCCGTCGGCCTCGCGCTGTTGGTGGTCCTGGAGTCCCTTACTCCCGCCGAGCGGCTCGCGTTCGTCCTGCACGACACCTTCGCCATACCGTTCGAGGACATCGCCCCCATCGTCGGACGGTCCCCGGCCGCGGCGCGGCAACTCGCCAGCCGGGCCCGCCGCCGGGTGCGGGGCGCCGCGCCCGATCCCGAACGCGACCGGGCCCGCCAGCGCGAGGTCGTCGACGCGTTCCAGGCGGCGGCGCGCGGCGGCGACTTCCAGGCCCTTCTCGCCGTCCTGGCTCCCGACGTCGTGCTGCGCGCCGACCTCGGGATCCGCGGCCGGAAGGTGGTCCGCGGCGCGGAGGCCGTCGCCGGTCAGGCGCTCCTGTTCCGCCGGGTGGGCGGCGAGTCCCGGCCCGCGCTGGTCAACGGCACGGCCGGGATGATCGGCTCCATCAACGGACGGACCACGTCCGTGCTGTCCTTCGTGATCGTGGACGGCAGGGTGTCCGCCATCGACATCCTCGCCGACCCCGACCGCCTGGCCGACCTCGACCTCAGCGTCCTCGACTGAGCGGGATCACAGCCCGAGCAGGCCCTCGATTCCGATCGTGAGGCGGTCGAGCCCCGCGACCTTGCGGACGGCGAGAAGGACGCCCGGCATGAACGACTCGCGGTTCATCGAGTCGTGCCGGATGGTGAACAGCTCACCGTGCCCGCCGAGAACGACCTCCTGATGGGCGACGGCGCCGGACATACGAACCGCGTGAACGCGGACACCGTCCACGTCGGCGCCGCGGGCTCCAGCGATCTCGGACGTGGTGGCGTCCGGCGACGGCGCCACCCCGGCCTCGGCGCGGGCGGCGGCGACCAGTTCGGCGGTGCGGTAGGCGGTGCCGGACGGGGCGTCGGCCTTGTTCGGATGGTGCGTCTCGACGATCTCGACGGACTCGAAGAGCGGGGCCGCCTTCTGCGCGAAGTGCATCATCAGCACCGCGCCGATGCCGAAGTTCGGGGCGATGACGACGTTGCCCGCCGACTCGTCGGTCAGCCAGGACCGGACCGTGTCGACCCGCGACGGGTCGAACCCGCTGGTGCCGACGACGGCGTGCAGGCCGTGTTCGACGCACCATTTGAGGTTGTCCATGACGACGCCGGGGTGGGTGAAGTCGACGACGACCTCGGCGGCGGCCAGCTCATCGAGCGCGTCACCCTGGTCGACGGCGGCGACGAGCTCCATGTCGTCGGCCCCCTCCACGGCGCGGCACACCTCGATGCCCATCCGGCCCCGCGCGCCCAGCACCCCGACCTCGATCACGTGTGTTCCTCCCGGTTGGCGTCCCGCCGAGCCTATCGCTCAGAAGCGCTTACCGAGCTCCCGCGCCTCCGCGTAAGCGGCACGACGCCCGGCTTCGGCGTCGGCGGTGGCCAGGTTAGGGCGGAACATCACGGAGCTGATGTCGTCGATCCCGGCCCAACGCAGCCACCCCTCCAGAAACGGCACCTGATGATCGCTCCCGAACGCGGCCGGCCGCCCCTCCCCGTAGACGGCACTGGTGTAGACGACGGCGGCCTTCTTACCACTCAGCAGACCGCTGTAGCCCTTCTCGGGATCGAAGGTGAACACCCACCCCGGCTGGGACACCACATCGACGAACTGCTTCAGGATGTATGGAACGCTCGTGTTCCACATGGGAACGCTGAACAGGTAACGGTCATAGGAGTCGAACCGCTCGAAGACCCGCCGAAGAGCCTCCCAGGCAGCAGCCTGCTCACCGGACAGCTCTTCCCCCGCGAAAACGGCCATCTTGGCCCCCGCCGCCGCGGGTCCGAACTCGGGCAGCGTGCCGTCCCACAGGTCATAGTGATCGACGACATCACCATGAACCTCGCGATAGGCGTCCACGAACACCCCGGCGAGCGCCAACGACTCCGACGCGCCCCCTCGCGGCGAAGCAGAAACATGCAGCAAACGAGACACGAGCACTCCTCCAAAGATCCGGACCAAGGTCCACTTACCACTGAAGAGAAGATTAGCGGACCTCAGTCCGCTTAGCAAGCCACACCTCACCACTCCAAGCCGCCGTGATCGAGTCCAAGGGCCCGGCCGCGGGCTGAGGCGACCGAATCAAGAACGATCGCGCAGTGAGCCGACGCGATGCAGCGATCGCCCGCAGTGCACGTGAACACAGCGACCTCAGCCTGCCTTCGCAACCACGCAACCACCTCGACCACTGCGATCGCGTCCAAAGGCAGGTTCGAGCGAAGCGAGAACCTGATCGCGCAGCGAGCGGCAAGGCGAGACGGAGCGATGCAAGCGATCGCACCAATTTCTCGACGATGGAGGCCCGCCAGGGCCGAAGGAGGAGAGAAATTAAATAGACACAGGCCCTATGACGGTGAGGGCTTGGGGGGTGGTGAGGATGTCTTGGGCGATCGCGCGGATGTCGTCGAGGGTGACGGATTCGATGCGGGCCAGGACCTCGTCGACGGGGAGGAGGGATTCGTAGACGAGTTCGCTCTTGCCGATGCGGCTCATGCGGGAGCCGGTGTCCTCCAGGCCGAGGACCATCGCGCCGCGTAGTTGGCCTTTTCCGCGTTCGAGTTCCTCGGCGGTGAGGCCGGTGGTGACGGCCTTGTCGAGTTCGTCGCGGCAGATGGACAGGACCTCTTCGGCCTTGGCGGGCTGGCAGCCCGCGTAGACGCCGAAGATGCCGGAGTCGGCGTACTGGGCGGTGTAGCTGTACACCGAGTACGCCAGGCCGCGCTTCTCGCGGATCTCCTGGAAGAGGCGGGAGGACATGCCGCCGCCGAGTGCCGCGTTGAGCACGCCGAGGGCGAAGCGGCGGTCGTCGGTGCGGGAGACGCCGGCGCCGCCGAGGATGATGTGGGCCTGCTCGGTGTCCTTCTCGATCACGACGCGCCGGGGGTCGATCGGGACGGGGGTGCCGTCGAGGCGGGGCGGGGCGGGTTCGGCGTCGCCGGTGAGGTGCGGTTCGAACGCGCGGGCGACCAGGCCGACGACCTCGTCGTGGTCGATGTTGCCGGCCACCGACACCACGAGGTTGGACGGGACGTAGTGCCTGCGGTAGTAGCCGTGGATGCGGTCGCGGGAGAGCGCGTTGATGGAGTCCTCGGTGCCGAGGATGGGACGTCCGAGGGGGGTGTCGCCGTAGAGCGCGGTGGCGAACTCGTCGTGGATCAGGTCGCCGGGGTCGTCGTCGCGCATGTGGATCTCTTCGAGGATCACGCCGCGTTCGGCCTCGACGTCCTCGGGACGGTTCACCGACGCCACGACCATGTCGGAGACGACGTCCACGGCGAGCGGCAGGTCGGCGTCCAGGACCCGCGCGTAGTAGCAGGTGTACTCCTTGGCGGTGAACGCGTTGAGGTCGCCGCCGACCGCGTCGATCGCCGCGGAGATCTCCAGCGCGGACCGCCGTTTCGTGCCCTTGAACAGCACGTGTTCGAGGTAGTGGCTGGCTCCGGCGTCGGCGGGGGCCTCGTCGCGGGAGCCGACCGCGGACCAGATGCCGAACGCGGCGGACCGCACGGTCGGCATCGTCTCGGTGATGATCCGTAGCCCGCCGGGGAGGACGGTGCGGCGTACCGCGCCGGCGCCGTCGGTGTGGATCGTGGTGGTGGTGCCGGGCTCCTGCGCCCTCGCCGGCAGGGTCACGTGTCGCTCACATTCAGATGCGGCCGACCAGCCGTCCCGCGTGGGGACGGCCGGTCGGTCATCGGCCGGGGTCAGGAGTTGCGCTGGCCTGCGTCGTCGCCGCCACGGCGGGTGCGGCGGCGGCGCGGGCGGCGCTCGCCGTCGTCACGGCGTTCCCGGCGCTCGCCGGAGTCGCCGCCGGTGGACTCGGCGGCGGGGGCGTCGCCCTCATCGGAGTCGCCCTTGTCGGCGGCCTCGCGATCGATCACCTCGACCGGCACCAGCGACAGCTTGCCGCGCTGATCGATCTCGGTGACCTCGACCTGGATCTTCTCGCCGACGCCCATCACGTCCTCGACGTTCTCGATCCGGGCGCCGCCGTGCAGCTTGCGGATCTGCGAGACGTGCAGCAGGCCGTCCTTGCCGGGCAGCAGCGACACGAACGCGCCGAACGTGGTGGTCTTGACGACGGTGCCGAGGAACCGCTCGCCGACCTCCGGCATGTGCGGGTTCGCGATCGAGTTGATCGCCTGCCGGGCCGCCTCGGCGGACGGGCCGTCGGTGGCGCCGACGTAGATCGTGCCGTCGTCCTCGATCGTGATGTCGGCGCCGGTGTCGTCCTGGATCGAGTTGATCATCTTGCCCTTGGGGCCGATGACCTCGCCGATCTTGTCGACGGGGACCTTGATGGTGATGATCCGCGGCGCGTTCGGGCTCATCTCGGCGGGCGCCTCGATGGCCTCCTGCATGACGTCCAGGATCGCGAGGCGGGCGCCCTTGGCCTGCTTCAGCGCGGCGGCCAGCACGGAGGCGGGAATGCCGTCGAGCTTGGTGTCGAGCTGGAGCGCGGTGATCACGTCACGGGTGCCGGCGACCTTGAAGTCCATGTCGCCGAAGGCGTCCTCGGCGCCGAGGATGTCGGTCAGCGTGACGTACTCGCCGCCCTCGTTGATGAGGCCCATGGCGATGCCCGCGACCATCTGCTTGAGCGGGACTCCCGCGTCCAGCAGCGACATGGTCGACGCGCACACCGAGCCCATCGACGTGGACCCGTTCGACCCGAGCGCCTCCGACACCTGCCGGATCGCGTACGGGAACTCCTCGCGGCTCGGCAGCACCGGGATCAGGGCGCGCTCGGCGAGCGCGCCGTGCCCGATCTCGCGGCGCTTCGGCGAGCCGACGCGGCCGGTCTCACCGGTGGAGTACGGCGGGAAGTTGTAGTTGTGCATGTACCGCTTGGTGCGCTCGGGGTTGAGCGTGTCGATCATCTGCTCCATGCGGAGCATGTTCAGCGTGGTCACGCCGAGGATCTGCGTCTCGCCGCGCTCGAACAGCGCCGACCCGTGCACCCGCGGGACGACGTGCGCCTCGGCGGTGAGCTGCCGGATGTCCTTCGGGCCGCGGCCGTCGATGCGCAGCCCGTCGCGGACGACCCGCTCGCGGACGAGCTTCTTGGTCACGGCGCGGTACGCGGCGGAGATCTCCTTCTCGCGGCCCTCGAAGGTCTCGGCGAGCTTCTCCGCGACGGCCGTCTTGATCTCGTCCAGGCGGCTCTCGCGCTCCTGCTTGCCGACGATCGTGAGGGCCTGCGCGAGGTCCTCGGTGACGGCGTCGGAGACGGCGGCGTACACGTCGTCCTGGTAGTCCAGGAAGATCGGGTACTCGGCGGTCTCCTTGGCGGCGACGGCGGCGAGTTCGCTCTGCGCCTGGCAGAGGGCCTTGATGAACGGCTTGGCCGCCTCCAGGCCCTCGGCGACGGTCTCCTCGGTGGGGGCGGCGGCGCCCTCGCCGACGAGCTTCAGGGTGTCGCGGGTGGACTCGGCCTCCACCATCATGATCGCGACGTCGCCGTCCTCCAGGACGCGTCCGGCGACCACCATGTCGAAGGTGGCGTTCTCCAGCTCGGGGTGGGTCGGGAAGCCGATCCAGCGGCCCTCGATCAGCGCGACGCGGACGCCGCCGATCGGGCCGGAGAACGGCAGGCCCGCCAGCTGCGTGGACATCGAGGCCGCGTTGATCGCGACGACGTCGTACAGGTGGTCGGGATGCAACGCCATGATCGTCTCAACGATCTGGATCTCGTTGCGCAGGCCCTTGACGAACGACGGGCGCAGCGGCCGGTCGATCAGGCGGCAGGTCAGGATCGCGTCCTCGGACGGCCGGCCCTCCCGCCGGAAGAACGAGCCGGGGATGCGCCCGGCCGCGTACATCCGCTCCTCGACGTCCACGGTCAGCGGGAAGAAGTCGAGGGTCTCCTTCGGCTTCTTCGACGCGGTGGTCGCCGACAGCACCATCGTCTCGTCGTCGAGATAGGCGACGGCGGAGCCGGCGGCCTGGCGGGCCAGCCGGCCCGTCTCGAAGCGGATGGTGCGGGTGCCGAAGTCGCCGTTGTCGATGACGGCCTCGGTGCTGTGGGCGCCGTCGATGCGCACGGCTTCTGTCACGGGAAACCTCCTCAGGGTTCCATGTCGGTCCTCGCGGCCGTTTCCCGTGGTTTCACGCTGCCGGTCTTCGATCGAAGCGCCCGGATCGAGATGTCCGCCGATGCGGCGGAACGGATCCGGAAGCCACTACCGAGGACCGGCCCGCACCAGCGGTGTCCGCGAGGCTTGTCTACAGTTGTCCGGCCCGCCCGCGCCTGCCGGGGCGGTCGGGCGGCCGGTGCGCCGGTGGCGGCCCGTCCAGCGGGACCCGGCGCGTTCGGACGGCGCGTCGCTCACCCCGTCCGGCCATGGACGCTCGGCCCACGGCGGGCCATAAAGGAAGGGAGTGGCCCGGCGGGCCACTCCCTCACCGTCCTAGCGGCGCAGACCGAGTCGCTCGATCAGCTGCCGGTAACGGTTGATGTCCTTGTTGGCGAGGTACTTCAGGAGCCGGCGACGACGGCCGACCAGCAGCAGCAGACCGCGGCGGCTGTGGTGGTCGTGCTTGTGCTCCTTGAGGTGCTCGGTCAGATCGTTGATCCGACGCGTGAGCAGCGCGACCTGGACCTCCGGGGATCCGGTGTCACCCTCAGTGGTCGCGTACTCCGAGATGATCTTGTTCTTGGTGGCGGTGTCGAGCGACACGTGGCTCCTTCGATGCGATCGTCACCCGCAGATCCGAAAGCCCGTCGGGCGGGGTCCGCATGGTGCGTGAAGAGATTGGCGGGCCGCATGAGGGTGCAGCCAGCCGCGCCGGAACTCTTCCCGGCGACTATTCACCGTACCATGTCGGAAAGGCCCTCGGTCACGAAGAGGAAAGCCCCGTTGTCGCAGGGTACGCATTCCGCCGGAACCTAAACGGAGGTGATCTCCCGGGCGCGGGCCACGTCCCGGTGCATCTCCTCGATCAGCGCCTCGACGGACTCGAACTTGAGCGTGTCCCGGATCCGCGCGACGAAGTCGACGGCCATGTGCTCGCCGTAGAGGTCGAGGTCGTCACGGTCCAGCGCGTACGCCTCGACGGTCCGCTCGCCCGTGCCCTCGAACGTCGGGTTCGTTCCGATGGAGATCGCGGCGGGCCAGCTGAAGTCGGGATAGCGGCCCGAGTCGCAGACCAGCCGGCCCGCGTACACCCCGTCCGCGGGGATCGCCGTGTGCGGCGGCGTCTCCAGGTTCGCGGTGGGGAAGCCGAGCGCGCGTCCGCGCATGTGGCCCCGCACGACGACGCCCTCGACGCGGTGCGGACGGCCGAGCGCCCGCGCCGCCGTCTCGACGTCGCCCGCGTCGAGCCGCCCGCGGATGTAGCTGGACGAGATCGTGTCGCCGTTGGCGACCAGCGGCACGCCCTCGGCGGTGAAGTCGTACTTCTCGCCGAGCTCCCGCAGCAGCGCCACGTCGCCCTTGGCTCTGTGCCCGAACCGGAAGTCCTCGCCGACGACGACGTGCGACGCGTGCAGCCGGTCGACCAGGACCGACTGGACGAACTCGTCCGGCGCCATCTTCGACAGCTCCAGCGTGAACGGCACGACGACGACGGCGTCGGTGCCGAGCCCCTCCAGCAGCTCGATGCGGCGCCGGGTGGTGGCGAGCACCGGCGGGTGCGTGCCGGGCCGGACGACCTCGTCCGGATGCGGGTCGAACGTGATCACCACGGATCGCAGGCCACGGCGACGCGCCTCCTCGGCGGCGGATCCGACGATCCGCTGGTGGCCGCGGTGCACACCGTCGAACACCCCGATCGTGATGACAGAACGGCCCCAGTCTGCGGGAACCTCGTCGAGGCCATTCCAGCGCCGCACCATTCACTCCCTGTGTAGGACGTGCCTGCCCGTTCTTGCTGCCGTCCTAAGAGTGCCATGCGCGGGCGGGCTAGTCGGAACCCGGGTTCACCCCGACTGGTACACCACGAACGATACGGCGATGTACTGCAGGATGTAGGCGGCGAGCGTGCAGGCGTGGAAGACCTCGTGGTACCCGAACCAGCGCGGCGACGGGTCCGGGCGGCGCAGCCCGTACACGACTCCGCCGACGCTGTAGCAGATGCCGCCCGCCGCGACCATGACGCAGGCCGCGACGCCCGCGCCGGACAGGAGCTGCGGCATGAAGAACACCGCGACCCAGCCGAGCACGATGTAGAGCGTGACGTAGAGGGCCCGCGGCGCGCCGATCCAGACCGTCCGGAACACGACGCCGAGGACGGCGCCCGTCCACACGATGATCAGGACGGTGAGGCGGACGCCGCCGTCGAGCGCGAGGACGGCGAACGGCGTGTAGGTCCCCGCGATGATCAGGTAGATGTTGGCGTGGTCGAAGCGGCGCAGGACCTCCAGCAGCCGGTGCGAGGTCTGGCGGTGGTACGTTCCCGAGATCCCGAACAGCATCGCCGACGTCGCCACGTACACCGCCGACGCCAGCCGCGCCTGCACGCTCGGGCCGAGCGCGACCAGGACGAGTCCGGCGACCAGAACGGCGGGGAACGCGCCGATGTGCAGCCAGCCGCGCAGCCGGGGACGGGTCGGGGACGCTACCTGGGCGTCGTGCTTCACGGTGGTCACGGGCACCTCCTCACAAAGCCTACGCACTAGTAGGTTACGCGAGCGTAGGTTGGTACGCACCGTTTTCTCCGGTGATGATGGCCACCGGTGGACAGGTTCGTCCAGGTCCCGTGAGCGATCAGGAGATGAACACCGCGAGAGGCCGGGCGACGGCGCCGCGCTCCTCGACGAGCGCCAGCAGGGCGCCGTCGGGCGCGAAGACCCCGATGGGCCCCGGGCCCAGTCCCGCGGCGGGAAGGCGCCCGCCGTGGGCGACCTTGCGGGCGTCGTCGTCCGACACGTCCCGGCGCGGGAACGCCGCGGCGACCGCCTCGCCCATCGGAAGGATCTCCATCTTCTCGGCGAGCCGGTCGAGCGTCCGGGCCATGCCCAGGTCGTAGGGGCCGACCCGGGTGCGGCGCAGCGCCGTGAGATGGCCGCCGCAGCCGAGGGACGCGCCGAGATCGCGGGCCAGGGCCCGGATGTAGGTGCCGGACGAGCAGGTGACGGAGGCGTCCACGTCGATCACGTCGCCGTCGCGCCGGACGTCCAGGACGGCGAAGTCGTGCACGGTCACCGACCGGGCGGCGAGTTCGACCTCCTCGCCCCTGCGGGCCATCCGGTAGGCCCGCTCACCGTTCACCTTGATCGCGCTGACCTGGGGCGGGACCTGCCGGATCGGCCCGGTCAGCGCCGCGACGCCCGCGTCGAGCGCCGGGCCGGTGACGGACGCGGCGGACGCCGTCGCGGTGACCTCGCCCTCGGCGTCGTCGGTGTTGGTCGACACGCCGAGCCGGATCGTGGCCTCGTAGACCTTGTCCGTCAGCGCGAGATGCCCGAGAAGGCGCGTGGCCTTGCCGACCCCGAGGACGAGGACCCCCGTCGCCATCGGGTCCAGCGTGCCCGCGTGCCCGACGCGGCGGGTCTTCGCCAGCCGCCGCATCCTGCCGACCACGTCGTGGGACGTCCAGCCGGACGGCTTGTCCACGATGACGAGTCCCGAGTTCTCCACACCCGCTCCGAAGTCTTCAGTCCCGGTCGCCGGGCACGCGCAGCGCGGCGCGCAACCGGTCGATGATCGAGGCGGGCTCGCCGCCCATGGTGAACGCCGCGGCGGTGCGGTGCCCGCCGCCGCCGAGCTCGACACAGGCGCGGCCGACGTCGACCGAGCCCTTCGACCGGGTCGACACGTACCACTCGCCCCGGTCGTTCTCCTTGCAGACGACCGCGACCTCCGCCTCGTCGGTGCGTCTGAGCTGGTCGATGACTCCTTCGAGCTGGTCGTACTCGACGTCGCGGGCGACCCGGTCGGACCGCGCGACGGTCGTCCACACCAGCCCGCGCCCACCGGCGGCGTCGCGTTCCAGCCTGGCCCGCGCCAGCGCGCCCGCGAGGACCTGAAGGTAGCCGAACGGGGCGCGGTCCCACAGTTCCCGGCTGACCGCCTCGGGCCGGACGCCCGCCGTCAGCAGCCGTCCCGCGAGGTCGTGCACCTCGGGTGTCGTGCACGGGTATTTGAACGAGCCGGTGTCGCTCGCGAGCCCCGCGTACAGGCCCTGCGCCATGTCCCGGTCCAAGGGGACGCCGAGCCTGCGGATCAGCTCTTCGACCAGCACCGCCGTGGCGGCGGCGTCCGGGTCGACGATCCGCACGCCGCCGAACCCGATGTTGGACGCGTGATGGTCGATCACGATCAGGGCCCCGGCCCGGCCCGCGGGCCCGGCGAGCGCGCCGAGCCGCGACCGTCCGGCCGCGTCCAGCGAGATCATGAGCTGCGGGGCCTCGGGCACCCGGGCGGGCTCGACCAGCATCTCCTGGCCGGGCAGGAACCGGAGGATCGCGGGCACGGTGAACGGCTCCCCGAAGGACGCGAGGCAGTGCTTGCCCAGCGCGCGCAGGGCCCGCGCCAGCGCCAGCATCGAGCCGAGCGCGTCGCCGTCCGGGGCCACGTGGCAGGCGAGCCACACCTCCCCCGCGGCGTCGATCAGCTGGACGGCCCGGTCCCACTCCAGTTCCTTGAACGCCCTGGTGGCCGCCTCGGGCACGCCCGGCGCCGGCTGCTCCACCGACGTGGGCTGCTCCACCGGCGCGGGCGGCTCGACGGTCGGGGGCGGACCCCCGGCGCGGGGCCCGGCGTCATGGCCGTTCGCGGAATGCCCGCCCGCGTCGCGGGGGAGGCAATTCCCGTTCCAGCCGGCGCGCGGCGCCTCCGCACGCCTCTCGGGAGCGCTCACGGCGACGGGCGTCCCGATCGGCCGTCCTCACCGTCCCCCGCGGTGTCCCGGTCGTCCTCGTCGTCGACCTCGTCCTCGCCGGCCTCGTCCTGGTCTTCGTCCGCGTCTTCGTCCTGGTCTTCGTCCTCGTCGACCACGCGGTACGGGTTGGCGTCACCGGCCGGGGACGCGTTCTGCGCGTTCCTGGCCACCTCCGCGTCCTTCGCGCGGGCCTGGGCCAGCAGGTCGTCGATGTGCGCCGCGTTCTCCATCAGGGAGTCCATGACGAAGGTGATGCTGGGCGTGTGGCGGACTCCCGTCTTCCTGCCCACCTCCGACCGGATGACGCCCTTGGCGCTCTCCAGCGCGGCGGCCGTCTCGGCGCGTTCGCCGTCGGACCCGTACACCGTGTAGTACACGGTCGCGTCACGCAGGTCGTTGGTGATGCGGGTGTCCGTCACGGTCACGAAGCCGAGCCGCGGATCCTTGATCCGCCTCTCCAGCATCTCGGCCACGATCTGCTGGATGCGGTCGGCGAGCTTACGCGCCCGAGCTGCGTCCACCATGATCGCACTCCCTTTCTGTGGTCTCACGACCCGTCCGTGGTCTGTCGACGCCTCCCGCCCGGCGCTCCCGTCCGGGGCCGCTCAGTCGTCGTCGTTGAAGAGCCGCCGCCGCGCGGACAGCAGCTCGATCTCCGGTCGACCGGCCACGAGCCGTTCGCACCGGTCGAGCACCTGGGTGCAGTTCGCGGCGGTGCCCGAGACCACCGCCACCCCGATCTCCGCCCTGCGGTGCAGGTCGTTGTCGCCGGTCTCGGCGACCGCCACGGCCGGGAAGTGCTTGCGCACCTCGGCGATGACGGGCCGCAGGACGGACCGCTTCTGTTTCAGCGAGCGGACGTCCCCCAGCAGCAGGTCGAGCGTCAGCGCACCCACGTACACCTGGTCGATCACCTCGGGATCCTCAGAAGATGGAACGGCGGTGGTCACCCGCCGTGTTCCCGGCCACCCATCCCCCGAATCAGGGACGGACCGGACATGACAGACGCCAGGCTAGAAGATCCACCTGGCGCCGTGTCACCCGTTTAAACGATCACACCGCCGGAGACCGCGGAGAGCGGGGCGCGGCGGCGTTCCGCGTCCCGATCGCCCAGGGCTCAGGTGCCCCGAGTCGCGGGCCGCGACTCTACCGGGACCGCGTCCTCCGGCCGGGAAGGCGCCGCCGAGGGCGGACCTTCCCGGCCGGATCGAAGCGATACGGCGACGTCCCGTCAGTCGCGGGGCTTCTCCCGCATCTCGAAACACTCGATGACGTCGCCGAGCTTGACGTCGTTGTAGCCCACGCCGATACCGCATTCGAAGCCCTCGCGGACCTCGGTCGCGTCGTCCTTGAAGCGCCGCAGCGACGTCACCGTCAGGTTGTCGGCGACCACGACGCCGTCGCGGACGAGACGGGCCTTGGCGTTGCGCTGGATGACGCCCGAGGTGACCATCGAGCCCGCGACATTGCCGATCCGCGGCACCCGGAAGATCTCCCGGATCTCGGCGGTGCCGAGCTGGACCTCCTCGAACTCCGGCTTGAGCATGCCCTTGAGGGCCGCCTCGATCTCCTCGATCGCCTGGTAGATGATCGAGTAGTACCGGATGTCGACGCCCTCGCGGTCGGCGAGCTCCTGCGCGTTGCGCTCCGGCCGCACGTTGAAGCCGATGATGACCGCGCCCTCGGACGCCAGCGAGAGGTTGACGTCGTCCTGCGTGATCGCGCCGACGCCGCGGCGGATGATCCGCAGGTTGACCTCCTCGCCCACGTCGATCTTGAGGAGGGAGTCCTCCAACGCCTCGACGGAACCGGACACGTCGCCCTTGAGGATGAGCAGCAGCTCCTGCCGGTCGCCCCGCTCCAGGTCCTTGAACAGCTCTTCGAGGGAGCTGCTCTTGCGGCTCTTGAGCAGTTCGGCGTTGCGCTTGCGCGCGACCCGCTTGTCGGCGATCTGCCGGGCGACCCGGTCGTCGTCGACGACCAGGAAGTTGTCGCCCGCGCCGGGCACGGCGGCGAGGCCGAGCACCTGCACCGGACGGGACGGGCCCGCCTCCTCGACCGGCTCGAAGTTCTCGTCGAGCATCGCCCGGACGCGACCGTTGGCCACGCCGCAGACGATCGAGTCGCCGACCCGCAGCGTGCCGCGCTGCACCAGCACGGTCGCCACGGCGCCCCGGCCCTTGTCCAGGTGGGCCTCGATGGCCGAGCCCTGGGCGGGCATGTCGGGGTTGGCCTTCAGGTCGAGCTCGGCGTCGGCGGTCAGGATGATCGCCTCCAGCAGCCCGTCGATGTTGAGGCCCTGCTTGGCCGACACGTCGACGAACTGGGTCTGGCCACCGAACTCCTCGGCGACCAGCCCGTACTCGGTGAGCTGCGCGCGCACCTTGTTCGGGTCGGCGCCCTCGACGTCGATCTTGTTGACGGCGACGACGATCGGGACCCCGGCCGCGGTGGCGTGGTCGATCGCCTCGGTGGTCTGCGGCTTGACGCCGTCGTCCGCGGCGACCACCAGCACCACCAGGTCGGTGGTGTCGGCACCGCGGGCACGCATGGCGGTGAACGCCTCGTGACCCGGGGTGTCGATGAAGGTGATCCGGCGCTCCTCGCCGTCGACCTCGGTCTCGACCTGGTAGGCGCCGATGTGCTGGGTGATGCCGCCGGCCTCGCCCGCCTGCACGTTGGCCTGCCGGACGGCGTCCAGCAGCTTGGTCTTGCCGTGGTCGACATGACCCATGACGGTGACCACCGGCGGGCGCGACTGGAGGAGTTCCTCGCCGCCCTCGTCCTCGCCGTACTCGATGTCGAACGACTCGAGAAGCGCGCGGTCCTCGTCCTCGGGGCTGACGACCTGGACGTCGAAGTCCAGTTCGAGCCCGAGCGCCATCAGGTCGTCGGGGTCGACGGACTGGGTCGCGGTGACCATCTTGCCGAGATGCATCATGATCGCGACGAGCGACGCCGGGTTGGCGCCGATCTTCTCGGCGAAGTCGGTCAGGGTCGCGCCCTGCGGCAACCGGATGGTCTTGCCGTTGCCGCGCGGAGCGGAGACGCCGCCGGCGGCGGGCGCCTGCATGCTCTCGAACTCCTGACGGCGCGCCCGCTTGGACTTGCGTCCGCGCTGGGGACGTCCGCCGGGCCGGCCGAAGGCGCCCTGGGTGCCGCCGCGACCGCGACCGCCACCACCGGGACGGGGACCGCCGAAGCCGCCGGGACGGCCACCGCCGCCACCGCCGGCCGTGCGCGGGCCGCCGAAGCCGCCGGGACGACCGCCGCCGCCACCGCCGGGACCGCGACCGCCACCACCGGGGCCACGGCCTCCGCCACCGGGGCCACGACCACCGCCGCCTCCGCCGGGACCGCCGCGCCCGGGGGCGCCGGACGGCCGCGAGGACGGCATGTTCATCGGGCTGGGACGCGGGCCGCCCGGACGGGGCGGCATGCTTCCGGGACTCGGCCGCGGGCCGCCGGCACCGGCGGGACCGCCGGGCCTCGGCCCGGGACGCGGACCCGCTCCACCGGCGCCGCCGCCGGGACGGTCGCCGCCCTGGCGGGGCCCGGGACGCGGGCCGGGCTTGGGCGCCTGGCCCATGCCGCTGGCGTTCGAGCTGAACGGGTTGTTACCGGGACGCGGAGCGCCCGCTCCACGGCCGCCTCCGCCGCCCTGGCGCGGGCCGGGACGCGGGCCCGGCTTCGGCGTGCGGGGACCCGGCTTCGGGCCCCCGGGCGCGCGGCCTCCGGGGCCGGCGCCGCCGGGACCGGCCGCGGGCGGGGCGCTCGGGCCCTGCGCCGCGGGCGCGCTGACCGGCTGGCTCGGCGCCGGCGGGACCGGCCGGGGCGGGCCCGGCTTCGGGCCGCCGCCGGGGCCGCCCGCGCCACCCGGCCCGCTCGGAACACCCGGACCACCCGGACCACCGGCACCGCCGGGGCCCGGCTTGGGCGCGGCGGGACGCGGCGCGGCGGGACCGGGACGCGGCCCCTGCCCCTGCCTGCGTCCGCCCTGAGAATCTGGGGCGCCGCCGGGGGGTCCCGGACGCGGCGCGGCGGGCCGCGGAGCCGAAGAACGCTTCGGCGCGACCCGCTTCTCCCCCTGCTTGGAGGAGGAAGACGAATTTGAGAAGGCTTCTGTCAGCCTACGTACGACCGGCGCCTCGATCGTGGAGGACGCCGACCTTACGAACTCGCCCATTTCCTGGAGCTTGGCCATGACGACCTTGCTCTCGACACCGAACTCCTTGGCGAGTTCGTACACCCGGACCTTCGCCACTGCACTCCCTAACTCGGTCCGGGGGTGCGGCCTCCGGACCGTCGCTAACTTGCCGTACTCATCGCGGCGTGCTCATCGAGCGCTCATAGCAATCTCGACCTGCTTCCGACTAGACGTCGCTTACCATTCGGCCATCCTGCTGCCGCGCGGCGTGTGCCGCAAGCCGCTCCCGCAGGGCGCTACCGTCGAGCGGCCCCGGAACGCGCAGCGCCCTCGGGAACGCCCGACGCCGCTCTGCGAGCTCGAGACACGCCGGATCGGGGTGCAGATACGCACCCCGTCCCGGCAGTCGCCCACGCGGGTCGGGAACGAGAACGCCCTCGACCACCACCAGGCGCAGCAAGTCGGACTTGACCGAGCGAACCCGACATCCGACACACGTGCGGACAGGGACCTCTCGGCCACGTGTCATGAGTCTACCGTGCCGACGCGTCGGCGGGACCTGTCGCATGCGCCCCCGGCGTAGAAGATCGCGAAGAAGATCCGGATTCACCCGACTCGGCCGTCTTCGGCGCCGCCCGCTCGGACTCGGCGCCGGTGGTCCCGGTCTCGGGCTTGGTGTCGGTTTCGGTGTCGGCGACGGTGCCGGTCTCGGTGTCGGACCGGATGTCGATCCGCCAGCCGGTGAGCCGGGCCGCCAGGCGCGCGTTCTGCCCTTCCTTGCCGATCGCGAGCGACAGCTGGTAGTCGGGCACCACGACCCGGGCGACCCGGGCGTCGGCGTCGACCACCTCCACATGGGAGGCCTTCGCGGGCGACAGCGCGTTCTTGACGAAGTCCGCGGGCTCCTCGGACCAGTCCACGATGTCGATCTTCTCGCCGTGCAGTTCGGCCATCACGTTGCGGACCCGGCTGCCGAGCGGACCGATGCAGGCCCCCTTGGCGTTCACCCCCGACTTGCGGGAACGCACCGCGATCTTGGTGCGGTGGCCGGCCTCGCGGGCGATCGCCGCGATCTCCACCGTGCCGTCCGCGATCTCAGGGACCTCCAGCGCGAACAGCTTCCGCACGAGGTTCGGGTGCGTGCGCGACAGCTGGATCGACGGCCCGCGGTGGCCCTTGCGGACCTGCACCACGTAGGCGCGCAGCCGTTCGCCGTGGTCGTAACTCTCGCCGGGCACCTGCTCCTGCGGCGGCAGCACGGCCTCGATCTTGCCGAGGTCGACCAGCACGTTCCGCGGGTCCTTGCCCTGCTGGATGATGCCGGAGACGATGTCGCCCTCGCGCCCGGCGTACTCGCCGAAGGTCAGCTCGTCCTCGGCGTCCCTGAGGCGTTGCAGGATGACCTGCTTCGCGGTGGTCGCCGCGATGCGGCCGAACCCGGTCGGGGTGTCGTCGTACTCGCCGACGGGGTCGCCCTCGTCGTCGGTCTCGGTGGCCCACACGGTGACGTGGCCGCTCTGGCGGTCCAGTTCGACGCGCGCCTTGGGCGCCGCGCCCTCCGTCCGGTGGTAGGCGATCAGAAGTGCGTCTTCGATGGCCTTGACGGCCACGTCGAGCGAGATGTCCTTCTCGCTCTCCAGGCCCCGCAGGGCGGTCATGTCGATGTCCACGAGGTTCCCCCCTCTAGTCCGGCTCAGCCGGAGAACGCGTATCCTCGGCCCCGCGTTCGGACGGAGCGGGCTTGAACTCCACCTGCACACGGCCGCGCCCCAGCTCGCCGAGGCCGAACCGGCGCCGCACCGTCTCGGTCGCCGCACCCTTCGAGCCGCCCTTCGAGGCGCCCTTCGAGGCGGGTCGCGACCCGGCGGCCTTCGACCCCGCGGACCCGCCGCCCCCACCACCGGCTCCCCTGCCTCGGCGCTTCTGGACGACGTCGATCTCGACGGACTCGTCGTCGGCCGCGACCACCCGGCCCTCGACCTGGCCTCCCTCGGTCAGCGGGACGACGACCAGCCGGCCGACCGCACGGCGCCAGTGCCGCGGCTCGGTGAGGGGGCGGTCGACGCCCGGGGAGGTCACCTCCAGCACGTACGGGGAGGTCCCCATGACATCGGTCGTGTCGAGGAGTTCGGAGGCCGTCTCGCTGATCGTGGCGATGTCGTCGAGGTTGACGCCGTCGTCGCCGTCCACGACCACCCGGACGAGGCGGCGCCTGCCGGCGGGCTTCACGTCGACCTCCTCGAGGTCGAAGCCGGCCTCGTCCACCGCGGGCGCGAGCAGCCGGGTCAGCTCGGCGACGGTGGCGGAACGCGCCTGGCGCGCCGGACGTGAGGGCACGTCACCGTGCCCGCCCTGGCCGCGCCCCCCTTGAGCGCGGCCGCCGCGGGACTCGACGCTCATGGGCCCTCCTCGTGTTGTGTCGCCTGCGGTCGCGGTGTCGCCGCTCGTCCGTTGACTCACCTCAAGACTATCGACAGCCGGAGACCGCGGCGGATTTTCGGACGGCTCACCGGCGCGGCGAGTGTGGAATGCTTGGGCGCGCCCGACGATCGCGTCCGGGGACGCGGACCGCGAGCGGGCCGCCGCCCCCCCTCGTCCCACCCCATCGTCCGGTGAGGAGAACTCCCTTGCCAGAGGCCATGCCGAGCCCGCCGGAGACCGTGTCGCGCCGCGCGCTGCTCGGCCGGGGCGCGGTGCTCGGCGGGGGCGCGCTCGTCCCGCCGTGGCTGGCGGGTTGCGCGGCGCGGGCGGAGGCTCCGCGCGAGGACGTGCCGACTCTGGTCGCGGCGATCGCGTCCGAGCAGAACCTGGTCGCCACCTATGCGGCGGCGCGGGCGGCGAACCCTTCACTGGCCGGACGGCTGGACCCCGTCCTCGCGCGGCACCGGGAGCATCTGGCCGTTCTGCGGCGGCACTACGTGCCCGGGTCGGGCGACCGCGCCGACGAGGGCGGGGCGATCCCGTCCCCGAGCGCCCTCCCGGTCCCCGGTGGCGGCGCGGCCCTCGCGGCGTTGCGCGACGCGGAGGACCGCGCGGCGCGGGAACGCGCGGCCGCCGCCGCGAAGGCGGCGCCCGGCCTGGCGCAACTGCTGGCGAGCATCGGCGCCTGCGAGGCGGGCCACGCGATGGTGGTGCGGCGGGCGGTGCGGGACCAGGCCCCGCCCGTCCGGTCGAAAGCCGACACGGAGGCGGTCCAGCGGGTCCTGGCCGCCGAGCACGCGGCCGTGTACGGGTACGGGGTGCTCGGCGCCCGGTTGGGCGGCGCGGCGCGCGAGACCGCGAAGGCCGTCTGGAACGCGCATCGGACCCGGCGGGACGAGCTGATGTCGGCCCTGCCCGCCGCGCCGGTCGCGGCCGCGCCCGCCTACCGGCTGCCGTTCACGGTCACCTCGCCCCGCGCCGCCGCCCGGCTCGCCGCGGTACTGGAAGAGGACCTCGTCCCCGCCTACGTCGGTCTCGCCGGCGCCTCGACCCCCGAGCTGCGGGCCTTCGCCGCCGACGGCGCGCGCCGGGCGATGGCGCGGTCGGCGGCCTGGCGCGTGCGGGCGAACGAGCCCGCGCCGCGGGCCGCGTTCCCCGGGCTGCCCGCCACGGCGCTGTCCCCGCGTTCCGAACCGGGTGAGTGATCTTCCGCACGCGGGGAACGAAGCGCCCGTCATGTCGCGTTGATCCTTTTGTCAGAGACGACGGCAGGGGACGACTCGGGGGAGGAGTACGGACAGCATGACCACCACACCGCACGGCAGCGCGCTCGACGAACTGCGGGCCGCCTACCACGAGCAGCTGACGCGTCTCGCCGCCGAGCGCGACGCCGCGCGTCGGCAGGCGCGCAGGGCCCAGGCGCAGGCCGATGTGGCGCGGGCCGACCTCGCCAGCCTGAAGAGCCGGGTCGCCGAGTTGCTGAACGCCGCCGCGCGGCACCTTCCCGACCTTCCGGCCGTGGAGGCTCCGGACGCTCCGGAGCGTCCGGCCCCGCGGCGGGCCCTGCCCGCCCCCGCCGAGGAGCGCCCGGCCCGAGCGGCCTGACCGGCGGGCCGCTCGGGCCGTTCGGGCCGGGCGCCGACGGTGGTGTTACCGACGTGTGTTGAGGTCGTGTCGAGGGCTGTAGGGTCAAGCGGATGACCGCGTACGGGCTCCTCGTCTCCCCCTCCCACAACCGGGTGTACGCGCAGGCGGCGGCCGGCCTGGTGAAGGCGGAGCTGGGTGTGTTCAGCGAGCGGGCCCTCGACGGACGGGTCCGCGACATCAGGGAGACGGAGCTCGGTGGCGTCCCGTACGTCACGTTCTCCGGCGACCTGACGGAGCAGGACGTCAGGCTCCTGTCGAACCTGTCGTCGCTGTACGCGCTGTTCCGCATCGAGGGCGACCTTCTCCGGCCGGTGACGCTCCGGCCCCTCGACCTGTTCGGCAGTGACCTGCTCACCATCCAGAAGTACGCCGGCAAGACGAACGAGTACTTCACCAAGCTTCTGTTGAACGTCACCGCGATGGCGATGGACGCTCCCATGGACCTGGTCACCGGCCGTCCGCGCGTCCTCGATCCGATGTGCGGGCGCGGGACGACCCTGAACCAGGCCATGATGTACGGGTTCGACGCCGCCGGGATCGACATCGACGGCAAGGACTTCGACGCCTACGCGGCCTTCATCAAGACCTGGCTGCGCAACAACCGGGTCAAGCACCAGGCCGAGATCACCAACATCCGCCGGGAGAGGTCCGTGCTGGGGCGCCGCCTGCACGTGACGTACGGGGCGTCCAAGGAGCAGTACAAGAGCGGTGAGACGAGGGAGATCACCGTGGTGAACGCCGACTCCCTCGACGCCGGCAAGTTCTTCAGGCCCGCCTCGTTCGACATGATCGTGACCGACGCGCCGTACGGCGTCCAGCACGGCAGCCGCCCCAGGGGCGGGCGACCCGGCCCCCAGGGCGACAAGGGACGCAAAGGCAGACCGCAACTGTCGCGCAGCCCGGTCGAACTGCTGACGGCGGCCGTCCCCGAGTGGGTTCGCCTCCTGCGTCCCGGCGGTGCCGTCGGCATCTCCTGGAACACGTTCGTGGGCGGTCGTGACGAGATCGCGGGGATCCTGGCGTCCAACGGACTGGACGTCCAGGACTCCGAGGCCCACCGGGGCTTCCGCCACCGCGTGGACCAGGCCATCACCCGCGACCTCGTCACCGCCCGCAAGCCCTGACCGTCACCCCGTCATGGAGCGTGCCAGCGTTCGACGTGCGGGAGCAGTTCGGTCAGGTCGTGGATGAGGGCGTCGGGCGGCGTGAGGCCGGGACGTTCGAAGGCGTGGGTGGTCTGGTGCCGGATCTGGACGGCGCGCAGCCCGGCGGACTTGGCGCCGTGGATGTCGTCGTAGGGGCGGTCGCCGACGAAGACGCAGGACGCGGGGTCGGTGGCGCCGACGGCGTCCATGGCGGCGCGGAACGCCTCGGCGTGCGGTTTGGTCCAGGGGATCTCGCTGGAGTAGACGGCGCCGTCGAGCAGATGCAGGACGTCGTCGCGGGCGAAGATGCGTTCGTGCAGGTCACGTGACCAGATGGTGTTGGACAGGACCCCGATCCTGATGTCGCGGTCGCGAAGGGCGCGGAACAGGTCGGGAACGGCCGGGTCGGTGTGGGTGTGCGGTGTCCATGTCTCGAAGTGGGTGGCGAGAAGCGCCTCGGTGGGCTCGATCCCGGCGATCTCGAAGAGTTCGGCGAGGGTGGCGCTGCGGTGCTCCTCGTCGCCGCGTCGCCACAGGTCGAGTTCGGCGGCGGCGAGGGCGGTGGCGGCCCGCTCGACGTCGTCCGGGGGGAGGTGGGCGGTGCAGATCGTGCGCCACATGTCGGCCAGTTCGATGTCGTGCCAGGGGGTCAGCGTGCCGCCCCAGTCGAAGATCACAGCTTGTACGCCCATGACCGGATCGTAATTCCTGATCTGGAAGGCGCCACCGGGAGTAGGCGGCCGGTCAACGGGGATACCGGACCGATCAGCGCAAACCACAACGAACCGGGAGGAGCCATGAGGGCGCGTAAGCCCGGTGAGGACAGGGACTTCCGCGACGACATCGACGACATGGGCGACAACACGCAGGACGAGCAGATCCGGCTGACGGAGGAGTACGTGACGGATCCGCCGGCGGAGGAACTCGTCCGGGAGGAGCCCGACCAGAGCCGGGACGGGCTCGGCATCACCGACTACGAACGGCAGACGGCCCGGGAGGACGAGGAGGAGCGGCCGCGCCCGGACACACCCGCGGAGTCCGACGCGGTGAACCCGACCCGAAGGCCCTGACCAGGATCGGCCTAGACGGATCGGCCTAGACGGGAGTGTCCTCGGGCGCCTTCAACCGGGCGAGGACCTGGACCGGGTCGGCGAGGACGTCGGCGAACGCGAACTCGGCGGCGCCGACGAGGGTGGTGTCGTCGCCGAGCGCGGCGGTGCGGAGCTTGACCTTCTCGCGGGGCGCGGCGAGCGCGCCGGTCGCGAGGACGCTGCGGACCTGCGCGGCGGCCCCGAGGTAGATGTCGCGGAGCGTTCCGCCGAAGACGACGAGGCCGGGGTTGAAGACGTTGACGAGGTTGGCGACGCCGAGGCCGAGCCAGGTGCCGACGCGGTGGAGTGCCTCGCGGGCGTCGATGTCACCGGCGTCGGCGGACACGACGACGTCGCGGACGGCGTCACGGCCCGGCCGCCCGGCGATCTCCTCGCGGCCGGCGTGGGCGAGCAGCGTCCGCTCCCCCACCTCCGCCTCCAGGCAGCCCCGCGAGCCGCAGGCGCAGGTCCGCCCGCCCGGGTTGACGATCATGTGGCCGACTTCGCCGCCGTAGCCCTCCTCGCCGCCGAGCAGCCGCCCGTGCGCGATGATGCCGCCGCCGACGCCGACGTCGCCGTGGAGGTAGATGAGGTTGTCGTAGCCGACGCCCGCGCCACGCGCGTGTTCGGCGAGCGCGCCCAGGTTCGCGTCGTTGCAGACGGAGACGGGGATGCCGAGGCCGAGCCGCCGGGACAGCGCGTCGCCGAGCCGCGGGTCGCCGACGTCGAGGTTGGGGCCGAACATGATGGCGCCGTCGGAGCGGCGGACGACGCCGGGGAACCCGACGGCGGCGCCCACGCACACGGCGTCGCTTCCGGCCTTGCGGACGAGGGAGCGGGCGCCCGCGGCGAGGACGCCGAGCAGGTCGCCGGGGTCGGCGTCGCGGGCCCTGACGCCCTCGCGGCGGTCCAGGACGACGCCGCCGAGCCCGACGCGGGCCACGACGACCCGGTCGACGCCGACCTCGAACGCCAGCACGTACACGCGGGTGGACTCGGGCCGGACGACGAGGGACGGCCGTCCGGCGCGGCGCCCCGGGCCGCGGGGCAGTTCCTCGCGGACGAGCCCGGCGGCGGTGAGGTCGGCCGTCAACGCCATGATCGTGCTGCGGTTGAGGCCGAGGGACTCGGCGAGCGTCGCCCGGGACGCGGGCCCGCGCAGGTGCACGAAGCGCAGCAGCGTCCCGAGGTTGTGCCGCCGGATGTCCTCCTGTGACGGGCCGGCCTTCATCATCGGCGCGGCCCCGGCGCTCCGCCCGCCCCCGACGTGATCAGTTCCACGACCTCCCGGTGCGTGACGTCGGCGGTCTTGACCTGGGCGACCATCCGGCCGAGGTACAGCGCGGCGATCCGGTCGGAGACCGCGAACACGTCGTTCATGTTGTGGGAGATCAGCACGACGGCCAGGCCCCGGTCGGCGAGCCGCCGGACGATCTCCAGTACCTGCTGGGTCTGGGCGACGCCGAGCGCGGCGGCGGGCTCGTCCAGGATCACGACCTTGCTGTCCCACAGGACGGCGCGGGCGATCGCGACGGTCTGCCGCTGCCC
The DNA here is from genome assembly GCF_003432485.1 of Actinomadura spongiicola. GTDB lineage: Bacteria > Actinomycetota > Actinomycetes > Streptosporangiales > Streptosporangiaceae > Spirillospora > Spirillospora spongiicola. Next base: position 669,236 of record NZ_QVNQ01000003.1, read on the forward strand.
GCCGGACAGCGTCGAGACCCGGTGCCGTACCGAGCCGATCGCGCGCACGGAGAGCCCCGACAGGGTGGTGCGCGCCATCTCCTCCATCGTGTCCTCGTCGAGCGCGAGGCCGCGGCGTTGCTCCCGTCCAAGGAAGAGGTTCTGGACGATGTCGAGGTTCTCGCAGAGCGCGAGGTCCTGGTGGACGATCTCGATGCCGAGCCGGCTGGCGTCCCGCGGGTCGCCGACCCGGACCGGCCTGCCCTCGAAGCGGTACTCGCCCGCGTCGAACGGGTGGATCCCGCCGATGCATTTCACCAGGGTGGTCTTGCCGGCGCCGTTGTCGCCGACGAGCGCGGTGACCTCGCCCGGGTAGGCGCGGAACGCGACGTCGTGCAGGACCTTCACGGAACCGAAGCTCTTGTCGATGCCGCGCAGATCCAGTGCTGGCGTCACTGACATGCCGAGGGGCTCCCACCGTGCCACACCGCCGCCGCGCGCCAGGCGGCCGTGATCCGCGAGCGTACCAGCAGCGTTCGGCGGCCCGGAACCGCCGGTCGGGCCGGGGGGCAGTGCGGGGGAACCGATGGTCCGGGCCATCGGTTCCCCCGCGCCCCCGGTCGCGTTCACGGGCTCATCTCCCCACGTTCGACCGGCGACGCCTGGCCAGGGCGTCGATGGCGGCGGCGAAGAGCAGCACCAGCCCGGTGATCAGGTAGCTGAGGTAGGCGCTGGTGCCGAGCAGCCCGAGCCCGTTGTCGATGAGCGCGATGACGAGCCCGCCGAGGACGGCGTCGCGGGCCTTGCCGCGCCCGCCGAACAGGCTCGTCCCGCCGATGACGGCGGCGCCGACCGCGTACAGGAGGGTGTTCCCGCCGCCCGCGTCGGTGGCGACGGAGTTCAGCCGGGACGCGGCGACGATCCCGCTGACCGCGGCCAACCCGGAACCGATCATGAAGACGGAGACGCGGACGCGGGTGACGTTGATCCCGGCGCGGCGGGCGGCCTCGGCGTTGCCGCCGACCGCGTAGATGTGCCGTCCGTAGGCGGTGCGGCCGAGCACGAACGTGCAGACGATCAGCAGGGCGCCGACCAGCGGCACGCCCCACGGGATGCCGCCCAGCGTGATCAGCGGGCTCGGCGCCCGGTCCAGGCTGAGCACATAGGTGCCGATTAGCAGGGCCGCCGCGACGACGGCGCACTGCGCGAGCACGAACCCGATCGGCTTCGAGTGCAGGTCGCGGACGTGCCGGCGCCGCCACCGCAGCAGCTGCGTCGCGGTGTATCCGGCGACGCACGCGGTGGCGAGCGTCCAGCCGAGCCAGATCGGCATGTTCCTGTTGGACAGCGCGACGATCAACTCGTCGCGGACGGCCACGGTGCCGCCCTCGCCGATCAGCCGGAGCGTCACCCCCTGCAACCCGAGGAAGAACGCCAGCGTGACGACGAACGACGGGATGCGCAGCACGGACACGAGCCAGCCGATGGTGGTCCCGATGACGATGCCGATCGCGACGGCGCTGAGGACCGCGACGTACCAGGGCTGCCCGGCGTCGGTGATGAGCTTGGCGAGGACGGCCGCGCACAGCCCGCTCGCCACGCCCGCCGACAGGTCGATCTCTCCGAGCAGCAGGACGAACACCAGCCCCATCGCGAGGATCGTGATGGGCAGGGCCTGCACGGACAGGTTCGCCATGTTCCCCTTGCTGAGGAACGTGTCGGGCTTCAGCGCGGTGAACAGCGCGACCAGGGCGATCAGGCCGAGGACGGCGGGCAGCGCGCCGAGTTCGCCCGCCCTGATCCTGTCCCGGTAGTCCCGCAGCGCGGAGCCCATGTCGTGGACGCGCCGGTCGGCCGCGAAGTCCGACTCCGCCAAGGTCATGGCGGTCTTCTCACCGCCCGGGATGTCGGTGGACACCTGGTCCCCCTTCAGATGTTCTCGGCGGCGGTCCGCGGCGCGAGGCCGAGACCGCCGGAGCGGCCGGAGGTGATGAGTTCCACGATCTGGCCGTGGGTGACCTCGGAGCGGGCGACGTCCGCCGCGACCCTGCCGAGGTACAGCGCGGTGATGCGGTCGGCGACGGCGAACACGTCGTTCAGGTTGTGGGAGATGAGCACGACCGCGTGCCCGGTGTCGGCGAGCCGCCGGACGAGGTTGAGGACCTGCTGGGTCTGGGCGACGCCGAGCGCGGCGGTGGGCTCGTCCAGGATCACGACCTTCGACTCCCACAGCGCGGCCTTCGCGATCGCGACGGTCTGCCGCTGCCCGCCCGACAGGCTCGCCACCTGCTGCCGGACGGACTTGACGGTGCGGATCGACAGCCGCGCGAGGGTCTCCCTGGCCGCCTGCTCCATCGACGGCTCGTCCAGCACGAGCCCCCTGCGCCGCTCCCGGCCGAGGAACATGTTCTGCACGATGTCGAGGTTGTCGGCGAGCGCGAGGTCCTGGTAGACGACCTCGATGCCGAGCGCCGAGGCGGCGCGCGGACCGTCGACGGACACCTGCCGTCCGTCGAACTCGATCCGCCCTGAGTCGAAGGGATGGGTCCCGGCGATGCACTTGATCAGCGTGGACTTGCCCGCGCCGTTGTCGCCGACGAGGGCCATGACCTCACCGAGCCGCACCGTGAAGTCCACGTCGTGCAGCACATGGACGGCGCCGAAGCTCTTGTTGAGCCCGGTCACTCGGAGGACGGGGTCTCCGTTGTCTGCCACGTGTCTCCCTCCGGCTACTGGATGCCCGCGTCCTTGCACTTGGCGGCGTACGCGCCCTTGCACAGGTCCGCCTTCTTGACGAACCCGTCGTCGACGACCCGCTTGACGTTGCCCTTGTCGACGGGGACCGGCGTCAGCAGCACCGACGGAACGTCCCGCTTGCCGGTCGGGTCGTGCACGGTGCCGTTGGTGGTGCCCTTCTCCCCTCTGATCAGGGAGACGGCGAGCCGTGCGGCGGCGTCGGCCTCCTGCTTGACGGGCTTGTACACCGTCATGCACTGGTTGCCGTCCAGGATGTTCTGTAGGCCCTGAAGGGTCGCGTCCTGCCCGGTCACGGCGACCTCACCGGCCTGCTTGTTCTTCTTGAGGATCGACACCACCGCGTTGCCGAGCGCGTCGTTGGCGGCGACCACGCCGTCGATCCCGCCCCGCTGCCCGGTCCACATCTGCTCGAAGATCGTGGCGGCCCGCTCGGCCTTCCACTCCGGAACGGCCTGCTCGGCGACCTTCGTGTAAGTGGTCGCCTTGTCGAGGACGCTGTGCGCCCCCTGGGAGAACAGGGTCGCGTTGTTGTCCGTGGGCGCCCCGTTCAGGTACACGATGTTCGCCTTCTCCTCGCCCAGGCACTTCCGCAGCCCCCGGCCGAGTTCCTCCCCGACCTTCACGTTGTCGAACGACACGTAGTAGTCGGCGACGCCGCCGAGGGTGAGCCGGTCGTAGTCGATGGTCTTGACGCCCTGCGCCTGCGCCTTGCGCTGGACGGCGGCAGCGGAGTTGGAGTCGAGACCGTCCACGACCAGGACGGTGACTCCGCTGGTGAGCATCTGGTCGGCGATCGTCTGGAACCGCTGCGCCGACCCCTCGGCGTTCTGGATGTCGTACTCGACGCCCGCCGCCTTGAACGCCTGCTCCAGGTACGGCCGGTCGAAGCTCTCGTATCGGACGGACGAGGTCGTGTCAGGAAGGATCACGCCGACCTTGCCCTTGGCCGCCTCCGCGTCGCCGCCGGAGCCGGAGTCGTCCCCGCACGCGGTGAGCGCGAGCCCCGCGGCGGTCGTGAGGGCCATCAGGCCGAGGAACCCCTTGCGCATAGCCCGGGTCCTTTCTGGCGCGGCCGCCGTGCTCGCGGCCGGGGTGGACCGACGCCGGTGTCCCCGCCCACCGACGAATGTTGTGCCCCGCAACTTATGCCGCCACCACGCCCCGCACCAGACCCACCACGCCACGAATTTGTTGACCGCCATAACAATCACATAACACACGCCCACCACATAGGAGACCGCCCGATCACCCCGGTGGCACGGGCCCCGGCCTCCTCCCGGCTTCAACCCGAATGTTCGACGCCCCAACATTCCGGCAAGTCGGGAGCAACAGGGCCACGCCTCACATCACAGACGTGACAACCTCAGCCTGCCCCCGCAACCCCGCAGCGACCTCAGGGTCTGCGATCGCGTCCGAAGGCAGGTTCAAGCGAAGCGAGAACCTGATCGCGCAGCGAGCCGCCAGGCGAGCCGGAGCGATGCAGCGATCGCACCGCATTTCACGACGGTGGAGGCCCTTCAGGGCCGAAGGAGGAGGGGAATGCAAAAAGCACTCTTGCTATTCGGTCGGCGGCGGTGGTGGGTTCGGTGGCGGGGGCGATGCGTTCGGCCCAGGACCACCAGTACCACCAGCCGTCGGCGGCCTCTTCGGCCAGGATGTTCTCGGTGAGCGCGGACACGTCGGGGTTCAGGACGTGCAGCGTGGGCGACTGGCCTCGGGGCAGGACGAGGCGGGCGCGGAGGCCGCGTGCGACCAGCTCGTCGCCGAGTTCTTCGAGATATTCGATCCGCGTCTTGGTGGGCGCGGTGGTTCCCGTATCGTCAGGCGTCATCCTCAGTTCCTCACGGACTCCGCGCGGCCCGACGGGTCCAGCCTTGCGCTTCTTCCGCCGGTGTGCAAGCACTTCGGGCTGGTCAGCCGGGGCGTGGCGCGGCGGGCGGTGGACGGTTCGAACCCCGGTGCCCCATCCGGGATATCTTTCGCACAGCAGTTCAACGGGAGCTTGGGGGCGAGTATGACGCTGGGGCCGGATCCAGCAGCCGACCCGGACGCCACTCCGGTCTTCGGCGTCGCGACGGGCGCCGCCCCGGGGGCCGGTCGGGCGGGCGGGCCGTCCGGTGCGCGGACGTGGCATCGGTTCCACTACGCGGTGGGCGTGTTCCTCATCGCGTACGGCGTGACGAACCTGGCCGGTGCCGTCGTGCTGTGGGGCGACCGGCGGGACGAGATCGAGGGCTACTTCGGGGCGGGCCCGGCGGTGGCAGTGCTCGTGCTGGTGAAGCTGTTCGAGGCGGCGCTTCTGCTGGCCGCGGCGGCGGGGGTGGCCCTTCGTCGGGATCTGCTGTTCGTGCCGGCGACGGCGGGGTGGATGGCGGGGTTCGCGATGTTCGGCGTCCTGGACGTGTTCACCGCCAGGTGGGGCGGGCTGCTGGAGCATCTGCTGTATCTGGTCGGGTTCGTCACGCTGCTGTTCGTGTCGTACGGGTTGAGCACGAAGGCCCAGCTCGCGGCGGCGCCGAGGGACGCCGAGCCCGGTTCGGCGCGCGGTCCTGGCGGGCTCACCCGCACGCAGGAGTTCGCGCTTCAGACGATCAACCGGGCGGCGGCCCTGAAGAACTCGCGTTCCCGTCCCGGACGACCTGGCTGATCTTGGCAGATGTTGCCCTGGTCGGGCGTTCGGGTCGGTGTCACGTTGTGCCTCATGAGAGCCCGAAAACTGGTGGCGTCCGTGGTGGCGTCCCTGGCGGTGCCCGCGGCGCTCGCGGCGCCCGCCGTCGCGCGGCCGCCCGCGGCCCCGGCGGCCCCCTGCGATCCGACGCGGACCGAGCCGGTCTATCGCGGCGAGGTCCCCTCCCCCAAGGAGGTCCTCGGTTTCGATCTCGGTGAGCGGCAGGTCGGCGTCGCCGAGTCCGACAGGTATCTGGAGACGGTCGCCGCGAAGAGCGACCGGGTGATCTCCGGGACGCTGGCCCGGACGGCGCGGGGCCGTCCGCTGCGGTACGCCGTCGTCGGGCGTCCGGAGCTGTTGTCGAAGGCGGGGCTGGCCAGGGTGCGGCGGGACGCCGGGAGGCTGCGCGACCCGAGCACGCCCGAGCACCTCGCCAGGCGGATCGCCGAGCGGGGCGTGCCGATCCTGTGGGTCAGCGGGAACGTGCACGGCAACGAGCCGAGCGGGACGGACGCGGCGCTGAAGGTGCTGCGCGACCTCGGCGACCGCGCCGACTGCGCGGCCACGACGATCCTGAACAACGCGCTGGTGATCGTCCTGCCGTCGCAGAACCCGGACGGCCGGGAGGCGGGAACGCGCCAGAACGCGTACGGCTTCGACATGAACCGCGACTGGTTCGCGCGCACCCAGCCGGAGACCGACGGCAAGCTCGCGATGCTGAACGAGTACCCGCCGGCGCTGTACATCGACGCGCACGAGATGGGCGGGGACTCGTACTTCTTCCCGCCGAACGCCGACCCGATCTACCACGAGACGCCGGAGCAGGCGATCGGCTGGATCAACGACCTGTACGGCGCGGCGATGGCGGCCGAGTTCCAGCGGCAGGGCATCGACTTCTTCAACCGCGACGTCTACGACCTCTTCTACCAGGGCTACGGCGACTCGGTGCCGACGACCGCGTTCCACGCGGCGGGCATGACGTTCGAGAAGGGCGCGGGAAGCCCGTACCCGGAGCGGGTTCGGGAGCAGTACCTCACGCAGTGGGTGACGTTGTCGGCGGCGGCCCGTAACCGGCGGAGCATCCTCAGCCAATGGCGCCGGATGACCGTGGACGCCCACGAGCAGGGCGAGGCGGGGACGCTGGAGCCCAACCAGATCTACAACCCGCCGAACCAGATCGACCGGCCGGTTCCGGACCGGAGGGTGCGGAGCTACTTCCTGCGCGACGACGACCCGGCCAAACGCGACGAGGTGCGGCTCATCGTGCGGCGGCTCCAGCGGATGGGTGTGCGCGTCGAGAAGCTGGTGAAGCCGCTGACCGTCCCGGACTTCAAGCCGTACGGGCGCCCGGAGGCGAAGACGACGCTCCCCGCGGGCACGTACCGGATCTCGATGGCCCAAGGTCAGAAGCACTGGATCCAGGCGATGCTGAACGAGGACGCCTACACGCCGTTCCCGTACTTCTACGACGTGACGGCGTGGAGCCTGCCACTGCTCGGGAACGTGTCCGGCGGGTCGTCCGGTGCCGTGCTGCGTCCGCGTGCCGTCCCGGTGGGAACGCCGCCCGCTCCGCGTCCCGGCCATGACGGCAAGGCGCCGAAGATCGGCGTCCTGCAACTGGCGGAAACGCCGTCGGCCCGCGAGTCGACGGGTTGGCTGCGGCACCGCCTCGACCGTGAGTGGAGACTACCGTTCACGCTGCTGAGCCCCGCCGACGTGGCCGCGGGCAAGCTGGACGGCATCGAGGTGCTGGTGACGCCGAACGGCCCGGCGAAGACCGCCCACGAGGAGCTCGGCGACACCGGGCGGGCCGCGCTCCAGGAATGGACACGGAACGGCGGCCGCTACGTCGGCTGGCAGGGCGGCACGGAACTCGCGGCGCTGCTCGGGTTGACGACCGCGACGCTGGCCGAGCCGACGTCCGACATTCCCGGCACGTTGCTGCGCGTGAAGGTGGACGGGACGAGCCCCCTGTCGGCGGGCGTCGGCCCCACCGCGTGGAACTTCACGTCCTACGACGTGGTGATGCGGGCGTCCTCCGGCGTCGTCGTGTCGTACCCGCGGCCCGATTCACCGGACTGGTTCGTGTCCGGGTTCGAGCGGGGCGCGGCCGAGCTGGGCGGCACCGCCGCGGTCGCCGACCAGCCCGTCGGCGCGGGACGTTCCGTGCTGTTCGCCGCGGAACCGAACTTCCGCGCGTTCACCGACGGGACGGCGAAACTGCTCGCCAACGCGATCCTCGGGCCGAACCCGGCCAACGCGCAGACCCCGCGGGCGGACTCGACCGCCAAGGCGGCGCAGCAGGCCGCGGCGTTGCCATCGTACGAGTCCCCGATCCGCGTCTCGGTGAAGACGGCCGACGCGGCGAAGGCGGCGGGCGTCCTGCGGTCGGTCGGCGCGGCATGGACCGAGCGCCGCACCGGCGACGTCGTCCACTACGTGATCGACAACCCGCGCGGGCTGCCGACCGATCATCACCCGTTCGCGGGACGACTCCCGTCCCTCATCCGTAAGGCGGGGATCGCGCCGGTCGCCGTCACCCTTCCCTGACGGGAGCGGCGGCGTGCCGGGACACCCCGGCACGCCGCCCCTACTTGCGCACGATCCAAGCGATGGCGGTCATGGTGCCGGGCGGGACCTCGGTGAACCCGCCGTCACGAACCGCCACCGTCGCGTTCTTCACGCAACGGTCCCAGGGGACGTCGCGCGCCAGGTGGACGCGGGCGCCGCCGTCCACCCACGCCTTCACGTCCTTGCGGCGCCCCTGACGCAGCAGCAGCTGCGCCGCGTGCCCGCACTGGGCGGCGGCCTTGCCCGTCGTGATCGTCACATCCGGATTGAGCGCGATCACCGCGTACGGGGGTTCGGGCGGCGGGGAGGGCTCCTCGGCGTCCGCGAGGTCGAGCCCGGCGACCTGGAGTTTCGCCAGCTCCGGCGGGACCTCCGACATCGGGCCCGGCGGGAACGCCCGCACCTGCGCGCCCGCGTGCTCGACGGTCACACCGGGCAACTCCTGCGCCTGCGGCCACCGCACGCCCCGCGCACGCCGCGTCACCTTCCGTATGCGGCGCGACTCCCATTCGCGGACGGCCTCGCGCCACTCCCCGTCGGGCTCCACGGCCCGCGGGTCGGTGAGGAGCCGGACGACCGCCGTCGCCGTCGCCTCGCAGACCGCGCCGTGATTGGGCGGTTCCGCCTTCTCGGCGCGTACCACCAGTTGCATGGCCCACGGCGGATCGTCGCGGGGGTCGTAGTCGGGTCGCACGCGAGGAGTATTCCAAACCCGGCGCGGCTTTCCGGACACGGATGTGGGTACTGCAACTTGTGTCGTCCCCCGGACGTTTTTCCTGTTGCGGGCTGGACGGCCCTCGCCGGAGACGGCGGGGGGACACGGCGGAACGGTCGGGTCGGAGGTCGCCGGTGACCAGTGGCACGTGGAGTGATTCCATACCGGGTGTCGGGACGTTCTTCGTGGGGATCGACGTCGCCCCGGGCCGCTACCGCTGTGACGAGGGCAAGGGCGGCTGGTGGGTGCGTTTCACCGGCCCGGGCGGGGGCGATCCGGTCGGTTCGTGGCCGCTGCCCCCCGGCCCCACCGAGATCGAGATCGCGCGGACCGACTTCGCGTTCGAGACGCACGTGTCCACGTACTGGCGGCGGGTCGCGCCGCCCCGCGCGCCGGAGGACGGCGCGCCCGCCGAACCCCGTCCCGTCGCCGACCCGGGCCTGCGCGCCGAACTCGACACGATCGTCGCGCGCCGCAGACCGCTGATGTGGCTGGCGCCGCTGACGGTCCTCGGCCTCGGCCTGCTCGGCTCCCCGCTACTCGGTTCGCTGTGGCTGATCGGCCTCGGCATGCTCGCGGTCCTCGTCGCGCTCGGCACCCCGTCGGTGTCGCTGGACCTGCGCCGCGCCCGCGAACTCCAGCGTCGCCGCGACCGCTATCTCACCCCCGAGGACTTCGACGACGAGGGCCGCGCCCTGCTGGCACGCGCACAGGCGGCGGTGGACGCCGTCCGCGACTCCGCCGTCAACCGTGAGGGCCTGCTGGACGCGGTCGACAACGCCGTCACGCTCCCCCGCCAGGAGTGGGAGATCGCCCAAGTCCTGGCGAAACAATCGAAGCTCCGCGCGGACCACGCCGAAATGGAGAACGCCTCCACCCTCCCCGAGGTCGAATCGGCTCTGCGCCCGTTGCGCGCCAAACTCGACCTTTCCGTCGAGGCCGTGACCCGCCGCGTCGAAGCCCTGGAACGCTACGCGGAACGCGCCAAAGCGGCGGACGAGGCCCTACTCGCCCAGCGGCATCTGGAGGCCATCGCGGAGAAGGCCCACGAATACGACGAACTCCTCGCCGACACCGTCCGCGACGACCTGGCCCTCCCCGCGATCGAACGCCTCACCGAACAGGGCGACGAACTCGTCCGTACCCTCCGCGACCGCCTCTCCCAGGCCGCCGAAGCCGCCAACGAACTCCCCCCGCACTCTTAGCCCGGCCGTTCGACGTCCAGGTCGTCCAACTGCTCTTTGAGCCGCTGAAGCTCTTGCATCTTCTCCGTGATCTCCCCCAACGCCCGCCGCACCTCGGCCTGCAGCCCCGTCAGCCTGTCGACCTCCTCCGCATCGACCACCTCCTGACCCTCGGCCATCGTCTCGTCCCACTTCTCCTTGAACATGTCGATGTGCGGGGACAACTCGGCGTCGAAGAGCGAACTGCGCGCCGCCTCCCGAAGGGACATCCGGCCGTCCAGAACCTCCTGGACGAACCGCTGGAACTGGGAGTTCTCGGACTTGTCGCGAAGAATCTCAAGATTTTTGCGGACCGCCCTGGAGGCGCTCTGGTCTCCCCGCGCGATATCCATCATCGGAAGCCCGTCATCGTCGAACTCCGCCATCACGCGACCACCAGGTTGTCGTAGGAGCCCTTGGGGTAGGGCTGAGAGTCCAATCCACAGAGAGCGGCAAGGCCTCCAACGAGTAGGCCGACGACGGTGAATACCGCGGCGACGGCGAGGCCGACATATCCGATGATCTTCAGCCACTTCTGGATGGCCAGGCCGATCTGCGCCATGATCACGGCCATGGCCACGGACGGACCCACGACGGTCCAGCTGACCGCGGCAGCGGCAGCGGCCTCGATGGCGATCATCACCGCCAGATCCATGAGCGCCTCCAGCCCACTCACCGCCGCCTTGGACAACGACCACACGCCGTATGCAGCAGATTGAATCTCGCCCGCGATCCTTTGAATAGGCTCCACCTGCTTCTCAATGGCGTTCGCTAACTCTGTGAAGTACTTGTCGCAGGCGTCGGCGGCATTGCCGTCCCAACTCTTCAGCATCGTGGCCTGCCCCTCTCGCAGGCCCTTGGCGTACTCCGTATAGAACTCCCCGACGTGTCCGAGGGAGCCGGCGAATTTTGAGATCGACTCCCAATCTCCGGCAAGTTGCTGCGCCAGCCATTCCGCCGGGTTCACCCCACAAATCTTGTCGATAGCCCAGAGTAACCAGTGGCTAGGACTAACGAAGTCGGTGATCGAGAGTGAAATGTCGAGCGCCTTGGGCATGGGTTCCGTCGCCATTGGAGGAACCAGCTTGGCGGCGGGTGAAGCGGTCATGGTCGTCCCTTCTGAGCAGCTTACTTTTTCGGATAGGTCTGGTCGATGCGTTCGGCGATCTTCTTCTCGGTACGCCGGTACACCTCGGCGCACTTGCGCAACTCCTGTGCCGACCCCGCACTGAGCCCCGCCAAGCGTTCAACGTTCTTCTGGACCTGATCACCAACGCGAAGCGCAAACCAGGTATAGCCTACGATATGTAGGATTCCAGCCTTGTCAGACGCTGCATTCTGATGAGTCTCAAGGTAGCTCTTAGCCTTCTTGGCATCACCGGCCAGCGCGTCCACCGACTGAGCGAACGAATCCAACGCGGCGGGTTGCACACGGAACGACATGACCTTTCCTCTCAGCAGCTGATGGAGTGCCGCGACCACTTGCACTCTTCCGGTTGCACTGCCACAATCTAACCATTATCAACATCCAACGAAAACCAAAAGGTATTTCATGGACAACCAGCGTTGGCGCCTATATTTTCCCGGCGGTTTCATCCTCGGCATAGGCGCGGTGATGTTGCTCGCCACCCCCGTGTTCGGCATCGCTACCCAGAAACCTTCTACCTTTATCATGCTCATACCGGCCATGGGCTGGATAATCGGAGGCTACCTGGTGCTCCGTGCAACAAAGTACTCCGGTCGGCGCATAGCCGGATTTGTTTTGATCGGTCTGAGCATCACAACAGTCTCAACCCTTTTAGGGCAGCTCCTTATGCGCCTAGCAGGCGAATAGCCAGCATAGGGGCTGTGCTCGCCGAAGACGACTGTGCACCTCCCATATTTACTGCGCCACAAAGCAAAGGATACGGACAGCCCAATATAGGTCATCTGTCGCCCCATCCCCGCTCTGGCGATTCACAACCCAAGCCCCTTCCAACCGGACCGCAAAAATCACAAATCAGGCTGACCGTAACCGAACTAGAAGGAGCCGACCGTTTTCGCGCCCGCGCGGCGCCTTAACCGAAATCGTGGCCGAATGCGGCCACGATGGGCGGGTGATATGTTTCGCTTTGAGCAATTCTCAGAGAGAAGGCCCGACCTATCGGGGATCGACGGACACTCCTCGATTCGTATGGCGCCGCTGTGCGCCGGGGCGGGGTCAGAGAATGGCGCGGACCTGGTCGATGGTGGTGAAGAGTTCGGCGCGCATGCCGGTAGTGCGGGCGGCGAGGACGTTGCGTTCCGTGTCGTCGAAGAAGAGGGCGTCGGTGAGGTCGACGCCCAGGCGGGCGGCGCAGATTTCGTAGGCTCGGGGGTCGGGCTTGGCGACGCCGATGTCGCAGGAGTAGACAAGGGCGTCGAAACGGGACAGCCAGTCACGGTGGCGTGCCTCGAAGCGGGGAACCAGGTCGCCGATGATGTTCGAGAGCAGGCCGAGGGTGCGTCCCTGGTCGGCGAGTTCGTGGACGAGGGCGACCATGGCGTCGTCCGCCTCCGTCCAACTGTCCAGGTCGGCCTCGATCAGCGCGGGGACGTCGGGGAAGGCGGTGCCGAGGCGATCGGCCACGTTGGCCCAGTACTCGGGGCTTTCCTGGCCGGAGTCGTAGGCGGGGCGGCAGGACCAGTACGCGTCCCAGAACCGGGTGCCGGAGACACCGGCGGTCTCCTCGATTCTCCGTACGGCTTCGGGGGTCTGGCGGCGGGCGATGACTCCGAACAGGTCGAAAACGATCACATCGGACATGTCCCCGACCCTATGCGGGCGCGGAGCAACCTGACAGGAACGAACGGTCCCGTCGAACATCACCTCGGGTGACGTCCGACGGGATTGACGTTCGTCAAGCGCGCAGGCTTTCGCGGGTCGCCTCGGCGGTGGGAGTCCGGCGGGACGGCAGAATGCGTGCCAGGGGGCGCGGAAGCCACCAGTTCGCCTCGCCGAACAGTTCCATCAGCGCCGGGACGAGCACCAGCCGCACGATCGTCGCGTCGATCAGGATCGCGACGCCCATGCCGAGTCCCATCTGCTTCACGGCGACGTCCGCGCCGAGCAGCACCGACAGGAACACCATCACCATGATGGCCGCGGCGGCGGTGATGACACGGGCGGTGCGGGACAGGCCGAGCGCGACGGCCTCCCGCGTGGGCACCCCCGTCTCGTAGTTCTCCCGGATGCGGGACACGAGGAACACCTCGTAGTCCATCGAGAGCCCGAACAGGATCGGGAACATCATCAACGGCACCCAGGTCGTCACCGGCATGTCGGTGGGGAACCCGAGCAGGTTGCCCGCCCAGCCCCACTGGACCACCGCGGTCAGCACCCCGTACGCGGCGGCGATCGACAGCAGGTTCATCACCGCGGCCTGCAGCGCCACCGTCACCGACCGGACGAGCGCGACCAGCAACAGCAGCGACAGGCCGACGACGACGGCGATCAGCCATGGCAGGCGGGTGCTCACCTCGTCGGCGAAGTCGATCGAGGCCGCGTTCTGCCCGCCGACATAGGTCTGCGCGCCGGTGCCGTCCATGACGCGGGGAATGACGTCGTCCCGCAGTGTGTGGACGAGCTCCGGCGTCGCCTCGTCCTGCGCGCCGGTCGTCGGGAACGCGACGAGGATGGACGCGGCGCCGTCCCCGCTGGTGCGCGGAGGCTGGACGGCGGCGACCCCGGGTGTGTCGCGGACGGACGCGGCGAGTCGCCCCTGGTCCGCGCCGGTCCCGCCCTCGGTGACGAGGATCAGCGGCGCGGCCGTGCCGGGGCCGAACCCCTCCGCCATGATCTGGCTCGCGCGGTATCCGCTGTGGTCGTGCGGCTGGGTGCTGGAGTCGGGCAGGCTCAGCCGCATCGACAGCGCGGGCACGGCCAGTACCAGCAGGACGACGACCGCCGCCAGCCCCGCGACGATCGGGTGCGCCTGGACGACCCGCGCCCACCGTTCGGCGAGGGGACGACCGCGTGTCCGGCCGAACCCGGGAACGCGGAGCCGGTCGATGGAGCGTCCGGCGAAGCCGAGGAGCGCGGGCAGCAGCGTCACCGCGCCGAGCATGGTCATCAACACGGTGACGGCGGCCGCGACCGCGACGGCGTTGAGGAGGCTCTGCTGCATGACGAACAGGCCCATCAACGCGATGACCACGGTCGTACCGGCGAACAGCACGGCGCGTCCGGCGGTGGCGACGGCCGTGACGGTCGCCTCCTCTGGATCGTTCCCGTCGTGCAGTTCCTCACGGAAGCGGGTCACGATGAACAGCGCGTAGTCGATGCCGACGCCGAGCCCGATGAGCGCGGCGACGATCGGGCTGAACGACGGCGCGGGCAGCGGATGCCCGAGCAGCATGATCAGCGCGAGCCCGGATCCGATGCCGAACAGCGCGGTTAGGATGGGCAGCCCCATCGCCAGCACCGACCCGAACGCGACCAGGAGGATGACGATGGCGGCGAGCACGCCGATGGCCTCGGACGGCCCTCCCCCGGGTGTCTCGGCGGCGTCCACGGCCGTGCCGCCGAGTTGGATCTCCACGGGTCCGGTGTCGGAGCGGACGTCGTCCAACAGGGCGTTCACGTCCTCCTTGGACATGTCCTCGGACGGAACATCCAGGTTGCCGGTGGCGAACGCCGTCTTCCCGTCCGGTGAGATCTGCCCCGGTATCTCGTAGGGCGAGGACACCGACGCCACATGCGGCGTATCGGCGAACCGTTCGATCGTCCGCTCCACCCGGGGCCTGACCTCCGCGCTCCGGACGCCGGCGTCGGCCTGGACCGCCAGTGTGATCGAGTCACCGCTCTGGTCCGCGAAGTGCTCTTCCAGCAGGTCGGTGGCCTTCGCCGACCCCGAGTCCCCGCCGGAGAAGTCGTTCAGCGGCTCGGCGGCGAAACCGAAGCCGAGCACCATCACCGCGACCGTCCCGGCGATCCACGCCGCGACCGTCAGGCGCCGCCTCCGGTAACAAAACCGAGCAAGCAGGGGCAACCTCATGGGAACCACCTTCGTTGTATAAGTTGCCCCTGACGAGATGACGTCCGGGCACGGGAACGCGTCGGCGGTTCCAGCGTGGTCGGTGTACGGGGCTCGCACATCGAACGCACGGTGTCATCCGGCGAACCGGATACATCCGTTGGAGTACATCCGGCGCGGTATCCCACTGTGCGAGTCCCGTACCCCCCATAGTGTGCTTAGTCACTAATGCCGAGTAGGGGTGACGCCTTGGTCCGTGGGGACGCTGTTACTGGAACCGTCGATGAGCCGCGTGTGGTTCGTCGACAGAGTGGTGTTGGGCGGGGGCTGGAGGACGCTAGGCCGCGCGAAGCTCGTCCAGTGAACGGTGGCGGGTCAGGGCTGGAGCACGCCGCGCCGAGCGAAGCTCGACCGATCGGCGGCGGGCGGGGGATCAGGACATGACCACCCAGCGGGGCGCCGCCGGTCGTGACGAGCCCACACCCGCCGCCCTGCGGGCCGCCACCGCACGGGGCCTGCAGGAGCAGTTCCCCGGGGTGCGCGTCTGGTTCGGCGAGGCGACCGGGTCCTGGTGGGCCATGGTGCCGATGCGCACCGGCCCCCGACTGGTGGAGGCGCCGACGCCGCAGGAGCTCCGCGAGGAGCTCATGAGCCTGCGGAGCCGGGGATGACGAGCCCCGACTCGTAGGCGAGCATCACGACCTGCGCCCGGTCCCGCGCGCCGAGCTTGCCCATGGCGCGGCTGACGTGCGTCTTCACCGTGAGCGGGCTGAGCAGCAGCCGGTCCGCGATCTCATCGTTGGACAGGCCCCGTCCGACCAGCCGAACGACCTCACGTTCCCGCTCGGTCAGCGCGCCGAGCGTCACCGACGACCGGGCGGGTTCGGGCCGCCGTGAGACGAACCCCTCGATGACGGCCCGGGTGACGGCGGGCGCGAGCAGCGACTCGCCGCCCGCGACGACCCGCACGGCGCGCAGCAGATCGTCCGGCTCGATGTCCTTGACCAGGAACCCGGACGCACCGGCCCGCAACGCCAGGTAGACGTAGTCGTCGTCGGCGTAGGTCGTGAGCATCACGACCCGCACGTCCTTCAGATCAGGGTCGGACACGATCCGGCGGGTGGCGGCGAGCCCGTCGAGCTCGGGCATCCGCATGTCCATGAGGACGACGTCCGGACGCAGCACGCGGGCCAGTTCGATCGCCGTACCGCCGTGCGCGGCCTCCCCGACCACCTCGATGTCGTCGCCGTGGGCCAGCAGCGACCGGAAGCCGGCGCGGACCAACGACTGGTCGTCGGCGAGCAGGACGCGAATCACGCTCATTCCGCAAAGGTCACGACGTCACGTCTCGTACTGGATGGACGCGCGCTCGGCCGTGATCGGCGTGATGTACTTCTCGACCACCGCCCGGTGGGCGGGGTGGTCGCGATAGGCCAGGTAGGCTTCCCGGTCGGCGAAGTCCGCGACCACCGCGAAGTCGTAGGCGGCGGGGTTCACCCCGGCGTCGGAGCCGAGACTGTACTCCCGGATCTCCGGGATCACGGCGGGCAGCTCCCCCAGCCGCGCCGCGACCTCGTCCTGCTGGCCGGTCGTCGTCCCCTCGGCCCACTTGAACATCACCACGTGCCGGAAACCGTTCATGGCGGCACGCTACAGCTCAAACGACCCCGAGTTCCGCCGCCGTGACCGCGCCGAGTTCCCAACACGCCTCCAGATCGGATTTCGACGGCTCGCCCATGACGGTCACGGGCGGCTGGACGGCCTTCCACCTCAACCCCGTGGTGATGGACTCCAGGGCCCGCAGCGCGCCCGTCGCGTCGTTGTTGCCGTGCAGAAACGCCCCGAACGGGCGGCGGACGGTCGCGTCCAGGCACGGATAGTAGACCTGGTCGAAGAAATGCTTGAGCGCTCCGGAGAGGTAGCCGAGGTTGACGGGCGAGCCGAGAAGGTAGCCGTCGGCCTCCAGAACGTCCACGGCGGTGGCCGCCAGCGCCGGACGGGCCACCACCTCCACACCTTCGATCTCGTCGGTGGACGCACCCGCGCGCACCGCCTCAAGCATCGCCTGGACGGACGGCGACGGCGTGTGGTGAACGATCAGCAACCGCTTCATCACCCCGACCCTAACCCGCACACCTCTGACCGCGGCTCAAGACCCTGTTCACGCGACTCCGTAGCGGTCACCCCGCTCCCCACTCTCAGACTCGGCGAATTCGAATGCCGGCGTTCAATCCCTCAATGACCAAAGCCACCATCTGAGAATCGCCAATAAGAACCGACCTCAAATAAAGCGCACAGGTAGGGTGCGGCTCATGAAGGTGCGTGATCTGCACGAGTGGCCGTCCACCCCCGAGGAGGCCGAGGCGATTCAGGACCGGCTGCGACCACTTCTGCACCTGGACGTCCCCGGCCCGACGACACCACGAACCGTCGCGGGCCTGGACGTCTCCTACGCCGGCGACGGCACCGGCGCGCGCCTGGCCGCGGCAGTGGTCGTCCTGGACGCGACGACCCTTGAAGTGATCGAGGAATCAGTGGCCACAGGCACGGCGACATTCCCCTATCTCCCGGGCCTGTTCGCTTTCCGGGAGTTGCCCACCCTCCTAGCCGCACTCAACGACCTCACGACCACACCCGACCTACTCGTCTGCGACGGCTTCGGCGTGGCACACCCCCGCCGGTTCGGGCTGGCGTGCCACCTGGGCGTCCTCACCGACCTGCCGACCATCGGCGTGGGCAAGACGGCGTTCATCGGCACCCACACCGACCCCGGCCCCCGCCGCGGCGACACAAGCCCCCTCCTCGACGAGGACGAGACCATCGGCCGGGTACTCAGAACCCAGCACAATGTGAGACCAGTCTTCGTGTCCGTCGGCCATCGCACCGACCTCGACACCGCGTGCCGGAACGTCCTCGACCTGACGCCCCGCTACCGTCTCCCGGAAACGACGCGCAGGGCCGACCGCCTGTCCCGTGATGCGCTCGCCGGGTAGCGCGTCCTTCCCGAAGATGGCACCCTCGTCCAGAAGCAGACGGAGACACCCAGGTCATCCGCGACGCCGCTGGACGGTGCCCATGGACACCCGGCCGATGCGGGCCGACGCCCGCCGCAACTATGAACGCCTGATCACGACGGCCCGCACCGCCTTCATGGAGCACGGCACGGGCGCGTCCCTCGACGACATCGCCAAACGCGCGGGCGTCGGCTCGGGGACGCTGTACCGCCATTTCCCCACCCGGGACGCGCTGCTCCACGCCGTCCTCCGCGACCGGATCGAAGGCCTCCTCGCCCACGCGGACGAACTGCTGTCCGAGCCCGCACCGGACCCCGACACCGAGGCGCTCAACGCGCAGGCGGCGCTGGACCGCTGGCTGCGCACCTACCTGACCGGCGCCGACACCCCCCGCGGCACCTCCACAGTGATCATCGAGGCGATGTCGGCGGAGTGGGCCGACACCGGCCTCGGCGCGGCCACCGCCGCGATCTGCGACGCCCTCGGACGCCTTCTGAACCGCGCCCAGCGCGCGGGCGCCGTCCACACCGAGATAGACCCTTGCGACCTGCTCCGCCTGACCAACGCGATCGGCGCCGCCGCCGAACGCACCACCGACCCAGGCGCGTACGCCGACCGCATGCTCGCCCTACTCTTCGACGGCCTCCGCACCCGCTGAAAGGCTTCTGGCCCGCACGGCCCCAGAGCGGGGTGACGGGGCCGTGCGGGCCAGAAACATGTCTCAATCAGGAACCTCAGTCGGAACCTCTACCGACTTCGCTCTGCTCTCCGCCTGTGCACCTCCGGCGTGTCTCCGATGTGACACCCGTAACGCTAAGCCCCCACCACCCCCACCAGAACCCCCTTAACCCTCACTTAGGGAACCCCTGAGCCACCCTTATTCAGCGCCCGTCCGGAGCCATCCAAGGACGTCATGCGGAGGGCCGTTCACCTGGGAAAACAATGCAGGGTGCCCAGGGAACGTTCCGGCATAGTCGACCTGAGTGGGCTAACCGGACGTATGTTTGCTCCCGGCGCTGGCTCTCTCTATCCCAGCAGGGAGAAGGCTTACCCATGGCCACAGCTACCCGCACAGGCAACGCCTGGCACGTCGCACCCCTTGACCGGGGCGTCGCCATCACGGCTCATTAATCCCGAGCTTGTCACCCTTCGGATCGCGACCGCGCTCGTCATAGGACGGTAGCCGCTGGCTCATAACGTCCCGCATACGACGTCGTCCAACACAGCACTCTCGGCCCGATGGAGCCCCGCCAAAGGCATCGCGGCGCCCGTAGCCGCCGACGTAGCGCACGGCCGTGCCCCACGACCCCATGATCAGCGCATCGTTACTGCCGAGTTCTCTCAAGAACATCGTTCACTACAGCATCGGGCACTTTCGCAGTAACGGGCTTCACCTCAACTTGCCACACGAACGCACCCTTGACTCCTGAAGCGTAAAGACGATCCTCATATGTAATGTTTTTCAGAGTGGGAACCTCACGTGAGAGTTCTACTATATTGCCGACGTCGACAACGACTAATCTCCCGTACTCCTCACCCGAAGCGACACTGGACATCTCCACCCACGAGATCGCCACAAGTATCAGATTTCGACGAGCGTCACCGATCTGAATGTAGGCCCGGGCCAAGCCTTCACATGGATTGGACAGAAAGTATTCACGCAGTTCCCCCTCGGACTTTCCTGCACAGTCGGCGTTGAATTTGATCGATGACTTCACTTCGAACTTCCCCGCCTTCAAGGCCGTCTCCGCCTCTCTGAAGCCAGCCTGCGACATTTTCGAGAGCGCGCCCCCGACGGACTGGGCACTTGAACCTTTCCCGGCCCGTGCCCGGAAAGTCACCAGGCCTGCGAAGCCGACCACTACGGCGGCGATGGCAATGATGACAATCATCGCCACACCACCACTAGGACCTGGGGCGCCAGGCCGGCCATCTGGATTTCTTCTGCGATATCCCCTTACATAACGTCCATCGCGGATATGCGGTCGCACCCAGTGTGACATTCATGACCTTCCGAGGATCCACCGTCCAAGTGGAGACTGCGAATGACTCTCCGTCTCGTCTAACATGGCGTTGGAAGATCTGCCATGCCTTGAAACGTGCGAACGTCCTGACCTGTCCACAAGTGGCTACCTGCGATTGAGGCTCAGGAGCCGGAGCCCAGGGGGCCCGGGCAAAGGTGAAGGGTCCGCGCTGATCGGCGACACTTGCTGTCATTGCTCGCGCCGCTCTGACAAGGTACGCAAGATCTATAAAGCTCTAAGCGAGAGAACGGAGACACGGCTCGGTTCTTCCGGAGAGGCCCCGGCGGACCACATCCGCTCGAAGCTCTCCAGTTACGTGCTCGCCATTTCGCCGTCCTCGGACGTCCGCAGGTGCGGCACTGGCCGTGGGACACGGGCGACGCCGCAGGCGGGTGGAATGATCTTTTGATCTCGATCAGCCCGTGTGGATCGGGTTCTAGAGGACGACGTCACGCAATCAAACGTCGCCCTCAGCGACACACGTCTCGTACGGATCTTCGAGTAGGACGCTTACGCGCAAGCCGTCACGTGCCATGTCCGCGTAGGCCAGAATGCCGATCTCATTTCGCTCGACCTGGAAAGCCGGTGCCTTCATATGACTTCACTATGTACCTGCGTAATTACTTAGGGTAGTGTTGTGGTGTCGATCGGGACTCCTGGAGGTGGGTATGGGTGTGGGGCGGAAGGTTGGGGTCGGGGTTGTCGGTGCCCTGGTGGTCGGGGGTCTGGTGAGTGTGGGGGGTGCTGCTGGGGCGGTGGAGGCGGGGTCGGGGGTCGTGGTGCCGCGGGGTGAGGAGGGGGCTGGGCCCGGGGCCATTCTTGTGGGGGCCGTTGGGGCCGCGCGGGCGGAAGGGCGGGTGCACCGCAGCGTTCAGCGGGCTCGGTGGTGCGATGGGACGGTCGCGGTCTCGCTTCTGTCGGTTCGGGAAGGGCCGGGGCTGGGGTATCGGAAGGTGGGGAGCGGGCTTCAGCGGGGGAAGCGCGTCAGCACCGACTGGGGTGGCATCGTCCGCAACGACGGGTACCTGTGGGTGCCGCTTCGGGGCGGGAACTGGATCGCCGACTACAAGCTCGGTGACGGCAACGGGAAGTGGTACGTGAAGTACGCCGACTGCCGGTGATCCTGGGGGCCGCTGGTAGCTTCGGGCGGTGTGGGGATCTTCGCCGGTCGGCGTTCGCTGGGGCGGCGTTTTCGGTGGCTGTGGGCGGCCTATACCGTCAGTGCGTTCGGGACGTGGCTCGCGCTCGACGCGTTCTCGCTGATCGCGGTTCTGGTGTTGGACGCCGGGCCGGCGCAGGTGTCGGCCCTGGCGGCCGCGGGGTTGGCGGTGGGGGCGGTGGTCGCCGTGCCGCTGGGGCCCTGGGTGGAGTTCCGCCGCAAGCGGTCGGTGATGGTGGCCATGGACCTGGTCCGGTTCGTGGCGTTGATGAGCGTGCCCGTCGCGTTCGTCCTGGGGCGGCTCGGGTTCGTGCAGTTTGGTCGTCGTGTCGGTCGTGGTCGCGGCGGCCGGGATCGCGTTCAGGGCGGCGAGCGGGGCATATCTGAAGGCGCTCGTGCGGCCCGAGGACCTCGTGGTCGCGAATGGGCGGTTCGAGGCCTCGACGTGGACGACGACCATGCTCGGGCCGCCCCTCGGCGGGGCCGCCATCGGATTGTTCGGGCCGGTCACGACCGTGGTCGCGGACGCGGTCAGCCATCTGCTCTCGGCGGCGGGCGTCCGTGCCATTGGGGGGACGGAGCCGCGGCCCGAGCGTGGCGGTGCGCCGAGGTTTCGGGCCGGTGACCTGCTTGAGGGGTGGCGTTACGTGCTCGGCGAGCCGGTGCTGCGCTCGCTGTTCTGTAACACGGTCCTGGTCAAGGGTCTGATCATGGCGACGTCCCCGCTGCTCGTCGTGTTGATGATCGGGGAGCTCGGGGTCGCGCCGTGGCAGTACGGGCTGGTGTTCACGCTGCCGTGTCTCGGGGGGCTCGTCGGGTCGCGTCTGGCCGGGCCGCTTGTCGCGCGGTTCGGGAGGCACGGGGTCTTGCTCGTCGCCGGGACGTTGCGGGCGGGTTGGCTGGTCGGGCTCGCGTTCGTAGGGCCGGGCGTCGTCGGGCTACTGGTCGTGGTCGTCGTCGAGTTCGGCATGGTCACCTGTATGGGCGTGTTCACCCCGGTGTTCGCCACCTACCGGCTGACGCGGACCAGGGCGGACCGGGTCGCCCGGGTGCTGTCCGCGTGGTCGATCACCGACAACGCGGCCGTCGCGGTCATGACCGCTGTGTGGGGTCTGCTCGGCAGTGTCGTCGGCGCGCGTTCCGCGATCGCGGTGGCCGGTGTCCTCATGCTGGCCACCCCGCTTCTGCTCCCCCGCGGCGCCGATGCTGTACGAGCCGGGCACGGTGGGGACGTAGCCGCTCGCGAGGAGGCCGAGGACGGCGATCAGGACGGCGACGGCGAGGCCGACGACGCCGACGAGACCGGCGGCCAGGTATCGGCGCTTCATGGCGGTCACGGTAGGGCGGAGGCGGAGGGCGAGCGGGGTCGTTAAGGCGGAGTTGAGCGGGGGTTAGGGCTACGTGCGGGAGTGGCGGCGGCGGACGAGGCGGCGGGAGCGGCGGGCGGGCGGCAGCCACTTGGTGCGGAACCACATCTGGACCTGGGCGCCGCCGAGGACGCTGCGGTGGATGCGCAGGTAGCCGCCGGTGGACTCGGCGGCGCGGCGGGCGATGTCCAGGCCGAGGCCGGTGGACCCGCCGCTGCTGCTGCCCCGTTTCAGCGCGGCGTCCGGGTCGGCGATGCCCGGGCCGCCGTCGGCGACGAGGATGCCGGTGACGCCCTGCCCCTGATGGAGGGTGACGACGAAGCCGGTGCCCTCGGACGTGTGCCGGAAGATGTTGCCCAGCAGGGCGTCCACGGCCGCGGCGAGTTCGGTGCCGGGCAGCGGCAGCGGCGCCGGGCGTTCCGCGCCGATCAGTTCGCAGGAACGGCCCTCGTCCTCGGCGAGGACGGACCAGAACGCGACCCGGTCCCGCAGCACCTTGGACGCGTCGCAGCTGCCGCGCCCGGTGGGCCGCCGCACCGTCCGGATGATCTGGTCGACCTCGCGTTCGAGGCGGTCGACGGCCTCGCGGGTCTGCTCGACGACCGGGCCGTCGCCGAGCGCCTCGACGTTGAGGCGGAGCGCGGCGAGCGGGGTGCGCAGCCGGTGCGACAGGTCCGCGGCCATCTCCCGTTCCGCCGACAGGAGTTGGACGACATGGTCGGCCATCGCGTTGAACGCCAGCCCCGCCTCGACCAGCTCGGGCGGCCCGTCCGGTTCGATGCGGACCGACATCTCCCCGTCCCCGAACGCGGCGGCGGCCTCGGCGAGACGGCGGGTGGAGCGGATCATGCGGTTGCCGAGTCGGTCGGCTACGGCGACGGACCCGGCGACGAGGGCGGCGGCGACGGTCGTCATGACGAGCCACGCCTTCCACACGCCGCGGGACAGGTCCTCGTCGGGGAGGTACACCTCGACGACGGCGGTGCGGCCCGCGTCCAGCGACACCGGCTGGAGCAGCGCGTAGCCGCCGCCGACGCGGGCGGTGTGGGAGCGTCCGCGCCGTCCCGCCTCGGCGAGCTGCCCGGAACTGGCGCCGGTGTCGCTCCGGGGGTTCCGCGGGACGACCCCGCCGTCCGGCATGTGCACGGTCATCCGCCCGGCCGCGCCCGCCTGGGTGCTGGCGACGGCGCGTTCGAGGGCGGCGGGGTCCTCGGTCACGACGAGGACGGGCCCGAGCGCGCTGGCCTGGCGTTCGGCGGTGGTGAGGGCACGGTCCCTGGCGATCTCCCGGACGGTCAGTGCGAGCGGGATGAGGAACGCCAGCGCCACCATCGAGGTGACCGCCAGCGACACCAGGACCAGGGTCCGCCTCATGGTCGCGGGTCGGGTTCGGCCAGCCGGACGCCCACGCCCCGTACGGTGTGCAGGTAGCGGGGCGCGGCGGCGGTCTCGCCGAGCTTGCGGCGCAGCCACGACAGGTGCACGTCGATGGTCTGGTCGTCGCCGTAGGCTTGCCGCCACACCTCGGCGAGCAGCTCCCGGCGGGCGACGACCCGTCCCGGGCGGGCGGCGAGGTAGGCCAGCAGGTCGAACTCGCGGCGGGTCAGTTCGAGCGGTTCGCCGTCCAGGGTCGCCTGCCGCCTGTCGAGGTCGATGTGCAGGCCGCCGACGCTGAGCTCGGCGGTCGGGCCGGACCGCGCCGACCTGCGCAGCACGGCGGCGAGCCGGGCGCTGAGATGCTCGATGGAGAACGGTTTGATGAGGTAGTCGTCGGCCCCGGCGTTCAGTAACCGGACGATCTCGGGTTCGTCGTCGCGGGCGGTCGCGATGATGACGGGCACGTCGGACACGCCGCGCAGCATCTTCAGCACCTCCGCGCCGTCGAGGTCGGGCAGCCCGAGGTCGAGGACGACGACGTCGGGCGGCGCCTGGGTGACCTCGCGGAGCGCGTCCATAGCGGTGCCGACACTGCGCACGACATGCGACCGCGCGCTCAGCTCCCTGATCAGAGCGGTGCGGACGTTCGCGTCGTCCTCCACCACCAGAACACTCGCCATGGCGGAACCGTATGCCACCATGTGCCCATGCGTCGCGCGATGTCGTATGTTGCCCCGTGGGCGGCAGTGACGGCGCTCGCGGTCACGCTCTCGTGGCTGGGGGTGCGCGGCGTCGTGCGCGGCGCGGTCTCGGAGAGGTCGGCGCCGCCGCCGATCGCCGGTCCCATCATTCACTCCAGCCCGTCCGAGCCGCCGGGGCCGTCGTCGATCGGCTCGCCGACGTCCCGGCCGAGTTCGTCGGACGGCGCGGACGAGAAGCGGCGGTCGTCACCGGAACCGTCGGACCGGGACGACCCGACCCCGAAACCGCCCGACAACGTGCGCAGTTACGCCACCCGTGGCGGCCGCGCCGCCATGTCGGTCGAGAAGGACCGGGTGCGGCTGGTGTCGGCGACGCCCAACCCCGGTTACGAGACGCGTGTGACCCAGGCCGAGGGATGGCTCCGCGTCGACTTCCTGACAGGCGACCGGACGTCGTCGGTCGTCGCGTCGTGGTACGGGCGCGATCCGACGGTCAAGGTCTACGAGTACTGACCGGGGTCCTTCGCGTCGGCGGTGGGACGGTACGGCGAGGTGACGAACCGCTGCGGCGTCACGAAGATCGCGGTGGCCTCGACGGTCACCAGTCCGTCCGGTGCCGCGATCGTCCCCGACGCGTACACCTTGCGTCCCTCCACGCGGCACGCCTTGGCCTCGGCGAGCAGCGGCACGCCGAGCGGGGTGGGACGCGGATACCGCAGCTCCAGGGTCGCGGTCATGCCGGACGTCCCGGTCGCGGCCGCGGCCACGCCGAGCACCTGGTCGATAATCGCCGCGGTGACGCCGCCGTGCGCGTACGACGGCGGGCCCTCGTGGACGGCGCCGAGCGTGAACTCGCCGCGGACCAGGCCGTCCGGGGTGGTCTCCAGGTCGACGGGCGGCGCGAGCGGGTTGAGGTGCCCGGTCACCGGGTTGCCGAGCTGCCGGTCGATCGGGCGGCCCTCGCCGGACACGGTGTACGCGGCAAAGGGTGGATCGTTCCGACGCCGCGTCGCGAGCCGCGCCGTCAACGCCCGGACCTCGTCCGCCACGGCGGCGGCCTCGGCGGTGCCGACGCCGGTGAGGACGGCCGCGTCCGCCAGCTCACGGACACGGGCGGCGAGCCCCGCCAACGCCGCCGCCTCGTCCTCCTCCAGCAGATCCCGTTCCACCGTCACGCTCGCCAGCCTCCTTGCGGGACGTCCCCGCGTCTCCCCGATCAGCCGAACGTGACTCTAAGCCGGGAGCCGCAACGTCCCGGACACCGGGGTCGATTTCCGGCGCTCTCAGGAGCCGGTGATGTGCGAGGTCGGGTTGGGCCGGAGGCTGCCGATCACCTTCCTGATCACCTTGTCGGGCAGCGCCTCCGGAAAGCCCTGGGCGGCCACCACCACGAAGGTCGTCGTCAGGCCGGACGCCACCCCCGGCGCGGCCACCACGTGCACGACACCGGTCGGGGTCACGCACTTCCCCTTGGCCTTCACGACGATGTCGGCACGGACGTGCACCGCCCTGGCGCGCCCGACCCGCACGGTCCGCGGAGCGCTCACGGTGATCGCCGGGGCCGGTTGGCCCTTCTCGGTGTAGGCGTGCGTCGCCCACTTGTTCGCCGCGTGCTTCGCGACCTTCATGACATCGTCGTCGATGTACTGGTTGAACCCGGTGAGACCGCGGCTGAACTCGTCGTCGCCGTCCTTGCACACGTCGTCGAGGTACACGGTCCCGGCGCTCATCGCGGCCGGTTTCCCGCCGTCGATGCCCTCGTAGCCGTGCAGGACGCCCGACTGAAGGATGCGCCACGCCTTCGGGACGTCGTAGGTCAGCCCGTACTTGGCGCTGGAGACGGCGTCCCAGCCCTTCACCTTCGGCCGAACCGTGCTGGTCGGTTCCGGATCCGGCGCCTCCGGCGGGGGCACCGCCGACGTGCCGACCTCGTCGCCGTGGTCGTTCCGGCCGAGGTCCTCGGCCCGGTAGCCGTTCCAGGCGAGGAGGAGCAGCAGAGCGACGGCGACCAGGGCGAGGAACGCCCGGCGGGGCCGTCGCCGAACGACCAGCGGGGAACGGCCGCCGCGCGGAGCGGCGGTGGGGGCGCCTTCCCGGGTCGGGAGGTCCACGGGTGGGGGCGGCGGATCGCCGTCGGACGCGTCCCGATCCTGCCCTGGCAGCGGGTAAGGGTGCGGGTCGTTCTTGGGCGCGTCCCAGTCCTGCCCCGGCAGCGGATAGGGGTTCCGCCGTTCCTCGCCGTCCATGCCCCCTGAAGCGTCGTCGCCCTTCATGATCGTGACCGTAGCGCACGGCGGACGACGCCAAGATCGGTACCGCGTTCCGGTGGACGCGGAATCCTTCGCGGTTGGGAAGGCGCCTGATCCGGGTTCCGATAGATTCCTGCCGTACCTCCCAAGGACCCCCGTCTGTACCGAAGGAACGAGCCGTGACGGACCAGCCCCCGCCACCCGACGAGCCGCCCTCAGCCGGCCCGCCGCCACCGGTCGACACGCCACCGGTCGACACGCCGCCCGCCGAGTCAGCGCCGGGCTTTCTGCCTCCCGGCGACCCGGCGTACGACCGGCCGCCGCCGTACTCGAATCCCTACGGCGACATCCCGGGCACGCCCCCTCCCGGGGACGTGCCTCCCGGCCACGCGCCGCCCGGAAGCGGGCCCTACGACCCTCGCTGGGGATACGGGCCGCCGGGCGTCCCGTACGGCATGCCGCAGTCCCCACCGCAGGAGACGACCTGGGCGATCTTCTCCTATGTCGGGATCATCCTGATCGGCTTTCTGGCACCGCTGATCATCTACTTCGTGAAGCGGCACACCGAGCCGTTCACCCGCTACCACGCGGCGCAGGCGCTGAACTTCCAGCTCACCCTGCTGATCCACGCCCTCGTGGTGGCGGCCATCTGCGTGCCTCCGGCCATCGCGCTGGACACGCCCGCCTTCCTGGCGCTGTTCGCCCTCCCGTACCTGGAGCTGCTGATCGGCCAGTGGGTGTTCATCATCCTGGGGGCGGTGAAGGCGGGGAAGGGGCAGTACATCCGGTTCCCGACCTTCTTCTGCCTTCGGATGATCAAGTAGAGGTCAGGAGGGCGGGAAGGCGCAGACCGCCACGGTCGCGTCGTCATGCGCCTTCCCGCGCGGCCACCGGACGGCCCGGGGGTCGGTGCGCTCGACGTCCCGGGTCCGCTCGATCAGCGCGGCGGGCCCGGAGTCCACGGCGAGCGCGGTCAGCCCGGCCCAGTCGGTGGCGCCGAACAGGTCCACGAGCCGCGTCGCGCCGTCCGTCAGCAGCAGGACGTGCCGCAGCTCGTCCACCGGCACCGTGCCCGTGACCGCGGCGTCCGCCACCGCCGGGTCGGCCGCGGCGTAGTGGTGGCCTCCCGTGATCTCCTGAACCCCGGACCGGCCGTCGAGCAGCACGGTCGAGTCCGCCAGCACGAGATAGTCGACCAGCCCGCCCCGCAGCCGTAGGGCCAGGACGGTCGCGGCGGGCGTGGTCGGCACCCGCAGGTCGCAGGTCGCGCGATGCGCCGCGGCGACGTCGGCGATCGCGCCCGCGAGCCGCGCCACCAGCGGCCGCTCCCCCGGCGTGTGGACGCCCCCGGGCGGACCGACCGGCGGGCCGGCGGGGGGAACACCGGGCGGGTAGGTCCCGTCCAGCATCCGCGCCAGCAGCCGGGTGCCGAGCGACCGCGCGTACCAGGCCGTACCGTGCGCGCAGCCGAGGTCGGTGCCGAGCGGCAGCCCGCACCCGTCGAGCACCACCACGGCCCCGGCGGCCGCGGCGACGAAGTCTTCGTTCCCGCGCTCGGCGCTGCCCTGTTCCGTCGCCCACGAGACCCGCACCGCACCCGTCCCTCCGTCGCCCGACCACCAGTATGAGGGTGGACCGGCCGCGGCACTCCTGAACCGAACCCGACCTGCGACCCGCGGGTGCCGACCTACGCCGACCGACACGGCGGTTTCGCTCGGGCCGCGTCGCCGTCAGACCAGGACGGCCCGGTCGTCGACCCGGGCCACGGCGCGGACGGGCGCGCCGTCCGCGCCCGCGAGGGCGATCGGGAAGAGAGACACGTCGATCGCGCGGCCCGCGTTCTGCGCGTCGAGGACCCGGTCGAGGCCGGTGAGGTTCTCCCCGATCACCGCGCCCGCCTCGCAGAACACGCGATGCGCGTCCAGGGAGAACTCCTCGGAACCGGGTGGCGGGGTGCGGTCGACGCTCAGCGCGTCGACGGCGACCGTCCGGACACCGGCCGCGACGATCGCCTCGGCCGTCTCGGGCGCGGGATACGGGTGGGCGAGGTAGGCGTCGGTGCCCCAGTGCCGCGACCAGCCCGTCGCGATGAGCAGGACGACGCCCGGCGCGAGCCCGCGCGGCAGCAGCTCCGGGCCGATGGACGAGCGTGGCGGCAGCCCGCGGGCGTCCATCACCACGGCCGGTCCGGCGAAACGGGTCAGGGGCAGCTCGTCCAGGCGCGGCAGCGAGTCGTCGATGTGGAACGGGGCGTCCACGTGTGTGCCGGACTGGGAGCCCATGTGCAGGCGCAGGACGTTCACGCCGGAATCCGCCACCGTCAGCGCGGGGACGGCCTCCACCCGCGGGTCGCCCGGGTAGACGGGCATGCCCGTGACGATCGGGACCGACAGGTCGAGCAGCTCCGCTTCGGTGGTCTCGATGCCCATGAATTCGATTATCCCGGGGCGTCGTACCCGATAGCGTTGCGTTGTGTTGCCACACGTGACAGCCATCCGCTACGTGACGCCGCTGCGCGAGGGCGGGTCGTTGCCGGGCGTCGTCGAGGCCGACGACCTCGGTACCTATGTCATGAAATTTCACGGCGCGGGGCAGGGCCGCAAGGCGCTGATCGCCGAGGTGATCAGCGGTGAGCTGGCCCGCAGGCTCGGTTTCCGGGTGCCCGACCAGGTGCTCATCGACCTGGACCCGGCCATCGGACGCCACGAGCCCGACCCCGACGTGCAGGATCTGTTGAAGGCGAGCCCGGGGTGGAACCTCGGCATCGACTTCCTGCCCGGATCCCTCGGATTCGATCCGCTCGGCTGGCGGCCCGACCCCGGTTTCGCGTCCCGCGTGCTGTGGTTCGACGCGTTCACCGGCAATGTGGATCGCAGCTGGCGAAACCCGAACATGCTGGTGTGGCACGGCGACGTGTGGCTGATCGACCATGGCGCGAGCCTCATCTTCCACCACGCCTGGTCGAACGCGACCCGGCTGTTCTCCGGGCCGTACGACGTGGCCGACCATGTCCTCACCCCCTACGCGACCCGGCTGGAGGAGGCCGAGGCCGAACTCGCACCCAAGATCACGGAAGGGTTGTTGCGCGAGGTGACCGCCCTGGTGCCCGACCTCTGGCTGGAAGGCGAACCGGGGTTCGCCGGCCCCCAGGCCCTGCGGGACGCCTACGTCGACATCCTGCTGCCCCGCGCCGGGAAGCCGCGCGACTGGCTGCCCGACCCGAACGTCGGCGGCCGCGCGCCGGACACGACGGCACGGCGCGGCGGGAACCGTCCCGGCTGGCTCGGTGGCGCCTCATGAGCAACATCAGGACGGCCGCGGAGCCCACGGTCTTCGAGTACGCGGCGCTGCGGGTCGTCCCGCGCGTCGAACGCGGCGAGACCATGAACGTGGGGGTGGTGGTGTACTGCCGGGCGCGCGACTACCTGGGCTGCCGCACGCACCTGGACGAACAGCGCCTCATGGCCCTGGACCCGCTGCTGAACGTCGAGGGCGTCCGTAACGCGCTCAAGGGCGTGGAGGCCGTCTGCCGCGGTGGGGAACGCGCGGGCCAGGCCGCGCACGAGGCGCCGGGAACGCGGTTCCGCTGGTTGACGGCGCCGCGCAGCACGATCGTCCAGCCCGGCCCCGTGCACGCCGGTCTGACCGACGACCCGGAGGCCGAGCTGGACCGTCTCCTCGATCTGCTCGTCAAATGATGCCGACCTGAAAACGCATCCGGCTGACTGGAAAACGAAGAGAGGTCAATCCCATTCCCAGCGGATGCCGTGATATCCGGCGGCCATGCCGAACTCGATGAAATGAACGCTGTGGTAACTGGAGAGCCGCAGGTCCGCGGAGTCCTTCAGGGCGGTGTGGCCGTCCGGGCGCCACGTCCGATAGCAGCGGGCGGGCAGCGCGGACGGATGGAATCTGACCTCGATGAGGTATTCGTGTTGGGGGGCGCGGAATCCGCGTCCCTCCTCGTTGGCGGGTGGGCTGGCCTCGTCGAATCCGAAGCCGTATTCCAGCAGGTACGTCTCGCCGCGGCCGAGGGCCCGGTCGAACAGGAGCTCGGCGGCGATGAGACCGCTCGCCTCGTCCATCCGGACGCGCCCGAAGCGGCAGCCGCGGACGGTGCGGGAGGACGGCAGAACGCCCTGCGGATGGTGGTAGACCGCGATCCAGCGGTCGACGCCGCGCTGCTGAGCCTGGAACACGGCCCGGACCCGGACCTCGCTCAGCTCCCGCCGGCGCCCGATGATGTACTGGTCGTGCATGCTGAGCCCGGTGAGCTGGCGCTCGCCGCGATCGCCGATCTCGTCCAGCAGGTCGCGGACACCGGGCTCGGGACACAGCTCCTCCACCGGCAACCACGGTCCCGTGGCGCGCTCGGCGGTCGGCTTGAGAAGGGTCAGCAGCGAATGGCGCGGCAGTTCGAGGATGACCTCGAGACCGCGAACGGCGCGCATCGAGTCGGCGCGTTCGGGCCGAGTCCGACCGCGCTGCCAGTAACTCAGCGTGGACAGGCTGACGGCGATGCCCTGCTCGTCGAGGCGGCGCCGCAGGGAGTCGAGGCTGAGGCCCCGCGCCTGGATCGCCGCGTGCAAGGCGACATTGAATGGTCCGTACTGCAAGACCTGTAGAAGATCGTCTTCTGCGACACTCTGCACTTTTCGGCCTCCGGATCAGCTCCGGCCGGCCCCCGCACAACGGCCTTGACAACTGCAATTCCACTTTCAATGCTCACTGTAAGCCCCGTGTGGCACTATGCCAACAGGCAACTTTTGACGTCTCTCCCTTCCGTCTCGTCACTCCGGCTCCACCCGGCGGCTACTCCGGGTTCATGGAGTGTAGCCGCGGTCGACCCGCCGGTCTTGCGTTTCGCGGACGAGTTCAATGTGATTTCGATGCCAACAGATCAGTGCCACTCCCATTCGATGCCGACGATGCCGCGCCGGACGGCGCCGACCGCGAGGTTCGCGCTGCCGGACGTCCCGATCCACAGCTCGCCGAGCCGCTGCCGCGGCGACTGGGAGCTCTCGGCGGTGAAGCCGTAGCAGCGCGCGGGCAGCCGCTCGCCGTCGAACTGGATGATCGCGACGTAGTCGTGGACGGGATGGGAGAAGCGCCGGTCGTAGCTGTCGTGGGCGAGTTCGTCGATGGGACCGATCTCGTACTCGACGACGGCGGTGTCGCCCGCGGACAGGACCCGGTCGAAGACCAGCTCGAACGCCATCAGCCCGCCTTCGGCGCGGATGCGGCCGGGGCGGCAGTACCGCACGTCCGCGAGACCGGCCGTCCCGCCGCCGGACGCGGAGGCATGGTCGACCCCGGCCACGGCGCCGGTCACGGAGGCGAGGCCGGTCGCCACACCGGTCGCCGAACTGGTCGCCGAACTGGTCGCCGCGGCTGCACCGGTGACGGTCGCGCCGGACGCGTTGCCCACACCGGCGGTGGCGCCCGCCTCGGCGGCGCCGTCCGGCTCGTGGTCGCCGGGGACCAGGAGGTCGCCGGAGCCGCCCGGGTTCGCCGGGCCGCCGGTGTTGCCGGGCCGCTGGATCCCGCCCGTCTGGTGGACGCACACGACCCGGTCGATGTCGTCGCCCGCGGCGCGCAGGACGCTGCGCACCGACAGCGTCCACGAGCGGCGGGCCTCGTCGAGCCGGAACACGTCGTGGATGCTGAGCCGTTCGAGCCGGTGGTCGCCGGACCGGTCGAGCTGCCCGACGAGGTTCGTGTACCGCTCCGGGTCGGGCCACAGGTCCCGCACGGGACGACCGCGCTCCCCCGGCCCCG
The DNA here is from genome assembly GCF_003432485.1 of Actinomadura spongiicola. Lineage (GTDB taxonomy): Bacteria > Actinomycetota > Actinomycetes > Streptosporangiales > Streptosporangiaceae > Spirillospora > Spirillospora spongiicola. The sequence goes on from NZ_QVNQ01000003.1 coordinate 701,812, forward strand.
GCGCGCCGGCGGTCAGACCGCCGCGGACGGGTGTCGCGGTGGGCGCGGGATCGTCGAGCAGGTCGGTCAGCGTGCCCGGCGGAACCTGGAGGATCTCCTCCAGCGCGACGACGACCGTGCGGGAGCGCGGGCGGCTCCGACCCCGCTGCCAGTAGCTCAGCGTGGCCACGCTGACGGTGAGGCCGCGGCGCCCGAGCCGGTGCCGGATCCGTTCCAAGGTCAGCCCGCTGGCCTGGATGGCCTGCCGTAACGCCCCGGCGAATTCCACGGCCGGATGGTACCTGTCCTGGGAGCCGGATTCCTAGGTCGCGTCAGACCAGGCAGGCAATGACAAGGCTCGTTGGCCGAGCCGGACGATCTCAGAACAATATGGACATAAAGGAACCGGTTTCGAGGAATCCGACTCGCCGGTACACCGCCCGCGCACGCGTGTTGTAGTCGTTCACGTAGAGTGACACGGTCGGCGCGATGCCGCGCAGCGCCTCCCGCACCACGGCGGACATTCCGGCCACGGCCCGTCCCTGCCCGCGCAGATCGGGCGGCACCCAGACGCCCTGCACCTGGCAGGCCCCCGGCGTGACGGCGCCGACCTCCGCCTTGAACACGACCCGGCCGTCCTCGATGCGGGCGAACGCCCGGCCGTCGCGGATCAGTTCGGCGACGCGGGCGCGGTACAGCACCCCGCCGTCTCCGGCGTCCGGGGAGACGCCGACCTCCTCGGTGAACATGGCCACGCAGGCGGGGTAGACGACGTCGAACTCCTCCATCCGGACACGCCGGACGCCCGGGTCGGGCGGCACGTCCGGGACGGCGGAGGTGGCCATGACCGGCTGGGCGGCGCGGACGGCCCGCGGAGGCCCCCAGTACGGCGCGAGGACCTCCCACAGCTCCGAGACCGCGCCGACGGGCCCGACGATCGACGAGCAGCGCCGTCCCTGTGCCTGGGCCCGTTCGGCGAACGCGCGGACGGCCCCCGGCCCAGCCGCCACCGGGATGAGGTTGGCGCCGGAGTAGCACAGCGAGACGAGCCGACCGTCGCGCAGGTAACCCCACATCTGGGCACCGAGGCGGCGCGGGTCGAGCCCCGCCGCGTGCACGCGGGAGCTGACGAACACGTTGGACACCGGGTCGGCGTCCAGGATCGCGAGGGCCTCCGCCCGGTGCCGGTCGTCCAGCACGCGCACCGGGATCGAGCCCAGCATGCGCACCGCTACCCGCCTCCGCGCCGTTCCGCGGGGCGTGGGAGGTCGTCCCCCCACGGGGAACTCGACGGGGTTGGCCCCCGGTCGGCCCTCAGCACTGAAAGCACCACGTGGACCAGCCTATGCCGTCCGGGGCCCAGGCACCCCCACAGGCTCGGAGAACGCCTCCCGGGACCGGGCGAAGGCACCGTTCAGTGGTGGGCGGCGTGCTTCGCGTGAGCCGCCTGCTTGGCCGTGGCGGGCTCGGGCGCCGGTCCCGCGGCGCACTCGGCGTCCACTCCGGGCCGGTTCGCGGGCACCGTGCCTTCGCCGAAGTAGGCGGCGACGGCTCGGTCGACGCACCGGTCACCGGACAGCGCCACACCGTGGTTGTGCCCGTTCACCTGCACCAGCAGCCGGGACGTGGGGAACCTGCGGTGCGTCTCCACGGCGCCCCGGTACGGTGTCGCGGCGTCCCGGGACGCCTGCACGAGCAGGATCGGCGGCAGCGACGACACGCCCCGCACCCGCGGCACCGGGCCGCCCTTCACGGCCCAGAACGCGCACGGCGCGTTGTACCAGGTGTTGCCCCAGGTCTCGAAACGGTAGCCCTGGCGGTAGAGGCGCTCGCTGTCCGCGTGCCAGCGGCTCCAGTCGCGCGGCCAAGGCGCGTCGCGGCACTCGACGGCGCTGTAGACGGCGTAGTTGTTCTGGTCGAGCCGGGTCGGCGGCTGCCACGCCCTGCGCAGCGGACCCGGGTCGCGCCGGACGACGAACGCGGACAGGGCCCGGGCGTGGGCGTCCCACCGGTAGTCGGAGTAGCCGTCGGCGAGGAAGAGGTCGTCCAGCTCGGCCGGCCCGACCCTCCCGCCGATGGGCGCGGCCTTGAGCGCGGTCCGCGCCCTGGCGTACGCGGCGGCGACCTGCCGCCGGGACGTCCCGAGCCCGTAGACCTTGTGGTGGCGGGCGATCCAGGCGAAGTAGGCGCGGATGCGCTGCTCGAACGCGACGTTCTGGTCGAGGTTGTTCTCGTACCAGACGCCGCTCGGGCGGGGGACGCTGTCGAAAACCATGCGGCGGACCCGTCCGGGGAACATCGTCGCGTACACCGCGCCCAGGTAGCCGCCGTAGGAGTAGCCGAAGTAGTTGAGCCGGGTCTGGCCGAGGGCCTTGCGGATCTCCTCCATGTCACGGGCCCAGTCGGCGGTTCCCATGTGCGGCAGGACCGTCCGGTACTTCCTGGCGCAGTCGTCGGCGTACGCCTTGGCTCGGGCCGTCCAGGCCCGTTCCTCACGCGCGTTGGCGGGGATGGTGTCGGGACGGGCGCGTCCGGGGTTCTGGTAGCTCGTGTCGCAGATCAGCGAGGGCCTGCTGGCGCCGACGCCGCGCGGGTCGAACCCGATCCAGTCGTAGGCCGCGGCGACGTTAGCGGGCATCTTCCTGCGGAAGTAGCCGGCCAGGTCGCGTCCGTGCGCGCCGGGCCCGCCGCGGTTCAGCAGCACCACGCCCTGGGACCGGGGCGCGGTGTGCGGCGCGCGGGTCAGTGCGAGGGTGACGCGGCGCCCGCCGGGACGGGCGTAGTCGAGCGGGACCTGGAGGGACGCGCATTGCAGCCCCTTGAGGCGCGTCCCCTCGACCGGGTCGTCGGCGGGACACGGCTTCCAGTCGAGGCCCGCGGGCCGCGGGGCGGGTTCGGGGCGGGCCGTGGCCGCGGGCGCGCCCGTCGCCGCGGCTCCGACGATTCCGAGCGTGACCGCGGCGGCGGCCGTCCCAGCCGCGACCTTCTTTCCAGCGTCGTTCAGCACCCCGGATTTCTATCGGAGGGACGCGGCGACCTGCGTGAACACAGAGATCGCGCGATTCCCTGCCTGATTCGGACGTATCCCGATTTCCTGGTGAACGACGTGTGGCGTGCCCGCCGCTACGGGACGGGCACGCCACGGATGTCCTGTCGTGCGGTGTGTCGCGGTTCAGAAGGTTATGGGCGTCCGACCGGAAGGTCCTTGCCCGTGGGTGCTCCGGCGGCCTTAGCACGCATGCCCGTCGGGTTCGGGTCGTTCAGCTCGGGCACGGCCTTGCAGTAGGCGTCGGGGCCGCGGCGGCTCTCCGGCAGCGCACCGGTGTCGAGGTACGCGGCGACCTGGTCGTCCAGGCACGCGTTGCCGTTGAGGGTGTTGGAGTGCGTCTTGCCGCCGAGCTCGAACACCAGGCGCGAGGACCGGAAGACCTCGTGCATCTCCAGCCCGCCCTCGACCGGCGTCGCCGCGTCCTGCGTGGACTGGACGAGGAGCATCCCCGGCAGGTGCCTGCTGTCCTTCAGCCTGAACTCGGGGCCGCCCTCGAAGGGCCAGAACGCGATCGGCGCGTTGAACCAGACGTTGCTCCAGGTGTTGAACTGGTAGCCCTTCCGGTGGAGCCTCTCGGCGTCGCGGTGCCAGGTGCGCCAGTCGCGCGGCCACTCGGCGTCGGCGGCCTGGACGGCGTTGTACACGGCGAAGCCGTTGTCGTCGCCGCCCGGGTTGAGCCAGGCGAGCAGGCGCGCGGGGTCCTTGTCGTTGACCCACGACGACAGGGCCTGCGCGAACGGGATGTAGTAGCCGGTGTTGTACCCGGCGGACAGGACGATGTCGTCCAGCTCGGACGGGCCGATCCTGCCGCCGATCGGCGCCTTCTTCGCCGCCTCCCGGACCTTGTAGTACGCGTCCTTGACGGCCTTCTCGGTCTGGCCGAGGCGGAAGACCGAGTTCCACTCGGCGGTCCAGGCCCACCAGGCCTCGATGTTGCGCTGGAACGCCTTGTCCTGTTCGAGCTGGGCGTCGTACCAGACGGTCTTCGGGTTGACGTTGCCGTCCATCACCATCCGGTGCACGCGCTTGGGGAAGAGCGTGGCGTAGGTGGCGCCGAGGTACGTGCCGTAGGAGAAGCCGTACCAGCTGATCTTGTCCTGGCCGAGGGCGGCGCGGATCGCGTCGACGTCACGCGCGGCGTCGGTGGTGCGCAGGTGCGGCAGCAGCCAGCCGAACTTGTCCGCGCAGTCCTTCGCGTACTTCTTCGACTTGGCGATCCAGGCCTTCTCCTCCTTCCAGGAGGACGGGACGTAGTCCGGCCGGATCGGGTCGGAGTGGTGCGGGTCGCAGCTCAGCGCGGGCCGGCTGGAGCCGACGCCACGGGGGTCGAAGCCGATGATGTCGTACTTGGCGGCGACGTCGGCGTGCCCGGTGCCGCCGATCCAGCGGGCGAGCGCGGGCGCGTACGGCAGGCCGGAGCCGCCGGGTCCGCCCGGGTTCACGAACAGGACGCCCTGGTAGTTCTTCTCGTCGGTGTGCTTGAACCGCGACACCGCGATGGAGATCTTCCGGCCGCCCGGCCTGGCGTGGTCGAGCGGCACCTCGACCATCGCGCACTGCGCGGTGTTCATGGGGTCGTTCGGGCCGCTGACCTCGCATTCGCCCCAGTCGATGCCCGAGGCCGCGACGGCGGTGGCACCGGTCGCGCCGGTGCTCGCGCTCACGGAGACGGCGGCGCCGGTGCCGCCGACCGCCACGACCGCCGCGGTCGTGACGAGAAGGATCCTTTTCACCTGTCCCCCTCAGATCGGCGGCTCCGGATGCCCGGACGCGAAGGGACCGGCGGGGAGCGGCACCGATGCATAGCGGATGCGGATTGCGCGGCGATTCTGCCGTTAATGCCGGTTATTACGGCAGATCCCGGTCAAAGTGGATGCGGAATCGTGACAAGATCACCGAAACTTCGTGATGTTCACGAAGGCCCCGGGAAATCGTTCGCCCCGGGGCCTTCACGAGCGGGCCGCCGGCCGGGCACCGGCCGGGCCCTCGGGTCAGCGGATGACGTCCGCCTTCAGCCGCGCGGCCTCCAACGACCCGGGGCCGGTCAGCGACCTGGCGGACGCGCCCTCCGGCGGGGTCGGGTCACCGAGCTGCGGGACGTGGACCGTCCGCTCCTCCGGACGCTCTCCCCGCAGGAAGTAGGCGTCGAAGTAGGCGTCCACCTCGGCGGAGCCGCGGTGGACGATGCAGTGCGTGCGGTCACCGTCCTGGACGACGAGGCGCGAGCCCTTGAGCCTGCGCTGCATCTCCAGCGCGCCCTCGTACGGGGTGGCGGCGTCCTCGGTCGACTGGAAGATGAGGATGTTGCGCGGCAGGTCGCGGTTACGGCCGATGTCGACCGGTTCGCCCGCCTCGGCGGGCCAGGTCAGGCACGGCGCGTTGAACCAGGCGTTGGCCCAGGCGTAGAAGGGGTGCTTGCGGTCGATGCGCGAGTTGTCGCGGTGCCACTTGCGCCAGCTCTGCGGCCACTGGACGTCGGTGCACTCCACGGCCAGGTAGACGGCGTAGCCGTTGTCGTCGGAGTCACCGGTGGTCTGCGCGCCGAAGGTCTGCGCGAACGTGGCGGTGTCGCCCTTCTTGTAGGCGGCCAGTCCGGCGGCGTAGGCGTGCCAGAGGGCCTGGCTGCGCCGGTACCCGGCGTTGAGGATCACGTCGCCGAGTTCGTCCGGTCCGACGGCGACCGTCTGGCCGCTGTCCGGGTCGGTGTAGTAGACCGGCTTGTGCTTGAGCTTGTCGCGCAGGTCGTAGTAGAAGTCGCGGACCTCGCGCTGCTTCGTGCCCAAGTGGTAGACGGAGTCGTACTTGGCGATCCAGCCGAAGTAGTAGTCGATGTTCTTGTCGAACTGGATGTCCTGGTTGAGGTTGGCCTCGTACCAGACGTCCGACGGGCCGACGGCGCCGTCCAGGGCCATCTTGTCGACGTTCTCCGGGTACAGCGTGGCGTACGCCGAGCCGAGGTACGTGCCATAGGACGCGCCGTAGTAGTCGAGCTTGTCGTTGCCCAGGGCCCGCCGGATCGACTCCAGGTCGTGGACCGAGTCGATGGTCTTGATGTGGTCCAGCAGCCCGATCTTGTCGTTCTTGGCGCAGGCCTCGGCGTAGCCCTCGGCCTTCTCCCGCCAGACGCGCACGGACTTGTCGTCGCCCCTGCCGTAGTCGGGACGCGGCGCGTTGTTGTACTTCAGGTCGCAGGTGAGGGCCGGGACGCTCATGCCGACACCGCGCGGGTCGAACCCGATGACGTTGTACTCCTTGCGCATCGCCGGGGAGTTCTGCGCGAACACGCGCGGCCCGAACAGCGCGCCGCCGCCACCGGGACCACCCGGGTTGACGACGATGTCGCCCTTGGCCGGGCCCTTCCCGAGATGCGGCGTCCTGGTGAGCTGGAGCGTGATCTTCTTGCCACGGGGCTTGGCGTGGTCCAGCGGCACCGACAGCTCGGCGCACTGCACGATCTCGGAGACCGGGTAGATGACGTCGTAGAGATCGTGCACGGTCTTGACGAAGTCCGCGGGACAGTCGTGCCACTTGAGCGGGGCGGGGTTGAAGCCTCCGACCGTTCCGGCGGAGGGGCTCTCGGCCTGGGCGCTTGTGGCGCCCAGACCGCTGAGACCGAGGCCGGCCAGCGCGGCCACGACGACGATCCGTTTCACATTTCCCCCTAAGGTGCTGACTCCGGTCGAGTCAGACATATGGGTAATAGCGGGGAAATTGTGGCGTCGCGGAAAGTTGGCCGGACAGGGCGCGTTCACGAGTGATGCGCAATCGTGACAAGATCAACGGAACTTCGTGATCACGTCCGTCCGTTCCGGATCGAGTGTGTCACGCATGTGAAAGGGCCCCGGGTTCACACCCGGGACCCTTCGCGTGTTCGCGTCGGTGCCAGAAGACCGTCAGGAGACGACGACCTCGGCGCCGGGGCCGGACACCGAGCCGTCCTCACCGATCTCGATGCCCATCTCGTCGGCGATGCGCATGGCCTCCTCGATCAGGGTCTCCACGATCTGCGACTCGGGGACGGTCTTGACGACCTCGCCCTTGACGAAGATCTGGCCCTTGCCGTTGCCGGACGCGACGCCGAGGTCGGCCTCGCGCGCCTCGCCGGGACCGTTCACCACGCAGCCCATCACCGCCACGCGCAGCGGGACGGGGAAGTCCTTCAGCCCGGCCGTGACCTGCTCGGCCAGCGTGTACACGTCCACCTGCGCGCGCCCGCACGACGGGCACGACACGATCTCCAGGCCGCGCTGCCGCAGCCCCAGCGACTCCAGGATCGCGGTGCCGACCTTGACCTCCTCCACCGGAGGCGCCGACAGCGACACCCGGATCGTGTCGCCGATGCCCTCGGCGAGCAGCGCCCCGAACGCCACCGCGGACTTGATCGTGCCCTGGAACGCCGGGCCCGCCTCGGTGACGCCGAGATGCAGCGGGTAGTCGCAGGCGGCGGCCAGCCGCCGGTACGCGTCGATCATGACGACCGGGTCGTTGTGCTTGACCGAGATCTTGATGTCGCGGAAGTCGTGCTCCTCGAACAGCGAGCACTCCCACAGCGCCGACTCCACCAGCGCCTCGGAGGTGGCCTTCCCATGCTTCTCCAGCAGCCGCTTGTCCAGCGACCCGGCGTTCACGCCGATCCGGATGGGGACGCCCGCGTCCTTAGCCGCCCGGGCGATCTCGCCGACCCGGTCGTCGAACTTCTTGATGTTGCCCGGGTTGACCCGGACCGCCGCGCAGCCCGCGTCGATCGCCGCGAACACGTACTTGGGCTGGAAGTGGATGTCGGCGATGACGGGGATCGGCGACTTGCGGGCGATCGCGGGCAGCGCGTCGGCGTCGTCCTGCGAGGGCACCGCGACGCGGACGATCTGGCATCCGGACGCGGTCAGCTCCGCGATCTGCTGGAGCGTGGAGTTCACGTCGGCGGTGAGGGTCGTGGTCATGGACTGCACCGAGATCGGGGCGTCGCCGCCGACCGGAACGTTCCCGACCATGATCTGCCGGGACGCGCGGCGGGGAGTGCTCGGCCCCGGCGCGTCCCGTCCCGCGCCCTCGCCGCGGATGTTCGGCATTCCCAGTGAAACGCTCATCCCTCTCCTCTTGCTCGCAGCCCCATACAAAGCCTAAGCGCAGCGGACGGTTGCGATGACGGCGACCCTGCGGTCATCGTGTGACCATTCGGTCGCGTGATGTGAACAGTTCGTGTCACTCGGGTAGCTGAAGCGGGTTGAACACGTCGGCGAGGATCAACAACACCCCGAGGCCCACCAGCAGCAGGACCGCCAGATAGGTCAGGGGCAGCAGCCGGGTCAGGTCGACCGTGCCCGGGTCCGGCCGGCCCCGGATCCGGTTGACGCGTGCGCGGGCGCGCTCGTAGCCGACCACCGCGAGATGGCCCCCGTCCAGCGGCAGCAGCGGCAGGACGTTCATCGCCCCGAGGAAGATGTTCAGCGAGACGACCAGTGACAGGAACAGCGCGACCTTGTCGCGGGTGGAGCTGGTCGCGGAGGCGAAGATCTGGCCGGACACGTCCGTCGCGCCCACGACGCTGCCGACCTGCCCGCCGGGCGTGCTCTCCCGCTCCGGCGAGAACAGCCTCGGGATCGCCGACGGCAGGTCCACGACGACCTCGCCGATGCTCGCGAGGGTGCGGCCGACGGCGCGTCCGGCGAACACCGCGCCGTTCAGCGGGCCGGTGCGCTCGTAGCCGCCGCCGACGACCTTCGCGGACATGCCGACGAACGGCCGTCCGTCCACGTCCGCGAGCCGGATCGGCAGCGTCAGCGGCTCCGGCGCGCCGGGCCTGCGCACGACGACGTGGACGGTCTGGCCGGGCTCCGCCCTGTCGATGGCCCGGGTGAGGCCCGCCCAGTCGGAGACGGGTGTGCCGCCGAACGACACGACCTGGTCACCCACGCGCAGTCCGGCCGCGGCCGCCGGGGACCGCGGGCGGCCCTCCTCGCACTCGGCCCGCAGCCCGGCGGGCACGCACGGCGTGACCTCCTCGACCGTGCTGGTCACCCTGCCGGTCTGCGGCACGCCGACCGCCATCGCCATCACCATCAGCAGCAGGAACGCGAACACGAGGTTGGCGACGACGCCCGCCACGATCACGACGGCGCGGCGGCCCGCGGGCTGCCGGTAGAAGGCGCGCGGGCGGTCCGCCTCGTCGATCCTCTCCAGCGGCGTATATCCGACGATCTTGACGAAGCCGCCGAGCGGGATCGCCTTCACGCCGTACTCGGTCTCGCCCCGGCGCACGGACCACAGGGTCGGCCCGAACCCCACGAAGTACTGCGTGGCCTTCATCCCGAACCGTTTGGCGGTGAGCAGGTGCCCGCCCTCGTGGAGCATCACCGACAGCAGCAGCGCGACGACGAACGCCGCCGCGCCGAGAATGAAGGCCATCGGATCCCCTCGGGGCAGGCCCCGGGGAGGCGGCCCGGCGCTCGGGCCCCCGGGGACGTCAGTCGGTCCCGGTCAGTTCGGCGGTCAGCTCCCTCGCCTTCGTCCGCGCCCATCCGTCCGCCGCCAGGACGTCGTCCAGCGTCAGGGCCCCGGCGGTGTCCGGGCCGTGCACGTCCAGCACCCGCGCGATCGTGTCGACGATCCCGAGGAACGGCAGCCGCCCCGCGCGGAACGCGTCCACACATTCCTCGTTCGCGGCGTTGTAAACGGCCGGGAACGTCCCGCCCAGCTCACCGGCGCGGCGGGCCAGCGCCACCGCGGGGAACGCCTCGTCGTCGAGGGGGAACAGTTCCCAGGTGTGCGCCCGGGTCCAGTCGACGGCGGGCGCGGCGTCCGGGACGCGGTCCGGCCAGTCGATGCCGAGCGCGATCGGCAGCCGCATGTCGGGCGGGCTCGCCTGCGCCAGCGTGGAACCGTCGGTGAACTCGACCATCGAGTGGATCACCGACTGCGGATGCACCATGACGCCGATCCGGTCCATCGGGACGTCGAACAGCAGGTGCGCCTCGATGACCTCCAGGCCCTTGTTGACCAGGGTCGCGGAGTTGATCGTGATGACGGGGCCCATGTCCCACGTCGGATGGTTCATCGCCTGCTCGGGCGTGACATCGGCCAGTTCGGCGCGGCTCCGGCCGCGGAACGGGCCGCCGCTCGCGGTCAGCACGAGCCTGCGCACCTCGTCGGCGCGCCCGCCGCGCAGGCATTGGGCGAGCGCCGAGTGCTCGGAGTCGACCGGGACGATCTGCCCCGGACGCGCCCGCTCCTTCACGAGGGGGCCGCCGACGATGAGCGACTCCTTGTTGGCGAGCGCGAGCGTCCGCCCGGCGTCCAGCGCGGCCAGCGTGGAGGCGAGGCCGAGCGCGCCGGTCACCCCGTTCAGCACCACGTCGCACGGCCAAGCCGCGGTCTCCGCCACGGCGTCCGGACCGGCGACGATCTTGGGGAGGGGGAAGTCGCCGGAGGCGTAGCCGCGCCGCTTGGCCTCGGCGTAGAAGGCGAGCTGGAGTTCCTGCGCCGCGGACGCCTTGGCGACGGCGACGACGTCGGGCCGGAACTCCAGCGCCTGCTCGGCCAGCAGCCCGACCCGTCCGCCGCCCGCGGCGAGGCCGGCGACCCGGAACCTGCCGGGGTTGCGGCGGATGACGTCCAGCGCCTGGGTTCCGATAGAGCCGGTGGAGCCGAGCACCACCACCTCGCGGGTGGGCGCGCTTGAGATCGAACTTGAGGGAGACGACACCGCTCCATTGTCGCCCACGGGCCCGCCCTGCACCCGTGTCTAGGGCCTGTTTCGCCGTGCCCCCACCCCCCACGCGAACGCGTGACCCGCCCGGCGCAGCGACGCCGAAGGCGAGCGAAGCCGGGCGGATCGCGAAGCGATGCCGCGTTCGCCCAGGAACGGTCACGCAGCGAGCCGCCAGGCGAGCGAAGTGGGCCGTTCCTGCGATCAACACAGCGGGAGGCGGAGGACGAGGCGGGCGCCGTACGCGCCGTCGCCGACGTAGAGGCGGCCGCCGTGCGCGACCGCGATCTGCCGCGCGATGGCGAGGCCGAGGCCGCTGCCGCCGTCGGCGCGGCTGCGGGCGGTGTCGACCCGGGCGAACCGCTCGAAGATCCGTTCGCGGTCGGCCGGGGGGATGCCGGGGCCGTCGTCGCGGACCTCGACGACCGCCTCCCCCGGCTCGGCCCGCACCGCGACCTCGATCACGCCGGCGGCGTGCCGCTCGGCGTTGGCGAGCAGGTTGAGCAGGACGCGGCCGAGCCGCGGCGGGTTCGCCTCGACCAGCACCCCGGACTCGGCCTTGACGGTGGTCGGGACGGGCGGGGCGCGGCTTCCCGCCACGGTCTCCACCAGCGCGCCGAGGTCCAGCCGCTCGCGGTCGGCGAGGTCGCCGGAGTCGAGGCGGGCGAGGATGAGCAGGTCTTCCACGATGAGGTGGAGGCGGTCGACGTCCTTCATTGAGCTGCGGAGCGTCTCCATGGGGTCGCCGTCGTCCCGGGCGTCCAGGGCCAGCTCGATGCGCGCCCGCAGCGCGGTGATGGGGGTGCGCAGCTCGTGGGAGGCGTCGGCGATGAACGCGCGCCGGTGCATGGCCGCGCCCTCCAGCCTGCCGAGGAGGGTGTTGACGCGGTCGGCGAGCCGCTCTACGTCGTCGCCGGTGGAGGGTACCGGGACCCGGTGGCTCAGTTCGGCGTCGCCGATTTCGGCCAAATCGGCTTGGAGCTGTTTCACGGGCCGCAGCGCCCACCGCAGGGCCCGGCGGACCGCCCAGGCCATCAACCCGACGCCGGTGACGCCGAGCAGTGCCATGACGGTGGCGAGGGTCTCGGCGGGCCGGGCGTCGGCGAGCAGGGACAGCGCGACGGCCGCCACGGCCACCGCGACCACCAGCAGGGAGCCGGCCGCGCCGAGCGCGGCCGGCATCGCGTGCGCCCGCGCGGGGCGGGGCCGGCGCGGCCGGAGACGCGCCGCGGCGTTCCGGACCGACATGCCTCCTTTGTACGCAATATCCGTCCAATGAATGGCAAAGGGATTCGGAGGGCGGCCCTATTTCCCCGGTTCGCGCACGCACTCTCCGGCGACCGTCCGGCCGGTCCCGCGACCCCTCCCACCAGGGGGCCTAGCGCGGCCGTCCCCGGACGGCCCGGCGACACGTGAGGCTTTGCCACGCTTTTCACATGCGCCAAGGGTGACAACACCCTTCCCCGCCTATAAAGGAGTCACGTGACGTCGACTCCCGCCAGGGGGATGGGGACATGGGCCAGACGGACGAGCCGACTGTGGACCCGGGTGCGCTGAGCCCGGCTCAGCGCCTCGGGGACGCGTGCGTCGTCTGCCGCAAGAGGTGGCCCCGGCCGCGCGTTCGCGTCGGCCGCCTGCCGGACTCGACCGGGGTGTTCGCGTGCGACGACTGCGCACCCACTCCGCCGGTACCCCGCGCACGGCGGGGCTCTCGGGGGTCGCTCACGAACGCCGGACGGCCCGTCGGGGAGCGGCCGTCGGCGATGACGCCGGTGCCCTCGTCATGGACGGACGCCGCCGTCGTGGAGGTCTCTCCAGGAAAAGGGTGACCCGGGCGTTCGGGGGGAAGTCCGGGACCACCCGTGAGGCGCGTCCGGCTGGGGGCGGTCGGGCGCGCCGGAGAGCCCTCCCCCGCCGCTACACGTGCCGCTACGTGTTCATCTTCGTGGACTGGATCCACGTCCTCGTCCACTCGGCGTAGTCGGTGCAGTCCTTCTCGTCGGACTCCTTGGGCTCGACGCCGCAGGCCTTCGACGGCGCGTGCGCGAAGATGATCTCGTCGAGGTAGTCGCGGTCGCCGACATGGTAGGCGGCGCAGAAACCGGGCTTGAGGCGGTCGCCGGAGCAGGCCTGCGGGTTGGCGGGGGCCACCCCCGTCCACTCGGCCACCTGCTGCTGGACGTCCGGTGACGCCGTCCACTGCAACCACTGGTACATGCAGTTCGGGTGCTGCACCCGCGCCCCGATCATCCAGGCGTCCATCCAGCCGGTCACCCCCTCGGACGGGATGACGCCCTGCACGGGACGGGAGGCTCGGTTCAGGACGTCCACCTGGTACGGCCACCCCTGCCCCAGCACGGCCCGGCCGCCCGCGAACGCGCTGACGGCGTCGGCGGGCCTCTCCCAGTACTGGCCGACATGCGGGCGCTGCGCGGCCAGGACGCGCCCAGCCGCTTCGAGTTGCTTGGGGGTCAGCGAGTACGGGTCGCGGATCTTCAGCTTGCGCCGTTCGCGTTTGAGGTAGAGCGCGGCCTCGGCGATGGCGAGCGGGCTGTCCCGCATGACCAGTTTGCCGGAGTACCGGCGGGCCTCGTCGGGGTCGAACAGCGCGGCCCAGCTACCGGGCGCCTGGACGGACCTGGTGTCGTACATGAGGAGGTTGACCCCCCACACGTACGGGATGCCGTAGTGCTTGCCGTCGCGCCGGAGGAGCCCGCGCAGCTTCGGCTCCAGCTTCTTGTAGCCGTCCACGAGGTCGGGGTTGACGGGCGCCACCCGGTTCTCGGCGATGAGCCGCCCCGCGACCTCGGGGGGCGCGGCGACGCCGTCGTACCGGCGGTCGTCGTCGCGCATGAGCTCGGCCATCTCCTCGGGCGTCTTGACGACCTTCAGGCCGACCTCGCAGCCGGTGCGCTCCTGGAACGGGGTGACCCAGTCGACGCGCGGGTCGGTCCTGCCGCTCTCGACCACGCCGGGCAGCGTGAGGAGGTTCAACATGCCCTCGCCGGGGCCGAGGGTGCTCGCCACCTGGGCGAGGCCGACCGGTTCCTCCTCGTCGCCGCCCCGGACGCCGAGGCCCGCGGCGGTCAGCGCGAGGGCCGCCACCACGGCCGCGCCCACCTTCACCCGCATCGTGGCCTTCAGCCGCATCCCGCTCCCCGAGTTTCGCGCTCCGGACGCCCCGCGCCCGCGTGCGGGGACCCGTCGGCGAGCGTAGCGTCTCCGGCGCCGCGGGAGCGTCCGGGCTCGCCCGTGTGACTGCCCGGTACGGCGTAACGCGCCCGGTCGCACCGCCATTCCCGTCCGCCCCGGCGACCGCGCACGAGTTGTTCGCCGGTGTCGCGGCATTTCCCCTACGACCGCGAGGCGAAACGGCCGGAGATTACCAGGGATCGCGTCTGACGGCCGCGCCGTTCCATATCTTGCAGGTGAGAACAGACTGTCCTATTGGCACGCGATTGGGGTGAGAATTACACGACCGAGGATGTCGGCGAATTTCGGACGCGTTGTTAATGGAGAACCACCACGGCCCCCGGGGGACGGCGGGTGCTGGCGTCCGCGCCATACACGGAGGTTGCTGGAGAGGGATATGGCGCGGGCTGCCGCCCCTCCCGGGGGCCGCGGCGGTCACCGGCGGACGTGGCGAGGTTGGGGAACAGCGGATCACCTTGCAGTGCTGCCTGGCCACGCGATCGCCGGCACCCGACCGGACGGCGACGGTGTGACGCCTTCGAGAAGGAGGAGATTCGAAGGACGTCGCACGTCAGGCCGGGGGTCTTCGCGGGACGGCCCGTCGGACGGCCGGGGCCGGCCGCGCTCGGCGGAGGCTGATGAGGATGCGGCGAGCGTGACCACCTCGATCCGTGCGATGAGCCGCTGCGGCGTATCGGCCTCCAGGAAGTCGCCGAGGCCGCGGCCCCTCGGCGGCAGCGCCCACCAGTGGCCGGTGAACGGGCCGAACCAAATGGTCCAGCCCGGAAATCGCCTTCCGAGCGCGTCCGCCTCTGCGGCGTGGTCGAACCCGGTCATCGCGCGACTCTCCTGCACATCCCGCTCCACCGAACCCTGCGGCTCCGGACCTGGTGTTTTCTACGACGAACCCTGACATTTAATTCATCTCAATTAATTGAGACAGTCAGATTGTGTCGCCGGACCCAGGGGCCGTCAATGGATGTTGGCATTATTCGTCCACCGCCGCACGACGAAAATAAACGACGGGAACGGTGGAGCGGGTGCGACGGGCGGGGTCAGCCGCCGGTGGGGAAACCCAGGTTCACCCCACCGTGACTTGGATCGAGCCAACGGGACGTGACGGCCTTCGTCCGGGTGTAGAAGTGGACGCCCTCCATCCCGTGCGCGTGGGTGTCGCCGAACAGCGAGTCCTTCCAGCCGCCGAAGGAGTAGTAGGCCATCGGCACCGGGATCGGCACGTTGACGCCGACCATGCCGACCTCCACCTCGTTCTGGAAGCGGCGCGCCGCCCCGCCGTCGTTGGTGAAGATCGCGGTGCCGTTGCCGTACGGGTTGGCGGAGATCAGCTCCATGGCCTCCTCGTACGACCCGGACCGCACGATCGACAGCACCGGACCGAAGATCTCCTCCTTGTAGGCGTCCATCTCCGGGGCGACATGGTCGAGGACGGTCGGGCCGAGCCAGAACCCGTCCCCGGCGCCACCGAGGACCCGCGGATCGCGTCCGTCGATGGCGAGGGTGGCGCCCTGCGCGACACCGCTGTCCACGTAGGAGGCCACCTTGTCGCGGTGCGCCCGGGTCACCAGCGGCCCCATCTCCGACTCCGGGTCGTCGCCGGGGCCGACCTTGAGCCCCGCGACCCGCTCCTGGATCTTGGCCAGCAACTCGTCCCCGACCGGGTCGACGGCCACGACCACCGAGATCGCCATGCACCGCTCCCCCGCCGAGCCGAACCCCGCCGACACGGCCGCGTCGGCGGCGAGGTCGAGGTCGGCGTCCGGCAGGACGAGCATGTGGTTCTTCGCGCCGCCGAGGGCCTGGACGCGCTTCCCGTTCGCCGCCGCCGTCGCGTAGATGTACCGGGCGATCGGGGTGGAGCCGACGAAGCTGACGGCCTTGACGTCCGGATGGTGCAGCAGCCCGTCCACCGCCGCCTTGTCACCGTGGACGACGTTGAACACGCCGTCCGGCAGGCCCGCCTCCGCCCACAGCTCGGCGAGCCGCACCGACGCCGACGGGTCCTTCTCCGACGGCTTCAGGACGAACGTGTTCCCGCACGCGATGGCCACCGGGAACATCCACATCGGCACCATCGCCGGGAAGTTGAACGGCGTGATCCCGGCCGCCACGCCGAGCGGTTGCAGGATCGAGTAGGCGTCCACGCGCGTGGACACGTTCTCGGAGAACCCGCCCTTGAGCAGGTGCGGGATGCCGCAGGCGAACTCGACGACGTCCAGGCCGCGGGCCACCTCGCCCGCCGCGTCCGAGACGACCTTGCCGTGCTCGGACGAGATCAGCCGGGCCAGCTCGTCCCGGTGCTCGTGCACCAGCTCGCGGAACTTGAACAGGACCCTGGTGCGCTTGGAGAGCGAGGCGTCCCGCCAGCCGGGGAACGCGGCCTTCGCGGCCGCCACGGCGGCGTCCACCTCCGGCCCCTCGGCGAAATCGACCGTTCCAGACAGGCGCCCGGACGCGGGCTCGTAGATGTCGCCGCGGCGTGCGGCCTCCCCGTCGAACGGCTTCCCGCCGATCCAGTGCGTGACGTGCTTGCTCATGAGGCGGCTTCCTCGTTGACGGCTTCCAGGGACGCGATCAGGATGCCGAGGCCCTCGACGGCCTCGGCGTCGGTCAGGGTCATCGGCGGCGCCATGCGCACCACGTTGCCGTACAGGCCGCCCTTGCCGACGAGCAGTCCCCGCTCACGGGTCGCCTCCATCACGGCGGCCGCCAGCGGCGCGCTCGGCTCCCCGGTGCGCGGGTCGCCCAGCTCGACCGCGAACATGAGGCCCTTGCCCCGCACGTCCCGGACGATCGGAAGCCGCTCGCGCGCCGACGCCAGCCCCCCGATGATCGTCGCGCCCCGCCGGGCCGCGTTGGCCTGGAGGTCGTGGTCCAGGACGTAGTCCAGGGTCGCGTTCGCGGCGGCCATCGAGATCGGGTTGCCGCCGAACGTGGAGATCCCGACGGCGTGCAGGCCGTCCATCAGGTCGCCGCGCGCCACGACCCCGCCGACCGCGAACCCGTTCCCGAGGCCCTTGGCGAAGGTCATCATGTCCGGGGTGACGCCGTGGCCGCCGATGCCCCAGAAGCTCTGGCCGGTGCGTCCCCAGCCCGTCTGGACCTCGTCGGAGATGAACAGGACGCCGGACTCGTCCAGGACGCTCTTGTACGCCGCGAACAGGCCGTCCGGCGGCATCGTGAACCCGCCGACGCCCTGGATCGGCTCGGCGATCAGCGCGGCGACGTCCCCGCCGGTGGCGGTGGCGAGCACGTGCCGCAGGTCCTGCACGCACGCGTCGATGTACCGCTCGTCCGACATGCCGGCGAACTGCGGGAGGTGCCGGTCGGCGCCGTGCAGGAAATGGACGTCCAGCGGCGAGAACGACACGTTCGTCCACGCGCGGTTCCCGGTGACGCCCGTCGCGGCGAACGACCGGCCGTGGTAGCTCTGCCGCATCGCGAGGACCTGCTGGCTGCGTCGCGCGTACGCGGCCAGCAGCAGCGCCGTCTCGTTGGCCTCCGTCCCGGAGTTGGTGAAGAACACCTTCGCGTCCGGAATGCCGGACAGGCGGGCGATCTTCTCGGCCAGCTCGATCTGGCCGCGCAGCAGGTACGCGGTGGAGGTGTGCACGACCCCGGTGGCGAGCTGCCGTTCCACGGCCTCCCGCACCTCGGGCACGTCGTAGCCGAGCATGTTCGTGAGGATGCCCGTGAAGAAGTCGAGATAGCCCTTCCCCTCGGCGTCGGTCACACGGTTGCCCTTGCCGCCGACGATCTCGATGGGGTCCTGATAGTTGAGCGCCATCCAGGACGGCATGACCGCCCGGTGGCGTTTGAGCAGGTTCGCGTGTTCCGACATGTGTCAAGTCTCATGCCGTTCGGACGCCGCGGAAACCCGCAGAGTGTCACGACCGGGCGTCTCCCGTTAACGCTCTGCTCGCGCCCGACACCCTGTCACCAATTGATCATCAGCCTTGACATCCTGTCCGGATATCATCGCGGGTGATGCTGCCCACAGTCGACGACGTCCTCCGGCTCGACGCGGTACGCCGCGGTCAACCGCATGTCGTCGCTGGCGCGGACCGCACCGGCAACCGGGTCCGCTGGGTGCACGTCGCCGAGGTCACCGACATCGCCCACCTGCTGCACGGCGGCGAACTCGTCCTCACCACCGGGATCGCGCTGCCGGACGAGCCGGAGCGGCTGCGCGCCTACATCGCCGACCTCGCCGAGGTCGGGGTGAGCGGCCTGATGATCGAGCTGGGCCGCCGCTATCTCAGCGTCCTGCCGCCCGCCCTGATCGGCGCCGCCGAGGACCACGGCCTTCCCGTGATCGTCCTGGCCCACGAGCCCGCGTTCGTCGACATCACCGAGTCGGTGCACGCCCGGATCGTCCAGGACCAGTTCGCCGAGCTGCGCGCCTCGGAACGGCTCCACGAGATCTTCACCCAGCTGTCCGTGGAGGGCGCCTCCACCGACGAGGTCGTCCGGCAGGTCGGCTCGCTCGGCGGGCACCCGGTCGTCCTGGAGAACCTCGCCCACCAGGTCCTCGCCGCCGACGCGAGCGGCGCCGACCCGTCGGAGCTGCTGTCGGCGTGGGAGACCCGCTCCCGCGCCGTTCGTCCCGGCCGCCGCACCGGCTACGACGAGGCGTCCGGCTGGCTGGTCACCATGGTCGGCGCCCGCGGCGAGGACTGGGGCCGTCTCATCATCGACCTCGGCGCGCCGCCGTCGCCCCGCGAGACGGTACTGATCGAGCGGGCCGCCACCACCCTCGCCCTCGGCCGTCTCCTCGACCGGCACGCCGAGAGCGTCGAACGCCAGGCCCACGGGACGATCATCGCCCGCATCCTCGCGCACGCCTACTCCGACCCGCAGGAGGCCGCCGCCCGCGCCCGGGCCCTCGGCGTTCCCCTGTCCGGCCGCCGCCTCCTCGGCGTGGTCCTGCGACACCGCGGCCCCGGCACGTCCGCGCCGCCCGTCGGGGAGCTCTCCGTGCTCGCCGAGTCGGCCGCCGCAGCCTGCAAGGACGCCCGCCTCGCCGCCCTCGTCGGCGTCCTGGACGAGGGTGGCCCGCACGCCCGCGTCGGCGTGCTGGCATCCCTGCCCGCCCGCACCGACGTCGAGACGGCCCTCACCGACGTCGCCACCCGCATCCGCAAGCAGTGCGGCGACACCGTCATGGCCGCCGGCTCCGTCGTCGAGACGATCCGCGACGTCCGCCGCTCCTTCCTGGAGGCCGAACAGGTCGCCGACGTCGCCGCCCGCGGCTCCGGCGCCCGCCTCTTCTACCGCCTCCCCGACCTGCGCCTGCGCGGCCTCCTCCACCTCCTCCGCGACGACGCCCGCGTCCAGACCTTCGTCGAACGCGAACTCGGCCCGCTCCTGGAGTACGACGCCCAGCGCGGCAGCGACCTCACCCGCATCCTTGAGCTGTACCTGGAGTCCGGCCGCAACAAGGCCGTCGCGGCCCAACAGGCGCACCTGTCCCGCCCCGCCTTCTACGAACGCCTACGCCGCATCGAACGCGTCCTGGACGCCGACCTCGACGACGTCGAGTCCTGCGTCTCCTTCCACGTAGCCCTCCTGGCCCTCAGCTCCGTCCGCTGGGAACGCCCCTGAAACCCCTCACAATCCGTAACCTGGTCCCTACAGCAGGGAGCAGGTTGCTAGGCTCATCTGCATTGGGACGCGGAGTTCAGACCCGCTCGGCTGGGAGGACACCATGAGGGCATTGCCGGCGGACGACATGCCTGACCCCGAGCGGCCTTCCAGCCTCCGGCGAGCCGACGTCCACGGACGGAATGAAGATCACCGACGCGACGAGCCTCTGCCGCCTTGGATCATTCCTCCTGCGGAAGGCTTCAGGGCAGAAGATCTTGACCACCTTCCGCAATTGCCCTCTCACGCAGAGTTGATCGATGGCCGCATCGTCCTCGTGAGCCCCCAGTCCTTCTTCCACATGCTGACGGTCTCGCTGCTCGAAGGGGCTCTTCGCCTTCAGGTTCCTGAAGGGCTGCGCGTCAGCCGCGAGATGACGGTCACGCTGGCCGATCGGCAGCGACCGGAGCTGGACATCCTCGTCGTGGACGCCAAGGGCGTGACCGGGCGAGATCAGACCTCGTTCAAACCCGAGCACGTGGTTATCGCCGTCGAGGTCGTGTCGCAGGAGTCCGAGATACGAGACCGAGAGCGCAAACCCCAGCTGTACGCCGAGGCGGGCATCCCTCATTTCTGGCGTGTGGAGAACAGCGACGGCCGGCCCATGGTCTGTGTCTTCGAACTCGACGCTGGAACCAGGAAGTATGTGGCGACCGGGATCCACCATGATCGGCTGAAGCTCACGGTGCCGTTCGACATCGACATCGACCTGACCGAGATCGACCGGCTCTGACCCGGGTCTCGCGCACCGCGCGGCAACGGCATTCCGCTGATCCGGTGGCATGGACGCGTGCGCGGGCTCTCGCCCTCAGGCACACGGCATAAGTCAGCCGACCAAGCGCTCGGTCAGGGGCATGCAGGGTGAGCAGGGCGTTTCGGGCAGGATGTGGGTCGCGGGGGATGTAGGTCGGCGTGGTGCCGGGCAGAACCATCAGGTGGGACGTCGTCAAGGTCCGCGCACCTTCGGGGTGGAGGAGGAACTGCTCCTCGTCGCCCCCGAGACCGGTGCGCCGCAGGCGGTGTCGGGCTCGGTCATCCGGTACGCCCGCCGTCACGACGAACTGTTCCTCACCCGTGGGCGCCGCTCGAAGCCGCTGGAGCCCGAGTTGCAGCGCGAGCAACTGGAGACCGCCACCCCGGTGTGCACCTCGCTCACCGAGATCTCCGAGCATGTCAGGTCGGCGCGGCTCGCCGCGGCGCAGTCGGCGGCCGGGGTCGGCGTCTCCGTGGCGGCGCTCGCTACGTCGCCGGTCGCCGTCCGCCCGTCGCTGACCCCGTCGCACCGCTACCTGCGGATGGCGAACGCCTACGGGCCCACCGCCGACGAGCAGCTCACCTGCGGATGCCACGTCCATGTCGGCATCGAGTCGCCGGACGAGGGCGTCGCCGTCCTCGACCGGATCCGGCCGTGGCTTCCGCCGCTGCTGGCGCTGAGCGCGAACTCCCCGTTCTGGCAGGGCGCCGACACCGGCTACGACAGCTGGCGGCACCAGGTGTGGGGGCGCTGGCCGTCCAGCGGCCCGACCGAGCTGTTCGGCTCCGCCAAGGCGTACCGGGCGACGGTCGAGGCGCTGCTCGCCACCGGCGCGCTCATCGACGAGGGAATGATCTACTTCGACGCGCGGCTGTCCCGGCACTACCCGACCGTGGAGATCCGCGTCCCGGACGTGTGCCTGGACGCCGACGACGCCGTGCTGATGGCCGCGCTCGTCAGGGCCCTGGTCGACACCGCCGCGGGCGCCTGGCGCGACGGCGAACCGCCCGACCCGGTGCGCGCCGACCTGATGCGGCTGGCGATGTGGCGCGCCGGACGGTCGGGGCTGCGCAACGACCTCGTCCACCCGACCACCCTCCGCGCCGCGCCCGCGCACCAGGTCGTCGCCGCCCTCCTGGAGCACCTCTCCCCCGCCCTCGACCGGTCGGGCGATCTTGAAACGGTCACCCGGCTCCTGCACGGCGTCCTCGAACGCGGCAACGGCGCCCAGTTCCAGCGCGCCGTCTACAGCCGCGCCCACGACGTCACCTCCGTCGTCGCGACCGCCGTCACCCGAACCGTCACGGTGTGACCCGAGCCCGCCCAACGCGTCGTGGGCTCTTGGGGGAGGCCGCACGGCGCGTCGGGCTTGGGCTGGGGTGTCAGCGGTGGCGCTTCTGGAAGGGGAGGTAGCGGTCGGCGCGGCGGGGGCGGGCGAGGAGGCCGGTGGACTCCACGGCGAGGATGCGGTCGAAGCGGAAGGCGCGGACGCCGCGGCGCATGCGGCACCAGCCGACGAGGTACCAGTGGTCGCGGTGGACGAGGCAGGTGACGGGCTCGACCTCGCGGATGGTGACGTTGGCGCCGGCGTCGCCGTAGCAGAGCCGGACGACGCGGTGCTCGGTGATGGCGGCGGCGATCACGCGGGCCCGGTCGGAGGTGGCGGCGTCCAGGGGCGTGGTGAGGGTGGCGAGCGTGGTGGTGATCACATCGTCGTGGGGCGTGGCGTCGAGGAGGGTGTGCAGGGCGCGGCGCGCGGTGGTGGCCTGCGGGCCGGTGCCGAGGTGCGCGAGGGAGAGCGCGAGTGCGGCGATCTCCGCGGCGGAGAGTGCGGTGGGCGCGGGGTCCGTGGTCTGTGGGTGCGTCGCAACGTTCGCCATGGTTCGATTATATGTTCGAGTGCCGACATTCTGGAGGTGTGTGGACGCTCGGAACGAGTCACGTGACGCACGTCCGGGCCGCCGGGCCTGATCGCTTGAGAAGGCGACCTTCCATGCGGAAAACTTGAGCACCAAATCGGGCTCTAATCGGGCGAATCGGGGGCGAGCATGGGCCGATCGTGGACCGGCGTTGAGTGACGCGCGGCTGGACCGGCCCCCGATGAGCCGAGACGAGGCGGACCGCGCGCTGGCGCGGCTCAGGGAGGAGAGGGAACGCATCGGCGCGGCACTGCTCGAACTGGAGGCCCACCAGGGCTACCAGTTGCTGGACGGCGCGTCGCTGGACGGTGAGACGCGACGCGTCCAGTCCGAGGTGCGCGCGGGGGTGGCGTCGCTGTGGGCCCTGTTCGACGTGTACGGGCGCGCGCTCGACGCGGCGGAAAGCCTTCGGGCACGCCATGCCAAGCCGGGGCAGGCACAGCTCAATGAGCTGACCTGGCTGATCGCGGGCCCCTCGGTCGAACTGCCCGCCGAGGAGGTCCCGTTGCACCGGCGGACGCTGTTGTCCGTCCCGTCCGGCGAGAGGCTGACGCTCCGGGCCGTCGTCGAGCGGATGACGCCGATGTACGAGGCGGCCGCGCAGGCGATCGCCGCCCTGGACGCGGTGTGGTCGGCGCTGCTGTCCCGGCTCGCCGAGGTGGAGGCGGAGCGGCGCGCGGCGGAGGAACTGCTGGAGTCCCTCGGCGGCATCGAGCCGGAACTCGACCGGCTCCGGGACGATCTCGAAACCGTCGCCGTCGTCGTCCGCGCCGACCCGATGGCCCTGGCGCGCGACGGCCGTGCCGACACCGCCCGGCTCGACGAGATCCGGGCCGGGCTCGCGGAGGTCCGCCGCGGGTTGGAGGAGGCCGAGCGGCTCCGGGACGGGTTCGCCGACCGGATCCGCGGCGTCGCCGCCGTCCTGGAGCGGCTGCGCGGAACGGAGGCGGAGGCCCGCCGCGTCCGGGACGAGGCGCTCGCCAAGATCGCCAAGCCGACGCTGCCCGAGCTGCCCGAGGCGTCCGCCGCGCTGGCGGACCGGCTGGCCGCCGTGGGCCGTCCGGTGCGCGGCCACGGCTGGAACGACGTCTCGACCCGGATCTTCGACCTGGAGAAGACGGCGAACCAGGCACTGGAACGAGCACGGGAGGCCGTCGGCGTGATCAGCGGGCTGCTGGACCGGCGGGAGGAACTGCGCGGCCGGTTGGAGGGGTACCGCGTGAAGGCCGCGAGACTCGGCCACGCCGAGGACGCCGAGCTGGCCGGCATGTACGAGCGGGCCCGTGAGCTGCTGTGGACGTCCCCCTGCGATCTTCGGAAGGCGACCGTGACACTGTCCGGATACCAGCAGGCCATCAACGCCCGGGTGAAGGGAGCCGACCGATGAGCCAGTGCGCCGAGCCGGGCTGTACCGGAACGATCGACGGCGGGTACTGCGTCCTGTGCGGCGTGGCCGCCTCCTCGTCCCCCGCCCCGCCCGCGCCCGACGCGTGCGCGCAGCCGGGGTGCGCCGGGAAGATCTCGGACGGCTACTGCGACGTCTGCGGCAATCCCCCGGCGAGCGTCCCGAGCGTGCCCGCGCCCCGGCCGCCGGTGGCCGTCCCCGACGACTCCTGTCCCCTGCCCGGCTGCGCAGGGACGATCATGGACGGCTACTGCGACGTCTGCGGCGCGCCGCCCGCCCACACGACCCTCACGTCCAGGGCCGAGGCGTCGGTCCACTCGGGCTCGACGGGAACCGGCTCGTCCGTGCGGACGGGCAGCGCCCGCACCGGGTCGGCGCGCTCGTCCGGCCGCCGCGGGATGCTCGGCGCCGGGCTGGTCGAGGTGCCGCGCGTCCCGTACCGGGACCCGTCCACGGCGGTGATGAGCGATCCGCAGGTCGCCGAGGGCAAACGGTTCTGCAGCAACTGCGACCATCCGGTCGGGCGCGGACGCGGCGGGCAGCCGGGCCGCACCGAGGGCTTCTGCCCCAAGTGCGGCGCCCGGTTCTCCTTCACCCCGAAGCTCCGTCCGGGCGATCTCCTCGGCGGGCAGTACGACGTGCTCGGCTGTCTCGCGCACGGCGGCCTCGGCTGGATCTACCTGGCCAAGGACCGCAACGTCAGCGACCGGTGGGTGGTGCTCAAGGGCCTGCTGGACAGCGGCGACGCCGACGCCAGCGCCGCCGCGGCGGCCGAGCGGGCCTTCCTCGCCGAGGTCGAGCACCCCAACATCGTCAAGATCTACAACTTCGTCCAGCACGAGGGCGACGGCTACATCGTCATGGAGTACGTGGGCGGCCGGTCGCTGAAGGACATCCTGCTTCAGCAGCCGCAGCCCGCGGGCGAGAAGCATCTGCCGCTCGCGCAGGCCATCGCGTACGGGCTGGAAGTGCTGCGCGCGTTCGAGTACCTGCACGCGCAGGGGCTCGTCTACTGCGACTTCAAGCCGGACAACGTGATCCAGTCCGAGGAGCAGCTCCGGCTGATCGACCTCGGCGGCGTCCGGCGGTTGGACGATCCCAGCGGCGCCATCTACGGCACGGTCGGCTACCAGGCGCCCGAGATCGCCGACGCCGGGCCGTCGATCTCGTCCGACCTGTACACGGTCGGCCGGTCGCTGGCCGTGCTGAGCTTCCCGTTCCGCGGCTTCACCCGGACGTTCAGCACCTCGCTCCCGTCGCGCTCCGACGTGCCGGTGCTCCAGCGGTTCGAGTCGTTCGACCGCTTCCTGCGCAGGGCGACGCATCCCGACCCGGCGCGGCGGTTCCAGGACGCGGCGGAGATGGCGGAGCAGCTCACCGGCGTGCTGCGGGAGGTCCTGGCCGCCGAGGACGGAAGGCCGCGTCCCGCCCCCTCCGGGCTGTTCGGCCCCGAACGGTTCACGACGCGGATGGCGGGCGGCGAGTCGGACGCGTCGGCGCTGCCGCCCGTCCCGCCCGAGGTGGCCGCGGCGGCGCTGCCGGTGCCGCTGGCCGACGGGTCCGACCCGGCCGCCGCGTTCGTCTCCGGGTTGAGCGCGCTGGAGCCCGAGCAAGTCGTGGAGGCGGTGAAGAACGCGCCGGAGCGCACGCCCGAGGTCAGGTTGACGCTCGCCCGCGTGAAGATCGAGCTGGGCGCGGCGGACGAGGCCACGGAACTGCTGGACGAGCTGACCGCCGAACGTCCCGACGACTGGCGGGTCGACTGGTACCGCGCCGTCGGGCTCCTGGCGCGGGGGCGGACGGCCGAGGCCGAACCCTGGTTCGACCGGCTGTACGGGCTGTTGCCCGGCGAGGCCGCGCCCAAGCTGGCGCTCGCCTACTGCCGAGAACATACGGCGCCGCGGGACGCGGTCCGCCTGTACGACATGGTGTGGCGCACCGACCAGAGCTACATCAACGCGGCGTTCGGCCTCGCCCGCGTCCATCTGGCGGCGGGCGACCGCCGCGCGGCGGTCGCCGCGCTGGACTCGGTGCCGAAGATCTCCATCCAGTACCTGCCCGCGCAGGTGGCGGCGATCGCGACGGTGGTGCGGGGCCGCAACCCCGCGGAGCTGACGGCCGCGGAACTCGTCGGCGCTGGCGACCGTCTCACCGCCCTCGACCTGGACGCCGAGCGGCGCGACCGGCTCGCCGCCGAGGTGTTGGAGGCCGCACTCGACTGGCTCCTGGACGGGCCGGGCACGGCGGCCGGGACGCGAGGCGGCTCCGTCCTCGGCACGCCGTTCGCCGAGCCGAAGCTGCGCCGCCTGCTGGAGTCGACGTACCGGGAGCTGGCGCGACGCACCCGGGACCGGGAGGAGTGCCGGCGGCTCGTGGACTCCGCGAACGCCGTCCGTCCGAGGACGCTGCTGTGACCGGCGACCCGAACGGCGCGAAGGCGGCGGAGCTGGCCTGCCCCGCCTGCGGGGAGATCGTGTTCGCGGGCGAGGTGTTCTGCGAGGAGTGCGGGCACCGGCTCGCCGGGGCGCAGCCCCCGGAACCGCCCGCCGAACCGGCCCCCGTCGAGGTGCCGCCCGCCGGACCGGCCGGGCGTTCCTGCCCGGGATGCGGCGGGACGGTCATCGACGTGGACGGCTACTGCGGGTCCTGCGGGCTGCGCCAGCCCGCAGAACGCGACCACGTGGAGATGACGGTCACCGCCCGGCGGGGCGGGACGAACGGGACGCGGCCGGTGGTCGCGGCGGGCGCGAGCGACCGCGGACGGCGCTACAGCCGCAACGAGGACGCGCTCGCCATCGTCGCGCACACCGCCGGGGTCGCGGCCGTGGTGTCGGACGGCGTCGGCTCGTCGCAGCGTCCCGACGAGGCCTCCCGCGCGGCCGCCGAGACGGGCGCCGCCGAGCTGGTGGCGCGGCTGGACGCGGGCGAGGACCCGGAGGACGCCACCCGGCTGGCGGCGTTGAAGGCCGCCGCGGCCGTCGCGGCGCTGGGCACGTCCCCGGGGGACGCGCCGTCCTGCACGTACGTGTCGGCGGTGACGCGCGGCGCGGCGGTCACGGTCGGCTGGGTCGGCGACAGCCGCGCGTACTGGCTGTCCGCGGACGGCGCCGTCGAGTCCGCCGAGGAGATCGAGGACGTCGAGCTCGCCGAGGTGAGCACCGGCGACATGGCGGAGCTGGGCCCGTCCCGCCGCCTCACCGACGACGACTCGTGGGCCGCGTTCATGGTGGCCGAGGGGTCGCTGACCGAGGCCGAGGCCGAGGCGCACCCGAACGCGCACGTCATCACGGCCTGGCTGGGCGCGGACGCCGGGGAGGTCCGCCCGCACGTCGCCTCGTTCCGTCCGGCCGGGCCCGGCACGTTGCTGGTGTGCAGCGACGGCCTGTGGAACTACTTCCCGGAGGCCCGCGACCTCGCCGCGCTCCTGACCCCCGGCCTCGACGTCCCCGCCGACAGGTCCGACGCGTCCGCCGCGGCCGATCCGGCGGCCGATCCGCTCGGCGCCGCGCGGACGCTCGTCCGCCACGCCCTGGACGCGGGCGGCCGCGACAACATCACGGTCGCCGTCATCCCGCTTCCGTCCCCCGCCGCCCCGCAGAGCAGCATCCCCCAGAGCACGTCGCCGAGCACGGAGCAGCCCCGATGAGCGAGCAGCCACAGTTCACCGTCAAGATCGACCAGAACAAGTACCTGCCCGAGGGCGGCCGCGAGGTGCACGCCATCGTGTCCGTCGAGGCGACCGCGGCCGAGGGGGCCGCGCCCGTCTCGGCGTCCACCCGGGCGTCCGAGGTCATCATCATCGACACCTCGGGCTCGATGTCCTACCCCGACACGAAGCTGCGGGCGGCGATCGCGGCGGCGAAGGTCGCGATCGACACGCTGCGGGACGGCGTCGAGTTCGCGGTCGTGTCCGGGTCCAACGTCGCCAAGATGGTGTTCCCGGCCCGGCCCGGCCTCGTCGCCGCGACCCCGGAGACCCGGGAGCAGGCGAAGGTCGCGTTGAACAGGCTGAAGGCGTCCGGCGGCACCGCGATCGGGTCGTGGCTGCGTCTCGCCGACGAACTGTTCGACGACGTGCAGGGCGGCATCCGGCACGCGATCCTGCTGACGGACGGCAAGAACCAGCACGAGACGCCTGAGGAGCTCGAAGCCGTGTTGCTCCGCTGCGAGCGCCGGTTCGTGTGCGACTGCCGTGGCGTCGGCACCGACTGGGAGGTCGCCGAACTCCGCAAGATCGCGTCCGCGCTGCTCGGCACGGTGGACATCGTCGCCGACCCGGCCGGTCTCGTCGCCGACTTCCAGGCGATGACGGAGGCGGCGATGGGCAAGTCCGTCGCGGACGTCGCGCTGCGGGTGTGGACGCCGCAGACCGCGAACCTGAAGTTCGTCAAGCAGGTCCTCCCGTCGGTGGAGGATCTGACCGGCAGACGCGTCGAGTCGGCTCCGCAGGCGGGCGACTACCCGCTCGGCGCGTGGGGCGCCGAGGCCCGTGACTACCACATCTGCGTGGAGGTGTCGCCCGGCGAGGTCGGCAAGGAGCTGCGCGCCGCCTGGGTGAAGCTCGTCGTGCCCGGCGCGCCCGGCGAGGAGGCCCAGGTCCTCGCGACCGGCAACGTGCTGGCGCAGTGGACGGACGACGAGGCGCGCTCGACGAAGATCAACGCCCGGGTGGCGCACTACACGGGCCAGGCGGAGCTGGCCGCCGCC
Organism: Actinomadura spongiicola; assembly: GCF_003432485.1. Taxonomy (GTDB): domain Bacteria; phylum Actinomycetota; class Actinomycetes; order Streptosporangiales; family Streptosporangiaceae; genus Spirillospora; species Spirillospora spongiicola. The sequence continues at coordinate 730,183 of NZ_QVNQ01000003.1, forward strand.
ATCCAGGAGGGGTTGCAGGCCCGCAAGGACGGCGACATCGACACCGCGACCGCGCGGCTCGGCCGGGCCGTGGTGCTGGCGAACGAGGCCGGCAACGACGAGATCACCTCGATGCTGCGCCGGGTGGTGGACGTCGTCGACCTGGGGACCGGCACCGTCCGGTTGAAGCGCGAGGTCAACAAGGCCGACGAGATGGAGCTGGACACCCGGTCCAGCAAGACCGTCCGGACGCGCAAGGACGAGACCGTGACGACCCTCCGGGGCGAGGGCTGAACATGCCGACCTGCCCCAACGGACACTCCTCGCGGGCGTCCGACTACTGCGACGTCTGCGGCGAACGCATGGTCCCGTCCGCCCCCTCCTCCCCGACCGGCGAGGGCATGAGCGCGTCGGAGCCGCGGCCACCGTACTCGCCGCAGCCGCCCGTGACCGGCAAGGGCGGCGCGAGGCCGTGTCCCGACTGCGGAACGCCCGGCACCGACCGGTTCTGCGAGGCGTGCGGCTACGACTTCGCGACCGGCGGCGGCAGGCCCACGCCGCGGACGGCCCCGGCCAACCCGGCCCCGCCCGTCCCGCCGCCCCCTCCGGCGCCGCCCACGCCCTTCACGCCCACGCCCACGCCACCGTCGCCGCCGGAGTCGCAGGCTCAGCCCGCCTCCCCGGCGCCCGTGCCGTCGACCGTCTGGACGGCCGTCGTGACGGCCGACCGCGACTACTACAACTCGATCATCGCCGAAGAGGGCCCCGACTCGGCGTCCCTCACGTTCCCTCCGTACGCGCCCGAGCGGCGGATCACGCTCACCGGGCGGCAGGTGCGCATCGGACGGCGCGGCTCGTCGCAGCCGTCCCGGCCCGAGATCGACCTGCGCGAGCCGCCCGAGGACCCGGGCATCTCCCACGTCCACGCGGTCCTGCTGGCCAAGCCGGACGGCACCTGGACGCTCGTCGACCCCGGCTCCACCAACGGAACGTGCATGAACGGCTCGATGGAGCCGATCCCGAACAACGTGGAGGTCCCCGTCTCCGACGGCGACCGGATCCATGTGGGCGCGTGGACCACGATCACGCTCATCCGAGACGAGGCGACATGACGGCCGTTCCGCAGGTTCCCCCGGCGGGCCGGCCGGACCCCTCCGCACGGCGGCGGCCCACCTCGGTCGCGCGCCGGCGATCCTCCGGCCGGCTGTGGCGGGCGCCCGGACCGACCCCGACCGGCGTCGCGCGGCTGCTTCCCCGCACGGTCGCGGCCCGCGTCCGGACGTTGACGGCGGTCGCGGCCGTCCTGCTCGTGGCGCTGCTGGCCATCGCGTGGTGGGCGATCGCGAACGCCCGTGAAGGCGTCCGGGTGATCGGGCAGGACGCCGGCCCGCAGGTCGTCGCGACCGGCGACCTTTACTTCCAGCTCACCGACATGGACGCGCAACTCGCGAACGCGCTGCTGATCGGCGGCGCCGCGGGCGGCGGGCGCGACCAGGCCCTCGCCCGCTACGACGAGAACCGGCAGAAGGCGAGTGCCGCGCTGCTCAAGGCCGCCAAGCTCGCCGACGAGCGAACCGAGGACAACACCGCCCGCGACGTCCTCGACGCGCTGGGCCGCTACGAGCGTCTCGCCGGGCAGGCGCTGCTGCTCGACCAACAGTCCGACCATGCGTCCGGGCCGCCGTCGCAGCGGGTCATCGACCTCTACCGGCAGGCGACCGACCTGATGAAGCTGGACCTGCTGCCCAAGGCGTACAACCTCACGCTCGACAACGGCACCCTCGTCCGGCACACCTACGAGGACAAACGGTCGGCCGTCCTCACGGGCCGCACCTGGATCCTCGTCACGGGCGTGGCGCTGCTCGCCGTCCTCACCGGTCTCCAGGTCTTCCTGGCGAGACGCTTCCGCAGGCTGCTGAACGTGCCGCTGGCGGCGGCCACGCTCGGCACCCTCCTGCTCGTCGTCGCGGGCGCCGCGATGCTGTCCGGTCAGGCGAGCCACCTCCGCAAGGCCAAGCAGGAGGGCTTCGACTCGATGCTGGCGCTGTCCCGGACACGCACCATCAGCAACAGCGCCGCCGCCGACGAGACCCGGTTCCTGCTCGACCCCGGACGGGCCGACGCGTACGAACAGGTCTATCTGAGCAAGTCGCAGACCGTCCTGTATCTGAAGGCGGGGAACCTGGACGAGTACAACGCGGCTGTGCAGAAGGACCTGTCGTTCGTACCTGGCCGCGCGCCGTTCCTCGGGTTCCTGGGCACGGAGGCCAACAGGCCCACCGAGTCGGACGAACGACGCACGCAACTGGTGGACGCCCTGAACAAGGTGCTGAAGGACTACCAGAAGGTGCAGGCGAACGACCGTCAGATGCGGAACCTCGTCCACAGCGGGAAACGCGCCGAGGCCGTCGCCGCCCGCGGAACGTCCGCCGCCGACTTCACCGAGTACGACCGGTCGTTGCAGGTTCTGGCGGGCATCCACCAGAAGGCGTTCGACGAGGCGGTGAAGGACGGCGACGACGGTACGGGCGGCTGGTACACCGTGCTGCCGGTCGCGGGCGCCGTCATCGCCCTGCTCGTGCTCGTCGGCGTCCGTCCCCGCCTCGCCGAATACCGGTGGTCCAAGTGAACGGGCGCCGCGTCGCCGCGGCACTGCTCGCGGTGTTCGTCCTGGCGGCGGGCACCGCGTGCGGCATCGCGGACGCGGACGAGACCTCCGTCGCCACCAAGGACACCCTCGTCATCGGCGTCAACGCCGACCAGCCGGGCGTCGGCGAACGCACCGAGAGCGGCTCGTACGAGGGCTTCGACATCGACATCGCCCGGGAGATCGCCGAACGTCTCCGCGTCACCGACGTCACCTTCACTCCGGTCACGTCGGCGACGCGGGAGGAGATGATCCAGAACGGCGACGTCGACCTCGTCGTGGCCAGCTACTCGGTGACGCCCGAACGCAAGGTGAAGGTGTCGTTCGCGGGCCCCTACTACGTGGCGCACCAGGACATCCTCGTCCGCCGGTCCGACACCGCGATCCGGAGCATCCACGACCTGCAGGACCGGCGGCTCTGCCGGGTGCCGGGCTCGGTGTCGTTCCCCCGCGTCCACGACGAGCAGGGCGTCGCCGCGCGGCCCGTGGTCGCGAACGGCTACTCCGGCTGTCTCACCGGCCTGACCGCCGGGGCCATGGACGCCGTCTCCACCGACGACCTGATCCTCGCGGGCCTCGCGTCGAGGCACGGCCGCGACCTCAGGATCGTGAACGCCCCGTTCACCGACGAGCCGTACGGGGTCGGCATCCGGAAGTCCGACGTGAACGGCTGCGAGGCCGTCAACAAGGCGATCACGCGGATGTACCAGGACGGCACCGCCGCCCGGCTCCTGGCCAAATGGTTCGCCCCCGTCGGCCTCAAGGTCACCACGACCGTCCCGCAATTCGAAGGCTGTGTCTGAATTCCGTGACCGAGAGCACGGAAACGACTACGGAATGGCACGGTAAGGGTCGGTGACACCGGCCGGTCACTGAGATCAGTCGGTTACGTAAGTGTCAGTCGGCGCGCGTGATCGTAAGTTATGGTCGCGAACAAAACCCGTTCCGGTAAGTACCGTCACGCCCGAGGAGTGCAATGACGACGGTCATCCTGGTGGTGATGTGCGTCGTGGTGGGGGCGCTCGAACTCTACGCGGGCAAGCAGAGCCGGGACCAGGCGAACGCCTTCTCCCGGCGGATCGAGGAACTGAACGAGCAGGTCACCAAGCAGAACAACGTCCTCGTCACGGTGGGCGAACGGCTCAGCGCCGACCTCACCCGCGTCAAACAGGACGTGCTGCCCGCGCTCGACACCCGCCTACGGCAGAACACCGGGCAGGTCGAGGAGCTCGCGGACCTCGTCCACCAGGCCGACGACTTCCTGCGGAAGCAGGCCGACCGGATGCGCGACCTCGAACAGCAGCGGATCACCCTCACGGCCCTGCGCCGCAAACTGACCGAGGTGGAGACGTCCGTCCGCGCCGTCACCCGAACCGGCGCCGAGGCGATCGAGGGCAGGGTCGACCTGGCGCTCGGCCGCCTGGACGACCTCGAACGCGGCGGCACGGAGATCCTGGAACTCCAGCGCTCCCTCACCCGGACGCTGGAGGGCGTCGAGGACGTCGTCACCGAACTGCTCCAGTTCACCGAGGGCGAGCTGGACGACACCGTCACGGCCACCCTCACCGGCCGTCCCAACGGCCACGCCGTCACCGCCACAGGCCGCCTCTGGACACGCGACGACCAGCTCGACGACATCCTCGGCGAAATGTACGAGCGGTGCGTACGGGCCAGCAGACTGAACGTCCGATTCCGGACGGTGGAGGGCCAGGACGGCCCCGGCTCACCGGAACGCCGCCGCTACTTCCTCGGCGGGCAGGACACCGAGGACCTCGCGGGCGCCTTCCTCGCCCTGCTGATCTCCACCGGCGCGGACCTCCCGAAGAACGGCGCCCGCCGCGGCCTCACCCGCGTCGAACCCGGTGTCCCCCCGGGCGTCGAACCGAACCGGCCACCCGAGGACGAAGCCGCCCTCAAGGCCCTCCTGCGCACGCTGTCCGAAAGCTCCGGCGCCGTCGCGCAGATCGGCCCCCTCATGGCCGTCCGCACTCGCGACGAACTCCTGTGCGGCGTCCTGACCGCCGAACAGTCCCTGGAAAACGACGAGGTGTTCTGGGACCCGTCCGCCGCAGCCGTCCGCCTACGCCGACTCCCGTCCCACCAACTCTGGGACCTCACCCCCTGGGCAACCCCATAACCCCCACCACCGTCAACCTTCGAACCTCACCCACACAGCCACCCACACCCGCACGCTACGCCCCACCCCACCAATCCAACGGCGCCACTCACCCCGAGCCACCCCGCGTCCCCGCACAACGCACCCCACCCAGCCACCACCGGAACAACGAACCCTTCCAGTCCGCATCCACCGCAACCATCCGGCTACACCAACTACCGCCCATCACCTGTCGATCTCACCCCGCTGGACCACCCATAAGCCCGTACGGCGGCCCACCAAGCCCACCACAGAAGACGACAAACCGTCCAAGAACCCATCCGCCGCAAGCATCCGACTACGTCAACCACCGTCCCATCAAGGCCGGACCTCACCCACACGGCCATCCAGAACCGGCACGCTACGACCCACCAACCGCCATCGACGAACGACCAACGGTTCGAGGACACGGACACCCACCCCGGCTACCTGGACGAACTGTTCTAGGACCCGTCCATCCCAGCCGTTCGGCTATGGGAGCTACCGTCCCGTCACCTGTTGGATCTCACCCGCTCGGCCACCCCGTAGGCCCGCACGGTGCGTCCCGCCGAGCCGCCGAACCGGACGTACAGCGGGCACGTCACGGCCCGCGTCACCGGGTCGGCCTCCACGCACAGTCCGATCCCGGCCTCCCGGTCGAGGAACACCGCGTTCTCCACCGCCCGCGCTCCCCGTACCGCGTACGGGACGGAGTCGGCCTCGCCGGTGTCGAACAGCTCCTCGAACGTCAGCCTCCGCGCGAACCGCATCAGCGCGTGAGCGTCCACCACACGACTCCCGATCGCCGCCGCCGGGCCCGCGACGACCAGCCCGAAACTCGGGTTCTCCCGCCCCCGCACATAGATCTCCCGGTCGGGTTCCAGGCCCCGCCGCCGGTCGCGGAGCTGGATACCGAACCCGGTGGCCTCGTCCACGTACGCGGGGGGACCGAACCCGTCCGCGACACCGCCCCGGACCCGCACCGCACCCGCCGGCAGGTCCCACCCGGGCAGGTACACGCCGAGGCCCCGCAGCAGCAGCCGCCAGATGGGGCGCCTCGTGACGTCCACGACGAACTCGGTCCGCGACTCCCGAACGGCCTCCATACCGACCATCTTCAGCTGCGGTCCCCCCTCCGGCAAGGGCCTTACCGTGCGGCCTCATGCACCGGCGCACCGCGTCGGCTACCGTTGAACCACCCGGATCATGACGAGGACGCCGCAGTGAATCTGCAGGACATGATGGTGCAGCACGACACTTCGTCGCGCACCGTCGACAAGTACCTGATGTCCCACGAGGGACGGGTCATCGCCGTCCGGCGGCACCCCGCCGTCCTTCTCCTCCCCGTCTCGATCGTCGTCGCCGGACTCGTCGGCTGCGCCGCGGTCAGCGCGGTCGTCGGCCTCATCTGGATCTGGTGGCTCTGGCTGGTCGCGATCGCCTATCTGGTCTGGAAGGTCATCGCCTGGTCGGTGGAGTTCTTCCTCGTCACCGAGCACCGGGTGATGGTGATCAGCGGTGTCCTCAACCGTGACGTGGCGATGATGCCGCTCGCCAAGGTCACCGACATCGCCCTGAACCGCTCCATGACCGGACGCATCCTCGGGTACGGCGAGTTCGTGATGGAGTCCGCGGGCCAGAAGCAGGCGCTCCGCAACGTCGGCTTCATGCCGTACCCGGAGCAGCTCTACCTTGAGGTGTCGTCGGTCATTTTCGGCACCATCGACGAGTCCCCCGACTGAGGCGTGTCTGTAAAGCGCCTTCAGAGCGCTCGCATGACGGCTGACACCGCAGCTATGACGCGCGAACTCGACGTCGCTTCGAAGAACACCCCGCCGGCCCGCTTCCTCGCCGTCCACGTCCACCAGGCCGAGCGCCCCCGTGGCCCTCAGCGACGCGCAGGTGTTCGGCTGACCGACCCGGCGACGGGAAGCCGGTGTGAAGGGCCACTCCTCGGTGCGACGTCGGCCTTGCCGCGGCGCGAGCCGTAAGAGCCGCTCTGACAGCACTTTGCAACTCGCCCTGAGCCCGGCGGCCCTCCCCCATCGCAGCCGCGCCGTCTTCTCACCTATGGGATCGATGTCCACCCAGGGGCGACCACGAGTATGACGCCCTCTTCTGGGAATTTGTCACCCGAATCCACGCTGGCTCCTCGACCACCTCCATCAAAAACGTCGTCGACCTGAAATCGAGCGAACGACCTACTTCCGCGGTACGGACGACTCCTCCTGAAGATCGGAGATTCTCGTTCTCTCTGAGGATGTCTCAGTGAGACCTCGCGTCGTACTTTTAGATGCCGCAAGGAAGGAGACCGGCCATGTCTGAGTCGGTTCGCCAGGACCTTCCCACCACCGACGAGATCACCGTCCATCCCTCCGCGGAACAACTCCTCGTCATCCGCAGGGCCGCCGAGCTGATCGGCTGGACCGTCACCGACTTCGTCCTGTCCACCGTGCTCGACAGGGCCGAACGAGACCTGTACGAACACGCCGCCGCCCTGGAGGTGGACGTCGCGACTTCCACCGATACGAACCCGGTCATGCCTTACACGGCGCTCCTGATGGCCCTGCCATGATCACGTGAGCCCGGCCGCCAGACGTGCGGCGTAGTCCGCCGCTTCGCCATCGGACTCGTACTTCTGTCGAGGCCAGAAGAACCCGCGAAGCCCGTCCTTCCGATTACGCGGCACGACATGAACGTGCAGATGCGGGACGCTCTGACTCACCCGGTTGTTCATCGCCACGAACGATCCGGCCGCCTCGAGCACCGATTCCATGGCCGCCGCCAGCCGCTGGGCGTGGTCGAAGAACGGTCCGAGAAACTCACCGGGCAGGTCCGTGAGCGTCTCGTAGTGCACGCGCGGCACCAGCAACGTATGCCCCTTGAAGAGCGGCCGCACATCGAGAAACGCCACCACGTCCGGCGCGTCGATCACGAGGTGTGCGGCCCGTTCTCCCGCGACGACCTCACAGAACACGCACCCCTGACGAGTCCCAGCCATACCGAACACCCTCCCACCGGCGTCCCACCCACTTGAACCCCACCCATATCACTCATGTCACCCCTACTCGCCAGGTCGGGTCTGGCGGGTTAGGCGGCTTGGAGGGCCAGCCAGGATTGTTCTGGAGGGTCGTCTGGGCGTGCGCAGAAGTAGACGCGGCCGGGGTCGCCCCAGTACCAGCCGAGGCGATCGTCGGAGTCGAGTTGGAGGAGGAGGTGCCACTCCTCCACCGCCTGTTGCTCGTCCGGGGTCAGCGGCGGGGGGCCGAGGGATTCCAGGGGGCGGCCCGTCGACGCGTACAGGCAGTCGGGGCCGAGGGGACGCTGGACGAGGGCGGGCCAGCCGCCCAACTGGTGCGCGGGCGAGTCGTCCGGCCAGATGTGCTGTGACCAGACGGCGTGCAGTTGCTCGTAGACGGTCAGGAAGCCGCTGCGGGCGGCCTCCAGGCGCCGTATGGGCCTCTCCTGTGGTGAGGGCAGGGAGAGGAACGGGGCGGCGTACAGGCGGGTCCTGGGGTAGACGGACGCGCCGGGGGGCGGGTCGGCTCGGGTGAGGTCGCCGGTGAAGACGCGCCAGCCGTCCCGCTGCGCGGCCGCGTCGCCCCACGGCCGCGGTGTTTCGTCGGCGTAGTAGAACGCGGCCCTGCCGGACGTCGGCAGCCCGGGAATGTCGCCGAAGCGGGCGATGGCGGCGAAGTCGATCGCGCCGAGGAAGCCGAGGAGGCGCCCGTTCCATCGTGGCCAGGGCTCACCCGGCGGTAGCAGCGGGGCGCCGCCGAGGTGGACGGGCAGCTGCCCTTCGGCGCCCAGCCTCAGCGCGGGCCTCGTCAGGGGCATCAGGACTGCGGTGATCTCGGGTGGCAGGAAGAGCGTGAGGAGGGACCGGAGCCGCCGGTACTGGTTCTTGAGATGATCCATGCACGTAGCGTTACGTGCGCGGGGCCCCGCCCGCAGCGTCCCGCGAAATTGTGGATAACTTCGTCAGCGGCGTTCGAGGGCGCCCGCGAGCTGCAGCAGGAACCGGTCGACCTCCTGCTCGTCGTAGCCGGGCCCGAGCCTGACGACGCGGAACGTGCTGTCCCGCACGTCCCGTGCCGTGACCGGCGGGGCGGCGCCGCGCAGGCCGGCGATCACACGGTCCAGGAACGCGTCCACGTCACGGACGTCGTACCCGGGACGCAGGCCCGCGCCCGAGAAACGGGCGTTCTGGATCCAGTTGACGAGCCAGGCCGGGTGGGCGCGTGGACGCCCGAGCCGGTCGGCGAGCGGCGCCTTCGCTTCGAGTTCCATGATGCATTCGCGCACCAACCGGTCGACGGTGAGCGGTTCGTAGCCGCGCAGAACGATGCTGAACCGGGTCTTGCGCACCTCGTCGGCGGACATCGGCGGCCCGCCGTTCAGAGCCTGCGAGATCCGTCGCAGCAAGCCGTCCACCTGGTGTCTGTCATAGCCGCGCAAGACCACCGGCAGCCGCGGACTCTTTGTCACCGCGCACCTGCTCCTCAGCCGTGTCCCCTCGCCCGCCGGGCGCCGGGGAACGCCCGTGGAACGTCAGTTCTCGGTCGACGCGGCCAGTTGGCCACAGGCCCCGTCGATCTCCCTGCCCCGAGTGTCGCGCACCGTGACCGGAACCCCGTGGGCCTCCAGCCGCCGGACGAATTCGCGCTCGTCCTCGGGGCGTGAAGCGGTCCACCTGGAACCCGGCGTCGGGTTCAACGGGATCAGATTGACGTGTACGAGATGGCCGCGCAAGAGCTTGCCGAGAAGATCGGCCCGCCATGCCTGATCGTTGACGTCCTTGATGAGCGCGTACTCGATCGAGACCCGGCGACCGCTGCGGTCCGCGTAGGCCCACGCGGCGTCCAGGACCTCGGCGACCTTCCACCGGTTGTTGACGGGAACGAGCTCGTCGCGGAGCTCGTCGTCGGGCGCGTGCAGGGACAACGCGAGCCGCACGGACATGTCCTCCGCGGCGAGCTTCTCCATCGCCGGGACGAGCCCGACCGTCGAGACGGTGACCGCGCGCTGCGAGATGCCCAAACCTGCGGGCGCCGGGTCGGTGATACGTCGTACCGCGCCCACCACCGCCCTGTAGTTGGCCAGCGGCTCCCCCATGCCCATGAAGACGATGTTGGAGACGCGGCCGGGCCCGCCCGGAACACGCCCGCGGGCGAGTGCGCGTGCGCCCGCGGTGACCTGTTCGACTATCTCGGCGGTGGAAAGGTTACGGGTGAGCCCTGCCTGGCCCGTCGCGCAGAAGGGACAGTTCATACCGCACCCTGCCTGGGACGAGACACACATCGTGGCTCGGTCCGGGTACCGCATCAGCACTGATTCGAGCAGAACTCCGTCGAACGCCTTCCAGACGGTCTTCAGCGTCTTTCCGCCGTCACAGTCCAGTTCGCGGACGGGGGTGAGCAGCGAGGGCAGCAGCTCGGACACGAGCCGCTCGCGGACGGCGGCGGGGAGGTCCGTCATCTGGGCCGGGTCGTCGACGAGACGCGCGAAGTAGTGCCGGGACAGTTGGTCGGCCCGGAACGGCTTCTCACCCAGTTGGGCGACCGCGTCACGGCGTTCCGCGGAGGTGAGGTCGGCGAGATGCCTGGGCGGCTTACCGCGTCTCGGCGCCGCGAAGACGAGTTTCGCCGGGGTCTTACCGGGCGCGGGTCCGGTGACGGCGGGCTGGGTGGTAGACATGGTCCTTCCAGTGTCGCAAACGTGGGCCTGTGCATCGTCCGTCTGCGGACACGAGCCCTGACCTGAGGGACGACATTCCTGCACATGACCTTGTGTGCGACTAAGGTCTCGATCATGCCGGTATTGCGCAGGGGGGCCGCCTCGCCCCAGGGATCCACGGCAACGGTCGTCCACGCGGCGGCCAGTCCGTACGGCAGTCGGCGGCTCGTGATCGAGACCGACGGCGACGTCACCGCGGCCTACCTGAAGGACGCGCGGGACTCGGTGGTCGGCGCGGTGTGGGTCGCGAACCACCGCAAGGCACCCGCCGACTTCGACCAGCCCCGGCTGGACGCCGGTCGTGCGCCTCTCCTGCCCGAGTCCCATGTGCGTCATCCGGCGGGCCGCGAGGCCCTGGACCCGGCGAGCCTGGAGGTCGTCTGGTTCGAGGAGGGCGACGGTGTGGCCGTCCTCGACGCGGGTGACCTGCTGTTCGTGATCCCCGGCTGGTCCGACATGGGACGCGGCATCCCCGGATACGCCCGTGACGCGACGCGCCAGAGTCCCTTCGCGTTTCCGCTGGAAGAGGAGATCGAAGACTTCGGCCCGCGGATCGACCGGGCGCGTGAGCATTGGAAGATGTGCCGCGCGGACGGCTCGTGGGCGGAATTCCAGCAGTCGGTGCTCGGTCACCTGCTCCAAAGGCTTGGACCGGGCGGCCACTACTGGCACGACGTGGGACGGCAACTGGGAAGCGGCCGGACCGGTGTGGCCCCGACGGTCGGGGTCTCGGAGCGTCCCGCACGAGGCGGCCGTGAGTTCACCGTCCTGAGCACGGTCGGGATGTGCCGTCAACGAATGCCGACGGTCGAACTGTACGAGGACGACGTCACCCCGTACGGACGGATCGAGCTCGCTGTAGCGAGCACCCTGCCCAGTCAACGCGCGGGCAGCATCTTTCCGTGGCTCGCGCAGTACCCGTGGCGTTCGGTGACGTGGTTCGCGCCCGGAGACGTCGTCAAGTGGTACCACGAGGCCCGCACGTTCCCGCTGCGCAGCGGTGAGTCCGCCTGGGAGGGCGTGCTTCTCCTGGACGATCCGAGCCGTCTGGCGGGTCCCGAGTCCCCTGAGCTGACCGGCCTGACACTGAACGGCGACCCCGTCCGATGGCTGTGGCTGGTTCCCATCACCGGGGAAGAGCACCGTCTCGCCAAGAACGAGGGCTCGGACGCGCTCATCCGGCGCCTCGCCCAGCAGGGCCGCTCGTGGGTCGTCTCCTGAACGGTCAACGCCGCTGAACCGGCACGGCGCGTCCCACCGGCACGGCACGTCCCACCGGCACGGCGCGCCACGGCACGGCGCTAGCTCGGAACGAAGAGTTCCAGGAGAAGCCAGACGACGGGGGCCGTGACGACGAGGGAGTCGAGGCGGTCCATCACGCCACCGTGCCCGGGAAGGATCGTTCCCAGGTCCTTGATGCCGAGGTCGCGCTTGATCATCGATTCGACGAGGTCGCCGACGGTGGCGGTGACCACGGCGGCGAGACCGACCAGCACGCCCTGCCAGACAGTGCCGCCGTCCAGCCGCCACCAGACCAGCCAGCCGCCGACGAGCATGCACATGAGGGCGGAGCCGGTCACACCCTCCCAGGTCTTCTTCGGGCTGATGGTGGGCGCGAGCTTGTGCTTGCCTAGGAACGATCCGGCGAAGAAGCCACCGGTGTCGCTGGCCACGGTCGCGGCGATGAAGATGATGACGCGGTCGTCGCCGTCCTCGGGGCGCATCAGCAGTGCCACGATCCCGCCGACCAGGACCAGGTAGCCGACGACGAGCGCGCCGGCGGACACGTCCCGCACATAGCCGTCGGCTCCTTCGAGCATCCGCGTCGTCAGCAGGGCGAGCACAGTCAGTCCCACGGCGGCGACCGTGGCCGTGGGCCCCCACACGTAGGCGACGACCGGTGTACCGACCATGCCCGTCGCGACGGGGATGAACGGGACGTGCAGGTCGCGGCTCTTGAACGCCTCGGTCAGCTCCCGCATGCCGATGAAGAGGAACACGACCATCACGGCAAGAAAGATCTCTCTTACCGTGTAGACGGAGAGCAGCACCAGGGAGCCGAGACCCAGTCCCACTCCGATGGCGAGCGGAAGGTTGCGTCCCGTCCTGCCGGTGGGCTTGGCCCCGGACGTCCCACCGGACGAGCCCGCCGAGGGTTCGTTCGCGAAAGACGCGCCCGTGGAATCGCCGTTCGCGGAGGACGGCTCCGCGCGAGTGGCCCCGGCACGCGACGCGCCCCCGGAGGACTCGCTGTCGAGCGAGGAGCCCGCGGGGGACGCGTCGGAGGATGACAGATCTGGCGGCGGGGCGTGTGGGCGCGCGCCGGCGGGAGGTGTGGCGCCGGAGGAGGAGACGTCCTCGCTGGAGGTGTCCGGTGCGTGCCCGGCCATGTCGCTCTCCGGCTCATCCGGGGAGCGCGAGGTCTCCCCGGCGTCGTCGAGTTCCATCAAACTTCGAGCAGCTCTGCCTTCTTGTGCTCAAGCAACTCGTCGATCTGCGCCACGTAGCGGTGGGTGACGTCGTCGAGTTCCTTCTCGGCACGCCTGACCTCGTCCTCGCCCGCCTCGCCGTCCTTGGCGAGTTTGTCGAGGGTGTCCTTGGCCCGCCGACGGACGTTGCGGATGGAGACCCGGCTCTCCTCGGCCTTGTGGCCCGCGACCTTGATGAACTCCTTGCGGCGTTCCTCGGACAGTTCGGGGAACACGACACGGATGACGTTGCCGTCGTTGGTGGGGTTCACCCCGAGGTCGCTGTCGCGGATCGCCCGCTCCACAGCCTGCATGGACGACTTGTCGAAGACCTGGACGATGACCATCCGGGGCTCCGGCAGCGTGAACGACGCGAGCTGGTTGATCGGCGTCGGCGTACCGTAGTACTCGGCGGTGATCTTGTTGAACATCGCGGGGGTGACCCGGCCGGTGCGGATGGCCTGGAAGTCCTCCTTGGCGACCGCGACCGCCTTCTCCATTTTCTCCTCTGCCTCGAGGAGAGTCTCGTCGATCACTGTGACTCCCGTGTCATCTGGTCGGCCCTGGTCGTACGGTTCCGCGGCGCGTTCCGTGTGCGCGACACGCGCCGCGGTCGTGGGGCTGTGGTCAGCCCTCCTCCGGGCTGACCAGCGTGCCGATCTTCTCACCCCGGACCGCCCGGACGATGTTGCCCTGCCCCATGAGGTCGAACACCACGATGGGGAGCGCGTTGTCCATGCAGAGGCTGATGGCCGTGGCGTCCATGACCTTCAGTCCCCGCTGTAGAACTTCACCGTATTCCAAACGGTCGAACTTGACCGCGTCTGGATTCTTGCGCGGATCGGCGTCGTAGACACCGTCCACCTGCGTGGCCTTCAGTACGGCCTCGGCACCGATCTCCAGCGCGCGCTGGGCGGCGGTGGTGTCGGTCGAGAAGAACGGCTGGCCAAGACCTGCGCCGAAGATGACGACGCGGCCCTTCTCCAGGTGCCGGATGGCACGCCGTGGAATGTACGGTTCGGCCACCTGGCTCATGGTGATGGCCGTCTGGACGCGCGTGTCGAGGCCCAGTTTCTCCAGGAAGTCCTGGAGGGCCAGGCAGTTGATGACGGTGCCGATCATGCCCATGTAGTCGGCGCGTCCACGGTCCATTCCGCGTTCGGCCATGACCGCGCCGCGGAACATGTTGCCGCCACCGCAGACGACCGCCACCTGGACGCCGTCCCGTACGGCCTCGGCGATGGCCTCGGCCACATGCTGGACGATCTCGGGGTCGATGCCGAGCGGGTCACGTCCGGCGAAGGCCTCGCCCGACAGCTTCAGCAGGACCCGCTTCCAGCCGGCGCGGGGACCGTGCCGACCGTCCGCGCGCAGTTCCCGCCGCCCGGTCTCGGCGTCGCCGGCCGTCCCGCCCGTGGGCGCGCTCGCACCGGACGTCGGTTTCCCCTCGGACGAGCCCGGTTCCGTGCCGTCCCGATCAGACGACGAGGCCGCCGTCGCGCTAGTTGTCGTCTTGTCCGGCACGTCGGCGGCCTCCTCGTAGGTTCGCGTTCTGTCTGGGTACCCGTCTCCAGAGTGCCCCTAAGCCTGCCCGACCTTAAACCGGGCAAAGCGGACAACCTTCACGCCGGCCTCGTCCAGGACCTTCGAGATGATCTTCTTGGGGTCCTTGACGAACTCCTGCTCGAGCAGCACGAGGTCACGGAAGTAGGCGTTCACCCGGCCTTCCACGATCTTCGGGATCGCCTTCTCGGGCTTGCCCTCGTCGCGGGTGCGCTGCTCGGCGAGCGCCCGCTCCTTCTCGACCACCTCGGCGGGGATCTCCTCGCGGGTGAGGTACTGGGGGGCCATCGCCGCGATCTGCTGGGCGATGTCCTTGGCGACCTGCGGGTTCTCCGAGTCCAGCTCGACCAGCACGCCGGTGGTCGGCGGCAGGGACGGGTCGGACTTGTGCAGGTAGCTGGCCACGTAGGCACCCTGGAAGTGCGCGAAGCGGCGCAGTTCCAGCTTCTCGCCGATCTTGGCGCTGTTCTCCTCGATCAGGGCCTGGACGGTCTTGCCCGGCTCGATCTCGGCGCCCAGCAGCGCCGGGGCGTCGGCGGTGCCGCTGCTCCCGGCGAACTCGACGAGCCGGTTCGCCAGCTGGATGAACTGCTCGTTCTTGGCGACGAAGTCGGTCTCGCAATTGAGCTCCAGGAGGGCGCCGTCGCCGGAGTTCGCAAAGTACTCGGCGACCAGGCCGTTGGCGGCGGTGCGCTCGGCGCGCTTGCCGACGTCCTTGGCGCCCTTGAGGCGCAGCAGCTCGGTGGCCTTCTCGAAGTCGCCGTCCGCCTCGGTGAGGGCGTTCTTGACGGCCATCATGCCGGAGCCGGTCAGGTCACGTAGCCGCTTGACGTCAGCGGCGGTGAAGTTAGCCATCGCTCTCTTCGCTTCTCTCGTCGTTGGTCGTGGGAGCCGCGACGGTCCCGGCGGCGCCCCGAGGGCGCGGCCGGGACCTCGGGATCAAGCCTGCTCGGCCTCGGTGGGCTTCGGGGCCTCCTGGCCCTCGTCCGCCGCCTGCGGGCTCGCGGCGGACTCCGCCGGAGCCGCCTCGGCCTCCGCGGGGGCCTCAGCCGGGGCCTCAGCCGGGGCCTCAGCCGGTGCTTCCGCCGGCGCCTCAGCCTGTGCCTCCGCAGGTGCCTCGGCGGGTGCCTCGGCGGCGTTCTCGCTCGGCTTGAGCAGGTCGCGCTCCCATTCGGCCAGCGGCTCCTCCAAGCCCGCGGCCGCGGTGCCCTCGGCGGGCTTGCTGTCCCCGCCGGACGCGCCCGCGCGGGCGATGAGGCCGTCCGCGACGGAGTCGGCGACGACACGGGTCAGCAGGCTGACGCTGCGGATGGCGTCGTCGTTGCCCGGGACCGGGTAGTCGACCTCGTCGGGGTCGCAGTTCGTGTCCAGGATCGCCACGACCGGGATGCCGAGCTTCTTGGCCTCGTTGACCGCGATGTGCTCCTTCTTGGTGTCCACGATCCAGATGGCGCTCGGAACCTTCGCCATGTCGCGGATACCGCCGAGGGTGCGCTCCAGCTTGTCCTTCTCACGACGCAGGCCGAGAAGTTCCTTCTTGGTCATGCCGGAACCGGCCACATCGTCGTAGTTGATCTCCTCCAGCTCCTTGAGCCGGGTGAGCCGCTTGTGGACGGTGGAGAAGTTGGTGAGCATGCCGCCGAGCCAACGCTGGTTGACGTAGGGCATGCCGACCCTGGTGGCCTGCTCGGCGATGGACTCCTGAGCCTGCTTCTTGGTGCCGACGAACAGGATCGTCCCGCCGTGGGCGACCGTGGCCTTGACGAACTCGAAGGCCCGGTCGATGTAGGACAGGGACTGCTGCAGGTCGATGATGTAGATGCCGTTGCGCTCGGTGAGGATGAAGCGCTTCATCTTCGGGTTCCACCGGCGGGTCTGGTGACCGAAGTGGACGCCGCTCTCAAGGAGCTGCCGCATGGTGACGACGGGTGCCATTGCCCGTGCTCTCCTTCTCTGGCCCTTGCCGGGCCGCATTTGGTTGTCTGCCTACGCCCGGGTGTCGTCCCACCGTCGCCGTGGCGACGGACCGAGGGGCGGCGCCCCACCAGATGTGCGGTGGCATGCGGACGCGTGAAATCAGCCGCCGGGACACCCCTAGCGGCTGTGACCCGTTTCCGGGTCTGGTGGCCTCTCCGCTCACGGCGGCTTCTCGGCGGCCCTCCGAGGAAGAGATCGTCGACGGCCTGGCCTGGCCGGTACCCTCTCGGACACGGTCACAGATTATCAGGGCGCGGACGCGTCCGGGAATCACCGGCGGCGCCGGTTATCCACAGTTAGAGGACCTTCGGGCGGGTGGTTCGCGCCCGCGGCAGGCTGCCGTGCATGAGCCTGCTGACACTGCTCCTCACCTGCGTGATCGCCGTCGTGGCCCCCGGCCCGGTCACCCCGAGCCCGCCCCCGGAGGACTGGCGCTGGCCCCTCGGGCCTCCGCCTCCGCGGGTCGTCCGGGGCTTCAGCCCGCCCACGTTCCCGTGGGGTCCGGGCCATCGCGGCGTCGACCTCGCGGCCCGCCCGGGGCAGCCCGTGTACGCGGCCGGCCCGGGACGCGTCACCTTCGCCGACCGCCTGTCGGGACGCGGTGTGGTCGCCATCGGCCATGGTGTGCTGCGAACGACGTACCTGCCGGTCCGGGCCAGCGTCCGCGTGGGGCACCGCGTCACGTCCGGCAGCCGCATCGGCACGGTGGAGGACGGCCTGGCACACTGCCCGACAACGTGCCTGCACTGGGGCC
Source organism: Actinomadura spongiicola (assembly GCF_003432485.1). GTDB lineage: Bacteria > Actinomycetota > Actinomycetes > Streptosporangiales > Streptosporangiaceae > Spirillospora > Spirillospora spongiicola. The sequence continues at coordinate 747,441 of NZ_QVNQ01000003.1, forward strand.
TGCTGCAAGGGTCTCTCTACCTGAACCCGCTGAGCCTGGTGCAGCGCCAGTTGCGCCTGCTCCCCCATTGGGACCGCCCGTCGCCGTCCGAGAACCGTCCCCTCCCCCAACGCGACCCCGGCACCGCCCTGCGCGACGCGACAACCGCCACCGGCGGAGCCCTGACCGGCATGGCCCTCAGTTTCACCATGGCCTTCGTCTGGCGCCGCAGGCGCACCCGCGCTCTCCAGCACCGACGCCGACGCCCACCACCGGGCGTCATCGACCTGTCCCGAGAACGCCGCCTACGCCGCACCCCCTGACGCACCCTGCCTCAGGGCGGCAGACGGGCTCAGGGCCCAGGTCGCTGGCAACAACGCCAGCAGGCCCGCACCCAAACCCAGCCCCGCCCTGAGGCAACTCCCCTGCCGCCCACCGAACCCGGCTCCGCCATCACACCGCCTTGACGTATCACCTTCGAGCGCCTGCACATCGCGCGGGAACTGCACGACTCGCTGACGCACCACATCTCCATCATCAAGGTGCAGGCCGGGGTCGCCGTCCACCTGGCGCGCAAGCGGGCGAGGAGGTGCCGGAGGCGCTGCTGGCGATCCAGGAGGCCGGCCGGGAGGCTCGCCCCTCCGTCCACCCGAAGGGCTACTGATCAGACACGGGTTCCATGAAGTGCACCTACCAGCGGACACGCTCTGCCACTCGGCCATCCCTGCCCCCCGGAGGGCTGCAGGCCCCCGCCCACCGGCCCCGGCCTCCCCGCAGCACGCCGCCTCGACGTCTCATCACCCCACCACCGAGGGGCTACCGCCCGCGCACGCCGGACTGATCAGACCGGGCTCCACGAAGGGTGCGCCTACCAGTGGGCGCGCTGGCAGCTCAGCCACCAGGTAGCGCCTATTCCTCCACGGTCGGAGTGCTACTCGTCGGATCGGGTTCCGCGAGGGTGTGCTTGTCGGTGGACGTGCTTGAGTCGTTCGACCGAGACGTGGGTGTACAGCTGGGTCGTTTGCAGAGAGGCGTGGCCGAGGATCTCCTGGACGCTTCGTAGGTCGGCACCGCCTTCAAGCAGATGCGTTGCGGCGCTGTGGCGGAGGCCGTGCGGGCTCAGGTCGGGTACTTGGCCGACCTCGGCGATCCGGGCGTGGACGATGCGGCGTGCGCTGGTCGGGTGGAGGCGCCCCCCGCGGGCGCCGAGGAAGAGGGCCGGGCCGCTGCGGTCGGTCGCCAGTGCCGGACGCCCGGCCCGTAGCCAGTCCTGGACGGCGCGGGCCGCCGGTTCCCCCATGGGGACGGTTCGTTCACGTCCCCCCTTGCCGAGGACGCGGACCGTGCCGCGTTCCGTGTCCAGGTCGTCGATGTCGAGGCCGCACAGTTCACTGACCCGGACGCCCGTCGCGTAGCACGTCTCCAGCACCGCGAGGTCACGAAGCCCTAGTGGACCCTCCGCGTCCATCGTGTCGAGGAGACGTGCCGCCTCTTCCTGGGTGATCACGCCGGGCAGCTCGCGCCCTCGTTTGGGGGTGCCGAGCAGAAGCCCCGGATCGTCCTGGAGCACGCCTCGCCGGTGCAGGTGTCGGGTGAACGCACGAGCTGCCGCCGTGCGGCGGGCCAGGGTGGCGCGGGAGCGGCCGAGTGCGTGCTGACGGGCGAGCCAGGCCCTCAGCAGCGAGACCTCCAACGCCGCGGGGTCCGTGACTCCGAGGTCGGAGGCGTAGCCGGTGAGGTCGTTCAGATCACCGAGGTAGGCCCGCAGGGTGTGCGGTGAGACGCCGCGTTCGGCGCGCAGGTGGCGCCCGAACTCGGCGACGGCGTCCTCCATCGCGTTGGCCACAGCGTCACGGTGCGTCAAGCGCCCCGCCGAAGCAAGCACCGGATGCCGGTTTGCACGGAATCGCCGCGAACGCTCTCCGAAGTTATCCACAGAGCGCCATTTCTCGACGACGCAGTGTCACGGCGCGGCATCGTCAGGAAACGGAGGTGAGGCCCGTGAACGCCCATATCAGCCTTGGCCGGCGCGGTGAGGACGCCGCCGCCGACTACCTGGTCGGTCTCGGCTGGACGATTCTCGACCGCAACTGGCGCTGCCGCGAGGGCGAACTCGACATCGTCGCCCACGACGGCCGAAGGCACGTCGTCTGCGAGGTCAAGACCCGTGGTTCGAACCGCTTCGGCGACCCCCTGGAGGCGATCACCGCTGCCAAGGCGGCCCGGTTACGGCGGCTGGCCTGGCGGTGGGCGGCCGCGCACGGCGTCAGCGGAACGCTCGTGCGGGTGGACGTCCTCGGCCTGATCTCGGACGGCGAAGGTTTCTTGGTCGATCATCTGCCGGAGGTGTGCTGATGACGCTCGCGAGGACACGCTCGGTCTCCCTGGTGGGAGTGGACGGATGGGTCGTCGATGTGGAGGCCGCCATCACCAGCGGCGTCCCCGGCCTGCATCTGGTCGGCCTTCCGGACACGGCGCTCAGCGAGGCCCGCGACCGGGTCCGCGCCGCGATCTTCAATTCTGGGGAGGACTATCCCAACCGCCATGTTACGGTCTCGCTGTGCCCGGCGAGCATGCCGAAGAAGGGGTCGACCTTCGACTTGAGCATCGCCGTGGCCTTGCTCGCGGCGGCGGAAGCCGTCCCGCCACAGGCCTGCGCGGACCTCGTCCTGATCGGCGAGCTAGGCCTGGACGGCCGCGTGCGCCCCATCCAAGGAGTCCTGCCCGCCGTGCTGGCCGCGGCGAACCAAGGCTGCCAGACGGTCGTCGTTCCACGTGCGAACGCCGCCGAGGCGGAACTCGTCCCTGGAATGAAGGTCGTGTCCGCCGCCACACTGCGCGGCCTCCTGTGCCTCCTGCGCGACGAACCACCGCCCGTCGAGGACGACGAGGACGACGGTCCCCGCTCCCCCGCCGACGGGTTCGCCCTCCGACAACAGGACTTCTCACCCGACCTCGACCTGGCCGACGTCCGCGGGCAGGCGGAGGCCCGCAGGGCATTGGAGATCAGCGCAGCGGGAGGGCATCATCTCTTCTTCGCGGGCCCTCCCGGCTGCGGGAAGACGATGCTCGCGGAGCGGCTGCCGACGCTGATGCCCCCGCTGGAGCCCGACACGGCGCTGGAGGTCACGGCGATCCACTCCGTCGCGGGAACCCTCCGGCCGGGGCAGCCGCTCATCACGCAACCGCCCTTCTACGCACCTCACCACACCGCCTCCCGCGCCTCGATGGTCGGTGGCGGCTCCGGCCGCGTCCTCCAACCAGGCGCCGTGTCCCTCGCCCACCGGGGCATCCTCTTCCTGGACGAGGCCCCGGAGTTCGCTGTGGGAACGCTCGACGCCCTCCGCCAGCCGCTCGAAGAGGGCGAGGTGAGAATCACCCGCATCGAGGGCATGGCGCGCTTTCCCGCCCGTTTCACGCTCGTGCTGGCGGCGAACCCGTGCCCGTGCGCCGCGGCCAAACAGATCGACTGTTCCTGTGCTCCGGGCACACGCCGCAAGTACACGTCCCGCCTGTCCGGTCCGCTCCTCGACCGCATCGACCTCAAACTCGAACTGGCACCGGCCAGTCGCGCCGAACTCCGCTTCGATCTGGAGTTCGCCGAATCCAGCCAGGTGGTGGCCGAACGCGTCCAGCTCGCCAGGGAACGGACGCTCAGACGCCTGACCGGCACCGCGTGGCGTTCCAACGCCGAGATTCCCGGGCCGGAACTGCGCCGCCGCTTCACTCCGCCGTCCGACGCGATGGTGAGCGCCGATGAGGCGCTCCAACGAGGAGCGCTGAGCGCCCGCGGCCTCGACCGCGTCCTGCGCGTCGCATGGACGATCGCAGACCTGACGGGCCACGACGAACCCGACGCCGACGACGTCGGCGGCGCCCTCACCCTGTGGTCGGCGGGGCGCCAATGAACGACGAACGCACCGCCCGCGCCACGCTCACCGCGGTCGCCGAACCCGGTGACGTCTTCCTCAACCGGATCATCGACCACTCCGGCCCGGAACAGGCTCTCGATGCGATACGGACCGGTCGGCCGCCCGACGGCCTGTCCGCCGCCCCGAAGGAGATCCAACGTCTCGAACAGTGGCGGATCCGCCTGATCGCCGCCGAACCCGACCAGGACATGGCCGTCTGCGCCCGGTTCCGTGGACGCCTCGTCTGCCCGGGAGACCCCGAGTGGCCGTCGACGCTCGACGACCTCGGCAGCGGACGCCCCTACGCGCTCTGGCTAAGAGGACCCCTCGACCTGAGGTACAGCTGCCTGCGTTCGGTTGCCCTCGTCGGTTCCCGCGCCGCCTCCCCCTACGGCCTGCGTACCGCGAGCGACTTCGCCTTCGAACTGGCCGACGACGGCTGGACGGTGATCTCCGGCGGCGCCCTGGGCATCGACGCGGCGGCGCACCGGGGCGCCCTCGCCGCCGAGGGGCCCACCGTCGGTGTCCTCGCCAACGGCGTCGACGTCCCCTATCCGGCGTCCAACGAGGGTCTTTTCGCGGAAATGGCCCACCGGTGCGTCCTGGTGAGCGAATCCCCGCCGGGCACGCACCCACACCGCCTCCGGTTCCTCGTCCGCAACCGGGTGATCGCCGCACTTTCCCGCGGCACGGTCGTCGTGGAAGCGGAGGCCCGCAGCGGCGCCCTCAACACCGCGGGTTGGGCGTCGAAACTCGGCCGCGTGGTCATGGCCGTGCCCGGTCCGATCAGCAGCCGGTCCTCGGTGGGGTGTCACCGGCTGCTGCGCGAGGACGGCGCCGTCCTCATCACCCGCGTCGAGGAGATCGTCGAGGCGGTGGGACGACTCGGCGCCGACCTCGCCCCACCGCCGCACAGGCCCGTCCTCCCCCGCGACCGCCTGGAACCGGTGACACGATCCGTCCTGGAGGCCTTCCCGGCCCGCGGCGCGGCGGGCCCCGCGCAACTCGCCGTCAAGGCGGGCGTCGACCTGACAACGATCAACGCCAAGCTGGGCCTCCTCGCCGCCGCCGGCTTCGTCGAACGCACGTCCTCAGGCTGGCGCCTCACCAGGGCGGCCAAGTCCCCCACAGGCCCCGCCGACGACAGCCCCTAGAGGTCCAGCCTGCCGCGTTTCACCTGAGTGACCGGGGAGGCGCGGTGCCTGGACCAGCGGAGGCGCGTTCGCAGCCCACTCGCCCGATTCCCACTCAACGGACTCGCTACAGCGCAAAGAAATGAGGACGCCCTGATACTCACGTCCAGCAGGAGCAGGTCTGCGCCCAGAGGCGTCTTACTGGTTCGAAGGGAGCTCGAATTCGCTCTTGGCGAGTTCCTCGACGTTGACGTCCTTGAACGTGACTACGCGCACGTTCTTGACGAAGCGGGCAGGACGGTACATGTCCCACACCCAGGCGTCCTGCATCGTCACCTCGAAGAACACCTCGCCGTTGTCGACGCTGCGCACCTGAAGGTCGACCGAGTTGGTGAGATAGAACCGGCGCTCGGTCTCGACGACGTAGGTGAAGAGCCCGAGGACATCGCGGTACTCGCGATAGAGCTGCAGTTCCATCTCGGTCTCGTACTTTTCGAGATCCTCGGCGCTCACGCTCGTGCCCCTTCCGTGCGGCCCTCGCCGGGGACCTCCCCTTCGGTCCCCTCCACCAAGGCCACCTCTCCATTGTTACGCAAGGCACGCCCCACGTTGACGTAGGAGAACCGATGTTCCGGACAGGGACCGTACGCGGCGAGCGCCTTGCCGTGCGCACGGGTGACATACCCCTTGTGAAGGTCGAATCCGTACTCGGGGTACCGCTCGTGGAGGGCCACCATGATCCGATCCCGGGTGACCTTCGCGACGATGGACGCCGCCGCCACGCACGCCGCCGCCTGGTCGCCTTTGATCATCGCGAGTGCGGGGACGTCCAGCCCCGGCACCCGAAACCCGTCGCTGAGCACATAGGCGGGCCGCTTGCCCAGGCGGGCGAGTGCCCGCCGCATTCCGGTGATGTTGCACCGATGCAGACCGATCCGATCGATGTCATGGCAGGGGATGACGACCGCGCTCCAGGCGTACGCGCGCTCGATGATCTCCGCGTACAGCGCCTCGCGGCGCGCCGGGGTCAGCAGCTTGGAGTCGGTCAGGCCGTCGATCTTGCCGCGTCCGCCCTGGAGGATCACCGCCGCGACGACCAGCGGCCCCGCGCACGCCCCCCGCCCGGCCTCGTCGACCCCGGCGACCGGGCTGAGCCCCGCGTGTGCCAGGGCGCGCTCATAGGCGTGCAGTCCGGCGTCACGGCGCGGCGTGAAGCGAAGTGGACGACCCCTCATGCTCCGCAGCGTACGTCGCCACGCCCATCCACCGCTCCCCGAACGCGACCGTTCCCACCATGTCCCTGATCACCCCCGGAGCGAACACGTCACGACCAGGCCACTCCGCACCCACCCCACCCGGCACCATGCCCGTGCTGCCCTCCTCGACCACGCGACAAGCGTTGGTAGGACACCGAGATGTGGCTGGTCGGCACACAGCACGACGTGACCCTGCAGGGGGGAGACCACGGGCGGCGGGCTGGCACGAGAGGGCCGTTCGCAGGATGGTTGGGGGGTATTCCGCCCACCGTCCCATGCGCACGACGCACGTCGGCGGGGTTCGACCACAGGCGACCTGCGTCCACGTGCCAAGCCGGAGGTCTCCAACGCGCGCCACCCAGGACGCGGAATGCCGTACAGGGCACCACCCGCACTGACCAGGAAGGCCGGGCGGCGAGGGCGTGCGGCCGGGACAGCGCCTGGTTGGGGGCTGGGTGGCGGGGTGAGCTCGCTACGCGGTCGGGGGTTGGTGGTCGGGTGCGATTCGCTGGCGAGCCCGCCTGGCTGGTGGGGGTTGTTGGGGACGCTCAGGCACCTGCCCCAGTGCCGTCCGAGCGCTCGCCCGATGGTTAACGCTGCGGGTAGTCCGTCAGCGAGGTCGACGTGGTGCACAGGAAGGGCCCCTCACACTCGGTTCCCTTCGTCGGATAGGTCGACCCTGCGCGGCTGAGGCGCTCTGGGACACGGTGTCGGCGCCGCCGAGGCCCGCCGCCGGGTTCCGGACCCCGTCCCGTTACTGCGGCGACACCGCCCGCGTCCCGGACGTGAAGAGTAACGCCATAGGAGGCCGCCACCATCGGCGCCGTCCTCTTCGATGCCCTCCGCCACGGCATCCTCGTCGATGGCGGGGGTCACGCTTTGAGGCGGCGGCGTCTCAGGATGTAGGCGAGGGGAAGCGTGCCGAGGGCGCCCAGGGCGAAGGGGGTGGCGGGGAGGGCGGCGGCGGCCGGTTTCTTCAAAGCGGACTGTTTGAAGGTCTTGGGGATCGGGAGGGTGTCGATGCGGTCCAGGGGCCAGACGACGACGAAGGCGCGGCCGATGACGCGGTCGACCGGGATGGTGCCGCCGCCCGGGTCGCCGCGGTGGGAGCGAGAGTCGTGGGAGAGTTCACGGTGATCGCCCATGACCCACAGTTGGCCCGGTTTGACCGTGACGTCGAAGGGGTCGTTGGACGGCTTGTTCCGCTCGTGCGTGATCGGGTCGGTGTAGAGGTAGGAGCCCTCGTCGAGGGGGACGCCGTTGACCGTGACACGGCCTTGGGCGTCGCAGCACTTGACGTGGTCGCCGGGGATGCCGATGACGCGTTTGATGTAGTCCTTCTCGTTGGGCGCGACACCGAAGGCGGTGCCCACGGCGCGCAGGGCCTTGGAGAGGGGGTTGCCGGGCTCGTTGACCTGGATCTCCGGGTCCCAGGAGTCGAGGCCGTTGAAGACGATCACGTCACCGCGGGCGATGTCGCGCGTGTGGTAAACGATCTTGTTGACGAGGACGCGATCACCGACCTGGAGGGTGTTCTCCATGGAGCCGGAAGGGATGTAGAAGGCCTGGACCGCGAACGTCTTGATGATCAGGGCGAGGACCACGGCGACGACGATGAGAATGGGCAGCTCTTTCCAGAAAGAGCCCTGTTTCTTCTTCTCGTTCTTGCCGTCGTCGGAGTCGTCGGCCGTCTCGTCGGTCGAGTCCACAGGCTCCTTTTCTTCGGGCACCGCGCCCTCGGCCTCGGATCGCACGTCTCTCCGATCGTCCTCGTCAGTCATCAGAGCGAAAGCCTAGCGGCGCCGGGGTCGCCGGAGACCGCCCGTGGGCGTGTCGCCGGGGACCAAGCCGACCATCTCCGCCCGAAACGGGCAACGCCCCGGTCACCGTTAAGGGTTCCCGGGGCGATGGCGTTCATCGGCTCAGATGCGCCTTTTGTTCTCGGCGGCGAAGGCTCAGTGGTCGCGCTTCTCCTTGATGCGCGCGGCCTTGCCCCGCAGATTGCGCAGGTAGTAGAGCTTGGCGCGGCGGACGTCACCGCGGGTGACGACTTCGATCTTGTCGATCGAGGGGCTGTTGATCGGAAACGTCCGCTCGACGCCGACGCTGTAGCTGACCTTCCGGACGGTGAAGGTCTCGCGGGCGCCGCCGCCCTGACGCCGGATCACCACTCCCTGGAAGACCTGGATACGGCTCCGGTTGCCTTCGGTGACACGCACGTGCACTTTCAGCGTGTCGCCCGGACGGAAGTCCGGGACGTCGGCGCGCATCGCGGCCTTTTCGATCTCCTGGATCAGGGTGTGCATCGCAGCGGTTCCTCATGGTCGAACGCGGGCGTCGAGAGGCCCCGGAGTGTCTGCCGTGGGGGCGTCGCGCCGCGGGAAGTGGTCGTGGGGTGCCGTGCGGTCTGGACGCACGGACGCTTTAGTCTGCCATATCTTCGCCGTCAACCGGAAAACCGGCCTCGCGCAGGACAGTCCGGTCCCGCTCGTCGAGGTCCTCCGGGGCGAGGCGTCCGAGCAGGTCGGGACGGTACCGCGCGGTGCGGCGAAGCGCCTCGTCGCGCCGCCAGCGGGCGATCGCGCCATGATGACCGGACAGGAGGATGTCCGGAACAGGTCGTTCGCGCCAGACCGGAGGCTTGGTGTAGACGGGGCCCTCCAGGAACGTCTCCATGGCGCCGGGCGCGAAGGAGTCGTCGGTGACCGACGCGGCGTTGCCGAGGACTCCGGGAAGCAGCCGACCGATCGCCTCGATCATGACGAGGGCGGCGACCTCTCCTCCGGCGAGGACGAAGTCGCCGAGGCTGACCTCGTCCACGGGCATCCGCGTGCGCGCGTCCTCGACGACGCGGTAGTCGATGCCCTCGTACCGTCCGCATGCCACGACCAGCCACGGCTCGGCCGCGTACGACGCCGCGAGGGCCTGCGTGAACGGCCGTCCGCTGGGCGTGGGGATGATCAGCCGCGGCGGGTCGGAGCGGTGCGGGGGGACGATCGCGTCCAGCGCCTCGCCCCACGGTTCCGGTTTCATGACCATGCCGGGGCCGCCGCCGTACGGGGTGTCGTCGACGGTGCGGTGCCGGTCGTGGGTCCAGTCGCGCAGGTCGTGGACGTGGACGTCCAGGAGCCCGGTTCGCCGCGCCTTGCCGAGAAGGGAGATGTCGAGGGCGGCGAAGTACTCGGGGAAGATCGTGACGAGGTCGATTCTCATGATTCGTCGAGCAGGCCGGGGGGCGGGTCGATGACGAGCCGCCCCCCGGGGACGTCCACCTCGGGGACGAGCGCGGTCACGAAGGGGACCAGCGTCTCCCCTCGGGGCCCGTCCACGACCAGGAGGTCCTGACCGTGGTGAAGGACGTCGGCGACACGGCCGACGTCGGCGCCGTCGGCGGTGACGACGGCGAGCCCGATCAGTTCACGGTCGTGGAAGTCGTCCGGGTCGGCGGACGGGGAGATCTCCCCGGGGTCGACGACGAGCCAGACGCCGCGGAGCTCCTCGGCGGCGGTCCGGTCGCCGACCCCGGCGAAACGCACGAGCAGGCGTCCCGAGTGCCAGCGGGTTCGCTCGACGGTGAGGGGGCCGGCGGCCGCGGGGTCGGTGGCGATCTCCGTGCCCGCGGCGAACCGGGTGTCCGGTTCGTCCGTGCGGACATCGATGGTGATCTCACCGCGAATTCCGTGCGGCCGTCCGATCCGTCCCACCACGAGCGGTTCGCTCATCGGGACGCCACTCAGCGGGCCTCGTTGACGTCGAGGAGGTCAACGCGCACGTAGCGACCACCGGAAAGGGCGCTGATCACCGTGCGAAGGGCCTTGGCGGTGCGTCCGCTGCGGCCGATGACCTTGCCGAGGTCCTCGGGGTGCACCCGCACCTCGAGGACCCGGCCGCCCCTGATCCGGCGGGCGCGGACCCGGACGTCGTCCGGGTTCTCCACGATCCCGCGGACCAGGTGCTCGAGCGCTTCTTCGAGCACGTCAGCCCTCGCTCTTAGCTTCGGTCGTCTCGGGGGCCTTCGCCTCGGACTTCTTCGGCTCGGCCTTCTTCTTGCGGGTCGTCGCGGCGCCGGCGGACTCGTCGTCGCCGAGCGATTCCTTCACGGCGGCCTCGAACGCGGCCTTCTTGTCGGGCTTGGGCTCGGCGACCTTGAGCGTGCCCTCGGCGCCCGGCTCGCCCTTGAACTTCTGCCAGTCGCCGGTGATCTTCAGCAGGTTGCGAACGGGATCGGTCGGCTGCGCGCCCTTGCCGAGCCAGTACTGCGCCCGCTCTGAGTCGATCTTGATGAGCGAGGGCTCCTGCTTGGGCTGGTAGATCCCGATCTCTTCGATGGCGCGCCCGTCACGCTTGGTGCGGGCGTCGGCGACGACGATCCGGTACTGCGGGTTCCGGATCTTCCCCAGACGCTTGAGTTTGATCTTGACTGCCACGGGTGTGGTGTACTCCAGACTTCATTACGGGTGGACGGGCCCGCGCCAGGTGGGGAACACCGGCTCACGGCCGTCCGAGGACTCCGGTCGCCCAGGACGTGAGAGGGCGCCTGGCGAATCCGGGGTTTCCAGCCTGTCATTCTGCCAGACGATTCCTGGAAACGCGCAATCGCGCGCTGCCGTGTTGCCGTCCGCGACCGCCACACTCGCACGAAACGAGGGGGACGGCGAGGGGATCCGTCGCTAATTGTCGCACCGTGATGCGGTGATTGCCCTCTCTGTTCATTGAGGCGGATGCCGAAGTCCGCCCAGCGACCGGATCCGCCATGCGCGTTTTGCGCGGGCCGGCTTCGGGCGGACGCCAGGCACGCCCGAAGGCGCGACGCCATGTGCGGCTCGCGCGGGTAACCGCGGGCGGACGCGGGGCGTTCCCGATGGCGCGGCGCCGGTGCCGACCACCGGCGAGGCGACTCGGCGCAGACGCGCTAGGTAGGCCGAGAAGCGCAGCTCCCTACGTGAACTTGTGCGGAGCGGCTTCGAGCGGACGCCGGGCGGGCCCGAAGGCGCGGGGGCACGTGTGAGTTGTGCCGGTGACTTCGGGCGGGCGCGGGGCGGGCCCGAAGGCGCGGGGGCACGTGCGGGTTGTGCCGGTGACTTCGGGCGGGCGCGGCGGGGGTGCCGAAGGCGCATGTTGGGGCGTGGCTGCCGGTCGGGGCACGGGGCGGGCGTGGTTGGGGGCGTGGCGGTGAGTGTGTCCCGGGTGCTTGGAGGGGGTGGGCCGCCGCGGCGTGGATCGGCCGCGGCGGGGCCCTGCTACTTCTTTTTGCGGTTCTGGAGGTTGTTCAGGTCGGGCATCTGGAAGCCGGGGGGGAGTTTGCCGAGGCCAGGCGGGAGGCCTCCGGGGGCGCCGCCGAGGCCGGGTGGGAGGCCCTGGGGTGCTGCGTCGACCGCGGGCTGCTGCTCCTGGGTTCCCTTGCCGGCGGCGGCGCGCTTGCGCGGGTCGCCGCTGCGCTGCTTGCCCTTCTTGTTCTTGGCGGCCTTCGCGGCCTTGGCCTTCTTGCGTCCGCCGGGCATGCCGGGCAGGCCCATCCCGCCCGCCATCTGCCGCATCATCTTCTGCGCGTCGAAGAACCGGGTGACGAGGCTGTTGACCTCGCCCACGCTCACGCCGGAACCCGCGGCGATACGGGCCCGTCGCGAACCGTTGATGATCTTGGGCTGGGCGCGTTCCTGCGGGGTCATCGAGCGGATGATCGCGGCGATCCGGTCGAGGTCCCGGTCGTCGATCTGGTTGACCTGCTCCCTGACCTGTCCCATTCCGGGCATCATGCCGAGCAGGTTGCCGATCGGGCCGAGCTTGCGGATCATCATCATCTGCTCGAGGAAGTCCTCAAGGGTGAAGTCCTCGCCCGAGGCGAACTTGCTGGACATCTTCTCGGCCTGCTCGGCGTCGAACGCCTGCTCGGCCTGCTCGATCAGGGTGAGGATGTCACCCATGTCGAGGATGCGGCCCGCCATGCGGTCCGGGTGGAAGACGCTGAAGTCCTCGAGCTTCTCGCCCGTCGACGCGAACATGATCGGACGGCCGGTGATGTGCCGGACCGACAGGGCGGCGCCACCGCGTGCGTCACCGTCGAGCTTGGTGAGGACGACGCCGTCGAAGCCGACGCCGTCCATGAACGCCTGCGCGGTGTTGACCGCGTCCTGGCCGACCATCGCGTCGACGACGAACAGCACGTCGTCGGGCTGGACGGCGTCGCGGATGTCGATGGCCTGCTGCATCATCTCGGCGTCGATGCCGAGACGACCGGCGGTGTCGATCACGACGACGTCGTGCTGGGCGTGCCTGGCCTGGTCGATGGACCGGCGCGCCACGTCCACCGGGTCGCCGACGCCGCTGCCCGGCTCGGGCGCGAACACCGGCACCCCGGCCCGCTCGCCGACGACCTGCAACTGCTGGACGGCGTTGGGACGTTGCAGGTCGGCCGCGACGAGCATCGGCGCGTGGCCCTCCTGCTTCAGCCAGCGGGCCAGTTTCCCCGCGAGGGTCGTCTTACCGGCACCCTGCAGACCCGCGAGCATGATCACGGTCGGTGGGGTCTTGGCCAGCCTGATCCGGCGGGTCTCGCCGCCGAGGATGTTGATGAGCTCCTCGTTGACGATCTTGACGACCTGTTGCGCCGGGTTCAGCGCCTGCGAGACCTCCGCGCCGCGCGCCCGTTCCCTGATCTGCGCGATGAAGTCCTTGACGACGGGCAGCGCGACGTCGGCTTCGAGCAGGGCGATCCGGATCTCCCGGGCCGTGGCGTTGATGTCGGCCTCGGAGAGCCGGCCCTTGCTGCGCAGCGACGAGAAGACCGTCGTCAACCGGTCGGAGAGCGTCTCGAACACGTGTCTGGACCGTCCTTGGAAAGCTTCTGGGATCGCCTATCAGCGTATCGGGTCGTCGGGCGAGCCCCACCCCCTCTGATCGGACCGCTGCACGACGAGCGCTCCTCCGTCCGGGAACGGCCGCGGCGAGCTGGGCCGTTCTTGCCGATGTGGTCAGCGGAGGGCGGACAGGACGCGGGTGCGGACGGTCGAGAGCGCGGCGGGATCGTCCAGGGGACGGCCTCGTGCGTCGACCACGTAGAAGACGTCCACGGCCTCGGCGCCCAGTGTGTCGACTCGGGCGGCGAGGACGTGCAGGCCACAGGACCCGAGAGCCTGCCCGATGCGCCAGAGCAGGCCCGGCCGGTCGTGTGCGCGCACTTCGACGACGGTCGCGGTGCGGGACGCGTCGTCCACGATCATCACGCGTGGAGGCGGCGCCGCCGGGCCGGGACGCGTGCGCCGAGACCGGGCACGCCGGTCGAGGCGGTCGGCGACGTCGAGCCGGTCCGCGAGCATGCGCCGCAGGTCGGCCTCCAGTCCGGCCGGATCCGGCGGCGTCCCGTAGTCGGGCACGGCCGTGAAGTCGAGGACGGCGGTGCCGCCGCCCGGGGTGGTGGAGACGGTGCGGGCGGTCTTCACGTCCAGGCGGTGGAGGGCGAGGACGCCGGCGGCGCGCCAGAGGAGCCCGGGCCGGTCGGGGGCGGAGATGGTGATGCGGGAGCCGGTGACGCGGACGGCGGCGCCGTCGTGGCGGGCGAGGCCGGTGTGCTCGGGGGCGACGGCGGGGGCGGGCGGCGGTGTGCCGCCGGAGAGGGCGGCGGCCGCGCGACGGGCGAGGTCGGCGACGAGGCCGGCCTTCCAGGGGCCCCATGCGGCGGGGCCGGTGGCGTGGCCGTCGGCGACGGCGAGCGCGGCGAGGAGATCGAGGGTCTCGCGTTCGCGGCCAGGCACCTCCGAGACCGCGGCGACGACGGTTCGCACGGTGACCGGGTCGTGGATGTCGCGGCGGGTGGCGGTCTCGGGGAGGAGCAGGTGGTGGCGGACGAGCGTTTCCAGCACGCGGACGTCGTCCCCGGGAAACCCCAGGCGAGTACCGATGTCGCGGGTGATGGCGGCGCCCGCGGCGCTGTGGTCGCCGGGACGGCCCTTGCCGATGTCGTGCAGGAGGGCGCCGACGAGGAGGAGGTCGGGGCGGGCGACCTCGCGGGTGAGGGCGGCGGCGCCGGCGGCGGTCTCCACGAGGTGGCGGTCGACGGTGAAACGGTGGACGGGGTTGCGCTGGGGACGGTTGCGGACGCGTTCCCAGCCGGGCAGCAGCCGGACGATCAGTCCGGCCTGGTCGAGGGCCTCCCAGACCCCGATGGCCGCGGGGCCGGCGCCGAGCAGGGACACGAGGGCGTCGCGGGCGGCGGCGGGCCACGGTGTCCCCGGCAGGGTCGCGTGGTCCGCGAGGCGGGCGACGGTGGCGGGGGCCAGCGGCAGGCCCGCCTGGGCGGCGGCGGCGGCGACGCGGGGCACGATCGCCGGGTCGTCGAGGTCGGCGCCGCGGGCGAGGACGACCTCGCCGTCGTGTTCGACGGCGCCGTCCCCGACGGGACGCCGCTCGACGCCCTTCCGGGTTCTGGTCAGGCGCTTCACCTGGTGCCAGGTGTGGGCGGACGCGTAGGCGATCGTCCGGGCGGCCTCCGCGGTCGCGCGTTGCAGGACGTCGGGGTCGCGGAGCCCGAGGGCGTGGGCGACCGCGTCCTGTTCCTGGAGGACGAGCCGGTCGCTGGAACGTCCTGTGACCTGGTGCAACGCGTGCCGGATGTCGAGGAGCAGGTCATGGGCGGCCCGCACCGCGTTCCCCGGCCCGGACGTGGTCCAGGACGCGGCGACGGCCCGCATGACCTGGACGTCCCGCAGCCCACCGCGCGCCTCCTTCAGGTCGGGTTCCAGGAGGAAGGCCAGCTCACCATGAGTCTCCCAACGCTGCCGGCACAGGTCCGCCAGCTCGGCGAGCCGGGTGGGGGCGTCGGCGCGCCAGTCGGTGAGGACGGCGGCGCGCAGCTCGTCGGCGAGGGCGCGCTCGCCCGCGACCAGGCGCGCCGACAGCAGTCCGAGGGCGGCCTTCAGGTCGCGGCGGGCGACCATCCGGGCCTCGGGGACGGTGCGGACCGAGTGGTCGAGCCGCAGCCCCGAATCCCACACCGGGTACCAGATCCGGTCGGCGACGTCGGCGACGCCCGCGTGGCCTCGGTGTACCAGGACGAGGTCGAGGTCGCCGCCGGGCGTCAGTTCGCGCCGGGCGTGGCCGCCGACCGCGAGGAGCGCGACGTCCGCCGATCCCGGGCCGGACGCCAGCAGGGACCCCAGCCACCGGTCCAGTTCGTCCGCCCGGGCGGCCCGCGCCGCGGCGAGGGCGGCGCGGGCCGTGTCAACGTGCGTCGGCATCGACGGTGCCTAGAGGGCTTCCGGGCCGGTCTCGCCGGTGCGGACCCGGACGACCGTGTCGACCGGCACCGCCCACACCTTCCCGTCGCCGATCTTGTCGGTGCGGGCCGCCTTGACGATCACGTCGATGATGTCGTCGGCGTCCTCCGCCTCGACCAGGACCTCGACCCGGAGCTTGGGCACCAGGTCGACCTGGTACTCGGCGCCCCGGTAGACCTCGGTGTGCCCCTTCTGGCGTCCGTAGCCGCTGGCCTCGCTGACGGTCATCCCCCGGACCCCGAACGCCTCCAGGGCCTCCTTGACCTCGTCCAGCTTGAACGGCTTGATCACCGCCGTGATCAGTTTCATGACCGCGCCTCCACCTTCGTCGCCGGGGCGGGCACCGCCGCGGTCGCCCCGGAGCCGATCCCGGCGCGGATGGCGCCGAAGTCGTAGGCCGTCTCGGCGTGCGCCGTGCTGTCGATACCGGCGGCCTCGTCGTCCGCGTCGATCCGGAAACCCATCACCAGATCGATGACCTTGGCGATCAGGTAGGTGACGGTGAAGGAGTAGGCGAGGGTCGCGAGGATCGCCACCGCCTGCTTGCCCAGCAGCGCGAACCCGCCGCCCGTGAGCAGCCCGTCCGCGCCCGCGTCGTTCACGGACGTGGTCGCCAGGACTCCGATGAGGAGCGCGCCGACGATGCCGCCGACCATGTGGACGCCGACGACGTCCAACGAGTCGTCGTAGCCGAGCCTGTACTTCAGGCCGACCGCGAACGCGCACACCGCGCCCGCGACGAGCCCCAGGCCGATGGCGCCGAGCGGCGTGACGAACGCGCAGGCCGGGGTGACGGCGACGAGCCCCGCGACGATGCCGGACGCGATGCCGAGCGTGGTGGACGACCCGTCCCGCAGCTTCTCCACCACGATCCAGGCGAACGCGGCGGCGCAGGTCGCCGCGAGCGTGTTCACGAACGCGACGGCCGCGGTGGCGCCGGACGACAGCGCCGACCCGGCGTTGAACCCGAACCAGCCGAACCACAGCAGCCCCGCCCCCAGCAGGACGAACGGGAGGTTGTGCGGCCGCATCGGCTCCTTCGGCCAGCCCTTGCGCCTTCCGAGGACGAGGACCAGCGCGAGCGCCGCGGCACCCGCGTTGATGTGGACGACCGTGCCGCCCGCGAAGTCGAGCGCGCCGAGGTCGAAGAGCCAGCCGGCGTCGTCGCCGTCCGACCACCACACCCAGTGCGCGACCGGGACGTACACGAGCGTCATCCACACGAGCGCGAACAGGACCCAGGCGCCGAACTTGGCGCGGTCCGCGATCGCCCCGCTGATCAGTGCGACGGTGATGATGGCGAACGTCGCCTGGAACGCGACGAAGACCAGCTGCGGGACACCCGTGCCGTCGCCGGTCGTCGCGGCGTCCTCCAGGCCGACCAGCCCCCAGTCGCCGAACCCGCCGATGAACGAACTGAGCCCGCCGCCGTCGCCGAACGTGAGCGAGTAGCCGTACACGACCCACGCCATCCCGACGACGGCGATGCTGACGAAGCTCATCATCATCATGTTGAGCACGCTCTTCGCCCGGCTCATCCCTCCATAGAAGAAGGCGAGCCCGGGCGTCATCAGCAGGACGAGCGCGGTGCTCGTCAGCATCCAGGCGGTACTACCGCTATCGATCTTCATCTCCGAGAGAGTCCCTCCTCGACAGGGGAACGTGACTGCTCAGAGACTCGGACGCGGCGGTTTCGGCTGGCGGCCTCCTATGTTTCCGCGGCGTGAAACCAGACCCGGATGTGTTTCACCGGTGTTTCTTCACCGCATCGGCCCATATTTCAGTCTCCCAGGATGGCGTCCACGAAGGCCTCCGGCTCGAACGGGGCGAGATCGTCCGGCCCCTCCCCCAGCCCGACCAGCTTCACCGGAACACCGAGCTCACGCTGCACCTGGACGACGATGCCGCCCTTCGCGGTGCCGTCCAGCTTGGTCAGCACCACACCCGTGATGTTGACGACCTCGGCGAACACGCGGGCCTGCTGCATCCCGTTCTGCCCGGTGGTCGCGTCCAGGACCAGCAGGACCTCGTCGACCGTGGCCTGCTTCTCCACGACCCGCTTGACCTTGCCCAGCTCGTCCATCAGCCCGGTCTTGGTGTGCAGCCGCCCCGCCGTGTCGACGATCACCACGTTGACCTTGGTGTCGATGCCCTGCTTGACCGCGTCGAACGCGACACTGGCCGGATCGGCGCCCTCGTCCTTCCGGACGACCCGCGCCCCCACCCGGCTCCCCCACGTCTCCAGCTGATCGGCCGCGGCGGCACGGAACGTGTCGGCCGCGCCGAGAAGCACGGTCTTGCCGTCCCCGACGAGCACACGGCCGAGCTTCCCGCAGGTCGTGGTCTTCCCTGTCCCGTTGACGCCGACGACCATCATCACCGCGGGACGGTCACCCGCCGTCTCCGTCCGCAACGACCGGTCGAGATCCGGCCCGATCTGCTTGAGCAGCTCCTCCTTCAGCAGCCCGCGGACCTCGTCCGGAGTGCGCGTCCCGAGCACCTGAACCCGCGTCCGCAGATCATCGGTCACCTGACGCGCCACCGCGGTGCCCATGTCGGCGCTGATCAGCGTGTCCTCGATCTCCTCCCAGGCGTCCTCGTCGAGCGTGTCCCGCGACAGCAGCCCGAGCAGCGTCTTCCCGAAGGTGTTCTGGGAACGCGCCAGCCGCGCCCGCAGCCGGACCAGCCGACCCGCCCCCGGCGGCGGCTTCTCGATCTCGACGGTCGGCCGCTGCGGCGGCACCTCCACCGGCGGCGCCCGCTCCACGGTCGGCGCCCCCGCCTCATCGACGGCGGTCGCGCCCCCCGCCCGCTCCGGCGGCCCCTCGACAGGCGGCCGCGGCCGTCCACGCCGGGGCCGCACCAACAGCACACCGCCGATGACCACCGCGACGACGACCAGCGCGGCAATGATGATCACATATTCCATAGCGCCCCCAGTTTCCCAGATGGTGTTCATTGCAGCACACGTCATTCATGGCAGTGCACTCCTCCTTCGGGCCTGGGGGCCCTCCATCGTCGTGCACCGCGTGCGATCGCTGGCATCGCTCCGACTCGCCTAGCGGCTCGCTGCGCGATCAGGTTCTCGCTTCGCTCGATCCTGCCTTCGGACGCGATCGCAGGGGTCTAGGTCGTTGCGGGGTTGCGGAGGCGGGCTGAGGTCGTTGCGTCCGGACGCGCGGTCTCACTACCGCGCGCCCCTACCGGGCGCCTCCCTCACCCACGATTACCCAACAACCACACACCACACCCGCCTACGGGGCGACACAAGCGCCCACCGCACCCCAACCGTCGCGAACACGGCCTGAAACTCACGAGACCCTACCCCGCAGCGAGCCGACGGCCGGACATCTACGCGCACCCGACGACGCCCTTAATCGTCGGCGACCGCGTCCATAGGTGCCGACCCAAGTTCGCGGGGACGTGACGGCGCAGCGAGCCGAGTCGAAGCCAGTGGTCAAGCGGCGACCCGCCACCGGCTGAGGTGACGCCCCCAACTCCGCGAAGGTGCGGAAGGCAAGCTCTTCCGACGACAACGTGATCGTGCGGTGAGCGGGAACAACTCCAGCGGCCAGGCACATGTGCCGGTACCAGCGGACGCGACGACACCAGCCCACGCCCCAACAGACCAGCCAGCACGGCTCCGCCCGCAGATACAGGCCTCAAGTCCGCGAGACCTAATCGCGCAACAATCCGCAGCACAAATCGGCCATCGGGCCGACGCCCACCGACTACCCCCACCACGCGAAACCTGAACGCACAGCGAGCCGCAGCAACGTCAGCGATCGAACGCACGTGCCGCGACCAACGGACGCGACGGGCCCAGCCCGCCCCCCGACCCCGCAACAACACCAACCATTGCGATCGCGTCCGAAGGCAGGTTCGAGCTCGCGAGAACCTGATCGCGCAGCGAGCCGCCAGGCGAGACGGAGCGATGCCAGCGATCGCACGTATTTCTCGACGATGGAGGGCCTCCAGGCCCGAAGGAGGAGAGAAATACAATCAACGCGGCAGAGAGGCGCGTTCGGAGGCTTCCCATTCGTCGACGTTGCGGAGGAGTGCTTCTAGGTAGGAGCGGAGGTGGGTGCGGTAGACGTCGCTGTAGGTGCGCAGGTAGGCGACTTCGCGCTCCAGCTCCAGGGTGTGCCGTTCGGTGTCCGGTAGGCCGCCCTGGTGGGGGACGGGGCGTGCGGTCTGTTCGGTGGCGCGGACGGCCGTGTCGGCGACGGCGGCGGCCTTGCGGTGGGCGTCCTCCAGGATGTGTTCGGCGCGTCCTTTGGCGTCGGACAGGATCGCTTCGCGGTGCAGGCGGG
Organism: Actinomadura spongiicola; assembly: GCF_003432485.1. Taxonomy (GTDB): domain Bacteria; phylum Actinomycetota; class Actinomycetes; order Streptosporangiales; family Streptosporangiaceae; genus Spirillospora; species Spirillospora spongiicola. The sequence goes on from NZ_QVNQ01000003.1 coordinate 767,305, forward strand.
CCTCGTGGGAGAGTTCGCGGGTGTAGCGCTCGGCGTCGGCGACGTACATGTCGGCGGTCTGTTGGGCCTGCGACAGGATCCGGACGGCTTGGAAGTGGGCGTCTTCGGGTGCCATGACGTTGGACGCGCCTTTGGCGCCTTGGGAGCGCAGCCGGTTGACCTCGTCGGCGAGGGCGGCTCGTTCGCTGAGGAGTTGGACGAACTCCCGTTCGACGTAGGTCAGGAAGTTGCGGACCTGTTCCTCGTCGAACCCGCGGCGGCCGAGGGCGGCCCTGGCGAACGCGACCGACTGGAGTTCGCCGGGCGTGAGCCGCCGGGTTCCCTCGGAGGCGGCGGGAAGGTCAGGAGAGTTCATCGCGCTCACCTCTGGGCATCTGCGAAGGTTTCCAACCGGATGTGCTCGCGCGGCACACCGAGCTGCACGAGCTGCTCGACCGTGTGCCCGACCATAGCCGACGGCCCGCATACATAGGCGTCGTGATCGTTCCAAGGGCCGTGTCTGGCCACGACGTCGGACAGATTGCCGTATTCGACGTCGCCGTCGGTCCGCGGCACCGGCTCGAACCAGCTGCCCGGGCGCCGTACGGAGCCGGGTCCCGCCTGGAGGAGGGCGGAGAAGCCGTGTCCGCCGACTTCCTCGGACACGGCGGGGACGACCGTGAACCACTCGAACTCGCTGGCGAGTTTGCTGAGGGATTCGAGGTCGTACAGCCCGTCGCGGGTGCGGGCGCCGAAGAACAGGTGGACGCGGGGCGGGGAGGGCCGACCGGCGATCTGTTCCAGGATGGCCTTGAGCGGGGCGAGTCCGGTGCTGCCCGCGACGAGGAGGACGTCCCGCTGGGAGGTCTCGTCGAGGGTGAGCGTGCCGACGGGGGCTCCCATCCTGATGCGGTCACCGGTTTCGGTGGTGCGTACCAAAACGGGGCTGACCGGGCCACCGTCCACGAGTCGGACGTGGAAGTCGATGGTGTGGTCGGGGCGCGGCGCGTTCGCCATCGAGTAGTACCGCCAGAGACGCGGGCGGGCCATCGTTTCGACGGCGACGGACTGGCCGGGCTGGTAGGGCAGCGGCCGGTCCGGTTGGACGCGCAGGACGGTGATGTCGAATCGGCGCCGTTCGACCGCGATGACCTGGCCGTCCCACCAGGCGGGGCGGGTGAGGGCGTCCTCGTCGGCCGCTTCGAGCATGACCTTCGCGACGAGGGTGTAGGCGGCCGTCCAGTCGCCTTCGATGTCATCGTTCCAGGCCGGGCCGGAGAAGTGCCGGAGGGTGGCGATGAGGCTTGCTCCGACGTGCGGGTAGTGCTCGGCGATGATCCCGAACCTGCGGTGGTCGCGGCCCAACTGCTGGAGGAACGGGACGAGTGTGCCGAGGTCGTCGACCCGGGCAACGATCTGGCCGAGCGCGCGCAGCAGCTTGTCGCGCTGGATGCTCATCCCGATCGGGAACATGTCGCGCAGGTGGGGGTTGCGCACGAACAGATCGGAATAGAAGAACAGCGCGACCGCGTCGCCCTGCTCGGCGACGTGCGCGAAGTTGTCCTTGAGGCGCTGTACGTCCACGTCGGCTCAGGAGACGAGTTCCGCGGCGGCCCCGTTCATGACACTGGCGACGAGGCCGTAGGCCGCCCGCCAGTCACGTTCGAGGTCCTCGTTCCATTCGGTGCCGCTGAAGTAGGCCAGGGTCGCGACGAGGCTGGCTCCAACGGGGACGTAGTGCTCGCCGAGTACTCCGAAGCGGTGGTGCCGCCTTCCGAGGTCCTCCAGGTACGGGATGAGCGTGTCGGGATCGTCGACGGACGACACGATCTTGGAGAGCGCCCCGAGCAGGACCTCGTGCTGCCTGCTCATCCCCGCGGGGAACATCGACCTCAGCCCCGGCTCGGTCGCGAAAAGGTCGGCGTAGAAATATTCAGCGACGTCCACGCCGTTCGCGGCCACCAAGGTAAAATTCTCTTTAAGTTTTCGCGCGTCCATGGGCACCACCTTCCAGGGGATCTCCGTATCGGGCGGGGCGCCGGGAAGGGGAGCCGGAGATCCACGGTGCATATGCGTAGTGGATGGGTGCGGAAGGCACAAGCCCGTCAGCGTCGCCGGTCCGTCACGTTCAGTCGATGAACAACCCGGCTACCGGCACAAATGCCACCGACGCCAAACCGTTATAGGACATAAAAATCAGGCCGGCGCACCTCGAATACGGAACGCCGTTCGATGTACCGATCCAACAAAGAGTGATAGACATTACAACTTTCTAAAATCGACACGTGAGGTAGTGGACGACCGCTAGGCGCACCCCCCCAACCGTCGCGATCGCTCCCGAGGGCCCCGCCGGGACTTGAGCCCGAGCGAAGCGCTACCGACGCCCGCACCGCGCTTCACGCCAACGAAGACCCGCCAGCCCAAGGCAGGAAGCACCACCCCCCTCCGTGCACTCCAACCTCAGCCCACCTCCGCACCCCCCAACAACCTGGGCCCCTGCGATCGCGTCCGAAGGCAGGTTCAAGCGAAGCGAGAACCTGATCGCGCAGCGAGCCGCCAGGCGAGCCAAAGCGATGCAGCGATCGCCCGTGGTGTCACGACGATGGGGGCCCTTCAGGGGCGATGGGGGGCATTGACGCGTCCCCACGGCCCTCAGCCCGCCTCCGTAACCCCGCGACAACCTGGGCCCCTGCGATCGCGTCCGAAGGCAGGTTCAAGCGAAGCGAGAACCTGATCGCGCAGCGAGCCGCCAGGCGAGCCAAAGCGATGCAGCGATCGCCCGTGGTGTCACGACGATGGAGGGCCGCCAGGCCCGAAGGAGGAGTGAACTGCAATCAAGCACGCAGCCGTTGGCTGACTACCTGGGTGACGCCGTCGCCGCGCATGCTGACGCCGTAGAGGGCGTCGGCGCCTTCCATGGTGCGCTTCTGGTGGGTGATCACGATGAGCTGGGACGATTCGCGCAGTTCCTCGAAGACGGTGATGAGCCGTTGGGTGTTGGTGTCGTCCAGGGCGGCCTCGACCTCGTCCAGGACGTAGAACGGCGACGGGCGGGCCTTGAAGACGGCAACGAGGAACGCGATCGCGACGAGGGAGCGTTCACCGCCCGACAGGAGCGACAGCCGTTTGACCTTCTTGCCGGGTGGGCGGGCGGCGACGTCGACGCCGGTGGTGAGCATGTCGCCGGGTTCGGTGAGTGAGAGGCTTCCCTCGCCGCCGGGGAAGAGGCGGGCGAAAATGCGTTCGAATTCGCGGGCGGTGTCCTCGTAGGCGGCGGCGAAGACCTGCTGAACTCGGTCGTCCACCTCTTTGACGAGGCCGAGGAGTTCCCGCTGGGTCTTCTTCAGGTCTTCGAGCTGTGAGGTGAGGAAGGCGTGCCGTTCTTCCAGTGCCGCAAACTCCTCCAGTGCCAGCGGATTGACTTTGCCGAGCTGGTTGAGCTGCCGTTCCGCCACTTTCGCGCGCTTTTCTTGAACGGCTCGGTCGTAGGGGACGGGCTGCGCGTCCTCCCCATTGTCGGCGTCGGGCGGGACGGGCTGGTCGGGCCCGTATTCCGACACCAGGGACTCGACTTCCAGGCCGAACTCGTCCAGGGCCCGCTGTTCCAGCTGTTCCAGGCGAAGCCGCTGCTCGGCGCGGGCGACCTCGTTGCCGTGGACGACGTTGACGAGCCGTTCGAGGGTGGCGGACAGTTCCCGCACCTGTGTCCGGACGACCTTCAGTTCCGCTTCGCGGGCGGCCTTGGCCTGTTCGGCGGCCTCGCGTCGCCGCACGGCCGCGTCCAGGGAGTGGTCGATGCGTGCCAGGGCCGTCCTGGCGCCCCTGAGGACGGCGTCGGCGACCCGGGCCTGTTCTTCGCGGCGGGCGCGGCGCCGTGCGGCGCGGGCCCGTTCCTCGCGTTCCCGTCGCGCGCCGCGTTCGAGCGCGTCGGCGCGGCCCGCGATGGCCTGGACGCGTTCCTCCGCGGTGCGGACCGTCAGCCGCGCCTCCATCTCGACGGCCCGCAGTTCCTGGCAGCGGGCGTTCAACTCGTCGCGGGCCTCGGTGTCGTGCCCGGCCTCGTCGGCGACCTCCGCGGCCTCCTCCGCCTCGGCGAGCCGCATCGCGAGTTCCTCGGCCGCCTCCGTGTCGCGCTCCACGGACTCGTTGGCCGCGTCCAGCGCCTTCGTCAGCCGTTCCGCTTCGCCGCGGGCGGCGCGGACGTCGGCCTCCAGACGCGCGGCACGCTTCGCCTCCTGCGCGGCCTGCGCCTCGAACTCGCGCAGGCGAGCGCGGACGCGGTCCAACTCCGCCTGGGCCTGGTTAACGCTCGACTGCGCTTCGGAGGCCGCGGCTTCGGCCGCCTCGACCGCTGCCTGCGCGGACTGCTCGCGCTCCAGGCGGGCCGTGAGGTCCTCGGCGGCCGCGCCCGCCGCCGTCTCGGCGGCCGCGAGGTCCTCGGTGGCCTCGTCGAGGGTCGCGCGCATCCGCAGGAGACTCTGACCGCCGTCGGCCCCGCCTCCCTGCGCCCAGTGCGCGCCGACGAGTTCCCCGTCGCGGGTGACGGCCCGTAGCGACGGCCGGCCCCGCACAATCGCGGCGGCGGACGGAACGTCGTCGACCACGGCCACATCGCGCAGTAGATGCTCCACGGCCGGACGCAACGTATCCGGCACATGCACCGCGTCGACCGCGTAGTCGACGCCCGGGACGCGGTCCCACGACACGGTCGCCCCGCCGCCGACGAGCAGCCCCGCACGTCCCGCGTCACGGGAACGCAGCAGGGTCAGCGCCGCCTCGGCCGTGTCGAGCGAACCCACGGCGATCGCCTCCGCGGCGTTGCCGAGGGCCGCGGCGACCGCGGTCTCGTATCCGGGACGGACGTTCAGCATCGACGCGACCGTCCCGACAACGCCGTCGAGCGAACCGTCGGACCCCGCCGCCAGCAGGGCCTCCCCGCCATCCGCGGCGCTGGCCAACGTCAGGTTGAGCGCCTCGATCCGCGCCTGCAACGCCGTGACCCGCTTCTGCGCCGCCTGATCGGCCGAACGGGCCGACGCCACCGCCGACCGGGCCTCCTTCAACGCGCGGCGCGGACCGTCCACCGCGGCGCGCGCCGCCTCCGCCGCGTCCTTCGCCACGGCGAGCGCCTCCTGGACCGTCTCATGCTCCGCCGCGAGCACCGGATCCTCCACGACCTCCGCATCGAACGCCTCGAACTCCGCCCGAGCCGACTCCGCCCGCTGCGCGGCCTCCTCCCGCGCGTCGGCGAGCCGCCCGATCTCCGACCGTCCCGCCTGCGCCTTGCTCCGCAACGCCTCCACCCGCCCGCGCAGCCGCGCCAACTCCTCACGGCGATCCGCCGCGGCCCGCGCCGCCGCCTGCAACCGGCGCTCCTCCGCCGCCAGCGCGTCCTCCGCCCCCGACCGCTCCTCGACGGCCCTGGACAGCCCGTCCTGTGCCTCCTCCAACGCCGCCCGCAGCATCTCCTCCTGCTCGCGGACCTCCGCGGCCTCACGCTCCATGTCCTCCGGATCGCGGCCCCGCCGCTCCTCCGCCCGCGCCTCACTCGCGTTCCGATGCCGCTCCGCCGCGAGATCCGCGACACCGCGCAGCCGCTCCTTCAACGCCGACAACCGGAACCACGTGTCCTGAACCTGCGCGAGCCTCGGCGCCTGCTCGGCCTCCTCCGCCTCCAACAGGCCCTCGCGCCCCTGCGCCTCCGCCAGCGCCCGCTCCGTCTCCGCGCGCCGCTCCCGCACCGCCGCCTCGTCCGCGGCCTCCTGCTCCAACCTCGTCCGCAACGTGACCAGATCGTCCGCCAACAACCGCAGCCGCGCGTCCCGCAGATCGGCCTGAATCACGGCCGCCTTCCGCGCGATCTCCGCCTGCCTCCCCAGCGGCTTCAACTGGCGCCGCAGCTCACCGGTCAGATCCTGCACCCGCGTCAGGTTCCCCTGCATCGCGTCCAGCTTCCGGAGCGCCTTCTCCTTCCGCTTCCGATGCTTGAGAACACCCGCCGCCTCCTCGATCACCGCGCGGCGCCCCTCCGGCCCCGAATGCAGGACGCGATCCAACTGCCCCTGCCCGATGATCACGTGCATCTCGCGGCCGATGCCCGAATCCGACAACAACTCCTGAATGTCCAACAGCCGACACGAATCCCCGTTGATCGCGTACTCGCTGGACCCCGACCGGAACATCAACCGGCTGATCGTGACCTCGGTGTAGTCGATCGGCAGCGCCCCGTCCGAATTGTCGATCGTCAACACGACCTCGGCGCGGCCCAACGGCGCCCGACTCGCCGTCCCGGCGAAGATGACATCCTCCATCTTGCCGCCACGCAACGACTTCGCGCCCTGCTCCCCCATCACCCAGGCCAACGCGTCCACCACGTTCGACTTGCCCGACCCGTTCGGCCCCACCACCGCCGTGATCCCCGGCTCGAACTTCAACGTCGTCGACGACGCGAAGGACTTGAAGCCGCGCAACGTCAGATTCTTCAGATACACGCGCTCCCCGTCCCCCTCCACGACCGGCCGACAACATCCGTCGGAACGATACTGTGTTTATTGCAGATCACTCCTCCTTCGGGCCTGGCGGCCCTCCATCGTCGTGAACTGCGGTGCGATCGCTGGCATCGCTCCGGCTCGCCTAGCGGCTCGCTGCGCGATCAGGTTCTCGCTTCGCTTGAACCTGCCTTCGGACGCGATCGCAGTGGCCCAGGTTGTCGCGGGGTTGCGGAGGCGGGGCTGAGGGCCGTGGGGACGTGTCAGAGCACTCCTTCATCGGCCCTGCCGGGCCCCCAGCGTCATGCACCGCGGGCGATCACTGGCATCCGCTTCGGCTCGCCTTGCGGCTCGCTGCGCGATCAGGTTCTCGCTTCGCTCGCACCTGCCTTCGGACGCGATCGCAGTGGCCCAGGCTGTCGCGGGGTTACGGAGGCGGGCTGAGGGCCATGGGGACGCGTCAGAGCACTCCTCCATCCGTCCTGCCGGGCCCCAGCGTCGTGAACTGCGGTGCGATCACTGGCATCCGCTCCGACTCGCCTTGCGGCTCGCTGCGCGATCAGGTTCTCGCTTCGCTTGAACCTGCCTTCGGACGCGATCGCAGTGGCCCAGGTTGTCGCGGGATTACGGAGGCGGGCTGAGGGCCGTGGGGACGTGTCAGAGCACTCCCCCTTCGGCCCTGACCGGCCTTTGACGTCGGGCACCACGGGCGATCACTGGCATCCGCTTCGGGCGCGATCGCAGGGGTCGAGGTTGTTGCGGGGTTGCGGAGGTGCGCTCCGGGCTCGACCTGGTGGGTCTTACGTCGAGGAGTGCGGTGCGATCGTTGGCGTCGCTTCGTTGGAGTTGCCATTGGGGGCGATCGCGGGTTTGGCGTTCGGGGGATTGGCAGGGGGCGAAGCCGGTGGGGGGACGCGCCAAAACTTGGGGAGGTTTGACCTAATTTTTGCGGTGTGGGTTGCGGGGTTGGGGAAATGGCGGATGTCCCCGGTTGGGGTATTTCGTGGGGGCGTGACGATTTGGTCGGGTCACGCGCAGGCGACCGCGGCGCCGGGGCTACGGAGACCGTGGCTGCGGCGAGAGGATCGCCTGCGTCGTGACGGGGGCCAGGGGGTCGTTCCCCTGGGGGAATGCGTTAGGGACGCCAGATGGCGGCGTCCCTGTCCACTCTGAGAATGAGGCGCCGATCAGGTCAGCGCCGGTTCACGGTCCTTCACCGCGAGCGACATCACATCGTCGTCTGCCGCCGTCGCCAGCGCGTCGTTCTCCGCCTGGAGCCGTACGAGCTCGGCTTCCAGATCACGTACGCGCTGCTGAAGGCGCCGCATCTCCGCGACCATCCGGGGGTCGGGACCGCCGACGTGGCCGAGTAGAGCCTTCGCCATGACTAAGGGTCCTCCACGCTGAGTAACCAGCAGGGATCGCGCACGAGAAACCGCTGAAGTTCGGTGCGCGTATCGTCTAGAGTCGCACCGGCCGGTGTCCTGGTCAAGCCGCACATCACAGGCCGGTAACAACCTTCCAGCTCTAGTTTAGCAGGTGTAAACCAGGACTCCCTACCCCATCAGCGTTCCTGGAAACCGTCGGCCTCGCCGCGGGGTTCGCTCCAGCGTTCGACGACGCCCGTGACCGTGCCGGGACGGGGTGGCCCGGCGGCGTCGCCGTTCAGGAGGGCGAGGAGTCGGTGGCACTTGTCCCGGGGCCCCTCGGCGACGACCTCGACGCGTCCGTCGGCCAGGTTGGTGGCGCTGCCGGCGAGCCCGAGCTCCAGGGCGCGGGCCCGTACCCACCAGCGAAAACCGACGCCCTGGACATGGCCGCGCACCCAGACCGTCAGCCGTACCGTATCCATCTCTCCCCAATCCGGTCATCGGCGCTCCAGGGCCCGTTTCGACGTGACCTCAGCCCGCGCCGAACGCGTTACCCGCCCGGTGCAGCGAAGCCGAAGGCGAGCGGAGCCGGGCGGATCGCGAAGCGATGTCGCGTTCGCCCCAGGAACGGTCACGCAGCGAGCCGCCAGGCGAGCGAAGTGGGCCGTTCCTGCAATAAATACAGCCTAGTAGCGTGCCCGGCGGGGGCGTGGCTGGCATACGGGGCAACTGTAGGACGAACGGTTCATGAACTCGTCGCGGCGGATGGGTGTGCCGCAGCGGCGGCATGGTTCGTCCCGGCGGCCGTAGGCGTCGAGGGAGCGTTCGAAGTAGCCGCTCTCGCCGTTCACGTTGACGTAGAGGCTGTCGAAGCTCGTGCCGCCGACCGCGAGGGCGGCGGACATGACCTCGCGTGCGGCCTCCAGGACGCGTGCCGCCTCCGCCCGTGTCAGCGTCTCGGTCGGACGGGCCCAGTGCAGCCGGGCCCGCCACAGCGCCTCGTCGGCGTAGATGTTGCCGACGCCGCTGATCAGTGACTGGTCGAGCAGGGCCCGTTTGATCCCGGTCCGGCGGCGGCGGAGGGCGCGGAAGAACGCCTCCGCGTCGAAGGCGTCCTCCAGCGGGTCGGCGGCGATGTGCAGGATCGGTTCCGGGACGAGCCCGCCGTCGACCTTGTCCGGTGCCAGGTCGGTGACCATGAGGTGGCCGAAGGTCCGCTGGTCGACGAAGCGCAGGTCGAAGCCGCCGTCGGCGAAGACGATCCGGACCCGGAGGTGCTTCTCGGGGGCCCGGTCGGGCTCGCCGACGAGCAGTTGCCCGCTCATGCCGAGGTGGGTGAGGAGTGCCTCCTCCGGCGGTCCGCCGCCGGAGGAGGCCAGGGGCAGCCACAGGTACTTGCCGCGGCGGCGCGGGGCGAGGACGGTGCGGCCGGCGAGGCGGCCGGCGAAGTCGGCGGGGCCGGCCTCGTGGCGGCGCACCGCTCTCGGGTGCAGGACCTCGGCGGAGGCGATGGGGCGGTTCGTGGTGAAGCGGTCCAGGCCGCGGCGGACGACCTCGACCTCGGGCAGCTCAGGCACCGGCCTGGGCCGCCTCGCCGGCCTCGCGCTGGACGACGATCGCCCGGATCGCGGTCCAGGCGGCCTCCGCGGCGTGCTGCTCGGCCTCCTTCTTGCTGCGGCCCTCACCGGACCCGTACGTGCGGCCGCCGACCCGCACGGAGGCGCGGAACGTCTTCTGGTGGTCTGGGCCGCTCTCGGCGACGTGGTACTCGGGGACGCCGAGCTCCTCCACCGCCGTCAACTCCTGGAGCGAGGTCTTCCAGTCCAGCCCCGCGCCGAGGCCCGCCGAACGGGCGATCAGCGCGTCGAAGAGCCGGTGCACCAGCGCGGACGCCTCGTCCAGCCCGCGGTCGAGGTACACGGCGCCGATCAGCGCCTCCAGCGTGTCGGCGAGGATGGAGGCCTTGTCGCGGCCTCCGGTGCCCTCCTCGCCGCGGCCGAGCCGGATGTGGGCGCCGACGCCGAGGCCGCGGGCGACCCCGGCGAGGGCCCTCATGTTGACGACGGCGGCGCGCAGCTTGGCGAGCTGCCCTTCGGGCAGGTCGGGGTGGCCGCGGAACAGGGTGTCGGTGACGACCAGGCCCAGCACCGAGTCGCCGAGGAACTCCAGGCGCTCGTTGGTGGGCAGGCCGCCGTTCTCGTAGGCGTACGAACGGTGCGTCAACGCCCGTTCGAGCAGTTCGTCGCTCACTTCGACGCCGAGGGCGTCGGTCAGTTCGGTGCGATCCGGAGCGGGATCGCTCTTCTTGCCGCTCACGGGCCCTCCTCGCAGGCCGTGCACCGCCCATGGGGACGGTCGCGTCGATGGCGCGCGGCCGGGCGGCCGGATCGGCGAGGACGCACGGCGGGGAGGGGTCCGCGAAGACGAGGTGCGCGCCGGTAGGCAAATCCCGGCGTGCACCACGGCTCCGGGCGCAGTGAACGAGGTTCAGTCTCCGCGCCGGTCACCACGCCGACATCGTCGCGCCGGGGTGGTCGGGTGCCTGTCCTGCCGCATCGGGGGGCGGTAGCGCGCCTACGCGCGTATCCGCCCCCCAGGATGCGAGAAGTCTCAGGACGCCGGTTCGATGACCTGCCTCCGGTTGTAGGTGCCGCAGGTCGCGCACGCGGTGTGCGGCAGCTTGGGGTCGCGGCACGTCGGGCACTCGACCAGGTTGGGCGCCGCGGTCTTCCACTGCGCACGCCGGTGCCGCGTGTTGCTGCGCGACTTCTTCCGCTTCGGGACGGCCACGTCAGCCCTCCTGCTTTCGTTCTCGTCGGTCGAATGGTCGACGGGAGCCTGTGTCGCTCCCGTCCCCCCGGTTCGGGGGAGCCGGCGCCGTGTCGCCGCCGAGGCCCCGCAGCGCCGTCCACCGGGGGTCGACGGCGTCGTCGTGGTGGTGGCCGGGTTCGGCGTCCGCCAGCCGCGCACCGCAGTCCGGGCACAGGCCCGGACAGTCGTCCCGGCACAGCGGGGACAGCGGCAGCGCGAGCACCACCGCGTCCCGCAGGACGGGTTCGAGGTCGATCAGGTCGCCCTCGAGGCGGAGCTCGTCGTCGTCGGCGTTCCCGCCGGAACGGGTGTCGTCGTAGACGAAGAGCTCCTGGAACTCCGCCTCGAAGGTCGAGGCGATCGGGTCGAGGCAGCGGGCGCACTCCCCCCGGAGGGGGACGGTCGCCGTGCCGGTGACGAGCACCCCTTCGAGGACCGCTTCGAGCCGGAGGTCCAGCTCGATCGCGGCGCCCTCGGGGACGCCCACCATCTCGACGCCGAAGTTCTCGGGTGCCGGCACGGACAGGCGCTCCTCCCGCGACGACCCGGGTTGCCTGCCCAGGGCTCGGGAGTCGAGCACGAGAGGGGCGGTCGGGTCGAGGCGGGTCAGCGGATTCCTGCTTTCGTGAGGCATGAGAACGACGGCCACGGTGATGGCCGATGTCTCAGGGTACCGAAGACCTGGCCGTCGCCCCAACTCGCGGGCCCGCCACCAGGGCCGGTCGCCGGTGCGTGGTCCCGTCCTCGCGGGGCGTCAGTCCCCCGTGAGCCGTTCGACGAGCCGGTCGTGGACGATGTCGGGGACGAGGCCGGAGATGTCCCCGCCGAACTTCACGACCTCCTTCATCAGGCTCGACGACAGGAACGCGTACTCGGGGTTCGTCGCCATGAACAGGGTCTCCACCCCGGCGATGCGGTGGTTCATCTGGGCCATCTGCAACTCGTACTCGTAGTCGCTGACGGCCCGGAGCCCCCGGACGATCACCGGGATGCCCTGGTTGCGGCAGTAGTCGACGGTGAGGCCGTAGAACGTGTCGACCGTGACGTTGCCGTACTCCTTGGTGACCTCGGTGATCATGTCGGCGCGCTCGTCGACGGTGAACAGGCTCTTCTTGCTCTTGTTGATCAGCACGGCGACGACCACCTCGTCGTAGAGGCGGGAGGCGCGGCTGATGATGTCGAGATGACCGTTGGTGACGGGGTCGAACGATCCCGGACAGACGACACGGCGCACGGCGCGAACCCCCTCGGTCCCGTTTTTCCGGCCTGCGGCGCGAAAGTACCAAATCGCGTTCGGAGTCGGTTCAGCCGGGTCCGGAGGTCACTACCCTCCGTTTCCCAGCGCGTCGATGATCCTCGCGGCGATCGGGCCGGACTCGATGCCGTATCCGGGCGCCTCGGTCATCACCGCGACCGCGTATCTCGGGTCGTCGCGGGGGCCGACGCCGATGAACCAGCGGTCGTTGTAGGCGGCGCCCTCGACGTCGGCGGTTCCGGTCTTGCCGCCGAGGATGGACGTTCCCCGCAGTGACCTGCCGGTGCCCCGGTCGACGACGGCCTTCATCATGTCCAGCATCTGGTCGGCCTGGTCGCCGGTCAGTGGCTTCGACAGCCGTCGCGGGGAGATGTCGTCCACCGTCCTCCCCCTCGGGGAGCGGAGCCTGTCGACGAGATGCGGTCTCATGACCACGCCGTCGTTGAGGACGGCGGCGGCGACCATGGCCATCTGGAGCGGCGAGGCGACCGTGCTGCCCTGCCCGATGGAGCCGAGCGCGCTGAGCGACGGCTGGTCGGTCTCGGGGAAGCCACTGGCGGTGCCGCGCACCCCGTCGGCGTACTCGATCCGGTCACCGAACCCGAACCGCGCGGCCTCCTCGTGGACGGCGCCGTTGCCAGGTTCCTCCCCGCCCATGTAGGCGAACGTGGTGTTGCACGACTGGGCGAACGCCTCGATGAGCGGGATGCTGCTCAGGTCGCACGATCCGCCGATGTCGCCCGCGTCGTTGTTGATGGCCTGTCCGGCGCCCGGTGGCCGGTAGCTGCGGCCGGCCCTGACGGGGGTGTCCGCGCTCGCCCCGGCCTTCAGGGCGGCCGCGGCGACGACGGCCTTGAACGTGGAGCCGGGCGGGAACAGCTCGTTCGTCGCCTTGTTGAGCAGGGGTTTCAACGGCTGGTCGTTGAGGCGTTCGAACGCCGCCTGCGCCCTCTCGCGGTCGAGGGTGGAGACGTCGTCGGGATCGTAGGACGGCGTGGACGCCATCACCAGGATCGCGCCGGTGTCGGCGTCGAGCGCGACGGCGGCCGCGCGACGGGCGCCCGCGCTCCGCAGCGCGTCGTAGGCGACGCGCTGCGCCCCGACGTCGACGGTGGCCTCGACGGTGCCGCCCGGGACGGGCCTGCCGATGAGCTTGTCGACGAGGTTGGACGTGGCGAGCCGGTCGTCGGTCCCGTCGAGGAAGTGGTTCTCGGCCTCCTCAAGTCCGGTCTGGGAGAACACGGAGAAGTAGCCGGTGACGGGCGCGAACGCCGGGCCGTCCTTGTAGCGGCGGCGGTAACGCTCGTCGTCGATCTTCTCCGACCAGGCGAGACGTTCGCCGTCCGCCACGATGGGACCCCGTTCGATCTTGAAACGGTCGTCGAGCCGGCGGGCGTTGTTCGGGTCGTCCCGCAGGTTCTGGGCCTCGAACCCCTGGACGTAGGTGATGTTCGCCATGAGCGCGATCAGCAGCACGAGGGTGAGGAGCCAAGCACGCCCAACGGCACGGTCGATGCCGGGCCTCATGCGATGGCATCTACCCGGATGCCGGTGCTCTCAACGGCCGGTGGCGCGCCCGTACCAGAACACTGCCTCCCCGTAACGCCGGTCGCGTTCGGGTTCGTAGCCGTCGGGCCAGCGCAGCGCCGGGCCGCGGGCGGCGCGTTCCACGACGACCAGCGCGTCCGGGGCCGTCCAGGCGTGGTCGCGCAGGTCCTCCAGGAGGGTGGTGACGGACGCGTCGTCCAGCGCGTACGGCGGGTCGGCGAAGACCAGGTCATAAGGGCCGTCCGGCGGCGGTTGGCGGACGACGCGCTCGACCTTGCCCGCGCACGGGACTGCGCCGGGCAGCCCGAGGTCCTCGGCGTTCTTCCGGACGACCCGGATCGCACGCGGATGCGACTCGACGAGCAGCGCGTGCGCGGCGCCGCGTGACAGCGCTTCCAGGCCGACCGCGCCGGATCCGGCGTACAGGTCGGCGACGCGCAGCCCGTCCAGCGGGCCGAGCAGCGCCAGGACCGTGGCGAACAGGCCTTCCCGGGCGCGGTCGCTGGTCGGTCTGGTGTCCCGTCCCGGTGGGACGGCCAGCCGCCGTCCTCCCGCGCTGCCCGCGATGACCCTGGTCATCCCCCCAGTATCGCGGCAGCGCGGCGCGGCGGGTCCGGGCGCACGACACGCCCCAAGAGTGCACAACCTGACCAGGGGTGTCTTGTGAAACAAGACCTAAATGATCCGATACCGGTTCACAGTCGACTACTGGACGTGCCAACGTGATCGCAGGTTGCAGCCGATCCCCTCAGGAGCATCAGTGCATCACGGTAGGAGATTGGCGGTGACGGCCGGCGCCACGGTTCTCGGCATCGCCGCCATGAGCGGCGTTTCGCACGCCGAGACCTCCCGGCCCTCCGCCAAGAAGTCGCCGCGGACGGAAAGGCCCGCGTCCCTGCTCGACCTCGACCTAAGCCCCACGGCGAGTTACGACAAGCCGACCAGAACGGCGACCGTGAACCTTGATGTCGGGCTGCGCGTCGGCTCCCGGGACGACGGGGTGAACGTCCGGCTGCGCACGGGTGTGAGCGCCTCGCCGGGCGGTGGCGGGCTCGTCCGCGCGAAGGCCAAGGTCGGAGCCTCGGTGAACCCCGGCGGTACCGCGCCGCCGTCGGTGGACGTGGCGGCGAACGCGTGCGTCGGTGGTTGCGCGGCCCCGACGCCCCCCACACCGCCGACTCCCCCGATTCCGCCGACGCCCCCCACTCCGCCGGTTCCGCCTCCGCCGCCGGCACCGCCCGGTCCGGTGCCGCCGAACGCCCAGCCACCGGCGTCGCCGCTGCTGCCGCGGCTTCCGTCCGCGCCGATGGGACCGGGCGCGACGGCGGTCGGCGAGTTCACGCCGCCGAGGGGCCTACCGTTCACCGGAACGGACGCGCTACCGCTGCTCGCGCTCGGCATCACCGCCCTGGCCGCAGGCAGCGCCGCCGTCGCCGCGACCCGCAGACGCGACACCCGCGAATCCTGAACCGCCCGTGGAAGGGGCGCCCCCCGACCGGGGCACCCCTTCCGAGCGGAGACACCTACAACAGCCCCCTCAACGACGCGCCACCGCCGGTCACACTCGACACCACCGCCTTCGCCGCGGGCAGCGCCGCCGTCGCCGCGACCCGCAGACGCAACACCCGCGAGTGGTGAACCGCCCGTGGAAGGGGGCCTTGCCGACCGGGGCGCCATTGAAAGCGCCTGGACGGTTTCCTAGAGGTTCTCGGAGGCCGCGATGGTCCAGCGGCCGTCCGAGCGTCGCAGGTGCAGTCGGTGGACGGTGACGCGGTTCTGGTCGGTGCAGCCGCCCTTACAGGCGCCGAGCGTCACCAGCGCCGTCACGCGGTCCGGCCGCCCGGCCGGGCGCAGGCCGATCTCCACGGGGGTTCCGGACGCGACGGACGGGGCGCGCGTCACGGCGTCCAGCGCCTCGTGTGCCTGCGGGCCGGGCCAGGTCGCGCCCGTCAGGTCGGCGCGGGGTGAGGCCGCCTTCAGCGAGTACAGGCTGTCGAGCAGCCAGGTGCCGCCCTGCCTGACCATGGTCGCCCGCATCGGGTTCTGAAGGCGGGTCGGGTCGGCGTCCGCCGCGCGGACCGTTCGCTTGACGTACGACGTGACGACGACCCGGCCGGACGAGGCCGCCACCACGGCCGAGTCGACGATCTCCGTGGTGACCGAGCCCTTCTTGGCCTTCACCTCTTCGCGGTACTCGCGGGTGGCGAGCTGCCGGTCGTACTCGGCCCCGTAGCGGGGCGTCGCCACGCGGTGCGCGGCCTGTACGTTCTCGTCGAGCGTCACGTGGTCGAAGCTCAGGACCGTCCGGACCGCCTGCGCTGCGGGTTCCACGACCGCCGCCGCCACGGCGGGCGGCGCGGCCGAGGCGATGTCCGCCTCCGCGGACTTCTCCGGCGAGCCGTGCGACAGGAGTGCCCACGCCGCGCCGCCCACGCCGAGCACGAGCAGGGCCGCCGCGGCGGCCGCGACGACGGCGGGCCCGCGGCGGCGCGGCGGGACGGTCGGCGGCGGGCGTCCGGGGCCGAACCCGTCGGAATCCGTCCGGGGCGGGTGATCGACCCTTCCCACGGTCGGCGGCGCGGGCGACGGCGTCCTCGGGTCGCCCGCGAACCGGGCGCCTGTGCTCAGCGTCCGCTCCTCGCCACCGAAGCCGCCCGCCTCGGCCACGTGGACGTTCGCGGCGCCGCCGCCGAGGAGGTCCAGCAGCACCCGCTGCGCCTCCGGGCGCCTCGCCGGGTCCTTGGCCAGGCACGACGCGACCACGCCGCGCAGCGTCTCCGGCAGCGCCGACAGGTCGGGCTCGTAGTTCAGGATCCGGTGGAACACGGCGGAGATCGTGTCGTTGCCGAACGGGTGCCGTCCCGTCGCCGCGAACAGCATCGTCGCCGCCCACGTGAACAGGTCCACGCCCGTGCCGAGCTCGGTGTCGTTGACCTGCTCGGGCGCCATGTACGACGGCGTCCCCATCACGCCGCTGCCCCTCGCCGCCGACGTGCCGACGACACGGGCGATGCCGAAGTCGATGACGCGCGGCCCGTCCGGCCCCATCAGCACGTTGGACGGTTTGAAGTCGCGGTGCAGGATCCCCGCGCGGTGGATCGCCGCCAGCGCCGTCACGGTCCCGATCGCGAGCCGGTCGAGGTCGGTGCCGGTCCGCGGGCCCTTCGCGTTCACCAGGCCGCTCAGCGACGGCCCCGGCACGTACTCGCTGACGACGTAGGGTCGGTCACCGGAGACGTCGGCGTCCAGGACCTGCGCGGTGCAGAACCCCGCCACCCGGCCGATCATGCTCATCTCCCGCTCGAACCGCGCCCGCCACTCCGGGTCACGGCTGAACCGGTCGCGCAGCAGCTTCACCGCCGCCTGCCCGCCGTCGTCCCGGCGCCCCAGATAGACGACGCTCTGCCCGCCCTCACCGAGCCGGCCGACCAACTCGTACCGCCCGAGCCGCGCCGGGTCGCCGGGCAGCAGGGGGCCAACGGCCGTCATGGGAGCTCCTCCGTCGCGTACGAGATCCGCCACGGAACCTGTACCCGCCCGCGCCCCGCACGGTCACTTACTTTGGTGTCGGGAGTTGTAGGGAGTTGTCGGCTCGTCCGCTCAGGTCTTCTCCAGGAAGTCGGCGCGGTCCTCGTCCAGGAGCGAGGCGAGGACGGTGGCGAGGCCGGGATGTTCGGACAGGTCGGGGTCGGCCTCGACGAGGGCCGTGGCCTCCTCGCGGGCGTCGCGGATCACGTCCTCGTCCCGTTGCAGGGTGAGCAGCCGGAGGCTGGACGTGCGGCCCGCCTGCGCGGCGCCGAGGACGTCGCCCTCGCGGCGCTGCTCCAGGTCGAGGCGCGACAGCCGGAACCCGTCGGTGGTGGACGCGACCGCGTCGAGGCGCTCGCGGGCCTTGCTGCCCGGTTCGGCGTCGGTGACCAGGAGGCACAGGCCCTGGAGGGAGCCGCGCCCGACGCGTCCGCGCAGCTGGTGGAGCTGGGAGACGCCGAACCGGTCCGCGTCCATGATCACCATGACGGTGGCGTTGGGCACGTCAACGCCGACCTCGATGACCGTGGTGGCGAGCAGGACGTCCAGCTCCCGGCCGGTGAAGCGGCGCATGACCGCGTCCTTCTCGTCGGGGTGCAGCTTGCCGTGCAGCACGCCGATGCGCAGCCCGGCGAGCAGCTCCTCCAGCTTCGGGAGCACCTCCATGATCCCCAGCGGGGAGCGGCGCCCCTCCCCCGCCTGGGGATCGTCGGACGCGATGGCGTCGCCCTCGTCGCCCTCCTGCTCGCCGATGCGCGGGCAGACGATGTAGATCTGGCGTCCCTTCGCCGCCTCCTCCTTGATGCGCTCCCATGTCCGGGCGAGGAACGCGGGCTTCTCGGGCGGCACCACATGGGTCTGGATCTGCGAGCGGCCCGCCGGGAGCTGCCCGAGCACGGACGTCTCCAGGTCGCCGAACACCGTCATCGCCACCGTGCGCGGGATCGGCGTCGCGGTCATGACCAGGACGTGCGGGCGCCCGCCGGCGGTCTTCTCGCGCAGCGCGTCCCGCTGCTCGACGCCGAACCGGTGCTGCTCGTCCACGACGACGAGGCCGAGGTCGGCGAACTGGACGCTCTCCTGGAGGAGCGCGTGGGTGCCGACGACGATCCCGGCGGCGCCGGACGCCGCGTCCAGCAGCGCCTCCTTGCGCGCCTTCGCCCCCTGCGACCCGGTGAGCAGCGCCACCCGGGTCGCGTTCTCGGCGCCGCCGATCTGCCCGGCCTGGGCGAGGTCGCCGAGCATTCCGGTGATCGACCGGTGGTGCTGCTGGGCGAGGACCTCGGTGGGCGCCAGCAGGGCCGCCTGGCCCCCGCCGTCCACCACCTGCAACATCGCCCGCAGCGCGACGACCGTCTTCCCGGCGCCGACGTCGCCCTGGAGGAGGCGGTGCATGGGGTGTTCGAGGGCGAGGTCGGCGGCGATCTCGTCGCCGACCTGCCGCTGGCCCTCGGTGAGCTCGAACGGCAGGCGCGCGTCGAACTCCGCCTGGACGCCGCCGAAGGACGGTGGGCGCGGCGTGGCCGGGAGCGCGGCGGCGGCGCGGCGGCGCTGCGCCAGGGCGACCTGGATCACGAACGCCTCGTCCCACTTCAGGCGCTTGCGCGCACGGCCCAGCTCGTCCCAGCCGCGCGGTCGGTGGATGCCCTCGTACGCCGCGCGCAGGCCGATCAGGTCACGGCGGCGCAGCAGTTCCTCGGGCATCGGGTCGGCGGGCAGGCTCAGCTGGTCGAGGACGGTGCCGACCGACGTGCCGATCGTCTCGATCGGCAGGGCCTTGGTCGACGGATAGATCGGGATGATCTCGTCGGCCCACTCCTGCGCGGCCTGCTCGGCGGCGCCCTTCTCGTGGACGACCTTGTACTGCGGGTGGGCGAGCTGCCGGACCGCCCTGCCGCTCCGCGGCCGATAGGTGCTGATCTTCCCGGCGAACAGGCCGCGGGTGCCGGGCGCCAGTTCCTTCTCCGGACGGTAGGAGCCCTTGCGCCCGAAGAAGCTGAGCTGGAGCAGCCCGGTCCCGTCGGTGACGGTGATCTCCAGGACGTAGCCGGGGTTGCGGGTGAGGGTGCGGCCCTGGACCTTCACGACCTCCGCCATGACGGTGACGTGCTCGCCGTCCTCCAGGCTGCTGAGCTGCGTCAACTCGCCGCGGTGCGCGTAGCGGCGCGGGTAGTGGTGCAGGAGGTCGCCGACGGTGTGCAGGTCGAGGCCCTTCTCCAGGACCTTGGCCGTCTTGTCGCCGAGGACCTTGCGCAACGGCTCGTCGAGGTTCGCCACGCTGTCTTTTCTAGCCGATGGGCCCGACGGGCATCACGTGATGCCGTCGAGCCGCGCCCGGTCGCCCGTCCGGCGGGCTGATTCGCCTCCTCGGCGGGCTGTCGGCTACTCTGATCCGTGCGCCTCGTCCGAGGTGTTCGTCAGTGAGCACCCATGATGCCCGTCCCGCCCGCGGCGGTGTCCGGGTGGCGCTCCGGTCAGAGTTTCGACACCACTTGGAGTTTCCGTGGCTTCCGTCTGCGACGTCTGCGGCAAGGGACCCGGTTTCGGCATGCGCGTCTCCCACTCGCACCGCCGCACCCCGCGCCGCTGGAACCCCAACATCCAGCGGGTGCGCGCCGTCGTGAACGGCAGCACCAAGCGGATCAACGCCTGCACCTCCTGCATCAAGGCCGGGAAGGTCGCCAAGCCGACCGTCTGAACGCGCCTGGATCGCACCGGCTCATCGGGACGCCCGATGGGCCGGTTTCGGTGTGCGCGGGATCGATGCCGGGTCAGGCGCGGTGGCGCCAGCCGTGGTCGACCGGGCCGATCCCCGCGCCGAGCGGGAAGCCCGCCGCGATCGCGCCCGTCACGTACTCCTTCGCCTTCGCCACCGCCGCCGGGACGTCCTCACCGAGCGCCAGATGCGACGCGATCGCGGACGCGAGCGTGCATCCGGTGCCGTGGGTGTGCCGGTTGTCGTGCCGGGGCGCGGTGAACCGGTACTCGCGCTCCCCGTCGAACAGCAGGTCGGCGGGCTCGCCCGGCAGGTGCCCGCCCTTGATCAGCACCCATGCGGGGCCGAGCGCCCGGACGGCCTCCGCCGCCTCGCGCAGCCCCGTCTCGTCCACGACCTTGACGCCGGTGAGCAGCTCCACCTCGTACAGGTTGGGCGTCGCGACGGTCGCGACGGGCAGCAGCGCCGAGCGGACGGCGTGGACGGCGTCGGGCGCGAGCAGCGCGTCGCCGTGCTTGGACACCCCGACCGGGTCGACGACGGCGGGCGCGTCGCAGGCGGCGAGGGCCTCGGCGACGGTCTCGACGAGGACCGTGGACGCGAGCATCCCCGTCTTGACCGCGTGGACGCCGATGTCGGACAGGACGGAGTCGAGCTGGGCGCGCACCGCCTCCGCCGGCAGCTCCCAGTAGCCCTGGACGCCGAGGGAGTTCTGCGCGGTGACGGCGGCGACGACGCTCATCCCGTGGACGCCGAGCGCGAGCATGGTCTTCAGGTCGGCCTGGATGCCGGCGCCGCCACCGGAGTCGGAACCCGCGACGGTGAGCACGAGCGGCGGGGTCCGGGGCGTGGACGGGGAGGGCGTCATGCCGTCCACTGTAAAGGTTCGCGGAACCGCGACGATCTCAGACCATCACGCAGGGCTGGCCGTTGAGGATGCAGGTGGCGGGCCTGCTCGCGGTGCCCCGCGCGGCGAACACGATCCGCACCTTCGCGCCGGGGGCGATCGCGGTACGGCCCCGAATGTGGGCGATCTTGCCCTTCCTGACGACGGTGGCTCCCTTGACGGCGGTGACGGACGCGCCGGAGATCCTGAACGCCAGCGCCCATCTCGTGATGGGCCGCGCGCCCTTGTTGGCGATCGTGGCGGTCGCCTTGAAGCCGTCCGGGGACTTGGACGCGACCTTGAACGCGATGATGAGGCCGTCGGATCGGCCCTCGCCGCCGCGGCTGGCGCGCTCGCCCTCGTTCCGCTGGGAGACCGGGTTGTCACGGGGGCTGTTCTGGGTGCTCTCGCTCGGCGCGCCGCCCGCGAAGTTGAGGGCGATCTGCTGCGTGCTCAGCGCGTAGGCCACGATCCCGACCGCGATGACGAGCGCGACGATCGGCAGCAGCGGGACGGGCAGCATCGAAAGGAACTTGAACGGCCCCTTCGAGCCGGACTTCTTACGGGGACCGTCCTCGGGACCGGGCGGCTCCGGCGACCAGAGGTCCGGTGAGCCGAACGGGTCGTCGGGCGCGAACGGGTCGTCGGGCGCGAAGGCGGGATAGGAGCCGGGAGCGCCTGGGTAGTCGCCGGGATAGTCCCCGGGGAGGGGATCGAACAGATGCTGGTCCGGTGGCCCGTGCGTCCATTCCGCGTCGGGAGGCGGACCTGTCGACGCCCGGTCGTGCGGGGACACGTAGACGCGGTCGTCGGTCGGTCCGGAGAAATCGTCGAAGGTGGGGTCCGGGAGAGCGTCGTAGAACGACCCGTAGGTCGCGCCGCGATCCGGTACGGGTCCGTCGTCCGGTCGTTCGCGCCTGGTGTGTCGTCCCATCCCATTCCTCTTCGATCACAGGATGTATACCAAACCCGTACCAACCATGCCTACAAGACTCGTCAACTGGTCGGGGTGAGGAGGTTGAGCGAATACCGCCTCACGTCGGGAAATGGTCCCAGGCGCCGGTCGGTGGCTCGCGTCCGTCCACGACCACGCCCGCCCCTTCGGCCACGGTCCCGATGACGGTCCAGGACGGGGGCGGAACGGTGTCCGGGGGGAACGTCGCGGCGAACGCGTGGTCCTCCCCTCCGGTGAGGGCGTGCCGCAACCCGTCCGGTCCGAGGATCTCCGGGACGGGCACGCGGGAGGACTCGACCTCGATGCGGACGCCGCTCGCGTCCGCGATGTGTCCGAGGTCCTGGACGAGCCCGTCGCTCACGTCCAGCAGCGCGGTGGCGCCGTGCGAACGGGCCTCCTCCCCCGCCCGGTACGGCGGTTCGGGACGGCGATGCGCCGCGATCAGCTCGGCGGGCCCGGCGCGGCCCCCGGTGAGCAGCGCCAGCCCGGCGGCGGCGTGGCCGAGCCGTCCGCGGACCGCGACGACGTCGCCGGGACGCGCCCCGGACCGGGTGAGCGGAGCCGCGCCGCCGAGGTCGCCGAGCGCGGTGACCGCGAGCGTGACGGCGGGCGCGGCGACGACGTCGCCGCCCGCGACGGACGCGCCCGCCGCGCGGCACTCGTCCGCGAGGCCGTCGTAGAGCCGTTCGGCCCAGTCCGAGTCGGTGCCGGGCGGGGCCGCGAAGCCCACCAGGAGGGCCGTGGGGCGGGCGCCCATCGCGACGACGTCGGCGAGGTTCTGCGCGGCGGCCTTGCGCCCGATGTCGTAGGGGCCCGACCAGTCGAGGCGGAAATGGCGGCCCTCCACGAGCAGGTCGGTGGTGGCCACGACGCGTCCGTCCGGGGCGGCGATCACGGCGGCGTCGTCGCCGGGGCCGAGCCGCACGTCCGGTCCCGGTGCGAGCCGCCGCGTCAGCCGGGCGATCAGCGCGAACTCGCCCAGTTCGCCGATCGTTCCCATCCGCCCCCCGCGTTTAGATCGTTCCGTATGCGACTGATCGCGGCACGTGCACCCCCCGGACACCCGTGGCGGCGCGTAACACGATACGGTGAACCGTCCGACGGTTGATTCTCCGCCCGGGGAGGACGTGATGGTGCAGGCCTACATCCTCATCCAGACCGAAGTCGGCAAGGCCGCCGAGGTGGCAAGCCATATCTCCGGCATCACGGGCGTCACTCTGGCGGAGGACGTCACCGGCCCCTACGACGTGATCGTCCGAGCGGAGGCGCGCAATGTCGACGAGCTCGGCAAGCTCGTCGTCGCCCAGATCCAGACGGTCGATGGCATCACCCGGACCCTCACCTGCCCGATTGTTCACATCTAAGCGGTTCGTCGCGGTCCTCGCCGCGGGACTCGTCCCGCTGCTCGCCGGGTGCGGCGACGGCGCCGTCCAGGTGCCCGTCCCGAAGCCGGACGCGGCCGTGCGGCGCCTGTGCCAGGGGCTGCGGCTCCCCGAGAAGGTGCACGGACAGCAGCGCCGCGACACCACGCCGGAGACGCCCCTCACCGCCGCCTGGGGATCGCCCCCGATCGCGCTGCGCTGCGGCGTCCCCCGTCCCCCGTCGCTGAGGCCGATGTCCGACCTGGTGGAGATCAACGGGGTCAACTGGTTCGGCCATCCCGCCGACCGGCCGGTCACCTTCGTCGCCGTGTCGCGGCAGGCCTATGTCGAGGTGACGGTGCCGCCCAAGTACAACCCGGCCGGGGACGTGTTGATCGAACTCGGCCCGCTGATCCAGGCGACGATCCCCCCGAAACCCGAAGGCCAGATCTGATCGCGGTCACGGCGGCGGGTCATGGCGGCGGGTCGCGACGCGCGGTGTTCGGTGGGGCGGGTGGGATTCGAACCCACTCAGTCGGCGACACCTGGGTTACAGCCAGGCTCGACTCTCCGAACGTCGACGCCGCCCCTCGAACGGCGGCCTCCCGGCCGCGTCGTACCTCCGGAGGGATTCGAACCCCCAGCGCACAGCACCTCATGCTGCCGTCTCTGCCGTTGGACTACGGAGGCGTGCGTACGGCTCCCGGGATTCGAACCCGGAACATCCACTTCCTGAAAGTGGCCTCTCTGCCATTGGAGTAGAGCCGCATGACATCTCGCGAGGGCGGCGTCACTCGCGGCGGCTCGGCCGGAGAATCGTCAGGAGACGGGATACCGGCCGGGGCGGGCGTGCGACGCCGAGGGCAGTCGTAGGCGGTACTGCTCCAAAGCCATGGCCGGTCCTCCTCTCGGAAGCCTCGTGTCTCGGACGGGCTGACGTCCTCTACGGTGCCACCGTCGCCGAACCCGCCGCAACGCGTTTTCCGCGTCAGGGTTGGTCCGGCAGGGCGGAGCCGAACGCGACGAGCGCCCAGAACGCGACCATGACCCAGCCGAGCGCGATCCCCGTCACCGCGAGGCCCAGCCCGCGCTCCCCGGAACGCCGCAGCCGCGCCCACGCCATATGCCCGGCGATGATCGCCGGAATGGACGGCAGCCCGCAGGTGAGAAGCCCGACCGCGCCCATCGAGACCGCGTAGATCGCGAGGCTGTTGACCGGTCGCTTGGCGGGGGCCTGCGGCGCCTGGTACTGGTGCGGCGTGTACCCCGTGGGCTGCTGGTACGCGGCGCCGCGTGCGGCGACCGCGTCGGCGTAGCGCTTCCACGTCTCCGCCTCGGCCGTGCGCCCCTGGCCGTGCAGCAGCATGGCGAGGTTGCGCATGGCGGCGGGGTCACCGGCCTGGGCGGCCTGCCGGTACTGCCGTTCGACCAGCGCCTCCGCCTCCCCCATGGCGAGCGCGGGCGGCGGCGTGGCCGACTGTGCCGGGGACCGCGTGGCCCGCTGCGCCGTAGGTTGTGCCGGGCGTTGTGTCGGAGGTTGTGTCGGGGCCTCCCGGACGCCGCTGGAGATGAGCCCGTCCAGCAGCGCCTGGGCGGACGGGCGCCGCGCCGGGTCCTTGGCGAGCGCCGCGCGGACGGCGTCGAGGAGCGAGCCGTCCAGGCCGCTGAGGTCCGGTTCCTCGCTGATGATCTGGTGGATGATCGCGGGAATCGAGTCGCCGTCGAAGCACCGCCCGCCGCGTGCGGCGAACGCCACGGTCGCGCCCCAGGCGAACACGTCGGACGCGGGGGTGGCGCCCCGGCCGTCGAGTTGCTCGGGGGCCATGAACGCCGGTGTGCCGATGATGCCGCCGGTCGCGGTGAGGCGCGTCCCGTCCAGAGAGCGGGCGATGCCGAAGTCGATGACCCGCGGGCCGAACGTGGACAGCAGCACGTTGGCGGGTTTCAGATCGCGGTGCACGACCCCGGCGTCGTGGATCGCGGTCAGCGCGGTGGCGATCCCGACCGCGACGGCCTCCAGGTCGGCGCCGCGCAACGGGCCGTCCTTGGCGACCGCCGCGTCGAGGCTCGGGCCGTTCACGAACTCGGTGACGAGGTAGGGCGGGTCGGCGGCGGGCCCCGCGTCCAGGACGGGCGCGGTACAGAACGGCCGGACCCGCTGCGCCGCCGCGACCTCCGCCTCGAACCGTGCGCGGTACTGCCGGTCGGCGGCGAACTCGCGCCTGATCACCTTGATGGCGACCTTGCGCCCTGACGCGTCCAGCCCGGCGTACACCGTGCCCATCCCGCCTTCGCCGAGCCGATCCACGACCCGGTAGGGGCCGATGCGCTCCGGCAGGTCACCATGCGCCAAGGGATGTTCTCCTCAGAGTGGGGTTTTCAGCCACCAAGCGTGGCATATTCGGCCAGTCCCGGCACGGAAGAACCACCTCGGACGAGTCCGCGTCACCGCGGAACCGGATGGATCGTCCGGGCGTCCAAAGTCCATGCGTGGTCGTGTTCTTGCCTCGGTCGGGACGATGGTGTTGCTGGCCGGGGGGTGTGGCGGTCCGTCGGGCGACGGTGACCCGCCACGGCCCGCGCCGCCGATGCGGCTCGTGTCCTACGACAGTTGCGGCGCTCTTCTGGACGGTCTGCGCCGGGCGACGGCGGAGAAGGTCGGCCCCTACGGGCTGGACGACGGCCCCATGATGCCGGGGTCGCCGGAGAGCGGCATGGCCAAACGGGGGCCGCACGCCGCCGCGCAGGCCCCCGACGCGCCGCCCGCGCACTCCAGGACCAACGCGCACGAGGCGGACGCGGACGAGCCCGATCTCGTCAAGACCGACGGCCGCAGGATCGTGGCGCTCACCGACGGCGGACTCCGTGTCATCGACCCGGCCACGCGCAAGGTCGTGCACAGGCTGAAGCTGCCCGGCCATCACGGCACCGGACAGATGCTGCTCAGCGGTGACCGTGTGCTGGTGCTGCACGAGGGGTCGTCGATGATCTCCTACCCCCGCCCGGTGCCGCCGAGCCGGGACGGCCTCCTGCCCAAGCCCGTCTCGTCCATGACACGGCTGACGCTGGTCGACCTGTCCGCCGCGCCCGAGGTCGTCGGGACCATGACGACCGAGGCGGGCTATCTCGACGCCCGGCAGAGCGGCGCCACCGTCCGGGTCGTGATGCGGAACCGGCCGAAGATCGAATTCCCGGGGCATCGTCGGGCGGGCGAGCAGGAGGCCGTCGCGGCGAACCGGGCGGCCGCGTTGAAAGCGCCCCTCGACGCCTGGCTTCCGAAGTTCAGGGTGGAGGCCGGCGGCGCCGCGAAGACGTACGCGCCGCCGTGCGACCAGGTGAGCCGCCCGGCCTCGTACACGGGCTCGACGATGCTGAGCGTGCTGACGTTCGACCTGTCGCAAGGGCTCGGCGACCCGCAGGCGATCGCCGTCGCGGCCGACGGGTCGACCGTCTACGGCAACGGGAAGAGCCTTTACGTCACCGGCACTCCCCCGCATCCGCTCACGCGGAGCAAGGCCCCTGCGCAGGGTACGGACGTGTACAAGTTCGACGTCGGCCGCCAGGGAAGGCCCCGCTACGTGGCGGCGGGTTCGGTGAAGGGCGACCTGCTCAACCAGTACTCCATGTCGGAGCATGCCGGGAATCTGCGTCTGGCCACGACGGTCGGCCGGTTCGATCCCGGACGCGGGCGGTCGGAGAGTTCGGTGCACGTCCTCGCGCAGGACGGCGACCGGCTCACCGAGATCGGCCGCGTCGACGGCCTCGGCAAGGGCGAGCGGATCTATTCCGTGCGGTTCATCGGGGCCACCGCGTACGTGGTGACGTTCCGGCAGGTCGACCCCCTCTACGTGCTCGACCTCAACGACCCCCGCCGTCCGCGCCTCACAGGCGAACTGAAGATCACGGGCTACTCGGCGTATCTGCACCCCACGGCCGACGGCAAGCTCCTCGGCATCGGACAGGACGCCGACACCACCGGCCGGACGCGCGGCCTTCAGGTCTCGCTGTTCGACGTCTCCGGTGCCCAGCCCCGCAGGGTCGCCTCCTACCAACTGGAGGGGGCGTCGTCGCAGGCGGAGTTCGAGGCGCACGCGTTCCTGTACTGGCCGCGGTCGGGTCTGACGGTGATCCCGGTGACGCGTCCCGACGGCGGGATGAGCGAGGCGCTCGCCCTCAAGGTCTCCGGGACGTCCATCACCAAGGCCGGAACCATCAGGCATCCCAGCGGGACCTACGGCGGCGGCGTGCGGCGCTCACTCGTCGTCGGCGACACCCTCTGGACGTTCTCCATGGACGGCGCCCGAGCCACCGACGCCGCCACGCTGGCGAACACGGCGTGGCTGCCGTTCGGTTAGCGCAGGCCGGTGGAGCGCCGCAGCGCGGTCTGGATGAGCCGGTCGACGAGCGCCGGGTAGTCGAGCCCGGTCGCCGCCCACATCTGCGGGAACGCCGACGCCGGAGTGAACCCCGGCATCGTGTTGATCTCGTTGAGGATCCAGCGTCCGTCCGGGGTGAGGAAGAAGTCGACGCGGGCGAGGCCCTCGCAGTCGAGCGCGTCGAACGCCTGGACGGCGATGCGGCGGATCTCCTCGATCGCGGCGGGCGGCAGATCCGGCGGGATCGCCATGCTGGTGGTGCCGTCGAGGTACTTGGTCTCGAAGTCGTAGAAGTCGTGGCCGCCCGCCATCAGCACCTCGGCGGGCAGGCTCGCCTCGGCGGGACCGTCGTCCACGCCCTGGAGCACCCCGCACTCGATCTCGCGGCCCTCGACGGCGGCCTCCACGATGACCTTCGGGTCGTGCTCCCTGGCCTGCTCCACGGCGGCGTCCAGGTCGGTCTCGTCGGTGACGCGGCTGATGCCCATGCTCGACCCGGCGCGGGCCGGCTTGACGAACACGGCGCGGCCGGACGCCAGGCCCAGCTCCTTGATCTCGTCGATCTTGCGCTTGCGTTCGCGCCGCCACTCCCGGTCCCCGACCACGACATAGGGGCCGACGGGCAGGCCGCGCGCCTGCCACAAGAGCTTCATGAACTCCTTGTCCATGCCGACCGCGCTGGCCAGCACCCCGGCCCCGACATACCGGACGCCCGCGAGGTCGAGCAGCCCCTGGAGGGTGCCGTCCTCGCCGTACGGTCCGTGCAGCAGCGGCAGCACCACGTCGACGTCGCCGAGCCGCTCGGGGACCGTGCCCTGCTCGACGACCAGCAGACCGCGGCTGTCGGGGTCGAACGGCAGCGCGAGGACGCCGCCGGAGCCGGTGACCTCCGGCAGGCGGCCGTCCTCGATGACGAGCCGCAGATCGGCGGGCGGCAGCACCCAGCGGCCGTCGCGGGCGATGCCGATCGGCACGACCTCGTACCGGTCCCGGTCGATGGCGGCCATCACGGCCCCCGCGGTGACGCAGGAGATCGCGTGCTCGGAGCTGCGTCCGCCGAAGACCACCGCCACGCGGATCTTTGATGCCTGGGACATGAGGCCCGACCCTACCGTCGATCAGCCCGGGTCGGCCACGAACGACCGGGCACGATGATCATGTTCATACCCCGTACCGCTCGGGCTTCGGGGAACGGGAGATCAGCGAGATGGCCGCCTCCTTGAGGGGCATGCCGTGGTGCAGGACGGCGGCGACCGCCTCGGTGATCGGCATTTCGACGTTGTGCTTGCGGGCCAGTTCCAGCACCGCCTCGGACGACTTGACGCCCTCGGCGGTCTGCCTGGTGACGGCGATGACCTCCTCCAGCGTCATGCCGCGGCCGAGGTTCTCGCCGAACGTCCGGTTGCGCGACAGCGGCGACATGCACGTCCCGACGAGGTCGCCCATCCCGGCGAGCCCGGCGAAGGTGTGCTCGTCGGCGCCGAGCGCGGCGCCGAGCCGGGCGATCTCGGCGAGCCCGCGGGTCATCAGCAGCGCCTGGGTGCTGGCGCCGAACCCGAGCCCGACGGCCATGCCGACGCACAGCGCGACGATGTTCTTCACCGCGCCGCCGAGCTCGCAGCCGACGACGTCGGTGGACGTGTAGACGCGGAAGTACGGCGTCATCGTCGCGGCCTGGAGGCGCCGCGCGGCGTTCTCGTCCGCGCAGGCCGCGACGGCCGCGCCGGGCTCCCCGCCCGCGATCTCGCGGGCGAGGTTCGGCCCGCAGAACACGCCGACGCGGCCCTCGGGGACGTCCGCGACCTCCCGGACGACCTCCGACATCCGCCGGGACGTGCCGAGTTCCACGCCCTTCATCAGGCTGACGAGCACCGCGTCCGGCGGCAGCAGCGGCACCCACGCGGCGAGGTTCGTCCGGAGGGTCTGCGCCGGGACGGCCAGCGCGACGAAGTCGGCGCCCTTGAGCGCCTCGGCCGGGTCCAGGGTCGCGCGGAGCCCGTCGGGCAGGGGGACGCCGGGCAGGTAGTCGGGATTCTCGTGCCGCTCGTTGACCGCCTCGACGATCTCGGGGCGGCGGCCCCACAGGACGACGTCGCCGCCGGCGTCGTGCAGCAGTCTGCTGAACGTCGTCCCCCAGGACCCGGCACCCATCACCGCGGTGCGGTACGTCACGAGCCGTCCGCCTTCGGTTCGCGGGCCGTGGTTCGGGCCTCCGCCGGGGCCGAGGCGGCGCGGCGGCGCTCCTCCAGGACGCGGTGGTGGTCGTACCGTTCCCTCGGCGGCTCCTGGCCGCGCAGGTCCGCGAGCAGGCCGGTGATCGCGGCCATGATGTCGTCGGTGGCGGAGCGCAGGGTCTCCCGGCCGAGCGGGCGGCCCGCGTACCTCGACAGGTCGACGGGCGGCCCGGCGGCCACCCTCATCGTCTTGCGCGGGAACGGATGGAACCCCCTCTTCAGGGTGCCCGCGAGGCCCGTCGCCTCGCCCTTGCGGTACGGCATCAGCTCGTGCGCCCCCCAGTTCGCGACCGGGACGACCTTCGCGCCGGTCTTCAACGCCATCCGCGCCACGCCCGTCTGCCCGGTCATGGGCCACAGCTCGGGGTCGCGGGTGCAACTGCCCTCCGGGTAGAAGATCAGGCATTCGCCGTCCAGGAGGGCCCGCTCCGCGTCGTCCAGGGCGAGGGCCGCGTCGGCGCTGTCGCGGTGGACGGGGATCTGGCCGGTGCCGCGCACCACCCTCCCGACGAACCTGGCCTGGAAGAGCGTCGACTTGGCCAGGAAGACCGGATAGCGGCCGGACTCACACACGAAATGGGCGAGCGCGAGCGGGTCGGCCTCGGAGATGTGGTTCGCGGCGATGATGACGCCGCCCTCCGCGGGGACGTTCTCGCCGCCGCGCCAGTCGCGTTTCAGCAGGCCGGACAGGAGCGGGCGAAGGACGACGGTCGTGAACCTCCGCCAGCCCGGCGAATGACCGTGGCCCGTGCGGGCGCCCTGCGGGCCTCCCCCCGGCCCCCGGTTCGCTTCGCTCATGCCGGTCTCCCCCCGCCCTTTCCCCTGGGTGAACGCAAGGTGTCCCCAAGTGTCGCGGTTGCGTGCGCATAGTGTCGAGTTGCCATGTCTACCGCAGAGCACGTCTCCTGGTCGCTCGTCGTGCCGGTCAAGCCGCTGGCCCGGGCGAAGTCCCGCATGTCACCGCACGCGGGCCCGCACCGCGAGTCGCTCGCGCTCGCGGTGGCGACCGACACGGTCGCCGCCGCGTTGCGCTGTGACCGGGTTCGCACCGTGATCGTCGTCACCGACGACCCCCTTCCCGCCGCCGACCTGGCCGCGCTCGGCGCCCGGGTCGTGCCCGACGTCCCGGACGCGGGACTGAACCCGGCCCTGGTCTACGGCGCCGGCCGAAGCCGTGAATTCGCCGCCGACATGGGCGTGGGCGCACTTTCAGCCGATTTGCCCGCTTTGCGTCCTCTTGAACTCGCCCGGGTCCTCGACGCGGCCGCCGCGTCGCCCGAGGCGTTCGTCCCGGACGCGGCGGGCACCGGGACGACCCTGTACACGGCCCGTCCGGGCGTCCCGTTCGCCCCGGCGTTCGGCCCCGACTCCCGGGCCGCCCACCGGGCCCGTGGCGCCCGTGAGCTGCTGCTCCCCGGGACCGACTCCGTCCGGCGGGACGTCGACACCCTCGACGACCTCCGAACGGCCCTCGCGCTGGGCACCGGACCCCGCACCGCCGCCGTCGCGACCCGGCTGCCCGCGCTCGCCTAGAGTTCGGGTATGCAGGCGACGGTCAAGGAGTTCGACGCGGCGACCCGCGCGGGCAGCGTGCTGCTCGACGACGGAACGGAGCTGCCCTTCGACGCCGAGGCGTTCGCGGCCGGGGGGCTGCGGCTGCTGCGGTTCGGGCAGCGGGTGAACCTCGCTCTGGACGGCGACCGGATCTCGGTGGTGACGCTCTCGACGTTCCCGCTGCCCGACCCGCAGCGGCCGTCCTGAGCGTCCGCGAACATACCGGCCCAGCGAACATATCGGCCCAGCGAACGTACCGACACGGCGAGCGTGCCGACGCGAACAGCGCCCGGACCCGAGTCGCCGGGTCCGGGCGCTGTTCGTGGTGAGGCTACTTCTTGCCGGCCACCAGGTTCTTGAAGTCCGCGCCCGCCTTGAACTTCGGCACCGAGGTCGCGGGAACCTCGATGGTCTTGCCCGTTGCGGGGTTGCGGGCCGTGCGGGCAGGCCGGTCGGCCTTCTCGAACGAACCGAACCCGGTGATCGCGACCTTGTCGCCCTTGGCGACGGCGTTCTGGATCGCGTCCAGGATGGCGTCGACGGCCTCGGCTGCGGCCTTCTTGCTGCCCAGCCGGTCAGAGATGGCGTCGACCAGCTCACGCTTGTTCATGGGTTACTCCTCTAGTTCCCCCCTTGCCCGAACGAAACTAAGGGACCCTCAGCGTGGACACAATCACCTGCACGCACGAGTTGGCGTGTCGCTGGCGTTTTGTCGGCCTCGCCCCCGTCTCGACGGGTGACCGGACCTGATCCGGCCACTGCGCACGCTAACCGACGTCGGGCGTCTCGGAGAAATCGGCGAGGAAGGCTTCCAACCTGCGGGCGGCCAGTTCCGGGTCCCGTTTCGCCAGATCGGTGATCGCCAGGAGCTGGCGGATGAGCCGCCGCCGGGTCGACGGCGGCAGCGGCGCGACGGCCCGATGGGCGTCACGCAACTGCCGTGCGAGCTGGGTCAACGCGGGGTCGTCCCACTCCGGGCCGGTCCACTGGACCATGGCCAAGGCATGCCTCCGAACGGTCGAACGGGTCTTCGCACTAACGCGATTGTCCCCGCCGACCGTTCCAAGGCGTCCACCCGGGTACGGGATAGACCGGTCTTCCCCGCCGAACCGGCGGGCCTTACACCGTCGTGGGCAGCCAGTCGCGGCGGGCGGCCTCGTACTCGCTGACGGCGTCGGCGTGCCGGAGGGTGAGGCCGATGTCGTCCAGGCCCTCCATGAGACGCCAGCGCGTGTAGTCGTCGATCTCGAACGAGGCGGTGCCGCCGTCCCAGCGGACCTCGCGGCTCGCCAGATCGACGGTGATCTCCAGCGTGGGGTCCTTCTCGATCCGCGTCTGGAGCTCGTCGACCTGCTCCCCGGGGATGACGACGGGCAGCAGGCCCATCTTCGTGGAGTTGTTGCGGAAGATGTCCCCGAAGCGCGGCGCGATGACGACCCGGAAGCCGTACTGCTGGAGGGCCCACACGGCGTGCTCGCGGGACGATCCGGTGCCGAAGTCGGGCCCGGCTACGAGGATGCCCGCGCCGTCGTACCGCGGCTGGTTCAGGACGAACTCGGGGTCCTCTCGCCAGGCGGAGAACAGGCCCTTGTCGAACCCGGTGCGGCTGACCTGCTTCAGCCAGACGGCGGGGATGATCTGGTCGGTGTCGACGTTGCTGCGGCGCAGCGGCACGGCGCGCCCGGTGTAGGTGGTGAACGCTTCCATGACTTTCCTTACAGGTCGGCGGGGGCGGCGAGGCGGCCGGTGACTGCGGTGGCGGCGGCGACGGCGGGCGACACCAGGTGGGTGCGGCCGCCGGGGCCCTGCCTGCCCTCGAAGTTGCGGTTGGACGTGGACGCGCTGCGCTCGCCGGGCGTGAGCTTGTCGGGGTTCATCGCCAGGCACATGGAGCAGCCCGCCTCCCGCCACTCGGCCCCGGCGGCGGAGATGACCTCGTCCAGCCCCTCCTCCTCGGCCTGCTTCTTGACCTTCATGGAGCCGGGCACGACCAGCATCCGGACACCGTCCGCGACCTTCCGGTCGCGCAGGACCCCGGCGACGGCGCGCAGGTCCTCGATGCGGCCGTTGGTGCAGGAGCCGACGAAGACGGTGTCGACCGCGATGTCGCGCAGCGGCGTCCCGGCGGTGAGGCCCATGTACTCCAGGGCGCGTTCGGCGCTCTGCCGCTCGACCGGGTCGTCGAAGGACGCGGGGTCGGGCACGGAGTCGCCGAGCGGCAGGCCCTGGCCCGGGTTGGTGCCCCAGGTGACGAACGGGGTCAGCTCGGCCGCGTCGATCACGACCTCCTTGTCGAAGACCGCGTCGTCGTCGGTGCGCAGGGACGTCCAGTACTCGACGGCACGGTCCCAGTCGGCCCCGGACGGGGCGTGCGGGCGCCCCTTGAGGTAGGCGAACGTGGTCTCGTCCGGGGCGATCATCCCGGCGCGGGCCCCGGCCTCGATGGACATGTTGCAGACCGTCATGCGGCCCTCCATCGAAAGTGACCGGACGGCCTCACCCCGGTACTCGATGATGTGGCCCTGCCCGCCGCCGGTGCCGATCCGAGCGATCACCGCGAGGATGAGGTCCTTGGCGGTGACGCCCTCGGGCAGCGCGCCCTCGACGGTGACGGCCATCGTCTTCGGCTTCGTCTGCGGCAGCGTCTGCGTGGCGAGGACGTGCTCGACCTCACTGGTGCCGATGCCGAACGCGAGCGCGCCGAACGCGCCGTGCGTGGAGGTGTGCGAGTCGCCGCACACGACCGTCATGCCGGGCTGGGTCAGGCCGAGCTGCGGCCCGATGACGTGGACGATGCCCTGCCCGTCGTCGCCCATCGGGTGCAGGCGGATCCCGAAGTCGGAGCAGTTCTTGCGCAGGGTCTCGACCTGGGTGCGCGACACCGGGTCGGCGATGGGCTTGAGCAGGTCCGTGGTCGGGACGTTGTGGTCCTCGGTGGCGATGGTCAGGTCGGGACGGCGGACGGGACGGCCCGCCATGCGCAGCCCGTCGAACGCCTGGGGGCTGGTGACCTCGTGGACGAGGTGGAGATCGATGTAGAGCAGGTCCGGCTCACCCTCGGCACGCCGGACCACGTGCGCGTCGTACACCTTCTCGGCCAGTGTTCGGCCCATCACTCCCACCTCGTATGTTGGACGGCTCTGTTCGGACCCGACTTGCATCTCAAAATCCGAGACGGCAATATCAAGACATGGACAACTCTAGCGGAGTCGGCGTACTTGACAAAGCCGTTCTTGTTCTGAACGCCCTGGAGGCCGGTCCGGCTTCGCTCGCGCAGCTCGTCCAGGCGACCGGTCTGGCCCGTCCCACGGCGCACCGGCTGGCCGTCGCGCTGGAACACCACCGCCTCGTCCACCGCGACACGCAGGGGCGGTTCATTCTCGGCCCGCGGCTCGCCGAACTCGCCATCGCGGCCGGCGAGGACCGTCTCCTCGCGATCGCGCAGCCCATCCTCGCCCAGCTCCGCGACCACACCGGCGAGAGCGCCTCGCTGTTCCGCCGCCAGGGCGACGTGCGGGTGTGCGTGGCGGCGGCGGAGCGCGCCAGCGGCCTGCGCGACACCATCCCGGTCGGCGCGGCGCTCCCGATGACGGCGGGTTCGGCCGCGCAGATCCTGCTGGCCTGGGAGGAGCCGGACCGGCTGCACCGCGGGCTGCGCGGCGCCAAGTTCGAGGCCGCCACCCTGGCGTCGGTGCGCCGCCGCGGCTGGGCGCAGAGCGTCGGCGAGCGGGAGCAGGGCGTCGGCTCGGTCTCCGCCCCGGTCCGCGGCGCGGGCGGACGGGTGATCGCCGCCGTCTCGGTGTCCGGACCGCTGGAACGGCTGACCCGCTCCCCCGGCCGCCTGCACGCCGGACCGGTCGCGGCGGCCGCCGAAAAGATCACCGAGGGAATGCGCCGGACCGCGTCCTGACCCGGACCCGCGCCCTACTGGTCCCCCCTTACCCCCATAACTCGGACACCCTTTGGATAGTGCCGGTATCTAATCGGTCCCCCCGGATACCGTTAACCAACGGTAAAGGGGGTGCGACGGTGCAGATCTCCGAACTCAGTGATCGGAGCGGCCTGACGGTCCAGACGATCAAGTTCTATATCCGCGAGGGCCTGCTCCCCAAGGGCTCGGCGGTCAGCGCGACACGGTCCGAGTACGACGGGCGCCATCTGGAGCGGCTCCGGCTCATCAGCGCCCTCCGCGAGGTCGGCGACCTGCCCGTGTCGGCCATCCAACAGATCATCGCCGCCATCGAGGACGACCGGGTCAGCCTGCACGCGCTGTTCGCCACCACGCAGCACGCGATCGGCCCGCACGTCGCCGCGCCGCACGACCCCCACTGGCGGGCCGCCCGCGAGGACGTGGACGCCCTCGTCCGCGAACTCGGCTGGGACGTCGGCGACCGCGCGCCCGCCCGCGACCTGCTCGCGCACACGTTCGTGGCGTTGCGCCGCCTCGGCTTCCCGATCACCCTGCGCGACCTGCGGCCCTACGTGAAGGCGGCGACCGAGGTGGCCGACCACGAGATCGGCCGGGTCGCCGCCGGGACGCCGCGCGCCAGAACGGTCCACTCGCTGCTGGTCTCGACCGTCCTGTACGAGCAGGTCCTGACGGCCCTGCACCGGTTGGCGCAGGAGGACGCCTCGTCCCGCCGCTTCGGCAAGTCCTGACCTGCGCGTCCCCTACGGGCGGGCCGGCCGTTCCCTCCGCGCCGCGTAGATCACAGTCATGTCATGGACGCATGGCTGCCATGCGTAGTCTTCGCTGGTGTCATGGCACGGTCGCCGCATAGCGTTTCGTCACGCCAGCCAATGCAGGCCCTGTCAGGAGGAATCCAAGGATGCGCGTCACTTTCGGCAACCCCGAGACCGTCCCCCCGCCGCCGCGGCCCGTCTACTCCCACACCGCGCTGGTGACGGCGGGACCGCTCCTGTTCGTGTCGGGCCAGGTCGCCCTGGACGAGAACGGGAACATCGACGCGCCGGGCGACATGGCGCGCCAGACCGAGGTCACCTTCGGCTACATCGAGAAGATCCTCGCGGCGCACGGCGCCGGTTTCGCCGACGTCGTCAAGGTGCAGACGTTCCTCACCGACATGGACCTGCTGCCCGAGTACGCGGAGGCCCGCAAGCCGTTCCTGAAGGACAACCGCCCGGTGAGCACGGCCGTCGAGGTGTCGCGGCTGTTCCACCCGGACGCCCTGCTGGAGGTGGAGCTGGTCGCCGTCCCCGGCAGCTAGGCGGGCGGCCGGGGACGGAGTTCTTCGGCCACGTCACGCAGATCCGTCAGGAACGCGGTGACGGCCGGGGACCTGCGGGCGTGCCGTCCCATGGCGGCGTAGACGGTCCTGCGCGGCTGGTCGGGGGCCACGCCGCGCAGGACGACACCGTCCCGCGCCATGGCCGTGGCCGCCAGCGCCGGCACGAGCGCGACGCCGAACCCCTCCGCGACCAGCCCCAGCTTGGAGATCCACTCGGCGGCCCGCAGCGGCGTCTGCGGCACGAACCCGGCGCTCTCGCAGCGGGCCCGCATGGTGGCGATCGCCTCGGGGTTGTCGGCGACGATCCACGGCTCGTCCGCCAGATCGGCGAGGGAGACGCGGTCGTGGCCCGCGAGCCGGTGGGTGCTGGGGAGCGCGACGAGCAGCGCGTCGTCGGCGAGCGTCACCAGCTCGTCGGCGGCGATCGACGGGTGCTTGTGCGTGCTGACCACGGCGATGTCGAGTTCCCCGCCCTCCAGCATCGGCAGCAACCGCTCGGTCATCCCCTCCCGCAGCAACGGCCGGACGCCCGGATGCCGGGCCCGGAATCGGGCGAGGGCGCGCGGGACCAGCGCGGCGTTCGCCGTCGGGAACGCGCCGAGGCGCAGGGTGCCGGTGTCGAGCCTGCGGAGCCCGTCGAGCGCGCGGGCGGTGTCGGCCAGCCGGTCGAGGAGGCCGCGGGCGTGCGGCAGCAGGGACTCGCCGGCCGGTGTCGGGCGGACGCCCCGCGCGCCACGGGCGAACAGTTCGACGCCGCACACGTCCTCCAGCGCCGCGATCTGCCGCGACACGGCCGACTGCGTGTAGCCCTCCGCGGCCGCGGCGGCGGTGAACGAGCCGAGGTCGGCGACGGCGACGAACGTCCGCAGCAGGACGGGATCAAGGGCTTCGGCGCGCACTCCCGCAGCATACGAGCCGCGGGCGAGGTCACCGCCGCCCTGTCCCACCCCGTTCACCGGCTACCGGCCGCGTCCCGAGGAGACCGCCGAGGCCCGGGACGGCGACCGCCCCCAACGGGGCGAACGTGTCACCGCCGTCGTCCCCGGCCCGTCCGGCGTACCGACCGCCCCCATGTTCGAACGCCTTCAGCGGGGTCGCGCGGCGCCGGTAGTGTCGTTCGCATGCCGCAGCGCCGCGCGTTCGTCAGCTTCGCGACCGACTTCGGCTCCGCGTACACCGGCATCTGCGCGGGAGTCGTCCACACGATCGCCTCGGGCGCCACGGTGCTCGTCCTCTCCGACGAGATCACCCCGTACGCGGTCGTCGAGGGCGCGCTGCTGCTCCGGCAGGCGCTGCCGTACCTGCCGGTCGGCGTGCACGTCGGCATCGTCGACCCTGGGGTGGGCACGCCGCGCCGGCCCATCGTGATCGAGACCGGACGCGGGGACGCGCTGGTCGGCCCCGACAA
Organism: Actinomadura spongiicola; assembly: GCF_003432485.1. Taxonomy (GTDB): domain Bacteria; phylum Actinomycetota; class Actinomycetes; order Streptosporangiales; family Streptosporangiaceae; genus Spirillospora; species Spirillospora spongiicola. The sequence goes on from NZ_QVNQ01000003.1 coordinate 805,023, forward strand.
CGGTCTTCTGGTCCCGGCCGCGGAAGAACTCGACGGCGTGGTCCGGGCGCATGTGCTGGAGAATCCGGAGTACCGGCTGCCCTCCGTGTCGGCGTCGTTCCACGGACGCGACGTCTTCTCCCCCGCCGCCGCCCACATCGCCACCGGCGTTCCGGTGGCCGATCTCGGCGCGCCGGTCGATCCCGTGCCGCTGAACGTCGCGCCCCCCGTGGCGGGCGACGGCGAGCTGACCGCGCCGATCCTGTACACCGACCGCTTCGGCAGCCTGATCCTGAACGCGGGCCCCGACGATCTCGCCGCCGCGTTCGGCACGGTGGAGCACGGGACCCCGCTGGAGTTGTCCGGTCCCGGCCACGTCTCGCCGGTCACGTTCGAGGAGACGTTCGGCGCCGTCGCGCCCGGCGACCCGCTCCTGTGGGTCGACTCGTCCGGACAGCTGGGCCTCGCGGTCAATCAGGGCTCCGCGGCGGAGCGTTTCGGGCTGCGCGAACCGGCGGTCGTCACCCTCCGCACGGCACACTCCTGAGACGCAACCCGGTGGCCGTTTCCGGCAGCATGCTGGTGGTTTGTATGACTAAGTCGTATATGATCCCGCGCACCGCATCGCATAAGGCCGGGGGGTCGGATGTCAGAGGTCCACCACTTCTCCTATGGGCTGCTGACGCCCGTACTGGCCTACGTCATGTCCGTCATCGGCTCCCTGCTCGGACTGCTGTGCACGGCACGGGCTCGGGGCACGTCGGGCGGCTCCCGCGCGTCATGGCTCGTCCTCGCGGGGACGGCGATCGGCGGAACCGGCATCTGGGTGATGCACTTCATCGCGATGCTCGGCTTCAGCGTGCCGGGCACCGAGATCCGGTACAACGTGCCGCTCACCCTGCTGAGCTGCGCCATCGCCGTCGTCGTGGTGGCGAGCGGGCTGTTCGTCGTCGGCTTCGGCTCCACCGGCCCCATCAAGATCGTTGTGGGCGGCGTCGTCATGGGCGTCGGCGTGGCGAGCATGCACTACATGGGCATGGCGGCCATGAACATGGCCGGAGACGTCTCCTACCGGAGCGTGCTGGTGGCGCTGTCGGTACTGATCGCGGTGGTGGCGTCCTCCGTCGCGCTGCTGTTCGCGCTGAACATCCGCGGCGGGTGGGCCACCGCCGGTGCCGCGCTGATCATGGGCGTGGCGGTGACCGGCATGCACTACACCGGCATGGCGGCGATGCGGGTCACCGCGCACACCGAGCAGGCGACGCCCGCCGGCGCGACCGCCACCGACTTCCTGATGCCGCTCATCGGCGGGATGGGCGTGGTGTCGGTGGTCCTGCTGGCCATCATCGCGATGGCGCCGACCGAGGACGAGATGCGGATCGAAGCCGCCCTACAGGAGCGGGTCCGGGCCCGGCAGGACACGGTCGTGCCCCAGGCGGCGCCTCCGCCGTACGCGCCGACACGGCCGATCGAGCCGCCGCGAACCCGCTCCACCGGCGAGTGGTTCGACGGCTGACCGGGACATGATCAGGACGCGGTGAGAGCGATGCCGCTGCCGACGCCCAGCAGTACGGACAGCACTGCCGCCACGACCGCGACGGTCGAGGCGCCGCGTGCCGGACGGGGTGCCGGGCGGCCGGTTCGCCGTCCGAACAGCGGGATGATCCAGCGCAGATAGTAGAAGACACTCGCGACCGTGTTGACGGCGGCGACCACGGCGAGCCAGGCGTGACCGCCGTCCAGCGCGGCGCCGAACATCAGGACCTTGCCGACGAACACGGCGGTCGGCGGCGTTCCGACGAGGCCGAGCAGGCAGACGACCAGGGAGAGCCCGAGCAGCGGCGAGCGGCGCAGCAGGCCCGTGTATCCGGCGAGATCGTCGCGTCCGGCGGCGAGCACGACGGCGAAGGCGCCCACGTTGGTCACGGCGTAGGCGGCGAGGTAGTAGAGCACGGCGGGCTCCGCGAGGTCCGTCCGTCCGGCCATGGCGACCGGGACGAGCAGGTAGCCCGCCTGGCTGACCGTCGAGTACGCCAGCAGCCGCCGGACGTTGTCCTGCCCGAACGCGGCGAGGTTGCCCAGCGTCATCGTGACGGCGGCGATCACGGCGACGAGCACCGCCCAGCCGCCGGGCGACGTCTCGGCGCCGAACCGGTACAGGGCGGCGAACGCGCCGATCTTCGGGACGGTCGTGACGAAGGCGGCGACGGCCGGGGGCGCGCCCTCCGTGACGTCCGGGACCCAGAAGTGCCCCGGGACGGCGCCCGCCTTGAACAGCGGCCCGGCCAGCAGCGCGACGACGCCGACCGCGACGACCGCCGGCGACGCGTCCGCGAACCCCTCGCGCAGCATCGGATACGCCGTGCCTCGCCCGACCCCGAACAGCAGCGTGACGCCGCCGAGCATCACCACGCCGAGCAGCGCGCCCATCAGGTAGTACTTCAGCGCGGCCTCGGTGCCCGGCGCGTCCTTGCCGAACCCGGCGAGCGCGTACGCGGGGATGCTCGCCAGCAGGTACGCGGCGACCAGCACCAGCAGGTCGGACGTCGCGCCGAGCGCGACGGTCCCGAGCGCCGACAGCAGGATCAGTGTGTAATGCTCGCTCTCCCGCGGATGGTCGCGCACCTGCCCGGCGGCGAGGATCACGACGAGAAGGGTCGAGCCGAACACGACGATCCGGGTGACGTGCGTGACCGGGTCGATCTCGAACGCGTCGAACGCCATCAGGTCGGGGCGGGTCGCGGCGACGCCCGCTACGGCCAGCCCTGCGACGAGCCCGGCCGCGCAGATCACGGCGACCCGCCACTGCCGTGTCCGCGGCAGGAAAAGCCCGTTGACCAGGCCGAGCACGGCGGCGATGAGCACGCACAGCTCGGGCGCGAGGTCGGCGGGGTTCTCGTTCATCAGCGGCCCACGAGCGCGACGACCGCCGCGGACAGCGGTTCGATCGTGTCGAGCAGGACGCGCGGCGCGACACCGATCAGCAGGGACAGCGCGAGCAGCGGGACGAGCGCCGCCAGTTCGGGCCGTCGCACGTCGGTGACGCGCGGCGTCAGCTCGCCGGGCTGTCCGAGCACCACCAGGTGCAGGACGCGCAGGAACAGCGCCGCCGTGACGAGGATCCCCGCGACGGCGAGCGCACCGGTCACCGCCGTCGCCGCGGTGCCGGTCCCGATCGTTCCGGCGAAGATCTGGAACTCGGCGATGAAACCGGACAGGCCCGGCAGCCCCAGCGAGGCGAACGCGGCGACCGCGACGAGACCCGCGAAGACGGGGGCGCGGCGCGCGACGCCGCCGAACCGTCCGATGTCGTAGCTCCCGGCCCGGTCGTGGAGGACCCCGCAGAGCAGGAACAGCGCGCCGGTGACGAGGCCGTGGCTGACCATCTGCGTGACCGCTCCCGTGACCGCGAGCCGCCGGGCGTCGGTGTCACCGGCCGCGTACCCGGCCGCGCCCAGCGCGAGGACGATGTACCCCATGTGGTTGACGGACGTGTACGCGACGAGCCGTTTGACGTTGTCCTGCGCGAGCGCGACGAAGGCCCCGTACAGGACGCTGACGAGCCCGACGACGAGCATCACGAGGGCGTAGCGGCGCCAGGCGTCCGGCAGCAGCGGCATCGCGATCCGCACGAGCCCGTACGTCCCCATCTTCAGCATGACCCCGGCGAGGACCGCCGACCCGGCGGCGGGCGCGTCGGTGTGCGCGGGCGGCAGCCAGGTGTGGAACGGCACGACCGGCGTCTTGATCGCGAGGCCGGCGCCGACCGCGAGGAGCGTCAGCCCGGCGAGCCCGGGAGACCCGGCGAACGGCGGGGTGCGGGTCAGTTCGACCATGTCGAACGTGTGCGGGTCCGCGCCGAGATAGAGACCGATGAACCCGAGCAGCAGGACGAGCGACCCCAGGAACGTGTAGAGGAAGAACTTCAGCGCCGAGCGGGCCCGGTCCTCGTGTCCCCACAGCAGGATCACGAAGTACATGCCGACGATCGACAGGTCGAAGAACACGAAGAACAGCAGAAGGTCGAGCGCCGCGAACAGCCCGAGGCAGACCGTTTCCAGGAACAGGAACAGCATCGCGAACGCCCGCACCCGGTGCGTGTTCCGCAGCGAGTACACCGCGCACGTGGCGAACAGGACGGCCGTCAGCGCCAGGAGCGGCAGCGACAGACCGTCCACACCCACGTGGTACCCGGCTCGGACGGACGGGATCCATCGCGCGTCCGTCTCGAACGACGTCCCGCCGCCCGTCCCGTGCGCGGCCCACATCGCCGCGACGAGCGCCAGCTCGACGACGCTGACGCCGAGCCACGTCCATGGGACGGCGCGGCGCGGCACGCCCGGCAGCGCGAGCGCGACGGCCAGCGGCAGGAAGATGACCAGGGTCAGCATGGGCTCACCCGGCCAGGACGGCGACGAGGACGAGCACCGCGAGCACCACCGCCGCCTGCGCGAAGTACAGATGGACCTGCCCGGTCTGCGGGCGCCGGGCCAGGGCGGCGAGGCCCCGCGCGGCCCGCCCGACCGCACCGACGAGGCCGTCGACACGAAGCTCGACGCGGCGGCGGGCGAGCCCGGCCGTCCACCGTCCGCCCCGCGCGACGCCCTCCACGGCGCCGTCGACCACCCGATCGTCGAACCGCGCGAGGGCCCGCGCCACCGCGAACCCGGGTCGGACCACTCCTGCCAGCGCCGCCCGCTCCAGCCAGAACCACCGCAAGGCCCACGCCGGCTCCGGAACCCGGCGCACGGCCACCACGACCCCCACCGTCAGGACCGCGAACGCTCCGGCCAGCGCCGACTCCCAGGCCACGGGCCCGGCTTCGCCCAGAATTCCGGGCAGCCCGAGCACGCCGAGCCCGGCGCCCGCCACGGCCAGCCCCGCCAGCGGAATCCGCTGCGCCAACGGAACCGGGACCCGCTCGGCCGCCTGGAACAACCGCAGCAGCGCCTTACCGGCGTAGGCCGCCGAGAGCACGGACGCCGCGAACCCCACGGCGAGCAGTGCGGACGACCCGACGCCCGCCAGCACCTCGTCCTTGGTCACCCACAACGACAGCGGCGGAACACCGGCCAGCGCGACCGCGCCGATCCCGAACGCGACATCGACCACTCGGTGGGTGCCGCGCCTGGTCAGCCACACACCCGCGCACAGGAACAGCAGGCTCTTCACCGCGGCGTGCGCGATGAGATGCGCCGTCCCGCCGTCGACCGCTCCGGCTCCGGCGGCCAGCACCATGAAGCCGATCTGCGCGCACGTGGACGCCGCGAGCAGCTGCTTCAGGTCCCGCTGCGCGAGCGCGACCGCGCCGAGCAGCAGCGCGGTCAGCGCACCGGCCCAGCTCACGGTCGTGGCGGCCCATCCGGTGGCGTCCAGCAGCGGACGCAGGCGCAGCAGCAGGTAGGCCCCGGCGACCACCATCGCGGCCGAGTGCAGCAGCGCCGACACCGGGCTCGGGCCCGCCATGGCCCGCGACAGCCAGAACGAGAACGGCAGCTGCGCCGACTTGCCCAGCGCCGCGACCACGACACCGGCCGCGATCAGGTCCCGCCAAGGGGCGTTCGCCGTCGCGAGGTCGTCCAACTTCAGCGAGTGGGCACCGGCGACCGCGAACCCCGCCGCCGCGTAGAGGCCCATGTCGGCTGCCCGGGTCGTGAGGAACGCGACGTCCGCCGACCGGACGCGTTCCGGGTCCGACCAGACGTAGCCGATGAGCGCGTACGACATCGCGCCCATGACCTCCCAGCCCATCAACAGCAGCAGCAGGTCGGACGCGGTGACCGTGACGGCCATCGCCGCCGCGAACAGCAGCATCAACGCGTGGAACCGGACGCCGTAGCCGTCCGCCCAGGCATAGGCGAGCACCGCCACCAGCACCACGGCCAGGGTCACGAGCAGGAAGACGGACAACTCGTCCACCACCAGCCCGCTCCCCCATCCCGGGATCATCCCTGCCTTCTGTGGGGGGACGACCCCCCACACCCCCCGGAGCGCTGCGCTCATCCCTTGAGATCTCCCGCGTCATCCGTGAGATCCACGTCCCGCGCCCGGAACAGCGCGGTGACGACGGCGAAGCCCATCGCCATCTCCAGCGCCATGACGGTGATGGCCACGAGCACCAGGACCTGACCGTCCGCGGACCCCGGCGACACCCAGTGCCAGAACCCCGCCGCGGCGACCACCACACCGTTGATCATGAGTTCGAGGCCCATCATCAGCATCACGATCGACTGCTGGGACAGCGCGCCGAACAACCCGACGCAGAACAGCGCCGCCCCCAGCAGGAGGAAGGTCTCAAGCGTCATCGCGGCCCCGCTCATAGCGTCCACGGCTCGTCGCGAGCACCACGGACGCGATCATGGTGGCCAGGATGGCGACGCCGAGCACCATCATGACCAGCATCTTCGGCCCCATGATCGAGGCTCCGAGCGCGAACGTCGGGTCGGGCGGCGGGCGGCCCGCCCGCTCCGGCCACGGCGCCGCGAAGATCCCCGCCGCAAGCGCGGCGAACGCGCCGGCGGAGATGGCGAGCGCGCCCCGCGCGTTGTGCGTCATCGTCATCGGCATCAGCCCCGCCGGGTTCATCATGTACATGACCATGAACACGACCATCACCAGCATCTCCATGATCATCATCAGGACGATCAGTACGCCGAGGTAGCTCAGGCCGACCAGCAGCAGCTCGCCTCCGACGCAGAGGAAGGACGCGAGCAGCGCGAACGTCGCCCGCGCCATCGAGTCCACGACGAACACCGCGACGCCGAACCCGACGGCGGCGACCGCGAGCACCCAGAACCCGGCGTCCACCACGGCCCCGCTCCTCCCTCAGACCACGACGATTCCGACGACGAGCATCTGCAGCAGCGTGGCGGGGATCAGCACCGTCCACGCCACCGTCATGAACCGGTCCATGCGCAGTACCGGCAGCCGCCGCCGCGTCCAGACCAGGAACGTCAGGACGGCGCAGGTCTTCACCAGCGACCACGCCCACCCGGGCAGCACCGGTCCCGACCCGCCGCCGAGGAACAGCGGGACCGCGGCGCCCGCCGAGACCGTCAGCAGCCCGTACCGTCCCGCCGTGAGGACGAGCCGGTCCGGGCCGGACAGCTCCAGCGCCGCGCCGCCCGCGAGGTCGCCTGCGACCGGATGACCGAACGGCCCCCAGAACGCCATCGCGAGTGCGGAGAGCAGGTACACGACGAACGCGACCGGCATCCACACCGCGTACCAGAGCCCGTCCTGCGCGTCCCCGATGGTCCGCAGGTCGAGGGAGTGCGCGGCCAGCGCCGCCGTGATGAGCGCGAACATGTGCGGCAGCTCGTACGCGAGCCCCTGCGCGACGAACCGGTAGCCGCCGATGAGGGCGTACGCGGAGTTGACTCCCCATCCGGTTAGCCACACCGACGCCCACGCCACCACCTCCATGGCGTTGAACCAGACGACGCCGACCGCCGTGTCCACCGCGACGCGGTCACCGAACGGCACCACCAGCGCCGCGAGCGCCGCAGCCACCGGCAGCGACACGACCCCGATCCGCGTCAGCGGACGGTCGGCCCTGGCCGTGACGCGCCGCTGTGTGGTCAAAAGCCGTGCGACCTCGTGGAACGGTTCTGCGGGACGTCCCGCGAAGGCCCCGTTCAGACATGCGGCGGCGACCGCCAGCCCGCCGAGAACGACCACCTCAACCATCGGCCGACCCGAGGTCCGGATCGAGACCGGCGACGATCAGCCGCGCCTCCCCGAGATCAGCGCCTTCGAGGCGCGGAGGCAGGCCCGCCAAGACCTCCGGCCAGGGCTCACTCGGCCGACCGGCGGCAGGGCGTCCTTCGAGCGCGGCTCCGATGTCCCGCAACCACCCGTCGACGTCGGCCGCGTTCCGGGTCATCCAGCGCAGCACCCGCGACCGCCCGACCCTCCGGGCGAACCGGTGGAACCGCCGCGCCACGTCCGGGACGCCCTCCAGCGCCTCGTCCCTCAACAGGGCCGCCCGCTCGCCCGCCGCGTCCCAGCCCGCGACACGCAGCAACCGCGCCACGCCGTCGAGGCGGCGGGCCGCCCGCCGGCCCTCGTGCCAGAACGTCCCGTCCGCCGTGTCGACCGCGACGACCTCGGCGGCCTGCACGACGTCACCCTGCAAGGTCAGATCGACCCGCAGCCCGGCGGGCCAGTGGGCCAGCACGGGCCCGAGCGGGACATGCAGCACGTCGAGCCGCAGGCCGTCCCGATCGTCCGCCCGGTCGGCCATGCCGACCTCGTCCATCTCCAGCCGGGCCCGCGAATGATCACCGACCGTCACGAGGTCCGCGGACATCCGCGCACGCGGCTCCGGCATGTCCCGCCACACGACGTCGATGGCCCGCGCCAGTTCCGCCCCCGGGTTCCCGCAGACCACGAGCGTCCCCGTCTCCGTGGGGGACGAGGCGGCCCGCCACCCGCGCCGCCGCAGCTCGGCCTCGACCCGCAGCCGCTCGGCCGTCCCGTCCGCCGCCGACACCACGAACGGACGCGCGGCCGCGGCCCTCAGGCCCACCGCAGCGCCCCCTCGCGCCACGCGTACAGGACGCCGACCAGGATCAGCCCGAGGAAGAGGAACATCTCCACGACCGCCTTCACGCCCACGGACGCGACGACGAGCGCCCACGGATACATGAAGATCATCTCCATGTCGAAGGCGAGGAAGATCATCGAGACCGCGTACCAGCGCACGTGGTACCGCGACACCGCGTGCTCGACCGGCCGCGCCCCCGAGAGGAACGGCCCCGCCTCCAGAAGCCCCCGGGGCGCCATCGCCCAGGACGCCGCGTACACGGCGGCGATGAGCGCGCCGACCAGGCCCACCACCGAGAGGACGACGACGAACGGCGCCATTGCCCCTCCCGGGTACGGTTCCCTGACGCCGTGTCCCCTACCTGATCAGGCACCGGCAAAACATGGGGGCGCCGGTGGGCTACCCGTGCCCGCCGTGCCGTTCCCGGTCGGCGGCCGCGGCGCCGAGGATCATCTCGTCCACGACCCAGCGGGCCTCCGGGGACAGGTCGACGAGCGCCCGCAGCACCTCGGGCCGGATGACGCCGTTCTCGACGTCGCGGCGCAGTGCCTTGAGCGTCAGGTCCTCGCCGATCGGGTCCGACTCGCTCGGGAACCCGAAGAAGCCGATCGGGACACCGAAGAAAGTGGCGAGCGCGGTGAGCGTCTTGAGCTGCGGGTTCTCCTGCCGTCCGGTGCGCAGCTTCCACACGGTGGTGGACGAGATGTCCTCGCCGGTGGCGGCCGCGATGGCGGCGGCGGCGTCCACGTTGTTGCGCGGCGGCTCCGCGTCGGCGGGCCACAGGTTCCGGATCAGCCACTCGACCTTCTCGGCCAGCGACGCACCCGGCGACACCTCGTCCAAGCGATCCCGCATCATGCCTCCCACCCCGGATCCCAGTGCTTTTAGTTGACCACAGCGGCGCCCGTCAGCCAAGGACACGTACCCCTCCGGATCCTCGATCAGGAGGGTGAGCCGCCGCCTCCCTCTCAGGTCGCGGCCGCTCCTCCCCTCCGGTGAACTTTGCCAAGAACCCTTGCAAAGGCTCTTTGCAACTCCTACGGTCGCGGACATGAAGGAACAACCGCCGCCCGAGGCGATCACCGATCCGCAGCAGGTGCGCCTTCTGGCGCACCCACTCCGGAGACGGATCGCCGAGATCATGCGGCGCGGTCCGGTCTCGTCCACGAGTCTCGCCCGCGAACTCGGCCAGAGCACCGGCTCGACGAGCTATCACCTGCGGCAGCTCGCCAAGTACGGGTTCGTCGAGGAGGCGCCGGAGCTGGCGCGTGGGCGGGAACGCTGGTGGCGGGCGGTGCCCGGCGACCGCCGTCTCCCGCCGTACAGCCGGCAGTCCCCGGAGATGCGTGAGGCCGTCGAGGAGCTGACCCGCCTGGAGTTCGCGAACGAGCTCGACATGCTCGACCGGTTCCAGCGCGCACGCGACGGGCTGGGCCCGTGGGCGGACGCGCTGCTGTTCTCGTTCTCCACCGTCACGTTGACGCCGGACCAGGTGCGTCCCTTCTTCGAGGAGTACATCGCGCTCCTCTACCGCTACAAACGCGCCGACGACGATCCGCCGCCGGACGCGCGCACCCTCCACACCAGGTTCCTGGCTTTTCCGGAGCCGTAGGGCCCGGGCCGCCGAGTTGCCCCTCGGCGGCCCGGGCGGAGGCCCGCATCACCACGCCGACCGGCGTGTTTCGCACGCGACATCGAGCCCCACGGAAAGGAGAGCACCTCATGCTGCTCTCACGCAAACAGCCGCCCTCACGGGGCCGCCTGTTGAAATGGGCGGTCCTGCTGTTCTGGGTCGCGGTCACGGTCCTGGCCGTCCCGGCGGCGAGCCGCCTCGCGGACGTCGTCGAGGCGAAGGCGTCCGCCGAACTCCCGCGCGGCGCGCAGTCCACGAAGGTCGAGGAGCTGGCGCCGCGCTTCCCCGGCGGCGAACTCGCCCCGGGGATCATCGCCTACGTCCGGCCGTCCGGCGTCACCGCCGCCGACCGGGCGAAGGCGGAGGCCGACCGCCGCGCCCTCGCCGCCGTGGCGACGAAGCCGATCGCGCCGCCGCAGCCGTCCGCCGACGGGAAGGCGCTCATGCTGCACGTGCCGTTGACGGACGACGACACCCTCACCGACAAGGCCGAGAAGCTCCGCGACCAGTCTCAGGCGAACGCACCGGACGGCCTGGAGATTCGCCTCACCGGTCCCGCCGGCGGCGCGCTCGACGTCGGCGACGCCTTCGAGAACGTCGACAAGACGCTGCTCATCATCACGATCCTCGTCGTCACGGCCGTGCTGCTGCTCACCTACCGCAGCCCGGTCCTGTGGCTGCTGCCGATCGCGAGCGCGGCGATCGCGCTCCAGGTGTCGAACGCGGTCGTCTACCTCCTCGCCGAGCACGCCGGCCTGTACGTGGCGGACGGCATGGCGGCGATCCTGAACGCGCTGGTGTTCGGCATCTCGACCGACTACGCGCTGCTGCTTCTCGCCCGCTACCGGGAGGAGCTGCGCCGCCACCCCGACCGCCACCGGGCGATGGGAGTCGCGTTGCGCCGCGCCGCCGCCCCGATCGTCGCGTCCGCCGCGACGGTCTCCCTCGGCCTGCTCTGCCTCCTGGCCGCCGACATGGGCTTCAACTACGCGCTCGGCCCGATCGGCGCCATCGGCGTCCTCGCCGGACTGGTCGTCGTCATGACCTTCCTGCCCGCGCTGCTGGTCATCTTCGGACGCTGGGTGTTCTGGCCGCGCATTCCTCGTCCCGGCGACACGCCACCGGCACGTGGCGCCTGGGACCGCGTCGGCCACCGCGTCGCGGCCCGCCCTCGCCTGGTCTGGCTCGGCGGCCTCGCCGTCCTCGCCGCACTCGCGTCCGCCGCCCTCGGTATCAACACGGGCCTGGACCGCGCGAACTTCCTCACGACCACCCCCTCCTCCACCATCGGTGAACGCCTCCTCGCGGAGCACTACCCCGGCGGCCAGAGCCGCCCCCTCCAGGTCATCACCGACGCACCGGACGCGTCGCGCGTGACAACGGCCCTGCGAGAAGCCCCCGGCGTGGCCCGCGTCCAGGATCCGCAGCCCTCCAAGGACGGCGGCCTCACCCGAGTGGAGGTCGTCCTGGACGATCCGCCCGACAGCGCAGCGGCCAAGCTGACCGTTCGCCAACTACGCAGAACGATCCCCGACGCGACGATCGGAGCGAGCACCGCCAGCAGCATCGACGTGGCGGACGCGCAGGCCCATGATCGCAAGATCGTCATCCCGCTGGTGCTGGGCGTCGTCCTGCTCATCCTGATCGCCCTGCTCCGCGCCCTGATCGCGCCACTCCTGGTGATCGCGACCGTGGTGGCGTCGTACTTCGCGGCCCTCGGCGCGGCCTGGTTGCTGTTCCGCCACGCCTTCGACTTCCCGGCCCTCGACATCCAGGTCGCGCTGATGGGCTTCCTGTTCATGGTGGCGCTCGGCGTGGACTACAACCTGTTCCTCGTCTCCCGCGTCCGCGAGGAGGTGGGACGCGCCGACCACCGCACCGGCGTCCTGCGCGGCCTGGGCGTCACCGGCGGCGTCATCTCCAGCGCCGGCCTCGTCCTCGCCGCGACGTTCGGCGTCCTCGGCGTCATGCCGATCACGATGATGGTGCAGCTCGGAGTCCTGGTGTCTCTGGGCGTGCTCCTGGACACCTTCTTCGTCCGCTCCGTCATCGTCCCCGCCCTGGCCCTGGACCTCGGCCCCCGCTTCTGGTGGCCAGGCCGCCTGTCGACCCCCGAACCCGAGCCGAGCGCCACCCCGGCCGACCACGCCCGAACCTGACACACCCCTGCCGGAGGGACGAGCGGGGGCCGTCCCTCCGGCTACGCCTTCTCGGCCGTCACCATCACCGGATGTCCGTCAGGGTCAGCGACGTAGGCGATGCGTTCACCCCAAGGCGTGTCGGTGGGGGCGACGAGCACCGGATGACCAAGGGCCGCCAGTTCCTCGACCGAGGAGTCGACGTCGTCACAGTAGACGCACAACTCGAAAAAACGACCGGAGATCGGCCGCTGCGCAAGCCCATGAATCCCCGAACCCCCCTCCGGGACCACCCCCAGCCCTATAAGCGACCCTTCACCGAGGCGCAGGGCGACGAACGTCGTCACCCCACCCTCCTCGAACCGATAGGTCTCCTGGAAACCGAGCGCGTCACGGTAGAACTCAAGCGACCGCTGCAGGTCATCGCACGCCAACATGGGAAACGCAGACCGAAAAGCCATACCCCGACGCTACAAGCCACCACCGACGCTTCCCCGCGCCCGCCCGGGCGCCCAGGGGCGGGACGACGAACGCGACTCAGCAGCAGTCGCCGCAGCACGAGCCGTCACATGTCGGGTCCTCGCAGCACTCGCACATTCTTCCTCTCACCTCCTCTCGGGTCCGGAAGGCCGGTCGGGCACCAGGTGCCCGGCACCGGGCCGGGACAGTCGGGGCCGTCCATGCCGGCCAGCATCTCGACCAGCTCGGCGCGCATCGCCGCCAGCCGCGCCATCTCGGCGTCGATCTCGTCGACATGACGGCGAAGCAGCCCTTCGGCGGGCTCGCACGCGCACACGCCGGTCTCCCTGACGGCCACCAGCTCACGGATCTCCACCAGTCGCAGACCGAGACGCTGCGCGCCACGGATGAACAGCAACCGGTCAAGGTCACGCGGCCCGTAGCGCCGATGCTCGCCACCGGTGCGCGCGGGGACGGGCATCAGCCCTTCCCGCTCGTAGTACCGCACCGTGTCGGCGCGCACCCCCGCACGCGCCGCCAACTGCCCCACTGTCAACGCCTCACCGACCTGGCCAACGCTCATACCACAAGGCTAGGACTTGGACCCCACTCCAAATTCAACCCCTGAGGCGAACGAAATCCAGGCTCTGGGGGACGGCGTGATCGTGAAATAAGCTGGTTTCACCTCCACCGGGCCCCGGCCTCTCGCCGCCTCGATCGGCGAGCGACCTTGAGGAAGGACCCATGTCCGCAGTACTGCTCAATGTCCTGATCGGCCTGGTGACCAGCGTCCTGAGCGGCGGGGGCGTCTGGCTGCTGAACCATGTGAAGCAGGCGCGGAAGCTGCATCGCACGGCCGTGTTCTTCGGCCTCGAAGGGGGCGCGCCCTGTGTCGTGGTGATGAACGACAAGGCCGACAAACCCGGCAGCACGGCGCACGACGACGTCCACGCCCTGGTCGAGATCGCGATGCTCGGGCGGGAGCTGGGCAGCCCGGTCGTCATCCGCGGGGCACACGAGTTCCATGAGAGCAACGGCACCAGAACCGAGTTCTGCATCGGCGGACCTGAGGGCGGCTCCAATCCCCGCACCGGCGGTCATCTCGCCGCGCATCTGCCCGGTGTCACCCTCACGCCCTTCTCCGCCGACGTGGACCGCTTGGCCCTCGTGGTAGGCGGCGAAAGGTTCCGGTGCGCACGCGGCCAGCAGGAACGCGCGTTGGTGGCCAAGTTCCGTCCCGACCCCGCTTCGCGACCGGTCTTCCTCATCTGCGGGCATACGTCTCTGGCCAACCGCGCCGCCGTTCACTTCCTGAAAAGCCGACACAACGAACTGGCCGCCTCCGTGGAGAGCCTGGAACAGTTCTGTCTGATCATCAAGGTGGACGCGATCCCGACGTACGGTTTCCAGGCGGCCACCTTGGAACGGGACGTCACCCGCGCCGCGTTCGCCGCGATCGAACCGAGAAGGCCCCTGCCGCAAATACAAGAGCCGCAGACCTGAAGGCCTGCGGCTGCGTGTACCCCCGAGCGGATTCGAACCGCCGTTACCGCCTTGAGAGGGCGGCGTCCTAGGCCACTAGACGACGGGGGCAGGACCACATCCACACGATCTCCGTGCGGACGTCCCCCACCCTACCGGAGTTCGCCCACCACCTCGACCGCTTAACCCCACCCCCACAGCCGATACGCGACGTCACTCCAACAATTCGACTCCGCCCCCAGACCGAACCGCTGGTCACATCTCCCCAACCGACCTGCGAAAAAATGATCGCACCAATGTCCGAACCGGAAGAAGAACCCACCCGCACAAAACCCCAGGGCCTCAGCCACAGGGGGGCGTGGGGGGTGGAGCCCCCCACATCGGGGGTTCCAGGGGGTCGCCCCCTGGATAGACGCGAAAACCGGGCGAAGCCGACCAACGGTCGGCGAGCAGGCGGCGCCGAGTACCCCCGAGCGGATTCGAACCGCCGTTACCGCCTTGAGAGGGCGGCGTCCTAGGCCACTAGACGACGGGGGCGTGTGTCCGCGCTGGCGGACGCAGCTGGGGTACCAGGACTCGAACCTAGACTAAGTGAACCAGAATCACTCGTGCTGCCGATTACACCATACCCCAGTGAGGTACGGGCGCCCGGGCCGTTGGGCCGGGGTCGCTCGCGCCTCGATGAGAATACAGGACCTTGGGACCGCCACCAAAACGTTTGGCGCGGCGGGCCGTCGGGCGGCGTGTTCAGCGGGTGAGGTCGGGTGGGCCGATGTGCCGGTTGCCCCAGTCGACGAGGGGGCGCAGCCGCCGCCATGACGCGCGGACCCGCGTCACCACTTCGGGCGTTTCCATCCACGGGTCGGCGGGCCAGCCTTGGTGGGCGTAGAGGGAGCGGTGGCGAAGCAGTTCGAGTCGTGGGTGGTCGGGGGGCGTGCCGCGCGGCCGGGTCTTGAGCCGGTCTCCGCCGATCTCCAGTCCGGCGGCGCGCAGGTCGTCCACGATGGCCTGGAGTTCCGGGCCGTGGAGGTCGGAGCCGACGCCGTCCCGGTAGCGGCGGAGTTGCTCGGGTGTGGGCGCGTACATGCCACCGGCGACCATGAGCCCGTCCGCGTCGATCTGGAGGTAGAAGCCTTCGCTCGTGTGGCCGCCCTGATGCGTCTTGTAGGGCGACTTGTCCTTGCTGAACCGGACGTCACGGTACGGACGGAAGAGTTTGACCGCGCCGAACTCCTCTTCCAGTTCGGCGCACAGTTCCCTCAGGGGTTCGCGCACATGGCGTTCGTAGGTGTCCTTGTGGGCGGTCCAGTACGACTTGCTGTTGTCGGCCTGAAGCCCCTCGTAGAAGGAGAAGGCCTCGTCGGTGAAGCCGCCGAACGCCATGGCGCTCCCCTTTCAGTCTCGGGCCACGACGCGGTTGGTCAGGGCGCCGACGCCTTCGACGGTGACGGTCACCTCGTCCCCGATCTCCAGCGGTCCGACTCCGGCGGGCGTGCCGGTGAGGATCACGTCGCCGGGCAGCAGCGTCATGACCTGGCTGACGTATTCGACCAGGGTCGGCACGTCGTGCAGCAGCAGCGACGTGCGGGCGTCCTGCCGGACGTCGCCGTTGACGGTCGTGGTGATCGCCAGGTCGGCGGGGTCGGCCTCCGTCTCGATCCATGGGCCGAGGGGGCAGAACGTGTCGAAGCCCTTGGCGCGCGTCCACTGGCCGTCCTTGGCCTGGAGGTCGCGGGCGGTGACGTCGTTGGCGCAGGTGTAGCCGAGGATGACGTCGGCGGCGCGGGACGCGGGGACCTCGCGGCACATCCGGCCGATGACGACGGCCAGTTCGCCTTCGAAGTCGACCCGCTCGGACAGCTTCCGCGGGTAGGCGACGGCCTCTCCCGGGCCGATCACGGCGGTGGACGGCTTGGAGAACACCACCGGCTCGGCGGGCGGCTCGCCGCCGCCCATCTCGCTGACGTGGTCGGCGTAGTTCTTGCCGATCGCGATGACCTTGCTCGGCAGGATCGGCGCGAGCAGCCGAACGTCGGCGAGCGGGAGGCGCAGCCCGGTGAACGTGAGGTCACCGAACGGGTGGGCCGCGATGGCGGCGACGGTGTTCTCCTCCACCACGCCGAAGGACATGCCCTCGTCGGTGGAGAACCTGGCGATACGCATGGTCAAAAGCCTAGCCGTTGCCGGGGACACGCTCCGGATGTCCGTGAGGTCCCCCGACGTCCGGTCAGAAGCCGCAGGGGATGTCGTTGAGCCTGCACGCCTGCGGGGTGGTCGTCGCGCCGGCCGCGCCGAACTGGATCTCCCACGTTCCGCCGGGCGGGATCGCGGGGGCGCCGTCCAGGTTGCCGATCTCGGCGTTCTCACCGCCGCGGACGAGCCGTGCGCCCCAGATGTTCTTCACGTCCGCGCCGGGGACGCGGAAGGTCAGCCGCCAGGTCGGCATCGGACGGTCGGTGCGGTTGGTGATGACCATCCGGCCTTCGAAGTATCCCTCGTCCTGTTGGGCGAGTTGGTAGGTGATGCCGTCGCCCTCCACTACCGGGCCGATCGGCGCGGTCGACACGGCCGGTGCGGGGGACGCGGGCGGCTGAGCGGGTGTCCCGGCGGTCGGTTCTCCGCTGGGCCGCGGAGGCGTCGCGGGCGCTTCGCTGGGATTCGGTCCGCCGGGTGTCGCCGGGGCAGGGGCCTCCGGGGCGGGCGTGGACGCCCGCGGCGGCGATGTCTTCCCCTCCGTCTCGGAGCCGCGGGTGACCAGCAGCATCGCGACCGCGGCGGCGAGGAGCAGCGCCGCGCCGATCACCATGAGCAGCAGCGGACGCCGTGACCTCGACGGCGGTACTCCTCCCGACGGCGACGCGACGGGCGGCATGGCCGGGGCGGTGGCGTCGAACGGCGGCGGCACCGTCCCTTCGGCGGGACGCGGGGACGCTTCGGTTCCGCTGCTCGCCTGTTCGGCTCCGACGCCGAACTGTGCCGTCCAGGGCGCCTCCTCGTGCATGACCGCCTGGCCCGCCTCTTCGGGAATGGTGGCCTCGTCGGGCATGGTGGCCTCGTCGGGCAGCGTGGCCGGGTCGGTGGCGGGTTCCTCCGCGGGGAGGGGCTCGGACGCCGTCGCCTGCGGTGAGACGGCGAGGTCGGCGATGGTCACCGAGGGCCGGTCCTCCGGCTCGTCGCGGTCGTCGACCGGCGGGTCCTGGAGCGTGGCGTCCGGCGGGACGTCCTGGAGCGTCGCGTCGGAGTCGACGAGATCGTCCACGGGCTCGTCGACGACGGTCGACTCCGGTCCGGCTCCGGCGGCCCGCGTCCCGGGATCGGTGATCGTGTCGGGGACGTGGAACTCGGCGGTGGTCCTGTGGTCCGGGGGCGTGTACCCGGGCTCCTCGCGGCTCAACTCGTCCACCTCGCTGTTCGTCGACCTCAGAGAGTCCGACGACGATCGGGGTGGATCGGTTCGTGACGAACCGGGACGTATCAGAGCCTCAGGCGGTGGGCGCGGGTTCCACACCGCGGCGGGCGGCCTGCCGCAACTGCCGGTTGAGCAGGTCGGTGATCAGCTCGATGGCGTCGGGGGTGGTGGCGTCGTGGGCGCCGCTGAGCCAGCGGGTGGCCTCGGCCAGCAGGTCCTCGGCGGTGTCGGCGGCGGAACCCTCGTCCGCCAGCCGGCCGAGGACGTCGCCGAGCCGCATCGCCGCGTCGGCGCGGCCGGACTCGGCGGCCCGCCGGTACCAGTCCGCGGCCTGCTCCAGGTCGCCTTCGCGCTCGTAGGCCTCGCCCAGGACGAACGCCACGTCCGTCCACGTCCCGCCCGTCGGACGCCCCCGGTCCTCGGGGCTCCAGGGTCGGACAGACATGCGATCACTCCGGCGGTTCGGTCAACTGAGAAACGGCGCGGGTGGAACGTCACACGCGCCGTACCGGTCCATGGTGGCCGCTCCACACGAAATCCGCCACCCGTTTCGCAACTTTCAGCGAAAAATCCGCTTAGTCGCACCGTACCGCCGCAAAGACGACCGTTCGTCAGGCCGCGACGACGTCCTGGTAGTCGGGGTGCTTCTCGATCCACCTCTTGATGAACGGGCAGACCGGCACGGCCGACAGGCCCCGGGCGCGGAGGTCGTCCAGCACCCCGCGGGCCAGCGAACCGCCCACGCCCTTGCCCTCGTACGCGGAGTCGACCTCGGTGTGGATGAGGGCGACGGCGCCGTCCCCCGGCTCGTACTCGACGAACCCGGCGACCTCGCCGTCCAGCCTGATCTCGTAACGGTTCTGCTCTGCGACGTCGATGATCTCGGTGCTCATGCCCTCGATAATGCCCGCACGGCCGAGGTCATTCCCGCCGGGGCTAGCCCGCCTCGTATCCGGCGCGGAGCAGGCAGTAGGTGACGGCCTCCTCCAGCGCCTGCCAGGACGCGGCGATGACGTTGTCCTCGACGCCGACCGTCCCCCATTCGCGTTCGCCGTCGCTGGACTCGACGAGCACCCGCGTGCGGGCGTCGGTGCCGTGCGCGCCCTCCAGGATGCGGACCTTGTAGTCGACGAGCTCCAGCCGCGCCAGCTCCGGGTACAGCCGTCCCAGCGCGATGCGCAACGCGTTGTCGAGGGCGTTGACGGGACCGTTCCCCTCCCCCGTGGCGATGATCCGCTCGCCCTTGGCGTGCAGCTTCACGGTGGCCTCGCTGACCATGGAGCCGTCCGGGCGGCGCTCCACGATCGACCGCCACGACTCGACCTCGAAGTGCCGCTGCCGGACGCCGGTCAGCTCCTCGCGCAGCAGCAGCTCGAACGAGGCGTCCGCGGCCTCGAACGTGTAGCCGGTGGACTCCAGCTCCTTGACCCGGTCGACGACGGCCTTGGCCTTCTCGCCGGACAGGTCGTAGCCGAGTTCGCGGCCCTTCAGCTCCACGGACGCGCGCCCGGCCATGCTCGACACCAGCATCCGCATGTCGTTGCCGACGGCCGCCGGGTCGATGTGCTGGTACAGGTCCGGGTCGACCTTGACGGCGGACGCGTGCAGCCCCGCCTTGTGCGCGAACGCCGACACGCCCACGTAGGGCTGCTGCGAGCTGGGCGCGACGTTGGTGACCTCGGAGACGGCGTGCGCGATGCGGGTCATCTCGGCGAGCTGGGCGTCGGAGACCAGCGACATGCCGCGCTTGAGCTGGAGGTTCCCGACGACGGTGAACAGGTTGGCGTTGCCGCTGCGTTCGCCGTACCCGTTGGCGCAGCCCTGCACGTGGGTGGCCCCGGCCTTCACGGCGGCGAGGGTGTTCGCGACGGCGCAGCCGGAGTCGTCGTGGCAGTGGATGCCGACGCGGACGCCGAGGGACACGACGTCGTGGACGATGTCGGCCAGCTCGTCGGGGAGCATGCCGCCGTTGGTGTCGCACAGCGCGACGACGTCCGCGCCCGCCTCGGCGGCGGCGCGGACGGCCTCCAGCGCGTAGGCGCGGTTCGCGTGGTAGCCGTCGAAGAAGTGCTCGGCGTCCAGGAAGACTCGTTGGCCCTCCGCACGCAGGTGGGAGACCGTGTCGCGGATCATCGCGAGGTTCTCCTCCAGGGTGGTGCGGAGGGCCAGCTCGACGTGCCTGTCGTGACTCTTGGCGACAAGGGTCACGACGGACGCGCCGGAGTCGCGCAGCGCGGCAACCTGGGGGTCGTCGGCGGCCCGCACACCGGCCCGGCGGGTCGCGCCGAACGCGGTGAGCTGCGCGTGCGTCAGGTCGAGCTCTGTTCGAGCGCGCCTGAAGAATTCGGTGTCCTTCGGGTTGGCCCCGGGCCAGCCGCCCTCGATGAAGCCCACGCCGAGGTCGTCGAGGTGCCGCGCGATGGCGAGCTTGTCGGGCACGGAGAGGTTGAGCCCCTCCTGCTGCGAACCGTCGCGCAGAGTGGTGTCGTAGACGTGGAAAGCGTCGCCTTGCATGTGCTGGTACCCCCAAGGGCCTGCGCCAGGACACAAAAAAGACCCCTCACGGACGTGAGAGGTCTGCGCGCCGGCGCTGTCCTGTTAGCTGCTGCCGGCGCGCCAGCCGATAATCACGAGGCTGTGGCGCATGACGTACACAGTGTGCCACATGCTTTTCATGCTCGGGACATCCGTCCCGCATCCTGAGACGACGCGGCCCCGGGGCCCGGCGCGCCCGAGGCCCGCGTCGCCACCGCGATCAGACGATCTTGTGGACCCAGCCGTAGGGGTCGGGACGGGTGCCGTACTGGATGCCGACCAGCTCCTGGCGCAGCTTCATCGACACCTCACCGGGCTCGCCGTCACCGATCGTCCACTCGCGGTCGGCGCCCTTGACCCGGCCGACCGGGCTGATGATCGCGGCGGTGCCGCAGCCGAACACCTCGGTGATCTCCCCGGACTCGCACCCGGACTGCCAGTCCTCGATGCTGATCTTCCCTTCCTCGACGGGGATGCCGAGGTCGGGCGCCAGTTTGAGCATCGAGTCGCGGGTGACGCCCGCGAGGAGCGTCCCGGTGAGCGCTGGGGTGAGGAGCCGTGTCCGCGTCCCGGAGCCGTAGACGAACATGAGGTTCATCGACCCGACCTCCTCGACCCAGCGGTGCTCCACGGCGTCCAGCCAGACGACCTGGTCACAGCCCTGAGCGACGGCCTCCGCCTGACCGGCGAACGACGCGGCGTAGTTGCCGCCGGTCTTCGCCTCGCCGGTGCCGCCGGGGGCGGCGCGGGTGTAGTCCTGCGACAGCCACACCGAGACGGGCTTGATGCCCCGCGGGTAGTAGAGCCCGGACGGGGACGCGATGACCATGAAGAGGAACTCGTTCGCCGGGCTGTTGACGCCGAGCGCGCGGGTGGTCGCGAACATGAACGGGCGCAGGTACAGGCTGTGCCCCTCGGTGTCGGGCACCCAGTCCTTGTCGGTGCGGACGAGCAGCTCGATCGCCTCCACGAAGAGTTGCTCGGGGATCTCCGGCATCGCCATCCGCCGCGCCGACCGGTTCATCCGCGCGGCGTTCATGTGCGGCCGGAAGGTCACGATCGACCCGTCGGGCTGCTTGTAGGCCTTGAGGCCCTCGAAGAGCTCCTGCGCGTAGTGGAAGACCTGGCTGGCCGGATCCATCGGGATCGGGCCGTAGGGTTCCAGTCGCGCGTCATGCCATCCCCGGTCCGCCGAGTACCGGATCGTGATCATGTGGTCGGTGAAGTACCGGCCGAAGCCGGGGTCGGCCAGGACGCGCTCACGTTCGGCGGCGGTCGCGGGCCGCTCGGTACGCGTGATCTCGAAATCCAGGGTGCTGCTCATCGCGGTCTCGTCCTCTCGCGGATCGCCGGCGCGGCCTCATCGCCGCTTCGGCTTCCATAGTCCCTATTGTCCTACTTCGTCTAGACCCACTCCTCCGGGGCGCGGCGCACACAAAGAACCGGGCGCGCCGCGAGGGCACGCCCGGAGTTCCCTGGTTTCGGCAGAGAGGCGTGCCCTCAGCCGGATACTCGCTTGGCGATCGCGTCGCCGATCTGGGACGTGGACCGCTCACCGAAGGCGGCCCGTTCCGCGAGGTCGTCGGAGACGGCCCGCTCGACACGGCGGGCGGCGTCGCCCTCGCCGATGTGGTCGAGCAGCATGGCGACGGACAGGATGGTCGCGGTCGGGTCGGCCTTGCGCTGCCCCGCGATGTCGGGGGCGCTGCCGTGCACCGGCTCGAACATCGACGGCGCGGTCCGGTCGGGGTTGACGTTGCCGGACGCGGCGAGCCCGATGCCCCCGGCGACCGCGGCGCCGAGGTCGGTGATGATGTCGCCGAACAGGTTGTCGGTGACGATCACGTCGAACCGCCGCGGCTGCGACACGAAGAACATCGTGGCCGCGTCGACATGGCAGTAGGCGGTCGTGACCTGCGGGTACTCTTCCGCGACCCGCTTGAGGACGCGCTGGTACAGGTCACCCGCGAAGGTGAGGACGTTGTCCTTGTGGACGAGTGTCAGATGCTTGCGGGGCCGCGAGGCGGCGACTTCGAACGCGTACCGGATGACCCGCTCGACGCCGTAGGCGGTGTTGACGCTCTCCTGCGTGGCGACCTCGTGCCGGGTGCCCTTGCGCAGGACACCGCCGACACCGGTGTACGGACCCTCGGTGCCCTCCCGGACGACGACCATGTCGATGTCGTCCGTCGTCACGCCCGCCAGGGGCGTCGCGACGCCCGGAAACAGCTTCACCGGCCGCAGGTTGACGTAGTGGTCGAGCTCGAACCGGGCCCGCAGCAGCAGGCCGCGCTCCAGGGTTCCGCTCGGGACGGTCGGGTCACCAACCGCACCCAGCAGGATGACGTCCTGCTGACGCAGCTCCTCCAGCACCGAGTCGGGCAGCGTCTCACCGGTGCGATGCCAGCGGGCGGCGCCGAGGTCGTACTCGGTCCGCTCGAACGTGAGCTCACCGGACACGGCGTCGAGAACCTTCAGCCCTTCGGCGACGACCTCGGGACCGATCCCGTCACCGGGGATGACGGCCAGACGAACACTGCGGGAAACCATGCGCGCACTCTACTGCAAACGTCTCAGTGCCTGGGCTTTCATCTCACATCCCGGGACGCAGGCCACAATCGCCGCACATGCCCCCACCAGGCACACGGTAGTACAGGCAACAGTTGCGCCGGACGAACCCGTGCGGCCCCCACGTCCCCACCCCCGCCAGGGGCTCACGCGTGAGCAACTCCCGAACAAGACCGCGCCGCACACCGGCGCCCGGCCCGACGTTCAGACTTCCGACAAGCGCCGAGGCCGCGTTGCCCCACACCAACCCGTCCGCGAGGTTCACAAAGGTGAGCATCGACTCATACAACGGCCGAAGCAGCCCGTCCACGACCATGACGTGAAGACGTTCAGCGACCCACGCGAGATCGTCCGCCCGCCATCCCCGCGGCTCAACAAGCCCCACCCCGACCGGCTCGACCCGCCACCGAAGCCCACCCAAATCGGGCACGACTCCCAGAGACGCCGCAGCGACGACCGGCGACCACAAACGCGCCGCGAGCCCCTGGAAGAGCAACGAGGCCGCGACCCGCCGCTCCCCGGTCCCGAGCCGCTCGGCGTAATCACCGGTCAAGGCCGCGAGCCGAGCGGGATCGCCGGGAAACGGCTGCCACCCGCCCCCGCCGACCCCGTCACCCGTAAGGATCTCGAAGTACGGCCCGATCCGAGCGACATCCCGCAACACCCGAGCCACTTCCTCGGAACCGACATCGAGTGGCATACCCCGAGTGTCCCACCAGCCGCAGTGGAGATCCGGTGGAGACTAGTCGGCGCGGCGGTCCAGGGCGGTCTGCAGGGCGCGGGCCGCTTCTTCCTCGGCCTCGTCGGCGGGTGCGTTGGTCCAGGTTTCGTTCATGGGATTACTCCAGTTCGCTGAGCTGGTGGCCGTAGGGCCGCCGGGACGCCGTGGTTCGCACGGTCCGGCGAGGGAGATCGGACTAACGGCCAGGCAGAGCCTCCGCAGCGGGTGCCGGCCTGCCGATGATCAGGCCCCGCTGCGGCAGCGAAGGATTACTACGAAGCGCCGCATGACTATCACTGAGACTACCCAAGCCACGACCAACGTGTCCCGATCCGTGGCCGAATTTCTCACACTATGAGACGCCAGCCGTCACGTGAGCGCGCTACCTGCCCGGGGAGGCGACGCCGAAGGCGAGCCTCCCCGGGCAGATCGCGAAGCGATGTCGCGCTCACACATTCATGGTCAGGGGTGCGAGCCGCCAGGCGAGCACCCCTGGGCCGGGAATGCAATGAATCAGTCCAGGTCGACCCTGCGGCCCATGTCGGCGCCGACCTCGGCGCAGATGGCGTCGACGAGCTGCGGCGGGATGGCCGAGTCGACGGTGAGCGCGATGAGCGCCTTGCCGCCCTTGACGTCGCGGCCGACCTGCATGCCCGCGATGTTGACCTGCTCGTCGCCGAGGATCTTGCCGACGGCGCCGACGATGCCGGGGCGGTCGACGTAGGAGAAGAACGCCATGTGCTCGGTCGGGACGAGCTCCATGTCGTAGCCGTTGATCTCGACGATCCGTTCGGCGTGCTTGGGGCCGGTGAGCGTGCCGGAGACCGAGACGACGGAGCCGTCCGCCATGGTGCCGCGGACCTGCACGACGTTGCGCCAGTCGGGGCTGTCCTCGCTGGTGGTGAGGGTGACCTCGACGCCGCGGTCGCGGGCCAGCAGCGGCGCGTTGACGAAGGTCACGGTCTCTTCGATCACGTCGAGGAAGACGCCCTTGAGGGCGGCGAGTTCCAGGACCTTGACGTCGTGTTCGGCGATCTCGCCGCGGACGACGACGTCGAGGCGGACGGGGACGCCGCCCGCGAGGGAGGTGAAGATGCGGCCGAGCTTCTCGGCGAGCGGGAGGCCGGGCTTGACGTCCTCGGCGACGGCGCCGCCCTGGACGTTGACCGCGTCGGGGACGAACTCGCCGGAGAGCGCCAGCTTCACGGACCGGGCGACCTGCGTGCCCGCCTTCTCCTGGGCCTCGTGGGTGCTGGCGCCGAGGTGGGGGGTGACGACGACGTTGTCGTGGTGGAACAGGGGGCTGTCGGTGCAGGGCTCGGTGCGGAACACGTCGATGCCCGCGCCCGCGACCCGGCCGTCCTTGAGGGCGAGGTCGAGCGCCTCCTCGTCGACGATCCCGCCGCGGGCGGCGTTGACGATCCGGACGGTCGGCTTGACCTGGCGGAGTTCGCGGTCGCCGATGAGGCCGAGGGTCTCGGGGGTCTTCGGCAGGTGGACGGTGATGAAGTCGGACTCGCGGAGCAGTTCGTCCAGCGTGACGAGTTTCACGCCGAGCTGGGCGGCGCGGGCGGCCTGGACGTACGGGTCGTAGGCGATCACGTTCATGTCGAAGGCGGCGAGGCGCTGCGCGACGAGGACGCCGATGCGGCCGAGGCCGAGGACGCCGACGGTCTTGCCCTGGAGTTCGACGCCGGTGTACTTGGACCGTTTCCATTCGCCCTGCTTGAGGGCGGTGTGGCCCTGCGGAACGTTCCGGGCGGTGGCGAGCAGCAGCGCGATCGCGTGCTCGGCGGCGGTGACGATGTTGGAGGTGGGCGCGTTGACGACCATGACGCCGGCCTTGGTGGCGGCCTCGACGTCGACGTTGTCGAGGCCGACGCCCGCGCGGGCGACGACACGGAGCCTGGCGGCGTGGCGGCACACCTCGGCGGTGACCTTGGTGGCGCTGCGGACGATCAGCGCGTCGACGTCTGCCACGGCGGCCAGCAGCTGCTCGCGGTCGGCGCCGTCGACGTGGCGGACCTCGTAGTCGGCTTCCAGCACGGCGATGCCTGCCGGGGACAGTTCTTCTGCGACGAGGACGACGGGCTTGCTCAAGAGGAAACAGTCCTTCGGAGAATGTGGGTTTCGGGTGGTGTGCAGTGAAGTCGCGGGTCACCTCGTCGTGCCCTCGCCCCCGGACGCGAGTCTATCTCCCGGGGCGGGGCACGGCTCGCGGCGGGGAGACTCCGGCCCGGCCCTTTGTGGGGGGACGCCCCCGGCCCTCCCGGAACGGCACGTGATTCATGTTCGTCCGGTGCCGCGCGGGATGGCATCGGCCGCCCGGTTCTGGGCGTGCGGGATCGCCGGATGTCCCCGCCGGGTCCGCTCAGGCCGCGTTGGGCGCGGGCAGCGCGGTGAGGACGGCCGCGACCCGCTCCGCGTCGGCGACGTGGACGTGCGGGACGTCCACGAACAGCCGCAGCGGCCCGGCGGGCAGTCCGAGGTCGTCGGCGACCTGGATCTGCACCTCGCGGAGCGGGATGTAGGTCAGGTAGCCGCGGTGGACGTCCTGCGACCGGAACATCGCCGTCATGATCAGCCGGTAGCCGCGGATGCGGAAGGACAGGGCCGTCAGGGACGGCAGCCCCTCCGCCGGCTCGCCGGGGATCGTGAGCGAGATCCACGCGCTGGTCGTCCACGGCCGGGCCCGCAGCAGGTCGACGACCCAGCGGATCTGGTCGTTGCCCTCCAGGTCGTGCAGCCTCGGCCAGTACCGTCCGCGGACGGCGTGCCGTGTGCGCTCCTGGGCGCGCCGGACGATCCTCGCGTGGTCGCCGTACTCGCGGAGGATCGGGTCCTCCCAACTCAGTGAGGCGACCTCGAACAGCAGTGGCGGTCCCTCGATGATGGGGCCGCCGTCCTCCAAGCCCGCCTCACCGGCGGACCAGACGTGCCGCAGGACGCCGATCCACGCCTGCCCGCACGTGTCCCAGCGCTGAACCTCATTGTCCGCCTTCACCCGCACGGCACGATCTCCCCACCGTAATTCGCCCCGGGGGGCGCTTTGCGAATCCGGGAATTTTGTGCCGCGGGGATTGCCACGCTGAGAATATTCTCCGCTTCGCCTCCGGCCCGTGCCCCTTCGTCGTTTCTGACCAGCATCACACCACTCATGCTCTCCGCCGCCCCTGTGCCGTTCCGGCAGCGGTCGGACGAGTGTGAGCGCGGGGTGCCCGCGCCGGCCACGGCCGTCACGGCTTTCTTCAAGTATCAGGCAAAGACCGCCAAAAAGACAGGGGAATTTAGCCAGAAGGTGCCTTCACCGTGATTTTGACCACGGTCGGGATGATCGGTCACCCCGGCAATCCGCCCAAAGCACCGTGATTATGGCTCACCGCGGGCCCATGGACGTGCGATACAGCACGATGTAGCCGTCCTGACGGAAGACCTCGCGGTACCCCTCCGCCGCCAGCTCCTCGACCCGCCGCCGCTGGTCCGCGACGCTCCCGAACGGGAACTCCAGCCGAGCGACGTAGGCGACGACCCAGGGCGCGCCCCGGGAGCGCTGGTCCCACAGCATGACGCGGGCGCGGTGCGACAGGGCCGGGCCGACACCGTTGGCGGCCTCGACGAGCGCGCCGTCCGGGATCTTCGCGGCCGCCGCGGCCGCCGCGCGGGACCGTTCGTTCGGTTTCCACAGTGCGGGATCGGCCAGATGCCGGTACGCGAAGAACGGAACGCAGATGACCATCGCGGAAAGGATCGCGGCCGCCGGAAGAACGGACGGCGCCCGTTTCAGGGCGGGAACTCTGCCGCGCAGCCGCGCGGCCCCGTCCACCGCCGCCAGCACGAGTACCGCGACAATGAACGCGTTGTAGTGGTAATGCGGCTCCCACCAGTTACTGAAGCGACTGTTGAGCATCCGTTCGGCCAGTAGCGGCAGCGCGGCCAGGGTCAGTGGCGACGCCAGTGGCAGCAACAGCAGCGGCAGGACGACGAGCGCCATCGTCAGGAGCTTTCGCGGCGGGGTGCCGAGGACGGCGACGACGTCCCACGGGTGAGTCAACGCGTGGACGGCGGCGTGCGGCAGATCGGGGCCGAGCGATCCGTACGCCCAGTAGTAGTCGTTGTCACCGCCGAACGCGGCGATGAGCAGGCGGGAGGAAACCCACGTCGCGACCAGGCCGACGACGACATAGGCGAGCCCGGCACGCCGGTCGCCCCTCGGCAGCAGTTCCCGCAGCCGCCGGGGTCTCCCCCCGTCGCGGGCGAGCAGGTACAGGCCGAATCCCGCGAGCAGCAGGCCCATGTCCTCCTTGACCAGCAACAGGACGAACGCCGTGACGGCCGCCTGGCCCCGCCGTCCCGCGTCGTGCCGCTCCACCATCAGCGCCGACAGCGGCGGCACGAACGCGACCTCGTGGAAGTCGAACGCCAGCGCCTCGGCGATCGGCCACGACAGCGCGTAGGCCCCGGCGGCGCAGTACGCGGCGGCGGCGCCGAACCTGCGCTCGGTGAACCGCCAGATCGGGACGATCGCGAGCGCGAACAGCACGGCCTGGGCGAGCAGCAGCGATTCGGGCCCGTCGTGGATCCAGTACAGCGGCGCCAGCAGGGCGAGGATCGGGGAGAAGTGGTCACCCAGGACGGAGAAGTCGGGCCCGAAGCCGTTGTGGACGCCCTTGACCATGGCGACCGGCCGGTCGAACCGGCTGTAGGAGCGGATCGCCTGGTCGAAGATGACCAGGTCGTAGCTGCCGGCCCGGAACGCGCGCAGCCGCATCAGCGAGTACGCCGCGTACAGGACGGCGCTCGCCGCGATCATCGCCGCGATCGCCGTCCATCGGCGTCCGGACCGTTCCCACCGGTCCGCCAGGGGGCGTTCGACGCGCTCCTCCTCCGCCACCGCCTCAGCCACGCGCCGGACGCTACCAGCAGCGTCCGGCGCGTGGCCGGGGCCCCCGGCTCGGAGCCCTCAGGAAGAGTGCCCGAGAAGAGGCCTTTCTCCCGGGTTTCTCACGAGAGGGCGCGGCGGGTCAGAGAGACCCCGCCGCGGGAGAACGTCCCGGCGGCGAGGCCCGCGACGAGGGGGACGGCCACCCCGACGGCGAGCAGCAGCAGCCACGGGACGTCGACGATGGGGCCGTGCTCCGGAACGCCGGCCACTTCCGTCTGGTCGGTGAGCGGTCGCGTCACCGCGAGCCCGGGAACGAGCCCGCCCGCGATGCCGAGCCAGCAGCCGAGGACGGCGACGAACACGGCCTGGCCCATCGTCACCAGCCGCTTGGTGCGCGGCTTGGCGCCGACGCCCTCCAGGGTCGCGAGATCGGGCCGGGCGTCGGCCGCCGCGAGGCTCGTCGCGATCAGCGCGCCACCGAGCGCCAGGATGGCCGCGACCGCCGCCAGCAACAGCGCCGGCCCGCCGAACGACTCGGTGAAGCCCCGCTCCACGTAGACGACGTCGGCCCTGTCCTCGAAGGCGTGCATGGTCTCCTTCAGCCGCGCCTCCTCGGCCCTGGTGACGCGGTGGTCGGCGCGGTCGACGCCGAACGCCTCCGTCCGGACGGGCAGGCCGATCCGCTCGGCGAGCTTCGGCGGGACGATGGCCCGCACGGGCGCAACGGCGCTCGTGGCGGTGGCGGGCAGGTCCGTCACCTGCCTGAGCGTGCGTTCCCGGTCTTGGTCCCACACGACCACCTTGGCGGTCGTCTTCCCGTCCGCGGGCGGAGCCGTCCCGAACAGGACGATCCGGCCCGCGTCCAGGGCGGACGCCACGGCGGGATCGTCACGGCCGAGCAGCATGCGCGCCTCGCGGGAGCCGCCGACCACGTTGTCCGCGACGATGTTCGCGGTGATGTTCGCGGCGTCCCCGCTCTCGGCGGCGAAGGAAACGGAGGGACAGTCCGTCGTCTTCTCGCTCATGCAGACGCTGTCGCGACCGGGCAACGTCCGCAGGGTGAGAACGGGCACACCGGGCAGGTCGCGCCGGACGGCGCGCTCCGCCGCGTCCGCGTTGGCGTACGGCGCGTGGATCAGCGCGCTCCCCATGGGAATCGTCGCCCGATACTCGATCTGGTTCTGCCGGTGGTCGCTGGCGCCCCCGATGGCCAGCGCGGTGATCGCGGCGACGGCCGCCGTGATCGCGGCGATCGCGGGCGCGGTCCGGGCGCGGTTGCGGGCGCCGTCCCGGACGGCCAGGCGCAGCGGCAGCGGCAGGCGGGGCGCGATCCGCCCGGTCGCCCCGACGATCCACGGGCTCGCCAGCACGAGCCCGACGATGATCGCCACCGCGCCGAGCGCGGCCCCGGACTCGCGCAGGGACCGGACACCGACCAGCGACATCGCCGCTCCCCCGAGGACGAGGACGCCGCCGACGACCGGCCAGCCGCGCCGCGACCGGCCGGGCGGGTCGCGGCGCCCGGCGAGCGCGGCGCAGACGTCCATCCGGGCGGCCTGGCTCGCGGGCAGGAGCGCGGCCAGCACGCCGCTGCACGCGCCGAGCAGCGTCGTCAGGAGGACCTGGCCCCACGGCACGGTGAACGGTCCGAGCGGCTCGCCCTCCACGGCCTCGAGGATCGGCAGGGCGGCCGCCGCCGCGAGGACGCCGAGCGTCGCCCCGGCCAGCGCGGCGATCCCGCCGAAGAGCACACCGGAGGCGAGGACGACGGCTCGCAGGTGCCGGTCGCCGCCGCCCGACGCGGCGACGAGCGCGAGGACGCGGCGGCGCCTGCGGGCGTCCACCACGAACGCGGGTCCGGCCAGAAGGACGACCTCCAGCAGGATGAACGTGACCGCCAGGGCGGTCACGGCGTCCGCGGAGGAGTCCATCGCGGCCCCCTCTTCGGCCTGCACGGCCGCCTGGCCCGTCGCCCACAGGACGGCGAGCGCGACGATGACGGCGACCGGAAACCCGATCATGCACAGGAGCAGCGCGGTGCGGCCCTTGGCGCGCCGCGCGTCCTGCCGGGCGATGCGCAGGGCGAAGCGGTAACGGTTCACGGCGCCTCCTGGAGCAGGGCCTCCGGGCCGGAACGCCCTAGGGTGCCGTCCACGATCCGGCCGTCCCGCAGGAAGACGACCCGGTCCGCCCAGGCGGCGTGCCGCGACTCGTGCGTGACCATCAGGCAGGACGCGCCGGCGTCGCAGCGGGCGCGCAGGACGCGCATGACGTCCTCGCCGGTGTGGCTGTCGAGCGCGCCGGTCGGCTCGTCGGCGAGGACGAGACGGCGGTCGCCGACGAGGGCGCGGGCGATCGCGACGCGCTGCTGCTGGCCGCCGGACATCTCGTCGGGGAACCGGTCGGCCAAATCCTCCACGCCGACCTCGGCGAGCGCGTCCCGCGCCTCCCGGCGGGCCCGGCGGGCGCGGACGCCGTCGAGTTCGCGGGGGAGCATGACGTTCTCGGTGGCGGTCAGGCTCGGGATGAGGTTGAGGTCCTGGAACAGGTAGCCGACGAAGCGGCGGCGCAGCGCGGACCGTCCGGCGCGGCCGAGCGCGCCGAGGTCGGTCCCGGCGACGATCACCTGACCGGACGTGGGCGTGTCGAGGCCTCCGGCCAGGGTCAGCATCGTCGACTTGCCGGAGCCGGACGGCCCCATCACGGCGACGAACTCCCCGGCCGCGACGTGCAGGGTCACGCCCCGGAGGGCGTGGACGAGGCCGGGTCCGGCGCCGTGGTCGCGGGAGACGTCCCGCAGGGTCAGCAGGCTCATCGGCGCGCCTCTCCCTCGACCGGCCGGGCGGCCGCCCGGTCGGCCTCGGTCGGGGCGGCCGCCGAGGCGGACGGCGCCGCGTGCTCGGTGCGGGCCATGTAGGACTCGCAGTGGTCGAGCCAGCGGACCTCGGCCTCCGCCCGGAAGATCATGGATTCGAGGACCAGCCGCCACGCGCGGTCGCCCTGCTCGGTCGGGACCGACGGCGCGTCGGCCTTCAGCCGGGTGAGGTCCTGGAGGGAGCGGAGGGTGGCGGTGCGCTGGGTCTGGACGACCTGCGCGACGTCCACACCGGGTGTGGTGACGGCCATCGCCAGCTTGATCGCGAGTTCGTCGCGGGGCCGGTCGGAGCGGATGATCGGGGTGGCGAACCACCGTCGCACGTCCTGCTCGCCGTCCGGGGTGATGCGGTAGACGAAGCGGCCCTCCTCGTCGGCGCCGACCCGCGTGATCAGGTCGTCGCGTTCGAGGCGGGAGAGCGTGGAGTAGACCTGCCCGATGTTGAGCGGCCAGGTCGAGCCGGTGGACGACTCGAACTCGGCGCGGAGTTGGTAGCCGTAGCGGGGCCCCTGGGACAGCAGTGCCAGCAGGCCATGACGGATTGACATGCCTACCAAGTATGCATACGGGGTATGGTTCAGGCAATACCCCGTATGCAAACGGTGGGCATGGGGCACGAGCGAGGCGCGCCGTTCCAGGTCAGGTACCTGATCCAGAACGGCGCGCCGCGGCTGACGTCAGCCGTTGAGCCAGCTCATCATCGGGCGAAGCTCGGCGCCCGTCTTCTCGATCGGGTGCTCGGCGAGCTCCTCGCGGTACCGGCCGAACTGCTTCTGGCCGCCCTCGAACTCGTCCACCAGTTCCTTGGCGTACTGCCCGGACTGGATCTCGCCGAGGATCTTCTTCATCGCGGCCTTGGTCTCCGGCGTGATCACGCGCGGGCCGCGGCTGTAACCGCCGTACTCGGCGTTGTCGGACACCGACCAGTACATCTTCGACACGCCGCCCTCGTACATCAGGTCGACGATCAGCTTCATCTCGTGCAGGACCTCGAAGTAGGCGACCTCCGGCTGGTAGCCGGCCTCGGTCAGCACCTCGAACCCCGTCTTGATCAGCTCGGAGACGCCGCCGCACAGCACCGTCTGCTCACCGAACAGGTCGGTCTCGGTCTCCTCGGTGAACGTCGTCCTGATGCCGCCCGCGCGCAGGCCGCCGATCGCCTTTGCGTAGGAGAGGGCCAGCGGCCAGGCGTTGCCCGACGGGTCCTTCTCCACGGCGACGATCACCGGCACGCCGCGTCCGGCGACGAACTGGCGGCGGACCAGGTGCCCCGGCCCCTTCGGCGCGACCATCGCCACGTCCACGCCCTCCGGCGGCTGGACGAGCCCGTACCGGATGCTGAAGCCGTGGCCGAAGAACAGCGCGTCGCCCTCGACGAGCGCCGGCTTGATGTCCTTCTCGAAGATCTCCCGGTGGTGGTGGTCCGGGGCCAGCAGCATGATCAGGTCGGCCTCCTCGGCCGCCTCCGCCGGGGTGACGACGCGCAGCCCCTCGGCCTCGGCCTTCTCCCTGCTGGCCGACCCCTCGCGGAGCCCGACCCGCACGTCGACCCCGGAGTCGCGCAGCGAGAGCGCGTGCGCGTGTCCCTGGCTGCCGTAACCGATGATCGCCACATGCCGGCCCTGGATCACGCCCAGGTCGGCGGCGTCGTCGTAGAACATCTCAGCCACAGTGCTGTTGCCTTTCGTTGATCTGTTGGTTGAAGTTGCGCGGTCAGGCGCTGCGCTCGATGGCCCGCAGCGAGCGGTCGGTGATGGACCGGGCGCCGCGGCCGATGGCCACCATGCCGGACTGCACCAGCTCCTTGATGCCGAACGGCTCCAGGACCCGGATGAACGCGTCGAGCTTGTCGCGGTTGCCGGTCGCCTCGATGGTGACGGCGTCCGGCGCGACGTCCACCACCTTGGCGCGGAACAGCGTGACGGTCTCCAGCACCTGCGAGCGCGTCTCGGCGTCGGCGCGCACCTTGACCAGCACGAGCTCGCGCTGGACGGACGCCGACGGATCCAGCTCGACGATCTTCAGGACGTTGATCAGCTTGTTGAGCTGTTTCGTGACCTGTTCGAGCGGCAGATCCTCGACGTTCACCACGATCGTCATCCGGGAGATCTCCGGGTGCTCGGTGACGCCGACCGCGAGGGACTCGATGTTGAAGCCGCGCCGGGAGAACAGCGCCGCGACCCGGGCCAGGATGCCGGGCTTGTTCTCCACGAGCACCGACAAAGTGTGCAGGCTCATTGCGGGTCAGTCTCCGTTCTCCCACTCGGGCGCCAGGTCCCGCGCGATCTTGATGTCGTCGTTGGTGGTGCCGGCCGCGACCATCGGCCAGACCATGGCGTCCTTGTGCACCACGAAGTCGATCACGACGGGCGCGTCGTTGATCTCCATGGCCTTGGCGATGATCTCGTCCACGTCCTCGGCCTTCTCGCAGCGCAGGCCGACACAACCGTACGCCTCGGCCAGCTTCACGAAGTCGGGGATGCGCTTGGCGGCGTGCTCGGACTGCGTCTGCAGCGTCGTGTTCGAGTACCGCTCGTTGTAGAACAGGGTCTGCCACTGCCGGACCATGCCCAGGTTCCCGTTGTTGATCACGGCGATCTTGACGGGGATCCCCTCGATCGCGCAGGTCGCGAGCTCCTGGTTGGTCATCTGGAAGCAGCCGTCGCCGTCGATCGCCCAGACCGTCGAGCCGGGCGCGCCGACCTTGGCGCCCATCGCGGCGGGGACGGCGTACCCCATCGTCCCGGCACCGCCGGAGTTCAGGAACGCTCCCGGCCGCTCGTACTTGATGAACTGCGCGGCCCACATCTGGTGCTGGCCGACGCCCGCGACGTAGTAGGAGTCGGGCCCGGCGATCCGGCCGATGCGCTCGATCACGTACTGCGGCGACAGCGAACCGTCGTCGGGGACGTCGTAGCCCAGCGGGTACGTCTCGCGCCACGCGTCGAGCTGCCGCCACCAGGCGGAGTAGTCGCCCTTGCGGCCCGCCGCGTGCTCGTTCTGCACGGCGACGATCAGGTCGGCGATGACCTCGCGGGCGTCGCCGACGATCGGGACGTCGGCGTGCCGGTTCTTGGAGATCTCCGCCGGGTCGATGTCGGCGTGCACGACCTTGGCGCCGGGCGCGAACCCGTCCAGCTTCCCGGTGACGCGGTCGTCGAACCGGGCGCCGAGCGTGACCAGCAGGTCGGCCCGCTGGAGCGCGCCGACCGCGCCGACCGCGCCGTGCATGCCCGGCATGCCCATGTGCAGCGGATGGCTGTCGGGCAGCGCGCCCTTCGCCATCAGCGTGGTCACGACGGGCGCGCCGGTCAGCTCCGCCAGGACCTTCAGCTCGGCGGACGCGCCGGCCTTCAGCACGCCGCCGCCGACGTACAGGACCGGCCGCGCCGCCTGGACGATCAACCGCGCCGCCTCGCGGACCTGCTTGGAGTGCGGGCGGGTCACCGGCCGGTACCCGGGGAGCTGGAGCGGGACGGGCCACTCGA
The DNA here is from genome assembly GCF_003432485.1 of Actinomadura spongiicola. Classification (GTDB taxonomy): domain Bacteria; phylum Actinomycetota; class Actinomycetes; order Streptosporangiales; family Streptosporangiaceae; genus Spirillospora; species Spirillospora spongiicola. The sequence goes on from NZ_QVNQ01000003.1 coordinate 839,740, forward strand.
AGTCCACCGTGGCCTGGAGCGCGTCCTTGGCGATGTCGACGAGGACCGGTCCCGGACGGCCGGTGCCCGCGATGTGGAACGCCTCCGCGATCGTCCGGGCGATGTCCCCGGCCTGGGTCACGAGGAAGTTGTGCTTGGTGATGGGCATCGTGATGCCCGCGATGTCGGCCTCCTGGAAGCCGTCCGTGCCGATCAGCGAGGACGCCACCTGCCCGGTGATCGCCACGATCGGCACGGAGTCCATGTAGGCGTCGGAGATCGCCGTGACCAGGTTCGTCGCGCCCGGCCCGCTGGTGGCCATGCACACACCGACCTTGCCGGTCACCATCGCGTAGCCCTGGGCGGCGTGACCGGCGCCCTGCTCGTGCCGGACGAGGATGTGCCGCAGCTTCGCGGAGTCGAAGAGCGGGTCGTAGGCCGGGAGGATCGCACCGCCCGGAATGCCGAACACGGTGTCCACGCCCACGTTCTCCAGGGCGCGGACCAGCGCCTGGGCTCCCGTCATCTGTTCGGTCGTCATGATCTGCGTTCCTTGGGGAGAGGGTGAGGATTCTCGCCGGGCAACAAAAAACCCCCGCCGCCGTGGGGCGATCGAGGGGAGGCGCGCAGGTCGGAGAGCTTGGTCAGCCTGCGCGCCGACCAAGTACTACGAGAATGGCGAAGATGCTCTGCACGAGCCCCACTTTCGCCGATGTCGAGCCCCTGGTCAAATCCGTGGACACTTTGTCTCACTTTCTGAGACCACTCCTGGTCCGCGGTCAGCCCGGGAGCGGCAGCGGGACGTCGCCGGAGAGGTTCCGTCCCTCCAGATTCGTGCGGACCAGCGACTCGACCCGCTCCGCCGCCATCGGCCGCGCCACGAGGAAGCCCTGGCCGCGCGGGCAGCCCATCTCGCGGAGCAGTTGGAGCTGCTCGGGCCGTTCGATGCCCTCCGCCACCACGGTCAGCCCGAGGTCGCTGCCGAGTCGGACGATGGTCCGGGTCAGCAGCGTCAGCGTCTCGTCCGACCCGAGGCCCGCCACGAACGACGGGTCGATCTTGATGATGTCGACGGGCAGTTGGCCGAGGTAGGCGAGCGAGGCGTAACCGGTGCCGAAGTCGTCGATCGCGAGCCTGACGCCGAGGTCCCGCAGCTCCACGAGGCGCTCCACGTTCTGGCCCGCGTCCTCCCCGCCGGGCCTGTCGAGGAGGACCTCCTCCCGCACCTCCAGCGTCAGCGCGTGCGGCGGCAGGCCCGTCTCCTCCAGCGCCGCCGCGACCGACTCCACGAACCGGGGCGCGGCGATCTGCCGGGCGGTGAAGTTCACCGACAGGCCCACCGCCCACGAGTCACGGCGCCACCGGGCGACCTCCCGGCACGCCTCCCGCAGCACCCAGCCGCCGAGCGGGACCATCAGGCCGGACTCCTCCGCCGGGCCGATGAACTCCTCGGGCGGCACCGTCTCGTTCCCCCGCCGCCAGCGCAGCAGCGCCTCCACGCCGGTGACCCGGGACGTCGCGAGGTCCACGACCGGCTGGAACTCGATCGCGAACTGCTCCTCGACCATCGCGCGTTGCAGGTCGCTGCCGAGCTCCAGCCGTCGGACGACGTCGGCGTGCATGTCCGGCGCGTACACCTCGACGCGCCCGCCGCCGAGCTCCTTCGCGCGGGCCATCGCGAGGTCGCCGTTGCGCATCAGGTCGGCGGCGGTACGGCGAAGCCTGCGTCCCGCCTCCGCGTCGTCGCGAGCGCCCCTCGACGGCTCCTCGTCCCCGGCGAACGCGATGCCGACACTCGCCGTCAACACGATCTGTTTGTCACCAACCTGATATGGGTCGGCCGAAAGGACGCGGAGCAGGCGCCCGGCGAGCTCGACTGTGGCGCGTGTCTCACGGTCGTCCGGCGGCGGCTGGACGAGGACGGCGAACTCGTCGCCGCCCCACCGCGCCACCGTGTCCTCGGTGTGGACGTTCGCGCGCAGCCGCCGCGCCGCCTGGGCCAGCACCTGGTCGCCGGCGGCGTGCCCGTCGGAGTCGTTCACCGCGGTGAAGCCGTCCAGGTCGACGAACACGACCGCGACCTCGCCTGCGGACGGGTGCCGCGACAGCAGTTCCCTGGTGCGTTCCTCGAAGTAGGAGCGGTTCGGCAAGCCCGTCAGGCCGTCGTGGAACGTGAGATGGGCGACCTGCCGTTGCAGGGCCGCCTGCTCGCTGAGGTCCCGCGTGGTGACCAGCAGCCGGGCGGGCGCGCCGTCCGAGCCGCTGTAGCGGGAGATCGTGGACTCGGTGGGCAGCCAGGTGCCGTCCGCCGCGCGGACCCGGCACGATACGCGCAGCGCGTCCTGGAAACCGTCGTGGAAGGCGCCGTCCGCCTGGTCGTCGTCGAGGAACTCGGTGAACACGTCCTGGACGCGCGGCAGGTCCTCCGGGTGGATGAGGTCGCTCAGCGGACGTCCGAGGAGTTCGTCCGGCCCGTAGTGGTACGTGTGCAGCGCCCCGGCGCTGGCGTACTGGACGGTCGCGTCCAGGTCGCAGATGAGCACCGCGTCGTTGATGCTCTCCGTCAGGGCACGAAAGTGTTCCTCTCCGGTTCGTACCGCGTGGCGCAGCGACTCGTTCTCCCGCAGCAGGCCCGCCAGTCGCGCGATCAGCACCAGCGCCGCCGAGCCCGCGGTGATCGAGATGGCCGGTTCGAGTCCGTTGTCCCGGGTGAGCGAGTGCCCGGCGATGAACAGCCCGGCCGCGGCGGCGACCGCGGCGGGCGCCAGGCCGGGGCCGATCATGCGGCCGGTCTGCGCGTCCGCCGGAGCGGCGACGATCTCGCCCTCGGGGATGTCGTCGACGGGCTGCTCGGGTTCGGCGGCCGGGCCCGTCCACGGCACCAGCAGCAGGAGCAGGAGCCCGGCGAGGCGCAGGATGTCGGACGGGTCGTCGGCCGACCGGCCGCCGTCCAGCCGGATGAACGTCGTCACGATGTCGGCGACCGCGATGGCCGTCAGCGCGCCATACCCCATCCACGCGAGGCGGCGATGCCCGCGCGCCGCGCCGAGAACGAAGGGCAGCGCGCCGCAGATGAACACGATGTCGATCAGCGGATACAGCAGTTCCAGCAGGAACTCGGTGGGCGTCTCCCCCGACCGGTGGTAGAGCGTGCCGAACAGCGCGACCCAGCCCAGCACGAACAGCGCGGACGCGCAGACGTAGGTGTCGGCGGCGTAGCGCAGCCACGCCCCGGTGTCGCGGGGCAGGCTGATCGGCGCCACCAGGCCGACCACCAGGGCACCCAGGGCGAAAAGGTAGAAAAGGTCGGGTATCGAGAGTGACAGCGCGCTGCGGGCGTGACCGTCGGACAGGGCGCTGCCGAGGGCGCCCAGGAACCAGGACGCGGCGGCGATGCCGTACCACCGCCAGGACGTGCGCCACACGCCGCCCGGTCCGGTGTCGGCGGGAACGCCGTCCGGCAGCCGGGCCGACAGCAGCAGGGAGATCGCGGCGGCGCCCGCGGCGCCGACCTCCGCCCACTCGATGAAGGCGCGCCCGCCCCACCCCAGCAGGGAGCCGGTGGCGTACAGCACACCGACCACCGCGGCCATGGCGACCGGCAGCGCACGCGGCGGCACCCGCCTGGCGTTCTCGCCGCTCATCGCGCCATGTCCCTTCCTGCCCCGGAGTGGAGCGTTCGGTCCCTTCGTGCGCGGCAACGCGCCAGGGGAGATGTCGGGTTCACGACCCTCACCGCTCGGATAACGGTCGGAAGGCCCTGAATCGTGCCCCGCGCAGGGATCGGCGCGGGCCGGTGGCGAGCAACATCGGGCGTCGACCGCCGGGAGATCAGCGACGTTGCCGCACTACGGGATCACCGTGACGCTCAATGTACGTTCGGTAGGTCACGGAGCGATTGAGGCTGAGCGTCCTCCCGGCGACAAACGACCTAGTCGTCTCGCGGATTGGGATGCCCGAAAGCCGGACATCGCCCCAGCTCGACCCTCACCGGCAATACGCTGAGTGACCGAATCCGGAGGCGGCTGCCGGGAACGGCGGGCCCGGCCGGTCCGTACAGATCACGGGAGGCGCTATGAGACTTCACACCATCGCCCTGGCCGCGGCCGCGGTGCTCCTCGCGGCGTGCTCGTCGGACTCCTCCGGCGACGGGGAGGGCGGCGCGCACACCCCGCCGCCCCTGACGACCACCGCCACGTCCGGGTCCACGGCCCCCGGCGAGCCGCGCAAGGTCGCCGGCAACCTGAAGGCCCCGTGGGGGATGGCGTTCCTTCCCGGCGGCGACGCGCTCGTCACCGAACGCGACACGGCCAGGCTCGTGCGCGTCAAACCGTCCGGTGAACAGGAGCAGGTCGGCACGGTGCCGGGCGTGGACCCCGGCGGCGAGGGCGGCCTGATGGGCGTCGCCGTCTCCCCCACCTACGCCACCGACCGCCTCATCTACCTGTACTACACGGCCGAGGACGACAACCGGGTCGTCCGCGCCACCTTCGACCGCACCCTCACCGGCACGCCGCGGCCCATCGTCACCGGCATCCCGAAGGGCGGCATCCACAACGGCGGGCGCCTGAAGTTCGGCCCCGACAGGATGCTCTACATCACCACCGGCGAGACCGGCGAGACCGGCCTGTCGCAGGAGAAGGACTCCCTCGGCGGCAAGATCCTCCGCGTCACGCCCGACGGGAGACCCGCCCCCGGCAACCCGTTCGGCAACCTTGTCTGGTCGTACGGGCACCGCAACGTCCAGGGCCTCGCCTGGGACGACAAGGGCCGCCTCTACGCCACCGAGTTCGGCCAGGACCGCTTCGACGAGATCAACCTCATCGAGAGGGGCAAGAACTACGGCTGGCCCGAGGTGGAGGGCGTCGGTGACCGCGACGGCTTCACCGACCCCCTGCTCACCTGGACGACCAACGAGGCGTCGCCGTCCGGCCTCGCCTACGCGGGCGGCTCCCTGTGGGCCGCCGCCCTCCGCGGCGAACGCCTCTGGCAGATCCCCCTCGACAACGGCAGGACGGGCCGTCCCGTGGCGCGCTTCGACTCCGCCTACGGCCGGCTCCGCGTCGCGGCCACCGCCCCCGACGGCACCCTGTGGATCGCCACCAGCAACCACGACGGCCGGGGCGAGCCCGCCGCGGACGACGACCGCGTCTTCAGCGTCCCCGTCCGCTGACCCGTCAGGACGCGCCCAGCTTCTCCAGGATGAGTTCGCGGGCGCGTCCGGCGTCGGCCTGGCCGCGGGTGGCCTTCATCACGGCGCCGACGAGGGCGCCCGCGGCGGCGACCTTCCCCGCGCGGATCTTGTCGGCCACCGCGGCGTTGTCGGCGATCACCTGGTCCACCACGGACGCGAGCTCGCCCTCGTCGCTGACGACCTTGAGGCCCCGCGCGGCGACGACCTCGTCCGGCGTGCCCTCCCCGGCGAGGACGCCCTCGAAGACCTTGCGGGCCAGCTTGTCGTTCAGCTCACCCGCGACGATCATCGCCTGGACACGGGCGACCTGCTCCGGCGTGACCGGCAGATCCGCCAGCTCGACGCCCTGCTCGGTGGCGCGCCGCGACAGCTCGTTCATCCACCACTTGCGGGCGGCGGGCGCGTCGGCGCCGTGCGCGATCGTCGCCTCGATGAGATCGACGGCACCGGCGTTGACGACGTCCCGCAGCTCCAGGTCGGACAGGCCCCACTCCTGCTGGATGCGGCGGCGCCGGGCGGCCGGAAGCTCCGGCAGGGACGCCCGCAGCTCCTCCACCCACTCCCGCGACGGCGCCATCGGCACCAGGTCGGGTTCGGGGAAGTACCGGTAGTCCTGCGCCTCCTCCTTGCTGCGCCCGCTCGTGGTGCGGCCCGTGTCCTCGTGGAAGTGCCGCGTCTCCTGGACGACGCGTCCCCCGTCCGACAGCACGCCCGCCTGCCGCTCGATCTCCGACCGGACGGCCCGCTCCACCGACCGCAGCGAGTTGACGTTCTTCGTCTCGGTCCGCGTACCCCACTCGGCCGCGCCGCGCGGCATGAGCGACACGTTCACGTCGCAGCGCATCGACCCCTGCTCCATACGCACGTCCGACACGCCCAGCGACCGGACCAGCTCCCGCAGCTCCGTCGCGTACGCACGCGCCACCAGCGGCGCCTTCTCCCCGGTCGCGACGATCGGCTTCGTGACGATCTCGACCAGCGGGATGCCCGCCCGGTTGTAGTCGACCAGCGAGTACTCGGCGCCGTGGATGCGCCCGGTCGAACCGCCGACGTGCAGCGACTTGCCGGTGTCCTCCTCCATGTGCACGCGCTCGATCTCGATCCGGTACGTGTCGCCGTCGACGTCCACTACGAGGTGCCCGTCCACGCACAGCGGCTCGTCGTACTGCGAGATCTGGAAGTTCTTCGGCATGTCCGGGTAGAAGTAGTTCTTCCGGGCGAACCGGCACCAATCCACGATCTCGCAGTTCAACGCGAGGCCGATCTTGATGATCCCCTCGATCGCGGCCCGGTTCGTCACGGGCAACGACCCCGGCAGCCCCAGGCACACCGGACACACCTGCGTGTTCGGCTCCGCCCCGAACCCGGTCGGGCACCCGCAGAACATCTTCGACGCGGTCCCGAGCTCGATGTGCGTCTCGATCCCCAGCACCGGCTCGAACCGCGCCAGCGCCTCGTCATACTTCATCGGCGTTTCCACGCTCACAGGTAATGCAGTCCTTTCAACGCGTCCACCGTCCTGTCGTACCACCGCCTGTATGCGGGCACGGATTTCAGGACGTCCAGGCTGATGTCTTGTCCAAGCAACTCGAAGTAGTCGGCGGGCCTGTCCACCCCGGCCGGGCCCATGACCTTCTTCAGAAGCGCCTTCGGATCGTGTTCCTTCTCGACGTCGTTCGGCAGGCGGTCCGTCTCGGCTCCCCGCACGCGGCGGAAGGCCTCCCGGTCTGCCAGCAGCCAGGCCTCGGTCTCTCGCTTGGGGACCAAAATGACGGCGTGATGCGCGTTCTGCCTAATCGCGGCGGCCATCTCCTCAGCCTCATGGGCTTCGTGGTGATCCGCGTGGACGAAGACGAGCTGGCTTTGGCGGGCGAGCTTCGCGGCCTCCTCCCGGAACCTCTGCTTGCCGTGCTTCTTCACGCATACGGATCTGCGCGTGGGAAAAACGTCGTAGTCGGCCGCTGGGTTGGACAGCAGGATCTCGTTGAGCTGCCGATCGATGACGGGAAGCAGAAAGTCGCAGTCACTGTCACCCTCGGCGACCAGCCCGGGGCGTAGTGGTCGGCTCACGGCTCGCTCCACTGCACCGCCGACAGGAACTCCTCCACATCCCAGGGGCTGGTAAACGTCCCGGGCTCCCCGGTCTCGGCGACGGGGAGCGCCTTGGTGATCTTCGACCGGCGCTGTCGCTCGCCCTCGACGTGCGTGACCGACTCGGTGAACACCAAGCCGTCCGCCTGCTCCGGCCACAGCGCCGAGACCAGCGCGGGCGAGTGGGTGGTCAGCACCACCTGCTTCAGCGACCGAAGCGGCCCGGCCTCTCGGAAGTCCGGCAGGCCGCGGGTCAGCCGCCTCACCAGTTCGGCCACACGGCTCGGGTGGAGACCGTTCTCCACCTCCTCGATCACCAACGTTCCCTGCTGGAGTGGATCGTGGCGGGCCGCCAGCAGACCCATGGCCCGCAACGTCCCGTCCGAGAGCAGGCGGGGTTGAACCCTCCCCGAGCTCGCGAAGACGACGTCGAAGTCGTATTCCTGGCGGCGCTCGTCGAACAGCGGCTTGATCTCGGTCGCACCGGGAATCACGGCCGCGAGGTCGGCTTCGACCCGCCACAGCTCGTCCATCTCACCCAGCCGGTCAAGGACCGCGGCAAGGTTTCGGCCGTCGGCCTCCAGTGGTAGATGGTCCGGACCCGGCGCCGGTCGCCGCATACGTTCGGGCTCCAAGACCAGCGGGCGCCACCAGCGTACTTCGCGGAGAAGGTACTTCTCGAGCAAGGGGTTGCGAGACCCCCTCCTACTCCAGGGGAAACGGGTGCCGGTGGCACCCTCCCCCACGAACGCCGTACGCCCCTGCATCAACTGGCGGAGGGCACCGTCGGAGGCGCCCCATCGCTTCGGCCAGGACACCTCATCGATGTCGCTCACCGAAACGGTGAACTCGGTGACCATGGGCGTCCCCCTGGTCTGTTCCAAGACCACCGTGCAGCGCACCGGCACCGGCACCGGCGCCACCCCGGTCTCCGAGAAATCGATGACCATGTCGACGGTCATGGTCATGCTGCCGACGGAGTTCCCGTCGGCGAATCGATGGAACAGATCCGCGGCGCTCCCACGAGTTTGCCTGAGCAGCGCGCGTTCGGGCCCGTCCTCCACGATGGCGGCGACGAGGCTGAGAGCGTCGAGGAGGTTGGATTTGCCGCTGGCGTTGGGGCCGACGAGGGCGAGGAACGGCGGGACGTCCAGCTCGAAGTCCAGGAAGGACTTGAAGCCGTCGATCTCGATGCGGGTGATCATTGACGTACCGCCGTTCCCGGGCGCCTAGAGGGTGGGGGCCTGGGCCAGGAGGGGGCCGCCCCAGCGGTCTTCGAGGGCGCGTTCGACGGCGGCGCCGACGCGGTAGACGCGGTCGTCGCCGAGGACGGGGGCCATGATCTGGAGGCCGACGGGGAGGCCGTCGGACAGGCCGCACGGGACGGAGATCGCGGCGTTGCCCGTCATGTTGGCCGGGATCGTGCACAGGTCGGCCAGGTACATGGCGATCGGGTCGTCGGCGCGTTCGCCGATCGGGAACGCGGTGGTCGGCGTGGTCGGCGAGACCAGCACGTCCACCTGCTCGAAGGCCGACTCGAAGTCGCGCCTGATGAGGGTGCGGACCTGTTGGGCCTTGCCGTAGTAGGCGTCGTAGTAGCCGGACGACAGCGCGTACGTGCCGAGCATGATGCGCCGCTTGACCTCGGGGCCGAAGCCCTCGGCGCGGGTGAGGGCCATGACCTCCTCGGCGCTGCGGGTGCCGTCGTCACCGACGCGCAGGCCGTAGCGCATGGCGTCGAAGCGGGCCAGGTTGGACGAGCACTCCGACGGCGCGACCAGGTAGTAGGCGGGCAGCGCGTAGGTGAAGTGCGGGCAGGAGACCTCGACGACCTTCGCGCCGAGGGACTCCAGGAGCTCCACCGCCTCGTTGAAGCGGGCGGACACACCGGGCTGGTAGCCCTCGCCCGCGAACTCCTTGACGACGCCGACGCGCAGGCCGTTGACGTCGGCGCGGCGGGCGGCGTCCACGACCGGCGGGACGGGCTCGCCGATCGAGGTGGAGTCCATCGGGTCGTGGCCGCTGAACGCCTCGTGCAGGAGGGCCGCGTCCAGGACGGTGCGGGCGAACGGGCCGGGTGTGTCCAGGGACGAGGCGAACGCGATCACGCCGTAGCGGGACGAGCCGCCGTAGGTGGGCTTCATGCCGACGATGCCGGTGACCGAGGCGGGCTGCCGGATCGAACCGCCGGTGTCGGTGCCGGTGGACAGCGGCGCCTCGTAGGCGGCGACGGCCGCGGAGGAGCCGCCGGACGAGCCGCCGGGGACGCGGTCGAGGTCCCACGGGTTGCGGGTGACGCCGTAGGCGCTGTTCTCCGTGGACGAGCCCATCGCGAACTCGTCCATGTTCGTCTTGCCGAGGATGACCAGCCCCGCCTCGCGGAGCCGGGCCGTCACGGTCGCGTCGTACGGCGGCCGCCACCCCTCCAGGATCTTGGACCCGGCGGTGGTGGGCATGTCGTGGGTGGTGAAGACGTCCTTGTGGGCGATGGGCACCCCGGCGAGCGGGCCGAGGTCCTCGCCCGCGGCGCGGCGCTCGTCCACCCGGCGGGCCTGCGCCAGCGTCGTCTCGGCGTCGACGTGCAGGAACGCGTTCACGCGATCGTCCACGGCGGCGATGCGGTCGAGGTGGGCCCGCGCGACCTCGACGGCGGACGTCTCACCGGCGGCGAGGAGCTCGCCGAGCTCCGCCGCGCTCTTGCCGACCAGCTCCATCAGGCCTCCTCGTCCAGGATCCGCGGGACGCGGAAGCGCTGCTCCTCCGCGGCGGGCGCGCCGGTGAGGGCCTGCTCGGGCGTGAGGCACGGCCGGACCTCGTCGGTCCGGTAGACGTTGGTCAGCGGCAGCGCGTGCGAGGTGGGCGGGATGTCCTCCGCGGCGACCTCCTGCACCCGCGCGACCGCGGAGATGATCTGGTCGAGCTGGGCGGCGAGATGGTCGAGCTCATCGTCGCGGAGCGCCAGCCGGGACAGCCGGGCGAGATGCGACACCTCGGCACGGGTGATGGCGGACATGTGGGAAACCGTTCCTGCGGATCGTGTGGGTTCACGGCCATCCTATGGGCCGCGCCCGCGTCCACCCGAACCGTTTGCCGGGCCCCGGCGTTTCGATTCCTGGTGGGGGGAACGGATGTGTCGTCCACCCCCGGGACGACGAGAGGAGGCCGCCGTGACGATCGGCGGCAGTATCGCCCTCATCATCATCGGCGCGATCCTGGCCTACGCGGTCAACTACGAGTTCAGCGGCATCGACATCCGGCTGGTCGGCGTGATCCTGATGGTCGGCGGGCTGATCGGCTTGGTCGTCGGCCTCGTCCGGATCGCCTCCGCCCGCAGGACGGTCGAGCGCCGCCCGCCGCCGCGCGTGCGGGAGGAGTACTACGACGACTACGAGACCCGCCGCCCGTACTGAGCGACGTCAGGCCTTCGGGGGTTCCTGCGGCGGCGCCTGCTGACCGTACTGGTGAGGGGCGTACTGCTGCGGGACCCCGGGCTGCGGGTACGCCTGGGCCTGCGGCGGCACGGCGCCCGGGTGCGACGGGAACGTGACGGTCCTCGGCGGTTGCGACGAAGGCGTCATCCCTATCAGGGCCGCACCGGCGATGACCGCGCATGACAGCATTGTCAGGCCGAACGCCAGCGTGTTGGCCAGGTCCCAGAGTTTGAAGTCGTCCGATGGCCCGGTGAGTTCGGAGGCCATGGTGACGAACATCAGTCCGGCCCCCATGAGGGCGACGAGCATGATCGCTAAGCGTCCACCGTTGTTCATGGCGACTGATCATAGAGGGCGGGCTGACCGTAGGTCAGACCGTTCGTCAGGCCGCGGGTTCGGGGGCGCGTTGCATGTGGCGGCGGAGCCAGTCGGTGGCGGTGTCGGCGTCCATGGGACGGCCGAAGTGCCAGCCCTGGGCGGCGTCGCAGCCCATCTCGCGGAGCATGCGCGCGGTGGCCGGGTCCTCGACGCCCTCGGCGACCGACCGCAGGCCGAGGGTGCGGACGAGGTCGACGATGGAGCGGACGATGACGGCGTCCTCGGGTGATTCGGTGAGCCGGCCCACGAACGAGGAGTCGATCTTGATCTCCTCGACGGGCAGCCGGTTCAGCCGGACGAGCGAGGAGTAGCCGGTGCCGAAGTCGTCCAGGCTGAGCGGGATGCCGAGTTCGGCGAGCGCGCCGACGGTGTCGGACGCGTAGGCGGGCTCGTTCATCAGGATCCGCTCGGTGATCTCCAGTTGGAGGGCGGCGGCGGGCAGGCCGCGGGCGAGCAGGCCCTCCTCGATCGTCTCGGTGAGGCCGGTGTCGAACAGGTCGCGGCCGGAGGCGTTCACCGCGACCTGGACGGTGAGGTCCTCCCGCCACCAGGCGGCGGCCTGCGCGAGCGCGGCCTCCACGACATGGTGGGTGATGGAGCGCATCAGATACGTCTGCTCGGCGATCGACAGGAAGGCCTCGGGTTCGAGGATGCCCTTCTCTGGGTGACGCCAGCGCAGCAGCGCCTCCATGCCGACGAGCTGACCGTCCCGCAGGGACACCTTCGGCTGGTAGTGCAGCTCCAGTTCGGAGCGGTCGACGGCGCGGCGCAGGTCGCCGAGCATGCGGAGCCGGGCCGGGGAGTTGCGGTCCTTGCGGGAGGAGTAGATCTCGACGCCGGAGCGGGCCTCCTTGGCGTTGTACATGGCGACGTCGGCGCGCTGGAGGAGCAGTTCGAAGTCGGGCGCGTGGTCGGGGAACAGCGCGATGCCGACGCTGCCCTCCAGGTCGAACGACATGCCGTCCAGCCGGACGGGTTCGCTCAGCGCGGCGCGCAGGCGGGCGGCTACCTCGCGGGCGGCGGCCTCGTCGCGGACGGTCGGCAGCAGGACCGCGAACTCGTCGCCGCCGAGCCGCGCCACGAGGTCGCCGGGGCGGACGCTGTGGGTGAGGCGGTGCGCGACGAGCTGGAGGAGACGGTCGCCGGTGGGATGCCCGAGGGTGTCGTTGACCTCCTTGAACCGGTCGAGGTCGAGGAGGAAGAGTCCGGCGCGGTGCTTGGGCGGGTCGGCCTTGCGGCGGCGCGTGCCGAGGGCGGGGCGGGGGCCGCGTTTGTCGGCCTCCGATCGTCCGGCCTCCCGTTTCTCGGCGCTGCGCGCCTCGGCGAGGGCCTCCTCGGTCCGGACGATCAGCAGTTTGCGGTTCGGGAGGCCGGTCAGCCCGTCGTGCAGGGCCTGGTGCTCGCGCCGGACCGACGCCGACGCGTTCAGGTAGACGGCGATGAACGGCAGGACGATGAGCGGGACGAACGCGGCGGAGCGGTCCATGGCCACGACCATCAACGGGGCGAGGCCGAGCAGCGCCAGATGCACCAGGACCTGGTAGCCGAGGTCCCAGCGCAGCGCCTTGATCAGGGAGACCCGCTCGTGCAGCGCGACGGCGGAGCCGACGAGGGTGTCGTTGCAGACGAAGTAGACGGTGCCGGCGAGCGCGATGGCGGGCAGGTCGGTCCCGTCCGGGACCCACAGGTCGGTGGGGGTGGCGCGGGCGCCGAACAGCGCGAGGACGAGCTGCGCGGCGGCGAGGCTGAGGGTGTACTGCGCGACGTTGAAGGCGATGCGGTGCGGGGCGCGGCCCCGGAAGATCCCGCAGGTGATGACGGCGACGGCCTGGAGGGCGGCGGCGACCGGCAACCCCGCGTACAGCAGCGCGGCGAACGAGAACGTGGTGGACATGGTGGCGCCGTTGTTCTCGGTGGAGCCGGGCGTGATGATCGGCCGCAGTTCGCCGAAGATGATGAAGCAGGCGAGGATCCAGAACACGGGCGCCCCGGCGATCGCGTCCAGGTCGGCGCCGGTCAGCCCGGTGAACGTGACGGCGGAGGCGGCGACGCCGAGCAGGATGACGACGACGAAGTAGATCCACAACGGGGAGCCACGGCGTGGCGCCGTGTTCCGCGTGTTGTTCGGGTCCTTCATCACATCCTCGGGGGGTTCGGGGGGCCGTTCCCCCGGCACCGGGCGGCCCCGACCTCGGGGGACGCCCCCCGGGTGTTACGTCCGGAGATTCAGGTGTAGGTCGTGATGAGTGGGAGAGTACGGCCTTCGCTCAACTTCGCGAAACCATTTGGGCACGTTCCGTTATGCCCCGTCCATCCCCCGCCCCTCACCGTTGGGTAGTTGAAGTGTACCCCTGAGTAACGCGAACCTGGTGGTGAGGTTTTGACCACGTGGTGTTATTCGTCGGCGCGCACGGTCACGTTCTTGGCCGCATCCGGCCCCTCGTCCAGCAGAACGCGGAACCCCTCCTCCGCCAGGACAGGTACGCCCAGTTTGACGGCTTTGTCGTACTTAGAGCCTGGACTGTCGCCCACGACGACAAAGCCCGTCTTCTTCGACACCGACCCGGTCACCTTGCCGCCGAGCAGCTGCACCGCCTCGGTCGCCGAGTCCCGGCTGAACCCCTCCAGCGACCCGGTGATCACCACGGTGACGCCCTCCAGCGGCCGGGGACCCGCCGCGCCCTCGTCCTCCATCCGGACGCCCGCGGCCCGCCACTTCGCCACGATCTCGCGATGCCAGTCGACCTCGAACCACGCCCGGATCGAGGCCGCGATCGTCGCCCCGACCCCGTCGACCGCGGCCAGCTCCTCCTCGGACGCGTTCGCGATCGCGTCCATCGACCGCATCTCGCGGGCCAGGTCCTGCGCCGCAGACGGGCCCACATGCCGGATCGACAGCGCAACCAGCACCCGCCACAGCGGCTGCCGCTTCGCCTTCTCCAACTCCTCGAAGAGGACGTCCACGGTCTTCTTCGGCTCGCCCTCCTTGTTGGCGAAGAACGACACGACCTTCGGCTCGCCGGTGGCCGGGTCGATCTTGGGCGTGCCCGTCCGCTGGTCGAGGACGAGGCTTCTGATCGGCAGCAGTTGTTCCACGGTCAGGTGGAACAGGTCGCCCTCGTTCCTGACCGGCGGCTCGGCGGGCTCCAGCGGCTGTGTCAGAGCCGTCGCGCCGACATAGCCGAGCGCCTCGATGTCGAACGCGTTGCGGCTCGCGACGAAGAACAGGCGCTCGCGCAGCTGCCCCGGGCAGTACCGCGCGTTCGGGCACCGGATGTCGGCGGCGCCCTCCTTCTCGTACGCCAGCTCGGTGCCGCACTCCGGGCAGTGCGTGGGCATGACGAACTCGCGCTCGGAGCCGTCCCGCAGCCCGGTGACCGGCGCGACGATCTCGGGGATCACGTCGCCCGCCTTGCGCAGCACGACCGTGTCGCCGATCAGGACGCCCTTGCGCTTCACCTCGCCCTCGTTGTGCAGCGTGGCCCGCTCGACGGTGGATCCGGCGACCTTGACCGGCTCCATCACGCCGTAGGGGGTGACGCGCCCGGTCCGCCCGACGCCGACCTTGATGTCGAGGAGCCTGGTGTTGACCTCCTCCGGCGGGTACTTCCACGCGATCGCCCAGCGCGGCGCCCGGCTCGTGGACCCGAGCCGGCGCTGGAGCGAGAACTGGTCGACCTTGACGACCACCCCGTCGATCTCGTACTCGGTGGCGTGCCGGTTCTCGCCGTACCCGGCGATGTACGCGCGGACGGCGTCCATTCCGTCGAGGACCCTGTACCGGTCGCTGACCGGCAGCCCCCAGCTCCGCATCAGCTCGTAGGCGCCGGACTGGCTCTCCGGCTGCGTGCCGCCGCGCCAGGCGCCGAACCCGTGGACGAGCATGCCGAGCGGCCGCCGCGCGGTGATCCGCGGGTCCTTCTGGCGCAGCGACCCGGCCGCCGCGTTGCGCGGGTTGGCGAACGGCTCCTTGCCGGCCTCCACCTGCGCGGCGTTCACCTGCTCGAACCCCTTGACGGGCAGGAACACCTCGCCGCGGACCTCCAGGACGTCCGGCCAGCCCTCGCCCTCCAGGCGGGTCGGGACGTCGGCGATGGTGCGGACGTTGTTGGTGACGTCCTCGCCGGTGCGCCCGTCGCCGCGCGTGACGCCGCGGACCAGCCGCCCGTTCTCGTAGGTCAGCGCGATCGCCAACCCGTCGATCTTCAGCTCGCACAGGTAGCCGGCGACCTCGCCGACCTCCCGTACGACGCGCTCGTCCCACGCCTGGAGCTCGTCGTCGCTCATCGCGTTGTCGAGGCTCTGCATCCGCTCCAGATGCTGGACGGTGGCGAAGTCGGTGACGATGGGCGCGCCGACCCGCTGCGTCGGCGAGTCGGGGGTGACCAGCTCCGGATGACGCTCCTCCAGATCGCGGATCTCGCGCATCCGGGAGTCGTAGTCGGCGTCGGAGAGCGTCGGCTGATCGAGGACGTAGTAACGGTAGTTGGCCTCGTCGATCTCCTGGCTCAGCTCAAGGTGCCGCTGACGTGCCTCGGCGGGCACCCCGTCGCTCATGCTCATGCCCCTATTGTGGCCGCCGCCTCCGACATTGTGAGCCCGCCGCGCCCCAGGTCACTCGGCATCCTCAAAGATCATCCGGGCCGTTTCGCGGCATCGTCTCAGCGCGGCGCGGACGTGGCGCGGGGACGCCCCGGCCATCCCACAGGCCGGGGTGATCACGACCTGCCGCGCCAGTCGCGCGGGCGGGAAGCCGAGCCGCCGCCACAGCTCCTTCACCGGCTCCGCGGTCGCCCGCGGGGACGGCAGGACGGCGTCGGTCGCGGGCACCGCGCCGAGGAGAAGGCCCGTCCCGGCGTCGATCGTCTCCCCCACCGCGTCGTCGTCGCGCCTGGGGACCATGCGCAGGTCGACCGAGATCGCCTGAGCGCCCGCGCCGCGCAGCAGCGCGTACGGGACGTTCCGCGCGCAGCAGTGGACGATCGGGTACGCCGCGTCGTCCGCGGCGGCCGCGTCGATCACCGTTCGGAGGGTGTCCTCCGCGACGGGCTCCTCGATGGCCCGCAGCCGGGAGAACCCGCTGGCCGTCGGGACCGTCCCGGCGAGCGCGGCGGGCAGGCCCGGCTCGTCGAACTGGACGACGATCCGCGCGGCGGGCAGGCGGCGGCGCACGTCCGCGACATGCGCGGCGACGCCCTCGGCGAGCGAGGCGGCCAGGTCGCGTACGGCCCCGGCGTCCTTCAACGCCCGGTCGCCGTTGCGCAGCTCGATCGTCGCGGCCAGCGTCCACGGCCCGCACACCTGGATCTTGAACGGCCCGTCGTGGCCGCCCGCGATCTCCTCCAGGACGTCCAGGTCGCGTTCCAGGTGGTCGTGGGAGCGGAGCGTGTCACGGCCCGGCCGGTCGGAGAACCGCCACCCGGACGGCTCCACGCGCACCGGCATGTCGACCAGCAGTCCGGCCGTCCGGCCCGTCAGGTCGGCGCCGGGCCCGCGGGCGGGCAGCTCCGGCAGATGCGGCATCTCGGGCAGTTCACCGAGGACGATCCTTAGCGCCTCCGCCGGGTCGTCGCCCGGGTACGACCCGATGCCGGTCGCCGTCCCCTCCTGCCACGGATAACTGGTCACACCGCGAACCCTATCGGCGCGGCGATCACGGCGGTGAACGCTAGGCCAGGGCTTGGGCGGTCTCGGCGATCGTCGCGGACGCCAGGACACGGTCGCCGTCGTAGAGGACGGCGGCCTGCCCCGTGGCGACACCGCGGGCGGGGCTGGACAGGCGGACGCGCAGCACGTCGCCGTCCCGCTCGGCCGTGCAGCCGTAGACCTCCCCGTGCGCGCGGAGCTGGACGTGGCAGCCGAACGGCCCGTCCGGGGCGTCGCTCAGCCACACCGGGCGCTCGCCGACGATCTCGTCGACGTTCAAGGAGTCGCGCGGCCCGACGGTCACCGTGTTCGTCACGGGGGAGATGTCCAGGACGTAGCGCGGGCGGCCGTCCGGCGCGGGCGTGCCGATCCGCAGGCCCTTGCGCTGGCCGATCGTGTAGGCGTAGGCGCCGTCGTGCCGTCCGACCTCGTTGCCGTCGGTGTCGACGATCGGGCCGGGCGCCGTGCCGAGCCGCTCGGCGAGGAAGCCGCGGGTGTCGCCGTCGGCGATGAAGCAGATGTCGTGGCTGTCGGGCTTGTCGGCCACCCGGAGGCCGCGCCGCTCCGCCTCCCGCCGGATGTCGGCCTTGGTGGTGTCGCCGAGCGGGAACAGCGCGTGCGCGAGCTGCTCGGGCGTGCACACGGCCAGCACGTACGACTGGTCCTTGGCCTCGTCGACGCCGCGGCGCAGGACGCCGCCGTCCAGCCGCGCGTAGTGCCCGGTGCAGACGGCGTCGAACCCGAGCGCCATCGCCCGGTCCAGCAGCGCCGCGAACTTGATCTTCTCGTTGCAGCGCAGGCACGGGTTCGGGGTGCGTCCGGCCGCGTACTCGCTGACGAAGTCCTCCACGACGTCCTCGTGGAAGCGCTCGGCGAGATCCCACACGTAGAACGGGATGCCGATCACGTCGGCGGCCCGGCGGGCGTCCCGGGAGTCCTCCAGGGTGCAGCAGCCCCGGGCGCCCGTCCGGTACGACCGCGGATTGCTGGACAGGGCCATGTGAACGCCGGTGACCTCGTGCCCCGCCTCGGCGGCGCGGGCGGCGGCCACGGCGGAGTCGACGCCGCCCGACATGGCGGCAAGTACGCGCAGTGCCATAACCCTTCGAGGGTACGCGCCACGGCCCACTCCCCCGCCACCGTATTTCCCCCGCCGGGGCCGGTGCCGACGGGAAGCGCGGCGCCTCACGTAGGGTTTACCGGGACGGGCATGGCCTCGCCGGACCCGGCGGAGCCCCGCCATGCCGGGAAAAACATCCTCCAGCGACCTCATCGGCCCAGGTCATGAGGCGGTTCGGCCGCTTGACCACGACAAGGAAGAGACGACAGGTGGGAATCTTCCGTCGTCCGCGCGACGCGTCCGCGGTGACGCCGCCCGCGATCAGCGAGTTCTGGGAATGGTGGGCGCAGGCACGCCCGACGATCGAAGCGTCCCTGGCCGCCGGGCCCGACACGCCCGAAGCCGACCCGTCCGGACATGACGCGCACCCTGACGCGCACGGGGCGGACCACGCGGCCGATCCCGACGCCCCCGACCTCGGCCCGCCCGGCGGGGGGCTGTCCGCGGAGACGATGGAGGAGCTGTCGCGGCGCGTCCACAAGATCCATCCGGCACTGCTGTGGGAGATCGGCGGCGCGGAGGACCGGGCCCCGTTCCTCACCGTGACCGGCGGCGGGAACCCCGAGCTGCGCGGTATCACCGAGCGCTGGGTCCGGGCCGCGCCGACCGGGCCGGCGGCGGCCGGGTGGGTGTTCCATCCGGCGCGGCAGCCCGACCCGGAGATGCTCGGCCAGGACCTCATCCTCGGCGACCACGAGTTCGACCTGGAGTACGTCCGGCTCGGGATGCGCGCCGACGCCGACCGCGCCCGCGTGCATCTGACCGCCTACCATCCCGACTTCCTGTTCGTCGCCGAGGAGCAGCGCATCCAGGTCGCGTTGAACGTCCTGCACTGGGCGCTGGGCGAGGACGACGTCGCCCGCTGGGTCGGCGAGGTCTCGATCGCGACGGAGGCGCCGATCGACGCGCTGCCGCCGTCGATGCTGCCCTCGGTCATCGAGCAGATCTCCGAGCCGTTCGCCGAGCCCGCCTGGCTGACCGGCGAGGGCCGCACCCCGCGCGGCCATCCCGCCCGCCTCGGCGCCCGGTTCCCGCTGCACCGCCAGGACTATCCGCTCTGCGACCTGCACGTGGCGATCAGCGTCCCGTACGCCAACAGCAACCCCGACCGGCTGCCCGTGGAGCCGTCGTCGAGCGCGCTGCGCGCCTTCGAGAAGAAGCTCACGAGGCTGGGTGACCGGGCCGTGCTCGCCGTCCGCGAGACCGGCGACGGACTGCGCGTCTTCCACCTGTACGTCGATCCCGACTCGGGTGTCATCTCCGAGCTCGACCAGCTCGCCGCCGGATGGCCCGAGGGCAAGGCCAGGGTCGCCTCCACCAGTGACCCCGGCTGGAAGGCCCTGGCCCCCTACCAGCCCTGACGTCGGGGGCGTCCCGTCATCGCAACGGCCTCAGACGGGCCTCGTCGAGTCGACCTTGCGGTACCGGGCCTCCCCCAGGCTGTACAGGCCGAAGATGAGGACGCCCACGGCGACGGCGACGAGGCCCCAGGCTCCGGCCGGGGTGTCGGCGAACTCGCGGAGGGTGCCGTCCAGGCCCTTGGCCTTGTCGGGTTGGAAGGTGATGGCCGCGTAGGCGAGGAACGCTCCGGCGGCGGCGCCGACGAGCCCGCGGGCGGTGTTGCCGACGATGCCGAACGGCTGGAGGACACGCCGCGCGACCCGGCCCAGCTTCGCGGTTTCGAGGTCGTCCATGAACGTGCGGCGGACCGCCTGGACGACCACGACGACGCCCCAGACCACGAAGCCCGCGGCGATCGCCAGCACGAGCCAGCGCCCGCCGGGCTGGCCCATCAGGCGCGCGGTGAAGCTCTTCGACTGCTGGTCGCTGGACTCGCCCTGATGGCCGAGCATGAACAGCAGGGTGAACGCGCACCCGACCGCGTAGACGACGCCGCGTCCGGCGGAGGAGAGGCGTTTGGTGGGCTTGTCGCCGTCGGGCGTCGGGCGTCCGAACCCGGCTTCGGCGAACTGCCAGAGGGCCAGGGCCGCGAACCCGACGACCATCAGCACGATGACGACCGTGCCGCCGGGTTTGTCGGCGACGATCTGCAACGCTCCCTTGCGGTCGGCCTCCTGCCCGCCCCCGCCGAAGGCGACCTGAAGGGCCAGCCATCCGATGAGGAGGTAGAGGAGGCCGCGCGCCACCAGTCCCACGCGGGACACACCGTGAAACCAAGGGTGCCCCGCCACCCGTTCGAGTCCGTCGCTCACATCCGTCGTCGCCACGGAGACGCCGTCCCCGTTCAAGAGACGGTCAAACACCATCAAAGCCGGTCAGTCACCCGAAACCGGCGCGGCGGGCGCGTTCGACGACGGGGGCGAGCGCGTCGGCGAGCGCCTTGACGTCGTCCTCGGTGGAGGTGTGGCCGAGGGTGAAGCGCAGGGAGCCGCGGGCGTGCTCGGCGCCCATCGCCGTCAGGACGTGGCTCGGCTGCGACACCCCGGCCGAGCACGCCGAGCCGGTGGAGCAGGCGATGCCGCGGGCGTCCAGCAGCATGAGCAGCGCGTCGCCCTCGCAGCCGGGGAAGGAGAAGTGCGCGTTGCCGGGGAGCCGGTCGGCGGGGTCGCCGTTCAGGACCGCGTCCGGCACGGCGGCGCGGACGGCGTCGATCAGCAGGTCGCGCAGCTCGGTGAGACGGCGCGCCTCGGCCTCGCGGCGGGCCGTCGTGGCCTGGACGGCGGCGGCGAACCCGGCGATGGCAGGGGTGTCGAGCGTTCCGGACCGGACGTCGCGTTCCTGGCCGCCACCGTGCAGCAGCGGCACCGGGTCGAGGAAGACGGGCTCCTTGGGCTTGGCCAGCAACAGTGCCCCGACACCGATGGGACCGCCGATCTTGTGGCCGGTGACGGCCAGGGCCTGCGCACCGCTCGCCGCGAACGAGACGGGCAGCGCCCCAGCGGCCTGGACGGCGTCGGTGTGGAGGGGCACACCGCGCTCGCGGGCGACGGCGGCCAGTTCGGCGACCGGCTGGACGGTGCCGACCTCGTTGTTCGCCCACATCACCGTGACAAGGGCGACGTCCTCACCGGCGCCGAGCGCCTCCCGGAGAGCGTCGGGACGGACGCGTCCGGCGGAGTCGACGGGAATCCAGTCGACGCGGGCGCCCTCGTGGTCGGCGAGCCACCGCACGGCGTCCAGGACGGCGTGGTGCTCGACGGCGCCGGCCAGCACCCGGTCGCGGGCGCGATCGGCGGCGCGGCGGGCCCAGTAGAGGCCCTTGACGGCGAGGTTGTCGGCCTCGGTGCCGCCGGAGGTGAACACGACCTCGCTCGGACGGGCGTCGAACGCCTCCGCGATGACCTCGCGGGACTCCTCGACGACGCGGCGGGCGCGGCGCCCGGCCGCGTGCAGGGACGACGGGTTCCCCAGCTCGCGCAGTTCGGCCGTCATCGCCTCGATGGCCTCGGGCAGCATCGGGGTGGTCGCCGCATGGTCGAGGTAGGTCACCACGCGGACAACAGTAGCCGCGCCGCTGATGTTCCCTCCGGGCACCCGGGCGATGGCGGTCGCCGCCCTTCGGGCTGGTGGACTGTACCGTCCAGCCGGTACAGTAGGCGCGTCATGAAGAGAGAAGCCCTTCTGGACGCCGCCGAGACCGTCCTCTTCGAGCAGGGAACGCGGGCGCTGACGCTCACCGCGGTCGCCGAGCAGGCCGGCGTCAGCAAGGGAGGGCTGCTCTACCACTTCCCCACGAAGGAGGCGCTGGTCCGAGCCATGGTGGCGAGGACCATCGACGAGTTCGACGACCTGGTCGCCTCCTACATCGACTCCTACGGGGACGGCACCCCGGACGCCTACACCCGCGCGTACGTCGACGCCACGTTCGAGCTCCTGACCGGTGACGCCCGCACGCACCGGCGCTGGTCGGCCATCACGGCCGCCGCGGCCGACCCCGAGCAGGCGGCGCCGCTGAACGAGGCGATGCGGCGCTGGCACGGCCGTGACCCGGCGGAGGACACCGACCCCTGCACCGCGATGACCGTCCGGCTCGCGGTCGAGGGCCTCTGGGAGGTCATGAGCCACGATCCCGGGCTGTTCGACGAGGAGCAGCTCGCCGCGCTGCGACGGCGGCTCCTGGGGCTGCTGGACGGATGACGCCGGGCGCCCCGCCCACCGCTCCGTACTTGGAGCGTTCCATGACGATCTCGCCGAGCCGAGAGAGAGGTGAACCATGCTGCTTCGCGCCCGTTGGGGGACGTTCCTGACCTTCGCGCTGGCGGGCCTGCTGACCGGGGTGTGGGTGTCACGGATGCCCGCGCTGGTCGACAAGTTCGAGCTCAGCGAGGCCGAGGTCGGCATCGTCGTCCTCGTCTGGGGGCTCGGCGCGATCACCGCCATGCAGGCGCTGCGCGCCGTGATGTCCCGCGCCGGGAGCCGGGCCGCGCTGCGGGTCGCGCTGCCGCTGACGGCGCTCACCTACTCGGCCGTCGCGCTCGCGCCCGGCTACGGCGTGCTGCTCGCCGCCGTCGTGCTGTTCGGCATGGCGTTCGGGATCACCGACATCGCGATGAACGCGCAGGGCACCGCCGTCGAGCGGGCGTACAAGCGGCCCGTGATGAGCGGTCTGCACGCCGGATGGTCCGTCGGCGCGATGAGCGGCGGCATCCTCGGCGTCGTGACCGCGGCGGTCGGGCTCGGATTCACCGAGACGGTCCTCGCCGCCGCCGCGCTGACGCTCCCCGCCGGGCTCGCGCTCGGCCGCACCTACCTGCCCGACCCTCCGGCCGCCGCGTCCGCCGGGACGGGACGCCGGGCCCGCCGCATGCCGCCCGCGGTGTACCTGATCGGCGCCCTCTGCTTCATCGCGTTCATGACCGAGGGGTCGATCGCCGACTGGAGCGGGCTGCTGCTGCACGACGAGATGGACGCGAGCGAGGCCGTGGCCGCGGCCGGGCTCCCCATGTTCGAGGCGGCGATGCTGACCGGCCGGATCTTCGGCGACCGCGTCCGGGCCCATGTGGGCACCCGCAGGTTGCTGGCCGGGGCGGGCGTCGGCACCGCGCTCGGCATGACCGTCGTCGTGCTGTCGCCCGTGCCGGTCCTCGCCCTCGCCGGGTTCTTCGTCACGGGACTGATGGTCTGCACGGTCGTCCCGACGACGATGTCGCTGGCCGGGACCGCCGCGCCGGAGCGTCCGGGCGCGGCCGTCGCGCAGGTCAGCGCGATCGGCTACGGCGGGCTGCTGCTCGGCCCGGTCGTGGTCGGGTTCCTGTCGGACGCCACGTCGCTGCGGCTGGGGGTGGGCACGGTCGTCGTCCTGGCGCTGCTCATCGCCGCCGGTGCCCGGTTCGTCCCGGTGGACGGGGCGGTCGACGCCACGCCCGTCGACGTGACCGACCCCGGCCCCGAACCCGTCGCCGCCTGAGCGGGCCGGCGGCGGGTCCCGGCCGGGGTCCGCCCGCCGGTCACCTCCGCTTGGCGATCTCCTCGGTGAGCTGCGGCGCGACCTGGAACAGGTCGCCCACGACACCGAAGTCGACGAGCTCGAAGATCGGCGCCTCGGGGTCCTTGTTGATGGCGACGATGGTCTTCGACGTCTGCATCCCGGCCCGGTGCTGGATGGCGCCGGAGATGCCGACCGCGATGTACAGCTGCGGCGACACGGTCTTGCCGGTCTGGCCGACCTGGAACGTGTGCGGGTACCAGCCGGCGTCGGTCGCGGCGCGGGACGCGCCGACGGCGCCGCCGAGCGAGTCGGCCAGGCCCTCGATGATCGAGAAGTTCTCCGCCCCGCCGACACCGCGCCCGCCGGACACGACGATCGCGGCCTCGGTCAGGTCCGGGCGCTCGCCCTTCTCCTGCACGACCTTCTCCACGACCTTCGCGGCCCGGTCGGCGTCCGCCAGCTCGACGGTCACCGCCTCCTCCGCCGGGGTCGCCGGAGCGGGCTCGGGGGTCACCGAGTTGGGCCGGACGGCGATGATCGGCGTGCCGGTCCGCACGCGGGCGTGCGCGATGACGCCGCCGCCGAAGACGGAGTGCTCGGCGACGAAGCCGTCGGTGACGTCCACGACGTCGGTGAGCACGCCGGAGCCCGTCCGGACGGCGAGCCGCCCGGCGATCTCCTTGCCCTCGCCGGTCGCGGGTACCAGCACCGCGGCCGGGGACCGGTCGTTCACGAGCTTCGCGAGGAGCGCGGCCTTCGGCGCGACGACATAGGACGTCAGCTCCGGGTCGTCGGCGACGTAGACCTTGCCGGCGCCGTACTCGCCGAGCCTGTCCCTGGCGCCCTCGAAACCGGGGCCGACCCACACCGCCGCGGCCTCGCCGAGCCTGTTCGCCAGCGTCAGCAGTTCGAGCGTGACCTTCTTGACCTCACCGTCGACATGGTCGACGAGGACGAGAATCTCCGCCATGGTTCGCTAATCCCCTTCCCCGGTCAGACGAACTTCTTCGCGGCGAGGAACTCGGCGATCTTCGCGCCGCCGTCGCCCTCGTCGGTGACGATCTGGCCCTTCTCCCGCGGCGGCGCCTCGGCGAAGTCGACCACCTCGGTGGCCGCGTGCGCCAGGCCCACCCGCGCCGCCTCGATGCCCGCGTCGGCGAGGCCGAGCGTCTCCACCGGCTTCTTCTTGGCCGCCATGATCCCCTTGAACGAGGGGTAGCGCGGCTCGTTGATCTTCTCGACGACGCTGACGACCGCGGGCAGGGTCGCCTCCACGCGGTCGAAGCCGTAGTCGGTCTGCCGCTGCGCCTTGATGGACGTCCCGTCGATCTCGATCTTGTTGGCGAGGGACAGCTGCGCGACGCCGAGCCGCTCGGCGAGCATCGCGGCGAGCAGCCCGGTCCGCGCGTCGGTGGACTCCGAGCCGAGGATCACCAGGTCGAACCCGGTGCGGCCGAGGACCTGCTGGATCGCGTAGGACGTCTGGAGCGCGTCGGAACCGGCGAGGCCGTCGTCGACGAGGTGGACGGCCTTGTCGGCGCCCATGGCCAGGGCCTTGCGGATGGAGTCGGTGGCCTTGTCCGGCCCCATGGTCAGGACGGTCACCTCACCGTCGTGGGCCTCCTTGACCCGCAGCGCCTCCTCGATCGCGTACTCGTCGAGTTCGTTGATGACGCCGTCGGCGGCGGCACGGTCCAGCGTGCCGTCATCGGACTTCAGCTTGCGCGGGCTCTCCGTGTCGGGAACCTGCTTCACCAGGACGACGATGTTCATGGTGGGTGGCCGACCTCCCCTGCACTCCGTTGGCCGCTGAGGTCAGCGGCGGACTTCGATGTCACAGCCTGCCAAACACCCGAATGGGCTTCGGAACCGGGTCCCGACTTCGGCTGCGCACCCCTAGGTTACTCGCGGGTAGCGGCGTGGGTGACATTCCTCAGAAGCGGTTGACGCCCGTCTGCCACCGGTCCATCGTGCTCTCCAGCGAACTCTGGAGCCCGTACATGGGCGAGAAGCTCGGCGTCAGCGTCAGCGCGCCGACCACCGCCGCCAGCGCCAGCACACCGAGGACCACTCCCGCGGTCGCGATGCCCCTCGGCCGCCGCGCGACGGACACGAACATCCGCTCCAGCTGCCGTCGCGGGCCGCTGACGCCCGGCGCCGTCCACAGCACCGCCGCCCCGGCCCCGGCGCCGAACGCGCAGGCGCTGAGCGAGTCGATCTCGCCGCCGACCGCGGACACCGCGACGAGCCCGAGCGGCACCGCGACCGTGAACGCCGCCGCGTACGGGACGGTCAGCAGCGTCCGGCCGAAGGCCCACGCCCAGCCGCGCGCCGTCGTCCCCGCGACCCGCAACAGCGTCACCGCGCCCAGCGACACCGCCAGACCCACGATCGGCGCCATGATCACGACACTGACCGCGATGACCACGACCATGGCCGCGAGCAGCCGCGCCCAGCCGCGCGCCACGGCCAGCCCGTGCGCGTTCGCCGCCGACGCGGAGCCGGGCGCGGCCGAGGTGGCGACGGGGGCGGCGGGTGGCACAGCGGCCTGAGGAGCGCGCGGCGCTGGCGGAGCCGCCGGCGCGGGACGCGACTGTGTGGGAGGAGGCGGTATGGGAGGAGGCGGTGTGGGACGCGGTGGGGCGGGCGATTCGGGCAGGGGCAGCCGGGACGTCGCCTCCGCCAGTTCGGTCGCCGAGGGGCGGGCGCCGGGGTCGGGGTGGCAGGCCGCGGCGACCAGCGGGCGCAGCGGGCCGGGCAGGGCGTCGGCGACCACCTCGCCGGCTCCGGTGGCGGCGAACGCCACGGTGGCGGCCCAGGCCCGGACGTCCCCGGCGGCGTCGGCGGCGGTCAGCCCGAAGTCGACGACGATGGGAGCGCCGTCGACGACCAGGACCGTCGCGGGGCCGAGGTCACCGTGCGCGAGGCCGGCCCGGTGGATGGCGGCGAGCGCCTTGGCCAGCCCGAACGCCATGCGGCGCAGCGCGTCGCCCGACATCGGGCCGTGCTCGGCCACCGTCTCCGCCAGCGGCCGCCCCGGCACGAACCGGGACACGACATAGGGCGGGGACGCGGCGGCGCCGTCCAGGACGTCCACCACATAGGGGCTGAGCACCGCGCGCATCCGGGCGATGTCGGGCACCGCGCCCGGCGCGAGCAGCCTGATCGCCACGTCGCGACCATCGGGTCCGGTGGCCCGATGGACGGCTCCGGAGCCCGTGCCGTCGCCGCCGCCCAGCCTGGACAGCAGCCGGTACTGACCGATGTGCGCCTGCCGGTCGATGTCGCCGCTCATATGGCACGCCACCCTACCGATCGGAGGCGCCGCGGAGAGCCGCGTCCGCTCACATGCCCGGCACGTTGGACACGAGGTCGCGGACGTCGGCGCGCAGCGCCTCCAGGTCTCGGCTCATCCCGTCCAGCGGGGCGGTGTCGGGCGGTCGCTCCTGTGCCATCACGACCAGCACGGCGGCGAGCACCCCGACGACCAGCGCGCCCGCCACGGCCGCGCCCGAACGCGGGAACACCGCGCCCCAGATCCGGGCGAGCTGCCGCCGGGGAGCGCCGCTGCCGGGCGCGAGGCAGAGCAGTCCGATCACCGCCATGGCGGAGTAGGCGATGGCGTTCGAGGCGGTCATGCCGGCGGCGGCGAAGATCAGAACGCCGAGAATGATCAGCCCGGCGATCACGCTCAGCGAGGTCCACAGGACGGTGGCCATCAGGGCGCCCGGCAGGTGCAGCGGCGTCCGGAACGCGGCCGCCACGGCGTCACCGGTGCGCGGGCCCCGCCGGGTCTGCCGTCCCTCCATGCCCTTGGCGGCCTTGTCGCCCATCCGCAGGACGAGCACCCCGGCGATGGTGACGCCGACCGCGAACAGCGGCGCGATGTCGGCGAAGCCGAGCAGCGCGACCAGGACGAGGAAGCTGATCAGCCGGTACCAGCCGTAGGGCTTGCGACGGTCGCGTTCGGCGCGGGCGCGGGCGGCCACGTCGGCGCGCGCCCGGTCGGCGCGCTCAAGCTCGCCGCCGCGGGGACCCTCCGGTTCGGGCGGACGGCGCTGCAACGCGCCGCCCCGGCGCGGCTGGTCCTGCGGCTGGTTCGGTGGCGGCCCGTACTGCCGCGGGTCGTAGTACGGCGCGGGCCCCGGCGGCGGGACGGGCGGCGGCGCGGCCGGAGGGAGCTGCCCGACGAAGTCCTTCGGCTGTGCCGGGGCGGGCGCCGGCGCGGGCGGCGGAGGAGGACCTGGCGCCGGGATCGCGGTGGTCCCCGGCGTGCTCGACCGCGGCGGCGCGTCCTGCGGAGACGGCGCGGGCAGCGGCATGGAGAAGTTCCTGGAGTGGTCGGGCGCCGTCTCCTCGACCGGCGGGACCGTACCGGCCGACCGGGACCCGGTCGACCGGGAGGCGGACGACGGGTAGTGCCGGTCGACCATGGTCTGGTCGGTGATGGTGGCTTCGAGGTGGATGCGGCGGGTGAGCTGCACCAGCTTGACCGCGGTGGGACGTTCGGCCGGGTGCCGCGCCATCGCCGACCGCAGCACGGGCAGCAGCGCGTCGGGCACGCCGTCCAGGTCGGGCGTGCCCTGCATGATCTTGTAGAAGATCGACTCGAAGGTGCCGGAGCCGAACGGCGGGCGGCCGGTCGCGGCGTAGGCGACCGTCCCGGCCCAGGCGTGCACGTCCGAGGGCGGGCCCGCGTCCTCGCCCTCGATGAGCTCGGGGGCCAGGTAGCCGGGCGTGCCGATGACCATGCCGGTGGCGGTGAGCCGGGTCGCGTCGGCGGCCTGCGCGATACCGAAGTCGATCACGATGGGCTCGCCGTCCACGAGCATGACGTTGCCGGGTTTGAGGTCCCGGTGCACGATCCCGGCGCCGTGGATCGCCGACAGCGCGGTGCCCAGCCCGACCGCGAGCCGCTGGAGGCCCGGCCCGTAGATCGGCCCCGCCTCTTCGACGATCTCCTCCAGCGTCCGGCCGGGCACGTACTGGGTGACGATGTAGGGCTGGTCGGCGGTCACGTCGGCGTCGAGGATCTCCGCGACGTGCGGGCTGTGCACCCGGCGCATCGAGTCGACCTCGCGGGCCAGCCGGCGACGCGCCGTGGCGTCGCCCGCGACCGCGGGCCGCAGCACCTTGATGGCCACGTTGCGCCCCTCGGGGTCGGCGCCGAGGTAGACGACGCCCATTCCCCCTTCTCCCAGGGTCTGGAGCACGCTGTAGTGGCCGATTCGGTCCCCGGACGTGACAGCTCCCCTCATCGTTTCCGAAACCCTACCCCCGTCGATCGTCCTCGAAGTTCTCCGCATTGTCAGGCCGCCATCGTCAGGCCGCCGTCACACCGGCGCGGCCGATCGCGGTGCCGTCGCATGCCGCGAGCGCCCCGGCGAGCCAGCGGGCCGTCGGCCGGTTCGCCGGGTCGCGGTCGAACGCCCTCCGCAGCAGCGGGGCCAGCGGCTCCGGCACGCCGTCGAGGTCGGCCTGGCCGCGGAGGATCCGGAAGCACACGCCGTGCAGCGAGCCGCGCCCGAAAGGAGGACGTCCCGTCGCGGCGAACGCGACGGTCGCCGCCCACGAGAACACGTCCGAGGCGGGGGTGGCGCGTCCGCCCTCGATCAGTTCGGGCGCCAGGTAGGCGGGCGTCCCCACGACCATCCCGCGCCTGGTGAGCTGCGGGGCGCCGGTCTCGTGCGCGATGCCGAAGTCGATCAGCGTCGGCCGGTCGCCCATCACGATCACGTTGCCGGGCGCGACGTCCCGGTGCAGGACGCCCGCGTCGTGGACGTCCCCGAGCGCGAGCGCCAGCCGCCGCGCGAACCGGGAGAGCCGGTCACGGCGCAGCGGCCCGTACGCCGGGACCAGATCGCCGAGCGGGCAGCCCGGGACGTACTGCATGACCACATACGGCCGGTCCGCCGTGATGGCCCCGTCCACCAGGCGCGCGACGTACCTGCTGCGGACGCGCGACTGCGCGGACATCTCGCGGGCCAACCGGCTGATCGCCTCCGGCTCCCCCGCCACCTCGGGGGCGAGTCGCTTCACCGCGACCTCGCGGCCGCCGGGGTCCATCGCCAGGTACACCATCGCGGTGCTCCCCCGGCCGATCTCCCCCAGCAACCGATACGCCCCCAGTCGCCGATCATTCCCCATAACCCTTTTGACGCCATAAAACGGGCACTCGTTCCCGGCGCTTCACTCCTTCCGGGCGGCCTGGCGGGCGCGGCGCTCCTCGCGACGGGTCTCGAACCTGGTGGCCGCGGCGTCCAGCTGCGCCAGGAACTCGCCGAGTTCGTCCAGCGCCTTCGCGCCGTCGCCGGTCAGATCGGTGCGGTCGAAGACGTTCCACTTGCGCAGGACCGGGACGAGGACGTCGTCGTGGTGCAGCCGCAGGTCGTAGATGCCCGCGTTGGCGATCACGACGGACTTGCGCAGGAAGCCGTCGATGCTGTGCCCGGGCATCTGGAAGCCCTTGACGACGTCGGTGATCGCCCGCATCGTCTCGTTCGGCGCGGCCTCAAGCGCGGCGGCCAGCAGGTTCCGGTAGAAGATCATGTGGAGGTTCTCGTCGGCGGCGACGCGGGACAGCATCTGCTCGCACAGCGGGTCGCCGGACGCCATCCCGGTGTTGCGGTGCGACACCCGGGTCGCGAGTTCCTGGAACGACACGTACGCCGCCCCGTGCAGGAAAGAGTCGCCGTGGTCGGCCTCGTAGCCTGCCTCCATGTGGCGCATGCGGGCACGCTCCAGCGCGACCGGGTCGACCGCGCGGGTGGCGGTCAGGTAGTCGCGGATGACGATGCCGTGCCGGTTCTCCTCGGCCGTCCACCGGTTCACCCAGGTGCCCCAGGCGCCGTCGCGGCTGAACGCCGTGGAGATGGCGTTGTGGTAGCCGGGCAGGTTGTCCTCGGTGAGCAGGTTGACGATGAGCGACTCGCGCGCCTCCAGGCTCAGCTTCGACTGCTCGATCGACCACGGCTCGCCGCCCAGGGGTCCGTCGAAGTCACGGCCCTCACTCCAGGGCACGTACTGGTGGGGGAACCATTCCTTGGCCATCGACAGGTGCCGGTTCAGTTCCTTCTCGACCACCGGCTCGAGGTCGACCAGGAGAGCGGTCTGGAGCTTCTCTTCGGGGGTCACGGACATGCGGTTCCTTCGCTGGACGAGGGCGTTCTGGCCGGACGGTGCCACCGTGCTCGTGGCACCGGAGGGGCTGCCAGCAGGCGATACACAACCTACGCAACCGTAGGTTCGATCGTCGCCATTCCGCGCGCCCGTCGTCAAGCCACCCCCGTGACAAGCGCGGCGTGGCGAGTTTGTAGATCCGAGCAATAAGGCCGAGTGAGGCCTTAGTCACCAGGTGTCCGCCGCCTGGTGCCGCATCCGGTTCACCGCGGCCCGCAGCAGCGGCCTCGGCACGAGCCTCAACGCGGGGAACGCCGCCTTGTACTGCACGCCGGGGACGCACATGGCCCGTCCGGCCGCGACCGCGTCGAGCCCGGCCCGCGCCACGTCGTCCCGGCGCAGCCACAGCGGATGGGACGGCACGTCGTCGCGCGTGCGCGTGAACCCGGGGCAGAGGGCGGTCACATGGACGCCGCTGCCCGCCACCTCCGAGTGCAGGCTCTCCGAGAACGCCGCCACGTACGCCTTCGTCGCCCCGTAGGTGGCGCTGCCTGGCGACGGCGTGAACCCCGACATCGACGCCACGTTCAACACCCCGCCGCGGCCCCGCCCGACCATCCCGGGCAGGGCGGCGCGGGTGAGCCGGACCAGCGCGGTCACGTTCAGCTCGATCTGGGCGAGCTGCTCGTCCAGCGGCGCCTCCGCGAACGGTCCAAAAGCGCCGCGGCCCGCGTTGTTCACCAGAAGTTCCACCGGGTCGGCGCTCAGCCGTCCCTCCACCTCGGCGCGCTGGAAGGGATCGGTCAGATCGGCCGCCAGCACCTCCACGGCGACGCGGTACCGCTCCACCAGCTCGCGGGCCAGGACGTCCAGCCGTTCGGCCCGGCGCGCCACGATCACCAGATCGGTGCCGCGACCGGCGAGCAGCCGGGCGAAGCTCTCGCCGATCCCGCTGGACGCACCCGTCACGAGCGCGGTGCGATACGCGTGTCGCATGGCGCGAGATGCTATCGGCCGATCTTGGTGGGCCCGGGCGGCTCGCCCAAGAAACTCCCGAGATTCATCCGGCCGAGACCTGAGCGCCGGAATTCACGCGGAAGTGGGCAGCGGCTCACCGCCGGCGTGCTCGGGCGGCGGCAGCATGGCGGTCGGGTCCTGGCCCGCGAACCACAGCCCCACCACGAACGCCGCCGTCGCCTCCAGCAGCCCCGCCCGGTCCAGCCCGCCGGCGTCCATCGGCACGCACCCGAGATCGGTCACCAGCGCGCGGACCACCGCCAGCGCCTCCTCGTCGTCGCCGCACAACGGGACGCCGAGCGGCCGCCCGCCGAACACCGGCGGCGTCAGCCGCCACACGCTCTCGTGGCACAGGTTGAACGCCTTGACCACCCGCGCCCCGGTCGCGTCCGCGACCCGCCGCGCCGCCGACGGGCCCGCCCCCGTCTTCAACCCCTCGAACGGCGGCTCCATCGGGTTGGTGCAGTCGATCACCACCCGTCCCGTGAGCGGGCCCGCCTGGCGCAGCACGTCCTGGACGCCCTCGTACCAGACCGCGAGCAGCACCACCTCCCCGAACCGGGCCGCCTCCCGCAGCGTTCCGCCCACCGTCCGGCCACCCACGCGCTCCGCGAGCGCGACCGCCTTCGCGGGCGTCCGCGCCCCGATCCGAACGTCGTGTCCCCCGCGCGCCCACCGCGTGGCCAGCGCGTCCGCCATGTTCCCCGCGCCCAGCACTCCGATCCGCATGACAACCTCCCCGCTCGACTACCGTCGATCGGAAGGTAGAGGGTCCGTTCGGCACCATCCGGTGCGTATCGGGCACGGCAGAATGCGCGGGGAGCGCCCATGGACGACATCCGCTACGCAGCCGACTGCCAGACACGCCTCGCCCTCGACCTGCTGTCAGGAACCTGGACGGGTGTCGTGCTGTGGACGCTGCGGGACGGCCCGCTCCGTCCGCGCGAACTTCGGGATCGGATCGGCGGCATCAGCCACAAGGTGCTGAACCAGACGCTCCGCCGCCTCGAACGGGACGGCCTCGTCACCCGCCGCCGGTACGCCGAGGCGCCGCCGCGTGTCGAGTACGACCTGACCGACCCGGGACGCGGCATGCTGGAACCGCTGTTCGCGCTTGGTCGCTGGACGGAGCGTTATGCCGACGAGGTCCTGAACGCCCAGGCGCTCAGCGGCCGGTGAACTTCGCCTTTCCGGGGCCCTCTTCCATGAAGCTCCTCATGCCCGCCGCCTGGTCTTCGGTGGCGAACAGGGCGGCGAACTGCGTCCGTTCGATCTCCAGGCCGGTCTCCAGGTCGACCTCAAGGCCCGCGTCGATGGCCTGCTTGGCGGCCCGCAACGCGATCGCGGGACCGCCGACGAACGTGGCCGCCCACTCCCTGGCCGCCGTGTAGACGTCGGCGTCGGGGACGACGCGGTCGACGAGCCCGATCACGAGGGCCTCGTCCGCCGCGACATGCCGTCCGGAGAAGATCAGGTCCTTGGCCTTGGTCGGGCCGATCAGCCGGGACAGCCGTTGCGTGCCGCCCGCGCCGGGGATGATGCCGAGCTGGATCTCCGGCTGCCCCACCTTCGCGCCCTCGCCCGCGACGCGGAAGTCGGCCGTCAGCGCCACCTCCAGGCCGCCGCCCAGCGCGTATCCGGTGATCGCGGCGATCACCGGCTTCGGAATTCCGGCGAGGGCCCTGGCGAAGTCCTGGAGCAGCCGCGAGTGGCCCGCCGACATCTGCGCGTACGACATCGGGGCCATCTCCTTGATGTCGGCGCCCGCCGCGAACACCTTCTCGCCGCCGTAGAGGACGACCGCGCCGACCGCGTCGTCCTGCGTGACCTGGCGGGCCGCGTCGATCAGTTCCCGTTGCATCTGGGCGTTCAGGGCGTTCATCTTCGGACGGTCCAGCCTGATCGTCGCGATTCCGTCCTCGACCTCGACCCGTACGAACTCGCCCACGGCGACCCTCCTGTGCGATTCGGTGACGAACGCCACGAGCCTAACCAGATATGGGCCGGACGCGTTCCGGGGCCGCTGTGGCGGCGCGTGACGTCGGAGGCTGCTGGTAGCTTCGGGAACCATGCTCGTCGCCCACGCCACCTGGCATGGTGGTGCGCTCTGCCTGTGGGCCGAACGCACCGGGCCGCACGAACTCTCACCGGACGTCCACCCGTTCGCCACATGCGACTTCACCGGCACGTCGTACGAGCCGCTCGTGCGCACCGGGTTCCGCGTCGAACTGTCGATGTCGTTGCCCACCCTCGGCGACCATCCGCTGCCGTCCGCCGAGCTGGGCCCCGAGCCGGTGTCCGAGGAGCCCGAGCTGCGTCCCTGGCGGGTGCCCGCGCTCGTCCTGGAGCCGTTCCCCGCCATGGCCCTGCTCCAGGCCGCCGAGGACGCCGCCGACGTGATCCCCGGCACCGACCTGCGCTTCCTCTGCA
This sequence comes from Actinomadura spongiicola, assembly GCF_003432485.1. Taxonomy (GTDB): domain Bacteria; phylum Actinomycetota; class Actinomycetes; order Streptosporangiales; family Streptosporangiaceae; genus Spirillospora; species Spirillospora spongiicola. The sequence goes on from NZ_QVNQ01000003.1 coordinate 873,534, forward strand.
TGATCGCGGACGAGGCCGTCCATCTCACCGAGCGCGGCCAGGTGCTGCCCGCGCTGCTGCGCGAGGACGGCGACCTCGTGGCCCGCTGGCGGCCGGTGATCGACGACCCGGCGCGTCACCGGGCGCTGGCCCGCGCCATGCCCGCTGCCTGCCGCGCCGCCGACGGTGGACGGCCCGCCGCCGAGGTGCTGCGGGAGGCGCTGTCCGGTCTGGTCGACACGGCCGTCCGGGGAGTGGTGCCGCATCCGCTGCTGGTGTCGCGGCGCAAGGTCCCGGACCGGCTGCCCCTCGCCGAACGCTGGGTGGCGGCGCTGACCGGCCCGTCCCCGCGGGTGGCGCGGGAGCCCCGCGACGACCCGGACGACCTCATCGCCGAACTGGAGGCGTGGGCCGCCGCCGCGCGCCGCCCGTCGGGGCCCCTCCGCGTCTGCTTCCGCCTCGCCGAACCCGGCGCCTCCGAGGAGGAGGAGAAGACCGACCACGCGTGGCGGGTGGAGTTCGCCCTCCAAGGAACCGAAGACCCGAGTCTCTACGTCCCGGCCGCGCTCGTCTGGGACGGGGAGGCCACCTCGCTCGCGGACGCCGAGGAGACGCTTCTCACCGGGCTCGGCCGCGCGCTGCGCCTGTTCCCCGACCTGGCCCGCGCGCTGGACGGCCCGGAGCCGGCCGAGTTGCTCCTCGACACGGCGGGCGCGTTCCGTTTCCTCCGCGAGGCGGCTCCGATGCTGGCCGCGGCGGGTTTCGGCGTCCTGCTCCCGCAGTGGGCGGGCAGGGCGAAGCTCGGTATGCGGCTGACGACCAGGGACGACGACCCCGAGGCGTCGTCCGGGGCCGCCGCGTCCTCCGGCTTCGACCTGAAGGCCATGGTCGACTTCCGCTGGGACCTCGCGATCGGCGACGACGGCATCGACGAGGCCGAACTGGAGGAACTGGCCCGTCTCAAGACGCCGCTCGTCCGCCTGCGCGGCCGGTGGGTGGAGTTGGACGAGGAACAGTTGCGAGCCGCGCTCGACTTCCTCCGCCGTCCGCGCCAGGGCCGGATGACGGCCGCCGAGGCGATCCGCGCGGTCGTCCACGCGGGCGACGACACCCTTCCCCTCACCGGCGTGGACGCCTCCGGCGCCCTGGGCGATCTCCTCTCCGGCGAGGTCGACCGCCGTCTCACCCCCATGCGCACCCCCGAGGAGCTGGACGCCGAACTGCGCCCCTACCAGGAGCGCGGGCTCGCCTGGCTGACCTTCATGGACGGTCTGGGGCTCGGCGCCCTGCTCGCCGACGACATGGGCCTCGGCAAGACGATCTCCGTGCTGTCCCTGCTCGTCCACGAGCGGGCGAACGGCGCGGCGCCCGGCCCGACCCTGGCGATCCTTCCGATGTCGCTGGTGGGGAGCTGGCAGCGGGAGGCGGCCCGGTTCGCCCCGAAGCTGCGCGTCCACGTCCACCACGGGACGTCCCGGCACCGCGGCGACGATCTCGTCGAGGCCGTCGCGGGCGCCGACCTCGTCCTCACCACCTACGGGACGGCGACGCGGGACGCCGAGACCCTCGCCGGGATCGGCTGGGAACGGGTCGTCTGCGACGAGGCGCAGGCGCTCAAGAACAGCGGGACCCGGCAGGCCAGGGCGGTGCGGAGCATCCCGGCCCGCGCCCGCATCGCGCTCACCGGAACGCCGGTGGAGAACCATCTGACCGAACTCTGGTCGATCATGGAGTTCGCGAACCCCGGGCTGCTCGGCCCGCGCGCCGAGTTCCGGCGACGGTTCGCGATCCCGATCGAGCGGGAGGGCGACGAGCAGGCGGCGCTGGCGCTGCGGCGGGCGACCCAGCCGTTCGTCCTCCGCCGCCTCAAAACCGACAAGTCGATTATTTCGGACTTGCCGGAGAAGCAGGAGATCAAGGTCTACTGCAACCTCACCACCGAGCAGGCCTCCCTCTACCAGGCCACCGTGGAGGACATGCTCGCCCAGATCGCCGAGGCGGACGAGACGCAGCGCCGCGGGCTCGTCCTGGCGACCATGGCGAAGCTGAAACAGGTCTGCAACCATCCGGCGCAGCTGCTCAAGGACGGCTCGCGCCTCCCCGGCCGCTCCGGGAAGCTGGAGCGGCTTGAGGAGATCTGCGCCGAAGTCCTGGAGCAGGACGAGAAGGCGCTCGTCTTCACCCAGTACGCCGAGTTCGGCTCGATGCTCCAGCCCTACCTCGCGGCCCGTCTCGAACGACCCGTCCTGTGGCTGCACGGCGGCACGTCGAAACAGGCGCGCGACGATCTCGTCCAGCGCTTCCAGGACGACGCCGAGCCCGCGATCTTCCTGCTGTCCCTCAAGGCCGCCGGGACGGGCCTCACCCTCACGGCCGCCAACCACGTCGTGCACGTCGACCGCTGGTGGAACCCCGCCGTCGAGGACCAGGCCACCGACCGCGCGTTCCGGATCGGGCAGACCCGCAACGTCCAGGTCCGCAAGTTCATCTGCGTCGGGACGATGGAGGAGCGCGTCGACGAGATGATCGAACGCAAGAAGGCCCTCGCCGACTCCATCGTCGGCACCGGCGAGGAGTGGCTGACCGAACTGTCCGTCGCGGAACTGCGCGACGTCCTGCGCCTGTCCCCCGAGGCGGTGAGCGACTGATGGACGACGAGGGCTTCGAGGGCATCAGGGCCCGCACGAAACGCGGCTCGATCGGCTCCCAGTGGTGGTCGCGCCGCTTCATCGACCTGGTCGAGTCGTTCGCCGACAAGGGCCGACTCCAACGCGGCCGCGCCTACGCCCGCAAGGGCCACGTGTTCGACCTGAAGGTCGCCCCCTACGAGGTCACCGCGCGGGTTCACGGGTCGGCTCCCGACCCGTACGAGGTGGCGCTCGGCATCGAGGCGATCGACGCGGACGGCTGGCGCGCGGCGGAGCGGGAGCTGGCGTCCCGGGCCGTGTTCCGCGCCCGGCTGCTCGCCGGGGAGATGCCGCCGGAGATCGAATGGGTCTTCGCCGAACTGGGCCTCTCCCTGTTCCCCTACTCGGCCGAAGACCTGCACCTGATGTGCGACTGCCCCGACTGGGGCGACCCGTGCAAGCACGCCGCCGCCGTCCTGTACCTCCTGGCCGAGGCGTTCGACGACGACCCGTTCCTCATCCTCCAGTGGAACGGCCGAGGCAGACGGCAACTGCTGGCGGCACTGCGGCGCGGCGCGGAGACCGAACCCGACCCCTTCGATATGGAAGACGAGCCGCTCACCGCCTCCGGCTTCTGGACACCCCCGTCAGGCCTGGCCCGCCTCCGCGACCGTCCGGCGACCCCGCCCGTCCCGCCCGGCTTCGTCCTCCGGGTGGCCCCACCTCCCCCCATCAAGATCCGCCGCCGCCCGCTCACGGACGTCCTGACCCCCGTCTACGAGGCCCTCACCCCCGAATAGCGCGGCCACGCCCCATCAGTACGCGCTGCGCACGAGGTCGTGGACGGCCTCGCTCATCGTGACGGGGTCGACGTTCCCGAGCGGCACGGTGTCCTTCGGCGGACGCGCCGGGGCCGGTCCCGCCCACAGGGCGGTGATCTTCTGGTCGTGCCCCTCGCCGTACATGTAGTGGTCGATGCCGGGGGTCAGCTCCGCCACGACGTACAGGCCCGCCGGGTCGCGCCGGGCGAGCCAGGCGCCCGAGAACCTGCCGTCCGCGTCCACCGATTCCCAGCGCCCCTGGGAGTGGCCCATGGCCTTGCCGTAGGGCAGCGCGAGCCCCTCCACGCGGGTGAGCCGGCGCGCGGCGCGCTCGTCGCCGGTGAGGCGGTAGACGGGCCGTCCGAGTTGCTCGAACGGCTGAAGGATCTCGTAGTCGGCGAACACTTCGGCCCAGGCCTCAAGATCGTCCAACAGCACCGGATGAGCGATGGCGACCCGGGCGTCTGATGCAGGAGTGAACGGATCGTCGTCGACGTCGGCGTAGGTGCGGTCCTCGGCGACGCGGAAGGCGGTGCCGCCGTCGGTGATCCACACCAGGCGGCGGACGATGTGCCCCATCAGCGGGTGGGTGACGAACAGGGAGTGGAAGTCGTCCGGCGTCCAGGTCCGTCGGGTCGTCATGGCCAGTTCGAGGCGTTTGATCTCCCGGTCGGCGATCGTGCGCAGGTCCTTCTTGAGGCCGGTGAACAGGGCGTGCGCGGCCGGGTCTTCCCGCGGCCCTGGTTTCGGCGCGCTCTTGCGGACCCGCCCGTTCGGTTCCACGACCAGCGGGACGAGCCGCTCGTCGAACGTCACGGTGAACCGCCGCGGGCCGTAGTCGAGGACGAGCGTGCCCCGGGCGTCCAGACCGAAGTCGGGAACGGCACGGTCGGCGAGATCGTCCGCCGTGATGCCACGCGCGGCGGCGATCTCGTCGATCTTCCGGGCCGCCGTGGCCTTGAGCCCCTTGTACTTTCCCCTGCGGGTCAGTTCGAACAGGTGGGTGAGCGCGACGTCGGAGCCGATCCGGGCGAGGACGTCCAGCGCCGCCTTGGCCCGCGCGGTGCGCCCCTCGCCCGGCCACCGCCGGATCAGGGCGCTGAGCCGCCGCACCGTCGTGTCGTCGCCGATCAGGCCGAGCTGCGTGAGCGCCCATCTGTGCCGGGTGGACGCGCCGAGCGCGAACCACCGCTGGAAGAGCGCCCAGGAGAACTCGGCCAGCGAATGCCGGTCGCAGTGCTCGCGGACGTCCGCGACCTCGGGGGCGTCCTTGGCGAGCAGGGCCAGGAGGCACCGGGTCGCCCGCGCGGACAGCGCCCGGTCGCGGCCCCGCGTGAGGATCTGCGGAAGCAGCGTCGGGTCGGCCCAGTCGACCTTCGCGCCGCGCGGCGGCCTGCCGGTGAGCGCGCCGGGCAGGTCGTCGGCGTCCGGGACCGGTGGCCGCGGCCCCTCGAAGGCCGCCCCCGACGGCAGTTCCGCGACGAGGTCGGGCTCGGCGAACAGCAGCCCGCGCAGCAGCCCGGCCGCAACCATGCCCCGGGTCGTGTCGTCCCCGGCCGACGGTGCCAGCGCCCGAACGGCCTGCGCCGGGTACCGTTCGGTCGCCTCCTCCAACGCGGCGGGCACGTCCTTGCCGCCCACATGGTCGAGCAGGACGGGGAAGATCGCTTCGTCGGGGATCGCGAGAAGCCCCCGCAGCACGATCGGACGGTTCTCCTCGTCGTAGCCGAGTTGCCTGCGGAGCAGCGGAAGAGCGTCCGCGCCCAACCCGTCGAGCAACGTCCCGACCACGGCGGGCGTCACCACCATCCCGCCCACCTGGTCGATGTGCGCGGCCCTGGACAGCGAACAGAGCCGGTGTTCGTAGTCGAGAACTCCCGTGTACTCGTCGAGGCTCTCGTCCGCCCAGGCCTTCTCGGTGGGCACGAGATAGGTGGCCGTGGCGCGCCTGGCGCCGTCGCCGCGGTGCTCCGACAACCGCGCGACGGCGTCGCGGTACTCGGCCTCCGGAGCCGCCGCCAGCAGCGCGCGGAGCCGCTTGACCACCGAGTCCTCGGCGACCCACCGACCCGCGATCCGGTAGTCCCCGCGGGTCGGGCGCCGGATCTCCCCACGCCACCCCTTCGGCCCTTCTCCGACGTAGGCGATGAGGTGGACGACGTCGTTGGCATCTGTTCTCCGCGGGTGCGGCACCGGGCCCAGCTCGATGGCGGACGCCTCGGTGACCGCGCACGCGGCGAACGCCAGCCCGCGGTGGAGTACCCAGGCGTCCAGGAACGCCGCACCGTCGACGTCCCGGACGTATTGCACCGCGATCGAGGCGACGGCCGCCGCACCGACGGGGTCGGGTTCTCCGGCCAGCCATGCCCGAACGGCCTTGCCCAGCTCCGGGTCGGTGCGCTCGTGCTCCGCCATGTCCTCGGCGATCGGCCGCGCCGCACGCCACCACTCCCGCGCCCGCTCCGCCGCGTCCCCGTCCACCACGACCGTGGGCCCGGGAACACCACCGCGCCGGGGATGGATGTGCTCGCGCCACTCAGCCGGAACGTCCACCATCTTCACCATGCCCCGGAAACCTAACCCCCACCTCTGACACTTCCCCCGACCCCAGTCAGCGCGGGAGGCACCTCAACGTCGACGCGGTCGGCGGAATGCGCGCGGTGTTCCCAATTCCGGTGGCACAGAGTGCAGAGGTCAGCGCACTGTCCGCTAGGCGTACCTCGCAATGTCCGTTGTCACCCGAATACGCACGGCGATCTTTTTCCTCGCTGAGCGGCTTTTATCTGACACAGCACAGATCATCGATCTTTTGATTGGAGAAGTCGAAACCCGTAGCGGTGGCCACAGTCGGCCACGGGGTTCAGCCACCAAGGCTGATTCTTGACAATCCAGGTCAGTCGGCGGTTGATCCACTGTTGGTAAGCGACAGAATCCAGCGCGCTGACGATACGCGCTTGTCTGGAAGATCATTCCCAGTTTTACTCGGGACGTCGAGCACTCCCCGCACCGCCCGTAAGGGCGTGGTGTCCGATATCTCCCGCATCCACCGCCCCGGAGTTGAGTGCTGTGACCTTCCATCGGAGCCGCCTGCCCATCGACCCGGCCGACTCCCGGCTGATCCGAACGGTGGCGCTTTTCGTCGCGCTGACGATGATCGTCGGCCTAATGCCCGGCAATGCGGCCGCCCATGCCCGCCACGGTGACCCACCGGTCCCCGATCAACGCCGCCAGGTGGTCGAGTTACTCAAAACCGGTGGACCGGTGACTGCACGGCAGGCCGAGGCCGCTCTGCTCGGGACCGACGCCGACGTGGTCGCGTTCGTCGAGAACGGGGCCAGGACCTCCGCCGAAACCGATATGCGCACCAGCGTCGAGCAGGTCCTGGCGACCGGCGGCCGCAACGTGCGCCGCGCCGCACAGGCCGCCCTGGATGGTGGTCCCACCGAGGTCAAAGGGTTCCTGGACGGCGGTTGGAAGAACCCATGGGAGGAGGATGTCCGCCTCAAGATCGCCCAAATCCAGGCCGCGGCGACCGGTCGCCACGTCCGGGAAGCCGCCGGCAAGGCGATGGACGGCGACGCCGACGACCAGGAGAAGTTCCTGGAGTCCGGCTACCAGGAGGCCCAGGACAAGGACGACCGTCTGAAGGTCGCACAGTTGGCGGCCTCCGGCGGCCCGGCCGTCAAGGCGGCCGCCAGCCGGGCGATGGACGGCCCCATCGAGGACGTCCGCGAGTTCCTGCGCCAGGGCTTCGAGGTCGCGGCCGCCCGCGACGCCGAAACCGACGCCGTCGCGCAACTGGCCGCCCTCGCCGAAGACGCGGGCAAGCGTGCGGCGTTGCACACCGGCGCCGCGGAGGAGGCCGCCGACAGGGCGGTCCACGCGGCGAACCTCGCCAAGCAGTCCACCGACCGGGCCGCGCAGGACACCAAGAACGCGAAGAACTCGGCGGCCAAGGCCGCCGCCGCGTCCAAGCGCGCCGCGGACGCCGCCAAGCGCGCCGCCGCCGCCGCGAAGATCGCCCTGGACGCCGCCGCCGACGCCAATCGCGCCGCCCGCATCGCCGCCTCGGCCGCATCCCGCGCCGCGACCGCCGCATCCCTGGCCGGACAGGCCGCCGCCAAGGCCAATCAGGCCGCGCAGGCCGCCCATGCCGATGCCGGGCGTGCAGCCGATGCCCGCAGGGCCGCCGAACAGGCGCGCGACGTCGCGGCGGGGGCGCGCAGGGCCGCCCAGGCCGCGGGAGCGGCCGCTGCCGCCGCCCGCGCCGCGGGTGCCGCCGCGCAGGCCGCCGCCTCGGCGGGCGCTCATGCCAACCAGGCCGCCGACCTCTCCAATCAGGCGGGCGAGTACGCCCGTGAGGCGGGCGCCGAAGCACGGGACGCCCACAACGCCGCCAAGTACGCCGAACGCCGCGCGTCCGCGGCGATCAGGGCCGCCGACCGAGTGGTGGCACTGGCCAGAGAGGCCGAATCCCAGGCCAACCTCGCCAGGGATCACGCCAACAATTCGGCCCAGTACGCCGAGAAGGCCGCCAAGGCCGCGGATGACGCCGCCGCGCACGCAGGCGAGGCGAAGAACAACGCGCAGGTCGCCGCCCGACACGCCAACGAGGCGACCAAAGCCTCCGACCAGGCCGCCGCCGCCACCGACCAGGCCGCCAAAGTCCATGAACTGGCTCAGAAGGCCGACGCGGCACGCCTTGCGTCGTGGGAGGACCAGCACGTCGCCGAGGCAGAAGAAGCGCTGGAGGCCGACAACGAGCGCAAGGCCAAGGAGATATGGGCCGCTGGGGAGGCAGAGAGATTCCAGGCCGAGACCGACCGGCTGATAGCTGAGGCCCGTGCCGCGGGCACCCCCCGCGCCACCGTCGTGCTGAACGGACGCAAGGTCGCGATCCGGCTGATCGAAACCGGCGGTCCGCACGTCCAAGCCGCCGCCGAGGACGCCCTGGCCAACACCGACGACGATGTGATCGAGTTCGTCCGCACCGGCTTGGACGACGCGATCGAAAGTGATGACCGCGCCAGCCTCCGGCACATCACCGAGACCACCGACAACGCCGAACTCGAAGCCGCCGCGGCCAAGGCCGAGAAGGGCGCCCGCACCGAGGTGCGCGAGTTCCTCACCACGGGTCAGCACGTGGCGAGGATGGACGAGTACCGCATCGAGATCGGCCGCATCAGCGCCGACGGCGGACCGAAGGTCAAAAAAGCGGCCGGCGAGGCGTTGAAGGCCGACACCCCCGAGGCGCTGCGCGCCTTCCTGCGATTCGGGTTCTCCGCGGCCCAGGAGAACGACGACCGCATCGCCATCGGTCAGATGCAGGCCGACGCGGGTCCGGAGCTGAAGGCCGCATCCCAGGCCGCGCTCTCGGGTCCCGCCTCCCATGTCCGCGCCTTCGTGGAGATCGAGCAGCACAAGGCCCGGCAGCGGGACGCCGACGCCACCGCCCACGACGCCGAGATCAGCGCCTATATCGCCAACGCGCAGCGCACCACCGCCACCGCCCGCCAGAACGCCGCGCACGCGCAGGAGGTCGCGGCCCGCGCCAAGGGCGCCGCCGCCGAAGCCGACGCCGCCGCAAAACAGGCCAAAGCCTACGCCACCCAGGCCGCCGCCCACGCCGCCGGCGCACGCGCCTCCGCGGCGAAGGCCGACGAAGCGGCCGCCCGCGCCGCGCGGTCGGCCAAGAGCGCCATCGCCGCCGCCGAGTCCGCGGCCAAGGCGGCCCGAAGTTCGCGGGAGTCCGCCGCCCGCGCCGCGACCTCAGCCGACCAGGCCCGCGCATCCGCCTGGCAAGCCTACCGGGCGGCCATGCAGGCCCGTGCCGACGCCATTCAGGCCGGAAAGGACGCGGCAGCCGCGGCAAAGGCCGCGGCAGAAGCCGCAAGAATCGCCGAGCAGAAGCTGCGTGAGCAGGAGAAGCTTAAGCAAGAGGCGGACCAGAATCAGACCCCGACTCCGGGCGTGGGCGTCTACTACACCAATGACGAAATTCTTTACGAAGAGGGCGGGAAATCCCTCGTCAGCCAATACCGCAAGGCAGGAGCCGACAGCGGTCGAAGGCTGACCGACTATATCGTCTCCATCGGCGGGGAGATCGTTCTAGACGTCATCGGCTGGAACGACGCCGTCGCCTGCTTCACCAAAGGTGATATCGCGGGTTGCCTGTTCACCGCACTCAACGCTCTCGGACCACTCAAACTCGCGGCGGTGGCCGGAAAGCTACCGAAGATCGGTAAAGCCATTTGGCGCATCGGCGGCGGTGTCACCACCTTCCGCAAGGTGGTGAGCAGCGCACATTCGTTCCTGCGCACCTGGGACGGCTTCATCGTTCGCATCCGGCAGCAACTTGACGTCGCGTGTAGCACTCCGCCATCGACGAACCGGAATGCTCCACGGTGCCGCTTCATCGTCGATGGTCTCGGGAGAGTCCAGGACACGACGACAACTCCGCGTCATCTGGTCGGCCCGAGGCTCGTCCTGCGGATCAACAAGCTCGTCGGTGAGGCCTGGGAAAGGGAGGTGGCCGCGTTCTTGCGGGAACGTGGGCGAAAAGTGCTGATGGAGCAGGAGGATCGCGCGGCACTCACCTTCGAGGTTCCAGGGTTCGACGGACCGAGGCGACTTGATCTCGGCGTCTGGGACGAGAATACTGGTGAGCTTCTTGGATACATCGAGTGCAAAACGGGTCGCTCGCCGTACACTGCAGAACAGCAGGCCAAGGATGAGTGGCTCCGGAAAACGTATGGATTCAACATCATCGTCGTCCGGATGGCCGAGTAGGTTGGGAAGTTCGTCGTCATGCCCTACGGAATCAGGATCTTCTGTGTGTCTCATCACCTGGGCGCCGCAGAGATGCTGGATCGGGTTCTCAGCCGTTCCGCCTCGCAGGGAGCCCCGCTGCGGGCATTGGACGAGCATGCCGTCGGTGACTCTTATGCATCAGCTCAGGTCCTTCTCGCTGGACGGGAGCACAACACCGACTCCCTGCACCTGCAGATATATGCGGCCTCGTACTACTACACCTGGAGTACCATCCAGGACTATGGGGCCCATCTCGTACGACCTGGGACGGTGCCCGACGCCTATGCGTCGCTGACGTTCCCGTCGCACGAGCTTGACTGGGGTACGTTCGAAGCGATCTGGAGATCCTTCCAGTCGCTGTGGCCGGTCATTCTCCATGTCGACGGGTCGGGCTTCGATATCGACCCGGACGACCTGGACACCGAAGACCGGCCCATCACGACCTCCGGCGATATCGATATGGAGGGCCTCCTCAAGAGAGCTCGTGAAGCCGTACAAGATTTTCTTCTTCGGGGTGCGCGTGTTCCATTCGTTGTGACACTGACCCTCGACGCGGGCGGAGAACTCTCCTCACCTCGGCAGCTGGATCATCCTGATCCGAATATCGAAGAAGCCGTGAACGAGCTACGCGGCCGTCGCCGGGAGTTGCGAGGTTTGGCGGTGGCCGTGGTCGATGCGGACAGGGTCGAGACACATGTCGAAGTCAGTACAGGGCACGCGATGCGTAATGAAGCACGGTTTCTGGTGCGCGGCCACACCAGGCGGAGGGTCGTCTGGCCAGGTGCAGTCACCCGCCCCGCCACGGCGCTGTTGTGGTGACGGCGTCGGGTGAGCCCGCAGTGCTTTGGTCGTGCCCACCTTCCGCCCATCGGTGTCCCCTCCTGGCAGCCCGAGGACGGCTAGCGGAGGTCGCCGTTGGTCATGCCGGGAGGTGCGGGAGGGAGGGAGACCAGGCCCATGTCGGCGCGGCCGGTCAGCATCGGGTGGCCCGGGACGACGCGGACGCTGTAGCCGAAGGCGCCGCTGCGGTTCAGGGGGAGCTCGCCTATGTAGCGGACTCGACCGTTCTCTGCCGGTTCGTCTTCCTCCAGTTGCAGGTAGGCCGGGTCGATCAGGGCGTCGGAGTCGTCTACGCGGCCGTAGACCGCCTCTACGGCGACGTCGTTCGGGGTGAGGCCGCCTAGATCTACGACGACCCGGACGGAGAGGTGGGCGCCGACCTGGGGGCTTTCTGCGCCGTTCGACTCGATGTGTTCGACGGCGACGTCCGGCCAGGCTTTGCGGACGCGGCGCTTCCATGCCGCGAGTTCGCGGGCGCCCGCGAACTGGTCGGCGACCATGGCGCGTTCGGACGCGGCCGCGGGGGTGTACAGGTCCTCGACGTAGTCGCGCATCATCCGGGACGCCAGCACCTTCGGGCCGAGGGTGGCGATGGTGTGCTTGACCATTTCGAGCCAGCGGCGCGGCAGGCCCGCCGCGTCCCGGTCGTAGAACGTGACGGACACGTGGTCCTCGATCAGCTCGTACAGCGCGGCGGCCTCCAACTCGTCGCGCCGGTCCGGGGCGGCGAGGCCGTCGGCGGACGGGATCGCCCAGCCGTTCTGGCCGTCGTACCACTCGTCCCACCAGCCGTCGCGGATCGACAGGTTCAGCGCGCCGTTCAGGGCCGCCTTCATCCCGGACGTGCCGCACGCCTCCAGGGGACGCAACGGGTTGTTCATCCACACGTCGCAGCCCTGCACCATGAACTGCCCGAGCGCCATGTCGTAGTCGGGGAGGAACACGATCCGGTGCCGGACGTCCTCCGACTCGGTGAACCGCACGATCTCCTGGATCAGCCGTTTTCCGCCCTCATCCGCCGGGTGGGCCTTGCCCGCGATGACGATCTGCACCGGCCGTTCCTCGTTCAGGAGGATCGCGCGGAGCCGGTCCGGGTCGCTCGTCATCAGCGTGAGCCGCTTGTAGGACGGGACGCGCCGCGCGAACCCGATCGTGAGCACGTCCGGGTCGAGGGCGTGGTCGATCCAGGAGGTCTCCGCCTCGCTCGCGCCGCGCTGCCGCCACGACTCGCGGAGCCTGCGCCGGGCCTCCAGGACGAGCCGCCGCCGCAGGACGCCGCGGATCCGCCACAGTTCGGTGCCGGGGCGGGCACGCACTTCTTCCCAGCCCTTCCCGGACTCCAGGATGGACGGCACCTCCCGCGCGGCCAGCTCCAGGATCTCGCGCGCCACCCACGTGCCCGCGTGCACGCCGTTGGTGATCGACCCGACCGGGACCTCGGCGGTGTCGAAGCCGCCCCACAGCCCGCCGAACATCTCCCGGCTGACCCGCCCGTGCAGTTCGCTGACGCCGTTGACGCGCTGCGCCAGACGCATCCCCATCACGGCCATGTTGAACACGGTGCGGTCGCCGCCGGGGTAGTCCTCCGCGCCGAGCGCGAGGATCCGTTCGACCTTCTCGGCGGAACCGTCGAAGTACCGGCCGACCAGGTCACGGGGGAACCGGTCGATGCCCGCCGGGACGGGTGTGTGCGTGGTGAACACCGTGCCCGCGCGGGTCGCCTCCAACGCCTCGTCGAACGTCAGACCCTCCTCGGCGACGAGTTCGCGGATGCGTTCCACGCCGAGGAACCCGGCGTGGCCCTCGTTGGTGTGGAACACCTCCGGTTCCGGGTGCCCGGTGATGCGGCAGTACGCGCGGATCGCCCGGACGCCGCCGATGCCGAGCAGCATCTCCTGGAGCAGCCGGTGGTCGCCGCCGCCCCCGTACAGCCGGTCGGTGACGTCCCGCGCCGACTGGTCGTTCTCCTCGACGTCGGAGTCGAGCAGTAGTTGCGGGACGCGTCCGACCTGCGCGATCCACACCTGCGCGTGCAAGCCCCGGCCCTTCGGCAGGTCGAGGACGACGCGGACCGGTGACCCGTCCCGTTCGCGGAGGAGTACCAGCGGCAGCCCGTTCGGGTCGATCGGCGGGTAGCGCTCCAGTTGCCAACCGTCCGGCGAGAGTGACTGCGAAAAGTAGCCGTGCCGGTAGAGCAGCCCGACGGCGATGATCGGGACGCCGAGGTCGCTCGCCGTCTTGAGATGGTCCCCGGCCAGGATGCCGAGGCCGCCGGAGTACTGCGGCAGCGCGGCCGTGATGCCGTACTCGGGCGAGAAGTAGGCGATCGCGGACGGTCCTCCGGCGCGCGACTGGTACCAGCGGGGGGCGGTCAGGTATTCGTGCAGGTCGTCGGCGGTGTCCCGGAGGCGGCGCAGGAACCGCCGATCCTTGGCCAGCCGCGCCAGCCGGTCTGACGCGACCTCGCCGAGCAGCCGGACCGGGTCGTGGTGGACGGCCTTCCACAACGCCGGGTCGACGGCGCGGAACAGGTCGAGCGTCTCGTGGTGCCACGACCAGCGCAGGTTGAGGACAAGTTCCTCAAGCTGCCGGAGCGGCTCGGGAAGGACGGTACGGACTGTGAAACGTCGGATTGCCTTCACACAACGTCACGCTATGTGCTCCGGTCCGGTGGTGCGACAGGGGGGTGGAGGCACTTTGCCTGTCCCGTTCCCGCACATGGACGTTTTGGAAGGTTCGCACGGGTAGGGGACGGCACATGCACGTCGAGTCCGGGACGTCCGGCGGGACCGGGATTCCGCGGGTTGGTCGCATTCCGATTATTGATGTCGCGCCGGTGGTGGGGTGTGGTCGGTGGCCTGCCAAGGCGGTGGTGGGTGAGACGGTCGAGGTGTCGGCGACGGTGTTCCGTGAGGGGCACGAGCGGTTGGGCGCGGCGGTGGTGTTGCGCACGCCCGAGGGTGAGGAGTTGCCGGGGCGGCGGATGCGGGAGGTGGCTCCGGGAACCGACCGGTGGGCCGCGGAGGTGACGCCGACCGAGATGGGGTCGTGGTCGTTTCGGGTGGAGGCGTGGGGTGATCCGATCGCGCACTGGTGGCACGACGCCCAGATCAAGGTGCCGCGCGGTCAGGACGTCGACCTCATGCTCACCGAAGGATCACTGCTGTTCGCCCGCGCGGCCGAGGCCGTCCCCGGCAAGGACCGGCCGACCGTGGAACGGCTCGCCGACCTGTTGGGGGACGAGACCGTTCCGGTCACCGACCGGATGGAGGCGGTGACCGACCCGACCGTCCAGGACGTGTTGGAGCGTCATCCGTTGCGGGAGTTGTTGACCGTCAGCGACTGGTACCCCCTGGCCGTGCACCGCCAACGCGCCCTGTACGGCGCCTGGTACGAATTCTTCCCCCGCTCCGAAGGCGCCACCCTCGACCCCCTCGGCCGCCGCGGCCCGACCTCGGGAACCTTCCGCACCGCGATGAAACGC
>NZ_QVNQ01000004.1 GCF_003432485.1 Actinomadura spongiicola
GCGTTCGGTGGTTTTGGCGAAGGGGAAACACCCGGTCCCATTCCGAACCCGGAAGTTAAGCTCTTCAGCGCCGATGGTACTGCATGGGAGACTGTGTGGGAGAGTAGGACACCGCCGGACATTTCTTACAGGGAGGGCCCCGCCGTTTATCGGCGGGGCCTTTCTCATTTGCGACTTAGGCGACGGGACGGGTCCGCCCCCCGCCGGGCGCACTATGATTCGGCGTCATGCTTCCGACCTCGGGGGGAGATCACGCATGAGTGACGTGGGCGCGGGCAAGGTGGTCGTGAACAGGGCGATGTCGCTGGACGGTTTCATCGCCGGCCGCGACCACGCGATGGACTGGATCTTCGACTACATGACCTCGGACACGGTCCCGGAGGTCATGGAGGCCACGGGTGCCATGCTCATCGGCCGAGGCACGTACGAGGTCGGCAAGCGCATGTCCAAGCAGGGCCCCGAGTACGAGGGTGGAGCACAGTTCGTCCTCACCCACGAGCCTCCCGCCGAGCCGGACCCTGCCGTCACGTTCCTCACCTGTGGGCTTGAGGAGGCCGTCGCCACGGCGCGCACCGCCGCGGCCGGCAAGAACCTGGAGATCCTCGGCGCCGACCTGGCCGCGCAGTGCCTGCGTCACGGGCTCGTCGACGAGATCCTCGTGTACGTCCTTCCGGTGCTTCTCGGCGATGGCGTCCGCTTCTCGCCACCGAGCCTGGGAAGGATCGACCTGGAACCCTTCGACAACACCCAGGTGGGCGCTGTCACGATGCTCCGCTTCCGCGTGCGGAGGTAGGCCCGCCCCCGCTCAATGGGGTCGGCGGCGGAAGCGAGAGCGGGTGCGGTCGTCAGATTTCGTCGCCCGCGAGGACGGTGTCGGCGTCCACGATGCGGTAGGCGTAGCCCTGTTCGGCGAGGAAGCGTTGGCGGTGGGCGGCGTAGTCCTGGTCGAGGGTGTCGCGGGCGACGACGGCGTAGAAGCGGGCGCCCATGCCGGACGCCTTGGGACGCAGGAGGCGGCCGAGGCGTTGGGCCTCCTCCTGGCGTGAACCGTACGCGCCGGACACCTGGACGGCGACGGACGCCTCCGGTAGGTCGATGGAGAAGTTCGCGACCTTCGACACCACCAGAACGCTGATCTCGCCTGAGCGGAACGCGTCGAAGAGCCGTTCGCGTTCGCGGATGCGGGTCTCTCCCTTGATGACGGGAGCGTCGAGGAGGGCACCGAGCTCGTCGAGCTGGTCGATGTACTGCCCGATCACGAGGGTCTGTTCGCCTTTGTGCCGGTCGACCAGGGCCTGGATGAGTTTGGTCTTGGTGGCGGTGGTGGCGCAGAAGCGGTACCGCTCCTCGGGTTCGGCGGTGGCGTAGGCGAGGCGTTCGGAGTCGGTGAGGGTGACGCGGACCTCGACGCAGTCGGCGGGCGCGATCCAACCCTGGGACTCCATGTCCTTCCACGGCGCGTCGTAGCGTTTCGGGCCGATGAGTGAGAACACGTCGCCTTCGCGGCCGTCCTCCCGGACGAGGGTCGCGGTGAGGCCGAGGCGGCGGCGGGCCTGGAGGTCGGCGGTCATGCGGAAGATCGGCGCGGGCAGCAGGTGGACCTCGTCGTAGACGACGAGGCCCCAGTCGCGGGCGTCGAAGAGTTCGAGGTGCGTGTAGGCGCCCTTCCGGCGCGTCGTCATGATCTGGTAGGTGGCGATCGTGACGGGACGGATCTCCTTCTTCGTGCCCGTGTACTCGCCGATCTCGTCCTCGGTGAGGGACGTGCGCCGGAGCAGTTCCTGCTTCCACTGGTGCGCCGACACGGTGTTGGTGACGAGGATGAGCGTGGTGGCCTCGGCACGGGCCATGGCGGCGGCGCCGACGATGGTCTTGCCCGCGCCGCACGGCAGGACGACGACGCCGGAGCCGCCGTGCCAGAACGTCTCTGCGGCGTCGCGCTGGTAGGAGCGCAGGTGCCAGCCGTCCTCGACGAGGGAGATCGGGTGGGCCTCGCCGTCCACGTACCCGGCGAGGTCCTCGGCGGGCCAGCCGAGTTTCAGCAGGGCCTGTTTGAGCGCGCCGCGCTCGCTCGGGTGGACGGCGACGGCGTCCTCGCCGATCCGCTCACCGATCATGCCCTTGATCTTCTTCGCGCGGAGGACCTCCTCCAGGACGGACCGGTCGGAGGAGGCGAGGACCAGGCCGTGCGCGGGATCCTTCTCCAGCCGCAGCCGCCCGTACCTGGCCATCGTGTCGGCGACGTCCACGAGCAGCGCGTGCGGGACCGGGTACCGGGAGAACCTGATCAGCGTGTCGACGACCTGCTCGGCGTCGTGGCCGGCGGCGCGGGCGTTCCACAGCGCGAGCGGCGTCACGCGGTAGGTGTGGACGTGTTCGGGCGCCCGTTCGAGTTCCGCGAACGGCGCGATCTCCTTGCGGCAGGCGTCGGCCAGTTCGTGGTCGACCTCCAGCAGCAGCGTCTTGTCGGACTGGACGATGAGCGGACCGTCGGTCAAGGCGAAAGCCCCCGTCGAGATGGGATGTTCGAGGCAGCGCGCTCGTGCACGTTACCCGAGGTGCCGGCGCGAGAGTTCAACGTCCACCACCGCGCCGTTTATTGCCCGGGGTCAGACTCCGCCGGACGAGCCGTAGTCCGGCTCGGCGGTGTCGAGAATCGCGAAGATCACGAGCAGGGTGATCGCGATCACGATGGAGGCGGCGAAGATCGCCCAGCTCCAGATGGTGAGGTTCCGGGCGGAGCGCGGGTCGGTGTGGACGCGGCCGAGGGCCACCCCGGCCGTGACGATGCCGGGGATGGCGAAGATGTTGCAGCACAGCGACAGGGCGAGGGCGTTGCAGACGAGGGCGGCGATGGCGGAGCCGTTGCTCGCCGTGCCGTGCGGCACTCCCGGAGGGCCGTAGCCGTATCCGTGCGGGTCCCAGGCGCCCTGGGGGCCGCCGTACGCGCCTCCGCCGCCGTACGCGCCGCCCGGGTCCCAGCCCTGGGAGCCGCCACCGTAGGGGTCCTCCCAGCCCGACGGCGGAGCACCTCCGTATCCGCTCATCGGGAGCCCTCCTCACACTGTTCGCCGGACACGCTATCGGTCCGATGGGTCTCGCTTTGACCGTATGTGTGGTTCGTCGGTTCCCAGGTTCACGGCGTGGGGTCGTCGGTCAGTTCCGACACTCCGGTGATGCGGTGCAGCGCGAAGCGGTGGACGGCGGCGCGGGTGGCGTCGTAGCCGGTGAGGAACCCGCCCTCGACGCGGACGGGTTGGACGATGCGGCTGGACGCCTGGCCCTGCTGGTCGAGGTAGCCGATCCAGACGCGCCCGCCGCGGTCGGCGGCGCTGCGGAGCCGCTCGATGGTGGCCATCGCGGGGGAGCGGGGCGGCTCACCGGGCGGGGCGTCCGCCCGCAGCCGGGCCTGCGCGGCGCCGTGCCTGGCCGCCTCGTCACCGGCGCGCAGCGCCCGGACCGCGGCGTCGATCATGGACGCGTCGGTGCGTTCCGCGGGCCGCAGCCGGACGATCTCGGCGGTCGGCGGCGGGTCGGCGCGCTGCGCGTCCGGGCGGGTCACGATCACGCCGCCGCCGGGGGACTCGGCGACCGGCGCGAGGCCCATGGCGCGCAGGCCGTCGAGGAGGTCGGCGCGCTGCAACGTCGACGCCAGGACGGTCGGGGCGAGGCGGTGCAGCCGCAGCGCGTCGGAGCGGCGGTCGGCGAGGATCTCGTCGAGGGTGCTGGAGGAGTCGGTCCGGACATAGGACGCGAGGGCGCCGACGCGCAACTGCCCGTGGCGGCGGGCGACGTCGTCGATCAGGTAGGTGAGCGGCTGCGGCAGCGGCGTCGCCGAATGCCGCGTCAGCAGGCCGGTGAGGTCGGCGGCGGTCCGGCCCGCGTCCAGGGCGCGGCGGATCGACTCGGGGGTGAAACGGTAGACGGTGGCGCCGCCGGTGGACTCGACGTCCGCGGCCAGCGCGATCTCCCGGGCGAGTTCCGGGACGAGCGGGCCGGGCGCGATCGCCGTGAGGTCCGCCTGGATGAGGATCTCCTCGACCGGGGCGGGCAGGTGCTTCTCCAGGGCGGGTTCCGGGTCGGCGCCGTTGAGCAGGTCGCGGGCGAACGGGGCGAGTTCGCCGAAGCCGGTGAAGCCGAGCGCGGCGGCCTCCCGCAGCGTCCAGCCGATGAGCCGGTCGCGGTTGGGGCCGCCGCGGCGGGGCCGCAGCCACGCGATGCGGTCGCGGAGCGCGTCCTCGGTGACGGCGCCGCGGCCCGCGTCGGCGAGGACGTCCAGTGTCGCCCGCCGGGTGGTGGACGCGCCGCCGCGGACCATCGCCTCGCTGAGCGCGTTGATGAGCCGGTCGCGGTCGTCGCGTTCCCCGGCGAGGCCCGCGGCCCGGCCCGACTTCAGCCAGCCGTGGGCGAGTTCCGTCCAGCGGCCCGCGGCGTCGCGCATCAGCCACAGGTCGTAGGCGGGGGTCGGCAGCCATTCGCCGTCGAGGTCGCCGGTGCGGGTCAGCAGCCCGGCCGCGTACGCGACCTCCGTCAGCAGCGCCGCCTTCCACTCGGGGACGTCCAGCAGCGTGGCGGCGGCGCGCAGGTCGCGGACGGCGAGGCCGCCGCTGCGCAGCACGGGCGGCGGGTCGAGGCCCCAGCGTTCCAGCAGCTCCTCGATGAGCCGGACGGCGTTGAACGCCTCGCCCGCCGCGGCCCGGACCACCACGTCCTCGGGACGCGGTTCGCGCTGGGCGGGGGTGAGCGGCGGCGGGTCCGCCGGGACGTCGCGGAACAGCCGCCCGCCGCGCAGGTGCAGCGCCACCTCGCGGGGCAGGGTGACGGTGCGGTCGTCCTCGGCGGCGAGGAGACCGCGGGCGAGGAGCCGCTCGATGGGGGTGGCGGCGGTGTCGATCCGGACGGGTCGGCGCGCGTCGGAGACACGTCCGACCGGCGGGCCCCAGATCAGGTGGTCGAGGGCGGTCCGCGCCTCGGGGCCGGCGTCGTCGATCAGCGGCGCCGGGTCGCTCAACAGTTCGGCGAGCCGCTGGAGCAGGCGCGCCGAGTCGGCGAAGCCGCGCGGCGCCTCGCCGTCGAGGTCGGTGACGAGGTCGGTGAGCCGTTCGCGGGAGTATCCGGCGAACACCTCCCGGACGGGCGGGCCGAGCCCCGCCGGATGCGGCAGCGACTGCCGGACGCCGGGCGCCACGGCCGGTGCCCCGTCGCCCCAGACCAGCCCGTACCGGCGGAGCGTGCCGAGCGCGTCGTCGACCCGGTCCGGGGGCGCGTCCATCGCGGCGGCGAGCGACTCCCCGCCGGCCGGTTCGGGGTCGGCGGGGGCGGACAGGACGAGCAGCGCCTCCAGGACGGCGAGGGTGAACCGGTCGAGGCGGTCGAGGGCGCGGGACACGGCGGCGGGCGTGGTGGCGCGGGCGGCGAGTGCCGTCAGGTCGGCGGGGACGGGCGCGAGGAGTTCCGGACGCGCGGCGAGGAGCGCGCGAAGCCCGTCGTCGTCTTGCGCGCGAAGCCAGTCCGCAAACGTTTCCATGCCGTTCCTCAACCTTAGGTGGCGTCCATGGCGGTCGCGGGTCAGGGTGCCGGTGCGCGTTCCATGCGCACCAGCCCGAGACCGAGCCGCGCCCAGCCGTCCACGAACCTCTTCTCGTCGATACGGGTCGGCGGCTCGTACATCGACTCGTTCGCCAGCCAGTAGTTCACCACCGCGCCGCCGAGGACCGCCGCGATCGCGGGCCAGTCCTCGTCGGTGCCCTCGAACTCGGGCTGCGCCGCCAGCCAGGTGGAGATCCCCTCGTACAGGGGGTTGACGATGCCCTCGCGCATCTCCGTGACCAGGTGCGGGAACTGGTCGAGGTCACGGAACAGTACCCGGATGAGGTCCTGTTCCTCGCGCATCTTCGCCAGCCCCGCCTCGCACGTCGCCCGCAGGCGGGTCTCCAACGGACGGTCCGCGTGGACGGGCGCCTGGTCGAGGACGTCGCTGATCTGCCGGCGGGTCAGGTCGATGTGCTCGCGGACGGCGGAGGCGAGGACCTCCTCCTTGGACCGGAAATGCCGGTACAGGCCGCCCGCGCCCGGTGACAGACCGGCGGCCGCCTCGATCTCCGCCACCGACGTCGCCGCGTAACCGCGCTCGGCGAACAGCCGGAGCGACTCGGCGACGATCCGCTCGCGCGTGGACATCGGCATCTGCTCCTAACCTCCAAGGGCCCCGCCCCCTCAATGGGCCCGCCGCACGGTTTCGACGCACGAAGTGAGGCGCCGGTGCCCCGTTCCGCGGGGACCGCGCCGCCTGAGCCTACCGCCGCGCCTACCAGGCGTTGCGGTTCGTCGTGCGCTGTCCGGCAGGCCGCATGTCAGGGGCCTTCGGTGACGGGACCGTGGCGTCTTCACCGTGTGTTACGCCTCGCTTCACTCCCGGGTGCGGATAGAGTTTCGGTGCCCGCGCCCCGTCGCCGAAAGGGGCGTCGTCGGAAAGGTCGGCGATGTTCGAGTCTCCGCGGAAGGCGACCGACGGGACGTTCCTGCCCGAAGACTTCGTGGTGCCCACGCTGGTGGCCGGTTCCCGGTTCCAGATCCGTCCGATCACCGTGCACGACGTGGTGAAGGACTACGGCGCCGTGATCGGCAGCCTGGACCGGCTCGCCGGGCGGTTCGGCCCCGAGTGGGGGTGGCCGGATCGGGAGTTCACCTTCGAGCAGGCCCTGATCGACGTCGCGTGGCTGCAGAAGGAGAGCCAGCTGCGGCGCTCGTTCAGCTATGTCGTGATCACCCCGGACGGGGAGCGGCAGCTCGGGCGCATCCATGTCGCCCCGTCCGACGATCCCGCCGCGGACGCCGTGGTGGTGTTCTGGGTCCGGGCCGACGAGGAGAACTCCGCCCTGGACAAGGAGCTGGAGGAGTTCGTCCGCGAGTGGGTCACGACGGCCTGGCCGTTCGACAACGTCCGCTTCCCCGGCCGGGACTAGTTCGTACCGGACGCGGCTTTTGCTCCGGGTGGCGTGTTCAAGTACTGCGTTTTCCCTGGTCAGGTGGTTCGTGGGCGGGGGGTCGGGTATAGGGAGGTCACGGGCGGCCGATCCGGCACCGGGCACGCCAGATCCGGTCACTGCGGAACGGTCCCCGCGAGATAGGCCCGCGCTCTCCTACTCGGATCCCGTCGCATCGCCACTACCAGGGGAGCGCGGGTACTCGCGTGCGTTCGCACCCTTTTACCCTGGGGGACGTGCGCGATCTCGCTTTCGAAGCCGTCGGCTTCGACCTCGACCTGACATTGGCCGACACCCGGGCCGGGATCGGCGCCGTGTACGCCGCCCTGGCCGCGGAGACCGGAGTTCCCATCGACACCGACCTCGTCGTGCGGCGCATCGGGCCCCCGCTGGAGGTGGAGCTGGCGTACTGGTTCCCCGCGGTCGACGTGCCCTCGATGGCCGCCCGCTACCGGGCGATCTACGCCGACATCGCGGTCCCGGCGACCGTGCTGATGCCGGGTGCCGCGGCGGCGCTGGACGCGGTGCGGCGCGGCGGTGGGCGTGTGATCGTCGTGTCGGGCAAGAACCAGGCCGACACCGAACGGACCGTCCGGTTCCTCGGCCTTGAGGTGGACGTCGTGGTCGGCGGCCTGTTCGGCGCGGACAAGGGCGCCGCGCTGCGCGAACACGCCGCGGGCGCCTACATCGGCGACCACACCGGCGACGTGGACGCGGCCCGCG
This sequence comes from Actinomadura spongiicola, assembly GCF_003432485.1. Taxonomy (GTDB): domain Bacteria; phylum Actinomycetota; class Actinomycetes; order Streptosporangiales; family Streptosporangiaceae; genus Spirillospora; species Spirillospora spongiicola. The sequence goes on from NZ_QVNQ01000004.1 coordinate 7,710, forward strand.
CGGCGTCCGCGGTCGCCGTGGCGGTCGCGACGGGCGCGTACGACTCGGCGGCGCTCTCGGCGTACGGCGCGGACGTCGTCCTGCCGGATCTTCTGACCTTTCCCGAATGGCTCGGCGGGTTCCGGCCGTCCTGAGCTGCGAATCGATATTCGGATGCCGTTGTCGGACGTCCGGGATAGCTTCTGAACGTCGACCCCGTGGGCGTCGCGAAGGGTGCCTGGTGTGTACATCGGCCCGTGGCGAGGCACTAATCTTGAGGTCGATTCAGGACGATTACCGAACGAGGTTTCCCGTGCCGACTGGCAAGGTCAAGTGGTACGACTCCGACAAGGGGTTCGGCTTCCTCACGCGCGATGACGGCGGTGAGGTCTTCGTGCACTCATCGGCATTGCCGGGCGGGGTCACGTCGCTCAGGCCGGGCCAGCGCATCGAGTTCGGCGTGGTCGAGGGGCGCCGCGGTCAGCAGGCCCTCCAGGTGCGGGTGCTGGAGACGCTGCCGTCGGTGGAGAAGACCATGGCCAAGCAGCGGCGCAAGAAGCCCGACGAGATGGTCGTCATCACCGAGGACCTCATCAAGCTGCTGGACGGCATCTCCAACACCTACCGGCGCGGCAAGCACCCGGCCCCGGCGGAGGCCAAGAAGATCGCCACCGTGCTGCGGGCCGTGGCCGACGACCTCGCGGCCTCCTGACGGACGCCCCCGTCCCGGCCGCCCCGTCCCGAACGCCCTGTCCCGAACGCCCTGTCCCGAACGCCCTGTCCCGAACGCCCTGTCCCGAACGCCTGAGTCAGGTGGCCTCCGTTCCAGGTGAACCTGTCCTTCGTCAGCTGTGCATCTCGGGATGCGCGTCCTTGATCGTGGGCGGCGGGGGCGGGTGCGCGCGGCGGCGGGTCGTCGCCTGCCGCCGCAGCAGCAGGGCCAGCGACACGGCGAGCGCCGCGGACACGATCGCCAGGGCGACCCGTCCGTCCGCGACGATCGACATGCCGAGGCCGAGCAGCCCGCCGACGACCCAGACGAGCTGGTGCAGGGTCTCCGAGACCGCGAACGTCGACGAGCGCATCTCCTCGCCGATCTCGCGCTGCACCACCGCGTCCATGGACAGCTTCCCGAGGACCTGCCCGAGCCCCGCCGCGGCCGCCACCGCCAGCGCCGCCCACAGGCCGAAGAACGCGGCGCTGACGGCGGAGACCACGGTGACGGACGCCAGGGTCGCCGAGACGATCAGCCGGGGCGCGCGGGCCTTCATCCACGCGCCGAGCGTCGTGCCGATCAGGCCGCCCGCTCCGGCGGCCGCCGCGAGCAGGCCGAGCGCGACGTTGTTGGACACCGGGTCGAACCGTTCCTGCCGCAACAGGAACGCCAGATAGATGATCAGGAAGCCGGACAGCGCGCGGAGGACGGCGTTCGCCTGCATCGCCTCCGCCACGACGGGGCCGACGCGCGGCAGCGTCCGCCACCGCCGCCGCCGTGCGCCCCGCTCAGCCGAAACCCCGTCCGATGCCGCGTCCGGTGCGCCGTCGGGCTTCGATGTCGCCGCCGATTCGGCCATCTCGGCGAGTTCGGCCTCGGGGACGTCCACGTGCCGTGGCAGCCGCATGGTGAACACGACGCCCAGCAGGAACACGACCGTGCCGATGCGCAGCACCCAGTCCGCGCCGATGAGCAACGCGAGACCGGCGCCGATCGGCGCGGTGACCGACGCGGCGATCAACCCCGCGAACGCGGACCGCGCGTTCGCCGTCACCAGCGTGATCTCGTCCGGCAGGACGCGGGGGGTCACCGCCGCGCGCAGCACCCCGTACGCCTTGGACAGCACGAGCACGCCGAACGCGGCGGGCAGGAACGTGACCTGGTCGCCGTGCGGCAGCGCGCTCGCCATCGCCCAGCACAGCAGCGCGCGGAGCACGAACGTGCTGGCGATCGCGTACCGGCGGACATGCCGCGCCCGGTCGAGCGCCGGGCCGATCAGTGGGGCGACCAGCGCGAACGGCGCCATCGTGACGACGAGGTAGAGGGCGACCTGGCCGCGCGCCTGGTTGACGTCCAGGCCGAAGAACAGCGTTCCGGCGAGGGCGACGGTCACCAGCGCGTCGCCCGCGGAGTTGAACGCGGACGCCTCGATCAGGCTGCCGAGGCCGCTGCGTCCCGCGCCCTGGGCGTGCGTGACGCGGCGGGTGAGTCGGCCGGTGCGCGCCATCGCCGCACGCGTGCCGCGCGCCGCCCGCGCCGCACCTCCGGCACCGGCGCGTACGGACCGCCCGAACAGTGTCCGGTCACCCATGCGCCCTGATCTCTCCCCGCGGTCTCCTGGATCCCACCGGCGCCCCGGCCTTTGATTGAGAGTACGTTCCCTGCTGGGAGGCCTGCTCACCCATGAGGCGCCGGTGGTCGTTTTCCCTGGGACGGGTCGTCTGAGTGCCCGGCCACGTCGTTTCATGGGTGAGAATTGACACGTGAGCCCACTGCCTCAGTCGCCCCGGCCGACCCGCCGGACCCGCACGCCCGTCGTCGACACCGCCTGCGCCGAGGCCGTCGCCCTCGCCCGCGAGGCCGCGGAGGAGACAGCCCGGCCCGGCCCGGTCGGCGAGCATCTCGGCCTGCGCGCCGAAGGCGACCGGGTGGTCACGCACTATTTCGAGTGCTTCGACGCCGCCTACGAGGGGTGGCGCTGGGCGGTCACGGTGACGCGGGCGTCCCGCGCCAAGGTCGTCACCGTCAGCGAGTGCGTCCTGCTGCCGGGCGAGGACGCGCTGCTCGCGCCGCCGTGGGTGCCGTGGCTGGACCGGCTGCGGCCCGGCGACCTCGGCCCCGGCGACCTGCTGCCGACCGCGCCCGACGACGTCCGGCTCGCGCCCGGCTACGCGCAGGTGGACGACTCCGCCGACCGCCAGGCGCAGTGGGAGCTCGGGCTCGGCCGCGTCCGGGTCCTGTCCCGGGAGGGACGGGACGAGGCCGCCGCGCGCTGGTACGACGGGGTCGGCGGCCCGCGTGCGCCGATCGCCGCGTCCGCCCCGGCGCAGTGCTCCACCTGCGGGTTCTTCCTGGTGCTCGCGGGCGAGCTGCGGCAGATGTTCGGGGTGTGCGCGAACGAGTACGCGCCCGACGACGGCCGGGTGGTCTCCGCCGACCACGGCTGCGGCGCGCATTCCGAGGCGGTCACGATCCCGGCCCTGTCGGAGCACAGCCCGCCGGTCGTCGACGAGCTGGGCTACGAGGTCCTGCCGTCGCTCACGGCGGAGGCCGTCGCTCCCGACGAGGCGCCCGTGTCCGTGGACGAGAACGCCGCGTCCCTGGACGACGAGGCCCTCGGCCACAGCTGACCATGCCGGATCTCGGGACGAGCGCCCTGCGTGAGCGGGTGCTGCGCGCCTGGAGCGAGTTCCCCGCCCGGTTCCGTGAGGACGCCAACGCCGAGGAGGACTTCGCCCTCGGCGGCTACCGCGACCGCGTGGTGATCGAGCTGGCGCAGAACGCCGCCGACGCCGCGCTGCGCGCCGCCGTCCCCGGGCGGCTCCGCCTGACCCTCCGCACGTCCCCGCCGGAGGCCGTGCTGACGGCCGCCAACGTCGGTGCGGCGCTGGACGCGGCGGGCGTGGAGGCGCTGTCCACGCTGCGGGCGTCGGCCAAGCGGGACGACGCCGGCGCGACGGGACGGTTCGGTGTCGGGTTCGCCGCGGTCGCCGCCGTCAGCGATCGGCCCTCCATCGTCTCGGGCGGGGCGGGCGTGATGTGGTCGCGTGAGCGGGCCCGGGAACTCGTGGAGGGGACCGCGGCGCTCGCCGACGAGCTGCGGCGGCGCGGCGGGCACGTGCCGCTGCTGCGGTTGCCGTTCGCCCTGGACGAGCCGCCCGAGGTCCCGCCGGGGTTCGACACGGTGGTGCGGCTGCCGTTGCGGGCCGAGGCGGTGGAGCCCGTCCGGCGGCAGCTCGCGCAGGCGGGCGCGGCGCTGATGCTGGCCCTTCCGGCGCTGGAGAACGTCGAGATCGACGTGGACGGTGACGTCCGCGAGCTGACCGCCGAGCATCGTCCGTCCGGGGAGACGGTCATCAACGGGTCGATGTGGCGAACCGTGGAGGCGCACGGGGGAACGCCCTCGGCGCTGTTGGAAGACCGTCCCGTGGAGGAGCGCGCCCGGCCGTTCTGGCAGGTGCGGTGGGCACTGCCAGAGGACGGTCTGCCCGAGGGCACCCCGGAAGTCCTGCACGCGCCCACACCCAGTGACGAACGCTTGGGCCTGCCCGCGCTGCTCATCGCGTCGTTTCCGCTGGCACCCGACCGGCGTCACGTCGCGACCGGGCCGCTGACCGATTTCCTCGTCGACCGGGTCGCGGACACCTACGTGCGGCTGCTGGAGGAACTTCCGGTCTCGCCGCGCGTGCTCGGGCTCGTCCCCGGCCCGGTCGGCGCCGGGGAACTCGACGCCCGGGTGCGGCGCGCGATCAGGGAGCGCCTCCCGGACGCGCCGCTGCTGCCCGACCGGACACGCGGACGCGACGCGGTCACCGTGGACGCGCCCGCCGCGTTCGTCGAGTTCCTGGGCGAGGTCGTGGCCGGGCTGCTGCCGCCGGAATGGCCGGCGCGGAGCCCGGCGCTCGCCGCGCTCGGCGTCCGCCGGGTCGAACTCGCCGACGTCATCGACGAGCTGGCCGCTGTGGACCGCGAACCGGCGTGGTGGCACCAGATGTACGGGACGCTCGCCGGGGCCGCCACAGACGCTCTGGGGGCCCTTCCGGTGCCGTTGGCCGGGACCGCCGGGAGGACGGTGCGCGGCCCGCGCGGGCTGCTGATCGCCGACGGCGTCGATCCCGGCGGTCTGGACGCGCTGGGCCTGCGGTTCGTCCACCCGGAGGCGGTGCATCCGCTGCTGGCGCGGCTCGGCGCCGTCGAGGCGGGGCCGCGGGCCGTCCTCGCCGACGACGCCGTGCGCGCCGCCGTCCGGGAGTCGCTGGAGTCCGACGACCCCGACGCGGTCGCCGAGGCGGTCCTGGGGCTGGTCGCGGCCGCGCGGATCGACCCCGGTGAGGAGCCCTGGCTCGCGGAGCTGGCCCTGCCCGGCGACGACGGCGACCTCTACCCGGCGGGCGAGCTGCTCCTGCCCGAGAGTCCGCTGCGTGCCCTCATGGCCGAGGACGCGCCGTTCGGGGTGGTGGACGGCGACCTGCTCCGAAAGTGGGGCGCGGACACGCTCACCGCCGTCGGCGTCCTGGACGGGTTCGCCCTCGCGAGGGCCGAGGACGTGAACCTCGCCGGGCTCGCCGACGAGGCGGAGACCCTCGACCTCGATGACGAGGACCTGTGGGCAGAGGACGTCCTGCGGCGCACCGGCCCGGCCGACCTTCCGCCGCTCGTCCCGGAGTTCGTGGCCGTCCGTGACCTCGAACTCGTCGACGACTGGTCCGCGGCGTTGCGCGTTCTCGCGGAGCCGCCCTTGCGGGCCGCGATCGTCGATCCGGTTCATGTGGCGTTGCACGACGGTCGGCGAGTGACTGTTCCGTCCTACACGGCGTGGTGGCTGCGCCGTCACCGCGTCCTGGACGGGCGCCGTCCCGGCGAGTACACCCTGCACGGGGACGAGGCCCTGGAAGGGCTCTACGACGTCGCGCCCGAAGGTCTGGACGAGCGATTCCTTCTCGCTTTGGGCGTCCGCACGTCCCTGGAGGATCTGCTCGACGAACCCGGAGGCGCCCAAGAGCTGCTCGACCGGCTCGGTGACCCGGAACGGTCTGTCACCCGGGCGCGACTGGGCGGGCTGTACACGGCCCTGGCCGACACTCCGGACGTGACCGTCGAACCACCCGACCGTGTGCGGACGGTCGTGGACGGTGAGGCCGAGGTGGTGGACGCCGCCGACGCCCTCGTCCTGGACGCCCCCGACCTTCTCCCGCTCCTGCGGGGCCAACCGCTGGTCATCGCCGCCCAAGGACGGGACGTGCGGCTCGCCGAACTCCTCGACCTGCCCCTGGCCGGTGAAGAGGTACCGGGCGTCGTCCAGTCGGAGGGCGAGAAACGACCCGTGCCCGACGCGGTCAGGTCCGTCCTATCGGACGCGCCCGCCGACTACCTCGCCCACGATCGGCTCGTCGTGGACGGCCAGGAAGTGCCGTGGTGGACCAGAGACGGCGAAGTACGCGCGAGCGGGACCGCGGGCCTGGCCCGCGCACTGGCGTGGTCCACGGGGAACTGGGCGTCCCGGCTGATCGTCGAGGCGGTCCTGCGCGCCCCGGACGCGCTGCCGGACCTCCTGGCCGAGACCGACCTGGACCCCCTCGCCGGGGAGCACTAACCGGCGTGCTCGCGCCGTTCGGCGCGGGCGGCCTCCTGGCGGGCGCGCTGGGATTGGAGCCTCGGGACGTACCAGACGCCGAACATGCCGCTCGCGAAGCCCGTCACGCACACCCACAACCACCAGCGGTCCTCGGACGGCAACCCGACGATGAGCAGCACGACGAACGCCACCGCCCAGGCGGCCGCGCCCGCGGCCGCGATGCGGACGTCGTTGGTCTTCATGGGCGGCGGATCCGGGCGGCGCGGTCGCGTCATGCGGTCAGGTTACGCGCCGGTCGCCCCGCCGTCCCGTACGACCCCGCCGATGACCAGCCGGAAACCGGCGACCGGGCCTTCGGCGGGCCGAATCCGCATGGCAGCATGGCAGACAGGAGACCAATGACGATGACAGCGCCAATGACAGGGCCGAAGACCGAGCCGGCCACTGAGCCGGCCACCGAACCGGAGACCGAGCCGAAGATTCGAGGCCGGGGGGAGTCCGCGCCGGGGCTGGCCGAAGAGCTGCGCATCTCGATCGCGCGACTGTCGAGGCGCCTGCGTACCCTGCGTCGACCGGCGGGCGGAGCCTCGGGCGCGGACGGCCCGGCGCCGCTGACGCTCACCCAGTTCGCCGCGCTCGCCGCGATCGAGCGGCACGGGTCGATGACGCCACGGGAACTGGCCGACCACGAGAAGGTCCAGCCGCCCTCGATGACCCGCGTGATCGCGTTCCTGGAGGAGCGGGGCCTCGTCGCGCGCAGCCCCCACCCGACGGACGGCCGCCAGGTCGTGCTGAACGCGACCGAGGCGGGCTCCGAGCTGCTGGCGGACGAGCGGCGCCGCAAAGAGGCGTGGCTGGCCAGGAGGCTCACCGAGCTGACCGACGACGAGCGGGAGATCCTCCGCCGGGCGGCGCCGATCATCGACAAACTCAGCCGTTCCTGAGCGCGCTTGCCGGAATGCCGGAGGTCCGGATACCGTTAGCAGGGTTAATGACTTCTGCTAAGGAAAAACCCGACGAGGCCGAGGGGGCCACGAGAAGCCGCCCCCACGGCCGACGGCCCGTGCGCGTCCACCACGCGGCCGTACCCCCCGTCACCCCCACCAGCCCCTCCAGCCCCTCCAGCCCCTCCAAGCCGACCGGCCACATCGCCCCGACCGCCGTCATCACCAAGGCGGACGTGACGGAGCCGGAGCGGACCGACGTCCCCCAGCCGGTCGAACCCGTCGAGCCGAGCGAGAACGCCGTGCTCGCCGCCGACGAGGAGCCGGAGGCCCCGCGGTCCGGGGGCATGTTCCGGTCCCTGCGCGTCCGCAACTACCGGCTCTACGCCGCGGGCCAGGTCGTCTCCAACACCGGCACGTGGATGCAGCGCATCGCGCAGGACTGGCTCGTCCTCGAACTGACGCTCGGCAGCGGCACCGCGCTCGGCATCACCACCGGCCTCCAGTTCCTGCCCCTGCTGCTGTTCGGCCTGTGGGGCGGCGTCATCGCCGACCGCTACTCCAAGCGGCTCCTGCTGATGCTCACGCAGACGGCCATGGGCGTCCTCGCGCTCATCCTCGGCTTCCTCGCGATCACCGGCGCCGCGCAGGTGTGGCACGTCTACGTGCTGGCGTTCGGCCTCGGCCTCGCGACCGTCATCGACAACCCGGCCAGACAGTCGTTCGTCGTGGAGATGGTCGGCAAACGCGACCTGCCGAACGCGATCGCGCTGAACAGCGCCACGTTCAACGGCGCCCGCCTCCTCGGCCCCGCCGTCGCCGGTGTGCTGATCGCGCTGATCGGCACGGGCCCGGTGTTCCTGGTGAACGCGGCGTCGTTCGGCGCCGTCCTGTTCGGCCTCTACGCGATGCGGACGGACGAGCTCCACCCCGCCGACCCGGTGAAACGCGCCAAGGGACAGCTCCGCGAGGGCCTGCGCTACGTCCGCGGACGGCGCGACCTGATGCTGATCATCATCCTGATCGGGTTCCTCGCCATGTTCGGCATGAACTTCGGCACCACGGTCGCGCTCGTCGCCAAGGAGGTCTTCCACACCGACGCGTCCGCGTTCGGCCTCGCGTCCAGCATGCTCGCGCTCGGCGCGCTGGCCGGCGCGCTGATCGCCGCGCGGCGGGTGGCCAGGCCGCGGCTGCGGCTGCTGGTGGCCGTGGGCCTGACGTTCGGCGTGCTGGAGATCATCACCGGTCTGATGCCGACGTACTGGTCGTTCCTGGCGCTGCTCGTCCCCACCGGCGTCGCGATGATGACGATCATGACGGCGGCCAACTCCAGCATCCAGCTCGGCGTCGCGCCCGAGATGCGCGGCCGGGTCATGGGCCTGTACATGCTGGTGTTCCTCGGGTCGAACCCGCTCGGCGCCCCCACGGTCGGCTGGATGGCCGAGCATTTCGGCGCGCGCACGAGCATCGTCGCCGGAGGCCTGATCTCCGCCCTCGCCTCGCTCGCCGTCGGCGCGCTGGCCGCGCGGGACCATCCCGCGCTCGCCCGTCTCCGGCGGGGCGCCCTCGCCTCCCGCGTGTCGCGGGCTTCCCGCGCCTCCGGTGCTCGATCCGCGTGACAACGGGTGCCATCTGCTGAAATGCTGACCGGGTGGCCCTCCGGACGCTCCCATGAGGCTTTTCGTGGCGCTCGTACCGCCACCGGACGTGCTTGACGAGCTTGAGGAGGCCGTCCGCCCGCATCGCGACGCGGTGCCCGGACTGCGATGGGTACGGCGTGAGCTGTTGCACGTCACGTTGACGTTCCTCGGCGAGGTCGACGACCGCACCCTGGCCCGGCTGCTGCCCCGGCTCGAACGCGCCGTCGCCCGGCACGAGCGGATGTCGCTGTCGCTGGCGGGCGCGGGCGCCTTCCCCGGCAGCGGAACGCACGCCCGCGTCCTGTGGACGGGACTGTTCGGCGACCGTCGCGGCATGGCGCGGCTCGCGGCGTCGACCACGGCCGCCGGGCGCCGCGTCGGGACGCTGCCCGACAAGCACCGGGGATTCCGGCCCCACCTGACGTTGGCGCGGTCCAGGAGGCCCGTGGACGTCCGCCCCCTCCTGGAGGCGCTGTCGGCGTTCGCGAGCGCGCCGTGGACGGCCGAGTCGGTCCAGCTGATGCGCAGCCACCTGCCCGGCAAGGAGTACGGCGAGCTGACCTACGAGTCGCTGAAGACGTGGTCGCTGCGTCAGAGCTCGGGCGGCGGCGGCGCGGGACGGTCGTCCGGCGGCCCCCACGGAAGGCCGTAGCGCTCGCAGGCGCGGCGCAGCTCGTCCGCGTCGAGCGGGAAGCCCACCTGCCGCAGGACCCGCCCCGACGGGCTCCACACCACCAGCGGCGGCATCCGCTCGGCCGCCTCGTCGATGCCGACGCCGCCGACGCGGTCGCGGCCGAGGTCCCACTCGACCCGGCCGCGCCGGGTGACGACCGCGAGCCCGGCGGACGACACGCGGAGCTGCGAACGGTTGCGGTCGTACAGCCAGTAGCCGACGAGGCCGACGACCAGCCCGGCGGGCACCGACCAGGACGCCGTGGCGTTGAAACCGCCCAGCTCCGGGCCGAGCCAGACCGCGCCGAGCAGCGCCACGGCCTGGCACAGCAGGACGCTCATGCCGTACGTTCCGGCCCGGGAACGGCGCGGCGCGTCCAGCAGCGCGCCCGGCGCGGTGACGGGGCCGGGCGGCGCGGACGCCTCCAGCGTGAAATCGTGCTCGCCGGGACGGTCCCCACGCCGCGCCGCCGCCTCCTGCTCCGTCCCCTGCCCGGTGTCGGGGCCCGCGTCCTGCCCGGCGGCGCTCTGCGAGGTCACGGACGCGGTCGCCGGTTCCGGGTCGGCGGAGGTGTCGGTGAGCGTCGACACGGCGGAGTGGAACGCGGCGCTGAGATACGCGTCGTACTCGGCGTCGTTGACGGGCAGCCCCGCGCGGCGGGCCGCGTCACGCAGGTCGGTCCGGGAGATCCGCAGCGCCGACAGCGGCGCGGCGAGGAACTCGTCGCCGTCGGTGTCGTACAACCGGACCCAGGCGTGCCCGGCGATGGTCAGCAGCTCGATGCCGCCGATGCGGTCCTCCGGCATGGTGACGACGACGTCGCCCGCCGCGTCCGCCCAGCCGAGCCCGCCCTCCGCGACCACCAGCCGGCCGCCGGGCACCCGGGCGAAGATCTCCGGCAGCCATTCCAGGCCGTAGGAGGCGCGGCGCGGCGGCCGCGTGGCCGGAGTGATCACCCGGTAGCCGTGGTCGTCGAGGGCGTGCGCGAGCTGGAAGCCGTCCAGTCCGTCGGCGGGCAGCCGGGCGACGAGCTCCAGCCGGTGCCCGAACGCCAGCGCGGCCAGTTCGGCGCGGCGCGGCTCGCCGCTCACCGGGTCGAGCCGCAGCCCGGGACCGACGACGACCGCGGCGACGTCCCCGGCCCGCAGGTCCTGCGCCTCGCGGCGGCGGCCGGGACGGACCCGCACCAGCAGCCGCTCCGCCGTGATCGTCCAGCGGACCTGCGCGGCCCGCAGCAGGCGGCGGCGCGCGGCCAGCACCCCGAAGATCGCGGCGAGCGCCCAGCAGCCCGCGGCGAGCCGGGCGCCGAACTCGCCGGTGCCGTCCGCCGCGATCTTGGCGATCATGATCGCGCCGAGCAGGGCGGTCAGCGCGCCGAGCAGCACGATCCGGCGGCGGCTCGGCAGCGGCTCCGGCGTGTCCAGCCGCTGCGCGCCGCCCGCCCGGCCGCGGGCGCCGCCGCCCGCGGCGCGCACGGTGTCCGTCGAGGGCGGCTCGTGCGCCGCGGCGAGCAGGGCCGCCTCCTGGTCGAGCAGCCGCTTCTCCGTCGCGTGGTCGCGGGGCAGCGCGCTGCCCGCCGGGTCGCCGTCGTCAAGCCCCGGGACGCGCAGCGCGTCGTCCAACGCCGGATCGAGCAGGTCGGTCGCCTCGCCGTCAAGGATGTGCATGGGGATGCCGAGCCGCCGGGCCGTGACGAACACGGCGAGCGGCTCCAGCCCCATCGAGGTCATCCCGCCGACCGCGGTGCGTCCGAACCGGTGGAACACCGTGAGGACCCCGTCGCCGGTGGTCAGGGCCAAAGCGTCGATCCGCGACCGCTCGTAGGAGACCATGCTCAGCCCGCCCGGGCCGATCCGCTCCAGACCGTCGGCGGACAGCCGCCAGTACGGGCGGGGACGCCGCCGCCGCGCGTCCGGGGCGGCGCCGAGCAGCCACGGAATCGCGCCGACGACACCGATCAGCGCGGCCCACAGCCATACCGGGCGGATCGGCAACAGCGCCAACACCACCGCGAGCAGGGCGAAAGGGCCGACGGCTACAGGGCGCCACCGGCCGCCGGGTCCCGCCAGGCCCACCAGCTCATGCTCCACAGTCCGCATCCTCACACGGGTCCCCGCGGGCCCGTCTCCCCCTTCCAGGATCCCGTCGCCGTCCGGAACCGACTTCCATCGTGCCGGTCAGGTCGGCCTTGCCTCGCGGCGCCCCACCGGTTCCCGCTCCCGTACGCGCTCCCGTTCGCGCCGTGGCCCGTCATCGGCCCGTCATCGGCCCCTCGACGAGCCGCCGCGCCTGCGCAGCAGCCCGTAGCCGACGGCGGCGGCGATCGCGACCGCGAGGAACAGGCCCATCCTGGTGCCGCCGGTGTCCCGGTCGCTCTGTTCGATGTCGGCGGACGTCCCCGAGTTCTTCGGACCGTTCCGCCCGGACGGGGACGGCGACGGCCGCGCCTCGTCCGGCAGCGGCACCCGGTAGACCGGCGAGTTCGTCCCCTCGGACCCCGCCAGCAGCGCGATGCCGTCCGCCGTGTACGTCACCGACTCGCCCTGCGGCTGGAACGGCAGGTCGATCGACTTCAGGGCCTTGCCGGGCCTGCCGTCCGCGTCCACCGCGTACAGGCGCGCGCCGAAGTAGGTCCGGATGACGCAGGTGCGCCCGTCGGGGGAGAACGCGCCGTCGGTGGCCATGGCGGGCGCGTCGCCGACCTTCCGCATCACGTTGTGACCGCTGGTCCGCAACCGTGCCGGGCCCTCGTAGAGCTTGCCGCCGAACACCTTGCTGGCGATGTAGACGCGGTTCGTCTTCGGATTGATCATGAAGGTCTCGGCGTTCCGTGGCCCGTCCGCGTACTTGATCTTGAAGGTGGTGGCGCGGAGGGTCTGGCTGCGGAGCCTGGCCGGCTCCGGAATCCGGTACAGGGTCACATGGGGCCACGCGCCGCCGAGGTTGTCGCCGATGTCCGCCACGAAGATCGCGGGACGGCCGCGCCCGTCCCGGCCGAGCGCGATGCCCTCCCAGTCGCGGGCGCCCGCGCCGCCGACCGTCAGCACGGCCCGGATCCGTCCGCCCTGGTCGAGCGCGTAGACCTTCGGGACGCCGCCGGAGTCGTTGTGCGTGTAGACGACGCCGGGATGCCGGGTGCTGGCCGCCAGGCCGCTGGACTCGGTGATCCGCGGGTCGTCGATCGTGAACGCCACCTTGTCGTCCCGGGCGGCGCCCCCGGCCGTCGCGACGGCGGGGCCGCCGAGGCACACCGAGCCGCCGACGAGGCCGCCGGTGAGAACGAGCGCGGTGACGGACCGGACGGCCCCCCTGCCGGACATCCCGTGATCATCCCCGTTCCGCACCCCGTCGATCACCCGTCCTCAGTTCAGCAGCGCGCCGAGCACCGCGGCAAGGACGAGCGCGGTCAACACGGTGGGAAGCAGCCAGCGGGGCGCGCGGTTCACCCTCTGAGCTTATTCGGCGCCGTGAGCGGGTCGAACCGCACGCCCCCCGCGTGCATCTCACCCAACATGTGCGGACTGTTCGGGGTGGTGCGTTCACCGTTCGCCGACGACCCGGGGAGGGCGTCGGACGTCTTCGTCGCGCTGGGCGCGCTCGCGGAGGAACGCGGGACGGACTCGGCGGGGCTGGCGCTCCTCGGCGGGTGGCCCGGCCTGGCCGGGCGACCGGGCGGCGAGCGGCCCGAGCCGGGCGGGGGCTGCCGCGTCGTGAAGGGACGCGGCCGCTTCTCGGGGGTCTGGCGGTCGGAGTTCCTGCCCGAGCTCGACCGCGCGCCGGTCGTCCTCGGGCACACCCGCTGGGCCACGCAGGGATCGACGGCCGAGCCGAACAACGCCGGCCCGCTCGTCGTCGCGGGGGCGGACGGCCCCTCGACGACCGGCGGGGCGATCGTCGTCGCCGCCCACAACGGCGACATCGACGCGGCCGGGCTGCGGTCGCGTTTCCCGCTGCCGCCCGCCGCCGGAACGACCGACAGCGAACCGATCTTCCAGGCCCTCGCGGGCTGCGAGGGCCCGTCCGACGTGACCGGGGTCCTGGAGGCCCTGGTCGGACGGGCCGCGCTCGTCTGGGTCGACCGCGACCGCCCGACCGAGGTGCACCTGGCCCGCGCCGCGCTCAGCCCGCTGACCGTGGCCGTGGACACCGACCAGAACATCTACTGGGCGTCCAACCCGCGCTGGTTCCGGGAGGTGCAGGAGCACACGCGGGTCACGTTCGTCACCGTCGTCATGCTCCGTGAGGGCACCTACCTGAAGGTCGGCATGGAGCACCGTCCCGGCCGCCGCGACGTGCCCGACGTGCTCGCGACGGCCACGTTCCTCCCGACGGCCAGGGACACCGACATGGACGACCGCGTCTGGACGGGCTTCACCGCCGACGACGAGGAATGCGACCGCGCGGGCCTGCTCCACCGCGTCGTGAACCGTCCGGGCGGCCCGGACGGTTCCGTCCTCTCGGTCGCCTGACCGGTCACAGGCGCTCTGGTTGAAGGCGCTCTGGAAGGCGCTCGGTTACAGGCGCTCGACGACGTGGTCGACGCAGGCGGTGAGGGCCTCGACGTCGTCCGGGTCGATCGCCGGGAACATGCCGATGCGGAGCTGGTTGCGGCCGAGCTTGCGGTACGGCTCGGTGTCGACGATCCCGTTGGCCCGCAGCGTCTTCGCGACGGCCGCCGCGTCCACGTCGTCGTTGAAGTCGATCGTCCCGACGACCTGCGAACGCTGCGCCGGGTCGACGACGAACGGCGTCGTGTACGAGGTCTTCTCCGCCCACGTGTAGAGCCGCTGGGACGAGTCGGCCGTGCGCGCCGTCGTCCACGCGAGCCCGCCCCGCGAGTTCATCCACTCGATCTGCTCGGCGAACAGCAGCAGCGTCGCCACGGCGGGGGTGTTGTACGTCTGGTCCTTGGCGGAGTTGTCGACCGCCGTCTTCAGGTTGAGGAACTCGGGGACGTACCGGTCGGAATTGGCGATCTCGTCGATCCGCTCCAGCGCCGCCGGGGACGCCAGCGCCACCCAGAGACCGCCGTCGGCCGCGAAGCACTTCTGCGGCGCGAAGTAGTACACGTCCGTCTCGGACACGTCCACGGGCAGGCCGCCCGCGCCCGAGGTGGCGTCCACCAGCACGAGCCCCTCGCGGGCCGTGGTGCCCGCCGGGCGCGCGATCCGCATCGCGACGCCGGTCGAGGTCTCGTTGTGGGTGAGGGCGTAGACGTCGACGTCCTCCTCGGCCGACGCCTCCGGGTGCGTCCCGGGCGGGCCGGTGATGACCGTCGGCTCCCCGAGCCACGGCGCGGTGGTGGTGACCTTGGCGAACTTGCTGGAGAACTCGCCGAACGTCAGGTGCTGCGACCGCTGCCGGACGAGCCCGAACGCGGCCGCGTCCCAGAACGCGGTGGTACCGCCGTTGCCGAGCACGACCTCGTACCCGTCGGGCAGCGAGAACAACTGCGACAGGCCCTCCCGGACACGTCCGACCAGGGACTTCACCGGCTTCTGCCGGTGCGAGGTGCCCATGTAGGTGGAGCCGGACTCCGCGAGCGCCGCCAGTTGCTCGGGACGGACCTTCGACGGGCCGCACCCGAAGCGGCCGTCCGCGGGCCTGATGTCGGCGGGAATGTCAATGGTGGGGTTCGCGCTTTCGGTCACTCACGAAAGGCTACTTGACCCGCCGTATGGCCCAGGTCAGCAGGGTCACAAGTGCGACCGCGCAGACGGCGCCGACCACCGTGGGCGGGTAGATCCAGTCGTCGCCCCGCGCGTGGGCCCGCACGGCCGTGTGCGCGGAGTCGTAGGTCAGGAACGCCAGGAACGCGGCGGAGGCCACGGCGGCGACCCGTCCCGACGCGGCGTTGGCACGGCGGCGCCGCGTCTCGCGCTCCGCCTCGTGCCGTCTGAGCTCTTCGAGAGCCTCGTCGCGGTCCTGGCTCACGCCGCCCATCATGCCAAGGGCGGGCGGGTGTCCGGCGCCGAACCAGGCCCCCGGCCGGACCCGGGGGCCGATACGTCTGTTCGGGGGATGGGGGTGCAGGGGGACGTGCGGCCGATCAGCCGGCCTGCGGCTTGACGACCTTCGCGGCCCCGGGGACGTCGTTGATGGAGCGGCTTCCCGGGCCGGTGTACCTGGCGCTCGGGCGGACGAGCCGTCCCGTGCGCTTCTGCTCCATGATGTGCGCGGCCCACCCGGCGGTGCGGCCGCAGGTGAACAGGGCGGGCATCATCGCGGTCGGGACCTCGGCGAAGTCGAGGACGACCGCCGCCCAGAACTCCACGTTCGTCTCGATCGGACGGTCGGGACGGCGTTCGCGCAGCACCGACAGGGCGGCGTCCTCCAGGGCCTTCGCGGCCTCGAAGCGCGGCGCGCCCAGTTCCTTGGCGGTGCGGCGCAGGACGCGGGCGCGCGGGTCCTCGGCGCGGTACACGCGGTGCCCGAAGCCCATCAGCCGTTCGCCGGAGTCGAGGATGTCGGTGACGACCTTGCGGGCGTCGCCGAGCTGCTCCACCCGCTCGATCATCGGCAGCACGCGGGCGGGCGCGCCGCCGTGCAGCGGCCCCGACATGGCGCCGATCGCGCCGGAGATGGCGGCGGCCACGTCCGCGCCGGTGGACGCGATCACGCGGGCGGTGAAGGTGGAGGCGTTCAGGCCGTGCTCGGCGGCCGACACCCAGTACGCGTCGATGGCCCGGACGTGCTTCGGATCGGGCTCGCCACGCCACCGGACCATGAACCGCTCGGTGATCGTCGTCGCCGCGTCGATCTTGTCCTGCGGGACCATCGGGACGCCGATGCCGCGCGCCGACTGCGCCACGAACGACAGGGCCGTCACCGACACCCGGGCGAGGTCGGCGCGGGCCTCCTCGTCGGAGATGTCGAGCAGCGGCCGCATCCCGTACGCGGGGGCGAGGGTGGGGATCGCGCTCTGCACGTCCACCCGGACGTCACCGGAGGTGACCGGCAGGATGTGCGGCTCGGCGGGGGTGAGGCCCGGGTCGAAGCTGTCGTCGACGAGGAGTCCCCAGGCGTCCCCGAAGGAGACGCTGCCGACGAGTTCCTCGATGTCGACTCCCCGGTAGCGGAGGGCGCCGCCCTCCTTGTCCGGTTCGGCGATCTCGGTCTCGAAGGCCACGACCCCCTCGAGCCCGGGTTTGAAGTCGGACATGTTTCGTCCTGCCTTTCGTCTCCAGGAGTGATAAGGCGGTGCCGTGCCATTGAACCCTGTCGGCTTTACCGTCCAGTACCCAGGGTGCGTGCGAGTTGCACAACGGCCAGGTGAGAGGCTCAGACGCTGTGGATTCCCCAAAGCCCGACCCCGCGCGGCTTCGCAGTTCCTACGAGGGAGGCGAACTGTCGGAACGGTCCCTCCCGCCCGACCCGTTCGCGCTGTTCGCCGCGTGGTTCGCCGACGTGCACGCGTACGGGCTGCCGGAGCCGAACGCGATGGTGCTCGCCACGGCGTCCGCCGACGGGGTCCCGAGCGCCCGGACGGTCCTGTTGAAGGGGTACGGGCCCCGAGGGTTCCGCTTCTTCACGAACCTGACGTCCCGTAAGGGCCGTGAACTCGCGGAGAACCCGCGGGCGGCGCTGGTGTTCCCCTGGCACGCGATACACCGGCAGGTCCGGGTCGCCGGGCCGGTGGTCGAGCTGACACGGGACGAGGTCGCCGCCTATTTCCAGACGCGGCCGCACGGGTCGCGGATCGGCGCGTGGGCCAGCGAACGGCAGTCGGGCGTCATCCCCGGGCGGGACGTCCTGGAGCGGCGATTCGCCGAACTGGCCGAACGCTGGCCCGAGGAATCCCCGGACGCGGCGGCGCCGCTGGAGGGCGCCGTCCCGCTGCCGGACTTCTGGGGCGGCTACCGCCTGGTCCCCGAGTCGGTCGAGTTCTGGCAGGGCCGCCGCGACCGCCTCCACGACCGGATCAGGTACCGGCTGGTGACCCGGACGAACACGGAGGAATGGGTGGTGGAGAGACTGTCTCCGTGACGGAGGAACAGCAGTCAACCCCCCAGTACGGTACTGACACCCCCAGGGAGCGGCGCGGCGGGCTGCGGCGGCTGGCGATCGACACCCGGCCGCTGGCGCACCCGGCGTACCGGCGGCTGTGGGTCGGGCAGGGCGTGTCGTTCATCGGATACCAGGTCACCGCCGTCGCCGTGCCCGTCCAGGTGTACGAGATGACCGGGTCGTCGTTCTGGGTGGGCGCGCTCGGCGTGGCCGGCCTCGTCCCGCTGATCGTGTTCGGGCTGTGGGGCGGTGCGATCGCCGACCACATGGACCGGCGCAGGCTGCTGCTCATCGCGTCCTGCGTCTCGTGGGCCGCGACCCTGCTGCTGTTCGTCCAGGCGTCGCTCGGCATCGAGAACCTCGGCCTGATCATGGCGGTGGTGGCGATCCAGTCCATCGGGTTCGCGGTGTCCTCGCCCGCCCGCAGCGCGATCATCCCGCGGCTGATCGACGCGCCGCTCGTGCCGGCGGCCAACACCCTCAACTTCACCGTGCTCCAGGGCGCCGCGCTGGCCGGTCCACTGTTCGCGGGCGTGATCCTCGTCCGCTGGGGTTACGGCGCGGCGTACGCGCTGGACGCCGTCCTGTTCACGGTCGCGCTGTACGCGGCGGCGCGCCTGCCCGCGATGCCGCCGCTCCACGACGTCGTCGGGGCCCCGGGCATGCGGTCGGTGCTCCTCGGCCTGCGCTACCTGGTGAGGCAACCGGTCCTGCTGATGTCGTTCGTCGTGGACGTCATCGCGATGGGGGTCGCGTTGCCCCGCGCGCTGTTCCCCGAGGTGGCCGACACCCGGTTCGGCGGCGAGGACGCGGTCGCGTACCTTTTCGCCGCCATCGCCGTCGGCGCGTTCCTCGGCGGGCTGTCGTCCGGCTGGATCGGGCGCGTGCACCGCCAGGGGATCGCGCTGGTCGTGTCCATCGCGATCTGGGGTCTCGCGGTGGCGGCGTCCGGGCTGACCGGTCACCTGTGGCTCGCGGTGGCGCTGCTCGCCGTCGGCGGCGCGGCCGACCTGGTGTCGTCGGTGTTCCGCCAGTCGATGCTTCTGACGTACGCGCCGGACGAGATGCGCGGCCGCCTCCAGGGCGTCTTCACCGTCGTCGTCGCGGGCGGACCGCGGCTGGGGGACGTCCGGGCCGGTGCGACCGCGAGCGTCACCGGCGTCACCGCGTCCTGGGTGGGCGGCGGCCTGGCCTGCGCGGTTCTGGTCGTGCTGGTCGGGTTCGCCGTCCCCGCGCTGTTGCGCTACGACACACGCACCGCCGAAACGGTGTCGGCCGAAACGGTCCGGATGACGAAGTGAGGCCTACCGGAGGGCCGAGGCGACGACCTTGAGGTCGTCGAGGAAACCGGCGTAGACGGCGTCCCGGTCCTCGGCCCGCAGCACGGCGGACGGGTGGATCGTCGCGACGACCCGTGCGTCGGGCGTCTCCTCATCCGGGAGGGAGAGCAGCCGCCCGCGTTCCTTGGTCACGCGGAAGGAGGGCCCGAGCAGTGCCTTGCCCGCCGTGGCGCCCAGCGTCACCACGACGTCCGGGTCGACCGCCCGCAACTCGGCCAGCAGCCAGGGACGGCACGCGCGGATCTCGCCCGCGCTCGGCGGCTCGTGGATGCGCCGCTTCCCGCCCTCCCGCCGCTTGAACTTGAAGTGCTTGACGGCGTTGGTGACGTACACGTCGCCGCGCTCGATGCCCGCCTCCTCCAGCGCCCGGTCGAGGATTCGCCCTGCCGGGCCGACGAACGGGTGGCCCTTGCGGTCCTCCTGGTCGCCGGGCTGCTCGCCGACGAACATGACCCGCCCGGCCGGGGAGCCCTCGCCGAAGACGGTCTGGGTGGCGTTCTCGTACAGGCCGCAGCCTCGGCACCCGGACGCCGCGCTGCGCAGTTCGTCCAGATCTGACCGCTTCTCGGGGGTCTCAGGTAGAAAAGGCGCCGCGGATCGGGAAGTTTTCGCGCTCATCGTTCGTTGTCCCTACCCGGCTTCAGGGGGATATTCGCCGGGCCCGGCGACGCGAGGTCCGAGCAAGTAGACTCCTGCTCATAAGAGTGGAGGGAGCTGTGACCTCACACGGCCTGATCGATACCACGGAGATGTACCTCCGGACGGTTTTCGAGCTTGAAGAGGAGGGGATCGTTCCCCTCCGTGCGCGCATCGCGGAGCGGCTCTCCCAGAGCGGCCCGACGGTGAGCCAGACGGTCGCGCGGATGGAGCGCGACGGTCTCCTACGGGTCGAGGGCGATCGGCATCTGGAATTGACCGAGAACGGTCGCGGGCTGGCCACGCGCGTCATGCGCAAGCACAGGCTCGCCGAGTGTCTCCTGGTCAACGTGATCGGGCTGCCCTGGGAAGACGTCCACATCGAGGCGTGCCGGTGGGAGCACGTCATGTCCGAGGACGTGGAACGCCGTCTCGTCGCGCTGCTGGACAATCCGACCACCTGCCCGCACGGAAACCCGATTCCCGGCCTCGACGAGCTGGGCGGACACGGCGCCTACGCCGACTCGGGCCCGCTGTCGGTGATGACCGTCGTGGCCACCCCCGGTGGCGCGGGAGCGGTGATCCGACGGATCAGCGAGCAGGTGCAGAGCGACAGCGACCTGATGCTTAGACTCAAGCAAATAGGGATACAACCGGGACGAGAGGTGACGCTTCGGGCGACCGATGACGGGGTGCAGGTGATCAGTGACGACGATGCCGACAGTCCCGCGACGGAACTGCCGCGCGACATCGCCGAACACGTTTTCGTCAGCAGGCGCTGACTCGATCGGCGTGCGTGCTACGGGGGTGCGTACGGGTCCGGGTGCCTTTGCCCGGGATGCCCATGCACGGGGACTCTTCGTCCGGGCTGCCTGCGTGCGGGGTGACGTACGGGGTGGGGTCTCGACGGTCTATACCGAAGATCTCCATAGTGGCGGGCCGTTCGAGCGTATCCCCGTGACGTGTTCGTCGTTCAATACGACGGGAGAGGTACGCGCGGCATCCGTGCCGCGACGCCGGGTGACCGCCGGTCCGGGCGGCGGTGGGTGGCCGCGCCGGGACACCGTGGTCGCCGGGCGGCCGGGTCAGGGTATCGGGATGGGGACATGAGCCATTGGGGGGAAGCGCCCGACGAGGCGCATCTGCCACCCGAGACCGTCCTCAACCAGATGGAGATGGCGGTCATCGTCTGCGACCGCTTCAGCAACGTCATCTACGGCAACGCCTTCGCCCGCCAGCTCTTCGGATTCGGCGGCGACGAGATCATCGGCCACTCCATCCTCTCCCTCGGCATCGCCGAGGAGGACCACGAGCAGGCCACCGAACTGGCCCGGCACGTCCTCAAGGGCGGCGTGTGGGAGGGCACGTTCTGCAACCTGCGCGTGGACGGCACCACCGTCTACACCCGGGCCCACGCCGTGCCGCTGCGCCACCCGTCCGGCGCGGTCGACGGCGTCGTCATCTTCGCCCGCGAGGCGCTCCGCTCCAACCAGCGCGAACAGGACCGCTACGGCCTGATGGAGCGCATCGGGGAGCGGCTCGCCGGGTCCCTGGAGCTGGAGAGCACACTGCGCCGCGTGGCCGACACGCTCGTCCCGCAGTTCGCCGACCACTGCTTCATCGACCTGTACAGCGGCGACCGGCTCTACCGGCGGGTGTCGCGGCACGCGGGCGGCTGGGAGCCGCCGCCCGGCACCTGGGCCGAGGTCGGCGAGCCCGTGTCCTACCCGTCCGGGCATCCCAGCGAGAAGGCGATGAGCCGCCGCGACGCCGTCCTCGTCGAGGACATGATCCAGCACCGGTTCGCCGCGCCGAACGAGTCGACCCAGCGGCTCGGCGACTCCATGGGCGTCACCTCGGTGATCTCCGCGCCGCTGCTGGTGCGCGGGGAGCTGCTCGGCGTGATGAGCCTCGCCCTGTCGAACCTGTCCAAGCGGCCCGACCCGCACTACGACGGCTTCGACCGCGACCTGCTCGGCGCCATCGCCAGCCGCGTCGCGCTCGCCGTCGACAACGCGCTGCTGTTCGAGGAGGAGCGCGACACCGCGCTCGCCTTCCAGAAGCATCTGCTGCCCGGTGACCGGCCGCCCCGCCTGGACGGCCTCCAGATCGCGTGGCGGTACGAGCCGGCCCGCCCGCTGGAGTCGCACGGGCACGGCATCCAGACCCAGGTCGGCGGCGACTGGTACGACGTGATCCCGCTGTCGGCGGGCCGCGTCGGGCTCGTCATCGGCGACGTCGAGGGCCGCGGCGCCCGCGCCGCCGCCGTGATGGGCCAGCTCCGCGCCGCGCTGCGTGCCTTCGCGCAGGACGACAAACCACCCGCCGACATCCTGCGCAAGCTGGACGAGTGGGTGCGCACGATGACGCGGCCGGAGCGGATGCGGTCCGGCTGGAACAGCGACGACCTCGTCCGTCCGCCGCTGGTGTCCTGCACCTACTTCGTGTACGACGCCTGGTCGCGGGTGCTGGAGTTCGCCAACGCCGGGCACGACCCGCCGCTGCTGGTCGTCGACGGTCAGGTCGACGAGCTGCCGTTCGAGAGCGAGGGCGGCATGCTCGGCCTGCGCGCCCCCGGGCTCGGCGGCGAGATCCTCTTCAACGAGGAGTCGACGGAGCTGAAGCCCGGCTCCACCCTCGTCCTGTACACCGACGGGCTCATCGACCGCAGGCCCAAGGACGACGGCGACCACTACACCCGCGAGGAGTCCCGGGAACTGGTCCGCTCGGCCGTCGCGAAGGCCGCCCGCGGCGGTGTCGAGGCGATCGCGAACGCCGCCTACGAGGCGGTGCCCGGCGACATCGACGACGATGTCGCGATCGTCGTGATCCGCACCGCCGGGGACGAGCTCGCCGTCGAGGAACGCACCTTCACCGCCGAGCCGATCATGGTGTCGGAGGCGCGGCGGATGGCCGCCGACGCGTTCGCGTCCTGGGGGATGCTGGACGAGCAGTCCGAACTCGCGTGCCTGCTGGTCTCCGAGGTCGTCACCAACGTCGTTCTGCACGCGACGGCCACGCCCGCGCCGCGCCACGAGATGGTCGTCCCGGTCGCCGCCGGGTCGCCAGGCCGCGGCGGGGAGCCGCTGAGCGCGCCGCCGCCCGTCCAGTTCAACACCGACTTCGGCAACGGGCTCGACGCCGCCCCCTTCGACCGCGGTTCGTTCGGTTCCGACTCGTTCGACGGCGGGACGTTCGATGGCGGCGCCTTCGACGAGGACGACTGGAACCTCGGCGCCGAACTCGGCCGCCGCGAGCCGCCGACCAAGGAGTTCCGGCTCCGGCTCCGCCGCGGCGCCGACGCGATCTGGGTCGAGGTGTTCGACTCCGACATGCGGCTGCCGCGCATCCGCAGCGCCGGGGAGACCGACGAGGGCGGGCGCGGCCTGTACCTCGTCGACCAGCTCGCGAGCCGCTGGGGCGCCCGGCCCACGTCCGACGGCAAGGCCGTCTGGTTCGAGCTTCCGCTGGCGCCCTGACCCGCCATGCGCGCGTGGGTGGTCGACGAGCCGTCCCCGATCGCTTCGGGCCCGCTGCGGCGCGCCGACCGTGACGTGCCCGCCCCCGGCCCGGGGGAGCTGCTGGTCCGCGTGCTGGCCTGCGGCGTCTGCCGGACCGACCTGCACGTCGCCGAAGGGGACCTGCCCGTCCACCTGCCCGGGGTGACACCGGGACACGAGATCGTCGGCGAGGTCGTCGCCGCGGGCCCCGGCTGCCTGCGCGGCGCCGGCGACCGCGTCGGCGTCGCGTGGCTGCGCGGAACGTGCGGGGCGTGCCGGTTCTGCCGCCGGGGCGCCGAGAACCTGTGCCCCGCGTCCGTCTACACGGGTTGGGACGCGCACGGCGGCTACGCCGAGTACACCCTGGCCGTGGACGCCTACACGTACGCGCTGCCGCCCGAACTCGACGACGTCCGCGCCGCCCCGCTGCTGTGCGCGGGCATCATCGGCTACCGGGCGCTGCGCCGCGCCGAGGTCCCGCCCGGCGGGCGCCTCGGCATCTGGGGTTTCGGCGGCTCCGCCCATCTCGCCGCGCAGATCGCGCTCGCGGAGGGCGCCGACGTGCACGTGTACACCCGCAGCCCCGCCGCCCGTGAACTGGCCCGGGAACTCGGCGCGTCCTGGGCCGGGGACTCCTTCGACCCCGCCCCAGCCCCGCTCGACGCGGCGATCATCTTCGCGCCCGCGGGGGAGCTGGTCCCGGCCGCGTTGGAACGCCTCGACCGCGGCGGGACGTGCGCCGTCGCGGGCATCCATCTGAGCGACGTCCCATCCCTCGACTACCAGCGGCACCTGTTCCAGGAACGCCAGGTCCGGTCGGTGACGGCCAACACCCGCGCGGACGGCGAGGAGTTCCTGACCCTGGCCGCCCGGCTGGACGTCGCCGTCACGACCCACACCTACGCGCTGGACGACGCGGACCGCGCCCTCGCCGACCTCGCCGCCGACCGCTTCACGGGCGCCGCCGTCCTCGTCCCTTGACGGGCCGCCCCGGGGCTCGCCGACCGGTCAGGAGATCGGTTCGGCGGCGACATGCGCCCAGGTCTGGGTGAACCACAGTTCGCCGCCGATGACGCGGGGCTTCGCGCCCGTCCGGGGCCCGCCGTCCACCTCGTCGATGAGGGCGACGCGGATGCGGTCGGCGGTCTCGTCGTCGCAGGCCCCCGCGAGCCACGGTTCCACCGGACGTTCCACGGTGAACACGTCGAGGCGGCGGATGCTCCCACCCGCCGAGGTGATCATCTCGGTGAGCCGGGCGATGGTCGGGGTGCCGGGATGGTCGGGGTCGCGGAGCCGTTCGATGCGGTCCCGGTCCGGTCCGGCGAGGTTGCCGCGGACCAGGTCGGCGATGACGACCCGGCCGCCGGGACGGCACACCCGCAGCAGCTCGCGCAGCACATGATCGGGGTGGCCCAGGTTGTAGAGCGAGAACCGGGCGGTGACGAGGGAGAACGTGTTGTCCCTGTAGGGCAGCGCGGTGGCGTCCGCGCGGATGCGGGCGCCGTCGGGGCCCACCGGATGCCGGACGCGCTCCTCGCGCGTCGTGGCCGCCGGGGAGGCCGGGAGCGCGTCGCCGTCCGCGATGCGGACCGGGCCGGTCCCGAACTCCACGGTGGACATGCGCCGCCGGGACCCGCCCGAAGCGCGGGACGAGGAATCGGTGCCCGCGGGCACGGGCGCGGTGACGGGGGCGGGCATCGCGTCGACGGCGGTCATATGGCGCACCTGCGGGCCGAGCGCCGCGGGCATCGGGCCGCGGCCGCGCGCCACGTCCAGGCAGACGTCGTCGCGGTCGGGTTCGACGAACTCCAGCAGTCGCCTCAGGTGCGGGGCGATCGCGCCGCCGTTCTCCTGCATCGCGGTCGGACTCCCTCGGCTCGGACCGGCTCCGCCGGACGGGGTACCGCTCGGAGGCGCCATCGGGCGTCGAACGGGGCGTGGATCCGGTTTCGTCAGTTATGACTCACCGTCGAGGGCGTAAGTTCGGAATTCTCTGCGGGGTTTCGGTTCGCCGTCCCGTCAGCCCCGCAGATAGTTCCCGTACATGGTCAGGACGACCAGAACGAACACGGTGATCACCGCGACGCGGGTGGGCATCGGCAGGCGGAGCCGCACCGCGGCCCAGCGCACGCAGAACGCGGCGAGGAGTGACACGACGACGAGGGCGAGGATGCCTTCCATGGTCACCTTCCGTCGGGGGGAGTGCCGCCTCCTGGAAACGATAGACGTTGTCGGGCCGGGGTCACCCGCGACTGCGCGGCGGAGGGTCGCCCGGATACCCTCCCCTGCGTGGCAGATGTGAAGGAAACAGACGGCCGGGACGGGCTTGACGGCATGATGACGGCCCTGGCGCGGGCGCGGATCGGGCTCGGCCTCGCGGCGTTCGCGGCCCCTGGGCTGTCCATGCGGGTCACCGGAATCAGCCGTGGTACCGACACCGGCCGCGACCTCATGGTCCGGCTGTACGCCGCCCGGGAGATCGCCCTCGGCGCCGGATACCTGCTCAGCGGCGAGGAAGCCGCGCGCCGCCAGTGGGCGCGCATCGGCCTCGCCGTGGACGCACTCGACGCGTTCAGCGCCCTGCGGACGCGTTCCCGGCTTCCGCTGTGGGTCACCGCGGGTGTCGTCGGCATCGCGGGGACCGCCGCGGGTCTCGGCGCCGCGAAGGCCGCCCACGACGTCCTCGGCTGACGTCCCGCCGCCCGTCACGGGGGCGGCACGGGCGTGCCCGCCGGGTGATCGGGTACGGGCGGGGCATGACGGCTGGGACGGCGCCGGAAGCGGACGAGCGGACCATGCCCCAGGGCAGGGACCTCTACGTTGTGCTCGGGGCGCTGATGCTGGCGATGCTGCTGGCCGCGCTGGACCAGACGATCGTGTCCACGGCGCTGCCGACGATCGTCAGTGATCTTGGCGGCCTGAACCATCTGTCGTGGGTCGTGACGGCGTACCTGCTCGCCGCCACGGCCTCGACGCCGCTGTGGGGCAAGCTCGGCGACCAGTACGGGCGCAAACGGCTGTTCCAGGCGTCCATCGTGATCTTCCTGGTCGGTTCGGCGCTGTGCGGTCTCGCGCGGGACATGACGGAGCTGATCGTCTTCCGTGCCCTCCAGGGCCTCGGCGGCGGCGGGTTGATGGTGCTGGTCGTCGCGATCGTCGGGGACGTGGTGTCGCCCCGCGAACGCGGCCGCTACCAGGGCCTGTTCGGCGCGGTCTTCGGCGTGGCGAGCGTGTGCGGCCCGCTGCTCGGCGGCTGGTTCGTCGACAACCTGTCGTGGCGCTGGGTGTTCTACATCAACCTGCCGATCGGCGTCGTCGCGCTGCTGGTCATCGCGGCGGTGCTGCGCGCGACGGGGGAACGGGAACGGCACCGCATCGACTACCTCGGCACCCTGCTGATCGTCGGCTGGGCCGTCGGCCTCGTCCTGATGACGACCTGGGGCGGGACGACCTACGACTGGCTGTCGGCGCCGATCGTCGGGCTCGCCGCGGGGTCGGTCGCCCTGATCGTGGTGTGGCTGCTGGTCGAACGTCGCGCGGCCGAGCCGATCATGCCGCCGCGGCTGCTGGCGAACTCGGTGTTCGCGCTGGGCGCGGCGATCAGCTTCGCGGTCGGGTTCGCGATGTTCGGCGCGCTGACCTTCCTGCCGATCTTCCTTCAGGTCGTGCACGGCGTGTCGCCGACGCTGTCCGGGGTGTATCTGCTGCCGATGATGCTCGGCATGCTGGTCGCCTCGATCGGCTCCGGCCAGCTGATCACCCACACCGGCCGCTACAAGGTCTTCCCGGTGATCGGGACGCCGCTGATCGCGCTGGCCATGTACCTGTGCTCGCGGCTGGACGAGGACGCGTCCACCGTGACGATGAGCCAGCGGTTCGCGCTGCTCGGCTTCGGGTTGGGCCTGGTGTTGCAGGTCCTCGTGATCGCCGTGCAGAACGCCGTGCCGTACGGCGATCTGGGCTCCGCCACGTCCGGCGTGACGTTCTTCCGGCAGATCGGCGGGTCGTTCGGCGTCGCGGTGTTCGGTTCGATCTTCAGTAACCAGCTCGCCGACCACATCGCGGATCTGGCGCGGGTGCTGCCGCCCGGGTTCAACCCGTCGGCCGTCCAGGGGGATCCCGGCCTGCTCGACAGGTACCCGACCGAGGTGAAGGACGAGGTCCTGCACGCCTACGCGCAGTCGATCGACGCCGTGTTCTTCTGGGCCGTTCCGGTGGCGCTGGTCGCGTTCGTCCTGACGTGGTTCCTGCGTGAGGTTCCGCTGCGGGCCACCTCGCATGCGCGTGACTACGGTGAGGGCTTCGGCGCGGCACCGACCGTCCGTTCGTCCAGGCACGAGATCGAGCGCGCGCTGAGCGAACTCATGCGGAAGGATCCGAAGGCCCGGGAGATGTACGCGCGGCTGAGCAGGCTGGCCGGTGTCGCGCTGCCGCCGGGCAGTGTCTGGGCGCTGTGCCGGATCGCCAAGGACGGAACGGTCACCGGCCGGGCCCTCGCCGAGCGCGCCGGAGTGCCGATCGAGCAGGGCCGCCCGTACGTCGACCGGCTCGTCGACGCAGGCTACGTCCGGCGGGTGAACGGCGCCCTCACCATCACCGACCCGGGGCGGGCCGCCGCCGAGCGTCTCTTCACGGCCCGCCGCAAAGGTCTGGCCCACCACCTGAGCGGATGGTCGCCGGACGAGCACCCGGAGCTCACCGAGGTCCTGCGCGGTCTCGCGGAGGCGTCCCTCGGCGACGAGTCGGACGGGGCGACCTGCCTGCGCGCGATGTAATCTCGAACCGGAACTCACCGAATCTCGCTCGGTCGCGGGACGGAACCGGAGAACTTGGAGGCGCAGTGGCCGAGGCGTACATCGTCGGCGCGGTCCGGACCCCCGTCGGCACCAGGAAGGGCGCCCTGAAGGACGTCCACCCCGCCGACCTCGGGGCCCACGTGCTGAAGGAACTCGTCAACCGCACCGGAGTCGACCCGGCCGCCGTCGAAGACGTGATCATGGGCTGTGTGATGCAGGTCGGCCCGCAGTCCCTCGACATCGCGCGCACGGCGTGGCTGTCGGCCGGGTTGCCCGAGTCGGTGCCCGGCGTGACCATCGACCGGCAGTGCGGGTCGTCCCAGCAGGCGGTCCACTTCGCCGCGCAGGGCGTGCTGTCGGGCACCCAGGACCTCGTGGTCGCGGCCGGGGTCGAGCAGATGGCCATCGTCCCCATGGGCTCGTCCGTCACCATGGCGCTGGAGAAGGGCATGCCGTTCCCGTTCGGCGAGGGCTGGACGGAACGGTACGGCAGGCAGGAGATCTCCCAGTTCCGCGGCGCCGAGCTGATGGCGGAGAAGTGGGACTACGGCCGCGAGGACCTGGAGCGCTACGCCCTGGAGAGCCACCGGCGGGCCGCCAAGGCCATCGAGGCGGGCTACTTCGACCGGGAGATCGCGCCGATCGCCGGGCTGACCCGGGACGAGGGGCCCCGCCCCGACACGTCCCTGGAGAAGATGGCGGGCCTCAAGCCGCTCCGGGACGGCGGCCGGATCACCGCCGCCGTGGCGTCCCAGATCTCGATCGGCGCGTCCGCGCTGCTGCTCGCGTCCGAGGAGGCCGTCAGGCGGCACGGCCTCACCCCGCGCGCCCGCGTCCACACCCTCGCCATGTGCGGATCCGACCCCGTCTACATGCTGACCGGGCCCATCCCCGCGACGGAGAAGGCCCTGGACCGCGCCGGGCTGAAGGTCGGCGACATCGACGTCTTCGAGGTCAACGAGGCGTTCGCGCCCGTCCCGCTGGCCTGGGCCCGTGACACCGGCGCGTCGCTGGAGAAGACCAACCCGAACGGCGGCGCGATCGCGCTCGGCCATCCGCTCGGCGCCACCGGCGGCGTCCTGATGACCAAGCTGCTCCACGAGCTGGAGCGCACCGGCGGCCGCTACGGGCTCCAGACCATGTGCGAGGGCGGCGGCCAGGCCAACGCCACGATCATCGAGCGGCTGTAGCGGCCCGCGTCTCGGTGGGGGTGCGGCCGAACCGGGCGCGGAAGTGGCGCGCGAAGTGCGCCTGGCTGGAGAACCCCCACCGGTAGGCGATGTCGGCGATGGTCGTGTCCGCGGCGCCCGGCCCGGTCAGGTCGTCGTGGGCGCGCTGGAGGCGCCGTTCCAGGATGTGCCGGGACGGCGTGGTGCCCGCCGACTCGAAGATCCGGCCGAGATGCCGGACCGACACCCCCATCACGCCCGCGACCTGGCTCGGGGTGAGGCAGGTGTCGTGCAGGTGCCGTTCGATGTAGTCCTCGGCGACGATGCGCTGGGTCTGGTACGCGGCGGGCGCGGCGCGCCCGCCGGACCGCTCGGTGGCCAGCAGCCTGATCAGGTCGAGGACGGTGTCGCCCGCGCCCGCCGGGTCGCCCCCGCGCGGGTTCTCCAGGACGGAGCGCAGCGCCACGACCAGCTCGCCCTCGCGGGCCGTGCCCCGCCCGAACAGCATCGGTGCCGGGACGCCGCCCGGCATGCACGACTCGGCGAACAGGTCGCGCGGGATGTCGACCAGCAGTTGCCGCATGGACGAGGAGAACCCGAACAGGTACGGCCGCCGCGTGTCGTACACGACCAGGTCACCGGACGTCGCGGACAGACAGCCGTTCTCGTGGAGGAACACCGCCTCGCCCGTGACCAGCAGCGACGCGAACACCGAGTCCTTCGGCGCCGACCGGGCCACCTTCGGGGTGCGTTCGATGGCGTGCGCGTTGCCGCTGATGTCGGCCAGCTCGACGTCCCCGAGCTTGAAGTTGGCCTGCCGTGCCAGCAGGCCCCGGTCCGAGTAGGAGGAACAGGACAGCCCGACCAGCGCTCTGCGGTTGTAGTCCTCCCAGAACTCGATGCGCTCGCGCGGGTCGACGTCCTCCGTGCTCGCCTGGGAGATCATTTGTGCAGGTGCCGGCATGGTGAGCTCCTCCCCGGGTCGGCCGAACCCCCTCATGTGGAGGCTATGCGGTGTTCGACGCTATACGGCCAGGTAACCCCCGTCCACCGGCAGGATGGCCCCGGTGACGTACGACGCGCCGGGCGAGCACAGGAACGCCACCACGGACGCGATCTCCCTCGGCCGCCCGTACCGTCCGGCCGGGATCCGGGCCCGGACCGCCTCCGCCGCGGGCGGGTCGTCCAGCAGGCCGCGTGCCAGCGGCGTGACGACGAACCCGGGCGCGACCGCGTTCACGCGGACGCCGTCGGCGGCGTACTCGGCCGCGAGGGACCGGGTGAGCTGCGAGATCCCGCCCTTGCTCGCGCTGTAGGCGGGACGGTCCCGGCTGCCGGAGAAGGCGAACATCGACGACACGTTGACGATGGCGCCGCCGCGGCGGGCGAGCGCCGGACGGGCCGCCTGGCACGCCACCATCGTCGCGGTCAGGTTGATGTCCAGGACGCGGCGCCAGCGCTCCAGGTCGTACTCGTCGCGGTCGTGGCTGACCCCGGCGCAGTTCACCAGGACGTCCAGCGGGTCCGTCTCCGCGATCAGCTCGGTCAGGCCGCCGCCGTCCAGCACGTCGTGCTCCACGATGCGGACGCCCGCGTGCCGGGGCAGCTCGTTCGCGTCGGCCGGGCGCAGCCCGAGCGCGATGACCTCGGCGCCGAGCTCGGCGAACATCGCCGCGGTCGCGGCCCCGATCCCGGACGTGCCGCCGGTGACGAACGCGCGGCGCCCCGCGAACAGGCCCGGCTCGAATCCCTCGATCATGGCCGCACCAGCACCTTGATCTCCTCCATGGTGTTCATCAGCGTCTCGAACCCGTCGCGGACCACGTCCGGCAGGGCCACGACGGAGGTGACGATGGGCGTGAAGTCCATGCCCTCCTCGGCGACGAGCCGGATCAGCTCGGGATGGCAGTCGCGGTACCCGACCGAGGCGATGATCGACTGCTCGTTGTTGACCAGGGCGAAGGCGTCCACGGAGAACGTGCCGCCGAGGCCGAGCAGCACGACCCGGCCGCCGCGCCGGGTCGCGGCGAGACAGTCGTTCAGGGTCCGCTCGGTGCCGACCGCCTCGAAGGTCAGGTCGGCGACCCCGACGGGCAGCTCACCGGCGTCCACGGTCTCGGTCGCGCCGAGCCGCTCCGCCAGGTCACGGCGGCTCGGCGAAGGATCGCACGCGATCACCCGGCCCGCCCCGTAGCGGACGGCTAGCTGCACGACGAGCAGCCCGATCGGTCCGAGGCCGACGACCGCGACCGTCTCACCGTCCCGGAGCCCGGAGCGACGTACGCCGTGCAGCGCGACCGCCGCCGGCTCGAACACGGCCGCCTGCTTCAGGGAGACCCCGTCCGGCAGCTTGTGCAGCATGTAGGCCGGGACGACGGCCCGTTCCGCCAGGCCGCCGTCGCCCATCAGGCCCGCGAAGCCGAAGTGGTCGCACAGGTTGTACTCACCGGCGAGGCACCGCGCGCAGTGGCCGCAGCGGTAGTGCGGCTCGACCGCGACCCGGTCGCCGGGCGCGAACCCGGTGACGTCCGGGCCGACCGCGGTGACCGTCCCGCTGAACTCGTGCCCGAGCGTCAGCGGCGCGGCCCGCCCCGACTCCGGATGCGGCGTCCCGACCGGGATCGCGTGCGGCCCGTCGGCGTACTCGTGCAGGTCGCTGCCGCAGATCCCGCAGTACGCGACCGTGATCGTGACCTCGCCGGGACCGGGGTCGCGGGACGGAACGTCCTCGACCCTGACGTCCCGGGCCCCATGCCAGACCGCCGCTCTCACGCGTGCACCTCTTTCCGTCGCAGAACGGCCGGGGCCGTCTCACGAAGCCCGAACGACAGCGCCACGACGAGCGCCGCGCCTCCGGCGGCGATGAACATGGCAGCCTCCAGTCCCCAGATGTCGGACGCGCGCCCCGCGACCAGCGGGCCGAGGAAACCCCCGGCCAGCTCGCCCACGCCCATGATCACGCCGAGCGCGGTGGCGAGCGCGGCGCGCGGTACGGTCTCGGCCGGAATCGTCGCCATGAACAGCGTGAAGCAGCCGAGCCCGGTGTAGGTGAAGATCATCAGGGTGCCGAGCAGCACCGGGCTCTCCACGTACACGACGGCGATCGGGCAGAACACCGCCACCGAGGTGAAGCCGATCAGCGCCTTCCGGCGCCCGATCCGGTCGGAGATCCCGGGCGTCGCGAACCCCCACAGCACCCAGGCGACGCCCAGGCACGTCATGACGGCGCTCATCGTCCCCGAGCCCCAGCCCTTCTCGTCCGTCAGGTACTTCGGCGTGAAGGTGATCAGCGTGACGAACCAGGTGAGGTAGCACGGCGCGATCAGCATGCAGAGCACGACGTTGCGCAGGCGCAGCACGTCCCGGATCGGGACCTTCGGAGCCGCCGGAGCGACCTTGACCTTCGCGGAGTCCTGTGCGGAGACCCCCGCGGAAACCTCCTCGGCGACCCCGGACGGGGTCTCCCGCAGACGCGGCGCGCGCTCCAGGACGTACTTCGCGATCAACCCGGCGATGATCAGACCGGGCACGATCGTGACGAAGAACGCCGTCCGCCAGCCGAAGCTGTCGGCGAGCCACACGACCACCACCGGCGCCACGATCCCGCCGAGCAGCCCGGCCGACGAGCCCTGGAGCAGCCCCATGTTGAGGCCGCGCCGTGACTCCCGGGACGCCTCGACCATCAGCGACTGCGCCATCGGCAGCACCGCGCCCTCGGCGGTGCCCATCAGCGCGCGTGCCGCCAGCAGCCCGATGAACCCGGTCATCAGCCCGGACGCCGAGGAGAACAGCGAGAACAGCACGACGGCCGCGATCAGGATCGGCTTGCGCCGTCCCAACCGGTCCGACAGGCTCCCGGCGAACATCCCGGCCAGCGCCCAGGTCAGCGCCAGCACCCCGGACAGGAACCCGAGCTGCGAGTTGGACAGCCCGAAGTCGTCGTCCATGTAGGGCGCGAGGAACGCCAGGGCCTGCCGATCGAAGAACACGAAGCCGAAGGCCAGGAAAAGGATGACCAGCAGCCGGTTCTCGTACCGGTCGGAGGTGGTCGCGGGCTTGGCCCGCGTGAGGAGGTTGGTCATGGTTTAACGGAAGAGCGAGTCGATGTAGTCGGCTCCCAGGCCGACCTTCTCGTAGTGCTTACGGCACATGTCGATGTAGTCGTGGACGTCGAAGAACCCTTCGGCCTCACCGTTCTCGTCCAGCCAGATGAGGGGGCCCTTGACGATGAACAGCGTCTTCATCGGCTCTTCGTCCTCGTAGGCGACGAGCGTGTGGCCCTCTCCGGGCGACTCGTAGACGAAGTCACCGGCGGTGGCCGTCCACGGCCGCTCCAGGTATCCCCACTTGCCGGAGATGGTGTAGGCGAACACCTCGTGCGGGTGGTAGTGCCGGTTGACGAGCCCGGCCTCCTTGGACCGCAGGATGTCGGACCACGTGTTGTCCTTCACGTTGATCCACAGGGGCCGCGACCCGACCGTCTCGGTGAACGGCACGTAGTACCGGTCGTCGTCGGTGGCGACATTCGGGATGTACACCTCCGGCAGGGCGTCCGGCCTCAGCGAGTTCTCGATCGGCTTGAGGTCCTTCCAGAACTCTGAACCAGGGGCTTCCGGCATGTGAACGCTCCTCTCACATCGTGTTGCCGTGAGTGAACCTCCTGCCCGGCCTCCGCGTCTTTCCTGTGGCGGACGCCACGGTTTGCAGATCTCAGACATCGCCCGCGGGACCGGCCCTCGACGGGATCTCGGCGGGCTCCTCTACGGCTCCTCGGCGGTCAGACCCTTGTAGTAGGCGGCCTGCCCCGGATAGTAGTCATCGAAGCTCGGTTCGGGCCCGCCCGAGATCACGGCGGTCAGCCGGTCGAGGTAGTACTCCCAGCCCGGCCCGGTGGTGGAGGCGTCGGTGTCGGGGTCGAGATGGTGGACGAAGGTCAGCGTCGTCTCGCCGTCGGCCTCCGCGAGGTGCGCCTCCAGGTGCCAGCGGCCGTACTCGTCGACGGCCTCGACCTCCAGCCGCCGCGGCGGCTCGCAGGCGATGATCGTCAGGTCGCTCTGCGGCTGCCCCTCCTCGTGGGTCAGCGTGAGCTTCGCCGTGGTGCCGGCGCCCCCTTCGCCGCTCCAGTGCGCGAACCACCGGGCCGTCCGCTCCGGTTCGGTGATGCCGGCCCAGACGTCCTCGATCGCCGCCTTGAACCGGCGTGTCATCCGCAGGTCGCTGCCGGTCGCGGTGGCGAGCAGCCTGCCGGTCGGTGTGGGTGTCATCCCGCGCTCCTCGAATTCTCGGATGGTCCTTCGCTGTCCGGACGTGCGCGCCGGTCGCGCCGAGCGCGGTGCACCTCGGTCTCCAGGGCGTCGAGGCGCCGATCCCACACCTGCCCGCGGACGGTGGCCAGCCACCGGTCGATCTCCGCGAGGGCGCCGAGTTCGGCCCGGTAGTGGCGTTCCCGCCCCACCAGTTCCGCGGTGACCAGGCCCGCCTCGCGCAGCACCCGCAGGTGCCTGCTGACCGCGGGACGGCTGATGTCGGGAAACGCGGCGGCCAGCGCACCGGCGGTGCGCTGGCCGCCGCCGAGCAGCACCACGATCCGCCGGCGCACGGGGTCGGCCACGGCGTCGAACACGTCCATGGCCAAATATGTAACTTATGTGTTACGCGTTTGTCCAGTTCGGGCTTCTCAGTGTCCGTGGACCTCCTCGATGGGCGCCCCTGCCGCCCGCGCCGCGATCACCATGGCGAAGGTCGGGCAGTCGAAGAGGTCCTCGTGCGGGCAGGCCAGGGCATGGGCGACCGCGGTGCGGGCCGTCTGGGCCCTCGCGATGTGCTCGTCCAGCTCGGCGAGTTTGCGTCGGGCCGTGTCCCGCCAGCCGTCGGCGGCGGACGCGTGCGGGCCGAGAAACGCCCTGATGTCGTTCAGCGGGAAACCTACGTCCCGCAACGCCAGGATCGCGCCGACCAGCCCGACCGCCGACGGCGGATACCGCCGCTGCCCCGAGACCCGGTCCGGGGGCGGGAGCAGGCCGAACTCCTCCCAGTAGCGCAGCGCCGAGGTGGCGACACCCGTCCGGCTCGCCAGTTCGCCGATCGTCAAACGCTCGTCCGCCATCGTGGCGTCAAGCGTACGTGAGCCCTTGGGATGACCCTATGAAGAAGCGGGGACCGCCAGCTCGGCGAGCACGGCCGCGTGGTCGGACGGCCAGACCCCGTCGACGGGCCGGTCGCCCACCCGGCGGACGGAGCGGACATGGCCGATCCCACCCGGCCCCGGCGGCCCGACATGGACGTAGTCGATGCGCCCCGCCGGTTCGAGGGTCCGGGCCGCGTAGGGGTTGGCCGGATCCCAGGTGGCGGCGGGCGCCGCCGGGTCTGCGTACTCCCAGGCGTCCAGCAGGACCTGACCGGTGACGGCGGGCGCCGTCCGGTACCCGCCGAACAGCCGCATCTCGTCCGAGTCGGGCAGGGCGTTGTAGTCGCCGGTGACCACGGGAGGGAAGGGGCCGTGGTCCTGGTGGGCCGCGACGAAACCGGCCAGGGCCCTGACCTGGGCGCATCGCACGGCGGACTCGTGCGGCGCGGAGTTGAGGTGCACGGTGAAGAACGGCACCGGGTGGACGGGGGCGTCCACCAGCGCGAACAGGGCCTGATGACCGTCGTCGCGCCCGCCCTCGGTGGGCAGCCGCAGGACGTCGCGGTCGACGATCGGCCACCGGCTGAGGACGGCGTCCCCGACATCGGCGGTCGAGCCGTCGAGCCGGGCGTGCCAGCGGCCGGGACGGTCCGAGGCCGCCCAGGTCCAGTGCATCCCGAGCCGGTCGGCGAGCCACCCGGCCAGGTTCTCCTCGCCGTCGCCCCAGACCTCCTGGAGGCCGACGACGTCGCAATCGAGGCCCGCGAGGGTCGACGCGATCGCCTCCCGGCGCGCCTCCCACGGCCCGAACCGCCACCACACGTTCCAGGTCAGAATTCGCATGTTTCCCCGCTCGCCGCACAGGCCGCCCATCGCGATCATTGTCGCGGAACCTCGGCCCGCGAAAACGATGTTCCGGTAACCAACCGTTGGGTGTGGGGTGGTGCGGGAAGCGGAAGGTCTGCGATGTGGGGGAGTGGTTCTCGCGCGAGATCGCGGACGCCGGACGGCTGCGGCTGTTCTGCTTCTTCGTCGCGTTCATCGCCGGGTTCCTGTTCATCCGGTTCAGCGTCCGGATGATCCGGGCGCAGGTGCGGTGGTGGCCCGGGAACGTCACGCCGGG
Source organism: Actinomadura spongiicola (assembly GCF_003432485.1). GTDB lineage: Bacteria > Actinomycetota > Actinomycetes > Streptosporangiales > Streptosporangiaceae > Spirillospora > Spirillospora spongiicola. The sequence goes on from NZ_QVNQ01000004.1 coordinate 43,934, forward strand.
CGGACATCACGTCCACCACGTGGTGTTCGGGCTGGTGTTCATGTGCGTCGGCGGGGTGGGCGGGCTCGCGATCGAGGAGGACTCGTCGGCGTGGGCGGCGGGGGCCGCGGCCTTGTTCGGGGTGGGCACCGCCCTGGTTCTGGACGAGTTCGCGCTGGTCCTGCATCTGAAGGACGTGTACTGGAGCGAACAGGGCCGGTTGTCGGTCGAAGTGGTCTTCATCACGATCGCGCTCTGCGGCCTGCTGCTCCTCGGGCTGCGGCCCCTCGGGGCGGACGAGGTCGCCGGGGACGGATGGTGGACGATCGCGTTCGCGCTGATCTTCAACCTGTGCGTGGCCGTCGTCGCGCTGCTCAAGGGCAAGATCTGGACGGGCCTCCTCGGGCTGTTCGTCGGGGTGCTGGCCATCGTCGGGGCCGTCCGGCTGGCGCGGCCGGGCTCCCCGTGGGCGCGGCGCCGGTACGCGAAGGGGTCGCGCAAGGAGCGCCGGGCGAAGGCGCGTGAACGCAGGTACCGGCAACCGCTCGAACGGTTCGGGGACCGGGTGAGCGACCTCGTCGCCGGACGGCCCTCCAGGCGGTGAATCTTTTCTGGAAAGACCGCGAACTATTTCCGGGGGTGTAGACGTCTGACTGTGTGGTGGCCGTGGCCATCGGGGGACCACGGCCACCACACGAACCTCACCGGCAGCCGACCGGTCGCGGCGCGCGACCCATGCCGCGCGCCGGGAAATTCAGGTGGGATTGTCTGATCTGTTTGGCATGCTTGGTACGTGAGCGCACGTGCGATGAGTCCTGTCCTGGTCGGGCGGTCGGCGGAGTTGGCGGAGCTGGCGGACGCGCTCGCGACCGCACCGGGGGCCGTGCTCGTCGGCGGTGACGCGGGCCTTGGCAAGACCCGTCTGATCCGCGAGTTCACCGGCGGCGTGCAAGGGGCGAAGGTACTCGTCGGCGGTTGCCTGGAACTCGGCTCGGACGGTCTGCCGTTCGCGCCGTTCACGACCGTCCTGCGGGGCCTGGTCCGCGACATCGGCATCGACGGCGTCGCGGGGCTCGTGCCGCGCGGCGACACAGGCGGCCTCGCCCGGCTGCTGCCCGAGTTCGGGGAGCCCGAGTCCGACGAGGCGTCCGACGAGGAGCGCGCCCGGCTGTTCGAGGTCATGCTCGTGCTGCTGGAACGGCTGGCGGAGCGCGAACCGGTCCTGCTGGTCATCGAGGACGCCCACTGGGCCGACCGGTCCACCCGTGACCTGCTGTCCTTCCTGGTCCGCAACCTCGGCACCGCGCCGGTCCTGATCGTGGTGACCTACCGGACGGACGAACTGCACCGCACCCATCCGCTGCGTCCGCTGCTCGCCGGGCTGGAGCGGGCCGAACGGGTGCGCCGCGTACGGATCGAGCGGCTGTCGCGCACGGAGGTCGCCGCGCTCGTCGCCGAACTGCTCGGCGCGCCGCCGTCCATGAGCCTGGTCGACCGTGTCGCCACCCGCAGCGAGGGCAACCCGCTGTTCATCGAGGCGCTGCTCGACGATGACGGCACGCTCGCGTCCGAGCTGCCCGAATCGCTGCGCGACCTGCTGCTGGCCGGCGTGCAGCGGCTGCCGGAGGAGACCCAGGACGTCCTGCGCGACGCCAGCGGCGGCGGCACCCGGATCGAACACGCGCTGCTGTCGGCCGTGACCGGGCTCGGGGACGCGGCGCTGACCCGGGTGCTGCGCCCGGCGGTCGCCGCGAACGTGCTCGTCGTGGACGGAGACGGCTACGCGTTCCGGCACGCGCTGATCCGCGAGGCCGTCCACGAGGATCTGCTGCCGGGCGAGTACACGCGGCTCCACAAGCGTTACGCGGAGGCCCTGGAGGAGGACCCCGGGCTCGTTCCGGCGGGGCGGCTGTGGGTCGAGCTGAGCCACCACTGGAACGCGGCACACGACAGCACATCGGCGCTGGTCTCGTCCTGGTGCGCCGCCGCCGAGGCCCGCAAGGCCGTCGCCTACGCCGAGTGCCTGGCGATGCTGTCGCGGGTCCTGGAACTGTGGGACCAGGTGCCCGACGCGGGGGAGCGCATCGAGGCCACGCACGTCAAGGTCCTCCAGGACGCGGCGGCGGCCGCGGACCAGGCGGGGGAGTTCGACCGCGGCATCAAGCTCGCCACCGCCGCGCTCCGCGAGCTGGAGGACGACCCCGACCCCGACCCGGAGCGCCGGGCGGGGCTGCTGGAGCTGCGCGGCCGGATGCGCTACCAGATGGCCCGTCCCGGCTTCGTCGAGGACCTGCGCGCCGCGGTGGACGCGCTGCCCACCGACCCGCCGTCCGCGGCGCGGGCGCGGACCCTGGCCACGCTGGGGAACTACGTCCGCATCACCACCCACATCGACGAGGCCCTCAAGGCGGCGGCCGAGTCCCTCGCGACCGCGCGGCGGGTCGGGGACGCCGTCACCGAGGCCGAGGCGCTGATCACCGGGTTCTGCGCCGACATCAAGTACTCGAGCGACGCCCAGCTGCTCCAGGTCCAGGAGACCGTGGAACGCAGTGGCAACCAGCGGGTGCTGCTCCGCTACCACGTGATCAAGTCGCACTTCCTGGAGGGCGCGGGACGCCACGAGGAGGCCGTCGCGGTCGCGGCGCGCGGCAAGGAACTCGCCCGCCAGTACGGGGTGGCGCGGACGCAGGGCACGTTCATGTCCATCAACGAGGCCGAGCCGCTGGTGTCGCTCGGCCGCTGGGACGAGGCACTCGCCGTCCTGAACCACGCCATGGAACAGGACCCGGCGGTGACGACGCGCACGTCGCTGCTCGTCCTGTCCGGCTGGGTGGCGCTGGCGCGCGGCGACCTTGAGACGGCCCGGGCGCGGCTGGTCATGGCCCGGGAGATCCTGAACCTCAAGATGCGGTGGCTGAAGACCCAGGACTACTTCACCATGCTCTGGCTCGAAGCCAACATCGCGCTCGCCGAAGGACGTCCCGAGGCCGCGCTGGACTCGGTCGGGCCCGTCCTCGACCACGGCGGTCTCCCGGACGACGCCCGCTACGCCTGGCCCGCGCTGATCGCCGGTGCGTCGGCCTGCGCGGAACTGGCCGCCGCCACTCCCGCCGGCGCGCCCGGCGCGCTCGACGCGTCGGCCGCCTGGCTGCGGCGGATCGAGGAGCGCGCGAACGGGCTTCGCAACAGCGGGCCGCTCCAACTGGCCTACAGCCTGACGTTCGCCGCCGAGCTGGGCCGTGCCCGCGGCGTGCTCGACCGGGCCGCGTGGGACGAGGCCGCTGCGGCGTGGGAGCGGCTCGGCAACCCGTACTACCGGGCGCGGGCCCTGTACCGCGCGGCAGAAGCTGCGCTGGTGGGCGGCGACCACGACGCGGCCGCCGACCGGCTGGGCGCCGCGGCGGAGCTGGCCCGCGAACTCGGCGCCGCGCCGCTCGCCGAACAGGTGGCCGACCTGCTGCGCCGCACCCGGTCCCCGCGCCGGAGCGACACGACCGCGCCACTCGGCCTGACGCCCCGCGAGTACGAGGTGCTGCGGCTGGTCGCGGAGGGACGCAGCAACCGCGACATCGCCGAGGCGCTGTTCATCTCGGTGAAGACGGCCAGCGTGCACGTCTCCAACATCCTCGGGAAGCTGGACGTGACGAGCCGCGGCGAGGCCGCCGCGAAGGCGCACCGGCTGGCGCTGTTCCGTTCCGGGTTCGAGCCCGGCACGGCCGGTACCCGGGTGGGTGCCTGATCCGTGCCTGATCCGGCGGCGGGGATCTCCCCTCCCAGGACCCCCGCCTCCGAACCGTCGGACCACACGGGAACTACGTGGCCGGCCGTCGCGGCCCCGGCCCGCGGAAGCAGGCGGTGCTTCGCCGCCTGGAGAGGCGTCCCGGGACCGTTCCGGCCACTACACAGTGTCGCGGCACGGAGGCCCCGAAGCGGCGGACGACATACCGATCGGCGGACGGAATTTGGTGACGGCGCTTGACCGTGCGCGGTTACCGGTCTCCGTGAACCATGGTCGTCGCAGGTCAGCGCGGTACGCGGGCGACGCAGAAGACCGTCTGGCCGAACGGCGGCCGGACGAACCGTTCGATGACGCGGGTCAGCGGCACGACCGTCCGGTCGTAGATCTTGACGAGCTTCGGGTCCGGGTAGCCCGCGCCGCCGCGACGGACCGCGAACCACCAGGCGATGCCGCCGAGGAAGTTGATCGGCTTGAGCACCTCGGGAACGAGACCCGCCGCGCGGACGGTCTCCTCCAGCGTCGCCGGGGTGTACCGGGTGACATGGCCGACCTTGCGGTCGAAGTCCCCGTAGAGCTGCATGTAGCCGGGAACCCAGATCACGATCCGGCCGCCGGGCTGGGTGACGGCGGCGAGGTCCCGCAGTGCTTGCGCGTCGTCCTTGATGTGCTCCAGGACGTTCATCATCACGACGGTGTCGACCTTCTGCCGGATCTCGATGTCCGCGGGCAGTGCCAGGTCGATGACCTCGACGTCGTCGTTGCCCTCGTAGCGTTTGCGCAGCTCACCGACGCAGTACGGGTCGTTGTCGCTGACGACGAGGTAGTCGAGGCGTCCGGCGAACTGCTCGGAGAAGTGCCCGAGCCCGGAGCCGACCTCCAGCATGGACCGCCCGACGTGCGGCGCGACGGTGTCGTACTCGTACTTGCGGTAGTTGCGGGCCTCGTCCCCGCCCAGATGGTTCTCCAGCGCCCCTTCTCCGGCGGCGGGCTGGACCACGTCCCCGTCCGGCTCGGGCCCCCCCGGCTCCGGCTCGCGCCGTTTCTGGCGGCTGCCGACGAGGTTGAGGAGGGTTCCGGCGATGGACTTCTTCTGACCAGGTGACTGCATACTTCCCGCTCGCTCGGTGCGTTGGCGTTCGGCTTCCGGGACCTTTGATCTCCGGCACGAAGGTGCGCCAGTCTACCGCCGCGTAGACCCTCGCCAGTGACGCCCGACACGAGTGCTCGGCACGGGCGGGTCAGCCGACGGTGCGGTGGACGTCCTCCCGCTCGCTCGGCCCCGGTTCGGACGACGCGATCCACGGACCGGGGATGGACGCGTCGAGAACGCCGTCCTCCACCCAGGCGAACTCCCCCGCGAGCACGGCCCGCGCGAGTTTCACGTCCATCGCGTCGGTGTTGCGCCACAGCCCGTCGAACAGCTCCTCGACGCGGACGCGCGCCTGGCGGCAGAACGCGTCGGCGAGCAGCACGGCCGACTCACCGGGGTGGGGCGTGCTGGTGCTGACCGGCGGGCCCGCCTCGGACGCGTCGGCGTGGGCGCGGACGCACACCGCGCTCATCGCGAACAGCTCGGCGCCGATGTCGACCATCCGGCCGAGGAACCCCTGCCGGCGTTCGAGGCCGCCCTGCCAGCGTCCCGCCGCGTAGAAGATCGACCGGGCGAGCTTGCGGGACGCGCGTTCGACGTACCGCACGTGCTTGGCGAGCGGCCCGAACTCGCCGTACGAGGTCGGGCGATGCCCCGCGCCGGTGACCAGCGTCGGCAGCCAGCGCGCGTAGAAGCCGCCGGCCTTCATCGCCGCCCGCGCCTTCTGCGCGGCGGTCGCGTCCGGGTCGATGATGTCGCCTGCCACCGACAGGTGCGCGTCCACCGCCTCCCGCGCGATCAGCAGATGCATGATCTCCGTGGAGCCCTCGAAGATCCGGTTGATGCGCAGGTCGCGCAGCAACTGCTCGGCGGGCACCCCGCGCTCGCCGCGCGCCGCGAGGGACTCGGCGGTCTCGTAGCCGCGTCCGCCGCGCAACTGGACCAGCTCGTCGGCGACCCGGTAAGCCATCTCCGACGACCACAGCTTCGCCAGCGCGGCCTCGATGCGGATGTCGTTGCGTTCGTCGTCGGCGAGCTGGCCGGACAGGTCCAGCATCGCCTCCATCGCGTACGCGGTCGCCGCGATGAACGCGACCTTCCTGGACACGGCCTCGTGCTCGCCGACCGGCCGCCCCCACTGCACCCGCTCCCGCGACCACTCCCGCGCGATCTTGGCGGCCCACTTCCCGGCGGACGCGCAGGTCGCGGGCAGCGAGAGCCGCCCGGTGTTGAGCGTGGTCAAGGCGATCTTCAGGCCCGCGCCCTCCGCGCCGATCAGGGCGGACCCCGGCACGCGGACGTCATGGAAGCGGGTGACGCCGTTCTCGATGCCGCGCAGCCCCATGAACGCGTTGCGGTTCTCGACGGTGATACCGGGCGTGGACATGTCGACGACGAACGCGGAGATGCCGCCGCGGTGGCCCGGCGACTTCGGGACGCGCGCCATGACGACGACGAGGTCGGCGACGACGCCGTTGGTCGTCCACAGCTTGACGCCGTTCAGGACGTAGTCGTCGCCGTCGGGGACGGCGGTGGCGCGCAGCCGGGCCGGGTCCGAGCCGACGTCGGGCTCGGTGAGCAGGAACGCGCTGATCTCGGTGGCGCAGCGCGGCAGCCACAGGTCCTTCTGCTCGCGCGTCCCGAACAGCTTGACCGGCTGCGGGACGCCGATGGACTGGTGCGCCGACAGCAGCGCGGCGATCGCGGGGCTGGCGGACGCCACGACCATCAGGGCGCGGCCGTAGTAGAGCTGGCTCAGCCCGAGCCCGCCGTACTTCTCCGGGATCTTCATGCCGAGCGCGCCGAGGGCCCGCAGCCCGGTGATGACGTCGTCCGGGATGCGCGACTCCCGCTCGATCGCCGTCCCGTCGATCTTCGAGGCGCAGAACTCGGTGAGGGCGGCGAGGAACTCCTCGCCCTTGCGGCGCGACTCCTCGTCAGGCCGGGGATGGGGGTGGACGAGGTCGAGGCGCAGGTCACCGAGGAACAGTTGCCGCCCGAAGCTGGGCAGCCGCCATTCGGTCTCGCGCGCCTCCTCGGCGACCTTCCGCGCCGTCCGCTCGTCGACGTGCCCGCGGCCCTGTTCCGGCTGCGTCTGCCGTCCGGTCCGCCGGTGGGTCTGCCGCCGGGTCTGCTGTGCCCGCTCCGTCTGGCTCATGCGCGCTCCTTGTGGGAGACATGCCCGTTTCCCGCAGTTACTCCCCAGTTGTACTGCCGAGTAGTCCTGGTCATGAGCACGGCTTTTCCCAAGTCCGGATCCGGAAACCCCGCCCGGAGTCGCGCCGGAAATGATGCAATGGGCTCAACCGTCACCGAAGGCCTTGATACGACCGGGCCAGAGGGGTTCGCTGTGCGTGATGAGTGAGATACGCAGGCCCACTCTTATCGCCTCGGTGCAGCGTGCTCTGCGTCTCATGGAGGCGGTGGCGGCGCATCCGAACGGAGCGCCCGCCAAGCGGCTCGCCCGCGAGGCCGATCTTCCGCTCGCCACGACCTACCATCTGCTGCGCACCCTCGCCCACGAGGGCTACGCGGCCCGGCTGTCGGACGGCGTGTGGGTCCTCGGCGAGCGCATCGGGGCCCTGCACGGGCAAAGCCGGAGGCAACGGCTGCTCGCGAGCATTCGCCCCGCCCTTGCGTCCCTGCGGGACGAACTGGGCGCCGCCAGCTACTTCTCCATGCTCCAGGACGACGAGATCCGCCTGATCGACATCGCCGACGGCCCCCGCACCCCACGCGTGGACCTGTGGGTCGGCTTCGAGGACGCCGCGCACGCCACCGCCATCGGCAAATGCGTGCTCAGCCAGTTCGACGACGACGGCCGTCGCGACTACCTGTCCCGGCATCCGCTGGTCGACCTGACCCCGAACACCATCACCGAACCGGGACGGCTGCTCCGCTCGCTCGAACCCTGCGGCGGGCTGCTGTTCGACCGCGAGGAGTACGCCCTCGGCACCGGCTGCGCCGCCGTCCCGGTCACCGACGCCACCGGCACCGTCGTCGGCGCCCTCGCCATCTCGTGCCCACCCGGCAGGCTCCCCCGGATCGCGGGATCGGCGCACCGGCTGCGCGCGACCGCCGAACGACTCGAACGCGCCCTCACCCTGACCCCCTGACCCTGCCCCCTGACCCGCTGGATCACCGCGCTCCCTGGCCCTCGCCCCCGTCGGTGGAGAGGGCCAGGACGGTGGTCAGGAAAGGCGGCGGCGCGTCCAGTAGAAGCAGAGGCCCGTCAGCCCCAGGGCCAGCACCACGAACAGACCGGTCTCGGCCCACTGGAGCGGCCAGAAACGATCGGCCGGATGGTAGGCCACCTTCTGCTTGTAGCCCTTCTTGGCGAGGTCGTCGAAGCACGCCTGCGACGGACCCTCCGGAGGCTCGCCGTCCGGACCCGGTGGCGGCGGCGCGCACGGGGCCCCGGCGGCGACGGAGACGGGTAGCCGGCCGACCTTCTTCCCGGACGAGTCGACCGTCTCGTTCGTGAACGTCCAGGCCCTCGGTTCCGGCTCCACCTCGACCTGGAGGAACGCCTTGTCACCCTCCTCCCGCATCATCATCATCTCCCCGTGGTTCTCGGACGTGATCGCCACGATCTTGCTCTCGGCCGGGATGATGTTGGGACGGATCCACATCGGCACCGCGACCTGGAGGCCGACGAAGACGGCCAACGTGATCGCCATGGCCGGCAGCGTCCTGCGGACGATAACACCGACGGTGACGCCGAGCGCGAACGCGAACGCCGCGTAGCCGATCGGGACGATGCCGCGCGAGAGGAAGACCAGCGGCGTGATCCGCGAGATGTCGTCGCTGGCGGCCTTGTCGATGGGATCGGACCACCAGTCCGCGGCCAGTGCCGCGAGCCCGGCGGCGACCATGGCGGCCACGCCGACGACGGCGAGCTTGACGGCCAGCCAGCGGGTCCGCGTGATGCTCTGGTTCCAGACGAGCCGGTGCGTGCCCTGCTCGATCTCGCGGGTGATCAGTGGCGCGCCCCAGAAGATCCCGATGAGGCCGGGCAGGAACGCGACGATGAGGATCACCGCGCCGAAGGCCATCTCGTGGTCCTCGAAGAACCGCCGGGTGAACCGCGAGCAGTCACCCTGCGCGGTGCAGGAGGCGAACCCGCTGTTGAACTCGTCCGCCATGCCGGGGCCGGTGATCGCGAGAGCGGCGCAGAGGACCGCGAGCCCGCCGAACACCACCGCGGCCTGGACGCGGAACTGCCGTAGCGTCAGCCAGATCATCGAACGGCCTCCAGCGTGGAACGGGTGGGTGTGTCGCTCATGTAGGCGAGGACGAGGTCTTCCAGCCCGACCTGGCCGACCGTCCACGCGGGGTCGTGGATCGCGCCTTCCGACCGGACGATGAGGGTGCTCTGCCGGTCGGTGTGGCTCTCCGACACGACCTGCTGGTCACCGGGCAGCGTGGCCGGGTCGCGGCGCGGGCCCGTCAGGCGGTGGTGGGTCGCGAGCAGGTCGTCGACGTCCCCGGCCACCCTGACCCGGGAGTCCACGAGCACGACCAGGTAGTCGCACGTCCGCTCCAGGTCGGACACCAGGTGGGACGACAGCACGACGCTGAGGGAGTGCTCGACCGCCGCCTCCATCAGATGCTGGAGGAACTCGCGGCGGGCCAGCGGGTCGAGCGCGGCGACCGGCTCGTCGAGGATCAGCAGCTCGGGCCGCTTCGCGATGCCGAGCGTGAGGGCGAGCTGGGCCCGCTGCCCGCCGGACAGCTTCCCGGCCCGGCGCGCGGGGTCGAGCCCGAGCCGCTCCAGGCGCTCACGGGCGATCGCGTCGTCCCAGCCCGGGTTCAGCCGCGCGCCGAGCCGGAGATGGTCGGCGACGCTCAACCCGGCGTAGGTGGGCGTGTCCTGCGCGACGAATCCGACCCTGGCGAGTTGGCCCGGTCCGTCGGCGGGACGCCCGCCCAGCACGCGGATGCTGCCCGCGCTGGGGGCGAGCTGCCCGACGGCGAGGTTCAGCAGGGTCGTCTTCCCGGCTCCGTTCGGCCCGACGAGGCCGATGACCCGTCCGGCCGGAAGGTCGAGCGTGCAGTCCGACAGCGCCCACCGCTTCCCGTACTTCTTGCCCAGCCCGCGGGCCTCCAGAGCGGCGGTCATGCTATGTCCTCCTGGCGGGCGGACCGAAATGTGGTCATGAACAGCGCCTCGATGCTCTCGTCGTCCATTCCGGCCATCCGCGCCTTGACGAGCCAGCGCTCCAGGTCCTTGCGCAGCGGGCCGTGCGCGGCGAGCGAGTCGCCCGCGAGGGTGCGCGTCACGAAGGTGCCGACCCCGGGCCGGGGCTCGACGAGACCCTCCCGCTCCAGCTCCCGGTACGCCTTCAGGACGGTGTTGGGGTTGATGGCGAGCTGCGCGACCACGTCCTTGACGGTCGGCAACTGGTCGCCCTCGTGCAGCAGGTCGAGCCGCAGGGCGTGCTTCACCTGCCGGACGATCTGCATGTACGGCGATACCCCCGACCCGGAGTCCAGATGGAACTCGATCACCGGCACCTCCATTGAACTATCATGTTAGTACTTTAGCTGTATGGCACTGTCGGATGTCAACGACCATTCGCTTTGTGCGTACCGCCCGGTTCGGCGATGCTGGGGAGGTGTCAACGGAGACTCTGAACGGCGCCGCCGAGTTGCGCGCCTTCCTGCGCGGGCTGCCCGGCGTCGACCGGGTGGGAGCCGAGGAGCGGGCCGCGCGGCTCGCGTCCCGGTCGATCAAGACCACGGCGAAGGCCGAGGCCATCGACCTAGCGATCTCGATGGTGGACCTGACCACGCTGGAAGGCGCGGACACGCCGGGGAAGGTGCGGGCCCTGTGCGCCAAGGCGGCCCGTCCCGACCCCTCGGACGGGACGGTGCCCAAGGTCGCGGCCGTGTGCGTGTACTCGGACCTGGTGGACGTCGCCGTCCGGGCCCTCGCGGGCACCGGCATCGGGGTGGCGAGCGTCGCGACCTCGTTCCCGTCCGGCCGGGCCCCGCTGGAGGCCAAGCTCGCCGACACGCGGGCGGCGGTCGCGGCGGGCGCCGCCGAGATCGACATGGTGATCGACCGGGGCGCCTTCCTCGCCGGCGACCTCGGGAAGGTGTTCGACGAGATCACGGCCGTCAAGGAGGCGTGCGGCACGGCCCACCTCAAGGTCATCCTGGAGACGGGCGAGTTGGCCACGCTCGACAACGTCCGGCGCGCGTCATGGCTGGCGATGCGGGCCGGAGCCGACTTCATCAAGACCTCGACGGGCAAGGTCTCCCCGGCGGCGACGCTGCCCGTCACGCTCGTGATGCTGGAGGCCGTCCGCGACTACCGGGCCGCCACCGGACGGCAGGTCGGCGTCAAACCGGCGGGCGGCATCCGCACCACCAAGGACGCCGTCCGGTACCTGGTGCTGGTGAACGAGACCGCCGGGCCCGACTGGCTGACGCCGGAATGGTTCCGGCTCGGCGCGTCCAGCCTGCTGAACGACCTGCTCATGCAGCGCCGCAAACTGTCCACCGGCGTCTACTCCGGTCCCGACTACTTCACGTTGGACTGACCATGGTCTTCGAGTACGCCCCCGCGCCCGAGTCGAGCGCCGTCGTCGACATCCGCGCCTCCTACGGGCTGTTCATCGACGGCGAGTTCGTGGACGGGCACGGCGAACCGTTCAAGTCCATCAACCCGGCCGACGAGAGCGTCCTCGCCGACGTCGCCCGCGCCGACGAGAGCGACGTCGACCGCGCGGTCAAGGCCGCCCGCACCGCCTACGACACGGTGTGGGGCCCGATGCCGGGACGGGAACGCGCCAAGTACCTGTACCGCATCGCGCGTCTCGTCCAGGAACGGTCGCGTGAGCTGGCGGTGCTGGAGTCGATCGACAACGGCAAACCGATCCGCGAGTCGCGGGACGTGGACGTCCCCCTGGTGGCGGCGTGGTTCTTCTACTACGCCGGATGGGCCGACAAGCTCGCCCACGCCGGGTTCGGACCCGACCCGCGACCGGTGGGCGTCGCGGGGCAGGTCATCCCGTGGAACTTCCCGCTGCTCATGCTCGCCTGGAAGATCGCGCCCGCGCTGGCGTGCGGCAACACCGTCGTGCTGAAACCCGCCGAGACCACGCCGCTGACCGCGCTGCTGTTCGCCGACATCTGCCGGCAGGCCGACCTGCCGCCCGGCGTCGTCAACATCGTCACCGGCGCGGGCGACACCGGCCGCGCGCTCGTCGCGCACGACGGGATCGACAAGGTCGCCTTCACCGGGTCCACCGAGGTGGGGCGGGAGATCGCCCGCGTCCTGGCGGGCACCGGCAGGCGGCTCACGCTGGAACTCGGCGGCAAGGCCGCCAACATCGTCTACGAGGACGCCGCCCTCGACCAGGCCGTCGAGGGCATCGTCAACGGCATCTTCTTCAACCAGGGGCACGTGTGCTGCGCCGGGTCGCGGTTGCTCGTCCAGGAATCGGTCGCCGAGGAGGTCCTCGAACGGCTCAAGGCGCGGATGGCGACGCTCCGCGTCGGGGACCCGCTCGACAAGAACACCGACATCGGCGCGATCAACTCCGCCGAGCAGCTCGCCAAGATCCGGGAGCTGTCGGCCGCGGGGGAGGCCGAGGGCGCCACCGCCTGGTCGCCGCCGTGCGAGCTGCCCGCGCGGGGCTTCTGGTTCGCGCCGACCGTGTTCACCGACGTGGCGCAGTCGCACCGGATCGCGCGGGAGGAGATCTTCGGGCCCGTCCTGTCGGTCCTGACGTTCCGGACGCCCGACGAGGCCGTGACCAAGGCCAACAACACCCCGTACGGGCTGTCGGCCGGAATCTGGACCGAGAAGGGCGCCCAGATCCTGTGGACGGCGCAGCGGCTGCGCGCCGGAGTCGTGTGGGCCAACACGTTCAACAAGTTCGACCCGGCGGCCCCGTTCGGCGGCTACAAGGAATCGGGGTTCGGCCGCGAGGGCGGACGCCACGGACTGGAGGGCTACCTCAGTGTCTGACCGGATGCCCGAACGGCTGGCCGTTCGCAAGACCTACAAACTGTTCATCGGCGGCGCGTTCCCCCGATCGGAATCCGGCAGGTCGTACGTGGTCACCGACGCGAAAGGGCGGTTCACGGCCAACGCCTCGCAGGCGTCCCGCAAGGACGCCCGCGACGCCGTCGCCGCCACCCGCAAGGCGTTCCCCGGCTGGTCCGGACGGACCCCCTACAACCGTGGGCAGATCCTGTACCGGATCGCCGAGATGCTGGAGGGCCGCCGCGACCAGTTCGTCGGCGAACTCCGCCGCGCCGGGGCGTCCAAGGGCGACGCCGCGGACGAGGTCGACGCGGCCGTCGACCGGTGGGTCTGGTACGCCGGGTGGGCCGACAAGCTCGCCGCCGTGACGGGCGCCGCGAACCCGGTGTCGGGGCCGTACTTCAACTTCTCCGCACCCGAACCCACCGGCGTCGTCGCCGTCCTCGCGCCCGACTCGCCGCTGCTCGGGCTCGTCTCCGTGGTCGCCCCGGTGATCGTGTCCGGGAACACGTGCGTGGTCGTCGCGTCCGAACCGGCGCCGCTGCCGTCCATCACGCTGGCCGAGGTGCTTGCCACGTCCGACCTTCCCGGCGGGGTCGTCAACGTCCTCACCGGGCGCCGCGCCGAGATCGCGCCGTGGCTCGCCTCCCACATGGACGTCAACGCCCTCGACCTCACCGGAGCCGCCGCCGAGGACGTCCGTGCCCTGGAGAGCGACGCCGCCGGGAACCTCAAGCGCGTTTTTCGCGGCGCCGAGACCGGCTGGACGGCCGACCCCGGAACCGCCCGGATGACGGCGTTCCTGGAGACCAAGACCGTCTGGCATCCCATGGGCGTCTGAGAGGAAATGACGCGCCGTGTGTAGAGCGTCACAAAGTGTGGAATAGATCTCCCCGTATCTGATCATCACGGGGGGGAGATCAGTGCCTACCAAGACGGCGTCACGTACGAAGAGCAGTCCGAAGAGCACGTCGAAGACGACGAGGGGCTCGTCCAAGAGCACGGCGGCCAAGAAGCCGGCCGCCAAGAGCAGCACGGCGCGCAGGACGAGCGCGGCGTCCAGCCGGACGTCCTCGACCGCCGCGACCCGGGTGACCAAGGCCGCGAGCCAGGCCAAGACCGCCGCGACGCAGATGAAGTCGGTCGCGACCAAGGCGTCCTCGTCGGCCAAGGCCATGACGGCCATGACCAAGGCGATGACCAGCGCGACCAAGGCCATGTCCGACGCCGCCAAGGCGATGGACGCGGCCGCCAAGGTCATCACCACCACCGCCAAGAGCACCGGAAGCCGGAGCACGGCGGCGAAGAAGAGCACGTCGTCCCGGTCGGGCACGGCGTCCAAGTCGGGTACGGCGCGAAAGTCGACGTCGGCCGCGTCCAGCCGAACGAAGTCGACGACGACGTCGCGGCGGACGGCCGGGTCCAAGACGTCCGGCACGGCGAAGAAGTCGACCACGGCCAAGAAGACGACCACGGCGAAGCCGCGGACGTCCGCGGCCCGCAAGTCCACCTCGTCGTCGACCCGGACGACCACGAAGGCCAGGTCCGGCACGGCGAAGGGGTCCGCCAGATCCGGGACGTCCCGGACGGCGACCGCGTCGCCCGCGTCGCCCGCCTCGCCCATGGTCGACCCGAAGCCCGGTTCACTCCAGCACTCGACCCGGACCGACGGCGGGTTCCTCAGCGGGCTCACCGCCGGGCGCGAGCGCTGAAAGGCCATGGACGAGAAGGACATCCTGGAGCGCATCAGCGAGTACGTCGGCGAGGAGCAGCGGCTCCGGGAGCGCTACCAGCGCCGCGAACTCGGCCGCGAGGAGGAGCACCGGCGGCTGGAACGGCTGGAGGTCGCACTCGACCAGTGCTGGGACCTGCTGCGCCGCCGCCGGGCCCGGCTGGAGGCCGGTGAGGATCCCGGCGACGAGGACGTCAGGCCGCCCGACGAGGTCGAAGGCTATCTCCAATGACGGGCCGCGGAACGCTGCGGTTCGGGGTCTCCCTCGAACCTGACGCGTCGACCCCGCTGCTCGACATCGCGCGGAACGCCGACCGCTTCGGCCTCGACTTCCTCGGCGTCCGCGACCAGCCGTACCGGCGCGGCACCGCCGACGCCGTCACGGTCCTGGCCGCGGCGCTGACCGCCACCTCCAGGATCCGGGTGCTGCCCGCGGTGGCGTGCCTGCCGCTGCGCCCGCCCGCCGTCCTGGCGAAGGCGATCGCGACGATGGACCGGCTCAGCGGCGGCCGCGTCGAGCTCGGCCTCGGCGCGGGACTGTCCCTGGAGGGCGTCGAGGCGTACGGGGGGACACGACCCGGCGACGGGACCGCGGCGCTGAGCGCCCTGGCGGAGGCCGTGCAGATCATCCGGATGCACTGGAGCGACCAGAACGGGCTCCGGTTCCAGGGCGAGCACCACCGGTTCACGGCGTTGCAGGCGGGCCCGGCCCCGGCACACCCGATCGGCATCTGGCTCGGTGTCACCGGGCCCCGCGGCCTCGCCCTGGCCGGACGCGTCGCCGACGGCTGGATCGCGCCGTCGTCGCTCGTCCCGCCGAACCGGCTCGCCGACGGGCAGCGGCGTCTCGACGCCGCCGCCGCCGAGGCGGGCCGCGACCCCGGCGAGATCCGCCGCGTCTACGTCTGCGAAGGAACGATCGACGGGCGGGAGACCCGCGGCTTCCTCCACGGTCCGCCGCGCCAGTGGGTCTACGAACTGGCCGAACTGGCGATCGGCCACCGCGTCGACACGTTCCTGTTCGGCGGCGCCCCCGAGCAACTGCCCGAGTTCGCGCTGGAGATCGTCCCTGCCGTCCGCGAACACATCACCCGCGAACGCACGCCCGCCCAAGGCGACATGTCCCCACAGGGGACCGTGTCCACCCAGTGACCCTGTCTACCCGGTGACCGTGGGCGGGACGTGGATCACATGCGCTCGGGGGTGGGGACGCCGAGGAGGTCGAGGCCGGTGACGAGTGTGCGCAGTGTCGCCGCGCACAGGGCCAGGCGGGACGCCTTCGTCTCCTCGTCGGGGGCCTTCAGCACCGGGCAGTTCTCGTAGAAGGTCGTGTAGGCGTCCGCGACCGCGTAGACGTAGCTCGCCAGCCGGTGCGGCTCGGCGGTGTCCCCGGCCTGCTGGAGGACCGCGCCGAACCCGAGGAGTTCGAGGGCGAGCGCCCGCTCCGCGGGATGGCCGACAACGATCGGGCCGGTCGCGTCCCGCGGGTCCAGGCCGCCCTTCCGGAAGATCGACCTGATCCGCGCCGTGGCGTACTGGAGGTACGGGCCCGTCTTGCCGTTGAACGAGATCATCCGGTCGAGATCGAAGATGTACTCGCTGTCACGGGCCACCGACAGGTCGGCGTACTTCACCGCGCCCATGCCGACGTCCCGGACGATCTCCGCGCGGGTCGCGTCGTCGAACGGCTCGTCGTGCTGGATCTCGTCGAACACCACCCCGGCCCGCTCGACGGCCTCGTCCAGCAGTTCGGACAGTTTGACGGTCCCGCCCGCCCGGGTCCGCAGCAGCCTGCCGTCGGTGCCGAGGACGTTGCCGATCTGGGCGTGCTCGGCCCGGACGTCGTCGTCCAGCCAACCGGCCATCCGGGCGACGGCGAACACCATCTGGAAGTGCAGCGCCTGCGTCGTGCCGACCACGTAGATCATCCGGTCGACATGCTCGGTGTCGACCCGGTACCGGATCGTCGCGAGGTCGGTCGTGGAGTAGTTGTAGCCGCCGTCGCTCTTGCGGATGATCACGGGGAGGGGCTCGCCCTCGCGTCCGGTGAACCCGGGCGGGAACGCGCACAGCGCCCCCTCGCTGACCACCGCGATGCCCTTGTCCTCCAGTTCCCGGACGGTCGGGCCCAGCAGGTCGTTGTAGAAGCTCTCGCCCTTGATGTCGTCGTCGGTGAGCGTGATGCCGAGCCGCCCGTAGACGTCGTTGAAGTACTGCTTGGACACGTCCACGAGGATGTTCCACAGCCGCAGCGTCTCCGCGTCGCCCGCCTGGAGCGCCACGACCCGCCTGCGCGACCGGTCGGCGAACTCCTCGTCGCCGTCGAACTTCAGCCGTGCGGCCTGGTAGAACGCGGTCAGGTCGCGGACGGACGCGTCGCCCCGCGCGGCGGCGTCCTCACCGAGGTCGAGCAGGTGCTCGATCAGCATCCCGAACGGGGTGCCCCAGTCGCCGACATGGTTGTCGCGGACGACGTCGTGCCCGAGGAACGCCAGGACGCGGGCGATGGCGTCCCCGACGATCGTGGTCCGCAGATGCCCGACGTGCATCTCCTTCGCCACGTTCGGCGAGGAGTACTCCACGACGACCTTCTGCGGCTTGTCGACCTGGGGGACGGCGAGCCGCTCGTCCTCCAGGGCCCGCTGCGCCTCCGCCGCGATCCACGTGTCGCTGAGCGTCAGGTTGATGAAGCCGGGCCCACTGACCTGCACGTCGGACACGACACCGCCGGTGTCGAGGTTCGCGACGATCTCCTCGGCCACCTCTCGTGGCTTGCGGCCCAGCTTCTTGGCCAGCGGCAACGCCACGTTGGCCTGAAGGTCGGCGAACGACGACGGCCGGATGACCGGGTCGGCGTCCGCGTACGACGGTCCGAAGGCGGCGGCCAGCGCGGCCTGGACCCGGGCGGCGAGTACGAGTTGCGGGTCGGACATCCCCCAAGGCTATCGGCTGTGTCTGTTTAATTCCGGGCAGGGCTACTCGCCTGGCGGCTCGCAGCCCTGCCCGTAATCGTGCGAGCGCTGCATCGCTTCGCGATCTGGTCGAGGAGGCTCGCCTTCGGCGTCGCCACCTCGACCAGGTAACGCGCTCGCGCGGTGGCTAAGGCTGTTTCTGAACGGGCCCGAGGTCTCCGAGTGGTTCATCGGTGCTGTCGCGTTCGCCGTGCGTTCTGCGGCCGAACCGGGACGTGCGGGTCAGCGCGACCTGTTCGCGGATCCGTTCCACGATCCGCCCGGCGGCGAGCCGGTGCGCCAGTTCACACGCCGAGGTGATCGCGCGGGCGCGGGAGGCGCCGTGCGCGATCACGATCGTGCCGTTCAGGCCGAGCAGGACGCCGCCGCCGTAGGTGTCGGGGTCGAAGCGGTCCCGCAGGTCCCGCATCCGGCGGCGCTGGAGCAGGGCGCCCATCCGCGCGGCGGTGCCGGTGGTCATCGTCTCCCGGACCTCGCCGAACGCGGTCCGGATCGTGCCCTCCATGGTCTTCAGCGCGATGTTGCCGCTGAAGCCGTCGGTGACGACGACGTCGACGCGGCCGCTCAGCAGGTCGTGGCCCTCGATGTTGCCCGCGAACTCGATGCCGTGGTTGCCGCCGCCGGACAGCAGCTCATGGGCCCGTTTCGTCGCCTTGTTCCCCTTGCCCGGCTCGGCGCCGATGTTGAGGAGGCCGACCGTGGGACGGTCGAGCCCCAGCAGGATCTGCCCGTACGCGGTGCCGAGCGCCGCGAACTGGACCAGACCCTCGGGCTTGACGTCCGCGGTGGCGCCCGCGTCCAGCAGGATCGTCGGACGCGGTCGGGTCGGCAACGTCACCGCGATCGCGGGCCGCATCACGCCCTGCTGGCCCTTCAACCGCAGCCGCGACGTCGCCACGACCCCGGCGGTGCTGCCCGCCGACACCAGCGCCGACGCCCGCCCCTGCTTGATCAGATGGCAGGCGATCGCGATGGACGAGCGGGGCTTGCGCCAGCTGGCCAGCGCGCCCTCGTCCATGTCCAGGGCCTCGTCCGCGTGCACGATCGGGATCTTGCCGACGGCGTCGTAGCGCTCCAACTCCTGGCGGATCCGCGCGGCCTGCCCGACCAGGACGAGCCCGACGCCGTGCTCGCGGGACGCCTCCACCGCGCCCGCGATGATCTCCTCAGGGGCGTGGTCGCCGCCCATCGTGTCGACCGCGATCGGCAGCGGACGGATCGCGCCGGTGCCGGTCATGGCCGCTCCAGAGGGGTGCCGGGGAACAGGGGAGGGAAGGAGGTCGAACGCGGTGCGCCGCGATCACGCAGCTCACCGCATCGTAGGACGTTCCTCCGTCCGCCATGACGACTACCCGTCCTTCGCCCGGCAATCCGCCCCGAGGCACGGCTTGTTCTCCACGACCGGTCGGCCGTCCACGAGAATCGTGTAGTAGCTCTTGCGCGTCTCCTGCTCGCCGCTGCCGAGGACCTCGACGGTCTTCTTGTCGGAGGTCGTGCCGGTGCAGGACACGCGCATCTTCGTCTTCGTCCAGCCGGGCAGGTCCTCGCACTTCAGCGGCGACGCCAGGCTCACGCCGTGTTCGCGCAGCTCGGCCGCCGCCGTCACCGGCAGCGCCGCCCGCAGCGCGGACTGCGTCTTGTACTGGAGCTCCTCGCGGCCGGTCAACAGGAACGCGACCCCGCCGCCCACCAGCACGAGCACGAGCAACCCCGCGGAACCCAGGACCAGGGCCTTTCCGCGCTTCGTGCCGGTGGCCTTGCGGCTCATCTCCACGACCTTGCGACGTATATCCACAACAGAAACGTCACCGTCAGTAGTTGTTTACATGCGACGAGTGACGGCTTTTTCCGTCCCGTATGCGGATTCTTGCCCGTGCGACGTGCGTCCCGGCCATGGCGGGACGGAGCGAGAGTTCTTCCGGAGTCCGGCTCTGGAGAGTCTCCTGACGCAGCAGCCCGCGTGCCGTTGTCGTTGTACTGGTGATGTGACGCCAACGATGATGTCCAGGCGATTCGGCGGGATTGCCGTGACCTGCTTTGCGGTCACCGGGTGGCGGGCATCAATTCGGCATGAACCCGTCTTAACGGGTTGAATGGGGGTGTTCTGAGGAAATCGATCACGGTCCGTGATGACGCACCTCAGGGTGCGCCTCCCGCTGACAGCAAGGAGAACCAACACGTGACACTGGTGAACGACGCGGCACCCGCGGTGCGATCCACCGGTCGCAAGTTCCGCGCCTTCACGGCGAAGCACCTGGACGAGCTCACCGCTCGCGCGGGGCTGTCGCCCGCGCAGCGGCTCGCCACCCGGGCGGTGGCGACGGTTCTGCCGTTCCGGACGAACGCCTACGTCGTCGACGAGCTCATCGACTGGTCGGTCGCGCCCGACGATCCGATGTACCGGCTGGTCTTCCCGCAGGAGGACATGCTTCCGGCCGAGGACGTCGCGCACCTGTCCGACCTCCTGCGCCGCGAGGCCCCCAAGGCGGAGATCGAGGCCGCCGCGCACGCCGTACGGATGAAGCTGAACCCGCATCCCGCCGGTCAGATGGAGCTGAACGTCCCGAGCTTCGGCGACGGCAAGATCCCGGGAATGCAGCACAAGTACGACGAGACCGTTCTCTACTTCCCCAAACAGGGGCAGACCTGTCACGCGTACTGTACGTACTGCTTCCGCTGGGCCCAGTTCGTCGGCGAGGCCGACCTCAAGATGGCCGGGGACGACGTCACCGCCCTGCGGGACTACCTCGTCACGCACCCCGAGGTCACCAGTGTGCTGTTCACCGGTGGCGACGCCATGATCATGGGCGAGCCGGTGCTGCGCCGCTACATCGAGCCGCTGCTCGACCTCGAACAGCTCGAATCCATCCGGATCGGGACGAAGTCACTCGCGTACTGGCCGCAGAAGTTCGTCACCGACCCGGACGCCGACGACATGCTGCGCCTGTTCGAGCAGGTCGTCGAGTCGGGCAAGAACCTGGCGTTCATGGCCCACTTCACGCACCCGCGCGAGCTCGAACCGCTCATGGTCACCGAGGCGTGCCGCCGGATCCGCGACACCGGCGCGGTGATCCGCACCCAGTCCCCGGTCATTCGGACGATCAACGACGACGCCGTGACCTGGGAGACCATGTGGCGCGTCCAGACCCGGATGGGCCTGGTGCCGTACTACCTGTTCGTCGAGCGCGACACCGGACCGCAGGACTACTTCGCCGTGCCGCTCGTCCGCGCGTACGAGATCTTCCGGGACGCCTACCGCAACGTCTCCGGGCTGTCGCGCACCGTCCGGGGGCCGTCCATGTCCGCCACCCCGGGGAAGGTCTGCGTCGACGGCGTCGTGGACCTGCACGGCGAGAAGGCCTTCGCCCTTCACTTCATCCAGTGCCGTGACTCCGACCTGGTCGGCAAGCCGTTCTTCGCGAAGTTCGACCCGGACGCGGTCTGGCTGGACGATCTCGAACCGGCCTTCGCCGATCGATTCCCCTGGCAGAAGTAGCACTCGCCGTCGGCGTGTCCGCCGCCCCCACGAGCGGACACGCCCCACGGGACGCGCCGCGATCGAAACGGCCCGCTACCGGTGGCCGGGCGTGTGACCGTACTCCTTCCGGAACGCGTGGATGAACGCGGACGGACTCGCGTACCCGACCTCGTGGGCGACCGTGCCCACCGGGTGAAAGTCCAGCAGCACCCGGGCGGCGCGCAGCCGCAGCAGGGTCCGCCACCGCGTGTAGGGCATGCCGAATTCTCGGACGAAGTCACGCTGCAACGTCTTGACGCTGACGCGGAGCCGGACGGCCCACTCGTCGAGCCGCGTCGGATCGGCGGGGTCATGGGAGAGGCTGCGTGCCACGGCCAGCGCGAACCCTGTGCCGCCGCCGGTCCCCGCGGCGTGCGGCCCCGAACCGTCCGGCGCGCCGATCCCCGCCAGGATGCGTCGGCGGGCGGTGAGCGCGGTCGCCTCGTCGCAGCCGCGCCGGGCGATCAGCGTGATGAGCCGCGCGGCCTCGTCGTCGACCGGCACCGGCCCGGCGCGGAGGCCGTCCAGCGCGGGCGGCTGCTCCCGCAGGCAGATCCGGTAGACGGTCTGCCGGTCGCCCGCGCGCACCTCGTGGCTCACCGCGCGCCGAGCCCAGAACCCCTCCCCGGCGCCGACGAACCGGACGGACGGCCCGTGCAGTGTCGCGAGCGGCCCGTCCGGGGACCAGTACAACTGATGCAGGAAGTCCTGGCGGCTCTCACCGAACGCGAGCGCGACCGCCGACCGGTACCGGAGCACGAGGATCCCCCCGGGATCGCCGAGGCCGTAACCGAACTCCTCGCAGATCTCCGGATCGTCCACCGGATGGCGCGTCATCGACACAGGGTGTCCTCCCAGCGATATCACCAAGGTTAAGTAAGGCTTACCTTAGTAGCCATGCCTTTTGCCATGACCAGCGCCACCACCAGGGGACTCGCCGCCGTGTGCGCCGCCGCGCTCGTGCTGGCGTCCGCCTGTGGTTCCGGGAACTCCTCGACGGAGTCCGGCTCCGGCGGAACGCGGGTCTTCGCCGCCGACAACGGAAAGATCAAGATTCCGGCCGAGCCGAAGCGGGTCGTCGCGACCGGCTACGCGGTGCCGGTGCTCATCGAGCTCGGCGCCCCGCTGGTCGGGATCTCCACCTGGAAGCGCGGTATCCCGATGATGAGCGCCGAGGACCGCGCCACCTACGAGAAACTGGACAAGGTGGCCGGTGAGTCGGCCGCCGAGACCAACTACGAGGCCGTCGCCAAGGCCGACCCCGACCTCATCGTCATCGGGGTGCCGAAGCCCGTCCTCGGCGACCTCAACATGAAGCGCCTGGAGTCCGTCGCGCCCGTCGTCGTCCTCGGACCCGCGTCACCGTCCGACTGGCGTGACCTCTCCCGCCGCCAGGCCGAGGCCGTGGGAAGCGTCGAGGGTTACGGCAAGGCCAAGGCCGAGTACGAGCGGAAGGCCGCGACGATCGCGGCCAAGTACAAGGGCGCCCTGGCGGGCCTGAAGTTCGGGCACGTCGGCGGCTATGGCAAGGTGGCGTCCGGAACGTTCATGCGCGAGTACGCCCGATCGTGGGGCACGAACGTCGCCGGGGACATCGGCGTCCCCTACTACGGCGAGGTCAAGGAGAAGCGCGGCGGCGGGACCAACGTCTCCGAGTACCCGTCGATCGAGAAGCTCTCCGAGAGCCTGGGGGAGGCCGACGTCATCACCTACACCCTCGAACCGGACGGCACGGTCGGCCCGGCCGTGAAGTACGTCCTCGACTCCGACCTGTGGAAGCGCCTGCCCGCGGTGAAGGCGGGCCGCGCCTACGGGATCCGGTACACGCAGGCGGCGACCTACCCGTCCGCGCTGAAGACGCTCGACGCCCTCGACCAGGCCCTCGCGCCGCTCCTGAAGTCATGAAGATGGACCGCAGCGACCCGCGCGGGCGGGTCGCCGAACACCATCGTTCCGGGACGGGCGTCGCGCGCATCGGCTACCCGATCGAGGTCCGGACGGCCACCGTCGCCCGCCGGGAGCGGCTGACCCCGAACCTGCTGCGGCTCACGCTCGGCGGCCCCGGCCTCGCCGGATTCCACAGCTACCAGTGCGACGACCACATCAAGATCGTGTTCCCGGACGCGGATGGAACGCTTCGTGCCCCCGTTCCGGGCGACGACCTGGAACTCGACTGGCCGCACCCGCTGCCGCCGACGCGCAAGTACACGGTCCGGCGCTACGACGAGAAGGCCCTCGAACTCGACCTCGACTTCGTCCTGCATCCCGGTGGGCTGGCCTCCACCTGGGCGGACGGCGTCCCGGTCGGCGCGGAGGTCACGATCGCCGGGCCGCCCGGCGCCAAGGCGTTCCCGCACAACCACGACCACTACGTGTTCGCGGTCGACGCCACCGCGCTGCCCGCGTTCGCGCGATGGCTGGAGGAGGCCCCGCCCGGCGTCCGCGCCCACGCGGTGATCGAGACCGACGACGCGGCCGACCACGCCTACCCGCTCGCCGTCCGCGACGGGGTCGAGGTCGTGTGGCTCACGCGGCGCGACGGCCGCTCCGCGCTCGCCGACACGGTCCGCGCGCTGCCGCGTCCTGACGGCCGGACGTTCCTGTTCGCCGCGGGCGAGGCCGACGCGATCAAACCGCTGCGCGCCTGGAGCAGGGGCCGCGCCGACGCGTTGTTCACCGGCTACTGGAAACGCGGAGTGGCCGGGCTTGAGGATTGACCTGACCCGGCGGGTCGCGTTCCTCGCGGTGACCGTGCTGGCGCTGGCGGTGCTCGCGGTCGCGAGCGTGTCCGTCGGCGCCCAGGCCGTCCCGCCGGAGGAGATCTGGCGGGTGTTCGCCGGGGGCGCCGGGGCGGAGGCGGAGTCGATCGTCCGCGACATCCGGGGGCCGCGGACGGTCCTCGCCTGCTGCGCCGGCGCGGCCCTGGCGACGGCCGGGACCCTGATCCAGACCATGACCCGCAACCCGCTCGCCGAGCCGGGCGTCCTCGGCGTCACCGCGGGCGCCGCCTTCGCGATCACCCTCGGCACGGTGCTCGGGGTGACCGGGTCGCAGCCGTCCCGGATGGCGCTCGCGGTTGGCGGGGCCGCGCTCGCCTCCGTCGCGGTGTACACGGTCGGCCGGACGTTCCCGCTGCGGCTCGTGCTGGCGGGCTTCGCGCTCACCGCCGTCCTGGCCGGGCTGACGCTCGCGCTGCGCCTGCTGTTCCCCGACGCGCTCGACGAGTACCGGTACTGGCACGTCGGGTCGCTGGCGGGCCGCGAGCAGACGCCGCTGGCGCTGCCGCTCGCGGTGATCGTCGTCGCGCTGGCCGGGGCCGTGCTCGTGACGCGGCCGCTCGGCGGGCTGATGCTCGGCGACAGCGTCGCGCACGCGCTCGGCGCCCGCGTCCGGCGCGTCCGGATCGCCGTGCTCGTGTTGATCACGCTGCTGACCGGCGCGGCCACCGCCGTGGCGGGGCCGATCATCTTCGTGGGGCTGCTCGTCCCGCATCTGGCGCGGCGGCCCGCGGCCGGGTCGGTCGCGTGGCTGATGGCGTACACGATGGTGCTCGGGGCGGTGCTGCTCGTCGCCGCCGACATCGGCTCCCGCGTCCTGCTCCCCACCGGCGAACTGCCCGTCGCCGTCGTCACCGCGTTCCTCGGCGGACCGGCGCTCATCTGGATCGTCCGGCGGCACGGGGCGGTGGCCCTGTGAGCGCGCTGGTCGTCCGTGCGGGCCCGGTGTCGGCGCTGGTGGAGCGGCGGGCGCTGGTCGCCTCCTGCGTCCTCGTCGCCGCCATCGCGGGGCTCGCGCTGGCCGCGCTGTGCCGGGGCGACTCCTGGGACGCGCCGGGCGACGTCCTGCAAGGGCTGCTCGGCCGCGGCGACTCGGCGGTCATCGTCCGGGAGTGGCGGCTGCCGCGCGTCACCGCCGCGATCGTGTTCGGCGCCGCGCTCGGCGCGGCGGGCTCGGTGTTCCAGAACCTCACCCGCAACGCGCTCGGCAGCCCCGACGTCATCGGCCTCGACGCGGGCTCCTACACCGGCGTCCTCATCGCGATCACCCTGTTCGGCGGGACCGCGGCGGGCCTGGCCACCGGCGCGCTGGCGGGCGGGCTCGCCACCGCCGCCGCCGTCTGCGCGCTGGCGCTGCGGTCCGGGGTCAGCGGGCTGCGGCTCGTCGTCGTCGGGATCGCCGTGAACGCCATGCTGACCGCGACGAACTCCTGGATCGTGCTGCGCGCCGACCTGGACGTCGCCATCGCCGCGACCGGCTGGCAGGCGGGCACCCTCAACGGCGTCGAATGGGCGGGCCTGCGGTTCCCGCTCATCGTCATCGGCGCGCTCGCGGTGCTGCTGGCCGCGCTGTCCCAGGGCATGCGGCAGGCGGCGCTCGGCGACGACGTCGCCGCCGCGTCCGGGCTCGGCCTCGGCCGGTTCCGGCTTCTCGCGGTGCTGGCCGGGGTGGGGCTGACCGCGGGCGTCACCGCCGCCGCCGGGCCGATCGTGTTCGTCGGGCTCGTCGCCCCGCAGATCGGCCGCCGGATCGCGGGCGCCGCCGGGGTGCCGCCGCTGCCCGCCGCGCTGACCGGCGCGGCGCTGCTGCTCGCCGCCGACCTCATCGCCCAGACCGTCCTGTCGCCCGTCCAGCTCCCGGTCGGCGCCGTGACGACGGTGCTCGGCGGAGGTTACCTCTGCCTGCTGCTCTTCAAGGAGGTCGAACGGGGATGAAGGGACGGCTCACCGCCCGGGACGCCACCCTCCGCTACGGCGACCGGGTCGTGTCGGCGGACCTGGACCTCGACGTCCCGGACGGCGCGTTCACCGCCATCGTCGGTGCCAACGCGTGCGGCAAGTCGACGTTGCTGCGCTCGTTCGCCCGGCTGCTCGCGCCGTCGTCCGGGCATATCGCCTTCGACGGACGGGACGTGCGGGACTACCGTCCGAAGACCATCGCCCGGGAGATGGCGTTCCTGCCGCAGGGCCTCGTCGCGCCGGAGAACATGGTCGTCCGGCAGCTCGTCGCCCGCGGCCGCTACCCGCACCAGACGCTGCTGTCGACCTGGTCGGCGGACGACGAGCGCGCCGTCACCGCCGCGATGACCGCCGCGGGCGTCACCGACCTGGCGGAGCGGCGCATGGAGAACCTCTCCGGCGGACAGCGGCAGCGGGTGTGGATCGCGATGGTGCTGGCCCAGGAGACGCCCTACCTGCTGCTGGACGAGCCCACCACGTTCCTCGACATCACGCACCAGTACCAGCTTCTCGCGCTGCTGGCCCGGCTGCGCGACGACGGCCGGACGATCATCGCGGTGCTGCACGACGTCAACCAGGCGTGCCGGTTCGCCGACCACATCGTCGCCATGCGCGACGGCCGGGTCGTCGCGGCGGGCGCGCCCGCCGACATCGTCGACGCCGCCCTGATCAAGGAGGTGTTCGACCTGTCCTGCGTGATCACGCCCGACCCGGTCACCGGCACCCCGATGATCGTCCCGACCGGGGAGTACGCGGGATAGCTCAGGTCCCGTAGGTCCCGATGATCGTGGCGCGGGCGAGGGTGTGGGCGGTGATGTTGAAGCCCACGGCGGCCGGGGGCGTGTCGGGCCCGACGCCGAGCGACTCCACGTCCAGCGCGTGGACGGTGAACACGTAGCGGTGCGGGTCGCCGGGCGGCGGGGCGGCCCCGCCGAACGCCTTCGTGCCGAAGTCGTTGCGGGCGTGCACGCCGACCTTGGCGTCCTCGGATCCGGCGCCGGTGGGCAGCTCCGTCACGTCCGCCGGGATGTCGAACAGCGACCAGTGCCAGAAGCCGCTGCCGGTCGGCGCGTCCGGGTCGAAGCACGTCACCGCGAAGCTCTTCGTCCCGGCGGGGAAGCCCGACCAGCGCAGGTGGGGGGACTCGTTGCCGCCGTCGTACACCTGCCCGTCCGCGAGACGCTCACCATCGGTGACGTCGTCGCTCGTCACGGTGAACGACGGGACCTCGGGCAGAAAGTCGTGCGGAAGCGGCGGCCTACCGGCCATGGTGCCCTCCTCAAGGAGACTCGATGAGAAACGTGCGCGTGTCCCCTCATCTTTATCAGGGGCGCCTCAGGGCACGGCGGCTTCGGTCACTTCCCCGTCGCCTCGACGTAGGCGGCGACGACCTCCTCGGGGTCGCCGTCCATGTGCATCCGGCCGTCGTCGATCCAGATGACGCGGTCGCACATCTCCTTGATCGTGTCGAGTTGGTGGGCGACGAGGAACACCGCGCCCGCCTCCTTGCGCAGCTCGTCGATCCGGCGCTTGCTCTTGGTCCGGAACTTGGCGTCACCGGTGGCGAGGGCCTCGTCGATCAGCAGTACGTCATGGGTCTTGGCCGCCGCGATCGCGAACCGGAGCCGGGCGCCCATGCCGGACGAGT
This sequence comes from Actinomadura spongiicola, assembly GCF_003432485.1. Lineage (GTDB taxonomy): Bacteria > Actinomycetota > Actinomycetes > Streptosporangiales > Streptosporangiaceae > Spirillospora > Spirillospora spongiicola. Next base: position 71,346 of record NZ_QVNQ01000004.1, read on the forward strand.
ACGTCCGCATCGGGTACTGGATGAAGCCTTCCTTGAGCCCGGCGAAGTCGACGATCTGCTGGTACCGGGACTTGGTGTCCGCAGGGGACATGCCCATCGCGAGGCAGCCGAGGACGATGTTGCGCTCGCCGGTGAGGTCCTTCATCAGGGCCGCGTTCACGCCGAGCAGGGACGGCTGCCCGTCGGTGTAGACGCCGCCGCTGTGCGGGGGCAGCAGCCCGGCGATGGCCTTCAGCAGCGTCGACTTGCCGGAGCCGTTGGTGCCGATGATGCCGACGGCCTCGCCCCGGTAGACGACGAACGACAGGCCCTTGATCGCGTGGACCTCCGTCATCGACGGACGGTGCTGGCGGCGCACCACCCGCGCGAAGGCCGAGGCCGCATTGCCCTTGCCGCCCGCGCCGTACACCCGGTAGACGATGTGCAGATCGTCCACGACGACGATCGGCTCCCGGCTCGGGTCGATCTCCACGTTGTTCCCGCGCACCTTCGTCTCAGCCACGGCCGTACCGCTCCTCGGCTTTGTAGAAGTACAGGAACCCGCCGACGAGCATCACCACGGACCAGATCCCGGCGGTCAGCCACAACTGTCCCACGTCCATGGGGTACTTGCGCTCGATGTACTCGCGGTAGTCGCTGAGCAGCACGTGCCTGCTCAGCTCCAGGTACACGTACGCGGGGTTGAGCTGGAGCAGTTCGCCGAGGAGGGGGTACTGGGAGAGCTTGGAGCCCTTCTCCATCAACGACGGCAGGCTGAAGATCACGCCGGACGCGTAGAGCCACGTGCGCATGACGAACGGCAGCAGCTGCGTGATGTCGCGGTTGAACGCGCCGATCCGGGCCATGACCATGCTGATGCCCACGTTGAACATGAGCTGGAGCATCACCACGGGCACGAACAACAGCAGGTACAGGCTGAGCGGCTCGCCGTAGGCGAACACGATCGCGAACAGGACGCCCAGCGACAGCAGCAACTGCTGGAGCTCGACGACGGCGATCGCGAGCGGCAGCGTGGCCCGCGGGAAGTGCAGCGCCCTGATCAGCGACAGGTTGTCGCCGACGGACTTGGCGCCCGAGGTGACCGACCGCTGCGTGAAACCGAACAGGAAGACGCCGGTCACCAGGAACGGGATGAAGTCCGGCAGCCCGCGGCTGAGGCCGAGCAGCAACCCGAAGATCAGGTAGTAGACCGCCGCGTTCAGCAACGGCGTGAGGACCTGCCAGACCTGGCCGAGCCGCGAGTCGCTGTACAGCGAGATGTTCTTCGCGGACGCGAACGCCCAGATGAAGTTCCGGCGTGCCCACACGCTCTGGAGGTACTTGCCGAGCGGGGGGCGCGCGGCGCTCTGCCTCAGCCCGTGGCGGGCGGCGTAGTCGGCCAGCTTCTCGTTCACGTGAGGAGGCTCCGCGATCGTTCCGACCGACTCACCACCCGGGGAACCGAGCCGTTCCGGGTGACTCATGCCGCGAAGCCTATTGCAGTCGCCGAGTCCGGAGTGACGTACACCCTCATGTGACCCCTGATTTGAGATCTTTGCGGAATCATGTCGGCGTCCCTGGGGATACCCGGGGCATGCGCGTCAACCATTCACGGCGGCCCCAAGCGGGTGGTGCCGCGCCGAGACGGTCCGTCCCACCACGCCGTCACCGGAGGTCACCGGAGCCCCGTCGCGGTCTGCTGCGCAGGCTCGGACGGGTGGACCGGTGGGCGTTCGACCAGGTGGCGGCGGCACGGCTGCGCGGGCTGGAGTACGTCCTGCCGAGGCTGTCGAGGTTCGCCGACCACGGCGTCCTGTGGTTCACGACCGCGGGTGTGCTGGGCGCCACCGGACGGGCCCGGCTGCGGCGGGCCGCGCTTCGCGGCTCCATCGCGATCGCGGTGGCGAGCCCGGCGGTGAACCTGCTCGGCAAGCAGGCGTTCCGCCGCAAGCGACCGGTCGTCGACCTGGTGCCGCCGATCCGGATCCGGTGGAAGCTGCCGACGTCGCACGCGTTCCCGTCCGGGCACTCGGCGTCGGCGGCCGCGTTCGCGACCGGCGTCGCGCTGGAGGCGCCGCGTCCGGTGGCCGTGCCGGTCGCGGCGACGGCGGCGGCGGTCGCGTTCGCCCGCGTCTACACCGGCGCGCACTACCCGGGCGACGTGCTGGCCGGCGTCGGGATCGGCGCGCTGGCCGCGCTCGGCACGCGCGTGGTGTGGCCCGCTCGCCCCCCGGTGGCCCGCGTGACCCGGAGCGAGGACGCGAAGGACCTGGTCAGCGAGGACGGCGACGGGCTGGTCGTCGTCGTCAACCCCGAAGCGGGCGGTGTCGGAGGCGCGACCGCGGCGATCCTGCCGGGCCGTCCGGAATTGGCGGTCGAGCTGGTCCGGCGGGAGTTGCCCGCGGCGGAGATCGTCCGGCTCGGCCCGGACGAGGACGTCGACAAGGTGTTCGGCCAGGCCGCGGAACGGGCCTCGGTGCTCGCGGTCATCGGCGGGGACGGCACGGTGAACGCGGGTGCGCGCGCCGCGCTGAGGCACGATGTGCCGCTGCTCGTCGTCCCCAGCGGGACGTTCGACCATTTCGCCCGCGCGCTCGGCGTGGAGTCGGCGGCGCAGGCGGTCGCCGCGTACCGGGACGGGCGCCTCGGCCGCGTGGACGTGGCATATATCACACCCGCCAACGGTGCGGCGGCGGGCGAGGAGGAGCAGCTGTTCCTCAACACGGCGAGCTTCGGCGCCTACGCCGAACTGGTCGACCGGCGAGCCCGGCTGGAGAAGCGGCTCGGGAAGTGGCCGGCGCTCGCGATCGCCGCCGTCCGCACGCTGCGGCACTCCGAACCGGTCGAGGTGACCGTGGACGGCCGGGACCGCCGCGTGTGGCTGGCGTTCGTCGGGAACTGCGTGTACGGCTCGCGCGGCGCCGCCCCCACCTGGCGCGAGCGGCTCGACGACGGGCGGCTCGACATCCGGATGGTCGCGACCGGGCGCCGCGTCCCCCGCGTCCGCGCGACCGCCGCCGTCATGGCCGGGCATCTGCACATCACCCCCGGATTCCGCGCGTGGCGGGCCTCCGGGCTGGAGGTGGCGTCCCGGTCGGGCGGGCTCCGGATCGCCCGGGACGGTGAGGTGTCGCCGTCGCCGGGGCCGGTGCGGTTCGGCAAGCACGCCCGCGCCCTCGCGGTGTTCACGCCGGTCGGCTCCGGGTAGGGGACGAGGCGCCCGCGGAGGAGGAGGCAGTACATGACGACCGATGACACCGAACTGGGGGTCGACCCCGGCGACCTCACCGACGACGACCTGTTCCGTGAGCTCGCGCAGTTGTACGCGACGCGGATGGACGCCCTCAGGCACGCCGCCGACCAGGCGTACGGGGAGCACACGCGCCGGATGAACCAGTTGGAGGCCGAGTATCTCCGGAGGTGGCCGGGCCGCGAGATCGACCCCGAGCGGCTGCGTGAGGGCGCCCGGGCCCGCTGACGGGCCTGGATTCGCTGTTGTCCGGGTGTTGTTCGCGCAAAGACCCGGGCGTGGCGGGTCAGGCCGGGGGAGGGTTCGTTGCGGGATCCCCGCCCAGGGGACCCGCGGGGGGTGTGGAGTTCCGTGAGGCGGACCCGGACCGGCGGGGGGAGACCCGGCCGGAGGAGGCCCGGTGGCGCGAGGGCCCATGACGAGAGAGCCGGTGGCGGGAAAGGACGGTGCCATGCGCGGCAGCCGGAGTTGCGCGACTGCGTCCGGCAGTGGTGGCCGTTCGTCGCGGGCGCGCTGGCGACGACCGGGCTTCTGCTGGGTGCTTACCTGGGGCTCGCGCGGGGGTCCGGCGCGTCCGCGACGCAGGCCGCCCGTGAGCAGGTGCCGCGCGACGACGCCTTACCGGTGAAGGCGGTCCCCGACCGGGGAACACGCGCGAAGCCGATGAGCGGTTACACGACCTGGTTCGAGCCCGGTGAACCCCGGGTGCGCAACATCGCGCTCGCCACCGAGATCCTGGACGGCCACGTCGTCGCTCCGGGCACGACCTTCTCGTTCAACGATGTCGTCGGCCCGCGCACCGAGAGCCGGGGCTACGTGCCCGCGCCCGCCATCATGGGGTCGCGGCTGGTGAACGATGTGGGCGGCGGCGTGTGCCAGGTGTCGTCGACGCTGTTCAACGCGGTCTTCCGTGCGGGTCTGGACATCCGGAAGGCTCGTGCGCACTCGATGTACATGCCGGAGTACCCGGAAGGGCGAGAGGCGGCCGTGTCGTACCCCGGCCTGGACTTCACCTGGCGGAACGACACGAACCGTCCCGTGCGCATCGAGGCCGTGCTCACCGCGTCGTCGCTGACGGTGAACCTGTGGGGCGAACGCCGATACCGGGTTCTGTCCAGGTCGTCCGAGCGGTACGGATTCACGCCGTTCAGCACGGGTTCCGGACGCGGGTGGGACTGCGTGCCCACCCGGGGACGCAACGGATTCGAGATCGACGTGTGGCGGACGCTGCTGAGCGACGGTCGCCAGGTCCGCCGGGAGAAGTTCCACACCGAGTACCGTCCACAGCCCAGGGTGACCTGCCTGGAGTGACGCGTTCTTGGTGGGACGCGTGTCATGGTGAACAGATGGCAGTTCGAGAAGGAACGTACGAGCTGGGACCGGACAACGGCCGCCTGCTGGTCAAGACGGGCCGCAGCGGGCTCGGACGGCGGGCGGGCCATGACCTGATCATCGAGGCCACACGCTGGTCGGCGACGGTCGAGGCCCGCGAACCGCTGGACGCCTCGTCGGTCGAGGTGGTCGTCCCGCTGGACGGGCTGGAGGTCCGCTCGGGCACCGGCGGCGTCAAGCCGCTGACCGACCAGGACCGCGCGGAGATCAAGAAGGCCCTGGGCAAGGTCCTGGAGACCCGGCGAGACCCGGAGATCACGTTCACGTCGACGAGCGTCGGCACGGACGCCATCGAGGGCGACCTGACCATCATGGGCCGGGTGAAACCGGTCCGGGTGACGGCCGCCCTGGAGGGCGACGTGGTGCGCGGCTCCGCCACCGTGACGCAGAGCCGATGGGGCATCAAGCCGTATTCGGCGTTCTTCGGGGCCCTCAGGCTCGCCGACGACGTCGAGGTGGAGTTCGAGGTGACGCTTCCCGCCTAGCGCGGGACGCGCGGGCGAACTGGTCGTCGAGGCTGCGCGGAAACGGCAACATATGGTGCATGTCTCGCCACTGAGCGTACTGGCGGACGGCGTTGAACCCGGCCGCGGTGACGATGCGTTCGACGTTCGGGCCCGGCGGGCAGGCCGGGTAGGCGTCCAGGTGCGCGACTCCCGGTGGCAGGCCGTCCGGCCTCCGCGGCGACACCAGCGTCATCGGGGGCCGGACGCCCTCGACGGACGCCATGTCCCGCGCGTAGGCGACGAGTTCGAGCGTCTCCGCGTCGGGCCCGCTGTGGACGATGAGCCAGCCGTCCACGTCGAGCGGCTCCACCGGTGGATCGACGAGCGTCAGCGGGACGACCTCATCGGAAACCGCGCCCAGGTAGGCGTGGTGCGCGGGGTCCAGGGGTTCGAGGACGAACGTGCGGTCGAAACGCGGCGGGTCGGCGGGAAGCAGCGGCCGGTAGGCCTCCCAGCGCAGCGACCGCGCCAGATGGGTGACCCGCGCTCCCGGCGGGACGCTCGTCAGCTCGCCCCTCAGTCCGGCGGGGAAGGCGTCGACGATCACCTCGTCGGCGTCCACGCCGTCGAGGGACGGCACGACGCGCCAGCCGCCCGTGACGCGCGGATCGGCCGCGAACGGGGAGGTCGTCGCCACGGTGACGGGACCGTCCCGGCGCAGCGTGTGCAGGACGGAGCGCAGGCGCGTCAGATGCCCGAGCCCGTCCCCGGCCGCGTAGCAGGCGATCAACGGACCGCGTCGAGGACGGCGAGGTACCCGGCGGTCTCCGCGGCCGGGGTGAAGTCGCGCCGGATCCGCTCCGCCGCGTCGGTGCCGAGCCGCGCGAGTTCCGCGTCGTCCGCCCGCGCGGCCCGGTCGATCGCCGCGCGGCAGGCGTGCGCGTCGCCCGCCCGGAACACGAAGCCGATCTCGTCGTCGGCGACGTCCGCGAGCCCGCCTCCGTCCGAGGCGATCAGCGGCACGCCGAGCGCCGCCGCCTCCAGCGCCACGTTCGGCATCCCGTCGTAGAACGACGGCAGGGCGACCAGGTCGCAGCTCGCGTACACGGCGGGAAGCTCGTAGCGGTCGAGGAACGGCAGGAACGAGTGCGGCACGGAGTCCTCGCGGGCGCCGAGCCACTCCGTCACGGACTCCTCGACCTCGCCGACCAGCAGCAGATGGAACGTCTCGGCGTGCCCGGACGCGGCCAGCGCGTCCAGGAAGAACCCGACGCCCTTCTTGACCTTGAGCTGCCCGATGAGCCCGATCGTGCGACGCCCTTCACGGACGTGCTCGTCCCGCCACGCCAGACCCCGTTTCCGCTCGGACGGCAGGATCCGCCAGTGCGCGGTGTCGACGCTGTTCGCGACGAACGTCACCGCCGCGCCCGGCGCGAGCGCGGTCACCAGCGGAATGTGCGAGCGGGCGACGACGCACACGCGGGCCGAGGCGCGCAGCGCGTCCGCCAGCACGCCGCGCCGCCGCATCGAGAACACGCCGACGTCGATGTCGTTGCCGCGCAGCAGCGTGACCAGCGGAGCGTCCAGCAGCGCGGACAGGACGGGCGCGGCGAGCAGCGCGTACACGCCGCCGAACGCGACGACGTGGTCGTAGCCGGTGAGGTCCTCGGCGGTGAGGGTCGTCCACAGCCGCCGCAGCGCGTTCTCGGTGTCGTCGCCGAGCGGCGCCGTGACGAGCCGCCCGCCGTGCTCGCGCGTGACGCCCCACGGCTGGGCACGGCGCGTCAGGTGCGCCACGTCGACCTCGACCCCCGCGCCGCGCAGCCCCCGGACGATCCGGTCGCACGACTGGGACATGCCGCCCCGGCTCGGCGGATAGTGCTCGGTGATCCACAGGACGCGGCGCATCAACTGTCCACGAATCCCGTGTCGTCGTCCGGCCCCCAGTCGCCGCCGTGCGCGTAGTCGTCGCCCGGGTCGAACGCCCCACGGTCGTACTCGTCGAACGACGCGTACCAGGTCGCGTCGGCGTAGGCGTGGGAGCTGCTCTGGTAGTAGTGGCGGCGGTATCCGGCCGTCCACGACGGCTCGTGCGGGTCGTGCGTCCCGTAGCCCTGCGCGGCCGCGCACTCGGGGCACAGCCCGCCCGGTCCGGCGTGCGCGGCGCAGACGGGACGGACGCACCGCGCGCACGACGCGGCGGCCGCCTGCCCGCAGCGGCCGAGCACGAAGAACCCGGTGGTCACATGGCAGCGGGTCACCGTCACCGGGCCCTCCTCGCCGCCGTGCCCGGCGGCGTCCACCGGAACGGCTCCGTCGACACGTGCAGGATCCGGTCGATCATGGCCTGGTCCTCCAGCGGTCCGGGGAACTTGCCGTTGGCGCGGATCACCATCCGGGCGCCCCGCTTGACCCGCACCCTGATCCAGCGGGGCGGCGGCGCGGCGGGCGGCCGGACGACCGCGTCCTTCGCCAACCGCCGGGTGACCCGCACGATCTGTACCGTCTTCGACTTGCTCTTGAGCTTGACCTTTCCGCGTGCGTTCTTGCGGTACCGGCGATTCCGGATCCGGTCGGTCACGTCGAGCTCGACGACGCTGCCGTCGCGCAGCTCCGCCCGCATCCGCAGCCACGGGTCGACCACGTACCACTGCCGCATCGCCGAGATCGGCGGCCGGGTGGGCACGTGCTGCTCCGGCCCCTTCTTCTCCGGGACGCCGGAACCCCGCATGTCCGCGGCGACCGACAGCACCCCGTCGGGCGGCATGTCGGCGGCGAGGATCCGCAGCATCGGCACCAGGACGCCCGGGACCCGCTTCGGCAACCGCCATCGGCGTCTCCGTACCTCGGCGCCGTGCCGCGCGAGGCTCTGGATCACCGGCTCCCAGTCGTCCCGCCGCAGCGACACCGCGCAGGCGCGGTCCAGGATCAGCGCCCGGTGCAGCGGGTGGAACCGCTCGATGGCGGCCTTCTGCTTACGCCAGAACATCGCGAACCACCTATCGATCCGACGGCGCGATCGTACGGTAGACCTCGGCCAGCAGGGCCCGTGACCGCGCCCAGGTGAGGCCCCGCTCGACGCGTTCGCGGCCGCGTCGTCCCATCGCGGCGGCCTCGTCCGGGTACTCCAGCAGGATCCGGACGGCCCTGGCCAGTTCGGCGGGACGGTCGGCCGGGACGAGCCGTCCGTGCACGCCGTCCGCCATCAGTTCCCGCACCGCCGGAAGATCGGACGCCACCACCGGCACGCCCGCCGCCATCGACTCGATGACCTTCAGCGGGGCGCAGCCCTGGTCGAGGTTGCGGGCGCAGCCGGTGAGCGGCGCCACGGACACCTCCGCGTGCGCGAGCCACGCCGCCACCTCGGAGTGCGGCAGCGTGAACCGCCAGTCGACCCGGTCGGCGATTCCGAGCCGCTCGGCCAGCCGCCGCACCGGCTTCGCCCGCCGCTCGGGGACAGACGCGCACACCACGAGCCGCAGACCGTCGAGGTCGGCGAGCCGCGCGAACGCGCGCATCAGCACGTCCAGGCCCTGCCAGGGCTGCAAGGCGCCGACGTACACGATGTAGCGTTCCGGCGCGTCCACGGGACGCTCCGCCGGTCCGGGGACCTCCGCGCCGTTCGGCACGAGGTGGATCTTCGTCTCCGGGACGCCGAACCGCCGGACGGCCGCACCGATCACCGCCGAGGGCACCACGACCGCGTCGCTGCGCTCCAGACAGAACCGCTCCAGGTCCCGGATCTTGGCGAGCGTCCCGGGCGCGGCCCACGGCCAGGTGTGCGCCATCTCGATCGACGGGAGCCCGTTGACCTCGTACAGCACGCGGTGGCGGCGGCCGTCCGCGACGGCCGGTAGAGCGCTCCACGGATCCCGGACGTGGCAGACCTCCAGGGTGTCGCGGTGCGGCTCCAGATGGCCCGCGACCCACCGGGAGAACGCCTCGGCCCGGTCGATAAGGTTCGGCACCGGCGTGTCGAAGCGGGCGACCTCCCGCGTCCCCTCCCGCTGGTACCGGGGCAGGTCGGCGCCGCCGATCACGGCGAGCAGCCCGCCCCCGAACCGGGTGAACAGCTCGTCGGCCATCTGCGCGATGTGCACCGCCGAGCCCTTGCTGGACGGAAACCGATCGAAAGCGACATAGGCGGCCCTGTGCCCCGCGCCGCCCCCGTGAACCACCCGCACCCGGGCACTTTATCCGTCTCCGGCGAAACACGGCGGGGCATCACGCGAGGTCGAACCCGTACAAGGCGCCCGCGTCAGGACTTGCGGGCCATCCCGCCGTAGCCGTGGACGTGAGGGGGTTCGCCCGTGGAGGGGTCCGGCCGCCAGTGGGAGACCGAGACGACGCCCGGCTCCAGCATCTCCAGACCGTCGAAATACCCCTCGATCTGCTCGGGACTGCGCAGGGTGTACGGCTGCGCTCCGGACTCGGCGTACTTCTCGGTGCTGCGCCTGGCCTGCTCGGACGTGTCGGAGGAGTCCCACACGACGAGGAAGCTGCCCGACGGCACGCCCGCCATCGTGTCGGCCACGATCTGCCTGGCCGTCTCGTAGTCCGGACAGAACCCCAGGACGCCCATGAACATCACCGCGATGGGCCGGTTGAAGTTCAGGACGTTCGCGGCCTCCTCGAGGATCCGCCGCGGCTCGTGGAAGTCGGCGTCGAGGTAGCCGGTGACGCCCTCCGGCGTGGTTCCGCGCATCAGGGCCCGCGCGTGCACGAGCACCATCGGATCGTTGTCGACGTACACGACCCGTGAGTCGGGCGCGACCTGCTGGGCGACCTGATGGGTGTTGGACTCGGTGGGCAGCCCGGCGCCGATGTCGAGGAAGTTGCGGATGTTCTCCTCGGTCGCCAGGTACTTCACGGTGCGGCTCAGAAACCGGCGACCCTCCCTGGCCTCCTGGAAGATCTCGGGATGCAGTGCCGCGGTGGCGTCGCCGACCGCCCGGTCGACCTCGTAGTTGTCCTTGCCGCCCAGCCAGTAGTTCCACGTCCGCGCGGGGGAGGGGATGTCGGTCCGGAAGCGTGCCTGGACGTCCTCGGGCAGGCGGGGGGCGGGGTGCGCGGATGAGCCGCCGGGGGTGGCACCGGATGGGGGCATGGTCGGCTCCTCTGGTCTTGACCGCTGAGAAGGATCTTACGTTTCGCCGACCGGCGCGTGAACCGTCGCCGAATTCCGCCCGCGCGTTCCGGACCGTTCCGGAGGCGACGTGCCCCGCGTCCTCATCGAGGACGGGACACCCGGGCCTCGTCCCAGACCGGTTCCGGGGACTCGTAGACGGACCCGTCGGCGCCGAAGACCAGGAAGCGGTCGAAGGAGCGGGCGAACCAGCGGTCGTGCGTCACCGCCAGGACGGTGCCCTCGTAGGACTCCAGGCCCTCCTGGAGGGCCTCGGCGCTGGCCAGGTCGAGGTTGTCGGTGGGCTCGTCCAGGAGGAGGAGCGTGGCGCCGCCGAGTTCCAGGAGAAGGATCTGGAGACGGGCCTGCTGACCCCCGGAAAGGGTCTCGAAGCGCTGTTCCGCGCAGTGCTGGAGTTCGTAACGGGCCAGGTCGTTCATCGCGTTGTCGCGGAGCCGGGCGTGCTCGGTCATGACGATCTCGCACGGGGTACGTCCGGCCAGGTCCGGCCGGGCGTGGGTCTGCGCGAAGAGGCCGGGGACGACGCGCGCCCCGAGACGTGCCGTGCCGGTGTGGGCGACGGGCGCCGCCGGGGTCGCGCCGCGCGGAAGCGTCTCGGCGATGGTGGCGAGAAGCCGCAGGAAATGCGACTTGCCCGAACCGTTGGAGCCCAGGACGGCGACGCGTTCGCCGTACCAGATCTCGGTGTCGAACGGCTTCATCAGGCCGGTCAGTTCGAGGTTCTCGCAGATCACCGAGCGTTTGCCGGTACGGCCGCCGCGCAGGCGCATCTTCAGACTCTGGTCGCGGGGCGGGATCTCCGGCGGGCCCGCCTCCTCGAACTTGCGCAGGCGGGTCTGCGCAGCGCGGTAGCGGGACGCGAAGGAGTCGTTCGTGGTCGCCTTGACCTTGAGGTTGTTGACGAACTCCTTGAGCCTCGCGTGTTCCTCGTCCCAGCGGCGGCGCAGTTCCTCCAGGCGTTCGTTGCGGTCGCGGCGGGCGGCGGCGTAGGTGGAGAAACGGCCGCCGTGGATCCAGACGCGGGACGCCTCGACGGTGACGATGCGGTCGGCGGAACGGTCGAGGAGTTCACGGTCGTGGGACACGAGAAGGACCGTCTTGGACGTCTCCCGCAGCTTCTCCTCAAGCCATCGCTTCCCCGGCACGTCGAGGTAGTTGTCGGGCTCGTCCAGAAGAAGGACCTGGTCGGGGCCGCGTAGCAGCGCCTCCAGGGCCAGGCGTTTCTGTTCGCCGCCGGACAGCGTGCGCACCTCGCGCCACCGGCAGGAGTCGTAGGAGATCCCGCGGGCCGCGACGCAGCACGCGTCCCAGAGGACCTCGATCTCGTAGCCGCCCGCGTCGCCCCACCCGGACAGGGCCGTGGCGTAGCGGAGCTGGGTCGGTTCGTCGTCGCGTTCCATCATCGCCAGTTCGGCCGCCTCGACCGCGGCCGCCGCCTCGCGGACCCGGGGCGGCGCGACGGAAAGCAGCAGGTCATGGACGGACGAGTCGTCCCGCATCCCCCCGATGAACTGTCGCATCACGCCGAGCCCGCCGCTGTGCGCGACCGTGCCGTCCTGCGGGGCGATGTCCCCGGCGATCAACCGTAGAAGCGTCGTCTTCCCCGCGCCGTTCGGGCCGATGAGCGCGGCGACCGCGCCTTCCCCGACGCGGAACGACACGTCGTCCAGCAGGACGCGGCCGTCCGGCAGAACATGACGCACGTGACCGACCTCGACGTGTCCCATGGCGCCGAGTCTCGGAAACGGCCGACCACCGCGTCAATCGAATTTCGGTCGGGGGACTACTCCGGGACGGGGAGACCGAGGGAGTGCACCAGGTTGCCGATCTCGGCGCGGTAGATCTTGGCGGGATTGGGGGTCTGGCCGCTGAGATGGCCGTAGATCTCCAGGGAGAGCAGACCGTGCAGGCGGCCCCACATGCGCAGCGCCTCACCGACGGCCCCCGGGGGCAGGCCGGGAAACTCCGCGCGGACCTTCGTGACCAGGGCGGAGTCGAAGTCGTCCCAGTCGTAGGCGTCGGCGGGACGGAGCCGTTCGGTCCGCGGCCAGGCGGCGGCGACCAGGCCGGTCAACCCCATGCAGGTGCGTTGCTCGGCCTCGGGCGCGGCGCCACCCTCGGGCGGCCGGTAACCGGGCACCGGATCGCCGTAGATCAGCCGGAAGCCCTGGGGGTTCGCGAGCGCCCACTCGCGGAAGGCCAGCCCCCAGGCCATGATCCGGCGGCCGGGATCGTCGGCCGGGACGTTGTCGCGGGCCCGCTCCACGGCGTCGACCAGTGAGGTGTGCACCTCCTGGATCAGCATGGTGACCAGGTCGTCGCGGGTCGGGAAATAGCCGTAGATGGCGCCCGCGGTCATGCCCATCTCGCGGGCGATGGCGCGCAGCGAGATCGCGCCGGGACCGCCCTCGGCCATCAGCTTCAACGCGATCCCGCGGATCTCGGCGATGGTCTCGGCCCGCAGCCGGGCGCGGCGGCGCGGCGTCTGCTCACTCACGCTTGACAGCCTACAGCGTTCAGGATCTAATCCCCATGCAGTTACTACACGGCGTTCAGTTTTTGGACGGCGTAATCTTCATGAAGGGGATTTTCATGGATCTGGGTCTGTCGGGTCGCGCCGCCGTGGTCACCGGTGCCAGTCGCGGGATCGGGCTCGCGATCGTGCGCGCGCTCACCGCCGAGGGCGTCCGCGTCACCGGTGCCGCCCGTACCGTCACGCCCGAGTTGAAGGAGACCGGCGCCCTCGTCGTCGAGGCGGACCTGACCACCGACGAGGGCGCCACGCTCCTCGTCGAGCGGGCGGTCGCGGAACTCGGAGACGTCGACGTGCTGGTCAACAACGTCGGCGGCGGTGACACCTTCGCCGTCGGCGGCTTCCTGAGCGCGGACGACGCGATGTGGCGGAACGCGTTCGACCGGAACTTCTTCAGCGCGGTGCGCGTCACCCGCGCCGCGATGCCGAGCCTCCTCCGGCGGCGGGGCACCGTCATCAACATCTCGTCCGTGGTGGCCCGCGCGCCCGGTGCCGGGACGGTCGACTACAGCGTTCCGAAGGCCGCGTTGACCGCCCTGGGCAAGGCGCTGGACGAGGAGTTCGGACCGCGGGGCGTACGCACGACCACCGTGTCGCCGGGGCCGGTGCGCACCGCGTTCTGGGACGCCCTCGCCACCGCCTACGGCACCGACGCCGCCGTGCTGCTCACCGGAATCCCCGCCTCGGCCGGGATGACGACCGGGCGGGTGATCGAGCCCGAGGAGGTCGCCGACCTGGTCGCGTTCCTGGCCTCCGACCGCGCCCGCAGCGTCGCCGGAAGCGATCACCTGCTGGACGGCGGCGCGCTGAAGGTCGCGTCGTGAGACGCACCGGCCCCATGCTGGCGCTGCTGGCGTTCGCCCAGTTCGTCGTCGCGGTCGACTACAACATCGTCTACGTGGCGCTGCCCGACATCGGGGACGCGCTGGGCTTCTCCGCGCGGTCCCTCCAGTGGGTCGTCAGCGCGTACGCGGTCGCCTACGGCGGTTTCCTGCTGCTGGGCGGACGGCTCGCCGACCGGCTGGGCGGGCGGCGCGTGTTCGTCCTCGGCTCAGTGATCTTCGGGCTGGCCTGTCTGGTCGGCGGTTTCGCCACCGAGCCCGGCGTCCTCATCGCCGCGCGGGCGGCGCAGGGGCTGGGCGGCGCGCTGCTGTCACCGGCCACCCTGATGCTGATCAACACGCGGTTCCAGGAGGGCCCGCCACGGACCCGCGCCATGGCCGTGTGGGGCGCGGCGGGCAGCGGCGGACTCGCCGCCGGGGCACTGCTCGGCGGCCTGCTCACCCAGGCGTGGGGTTGGGCCTCGGTGCTGTTCGTCCTGGTCCCGCTGGCGCTGGCCGCCGCCGCGCTCGCCCCGGCGCTCCTGCCGCCGGACGCTCGACACGCGTCCACGCGCGGCGGGTTCGACGCTCCCGGCGCGGTCCTGGCCACCGTCGGATCGGCGCTGCTGGTGTTCGGCCTGGTCAGCGGCCCGGAAGCCGGCTGGTGGTCCCCGCGCGGCCTCGGGGCCCTGGCCGCCGGTGCGCTGCTGCTCGCGGTGTTCGGCCTGGTCGAGGCGAGGACGACGGACCCGTTGGCGCCGCCGCGGCTGTTCGCCAACCGTGCGCTGATGGTGGCGATCGGCGTGATCCTGGTCTTCCAGAGCGCCCTGGGCGGCGCGTACTTCCTGTTCACCACCTACATGCAGAACGTGCTCGGGTACCGGGCGCTGGAGGCCGGGCTCGCCTTCGTCCCGCTGACGCTCATCTCCATGGCCGCGTCGCTGCGGCTGGCCGGGGCGCTGCTCGTCCGCTGGGGTCCTCGCATGACGCTGTTCGCGGGGATGGCCGTCAACGGCACGGGCATGGTGGTGCTCGCGGTGACCATGTCGACCGGAGCCTCCTACTGGGCGCTCCTGCCGGGCGTGGTGATCTGGGGCGTCGGCGGAGGCGTCACGTTCCCGGCGATGTTCGTGTGCGCCGCCTCGGGCGTCCGCCCCACCGAGGCCGGGATCGCCTCCGCCGTCGCCACCACCGCGCAGCAACTCGGCGGCGCGGCGGGACTCGCCGTCCTGGTGGCCGTCGCCACGGCGGGTCTCGGCGGCTCGCCCGAACTCCCCGCGGTCGCGGACGGTCTCCGCACGGCGATGTGGGTCGGCGGCGCCGCCTCCATCGCGGGGGGCCTCCTGGCGTTCGTCCTCCCACGCGCACGCCCGGCCCGGCCCGCCCGGACCGCCACCGGCGATCCGGTCGCGGCCCCGGTCACCGGCGGTCGTGGCGGCTCGCGGTCCGGCGGGCTCAGCCCGTGAGAAGCGAGCGGACGTGCGAGGAAACGGACGCCAGAGGAACCTTGACGGTGTCGCCGGTGGCACGCGTGGTGACCTCGGCGGTGCCGTCGGCGAGGCCCCGGCGGCCCACGGTGACACGGAACGGGATGCCGGTCAGTTCGGCGTCGCGGAACTTCACGCCCGCTCGTTCGGAACGGTCGTCGATGACCGTCTCGACGCCGGTGGACGTGAGGGCCGTGTAGACGTCCTCGGCGGCCTGGGCGACCTCGGAGTCGTCCGACTGCGCGGCCACCACGACGACCTGGAACGGGGCGACGGACAGGGGCCAGACGATGCCGCGGTCGTCGTGGTGGTTCTCGACGATCGCGGCCATCGCGCGTTCGACGCCGATGCCGTAACTGCCCATGATCACCGGGACGCGGCGGCCGTCCGCCGCGAGGACCTCGGCGCCGAGCGCGCGGGCGTAGCGGTCGCCGAGCTTGAAGATGTGGCCGACCTCGATGGCCCGCTGGATCTCCAGGGGCTCCCCGCAGCGGACGCAGCGCTCGCCCGCCGCGACCTCCCGCAGGTCCGCCCACAGGCCGACGTCGATGTCGCGGTCGACGTCGACGCCGCGCAGGTGGACGTCGTCGGTGTTCGCGCCGGTGAACATGGCCCGGCGGCCGCGCAGCGCCTCGTCCGCGATCACCGGGAGCGACACGCCGACCGCGCCGAGGCTGCCCGGTAGCGCGCCGAGGGCGTCCCGGATCTCGGCCGGGTCGGCGGCGCGCAACGCGGTCGCGCCCGTCGCGTCCACGAGCTTCTGCTCGTTGAGGGGGTGGTCGCCGCGGAGAAGGACGAGCGTCAGCGTCCCGTCCAAGATGTAGACGAGGGTCTTGATCTGGCGGTCGGCGGGCGCGTCGTAGGCCAGCAGGTCCTCGATGGTGCGGACGCCCGGGGTGTCGAAACGCTCGGGGGTCGGGAGGCCGGGCTCGTCGGAGACGGCGGGCAGGACGGACGTCGCGCGTTCGATGTTGGCCGCGTAGCCGCAGGCGGCGCAGTGGACGAGATGGTCCTCCCCGACGTCGGACGGGCACATGAACTCGGTGGAGCCGGAGCCGCCCATCGTGCCGCTGGACGCCTCGCACGGCAGCGCCGGAATGCCGAGCCGGTCGAAGATCCGCGTGTAGGCGCCGTGGTAGGCGTCGAACGAGGCGTCAAGGCCGGGACGGTCGATGTCGAAGCTGTAGGCGTCCTTCATGGTGAACTCGCGGGTCCGCATGAGGCCGCCCTTGGGGCGCGGCTCGTCCCGGAACTTCGTCTGGAACTGGTACCAGCTCTGCGGAAGCTGCCGGTAGGAGTTCAGCTCCCCGGCGACCGTCGCGAAGATCTCCTCGTGCGTCATGCCGAGGGCATGGTCGGCGCCGCGCCGGTCCCGGAGGCGGAACATCTCCCGGCCCATCAGGTCCCAGCGGCCGGACCGCTGCCACGGCTCGGCCGGGTGCAGGGCGGGCAGCAGCATCTCCTGCGCGCCGATCGCGTCCATCTCCGCCCGGACGATCGCGATGATCTTGGCCCGGACGCGGACGGCGAGCGGCAACAGAGAGTAGTGCCCGGCGGTGAGCTGCCGGATGTAGCCCGCGCGCAGCAACAGCCGGTGGCTCGGCGCGTCGGCCTCCGCCGGATCGTCACGGAGCGTGGGCGCGAACATCTGGGACCAGCGCATCCCGCGAGAGTAGCGAAGGCGCCGATGCGCGGCGAAAAGCGTCAGGGCCTCTGGCGGCAGTCGGTACCCTATGGCCGTGAGTCGAGAAGGTGTGACGCCGCAGAGTGAGGATTTCTCCGCCTGGTACAACGAGCTGGTCGTGCAGGCGCAGCTCGTCGACCGCGGACCGGTGCGCGGCACGATGGTCATCCGACCGTACGGCTACCGGGTGTGGGAGCTGCTCCAGGCCGACCTGGACCGGCGGATCAAGGACGCGGGGCACGACAACGTGTCCTTCCCGTCGCTGATCCCGGAGTCCTACCTCAAGCGTGAGGCGGAGCACGTCGAGGGCTTCTCGCCGGAGCTGGCCGTCGTGACGCACGCGGGCGGCAAGGAGCTGGACGAGCCGCTGGTCGTCCGGCCCACCTCCGAGACGATCATCGGCGAGTACATGGCCAAGTGGATCGACTCGCACCGCGACCTGCCGCTGCTGCTGAACCAGTGGGCGAACGTCGTCCGGTGGGAGATGCGGCCCCGGCTGTTCCTGCGCACGACCGAGTTCCTCTGGCAGGAGGGCCACACCGCGCACGCCGACGAGGACGACGCGATGCGCGAGACGATGTGGGCGCTGGACGCCTACGCGGGCGTCGCCAGGGAACTCGCGGCGATGCCGGTCGTGCCGGGGGAGAAGACGCCGGGCGAGCGGTTCGCCGGTGCCGTCCGTACCTACACGCTCGAAGCCATGATGCGGGACGGCCGGGCCCTCCAGGCCGCGACGTCGCACTACCTCGGCACCAACTTCGCCAAGGCCTTCGAGATCCAGTACCAGGACGAGGCGGGCAAGCTGACGCCGGCGCACACCACGTCCTGGGGCATGACGACCCGGATGCTCGGCGCCGTGGTCATGACGCACGGCGACGACAAGGGCCTCGTCCTGCCGCCGCGGCTCGCGCCGTACCAGGTCGTGATCGTCCCGATCGGGCGCAAGGAGCAGGGCGAGCAGGCCGCGGCCGAGGCCCGCAGGCTGGGCGCGGCGATCAGGGCGATGGGCATCCGGGTGCACGTGGACGACAACCGTCCGCAGCTCTCCCCGGGGTTCAAGTTCAACGAATGGGAGATGCGCGGCGTCCCGGTCCGCGTCGAACTCGGCAAGCGGGACATCGACGGCGGTGTCGCCACCCTCGTCCGGCGGCTGCCGACGGTCGAGGGGCAGGGCAAGGAGCAGATCCCGCTGGACAAGCTGCCCGAGCTGCTCCCCGGGATCCTCGCCGACTTCCAGTCGTTCCTGCTGGCCAGGGCCGAGGCGTTCCGCGAGGAGAACACCGCCGTCGTGGACGGCTGGGACGCGTTCGTCGCGCAGGTCGCGTCCGGGTGGGCCCGCGCGTTCCACTGCGGCGCCACCGCGTGCGAGGACGATGTCAAGGCCGAGACCGCCGCGACGCCCCGGGTCATCCCGGCCGACGCGCCCGACGAGACGGGCACGTGCGTGAAGTGCGGGAGCCCGTCCGCCTACGGCAGGCGCGTCATCTTCGGCCGCGCGTACTGACCGAACCGTCCGACCGCACCGTCCGACCGACCCGTCCGACCGAACCGGTCCCTGCGGTAGGCGACCCCTGACCCGGTACCGGCCGCCGGCCGTGCCGGTCAGGTGTCGTCGTTCTGTAGTCTGCGGTTCGCGGCTCGCCGTGTCAGATAGGGCTGGACGAACCACGCCCATCCGGACAGCAGCAGGACGACCGCGATCGTGACGACCGTCAGGGCCGCCTTCTCCTCCAGCGACTCGACGATCAGCGTGGTCGCCGCGGTGATCGAGATGCTGAGCGCGAACGCGCCGAGGATCCCGAACCGGTTCGCGCGGCGGATCAGCAGCGCCTTCTGCCCGAGCTGGAACAGGATCCGGTGCTGGAACACGGGCGCGATGAAGCAGATCGAGGCGAACGCCGCACCGAACAGGGCGATGTAGAACAACGTCACCCCCGGGCCGTCGACCTCGTGGAAGTTCGCGGAGAACGGCACGGTGAGCAGGAAGGCGAAGAGAACCTGCACACCGGTGACCGCGACGCGGAACCCCTGGAGGAGTTCCATCAACTGTCGGTCGAGACGTTCGTGCTCGGTCTCGTTGCGGGGCTTGTCCGCAGGATCCACGGTCATGGGAAAAGATCTACCCTGCAAATCGGACATCTATCAGGTAAGGGACGGTGGTTCCACCCGCATCGCCAGCATCGACACGTCGTCGCGAAGGTCGCCGTCGCAGAACTCCAGCAGCACCCGCTCCACCCCGGCGAGCATCCCCTGCGGGGTGTCGCCCGCGTGCGCCGCGAGGGTCTCCAGGAGGCGTTCCTGCCCGAACTCCTGCCGCATCATGTCGCACGCCTCAAGGACGCCGTCCGAATGCAGGATCAGCGTGTCGCCCGCGGTGAGATCGACCGTGTCGAGGCCCGGCTCGAAGTCCTCGAACAGGCCGAGCGGGACACCGCCACGGGACGCCGTCCTGATCACGCCGTCCGCGCGGACCACGATCGCCGGGGGATGGCCCGCCGTGCCGAGCGACACGATGACCTTCTCCGTCTCCACCGTCAACCCGGCCATGACGGCGGTGACGAAGCGGTCCTCGTCCAGCAGCGCCTCGTTCACGATGCCGAGCACGTCCCCGGGCCGCGATCGCCACCGGGATGCCAGCCGCGCGCAGTGCCGGGCCGTCGCCGTCACCGCCGCCGCGTCCTCGCCCTTGCCGCACACGTCGCCGAGGATGAGCCCCCAGCCGTTCTCGGTGCGGAACACGTCGTAGAAGTCGCCGCCGACCTCCGAGCCGTGCGTCGCCGTCAGGTACTTCGCGGCCACGGTCACCCCCTCGATGGTCGGCAGCACCCGCGGCAGCAGCCCGGCCTGCAACGTCTCCGCGACCTCCGCGCGGCGCCGGTAGAGCCGCGCCGCCCTGATCACCAGGGCCAGATAGCGGCCGAGGCGCTGGACGACGCCGAGGTCCATGAGGTCGAACGGGCCGTACTCGCCGCTCGCCGCCAACGTGATCGTCCCGATGGCGCGGTCGCCGTCCTCGATCGGGACGCTCAGCACCGACGTCGCGCCGATCTTGCCGCAGACCGGTTGGCCGTCCGGGCAGACGCCGAGGACGTCGAGGCTCTCCACATGCGGTCGCAGCGCGCTCTGCCGGGTGACGAACACGGTGTGCGGGAGCGTCCCGTCGACCGGGTCGACCTCCTCCAGGGTCCGCGCGGCCTCCACGGAATGCTCGTCCTCGGGGCCCATCACGACCTGCCGGCGTAGCGGGATCTTGCCCGCCACGTGGGCGCCGGTGGGCGCGGCCCCCGCCGGGCCGCCGCCGCTCGGCACCGTCAGGTCGATGAACGCCCAGTCGGCCAGCTCGGCGGCCAGCAGCCGGGCGCACCGCCGGACCGCCACCGTCTCGTTGAAGACCGGCTCGTCCAGCAGCAGCTCGCTGGCGGTCGCGAGGACGTCCATCCGGTGCACGATCGTCGCGACGGCCTCGTCGTCGGGCGGCCCGCCCTGTGCGCCCCTGGTCTGCGCGACCTTCGCCCGCGGGGAGCGCGCAGGGTCCTGCCCGTCCTGGGCGGACGTGTCGTCGGTGGGGGTGTTCGTAGAACCGGCGGCCACCATGACCATCGGATCGGGTTCGCCGCGGATCCACACGCGGGCGAACGTCACCACCGCGTCCACCGGACGGTCCCGGCCCAGGAAACGGACCTGGACGCGGCGGCGGCGGCCCGTCCGGACCACCGCGGCGAGTTGCGACCGCACCGCCGCACGGGTCGCCATGTCGCAGAACGCAGTGAACTGTTTACCCGACACATATCCGGACGACGTGCCGAGCAGCATCGCCGCCTGCCGGTTGACCCGCCGCACGCTCGTGTTGCGGTCCAGCAGGAACAGGGGCACCGGGGCGTCCTGGAAGACGGTCCGCAGGACCCGCCGCTCGTTCTCCGCCGCCGCCGACCCGCCCTGCTCGCCGATGTGCTCGCCGCCCATCGTCCGGAGCACGGTCAGCGCCAGCTCCAACTCGACCAGCGCCGCGTCCAGCGTGACCCGTAGGTCGGGTTCGGGCACGCCCGCGGCCTGGCGCAGCTCACCGATGCGCCCTTCGAGGTCCGAGATCTCCCGCATCAGGGACTCGGGTTCGAGCTGGTCGGGCCGATCGTGCATCTGGTCTCCCTCTCATCCAGCCACATGGCGGAGCCAGGGCGGCCTCCGCCCTTCCGGGACCGGAGATCACCGGGCCGCCTTCCGCGGTCCGGCAGTGCGCAGCTTATGCGCCGCACCCGTATGCGCCTAGATATCTGGCCTAGGGAAGCCCCTGGTGACCGACGATACGCTGGGCGAGCGCGGTGAGCTTCACGTGACGTGTCTGTGAGATGCGCCGTAGCTCGGCGAACGCCTCGTCGGCGTCGCATCCGAGCGCGTGCATCAGGATGCCCTTCGCCTGGTCGACGATGGCCCGTGCCTCCACCGCCTCCTGCAACTGTATGGCGGTGCGGTGCACGTCGTCGTACTGCTGGGTGTTGCTGACCGCGGCGGTGCCCTGCGCGATCAGCAGGGACGCCAGCGCGTGCCGGTCGTGCCCCAGCGCCTTCGGCGTCACCCCGTACAGGGTGAGCGTGACCAGGACGGGCGGGTTCAGATGCGGGGTCGTGGTGAAACATCGCACCCCGCGGCGGAGCATGTCGGACATCGCCTCCGGCCAGCGGGTCTCCCCGAGGATGTCGTCCGACGACAGCGTCCGGCGGTCCAGCACCACGTCGAAGATCGGTCCGTGGCCGCGGGACAACTGCCGGTCGGTCACCTCGGCGAGGTCGGGATGGCTGGCCGCGGCGGCCAGCGGCTCGGGACGGGTCTCCTCCGGCGCCGGGACGTCCGGCGGGAACACCTCCGGCGCGGGCGTCTGCGCCGGAACGCGCGGCATCTCCCGGGACGGGTCGGGCGGCAGCCCGAGCGCCGACCCCGGATCGTTTCCGGCCGTGTCCGGCAACGCCCAGCGCACGCTCGCCGCCCCCGCGCACCCCGGAACGGCGCGCGAGGCGAGTTCCGTCACCCGGTGCAGGGTGCCGATGTCGGACGACTCCCCGACCATTCCGAGCCGGGCGATCTCCAACGCGAGCTGGTCCGTCAGGACCGTTTCGGTGGGTGTCACCCTTACGACTCTACGCGTGCGCCGCGCTAGTTGTTCGGGGGCGCCTTGCTGATCTTGCTCAGCGGGCCGTCCTCCCCGTCGGCGAGGACCAGGTCACCGATGGACACGATTCCGACCGGACGCTGCTCGTCGTCCACGACGGGAAGCCGCCGCACGGCCTGTTCGACCATCAGCCGCGCCGCCGTCACGGTGTCGTCGTCGAGCCGCAGGGTGGTCAGTTCGGCCGTGCACACGTCCCCGAGGGGAGTGAGAGAAGTGTCACGGCTCTCCGCGACGGCTCGGACCACGATGTCACGATCGGTGATCAGGCCGCAGAGCCGTCCGGCATAGGTGACCAGCACGTCCCCGATGCCATGGTCCCGCATGACCTGGGCGGCCTCGTACAGCGTCGCGTCCAACGGCAATGTATGGGGCTTGGCCGTCATCACGTCGCGGACCCTGTTCATGGCATTTCTCTCCTCTTTAGGCCCTGACGGGCCTCCATCGTCGAGAAACGCGGGCGATCGCCGGCATCGCCTCGTCACGCCCGGCGAGGTGGCCGATCGCGGGCGTCGGGCTGCTGCGTGGTTACGACGATGGGTTGGGGTTGGTGGATGACCGGATGAGTTTCGCTCTCGGTACCCGGTGGACAACCCCTCATGCACCGAACAGGACGATCCCGCAAGCACGGGGCACCTGCGGGATCGCGTCTTTCCGGATCCTCAGAGAGGACGGGGGCTCAGGCGGCGAGCACGTGGTCGGAGAGGGCTTCGCGGAGCTGCTTGCGGCCGCGGTGGAGTCGGGACATGACCGTGCCGATGGGCGTGCCCATCATCTGGGCGATCTCCTTGTAGGGGTACCCCTCGACGTCGGCGAGGTACACGGCGTCGCGGAAGTCCTTGGGCAGGGCGCGCAGGGCCGCGGCGATCCCGGCGTCGGGGATGCGGTCGAGCGCCTCCGACTCCGCGGACCGGAAACCGGACGAGCTGGCCTCGGCCTGGGCGATCTGCCATTCCTCCAGTTCCTCGGAACCGGCCCGCTGGGGCTCGCGCTGCTTCTTGCGGTAGGTGTTGATGAAGTTGTTGGTGAGGATGCGGTGCAGCCAGGCCTTGAGATTCGTGCCTTCCTGGAACTGGTGGAAGTTCACGTACGCCTTGGCCAGGGTCTCCTGGACGAGGTCCTCGGCGTCCGCACTGTTGCGGGTCATGCGGACCGCGCTGACGTACAGCGGGTCGGCGAGCGGCAGCACGTCGCGCTCGTAGCGTCGCGTGCTCTCGATGGTCGCGTTGTTCTCGGTGTCGCGGTTCTTGGCGTCGCGGCGGATGGTGACAGCGGTCATCGTTCGCTCCCCGTGGATAGTGGCCCGTGGCCGTACCGGTTTCTGGCGCGTGTTCGGGGGCACGCGCGGACCGGGCGGACGAGCCGCCCACCGTCAGGTGATACGTGCCACCGTTCCCGGCGGGTTCGCGTGCGGCCTCGTTCGAGGGTCGGGTCGAGGCTCGTGCGTCGGATCGGCTGTGCCAGGGCGACCCCGTTCTGCGGGACGTCGCGGGCCGTGCTCGATCAGAAAGATTCCACCCACCGGTGGTCTTCCTGCCTTGTAAGACGCGGGGGAGGGCGTGAATGGTTGCGTCTGACCACGTGTCGTTCATCACATGCTGCTGCGCCGTTAACTGATCTTGCGGTATGGGGACCCGGGCCCGGGAGCCCGGCGTGGCCGGGCTCCCGGTGTCCGTTCTCCGGGGTCGTCGGGTCAGTCGAGCAGGTGGTCGAGTGCCCTGGCGATCAGGGCGCGCTGGTCCGCGGCCTGCTCGACGCCGAAGCCGAGCAGGACGGTGTCCCTGGTCGCGACCGCCGAGACGGCGTCGATCTGTGCCTGCGCGCGGACGAACTCGGTCGTGTTCCCGGGGCTTCCGGGCGGGGCGCCCTTGACGGCCCACGGGCCGAGACCGGATTCGAAGCCTTCGGCCTCAGGCTGCCCGCCGGACGTGGTGATCTTCGTGTCGTCGATGAACAGCCCCGTTCCGCCGGATCCGGGGTCGCTCACGTAGGAGATGGACACCTCGACTTTCTTGCCCGCGTAGGCGGACAGGTCGAACGCGACGGGAACCCAGCCGTTGGAGTTGCCGGTGATGGCGTTCCACTGGCCCGACGTCCCGGTGTTGCGGCAGGGATTGCCCCCGGTCAGGTAGTGGCCGAGGAACGGGTGCATGGCCAGGAGGTAACCCTGTTCGCAATCCGTCGGGACGTTGGTGCTCGTCCGGCCGTTCTTGTCGGCCAGCGTGGTCCAGTCCTCGGCCCCGGCGGTGTGCGCCTCGACGATGATGTTGTCGTAACCCGTCTCGGTGCTGTAGGAGAGCTGGGCCTGGAGGGTCGGCGCCTGCGCGGCGGTGACCGTGGACAGGTCGACCGTCCGGGTCAGTCGCCGATAGCTGGCGTCCTCGTGCGCCCCGGCCACGTACCACTGGCCCTCGATGGGTTCGGTGGGCGCGGCCGCGCCGGTGTAGTCGCCCGCCTTCCAGCTCTTGAACTGCGGGAAGTCGTCCTTGGGCAGGACGGTGGAGGTGACCTGGAATCCGCCCGCCTCGTTCAGGGGGTTGGACGGGGTCCCGGTCAGTTTCGAGGTGAGGTTCTTGTACGGGGTGTCGGTACCGGTGAACGCGGTCGGTGCGCCGACGAGTTGCCTGTCATAGGCGCCTAGGTAGTACTGGAAGAAGTCGTCCGACAGCAGCTCGCAGTCGTCACGGAAATTGCTGGTGACCACGCACGGCTTCTCGGGGTGCCCCTTCAGGCCGTAGAAGATGCCTCCGCCGTTGAGACGGCTGACCGGGCCGTAGTATCCGGTCGTCTCACCGGCGTGCAGGAGCTTCCCGCCCTCGTTCAGGTAAGAGCGGACCGACAGGACGAGGTCCTTCGCGCGGTCGGCCACCTGCGAGTCGGGCTGGTCTCCGAGGTAGGTCTTCACCGGGTCGTCGGCGGGGTCCTGGGTGAGACGGTTGTCGCCCAGGTACCAGACGGCCGCGTCGAAGTGGCCCAGAACGCCGAGGTCATGCGGGACGCCGTCCTTGTCGATGTCCCAGACGAGCGGCTTGTGCTTGGCGGACTTGACGAGGTCGGCGTACTGCTGGGCGTAGCGGGGCTTGTTCGTCCCGGCCGGGTACTTCGGATTGATTCCGGTGTAGTCCTCGTCCGCGATGATCAGGACATCGGCCTTCTGCTGGTCACGGACGGTGTAGGTGAAGTGCTTGCTCTCGACGACGCGGATGCCGTCCTTCCTGCCGCTGAACCACACCTCGACCTTGTCGCCGGGCTTCTGCCGTCTGACCTGGCCGCGGAACTCGCCGTAGTAGAGGTCGTTCTCGTCGCCGTACCGCTCGCCGCCGTCCCACTCGTGCACGCGGGTGGTCTGCTCGCGGCCGCCGTTGATCCGGTAGTGCAGCTGCTTGTGGCTCAACGACCTGCGGATCACCGAGGCGACCTCCTGCGAGCCGCCGTACGACGTGGTGAACGCGTCGGTCTCGAAGTCGGGCGTGGTCCGGCCGACGGGGGAGACGGGCTCGTCCGGGTTCTGCGCGGACTTGCCGACCGCGAGGGCGAACGCCAGGTTCTTCTGGAACTCCTTCTGGACGAGCGTCTCGTCGTCCGGGAACTCGAAGACGCTGCCGCAGTTCTCGGGCTCCCACTCGTCGTCCGGGTCGGACCGCGAGGCCGTCACGCAGGTCGCCATCTCCGGCGTGATCGACAGGGCGCCGTAGTGGTTGTCGGCCTGCCCGTCGGTGTCGCCGTTGGTGGTGTACAGCTGCGCGCCGAGCTCCGGGGTGTAGCCGGGGACGGCCGGGTGGTCGATGTCGCCGAGCAGCGCGTCGTGGATCACGTCGTCGGGGCTGCGGGTCAGCGCCTGCCAGCCGACCCCGTGCAGCAGCAGCTCCGCGGCCGAGTGGTAGTTGATCAGGTAGGCCGGGCGGAGCCGCTTGTAGAGGTTCATCTGCGCCCGGGTCTCGGGCTCGGACGCCGGCGACTTGCCGCGGTAGGTCTGGCTGGCGGGCTGCGGCGAGGAGCCCTCGTTGTCATAGCCCCACTTGTGGGGGAAGTTGCGGTTGAGGTCGATGCCGTCCGCGCCGGTGATCTGGCCGTCGCCGTCGTTGTCGCGGACGTTCTTGCGCCAGAGCCGGAACCCCTCCGTGAACGTCAGGTCGTAGCCGTCGACGTTCACGACCGGGACGAACCACAGCTCGGTCGAGTCGATGATCTTGGTGATCTCGGCGTTCTCGCCGTAGCCCTCGACATAGTGGTGCAGCAGCCGGCGCACCATCTCCGGCGTGATCCACTCGCGGGCGTGCTGCGCGGCCTGGTAGACCACGACCGGCCTGTCGGTCCGCTTGTGCCGTGCCACGTCCTTGGTGACCCGGACGGCGGTGATCGGCTTGCCCTGGACGGTCTCGCCGATGTCCACGGCGGACGCGATGGACGAGTGGTCGGCCGCGACCTTCAGCAGCTCCTCGCGGAGGTTGCCGGGGCCGGTGTAGGGGCGGAACACCTTGGGCGCGGCCGCCTTGGCGCGCTGCCTGGCGTCCTTGCCGCCGACCTTCTTCACGGTGAGGCCGAGGCCGTGCCGGTTGAGCGCGGCGGCCTGGGCGGCGCTCATGACGGCCTCGACGTGGACGCCGCCCTTCTTCTTGCTCTTGGAGAACCGGACGTCCTCGCGATCGAGACCGGCGGCGTTGAACAGCTTCACCTGGGCCGCGTCGAGGTCGGCCGCGTAGACGTCGACCGCGGCGCCCGCGCCCGGGGGTCTCGGGGCCGCCTCGGCGGGAGTCGCCGCCAGCGTTCCGAGCAGGAGCGCGGCGGCGGCGAGGAGGGGGGTGAGTCTTCGATGTCGGAACAGCGTGCGCGACATGGCGCCTCCCTGACGGCGATCACAACGGGGGGTCGCGTGATCTTCTGCCGAGGAAAGAAGGGTGTCAATGGGCCTTTAGTGCCTTATGCCGCATTCGGTCATTGCCGGGGTCGGCCACGGGGGCTCGGCGCCGGTCACGAGCAGGCGAACCGCCGAAACCGCCTTTCCGCCCTGGCCACTCCTGGCCCCTCGCGCGCCCGGTCCATGACGGAGCGGCCACCTCCGGCCGGACGAGTTCCGCGGACTCCCAGCGACGATCCGCTTACACGAGGTAACGTCTCCTTTACCAAGAGTTGCCGGGAGCGCCTTTGCCCTCACTCTGGAGGAGGGAGACCGCGTGGTCATCGCCGACCTGCTGGGTGTCGCCCGGATGGCGGCCATCACCCTCGACGACGACGGCCGGATCGCCCACTGGGACGACACCGCGACCGACCTGTTCGGCGTCGGACGGCGCGAGGCCGTGAGCCGCCCACTCGGTCTGCTGCTGCGGCTGCCGCCCGAGGTCCGCGGCGTCTTCGAGCCGGAGATCTTCGGACATGTGTGGTGCGGCGCCTGCACCGTTCCCCGCGTCGACAACGGCGAGCCCGTCGAGGTCGCCTGGTGGGTGTACCCGATCGAGGCGGGCGCCCCGTGCGGCGGCCGGAACGCGCCGGGCGACGGGAACCGGGACGTCCGCGTCCTCGCCCTGGCGGCCGACCTGCGCAGGCTTCGCACGGACGGTCCCGGCGTCACCATCGGCGACCAGCCCGTCGAAGCGCCCGACGGGTGCGCCCGGCGCGCGTCCGGGGCGCGGCTCCTGCGTGTCGAACCCGTGCTGGCCACACCGTCCGTGGAGCCCGCCTCCGCTCCCTACGCCGGGCCGTTCGCCGCCCGCCTGGCCGAACTGATGCCGGGCGTCGGGGCCGCCATGTCCGAATGGCTCGCCTCGCGGGTGCTCGGCCTCGGCTGCCCCGCCGTCTCGCTCGGGGTGACCGTCCCGCTGCCGATCGTCCCCTACACGGGACGTGCGACGCCCGTTCCGAACCCCGGCTCCGCCACGTCACGTCCGCAGCCGTCCCAAAGTTCACGCCCGGACGCGACGCGCCCGCCCCCCGACCCGAGTCCGTGCCCTGAGAAGGGATTGGAGACGATGGCCGTGCGGGAACCCCTGACCTATCTCGGCGAGGCCGGACAGCAGATCGGCAGCTCGCTCGACCACCTGCAGACCGCCCGGACCCTGGCCGAGGTGCTCGTGCCGCGCCTCGCCGACTACGCCGCCGTCGAACTGCTCGAATGCGTCGCCACCGACTCGGCGCCGCCCGCCGCCCAGATCGACGAGACCACGCAGATGCGCCGCGTCGCGGTCGTCCACAACGACGAGCCCGGACGCTGGGACGACGCCGTCCCCGCGGGCGAGCCCCTGCTGCTGCCGCCCGCCAACCCGTTCGTCCAGGCCATGCGGACGGGACGTCCCGTCCACATCCCGCGCGTCGGGGCCAAACGGGCCGCCGAGCTGTCCGCCCTGCTGGGCGACCGCGACCTGCGTCCGCTGTTCACCGGCCGGGCGCTGCTGGTCGTCCCGCTGATCGCGCGGGGACGGGTGCTCGGCACGTTGAAACTGCTCCGCAAACCCGACCGGCCCGCGTTCGGCGACCTCGACCTCGCCATGGTGGACGAGCTGGCCCGCCGCGCCGCGCTGTGCATCGACAACGGCCGCCTGTACCGGCGCGAGGTCCAGGTCGCCGAGGAACTCCAGCGCAGCATGCTGCCCGACGACCCGCCGGACGTCGCGGGCGCCCGCGTCCGATACCGCTACCGTCCCGCCGAGCAGGCCGTCAACGTCGGCGGCGACTGGTTCGACGCCATCCCCCTGCCCGGCTGCCGGCTCGGCATCGTCGTCGGCGACGTGATGGGCCACGGCCTCACCTCCGCCGCGATCATGGGCCAGCTGCGCACCGCCGTCCGGACCCTCGCCGCCGAGGACATGCGGCCCGCCCGGCTGCTGCGCCAGCTCGACGGCCTCGCCCGCCGCCTCGGCGAGGGCTACCTCGCCACCTGCCTGTACGCGGTGTACGACCCGGTCGAGCGGCGCTGCACGCTCGCCAACGCCGGGCACGTGCCGCCCGTCCTGGTGTCGGCGCTCGGCGACAGCCGCGTCCTGCCGCTCCCGTCCGGTGTGCCGATCGGTGTCGGCGGCGAGCCGTTCGAGGCGATGGAGATCGAGGTGGAGGACGGGGCACAGCTCGTCCTGTGCACGGACGGCCTGCTGGAACGCCGCGACCGCGACATCGAACAGGGCCTCGCCGAACTGCGGGAACGCCTCGTCGACGCGACGACCGACCTCGACCTGACCTGCGACTCCCTCCTCGACGGCCTCGCCGCGTCCACGCCCGCCGACGACATCGCCATCGTGGCGGTCGGCTTCGACGGGATCCCCAAGGACGACGTCGGCACCTGGTCCCTCGACCCGGAGCCGAGCACCGTTCCGTGGGTGCGCTCGCAGGTCGCCGGGAAGCTCGCCGAGTGGAACCTCGAAACGCTCACCGACACCGTCCAGCTGCTCGTCAGCGAACTCGTCACCAACGCGCTCGTCCACGGCGCGGGCGCCATCGATCTCCGCCTGATCAAGGGCCTGAACCTGCTCTGCGAGGTCTACGACGACGGCGCCGACCTGCCGAGACTCCGCCACGCCGACGCCACCGACGAGTCCGGCCGCGGGCTCCAGCTGGTCAGCCACCTGTCGTCCCGCTGGGGAACGCACCGCGCCGAACGGGGCAAGGTCGTCTGGTTCGAACACGACTTCCCCAGACCGCGCCCGCCGGGATAGCGACCGCATGTCGGCCATGCGAGCCAATTGTCCCATTCGCGCCAGTTAGTTTTCTCCGGGCCCGTCCGGTCTCATCGATATCGTTGACATGCGCCGAGGCCCCACGGGGGAACAGTTGGGTGAGAAACTTACGCTGCCCGTTCCGGAAACGCTCTACGGCACCTACGCCGTGGCGCTTCCCGAGCCCATCACCGACCCCGCCCAGTTGGCCCGCGACGAGGTGGCCCGACGCACTGCCCCCCCGCTCCGCGACCGTGTCCTCGCCATGCTCGACAGCCCCATGCTCACCCTGGACCAGCGCCCGACGGCGGACTTCCCACCGCTGCCCCGCGACCTCCTCGCCGCCTACGGCACCGCCACCTCCGACCTGGCGGCCATCGACACCGCCGCCCACCTCCTCGCCGTCCGCGCCGCCTACCGTCCGGGCCATCCCCCCGCGCACGAATGGTCGGCCCGCGCGGTCGCCGGCGCCGTCGCGGCCGCCCTGGCCACCCCGGTCATCGACGTGTTCACCCCCCAGGTCCTCGTCTTAAGCCACCTCGAACGCTCCCTGCCCGGCCCGGACGGCACCGTCCGGCTCACCGATTGGATGCTCCTCCCGCACAGGTCCGGCCCACGCGGCTTCTTCTTCAGCACCAGGGGCCTCGCCCGATACGGCCTCCCCGAACTCCAGACCGAGGACGTCCCACCCGCCCTCGTGGTGGAGTGGGGCCGCCTCCTCAACGGCCTCGCGCTCCGCGTCCTCGAACTCTGGCTGGACGAACTGCGCGTCGACCAGCCGTCCGTCATCGACCTCCCCGAGATCGTGTCCGTGGGCCTCCGCGACATCGCCGCGGCCGAGGGTGCCGACGACCCGTCCCCCCGCGAGGTGGCCGTCCGACTCCGCCTCGACCGCTCCCCGGACCTCGCGCTCGTCGTCCTCCCGGCCGAGGACGACCTCGAATCCCTGTGCGCCACCCTCTTCGGCCCATCACAAAGCCACCGATGACCTTGCCCATGATCTTGATCTGAGCGCAGGATCGACACGTGAGATTCGGCCCGCGTGACCGTAGCCCCGACCCCGAGGACCCCGGCACCCCGGACCCCGACCCGACGCCACCTCCCGGCCCCTACCCGGAGGACGTCCACGTGGCGGGCAGAAGCTCCACCCCCAGACCCGAACCGACCGTCACGGACTGGCAACCCGTCCAGCCCCCACCGCAACCGCCCACACCGTCCGACCCGACCCCGCCCGACCACCCCCTGGCCTCCCAACCGTGGACCCCCCACACCCGCCCCCCATCGCCCGGTGGCTCACCGTCAAGTTGGGCGCCACCCCGCCCACCCGAACCACCAACTGCCGAGACAGGGCGCCCGACATCGGGCGAACGCCAGACGCCGCCGCCGTTCGGGTCACCTGAGCCGTCGACCGGTGAGGCGTCGCAACCCGCGCCCCCCAACGTGCGCCCGTCCTCGGCCGGTGGCTCACCGTCGGGGTGGACGCCGCCCCGCCCGCCCGAGCCGCCCGTCGAAGGACCGCGGCCTCCAGAGTCGGGAGGACGACCGGCGCCTCCGCCGTTCGGGTCAGCTGAGTCGTCAAGCGGTGAGGCTTGGCGGCCTGTGTCCGCAGACCCGCGCCCGTCGTCGGCGGGTGGGTCACCGTCGGGTTGGGCGCCGCCCCGCCCGCCCGAGCCGCCCGTCGAAGGACCGCGGCCTCCAGAGTCGGGAGGACGACCGGCGCCTCCGCCGTTCGGGTCAGCTGAGTCGTCAAGCGGTGAGGCTTGGCGGCCTGTGTCCGCAGACCCGCGCCCGTCGTCGGCGGGTGGGTCACCGTCGGGTTGGGCGCCGCCCCGCCCGCCCGAGCCGCCCGTCGAAGGACCGCGGCCTCCAGAGTCGGGAGGACGACCGGCGCCTCCGCCGTTCGGGTCAGCTGAGCCGTCGACCGGTGAGGCTTGGCGGCCCGCGTCCGCAGACCCGCGCCCGTCGTCGGCGGGTGAGTCACCGTCGGGTTGGGCGCCGCCCCGCCCGCCCGAACCACCGACTGCCGAGGCAGGGCGTCCAGCGTCAGGTGAACGCCCGGCGGCTGCGCCGTTCGGGGTAACTGGGCCGTCAAGCGGTGAGGCTTCGGAGACGCGTCCGTCTGCGGGTGGTGGGTCAGCTTCGAGTTGGGTGCCGCATGGGACGGCCGAGTCGTCGACCGGTGGGGGAGGGCGGCGTCCAGTATCGGGCGAGCCTTCGGTGCCGGTGGGGGAGTCACCGGCGGCTCGGGCGCCTGCTGAAACGCCGACCGATGAGGGCACGGGGGCTTCGGCTTCGAATGTGCGGAACTCATCCGCCGGTGGGGCGTTGGGGTGGGCGCCGCGTGGCGCGACCGGATCGACGGGTGGCGAGGGAGCGCGGCCTTCAGCGTCGGGGGAGCAGCCGGCGGCTGCGTCGTTCGGGTCAGGTGAGCCGTCGAGCGGTGAGGCTTCGGAGTCCTTGGCTTCGGACGCGCGACCGTCGTCGGGCGGTGGGGCATCGTCGGGTTGGGTGCCGCATGGGGCGGCCGGGGCGTCGTCCGGTGGGGGAGGGCGGCGTTCATCATTGGGCGGGTCATCGGCGGCTGAGCCGTTGGCCGGTGGGGCTTCGGGGTCTTCAGGGTCGGGTGGACGGGCGTCGTCGGGGTGGAGGCCCCATGGGGCGGAGGAGGATCCGTTGTCCTGGGGGCTGCGCGACGCGGGGAGCGCGTCGCGGGAGGCGGGTGCCGGGGCGTCGGAGGCGCCGCCGTCATGGGGGCGGACCGGGGGACGTCACGAGCGGGTCGACGAGCCGTTCCTGCCCGGGAAGGGGTTGGCGGTCGCGCCGCCCTCGGTGACGGAGCCTGATCCGCTGCCGCGTCCGCGGGCGATCGTGGATCCGGGGCGGCGCCGGGCACAGGCGGACGCGTTCGTCGCCGAGTTCGTCGGCGGTGCGACCTGGCGGGCGACGCTCGCGGTGCTGGACGGAGCGTTCCCGGGGCTCGGCCTTGCGGCGACGCTGTCACGCCGGACCGATGAACTGTGGCGGATGGTGGACGCCGCCGACCGGAGGGCCGCGGTCAGGCTCGGTGTCCCGCTGTGGCTGGACGACGCGGGCATGGTGTTCGACCTCAGCGCCCACCTCGGTGTGCGCGCCGTCCGGGCGCCGCTGGCGGGGCGGACGGCGCCGCCGCGGGCGTCCAGGCCGTACGCGGGGGCGTTCGTCATCGACACGCTCGATCCGCTGCGGTACCACCGGGCCGTGGGCGGGCCGCGGGCGCCGCGTGCCCTGGCGGGTGACCATGTGCTGCCGGTGCCGGACGACGTCGAGGACGACGACACCGGTGTCGTGATCGTCGCGAACCTGCGGTCGGCGGGGGTGCGGGTGCTGGACTCGGCGGCGCTGTGGCGGTACGCGAGCCAGATGATCACGGACACGTTGCATGAGGCGGCGCGTCCGGAGACACGGGTTCGGGCGCGCAGGGCGCTGCGGGCGTTGCGGCATGTCGTCGTCGTCGACCCGGACCTCGGGCTCGGGCTGTGCCTCCAGGTCGACGTGGCGCGTGTGCCGCGGTGCCTGCTGGCGTTCGGCGTGGACCGGACGGAGGGCCTGTCGCGCTTCGTCCGGCCTTGATCACTCGTCGGGGCGCAGCCAGGACAGGTCGCTCTGCCGGTCCGTGGGAAGGGCGCGGATGAGGTCCACGAGTTGCCGCGGTGGCGCGGGCGGCGCGTCACCGTCCGGGACGACGCCGCAGACGAGCGCGTCCGCCGTTCCAGCGGCGGTGAACGGGCCGAACTGGACGACGCCGCCGCCGCGCAACGCCGCCAGCTCGGCGAGCAGCGCGTTGAGGGCGGTCGGATCGTCCGGCGAGTCCATGCCGCGGACGTGGGCGAGGAGGTCTTCGGCGAGCGCCTCGGGGCGGCGACCCGAGAGGTGGTACACCGTTCCGCGGTAGGTGCCGGTGGCCTGCGCGGCGCGCTGGTCGCGGACCCGGACCCGGAGCCCGTACTCGGCGGCGCAGCGCTCGTAGGCGCCGGCGAGCAGCGTCTCCGCCTCGCCCTCCTCGCTGAGCAGGACGCCGGTGACGACGCCCTCCTCGCGGTCCAGGCGGTCGAGCATCTCCCGGTGGAGTTCCACGACGTCCCGCTCCACCGCGTCCAGCGAGCGGGCCAGCGCGCGCTGCGCCTCGCGGTCGAGGTCGAGACCCGCGACTTCGCCGGACAGGTCGCCGAACTGCTTCTCCAGCCGCTCCACCCGGCCGGTGATGGAGTCGAGCCGGTCGAGAAGATCGGTGGGCGGGTCCTCGGGGTGCTGCGGCGGGATCGGGATGCCGGCGGGTTCGGTCGCCTCGTCCACCACCGCCTTCAGCGTGTCGTGGCGGCGCGCCAGCTCCGACACCTGGCCACGCAGCTCACGCAGTTCCGCCTGGGCGCGGGGCAGCCGCTTGTCGGACGCCAGGTACAGTTCGCGTCCGGCGATCGCGAGGCAGAGCAGCACCAGGATCACGGTGGTCATGGTCACGACGATAACCATCCGCGGCCCGATTAACCGAGAGCGCGGCGGATCTCGTCCGAATGGCCCGGCAATATCCGGTGGCGTGTCGCCACCGGAAACCATCGGGCGCGTTGCCGGTCAGCCGAAAAGGCCGCCCAGAAGGCCGCCGAGGATCTCCGCGGCGCCACCCGCGATCTCCCCGGCCACATCGCCCGCGACCCCTCCGGCGACGTCGGCGGCGACGTTCCCGGCGATCTGGCCGGCGGCCTGGCCCGCGTATCCGGCGATCGCGTTGCCGAACGCGTCCACGGGATGGCCCGCGACGTAACCCGCCGCGTTCTGCGCGTATCCGGCCGC
This sequence comes from Actinomadura spongiicola, assembly GCF_003432485.1. GTDB lineage: Bacteria > Actinomycetota > Actinomycetes > Streptosporangiales > Streptosporangiaceae > Spirillospora > Spirillospora spongiicola. Next base: position 105,715 of record NZ_QVNQ01000004.1, read on the forward strand.
GTCGCCCATCGCGCCGATCGCCATGCCGCCCGCGATCCCGGCCGCGGCGGCACCACCGACCACACCGGCGGCGGCGCCGTACCCGCGGTGCCCGTGGTGGCCGGGCGGACCGTGGTGGTGGACGTGCGCGGGCGGCTGCCCCGGGTGCCCGTGCGCCGCGGGCGGGTAGGGCATGGGGCCCGCCGGGAGTGGCGCGGCGTGCGGCGGCGGGTAGGCGCCTCCCTGCCCGGGCATCGGGGGCGGCGGTGGGCCGCCGGGCGGCGCGTGGCCGGGCGGGTGGTGAGGGGGAGGTGGGGCGTGACCGGGCGGCGGGGGAAGCGGCGGGCCGCCATGACCCGGCATGGGGGCGTGGCCGGGGAGGCCGCCCGGAGGCGGCGGCGGAAACGCCTGCCCTGGGTGGTGACCCGGTGGACGGGCCGGTCCGGGCGGCGGCGCGTGGCCTGGGGAATGCATGGCCGCGGGCGCGTGGCCCGGAGCGGGCGCGGGCGGCGGGACGTGCGCGCCTCCCGGGTGACCGTAGTCTCCGGGCCCGCCGTAGGACGCGGCGGGCCGTGCCGCCGGTGGTGGCGGCGGGAACGGCGACCCGCCACCCGGAGGCGGCAGCGGGCTCCCATGGGCGGCGCCGCCGGCCGAGCCGGAACGGGACGAGCGCGGCAGCGCGACCGCCGCCTTAAGCCACTGGTTGATCTTGGCGTTCCAGTCGGTCTCGGCGGCCTCCGCGTGCGACACCTGGAAGACGCCGAACGACTCGTCCGTCGGGGTCTTGCGGTCCTCGGCGCGGAGCACGAAGGCCATGCTGCGCGGGCTGGCGACGAAGCTCAGCCCGACCTTCTCGATCCGCCCCGCGTACGCGGACGGCGGGTTGAGATGGATCTCCTGGTGGAACGGAAGCTGCTGGGAGACGCCCCTCAGCTTGGACGACTCGAACGTGACGTTGGTGATCTGGAAGCCGAGCCGGGCGATCGCGGCGAGCACCCACTGCTGCGACTCCAGCGGCTCCACGGAGATCGGGTCGATGTCGCCCGGGTCGGGCTGCCCCTTGGCGTCGACCTCCGTGCACATGCCGATGGTGAAGCCGGGCAGTTCGTGGCCGAGCACGGTCGTGAACGGCAGCTCGTACGGCAGCGGAATGGAGAACGACAGGTCGCGCTGCTGCGCGGCGTCCAAGCGGAACCCCCGAGTAAGGGCGCCCCGGTACACCTCGGGTCCGGCCGTCTCACCGCCGTAGCCGTTCTGCATGCGCGGCATGAGCGCGAGCGTCACATGGCGGATCTCCACCGGTCCGGCACCGCCGCGCAGGTGCACCTTGCCCGCCACGACGCCGCCGGGTTTGCAGTTCGGCTCCGACAGGATCGTGTCGACGGACGGCCCGCCGCCTGCCATCTGTCCGTAGGACACCGGCCGTTCCCTTCTCCCGACGGCGAGGACGTTCCTCGCACCAGTCGTGCGCACGGCTTTCCGCGACACCCGGTCACGGATTCCGGCCCATACATATGGGACTCACTCCACCATGCCACTGGTTCACCCCGCGAGCGGATCCCGCACCCATTTCACCCGAGGACATCCCAACTCGCCACCCGCCCACCCAGCGCAACGCCCCCCGCCTACGCCCGTCTTCCGTCCCCGCCCCGGCGACGCTCAAGTCGCCGGGGCGGGTGTACCGCACGACGTTTCGGCTGCTCACCGCGTCTCGAAGTGTGCAGCTGAGCTGCGTGGGGTGCCTAATGGTTTTCGCGGTTGTGCGACGGTGTGGGTGGTCGCAGCGTTCTTAGGGTGCGGGGGAAGTTACTCCTTGGCGGTTATGGTCACCGGGGCGTAGCCGAGTTTTTCCAAGGGTTCGCGGATTTGGGCGGCGTCGCCGACGGCGATGACGGTCAGGGCCTCCGGGTCGATGTGTTCGCGGTAGGCGTGGACGACGCCGTCGGGGGTGGAGGCGCGGACGGCGGCCAGGTAGGCGCTGGGGTAGTCGGCGCCGAGGCCGCTGGCGGACACGTCGGCGAGTTCGGCGGCGACGGCGCGGGCCGTCTCGTACTCGGCCGGGGCGCGGTCGGCGAGGGCGCGGACGGACGCGCCGTGCTCGTCGGCGTCGATGCCCCGGGAGACGATGCCGCGCAGTTCGGTCAGAGCGTCCGTGACGGCGTCGGCGGTGACCTCGGTGTGGACGGCGCCCTGGGCGATGAACACCCCGCAGTGCCGCATGCGCAGCAGGCCCGCCCGCATTCCGTAGGTGTAGCCCTTCTCCTCGCGCAGCACCGCGTTGAGCCTGGACGTGAGGCCGCCGCCGAGGACGTGCGAGGCGACCGTCAGTGACGGCCAGTCGTGGTGGGAACGGTCGGGGACGCCGTGCCCGAAGGCGAGGTAGGTCTGCACGGAACCGGGACGGTCGACGACGACGATCCTGGCGGCCGACTCGGGCATGATCCGGTCGGCGGTGGGCAGCCCACCGGTGCCCGCCCAGCCCGTCAGGGCGGCCGTGAGCGCCGCGTCGGCGTCCGCCCCTGAAAGATCGCCCGCGACGACCGCGGTGGCCTCGGCGGGCACCACGGAGGCGTAGAAGTCGCGGACGTCGGAGCCCTGGAGCGCGTCGACCGAGGCGCGGGAGCCGCCGGTGGGACGGGACGCGCGGGCCCGCGCCGGGAACATCACGGCGCGCACCTCGCGCATGGCTCGGGTGCCGGGGTCGGCGTCCTCCTGCGCGATCTCCTCCAGGCGCTCGCGGACGAGACGGCGGACGTCGGCGTCGTCCAGCGCGGGGCGCCGGACCACGGAGGAGAACAGGTCGAGGGCCTCGTTGAGCCGCGTCACCGGGACGTCCAGCGCGATCCGCAGCGCGGTCAGGTCGGCGGACGCGTACAGGCTGGCGCCGAGCCGTTCGAACGCGGCGGTCAGGGCGGTGCCGCCGCCGGGCTCGGTGCCCTCCAGCAGTGCGCGCGCCGCGAGGGTGGCGACGCCGTCGAGGTCGTTCGGTTCCCGGCCCGCGCCCGCGTGCAGGACGAGCCGGACGGCGGCCAGGCGCCGTCCGGGCAGGTCGCAGCGAAGCGTGCCGGGACCGGCGGGAACACGGCCCGCGGTGGCGGCCGGGAACGCCCACGCGGGGACGGGCCCCGGGACGGGACGGGGCTGGAGGTTCAGTCCGGTGCTCACGAGGCGCCTCCGTAGGTCAGGGCGGTGCGGGCGCCCGGCCCGAGCCACCGGCCCGCCATCTCCTTGATCGCGTCCGCGGTTACCGCGGCGGCGCGGCCGGGGGCGGTGAAGACGCGGGCCGGGTCGTCGAACTGCGTGGCGTTCTGCGACAGGGCGTTGGCGAGCCCCGTGACGGTCTCGGTCTGCTCCAGGAAGCCGCGCTCGGCCTGTGCGGTGGCGCGGGCGGTCTCGTCGGCGTCCGGGCCCTCGGCGGCGAACCGTTCGAGTTCCTCGTCCAGCACGGCGGCGATCTTGTCCGGTTCCGGCCCGACGGCGTCCACGATCGCGAGGGACGGGCCGGACGCCAACCGGGTCACGCCCGCCCACACCTCGGTGGCGATCTCGTCGCGCCGCACCATCCGGTCGTACAGGCGGGAGCCGGAGCCGCCGCCGAGGATCTCGACCGCCAGCTCGGCGGCCTCCACGTCGTCGCCGCCGTCGGTGGGCAGGGTGAACATCGCGAAGTAGGCGGGGGACGGGACGTCCTCGTCCAGCAGCTCCTCGCGGACCCCGGTCAGCGGGCCGAGCTCACCGGACCGGGCGGGAGGCTTCTCCGGGCCCGTGGGAATGCCGCCGAAGTAGCGCTCCACCGCCGCGATGGTCTTCTCCGGGTCGACGTCGCCGACGACGGACAGGACGGCGTTGCCCGGCGCGTACCAGGTGGCGAAGAAGTCGGCGCAGTCGTCGAGCGTCGTGGCGTCCAGGTCTTCCATGGAGCCGATCGGGGTGTGCGCGTACGGGTGCCGCTCGGGGAACGTCAGCGCGCACAGCCGCTCGAACGCCGTCCCGTAGGGCTGGTTGTCGTAGCGCTGGCGCCGTTCGTTCTTCACCACGTCGCGCTGGTTGTCGAGGTTGGCCTGGGTGAGCGCGGCGGGCAGCGTGCCCATCCGGTCGGCCTCCAGCCACAGCGCCAGCTCCAGATGGCTGACCGGGACCGTCTCGTAGTAATTGGTGCGTTCAAAGGACGTGCTGGCGTTGAACGCGGCGCCCGCGCTCTCCAGCAGCGCCGCGTGTTCGCCTTCCGCGACGTTCGCCGAGCCCTGGAACATCAGGTGTTCGAAGAGGTGGGCGAGGCCGGTGCGGCCGGCCCGCTCGTGCCGCGAGCCCACCCCGTACCAGATGTTCACGGCGGCCAGTGGTACGACATGGTCTTCGCAGACCACCACCCGGAGGCCATTGCCGAGCGTGTGCTCATGCAGCGGCTGTTCTGCCACGGAGCGCTCCCGTCCGTTCGATGGGTCGGCTGCAGCACCGCGCGCTCGGCGGGACATGCCCAGGCGGCGGGCTTGATCTCGGTTTCACCGTACCGGGTGGGCGCGGCCGTGGGCGCGTCCGCGTGAACTGTGGATGACTTCGGCGACCGGCTGCGACGGCGTGACCGGAGCGGCCACGGTCGGACGAGTGGAGACGCCGCGACGGAGGTGGCGTCAGGAGGCCGCGCGGCCGGCGTTCACGAGGTGGCGGACTCGTGGGCGGCGATGGCGTCGTCCAGTGACCGGTACAGGACGAAGATCTTGGTGAGCTGGGTGACATGGAAGACGCGGCGCACCCGGTCGTTGACGCCCATGAACGACATGGAGCCGTCGCGTGCGCGGAGCCGGTGGTAGACGCCGACCAGCACGCCGAGGCCGGTGGAGTCGAGGAAGGTGACCTCGCCGAGGTCGATGACCAGGTGGGAGCCGCCGTTGTCGATGATGTCGAGCAGGGCTTCCCGCAGGCGAGGACTGGTGAAGACGTCGATCTCACCGTTGATCTTCACGATCGTGAGGCCCTTTTCGACACGGTGCTCGACGGCGAACTCCACCGATGCTCCTCTCTGCCGGTCATCTCCTCATGACCCGGGTGGGGAACTTCTTGTTACCCGTGTGGCCCGCCGTTACGCCCCGGTTCAGGCGGTGTGGAACAGTGCCCACACCACCTTGCCTCGCGGCAGCGTGCGCCACCCCCATCGGGCGCTGAACGACTCCACGAGATGCAGGCCGCGCCCGGTTTCGGCGATGTAGTCCGGTTCCCTTCGGCGGGGCGCGGCACGGCTCGCGTCCAAGATTCCGCAGAGCAGCCAGTGGGTGTCGAGGCCGAGCCGCAGCCTGATCGCCGACGGCGCGGAGCCGAGTGGGTCGGCCGGGTCGCCGTACACGCCCTCGTGGTGTACGGCGTCGCCCGGCCGACCGCTCGTCCCCCCGCTGTGGCGCAGGGCGTTCGTGACGAGTTCGGACACGACGAGGCCCACGTCGTCGACCAGGTTCGGCAGCCGCCATTCGAGCAGGCGGGACACCGCGAAGTGACGGGCGGCGGTGACCGATTCCGGGTCCGGTTCGACGGTGTAGGAGACCGTGGCGCCCCGCAGCTCGGTCAGCTCCCTGACGGCCGCGTCCAGGCGTGGCGGCAGGTCGGAGGCCTCCGGGACGGGGGCCGACGGCGCGGCGCGGTCGTACGGGTCGGCCGGCCCCGCTACGGGGCCGAGCTCCCACCGCGTGTCGTCGTGCGCATGGCGTGACGTCATTCCAACCGGACCCCGCAGAGTGATCTCGTTGTGCAGCCGTGCTCGGAAGTCTCGTGCGTTATCCTGCGCATCGTAGCGTGCGAATGCAAGGCCCAATGCACGTGCATCTGCGCCGGGAGGGTGCGGGGAGGCGCGGACGCCACGGAAGTGATCGGAGGTAGCCGCAGGACACAGACGCCAGTGACACACTAGGTTCGCTGTCCGCCGAATAGCCGGGAGGTTGGGCGTGACTCCAGAGACGCCGGGAAGCGGGTCGACGGTTCGCCGGATCCTGCTCGGGTCACAACTTCGCCGTCTGCGTGAGCAGAAGGGCGTGACCCGTCAGGACGCCGGCTACGTCATCCGCGCGTCGGAGTCGAAGATCAGCCGCCTGGAGCTGGGGCGAGTCAGCTTCAAAGAACGAGACGTGGACGACCTGCTCTCGCTGTACGGCGTCAGCGACGCGACTGAACGCGAGGCGCTGCTACAGCTTGCGCGGGAGGCCAACACCCCCGGATGGTGGCACCGGTACAACGACGTGTTGCCGAACTGGTTCCAGACCTATGTCGGTCTGGAGGAGTCGGCGGCGATGATCCGCACGTATGAACTGCAGTTCGTCCCGGGACTGCTGCAGTCGGAGGGGTATGCGCGAGCGGTGATCCGCCTGGGCAACGCCGGAGCCACGGCACAACAGATCGAACAACGCGTGGAACTTCGCCTGCGACGGCAGGAACGACTCACGGGCCCGGAAGCACCGCGCCTGTGGGCGGTGGTGGACGAGGGGGCGCTGAAGCGTCCCATCGGAGGCCCGGAGGTGATGCGGGGACAGTTCGAACACCTCATCGAGATGTCGAAACTGCCGAACGTCACCATCCAGATCATGCCGTTCAAGTTCGGGGGCCACGCCGCCGAGGGAGGCGCGTTCACGATCCTGCGCTTTCCCGAGCAGGACCTGCCGGACGTGGTTTACGTCGAGAACCTCACCGGCGCGATGTACCTGGACAGGCGCGACGACGTCGACACCTATCTGCAGGCGATGGAACGTCTGTGCGTCGACAGTGCGACCCCGGAGAGCACCGTCGAGCTTCTCGGTGATTTTCTCAGAGAGACATGATGCTCCGAACCGACTACGACAACGGGATGCCGGCCGCCAACCTTCACGGGGCCCGGTGGCTGAAGTCCCGGCGAAGCAATTCCCAGGGGAACTGTGTTGAGATCGCCGAACTGCCCGACGGGCAGGTGGCGATGCGAAACTCCCGTCATCCCGACGGTCCCGCTCTGATCTACACCCGCCCTGAGATCGAGGCGCTCATCCTTGGAGCCAAGGACGGCGACTTCGACCATCTCATCGCATCCAGTAACTGAAGACCGCCAACGAAAGCCGATGACCGGCGAACGGCCGCCGCCCGAGCGTGCTACAGGAGAACGAGGTTCTTACCTCGGCGAGCGGCCCGACGGTCAGCCGAACGGCGACGGGTCGACCCGGTGAACCGAATGTCGACCCGTCCGCCGACGAACAAGGGCCACCCGCAATGAGGGTGGCCTTCTCGTTTCAGGGCACGCGCCGCGCGTGCGCCTTCTGTGTCTAGCCGCAATTGCCGTAGGGCGCGGTACCGCCGTTACCGCCGAACCGGACGCACGTGCCGGGCGCCTGCACGTACACCGGCCCCGCGTACCAGGCGAACGAACCGCTGTCGGCGATCTTGCTGCCGCCCTTCTTCTGGATCCACGTCGACACCGGTGATTTCGTGCCCACCTTCAGCGTCTTGATCGTGACCGCGCAGTTGTAGGTGGAGCTGTTGTAGAGCAGATAGGCGGTGCCGCCGGGAACGCCCAGCGAACGTTGCACGTAGTAGCCGCTCCCATGGCCGCCGCTGTTGCAGACCTGCTGCGGGCTGTACTTGTTCGCCGGCTCCTTGGGGGCCGTGCCGCCGCCTCCGCCGCCTCTCGACGGTGTGGAGCCGCCGTCCTGTGGCGTGCCCGGCTTCTTGGACGAGTTCGGGTTCGCGGGGTTCCGGCTCCGGGTGCCGTTCGGTTGTCCGGGCTTGGTGTCCGCCGGGTTCCGGGCCTCGCCGCCGGGGCTCGCCACGGTCCCGGGGCCGCCCCGGGCCCCCTGGTCGTCGCCGGACGCCGCCCGCTGGTCCTTGCCGTCGCCGGCACCGGCGCTCGTCGCCGCCCAGACGGCACCGCCCGCGATGACGGCCGCCACCGCCGCGGCCGCCGCGACCGGGATGAGCCGTCCGCGCCTCCCGTCGCCCCTCCCAGGACCAGGGGACGGCGTGCCCTGCGCGTACCCGCCGGGTCCCTGGGGCGGCGGCTGCTCGGCGAAGGGATGGGGGTGCGGTGCCGTCCTGTGCCGGGGGCCCGTGGGGTCCGTGACGCGGTCGGACGGCAGGACCGAATCGGCCCGCGGGCCCGTCGAAGCCGGAGGGGTGTGCTGGGACATCGCCGGGAAGGCGGGCAGCGGCTGCACGGGCGGAGCGGACACGGGGGTCGCGGACGCGGACATGCCGCTGGCCGCGCCGACGAGACGCTCCTGGGCCTCCCGCGCCGTCGGACGGAGCGCGGGATCCTTCGCCAGGCACGCCGCGACCAGGTCGCGCATCGGCCCCGACAGGTCGCCGAGATCCGGTTCACCGGTCAGGATCCGGTGCATGACCATGGCCATCTCGTCGTTGCCGAAGGCGGGACGTCCCGTGGCGGCGAAGGTCATGGTCGAGCCCCAGGCGAACATGTCCGACGCCGTGCTGACCTGGCCGCCGGTGAAATGCTCGGGCGCCATGTAGGCGGGCGTGCCGACGTTCTGCGTCTCGCCGGCGGCGTCCAGGGCGCGCGCCACACCGAAGTCGATGACGCGGGGCCCGTCCGGGCCCATCACCACGTTGTGGGGTTTGAAGTCGCGGTGGACGATCCCGGCCTGGTGGATCGCCGTGAGCGCGGTCAGGGTGCTGATGGCGAGCCGTTCGAGAGCGCCGCCCGTGCGGGGGCCGTCCGTGCGCACCACCTGGTGAAGGGACAGGCCGCGGACGTACTCGCTGACGATGTAGGGCCGGTCACCGGCGACGTCGGCGTCGATGACCTGGGCCGTGCAGAACCGCGCCACGCGCTTGGCGACTTCGAGTTCCCGGACGAAGCGTGCCCGGGCGGCGTCCTCACCGGCGAGACCGCCGTGCAACAACTTGATGGCGACATAGTCCCCGGCGGGGTCATCGGCCGGACGGAATTCGGTCTCACTGGCCGGACGGCCCAGGAACACCGATCCCTGCCCGCCCTCGCCGAGGCGGCCCAGGATCTCGTACCCGCCCAACCGGGTCGGATCGCCCGACCGCAGCGGCAGGGCGTCCGGCATCGTCCTGTCCGTCACACCACTCGCTTCCCGTCGCCTTCGGCTGATCGGCAGTGCACCAGCCTAGGCCAGATGATGATATGTGCTTTGCACGGCGGTTGATCACCAGGGTGGTACCGCGACGCTAAAAGGACTACAGTCCGTATATGGGGGAGGGGATGTCCATGGACCGTGGTCCGGCCGGTGGGAGACGCGTCGACCTGGAACTGATGCGGACGCCGCCGCCCCGGGAGCGGGCGGACGCCGCGCGCAACCGGGTCAAGGTCCTCGAAGCCGCCGCCGCGCTCTTCGCCCGCCATGGCGTCGAGTCGGTCTCGATGGACGCGATCGCCGCGGCCGCGGGCGTCGGCAAGGGAACCCTCTTCCGCCGGTTCGGCGACAAGGCGGGCCTGGCCGCGGCCCTCCTGAACGAGCGCGAACGCGACCTGCAGAACGCGATCCTGTCCGGCCCGGCCCCCCTCGGCCCCGGCGGCGCGGACACGGCCGTCCGGCCGTCCGAACGCCTGCACGCCTTCGTCGACGCCTACCTGGACTACGTGCTGGACCACCTGTCCCTGGTCCGCATGTCGGAGACGGCCTCGCCGGGCGCGCGCTACCGCATCGGCGCCTACGGCTTCTGGCACCGGCACCTGACGATTCTGCTGGACGAGACCGTGCCCGACGCGGAGGCGCTGGCACACGCCCTACTGGCCGCCCTCGGCGCGGAGCATCTCACCGCGATGGTCGAGAACGTGGGACCGGTACGCACACGCGCCGCCGTCCACGCCGCCTTCGACACGCCGAACTCCGAACCTCGTTGACGCCTGCCGGGCGTACCGACGCCACCGGACGGGATTGCGGTGCCCGCGGTGGCGGTGGGGTCGTGGTGGTGGGTCAGGCCGGGTCGGGGCTGGGGCGTCGGGTGCCGCGTTCCGCCCGGCCGTCTGCTTTGCCCGGCGGACCCTCCTGTGCATGGTTCTGTTCCAGGCGCGCGGCGACCACCAGGGCACGGAGCGAGGTGGTCTTCATCCGGTCGCGGGGGGAGTGGGGGCGGGTCCTCGGAATGCTGCTCGGCACGGTTGACCTCCATGGGGGCTGGACCTGAGTGCTACCCGGCCGACCGGATCTCGCACGTTGGTTGCAACCGCAAGGTCTTTTGGGCTATTCCGAGTGATCGTTCCAATTGGGCGCCGTGTGGAACCGGCCGCCGCCGTGGCGGCGACCGGCGCGAACGGCGGTGCCGGTCAGAGGTACATGCCCGGTGCCTTCGGGGACTCCGGCCCGGTCATGTGCAGGTCCTCGGCCTTCAGGGTGCGGAGTTCGTCCGCGTCCGACGACGTGGCGAGGCGTTCGGACTGCGCGGCGACGGCGCGGTCGAGGAGGTTGCGGATGAGTCGCCCGTTGCCGAAGGACGGCCCGCGCGGCACGTCCCGGAGCAGGCCGCGCAGCCGCGCCGGCACGTCCGCGGCGAGGGTGAGGCCCTCCGCGCCGGCTAGGCGGCTGAAGATCTCGACCAACTCGTCGTCGGAGTAGTCGGGGAAGGCGATGCGCTTCGGGAACCGGGATTCGAGTCCGGAGTTGGCGGCGAGGAAGGCGTTCATCTCCCGCTCGTAGCCCGCCGCGATGACGACCAGGTCACCGCGGTACTCCTCCATGAGCTGGACGAGCGTGGCCACGGCCTCCTGCGTGTAGGCGTCGCCGGTCAGGGAGTACGCCTCGTCGATGAACAGGACACCCCCAAGGGCCTGCTCGACCGCGGCCCGCACGCGCGGGGCCGTCTGACCGGTGTAGGACCCGACGAGATCCGCGCGGGAGACCTCGACAAGGTGCCCGGACGAGAGCAGGCCGAGGTCGGCGTACACGGCGGCGACGAGACGGGCGACGGTCGTCTTGGCCGTCCCCGGGTTGCCGGTGAACACCATGTGCCGGGTCGGCGCGCCGACCGGCTGCCCGGCCGAGCGGCGCAGGTCGGCGGCGCGGACCTCGGCCGCGAGCCGTCGCACCTCCTGCTTGACGTCCGTGAGGCCGACGAGGGCGTCCAGTTCGGCGAGCGGGTCGGTGACGGGCCGGACGCGGGCGGCGCCGGAGAGCGTGTCCGGGACGTCCTCGGGAAGCAGCGCCGAAAGGTCCTCCGGGGTGGGGTCGGTCAGCGCGGTCACGCGGCGGGCCTGGAGGGCCGTCGCGCGCTCGCACAGGTTGCGCATGGCGCGGGCGTTGCCGAAGGAGCGACCGCGGGGCGCGCGGCGCAGGAGTTCGGCGACCCGGTCCCGCACGCCCGCCTCCGGGCGCAGCCCGGTGGCCGCGGCCCGCGCCTCGAAGATCTCGATGAGCTCGGCGTCGGTGAAGTCGGGGAAGCGGACCGTGCTGGGGAACCGCGACGCGAGACCGGGGTTGGACGCCATGAACCGCTGCATCTCGCGCTCGTAGCCCGCGATGACGACGACGAAGTCGTCGCGGTGGCCCTCCATGAACTTCAGCAGCTCGGCGATGGCCTCGGGACCGTAGTCCTCGTCCACGCCCTCCTGGACCAGCGAGTACGCCTCGTCGATGAACAGGACGCCGCCGACGGCGCGCCGCGCCACGCTCCGCGTCTTCACGGCGGTCTCGCCGATGTAGGTGCCGACGAGCGAGGACCGGGACGCCTCGACCAGATGCCCGGACGAGAGCACGCCGAGGTCCTTGAGGACGCGGGCGAGCAGCCGGGCGACGACGGTCTTGCCGGTGCCGGGGCTGCCGGTGAACACGGTGTGCCTGGCGGGCGCGTCGGCGGCGGGCAGCCCCGCGTCCCGGCGCAGCTTCGCGGCCTTCGCGCCGGCGACGATCAGCTCGATCTCGTGCTTGACGGCGCCGAGGCCGGTGAGGGCTTCCAGCTCGGCCATCGGGTCGGCGCCGGGCGAGTCGAACGACGCGGGGATGTCGGAATGCCTGACGACCAGTTCCTGGCCGGGTTCGGTCCGCTCGCGCACCGAGTCCACGACGATGTCGGCGAGGCGCTGCGCGAGCCGGGCGTTGCGCAGGTTCCGGACGGGCGTCGCGTCGGCGAGCACCCGCCCGGCGGCCGTCAGGGCGCGCTTGTGCGCACGCGCCCCGCGCTGCTGGACGGCCCGGTTGAACAGTTCCGCGTGCCCTTCGGCGGTGAACGGGTGCGTGCGGACCACCTGGAACCGCAACGCGAGCCCGGGGTTGAGGTCGCGGATCAGGTCGTCGCCGCCGGGCTCGCACAACACCACGACGTGCAGGTCGTCATGGACGTCGATCGCCCGGTGCAGCTGTTCGAGGCTGGCCTCGCCGCTGCGCTCGTCCCTGGAGATGTCGTCGAGACCGTCGATGACCATGAGCCGGACCCCGTCGCTGTCGCGGGCCTCGCTGTACAGCTGCGACGTGGCGGCCGAGATCTCCTTGCCGGCGAAGAAGTCGTCGGACAGCCACAGGGGCGGGTCGGTGATGCCGTGCCGCTGGACGAGCTGGACGATCTCCTGGGCCGCGTCGCGCTTGCCGGTGCCGTCCGGACCGACGATCATCAGCCGGACCGGTCCCGGCCCGTTGGCGATGTCCTCCAGCGCGGCGACGACCTCCGGCTGGCCGATCAGCCCGGTCTCCACCTTCGTCCGGCCGCGGGCGCCGCGCGGGCGGGACCGGGACGCGCCGAGGTTCGCGGCGAGCGGGTTGACGATCCGGCGGCGCGGGGCGAACAGCCGCCGGACGTCCTCCTGGAACCCCTGGATCGGGATCCATACCCGGTCGGGGCCGACCGGCGGACCGGGAAGTCCCTGGACGGCGCCGGTGAAGCGCATCGCCATGTCGAGCCAGCCGCGGCAGGCGTCGACGGCACCGGCGCCGACGGCACGGGCGAGCCAGGCCCACTCGTCCAGCGACCACGCTTCCCGGTCGAAGGAGTCGCGTGCGTCCTCGAACCGTCCGAGCAGTTCGCCGTACCGGTCCTCGGTGAGGACGACGGACAGTTCGGCGGGCACCTGCTCCAGACCGGCCTGGAGCAGCAGGCGCACGAGCAGGTCGTCGGCGGTCTCGCGGTGGGGGGCGACCTGGCGCAGGTGTTCGTGGACGGGCAGCAGACCCGAGCACACCCATTCCAGGTGGCCGATGGGCCCGGCCAGTTCGGGCAGCGCGGCGACGACGTCGTCGCTCGCCCGCGCCGCCCACAGGTCCCGTCGCTGGTCCAGCGGAAGCTTGAGCCAGTCGCCGGGCGGGGGGTTCTCGTACAGCTCCACCAGAGCCCGGCGGCGGGACTCGAAGGGTTCCAGGCCCTCGAAGACGCCGAGCGACTCGCGCGCCAGGGTCAGCGCCAAGTCCTGGTCGCCGCAGTCCTCCAGCCACTCGAACGCGCGGAACTCGCCCGATAGAGCGCTCCAACCGTCCCTGCTGTGATCGGTGTCCGCCGGTCCGTCCAGGTAGCGCCTGAATAGCTCGCTGTACAGGTGACTGAAGGTTCCGGAGTAGACGGCGGCGGCACCGGGCAGGTAGGCGAGGGTGCTGATCATCTCGGCGGCGACCAGTGGCGCGGGGTTGGTCATCATCGCGTGCCGGTCCGTCGTCAGCGCAACGCAGCGGGGGTCCTTGACGAGGGCGTCGACACGGTCCCGGATCTCCTCGTACAGGCCGTCCGGTACGCGCCACGGCCCGGCGGCGTACAGGTCGATGACGGGTTCGTCGGACACGAGAAGTTCCAGCTGTTCCGGCAGCCGCACGGCCGTCCCCCCCTGATCACAGCGAGCCTGGCCGGACACCTTATCGACGAGAACGGACGGCCGCCGACGTCAACGAAAAATCGCAAGATCTTCCTTCTTAGCGGAATTCCGAAGCAATGCTGACGATCTCGTGCGGGTTCCAGGCTGCCGCGACCGCTCAACTGGGTACGTACACCGGGACCGTCCCCACGGTCCGTTCCGCCGCGGTGCGGCGCGCTCCCGCGAACTCCGGCGGGCGCGGACGGACCTCCGCGTCGCCGTCTCCTGGAGAGTCACGTGATCACGAAGCTGCTCGTCGCCAACCGTGGCGAGATCGCCGTCCGCGCCTTCCGCGCGGCCTACGAACTCGGCATCGCCAGCGTCGCCGTCTACGCGCACGAGGACCGGCTGTCCCTGCACCGGCAGAAGGCGGACGAGGCGTACGAGATCGGTGAGCACGGCCATCCCGTCCGCGCCTACCTGGACGTCGACGGCATCGTGGAGACCGCGCTGCGGGTCGGCGCCGACGCCGTGTACCCCGGATACGGGTTCCTGTCGGAGAGCCCGGAGCTGGCGGAGGCGTGCGAGCGCAACGGGATCACGTTCGTGGGCCCGCCGTCGTCGGTGCTCAGCCTCGCGGGCAACAAGATCGAGGCGGTCGCGGCGGCGCGGCGCGCGGGCCTGCCGGTGCTGCGGTCGGCGACGCCCGAGCCGGGCGGGGAACTCGCGGCGGCCGACGAGGTCGGGTTCCCGCTGTTCGTGAAGGCCGCGGCGGGCGGCGGCGGGCGCGGGCTGCGCCGCGTCGACCACCGCGCGGACCTTGAGGCGGCCGTCGACACCGCGCGGCGCGAGGCGCAGAGCGCGTTCGGCGACCCGACGGTGTTCCTGGAACAGGCGGTGGACCGCCCGCGCCACATCGAGGTGCAGATCCTCGCCGACGGCGCCGGGCACATCGTCCACCTGCGCGAACGGGACTGCTCGGTGCAGCGCCGCCACCAGAAGGTGGTGGAGATCGCCCCGGCGCCGAGGCTGGACCCGCACGTGGCGCGGCGGCTCTGCGAGGACGCGGTGAAGTTCGCCCGCGAGATCGGATACGTGAACGCCGGCACCGTCGAGTTCCTCGTGGACGAACAAGGCGAGCACGTCTTCATCGAGATGAACCCGCGCATCCAGGTCGAGCACACCGTGACCGAGGAGGTCACCGGGGTCGATCTCGTGCAGAGCCAGTTGCGCATCGCGGGCGGTGAGACGCTCGCCGACCTAAGCATCGCGCAGGACGAGGTCACGGTCAGCGGGTTCGCCGTCCAGTGCCGCATCACCACCGAGGACCCGGCGAACGGCTTCCGTCCCGACACGGGCAAGATCTCGGCGTACCGGTCGCCCGGCGGCGCGGGCGTGCGCCTGGACACGGGCACCGCGTACGGCGGCGCGATCATCTCCCCGCACTTCGACTCGCTGCTGGTCAAGCTGACCTGCCGCGGACGGACGTTCGAGGAGGCCGTCGGCAGGGCGCGGCGGGCCGCCGCGGAGTTCCGCATCCGGGGCGTCGCGTCGAACATCCCGTTCCTGCGTGCCCTGCTCGACGAGCCGGACTTCCGCGCGGGCGGCGTCACGACGTCCTACATCGCCGACCATCCCGAGCTGCTCACGGCACGGTCGAGCGGTGACCGCGCGACACGACTCGTCCGGTACCTGGCGGACGTGACGGTCAACAAGCCGCACGGCGACGCGCCCACCCATCTGGACCCGGCGACGAAGCTGCCGCCCCTCTCCCTCGACGGCCCGTTCCCCACAGGTTCACGAGACCGGCTGTTGACGCTCGGCCCCCGCGCGTTCGCCGAGCGGCTCCGGTCCCAGAGCGCCCTGGCCGTCACCGACACCACCTTCCGGGACGCGCACCAGTCGCTCCTCGCCACCCGGGTACGCACCTACGACCTGCTCGCCGCCGCGCCCTACCTCGCGCGCATGACCCCGCAGCTTCTCTCCATCGAGGCGTGGGGCGGCGCGACGTACGACGTCGCGCTTCGCTTCCTCGGCGAGTCGCCCTGGGACAGACTGGCCGCGATCCGTGACGCCGCTCCTAACCTGTGCATCCAGATGCTCCTGCGCGGCCGTAACACCGTCGGGTACACCCCGTACCCCGACTCGGTGGCGCGTGCCTTCGTCAAGGAGGCGGCCACTACCGGTGTCGACATCTTCCGTGTGTTCGACGCGCTGAACGACGTCGAACGGATGCGTCCGGCCATCGACGCCGCACTGCAAACACACGCGCTCGTCGAAGGAACCCTCTGCTACACAGGCGACCTGTCGTCACCGAACGAGCGGCTCTACACGCTCGACTACTACCTGCGCCTCGCGGAGGAACTCGTCGAGTCGGGCGTCCACATCCTGTGCGTCAAGGACATGGCGGGACTGCTCCGCGCACCGGCCGCCCGCACGCTCGTCAAGGCCCTCCGTGAGCGTTTCGACCTGCCCGTCCATCTGCACACCCACGACACGGCCGGTGGCCAGATCGGCACCTACATCGCCGCCATCGAAGCCGGTGTCGACGCGGTGGACGGAGCCGCCGCGCCGCTCTCCGGCACCACCAGCCAGCCGCCACTCCAGGCGATCGTCGCCGCGACCGACTCCACCGACCACGCCACCGGGATCGACCTGGACGCGCTGACCGTCATGGAGCCGTACTGGGAGGCCGTCCGGAAGCTGTACGCGCCGTTCGAGATGGGGCTCCCGTCGCCGACCGGCCGCGTCTACCAGCACGAGATCCCGGGCGGGCAGTTGTCGAACCTTCGGCAGCAGGCCGTGGCGCTCGGGCTCGGCGACCGTTTCGAGGAGATCGAGCGTCTGTACGCGGCGGCCGACGCGATCCTCGGACGGCTCGTGAAGGTCACCCCGTCCAGCAAGGTCGTCGGTGACCTGGCGCTGCACCTGGTCGCCGCGGGCGCCGACCCCGCCGACTTCGCCGAGAACCCGGAGCGCTACGACATTCCCGACAGCGTCATCGGTTTCCTGAACGGCGAACTCGGCGACCCTCCGGGCGGATGGCCCGAGCCGTTCCGCACCAAGGCCCTCGCCGGACGCCAGTACACGCCGGCCCGCGCCGAACTGGACGGCGCGGAAGAGAAGGCCCTGCACGGCCCCGAGGTCCGCGACACCCTCGACCGCCTTCTGTTCCCCGGTCCCGCGAAGGACTACCGCGAGGCCCGAGCCGCCTACGGAGACCTGTCCGTCCTTCCCACGGGCCCGTTCCTCTACGGGCTCCGCGCGGGGCACGAGGTCGTGTTCGACCTCGAACCCGGTGTACGCGTGCTGGCCGGGCTGGAAGCGGTCGGCGACATCGACGAGGCGGGGGTGCGGCAGGTCATCTGCACGGTGAACGGCCAGCTCCGCACGCTCTCCGTCCGCGACAAGTCCGTGGTGTCGGACGTGCCGCCGGTCGAGCGGGCCGACCCGGACGAGCCCGGCCATGTCGCCGCGCCGTTCGACGGTTCCGTGACGCTCCGCGTGTCCAAGGGCGACGAGGTCGCCGCCGGGGACGTGGTCGCCACCATCGAGGCGATGAAGATGGAGGCCGCCATCACCGCGCCCGTGTCCGGCGTCGTCGTCCGCCTCGCCGTACCCGGGACGACCCCGGTTCAGGCGGGGGATCTTCTTCTCGTCGTCCAAAGCTGAAATGCGTCGCCTGGTTCAGGATGTTCCACGATCGGGTACTGAGAACGGGTGACCCGTTCCCTCCCGGCCGGACGAACAAAGGACACCGCCCTGAACGCCAGCGACGCGCCCAGCGTGCCCCCCCGTGCGACCGTGAACCGCGCGCCCGCGGGCGGCGCGCCCGCTCGTGCGCGCGTCGAGCGCACGACCGTGAACGTCGTCGACCCGATGAAGGACTATCTCTCCCGCATCGGTCGCACCGCGCTGCTCACCGCCGAGCAGGAGGTCGACCTCGCCAAACGCATCGAGGCCGGGCTGTTCGCCCGCGAGCGCCTGGAGACCCTCGGTGACGACCTCAGCCTCCAGGACCGCGCGGACCTGGAATGGATCGCCGCCGACGGCCAGCGCGCCAAGGAGCACATGGTCGAGGCGAACCTCCGCCTCGTCGTCTCGCTCGCCAAGCGCTACATGGGCCACGGACTGCCGCTGGGCGACCTCGTCCAGGAGGGCAACCTCGGGCTGATCCGCGCCGTGGAGAAGTTCGAGTACCGGCGCGGTCTGAAGTTCTCCACCTACGCCGTCTGGTGGATCAAGCAGGCGATCAGCCGCGCGCTGGCCGACCAGAGTCGCACGATCCGCATCCCCGTGCACGTCGTCGAGGTCCTGAACCGGATGACGCGTGTCCGGCGGCGCATGATGCAGGACCTCGGCCGGGAGCCGACGTCGCAGGAACTGGCCGTCGAGCTCGACGTCACGCCGGAGAAGGTCGAGTGGTTGCGCAGGCAGGCCCGTGAGCCGCTGTCCCTGCACACCCCGCTCGGCGAGGACGGCGACGGCGAGCTCGGCGACGTCATCGAGGACCCGGACGGCGGCGACCCCGCCGACGTCGTCGCGTCCTCGATGCTGCGCGGACGGCTCGACGCCGTGCTGGAGACGCTCACCGAACGCGAGGCGGGCGTCATCTCGATGCGGTTCGGGTTGGCGGGCGGCGAGCCGAAGACGCTCGAAGAGGTCGGCAAGGTCTACGGAGTGACCCGCGAACGGATCCGGCAGATCGAGTCCAAGGGCATGCACAAGCTGCGGCATCCGTCCCGCCGCGAGACCCTGGCCGACCTGCTCGGCTGACCCGCCCGCCCCCCGAAGGCCGCGCCGTGTCCGGAAGGAGTGAGAAATCTCCTTCCGGGGTCGGATGACAGCGAGGAGACTCCCCGAGAAACTCACTGTGGGTGTGCACATAACTGGAGAAGAGGACCATGGCGAAGCGGTTCGACCTACGGGGACGGCTCGCCGACATCGCCGCGGCTTGGGGTGCCGCGGTCGTCGTCACACTGGCGCTGACGGTGACGCCCGCCCATGCGGCGGCCACCGCACAGGGCAATCCTGCACAGGGCTACGCAGGACAGGGCAATGTAGGACAGGGCAATGCCGGACCGGCGGCCCCCGCCGGTGTGGCGCTCGCGCGTCCGCCGACGGGGCCGTTCGACCCGGCGAAGCTGCGCGCCACCTTGGACGCCGCGCACGACGCGGGCATGTACGGGACATGGTCGGCCGCTCAGGACGGGCGCACCGCGTGGAACGGAGCGTCCGGTGTCGCCGACGTCCAGACACGGCGACCCGTCAAGCCGGACATGCGACAGCGTGTCGGCAGCATCACCAAGACGTTCGTCGCGACGGCGATCCTCCAACAGGTCGAGAAGGGCCGCCTCGAACTCGACGCACCGGTCGGCCGGTACCTGCCCGACGTCTTTCCCGGACGGCACGGCAAGCAGGTCACCGTGCGGATGCTCCTCAACCACACCAGCGGCCTCGGCGACTACCTGCTCCTGGCGTTCCCCTCGTTGTCGGACCTCTCGCCCGAGAGCCTGGACGAGAACCGGTTCCGGCGCCTCACCCCGGAGCAGCTCATCACCTGGGGAATGCAGGCACCGCGCACCGGTGAACCGGGCGAGCGCTACTCCTACTCCAACACCAACTACGTCATCGCTGGACGGCTCCTGGAGAAGGTGACCGGCACGACCGCGGAGCGGTACATCGACCGGAACGTCATCGGCAAGGCGGGGCTGAAGCACACCTACTTCCCGTCTCGCGCACGCGTCTCCGGCCCGCACTCGCGGTTGTACGAGTCGCTCTACCAGCACGTGGAACCGCCCCGCGACTACAGCACGTACGACGTGAGCTGGGCGTGGACGGCGGGCGCGCTGGTCTCCACGATGGACGACCTCAACCGCTTCTACCGCAGGCTCCTCACCGGCGAACTCATCGGCGAGGACGCGCTGGCGCAGATGCGACGCACCGTCCCCGTCAAGGACGCGGACGGCAACGTGCTGAAGAACTACGGTCTCGGGCTCTACTCGACCGAACTGCCGTGCGGGACGTTCTGGGGCCACGACGGCACCGTCTTCGGGTCCGGAACTCAGTCGCTGTCGTCCGCGGGCGGGGCGCGGCAGATCTCCCTGACCACCAACCTCGCGAGGTATTCGAAGCTCGACTCCAACGGCGTGCCCGTCCCGCATCCGATCGACAGCGCGCTGGGCGCGCACGTGGTGGAGGCGCTCTGCGGCAGCAGGCCCGTCACCGAGTCCCCGGGGCGGGAGCGTCCGGTCCGGGTGCTGCCGTTGCAGGTGCTGCGCCTTCTCGGTTGAGGTGCCCTTCAGCCCAGGTCGGACGGGTCGGTGTTGGCGCCGCACAGCAGGACCACGACCCGTTCGTCGGGGGCCGGCCGGTACGCGCCGGAGCGGAGCGCGGCGACGGCGGTGGCGGCGCCGTGCTCGATGACCAGGCGGTACTCGGCCCACACGAACCGGCGCGCCTCGATGATCGCCTCCTCGGAGACGAGGACCGGGAGGACCCCGGTGCGGGAGGCGACCGAGAACGCGATGTCGCCGAGGCGGGTGGCGCCGAGCGAGTCGGCGGCGACGCCGGAGACGTCCACGTCGACCGGGCGTCCCGCGTGCAGCGCGCGTTCGAGGGTCGGAACGCGTTCGGGCTCGACCCCGACGACGCGCGGCGCCCGCCCCTCACCAGCGCGGTCACCGGCGCCGGCGAGCGCGGTGGCGATCCCCGCCATCAGCCCACCGCCGCCGACCGCCACCAGGACGGTGTCGATCTCCCCACCGGTCTGTTCCAGGAGTTCCAGGCCCAGCGTTCCCTGACCGGCGCAGACCGCGGGGAGGTCGTAGGCGTGGCAGAACAGCGCACCGGTGTCGGCGGCGCGCTTGGTGGCGGCGTCCTGCGCCTCGGCGTACCGGGTACCGACCTGCACGACCGTGGCGCCGAGCGCGCGCAGCCGGGCGACCTTCACGGCGGGCGCGGTCTCCGGCACGTACACCTCCGCGGGAACGCCCACCTGCGCCGCCGCGTACGCGAACGCGAGGCCCGCGTTCCCTCCGGAGGCGGCGACGATACCGGTGTCCGGCAGGCGCCCCTCGGCCCGCGCGGCGAGGACGTGGTTGAACGCGCCGCGCGCCTTGAAGGACCCGGTGTGCTGGGTCAGCTCCAGCTTCAGCCACATGCGCGCGGCGGGCGCGAGGGGCGCGGGGTCCACCGCGACCACCGGCGTGCGGCGGATCCGGTCCGCGACGCGTGCGGCGGCCGCCTGGACGTCCGAAAGTTCGATCACTGGCATTTCCCTCCGTCTACGGCCCGCATCAGTACCGAACCCTAAGTTGGGCCCTGTCATGCCCGGTATCCGGGGCAACCCGCGGGAGATCAGCCCAGGGCGGCGGCGCGGTCGAGGAGGGCCCGGCGTTCGGGCTCGTTGTGGGTCAGTTCCGCGGCGCGTTCGAACTCCGCCCTGGCCTCGGCGGTGCGTCCGAGGCGGGCGAGCAGGTCGCCGCGGACGCTCGGCAGCAGGTGGTAGCCGCGCAGGGACGGCTCGTCCACCAGCGTGTCGACGAGTTCGAGACCCCGGGCCGGGCCGTGCGCCCTGCCGACCGCGACCGCACGGTTCAGATCCACGACGGGGGACGGGGCGACGCTCGCGAGAACCTCGTAGAGCGACGCGATCTGCGTCCAGTCGGTGTCCTCGGCGGTGCGGGCCTGCGCGTGGGACGCGGCGATCGCCGCCTGCAACACGTAGGGACCGAGCGGTTCACCGAGCGCCTTGGCGCGCAGCAGCGCCGCGAACCCGCGGTGGATGAGGAGGCGGTCCCAGAGGCCGCGGTCCTGCTCCGGCAGCGGGACGGGCTCGCCGGACGGTCCGATGCGCGCCCGCGTCCGGGACGCCTGGATCTCCATCAACGCCACGAGCCCGTGCACCTCGGGTTCGCCGGGCGCCAGTTCGGCGAGGATCCGGCCGAGGCGCAGGGCGTCCTGGCACAGGTCGGTGCGCACCCAGTCGCTCCCGGCCGTGGCGGTGTAGCCCTCGTTGAAGATCAGGTAGATGACCTCCAGGACGGACGACAGCCGGGCCGCGCGGTCCGGCCCCTCGGGCACCTCGAACGGCACGCCCGCGTCCGTCAGCGTGCGCTTGGCCCGGACGATCCGCTGCGCGACGGTCGACTCCGAGGTGAGGAACGCCCGCGCGATCTCCCCGGTGGTGAGCCCGCCGAGCATGCGCAGCGTCAGCGCCACCCGGGCCTGGGTCGACAGGACGGGATGGCAGGCGGTGAAGACGAGCCGGAGCACGTCGTCCTCGATGTGGTCGTCGTCGGGGACGTCGGGTTCCGGCGCGGGCCGGGTCTCCAGGTCGCGGCCGATCTCCTCCAGCCTGTGCTCAAGGCGTTGACGGCGGCGCAGCCGGTCGATGGCGCGGCGCTTGCCGACGGCCATGAGCCAGGCGCCCGGGTTGTCCGGGACGCCTGACTCGGGCCACTGTTCGAGCGCGGCGACCAGCGCGTCCTGCGCGAGTTCCTCGGCCAGCCCGATGTCGTGCACCATCCGGGCGAGCCCCGCGATGATGCGGGCGGCCTCCAACCGCCACACCGCGTCGATGCTCGCGTGCACGCCGGACCTGTCCGATGTCCCCACGCCGCCGATGAGAGCACCCGCACCGGCCGTCGCGCAAGCTCATCGGGTGTGCGGCGCCCGCTTCACCCGCGAGAAGCGCTCAATTGCCGGGGACGGGGTCGCCCGGGCCGAACACCTGCTGGATCACGCCCTCGCCATCGCCGACGATCGCCCAGAACCGCTTGGACAGCTCGATGGCCTCTTCCCTGCTCCGGACCTCGATCAGCGCGAACCCGACGACCGTCTCCTTGGCCTCGGCGAACGGCCCGTCGGTGACGGTGACCTTGCCGCCGGACGAGACGATGCGGGTGCCGCCCGGCTCCAGCCCTCCGGTCGCGAGCAGCACCCCCGCCTTGGACATCTCCTCGATGAACTTGCCCATCTCCACGAACATGGACTCGTCCTGCTTCTGGTCGGCCGAGCCGTTGTCCGTCGTCATCAGCATGAACCGCATCGCGGGCTCCCTCGTATGTCGTGGGCCGGTCCCTCCGGCCTCTCATCGAACGCGTCGAAGAAGGGTCGGTGGATTCGACATCGCGGCCCGAGTTCTTCAAAGATTTTTTGGAGAACCCGTATCGTGGCAGGTCACGACGGGTATGGGCCGGTTGTTCAGCGTACATCTCGGTAGATCCGTACGAACTAGGACAAACGTGCCAGTGGGCAAGTCAGTGATTTACGAGTAGCTTCTCCGTCGAGAAAGGTAGTTGCGCTCCCGAGGAGGCGTCCCATGGGAGACCCCGCAGCGGGCGGCGAGGGGCCGCCGGCGTCCCAGGACCCCGGCACGGTGCCGCAGTCCGCGCGCATCTGGAACTACTGGCTGGGAGGCAAGGACAACTACCCGGCCGACCGGGCCGCGGGTGACCGGTTCGTCGCCGTCTACCCGCAGATCGTGGACATCGCCCGGCAGTCCCGGGCGTTCCTCTCCCGTGCCGTCCGGTACCTCGCCGCCGAGGCGGGGATCCGGCAGTTCCTCGACATCGGGACGGGGCTGCCGACCGTCGACAACACCCACGAGGTCGCGCAGCGCGCCGCGCCGGACGCCCACGTCGTGTACGTCGACAACGACCCGCTCGTC
This sequence comes from Actinomadura spongiicola, assembly GCF_003432485.1. Taxonomy (GTDB): domain Bacteria; phylum Actinomycetota; class Actinomycetes; order Streptosporangiales; family Streptosporangiaceae; genus Spirillospora; species Spirillospora spongiicola. Next base: position 129,063 of record NZ_QVNQ01000004.1, read on the forward strand.
CTGACCCAGGCACGCGCGTTGCTCACCAGCACCCCCGAGGGGGCCACCAGCTACATCGAGGCCGACCTGCGCGACCCGGACCGCATCCTCGACGGGGCCGCGCGGACGCTCGACCTGGACCGTCCCGTCGCGCTCATGCTCCTGAACATCCTCGGGCACGTTCCCCGCTACGATGAGGCCCGCTCGATCGTCGCCCGCTTGGTCGGCGCGCTGGCGCCCGGCAGTCACCTGGCGGTCGCCGACAGTACCGACGTCCTCACCGGAGAGCGGTTCCACGCGGCGATCAAGATGTGGAACCAGGCGAGCGACACCCCGTACTACCTGCGCACCCCGGAGATGATCGCCGGGTTCTTCGAGGGCCTGGAGGTGCTGGAGCCGGGCGTCGTCCCGGTGACGCGCTGGCGGGCCGCGCCCACCACGTCCGAGGAGCCGGACGAGGTGGACGAGTTCTGCGCCGTGGGACGCAAACCGTCATGAGCGCGGGCGAGACGAACGGTGACGAGATGAACGAAGGCGAGCTGGGCGTGAGTGAGCCGGGCCTGAGCGAACCGGGCGTGAGCGAACCGGGCGCGAGTGACCTCCTCGACGGCCCGGAGGGCTCCCCGCTGGAACGCGTCGTCCCCGCGGAGGGATACCGGTCCGCGGGCCCGACGGTGCTGCGCATGCTGGTCGGAACGCAACTGCGCCGTTTCCGGGAGCTGGCGAAGATCTCCGTCGAGGACGCCGGTTACGAGATCCGCGGCTCCCACTCGAAGATCAGCAGGATGGAGCTGGGCCGTGTCGGCTTCAAGGAACGCGACGTCGCCGACCTGCTGACCCTCTACGGCGTCACCGACCCGTGCCGCCGCGATCCGGTGCTGGAGCTCGTCGACCTCGCCAACCGTCCCGGCTGGTGGCAGGAGTACGGCGACCTGGTGCCCGGCTGGTTCGAGCCCTACCTCGGGCTGGAGCAGGGCGCCGTGGTCGCCCGCGTGTACGAGGTCCAGGACGTCCCCGAACTGCTCCAGACGCCCGACTACGCCCGCGCGCTCATCGCGGCGCGGCATCCGGAGGCGTCCGCGGACGAGATCGAGCGGCGGGTCGAGCTGCGGATGCGCCGCCGCCGGGTGTTCGACCGCCCCGACCCGCTGAAGCTGTGGGCGGTCGTCGACGAGGCCGCGCTGCGCCGCGTGGTCGGCGGCGCCGAGACGATGGCCGAGCAGATCCGCTTCCTGATCGACATGGCACGGCTGCCGAGCGTCACCGTGCAGGTCCTGCCGTTCGCGTCCGGCGGGCACGCCGCCGAGTGCGGCCCGGTGACGCTGCTGCGGTTCGCCGAGCCGGAGTTGCCCGACGTCGTGTACCTGGAGCAGCTCGCCGGCGCCCTCTACCCGGACCGGCCCGCCGACATCGCCCGGTACCGGGACGTCCTCAACAGGCTCGGCGTGCAGGCGGAACCGCCCGCCCGCACGCCCGACCTCCTGCGGGGCGCCATCGACCAGCTCGCGAGTGCCGCGGGCTGAGCTTCCCGAACCGCCCACCGCGCTGATCGCGAGTCCCCCTACTCGGCGACGGGACGGTAGGTCGCGACGATGACGCCGGTCTTGAAGACCTCGGTGCCGGCCAACTCGAACGACGCGGAGAAGTCTTCGCGGTTGAGCAGTTCCTGCGGGTCGCCGGTGCCGACGATGACCGGGTGGATCCACAGGCGCAGCTCGTCCAGCAGGCCGTTGTCGACGAGCGTCCGCGACACCGGGCCGAAGCCGTACTGGAGGATGTCCTGGCCGTCCCGCTCCTTCAGCTTGGAGATCTCGGCGACGGCGTCGGCCCGGCGGATCACCGTGGTGTCGCCCCAGCCGGGCTTGTTGAGCGTGTCGGACACCACGTAGTGGGGGAGGGTGTTCATGCGGACGCCGAAGTCGCCGGTCGCCTCCTCCATCGCGGGCCACGCCTGCGAGAAGCCGTCGAACGTCCGGCGTCCCATGAGGATCGCGTCGCAGGAGAACAGCAGGTCCTTGGCGTAGGCGGCGGCCTCGTCCTGGAAGTACGCCGACGTCCAGTTCTGCGGCTCCTCGATGACGCCGTCCAGCGAGATGTACGTCGAGCTGATGATCTTACGCATGGTCTCTCCCATCGAACTTTCGTATCGTCCGCCTTCCGGCGTCGTGGAACCACGATGCGCCAGACCGTTTACGGGATCCTTACGGTCCTTTCCCGTGGCGGGCGCGGCTAGGGTCGTGCTGTGCGTTTCGGAGTGCTCGGACCGCTCGCCGTGTGGACCGATGACGGCGGGCTCGTTCCGGTGCCCGGACTGAAGGTCCGCGCGCTGCTCGCCGACCTCCTCGTGCACGAGGGACGTCCGGTTCCCGCCGACCGCCTGATCGACGACCTGTGGGGCGAGGCGCTGCCGGGGAACCCGATGGGCTCGCTGTCGGCGAAGGTGTCGCAGCTCCGCCGGGTGCTGGAGGACGCGGAACCGGGCGCGCGGGCGCTGGTGGAGTCGCGTCCCGCCGGGTACCTGCTGGGCGCGGGCGACGCCCGCGTCGACGCCCGGCGGTTCCAGCTCCTGGTGGAGGGGGCGCGCGAGGCGGGCGAGCCGAAGGAGCGCGCGGCGCTGCTGGCCGAGGCGCTCGGGCTGTGGCGCGGTCCCGCGTTCGCCGACCTCGCGGACGAGCCGTTCACGCGTGCGGCCGCCGCGCGGCTCGAAGAGCTGCGGCTCACCGCACTGGAGGAGCACGCCGAGACGCGGCTGCTGCTGGGCGAGCACGGGGCGCTGGCCGGAGAACTCGGTGACGTGGTCGGCGAGCATCCGCTGCGCGAGCGGCTACGGGCCGCGCACATGCTGGCGCTGTACCGGGCGGGACGGCAGAACGAGGCGCTGGAGGGATTCGAGCGCTACCGGACGTCGCTCGCCGACGAGCTGGGCCTCGACCCCGGCGCCGCGCTGTCCGATCTGCAACGCGCCATCCTCCGGCAGGATCCCGCGCTGGACGCGCCGACCCGGCGCGAACCGGGGCCGCGGTCGAACCTTCCCGTCCCGGCGACCGAGCTGATCGGACGCGACCAGGCCGTCCGGCGGGTCCGGGCGAGGATCGGCACCGACCGGCTCGTCACGCTGACCGGGCCGGGCGGGGTCGGCAAGACCAGGCTGGCGGTGGAGGTGGCCGCAGGGTTGGTGGACGCCTTCGGCGACGGCGTCCGGATGGCGGAGCTGGCCGGGTTCGAACGCTCGACGCTCCCCGATCTGGCCGAGGCCGTCACGGCGATCCTCGACATCCGGGACGCGCCGGGCGCGCCCGAGGCCGCGCTGGACCGGCTCGCGGCGGCGCTCGGCGCCCGCCGGTTGCTGCTCGTCCTGGACAACTGCGAGCACGTGATCGACCAGGCCGCCGAACTGGTGGACAGGCTGTTGCACCGGGTGCCGGGCGTGCGGATCCTCGCGACGAGCCGGGAGCCGCTCGGGCTGCCCGGGGAGGTCGTGTGGGCAGTCCCGCCGCTGGAGGTGCCCGGCGACGGCGACGACCCGGCGGCGTCGAGCGCGGTCCGGCTGTTCGCGGCGCGGGCGGAGGCGGCCTCGCGCGGGTTCCGGCTCGACGACACGACGTCCGGGCCGGTCGCGGAGCTGTGCCGGCGGCTGGACGGGCTCCCGCTCGCCCTGGAACTGGCCGCGACCAAGGTGCGGGCGCTCGGCGTCGAGGGCCTCGTCTCCCGGCTGGACGACCGGTTCCGGGTGCTGTCGTCTGGGAACCGCGGCGCGCCCGCCCGGCAACGGACCCTCACCGCGGTGATCGACTGGAGCTGGGATCTGCTGAGCGGGCCGGAACGGGCCGTCCTGCGGCGGCTGTCGGTCCACGCCGACGGCTGCGCGCTGGAGTCCGCCGAGGCGGTGTGCGGTGGCGGGTCCGTCCCCGAGACGGAGGTCCTGGACCTGCTGGTCCAACTGGTCGACCGTTCCCTGGTCGTCATGACGGAGCGTCCGGGCGAGGGCCCGCGGTACCGGCTGCTGGAGTCGGTGGCCGCGTACGCCGCCGAGCGGCTCGCCGAGGCGGGGGAGGAGGCGCGCGTCCGGCGGGCGCACAGCAGCCACTACATCGACCTGGCCGAACGCGCCGCGCGCCGGCTGCGCGGTCACGACCAGACCCGCTGGCTGCGCATCCTCGACACCGAGACCGCCAACCTGCGCGCCGCGCTGGACGCGGCCGTCTCCGACGGTGCGGCGGACGACGCGTTGCGGCTGGTCGACGCGCTGGCCTGGTACTGGTTCCTGCGCGGCAGGCTGACCGAGGCGCTGCGTTCGCTGGACATGGCGCTGGCGCTCGACGGCGCGTCGCCCGGCGTCCTGGCGGAGGCGTTGACATGGCGGGCGGGGCTGGCCGCCCTGAAGGGCGTCGACGGGGACCGGGCGGCGGCCGCCCGCGACGAGGCGCTGCGGCGCGTCGACGCGACCGGCGCCGCCGGTACGCGGGCCTGGGCGCGCTGGTTCTTGACGTTGGCCTACTTCCAGACGGACGACGTCGCGGAGGCCGCGGTGACGCTGGAGGAGGCGCTCACCGGGTTCCGCGCGTGCGGCGACCGCTGGGGCGAGGCGGCGGCCCTGGCGCTGCGGGCGATGCACGGCCACGCCCACGGCGACCCGGCCGCGATGCGCCGCGACGCCGAGCGGGCGGACCGGTTGTTCGGCGAGACCGGCGACCGGTGGGGACGGCTCCAGGCGATCGAGGGGCTCGGCGCGCTGGCGGAGCTGACCGGCGACTACGACCGGGCGGAACGGCTCCAGCGGGACGGCCAGCGGATGGCCGAGGAGCTGCACATGTGGCCGGACGTCGCGTCCCGGATGGCGTGGCGCGGCTGGATCGCCCACCTGCGCGGCGACCAACCGTCCGCGCGGCGGCTCTTCGGCCGCGCGATGCGGGTGGCCGTGGAGCAGGGGCACGCCTCGGCCGTCACGTTCGCCGATCTCGGGCTCGGTCTGGTGGCGCTCGCCGACGGGCGGCTGGACGACGCGCAGGACCGCTTCGAGGGAATGCTCCGCGCCGTGTCGCCCGAGGACTTCCCGCCGCTGTACCTGCCGCTGATCCAGATCGCGCTCGGGCAGGTCGCGGAGGCGCGCGGTGACGTGGCCACGGCCGTGACCTACCAGCGGGACGCGCTCGCCGTCGCGATCAGGTTGGAGTCGCCGCGTGACCTGGCCGGTTCCCTGGAGGGCCTGGCCGGTGCGCTGAACCTGTCCGGGCGGCACCGCGAGGCGGCCGAGGCGCTGGGAAAGGCGGCGGCGATCAGGGCCGACACGGGAGTGCTTCCAGGCCCGATCGAGCGCGACGACATCGACCGCGCGGCCGGCCGGGCGCGCGGCGAGATGGGCGAGGACGCGTTCGCGGCGGCGGCCGCGGCCGGGAAGGCGCTGGAACCGGAGGAGTTCCTGCGGCGCGCCGAGGCCGTGCCGCCGGAGGGCACCTCGATTTGGGCGCGTAAAGAGTAATTTGTCCGCATTGCGGGTGTGTTGCGAAACGGCACAGAATCGGCACGACCCCTTGTAACGCCCCCGACGGTGAATGATCATGAACGGCCGTGAGGCGTCGGGGGTTGGTGCTCAGCCGGATGGCCGGTGACCGGTCGCTCGTCCTCGCCGCGTGCGCGACCGCGCTGTTCGCCACCACCGTCCTCACCGCCCTCGTCGGCTACACCGGATCGATCACCCGTGACGGTCTGCGGCGCACCCTCGCCGACGCCACGTTCGAGACGGCGGGGTCGACGATCGGGACGCACGTGCCCGCCCGCCGCCTCGACCGGGTGCGCGCCCAGGTCGACCGGACGCTCGGGCGCATCCACGGAGACGTCCCGCTGTCGGTGTCGATGAGCGTCCGCAGCGACACCTACACGCTCCCGGGCCAGGAGAACAGCGACCATCCCGAGCTGACGGCGTTCGCGACCCACACCGGGATCGAGAGGCACGCGCGACTCGCCGGTGGACGCTGGTTCCGGGAGAGCGGCGGCTCGGGGAGCGGCTCGGGCGGGCGCGAGATCGAGGCGGTGCTGTCGGCCGCGGCGGCGCGCTCCATCCGCACCCGAGTGAACGACGTCCTCACGCTGCGGGGACGCGTCGACAGGGAAGCGGTGGTGAAGGTCCGTGTCGTCGGGGTGTTCGACGTGCCCGACCCGGACGCCTACTTCTGGCAGGACGACCGACTCCTCACGAACGGTGTAGAGAAACTCGCATACACGACCTACGGGCCGTTCGTGGTCCCCCCGGGCGTGTTCGCGCAGCGATTCAACGGAACCGGCGTGGACGCCCGCTTCACGGTCCTGCCCGACCTGAGCCGCCTCGACGTCGACGACCTCGAACCGCTCCGCGACCGCATGGCCGCCGCCGACGCCGCCTTCGCGGCGGACGACGAGGCGACCGGTGAAGGAACCCGCGGAGGATCGCAGTTCGTCATCGTCACGCGGCTGTCGGAACTGGCCCGGCAACTGAACGACGCGGTGCTCGTCGCCCGCTCCACCATGCTCATACCAATCATCCAGCTCGTCCTGCTCGCCGGATGCGCGTGGCTGCTCGTCGCCCGGCTGGTCGGCGACCGCAGGCGCGGGGAGGTCGCGCTGCTGCGCACCCGCGGCATCGGGACGCGCCAGCTCGCCGCCCTCGGACTCACCGAGGGCCTGCTGATCGCGCTGCCCGCCGCGGTGCTCGGCCCGCTGCTCGCCGGGCCGCTGCTGCGCCTCGCCGGGCACGCCCCGGCCGTCCGGGGCGCCGGGCTGCGCCTGGACGCGGGGCCGCTGATGCCGCTGTGGGGCGTGTCGGCGACGGTCGCGCTGGCGTGCGCGATCACACTGACGATCCCGGCGCTGCGGGGCGCCGACCGCACGTTCGTCGAGGTGCAGGCAGGGATCGGACGGCCCCCGCGCGGCCTGCTCGGGTCGGGGATCGACCTCGCCCTGCTCCTCGTCGCCGGCCTCGCGGTGTGGCAGCTCAGCCGGTACGGGGCCGCGGGGACGAACACCACCGCCGGGGTGGACCCCGTCATCGTGTCCGCCCCCGCGCTGGCGCTGCTCGCCGGGAGCCTCCTCACGCTCCGGCTGCTCCCGCCGGTCTGCCGCGTCGCCGAACGGGCCGCGACGCGGCTGCGTCCGGGGCTCGTCGCCGTCCTCGGCACCCGGCAGGTCGGACGGCGCCGCCTCCGGTACGCGGGGCCGGTGCTGCTGCTCGCCATGGCGATGGCCGTCGGGGTGCTGTCGGTGACGACGATGGCGACCTGGCGCCGGTCGCAGATCGACCAGGCCGACTTCCAGAGCGGCGCCGACCTGCGGCTGGTCGGCGCGGACGCCACCGCGAGCGCCGTGCCGCTCGGCGTGGGCGGCCGGTTCGCGGCGCTGCCCGGCGTCACGTCCGCGTCCGCGGTCCTGCGCATGGACGCCGAGGTCGGCGACGCCCCGGCGTCCGTCCTCGGCGTGGACGCGCGGGCGCTCGGTCCGGTGCTGCGCGTCCGACCCGACCTGCGGCGCGGGATGCGGCTCGACGAGCTGGCGAAGGCCCGTCCCGCCGTTCCGGCGCTGACCGTCCCGGGAAGACCGCGGCGGCTGAGCCTCGACCTGCGCGTGCGCCGCGCGGGGCCGGTCCCCGGTCAGCTCAGGGACCAGGCGCCACCGGCCGACACCCCCTTCCGTCTCGCGATGACCGTCGTGGACGCCCACGGTCTCGCCCAACGCGTGGCGTTGCCCGCCGTCCCAGCCGACGCCCGCGCGCACACCGTCACGCTGGACGCCGCCGACCTCGCCGGGCCGGGCGGCGCCCTCGCCCACCCGCTGTCGATCCGCGGTCTGCACTACTCCTACGACCTCAACCCCGTCGCCGGTCCACTCGAACTCGACCTTCTGCGCGTCCACGGCGAGGGCGGGAACGCGACGCCTCCGGCGGGCGGCCGCTGGGACGCCTTCGGCTGGACGGCGAGCGCCGAGGCGCCGAAGGCCGTCCCCACCGCCTCCGAACTCCCGAGCGGGCTGCTGCGGCTGTCCCTCCCGGCGACCCCGTACGAACGGGACCGCTTCTGGACGTCGCACGAGTACGTTCCCGTCCTGGGGCAGGAGGCCCACGCGCTGCTCGCCACGTCCGCGGCGCCGTCCCATGACCCGGCGAGCGCGGACCGGCGGCCGGCCGTGCCCGGCGTCATCACCCGGGCGATGGCCGAGCGCGCGAAGGCCGACGTCGGCGGCACCGTCACCGTCGGCGCCACCGGCGGCGGCCAGCCGATCAAGGTCGTGGGGATCGTCCCGGCGCTGCCGAGCGTCCCCGTCGACGAGCCGGGCGCCCTGGTCGATCTGCCGACCGTGACCGAGCGGCGGCTCGCCGTGAGCGGCGCGGACCCGGCGGACCTCACGCCCGGCGAATGGTGGGCGTCCGTCCGGGGCGGTCGCACCGGCGCCGCCGCACGCGTCCTCGCCGCCCACCCCGACCGGGGGAGGGTCGAGGCCGACCGGGCCGCGCTGCGCACCCGGCTCCGCGACGCCCCGCTCGGCGCGGGCCTCCAGAGCGCCCTCGTCCTCGGGTTCGGCACCGGGCTGGTCTTCGCCGTCATCGCGTTCGTGGTGAACGCGGCGGTGACGGCCGGGGAACGCGCCCGCGAGTTCGCCGTGCTGCGGATCCTCGGGGTCCGGCCCCGGCAGATCGCCGGGATGCTCGCGATCGAACAGGCCTACCTGGTCGCGCTCGGCCTGCTCGGCGGAACGGTCCTCGGCCTGGTCGTGGCGCGTCTCGCCGTCCCGCACATCGTGGTCGGGGTGCGCGCCGCCCGGCCCTACCCGCCCGCCGAGGCCGTCGTCCAGTGGCCCGTCCTGCTCGCGATGGCCGCCGGGGTGACTTTGGTGCTCGGCCTGGTGCTGCTGCCCCTGTTCGCGGCGCTGCGCCGCCGCGACGTCGGCGCGGGAATCCGCGTGGGGGAGGACCGGTGAGGGGGCCCGCCCCGCGGCTGGCCCGCGCGCACCTGGCGCCGCTCGTCGCCCTGGCCGTGCTGACGCTGGTGGCCGCGCTGCTCGCCGTCGCCGTCCCGTCCCGGACGGCGGCCGGGTACGACCGCGCCGCGGCGGGCGCGGTCGAGGGCGCCGACCTGCGCGTGGAGGGCAGGGCGGCGGGCCCGATCGCGACGAGCCTGATCGCCTCGGCCGTGGAAATGCGCACGCACGCGACGACGTGGCGGACGTACCTGCCGCCCTCCCTGCGCCGCGCCACCGGCGAACCCGAGCCGTCGATCAGCACGGCCCGGATGCTCGTGACGCGGGCGCCCTCGCCGCAGATGCTGACGGTGAACTGGGACGCGGGCGCGTCCGAGCGGATCCGGATCGTGCGCACGGCCCGGGACGCCGACCTGCCCCGCGCCGGCGAGATCGGCGTCGTGATCTCCAAGGGCTACGCCGAACGGACGCGCCGCGAGCCGGGCGACCCGCTCGTCCTCGTCGAGCGGGACCTTCCCGAACCCCTGCGCGTCCGGATCGTCGGCCTGTACGAGCCGGAGAACGCCGCCGACCCGTACTGGACGTCGCGTCCCAGCCTGCTGCGACCCCAGCGCGTCACCCTCGACAGGGAGGGGACGGAGGCCGACTTCGGCGCCGCGCTGATCGACCCGCGCGGGTACACCGACCTCGTGCGGAACCCGCGCAGGCAACTCACCTTCGCCTGGCGGTTCCCGATCCGCCCCAACGCCGTCACCAGGGACGACGCGACGGTGATGGCCGGAGACGTGGACGCCTACCGGTCCACGGTCCAGGGCCTGCCCGGCGTGTTCCCCGCCACGGTGGTGACCGTTCTGGACGAGCGGCTGGAGGAGTACAAGGGTCGCGTCCACGCGGCCCGGTCCGTGCTCGGCCTGGCGTTCGGCGGGCTCGCCGCCGTCGCGGCCGGGGTGCTGCTGCTGGCCGCCGGGCTCCTCGGCGAGCGGCTCCGCCCCGTTCTCGGGACGATGCGGGCGCGCGGCGCGTCGCTGCGGCAACTCGCCGTGCCCACCTGCGGGTTGACGGCGCTCGCCGTCGTCCCCGCCGGTGCCCTCGGGTACGCGGCCGGACGCTGGTTGAACGCCGGGCCGCCGCAACTCGGCTCCGCTCTGGCGGCCGGGCTGCTCGTCGCGGCCGTCCTCGTCCTGTCCGGGGCGATGGTGCTGCGGGAACGGGGCGGCGGGCTGGAATCGTCGTCCGGCCACCGCGACGATCTCGTCGCGGCGCGGCCGACACGGCGGCGGCTCGTCCTGGAGGCCATGCTCGTCGCGCTCGCCGCCGGCTCCGCCGTGCTGCTGCGGCGGCGCGGCGGGGACGCCGGAACCGACCCGCTGATCACCGCCGTGCCGGTGCTGCTCGGCGCGGCGCTCGCGGTGCTCGTCCTGCGCGCCTACCCTTACCTGCTGCGCGCCGCGGGCCCGGTCCTGCGGCGCCGCCGCGGCGCGGTCGCCTTCCTCGGCCTCGCCCGCGCCTCCCGGCAGAGCCTCGTCGGCGTCCTTCCGCTGGTCGTGCTGCTGCTCGCCGCGACCGTCGCCGGGTTCACCGCCACCGTCGACACCGCGCTGCGGAACGGGCAGGAACGCGCGTCCTGGGCCGAGGTCGGCGCCGACGCCCGCGTCGAGGCCGGTCCGCTGGACGAGGCGGGCCTGCGCCGCGTCCGCGCCGTGCCGGGCGTGACCGGCGCCGTCCGCGTCCGCGTCATCGAGGGCGTGACGACCCCCTCGAACACGGCGCCGATGACCGTCGTCGGCGTGGACCTCGGCGCCTACCGCGCGCTGGCACCGGACGTCCCCGGCGTCCCGACGACGGGCGCGCTGGCGTCCCCGCTCGCCGCCCGGGGCATCGGCTCCGGCACGGTGACGCTCAGCCGTTCCGGCATGGACCCCGTCCAGGTCGAGGCGCCCCGCGTCGTCGACCACTTCCCGGGACGGTCCCCGGGCAGCGCGTTCGTCGTCGTCCCGTTCGAGGCGGTCGCGGGCGCGACGGGATTCCCGTCGCAGATCTTCGTCGCCGGGCACGACCTGGACGTCCGTGCCCTGAGCGCCGCCGCGCCGGGCCGCGACATCCGGATACGGCGGGACGTCCTGCGCGACATGACCGGCATGCCGCTGGTGTCCGTCGTCCGGGAGACGTTCCGGAACGGCGCGCTCATCAGCGGCGTGTTCGGGTTGCTCGCCGTGCTGCTCGTCCTGCTCGTCGGGGCCCGCGCCCGGGGCCGCACCGTCGCGCACCTGCGCGCCCTCGGCCTCAGCCGCCGCCAGAGCCGCGGCCTCGCCCTCGTGGAGATCGCGCCCGTGCTGCTCTGCGCCGTCGGCGCCGGGTGGGCGCTGGGCCTGCTGCTGCCGGAGATCACCGGCCCGGTCGTCGATCTGCGCCCCTACACCGGCGGCCACGCCGTCACCGCCCACCTGCCCGGCATGGCCGCGCTGCTCGGGCTGCTCGGCGCGCTGCTGCTCGCCGCCGCGGCGGCCGTCGCCGTCGACCGCGTCCACGACGCCCGCCCCGGCACCGTCATCAGAACGGGGGAGTGAAATGAACCGCACACCCGACCTGGCCGAACTCGAACGCCGCGCCGCCGAACGCGGCCCCGTGTACGGGGAGGGCGCGCACATCGTCTGCGACAACCTGGTCCGCATCTACAAGACCGACGGCATCGAGGTCGTCGCGCTCCAGGGACTGGACCTCCTCGTCGACCCGGGCGAGCTGGTCGCGATCGTCGGCGCGTCCGGCTCCGGCAAGTCCACGCTGCTGAACATCCTGTCCGGCCTGGACGTCCCGACCGCTGGCGTCGCCCGCGTCGCCGGATCCGACCTGCTCACGATGACGTCCAGGGAACGGCTCCGGTTCCGCCGCGAACAGGTCGGGTTCATCTGGCAGCAGACGTCCCGCAACCTGCTCCCGTACCTGACCGCCGCGCAGAACGTCGAGCTGCCCATGCGGTTCGCGGGACGGTCCCGCCGTGCCCGCGCCACCCGCGCCGCCGAGCTCCTCGGCATGCTCGGCGTCGGCGACTGCGCCGGACGCCGCCCGGCGGAGCTGTCCGGCGGGCAGCAGCAGCGCATCGCCATCGCCGTGGCCGTCGCCAACGAACCCCACGTGGTCCTCGCCGACGAACCCACCGGCGAACTCGACACCGCCACCGCCGCCGACGTCTTCGCGGCGCTCCGCCGCGTCAACGAGGAACTCGGCACCACCACCGTCGTCGTCACCCACGACGCGCAGGTGTCCGAGCGCGTCGACCGCACCGTCGGGATCCGCGACGGCCGGACCAGCAGCGAGGTCCGACGCCGCGCCGCGGGCGACGGCACCCGCACCGCCGAGGAGTACGCCGTCCTCGACCGCACCGGCCGCGTCCAGCTTCCGAGGGCGTTCACCGAGGCCCTCGACATGCGCGACCGCGTCCGCCTCGACCTGGAGTCCGACCACGTCGCCGTCCGGCCCGACCGCGAGGACGCCCCATGACGGAACCCACGACCGAATCCACGACCGATCCCACGGCCCGGCCCATGGTCGCCGTCGAGGCGCTGACCCGCACCTACCGCACCGGCAGGATCGAGGTCCCGGCCCTGCGCGGCGCGTCCTTCACCGTCGCCCCCGGTGAACTCGTCGCGATCAAGGGCCGGTCCGGGTCAGGAAAGACCACCCTGCTCAACCTGATCGGCGGCCTCGACTCCCCGGACGGCGGCACCGTCCGCGTCGACGGCCGCGACATCGGCGCCCTCGGCGAGAACGACCTGCTCGCCCTCCGCCGAGACCACATCGGGTTCGTCTTCCAGTCGCACGGCCTGATCCCCGTCCTGTCCGCCGCCGAGAACGTCGAGGTGCCGCTCCGCCTCGTCCGCACACCTCCCGCCGAGCGCGACGAACGCGTCCGCCTCCTCCTGGCCCTGGTCGGTCTCGCCGACCACGCCGCGCAGCGCCCCTACGAACTCTCCGGCGGGCAACGCCAGCGCGTGGCCATCGCCCGCGCCCTCGCCAACCGTCCCCGCCTCCTGCTCGCCGACGAACCCACCGGCCAGCTCGACTCGGAGACCGCGGCCGCGATCATGCCGCTGCTCCGCGCCGTCGTCTCCAGTGAGGGCGTCACCGTCCTTGTCGCCACCCACGACGAGGCCCTACTCGCCGAGGCCGACCGCGTCCTCAGCCTAGAAGACGGCTTGACGACGGAAGCCCCCGCCTGACCCTCATTCCACGGGTTTCGCCGTCCACCGACCGTGCTGATCCACGGACACCGCGTGCCCCCGGGCATATTGTGGCCCTCTTCCATTACGTCACCGAAGCTGATCTTGTCACTTACTGCCAGCATCAACGATTCCGAGTACTTCGGTCTTGTTTTGTTGCGGGCTTGCCCCAACAATAAGATTGATCATCGGCCAATTGATCGTCCAACGCTCCCGGAATGGCCGTTTCGGGCGTCGATCTCGATGTCGATAGACCACGGGGAGCGAAGGGTTTCAGTCGACTGAGCGTGCGGCGTACCGAGCCTTCCGCGCGGCCGACCTGACGGCCGCGGTGGCGACGTCGAACATTCGGAGCTCGGCGCCGACCGGGAGGTCTGGATCACCGCGTACGGCCTGACGTGCGACACCGCGACCTCGACCGCCGCCGCCCAGCGCCACCTGCCGGAAGTACGCCCCGGAGCGGAGCGGCTGCGGTCCGTTCATATTTCCGACCGACCTTTGTCCGCGTCCACAACATGGGAGGGCAGATCGAGCGTCCGTGCCGGGGGTCGCCTCCGTATCCAGCGGCCGGGGGCGTTTTCCATTACCGGACGTCTTCTTGGAACGGTCCTTGTGAAAAGGACGGTATTGACGTTCGATAATCGATGATCAAGTTTGATGATGCCGCGCCGCCGGACCATTGAACGCCAGGTCAAGAAAAGTTAAAAACCGGAGATTGACAGCCCCTGGGGCGAAAGTTACGCTCCATTCAGATCCTGGATCAACATCCATCGACGAGTACCGATTTAATCCGGATTGCAGGTACTCGCCTCTTCGGTCGCCGAAGAAGAAGCGTCAACTCCCAGCGAAGAGGAATCACATGCGTAAAGGGATCGCAATTTCCGCCGCGGCAGCCGCCGCCATGGCCCTGACCGCGGCGTCCGTCTCCCCCGCCGCGGCGTCCGGCGGCCGTCTGCTCGAACGTGGCCCCTCGGGCGTCACGATCGAGATCGCGACGGTCAACGGATCCGGCTGCCCCATCGGCACCGCCGCCGTTGCCCTGTCCCCGGACAAGGAAGCGTTCACCGTCACCTACAGCGACTACATGGCGCAGGCCGGTGCTCAGTCCAACCCGCGGGACATGCGGAAGAACTGCCAGATCAACATGAAGGTGCACGTCCCCCAGGGCTTCACCTACGCGATCGCGAAGGTGGACTACCGCGGCTACGCCTTCCTGGAAAAGGGCTCGAACGCCACCATGAAGGCGAGCTACTACTTCCAGGGCATGACCAAGGGCGGTTCGGTCGAAAGTGGCCTGAAGGGGCCCAAGGACGACAACTGGCAAGAGACCGACCTCGTGCCGATCGAGGAGCTCATCTGGAAGCCCTGTGGTGAGCTGCGCAACTTCAACATCAACACCGAGCTGCGTGTGACCGCGCCCACGGACAAGACGCAGACCAGCTTCATCACCATGGACTCGACGGACGGCAGCATCAAGACGGTCTACCACTTCAAGTGGAGGACCTGCCCGTAGTCCCCCTCCCCGTAGTCCCCGCGTAACCCCCTCCAAAGGAGAAAGAACAAATGCGCAAAGGAGTGACTGCTTCGGCAGCATGCGTCGCCGCTCTGACGATGGGCGCGGCTATGGCGCCGGCGGCGTCGGCGGACGCGACGGCGGCCCCCGACCGCATCACCATCGAGGTGCAGACGGTCAACGGCTCCGGATGCCCGAGGGGCACCACGGCCGTCGCCCCGTCGCCGGACCGCACCGCGTTCACCGTCACCTACAGTGACTACATGGCGCAGGCCGGCGGGGACTCCAACCCGACCGACATGCGGAAGAACTGCCAGCTCAACCTCAACATCCACATCCCGCAGGGATTCACGTACGCGATCGCCAGCGCCGACTACCGCGGCTACGCCTACCTCGGCAAGGGGGCGTCCGCCGTCGAGCGTGCGAACTACTACTTCCAGGGCATGTCCAGCACCACGCCCGTCACGCACAATCTGCGTGGTTCGTACGACGGCAACTGGCAGTTCACCGACCGCACGCCGGTCGCGGAACTGGTGTGGAAGCCCTGCGGTGAGGAACGCAACCTCAACATCAACACCGAGCTGCGCGTCTACGAGGGCAACGACAAGGACGAGACCAACTTCATCGCCTTCGACTCCGCCGACGGCGACGTGAAGACGATCTACCGGTTCCAGTGGAAGAAGTGCTGACCTGATCCACGTTCGGGCCGCGCCGTCACCCAGACGGCGCGGCCCGTCCGCGTCGCGCGGGACCGTGCCGCCGCCGGTCCACGGGCGGCGGCACGGCCACGACCGGTCAGAGCTTCTTGCCGACCCCCGCGGCGACCTTCAGGCTCGTCCGCGGGGCCGTCTCGTCGGGCCACCAGTCCTGGACGTCCACCACACCGGGATCCATCAGCTCGAAGCCGTCGAAGAACCGGACGATCTCCTCGCGGTGCCGGAAGCACATCGGGGACGGCGAGTTCGCCGAGATCTCTTCGAGCTTGGCCCGTGCGGCCGGGTCACTGTCATCGGCGCAGAACTGCGAGAGCATCATGTGGCTGCCCGGGGCCAACCGGTCCCGGTACTGCGCGATCAAGCCCGCCGGATCGTGGTCGTCGGAGATCAGATGGAACAGTCCGACGAACAGGAGCAGCATCGGACGATCGAAGTCGATCAGTTCGGTGACCTCCGGGTGGCCCATGAGCCCCTTCGGGTCGCGGGCGTCGGCCTGGATGGAGGCGATGCCCTCGCTGCCCGCCAGCAGCGCGGTGTTGTGCACCGTCACGAGCGGGTCGTAGTCGACATAGACCACGCGGGCGTCGGGATTGACGGCGCGGGCGGTCTCGTGCACGTTCGGCGCGGTCGGGATTCCGGTGCCGATGTCGAGGAACTGGTCGATGCCCTGCTCGGCGCACATCCGGGTGACCCGGAGCAGGAAGCGGCGCTGTGCCTTGCCCAGCACGGGCAGGTCCGGGGCGAGCGCGATGACCTGCGCGGCGGCCTCGCGATCGACCGCGTAATTGTCCTTGCCGCCCAGCACATAGTCATAGGCGCGGGCGTGGCTCATCTGTGTGGGATCCACGCCGGGGGGAACGAATTCCTGCTCGCTCATGATCGTGGTCACCCCGTGATTTCTGAGGAATGTCCGTTTCAACGTTTGTCGAGGGGATCAGCGTAGCCGGGCCCGTTGGAACGGTCGAACAAGATCACGCGATGTGCCGACCGGGCTACGGACGGCGGAGCCGCCTCGGCCCGCGAGCCGGTTGCGCGACCGACCGGTCGTGGGTCATCATCGACGCATGATCTTCAACAGAAAGGGCGGCGACGCCCACGCGCGGTGACCGCGCTCGCGCGGCGCGAGGACGCCGCCTTCCACCCGCACACCGATGTCCGATACCTGAGTTCGCGTGACCGGTGGCGGGAAGCAGCCGAGTTCCGCCGGGAATGGCTCGACCACGCGCTGTCCACCCGACCGGCCGACCGGCGCGCCACCGAGAGAAGTCTGACCGCGATCTACGCGAGGCTCTCCCGACCCCGACCCCGGCCACGGTTCGTCTGGGTCGACTCCCCGAAGCAGGCGATGCCGCTCGTCGGCGGTTGGCCCACCGTCCAGGATCTGTACGCCTGGCTCCGTGACCCTCGCCCGCCGGGGCCGCCGCCACTGGCGAGTGATCTGGCGATGGTCGCCCACCGGCTGCGCGGCTCGCTCGGCGCGGGCGTGGTCCACGCCGACCCCGAAGTGTCCCCGGTGCTGAAGGGCAGGCGCCGCGAGCCCTGGCCCGACCTGCCGCCGCCGGAGGCCCTGCGCGCCGGCGTTCCGCTGGGCGTCGTCCTGCACCGGGGAATCCACGACGCGATGCACCGCACGCTCGGCGCCGGGTTCCGTGGCCCGGTCCACCGCGCCCTGACCGGGGGCAGCCCCGGTCCGGTGTGCTGGTACGGGCAGCAGGACGCGGCGTGGATCGCCTACTACGACGTCCTGCACCGGCTCGGGCTGGCGCGCTACAGGCCGGACGATCTCGACCACCTCGGACACTGGGCCGCGCTGGCACGCTCGTGCGGATGGTGGTGGCCCGGCGACGAGGTGTGCGTCGTGGTCGAACGGCCCGAGTCCGTCCACGCCGAGGCGGTGCCCGGAACCCGGCACGACGAGGTCAGGCTCGGACGCGACGGCGTTCGCTACCGCGACGGCTGGCACCCTCGCCCGGGATGAACCTTGGTCGGCCGGGACGAGACCAGCGTCTCGTCCCGGCCGGCCCCCGACGGCCGCCCGCACAAGGCGGGAGCGGCCCGTGCCGTTCCCCAACGGCCTGGTGAACACGTGATCCACGTCTCCGGGGACGTGAGGAGTTCGCGTCCCCGGGGATGCGCCAATCCCCGGGGACGCGCCCGGCCGCGATGATCCGACCGGTGCATCGGGCAGCGACCGCGTCCTGGCGCGGCCGTCCATGATCTGACCGATGGCTCCCACGAATAGGGCAGCCGCCGCCCCGACGACAAGAGTCTGGACAGATCCAGACAAGACCGGACATGTCCGGACGCGGCGGGCCTCCGGTGAGCGGCCCGCCTAGCCGTCCGGGAAAAGGGCCTGAGCAGCGATTTCGTCGATACCCGTCAAACTGGTTGTTGCGACCTGGTCAACGCCTTACGATCGTGATTCCGACAGGGCGTCTGCGGCCAGAAAGAGCCCGGCGAGAAAAGAGCGATGACCTCCCCGAAAACGTGAGTGGGTCAGTCAGTGGACTTAGCCGATATGCCGTCCGCCGCGGGCGCGGAGGATGCCGCGGCGTACATCGAACGACTTGTCCGGCTACGCGTCTGGGCAGGTCGACCGTCGCTTCGGCGGCTGGCGGCGCTGTCGAGGAGCGCCGTCGCGCCCGGTGGGCATGTGGTCGACCAATTGCCGCGCAGCACCCTGTCGGAGGTACTGAATGGCAAGCGGCTTCCACAGTTGCCCAGGATGGAATTCGTCGAGGCTTTCGTCGCCGCCTGCCTGCGGGCGCGGAACGTCCGGCAGGACGTCATCGACGACGTGGTCGCGCGATGGCTCACGGAATGGTGGCGCCTTGAGACGTCGGCGGGGCCGGGGCCGACCTCTGACGGGCCACCCGTCGAAACGCGCGACGCCCCGACCGGCACCGAAGGCGGTCCGGAGAACGCGGGCCGCTCGCTGGTCGGCCGACGCGAGGCCCTACGCGGCTTCGCCGAGGTCCTCGACGCGCTGACCGTCACCCGGACGTACCAGTGCCTGGCGATCGTCGGCGACCCGGGCGTGGGCAAGACCCGGCTGCTGGACGAACTCGCCGCGATGGCCGCCCGCCGGCACGCGATGGTGCTACGGGGACGCGTCGGCGAGTTCGAGCAGGAGTTACCGCTGGCCGCGATGGTCGACGCGCTCGACGGCCGCCTCGAAGGGCGGCAGGCGTGGGTGCGCGACCGCCTCGGCGCGGCCTCTCTCCGTCTCCTCGCGACCCTGTTCCCGTCGCTGTCGGACGCCATCGAGGACGACGCGCTCACCGATGTCGATTTCGGGGCGTCCGTGCGGTACCGCCTGTACCGGGCGATTCGCCGGCTGCTGGAGGAACTGGCGCGGCCGTCGGGTCTCGCGCTGCTCCTGGACGACGTCCACTGGACCGACAACGATTCCGCCGAACTCCTCGCCCACCTGCTGCGCCGTCCACCGCGCGGCCCGGTGCTGATCGCGATCGCCTACCGTCCGGCCCAGGTGTCCCCGGCGCTCGCCCGCCTCGTCGGCGCGCAGCTCGGTCCCGACCGCGTGGTGACCGTGCGTCCGTTCACCCCGGCGGAGTCACGGGAGTTCCTCGGCTCGCGGGTCGGCGGTGACGACTTCCGGCGACTGCACGAGGCCAGCGGCGGCGTCCCCCTCTACCTGGAGGCCCTCGCCCGCATGGGTGTGACCGAGCCCGTCCCGGCCCACGGCGAGACGGCGCCGGAGCCGCCCGGCGTTCCGCCCGCCGCGACGACCGCGCTGGAACGGGAACTGGACGGCGTCTCACCGGACGCGTCGCTCGTCGCGCGGGCGGCCGCGATCGTCTCAGACGAGTTCGACGTGCCCCTGGTGGCCGTCGCGGCCGGCATGGACGAGCGCGCCGTCGTCGCCGCTCTGGACGAGATGGCGGCACGTGACATCGTCCGTCCCGTGGGCGCCGGGGGCCGGTTCCGGTTTCGTCACCCGCTCGTCCGCAGCGTCGTCCATCACCGCGCGGCCCCCGCCTGGCGGCTGTCGGCGCATGCCCGGATCGCCGCCCATCTGGAACGGGTCGGCGCGCCCGTCACGGTCCGCGCCCACCATGTCGCGCACTCGGGCCGGTTCGGCGACGAGGCGGCCGTCGCGACGCTGACCGAGGCGAGCGCCGTCATCGCCGCGAACGCGCCCGCGAGCGCCGCGCACCTGCTGACCAGGGCACTGGAGTTGACGGGCCCCCGGGACGACGCCACCGGCCGCCGCCCGGACCTGCTGCTGCGGCTGGCCGAACTCCAGATGTCGGCGGGCCACCTCGCCGAGGGCGGAGACGCCGCCCGCCGAGTCCTGGAGTCGCTGCCGGACGACGACCACGTTCGGCGCACCCGGGCCCTGTTCGTCCTCACCATGATCGAACGCCTGCTCGGCAGGCCGCAGGAGAGCCGGCGGCTGCTGCTCGACGGCCTTCGCCACGGCACGGACCGGCAGGCGGACGCGAACGTCCGGCTCCGGCTCCGGCTCGTGGCGGACGACCTGTACCGCGGCGAGCCCGAGGCGGCGGAGACGATCCTGCGCACCCTGCCGGAGGACGCCCCGTCCTGGGACACGGCCCTCCGGCTGGAGGTCGCGGCGATACGCCCGATGGCCGCGTTCGCCGCCCGCCGCGTCGCCGACGCGGCACGCCACATCGCCGCCGCCGAACGCGTCCTCGCCGCCGCGTGCGCCGACCATCCGCCCGAGCGCCTGCCGCTGAAGTCCCTCAGCTGGCTCGTCTGGACGGAACTGTTCATGGGCCGCTTCGGCGGCGCGCTGCGGCACCTGGACCAGTCCCTCACGATGGCCCGCGCCACCGGCCAGACCCTGGCTCACACCGTGATGCTCACCGCGATGACCCGCGCGTACGCGATGCTCGGCCGCCTGCCCGAGGGAGCGGCCGTCGCCGAGGAGGCGACGCGGCAGGCCGACGCCGCCGAGTCCCGCCAGTTACGGGTCATCGCGCTGGCGCAGCGGTGCCTGGTCGCCGCGTCCGCCGGAGACGACCGGACGGCGCTGCGCCTGGCGGACCAGGCGGTGGCGGACGCCGAGGACGGCGGGGAATGGTGGGCGGTCCAGGCGTACTTCGCCCGCGCGACGGCGCTGATCCACGCGGGCCTGCTGGAACCGGGAGTCGACGCCGTCACGCGGGTCCACGGCGGTGACGAGCTCCCGCTGGACCAGACGAGCCTGCTGTCCTGCTGCGAACTGGCCGCGCACGCCGAGGCGGAACGCGGCCGGTGGGCGGCCTCCCGGCGGTGGGCGAGACGCGCGGCCCGGTTCGCCCACCCTGAGCTTCGGACCAATGCCGGCTTCGTTCACCTCGCCTGCGCGCACGCCCTGCGGGGCACGGCCCCGGTCGCGTCCGCCCTGCGCGCCCGGACCGCCGCGGAGATCTTCACCGGTACCGGTCAGCGCGTCGAGATCGGCCGCGCCCGGCTGCGCGCGGCGGCCGGGCACCTCGACGCGGGCGAGCGGGCCCGAGCGCGCGAGGAACTGGCGCACGCCGCCGAGATCTTCGCGGTGTGCGGCGCGCGGAGCCTGCACGCCGAAGCGCTGCGCCGCCTCATGACCCTCGGCTGAGCCGAACCCCGCTTATTTGACCACATGGTTATAGAACCAGTAGGTTACGAACTCTCCGAAATGGGGAGGAGTGGTCATGAACGGACTGGACGCCACGTTCGCGGCGTTGGCCGATCCTACGCGCCGAGCCATCCTGGCCCGGTTGCGCGGCGGTGAGGCGACCGTGTCGGAGCTCGCCGCGCCGTTCGCGATGAGCCAGCCCGCCGTCTCCAAGCATCTGAAGGTCCTGGAGCGGGCGGGGCTGATCTCCCGTGGCCGTGACGCGCAGCGCCGTCCGTGCCGCCTCGAACCCGGTCCGCTCAGGGAGGCCGTCGACTGGTTGGCGACCTACCGCGCCTTCTGGGAAGACCGCTACCAGAACCTCGACGCCCTGCTTGAGGAACTCAAAGGAATCAGCGATGAACGAGACGGCGATGAGTGAGAACGCGATGAACGAGAAAGCGGAGTCGTACCGGCGCCGGGCCGACGCCTTCGACGCGAAGGTCGCCGCCGTCCGCCCGGACCAGTGGGCCGACCCGTCCCCGTGCGAGAAGTGGACCGCGCGGGACGTCGTCCGGCACATCGTCGACATGCACGAGGTGATGCTGCGCCCGTTGGGACGCGCGCTCAGCGCCGCGCCGTCCGTCGACGCCGACCCGCTCGCCGCGTTCCGCGCCGCCCGCGCCGACATCGAGGCCGTCCTCGACGACCCGGCACTCGCCGGACAGGAGAGCGACACGCCGTCCGGTCGGCTGTCCACGCTGGACCACATCGACCAGGTCGTCAGCCGGGACCTGCCGTTGCACGGCTGGGACCTTGCCAGGGCCACCGGCCAGGACGACACGATCGACCCGGTCGACGTCGCGGCCTTCTGGTCCGACATGCAGGGCATCCCCGACGAAGTGATGGAGCGGCTCCGGACGCCGGGCGCGTTCGGTCCGGGCGTCGAGGTCTTCGGCGCGCGGGTCGAGGTGGACGAGGACGCGCCGACGCAGGACCGTCTCCTCGGCTTCATCGGCAGGGACCCCCGATGGCGCCCGTGACGGTCGCGACCCCCTCCGACCGGGCGATCGTCATGACCCGGACCTTCGCCGCGCCCCGCGCGCTCGTCTTCGCCGCCTGGACGAAGCCCGACCTGGTGAGCCGCTGGTACGGGGCGCGCGGCTGGGACATCGTGTCGGCGGCGATCGACCTGCGCGTCGGCGGTTCCTGGCGTTTCGTCTGGCGGGGGCCGGAAGGGGAGAGCATGGCGGCCGGTGGCGTCTACCGCGAGATCACACCGCCCGAACGGCTCGTCTACACGGAGTCCTTCGACGAGGCCTGGTACTCGGGCGAGGCCGTCGTGACCCACGACTTCACCGAGCGGGACGGCACGACCATTCTCGACACGACCTTCCTGTTCGACTCTCGTGAGACTCGTGACCGCGTCATCGAGTCCCCCATGGATCGTGGGGTCGCCGAAGGCTACGACCGCCTCGACGACGTCCTTCGCGAACTGAAGGGAACCTGAGTTTCGAGGACGGGGAGGGCCACCTGCGCGCGGAGCCCGCCGTCCGGGTCGGCGCCGGCGGTCACGGTGCCGCCGTGCGCGCGGACGATGGCGGCAACGATGGACAGGCCCGGCGCCCTCACCTGAACCCGGCGGCACGAGCCCCTGACCCCTACGCCTACTCCTCGGTCCCGAACTCCCAGTGCCACGGCTCGAACGGGCTGCTGTACGCCCACGCCGGATGAATCCAGCCGTACTTCTCGGCGTGCGCCTCCATCCAGTTGAACTGGACGGAACCCGAGTTCTGAATCCCACCGCACAGGTCGACGGCCTGCCCCTTGCCGTGGTTGCTCGTCCCGGGAACGGCGGCGAACCCCGGCCGCTGCGCGTAGATCCGGTGCTGGTCCGAAAGGTTCCGGTACGCGTCGGTGACGCAGATGTCACGGCCGAACCGGCGCTTGTACGCCTCGTTCAACTTGTAGAAACCCTGCGCCGCGTCCGCCCGCAGCTTGTGCCCCTTCTGCGGCAACGCGCACAGATACTTCGCGGGAATCAGCCCGTTCGGATACTTCTTGGCGTCCCCCGACAACCCCTCGTCGCACCCGAGCTGAAACCGCTTCAGCCGACTCGTCGCGAGTTTGTCGAGCATCGCGTTGAGCCGCTCGGTCAGCTCCTCCGACTTGTTCTTCAACCCGTCCACCTCCTGCTGGAGACGGGTCTGCTCGACCGCGTTGCGCGACTGCAGATCCTGCGCCGTCGTCGCGAGCCGCTTACGCCGTTCCTGAAGCTCGTCCGCCCGGTCGACGAGCGCCTGCTGCGACGTGGCGAGCAACGTCACGTCCGCGGTCGTCCGCAACGTCTGACCGGGATCGCCCCCACCGAAGATCGCCATCGACCCGGCGGCGCCCCGCTGCTGGTAGGAGGTGTTCGCCAGCCGGGCGATCGGCTCCCGGATCCGGTTCAGCTCGGCCTCGGCCTCCGCGAGATCCCTGAGGGTGTCCCGCAGCTTGATCTGCGAGGCGGCCAAATCCTTCTTCCGGTCCTCCATGCGCTTCGTGGCCTGCTCCAGTTGGGAGCGTGCCTTGGACGCCTCACGGCGCAGCGCCTCCAGGTTGTCGACCCGGCCCTCGGCCGCCGCGGCGGCGCCCTGCGGTGAGATCAGCGTCATCACCAGGAAGACCGCGGTCAGCGCCGCCGACCGGGGATTCGGCACGGTGGTATTCCTCCTGATGCCCAAATGCGAACAGCGGCAGAACGCTACTACAGGTTCTACGGTGACCTGTCCGTAACCGGTTCAGCGACCACCGTGACCATACTGTCGCACGCACCACCGCGCGTGCCGCCACCGGACTTCCACCCATCCCGGCGGGCACGCCCGCCGCGTCCGCGTCACGGACGGCGACGGCTTCGCCCTCTTCCGCGTCGGAGTCACCCTCGGGGCGGGCACCCGCCTGGGCGCCTTCGTCACCACCTGCGGCCCCGGCTCGGGCGGCACGTACTCCCCGAACGTCGGCGCCTCCTCCGGCGTCACGGCGGGCGTCACCTTCTGCCCCACCGTCTCCGGCCGCTTCCGCGGCGGGTCGTCCCGCAGCCCGAACGCGACCACCGACGCCAGCACGACGGGCACCACGAACGCAACGACGATCACGCCGATCCGTCTCGTGGACGAACTTTCGTCCACCTGGCCATCAGGCCGTTCCTTCGGCTGCCCACGATGCCGACCCGTCACGGCACCGAAGCGTACCGACACCGCCCCCGCCCGGCCTAGAGGCATAAGGAGAAGCGCTCAGCACTCCCCATCCCCTACGCTGGTGATGCGTCCGCTACGCTCATACCGCAGCGACGACATGCCTCCGTAGCTCAGGGGATAGAGCACCGCTCTCCTAAAGCGGGTGCCGCAGGTTCGAATCCTGCCGGAGGCGCCCTCCTTACACCAAGCCCCCGACCAGCACGATCCACCGATCACCCGTGCATCGAGCTAACGATCTCGCAACGCGTGGGGATCACGTTGTGGTCTCACCAGTTCGTCACGCTGATCGTGCGAGAGAACTCGTGAATGGTCGCACCCTCCAAGTCGAGCAACCTGGCCTCCATGGCCGCCTGCCCCACCGTCCACCGCTCGTCCTTGAAGCGGAAGGTCAGCAGCTCTTGCCTGTGCAGCTCGACACAGCTCAGGGCGCGGCTCTCGGAAATGTCGATGCCGTTGACCGGCTGCTTCACCGTCACCACGATTTTCATGTCGATGAGGGCGCGGCACATGACGGTCATATCGAAGCCCATGCGCTTCCGGCCGTTCTCCACCTTGATGTATCCCCTGCCCAGGAGGACATCGACGATGAAAGCGGGGGGTTCGTTCACGGCGTCCCCTGCGGGTTTCATCTGAGGCCCTTGCGTCGAAGTGACGCGGCCGGCGGCACCGGGGGACGCCTCGGCGACGGCCGCGGGCGCTAGGACCAAGCCGGTGGCTAAAGCCGCGGACACAATCCTTCTCGGGCGCATGACGACTTCCTTTCCTCGAAGACGATCATCGATACGATCGTCAGCGCGGATCGCGCAGCTGACAAGATCGTGACCGGAACCGGCCCATCCCCGCCGGTGAGGGGATTCACGCGATTCAGCGTGCAGGGGCGTCTGACATAAGGCGGCGGACGCGGCACCGCCGGTGGCAGCGAGGGTGGCAGGTCGCCATTCGGTAAACGTCGGGGAGGACGGCACATCACCGGCTACGCGTGCCACCAATTACGAACGAGACGTGCGAGGAGGCGGATTTCTGTGTTCACGAGCCTGCGGACGGTACGCAAGACCGACGATTCAGATTTCGAGGATGACCACAAGGTGGGGCACGATGACGGGCCGGACGTGCCGTTGCGGGTCGGATTACGTGACCTGGTCGGAGTTACGCGTGGGCACCGGAGGGCCATTGCCGTCGCCCTTGTGCTCTCGCTGATGGCGTCCGGCATGGGGCTGGCGCAGCCGCTGTTGGCGACCCGAACGATCCAGCAGTTCTCCGACGGCCGCCCGTATGTCATGTTCGCGGTGCTGCTGGGCGTGGTGTTCGTCGTCGAAGCCGTCGTCTCCGGCGTCGCGGCGTACTCGCTCGAACGCACCAGTGAGGGGCTGGTGCTGGGGGTGCGGCTGCGCGTCGTCGACAAGCTGCTGCGGCTTCCCATGCGGCGTTACGAGACACAGCGGCTCGGTGACCTGCTGTCGCGCACCACCGCCGACACCACGATGCTGCGTGACTCGCTCGCCTACGACCTGTCCGAGGTCGTCGTCGGCGCGTTCGTCCTGGCCGGCGGTGTCGCCATGATGCTGTGGTTGGACGCCGGACTGTTCCTGATCGTGCTGGGCATCGTCGGCGGGATCGGCGGGCTGACGTTGCTGTTGCTGGCCGGAATCCGCAAGGCCGTCGAGGACGCCCAGGACAGCCTGGGCGGGGTGTCGGCCGAGCTGGAACGGGCGTTGTCGGCCATTCGGACCGTCCGAGTGATGCGCGCCGAGGTCCGCGAGAAAGAGCGGATCGGCCGACTCGCGCGGAGTGCCTACGAGCAGAATCTCCAGGCCGCCAAACGCGACGCCCTCATCAATCCGATGATGACGTTGGCAATGCACGGATCGATGATGGCCGTTCTGGTCGTCGGTGGTATCCGTGTCGCCAACGGGGACGCGTCGCTGGCGAACCTCGTCGGCTTCCTGCTGTACATCACTTACATCGCCGAGCCGATTGCCAACATGTTCGACGTGGTGGCGACGTTGCAGCGGGGTCTGGCGGCATTGCAGCGTATCGAGGACGTCACGCGCCTGCCGTCCGAAACCGACCGAGCCTCCACCGCCACCGTATCGGCGGAGCCCGCGAATCCTTCTTCGGGAGTGGAGTTCCGGGACGTGACATTCAGTTACGACAAAGGGCGGCCAGTCCTGCGTGGCGTGTCGTTCTCGGTCCCGCGCAATGCTCACGTTGCCCTGGTGGGCCCGTCGGGTGCCGGAAAGACGACGTTGTTCGCGTTGCTCGCCAGGTTCTACGAAATTGATGGCGGGCACATCTTCGTCGAAGGCAGGGATGTCACCGAATTGAGCCTTGACGAATGCCGCTCCAGGCTGGGGCTGGTCGAACAGGCCGCTCCAGTGATGCACGGCACGCTCCGGGACAACATCGTCTACGCCAAGCCGAACGCCACCGACGCCGAAGTTGAGCGGGTGGTGAGAATGGCGAGCCTCGGCGACCTCGTGCGCCGGCTGCCGAAGGGGCTGGACACCCCGGTCGGTGAACACGGCGACATGCTGTCGGGTGGGGAGCGGCAGCGTGTCGCGATCGCCCGCGCGCTGTTGCCGGAGCCGCGTCTGCTGTTGCTGGACGAGCCGACGTCGCAACTGGACACCGCGAACGAGGAAGCCCTCGCGCGGACGATCGCCCAGATCTCCCGTGAGTGCACGCTGCTGGTGATCGCCCATCGCCCGTCGACGATTCGCGCCGCTGACATCGTCGTTTTCCTCGATGGGGGCCGCGTCGTCGCGACGGGGACGCCCGAGGAGGTCGGCGCGGCCCACGGCCTCTGGTTCGATTGACCGCCGCGTAAGTGGCCAAGGAGCCCGCCGTGGGCGCCTGCGGGTGATCATCTTCGGGCTGGTTCCGTTGCGAAGCGCGGTCGGCCGGCGCAGTACGACAGGGCCGACTGGACGACGCAGATCGCCACCAGGAGCAGGATCGGCGTGGACCAGGAACCTGTGACGTCTCGGAGGACGCCGACGGTGAACGGGCCGAGCGCGGCGAGGAGGTAGCCGACGCTCTGCGCCATCGCCGACAGGGTGGCCGTGTCCGCGGCGGATCGGGTTCGCATGCTGAACAGCGCCAATGTCAGCGGGAACACGCCGCCGCCGATGCCGACGAGCACCGCCCAGAGCCAGGGGAGCGTCCCGGGGGAGAGCAGGAGGCCGACGAGGCCGACGATCTGGACGACGGTCATCCCCGCGCCGAGGGCTCCCTGCCGCCGCAGCCGTGCCGCCAGAACCGGGACGACGAAGTACACCGGGACGCCGACGAGGAGCGCGACGGCCAGCAGCGTGCCCGCCTCGTCCGGCGCGAAGCCCGCGTCGGTGTAGATGGTCGGCAGCCAGGCCATGACGACGAACGCGAGCACGGACTGGGTGCCGAACAGCAGGGTGACCGCCCAGGCGACCGGGCTGCGGAGCATGGCCGTCACCGGCGCGCGGGATTCGGCCGGGGCGGCGGTCCGTCGCGTCCGCGGCAGCCAGAGCGCCAGGGTCGCGGCGGCGAGGACGGCCCACGACGCGAGGCCGCCCCGCCAGCCGCCGAGGGTGGCGCCGAGCGGCACGGTCGCGGCGGCGCCGATCGCCGCGCCGGCCGACATGGCGGCGCTGTAGGCGCCGGTGACCTCGCCGACCCGGCCCGGGAACTCGATCTTGACGATCGCCGGGATCAGCACGTTCCCCACCGCGATGCCGGCGCAGGCGACGAAGGTGCCGGCGAGCAGGGCGGCCTCGCCGCCGGCGACCCGGACCAGCAACCCGGCCAGCAGCAGCGCGAGGGCGAGGCCGAGTCCCGCGTTCGCCCCGACGCGCCGGACGAGCCCGGGCGTCGCGAGCGCCACGGCGCCGAAGCACACGACCGGCAGCGTCGCCGCGGTCGACGCGGCGAGCGTGGACATCGCGAGGTCGGCGCGCGCCTGGTCCAGGACGGCGCCGAGGCTCGTCACCGCGACACGAAGGTTCACGGCGACGAGGACGACGGCGACCAGCACCATCAGCGGACGCCCGAGCGCGCCGCGCGGTCGTGCCGCCCCGGTGGCGTGGCCGTCCGTGCCCGACGGGTCGTACGGGTCGGACGGGCCCCCGTCCGCCTCCAGGTGAGGGTGGTTCGTGGTCACGTCGCGCCCCGTCCGTCGAGGTCGC
This sequence comes from Actinomadura spongiicola, assembly GCF_003432485.1. Taxonomy (GTDB): domain Bacteria; phylum Actinomycetota; class Actinomycetes; order Streptosporangiales; family Streptosporangiaceae; genus Spirillospora; species Spirillospora spongiicola. The sequence continues at coordinate 157,393 of NZ_QVNQ01000004.1, forward strand.
TCGGCGCCGTCCGCGTCGGCGCGGCGCGGGGGCCGCTGACGGATGCGTCGTTGGGCCTCATCGCGCCCCGACGGCGGGCCGCGTGTTCGCCCCGATGAGCGTGCGCACCGCGTCGACGGCGGTGGCGAACAGGGGGTCGCCGGACGGTGCCGTGCCGTCGTCGATGGCGTCCTGACTCCACATCAGCACGACGGCGCCCGTGCGCACCTTCAGCACGGAGCCGACGATGAACACGGCGGCGGTCTCCATCTCGGAGCAGACGGCTCCGCCGCGGCGCCAGGCCTCGAAACGCTCGGTCAGCGTCGCCGCCAGCGGCATCCGCTCCGGTTCGGTCTCGCCGTAGTACGAGTCCTTGGTGTGCGCGGGTCCGCACCTGTACGGCACGCCCGCGCGGTCCGCGGCGTCCCGCAGGGCGAGCACCACGTCGATGTCCGCGATCGCCGGGAACTCGACCGGCAGGTACTGCCTGGTGGTGCCCTCGTCGCGGATCGCCGCGGTGAGGACGGCCAACTCGCCGTTGACGATGTCCGGTCGCATCGATCCCGACACCCCGACCCGGATCATCGTGTCGACGCCGAGCGCGGCCAGCTCCTCCACGGCCAGGGCCGTGGACGGGCCGCCGACGCCGGTGGAGGTGACGATGACCGTCTCGCCGTCCAGCGTGCCGCGCCAGGTCTCGAACTCGCGGTTGCGGACGACGAACTCCGGGTCGTCGAGGAGCGCCGCGATCGAGGCCACCTGGTCGGGGTTGCCGGGCAGGAGAGCGTACCGGCCCACGTCGTCGGCGCGAAGGTGCAGGTGGTGGGCCGATGTCTGGTTGTTCATCCGGATCCCTTTCATCCGTCAGTTGCGGGCATACAGTGTCACATCCCATCTACGTTCGTCACTATTGACATATCTGGACAAGGCGCCCTACGGTTCCGGCAACACCCCCCGAGACGAGGAGGAGACCGTGCGGCACACGCCGGCGATGGAGTCCGCGCTTCTGGCGTTCATGAGCGTCCAGGAGGGCCCCGTGGGCGCGCGGGCCGCCACCCGGCACCTGCGCGAGTGCGGCTTCGACCTCAGCGAGTCGACCGTGAGCCGGTTGCTCAACGACCTCGACGAGCGAGCCCTCACCCAGTCGCTGGGACGGAAGGGCCGGATCCTCACCGAGGAGGGGAGCCGTGTCGCGGCCAACCAGCAGCTCGACAGCCGCCGCGCGTCGTCCTTCGCCGAGGCCCTCGCGCTGCGGGACGTCCACGACCTGATCGACCATCTGGTCGGCCGGCGGGGCATCGAACGGGAGGCCGCGCGGGCCGCCGCGCTCCGGGCGCGCCCGGAGGAGCTCACCCGCCTCCGGGCGATGGTCGAGACGACCGGTGAGGCGCGCTGGCGGGAGCGGCTCGCCTTTCACAAGCTGGTCGGCCAGGCCTCGCACAACAAGCAGATCCAGGCGATCAGCACCACCCTCTTCGACGAGCGCCTCGACATGCTCGAACGACTGCTCATCATGATCGGAATCAAGCAGGATGCACTGCTGCGGTGGGACCAGGAGCACCGCGACATCGTCGCGAGCATCTCGGACCGGGACGCGGACGGCGCCGAGCGGCTCATGGTCGTGCATCTCGACGGAATGATCCGAGAGACGGAGCACTTCGCCAACAGCGGAAACGCTCACGTCATCCACACGCTGCTCGCGGAGAACGACCTCGCGTAGAGCGCTCATCCCCTTTCCTCACGGCGATCACGACGAACGAACTCTTTCGGGAGCACGAAATGACTCACTTCTGCACCCCGCCCGGCATGGGCCGCCGGTCCTTCCTGCGGGTCGCCGGCCGGAGCTCGGCCGTGGTGGCGGCCGGCGCCACCGTCCCGTGGCTGACCGCGTGCGGCACGAACGCCGCCGGAGGCGACGGCGGCGCGAAGGGCCGGTTCGCGGTGAAGCTCGCCTGGATTCCGAACGCCGAGTACGCGGGCATCTTCGTCGCGGACGAGGACGGCCTCTACAAGAAACGCGGCCTGAACGTCGACGTCCTTCCCGGCGGACCGAACTCCGCGGTCGTCCCCATGGTCACGACGAACCGCGTCGACCTCGGCGTCGAGGCGATCCCGGAGAACGTCGCCACCGCCGTCGCCCGCGGCGCCAAGCTGAAGATCGTCGGCGCGGGGCTGCTGAAGAGCCCCGAGTCCTGGATCTCGCTCGCCGACCGTCCGGTCAGGAACCCCAAGGAGATCGAGGGGAAGAAGCTCGGCATCACCCTCGCCGGAAAGAACACCGCCCTGGTGTTCATGAAGCGCAACGGCGTCGACGTCGGCAAGGTGCGACTGGTTCCGATCCAGTTCGATCCCGCGCCCCTCGCCGCCCGCGAGGTGGACGCGATCTGGGGATTCGCGTCGAACCAGCCCGTGTCGCTGGCGCTGCGCGGTGTCCAGACCCACGTGATGCCGCTGGCCGACTTCGGGTTCAACCGGATGCAGAGCGTCTTCTTCGCGTCCCAGAAGACGCTCGACGATCCCGCCGCCCGCGAGCGGGCCCGCACGTTCATGACGGCCAGCAGGCTGGGCTGGGAGGCGGCGCTGCGCGACCAGCGGCACGCCGCCGACGTGATCGTCAAGGGGTACGGCGCCAAGCTCGGCCTGAAACTCGACGAGCAGGCCAGGTCGCTCGCCGCCATCGCGCCGTACGTCAGCGGCGGCGCCGGGTCCGCGCGGCTGTTCTGGATGTCGGACGCGCTCATCAAGGAAACGATCACGAGCCTGACCAGCATCGGCATCAAGCTCGACGAATCGCTGTTCACCAACGAGCTGCTCGAGGGATGAGGCGCGCCATGCCGGAGGAGAGAACACTGCCGGGCGCCGGGGCACCCGCCGTCCACGCGACGCCCGCCGAGGGGATCCGCGCCAACGGCCTGCGGAAGACGTTCCCCGGCAAGGGAACGTCGGTCGAAGCGCTGCGCGACTTCACCTTCGAATCCCGGCGCGGCGAGTTCGTCGGACTGCTCGGCCCGTCCGGGTGCGGCAAGTCGACGGTCCTGCGGATGCTGGCCGACCTGGAGACGCCCACCGCCGGCACGGTCACCGTCCACGGCCGCACGCCGCGCGAACTGCGTGAAGGACACGACGTCGGTGTCGCGTTCCAGGACGCCGGCCTGCTGCCCTGGCGGAGCGTGGAGGCCAACCTGCGCCTCCCGTTGGAGGTCGCCGGTCGCCGCGACCGCGACGCCGTCGCGGACCTGATCCGGCTCGTCGGGCTCGACGGGTTCGAGAAGGCCCGGCCGTCGCAACTGTCCGGAGGCATGCGCCAGCGCGTCTCCCTGGCCCGGTCCCTGGTCACCGATCCCGAACTGCTGCTCCTGGACGAGCCGTTCGGCGCACTGGACGACCTGACCCGGCAGCGGCTCAACTTCGAGTTGCAGCGGATCTGGTCCGAGCGTGGCACGACCACGGTCCTGGTCACCCATGGAATCGCCGAGGCCGTGCTGCTCTCGGACACCGTGGTCCTCATGTCACCGCGTCCTGGAACGATCCACGACATCGTCCGCGTCGACCTGCCCAGGCCCCGCACACCCGAGATCCTCCAGGACGGCGCCTTCCACGCGCTCTGCGACGAACTCTCGGAGAAGCTGTTCACCGGCCGCGAGAACGGGGCCGCGCCATGAACGCCGTCGCGCGCCTGCGACGCGTCGCCCCGCCGCTCCTGACGGTGGCGGCCCTGCTCGCCGCATGGCAGGTGATGTCGCTCGGCGGGTTCGGGTCGCTGGTTCCGCCGCCCGCCGACGTGCTCGCGCAGATGCGCGACGACGCCGACTACTACGTGCCGAACGCGACCGTCACCATGTCGTCGGCGCTGCGGGGCTACCTGTGGGGCAACGGCGTGGCGATCGCCCTCGCCCTGTGCACGCTGCCGTTTCCCCGCGTCCAGGCACTGTTCGAACGGATCGCGGTCGGGGCGATCGCGCTGCCGCTCATCGCCGTCGCCCCGCTGCTCGCCATCGCCTTCCGCGGCGACCTGCCGAGCGTCATCCTCGCCGCGCAGGCCGTCGTCTTCACCACCCTGGTCGCCGCCGTCCTCGGCCTGGGCGGCGTGGACCGCACCTCGGTCGACGTGGTGCGCGCCGCCGGCGGCTCGGAGTGGACGGTCATCCGCAAGGTGCGGCTGCCCGCCGCGATCCCGAGCCTCGTCGGCGGCCTCCAGATCGCGGCGCCCGCCGCCATCCTCGGCGCGATCATCGGGGAGTACATGGGCGGCTCCGAGGGCCTGGGAGTCGCGATGATCCAGGCCCAGGGCGCCTTCGACGTCCCCCGCGCCTGGGGCCTGGCGATCGTGACCTCGCTCCTCGCCGCCGTCGCGTTCCTGGCGCTGCCGCTGCTCGTCCGGCTGCTCCTGCCGTGGACCCGGGTGACGGACACCGTCCTCGGCGCCCGGGCCACCCGCCCCGGACGGCGCACCACGCGCCCGGGAACCCGTGCGCTGCGCACCGCCATCGCCGCGGTCGGGACGCTTGCCGGCGTGGTGCTCGGCTGGTGGCTGCTCGTGCTGATCGTGCCGGGCGGCGCCGAGGTGGCGCGGGGCCCGCGGGAGGTCGTGCCGTACTTCGCCACCGGCGACACCCAACTCGTCACCGCGTCCGGCGAGGCGGAGGCGCCGCTGCCCTACCTGCTGTCGTCCCTGCTGCGCACCATCGCCGACGCCGGTGTGGGGTTCCTGGTCGGACTGGTCCTCGCGGTGGCGATGGCCGTGGTCGCACACGAGTTCCCGGTGATCGAGCGGGTGCTGATGCCCATCTCGATCGCCCTCCGCTCCATCCCGATCGTCGCCGCGATGCCGCTCCTCGCGCTCATGTTCGGGCGGGGGATCGTCGCCGTGACGATCCTGATCGCGGTGATGACGTTCTTCCCGATCCTCGTCAACGTGCTGCTCGCGATGAGAGCCGTCCCGCGCAGCGCCGTGGACCTCCTCACCGCGGTCGGCGCCCGGCGCAGGCACCACCTGACGAAACTGCTCATCCCGTACGCGCTGCCGGCCCTGCTGGCCTCGGTCAAGATCGCGCTACCGCTGTCCATCGGCGCGGCCATGGTCGCGGAATGGCTCGCCACCGGCCACGGCCTCGGCGCCTCGATGACCGTCGCCGCGACCCTCTCGGACTACGACTTCGTCTGGGGCGGCGTCGCCGTCGTCCTCCTGGCCTCACTCATGGCCTACCGCCTGGCCGGCGCGCTGGAGGACACCGCGCTCAGCCGCCTCGAGTGATCGAGGAAAGACCACACACACGAGAAAGCGGATCATGCCAAGAATCATCCTGTCCAACGTCCGCCCCCATGGCGCGGACGACCCACAGGTCATCACCATCGTCGATGGAACGATCCATTCCGTCGGGACGGCGATCCCGGCCGATCTCGGCCCCGACGACCACGTCGAGGACCTCGCCGGACAGATCGTCCTGCCCGGCTTCGTCGACGGCCACGCCCACGCCGACAAGAGCCTGTGGGGTGAGCCGTGGGTGCGGCGGACGTCAGAGCCGATCACGATGAACCAGATGTTCGAGGACCAGCTCCAACAGTGGTCGGAGACCACGACCCCGGTCGCCACCCGGGCACGCCGCTTCCTCGACAGGTGCGTCGCCTACGGCTCGACGACCATCCGTACCTTCACCGACGTGGCCCCCGAGATCGGCCTCGACGGCGTGCACGGCCTTCTCCAGGTGCGCGAGGAGATGGCCGACCTCGCGGACCTGCAGATCGTGGCGTTCCCCCAGCTCGGCATCCTGCGAAGGCCGGGCACCGCCGAACTGCTCGAACAGGCGCTACGGGCCGGAGCCGACATGGTCGGAGGACTGGACCCCGCCGGAGTCGACGGCGACGCGGAACGCCAACTCGACATCGTCTTCGGCCTCGCCGAGAAGTACCAGGTCCCGGTCGACTTCCACGCCCACGAGTCCGGCGAACTCGGCATCTGGCTCATCGAGCGGATCGCCGAGCGGGTCAAGGCGCTCGGCATGCAGGGCAAGGTCAGCCTGTGCGACGTGTTCAGCCTGGCCGACCCGACCCCGGCGCAGTTCACGCGCCTGGCGTCGGTGCTCGCCGAGGCCGACATCGCCGTCGCCGTCGGCGTCCACGGCCTCCTGCCGGTCCCCGACGTCAAGGCCTTGCACGCGATGGGCGTACGAATGTGCCTCGGCTCCGACTCCGCCCGCAGCCGCTGGTCGCCGTGGGGCGAAGGCGACATCCTCACCCGAGCGATGTTCCTCGCCTACAAACGCTACTGGCGCAGGGACGACGACCTGGAGTTCGCGCTGACCCTCGGCACCACCCTGGGCCGCCAGGTCGTCAACGCCCAACCCTGCGACCTCAAGGTCGGGGACGTCGCCGACCTGGTGGTCCTCCCTGGCGAAGCCCTCGGCGAACTCGTCGTGGCACCGCCGCAACGGACCCTCGTCATGAAGCGCGGAAAGATCGTCGCCCGCTCCGGCGCCCTGGTGCGCCCATGAACGCTCTCACGGTGGCGGCCGAGGCCGCGGACGAGTTGCGGTCCCGGTCGTCCTTGGACTGTTTCGATGTGGTGTTGGTGATGGGTTCGGGGTGGGTTCCGGCGGCGGACGCGTTGGGTGAGCCCGCCGCGGAGTTCCCGGTCACCGACCTCCCGGGTTTCGCGCCCCCTGCCGTCGAAGGCCATGCGGGACGTGTCCGGGTGGTGGAGGTGGCCGGGCGTCGGGTGTTGGTGTTCCTGGGGCGTACGCACCTGTACGAGGGGCGTGGTGTGGAGGCGGTGGTGCACCCTGTTCGGACGGCGTTGGCCGCCGGGGCGGGGGTGGTGGTGTTGACCAATGCGGCGGGCGGGTTGCGGCCCGAGCATCAGCGGGTCGGTGACCCGGTCCTGATCGCCGACCACCTCAACCTGTCGGGTGCGACCCCGTTGACCGGTGCGAGGTTCCTTGATTTGACCGAGGCGTACTCGACGCGGTTGCGGGGGTTGGCCAGGGAGGCGGACCCGGGGCTGGTGGAGGGGGTGTATGCGGGGTTGCGGGGGCCGTCGTATGAGACGCCCGCCGAGGTGCGGATGTTGCGGACGTCGGGCGCGGACCTGGTCGGTATGTCCACCGTGTTGGAGACGATCGAGGCCCGGCGCGGCGGCGCGGAGGTGTTGGGGATCTCTTTGGTCACCAATATCGCGGCCGGGTTGGCGGCCGAGCCTCTCGACCATGAGGAGGTTCTGGCCGCGGGCCGCGAGTCGGCGGGCCGGATGGGTTCGCTGCTCGCCGCGCTGATGGCGAAGCTGTGAGCGACCTGCGCGCGGCCGCGTTGGAGTGGCTGGCCCAAGATCCCGACCCCGACACCCGCGCCGAGCTTCGCGCGATCCTGGACAACGACGACCGGGAGGGGTTGTCGGCGCGGTTCGGGGGCCGGTTGGAGTTCGGGACGGCGGGGTTGCGGGGCGAGTTGGGTGCGGGCCCGAACCGGATGAACCGGGTGACGGTGATGCGCGCCGCCGCAGGCCTGGCGAAATGTCTGCCGCGCGGTGGGCGGGTGGTGGTGGGGTTCGACGCCCGGCACGGCTCCCAACGGTTCGCGCACGACACCGCCGCCGTCCTGGCCGGAGCGGGACTACGCCCCCAGGTGTTCACCCACCCGATTCCCACGCCAGTGTTGGCGCACTTCACGCGGGTGTTCGACGATGTGGTGGCGGGGGTGATGGTGACCGCCAGCCACAACCCGCCCCGCGACAACGGCTACAAGGTGTACTGGTCCGACGGCGCACAGATCATCCCACCCACCGATGCGGAGATCTCCGCCGCGATCGACACCATCGACCGCGTGGACACCCTCCCCCTCGGCAGTGGCTGGCCGACCCTCGACACCACCGACCTTTACCTGGACGCGGTCGCCTCCCTCGACCTCGGTCCACCCGACCCGGACCTGTCGATCGTCTACACGCCCCTGCACGGAGTCGGACGCGACACCCTGATCTCGGTGTTCGAACGCGCCGGGTTCGGTGCTCCGATCGTCGTGCCCGAGCAGGCCGATCCGGATCCGGACTTCCCGACCGTGGCGTTCCCCAACCCCGAAGAACCCGGCGCGTTGGATTTGGCTCTTGGGTTGGCCGAGGCTCGGGGGGCGGATCTGGTGATCGCCAACGATCCCGACGCCGACCGCTGCGCCGTCGCCGTCCCCCACGCCGGGGGTTGGCGGGTGTTGACCGGGGACGAGGTCGGCGGGCTGCTGGCCGAACACATCCTGGACCACACCACCGGTTCTGACCGGTTGGTGGCCACCACCATCGTGTCCTCCTCGCTGCTGCGCTCGATCGCCGCCGCGCACGGCGTCCGCCACACCGAAACCCTCACCGGCTTCAAATGGATCATGAAAGCCGCCCGGCCTTCTGACCGCCTGGTCTTCGGCTACGAAGAAGCCCTGGGTTACAGCGTCGGCGACGACCGCGGCGTGCTGGTCAACGACAAAGACGGCATCACCGCCGCACTCACGGTCGCCACGCTGGCCGCCCACGCCCGCCGCAACGGCCACACCCTGCTCGACCTCCTCGACGACCAAGCCCACAAATACGGCCTGCACACCACCACACAACTGTCCATCCGAGCCACCGACCCGGCTCAGATCACCACCACCATGTCCCGGCTACGCACCAAACCGCCGACCCGACTCGGCGGACGCACGGTCGAGGAGTTCGACGACCTGGCCGACGGCATCAACGGCCTGCCCCCGACCGACGGGCTACGGTTCCGCCTGTCCAGACGGGCACGCGTCATCATCCGACCGTCCGGAACCGAACCCAAACTCAAGTGCTACCTGGAGACCATCACACCCGTCCACGACGACGTCACCACCACCCGCGCACACGCCGCCACCGACCTGAACGCCCTGCGCACCGACGTCGCCGCGATGCTCAGCGGAGCGCCTCCACGATCGGGATGACGATCACCGACACCAGCGGCACGACCAGTGACGCCACCGCCGGTACCGACCACGTGACCACCCCGCAGGCGGGATGACGACCACCGCCACCAAGCGGTCATTTGTGTTGGCCAGGACACCGGTTGGTGACCGCCTCGCATCGTTTGCCAGGCGCGGGCGGCCCTAACGGAGATGTACGTGTGTTCGCGCTGGCCGGTGCGGAGGCGTCCGGACCTCGGGCCCTGGCCGGCGTGCGACCAGCGACAACACCGAACCGGACACCCCGCGCACCGACCCGATCGAAGTCCTCACCGGAACATTCGGCCGGGACGGCTGGCGTCAACGAAGGCAAGACAACGGCGACGACTCCGTCCCGATCCGGACCATCGTCGGCGTCGGGAGTTGCCCGGGACCGCGTCCCCGCCGTGACCGGCCACCTCGCCTGCTGATGCCCCTGAACCCTGGGGCAGAGCGCGGGCTGTGTCTTCAGACGCGGCGCAGGCCCGCGATGACGAGTTCGACCAAGTGGCGTGCGTCGTAGCGGGGGTCGGTGTTCGCGCCGATGCAGAGGTTGCCGATGCCGCGCATCAGTTCGTAGGCGTCCATGCCGGGGCGGATCTCGCCCGCATCGGCTGCCGCGTCGAGCAGTTGGGCGCAGACGGGGACGAGCCGGTCGAGAAAGTAGGCGTGCAGAGTCTCGAAGGCGGCATTGTCGGACCGTAGTGCCTCGGCGAGGCCATGCTTGGTGACCAGGAAGTCGACGAAGAGGTCGATCCACCCCGCCAGAGCCGCGTGCGGGGTCGGGCTGCTCGCCAGGAGGGTCGGACCCGCCTCCGCGCATGCCTCGACCTGGTGGCGGTACACGGCGACGATGAGGTCGGCTCGCGTCGGGAAATGCCGGTAGATGGTGCCGACGCCGACCCCGGCCTCGGCGGCGATCTCGCGCACGGGCACATCGACGCCTGCGCGGGCGAAGGTCACGGCGGCCGCATCGAGCAGAGCCTCCTTGTTGCGCCGGGCGTCGGCCCGCTGCCGCGGGGCCTGTGACTCCTTGGCGGTGTCGGCCATGGTCCCACCTCTCTCACCCGAGGGTTGATAAACGGAACACGGTTCCGTATTCTGTTTCCGGAACGCGGTTCCGCTTGTTCAGGATGTCAGAACGAGCGGGCCGGACCAAGCCGCGCATCACATCAGGGAGAACCGTCATGAGGTACCGGACCTTGGGCCGCACCGGAGTGCAGGTCAGCACACTTGTCCTCGGCGCGATGAACTTCGGCGCCGTGGGACGTACCACCCAGGACGAGGCCACCGCCATGGTCGACGCCGCTCTGGAAGGGGGTATCAACCTCATCGACACCGCCGACATGTACAGCCAGGGCGTGTCGGAAGAGATGGTCGGCAAGGCCATCGCCGGCCGCCGTGACGACATCGTCCTGGCCACCAAGGCGAACTCGCCCATGGGCGACGAGCGCAACCACCGGGGCAGTTCGCGTCGCTGGCTCATCACCGAACTCGACAACAGCCTGCGCCGTCTCGGCGTCGACCACGTCGACCTCTACCAGATCCACCGGTGGGACCCGACGACCAGCGACGAGGAGACGCTGTCGGCCTTGACCGATCTCCAACGCGCGGGCAAGATCCGCTACTTCGGCTCCTCGACCTTCCCGGCCTATCGCATCGTGCAGGCCCAGTGGGCCGCCCGGGAGCACCACCTGAGGCGCTACGTCACCGAACAGCCCAGCTACTCGATCCTGCAGCGCGGCATCGAGACCGACGTGCTTCCCGTCACCGAGGAGTACGGGCTCGGCGTGCTGGTGTGGAGCCCGCTCGCCTCCGGTTGGCTGTCCGGCGCCGTCCGCGCGGGCAAGCAGGTCACCACACACCGCTCGACGATGATGCCGGAACGTTTCGACCCCGCCCTGCCTCATAACCGGGCCAGGTTCGACGCCGTCGAGCAGCTGGCCGAGGTCGCCGACGAGGCCGGTCTCTCAATGGTCCAGCTCGCGCTCGGTTTCGTCACCGCACACCCGGCCGTGACCAGCGCGATCGTCGGCCCCCGTACCGTGGAGCACCTCCATTCCGCGCTCGCCGCCGCGGACACGGTCCTGTCCGACGACGTGCTGGACGCCGTTGACGCGATCGTCGCCCCGGGCGTCGACCTCGCCGCCCACGAGAAGCACGACACCCCACCCGCCCTGCTCGACAAGACTCTGCGCCGCCGCTGACGGCCCACACGATGGCCAGAGTGAATCGCCGAGCCGGCCTTGGGCCGACTCGGCGGCCTGGGAGGAAAGAGAAGAGGGGTTGGCAGCGGGCGAGCCTAGTGCGGTTCCAGTTCCCGCCGAGGTGCCAGATCTTCTTCTTTCCCTTGGTCTTGCCGTTGACACGAATGCATTTGGTTCTGTAGCCCCATCCAGTGAGGTAGATGCGGACCTTGATGTAGCTCTTGTGGTTGCAGCGATTGTTGAAGTGGAAGGTCGTGGACCGGTCGCTTGGCGAGAAGGAGACGCAGCGGCTGCTCAACCATGCCCGCTGGGACGCCGATCTGGTGCGGGATGCGCTGCGGGCGCAGGTGGCCGAGCGGCTCGGCGACGCCGGTGGGGTGCTGGTGGTCGACGACACCGGGTTGGAGAAGAAGGGCCGCCTCAGCGCGGGGACGCAGCGCCAGTAGACCTGCAGGGCAGGCAAGATCACCAACCGCCAGATCGGGGTGTTCTGTTCCTATGTGAGCCCCGACCGGCAGCGGGTCCTCATCGACCGGGAGCTGTATCTGCCCGAGCCTTGGTTGCCCGACCCCGGCAGGCTCGCCGGTGCGGGCGTCCCCGAGCGCGCACGGTTTGAGACCAGGCCGGAGATGGCCTGGCGGGTGATCGAACGCGCCGCTGATGATCCGCTGCTGCTGTTCGGGTGGGTGACCGGCGACGAAGCCTACGGCGACCACCCGCAGTTGCGCCGCTGCGCCAGCCGCGGCGCGAACTCGGTGTTCGCGGTCTCCTGCGACCACCCTGTTGTGCTCGGCGGCGCCGCTCCAGGGCTGATTCCGCCTTCGCCGCAGTGGGTGAGGCGGCGTGGCAGCGGCGCTCGTGCGGGGACGGGGCCAGGTGCCGCCGCTGGTACGACTGGGCGTGGATCGGCCTGGACCAGCACGAGGGCGAACACGAATGGATGCTGGCCCGCCGATCAATCAGCGACCCCACCGACCCGGCCTTCTACCGGTGCCGGGCCGACCGGCCGGTCAGCCTCTCCCAACTGGTACGGGTAGCCGGCTCCCTGGAGCGTCGAGGAATGCTTCCAGGTGCCCAAGATCGAGGTCGGCGCCACCAAGAACGAGGTCGGCCTGGACCACTACCAGGTCCGCACGCACACCGCTTGGTACCGGCACGGCACCTTGGCCATGATCGTCCACGCCCACCTTGCCTTCCTGGCCGCCAGTCCACCTCCAGACCCGAGCAATGACGGCGACGGCGAAGGCGAAGCCGACGACCTCGCCACACAGGGGGCCCGACCAGCAAGGACGTTCACGTCCCGACGGCTCAGACAGGAACGAACCCGACGAGTTGGTCCCACTCACCGTCAACGAGATCCGCCGCCTGCACGCCCATCTCCACCACTACCGGCACCACCCAGACACCGAATCCACTGGTCACGCCGGCGACGCCACCACCAAGCCCGCGCCCGCCGCTGCCACTACCAACGACAACGACGCCTCATCGATCACAAAATGCGGTTGGAGACTAGTAGGTGGGTTCGGCGGTGGGGGTTACATCGGCGGTGCAGTAGCGGCAGCGGGTGGCCTTGATCGGAATCTCGCTGAGGCAGTGCGGGCATTCGCGTTCGGTGGCCTCCCTGCCGCGGTCCATGCGCTCGATGAGTTTGGCCGTCGGCAGCACCACCAGGAAGTACACGATCACGGCCGTGATGGTGAAGGCGAAGGCCGAGGTCAGGAAGACCCCGTAGGGAAACTGCGTGCCGCTGATCGTTACGGACAGGCGGGTGTAGTCGGGTTTACCGCCGATCAGCGCGATCAGCGGTGTGATGAAGGAGTTCGCGAAGTCCTTCACGAGGCCCGCGAACGCGGCTCCGATGACGAACGCGACCGCGAGGTCGACGAGGTTTCCGCGGAAGAGGAACTTCTTGAATCCGCTCATGCCGGGGGCTCCAGGGGGGTCGGGGGTCGAGAGCGCAAGAACGGCTACGGATCGTAATGAAGCCCCAGGGGGTTCGCCAAGTCGTGTGCGGGTGGGAGAGGGGTGATGACGTGGGGACTTGTGGTCGAGGGCAGGAAGAGTTCGTACGAAGACCCGTGTGTCGTTGGTCGTGACGGACATGTCGGGGCTGTTGTCGATCGGGCCGGGTGGTCGGCTGTCTCGGTCAGTGTGGGCGGGCGGTGATCGTTAAGGAGAGGGGGGCGGTGGTTCCCGCCAGAGCCGCGGACTGTGCGCGGTCGGTGGCCAGGACCACCAGTGCTCCCTCGTGGGCGCCGTCCTCGTTCGGGGGTGGAACGGCGAGGACCGGGACCGCGGTGACCACGATGCGGGCCTGGCCTGGCTGGGGTGCCGTTTCCCGTGGGGCGGTCAGGACGTCGATGTGATCGCCCGGGCGGACGAGGCGGACGGCGTCGGCGTCAGCCATGCGGACGGGGGTGGCGACCGTGCCGGGGCCGTGGCCGCGGAGGAGGGCGGCGCCGACGACGCGGGCGTCGGTGAGGGGCTCGCCTTCGCGCATGGGGCCCGCGAGGACACGGCCCGTCCCGCCGGAGCGTAAGGCGCCGGAGGGGACCGATGGGGGAGGGAGTCGCACCGGGCGCAGGTCGGAAGGGGCGAGGGTCTTCCCGGCGGGGAGGTCGCGGGCGGCGGCGAGGACGTGGACGGACGGCGGTGGCGCGGGGCGCAGCGCCACCAGGGCGAGGCCGGTGGCGACCGCGGCGAACAGGGCCGCCAGTGGACGCCGCAGGCGGGTCGACCGGGCGGTCACGGAAGCTCCAGGGGCAGCTTCATCCCGTCCAGGACGTTCGGGCACGGGCACTGGCGGTCGGCGGGCAGGGTCTGGACGATGTCGGCGACGAGGGAGCGGAGGCGGCCGATGTTCTCGCCGAAGACGCGGAGCACCTCCTCCATCGTGACGCCGTCGCCCTCCTCGATGCCCGCGTCGAGGTCGGTGACGAGGCACAGCGGGGTGTAGCAGAGCGCCAGTTCGCGGGCGAGGACGGCCTCCGGGTGGCCGGTCATCCCGATCAGCGTCCAGCCCTGGGAGGCGAACCACTGGGATTCGGCGCGGGTGGAGAAACGAGGCCCTTCGATGACGACGAGGGTGCCGCGGTCGACGGGGTCCCAGCCGGAGGCGCGGGCGGACGTCACGGCGGTTCGGCGGCCCGTCGGGCAGTACGGGTCGGAGAACGAGACGTGGACCGCGGCGCCGTCGTCGTAGAAGGTCTGTGCCCGTCCGGACGTGCGGTCGGCGAGCTGGTCGGGGACGGCGAGCGTGCCGGGGCCGTGGTCGCGGGTCAGGGAGCCGACGGCGCTGGGGGCCAGCACCTGCCGGACGCCGAGGGAACGCAGCGCCCACAGATTGGCCCGGTACGGGATCTTGTGGGGCGGGAACCGGTGGTCGCGGCCGTGCCGGGGGACGAACGCGACGCGGCGGCCCGCCAGTTCGCCGACCGCGATCGTGTCGCTCGGCGGACCGTACGGGGTCTCGACCCGCACCTCCTCGATGTCGTCGAGGAACGAGTAGAAGCCGGAGCCGCCGATGACGGCGATCTCGGCGGCGGGCTGGGAACCGGAAGGCTGAGTGGACATGGCGCCGACACTAGCCACCCCGCGTCGGCGTCCGTCAGCCGTCCGCCGATTGTGGATAACTCACCGAGAAGGGGCCCGGCATGGCCGGGCCCCCTCCCTTCCCCGTCCCGGCCGAAGCCGGGGGACCGTGTGGCGTCAGCCGACCGGGTCGAGCACCTTGGACTGGTCGGCGGACGGTTCCTCCTTGGCGAGGCGGCCCGGTGCCCAGATCCGCCGACCGATGTCGTACGACAGGGCCGGTAGCAGGAGGGACCGGACGATGAAGGTGTCGAGCAGGACACCGAACGCGACCGCGAAGCCCATCTCGACCATGAACACCAGCGGCAGCGTGACCATGGAGGCGAACGTCGCCGCCAGGACCAGACCCGCCGAGGTGATCACACCGCCGGTGACGGTGAGGCCGCGCTGGATGCCGCGGCGCGTGCCGAGGGTCTGCGACTCCTCCCGGACGCGATGCATCAGGAAGATGTTGTAGTCGACCCCGAGCGCGACCAGGAAGATGAACGCCAGCAGCGGGAATCCGGAGTCGGTGCCCTCGAACCCGAAGCCGTAGTCGAAGATCAACGCGCAGGCGCCGAGCGAGGCGAGGAACGACAGCACGACGGTGCCCATCATCAGCAGCGGCGCGACGACGGCGCGCAGCAGCGCGATGAGGATCAGGAACACCACGCCCAGCACGATCGGGATGATCACCTTGTTGTCGCGGGTGGCCGCCCGCTTGATGTCGAGGGCCGTGGCGGTCATGCCGCCGACCTTGGCGTCCGCGGACGGCACCTTGTGCACGTTGCCGCGCAGCGCGTCGATGGTGGTGCGCGCGGCCTCGCTGTCGGCCGAGCTCTTCAGCACCGCCTCGTACTTGACCAGCCCGTTCGCGGTGGCGGGCGGGCCGACCTCGGCGACACCGGGCGTGCCGCGGACGGCCTCGGCGATCTGGCCGGACGCCGATGCCTGGCCGATGACGACGGCCGGTGCGCCCGATCCGGCGGCGAAGTGCCGGGAGACGACCTCCGAGCCCTTGATCGAGTCGGGGCGTCCGGTGAACTGCCCGGAGTCGGACAGCACGTCGGCCTTGAGCGAGCCCAGACCGAAGGTGAGGACGATCAGGCCGAGCATGGTGACGGCCCAGAGCATGCGCGGGCGCCTGCCGACCAGACCGGCGATGCGGCTCCAGACGCCGTGTTCGGCCTCGTACGCCTCCGGCTCCAGGTACTTGGCGTCGTACCGGGGGATCAGCGGCCAGAACAGCCAGCGGCCGAAGATGACGAGCAGCGCGGGCAGCAGCGTGGTCATCGCGGCGAGTGCGGTGACGATGCCCGCCGCGGCGACGGGACCCATGCCCGCGGTGGAGTTCAGTTCGGCGAGCATCAGGCACAGCAGACCGATGGCGACGGTGGCGGCCGACGCGATGAGCGCGGGTGCGGCGCGGTGCAACGCGAACGCCATCGCCTCGTGCCTGTCCTCATGCCGGTGCAGTTCTTCCCGGTAGCGGGCGACGAGCAGCAACGCGTAGTCGGTGGCCACACCGAACACAAGGACCGTCAAGATACCGGCGCTCTGTCCGTTGACGGTGAGGTCCCCGTACTTGGCGAGCAGGTACACAAGCGACTGGGCGAGCCCCAGGGCGAACAGGGCACTCAGGACGGGCACGATCCACAGGACGGGACTGCGGTAGATGAGCAGCAGCAGGACGATGACGACACTGCCCGCAGCCATGAGCAGGAAGCCGTCGATGGTCTCGAACACCTTGAACTGGTCGGCTGCCATGCCTCCAGGACCGGTGACGTGCGTGGTCAGTCCGGGTGGGCCGCGCTTGGCGTGTTCACGCGCGTCCTCGACCGCCTTGATCGGATCATCGTCGGTGAGGGGGACCAGCGTCTGAAGGGCCTTGCCGTCCTTGGACGGGAACGGTCCCTGCGCCTTCTGCGCGCCGGGCAGCTTCTCGAACGTGGCGACGTCCGAGGTGGCCTTCGCGCGGTCTTGGGGGGTGATGCCGCCGGACCGCTCGTAGACGACGACCGCGACCATGGTCTCGTCCTTGCGGAACTGCTTCTCAAGCTCGACGACCTGCGTCGACTCGGCTCCGCCGGGGAGCCAGGACGCGGCGTCGTTCTTCTCGACGTCACCGAGCTTGCCGGCCAGCGGGCCGAGGGCGACCAGCAGGATGACCCACAGGGCCAGGACCGCCCACTTGGTGCGCCGACCAGCGATCACCGCGGCCATGCGGTAGCCCCGCGATCTGGGTGGAGCCGGGCTCTGTTCGCTCATGTTCCTCTCCTGTGCATCCTGGCGATCGAGATATGTCGCGTTCGCTTAGAGTGTCTCGATCGCCGAGACATGTCAAGTAGTATCGCGATTTTTCCCACGCCGACGTGGCAACAAATCTCTAGATAAGAGTTTCTCTACTAGCGAGAGTGTTGTCAACTGGAACGGTGTGATCCAGTCGTCCCCGTCTCTCCCATCGTCTCCAATGGGTCTGACACTCTGCCTCCGGCGAGAGACCGGATCTGGGCTACTCCCTTGGGGGCAAGGGGCGTCCGCGCCTATACCCCTTGAGATGTAGCAGTCGCTGTGATCTGCGACACATCCGTCCAATCGCATCTGTTCAGGGCGTTGTGACCCGCTTCACGGCAGTCGAAACGGGCGGCTGGGGCTCACTTCCTTCGCGGGTAGGAAGACGCAGACAACGAACCAGGGCGTCTACAGCCGCGCCGGGCAACTCTCGGACATCCCGACGTGCGAGTCGCCTCCCAACGTCACCGAGCCCGACAGCATCGACGAGGCGGTCCGCCAGGTACGCGCGGACGCGGAGACGGGCCTCCACGGGCTGGTCGGCGAATGGCGTAGCGCCCCACGCCGTGCACTCGAACGAGGCAAGGACGCAGTCGTGCCTCCGCGTGCCGTCAAGGGGATGCGCGCGGTCGCAGGGGCGAACGCATCGTCGGCGAGGTGCGAGCGATTCCGAGACCGACGCGACTTCACGCGGCGTCCTGACGGGACCCCCGTCGGCTGGTCGTAGGAACCTCGCGAGGACGTGGTGGAGGCAAGGGCGGAAGCCGGAGGCCGCCCGGTCGGACTCTGGTCCGGTGGGCCGCCTCCGGTTCGCGGAGAGGTTCCTCGGAGGTCAGGCGACCTTTTCGGAGGAAGACGAGGAGGACGTGCTGGAGGACGACGAGTCGCCACCAGACGAGGAAGAGGACGAGGAGGACGAAGACGACGAGGAGGCGTCCGACTTGGACGACCCGTTCGTCGAGGACGAACCGTTGGACGAGGTCCCCGCCGTCGAGGACTTGCCGGAGCCGCGGCTGTCCGTGCGGTAGAACCCGGAACCCTTGAAAATGATCCCGGCCGCCGAGAAGACCTTGCGGAGCTTGCCGTCGCACGCCGGGCATTCGGTCAGCGCGTCGTCGCTGAACTTCTGCACGACCTCAAGAGGCTCGCCGCACTCGGTGCAAACGTACTGATACGTCGGCACGGTTCCTCCTCGCTGACTCAGCCCGGCCGCCCGGGCTGGCACTCACTCTTGACGACTGCTAATGGTACCGATGCTTGGAACAGTATTCGCCCCCCGGTCTCTTCCCTGGCCGGTCGCCGTCATGTCGGCCAGGGATCAGCCTGGTGGGAGATGCCGTCGAGAACATGGTTCAGGTGCCCGTCTCGCCGAACCAACCCGCCAGCCGTCCCTTCCGGCTGACGGCGCGTAGACGGCGCTCGGTGGCGTCGCGCACGGCGGTGGTCGTCACGACCAGGAGGGTGTCGCCCGCCTGCAAGGGGGTGGTGGGTTCCGGGACGAAACTCGACCCGTTCCGTACGACGAGGGTGACGGACGCGCCGGGCGGCAACCGCAGTTCGAATATCTCGACGCCGCTCAGCATGGAGTCGGCAGGTATCCGAACTTCCAGCAGGTCCGCGTGCAGTTCCTCCAAGGGGGCGGCTTCCACGTCCAGTTCCCGGGCCTGCTCGTCGCCCTTCAACCGGCACAGACGGGCCGCCAGGGGCAGGGTGGGCCCCTGGAGGAGGGTGAACAACACGACGATGTTGAAGACGATCGAGAACAGCCGGTCGGCGCCTTCGACGTGTTCCACCATCGGGATGGTGGCGAGGACGATCGGGACGGCGCCGCGCAGCCCCGCCCACGACGCGAACATCTTCTCGCCCCATGAGAACTTGAATCCGATCGTCGACAGCCACACCGACAGGGGACGGGCGATCAGCAGCAGCACGAACCCGATCACGAGTGCGGGCACGATCTGGCCGGGCAGTTCGCTGGGGGAGGCCAGCAGGCCCAGCATCACGAAGAGGCCGATCTGGGCGAGCCAGCCGACGCCTTCGGCGAAGCCGCGGGTGGCGGGACGGTGCGGGAGCCGCGCGTTGCCGAGGACGACGGCGCTGACGTACACGGCGAGGAATCCGCTGGCGTGCAGGAGGGTCGCCGCGCCGTAGGACCCGATCGCCAGCGACAGCACCGCGATCGGGTAGAGGCCGGACGCGGGCAGCGCGATGCGGCGCAGGCCCTGCGCGCCGAGCCAGCCGATGGCGATGCCGAGGATGCCGCCCGCGACCAGTTCGTACACCATCACGCCGAGGAGTTCGGCGATGTTGGGCGCGCCGGCGTGCGCGCTGAGCGTCACCACGATGATCACGACGGGGGCGTCGTTGAAGCCGGACTCGGCCTCCAGCAGCCCGCTCAGCCGGGACGGCAGCGGCAGCCGCCGCAGCACGGAGAACACGGCGGCGGCGTCGGTCGGGGCGAGGACGGCGGCGAGGAGGAACGCGGGCTGCCAGTCCAGGCCGACCAGCCACATGGCGGCGAGCGCGACAACGACGATGCTGATCAGCGTGCCGATCGTGGACACGCTGAGCGCGGCGGGCACCGCCGGGCGGACGTGCCGCCAACTGGTGGTGACGCCACCTTCGGCCAGGATCAGGACGAGTGCGGCCAGGCCGAGCGTCTCGGCGAGTTCGACGTTGTCGAAGTTGATGTGGAGGGGGCCGGACTCGCCGATGAACAGGCCGAGGCCCATGTACGCCAGGAGGGTGGGGAGCCCGGCCTTGTGCGACAGTCGGACCGCAACGATGGCGCAGAGTACGAGCGCGGACCCGAGGAGTAGCCAGATGTCGAGATGCACATCCCGCCCTTCGGGTCGACGAAGTTGATCGTTTAGGAATCCTACAGATTCGGTGGCCGATCGCATACCTGTGGTTCAGGGACAGCCGCCGTGTGTGCTCCCCAACGTCGTCTGACCTGCGCATTTACCCCGTTGGCGATGTTTTGCACGTCATGTCCCATAACGTCGGGGGTGGGCGGTCACTCACCCTTGCCGCGAGTTGCAGCAGTGACGGGACGGACGTCCGGCCCCGCGGACGCGCGTGGACGCCACAACGTTCGGGCGGAACCGCGGCGAGGCCCCGAGCCCCTCCGGGAAGTCACCTCCACGGCTTCACCGGCCAGACCGAACGGCCCCCGGACAACACCCTCCTCAATCGGTGGCACACACCGGCCACACCGTGCCCCACCCTCACCGGGGCTCCTGACCGTTCACCCGAGCCGTACAAACCCCTCGGACGGCGTCACCACGGCGCGGACCCGCTGGTCATGGGGTTCGGAGGGCAGTGTCGGGAGCAGTTCCGTCTCGTACAACGGCGCCACCGTCAGGATCGCCGGTCCGACACGTGCGAGCGCGCGGTCGAACGACCCGCCGC
Source organism: Actinomadura spongiicola (assembly GCF_003432485.1). Classification (GTDB taxonomy): domain Bacteria; phylum Actinomycetota; class Actinomycetes; order Streptosporangiales; family Streptosporangiaceae; genus Spirillospora; species Spirillospora spongiicola. The sequence goes on from NZ_QVNQ01000004.1 coordinate 177,780, forward strand.
CGCGTCCGAGCCGCATGCCCGTCCGGTCGACCGCGACCGCCGGGGTGAGGACGACGTCCGCGCTGGCCACCGCGTCCGGCCCGCGCGGCGGCTCGGACGGCTCCAGACACCCGCGCGGCCCCGGAACAAGCGAGTCGGGCCCCTCATAGGACGCCCAATCCAGGTCACCGTCCGGGAGCAGCCTGGGGAGCAGCACGTACGTGCCCCGTTTCCACAGCGCGAACAGCAGCCCGCGCGTGTCCGGTTCCGTCCCGATCGAGACGTAGGCCGCGAGGGTTCCGGCCATCTCCACCTCCGGGACGGTCAGCAACGCGTCCCGGATCGATCGTCCGGCCGCGGCGCGGTCCTCGGGCGGCATGGCCGCGCGTCGTGCGAGCAGGTCGGCCCGCAGTCGGGCCTTCGAAGCGATGTCGTGCACGTGCTGTCCTCACGGATGGCTAGGGTCTGTCTATGGCCCACTCTGCACCTGTGCTCAAGGCCGTCGTCCCGGCGGCCGGTCTCGGTACCCGATTCTTGCCCGCCACCAAGGCGACGCCCAAGGAAATGCTGCCCATCGTCGACAAACCGGCGATCCAGTACGTCGTCGAGGAGGCGGTCGACGCCGGGCTCAGCGACGTCCTGATGGTCACCGGACGGAGCAAGCGGTCCATCGAGGACCACTTCGACCGGGCCTACGAGCTGGAGGAGGCCCTGCGCGCCAAGGGCGACCAGGAGCGGCTTGAGGCGGTCCACGAGTCCAGCGACCTGGCGATCATGCACTATGTGCGGCAGGGGGAGCCGCGCGGGCTCGGGCACGCGGTGCACTGCGCCCGCCAGCACGTCGGGGACGAGCCGTTCGCGGTGCTGCTCGGCGACGACATGATCGACTCCCGTGACAAGCTGCTGCATCGCATGATCGAGGTGCGGCAGCGGCTCGGCGGCAGCGTGGTCGCGCTGATGGAGGTCGAGCCCGACCACGTCTCGGCGTACGGGTGCGCGGCCATCGAGGCGACCGACGAGGACGACGTCGTCCGGATCTCCGACCTCGTCGAGAAGCCCTCGGTGGAGGAGGCGCCGAGCAACTGGATCATCATCGGCCGGTACGTCTGCGACCCGGCGGTGTTCGACGTCCTGGAGAGGACCCCGCCGGGACGCGGCGGCGAGATCCAGTTGACCGACGCGTTGCGGACCCTCGCCGACATGCCCGCCGAGCAGGGCGGCGGCGTCTACGGCGTCAAGTTCCGCGGGCGCCGCTACGACACCGGCAACAAGCTGGAGTACCTGTGCACGGTCGTCCAGTTCGCCGCGGAACGTCCCGACCTGGCGCCGGAGTTCCTGCCGTGGCTGCGCGAGTTCGTCAACGAACACGACAAGGCGGCGGGCGACGCCTGATCCTTTGACGGCACGTCACACGGCGACATCGGGGGGATGGGACGGCATGAGACGGCTCGACGGCTCGCGACGGCGTGAGACGGCATGAGAACGGTTGACGAGCACCTGGCGGACATCCTCGGCAGCGTCGCGGTCCTGCCGCCGCTCGACCTGGCGCTGCTGGAGGCACAGGGCGCGGTCCTGGCGGAGCCGGTGTCCGCGCCGGTTCCGCTGCCGCCGTTCGACAACTCCGCCATGGACGGCTACGCCGTCGTCGCGGCCGACATCGCGGCGGCCACCGAGACGGATCCGGTCGCGCTGCCCGTCGTCGGGGACATCGCCGCTGGCGACACCGGCGTCTCGGCGATCCGGCCCGGTCTGACCGCCCGGATCATGACCGGCGCGCCGCTCCCGGCGGGCGCCGACGCGGTCATCCCGGTGGAGTGGACGGACGGCGGCAACGCCACCGTCCTGATCTCGCGGGCCGCGCCGCCCGGCCACTACATCCGGCGGGCGGGCGAGGACGTCTCCGCTGGTCAGGTCGTTGTGGCCGCGGGCACGCGGCTCGCCGCCCCGCAGCTCGGCATGATCGCCGCGGTGGGACGGTCGAGGGTCACGGTCCGCCCGCGTCCACGCGTCGTGGTCGTCGCCACGGGGGACGAACTGCGCGAGCCGGGCGATCCGCTCGCCCCCGGCCAGATCTGGGAGTCCAACGCCTACATGCTCACCGCCGCCGTCGTCGAGGCCGGGGGAGTGGGCTACCGGCAGGCCACCGTGGAGGACGAGCCCGGCAGGGTACTGGAGATGCTCGAAGACCAGCTCGCCCGCGCCGACGCCATCGTCACCACCGGTGGCGTTTCCATGGGCACCAGGGACGTGGTCAAGGAAGTGCTGTCCGGAACGGGGACGGTGGGTTTCCACAAGGTGCGCATGCGTCCCGGCAAGCCCCAAGGGTTCGGTCTCCTGCAAGGCACACCCGTGTTCACCCTCCCGGGGAACCCGGTCAGTGCCTACGTCTCGTTCCAGGTCTTCGTCCGTCCCGCGCTACGCGCCATGCAGGGGCTGGAGCCCGAACCACTGCCGAAAGTGAGCGCCGTCCTCGCCGAGGACGTGAAGTCACCGCCGGGGCTCCGCCACTACCTGCGCGCCGAACTGTCATTCAGCAACGGTTCCCACACGGTCACCGCGGCAGAATCGCAGGGTTCTCACCAACTCGGCTCGCTCGCTTCGGCGAACGCGCTCATCGAGTTGCCGGAGGACGTCGAAGCCGTCCCCGCCGGTTCCCACGTGGAGGTCATGAGGTTGCCGTCATGAGTGCCATGGGCTCCGAATTCACTCACCTGGACGAGACGGGCGCGGCCCGCATGGTCGACGTGTCGGCGAAGGACGTCTCGTCCCGTACGGCGACGGCGACGGGGTTCGTCCGTCTGTCGAGCGCCTGCGTCGCCCTCCTGCGCGCCGGGGACATTCCCAAGGGGGACGCCCTGTCCGTCGCCCGCATCGCCGGGATCATGGGGGCGAAACGCGTCCCCGACCTGGTTCCGCTGTGCCACCCGATCGCGCTGCACGGCGTCACCGTCGACCTGGAGGTCCGGGACGACGGCGTCGCGATCACGGCCGTCACCCGCACCGCCGACCGGACGGGCGTGGAGATGGAGGCGCTGACGTCCGTCTCCGTCACGGCGCTCGCGCTGGTCGACATGGTCAAGGCCATCGACCCCGCCGCCGTGATCACCGACGTGCGGGTCGAGGAGAAGACCGGCGGCAAGACCGGAACGTGGCGACGATGATCAGAGCCATGGCGGTGACCGTGTCGAACCGGGCCGCGGCGGGCGTCTACGCGGACAGGTCGGGGCCGGTCCTCGTCGCCCTGCTGGAGGACCTCGGCTGCCAGGTGGACGGCCCGGTCGTCGTCCCCGACGGGGAACCGGTCGCCGACGTCCTGCGGGACGCGGTCGCCTCCGGCTACGACGTGGTCGTCACGACCGGCGGAACCGGCCTCACCCCCACCGACCAGACCCCCGAAATGACACGCCAAGTGATCGAATGGGAGATACCGGGCATTGCCGAGGCGGTCCGGCTGGAGGGACACACCACGGTGCCCACCGCGATCCTCTCCCGTGGCGTCGCGGGCGTCGCGGGCCGCACGCTGATCGTCAACCTCCCCGGCTCGACCGGCGGCGTCCGCGACGGCATGGCGGTCCTCGGCCGCGTCCTCGCCCACGCCGTCGACCAGATCAACGGCGGCGACCACCCCCGCGCCTAGGAGTCCCCACCGCCGAAGGAGATCATCGATGACCGTCCTGACCGACGCCAGGATCGTCCTGCCGGACGGCGTCCACCACGGCGACCTGCACATCGCGGACGGCAAGATCACCACAGCGGCGGCGGTCTCCGACGAGACGATCGACCTCGGCGGGCGGCACGTCGTCCCCGGGTTCGTCGACATGCACGTCCACGGCGGCGGAGGCGCCTCCTACCAGCTCGGACGCCCCGACGAGGCGCGTCGCGCGGCGGCGTTCCACCTCGCCCACGGCACCACGACCACGATCGCGAGCCTCGTCAGCGGCGGGCCCGACGAACTCCGCGACGCCGTCACCGGTCTCGCGGACCTCGCCGACGACGGCGTCATCGCGGGCGTTCACCTGGAAGGCCCCTACCTCGCCCCCGACCGCCGCGGCGCGCACGACCCCGCCCTGCTACGGGCCCCCGACCTCGCCGAGTTCCGCCGCCTCCACCGCCTCGGCCGCGGCCACCTCCGCATGATCACCCTGGCGCCGGAACTCCCCGGCGCGCTCGACCTCGTCAAGGAGGCCGCCGACACCGGCGTGATCGCCGCCGTCGGCCACACCGACGCCCCCGGCGCCGTGGCCCGGGCCGCGTTCGACGCGGGAGCGCGCGTCGCGACGCACCTGTTCAACGCGATGCGGCCGCTGCACCACCGGGAGGGCGGCCCGATCGCCGCCGCCCTGAACGACCCGCGCGTCACCATCGAACTGATCAACGACGGCGTCCATGTGGAGCCCGCCGTGGCCCGCCTGGCGTTCACGACCGCCGGACCGTCCCGCGTCGCGCTGATCACCGACGCGATGGCGGCGACCGGAATGCCCGACGGCGATTACCGCCTCGGCGTGATGGACGTGGAGGTCCGCGGCGGCAGCGCCGTCCTCGCCGGCGGAACGTCCCTCGCGGGCAGCGTCATCACCATGGCGGACGCGTTCCGCCAGACGGTCGTCCACCTCGGCGTGCCCGTCCACGAGGCCGCCGAGGCCACGTCCCGCACCCCCGCCCGGGCGCTCGGCCTGGACACGCGGATCGGATCGCTGGAACCCGGGAAGGACGCCGACCTCGTCGTCCTCGACGACGACTTCCGCGTCGACTGGGTCATGAAACGCGGACGTCGCGTGTGACGAACGTCCCGCGTGCCCGATTTCTCGGGAACAATTGATGGCGTTCGGACGTCCGACCAGGGAATCATGGAACCGTGGAACGCTTGCGGGGATGGCCTGTCACCCTGACCGAGGGCTCCGTCGGGCTACGCCCGCTGCGGCACCGCGACGCCGCCACCTGGCGTGAACTGCGCGTACGCAACGCCGACTGGCTCCGCCCCTGGGAGCCCACCAACCCAGAGACGCCGCTCTTCCGCAGCGGCCTCGGCCCGTACCTGAGCATGGTCCACACCATGCGCCGCGAAGCCCGCCAAGGCCTCGCCCTCCCCTGGGTCGTCACCTACGACGACCGGTTCGCCGGGCAGCTCACGATCGGCGCGATCGTCTGGGGCTCGGCCCGCTCCGCCCAGATCGGCTACTGGATCGACAGGCAGGTCGCCGGCCGCGGCGTCATTCCCACCGCGGTCGCGCTCGCCGTCGACCACTGTTTCTTCACCGTCGGGCTCCACCGCCTGGAGGCGAATATCCGCCCCGAGAACACCGCGAGCCGCCGGGTCGTCGAAAAACTCGGATTCCGGGAAGAGGGAATTCGCCGCCGCCACCTGCACATCGACGGCGCCTGGCGCGACCACATCTGCTACGCCCTCACCGTCGAGGACGTCCCCGGCGGCCTGCGCGCACGCTGGCTCGCCGAGCGCAGACAGGCATTTCCCCGGCGCACTTGAGTCCGCCGTGACTTTCCCTCCGTAAGATTCCTGCGTCCGAGAAGCCCGAGCAAACGGAGAGTAACGGCGAGATCGATCTCGCGACACACCGCCCCTTATGCTCGTCAACCTCTGACAGCCCCTCGTACCGTGCGGGACGTGGCCCTGCTCCCATTGCACGTTCGCGCGCCGAAAGTCGGCCCGCCGGCGGAGCGTGCCCCGGGACGGTGGAGCCGATGAGCAGCGCGGTCCTGTACCTCGCCATCGTCGCCGTCTGGGCCATCGTCCTCGTACCCATGTGGCTCCGCCGAGACACCGAAACCACCGGAATCACCCGGCTCCTCCACAAGCGCTCCGAGGAGCCCCTCGTCGAGGACGACGAACCCGAAGAGATCCCCGACGAGATCCCCGAGGCGATCCCGGAGCCGCGTCCCCGCCGCCGCACCACCCGCGCCACCGTCATCGCCCGGCGCCGCCGCCGCACCACCGGCCTCACGGCCCTCACCATCACCGCCATGGCCATCACCGCGTCCGGCCTCGCCCCCTGGTGGATCACCGTGCCCCCGGTCGTCCTCCTGGCCGGCCACCTGGCCCTGCTCCGCGTCGCCGTAGGCATGGACACCGCCCGCCGCCAAGCCGCCGCCGCGGCCGCCCGAGCCCGCGCCCTAGAAGCCCGCCGCGCCGCCGAAACCCCCCAACCCACCGACACCACCGAGCCCGCCGAGGTCATCGAACTCGTCCCCGCCGACGACGTCTTCGACCAGTACGCCGACGACCGCCGCGCCGTCGGCGAATAACCCGTGCACAACCACCCTCCCAAGTTTGCTAACCTTACGGAGTCCTCGGGGCTGTAGCGCAGTCCGGTAGCGCACCTCGTTCGCATCGAGGGGGTCAGGGGTTCAAATCCCCTCAGCTCCACCCAAGGCCAGGCCTTCTTTCTGGGCCTGGCCCCCAGTCCCACAACCGTCCCGTTGTGGGAATTCTGTGGGACGCTGATGGAATCGGCGGCGTTCGCGCCGCCGTTCTTCTTTTCTCGCCGGGCCTTCATCCGTTCGTCCAAGACGGCGACCGGCGACCCGTCCGACAGTTCCAGCCGGGCGTCGAGCACGGCTTCCCACCGCGCCGTCAGCGCGTCGAGCAGTTCGGCCCGCATCCCGTCGGTAAGTCGGTAAGCATGATTTCGTTCATGTGATCCTTCGGCGCGCTGGGGGAGATGGAGCCGCGGCCTGGATGCGCGCCGGCTGACCCGGGCCGCGGGGTCTCAAGGCCGCTCGATGACGGCAGGATCTTCGCTGTCGGCCAAGCGGGCGTTCATGGCGTCGCAGAACCGGCGCGCCAGTTCCGGCGCGTTGACCATGCCGATCAGGACGCCGTCCTCGGCGCCGCTCTGGTGGATGTACAGGTGCGTCCGACCTTGCGGTGTGGGCGTCACCGTTCAGTGCTACGTCGCTCCATTCCGCTGCCGGTAGGTCGATCCCTCTCGCAGGTCCTTGGCGATTTCCTCGGCGGCGGCGTCGGGGTCGACGGGGAGCGGTCGCCAGGGGCTGAGCGTCGCCAGCCGCACCCGGTAGGCGGCGCCGTCCCATCCCGCCACCAGAGGACTGGCGTCACCGTAGACGGCGCGCACGACCGGCCTGCCAGTGCCGGTGTCGCGGTCGATGCGCACCGCCGCCTGCGGGGCGGCTCGGCAGAGCGCCGCCCGCAGACGTTCGACGGGGTTGAAGGTCCCGGTTCGCTGTGTCACGGATGCGGTGATGAGCAGACGCCATGGGAGGGGCCAGACGGCCGCCGCTGCATGGGCCGTCCGTGCGTAGGCGAGGTCGAGGCGGATCACGGGTGCTCGATCCTGACGCCGAGTTCGGCGGCGATGGCGTCGGCTGCCTGCTCTGGGTCGGCGGGCAGCGACTCATAGGGGCCGTCGCCGTGCCGCCACCGGTAGGCGGTGCCGTCCCAGTCGGCGGTCAACGGCCCGGCCTGCCGGTAGGTGATCCGCACGTGTGACAGGCCGGTCTCGTCGTCGCGGACGACGGCCGCGGCCACCTGGGGGGCGCGCCGCCGGATCGCGGTGTGCAGCCGCTCGGCGGGGCCGAAGCTGTTGAAGGTCAGCACGCCACACCGGGCGGCCCGTGACCAGGGTGTGGCGTGGAAGGGCGGCGCGGCATGGACGGGGAGCCTCGGCGGCGCCGCCCCGGGTTTAGATCTGGCGTCGCAACATCCGCGTGGCGACGTCGAGCGGCACGATGCCGGAATCGGTGATGATGTAGGTTCCGGCTGTGCCGTCGATCACGTAGCCGTCGGTGGCGCCGGTCGACCTCAGAGCGCCGCAGATCTCGACCGCCGCGTCGATGATGCGGTCGGCCGGGGCGATCGGGTGTGGCGTTGGGCCGTGCAGCCAGAACCACAGCTTCCCGGCGTCGTCCGGCCGGGGGTGGCACATGACCAGCACGGAGCGACGGCGACCCGTCTGGTTCGAGGGAGTGGTCACCAGCAGACCGGTCCCTGCGAACTTCAGGTCCGAACCGCACGTGGTGAGGTGCTCCTTCAGCACTTCAAGGCGCGAACGCGCCTGCGCCTGCTGATGGCCGTTCATTCCTCACCCTCCATTCCGACCGTTCCGGGTTCCTCGACCGGTTCGACGCCCGGGATGCGCAGGAGCAACAAGCCCAACTCGATGGGGTCGCTCCCGCGGAGGTCGGTGATCACGGCGGGCCGCGCCGCATAGTCGCCCCTGCGCTGCGCGTGCCAGCGCGGCTGGACCGCCTGCCACGCGAACCACCAGTTTGGGAACCGCCTGCGCAGGACCTCCAGCTGCCGGCACTCCTCCCGTGTCATCACCGCCACCAGCTCCGCGCGGACACGATCCGCTCGCCGAGCTGCCCGGGGGTGTCGGCCTCGACCAGGCACCGGCCGTCCACCATCGCCCACCAGCGGCCGGTGTACGGGCCGTGCCAGGCGCAGACGCCGTAGCGGTACTCCAGCGCTCGGACAACCGTCGCGTAGTCCCAGGATCCAGGGGCCGCAGCGGCCAAAGGTCCCTGGGCGCACCTGGGCACGTTCACCGGACATACCGCTCGGCGCGTGCCCCGCCCTTGTCTTCCACCCGGACGGCCTGCCTGATGAGCGCCTCCAGCTCGGCCGGGCCCGTGGCCTCGGCCACCGGATGCCCACCCACCCAGTCGGCGCTGCGGTCACGCAACGCCACCCACGCGACATCCCGGCCCTCGGCGAACTCGATCCGCCAGTCGGGATGCTGGGCGCGGAGCCGGTCAAGCTCCTCCAGCACGCGCGGGTCCCTGGTGCCCGTCGGCGTGCCCGCAACAGCGGAGTGGGCGTCCTCGGCGTCGAGCGCGGCCTCCGCCCGCTCGACCGTGCCGATCTGCCTGGTGAGCCGCTCTACCGACTCGGCGCGCAGCCACCCCACGCCCCCAGCGACGCGGAAACGCCTGCTCTTACGGAACGCCTCCCACGACAGCTCGATCATCGGCAGGTGCTGGAACGTCCAGTCGGGGTGCGCGTCGCACAGCCGCTCCAGGGTCGCCTCGACCTCACCGTCCCCGGGCGGCGTCGGATTCGCTACCTTTCTCACAGCCGGACCTCATTTCCGGTCAGGCCCCGGGGGCACGGTGCCGACACACCGCCCGGGGTCGCTCTATGTGTCCTGGGACACCCGTTCGGCCTCTACTCGACCGCGTCCGGCGCTAGCTTGGAAGGTGTGGTTTGTAGGCCGCCAGGCTTGGACCACACCCTGATGCGGTCCACACCGAGACGAAACGGTGGGTGGCGATGTCCGATGAGTCGTTCGGGGAAGTGCTCCGGCAGCTCATGGATGAGCGCGAGATCGGTGTTCGCGCCCTGGCTAGGCAGGTGCCGATCGACCCGTCACACATCTCCAAGCTCCGCCTCGGCCATAAGGGCACGTCTGTGGCGACGGCCGCGCGACTCGACGAGATCCTCGGTGGCGGTGGCCGCCTCGTCGCCCTCGTTCAGACCACGGCGGAGGTCACGGGTCCCAGGCGAGCCGTCGGCGACATTGGCGACAATGAGGACGTGAAGCGCCGAACTCTGCTTGGCCTTATGGCTACCGCCGGACTCGCGAGTTCTCTGGCTCGTGACGCTGAGCCGCTACGCGATGCGATCGAGGCCGCGGTCGCTGCGGACGCCGACGACCGCGACGCCGACACCTGGGAGCGTGTCGCCTATGACTACGCCCACGAAGTTGGCTTTTCGCCCGCTGTCCTCCTCCAGCCGGAACTGGCGGCGGATTTCGTTGAGCTGACGCGACTGGTCCAGTCCGCTGGGGGAACGGCCCGGTCCCGACTGATCCACGTGGCCGCCCAGATGGCCGCCCTCATAGCCATCAACTTGACGAACCTGGGAGAGGGACGGTCAGCAAGGCGCTGGTGGCGCACCGCAGCCCGCGCCGCCGACCAGACCGGCGACCACATCGTCGCCGCCCGCATCCGCGGCCGGGCCGCCCTAATTTCTCTCTACACCGAGACGCCACGCCTGTCGGTTGTTAAGGCTGCGGAGGAGGCGATCGAGATTGGGCGGGGAGCCCCTGAGGGCATCGTCAGCGCGCACGCTGCCAAGGCGCAGGCTCTCGCCGAACTCGGTAGGCATGATGAGTCCGCGGATGCCCTCGAAGACCTGTACGGCGTGTTCGAGTCACTGCCCGAGACAACGCGGACAGAGCGAGGCAATTGGGGGTGGTCGGACGGCCGTCTGCACTTCGTCACAAGCCTCGTTCACACCTGTGCTGGAGACATCAAACCCGCAATGGACGCACAGGAGGCAGCGTTAGCCATCTGCTCGGACCGGAGCTGGAAATTCCGTGGACAAATCGAGATGCATCGGGCCGGTGTACTGATCCGCGCCGGAGAGGTCGACGAGGGTGCTCGTCACATGACGCGGATCCTGGAAACGCTGCCACCCGAGCAGCGTGGCGATGGGTTGCTGCAAGGCAGCGCGATAGCGTCGCTAAAGCTCGCGGCCCCCGTACACGGTGGGCGACCTTCGATCCGGCAGGCGCGTGAACTACTCGCATCCATAGGAGATTAATGATCTCGGACCTCACCATCACCCGCCATGACTCCGCCGACGCGGAGAAGATCCTCGACAGCGTGATCGTGCCGGTCTACATCGCATCGCATCAGGACGTGGTCGCTCAGCCGTTCTATTCGGCGGAGCGCTTCTCCGAACGTTTCCTCAGCTACACCAAGGTGCCTGGATTCCAGGCCGTCGTCGCTCACAAGAGCGGTGAGCCTGTGGGACAGGCGTTCGGGTGCACTCTGCCGGTAAAGACTCGTTGGTGGAACTCCCTGACCACACCGGTCCCGGACGGGTTCACCACCGAGACCGGGTCACGGACGTTCGGGTTCAACGAGCTGATGGTCGTCCCGGAATGGCAGGGCAAGGGCGTGGCGCACGCCTTGCACGACGCGTTGCTGGGCGGCCGGGCCGAGGAGCGGGCCACGCTGCTGGTCCGTGAGGACAACGAGTCGGCGCAACGGGCGTACGCGCGGTGGGGATGGCGCAAGGCCGGGAAGGCGCAGCCGTTCCCCGACTCCCCGCACTTCGATGTGATGATCGTCGACCTGCCGCTGGACGGCGTCGACATGCCGTAGGCGCGATGTCTCGGACGCACTGGCGACCCGCCTTCCAGGGCCCGGCCCGGCGACTACACCGCCGCGCCGGGTCCGTTTCCGCATGGGGAGGACCTGTGGGAAATCCGTGGGCCGATCATGAACGTCAGACTGGGGGATCCCGGGGCCCTAACCTGGCGTTTCCTGACCGCCGCACGTGAGAAGGCGGGTCTTACCTCGTTCGCATCGAGGGGGTCAGGGGTTCGAATCCCCTCAGCCCCACTTCGGATCTAGGGCCAGCATGGTCAGCGACTTTGTCGCTTTTCTGCTGGTCCTTCGTCATGTTTTCCCGGGGGGTGACCCCGGACCCCCGATCAGCAAACCTCACGTTCCTCTGGTGTTACGTCCTTCCAGGTCTTGATAGGGGCGCCAGAAATCAAGCAGGGGTTACCGTTGCGCTATATCACTAAGAGTACTTGCATCCATACATTGAGTAATCGCTGGAGGAGGCCCCGGTCGCACCGGACTCCTCCCGCGGCAACACCTGTCTTATCCCTTCACCAGGAAGAGAGGCTCCGTGTCCTCCATCACCAGGAAAACCGTCGCCTTGACCACGGCCGCCTTGGCCGCCGCCGGAATCGTCGGCGGACTCGCTCTGCCCGCGTTGGCCGATCTTGGCGGTGCCTCCGCCCCCGAAGTTCGCGCCGCCGCCATCGTCAACGCCGACGGCTCGGTCGTCCGCTCAAGGGGGGTCACCGGCGTCCGGAAGATCGCCACCGGTCAGTACTGCGTGCGGATGGACGATGACATCGACGCCAGCCGCGTCGTTCCGGTCGCTTCAGTCCAGTGGAGCAGCACCCCATGGGACGGAAACGTCTTCCTGCGGCACGACAACGCGGGCTGCGCCGACCGGGAAGTCTTCGTCGGCACCGGCGTCGCCGCTGGAGGGCGGGACATCGGCTTCCACATAATCGTGCCCTGATCTGATCAAGGGCGGAACACTGAAGATTGGAGCGGGCGAAGAGTTCAGCCCGCTCCAATCTGGCCCGCCCTTCCTGGGGCCGTGAGAGATAGGACGCCTCAAGAGAAGAAGCGGCTCAGCTATGCGAAAGACCGTCGTAACGCCTACGGGGAGAACGACAAGACGTCCCGGAAGGCGGTGCGGCTGAACAAGCGGATTCCTCATCGTGTCAACCGTCATCGTCTTCAGCGGGTTCTTCGGGATGCTACCGGGAGGCTTGACGCCGACAGGGCCGAGAGGCTTGGGGAGCGGGTGGGGCGGCGGCGCCTCGTTCGAGTTGAGCGGCGGCGCAGCCGTCGGGTGAAGCTTCGCACTCTTACTGAGGCGCGTGTCGCCACCGAGGGGACCGTCAAGCGGTATTGGTGATCCGGTTCTTGGTGGGTCTTTGGTCGTCGAGGCAGGTACTTGGGCAAACAGCAAGGTTGTGTGGAGCAGTGGAGTACTGCAACGGCGGCTTCCGCGTGTGTGCGTCAGCGCATGGTTGGTTAGGAGCGGTGCGGCCCTCGTCCCTTGGGGTGTGAGGTGGCCTTGGCGGGTGGAGGTGGGGGTTATCCGATGTTCAGGGTGCCTTTGACGTCGCGGAGTTGGACGACGCTCTGGGCCTGGCCGCTGAAGACGTTGACGACGCCGTCGTCGGTCGCGGACGCCTCGGTGTGGGCCTGGTTCCAGAGGCCCTCGAGTTCGCTGCGGAAATCGGGGTCCTCGTCCAGGAGGCGTCGGACGGCGCCCTGGAGGACTTCGGGCTCCTCCGCGCCACGGGCGAGGGCCCTCTCCTCGGACGGACGACCGTAGAACCGTTCACGGACGCGGCGGGTGATCTCCATGACGGCGGCGCGTACCGGTTCGCCCGCGACCTCGACGGCCTTGCCCGCCAGGGTGGTGGCGATCGCCACGGTCATCGGCTCTGTCATTCGTTCAGTTCATCACGTCAGGGACGTCTCTGAACAGACACTTCCTTGTTCGGCCGGGCTTGGAGTGCGGCCATTCTGAGAAGGTCGGCGTCCTCATGTGGTTTTTGGTGATTTGGGGGAGGTGGACGGCCGTGACGGTGCCGGCGTCTGGGGTTCGCCGTTCGCGGTGGGATCGGGGCCGGGTGATCTTTGGGTGGGAGGGACCGGGGTGGAGTGCTCAGGTCCGCCCCGGTCGCCATCACCACATGAAGATGCGCCAGCGCATGGTGATCCGATCTATGGAGAAGCGTCGCGCGCTGGTGCGCGCGACGCTTTGACGGGTCATCGCCCCGAGCTCCTCACCGGGGCGTGCGAGCCAGCCTAGCCCGTTCCAAACGCTTATGTCGCACGATCGGATGTTATTGCGGCTATGCCTGACACGCCCGTTTGGGTAGTGACGCGGATGATCGTTTCAGCTAATCGGGCATTTGGTGTGGAGAATTAGTTTTTCGGACACGGGGCGCGATCTTCCTGGACGGGTGGTGTTCCGCGCGGTCAAGGCGGGCTGTGCTCGCGGGGGTCTCCTGCTGGGGTCGCGTCACGGGGCGTCTGGCAGGCCGGTGGCCCCGGGGTGCCTCGCGCTGGTTGTGGTCAACGGGGGACAGGGGCCGGTGAAACGGGGGGTGGTTGACGTGAACGTTGGATTTTTGTGGGGTGTGCGACGTTTTGCTCTTCGGGGGATGGCGTCGCCGACTGAAATGGGTTCCGCGATGACTTCCCGTCGGGCGGGTGGTCTACCCCTTGGAGGCCGTCACGATGACTGGAGGACAGATGCATGCCGGGACGAATGCCCACCAGTCCGTGCCGGGGGGTGGTCCCCCCTCGGGGGATTGCCCGGTTCCCCTGGACGGCAGGCTGCTGGAGCGGGCGATCTACTTCGCGCTGACCGCCGTCCAGGGGGTTACGCCCGACATGCTGGGGCGTGGGACGCCGTGCGAGTCATGGAACCTCGAGATGTTGTTGCTGCATCTTCGTGACTCGCTCGCGGCGCTGTACGACGGCGTCTGCCTTGGACGTGTCGCGATGAATCCGGAGCCGCTCGTCCCGGAGGAGGATCCGGTGTCCGCGGTGCGGGTGCGTGCCGTTCGGTTGCTGCGCAAGTCCCTGTCGCCGGGGCGGGTCGAGATCGGTGACCGTGGCATGGACCGGGGGGTGATGGCCGCGGCGGGAGCGATCGAGGTGGCCGTGCACGGCTGGGACATCGCGCAGGCGTCGGGGTCGCGGTCGCCCATTCCGCCCGCGCTGGCGGACGAGTTGCTGGCGCTCGCGCCGCTGTTGGCGCCCGGGCCGCAGGAGCGGTGGCCGTTGTTCGCCGATCCGGTCGAGCCGGGTGTGGACGCGGGGTCGGGGGATCGGCTGGTCGCCCTCCTCGGGCGGCGGCCACTGAGTTGAGGCGTCCAGCCTCAGGTCCGTGCACGTCCGGCATGGCACCGGAAAAACTCTCCAATCCGTGATTGAAGGGGTTCGTGGCGGTGTTTCGTGCCGGGCGGGTGGGGCAGGTCCGAAAAGTGTTGATCATGAACGGTCCGCCGGAACTCGGTGTGGAGCTGGTCGGGTTCGAGGCCGGAACGTCCGCGGTGGCGCCCACCCTGAACCTGCGGGTCGGGCTGCGGCGGCTGGACGGCGGGCCCGTCCAGTGCGTCCTGCTCACCACGACCGTGACCCTGGCACCGTCCGGTCGGGCGTGGGCGCGCGGCGGCGCTACCGTGCCCACCTTCCGTGGGGGCACGGAGGCGACGTTTGGGTTGACGTGCGGCCATGACGTCAGGGATGAGGGGCGTCCTGGTGATGACGGCGGTGTGCCGCTCAGGCTGGCCTTCGACGGCACGGTCTTCTACCCGGCCGAGGACGGGAGTCGGCACACCGGGCAGGCCCCCTGGCGGCATGAGACGACGGCCCTGTTGCCCGTTTCGATCTGGCGCGACCTGCTTGCGAACCGACCGTTTGAACGTGGCCGGACGTAACCGTCCGGTCGCCCGTGAACACGACAGGGGAGGGAGTGAGAGATGAGCAAGGGAAACCGTCTGGGCCCCGGTCTGCTCCGGCTGACGGCTGCGTTGCTGGCGCTGGGCGTGCTCGCCGTGGTCGTCAAGGCGATGCCGACGCCGCGCCGACGGCGCGCGAGAAAGTCCGCATGACGACGATCGACAGGCAGTTGATCGGCTATCTGAAGGACGCGCACGCGCTACAGCAGCATGTGCAGGCCGCGCTCAGCGAGTTGCTGACCGCGGCGGCGGACGAGCCGGAGATGTGCGGACCGCTCGGCCGGTACGCCGAGCGGTCCCGGGCGCACACGCGGGCGGTCGAGGCCCGGTTGAGGGCGCACGGGTCGGCGCCGTCCCTCGTGCGGGACGCGGGGATGCTGTTCGCGGCGGTGGTCGAGGGCGGGCTCGGCCGCAGCCGCCGCGACCCCGTGGGCAGGCACATGCGGGATGCCTACGTCGCCGTCCACCTGCAGATCGCCGCAGGTGAGATGCTCCGGCGCGTCGCCGAGCGCGCCGGAGATCCCGAGACGGCGGAGGTCGCGGCGGCGATGTGCGACGACGCGTCCATGATGTCGCGTGGCCTGTCCGACCGGTGGGATCTGGCCGTGGACATGTCGCTCAGGCAGCACGGCGTCAGGGACGTCCCGCCGCCGCCCGGATCCGGGAAATGAGGGGTCGGCTGGTCAGATGGGGCGATGGGCGTTCAGTGCTTTTTCGATGGCTGTGAGTTTGTCGGCGAGGTGGAGGAGGGCACCCACTGTCGGGTCTTCGGTTCCGGGGACGGGTTGGGTTCGTCGGTAGGCGGTCTTGATCTCCGTCCAGCGGGCTTGCCGCTCGGGAGTCAGGGTGCCGCGGAGTTCGGACAGTTTCAGCAGGTTCGCTTCGGCGTCCGAGGTCAGGGTTTGGGACTCGGCCTTGTAGTGGTCGTCTATGACGGCTTCGAGTTCGGCGGTGTTCATCACGGGCAGGACGCGTTCGGCGAGTTTGTTCATGTCGCGGTAGGAACCCTGGAGCCGGAACGGGGGCTCGGTGCGGGCCGAGTCGTCCTGGGCGGCGGAGGCCATGTAGGCGCGGTTGACCGTCAGGACGACCCGCTGGACGTGCAGCAGCTTCTCCACAACGGACAGGATCTCGTCCAGTTCGGCCTGGGAGTACGGGTGGGACAGGCGGTCCGGACGTGCGGTGTCGTCGCCGGACGCCAGGCGGACGAGGAGTTCCACGTCCCCGCGGTCGCGGGTCGTCAGCGGGGCCAGGACCGGGTTCGAGGTGAGGGCGTTCTCGATGAAACTGAGCGCGAACAGGTCCTCCTTGCCGGACAGGACGTCGCCGAGGTTCCAGACGTCGGCGCGGTTGGCGAGCATGTCGGGAACGCGGAAACGCCGTCCGGACTCGGTGTACGGGTTTCCGGCCATGCACACGGCGAAACGCTTGCCGCGCAGGTCGTAGGCGCGGGCCGCGCCGTCGATCCGGCGTTGGGCGTCGCACAGCGGAATGAACTTCTGGAGGAATTCCGGTGACGTGTGCTGGATGTCGTCCACGTAGAGCAGGACGTTGTTGCCCATGTCGAGCGCGAAATTGATCCGCTCGACCTCCCGGGCGGCGGTGGCGTTCGGGGCTTTCGCCGGGTCGAGAGACGTGGTCTCGTGGCCGAGGGCCGGGCCGTCCACCTTGACGAGGGCGAGCCCCAAACGGTCGGCGACGTATTCCATGAGGGTCGTCTTGCCGTAGCCGGGCGGGGAGACGAGCAGTAGGAGACCCATGTGGTCGGTGCGTCTGCCTTCGCCCGTGGCGCCGAGTTGTTTGGCGAGGTTGTCGCCGATCAGGGGAAGGAACACCTCGTCCACCAGGCGGTTGCGCACGAAGGTGCTCATCGTGCGTGGTTTGAGCTCGGGGATTTTGAGGCGTTTCCCCTCCGCGGCGATGGCGGCGTTGCGTCGCTTCTGGTAGGCGCGGAACTCGGGGACCCGGTCGGAGCGGAAACGCCGGGTGCGGGTGAGGAGTTCGTCCAGGCGGACGGCGAGACGGCCGCCGGTGACGCGCGGATGGTCGCCGAGCAGGTCGTTGACGGTCGCGGTGAGGGCGGCGGCGGAGTCGTAGCGGGGTCCGTCGCACAGCAGGGCGGCCACGGCCTCGGGGAGGTCGGCGGGGTCGTCCGCGATGGGGGCGAGCCAGGCCGTGGCGAGCTGGTGGCGGGCGGCGAGGTCGCCGTCGAGGGCGCGCAGGTCGCTGTTCAGGAGGGCGTGGTCGCGGCCGAGGCCGTCCAGCAGGTCGCGGGCTCCCTGGGCGGTGACGAACCCCTCCGGGGCGGCGGCGAGTTCCTCGATCAGGTACTCGGCCGCGAGCGCCGCGTCCGCCTTGCCGGGCAGGCCGGTGCGCTCGGTGAACTCGCCGATGGACGAGGTCAGCTCGGACGCCAGCGCGGTCAGGGCGTCGGGGCCGCCCCACGCGTCACGGACGCGGATCAGGGAACGGGCGCGGGTCGTCCAGGCGGCGCGGTCGTCGTCGACGGTTCCGTGTGCCCAGAAGAGCTGCGCGGCGGCGCGGGCGGCGGACGGGTAGCGGAGCAACCCCGCGTCCGTGTGGAGGCGTACCAGTGTTTCCAGGATGCGGGCCGCGTCGTGGTCGTGGACGCCACGTTCGTAGCCCTCGTCGTAGCGGTCGGCCGCCGCTTCCCGGACGAGGGACAGCAGACGGTCCCCGGTCACGGCCTGACGCAGCACGTCGGGGGCCGTCCCTGTAAGGATCGACGTCGCCAGGTACTCGGCACGGTATGTTTCCGGGGTTTCCGAAACAAGGCTCTGGTTCCACAGGTGGCGGGTCGCGGTGAGGGCGTCGTCGCGGACCGGGGCCCGGTAGTCGGTGCCGGTGATCACGAAGTCGAGCGACGCGTTTCCGTGCGGGACGAGGGTCAGTTCGATCGGGCGGGTGTTCACGGCGAAACGGTGCCGTCCGAGCCGGATCGTCCCGCCGTCGTCGTCGTAGAGGTCGAGACGGTCGCGCAGCGCGCGTCCGGCCTCCTGGCGGGCGGCCTTCACACGGCCGTCCAGCTCCTCGGCGCGGACACCGTCGTCCAGGGCCCGCAACTCGCCGGCGATGGCGTGGAGGCGGGCCACCATCGGGTCGGTGGCGAAGTAGGTGTTGACCTCGTCCGGTGACGTGAGCGCGGCGGCGCGGCGGCGGACGCCGGACAGGATCCGGTCGGCGGACTCGATGAGGCGGTCGGTGCGGCGGGCACGCTCGTCCAGAAGCGCCTGCTTACGGGACGAGAACGCCTCGTAAACCTCGGTCCGCTTGGTCTCCAATTCGGCGAGGAACTCGTCGAGGTCGGCGAACCGGGCCTGCATGGTCTCCAGGCGGAGGAGCAGTTGACCGAGCTGCTCGTCACAGCTCTCGGGGGTGGCGGCCGTGGCGAGCGCGCCCGCGACGGCCCGGTCGAGCAGGGCCAGTTCGGCGGCGAACGCGGCGCGCTCCTCACGTTCGAGAAGCTCGCGGCGCCGGTTGTCCAGGACGGCGCGGGCCCGGTTCAGCCCGCCGAGGACCTCGGCGACCCGTTCGAGGATCGCGGTGCGGGCGGTGGCGTCGGTGAGGTCGAGTTCCCCGACGACCTCGGTGACGATTCCGAGGCCCTCGTTCTGCGCGTCGAGGAGGTCGGCGAGCGGCGCGGCGTCGGCGGACGTCTCGATGGCGTGCGCCGCCTCCGCGATCCGGTCGACCTCGACGTGGTAGCCGGTGAAGGCGTCCTCGCGGCGAAGGAACTCGACGGCGCCCTGACCGGCGTCGCGCAGCTCGGTCTCGACGGTCGCGGTCAGCTCGTCGAGCCGGGCCGTGTCCACATGGCGCAGGTCGCGGAGCGTCTCGATATGGCCCTGGGCCCGGCGGAACTCGGCGAGCCGCGTCATCCACCCGTCCGCGCTCTCCGGCGGCTCGGCCCGCGCCCGCCGGGCCAGGGCGGCGACGGCGTCGGCGGTCTCGGCGACGGACGCGGCGGCCTGCTCGGTGAGCGCGCGGACCTTCTCGTACTCCTCCAGCACCTGACCCGCCGTGGCGCGGACGTCGGCCAGCGGCGCCGCCAGGTCCCCGATCTCGTCCCCGGCGAGCCAGTGGTACAGGTCGGACGCCCGCGTGCAGGCCGCGATCAGCGCCTCGAAGACACGGGTCGACGGCGACATCTCCTCCACCATGCGGGCGACGGAGAGGCACTCGGAGATCCCCCGGACCAGGTCCGCGTTCCCGATCCGCTCCAGCGGACCCGTGCCCACGGGCTGTGCGGCGGCGTGCGCGTCGGACACGAACGGCGTCGACCACAACCGCACCGGGTGGACGCGGGCCGCCTCGTCCGTGAGCGTCCGCATGACGAGGAGCGTCCCGTCCTCGAACAGCGCGTGGCCGTGGCAGGTGATCGGCGTCCTGACCTGCTTGCGGATCACGTTGTACGGCAGGAGCAGCGACCTGCCGTCCGCACGCGAATGGAACACGTACAGGACGTCCTCGCCGTTGGGAGATCGGACGACGCGCTCGTACTCCAACCCGGTGACGTCGGTGTCGAACGTCTTCACCACGCCCGTGTCCAGGCAGTAGCCGCCGGGGAAGACGATCCCGTGGTCGTCGGGCAGCCGACGACACGCCCCCGCGATGCCGTCGAGCCGCACGACGTCCTTCGTCCGGACGTTGAACACCAGGTGCCGCCACGCCGTCTCGTTGTACGGGCGGATCCGCAGCAGGATCAGCGCCCCGACCCGCGCGTACAGGACGTCCGCGTCGGCGAGCGACTGGAGCGGCTCGTCCACGGGCTCGGAGTGGACGCCCTGCGGCGTGTCCGTGTCGTCCTCGACCTTGACGGTGAGGGCGCCGCCGACCGCCGAGACGAACACCTCACCGCCGATCGAGATGTGCGGGTGCCGCCCCAGGACGTGGTCGTCCCGCGTCGCGGCGGTCCAGTCGACGTCGTGCGGCGACGGGAACCGGTGGTCGCGGTCGCCCTGGTTGTCCTCGTAGGTGACGGCGCCGTCCCCGGACGCGGACGTCCGCCACCGCAGCACCCGCACGTCGGACAGGCGCGGCCCGGTCTGGAACGCCGCGAGCAGCCGCCCCTCGACGAGCCGCAACTGGAGCAGCCGGGCCTGCCGGTAGTACCGGTACATGTCGGCGAAGTCGCGCCGGAACCGTGGATCGTCCAGCAGACCCGGCACCGCGTCGGCGCCCACCGGAACCAACGCGATGCCGTCGCCGCCGCCGTGCCCGTCCTCGGTACGCGAGAACCTGTGCAGGGAGAACACGTCGTCGACCGTCGTCTCCGACGTCGACCCGAGGGACGCGTTGGTGCCGAACAGCAGCACGTCGCCGAGCGCCACCACGTCGCGGGGCACGCCGGGACTCGCCGTCCGGACCCGTTCGGTGCCCGCCAGCGTCAGCTCCGCGCCGCCGAACACCTCCAGGCGCCGGGCGTTCAGCGCCTCGGCCCGCCGCGCCAGCTCCCCGGCCCGCTCCGCGAGCCGCCCGCGCAGCACCTCGTACGTGCCGTGGTCCAGCCCCGCGTCGGGCGTGGCGGGTACGTCCCTGACGTCCTCGATCACGTGTTCGTCTCCCCTCCGTCCGTCGTGCCGTCCGCTACCTGGACGCGGTGGTCAGGTCGGTTCCGTTGAGGTCCGACAGGGGCGTGTCGGCGATGCCGAGGCGGTGGGCGGTGTCCAGGAGTTGCTGGACGGCCGCGCCGTCCGGACCGCCGGACTTCAGCATTCGCAGCAGAACCGCGGAAAGGGTCAGGTCGCGGACGCCGCTCGTGGAGAGCGCGCCGAGGAGCCTGGCCGCGTCGTCGGTGAAGCTTCCCGAGCCGTCCAGCCACGGACCCGCGACCGCCTGCGCGACCTCCGAGTTCTGGACGAAGCCGTCCACGCCCTTGCCGAGGGCGATCGAGCCGACGAGCCGGTCGAAGAACACGGTGTCGCCGCCGACGATGTCGATGTCGGCCTTCTCCAACCCGGCCGCGAGAACGCTGGCCTGCGCCTCCGCGACCCGGCGCTGCGTCTCGATCCCGGCGAGGCGCACGTCCTTCTCCGCCTCCAGCCGCAGCCGGTACTCCTCGTGCTGGCGGGTGGCGTCGTCGAGCGCGGCCATCGCCCCGGCCTTCTCCGTGAGGCCCTCCGCCTCCGCCTTGAGGCTCTCCCGGATCCGCGCGGCCTCGACCAGCGCCTTCTCCTGCGCCACGGCGGCCTCGGCGCGGCCGACCTTCTCGATCGCGTCGGCGTCCCGCTCGCGGACCTGCACCTCGGCGAGCCCGGACGCGGCGGCCTCGGCCCGCAGCCCCTCGGCCAGGCGGATCTTCGCCTGCGCGTCCAGCTCGGCGGCCTCCTGCCGGGCCTTCGCCATCGTCAGCTCCTCGCGGGCCCGGTGCGCGGCGGCGGCCTCCGCGGCCTCGGCGGCCTTGATGTCCTTGACGAGGTTCTCCTGCGCCTCCGCCTCCGCGTGAATGATCACCGACTGGCGGGCGCGCTCGGCCTCCTCGACCGTGCGGAGCCGCTTGATGCCCTCCTCCTGCTCGGCGACCGTCCGCTCCACCGCGATCCGCTCCCGGACGACGTTCGCGATCTCCCGCTTCTCCGCCTCGACCTCCTTGTCGGCGGCGATCCGGGTCAGCTCCGTCTCCCGCTCGCGGGCGATGACCTCAAGGACCCGGTCCTTCTCGATGCGCTCGCTCTCGATCGCGAGGACGCGCTCCTTGTTCTTCGCCGCGACCGAGACCTCGCGCTCCTTGTTCTCGTGCTGGACGCCGAGCTGCTCGTCGGTGCGGATGTGCGCGGTCTGCGCCCGCAGCCGCTCCTCCGCCTTGACCCGCTCGATCTCCGCCTGCTCACGGGCCCGGACGGTCTCGACCTCGCGTTCCTGCCGCAGCTCCGCGTCCGCCTGACGGCGTTCGAGCTCCAGGATCGCCTCCCGCGCCTCCACGTTCTGGCGGGTGATCTCCTTCTCCTCGTTACGGGCGTGCTCGTTGGTGCGGATGTGCTCCAGCGCGGTCAGCTCGGTGATCTTCCGGATGCCCTGGGCGTCCAGGATGTTCGACTTGTCGAGGGACAGCAGCGGCGTCTGCTCCAGGTAGTCGATCGCCGCGTCCTCAAGGCTGTAGCCGTTCAGGTCCGTGCCGATGACCCGGATGATGTGGTCGCGGAACTCGTCGCGGCGGGTGTAGAGGTCGGTGAAGTCCAGGTGCTTGCCGACGGTCTTCAGCGCCTCGGAGAACTTGGCCGCGAACAGCTCCTGCAACGTCTCCTGGCTGCTGGCACGCGCGGTCCCGATGGCCTGCGCGACCTTCACCACGTCCTCGACGGTCTTGTTCACGCGGACGAAGAACGTGATGCGGATGTCGGCCCGGATGTTGTCCTTGCAGATCAGACCGTCCCGTCCGGTGCGTTCGATCTCGATGGTCTTGACCGAGATGTCCATCAGTTCGGCGCGGTGCAGCACCGGCAGCACGATCGCGCCGGTGAACGTGACGTCGACCTTCTTCAACTTGGAGATGATCAGCGCGCGGCCCTGGTCGACCTTGCGGAACAACCGGGTCACCATCAGCATCAGGCCGAGGGCGATGAGCAGGGCGAGCGCGAGGAGCACACCGGCTCCTATCGTGATGGTGTCCATCGACATTCCCGTCTGTTTGGGGGATGAGGACGCGGGGCGCGGGGGAGTTCGGCGTTCGGTGGGCGGGTCAGGGGGCAGGCCGGTGGCGCGGGCCGCGGAGCGCGGTCGGCGGGACGGGCCCGCGGGTGCGGTCAGCGGGCGAGGTCCTCCGGCCAGCCGTACGCCGCTTCGTGCGGCATGACCCAGAAGAACCGGCCCTCCGGATCGAAGTCGAAGATCAGGGCTCTGCTGCCGGTGGTGAGCGCGGTGCCCTCGGCGAGGTCCTTGGCGAGGCCCGCGACGGGAATGTCCGTGGCGGGCCGCCGCACCTGGACGATGGCGGACGAGCCGTCGGCCGCGGTGACCTCCGCCTGCCCGAAGTCCGGGCCGACCCGTCCGGTGCGGATGACGCAGGGGAGACCCACGAAGTCGCGCAGCGAGGCCTCGACCGCCCCCTGGAAGACCCGGCGCAACGGCAGGACGGTGAGGCGCGTCCCGAGCCATGCCGCGACCAGCGCCACGGGCAGGACGAGCGTCCGCGCGACGGTGCCGTCGAGCGACGCCGTACCGGCGAGGCTGACGAACCACGCGAGCGCGATCAGCAGTGACAACACGACCGTGACCGGGACTCCGCCGAGGCCCAGAATGGCGAGACGCTCGGCGAAGAACCCGTCTTCGGCGTCGCCGAAATCGTCCCCGACATCACCTCCGGCGCCGGGGAGTTCGGTGCCCAGGCCGCCGAGGAGGGCGACCGTCCAGTACACGGTGACGACCAGTAGAGAGAAAGTGAAGAGCGCCGTCGGGAAACCGAGTGCGGCGTCGAAGAATTCGCCCATGTGAAATGCACGCTTCCGCATCGAGACGTCATTGACCGTGCCAGGGCGTGAGGGAGCGCCCTGGTCAGGGGAGTGAACGTGAAGTAGTGGCCCCGTCGGGGCGGCAGCCGATGCGGCTAGCTATCTGGGAAGGCGTGCGCCAGTGCCACGACGGTCAGACCGTACGGAGGCGCGACATGCAGGGGCGGACGCGGCGCAAACAAAAAGTGCCGGTGAGTCATCAGACCCCTTCTGGTCAGAGACGTATCCTGTCCCGCCGACCAGACTTCCCGGCACACCAGTAATTAGCGTAGCTTACTTCTCGCGTTGAGGGAAGTCTCCATCGTTTCGATCGACGCGAACTTTCAGGTTTCGTTGATGTCGCCCCGCGGTTGGGTCCAGGAGTCGCGGGTACGTTCGCGGCCCATGAAACCGCAGCTCAGCCACCCGATCTTCGTTCTCGGGTGTCCTCGGTCGGGCACGACGTTGCTGCAGCAGATGCTGCACTCGCATCGGCGTGTCGCGTTCCCGTCCGAGACCCGGTTCGTGCACACCGCGTACGAGGTGCGGCACACGTTCGGCGATCTGGAGCGCGAGGCGAACCGGCGGGCGCTGGCGGAGTGGATCGTCCACGGCGAGGACACCAAGTTCAGGGTCCTCGGACTGGACGCCGACGCGACGATCGAGGAGATCGTGCACGGGCCCCCGACGCTCGGGTCCGCGCTGGCGATCATCTTCCGCGCCTACGCGCGGCGGCACGGCAAGCCGCGCTGGGGCGACAAGCGTCCGAGCTACTTCCGCCGGGTCGCGATGCTCCGGCGGATGTTTCCGGACGCCCAGTTCGTCCATCTCGTCCGGGACGGCCGAGACGCGGTGAGTTCGCTGGTGCGGATGCCGTGGTTCCAGGGCGACATCTACGCCGCCGCGCTGACCTGGCGGGAGGCGATCGACACGGGGAAGGCGCTCTCCTCCCGGCTCGGTCCCCGCACGTTCTACGAGCTCCGGTACGAGGACCTCGTCGCCGACCCGGAGGAGGAGCTGGCGAAGCTGTGCGCGTTCCTCGGCGAGGACTACGACCCCGAGATGACCAGGGCGCACGAGCACGCCCGCCGGACGGTGCCGTCCACGCGCAAATGGCATCTACGCACGCACGAGGCCCCGAACACCCGTGCGGTGGGGGCGTGGCGGGACCGCCTGCGGGTGTGGGAGGCGGATCTGGTCGAGCACGTCCTCGCCTCGCGACTGGTCGAGCGGGGTTACACGCTGACCGGAACGCCGCGTCCCGCCGCCGCGCACCTCGCCCGGTTCCACCGCATGGCGGCGCACCGCTGGCGGTCACGGCACGCGCAGGCCGTCATGGACCGGCTCGCGCAAGCCCGGGAGCCGAACCCCGTCGTCTCCCGGCTGAGGGGCCCGGTGCCGGTGGCCGGACGGCCGGACAGGCGCTGAGGTCGGATGCTGTCCGAAACCCTCCTGGAACGTGCCGGGCCGCAGTGGCCGTCCCGAAGCGAGGCCGCCGGGGAACGACGCAGGTGGCGTGCCGTCATGCCGCCCGCGAGGACGAACGGTTCGGTGAGACGCGCGGGGACGGTGGGACGCCGGTTCCGCGGCGCTGGGTCCCATAACGGAACACCTTACCTGGCAGTAACTTTGCGCCGATTTACCGTCGCGCTGACATAATTTACGCAACAGAGACATGGTTGTGTCCGATCGTTCACATCGGGATCTGAGACATATCCTCCAATTCCATGTATGTTGCGTGTTGCTCGTCTTCCGATAGCTATCGCCTGAAATTCGATGATCCTCTGACATAAGGAGGAGTGCGGTGACCAGATCGGAAACAATTTCCCGCGGCGAGCTGGAATCGTGGCTTCTTGACAGGATCGCCTTCTACCTCGACAAGCCCGCCGAAAACATCGACCCCACGGTCGAACTCGCCCGCTACGGGGTGGACTCCGTCTACGCCATCAGCATCATCAGCGACATCGAGGACCATCTCCAGGTCGAGGTCGACGTGGCCGAGGCCCGGCGGCGCGAGACGGTCAACGACCTCGCCGACTACCTGCTCGAACTCGTCGCGTGAAGGGCCCCGGCTCCACCGAGGCGGGGGCCGTGCGGGTCGGAGGCGCGCGGGTCGGAGGCGTGCGGGCGGGGTCCGCCGAGCCGGGTTCCGGGCCCGTCATGGTGGTGTTCGGCGACAGCGTGGCCGAGGGCCAGGCCGACCCCGACCCCGGCGGCGGATGGCTCGGCTGGGCCGGGCGACTGGCCCGCCACCTGGGCGTTTCCCCCGCGAACCTGCTCAACGTCGCCGACCCCGGCGCCACGATCGAGGACGTCGTCCGCGACCAGCTCCCCGCCGTCCGGCGGCTCCGGCCGGGCCTGATGGTGCTCGGCTGCGGCATGAACGACGCGCTGCGCGGCTTCGACCGGGCGGAGGTCGCCGCCCGGCTCGACGAACTGTTCGGCTGGGCCCGGGACGTCGGCGCGGTCGCCGTCGCGATCCCGGTGCCCAGGCCGCCGCTGCTCGACCTGTCCCCGATCTCGGAGTTCCGAAAGAAGCGGACCGTCCAGCGGATTTCCGACCTCAACGAGGAGCTCGGACGCGCCGCACGCGACTTCGGAACGACCTTTCCCGAACGGGAGACGGTGGCGAAAGTCGCTGACCCCGCGCTGTGGAACGCCGACGGAATCCACCTCAACCCGAGGGGACACGCCTATGTCGCGGAGGTGATCAGCCATATCGCGGGAAGCATGCTCGGCGAGCGGATTCGCTGACGCGTCGGCCGCCAATTTTCCAACTCTGGGACACAGATGAAGAAACCATTCTTCGAAACCCGCGTGCCCGGGGCTTTGATGCTCGTTCCGCTCGCGCCGGTCCTGGCCTTCCAGGCATGGCGGACGGTGCGGCGCACACCCCGGCTCGCCCCCGCGGCGGGCGACGAGCACGGCTTCCTCCCCGGGGCGGCCGGTCCCGTGTTCCGCGTCGTGGTGATCGGTGAGTCGACCGCCGCCGGAGTCGGCGCCTCCCTGCACGCGCGGGCCCTACCGGGCTTCCTCGCCGAGACGCTGCGAAAACGCCTGCGACGGAGCGTGGCATGGTCGGTCACAGGCGAGAGCGGCGCCACCGCCCGCCGGGTCGCGACCGCCCTCGTCCCGGCCGCCGTCGTCCCGGCCGTCCCGGGCACCGAGCCCGTCGACCGGGCGTCCGCCGATCTCGTGGTCGTCACCGTCGGGATCAACGACCTGATCAGGCGGCGTTCGCTGCGGTCCTGGACGGCCGACATCACCGACCTCGTCGACGTCCTACAAACCAGGTTCACGGACGCGACCCTCGTCCTCGCGGGAATGCCGCCCGTGCACCGCTTCCCGACGCTCCCGCGACCGCTGCGCCACGTCCTCGGCGCGCGGGCACGGACCATGGACCGCATCATGGCGGACACGGCCCGGACCGGCGGTGCGCTCCACGTCCCCGTGGACGAGGTGATGGCCCGTGACCGCCGCCTGTTCGCCTCCGACGGCTTCCACCCCTCGCCCGACGGTTACCGCGCCTGGGCGGAGGGACTCGCCGACGCCGCCGCCCCGGCCGCCCCGGCGCCCGGCGGCGAACTCACGGCGTCCCAGGGCGAGTGAAGAGGCGGATCAGTGACGGTTCCCGGAACGTTCCGCGAAGCGGTGGAGGCCAAGGACCTCGTCGCGATCCGCGGTGCCCTCGACCCCGCCGTCGAGTTCCACAGCCCGATCATGGTGAAGCCCTACCTCGGCCGTGACGCGGTCATCGCGCTGCTCGGCGTGCTGCTGGAGGTCTTCGAGGACTTCCGCTACACCGACGAGCTGGTGAGCACGGCGTCCACCGCCCGAGCCCTGATCTTCAACGCCCGGGTGGCGGGCAAGGACGTCCAGGGACTCGACCTGCTCGGCTTCGGCGACACCGGCCTCGTCACCGACCTGACCGTCATGGTCCGCCCCCTCCCCGCGGCGATGACGCTCGCCCGGGTCGTCGGAAGGCGGATGGAAGGAGCGGAGGGCCCCGGGGCCCCGTCCACCCCCGCTCCACACCAGAGAACCGGCCCACCCCCAGGAGTCGAAGAACACGATGGACAGTAAGGCCCCCACCAACCCCGCACCCCCCGTCACCCCCGCACCGCCCCTCACGAACACCACGCCCGTTGATGACACCATGCCCGTCACGAACGCCGGGCGACGTCGGTGGTCCGCGGGGCCGTCGGCGGCGTATCGGGTCGCCGCTGATTTGGATCGGTATCTCGGTGATCCGATGGAGGACGACGCCGGGCCGTTCTCCTATCGGGCGATCGTTGAGGCGGAGGAACATGATGCGCTTCCGCCGGGTGCGGTCGATGCCGTTCGGGCCTGGGGTTTTCCGGAGTACCTGGTGCCGAGCGGCCTCGGGGGGCGGCTGACGACGTTGGAGGAGCTGTTCCTCGTCACACGCGCGCTCTCGCGCCGCAGCGTCACCGTCGCGGTGATGTACGGGTCGGGGCTGCTGGCGGTGAACCCGGTGTGGCTGTGGGGGGACGCCCGGCAGCGCAGGACGGTCGCGGAGGGAGTGCTGGGCGGTGACCTGGCCTGTTTCGGTGTTTCCGAGGCCGACCACGGAAGTGATGTGACGGCCTCGGAGTCGGAGGCCGAGCTCCAGGGGGACGAGCTCGTGCTGACCGGCACGAAATGGCCGGTCGGCAACGCCACCCGCGGACGCTTCGTGACCACCTACGCCAGAACCGGCCCGAGGGACTTCTCGCTCATCCTGGTCGACAAGGAAGAACTCGACCCCGACACGTGGTCGACGCTGCCGCCGGTGCGGACGGTCGGGCTGCGCGGTCACGACCTGAGCGGCGTCGCGTTCTCGGGGGCGCGCGTCCCGGCCGACCGGGTGATCGGACGGCGCGGTTCCGGGCTCGTCCAGACGTTGAAGACGCTCCAGATCACCCGGACGGCGATCGCGGCGCTGTCGGTCGGGACCATGGACGCCGTGGTGCGCATCGGGATGGACTACGCGCGGCACCGCACCCTCTACGGCTCGGACATCTACCAGATCCCCGTCATCCGCGACCATCTCCTCAAGGCTCATCTGGATCTGCTGATCGCCGAGTGCGTCGCGATCCCGGTGGCGCGTTGCCTGACGGTCGCGCCGGAGCGGCTGAGCCTGTGGTCGTCGATCGTGAAGTACTTCGTGCCGGTGCTCGGCGAGGAGGTCGTGGGCAGCATCGGGACCGTCCTCGCGGCGCGCGGCTACCTGCGTGAGGGCGTGGCCCACGGCGTGTTCCAGAAACTGCAACGCGACCACGCGATCGCGAGCATCTTCGAGGGCACGACGCACGTCAACCTCGCCAACGTCGCCGGGCAGCTCCCGTATCTGGTCGACCCGCCGGAGGAGACGGGCCGCGAGGACGACCTGCTCGCCGACCTGTTCCGCTGGACGCGGACACCGCCCGCCTGGGTTCCCGACGGCCGCGTGCTCCAGCTCACCAACGAGGGCCGTGACGAGGTCGGCCAGCGGTTCGAGGTGATCTGCGAGGAGTTGCTGACCACCGCCGACGCGCACGCCGCGCCGGGCGTGGCCGCCGAGCTGAAGGACCTGATGTCCGGCGTCGGCGGTATGCGCGCAACGCTGGAACAGGGTGTCCGGGCGGGCGCGGGCGACACCACCTCGGTGGCGGCGCTGGCACGTGCCAAGCGGTACTGCGAACTGCACGCGATGCTCTCGTGCGTCCTGACGTGGCTGCACAATCGGCAACGGTTCGGCGGGCCGTTCGCCGACGGGCAGTGGCTCGTGCTGTGCCTGCAACGGCTGCTCCAGCGCGTCCAGCCCGACACTCTCCTGTCCGAGGACTTCCTTCCGCCGCTTGAGGACGCGATGTTCCGCGACGCCGACGAGGGCCGCTGGTTCTCGCTGCTGTCCCTGGCCGACCTGTCGCCCACGGCGGCGGGGGACGAGTGACGGTGGACGATGCGCCATCGGGACTTCGTGTCGCTCGTCCGGGAGAACGTCCAGGCGCACGGTGACGACCGGTCGTTCACCTTCATCAGCGAAGAACCTGCGCGAGCGGCCAGGAAATACAGGGAGAGCGTGCTCGGGTTCGCCGAACTCGACCGCAGGGCCCGCGGGCTGGCGTGCCGCTTGGAGGCGCGCGGTCTGCGGGACAGGGCCGTCCTGCTGCTGTATCCGGAAGGGCTGGAGTTCGTGGCGGCGTTCCTCGGCTGCCTGTACGCGCGGGTCGTCGCCGTCCCGGCGCCCCTTCCCGACCTGGACGCCGAACGGTTCGGACGCACCCGAAGGATCATCGAGGACGCCGACATCGCGCTGATCCTCACCGACACCGCACACCGCGACGTCCTGGGCGCCTGGCTGGTCGACGTCGGTCTCTCGGGCCGCGTCCACTGCCTCGACACCGACTCGCCCAACGACACCGAAACCGTCGACCCGGACGCGTGGACGCCACCGCGCCTCACCGCGGACACCCTCGCGTTCCTCCAGTACACGTCCGGTTCGACCAGCGAGCCCAGGGGCGTGATGGTCACCCACGGCAACCTGCTGTGCAACGGCGAGGAGATCAAACGTCGGATCGACGGGACGTCCGAGACCGTCGGTGTCGGCTGGGTGCCGCACCACCACGACATGGGACTCGTCGGGCAGTTCGTACAACCGCTCTACCTCGGCTGCCGCTACGTGTTCACGTCACCGATCACGTTCGTCAAACGTCCGGTGGTGTGGCTGGAGCTGATCACCCGGTACCGGGGCACGGTCACCGTGGCGCCGAACTTCGGTTACGAACTCGCGCTGCGCCGAGTCACCGACCGCCAGTTGGACGGCCTGGACGTGTCCTCGCTGCGTGTCGTGAAGAACGGCGCCGAACCCGTCCGGGCCGCGACGCTGGAGCGGATGTCCGAGCGTTTCGCGCCGATCGGTTTCCGGCCGGGCATGTGGATGCCCTGCTACGGGATGGCCGAGACCACGCTGCTCATCTCCGCGGCGCCGCTCGGCGGCGGCGCCGTCGTCCGTGACTTCGACGCCGACGCCCTCACCGGCGGCACGGCCGTCCCGGCGAGCGCGGAGGGCGCGTCGCGTCGGCTGGTGAGCTGCGGGCGACCCGTCACGTTGGACGTCCGCGTCGTCGACCCCGACACCCGCGCGCCGCTGCCGGACGGACGCGTGGGCGAAATCTGGGTCAGGGGCGGAAGCGTCGCCCTGGGCTACTGGAAGAACGCCGGGGCGAGCCGCGAGACGTTCGACGGGCACACGTCCGCCGGGGAAGGCCCCTACCTCCGAACGGGCGACCTCGGGTTCCGCTCCGGCGGAGACCTCTACGTCACCGGCCGGATCAAGGACCTCGTCATCGTCAACGGCCGCAACATCCACGCCCACGACATCGAGGAGG
This sequence comes from Actinomadura spongiicola, assembly GCF_003432485.1. Classification (GTDB taxonomy): domain Bacteria; phylum Actinomycetota; class Actinomycetes; order Streptosporangiales; family Streptosporangiaceae; genus Spirillospora; species Spirillospora spongiicola. The sequence goes on from NZ_QVNQ01000004.1 coordinate 208,581, forward strand.
CGGCCGGGCGGGCCCATCCGGCGGCCCTGCTCGGCGCCGCATTCACCGTGGATGACGGCGTGGGGCGTGAGCACGTCGTCCTCGTCCAGGAGATCAGTACGAGGGCCGCCGCCGGGACACCGCTCGACGAACTGGCGGCCGTCTTCAGGACGAGTGTCGCCCGAGCGTTCGCGCTGCCCGCGCTGAGCGTCGTCCTGTGCGGGCGCGGCACGGTCCGCCGGACGACCAGCGGAAAGACGCGGCGTCACCACACCCGGGAGGCGTTCCTGCGCGGCGAGATCGTCCCCCTCGCCGCTGAAGTCGAGGACGGCCTGCGCAGAGAGCCCTGTGATCGAACCGGGCGGGTCGCCGCGCGAGAAACTCCCAGTGAAATAGGAAAAATCCCCCTAACCAAACCTAGTCAAAAGCATGACTAGTCAGGTCGTTGTCTGCTACCGTCGGGTTCACCCTGAGTCAAGGCGGGGAGAAGGCCGATGGCGCTACGTCACGCGGTGCTGGCGGCGCTGCTGGACGGCGAGTACAGCGGCTACCAGCTGGCCAAGATCTTTGATTTGTCGGTCTCCAACTTCTGGCACGCCGTACCGCAACAGCTCTACACGGAGCTGGCGAGGTTGGAGACCGAAGGACTGATCAGCGGTCGGCAGGTCATCCAGCACGACCGTCCCAACAAGCGCGTGTACACCGTCACGCAGGCCGGTGTGGACGAGCTCGAACGGTTCGCGGCGACCCCCGCCAGACCGGGCATCATCCGAGAGAACCTGCTCGTCATGGTCCAGGCCGTGGACCACCTCTCCGCGGGCCCCGTCATCGCGCAGCTCGAAGAGCGGGCGGTGGCGTCCGCCGCCAAGATCGAGGTCTTCGAGCGCACCCTGAAGCATCTGCGCGGCGACCTGGACGAGGAGACGTATCTGCGGAGCGGCTCCCCGATCGGCCCGTACCTGACGTGCCTCCGCGGCCTGCGCTTCGAGCAGGAGAATCACGAGTGGTTCACCAGCACCGCCCGGTTGCTCCGCGCCCGGGCGGGCGCCCATGCCGAGGAAGGTGAACCGCCATGACCGCGTGCACGGCGCACCGGCACCACCCCCCGCGCCCCTCCCCGGTGCCGCGTCCATGCGGCGCCGGGTCCGGGCGACACGCCTTAGTCAAGGAGGCGTTCACCATGTCGGGCGAACACCGCACCGTCGAACACCGCACCATCGAACACCGCACCATCGAACTGCCCACACCCCTGGCCACCCCACCCCCCGTCCAACCGACCGGCACGCTCCACCCGAACGGCGAGGCCCGGTCGAACGGCGTGACCCGACCGCACGGGCCGCCCCCGGGTGACAAGCCCGCCGCGAACCTGCTCGGCGAGATGACGCTCCCCGCCGAACTGGAGTCCGTACCGCGGGCGCGGCGCTTCAGCCGCTCGGTCACCGTCGGCTCCGACATCGGACATGTCGGTGACGACACCGAGATCCTGGTGTCCGAACTGGTCACCAACGCCGTCCGGCATGTGACGATCCCCGGCTCGGTGCTGCTGCTCAGGCTGCTGCGCGCCGGAACCCGGCTCCGAGTCGAGGTCCACGACCAGAGCGCCGCCGTCCCCCGGGCACGGCCGCTCGACCTCATGGACGAGACCGGACGGGGCTGGTTCCTCGTCGCGATCATGGCCGACCGGCACGGCACCGACCACACTCCGTCCGGCAAGGCGGTCTGGTGCGAACTGCACGCCTGGCCACCGGACGCGAGTTCCGGGCGCTGAGCCGTCCCGCGCCGCCCCAGTCTCGTCCCACCCCTCGCCCCGCCCGCCCCCACCCACCCCCCGCACGGCGTTGGGAGGCACCCATGCCCGTTGACTACTACCGCTCGGACGGGAGACCCGCCACGGCCGAGGAGGCCCAACGGCTCCTCCTGGACGTACGAGGGCGCCTGCTCGCGCAGGACGTCGTCCGCGTCGGCGGCGTGGTCGTCGTCGTGTCCACCTGGTTCACCGTGATCGACCTCGGCGTCGCGGCGAACGGAACGCCCCTGCTGTGGCAGACGATCGTGTCCGACCTGTCGATGCACGCCGATGTCGGCCGGTACACCACGCGGGAGAACGCCGCCCGCGGGCACGCCCGCGCCGTCACCATGATCACCGATCGGCTGCGCGGCCTGGTCGCCCGCGCCGCCCTGGACGAAGCACGGCCCTGACCGCACCTACCCCCACGAACCCACGAACGGACCGTCCGAGACCGGCAGCTCCCCCCACAAGGTTGTGATCTGATGGTTGGCGAAGGACAACCGGCGGACCCCTACGCGCCCGCCCCCACCGGCGAGACCCCGCACCACGCGTCCGCCCGAACGGCGGGTCGGCGCAAACGCCCGATCCGCCTGCGGATCACGGCCCTGCTGCTGGTCCCGTTGGTCTCCCTCATCGCCCTGTGGACGTTCGCCGCGAGCATCACGCTCGGCGACGCGTCCGACAAGTACGACTTCTCGACGACATACGAGAACGTCGGCCTCCCCGGTCTCCACCTGGTGAACCAGCTCCAGGCCGAACGCTCCCTCAGCGTCGTCGCGCTCACCGGCCGCGACCCCGCGGGCGATCGGAGACTCGACGGTCAGCGGGCGCGGGTGAACGCCTTGGAGGCGTCCTTCCGCAGGACCGCGCTGTCGGCCGAGGCGAGGGACGCCGCCGAACCCGAGACGCGAAGGCGCCTGTCCGCCGCGATCGGCGCGCTCGACACGCTGCCGCGGCTACGCGCCCGGGTCGACGCGGGAACCGTCGAGCCGCTCCAGGTCATCAACTCCTACAGCACCGTCCTGGACGAGGTCATCCGGGTCTTCGACGGGCTGGTTTCGGTGAACGACGCCGCGATCCTGACGCAGGGCCGCGCGCTGATCGGCGTCGGCAACGCCCGCGCCTACATGCTCCGCGAGGACTCGCTGGTCACTGTGGCGATGGCGCGGAACGGGCGGCTCACCCCCGCCGAGCACACCGCGTTCGTCCAGTGGGCCGCCGAGGGGCGCCACGAGTTCGAGGCCGGGCTCGCCGACCTGAACGCCGAGATCCGCGGACCGCTGGAGCAGCTCGCCGCGTCCGACCGGTTCGCGCGCTACCGCGCCGCCGAGGCCGCGATCGTCAACGCCCGCGACGGGCGGCTGCCGCCCGAGGCGGCGGACTGGCAGGCCACCACCCAGTTGCTCTCGCAGGCCTGGGCACAGAAGATCACCCAGGCGAGCCTGGCGCTCAACGAGATGGCCGAGCCGATCGGGCAGCGGATCATCATGCGGCTCGTCGTCGCCGGCGGGTTCGGCCTGCTCGCAGTCGTCGCGTCGATCGTGCTGTCGCTGCTGGCGGCCCGCAGCCTGTCCCGCGAGCTGCGCGGCCTGCAACGCGCCGCGCTGCACCTCGCCGAGGACCGCCTGCCGAGCGTGGTCGCCCGGCTCCGCCGCGGCGAGGAGGTCGACGTGGACGCCGAGGTCCCGCCGCTCGTCGGAGTCATGGGATGGGGCCGGACGAAGGAGGTCGCCCGTGTCGGCGACGCGTTCACCAAGGTGCAGCGCACCGCCATCGACACCGCCGTCCGCGAGTCGTACCTGCGGGAGGGCATCAGCCGCGTGTTCCTCAACGTCGCGTGGCGCAGCCAGTCGCTGCTGCACCGCCAGCTCCGCATGCTGGACGAGATGGAGCGCGCCGCGACCGACCCGAAGGCGCTCGAAGACCTGTTCCGCCTCGACCATCTCACCACCCGTATGCGGCGCCACGCCGAGGGCCTGGTCATCCTGTCCGGGACGTCCCCCGGCCGCGGCTGGAGCAGGCCCGTGCACGTCGAGGACGTGCTGCGCGGCGCCGTCTCCGAGGTGGAGGACTACACGCGCGTCGAGGTCGTCGTCATGTCCGGGCGGGCCGCGGTGATCGGCGAGGCCGTCGCCGACATCGTCCACCTGCTCGCCGAGCTGATCGAGAACGCCACGGTGTTCTCGCCCGCGCCGACCGAGGTCCTCGTCCGCGGCGAGATGGGCGCCAACGGGTTCGCCGTCGACGTCATCGACCGCGGCATCGGCCTCGACCAGGCCGAACTCGACGCGCTTAACCTGCGGCTGTCGCGTCCGCCCGAGTTCGACCTCGCCGTCACCGACCGCCTCGGCCTGTTCGTCGTCGCCCGCCTCGCCGGACGGCACGGCATCAAGGTCGCGTTGCAGCCGTCGCTGTACGGGGGTGTCAGCGCGGTCGTGCTGATCCCGCGCGAACTCATCGTGGACGCCGACCAGCCCGACGACGAGGACGACCCACGGGCCACGGCCGACGACGTCCCCGCCGTCCGCCCCGAATCCGTCCGCAACGGCACGGCCGCGACGAACGGCACGATGCACCCATGGCCGCAGGCACCGACGTCACCACCGATACCCCCACCGATCTACGGGGCCATGCTCAACGCGCCGATCCCTGACACGGCGGCTTCGGCGCCCTCCGAGGGCCCGCCGGAGTATGACGCGACGGCGGGGTTCAGCGCGCCGTCGTCCACCGAGGACCGGCCCTCGTACGAACGGTTCGAGACCCCGCCGTCGTACGAGACCCCGCCGTCGCCGTCATACGAGGCACCGCCCGCGTCCTTCGGCGCCCAGCCTTCCCCCGCGCGGCCGGGCGGCGGGCGGGCACCGCTTCCCCGGCGTGTGCGCGGCGGCAACCTGGCGCCGCAACTCCGCGACGAACCCGCCGGAGCCGTCCCGCCGCAACCCGGATCCCCACCGGAGGCGGACGACGCGGTCGCCGCGTGGGAGGCGCGGTCGGCGGAGGCGTCCCGCGACCTGTTCGCCTCGCTCCAGGCAGGGTGGCTGCGCGGCAGGGACGACGACGAGGGCCTCGCCGACGACAGGGAGGAACGATCATGACCCAGCACGGAGCCGCGGCGGAGCTGAACTTCCTCCTCGACGACCTGATCGACCGGGTGCCGCAGATCCGCAAGGTGGTCGTCCTGTCCAGGGACGGTCTCGTCATGGGCCGGTCCCGGGGCGTCGCCCGCGACGACGCCGAATACCTCGCGGCCCTCGCCGCCGGGTTCCACAGCCTCGCGTTCGGGGCGAAACCGCAACTGGACTCCGGTGAGATCCGGCAGACCCTCATCGAGATGGACCGCGGCCTGTTCTTCGTCGTCCCCGCCGGAACGAACAGCTGTCTGGCGCTGCTGAGCGAGGCCGGGGCGAACGCGGGCCTCGTCGCGTACGAGATGACGATGCTGGTCAAGCGTGTCGGTCGGCAGTTGTCCACGGGTCTCAGGCGGAACGGGCCCGGCCCGGGAGCCGGGTGACCGCGATGGACCGCGACGCCGCCGGAGCCCCCGACCGCGGAGGCACGGGCAGGGAACGGTGGCTGGACGCCGCCGCCGGACCCGTCGTCCGCCCCTACGCGGTGACCCGCGGCCGCACCCGCCCGAACGGTGAGCCCCTCGACATCGTGACGATCCTCGTCGCGACCGGCAGACGGCCCGCCGAGCCCGGACGGCTGTCCCGTCAGCAGCGCCGGATGCTGGCGCTGTGCAGGCGGCCGTCCGCGCTCGCCGACCTCGCCTCGGACCTGGACCTGCCGCTCGGCGTGATCCGCGTCCTGGCCGGTGACCTGCTCGACTCGGGGCTCGTGGACGTCCAGCGGTGGTCCCCGGCGCCCGACCCGCTGAACGCGAACCCCACGGGACGCCCGCACGCGGGCGCACCGCACACGGACCCGAACCTGCTCAGAAAGGTGCTCGATGAGCTCCGCGCGCTCTGAACCCCACCCGCCGGAACCGGACGCCCCGACCGACGGCGCGAGCGACGGCCCGGCGGACGGCTCGGCGGACGGCCCGCGCGTCGCGCTGAAGATCCTCGTCGCCGGTGGGTTCGGCGTCGGGAAGACGACACTGGTCGGCGCGGTCAGCGAGATCCGTCCGCTGCGCACCGAGGAGGCGCTGACCGATGTGAGCGTCGGCGTGGACGACCTCGACGGGGTGGCCGCCAAGACGACCACGACCGTGGCGATGGACTTCGGCCGCATCACGCTCCGCGACGGCGTCGCCATCTACCTGTTCGGCACGCCGGGCCAGGAACGGTTCTGGTTCATGTGGAACGAGCTGTCCCTCGGGGCGCTCGGCGCGGTCGTCCTCGCGGACACGCGGCGGCTGACGGCCAGCTTCGCGTCGATCGACTACTTCGAACGGAAGGGCACCCCGTTCGTCGTCGCGGTCAACTGCTTCGACGAGGCCGACCGGTACGAGCCGCACGAGATCCGGACGGCGCTGGCCCTCGACCCGCACGTGCCCGTCCTGCTGTGCGACGCGCGCCACGCCACGTCGGCGAAGGAGGTGCTGGTGTCGCTGGTCGAACACGCCCTGCGCCTCGTCGGCGGCTCCCGAGTTCAAGGTGCGCACCCCTGACGGTCAGGCCCGGCTCTCCGGCTGCTCGTCGTCGGGCGGCTGCGGGGGGCCCATGACGATCTCGTCCACGCCGACGTCATGGCCGTCCGCGCAGCGGACCTGCGCGGTCACGGCCTCGCCGCACCCGGCGTGCGTCAACACGACCTGCCGTCCCTCCTCGCCGGGCAGGTACGTCTCGCCCCACTCCATGAGCCCGACGAGGGTCGGGGCGAGATCGCGACCCATCTTCGTCAGGTGGTACTCGTACCGCGTGCGCTGCCCCGGCTCCTGGTACGGCTCCCGGCTGAGCAGGCCCGCCTTGACGAGGTGACGCAGGCGCGCGGTGACGGCCGATTCGGTCATTTCGAGGTTGCGGACGAAGTCGCCGAAGCGGTTCGTCCCGAAGTAGGCCTCGCTGAGCACGAGCACCGCCGACGGCGGGCCGAGCGCGGCCAGCGTCCTCGCGACCGGGCAGTTCTGCATCGACCAGCTGTCACGGTCGGCGAAATGCCCCTCAAGTGCGATGGTCACCCGACCACTATAAACCTGCTGACTTTGCTTGACCAAAGTCAGCGGGCTCGCTAGCCTCCCTGACTATGGTGGAACAAAGTCAGGTGCGTCCCGGACGGGTGCTCGCGGTCCTCTCCGCCGCCTCGTTCCTGGCGGGCCTCGACCTGTTCATCGTCAACGTCGCGTTCACCGACATCGGCCGCGACTTCGCCGGGCAATCGATGGCCGACCTGTCCTGGGTGCTGAACGGCTACGCGATCGTGTTCGCCGCGCTGCTCGTCCCGCTCGGCCGCCTCGCCGACCGCTACGGCCGCAGGCGCGGGCTCGTCGCCGGGCTCGTCGTCTTCACCGTCGCGTCCCAGGCGTGCGCGTCCGCGCCGTCGCTGTGGTGGCTCGTCGCCTTCCGCGTCGTCCAGGCCGCCGGCGCCGCCGCGCTCATCCCCACCAGCCTCGGGCTGCTGCTGGCCGCCTACCCGGCGGCGCGTCGCGCGGGCGCGGTACGGATCTGGTCCGCCTCCGCCGCCGTCGCCGCCGCGGCGGGCCCCGCGGTCGGCGGCGTGCTCGTCGACCTCTCCTGGCGCTGGGTCTTCGAGATCAACCTCCCCATCGGGATCGCCGTGACGCTGCTCGCCCTGCGGCTCGTCCCCGACTCCCGCGAGGGCGCCACCGCCCGCGTCCCCGACCTGCCCGGCACCGTGGCGCTCACCGCCGCCGTCGCGCTCCTCGCCCTGGGCCTCGTGAAGATCAACGACTGGCCGGGCCAGCGGACGGCGCTCACCATCGCCGCGGCCCTGCTCGGCGTGACCTGGTTCTGGTTCCGCTCCCGGCGTCACCCCGCGCCCGTGATCGAGCCGTCCCTGCTCGCCGTCCGCACCTTCTCCTGGTCGAACGCGACGATCCTGCTGTTCAGCGTCGCGTTCGCCGCGAACCTCCTGCTCGGCGTCCTCTGGATGCAGCAGATCTGGCACTACTCGCCCATCCGGACCGGGCTCGCCGTGGCACCGGGCCCGCTGATGGTGCCGATCATGGCGATCGTCGCCGGTCGGCTCGCCGCCCGCCGGATGCCCGCCGGCCTGATCACCGCCGTCGGATGCATGCTCTGCGCGCTCGGCGTCGTCATGATCGCGATGAGCCTCGGCCCGGCACCGGCCTATCTCTCCGGGCTCCTGCCGGGCTGGCTCATCGGCGGGGCGGGCGTCGGCCTCGCCCTGCCCACCATCCTGTCCGCCGCCGCCGTCGACCTGCCGTCCCACCGGTACGCGACCGGCAGCGCGGTCGTCACCATGAGCCGCCAGATCGGCACCGTCCTCGGCGTCAGCCTCGCCGTCGCGATCCTCGGCTCCCCGCACGGCTACCCGGACGCGCACAACGGTTACCTGAACGCCTGGCTGATGGTCGCCGGGTTCATGGCGGTCGCCGCGATCGCCGCCCTTGGCATGAACCCGCGCCGTCCCCGGCCGTCCCCGAACGTCCCCGACACAGAAACGGAAGTGATCGCAGGTACCTCCTGACCCCCACGACTCGGGGCGCCGGACGAGACCTTGACCCGGGCCCGACGGCCCGGTTCGCCCGGACGCCCCGCACGACAACAGGCACCTCATCCGGAGGAGGTGCCTGTTGTGCACGCCGAGTCGGCCACCGCGAAAGCGCAACGGTAGGTGCGGCACAGATCGCACACAGTCGTCAGAGGAGCGTCACCGAACCGAACGGAGAAATGGCACGACCACCAGTGGCTTCGCGCGGCAGCCCGAATCCGCCGCACCTGTCCCGCCGAGCCCCCGACGCTCTATCGTGACGGCATGGTGAATGCGGTGGAATGGCGGAATTTCTCCTGGATGCCGCCATGCGGGTGACGGCTGTGCGGACCGCGCTGGTCGCCGTCCTGGCGGGCGGGCTGCTGACCGCGTGCGGACAGGGCGGGAACGAGTCCCTCCTCGACAAGTCCACCCTGGTCGTCGGCGTGCGCCCGGACCTGCCCGGCCTCGGGTCGCGAACCCCGGACGGACGTTTCGAGGGTTTCGACATCGACGTGGCCCGATACGTGGCGGACAGGCTCGGAAAGAAGGTCCGGTTCGTCGAGGCGCTGGCGTCCGAGCGGATACCGCTCCTGACCTCGGGCCGCGCCGACATGGTCCTCGCGACACTGTCGGTCACCCCCGAGCGCAAGACGAGAATCGCGTACGCGGGCCCGTACTACATTTCGTACCAGGACGTCCTCGTGCGGTCGGACGAACGCGGAATCAACGGCGTGCGAAATCTCAAGAGTCGCCGGTTCTGCGCCGTCGAGGGAGCAGACCCCACGAAACGGCTCCTGGCGATCCACGGAATGACCGCCCGGATCGTCCCCGCCAAGGACTACGACCAGTGCATGGCCATGATCAAAGACCGCCGGGTGGACGCCATCACGACGAACGACGTGATCCTGGCGGGACTCGTCCGGCGCGAGGGCCACGGCTTCCGCTTGATCAACGCCCGGATCAGCGAACAGAACACCGGCATCGGGCTCCAGCGGGGCGACCCCGACGGATGCGAGGCACTCAACCGCGCCATCACACAGATGTACCAGGACGGAACGGCGGCCAAGCTGATGCGCAAATGGTTCGACGGCACCGGCCTCGACCTGTCGATCATCGAGATCCCCCAGTTCGAGGGCTGCGACTGACACCGAACCCGCCCCCGCGACCGGCAACGGCGAACAACCACCCCGCCCGCCGTTCACATCTGGATCGTGGCCAGAACACGGTCCAGCCACTCGGCGACCCCACGCGAAAGCGCACGCTCCCGAAACTCCGGCCACGATCCCCGGGGAGGCCGACCCCTCACTCGCCTTGGCCTCCATACGGTCGATCGGTTGGATTCCAACTGCCGTCCAATCCGCACCGGTACCAGCGGCCCCACGCCCCCTACAGCCACCATTCCCCGGCGCCCCAACGCTCACGATCTTGTTCTTCAGTTGGGCGATGTGCCGGTACACGACACGGCGGCTCACCCTGCCGGTCAGGTCGCCCTCAAGCCTCGTGATCACATCGTTGAGGTCGATGGCGACGTCCGACCGGATCTCACCCACGACAGGACCTCGGCGCACGATCGGCCGCCGCCGCCCGAGCGCCTCGGCCACCCCGTCCGGCCGAGACTCCGTTCTCTGGACGGTGGCCGCCGAGGACCCCCGCCAGACCTCCAGCCCCCCGCCGCCCGGACGGGCATTGAGACGCTCCACCAGCAGGTAGCGCTCCGTCAACCGCAAGCCCGATTTCACGCGAACCACCCTTGTCACAGGCGGCGGTAACGCCCGGTGCGCCCGCTGATACGCACCGCCCCACGGACGGGGTTCGACGGCCCGGTATGTCAGCGCGTCGTGATGTTGAGATTCCAGGGGGTTACTGGGAGGATTTGGGGGCTCATGGACCCCCAATGCGGGCTAGGGGTGACGATGACTGAAAGTTCCATAGTCGTGCCTATTGCTCTCCTGGCTCTGGCAACGGTTCCGGGTCTGCATTTCGATCTGCTCCGCAGCGGCCCCCGAAGCCGAACGGGAATCGCGCGGCCGCAGTTCGCCCGCGTGGCCATCGCCGGAACACTGATCACCACCGTCACGCTGATGGTCCTCGGCCTGCTCGGACGCGACTCGCAACTCAGCCTGCGCCGCCTCCTCGACGAGAACGCCGCGACGCTGCACTCACCCCTGGTGGCCGCCTGGTCGGTGGCCAGCTTTCTCGCGTTCTCCCTAACTTTGTCCGCATTTGCTGCAATTCTCTTGGCAAGGTTGGAAAACCGTCCCGTCCCCTTTCCCGCGGTCGTCCGCACACCCGCCCGCGCCGACTACTCGGAACGTGACATCGAGCTGGAGGTCACGCTGAACAGCGGCCAGACGTACCGCGGAATGCTGGGCGAGGAGTGCGCCGCCCGCGACACCGACGCCCCCTTCATCGTCCTCTACGGCCCGATCTTCCAACTGGACGGCCACGGGAAACCGCTGCCGCTGGACGCCCTCCACTGGGACCAGATGATCGTCCCGACCCGCGCGGTCACGAGCGTCCTGCTGCGCCCCATCGAGGAACAACCCGCCCCACCACCGGTCACCGTCCGCGGCGTCCCCGCGCGACACTCCGCCCCCCGCGTCAACCTCACCGACCACCTCAAGACCTTCGCCGAACGCTGCTACGAGCGCCGTCTTGCCCCCCGCGCCCTGGCCAAGGCCCTCGTGGCCCAAACCATCCTGATAGCCCTGGTAGGCGCCCTGTCCAGCACCCTTTCCTGACCGCCCAGGTGAACCGCGAGTGGTTCGACGCCAACGTCGACCGAGTAATCGACATGCCGTCTCGCGTCGCCGGCACGGACGCGGGGGCCGCCTGGTCGGACGCCGGATTCCAAGGGCCCGACCAGGCATCGTCCCGGCTACAGGTACGGACGGGTGATCAGCTCGATCGCGTGACCGGCGGGGTCTTTGAAGTACACCCCGCGACCCCCGTGCTCGTCGTTGATCTCGTTCGGTCGCCGCATCTGCGGATCGGCCCAGTGCTGGATGCCGCGATCGCACAGCCGCCGATACGCCCGATCGAACAGCTCGTCGTCGACCAGGAACGCGTAATGCTGCATCTGGATCTCCACCGGCGGCTCGGCGAACTGAAGCAGTACACCGTCGTTGAGCTGAATGTTGGTGAACAAGCCCCAGGATGGTGCTTCCGGCAGTTCCAGCAACTCCCGGAAGAACCGAGCCGACTCGTTGCGGTCCTTCGCGGCGATGATGGTGTGGTTGAACGTGACTGTCACTCGGCTGGCCTCACTGTTGTTCGACAAGAAGAACGGGCTCGCGGTGCGCGAGCACCAGGAGGTCCGCGTGCCGAACTGAAGGGGCGCGTTCTCCGCGCCCGCCGTGCGATCAGCCCTCCACCGGAAGACCCGTCTGTGCGTGGCGTAGCGCCGGTCCGGTGTTCACTTTCGTGACCCTACTTGATTTCGTTGACTACGCCACCAGACAGCAATCAGCCACTGGACGACTCGTCACAGCCCGCTGACCACCAAGCGCCCCATCGACCACCAGGCCTCCGCCCCGGGACGAGCCACTATGGCCTTCAAGGGGTGGCGAGCCAGTCAAGAACGGTCCGCTGTGCGACCGGCATCACCATGTCATGGTCGGTCAGAACCATTCGAGGCGCGCATCGCAACCCAGCCCCGAAGCCTCGCATGAAGGGCCCTGGTGGCCTCGGCCTGCGAGAAGACCTCGTCATAGCGTCCCCGAAGCATTTGCACCGGCCCGTCCGAACGCCGCCAGGGGGCCAGCGTCTCCCTCTCCCACTGCGTGGCGTACTCCGCACCCGGCAGCCTGGCCTGACCCGTCCGCGCGAAAATCTAGTCCAGGTATCCGGCCTCCACGAGCGGCATCAACGCCCGCGCACGCGGGCCGAACAAGTCCTCGTACCGGAATCCCGAGTACAAGGCCTTCCCTCCCGCCACCAACATCAGCGCAAACGACTCCGAGTAGGGATCGTCCGCCGGTGCAGTGAACGGCGCCCAGCGCGATCGAGCCGCGGTAGTCCAGCCCCGCGCCGTAGGACCGGGCAAGTTGCGGCGCCGCGACCGCCGCGTCGGCAGGGTGACGGGCTGGCGCCGGTGGGTGGATCGGGCGGTGTTCACCGCGATCGTGTTGACGTACTCGTCCTCCAGCTCGAAGTCCGCGCCCGCGAACTCGAAGTACGGCGCTGCGCGCCCGCCACATCGGGTTCGTCTTCCAGCACGGAGGCGTCCGCCTCGGCCGTCGGGGCGGCCCTGCGCGACCTCGGCGCCCGCCACTGGATCCGGCCGTCGAGGACGCGGACCCGGCGCGGCGCCCCGGCGGCGACGTCCGGGTCGTGCGTGATTCGGGGCGCGTGGGCAGGTGGACTGGGCGGCGGCGATCGTGGACGCCGCCGCTGTCCGGGCGAAGAGGGGGCGCGCTGACCGGCCCCGATCCGGTCGATCGGGGCAGGATGGACGGCGATCTTCACGCGCTGCCCGATGCCGCCGGGCCGCGTTCGTTGGTCGCGGTCTCGGCTGCCAACGTGCTCGACGGCCAGGGTTCAAGCCGCTGCTGATGGTGTTACCGGCGATCCGGTCACGGCGCGGGGCCGGTCAAGGTCCGTGCCGACAGGGCCTATGACCGCGCTGACCATTTGACCTGGCCGCGCCAACACGGGGATCGTGCCACGCATTACCCGAGCCAGCGTGGAGTCCAGCGAGCGGCTCGGCCGCCATCGCTGGAAGATCGAACGAACCTTGGCCCGGCTGTTCGGCTACCGGCGCCCGACCGTCCGCTATGAACGCCACGACCCCCTGTTCAATGTCTGAGCAGGGCGGGTACGGCAGCCGCGCCGCCGAGCAGGATCGCGCCGAGCCGCGACCGGTCGGCGGCTCGATGCCGAGCCGTGCCGCCAGTTGCGAGACCGCCGCCGCTGTCGGACCCGGCGACGCTGCGGGCCGTGCCGGGACACGGCGGCGCTGATGGGCGGCGTCTTCCTCTTCCTCGCAGCCGCTATTACTCGCTACAAGAAACTCGCCAAAGCCTTCACGTGCGCCAGGCTCCAAGTAGGGGTGTTCTCGAGCCCACCGGATATTCCTACTGTTTGACCTAGTTCCCGGCTCAAGTGGCTATCGCTCTTTCCTGACCGGGCAGCGAGCCTGCGGCGATCCGTGGGATCCGCAGCTTTCGTTTGGTCAGGCGGCCTGGAGGCGAGAAGGGGGAGGGCGGCCGGTAATCGGGATTGCGCGGTGGTCGGGTGGTGGACGAAGCCGATAGCTGTAGCACCCGTTTTGTGGATCTCGGGTGATCTCGATTTGATCCGGACGGGTGTGTTTGAAGCGGTTGTGCCAGCCGCAGCAAAGGGTGAGCTTGTCGATGTCGGTGGGACTCCTGCCCAAGGCCCAGCCGTGAACGTGGTCGACTTCGCACAGCGATCCTGGGACCTCGCAGCCCTGCACGGCGCATGTGGGATACATGGTCTGCAGGACGCGGCGTTGTGCGGAGGTGGCGATCCGGACGGTGTACCCCAGATAGAGAGGGTGCTGGCCGGAGCCCAGTAGCAGCGGGGACAGTCCGGCGTTGAGGGCGATCCGGCGGGCCTGTTCGGCCGGGATCGGGCTGCCGTCGGTGAGGCGTGCGGGAGTCGTTCCGCCGGTGAGGGTGTCCAGGTCGCAGATGACGGTGACCCGGGTGGCCTTGTGCCCACCGGCCAGGACGGAGGTGAGCGCGGCCGCCATACGCTCGGAGAGATCTCGGTGGTCGTCGATTCCGGCCGGTTTGGCGAGCGGTGAGAGCGTGCCGTCCCAGATGGCGGCGTCTTCCGCGTTGAGCCACCCCTTGATGTAGCGGCCTCCGTCCAAGGATCGGGTGGAGTCGATCCAGGACCGCTCGTATCCGCGCTTGATGTCGCCGTCTGGGCTCTCGTTGCCGTCCCGCTCGGCGATCACGTCACGAATGCGCTTCCCGAACGAGGCGACCTTCCCGGCTGAACAGTCCTGGTCGGCCAAACCGAGCAAGATGTCTTCGGCCGCTCGGCAGTCCTCGTCATCGAGGCGAGCGACCGCACCCGCGATGGTGGCGGCGTATCCGAGGGAGAGGTCGCCCGTGGCCCAACGCTCGGTCACCCGATCGAGGCGATCACGTTGCCGGGCCAGGGTGAGACGCTCCCGGGCCCGATTGTCGCGCATGCCCATCCGGTGACGGAGCCAAGCCTGGGTGGACGGGTAACCCCACCGCCGCACTTCTCCGGCGCGGTCCACCACGGACACCAACCCGGCAAGGGCAGCTTCAACCTGGTCGGTGGCTGCCGCAATTGCCTCGGAAAGCTCCATACATGCGGCCGCCGAGTCGGGAACGGCACGCTGCGCGAGTTCCGCTGCGATCGCAGAAAAAACGCCCACTAACTCAGCAGTGGACGCCCCTTCCCAACCTCCCCTGATCGAACACATGTTCCAATTCTATCACCCCCACCCCCACTACGCCCCGCCAACACCGTCCCACCAAGCCAGACTGTTGTTACCGCCCAACACTCACACAATGTCGTTGCACTGGATCAGGCTGATGAGACAGGAATGTTGCGTCTATGCCAGCCTCCGCCAGTCGCAGAGGGAGTTCCTGTTGACCGGAGGTGCGCTGATTTCCATGGTGATTAGTTGGGAGAATTGCTCGAAGGCCTTGTTGAACTCCGCCCGCCGAGCCCCCGAGGTAGTGCATAAAGGCGGGCCAAAGTAGTCGTCGTGGGGTCTGGGCTCCCTCGACCGGCACGGGCTGGGGCTGTTCTCGGCCGAACGGTGGCCAGAACGCCGCGAAAATCAGGTAGAGGTCGGTGACCTGGCCGTCCTGGATGCTCATATGCAGAATGCGGCCGCCGCCCAGATCGAGGGGAATCCTGTGGAATCTGTTGTGGTCACCGTGCGGCCATCAGTTCTCGTGGTTCTGCCAACCGGGCTAGTTCAGGTCGTCGCGCAGCGTGTCCTCTCGGTCATCGGCGCAGGGGAGCGCGACGGTGAGCCTGAGCAGACCCTGTCATACCACCTGCGCGCCACGCTCGGCGCTCGCCCGCAGACCGCTGCCGCAGCGGCTACCTACGCCGCCGCGCTCCCACCGGGCGCCGAGGCCGAACAGCTGAACAGCCTCGCCGCGCATACAGCCCGTGAACTCGGACTCACCTGGCTGCTCCAAAGCCTGGGAGAGCCGAACCGCCACCCGAACCCACCGCGGCCATAATGATCTGCCGGGAAGTCCGCCAGACAGGAACCACACCCCGTGGACAACGAACCGGCGACGGGCCACCACCAAAAACCCACCACAGGCACTGCTCACAACAAGCAATCAATCACTCTCCCGGTCACCAGACTCCGCCGCCTACACCCCAGCCAGCCGACCGTGCAGCCGTATCCTTGATCATCGTGAACGCTGGTCCAGGTTCAGTTTGGAGACGCGCCACCAACTCCGCGCCCGCCAGGGGCCCTACCGGCGAGAGCAGCACATCTGAGATCACTGAGCGTGGCTGCCGTCTCAACTCCTGTCCGTGGCTGGGCGGTGGGGGCGGCGCGTCGGGCGGGGCAGGCGGAGCCTGCCCGACGAAACCTGCACAAGGGGCCGCAGAGGCTCCGAAGTCAAGGGTGGGACGGAGTCCCATCGCGAAGCGACGCCGAAGGCGCCCTTGAGTTTGGAGGGGCGGCCCCGTACGCTGCGCCGCCCCCACCGCCACCATCGCCCGAACCATGAAGACCGCTTCACGACACAGGCGGCTACTCCACTGCGAGGTGACCTGGGCGCGCGACTTGGCCATGAGGCTGCGCCGTACAAGGTGAGGCCAGCAATTAGACGTTGCACCAAATCGACACGTGGCCCGGACGCAGACGGAGCCGCACGAAATGGTGCTCTGAGCGAAGGGCGATGGCACCGGCGCCGACCGGTTAACTTGGCTCAATGACTTTCGTGGCGGTGGCAAATGGCGGGAGCACGGCCTCGGAGGACGCCGCGGGCGGCACGATCGCCGTGACGCTGTTGTTGCTCGTGGTGGCGCTGGCCGTGCTGTTGCCGTTGCGCGCCTGGCGGCCGACCGCGTTCGGACGGCTGCGGTGGTGGGTGCTCGGCATCGTAGGCGGTGGCCTGGTGACCACACTCGTCGTCGATCCGATCGGGGTGCTGGGAGCGTTGTTGCTGACGGCACTCCTGATGATCGTGGCCTGGCCCGTGGTGGCGCTGGCCGCCGTGGCGACGGGGGTGTGGGCCGTGCGCTCCGGTCTCCGTCCGGGGCAGGCGGCGGCGCGCACGACATGGGTGCGACTGGTGTGGACATGGTTGCTCGCGCTTGTGGCCCTGTACAGCTACGGCGTGATGAGCACCACGACCGCAGAGGCGAAAGACCCCGGGGACGCCTGCCGGTTCTCGGGAACGGGATACCGGCCGGACGTCTCGACGAGCCTGCAGCCCCTGTCGGACACGACCTGCGGCGCCGACTCGGTGCCCGGCTTCGTCAATCCCCTGCTGCTGGTGTTGACCGCACTACTTGCGGTCTGCATCGTCGGCGCGGTGGCCTCCCACCTTCAACGGGACAAGCCCGAGTAGCTCCATCGACTCATCACACGCTCACGACTGACGCCCTACCCTCCGGGGTTGAACCTTCGCGAGGAACGGTCGAGCGACGCGGACTCCGTTCGAAACGTCCACCTACAAGCATTCGGCGACCATGGCCAGGTCGTGGCGGACCTAGTCGACACTCTCCGAGACACCATCACGCCCGGAAACGGCTCTCACTGGTAGCCGAGCACGACGGGCAGATTGTCGGGTGCTCAGCCCCTTGGCCGTCCGGCCGGAGTACAGCCGGCGTGGCATCGGCTCGGCGCTGGTCCGGCACGGCTTGGAGATCTGCGCGGAGCGCGCCGTCCCCCTCGTCTTCCTGGAAGGCGATCCGGCCTACTACTCACGCTTCGGATTCACGCCTGGTCGAGACAGGGGTTCTGGAAACCCGTCCTTGCGCATCTCCGATGCCGCATTCCAGGTCGTCGCACTGCCGCAGTACGAGCCATGGATGACAGGGACGCTGGTCTATGCGGAGCCATTCTGGCGACACGACGCGGTCGGCCTGCGTGAACCTGGCACCCAGTAGCGGCCAGAGACAGTGTCGCCCGTCCTTCGCCGGACCAGCCGCCTGGCAGTCACCCACCGCACCACTGCACGATCGATCGCATACGCAGAGTGAACTCCCGATTCGTGGGAACGTTGACGCACGCCAACCCAACACGGACGCACCGAGAAGAGATGGCCGTTCCGGGTGCTCACATCAGCGGCTCACCGCGACGCGCATCAAGCTGAGGGGCGCTCGCCGGCCATGAAACGGGGGCGTCAGATGCGCACACCGCGGCAAGGCGATCGGGGAAGCGCCACCCAGGGGCGTCGCAGCGGTGAGTTCGCGAGTGCTCTCAGGTCTACCTCCCTGACAGGACGACCAACTCAACGAAGTAGCCATCTGGAGTAAGGCATGGGACTCATCCACATCGAGATGTTCGCGACCCTAGACCTGGTCGGACAGGCCCCCGGAGGCCCCGACGAGGACCCGGACGGCTTCCCGTTCGGCGGCTGGCAGGCGCCCCTGCTGGACGAGGTCGCCGGGGCACAGATCGGCGCCGCGTACGAGGGCACCGACGCCCTACTACTCGGCCGCCGGACGTACGACATCTTCGCCGCCTACTGGCCGCACCAGGAGGGCGGTGAGGACAACGAGATCGCCACGCTGTTCAACAGCGTCCCGAAGTACGTGGCCTCCCGGGGCACACCCGACTTGTCGTGGGCGGGGTCCACGCAGCTCGGCCCGGACCTGGCCGGTGCGGTGCGCGAGATCCGTGACCGGCACGAGAACGTGAAGGTCGTCGGAAGCCTGGACCTGGTGCAGACCCTTCTACGCGAGAAGCTCTTCGACCGCCTCGACCTGTGGGTTCACCCGATCGTCCTCGGTGTCGGGAAAAAGGTGTTCGACGCTGGCGCGGTACCCACGAACTTGACGCTCCTCGAACCTCCGGTGTCCAGCCCGACGGGGACGGTCTACCTGCGCTACGGACTCGCCGACGGCACGCCGAGGACAGGGGACATGAGCGCACCCGATCGCGGTCTCGGACGCGACGAGTGACGCCGTCCCCGCCGCGGGGCCGGTCTCAGCGGCGCAGAAAACCGCCAGGTTTGCCTTACCTCGGAGTTAGGGGTTTACGGTGCCAACAGCCCGACGACCTGCCTCACCGGAAGAGGGGGACGCCCCGCGACAGCCCGGCAACACTCCGTCGCCCTGGCCGAACCGGACAAACCGGTCTACGGTCGGCCCATGGTCATGATACGTGTTGCTCTGATTACAGTAATCGCTGTCGTCGCTCTCGGTAGCGGCGTCGCCAACGCGCTGGAGACCCGGCGGTTCCTCGGAGAGGGCAGCAGTGACTTCGGTCTCGAGCTCATCTACGCTCGCGCCCATGCCAAGCGCCAGGCGGAGCAGGCCGGGTTCACCGACTGCGTAGAACTCTGGAAGAAGGAGGGGGCGTACACCGCGAAAGTGCTCTGGGAGTGCACGAGGTAGCATTATGGGCGGTCGTGCCGGGACCTCGCACCTTCAAAGGTCGTCAGCGGTGAATCCGCCCGAGAACACGAGAAGCCGAAGTCGCACGGCAGTAAGTCGCCTGAAGAAGAGGCGCAACTTGCGACGCGCTCCCGCCTCGTTCGCATTCGCATCTCAAGTTGTCAAAATCGTCTGCATGCTCCCCGACCTGAAAAGCAGGCTCAATCACCGCGCTTATGATGGCCTCAGCATGCCCAAAGGTGGTTGGGCAGCGCCCGCGGGGTGCGCCCAGATTTCTGTCGTACCTGGCGACACCGTGGAACACACGCTGCGCCATCTGTGGGAATGAGTCCTGCCATGGCAATGACCAAGACGGCCGTCGCGGTGCCGGATCGACTCGTACGAGCGAACGAACGAACTCCTGGGCGATGCTGATGCGGAAGTACCTGCGCCGCGCTGCCCTCTGGGCACGACGCTACGAAGCCGACGACCAGTGGCCGTGCCACGACATTGCGGCCACCATAAGCCCGTCGACCCAAGCGGGCCGAGCACTGCCGCAACGCCCACGCGCCCCTTACGACGAACAACGTCGTATCGCCACCTCAAGTGCGGCGCGTAGGTTTTGACGTGTCCCGTGAGGCGTCCAGTGCCTGAGTCGAACCGGACGTTGATCCGGGCGACGTCCGGAGACCTCTTGGCCACCCGGCTTGGAAAGTCGTCAGGGGTCAGGGGTGGAGGAGATCGGCGAGTTCGTCGAAGCCGGTGACGGTGAGATCGCTGGAGGTGTCGGACGCCTGGTCGGCAGGGCGGTGTGGGCCCTTCTCGCGGGGGCGGTGCAGGAAGGCCGTGCCGAAGCCTGCCTGGCGTGCTCCGTCGATATCCCAGGTGTGGCAGGCGACCATCAGAACGCGCGGGGGTGGGGTGTCGAGCAGCGCCGCGACGGTCTGGTAGGCGCGCGGGTGAGGTTTGTAGGCGCGTGCGAGCTCGGCCGAGATGATGCAGTCGAATGGCAGACCAGCGGCCTTGACCAAACGGGTGAGCAGCGCGAATCCACCGTTGGACACCGCGGCCACGATGTAGTGGCGACGCAGTCGCGCCAGGCCCTCGACGGCGTCGTCCCAGGCGGGCAGATGGTGCCACGCACGGACGAGGCGGTGCCGCGCCTCCTCGTCGAACGCATCGGCGACTCCATGGATGTGGAGCAGTTCCTCCAGCGACTCGCGGTGCAGCGTGTCGAGGTAGACCCAGTCGCGTTCACCGCGGTTCACCCGCGCCATCGCCGGGAGATAGCGATCGCGCCAGGCGTCGGCGAAGGCGCCTCCGTCCAGTTCCACCCCGTACCGGGCGGCGATGTCGGTGACCTGGTCGGCGACGCCGGTGCGCCAGTCCACAGTGGTACCGAAAACGTCGACCGCCAGCGCCGACACCATGCCCGGCTCGAACGGCGGGCTCATCCGCCGGCCGCCTGTTCGCTCGGCCGGCCGAGGTAGCGCCGGACGGCCTCGATGCAGGCCCACTCGACAAGGCCGACCGGAAACCCCGTCGCGAAGACCTCCGGCATGACCTGGAACGGGGACGCCCGGGCCGCGTCGCCGTCCGGGGCCTCGTCCTCGTCGACGACGTGCAGCACGGTGATCACATAGGGGTCCGCCCGAGGTTCCGTGCGGAAGTCGGGGGCGTGCGGCGTCGTGCGGGCGGCGTTATGGCGGGCGTCGTGGAGCGCGTGCCAGGCGATGGGGTCAAGCAGGCCGAAGGGGATCAGGCCGGTGCCGCGGCGTTCGTCGCAGAGGTCCTGCGATGAGGCGGTGAAGGTCTCCTTCATGGCCGCCGTGGTCGGCCGCAGGCCCGGCGCGCGCCGGGCGGTGTCTCCGGTCCCGAACCCGCAGATGATCCGGCCAGGTGCCAGCGCGTTGAGGCTGGCGAGTCCACGCGCGGCTGCCGGGGCCGAGCGCAGCGCCGGTGAGGTCGCGCCGATGCCGATTCCGATGCGGCTGGTGGCCTTCGCGCACAGACTCAGGGCGACGAAGGAGCCGCCGTGGACCACCGGGGTGTCGTGGACCCGGAAACCGTGCAGCTCCCACGTCTCGGCCTGCACGGCGAGGTCCTCCACAACGGGCTGTGCGGTGACCACGACACCTGCACGCATGAAACCTCCCAGGCACGAGTCTCCCACCCTGCTCACCTTGCCAGCTCCCCGGCTCGGCGGCCTTCGGCCGGTACGACCGTGACTTCGAGCGTAGCCCATTGACCTTGTACAGGATCCTGGTTATTGTTCGGGCATGTTGGACGCACGGTTTCTGACGCGGAACGGCATGACCGCCCGGCAATTGGCGGCCGAACTGCTCAATCAGCGCACGGATTCGCGGTTGCCGAGGATCCGGGACTACGCCGAACGGCTCGGTGTCGGCAACGGCACGGTGCAGGCGGCTCTGCAATTGCTGGAGAGCACCGGTGCGGTGCAGACCGAGGCCCGTGGGCATCTCGGGACGTACCTGCGGGCCGTCGACCGGGCCGGACTGTGGCAGTTGGCCGGGCTCGGGACGATGCTCGCCGCGATGCCGCTGCCGTACTCGCGCCGGTACGAGGGCCTGGCGACCGGGCTGCGGGAGGCGTTCGAGGACGCCGAGATCCCGTTCGCGCTGACGTTCATGCGGGGCGCGCAGGTCCGGCTCGACGCGCTGCTGGCCGGACGGGCCGACCTGATCGTGGTGTCCCGGCTGGCGTTCGAGGAGTTCGGCGCGGACCGCCCGATCGCCCAGCTCGCCGACCTGGGGGTACGCACGTTCGTCGGTGCGCACGGTGTGCTGCTGCGGGCGGGGGCGTCGCTGGACGACCCGGGGCTGGCGGTGGCCGTCGACACCAGTTCCGCCGACCAGCAGCGGCTCACCCGGCTCGTCTTCGCCGGACGGCCCGTCCGGTATGTCGAGACGTCGTACATGCAGCTCGGGGAGTTGTTCCGGCGCGGGGAGGTGGACGCGACGGTGTGGAACCTCGATGAGGTCCACCAGCACATCGACGGGGAGGTCACGACGATCCCGTTCGACGAGGTGACCTCCACCGATCTCGCGGGCCGCAACTCCAGCGCGGTCCTCGCCGTCCGCGCGGATGACTCGCCCGCCCTGGACGCGATGCGCGACCGCCTCTCGGCCGAGCTCGTGACCCGCACGCAGCAGGCCGTCCTGACCGGCGACCGACTGCCTTCGTACTGAGATTTCGCGCTGAGAGGAGGCCGTCCCATGGACCGGCTGTTGAACGAGCGGCTGGAGACCTTCGAGAAGACCGGCCAGGTCGCACCCGAGATCTGCCGTTTCGTACGGGCCGAACTGGACGCGCTCGACGCGGCGGGCGGCCAGGTCACCGAGGAGAGCGCCGGGACGCTGACGAGCCATCTGCTCATGGCCCTACAGCGCGCCCGCGACGGCGCGGCGCTGACCGGGTTCGCGGCGGACGACACCGTCCGGGCGGAACTGGCCGCCCACCCGGACGCGATGGAACGCGCGGCGGCGCTGGCGGAACGGGCCCGGTCCGTGCTGGGCGTCGGCCTGCCCGGCCAGGAGGTCCGGTTCCTGGCACTGCATCTGGCCCTGCTGCGACAACGAGAGCTGCGACAACGAGAGCTGCGACAACGAGAGGCGAAACGATGACGAAGATCCTGGTGGGCGGCGTCGGCAAGGCCGACGTGGCAGGGCGGCTGGAGGAGATCGGGGGCTTCGAGGTCGTCGTCACCAACGACATGGACGCGGCCACGCGGTTGATGGCCGGTCAGGCCGACTACTACATCGGAACGTGCCACACCGGGGCCGGGGGCTCCCTGGGCGTGCTCGTCGGGCTGCTGGGCGGGGCCCGGTGCTTCACCTTCGGCCGAGGCCAGGCCACCGCGGCCGAGGCCGAGGCCGCACTCGCCGAGGGCAGGGTCGCCTTCGGCTTCTCGATCGACCAGATCGACCAGGTCGTCCCGATCCTGGCCGGGGCCATCCACGACCGGCGCGACGGGTGATCGGCCCGTCCTGACCTGTTCCCCCTCGGAGGCAGCCATGCCCTTTGCCCTCTCCACCGCCGCGGCGGTGGACAAACTCGACTTCTCCCTGCCGGAGAGCCTCACCGTCATCGGCGTCTGCGCGCTCACCGCGCTGATCTCGAACATGGCGCTCGCCGTCTTCAACGACGGCGTCCGTCCCTTCCTGCTGGACTTCGTCCGGGGCAACACCCGGCGCGGCGAGATGACCGCGGTGTCGTTCGGCCTGTCGGCCGGGTTCGTCTTCGGGCTCGGGGCCCCGATGGCTCTGTCGACCGGGGTGCTGAACCCCTGGCTGCTGTTCCTACCGACCGACATCCTCGGGATCTTCGCGCCGCGCCGGTGGCTGGCGCCGATCCTGGGCGGCGCCTGGGGCGCGATCGTCGTGTTCGGGCTGTCGGGCGCCAACAACGCGGCGCACGACCTGCCGGTGGACTTCCTCACGGCGATGCAGGAGATGGCGACGCCGATCCTGTTCCTGTTCCTGCTGTTCCCGGTGATAGCGATCGCGAGCCAGTTCGGACGGGTCCGAGGGGCGATCACCTTCGTCGTGGAGATCGCGTTCGTGGTGCTCTCCATGAAGGTCTGGCCGGAGCAGTTCCCCGGCGCGCTGGCCATGGCCGCGGGCGTGCTGATGCTGCTCGGCTTCGCCCTGGTCAAGGACCTCCGGGACCGGCGTGCCGCCAACGTCCCGCCCCCGGCGAGCCCGGCGGACGCGCCCGGTGCCGCGCGGATCCCGGTGGAGGACGGACCGGACGGCGGGCCCCCCGCGAACCCGGTGGAGGACAGACCGGACGGCAAGCCCCCCGCGGACCCGGTGGCGTCGCTATTCGGCGCCAACGCCGAGCGGCTGCGGCGGCATCTGCCCTGGTTCGCGGTGCTCGGCGCCGCCCTCGCCGCGATGGTCAACCTGCACGTCTTCGGCGGTGGTGAGGCGACCAGCTTCCTGGTTGCCAAGGGCGACTACGGGGAGGCCGCCCAGGTCGACTTCTACCGCGCGTTCGGCTTCCTTCCGCTGATCGCCACGACCGCACTGGCCAGCGGCGCGTTCCAGATCGTCGGATTCACCTTCGTCTACCCGCTGGCCTACCTGGCGCCCAACGTGGCGGTGGCCGCGGTCGGCGGCGCCGTGCTGTTCACGGTGGAGATCCTGGCGCTCTCCTACATCGGCAGGGGGCTGGCGCTGCTCCCCTCGATCCGGGACGCCTCCGACCACCTGCGCAACGCGATCGGCAAGACCCTGGAGATCGCCATCCTGTTCGGCGCGATCGCCGCCGCCGCCACGATGGGCGGCGGCCTCGGGATCACCCTCGTCGGCGGGCTCTACCTGCTGAACGAGGCGATCGGGCGGCCGGTCGTCCGGCTCGCCGCGGGCCCAGCGGCCGTCGTCGTCGCGGGCATCGTCCTGAACGCCCTGCACTGGCTCGACCTGTTCACTCCGCTGAAGGGATGACATGAGGCTGATGACCGTGCTCGGGGAGGTCCCGGCACCGCGGGGACCGGTGCTCGTCCACGAACACCTGCGCGTCGACCTGCGCGGGTCCGGGCGGGCACCGGATCCCGCCGCCCTCCTCGACGACGAGGAGACGGTCGGCGGCGAGCTGGCCGCGCTGCGAGGCTCGCACGGCCTGGCGGCCGTGGTGGAACTGACCGGCCTCGGCATGGGACGGGACGCCGCCGCGCTCGCCCGCATCAGCGAGCGGTCCGGAGTCGCGGTGGTGGCGGCGACCGGGTTCTACCACGGACGGTTCCACCCGCCCTACGTCGCGGGGGCGAGCACCGCGGACCTGACGCGGCGGCTGGTCACGGAGATCGAGGACGGCCTGGACGGCACCGGCATCCGGCCGGGAGTGATCGGCGAGATCGGCACGGGCGGCGAGCGGCCGTCGGCGGACGAGGAGCGCTGCCTTCGCGCGTCGGCCGCGGCCGCCGTCCGGACGGGGCTGCCGCTCGCCACCCACGCGCACCTGGGCCGGGGCGGGCTCGTCCAGCTCGACATCCTGACCTCCGAGGGTCTGGCGCCCGGCCGGATCAGCATCGGGCATCAGGACCTGCTGGACGACGCGCCGACCCACCGCAGGCTCGCCGACGCCGGCGCGTACGTCGCGTTCGACACGATCGGCAAGGCGTCCTACCAGAGCGACGAGGTGCGGCTCCGGCGGGCCCTGGATCTGATCGAGGCCGGGCACGCGGCACGCCTGCTGCTCAGTAACGACGTGTCCAGGGCCGGTTATCTCAGGGCGAACGGCGGCTCCGGCTACGGCGCCGTCTTCGATTCGTTCGTGCCGCGGCTGGCCGCGGCGGGGGTCGACGACGGGACCCTGCGCATGATCCTGCACGACAATCCCATCCGGTTCCTGACCTCGGGGGAGGCTCGATGACCGCGCCGGACCTGCGCGAGACCCATCCGCTGCCGGCCGTCTCGCTCGACGAGGCGACGGCCCGGCAGTTCCGGCTGCTGGAATGCGTGGCGGACCATTTCGACGGATGGCAGCTGTTCTCGCCCGACGTCGGCGTCACCCCGCGGTGGGGTCGGCCGGACGCGACGCGCCGGGCGGAGGCGGCGCTGGCCGACTTCTTCGGCGCCCCGGCCGCCGCCCTAGTCCAGGGCGCCGGCAGCGGCGCGATCAGGGCGATGCTCACCGCCGCCCTCGCTCCCGGCCGAACCCTGATCGTGCATTCCGCGCCCGCGTACGCGACCACCGCGACGGCCTTCCGGGCGATGGGCCTCGAACTGATCGAGACGGACTTCCACTCGTCCCCCGCCGAGGCGGCGGCGTCCCATGTCTACGTCCAGCACTCGCGGCAGCTTCCGGGCGACTCCTACGACCCGGCCGAAGTGATCGCCCAGTACGCGGAGCTGGGCGTGCGGGCGTTGGTCGACGACAACTACGCCGCTTTCCGCACGCCCCGCACCGGTGTCGAGATGGGGGCGGAGGCGTCGGCGCTGTCGATGTTCAAGCTGCTCGGTCCCGAGGGTGTGGGACTGGTCGTCGGCTCGGACGAGCTCGTCGACCGCGTCCACGCCGACAACTACTCGGGCGGCGGCCAGGTGCAGGGACCGCAGGCGCTCGACGCCCTCCGCGCGCTCACCCACGTCCCCGTCCTGTGGGCTGTGCAGTCCGCCGCCGTCACCGAGGTCGCGGAACGGCTCGCCGCCGGTGAGGTCCCCGGCGTGGCGCAGGTGCGCATCGCGAACGCCCAGGACCGGTGCGTACTCGTCCGGCTGGACGCCCCGTGCGCCCGGCGGGTCATCGAGGCCGCCGCCCGGTACGGCGCGGCGCCCTACCCGGTAGGGGCCAACTCCCGGTACGAGATCACCCCGCTCTTCTACCGCCTCTCCGAGACCTTCCTGGCCGGGAACCCGGAACTGGCCGACTGGACGATCCGGATCAACCCGATGCGGTCGGGGCCCGACCTCGTCATCAAGATCCTGAACAGCGCGCTGGGGGAGGTCCGGTGTTCCTGACCGCGACGACGGCGCGTAACCCCGGGCTCGTGGACGCCGCGGTCGGGCTCCACCGCGCCGGGCGCGTCCCGCCCGACACCTATCTCATCGACCTGGACGCCGTCGCGGCCAACACCGCCGCGCTCGCCGCCGTGGCCGACGCGAACGGCGTCCGGCTGTGGCCGGTGTTCAAGCACGTGGGCCGCAACCCGCACGTGGTCAGGACGGTGGCGGAGCACCTGCCCGCCGCGGCCGCCATCGACCTGCGCGGCGCCCGCGCCGTCCGGCGGGCCGGGGCGAGGCTCGGCAACGTGGGTCACCTGGTTCAGATTCCCGTCCACGCCATGGACGAGGTGCTGGCGTGGCGGCCCGAGCACGTCACCGTCTTCGGCGCCGAGCAGGCCCGAGCGGTGTCGGCCGCGGCGGCACGCCTCGGCATCACCCAGCCGCTGCTGGCCCGCGTCGTGGCCGCGGCCGACAAGCTCTATCCCGGGCAGGAAGGCGGCGTCCCCCTGCCCGACATCGAGAAGTTCGCCGCCGAGATCGATGACCTGGACGCCGTGCGCCTGGAGGGCGTCACCTCGTTCCCCTGCCTGCTGTACAGCGGGTCGGCGGGCACCATCGCCCCGACCCCGAACCTGCGGACGTTGCTGACCGCCCGGTCCCGGCTGGAGGCGGCGGGGTCACCGGTCCGTGCCATCAGCGCGCCCAGCGTGACGGCCGCCGCGAGCATTCCGCTGCTGGCGGCACACGGCGTCACGCACGGCGAGCCGGGTCACGCCCTCACCGGGACGACCCCTCTGCACGCCGCCGACCTCACCCAGCCCGAGATCCCCGCCATGGTGTACGTCTCCGAGATCGCGCACATCCTTCCGGACGGCCGTCCCGCGATCTTCGGCGGCGGCTTCTATCCCCGGGGACGTCCGGTCGGGGCGCTGGTGTTCCCCGCGGTCGGCGAGCCGTTCACCCTGCCGGTGGAGCCCGCGCCGCCCGAGAACATCGACTACTACCGCCTGCTGGGCGCGCCGTCCTCGACGCCGCCGCCGCGGGTGGGCGACACCGTCGTCCTCGCCTTTCGCACTCAACTGTTCGTGACCCGCAGCGCGGTCGGCGCGCTCCGGGGCGTCGCGTCGGGCAGGCCCAGGCTCCTCGGCCTGTCGGACACCCACGGGAACCCCTGGTGAGCCGCGTCGCCGTCCTCGTCATCGACGGCCTCGGCATCGGCGCCATGCCCGACGCCGCGAAACCGCGTCCCGGCGACTCCGCCGCCCACACCCTCGGCCGCGTCCTGGACGCCGCGAGCGGCACCGCGCGGTTTCCGGCCCTCGCCGCCGTCGGCCTCGGACTACTGCACGCGCACCCGAGCCTCGACTTCCCCGCCCTTCCCGGAGTGGCCGCCGGGCGTTCCGCCCTGGGCTACACCGGCGCGGACACGTTCGCCGGCCACCAGACGATGATGGGCACCGACATGAGCGGCACGGCCCCCGCCCTGTTCGCCGACCACATCGGAACCGTCGCGTCCGCCCTGCGGTCGGCCGGTCACGAGACACGCGATCTGGACGACCCGCCCGTCCTCCTCGTGGACGGTCGGGCCGTCGTCGGCGACAACCTCGAAGCCGACCCGGGGCTCAGCTGGAACGTCAGCGCCCGCCTCGACGACCTGCCGTTCGAGGCGATCCTCGGCATCGCCCGGACGGTGCGCGGCGTCGCCCCGACGACCCGGGTGATCGCGGTCGGCGGCCACGGCCCGGAGCCGCTGCTGCGCTCCGTCCGATCCGGCGCCGAAGGCACGGCGGGCCTGGACACGCCCGCCTCGGGCTTCTACGTCCACGACGGCCTGCGCGTCGCCCACCTGGGCGTCGATATCGACCACACCCGCCAACTCCCCTCGCGCGCCGCCGCCGCAGGCTTCCCGGTGACCTTCGTCGGCAAGGCCGCCGACATCCTCGTCTCCCCGGAGGCCCTGCGCCGCCCCGCCGTCGAGACCGCCGAGGTGCTCAAGGAGACCGTCACGGCCCTCACCCGCACGGCCGACGCGCTCGTCGTGGCGAACGTCCAGGAGACCGACCTGGCCGGACACCAGCAGGACGCGCGGCGGTACGCATCGCTTCTCCAGGAGGTCGACGCCGGGCTGGAATCCGTCCTTGACCTGCTGGGCCCCGGCGACCATCTGATCGTCACCGGTGACCACGGCAACGACCCGGCGATCGGCCATCCCTTCCACACCAGGGAGTTCGTCCCCGTCCTCCACTACGCCCCGGGACTTCCCTCGCGATCGCCAACGCTGCCGGACGCCCCCACCCTGTCCCACATCGCCGTCACAGCCGCCCAAGCCCTGGACCTCCCACCCTCCGCCCAGTAACAAAGCGGTCGCGGCCGTGTTGGTGGGGGACGAGTGCCCTCCGCTTGAGCGGAGGGCACCTCTTGTGGTTGTCAGCTGTTTTTGATGGTTTGTGTGAGGTGGTGGAGGGTTTGGGGGGTGAGGAGGAGTTTGGGGCCGTGGGGGTCTTTGCTGTCACGGATGGCGATGGTGTCGTCGATGCGTGCGAGTTCGACGCACTGGCCTCCGTTAGAGGTGCTGCGGGATGCCTTGTGCCATGTGGCGGTGGTCAGGTCCATTTCAGTCACCTGTGGGCGTGTTGGGGCGGGTGCCCTCCGCTTGTGCGGAGGGCACCTCTTGTGGTTGTTAGCTGTTTTTGATGGTTTGGGTGAGGTGTTGGAGGTTTTGGGGGGTGAGGAGAAGTTTGGGGCCAGTTGGGTTTTTGCTGTCGCGGATGGCAATGGTGTCGTTGACGCGCGCTAGTTCGATGCAGGCGCCTCCGTTGGACGTGCTCCGGGATGCCTTGCGCCATGTGGCGGTGGTCAGGTCGACCATCTTTCTTTCACCGTCCTTAGTATGAGGTCCTTGGACTGGCTCACTGGTAGTGCCAATGAGCGTAGATCTTTCATCGTTCGGGAGAGGGTCGCCAGGTCTTCCGGCTCACTCATGGTGAGCCCACGGGCGCCGGACTCGACGTATGCGACCTGAGTGCGGTCCTCCATAGTCGCGATGTAGAAGGAGCCGCTGTTGCCGTCGTGTTCGGCGCTGGCCGGAACGATCTGGATCGAAGCCCTCTCCAGAGGGATCGTAGCCAGGTGCTTCAGTTGCTCCCGCATGATCTCGGCGTTGCCGGCGGGACGGTAGAGAACGCCCTCGTCCAGGAGAAGCGAGTACTTCGGCGGATTCTTCCTGGCGAAGACCTCCTGGCGCTTCATGCGCGCTTCGACAGCCTCCTCATCTCGGAGTAGGACGGCGGCATACGCGGGGGTCTGGAACAGGCCGTCGACGACCGAGAGGCTGTAAGACTCGATCTCGTCGGCCTCCGGCTCGACGAGGTACCAGTCGAACCAGAGCGGGAAGGCGGCGTCCTTGACCAGGTCGTCGTAGAGATCGAGCAGCTCGTTGTTGGCGCCGAGTTCGCTGTCCAGGGACGCGGCGAACTCCCGGGTGCAACGGGCGCGGCCGTTTTCGACTGCGCCGATGTACTGGGGGGTGACACCCATGCCGTTGTGTGCGCGACATGCGAGATTCTCTTGCGTCCAGCCCTTGGCCTTCCGGAACCGGCGGAGCCGCCGACCAAACGCGAGCAGGGTCGGCGAGACCGTTCCCCGCTTCCTCTGCGGAGCCATGACTCCATCCTCTCTCAAGTGCAGCCCAACTGACTATCAACTGGATGGTCTGCATTTGGGTGACTTGTCGACTGCGGCCTGCGATTTGTCACACAGCGTAGCCTTGTCATGGCTGAATGGGGTCGGCAATCTCCAAACTCGTTGTGAAAGGACGGCCGACCATGATCGATATGGGCGTCGAGGCCGGGGCAATCTCCATGCGGTGTTGTGCGCGTGCGCCGGGGATAGCGCGTTCGTGGGTCGGTGGTGTGTTCAGCGAGCAGAAACTCGGTGATGACTACACCGCTCGTACTGTCGTCACTGAGTTGGTGACGAACGTGTATAAGCACACTGACACGGAAGTCGTCCTGGTACGTCTTCTGATCGAGGACGGTCGACCCGTAGTAGAGGTGGAGGACGGGTCCGACGTGGTTCCGGTCGTTGGTGGCGGGGACGGCACCGTGGAGTCTGGACGGGGACTGCTCATGCTGTCGATGCTCGTCCAGGACTGGGGCGTCCGAGTATTGCCCGGCGGCGGGAAAGTGACGTGGGCGCGGCTCGGCGAGTGAGAGTGGCGAATCTGCCGGGTGTGATGTGGTGGTGGCGTGTCCGGTACGGGCACGCCACCGCGGAACGGCACTTGGACGTACTGGCGTCTGCTATGTCTGAGCGCGGCTGGTCACTTCTGAAGGTCTACGTAGAGTCGCCACCGACGTTGTGGGTCTTTTCTAAGGGTATTGAGCATGAGGCAGTAAGCGTCTGTGCGAAAAGGGTTCGTGGACGGTGGGTTTACCAGGTGTGGCCTTGCGTCCAGTACCTGTGCTCCTCGGTTACCAAGGTGGCGGACCTCCTTGATGACGTTCTGCGGGATCAGGTGAGGGCGCCGGTCTTGGGGACCGGCGCCCGTGCTCGGTCAGTCGGCGAAGATGCCTGAGGTGGCGTTGACGAACGTCGCCGTGATGGCGGCGGCGCCGTCGGAGGCCAGGAAGGCGGCGGTGTCGGCGATCTGGGCCAAGGTGGGGGAGCGGCGGAGCATTCTCATTTCGGCGAGCTGGTTCAGGAGGGCCTCGAAGGCCGCGTCGTCCATGTCGAGTCCGTGTTCGGCGAGGTTCCTGCGGGTCATCGTCTCGGGGAGCCCGGCGGTCCAGATGCCGATGACGCGGACGCCGCTCGGGCCTACTTCCTGGGCCAGGTTCCGGACGAGGGTGTCGATCGCCGCGTCCGCCGGGCCGGTGCCGCCCATCATGGGGCTGCCCTTGGCGGAGCCGCTGTTCAAGGTGAGGATCACGCCGGAGCCCTGCTTCGACATGTGGCGGGCGGCGGTGCGGGCGGTGATGAAGTTCGTGGTGATTCCGGTCGTGACGGGGCGGAGGAAGTCCTCGGCGGTCATTTCCGTCAGCGGAGTGCCGTGGAGGTCGCCACGGGAGGCGAGGTTGAGGGAGACGTCCAGGCTGCCGGAGCTGTCGACGACGTGGCGGGCGTGGTCCTCGACGGCCTTCTCGTCGAGGGCGTCCACGACGGCGACCTCGGCGTGGCCGCCGGACGCGGTGATGTCGGCGGCGACGGCCTCCAGGGTTTCGCGGGTGCGGCCCGCCAGGTGGACGGTCGCGCCGTGGCGGGCGAAGGTGCGGGCCACCGCGCCGCCGATCGAACCGCCGCCGCCGTAGATGATCGCGTTCTTGTTCTTCAGCATGGTCTCGCTCCGTTCGGTGTGAATGAACGGTTGTTGAGACGTATGGGGGCGGAAAACTAATCGGTGACGGTCAGTGGGAGGCCGAAGGCCGGGAACAGGTGCGGCTCGAACGACGTGATCTCGGCGATCAGACCGTCCTCGACGCGGAGGACATCCATGACCTGGGCGCGGTAGACGCGGGTACCTGGGCGTTGGACGTAGCCCCCTACCGCGGGCTGGCCGTTGGCGCGGGTGGGTAGGTGCTTCCAGCGTCCGAAGTAGTGGGGAGACGAAGGGTCGAAGGTCTGCTTGAGCATGGTGACTATCGCGTCCCGGCCCCCGAACCAGAGGGGGTTCGGGGGCATGGTGATCCGGACGTCCTCGCGGAGCATCGCGGCCATGGCGGTCGTGTCGCCGTCGGTGGCGGCCTTCATGTAGCGGTCGAGGAGGGCGCGTTCGGTCTCGGACGGGTTCGTGTCACGCGACCATTCCTGCCGACTGGCGGGGAGGTGGGCGCGGAGAGTGGGACGGGCCCGTTGGAGGGCGCTGTTGACCGACGCGACGGTCATGTCCAGGGCCGTCGCGGTGTCAGCGGCGGGCCAGCCCAGGACGTCGCGGAGGATCAGGGTGGCGCGTTGCCTTGGGGGAAGGTGCTGGATCGCGGCCAGGACGATGAGTTCCAGGGTCTCGGACGTTTCCGCTGCCGTCTCGGGGTCCTCGTCGGGGAAGGGCTGTAGCCAGGGCAGGAACGGCGACGGCGTCACGTCGTTGGTCGGGGGGATGGGCGACGGGCCGTACTGCTGGGGGCGCCGGTCGTTGCGGCGCAGGAAGTCCAGGGCCGTGTTGGTGGCGATCTTGTACAGCCAGGCGCGGAGGGTGGAGCGTCCCTCGAAGGTCGTCCGGTTCCGCCACGCTTTGAGGAGCGTGTCCTGGACGAGGTCTTCCGAGTCGTCGTAGGAGCCGACCATCCGGTAGCAGTGCACCTGAAGTTCGCGCCGGTACGGCTCGACCAGCGCGGCGAACGACCACTCGTCGCTTGTGCGGGCGGCCTCGGCCTCGTCCGGGTTCGTCACGGGGGCCCGCGTTACGAAACGGATCGCTTCCCGGGCCAGGTGGTGGAGGCGGCCGACGGAGGAGGAGAGGGTCTTCACGCCGGAGTAGAACGGTTCGGGGTGCTCCGGTGTGAGGGCCTTCACCTGGCGCTCGATGTCGGAGATCAGGTCGTGGACGGTTCCGCTGTCACGGGTCTGACGTGTTCGGTACGCCTTCTGGCGGCATGCGGGTGAGCAGTACAGCGATGCGCGCCCCGGCCGTCCGCCCGAGGTGGGCATAGGTTTTCCGCAGACTAGGCACGCCGTTTCGGACATACGGTCATGGTGTCATGAGGGCCCGCCTTACTCCGGCCGCTATCTCCAGGTCTTCGCGGGCGGTCACGACCAGGGTGCGGACGCGCGTGTCGGCGGACGTGATGTCGGTGTCGCCGTCGGCGGTGGCGTTGCGGTCCGGGTCGATGGAGGCGCCGAGGTAGGCGAGGTCCTCGGCGAGGCGCATGCGGACGGACGGGTCGTGCTCGCCGACGCCGCCGGTGAACACCAGGGCGTCCAGGCCGCCGAGTGAGGCGGTCATGGCGGCGGCGCAGGCGCGGAGGCGATGGTGGTAGGCGTCCAGGGCGGCGAGGGCGTTGACGTCGCGTTCCTCGGCGAGTTCGCGGATGCGGCGCATGTCGCCGGTGCCGGTGAGGCCGCGGAGACCCGACTCGTTCTCCAGTGCGGTGTTGACGTCGTCCGGGGAGAGACCGTGTTTGATCAGCCACAGCGGGATGCCGGGGTCGATGCTGCCCGCCCGAGACCCCATGATCAGCCCTTCGAGCGGCGTGAAGCCCATCGTGGTGTCGACGGACAGACCCTCGGCGACGGCGCACAGGGACGCGCCCGAGCCGAGGTGGCAGACGACCATCCGACCCGGGACGCCGCCGAGCAGTTCGCCCGCCCGGCGGACGGCGTACGAGAACGACAGGCCGTGGAACCCGTAGCGGCGCAAACCGAAACGCTCGCGCCAGGCGGCGGGCAGGGCGTAGGTGGCGGCGGCGTCCGGGAGGGTGGCGTGGAACGCGGTGTCGAAGCACGCGACGGCGGGGACGTCGGGCAGCACACCGGCGATCTCCGCCAGGGCCCGGAGGGACGCGGGCTGGTGAAGGGGGGCCAGGTCGGAGAGGCGGTGAAGCTGCTCGGTGACCTTTGCGTCGATCCGGGTGGGTTTCGTGTAGGCGGGTCCGCCGTGCACGAAACGTATGCCGATCGCGTCGGGGGCCGGCATTCCCGCGACGACGTCGGCGATCTCGTGCCCGGCGCCCGAGTCTTCGGCGAGGAGCGTGCCGTCGGCGTCCAGCAGGCTCACTTTCAGGCTGCTCGATCCGGGGTTGACCGTGAGGATCCGCATAGCGTCAGTGTGGCCAGGTCCAACCGCTGACTTCGGGTGCGTCTTCGCCGTGTTCGCGGGTGTGGGCGCGTAGGCGTAGGCGTTCGTCGGCCATGCGTTGGCGGATGTGGGCGACGCGTCCGCCGAGGGAGGGGACGCGGTCGATGACGTCCATGACCAGGTGGAAGCGGTCCAGGTCGTTGAGCATGACCATGTCGAACGGGGTGGTGGTCGTGCCTTCCTCTTTGTAGCCGCGGACGTGCAGGTTGGGGTGTCCCGCGCGGCGGTAGGTGAGCCGGTGGATCAGGTACGGGTAGCCGTGGAAGGCGAAGATGACGGGCTTGTCGGTGGTGAACAGCGCGTCGTAGTCGCGGTCCGGCATGCCGTGGGGGTGTTCGCTGGACGGTTGCAGCCGCATGAGGTCGACCACGTTGACGACCCTGACGCGCAGTTCAGGGAAGAGTTGCCTGAGCAGGTCGGTGGCGGCGAGTGTCTCCAGGGTGGGGATGTCGCCCGCGCAGGCGAGGACGACGTCGGGGTCGGCGCCGCCGTCTGTGGACGCCCATTCCCAGATGCCGATGCCGCGCGTGGCGTGGGCGATCGCGGCGTCCATCGGCAGCCAGTCGAGCGCGGGCTGCTTCCCGGCGACGATCACGTTCACGTAGTCCTGGGAACGTAGGCAGTGGTCGCCGACCGACAGGAGGGTGTTGGCGTCCGGTGGCAGGTAAACGCGGACGATCTCGGGTTTCTTGTTCAGGACGACGTCGAGGAAGCCGGGGTCCTGGTGGGTGAAGCCGTTGTGGTCCTGGCGCCACACGTGCGAGGAGAGCAGGTAGTTCAGGGACGCGATCGGGCGCCGCCACGGCAGGTCCCGGGTGACCTTCAACCATTTGGCGTGCTGGTTGAACATCGCGTCCACGATGTGGATGAACGCCTCGTAGCTGTTGAACAGCCCGTGCCGTCCGGTGAGGAGGTAGCCCTCCAGCCAGCCCTGGCACAGATGTTCGCTCAGCACCTCTATCACCTGGCCGGACGGCCCCTGGTGCTCGTCGGTCGCGAGCCGTTCGCCCTGGAACACGCGGTCGGTCACGTCGAACACGTCACCGAGCCGGTTGGACGCGGTCTCGTCCGCGCCCATGATGCGGAACGTCGACGGGTTCGCCTTCACGACGTCGCGCAGGAACGTCCCGAGCACCCGGGTCGGCGCGGACGTCGTCGTGCCGGGCTTGTCGACCGGGACCGCGTGGTCGCGGAAATCGGGCAGCGCCAGCGGCTTCAGCAGCGACCCGCCGTTGGCGTGCGGGTTGGCGCTCATCCGCCTCTCACCCTCGGGGGCCATGGCCCGCAACGCCTCGACGGGACGCCCGTCGTCGGTGAACAGCTCGTCCGGACGGTACGAACGCAACCACTGCTCCAGGAGAGCGAGGTGCTCGGCGTCGTCGCGCACGCCCGCGAGCGGTACCTGGTGGGATCGCCAGGTGCCCTCCACCGGGAGCCCGTCGACCTCCTTCGGGCCCGTCCAGCCCTTCGGCGTCCGCAGGACGATCATCGGCCAGCGTCGCCGCTCGGTCAGCCCCTCCTCCCGGGCACCGCGCTGAATGTCGGCGATCTCGTCGAGGGCCTGGTCGAGCGCGGCGGCCATCTTGCGGTGCATGGACGCCGGGTCGTCCCCGCCCACGAGGTAGGGCCGGTACCCGTAGCCGTCGAGGAGTTGGGCCAGCTCCTCCTCGGGGATCCGGGCCAGCACGGTCGGGTTCGCGATCTTGTAGCCGTTGAGGTGCAGGATCGGCAGCACGGCGCCGTCCTTCACCGGGTCCAGAAATTTGTTGGAGTGCCAGCTCGCCGCCAGCGGGCCCGTCTCCGCCTCGCCGTCACCGACGATGCACGCCACCACCAGGTCCGGATTGTCGAACGCCGCCCCGTACGCGTGCGCCAGCGAATAGCCCAGCTCACCGCCCTCATGGATCGACCCGGGCGTCTCCGGCGCCACATGACTGGGCACGCCGCCGGGGAAGGAGAACTGCCGGAACAGCCGCCGCATCCCCGCCGCGTCCAGCGAAACGTCCGGGTACACCTCGCTGTAGGTGCCCTCAAGCCAGGCGTTCGCGACGGCCGCCGGACCACCGTGCCCCGGGCCCATCACGTAGATCATGTCCAGGTCGCGTGCCTTGATGACCCGGTTGAGGTGCGCGTAGCAGAAGTTCAGGCCGGGCGTGGTGCCCCAATGGCCGAGCAACCGCGGTTTGATGTGGTGCGGCTGAAGTGGCTCGCGCAGCAGCGGGTTGTCCAGCAGATAGATCTGCCCCACCGACAGATAGTTCGCTGCTCTCCAGTACGCGTCGATTTCCCGTGTTTCGTCGTCGCTCAAGACGCCGGACCCCCTCGGTGTCGCTCCTCGCCGAAGGTTCACGTCCCCGCTCTCCGGGCCCTCAACCGTCCCCGCCCACCTACCCGGCGAGCCCTCGCTGGTTACAGGACTGTGGTGACAGAGCCACGGCGGCGGGATGCGCAAGTATCGTCGTGCCGCCGTGGCTTTGTCCCCCAGCCTGTCGACGTCACCGGTTACAGAGGCGGTCGCCGCGCCCCCAGAAGCCGCGCGGTTCCGCCTCGCCCCCCAGCGAACCGGTGGGCCGTCTCATCAGGTGCGTTGCAGCCTGCCGTGTACTCGCGCGTAGGTTTGCAGGTTCAGGGCCGCGCTCGACGGACGGTCGCCGATCTGCGACGAGAGGTTGACGGTCGGCGACGAATGGACGACGGAGCGCGACATGCGGCGGCGGTCCGCCGCCGGGGAGGAATGGGCTGATGGGAGGCCGGATGGGTGGATTCTTTGCCGGACGGACATTGGTGGACCTCGGGCACGCCCTACGCAACGGGGACGAGTCGGCGACCGGGCTGGTGCGTCGCGCGCTGGAGTCGATCGACGCGGACCGGAACGCGGACCCGACGCTGAACGCCTTCGTGACCGTCGACCGTGAGGGCGCCGAAGCGGCCGCCCGCCGGGCCGACGCGGAACTCGCGTCCGGTGTCGACCGGGGCCCGCTGCACGGTGTGCCGGTCGCCGTGAAGGACATCATCGACGTCGCGGGACTCCCGACCGGCATGGGATCGGCGCACTTCACGGGACATGTGGCGGAGACGGACGCGGCGTGCGTGACGATGCTGCGCGACGCCGGAGCCGTGATCGTCGGCAAGACCGGCACGCACGAGTTCGCCTACGGCGGGACGGGCGACGTGTCGGTGAACGGGCCGGTCCGCAACCCGCACGACCGGGAGCGGATGTCGGGCGGATCCAGCGCGGGCAGCGCCGCCGCCGTCGCGGCCGGGATGGTCCCGCTCGCCCTCGGCACGGACACCGGCGGGTCGGTGCGGATCCCGGCGGCGTTCTGCGGGATCGCCGGGTTCAAACCGGCCTTCGACGTCCTCCCGACCGGCGGGGTGTTCCCGCTGGCGGCGTCCTTCGACCATGTGGGCCTCCTCGCCGGATCCGCCGACGACTGCCGCATCGCCTACCAGGCGTTGACCGGCCTGGCGGAGGCCGCTCCGTCGCCGGTGGACGGCGGCGCGGGACCCGGCGGTGCGCCAAGTGTCGGATGGATCGAGCCGCTTGTGGCCGACCCTGAGGTGGTGCGGGTCGTCCGGGCGGCGTTCCCGGACGCGCCGTCCGAGCGGCTCGACCTGGACGAGATTCGGCGGGTGTTCCGGGCGATCCAGGAGAGCGAGGCGTACGACGTCCACGCCGAACGGGTCGAGAAGGCACCGGAGCTGTACCAGCGGGTCACCCTGGAACGCCTGGAGCAGTCGGCGCGGACACCCGGCTGGCGGTTCGTCCGGGCCGTCCGGGCACGGGAGCGGATCGCGCGGGAGGTCGCGGAGCTGCTGGAGCGCTACGACCTCCTGGCCCTGCCCACCCTCCCGATCACCGCACCGAGGATCGGTGAGACGGAGGGGCCGTTCGGACCGCACATTCCGATGCTGGTGAGCCTCACCTGCCCGTTCAACCTGGTCGGCCTTCCCGCGCTTTCGGTGCCCGTCGGAACGGTCCACGGCATGCCGGTCGGGGCGCAGCTCGTCACCCGGCGCGGCGCGGAGAACATCCTGTTCGAGGCGGCCGCGCGGCTTACGGACGGTCGACCGGGCTGACGGTCTCGCACAGGATCTCGGTGACGAGCGCGGGCGGCACGTCGGCGCGGGCGGCGACCCGGACGACCTGGCGTGCCGCCTCCGGCGGGCGCGTGGCGATGATCTTCGCCGCCGCGCGGATCGCGGCGAGCCGCCCCTCCGGCGAACCGAACGTCCCGCCCACGGCCGCGCTGACGGGCCCGTTGCAGACCTCGGCGACAGCCCTGTCGAAGGCGCTGTCGATGACCGCGTCCATCAGCGGTGTCCGGGTACGGAGGGCGTTGCGGACCGCCGCGCGGCCACCGGACGCCAGGACGCCCGCCGGGTCATGGCCCGGAGGCAGGGCCGTGGTCTCGACCGGTCCGCCGACTCCGGCGAGCCGCTCCCAGACCCGGACGGCTCCGGCCCGCCCGGCGGGGTCGCCGTCCAGGGCGAGGAGGACGCCCAGGCCGTCCAGGTCGGCGATGCCCGCGAGGGCGTCGAACTGCTCGGCGGTGAGCGTGAGACCGCAGGTCGCGACGGCCGCGTACTCGGCGGGCGCCGCCATGGTGACCGCGATCGCGTCCAACGGCCCCTCGACGATCACGGGACGCGCACCGGCGGCGAGCCGGTCGCGCGCCTCGTGCAGGCCGTACAGCAGCTCGCCCTTGTGGAACAGGGACGTCGCGGGTCCGTTCAGGTACTTCGGACCCGGGGCGTCGTCGCGACGGCGTCCGATGAAGCCCGCGACCGCGCCGTCCTGGGTCCGGATCGCGAACATCGCCCGGTCCCTGAACGTGTCGCGAAGCCGCTCGCCATTGCCGTTGCCCGCGCGCTTGCCGCCGCCGGGGCCGTCATCAGGGCGGGCCAGTCCCGCAGCGGTGATGTCATCGTCGGCGTGTCCGAGCTTCCGCAGGTGGTCGGTGAGTGCGCGGGGCCCGTTCGGCGCGTATCCGATCCGCCATCGTCGCTGCACGGCTGCCGGGAACCCGCGTCCGGCCAGGTAGCCGGGCACCCAACTGTCGGTGAGCCGGGCGTGGAAGAAGCGTTCCGCGTCCGCCGTGATCCCGTGCTGGGACGCGCCCGACACGCGTCCGTGCACGCGCCGGGCCGTCCGGAGGATGCGGTCGCCGATTCCGGGGCCCGCCCAGAACGCCCGCGCCGGGAACGTGGGCATGGACGGCTCCGACCCGAGCCAGGACGCGACGAGGAACGCGACCGAGTCGGCCTCGACGCGCCGCACGCCACGGTCGGGGGCCCGCGCGGTGAGGGACGCGAGGCGATGTTCGGCGTCCGGCGGGGGCGGGTCCCGGTCGTCGGGGAGGGGCAGGCCCTCCGTCTGGGACACGTCGAACACGGCGCGCGGCGCACCCGTCCGGCCGAGGACGCGGATGCCGGTCTCACCCTTCCTGACCTGACGACCCGCGGAACGCCACGCGTCATAGGAGCGGACGTCGGTGGCGCCGCGCCACTGCGCGCTGATCAGCAGGACGCCGATGTACCCGTGGCGGCGTCCGTGCAGGACGGCGCGTTCCAGCCACCACGACCATGGGCGTGTCCCGTCCCGCAGGCGGGCCGTCTCCTGGTCGGCGATGCCGCGCAGGAGACGCCGGTCGTCCGGTCGCATGGAAGCCTCCTCGCCTCTCGGACGGCGGGGAAGCCACCTACGTCATACCCGCTAGATACGAGCCCGCCTACAGGTACAGGCCGAAGAATTCCTCCGGGTGGTCCAGGAGCGGCGGCAGGTCGTCGGCGCTGAGCGTGATCAGTTCCTTCTTCGTCGGCTTCCGGGACGCCTTCCTGCCGTCGCGGCCGTCGCGGCCGTTCTTCTTCGCGGCGAACGCGGCGGACGCGACCCGGTCGGCCTGGTTGGCGACGGCGACGTCCAGCATGTTGCGCATGAGGCGGCCGTTGCCGAACGACGGGCCGCGGGGCGCGCGGCGCAGCATCGCGTGCAGGGCGTCCTCGGTGCCGGGCGCGAGCCGGAACCCGTCGGCGGCGGCGAGCTGCCCGAACACGGTGATCAGCTCGTCGTCGGTGTAGTCGGGGAAGTGGATCTGCTTGGGGAAGCGCGAGTCGAGGCCCGGGTTCGCGGCGAGGAACTCCGCCATCTCCTGCTGGTATCCGGCGACGATGACGATGAGGTCGTCGCGGTGGTCCTCCATCAGCTTGACCAGCTCGGCGATCGCCTCGTGCCCGTAGTCGCCCTTCAGCGGGGACTGCGTGAGCGTGTACGCCTCGTCGATGAACAGGACGCCGCCGAGCGCGCGTTCCACCAGCCTGCGGGTGCGGGGCGCGGTCTGGCCGATGTACTCGCCGACGAGGTGGGCGCGGGACGCCTCGATGAGATGCCCGGACGACAGCACCCCGAGCCGCTTGTAGATGCGGCCGAGCAGCCGCGCCACCATCGTCTTGCCGGTCCCGGGGTTGCCCGTGAACACCATGTGCCTGGTGGGCGGGGTGATCTGCAACCCGGACTCGCTGCGCAGCCGCGCGGCGTGCGTTCCGGCGACGATGAGCGAGATCTCGTGCTTGACGGATTCGAGGCCGGTGAGCGCGTTCAGTTCGGCGAGCGGGTTCCCGGCCGCGTACGAGGTGTCCAGCGTTTCCGGGATGTCCTGCTTCCGGATGATCACCTTGGTGTCCGGGTCCCCGTCGTGGGCGCCCCGGTCCGCCGAGGTGGCGAGGTCTCCGGGACCGGTGCCGTTGGCGCTCACGCCGTTGGCGGCGAGCCTCTTGACGGCGGGGTCCTTGACGGCGGAGTCCCTGGCCGCCGAGTCGCGGGCGGCGCGCGCTCGGGCGGTGGCGACGACCTGGTCGGCGAGGTGCGGGGCGAGACGGGCGTTGCGGAGCGTCTGCATCGGCGGCGTCAGGGCCAGCAGCGCGCCCGCCGCCTCGATCGCCTGCCGGGTGCCGCGGGCGCCACGCGCGTCGAGCGCGCGGCGGAACAGTTCGGCGTGGCCCTCGGCGGTGAACGGCTGGGTCCGCGCGATCCGGAACCGCTGCGGCAGCACGGGGTTGATCTCCCGGATCCGCTCCTCGCCGCCCGCGTCGCACAGCGCCACCAGGTGGAGGTCGGGGTGGACGGCCAGCAGGCGGTGCAGTTCGACGGCGAGGGCCTCGCCGTTGCCGGGGTCGGTGACGATGCCGTCCAGGCCCTCGATGATGAGGAGCCGGTCACCGGCGCAGTCGCGGGCGTCGGCGTGCAGCTTGGCGACGGCGTCCGACAGCCGCTGCCCGGTGAACAGGTTGTCGGTGATCCAGTGCGGGTCGCGGCCGAACGCGAGCGCCTTGGCGAGCTCCTGCGCGGCGTCGCGCTTCCCGGTTCCGTCCGGTCCGGCGATCAGCAGCCGGACGGGTTCGTCGCCGCGGGTCAGCTCCTCCAGCGCCCGCACCACCTCCGGCTGACCGACCAGGGACGTGGCGATCTCCGGACGTCCGCTCGTCCGCGACCGGGCGTGCCCGGTCTCCGCCGGGACGGCGCGCAGCGTCTCGGTGAGCGGGTTGACGACGCGGCGGCGCGGCGCGTACAGGCGCCGCAGGTCCGTCTGGAACTGGCCGACCGGGATCCACTCGGCCTTCGGGAACCAGGGGTCGCCCGGCAGGCCCTGGACGATCGCGATGAACCGCATCGCCATGTCGAGCCAGCCCCGGCACGCGTCGGCGGCCCCGGCGACCAGCGCCCGGACGAGCCAGGCCCGCGTCCGCTCCTGCCACGCGCCCGGCTTGAACCCGCGACGCTCACCGGGGAAACGCTGTTGCAGCTCGCCGTACCGGTCCTCGCCCAGGGCGGCGGCCAGTTCCGCCGGGACACCCTCCATGCTGCCCTGGAGCAGCAGTTGGATCAGGTGGACCTCGACGGTCTCGTCGCGCGGCGCCACCTCCGTCAGGTGCTCGTACGCGGCGAGCAGCCCCGCGCACACCCACTCCAGGTAGCCGACCGGGCCGAGCAGCTCCGGCACCGCCGTGACGATGTCGTCTCCGGCGTGGGTGTGCCAGTGCTCGCGCAACTCCATCTTGGGCAGGTTCACGTCGCAGGTGGGCGGGTCGTCGTACAGCCGCAGCAGCGCCTTGCGGCGTTCCTCCAGCGGCTCCACGCCCTCCAGGACGGACAGGCAGTCGCGGGCGAGGTCGATCGCCAGCTCCCGGTCCGGGGCCTCGATCAGCCAGTCGACCGGTGGCCGCCACCGGCCGCCCGGCGCGTCCCAGCGGGTCATGCGGGTGCTGAGCGGGCCCGGGTTAACCAGGTGCCGGTACAGCAGCCGCTCGGGCAGCTGCGACCACGAACCCGCCTTGATCGCCCCGCCGCCGGGCAGGAACGCCAGAATGCCGAAGATCTCCGCGGTGACCAGCGACGCCGGCAACGTCAGGAGCTTGTGCTCGTCGGTGGTCAGCTCCGCGGCCCGCGGGTCGGCCGCGAGCCCGTCGATCCGCGCCGAGATCTCCTCGAACAGGCCGTCGGGGACGCGCCACGGACCGTACGAGTAGACGTCGAGCACCGGCTCGTCGGTGAGCAGTAGCTCCAGATGCTCCGGCAGCCGCAAAGAAGTCTCCCCAAGGCAGTTCAAACAGAGGTACAGCCTACGTTTCCCAAGACGCTGCCGGGTTAGCGGTCACCCCAATGGCTGATAT
Organism: Actinomadura spongiicola; assembly: GCF_003432485.1. Classification (GTDB taxonomy): domain Bacteria; phylum Actinomycetota; class Actinomycetes; order Streptosporangiales; family Streptosporangiaceae; genus Spirillospora; species Spirillospora spongiicola. Next base: position 251,425 of record NZ_QVNQ01000004.1, read on the forward strand.
CGGGCATGTCATCTTGGAATCGGCCCGGCCGCGGCCGGTGACGCGGCAGGTGTCAGGACGGGCGGAGGCCGCGGGCGAGGATGCGCGCGGCGGCGGCCACGGTCTCGTCGTCGGGTTCGGCGTCCGCGTCCGGTCGGGTGACCAGGATCGCGAAGATCAGCGGGGCGCCGGACGGCGGCCAGACGACGGCGATGTCGTTCGCGTTGCCGTGCACGCCCGCGGTGCCGGTCTTGTCGCCGACCGTCCAGCCGCCGGGCAGGCCCGCGCGGATCCGTTCGCCCCCGGTCACCGAGGCCTTCAACCAGGCGACGAGCCGTTCACGGTCGGCGGGCACGAGCGCGTCGCCCACGGTGAGCGCCCGCAGATCGCGGGCCCACGGGCCCGGCGCGGTCGTGTCGCGGAGTTCGCCGGGCCGCCACCTGTTGAGCCCGGGTTCGACGCGGTCGCTCCGGCTGACCGTGTCGCCGAGCGAACGGAAGAAGGCGGTCAGGCCCCGCGGCCCGCCGATCTCCTTCAGGAGCAGGTTCCCGGCCGTGTTGTCGCTCTTGGTGATCGTGGCCCCGCACAGTTCGGCGACGGTCATCCCGGTGCCCACGTGCTTCTCGGTTTCGGGGGAGAACGCGGCCAGGTCGCGCCGGTCGTAGCGGATGACGCGGTCCATGAGACCCGGGTCGGTGCGGCGCGCCTTCTGAAGGACGGCGGCGCACGCCATCACTTTGAACGAGGACGCGAACGGGAAACGCTCGTCCGCCCGGTGGGCCAGGACCTGGCCCGTTCCCGTGTCGATCGCGTACGCGCCGACGCGTGCGTCCCGGGCCTTCTCCAACCGGAGAAGTCGCCGCGTGACATCGGCCTGGGACGGGTGCGCCCGCGGCGCGGAGGTCTTCGGGACGGTCGGCTTCGACGCGGTGTTCTCCGTGGTCTTCGCGGACGGGTTCGCGTCGGAGTCGCAGCCCGCGAGCCCGCCGAGGACGCAGAGGACGAGGAGCGCGGCGCCGAGCGATGTCCGGAACCGGGGGGTGGGGGTCGTCATGGGGTGCGCGGGTCCTTGTCGCCGGGGGCGGGGGGTGCGGTGGAACCTCGGACGATCAGTTCGCCGGGCAGCGTCCGGGGCGGGGGTCGGCGGCCCGCGAGCAGGTCCAGCAGCGCCGTCATGCCCTGGGTGCCCAGTTCCTCGGCGGGCAGCCGGACGGTCGTCAGTTCGGGCTCCAGCGCGGTGGCGAGAAGCACGTCGTCGAACCCGGTGACCGACAGGTCGGCCGGGACGTCCAGGCCACGGGCCCGCGCCGCCTTGTAGGCGCCCGCCGCGATCAGATCGTCGTCGCAGACCAGCGCGGTCGGACGATCGGACCGGTCCAGAAGCCGTCCGGCGGCGTCCTTGGCGGACGTCACGTCGATCATGCAGGAGGCGCGGGTGACGGTCCCGCCGGGCAGGGCCGTGACGGCGGCGGTGAGGGCGTCGGCGCGGGTACGGAACGTCCACTGGTCCACGGCCGCGGCGACGTGGCCGATGCGGCGGTGGCCGAGCGCGGCGAGGTGTTCGACGATCGCCCGCATCCCGTCGGCGACACCGAAGTCGACCGTGGGGACGCGGTCACCGGCCGGGCCGCTGTCCAGCATCACCGCCGGTGTCAGGCGGTACTCGCGGAGCGCGCCGCCGACCGTCGTCGCCGTCGTCGACGCCGCCATCGAGGACGCGAGGATCCCGTCGATCGCCTCGTGCGGCGAAGCCCAGGGACCGTTCCGGGGGGTGCGGTCGACCGTCTCGCCGGTGCCGGCCGGGTCGTCCTCCGGCCAGGTGGAGACGACGACGCCGAAGCCGTGCCGGGCCGCGACCCGTGCCGCGCCCGTGTACACCGGGCCGAAGAAGGGCGCGGTGAGCGTCGGGACCATCAGCAGGACGGTCCGGGTGGTGCCGAGCCGCAGGTTCCGCGCCGCCTTGTTGGGGCGGTAGCCGAGGCGTTCGGCCGCGATCCGCACGCTCCGCGCGGTGGCGGGGGAGACCCGCCCCGTCCACTTGCCGCCCAGCACGAGCGAGACCGTGGACTGCGAGACTCCCGCCTCCTGAGCCACGTCCTTGCTGGTGGGGCGGCTGATTGCCGGCACCTTGCGCCTCCCTGGAGGGATCATGGGACGAACTCAGACTAGCGCCGCGCCCCCGCGGAGTGGTACGTATGACCCACGGCGAGTAATACGTATGACCAGCCCGGTGACGGGCACGTACGACTGCTTCGGGGGCCGAGCATGCGCGGGTTTGTGCGGGGAGTCGTACGGGGATACGTCGCCTTCCTGAAAAGGCCGTACGCGGGGCGGCTGCTCGGCGCCACCCTCCTCGGCCGGCTCCCGAACGGCATGGGGATGCTCGCCGTCGTCCTGCACATCCGGGAGGACGACGGCGGCTACCCGCTCGCCGGGACGCTCGCCGCGATCCTCGGGCTGGCCACCGCCGCGGGACAGCCCGTCCTCGGTCGCGCCATGGACCGGTTCGGGCAGCCGCGCGTCCTGCTCCCGGCCGCGTCGGCGTCCGCGGCGGGCTTCGCGCTGCTCGCCGCCGTCGGCGCCGGGCCCCTGCCGGTCGCCATCGCCGCGGTGATCGTCGCGGGGTTCGCGACACCGCCGCTGGAGGCGGGGCTGCGCGCCCTGTGGCCGGACGTCCTCGACGGCCCCGAGCAGGTCGACGCCGCGTACGCGCTGGACGCCGCCGCCCAGGAACTGCTCTTCACCCTCGGCCCGCTGCTCGTCGTCGCCGCGGCCGTGGTGAACACCGAGACCGCGCTGCTGCTGACCGGCGCGCTCGGCGTCGCCGGGACGTTGATCGTCGCGCTGTCCGGGCCGTCCCGCCGCTGGCGGGGCGAGCCGCGCGCCTCCGACTGGGCGGGCCCGTTGCGGTCCCCGGGCCTGCGGGTCCTGCTGCTGTCGCTGGCCTGCGCCGGGATCGCGCTCGGCGTGTACGCGGTCGCCGTCGTCGCCTACGCCGAACGGGAGGGCACGGACGCGGCGTCCGGGCTGCTGCTGGCGTGCATGGCGGGCGGCGCGCTCACCGGCGGCATCGTCTACGGCGCCCGGAGGTGGGCGAGCGCGCCGCACCGGAGGCTGCCGTGGCTGCTGGCCGCGCTCGCCGCCGGGTACGTCCCGCTCGTCCTCGCGCCCGGCCTGGCGGGCATGTCGGTGCTCGCGTTCCTGTCCGGGGTGTTCCTCGCGCCCGTGCTGGCGTGCAGCTTCACCCTCGTCGACCGGCTCGCGCCGAGCGGGACCGTCACCGAGGCGTTCGCGTGGGTCGTCGCGGCGGTCGGCGCGGGCACCTCCCTCGGCTCGCTCGCCGCCGGGGTCGCGCAGGACCTCGCGGGCGTCCACGGCGCGTTCGCCGGGGCCGGGGCAGGGGGCGTCCTCGCCCTGGTCCTGTGCCTGCTCGGCGCCAGGACACTGCGCCCGCGCACCGCACCGGCACGCGCCGCCGAAGCCCCCGCGTGAGGACGCCGCCCGCCCGCGTGGTTCGCGCGGGTCAGACCCAGGAGCCGAACCAGATCCGGTCGTGCCATTCGTCGTACGGGATGGTCTCGGCCGACAGGATGGGGTGGAAGTACGCGAAGTTCACCAGGACCACCAGCAGGTACGCGCCCGCGGCGACGGCGCCGACCCACCGCCTCGTCCCCGCCCCGGGCGGTGGCGAAGTCGGACGGACCGGACGCGTCGCACCAAAGCCGTCGAGACCTTTGACGTCCTCCCCGTCGCGACCGTCACCGCCGAAGCCGCGGTCACCGGGGCGTGCGACGTGCGCGCCCCCGTACCAGGACGGCGCGGGCCCCATCACGTACCCGAGGACCAGGACGATCGCCAGCACCATGAACGGAATCAGCGGCGTCGCGTAGAACAGGAACATCGTCCGCTCGGAGAACGCCGGCACGAACCAGGGGATCCAGCCGACGACGAAGGCCCACACGATCGCCCCGGCCCGCCAGTCCCGCAGCATCAGCCAGATGAACGCGACCGCGATCAACGCGAACAGCGCGCCCCACCACAGCGCGGGCGTCCCGATGCCGAGGATCTCGCGGGAGCAGCGCGTCGCGCCGTCGCAGGCGTTCTTCGGCTCGGTGTAGAAGAACGCGACCGGCCGTTTCAGGATCGGCCAGTCCCAGGGCCACGACTGGTACGGATGCTTGTCGTCCAGCCCGGAATGGAAGTTGAAGATCTGCCTGTGATAGCTCCACAGGCTGGGCAGGGCCTCGAACGGCCGCAACAGCAGATGATCGGACACGTCGCCGCGTCCCCACCCGCCCGGCTTGAAGATCCAGCCCCACCATGTCGCCAGGTACGCCAGCAGCCCCACCACGACGAGCTGGACGAACGCCGGGACGGCCTCCAGCAGCAGCATCCCGGTGACCGGTGAGCGGACCCCGGCCGCGCGGCGGGCGCCGTAGTCCCACAGCACGACCATGATCCCGAACGCGGCGACGTAGAAGACACCCGTCCATTTCGTGGCGCAGGCCAACCCGAGGCAGACGCCCGCGCCCCACCTCCAACCGTGCGCGAGGAAAGGCCCGTAGAGAGAGCCCTCCGCACCGGCCGGGGAGCGTTCGAGCCTTTCGGCGAGGACGCGGCGCGAGCGGTCCCTGTCGTTGACCAGGCACGCGAACCCGGCGAGGACCCAGAACATCACGAAGACGTCCAGCAGCGCGGCCCGGCTCGTCACGAACGCCAGACCGTCCACGGCCAGCAGCAGTCCCGCGGCGCAGCCGAGCAGCGTCGAGCCGGTCATCCGCCGCGCGACCCGGCACAGGATCAGCACCGACAGCGTCCCGGCGAGCGCGGGCATGAACCGCCAGCCGAACGGCGTCGCGCCGAACATCCACTCGCCGAGCGCGATCATCCATTTGCCGCCGGGCGGGTGGGCGATGAACGACGGTCCGTTGCCCCAGATGTCCGCGTTCTTGTCGGCGATGAGCATCTTGTCGGCGTTCTCGACGGTGTTGTGCTCCCACCCGAATTTCAGCAGGGACAACGCGTCCTTGGCGTAGTAGGTCTCGTCGAAGACCACCGCCTTCGGCGACCCGAGCCGGTCGAACCGCAGGTAGCCCGCGAGCAACGTGACCAGGAGCGGCCCCAGCCAGGACAGCGCCGCGCTGCCCGGGATCGCGGGGGCGAGCCACTCCCTCAGCGGAGGCCTGCGCCGGGATCCGTGGGCTTGCGCGGGAGCCAGATCCGTCGTCGCCATCCTGTCATCGTACGGGTGTACGGAAGGCGGCGGTTTCGGGTGGAAGAATGGCCATGTGAAAGGGACATTGGTGCTCGCGGCGGCCCCGATCGGACGGCCGGAGGACGCCTCCGTCCGGCTTCGGGAGGCGCTCGCCGGAACGCCGGTGATCGCGGCCGAGGACACCCGGCGGTTGCGTCGGCTGGCGGGTGATCTCGGTGTGACGCTCGGCGGGCGCGTCGTGTCCTTCTACGACCAGAACGAGAAGGCGCGGGCGGCGGAGCTGCTGGAGGACCTGCTGGCCGGACGGGACGTCCTCGTCATCACCGACGCGGGCATGCCCGGTGTGTCCGACCCCGGGTACCGGATCGTCCGCGCCGCCGTCGCCGCGGAGGTGCCCGTCTCGGCGCTGCCCGGACCGTCCGCCGTGACGACGGCGCTGGTGGTGTCGGGGCTGCCCACCGACCGGTTCTGCTTCGAGGGGTTCCCGCCGCGCAAACCGGGGGAGCGGGCCCGGTGGCTGGCGGCGCTGGCGGACGAGCGCCGCACCCTCGTGTTCTTCGAGTCGCCGCGCAGGCTGCCCGCCACGCTCACCGCCATGGCGGACGCGTTCGGCGCGGACCGTCCCGCCGCCGTCTGCCGGGAGCTGACCAAGACCTACGAGGAGATCCGCCGGGGGACGCTCGGCGAGCTGGCCGCGTGGACGGACGGCGGCGTGCTCGGCGAGATCACGCTCGTGGTCGGCGGCGCCCCCGAACCCGAGGGCCTGACGGACCCGGCGGACCTGGCCGCCGCCGTCGCCGCGCGGGAGGACGCGGGGACGCCCCGCAAGCAGGCGATCGCGGAGGTCGCCAAGGAGAACGGTGCCCCGAAACGCACCGTTTACGACGCCGTCGTCCGGGCCAGGAACTAAGTGGTGGCGTCACCACGAAGCGGAGGTGAGAGCCATGCGGGACGCGTGGTCGAGCCACGAGGCCTGGGTGTTCGAGTGCCTGAACTGCTCCGCGACCTGGGACGAGGACCTGGAGGCCCGCCACTACGGCGACGGGCACGGCAACCAGGCCGTCGTGTACACGCGCGGAGGCCTACCCTGCACGACGCCGTGGGTGGACCGGTTCTGCCCGAAATGCCAGAGCCAGAACGTCAAGGCCCTGTCCGCGGTGCGGGCCGGGCACGCAGAGGTGGTGAAGGCGCGCGGCGGCGCGGATGTGGCGATGGTGTACCACCTCCGCCGCATGCACGCCTGGTGACACGACTTGGTGAACCGGGTGAGGGTCAGGTCACCGGGACGTTCTCCGGCGCCGCCTTCGCCGAGCCGTGCCGCTGGAGGCGCCGGTGGACGGCCCGTGTCCAGCCCGCCACCGTCGCGCGGGACTCCGGCCTGAACGCCATCCCGGCGGCGAGCGCCGCGAGCGGGACGGCGGGCAGCACGTACCGGTAGTCGAACTCGGCGGTCGCGGCGGGCGCCAGCAGCAGCCCGGTCGCGAGCGTCCACGGCAGCAGCGCCTCACCGCCGAACCGGCGCCACAGCGGCACGAGGCCCGCCAGCCCGACGAGCAGGATCACACCGACCATCGTCCCGCGCAGGTAGAAGACGTCCTGGTAGCCGCGGGCGACCCCGGCGAACGGCTCCACGACCCGGGGTTGGGCGTTGCCGCGCTCGTAGGCGCGGGCCTCGGCCGCCGCGATCGAGTTGGGGTCCATGTGCCACTTCGGCAGCGGCTTGCTCGTCCGGCGGAACTCGTACTGGGAGTAGGTGTCCTTGTCGGGGAACACCGTCCGTTCCCAGCGGAAGACCCGGAAGAAGTCGTGCGCGACGACCTTCATGTAGTCGAGGGGCTGCGCGAGGATCGCGCGCTTGGCGAAATCGTTGCTGAGCGCGTTGTTGTCCGGGCTGAACCGGGCGCCGGGGTAGCGGTTGAGCGGGGACCCCGGGTTCCAGATGCCGTCCTGGGAGTTCGGCAGCCGGTTCGCGGACTCGACGCACAGCGGGTACTCGCTGACCGGCAGGTTCTTCATCTGGTGGCAGTCGGCGAACTTGTAGACCCGCGCGTACAGGAAGATCCCGTTGCTCTCGGTGATCGCGAACTTGTCGCTGTCGGCCTTGTACCAGCCCATGTAGGCCAGCACCGGCAGCATGCACGCCGCGAGCGTGGCCGCCATGACCTTCCAGCCGGTGCGCCGGATGAACATGTACACCAGCACGCCGAGCAGCACCGGCATCCCGACCGAGCGGGTCAGCCACGCCATCCCGATGATCAGGCCCACCGCCACGGCGATCCGCCAGGACGGACGGTCGTGCCACAGCAGCAGCGTGACCGCGCTCATCACCAGGAACGTGAACATCGTGTCCGACAGGACGAGGTGTTCGAGCTGGAGCTGGTAGGCGTCCAGCAGCACGGGCGCGGCGGCGAGCGCGGCGCCCCAGCCGGGCAGCCGGAACTTGCGCCGCAGCAGCGCGTAGATCATGACGCCCATGGCGAGGCCCATGAGGTGCTGGAGGGCGGCGACGAGCGCGAAGCTGTGGAACGGCTTGAGGATCCACAGGAGGAAGGCGTAGCCGTCGGGCCGCAGCGGATGCGGATACGGCTCCATGGCGACGTGCAGATAGTCGAAGCTGTCGTTGAAGAACATCACCGGCTGGTAGCCGAGCATCGCGAGCACCCGGATCAGCGCCGCTGTGGCGATGATCACACTGAAGGCGGGGTGGCGGCGGACCAGTTCCCACGGTCCGCGGCGGCGCCCCCTGCGCCGCGAGTCCGCGGACTCGGATTCGGACTCGGGCGACTCCGGCTCCCCCAGGCCGTCCGGCGAGCCGTCCGACTCCGGACGTTCCCGCAGGGCCTCGTCGGGATCGGGGGCTGTCGTCGTTCCAGCCGACGTCTTCCCTCCGGGCGCCGTCCCCCCGGACGCCTTCTCGCCGGGCGGCGTTTCGTCGAGCATCGATTTCTTGAGCGCTGCTTTGCCGAGCGCTGCCTCGGTCGGTGCCGTCTCGTCCAGCACGGCCTCCTTCGGCGTGGCGTCGTCCAGTGCGGTGCCGAGCCCCGTGTCGACCGCGGTACTCAGCGGCGATTCCCCCGCCACTGCCGCACCTCCCCTTCGGTGTCGGGCCCCCTGTCCGGCGGCACTGGGTTGTTCACCGGTGCGCGTCACAGCCGACCCACCCCTTCCGGGCCGGTGTGCCCGTATGCTTGACGTCCTAGCCTGCCGCCCGAGACCGTGGCGGTGTCTGTTTTTTGGGTTGCAAGTGGGCAACACGATACGGGTGCTCTTGACCGGAGCGGCCATCAATACCCGTCCTCGGCAGGCATCATGAACGACGAGCATGTGAACGACCAGCTCGGGAACACGAGCATGAAGCGACGGGCCGCCTCGCGGAACAACTGAGATTAGTGGATCACATCGCGAACGGTCACCAGGGGTAATGAAGGAGATCGCGTGGAACTCTCCGTAGTGATGCCTTGCCTGAACGAGGCCGAGACGGTCGAGACCTGTGTCCGCAAGACGATCGGCTTCTTCGAGGAGAAGGGCATCGACGGCGAGGTCGTCATCGCCGACAACGGCAGCACGGACGGCAGCCAGCAGCTCGCCCGGGACGCGGGCGCCCGTGTCGTGCCGGTCATCGACAAGGGGTACGGCAACGCCCTGATGGGCGGGATCAGCGCCGCTCGCGGCCGGTACGTCGCGATGGGCGACGCCGACGACTCCTACGACTTCACGACGCTCGGCCCGTTCCTGGACGAGTTGCGTGACGGCGCCGACCTCGTCATGGGCAACCGGTTCAAGGGCGGCATCGCCGACGGCGCCATGCCGCCGCTGCACCGCTACCTCGGCAACCCGGTGCTCAGCTTCGTCGGACGGCTGTTCTTCCGCAGCAAGATCGGCGACTTCCACTGCGGGCTGCGGGCCTTCGACAAGGAGGCCATCATGCGGCTCGGCCTCCAGACCGGCGGCATGGAGTTCGCCAGCGAGATGGTCGTCAAGGCGACCCTCCAGGGGTACGACATCCGGGAGGTCCCGACGACGCTGTCGCCGGACGGCCGCAGCCGCGCCCCGCACCTGAACACCTGGCGCGACGGGTGGCGGCACCTCCGCTTCCTCATGCTCTACAGCCCCCGCTGGCTGTTCCTCATCCCCGGCCTGGTCTTCATGACGGTCGGGCTGCTCGCCGGGATCGCGCTGTCCACCGGCCCGGTCACGGTCGGGGAGATCGCGTTCGACGTCGACACGCTCGTCGGCGCGGGCGCCGCGCTGGTCATCGGCTTCCAGGCGGTCCTGTTCGCGCTGCTCACCAAGGTGTACGCGATGCAGGAGGGATTCCTGCCGCACGACCGCAGGGTCCAGAAGATCATCGACTGGTGGAGTCTGGAGCGCGGTCTGCTGCTCGGCGGGGTGCTCGCCGTCGCCGGTCTCGCCGGTCTCGTCGCGTCGCTGCTGCACTGGCGGGTCAACAGCTTCGGTGAGCTGGACCCGCGCGAGTCGCTGCGCATCGTCGTACCCGCCGCGACCGCGCTGGTGATGAGCCTCCAGGCGGTCTTCGCCTCGCTGTTCGTCAGCATCCTCGGCATCCGCCGCCGCCAGCACCCGCCCGTCATCGACCCCGCCGAGGAGGCCGCGGGCGTGGTGGACGCCGCCGCCCGGCGGGTCGCCCGGGCCGAGGCCGACGAGAAGGCGGAGCAGGCGGGCAAGGCGGAGAAGGCGGAGAAGGTGGAGGCCCGCGAGAACGCGGCCCGGCACAAGGACGGGTAGGGACGCGACTCCCGGACGTTGATTTATCATCATGTGAAGCCACCCGAAGAACCAAGCGGACAGATCACAGCGAACTGCCGAGAACCTGCTGAGTGTTCTCGGCGTCGCGCCGGAGCCGCGGTCGTGCTGTGCCAGGCTTGACCGGCGATGGACCACCGATCTGATCGCCCGGCATCGGGGGGCAGTACGTCGATGAGCACGCGAACTCCGGCCGTCGCACGGCCGCCGGTCGCGCCACCGGACCGACGCGACGTCCCGACCGGATTGAGCCGCCGCCGTTGGGCGTGGCTGTTCGCGGTCGGCTGGCTCGCGCAGGTCGGCGTCCGGTTGTGGCTCGGCTCCGGGCAGACGGTGCCGGTCGCGACACCGGACGAGTCCGGGTACCTGTTCGCCGCCCGAGTCCTCACGGGCGGGCCCGACGCCGACATGTCGTCCGGGACGGTGTACCGCGGCGGATATCCGCTGCTGCTGACGCCCGCGTTCTGGTTCGGGGACGACCCGGTGACCGTGTACCGGGGTGCTCTGGTCATCAACGCGCTGGTCAGCGCCGCCATGCTGCCGCTGGCGTTCCTGCTGCTGCGCCGCCTCGGGGTGCGCGGGCCGTGGGCGTACGTCTTCGCGCACGTGACGACGGCGCTGCCGTGCGTCGTGTTCTACTCCGAGTTCGTGCTGACCGACGCGGTCCTGCCGGTGATCGTGATGGGCTGGCTGTTGCTCGTCCATACCTGGTTGAACGGCCCGCCGCCGTCCGGGTCCGGCTCCTCCGGGGGCTCACCGCGCGGCTCGTCCGTGCGGGCGGCGCTCGCCGGGGCGGGTGCGTCCGCGCTGGTCGCGTACACCTACGCCAGCCATTCGCGCGGCGCGATCCTGCTGGCCGTGCACGGGGCGCTGCTCGCGACCGCCGTGGTGTGCCGGTGGCGGTCCTGGCGCGCCACGTTCCTCGTCGGGGCCGTCGCCGCCGCCGGGACGGCCACCGGGACGCTGCTGAACCGGTCGCTGCTGCCGCACATGTACCCGCACGGCGACAACGACCTGGGCGACAACGTGGTCCGGCGGCTCACCACCGGCGACGGGTGGGGCTGGATGCTGTCGATCGGCACCGGCCAGGTCTGGTACCAGGCGGTCGCGACCGGCGGTGTCGCGGCGATCGGGCTCGTCGCCGTCGCGTTCGCCGCCGTCCGTCCCGCCGGGGCGCTCGCGGGCGCGGCGGGGCGGACGCGGGCGCTGGCCCTCGGCCTCCTCGCCGTCGTCGGGGGCATCGCGTTCGCGACCTCGGCGGCGCTGCCCGTCGAGTACCGCATCGGCAACTACGCGTACGGCCGTTACCTCGCCACCGTCACGCCGGTGCTGTTCGCCGTCGGTGTCGCGGTCGTGCTCCGCGCGTCGCACCGGGCGCTGTTGTGGGCGGTGGCCTCGGCGGCGGCGATGACGGTCGTCGCCGCGTCCGTCGTCCAGTGGTACGCGGGCGACCTGCTCACCCAGTACACCTACACGGTCTTCGACTTCCCCGAGACGTCTTTCCTGACGTGGGACTGGGCGTCGTTCCGGCTGTGGGACGCCACGATCACCGCGCTCGCGCTGCTCGGCGCGTCCGTGGCCGTCGCTCGGCTGCGACGTGGTGGTCTCGCGTTGTTCGCGGGCGTGTCGGCCGTCGTCGCGGTCGCCATGTGCGTCACCGCCACCGACCGCATCGCCCGGCCGCTGGTACGGGACGAGCTCGCGCACACCGATCTCCGGGGGAGCGTCGACCTGCGGGCGCGGCGGACCATCGCGGTGGACTGGAACGTACCGTGGACGATCCGGCTGTCGCACTACTACTGGGCGTGGTGGGGCGAGGGCACCGTCTTCGACGCCCGGTGGGTTCCGCCGCCACGGGACGCGGACATGGTCGTCCTGGCGTGGCCGAAGAACGTGCCCGCGGCGGCGTCCTGGCCGCGGGGCGCGCCGCCCGGCTGGCGGGTCGTCGACAGCCGCCGCACCGTCGACGGCGACTGGGTCGCCTGGGCCCGCTGATCGACCGGGCGCGTCGACGCCCGATCGACGGGGCGCGTCAACCGCCGGGCGGGTGCCAGAGCTGGAGGACGCCGTCCGACGACCGCCACATCAGCCGCCACCCCTGCCCGGTGGACGGACGCCAGCCGCCGCCGATCTGTGACTCCATGCCCCGCCAGCGCGTGTACAGCATGGGGCCCTCGGTCGCGTTCCTTGGAACCTGCCCCAGGTAGTGCGGGAAGTCGCGGATCTCGCCGCGCCAGACCGGGTCGCCCCACACGTCCCGCGTGTAGAAGGTGAGGGTCTGCGCGAGCCGCCGGTCGGCGCAGATGAGGGTGATGTCGCGGTGCCCGGCGAGGTAGCCGCGCAGCTCGCTCCACGCCGTGTCGCGTGGCAGGTCACGCGGCAGGTCGGGGACGGTGCGGACCGTGGCCGTCGCGTACGTCCCGCCGAGCGCGACCGCGAGCACCGGCACCACGACCGTCCGCAGCCGGAACCGTGACACCGGCCCGGACGGCAGCATCCGGAACATCAGGATCAGGGACCCGAAGCCACCGGCGAGGAGAGCGGGCAGCACCGCGAACCAGTACCGCTGAAGCCAGGCCCGCAGGGAGATGTCGTTCGGGTCGAGGACGCCGGAGAACAACGTCAGCGGCACGGCGAGGGTGAAGAACCACACCAGGACCAGCGCCAACCGCCGGTCACGGGTGACGGCCCACCCGACGACCGTGAGCGCGAGCGCGGCGGTGAACACGAGCCCGAGCGGGTTCCAGTCGTGCATCGCGCGCAGGAACGAGCGGGCGGCGAGTTCGCGGGTCACGTGGTCGCGGGACCGGCCGCCGTGTTCGGCGGCGGAGATCAGCCCGGCGAGCGGCGTGCCCCACACGAGCTGGTTGTGGACGAGGTTCACGGCGAGGATCGCGGCCATCGGCGCGCCGACCGTGACGTTGCGGCGCCACGGGATCCGCAGCAGCGCCAGGTACACGGGAACGGCGAGGAACAGGAACGCCAGGAACTCCCGGACGAGGAACGCCGAGCCGAAGCACACCCCGGCGGCCAGCAGCATCCGGGTCTGCGCCCGTCCCGTCCTGCGGGCCGCGACGACCAGGCCCGCCATCCCGATGGTGAACAACCCGGCGCCGGGCATGTCCGGCAGCATCACGCCCGTCGACCAGGTGATCTCGTGGCCGTACGGGTTGGTCATCGTGAAGAACGGGTGGACGAGCAGGATCGCCGCGGACGCGACGCCCGCCACGTCCCCGAACAGCGACCGGACGACCAGATACGTTCCAACGAAGAACGCGCAGCCGCCGAGCGCGGCGACGACGAAGTACGCGGCCTGACCGTCCCCGAGGATCTCCTGGACGACCCGCGCGGGCAGCACCAGCCCGATCCGGGTGACCTGGTGGGGGACTTCGGAGTAAGGCCACCGGTCGAGCGGGATGTCGGGCCATTCGCGGGCGGCGAGCCACACGTAGTACGGGTCGAAGTACAGCGGCGGGGTCATGAGCAGCCACTGCGCGCCGATCGTGGCCGCCGCGACCAGCAGGGACAGCCACACCACGCGCCGCGTGCGCCACATCCGCCACGCCCGCGCCGCCCGCCATGATCGTCGGAGCCGTGGCGTCCGTCCGGCGCCGGTCGCCGCCCGGTCGGCGGTCGGGCGGTCGGACGTGGTCTGTGCCATCCCCGGCTCCCGCTCCAGTGATCACTACTGCTGACGTGCCCCGCGACGCCGGACCAGGTTACTCGCGTGCCGGGGCGCCCGTGACGCGACTACCCTTGACTCCATGTCCTCGTCAAGCCGTCACATCTTGACCGCGCCCGCCTGGCCGTACGCCAACGGGCCCCGTCACATCGGGCACGTCTCCGGATTCGCGCTGCCCGCCGACATGTTCAGCCGCTACCAGCGGATGGCGGGCAACAAGGTCCTGATGGTCAGCGGCACCGACGAGCACGGCACCCCGGTGCAGGTGCAGGCCGACAAGGAGGGCGTCACCGCGCGGCAGCTCGCCGACCGCTACAACGCCGTGATCTCCGAGGACCTGCTCGGCCTCGGCATGACCTACGACCTGTTCACCCGGACGACGACGCTGAACCACTACGCGGTCGTCCAGGAGATCTTCAAGGGCCTGTACGACAACGGCTACATCTTCCCGCAGAAGACGATGGGCGCGATCTCGCCGTCCACCGGCCGGACGCTCCCGGACCGCTACATCGAGGGCACCTGCCCGATCTGCGGGTACGACGGCGCACGCGGCGACCAGTGCGACAACTGCGGCAACCAGCTCGACCCCATCGATCTGATCAACCCGGTGTCGCGGATCAACGGCGAGAAGCCGAAGTTCGTGGAGACCGAGCACTTCATGCTCGACCTGCCCGCGTTCACCGAGGTCCTCGGCCGGTACCTGCGCGGCAAGCAGCAGGGGGCGCGGGCGTGGCGGCCGAACGTGCTGAAGTTCGCGCTGAACCTGCTGGACGACATGCAGCCCCGGGCGATCAGCCGCGACCTCGACTGGGGCATTCCGATCCCCCTGGACGGCTGGCGCGACAACCCGGCGAAGAAGCTGTACGTGTGGTTCGACGCGGTCACCGGCTACTTCTCGGCGTCCGTGGAGTGGGCGCGGCGGTCCGGTGACCCGGAGGCGTGGCGCGCCTGGTGGCAGGACCCGGAGGCCCTGTCCTACTACTTCATGGGCAAGGACAACATCGTCTTCCACGCCGAGATCTGGCCCGCGATGCTCCTCGGCTACAGCGGGCAGGGCGACAAGGGCGGCACGCCCGGTTCGCTGGGGGCGCTGAACGTGCCGACGGAGGTCGTGTCGTCGGAGTTCCTGACGATGGAGGGCAAGAAGTTCTCCTCGTCCCGCCAGGTCGTCATCTACGTGCAGGACTTCCTCGCCCGCTACGACGTGGACGCGCTGCGCTACTACGTCGCGATCGCCGGGCCGGAGAACCAGGACACCGACTTCACGTGGGCGGAGTTCGTCCGCCGCAACAACGACGAGCTGGTCGCCGCGTGGGGCAACCTCGTGAACCGTTCGGTGACGATGGCGGCGAAGAACTTCGGCGCGATCCCCGAGGCGGGCGACCTCAACGACACCGACCGGGCGCTGCTGGAACGCAGCCGCCGCGCGTTCGCGACGGTGGGCGCGGAACTCGACCGGTCCCGGTTCAAGAACTCCATCACCGAGGCGCTCGACGTCGTCCGCGACGCCAACAAGTACCTGTCGGACCAGGCGCCGTGGAAGCTGAAGGACGACCCGGCGCGCGTCAAGTCGATCCTGCACACGGCGCTCCAGGTCGTCGACGACGCCAAGACGCTGCTGACGCCGTTCCTGCCGCGCTCGTCGCAGAAGGTGTACGAGATGCTCGGCGGGCAGGGCGAGTGGAGCGGCATGCCGAGGCTGGAGACCGTGTCCGAGGAGGGCGGCCCCGACTACCGCGTCCTGACCGGCGACTACGCGACGGAGGCGCGCTGGGAGTCCACGCCGATCAAGCCTGGGGTGCCGCTGAGCAAGCCGACCCCGCTGTTCACGAAGCTGGACACGTCCGTGGTCGACGAGGAGCTCGCCAGGCTGGAGAACCGGTGAGCCCCGACGGGAACGGGCAGAGCTCACGCTCGTTCCCGCCGCTTCCCGAGCGTCTCCCGGTGGACGTGTTCGACAGCCACTGCCACCTCGACATCGTCGACACTCCCGTCCAGGAGCAGTTGAGGTCGGCGAAGGCCGCGGGCGTCACCCGGATCGTCACGATCGGCTGTGACCTGCCGTCGTCGCGGTTCGCCGTGGACACCGCCGCCGAGTTCGACGACGTGTACGCGGCGGTGGCGATCCACCCGAACGAGACGACCGGGATCTCCGACGCCGTCCTGGAGGACGTGGCGCGGCTCGCCGCGCACCCGAAGGTCCGCGCGATCGGCGAGACCGGCCTGGACTACTACCGCGACTGGGCGCCGAAGGACGACCAGCACCGCGCCTTCCGCGCGCACATCGCGATCGCGAAACGCACCGGCAGGGCGCTGGTCGTCCACGACCGGGACGCGCACGACGACGTCCTGCGGATCCTGGAGGAGGAGGGCGCGCCCGGAACGGTCGTGTTCCACTGCTACTCCGGTGACGCCGCCATGGCGGAGATCTGCGCCGACCGCGGCTACCTGATGAGCTTCGCCGGGAACGTCACGTTCAAGAACGCGGAGCCGCTGCGTGAGGCGTTGCGGGCGGCGCCGCTGGACCTGGTGCTCGTGGAGACCGACGCGCCGTTCCTGACGCCGATCCCGCACCGGGGCAAGCCGAACGCCTCGTATCTGATCCCGTACACCGTCCGCGCCATGGCGGAGGTGAAGGGCGTGGACGTGGCGGAAATGTGCGCGGCCATCGCGGCCAACGGCGAACGGGCGTTCGGCCCCTGGTAGGCGGCGGGCGCACGGCCGACCGGCGGCCGACGGGCGGCCGGTGACGGCTGCGGGGCGGCTGCGACAATTCGGGGCGTGGGGAGATCAGGCGTGGGGGAGACACGGGCGGCGCTGCTCGGCCCGGCGGACGTGCGGGAGCTGGCGCGGCGGCTCGGGGTCCGGCCGACGAAGACGCTCGGGCAGAACTTCGTGATCGACGCCAACACCGTCCGGCGGATCGTCCGTACCGCCGCCCTGACCCCCGACGACGTCGTGATCGAGGTGGGTCCCGGGCTGGGGTCGTTGACGTTGGCGCTGCTGCCTGAGGCGCGGCGTGTCGTGGCCGTGGAGGTCGACGCGGCACTGGCCGCGGCGCTGCCCGCCACGGTCGAGGCGCGGGCGCCGGATCTCGCGGGGCGGCTGGAGGTCGTCCACGCCGACGCGATGACGCTCACCCGGGTGCCGGGGCCCGAGCCGACCGCGCTCGTCGCGAACCTCCCCTACAACGTGGCGGTGCCGGTCGTCCTGCATCTGCTGGCGACGCTGCCGTCGCTGCGGACCGCGCTGGTCATGGTGCAGGCCGAGGTCGCCGACCGGATGGTCGCCGCGCCCGGCGGCAAGATCTACGGCGTTCCGTCGGTGAAGCTCGCCTGGTTCGGGGAGGCCCGCCGGGCGGGCGCGGTCGGGCGCGCGGTGTTCTGGCCCGCGCCGAACGTCGACTCGGGCCTCGTCGCGTTCACGCGTCGGGACCCGCCGCCGACCACGGCGACCCGCGCGGAGGTGTTCGCCGTCGTGGACGCCGCGTTCGCGCAGCGCCGCAAGACGCTACGGGCGGCCCTGGCGGGCTGGGCGGGGTCGGCGACCGCCGCCGAGGACGCGCTGCGCGCGGCGGGCGTCGACCCGCGGCTTCGGGGAGAAGGTTTGGACGTGGCCGCCTTCGCCAGGATTGCCGAGTATGGTCCTTCACGCCGGGGGGATCATCTCCCGACTCCTTAGCGTGCCGGGTGCCGAGTGTGCCGGGTGTGAGCGCGCCGGGTGTGAGCGCGCCGGGCGGACGCCGCCCACGGGGGCACGAAGGCACGAAGAATCGAGATGAGCCGGAGGTCGATGTGAAGGCGCGTTCGCGGACGGCGCGGGCGAGGTTGCCGATCGTGGGGACGGCCCTGCTCGCCACCGCGGCGGTGGTCGCGACGGTGGCGGCGGGCTGCGGGGGCGGGGCGGGCGCCGCACCGAAGATCACCACGACGGCGCGGGCGGGCGTGGCGCCGGTGCCGCCGAAGGAGGGCGCCTACTTCGGGGCGTGGGTGCCGCCGGACGACGCCGACGGGTCGTCCTCGTCCACGCCTTCTCCTGAGACGCCGTCCGGGTCTCCGGTCGCGGGCGGTTCACCCGCGGCGAAGCCCACCGGCAAGGACGCGGAGAAGCCGGGCATGGCACCCGTCGTCGGTTTCGAGCGGGATCTCGGACGGCAGCTCGACATCGTGCAGAGCTATCGGAGCTGGACGTCGGAGTTCCCCGCCGGACTCGACAAGTCCGTCACCGACGGCAACCGCTACCTGCTGCTGACCTGGGCCGAAGCAGACACCAGGAAGATCGTCCAGGGTGAGTACGACGAGCTGATCCAGCGCCGCGCCCGCGCCGTCAAGGCCCTCGGCAAGCCGATCTTCCTGCGCTGGGCGCCGGACATGGACAAGGCCGCCCACAAGAAGCGCGTCCATTCGCCGGAGGACTTCGTCGCGGCCTGGAAACACCTGCGGGCCATCTTCACGCGGGAGCGCGTCGACAACGTCGCCTGGGTCTGGTGTCCCTCCGCCCGCGGCTTCGGCGGCGGCGACGCGGGCGCGTTCTACCCCGGCGACGACCAGGTCGACTGGATCTGCGCCAACGCGCAGCCCGGCACCGACTACGAGTACCGCGACCTGTCCGAGGCCATGAAGATGTTCCTGCAGTGGGCACGGGACCGCGAGAAGCCCATCATGGTCGCCGAGTTCGGCGTCCCCAAGTCCTACGGGGAACGCCGCGCCGAATGGCTGCGGGAGGCGTCCAAGACCCTCCAGGACCCGCAGGTCAAGGCCGTCGTCTACTTCAACTCCGACGAGCAGGCCGCGGGCGTCCGCGACCGGCGGCGCGCCTACTCCGTCAACGGCGACAAGCCGACCGTCTCCGCGCTCCGCGAACTCGCCACGACCCCCTACTTCAACCCGCGGAACCTGCCCGTGACCAGCGGCGGGTGACCCGCGGGTCACTCGGCCCCCGCGAATGGCCTTAGGGTTCGAACGTGACCGCAGTGAGCGTACGCGTACCGGCCAAGGTCAACCTCCAGCTCGGCGTCGGACCGATCCGCGACGACGGCTACCACGATCTCGTCAACGTGTTCCACGCCGTCTCCCTGTTCGACGAGGTGACGGTCGAACGGGCACCCGGGCTGGAGGTCCGCGTCCAGGCCTCCCCGTACTCGCGGGTCCGCGTCGACGGCGTCCCCGTCGACGAGGACAACCTCGCGGTCAGGGCCGCCCTGCTCGTCGCGGCTCGGCTCGGCGTCGAACCCGACGTCGCGATCCGGATCCGCAAGGCCATCCCCGTCGCGGGCGGCATGGCGGGCGGCAGCGCCGACGCTGCCGCCGCGCTCGTCGCCTGCGCCCGGCTGTGGGACGACCGGGAGCAGCCCGTCCTCACCCGCGACGACCTCATGGACCTCGGCGCGGAACTCGGCAGCGACGTCCCGTTCGCGGTCCTCGGCGGCACCGCCGTCGGCCTCGGCCGCGGCGAACGGCTCACGCCCGCCCTCACCCGCGGCACCTTCCACTGGGTGTTCGCGACCGCCGACGGCGGCCTGTCCACCCCCGCCGTCTACGCCGAATGCGACCGGATCCGCGCGGAGCGGGGCGAGGCCGCGGCGCCGCCGCGGGTGTCGGAGGAGCTGATGACGGCGCTCGCGACCGGGGACGCGAAGGCGCTCGGGGCGGCGCTCACCAACGACCTCCAGCCCGCCGCGCTGGCGCTGCGGCCGTCGCTGCGCCGCGTCCTCGACGCGGGTCTGGAATTCGGCGCCGCCGGGGCCCTCGTCTCGGGGTCCGGCCCGACCTGCGCGTTCCTCGCCGAGACCGGGGAGGACGCCGCCGACCTCGCGGAGGCGCTGGACGGCACCGGGTTCGCCGAACAGGTCCTGCGCGCGGACGGCCCGGTCCCCGGCGCGGCGACCCGGTGAGAACCGGGTTCCGTGAACTCGGCTCCCTGGGAGCCGACCCTCTTCGGCAAACCGCTTCCCAACAAGAAGCTTTCCTAATAAAAAAGGGAAGATGCGCTCGTCACACAAGCGAACTTCTTGCTCACGGTGGACGTCTTGTATCTGTGACACCGAATCCTCAGGCGCCGAAACCGCTGGCGAGGTGGAGCGATGACCTACCTGTCCGCGCTGCTGGGACTCCTGGCGATCGCGATGCTGACGACGCTCGTGCTGCTGGCCGTCCGCCGCGACCGGGACATGCGCCGCAACGCGCCCGCGTTGGTCGTCGCGGGACGGGCACAGGCCGCTAGCCTGGGTACGTCCGCCGAAGGTGGCACGACCCAGCCGCCGCCCATGCGGTGACCCCCCGAACCGGCGAGGAGAACCATGGGAATGCTTCTCGGGCTCGTCGTCCTGCTGGTCCTCATCATGGGACTCGTGGCCGCGATCGTGGTGATCGTCATCGCGGTGGCGTCCAGCCGGAAACGGCGCGAGAACAGCACGATTCCGCCCGGCTACAGCCAGGGATACGGGCCACCACCCGGGTACGGCCCGTCGGGCACCGGCGTGCCCGAGCCCAATCCGCGGCAGGCGCCGCCGCCAGGGTCCTGACGGAATCGGCTCCGCGCGGCTGAACTCCGCGCGGCCGGCTCCGCGAGGCGGGTCCGGAGGGCCGGTGCGGGGGAGTGGGCCGCCGACCCGCCGGGGCCCAATAGGCTGGGTGGTGTCGTGAATCTGATCAATCTTGAGAATGTCGCGAAGGCCTACGGGCCGAAACCACTGCTCGACGCCGTGTCCCTCGGGCTCGACGAGGGCGACCGCGTCGGTGTCGTCGGCCGCAACGGCGGCGGCAAGAGCACCCTCGTGTCCGTGCTGGCACGGGAGACCGAACCCGACGACGGTCGCGTCACCCACACGCGCGGGCTGCGCCTCGGGCACCTCACCCAGCGGGACGAGTTCCCGGACGGGGCCACGGTCCGGTCCGTGGTGCTGGGCGACCGCGCGGAACACGAGTGGGCGGGCGACGTCCGCGTCCGCGACGTCCTCGGCGGCCTGATCGCCGACCTCGACCTGGACGCGCCGCTCGCGGGGATGGCCGGCGGGGAGCGCCGCCGGGTCGCGCTGGCCCGGCTCCTCGTCCCCGAGACCGATCTGCTGCTCCTCGACGAGCCGACCAACCACCTCGACATCGAGGCGATCGACTGGCTCGCCCGGCACCTGAAGAGCCGCGCCCCGGGCGGCGCGGCGAAGGGGAGCGGGGTCGCGCTGCTCGTCGTGACGCACGACCGCTGGTTCCTGGACGAGGTCACCGACCGGACGTGGGAGGTCGTCGACGGCCGCGTCGAACGCTACGAGGGCGGCTACTCCGCGTACGTCCTGGCGAAGGCCGAACGCGCCAGGATCGCCGCCGCGACCGAGGCGAAGCGGCAGAACCTGCTGCGCAAGGAGCTGGCGTGGCTGCGGCGCGGTCCGCAGGCCCGCACGTCCAAGCCGAAGTTCCGGGTGGACGCCGCGCAGGCGCTGATCGCCGACGAGCCCCCGGCGCGCGACTCGGTGGAGCTGACGAGGTTCGCGACCGCGCGGCTCGGCAAGACCGTCCACGACCTGGAGGA
This sequence comes from Actinomadura spongiicola, assembly GCF_003432485.1. Classification (GTDB taxonomy): domain Bacteria; phylum Actinomycetota; class Actinomycetes; order Streptosporangiales; family Streptosporangiaceae; genus Spirillospora; species Spirillospora spongiicola. The sequence continues at coordinate 272,589 of NZ_QVNQ01000004.1, forward strand.
CGTGACCGTCCAGGTCGGGGACGGCGGTGACGGCGGGGACGGTACCGCGCCTCGGACGATCTTCGAGCGCATGACGTGGCGTCTCGGCCCCGGTGACCGGGTGGGCCTGGTCGGCGTCAACGGCAGCGGCAAGAGCACCCTGCTGCGCCTGCTGGACGGCACCGTCCGGCCCGCGTCGGGGAAGGTGGTGCAGGGCAAGACCGTCCAGCTCGCGCACCTGACCCAGAACCTGGAAGACCTGGAACCGTCCCGGCGCGTCCTGGAGTCGGTGGAGGAGATCCGCCGCCGCATCACCGTCGGGAAACGCGAATGGACGGCGAGCCAACTCCTGGAACGCCTCGGCTTCCACCGCGACCGGCAGTGGACGCCCGTCGGTGACCTGTCCGGCGGTGAACGGCGCCGCCTCCAGTTGCTCCGGCTCCTCATGGGCGAACCCAACGTCCTCCTCCTCGACGAGCCCACCAACGACCTCGACATCGAGACCCTCACCGAGGTCGAGGACATCCTGGACGGCTGGCCCGGAACGCTGGTCGTCGTCAGCCACGACCGGTACTTCCTGGAACGCGTCACCGACCATGTCGTGGCGCTGCTCGGCGACGGCCGCGTGTCGATGCTGCCGGGCGGCGTCGACGAGTACCTCGACCGCCGTGCCGCCGGGACCGCTCCCAAACCGTCCCGTCCGGACAACACGGCCACCGAGAAGGCCGCGCCCGCCAGAACCGGGGCCGCGAAGACCGCTCCCGCGACGAAGCCGAAGGCCGGACAGGACTGGAAGGCCCGCAAGGAACTCGACCGGCTCGAACGCCGCCTGGAGAGGCTCGCCGGGCAGGAGGCCGCCCTGCACGAGCAGCTCGCCGCGCACGCGACCGACTACGCCAAACTCCAGGAACTCGACGGACGGCTGAAGGAGATCCAGGCCGAGGCCGCCGGTGTCGAAGAGGAATGGCTGATGCTCGCCGAGGACATCGGCTGACAAGAACGCGCCCGCCGCACGGCGCTACTTGTCGAAGGGGATCAGCAGCGTGCGGAGGAGGTCCGCGAGGGCGTCCCGTTGGTCGGGGCTGAGGGCGTCGAGGATGACCTGCTCCCGTTCGAGCAGGTCCGCGAACGCGGCGTCCACCCGGGTCCGGCCCGCGTCGGTGAGACGCACCAGGACGCCGCGCTTGTCCTGCGGGTCGGGATGCCGTTCGACGAGCCCGGCCGCGGCGAGCCGGTCGATGCGGTTCGTCATCGTGCCGGACGTGACGAGCGTGGCCCGCAGCAGCCGCCCGGGGCTGAGCTGGTAGGGGCTTCCGGCGCGGCGCAGCGCGGTGAGGACGTCGAACTCCCACGACTCCATGTCGTGCTCGACGAACATGGCGCGCCGGGCGCGGTCGAGATGCCGGGCGAGGCGGGAGACGCGGCTGAGGACCTGCAATGGCTGGACGTCCAGGTCCGGTCGTTCGTTGTTCCACGCCTCGACGAGCCTGTCCACCTCATCCTGCATGCGGACACCCTACTCGTCCGGGCATCGGCCGACGGGGGTCGCGTCGGCCGGGGTCCACCGATCGGTGGCCACGAGCTTCAACCGGTCCAGCCTCATGCGGAAAGGGTGCCCGCGGCCGGCATTCTCGGTATGAGGAACCCCTCCGTGAAGGTGGCCCGGTGGAGCGCCGGGCACCCGCGCCGTCGTCATCACCCGCCCTCGCACCTGACCGCCTCGGAAATCCCGGTTCTTGACACGGGGATGGCCCGGCGAGCACGCTGTCTCTTGATGTCGAGACAAATAGGGGGCAGGGTCCATGAACTCGGAGGTCACGAGCACGGTGTGGGATCCCGCGCAATATGAGGCGTTCGCCGGAGAGCGTGCCCGGCCCTTCGGCGAACTCGTCGCCCGCCTCGGTGACGGCGCCCCCGCCCGGATCGTCGATCTCGGCTGCGGTACCGGGGAACTGACCGCGACCCTCGCCGCCCGATGGCCGAACGCCGTCATCGAGGGCCTGGACGGCTCCGCCGACATGATCGCCGAGGCGCACGGGCGGGAGATCCCGGGACGGCTGAGCTTCCGCGTCGGCGACGTCGCCGCGTGGACGCCCGAACACCCCGTCGACCTCATCGTGAGCAACGCCGTCCTGCACTGGATCCCCGAACATCCCGACCTGCTGCCCCGATGGGTCGACGCGCTCACCCCGGGCGGACGGCTCGCCTTCCAGGTCCCCGGCAACTTCGGCGCGCCCAGCCACGTCCTGCTCCGCGAACTGGGCCGCTCCGACCGCTGGCGCGACAAACTCGGCGCGCTCCAGCGGGACAAGCCCGTCCTCGACCCGGCGGGCTACCTCGACCTCCTGGCCCGCCACGGATGCGCCGTCGACGCCTGGGAGACCACCCACGCCCAGGTCCTGCACGGCGAGGACCCCGTCCTCGAATGGGTGAAGGGAAGCACGCTGCGTCCCGTGCTGTCCGTGCTCGACCCGGACGAGACCGAGGAGTTCCTCGCCGCCTACCGGGAACGGCTCAGGCGCGCCTACCCGGCCGCGCCCTACGGCACCGTGTTCCCCTTCCGGCGGATCTACGTGATCGCCACCCGACCGGATTCTTGACATCAAGATACGGGACGAGACATCATATGTCTTGATGTCGAGAGATGCCGTACGCGGCCGACATCCCCACGAACGGGATGCCGCCCGCTCCCACCGAGGAAGCGACTCGTTCCCCTGCGGTGCCATCTCGGACGGACCGGGCGGTATCCGAAGAGATCCGGTTCCGTGACCCGGAACCGGCGACCCCTGACCGGTGGCCGCACCAGAAGAACTCCGGACGGCCACCGGTCGCACACCCGGAGCCACATGATCACCGGCGTCCACCACATCCTCCTCGCCGCGCCACCGGGCAGCGAGAACACCCTCCGCGCCTTCTACGTCCACGTCCTCGGACTCGAAGAGATCACCAAACCCCCCGAACTCGCCACCCGAGGCGGCGCCTGGTTCCGCACCCCCCACCGGCCCGGCCCCGGCATCGAACTTCACCTCGGCATCGAGGACGCCTTCCGGCCCGCCCGCAAGGCGCACCCCGCACTCCTCGTCCACGACCTCGACGCGCTCGCCGCACGCCTCCGCGCCGCGGGCCACGACATCACACCGGACGCGCTGCTCCCCGGACACCGCCGGTTCTACGCCGACGACCCCGTCGGCAACCGCCTCGAATTCCTGGAACCGGCACCCTTACGCTGACGGATCCGTGAAATCCCCATCACGCCGACCCCGCCGCTGAGCCTTCGCAGCCGCCCGACCCTCGGCCTTCTCCGCCTTCGCCGCCGCCTTCTCCGCACGCTTCTCCGCGCGCTCCAACTCCTTACGACGGCGACGCGGATCCAACGACGGCCTCGGCTCCAAACCCGACAGGCCGTTCCACGCGAGATTCACCACATGCGCGGCCACATCCTCCCGGCGCGGCTTACGAACGTCCAACCACCACTGGCCCGTCAACGCCACCATGCCGACCAGACTCTGCGCGTACAACGGCGCGAACTTGACGTCATAACCGTGCCGGTCGAACTCCTGCGCGAGGATGTACTCCACCTCACCCGCGATCTCACTCAACAGACTCGCGTAACTACCGGTGCCCGTACCGCCATGCGAGTCCCGCACGAGAATCCGGAAACCATCCGGATGCTCCTCGATGTACTCCAACAGCGCCAGCGCCGCCTTCTCCAACTTGCTCCGATAGTTGGTCACCGAGTTCAACCCCTCGGTCACCAGCCTCAGCAGACGCTCGAACTCCCGGTCGACGACAACCGCGTACAACCCTTCCTTGCCGCCGAAATGCTCGTACACCACGGGCTTCGACACGCCCGCCGCGGACGCGATCTCCTCCACCGACGTGCCGTCCAGCCCACGCTCGGCGAACAGCGTCCGACCGATGTTGAGCAGCTGCTCACGTCGTTCCTTACCGGTCATCCGCTTTCTGCGGGTCCTGGGAACGGGTTCTGTCACGTCACCAATTGTGGCGGTCAAGCCGCCCGCTTGGTGCGTTTCGCCGCCAGCCTGTCGGCGCTCGGCCACCGGACGTCGTACGCCCAGCCCGCCCTCTCCAGCAACCAGATGATCCGCGCGCTGATGTCGATCTGCCCCTTCAACACCCCGTGCCGCGCGCACGTCGGATCCGAATGATGCAGGTTGTGCCACGACTCGCCCAACGACGGGATCGCCAACCACCACACGTTCCGGGACTTGTCACGAACCTCGAAGTCCTCCTTGCCGAACGTGTGACAGATCGAGTTGATCGACCACGTGACATGGTGCACGAGCGTGATCCGCACGAACCCCGCCCAGAACAGCGCCGTCAGGAACCCGGCCCACGACATCGAGATCATGCCCCCGATGAGCGCGGGCAACAGGAACGACACCGCCACCAGACCCGGGAACGCGAGATGGATACGCCGGATGTCGGGGTCGTCCAGCAGATCCTTGGCGAACCGCCGCTTCGACGTCCGGGCACCGTCGAACAACCACCCGTAGTGCGCCCACACCAGCCCCTTCGTCAGCGCCTTCCAGTCACTGCCGAACCGCCACGGCGAATGCGGATCCATCTCCTTGTCCGAATGCTTGTGATGGCGCCGATGATCGGCGACCCACATGATGACGGGACCCTCCATGGCCAGGCTCCCCGCCAGCGCCAAAAAGATCTTCAGCGGGCGTTTGGCCTTGAACGAGCCGTGCGTGAAGTGCCGGTGGTACCCGACCGTGATGCCCCCCGCGGTGAGGACATAGAACACCGCCATGAGGATGACGTCCGTCCAGCCGAGGAACCTGCCCCAGGCCAACGGAACCGCAGCGAAGAGGGCCAGGAACGGCACCCCGGTGAACACCGCGACGAGCGCCCGCTCGGCATTGCCCTGCGGCTCGGGCTCGATCTCCGGACGCTTCTGTGGACGAGGTGGGTCCTGGGCTGGGGCCGTTGTCATCCGTCACCCCTCTCTCTGCGACTTTGGTTAGCCTTACCTACGCCAACGTAACCTACGGAACCGTAAGTTGACAGGGTCGGACGGTAAATTCAGAAGGAACGCCTGACAGGCCACGAGGCGTGTACCGAACCGACGAGCGTCGGCGCCCACGGAAGGGTGACCAAGGCCCCTCTCCAGGACGAACGCTCCACACCCGCCGAAGGTTCGCTCGCCGCCCCCTCGGTCGGCGACGTCTTCGGCGACCAGTTCTTCCTCCTTGTCAACCGGCACGTCTCCGCGGAGACCAACGTGCCGCCCGCACCGTGGCCCTGGTCGGGCGGCACGGAGATGGCCTGCTCCGTCATGGACGTCCTAAACCAATCCGGCCTCATCGCCTCAGTCCCGATCATTCGCGATCAGTAACGAATCGAACACGAACAGTTAAAATCGATGGTACGGTTCCCCCATGAGTGGACCAATGCCGGACGAGGTCCGAGACAAGCTCAAGCCCAAAGCCATCGAACTCCGCCGCAAGGGCTGGACCTACCGCGAGATCGCGGGCTCGCTCGACATCTCCATCAGCACCTGCTCCCTCTGGCTGAGAGACGTGCCCGCCCCGCCGCGAAAGGGTTACTCCCAAGAACGGGTCGCGGCGATGTGGAGGTCCCGCTGGGAACCCGTCCACATCGCCCGCGAGCGGCAACGCCTGGAAACCAAGCTCGCGGCGTCCAAGGAGATCGGCGAACTGGACGACCGCGACGTCCTGATGCTCGGCGCGCTCGCCTACTGGTGTGAAGGAGAGAAGGACAAGATCTACCGGCGCAACGAGCGGGTCTCGTTCATCAACAGCGACCCCTCTCTGATCCTCATGTTCCAACGCTTCCTGCGCGTGGCAGGAGTGCCTCGTGATCGGCTGCGGTTCCGGTTGCACATCCACGAGACGGCTGATCTAGATGCCGCCACGACATGGTGGTCGGAGCTGACGGAGTTTCCGGCCGACCGGTTTCAGAAGCCGGTGATCAAGAAGCACAACCCCAAGAGCGTCAGGAAGAACCTTCTCGACACGTATCGAGGGTGCCTACAGATCTCCGTGACGCAAAGTGCCGGCCTCTACCGGAAGATCGAGGGTTGGGCATACGGCGCCATGCTCGGTCCGAGGGCCGCCGAAGCCCGTCTTGCAGCGCGCTCCGACGAGACCATCGGCGCGATGATGACAAAACGAAGTGATCTCTCGTCCGACAAATCGGACAAACGTGCTCCCGGGGGAGGATTCGAACCTCCGTTGACTGAACCAAAATCAGTAGTCTTGCCCCTAGACCACCCGGGATCGGGCGAAACAGGACGCTTCGGGTCCGTCGGTGCTCATCATGCCGGGGTCAACGATACCGAGTCGGAGCCGCCAGGCCCACTTCATTGACGCGCGGCGGCCGTGGTGGGCGGCGGGGTGACATGTGGGGAGTGGGCGGTATCCTGCCCGTGTCGGGTGCGTCCGGTCGTGATGTCGCAGGTGGGCGCGCTCGTGACCGTTCCCGACCGTGATGCCGAGGAGCCTCCTTGTGAGTGCTGCGAGCCGCCCGGCCGCCGTCATCGTTCTCGCCGCGGGCGAGGGCACCCGGATGAAGTCCCGCACCTCGAAGGTGCTGCATGAGCTGTGCGGGCGAAGCATGGTCGGCCATGTGCTGGCCGCCGCCCGAGAGCTGGAACCCGAGCGGCTAGTCGTGGTCGTCGGGCACCGTCGCGAACAGGTCGTCGACCATCTCGCGCGGGTGGAGCCGGACGCCGACACGGCCGTGCAGGAGCGGCAGAACGGCACGGGCCATGCCGTCCGGATGGCGCTGGAGCAGACCGGCGCCCTGGAGGGGACCGTGGTGGTCACCAACGGCGATCATCCGCTGCTGCGGGGGGAGACGCTCAAGGCGCTCGTCCGGACGCACGAGGAACAGAGGAACGCGGTCACCGTCCTGACGACCGAGATGCCCGACGCGACCGGTTATGGCCGAATGGTCCGGGCCGCGGACGGCAGTGTCGAGGCGATCGTCGAGCACAAGGACGCGACCGAGGAGCAGCGCGCCATCCGCGAGATCAACGTCGGCATGTACGCGTTCGACGGCGCGATCCTGGCCGCCGCCCTCAAGCGCGTGACGACCGACAACGCCAACGGTGAGGAGTATCTCACCGACGTCGTGGCGATCGCCCGCGAGGACGGGCACCGGGCCGGGGCGTACCTGGTCGCCGACTGGATCGAGACGCAGGGCGTGAACGACAGGGTTCAGCTCGCGCAGGCCCGCAGGCAGTTGAACGACCGGATCCTCGAAGCCCATATGCGGGCCGGGGTCACGATCATCGACCCGGCGTCGACGTGGATCGACGTGCAGGTGACCGCCGACCAGGACGTGGAGATCCATCCCGGGACCCAACTGCACGGCCGAACGCATCTCGGTGAGGGCTCCCGGGTCGGGCCGGACTGCACGCTGACCGACACCCGGGTCGGCGAGGGCGCCCGCGTGGACAGGGCCGTGTGCGTCGAGGCGGAGATCGGCCCCGAGGCGTCGGTCGGGCCGTACGCTTACCTGCGGCCGGGAACCCGCCTGGGACGCCAGGGCAAGATCGGCACTTATGTGGAGACGAAGAACGCCGATATCGGCGAGGGCTCGAAGGTGCCGCATCTGACGTATGTGGGCGACGCGGAGATCGGCGAGCATTCCAATATCGGGGCGAGTTCGGTCTTCGTGAACTATGACGGGGTGCGTAAGCACCGCAGTGTCATCGGGTCGCATGTGCGGACGGGCAGCGACAACATGTTCGTCGCGCCGGTGAATGTGGGCGACGGCGCCTACACCGCGGCCGGTTCGGTGATCGTCCAGGACGTCCCGCCGGGGGCGATGGCGGTCGCGCGGGCGCGGCAGCGCAACGTCGAGGGCTGGGTCGAGCGCAAGCGTGCGGGCACGCCCGCGGCGGAGGCCGCCCGGCGGGCTCGGGAGACGGCGGAGACGCCGGTGGAGGACGCGCCGTAGCGGCGGTGGGTTCGGTGAGGACTGCCCCGCCGGTCGGCGGGGGTGGCGGGGGACAGCGGCGTCTTCCGAGAACAACTAGGCAACCCGTGCCCTCGACTCGTGTGGTGCGCGGGAAGTGGGGACAACAACCCACATGAAGCATGTTTCCGTTGAGGGGGAGTTGTCAGAGGTGAGTGGGATCAAGGCGAGTGGCCAGAAGAAGCTGATGCTCTTCACCGGCCGAGCTGACCCGGACCTGGCCAGGGAAGTAGCCGACAACCTCCATGTCGAACTGACCCCGACGTCCGCGTACGATTTCGCGAACGGTGAGACGTTCGTTCGGTTCCTGGAGTCGGTTCGCGGCTCGGACGCCTTCGTGATCCAGAGCCACACCGCCCCCATCAACCAGTGGATCATGGAGCAGTTGATCATGGTGGACGCGTTGAAGCGCGCGTCGGCCAAGCGGATCACGGTGGTGGCGCCGTTCTTCGGTTACGCGCGTCAGGACAAGAAGCACCGCGGCCGGGAGCCGATCTCGGCCCGGCTGATGGCGGACCTGTTCAAAACCGCGGGCGCCGACCGGTTGATCACCGTCGACCTGCACACGGCGCAGATCCAGGGTTTCTTCGACGGCCCGGTCGACCACCTGTTCGCGTTGGACCTGTTGGCACGGCACTTCGAGAGCCGCCTGGACACCTCGCAGGTGACGGTCGTGGCCCCGGACGCGGGCCGGGTCCGGGTGACCGAGCGCTGGTCGGACCGCCTCGGCGGCGTCCCCATGGCGATCATCCACAAGAAGCGCGACCCGGACGTGGCGAACGAGGTGAAGGTCTTCGACGTCGTCGGCGAGGTCGAGGGCCGCACCTGCGTCGTCGTCGACGACATGATCGACACCGGCGGCACGATCGTGAAGGCCGCCGACGCCCTGTTCGACCACGGCGCCACCAGGGTCGTCGTCGCCGCCACCCACGGCGTCCTGTCCGGCCCCGCCGTGGACCGCCTGAAGAACTCCCGCATCTCCGACGTCGTGCTGACGAACACGCTGCCCATCCCCATGGAGAAGCAGTTCGACAAGCTGACGGTCCTGTCGATCGCCCCCTTGATCGCCCGCGCCATCAACGAGGTCTTCTCCGACGGCTCCGTGACCAGCCTCTTCGGCGGGCACTCTTAATTGCATTTCTCTCCTCCTTCGGGCCTGGCGGCCCTCCATCGTCGAGAAACGCGGTGCGATCGCTGCATCGCTCCGACTCGCCTTGCGGCTCGCTGCGCGATCAGGTTCTCGCTTCGCTCGAACCTGCCTTCGGACGCGATCGCAGTGGCCGAGGTTGTCGCGTGGTTGCGGAAGCGGGCTGAGGTCTGAGCGCACGTCAAACGACGGGACTTCAGGCTCAAAGGAGGGCCACATCCCGTTTGCCGTGCCGGTCAGGCCGAACGCGACGATCACGAGGAGCAAGTACCCCGTCGTCGGAGGCGCCCTGTGCAAGCCGAGTGAGCACCCGCCTCATCCGGCCACCTGGACTACAGGAGGCAGCCGAGCGAGCGGCGCCCCGAAGGTACTTCGGGTCTGGAGGCCGCTGGCAGCGGACCTACGGGACGAACGCTGGCAGCGCTCCCGCTCGCTGCGCGATCAGGTTCGAACCCGCCTTTGGACGCGGTCGCGAACCCTGGGTTCTTGCGGGGGTGCTGAGGCGGACTGAGGGTGCCGCGCACCTTAACTATGGGTCCCAGGCTAGAAGGACTCCGGGACAAGGAGGATTTCCAGCAGCGTGAACCGCAGTGCGATCGCCGGCATCACTTCCGCTCGCTTCGCGGCTGGTTCCGGGGTCGGTTGAAGTTGTGTTCGGGTGTGATCGCAAACCCTGGGGTTGTTGTCCGGACTTGGCGTGACCTCAGCCCGCCTCCGCAACCACACAGCGGCCTTGACCACCGCGATCGCGTCCGAAGGCAGGTTCGAGCGAAGCGAGAACCTGATCGCGCAGCGAGCCGTCAGGCGAGTCGGAGCGATGCCAGCGATCGCACCGCAGTTCACGACGATGGAGGGCGCCCCGCGCCCGACGGAGGAGTGCACTGCCATGAACACAGCAGGGAGCCGTCAGGCGAGTCGGAGCGATGCCAGCGATCGCACCGCAGTTCACGACGATGGAGGGCGCCCCGCGCCCGAAGGAGGAGTGAAAGGCAATAAACACGCGCTAGACTTGGGCAACCCGCGTCTGCTCCAGGTTGTTCAGTGCGAGTCGTGTCGGTTCCGCGCTCCCTGGGGGACGCAAAGAGTCTTTGAATCGCTCGTCCCTGGTCGGCGTGCGAGGATCGCCACTGTCCGTAGCGGACGTCCGAGGGTGGACGGCCGTGGATCGCAACATTGAGGAGTTTCCGCCGTGTCCGAGGTACGTATTGCCGCCGAGCCGCGCACCGAGTTCGGTAAGGGTGCCGCGCGGCGCACCCGCCGGGCCGGCAGGGTGCCCGCCGTGCTCTACGGTCACGGCACCGACCCGCAGCACATCTCGCTGCCGGGCCATGACCTGATGCTGGCGCTCAAGACGCCGAACGTGCTGTTGACGATCGAGGGGCTCGGTGACGGCGCGGAGCTGGCGTTGCCGAAGGACGTGCAGCGCGACCCGGTCAAGGGGTTCCTGGAGCACGTGGACCTGCTGCTGGTGAAGCGCGGTGAGAAGGTCGTCGTCGATCTGCCGATCCAGCTGGTCGGTGATGTGGTGCCGGGTGGCCAGGTGGCGCAGACGGCCGTGGAGATCTCGGTGGAGACGGAGGCGACGCGGATTCCGGAGTCGGTCGAGTTCGATATCAGTGAGCTGCAGATCGACAGCCAGGTGCTGGCGAAGGATCTGAAGCTTCCGTCGGGGACGACGCTGGCGGCGGACGAGGACGTTCTGGTGGTCCAGATTCTGGACGCGAGCGCGTCGGCGGAGCCGGAGGCCGAGGCGGAGGCCGCGGAGGGTGAGGCGGCGGAGGGCGCCGAGGCGGAGGGCGAGTCCGCCGAGTAGCCGGTCGCGTGTTCTTTTCACGGCCCCCGACGGTGTGCGCACCGGCGGGGGCCGTGGTCGTCGGGTGTGGAGGTGTCTCGGGTGGGTCTTTGGCTGGTGGTGGGTCTGGGTAATCCTGGGCCGTCGTATGCGGGGAACAGGCATAACGCCGGGTTCATGGTGGTGGACGTGTTGGCGGAGCGGATGGGTGGGCGGTTCAGGTCGCATCGGTCGCGGGCGGAGGTTGTGGAGGGGCGGTTGTCGGGGGTGCGGGTGGTGTTGGCGAAGCCGCGTTCGTTCATGAACGAGTCGGGTGGTCCGGTGAGGGGGTTGTGTGATTTCTTCAAGGTGCCGGTGGAGCGGCTTGTGGTGGTTCATGACGAGTTGGACATTCCGTTCGGTGCGGTGCGGTTGAAGGCGGGTGGTGGTGACAATGGCCACAACGGTCTGCGGTCGGTGACGAGGTCGTTGGGGTCGAGGGAGTATCCGCGGGTGCGGTTCGGGGTGGGGCGTCCGCCGGGGCGGATGGACGCGGCGGCGTTCGTGTTGAGGGATTTCTCGGCGGCGGAGCGCAAGTATCTCGATCTTGAGGTGGGTCGGGCGGCGGACGCGGTGGAGGCGCTTGTGACGGAGGGGCTGGTGGCGGCTCAGAACGTCTTCCACGCGGGCTGACCGGTGGTCAAAGGGGCAGGTCAGGGGGTGGCCGGATACGGTCAGCGGTTGGGGTGTACGCTCCGGTCGGTCGTTGACGGCGGGTGTGGGGTGGGGTTTTCCCGCACGTCCGGCGGGGTTTGCCGCTCGTGGTGGGGTGGTGGGCGTGCCGGGGGCTCTGACCACGGTAAAGAGGTCGTAGGATGCCCCTCTGATGAGGTTCATGATGTTTGTGAACCTAGGGCGACGTTCAGCCGTCTTCGGTGTGAATCGCGCTACCGGGGCGCGCGTGTTGCAGGGGATTGGTGAGGGGTTTATGGCCGTCGTTGACAAGGTCCAGGCCGAGTCACCGATCAGCTATGAGCACAGTCGCGCGTCGTTTCAGAGCTGGAGCGGTCTATACCGCGGTGTCGCGGGGTGCCTCGACTTCCTCAGCATGTTGCTCGCCGGTGTGATCGCGTTCGTGCTCAGGTTTCCGGGTGTGCCGACCGATCCGACCGTTCCGTACGTGGTGTTGACGGTGGCGTTGCCGGTGCTGTGGTTGCCGACGTTGATGGTGTGCCGGGCGTACCAGCCGCGGTACATCGGCGTGGGCTACGAGGAGTTCCACCGGGTGATCCGCGCGGGTTTCATCTTCATGGCCGCGTTGGCGATCATCGCGTACGCGACGAAGACGGAGGTGGCGCGCGGCTACGTGGTGATGGCGATGCCGCTCGGAACGTTCCTGAACCTGGTGGCCCGGTACCGGCTGCGCAAGTGGCTGCATCGCAAGCGCTGGAACGGCGAGTGCATGCGGCGTGTGGTCGCGGTGGGGCATCGGACGTCGGTCGCCGATCTCATCAAGCTGTTGCGGCAGAAGCGTTACCACGGGATGGACATCGCGGCGGTGTGTCTGCCGCCCGCGCTGGCCGCGGGCGACGACGCCGTGAGCGAGGTCGAGGGCGTGCCGGTGTTGGGCGATTTCAGTCAGGCCGCGGCGGTGGCGGACCGGATCGGGGCGGATTCGGTGGCGGTGCTGGCCTGTCCCGAGATGGACGGTGTGGCGTTGCGGCGGTTGGCGTGGCAGATCGAGCGGGACGATGTGGAGCTCGTGGTCGCGCCCGCGTTGATGGACGTGACCGGCCCGCGGATCTCGATCAGGCCGGTGTCGGGTCTGCCGTTGCTGCATGTGGAGCATCCAGAGCTGGACGGCACCCGGAAGGTGTTCAAGGGTGTGTTCGACCGGACGGCGGCGCTGGCGGGGCTGGTGCTGTTGAGTCCGCTGATGCTGGTCGTCGCGTTCCTGATCAAGGTGACGAGCGCGGGTCCGGTGATGTTCCGGCAGGTGCGGGTGGGTCGTGGCGGCCGTGAGTTCACGGTGTTGAAGTTCCGCACGATGGTGCAGGACGCGGAGGCCCGCAAGTTGGAGCTGATGCGGGAGAACGAGGGCGACGGCGTCCTGTTCAAGATCCGTGAGGATCCGCGGATCACGCGGGTGGGGCGGTGGCTGCGCCGGTACTCGCTGGACGAGCTGCCGCAGTTGATCAATGTGGTGCGCGGTGACATGTCGCTGGTGGGGCCGCGTCCGCCGCTGCCGGAGGAGGTCGCCCAGTACGGCGGCGACGTGTACCGGCGGTTGGTGGTGAAGCCGGGGTTGACGGGGCTGTGGCAGGTGAGCGGCCGTTCCGACCTGACGTGGGAGGAGTCGGTGCGGCTCGATCTGCGGTATGTGGACAACTGGACGCTGGCGCTCGACCTTCAGATCATGTGGAAGACCTGGTCGGCGGTCTTCCGTGGGTCCGGCGCGTACTGACCGGTTCCGGCGCACCCCTCGCCCGGTGGGGCCGGCGGTGCGCATGAGAGGGTGGGCCGAGCGGACAGCCGAGTCGGATGGTGAGCGGACGAGATGACGGTGCAAGCGGTGGCGGACGACCATGCCGTGGCGGCGGAGTTGGCCGCCGAGGCGGGACGGCTGCTGCTGAACGTGCGGGACGAGGTGGGGTTCGCCGACGCGCGGGCTCTGAAGGACACGGGTGACGTCCGGGCCCACGAGTACCTCATGGCGGCGCTGGCGGAGCGCTGTCCCGGCGACGCGGTGCTGTCGGAGGAGGGCCGGTCCGCCGTGGCGGGGAAACGTGCCGTCGCGGGGGGCGGTGCCGACCGCGCGCCGACGCGGAACACGGCCGACGCGGAGCGGCTCACGGCCGACCGGGTGTGGATCGTCGACCCGTTGGACGGCACCCGCGAGTTCTCCGAGGAGGGGCGCCGTGACTGGGCGGTCCATGTGGCCCTGTGGCGGCGGGACGGTTCCGACGGCGGTCGGCTCGTGGCGGGGGCGGTGGCGCTTCCGGCGCAGGGGTTGACGTTGCGGACGGACGCGACCGGCGGCGCGTGTCTGGTCCGAGCCGACGCGGGGCAGCCCGCCGAGGCCGCGTTGCGCGTTCCGTCCCCGGACGCGGGCAAGCTCCGCATCGCGGTCAGCCGTACCCGTCCGCCCGAGTTCGTCCGGCGGTTGGCGGAGCGGCTCGACCTTGACGTCGAGTTGGTGCCGATCGGGTCGGCGGGGGCGAAGATCTCCGCGGTGCTGCTCGGTGAGGTCGACGCCTACGTCCACGCGGGCGGCCAGTACGAGTGGGATTCGGCCGCGCCGGTGGCCGTCGCGGTCGCCGCCGGGGCCCACGCGTCCCGGGTCGACGGGTCGGCACTGAACTACAACCGGAAGGACCCCCGGCTGCCGGATATCCTGGTGTGCCACCCCACGTCGGCGTCGACGCTGCTGACCGGCATCCGGGATGTGCACGACGCCCTGTCCTGACCAGTCCTTTTCACCGTCCGACCGCCGAACGGGATGGTGTCGGACCGGGCCGGTGTTCGTTCCCGGTGGGGAACGCGTCCTGTGGCGGCCGCGTCCCGCCGGTCGCCCCTTGCCAGAAAGGCGGAGAAGCCCAGCGATGTCCCAGACCGTGCAGCGTTGCGACTATCTGCTGTCGCAGCTCGACGTCCTCGAGGCCGAGTCCATCCATATCTTCCGGGAGGTGGCGGCCGAGTTCGAGCGGCCGGTGCTGCTGTTCTCCGGCGGCAAGGACAGCATCGTGATGCTGCGGCTGGCGCAGAAGGCCTTCTGGCCCGCGCCGATCCCGTTCCCGGTGATGCACGTCGACACCGGCCACAACTTCCCCGAGGTGATCGAGTTCCGTGACCGTCGGGTCGCGCAGACCGGGGTCCGGCTGGTGATCGCGTCCGTGCAGGACTCGATCGACAGCGGCCGGGTCGTGGAGCAGAAGGGGCGCCGCGCGTCCCGGAACCGGCTCCAGACGACGACGCTGCTGGACGCGATCGAGGAGCACCAGTTCGACGCGGCGTTCGGCGGTGCGCGCCGCGACGAGGAGAAGGCCCGCGCGAAGGAGCGGGTCGTGTCGTTCCGGGACGAGTTCGGGCAGTGGGATCCGAAGAACCAGCGCCCGGAGCTCTGGAACCTGTTCAACACCAAGATCGTGCAGGGTGAGCATGTCCGGGTGTTCCCCCTGTCGAACTGGACCGAGCTCGACATCTGGGACTATGTCCGCCGGGAGGAGCTGGAGCTCCCGTCGATCTACTTCGCGCACACCCGCCAGGTGTTCGAACGGGACGGGCTGCTGCTGGACGCCGAGACCGGGTTCGCCAACCGCGGCGACGACGAGCCGGCGTTCGAGGCGACCGTCCGGTACCGGACGGTCGGGGACGCGTCCTGCACGGGCGCGGTGAAGTCGTCCGCGACGACGCTGGACGAGGTCGTCGAGGAGATCGCGGCGACGCGGATCACCGAGCGCGGGCAGACCCGCGCGGACGACCGCACCAGTGAGGCCGCGATGGAGGACCGCAAGAAGGAGGGCTACTTCTGATGGCCGGCGCGAACGAGCCCGCCGGGGGCTCGTCCCCCAAGGGCATGGATCTGTTGCGGTTCGCGACGGCGGGCAGTGTCGACGACGGCAAGTCCACGCTGATCGGTCGGCTGCTGTTCGACTCCAAGTCGATCTTCGAGGATCAGTTGGAGTCGGTGGAGCGGACCAGCGCCGACCGCGGTGAGGAGTACACGAACCTCGCGCTGCTGACCGACGGCCTGCGCGCCGAGCGGGAGCAGGGCATCACGATCGACGTGGCGTACCGCTACTTCGCGACGCCGCGCCGCAAGTTCATCATCGCCGACACCCCGGGGCACATCCAGTACACCCGCAACATGGTGACGGGCGCGTCCACCGCCGACCTGGCGATCATTCTGGTGGACGCCCGCAAGGGCATCCTGGAGCAGTCGCGGCGGCACGCGTTCCTCACCACGCTGCTCCAGGTTCCGCACCTGGTCGTGGCGGTCAACAAGATGGACCTGGTCGACTACGACCGGGACGTCTACGAGCGGATCGTCGACGAGTTCACCGCGTTCGCCTCCAAGCTGGAGGTGACGGACCTGACGTTCGTGCCGATCTCCGCGCTGCACGGCGACAACGTCGTGTCGCGCAGCGTGAACATGCCGTGGTACGAGGGGTCGTCGCTGCTGCACCATCTGGAGCACGTGCACATCGCGTCCGACCGGAACCTGATCGACGTGCGGTTCCCGGTGCAGTACGTGATCCGCCCGCACGCGTCCACCGACCCCGACCTGCACGACTACCGCGGCTACGCCGGTCAGGTCGCGGGCGGCGTCCTCAAGCCCGGTGACGAGGTGCTGCACCTGCCGTCCGGGCTGTCCACGACGATCACGCACATCGACGGGCCGCGCGGCCCGGTCGACGAGGCGTACGCGCCGATGTCGGTGACGCTGCGGCTCGCCGACGACATCGACATCTCCCGCGGCGACATGATCGCGCGGCCCAACAACCGGCCGGAGGTCGCGCAGGACATCGACGCGATGGTCTGCTGGATGACGCCCGACCGGACCCTCACCCCCCGGACGAAGCTGATCATCAAGCACACGACGCGGACGGCGAAGGCGATGGTGAAACAGCTGCACTACCGCCTGGACGTCAACACGCTGCACCGCGACGAGCAGGCCCCGTCCCTCGAACTGAACGAGATCGGCCGGGTGTCCCTGCGGGTCACGCAGCCGCTGTTCGTCGACGACTACGGCCGTAACCGGCTCACCGGCGGGTTCATCCTCATCGACGAGGCCACCAACAACACCGTGGGCGCCGGTATGATCACCGGCGCGCGGTAGTCGGTGTGAAGGCGCTGGTACTGGCGGGCGGGGCGGGGTCCCGCCTGCGTCCGATCACGCACACGTCCGCCAAGCAGCTCGTCCCGGTCGCGAACAAGCCGGTGCTGTTCTACGGGCTGGAGGCGATCAGGGACGCCGGGATCCGCGAGGTCGGCATCGTCGTGGGCGACACCGCGGCGGAGATCCGCGCGGCGGTCGGTGACGGTTCCGCGTTCGGCCTGGACGTCACCTACCTGGAGCAGGACGCGCCGCGCGGGCTCGCGCACGCGGTCCTCATCGCCCGCGAGTTCCTGGGCGAGGACGACTTCGTCATGTACCTCGGCGACAACTTCATCGTCGGCGGCATCGGCGACCTGGTGCGGCGGTTCCGCACCGACCGGCCCCAGGCGCAGATCATGTTGACGCGGGTGTCGGAGCCCCGCGCGTTCGGCGTCGCCGAGCTCGACGCCGCGGGCCGGGTCGTGGCGCTGGAGGAGAAGCCCGACCATCCGAAGAGCGACCTGGCGCTGGTGGGCGTCTACCTGTTCAGCCCGGCCGTGCACGAGGCCGTCGCGGAGCTGAAGCCGTCCCGCCGCGGCGAACTGGAGATCACCGACGCGATCCAGTGGCTGATCGACGGCGGGCACCGGGTCGAGTCCACGTTGATCAGCGGCTACTGGAAGGACACCGGCAACGTCACCGACATGCTGGAGGTCAACCGGTTGGTGCTGGAGGACGTCGAACCCTGTGTGGAGGGCGAGGTGGACGGCGACAGCGAGCTGATCGGCCGGGTCGTCGTCGAGGCGGGGGCGCGGGTGTCCCGCTCGCGGATCGTCGGCCCCGTCATCGTCGGCGCGGGCTCCACCGTCCGCGACTCCTACGTCGGGCCCTTCACGTCCATCGACCGCGACTGCGCGGTGCTCGGCAGCGAGATCGAGTACTCGATCGTGCTGCGGGGCGCGTCCATCGACGGCGTCGGCCGCATCGAGTGCTCGCTGATCGGGCGCGAGGCGGAGGTCACGCCGGCCCCGCCGGTGCCGCGGGCGCACCGGCTCGTCCTGGGAGACCACAGCAAAGTGCAGATCAGCAAATGAGCGCCGCCGGGGGGCCGCGGGTCCTCGTCACCGGCGGCGCCGGTTTCATCGGCTCGCACTACGTGCGGGAACTGGCGGGCGGCGCGTACCCGGCGTGGGCCGACGCCGAGATCACCGTCCTCGACAAACTGACCTACGCCGGCAACCTCCGGAACCTGGAACCGGTCGAGGGCCGGTACACGCTGGTGCGGGGCGACGTGTGCGACGCGGCGCTGCTCGCCGACCTGGTGCCCGGCCACGACGTCGTCATCAACTTTGCGGCCGAGTCGCACGTGGACCGTTCGATCGACAGCGGCGCCGAGTTCGCGCGCACGAACGTCCTCGGCGTGCAGGCGCTGATGCAGGCGTGCCTGGACGCCGGAACGCCCCGCGTCGTGCAGGTGTCCACCGACGAGGTGTACGGGAGCATCGGCGAGGGCTCCTGGGACGAGTCCGCGCCGCTCGCGCCGAACTCGCCGTACTCGGCGGCGAAGGCGGGCGGGGACATGATGGCCCGCGCCTACGCGCGCACCCACGGCGTCCCGGTCAGCATCACGCGCTGCGGCAACAACTACGGGCCGTACCAGTACCCCGAGAAGGTCATTCCGCTGTTCGTGACCAACCTCATCGACGGGCGCACCGTCCCCCTCTACGGGGACGGCGGGAACGTCCGCGACTGGATCCACGTCGCCGACCACTGCCGCGGCATCCAGCTCGTGGCGGAACAGGGTCTGCCGGGTGAGGTCTACCACATCGCCGGGACGGCGGAGCTGACGAACCTTGAGCTCACGGGACGTCTCCTGGACGCCGTCGGCGCGGACTGGGACCGGGTCGAACGCGTCGAGGACCGCAAGGGTCACGACCGCCGCTACTCGCTGTCGGACGCGAAACTCCGGGCCCTCGGGTACGCGCCGCGGGTGCCGTTCGAGGAGGGGCTGGCGGAGACCGTCCGCTGGTACGCGGAGAACCGCGCCTGGTGGGAGCCGCTGAAGAAGCGCGCCGAGGACGCCCGGTGACGTGGCTGGTCACCGGTGCGGGCGGCATGCTCGGCACCGATCTCGTCGCCCGCCTGAACGGCGCCGCCGGGGAGAAGACCGTCGGGTTGCGGCGCGGTGACCTCGACGTCACCGACGCGGCCGCCGTCCGCGACGTCCTGCGCGCGCACCGGCCCGCGACCGTGGTGAACTGCGCCGCCTGGACCGCCGTCGACGACGCCGAGGCGCACGAGGACGCCGCGCTCGCCGTGAACGGCACGGCCGTGGAGGCTCTTGCCGCCGGATGCGCGGAGATCGGCGCGTCGCTCGTGCAGATCTCCACCGACTACGTGTTCGACGGGACCGGCGACGCGCCGTACCGGGAGGACGACCGGACGGCGCCGGCGAACGCCTACGGCCGGACGAAACTCGCGGGGGAGCGGGCCGCGCTCGCCTACGAGCGCGGGTACGTCGTCCGCACCGCGTGGCTGTACGGGGCGCACGGGCCCAATTTCGTCAGGACGATGATGCGGCTCGCCGGGGAACGCGACCACCTGGACGTCGTCGACGACCAGACCGGGCAGCCGACCTGGTCCGGTGACCTCGCCGAACGGATCGTCGAGCTGGTCGGCTCCGGCGCCCCGCCCGGCGTGTACCACGGCACGAACGCGGGCCGCACGACCTGGTGCGGGCTGGCCCGCGAGATCTTCACCCTGCTCGGGCTCGACCCGGCCCGGGTGCGGGCCACGACCACGGACCGGTTCCCGAGGCCCGCACCCCGGCCCGCGTTCAGCGTCCTCGGGCACGACCGCTGGGCCGCGGCCGGGCTCCCACCCATGCGGGACTGGCGAGACGCACTGCGAGCCGCCTGGCCCCTCCTGCACGACAACACCCATGCTTGACGACGCGCCGGGCTGAACTACGCGTTGGGTGACGACGCCCTTGAATGACGACGGCGCCATGGGTGATGGTGTGCGCGGGTAAGAGGGTGCCGGGTGGTGGGCTCAGGTGGGTAGGCCCAGTTTGGCGTAGTAGTCGAGGCACTCCTGGTAGTCGGGCAGCAGGCCGGACCGGCGCGCCTCGTCCAGGGTCGGCGCGTCGGCGTCCTTGTCGGACAGGAGCGGCTCGATGTCCGACGGCCAGGCGACGCCGATCGCCGGGTCCAGCGGGTGCACGCCGTGTTCGCGGCCCGGCGCGTACGGCTCGGAGCACAGGTACACGACGGTGGCGTCGTCGGTCAGGGCCATGAACCCGTGGGCGATGCCCTCGGCGATGTAGAGGCAGCGGCGGTTCTCCTCGTCGAGCCGCTTCGCCTCCCACTGCCCGAAGGTGGGAGAGCCCACCCGCACGTCCACGACCACGTCGACGATGGCGCCGCGCAGGCACGTGACATACTTGGCCTGGCCTGGCGGGACGTCGGCGAAGTGGAGCCCGCGCAGGACTCCCCGGGACGAGACGGAACAGTTCGCCTGGGCGAGGTTCAATCCGTGTCCGGTCAGGGACCGGAGGCTGTCGCCGCGGAACCACTCATGAAAAGATCCCCGCTGATCGCCGTGCACGACGGGGGTGAACAAAAACGTACCTTTGATGCCGAGCGGATCCACATGAGCAAGAATGCCATACGGTTCCTCCCAGAGATGGACGTCACACTGTGAGAGCACACTCCTCCCGTGCGCTTTCTCCCGCCGCGGTCGCGGCGGCAGCGCTCGTGGTTCTGACAGGCCCGTTCGCGCTGGCGGCACCGACGCCGACGCCGTCACCGGCCGTGACGAGCACGGTGCCCGTGAAACCCGCCTTCCGGCCCTCCGACCCCCGGCTGGCCGCCCCCGCCGGGCTCGTCGCGGGCATCGTCCACCCGAACATCTGGTGGACGATCGCGTCCCCGGGCGGGCGGCCCATGCTGTTCGCGGTCGACCCGAAGGGCCGCACCCGCGCCGCGTACTCGCTGACCGGTGTCGCCGGTGCCCGCGTGGACGCCATCACGATCGTGAAGAACGGGGCCGGCGAGTCCGGGCTGTTCCTCGGTGACCTGAGCCGTGGCCGCACCGGCGCCTTCTACCTGTACCGGGTCGCCGAGCCGAAGACGTTGAGCGACGCCCCGCTCGCGGTGAAGCCGTTCAAGGTGCGGTACCCCAACGGCGGCGGCAACGAGGCGAGCGCGCTGCTCGCCGACCCCGCCGAGAGCCGCCTGTACGTCATCACCCGGAACAAGAAGGCCGCGGCCGTGTTCGCGCTGCCCGGCGTCCTCGGTCCCGGGTGGAACGCGTTGACGCGGTTGCGGACCCTGCCGTTCCCCGTCCGCGGCGGCCAGTTCACCCCGGACGGACGCGTCGTCCTGAAGACGACCGAGGACGTGCGGATCCTCGGCGGCATCCAGGAGATGGCCGGTCAGGTCGTCCGGACCGCCACCGGCCTGGCGGGCGACGCGTTCGGCGTGACGTCCACCGGGCGGCGCGCGCTGGTGGTCTCGCCCGGGGTGAGGCCCACGTTCCAGTCGGTGGCGCTGCCCGCGCCGAACGAGGCCACCAAGCCGACGACCGCCGCCACGGAAGAGGTGAGCGAACGGACCACCCCGGTCGCGTACCCGTCGGAGTCGGGCCTTCCGGGCGGCCCGCTCGGCACCGGCGCGCTCGCCGGGCTGGTGCTGCTAGGCGCGTTCGGCGTGGTGTTCTACCTGCGCGGTCGCCGCTCCGGGTGACGGGAGCGGGTCGCCGCCCTCCCGCCGCAGCGTCTCGGCCCACGAGACGGCGATGAGCAGCCAGGCGCTGGACGCGTTCGCCGGAGCGGCCAGACCCTCGGTGGTCATGCTGTCGACCAGGAAGAAGCCGAGGAGGCCGAGCATCATCCCCGCGTCGGCGCGCAACGTCCGGTGCCGGGTGAGGAGCAGCAGCACGAACGCGAGCGTCAGCAGCAGCACCGCGAACGCCGTCGCGCCGAGCACCCCCTCGTCCACGAGCGCGTTCACGAACGCGTTGTGGCCGCCGCCGAGTCCGATGTCGTCGAGGAACAGGCCCCGCGACGCCCCCAGCCCGTGACCGAAGATCGGCTCCCGGGCGAACGCGTCCATCGCCAGGTCCCACAGTTCGGTGCGGGAGTTCAGCGAGGCGAGCTTCTCGGCGGACTCGCCGCGCGCCACGAACGCCAGGATGGTCTCGGAGAACGCCAGCACCGCGAGGACCGCCACGGCGCTGCCCATCACGACCACGTCCACGCGGCCCTTGGGGCCCCGCGCCGTCGCCAGCAGCACGGCCAGGCCGGCGGCGCAGCCCAGCGTCGCGCCCCGGGTCCCCGTGGCGACCAGCGCGCCCGTCAGCACCAGCAGGGCGCCCCCGTACACGAGCGGATGCCACATCCGGTCACGGGGCGTCGTCCAGCGGATCAGGTAGCCGACCGTCAGCAGCACCGCCACCCCGAGATAGACCCCGGCCTGCACGGGATGGACGTACAGCCAGTTGAACCGGTCCACCGTCTGCGGGGTGCGCGGGAACGGGTGCGCGACACCGATCCCGACCGACACCACCACGATCACGATGAACGCGTGGGCGAGCCGGCGCAGGTCACCGCGCGTCGCGCGGGTCGCCATGACATGGCACAGCAGCATCGCGACCAGCAGTTGCGCGCCGCGGACGACACCGAGCGCCTTGTACGGCGACCACAGCGCCGAGAACGCGGCGTACCCGCAGAACACCCACGCCGCGAGCAGCAGACCGGAGACGCGGCGCCTCGGCGGACCCAGCCCGAAACCGTTCACCAGGTACAGCGCGGCCAGGCCGTAGACGCCGACCTCCATCAGGACGGTCATGTCGGCGCTGCCGCCGACCGACTGGTCGACGGCGCGGCTGCGCAGCTTGTAGTCGCTGGCGAGCATCAAGGCGAGCGGAAGCGTGTACGCCCACCACCCGGCGGACGCCGCGGGCGGTGTGCGCCGCGGGAGCAGCCCCTTTACACGCACGGGACCCTGCCACTGCACGGTCATGTGACTCCCACCGGTTCGCTGAGACCCCACCAAGAATAAGCCGGTCATGGCGGTAATCTGTGCGCTGTGAATCGAGCGATGCTACCCGGCCCGGTCGTCTCGGCGGGCCGCGGCGTGATCCGCGGGTACGGGATGAGCACGGCCGCCCTGCGCCCCGGCCCCGACTTCCTCCTCATCGGGGCGAAGCGAGGGGGATCCACCTCCCTGTACTACACGCTGCTGGAGCACCCCCGGATCATGCCGCTGTTCCCGAACGCGCGGCTGCTGCCCAAGGCCAACCACACCAAGGGCGTCCACTACTTCGACTCCCACTACGACCGGGGCGCGACCTGGTACCGGTCGCACTTCCCGGCGTCCGCGCGCAGGTCGGGCAAGGTCGTGGGGGAGGGCTCGCCGTACTACCTGTTCCACCCGCTCGCCGCGGAGCGCGCCGGACGCGACGTCCCCGACGCGAAGATCCTGCTGATCCTGCGCGACCCGATCGAGCGCGCGTTCTCGCACTACCGGGAGCGGCGGCGGCAGAGCGCCGAGGAACTCGCCACGTTCGAGGAGGCGCTCCTCGCCGAGAACGACCGGCTCGCCGGCGAACGGGAACGCATCGTCTCCGAACCGGGATACCGCAGCTACGCCCACGAGCAGCAGTCGTACCGGGCGCAGGGGGAGTACGCCCCGCATCTGCGTCGCTGGATGGAGCACTTCCCCGCCGAACGGTTCCACGTCCTCGCGGCGGAGGAGTTCTACGCCGACCCGCAGAAGGCGGTCGACGGGGTCGCGGAGTTCCTCGGGCTGCCCCCGGCGCCGCTGCCGCCGTCCGCCGTCAAGGTGTGGAACGCGGCGCCGAGCCAGGAACTCAGCCCCCACACGCGGCAGAGCCTCGCCGAGCACTACGCGCCGTTCAACGAGGACCTGGAGAAACTGCTCGGACGTACGTTCCCCTGGACCCGTCCCTGACCCGTTCCCGGCCGGTCAGTCCCGCCAGGCGCCGACGTGGCGGACGCCCGTCCGCTTGTCGAGCAGGCGCGCGATGTCGGCCGGGAGGGGCAGAGCCACGTTCTGGTCGGCGGGCCCGGCGGCGGACGGGGCGAGGAACCCGTCCGGCTGCGCGGCGCCCGCGGTGCCGTGGTACGCGCCGCGCCGCTCCTGCCCGGTCACCGACCGGAACCGGCCGAGGTCGGCGAACGAGTTCTTCGTCCACAGGACGAGCGTGGACGGGGCGGACCCGTCCGGCCGGACGTAGACGTTGCCGTTGACGGTCAGGTTCATCTGCCCGGCCGACCGCTCCCCGGTGTGGTCGGTGACGCACAGGAGGCAGTCCGTTCCGGGACGGGCGCCGGCGATGACGTTGTTGGCGACGGTGGTGTTCCCGATGCGCCAGGTCATCGTCGGGTCGTCCGGGCGCCGCGGGTCCCGGCCCGGCACCGACCGGTCGCCGCGCCGCCGGTCGTCCTGGACGACCTCGATCGCGCGGTCGTTGCCGGCCATGGAGTTGTTCCAGATCCGGACGCCGGACGTGTTGTTCACCTTCACCCCGTTGCCGGCGTTGCCGCTGATGACGTTGCCCGCCACCACCGCCTTGGCGCTCAGCTCCAGCGAGACGCCGTGGTGGGCGTTGCGGAGGATCCGGTTGCCCGCGAGGCTGATGCCGTGGACGGACTCGTCCATCCACACGCCCTTGCCGAGGTTGTCGACGATGTCGCCGTCGACGACCGCGACCGCGCGGGTCCGGGTGACCTTGATCCCGCCCGAGACGGGCGAGAACTTGAACCGCTCCCGGTTGTTGTGGTCCGCCCGCACCGACTCCAGCCGCAGATCGTCGGCCTGGTCCGCGTGGACGCCGAGCATCCCGTTGCGGGAGGCCGTCACCCGCCGGACGCGGGCGTGCGCCGCGGAGACGCTGAGACCCGTCGTCGCCGACTCCCGGACGACCACGTTCTCCACGGTGACGCGGGGGGCGGCGACCTTCACCGCGGCGATCCTCGGCAGCGCCGTCGCGTACCGGCGCACGCCGATCCCGCGGAGCCTGCTGCCCTTGCCGCGGATGGTGATGGCCTCGCCGAGCGTGCTCGCCCGGACGCGGTGCCCCCGCGGATCGGAGCCCACGTAGAGGCGGGAGGCGCCCTCGTCGACGTAGAACGTGCCGGGCTTCACCTCGTTCCGCGTCTTGACCTGCCGCTGCGGGGCCCCGTCGATCCAGACCTGGTCGGGGTGCGCGGCCATCGGATGCTCGGGGGAGACGAACCGGAAGTCGGAGTCCTCGCTCGGCGCCGCGCCCGCCGTGTACGTGGGGCTGGAGTCGAATCTGGCCGTCCAGCCCTCACGGACCCAGGCGGCGTTCCCGGCCCTCCAGCCGGTGACGGGCGAACTGCCGTCGAACCACACGCTCTCCCGCGGATACGCCTGGATCGTCAGGCGCTTGCCCGCCGGGACGGTCACGGTCTCGTGGTAGTCGCCGCCGCGCAGCACGATCGTGCCGCCGCTGCGCGCCTTCTCGATCGCCCTGCCGAGGGTGCGGAGCGGCTTCTTCTTCGTGCCGTCCGCGCGGTCGCGTCCGGACGGCGCGACGAACAGCGCACCGTCCGGGACCTTGTAGGCCGTGCTGCCCACGGCGGCCGCGCCGGGCGGTCCGGGCGGCTCCACCGCGCGGCCGTCGTCCCGGGGGATCTGCCAGCCGAGCAGCCCGACACCGACGATCACCGGCAGCGCGAGGAACCGGACGATCGTCGCCCGGCGCGAGCCGCCCGAACCGCCGTCACCCGGACCGGCGCCGGGACCGTCGCCCGGCGTGACGCCCGCGGTGGTGTCCGACCTGCCGCCTGACATGCCCTGCCCCCTCACCCCCGGGCCTCACACGAGGCCGTACCGACAAGAGACACTGCCCAACGAAAGTACTGCACCATGAACGCCTCGGCCATGGGCCCTCCGAGCGGCGGGCCCCGCCTCAGGGCCCTCCGCGTCAGGGCCCACGGCGCGCGTCGGGGCGCGCCGGGGCCCGCGGCGTCAGGGACGGAGCGCGCCCGCGAAGAGGGCGACCTTGTGCTGGGCGTCGAACTTGACGCCGATGGCCACCGACTTGTAGCCGTTCGGGGGGATGTCGAAGGCGTAGGACGCCTTCCTATCCTTGCCCGGCGGCACGGTGCCGTAGAAGTCGTTGAGGTCGGCGTACGAGGTCGGCCTCGCCTCGGTCTTCTTGGGGCCGTATCTGGCCACGACCCTCACCTGGTTGAGGTCGAGGGGCTTGGCCGAGCCGTTGGTGAAGGCCAACGTGAAGATCGTGAGGACACGGCCCTGGATCTGGCCGGGGCCGTCCACCTTGTTCCGGACGTAGCGGATGTCACTCACGCGGACGCTGATCTTGTCGTCGTAGGTGACGGGCTTGCGCAGGCCGTCGGACGCGGAGAGGTTCTGCGACCCCGGCGCGGCGTTGGCCGCGGCCTCGGGCTGCGCGCTCGGCGGCGGGGGCGGCTTGGCGGCGGGCTTCTCCTCGTCCCCGCCTCCCCGGACCACCACCGCCGCGATCGCCACCACCGCGGCAAGGGCCAGCGCCCCGCCCGCGACGAGGAGGCCCTTGCGCGGGCCGCCCTTCTTCGGCGCCCCACCCTGCGCGGATCCGCCCTGCGCCGGTCCGCCCTGTGTCGGTCCACCTTGGGGCGGGCGGCCCTGCCGCGGATCGCCGGGCTGTGGACTGCCTGCCGGCGGGGGGCCCTCAGGCGGACGACCCGTCGGCGGAAGGGATCCGCTGTCGGACATACGGGACTCCTCACGAGTGTGCGTTCGAAAGGGTGGTCGGACCGGGGAAAGTCGAGTGCGGGGGGACGCGCTTCAGCCGGAGTCGACCGGAGTCGACCAGTGTAGACGCGAAACGTCCGTTACTCTGCCTTTACTCCGATGGCCGCCGAGGGCCGCGAAGTTGATGGCCGAGGGAACCTCCAAGTGACATCTGAACGTTCGCATGGGCGCGGGGCGCGCGCCCGCAGAATGGCGATAGCCGCGGTCGCCGCTTTCTCCACCGCCCTGCTCGGCGCTTCCGTGCCGACCGGCGAGGCCGCGGCCGACACCGATCCGCCGTCCGGCCTGCCGCCGACCGTGAGCGCCGACCCGCTGCCGACGTGGCAGGTGAACGGCGTCGTCTGGAGCATGGTCACGGTCGGGAACACCGTCTACGCGACCGGTAACTTCACCAAGGCGCGTCCGCCGGGCACCGCGCCGGGGCACGCCTCCGAGGTGACGCGCAACAACATCCTGGCGTTCGACCTCACCAGCGGGAACCTCGTCACCTCCTTCGACCACTCGCTGAACGGGCAGGGGCTGCGGGTCGCGGCGTCCCCGGACGGCAAGCGCGTGTACGTCGGCGGCGAGTTCACCACCGTCGACGGCCAGCCGCGGCAGCGCCTCGCGGCGTTCGACACCGCAACCGGCGCGCTCGACCCGAACTTCAAGCCGCAGGTGTCGGCGGTCGTGCGGGGCATCGCCGCGACGAACTCGAAGGTGTACTTCGGCGGCAACTTCTTCAACGTCAACGGCAACGCGCGGACCCGCCTGGCGGCGGTCGACGCCGCCAACGGCGCCAACGACAACACGTGGCGGCCGACCGCGGACGACAACGAGGTCCACGCCCTCGCGATCGCGCCCGGTGAGCAGCGGGTCATCATCGGCGGCCGGTTCCAGCAGCTCAACGGCGTGCAACAGGTCGGCATCGGCGCGGTGAACACGACCAACGGCGCGTCCGACACCTGGACCAGCAAGCCCATCCCGACCAAGTCCGGCAGCAGCTACTCCTACGTCACCGACCTGTTCGTCGCGGGCGACACCGTGTACGGCTCGGCGGACGGCGAGGGCGGCCGCTGGTTCGACGGCCGGTTCGCCGCCAAGGCCGCCAACGGCGACCTGGTGTGGCTGGACAACTGCTACGGCGCCACCTACGGCATGTTCGTGCAGGGCCAGTCGGTCTACAGCGTGTCCCACGCGCACGACTGCGCCTCCCTCGGCGCGTTCCCCGAGCAGAACCCGAGGATCTGGCAGCGTGCGCTGGCCGAGACCACCTTCCCGACCGGCACCGACCAGGCGCCGCCGGGAGCGAACAGCAACTACAGCGGACAGCCCGTCCCGACCCTCCTGCACTGGTTCCCCAGGCTGGCGATGGGGACGTTCACGAAGCAGTACCAGGCCGCGTGGACGGTCACCGGCAACTCCGAGTACGTCGCCATGGGCGGCGAGTTCCCGAAGGTGAACGGGAAGGCGCAGGAGGGCATCGTCCGGTTCGCGTTGAAGGCCGACGCGCCCAACAAGGAAGGACCCGAGGCGGCGGAGCTCGGCACCCCCACCGCCAGGGCCATGCCGGACGGCAGCGTCCGCGTGGGTTGGAAGACCACGTGGGACATGGACAACGAGAAGCTGCGGTACGAGATTCTGCGCGACGGCGGGTCCACGCCGGTCGGCGTCGTCGAGAAGACGTCGACGTTCTGGGAGATGCCGAACGCGGCGTTCTTCGACACGACCGCCCCGCCGGGCTCGCACACCTACCGGGTCCGTGCCGTGGATCCTGCCGGGAACGCCGTCACCAGCGACGCGTCGAACGCGGCGACCCCCGCCAACGGCACTCCCGGGCCGTACACCAACGAGGTCCGCTCCGACGGGGCGTCGGCCTACTGGCGTCTCGGTGAGAGCAGCGGCACCGGCTACGACTACGCGGGCGCGAACGACCTGACGTTCGGTTCGGGCACGACCCGCGGGCAGG
This sequence comes from Actinomadura spongiicola, assembly GCF_003432485.1. GTDB lineage: Bacteria > Actinomycetota > Actinomycetes > Streptosporangiales > Streptosporangiaceae > Spirillospora > Spirillospora spongiicola. The sequence goes on from NZ_QVNQ01000004.1 coordinate 301,035, forward strand.
CGGGCGCGATCGCCGGCGACGCCGACCGGGCGGTGCGGTTCGGCGGCACCTCGACCGGCACCGCGTCGAGCGGACCCGCCCCGACACGCCAGGGCTTCAGCGTCGAGGCGTGGGTGAAGACCACCTCCACCACCGGCGGGAAGATCATCGGTTACGGGAACGCGGCGAGCGGCACCAGCACGAACTACGACCGCCACCTGTACCTGACCAACGACGGGCGGGTCGTCTTCGGCGTCTACCCCGGCGTCACGAAGACCGTGCAGAGTTCCGCCAAGGTGAACAACAACCAGTGGCACCACGTGGTCGGCACCCTCGACCCCGAGGGCGGGATGAAGCTGTTCGTGGACGGCGCGCAGGTCGCCGCCGACCCGTCGGTGAAGACGGCGCAGGTGTACTCCGGACGCTGGCGCCTCGGCGGCGACAACCTCAGCGGCTGGCCCAACCGGCCGACCAGCAACTTCCTGAACGGCACGCTGGACGAGGTCGCGGTCTACCCGCGGGCGCTGACGGCGGCCGAGGTGACGCGTCACCACGGCGTCGGCACCGGCAGCGTCCAGCCGAACCAGCCGCCGTCCGCGGCGTTCACCTCGTCCTGCGACCAGCTCGCGTGCACGTTCGACGGGTCCGGCTCCACCGACCCCGACGGGACGATCGCGAGCTACGCCTGGGACTTCGGCGACGGCCAGAGCGGTACGGGCGCCACCCCCGCGCACACGTACGCGGAGGCGGGCGACTACACCGTCAGGCTGAAGGTCACCGACGATCAGGGCGCGACGAACGAGGTTCTGCGCAACGTCGCCGTCACGTCCTCCGTCCTGGCGTCCGACTCCTTCGGGCGCACCGTCACCGGCGGGTGGGGAACGGCCGACACCGGCGGCGCCTGGAGCAGGGTCGGCACCGGCGGCGTCATGTCCGTGGACGGCTCCGGAAAGGTGGCGATGATGGCGCCCACCGAGAGCGGCGGCGGCCACCTCAACGGCACGTCCGCCACGGACACGAACCTGACCTTCGGCGTCGCCGCCGACAAGGTCACGACCGGCAACGGCGTCTACGTCTGGGCCGTCGGACGACGGGTGGACGGCCAGGGCGACTACCGCGCCAGGATCAGGCTGCTGCCGTCCGGCGCGGTGGGGCTCCAGCTCAGCCGCGCGACCGCGGGCAACGCCGAGACGGCCATCGGCTCCGAGCAGGCCGTTCCCGGCCTGACCTGGGAGCCGGGCACGCCGCTGCGGCTGCGTCTGGAGGTGACGGGCACCGCGCCGACCACGCTGAAGGCGAAGGTGTGGGCCGGTGGGGCGACCGAGCCGGCGGAGTGGCACGCCACCGCGACCGACGCCACCGCCGGGCTTCAGGCGGCCGGGGCCGTGGGGCTGCGGACCTACCTGGCCGGCAACGCCACCAACGCTCCGATCGTGGTGTCGGTGGACGATCTGAAGGCCACCCGCGTCGGCTGAGCGTCATCGCCTGATTCGGTCGAATAAGGCGATAGACGCGTGGGGGCGCCCCGAGGTTTACTCCTCGGGGCGCCCTTTTCTGATCGGCCGGCAAAAAGAATGGTTTGTATCACGATTTCAGTAAGGGCGTCGATGCCGGAACGCGGAGGCGACTAGGATCCTTCGATCTGGAGTGGCCGTGGGGCCACGAGTGGCAGAAGCGTCAGGGGATCCGAACTCGTGAGAGCTCTTTTGCGACAGCGCCGGACGAGTGTGCGCGCGGGCATGGCCGCCGCCGTCACCCTCGGGCTCGCGGGCGCGTCCTTCGTATCGGCGGGCCCGGCGGCGGGTGACACGGCGCCGCCGACCGGAACGCCTCCGACCGTGAGCGCCGACCCGCTGCCGACGTGGCAGGTGAACGGCGTCGTCTGGAGCATGGTCACGGTCGGGAACACGGTCTACGCGACCGGCAGCTTCACCAAGGCGCGCCCGCCCGGCACCGCCCCCGGCAACGCCAAGGAGGTCACCCGCAACAACATCCTGGCGTTCGACCTCACGACCGGGAACCTCGTCACCTCGTTCAACCACTCGCTGAACGGGCAGGGCCTGCGGGTCGCGGCGTCCCCGGACGGCAAGCGCGTGTACGTCGGCGGCGAGTTCACCACCGTCGACGGCAAGGCGCACAGCCGTCTCGCCGCGTTCGACACCGCGACCGGCAAGCTCGTCGACGCCTTCGCCCCCCGCGTCTCCAACGTGGTGCGGGGCATCGCCGCGACGAACTCGACGGTGTACTTCGGCGGCAACTTCTTCAACGTCAACGGCAAGTCGCGGACGCGGCTCGCGGCGGTGAAGGCGACCAACGGCGCCAACATCGACACGTGGCGGCCGACCGCGGACGACAACGAGGTCCACGCGCTCGCGATCGCGCCCGGTGAGCAGCGGGTCATCATCGGCGGCCGGTTCCAGAAGATCAACGGCGCCCAGCGCGTCGGTGTCGGCGCGGTCAACGCGACCAACGGCGCGTCCGTCACCTGGAACAGCAGGCCCATCCCGACCAAGTCCGGCACCCGCTACTCGTACGTGACCGACCTGTTCGTCGACGGCGACACCGTGTACGGGGCGGCGGACGGCGAGGGCGGCCACTGGTTCGACGGCCGGTTCGCCGCCAAGGCCGCCAACGGCGACCTGGTGTGGCTGGACAACTGCTACGGCGCCACCTACGGCGTGTACGCCAAGGACAAGGCCCTCTACAGCGTGTCCCACGCGCACGACTGCTCCTCGCTCGGCGCGTTCCCCGAACAGAAGCCGAGGATCTGGCAGCGGGCGCTCGCCGAGACGACGTACCCGACCGGCACCGACAAGGCGCCCCCGGGAGCCAACAGCAACTACCGCAACCAGCCGGTCCCGACCCTGCTGCACTGGTTCCCGAGGTTGGCGCAGGGGACGTACACCAAGCAGTACCAGGCCGCGTGGACCGTCACCGGCAACGGCGACTACGTCGCCATGGGCGGCGAGTTCCCCAAGGTGAACGGGAAGGCGCAGCAGGGCCTCGTCCGGTTCGCCCTCAAGGCCAAGGCGCCGAACAAGACCGGTCCCTCGGCGCCCGACCTCAAGGCGCCGACCGCGGCCAAGCAGCTCGCCTCCAGGAGGATCCAGATCAGCTGGAAGGCCACCTGGGACATGGACAACGAGTCCCTGACCTACGAGGTCCTGCGTGACAACGAGACCACGCCGCTCACCACGCTGAAGAAGAACTCCTCGTTCTGGGTGCTGCCGTCGATGAGCTTCATCGACGAGAACCCGCCCGCGGGCAAGCACACGTACCGGATCCGGGTGTCCGACCCGTCGGGCAACAGGATCTCCAGCCCCGCGTCACCGGCGGTCGGCTGACCGTTCACCGCGACTCGTCCTCCGCGCAACGCGCCCCGGCCTCGCCGGGGCGCGTTGCTCTTGCTCATGTTCGGGGGTGTGCGTGCGCGGGTGTGCGCGGCCGTCAGACGGCCGGTGCGCCCATCGAGCGCAGGACCTCGCCGAGCTTCACGGTGAACGGGGCGTCGTGGTCGCCGTCCGACCGCAGCGCCACCCGCTTCAGCCAGAACTCGGCGGCCTCCTCGTGGCCACGTACGGCAGCCGGGTCGGACGGCCCGCCGAACACGACGGTGTTGGTCGCCTCGTAGTAGACGAGGTCCGCGCCCGGCGGCGCCCACGACGCGTCCTCCCAGTCGATCAGCCACGGCAGCCCGCGACCGCAACGGCGCAGGTTCCACGCCGTGAGGTCGCCGTGCATCGCGACCCAGTGGTCCGGGACCTCCGTCGGGCGCGGCAGCGCCGCCCCCAGCCGTCGCTGAAGGTCCGCGAGCAGCGGCTCCAGCGCGATCCCGCGCACGGGCCTCGCCGGCCGGGGCGGCATCGCCTCGATGACCATCCAGTGCCAGCCAGCCGTGTCGCCGCGGCCCAGGACACGCGGCACCCGGAACCCGTCGGCCCGGCCGTCCGGAAACGCCGACAGCGCCCGCTCCTCGCGGTCCAGCTCGCCCGGATCGTCGCGGAGCTTGAGGAACCCGACCGGCCTGCCCCCGCGCAGCAGAACCGCGGCGAGGCCCGTCCTGGACGCCTGTGGACGCTCGTAGAGGGCCAGGCCGTCGAACGGTCCCACGCCGCCGCACGACCCGACGTGTTCGGCGAGCGCTCGCCACCGCTCCGCCCCGCCCGGCGGCTCCCACCGGACCCGGGGGCCCGGCACGATCCGCGGCCCGCACACGGCGACCGCGCCGTACAGGGCCCACTGCGCGGCCAGGGCGGCGGGCTTGGACCGCGTGAACAGCGACACGCCCGCGAGCGCGCCGCGCCGCGACCGCGCCGGGATGAGAACGTTCCCGGTGCCCATCCGCGGGCGGACGAACGCGTAACCCGATCCCGGGTGTCCGGTTCCGGTCATGTCGTTCCGGGCCGTCTCGTGCGGACCGTCTCGTGCGGGGTCATCTCGTTCCTGGTCGTTTCGTTCCTGGTCGTTTCGTGCGGGGTCACTTCGGGCGGACCGTCTTGCGGGTGAGCCTGCGCTCGACCAGGTCCGCGCAGAGCTTCTCGTACGCGGCCGCGACGTCGTCCCAGACGTACCGTTCGGCGGCCCGCTTGCGCGCCGCGTCGCCCCGGTCGGCGGCGGCGCCCGGGTCGGCCTCCGCCGCCTCGATCCGCTCCGCCAGCGTCGCCGCGTCCGCGAAGTAGCGTCCCGCCTCGTCGCCGAGGACCTCGCGGTTGAAGTTGACGTCGAAGGCGAGGACGGACGCGCCCGCGCCCATCGCGCGCAGCAGCGACGGGTTCGTCCCGCCGACGGAGTGGCCGTGCACGTACGTCAACGCGCCCGCGTACAGGGCGTCCAGAAGGTCCTGGTCCCAGACGCCGCCGAGGAACGTGATGCGGGGGTCGTCACCGGCCAGTTCCTTGACGCGTTCGGTGTAGGCGTCCGCGTACGGCGCCGAACCGACCACGACCAGCGGCTTCTCCGCCCGGCTCCGCCGGTACCCCTCCACCGCGAGGTGAACGTGGTTCTCCGGCTCGAACCGCGCCACGACCAGGTGGTATCCGCCCGGCTCGTAGCCCGCCTCGGCCAGTTTCGCGGTGTCGGTGGAGGTCAGGATCGGCGCGCCGTACGGGATGAACACCGACTCCGCGCCGAACTTCTCGCGGTAGTAGTCCTGGATGCCGACGGCGTCGGCGATCAGCGCGTCCGACCAGCGGACCGCCATCGCCTCGGCGGCGCGGTAGTACCGCTGCCCGGTCCCGCTCCACTTGGTGCGCTTCCATTCCAGCCCGTCGACGTGCGTGGCGACCGGGACGCGCAGCGTCCGCAGCACCGGCAGCAGCGGCGCGTTCGCGGCGTTGAACAGCAGCGCGACGTCCGCGCCCTCCCGCGCCATCTTGCGGCGGAACGCGTGCGCCACCGACAGGCCGGTGTGGCTGAGGGTCTCGGCGACCTTCTTCTCGATGGCGGGCAGGTGGATGAGCCGCATCCCCAGATACTCGGGTTCCGGGTGACGTTCGCCACGGCAGTACACCATCACCTCGTGGCCGTCGGCGGCGAGCCGTTTGCCGATCTCCTCGACCGCGGTCTCGAATCCGCCGTACCGCGCCGGCACCCCCCGTGTGCCTACCATGGCGATGCGCACCTTCGACCCCCACCTCTGTTCGAGCCCACCATGCGAGCCCTTTGCCATACGATCCGCACAGATTATGCGCAAGAGGCGTTGGGCGTCTCGGGGGTAAAAGACAGTTAATCTGAAGGTTGCGCGAGACTGGTTCCAGGGGGGCCTGGTGGACCAGAAGGAGGGCATGTGGCCGAACGGTACGCGAGGTCCACGGTGGTGATGGCGCATCCGTCGCCTGATCTCTACGGGTCCGACCGTATGTTCATCGAGTCGGTGCGGGCGCTGGCACCGCACGGCCGGGTGGTGGTGTCGCTCCCTGCCGACGGCCCGCTGTCGGCCGCGCTCCGCGACGCCGGTGCCGAGATCGTCGTCCAGCCCGTGCCCGTGCTCCGCAAGGCGTACCTGTCCCCCGTGGGGATCGTGCGGCTGGCGTTCGCCGGGCTCCGGAGCCTGCCGCGCGCCGTGCGCCTGCTCCGCCGGGAACGTCCCGCCGCCCTCTACGTGAACACCGTGACGCTCCCGCTGTGGATGCTCGCCGGGCGGCTCGCCCGCGTGCCCACGGTGTGCCACGTCCACGAGGCCGAGGACGGTGTGCCGCGTCCCGTGCGGGCCGCGCTGCACCTGCCGCTCCGGCTCGCCCGCGGCGTGATCGTCAACAGCCGGGCGACGGCCGCCGCCGTCGGCCGGCCCGGCGAGAACGCCCGGCTCATCTACAACGGTGTCGAGGAACCGCCCGAGCCCGTCGCGGCGCCGCGTGCGGAACCCGGCCCGCCCGCCCGGGTCGTCCTGGTGGGACGGCTCTCGCAGCGCAAGGGCTCCGACATCGCGGTCAAGGCCGTCCGGCTGCTGCGCGAACGCGGACGCGACGTCACCCTGACGTTGGTCGGCGACGTCTTCCCCGGCTACGAGTGGTTCGAGAAGGAGTTGCGGGCCGAGGTCGGCGACGACGAGGGCGCGGTGACGTTCTCGGGTTTCCGGACCTCGGTCTGGGATTCGTTCGCCGAGTCGGACATCGCGATCGTGCCCTCGCGCGTCGAACCTTTCGGGAACGTTGCCGTCGAGGCGATGCTGGCCGGGCGTCCCCTGGTGGTCGCCGACACCCAGGGGCTGGTCGAGATCGTCACCGACGGCGACAACGGCGTCGTCGTCCGGCCCGACGACCCGGCGGCACTGGCGGACGGCATCGCCCGACTGCTGGACGACTGGGACGGCGCGCTCGCCATGGCCAAGCGGGCCCGCGACGACGCCGCCCGGCGGTTCGGCAAGGACCGCTACCACCGCGAGTTGCGGGACGCCGTCCAGGACCTGACCGGACGGGCGCCCGCCCGACCCGGGCGGTCCCGCCCCTGACCGTCTCCCGAGGACTCTGAGCACCTGATGACAGAGAGCGCCCGATGACAGCACAGTCCCCTGCCACCCCGGAGATCAGCCTCGTCGAGGCGGTCTGGCGCTTCCGCCTGATGTCGCTCGTCATCGTGCTGGCCTGCGTGCTGGCGTCGGTGGCGACCACCCAGATCATGTTCAACGGCGCGACGGCCACGGCGAGGTTCGCGGTCACCGACCCGACGAACAACAACAACGCGTTGCGGGTCGGGGTGGTCTCCGGCCAGGGGTACGCCACCTACACCGCGCAGCGCGCGGCGTTCGCGGGCTCGACGCCCGTGATGGCGCGGGCCGCGGAGATCGTCAAGGAGAAGAAGGGGCCGCGCCTCACCGGCGAGCAGCTCCGCGGCCGGGTGGACACCTCCAGCAAGCCGGACGGCGGCGTCGTCGTGGTGACGGCGAAGGGCGCCAGCATGCCGGAGGCCGCGGTGATCGCCAACGCGGTCCTCCAGGCGTACCAGGAAGTCACGATCTCGACCAACGTCAAGAAGCTCGACGAGCAGATCCAGGACCTCAAGGAGCTGGAGCAGAAGGTCACGCAGGACATGGAGCTCGCGCAGCCCGGGACCCGTGCCTACCGGTTGCTGGCCGCCCAGCTCGCCAAGTACCAGTCGGAGGAGAGCGGGCTGCTGTCGGCGCGGTCCAAGAGCAACGACGGCGTCCAGTTCCTCGACACCGCCGACCCGACCGCTTCCACACCGAGCAAGCTGCCCCGCAACATCGGGATCGGCTTCGCGCTCGGCGCGCTCCTGGCGTGCATCGTGTCGTTCCTGCGCGCGTCCGCGCCGCAACGGGGCGGGCGCGTCCGTTCCCTCCCTGCGGGCGGTGGTTCCTCGGGCCGTGCCCTCGGCAGTACCGGGCCCCTGCCCGAGCTGCCGCCCGGCCCCTCCTACCGGCGCCAGGGTGACTACACGGACGGCCGTGACTGGGACGCCGTCGACGCTGACGGGCGCGACAGGGACGGTTACGGCGGTGAGCCGCCGGCCGGCCGCGACCGCGGGGGACGTGGCCGGGGCAGGACGGCGGCCCCGCCGCGCCGCGCCGGCTCGGAGCAGAACGGCCGTCCGCGGGCGTCGGACGAGATCCCCCTGCCCCCCCCGTCGAACGCGCCGAACCCGCCGAACGTGCCGGGCTCCGGCGGCACCCCGAGCGCGCCGTCCGCGTCGGCCACGCACATGCTGCCCGCCTCGGCGCCGCCGCTGCCGCCCCGGGACCGCGACTCCGGCGGGTCGTCGCGCCGCAACGGCCTCGGCCCCTCCACCCGGTCCGGCTCGGGCGGCAGGTCCGGTGGGTCCGGGTCGGCGTCGAGGTCGTCCGGCAGGTGGGCGGCGCACGTGGAGGGCAACGGCCTCACTTCGAGCGCGAAGCCCGTCAAACCGTCCCGCAAGGGCTCGCGTTCGAAGGACCGCGCCGGTGAGCCGCCGATCGAGGGCGACAAGCGTGTGCCCACCGACGCGAAGAGCGACCCGCCGCCCGAGGAAGCCGACCCCACGCGCACCGTCGAGGACCTCCGGGCCCTGACGGACGACGTGAAGAGTCCGCCGCCGGGCAAGCGCGCGTCCGGCAAATCGCGTTCGGGCGAGTCCAAGCCCCGGCCAGGGGCGGACGGTGGAACGGCCGAGGGAAAAGACGACACGTCCCTGATGCGGTACGACCTGGAGCGGTAACCCCGGGGGCGTCGGGACGGAATCTCAGCAAGGGAGCCGGGGGGCTCCGGGGCAGGGCGGGTCGGCTGCTGGCGTCGGCGGGCGGCGCCGTCACCGTCCAGTTCGTCACGGCGGGCGGAAGCCTGCTGGTCCAGGCGCTGTGCGCGCGGACGCTCGGCGCGTCCGGCTACGGCGTCTACGCGCTGTTCTTCGCCGTCCTCGTCATGATCACAGCGGTGCAGACCAGCTGGGTCGGCGACACCCTCACCGTCTTCGACAGATTCGACCCCCGTGTCCGCGGCGCGCTGCTGCTCTCGGTGGCGGGCACGGTCGGCGCGGGCGCGGCCGCGGGCGCGGTCGTCGCCGCGTCGATGCGCCTGGCAGGGCTCCGCACCATTGGACTGTTCACGCTGCTGGTGGCGCTCTGGCTGCTGAACGAGACGGGACGGCGGATCTTCACCGCGCGGATGGAGTTCTGGCGGCTGGCCGTCAACGACACCTGCTACCTCGTCGTGACGCTGGCGACGCTCGGCGCCGTGCTGGGCCTCGGCTCGGCCGCCACGGTGGAGCTGCTGCTCGCGGCGATGTGCGCGGGGTGCGTGGCGTCGATCGTCCTCTCCCGGCTCTGCCTGCCGCGCCGGGAGTACAGGCTCGCGCCGCTGCGCGGCACGGCCCTGCGGGAGGTCACCGAGTTCGCGGTGTGGCGTTCGGTGCAGGCGGGCCTGCGGCCGGGTTCGCTGCTGCTGGCCCGGGTCCTGATCGCCGCGTTCGCGTCCACGGCCGTCCTCGCCGGGATCGAGGCCGCGCGGCTGCTGCTGGCGCCCGCGCTGACGGTCGTCAACGGCGTCGGCGGGTTCCTGCTGCCGAAGTTCGCGGAGGCCGAGCGCGCCGGACGGCCCATGCGCGCCCGCCGGGCGGTTCGGGTGTGCGCGCCGATGGCGCTGGTCGCGCTGCTGATGAGCGTGGCCGGAATCCTGCTGGTCGACTGGCTCGGTCCCGTGGTGACGGGTGGTGAGTTCCGGATCGACCGGGTCGCGGTGGTCGGCTGGGGCGTCTACGCGGTGTGCTTCGCGTGCACGCTGCCGTTCGCCAGCCTGGCGACCGCGCGGAAGCTGTCGCGGTCGGTGTTCCTCGTCCGGGGGGTGGAGAGCGCGGGCGGCCTGGTCGTCCTGCTCGCACTGATGATCATCGACCCGGGTCATGCCGCCCTGGCCCCGTACTGCCTCGGCGCGGGCGGCCTGGTCTCGGCGGTGCTGCTGTGGCGGATGCTGCGCAGGGACGACCCGCCGCGGCGGACCCCCGAGGTTCCGGTGTCAGCGGACGAGCTCGTCGGATGACACCGGCACCCGTTCCAAGGACGGCCCGGAGTTGCGGTCGACGTGGCGCAGGTAGAGCGCCACGGCGGCGGTCACGGGGGCGAGGACGGCCAGCGTCCAGGCCATGGGGACGGCGCTGAGCCCGAACATCTTCAGGGACGAGGCGACCAGCACCACGACCAGGAAGGGCCTGATCAGGCCGCCGGGCGCCCGGGAGGAGATCTTCGAGCCGAGGTAGACGCCGGGGATGGACCCGACGAGCAGCGCGGCGGTGACCTCCATGCGGAAGTCCCCGAACAGGAGGTGGCCGATGGCGGCCGCGAACACCAGCGGAACGGCCTGGAGCAGGTCGGTGCCGACGAGCTGGCCCGGCTTCAGCGCCGGGTAGAGGGCCAGCAGCGCGACGATGATGAGGGAGCCCGAGCCGACCGAGGTGATGCCGACGACGAGACCGCCGACCAGCCCGACCAGGACGGTCGGCAGGGGCCGGATCTTGACCCTGGGCGCGGCTTCGCCGTCCTCGCCGGGCTCCCCGCCCGACGCGGCGGCGCGGGCCAGGCGGGCCCGGCGGGCGAGGTGACCGCGCAGCACGAGACCCGCGGCCGCGATCATCAGGGCGACGCCCATCGCCTTGCTGATGAGTTCCTCGACGGAGCCGCCGTGGCCGAGGGCCCGTGCCAGCAGCACACCGGAGAAGGCGGCGGGCACCGAGCCCACGCAGAGCCAGCCGACGAGCCGCATGTCGATCGTGCCCTGCCGGTAGTGGACGGCGCTGCCGACGGGCTTCATCACGGCGGCGGCCACCAGGTCACTGGACACGGCGGCGAGCGGGCTGACGTTGAAGAACGTCACGAGCATCGGTGTCATCAGGGCACCGCCGCCCATGCCGGTCAGCCCGACGATGATGGCGACCAGGAACGAGCCCAGCGCCATCGTCCAATCGAAGTCCATCGGCATGACCTACCTGCTATGTAGGAAAAATTCCCGTATCACCCTAAGGGATGCTCTCAGCTGTGATAACCGGGGTGTCGGCACCGAATCCTCCAGGCAAGGCAGCCAAGGCGCGCGGGCCAGGGAAGGGCGGGGCGTCAGGCGGGGCGGACCCAGCCGCCGTCCACCAGCAGGTCGAGGACCTTGTCGACCGCCTCCCGCGGGCTCATCCGCGAGGTGTCGAGCGTCAGGTCGGCGTCGTCCGGCTTCTCGTAGGGGTCGGAGATGCCGGTGAACTCGGGGATCACACCCGCGCGGGCCTTGGCGTACAGGCCCTTGCGGTCGCGCCGCTCGCACTCCTCCAGCGGCGTCGACACGTGCACGAGGATGAAGTCGCCGACGGCGGACACCATCCGCCGGACCTCCGCGCGGGTCGCCGCGTACGGCGCGATCGGCGCGCAGATGGCGGTGCCGCCGTGCCGGGTGATCTCGGCGGCGACGAACCCGATGCGCCGGATGTTGAGGTCACGGTCGGCGCGCGAGAACGTCAGACCCGACGACAGCATCCGCCGGACGACGTCGCCGTCCAGCAGCGTGACCGTCCGGCCGCCGCGCTCGATCAGCGCGTCCGCGAGGCCGCGGGCGACCGTGGACTTCCCGGAGCCCGACAGGCCGGTGAAGAACACGGTGATGCCGCGGGAGAGCTTCGGCGGCCGGGCCAGCGCCAGTTCACGGGCGACGGCGGGCGGGGTGAACCAGTCGGGGATCGGCTCGCCGGCGTCCAGCAGCTCGTCCAGCCGCTCCCGGGTCAGTTCCGCCTGGACGTGGTCGGGCTCGATGCGCGCCACCGGCCGCCACACCTCGACGTCGGCGTCGTAGGCCCACGGCTCCGGCACGACGGTCGGGACGGCGGTGCCCTCCACGTCCTGGTCGGCGAGGAGGTGCGTGGCGCCGTACGCGGCGGCGACGTGCGCCTGGAGCTGGACGTCTCGTTCAGGGTCCGCCTGCTCGGCGCCGCGGACGGGCAGCGGGACGGGAACGATCTGGGCGCCGTCCGGCAGTTCCCGGCGGACGCCCAGCAGGGCCCGGACCAGCGACTCGTCATGCTCGCCGCCGAGCAGCGGCAGCACGAGGACGGTGGCGCCGAGCCGCTCGGAGACCTGCCTGATCTGGCCGAGCTGCTTGCGGTGCAGGGGTTCGCGGGTCGCCACCACGAGCTTGTTCACGGGGGGTGTGGGGGGCCGTCCCCCCTCGGGAGGCTGCGCCAGTTTGCCAGCGGGGGGTTCCTGGGGGATCGAGAGTTCGTCGGGGCGGCGGCGCAGGCCGTGGAACGGTCCGTGGGCGGGGGCGCGGAGGGCCTCCAGCGGTCCGGCGAGTCGCCAGCCGTGGCTCGTCGGGTCCTGCCACGCCTCCGTGACCCGCAGCACCGCGAGCGGCACGCCCTCCGGGTCCTGGAGGACGAGTCGTTCGTGATCGGTCAGCTCCTTCGGCACCGACAGGGTGACCGGGACCGGCCAGGGGGTGCCGTCCGCGAGCCGTCCACCGGCGATCACCATGGCGGTGTCGAACGAGCCGAGGAATCCGGTCAGCGGCCGGTACACGCCCGCCAGGATCAGCTCCAGGTCGGCGAGCTCCACCGGGCCGGGGGTCCAGGCGGGCAGGTCGCGCAGCGTGTCGGGAAGGCCGGCTTCGGCGGTCACCGCGATCTCCGATCTTGCCCGGCGGTACGCCGGGCTGAACCGTGTGCATGGAGTTTCCGCAGGAAAAATACTGCGCCGGCCGGACTCCCGCACCACCACCCCGCCAGGTCGGTCTCAGATGACCCGGGCGAACCGGTTCTCCGGTTTACGGATCACGAACGTGACGTCGCTGTGGTCCGCGGGCAGGCGGCCCCGGCTGACCGCCGACACCAGCCGGCACACCAGCGCGACCAGGCCGGTACCGGCGCCGAGGGCGTCGATGGCCTGCCGCGAGGTGTACTCCTCTGAGATCACGAGCCCGCGCATCACGCAGTACCACTGCATGCCCGCCCGGGACGCCACCCGGTCGTAGATCGCCGGGGGCGGGCCGGTGCGGACCACCGGCCGCGGCGCCGGCTGCGCCCGCTCCGCCGCGCCCGTCCCCATGCCGTTCCCCTCGCCCGCCGCCGCGCCGGGCTCGCTGCCGGGCTGGTGCGGAACGCGGGCGTGCGCGCCGCGCGGGCCGCGTCCCGGGCGCGTGCGGCGTCGGCGGCGGCGGCCGGAGGCGTGCATCCAGCGCGGGAGCGTCCGGTCCAGGAAACCGAACGCGGTGCTGCGGTCGCGCAGATGGATCAGCAGCAGCCCGCCGGGCTTGAGCGCGGCGACGAACCGGTCGAGGACGAGTTCGGCGTGCGGCACCCGCTCGATCAGGTAGGAGGCGTGCACGACGTCGAAGGCGCGCGGCGGCAGCGGGACGGTCCGCAGGTCGCCCAGATGCCAGGTGTCGAGGTCGGGTCGCTCGCAGGTGTAGGCGCGCAGCTCCGGAGACTCCATGTCGACGCCCGTGACGTGGTGCTCGCGGTCGCCCAGGTCCAGGCCCGTACCCCAGCCGCAGCCCGCTTCCAGGATGTGGATCCGCTGCAGGGGCTTCTCTAGGGCGTACTGGCGGGCGCGTTCTGAGAAGAGATCGCCGTCGTTGACCGGCGGCGTACGCAGATCGGTCACAGTATCGCAGCGTAACCGTCCGACTGCGGTCCGTCCGCTATTTGCCTATTCTTGGCCTCCGCCGTGTCGCGTTGCGTCGCCGCCGGGGCCGCCGCGGCCCCGTCCGGCCCCCGCGCGCCTCCGGTGCGGGCGCGGGACGACGGAACGAGAGTCGGTCGTGGCGCGTACCCTGGTACGCGATACCGGGATCCAGGTGGGTTTCCGGGTTTCCGGGCTGCCCTGCTCCCGGTTCTATGAGGCTCCCTCGGTTTGATGAGCGGACGAAGATGACGCTTTCTGGACTTGTTGATCTGGCGTGCTCCGGCCCCGGGCTGGAACGCGCCCTCGAAGCGGCGCGAGCGGACCGCCAGATCGTCGCCCCCGCCTCGGTGTGGCCGGTCCTCGCCGCGGCGTTGAGCCGCCGTGTCGGCGGTGCCGGGGGCGGGGCCGTCCTCGCGGTGACCGCGACCGGTCGTGAGGCCGAGGACCTGACCGCCGCCCTGACGAGCCTGCTGGACCCGGGCCGTGTCGCGCACTTCCCCGCGTGGGAGACGCTGCCGCACGAGAAGCTGTCGCCGCGTTCCGACACGGTCGGGCAGCGCATCGCCGTGCTGCGCCGCCTCGTCCACCCCGACGCCGCCCTGCCGGACGGCGCGGCGAACGGCGCGGCGAACGGCGCGGTGGGCAGGGGCGGCGCGCTGGACGTGGTGGTGACGCCGATCCGCGCGGTGCTCCAGCCGATCGTGTCGGGTCTCGCCGATCTGGAGCCGTTGCGGCTGACCTCCGGCGAGGACGCCGACATGGACGACGCCGTCCGCAGGTTGGTGGACGCCGGGTACCACCGTGTCGACCTGGTCGAGAAGCGCGGCGAGATCGCGGTGCGCGGCGGGATCCTCGACGTGTTCCCGCCGACGGAGGAGCATCCGCTCCGGGTGGAGTTCTGGGGCGACACCGTCGAGGAGATCCGCTACTTCAAGGCCGCCGACCAGCGTTCCCTCGACGTCGCGCCGGCCGGGCTGTGGGCGCCGCCCTGCCGCGAGCTGCCGCTGACGCAGCGGGTACGGGAGCGCGCGAGGCTGCTGGCCGAGGAGCATCCGGCGCTTGAGGAGATCCTCGGCCGGATCGCCGACGGGGACACCGTGGAGGGCATGGAGGCGTTCTCGCCCGTCCTCGCCGAGAGCATGGAGCTGCTGACGGACCTGCTCCCGGACGGTTCGGTGCTGCTGGTGTGCGAGCCGGAGCGGATCCGCACCCGGGCGGAGGAACTGGTCCGGACGAGCCAGGAGTTCCTGGAGGCGAGCTGGGTCAACGCCGCCGCCGGTGGAGAGGCGCCGATCGACCTCGGCGCCGCCGCGTTCCGGTCGCTGGAGGAGGTCCGCGAGCACAGTGCCGAGCTGGGGCTGCCCCGCTGGAGCGTGACAGCGCTGAACCCCCTGGAGGCGGGCGAGGCGGGCGAGGCGGGTCCGGTCGAGACGGCCGAGGTGGTCGGTCTCGGGGTGCGGCCCGCGGAGGCGTACCGGGGCGACACCATGCGGGTCGTCGGCGACCTCAAGGGCTGGGCCGACGACGGCTGGCGCGTGGTGATGGTCACCGCCGGGCACGGGCCCGCGGAACGGCTCGTCCAGCTGGTGGGGGAGGAGGGGGTCGGCGCCCGGCTCGCCGACCTCGCCGAGCCGCCCGAGCCGGGGCTGGTCACCGTCTCGACGGGCCTGCTGGAGAAGGGGTTCGTCTGGGAGCCGCTGAAGTTGGCGGTGCTGACCGAGACCGACCTGTCCGGGCAGAAGTCGTCCACGAAGGACGCGCGGCGGATGCCGTCGCGGCGCCGCGGCGGCATCGACCCGTTGCAGCTCAAGCCCGGCGACTACGTGGTGCACGAGCAGCACGGCGTCGGACGGTACGTGGAGATGGTCAGCCGGACGGTGCAGGGCGCCACCCGCGAGTACCTGACCCTGGAGTACGCCAGGGGCGACCGGCTGTTCGTCCCGACCGACCAGCTGGAGGAACTGACCCGCTACGTCGGCGGCGAGGCGCCGAGCCTGCACCGGCTCGGCGGCGCCGACTGGCAGAAGGCCAAGTCCCGGGCCCGCAAGGCCGTCCGGCAGATCGCCGGGGAGCTGATCCGGCTGTACTCGGCGCGGATGGCGAGCCCCGGCCACCCGTTCGGCCCCGACACCCCGTGGCAGCGGGAGTTGGAGGACGCGTTCCCCTACGTGGAGACGCCCGACCAGCTCGCCGCGATCGACGAGGTGAAGGCCGACATGGAACGGCCCGTCCCGATGGACCGGCTGATCTGCGGCGACGTCGGCTACGGCAAGACGGAGATCGCGGTGCGGGCGGCGTTCAAGGCCGTCCAGGACGGCAGGCAGGTCGCGGTGCTCGTGCCGACGACGCTGCTGGTGCAGCAGCACATGTCGACGTTCACCGAGCGGTTCGCGGCGTTCCCGGTGGTGGTGAAGCCGATCAGCCGGTTCCAGTCCGACAGGGAGATCAACGAGACGCTGCGCGGCATGGCCGAAGGCACCGTCGACGTGGTCGTCGGCACGCACCGGATCCTGTCGTCGCAGACGAGGTTCAAGAACCTCGGGCTGGTCGTCATCGACGAGGAGCAGCGGTTCGGAGTCGAGCACAAGGAGGAGCTGAAGCGGCTCCGGACGCAGGTGGACGTGCTCGCCATGTCCGCGACGCCGATCCCGCGGACGTTGGAGATGGGCCTGACCGGCATCCGGGAGATGTCGACGATCCTGACGCCGCCGGAGGAACGCCATCCCGTCCTGACGTTCGTCGGCCCGTACGAGGAGAAGCAGATCGCGGCGGCGATCCGGCGCGAGCTGCTGCGCGAGGGTCAGGTGTTCTTCGTCCACAACCGGGTCCGGTCGATCAACAAGGTGGCGGCGACCCTGGCGAAGCTCGTCCCGGAGGCGCGGATCGGCATCGCGCACGGGCAGATGAACGAGCACGAGCTCGAACGCGTCATGGTCGACTTCTGGGAGAAGAACTACGACGTCCTGGTCGCGACGACGATCGTGGAGTCGGGGCTGGACGTCCCGAACGCGAACACGCTCATCGTGGACCGCGCCGACATGTACGGGTTGTCGCAGCTGCACCAGCTCCGCGGCCGTGTCGGACGCGGCCGGGAACGCGCCTACGCCTACTTCCTCTACCAGCCTGAGCAGACGCTGACCGAGACCGCGCACGAGCGGCTCTCGACCCTCGCGCAGCACACCGAGGTCGGCGCGGGAATGTACGTCGCGATGAAGGACCTGGAGATCCGCGGCGCGGGCAACATCCTCGGCGCCGAACAGTCCGGGCATGTCGCGGGCGTCGGATTCGACCTGTACGTCCGGATGGTCGGGGAGGCGGTCCGGGATCTGAAGGAGGGCGGCCGGGAGCCGGAGGCCGTCGAGACGAAGGTCGAACTGCCGGTCGACGCGCACCTGCCGCACGAGTACGTGCCGGGCGAACGGCTCCGGCTGGACGCCTACCGCCGCATCGCCGCGATCACGTCCGAGGACGAGATCGGCGCCGTCCACGACGAGCTGAAGGACCGGTTCGGGCCGCTGCCCGTTCCGGTGCTGAACCTCCTCGACGTGGCGCGGTTCCGGGCGAAGGCGCGCCGGGCCGGGCTCAGCGACATCACCGTCCAGGGCAACTTCATCAAGTTCACGCCGGTGCGCCTGCCCGACTCGAAGCAGGTCAGGCTGCAAC
The DNA here is from genome assembly GCF_003432485.1 of Actinomadura spongiicola. Classification (GTDB taxonomy): domain Bacteria; phylum Actinomycetota; class Actinomycetes; order Streptosporangiales; family Streptosporangiaceae; genus Spirillospora; species Spirillospora spongiicola. The sequence goes on from NZ_QVNQ01000004.1 coordinate 318,256, forward strand.
GGCTGTACCCGAAGAGCATCCTGAAGCCGGCGACCGACACGCTGCTCGTCCCGGCGCCGAAGACCGAGGCGATCGGCGGCCGTCCGCTGCGCGACCAGGAGCTGCTGCGCTGGGCGACGGACCTCGTCGAGGCGCTGTTCCCGGCGGCGGCACCCGCCCCCGCCAGCCGGTAGTCTGGCGCGAAATTCCAGTTGATCACGATGAGACGAGGATTCCGTGCCCGGTAAGTCCGTGCCCGGCAAGTCGGCGAAAATCGTGGCGGCCGCCCTGGTCGCCACGGTCGCGCTGACCGGTTGCGGGAGCTCCCCCAAGGTCGGAGCCGCCGCGCTCGTGGACGACGACCGCATCACCGTCACCACGCTCAGCCAGACCGTCCGCGACTGGCGCGAGCAGTTCCGCGCGGACCCGGTGGCCAACCAGCTGCGCGCCAACCCCGGCGATCCGGCGCCGCAGCTCGCCGGCGAGTCCGACTCCGACCTGCGGGGCGCGCTCACCCTGCTGATCAACTTCCGGGTCGCGGAGGAGGCGGCCGAGCGGGCCGGGGTGAAGGTCACCGGAACACAGGTCGACCAGGCGGTCGCCCTGCTCGACCGGGACGCCAACCGGATCATGGGCCGTCCGCCGACGGTGCGGGGCGGCGCCGAGTCGATCACGCTCGCCAGCGGGCTGCCCCGCCGGCACACCCGTGACCTGGCCCGGCTCGTCGCCACGCAGATGGCGGTGCGGCAGGCGGGGATGCGGTGGGCGCAGCTGTTCCGCGGGACCGCGGGCGCCATGGACATCGAGGTCAACCCCCGGTACGGGGGCTACGACCCGCGCGAGGTCGGGGTCGGGCCCGTCCGGTACCGGCTGTCCAGCCCCGATTCGGGTATCTGAGGCGCATGAGCCTGACACTGCTCGCGACCACGCACCGGGTGGCGCCGGGCCTGCTGACCTGGCGCGCCTGGGACGCGCTCCGGTCGGCGTCCACGGTCGGGATCCGGGCGGGGCATCCGCTGCTGCCGTCCCTGCGCGACGCCGGGATCGTCCCCGAGGTCGTGGACGAGCCCGACCCGGCCCGGCTGGTCGCGGACGCGCGCCGCGCGGACGTCCTGTGGGTCGCCGCGCCGGACGGCGACGAGGCGTTGATGCGCGAGATCGGCCGCCTCGTGGTCGAGGCCACCGTCACCGACACGGGCGGCGGGTCGCCGGACGTGGAGGTGCTGCACGGCTCGTACGACCTGCCCGGCGCGCGGCTCCTCGATCTCGTCTCGGTGATGGACACGCTGCGCCGCGAATGCCCGTGGGACCGTAAGCAGACCCACGCGACCCTCGTCCCGTACCTGCTGGAGGAGGCGTACGAGGTCCTCGACACGATCGAGTCGGGCGACCACGGCGCGCTGCGCGAGGAACTCGGCGACGTGCTGATGCAGGTGGCGTTCCACTCGGTGGTCGCGGCCGAGCGCGACGACGAGACCGCGTTCACGATCGACGATGTGGCGGGCGCGATCGTCGACAAGCTCGTCCGGCGCCATCCGCACGTGTTCGGGGACGTGACCGTCTCCGGCGCCGACGAGGTCAACGCCAACTGGGAGCAGATCAAGGCGGCCGAGCGGGCGGAGAAGAGCGGCGAGGACGCGTCGGCGCTGGACGGCGTTCCGATGGGGCAGCCCGCGCTGTCGCTCGCCGCGCAGCTCCGGCGCCGCGCCGCGCGCCTGAACGCCCCCGCCGACCTCGCGGAGAACCTCACGGCCGAGCGCGGGGACGAGCCCGCGGACGATCTCGCGGACGAGCCCGCGGCGCGCGAGCCGGGCGCGGACGGTGAGCGGGGCTCCGGGAGCGAGGTGGGCGCGCGGCTCTTCGCTCTCGTCGGCGAGGCGGCGGAGCGGGGCGTGGACGCCGAGGCGGAGTTGCGGGCGGTCTCCCGGGTATTCCGCGATCGTGTCCGGGCGTGGGAGCAACGGCAACGGCGAAACCCGTGAGACCAGCGGAAACGGGAACCCCGGCGAGTCTGATTCGCGAGGTATCGTCCGAAAAAACGCCGATGGGGTGGTACGGCCGCGGTGGCACGTCTACTCTGAGCGCGTGTCAGCTGGGGTTGATGATGATTCCGGGGACCCCGAAGTAGGACCGGGCGTCCCGTTCTCGGCGCGCCCTCGCTCCTCCCGCCGCTCCCGCCGTCGTTTCTTCGCTCCCTCCACCTCCCGCCGCGAGCGGGCGCGGGCGTTCCGGGGCCTGAGCACGCTCAGCGGCCTGTCGGGGCTCCTCGTCGCGCTCGTCCTGCTCCCCACCACGTGCGCGGCGGGCATCGGCGCACGCGACGCGGCGCGCTGGTTCCGGTCCGAGCCCGAGGGCTTAACCACCTCCGGCGTCCCGCAGCGGTCCAGGATCCTCGACGCGGGCGGGCGCACCATCGCCACGTTCTTCTACCAGAACCGGGTGGACGTCCCCCTGTCGCAGATCGCTCCCGTTCTCCGTATCGCGGTGCTGGCCATCGAGGACAGCCGTTTCTACGACCACGGCGCCATCGACGCCCAGGGCACGCTCCGGGCGTTCCTGAGCAACCTCGGCAGCGGTCAGGTCACGCAGGGCGGCTCCGGCCTGACCCAGCAGTACGTCAAGAACCTGCTGATCACCCAGGCCGAGTCGGACGCCGAGCGGAGGGAGGCCCAGGAGGTCTCCGCGGCGCGCAAGATCCGGGAACTGCGGTACGCGGTCGCGCTGGAGAAGCGGTTCACCAAGGACGAGATCCTGCGCCGCTACCTCAACATCGCCTACTACGGCGACGGCGCCTACGGCGTCGAGGCGGCCTCCCGGCACTACTTCTCCAAGCACGCGTCCGAGCTGAACCTCGCCGAGGCGGCGCTGCTCGCCGGCATCATCCGCTACCCGTACGCCTACGACCCGACCCAGCATCCGACCGCAGCCCGCGACCGCCGCAACGTCGTCCTGAAACGGATGGCCGACCTCGGCTGGATCGACCGCGCCACGGCGGACGCCACCGCGAACCTGCCGATCAGGCTGAAGGTCGACGACGTCAAGAGCGGCTGCGTGTCGAGCGAGGCGCCGTTCTTCTGCGACTACGTGCAGCGGGAGATCCTGACGAACCCGGTGTTCGGCCAGACGCCGGACGTCCGGGAGAAGCTGCTCAAACGCGGCGGGCTCACCATCCGCACCACCATGGACCGGCGCGCGCAGAAGGCCGCGCAGCGCGCGGTGGACGCGCACGTCCCACCCAAGAACTCCGCGGGCAAGGCCGCGGCGGAGGTGATGGTGGAGCCGGGCACGGGCGAGATCAAGGCGATGGTCGTCGACCGTAGGCTCGGCCCCGACAAGGAGCGTGGCAAGACCTGGATCAACTTCGCCGCCGACGCCAGCCACGGCTCCAGCATCGGCATGCAGGCCGGGTCCACGTTCAAGGCGTTCACGCTGGCCGCCGCCCTGGACGAGGGCATGCCGTTCGGCACCCGCCTGTTCGCGCCGCGCAAGTACACGCCCGTCGGTTACCGCAACTGCGACGGCGAGCGCGTCGGCGACCCGTCCAAGGCGCTGGGCAACGCCGCCGACGGTGAGGGCGGCAAGAAGTTCAGCCTCGTCACCGGCACCCAACACTCCGTCAACACCTTTTTCCTCGCCCTGGAGAAGGAGGTCGGCCTCTGCGACTCGGTCAAGATGGCGGAGAAGCTCGGGATGCGGCAGGCCAGCGGCAAGCCGCTGGAGGAGGTCCCGTCGTTCACGCTCGGGTCCAACCCCGTCTCCCCGCTGCGGCTCGCGGCGGCGTACGCGGCGTTCGGCGCCCGCGGCAAGTACTGCGCGCCGATCGCCATCAAGAAGATCACCAACGCGGCCGGCGAGGAGTTGGAGGTCCCGCCGCGCGAGTGCCGGCAGGCCATGGACAAGGGCGTCGCCGACGCCGTCAACCACGTGCTGACCGGCGTCCTCACCAAGGGCACGGCGCGCGGCATGGGCCTCGGCCGTGACGCCGCGGGCAAGACCGGCACGGTCGACGACTACTCCGCCGCCTGGTTCGCCGGGTACACGCCGGAGCTCGCCGCGGCCGTGTGGGTCGGCGACCCCCGCGGCGGCTACAAGTACCCGATGGACAGCCTGTGCATGGACGGCCGCTGCTACGGCGCCGTGTTCGGCGCGACGATCCCCGCGCCGATCTGGAGGCAGAGCATGCTCGGCGCGCTGTCGGACACGCCCGCGTCCTCGTTCCGCCGTCCGCCGTCCCACTTCTTCAGCGAGGGGTCGGGCGAGGAGAAGGTCAAGCTGCTCGACGTGCGCGGCCTGAAGCTGGACGAGGCCGTCAAGCGGCTCCGCGCCGCCGAGTTCAAGGTCCGCGTGGGCAGGCCCGTCAAGTCCCGCGAGTTCGCCAGGGGCAGCGTCGCGGAGATGACACCCGGCCCCGGCTCCGTGGAACCGGGCGAGACCGTGACGCTGCGCGTCAGCACGGGGCCGGGCCCGCGCGACGGCGATCCGCTGCCGCCGATCCCGCCGATCCCGCCGATCACCCCGCCGCCGACCTTCCCGGCCCTGCCCGGCGAGGGCGGGCAACAGGCCCCGGGCTGACCCGGTTCAGCCCGCCTTCTCCCGCCCGTGCGACCCGCGCCACGGAACCTCGCCGTGTGATCATCCGGACGGCGGGTAGATCAACGATCGGGTGTTGACCTGCGCAGATCTTGCGGAAATCCGATCGGGGGGACGATCGTCATGCGAGCCATCGCCGTGTCCGAGTACGGTGCCACACCGGCGCCGATGTACCTACCGCGTCCGGTGCCGGGGCCCGGAGAGATCCTGGTGAAGGTCATCGCGGCGGGGCTCAGCCCGCTCGACTGGAAACTCGCCGACGGCATGCTGAAGGACTCCGTCGACGCGTCGTTCCCGCTGATCCTCGGCCAGGACGGCGCGGGCGTCGTGGACGAGGTCGGCGAGGGCGTGACCCGGCTGCGGCACGGCGAACAGGTCTACGGGATCCTCGCCGCGCCGGAGCGGGGCCTCGGCGCGTTCGCCGAGTACGCGATCGTCCGGGAGGACGGCCCGGTCGCCAGAATCCCCGACGGGATGATCTACACCGAGGCCGCCGCGGTGCCGACCGCGGGTTCGGCGGCGCTCGCGATGCTGGAGCAGGCGCGGGTCGACGCCGGGCAGACCGTGCTCGTCGTGGGCGCGACCGGCGGCGTCGGGCAGTGCCTGGTGCGGCTCGCGTCCCTCGCGGGCGTCAAGGTCATCGCCACCGCCCGCGCCGACATGGCCGGCACGATGCGGCGCCTCGGCGCGGACGAGACCGTCGAGTACTCGCACGGCGACCGCTCCCTGAGCGAACTCAACGCCAAGGTGCTGGCCGTCCACGACGACGGGATCGACGCCGTCCTCGACCTGGTCGGCGACACCTCCACCACCGAGAACCTCGCGCGGCTTCTGCGGCCCGGCGGGACGTACCTCAGCGCGGTCTGGGCCGTGCACCCCGACTCCATGGAGGCCAAGGGGCTGCGCGCCGTCAACCTGGACGACCGGCCCTCCGCCGCCGCGCTGGAGCGGCTGTCCGATCTCATCGACGCGGGCGACCTGCGCGTCCGCGTCGAACGCGAGGTCCCGCTGGAGGACACGCCGGACGCCCTCGCCGTCAACCGGGTGGGCGGCGCACGCGGCAGGACCGTGATCCGCCTCTGATATCGGTTTCGATCCGCGTCCGGCGAGCACTATTTCGTCCCGTTACGGGCATGCAGCCCCACGGGAGGAATTCACATGAATCAGAGCAGTATGGGCGGGCGGGACGAGGACGACCGCCGCACCCGGCTCCGTGACATCGACGAGTCCCTCGACCGGTTGCGCGCCGACCTCACCCCGCCGTCCGGCGACGCCGGTGACAACGTCGACTCCGGCCAGTACCTCGCCGCCCGGGAGGAGCTGGAGGGCCAGATCGAACTGCTGGAGTACGAGCGCGAACGCCTTCGCGTCGAACTCGGGGAGGACTGAGCGGTCCGTCCACCATCACGGGCCCCGTCACCGGCGGGCCCCGTTGACCTGCGGGTCAGCGGGGCAGGCGTAGGACGAAACGGGCGCCGGGAGAGCCGTCGAGACGGTCGGTGAGGACGAGCGAGCCGTCGTGCGCCTCGGCGATGTCCCGGGAGATGGCGAGACCGAGCCCGGTGCCTCCGGCGTCGCGGTGACGGCCCTCCGCGAGCCGCGCGAACCGTTCGAACACCCGCTCCCGGTCCTCGGGCGCGACACCGGTCCCGTCGTCGATCACCTCCACCACGGCGGTCGGCGGGTTCTCCTCCGTGCCCAGGATCACCGTCACCTCCGAGGCCGCGTGCCGGTCGGCGTTGTCGATCAGGTTCGTCAGCAGCCGGGCCAGTTCGCGGCGGCCGCCGTTCACCGTCACCGCCCCCTCGGCCAGGACCGTCACCTGGGTGCGGAGCGGGCGGCGCAGCACCTCCTCGTCGGCGAGCTCGGTCAGGTCCACCTCCTCGCGCGGGAAGTTCCGGTCGGCGGTGAGGCGGGTCAGCGCCCGCATGTCGTCCACCACCGCCGTCAGCCGGTCGGTGTTGGCGAGGATGGCCCGGAGCGCCTCCGGCAGGTCGGTGTCGTCGGGGTCCGACAGCGCCAGCTCCAGCTCCATCCGCAGCGCGGCGAGCGGGCTGCGCAGCTCGTGGGACACGTCGACCACGAAGGCGCGCTGCCGGGCGACCGCGCGTTCCAGCCGGTCGAGCGTCGCGTTGATGCTCCGCGCGAGCCTTCCCACCTCGTCGAGCCGGGACGGCTCGGGCACCCGGCGCTCCAGGTCCGTCGCGGTGATCTCGTCCAGTTCGCGGCGGATCTCGTCGACCGGACGCAGCGTGCGGCCCACCGACCGCCAGGTTCCGTAGCCGACGAGCAGGGTGCCCGCCAGGGTGCCCAACAACAGCAGCAGGGCGAGCTTCGGCTGCGGCAGCAGCCCCGGTTCGGGTGTCAGAGCGAAGACGTACCGGGTGGACGTCCCGGTGTCCACGCGGTACTCGACGATCAGGAAGCAGGACCCGCCGGGCGCGTCGACGTCGCAGCTGCTGCCCTCCCGGCGATCGTCCGTCGGCACGGGCGGCGGGAACCGCACCGGCGCGCGCCCGCGCATCCGGGGAGAGGCCGCGACCACCCGTCCCTGCTCGTCCACGACCTGGAGCAACTCGCCGCCCGAGCCGCCGATCTCGGGTCCCAGGGTGCCGTTGTTGATCGCGACCGCCACCCGGCGGCCTTCCTGGGAGATGTCCTGGACGGCCTCGGTGTTGGCCTGCTCCCGGCCGCCCGCCAGTACCAGCAGTGACATCGCCGTGAACAGGACGAGGGCGACCAGCACGGCCACGAGCGTGACCCGTACACGCAGTTCCGGGTGGCGCAGCGCGGTCCGCCAGAGCCATCGGGTCAGGCGGGGGCTCGGCCCACGAGAACCGTCATCGCGACCACTGGACTGGGTGGGTCGGACACGTATGGCGACCTCCCGGAACTGTTCCTGGCAGTACCCGGTTTTTCTTGCCGGAACAGGGCAAACACGACCGTGCTGGACAGGTAAAAGATCGTTCACCCGGGTCCGGTCGCGTGGCCCGCGACGCGTCGGCCGGCGGGCCCGCGGGCCGGGAGCGGCGAGCCAGTTGGGCGGCGCGGGGGCCGCGCCGATAGGCTCGGTGGCTGCACAGAACCGCACGGATGTGACAGATCCGCATCCGGTCATATCGCTCTTCAGGGGGTTCCCCGTGTCGTCGATCGAGGCCGTACTCGCCAGGGAGATCCTGGACTCTCGCGGCAATCCGACCGTCGAGGTCGAGGTCCTGCTCGCCGATGGGACCGAGGCGCACGCCGCCGTGCCGAGCGGGGCCTCCACCGGCCAGTTCGAGGCCGTCGAACTGCGGGACGGCGGAGAGCGCTACGGCGGCAAGGGCGTCCGGAACGCCGTCAAGGCCGTCAACGAGACCATCGACGAGAAGCTCGTCGGCTACCCGGCGTCCGACCAGCGGCTGATCGACCAGCTCCTGATCGACCTGGACGGCACCCCGGCCAAGTCGGCGCTCGGCGCCAACGCGATCCTCGGCGTCAGCCTGGCCGTCGCCAAGGCCGCCGCCGACTCCGCGGGCCTGCCGCTGTTCCGCTATGTCGGCGGCCCCAACGCGCATCTGCTGCCCGTCCCGATGATGAACATACTGAACGGCGGCGCGCACGCCGACACCAACGTCGACGTCCAGGAGTTCATGATCGCGCCGATCGGCGCGGCCACCTTCGCGGAGGCGCTGCGCTGGGGCGCCGAGACCTACCACGCCCTGAAGTCGGTGCTGAAGTCCAAGGGCCTGGCCACCGGGCTCGGCGACGAGGGCGGCTTCGCGCCGGACCTGCCGAGCAACCGCGAGGCCCTCGACCTGATCATGGAGGCGATCGGCAAGGCGGGCTTCGTCCCCGGACGCGACATCGCGCTCGCCCTCGACGTCGCCGCCACCGAGTTCCACTCCGACGGCCAGTACACCTTCGAGGGCGTCAAGCGCTCCAGCGACGACATGGCCGCCTACTACGGCGCGCTGATCACCGAGTACCCGCTGGTCTCCATCGAGGACCCCCTCGACGAGGAGGACTGGCCGGGCTGGGAGGGCCTCACCGCCGCCGTAGGCGACCGCGTGCAGATCGTCGGCGACGACCTGTTCGTCACCAACCCCGAGCGGCTGGCCCGCGGCATCGGGGCCCGCGCCGCGAACGCGCTGCTGGTCAAGGTCAACCAGATCGGCACGCTCAGCGAGACCCTCGACGCCGTCTCGCTCGCGCAGACCAGCGGGTACCGCTGCATGATGAGCCACCGGTCCGGCGAGACGGAGGACACCACGATCGCCGACCTGGCCGTCGCCACCAACTGCGGCCAGATCAAGACCGGCGCGCCCGCCCGCAGCGACCGCGTCGCCAAGTACAACCAGCTCCTGCGCATCGAGGAACTGCTCGACGACGCCGCACGCTACGCCGGCGCCGCGGCGTTCCCGCGCTTCAACGCCCAGGGCTGACCGACCGGATCCGTGAGCCGGGCCTCGGGTCGTCGGGTCGCGGACGGACGACCTCGTCCGCGACCCGGGCTCCCGCGACTCCGTTCGACCAGGCAGGGGACACATGGCTGAGGACAGGGCAAAGAAGGGCGCCAAGGACGGCTCCGAGGGCAGGGCCGCGGCCAGAACCGGGGACAGGGCCGGGGGCGGGTCCGGTCGCGGGGAGGGCGCGCAGCGGGGCAATCCGGCGCTGACCAGCCGTGCCGCCATCCTCGCCGTGGTGGTGTGCGCCATCGCGCTGAGCCTCGCCTACCCCGTCCGGGAGTACATCGCCCAGCGCAAGGAGATCGCCGACCTTCGCCGGCAGGAGGCCGCCGCCCGGCGGCAGGTCGAGATCCTTGCCCAACGCAAGCAACAACTCGGTGAAAAGTCGTACATTGAGCGTGAGGCGACGCGAAGGCTCCATTACTGCCGTCCTGACGTCAAGTGCTACATCGTCATGGACGACGGTCCGGACGACGGGCGCCAGGCCCGCAGGGGCGGACCGACCAGCAGGCCGCCCTGGTACGAGACGCTGTGGCGGTCGGTGGAGGCGGCCGACCGACCGCGCTGACGCGTCCGCCGGAGGGGATGTCGGAGGGGCGGTGCGGGAACGCGTCGTTCGAGGGCGGATTTTCGGGAGTGTCCGGGTGGGGACGTCATGATCGGAGCACATGACACGGCCGCGGTCGCGGCCCAGCTCGGGCGGCCACCGCGCGGCCTGCGCCGGGTGGCGAGCCGCTGCCCGTGCGGGCTGCCCGCCGTCGTCGAGACGGCGCCGCGGCTGCCGGACGGGACGCCGTTCCCCACGCTGTTCTACCTGACGTGCCCGAAGGCCGCGTCCGCCATCGGAACGGTCGAAGGCAGCGGGATCATGCGGGAGATGCAGGCCAGGCTCGCGGACGACCCGGCGCTGGCGGCCCGCTACACCGCCGCCCACGAGGACTACCTGCGGCGGCGCGACGAGGCGGCCCGCGACGAGGGGATCGAGCCGCTGCCCGAGGGCATGCAGAGCGCGGGCGGCATGCCGGAGCGCGTCAAATGCCTGCACGCCCTCATCGCCCACGAACTCGCCGTGCCCGGCGCCAACCCGTTCGGCCGGGAGGGGCTGGACGCCTTGCCCGAATGGTGGCGTTCCGGGCCCTGCGTCCACGTCGACCCGGAAACAAGTGATCGAGAAACCAGCGAGGCGGAACCAGGGGAGGAACGGTGACGCGTGTCGCCGCCGTCGACTGCGGGACGAACTCCGTCCGGCTGCTGATCGCCGACATCGCGCCGGGTGAGGGCGGCGGGACGCTGACCGACGTCGAACGCCGGATGGAGATTGTCCGGCTGGGGGAGGGCGTCGACGAGACCGGACGGCTGTCGCCCGCCGCGCTGGAACGGACGTTCACCGCCATGCGCGGCTACGCCGGGCTGATCGACCGGCACGGGACCGGCCACGGCCCGATCAAGACCCGGGTCGTGGCGACCAGCGCCACCCGCGACGCCGAGAACCGGGCCGACTTCGTCAGCGGCGTCGTCGACATCTTCGGTGTCGTGCCCGAGGTGATCAGCGGGGACGAGGAGGCCGAGCTGTCGTTCCTCGGCGCGACCCGGGAACTGGCGGCGCTGCGGCCCGCCCGCCCCTACCTGGTCGTCGACATCGGCGGCGGTTCCACCGAGTTCGTCGTCGGCAGTTCCACCGCCGACGCCGCCCGCTCCATCGACATCGGCTGCGTGCGGATGACCGAACGGCACCTGAAGGACGGTGACCCGCCGTCGCCGTCCCAGATCTCCGGCGCCGCCGCCGACATCGACGCGGCCCTCGCCACCGTCCGCGAGACCGTGCCGGTCCACGAGGCGCGCACGCTCGTCGGGCTCGCCGGGTCCGTCACCACGGTCGCAGGCATCGCGCTGGACCTGCCGGAGTACGACTCGTCCCGCATCCACCTGTCCCGCATCACCGCCGCCCAGGTCCACGAGGTGACGCGGCGGCTGCTGCACGCGACCCGCGCCGAGCGCGCCGAGATCGGCGTCATGCACCCGGGACGGGTCGACGTGATCGGCGCGGGCGCGCTGATCCTGGACCGGATCATGCGGGAGTACGGGTTCGGCGCGGTCGTGGTCAGCGAGCACGACATCCTGGACGGTCTCGCCTGGTCCCTCGTCTGAACCGGGGCTCGTTCCTCACCGTCTGAGCTGGGACACCAGGGCGGGGATCAGCACCGCGTTCGGGTTCTGCTGCGGGACGTAGAGCACCGGCGCGGCGCTGTTGGTCTGCTGGATCCAGACGCGTCCGCCGTCGACCGTCGCGCCGGAGATGGCCGACCAGCTCAGCGACACGCGGTTGCCGCGGACGCCGCCCGGGTGCACGGTCAGGCCCTGCGCGACGTCCACCGACTCACCGGCGCGGACCCGTCTCGCCAGTTCCTCCACCAGCCGCCGCTCCGCGAACTCCTGGCACAGTTGGATCAGGCGCCCCCACACCTGCTCCGGCTCGTCCTTCGCGCCGAGCCCGTCCCGTTCGATGACCACCTCGACGCGCGGACCGCCCCGGAACGGGAACCGTCCCGCCTGGAAGATCCATTGGTGGGCCGGGGCGCGGCCGGAACCGGCCGGTCGCTCCGCCGCCCAGTACGCCACCCACTCCACATGCGGCCACGCGAGCGACGCGTTCCCGTACGCCACGAACCGCTCGTCGGCGTACAGGTGCAGGTCGCGGACGTTCACGTCCAACGGTTGGACGGCCGGACCGGCCTCCCACGTCTGCCGGGGGTGCGGCGCCGCGTAGGGCGTCCCGTACCGGGTGTCCCGCTGCGTTTCGCGCCGGGGCTCCTCGTACTCCTCCCGCGGTCGCTGCTCCCGCGCGGGAAGGCGCAGCCGCGGTGGACGGGACGGCTCAGGGTTGAGGCGTTCCGTCCAGTTCTCTCCGTCCCACCAGCGCAGGCTCCCCGTGCCGTAGGGGTCTGGATACCAGCCCGGTTGCGACACTTCCTGCCTCCGCTTCACCCTGCGCCGGGCACCCCGTCTGCCCGACCGGCGAACGCATCGTACCGACCGGGAGCGGCTGTGCAGAGAGATGGGCGGAACCCGGCCACCGCCTGTGGCGTGCGACGATCGATGGTATGACGCCCGGCAACGCCCCGTTCGTACCGCCCGGATCCGGATGGCCGGAAGACCCCGCGACCCCCGGAACGCCCGTCGCGCACGGCACCGGCGACGTCGTCGAGCTGGCCGCCAAGGCTCCCGATCTCGACGGGCTGTGCGCCCGGCAGTCGGTGTGCCGGGCGTGCGACCGGCTCGTCGAATGGCGGGAGAAGGTCGCCGTCCAGCGGCGCAGGGCGTTCGCCGACGAGGACTACTGGGGCCGGCCCGTCGCCGGATGGGGCGACCCGGAGCCGCGGATCCTGATCGTCGGGCTCGCGCCCGCCGCGCACGGCGGCAACCGCACCGGGCGGATCTTCACCGGGGACCGGTCCGGCGACTGGCTGTTCGCGTCCCTGCACCGGGTGGGGCTCGCCGCGCTGCCGACCAGCGTCCACGCGGGCGACGGGCAACGGCTGATCGGCGCGCGGATGGCGGCGACCGTCCGGTGCGCGCCCCCCGACAACAAGCCGACGCCGCTCGAACGCACGACGTGCCTGCCGTGGCTGGCCCGCGAGGTCGAACTGGTCGCGGCGAGCGTGCGCTGCGTCGTGTGTCTCGGCGGGTTCGCCTGGCAGGGCGTGTGGCCCGCGCTGAAACACGCCGGGTACGGGCTGCCGCGTCCCCGGCCGAAGTTCGGCCACGGCGCCGAGGTCGAGCTGGCGCCACCGCCGTCCGCGCGGGACGGCGCGTCGGGGCCCGTGCTGATGCTGGGCTGCTACCACCCGAGCCAGCAGAACACCTTCACCGGTCGTGTCACCGAGGACATGCTGGACGCCGTCCTCACCCGCGCCCGCGACCACCGCTAGCCGGCAATCAGGCCCGCTGTGCCGGGCCGACCCGGAATGTCGGGAATGCTCTCCAGCATGGGCGGGCGTGGGGCAGGGCCTTGGCCAAGCGGCCGGGGCGGTCGGGCCGACCCCGCCCGGCTCGCCGTCCACGGCCGCTTGGCGCCCCCGTTCGGCCCTGTCCCGCGTCTTTCTGGTGCTTCGTCGGGTGAGATGCAGTGCTGGACGAAGAAGTTCGCGGTATGGGGCAAGTGCGTGAGTATGTCCTAGGCGGGTACCGCTTCGCACATGGCCTCTGAGCGCGGATCCGCGAAGCACATCGTGATCGTCGGCGGCGGGTACGTCGGCATGTACACGGCGTTGCGCCTGCAGAAGAGGCTGCGCCGCGAGTTGCGCGGTGGTGAGGTCGTCATCACCGTCATCGACCCCCAGTCGTACATGACCTACCAGCCGTTCCTCCCCGAGGCCGCGGCGGGGAACCTTGAGCCGCGCCATGTCGTGGCGCCGTTGCGGCAGGTGCTCGGCCGGTGCCGGATCCTGAACGGCTTCGTGACGCGCATCGACCACGCGTCCAGGAGCCTCACGGTCCGACCCGCGGGCTCGCAGACCGCGGGCGTCCCCGAACGGATGGTCGGCTACGACATGCTCGTCGTCGCCCTCGGGTCCGTCTCGCGGACGCTGCCGATCCCGGGCCTCGCCGACTGCGGGATCGGCTTCAAGACCATCGAGGAAGCGATCTTCCTGCGCAACCACGTCCTGCATCAGCTCGACATCGCGGCGTCCAACCTGGACGACGAGCAGGTCAGGAGGCGTGCGCTGACGTTCGTGTTCGTCGGCGCCGGGTTCGCGGGCGTCGAGGCGATGGCGGAGCTCGAGGACATGGCGCGGGACGCCCTCAAGGCGTACCCGACGCTCGACGAACGGGAGATGCGCTGGCTGATGGTCGAGGCGACCGACCGGATCCTGCCCGAGGTGGGGCCGGAGATGGGGCGCTGGACCGCCGAGGCGCTGCGCCGCCGGGGCATCGAGGTCAAGCTGGAGACGTTGCTGAAGTCCGCCGAGAACCGGCGCATCGTGCTGAGCGACGGGGAGGAGTTCGACGCCGGGACGCTCGTGTGGACCGCCGGGGTGAAACCGCACCCCGTCGTCAAGGACAGCGACCTTCCCCTGGACGAGAGGGGACGCGTCAAAGCGACCGCGGAATTGACCGTCGAGGGGCTGGACGGCGTCTACACGGCGGGCGACAACGCCGCCGTTCCCGATCTCACCGATACCGGTGACTTCACCGCGCCCAACGCGCAACACGCGGTCCGGCAGGCCAAACGTTTGGGCGACAACATCGTGGCGGATCTGCGCGGAAAGCCGCGAAAACCGTATGTGCATGGTTATGTCGGCTCGGTGGCAGGCCTCGGCCTGCACAAAGGCGTGGCGAACGTCTACGGGGTGAAGTTGCGCGGCCTTCCCGCCTGGTTCATGCACCGGACCTACCATTTGTCGCGGATGCCGACGATAAATCGGAAGTTCCGGATCACCATGGACTGGACGCTGGCGATGTTCTTCCGGCGCGAGATCGTCTCCCTGGGTGAGCTGGAATGGCCGCGCCAGGAGTTCGAACTCGCGGCCGGACGCCAGCACGACACGTGACCGCAGGCCCCCGTACCGCGCGATGGAGACGCCGGCGTGAGATGAAGGCGCCCGAGCCGTAGGGGACTGAGCCGAACCGCATCGCCGACCTGCTTTCCGTGGATGCGCCGAGGGGACGCCCCCGCGGGGCGGAGGTGGGCGCCGTCCGGCCCGTCCGACCACCCCTGCCCGACGGCGCGCACACCGCGAATGCGGCACGGAGTCACCGCGCGAACATATGACGAAGGCACCCCGCATACTTGGGCGTCGAATGCCCGGAGCTGGCCGGACCCGGCCGGGTGCGCGTCCGGCCGTTCTCCGTCGCCGCAACGGCTCTGGCCTGCGAAATCGTACAGATCGACGGACGTGGGACGCCCGCCATTCGCCGGAACCGCCACGCCCACACCCCCACGATCACCACGTAAGGGCCCACCGGGGCGGGCAGTTCACTCGATATGATTGCGCCGCCCCTGTAGCCCAATGGCAGAGGCGGGCTCCCTAAAAGAGCCAACGTGTCGGTTCGAGTCCGACCAGGGGCACCCAACGGTCGGCCGGCGCTTCTGTCAGGGGCGCCGGAACACCGATTTCTCGCTCCCGTGCCGGATGCTCGGGAAGACGAAACCGGGAAGTCACAAAAAAACCGGCATTGTGGTGAAATGTTGTTGAGTTCGGGCTCGTGTTACAGGAGCGACGGAATGAACGAGTCGCGTTCCGTGGTGTGCCCGGCCCGGTGAGGGCGGCGTGTCCCCGACCGCGATGATCCCTACAGCGACGACCCCGACGTCGATGACCCCGACGTCAATGATCAGCCCCGCGCCGGTGGCGTGGGGCTGATCACTGTGGGATCTCTGCGCCAGAGTCGTGGCGCGGCGTGGCGGCACGACGGCGGGGGCATCCGTTGGCGGGATCCCACCGGGTCCATGTGAAGTTCGCTATGAAGGCCATGATGGTCCCGCCGTCAGGCGGGACGCGTGGAGCGAAAGCTCAGTAGTGCCTCGCGCGGCGGGTGCGCTCGTGCTCGCGTACCAGCGCCGCCGCGTATCCGTGGGAGAGGTTGTGCTCTTCGGCCAGCCAGGAGCTGCGCTCCTCGCAGCGGGTGAACGACGGGCCGTTCTCGATGGCGGTGAACCACTCGGGGATGTCACGTCCTGTGACTTGCGGAATGCGGGCGATCAGCTTGCTGTGCGTCTCCGGCGAGTGGTTCAGTGACAATTGGCACCTCCAGGTCGCGGGGCTCTTCCTGCTGACTCTGCAACACGAGTCCGGATGTGACAACCCCCTAACGGGGACCTATCTTTTACGCAACGTAGATCATTTATAACGGGGATGTCCTCCGGAAACGCGCAGGTCGCCGCCCTGTCAAGTGGACGGCCCGCCACAGAGGCCTTCCCAACGCCTCCCGCCGTCTCCCGCGTCTTCCGACGCCCCCCGATGCCGGCGCACCGTCTAGGAGAGGCGCTCCACCACCATCGCCATGCCCTGGCCGCCGCCGACGCACATCGTCTCCAGCCCGAACTGCTTGTCGTGGAACTTCAGGCCGTTGAGGAGCGTGGAGGTGATGCGGGCGCCGGTCATGCCGAACGGGTGGCCGACCGCGATCGCGCCGCCGTTCACGTTCAGCCTGTCGATGTCGACACCGAGGTCCTCGGCGGACGGCAGCACCTGCGCCGCGAACGCCTCATTGATCTCGACGAGATCGATGTCGTCGATCGTCATGCCGGCCTTCGCGAGCGCCCGGCGGGACGCCTCGACCGGGCCGAGCCCCATGATCTCGGGGGACAGGCCGGTGACGCCCGTCGACACGATCCGGGCCAGCGGGGTGATGCCGAGTTCGGCGGCCTTCGTGTCGCTCATGACGATGACCGCGGCGGCGCCGTCGTTCAGCGGGCAACAGTTGCCCGCGGTGACCGTCCCGTCCGGGCGGAAGACCGGCTGGAGCTGCGCGACCTTCTCGTAGGTCGTCCCGGGACGCGGCCCGTCGTCCTTGGCGAGGACGGTGCCGTCCGGCAGCGTCACCGGCGTGATGTCCGTCTCCCAGAACCCGTTGGCGAGCGCCTTCTCCGCGAGGTTCTGCGACCGCACGCCGAACTCGTCCTGCGCCTGCCGGGAGACGCCGCGTGCGCCCGCCACGTTCTCCGCGGTCTGACCCATCGCGATGTAGATGTCGGGGAGGGCGCCGTCCTCGCGTGGATCGTGCCACACGGGCGATCCGCCTTCGCCCGCCCTGGCCGTGCGCGCCTGCGCGTCGGCGAACAGCGGGTTCTGCGTGTCGGGCAGGCCGTCGCTGCTGCCCTTGGAGAACCGGCTGACGGTCTCGACGCCCGCCGAGACGATGACGTCCGCCTCACCGGCCTTGATCGCGTGCAGCGCCATCCGGGTGGTCTGCAACGAGGAGGAGCAGTACCGGGTGACCGTGGCGCCGGGCACGTCGTCCCAACCGAGCAGCACGGACACGACCCGTGCCATGTTGTAGCCCTGCTCGCCGCCGGGCAGCCCGCAGCCGAGCAGCAGGTCGTCGATCTGGCCCGGCTCCAGCTCCGGCACCTTGGCCATCGCGGCGGTGACGATCTGGGCGGTGAGGTCGTCGGGCCGGACGTCCTTGAGCGATCCCTTGAAGGCGCGGCCGATCGGTGAGCGCGCGGTGGCGACGATGACTGCCTCGGGCATGCGAGTCTCCTCGAATGTTACTCGGTGGTTCACCCAGCAATCTAGCCGCTACCTCACATACCCGTATATCGCGGGTTTCAGTTTTATTACACGTAACGTTTGATAGCGGCGGTTCCGCGAGTTCCCGAGCCGGTGATGACATTCGCCCCATGCGGCCGGGACGGCGGACCCCGGACGCTGATGCACGGCGGAACCGTACGGCCGCCGCAAGCGCGGGCGGCGGCCGTACGGGGAGTCAGTCGGATGACTGGCCGGGGCTCGTCACAGGTGACCGGACGAGCCCCGGCCTTGTCCGTTTCCGGGTCCTTTGCCGAGCCTTTCCCGGACTCCTTTCCGGGCGGCTTCGTCCCCCGGCCCCGTCACAGATCGCGGCGGCGGAAGGAGATCCCCGCGAGCCCGAGGACGAGGACGATCCAGACGCAGGTCCAGCCGACGTAGGCGGCGGTGAGCGGGGTCCGGCTCAGGAACGGGAAGTCGTCGAACGCCGGGAACTGCGCCAGCACGGCCGGATCCTGGAACCCGCGCATGGCCCCGCGCCAGAGGCCGTCCGTCGGCAGCAGGACCCGCGACACCGTCCCGACCCGCTCCATGCCCTCGTTGCCGAGGGCGTGCCCGACCCCGCCGACGACGCCCGCGATCCAGGTGGCGCCGAACAGGCCGACCGCCACGATTCCCGACGCCATCGGCGAGACGACGGTGGACAGCATCAGCGCGAGGGTGAGCAGGACGGCCGCCTGCGCGGCGAGAAGCGCCAGGCCGTTCACCGGCTGCGGCGGCCAGTAGCCCGTGGTGACCCACACGATGAGGAGCTGGGTGAGCCCGGTCATCGTGATGTAGCCGCCGCCGAACGCCACCAGTCCCAGCCACTTGCCGAGCAGCACCGCCGACCGGTGGACGGGCCGCGCCAGCATCGTCAGCGCCGTTCCCGACTCGATCTCCCCGGCCAGGGTGGGCCCGGCGAGGAAGGCGGTGCCGAGGGCGGCGATCAGGCTCAGCCCGAACATCACCAGGTTGAGCACCTGGGACGCCGCGAGCCTGGCCTCCCCGCTGGTGAGCGTGCCGAAGTTCGCGTCCAGCCGGGAGAAGCCCCAGGCGCTGAGCGCGAGCAGAATGAGCGTCATCACCGCGAGCGCGCGCAGCACCCGCCGGCGACCGGCCTCCCGGAGGGTGAGGGCGGCAACGGTGAGCGCGGTGAGCGCGGTGAGCGCGGTGAGCGCGGTGGGCGCGGTGGGCGCGGTGCGGGCGGTCATCGGCGGTCCTCCCCGGAGTCGGCGCGCAGGATGTTCAGGAGCCGCCGTTCGAGGCTGATCCGTCCGGGCTCGACGGCGTGCACCCGCACACCCAGGGCGACCAGGTCCGCCACCAGCTTCGGGACGGCCCCGTCACCCGGCGCGGCGTCCTGGTCGGCGGGCAGTTCGACGATGAACTCGTCCCCGGCGCGGGTGAGGCGACCGGTGGCGGCGAGCCGTGCCTCCGCGTCCGCGCCCACGCCGTCCAGCCGGAGCCGCAGCTCGCGCTGGCCGAGGAGCTCGGCGAGGGTGCCGGACGCGGCGACCCGGCCCCTGTCCAGGATGACGACCCGGTCGCAGACCCGCTCCACCTCGCCGATCAGATGCGAGTTGAGCAGGACGGCGACCCGCCGGGACCGGAGGGACAGCAGCAGGTCCCGCACGTCGGCCCGGCCGATCGGGTCCAGGGCGCTGGTGGGCTCGTCCAGGACGACGAGCTCCGGGCGCGCCACGAGCGCGACGGCCAGCCCGAGCCGCTGCTGCATCCCCTTGGAGAAGCCGCCCACCCGGTCGTCGGCGCGGTCGGCGAGCCCGACCATGTCCAGGCACTCGCGCCGCTCCGCGACCGGCACCGTGACGCCCGCGAGCCGGACGTGCAGGGCCAGCACCTCGGCCGCGGTGAGCCACGGCTGGTACCGGAACAGTTCCGGCAGGTAGCCGACGCGGGCTCGGGCGCGCGGATCCCGTGCGGGCCGGCCGAGCAGCAGCACGTCCCCCGCGTTCGGGTGGATCAGGCCGAGCAGGATCTTGATGACGGTGGTCTTTCCGGCGCCGTTCGGCCCGAGCAGGCCGACGATCTCACCGCGGCCGACGGTGAAGGACACGTCGTCGACCGCGACCTGCCGCCGGTACCGCTTGCGGAGCCCCGAGCACCACACCGCCGGTGCCGGGGGCAGGTCGGCGAGCAGCCGCTCCGCCGCCCCGGTGTCGCGGGTCATCGCAGCCCCCTCGCCACCGACAGCACCTCGTCCGCGCTCAGCGAGCCCGCCACGGCGGTGACGACGCCGTCGTCCACCCAGACCACGCCCGCCGCCGTGCCGTCCCGCGTTCTGAGCACCGTGGCGGGCAGCCCGCCGACCTGGGCGGTGGACGTCTTCGTCTTCTCCGTCGACACGAACAGCGGCAGCGTCGTCCCGGCCCCGGCGAAACCGCGTAGCTGTGACCTGACGTTCTCCGGGAGCGTGGGCAGTGACAGCAGGTAGTCGCGGGCCGTCGCGAACGGGACGCCCGAGGAGTACACGGAGGGCGCCACCGCGCGGGCCACGATCAGCGCCGGCATGGCGCGGCCCCGCGACCAGACCGCGACGACCCCCGGACCGGCGCGCAGTTGGAACCTGCTGCCGTCCAGGCCGGGAGGCGGTGGCGGCGGTGTCCCGCCCGCGGCCCTGACGGTCCGCGCGGTCTTCTCGACCGAGAACGTGAAGATCGCGCTCACCTGCCCGCCGATCCGGTGGGACGGCTCTCCCGTCACGCCGCGGGGCAACCTGTCCACCCGCGGGACGGGGAGTCCCGTGGCCCGCCGCGCGGCGGACGCGTCCGTCGCCGGGCGCAGGTCGGCCTCCGCGGTCACCCTCAGGTCGCCGAAGGCCGACAGCTCGGGCATCCGGACCAGGTCGGCCCGCGGCGCGATGATCGGCGCGACCCGCTCGGTGCGGAAGACCCGCAGCCAGTCCGCGGCCGCCGCCACGCCGGCCCCGCTCATGATCGCGGCCACCCCGAAGATCGCCACCACGGGGTTGCGCAGCTTCGTCCGCCAACCGCTCCCACCGGTCCTGGCCGGGCGCCGCGGCCCTTCGGCGGCGACCGCGGCGGCCAGCCGGTCCCAGCCCGCGTCCACGTCCACCGGGGGCCCGGTCTCCAGCGCGGCCAGCGCCGCGCCGGCGGCCGTCGCGTCGTCCTGGGCGGCCGCCAGCCCGGACAGGCACACCGCGCATCCGGCGACGTGCTCGCGGTCGGCGCCGGCGACACCGGACGGCTCGTCGACGAGCCGGCGCAACGTCCCGTCACTCGGATGACGCATGACGGTTCAACTCCTTGCGAAGAGCGGACTCGGCGCGCCGCACGACGGTGCCCACGCTGCCGGGGGAAAGATCGAGGGCGGCGGCGACCTCCGCGTAGCTGAGGCCGCTGTGCCGCAGCACGAGGGCGACCGCCTGCCGGCGTGAGAGCCGCGCCAACGCCGCCCGCACGCGGCGCCGCTCGTCCCGGGCCACCACGGTGTCGGCGATGTCCGGGCAGACTTCCGCGGCGCCCTCCGCGGCCTCCTCGCGGGAGGCGCGGCGGCGGCCGGTGCGCAGATGGTTCAGCGCGGTGTGCGCCGCGGCGACCGACAGCCATCCGGCCGCCTCACCGGCCGGAACCGAGGAACGCGCGAACGCCAGGAACACCTCCTGCGCCACGTCCTCGGCCTCGTCACGGGAGCCGAGCACCCGCGCGGCGACGGCGACGACCCGCGGATACGCGGCGCGGAAGACCTCTTCGAGGTCGGGCCGGACGACCCTCGCCGCGCGCCCCGGACGCCTCGTCACCGTCCCGCCGTCCTTCCGCTCGGACCGTCCGACCACCGCGCCGTGCCCGTCACCGGACGGGGCCACGGGCAGCGCGGCGGCCGGTGCGCTCCCACCCTGCCCCACGACGTCCATACCTGTAGAGCACCGCCGAAGCCCCGCATGTGACACCCACCGGACGAACCCGAAGTTCCCGCAATGAGCGAGAGTCTGTTCACTTCGGCCCACCGATGCTCGCGGACGGCCCTCTCGGCTACCGTCGAGAGCAGGGAATCCTTCCGGACCCGCTGAGCAGGGCCGCAACGCCCGGAGCAGCACAATGGAACGACAAGGATGTCGCGGTGCAGGTACATGATTCGCTCGTCGAGCTGATGGGCAACACCCCGCTCGTCCGGCTGCGCAAGGTCACCGGCGGACGCCAGGGGGCGCAGGTGCTCGCCAAGGTCGAGTACCTCAACCCGGGCGGCTCGGTGAAGGACCGGATCGCGCTCCGCATGATCGAGGCGGCGGAGCGGTCCGGCGAACTGCGGCCGGGCGGGACGATCGTCGAGCCGACGTCCGGCAACACCGGGGTCGGCCTCGCCATCGTGGCGCAGGACCGGGGCTACCGGTGCGTCTTCGTCTGCCCCGACAAGGTCGCCAAGGACAAGATCGACGTGCTGCGCGCGTACGGCGCGGAGGTCGTGGTGTGCCCGACGGCGGTGTCGCCCGAGCATCCCGACTCCTACTACTCGGTGTCGGACCGGCTGGCCGCCGAGATCCCCGGCGCGTGGAAGCCGAACCAGTACACGAACCCCCAGAATCCGGTGTCGCACTACGAGACGACGGGCCCGGAGATCTGGGAGCAGACGGAGGGGCGCGTCACCCACTTCGTCGCGGGCATCGGCACCGGCGGGACGATCAGCGGCGCGGGCCGCTACCTCAAGGAGATCTCCGACGGCCGAGTGAAGATCATCGGCGCGGATCCGGAGGGGTCGGTCTACTCCGGCGGCAGCGGACGTCCCTACCTCACCGAGGGCGTGGGCGAGGACATCTGGCCGGAGACCTACGACCGGGACATCTGCGACGACGTCGTCGCGGTGTCCGACAAGGACTCCTTCAACATGACCCGGCGGCTGGCCCGCGAGGAGGCGCTCCTGGTCGGCGGCTCCTGCGGGATGGCGGTCGTGGCCGCGCTGCGCGTCGCCGCCGAGGCCGGCCCGGACGCCGTGATCGTGGTCCTTCTCCCGGACGGCGGCCGCGGCTACCTTTCGAAAATCTTCAACGACGAATGGATGGCGGACTACGGCTTCCTCATTCCCACCACGGAGGAGGCCAGGGTCGGCGAGGTCCTCACCCGGAAAGGGCGGACGTTGCCGGAGTTCGTCCACGTCCATCCGCACGAAAGCGTGCAGACCGCCATCTCCATCATGCGGGAGTACGAGGTGTCCCAGCTCCCCGTCATGAAGGAAGAACCGCCGGTCATGGCCGCCGAGGTCGTCGGGTCCGTGGTGGAAAGCGACCTGCTCGATATCCTCGTCAAGGAGCACGCCAGGCTTTCCGAGCCGGTCGAACGGCACATGTCGGCGCCCCTTCCGACCATCGGTTCCGGTGAACCGGTCAGCAAGGCCGTCGACGTCCTGGAAAAGGCGGGCGCCGCCGTGGTCCTCGTAGACGGCAAACCCAAGGGCCTGGTGACCCGCCAAGACCTTCTGGCTTTCCTCGCCTCTTCGAACCACTAATACCTGCGCGCCGGCGCAGAGCCAACCACGACCCCCCCTCACCGCATCACGCTCATCACTTCTGACCTGGCGATAACCCCGAAGGCGACCGGCCGAAGGACCTCAAACCGCCGGACGTGAAGATCTCCGGCATCCCAGTCAACCGCGAGAGCGTGGCCTACCGGGTCGGCCATGAGATCGGCTACATCGTCGGTCTCCCCATCCCAGGCGCCCTGGCCGCCAAATCGCCCCGCGCCATGCGCTTGCTGTCCAAACCCTTCAAGTCATGCCGCCGCAGCAGCTTCGTTCCCGGCACCGCCGTGCTGATGGCAGACGGCACCAATTAAGGTCGCGCATGTGTATCCCTGTGACCCGGTCAAGGTTGATGGGATGATCAATCTCGACTTCGATGAGGCCGGTCGCCTCATTGGCATCGAAGTATTGGCGGCCAGATGTAAGCTGCCGCGATGGTTGCTTGATGCGGCGGAGCGGTTGGACGTCGATGATGAATGATCGGCGCGGCTTGGGGCGTGTTCGTTTGCTTTGGTGGTCTGCGGGGGCTACGTCGGGTGAGTGTGGGGGAGATGGAGAGGCTGACTCTCAACCTGGCGGTCAGGCTGCCTGTCGTGCGTGCGCCGGAGGGCTCGCTCTTTATTTCTTCGTAGCGCTTGGGTCCGGGTAAGGAGAAGCGCCGAAGGTCTTCGACCTTCGGCGCTTCTAGGGTGTCGGGTTGCGTGGGCCGGCCGGTGGGCGGCGTTGCGGGCCGGCCCACGCAACCCGACGTCTGTGGGGTGCCGTGTCAGCGGCGCCCGGTCGGGATGTAGTCCTCTCGGGTGTCGGATGGCCTGAGCTGCTTCTTTGGTGCATCGCCGTGGCCCGGCCACCAGGCGCGGTGGCCCAGCATGGCCGTGAGGCCGGGGACCAGGAACAGCGCCATCACGAAGGCCGAGAGGGCGATGCCCAGGGCGATGGAGAAGCCCATCTGCTGGAGCATCGACACCTTGGCCAGCAGCATCACCGAGAAGGTTCCGGCGAGGATCAGACCGGCCGCGGCGACCGTCGGGCCGCCGTGCTCGACCGCCAGGGCGGCGGCCTTGCGCGGCTCGTGGCCCTCCTTGGCCTCCTCGCGGAGCCGTGCGGTCATCAGGATGTTGTAGTCGGTTCCGATGGCCAGCACGAACAGGTACAGCATGATCGGCAGGTGGAAGATCTCCCCGGGTTCGCCCAGCAGGCCCTGGAAGACGTACACCGCGGAGCCCAGGGTCGCGGCGAAGCCCAGGAGGACCGCCGGGACCAGGTACAGCGGGGCGACCACCGAGCGGAGCAGCAACAGGAGGATCAGTGCGATGAGCACACCGGCCACCGGCAGGATGACCGACAGGTCGCGGTTGACCACCTTGTTGATGTCGCTGTAGATGGCGGTCTCACCACCGACGAACACCTCGGTGCCCTCGGGTGCGATGTCATGGACGGCCGGACCGAGGTCCTCCTTGACCAGGGTGATCGCCTTGTTGTCGACGGGGTTGCCGTTGAGGACCAGGTTGACCTGGCCGATCTTCGGGTTCTGGCCGAGCACGGCGGGCTGGACGCCGCCGACACCGGGCAGGGACTTCGCCTTCTGGCCGAAGGCGTCCAGTTCGGCCTTCGTCAGCGGCTGGCCGTCGGTGGAGCGGACCATGACCTCGACCGGCGTGTTCTGGCCGGCGGGGAAGCCCTTCTGCAGGTCCTTGTTGGCCTGCGCGGACTCGGTGTCCTGCGGGAAGCTGGACTGGAAGTCGTAGTCGGACTTGAACCCGACCGCCCCGGTCGCGAGCGCGATCAGCAGGCCGCCGGCGACCAGCGCGACCATGGCCGGACGCTTGCCGACCATCCGGCCGAGCCGGGCGGCGGTGGCGGCCTTCGGCTGCCGCTTCCAGGACTTGGACGGCCAGAACACCGCGGTGCCGACCAGCGACAGGATCGCGGGGAACAGCGTCAGCGACGTGATGCCCATCACGATGACGCCGATGGCGAGCGACGGGCCCCAGGCCGCGAAGATCCCGAAGGACGCCAGCATCAGCACCATGAACGTGGCCGCGATCGCCGCCGCCGCGGAGGTGATGACCTCGCCGACCCGCTCCACCGCCGAGACCAGCGCGGTCTTGCGGTCCTCGCCCGCGCGGAGCCGTTCCCGGTAGCGGAACAGCAGGAACAGGTAGTAGTCGGCGCCGACGCCGAACAGGACGATGGTCAGGATGATCTGGAGGCTGTCGTCACCGCTGAAGTCCAGCACCTTGGACGCGGCCCCGATCAGGCCCATCGAGACCTGTTCGGTGGCGATGATCACGATGATCGGCAGGATCGCCGCCAGCGGCGCCCGGAAGATCAGCAGGATCAGTCCGATGATCAACGCGAAGGTGGCGATGGTGATGAGCATGAAGGACTGGGTGAAGGAGTCCTCGTTGTCCACCCACGCGGCGGGTTCACCACCGACCTTGGCCTCAAGCCCGCTGCCCAGCTCCTTGGGCAACTGTGTGCGGATGTCCTTGATCGCCTGACTCTGGTCCTTGGCGGCGTCCCCCGACGCCATCTCCATCGGCACGCTGATCAACTGGATGGACTTGTTGGGGGCGACCGCCTCGGGGCCGGTCTGGAAACCGTTCACCGTCGGGTACTTCTTGGCCGACAGGTTCTTGGCCGCCGCCGCGATCTTGGTGCTGTCCGCGGGGGTGATCTTCCCGCCGTCGGAACGTTGCACCACGATCAGCGCGGACATCTCGGCCTGGTCCGGGAACGCGTCCTCGGCCACCTCGGCGGCCTTGACGGACTCGTACTTGGACGGCAGGAACTCGCCCTGGTCGGATTCGGTGGCGAGCTTCGGTGACAAGGCGATGATGAGGACCGCGGCCGCCAGCCACGCCGCGATCGTCCACCATGGATGTCTCACGACGAAGCGCGCTAGTCCAGCGAACATGAGGTTTCCTTAGCTCGGTCTGCAAGCTCGGGGTTTCGAGCGGGGATACCCGTAAAACGGTAGAGAACGTCAGGGGCGCTGTGGTCAACCCGCGTGCCGAAATAAGGGCTGATACCTGCGGGGGATCTCCTCATCCTCTAGGAGGGGAGTGCGGCGGATAGCCTCGTACCCATGGACAACGACGTTCAGCAGGGGTTCGACACACTGGCCGTCCACGCCGGGCAGGAGCCGGACCCGAGCACGGGGGCGGTCGTCCCGCCGATCTACCAGGTCTCGACGTACAAGCAGGACGGCGTCGGCGGGCTGCGCGGCGGCTACGAGTACTCTCGGTCGGCCAACCCGACACGAACCGCACTCGAAACCTGCCTGGCCGAAACCGAGGGCGGCACGCGTGGGCTGGCGTTCGCGTCGGGCCTCGCCGCCGAGGACGCGCTGCTGCGCGCGGTCTGCCGGCCCGGTGATCACGTCGTCATCCCCAACGACGCCTACGGCGGCACCTACCGGCTGTTCGCGAAGGTCGCCGAGCCGTGGGGCGTCACGTTCGACGCGGTGCCGCTGGGGGACGTCGGCGCCGTCCGGGCCGCGGTGCGGGACGAAACGAAAGTCGTGTGGGTGGAGACGCCGACGAACCCGCTACTCGGCATCGCCGACATCGCGGCGCTCGCGGCGGTCGCGCACGACGCGGGGGCGCTGCTGGTCGTCGACAACACGTTCGCCTCGCCGTACCTGCAACGACCGTTGGACCTGGGGGCGGACGTGGTCGTCCACTCGACCACCAAGTACATCGGCGGGCACTCCGACGTCGTCGGCGGCGCGTTGATCGTGTCGGACCCGGCGCTGGGGGAGCGGCTCGCGTTCCACCAGAACGCGATGGGCGCCGTCGCGGGGCCGTTCGACGCCTGGCTCACCCTCCGCGGGATCAAGACGCTGGGCGTGCGGATGGATCGGCACTGCGCGAACGCCGAAAAGATCGTGGAGATGCTCGTCCGGCACCCGAACATCCGGCAGGTGCTGTATCCGGGCCTGCCCGACCACCCGGGGCATGATGTCGCGGCCAAGCAGATGAAGGCGTTCGGCGGCATGGTCTCGTTCCGGATGGAAACGGAGGAGGCCGCCGTCCGCGTGTGCGAGCGGACGAAGCTTTTCACGCTCGGCGAGTCCCTCGGCGGCGTCGAGTCGCTGATCGAGCATCCGGCGCGGATGACGCACGCGTCGGCGGCCGGATCTCCGCTGGAAGTGCCCGCCGACCTGGTCCGGCTGTCGGTCGGCATCGAGGACGCCGACGACCTTCTCCGGGACCTGGACAGGGCCCTGAACAAGGCGCGGGCCTGACGGTTTTCGCCCGGTACCCGCCCCTTATACTTGATCAAGGTTCTATACTCGGCGCGCCAGGTTCGTACGGAAAGGTCCACGGGTGCGCAAAACATTGGTCTGTGGGGCGGTGTTCGCCGCGGCGTGTGTGTCCGCCGTGGCCGTTCCCGTGGGGGCCCATGCCACCACGCCGGCGCCGACCCCGCCCGTACCGTCGGCGACACCGCCGGGAGATCTCGGCGGGTCCGGCACGGAGTCGCCGTCGACGTCGTCCACGACGCTGCCTCCGGGCGGGCCCGAGGGCGATCCTCAGGGCGGAACACCGGGCGGGACGCCGGGTGGAACGCCGGGTGGGGAGCCCGTGCCGGACGGGGAGCCCGACGGCACCGTCACCGCGCACGCGGTCATGGTCACGCCCGAGCTGCCGAAGTTCCGCACCTACTCGTACGGCAAGTCCGCGGCGCAACGCGTCGACGCGTACTGGCGCGACGAGGGGCCCCGGGCGAAGCCGCGCCCGACCGTGCTGATCCTGCACGGCGGCTACTGGCAGTCCGGGGACAAGGGCGGCGGCTGGAAGTACTTCGCGCGGCGGCTGACCGAACAGGGTTTCGTCGTCCTGTCGGCGAACTACCGGCTCGCGCCGAAGGCGCAGTGGCCCGCGCAGCGGGACGACTCGCTGTCCGCGCTCGACTTCGTCAAGACGCACGCGCGGCTGTGGAACGCCGACCCGACGCGCGTCGCCGTGGTCGGCTCGTCGGCCGGAGGGCACCTCGCCACGCAGCTCGGCACGTTCGGGACGGGCACCGGGCAGGTCCGCGCCGTGGTCGCGCTGTCGCCGCCGAACAACCCGCTGATGGCCTTCCGGGACGGCGTGAAGCCGGGCGCCACGGCCCGGCAGGTGAAGCTGCGGCAGGCCGTGACGGACCTCCTCGGCTGCGTGCCCGACATCGAAGGGGACAACAGCGGCGAGCGCGACGACTGCTGGACGCGCCTGGACGACGCCGGCACCACCACGCACGTGTCCGCGGGGGACGCGCCGATGCTGCTGATGCACGGCACCGGCGACTTCGTCCCGGTCGCGCAGAGCACCGAGCTGGCGCGGGCGCTGCGCGAGGCGGGCGTCCAGGCGACCGTGAAGTCCGTCGAGGGCGACCTGCACGCCACGCAGATGCTGGACGACCAGCAGACCTTCCCGACGATCGTGAGCTGGCTCAGGAAGCACTTGGACGCGCCCGCCGAATAGACGGCGGGTCGGTTGTTCCGACGCGCTGGGTCGGCGTCGGCCGGCCGCCGCTGTTCTAGCGGCGGCTGCGGCGCACCCGGAGGTAGTCGCTGACGACGTACTCGCCGAGGCGTTCGGCGTCGGGGGCGAACACGCGGCCGCCGTTGCGCCGCGCGACCTCCTCCACGAACGACACGAGCCGCCGGTCCTCGGCGAGCATGAAGAAGTTCATACAGGCGCCGCGCCGCGTCATCCTGTCGACCTCGGCGAGGGTCAGGACGAGCGTGTCCGTGGACGGCGGGTAGTCGAACAGCGAACGGCCGTCCGGGCGCAGATGCGCGGTCGGCTCGCCGTCGGTGACGACGAGGACGATCGGTTCGAAGTCGGGATGCCGGTCCAGATGCCGCCCCGCGATCATCAACGCGTGGTGCAGGTTGGTGCCCTGCACCATGTCCCAGTCGAGGCCCGCCATCTCCGTCGGATGCAGCACCCGCGCGTAGTTGGAGAACCCGATGATCTGGATGGCGTCCTGCGGGAACTTGCTGGTCACGAGGGTGTGCAGTGCGAGGGTGGTCTGTTTGGCGACGGCCCAGGCGCCGCGCAGCACCATCGAGTACGACAGGTCGACCAGCAGGCACACGGCCGCGCCCGTGCGCCGCTCGGTCTCCTGAACCTCGAAGTCGTCCACGCTCAGCCGCACCCCGCCCGGACGTCTCGACCCGTTGCCCCTCACCTTCGCGATCTCGGCGCGCCCGGGTTCGTGCAGAACGGGCTCCGGGACGCCGGGTTTCCGGAGGTTCGCGGACGGACGGGTCACCAGCCCGGCACCGGCGTCCATGGCGCTGCGGCGGATGGCGTTGCTCACCGTCCGGACCACGTCGAGCGGCTGCTCGTCGCCGAACCTCCACTCGCGGCTGGCGCCGGTCAGCTCGCCCGCCTGGCCCGCGTCCCGCTGCTCGTGGTCGCCCTGCCGCCCGGACGTCAGCCGGGAGAACACGCGGCGCAGCGCCGTCTCCCCGAGACGCCGCACCGCCTTCGGCGTCAGCTCCAGCTTGCCGCGCGTGCGCCGCAGATAGCCCTGCCGTTCCAGCTCCGCCTCGATGCGGCGCAGCTCGGCGAGGTCGTCGACGGCCTGCCTGCCGAGGGCGCGCCGGACGGCGTCCTCGTCGATGTCGTCGAGCCGCGCGCCGGGGTAGTCCTGTCCGAGGGCGGCCTCCAGCTCGCTGAGGTCGGCCAGTTCCGCGAGCGCGGTCGTGGCGTCGCCCATGCCGAGCGGGTCGTCGCCGGTCATCTCCTCCGGACGGCCCCAGCCGAGGTCGGGGCGGCGGGCCCGCAGCGCGTCGCCGAGACGCGCCATCTCCATGGCGAGGCCGGCGTCCCGCATGGCCTGGTCCATCAGCCCGGCCAGCTCCGCGCGCTGCTCCGGGTTGAGCGAGGCGAGCAGCCGGTCCATGGCGGCGGCGCGGCGGGCGAGGGAGTCGACGAGCTCGTCGAGGGTCCGCGGGTCGTCGGGGAACATGTCCCCGTACTCGCTCATGAAGCGGTCGAAGTCGTCCTGGGTGTGCTCGCCGCGGGCGTCGCGTTCCAGCATGGCGTTCAGCGCGGCCATCATGTCCTTGACGCGTTCCATGGCGGCCGGGTCCTGGTTCTCCAGGGCCTGCTTCATGCCCTGGAACTGCGCGTCCAGGACCTCGCGGCGCAGCAGGTCCTTCAGCTGCTCGAACGTCCGCCGGGCGGCGTCCGAGCGCCACTCGTACCCCGACAGCCGCCGGATCGCCTGGGACGTGTCGGACGGCAGCGTGTCCAGCTCCGCCTCCCGCAGCCGCGCCTCGTCGCTCGGGTCGGGGAACAGCTCGGCGCGTTCCTGCCCGATCGCGGTGTCGAGGAGGGCGCGGGCCTGCTCCAGCGTGCCGTCGAGGCGGCCCCGGTCGCGCAGGGCGCGGCGCCGTTCCCGCACCTGGCGGAGCATGTCGTCGAGGCCCCGGCGGCCCCGCGCGCCGGGCAGGCCGCGGCGCAGCAGGTCACGCAGCGCGTCGTCGGGGCGCGTGCCGTCCAGCACCGAGTCGCCCATCGCGTCGAGGGCGTCGCGGACGTCGTAGGGCGGGGCGAGCGGGTCGGGCCCGTCCTCGTACGCTCCGTAGCGGTAGCGGCTCATCGAAGCTCCTTCCGCGTGGAGACCTCTGCACGCGCGACTCGGGTGCGACTTCTTTCAGGTGCGGTAGACGGCGGTCCCGTCGCCTCGACCCGCGGTGACGTCCTTGGACAGGCGCCGGGTGAGGAACAGCCCCTCCAGCGCGAACTCCAGCGCGGCCGCGGCCTGCCCGGGGGACTCCCCGCTCATGCCCAGCCGATCCACGATCTTGGCCAGGCCGGGGACGTGGCCGATACGGCGCAGCAACTCCGTCGCCGGGACCAGCTCGCCCGACTCGACGGACTCCCCGGCGTCGAACTTGTCGAGCAGCCCGTTCAGGTCGGCGGGGCCGAGCGTCCGCCGGTAGGTCTCGGCGACGGCCCGGCGCAGCAGGTGCTCCAGCACCTCCTGCTCGCGGCCCTCCTCGCTGACCTCGAACTCCACCTTGCCCATCAGGGACGGGACGACGGCGAGCAGGTCGCAGACGCGGGCGACGGGGTGGTCCTCGCCGGTGAGGGCCGCGCGCCGCACCGCGCCCGCCGCGACGGTCTCCGCGCCCGCGAGCGCGAACCGCGCCGACACGCCGGAGCGGGAGTCCACCGCCGTGGACTCGCGGACGAGCCGGGTGAACCGGCCGATGACCTCGATGAGGTGGTCCGGCACCTCGGCGGGCAGGCCCGCCAGGTCGGCGAAGTCGGACTCCTGCCGGATCAGCGCGAGTTCGGCGTCCAGTTCGAGGGGGTAGTGGGTGCGGATCTCGGCGCCGAAGCGGTCCTTCAGCGGGGTGATGATGCGGCCGCGGTTGGTGTAGTCCTCGGGGTTGGCGGACGCGACGAGCAGCACGTCCAGCGGCAGCCGCAGCGCGTAACCGCGGACCTGCACGTCGCGTTCCTCCAGGACGTTCAGCAGCGCCACCTGGATCCGCTCGGCCAGGTCGGGAAGCTCGTTGATGGAGAAGACGCCGCGGTTGGTGCGCGGCACGAGCCCGAAGTGGACGGTCTCCGGGTCGCCGAGCGTCCGGCCCTCCGCCACCTTGATCGGGTCGACGTCGCCGATGAGGTCGCCGACGCTGGTGTCGGGGGTGGCGAGCTTCTCCCCGTACCGGTCGTCGCGGTGGCGCCACTCGACGGGGAGGTCGTCACCCGCCTCGGCGGCGAGCCGGCGGCAGCGCACGCACACCGGCGCGTACGGGTGGTCGTTGATCTCGCACCCGGCGACGACCGGGGTCCACTCGTCCAGGAGCCCGGCCAGGGTGCGGATCAGTCGTGTCTTGCCCTGCCCGCGCTCGCCCAGCAGCACCAGGTCGTGCCCGGCGAGCAGGGCCCGTTCCAGGTGCGGCAGGACGGTGTCGTCGAACCCGAGGATGCCGGGGAAGCGCGGCTCGCCGGATCTCAGCCGGGTGAGCAGGTTCCGGCGGATCTCGGCCTTGACCGAGAGCCGGACGTGGCCGGTGGTGCGCAACTCGCCCAGAGTTGCCGCGCTGGACGGGGATTCGCGGGGTGTGGATGAACGCACGCGATCGACACTACGTCGCGGGTGCGCGCCGTCGCACCCTCCGATTAGGGTTTCGTCCGCTTTGCCGGTCTTTACCCAGCGTGTTCGGTCGGATCGGGTGTTTGGGTGGAAACGCCCCGGCGGGGGAGACTGGAAGGGTGAACGATGCCGGCGAAATCGAGTGAGGGAGGCGGCGCCGATGGCGCGATTCGGTGATGGCCTGGCCCTCGGACCCGACCTGTCCAAGGCCGCCGCGTCCGCGGTGGAACAGGCGCTCGCGCCGCTCAGCGCGGCGCCCGACCTGGTCTGCGTCTTCATCAGGGGAGAGGACCCCGGCGAGATCGAGGAGGCGGCCGCCGCGGCGGCGCGGGCGGCCGGGCCCACGGTGCTGCTCGGGTGCAGCGCGTCCGGCGTGATCGGCGCGGGACGCGGCGTGGAGGAGGCGGGCGCGGTGAGCGCGTGGGCGGCGGTGCTGCCCGGCGCGCGGCTCGACCCGTTCCGGCTGGAGACGCTCAAGGCCGACGACCGCCTCGTCGTCGTCGGCATGCCCGAAGGGCAGGACGACGACGTGGTCGGCGTGCTGCTGACCGACCCCTACAGCTTCCCCGTGGACGCGTTCGTGGAGCGCTCGGACGACGCGTTGCCCGGCCTGCCCCTGGTCGGCGGGCTCGCCGAGGGCAGGGAGCGGGGCGACGTGCGGCTGTTCGTCGGCGGCGAGGCGTACTCCGACGGCGCCGTCGGCGTCGTGATCGGCGGGAACGTCGCCGCCGCGACCGTGGTCAGCCAGGGCGCCCGCCCGATCGGCCCCGACATGGTGGTGACCAGGGCGGAGGAGAACGTCCTGTACGAGCTGGCCGGGGTGCCTGCGCTGGAGAAGCTGGAGCAGATCGTCCTCGGGCTGCCGGAGGACGAGCAGGAACTCGCCGGCCGCGGCCTGCTGATCGGCGTCGCCATGGACGAGTACGCCGACGAGCACGAGCACGGCGACTTCCTCGTTCGCGGCGTCGTCGGCGCCGACACCGACAGCGGCGCCATCGCGATCGGCGACGTGGTGGACGTCGGGCGCACCGTCCGGTTCCAGGTCCGTGACGCCGGCGCCGCCGAGAAGGACCTGGCCGAGCTGCTCGAACGGTTCGACATGGCCCCGGTCGAGGGCGCGCTGCTGTTCTCCTGCAACGGGCGCGGACAGGCCATGTTCCCCGACTCCGACCATGACGCGAAGGTGCTCGACCGCGCGTTCGGGCCCGCCGGGGTCGGCGGCTTCTTCGCCGCCGGTGAGATCGGCCCCGTCGCGGGACGCAACCACGTCCACGGGTTCACCGCGTCGATCCTCGCGTT
This sequence comes from Actinomadura spongiicola, assembly GCF_003432485.1. Lineage (GTDB taxonomy): Bacteria > Actinomycetota > Actinomycetes > Streptosporangiales > Streptosporangiaceae > Spirillospora > Spirillospora spongiicola. The sequence goes on from NZ_QVNQ01000004.1 coordinate 351,416, forward strand.
CGGCCGGGCCGGAGATCCCGCTTGAGCGACGCCGCCCCGCCGGAGAGGTTCGTCCTGGCGGTGGACGTCGGCGGGACCAAGCTGGCCGCCGCGCTCGTCGACCCCGGCGGACGCATCGTCCACTACGACCGGGTCGCGACACCGAACCCGGCCGTCCCGGACGCCGGGGGCCGCGACGCCGAGCGGCTGTGGCGGACGGTGCGGGCGCTGCTCGGCAAGCTCGTCGCCGACGCCGGCGACCCGCCGCTCGCGGGCGTCGGCGTCGGCTGCGGCGGGCCGATGACCTGGCCCGCCGCGAACGTATCACCGCTCAACATCCCCGCCTGGCGGGCCTTTCCGCTGCGGGAGAGGCTCCGCGCGCTGTACCCGGGCCTGCCCGTCCGCATCCACAACGACGCCGTCTGCGTCGCGATCGGCGAGCACTGGCGCGGCGCGGGACGCGGACGCGACAACGTCCTCGGCATGGTGGTGTCCACGGGCGTCGGCGGCGGACTCGTCCTCGGCGGACGACTCGTCAACGGCGCCAGCGGCAACGCCGGACACATCGGCCACGTCGTCGTCGACCCGGACGGACCGCCCTGCGCGTGCGGGGGCCGCGGCTGCCTGGAGGCCGTCGCCCGCGGACCCGCGCTCGTCGCCTGGGCGCGGGAGCGGGGCTGGCGCCGCGAGAACCCGCACGCCACCGGGGTCGACCTGGCCGCCGACGCGCGGGCGGCGCAGCCGGTGGCGGTCGCGGCGATGCGGCGCGCGGGCCGCGCCCTCGGCGTCGCGATCGCGTCCGCGACGCACCTGTGCGACCTGGACGTGGTGGCGGTCGGCGGGGGCCTGTCCCAGACGGGGCCGCTGCTGTTCGACCCGCTCGCGGAGGCGTTCCGGGCGCACGCCGGGCTGGAGTTCGCGCGTGGCGTCGACATCGTCGCGGCGGAGCTCGGCCAGACCGCCGGACTCGTCGGCGCCGCGGCCCTCGTCCTCGCGCAAGATCATTACTGGAGTGCGGGTTGAGCGGGGCCGGTGCGAAGATCAGGTCATGAGCGAAGCGAACCCGGGGACGCGGGGGCCCGCCCTCCACAGGAGACACCTATGAGCACGGTCACCGTCGACGATGTGCGCGCCGCCCAGGAGCTGCTCCGCGCGGTGGCCGTCCCCACCCCGCTGATCCCGTCCCGGGTGCTGTCGGAGCAGCTCGGCGGGCCCGTCCTGCTGAAGTGCGAGAACCTGCAACGCACCGGCTCCTTCAAGATCCGCGGCGCGTATGTGCGGATCGCCGGGCTCGGCGAGCGCGAACGCGCCCGCGGCGTCGTCGCGGCCAGCGCGGGCAACCACGCGCAGGGCGTCGCGCTCGCCGCGTCCATGCTCGGCTGCAAGGCCACCGTCTTCATGCCCGTCGGAGCCCCGCTCCCCAAGATCGCCGCGACCCGCGGCTACGGCGCCGAGATCGTGTTCCCCGGCCCGTCCGTGGACGACTGTCTCATCGCCGCGCGCAGGTACGCCGACGAGTGCGGCGCCGTGTTCATCCACCCGTTCGACCATCCCGACGTCGTCGCCGGGCAGGCCACCATCGGCCTGGAGATGCTGGAGCAGTACCCGGACGCCCGGACGATCGTGGCCCCGGTGGGCGGCGGCGGGCTGCTGGCCGGGATCGCGGCCGCCGCCAAGGGCGCGGTGAAGGAGACCGGCGGCCGCGACATCAAGATCATCGGAGCGCAGGCGAAGCGGGCCGCCGCGTTCCCGCCGTCGCTCGCCGCCGGCCGGCCCACGCAGGTCGAGGTCGAGCCGACGATGGCGGACGGCATCGCGGTCGGCCGGCCCGGCGACCTCACCTTCGCCATGTTCACCGAACTCGTCGACGCGGTCGTCACCGTCACCGAGGAGTCGATCTCGCAGGCGCTGCTGCTCTCCCTCGAACGCGCCAAGCAGGTCGTCGAGCCGGCGGGCGCCGCCGGTGTCGCGGCGCTGCTGGAACACGCGTACGCGGTGGAGCCGCCCGTGGTGGTGCTGCTGTCGGGCGGCAACATCGACCCGCTGCTGCTGTCGAAGGTGCTGCGGCACGGCCTCGCCGGGGCGGGCCGCTACCTGGTCGTCCGCTGCCGGTTGAAGGACCGTCCCGGCGCGCTCGTGACGTTGCTGGGCGAGCTCGCGGAGCTGGGCGTGAACGTCCTGGACGTGATGCACGAGCGGGTCGCGGCCCGGCTGCACGTCGAGGAGGCGGAGGTCCTCATGCACCTGGAGACGCGTGGCGCCGACCATTCCGAGGACGTCATCGCCCGGCTCCGCGAGAAGGGCTACACCCTCACGCTGAGCTGACCCCGTTCCCGGGGCGCTCCCACATGGGTGCGGCCACCCGGGCTTTCGCTACAGGGTCGGCTTGCCCTCGGAGTAGAGCCAGGTCCGCGCCCAGCCGTCCAGGTCCTTGCGCGACAGCCGCTCGGCGAAGCGGACGAAGTCCGCCGTCGAGGCGTTGCCGTGCATGTACTCTGCGGGCCACGCCTTGAGCAGCCGGAAGAACGTCCTGTCACCGACAGTCGTCCGCAGGACGTGCAGCGCCATCGCACCGCGGTCGTAGACGAGGCTGCCGAAGATGTTGTCGCGGCCCGGGTCGGCGACCCTGCCCCTCCACAGGCGGTCATCCGAAGGCGTCTCGTAGACGGCGTCGAAGCTCTCCTGCACGGGTGTGCCCTCGAACTTCTCGGAGTACAGCCACTCGGAGTACCTGGCGAACCCCTCGTTCAGCCAGATGTCCGCCCACCGCACCGGGGACACCGCGTCCCCGAACCACTGGTGGCCGATCTCGTGGGCGAGGAGCGTGCCCCGTGGAATGCCGCCCGGCGTCCGGCCCAGGTCGTACACGGGACGACCCTGCGTCTCCAGCGCGTAGCCGACCCCGGCCTTCACCGCGATCCCGCCCGTCGAGGTGAACGGGTAGCGGCCGTAGAGGGACGCCAGATAGTCGGTGACCGTGGCCGTCTGGTCGTGGAACTTCTCGGCGTCGTCCGGCTTGACGCTCAGGGAGTGGTCGACGGCCGTGAGGTTCGGCACGCCGGTGTCCGTCTTTCCGGCGAGGACGTCGTACTTGCCGATGGCCAGCATCGACAGCTCGCTGGCCATGGGACGGCCCATGACCCACCGCGTGGTCGTCCAGCCGTTCCGCGTCCACTTCCCGCGAAGGTCGCCGTTGGCCAGCGCCGTGAGGTCCTTGGGCGTGGACAGGACGAACGTGTACGTCGCCTTGTCGGTCGGGTGGTCGTTCACCGGGAACACCGTCGCCGCGCCGAACGGCTGGTTCAGCATCACCGCGCCGTCGGACGTCGGAATCCAGCCGGACGTGCCGAGCGTCGGGTCCTTGATCGTCTGCGGTACGCCGGAGTAGGCGACGGTCACCGTGAAGTGGCGGTTCTTCCGCAGCCCCTTCCGCGGCGTGATCACCAGTTCCTGCGCGCCGGTCCGCTGGTAGGTCGCCGTCCGGCCGTCCACCCGCAGCGACGAGATCGTGAGCGGTCCGAGGAAGTCCAGGTTGAACCGGGACAGGTTCGCCGTCGCCCGCGCCTTGAGGTGGGTGACGGCCTGGATGCCCTTCGTCGCCGGGTCGTACTTCAGACCGATGTCATAGTGGGCGACGTCGTAGCCGCCGTTGCCCATGTCGGGAAAGTAGGGGTCGCCCGCGCCGGGCGCCCCCGGGGAGAACCGGGCGCGTTCCCGATCCGCGGCGGCGACCGCGGGCACCGCCGACACGGCGAGGACCGTGGCGGCGCCCAGCGCCACGGTCGCCAGGACTCTGGGGGTGGTGTTCATCGAACCTTCCTCCGTGTCCATGGCTGGCGGCCCCCGTCAGGCGCCATACCGTGATCAAGACTTTCTTGTGCGACACGGCTGAGGCAAGCGTGAACCGGTCCCAAAACCCCCGTGGGAGGGCGGTTTCCGTGGCCGGTTCCGGCATCGGATCATCGGTTTGTGCCCTTTCAGGGACAAACGGGACGCCGCTCCGGACGTTCACCCCGTCACTTGGCGGGGCGGCCCTCCTGGTAGAGCCAGTCGTCGAAGAACGCGTCGAGGTTCTTCCCCGAGATCCGCTTCGCCGTCGCGATGAACTGGGCCGTCGTCCCGCTGGAGTGCCTGCGCTCCTTCGTCCACGCCTGGAGGATCTTGTAGAAGACGTCCTCGCCGACCCTGCCGCGCAGCGCGACCAGCGTCATCCCGCCACGGTCGTACACCGACCGGCCGAACATCTGCTTGCGGCCCGGATTGCCGGGCGGCACGTCCCACAGCTCGCCCGCCCGCGGACTCCCGTAGCGCAGGTCGAACTGCTCTTGGACGGTCTGCCCGCCGCTCCGCTCCTCCCACAGCCATTCGGCGTAGGTCGCGAAGCCCTCGTTCAGCCAGATGTCCTGCCACTTGGTGACGCTGACGCTGTCACCGAACCACTGGTGCGCCAGCTCGTGCGCGACGATCGTCGGTTGCAGGCCGAACGACCCGTACACCGGGCGCGTCTGCGTCTCCAGCGCGAAACCGACGTCCGCGTTGTCGATCAGACCGCCCGTGGAGGAGAAGGGGTAGGGGCCGAACACCTTCACCCACTCGTCGGTGATCTCGGAGTTCAGCCGGTGGAAGGTGTCGAGGTTAGCGCTGACGGTCGGGTCGACTGCGGTGATGACGGGGATGCCGCCGGCCGTGCGTCCCGTCCGCACGCCGAACCGTCCGACGTCGATCGTCGCGAGGTAGGTCGCCATCGGCGCCTCGACACGCCACTTGGACGTGGTGGTCGCCCTGGTGTTGACCCCGGTGTTCGCCGTCGTGTGCCCCGTCCCGCCGGCGTGGTGCGCGATGGGGCTGATCTCCGGGCCGGGCCGGGTCGGAATTCCGGTGGGCGGCGTGTCCGGCGGGAGCGGGGGACCGGTGGGCAGGCTCGGCGGGGCTCCGGGGAGGTCGGGCGTCCCGCCGGAACTGGCCGGCGGCGTCTCCGGGGTGCCGTTCGCGATCGCCGTCAGGCCGGACGGCACCGTGAGCTCGAAGTCGAACGTCGCCTTGTCGCTCGGGTGGTCGTTGCTGGGGAACCAGGTGTGCGCCCCGCTCGGCTGGCACGCCACGAACACGCCGTCCGGGGTGCGGATCCAGCCGTACCTGCCGAGCACCGGGTCCGACGCCGGCTCCGGCGTCCCCGAGTACGCGACGACGGTCGTGAACTTCGCGCCCTTCTCCAGCGGCTTCGCGGGCGTGACCTCCAGTTCGTCGCCGCCGCGCTGCTGCCGCGCCGGGGCGCCGTCCACCGTGATCGACGACACGTCCAGGCCGGTCAGGTCCAGGTTGAACCGGGCGAGGCGCTCGGTCGCGACCGCCGTGATCGTCGCCGTGCCGTCCAGTTGCTTGGCGCCGTCCGGGGTGATCGTCAGTTTCAGCGCGTAGTGCTGGACGTCGTAGCCGCCGTTGCCGTTGCCCGGCACGTAGGCGTCGCCCGCCGTCGCCGGGCCCGCCGGACCGGTCACGGCCGGCCCCGAGGACGGGTCGGACGTCCCCCCACCGTCGTCGAACGACACGATCTGGCAGGCCGTGCTCAATGAACCCGCGACGGCGAGAGCGGCCACGCCCGCGGCACCGCGGAACGCGACTCGCGAGCCGTGACGGCGTGGACTGGGGGAGTTTCCGGCCATATGCACGGGGCAAGCCTGCCCGTGCCGAGCCCACACCGGCAACTCGGCGGGCGACTCGGCGGGCACGCGGCGGGCACCGCGCGGCACGACCTCAGCGGCCGGCGTAGGGGTCGGGATCGTGCGATTCGGCCTTGACGACGACGGTGCTCGCCACCTTGTCGTGCAGGGCCTGCCTGCGCGGATCCCAGAGGATCCACAGGACGTCGATCAGGCCGATGCAACCGCAGACGCCGCCGAGCACGCCGTAGAACGCGGACCGTCCCGCGGCCTGTCCGGTGGTGATGGCCCCCCGGTCCTCCGCCCGGACGACGCGGATCCGCAGCAGCATCTTGCCGAGCGTCTGCCCCCGCTTCGCGTGCATCAGCCAGAAGTAGAGGAACGCCAGGACCACGCTGATCGCGTTCGTCCCCACCTGGGCGCCGTTGTACATCGACTCGCCGGGTTCCGGGTCGAACACCCGGTTCCAGTCGACGAACGGGATCGAGATCAGAACGGACACGATCCCGAGTAGGACGAGGTCGACGAGGCCCGCGCCCAGCCGGGCCCAGCGGGACGCCATCCCCTGGGCCGGATCGACATAGTCGCCCACGCCGCCGCCGTATGCGGGCAGGGGACCGTAACCCGGCTGCCCGTGCCCAGGCTGCTCTCCGTACGGCTGCTGGCTCCCGTAGGGCTGCTGGCCTCCGTAAGGCTGCTGCTCACCGTACGGTTGCTGGCTCCCGTAGGGCTGTTGGCCCCCGTAAGGTCCCTGCTCGGACCCGTAGGGCGGCCCGCCCTGGGGTCCTGGTCGCTCGGGCCGCTGCCGGCCGTACGGCCGATCCTCCGGCCCTCCCCCGGACGCGGGGTCGTTCGGCGGTTGCGTCATGTCGTCAGCGTGGCCACGCCACCGCCGTCCAAACCTCGCCGCGTCCGGAGCAGGAGAAATGTTGCGAAAGGGTGATCAAGCGGGAGGACGTCCGGCGTCCTGCGCGTGAGGGTTCTGTGCGTGGGAATCCGAAACCGGTGCGTAGGGGTTCGGCATCCAGGGCGCCGCCTTGACGAGCACCGTCCCGGCCACCTTGTCGTGCAGGGCCTGCCGCCGCTTGTCCCACAGGATCCAGGCGAGGTCGAGCAGGCCGACCAGCCCGAGGATCGCCGCGGCGGGCACCAGGAGGTTGAGCACCGAGGACACGATCGTGATGACGTACACGAACGCCTGCCTGCCGAGCGCCTGTCCCCAGGTCACCGCGGAGTAGTCGGACGCCTTCACCAGCCGGATGCCGGCGGCCTTCTTGCCGAGCGTCTGACCCCACTTCGCGTGCAGCACGGTGTAGTACGCGAAGCCCAGCAGGAACGCGACCGCGTACCCGATCAGCAGCCTCGGGATGTTGTAGAGATCCATCGGGTCGCTGATCGGCTCACCGGAGTCCACGGACTCCTTCAGCTTGTCCCAGCGGATGGAGAACAGGACGGCGGGCACCGCCACGAGGCTGAGGAGCAGACCGTCCAGGATTCCGGCGCCGAGCCGCGCGCCGCGTCCCGCCAGATGGTCCTGCGGGCCGCCGTGGCCGGGGTGGGGGCCGCCGTATCCGGGCAGCGGTGGCGCGGCGGGCAGCGGTTGACCCGGTGGTACCTGCTGACCGGGCGCGACTCCCGGTCGCGCTTGGCCGGGCTGGTCGCCGTACGTGCCCTGGTACGGCGGTGGACGGTCCGACGCGCCGTCCGTGGTGGGGGTGCCCGGGGCCTGCGGGTCCGGGGTCTCCGGATCGCCGCCCGCGGGCCGGGGGTTCTCAGGCGGTTCGTTCATGGGCCCCAAGTGTGCCGGTAAACGGGGCGAACGGTGCGGGCCGACGAACACCGGCCCCGGACGGAGGACGTCCGGGGCCGGTCTTCCCCCGAGCGGTGGAAGGTCTCGGTGAAGGGGCTCGGCGGAGGGTCTCAGAGGTTGCCGCGGCGCTCCTGTTCCCGTTCGATCGCCTCGAACAGCGCCTTGAAGTTGCCCTTGCCGAAGCCCAGCGAACCGTGCCGTTCGATCAGCTCGAAGAAGACCGTCGGCCGGTCCTGGACGGGCTTGGTGAAGATCTGCAACAGGTAGCCGTCCTCGTCCCGGTCGACGAGGATCCGGCGCTTCTGAAGTTCCTCGATCGGCGCCCGCACCTCGCCGATGCGCGCACGCAGCTCAGGGTCCTCGTAGTAGGAGTCGGGGCTTTCCAGGAAGTCCACGCCCGCCGCCCGCATCCGGTCGACGGTCGAGAGGATGTCGTTCGTGGCGAGCGCGATGTGCTGGACGCCGGGCCCGCCGTAGAACTCCAGGTACTCGTCGATCTGCGACTTGCGCTTGCTCTCCGCCGGTTCGTTCAGCGGGAACTTCACCTTGCGGGTGCCGTCCGCAACGACCTTGGACATCAGCGCCGAGTACTCGGTCGCGATGTCGTCGCCGACGAACTCGGCCATGTCGGTGAACCCCATGACCCGGTGGTAGAAGTCGGCCCACTCGTTCATGCGCTCGACGTTGCCGACACAGTGGTCGATCGCCTGGAAGAACCGCTTCTCCGGCGGCGCCACGACGGGGTCGGCGGGTTCGAACCCCGGCAGGTACGGACCGGTGTAGTTGGACCGGTCGACCAGCGAGTGGCGGGTCTCCCCGTAGGTGGCGATCGCCGCGATCGTCACCTTGCCGTGCTCGTCCTCCAGGACGTGCGGCTCCTCCAGCCCGGTGGCGCCCCGCGCCAGGGCGTGACGGTAGGCGGCGTCGACGTCGGGAACCTCGATCGCGAGGTCGACGACGCCGTCGCCGTGCGCGGCGATGTGCCGTCCGAGATCGGTGCCCGCCTTCACCGGGCCGCGGAACACGAACCGGGCTCCGCCGGACTCCAGTACATGCACCGCCTCGTCCGGGCTGCCGTTCTCGGGGCCGCGGTAGGCGACCCTGCGCATCCCGAACGCGGTCGAGTAGTAGTGCGCCGCCTGCTTTGCGTTGCCCACGGCGAAGACGACGGCGTCCATGCCCTTGACCGGAAACTCATCCATGTCACCCAATCTCGGCATGCGCCTACAAGGTGTGCAAGAGTGAGTTGAAAAGCTGGACAATTTGTACAGTGGGCCATGGTGTCGACCGGTCGCTCTGTACATCATGACCAGGGCGGAGAGGGACGGCGCGATGATCGACGAACTGGACGGGCGGCTGATCGAGCTCTTCACCGCCGAGCCGCGCATCGGCGTCCTGGAGGCGTCCAGGCGGCTCAAGGTGGCGCGCGGGACCGTCCAGGCGCGGCTGGACCGGCTGGCCCGGGACGGTGTCATCGCGGGCTTCGGCCCGGAGATCGACGCGGCGGCGCTCGGCTACGCGGTCACGGCGTTCGTGACCCTGCAACTGCGCCAGGCGGGCGGGCACGACCCGGTGGCGGCGCGGCTCGCGCAGGTGCCCGAGGTGATCGAGGCGCACACGATCACCGGGCCGGGCGACATGCTGTGCCGGATCGTGGCGCGCAGCAACACCGACCTGCAACGCGTCATCGACGTGATCGTGGACGTGGCGGGCGTGGAGCGCGCGTCCTCGGTGATCTCCCTGGCCACCCAGATTCCCTACCGCACGCTTCCGCTGGTCCGTGCGGCGTCGAACCGGTCCTGACCGGCGGCGGGCTCGGGCGAGCCTCGGCCGCCGGCACCGGCGCGGCGACATCCGGAGCGGTCCAAGGGACTCCCGCGGACCGGGCGGAGGCTAGTCGGCTCCGTAGGGGGTGGCGTCGAGGATCTCGACGGTCATGCTGCGGCCGTTGGGAAGGGAGTAGGTGGCCTTGTCGCCCACCTTCTTGCCGTTGATCGCGGCGCCGAGCGGCGACTTGGGGGAGTACACGTCGATGGGGGCGCCGACCTCCTCACGGGACGCGAGCAGGAAGGTGACCTCCTCGTCGTCGCCCTCGAAGGAGATCGTGACCGTCATACCGGGGCCGACGACGCCCTCGGTCCGGGGGGCCTCGCCGACGCGGGCGTTCTCCAGGATGCCCTGGAGCTGGAGGATGCGGCCCTCGATCTTGCCCTGTTCCTCCTTGGCCGCGTGGTAGCCGCCGTTCTCGCGCAGGTCGCCTTCCTCCCGCGCCGCCTCGATCTTCTGAGCGATCTCGATGCGGCCCGGGCCCGACAGGTGCTCAAGCTCCGCCTTGAGCCGGTCGTACGCCTCCTGGGTGAGCCAGGTGACGTTGTCAGCGCGGGTCTCGGTCACGGGTACTCCTCATCCACATGTTGCGATCTCGCCCGCCCGTGTGGAACGGGTGTCACATCGACATGAAGTGCGGCCAGGTGAAACCTCTAGCCTATCCGGTGTGTGCGGGTAAAGATTCCCTGAACTCGGCGTCTGCAACCCGCCAATCGTGTCTCGGCCCTCACTGGGCGTATCGGTGTCGAAACCGGGTTCGTTCCGGTGTTCTTCCCCGGTTTCCCTTCGGTGTCCGGCGGGTGCGTCAGACGGTGCGGCAGGCGTGAATTCTCGCCCCGGTGGCCCGTCGGGTCGTCCGGAGCGTCACCGTCCCGTCCACGCTCGACCTGCCCGCCGGCGCGGCCACCTCCCGCGCGTCCAGCACGGCGAAGTTCTTGTCGAAGGCGTCGACGGTGCACCGCACCTCGTCGCCCTTCCCCTTGGCCACCGAGTAGTTGACCACGACCGACGCGTCCTCGATGTCGTAGGTGACCGTCTGCGCGACGATGCCGGGCGTCTGCCCCGCGTACGCCGCGATGATCCCGAATCCGCCCGCGGCGAGCGCCGTCACGACGCCGATGACCACCAGCCCGAGACGCCCGCGCCGGGACTGGGGGGACGCCGGTGTCTCCGGCGCGCTTGTCGTCATGGCGGGGAATCTCCGTGCGGTGGGCCGACGTTGTCAGGGACAATTCTCGTCTGTCATGGCGTGTGCCTCGAACCGGGGTCCGCTAACACGGTCCGAACAGGAGATCCCTCAGTGTCCGAGGTCATCGACGACAACTCGGTCGAGAACACGGCCGACAGCACGGCCGGAAAGAGCGTCTTGGGCGGGGCGGACGAGCCGCTGCGCCTCATGGCGGTGCACGCGCACCCCGACGACGAGTCCAGCAAGGGCGCGGCCACGATGGCGAAGTACGTCGCCGACGGCGTGGAGGTCCTCGTCGTCACCTGCACCGGCGGCGAACGCGGCGACATCTTGAACCCGGCGATGGACCGTCCCGAGATCAAGGCCGACATCGGCAAGGTCCGCGAGGAGGAGATGGCGCGGGCCAGGGAGATCCTCGGCGTCCAGCAGCGCTGGCTCGGCTTCGTCGACTCCGGTTTCCCCGAGGGCGACCCGCTGCCGCCGCTGCCGGACGGCTGCTTCGCGTTGGAGCCGCTGGAGACCGCGTCCGAGCCGCTGGTGCGCGCCGTCCGCGAGTTCCGCCCGCACGTGATGCTCACCTACGACGAGAAGGGCGGCTACCCGCATCCCGACCACGTGAAGTGCCACGAGGTGTCGGTGGAGGCGTTCGAGGCGGCGGGCGACCCGGAGCGCTACCCCGGCACCGGCGAACCGTGGCAGCCGCTGAAGCTCTACTACCACATGACCTTCAACCGGGAGCGGATCCTCGCCCTGCACCACGGCATGCTGGACGCCGGGATGGAGTCGCCGTACGGGGAGTGGCTCGACGAGTTCGAGGAGAAGCAGGAGCACCGCGCGAACTGGGACGTGACGACACGCGTCCCCTGCGCCGAGCACTTCGAGACCAGGGACCGCGCCCTGCTCGCCCACGCCACCCAGATCGACCCCAACGGGTTCTGGTTCGTCGTCCCGATGGACGTCCAGCGCGAGGCATGGCCGACCGAGGACTACCATTTGGCCAGATCCCTCGTCGACACCGAACTGCCGGAGAACGACCTGTTCGCCGGAGTCCGGGAAAAGGTGTGTACGTAGTGCCTGCCCTCACCGCCATTCCGCTGAACGACGACACGGTCAGCCCGGGAATCCTGGGCTTCGTCGTATTCCTCGCCCTGGTGGCGGCGACGGTCTTCCTCGTCCGGTCGATGACCAACCAGATGAAGAAGATCCAGGCGCCCCGGGAGGCGGACCTCAAGCAGCAGGAATGGGAACGCGCCCAGGCTTCGAAGGCCGCCGGGAGCGAAAAGTCCGGCGCGGCGTCCGCGGACGGCGAGGATTCCTGAGCGAGGCGAGTGCTCCGGCGAGTATTCCCGAGCACGGCCGGGGAGGACCTTGGACGTGCCCGCGAACCATGAGGAGTCCGAGGCCGACCGGGACGCCGCGCTCCGCCGCGACCTCGACCGCCATCTCGCCGCCACGGCCGGCGGCGACGGTGAACCGGACGCCGAGGGCCTGGCGCTGCTGGACCGGGAACGCTGGGCGGAGGCGCGGGACGCCCTGGAGGACGCCCTGCGCCGCGCCGAACACGACGGCGACCCGCACGCGATCCTGTCGGCGCGCGGCGATCTCGCCCGCGCGCTGATCATGACCGGTGATCTCGACCGCGCCATCGCCCTGCTCGGACCGCTGCCGGACGGGTTCGCCGCCCTTCCCGAACCCGACGACGACGGCCGCGCCCGCGCCCTGACCGCGCTGGGCGAGGCGTATCTGCGCGCCCGCCGTCCCATGGCCGCCATCAACTTCTTCGGCCAGGCCCTGGAGATCATGCGGAGGCGGGGCGCCGTCGAGGAGCAGGCCCGCCTGTTCGTCCACCTCGCCGACGCCGCCCGCCTGCGCGGCGACTCCGCGGCGGAGGGCGCCGCCCTGGACCGCGCCACCCACCTCGACCCGGATGTCGGCACCATAGGGGAATGTCGGTTCGCGAATTGATCGTTCTCGGCTCCGCAAGCGCGGTGCCGACCAAGGCCCGTAACCACAACGGCTACCTGCTGCGCTGGGACGGCCACGGACTCCTGTTCGACCCGGGTGAGGGCACCCAGCGTCAGATGACCCACGCCGGGGTCTCGGCGAGCGACGTCACCTGGATCTGCGTGACCCACTTCCACGGCGACCACTGCCTCGGCGTGCCCGGCGTCGTCCAGCGCATCGCCCGCGACGGCGTCGCGCACCCGGTGGACGCGGCGTTCCCCGCGAGCGGCGCCGACTTCTGGGCGCGGCTGCGGCACGCGACCGCCTTCCGGGACACCGGCGTGATCCGCGAACGGCCCGTCGCGGGGGAGCGGATGCCGCTCGACACCGGGGACGCCCCGTTCAGCCTGGTCGCGCGGCGCCTGTCCCACCCGGTCGAGGCGTACGGGTACCGGTTGGAGGAACCGGACGGCGTGACGATGCTGCCCGCCGAGCTCGCCGCACGGGGCGTCCGGGGCCCGCTCGTGCGGCGGCTCCAGGAGGACGGCCGTGTCACCGCGCCGGACGGAAGGACCGTCACGCTGGAGGAGTGCAGCGTCCGCCGACCCGGGCAGAAGGTCGCGTTCGTCATGGACACCCGGCTCTGCGACGGCGTGCGTGAACTGGCCGACGGCGTGGACATGCTGGTCATCGAGTCCACCTACCTGGACGAGGACGCCGATCTCGCCGTCGAGTACGGGCACCTCACCGCGGCGCAGGCCGCGAAGACCGCCGCGGAGGCGGGCGTCCGGCACCTGGTCCTCACGCATTTCTCGGAGCGGTACCGCGTCGAGGACGAGCCGCGTTTCGCGGACGAGGCCGCCGCCGTGTTCGGCGGTGAGATCACCCTCGTCCACGATCTCGACCGGATCGCGATGCCGCCGCGCCGCCTAACCGGGCCGGAAGCTGGGCAGGATCTTGGTCATGGCTGACGAAGTCGATGTCGTGGTGATCGGACTCGGACCCGGTGGCGAGGACGCGGCGGGGAGGCTGGCGGAGGCGGGCCTGTCCGTCGCCGCCGTGGAGTCTCGCCTGGTCGGCGGCGAGTGCCCGTACTACGCCTGCGTGCCCACCAAGATCATGGTTCGTGCCGCCGGGCTCCTGACGGAGGGCGGCCGCGTGCCGGGGATGGCCGGGGACGCGACCGTCCGTCCCGACTGGGCGCCGGTCGCGACCCGGATCCGGGACGAGGCGACCGACTCGTGGGACGACAAGGTCGCCGCCGACCGCCTCACCGGCAAGGGCGTGCGGCTGCTCCGGGGAGAGGGCCGTATCACCGGACCGTCCGAGGTCACCGTGAACGGCCAGGTGCTCCGCGCCCACCGCGGCATCGTCCTCAACACCGGGACCTCCCCCACGGCCCCGCCCATCGACGGCCTGGCGGACACCCCCTACTGGACGAACCGTGAGGCCGTCCAGGCCACCGAGACCCCCGAGTCGCTGATCGTGCTCGGCGGCGGCGTGGTCGGCGCCGAGATGGCGCAGGTGTTCTCCCGCTTCGACGGCCGGGTCACCGTCGTCGAGGCCGCCGACCGGCTGCTGCTCAACGAGGAACCGGAGTCCGGCGCCCTCCTGCGCGAGGTCTTCGAACGCGAGGGCATCGGCGTCCGCACCGGCGTGAACGTCACCGCCGTGACGTACGAGAACGGCGAGTTCACCCTGCGCCTGAACGGCGACGCGGACCAGGACCTCAGCGCCGACCGGCTCCTCGTCGCGACGGGCCGCCGCCCCAACCTCCGGGGCCTCGGTCTGGCGCACGTCGGCCTGGACGAGAACGCCCGCCAGATCTCCGTGGACGGCCATATGCGCGCGGCCGAAGGAGTCTGGGCGATCGGGGACATCACCGGCATGGGCCAGTTCACGCACGTGTCGATGTACCAGGCGGCCATCGCCGTCCGCGACATCCTCGGCGAGGAGGGCGCGCCCGCCTCCTACCGCGCGGTGCCCCGCGTCACCTTCACCGACCCCGAGATCGCCTCCGTCGGCCTCACCGAGGCACAGGCCCGCGACCAGAACCTGCCCGTCCGCGTCGGCACGGCCCGGCTCCCCGAGTCGTCGCGGGGCTTCATCCACAAGGTCGGCAACGACGGCTTCATCAAGCTCGTGGAGAACACCGAGTGGGGCACCCTGGTCGGCGCCACCGCGGTCGGCCCGTCCGGGGGCGAGATCCTCGGGTTCCTGTCCGTCGCCGTCCACACCGAGACCCCGACCGCCGCCCTCCGCGAGATGATCTACGCCTATCCCACCTTCCACCGCGCCATCGAGGCCGCCCTCGCCGACCTCGCCGGAACCGGCGGATCCGGAAACGGCGGATAGGGACCGTCCGGTCCGGGCGTGCAGCGGCGTCCGGATCGGGCAGGATCGATGGCATGAACCGGCTCAAGGACGCGACCAGCCCGTACCTGCTGCAACACGCGGACAACCCGGTCGACTGGTGGGAGTGGGGCGACGCGGCGTTCGCCGACGCGCGCCGGCGTGACGTTCCGGTCCTGCTCTCCGTCGGATACGCGGCCTGCCACTGGTGCCACGTGATGGCTCACGAGTCGTTCGAGGACGTCGAGACCGCGCGGCTCATGAACGAGCTGTTCGTGAACGTCAAGGTCGACCGGGAGGAACGGCCGGACATCGACGCCGTGTACATGGAGGCGACCCAGGCCATGACGGGCCAGGGCGGGTGGCCGATGACGGTGTTCGCGACCCCGGAGGGGCATCCGTTCTACTGCGGCACGTACTTTCCGCGGGCGCAGTTCCGGGCGCTGTTGCAGGCCGTCCACAAGGCGTGGACGGAGAAGCGGGACGCGGTCGCCGAACAGGGGCAGCAGGTCGTCGAGGCGCTCGGCGCGCGGGAAGGCGGGCTCGGCGGGGCGGAGGCGCCCGGCGAGGAGATGCTCGCGACCGCGGTGACGGCGCTGGCCGCGTCGTACGACGCGGCGCGCGGCGGGTTCGGCGGCGCTCCGAAGTTCCCGCCGTCGATGGCGCTGGAGTTCCTGCTGCGCCACCACGCGCGGACCGGTGACGACGAGGCGCTCACCATGGCCGGGCACACGCTGGAGGCGATGGCCCGGGGCGGCCTGTACGACCAGCTCGGCGGTGGCTTCGCCCGGTACTCGGTGGACGCCGGCTGGGTCGTCCCGCACTTCGAGAAGATGCTGTACGACAACGCGTTGCTGGCGCGGGTGTACGCGCACTGGTGGCGGCTGACCGGAACCCCGTTCGCGCGGCGGATCGCGCTGGAGACGTGCGACTGGATGCTCCGGGACCTGCGGACCGACGAGGGTGGTCTCGCCTCGGCGCTGGACGCCGACAGCGAGGGCGTCGAGGGCAAGTACTACGTGTGGACGCCCGCGCAACTGCGTGAGGTGCTCGGGGACGAGGACGGGGCCTTCGCGGAGAGCCTGTTCGAGGTGACGGGGACGTTCGAGCACGGAACGTCGGTTCTCCAGCTCCTGCACGACCCCGAAGACGTCGAACGCTACGAACGCGTCCGGACGGCCCTACTGGCGGCGCGCGCACACAGGGTTCCTCCCGCGCGGGACGACAAGGTCGTGGCGGCATGGAACGGGCTGGCGATCGCGGCGCTGGCCGAGTGCGGTGCCCTGTTCGACCGGCCCGACCTCGTCCGCGCGGCCGAGGAGGCGGCGCGGCTGCTGGTCGAGGTGCACCTGCGTGAGGGGCGCCTGACGCGGACGTCGCTGGGCGGGACGCCGGGCGCGAACGCCGGTGTGCTGGAGGACTACGCGGACGTGGCCGAGGGCCTGCTCGCCCTGCACGCGGTCACGGGCGAGCCGCGCCATGTGCGGTTGGCGGGGGAGCTGCTGAACACCGTCCTCGAACGGTTCGGGGACGGGTCCGGCGGGTTCTACGACACCGCCGACGACGCCGAGCGGCTGTTCCGCCGTCCGCAGGACCCGACGGACAACGCGGTACCGTCCGGGCAGTTCGCCGCCGCGGGCGCGCTGCTGTCGTTCGCCGCGCTCACCGCGTCTGACCGGCACCGGCAGGCCGCGGAGGCGGCGCTCTCCCCGGCCGGAACGCTCGCCGGCAAGCACGCGCGGTTCGCGGGCTGGGGGCTGGCAGTCGCGGAGGCACGCGCCGCGGGACCGGTGGAGATAGCGGTGGTCGGCGACCCGGACGACGCGCGCACCGAGGCGCTGCACCGGACCGCGCTGATGGCGGTGGCGCCGGGCGCGGTGGTCAGCGTGGGCCCGCCGGACGCGGTGGGCGTCCCGCTGCTGGAGGGGCGCGGGCTGGTGGACCAGGTCCCGGCCGCGTACGTGTGCCGCGGGTTCGTCTGCCGCCGGCCCGTCACGTCCCCGGCGGAGCTGAACCGGGAACTACGTCGGCAATTGGATTGATCCTCCATTTTATGGCAGCGTGAACTTGATCTCGTTTACGCCTACGGTTGCTACGAGGTAGCTGGGGTGACGCTGACCCGACGTGGATCCGTGGACGAGGGTGGCCGGTGCGCCCGCCGGGTATCTGGACGGTGACCCGCCACTCCGTCATAGTCGTGTCCGGAGCGGGTCGGTGATCAGGGTCAAGGAGACGGGTACCGAGCGCACTTCAGGGAGTGGCAGTGGGGAAGTCGACCCGGCGGGTCCTACCGACGATCATCGGTGTCTCCGTGCTGACGACTCTCGGCGCCGATGTCGTGGTCCTGGCGGCGCGGGACGGTGACGCCACCACGTCCGGAACCGGGCGCGCCCGGTTCGTGGCCGCGTCCGACAGCACCGGGCTCTCGCCGGGTGCGGTCGCTCCGCTGGGCCGGCGGCTGACGCCGCACGTGCTGGTGGCCGCGCCGTCCGCCCTTCCCGCCGACGTCGTCGCGAAGATCCGCGGGATCAAGGGCGTGCAGGGCGTCGAGGTCGTGGACGCGGTGCAGGGCATGGTCGCGGGCAAGCGGGTCGGGCTGCTGGGCGTCGACCCGTCCACGTTCCGCAACTACACGCCGAAGCCCACCGCCCAGTCGGACGCGCTGTGGCGGAACGTGGCGTCCGGCGACGTCGCGATCTCCTTCACGATGGGCAGCGACGGCGGTGTCGAGCTCGGCAGCCAGGTGCCCGTCGGCGGCCGGTGGAGCCAGACCCCGCTGCGGGTCGGCGCGTACGCGACGATGGGCATCGGCGACATCGACGCGGTGGTGTCGCGGACCACCGCGCGGAACCTCGGCATGCCGAGCGGCAACGCGATGCTGGTCAGTGTGCCGAAGACCGAGCCGAAGACGTTCATCAAGAAGATCCGCAAGTTGCTGCCGGAGCAGGCCAAGGCCGTCGCGGTCAACCCGCGGATCGACCATCCGGCGGGCGGTGAGGTCCCGGGCGGTGAGGTCCCGAGCGGTGACGTGATGACCGCCGAGCAGGTGCGCACGGTGATCAAGGCCGCGTACACGCGGCTCGGCTGGCCGTACGTCTGGGGCGGGGAGTCCGAGGCGGAGGGCGGCTACGACTGTTCGGGCCTCATGCAGTTCGCGTTCGCGAAGGCCGGTATCCGGCTCCCGCGCGTCGCCGCCGACCAGGCGCGCGTCGGATGGGTCATCCCCTACGCGAAGGCGAAGCCGGGCGACATGCTCATCTGGGCCAACGACCCGACCGCGCCCGGCTACATCTCCCACATCGCGCTGTACCTGGGCAACGGCAAGATGATCGCGGCCCCGCGCCGGGGCACCGTGGTGCAGGTGCAGAACGTCTACACCCGCAACATGCGCGGCGCCGTCCGGGTGAGCCCGAAGCGGGCCAACGGCCTCCTGCGCTGACCCCTGCGGCACAGAGCCCTTCGCGTCGAGGTCCACGCGGCCCACAGTCACGGACCGACAGTCGACGAACCGCTGGTCGTCGCACTGGCGCCGACGGGACCATGCGCTGTAATTTTGATTACATGGCTACTAGCGAATCGGCGGAACGGCTGCGCGGGTGGTTCTCCGGACGGCTTCCGGACGACTGGTTCGAGGGCCCGCCCGAGGTCGTCCTCGACCGCGAGGAGGTCAGCGTCGTCGGCCGCCTCCCCGAACCGACCGCCGCCGCCGAGGCGTCCGAGGCCGAACGCGCCGGCGTGATCGCCGGGCATGTCCAGCGCTTCCGCGAGGAGACCCGCGAGCGGCGCATCGGCATCGCCCGCGAGGCCGAGAGCCGCTTCGGGCACAAGGTGTCCTGGGGCGTCGAGTGCGGCGGGGAGCGGGAGATGTTCACCACCCTGTCGGTGCCGGTCATGACCCGGCTCCGGCAGCCCGAGCGCCGCGTCCTCGACACGCTCGTCGAGGCCGGCGTCGCCCGCAGCCGCAGCGACGCGCTCGCCTGGTGCGTGCGGCTCGTCGGCAAGAACACCGACGCGTGGCTGGCCGAGCTGCGCAGCGCGTTGCAGCACGTGGAGCGCGCCCGCGCCGCGGGCCCCCAGGCCTGAGACCCGGCTCCCGTTCCGGTCTCGACCAGCGCTCGCCGGGGACCGGGCCGGAGCAGGCCATCGCTCCGGATCGGAACGCTCCACCCGTTAGCCTGATTTGACGGAAATGACGGGGAGAAGCCGGTGAGACTTGTCGCGCCGTCGGGCCATAATTGAGCGTCCTCCCGCCAGGGACGGCCGCTCGAAGGGAAGCCCACATGGGGGTTCGGCGCACGGATCGGCGCGCGGGGAAGCCGCGCGCCGGCGTACGGGACGGAATGGGCCGCGGCATGCGGCAGGCAGGCGGGCGGCTCGCCTCCTCCCTGCGCCGCAGCGGCCCGTACGCCGCCGTCCGCGACGTCGTCTACCGGATGTACGAGCACCGGGTCGAGGCGTCGCTGCCCAGGGACGTCACCCCCCGGCACGTCGGCGTGATCCTGGACGGGAACCGGCGCTGGGCCAGGTCGATGGGCCTCACCGACGTGAGCTCCGGCCACCAGCGCGGCGCCCAGAAGATCTCCGAGCTGCTCCAGTGGAGCGCGGAGGCCGGGGTGGAGCACGTCACGCTGTGGCTGCTGTCCACCGACAACCTGAACCGTCCGGCCGTGGAACTCGACCCGCTGCTGGAGATCATCGAGAACACCGTCCGCAAGCTCGCCGCCGACGGCTGGCACGTCAAGCCCGTCGGCGCCCTCGACCTGCTGCCCGACAAGACCGCACGTGTCCTGAAAGACGCGGGTGAGGCCACATCCGACGCACCCGGCCTGATTGTGAACGTCGCGGTTGGGTATGGAGGTAGGCGTGAGATCGCTGATGCGGTGCGCTCACTGCTCATCGAGCAGGCGAGCCGGGGCACCAGCATCGAGGAACTCGCCGAGGTCCTCGACGTGGAGCACATCGCGGAGCATCTCTACACGCGCGGCCAGCCGGATCCGGACCTGGTCATCCGAACGTCGGGGGAGCAGCGTCTCTCCGGCTTCATGCTCTGGCAGAGCGCCCACTCGGAGTTCCACTTCTGCGAGGTCCACTGGCCGGACTTCCGCAAGGTCGACTTCCTCCGGGCCATGCGCTCCTACGCCGCGCGGCACCGGCGCTACGGTTCCTGACGGCCCTTTCCCGGCCCCACCGCCCGTGCGGCGGACCGGCGCGCGAACGTCCCCCATGATCAGGGAGATCGAGTGGCCACTACCTCCGCGCGCCGTCCCGGTACCTCCGGGAACCCGTCCGGCGGGACGGGAACGACCGTCCCGGGTCGGCGCACGTACGTCCTCGACACCAGCGTCCTGCTCGCCGACCCGGGGGCGCCGACCCGGTTCGCCGAACACGAGGTCGTACTCCCCATCGTCGTCATCTCCGAGCTGGAGGCCAAGCGCCACCACCCCGAGCTCGGATACTTCGCCCGGCAGGCCCTGCGCATGCTGGACGACCTGCGCCTGCGCCACGGGCGGCTGGACGAGCCGGTCTCGGTCACGCCGGTGTCGGGCGGGGAGCCGCTCGGCGACCAGGGCGGAACGCTCCGGGTCGAGCTGAACCACTCCGACCCGTCCGTCCTTCCGGACGGGTTCCGGCTCGGCGACAACGACACCCGCATCCTCTCGGTCGCCGCGTGGCTCGCCCAGGAAGGACGCGACGTCGTCCTGGTGTCCAAGGACCTGCCGATGCGGGTGAAGGCGTCCGCGGTCGGCCTCACCGCCGAGGAGTACCGCGCGGAACTCGCCGTCGTCGAGTCCGGCTGGACCGGCATGCGGGAACTGGAGGTGTCGGGCGCGACCATCGAGGAGCTGTACGAGTCGGGAACCGCCGACCTGGAGGAGGCGCGGGACCTGCCCTGCCACACGGGCCTGCGGCTGCTGTCGGAGCGCGGTTCGGCGCTCGGCCGGACGCAGCCGGACAAGTCCGTGAAGCTGGTGCGCGGCGACCGGGAGGTGTTCGGGCTGCGCGGCCGGTCCGCGGAGCAGCGGATCGCCCTCGACCTGCTGATGGACGAGGACGTCGGCATCGTCTCGCTCGGCGGGCGGGCCGGCACCGGCAAGTCCGCCCTCGCGTTGTGCGCGGGCCTGGAGGCCGTGATGGAGCGCGGGCGGCACCGGAAGGTGGTGGTGTTCCGCCCCCTGTACGCGGTCGGCGGCCAGGAGCTCGGCTACCTGCCCGGCACGGAGAACGAGAAGATGTCGCCGTGGGCGCAGGCCGTCTTCGACACCCTCTCGGCGGTGACGACCCCGGAGGTCATCGACGAGGTCGTGGACCGTGACATGTTGGAGGTCCTGCCGCTCACCCACATCCGGGGCCGCTCGCTGCACGACGCGTTCGTCATCGTGGACGAGGCGCAGTCGCTGGAACGCGGCGTGCTGCTGACCGTGCTGTCGCGGATCGGCGCGGGCTCCCGGGTCGTCCTGACCCATGACGTGGCGCAGCGCGACAACCTGCGCGTCGGGCGGCACGACGGCGTCGCCGCGGTGGTGGAGAAGCTCAAGGGGCATCCGCTGTTCGCGCATGTGACGCTGACGCGGTCGGAGCGGTCGCCGATCGCCGCCCTGGTCACCGACATGCTCGGCGACGTCATCGGCTGACGGGGGAGGGAGACGGGACGGGTCCCGGCGGTCCGGCGTGCGCCGACCGCCGGGGTTCGTGATCTCGAAACGCCCGTCGATCGCGCCACGCGATGTGATCATCCGATCTCTTAGCGTGATCTGTGATGAAGGTCACAAGTGCCGCGGCCGGGGCGCGGAACCCCTGCTCTCGTTGTGGTTTCGGCGGTTCGTCCGGCGAGTTGACAACGGTCACAGCCGCAGCTTTCGTCTCGATTCGGTTGCGGAGCAACCCTCGGCCTCGGGCATTGTGTCTCCCCGTAAGCACCCCCCAGCGGTGCCGGGTCGGAGCGCGTCCCCCCATCAACGCGCGCCACGGGCAGGGGGTGGAACCAGTTCGTGCGCGTGTCCATGCGCGTGCGACCGCCGGAAGGACCGCCTTGTACGGAGAGCATCCCGGCTCCCCTAGGCGAGACGATCGACAGGACTTCGACCCCCAGGCTTCGCGGACGCCCGTACAGACCGCCGACCCCTTCGCGGCGCCCCCGATGCCGCAGGCACCGCCGTCCGCGCCCACCTCGCCGTCCTCGCCCCATGAGGACGATGTGAAGGTCGCGGGCAGCGTGCCGCGTCAGGCCGGCGTGCCCGCGGGCGACACCCTCGGTTTCCAGGCGTTCTCCGCCGACCCGTTCCGCGGCGGCGCCCCCGGCGGGGAGCCGCGTGACGAGCTCGCACCCGGCGGCCCCGACCGTCCACGCTCCTCCGGCCGTTCGGGCCGTGACGGCTCCGGCGGGCACGGTTCCGGCGGGCACGGTTCCGGCGGGCACGGTTCCGGCAGACGCGGCATGCGGGTCGTGGCCATCGCGGCGGGCGCCGTGGTGGTGCTCGGCGGCGGCGCCGTCGCCGCGTTCGCGCTGACCGGCGACTCCGGCGGCGACAGCGCGACCCTCAAGCCCGACAGGCGGAACGTCGCCGCTCCTCCGCCGACGGTCGACCCGAAGGTGCTGGAAGAGCAGCGGCGCAAGCTGGCGCTCGACCGAGCCTCCCGCGAGGCGCGCGAGGACGAGGGCAAGGGCCCGTCCCTGCTCCCGAAGGGCAGGCCGCTCCCCACCAAGAAGCCCGGAAACGGCGGCGGCGGTGGCAACGGCGGCGGCGGCCCGACCGGTGACCCGGTTCCGGCGGGCGAGGCACAGGAGATCGCCAAGAAGCTGATGCCGAGGTACGGGTTCTCCGGTTCCGGCCAGTTCGGTTGCCTGGTGCAGTTGTGGAACAAGGAGAGCCACTGGAACGTCCACGCCGACAACCCGTCGTCGGAGGCGTACGGCATTCCGCAGGCCAACCCAGGTTCCAAGATGGCCAGCGCCGGGCCCGACTGGCAGAACAACGCCACCACGCAGATCAAGTGGGGCCTCGGCTACATCAAGGGCCGCTACAAGACCCCCTGCGGCGCGTGGTCGCACTCCAAGGCGGTCGGCTGGTACTGATCCGACCCACGTCTCCGGGCGCTCACCGGGGCTTCTGGGACGTGCCCGTCATCTTCAGTACGTCGAGCGCCGCGTCGAGCTGCTCGACGGTCAGCTTCCCCTCGTCGACGTAGCCGCGCTCCAACACCACCTCGCGGATGGTCCTGCGCTCGCTCAACGCCTGCTTGGCGACCTTCGCGGCCTCCTCGTACCCGATGTAGCGGTTCAGCGGCGTCACGATGGACGGTGACGACTCGGCGTACTCGCGGAGCCGGTCCACGTCCGCCTCGATGCCGTCGACGCAGCGGTCGGCGAGCAGCCGCGACGCGTTCGCCAGCAGGGTGATCGACTCCAGGACGTTGCGGGCCAGCATCGGCAGCGTCACGTTCAGCTCGAAGGCGCCGGACGCGCCGCCGAACGCGACCGCCGCGTCGTTCCCGATGACCTGCGCGGCGACCTGCGCGACCGCCTCCGGGATCACCGGGTTCACCTTGCCCGGCATGATGGACGAGCCGGGTTGCAGGTCCGGCAGCCGGATCTCGGCGAGCCCGGCGCGCGGGCCGGAGCCCATCCAGCGCAGATCATTGACGATCTTGGTGAGGCTCACCGCGATGGTGCGGAGCGCGCCGCTCGCCTCCACCAGGCCGTCCCGGGCGCCCTGCGCCTCGAAGTGGTCGCGGGCCTCGGTCAGCGGCAGCCCGGTGGCCCGCGCGATCTCCGCGATGACCAGGCCGCCGAAGCCGTCCGGGGTGTTGATGCCGGTGCCGACCGCGGTGCCGCCGAGCGGCAGCTCCGCCAGCCGCGGCAGGACGGCCTCCAGCCGTTCCACGCCGTGCCCGACCTGCGCCGCGTATCCGCCGAACTCCTGGCCGAGCGTCACGGGCGTCGCGTCCATCAGGTGGGTGCGGCCCGCCTTCACGACCGTCGCGAACTCTGCGGCCTTGCGGTCCAGCGCGTCCCTCAGATGCCGCAGCGCGGGGATCAGATCGCCGAGGACGGCGCCGGTGGCCGCGATGTGGATGGACGAAGGGAACACGTCGTTCGACGACTGAGAGGCGTTCACGTGGTCGTTCGGGTGGACGGGACGTCCCAGCCGTTCCTCCGCCAGCGTCGCGACCACCTCGTTCGCGTTCATGTTGGACGACGTCCCGGACCCGGTCTGGAACACGTCGATCGGGAACTGGTCGTTCCATCCGCCGTCCGCGACCTCGCGGGCGGCCTCGGCGATGGCGGCGGCGAGGTCGGCGTCCAGAACCCCCAGTTCCGCGTTCACCGTCGCCGCGGCGGCCTTGATGTGGCCGAGCGCGGCGATGTGCGCGGGCTCCAGCGTCCGTCCCGAGATCGGGAAGTTCTCCACCGCGCGTTGCGTCTGCGCCCGCCATTTCGCGGCCGCCGGAACCCGGACCTCGCCCATCGAGTCGTGCTCGACGCGGAACTCCCGCTCGTCCATGCAAGCCTCCCCTTCGCGTCCTCGACCGCCATACATGGCAGCCAGGTGGGTGGCTCCCGCATTCCCCGAGGTGGGGTGCGTCACTCCTTCGTGAGCGTGTAGTTCTTGCGTTCGCCGGGGGTGCCGAGGGGTTTGCGGCGCCCGTTGACCCAGATGTCGCAGGCGGACGCGTCGTAGATGACCGCGTTGAGGCGCGGCTGGTCGTACCGGCGGGCCTCGCCCTCCCGCAGGGTCTCGTCGCTGAGCACGGCGCCGTCCGGGACCGACACGAAGACCTTGCAGACGGAGTTGCGGGCGCGGATGGTCAGCGTGCTGTCCGCGACCCCCGGCGGAATCTCCTGCGCGTCGCCCGCCGGGCTGGACGACGCCTCGGTCGGGGTCGGTCCCGAACTCTGCCGCGTCATGCCCATGATGAGGGCGGCGGCGCCGATCCCGCAGGACGCGACGGTCGCGCCGAGCAGCCCGATCACGACCATCACCCGGTACCGGGGCGTCTGCGCGCGGCGCGCGGACCGGGGACCGGTGAGCACCCGGTCGAGCCGGTCGACCGCGCGGGCGTGGCTGAGCCGGCGGGTCGGGTTCTTCTCCAGCAACCCGACGATCACGGGGGTGAGCTCGCCCGCGTTCTGCGGGGCGGGAGGCGACTCGTTGGCGAGCGCGCTGAGCGTCGCCATGACGTTCTCGCGTTCGAACGGCGGATGGCCCTCCAGCGCGGCGAACAGCGTCGCGCCGAGCGACCACAGGTCGGACCGCGGCGTCGCCCGCTCACCGGCGGCCACCTCGGGCGCCACGTACGCGGGCGAGCCCATGAAGTGACCCGTCTTCGTCAGGCTGGCCGAGCCGGAGGAGTAGGCCAGGCCGAAGTCGGTGAGGACGACGCGGTCGCCGTCCAGGATCACGTTGCTCGGTTTGAGGTCGCGGTGCACGATCCCGGCCTTGTGCGCGGTGCTGAGCGCGTCCAGCAGCGCGCGGCCGATGTGCGCGACGCGTTCGGGCGACATCGGCCCTGATCGCTCGATGAGCTGTTCGAGGCTCGGCGCCTCGATCATCTCCATCACGATCCAGGGACGGCCCTGCTCGATGACGACGTCGTACACCTCGACGATGGAGTGCGTGCGCAACTGCGCCGGCGCACGCGCCTCCCGGAGGGTGCGGCGGTAGAAGACCACCCGGTCGTCCTCGGAGAGGTTCTCGGGGACCCGCAGCTCCTTGATCGCGACGGAGCGATCCAGAAGCTCGTCGTGCCCTCTCCACACGATGCCGTTGGCACCCTTGCCTATTTCCGAGACCAGCCGGTAGCGCGTCGCTAGAACGAGGCGCTCTGACTGTGACATGGCGGAAAAGATACCGGAGTGGCCCGGTGGACATCCGGGAGAACGCATGACCAATGTGGATTTCGGGCCAGTAATGTGGCCTTCCGGCAAGAAACCTCCGGAACGGGCATCAGCGGCGGCCGATGGTGAGCACGGGTCCGGTGGTGTCGGCGAAGAAGTCCTCGCCCTTGTCGTCCACCACGATGAACGCGGGGAAGTCCTCGACCTCGATCTTCCAGACCGCCTCCATGCCGAGCTCCGGGTACTCCAGGACCTCCACCTTCTTGATGCAGTCCTGGGCGAGCCGGGCGGCGGGCCCGCCGATCGAGCCGAGGTAGAAGCCGCCGTGCTCCTTGCACGCGTCGGTGACCTGCTTGGACCGGTTGCCCTTGGCCAGCATGACCAGCGAGCCCCCGGCGGCCTGGAACTGCTCGACGTAGGAGTCCATCCGACCGGCCGTGGTCGGGCCGAACGACCCGGACGCGTAACCCTCCGGGGTCTTGGCCGGACCCGCGTAGTAGACGGCGTGGTCGCGCAGGTACTGCGGCATCGGCTCGCCCGCGTCCAGCCGTTCCTTGATCTTGGCGTGCGCGATGTCGCGGGCCACGACGAGCGGCCCGGTCAGCGACAGCCGCGTCTTCACCGGGTACCGGGTCAGCTCGGCGCGGATCTCGTCCATCGGACGGTTCAGGTCGATCCGGACGACCTCGTCGTCCAGGTGCTCGTCGGTCGTGTCGGGGAGGTACTGCGCCGGGTCGGTCTCCAGCCGCTCCAGGAACACGCCCTCCGCGGTGATCTTGGCGAGGGCCTGCCGGTCGGCGCTGCACGACACCGCGATCGCCACCGGGCAGGACGCGCCGTGCCGGGGCAGCCGGATCACCCGGACGTCGTGGCAGAAGTACTTGCCGCCGAACTGCGCGCCGATGCCGAGCCTGCGCGTCAGCTCGAACACCTGGAGCTCCAGTTCCAGGTCGCGGAAGCCGTGCCCGAGCGGCGAGCCCTCGCTC
Source organism: Actinomadura spongiicola (assembly GCF_003432485.1). Classification (GTDB taxonomy): domain Bacteria; phylum Actinomycetota; class Actinomycetes; order Streptosporangiales; family Streptosporangiaceae; genus Spirillospora; species Spirillospora spongiicola. The sequence goes on from NZ_QVNQ01000004.1 coordinate 378,000, forward strand.
GGCAGCGCGTCCAGGTAGTGGGCGGAGGCGTACTTGGCGGTCTTCAGCGCGTACTCGGCGGACGTGCCGCCGACGACGATCGCCAGGTGGTAGGGCGGGCACGCGGCCGTGCCGAGCGAACGGATCTTCTCCTCCAGGAAGGACATCATCCGCTTCGGGTTCAGGACGGCCTTGGTCTCCTGGTACAGGAACGACTTGTTCGCGCTGCCGCCGCCCTTGGCCATGAACAGGAACTTGTACGCCTCCCCGGGCGCCGCGTACAGCTCGATCTGCGCGGGCAGGTTCGTGCCGGTGTTCTTCTCGTCCCACATCGTCACCGGCGCCATCTGCGAGTAGCGCAGGTTCAGCTTCGTGTACGCGTCGTACACGCCGCGGGAGATGTGCTCCTCGTCGTTCCCGTCGGTCAGGACATGCTGGCCGCGCTTCCCCATCACGATCGCGGTGCCGGTGTCCTGGCACATCGGCAGGACGCCGCCGGAGGAGATCCCCGCGTTCTTCAGCAGGTCCAGCGCCACGAACCGGTCGTTGGGGGACGCCTCCGGGTCGTCCAGGATCCGGCGGAGCTGCGCCAGGTGCGCCGGACGCAGCAGGTGCGAGATGTCGCGCATCGCGGTCTCGGTCAGCAACCGCAGAGCCTCCGGGTCGACCTGGAGGAACGTCCGCCCGTTCGCCTCGAAGGTGGAGACGCCGTCCGCGGTGAGCAGCCGGTAGTCGGTGTCGTCCGGGCCGAGCGGCAGCAGGTCGGTGTAGGAGAACTCAGGCATCTCAGGAAGATCCTCGCGCGATTCCGATGGGGGTCGTCTCACAGGTTACGGGTTCGGCCGGGACGGGTTCGGCAGGGGCGGGGCCAACAGAACCGGGTTCGGTGGGGGCGGGATCGCGGGGGGCGGTCCGGGCGCGCAGACCGACGACGACGCCCGCCGCGACCAGCGCGGCGCCGGTCAGGTCGGCGAGGCTCGGCCGGTCGATGCCGAGCACCACCGTCGTGATCACCGCGCTGACCGGGATCAGGCCGGCGAACAGTCCGGCGCGGTCGGCGCCGAGGCGTCCGATCGAGCCGTACCAGAGCAGGAACGCGATGGTGGTGACGAACACCGACAGGTACGTGAAGCCAGCCAGCTCACCGGCCGTGGGGGTGCGCAGGACGCCCGTCCCGTCCACGGCGAGGCCCACGAGCAGCAGCATCGGCGCGGCGAGGGCGGTCGAGTAGGCCGAGACGCGCAGCGGGCCGAGGCGCGGCAGCAGCGGCACCGCCAGCAGCGAGAAGCACACCTCCCCGGCCAGCGCGCCCAGCGAGAGCAGCAGGCCGCGGACGCTGCCGCTGCCGAGCCCGTTGGCGAGCGCGGCCCCGGACGCCACCACGCACGCCGCCAGCACGAGCATCGGGGCGGGGCGCCGTCCGTCCATCAGCGGGCCGATCAACGCCAGCACGATCGGGACCGTCGCGATCACCGTGCCGATCGTGGCCGGGCTCGTGTCCCGCGTGGCGGCGACGATGCAGACGTTGAACGCGACCAGGCCCGTGCTCGCCAGGGCCGCGAGCAGCAGCCAGTCCCGAAGGGAGGGACGCGTCGGGGCCGGGTGGGACGTGCCCGCACGTCGCGCCGAGCGACCGGCCGGGCGACCGGTGAACCGGACCACGGCCAGCAGCACCAGGGCCGCGACCGTGTACCGCGCCGCCTGGCCGCCGAAGACCGGATAGTCGGCGATGGTCGCCGACACGGCGGTCAGCGACCCGACCAGGAACATCGCGGACCCGGCACCGATCATGCCGCGCTGAGGGGAGGAGTTCATGAACGGAACGCTAGAAGTCCGCTTGGCCCACCTGACAGTGCCAATCAAGGCCAATGAGAATGGGCCAATGGACGCTGCGTGACGTTCGCACTCCCTCTTGACGCTGAGAGTCATGTGACCGACCTTCATCTCCCGCTCGACCGGTCCGCCGGTCGCCTCGCGGCGCAGATCGCGGCGGGCTTCCGCGCGGCCGTGCGCGCCGGACGGCTGACCGCCGGCACGCGACTGCCGTCGAGCCGCGACCTCGCCCGCGATCTGGACGTCTCCCGCGGCGTCGTCGTCGCCGCCTACGAGCAGCTGACCGCCGAGGGATTCCTGGTCGCGCGGCGCGGCGACGGCACCCGCATAGCCCCGCTGGCCCGCCCCGACCGCCGTCCCGCCGGCGCGCCCCCCGACACCCCGCGCGGTGCGGCGGGCGGTACGGCGGGCGGCGGGTCGCGCCCGGCCCGCGACCCCCGGCCGGACGCCTCGCTCCCGTACGACCTGTGGCCGAGCAGACCGGACCTGTCGGCCTTCCCGCGCGAACGCTGGATCGCCGCCGCCCGCGCCGCGCTGCGCACGCTCCCGCACGACGCGCTGACCTACCCCGACCCCGCCGGCATCCCCGCCCTGCGCGCCGAACTCGCCGGCTACCTCGGCCGGGTCCGCGCCGCCCACGCCGACGCCGACCGCGTCGTGATCATGAACGGGGTGGCGCACGCGCTGTCCGCGCTGCTGCGCACGCTGCGCGCCGACGGCCATCCCGTCCTCGCCGTCGAGGACCCGACCAGCGACCGGCAGCTGCCGATGCTGGACGCCTCCGGCCTGCGCGTCGTCCGCGTGCCCGTCGACGCGGACGGCCTGGACGTCGCCGCCCTCGCCCGCACCGGGGCGCGGGCCGTCCTCGTCACCCCCGCGCACCAGTACCCGACCGGTGTCGTGCTGTCCGCGCGCCGCCGCGCCCAGCTGATCGCCTGGGCCCGGGACGTCGACGGCCTGATCCTGGAGGACGACTACGACGCCGAGTTCCGCTACGACCGCGAGCCCGTCGGCTGCCTCCAGGGCGTCGACCCGGCCCGCGTCGTCCTGCTCGGCTCGGTGAGCAAGTCCCTCGCGCCCGCCCTCCGCCTCGGCTGGGCGGTCGCGCCCCCGGCCGTCGCCGAACGGCTGCGCGAGCATCGCGGCACCACCGACCTCGGCGCGCCCGTCCTGGAGCAGTACGCGCTCGCCGAGTTCCTCCGGAGCGGCGGGTACGACCGGCATCTGCGCACGATGCGGCGGCGGTACCGGGCCCGGCGGGACGCGCTGGCCGAGGCGCTGCGCGTCCACCTGCCCGGCGCGGTGGTTCACGGCGTCTCAGCGGGCATCCACCTGTACGTGGAGCTTCCCGAGGGCTGCGACGAGGACGAGGTGGTGGACCGCGCCGCCCGCGCCGGGGTGTCCGTCGCCGCCGCCCGTCCCATGTGGTCGCTCGGACGCGCCGCCGCCGCCCCGCCCGCACTCGTCCTCGGCTACGCGAGTCTGTCCGAGCAGCGGCTGGTCAACGCCGCGCGACTGCTCGGTCAGGCGGTTACTCCCGGTGCTGAGGGGTAGAACGACATCCCCGAGGTAGGAGTGATCCATGAGTTTGGAAGAGGCCGCGAGGCAACTGAGAATGGCGGGCCACGACGCGCAGGTCGCCTTCGACTGCGTCGGCCTGGGCGACCTCGAAAGGGCACAGGAACACGCCGTGACCCTCCGGGCCGCCGCCGACGCCGCCGAGGTGGCGCTGAGCCGCGCCCTGCGGGACCTGACGCCCGAACAGGCCCTGGCGGAGGGCGACCGCGCCGTCCGGGCGCTGGAGATCAGCTGAACCGGCCGGCGCGCCCCATGAGCCCGTACCCTCAGCCGATGAGACGCTTACGCATTCCCCGGACGGCGATGAGCCACATCAGCGCCGCGAACACCACGAGTCCGGCCAGGTGCCCGAGATCCGCCAGCGGATCCAGGCCGAAGACCGCGTCGCGGACCAGTTCCACGCAGTGGTACAGCGGGTTGAGGTAGGCGACGTTCTGTGCCCACCCGGGCAGCGAGTCGATGGGGAAGAACGTCCCGGCGATGAGGAACAGCGGCGTCACCACCCCGGTGATCACATAGTCGAACGAGTTGATCGACGGCACCACCGAGGACGTCCACATCCCGAACAGGCCGAAGCCGAGCGCGGTGAAGAACGTCACGAACGGCACCAGCAGCATCCCGAACGCCGGATCGAGACCGAAGAACATCCCCACCACGATCGGTGTGCACGAGTACACCGCCGACTTCGCCGCGATCCACAGGGCCTCGGCCGTCACCAGTTCGTGGACGTCCACGGGTGCCGCGAGCATCGCGTCGTAGGTGTGCTGGAACACCCGCCGGATGTAGCCGTTGAACATCCCCGGGAACACGGACGTGAACAGCGCGGCCGTGCCGACGACGCCCGTCGCGACGAAGTCGAGGTACCGGTAGTCGCCGACCACCGCGACCATCGAGCCGAACCCGTAGCCGAACGCCAGCAGGAAGAACGTCGGCTCCACCATCGAGGCGAACGACTGCGACCTGTAGTAGCGCTTGTAGAGGGCCAGCTCGTGCCGCCAGATGCCCCGCACGGGCGCGAACTCGAACCGCCGAAGCCGAGGCGCCCGCTCGGGCCGTACCGCCGACTCTCCAGTCGTGCTCATTCCACAAGCTCCCCGGTGAGTACCACGAACACGTCCTCCAGGCTGGCGGCGCGGCGGACGCCGTCCGGGCCCAGGTCGTCCGCCAGCGAAGGCGGAATGGTCTCGGCCCTCAGCACCGACACCGACGGGCCGGTGCGGCGCGTGGGCAGCCCCGCCGCCTGAGCGAGCCGCTCCACCTCCGTCAGCCGGTCGGGCGGTCCGTAGTGCTCGACGACCTGGTCGCCCGCGTACTCGGCCACCAGGCTCGACGGTGAGCCGCGGGCGATGACGCGGCCGTGCGACATCAGCGCGCACTCGTCCGCGAGCCGTTCGGCCTCCTCGATGTAGTGCGTGGACATCAGCACGGTCGTGCCGCCCGCGCGCAGCCCGTCGATCAGCCCCCACAGCTCGGCGCGGACCTGCGGGTCGAGGCCGACGGTCGGCTCGTCCAGCAGCACCAGCGCGGGACGGTGCACCAGGCCGCGGGCGATCAGCAGCCGCCGCCGCATGCCGCCGGACAGGTCGTCCACCTTGGTCAGCTGCCGCTCGGTCAGGTGCGCGAGGGCCAGCGCGTCGTCCACGGCCTGCCGCCGGGCCCGGCGCGGCACCCGGTACAGGTGCGCGAACACCTCCAGGTTCTCGCGGGCGGTCAGCTCCTCGTCCAGGTTGTCCTGCTGCGGGACGACCCCCATCGCGGCCCGTGCGCGCTTGGACTCCTCCGGGACGCGGAAGCCGAGCACGTGGATGCTGCCCGCGGTGGCGATCGCCTGTGCGGTCAGCATCTTCATCGTGGTCGACTTACCGGCGCCGTTCGGCCCGAGCAGCCCCAGGCAGATCCCCGGGGGGACGTCCAGATTCAGCCCGTTCACAGCGGTGAAGTCCCCGAAGCGCTTCACCACGCCGCGCAGCCTGATGGCCATCTCCTCGGGCGACCCGGAGGAATCCTCCTGATCAGCCGTGGTTTGTGCACGTTGCACGGTCATCCCCTCACATTAGGGAGTCTGGTCGGCGAAGCCCCACTCGTTTTCTCGCGGTGTGCCGGGCCGGGCCGGTTAACCTCGTGCTGTGGACGTCCCCCCGCGAGATCGCGAACCGCGCCCGGCCGCCCGTAAGCCCGGGAAGGTGACGAGCGTGCGCGACCTGCGCGCGTCCGACGCCGACCGGGAGCGCGTCGTCGCCGTCCTCGGCGAGGCGGTCGCGGACGGGCGGCTCACCCCCGACGAGCACGCCGACCGGGTCTCCCGCGCCTACGCCGCCCGCACCCTGGGCGAGCTCACCGGCCTCACCGGCGATCTCGGCCCGGAGGAGTCCCAGCCGATCCTCGTGGACGACCGTCCCGTGTCGGTCCTCTTCGGCCGCACCCGGCGGGACGGGCGCTGGGTCGTCCCCGTGAGGCTTCCCCTGCTCGCCCTGTTCGGGACGGTCGAACTGGACCTGCGCGAGGCCGTCCTCCAGCGCCGCCACATCGTGGTCGAGTCGATGGTCCTCGGCGGCCGGATCCGGCTGCTCGTGCCCGAGGGCGTCCGCGTCGACGTCACCGGGCGCACCATCCTCACCGCCCGCGATCTGCGTGACCGGCCCGTCACCGACGGCCCGACCATCGAGGTCGGCGGCACCATGATCTTCGGCTCGATCCGGGCCCAGGCGCCGCGGCGCACGCTGCGCGCCCGCGTCCGTGGCCGCCTGGGCCGGAAGAGATAGGACCGACAGAGGTGGGGCCGCGGACGGGGTGCGTCCGCGGCCGTCCGCTACACCGCGGTGTCGAAGTTGATGGAGCTGTAGGCGCGCAGCTTGCCGAGCTGGTGCTCGCTGGAGATCATCCGGATGGTCCCGCTGCGGGAGCGCATGACGAGCGAGTTCGTGACGGCCGTGCCCTTGCGGTAGCGGACGCCGTCGACCAGCTCGCCGTCGGTGATGCCGGTCGCGGCGAAGAACACGTCGTCCGAGGTCACCAGGTCGTCGGTGGTCAGCACCCGGCCGAGATCGTGACCCGCGTCGATCGCCTTGCGCCGCTCCTCCTCGTCCCGTGGCCACAGCCGGCCCTGGACCACCCCGCCCAGCGCCTTGATCGCGCACGCCGCGATGATGCCCTCGGGCGTGCCGCCTATGCCGAGCAGCAGGTCGACGCCCGTGTGCGGACGGCACGCCATGATCGCTCCGGCCACGTCGCCGTCCATGATGAACTTGATCCGCGCGCCCGCCTCGCGGACCTCCTTGACGATGCCCTCGTGCCGGGGACGGTCCAGGATGCAGACGGTCACGTCGTGGGGCGAGGAGCCCTTGGCGCGGGCGATCGCGCGGATGTTGTCGGCGATCGGACGTTCGATGTCGACGGCGTCGGCGGCCTCCGGGCCCGTCACGAGCTTCTCCATGTAGAACACGGCGGACGGGTCGAACATCGACCCGCGCGGCGCCACCGACAGCACCGCGATCGCGTTGTTCATGCCGAGCGCGGTCAGCCGCGTCCCGTCCACCGGGTCGACGGCGACGTCGCACTCGGCGCCGGAGCCGTCCCCGACCTCCTCGCCGTTGTAGAGCATCGGCGCGTTGTCCTTCTCGCCCTCGCCGATCACGACGACGCCCCGCATGGACACGGTGTTGATCAGCTGGCGCATCGCGTTGACCGCGGCACCGTCGGCGCCGTTCTTGTCCCCGCGGCCGACCCAGCGGGCCGCGGCCATGGCGGCGGCCTCGGTCACCCGTACCAGCTCCATCGCCAGGTTGCGGTCCGGGGCCGCGGGCTCGGTGGTGAGCGGGGAGGTAACGGTGCTCTCATCGGTCATGACGGCGCGGCCCCCTTGTGGGTGGTGAACACGTTCTGTTGTGAACTCGGATTCTCCGTGGACCGGACGCCCTGCAACAAATTGGACCAGACCAGCGGGTCACTGGTCGTACCGGCACGGATGGAGCGTTCAGGTAGCCGCGACGGTGAAGCCGGAAGTGACGGCCGCACGGGGAAGGGATGTTTCCCCCTGGGAGAGGGCGTAATCTCAGGCACCATGAGCAGCCATATCGACGTCCCGCCCGGTGGGGTGACCCGCTCCGACGGCGCGGGGCCCGCCGACGTTCCCGCGCGCAGTTCCGACCGCGGGGCGGCCACCCGCGGCGCCCTGCTCGCCGCGGCGAGGGACGTCTTCTGCGAGTCGGGTTTCGCCCAGGCGGCGGTGACCGACATCGTCGCGAAGGCGGGCGCGAGCGTCGGCAGCCTGTACCACCACTTCAGCGGTAAGGCCGACCTGTACCTGACGCTGTACGAGAACTTCCAGAACGGTCAGCAGGTGCGGACCCGCCAGGCGATCAACGCCGTGCGGGAGGCGGGCGTGACCGACCCGATGCAGCAGTTCCTCGCCGGTGCCACCGCCTACTTCGACGGCTGCATCAAGGAGCGCGACGTCGCCCGGCTGTTCATCTCCGGCGACGGCCCGCCCGGCTTCGACCGCGTGATGCGGCAGCGGCTCGGCACCTGGGCGCGCCGCAACGCCGCGCTGTTCAACACCGCCGACGGCGGCGTCGACGAGGCCCTGGTCATGGTGCTGACCGGCGCGATGGCGGGGGCGGTGTCGGAGGTCTCGCTGATGGACGACGAGGACGCCGCCCGCAGGCTCGCCGACGAGATCGTGGCCATTCTCGGCACGATCAGGAACCCCCGTACGGGGCACGGCTGACCGTACGGGATCCTGGAGAGGTGACCGACAAGAGGCAGTCCTCCGTCCCGGAGACGGAGGCACAGCACGCGGACGCCCCCGAGGACGCCACCGAGGCCGCTCGTGAGGACGCCCCCGGGGACGTCCCCGAGGGTGCTCCCGGCGGGCGGCCCGTGATCCAGGTGAGTCCGGGCACGCACAAGCGGCTGACCACCGGGCTCGGCGGCTTCGCCATGGCGATGGGCGCCTGCCTGCTGCTCGTGCTGGTGATCTACGCCATCACGCCGCGCAGTGACGAGGAGGTCCTGCCGACCGTCGACTACGGCTCGCAGCTGTGGGTGATGCGCAACGACGCGCCCTTCACCGTGCACGCGCCCGAGGGGCTCCCCGCCCGGTGGCGCCCCACCAGCTCCCGCGTCCACGGCCTGGACGACGCGGACAAGAAGAAGCCCATCGCCTGGCATCTGGGCTTCGTGACGCCGAACGACGAGTACGCGGCCCTGGAGCAGAGCGACGAGAAGGCGTCCGAGTACATCCCGCGCATGGCCAACAGCAGCAAGCCGACCGGAACGCACCAGGTCAACGGCGTCGCCTGGGCGAAGTACCACCGCAAGGACAAGAAGGCGAACTCCCTCGCCCGGACCTTGCCGGACGGCGTGAGCATCGTGGTGACCGGCACGGCGTCCTACGAGGAGCTGGCGATCCTGGCCGCGTCCCTGAAGCCGCAGAGCAAGAACGGCGCCGGGCTGACGCCCACGGCGACCCCCGCCCCGGGGTCCTGAGCGGCGGGCGCGCGACCCGACCGAAGAACGGTGTGATCAGAAGGGCGCGGCCGTGTCGCCGTTCCCCGGCCGTTCGAGCGCGGCGGCCAGCCGGGCCCGCGCGCCCTCCAGCCACTCCTCGCAGATCGCGGCGAGCCTCTCGCCCCGCTCCCACAGGCCGAGCGACTCCTCCAGCGTCAGCCCGCCCGCCTCCAGCCGCTTGACGACGTCCGCCAGTTCGTCGCGTGCCTGCTCGTACGACGGCTTGTCCGCCGTCCCCTTCTCGTCCGCCACCTGCCCCACCCTACGGTTCTCCCGTCACGAGTCCGCGCGTTCCGCGACCGTCACGCCGAGACGGCCCGACGCCAGCCGCACCTGGAGCCGCTCGCCGTCCCGCACCGCCGACGACTCCCGCACGACCGACGCGTCCTCCCGCTGGACGATCGCGTACCCGCGTTCGAGCGTCGCGGCGGGGGAGAGGGTCAACAGCCGGGCGCGGGTGTGGGCCAGCTGGTCCCCGGCCCGGTCCAGCGCGCCGGACAGGCAGCGCCTCGACCGGTCGCGCAGCGCCATGACCTGCTCGGACTGCCGTTCGATCTCCCGCACCGGGTCCGCCAGCGCCGGCCGTGACCGGATCGAGCGCAGCCACGCCTCCTCCCGCTCCAGACCGCCCGCCAGGCAGCGCCGTCCCCGGTCGCGCAGCTGCCGGACGAGCTGGAGCTGCTCCCGCACGTCCGGGACCGTCTTCTTCGCCGCGTCGGTCGGGGTGGAGGCCCGCACGTCCGCGACCAGGTCCAGGATGGGGGAGTCCTGCTCGTGCCCGATGGCGCTGACGACGGGGGTGCGGGCCGCGGACACCGCGCGGACGAGCGCCTCGTCCGAGAACGGCAGCAGATCCTCCATCGCGCCCCCGCCCCGCGCGATGACGATCACGTCGATGTCCGGGTCGGCGTCCAGCGCGCGGAGCGCCTCCATCACCTCACCGACCGCGTACGGGCCCTGCACCGCGGTGTTCTCGACCCGGAACGCCACCGCGGGCCATCGCCGCCGCGCGTTCTGCAGGACGTCGTGCTCGGCGTCGGAGTCGCGGCCGCAGATCAGCCCGATCCTGCCGGGCAGGAACGGAAGCGGCCGCTTGCGCTCGGGCCGGAACAGCCCCTCGGCGGCCAGCACCCGCTTGAGCCGCTCCAACCGGGCCAGCAGCTCCCCGACGCCGACCGGCCGGACCTCCAGGACGCTGAGCGAGAACGTCCCGCGGTTGATCCAGAAGTCGGGCTTGGCGTGGACGACGACGCGGGCGCCGTCCGTCACCGCCGGTCCGGCCGCCTCGAACACGGCGCGGGGCCCGACGACCCGAACCGACATGTTCGCCACCGGATCGCGGAGCGTCATGTAGACCGTCCCGCCCCGGGCGTTCAGGTCGGTGATCTGCCCCTCAACCCAGATACGCCCGAGCCGACCGATCCAACCGCTCACCGCCTGCAGAACCGTCCGAACCGGAACGGGTGACTCCGCCGAGGTCTCCATCGCCATACAGGAAGCTTAATTATCGCAGGCTCGGCCCACTTCGCTCGCCTTCGGCGTCGCTGCACCGAGCGGGTCACGCGTTCGCGCGGGCTGAGGCCACGTCGTAACAGGCCCTCGGCTGCGTCCCGTCCGGTTCGCTCCCGTTCGGGTCGGAGTGATTAGCTCGTGCCGTTTAGTTTTGCGATGCGGCGCTCGTACATGCGGATGACGTCCTCGCGGGCGGCGTGCTTGCGCTCGTACTCGCGCAGCAGCTTCACCTGGTCGACGGACAGGCCGCGCAGGCGGGCGCGCAGCTGCGGCAGCGTGGCGTTGTCGTAGTCGGGCACCGGAAGGCTCTCCGCGAGGCGCTCCGCCTCGGCGGGCGCGGCGGGCTTGCTCTCCGGCCTCGGCTCGAACTCCGCCTTGCCGTTCGACCGGGCGGCTTCGTCCTTCGGCTGGTCCTCGGTCTTGCCCTTTGACTCGGCGTGGCGCCTACCGAGAGCGCCGGGCTTCGCGGGCTTCGGCGGCGGCCCTGGACGGGCGTGCTTCGGCGTGTGCCGTGTCCCGCCGCCCGGTTTGCCGATGGAGATCTCCTCACCGGCCGACGGTCCCGCGTGCTTCGGCCGCGCGGGCCCCGGCTCGGGCGCGGGCTTCGGCTCGGTGTCGGGCTCCGGCTCCTCGCCGTGGACGCGTTCCAGCACCCGTCCCACGACCTTCTCGGCCGTGCCCTGGACGTCGTCGCGCAGCCGTCCGAGCACCGGCTTCACACCGCCGCCCTCGGTGATCTCCTTGAAGTCGCGGGTCACCCGGTCGCCGAGCAGCAGCGCCCGGCCGACACCGAACATGGCCAGCCGGACGGCGTGCAACGGAAGCTCGCGGACCTGTTCGCCCACCGTGTCCTGAACCTGCTGTTTGAGGCGGCGCGGCGATTTCGTCATCGTCTTTCCTCTTCCTTGCCGCATCGAACACCGGATCGGTCACGCGGCATCGCTCGTCGTTGGTCACTCTGCCCCACGGGTGCGATCACGGTCACCCCGAGTTAATGGAAATCTGTCCAAAATCGGCGTGCGAAGGATCACACCGCGTCCCACCAGGGGATCGTCCCCACCGGGGACGGGCTCTCACCCCGTCCGGCGGGCCCCTACCGCCGCCGTGCGGCCCCCGCGCCGCCAACTCGTACGATAGACGCATGACCGCCAACACCGAGCGCCGTGTCCTGCTCGCCAAGCCGCGTGGTTACTGCGCGGGGGTCGACCGTGCGGTGCAGACGGTCGAGATCGCCCTGGAGAAGTACGGGGCGCCGATCTATGTCCGGAAACAGATCGTCCACAACGTCCACGTCGTCAAGACGCTGGAGGAACGCGGCGCGATCTTCGTGGACGAGACCGAGGAGGTCCCCGAGGGCGCCATCGTGGTGTTCTCCGCCCACGGTGTCGCGCCCGTCGTGCACGAGGAGGCCCAGAACCTCGGCCTGCGCACGATCGACGCGACGTGCCCGCTGGTCACCAAGGTCCACAAGGAGGCCGTGCGGTTCGCCGCGCAGGGCTACGACATCCTGCTGATCGGGCACGAGGGCCACGAGGAGGTCATCGGCACCACCGGCGAGGCGCCCGACCACATCCATCTGGTGGACGGCCCGGACGACGTCGTCAACGTCACCGTCCGCGACCCGGAGAAGGTCGCGTGGCTGTCGCAGACCACGCTGTCGGTCGACGAGACCGTCGCCACCGTCGAGAAGCTGCGCGAACGGTTCCCCAAGCTGACGGATCCGCCGTCCGACGACATCTGCTACGCCACGCAGAACCGGCAGGTCGCGGTGAAGGAGATGGCGGCCCGGTCCGACCTCGTCATCGTGGTCGGCTCGACGAACTCGTCCAACTCCGTGCGGCTCGTCGAGGTCGCCAAGGAGCACGGCGCGGACGACGCTCGACTGGTCGACTACGCCGAGCACATCGATCCCGCCTGGCTGGAGGGTGTCACCACCGTCGGCGTCACCAGCGGCGCGTCCGTCCCGGACGAGCTGGTTCAGGAAGTGCTGGCGTGGCTTTACGAGCGCGGGTTCGGCGAGGCGGAGGAGATCGAGTCCGTTTCGGAGCACATGCGCTTCTCGCTCCCGAAGGAACTCCGCAAGGACCTGCGCATCACGCCGGTCTGATCTGTCAGTCGTTCTGGTGGAGGCGGCGCCGTTCCCGGGCGTGGGAACGGGTGGTCGACTTGGCGGGCGACTCGTCCCACCGGACGGGGTTCTCGTTCTCCTCCTTCTCGAAGAGGCGAACCCCGGCGAGCTTGTCCCGTAGTTCCCTGACGTTCGTCCTCACCCCGCGGGCCAGGCAGATGACCACGACCAGCGCCGTACCGAAGAACAGCCACGGCGCGGTGGACGCCAGCGCGGTGAACACGCCCACGGTGAGGCCGCGCAGCAGCGACCCGTGGCCGAGCGTGGTGACGAGGACGACCGTGAACGTGGCGCCGAAGAACACCACCGGCGGGCTGACGACGAGCGTGAGCAGGTCGGCGGGACGGGTCGCGAACGCGGCGAGCGCGCAGCCGATCGCGAAGCCCGCGCCGGCGAGCAGCGGCACCCCGAACCAGCGCGACAGCAGCCCGCACACCACCCCGGTGCCGAACATGACGACGATGCCGCCGCGTCCGGTGAGACTGGTCGCGCCGCTCGTGGAGGCCGCCGCCCGCGTCCGCGCGGAGGCGCCGCGTTCACGTGCCACCTGACCCCCTGGCGCCGACGACGCGCCGCCCGGCGTGTCGCGTACCGTCGAAGGACTCTTCGAAGAACTCGTCGTGGAACTCATCGCCACCCCTTCCGCCGGTCGTTCTGCTCAGGGATGGGCCGTCCGCCGAAACCTATCGCCTCGGCTCCCGAGCGCGGCCGGGGATGATCCTCGCCGCCGGTGATGTCGTCGGAGTCGTCGCTGGAGATGTCGTCGTGGAGTCGGTCGTCCGGAGGGGCGGAGAACGGTTCGTCGTGGGCGGTCAGTTCGGCGGCGGAGAGCGCGCGGGGGCTCTCCTCCACGGGATCCGGCCCGTCCAGGCCCTCGTCGACCACGCCCAGTTCGTTGAGCCTGCGCGCGCTGACCAGCACGCGGGTTTCGAGAGTGCCGACCGTCCGGTTGTAGGACTTGATGGCGCCGGTCAGCGCGCGGCCCAGGTCGTCCACATGCCGGCCCATCGTTCCCAGGCGCTCGTACAGTTCCTTGCCGAGATCGAACACCGCGCGTGCGTTCCGTGACAGGGCGGCCTGTTGCCAGGCGTAGGACGCCGTCCGCAGCATCGAGATGAGGGTCGTGGGTGTGGCGATGTGCACGCGGCGGCGCATCGCGTACTCCAGCAGGCCCGGGTCGCGGTCGAGCGCGGGCGCGAGGAACGCCTCACCCGGAATGAACAGGACGACGAACTCCGGTGCGGGGCTGAACGCCTGCCAGTACGACTTCGCCGCCAGCCGGTCGACATGGTCGCGCAGATGCCGGGCGTGGGCGTCCAGCCGCACCGGATCGCCGCTCTCGGCGGCCTGAAGGTACGCGGCCAGCGACACCTTGGAGTCGACGACGATGCTCTTGCCACCCACCAGCCGGACCACCATGTCGGGGCGCACCCTCCCGTCGACGGTGACGGCATCGGCCTGCTCGTCGAAGTCGCAGTGGTGCGTCATCCCGGCGAGTTCCACGACGCGGCGCAGTTGTAGCTCGCCCCACCGTCCGCGTGCCTCCGGCCGTTGCAGCGCCCGGACGAGCGACCGCGTCTCGCGGCGCAGCTGGTCGGAGCTCTGCCGGACGAAGTCGACCTGCTTGGCCAGCATCGCGTGCGATTCGCGGCGCCCCGTCTCGACCTCGCGGAGCTGCTCCTCCACCTTGGCGAGGGTCTCCTTCAACGGCGCTACGAGATGCTCGACGGCCTGCTCCCGCCGCCGCAGCTCACCGGCCGCCTCGACGCCCGCGGCCTTGAGCCGCGCGTCCGCCAGTTCCAGGAACCGCTGGTTGCTGGCGTCCAGCGCCTTCGCCGACAGGTTCTCGAAATGCCCGGCCATCCGCTCCTCGGCGTAGGCGAGCTTCTCCTCGGCCGCCCTGGCCCGCGCGATCAGGCCGCCCTGCCGACCGGTCGCGAGCGCGTACCCGGCGACGACGCCGAACACGGCGCCGACGACGAGGCCGGTGAACAGCGCGAGGTCCATTCCCTCATCGTGACAGCGCCGCCGCGAACGACGACCGCGACGCGCCGGGAGGCCCCGCGTCCCCGGACATTCGGCGTCCACCCATGACTCACCGGGAGATCCGGACAGCCCAACGGGTCCGGCTCCGCCCATAAACTTGACGGCCGTGAGCCTCTCCATCGGAATCGTCGGGCTGCCCAACGTCGGCAAGTCCACCCTGTTCAACGCGCTGACCAAGAACGAGGCGCTGGCCGCCAACTACCCGTTCGCGACCATCGAGCCCAACGTCGGCGTGGTCGGCGTGCCCGATCCGCGCCTGGGCGTGCTCGCGGAGCTCTTCGGCTCGCAGAAGATCATCCCGGCGACGATGGAGTTCGTGGACATCGCGGGCATCGTCAAGGGCGCGTCCGAGGGGCAGGGCCTCGGCAACAAGTTCCTCGCCAACATCCGGGAGACCAACGCGATCTGCCAGGTCATCCGCGTGTTCGATGACCCGGACGTCACCCATGTGGACGGTGACGTCGTGCCGTCCCGTGACATCGAGACGATCAACACCGAGCTGATCCTGGCCGACCTCCAGACGATCGAGAAGGCGCTGCCGCGGCTCGACAAGGAGGCGCGGACCAAGAAGGACAAGGACAAGCTCGCGGTCGTCGACGCGGTCAACGCCGCGCAGAAGCTCCTGGACGACGGCGTCACGCTGTTCGCGGGCGCGTCCGCCGCCGGGATCGACCTGACCCTGCTGCGCGAGCTGCACCTGCTCACCGCCAAGCCGTTCCTCTACGTCTTCAACCTGGACGAGAGCGAGCTGACCGACGAGGACCTGCGGGCGCGGCTGCGCGACCTGGTGGCCCCCGCGGAGGCGATCTTCCTGGACGCCAAGATCGAGGCGGAGCTGATCGAGCTGCCGGACGACGAGGCGCTCGAACTGTTGCAGGGCATGGGACAGGAGGAGTCCGGCCTGTCGCAGCTCGTCCGGGTCGGGTTCGCGACCCTCGGCCTCCAGACGTACCTGACGGCGGGCCCCAAGGAGGCGCGGGCCTGGACGATCCGCAAGGGCGCCACCGCGCCCGAAGCCGCCGGGGTCATCCACACCGACTTCCAGCGCGGCTTCATCAAGGCCGAGACCGTCTCGTTCGACGACCTCACCGCCGCCGGTTCCATGGCCGCCGCGCGCACCGCGGGCAAGGTCCGCATGGAGGGCAAGGACTACGTCATGCAGGACGGCGACGTCGTGGAGTTCCGCTTCAACGTGTGACCGTCCCCGGCGGTCGCCCGGACGGGCCGCTTGTGAACAGGGACGTGACCCGTGTGAGATTGGCAACAGCGGGGTCGTCGGGGCTCACGGTGCCGCTGAGCTGGGAGTTCTGTCGATGGATGTCCCAAATCCGATAGTTTGCCGGATTCTTTCGGGAACAGATTGCGGCCGGTGACGTCACTTCGTCACCAAGCACCTCCCGGGTCGCGGCGCTTGTCCGGAACCGGGCCCCGCGCACTGTTCGGAGCCTTAGATAGGGGAACGTCACCGTTTGGCAATCTTCCCTGTTCCTGCTGAGGTGGATTGCATTATCCACAACCGCGTGCCGGGGCTGTGCTTCGCCGGGATGCGCTGGAACAATTGACGCCCGTGGTTACCCTGGGCCCGGGATGGGTTCAGAAAGGGCCACTCGGGCAACACGACCAGCCACACAGGACCAGCCCACAAGACCAGCCACACAGGACCAGGCACACAGGACCGCGCCGACCGGGGGCGAGGCGCGAGCGGAGGCAGGATGGCTCGCAGGTCGGCCGTGGGACGCGGCCGTGACACCGCCGTCGTCGAGGAGACGACACAGCCCGGCCGGGCGTTCGCGCCGGCCGCCGATCCGTGGGGGCTGCCCGCGGGCGGCGCGCGGGGGCGGCGCGGCGGCGGACGCGCGGGCGGCGGCGACGGCCCGCGCGGCGGCCGCTGGGGCGGCTCCGGCGGGCGCTGGTGGGTCTGGGCCGGCCGCGCCGTGCTCTGGGCGCTGATCCTCGTCATCCTCGTCAACGGCGTCCGGGCCCCGTTCGAACGCTTCACCGCCGAGGACGACCCGGCCGCCCCGGGCACCGGCGCCAAGCCCGCGAGGAGCACCGGCTTCCCCAGCAGCGCCGCGGGCGCCTTCGCGCTCCAGTTCGCCAACGTCTACCTCAACTACGACCAGAAGAACGCCCCGGCCCGCGAGACCCAGTTGCGGACCTTCCTGCCCGACGGCGCCGACGCCCAGTTCGGCTGGAACGGTGCGGGACAGATGCAGGTGCAGTCCGTCCAGGTCGCCGGAGTGGACGCCCGCGACGCCAACAACGCGACCGTGACACTGCTCGCCCGCACCACCGACCGTTGGCTCCGCCTCGCCGTCCCCGTCTACGCCGACAGGAACGGCTCACTGGTCGTGTCCGCCAGGCCGGCCCTGCTTCCCCCGCCGACCAAGGCCCAGCTTCCCCAGGGCGGCCTGGAGGCCCGCGACGGCGGGCTCGAAAGCGAACTGCACCCGTTCCTCGGCACCTTCTTCCAGGAGTACGCCACCGGAAACCAGGCGGCCCTGTCCCGGTTCTCCAGCGGGACGACCATCACCGGCCTCGCCAACACCGTGACCTTCGTCCAGGTCAAGGAGGTCGTCGCACCGAAGGGATCTCCCGGCGAACGCACCGTCACCGCCACCGTCGTGTGGCAGGTTCCGCAGGGCGGCGCCGCCGAACTGGAGCAGACCTACCAGCTCGCCATGGTCAAGAAGGGCGCGACATGGCTGGTGCGCGACATCCGCGGCACCACGAGACCGGGCGCATCATGAGAGGCCGCGATTTGACGAAACCAGTCCCCAGCCGATCAGCCGACCAAGGAAGGTAGTCAGTCGATGCTGCACCACATCATGGCGTCGATTCCGCACGAACTCCTGGCGGCGCCCGATGACGAACTCAAGACCGACCAGCTCGCCGACTGGTTGCGGCAGATTTTCGGACCGCTCTTCCTCGTCATCGTCTCCATTGTGGCGATCTTCTTCCTGTTCACCCGCGAGATCACGCGATTCGTCCAGTTCATCGTGCTGGCGATCGGAATCGGGGTGGTCTTCTACGTGCCCAACATCATCGAGACCACGGCCAAGGCGATAGCCAAAGCCCTCGGCGTGGACGTCTCCTGACCCGGACGGAGGATCGGCAGGCGGACCCGTGCTCGCGCAGTTAGGGGAGTAGGGGCGTGGATCTACCCACGTACACGAATATCTGGCGCATCGAGAAACGGCTGTACAAGCTGTACGACCTGCGGCTGCCCATGCCGCTGCCGCTGGTGCAGATCGGTGTGTTCCTCGGCGTGTTCGTGCCCTGGATCGTCATGCTCCAGTTCGTCGGCGTCCCCTTCGAGTCGCCGTGGCACGTGCTGTACATCGTCCCGCCCGGCGTCCTGACCTGGCTGGCGACCCGTCCGGTCATCGAGGGCAAACGCCTCACCGAACTGCTGATCTCGCAGAGCCGCTACCTGGCCGAGCCCCGCACGTGGTGCCGCCTCACCCCGATCCGCGAACCCCGCGAGGTCGTCATCGTGGCCCGCGTCTGGCGCCGCGCCGGGGCACCGGCCCCCGTCGCGGCACCCGAACGCGCCGCGATCAAGTCCCGCCGCAGGCGCGGTCAGGCCCCCGCCCAGCAGGAACCGCAGGTCCCCGCCGTCCCGCTGCCCCGCCCGGCGGCGGCCACCGCCCCACCGCCCCTCCCCGAGTACGCCGCCCAGCACGAGGCCCCCGCGGCCCCCCGCAAACCATGGCGCCGCACCCACCGCGACATCTCCCACGAGGACGACGTCCAGCCCGCCGCCGGGCTCGGACCACCCCCGGCGACCCCCCACCTGGACGCCCCCGCGCCCGCCCCGCCCTCCGGCAAGCGCGCCCTCGCGTCCGGCGTCCGCCGCCCCGGTTCCCAGCCCGAGGTCTGGGAGGCCGCCCCGACCACCCGTCCCGACATCCCCCAGCAACCCCCCACAGCCCGACCTCAACCCACCGTCCACAACGGCGCCCCGCCCGCCACCGACCGGGACGAGCAGCTCTGGTCGCCCGGCCAGACCCGCCGCGACATTCGCCAGGAACCCCCCGCCGCGCCGGAGACCCGGCACGCCCTCCCCGCACGGGGCACCCCACCCTCCCCGCAGGAGGAACGCCGAGGGCCGCACCACTTCAACGGAGAGGCCGGCGACAAGAAGGTCGCCGGACAACGAACCCCTCCGCCCACCCCCATCCGACCCCACCCCCCCACCGCGCGGGCGCGCGCCACGGACCCACAAGCCCCCTCCGCGGCGACTCGTTCCACGGGCGCACAGCCTCGGCCCCCCGAGACTCGCCCTGCGCCCCCCCAGCCCCCCGAGTCCCACCCCGCAGCCGGGCAGAGCCCGGCGACGCGGGCTCGCGCTGCTGGGCGGGATCTGCCCGCGCCGGCTGCTCCCGCAGGTGCCCAGGGCGCATCCGAGCAGTCTCGTTCCACGAACGCGCAAGGTCCCTCCGCCGAGGCCCGTGCTGCGGACGGGCAGGGTCGGTCCGTTGAGGCGCGCTCTGCGGATGTGCAGGGAGTTGGCCCGCAGGCTCGTTCCACGGTCGAGGAGGGGCGTACCGTCGAGGCTCGTTCTGCGGAGGAACGGGGTGCGTCCGCGTGGGCTCGTTCCATGGGCTCGCAAGGTCCGTCCGGTGAGACTGGCCCTGCGGATGCGCAGGGCGCTTCTCCGCGGGCTGATTCTGCGGACGCGCAGGGTTCGGACGCGCAGACGTCCCCTGTGAAGGGTCTGCCCGCGCAGGCTCGTTCCACGGATACGCGAAGTTCCTCCGCCGAGGCTCGTGCTGCGGGCGCGCAGGGCCCCACTGCGGGGGCCCGACCCGCAGATGCGCAAGGTTCAGCCGCGTGGGCCCGTTCCATGAACGCGGGGGGTCGGCCCGCTGATGCTCCTCCTGCGGGTGCGCAGGGCGCTTCACCTGATTCTGCGGATGCGCAGGGT
The DNA here is from genome assembly GCF_003432485.1 of Actinomadura spongiicola. GTDB lineage: Bacteria > Actinomycetota > Actinomycetes > Streptosporangiales > Streptosporangiaceae > Spirillospora > Spirillospora spongiicola. The sequence goes on from NZ_QVNQ01000004.1 coordinate 397,514, forward strand.
GCGTCCGCTGAGGCTCGTTCTGCGGGTGGGCAGGGGGCGCGGCCGGTTGTGCCTGGGGCGTTCGGGGTGCGGGCGGAAGGGGCCGAGGCGGACGTGCCGCCGCGGATGGAGCCGCCGCGGCCCTGGACGGAGGGGCTGTCGCAGCCGCCGCGTCCGGCGGCGCCGCCCGTGTCGGAGACGGCGGCTCCGCCTCAGCCGACGGCGCCGGTGGAGCAGCAGGCTCCGCCGCGTGAGGTTCGGTCGCAGCCGACGTCGCCCGTGCGGCCGCGGCCGTTGCCGCCGCCCCCGGCGCCGCCGCCTTCCGGGCCCGCGATCACGCCGCCCGATCCCGAGCACGAGGTCACCGGTGGCGGGTTGCGGCGCCTGTTCCATGCCGTGGGGGGTGGGCACGGCGATGTCGACGCCGAGTACGAGATGCGGCTCCAGCAGCCGTTCCACGGGACGCGTCATGTGGTGGTGCTCGGGTGCACCGGTGGGGCTGGGCAGACGGTGACCGCGTTGATGCTGGGGCACACGTTCGCGCAGCACAACGGGGAGCCGGTCGTCGCCGTCGACGTGAACCCGGGGCCGGGGGCGCTGGCGCGGCGGACGCGTAGTGACACCAACGAGACGTTGACCGGGCTCATCACGCGGGCCGACCAGGTGAACAGCCTCACCGCGATGCGCCGGTACACCTCGCAGGCCAAGTCCGGGCTCGACGTGATCGCGGCGGGGAAGAACCCGTTGCAGGCGTTGGACGACCGTGACTACGCGCTGGCGATCCGCACCATCGACCGGTTCTACTCGGTGACGCTGCTGGACGCCGCGGCGGCGGTCGTGGCGCGGGTGCTGCCGTACGCCGACCAGCTCGTGCTCGTCGCGCCGGCGAGTGCCGACGCGCCGCGTGCGGTGGCGATGACGTTCGAGTGGCTCGACGGCCACGGGTACGAGGAGCTGCGGTCCCGTGCCGTCACGGTCATCAACGGGGTGAGTCGCCGCAGCATGGACGACGTCGAACAGGCCGAGGCCGTGGCGCGGGGGCGTTGCCGGGCCCTGGTGCGCATTCCGTGGGATGATCACCTGAGCATGGACCGCGCGCCGCGCAACGAGCTGAAGTCGTTGCGCACGCCGACGCGGCGTGCCTATCTTGCCCTCGCCGGTGTGGTCGCCGGCGGCTTCACCGTCATGCCCGAGCGTTACCAGGAGTTCCAGCACGAGCAGGAGGCCACCCGATGAGCGCCCCTCGCGGGCATCGAGCGGACACCGTCATCAGCCTTGCGGGAACGCCTGACGTTGATGACCGTCCGGACGGAGAACACTTGCCCGCACGGCGCTTGGCGGACGCCGCCGCACCGGGACAATGGACCGGGGCAGGGAGGCGCGCATGACCAAGTCGAGCCGGCTGGCCGTGCGGTACTTCGACGACCGCGTGCTCCTCACCGACGGCGCCGCATGGGCGTACTTCCGGCTGCCCACGGTCTCGTACGAGTTCACGACCGACGAGGAGCGCGAGGCGCTCGCCACCAACATCACCATCGCGCTCGCGGGCATCCGCATGCAGGACGCCGAGGTGCATCTGCGGATCGCGCACCGGACGTATCCGGCGGCGGAGTGGGCGCTGGCGCTCGACCGCACGTCCGACGACGGGGCCGGGTGGCGGCAGTACCTGGAGGAGACCTACGCGCACGTGTGGGCCAAGGACTTCTGGACGAAAGAGGTCTACCTCGGCGTCCGGCTCGGCCCGCGCGGGATGGGCGCGCACCTGTCCGGCGGTGTGTTGTCGCAGCTCCTGGGGTTGTACAAGCGCAGCGAGAAAGTTCTCGGTGTGCATGACGACGCGATCGACAAGAAGGAGATCGCGCGCTGGACGGAGCAGGCCGAACGCATCGGCCGCGCCCTCGGCGGCTCGGCCCTGTACGCCAGGCACGCCACGTCGACGGAGGTCGCGTGGCTGTTCCAGCACGCGGTGTCGGGGGCGCTGGCCGACCCGCCGCCGTCCGCGGTGTCCCGCAGGACGTGGGGCAAGGGCGAGATCGAGTCGCTCGTCGAGGGCGCCATCCACAACGGCCGGTCGTATCTGCGCGTCGAGCAGCCGAACTTCACGGGCGCGGGCGGCGGCGCGACGGCCGAGTCCTATGTCGCTTACCTGTCGTTCGCGCGGTTCCCCGACCTGATGCCGTTCCCGGACGGCGAACCGTGGTTCCACTACGCCGACGCGCTCCCGTTCCCGGTGGAGATCAGCGCGCGGATGAAGCTGATCCCGCCCGCGAAGGCGTCCAAGGACGTCTCCCGCAAACTCGCGCACGCCCGTGACATGGACCAGCACATCCGGGAGGCGGGGGCGGAGGCGCCGATCGCGCTCGCGGAGCAGATCGACGCGGCGCGGATGCTGGAGCACGGCATCACCAAGGAGCGGCTCCCGTTCGTGTACGGGTGGCACCGGCTGATCGTGTCCGCGACGACGGAGGAGCTGCTCGCGCAGCGGGTGGACGCGGTCGTCGAGCACTACCGCGACATCGGCATCGACGTCGTCAACTCGACCGGCGACCAGTTCTCGCTGTTCCTGGAGTCGCTGCCCGGCGACCAGATCAGGTTGAACGCGTACGCGCAGCGCCAGCCGCTGCGGACCATCGCGGGCGGTATGCCGGTCGCGACCGTCGACCTCGGCGACCGGACCGACGAGCACGACGAGGGCTGGATCGGCCCCTACATCGGGGAGACCCTGGGCCGGGCCCGGTCGATCGTGCACTTCGACCCGCTGGTCGCGGCGGCGCGGAACCGTCCGACCGCCGTGGCGATCACCGGTGAGCCCGGCGGCGGGAAGACGACCCTGGCGCTGCTGCTGATCTACCAGATGGCGTTGCGCGGCGTCACCGTCGCCGCGATCGACCCGAAGGGCGACGCCGAGTCGCTGGTGGAGCTGCTGAAGGCGCGGGGCAGGAAGGCGCGGATCCTGCCGCTCGGGTCGGCGGCGCCGGGGCTGCTCGACCCGTTCTCGTTCGGCGACGACCTCGCCACGATGAAGACGATGGCGACGGAGACGCTGCGGCTGCTGCTGCCGAGGATGTCGGAGGAACGCGAGTCCGCGATGATCCAGGCGGTCGGCGCGGTCGCCAACGCGGAACGGCCCTCGCTCGGCCGGGTCGTCGACTACCTCGAGGCCGCGGAGGACCCGGCGTCCAAGAACCTCGGCGCGGTGCTGCGGTCGATGTCGGAGATGCGGCTCGCGCGGCTGTGCTTCGACCCGTCCGGCGGCGACCGCATCGACACCGCGGGCTGGACGACGGTGTTCACGCTCGGCGGCCTCACCCTGCCGGACGTCGCGATCCCGCGGGACGACTACTCCTACGAGCAGCGGCTGTCGGTGGCGCTGATGTATCTGGTGTCGCAGTTCGCGCGGCGGCTGATGCACGGCCTCGACCGGCGGTTGCCGAAGGCCATCTTCCTGGACGAGGCGTGGGCCATCACGTCGACGCCCGAGGGCGCGAAGCTCGTGCCGGAGGTGTCAAGGATGGGCCGTTCGCGCAACACCGCGTTGATCCTGGTGTCGCAGAACGCCGGTGACCTGCTGAACGAGCAGGTCACCAACTGCCTGTCGTCGGTGTTCTCGTTCCGTTCCACCGAACGGAACGAGGTCGTCAACGTCATGGCGCTTCTCGGGGTGGAGGCGTCCGAGGAGCACAAGGCCGTGCTCCGCAACCTCGGCAACGGCGAATGCATCTTCCGTGACCTCGACGGCCGTGCTGGACGCATCGGCGTCGACCTGATCTCCGAGGAACTGCAGCGTTGGCTGGACACCAACCCGACCCGGTCCCGTCCGGGCGCATCCGAACTCACCGTCGCGGGGGCCGAGGTCGAGGAGGTCCATCGATGAGGGGTCCCCGCGACCCGATGGCGCGCCTGCAGCGCGCACCCGGCGAAGGCATCGACCGCGCCGCGCTCCGGCGACCGCGCCGCGGCCGGCGCCGCAGGCATCCGCGCGCCCGCCGCTCGGTGCTGCTCCTGGTCGTCCTGGCCCTGTTCATGGTCGGCCCGCTGGCGCCCGCGTCCGCGGCGATTCCGAAGCCGCCGACCCCGAACGACGCGTGCTCCCCGGCGGAGAATCCGGCGCCGGAGCAGTACGGGTCCGGGACGGACGGCATGATCAAGCCGCCGGACTATCCCAGTGAGAAGCTGAAGGACACGCCGGTCGAGAACCTGACCTACTACGACCGGTTCGGCACGGCCGGGCAGTACTGGTACGCGGTCGACATGGGCTGCTCGGACGCGATGGCGCTGATGGGCAACGGGCTCGCCAACACGGTGTTCACGTTCGTCCGGGCCATCGACCGCACCACGATCAGCGTCTACCAGGCGGCCGCGTCGGAGTCGCTGCTCGGCTGGTTGAAGGACACCGTCGACGGCGTCATCACCGACATCGGCAAGACGTTCAACGCGCGCTACTGGTCGTGGGTGGTCATTCTCGGCGCGATGTGGCTGGCCTGGTGGGGGCTCGTCCGCAAACGGGCCAGCAAGGTCACCGAGGGCGTGCTGTGGATGGTCGTCGCGATGGTCGCGCTGGTCTGGCTGATCGCGCGGCCCTCCGACTTCACGGCGCTCGGGACGAAGACGTCGGAGGCGACGAGCGCGGCGTTCAACGCGGCGTTGCCGCAGAGCGACACCAGGGGCGGGGTGTGCATTCCGGCGCCCGGCGGCAGGGCCGATCCGGCGTCGGCGCGGAACCTGGACGAGACGACCCGTAACGCGAACCGGCTGTGGGTGGCGCTGGTCTGCAAACCGTGGTTGCAGGGGGTGTTCGGCACCACCGACCCCAACGCCAAGATCGTCAAGGACAACGCCGACAAGCTGCTCTGGGCGCAGGCGGTCGACCTGCCCGAGACGTACGGTGACGACAACAGGGCCGATCTCGGGAAGAAGGCCGACGCCTACAAGGACGTCGCCAAGAACATCCAGGACCAGCATCCCGGGACGTATCCGCTCTTCCAGGGCAAGAACTGGGAGAATCGCCTCGGGGTCGCGTTCGGCGGCCTGCTCGCGGCGGTCGTCGCGGGCGTGCTGATCATGGTGATCGCGATCGCGCTGATCGTGGTGAAGATCGCGTTCCTGTTGCTGCTGGTGGCGGGGCCGATCTTCCTGGGCATCGGCATCCATCCGGGCATCGGACGGGTGATCGCCATCCGCTGGCTGGAACTGCTGCTGTCCATGCTGCTCAAACAGGCCGCGCTGATCGGTGTGCTGTCGCTGCTGCTGTGGGCGTACGGGCTGATCCTCGGCGAGACGCTGCCGTGGGGCCTGCAGATCCTGCTCATCGCGCTGGTGACGGGCGCGGCGTTCGTGTACCGCAGGCCGTTCCAACACCTGTTCTCCGCGGTCGGCTACGGCGTGGTCGGGGCGAAGGAGAAGAGCGAGGCGCAGCTCAACCGGTCCGTTTCGGAGGCGCGCCGGAGCACGATCGCGGCCGTCGCGCCGTTCGGGGCGGGCGCGGGGCTCGCGCGCCTGGCCAAGCGGGAGGCGACGTCCGAGGCCGTCGCCACGGGCGCGCAGCGCGACACCTCGGCCGCCGCCGCGGCGGGCGACCGTCGTGGCGCCGGGGTGGGCGAGGGCCCGTCGCCGGAGGACGCCCCGGTGCTGGCGGCGAGGCCCCGCGCGGCCGGCGCCGCGCAGCAGTCGCGTTCCCGGCGTAGCGCTCCACCGCTGAACCTGCCGTCCCGCGCGGGCGCGCTCGGCGACCGCCGCCCCGACGGCGAACCCGCCGAACCCGTCGGCGGCGTCGTGGTCGCCGGGGGCAAGTCCTCCGGCGCCGGTGCGGGCAAGGGAAGCACCCGCCCGCCGTCCTGGACGGGACGCGGCGGCGTCGGTGGAGGAGGCAACGGCGGCTCCGGGGGCGGCGGCCGGGCGGGCGGCGGCGGAAACGGCGCCTCGGGTGGCTCGGGCGGAGGCTCGGGCGGCGGCAACGGTGGCGTGTCCGGCGGGAACGTCCGCGGTGGCGGCGGCTGGTTCGGCGGCGGTCGTCCGCCGGGCTCGGCGGATCGCGGCCGTGGTCGCGGCGCCGGCTCGGGAGGCGGAAACGGCGGCAGGCCCGGCGGCGGTTCCGGTGGTTCCGGCGGGTCCGGTGGGCGTTCGGGCGGGGTCTCGGGCGGCGGCCGGTCCAGCGAACCCAGGTCGGACGTGCCCAGGCCGCGCAACACCTCGGGCGGGGGGCCGTCGCGGTCCCAGCCGGGAAGCGGGCAGAAGCCACCGCCGCTGTGGGGCAGGTCCGGTTCGCAGGAGAGCCCGCCGCTTCCGTTCTGGCTGCGTCCCGTCGAGCGTGACCGCCCGTCGGGTGAGCCGGGACGAGACGACTGAGCCGGCGATGAACCTGAACGACCGGCAGCGCAGGCTCCTGTTCGCGGGCCTCGTGGTGCTCCTCGCCGCCGCGGGCCTGTACCTAACGCTGGCCTCGCCCGGCGGCGACGAACCGGAACGTCCGGCGGCCCGTCCGAGCAGGACGGCCGCGCCGGGCCCGACCGGCCCCGCGTCCCCGCCGCCGGGAATCCAGACCCCGGTGAACCCGAACGGCTTCGACATCTACCGGCTGTTGCCGTTCACGCGGGCGGAGTTCGCCACCGCGGCCGATCTGGCGCAGCGGTTCGTCGCCGCGTACGGGACGTACCGTTTCGACGAGCCGCCGGAGGTGTACGCGCAGCGCCTGTCGGGCCTCGTCACCGACGAACTGCGGACGGAGCTGGCGCGGGCCGCGACCACCCCGGGCCTGCTGGAGGAGCGGCGCCGGGGCCAGGTCGTCGCGCGGGGCTCGGCGACGCTCGACCAGGTCCGCACCATCGAGAACAACTCGATCATCTTCCTGGTGACCGGGATCCAGCAGGTCTCGTCGGGTGACACCGACAGCAGCGACCGGCAGCGGTACGCGGTGACCGTGGTGAGGGAGGGCGGTTCCCTGCGGATCTACTCGTTCCAACCGGCGGACGCGGGTCAGGTGGGTGACACGGGATGAGCCGTCGTGTGCTGCTCTTCGGGGCGCTCGGCGCCGGCGCGGTGCTGTTCGCCGGGCTGCTGATCGTCCCGGTCATGTTCGGGGCGAGCCGGTTCATGTTCGGTGGCGGTGTCGCGGGCGGCAACTGCGTGAACGTCGCCCAGGCGGGCGCTCAGCCCGCGGCGGCGACGGGCGCGAGGGCCATTCCCGCGAACTACCTGGAGCTGTACAAGGACGCGGGCGAGAAGTTCGGCATCCCGTGGAACGTCCTGGCAGGGATCGGCAAGGTGGAGACGAACCACGGCACGTCGACCCTGCCCGGCGTCAGGAGCGGGGAGAACTACGCGGGCGCGGGCGGCCCGATGCAGTTCCTGGCCGCGACGTGGAAGGCGTTCGCGGTCGACGGGAACAAGGACGGCCGCAAGAACCGCTACGACCCGGCGGACGCGATCCCGTCCGCCGCCGCGTACCTCAAGCACAACGGCGCACCCCGCCGCATGCGCACCGCGATCTTCCAGTACAACCACTCGTGGGACTACGTGAACCTCGTCCTGGACTGGGCGAAGCGCTATGTCGGCGGTGACTTCGAGGTCGTCCAGACGAACGGGGTCGAGTGCGAGGACAACGACCTGCCGGTGAACGCCTCCGACCTCGTCAAGCGGATCATCGCGTTCGCGATGGCGCAGCGCGGCAAGCCGTACGTGTTCGGCGCCAACGGCCCGGACGCGTGGGACTGCTCCAGCCTCATCCAGGCCGCGTACCGGACGGTCGGCCTGAACATCCCGCGCACGACCTTCCAGCAGTGGCCGTTCGGCAAGAAGATCAAAAAGGGTGAGGAACAACCTGGTGACCTGGTGTTCTTCGACTCGGGCCCGGGAACCTCGGCGAACAATCCCGGGCATGTCGGGATGGTGATCTCCGACGGAAAGATGATCGTGGCGAGCTGCTCGTCCTGCGTTCCCGCGATCGGCGTGAAGCCGTACAAGCGGTCCGACTGGGTGGGGGTGACGCGTCCGCTCGCGCGTCCCGACCTGCGCAAGAAGGCCGGTGAGCTGGCCGCCGGGTGACGACCGAAAACCTCGGGAGAACCGGGGCGACGGCATGGCATGCTGATCGCGTGGAGCATGAGATAGCCATCCGGGTCGCCGACGAGCTGATGATGTTCCTGCCCGCGTCGCGGCGGGAGCCGGTGAGCAGCGTTCCCTGGGACGGCACCTCGACGCTCGGGCATCTGGTGGAGTCGCTGGGCGTCCCGCTGCCCGAGGTGGGGGCGATGACGGTCCACGGGACGCCGGTCGGCCCGTCGACCCGGCCGGACGCGGGCGACGAGGTGGACGTGTCGGCGGTGCTCCGCCCGCAGCGGGTCCCGCTGGAGCCGGACCAGGTCGCGCCCCGGTTCCTCCTCGACGTGCACCTCGGCACCCTCGCCCGCCGGATGCGCCTCCTCGGCCTCGACACCGCCTACCACAACGACATGGACGATCCGGAGCTGGTCGTCCAGGCCAACCGGGAACGCCGCGTCCTGCTCACCCAGGACCGCGGCCTGCTCCGCCGCCGCGCGCTGTGGTTCGGCGCCTATGTTCGCGGTTCCCGCCCGGACGACCAGCTCCGCGACGTCCTCGACCGTTTCGCGCCCGCCCTGAGCCCGTGGACGCGCTGCACCGCCTGCAACGGCGAACTCGCCCCGGTCGACAAAGAGGACATCGAACGCGACCTCGAAGCGGGAACACGCCGCAGCTACGACGTCTACGGCCGCTGCGCGGACTGTGGAAGGATTTACTGGCGTGGCGCCCACAGCGACCACCTGGAACGGATCGTCCAGGAAGCCCGAGCCCACGGCAACGCCAGGAGCTGAAACCCTTGATCACAGTCGTCGCCGCAGCGATCTTCTCGGACGGACGACTGCTGAGCGCCCAACGCGCCGAGCCCCCGCACATGGCCGGCGGCTGGGAACTACCAGGCGGCAAGGTCGACCCGGGCGAGTCCGACGAGGACGCCCTGGTACGCGAATGCCACGAGGAACTCGCCATCAAGATAGGCCTGGGCCCCAGGATCGGCGGCGACTGGCAACTCAGTGAACGGGCCCTCCTCCGGGTATGGACGGCCCACATCATCGAAGGCGAACCCCAGGCCCTGGAACACCTGGCCCTCCGCTGGCTGACCAGGGAAAACCTCTACGACGTCGACTGGCTCCCCGGCGACCGCCCCGTGATCGACGCCATCACCACCCAAAATCTTCTTACAGAGTGACGAACCTCTCACAAGCCTCGAAACTCCGCCACCATCGACGAGACCACCTCAGCCCGCCACCGCCACCCCACGACAACCCAAGGTTCGCGATCGCGTCCGAAGGCAGGTTCGAGCCTGCGAGAACCTGATCGCGCAGCGAGCCACCAGGCGAGACGAAGCGATGCCAGCGATCGCACGCGGTGCACGACGATGGAGGGCCGCCAGGCCCGAAGGAGGAGTGCACTGCCATGAACACAGCAGCGATCGCACGTGTTTCTCGACGATGGAGGCCGGCCAGGGCCGAAGGAGGAGAGAAATACAAATAAACTGAGCTAGATTCCTGAACTCTCACGCAAGGCGAACCCGCATGCCCATCTCCACGCGCGACGACCTCCGGAACGTCGCGATCGTCGCTCACGTCGATCACGGGAAGACGACGTTGGTCGACGCCATGCTCTGGCAGTCCGGGGCCTTCCGCGAGAACCAGGACGTCGACGACCGGGTGCTCGACTCCAACGATCTGGAACGCGAGAAGGGGATCACCATTCTCGCGAAGAACACCGCGGTCCGGCACGGCGGGATGACGATCAACATCATCGACACGCCGGGGCACGCGGACTTCGGCGGTGAGGTCGAGCGCGGGCTGTCCATGGTGGACGGCGTCGTGTTGCTGGTCGACGCGAGCGAGGGCCCGCTTCCGCAGACCCGGTTCGTGCTGCGTAAGGCGCTCGCCGCGCGGTTGCCGGTCATCCTGGTGGTGAACAAGACCGACCGTCCCGACGCCCGTATCGACGAGGTCGTGGACGAGACGTACGAGCTGTTCATGGACCTGGACGCCGACGAGGACCAGATCGACTTCCCGATCGTCTACGCGTCGGGCCGGGCGGGGCGTGCCTCGCTCGACAAGCCCGCGGACGGCGAGATGCCGGGCAGCCCCGATCTGGAGCCGCTGTTCACGGTGATCACCGAGACGATTCCGGCGCCGTCCTACGATCCGGACGCGCCGTTGCAGGCGCATGTGACGAACCTGGACGCCTCCAGCTATCTCGGCCGGATCGCGCTGTGCCGCGTCCACGCCGGAACGATCAAGAAGGGGCAGCAGGTCGCCTGGTGCCGTCATGACGGCAGCGTCGAACGGGTGAAGATCACCGAGCTGCTGATGACGGAGGCGCTGACCCGCAGGCCGGCGGAGGCGGCGGGGCCGGGCGACATCATCGCGATCGCCGGCATCCCCGACATCATGATCGGCGACACGATCGCCGATCCGGAGGATCCGCGCCCGCTGCCGTTGATCACCGTGGACGAGCCCGCGATCTCGATGACGGTCGGCACCAACACCGGGCCGATGGCGGGGCGCGAGAAGGGCACGAAGGTCACGGCCCGGATGGTGAAGGACCGACTCGACCGGGAACTGGTCGGCAACGTGTCGATCAAGGTGCTGCCGACGGAGCGGCCGGACGCGTGGGAGGTGCAGGGCCGCGGCGAGCTGGCCCTGGCGATCCTGGTGGAGAACATGCGCCGCGAGGGTTACGAGCTGACCGTCGGGAAGCCGCAGGTCGTCGTCAGGACCGTCGACGGGAAGAAGCACGAGCCGGTCGAGCGGCTCACCGTCGACATCCCCGAGGAGCATCTCGGTGCCGTCACGCAGCTGATGGCGGTCCGCAAGGGCCGGATGGAGCAGATGATCAACCATGGGACGGGCTGGGTCCGGATGGAGTTCCTGGTCCCGGCGCGCGGCCTCATCGGGTTCCGCACCGAGTTCATGACGGAGACCCGCGGCACCGGCATGGCGCACCACGTATTCGAGGGTTACGAGCCCTGGTTCGGTGACCTGCGGACACGTCCGACCGGGTCGCTGGTGGCCGACCGGCAGGGCGCCGCCACCGCGTACGCGATCATGAACCTGCAGGAGCGTGGCACGTTCTTCGTCGGGCCGACCACCGAGGTGTACGAGGGCATGATCGTCGGGGAGAACTCCCGTTCCGACGACATGGACGTCAACATCACCAAGGAGAAGAAGCTTACGAACATGCGTTCGTCCACCGGTGATGAGCTGGAGCGGCTCACCCCGCCCAGACAGCTGTCGCTGGAGGAGGCGTTGGAGTTCTGCCGTGAGGACGAGTGCGTCGAGGTCACGCCGAGCGCCGTCCGCATCCGCAAGGTCGTCCTGGACGCCAAGGAACGCGAACGCATGCGCGCCCGCTCCAAGCGAGCGGGCTGACCTACCAAGACCAGGCGTTACGGCGGACCGACGTTACGGCCGACCGCGGCGGACCGAACCTTCCGGCCGACCGAGCGCTGTAGGGACGGGGGCCGCCGGGTACCAGGCGGCCCCCGTCCGCTTGTCCGGAGCACGAAACGACGGCGGCCCCGAGGGGAGATCCCTCGGGGCCGCCGTCACGTCGACTCGGATGTCAGGTCAGTTGGACCGTGCCCGTCACGTCGGCGGCCAGACGGAGCTGGTCGCCGTCACGGAGCGGTGCCTCGACCCCGCGGGGGAGGCGCTCGCCGTTGACGAACGTTCCATTCGTGGAACCCTCGTCACGCACCCACGCCGTCCCGGACGGGTCGAGCCACACCGTCGAGTGGCGTCGCGACACGTTGTCGTACTGCGTGAACGTCGACGCGACCGGGGACTGGCCCGCGTCCCGTCCGATCACCAGATGCTGCCCGACGGAGACCTTCAGCTCGCCCGTGGGGAACATCACGCGCAGGACGGGCGTGCCCTTCTGCGGCAGCGGACGCAGGCACGAGTCGCACTGCGCGGCGCCCGGGTTGGACAGCACCGCCTCGCAGTACGGGCACATGAACGCCGTGCTGTCGGGCTGACGGCCCTGGTTGTGGTCGGGCGGCAGCAGCGTCGCCTCCCGGCCGTGCGGCGGCACGGGCGGTTGACCCCCGTGCTGTGGACCACCGAGCTGCTGACCACCGAGCTGCTGACCACCGAGTTGCTGACCACCGAGCGGCTGGGGCGGGCCGCCGTGCTGCGGCGGCTGGCCGAACTGGTCACCGCCGGGCGGGCCCTGCTGCGGTGAACCCCACTGGTCCTGCGGCTGCGGCTGTGGCGCGCCCCACTGATCCTGCTGCGGCGAGTACTGCTGGTCCTGCTGCGGGGAGTACTGGTCCTGCTGCGGGAACTGCTGGTCCTGTGGGGGGAACTGCTGGTCGGGCGGCGAGTACTGCTGTTGCTGCTGCGGCGCGCCCCACTGGTCCTGCTGCTGCGGCATGCCCCAGGGATCCGGCTGCTGCATCGGCCCCTGGCCGCCTTGCTGCTGCGGCTGACCGTACGGCTGCCCGTGCTGCCCCTGTCCGTGCTGACCTTGGCCGTGCTGGCCTTGCCCATGCTGGGGCTGGCCCTGGCCGTACTGGTCGGGGGCCTGCTGCTGGGGCATGGGGGAGCCCCAGCCGTCCTGCTGCTGTTGCTGCGGCGGCTGGCCCCACGGGTCGGGCGCCTGACCAGGCGGGCCCTGCGGCTGAGGCGGACCCTGGTGCTGCGGACCCTGCTGCTGGTACGGGTCGGGCGCCTGCTGGTACGGCTGGCCGCCCGGCTGCCCCGGCGGGGCTCCGTACTGCGGCTGGCCGCCCTGCGGCTGGCCCGGCGGCGGAAAGCCCCGGTGCTGGTCGTCGTACCCGCCCGGGCCCGGCCGCTGGGCGCCGCCCGCGCGGGCCAGGTTCGCCCCGCAGCTCATGCAGAGCAGGTCGCCCTGCTGGAACGGTTCGTCACAGACAGGACAGTTCAAGGTCGCCATGACACATCCCCCGAGCGCACCCCGGCGCGGTCGAGCCTCGACGTCAGGTGCTCCATGTCACCCCTTCGCGGGATCCCGATGTAGTACACCCGCCTTCCCTCCGGCCCTTCGTCCACGGACACCTGTACTCGGGGCCCTGTTCCTTCTCCAGTCTCCCCGATATCGGCCAGTGCCCCGTACCGCTCGGCCCCGAGCGGGGACAGCGGCACGACACGCTGGTTGGCCGACCCCCTCCAGAGTAGAGATCCACTCGTGGAGTGTCGCCCCTCCGGGTTGAGCCGATCAACGTACGGGCCCGCTATCACGGCGTCGCACATGTCCAGGATCTCGCGTGCCTCACCGGTGCGGACGAGCCGAGAGTAGACATATCCGCTGTAGACCAATATGTCCAATGTAATCGTCTCACGGGCGCGGTCGTCCTGCCACGCGCGGATCCCGCGCAGCAGCGCCGCCAGCGCGGCCGGCTGCTGGAACGGTTCGCCGCCGGAGATCGTGACGCCGTCGACCGGCCCAGGCAGGGACGCCAGCCAGCCGAGGACCGTTTCGACCGGGACGGCCTTGCCCGGATCGGCCTCCCAGGTGTCCCGGGACAGGCAGCCGGGGCAGTGCAGCGTGCAGCCCTGCGTCCAGATTCCCGCGCGGGTTCCGGGGCCGAGTGTGGTCACCGGATAGTGCGCCTTGGCGAGCAGCAGTGTCGCGGACGTCACTGAAGGTCCAGATGGACGATGCTGCCCTCGCGTCTCAGACCCGAGACAGTGATCTTCTCGTTGGGCACGAGATCACGGTCGAACAGCGCACGCGCCAGCGGGTTCACGAAGTAGGACTCCAGCGCCATGCCGATGCCGCGTCCGCCCTTGTCCAGCTCCTCCGTGCACCATCCGCGCAGCGTCGCCAGCGCCTCGCTCTTCACGGCGAGGACGAGCCGGTGCTCCTCGGTGACGCGCCGGCAGATGTTCGCGAGCTGCAGGTCGAAGATCTTCTGGGCGGCGTCGGCGGAGATGAAGTCGAACACGACGATGTTGTCGCCGAACCGGTTGAGCAGCTCGGGCCGGTTCAGGACCTCCGTGAAGTGGTCGGCGACGGCGCTCTTGATGCGCTGCTCCACCTCGTCGTACGGCATCCCGGGTGTGATGTTCTGCACACGGTCCGGCGACGCGAACGGCGACCCGCCCACGTGCGCCTCCCGGGTCGTGAGGTCGCGGCCCGGGACGTACATCCCGAGATTCGAGGTGAAGATCAGGATCGACTCGGAGAAGTGGACCGTGTTGCCGCGCCCGTCGGTGAGGCGCCCGTCCTCCAGGATCTGGAGGAACTTGTCCAAAATCCGCGGGTGCGCCTTCTCGATCTCGTCGAACAGCATCACCCGGAACGGGTCCTCCCGGACGGCGTTGGTCAGCTCCCCGCCCGCCTCGTGCCCCACGTACCCGGGCGGCGACCCGATCAGCCGGTCGCCGGAGCCCTCCCCGGAGAACTCGCTCATGTCGAACCGCAGGTAGGCCGACTCGTCGCCGAACACCAGCTCGGTGATCGCCTTCGCCAGCTCCGTCTTGCCGGTGCCGGTCGGCCCGGCGAAGAACAGCACGCCGCGCGGCCGGCTCCCCGACCGGGTCGCCTGCGCCCCCGACAGTCCGAGCACCGCCCGCTTGAGGATGTCGAGCGTCTTCGTCACGGCCTGCGGCTGCCCGATCACCCGTTCCGGGACGCGTTTCTCGCCCTCCAGCACCCGCCGCCGCAGATGGCCGCGGCTCCACGGGTTGTCGAGCACGCCGAGCTTGTAGGTGCGGACCGCGTCCGGCAGGTCCGCCAGGTCGACGCTGCGCTCCTTCGCCAGCCGCGTCACCTCGATCATCGACTGGAGGGTCAGCCCGTCGGCCTGCTCGGCGAACGCGTCGCACGCCGCCGCGGCGGCCTCGTCCGATCCCACGTCGGTGACGCCGAACGCGCGGGCCAGCAGCCGCGCCGTCTCCTGCCGGTCGCCGAGATGCGGGCGCGGGATCGTGATCTCCCGGACGTTCTCGTTGTCGGCCGTCAGCCACGGCGGCAGGTCACCCGGCCGTTCCACCAGCCACACCACCGGGTTGTACAGCGGCTTCGGCCGCGGACCGGTCACCCGGACGGGACGGGCGCTGCGCGACAGCTTCGCGCAGAACCGGAAGAAGTCGCGTTCGGCGGGCTCCAGGTCGGTGGGGGTGCGGGCGATCCGCGACGCCGAGTCGATCACGAACGCGGCGCGGATGTTCTCCTCCGGGCGCGCCACCGCCGACAGATGCCGGGCCAGCGCCTCCAGCGACGGCTTCTCGTCCGCCTTGATCTTGCCGAGCAGCCGCTCCGCCGACCGGGCCGCCTCGTCCCCGGACTCGTCTCCGGACTCGCCCCCGGCCTCCGGGTACACCTGGAGGCCGTCCACCGGGTCGTACACGATCATGAAGGAGGCGCCGCTGGACCGCAGCGTCTCCCACAGCAGCTCGCGCAGCGGCAGCAGCCGCGCGGGGCCGGTCGCGTCGGACGCGGGCGCGAGGAAACTGTCGTACAGGTTGCCCGACAGGACGTACTGGGAGTGCACCGAGAGGGTGGCGTCCAGCTCACGGATGAACGGAGGCCAGCCCGGCAGCCGTCCGCCGAGAGTCGGCGATTCAATGCTCATACCTGCTCCTCGCGGAGGGGCCGAGGGTGGGAAGGCGACCGGCGGCGCGGGGACGGTTCCCCGCACTCCCCGGTTCGTTCCCGTTCATCCGCCGGCTCCACTCCGCTCCATCCGTCCGATCGGTCGCCCGTCCACCAGGCACGTCACTTGTGACGCTCACGGCGGCGCTCGCGTTGCCCCGCACGTGCCCTAGTCTGCCGTGACTCGGTGGAGACCGGCAGCTCACGGACTCCCGGGTCCAGCCGCCACGAGACGTCCGAGCGGATCCCGGCGCGCTCCAGCCGGGTCCGCGCGGCCTCGAACGCCTCGCACCACTCGCGTTCCCGTTCGACGTCGACGCGCCGGTCGTCCTCGCTCTCCGCGGGCCGCTCCCGCACCATCGACGCCCGCACGTGGGCCGCGTCGTCCACCCGCATCCGCACGCTGTGGTCGGGCCAGGCGCCCTTCGTCAACGTCACGGTCCCGTCGCCGGCCGTCAGCGTCTCGAAACCCGTCTGGACCTCGTAGCCCAGGTCCTCGAACGCGGCGGTGATCGAGTCGAGGACGTAGCGGCGCTCGGCCTCGGCCTGCTCGGCGGCGTCCCGTTCCGCCGCCCGGCGCCGCTCCTCCTCCCGGCGCTCGGCGGTGCGGCGGTTCGCGTCCCCGATCCGCAACCGCACCTCCTGCAGGACGCCCTCGGCCTCCTCCGCCGTGCCGACGCCCGCGAGCAGCCGTGCCGCGTCCACGACCGCGCGCCGTTCCTCGTCGGACGCGTCCGGCAGCAGCCGCGCCATGATGCGGGCCAGGGTGCGCCGGGCGTCCTCCGCGGCGCTCTCGTCGTTCTCGTCGTTCTCGGGGGTCGGCGGGGTCTGCGCCGTGTCGGTCTGGAGCGCCTCGGCGGGGAGGGCGAAGACCTGCGCGGTGACCTGGGCGGCGAGATGTTCCGAGAGCCGCTGTTCCGCCTCGTCCAGAAGCCGGTCCGTCGTCTCGCACCACGCGGTCAACTCCGCGGCGGGACGTTCGTCCGGCTCCAGCGCCGCGGGGAGGGCCACGTCGGCTCCGAGCCCGTCCCGGGTCTCGGCGAGCGCCGCGATGCGGGCGTTGCGGCGCACCACCTCGCGCAGCGCCCGCTCCTGCGTCTCCACCTCCGCGAGCGCCGCCGCCCGCGCCTCGGCGCGTCCCTCGGCGAGCGCGGCCAGCGCCTCCGCGCCCCGGCCCGCCACCCCTGCGCCGTGTCCGAGGACGCGGTTCATGCCCAGGGTGAGGACCACCGCCATGTCCAGGACGATCTCGGCCTCGACACCACTGCTCACGCTTTTCCTCCGCCGCTTCGAGACTCCCGCCACCGGTGCAGCCGCATGCCCGCCATGACGGCGTGCGCGAACGCGCACACGGCCATCACCAGCATCCACAGCAGCGTCCCGAGCGGCATCACCGCGCCGAGCAAGAACAGGACGATCAGCAGCGGAAGCGTTCCGGCGAGGAACAGCAGCCCGCATCCGCCGCGTCCGGTGCGCCGCGCGGCGCCCGTCATCGCCCCCGACGCCCCGGACAGCACCCGGCCGCCCGTCGCGAGCGCCTTCGAGAACAACGACCAGGGCCCGCCCGGCAGGTAGTCGCCGCCCTGCGTGCGCGCCAGCATGACCTCGCTGCCGATCTGCACGGCCCACGCGAACACCGACGCCGCGACCAACAACCCGAGGGACGCGCCGGACGATCGTTGGAACCCGCCGACCGAGCTGGCGCCCGTGTCGTCGACACCGAACAGGCCGTCCACGATCCAACTGCCGAGCAGCCAGAACCCGAGCAGTGGCAGCGTCCACAGCACGGCGCGGGTCGTGGCGGCGCTCCGTCCCGCGAGGCGTTGCCGTTCGCGGTCGGCCCACCGGGCGCGCAGCGCCTCGCTCTGCCGCTCGGCGGTCAACCGGTCCCGCGCCCGCGCCTCCGCCTCCAGGACGGCCTCGGGCGCCGCCAGCGACACCGCGAGCAGCCGCAGCGGATCGTCGCCCGCGCCGTCCGCCATCCAGGTGAACCACGGCGCGGGCTCGGCGACCGACTCTCGTGCCCGCGCCGCGCCTTCGGCTACCAGCCGTCCGGTTTCCGCGGGACGCGCCGCGAGCGCCAGCAGCGTCAGCAGGACGACGGGCGGATCACCGGTCTCGGCGTCGGACAGCCGCGCGTCCAGCGCGGGCGGCGTCGCCTCCTGCGCCCGCAGCCAGCGGGCCAGGTCGTTCCACGCCGCCGCGTAGGCCCGCCACTGGTCGTCGACGCGGGCGAGCTCACGGCCGCCGTCGAACCCGGCCAGCACGCGCAGCAGGTCGCGTTCCCAGAGGTCGCGGCCGATCCGGCAGGCGAGAGGGTGGTCGGGATGGCGGCGGTCCCCGGCGAGGACGGCGAGGTTCGGCAGGTCATCGGCCGTCATCCGGCGGCCCAGATAGTGCGGGGGAAGCTCCGGGTCGAGCCACCGCACCAGATGCAGCAGCTTCACATCCGGCGGGAGGCGGGTGGCGAGCCTGCCGTCCACCAGGTCGTCGCGGCCCTCGCCCGGCACCTCCGCGAGCCAGTCGCGCAGGCTCCGCCAGGCCTGCCCCGACTCGCCGCGCTCGAAGAAGTACTGGGCGGCGTGATCCCAGTCGTCCACGAGGGCGCGCGCCAGTTCGTCGCGGCGGGTGAACCGTCGTCCCTGGAACAGGAGCCCGGTGCCCGTCTCCGGCGCGGCGGACTCCTGGGCCACCGGCGGCGAACCGCCGTCCAGCCACTCCCGGACCTCCCGGCCCGTCCACCTCCTGCGCGGGTCACGGGTCAGCAGCCCCTGGCACAGCAGCCGCAGCCGCGGATCGGGGACGTCGTCCGCGCTCACCGGACGCGTCGCCAGATGGTCGACCACCACCGTCTCGCTCAGCCCCTGGAACGGGGCGCGGCCCGTCGCCATCTCCCGGACGATCATGCCGAGCGACCACCAGTCACGGGCGGGCGACACCTGGCCCGACAGCGACTCCGGCGCCGCGTACGCCAGCGTCCGCGACGACGACGCGAACACGACGCTCTGGTCGAGCACCCGGCTCAACCCGAAGTCGGCGATCACCAGCCGTACCGGGTCGGTGCCCACCACCAGGACGTTCTCCGGTTTGAGGTCGCGGTGGACGATGCCCGCGCCGTGCAGGGCGATCAGCCCGTCCGCGAGCTGCGCCGCGATCTCACCGGCGGTCTCCGCGGGCAGCGGCCCCTCCCGCAGCAGCGCCCGCAGGTTGCCGTCGGGCGCGTACGCGGCGATCTCGTAGTCGCGCCCGTCCGCGTGGCCGGTCTCCAGGATCCGCAGCACATGCGGCGAGTCCAGCGCGGGCAGCTTCGCCCAGACGTCCCGGTCCGCGCTGTACCCGCGGCGGAAGATCTTCGCGACGTACTCGTCGCCGTGCTCGTCCCGGACGAGCAGCAGATCGGACTCGGCGCCCTGCACCGGCAGCTCCGCGACGGCCCGGTACCGCTCGGCGAGCACTCCCGGCAGCCGTACCAGCGGATCGCCGGACGGCGGCCCGTCCCGCCGCGTCCGCGCCGCCGAAAGCTGCTCGGGCACCCGCGTGTCGCGCCGGGTCATGCCCCCGTCCTGTCGCGCGTCCTGTCGCGCGTCCCGTCGCGTGTCCCGCGGCGGGACCCCGCCGCCGGTCCCGTCGAGCTCACCCACCGGATGCCCGCCTAGTCCTTGTCCTTGATGACCCGCAGATACTCGCTGATCTTGAACTGGTTGATCACGAATTCCAGGACCAGCCGCGTGAAGAGCACCTGGAGGAGCCACACGAAGGGGGTGGCGAGCAGAGTGATGAGGCCGACCGACGAGCCCTCTTCGAGATAGGCCAGCCCGTACCACGCCATGACCAGGGCGACCAGCGTGATTGGAACCAGCGCCAGCAGGTAAACGATCTTCACCAGCTTGGCGGTGATCATGTAGTCGAAGTTCATGTCGAAGAGCGTGCCGAGCAGGCCCTTCGTCGCCGGGCGAGGTGGCGGAGGCGCCCAACCCCGCTGTTGCTCCGGCGGGCCGTACGCCGGGTCCGGCGGGCGAGGCCCCGGAACCGGGCCCTGCTGCTGAGGCGGCTGCTGAGGCGGCTGCTGGGGCGGCTGCTGGGGCGGCTGATGTGACGGTTGCTGTGGTGGCGGTGGTGGCCCGTAGGAGCCCGTCCTGCCGGGCTCCGGCCGACCGGCCTCCGGCTGAGCAGGAGCCTGCGGGCGCGGTGGGTGACCGGGGTCCGATGGATGCGTCATCGCCGTCCGTCTCCAGTGTGGGGCCGCCTACAGAGAGACTCTAAGGCCTGCGCCCGGCCCCGCGCCGGAAGGAGAGGCCGCTCGGTCGCGCGGTATCACGGTGGTCACCGAACGCCCGGGATTCCTCAGGCGGAGGAGGCGTCCGTCCGGTTATCGTCGGGGTCGATGGTCGCGCTGCTGCTGGTGCCCGTGGGCTTCGTCGTCGGTCTGCTGTCGGCGCCTCTGGCGGGGCCGTTCGTGGACGAGGTTCCGCGGCAGCGCCGTGTCGCGATGGGGCTGGTCACCGCCGGTGTCTGCATGGTGCTCGGGTGGCGGGTCGGGCCCGAGCCCGTGCTGCCCGCGCTCCTCTATCTCGCCGCCGTCGGCACCCTCCTCGGGTTCATCGACGTCGAGGTCAAGCGGCTGCCCGACCGGTTCACGCTGCCGTCCTACGGCGTCGCGGCGGGGTCGCTGGCCGCCGCGGCGCCGTTCGAGGACGGCGGTTTCGACCGGCTCCAGCACGCGCTCCTCGGCATGGTGGCGCTGCTCGTCCTGTACTTCGCGCAGGCGTTGCTCATGCCGTCCGGGATCGGCATGGGCGACGTGAAGCTGTCCGGAGTGCTCGGCCTCTACCTCGGCTGGTTCGGACGGGACGCCTGGGTGCTGGGACTGCTCGCCACCTACCTCCTGGGCGGCCTGGCGGCGGTCGCCGTCCTGATCGTCCGGCGGGACAGGAAGGCCGAGTTCCCCTTCGGCCCCTGCATGCTCGCGGGGACGCTCATCGGAGTCCTCGCCTTCGCCGCCGGCTGACCTCAGTCCTCGCAGGGGTTCCGGCCGGCCTTCACACCCCCGTTGATCCTGTTGATGGCCGGTGGGGCGAGCCGGAGGCCGTTGCGGCCGATGACGAGCCGCACCCCGCCCGCCGGGGCGTCGGGCCTTGCGGTCAGCAGCGCGTCGGGGACGTCCCGGGCGAGCGCCGACGCCTGCGCCTCCGTGGACGGCGCGAAGACGATGCGGCTCTCGGGCACCGCGGCGCTCGTCTCGACCTTCTTCGCGACCTCGTAACCGCGCCGGCGGAGCTGCCGGACGACGCGTTTCACCAGCGCGTCCCGTCCGCCCGCCGCGACGACGGTGACGTTCACCTCGGCGGGAGGCGGCGGCGCCTGCTTGGCCTGGACGGGGGCGACGGGTTCCGCGGGCAGCTCGTCATCGTTGCGGATCGCGTCGAACAGCGGCCTGGCCGCCTCCTGGTTCCACTGGACGCGGTTCGGGTCCGGCGCGTACCGCTCGACGGGGACCGTCACGAACCGCACCTGGCCCGCGCTCATGCCCTTGAGCCCCTCGGCCAGCCTCCGCATCGCCGACAGGTCGAGGTCGTCGTCGGTCGTCACCGACTTGGTCGCGGCCTTGAGGAACTTGTACGTCTTCGCCGGGTCGGTGAGGACCCTCCCGCTGGTCGCCTTGTCGACGACGGCGGCCATGAACTTCTGCTGGCGCTCGATCCGCTCCAGGTCGGACCCGTTTCCGAGCGAATAGCGGGCCCGTACGTAACCGAGGGCCTGGTCGCCCTTGACGGTCTGCTTTCCGGCCTTCAGATACAGCTCCGCCCGCGGGTCGTTCACGGGTTTGTCGACGCAGATCTCGACCCCGCCGAGGGCGTCCACCATCCGCTTGAATCCCGAGAAGTCCACCTGCACGAAATGGTCGATGTGGATGCCGGTGAGCGACTCCAGTGTCTTCCACGTGCAGGTCGGGCCCGCGTAGGCGAACGCCGCGTTCAGCATCCCGAACTGCGCTGGAACGGTCCCGCCCTTCTCCTTCTTGCACGCGGGAATCCTCACCATCGAGTCGCGCGGGAAACTGATGCCGACCGCCTGGTCCCTGTTGGGCGACAGGTGCAGCAGGATCGCGGTGTCCGACCGTGCCCCCGAGATCTCGGTCCCGCCGTACTTCGCGTTGGCGCCCGCACGGGTGTCGGACCCGATCAGCAGGATGTTCAGCGATTTGTTCAGCTTCCTCGGCCGGTCGGCGCCGAGCTGGTCCGAGACGTGCTTCTGCTCGATGCCGCCGACCAGGTCGTGGTACAGCCACGCCGCTCCGGCGCCCCCGAGCAGCATCACCACGACCATGCCGAACCCGACGCGCCGCAACACCTTCCGCCGTCGCTTGTTCCGGCCGCCGGTCCCGTCTCGGGGCGCCTCGCCTTCTGGCCGGGGCGCGTCGTGGCCGCTCGCCGCCTCACCGCTCGCGGCCTCATCGCTCGTGGCCTCACCGCTCTCGGCCTCATCGCTCTCGGAACGTTCCGCCCGGTCTTCCGGTGGGGCGTCCGCATCGTCTTCCTGGACGGCAGCGGCAGCGTCGTCACCGTTTTCGGCGTCGGACGGCTGCGATTTCGTGGGGTGCGGGTCCGTCTTCCTTTCGGCCCCTTCCTCGTCGGGATGGTTGGAAGTTCCCGGTGAGGAATCAGGGATGTCCTGCCGGGGTGCGGAGGTGTGTTCCGCGGCGTGTCCCGGAGGGGTGGAAGGGGTGCTCGGGGCGGCCTTGTCAGCCGCGAGGTCGTCGTCCGCCGCGAGATCGTCGCGGCCGGCGTCTTTGTCGCTCATCGGTCCCGTCTCGGCGCGGGCCCTGATCAGGGCGCGTGGTTCTGCGTGTCGTGAGTCTAGGGAGGCGGCGGGATTTCCGGGGGAGCGGTACCTCACCCGAACGCCTTCCGTCCTGGAGCGGTCGCACGGCCTCGTGCCGCGGACGGTGGAAGGAAAGAAGCTCAGTTGTTGGATGCGCGAGCCGCCCGTTTTGTTGACGGTGATGCGCGATCGGGTGCCACCCCCGGCGGGGAGTGGAGAGCGGGGCGGGCCGCGACCGGCGTCCACCTCGGCAGGAGCGTTCCCGTCCGGGGCCGGTCGGGAGGGGCGGCCATGCCGTTGCGCGCTCGTCTCCATTCCGCTGGGCAATAACAACTGGTTATGGATGGCGGTCGGTGCCGACGGCCTGTTCGGCGGCTAAAGTCTGTGGTCAGACTCACATGCGGGTCTCGCTGTTATGTATGTCACAGCCGCCTTCGGGTGGCGTAAGGTCGCTTCGCTAGAAGCGCACACGAGGCGTCACCGCCCGCATGCGGCACGGTCTCCGGCCGCCGTGTGCGAACCCGGCCGGGGGCCCGGGGGCAACGGCTCAGGCGCGCGGGGGGACACGGCGTCGCAGGTGCGCACACCGTGGTACGGGGACACGACGACCCGAGCTCAGGAGAGCGATCGATGAGCACTGTGGAGGCGCCGGCCAGGTCGCGCGCCCAGATCAAGGAACGCACGCTCCGGAAGGACAACTGGCGCCTGTATCCGATCACGACCTTCGTGATCTTCACGGCATGGGTGGTGTACGCGACCGTCCGGGCCTTCTGGGGCTCGGCCTTCTACGTCCCGGAGTTCCACTACCTGACGCCGTTCTACTCGCCGTGTCTGAACGAGATCTGTAACGACGTGACGGTCAACGGGCACACCGGTGACGCCGCCGAGTTCGGGACGTTCCTGCCGGAGAGCACCCGGGGGTGGATCCCCTTCGCGGCGCTCTCGCTGCCGTTCCTGCTGCTGTTCCGGCTGACCTGCTACTACTACCGGAAGGCGTACTACAGGTCGTTCTGGGCGTCGCCGTCCGCGTGCGCCGTCCGGGAGCCGCACGGCAAGTACACCGGCGAGCGGCGCTTCCCGCTGATCGCGCAGAACCTGCACCGCTACTTCTGGCTGGCGGCGGTTCTGATCTCCCTCGTCAACACCTACGACGCGATCCTCGCCTTCCACGGGAAGGACGGCGGGTTCGGCATCGGGCTCGGCACGCTCATCCTGGTCGCGAACGTGGTGCTGCTCTGGCTGTACACCCTGTCGTGCCACTCGTGCCGGCACATCGTCGGCGGACGGTTGAAGAACTTCTCCAAGCACCCGCTGCGGTACCGGATGTGGGGCTGGGTCTCCAAAATCAACGAGCGGCACGGCACCTATGCCCTGATCACCCTCGGCTCGCTGGTGGTCGCCGACCTGTACGTCGCGCTCGTCGCCAGCGAGACCATCTCCGACCTGCGTATCTTCAACTGAGGCCAAGGAATCATGACTGAGATCGAGAGGCACTCGTACGACGTCGTGGTGATCGGCGCCGGTGGCGCCGGGCTGCGCGCGGCGATCGAGGCTCGCCTCCAGGGCAAGAAGACCGCGATCATCTCCAAGTCGCTGTTCGGCAAGGCCCACACGGTGATGGCCGAGGGCGGCGCCGCCGCCGCGATGGGCAACGTCAACGCCAACGACAACTGGAAAGTGCACTTCCGCGACACCATGCGCGGCGGCAAGTTCATGAACAGCTGGCGCATGGCGGAGCTGCACGCCAAGGAGTCCCCGGAGCGGATCTGGGAGCTGGAGCACTGGGGCGCGCTGTTCGACCGCACCAAGGACGGCAAGATCAGCCAGCGCAACTTCGGCGGGCACGAGTACCCGCGGCTCGCCCACGTCGGCGACCGCACGGGCCTGGAGCTGATCCGCACCGCGCAGCAGAAGGTCGTGGCGCTCCAGCAGGAGGACCACGCGAAGCACGGCGACTACGAGGCCCGGCTGAAGGTGTGGGCCGAGACGACGGTGACGCGGCTGCTGAAGGACGCCGACGGAAAGATCTGCGGCGCGTTCGGCTACGTCCGGGAGACCGGGAAGTTCGTCGTGTTCGAGGCGCCCGCCGTCGTGCTCGCCACCGGCGGCATCGGCAAGGCGTTCAAGGTCACGTCCAACTCCTGGGAGTACACCGGGGACGGGCACGCGCTGGCGCTGCTGGCGGGCGGGACGCTGCTGAACATGGAGTTCGTGCAGTTCCACCCGACGGGCATGGTCTGGCCGCCGTCCGTCAAGGGCATCCTCGTGACCGAGTCGGTGCGCGGTGACCGCGGCGTCCTGCGGAACTCCGAGGGCAAGCGGTTCATGTTCGACTACATCCCGGAGGTCTTCAAGGACCAGTACGCGACCTCCGAGGCGGAGGGCGACCGCTGGTACGACGACCCCGACAACAACAGGCGTCCCCCCGAACTGCTGCCCCGCGACGAGGTGGCGCGGGCGATCAACTCCGAGGTGAAGGCGGGACGCGGATCGCCGCACGGCGGGGTGTTCCTCACCGTCGTCGACCGGATGCCGGGCGGCGCCGCCGAGATCGTCCGGCGGCTGCCGTCGATGTACCACCAGTTCAAGGAGCTGGCGGACGTCGACATCACCAAGGAGGCGATGGAGGTCGGCCCGACCTGCCACTACGTCATGGGCGGCGTGGAGGTCGACCCCGACACCGCCGCGGCCCGCGTGCCCGGCCTGTTCGCGGCGGGTGAGGTGTCCGGCGGCATGCACGGGTCGAACCGGCTCGGCGGCAACTCGCTGTCGGACCTGCTGGTGTTCGGACGGCGGGCCGGGCTCGGCGCGTCGCAGTACGTGGAAGGCCTGACCGCGCGCCCCACCGTCCCGGACGCGGAGATCGAGGCGGCGACGGCCGAGGCGATGGCGCCGTTCGAGCGCAAGGACGGCGAGAACCCCTACACCGTCCACGCCGAACTCCAGCAGACGATGAACGACCTGGTCGGCATCATCCGCAAGGAAGAGGAGCTGGAGCGGGCGCTGGTGGCGCTCGGCAGGCTCCGCGAACGGGTCGCGAAGGTGAGCGTCGAGCCGGTCGCGGTCGGCGACGGCCGCGGCTACCACCCGGGCTGGCACCTCGCGCTCGACCTGCGCAACATGCTGCTGGTGTCGGAGGCGGTCGCGAAGGCGGCGCTGGAGCGCCAGGAGAGCCGCGGCGGCCACACCCGCGACGACTACCCGCAGATGTCCGCGGAGTGGCGGAAGGTCAACCTGGTGTGCTCGCTGGCGGGCGATCCGTCGTCCCCGCACGTCGAGCTGAAGCGGCAGCCGATGACGCCGATGCGGGACGACCTGCTCGAACTGTTCGACAACGACGAGCTGAAGAAGTACCTGACCGCCGAGGAACTGCCCGCCGGGCTCGCCGAGGAGGTCAAGGCCGAAGACGGCGAGGCCGACGATGGCAAGGCCGGGGACGCCGCCGACGAGAGCGAGGAGGACGGCCGATGAGCTACGAGGCCAAGTTCAAGGTCTGGCGCGGCGACGACGGCGACGGCGAGCTCACCGACTACACCGTCGAGGTGAACGAGGGCGAGGTCGTCCTCGACATCATCCACCGGCTCCAGGCGACGCAGGCGCCCGACCTCGCCGTGCGGTGGAACTGTAAGGCGGGCAAGTGCGGCTCGTGTTCCGCGGAGATCAACGGCATGCCGCGGCTGCTGTGCATGACCCGGATGTCGACGTTCGCGCCGGACGAGACGGTCACGGTCACGCCGGTCCGCACGTTCCCGGTCATCCGCGACCTCGTCACGGACGTGTCGTACAACTACGAGAAGGCGCGGCAGATCCCGTCGTTCGATCCGGGTGACGCCAAGCCCGGCGAGCTGCGCATGCAGCAGGTGGACGTGGAGCGCTCGCAGGAGTTCCGCAAGTGCATCGAGTGCTTCCTGTGCCAGAACGTCTGCCATGTCATCCGCGACCACGAGGAGAACAAGCCGGAGTTCTCGGGCCCGCGTTTTCTGATGCGGATCGGTGAGCTGGAGATGCACCCGGCGGACGTGGCGGACCGGCGCGAGATCGCCGCGAAGGACCACGGGCTCGGGTTCTGCAACATCACCAAGTGCTGCACCGAGGTCTGCCCCGAGCACATCAAGATCACCGACAATGCGCTGATTCCGATGAAGGAGCGGGTCGTCGGCCGCAAGTACGACCCGGTGGTGTGGCTCGGCAGCAAGCTCGGCATCGTCAAGAAGGGCCAGGACACCCCGTCCGCGTGACCGGGGTCGGACCGGTGCTCGTTCCCGGCCGGTGCTTTTCGCGAACGTCCCCCACCGCCCCGCACGGCGGGGGACGACCGCGTTTCCGCCCGGGAACGAACGCTCTGGCTTGCGACGTTCCCGTATGTCGGCGGGCGGCGCGCCCCCGGGCCGCCGCCCACCGATCCGCCGTTCCCCATGAACGCCGCAGGAACGCCTTGACGCCGGACGGGACGCCGGGTGGCCTCCCGGCCGTGCACGCCGAGAGTTACTCTCGCGCACCCCCGCCCGCCCGACTAGGGATTAGTGCACACAACGCGTGACTCAACCGTGATTGTTTTCCGGGACCACGGGACGGGCAGGTCCCTTTAGCGTGGTGGGCATGAGCGCCCTCGAACCGGGCTCGTTCCTCGCCGATCTCACGCGGGCGGAACGCGAGGACCTGGAGTCACGCGGCCGCGTCCGCGCCTTCGACCGGGGCGCCACGCTCTTCGTCGAGGGGGAGGACCCGGGCTGGGTCGCCGTCCTGCTGAAGGGCAGGGTGAAGGCGTTCTCCTATCGTGAGCAGGGCGGGGAGGCGCTGCTCGCGGTTCGCGGACCGGGCGCGCTGCTCGGGGAGGTCGCCGCGATAGACGGGTTGCCGCGGTCGGCGTCGGTGGCCGCGCTGGAACCGGTGCGGGCACTCGCCGTGACCGCCGACGAGTTCATGGCGTTCCTCCAGACGCATGGCCGCGTCTCCATCGTCATCATGCGGATGCTGTGCCAGCGCTGGCGCGACGCCGACCGCAAACGCGCCGAGTTCGGCATGTTCGACGCGACCGGACGCGTCGCGCAGCGCCTCGTCGAGTTGGCGGAACGGTTCGGCGTTCCGTACGAGCGGCGGTCGGGCCCGGGGGCGGGCGGCCAGAGCGTCCGCATCACGTTGAACCTGTCGCAGGACGAGCTGGCGGGCTGGGTCGGGGCGTCCCGGGAGGCGGTCAGCAAGGCGCTGCGCACGCTGCGGGCGCACGGCTGGATCGAGACGGGACGGCGGCGGCTGATCGTCCACGACCTCCAGGCCCTCCGCCGCCACGCCCGCTGAACGGCCCTTCACGAACAGCCCTGCTCAAACGGTAAGGCGCGTGCTAGGCCCGGCGTGGACGCCCCGTAACCTGTGCAGGATGCAGTTGCAGCAGCTCGCCTACTTCGTCGCGGTCGCGGAGGTGCGTCACTTCACCCAGGCCGCCGAGCTCCTGCGGGTGGCGCAGCCGTCGCTGTCCAAGCAGATCCGCGCGCTGGAGTCCGAGCTGAACGTCTCGCTGTTCAGCCGCGCCCGCGGCAACATCACGCTGACGCCCGCCGGTGAGGCGCTGCTGCCGCTGGCGAAACGCATCCTGGCCGATGTCGACACCGCGCGCCTGGAGGTGCAGGAGCTGGCCGGGTTGAAGCGGGGGCGGGTGCGGCTCGGCGCCACGCCGTCCCTGTGCGCGGGCCTCCTGGCGGACGTGTTGCGCCGCTTCCACGACGCCTACCCGGGGATCCAGCTCATCGTCGAGGAGGGCGGCTCACGCGACCTCGTCCGTGAGCTGACGCGCGGATCGCTCGACATGGCGCTGGTCATCCTTCCGCTGCACGGCGACCCGCCCCTGGACACGATCCCGATACTCCGCGAGAACCTGGTGGTGGCCTCCCCGGCGGGCCCGGAGCAGGGCGCGCCGGAGCGGTCCCTCCCGGCCGCGAAGGCCGCGCAGCTTCCGCGACGCGCGTACCTGCGCATCGAGGACCTGCGGAACCGTCCGCTGGTGATGTTCCGTCCCGGATACGACCTGCGTGAGGCGACGATCGGCGCGTGCCGGGCGGCCGGGTTCGAACCCAGGTTCGCGGTGGAGGGCGGCGAGATGGACGCCGTGCTGCGGTTCGTCGAGGTCGGGCTCGGTGTCGCGGTCGTGCCGAGCATGGTCCTCGCCGGCCGGCCCGGGCTGCGCGGCACGCCGCTCGCCCTGCCGGACGAGGAGGCGCGGCGCGGCCGCCACGGCCCGGGGCTGCTCCGGACGGTCGCGCTCGCCCACCGCAAGGACGTCGAGCTCACCCACGCGGCCCGCGCCTTCCAGGACACCCTGCAGACGTTCCTCGTGGAGGCCGGTCTGGCGGGCGGCCTCCCCGCCGGCGTCGAGACCCTCGTCCACGGCTAGCGGGCGCGGCCCGCTGGTCAGGCGGGTAGAAGATCCTTGAGGATGCGGCCCCGGACGGCGTCGTCGCCGCCTTCCGGCAGGTGCCAGGGACAGGCGAGGTGCAGCGCCGCGACGCGTCCGGTGTCCATGATGCGGCGCGCGGACGCGAGCACCGACCCCGCGGAGGGTCCGTCGCCGACGGGGAACCTCAGGCCGGGCAGGTCGTCCTTGTCGATGATGTCCAGGTCGATGTGCAGGAGGAGCGGCCCTTCGGGCAGGACGACGTCGTCCACGCCGCAGCGCCTGACCTTCGCCGTCGCGAGGTACTCGGCCTCGCCGGGGTCGAGGTCGCGGGCGTCGACGAGGACGGCGCGCTCCTCGGGAACCGGGCGGAGTCCCAGGCGGTCCGCGAGCAGTTCGGTGTCGGTGCCGAGGACCTGCCGGAGCGACATCCCGCCGATGTAGCCGGACGTGGAGCTCGCCATGGAGTGGACGTCGCCGTGGGCGTCGAACCAGACGACGGACGGGTCGAGCCCGGCCCGCTGCGTCCCCGCGAGGACCGCCTCGGCGATGAGGCAGTCCCCGGACACGACCGACGGCGTGGTCCCGCCGCCTATCTGGTCGGCGATTTCGGTGGCGACCGGCTCGTACAGCGCGGCGAGACGCGTCCACACGTCGCCGTCCGGCAGGTCCCGGGTGATCGTGACGATGTCGTCGCCGGGCAGGGGGAAGGACGAGCCGGGCAGCCTCTCGTCCTGGTGGTAGGGAACCAACGTGATCGTCATACGACCACAGTAGAAGATCGCGTTCAGCGGTTGCGGCCGCCCGCGGTGGCCTTCAAATAGTCGTGGTTGAGGCGCCCGATGACGTCGAGGGGGATGCCCTTCGGGCAGGCGACGGTGCACTCGCCGGTGTTGGTGCAGCCGCCGAAGCCCTCCTCGTCGTGGGTGTCCAGCATGGACACGACGCGGTCCCAGCGTTCCGGCTGACCCTGCGGCATCAGCCCGAGGTGGGTGATCTTGGCGCCGAGGAACAGGGCGGCGGAGCCGTTCGGGCAGGCCGCGACGCAGGCGCCGCAGCCGATGCACTCGGCGGCCTCGAACGCCTGGTCGGCGTCCGGCTTCGGGACGGGCGTCGCGTGCGCCTCGGGCGCCGTGCCGGTCGGTGCGGTGATGAAGCCGCCCGACTGGATGATCCGGTCGAACGCCGAACGGTCGACGACGAGGTCCTTCACCACCGGGAAAGCCGAAGCGCGCCACGGTTCGACGTCGATGACCTCGCCGTCCTTGAACTTGCGCATGTGGAGCTGGCACGTGGTGGTGTTGCGTTCGGGGCCGTGCGGGGTGCCGTTGATGACGAGGGAGCACATGCCGCAGATGCCCTCGCGGCAGTCGTGGTCGAACGCCACCGGCTCCTCGCCGGACGCGATGAGCTTCTCGTTGAGGACGTCCAGCATCTCCAGGAACGAGGCGTCGGGGGAGACGTCGTCGAGTTCGTACTCGACCATCCGGCCCTTGTCCTCAGGGTTGCTCTGACGCCAGACGCGCAGGGTGAGCTTCACTTGTACGACCTCTGAGTCGGCTTGACGTATTCGAAGTTGAGGGCCTCCCTGTGGAGGACGGGCGGCGCGCCTTCCCCGGCCCACTCCCAGGCGGCGACGTAGGAGAAGGCGTCGTCGTCGCGCTTGGCCTCGCCGTCCTCGTCCTGGCTCTCGGCGCGGAAGTGGCCGCCGCAGGACTCGGTGCGGTGCAGCGCGTCGACGACCATCAGCTCGGCCAGCTCGAAGAAGTCGGCGACGCGGCCGGCCTTCTCCAGTTGCTGGTTGAGCTCCTCGCCCTTGCCGGTGACCTTGACGCGTTCCCAGAACTCGGCGCGCAGGGCCGGGATAAGGTCGAGCGCCTTGCGCAGCCCCTCCTCGGTGCGCTCCATGCCGCAGTACTCCCACATGATGTGGCCGAGTTCGCGGTGGAACGAGTCGACGGAACGGTCGCCGTCCACCGCCAGGAGCTTGTCGATGCGCGTCCGCACCCTCTCCTCCGCCTCGGTGACGGCCGTGTCGGCGACCGGGCCGAGGTTGTTGCGGGCGATGTAGTCGTTGATGGTGTTCGGCAGGACGAAGTAGCCGTCCGCGAGGCCCTGCATCAGCGCGGACGCGCCGAGCCGGTTCGCGCCGTGGTCGGAGAAGTTCGCCTCGCCGATGACGAACAGCCCCGGGATGGTGGACTCCAGGTCGTAGTCCACCCACAGCCCGCCCATCGTGTAGTGGACGGCCGGGTAGATGCGCATCGGCGTCTCGTACGGGTTCTCGCCGGTGATGCGCTCGTACATCTCGAAGAGGTTGCCGTACTTGGCCTCGACCTTGTCGCGGCCGAGCCGTTCGATCGCGTCGGCGAAGTCGAGGTAGACGCCGAGACCGCCGGGGCCGACGCCGCGTCCCTCGTCGCACACGTTCTTCGCCGCGCGGGACGCGATGTCACGCGGGACGAGGTTGCCGAACGACGGGTAGATGCGCTCCAGGTAGTAGTCGCGATCGCCCTCGGGGATGTCGCCGGGAGCGCGGGTGTCGCCGCGCTCCTTCGGCACCCACACGCGGCCGTCGTTGCGCAGCGACTCCGACATGAGGGTCAGCTTGGACTGGTGGTCGCCGCTGACCGGGATGCACGTCGGGTGGATCTGCGTGTAGCACGGGTTGGCGAACAGGGCGCCGTGCCGGTGGGCGCGCCAGGACGCGGTGACGTTCGAGCCCATCGCGTTCGTGGACAGGAAGTACACGTTGCCGTAGCCGCCGGACGCCAGCACCACCGCGTCGGCGGTGTGGTGCCTGATCTCCCCGGTGATGAGGTTCCGGACGACGACGCCGCGGGCCCGCCCGTCCTCCATGATGAGGTCGAGCATCTCGTGCCGCGGGTACAGCTCCACGTTCCCGGCCTCGACCTGCCGCATCAGGGCCTGGTAGGCGCCGAGGAGGAGCTGCTGGCCGGTCTGCCCGCGGGCGTAGAAGGTGCGGGAGACCTGCGTCCCGCCGAACGAGCGGTTGTCGAGCAGGCCGCCGTACTCGCGGGCGAACGGGACGCCCTGCGCGACGCACTGGTCGATGATGTTCCGGGAGATGTCGGCGAGCCGGTACACGTTCGACTCGCGGGACCGGAAGTCGCCGCCCTTGACCGTCTCGTAGAACAGCCGGTACACGCTGTCGCCGTCGTTGCGGTAGTTCTTGGCGGCGTTGATGCCGCCCTGCGCGGCGATCGAGTGGGCGCGGCGCGGGGAGTCCTGGAAGCAGAACTGGACGACCTGGTAGCCGGCCTCGGCGAGCGTCGCGCCGGCGGACCCGCCGGCCAGACCCGTGCCGATGATGATGATCTTCTTCTTGCGCTTGTTGGCCGGGTTGACCTGCTTGGCCTCGAACTTGCGGGTCGTCCAGCGGTCCTCGATGGGGCCGGCCGGCGCCTTGGTGTCGGCGATCGGTTCGCCGGTCGTGTAGAAGTCGTCCATGGTCAGCTCACCCACCCGAATGTGATGGACAGGGGGACGGAGACGAAGCCGAGCGTCACGAGCGCGGCGACGGTGGCGGCGAGGCCCCGCAGGGCCCGGTCGCGACGGGGGTTGCGCAGGCCGAGGGTCTGGAACGCGCTCCAGATGCCGTGGTGGAGGTGCAGGCCGACGAGCGCGACCGCGAGGACGTACCAGACGGTGATGTACCAGCGGGACGGGTCGAAGTCGGCGACCATCCGCTCGTACGGGGTGGCGTCGGAGCCCTTGGGGTTCACGACGAAGAACGTCAGGTCCAGCAGATGCCAGACGACGTACACGGCGATGATGACGCCGCCGTACCGCATGGTGCGGACCGCGTAGCCCTGCGCGTGCGACTTCTTCTTCGACTGGTACTTGACGGGCCGCGCGGCGGACGCGCGCCGGGCGAGCGACACCGCCGACCACATGTGCAGGACGACCGAGACCCCGAGCACGACCTCGATGAGCGTGAGGACGGTGCGGCGCGGCACCGCGGGCTCGCCGATCGTGCGCAGCCAGTGCGCGTAGTGGTTGAAGTCCTCCGCCCCGAGGAAGATCTTCAGATTCCCGACCATGTGCGCGATCAGGTACAGCACGAGGATGCCGCCGGTCACGGCCATGACGGCCTTCTTGCCGACGGTCGATCGGTAGATCGCGGGTATCGCTACAGCCACATCGCGAACGCTACGTCTGCCTGGGGAAAGAGTTCCAAGTCATCAGAGAACTCGATTCGATAGCCGCAGGCTATGAAGCAAGGAGAACGGGCGTTGTGGGCGTTCCCGGACGAACGGGTAGGTGAGTGACGTCACAGAACGTCCGGGAACTCACCCGGAGAGTGATCCGAACGACGTTGACGGCGCGGAACCATCCCGGACGGACCGAGGTCGTGCCAGGTCAGGGGCGTCCGGGCGGGGGCGGGCTGGGGCGCGCGCCCGCCGTCCGGGACAGCAGCAGGATCGCCAGGTCGTCGGTCAGCGCGTCGCCGTTGAGGCGTTCGACGTCGCCGACGAGCTCGTCGATGAGGGACCGGCCGGTGGTGCCCTTGCCGCGTGCGGCGCGGGCCAGTTCGACGAGGCCGTCGGTGCCGAGCCGGTCCGCGCCCTCGCCGACCCGCCCTTCGATCAGGCCGTCGGTGTAGAGCATCAGGCTCCATGACTCGCCGAGGTCGATCTCGGTGGTCGGCCATTCCGCGCCGGGCACCAGGCCGAGCGCGGGGCCGTGCGCGTACTCGGGCAGCGCCGTCACCTCGAACGCGTCCCTCGCCGACAGGCCGTCGCCCGGCGTCTCGCGGAAGAGCAGCGGCGCGGGATGGCCCGCCAGGTGCATCCGCGCGGTCCGCCGCGACGGCGCGATGGTGATCATGCAGAGTGTGGTGAAGATCTCCTCGCTGCGCCGCTCGTGACCGAGGACGGTGTCGAGGGTGCCGAGGAGTTGCTCGCCGGTGTGTCCGGCCAGCACGAGCGTCCGCCACGCCATCCGGAGCTGGACGCCGAGCGCCGCCTCGTCCGGGCCGTGCCCGGCGACGTCCCCGATCATCAGGTGGACGGCGCCGCCCTCGGTCTGCACCGTGTCGTAGAAGTCGCCGCCGAGCAGCGCCCGGCGGCGTCCCGGCCGGTAGCGGGTGTGGTGGCGCAGCGACGGGTCGTCGATCAGCGGGACGGGCAGCAGGCCGCGTTCCAGCCGGGCGTTCTCGCGGCCGAGGATGCGGGCCTCGACGAGCCGCCGCTCGGTCTCCTCCGAACGTTTGCGCTCGATCGCGTAGCGGATGGCGCGTGCCAGAAGCGGCGCGTCGACCTCCTGTTTCACCAGGTAGTCCTCGGCGCCCGCGGCGACGGCCCGGACGCCGAGATGCGCGTCGTCCAGCCCGGTGAGGACGACGACCGCGGCCGACCCGGACAGGGCCAGCACCTGCCGCAGCCCGTCGAGGCGGTCGATGCCGGGGGTGGACAGGTCGACGAGGATGCACTGGGTGCGTCGCGTCGCCGCGCGCCTGGCGGCGGCGAGGTCACCGGCGACCGTGATACCGACGTCCATGCCGCTCTCGGCGAGCATCTTCTCGACCTTGAGGACGTCGGAGGGGTCGTCGTCGATGAGGAGCAGGTCGATCCTGTCCTCGGCCCCGGGCGTGTACGGGTGCGTCTGATGACTGATGGTGCTCACAACGGCTTCCGAAGTCGGGCTTGCGACGGCTGAAGGCTCTCGTCCGGTTCGACCAACCCGTTCCAGGACCTGGGCGTTTTTACCTCCCGCAACCGAGAACATTCACTTTGGCAACGGCCTGGATGTTCCGCCGTGTTCCTGCGGCCGCAGGGAGCGGTGGGCCGCGCCGGGGAAGCGGCGTTCGGCCTAGCCGCCGAGGTCCCGGCTCATGGAGCGGTGGAGCGGCGCTCCGTCGATCCGACCTTAGCGTGTCCCCACCGCACCGCGCACCCCCAGCGCGCATCCAGAGTAGTGGTTGCGGACTGTCCGTAACCGAGACTTCGCACCGAAAAACCAGTCGAAGTCCGGACGATCAGCCGCATAACCTTCGCCCGTGAAGTCGTTGCCGGTGAAAGATCCTGACGGCGCCGACCATCGATCCCCAGCGCGCTACCTGCTGTGGCTGCTGCGCGTCCAGTGGCGCAGCAGCGCCGCGGGCGCGCTGCTCGGCGTGATCTGGATGCTCAGTCAGGCGTTGATGCCCGCCGCGATCGGCCGCGCCATCGGCGACGGCATCGTGGCGAAGGACGAGCGCGCCCTGCTGGCCTGGGGCGGTGTGCTGCTCGCCCTCGGCGTCGTGCAGGCCGTGACGGGCGTCCTCCGGCACCGGTCCGCCGTGTACAACTGGCTGGCGGCCGCGTACCGGACGCTCCAGCTCGTCACCCGGCAGGCCACCCGGCTCGGCGGGACGCTGCCGAAACGGCTGAGCGCGGGTGAGGTGGTCAGCGTCGGCCTGTCGGACGTCTCCCACATCGGCGACACCCTCGACATCGTCGCCCGGGGGTCGGGCGCCATCGTCGCGATCGTCGTCGTCGCGGGCATCCTGCTGTCGACCTCACCGCCGCTCGGCCTGATCGTGCTGGTGGGCGTTCCGCTGATCCTCGCCCTCGCGGCGCCGCTGCTGCGCCCCTACCGGGACCGGGAACTCGAACACCGCGAGCTCGTCGGCGAGCTGAGCACGCACGCCACCGACGTGGTCGCGGGCCTGCGGGTGCTGCGCGGCATCGGCGGCGAGGCGCTGTTCTCCGGCCGGTACCGCGCCGAGTCGCAACGGGTGCGCGCGGCGGGCGTGGCGGCGGCGCGGGCCGAGACGCGGCTGAGCGGCGCCGAGGTGCTGCTCCCCGGGCTGCTCATCGCCCTGGTGACCTGGGGCGGCGCCCGGTTCGCCGTGAACGGCACGATCGGCGTGGGCGAGCTGGTCGCCTTCTACGGCTACGCGGTGTTCCTGATCGTCCCGCTGAAGACCCTCGGCGAGGCCGCGGGCAAGATCACCAAGGGGTTGGTGGCGGCGGGCCGGGTCACCACGCTGCTGAACCTCGACCCCGAACTGCCGGACACCGGGACGGCCCGTCCGGACGCCGACGCCGACCTGATCGACCTGGAGTCCGGGCTGGTCGTGCGGCCCGGACGGTTCACGGCGGTCGCGGCGGCCGAGCCGCGCGACGCGCAGGCGCTCGCCGACCGGCTCGGCCGGTGGACGCCCGGCGAGGTCGACTTCGGCGGCGCCGCGCTGCACGACGTCGCGGACGTCCGGAAGCGGATTCTCGTGGCCGTGAACGAGGACCGGCTGTTCTCCGGAACCCTGGCCGCGTGCCTGGCGCCGGACGGTGACCCGGAGGCGGACCGGGCCGTGCTGGAGTCGGCGATCCACGCCGCGTGCGCCGAGGACGTCGTCGCGTCCTCCGGGCTGGACGCGCATGTCGCGGAGGCCGGGCGGGAGTTCTCCGGCGGGCAGCAACAGCGGCTCCGCCTCGCCCGCGCCCTCGCCGCCGACCCGGACGTCCTCGTCCTCGTGGAGCCGACCAGCGCCGTGGACGCGCACACCGAGGCGCGCATCGCCGACCGGCTCGGCCCGGCTCGCGCGGGACGCGCCACCGTGGTGTGCACGACGAGCCCGCTGATGCTGGACCGCGCCGACCACGTCGCCTTCGTCCAGGACGGCCGGGTCGTGGCGGAGGGCGCGCACCGCGACCTGGTGAAGACCGAGCCGCGCTACGCGGCCACCGTGACCCGGGGAGAGGCGGCGGAAGCCGCGGAGAGGACGGAAACGTGAGCGCCGAGGCACTTCCGGTCGCGACGACCGCGCAGGTGCGCGCGTACGCGCGGCGCCTCGTCGTCCGGCATCCGCGCGACCTCGCCGGGGTGCTGGCCCTGCACGCCCTGGCCGCCGTGACGGGCCTGGTGACGCCGCGGCTGCTCGGCGCGCTCGTCGAGGACGTCCGTGACGGCCGCGCCGACGTCGACACCACCGGCCTCGCCATCGCCGCGTTCGTTATCGTTCAGGGGGTGCTGACCAGGTACGCCTATTTCGCTTCGGCGCGGCTGGGCGAGAAGGTCCTCGCGGAGTTGCGGGAGGAGTTCGTCGACCGCGTCCTGGCGCTGCCGCTGTCGAGGGTCGAGCGGGCGGGCACCGGTGACCTGGTGACCCGCGCGTCCCGGGACGTGGACACGCTCGGCACGTCCGTCCGGTACGCCATGCCGGAGACGCTCGTCGCGATCGTCGTCGCCGGGTGCACCATCGGCGCGCTGCTGCTGACCGGCCCGCTCGTCGCGCTGCCCGCGCTGATCTCGGTCCCGATCCTGTGGGCGGTGACGCGCTGGTACCTGCCCCGCGCGCACGGCGGCTATCTGCGGGAGAACGAGTCGTGGTCGCAGATCGCGGACGGGCTGACCGAGACCGTCCAGGGCGCCAGGACCGTCGAGGCGCTCGGCCTCGCCGAACGGCGCCACGCCCGCGGCGACGCCGACATCGCGAACTCCTACAGGGCGGAGCGGTACACGCTGCGGCTGCGCACGGTGCTGTTCCCCATCGCCGAACTGGGGTTCGTGCTGCCGGTCGTGGCGACCCTGGTGGTCGGCGGCCTCCTCTACATCAACGGGATGGCGTCGCTCGCGCAGGTGACCGCCGCGACCCTGTACGCGCAGCTGCTCGTCGGGCCGATGGACACGCTGCTGTCCTGGCTGGACGAACTCCAGCTCGGCGGCGCGTCCCTCGCCCGTCTCCTCGGGGTCGGCAACGTTCCGCCCGACCGTACGCCGAACGGGCGGCGGCCGGAGGGGGAGCGGCTGGCGGCGCGGGACGTCCGCTACGCGTACCGTCCCGGCCGGGACGTCCTGCACGGTGTCGACCTCGACCTGCGCCCGGGTGAACGGCTCGCGATGGTGGGGCCGAGCGGCGCGGGCAAGTCGACGCTCGGCCGCCTGCTCGCGGGCGTGGACGGCCCGCGCTCCGGAACCGTGAATCTGGGTGACGACGGCGGGGTGCCGCTGGTCGAACTGCCGCTGGACGAGCTGCGCGGCCATGTCGCCCTGGTCACGCAGGAACATCACGTGTTCCGCGGCACGCTCCGCGAGAACCTCGTGATGGCGCGGCCGGGAGCGTCCGACGCCGACATCGAGCGGGTCCTCGCGGCGGTCGGCTGGGACGGCCCGGGGCTGTCCACGGTCGTCGGCTCCGGCGGCGAGACGCTGTCGCCCGCGCAGGCGCAGCAGCTCGCGCTGGCCCGGCTCGTCCTCGCCGACCCGCACACGCTGGTCCTGGACGAGGCGACGTCGCTGCTCGACCCGCGTGCGGCCCGGCGTCTGGAACGGTCGCTCGCCGCCGTCCTCGACGGCCGGACCGTCGTCGCGATCGCCCACCGCCTCCACACCGCGCACGACGCCGACCGCGTCGCCGTGGTGGAGGACGGCCGCGTCACCGAACTCGGCACCCACGACGAGCTCATCGCCGCGAACGGCTCGTACGCGGCGCTCTGGAGGTCGTGGCACGGCGGCTGAACACGTCCGCCGTGCCACGCGGTTCCGGTCAGGGGCGCGTCACCGCGTCACGTGGAGGCGGTGCGCGTGGAGGCGACGGGCGCGGACGGCCCGGACGTGGCCGCCCGCTCGATGATGATCATCTTCTCCTCCAGGGTGGCGGGCACCGAGCGGACTCCGGCCTCGACGCCCCCGGCGGCCAGCACGTCGCGTACCCGCTCCGGCGGTGTGTCCGCGACGCGGACGCGCCGACCGGCGAGGGTGACGGGCAGCCCCGCCGCGTCGAGCACGGCGAAGGCGCGCGACCAGTCGGCGGCCGGGTCGACCTCGGCGGCGGTGGTGGAGCCGATGATGTCGGCGTCGCTTCCGGCCGCGACCCGCCGCCCGCGCGACATCAGCACCAGCCGGTCGCACTGCTGCGCCTCCTGCATGTAGTGCGTGGTGACGAGCACGCCGACGCCCCGCTCGGCCTGGACGTGGATGGTGTCCCACAGCCGGGTCCGCGACAGCGGGTCCACACCGGACGTCGGCTCGTCGAGGATGAGCAGGCCGGGCTCGTGACCGAGGGCCGCCTCGAACGCCAACCGGCGCTGGAGACCGAGCCCGATGTCGCCGACGAGCCGTCCGCCCGCCTCCGGCGCCACCTTCGACGTCTCCGGCAGGCCGTTGTGCGCGAAGGCGTGCGCGACGAAGTCGAGGTTCTCCACGGCGGTCAGGTCGGTGTACAGGCCGAGGCCCTGCGGGACGTAGCCGAGCCGGACGCGGGTCTCCCGGGACGGCGGGCGCCCGAACAGCCGGATCGTCCCCTCGGATGGGAGCACGAGACCCAGCAGCATCCTGATCAGGGTGGTCTTGCCGGCGCCGTTGGCGCCCAGCAGCCCGACGATCTCCCCGGCCTCGACGGTCATCGTCACGTCGTCGACGGCGGTGAAGTCGCCGAAGCGGCGGGTGACCCCGTCGGCGTGGGCCAGCGGTTCGCTCACCGGGACCCCCTCTCGTTGCCATCGGCCGTGTGTCGGGCGTGGATCGCGGCGGCGACCACGGCGTCCTCCATGTCCGGGGAGATCGGCTGTTCGTCCGGTCGTGGCGGTCCGGGATGCCAGGCGTGGAAGATCCGTCCGCGCCGCCAGGCCAGATCCGGGTCGGGCGGCGTGCGGACGGCGGTGATCGTGCCGGGGACGCCGGCGATGACCTCGTCGGGCGTGCCGGACCGCAGGGTGCGCCCGGCGTCCAGCACCAGCACGGTGGCGCAGCGCTCGGCCTCGTCCAGGTAGGTGGTGGCGAGCGCGACCGCGGTGCCGTCGACGGCGGTCTGGCTGATCAGCCGCCACAGGTCGATGCGGCTGACCGGGTCGATCCCGGTGCTCGGCTCGTCCAGCAGGAGCAGCCGCGGCCGGTGCAGCATCGCCGCCGAGAACGCCAGCTTGTGCAGCATCCCGCCGGACAGGTTCCCCGCGCGCCTGCCCAGGACGTGCGCGAGCCCGGCGGGCTCCAGGAGCGCGTCGCGGCGCCGCTGGAACTCCTTGCCGCGGATGCCGTGGGCGGAGCCCACGAACTCCATGTTCTCCGCGACGGTCAGGTCGCGCCACACGCCGGTCGCGGCCGGCATGTACCCGATCTCGCGCCGGGACGGCGCGGCGACCCGGCCCGACCGCGGCCGGGCCGCGCCGGTGAGGCAGCGCAGCAGCGTGGTCTTGCCCGCGCCGTCACCGCCGACGACGGCGGCGACCTGCCCCGCCGGGACCTCCAGGGTCACCTCGTCCAGCGCGAGGTGGCGGCCGTGGGCGACGGTCACGCCCCACGCTCCCCACTCCTCGCCGCGGCTCATCGCGCACCCGCCAGCGGCGCGGTGCGCTCCGGCCCGGACGGCGGCGTCGCCCGCCGCCGTGGCGCCAGGTCGCGGCGGAAGCGCAGGACGGCGGCGGTGAACACGAGCGTCGCCATGCCCGCCAGCACGACCAGCGGTATCCACTGCGCGGAGATCGGCGCGGCGCGCAGCATGGTGCCGTTGGCGATCTGGATGAAGTAGGTCAGCGGGAGCAGGTAGCCGATCCAGCGCACGCCCGCGGCCATCGACTCCAACGGGAAGATCATTCCGGAGAGGAGGATCTGCGGGAGCATCGTCATCAGGGCGAGCTGGGTGGCCTGCCCCTGGTTCTGCGACACCGTGGAGATCAGCACCCCGATGCCGAGGACGGTGAACAGGAACAGCGCGCCGCCCACGACGAAGATGAGCGGCGACCCGATGAAGGGCACGTCGAACAGCAGGGAGCCGACCACGGCGACGATGACCATGTCCACGGCCGCCAGCACGAAGTACGGCGCGATCTTCCCGACGATCACGTCGGACGGGCGGAACGGCATGACCGCGAGCTGCTCCAGCGTCCCGGCCTGCCGCTCGCGCACCAGCCCGATGCTGGTGATGATCGTGCCGATGAAGGTGAGGATCATGCCGATCAGGGCCGGGACCATCACCCAGGACGTCTTCAGGTCGGGGTTGTAGAGGACGTCCGGTCGGAGCCGCCCGTCGCTCTTCGCCGCGGCGGCCACCGCGGTCTGGGCGGAGAACAGTTGGGATCCGTCCACCAGGGCGGTGCTGGGCCCCGTCCCGGTCACCACGACGACGTCGGCGTCGCCGTCTCTGAGCATGTCGCGGGCCGCGGCCTCGTCCGCCGCGGGGTCCACCCCCTCGACGTCGAAGGGCCCGCGCAGCTCCGCTGCGACCTGGTCGGCCCGCGGCCCGACGACCCGGGTGGATATGTCGTTCACGTTGAAGCTGGCCGCGTATCCGAACACCACCAGCAGTACCAGCGGCAACACGATGATCATTGCCATCGTGCGCCGGTCCCTGCGCAGTTCCAGGAACTCCTTGACGATCATCGCCCACATGGGTGAGCCTCCGTTCCGCGGTGGCGCGCCCGGGCGGCTCGAAGGGAGCCGGCCGGAGGCGTTCCCCGAGAATTGGCCACGTGATGGAATCACGATAAACCAAACCTATAGTGGAGTACAGCAGCGCTGGTGGAGGGGGACATGCAGAGGGACATGCAGAAGGACAGGGACGTTTCGGAGGACCTGGTGGAGACCGCGATCCGGGTGGCGGGGGAGCGTGGCGTGGACGTCGCCGACGTGCCGCTGTCCGTGCTCGCCGAGGCCGCGGGCGTGTCACGGAGCACCCTCGTCCGGCGGCTCGGGGGCACCAGGCGCACCCTGGACGAGGCGGTCCGCGCCGCGGGGGTGGATCCCGGCGGTCTGCCGGTCCGCGACCGCGCCGTCGCCGCCGCCGCGTCGATCATCGGCGAGCACGGGCTGGCCGCCGTGACGCTGGAGGCGGTCGCCGCCGAGGCCGGGTGCTCGCTGCCCAGCCTGCACGCCGTCTTCCAGGGCAGGGACGGCCTGCTGACCGCGGTGTTCGAGCGGTACCTGCCGCTGAACGAGGTGGAGGCCTTGATGGCCGACCCTCCGGCCACCGCCGAGGAAACGGTACGGGCGCTCCTGCGTACCTTCGCGGGCGGGTTCGTCCGGGAGCGGAGCGTGTTCCCCGCCGTGATGGCGGACGTCCTGGCCCGCCCCTCCGGGCCCGGACGTCACGTGTGGAGCCGCGCGGTACTGCCGAGAGTGCTCGGCAGCGTCGGCGTCTGGCTCTCCGAGCAGGCCCGGACCGGGCGGTTCAAGCCGCTTCCCGTGCCGATCCTCGCGCAACTGCTCGTCGGACCGCTCATGACGCACCTGCTGCTCCGCCCGACGCTGGAGCCCCTGTTCGGGTCGGAGATGCCCTCCGTCGACGCGACCGTCGACATGTTCGCCGACGCCTTCCTCGCGGCCGTCGCCCCGGAGACGCCGGGACGGGAGAACTGACGGGCCGCCGCGGCGGCGGCCCGTCTCCGCTCAGCGGGCCAGGGACGTCTTGAGGAAGTCGACCTGGAGGTGCATCAGGTTCTCGGCGACGATCTCCTGCGGCGTCATGTGGGTGACGCCCGACAGGGGCAGAACGGTGTGGGGACGTCCCGCCGCCAGCAGCGCCGACGACAGGCGGAGGGTGTGCGCCGCCACCACGTTGTCGTCGGCCAGCCCGTGAATGAGCATCAGCGGGCGTTTCAGCTCGCCCGCCATCTCGATGAGGGAGTTGGCCGCGTAGTTCTCCGGCTCCTCGTCCGGATGCCCCAGATACCGCTCGGTGTAGTGGGTGTCGTACAGGCGCCAGTCCGTGACCGGGGCGCCGGCGACGCCCGCGTGGAACACGTCCGGGCGGCGCAGCACCGCGAGGGCCGCGAGCCAGCCGCCGAACGACCAGCCGCGGATGCCGACACGGTCGAGGTCGAACGCGTCGGGATGCCGCCGCGCCGCCTCGATCAGCGCGGTGATCTGGTCCTCCAGGACCGGTTCGACGAAGTCGCCGCGGACGGCGCGGTCCCAGTCCGGGCCGCGCCCGGGGGTGCCGCGACCGTCGGCGATCACGACGGCGAAGCCCTGGTCGGCGAGCCACTGCGCCTCGTAGTAGGCGCGCCGCACGGCGAGGACCCGCTGCGCGTGCGGCCCGCCGTAGGGGTCCATGAGGACGGGCAGGCGCCCGTCGCCGCTCCGCCACCCCGTGGGCAGCAGCACCGCCGTGCGGATCTCCCGGTCGCCGCACCGCAGCAGCTCCACCCGGGGGGTGATCGCCGGCGTCTCGGCGAGCGACACGATCGGATGGGTGCCGGACGGCGTCCGCACCTCGACCTCCGTGCCGGGACGGTCCAGCCGCGCGCCCGTCACCACGGTGGTCTCGCCGCAGGCGGTGCCGCCGAAGACGCCCTGCCCCTCGGTGTGCCGGGCGACCTCCCCGCCGGCCCAGGAGTAGAGGTGGATCTCGGTGGGCTCCTCGGACGCGGTGAACAGGATCGACGCGCCGTTCACGCCGAGGACCGACCTGACCTGGAGGCCGCCGGGCGTGACGGGCGCCCCGGCGA
This sequence comes from Actinomadura spongiicola, assembly GCF_003432485.1. Classification (GTDB taxonomy): domain Bacteria; phylum Actinomycetota; class Actinomycetes; order Streptosporangiales; family Streptosporangiaceae; genus Spirillospora; species Spirillospora spongiicola. Next base: position 440,708 of record NZ_QVNQ01000004.1, read on the forward strand.
CGGTGAGCCGCCGCGTACCGGTCTCCCGGTCCTCGGTGACCCAGACGAGGTCGCCGGCGTTCGTCCTGGCGGGCAGTCCGGGCACGATGTCGGTCCACACCGGGTCGTGGTCGGTGTACAGGAGGGTCGTCTCGCCGCCCGCCGGATCGACGCTCAGCACCCGCTGGGACCGCTGGTCGCGCGGCTGGACGACGATCAGCAGCCCGTGCCGGTCCCAGCCCGCCGTGACGACGTAGGGGAACTCGCCGCGGTCCCACGCCACGGCCTTGCGGGCGTCCGGCCGCTCGTCGTCGACCTTGAACAGCACCAGGGACACCAGCGCGTTCGGGGTGCCCGCCGCCGGGTAGGCGATCTCGCTGGGCGGCGCCTGCGGGTTCGCGGGGTCGGCGACGTGCCAGCGCTGCACGGGCGTCTCGTCGACGCGGGCGGCCAGCAGCGTGCCCCCGTCCGGCGACCACCAGTAGCCGCGCATGCGGTTCATCTCCTCCGCCGCGACGAACTCGGCGAGACCGTAGGAGACCTGCTCGGACTCCGGCTGGACGAGGGCCCGGTCGCCGGTGCCGTCCATCTCGATGAGCCGCAGCGTCCGGCCCGACACGTAGGCGATACGGCGGCCCGCCGGGTCGGGGCGCGCGTCGAACACGGGCGCCCGCGCGGGCAGCTCGCGGACCAGCCCGGTGTCGAGGTCGGCGACGTAGAGGCGCCCGCCGAGGGTGAACGCCGCCTGCCGCATGGCCCGGTCGGTGGCGTAGCCGACGATGCCGCCCGCCTGCTCCCGGGCCCGTTCGCGGCGGGCCCGCTCCTCCGCGGGCAGGTTCTCCTCGCCGGGGACGTCCAGCGCCGCCGGGTCGGCGACGCACCGCTCCTCCCCGGTGGCGGTGTCCAGCGTCCACAGGCAGGTGACCGGGTCGTCGCCCGCCCTGGTGCGCAGGAACGCGACACGGGACTCGTCCGGCGCGATCTGGAAGGCGCGCGGGACACCGAGGCTGAACCTTCGCGTGCGGGCGCTCCGCCGCGGATAGCTGATGCTCATGGCATCCGAGTCTGCCAGCAGCGGTTCCCCCGGCGGCAGGACGGTGCGCGGCCGCGACGCACGGACGCCACCTCCCCTCTATGATCAAGGGCCCTCTATGATCACGGGTCGTCGCCCGGGCGGGCCGGGAATGTCACGTGCCCGAGTCCGGGCTCGCGTAAGCTCAAAGCTTCCCCAAGCACATCTGTCATCGCGGGCTGAGGAGTGGTCAATGCCGGAGCTGCAGCCGGGAGATCCCCGGCGGCTTGGCTCGTACGAGATCGTCGAACGGCTCGGCGAGGGCGGCCAGGGCGTCGTCTACGCCGGAATCGACGCCTCCGGGAACAAGGCCGCCATCAAGCTGCTGCGCGCCGACCTGGCCGCCGACGCGATGGCGCGCAACCGGTTCGTCCGGGAGGCGCAGGCCGCCAAGCAGGTGGCGCGGTTCTGCACCGCGCAGGTCCTGGAGGCCGACGTCGCGGGCGACCAGCCCTACATCGCCAGCGAGTACGTGCCCGGGCCCTCGCTGTTCAAGCAGGTCACCGACGGCGGGCCGATCTCGGGCGCGGCGCTGGAGCGGCTCGCGATCGGCACCGCGACGGCGCTGGTGGCGATCCACCAGGCCGGCATCGTGCACCGCGACTTCAAACCGCACAACGTGATCATGGCGCCGGACGGCCCGCGGGTCATCGACTTCGGCATCGCGCGGGCCTTCGACGCGGGCCAGACCAACGCGACCAAGGCGATCGGCACGCCGTCCTACATGGCGCCCGAGCAGGTGGCCGGCGCCACGCTCACCGAGGCCGTGGACGTGTGGGCGTGGGCCACCACGATGGTGTTCGCCGCCACCGGACGCCCGCCCTTCGGTGACGACACCGTCGTCGCGGTGATCAACAGGGTGATGCACGAGCCGCCGATGCTGGACGGCGTTCCGGGCGATCTGCACCGGCTGATCGCGGCGTGCCTGGCCAAGGAGCCGGAGCGGCGGCCGACCGCGCAGCAGATCATGATGGCGCTGATCGGGAGCGGTCCCGGCGGCGCCGGGCAGACCCGCATGGACGACCCCGCGCAGGCCACCACGATGCTCGCCGAGGGTTCCACGATCGCGGCGGGCGGTGTCGCCGCCGCCGGGATGATGGCGGCCGCGTCGCCGCCCGGAGGCGCGACCCGCCGCGTGTCGCCCGCCGAGTACACCGGACAGGTGCCTCCCGCGGGGCCCCCGTACGGCGCGGGGCGCGCCCCCTACGACGACTGGGAGCCCGAGCGCAAGTCCAAGCTGCCGATCATCGTGGCCGTCGCGGCCATCGCCGTCCTGGCGGTGGTCGTGGGGGTGTTCATGGCCAAGCAGGGCGACAACTCGCCGACCTCGCCCGTCTCGCCGTCGGTCACCGACTCTGGAACGGTCTCCGAGTCGCCGACGACCGAGGAGGAAGAGGAGCCGACGCCGACCCGCACCCGGACGCGGCAGAACACACCGCCGCCGGACACCGACACCCCGACCCCGCCGACCCGGACCGAGACACCGCCGCCGGACACCGACACGCCGACCCCGCCGACCTCGTCGCCGCCCGACGGCGGTGGAGGCGGCGGTGACGGCGGTGGCGGAGGCGACGGCGGTGGCGGCGGCGACGGGGGCGGCGGCGATGACCCGCCTCCCGGCGGCGTTCCCTGACCGGGGAGTTCCCCGCCGGGCAGGGCGGTCATCCACGCCGCCCCGCGCCCTGAGTAGGCTCGTTTCCTATGAAGGAGCCGCGGATCCTGTTCGTCCACGCCCATCCGGACGACGAGTCAATCGGGACCGGGGCGACCATGGCCAAGTACGCCGCCGAGGGAGCCCACGTCTGTCTTGTCACCTGCACGCTGGGCGAGGAGGGCGAGGTCATCCCCGAGGACCTGCGCCACCTGGCCTCGGACAAGGAGGACCGCCTCGGCGAGCACCGCATCGGCGAACTCGCCGCGGCGTGCGACGCGCTCGGCGTCAGCGACCACCGCTTCCTCGGCGGCCCCGGACGCTGGCGCGACTCGGGGATGATGGGCGCGCCCACGAACGACGACCCGCGCTGCTTCTGGCGCGCGGACGTCGGCGCGGCGGCGCCGGACCTCGCCGCCGTCATCCGGGAGGTCCGGCCGCAGGTGATCGTCACCTACGACGAGCGTGGCAACTACGGTCACCCCGACCACATCCAGGCGCACCGCGTGACCCGGCGGGCGTTCGAGCTGGCGGCCGACCCGTCCCACGAGGACGGCGCCGAACCGTGGCGGGTCGCCAAGTTCTACGCCTACGCCACGCCCCGGACCGTCCTCGCCCGCGCCATCGCGGTGATGCGGGAGGCGAAGCTGCCGTTCGCACGCGTCGCCGGGCTCGACGAGCTCGGCTCCGGTGTTCCGGACGGTCAGGTCACCACGGTCGTGGACGCCCGCGCCCACCTGCCCGCCAAGCTCGCCGCGCTGCGCGCCCACCGCACCCAGATCGTCGTGGCGCCCGAGCAGGTCGGGCCGTTCTTCGCGCTGTCGAACAATCTGGGCCAGCAGGCGTTCGGCACCGAGTACTACATCCTCCAGGCGGGCGAGCGCGGGCCGGTCGGGCCCGGTCGCCGTGAACCGGACCTGTTCGCGGGCCTGCCGGTGGCGCTCGGCCGACCGGCCGGTACCGGGGACGGAGCCCGGTAGCCTGAGGTTTGTGGACGACAACGACGAAACCCGGGTGAGCCTCGCCAAACAGAGGCTTTCCGTGGACGGCGAGCCCTCGCCGGGCGGACCGCCGGGCGGTTCGGGGAGTTCCGTCGCGTCGGACGCGATGGTGACCGGGGCCGCCTACGCCGTCCTCGGGGTGTTCGGCGCCCTGTTCGGCGTGGTCGGCTCGTTCGTCCAGATGTGGAGCGTCGACCGGGTCCCGGTCGCGTCGATCGTGCTCGTCCTGCTGCTGTTCGCGGCCGTGTGGCTGGCCGGCTGGGGGATGGGCGGCCGCACGGGACCCGTCATCATCACGGTCGCGTGGGTGATCGTCGTCTTCGTCCTGTCGAGCGGTGGGCCCGGCGGCGACCTGGCCATGCCCGCGGAACTCAGCGACAGGACCAACTACGCCGGGTACGTCTACATCATCGGCGGCCTGTCCGCGGCCGTGCTCGGAGTGCTGTGCGTCCGCCCGTCCGGGCCTTCGGGGCAGTGGCTCCTCGGCCGCGCGGGCCGCACCGAACGGTAACGGCCCGCGCGAACGGCGGCGCGTCCGGTCTCAGGTCGTGATGTGCTCCGGTTCCGCGTCGACGCCCGCGGGCGCCCCCGACCGGCGGCCTCTCAGGGTCAGGCAGGCCAGGGCGCTGAGGAACATGACGCCGATCGGGAGGAGCATCGTCGGCTTCATGGCGTGCACGAAGCCGTGCGAGAACACCTGGGCGGCCAGCTCGTGGACGCGTTGCGCCACGTCCGGCGGGATGCCGGGAGGGAGCTGTTCCTTCGCGCCGGTCTGCCCGGCGCCGACCTCCAGACCGCCCTTGGCCGCGTCCGCGAAGCCCTGGACGAAGCCGGTGCGCACGTCCTCCGGAAGGGCCGAGGAGCGGGTGGTCGCCTCGTCCCGCAGCGACGACGCGAGCCGGTTCTGGAGGACGGCGCCGACCGCGGCGGCGCCGAGCACGGAGCCGACCTGCCGGACGGTGTTGTTGACGCCGGACGCGGCGCCCGCGAGCCGGGGCGGGACGTGCCGGGTGGCCTCGGTCGCCATCGGGGCGAACACGCATCCGATGCCGACGCCCGCGATGGCGAGCGGGGCGACGAACGCGGTCCAGTCGGTGCCGACCTCGGCGACGGTCGCGACCCACAGCATTCCGGCGGCGTAGAGGGTGAGGCCCGTCATCAGGATGTACTTGCCGCCGAAGCGGTCGGACAGCCGTCCGGCGACGGGCGCGAGGAACATCGACATGATCGAGGACGGCGCGAGGACGAGTCCCGCCTTGAGCGCGCTGAACCCCAACACCGACTGAAGGTAGATGGTCAGCGGCAGGATCATGCCGATCATGCCGACCGACACGGCCGCGCCGACGAGGCTGAGGATCGTGAAGTTGCGGTCCCGGAACAGCGAGAACGGCACGAGCGGCTCCGCGTCCTGCCGGGTGCGCTGGTACGCGACGAACACCAGGAGCAGGACGACGCCCGCGGCGATCAGCCCCCAGATCGTCGCGTTCCACTGGTGTTTCTGGCCCTCGGTGAGCGCGAACGTCAGACAGAACAGGGCGGCGGAGGCCAGCAGCACGCCGAGCAGGTCGAACCGGTGCCGGACGCCCGGCCTGTCGCCCGGCAGGATCGGCACCGCCATGACCAGCACGAGCAGGCCGATCGGCAGGTTCACGAAGAAGATCCACCGCCAGTCGAGATGGGTGACCAGCAGCCCGCCGAGCGTGGGCCCGGTGATGGTGGACACCCCGGCGACCGCGCCCCAGACGCCGAGGGCGGTGCCGCGCCGCTCCGGCGGGAACACCCCGATGATGATCGACATGGTCTGCGGCATCAGCAGCGCGGCGCCGAACCCCTGCACGGCGCGGGCGGCGATCAGCTGGGTCGGGTCCTGGGCGAGGCCGCACGCCAGGCTGGACAGAGTGAACACCACGACACCGGCGATGAACAGGTTCTTCTTGCCCCACAGGTCACCGAGCCGGCCCGAGGTGATCAGCAGGACGGCCAGGACCAGGACATAGGAGTTGACGACCCACAGCGCCTGGTCCAGCGACGCGTCCAACTTGTCGATCATGCTCGGGATGGCGATGTTCACGATCGTCAGGTCGAGCAGCGTCATGAAGAAGCCGAGCGACAGCGTCAGCAGGATCGCCCAGGGGTTGCCGCGCCATCTGCTCATGTGGCCTCCCGGGCCGTCTCGGTGGTGTCGTCTTCGGTGGTGTCGGGGCCGGTGCGGTGAGGGGCGGGCATGGCGGGACGCCGGGCCGATTCCCCGTCGTCGTTCCAGGTCACGTGTCCGGACTCCAGGTCGTCGGCCAGCGCGCGGGCGAAGTCGAGTTCGGCGCGCACCCGGGCGATCGACCATTCGTGGTCGAGTAGCTTGTAGCGTTCCAAGCCGGACTTCAGCAGCGACTCGTGTGCCGTCTGATGCCCGGCGAGCTTCGCCTCCAGGAGGACGGCGCGGTGCCGGAGCTGCCGCGCCACCTCCTTCTCCGGCAACAGGTTGATGAACGCCAGGGCCGTGCCGAACAGCGGGAACTCCGCGGTGGGACGGGCCAGCAGCTCACCGAGCCGGAAGTTCGCGGCGTCCCGTCCGGCGGCGGTGATCGTGTAGACGGTGCGCTCGGGCCGCCGTCCCTCGCGGCTGGTCTCCAGCGTCTCGATCAGACCCGTCGCGGCGAGCCGCTCCACCGAGTGGTAGAGCGCGCCGTGCGTGATCTTCACGGCGTGGTCGTAGGCGTGGTCGCGGATGCGCTGGCGCATCTCGTACGGATGCATGGGCCCGTCGCACAGCATGCGCAGCACGGTCAGCGCGAGCGGGGTGAGCGGTCGGGACATCGGGGCGGCTTCCGGCTCGGGAGCGATTAGTCCACTTAGACTAATCCGTCCGGACGGATCCGTCACTTCATTTCGTTGTTGGACATGTCACCCAGTTCGCCCTGGATATTCCGGGTCAGTGGACGGCGTCGACCGTGTTGGCCTTGCCCCGCCGCGTCATGTACTCGCCGACCCGGTCGTCGCGCACGGCCGTGAACAGCTCTCTCACACCGCTGTCGTCCAGCAGCACGACGCTCTGGTCACCCCGCTTGGCCATGCCCGCGACGGGGGCGGTGAGGTACTCCATCAGCGACGTCCGCAGCAGCCGGTGCGCCAGCCCGCGCAGCGTGCCGGACGACACCGTCTCGTCCACGGTCACCGAACGCGACGCCGCCCGCACGAACCGGTCGATCTTGATGGGGTTGCGGGTGTCGAGCGCCTTGTCGGCGAGGGCGTGCAGGAACGCCTGCTGCCGCTTGATCCGGTCGAGGTCGCCGTTCGGGAGGTTCCAGCGCTGCCGGACGAAGTCCAGCGCCTCGACGCCGTCCAGATGCTGGCGTCCCGGCTGCCAGGTGCGGTCGTGCTTCGGGTCGTGGGTCTTCTCGAGGATCGTGACGTCCACCCCGCCGAGCGCGTCCGTCATCTCCACGAACCCGTTGAAGTCGAGCGCGGCGTAGTGGTCGACGCGGACCCGCGTGAGCTGCTCCACCGTCCGGATCAGCAGCGGCGGCCCGCCGTAGGCGAACGCGGCGTTGATCTTCGTGGTGCCGTGGCCGGGAACGGGCACCCAGCCGTCGCGGGGGATGCCGATGACCGAGACGCGGTCGCCGCGTCCGGACAGGTGCACCAGCATGATCGCGTCGGCGCGGGCGCCCATCGACGGCTGGTCCTTCCGCCGGTCCGACCCGATCAGCAGCCAGTTCTCGCCGCGTCCGCTGGACGAGGGCCGTCCGGCCCCGGTCGGCAGCGCTCCCGCGAGGCGCTTCACGTCCCCGTCGTACGCGCGCTGCAACAGGTACAGGCCGCCCCCGACCAGCAGCAGGACGCCCAGCGCCAGCGCTCCGCACCCGACGAACACCCGGCGCTTATTCCTGATCCGCAGCATGCGCCCACCGTGCCGCCGCCGCGGGACCCGTGGGCCGCGCCGCGCGGGCCGCAGACCACTCCTTGGGCGAGCCTCGGGTTTGCCCTGACCAAATCGCCCCTGACCAGAACGCCGTGGCGAGGGTTCAGCCCTTGAGGGCCGTTTCGAGCTGGTCGAGGGCCCAGTCGAGGTCGTCGCGCTCGATGACCAGGGGCGGCGCGAGCCGGAGGGTGGTCTCGTGGGTCTCCTTGACGAGGACGCCGAGGTCCATCAGGCGTTCGCTGACCGGACGCGCCTTCCCGTGGAGTTCGACACCCGCCCACAGGCCACGGCCGCGGATCTCGCGCGCCGTGCCGGCGGGGAGCCGGGCGAGCCGTTCGTGCATGTGCGCGCCGAGCGTCCTGGAGCGTTCCTGATACTCCCCGGTCTTCAGCATGGCCACGACCTCGCGGCCGATGGCGCAGGCGAGCGGGTTGCCGCCGAACGTGGAGCCGTGCTGGCCCGGCCGGAAGACGCCGAGGACGTCCACGTCCGCGACGACGGCGGACACCGGGACGATCCCGCCGCCGAGCGCCTTGCCGAGGATGTAGACGTCGGGGACGACGTCCTCGTGCTCGCAGGCGAAGGTGGCGCCGGTGCGGCCGAGGCCCGACTGGATCTCGTCGGCGATCATCAGGGTGCCGTTGGCGGCGCACAGGTCCCGCACCGCGCGCAGGAACCCGCGCGGCGGAACGTTCACCCCGGCCTCGCCCTGGATCGGTTCGATCAGCACGCCGACCGTCGAGCCGTCCATCGCACTCTTCAGCGCCTCGACGTCCCCGTACGGGACGGTGCGGAACCCCGGCGTGTAGGGGCCGTAGTCGTCCTTGGCGTCGGCGTCGGTGGAGAAGCTGACGATCGTGGTCGTGCGGCCGTGGAAGTTGCCCTCGAAGGTGACGATGTTCGCCTGCCCCGGCGGGACGCCCTTGACCTCGTATCCCCATTTGCGCGCCGTCTTGAGGGCGGTCTCGACGCCCTCGGCGCCGCTGTTCATCGGCAGCACCATGTCCTTGCCGCACAGCTCGGCCAGCTCGGTGACGAACGGCCCGAAGTTGTCGTGGTCGAACGCGCGGCTCACCAGCGTGACGCGGTCCATCTGGCGTTTGGCGGCGGCGGTGAGGCGCGGGTTGCGGTGCCCGAAGTTGACGGCCGAGTAGGCGGCGAGCATGTCGAGGTAGCGGTGTCCCTCGACGTCGGTGATCCACACGCCCTCCGCCTCGGCGACGACGATCGGGAGCGGGTGGTAGTTGTGCGCGCTGTGCGCGTCGGACAGCGCACGGAGTTCCTGGGTCGGCGTCACGACGCTCCTTCACGGCTCGGCCCGGACGGACGGGTCCGGGCATGGCGGGGACACCGGACGGTGATCCGGTGTCGGAGGGAAGGGGCCGGGGCGGGGCAGGTGGCCGCCGGTCCATATCCAGCGTATGTTCGGGAGCGATCGTCGACCAATGACGAAAACCGACTTAGGGGGTGCTGTTCGTTGCGTCTTGATGAGCTGGACCGTCGAATCGTTGCATGCCTCCTGGAAGACGGTCGCGCCTCGTATGCGCAGATCGGGGACGCGGTCGGGTTGTCGGCCCCGGCGGTGAAACGGCGCGTCGACCGGCTCCGCGCGGACGGCGTGATCACCGGCTTCGCGGCCGTCGTCGACCCGGCCGCGCTCGGCTGGACGACCGAGGCCTTCATCGAGATCTTCTGCACGGGTGCGACGTCCCCCGAGGAGATCCACTCAAGCGTCCGGGGCCATCCGGAGGTCGTCGCGGCGTACACGATCAGCGGGGACGCCAGCGCCCTGGTGCACGTGCGGGCCCGCGACATCCAGCATCTGGAGCAGACCCTCGAACGGTTGCGCCGCGAGGACAACATCACGGCGACGAAGACGGCGATCGTGCTGTCCCGTCTGATCGGTCGGCCGCTCGACGCCCCGTCCGCCGACCGGCCTGACCTGGGTTCAGTGTCCGACATGCCAGGGCAAACGGTGATAGATCGGCTAAGTCGGCCGTAGCGGGGCGTATCCCCCTTTCTCTACTTTTCTCCCGCAACCCACCAGAGGTAGGGGAGACATGCCCGCCAAGAAGATGCTGTTGGTGCCCGCGGCGGCGATGGCGCTGGTCGTGGGACTCGCGGCCCTCCCGGCCGTCGCGCAGCCGACGCCCCCGATCCCGAAACCGACCGCCAACCCGTGGCAGATGCGGCACTGGCCGCAGACGCAGCCGTGGCAGGAGGCCCAGGCGTCCCCCCGCCGCTTCGCGCCGGGTGAGCCGAAGCCCATCGACCCGCAGAACTACGAGCTCCCCGACACGATGACGTGGGACGACTACAAGCAGATCCCGGGCACGACCTGGGCGGACCCGGCCCGGAAGGGGTCGGTGCGGAACTTCAACGGCGCGGTCGTGCTCGTCGACTACTCCAACCAGCCGTTCGCCGTGACCCAGCCGAAGAACTCCACGATCTTCGGCAACCCCGTGCAGGTCGGGGACGTGCCACGCGCCCAGGTCGCGAAGTTCTACCAGGACTTCCTCAACAAGCCGCAGGCCCTCAACCACGGCCACACCCTCCACGAGTACTGGATGGAGGACTCGGGCGGCCGGTACGGCGTGAACCTCACCGCGTTCGGCGCGTACAAGATGCCCGCCAAGGACCACGAGTACGGCGTGGACGGCATGCAGGGCGGGACGGGCTGTCCCGCGGGCGACACGTGCAACCGTGACCTGCGCAAGGACGCCCGGGCGGCGTGGATCGCCGACGTCGGCTCGGAGACGGCGAACAAGTTCGACTTCGTCTTCTACCTCAGCGCCGGGCAGGACGAGTCGTCCACCTGGCAGGAGTTCGGCGAGATGAAGTTCGGCACGAAGGAGAAGGTGCCGAGGGAGTGGGGGCCCGGCGACTCCGGGCTGACCAACTGGGTGCGGACCCGGTACGTCCCCTGGACGTCCTGGCAGGCCGGTTCCACGATCTGGCCGAACGCCGTCCCCGGCGAGTCGTCCACCCAGGCCGAGAGTTCCGGCATGTCGGTGTTCGCCCATGAGTTCAGCCACATCCTCGGCATCGGCGACAACTACAACAACCCGTACGGCGACCCGCCGCGCCGCGCCTTCAGCGGGCCGTGGGAGATGCTGAGCCGCGGCACCTTCAACGGGCCCGGCGGCCCGCACAGCCGCTGGACGATCCCGGCGACCGGCGGCGCGTCCATGGGCGCCCAGCACATGCTGCGCAACAAGCTGAAGCTGAACATCGTCGACCCGAACCACGTGCTCCAGCTCACCCGCGACGGGCTCGCCTCGTCCGGTATGGCGGTCGCGAAGGTGACGGCCCGCGCCGTCCAGCCCGGACAGGGCGGCCTCGCGGGCATCAACCTCAAGCTCGGCTCCGGCGGCGACAAGAGCCCCAGGTGCGACGCCCGCACCGACCCGCTGTGCGACGGTGGCGGCTACAACAACTACACCCTCGAAGTCGTCGACCGGATGGGCACCGACTCCTTCACCCCGGACTCCGGCGTCCTGCTCGCCAAGACCAAGGACCAGGACGACGCCCCGTTCATCTGGGTCAAGGACGCCAACCCGCAGGACATCGACAAGGTCGACTTCGTCCTGCCGGACGGCACCCCGGTGAAGATGACGATCGGCGACTACCGCCAACTGTCGGACTCCCTCTACCACGCGGGAACCGGCTCGGGCAGCGAGTACGAGTACGTCGACCAGGCCAACCGGCTGCACTTCTACGTCCTCGACGTCCAGCGTGACGCGAAGGGCATCCTGTCCTACACGGTCGGCGTCCGGTCGCTGGACGGCGCCGGGTCGCAGCAGCGCGGCGTGCGGCTCGACGACGGCAAGGCCGAGCCGACCCCCGCGGGTTGGAAGAAGTGCACGCTGACGCTCCAGAACACGGGCAAGGGCGGCACCGGCCACTACGGCTCCGACGTGTTCCGGCTCAAGGCCACCGTGCCGGGCGGCGGCTGGAAGACCTGGCTGCCGAACGAACTGGCCACCGCCCAGGCGGGGGCCGGAACCAAGGTCGAGGTGTGGGTGAAGCCCGAGCCGGGCGCCAACCGCCTCGCGACCCTCCAACTGACGGGCACCTCGGAGAGCGACCGGTCGAAGTCCGACACCGGTTCGTGCGAGTTGCGCTGATCCAGAGACTCATGGGCGGGGCGGGCATCCCAGGGCCGCCCCGCCCATGACCCGCGCACCGGAACGGCGGTTCCCCGTCGCGACCTCATGATCACCGAAAACTAAGTTGCCTTTTCCGAGGTCATGTCGTTGCCGACGGCGACGGCCGGCCGGGTTACGTTGCCGAATGTGATCATCTCGCAGCGTACGGCGACGGGGGCTCGCCGCAGGGACGTCGCGGCGCTCGCGGTCGCCGTCCAGCTGGCAGTGCTCACTCCGGGCGTCGCCCACGCGACGCCCGCGCCCCCGCCGGCACCGACCCTCCGCCACTTCGACCTGCACCGCGGCCCCGATCGGAGCGTGCCGCTGCGCGCCCTCGACGGCAGGCTCCTCCGGATCGGCGTCGACGCGCTGCTCGGCTCGTCCGGGCAACGGAGGCTCGGTCGCGGCTGCGGCGAAGCGGCCGCCGTGCCCCCGGGCGCACGCGTGCTCTGCTTCGACAAGGCCGACTCCGAGACCAGGACCTGGCTGCCGCAGGGCGTCACGAGCGTCTCGGACGCGACTGCGGGCGAACGGCTGACCGGTGGCGGCCGACCCCTCCTGGTGTCCTGGCACGACAGCGGCCGCATCAAGGTGACGTTCGTCGACCCCGACCGGGGCACGTACCGGCATGTCCTGCTCGTCCACCCGACGATGAGGCGCGGACGGCCGACCTACTCCGACATCGACATCCACGCCGGGGGCATCGCCTGGTACGGCGACAAGCTGTACGTGGCCGACACCCACGACGGCATCCGCGAGTTCGACATGCGGCAGATCTACGACCTGGACAGAAGCAAGGCGGGTTCGACCGGCCATCCCGACCGGGTCGGTCTCCACGGCGACAAGTACTACGGCCACGGCCACCGCTTCGTCATGCCGCAGACGGGCGGCTGGAACTTCACCCGCGGCTGGCCGGGCCCCAGATGCGAGGGCTCCGGCCCGCTGCGCATGTCCTGGCTCGGCGTCGACCGCACCGTTCTGCGTCACACGCTCATCGCGGGTGAGTGGTGCCTTCCGAAGGATGCGCGCGGACGCGTCGTCACCTGGCCGCTCGGGGCGCTGTCGGGGCCCGGTGTCGTCCACGCCGACTGGTCCGACACCCTCCCCGGCGACAGAGTTCAGGGCGGTCTCAGGACGCGCGGCCATTGGTGGTTCACCCAGGGCCACGGCACCAAGCGCGGCAGGCTCCTCAGCACCATCCGCGACCGGCGCGACTGGGGCCGCGTCACCCACCGCACCATCTCCCACGGCCCCGAGGACCTGTCCTGCCAACGCGGCCAACACCTCATCTGGACGGCCGCCGAATACGCCCGCAAACGCGCCATATGGTCCTTCCACGACGACTCCTGCGCCTGACGTCACGCGTTCACCTTCGTCCGGGGACGCTCGCGGGCGGTCGTTCGCGGACGACCCTGACCGAGGGCAACCGCGCCCAGGGCCAGCACGCCGAGGACCGCTCCGATCCAGGCCGTGGACGCGAGACCCGCCCCCGCGTCGATGGCGAGACCGCCGAGCCACGGGCCCACGGTGATCCCGATGTTGAACGCGACGACGTTCCCCGCCGCGACGAGCGTCGCCGAACCGTCCACCATTCCGAACGCCCGCGAGTTGAGCGTCGGGTTCGTCCCGAACCCGACGAGACCCAGGAGGAACACCAGCGCCACCGTGGGCGCGGCCCACGCGGCGGTCAGCGCCAGCGCCGCCGACACCACGACGAGCCCCGCGAACCCGACGTACAGGGTCGGGACGGCGTGCGCGTCGGCCGTCCGCCCGCCGACGACGATGCCGAGGAGCGCCCCCACCCCGTAGAGGACGAGCACGGCGGGCACCCATGACTCCGCGACGCCGGTCGTCTCCGTCAGCAGCGCGCCCAGGTAGCTGAAGATCACCAGTAGGCCGCTCGTGGACAGCGCCGTCGTCCCGTACAGCAGCCACAGCCGGGGGAGCGCCACCGCGCGCAACTCGTCCCGCGTCCGGGGAACGTCCTCGGACGACCGGCGCCCGGCGGGGACGGTCGCGGCCACTCCCACCATGGCGACCACCGACATCGCCGCGACCGCCCAGAACGCCGCCCGCCAGCCGAGATGCTGCCCGACGACCGTCCCGGCCGGGAGTCCCACGATCGCGGCGACCGTGAGCCCGCCGACGAGGGTCCCCATCGCCTTCCCGCGCGCCGTGGGCGGGACCAGGCTCACCGCCGTCGCCGCGGCCACCGCCCAGAAACCCGCGTAGACGAACGCGCCCACGACCCGCGTCCCGAACAGCACCCAGTAGTCAGGGGTCACCGCGCCGATCACATGGGTCGCGGTGAACACGGCGAGGAACGCCAGGAGGGCCCGCCGGTGCGCCCAGCGCAGCGTGAGGACGGCGAGCACCGGCGCCCCCACGAGCATCCCGATCGCGAACGCCGAGATCAACAGGCCCACGTCCGGGACGGACACGCCCAGGTCGTCCGCCATGCCGGGCAGCAGCCCCGCCAGCATCAGCTCTGATGTCCCCTGCGCGAAGATCGCCAACCCGAGCACATAGACGGCACGTGGCATCGATGTCGCCTCTCTTTTAGATCGATCAGTACAAAAACAGGTCATGGGGAAGGAAGGGCAGGCCCGTGATGTGTCTCAGATGGCGTCCATGGCGGTGTCGGCGATCGCGGCCAGGGTCCGCTCGTCGGCGCCGCCGCGCGCCGCGACCCGCATCCCGCTGACCGTCGTGACGACGAAGTGCGCGAGCGTCCGCGCGTCCTTGCCCGCGTCGATCTCCCCGGCCCGCATCCCTTCCTCGATGGCGGCCGTCAGCGCGGCCAGCCGCCGCCGCAGATCCCGCTCCAGCCGCTCGGCCGTCGCCTCGTCACGCGGCGCCATCTCCACCATCGTGTTGACGACCAGGCATCCGGCCGGATCGTCGGCGTCGGGACGGACGGCCCACTCCAGGATCGTCCGCAGCCTCTCCCGCACCGGCCGGGTGCCGTCTTCCAGGACCTCGATGATGTTGGCCGTCCTGCTGTCCATGTAGCGGGTCAGTGCCTTCTCGAACAGGTCGTGCTTGCTCCGGAACGTGTTGTAGATGCTGCTGCGCCCGAGCCCCGTCACCTCGCACAAGGTCTGTGTCGAGGTCGCCTCGTAGCCGTCCGCCCAGAACGCGCGCATGGCGGCCTCCACCGCCCGCCCCTCCTCGAACTTCCTCGGCCGCGCCATGCGCCCACCGTACACGTTATGGACAGTACGATCCAATACGATGTTCACGCCCTCGGCGCCGTGTGCGCGACCTGAATGACCCGCCGCCGCCCTCCCCGGACCAGAACGCCCCGGCCGATTCGCGCGGGCGAAGGAGCAGGCGCAGTCTGGTACAGCCGTGTCTCCTCGCCCACGCTGGATCCCAGCAGCACCGCCGGAGCTCCGCCCTCGTGCAGTACGGTGACCAGCGGATCCATGCGCTGATCGGGGAAGCTGAGAAGCCCCGCCAAAACCAGGTGCACCCGCGTGCCCGTCAGGTTGCGGGCCACGGCCTGCAGGAAGAACGACAGCGTCTCCAACTCGACGTCGCGGTCGATTACGAACAAATACATATCGGTGGGGGGCGGGTCGTTTGCGGACGGCGTGCTCCCAAGCACCTCGATGAACTCCGAAGGCGACTCCGTATAGAAGACCTGGGGCCCTACCGGCTCGGTGAGACCGAACTCTTCGGCGAGATTCAGAAGGATCTCGAAAGAGTCGAGGACGTAGACCGCACGGTCGGATCTCGCTGCGATCGCGTCGATCAGAAGCCGCAGCAGGTTCGCGCGACCAGATCTGTTCGGCCCCGCGACCAGAAGATGCGGATCCGCGTCGAAATCCACGAACACCGGCTCCAGTGTGTCGACGTCCACTCCGATCGGTATGCGTCCGCCCCTGACGGCGGGCAGTTCGTCGACATGCACGCCGAGAAGCGACGGAGGCTGTCCGCGAAAGCCGACCGTCCGAGTCCGGGCGACGAAGTCGTCGACGATCATTCTTGGCGGCTCGGGCGCGACATGGAAGCGGCGTGGGGCGCCGCCGCCTGCCAGCAGGTAGGCCGTTCGCTCGTCGGGGAACGGCAGGGCCGCCTGTCCGAGGACGCGTCGCAGTTCGGCGGGAGGGATGCGGCTCGCCGCGATGCGCCAGCCGAGCAGCGGCAGGAAGCGGTTCCACATCGTGGTGTCCTCGACGGTCGTCGAGCTGAGGAGGAGCTGGACGCCGAGTGGCCTTCCTCGCTGGGCGAGTGTGAGGAGCGCTTCACCGACCTCTCGTCGGCTGGAGGGGAAGGTGAGCGAAAGGTCGGCCACCAGAAGGAGGCGTGGCCGTGTCTCCGAACTCAAGCGGGTGGTGTCGCCCACTCTTGAGAGGTAGTCCATGAAGTGCCGGAGTTTGGCTGGATGTCCGAGCAGCTCATCTTCGGAGTACCGGACGTGCGGCAGATCGAGGGGTTCGCCGAGCGGATGTTCTCCCAGGCCCGCGAAGGCGAAGGTGAGGCCCGCCGGGGAATGGCCCGCGGCGAGCGCGAGGACGATGGCCCGCACGACACGTTGCCGAGCCTCGGTCTCGCCCGCGATCAGGCCATGGGGAATGCCCGACGACAGGTTGAGCGGGTAAAGGGAGACGCCGATCCCGTCCGGGTCCTGGCCGATTGCGGGGTTACGGGGCGTGAAAGGCTCCAGCGCCCACGTCGCCTCGAAGCTCCGGCGGGGATCGACGCCGTTCATCCCGAGCACGTCCACGTTCGCAGCCGGCGGCTGCTCCGGCGAGGCGGAACGAGGAGCACGGGTGAGATGGGCGCGGGTTTCGGGGGTGACGAGGGCGAAATGGTCGGTGTCGGCGGTGAGGGTGACAGGGCCGCCGTCGGTGGAAATGAGGGCGCGGAACAGGTCGGTGGACGTTCCCGCGCGGCGTTCGACCTCGGCGGACACGGCTTCGAGGACTCGGCGGGTGTGCAGGGCCTCGGGGCGCGGGAGGGTGTCCAGGAGGGCTTCGCGGGCGCCCGGGACGAACTCGTACCGGACGCCGCCGACGGGGCGCAGAAGTCCGCTCAGGAGGACCTCGGCGAGCTGGCCGGGGCCCGAGCCGCCGAGGACGCGATGCTGGATGAGACGCATCACCGGCAGGGACGGGACGGAGACGGCGACGTGGGCCGCGAGTTCGGCGGCCTCCGGGGAGGCCGTGGTGAGGAAACGGCGGACGCGTTCGGCGATCGGCAGTTCGCGTTCGCGGCGCAGCGGAGCGGCCCCGGACGGACGGGACGGGAACGACGCGACGGCGGCGGGCTGCGGGCCGGAGCCGGAGATGAGCCGGGCCCACGCGCCGAACCAGCGGGGCGCGACCTCCAGGACGGGCACGGGGACGCCGGTCCCGGACGGGCCGTCGTACGGGGCGAAGCGAAGGTCGGTGTTCGGCGCGGCCGGGCGCGGGAGCGTGGCGAGGCCGGGGACGGCGGGCGCGGCGGTGCGTCGCCAGAGACGTTCGGCGAGGGGCTGGAGGATCGCGGTCGGCCCGGTCCGCGCCCAGCGGCGGACGGCGCGGGCGGCGCGTCCGTCCCACCAGTGCGGGCCCGAGCAGTCGGACAGGACGAGGACGGCGTGGCGCCCGGAGCCGCCGAGGAGCGTCGCGGGGTCCCGGGGCGGGGAGCCGGGGGCCGAGGTGATGCGGCCCGTGGTGTCGAGGTGGCTGAGGTGAACGTCCTGGAAGGCGCCCTGGCGGAGCAGGACCTCGGTCAGTTCGCGGGCGAGGGGACGCCAGAGCCGCATCGTCGGGCCGGTGTCGACGACGAGACTCAAGGTCAGCCAGCGTTCGGGCGACGGGACGAGGACGGGCGTCCACAGGCGGGTGTCGGCGACGCGGGCGGCGGTCGCGTCCTCGTCCAGCTCGAAACGGTGCCTGGACGGGACGCGCCGCTTGAGCGGACGCAGCGCCCGTTGCACGCCGAGCGGGTTCGCCAGCATCGGCGCGGTCGGCACGAGCACCTCGGTGGCCTCACCGGCGGGTTCGGCGCCGGCCGCGGGACGCGGATGAAGCGGGGCGAGCGGCGTGGGCGGGGGCGCGAGACCCGGCGTGGCGGGAGCGCCGGGGGCGGCGGGCTCGACGGGCTCCTTGGAGACGTCCGGCACGACCGGTGGGGAGGAAGGCGCTTTCTCCTCCGGCGGGGAGATGTGACAGGCGAGCCACAGCATTTCGCTGAGTTCGCGGGCGTCCGGGGGCGGGCCGATGGCCGACAGGGCCTTCCGGAGGCGGTCAATCGTCATCGATGGGCTCCGACAGGTACGGCATGATGCGGTCGGCCAGGGCCCGGCGGTCCTCGGTGTCGGCGTGGCGGCACAGGTAGACGGCGTTGAGGAGCTGGTCGGTCGCGAGTGTGCCGGACGAGGCGCGCTCGAAGAACCGGCGGACGAGATCGTCGCTCTGGTCGGCGAACGGCCCCAGATGCTCCCGGACGATCGCCGCGAGCTCCTCCTCGTCCGACGGCTGCCGCAACTCCACGGTGACGCAGCGCCGCAGGAACGCGGGCGGGAACTCGCGTTCGCCGTTGCTGGTCATCACCACCAGCGGGAACGCGTGGCAACGGACCGTCCCCGCGGTGACCGTGACGCGGGCGGCGCCGGGACCGTCGGCGGTCATCACGTCGGCGGTCGGGTCGGCGCGCCGGGCCAGTTCCGGTATCTCGTACTCGCCCTTCTCGAAGATGGTGAGCAGGTCGTTGGGCAGGTCGATGTCGCTCTTGTCGATCTCGTCGACGAGCAGGACGCGCGGCCGCCCGTAGGGGAGCAGCGCGGTGCCCAGGGGGCCTAGCCGGATGTAGCGGCCGACGTCCTCGTCGGCGGGTGCCTGGTCGCGTCCCGCCGCGTACAGGCGGGTCAACGGGTCGTACTGGTACAGGCCGTCGCGCAGGGTCGTGCGGCTGGTGATGGGCCAGTGCAGGACGGGCCCAAGCCGGAGTTCGTGGGCCACCGCGTACGCGAGCGTCGATTTCCCGGTGCCGGGCGGCCCGGTCACCAGTAGGGGACGCCGCAGGTATAACGCGGCGTTGACCTGCTGGACGGCGTCGTCCGAGGGCCGGTACGTCGTCGCCTGGTGCGCGTTGCCCGAGCCGCCGGAGGGGGACGGCAGGAGCGGCCCGCCGTGGAACGCGCGCCAGGGCGGCGGCGGGGGAAGCCGCGTGATGCCGTCATGCGGGTGACGGCTCCCTGTGTAGAGCAGCCAGTCGGGCATCTAGACCTCCATGGCGAGCGGCGGGTCGGGGAGTCGGGACGGGTCGTCCCAGAGCAGGGTCAGGTCGCGTCCGCAGTGCGGGGTGTCCCGGGGCGCGATCAGCGCGTCCTTGCGAAGAGCGAGCGCGACCCGGGGCAGGTCGCCGGGGTGCTTGTCGCCCACGGCGGCGGTGAGCGCGTCGAGGACGCGGTGCCCGCGGCAGTCGCCGTGGGTCGTCGCGTCGCACGGCGTCCGCGTCCACAGCATGACCGGGATGCCGTTGTTGAGCGCCGCCGTCAACCGGCTCCTCACCGGACGCGACCCGTACACGAGCACGCAGAAGTCGACGTTGGCCTCCAGCCAGTCCTGGAAGTCGGGGCCCCGGCGGGGTTCGTCGCAGCGGATCGGGTGCGGGTCGCTGCGGCCCCGCGCGTTCAGCAGCCTCCAACGGTGGTGGGCCTGGTCGCGGCGGATCGAGTCGGGGCGCAGCCGGTCCACGTCCCGCACGACCACCGGGCGCTGCCGCATCCGGATCCTGTTGCGGGCGTCGAGATACCACTGCTCGAACGGCTTGCCGAGCCAGCTCTCCGGCACCGCGAACTCGATCATCCAGTCATGCCCGTACAGCGTGGGCACCATCGCGGCGACGCCCTCCTCGACCACCCGCTGCACCCGTCCCTCCGGGACCCGCACGGTCGGCCGCGACGGGCCCTCGGCGCCGTCGATCCACGTGTGGACGGTGACGTCGACGGCCTTGTCGAACACCGCCCGCTCCAACCGGACGATCGCCGACGCGGGCGTGGCGCGCGCCGGGTCGGCGGGCACGGCGCCCGGCAGGTGCCGCGCCGACCAGCCCGCGAGCCGCGACCGTCCCGCCTCGGGCAGGCGCCGCCCGAGCGCCGCCAGGTATCGGACGAGCCGCTCCCGCGGCCACCCCTCGGCGACGTACCGCACCGACGCCCACGCGGACCGGAATTCCTCCGACACCGGACGGCCGACCGCCCGCTCCAGGTCGGAGCCGAGCGGGTCGGTGAAACGGACGCCGTCGAGCAGGCCGCGTAGCTCGCGGCGCGCCTGCGCGGTCGGCGCGGCCGTCATCTCGGAGTTCGGCGTTCGTCACCATGCCGACGACCTCGCCCGTCGACGTGTCGTACACGGCGGAGCCGCTGTAGCCCTCTTCCAGCCACTCGCCCGGCGCGGTCCTGAGCTCCCACCACTCCTGCCGCATGGCGCGGTACGGCGAGGTCGTCACCGCCGCGTGCCGCTCGTTCTGGTCGAGCCGCCGGGGGAAGCCGCACACGCCGAGCGCCCGGCCGTCCGTTGAACGTTCCCGCAGGTCGTCGGGCGCGGCGAGACGGGCGGGCGCGTACGGCACCGGCTCGCACAACTCCAGGACGGCGACATCGCCGGGGTCGCCTTCCCGTTCCCAGCCGCCGCACCGCACCACCCGGGCGGGCAGGCCCTCGCGGAGCCCGGGGAACCCGACGCGCGCCTCGTCCAGCCCCTGCACGGTGTGCGCGCAGGTGAGAAGCCGGGTTTCGGTGACCAGGAACGCCGCGCCGAGCTTGCCGCCCTCCGGGAGGCCGACCCATGCGCGCCACTGCCAGCGGTCCACCCCGGCTACGCCTCCTCCGGGGGCGCTCCGGTTCCCGGACGTCCCCAGATCAACTTGACCTTGAGGTGCCCCTCGACGGACGTCTTGGCGATCACTGCCCCGGCCGCCGCGTTGAGCTTGACGCCGAACTCCAGCTCGACCGCGTCCGGGTTCAGGTCGCCGCCGCGCAGCGCCGCGAGCGCCGACTCCGCCGCGTCCCTGACGTCCTGGAACGCGTCCTCGAACCTGCGGGCCGCGTCATGGACGATCCCGGGCCCGCGCGACACCGACCGGAAGCCCGGTTCCGTGTCGTCGGTCTCGACGATGACGGTTCCGTTCTCGGTCTGCCAGCGCACCAGTTCCTTCATCGACCGCCCCCTCGCCACGGAAATCTATCAAGATCATGCGTTCTGTGATGGTTTGCTGGAGGGACGGGGCCGTGCCGAACGCGGCCACAGGAGGACACAATGATCACCGTCGAGCAGGTGCGGGCGCTCACGTCGACGCTGCCGCGCACATCCGAGCACCTCATCGGGGACAGGGTGAAGTTCCGGGTCGGCCCGATCGTCTACGTCGCCTTCTCCCAGGACGAGACCGTGATGGGCTTCGCCTTCCCGAAGGAGGAACGCGCGGCCCTCATCGAATCGGCACCCGCGAAATTCCACCTGCCGCGTGAATCTCATCTGCGCTTCAACTGGGTGCACGCCTGGACGGCCGCGCTCGACGAACCCGAAATGCGCGAACTGGTCATGGACGCGTGGCGCATGGTCGTCCCGAAGAGGGTCGCCGCCGCCCGCCTCGGCTCCTAGTGCGGGGGCGGCATCGGGTCGATGGCGTTGTCGACGTCGCAACCGCCCTCGCCGATCATGCGTTGCGTCCTCGGCGGCACCCACACGGACGTCCTACCGGGCGAGACACGGAGCAGGACGCAGTCGAGCGCGTCCGCGTACTCCGGCTTGATCCACAGCAGACCGCCCACCACATCGCCCTCGGTCTTGAACTCCCGATGGATGGCCGGGTCGAGACGCACTGACGCGACGGCCTTCCGCACCTTCGCCTCGTCCACGCGGCCCCCGACAGGTACGCGTGGCAGCGCCTTCTCAAGCCGCTCGACCGGAATGTCCGGTGTCTTGGGCCACGGCTTGAACGTCCGCGGGCTCCCAGGAGGGCACGTCACGTCACGCGGTTCGTCGTCATCCGAATCGGCGCTCGTCGCGAACCGCAGCTCGAAGCAGCGCATCACCGTGACCTGCTCGCCCGGGACCCACCCGCCCTCCAGCGCCACCCCGGACACGCGCACCACGACCCGCACCCCGTCCCCGGCGGTCGTCCGGCCGGTGAAACGCATGACCTCCACACCGTTCAGGTCGGCGACATTGTGCGCGACGAACTCCGCCGGATAAACGCGGGCGTTGTAGATGTAGAACCGCCGGGCGACGTCACGGGCGTTGTCCCGCGCGTCCTCGACGGCCCGCGCCTCACCCGAGCCCGCGACCGCCGAACCGCACCCCGTCGCCAGCAGCCCCACCAAGAGGATCACGATTCCGCGCATACGCACATGATCGAGACGCCGGTCTCGCGGCGGTATCCGCGTTCGTACTCAGTTCGCGGAGCGCGCCGTACTCAGGCGGGCGTCGCCGAGGCGGGCTTCTTCGCGTCCGGTGTCTTCCCGGCCGGTTCGCCGCCCGACGGGAGGGGACGTCCCCACGCCATGGCCGCCGCGAAGCACGCGAACGGCAACGCGGGCAGCAGGTAGCGGTAGTCGAAGTCGACCGTGATGGGCGGGACCGCCAGCAGCGTCACGCTCGACGCCCAGAACAGCGCCGTCCGTGCCCGCGCACGCCGCCACACGATCCCGGCCGCGCCGGCGAGCAGCACGAGCCCCAGCACCGTGCCGGGCACGCGCACACGCTCCTGGTAGCCGCGCATCACGCCCGCGTACGGCTCCACGATGTGGGTGCGTCCCGTGCCGTGCGCGTACTCGCGCACCACCGTCCGCCGGTCACCGCCCCCGTACACGGGCAGGTCCGGTTTCTGCGCGGTGGGCCGCGTGGGGAAGTGGTACCTGGCCTCGGTGCCGATCGTCGGGTACCGGCTGCGCTGCCACGAGAACGTCCGGACGAAGAAGTCGTACGCCACGACCCGCGCGTAGTCGAGCGGCTGGTTGCCGATCGCCCAGAACGCGAACCGCTGCGCGTCCGCGTTGGTCTTCTCGCCGAACGCCTCCCCGTTGGAGTACCCGGTCGGCGAGTTCTCCGCCCAGATCTGGTGGGACGAGGCGGGCCGGTCGTCCTTCGGCCCGTGCGGGCACAGCCGGGCGAGGTCCGGCGGCGGGGTGAACTCGGCGCAGTCGGCGAACGCGGCCGTCCGGCCCCACAGGAAGACGCCGTCCACCCCGGTCATCGCGAACCGGCCGTGCTCCTGCTGGTACCACGTCGCGTACGCGCCCACGGGCGCGACGAACGTCACCGCCAGCGCCACGTAGACCGGCCACCGCGTCCGCCGGACCAGCAGGTACAGCACCACGATGAGGAACAGGGGCATCCCCACCGTCCGCGTGACGGACGCCACGCCGAGCATCGCGCCGACCAGCGCGGCCCGCCGCCACCCCGTCGCCCCCGGCTTCGCGAGCAGCAGCATCGCCCCGAACGCCAGGACGGTGAACAGCGTGTCCGACAGGAGCAGATGTTCCAGTTCGATCTGGTAGGAGTCCAGCAGCACCGGCGCCACGGCCACCGTCGCCCACGCCCGCCGCACGTCGAAGTCGCGGACCAGCATCCGGTACCCGACCACCGCCAGCCCGACGATCGCCACGTGCTGCAACGCCGTCACCAGGACCAGGCTGTGGAACGGCTTCAACCCCCAGAGGAACACCCCGTAACCGGACGGCCGGAGCGGATGCGGGAACGGATCGTTGGCGACCCGCAGGAAGTCGTAGCTGTCGTTGAACCACAGCGCGCTCTGGAATCCCAGCATGGTGAGCACCCGGAGCACCGCGCCCACGAGGACCACCACCGCGAACGCCCGGTTTCCCTTGACCGCGCCCACGACGGCGTCAACCGTGCGACGGCGGTCTTTCAGAGGGGAGAGCAACACCGGGACCCTAACTGTGGGACGGGCGGGCGGACTCCATCCTGCGCCGACCGGGGATCGGCCGCGTCACGCCGGGGGCGGGAACCTCGGGCTCGACACGTCCCTCCGCCCACACATCGGCCGAGATCTTACCAGCGCCCCCGGGAAAGGGGCGTCGCGGTCCGCGGCCTCCCCACACCGTCACGCTTCGAGCGCGAGGCCCGCCTGCTCGGGCATGAACAGCGACGCGCGCCGGTTCCACGGCCCCTGCTCTTTGTCGTCCGCCCACCGCTTCAACACGCTGGCGATCCCCGCCGAGAGGACGGCGGCGGACGGATGGTCGACCTCGATGATGTTGTCGTCGGAGTCGCGCATCCACATCTGGACGTCGCCGCGGGGCAACTCGTAGATGTGATGGGGAAAGGTTTCGCGATCGAGCCGGCCCTCCCGGTCCGCCCGCCGGTAGAGCGCCTCGAACGCGGCCGTGTCCTCGACCGCCACGGCGAAGTGGTAGGCCGGTGACGTCGGACCCGGATGCCGCACGAGATGCACCTGGACCTTGCCCAGCAGGAGCCACGCCACGGGAACCGGGAACCTCGGCGACGGAATCACCCGCGCGCCGAACCAGTCGACGTAGAAGTCGCTGGCCCGGTCGACCTCGTCGACCGGCAATGCCACATGGTTGATGTACAACTGCCACCCCTTCTCTACGAGCCCACGTGACGGCGAGCCGCACGAACACCCATCTTCTGCACCGCCGAACTATTCCGTCCAATATCCGTATCGCCGAAACCGATAGCCGACAGCTATGGCTAGGCTCAGGCCATGAACCTGCGCCAGCTCCAGTACTTCGTGGCGGTCGTCGACGAGGGGAGCTTCACCGCCGCCGCCCAGCGGCTCTACGTCGCGCAGCCGTCGCTGTCCAAACAGATCGCCGCGCTGGAGTCCGAGCTCGGCGGGCCGCTGCTGGAGCGGCTGCCGCGCGGTGTCCGCCTGACACCCGCCGGTCGCGCGTTCCTGCCGGACGCGCGGGCGACGATCCTGTCCGCGGAACGGGCGCGGCGCTCCGCGCGGATGACGCACGACCTCACGGCGGGCGAGCTGGAGATCGCGACCGTCCACTCCATCGCGATCGGCCTGCTGCCCGACTCGATCCGCGCCCTGCGCACCGAGCATCCGGGGATCCTGGTCTCCCTCCGCGAGTACGTGCACAGGGAGGAGCTGGAGGACGGCGTGCGCGGCGGCGTCTCCGACATCGCGATCGGCCCGAAACCTCGCGCGTGGGAGGGGCCGATGACGTCCCTTGGCTGGGAGGAGTTCATCCTGCTGCTCCCGGAGAACGATCCCCTGCTGCGGACGACCGGACGCGTCGACCTGTCCGCCCTCGCGGACCGGCGCTGGGTCCTGCCGGTCCCGACCGCCGGTATGGCGACCCTCATCAGCGGCGCGTGTCGCGACGCGGGCTTCGTCCCCCGGCCCGCCGTCCACAGCTCCCAGGTCGAGGCGCTCGCGCGGTTCGCCGCCTGCGGGCTCGGCCCCACCCTGCTCCCGGCCAACGTCGTGCCGGGAGACCTGCGCCATCTCACCCGTCGTCTGCGCCGCCCCCCGGCCCGCGAGCTCGCCGCCTACACGCGCGTCGAATGGTCCCCGCCGGCGTCGGCGTTCCTGGAGAACCTCTGGGACGCGCGCACGGCACGCCGACCCGCCAACGCCTACATCGTGCCCTGACCTCGCGTTGACGCCGCCGGCTCGTCCGACGTGCACAGCTATAGCCCCAGGCTATCGATTCTGGCCATACAGATATTGGACGGCATGGCTCCTTGCTGCACAGAATGACTGTCCGTGCAGCTCACCTGCCATGAGAGGCTCTTCGAGAAGGGGTGCCAGTTGTCCGTCGACCATGGGACGCCGCCGATCGGCTCCCTGCACCACGTGGGCATCGCCGTCCGCGACCTGGAGACCACCGAGGCGTTCCTGTACGAAGCGCTCCGGCTCCCCACGACCAGGCGTCTCGACATGGCGGACCTCGGCCTCCGGATGGCCTTCTTCGACTGCGGGCCCGCGCTCATCGAACTCGTCGAGTTCGCCGACCCCGCCCTGACCGCCGCGCGGATCGGTGACCGTCCGGCGGCTCTCGACCACATCGCACTCGCCGTCCCGGAACCCACATCGGGTGGCGTGATCTGGCAACTGCTCGAACTCGCCGCGGCCGCCTCCGAGGAAAGGCGCTGAGGTGAGCGGCCTCCTCGACACCGGATCGGCGCATCGGGAGCGCTGCTTCGTACGAGGCCGCCCGTGCCTGGCACGTAAACTCGCTGGAAATGAGGAAGAGGATGTCCGAACTGATCCTGGTCGTGTCGCTGGTGGCCAAGCCCGAAACCCAGAAGGAGGCGGAGGAGTTCCTCATCGACCTGCTCGCTCCGACCCACGCTGAAGAAGGGTGCCTGCTCTACTCCCTTCACCGGGAGGTCGAGGACCCGACGAAGATCTGGTTCGTCGAGCGGTGGTCGTCCCGCGAACTCCTGGACATCCACCTGCGCAGCCCCCACATCCAGAAGGCCCTCGCCGACGTCGGCAAGTACTTCGTCGAAGGCCCCGACATCCGCGTCTGCGAGGCGATCCCGGGCGGCGAACCGGCCAAGGGATCGATCGCCGGTCACGCCACGGGACGGTAACGAGTGCTGCCCACCACCATGCTCGCCGCCCGCTACCCGACCTCGGGACCCGACGCGGGCTCCATCGGCATCGACCGGATACCGCGACCCGACCCAGGCCCCGGTGAGGTCCTCGTCGCGGTCGCGGTGTCCGGGATTAACCCGACGGACTGGAAGGCGCGGCTCGACCCGGCGGACACCGGGCACGCCCGGGTGACGCCCAACCAGGACGGTGCCGGACGGATCGTCGCCGTGGGCCCCGGAGCCGACCCGGGGCGCGTCGGCGAGCGGGTCTGGGTGTGGCAGGCGGCCTGGCGCCGAGCCGGCGGGACGGCGGCGCAGTACGTCACCGTCCCGGACGCGCAGGCCGTCGCCCTGCCCGAAACGGCGACCTTCGATCTCGGCGCCGGACTCGGCATCCCGGCGATGACGCGTATCACTGCCTGTTCGCCTCCGGCCCGCTTCGTCCCGGCGAGCACGTCCTCGTCCACGGCGGAGCGGGCGCGGTCGGCCACGCCGCGATCCAACTCGCCCGCCACGCGGGCGCGCACGTCGCCACCACGGTCAGCACACCCGGCAAAGCGGAACTGGCGGCATCGGCGGGCGCGGACCTCGTCCTCAACTACCGAACCGACGACGTGGTCACAGCCGTACGCGACTGGGCCCCCGAGGGAGTCAGCCGGATCGTCGAGGTGGACCTGGCGGGCAACCTCGACATGGACACCGCCGTGATCGCCCCGGGAGCCGCCATCGGCGTCTACGCGCGGACCGAACGCCCCGTCCAGCCGCCGTGGGAGCTCATGGCCGCCAACGCCCGCATCGACTTCGTCCTCGTCTACACCATCAGCGACGCCGCCAAACGCGCAGCCGTCACCGGCGTGAGCTCCGCCCTCGCCGAAGGCGCGCTCACCTCACTGCCGACGACCCGTTTCTCCCTCCACGAGACGGAGGCGGCGCACAACGCCGTCCGCGACGGCCACGTCGGCAAGGTCCTACTCGACATCGAGTAGCGGTCGAGAGGACCAACCGCTTGAAGGTGGGTCGTCAGCCGTCCAGCACCTCGATCACGGGCAGGATCTCGTCGATGGCGGCACCCGCCGACTCCGGCGGGATCGGAGTCCCTTCCCGCGACGCAGTCGTGATCTTCATGGGTACGCGCGGGGTCACGAGGTACTTGCCGGGTGGCAACAGGTCGTGATCGATGGCCCACTTGTACTCGTTGGTCTTGGCCGGGTCCCCCTGTTCGCCGAGGCACCGGCGTCCGCCGCCCGGTGGGTGGTAGACGCCCGCGGGAGTCCGCGCCCGGAACCGCTCGACGAGGCGAACCTCCGTCCCGGGTTTCGCGCGGGCCGGAGTGAATCCGGGTAACCGATGTCGGTGTGGCGTCACTGGCTGTTGGTCTGGATCTCCCCGACGATGAGCGGTGTGGGCTGTGACGTCATCGTCTGCTCACCGAGGTCGCCGCCGCTCGAATCGCAGTCGGTGCCCTGACAGGTCCACGTGACGTTCCAGGAGACCGTCGCGGTGATCTCGTACCTTCCACCGGGCTGACCGGCGGAGGAACGCTTGTAGGTGTAATGGCAGGCCGTGCCGTCCCTGCTTGTGGCGTTCCTGCAGACGAGCTTCTTCTCGCCGAGATCGAACGTGACGGACGTGGGCTGCGCCGTCGCCTGGACCGTCTGGTCTCCGGCGCGGATCGGCTCCGTCCGCACGGTGTCGAAGCCCTCGACCCACAGCGACGTCCGCATGTGCACGTAGGTCTTTCCGTCCGGGGCGGTGTGGACCGTAGGAACGGGGAACTTCTTCCCCGTCATGGCGCTCTGGACGAGCTCGAACGTGTTGGGTGCGGCGGCCACCGGCGGCGCGGCACCGCCCGGAACGGCGACGGCGCCGATCGCCTGGTTGTCCGTCAGTCCCTCAGGCGGGGGCGGTGCGAGAGGCCCGCTGCTTCCTGATCCACCGCCGGTGCCACCGCCTCCGCCGGACGAGCCGGTCTTGGTGGATTCTGCGTTGCAGAACATCTTCCCGGCCGGCTTCTGACAACCGAACGCGGGTGCCGCGGTGAGGACGGGGACGACGAGAGCGCCCGTCACAAGGGCGGACGCCGTGATCGCGCCCGATGCCGCGCGGCGCCTGATGAGGATGGTGGGAGACATCCGATGTCCTTCCCGATCGGCCGTCAGCATGGCTTGTCCCGAACGGTGGCGGCGGCCTTCCATGTGCCGTCTCCGTATTGGAGCGTGGTCCGGTGGACGAAGGCTCCACCCGGCCCGCCGTCGATGCGCTCGCCGGTCGTGGTGGAGAAGCGGTAGCCCGCGAGGGTGCGCACACAGTCGATGACGTAGACCTTCGTGCTGTCCGTCGACCGGGCGTAGACGCGTGGGTTGAAGGTGTTGGTGAAGCGCCAGACGTGACCCTTGGCCTTGGTCGCCTCGATGTCCCTGGTGATCTCAGCGAGGAGCGGATCCACGGCGACGGCGGCGAGTTCGGTCGGGTCGTTGTGCTCGTACGCCTTGCGGTACGCGTCCTGGTAGGCGCGGTAGCGCTTGAGGACCGTTTGGTAGAGCTGCTTCGGCGGGACTCCGGACGGCGGGGCGGTGGCGGGTGCGGCCGCGGGGGCGTCGTTGAGGGTGCCGCTGGGGGCGAGTTCGCCGCTGGAAGGAGAGCCGGACGAACCGCAGCCGGTGACCAGGCACAGGGTCAGCACGGCTCCCAGTGCGGGGGGACAGACCAACCGGGCGCGCATCGTCATCCCTGAGCGGCTGCGGGGCGTGATACGCGCGAAAGCTTACAGAGGTGCGTGGGGTGAGAAAAGGGATTCGTTGGGAACGGCTTGACCTCGATCGGGCTTGAGGTTGCACGCTGCGGGTGACAGGCGAGATCGGAGGGGTTGTCATGCGTGCCGTGTGGTTGACGGGGTTCGGTGGGCCGGAGGTGCTGGTGCCGGGGGAGGCGCCGGATCCGGTGCCGGGTGAGGGGCGGGCGCTGGTCGCGGTCGAGTTCGCGAACATCACGTTCGTGGAGACGCAGACGCGGGCGGGTGGCGGGCCGTTTCCGGTGCGGTGGGAGCCGCCGGTGATCCCGGGCAACGGGGTCGGTGGTGTGGTGTCGGCGGTCGGGCCCGGTGTCGACGGGCGGCTGGTAGGGCGGCGGGTGGTAAGCGGCACCGGTGGTACGGGCGGGTACGCGGAGTTGGCCGCGGTGGACGCGGCGGGGCTGTTCGAGGTGCCGGACGGGCTGGCGCTCGACGACGCGGTGGCGCTGCTCGCGGACGGGCGGACGGCGACGATGATGCTGCGGGCGGCGCGGGTCCGTCCGGGGGAGCGGGTGCTGGTGGAGGCCGCGGCCGGTGGGGTCGGGACGTTGCTCGTCCAGTTGGCGAAGGCGGCGGGCGCCACGGTCGTCGCGGCGGCCGGGGGAGAGCGGAAGGCGGAGGTGCCGTCGCGGCTCGGCGCCGACGAGGCCGTCGACTACCGCGAGCCCGGGTGGGCGAAGGACGTCGGCGAGGTCGACGTGGTGTTCGACGGTGTCGGCGGTGACGTGGCCCGTGAGGCGTTCACGTTGCTTCGGCGGGGTGGTCGGATGGTCGGGTTCGGCATGGCGAGCGGGGAGTGGGCGGCGGTCTCCGAGGAGGAGGCGATCGCCCGGGGTGTGGCGCTCGTCCGGCCCTCGGCGGCGCCGGAGGAACTGCGGGAGTTCACGAGGAGCGCCCTCGGTGAGGCGGCGGCGGGACGGCTGCGGTCGGTGATCGGGCAGCGGTTCCCGTTGGACGGGGCCGCCGACGCGCACCGGGCCATCGAGTCGCGGTCCACGGTCGGGAAGACGCTGCTGGAGGTCAGGCGACCTTCTTGAGGAAGGCGGCCAGGGCGTTCTCGTAGGCGGCCGGGTCGACGTTCCACGACTCGGTGTGGTCGCCCGGCGTGCGGATGTGGGTGACCATTCCGGGTGGGGCCGTCCGGGCGAACGTGTAGGCGGGGCCGTTGGCGACGGTGGCGTCGTCGTCGGCGGTGAAAAGGAGCACCGGTGTGCGCAGTTTCGGCGCGTACGGGCGCTGGTCGAAGTCGGACAGGTCGATGTCGATGCGCCATTCCAGGATGCGCTTGGCGGCTCCGACGAGGAAGCCCGGCAGGTGGCGGGCGTCGCCCTGCTTGTCGAGGGTGGCGTTCCAGTCCATGGCGGGGGAGTCGAGGACGACGCCGCGGATGAACGACGGGTCTTTGCGGAGGGTCGTCATGGCCATCGCGCCGCCCATGGACCAGCCGTACAGGACGACGCCCGTCGCGCCGTGCGCGCGTGCGTAGCCCACGGCGGAGACGACGTCGTGCCATTCGGTGTCGCCGAGGTGGTTCTTCCCGTCGCTGGACGGTGGCGCGCCCGCGTCGTTCCGGTACGCGATGGCCAGCATCGGCAAGCCGGTGCCGTGGACGGCGCGCATGGCACGGAACGTCTCGGCCTTGTCCGCGTTCCGGCCGTGGACGCCGATGACCCAGGTGCTCTTCGGTGTCGTCCCCGGAATCAGCCACGCGGGCATCAGCCCGGCCTCGGACGGATACCGCACGTTCTGGAAGTCGAGCCCCAAGGCCCGTTTCGGGTCGCCGTCGTACACCCAGTGGTCGATGGTCGCGGGAGTGCCCTTCACCAGCGCGCCCTCGACGACCGACTCGACCCCGCGTACGACCTGCTCGTCGTTTCCGCCGACGACGGGGCCCAGTAGCGCCCGGCCGTTCTCCCACGCGAGCGCCCACGTTCCGGACCGTTCCGTCGCCGCGTCACGCGGCAGCGTGACCGTGCCGTTCCCGATGGCGACGATGGTGTGCGGATACTCCGACGAGTGGTCGACCTGGATCGCGACGCCCGCGAAGTACCAGCCGATCCCGCCGACGACCGCGCACAGCAGCACGACGATCGCGACGGCGGCCGCCATCAGCGGACGGGCGCGGACCCGCCGCCGACGCCGGCTCGGGGGCTCGGTGGCGGCAGGGGTGGGCGACTCTGGTGTGGCGGTCGACACGGCATAAGAAGTTAACCCCCCTCAAGCGTCACGGAGGACACGCCACTCCGCAATCAGTGATCAGTGCGGTTAACCTGCCGGAAAGGTGTCATCGATCGGGCACAGGGAGGGAGGCGGGGCGTGACGGGGCGGAACGACCGCGTCGCGGAGGCCGAGGCACGGGTCGTCGAGTGCGCGCGGCGGACGGCGCCCCCGGGCTGGCGGCGGATCGACCTGCACTGCCGAGCGACCGTCGCCGTCAACGACGTCGCCTTGTCCGTACTGACCGGCGAGGGTGAGACGGTGACGGCGCAGACCGTCCCGGAGGAGCTGACCGGTCTGCTGATGGAACTGCGCCGCACACAGTACGTGGTGGATCAGGGCACGTGGTTCTCGATGGTCGCCATCATCGAACCCGAGTCGGCGCGACCGCTGTACAACCACGACTTCGATCCGCTGTGGGATCCGCCGATCCCGCCGGAGCACTGGCGGCGCGACCAGGTCGTCATGCCGCGTGACCGCGAGCACGTCCCGAGCTGGCTGAGCGACCGGATGCGGGACCGCGAACCCGGCGCCGCGCCCACCGAGCTTGTCCCGCTGAACCCGGCCGAGCAGATGGAGTTGCTGTCGAACCAGGTCACGCTCGTGATCGCCGACCATGCGCCGCCGCTGTGGCGGACGATCTCCGGGCACTTCCAGGCGGTCGGCGGGCATGTGGAGTTCCCGGCGATGACGTGCCACCGGGCGGACGGTGCCGTGACGCCGTGGAAGGCGCCCGGCGCGGTCGTGGCCCTCTTCGAGAGGCTCCGCGCCGGGACGCACGCGTTCCAAGGCTCCACCTGGTCCCGGATCGACGTCGAGGTCGTGTACGAGGACGGGCACGTGCGCTGCCGCGCGAACTTCACCTACGACGAGGAGCCCCGGTGGGAGTCGGAGCCGTCCACCGACGACGTGCGGCGGGAACTTGAGCGGTTTCCCCGCGACGACGTCCCGGAGTGGATGACGCGGCGCCTCGGCACCCCGCCCCCGCCGCCGAGGCCGCCCGCCGCGCCGCCCCCGCCGCCCGGTGGGTTGCGCCGCGCGAGGATCTTCGACCATGCCGGGCCGGACGGTGCCCGTCCCGCCGTGTCCCGCCCGCCCGTCCCACCGGACGAGGTGGAACGCGTCACGGAATACCTGCGGAAGTGTCCGATCGTCATGGCGGCCCGGTCGCACGCCCCCGACCGGCTCGACCCGTCACGTGGCGCGGTCGTCCCGCTGACGTTCCACACCGACGGGACGTGGGTCTGGTCAGGGGCGGTGCCCTACTACTTGAGCGAACATGGTGTCCCCCCAGAGGCAGACCTGGTCGCGCACATACGCGCCGGCGGTTTCCAGGTCCCCACGGTGGACGACGAAACCATGAGCGCGGCGAACGCGGTCGTGACGGGTCGCGAGCCCCCCGAACGTGTCGTCCCGGCCGATCCGCGACCGGAATGGAAGAACGCGCTCCGACAACGTCTCGACCAACTTCGCGTCGACCGGACGGCGTACCGCATCGATGACACCGCAGAAGGCGTCTGGTGCCTTGTGCAAGACGGAGAAACCTGGTCGGTGTTCCAGATGCGGAACGGCGAGCGGCACAAGAAGGCCACGTTCGACGACGCCGACCAGGCCGCCGCTCAGCTGCTCGGACGACTCCTCCTCGACCCGGGACACATCGTCCGGGAGAACCGGTTCGAGCCGCTCAGGGGCGAACCGCCGCTCACCCTCCTGCGCGACCGGCACGTGACGGAGCTGGCCGCCGGAACGGAGGTCGACCGGTACGGCGGCTCCGACGGCAACATGGTGTACACGGCCCGCACCCCGTACCCGTACCGGTCGTTGCCGCGCGAGTGGCAGGACCGTCCGTACCACGTCTACCGGGTGCGGCGGCCGGTGGAGGCGCTGGCGGGCACGGCCGTGCCGTGGTTCGGTCAGCCGGGCGGCGGCAGGGCGTACGTGTTCGGCCGGTCGATCGCCGACCTTCTCGCCGACGGCACCCTCGTGGAGGTGGCGCGCTGACCAGGCACGTGATCTCAGGCGCTGCCGATCGCCGAGACGAGACCGATCGCCAGCAGCAGGTCGAGGTGGATGAACGTCTCCAGCTTCGCGCCCGGCGGCACGTCCGGGTCGCCCGCGAGACGGTCGAGGACGGCGAGCGCCGCCGGTGCGTCCAGGTCGTCCGCCAGGGCGGCCTCCGCCTCCGTCGCGTGGGCGCGGCTCATGGGGCGTCCCGGCGCCGTCGCCCATTCCGCGACCTGGCCGCGCCACCCGTCCAGGCGGCGCGCGGCCCGTGACAGCCGGTTCTCGGACGCCTCCAGCGGCTCCCGGTAGGGGACCTCCAGCATCGCCAGCCGCGCCGTGAGCGGGTCCACGGACGTCCAGTCGCCCGTCTCGCGCGGCACGGTCAGGCACCACCCGTCCGAGCGCGTCTCGGACACGTACAGGTCGGCGTCCGGCATCGGCGCGGCGAGGACCTCGAACGGCGCCACGTTGTACTCGGCCCGGCCTTCGTCGGCGCAGGGCGGAACGCACGCGACCCGCACGCGGCGCCCGGCCCGTTGCGCGACGCGGCGCAACAGGTCGGCGACCACCGGGACACGGCGGCCCGCCGCGTCCACGACCTGGACGCGCAGCCCCGGCCCGGCGGGCAGCGGCTCCGGCCGCCCGGTGCGATGGTCGAACACCCGCAGCATGCCCCCACCCTAGGGCGGGCCGCCCCCGGAAAGGGGCGTCGGGTCAGATCAGCGGGCCGGACGGTGTCGGGCCGAACGGCATCGCGCCCGGCAGCGGCGCGGCGCCGTCCGGTTTGCGGACGGCCGCGAACCGCAGCCGCACATAGTCGGCGACCCATCCGGACTCGCGGCGCAGGGCGGGCGCGGCCAGGTCGTTCACCCGGTCGAGCAGCGGATCGACCAGCTCGGGCGGGACGTCGGCGAGCGCGCGGCTCGCGTAGGCGCGGACCCAGTCGGCGGCGCCGTTCGGGCCCTCCGTCATCCGGGTCGGACGGTCGGCGTGCTCCAGTAGCCGCAGCGTGAAGCCCGCCTCCTCCAGCTTCGTCGCGTACTCGGCGGGGCTCGGGAAGTACCAGGGCAGTTCCGGCTCGCCGAGGCCGAACACCCGCCAGGCGGTCTGCATGGCGACGATCAGCTCGGCGCAGTTCCCCGCGCCGCCGAGCTCGCCGACGAACCGGCCGCCCGGACGCAGCGCGGCGTGGACGCGTCCGATCACGGCGTCGGGGTCGCGGGTCATCCAGTGCAGGGCCGCGTTCGAGGCGACCGCGTCGAACGACTCCCCGACGGTGAAGTCGTGGGCGTCGCCGATGACGAAGGACAGCCCCGGGTACGTGGCGGTCGCCTGCGCGACCATGTCCGGATTCCCGTCGATGCCGAGCACCTCGGCGCCTCGCTCTGCGATCTCCGCGCTGAACGCCCCGGCACCGCACCCGAGGTCGATGATCCGTTCACCGGGTTGCGGATCGAGCAGGTCGACCAGGGGCGCGCCGTGCGCGGAGACGTACCCGAAGGCGGAGTCGTACGTCGTCACGGCCCAATTCACTGTCACAATTTATCGGACAATCACCGCCAGGCGGCGTTTCTTCCACGTGGCGGCTCGTTCCGGTACTTTGCGCGATCAGCAAGGATCGACTCTCGGAGACGCGCATGACCCTGCCACCCGGACAGCCGAGTCCCGACAGGACGGACCCGGTCGCATCGACGATCGAGGACACCGCCGGTGACATCGACGGGGCCGCGCCGAGCCCGCCCGCGCGGCCACTCTCGCTCCGCCCGTCACGGCGTCCGCTGCTGTGGACGGTGCCACTGGCGGCCGTGACCGCGGGCGTCGCGGCGCGCGCCATCGGCCCCTTCCACATGGCGGTGATCTTCAGCGTTCTCGTCATGATCACTGTGTGGTTGATCACGCTGAGCCTCAAGCTGCTGCGCGGATGGACCGAGGTCGACACCGACGGCATCCGGAACCGCCTCATCCGGGGCACCACCGAGATCGCGTGGCGGGACGTCACCGGCGTGGCCGTGACGCCGACCCTGTTCGGCCGGATCGTGATCGTCCACAGGCGGAAGACCAAGCCGGTCCAACTGACCGCTCCGCGCGTCGGCCTCCTCGCCCGCGACCCCCGCTTCGACGCCACGGTGGACGCCCTGGCGGCGCTGGCGCCCCAGCGGATGAGCGTGAGGAGGTCCCCGGCACCGCCCCTCCGCATCGCCTACGCGGCGCTGCTCCTGATCCTTGGAACAGGGGCGACGCTCGTCTGGAGCCCGTGGCTCGACGCCTGGTGGCCCGGCCGTGAGGAGGCGGTGTCCCTGCCGCGCGCCTGCGCGGTCGCCGACCCCGCCCTGGCCTCGCGACTGGTCCCCGGCCATAAGGGTCCGAGTGTCAACCACAACGACGGTCGCCTGGCCCCCTCGTCCGACTGCATGTACTCGGACCGGAAGGACGGTGATCTGAAGATCAGGGTGGCGCTGGAGCGCCGGAACGGGTTCACCGGCGCCACCGAAGGCGCCCGCGACGGCTACGCGGACTCCCGGCGCTCCGCCATCACCCAGGCGCGGCGGTGGGCCGGGGACGGCACGGGCTGGTCGGTCACCACGGGTGACGTGTCCGGCCTCGGCGACCAGGCGTGGCGGAGCGTCGCCGCCCGGCGGGGCGAGGAGGTGACCGACGTCCGGCTGGTGGTCCGGCACCGGAACGTGCTGCTCGACATCGAGTACACCGCTCGGCGGCCGAAGGAACAGGCCGTCGCCGACGCCGAGAGGCTCGCTCGCACCGTCCTGGGACGCACCGAGTTCCGCTGAGCGAGGCCGCCCGGAACGCGCCCGAGGGCCGCCTCAGCGGGCGTCGCGGGGGCGCCGGCGGGGCGGTGGGGTCGGCGGGACGACCTTCGCCGCGACCATCGTGTCCTCCGGCACCTCGACCAGTTCCCCGTTCCGACGGCGCACTGACAAGATCTTGTCCGTCCAGGATTCGAGGACGCCGACGACGTCGCTGTACTCTCCCGTTGGCAGACGGCGGCGCAGGGAGATTCGCCGGCCCACGTCGGCGTCGCTGATGGTCACCACCAGCCGTGCGGCGAATCGGCCGGACACGTGTGCACCCCCAGTGTCGAATCGACGGCGCCGTGGTGGCCATACTATTCACAGCGAGCTTGCGGTGAGCCGTGACGTGCGGCGGGGCCGGAAATCCGAGAGGAGTCACTGACGTGACCTACGTCATTGCGCAGCCCTGCGTTGACCTGCTCGACAAGGCATGCATCGAGGAGTGCCCGGTCGACTGCATCTACGAGGGCAAGCGCATGCTGTACATCCACCCGGACGAGTGCGTCGACTGCGGTGCGTGCGAACCGGTCTGCCCGGTGGAAGCGATCTACTACGAGGACGACACGCCCGAGCAGTGGAAGGACTTCTACAAGGCCAACGTGGAGTTCTTCGACGACCTCGGCTCGCCCGGTGGCGCCTCCAAGGTCGGGAAGATCGACAAGGACCACCCGATCGTCGCCGCGCTGCCTCCGCAGAGCCAGGAGGACTGAGCCGGGAGGCCATCCGGACGCGGCCCCCGGGGCGCGTCCGAAGGGCCGCCTGCGTTGTTTCCGGGCCGTGGCCTCCCCGTGCGGGGGCCACGGCTCCACGGTTTCGGATGAGGGGTGGGGACGTGTTCACGCTGCCGGACTTCCCATGGGATCGGCTGGCGCCCTACAAGGAACGGGCGTTGAGCCACCCGGACGGCATCGTCGACCTGTCGGTCGGGACGCCCGTGGACCCCACGCCCGAGCCCGTCCGGGCCGCCCTCGCCGGAGCGGCCGACGCGCCCGGATATCCGGCGACGTACGGGACGCCGCGGCTGCGCGAGTCCGTCGCGGGATGGCTGCGCCGCCGCGCCGGCGTGTCCGGCGCCGATCCCGACGCGGTGCTCCCGGTGATCGGCACGAAGGAGCTGGTCGCGCTGCTCCCGACGCTGCTCGGCGCCGGGCCCGGCGACAAGATCGTCTTTCCCGAGCTGGCCTACCCGACCTATGACGTCGGGACGCGGCTGGCCGGGGCCGTGCCCGTCCGCACGGACGGGCTGCTGTCCCTCGGCCCGGTCACGCCCAGGATCGTGTGGGTGAACTCGCCGTCCAACCCGACCGGGAAGGTGCTGCCCGCCGAGCATCTGCGCAAGGTCGTGGCGTGGGCGCGCGGGCGCGGGGCGATCGTCGTCAGCGACGAGTGCTACCTGGAGTTCGGCTGGGACGAGGAGCGCCCGCCGGTCTCGATCCTGCATCCGGACGTGTGCGACGGGTCCCACGAGGGGCTCCTCGCGATCAACTCGCTGTCCAAGCGCTCCAACATGGCGGGCTACCGCGCCGGGTTCATCACCGGTGACCTCGGGCTCGTGAAACGGCTGCTGGAGGTCCGCAAGCACGCGGGCATGATCGTCCCGGCCCCGGTGCAGGCGGCGATGACGGTGGCGTTCGACGACGACGCCCACGTCGACGAGCAGCGGGCGCGGTACGCGCGCCGCCGCGCCGACCTGCGGGCCGCGTTCGAGAAACACGGCTTCCGCGTCGACCACTCCGAGGCGTCCCTCTACCTGTGGGCCACCCGGGACGAGCCGTGCTGGGACACCGTCGCGCACCTGGCGTCCCTCGGCGTCCTCGTCGGCCCCGGCGAGTTCTACGGTCCGGGCGGCGCCCGGCACATCAGGATCGCCTTCACCGCCACCGACGACCGCGTCGCCGCCGCCGTCGGCCGCCTCTGACCCCGTCACTCCGCTTCAAGCGGTTTTGTTTCGGTTCGGGCGTATTCGCGTGCAACCGCTGGTTCGTTTGATACGTCTGAACGCGGTATGGGCCTGGAAGGCCACAGTCGGTAGTATCCCGCTGGTCTGAGGCCGTGCGGTAGACGAAACGATGGAGGTGTACGTGAGCGGACCAGTGATAGTGATCCTGCTGGCGCTGATCCTGGTCGCCTTGATCGTGCTGATCGTCGTCCTGTTGCGGCGCCGCTCGGGGACGGGACCGTCCGCCCCGGCGCCCGCGCCCGCCGCGCCGCGCGACCCGTTCGCCGCCGAGGACCAGGTGGCCGGCGATCCGCGGACGCTGAAGGCCGGCGACATGGTCGAGTACCTCGGCACCCGCTACTTCGTGCGCGGCTCGCTGCGGCTGAAGGAGGGCGGCTACACCTGGAGCGAGCACCTCCTGGACGCCGACACCATCGAGGGCACCAAGGTGTGGATCTCCGTCGAGGAGGACCCCGACCTCGAGGTGGTCTGGTGGACCGAACACGACCCGGGCGAAGTGACCCCCACCGAGCGGACCATCGTCGTCGACGGCGTCGAGTACCGCCGGGACGAGCACGGCACCGCCGACTACACCAGCGAGGGCACGACCGGCGTCGGCGTCCAGGGACGCGTCGAGTACGTCGACTACGAGGGCCCGCGCGGCAAGTACCTGTCGTTCGAGCAGTACGGCGGCGGCCGCTGGGAGGCGGGTCTCGGTGAGCGCGTCCCGACCGGTTCGATGACGATCTATCCGGGCAGCGGTGGCTGAACGGTGCACGCCCCCCTCGACACCCCCTACGCTGACGCACGCGCCGACGCGCTGTCGTTCGCGCTCGGCCTGCCGCCGCTGGACGCGCTCGCCGTCCTGCCGGTCGAACGCGGTGGGCTGACCGTCGAGCTGCGGCTGCTCGGCGCGTCCCACCAGGTCATCGCCGGTCCGCTCAGCGAGACGGTGGCGTGCCTGCCCGGCGACGCCGAGCCGCTGCCCGGCCACGCGAGCACCGATCTGCCCGGCTGGACGTACGAGTTCGCCGCGACCACGGCGGCGCTCAGCGACGACACGGCGTTCGGCCGCGCCGTCGAGGCCCTGTGCGAGCGGCTCGCCGACCGCGGCGACGCCCTCACCGGGGACTTCCCCGGCTCCCCGCACGCCGTGACCGCCCTGGCGCTGGAACAGACCGTCCTGGAACGTGCCGCCGGACGGAAGATCGAAGCACGGACCCCCGCACCGGAGGAGACCGGGATCGGCTGGCGGACGTGGCACGCCTATCCACAGACCCGGGAGATCGTGATGACGCGGAGCCGACTGGTGAGACCAACGTGAACAGCAGACACCGGATGATCGGCGCCGGATGCGCCGCCGCCCTGACGGTCCTGGCGCTCGGAGGCTGCGGAGGCACCTCCCAGGAGTCCTGGATCGGCGACAAGTACAAGAAGGCGGGGACGGACACCTACCGGTCCCCGAAGGCGCCGCAGACCGTCGCCACGGAGATCAACAAGAAGTTCAGGGCGATCGACCGGGTGGACAGCCTGGCGACCAGGGGCGCGGCGGGCGGCATCTTCCTGCGCTACCCGAAGCTGGTCGTCGGCGTCCTGCCCAACGGTCCGGGCAGCCAGATCACCCTCTCCACGCCGAGACGCGGCTACGACCGCTACTACTCCCACGTCAGCGGGTACTGGGCCAGGCCCGGCAGCAACGGCTGGACCAGCGGCGGCGCCGCGAACTTCCGCGGCGGCGGCCCCGGGTCGGGCAAATAAGGAGCAACAGATGGACGACCTCTTGGACGAGATCGGCGCCACCTTCGCCTACGGCGCGATCGGCATCGCCCTGATGGCGATCGGCTACCTGGTGGTGGAGGTGACGACCCCCGGCCGGCTCGGCAAGCAGATCTGGACCGACGGCAACCGGGGCGCCGCGCTGCTGCTGTCGGCGAAACTCCTCGGCATCGGCGCGATCGTCACCACCGCGATCATCACCAGTGACAACGACCTGGGCGACGGCCTGGTCGACACGGCGGTGTTCGGCGGCATCGGGATCATTCTCATGATCATCGCGTTCGTGCTCCTCGACGTGACCACGCCGGGCAAGCTCGGCGCCACGCTCGTCGACACGGAACGGGCCGGGTCCGGCATCCACCCCGCCGGGTGGGTGGTCGCCGCCGCCGACCTGGGCGTCGCCGCGATCGTCGCCGGGGCGGTCTCCTGACGTCCCGCGACCTGGACGAGACGGCTCCGCCGGTGGCGGAGCCGTCACCGTCTGAACGCGACCGGCCCGGGGGGCCGCGCGTTCCGGCGCGGGCCGCGCGGGCGCTGGTCCTCGCGGCCGTGTTCACCTGCGCGGCCTGCGGGCTGGTGTACGAGCTGGCGCTCGTCGCGCTCGGCAGCTACCTCGTCGGGAACTCCGTCACCCAGGCGTCGATCGTGCTGTCGGTCATGGTCTTCGCGATGGGCATCGGGTCGCTGGCCGCGAAACCGTTGCAGGGCCGTCCGGTCGTGGCGTTCGCCGTCGTGGAGGGCGCCCTCGCCCTCGTCGGGGGCCTGTCCGTCCTGGCGCTGTACGCGGCGTTCGCGTGGCTCAACCTGTACGTCCCGGCGCTGGTCGTGGTGGCGTTCGCGGTCGGCGCGCTGATCGGCGCCGAGATCCCGCTGCTGATGACGCTGCTCCAGCGGATCCGCAGGCAGGACGCGGGCAGCGCCGTCGCCGACCTGTTCGCCGCCGACTACGTCGGGGCGCTCATCGGCGGGCTGGCGTTCCCGTTCCTGCTGCTCCCGGCGTTCGGGCACATCAAGGGCGCGCTGCTCGTCGGCGTCGTCAACGCCGTCGCCGGGATCGCGGTCGTCCTCTGGCTGTTCCGCCACCAGATCGGCCGCCTGGCGCGGGTCGCTCTCGCCCTCGGCATGGTCGCGGTCCTCGCCGTCCTCGGCGGGACGTACACGCTCGCGGACGGTTTCGAGGTCTCGGCCCGGCAGGCGCTGTACCAAGACCCGATCGCCCTGACGAAACGCACCCGCTACCAGGAGATCGTCA
The DNA here is from genome assembly GCF_003432485.1 of Actinomadura spongiicola. GTDB lineage: Bacteria > Actinomycetota > Actinomycetes > Streptosporangiales > Streptosporangiaceae > Spirillospora > Spirillospora spongiicola. The sequence goes on from NZ_QVNQ01000004.1 coordinate 481,804, forward strand.
TTACCCGGGCGGTCTCCCTCTCGGGCCGTCCCGACCTCCGCCTCTTCCTGAACGGCGACCTCCAGTTCTCGTCCGTGGACGAGTACCGGTACCACGAGTCGCTCGTCCACCCGGTGATGCCGGGCCCGCACGGCAGGGTCCTGATCCTCGGCGGCGGCGACGGCCTGGCCCTACGCGAGGTCGTCCGCTACAACGACGTCGACTCGGTGACGCTCGTCGAACTCGACCCGGAAATGCTGCGCCTCGCCCGCACCTATGGGCCGATCGCGTCCCTCAACCGTCACGCGTTCGACGATCCCCGCGTCAACGTCGTCGCCGCGGACGCGTTCTCGTGGCTGCGCGGCCTGAATCAACAGTTCGACGCGATCATCGTGGACATGCCCGACCCCGACGACGTGTCCACCGCGAAGCTGTACTCCGTCGAGTTCTACGGGATGGTGAAACGGGCGCTGGCGCCGGGCGGGCGGATGGTCGTCCAGTCGGGCTCGCCGTTCTTCGCGCCGAAGTCGTTCTGGAGCATCGAGAAGACCATCGCCGCCGCCGGTTTCACGACGACCCCCTACCACGTGGACGTGCCGAGCTTCGGCGACTGGGGCTACGTGCTGGCCTCGCCGAGCAGCAAACCGACACCGGCCCTCGCCCCCAACGCCCCCGCCCTCCGCTTCCTGGACTCCCCGCTCCTCCAAGCGGCGACGGTGTTCCCCAAGGACCGCCGCATCCGCGCCGTGGAGATCAACACGCTCGTCCATCCGCGTCTCGTCGAGTACGCACGCGACGAATGGAAGAACGCCTGAACGTACATTGATCCTGTACCGGGCCGAACTTTCACCGAGGGGACCGCCGGATGGGACGCGACATCTTCACCGAGGAACACGAGGCCTTCCGCGAAATGGTGCGCGCCTTCATCGCCAAGGAGGCCGCGCCCTTCCACGAGCAATGGGAGAAGGACGGCGTCGTCTCCCGCGAGGTGTGGCTCGCCGCCGGACGCGCGGGCCTCCTCGGCATCGACATGCCCGAGGAGTACGGAGGCGGCGGCGAACCCGACTACCGCTTCTCCGCGGTCCTCAACGAGGAAATGGCCCGCGCGGGAATCCACGGCCCCGGCTTCTCCGTCCACAATGACATGATCGGCGCCTATCTGCGCCGCCTGTGCACCCCCGAGCAGAAGGCCCGCTGGCTCCCCGGCTACTGCTCCGGCGAGATCATCACCGCCATCGCCATGACCGAACCCTCCGCGGGCTCCGACCTCCAGGGCATCACGACGACCGCCGTCAAACAGAACGACCACTACGTCCTCAACGGCTCGAAGACGTTCATCTCCAACGGCGTCCTCGCCGACCTGGTCATCGTCGTCGCCAAGACCGACCCGTCCGCCGGGGCCAAGGGTGTCAGCCTCCTGGCCGTCGAACGCGGCATGGACGGCTTCTCCCGCGGCCGCAACCTCGACAAGATCGGCATGCACGCCCAGGACACCGCCGAACTGTTCTTCGACGACGTCCGCGTCCCCACCGCGAACCTCCTCGGCGAAGAGGGCATGGGCTTCGTCTACCTGATGCAGAACCTCGCCCGCGAACGCCTCTCCATCGGCGTCTCCGCCCTGGCCGCCGCCGAGGCCGCCTTCGACCGGACCCTCGACTACGCCAAGACCCGCGAGGCGTTCGGCCGCCCCGTCGGCAAGTTCCAGCACAACCGCTTCACCCTCGCCGAGATGAAGACCGAACTCACCGTCGCCCGCGCCTTCACCGACCAGTGCCTCGTCAAGGACGGAAAGGGCGACCTGTCGGCCGAAGAGGCCGCCATGCTCAAGTACTGGACCACGGAACTCCTCAAAACCACCGTGGACCGCTGCGTCCAACTCCACGGCGGCTACGGCTACATGACCGAATACCCCATCGCCAGGACCTACCGCGACGTCCGAGCCCACACCATCTTCGGCGGCACCACCGAAATCATGAAGGAGATCATCGGCCGCTCCCTCGGCATCTGACCCGCCGACGGGAGCCGCCGGCCGCACGGCGACCGGCGGCCGTCCGTTCAGGCCGCGGCCGATGGCGCGTCCCCGCGCGAGATGGGAACCACTTCGACCTGGATGCCGTAGCGGCCGAGGGTCTGCGCCAGGTGAGCGAGGGCGATCTGCGCGTTGGGGAAGAGGGTGGCCGGTGTCAGCGGGGTGAGCCGGTCGACCTTCATCGCGAGCACGACCTTCGCCGGTCGCCAGCCGTCCGGCAGTTCCCTCCGACCACAGCTGGTCTTCCTGACGAGTTCGCGGAAGGACGCGCGGGCGTCCTCGCGCAGGCACAGTGACTCGGCGGAGACGAGCGCCTGGCTGAACATGTGGCTGAACGGCTGTGTGCGGCTACCGCCCTTCACATGGACGAGCTCGTTCCCCGGCCCGAGCAGGTCGCACGGCTCGAATCCGTGCGAGCCGTGGAACTCGGTGCGGGCGCCCGTCCGGTCGAGGTTGAGGTACTGGTCGAGGCCGAGCGAGTCCTGGACCCACTCGTTGTAGGCCCGTTCGCCGCGCTTGTCGGAGCCGGGAGGTTCCGGACGGTCCGGCCAGGCCGGAAGACCGAGACTCGGAACGGGCTTGAACAGGCCGCCGATTCTGCGCTGCACGGACGCGAAATACTCGGCACCGCCCTCGTACCAGGCGCCCTCGACGAGGAAGTAGTCGCGTTCGTTCACGCGGACGGCGGCGGCGAGCCACTTGTCCGCCGACGCCTTGGCGATGACCCGCTGTCCGTGGTCGTCCTCGCACATCCGCACCTCGCCGCGCCGGAGCGCCCGCACGGCCGGGGTCCGGCACTGGAGCCTTGAGCGACTGAGGATGGCGTCGAGGTCGAGGTCGCCGCGGCGGAGGACTTCGACCGAGCCGATCTTGATGACATGGCTGTGGGCGTCGCCTGCTCGGTCGGCGAGGTCCAGCGGGATGGCGGCGGCGAGCCTTACCGGGGCGTCGTCACCGGGTTCGGCGCGAAGGCGTTCGTCCAGTCGCCGGTCGAGGTCGGCGAGCCGCCATTCGTCCCGGACGGGAGTGACGGCCTCCACGAAGGCGAAGTCGTCCGGTACCGTCCGCGCGCAGATCTCGGAGATCCGGCGGAGCAGCGCGACGAGCCGTTCCCGGGAAACGGGCACGCGCAGCCGCAGCCCGGCCGACCCCTCGACCCGGACCGGGCGGGTGCTCTCCAGACCGAGATCCCCGGGGTCGACCATGCCCGCGAGCCGCCCGACGATCTCGGCGTACTCGCTGAGGCCGATGTGCCCGATCGGGATACCGGACGACACATGCGTGGCGTCCTGGCGTCCCAGACCGGTCATCGAACGCCGGACGACGGAGCGCACCTGGTCGGCGTCGACGGCGCGGATGGTGAACCGCAGCCCGAAACCGTGGTCCTTGAACTGCTCGGGGATGGCCCGCCAGCCGCCGCCGAAACCGATCGCGTACCTTTCCCCGTCCACCCCGAGCAGCAGCAGGGCTCCGCAGTCGATGGACTGGTAGTCGTCGGGCAGCGGTCCGATGAGGTGCGACGCGGCGTCCACCCAGGGCGCGGGAACGGGACTATGGCGCCAGTGGAAGGCGACGGCGTCGGCGTCCGGATACTCCGGGAGGTCCATGCTGGTGGACGCGGCGTCGTCCAGATAGGTGCCTTGCACCGTTTCGAGGCAGGCGTCCACATCCGTCATGGCGTCGGAGATGCGGTAGATGGTCATCGAACGGGTCGGAACGGACATGGCAGACCTCCGGAGGAAGACGTCTCCCGGCGGCCGGGGGATCGGATGGGAAGGCGCGGCCCTCTCGCGGAAGATCACCGCGCCCTGCCCATAATGTAAACAGAATCAGTCAATCTGTTAGCACTGTCAACATGCTTTATCATTGTCCGCGTGCTCGCGAGTGTGTACGTTTGGGTCATGACGGACGATGAGGCGGTGCTGGTCCCGCCCGCGGAGATCGCCCGGATGGCGGGGGTGACCAGGGCGGCCGTGTCGAACTGGCGCCGTCGCCACCCGGATTTCCCGGAGGCCGCGGGAGGCACCGCGAACGCGCCGCTGTTCGCGCTGGCGGACGTCCGGCGGTGGCTGGCGCGGCAGGGCAAGGGCCGGGACGTCGCCGACGAGGTCAGGCTTTGGCAGGCGCTCCGAGCCGAGCGCGGCGCGGACATGGTCGGCGCCCTGGTCGCGGTCGCGGCCGAACTACGTGGCGAGCGCACGGCACGGCCGCTCACGGGGCCCACCGCCGAACTGGTCGCCGAGCTGGTCCGCGACCGCGGTCCCGGCGAGCTCGTCGCGGACCTGGCGCGGCGGTTCGTGGCGTCCGCAGGCCACGGCGGCGGCGAGCACGTCTCAACCCCCGCGCTCGTACGAGCCGTTCGCCACTTCGCGGGGCGGACGAGGGGAGTCGTGTACGACCCGGCCTGCGGCATCGGCGACCTTCTGCTGTCGGTCGGCGGCAACGCCGTGCAGGGACGCGTCGGTCAGGACGCCGCGGACGGGCCGCCCGAGTTCGCCCGGATGCGCGCCGCCCTGGAGGGCAGACCCGGAACGATCGAGGTCGCCCACGGCGACGCGCTCCGCGACGACCGGTTCCCCCGGCTCAAGGCCGATCTCGTCGTGTGCGACCCGCCGTCCGGCCAGACCGACTGGGGACGCGACGACCTGCTCCTCGACCCCCGCTGGGAGATCGCGCTGCCGCCGAAGGCGGAGGGCGACCTGGCCTGGCTTCAACACTGCTACTTCCACACCGCGCCCGGTGGACGCGCCCTCATCGTCCTGCCGGCGTCCGCCGCCTACCGCCGTTCGGGCCGCCGGATCCGCACCGAGATCGTCCGCGGCGGCATGCTGGAGACCCTGGTCGCGCTGCCCGGTGGCCTGGTCGTCGCCCATTCCTCGCCCGTACACCTGTGGGTGCTGCGGCGGCCGACGGCCCCGCCCGGTCCGGACGTCCGCGTCCGCATGATCGACCTGACGGACACCGACCTGGCCGACGCCGACCCGACCGGCCCGATCAAGCCCGACCCCGACCGGGTCGCCGACGTTCCGATCATCTCGCTGTTGCACGAGGACGCGGACCTCACACCCGGCCGCCATGTCCCCGCCGGACAGCCCGGCGCCGCCGCGTACGAGAACGCCCGTGCCCGCTTCGAGGAGTCGCTCGACGCGTTGCGCGGCGCGCTGCCACACCTGCCCGAAGCGGCCCACGAACTGGCGGCCACGGTCAACGTCTCCGAGCTGATCCGCGGCGGCCTCGTCCGCGTCGAGGACGGCCGCCCGGTCTCCACCACCGACCAGCTTGACACCCATTTCCTGCTCGGCTTCCTCGCGAGCGCGGTCAACACGCGCCGCAACACCTCCGGCTCCGGCACCCACCGCACCGACCCACGCGGAGCCCGCGTCCCGCAGATGGACCCGGACCGGCAACGAGCGTACGGAGCCGCGTTCAGAGAACTGGAAACCTTCGTGCGCCACCTCGAAGACACGGCCAAAATGGGACGCCATGCCGTGCGGCTGGCCCACGACGGTCTGACGAGCGGGACACTTGAACCACCCGGAACGAAAGACGAGGGCGACGAGTGAGCGTTGACCAGAACCTGTCCGCGTTCATCTGGTCGGTGGCGGACCTCCTCCGCGGAGACTACAAACAGTCGGAATACGGGAAGGTGATCCTGCCCTTCACCGTCCTGCGGCGCTTCGACTGCGTCATGGCGCCGACCCGGCAGGCCGTTTGGGACCGCGACGCCGCCTACCCGGGCGACACGGCGCCCGCGCTCCTGAAGGCGGCGGCCGGGTTGCCGATCTACAACACCTCCAAGCAGGACTTTCGGACGATCGGCGCCGACCCGGCGAACGTCCGCAAGAACCTCGGCGACTACATCAACGGGTTCAGCGCGGAAGTCATCGAGATCATCGACCGGTACGCGTTCCACACGCAGGTCGAACGGCTGGACAACGCCGGGCTCCTCTACCAGGTGGTGCAGAAGTTCGCCGACCCGAAACTCGACCTGAGCATGTCCCGGGTCAGCAACCACGACATGGGTTACCTGTTCGAGGAACTGATCCGGAAGTTCTCGGAGCTGTCCAACGAGACGGCCGGTGAGCATTTCACCCCGCGCGAAGTCATCGAGCTGATGGTCGAACTGCTCCTCGCCCCGGACGACGAAGCATTGAAAGGCGGCGAGGGCACGGTCATCGACATCCTCGACCCCGCCTGCGGGACGGGCGGGATGCTCGCCGCCGCCGAAGAGCACATCAGGAGATTGAACCCGGTCGCGCGCATCAACCTGGCGGGACAGGAACTTAACGCCGAGTCGTACGCGATCTGCCGCTCCGACATGCTGATGAAGGGCTACGACGAGAAGAACTCCTCGATCGCCTTCGGCAACTCCTTCAGCAACGACGGCCACGACGGCCAGAGGTTCCGCTACATGCTGGCCAACCCGCCGTTCGGCGTGGAATGGAAGAAGGTCGAGAAGTTCGTCAAGGACGAGCACAGGGACCTCGGCCACGCCGGGCGCTTCGGAGCCGGGCTCCCGCGCATCAACGACGGATCGTTCCTGTTCCTCCAGCACATGATGTCGAAGATGTGGCCCGTCACGGCCGACGTCGAGGGCAAGCTGAAGGGGTCCCGCATCGCCATCGTCTTCAACGGCTCCCCGCTCTTCACCGGCGGCGCGGGCTCCGGCGAGTCGGAGATCCGCCGCTGGATCATCGAGAACGACTACCTTGAGGCCATCGTCGCGCTGCCCGACCAGCTCTTCTACAACACCGGAATCTCCACGTACTTTTGGATCGTCACCAACAACAAGGCGCCACGGAACAAGGGCAAGGTCGTCCTCCTCGATGCCCGCGACCAATGGTCCAAGATCCGCAAGTCCCTCGGTGAGAAGCGCAAAGAGATCAGCACGCGGCAGCGCCACCACATCTGCGCTCTCTACCGGGACGCCTTCGACATCGCCGCGGACCCGGACCACCCTGACCACGCCAAGGTCAAGGTGTTCCGCAACGAGGACTTCGGCTACCAGCGCATCACCATCGACCGCCCCCTACGCCAACGTTTCGAGGTCAGCGAGGAGACCCTCACCGCCCTCGCCGAGTCGACGGCCGTCCAGAAGTACGACCTGCGGGACGAGCTCCTCGACGGCCTCAAAACCCTCATCGGCACCTCGACGACGGACCCCGCGCAGTTCCGCAACAAGCTGTTCGCCGCCTACATCGAGAACTCCGTCACCGTCCCACCGGACAAGGTCGCGAAGGCCGTCATGTCCGCGTTCGCCATCACCGACCCGGACGGCGACGTGCAGAAGGTCAAGGGGAAGGTCGTCCACGACCCCGACCTCCGCGACTTCGAGAACGTCCCCCTCACCGAGGACATCGACGAGTACTTCGCCCGCGAGGTCCTCCCACACGTCCCCGACGCCTGGATCACCGAAACCAAGGACCCCAAGACCAAGCAAACGATCCGCGCAAGGATCGGCTACGAAATCCCCTTCACCCGCCACTTCTACACCTACACCCCACCCCGCCCCCTAGAAGAGATAGATGCCGAACTCAAATCCATCGAAACCCAAATCCAAACCCTCCTCAACCAGGTGACCTCGTGACCAACCGCTGGCCATTGGTTCGATTGGGGTATTTGTGTAGCCTCCAGTCAGGTTTGACCGTCGATTCTTCCCGGGACCTCACTGGCGACGTGGTCACCAGACCGTATTTGCGCGTCGCGAATGTGCAAGCCGGATATATCGATCTGACATCTGTGAACGAAATAACGGTACCGCGAGCCGTTGCCGCCCGTAGCACGCTTCAACGTGGTGACGTACTGATGACGGAAGGGGGCGATCTTGACAAGCTCGGGCGAGGTACGCTGTGGCAGAATGAACTGGACGGGTGTCTCCATCAGAACCATGTCTTCGCTCTTCGGCCGTTTCCGGGAAAACTTGACCCCAGGTATCTCGCGCTAGCTACGCAGTCTGCCTATGCTCGTCATTACTTCGAGAGCACCGGTGTCAAGACGACCAATCTCGCGTCAACAAACAGGATCAAGATCCTTGGCTTTCCGGTACCGCTGCCTCCGCTGAAGGAGCAGCGGCGCATCGCGGACTTTCTTGACATCGAGACCGCCCGTATTGATGAGCTAATTCAGCTTGATTATTCCCTGAAGGCGCGGCTGGAGGAGCGAGAGAAATCCTATCGCGATTTTATGATCGACGGCATGGCTGGCGAGTTTGGTGAGATACCTCTTCGTCGTCTCGTGCAAAAGATCGAACAAGGGGCGAGTCCGCAATGTGAAGGCTCTGCCCGACAGGGAAGAGATGAATGGGCTGTACTAAAATTGAGTGCAGTAAAGCGAGGACACTTTCTTTCTGATGAAAACAAACGACTCCCGGTAGAGGTCGCTCCTGAAGTTCGTTATGAAGTCAAGGCGGGTGATCTTCTGGTGACTCGTGCTAACACCCCGGAGTTGGTTGGCGACGTGGCAGTCGTAACCGGTTCCGCAGAAAAGTTGCTCCTCCCAGATCTCATCTACCGGGTCCGCCTGAAGTCAGGTGTTGAGTCTGAGTTTGTTTCCCAGGTTCTGCGAAGTAATCGAGTGCGCTCGCTCATCGAAGCTTCGGCCAGGGGTTCTTCTCAATCCATGGTGAAATTGCGAGGGGAAGATATCAAGGAGTGGCCAGTTCCGCTGGTTGAGCAGGCCATGCAGAGGGCGTGTATGGAGGAATTGCGAAGGCGGTCGGCAGAGATCTGGGATCTCCGGCAAAAGGTTGATCGGCGTGTGGCGCTGCTGGAGGAGAGGCGGCGGGCGGTTGTTACGGCGGCCGTCACGGGGGAGTTGGATGTGACCACGGCGCGAAGTTTTGGGTCTGCGTAACATTGGTAATTGGGTCTAGCGGTGAATGCGGGCCGGGAGGGGCTGGGATGGGGTCGGGGCAGGGTGGGTTTCGGATTCCGATGCAGGTGCAGCATGTGCGGAAGGCCTTGCTGCGGGACTATGCGGGACTGATTTATGAGGAGGATCTGAAGGGGTATCAGGGGAGCGGTTGGGAGCAGCGATTTTTGTCTCGGGCGTTGGCGGCCTCGGCGGTTCGCCGGGTGACCAAGTGTGACCATGAGGCGGCCGGGCGGGCCGTGATCGACGGGGAGAACGATCAGGGCATCGACGCCGTTGCGGTGGACGAGAGTTCCCGTGAGGTCTGGCTCGTCCAGGCCAAATGGAGTGACGCGGGCAAGGGGAAGATCGACCTGGGGGAGACCCTGAAGTTCATCGAGGGCCTGCGGCTGATCGAGCGGCGGGAGTTCGAGGACACCTTCAACGCCAGGTTAGACCCCTTCAAGGGGCTGCTTGATGCGGCGATGGGGGACGCGCGGTTGCGGATTGTTCTCGTCATCGCGGTCATGGGCCCGGATGTTCTCTCGGACGCGGTAAGGGCCGTTCTCGACCGTACTCGGGCAGAGTTCAATAACGGCGGGACGATCCTCGACTATCGGGTGATCGGGGAGGCCGAATTCCATCAGCAAGTGCGGCAGGACTTGGTTCCCTCTCCCATCGATGTCGAAGTTGCGATGTCAGGATGGATCAGGCGTGACACGCCCTTCGAGGCGTGGCAGGGGACTGTCGCGGTTCGGGATGTGGCGCGCTGGTTCAGCGAACACGGGGATGGGCTGTACGAGCAGAACGTTCGCAAGTCCCTCGGGTTGACCCGCATCAATAGCGGTATCAAGGAGACCTTGCTCAACGAGCCCGAGAACTTCTGGTATTTCAACAACGGCATCACGATTCTGTGTGACAGCATCGAGCCCCATTGGCCTGGTCGGCGTCGGCCGGACGAGCCCGTCGAGCTGAAGCTGAAGGGCGTCAGCGTGGTCAACGGGGCGCAGACCGTCTCCGCCATCCACGAGGCGATGCAGCAGGACGCCGAAAGGGTGGACGAGGCTGATGTCACGGTCCGGGCGTTCTCCTTGGGAGAGGACCGCGCGGACTATGCGAAGCGGATCACGGAGACGACGAACACTCAGAACGACGTCTCGCAACGTGACTTCATCGCCCTGGACGCCACGCAGGCGGTGATTCGCGAGGACTTCTTGCTGTCGCTGGGGAAGACCTACGTCTTCAAGCGCGGCGAGCCGGACCCGTCGCCCAATGCCGGATGCTCGGTCGAGCACGCGGCGATCGCCCTCGCCTGTGCTCACCGGTCCCCTGAGTTGGCGGTCAGGGCCAGCCACGGAACAGGGACTCTCTGGGAACGCGGTTCCAGCGGGGCGTACCCGCGGCTGTTCGGTGAGACGCCGACGGCCTACCGGATCTGGCGTCTCGTTCAGGCCCGGGGTGCCGTCGGGGTGTCGCTGGGTGTCAAGCACAAGGAATTGCGTGGGCGGGCCGCTGACATGGCGCGCCGCGGCGACCTTCTCATCACGCATCTCGTCTTCCAGCTCCTCGACCTGGAGGAGATCGACGAACACGACTTCGACGAAGAGGCCATGTCGGCGAGCATCCCCGACATGACTGACGAGGTGCTCTCGTGGCTCATCCACCATGTGGACGCCCAGTACGGGGAGAACTCGTTCCTCTCCACGACGTTCACGGACGAGACCAGATGCAAGCACCTCGCGAAGCTGATCCTCGAAGACGTGCGGCGCGGTGGAACCGTTCCGAGCCTTCGGGACGACTATCGACCACCTCAACGGCGGGTGCGTGCGCAGCGCCGTCCGAACACGGTGCCCACCCTCGTCAGCGCCGGACGGTTGGACGACGGCACGCCACTGGTGTACCTGCCGGAGGGCGACGGCGAAATGCAGGCGGTCAGACCCTGGCTGGAAGCAGATCCACGCAGGGAGAGGGCCAGGTGGGTGAACGATCGCCGTAAGTGCCTGCTGTGGGCCTATGACGGGGAGCTTTATACGCCGACCGGCTTGGTCATGCGTATCTGGGAGCTGGCGGATTACGAACGCGCCCCCGTCTCGGTGCAGGGACCGAAGCGATGGTGGCTGGATGGAAGATCGCTCTGGGACCTTGCCCTTGAGATCTTCACTCGGAACGAAGAGAATTGATCGTTCCCGGGCTTTCTGTGAACCCGGAGCGGCTGCTGACCTTTGGGGGACTTCGGTACCGCTGCCAGGGGGAAAGGCATGGGCACCGAGTACAGCAGCCGCTCCGGGAGATCAGCGGTGCCTACCCACGTAACCGGCGTTGCTGACGGCCATGCCGACGAAGAGGATCAGCATCCAGGCCGCGAAGCCGGTGAGCATGCCCAGACCGACGATCGCCAAGGAGAGGATCACAGGTTCTCCTCCATCTTGCGCTGGTCGGCGAGGGCCTCGCTGAGCAGCTCGTACGAGTCCTCGACGAGCGTGGCGCACAGGCCGTAACGCAGCTCTGTGTCGGTCAGTGGACGGCCGAGGCGGGTGGCCATGAAGCAGTCCATCAACGGCGGTCGGCGAATGTGCCAGGCCGGATACTGCTCCTGAAGTCGGATGCGTTCTTGATCGTTCACGGGTCAGGTTCCCCTGCGAATCGGTTTGACTTACGGCGGGCAAGCCTTGCAGGGAAGAGTTACTCTTAGCTACGAACCAATCACTCCCCAATAAGCACCCTGACCAAGTGAGGCGACACCCCCGAACCTGCGGGCTGACACCCAGGAGACACCCGATGACACCCTCGCGTGACACCAACCCCTCCGCCTTCCAGGAAGCCTTCGTCAACGAACTCCGCGCGAGGCGTCAGGCGGACGGCCTTTCCCGGAACAAGCTCGCCGCAACGCTGGGCTGCACGCCTCAGTGGCTCGCAAAGGTCGAGACCTTCGAGAAGCCTCCGTCGGAGGGCCTCGCCAATGATCTTGACGCCCACTACCAGTTGGGTGGCGTATTCCATCGTCTTTGGGAGAAGCACGATGAGGCTCGAAAAAGCGGTCTCATACCTAGTGCTGTCCGGCCGCTCGTCGAGGCAGAGAAAGAAGCTAGCCGGATTAGCGTTTACGAGCCGTTGCTCGTGACAGGTCTGGTGCAAACGGAGGATTTTGCGCGCTACGTGTTCAGTTCGGGGTTTCAGGCGGATAGGGCGGAGGAGTTGGTGGCGATCCGGATGGAACGCCAGGCTATCCTGTGCAAGCCTGACCCGCCTTGGCTCTTTGTGATGATGCGCGAGGCGGTTATTCGAGATATACAAGCTGAATTTCGCCTGAGGCAATGCAAGCGATTGCTAGAGGTGATGAGCTACACGAACGTCACGCTCCAAATCGTGCCAACGGACGCGCCGGTATTTCAGGAGAGTGGATTCCAGCTTCTCTCCTTTGCTCAAGCCCATGACGTCGCTTACGTTGATGGCGCGAGTGGTTTCGGGCAAATTCTGACGGAAGTGCGCGATGTCCAGAGGCTTGCCGTAGTCTTCGATCTGATCGGGTCGACAGCACTACCGGTGAAAGCGTCCGAAGACCTGATCCGGACGATCATGGAGGATACGTGAGCACGCTTGATTCGGCGCCCCTGCGCTGGCGCAAGAGCACCAAGAGTGGTTCTGACGGTGGCACCTGCATCGAAGTGGCAGAGTTGAACTCGGAAGTGGCCGTCCGGGACTCGAAGGATCCAGAAGGGCCCAAGCTGGCGTTCGGGCGGGCGGCCTTCGCTGCGTTGGCGCGGGACATCCGTGCAGGACGGTACGACCGGTAGCCACAACCTGGGAGGTCACATGAGCACGTTCAAGCCGTCGTCTGTCCACTGGCGTAAGAGTTCGTGCAGCGACCAAGAGGGCGGTAACTGCGTCGAGGTTGGTCGGGCGGTGTCGGTGGTGGCCTTTCGGGATTCGAAGGATCCGGAGGGGCCGGTGCTGGCGGTCGGGCGTGCGGCCTTCGAGGAACTTGTGAACGGTATCCGGGCCGGGCGGTTCGACCGGTAGGCGCGTCGTCCGGTTGCTTCAGCGGCCTCATGCCCGTCCGTGCGGGCGTGGGGCCGTTCGCGTCCCGGCTACGCAGCGGGCGAGGGGGAATTGGGCAGCGGATCCGACAGGGGGTCGTGTTCCTTGCCGGTGTTGCCGCACATGCGGCACGGCTCCTCCACCCGCACCCAGGTCATCTCGCCCGATCCGTCCCGGTGCGGCTTCTCGGGGCGCCACCAGCCCGAGCCGTGGCAGAAGCGGCATACCCAATCGTCTCGGTCGCACCAACGGCAGGGCTGGTTGCCGCAGCGTTCACGCTTGTCCCTCATCGGCACTTCCCTGTTCCGCCGCACACGTGGCAGTTCTCGACGCTCCTGCGCCAGGTGAGCGAACCGTCCTTCTCCTTATGCGGTCGCTCATAGGTGGACTTGCCCGTTCCGTTGCAGTGCTCGCAGTCTGGGGGGTCGCTCTTACCACCCACGCTGCTTGCCTCCAGGACGACGGCGGCATCGCAAGGTTGAGCATTCCGTATGAGTTCTCAACCGTCCACGCTCCCGGACCGAAGCCGGACGGAAATCGGTCATGACTTGGGCCGATGTCGGTCACGACCGGTGCGGGCCGCCGGAGTCGTGACGGGCGGGGCGACGCAGGCCGGGGCGGGACGTTCCGTCGGCGGGACACGGCTCGATGGCGGCGAAGCCGAATTATCCATTGGTTATCGCCATGGCGTTCGATCGTATGCCTTGGCTCCCGACGTTTCCGGCCATGGTCTCTCGGCGATGTCTTCGTCACCGACCGTCAGTGACCGGTGGCGTAAATGTGAAGTCCCGTCGATGCCTGCCGGAACCGTGCCGGAGCGCGTACGGAAGGCGGGATGGGGGGCAGTTGGGGGACCTGAGGCCATTAAGTTGAGTTGTGGCCCATATGCTCCTCATGTGCAATGATCATCTTGGTGGCCTGGTTTCGTTGCCTGAGCTCCTGTTTGCCTCCTTTGGAGCGTGTGAATCTTGAGAGGGTCGGAGAGACCCATCCCCGCCAATCGGTTGACGCTCCACAGGGGTCGATATAGAACGGAGATCGATGGCATCGACGAGGTAAGGGTCCACGTCATGGAACTCAGGTTGATCGGTGGGTCTGGCTGCGGTAACGGGCCGTGTCCCGCGGTGTACGAAACCGAGAACGGAACGATCGTCGTTCAGGGTTTCGCCGTCGACGGAGAGAAGGCGCAGCTCACGCTGCCGCCCGGTGAGAACGCCGTGGAAATCCCGCGCTACATCCTGGAACGGGCCCTCGCCTCGGAGTGATCGACGAGGTGGACGTCCGGAAACGGGCGTCCCCGGCGAAATTTCAGGAGTGCCCTCATTATTCTCAACTCAGAGCAGTTCGGCCGACTCTTCACGGAATTCACGTCGTCGGCGACCCGAATCGAGACCCTCGACGTCTACACCGTGGACGAGGAGCGCGAACACTTCGAGGACTATCTGACCGGAAAGCCGCTTCCGCCTGATCGCAATGCGGAATGGGCGCGGAACATCCGGGAACGCGTCGCCGCCGGCGGGTACATGGGCCGGGTCCACATCATCGACCATACGCTGACGCCATACCTTCAGTTCGAGATCGACTGGTATTACGCGATCAACGGCGCGGCCGGTGAGGACGTCCGGTTCATTTTCCGCGAGGACGTTCCCGACGTCACGTACACCGATACCTGGCTTTTCGACGACGAGATCGTCATCGACCTCTCCTACGACAAGGAAGGTCGGCTGCTGTACCTCAACCGCAACGACGACCCGGAACGGCTGCGGGAGGCCAGGACCGCATGGCACGAGTTCCACGCCCGGTCCTTCCCGCTCGCCGACCTGCTGTCCATGATCCGTAGCGAGGAACTCGCGGTGCCCCGCCGGTTACCGGCGTCCGGCGGGTCCGCGGCCACAGGAGCGGCGGGCGCGCGGAAGGTCGACGACGATGTCGTGAGCACCGAGTTCGTGCTCAGCGACCAGGGGGCGGGCTATCCCCGACGAACTGTCACGACCACGGCCACGCCCGACGAACTGGACGCTCTCGTGCGAACGGGTTACCTCGTCCGCCGGAACCTCCTGGACCGGGCGACGAGTGACACCCTCGCGGACGCCGTGCTCAAGCTCGCGGAGGCGGAGGCCGAACGACCCGAGGCGGAAAGCCTTCCGGGCAAGTCCATCTACATCCGGTCGTTGCTGGACAAGGACGCGGTGTTCCACCCCCTGATCCGCCTCGAACCGGCGCTGTCCATCGCGAGGACGCTCCTCGGGCCACAGGTCTGGATCGACCTGGAGGCGCGGCTGAACTTCGCCGGGCGCTCCGATGTGGCGGTGCCCTGGCACGCCCATCTGCCGGTGATCCCCGACCCGATGCCCGCCCTGTTCAGCCATCCACACCAGATCCACTGCCTGATCTATCTGGACCACGTCACCGAGCGGGAGGGCGCCCTGTGCCTGCTGCCCGGCTCGCATCGCGGCGGCGACGTGCGGCTTCCGCTCGGCGACCAGAGCGACCGGCCGGGCCAGGTGGAACTGTTCTTCGAGCCGGGTGACGCCGTCCTCATCCACGCGGGCCTGTGGCATCGGACGGTGCCGTCCAGCGCGGACGCCGGATACCGGCGGCTGCTGCTGCTCGGCTACGTCCCGTCCTGGCTGCGGGCCGACACCGGGCGCGGGGTGCCCGCCGAACGGTCGCTGACGGCGGAACTCGCGCGGACCGGTGACGCCGAGACCCGCGAACTGCTCGGCGAATTCCAGTGGTGAACGTCGCGCTGCGTCCACTCGAAGCGGCCGACCTGCCCGTGTTCGACCACGCCTACGGCTCCCCGGACGCCTCCGGGGAGCACCAGTGGTTCGGTTTCAGCCCGCCCGGGCGGAGCCTCGCGGAGATGGGGGCGCTTGGACCGCGCGGCGGTCGCCTGACCGTCACCGCCGACGGCAGGGTCGTCGGAAGCGTCTTCTGGTTCCGTCGCGAATGGGGGCCGCCCGACACGTCCTGGTGCTGGGAGGTGGCGCTGCACATCCTGGCGGAGGAACGGCGGCGCGGCGTCGGTACGAGGAGCATGATCCTGCTCACCCGGTACCTGTTCGACCACACCCTCGCCTGGCGGGTGCAGGCGATCGCCGACGTCGCCAACACCCCCTCCCGGCGGATGCTCACCCGGGTGGGTTTCACCGAGGAGGGTGTGCTGCGCGCGGCCCAGTGGCGGGAAGGTCGCAGGCACGACCAGGTGATCTACTCGCTGCTGCGTGACGAACGCGGCCCCTGATCCGTCCCCCCGGCGGCGATGATCTCGGCCTTCAGCGCGGCGGACCTGACGTCGTCGAAGCCGTCGAGCAGCTCCAGCGCCTCCCGCCGGAGCGGTGCCGCCTCGTCGCCGCCGTCTCCGCCCGCCCGCTGCGCCGCCGTCAGCGCGTCGGCGAGGTGGGCGAGGCTCTTGGCCCGCTTCCACCGGTCGCCGACCTGCCGGTGGACCGCGGCGGCGCGTCGGTGGAAGTCGGCGGCCTCCGACGGTCTGCCGAGCGCCCGGTAGGCCCGTCCCGTCCCGTCCAGTGCCATCGCCTCCCGGCTCGGATCCCCGTCCCGGCGGAAGATCACGGCGGCGCGTTGGGTGGAGACGAGCGCCTCCGACGGCAGCCCGGCCGCCGACTGCGCCTTGCCCAGGTAGAGCAGCGCCGTTCCCTCCCACAGCGGATTGTCCATCTCCCGGGCGATCGTCACCGCCTCCGCCGCCGCGGACAGGGCCTCCGACGGCTCGCCGCGCCGGCGCCGCAACAGGCTGAGCCCGGTGAGGACCATCGACTCGTACAACCGGTCGTTCAGCTCACGGAAGGTGGCCAGGGACTTCGTCAGAAGGTCATGCGCGTCGTCCGGACGGTCCAACTGGAGAAAGGCGTAGCCGAGGCTGTAGCGGACGATCGCGGACCAGCGCGGATGGTCCAGGCCCTCGACGATCGACAGGGCCTCCTCCAGTTCAGCGCGCGCCTGATCCGGACGGTGCGCGAACAGGTCGACCCAGCCGAGGCCGTTGAGCACCTTCACTGTGCTGAGCCGGTCGCCCCGCTCGCGGTGGATCGCAATCGCCCTGCGGTGGTAGTGGGCCGCCTCGTCGAGCTGCAACGTCATGCGGCAGAGCCGCCCGAGCCCATCGCACAGGGCGGCCTCCGCCTCCCGGTGGTCGAGCGCCCGCGCGGCGTCCAGACCCACCAGCGACGTGTCCCACCAGTCCTGGCAGTGGTTGTAGGTCGCGTAGAGCCGTTCCAGGACCACCGCGAGCTTCCAGGCCAGCTCCAGCCGTCCGGTCTCGGTCGCGGCGCGCACCGCCCCGGCCAGGTTCGTCCGTTCCTCCTCGTACCAGCGGGCGGCCTGCTCCCGGCCCGCGAATGGCGGCCCGGGAACGTCCGGAGACGGCTCGACGGTGAACAGGAGCGTCGTGTCATGGGCGAGTGAGAGCACGCATTGGTAGGCGCAGTGCAGGTACCAGGAGCACACCCGTTCCACGGCCGCCAGTTGCTCTTCCTGCGTGATCTCGGACCGGGCTCGGTCGACCGCGTAGGCGCGCAGCAGGTCATGGAAGCGGTAGCGGCCGGATCCCCCGTTCTCCAGCAGGTAGGCGCCGACGAGGACGTCGAGGGAGGTGCGCACCCGATCGTCCTCGGGGCCCGCCAGCGCCCTCGCGGCCGTCTCGCCGAACTCGCCGCCGGGATGCAGCCCGAGGAGGCAGAAGAGCCGGGCGGCGTTGTCCGGTAACGCGCGGTACGACCAGGCAAAGACCGTCCGGACCGCGTCCGCGTCGTCCTCGTCGCCCGTGGACAGCGCGTCCCAGAGGGACGACTCGTCGCGCAAGTCAGCGATCAGCTCGCTGAGCGGCATGCCGGGCCGGGCCGCCGCCCGTTCCGCGGCGATGCGCAGTGCGAGCGGAAGGTGGGCGCACAACCGTGCCAACTCGGCGAGGTCAGCGGGGTCGTCGCCGGACCTGTAACCCGCCGTCGTCTTGGTGAGCAGTTCCACGGACTCGTCCTCGGTGAGCGTGCCGAGAATTGTCCGCTGCGCGCCGTCACGGACGAGCAGCCCCGACAACCTGCCCCGGCTCGTCACGATCGCCAGGCTGGGCCCTGTGCCGGGGATGAGCGGCCTCACCTGCGCCGCCGTCCCCGCGTTGTCCAAGATGACGAGCGTTCTCCGGTCGGCGAGGATCGAGCGGTACAGGCTGGACTTGGCCTCCACGTCGTTCGGGACGGCCGAGGCGGGAACGCCGAGCGCGATGAGGAACCGTTCCAGCGCCTGGCCCGGTGTCACCGGAACGCCCGGGTCGTATCCCCTGAGGTCGACGTAGAGCTGCCCGTCCGGGAACTCGTCGCGGATCCGGTGCGCCCAGTGCAGGGCGAGTGAGGTCTTCCCCACCCCGGCCGTTCCGGCGATCAGGTAGGCGACGGTGCCGGTGTCCCGGCCGTCTCGTCGGGCGGTGATCAGCTCGTCCAGCCGTTCCTGGTCGGCGAGCCGGTTGACGAAGACCCGCACGCCGCGCGGCAACTGCCACGGCGGCGCGTGCGTGCCGCGGCCGTAGTGGAAGTGGATGTCGCCACTGATGTCGCGGGCCTGGACGACATCCCCGGCACGTCCCGACATGGTGGAACGCGTCCCGTCGCCGGCGTCACCGAGCTGGCCTTGAGGCATGCGATCACCCCTCCGCTTGCGGCCCCTTCACCCTACGTGTCACCCCACCTACCCGGAAGCGGAACCGATCAGGCCGGTTGAGGCCAGCTTGGCCGATGCATCAAAGAGGATGTGTTTACGTTGCTAACAATATGAAAGCTCTGGGCGGGGAGCTCACACTCGCTGTGCCATGGGCGGATCGGGTTCCCTGGGCGGTGGCGATGAGGTGGGGTCGTGGGCGCGAAGGTGTACGGAGAGAGGACGTTCGAGGACGCCGTCGAGAGTGCGTTGATCGCGCACGGATGGGCGCCGGGCGAACCACCGAACTACAACCGGGAACTGGCGCTCGACACCGCCGAGCTCGCGGTGTTCCTCGGGCGGACCCAGGCGCGGGAATGGGAGCGACTGCGCGACGCCCACGGGGAGGACCCGGCACGGTCGTTCGCGCGGCTCGTGGCCAAGGAGATCGACGCCCGGGGTGCTCTGGACGTGCTGCGGACGGGCGTGAAGGACAAGGGCATCCGGTTCCGGCTCGCCTCCTTCAGGCCCGCGCACACCCTGGCCGCTGGGGCGCTCGACGACTACAACGCGAACCGGCTGACGGTGACGCGGCAGCTGCATTACTCGGCGGAGGAACCGGCCAATTCCGTGGACCTGGCCTTCTTCGTCAACGGGATCCCGGTGGCGTCCGCCGAACTGAAGAACCCGGCGACAGGACAGACGGTCGCCGACGCGAAGAAGCAGTACCGTGACCGCGACCCGAAGGCCCTGTTCTTCGCCCGCAGGACCCTCGTCCATTTCGCGGTGGACACCGACCTCGTGTTCCTCACAACGCGTCTCGCGGGGAGCGGAACACGGTTCCTTCCCTTCAACCAGGGGTCCAACGGGCCGGGGAAGTCGGGGTCGGCGGGCAACCCGAGTGGCGGCGAGACGGGCTACCGGACGTCGTACCTGTGGGAGCAGGTGCTCCAGCGTGACGCCTTCCTGGAACTTCTCCAGCAGTACCTCCACGTGGAGGACGCGGACGCCAAGGCGGGGAAGGCGCCGTCCTTCAAACCGTTCGCGGCGCACACCCAACCGCTCATCTTCCCCCGGTTCCACCAATGGCACGCGGTCAAGGAACTCATCGCCGACGCCAGGGAGAAAGGCGCCGGGGAGAACTACCTGATCGAGCATTCGGCCGGGTCGGGGAAGTCCAATACCATCGCGTGGCTGGCGCACCGGCTGTCCACGTTGCACGACCTCCGGAACGAACCGGTCTTCGACAAGGTCATCGTGCTCACCGACCGGCTCGTCCTGGACAAGCAACTTCAGGACACCATCTACCAGTTCGAACAGGTCCAAGGCGTGGTCGAGCGGATCGAGAAGGACTCCGCCCAGCTCGCCGAGGCGCTCACCGGCGCGCGTGCCCGCATCGTGATCACCACCCAGCAGAAGTTCCCGTTCGTGCTGGACAAGGTGCGCGACCTGGCCAAGCGCAAGTACGCGATCATCGTGGACGAGGCGCACTCCTCGCAGGGCGGGGAGGACAACGCGGCACTGAAGCGGGCGCTCGGGTCACGGACGGTGGACGAGTACGGCGACCCGCTGACCTCGGCGGCGCTGGCGCGCGGCCGTCAGCCGAACCTGTCGGTGTTCGCGTTCACCGCGACGCCGAAGAAGAAGACCCTCGACCTGTTCGGCCGCTACAACTCCGAGAAGGGCAAGAACGAGCCGGTTCACGTCTACTCGATGCGGCAGGCGATCGACGAGGGCTTCATCCTGGACGTCCTGGCCAACTACGTCACCTACGACACGTTCTTCAAGCTGTCGGAGGCCGCCGCCGACGAGGCCGAGCGGATGGTCGACCCGCGCAAGGCGAAGGCGCAGGTCGTCCGGCGGGCGATCTGGTCGGAGGCGAGCAGCGCGCTCCGCGCGAAGATCATCGTGGATCATTTCCGCGAGCACACCGCCCCGCGCATCGGCGGGCGCGCCAAGGCGATGGTGGTGACGCCGCTGCGCGCCGACGCGCTCCAGCTCTACCAGGCGATCCGGACGTACGTGGACGAGCGAGGGTTCACCGACTGCGGCACCCTCATCGCGTTCTCGGGAGCACTGCGGCTGGAGGACGACGGCCCCGAATACACGGAGGCAAAACTGAACGGGTTCCCCGACAGGGAACTTCCAGCGCGATTCGCCTACACGAAGGCCGACGACAAACGCGCCGGTGTGGTCCCCAAACAGGAGTACCGCATCCTCGTTGCCGCCGAGAAGTACCAGACGGGCTTCGACCAGCCGCTCCTCACGACGATGTACGTCGCGAAGCCGCTCGCGGACGTCGCGGCCGTCCAGACACTGTCGAGGCTCAACCGCACGCACCCCGGCAAGGCCCAGGAAGACCTCTTCGTAATGGACTTCGCGAACCGGGCCGAGGACATCCTGGAGGCGTTCCAGCCGTTCTACGAGACGACGATCAGCGAGCCGACCGACCCCGACCTGCTGTACACCATGGAGCGGGAGGTGCACGCCTACCGGCTGATCGCCGAATCGGAGATGCGACGGTTCTTCGAGGCGCTGACCGCCGAACGCGCCAAGGCCGTCGACGAACGTGAGCTGATCAAGGCGCACGGGAAGCTGTACCGGTGGCTGGAACCGGCCGTGGACCGCTTCGTCGCGCTCACCGCGGAGGAACCCGACAAGGCCGAGGCGTTCCGGGGCGCGCTGCTTGGCTTCGTCCGGTCCTACGCATGGCTGTCCCAGGTGATCGGCTACAACGACGACGACCTCGAACTTCTGTACCAGTACGGCCGGTTCCTGCTGAACAAGCTGCCGCCGCGCGGGCAGGAGGCGGCCGTGGACGTCGGCGAGGTCGAACCGAGCCACCTACGGATCGAAAAGAGGGACCAGGCCGCGCTGCGGCTCAGGACGGACGGCGACCAGGAGGTGTCCGGGCTCCTCGGCGGCGCGACGGGGCCGCCCGCCGACCCGGACGAGCTGTCTCTCGCCGAGCTGATCGACCGGATCAACGACGAGTACGGCGCGAGCCTCTCCTCCGCCGACAAGATCATTGTTGGGCAGTTCGCGCTCGCGATCGCGGAGGACCCGCAGCTCGCCGCCATCGCGCTGAACAACTCCCGCGAGGTGTTCGAGCGGGAGGTCGACAAGGACGCCGACCGCATCATGATCGACCAGGCGGCGTCCAACGATGAGCTGCTCGTCCGCTACTTCGACGACGAGAACGTCAACCGGTTGTTCAAGCAGGTCGCCAAGGAGCAGGCGTACGCCATGATCCGCAGACCGGTACGGCGGGAGGCGGAGCGGCGTGCCGCCGTCCAACGCGCCGCCGAGATTCGCCGGACTCGTCCGTCCCGTCCCGAGTAGCGTTGCCTCTCATGGGAGACGCCGACGAGCCGGTCGGACGGGTCGTCGCCGGCCGGTACCGGCTGCGCGGCCCGCTGGGCGCGGGTGGCATGGGCGAAGTCTGGGAGGCCTACGACGAGCGTCTCGGCGGGCGCCGCGTCGTCATCAAGATGATGCTCGACGAGCGTCCGTCGCAGCTGTGGCCACGGGCCGAGACGCTGGAGGTCCGCCGGAAACGCTTCCTGCGCGAGGTCCGGACGACCGCGGCGATCGAACATCTCGGGATCCCCGCCGTGTACGACGCGGGAGTCGACCGGCCGGAGGGGCGGCTGTTCGTCGCCATGCAGTTCCTGCACGGCCGCGAACTCCAGACCCTCATCGACGAGACGGACCACGAGGCCGCCCCGCTGCCCGTCGCGAGGGCGGCGGCGATCGGCGCGCAGATCGCGTCCGTGCTGGACGAGGTGCACCGGCACGACGTCGTCCACCGGGACGTCAAGCCGTCCAACCTCATGCTGACACCCGGCGGAATCGTGAAGGTGCTGGACTTCGGCGTCGCGTCCCTGCTCGGGTCCGGTGACAACCCACGTCTCACCCAGGTCGGGACGACCGTCGGCACACCGCCCTACATGTCGCCGGAGCAGGCACTGGGCAACACGATCGGGCCGACGTCGGATGTGTACGCGCTCGCGTGCGTCCTGTACGAGGTGCTCACCGGGCGGCCTCCGTTCGCCGAGTCGGCGTCACGGTCGCATCAGTGGCACCACGTGCACTCCGCGCCGCCCCGCGTCCGGGACGCGCGGCCTGACGTGCCCGAGGAGATCGAATCTCTTCTGCGCGGGATGTTGGCCAAGGAACCCGACGCCCGGCCCGATGCCGCCGAGGTGTACGAACGGCTGTTGCCGTTCGCGTCGCGTCCCGTCGGGCCGGGCATGCCCGCCGACATCGCCGACCTGGACCCGTGCTTACCGTTCGTCCGTCCGCTGGGAAGCCGCGTACGCCGTCCACGCGCCGCCACCCCGGCTCCGCCGTCGGCACCGGCCCCGGCACAGGATCTGTCCGAGCGGGCGATCGACGAGATCGGCGAACGGGCGGAGGCGTTGCTCCACCGGAACCTCTTCGTGGAGGCCTTCGACGTCCTGGAGGAGGCGCGAGAGCGCGTGGCGGAGCCCGCGCTCCGGAACGAGTTGTCGTTCAAGCTCGCCACCGCCAAGTTCGTCGCCGGACAGCACACCGAGGCCGCCGCCTTGTTCGGCGAAGTGAGCGCCCACCTGGTCGAACAGTACGGCCCGGACGATCCCGACGTGCACCTTGCCCATTACTACCTGGCGCAATGTCGGGACAAGAGTGGGGATGTCAGTGGTGCCGTCGAGGCGTTCCGTGACGTGGCGGCGGCGACCTTCGACCCATCCGATGAGCAGGCCGTCGAGCGTCACCTCGATGCTCTCGCGGCGCTCATGCGCCTCCACGCGGCGGGCAGGCGGCGGGACCTGGTGATGGACGCCGCGGCAGGCATGCGAGAGGCCATCCGCCGGTACCGGCCGGACGACGCCGAGACCATGCTCGCTGAACTGGACGCCTACCTTGCCCGGTTGGTTCGGCTGCTCGGTGATCCCGCGTCCTAGGAAAGCGGGTCAGGGGGTGGGTGGGGTGGTGGTGTCGACCCAGATGAGTTCCACTCCGGCGGAGCGGAGGACCTGGTCGCCCTCCAGGACGGAGTAGGGGCCGGTGAAGAAGCAGCGGCGGATGCCGGACTCGGCGATGAGGCGGGCGCAGGACGGGCACGGGAACGTGGTGACGTAGAGGTCCGTGCCTTCGAGGGAGACGCCCCTGCGGGCGGCGCGGCCGATGAGGGACGCCTCGGCGTGGATGGCCGTGGAGAGGTCGGCGCGGTCGCCGCGCTGGAAGTTGTTGCGCGGGTCGCCGTCGATGTAGGGGGCGTACTCGGTGGGGAGGTGGTGGTTCCACGCCTCGTCGATCACGCCGTTCTCGCCGACGATGACGGCGCCGACCCGGCGCCACCAGTCGGAGCTGCGGGACGACAGGGCCTGGGCCAGTGCCGTGTATTCGCGGGCGAGTTCGTCGGCGGTGACGGCGCCGTCGTAGCCGGCGGGGCGTGCGGCGCGGCTCCATTCGCGGTCCCAGAAGAGGAACACCGGGTCGAAGGTGACCTTGGTGCGGGCCGCGAGGTCGTGGGCCTCGACCACGTCGCGCATGAGTGCGTCGTCGGGGACGGTGAGCTCGTCGGCGTGGACGGCGTTCGGCAGGTCCGCGGGCTCGACGACGGTGACGACGGTCGAGGGGCGGGAATGGCGGAGATAGTCGGCGGCGCGGTCCGGGTCGAGGGCGCGGATGTCCTTGCGGATGACGGGGAAATCGTCCGCGAAACCGCGGCCCAGGATCAGGATTTCGGAGGCGTCGTTGTGGCGGTCGAGGAAAGACTCGAAGGCCGACGTCAGGACGGGGAGGTAGAGGAGGATCTGCTTGTCGCGGTTGTCGGGGGCGTGGGGGCGCGCGGCGGGGGAGTCGATGGCGCCCAGCTGGATGCGGCGCAGGCGGGCGGACGTGCTCACCGTCGACATGCGTTCCAGGACCTCGACCCGGCCGCAGTACTTCGCCTCCAGTTCGGCGATCTCCTCGGTGGTGTAGGTCTCGGCGGTCGCGACGAGGATGTCGGGGCGGACGAGTTTGATGAGGTGCCATTTGGGGTCGGTCTCCCTTTTCAGGGTGACGAGGCCGACTCCGCGCTGGTGGGTGACCATGCGCAGGCGTTCCATCTCCGGCACGGCCGGACGGTGGCGTCCCTTTCTGGCCTGGACCTTGGCGTCGCTGTCGACGCCGACGATGAGGAAATTGCCGAATCCGCGTGCCGCTTCGAGATAGCGGGAATGGCCTTCGTGGAGAATGTCGAACGAGCCGCTGGTAAGAACGATCTTCTGCCCGAGGGTGCGAAGTGCCGAGACGATCTCGCGCAGCCGCGTCTCGTCGGTGACGAAGCGCTGATCGAAGCTGGACGCGTCGTCGAACAGTCCCTCGTAGAACAATGTCGTCCCTTACCTTGGTAGCGCGCCTACCGGTGTCATCGTAGCGCTTGGCGTGCGCGGGGGCGGCCGTCCGGCCTGCGGCGCGGCCCGGTGGGTGCCGCCCGGGCGGTGGTCGCGCCGGTGGTAGCCTCGGCAGTCCGGCTCGCCGGAGCCCTGGTAGTCGCGCGAAAGTGAACCCCATGTCGTACAAGCCCGTGGAGCAACGGACGCCCGATTCGCAGTATCGGGATCTGCTGAGGCGTATCTCGAATGAGGGTATTCCGGTTCCCACCCGGCAGGGGCCCAAGGCGTTCACGTTGATGCAGCAGACGCTTTCCTATGATCTGTCCAACGGGTTCCCGCTCATTCCGGATAGGAATATGGGGAGTTTCTGGCGGAAGCCGATCGGTGAGCTGTGTGCTTTCATCAACGGCGCGCGCACGCTGGACGAGCTCGCCGAGTTCGGCTGCGACTGGTGGGGGCCCTGGGCGACCGAGAAGAAGACGTCCTCGCGGGGTCTTCCGCCCGGCGATCTCGGGCCGGGGTCCTATGGCGGGGCCTTTCATGACTTCCCGACGGGGGAGGGGGGCGGGTTCGACCAGTTCGAGCATCTGGTCGAGCAGATCAGCGATCTGCCGGACCTTCGGACGCATTTCGTCTCGCCGTGGATTCCGCAGTATCAGACGCGGGGGAGAGGGAAGGTCAGCGGCTCGACGATCGCGCCCTGCCACGGGTGGGTTCATGTGCGCGTGCTCGGCGGCGGGCTGCATCTGCACATGTTCCAGCGGTCGGGGGACGTCCCTGTCGGCGTCCCGTCGAACATGGTGCAGTACGCGGCGCTGACGCTGATGCTGGGGCACCTCACCGGGGTCGAGGCGTCGCACTACTACCACACGATTTCCGACGCCCACATCTACGAGGACCAGTGGGAGAGCGTGGAACTGCTCAGGGAGCGGGAGCCGCGGCGGCTTCCGACCGTGACGTTGAACGCCGAGGGGAAGAAAGTCGGCGACATCCACGACTTCCGGGCGGAACATTTCGAGGTGGCCGACTACGATCCGCATCCGGCGATTTCCCGGATTCCGGTGGCGACATGACGGTCACGATCGTCGTCGCGGCGGCGGAGAACGACGTCATCGGGGTGCGGGGAGAACTTCCCTGGCACATCCCCGCGGACCTGCGGCATTTCAAACGGCTGACGATGGGTCACACCGTTCTCATGGGGCGGCGCACCCACGACTCGATCGTGCGGCGGTTGGGCGGGCCGCTTCCGGGGCGGACGTCGGTGGTCGTGAGCCGGTCGGTGGGCGGTGCGGCGAGCGGCGCGGGCCCGGAGGGGAATCCGCACTGGGCGTCGTCCATGGAGGAGGCGCTCGACGTGGCGCGGCGGCTCGGGGGCGGGGAGGTGTTCGCCATCGGCGGCCGGGCCGTGTTCGAGGCGGTGCTTCCCCACACGGAGCGCATCGTGCTGACCCGGGTGCGTCGGGACTATGAGGGGGACGTCAGCATGCCCGCGGGCTGGCTCGACGGGTTCACGGAGGTCGAACGCGACGACGAGAGCGGCGAGACGAGCGAGGTCCCGTTCTCGATCATCACCTATCGCAGGATCGGCTCGTGAGCCTCTACTGCCTGGAGAACCACCGCACCGAGGAGCAACTGCTCCGCATGCAGGACCTGGAGCGGCGAGGAGTCTGCCTGTTCTGCCCGGACGGGCTCGACGAGCATTCCGGGCTGGAGCCCGTCTGGCGCGGCGGGTCATGGACGATCGCGCCCAACGACTTCCCGTACCAGGGCACGAGCCTGCACCTGCTCCTCATCCCCACCGAGCACGTCACGGACATGGCCGACCTCTCCGACGAGGCTCGGACGGGCTTCTTCGACGCGCTGCTCTTCGCACGCGAGAAGTACGGCCTCGACAGTTACGGGATCGGCGTCCGCAACGGCCGCTGCGAACGCACCGGCGGCACGATCCGGCACCTACACGTGCATCTGCTCGTGGGCGACCCGGCCACGGCGGCCGAGTCGCCGGTCCGCATGAGGTTCAGTTCCGCGGTCTGACGGCAGGTGAGACGCGGGCGCGTGCGCGCGTCGTTCAGGAGCGGTGTGAAAGTTCCTGGACGTTCCAGCCGTTGCCGTCCGGGTCCTTGAAGAAGACGAAGCGTCCCCACGGGAAGTCCTGCACCTCGCTGACCTCGGCGCCGCGGGCGACGAGTTCGGCGCGGGCGGCGTCGGCGTCCTCGACGACGAGTTGCAGCCCCTGGTGGGAGCCGGGGACCATGGCGTCCTCCAGCCCCGTCCCGAAGGCGACGGAACACGCCGACCCGGGCGGCGTCAGCTGGACGAATCGGAGATTCTCGTTGACCCGGTGGTCGTGGTCGAGGTTGAAACCGATCTTCTCGGTGTAGAAGGCGATCGAGCGGTCCACGTCGGAGACGGGGATGGTCACCAGTTCCAGTTTGAAGTCCATGGGATCCTTCTATCCCACGGGGCGGACATTGCACTTCTTCCCAGGTCAGGCCGACTTCTGACCGCGATCAGAGTCCGGGGCGGGGGCGCGGATCAGGAACGTCCCGGCGATCACCACCAGACCGGACAGGGCCAGCACCAGGCGGGCCGGGACCATCCCGAGCGGGCTCACGTCCCACCGTTCGAGCAGGTCGGCCGCGGCGCCCGACAGCAGCGCGGCGAGCGCCAGACCGAACCGCAGGACGGCGTGGAACGCCGTCAGCGCCAGGTTGCGGGGATACCCCTCCAGGCTCTCCTGCAGGTACGTGATCCCGCCGACGAGCGCGGCGGTGGCGGCCCCGCCGAACACGACCGCGCCGACGAACGACCAGGTGATCGAGGCGACCGCGCCCATCATGGTGATCGTCGCGCCCTGGAGCGCGGTGGCCGTCCTGATCTGCGTCATCAGGCGCCACCGGCCCCGCCGGACGATGATCAGGCCGGTCAGCGCGCCCACGCCGAACAGCGCCACCAGCACCCCGAACCCGACCGGGCTCGCGTCCAGGACGTTCCGGACGAACACCACCCCGAGCGAGAACAGCGCCCCCAGCCCGAGCGAGACGACCGCGACCCCGGGCAGGACGCCACGGACGACGCGGAGCCGCAGCGCGTCCAGGAATCCGCCCTGTCGCTTCGTGTCGCTGTCGGCCGTCCAGCGCTCGCCCGGCGCCGGGCCGAGGTCGGGAATGGAGCGGATCGCGAAGTACGACACGAGATAGGTGAGCGCGTTCAGCCAGAACACCAGGACATAGCGCCAGTGGCCCTCCCACCCGGCGTTGTTCGACGCCCACAGCAGCAGCCCGAACGCGCCCGCGCCCACCGGGATCATGCCGTAGGACGTCGCCATCGTGATGCCGTTGGCGACCTCCAGCGTGCCGGTGTCGTGCTCCTCGCCGTGCTTGCGCTCGTCCCGGTCCTCGATGAGGAACGGGATGGCGGCGTCCCGGGCGGGCAGGAAGCACAGGCCGACGACCTCGATGGCGAAGGCCCAGAAGTACACCCACCACAGCCACGGCAGGACGGGCAGGGCCACCGCCATCCCGACCCGGATCAGGTCGGAGTTCAGCAGGACGGTGCGGCGCCGCCACCGGGTGACGACCCGCGCGGCGACCGGCGC
Organism: Actinomadura spongiicola; assembly: GCF_003432485.1. GTDB lineage: Bacteria > Actinomycetota > Actinomycetes > Streptosporangiales > Streptosporangiaceae > Spirillospora > Spirillospora spongiicola. Next base: position 510,317 of record NZ_QVNQ01000004.1, read on the forward strand.
GCCGAGCGCCGACGGGAGCAGGCGCAGCACCAGCACGCCGCCCACCGCCGTCGTGGATCCGCTCAGCTCCAGCACGAAGTACATGAGGGCGAGCGTCCCCATCCAGTCTCCTAAAGAGGAGACCGTCTGGCCCACCATGAGCCGCCGGAAGTCGCGGCGGTTCAGTTGCTCCTTGAGTCCCATGCGGGTTCGACCCCCCGTACCGCGTCCTGAGACCGCGTGTCCCGCCGGTCCGGGGGGTCGACGGGAGCGCCGCGCAGCAGCGCGGCGAGCCGGGCGGCCGCCCGGTCCCAGCACCATGTCTCGCGCACCCAGCGGCGGCCCTCGTCCCCCATGCGGCGGGCACGAGCCGAGTCTGCCAGCAGGTCGTTCAGGACGCGCGCCAGCCCGTCCGCGCGTGTCGCGTCGACGAGGTGGCCGGTGCGCCCGTCGAGGACGGACTCGGGGCTGCCGCCGGACCGTCCGACCACGACCGGCAGCCCCGCCGACGACGCCTCCAGCACCGACAGGCCGAGGCCCTCGACCTGGAGGCCGCGCCGCTCGTCCCGGCACGGCAGGACGAACACGTCCGCGGCGGCGTAGTAGCGCGGCAGGTCGGCGGCGGAGACGGCGCCGGTGATCGTGACCGTGCCGGGCGCCTCCCGCGCCGCACGGTCGGTGAGATGGGCGCGTGTGGGCCCGTCCCCGACGATCATCAGCCGGGCTTCGGGATGGCGCCGGACGACGTCGGGCCAGGCGTCCAGCAGCCGGTCATGGCCCTTGCGGCGGACGAGCCGGGAGACGCTGAGGACCACCGGACCAGGGCCGAGACCGTGCCGCCGCCGCACCGCCCCGCCGTCCAGGCCAGGACGGAACCGCAGCGGGTCGACGGCCCCGGCGAGTTGCACCAGCCGCGTCCGGTCGCCGAGGACCGCCGCCATCTCGCCGCGCGTGCGGGCGGTGAGGAAGGTGAGCGCGTCGAAGGCCGGGGCGACGGCGCGCAGCGCGGCCCGGGTCGGCCAGGCCCGGAACCAGCCGATCTCCTGGCCGTGGGTGGAGCCGATCAGCCGCCGCACGCCCGCGGCCCGCACCAGCGGCGCGTACATCGCGAACGGCGCGACGGCGGGAATCCAGCACGCCTCGGCGCCGTGCCGTGCCGCGAGTCGCCGCAGACCCCGGAACAGCAGGTAGCAGTGCCGCCGGACGACCGGGAACTCCAGCCCGGCGTCGAACCGCGCCGCCCCGGGCCAGGCGGGCGCCACCACCAGCAGCCGGTCGGCGGGCAGCCGCCGCACCAACTCCCACGTGAACGTCTGCACACCGCCGGGCTCCGGGGGAAAGTGCCCGGTCATCACGAGAGTCCGGGGTATGTCCATGGGGTCCCGTCTTCCCCCGCAGCGGGCCGTCATGCACGAAATCCCCTGCGTACGGGGGTGGCACCGGGTCCGATGCCACCCACACCGGACCCGGTCGCCTCACCCGGGGAACTATCCCTACCAACAAAGTAGCTTATTTCTCTTCGATGTGGGAGAGCTTGGCGGGGTTCGCCACCGCATAGATGCCGCGGACGCGCTCATCGTCCGGCGCGAGGTCCAGGACCATGACCGCGAACGGCGCGTCCGCGTCGAACAGCACCGCGGACGGGTCGCCGTTGACCGTGCGGTATCGGACGTCGAGCCGCTCGGCGTCCTCCCGCCGCGCGGTGGCGCTGATGACGCGCGCCACCCTGTCGCGACCGTGCACGGGACGCAGCGGGCCCCGCGCGCCGCCGGCGTCCCGCCACAGCGTCACGTCCGGCGCCATCAGCTCCAGCAGCCCGGCGAGGTCGCCGCCCAGGGCCGCCTTGAGGAACCGCTCCGTGACCTGCCGCTGCACCTTCGGATCCGCCTGGCAGCGGGGGCGCCGCGCGTGGACGTGCTCGCGCGCCCGGTGCGCGAGCTGCCGCACCGCGGACGGGCTCCGGTCGAGGATCGTCGCGATCTCGGTGTGCGCGTAGCCGAAGACCTCCCGCAGCACGAACACGGCCCGTTCCAGCGGCGTCAACGTCTCCAGCACCACCAGCAGCGCCATCGAGACCGCCTCGGTCCGCTCGGCGGACACGCCCGCGTCCGGCTGGCTCACCAGCGGTTCGGGCAGCCACGGCCCGAGGTACGTCTCGCGGCGGCGGCTGATGTCGGCCTGCCGGGCGAGGGCGGTGTTCACCGCGATCCGCACCAGGTAGGCGCGGGGGTTCTCGATGCCGTCCGCGCCGTCCGCGGCGTGCCTGGCCGTCCACGACAGCCACGTGTCCTGCAGGACGTCCTCGGTGTCGGCGACGCTGCCGAGCAGGTTGTACACGACCGAGAACAGCAGCTCCCGATGATCGGCGTACGCGCGTGTGGCGACGTCCTCGGTGATGCGGTCCGGCATGGCTGACCTCCAGTGCGCTCACCCCCGAGAGCCGCCCGCCACCCGGAATGTGACATCCCCAGCCGAAATGTGATGTGAAGCTCATCATCCGCCGGTCGTGTCACATTCGCGGTGCCGAATCCGCTCAAGGAGGGCGACAAGCACGAACACGGAGGTACCCATGACGGACACTCGCCCGTCCTTCCTCGCGACCGGGCGCGGCAAGCTGACGCTGACGCTGCTGTGCGCCATCGCGTTCCTCGACTTCATCGACGCCTCGATCGTGAACGTGGCGCTGCCCGCGATCCGGCGGGACCTGGACTTCTCCGTCCAGGACCTCCAGTGGGTCCCGAGCGGGTACCTGCTCACCTACGGCGGGTTCATGCTCCTCGGCGGACGCCTCGCCGACCTGCTCGGCCGCCGCCGCGTCGTCCTGGCCGGGACGATCCTGTTCTCGCTGTCGTCCCTGGTCGGCGGGCTGGCCGTCAACTCGGGGATGCTGGTCGGGGCGCGGCTCGCGCAGGGCGCCGGTGCGGCGCTGATGCTGCCCGGAACGCTGTCGATCCTGACGACCACGTTCAAGGAGGGCGGCGACCGCGCCAAGGCCCTCGGCGTGTGGGGAGGTGTCGCGGGCGCCGCCAGCGCCGCCGGCGTCCTCCTCGGCGGCGTGCTCACCGAAACGCTCGACTGGCGCTGGGTGATGCTCGTCAACGCGCCCGTCTGCGTCATAGTGATCATCGGGCTGTTCCTGCTGGTGGACGACGACCGCCGGTCCGCGGACCTGTCCCGCTTCGACATCGGCGGGACGATCCTCGTCACCTCCGGCATGCTGCTGCTCGTCTTCACCCTGGTGAAGGCCCCGGAGGTCGGTTGGGACGCGGCCCGCACCATCGGCGGCCTCGCCGGGACCGTCGTGCTGCTGACCGCGTTCACCGTCAACGAGCAACGCCACCGCGACCCGCTGCTCCCGCTGTCGATCTTCCGGGTGCGTGGGCTCGGCATCACCAACGTCGCCTGCCTCGTCGCGGTCGCCGGGCTCATCTCGATGTTCTTCTTCCTCAGCCTCTACATGGTGAACATCCTCGGCTACTCCCCGATGAAGACCGGCGTGGCCTACCTGCCGCTGTGCGTCGGCGTCGGCGTCGCCGCCGGGATCACCCCGCGACTCGTCGCCCGCGCCGGCACCCGCCCGCTGATCGTCGTGAGCCTGCTGGTGACGGGCGCGGGGATCTACTGGCTGTCCCGCATCCCCGTGGACGGCGCGTACCTGACCGACCTGCTGCCGGGCCTCATGGTCACCTCGTTCGGCCTCGGGATGGCGTTCGTCTCCATCACCACCGCGGCCAACGCGAACGTCCCCGCGGACAAGGCCGGTCTCGCCGCCGCGCTGCTCAACGCGTCCCAGCAGATCGGCGGCGCGCTCGGCCTGGCGATCTTCTCGGCGGTGGCCACGTCCCACACCGAGTCGCTGCTCGCCGACGGCAAGCCCATGGCCGAGGCCATGACCTCGGGATTCGCGCGGGCCCTGCTGGTGTGCAGCATCTTCCTCGCGGCCGCCGCCGTCGTCGCGCTCCGCTCCGCCAACACCCACGGCGAGGCCACCGACGTCCAGCTGGAGCCCCGCCCCGAGCAGGTGTCCGCCACCTGACCGTCAGACGACGATGGAAGCACTGAGGCCAGGGGCCGGAAGCGAAGGCAGGAACCGTCGCGCCGAAACCTTGGCGACCGTCTCACCCCGGCAGTCCCGCTCCGAGTACACGTACATGACGATCGGGATCCCGGCGCGGCCCTCAGTACCCCAGGCGTTGCCCACCGAAAGGAACGGGAACGGAGCGTTCAAGCATCCATCGATATCGAGCGGGCTGAACCTCACCACCTCACCGGTGAAGTTCGGCCCGCTCCAGCCGCACTGCCAACGGGGCGTGCAGCCCGGCGGGTTTCCGGAGGCCGAGGCCGAGGCGCCGGCGACGGGGAGCGCGGCCGACGCGGCGGCCACGGAGGCGACGAGCACAAGAAATCTCAACATCCGCGTCATGGGAGCCGCCTTTTCGCCGGTACGGTCCCCAACATGATCACCTTTTGAGGCGACGAAGTCCACCGAGCCCACGAATCATGGCGAAACTTAACAGACAAGACGAATTTGCTTTTGGTCGTGAGTAATCGGCTGATCCGTGCGGTTGATCGTCAAGTGCCGCTTCTCACTGGATGATGACGGTGTGGGTGGGGGCGGCGGGGTCGTCGGTCCAGCCGTCGTGGCCGGCGTCGGCGTGCCAGTGGCGGCCCGCGTGGCGGACCTCGGTGAGGCCGTAGGCCTGGGCGTGCGTCACCGCCCACGCGGCGACCGTCCAGCCCTCTCGGGGGTTGGCGACCTTCACCGCGTTCCAGGATTCGGGGCGGGGGGCGGCGCCGGCCTTGAAGGGGGCGGGGCCGCCGATTCGGAGGTCGTCGCCGAAGGTGCGGCGCATCTCCCGCAGCGCCTCCGGGCGCCGGGACTCGGTCCGCTTGCCGGGCGGGTACCAGCAGCGCGCGGCGGCGGCCTCGCGTCCGGTGAACGCGGCGGCGAGGACGGTGCCGTCGTCCTCGTGGCGGGCGTAGGCGCGGCCGTCGGCGCTGCGCTGCACGCGCTGCGCCGCGTCGTGCAGGTCACGGTCGAGGTAGCCCTTCACCTTGACCAGCGCGTTGAAGAACTTCGTGGTGGACGCGACGGGGTCGCGGAGCACATGCGGTTCGCCCCAGCCCTGGGAGGGGCGCTGCTGGAACATGCCGACCGAGTCGCGGTCGCCGCCCGGCAGGTTGCGGATGTGGGACTCCTGGATCGCGGTCGCGTAGGCGATCACCGCGGCCCGCTCGGGAAGCCGTTTGCGGAGCGCGACCGCGGCGATCGTGGCGGCGTTGGCGGCCTGTTCAAGGTCGAGCGGCATCTTGCCGGCGCGGGTCGTCACCTCGCAGCCGGTGCCGTGCAGATAGGGACGGGCCTTCTGGAACAGCGTGTAGACGCCCACACCGATCAGCGCCACCACGATGACCACGACCGCGATCCAGCGCCGCCCCCGGTGCCCGCCACCGTCCGGCCCCTCGTGCGGCGGCGTCTTCATCCTCGCCCAAACAGCCACGCGAAGACGGTACCGGGAACGGGCCACCAGTAAGCTCAGTGGCCATGACCGATACGTTCACCAGCCCGATCTCCGGTGTCATCGACGAGCTGTGGGAGCGGCGCGCCGAGCTCACCCCGGACGACGGCGACGCCAAAACCGCCATCGTCGCCGCCGTCGACCAGCTCGACTCCGGGGAGGCCCGGGTCGCCCATGTCGACCCCGGCACCGACGAGGTCGTCGTCGACGAGCGGGCCAAGCGGGCGATCCTCCTGAGCTTCAAGGTGCTCGGCATGGTGCGCTCACAGGTCGGCGACTTCCAGTACCACGACCGCATCCCGTTGAAGACGCGGCTGGACGGCGTGCGCGTCGTCCCCGGCGCGATCGCCCGGTGGGGCGCTCATCTCGCGCCGGGCGTGGTGTTGATGCCGTCGTTCACCAACATCGGCGCCCATGTCGACTCGGGGACGATGGTCGACACGTGGGCGACCGTGGGGTCGTGCGCGCAGATCGGCAAGAACGTGCACTTGTCCGGGGGTGTCGGGATCGGCGGCGTGCTGGAGCCGCCCAACGCCAAGCCGGTGATCATCGAGGACGAGGCGATGATCGGCAGCCGGTCGATGATCGTGGAGGGCGCCCGGGTGGGGCGCGGCGCCGTGGTCGGGTCCGGCACGAACCTGTCGGCGTCCATGCCGGTCATCGATGTGGAGACGGGTGAGGAGATCAGCCGCGGCCGCATTCCCGACTGGTGCGTCGCCGTCGGCGGCACCCGGCAGAAGGAGTTCGCGGGCGGCACGTTCGGGCTACCGGCGGTGCTGATCCTCAAGCGGCTGGACGAGGGACGGCGGCACGACAAGGCGTCCCTCAACGAGATCCTGCGGGACCACGGCGTCAACACCTGAGTTCGGTGATCTTGAGGGGACGGTCGGTGAGCGCGGCGACCGCGGCGGCGTAGCCGGGCCCCGGGTCCAGGTCGGCGAGGCGGACGGGCGAGACCGCCGCCTCGCCGTCCCACGCGACGACCTCGGCGGGCTCGCCGGGCGCCGACACGTGGATCGCGGTCATGGGCGCGGCCAGGCCGTGGCCCGTCGCCTTCAGCAGGGCCTCCTTGCGGGTCCAGTAGCGGTGGAAGCCGCGGCGGCGGTCGTCCATGGCGGCGAGCGCCGCGCGTTCCGGGACGGCGAGGACCGCCTCGGCGAGCCGGTCGACGTCACGGTCGTTCTCCTGCTCCACGTCCACCCCGACCTCGACGCCCTCGGCGAGGACGACGACGACGCGGTCGCCGGAGTGGGAGAGCGAGAAGTCCACGCCGGAGCCGAGCACGCGGGGCTTGCCGTGCGTTCCGCCGCAGTGCGGGCAGTCGGTGGTGAACCGGATGGTCGCCGCGTCGAGTCCGGTGGCCTCGGCGAGGGCGGTGCGGGCCAGGAACCGTCCGGTGACGAAACGGGCCTTGTCGGCGGGGCGGAGGAAACGGTCGTAGCGGTCGCGCTCCTCGTCGGTCAGCAGGGCGCGCATGTCGGGGGTGTCGGTGGGGCGCGCCCAGTGGACGGCGCACTCCAGCACAGGCAGGTCCACGCTCGCGATGATAGGACTTGAGCATGGGCCTGGATCTGATCTCGGACGTGGTGGACCTCACGGCGGCCATCGTCGACATGGAGTCGGTGAGCGGCGCGGAGGAGGCCCTCGCCGACGCCGTGGAGGAGGCGCTGCGCGCGTTGCCGCACCTCATGGTGGAGCGCGCCGGGAACAGCGTCGTCGCCCGCACCGACCTCGGACGCCCCGAACGGGTCGTGCTCGCCGGGCATCTCGACACGGTTCCGCTGAACGGGAACCTTCCGTCGCGGGTGGTCGGCGACCGGCTCTACGGATGCGGGACGACGGACATGAAGAGCGGCGTCGCGGTCGCGCTGCGCCTCGCCGCGACCGTCCCCGAGCCGACCCGCGACCTCACGTACGTGTTCTACGACTGCGAGGAGATCGAGGCCGAGCGGAACGGGCTGCGGCGGCTCGCGGCGGACCGTCCCGAGCTGATCGCGGGCGACTTCGCGGTGCTGATGGAGCCGACCGGCGGGCTGATCGAGGGCGGCTGCCAGGGCACGCTGCGCGCCGAGGTCACGGCGACGGGGGAGCGGGCGCACAGCGCGCGGGCGTGGATGGGCTCCAACGCGATCCACACCGCCGGGCGGATCCTGGACGTGCTCCGCGCGTACGAGCCGACCCGTCCGGTCGTGGACGGCCTGGAGTACCACGAGGGCCTGAACGCCGTGTTCATCGGCGGCGGCGTCGCGGGGAACGTCATCCCCGACGAATGCGTCGTGACCGTGAACTACCGGTTTGCTCCCGACAAGTCCGTTGAGGAGGCCGAGGCGTACGTTCGGGGAATCTTCGACGGCTTCCAGGTGACGATCACCGACAGCGCCGCCGCGGCCCGACCCGGGCTGACGCACCCGGCGGCGGCCGCGTTCGTCGCGGCGAGCGGCGCCGACGTCCGCGCGAAACTCGGCTGGACGGACGTGGCCCGCTTCGCGGAGATCGGCGTCCCCGCCGTCAACTACGGTCCCGGCGAGCCCACCCTCGCGCACACGAAGGACGAACACGTCGAGATCCCTCTCATCGCCGAGTGTGAGCAACGCCTGCGCGCGTGGCTGGAGGCTCCGACTACCGTGGCCCCATGACATCGGAAGTGAACTCCCGCTCGCGCCGGCAGGGACCGGCCGTGCTGCGGGGGCGGGCCGTCCCGCCGACCACCACCGACCAGCGGCTTCTCGACAGCCGCGGCCCCGCCGACTGGGTGCACGCCGACCCGTGGCGGGTGCTGCGCATCCAGGCGGAGTTCGTCGAGGGCTTCGGCCTGCTGGCCGAGCTGCCGAAGGCCGTCAGCGTCTTCGGCAGCGCCCGGACGAAGCCGGGCACCGACGAGTACGAACTCGCCGTGGACATCGGCGCCCGGCTGCACGACGCCGGTTACGCCGTCATCACCGGCGGCGGTCCCGGGATCATGGAGGCCGCCAACAAGGGCTGCGACGAGAACGGCGGGCTGTCCGTCGGGCTCGGTATCGAGCTGCCGTTCGAGCAGAAGCTCAACGACTACCTCGACATCGGGCTTGAGTTCCGTTACTTCTTCGTCAGAAAGACCATGTTCGTCAAGTACTCCCAGGCGTTCGTGGTGCTGCCCGGCGGGTTCGGAACGCTGGACGAGCTGTTCGAGGCGATCACCCTCGTCCAGACCAGGAAGATCACCCGGTTTCCGATCGTGCTCGTCGGCACCGAGTTCTGGGGCGGTCTGCTCGACTGGGTCGAGAAGGTCATGCTGACCAGCGCCAAGATCTCGCCGCACGACCTCGACCTGATCCATCTCACCGACGACCCGGACGAGGTCGTCCAGATCATCATCGACGGTCACACCCGCGCCGAGCAGGAGATCATCGAGGCCCGCGCGTCGGCCGAGGCGGGGGAGGCCGCCGGGGAGTGACCGCCGGGGCGGCGGTGCGCGCTTCGATCGCGTGGACCACCGCCGCCATGTCCGCCTCGCCGTGGCCGAGCGCCAGCGTCTCGCGGTAGAGGGCGTGGCAGACGTCCAGGAGCGGGGACGCGACGCCGCGGTCACGGGCGGCCTCGGCGACCAGGCGGTTGTTGTCGAGAACGTTCGTGATCGACGCCTGGACGGCGAAGTCGCGGGCGACGAGCTTGGCGCCCTTGGCGCGGGACACGGTGCTCGCCATCGGGCCCGCGTCGAGGACGTCCCGGAGCCGCCGCTCGTCGAGGCCGTGCCCGGCGGCGAAGTGGAACGCCTCCGCCAGGCCGGTCACCGTCGTGATCAGGTACAGGTTGACCGCCAGCTTCATCAGCAGCGCGTTCGGGACGGGCCCGCACTCGAACGACTCGGCGCACATCGGGCCCAGCAGGGGCCGGACGACGTCCACGGCCGCCGCGTCGCCCGCGAGCAGCCCCACCAGGCGGCCCTCCTCGGCGGGCCCGCGGGACCCGGAGACCGGGGCCTCGACGTACCGGCCACCGGCGGCGCGCACGTCGGCTTCGAGGCCCAGGGAGTAGTCCGGCGAGGTCGTGCCCATGTGGACGATCACGCGCCCGGCGACGTTCGCGGCGAAGCGGGGTGAGCCGCGCTCCAGCACCGCGTCGATCGCGGGCCCGTCGGCCAGCATGAGGAACACGACGCGCGCCCGGCGGCACACGTCGGCGGGACTCGCCGCGACCGCCGCCCCGGCGGCCCGCAGCGCCTCGCTCTTGGCGGCGGTGCGGTTCCAGACCACGAGTTCCGCCCCGGCGCGGGCCAGGTTGAGCGCCATGGGCCCGCCCATGACGCCGAGGCCGAGAAATCCGAGGTCCGCGCCCATCGTCGCCTCCGGCAGACTCGTCGCCCGATCTTGCGAGTTATGACAACGGTCATGATAATGAACCAGGTGAGAGATGCAATAGCCGGAGCTTGGTAATGGCGGCGGCCGAGCGGGGGCCGCGTGAGCGGATGGTGTTCAGCGCGGCGCAGCTCATCCGCCGCGACGGGGTCACCGCGACCGGGCTGCGGGACGTCGCCGAGCACGCGGGGGCACCGCGCGGTTCCCTCCAGCACTACTTCCCGGGCGGCAAGGAACAGCTCGTCAACGAGGCTGTGGAGTGGGCCGGGCGGTACGCGAGCAAACGCGTCGCCCGGTTCGTGTCCGCGATGTCCCGGCCGACGCCGGGCAGGCTGTTCGCGGCGATGGTGCGCCAGTGGACCGACGAGTTCCAGGCGAAGGGGTTCGTGACGGGGTGCCCGGTCGCGGCGGCGACGGTCGACTGCGCCGACACCGTCGAGTCGACGCGCGCCGCGTCCGCCGCCGCGTTCGCCGCGTGGCGCCGTCCGGTCGCGCGGGAGCTGGCCGCGATGGGCGTCCCGTCCCGGAAGGCCGACGCGCTCGCCACCCTGATGATCAGCTCGCTGGAGGGCGCGATCCTGATGGCGCGGGCGGAACAGAGCGTCCGCCCTCTCCGCACCGTCGCCCGAGAACTCGCCCCCTACCTCGACTCCTGCGCCGAGCCTCATGCGTAGGGAACGCGTGAAGAACGCGGGCAACAGCGTAGGAAACGCGTCAAGACCGGCCTTATCCGTTCAAATCGGGTGTTCGCTGCGGGCATGGCAGATCTTGTGCTCATCGTGCTGACGCTCGCGGTCTTCGCGCTGCTCGGCCTCGTCGTGAAGGGGGCGGGACGGCTGTGAACGCCGAGAACGCGGTCGGGCTGGTGCTCGCGGCCGGACTGGTCGTCCTCCTCGTCGTCGTGCTGATCCGCCCGGAGAGGTTCTGATGGGGGCGACGACGGCCGGGATCCTCTTCGTCGGGTCCCTCATCCTCGTGCTCGTCGCCGTCCATGTTCCGCTGGGCGACCACATGCACCGGACGTTCACGTCCCGCCACCACTGGACGGCGGAGCGGCTGATCTACCGGATCGTCGGCGTCGACCCGGACGCCGAGCAGGTCTGGAGCGGCTACGCCCGCAGCGTGCTGGCGTTCTCCGTCGTGTCCGTGCTGGCCCTCTACGGGCTCCAGCGGCTCCAGGGCCGTCTGCTGCTCAGCCTCGGATACGGCGGCGTCGACCCCGACGTCGCGTGGAACACCGCGATCAGCTTCGTCACGAACACGAATTGGCAGGCGTACTCCGGGGAGAGCACCATGGGCCACCTGGTGCAGATGTCCGGGCTCGCGGTGCAGAACTTCGTGTCCGCCGCCGTCGGCATCGCCGTCGCGATGGCGTTCGTCCGGGGCCTCGCCCGGCGCCGGACCGGCGAGCTCGGCAACTTCTGGGTGGATCTCACCCGTGCCGTGCTGCGCGTCCTGCTGCCGATCGCGGCGATCGGCGCGGTCGCGCTGGTAGCCGGTGGAGCGATCCAGAACCTCGCCGACCCGCACACCGTCACCACGCTGACCGGAGCCGAGCAGACGATCACCGGCGGGCCGGTGGCGTCGCAGGAGGCCATCAAGGAACTCGGCACCAACGGCGGCGGCTTCTACAACGCCAACTCCGCGCACCCGTTCGAGAACCCGACGAGCTGGACGAACTGGATCGAGATCCTCCTCATTCTGCTGATCCCGTTCTCGTTGCCCCGCACGTTCGGGCGGATGGTCGGCGACCGGCGCCAGGGCGTCGCGATCGTCGCGGTGATGGCCACGCTGGCGCTGCTCAGCGTCACTCTGCTGAACACTGCCCAGCTCGCGCACCACGGGACGGTCCCCGAGTCCGTGACGGCCGCGACGGAGGGCACCGAGTCGCGGTTCGGGGTCTCGAACTCGGCGACGTTCGCGGCGGCGACCACGCTGACGTCCACCGGGGCGGTGAACTCGTTCCACGACTCCTACACCAGCCTCGGCGGCGCGGTGACGCTGCTGAACATGATGGTCGGGGAGGTCGCGCCCGGCGGCGTCGGATCCGGCCTGTACGGGATGTTGATCCTGGCGATCGTCACGGTGTTCGTCGCCGGGCTGATGGTCGGCCGGACGCCCGCGTACCTCGGCAAGCGGATCGGGCCCCGCGAGATCAAGCTGGCGTCGCTGTACTTCCTGGTCACCCCCATGATCGTCCTGGTGGGCACCGGGATCGCGATGGCGTTCGAGGGGCCTCGCGGGAGCATGCTGAACACCGGGCCGCACGGCCTGTCGGAGGTGCTGTACGCGTTCACCTCGGCGGCCAACAACAACGGCTCCGCGTTCGCGGGCCTCACCGTCGCCACCACGTTCTACGACGTCGCGCTCGGCCTGGCCATGGCGTTCGGCCGGTTCCTGCCGATCGTGCTGGCGCTGGCGCTCGCCGGGTCACTGGCGCGGCAGACGCCGGTCCCGGCGTCGGCGGGCACGCTGCCGACGCATCGTCCGCAGTTCGTCGGCATGGTCGCGGGCGTGACCCTCATCCTCGTCGCCCTGACGTTCTTTCCCGCGCTGGCCCTCGGGCCGCTCGCAGAGGGGATCCACTGATGCTCACGAGCACCCTGCCGGCGTCGGCTCCCGCGGCGCTGCGCAAGCTCGACCCGCGCTTCATGTGGCGCAACCCGGTGATGTTCGTCGTCGAGATCGGCGCCGCGTGGACGACCGTCATGGCCGTGCTCGACCCCTCGGCGTTCGCGGTGCTGATCACAACCTGGCTCTGGCTCACGGTGATCTTCGCCAACCTGGCGGAGGCCGTGGCGGAGGGGCGGGGCAAGGCGCAGGCCGACACCCTTCGCAGGACGAGGAAGGCCACGACCGCCCGACGGTTGACGGACGCGGGAGAGGAGACCGTCGCGGCGGCCGAACTGCGGCGCGGCGACCTCGTCGTCGTCGAGGCCGGGCAGGTCATCCCCGGCGACGGGGACGTGATCGAGGGCATCGCCAGCGTGGACGAGTCCGCGATCACCGGCGAGTCGGCGCCGGTCATCCGCGAGTCCGGCGGCGACCGCAGCGCGGTGACCGGCGGGACCCGCGTGCTGTCCGACCGGATCGTCGTCAGGATCACCCAACGTCCCGGTGAGTCGTTCATGGACCGGATGATCGCGTTGGTGGAGGGCGCGTCCCGGCGGAAGACCCCGAACGAGATCGCGCTGACCATCCTGCTCGCCGCACTGACGATCATCTTCCTGGTGGCGATCGCGAGCATGCAGCCGCTCGCGATCTACTCCGTGGCGAACAGCCCGGGTGTGGAGGGCGGGTTCGCGCTCGGGTCCCACGGCGTCACCGGGCTCGTGCTGGTCTCCCTGGTGGTATGCCTCATCCCGACGACGATCGGGGCGCTGCTGTCGGCCATCGGCATCGCGGGCATGGACCGGCTCGTCCAACGCAACGTGCTCGCGATGTCCGGACGCGCCGTCGAGGCCGCTGGGGACGTCGACACGCTCCTGCTCGACAAGACCGGCACGATCACGCTCGGCGACCGGCGCGCGTCGGAGTTCATCCCGGTCGGCGGGACGACCGGCGCGGAGCTGGCGGACGCGGCACAGTTGTCCTCGCTGGCCGACGAGACTCCCGAGGGCCGCTCCATCGTCGTCCACGCCAAGGAGGCGTACGGGCTGCGGGAACGGCACGCGGGAGCGTTGACCCACGCCGCATGGGTGCCGTTCACGGCGCAGACCCGCATGTCGGGCGTGGACGTGGACGGCCGCAGGCTCCGCAAGGGCGCGTCGGGCGCGGTCACCGACTGGGTCCGCGGCCAGGGCGGCGAGGTGCCGTCCGCGCTCGCGGACGTCGTCGACCGCGTCTCGGCGTCCGGCGGCACCCCGCTCGTCGTCGCGGCGGCCGAGAACGGCGACGTCCGCGTGCTGGGCGTCGTCCACCTGAAGGACGCCGTCAAGGCGGGCATGCGGGAGCGGTTCGACCGGATGCGCGCCATGGGCATCCGGACGGTCATGGTGACGGGCGACAACCGGCTCACCGCGAAGGCCATCGCGGACGAGGCCGGGGTGGACGACTTCCTCGCCGAGGCCAGGCCTGAGGACAAGCTGTCGCTCGTCCGGGCCGAGCAGGCCGGCGGCCGTCTCGTCGCGATGACGGGGGACGGCGCCAACGACGCGCCCGCCCTCGCGCAGGCCGACGTCGGCGTCGCCATGAACACCGGCACGTCCGCCGCCAAGGAGGCCGGGAACATGGTCGACCTGGACTCCGACCCGACCAAGCTCATCGAGATCGTGGAGATCGGCAAGCAGTTGCTCATCACCCGCGGCGCGCTGACGACGTTCTCGATCGCCAACGACGTCGCCAAGTACTTCGCGATCATCCCGGCCCTGTTCGTGGCGCTGTTCCCGGGCCTGGACGCGCTGAACGTGATGCGGCTGTCCAGCCCGCAGTCGGCGATCCTGTCGGCCGTCGTGTTCAACGCGCTGATCATCGTGGCGCTGATCCCGCTGGCGCTGCGCGGGGTCCGGTACCGGCCGAGCTCGGCGTCCCGGCTGCTCAACCGCAACCTGCTGGTGTACGGGGTCGGCGGCGTCGTCGCCCCGTTCGCCGGAATCAAGATCATCGACCTTGTCGTCCAGCTCGTTCCGGGGATGCAGTGATGAAACCCTTGCTCGCGGCGCTGCGCGCGGTGCTCGTCCTCACCGCCGTCTGCGGCGTCCTCTACCCGCTGGCCGTGACCGCCGTCGCGCAGGTGCCCGGCCTGAAAGACCACGCGAACGGTTCCCCTGTCAGCGTCAACGGCCGAGGGGTCGGCAGCGAACTGATCGGCCAGTCGTTCAGCGACGCGGACGGCAGGCCGCTCCGGAGGTACTTCCAGAGCCGCCCGTCCGCCGCCGGTGACGGCTACGACCCGACCGCGACGTCGGCGAGCAACCTCGGGCCCGAGGACATCGTCGACCGGGACGGCGAGCCGAGCCTGCTCAGCACGGTCTGCGCCCGCAGCAGGGCCGTCGGGGAACTGGAGGGCGTCGACGGGTCCCGCCCGTACTGCACCGGTAGCGGGGTCGGCGCCGTCCTGTCCGTCCGCCCGGACAGGGTGACCAGCGTCAACGAGCCCTGCCCGGCCGCCCCGTTCGTCGCCGAGTACAGGGGCGTGAAGGTTGAGTGCGCCACGCCGGGCCAGGACCCGCGCGCCGGGCGGATCGTGCCGGTCCGGGGCGCCGCGCCCGCCGACCCGGCCGTTCCGGCCGACGCGGTCACCGCGAGCGGCTCCGGCCTCGACCCGCACATCTCCGTCGCCTACGCCGAACTCCAGGCCCGGCGCGTCGCGGCGGCGCGCGGCGTCCCGGTCGGCGCCGTCCGGGCGCTCATCGACGAGGAGACCACCGGCCGCGCCCTCGGCTTCATGGGGGAGCCCGTGGTGAACGTGCTGCGGCTGAACATCGCCCTGGACAGGGCCGCTCCCCGGCGGGGCTGAGAGAATGGACGCCATGGCCAGGGGGCGACTCCGCATCTACCTGGGCGCCGCCCCGGGCGTGGGGAAGACCTACGCCATGCTGGCGGAGGGGCGGCGCCGGTCGGAACGCGGCACCGACGTGGTCGTCGGTCTCGTCGAGACGCACGGCAGGCCCCGCACCGCCGCCCTCCTCGACGGCATGGAGGTCCTGCCCCGCGCGACGCTGACGCACCGCGGCGCCGAGTTCACCGAACTCGACGTGCCCGCCGTGCTGCGCCGCGCCCCCGACGTGGTGCTGGTGGACGAGCTCGCGCACACCAACGCCCCCGGCAGCAGGCACGGCAAGCGCTGGCGGGACGTCGCGGACATCCTCGACGCGGGCATCGACGTCATCTCGACCGTGAACGTCCAGCATCTGGAGTCCGTCAACGATGTCGTAGAGAAGATCACAGGCGTGCCGCAGCGCGAGACCGTCCCGGACGAGGTCGTCCGCGGCGCCGGGCAGGTCGAGCTGGTCGACATGGCGCCGGAAGCGCTGCGCCGTCGCATGGCGCACGGCAACGTCTACCCGCCCGAGCGGGTCGACGCCGCGCTCTCCAACTACTTCCGCGTCGGGAACCTCACGGCGCTGCGGGAGCTGGCACTGCTGTGGCTCGCGGGCAAGGTCGACGAGCAGCTCGACCGGTACCGCGCCGACCATGGCATCGGCGGCACGTGGGAGGCGCGGGAACGGATCGTCGTCGCGCTCACCGGCGGGCCCGAGGGCGAGACGCTGCTGCGTCGTGCCACCCGGATCGCCGCCCGGTCCAGAGGCGCCGACCTGCTCGCCGTGCACGTGACACGTGGCGACGCGCTGCGCGGCACCGGCGGCGGGACACAGGCCCGCGACCTGGCCCGGCAGCGGGAGATTGTGGAGGGGCTCGGCGGCACCTTCCACCAGGTCGTCGGCGACGACATCCCCCGCGCCCTCCTCGACTTCGCCCGCGGCGTCAACGCGACCCAGCTCGTCCTCGGCGTGTCCCGGCGGGGCAGGCTCGCGCAGCTCCTGCGGCCCGGGATCGGCGTGACCACGACCGCGCTGTCGGGGACGATCGACGTCCACATGGTCACGCACGACCAGGCTCGGGGTCGCATCGGCGGGCCGGGGCGCGATCGGGGCCTGTCCGCGGGGCGGCGTGTCGCCGGTTTCGCGGTCGCCGCGGGCGGGCTGCCGCTGCTGACGTTCGGGCTGACGCAGGCGCGGCCGACGCTGTCGCTGCCGTCCGACATCCTGTTCTACCTCGCGGCGGTCGTCGGGGTCGCGCTGATCGGCGGGATGTGGCCCGCGCTGTTCACGGCGGTGGCCGGGTTCCTGCTGCTCAACTGGTACTTCACGCCGCCGCTGCACCGCTTCGCCGTCGCCGGGCAGGAGAACCTCATCGCGCTCGCGGTGTTCGTGCTGGTCGCCGTCGGCGTCAGCGCGGTCGTCGACGGTGCGGCGCGGCGGTCGCGGGAGGCCGCCAGGCTCGGCGGCGAGGCCGGTCTGCTGTCCACGCTCGCCGGGAACGTCCTACGCGGTGAGCGGGCCCTGGACACCCTGCTCGAACGGATGCGGGAAACATTCGGCCTGACGTCCGTCACCCTGCTGGAGCGGGCCGGTTCGGAGAGCGGAGCGCCCGCCGACTGGCGGATCGTCGCGGCCGTCGGCGGTCGTCCCTGCACCGCGCCGAGCGAGGGCGACGGCGAGATCCCGGCCGGGGACGGCCTGACCCTCGCGATCCGCGGCCGTCCGCTCCGGGCCGGCGACCGGCGCGTGCTTGAGGCGTTCGCCGTCCAGGCCGCGGGCGCCCTCCGGCAGCAGCGGCTGGAGGCGGAGGCGGAACGGGCCCGGCCGTTGGAGGCGGCCGACCGGATGCGCACCGCCCTCCTCAACGCCGTCAGCCACGACCTGCGCACGCCGCTGGCCTCGGCGAAGGCCGCCGTGGACAGCCTTGCCACCACGTCGGTCGCGTGGACGCCGGACGAGCGTGCCGAACTGCTCGACACCGCCCGCCAGTCCCTCGACCGGCTCGACCGGCTCGTCGCCAACCTGCTCGACATGAGCCGCCTTCAGGCGGGCGTCCTCGGCATCGCCGCGCAGCCGCTCGCCCTGGACGAGATCATGCCGCGCGCCCTCGACGACGCCGGAGCGGCCGGCGGCGAGGTGACCGTCCGGCTCGATCCGGCGCTGCCGGAGGTGACGGCCGACCCGGCCCTGTTGGAACGCGTCCTGGTCAACCTGATCGCGAACGCGCTGCGGCACAGCCCGCCCGGCACGCCGGTGCTCGTCACCGCGGGCGCCATCCAGGACCGGCTCGAGCTGCGGATCGCCGACCGCGGCCCCGGCGTCCGGCCCGGCGACCGGCAGCGGATCTTCTTGCCGTTCCAGCGGCTCGGCGACGGCGACAACCACAGCGGCGTCGGGCTCGGCCTGGCGCTCGCCCGCGGGCTCACCGAGGCGATGGGCGGCGAGCTCGTGCCGGAGGACACCCCCGGCGGCGGCCTCACGATGATCGTCGCGCTGCCCGTCCACGGAAGGGAGGCGATGGCGCCATGACGAGGGTCCTGGTCGTCGACGACGAACCGCAGCTTCTGCGCGCCCTGCGCATCAACCTGCGCGCCCGCGACTACGACGTGGAGGTCGCCGCCGACGGGACCACGGCGCTGCGCCGGGCCGGGGCCGCACCGCCCGACCTGGTCGTTCTGGACCTGGGGCTGCCCGACATCCCCGGCGTGGACGTCATCCACGGCCTGCGCGGCTGGACACGGGTCCCCATCATCGTCCTGTCCGGGCGGGCGGGCAGCCAGGACAAGGTGGAGGCGCTGGAGGCGGGCGCCGACGACTACGTCACCAAACCGTTCGACATCGAGGAACTCGTCGCCCGCATCCGCGCGGTGACCCGCCGCGTGTCCGTGGTGGACGAGGTCCGGCGGGTGGACGTCGGGGAGCACACCGTCGACCTGGTCGACAAGAGGGTAGGCGGCGGCGTGCACCTGACCCCCACCGAATGGCGCCTGCTGGAGGAGCTGCTCCGCAACCCCGGCAAGCTCATCAGCCAGCAGCACCTCCTCACGACCGTCTGGGGGCCTTCCTACCGGCGCGAGACGCACTATCTGCGGCAGTACATGGCGCAGCTCCGCCGCAAGCTCGAATCCGATCCCGCGCACCCACGGCACCTCCTCACCGAGCCCGGCATGGGGTACCGCTTCCAGCCCTGATTTCCAGGCCTGATCTCCGGGAGGCGGGAAGGAATCCGCCTGGGAGGTGGGAGCGTGAACAGGAAACTCAGTACGTGCGCGGTGGTCGCGGCGGGGGCGCTGGTCCTCGCGGGATGCAGCGGCGGCGACGAGAACGCCGGGGGTTCGACGCAGGCGCGGACGTCCGCTCCGGTGAGCGGTTCGGCGGCGGATCTTCAGCGGCAGTACGAGAGGGTCGTGGACGTCGTGTTGCCGTCGGTCGTGAAGATCCAGACCGACCAGGGGGAGGGGTCGGGGGTCGTCTACGACGCCCAGGGCCATGTCGTCACCAACGCGCACGTGGTCGCCGGTGCGAACCGGATCCAGGTGGCGTCCTCCAGCGGCGGCTCGCCGTGGAACGCCGACCTGGTGGGCGCGTTCGCGGCGGACGACCTGGCCGTGGTCAAGGTGGACGGCGCCTCCCTGAAGCCCGCGTCGTGGGGTGACTCCGGCAAGGCCGAGGTGGGGCAGATCGTCCTGGCGATGGGCAATCCGCTGGGCCTCGCCGGGAGCGTGACGAACGGGATCGTCTCCGCGCTGCACCGGACGGTGTCGTCGCAGGGTGAGGGCGAGTTCCAGGGGTCGACGATCGCCGACGCCATCCAGACGAGCGCGGCGATCAACCCGGGCAACAGCGGCGGCGCCCTGGTCACGCTGAACGGCCAGGTCATCGGCGTGCCCACCGCGACCGCCTCGGACCCGTCGATCGGCGGCCCGGCGGCGGGCATCGGCTTCGCGACGCCGAGCAACACGGTCAAGCGGATCGTGCCGCAGCTCATCGCGTCGGGGCGGGTGTCGGACTCGGGGCGGGCGGCGCTGGGCGTGGTGGTCCGCACGATCGTCGACTCGCAGGGCGGTCAGCGGTCCGCGGTCGCGGTCGTGGAGGTCCAGCGGGGCGGCGGCGCGGCGAAGGCGGGCATCGAGGAGGGCGACCTGATCCTGTCGGTGAACGGAACGCCCACGCCTGATCAGTCGGCGCTGTCGTCTGTGCTCGCGACCCTCAGACCCGGCAACACGGTGCAGGTCGAGATCCAGAAGCCGGACGGGACGAAACGCCGGGTCCAGGTCACGCTCAGCGAACTTCCCGGAGGCCCCTGACCCACCTGTACGCGGTCGCCTGTACAGGGGTACAGTGTACATCTGTACAGCTCGCTGAACTGATGTACAGGCGGTGAACGGCATGTCGGGCGGGGAACGGGCCGAGGATCTGACCGCGAAGGCCCGGATCAGGGACGCCGCGCTTCTGGAGTTCGCCGAACACGGGGTGAAGGGCGCGACGATCCGGGGCATCGCGAAGGCCGCCGGTGTCTCTCCCGCGCTGGTGCAGCACCACTACGGCACCAAGGAGGCGCTCCGCGAGGCGTGCGACCGGTACACCATCGAGTCCATCCGCCGGGTCAAGGACGACGCGCTGCGCGGCGGAATGGCCAGCCCCGGCTTCATGGCGATCGCCGTGCGGACGGCCCTGCCCATCCAGCGCTACCTCACCCGCGCGATGACCGACGGTTCGGACGCCGCGGCCGTGCTGTTCGACGAGATGGTCGTCTACAGCGAGGAGGTCCTGGAGACCGGCAGGCCCGGGGTGTCCCGCCCCACCACCGACGACGTGCACGCCTACGCGACCGTCATGACCGGGATGAGTCTCGGCCTGTACGTCCTGCACCACCACATGTCCAGGGCACTGGGCGTCGACGTCCTGACCAGCGAGGGCTACGCCCGGATGGCGCTGGCGATGATCGACGTCTACGACGACCGGCTGATGGCGCCGGAGCTGGTCGCCCAGGCGCGGGCCGGTCTGAAACAGATGCTCGCCGCGGGCGGGCAACCCCCGAACGAGGAGAAGCGGTGACCGAGAACACGCCCCCCATCGAGATCTCCGGCCTGGTCAAGACCTTCGGCCGGACCCGCGCGCTGGACGGCCTCGACCTGACCGTCCGGCGTGGAGAGGTGCACGGCTTCCTGGGCCCGAACGGCGCGGGAAAGTCGACCACCATCAGAATCCTGCTCGGCCTGCTGCGCGCGGACGCGGGCACGGCCCGGCTTCTCGGCGGCGACCCCTGGCGGGACGCGACGGACCTGCACCGCCGCCTCGCCTACGTCCCCGGCGACGTCACGCTGTGGCCGAACCTGACCGGCGGCGAGGTCATCGACCTGCTCGGCCGGATGCGCGGCGGGACGAACCCGCGCCGCAGGGCCGAGCTGCTCGACCTGTTCGAGCTGGACCCGCGCAAGAAGGGCCGCGCCTACTCCAAGGGCAACCGGCAGAAGGTCGGGCTCATCGCGGCGCTGGCGTCCGACGCCGAACTGCTGCTGCTGGACGAGCCGACCTCCGGCCTGGACCCGCTCATGGAGGAGGTGTTCCAGGACTGCGTCCGCGAGGAACGGCAGAACGGGCGGACGGTCCTGCTGTCCAGCCACATCCTGTCCGAGGTCGAGGCGCTGTGCGACCGGGTGACGATCATCCGGAACGGCGTCGCGGTGGAGTCCGGCACCCTGGACGAGCTGCGACACCTGACCCGGACCTCCATCCACGCCGAACTCGCGGCCCCGCCGGACGGCCTCCCGCTGCCCGGCGCCCACGACGTCCACATCGACGGCACCACCATCAGGTTCGAGGTGGACACCCCCCGGCTCGACGAGGTCCTCAAGCAGCTCACCGAGGTCGGCGTGCGAAGCCTGACGAGCCGTCCGCCGACGCTGGAGGAACTGTTCCTGCGGCACTACCAGGACGAACTTCAGGAGGTCTCCCGATGAGGGGCCTGGTCGGGACCGGGGGGCTGGCCCGGCTGATCCTGCGCCGCGACCGGTACCTGCTGCCCCTCTGGGTGATCCTGTTCGCCGTCGTCCCGATGGGGTTCGTCGGCGCCACCGACGGCCTCTACCCGGAGGCGGCCGACCGGCTGGAATACGCGCGGACGACCGGGACGAACCCGACGTTCCTCGCACTGTACGGGCCCCTGTACGACACGAGCCTCGGCGCCATCATCGCGCAGCGCTCCGGCTTCATCCCCGTCGTGGTCGCGATCATCAGCGCGCTGACGGTCGTCCGGCACACCCGGACCGAGGAGGAGGCGGGCCGCCGCGAGCTGCTCGGCGCCACGGTGACGGGCCGCGGCGCCGGCCTGGCCGCCGCGCTTCTGGTGACGATGACCGCGAATCTCGTGCTCGCCGCGCTGCTCGCCGCCGGGCTGACCGCGCAGGGCCTCCCGCTCGCCGGGTCGCTGGCCCTCGGCCTGCAACTGGCCGCCGCCGGATGCCTCTTCGCGGCGGTCGCGGGCGTCACCGCCCAGCTCGGCGAGGGCCCGGGCGCCGCCCGGGGGATCGCCATCGCCGCCGTCGGCGTCGCGTTCGCGGTCAGGATGGCCGCCGATGTCGGCGGGGCGGGCAACGCGCTGTCGTGGCTCGGCTGGCTGTCGCCGTTCGGCTGGACCAACCGGGTGCGCGCCTTCGGCGACGAGCGCTGGTGGACGTTGGCGCTGGTGGTGGCGCTCGTCGCCGTCCTGGTGACCGCCGCCGGGGCCCTGTCGGCCCGCCGGGACGTCGGCGCCGGAATCCTGCCGCCACGGCTCGGGGCGCCCGCGGCCCCGGGATGGCTGTCGGGGACGTTCGGCCTCGGCTGGCGGTTGCAGAGCCGTCCCCTGTACGGGTGGCTCGCCGGGTTCGCCGCGCTCGGCGTCGTCTACGGCGCCCTCGCGGGCGGCGTCGAGGACATGGTGGCCGACAACCCCGAGCTCAAGGAGATCTTCACGAAGATGGGTGCCGAGCGTAGCTCGTCGATTGAAGGTGGTGGGCGGGGGCTGGAGGACGGTGGCCAGTCGGCGATCATCGACGCCTACTTCGCGTCGGTGATGAGCACGGTCGGCCTGATCGTCGCGGCCTACGCGGTGTCGGCGGCGCTACGGCTGCGCACCGAGGAGGCCGGTCAGCGCGCCGAGCCGCTGCTCGCCACGGCGACCGGACGGCTGCGGTGGGCGTCCAGCCACGGGGTGTTCGCCGCGCTCGGATCCGCGGCCGCGCTGGCCGTCACCGGCGCCGCCGCCGGGCTGACGCACGGCCTGAACACCGGCGACGTCGGCGGAGAGCTGCCCCGCGTGTTCGGCGCGGCGATGGCGCAACTGCCCGCGGTGTGGCTGGTCGGGGCGATCGCGCTCGCGCTGTTCGGGCTGACGCCCCGGTTCACCGCGGGCGGCGCGTGGGCGGCGGTCGGCCTGTTCGCGCTGATCACGATGTTCGGGCCGAGCCTCGACCTGGCCCCCTGGGCGCTGGACGTCTCGCCGTTCACCCACGTCCCGAAGATCGGGCAGGACTTCGCCGTCCTGCCGCTGCTGTGGCTCGCCGCCATCGCCGCCGCGCTCGCGGCCGTCGGCATGGTGGGCTTCCGGCGCAGAGACCTGTCCGCGCACTGACCGGTCCGTAGGATGGGCCGGTGAACACCGCCAAGCCCTTGGCCGTCTGCGTCTTCTGCTCCTCCAGCGGGACGATCGACCGCCGGTACGTCGACCTCGCGGCCGAGGCCGGAGCCGAACTCGCCCGGCGCGGGCACAGCCTGGTCAGCGGCGGCGCCAAGGTGTCGTGCATGGGCGCCGTCGCCCGCGCCGCGCGGGCGGGCGGCGCCCGCACCGTCGGCGTCATCCCCGAGGCCCTCGTCAGCGTGGAGATCGCCGACGAGGACAGCGACGAGCTGGTCGTCACCGGTGACATGCGGGAACGCAAGGGCGAGATGGACCGCCGCAGCGACGCGTTCCTCATCCTGCCCGGCGGCATCGGCACCCTGGAGGAGCTGTTCGAGGTGTGGACGGCCCGGGTCCTCGCGATGCACCGCAAACCCATCGTGATCCTCGATCCGACCGGCGTCTACGAACCGCTGCGGGAGCTCATGCGGGGCCTCACCGACCAGGGCTTCGCCCGGGCGGGGATCTGGGACGCCATCGGCTGGTCGGCGTCCGTCCCGGAGGCGTTCGACCTGCTGGAACGCTCCCAGCCCCGCATCGGCTTCTCCCCGGAGGACTACGCCGAGGCGGAGCTGTGAGCGGCCCGTTCAGTGCTTGCGGCCGGGCATGTTCTCGTACATCTCGGTGAGCTTCTGCCGGAAGCCGCGGGCGGCGATGCCGAGCTTCTGCGGGTCCCTGAGGGTCGCCTTGAGGGACTTCTTGGCCTGGTCCGACATGATGTGCGGCGGGATCGGGGCGATCTCACTGTCCACCACGAACTCCAGCACGACCGGACGGTCGCTGGACAGGGCCTCCTGCCAGGCCGCGGTGACCCGCTCCGGCTCGTCGCAGTAGACGCCCCTCAGCCCGCACATCTCAGCGAACTCGGCGTACGGGAAGTCGGGGATCGACTGCGAGCCCTCGTACTTCGGGTCGCCGCCCATCGCGCGCTGCTCCCAGGTGACCTGGTTGAGGTCCTGGTTGTTGAACACGCAGAAGATCAGCGGCGGGCCGCCCGCCATGCGTTCGGCGTACCGCTTCACGGTGAGCATCTCGTTCATGCCGTTCATCTGGAACGCGCCGTCGCCGACGAAGCAGATCACCGGACGGTCCGGGTAGGCGAACCGCGCGGCGATCGCGTACGGGACGCCGGGTCCCATGGTGGCGAGCGTCCCGGACAGCGACGCCCGCATACCGTCGCGGAGCCTGAGGTGGCGGGCCCACCAGTTGGTGGCCGACCCGGAGTCGGCGGTGAGGATGGCGCCGTCCGGAAGCAGCGGCGACAGCTCGTGCGCCACGGCCTGCGGGTTGATCTTTCCGTCGAAGCTCTGCCCGGCGCGCTTCTCCAGCACGCTGTTCCAGGCGCGGACGTTCTCCTCGATCTCCTCCCGCCAGGACCGGTCCTCCTTGCGCCGCAACATCGGGAGCAGTTCCCTGAGGGTCTCCTTGGCGTCGCCGACGACATGGGCGTCCATCGGATACCGGATGCCGATCATGCGTCCGTCGATGTCGATCTCGACGCCGCGGCAGCTGCCCTCGTCCGGAAGCCACTCGGCGTACGGGAAGCTGGTGCCGATCATGAACAGGGTGTCGCAGTTCATGATCATCTCATCGCTGGCCTTCGAACCGAGCAGCCCGATCGGGCCGGTCACGAACGGCAGCGTGTCGGGCACGACCTCCCGTCCGAGCAGGGCCTTGGCGATGCCCGCGCCGAGCAGGTCCGCCGCCTCGACCAGTTCGGTCCGCGCGTTCGCCGCGCCCTGCCCGACGAGCATCGCGACCCGCTGCCCCTCGTTGAGGATGTCGGCGGCCTTGCGCAGCTCCTCCGGGTTCGGCAGGACGCGCGGGCGGCTCCAGCCCACGCTGGAGTACACCGCGCCGTGCTCCTTCGGCGGCGACGGCTCCGCGGCCGCCTCCTGGACGTCCTCCGGAATGATGATGGTCGCGACGCCGCGGGCGGTCAGCGCCGTCTTGAACGCCCGGTCGATGACATGCCGGACCTGACCGGGGTGCAAGCAGATCTGGCAGTACTCGGACACGTCGGAGAACAGGTTCTCCAGCGCGACCTCCTGCTGGTAGTGGGCGCCCTGCGCGAGCCGCTTCTGCTGCCCGATGATCGCGACCACGGGCTGGTGGTCGAGCTTCGCGTCGTACAGGCCGTTCAGCAGATGGATCGCGCCCGGCCCGGACGTCGCCACGCAGCAGCCCACCTCGCCGGTGAACTTGGCGTGCCCGACGGCCATGAACGCGGCCATCTCCTCGTGCCGTGTCTGGATGAACTCCGGCTTCCCCTCCGCCCGGTCGAACGCGCCGAGCATCCCGTTGATGCCGTCCCCGGGATAGCCGAAGACCCGCTCCACGCCCCACTCGGTCAGCCGCCGAA
The DNA here is from genome assembly GCF_003432485.1 of Actinomadura spongiicola. Taxonomy (GTDB): domain Bacteria; phylum Actinomycetota; class Actinomycetes; order Streptosporangiales; family Streptosporangiaceae; genus Spirillospora; species Spirillospora spongiicola. Next base: position 535,654 of record NZ_QVNQ01000004.1, read on the forward strand.
GGACGTAGTCGGCCACTTGTGGTGCCATCGCTGCCTCCTCGGTCGTAGGTCGTCCCCTGCCCGTGCCGGGAGACGTGTAACGCGGGCGCTCGGATACCGTCGAGACGAGCGCGCCCGATTCGCCACCACTCGAAGGAGACGAATGAACGTCGACGTGCCCGCCTCCCGGAAGCTCGCCGAGATCGCCGAACTCGCGGCCCGCGCCCCCGGCGGGCGGTTGCGCGCGGCGTTCCGCTCCCGCCCCAAGGTCGATGAGAAGAAGGACCGCCACGACCCGGTCACCGAGCACGACCGCGCGGCGGAGGAGACGATCCGGAGCGTGCTCGCCGAGCACTCCCCGGGCAGCGTCGTCGTCGGTGAGGAGGGCGGGACGCGCGGCGGCCCGGCCGACTCCGACGACGGGATCCGCTGGTACGTGGACCCCATCGACGGAACCGCGAACTTCGCGGTCGGCCTGCCGTTCTTCTGCGTGTCGGTCGCCGCCGTCGCGGGCGGCGAACTGGTCGCGGGCGCCGTGTACGACCCGGTCCGCGAGGACATGTTCCTCGCGTCGCTGGACGGCGCCACCTGCAACGGCGAGCCGCTCAACAGCCGGGGCGCGACCCGGGACGCGACGGCCGTGGTCGCCACGTCCTACCCCAGCGCCCGTGACCTGCGCGTCGGCGACCGGGACGAGGTGCTGCGGCGGTACGGCCTGATGACCGACGCGTTCGCCCACGTCCGCAAGCCGGGCAGCGCCGCGCTCACCCTCGCGCACGTCGCGGCGGGCTGGACGGACGTCGCCTACGACGCGTCCATCAACGCCTGGGACGTCGCGGCCGCGCTGCTGCTGGTCCGGCAGGCGGGCGGAACGTACCTGCCCCTCGGCGGACGGCCAGGCGGCGACGACTGGGACGCCCCCGGCTATCTGGCGTCCGTCGGTGGGTTCGACCTGGCCGGTTCGGTCATGATCGAGGTCGCGGACCTTCGCGGCGACGAGGCGGGGGCGACCACCCTTCGATGAGGGAGGAGGCGAGTCGGTGATCAAGGACCGGATGGCGGGCGCGCCGATCTCGTGGGGGGTGTGCGAGGTGCCCGGCTGGGGGCATCAGCTGGCCCCCGGGCGGGTGCTCGCGGAGATGCGCGACCTCGGGCTGGCCGCCACGGAGTTCGGCCCGGACGGCTTCCTGCCCCGGCACGCCGCCGGGCGCGCAGCCGTGCTGGACGAGTACGGGCTCCGTCCGGTCGGCGGGTTCGCGCCGCTCGTGCTGCACGATCCGGGGTGCGACCCGCTTCCCGAGGCGCGGAGAGTTCTGTCCGGATTTGCCATGGAACGTGGCAATAGCCCGTTGACGCTGGTGTTGGCCGCCGTGCACGGCCGCGACGGCTACGACGGGCGCCCACCCCTCGACGCCGGGGGCTGGACGGCGCTGCTCACCAACCTCGACCGGATCGCCGCGCTCGCCGCCGAGTCCGGCGTCCGGGCGGTGCTGCACCCCCACGTCGGCACGATGGTGGAGACGTCGGCCGAGGTGGAGCGCGTCCTCGACGGCTCCGCGATCCCGCTGTGCCTGGACACCGGCCACCTGCTCATCGGCGGCGTCGACCCCGTCGAGCTGGCCGTGCGCGCCTCCGCGCGGATCGCGCACGTCCACCTCAAGGACGTGGACGCCGCGCTCGCCGACGACGTCCACACGGGCCGGACGACCTACACCGACGCCGTCCGCACCGGTGTCTACCGGCCGCTCGGCGCGGGCGACATCGACATTCCCGGCATCATCGGCTCCCTGGAGGACGCCGGTTACGACGGTTGGTACGTCCTGGAGCAGGACACCGTCATCGACCACGAACCCGCCCCTGGAGCAGGCCCGCTGACGGACGTGCGCTCCTGCGTCGACTACCTCGCCGGGATCGCCTCATGACCGGCGGCGCGGAGCCCTTCGACGTCATCACCATGGGCCGTGTCGGCGTCGACCTGTATCCGCTCCAGTCCGGCGTCCGGCTGGACGAGGTGGAGACGTTCGGCAAGTTCCTCGGCGGCAGCCCCACCAACGTCGCGGTCGCCGCCGCCCGGCACGGCCGCCGCGCCGCCGTGATCACCCGCACCGGCGCCGACCCGTTCGGCCGGTTCGTCCGCCGCGCGCTCGCCGAGTACGAGGTGGACGCCCGGTTCGTCGCCGACGTCCCCGACCTCCCGACCCCGGTGACGTTCTGCGAGCTGTTCCCGCCGGACGACTTCCCGCTGTACTTCTACCGCCACCCCAAGGCCCCCGACCTGGAGATCAGGGCGGAGGAGCTGGACCGGCCCGCGATCGAGACGGCCCGCGTGCTGTGGACGACGATGACCGGGCTGTGCGCCGAGCCGTCCAGGAGCGCGACGCTCGCCGCGCTGTCCTGGCGGCACCGCGCCGACGTCACCGTCGTCGACCTCGACCACCGGCCCATGTTCTGGGAGTCGGCGGCGGAGGCGCGGCGCGCGGCGGGCGAGGCGCTCGAACACGCCACGGTCGCGGTCGGGAACACCACCGAATGCGAGGTCGCGGTCGGTGAGAGCGACCCGCTGCGGGCCGCGCGGGCGCTCCTCGACCGGGGCGTCCGGCTCGCCGTCGTCAAACGCGGCCCGGACGGGGTCCTCGCCGTCGACTCCGGCGGCGAGACGGTGGAGTCGCCGCCCGTCCCGGTGAAGGTCGTCAACGGGCTCGGCGCGGGCGACGCGTTCGGCGGGGCCCTGTGCCACGGCCTGCTGTCCGGCTGGGACCTGCCGCGTGTCATGGGGTTCGCGAACGCGGCGGGCGCGATCGTCGCGTCCCGTCTCGCGTGCGCGGCGGCCATGCCGGACGGCGACGAGGTCGAGGCGCTGATGGGCGAGACCGCTCCCTGACCAGTGGAGGTCCTGTGAACAAGGAACTGCATCTGCCCGCGGGGACCGCCGCCGAGGGCCCGTACGAGCTGGTCGTGACGCCCGAGTCGGCCGGATGGGGGTACGCGGCGCTCCGCGTCCTGGAGTTGCCGGACGGCGGCGCGCACGAGTTCGACACGGGCGGGTTCGAGACGATCGTGCTGCCCCTGTCCGGGTCGTGTGCGGTCGAATGCGACGGGACGACCTTCGAGCTCGAAGGCCGGGACGGCGTCTTCAGCCGGGTCAGCGACTTCGCGTACGTCCCGCGTGACGCGCGGGTCACCGTCCGGGGCACGGGCCGGTTCGCGCTGGCCGGGGCCCGCTGCGAGACGCGCCTGGAACCGCGCCACGGCCCGGCCGGGGACGTTCCCGTGGAGCTGCGCGGCGCCGGGTCGGCGAGCCGCCAGGTCAACAACTTCGGCACGCCCGAGGCGTTCCCCTTCGCCGAGAAGCTGATCGCGTGCGAGGTGCTGACGCCGGGCGGCTGCTGGTCGTCGTTCCCGCCGCACAAGCACGACGAGGACCGGCCCGGCGAGTCGGTGCTGGAGGAGATCTACTACTTCGAGGTGGCGGGCGAGACCGGGATGGGCTACCAGCGGGTCTACGGCGGGCCCGACGTGCTGGCGGAGGTCCGCACGGGCGACGTGGTGTTGGTTCCGAGCGGCTGGCACGGCCCGTCGATGGCGGTGCCCGGACATGACCTGTACTACCTGAACGTGATGGCGGGACCGGGCGCGGAGCGGGCCTGGCGGATCTGTGACGACCCGGCGCACGCCTGGATCCGCGGTACCTGGGAGGGGCGGGCGGTCGATCCGCGGCTGCCGCTGACCTCGTCGGAGGGACGAACATGAGGCTCACGGTCGGGCAGGCCGTCGTCCGTTTCCTCGCGGCGCAGCACAGCGAGCGGGACGGCCACGAACGCCGCTTCTTCGCGGGCTGCTTCGGCATCTTCGGGCACGGCAACGTCGCCGGAATCGGGCAAGCGCTGCTGGAGGACGACGACGTCCCGTACTACATGGCGCGTAACGAGCAGGCGATGGTGCACACCGCCGCCGGATACGCGCGGATGAACGACCGGACCGCCACGTTCGCCTGCACCTCGTCCATCGGGCCGGGCGCGACCAACATGGTGACCGGCGCGGCGCTGGCCACGATCAACCGGCTGCCCGTGCTGCTCCTGCCGGGCGACATCTTCGCGACCCGCGTCGCCAATCCGGTGTTGCAGGAGTTGGAGGACGCCCGTTCCTACGACGTTTCGGTCAACGACTGCTTCAAGCCCGTCTCGAAGTACTGGGACCGCATCAACCGGCCCGAGCAGCTGCCGGACGCGCTGCTCGCCGCGATGCGGGTGCTGACCGACCCGGCCGAGACCGGCGCGGTCACCCTCGCCCTCCCGCAGGACGTGCAGGCCGAGGCGTACGACTGGCCGGAGGAGCTGTTCGCCCGCCGGGTGTGGCGGATCCCGCGTCCGGTGCCGGAACCCGCCGCGCTGGAGGAGGCGTCCGCCGTCCTGCTGGCGGCGCGACGCCCGCTGATCGTGGCGGGCGGCGGCGTCATCTACTCCGGTGCCACCGACGCGTTGAGGGCGTTCGCCGAGCGCACCGGCATCCCCGTCGCGGAGACGCAGGCCGGGAAGGGCGCCCTGCCCTGGGACCACGAGTGCGCGGTCGGCGCGGTCGGCGCCACCGGCACGACCGCCGCCAACGCGCTGGCCCGCCGCGCCGACGTCGTCGTCGGCGTCGGGACCCGGTACAGCGACTTCACGACCGCGTCCCGCAGCCTGTTCGCCGACCCGGACGTCCGGTTCGTGAACATCAACGTCGCCCGTCCCGACGCGGTGAAGCTCGGCGGGACGGCCGTCGTCGCCGACGCCAGGGAGGCCCTCGGCGGGCTCGACAAGGCCCTCGGCGGCCACGCCGTCGCCCCCGCCTACCGGGACGAGACCAGGGCGCTGACGACCGAATGGAACACCGTCGTCGACGACGCGTGCCGACTCCGCGGCGGGCCGCCGACCCAGGCGGAGATCATCGGGATCGTCAACGAGCTGTCCGGGGCCCGGGACGTGGTGGTCTGCGCCGCCGGTTCCATGCCCGGCGACCTGCACAAACTGTGGCGAACCCGCGATCCGAAGGGCTACCACGTCGAGTACGGCTACTCGTGCATGGGCTACGAGATCGCGGGCGGGCTCGGCGTGAAGATGGCCGCGCCCGACCGCGAGGTGTTCGTCCTGGTCGGGGACGGTTCGTACCTGATGATGGCGCAGGAGTTGGTCACGGCCGTCGCCGAAGGGATCAAGCTGGTCGTCGTCCTCGTCCAGAACCACGGGTTCGCCTCGATCGGGAACCTGTCGGAATCGGTCGGCGCGGCCCGGTTCGGCACCCGGTACCGGGCCCGCACCGCCACCGGGCTCGACGGCGACACGCTCCCGGTCGACCTCGCCGCGAACGCCGCCAGCCTCGGCACCGACGTGCTCCGCGCGGGCGACGCCGACGGCTTCCGCGACGCGCTCCGCACGGCGATCGCCTCTTCCCGGACGACGGTCGTGCACGTCGAGACCGACCCGCACGCCCCTGCGCCGGACAGCGAAGCGTGGTGGGACGTCCCCGTCGCCGAGACGTCGGCGCGCGACGACACTTGGCGTGCCCGTGCCCGCTATGAAGCGGACAAGACCACACAGCGTCACCATCTCTGACATGTCCGAAACAAGATTGTCCTGGGGGTTCGCCACCCCGCCCGTGCCGGTTCACCGCCGGTTCAGGGGCGGCGACCAGGCTCCCGCGTGATCCCCTCACGTGAAGGAGTGCCCATGACCGTGACCCGTCGCGGAGTCGTCAAGGGCGGCGCGGCCGGCGCGCTGTCCATCGCCCTCGCCGGAAGCCTGGACGGAATCTTCCAGACCTCCGCGGGCGCCGACACCGGTGAGGCGTACGGCTACGGCCCGCTGATCCCCGACCCCAAGGGCGTCCTGGACCTGCCCAAGGGCTTCTCGTACAAGACGCTGTCGGTGGAGGGCGACCCCATCACCGACGGCGTCGTCGTCCCCGGCGCCCACGACGGCACCGCGACGTTCCCCGCGAACCGTCCCGGAAAGGACAACGGCAAGGCCAGTGGTCGGCGCGGCAACACCCTGCTGGTGCGCAACCACGAGCAGGGCAACGGCGGCACGCGCGCCGTCGCGCCGCCCGAGCTGACCTACGACCCGGCGGCCTACGGCGGCACCACCACCCTGGAGGTCGACCGCCACGGGAACCTGGTCTCGCAGTACGTCAGCCTCGCCGGGACGGCCGTGAACTGCGCGGGCGGCCGCACCCCGTGGGGGACCTGGCTGACCTGCGAGGAGACCGAGGGCATCGGCGGGGAGACCAAGAGCCACGGCTGGGTCTTCGAGGTCGACCCGTACGGCAGGGACACCAAGCCCGTTCCGCTGACCGGCCTCGGCCGGTTCTCGCACGAGGCCGTCGCCGTCGACCCGCACACCAACATCGCCTACCTGACCGAGGACGCGTCCAAGCCGTTCGGCCTGTTCTACCGGTTCCGTCCCCGCGAGCACCGCGGCGGCTACCACTCGTACCTGGCGGGCGGGCGGCTGGAGGCGCTGAACGTGCGGGACGTCCCCGACCTGTCGCTCGTCACCGAGCCCGGGACCCGGCTGCACGCCCGCTGGGTGGCCGTTCCCGACCCGACGGCGAAGCAGACGTCCATCCGCAAGCAGTTCGACAAGATCACCCGGAGTCAGAAGCTCGAAGGCGCCTGGTGGGGCCACGGCAAGGCGTACTTCGTGGCCAGCTTCGCCGAGAAGGGGGCCGGCTCCGCCGGGGACCACGCCGGACAGGTCTGGACGTACGACCCGCGCCGCAACGAGATCGAACTCCAGCTGATCTTCAAGCCGGGCGGCCGGTTCGACGGCCCGGACAACATCACCGTGTCCCCGTACGGCGGCGGCGTGATCCTCGCCGAGGACGGCGACGGCGAGCAGTACCTCGTCGGCACCACCCGCGACAACAAGCCGTTCGCGATGGCCCGCAACGCCCTCAACGGCAGCGAGTTCACCGGCGTCACGTTCTCACCGGACGGCAGGATCCTGTTCGCCAACCGGCAGTCCGACCCGGGCGCGACGTTCGCGATCACCGGCCCCTGGGACCGCCTGCGCGGCTAGTCGCCGTTCGAACCCGACCGCGGTCAGGCGAGATCGCGGTCAGGCGAGGCCGCGGCGGGCCAGCGCCGGCGGACGGACACCCTGGATGGACGCCACCATGTCCAGCACCTGGCGCACCCCGTCCGCCTGCGCCTCCGGCACGCGGAACAGCGTCACACCCAGCCACGCGTAGACGGACGCGGCGGCGAGCAGCCCCGGATCGGGCTCCCGCGCGTCCGTCTCCAGCGTGACGAGCACCGCCCTGCCTTCCGTCGTGAGCGCCTCCACCCGGCTCACCGGCGGCGCCGTGCCCGCGTCGACGACACCGTCCGGCACGGGCGCGTCCAGAGAAAGCACCCCACGCTGTTGCAACCCCATACCGCAAAGCGTGGCACGATCTGGGTTCGGGAATCGTCCTTCACAGGGGACGGACGAAGGCAGATCGGAGCGTGATCGTGGTCGTCGTGGTGCTCGTCCTGGCCGGCGTGGCCGTGCTGGGCGCCGTGGTCGTCCTCGCCATGGGCAGGGGTGGGGAACTGCTCGACACCCATCCCGACTTCCCGCGCCTCCCGCTCGGGACCGGCGAACGTCCCATCACGGCGCCGGACGTCCTGCGCATGCGGTTTCCGCGCACGCTCTGGGGCTACCAGCCGCAGACCATGGACGAGGCCCTGCGCCGCGTCGCCGACGCGCTGTCCGAGCGCGACGCCCGCGTGGCCGTCCTCGAACAGCAGCTCTACGACCTGCGGCACGGCGCGGGCTCGGTCGGCGCCCTCCACGGCCTGGACGACCCGGCCGGGAACGGCACCGGGCCCTCGCTCCGCAAGGACGAGGAGGACCGGTCGTGAGCCGCGTCGCCGTCCACGCGGAGGCGGTGTCCGCCGCGCCGCCCGACCGGCTCTTCGACGTCCTGACCGACTGGCCGAGGCACGCGGAGTGGATGCCGTTCACCAGCGCGGAGGGCGGCCGCGACGTCGGCGAGGAACTGCGGGCGTGGACGGGCGTCGGGCCCGTCGGGTTCCTCGACACCATGCTGATCACCGACTGGCGGCCGGGGAGCCGGGTCGCCGTCCGGCACACGGGCCGTGTGGTGCGCGGCGAGGCGTGGTTCAAGGTCGTCCCCGAGGGGGCCGGCAGCCGCGTCGTGTGGGCCGAGCGCGTCGACCTTCCGTTCGGGCCGCTCGGCCGCGCCGGATGGCTCGTCGCCGGCCCGGTCGTGAAGGCGTTCATGCGCCTCGGGCTGCGCCGCCTCGCCGCCCTGTCGGAGGCGTGAGGTAGAACGGGCGGGTGAGCACCGCGATTCCGGGTGAGGACGGCCTGACCCGCTGTCCCTGGGGCCTGTCGGCGCCCGACTACGTCGCCTACCACGACGACGAGTGGGGACGTCCCGTCCGCGACGACCTGGGCCTGTACGAGAAGCTCTGCCTGGAGGCGTTCCAGTCCGGGCTGTCGTGGCTGACGATCCTCCGCAAACGCGAGGCGTTCCGCGCCGCGTTCGCCGGATTCGACCCGGAGAAGGTCGCCGCGTTCGGCCCCGGCGACGTCGAGCGGCTGATGGGCGACGCCTCGATCGTCCGCAACCGCGCCAAGATCGAGGCGACGATCGCCAACGCCCGCGCCGCGCTCGACCTTCCGGGCGGCCTCGCCGAGACCGCCTGGCGCTACGCCGACCCCGACGCGCCGGTCCACGCCTCCATGGCCGAGATGCCCGCCTACACCGACGGCTCGACCGCCCTGGCCAAGGAGCTGAAGAAGCACGGTTTCCGCTTCGTCGGCCCCACCACCGCCTACGCCCTGATGCAGGCGTGCGGCCTCGTCGACGACCACCTCAAGGGCTGCTTCCGCCGCGGCGCCTACCGGTAGGCGCCGCGACGGACACGGCGGGGGCTCACTCGGCCTTCGCGGCCTCCAGGACGGGCACGCCGGCGGCGCGCCGGGCCGGGAACGCGGACGTTCCGAGCGTGACGACCGCGGCCCCCGCGATGACCACGGGGAACAGCCACCAGGGCGGGTTCGGCGCCAGGAACGAGCTGCCGGTGGCGACATGCATCAGGACACCGGTGCCGAGCGCGGTGCCGAGCCCGAGGAGCGTCCCGAGCAGCACGACGGTCGCGGCCTCCCAGCGGACGATCGAGCGGATCTGCGCGGCGGTGGCGCCGACGGCGCCGAGCAGGCCGAACTCGCGGGTCCGTTCCGCGACGCTCATCGACACCGTCGTCGCCATGCCGAACAGCGCCAGCACGAGCGCCATCCCGGTGAACCCGTAGATCACCCGGACGCCGCTGGTCATCGCGTTCGCCGCCGTCCTGATGTAGGCGGACTCGTCGAGCACCTTCGCGCCCGGCACGTCCGCGACCGCGCGGGCCAGCGCGTCCTTCGTCCCGCCGCGGACGAGGACGGCCCTCGTGCCCGCGCCCGGGTCCAGGGTCTCCATGGTGGCCGCGGACACCAGTGCCTGGTCGGCGAACAGGTGGGACGGGTCGTGGTAGGCCCCGGCGACGGTCAGCGTGACCTTGCCGCGACCGCCGCGGACCACGACCCGCTGCCCCTTCTTCAACTCGTTCGCCTCCATCACCGTGGAGGTGACGCCGACCTCCCCGGGACGCAGCGGCCGCAGGTTCCCGCCGAGGTCGAGGACGGACGGCAACGCCGCAGGATCGGCGCCCGCCACGTCGAGGAACACCGGCTCGGCCGGCTCCCCGGGCTCCGGCGGCTTCGGTGGCGGGGACACCAGCCGGGCCGACGTGCCGGTCAGCGCCATCGCGCGGGTCACGCCGGGCGCGGCGGCGGCCTTGGCGACGGTGTCGCGGGGCAGCGGCGCCTGGCCGGCCGCCGTCCTGTCCGTCGCGGCGATCGCGTGCTCGGCCAGCATCACCTGCTTGCCCGTCGTGTCGAAGCGGGCGTTCACCGACAGGACGAGCATCGCCGTCGCGGAGGCGAGCGCGACGCCGAGCATGAGGGAGGACGCGGCCGACGACACGCGACGCGGGCTGCGGGTGATGGTGGCGCGGGCGAGCCGTCCCGCCTCACCGCTCACGGCCGTGCCGATCCGTCCGACCAGGCCGCCGAGCGGGCCGACGAAGAACGGGGCGAGGACGGCGAGGCCCGCCACCGCCGTCATGGACCCCATGAGGATCACCACGCTGACGCCGATGGTGCGTTCCATGCCCGGCGGCTCCTCGTACCTGATCGCGAACACGGTGCCGTAGAGCATGCCCGCGAGCGCGAACACGGAGAGCGCGCCGAGCAAACGGGGCCAGCGGCGGCCCGCCGACTCGTTGCTCGCGGCCCGCAGGGCCTGCAACGGCGCGATTCGGGACGCCCTGCGGGCCGCGCGCCACGCGGCGAGCTGGGTGACGAGGATCCCGGCGGCGGCGGGCAGCGACAGCGCGAGCCAGCCGAAGTCGGCGTCGGCGCCGGAGATGTCGAAGCCGTCCTTGGCGAACAGATCGGTGAGCACGGCCGCCACCGGGTAGCCGACCAGGACGCCGCCGAGGGACGCGACGACGCCGAGCGCCAGGGCCTCCAGCCGGATCAGCCGCCTGATCTGGCGCGGTGTCGCGCCGATCGCGCTGAGCAGCGCGAGCCGCCGGGTCCGCTGCCGCACCAGGGTGCCGAACGTGTTGGCGACGACGAACAGGCCCACGAACACCGAGATGGACGACACCATGCCCAGCGCGCCGCCGACCGAGACGCTCGCGGAGTCCAGGGTGGCCGACTGCGCGTTCCGCACCGTCGCGGCCGACCGGACGGTGACGTCCTCGCCGCGCAGGTCGCGCTGCAACCCGTCGCGGAGTCGCGTCACCGTGACGCCCGGGGCGGCCTTGACCCACACGCCCTGCCACGTGCCGGGCGGCAGCGCCGCCGCCTGGCGGACCGTCTCCGGCGGCGCCAGCAGCAGGTCGCCGCTCGCGACGGCGCTACGCCCCTGCACGGTGACGATCCCGACGATCTTCAGGTCGCGGGTCTGTCGCGGCAGCGTCGTCCGCAGCCGGTCGCCGACGCCGAGTTTCCCGGCGCGGGCGACGTGCCGGGTGACGGCGATCTCGCCGTCGGCGGCGGGCGCGCGCCCGTCCTCCAGGCGGTACGGGTTGAGCCGGGGCTCGGGGGTCCAGGGCCGCAGCGTGGTGCCGGCCCCCGCCGGCGGCAGGATGATCTTGCCGTCGGCGCCGGTGGCGGTCACCGGGACCGACGCGTCCCCGGCCACCGCCGCGACGCCCGGCCGTCCCGCGACCCGGTCCATCGGCACCCGCCCGTTCGGGACGTCGTAGACGTCGCCGGGGTCGGTCGTGCCGCCCAGCACCAGAACGTCCGCGCGGGCGTACTCGCTGGCGTCGGTGCCCGACACCGCGTTCTGCGCCCGGAACGTGAACTGCAATGCCCCGGCGATCAACCCGATCGCGAACATCGCCGCCAGCAGCGTGGCGGTGAGCTGCTTCCAGCCGCCGGTGAACGAGCGGCGCGCGATGAGCCACATGGCGGCTAGCCCCCCATCCGCCGCATGGCGGCGTGGACCTGGTCGATGGTGGGGGAGTGCAGCTCCTGGACGATCATCCCGTCGGCGAGGAACAGCACCCGGTCGGCGTGCGCGGCGGCCGCCGGGTCGTGCGTCACCATGATCACCGTCTGCCGGTAGGCGTCCACGGCGGTGCGCAGGAACCCGAGCACCTCGGCGCCAGACCGCGAGTCCAGGTTCCCGGTCGGCTCGTCGGCGAACAGCACCTCCGGCCGGGTCAGCAGCGCCCGCGCCACCGCGACCCGCTGCTGCTGCCCGCCCGACATCTCGCTCGGCCGGTGCCCCAGCCGGTCCCGCAGGCCCAGCGCGTCCACGATCGTGTCGAACCACCGCCGGTCGGCCCGCCGGTTCCCGAGCCGGCCGGTGAGCCGGATGTTCTCCTCGGCGGTCAGCATCGGCAGCAGGTTGAACGACTGGAACACGAACCCGAGCCGGTCGCGGCGCAGCTTCGTCAACGCCGTCCGGGACAGCTTGGTGATGTCCACGTCGCCGATCAGGATCGACCCGGACGACACCGCGTCCAGACCCGCCATGCAGTGCAGGAACGTCGACTTCCCTGAACCGGACGGCCCCATGATCGCCGTGAACCGCCCACGGGGGAACGTCGCCGAGACACCGCGCAGCGCGGTCACCGCGTTGTCGCCCGACCCGTACGACTTCACGACGTCCCGGGCCACGGCCACATGGTCGTGGGCGAGCGCGGCAGGGGGCACGGCGGTTGAGTACGTCATGCTCTCAAGCAAACCGCCGGTGACCCTCCGACCACACTGGCGCACACTCCCCGGTCGGGGGTGGGGCAGGCCCCACCCGAGCCACGGTGGAACCCCGAAGCAGAGCGGACGCGCGGGCGCTAGCGGCCCTCGAAGGTGGGCTGTCGTTTGTTCAGGAACGCCTCGGTGGCGGCTCGGTGGTCGGCCGTTCGCTCGCACTCGTCCTGGAGTTCCGCCTCGCGTTCGAGGGCGGCGGCCAGGTCGTGGGTCGCCGCGAAGTCGAGCGCCGCCTTGACCGCGCCGTAGGCGAACGTCGGCCCGGTGGCGAGCCGGCGGGCCAGCTCCACCGACGCCGGGGCCAGTTCGTCCGCCGCCACCACCCGGTTCACCAGGCCCAGCTCCAACGCCCGCTCCGCCGGGAGCGGCTCGCCCAGCAACAGCAGTTCGGCGGCCCTGGCGCGGCCGACGAGCCGCTGCAACGTCCACGACATGCCGCTGTCGGGCGCGAGGCCGATCCCGGTGAACGCCGTCGCGAACCGGGCCCGGTCGGACGCGACGATCAGGTCGCACGCGAACGCCAGCGACGCGCCCGCGCCCGCCGCCACGCCGTTCACCGCCGCCACCACCGGCTTGCGCATCCCCGCGAGCGCCAGCACGATCGGGTTGTAGTGGTCGCGGACGGTGCCGTCCAGGCCCTTGCCCGCGGCGAGGTTGTCGGCGTGCTCGCGCAGATCCTGACCGGCGCAGAACGCCCGGCCCGCGCCCGTGAGGATCACCGCGCGGGCCGCCGGGTCGGCCGCCGCCCGCACCACCGTCGCGCGCAGCAGCTCCTTCATCCGCACCGTCAGCGCGTTCATTCCGTCCGGGCGGTTGAGTGTGATCGTCCCCACGCCGTCGGTCACGTCGTACAGCACGGTCTCGGTCATCGTGTTCCTTCCGCTCCGGCTCCTGGGAGATCTTCCCATCTGCCGTTCATGCCCCCGGGTTCCGTTCTGGAGGCTGATCGTTACCACTTCGCGCCCGGAAGACGAGATAATGGACCACTACTGATGACGCGGATGCGACACGCGGCCACGCGGCCAACGGTGTGCGGCGGCCGCGGCCCTAACGCAGGAAGGGGATAACGCATGGCGGCGATGAAGCCGCGGACGGGAGACGGTCCGCTCGAAGTGACCAAGGAGGGACGCGGAATCGTCATGCGGGTCCCCCTCGAAGGCGGTGGCCGTCTCGTGGTCGAGCTCTCCGCCGACGAGGCCAAGGAACTCGGCGAGGCCCTCAAGGGCGTCGTGGGCTGACCGGCTCCGCCGCTCCCGCTTGTTGGTGACGGTCCCGGCGACTTCGCCGGGGCCCTTGCCATTCTCGCCGCCCAATTCCGTCCCGCCGCCATTTCCGTACCGAACGACCGGGCCGACCCGGCCGACCGACAGGGGGATCCGCCGCCATGCCCATCGAGACCCGCGTTCACGGCGCGGGCGGCACCGTGTCGCAGACCGCGGCGGACCTCGGCGCCGAGGTCGTCGCCGTGCCCGTGTCGTCCGGACCGGTCGCGCCCGCGGCCGAGGTGGCCGCCTCGCTGCCGTTCACGCTGGACGAGCTGCTGGAGCTGCACCGGGCCAAGGGCGAACCGGGCGAGATCACCGCCACCCAGGTCCGGGTCGGCGACCGGATGCGGGAGCTGCTGCTGTACGGGGTGGGCGACGCGGCCCCGGCCGACCTGCGCAAGGCCGGCGCCGCGCTGGCCCGCCGCGGCCGGGGCCGCACGGCCCTGGTCGCGGGCGTGCCCGCCGGCGACCTCGCGGCGTTCGTCGAGGGCGCCCTGCTCGCCGCCTACGAGTTCAAGATCGGCGCGCCGCCCGCGAGGAAGGCGCTCGGCACGCTCGCCGTCCTCACCGAGGCCGGTCCGGACGCGGACGCGCCCGCCATCGAGCTCGGCACCGCGCGGGCCCGCGCCGCCGCCCTGGCCCGCGACCTCGCCAACACCCCGTCCCGGGAGAAGGACCCGGCCTGGCTCGCCGCCCAGGCCGAGCGCGTCGCCGCCGACTCCGGCCTCACCGTCCGCGTGCGGGGCGAGAAGGAGTTGGTCGAGGGGGGCTTCGGGGGCATCGTCGCGGTCGGCGGCGGCTCGTCCCGCCCGCCCCGGCTGATCGAGCTGTCCTACCGGCCGGACGGGCCCGCCGACCGGCACGTCGTCCTCGTCGGGAAGGGCATCACGTTCGACAGCGGCGGACTGTCGCTCAAGCCGAACGACGGAATGAAGACGATGAAGACCGACATGGCGGGCGGCGCGGTCGTGCTCGCCGTGATGGGCGCGCTGCGCGACCTCGGCGTCCGCGCCCGCGTCACCGGGCTCGTCGCCGCGGCGGAGAACATGCCGTCGGGGTCGTCCATGCGCCCCGGCGACGTCATCGTCCACCACGGCGGGAAGACCTCGGAGGTGCTGAACACCGACGCCGAGGGACGGCTCGTCCTCGCCGACGCGCTCGCCTACGCCGACGCCGAACTCGACCCCGACGTGGTCGTGGACGTGGCGACGCTGACCGGCGCCGCGAAGGTCGCGCTGGGCCTGCGGCACGCGGCGCTGTTCGCCAACGACGACGCGGTCGCCGGCGCGCTCACCGAGGCGGGTACCGCGGCGGGCGAGCCGGTGTGGCGGCTGCCGCTCGTCGAGGACTACCGGAAGGCGATCGACTCCGACGTCGCCGACATCAACAACATCGGGCGCGGCGGCTACGGCGGCGGCGCCATCACCGCCGCGCTGTTCCTGCGCGAGTTCGTCGGCGACCGCCCCTGGGCGCACCTCGACATCGCCGGGCCCGGCCGCGCCACCTCCGACGACGCCGAGCTCACCCGCGGCGCGACCGGCTTCGGCGCCCGCCTCCTGCTGTCCTGGCTGACCGCCTGACGACCGTGGGCGGCGGGCTCAGCCGGCGGGCTCAGCCGTCGCGCTTCACCGCGCACAGCAGCCCGTCGCCGACCGGGACCAGCAGCGGGACGAGCCTGTCGTCGTCGCGGACCATCCGGTGCACCTCCCGGATCGCCTCGGTCTCCGGGTCGCGCCGGTCGGCCTTGGCGACCTGGCCGCCCCACAGCGCGTTGTCGAACGCGACGACGCCGCCCGGCCGCAGCAGCCGCAGCGCGTCCGCCAGGTATTCGGGGTACTCGCGTTTCTGCGCGTCGCAGAACACCATGTCGTACGCGCCGTCGGTGAGCCGCGGCAGCACCTCCAGCGCGGGCCCGGCGATCATCCGGGTGCGGAAGGACCCGAGACCCGCCTCCTGGTAGGCCTGCTTCGCCAGCCGCTGGTGCTCGGGCTCGATGTCCACGCTCGTCAGCACCGCGTCCTTCGGCATGCCGCGCATCAGCCAGATCCCGGAGACGCCGCAGCCGGAGCCGACCTCCACGACCGTCCGCGCGCCGATCAGCGTCACGAGAAAACGCAGCGCCGCGCCGCCCGCCGGTGAGATCGGCGTCGCGCCGACCTCGGCGCCACGGCGCCTGGCGTTCAGGAGCGGCTCGTCTTCGGGGAGGAACTCCTCCACATAGGCCAGAGTGGCCTGATCGGCGTCGATGGCTGCCTCCTCGCGGGACCCCCGCCTGGCTCATGCTGGAAAGACCATATCGCTGACGGGGAACCGACCGGCGTTTCAGCGCGTTGTAACCGGTGAAGGAACCCGCCATGCGCGGGTTGAACCAACGAGAACCGAGTCGGTCCAGAACCGCCCCAGCCCAGGCGAGACCGTGCCGTTCCAAGGTGAGTCCTTGGCCCAGGAGAGAGGAACAGCCCGGCACCATGGGAGTCGCAGCACTCAGTTTCAGAAGCGCTGTGGGGGTCGGCCCCAGACAGGGGTTGGGAAGCGCCGCGCGCACCCGCGAGAACGCCCCCGAGGCCGAATGGGCTCCGCCGTCGTGGGACGAGGTCGTCCGGGAGCACTCCGGGCGCGTCTACCGGCTCGCGTACCGCCTGACCGGCAACCAGCACGACGCCGAGGACCTCACCCAGGAGGTGTTCGTCCGCGTCTTCCGTTCCCTGTCGAGCTACACGCCGGGGACGTTCGAGGGCTGGCTGCACCGGATCACCACGAACCTGTTCCTCGACATGGCGCGGCGCCGCCAGCGCATCCGCTTCGAGGGGCTCGCCGACGACGCGGCCGAACGCCTCCAGGGACGTGAACCGACCCCGGCGCAGGCGTTCGACGACAGCAACTTCGACGCCGACGTCCAGGCCGCGCTCGACGCGCTGGCCCCCGAGTACCGTGCGGCCGTGGTGCTGTGCGACATCGAGGGCCTGTCCTACGAGGAGATCTCCGCGACGCTCGGCGTCAAGCTCGGCACCGTGCGCAGCCGCATCCACCGGGGGCGGGCCCAGCTGCGCGCCGCGCTGGAGCACCGCGCGCCGACACGGCGCCGCCCCGGCACGCGCAACGATTTCCAGATCGCGGAGACCGCCGCGGCGGGCGGCGCCATGCCGCGGCCGGAGGGCGTGTAAGGCTGTGCTCACCGCGCGGTACGGGACCGCGCGGACGAACAGGACGGAAAGACGGAGGCCGCGTGAGTTGTCTGGGGGAGCGTCTGACCGCTCTGGTCGACGGTGAGCTGGGCCACGAGGAGCGCGACCGCGCACTCGCCCATCTCGCGCGCTGCGACCGGTGCAGGTCCGAGGTCGCCTCGCTGCGCATGCTCAAGGGGCGGCTGCGGGAGCTGGCGGAGCAGCCGGCCCGCGACGAGGGCGCCGGCGACCTCCCGTCCAGCGACTTCCTCTCCAGACTGCTCTCCATGCCGGCGGCCGCCTCCGCCGCGTCCGGCGACGCCGGGTCCGGCGACGTCGCGACCGAACCGACCGGCGGCCCCCTCGGGACCGCTCCGACGCCCGACTCCCCGTGGCCGCCGCGCTCGCCCGTCCGGCACGCCCGTCCGGCCCGCCCGCTCAGAACATCGCCCGTCGCCCGCCCGCGCGACACCCGTCCCGCCGGACGCGCCGTCGCGTTGCAGGTCCAGCCCCGGCGCCGCTACCTGGTCATGGGAGCCGCGACCCTGTTCCTCGGGCTCGGGGCCGCCTCGTACGCCGTCGGCGGTGGCGACGAGGCCCCGACCATCAGCCCGGCGTTCGACAAGCACGCCGTGGAGCACGCGCTGACCTCCGGCGACGCGCCCGTGACCGACCCGCTCACCGACCCGGTGAACCAGGTCCAGGTCTCCCCGGGACCGTGATCGCGCGGACCGTGACCCGTCCGGGACGGCGCAGATCCGTCCTGGTGTGCGGGCTTGCGGGGCTGCTCGCCCTCGCCGCGGCGCTGTCCGGCGACCCGGCGGCGACCCGCCGTGCCCGCAGCGACCCCGGCGCCGTGGGCCTGCTCCGCGCCGCCGCCGACGCCGCCCGCCGCGTCCCGTACGAGGGCAGACGGTTCTTCACGACGTGGAACCGCAGCCGGTCGAGCACGTTCAGCGCCGCGGTGTCCCACACGCCCGGCGACGGCGTCCGCTACGGCTCCGGAACGGGCGGCGGCATCTGGCCCGCCCACACCGTCCAGGACACCGCCGCCGTCACCCGGGCGACCCTCGACCTCCTGACCCGCAACTACTCGGTGATCCGCGCGGCCGACACGGCGGTCTGCGGCCGGCGCGCCCGCGTCGTCGAGGCGCGCCGCGAGGACGGCAGCCCGGCCGGACGGTTCTGGGTCGACGCCGAGACCGGGCTGATGCTGCGCCGCGAACTGATCGACGCCACCGGCCGCCGCGTGGTCGCCGCCGGATTCAGTGAGATCAGCTATACCGTCCCGGCGAAGGAACCCGGGTCCTACGGCCTCGGCGCCCCGCGCGGCGTCCCGCCCGGCGGCACCGCGCGACTGCCCGGCCTCGCCGAGACGACGAGCGCCACCGGAACCGCGACCGTGTGGGACGACCGGCTGGACCGTGCCGAACTCGCCGGGCTCCGCGACGAGGGCTGGCCCGTTCCGCGGGACCTGCCGGGCCGCCTCAGCCTCCACGACGCGCGCCGCGACAGCGTCGGCGACACCGTCCACCTCAGCTACTCCGACGGCCTCGCCGCCGTCTCCGTCTTCGTGCAGCGCGGCACCCTCGACCAGCGCGTCATGTCCGGCTGGCAGCGGGTCGTCCGGCACGGGCGCACGGTGTTCCGCCGCGAGTCGCTGCGGCGCTGGGCGGTGTCGGCGGGCGACGGCTACGTGTACACGGTCCTGACGGACGCGCCGCAGGGCACGGCCGACACGGTGGCCGCGAGCCTGCCCCACGAGACCACCTCGTTCGGCACGCGCGTGTCCCGCGGCGCCCGCCGCCTGCTGTCCACGGTGAACCCCTTCGACTGATCCACGAGTGATCACGGTGTGCGGAGGTCTTATGCTCGCCACATGCCGTGCCCGGCACGATGAGCAACGATGACGAGGACCTGCTCGGTAGGAGAGATGGGATGACGGAAGACAACCGCGGTCCGGTCGGGGCTCGTACGGAGGACGATGATCTCATCTCCGACCCCGAGCGGCAGGAGGCGGCTCCTCCCGAGACGGTGACCGACCAGGAGATCCCCCTGGACGAGGCGGCGGACGCCCCCGAGCCCGACCCGGAGGACGACCCCGCGCCCGACACCGGCGACCCGGCGCCCGAGAACGGCGACCGGCTGGTCGCGGGCGGGTTCGCGCCGCCGGACTCCTTCGGGGACCCGCCGGACACCAGCGAGGACGTGCTCCGCCGCGACGTCGCCGCCGACATGGGCCCGCGGGAGGTGCCGTTGCAGGACGCGTCGCCCCGCGACATGCCGCAGCCGCCGCCCGTGCCGCTCGACAAGCCCATCGCCGACGCGCCCGGCGACCGGCATCGGCCCGGATTCGTCCCGTACGACCAGGACCCGAGGGCCGCGCACCCGCAGCCGTACGGCGGCGGCTGGGCGCGCGAGCCCCACCGGTCCCACCAGGGCCCGCCGCCCGCGCCGGGCGGCCCGCCGATGGGCCCGCCGCCCGCGCCGATGGGCCCGCCGCCGCCCGGCGGCCCCCGCCCGATGGGCGGTTTCGGGATGCCGCCCGGCGGCGGTCCGAACTGGGCGCCCGTCCCCGCGCTCCCGTCGTCGTCGCGCGGCGGCCCCGGCCTGGGGCTGTTCGCGGTGATCGCGCTGATCGTCGCGCTGGTGGCGGGCGCGGTCGGCGCCGGGGTCGGCGTCATCGCGACCGACGACGGTGGCGACGACGGCGGCTCGGTGAGCCTCGGCGGTGGCGGCGGAAACGGCGGCGAGGTGCAGTCCCGCCCGCCGGACTCGGTCGCGGGCGTGGCGCAGCGCGTGCTGCCGAGCGTCGTGTCGATCCGGGTGCGGTCCGCGCAGTCCGAGGTCGGCGGCACCGGCTTCATCGTCAACGGCGGCTACGTCATCACCAACAACCACGTCGTCGAGGGCGCCGGCGGCGGCCAGATCCAGGTCGTGTTCAACGACAAGAAGGCGCTGCCCGCGTCGGTCAAGGGCGTCGACAAGAGCTCGGACGTCGCCGTGCTGAAGCCCGAGGGCCAGCACTCGCTGCCCGCCCTCGCCCTCGGCGACTCCAGCAAGATCGCCGTCGGCGACCCGGTCATCGCGATCGGTTCCCCGCTCGGCCTCCAGGGTTCGGTCACCACCGGCATCGTCAGCTCCCTGAACCGCGCCGTGCCCACGGGCGGCGAGGCCGGCTCCGACCTGTCCTACCTGAACGCGATCCAGACCGACGCGGCGATCAACCCCGGCAACTCGGGCGGGCCGCTGGTGGACGCCAGGGGCCGCGTGATCGGCATCAATACCGCCATCGCCACGCTCGGCGGCCAGCCGCAGAGCGGTAGCATCGGCCTCGGCTTCGCGATCCCGATCAACCAGGGCAAGCGGGTCGCCGAGGAGATCATCAGGACGGGCACCGTGCGGCAGGCCAAGCTCGGTGTGCTGCCCGATCCGGACTTCCAGGACGGCGGCGCCCGCATCAGGCCGAGAGGCATCAACGGGCAGGACCCGGTGACCAAGGGCGGCCCGGCCGACAAGGCGGGACTGAAGCCCGGCGACGTGATCACGGCGATCGACAACCGGCCGATCGAGGACGCCACCGATCTGATCGCGCAGATCCGCAGCCGGGCCCCCGGCGACCGGGTCAAGGTGACGTTCCGTCGCGGCTCCCAAGAGAGCACCGTCGAGGTGACGCTGGGCTCCGACTGATCAGGCAGAGATGTTCATGTCCGGGTAATCCGGGCTGGGGATACGCTGGGGGGACCGGCCCGATCGCGGGGCCGGTCCCCTGCGGCGGCTTGTGGAGGACGAGTGTTCGACGTCGGACTCGGTGAGATGGCGATCCTCGTCGTCCTCGCCCTGGTCATCTTCGGGGACAAGTTGCCCCAGGTCGCCGGGCAGGCGGGCCGGATGCTGCGGCAGTTCCGCGAAATGGCCAACTCGGCCAAGGCGGACCTTCAGGAGGGGCTCGGCCCGGAGTTCAAGGACTTCGACATCGCCGACCTCAACCCGAAGACGTTCGTCCGCAAGCACCTGTTCGAGGACGACGACATCCTGAACGGCAAGGGCGGCCTCTTCGACGACGAGCCGTCCTTCGCCACGACGACGTCCAACGCCAAGCCCCAACTCGCCAACGGCGAACGCCCGCCCTTCGACCCCGAAGCCACCTGACACCCCCGGCCTGGGGCTTGGGTGCAGACGTTGTAGCGGGATTCGGCCACCACGCGAGCGCGTTACCTGGTCGAGGAGGCGAAGCCGAAGGCGAGCCTCCTCGACCAGATCGCGAAGCGATGCGGCGACCGCGATTCAATAGTTTCAGTGGCGCTTGGGGGCTATGCCCAGGGACATTCCGGCGAGGCCGCGGCTGCGGCTCGCGAGGTCGTCGGCGATGGTGCGCAGCTCCTTGGCGGCGCCCGCGTCGGGGTCGGACAGCACCAGCGGGACGCCGTTGTCGCCGCCCTCGCGCAGCCGCGGGTCGATCTGCACCTGGCCGAGCAGCGGGACGCGGGTGCCGAGCGTCTTCGTCAAGGCGTCCGCGACGCGCGTGCCGCCGCCCTCGCCGAAGATGTGCTGCCGCTCCCCGCAGTGCGGGCACGTCAGATACGACATGTTCTCGATCACGCCGACGACCTGCTGATGGGTCTGCGCGGAGATCGCTCCGGCGCGTTCGGCGACCTCCGCGGCCGCCTGCTGCGGGGTGGTGACCACGAGGATCTCCGCGGACGGCAGCAACTGCGCCACCGAGATCGCGATGTCGCCGGTGCCGGGCGGCAGGTCCATGAGGAGGATGTCGAGGTCGCCCCAGTAGACGTCGGCGAGGAACTGTTGCAGCGCCCGGTGCAGCATGGGACCGCGCCAAACGACAGGCTGGTTACCGGCGGTGAACATCCCGACGGAGATCACCTTCACGTCATGCGCGGACGGCGGCATGATCATGTCCTGGACCTTGGTGGGCGGGCTGTCCACGCCCAGCATCCGCGGCACGGAGTGGCCGTAGATGTCGGCGTCCACCACGCCGACCTTGCGGCCCTGCGCGGCGAGCGCGGCGGCCAGGTTCACGGTCACCGACGACTTGCCGACACCGCCCTTGCCGCTGGCGACCGCGTACACGCGGGTCAGCGAGTTCGGCTTGGCGAACGGGATCTCCTTGGCCGGTTCACCGCCGCGCAGCTTGGTCTGGAGGTCCTTGCGCTGCTGTTCGCTCATCACGTCCAGCTCGACCTGGACGCCGGTGACGCCGTCCAGTCTCGACACGGCGTCCTTGACGCTGCGGGTGATCGTGTCCTTCATCGGACATCCCGCGACGGTCAGGTACACGCCGACGCGGACGGCGCCGTCCGCGGCGATGTCGATGTCCTTGACCATGTCGAGCTCGGTGATGGGCTTGCGGATCTCCGGGTCGATCACCGTGGCCAGCGCCGCGGTCACCTGCTCGGTCGTCAACTGGGAGGCCATGTCCCCATGGTATGGACCGCGCGGCGGTGCTCGCCAACCAGGGTGTCCCGGGTTCATCGCACGGGCGGCGGCGGGGCCGTACGATGTCGGTTCGTGACTCGCAGCATCCCTTCGGCCACCGAGCTGACCGTCTGGCGCACCCTGCTCCGCGCCGAGGCGCGGATCTCCCGGCGGCTCCAGGCCGACCTGCTGGACCGCCACGACCTGGCGCTCGGCGCCTACGACGTCCTGATGAACCTAGGCGAGGCCCCGGGCGGGCGGCTGCGCATGAACGACCTCGCCGACCGTGTCCTGCTGTCGCGCAGCGGCCTGACCAGGCTGGTCGACCGGCTTCAGCGGGAGGGGCTCGTCGACCGGCAGACGTGCGCGAGCGACGCGCGGGGCCTGTACGCCGTCCTCACCGCCGCGGGCCGGGAACGTCTCGTCGAGGCCACCCCGACCTACCGGGAGGGCGTCCGCGACTCGATGCTCGGCGCGCTGGACGAACCGGACCTGCGCGCCCTCGGCGTCCTGCTGGGCAGGCTCGCCGACGAACGCGTCCCCGCCTAGCGGGGGCCGTCCTTGCCGTCCAGCTCCTTCATGATCTGCTGGAGTTCGGAGCGGAGGAAGTCGCGGGTGACGACCTCGCTCAGCGCCACCCGCAGCCCGGCGATCTCCCGCGTCAGGTACTCGGTGTCGGCGATGTTGCGTTCGTTCCTCGACCGGTCCTGCTCGTACTGGACGCGGTCACGGTCGTCCTGCCGGTTCTGGGCGAGCAGGATCAGCGGCGCGGCGTAGGACGCCTGGAGCGACAGCATCAACGTCAGGAAGATGAACGGGTACGGGTCGAACTTCAGGAACGGCGGCGCCAGCATGTTCCACCCGATCCACACGGTGACGAACGCCGTCATGTAGACGAGGAACCGGGCGGTCCCGAGGAACCGCGCGATCCGCTCCGACAGCCGCCCGAACGAATCCGGGTCGTAGTGGACGCGCGGCACGAACGTCCGCCGGATCTCCCTCGGCTGGTCGAGGCGTGCGGTCATCTGGCGTGTCGTCGTCACATGTCCCCCCGGAGAGCCTCTTCCTCGGGATCGCGTTCGGTGATCTCGGCGGCGCCGGCGTCCATGACGGCCTCCCGCCAGTCCTCGGGAAGCAGATGGTCGAGGACGTCGTCGATGGTCACCGCGCCGAGCAGATGCCCGTTCTCGTCCACGACGGCGCCCGCGACGAGGTTGTACGTCGCCAGGAACATCGCGACGGCCTCCAGCGACATGGTGGGCCGCAGCGGGTCGAGTTCGGCGTCGACGATGCCGCTGACCAGCGTCGGCGGCGGCTCGCGCAGCAGCTTCTGGAAGTGCACGGTGCCCAGGTACCGGCCGGTCGGCGTCGCGGTCGGCGGCCGGCACACGTACACCTGCGCGGCGAGCGCCGGGTTCAGGTCGGGGCGGCGGATCAGCGCGAGCGCCTCCGCGACCGTCGCGTCCGGCGCGACGATCACCGGCGCGGTCGTCATCAGCCCGCCCGCGGACTGGTCGGGGTAGGTCAGCAGCCGCCGCACCGGCGCGGCGTCGCGCGGCTCCATCAGCATCAGCAACTGTTCGCGCTGCTCGGTGGGCAGGTCGCCGAGCAGGTCGGCCGCGTCGTCGGGGCCCATGGCCTCCAGGACGTCGGCGGCCCGGTCCACGCCGAGCTTGCCGAGGATCTCGATCTGGTCGTCCTCGGGCAGCTCCTCCAGGATGTCGGCGAGCCGCTCGTCGTCGAGCGCGACCGCGACCTCCGCGCGCCGCTTCTCCGGCAGCTCGTGGACGATGTTCGCCAGGTCGGCGGCCTTCATCCGTTCGAACGCGGCGATGAGCCCCGCCGCGCCCTGCCCGTGCTCGACGGCGGAGAACCCCTCCACGTCGTCCCAGTCCACGACGAGGCTCTCCCCGCGCTTGCGGAATCCACGCCCGGTCCGGCGGCGGACGGCGACCTTGTTGACCAGCCAGTCGCGGGTCCGGGTCGGTTCCATCGCCACGTCGACGACGGACACCGGCTCCCCGGCCTCGCCGAACCGGACCGTCCGGTCCAGCAGCTCCGCGATCACCAGCGTCTCCGACTCGCGTTTCTGGAACCGCCGCATGTTCAGGCGCCCGTCGAAGACGACGGCGTCCGCCTCGATCACCGTCACCCGGGTGATCGGCAGGAACACGGTGCGGCGGGACGCGACCTCCACCACCAGCCCGAGCACCCGCGGCGGCCGCGGCGCGAGCCGCATCGCGACCACGACGTCCCGGACCCTGCCGACCTGGTCCCCGGCGGGGTCGAACACCGCGATGCCCGCGAGCCGGGCGATGAACACGCGTGTCGGCGCTCCGCTCATGAACCGGACACTACCCATGATCGACGTCCTGATCCGGCGCAAGGGCCGGTAACCGGGCACGGGCACCCCCATGAGAGGCTGACGTGGTGAGCGACGTCAAGACCGAGCCGTTCGAGGAATACCGAAGTCTGCTGTTCGCCGTCGCGTACCGGATGCTGGGCACCGCCGCCGACGCGGAGGACGTCGTCCAGGACGCGTGGCTGCGCTGGTCCGCGGCCGACCGGTCCGCAGTCGCCGACCCCAAGGCCTACCTCGTCCGGATCACCACGAACGTCGCGCTCGACCGGCTGCGGTCGGTGCGGGCCCGGCGGGAGACCTACGTCGGGCCGTGGCTGCCGGAGCCGATGCTGACCTCCCCGGACGTCGCCGAGAACGCCGAACTGTCGGAGTCGGTGTCGATGGCGATGCTCGTCGTCCTGGAGACGTTGAGCCCGCTGGAACGTGCCGTGTTCGTCCTCAAGGACGTCTTCGGCTACCCGTACGCGGAGATCGCGGCGGCGCTGGACCGGTCGGAGGCGTCCGTCCGGCAGCTCGGCACCCGCGCCCGCAAGCACGTGGAGGCGCGGCGACCGCGGTTCGAGGCGGGCGGCACAGAGCGGCGCGCCGCGACCGAACGGTTCCTGGACGTCGTGGTGGGCGGCGACATCAACCGCCTCATGGAGGTCCTCGCCCCCGACGTGACGCTGTGGACGGACGGCGGCGGCAAGGTCCGCGCCGCCCGCCGGGTCATCGAGGGCGTCACCAAGGTCGCCCGCTGGCTGTCCAAGGTCGTCGGCCAGCCCTACCGGGGCGTCGAGCCCGAGGACATGCGCATCCGCCGCGTCGACGTCAACGGCGAGCCCGCCCTCCTCGTGGAGGGTCCGGACGGCCCGCTCGGCACGATCACCGTGGACGTGGACGAGGACAACCTCGTCCGGGCCGTGCACCTCGTCGCCAACCCCGACAAACTCACCGCGGTCGCGGAGGGCCGCACACTCTCGATGTGACCGGGCGAGACCGGCGGCCGACTAGGGCGTGTCTCGAAGTAGGTGGAGCCATTCGTTGATGGCGGTGATCTCCAGTGTGGATTGGTGATGGACGGCTGGCTTGTCGAACCGGGTGGCCACCGCGCGGTGGTGCTTGAGGCAGTCGGTGCCGCACTCGACGGCGTGGCGGGCGCGGTGGTCGACCGGGCCGAAGGCGCGTGGACGGCCCCGTCGCCGCCTCGCCGCTGCCGTGTGCGGCCTGGCCGGCCGGGGTGGGATGGTGCAGGCGATCCCGCGGCGGCGCAGATGCTCGCGGACCGCCCGAGACGAGTACGTCTTGCCGGCGAACCAGGCGCTAGCCGATCGTCGCGGTCAGGCCCTCGGCCTCTCGCCCGTCCGCGATGAGCCGCTGGATCCTGTCCGCCACCGGCCCCAGCCCGCCGTCGCCGAGCGGCCTCCCGGCCCGCAGTTCGATGAGGTGGCGCAGCACCACCAGGTGCTCGGCGAGGTTCGCCGGGCCCCTCGGATAGTCGGCCCGCTCCACCTCCGACACCGTGTCCGGAACCGCCGAGACCACATGACCGAGCTGGGCCGCCGCCGTGGACGAGAACCCGGCGACGTCGACGCCCGCGGCCTGGACGGTGTCGAGCGCCCGCAGCAGGCCGAGCTGGGCGTCGTACCAGACGCCGAAGAGGGCGAGGTCCCAGATCGCGGCGGCGTCCGGCGCGTCCCCGACGAACCGGGGCTCGCTCAGCAGCCCGAGCGTCGCGCGGTGCTCCTCGAACGCGGTACGCGAGCCGCTGTACAGGATCGTCGCCGCGTCGGTGCCGATCATCTCGGGCGAGGTCTGCAGGCCCGCGTCCAGGTAGTGCGCGCCGAGCGCGGTGACCCGCCGGGCGGCCTCCCGGGCGTCGTCGGCGGTCCCGGTGGCCAGCGCGACGATCGTCCGTCCGGACACGTCCGCGTCCAGCCGGTCGAGGCAGTCCCGCACCGCCGCGTGATCGGTGAGGGTGAGCAGGATCAGGTCGCTGGACGACGCCGCCTCCGCGACCGACCCGGCCGCCGACGCGCCCGCGTCCACCGCGCCGGACGTCCGGCTCGCCGTCCGGTTCCACACCGCCACCTCGTGCCCACCGCCGAGCAACCGCCGCGCCACCGCGGTCCCGATCGCTCCCGTCCCGACCACTGCCACGCGGCTCCGCGCGTGCTCGTTCTCCGCCATGCCACCTACCCTCGAACATCAACCGAACTTCAGGTCAACCCGGGGCCATGGGGCGCGCCCGCCCGGACCGGCCGCGCGACCACCGCGATGGTGATCATGGCGAGCGCGGTGCAGCCGACACCGGGCAGGACGCGGGCTTGCGTGCCCCACCGTTCGAGCAGCGCGGGACCGGCACCGACGCCGCGATCACGGACACCGCCGGCGGCGGCATCGGCAGACCGGACCCGAGCGGGCTGACCCCCAGCCGCTCACGACACACCGTCACACACCAGACTTCGCGACACGGCCTAGGCGAGCGGAGTGGGCCGGGACTGCAAAAACTAGCGGTCGACGGCGCGGCGTTTGCCGCCGAACAGGCGCGGCGGCGGGCCCGCGGTCGTCGCGGGCGTCGGGACGGGCCGGACGGTCGCGTACTCGTCCGCCGCCTCGACGACCTCGTCGGCCGGGGTGAGCCGGACGATCCACGACTCGGTGGTCCACCGTTCCACCTGCCCCTCGTGGGACGCGGCGTTCAGGCGGTCCTTGGCGAGCAGCGGCGCCACGGCGTCCCACAGCTCGGTGCCCGGTTCGACGATCTCGACGGCGGCGGTGAACGTGAGGAGCCGCCCGCCCTTGTCCTTGCTGCGCAGGATCACCGTCACCCGGTCGGCGTCCGGCAACCCTGGCAGCGGCTGTTCGCCCTCCCCGCCCGTCAGGACGTACGCCGAGCCCTCGTGCCACACATGCCAGGCGGCCCTCGGCTGCGGAAGGCCCGGAAGATCCAGCCACAGCAGCCCGGACTTCTTGGCCGCCTCCTCCACCAGCGCCGCGTTCAGCTCACCCATCTTCCGAGGGTCTCACACCGCCGGGATAGCATCCGGGCCATGCGCGCTCGACGTACCACCCTCTCCGTGCCCGGCAGCAACCCCCGATTCATCGAGAAGGCGCAGGGTCTCCCTGTGGACGAGGTCCTCCTGGACCTGGAGGACGCCGTCGCGCCCTCCGCGAAGGAGGACGCCCGCAAGGCCGTCGTCGCCGCGCTGAACGAGGGCGACTGGTCCGGCAAGGTCCGGGTGGTCCGCATCAACGACCTGGAGACCCATTTCGCCTACCGGGACGTGATCGAGGTCGTGGAGGGCGCGGGCGCCCACCTCGACGCGATCATGCTGCCCAAGGCGCAGGACGCCACCCACGTCCAGTGGCTCGACCGGCTCCTCACCCAGATCGAGCGGGCCGTGGGCCTTCCGGTGGGCCGCATCGGCATCGAGGCGCAGATCGAGGACGCCCGCAGCATGATCAACATCGAGGCGATCGCGGCGTCCTCGCCGCGGCTGGAGTCCCTCGTCCTCGGCCCCGGCGACCTCATGGCGTCGCTCAACATGAAGACCCTCGTCGTCGGCGAGCAGCCGCCCGGCTACACCGAGGGGGACGCCTACCACTACATCCTCATGCACATCCTGATGGCGGCCCGCGCCAACGGCCTCCAGGCCATCGACGGCCCGTACTTCAACATCAAGGACGTGGACGGCTTCACCCGGGTCGCGCGGCGCTCGGCGGCGCTCGGGTTCGACGGCAAGTGGGTGCTGCACCCGTCGCAGGTCGAGGCGGGGAACGCGGTGTTCGCCCCGTCCCAGGACGACTACGACCACGCGGAGTCGATCCTGGAGGCCTACGAGCACGCCACCGGGGTCGAGGGGCGCGGCGCCGTCCGGTTCGGCGACGAGATGATCGACGAGGCGTCCAGGAAGATGGCGCTGGCGGTCGCCGTGAAGGGCCGCGCGGCGGGGCTGGAGCGCACCACGCGTGTCGACCCGCCGGGAACTGACGCCTAATACGATTCGTCCCACCTACGCGAAAGGCTCGCGGGGGGAAATCGGGAGGGGCGCACGTGTCAGAACGAGGGGACGCCGACGGCTGGGCCCCGCTCGACCCGAGCCTCCCCGACGACGCGGCGCCTCGTCCCGGGCCGCACCCGCACCCGCCCGCGCAGCCGCAGCCCTACGGTTGGCCGCAGCCGCCCGGTGACGGCCGGCCCCCCGGCTACGCCTGGCCGCAGGGCCCGTACGGGGCCGCGTACGGCGGCTACGGGCCGCCGCGGGTGAAGCCGCCCTGGACGACGCCGCCACCGAAGGGCACCCCGTTCCACCGGATGGCGCGCACCGAGGCGCACCGCTGGTGGCGGCCGCTCGTCGGAACGCTGGCGATCGGGGCGGGCGGCATGGTCCTCGCCATGCTGCTCCTGCTCATCGGCATGATCGCCCGGCTGGTGGTGACGGGCGACCTGCCCGAGTCGTCCGGGCCCGACTCCGACACGCTCCTCGGCGACGACACGGCCGACCTGGCGTTCAACCTCGCGGCGCTCGCGGTGTTCCTGCCGGTGGCGCTGCTCGTGGCGTGGGGCGTCACGCGGCGCCGGCCCGGCACCCTCTCGTCGGTCGCGGGACGCCTGCGCTGGCGGTGGATGCTGGCGTGCTCCGGCCTGGCGATCCTGTTCTGCGTCGTGTCGTACGCGACGTCGATCGTGGCGGGCGTCACCCTGGACGACAAGACCAGCGAGGACGTCCAGTGGGTCGGCTGGGGGGACTTCCTGCTCCCCGCCGTCCTGATCGTCGTGCTGGTGCCGTTCCAGGCGACGGCGGAGGAGTACGTGTTCCGCGGCTGGATGCTCCAGGCCGTGGCCTCCTGCACGCTGGAGAACGCCAGGCGCCGCGTCGGACGGGCCCTCAGCGTCGTGTTCCGCACGCCCTGGCCCGGCATCGTCGTCGGCTCGGCCCTGTTCACGTCCGGGCACGGCTACACCGGCTGGGGCATCCTCGACATCTTCGCGTTCGGCGCGATCGCGGCGTGGCTGGCGGTCCGCACCGGCGGCCTGGAGGCGAGCATCGCGCTGCACGTGTTCAACAACCTGATGGCGTTCCTGATCCCGGCGGCGATCGGTGAGCTGGACATCGAGCAGGGCGGCGTGCCGTGGCAGGTCGTCGTGGCCGACATCGTCCCGATGGCGCTGTACGCGGCGGCCGTGGTGTGGCTGGCGCGGCGGATGCGCGTCGAGACCGTCACGGCCGGGCCGGACGACGAGGGCGGCGTGCCGGTCGCGTCGCCCGCGTATCCGGCGCCCGTGTCATAGCAGCCCCCACCCGGCGAGCACGTCGAGCAGGCCCGGCGTCACGGGCAGTTCCCGCAGCTCCGCCGCGGACACCCAGCGGACCTCCGCCGCGTCGTCACCGGCGCGCGGCGTCCCGCCCGTCACCGTCGCCGCGTAGTCGTGGATCTCGTAGATGACCCCTCCGGGCCCGGGACGCTCCACCATTCCCACCTCGACGTCCGCGACGGAGACCTCAAGCCCGGTCTCCTCCCGCAGCTCCCGCGCGACCGCCGACACGTCGTCCTCGCCCGGCTCGACCCGTCCGCCCGGAACGGACCACAGGCCCACGCTCGGCGGACGTCCCCGCCGCACCATGAGCAGCCGTCCGCCCTCGTCCCGGACGATGCCGCCGACACAACGCACCCGCATGACTCCCCATTGTCGCCAACTTTCCCGCGCGTTGCCCGGGTCGGGACCCGCCCGGCTTGACGAGCCGGGACGTCGCCGCGCAGGGTGGATAGTCATGAGGGCGGAGCCCAGTTGCCCGCGCTGCGCGGGTCCGCTGCACACGCCGAGCCTCTGGTCGAGTGACTGGACGTGCGACGTGCACGGCGCCGTTCTGCCGAGGCAGCCGTCGAAGCGGCCCGGCCCGGAGGGTCTTGCCGCCGTGCTGCGCGACACGAGGGTCCCCGTCTGGACGCCCTGGCCCCTTCCGCTGGGCTGGCTCGTCACGGGTTTCACCACGGTCGGGGACGAGCGCTCGGGCGGTCGGGCGTCGGCGGTCGCGCTGTCCGGGCCGGGGCTGGTCAGCGGCCCCGCCGACCTGCTGCTGATCGCCGAGGAGCCCGGTATCGGCCTCGGCGCCCACTACGCGGGCCTGGACGGTCCCGACCCCGGGCCCGAGGTGTTCGACAGCAGCCCGCCGCATGTGAAACTCGACCTCAGCGGCCCGGCGGCGACCTGCGGCCGGTCGGTGCCGATGTGGGCGGTCGGCGCCGAACCCGACCGGGCCGTCCATGTCGGGGAGGCGATGGGGGAGTGGCTGTGGGCCGTGCTGTGGCCCGCCGACGCGGGCGTCCTCATGCTGGAGAACCAGCACCTTCTCGACCTGCGCGAACCGGGAATGGAGATCGACCTGCCGTACGGCGCGCACAGCCCTAGGCTCGACGACTGATGCGCATCGACCTGCACAGCCACAGCGACGCGTCCGATGGAACCCGCCCGCCCGCGGAGGTCGTCCGGCGGGCGCGGGAGCGGGGCCTGGACGTCCTCGCGCTCACCGACCACGACACCGTCGCCGGATGGGACGAGGCCGCCGCCGCGCTGCCCGACGGCCTGACGCTCGTCCCCGGCATCGAACTGTCCTGCGCGCAGGGCGGACGCAGCCTCCACCTCCTCGGCTACCTGTTCGACCCGGACGAGCCCACGCTCGCCGCCGAACTGGCCCGGATCTGCGACGACCGGGTGATCAGGGCGCGGGGCATGGTCGACCGGCTCCGTGAACTCGGCGTCGACGTGTCGTGGGGCATGGTCCGCGCCCTCGCCAAGGGGGAGGCGGTGGGACGCCCCCACATCGCCCGCGCCATGGTCGACGCGGGCGCGATCACGGACCCCGACGAGGCGTTCACCGCGCAGTGGATCGCGCAGGGCGGCCGAGCCTACGTCGAACGGTACGCGCTGGACCCGGTCCGGGCGGTCGGGCTCGTCCGCGCGGCCGGGGGAGTGTGCGTCCTCGCCCATCCCCGGGCACGCGGCCGCGGGTACGTGTTCGACGACGAGGTGATCGAGGCCCTCGCCGCCGCCGGGCTCGCCGGGATCGAGGTCGACCATCCGGGCCACGTCGCGGAGGATCGCGCCCACCTGCGTGATCTCGCCGCCGCGCTGGGCCTGGCCGCGACGGGGTCCAGCGACGACCACGGCGCGCTGACCGGCGACCGGCTCGGCGTCGAGACCACCGCGCCGGACGCGTTCGAGCGGCTCACCGCCGCCGCGTCCACCAGATGATCATCCGATGCCGTCGAGTGGCGCGAATCACGGTAGGGTGCGTGGCGTGGACGCGCGCATCGAACAGGTGGTGACGTCGGGGACGCTGACCCTGGACGACACCGAGTACGACGTCGAGAACAACACCTACATCGTCGGCGACGACGACGAGGTCATCGTGATCGATCCGGCGAACGACGCCGAGGCCGTTCTCAAGGAGGTCGGTGACCGCGAGGTCATGGCCGTCCTGCTCACCGACGGCAACGAACACCGCCTGAGCGTGGTGCTCGAGGTCGCCGCCGGAGGGGAGGAGGACGAGGAGAACTGGGCTCCCATCGCGCTGCACCGCGCCGACCGGCTGCTGTGGCGCGACTACTTCGGCCGCCTCGCCAAAGAGGAGGAGGACGAGGACGACGCCAAGGCGCTGCGGGCCCTCGAACCCGACATCTGGCTGGAGGACGGCGGCGTCTTCGAGATCGCCGACGCCCAGCTGGAGATCGTGCACACGCCCGGCCACACCCCCGGCAGCGTCTGCGTGATCAGTGAGCAGCTCGGCACGCTGTTCTCCGGCGACACCCTGCACCGCGGCCGTCCCGGCTCGGTCGGCGGCGTCTACGAGGACCTGCGCAAGCAGCTCAACTCGATCGGCGCGCTGCTGACCCCGCTGCCGAAGGACCTTCAGGTCCTGCCCGCGCAGGGCGAGGAGACCACGGTCGGCGACGAGGACTCCCGCTGGGAGTCGTGGGGCCAGCTGGCGCAAGAAGACGACTGAGGGTGGAGCAGCTCGGCTTAGAGGGCATGCCCCGGCGGCTGTATCCGTGCACGCCGTCGCGACTCAACACGTGGCTGGACTGCCCGCGCCGGTACCGGATGACGTATCTGGATCGTCCGATGCCGCAGCGGGGTCCGCGGTGGGCGCACAACAGCGTCGGCTCCAGCGTCCACAACGCGCTGGCGGGCTGGTGGCGGCTGCCCCTCTCCGACCGCACCCCCGAGGCCGCGGGACGCCTGCTGGCCCGCGGCTGGCTGACGGACGGTTTCCGCGACGAGGCCCAGTCGGCGCAGTGGCGTGACAGGGCCCGCGAGATGACCGAACGCTATGTCGCGGGCCTCGACCCGGACGACGAGCCGCTTGGCGTGGAACGTACCGTAGCGACCCGCACCGACAGCATCGCGGTGTCGGGCCGTATCGACCGGCTGGACGCCCGCGGGTCCGAACTCGCCGTCGTCGACTACAAGACGGGCCGCCACGTCCCGACCTCCGACGACGCCCGCGGCTCCCTCGCCCTCGCGATCTACGCGGTGGCGGCGTCCCGGGTGCTGCGCCGCCCGTGCCGCCGCGTCGAGCTGCACCATCTGCCGTCCGGCGAGGTCGCGGCGTGGGAGCACACCGAGGAGTCGCTGGCCCGGCACCTGCGCCGCGCCGAGCAGATCGCCGCCGAGGCCGCCGCGGCCGACGAGACGTACCGCGCCCGCGTCCCGCGGCCCCGCCCCTCGGCCGACGCCGAGGTCGACCACGCCCCTCACGACGACACGTTCCCGCCCCGGACGGGCACCCTGTGCTCCTGGTGCGACTTCGCCCGCCACTGCCCCGAAGGCCAGGCGGCGGCCCCCCGCAAAGAGCCCTGGGCCGCCCTCCCCGTGGACGTCACCTGAGCCGTGCACCACGCCCGCTCCGGGCGGTCAGCCGTCGGCGAGTATGCGGGTGACCGTGGCGGACAGCGTGCGCACGCCGTGCGTGGTGGTCGGGTCGATGCCGGTCAGCTCTCGCGCCCGGCGCAGGCGGTAGTCGAGGGTGCGCGGGTGGACGTACAAATCGCTCGCGGCGGCCCCGCGGTTCTTGTCGTGACGGTAGTAGGCGTCCAGCGTGGCCACCAGGTCCGGCCCTCGTGAGAGCCGATGGGCCACCTCGCGCAGCCACAGGTCGATCTCGGGCAGCCGGGCCGCGCCGAGTTCGACGAACATGTCGGCGACGGTCCTGATCCGGCGTGGAACGCGCTCGCCGGGAGCGGTCCGGCTGATCTGCCGCGCGAGGGCGACCGCGCCGCGCAGGTCGGACACGCTCGCGGTGTCGGCGCCGACGGCGCAGGGACGTCCCACGGACTCGGCGAACGCGGCGGCCAACGCCAGGGCGCGTTCACGATCCCGGTCCGTGGCGGGCAGCAGCACGGCGAACTCCAGCCGGTCGGTCCACCTCATGGGCACCCGGTCCATGGCGAGCAGCGCGTCGAGGATCTTGGCGCGGGTGGCCGGGGCGGGCCGGAAGTCGGGGTCGGCGATCCGTACGACCGTGACCGTGTACTGGGAGGCGGCCGGCATGTCGAGCGACGACGCGAGTTCGGCGGCGGCGGGGTCGCCGGTGAGCAGGGCGGCGGCGAGCCGCTGCACGCGTTCGGCGTCCGGGAGAAGGTGGCGCTGACCGTCCAGAAACCCGCGGATGTAGGAGTCCTGGGCCGCGAAGCCCTGCTCGCCGAGCCAGTTGAGCATCCTCAGCAGGTCGTCCAGTTCCGCGTCCGCGGCCGCCTCGTGCATTTCCTGCATCATGAGGGTCGTGTGCAGGCCCAGGACGCGCCTACAGGAGCCGAGCGACACGCCCGCCCGACCACGCGCCCGCCCGACGGAGGCGATGACGGCCAGGTCGTCGCCGGTGAACGGCTGGTCGTGCGAGGCCAACTCCACCGAGCGGCGCCGCAGCAGCACCGCGAACTCCAGTGGCGCCGCGACGTCGCGCTCACCCATCGCGCGCCATTCGGGCAGCTCACGGGAGTAGACCTCGAC
Organism: Actinomadura spongiicola; assembly: GCF_003432485.1. Lineage (GTDB taxonomy): Bacteria > Actinomycetota > Actinomycetes > Streptosporangiales > Streptosporangiaceae > Spirillospora > Spirillospora spongiicola. Next base: position 570,171 of record NZ_QVNQ01000004.1, read on the forward strand.
CGCCCTGCGCGCATTGGCCGCCACCCGCTTCGCCAGTACACCGAAAAGGTCACCCACATGCACCCCCGGTGAGAACCGTCGCTTCTCGTCATTCGCGCGGAGGGTGGCCGTGGACGCCCGTTGTCCGGGTCCGGCCAGACGGACGTGGTTCATCAGTTTCAGCGAATCTTTCTTGATCTACGAAAGTGCTTTTATCGAGAAACGCAAATCCCTCGCGTTCGCTTGCCTGTGCCGAATCGGCAAGGTGTTAATGGAGGCGTCATACCTTCCACATTCCTGGAGGCACAGGAAATGAAACACAGACTGGCCGCGATTCTCGCCGCGTTCGCGGCGGCGGTCGCGTTGCTGGCCACCGGTGGCGCCACGGTGGCCGCCGCCGCGCCGGACCCGACCCAACAGAAGATCGACAGGATTCTGGCCCAGGCTCCCGGTGGTACTCAGACCAGCAAGAACACCATCGCCTGGCAGAACGGCGACGTTGTCATGACCCTGCCCACGGGCAAGAACGCCACGGCGGCCCCGGCGCCCTGCCCGGATGGCCGGTTCTGCCTGTACGAGGCCGCCAACTTCGGTGGGAGGTCCGTTTCCTTCCGTGACAGGCTGTGCGACAACCGCGTGGTCAACCTGACCGCGTTCAATTTCAACGACGTGACCTCGTCCTGGGCCAACAACACCGACTTCGACGTCGACGTGTGGGCGGCCATCGGGCTCGGTGGCGCCCGGCTCTTCCAGATGTTCAGCTTCACCGAAAGCATGGGGCTGACCAGGAACATCAACGACCAGGCGTCCAGCCTTAACTGCTACTAAAGGTTTGCACCCCGCTCCCATGGCCGCCCTGCGCTCGCAGGGCGGCCATGGCCTTTCGTACGTGAGCGACCCGGCCGCCCCCGCGTCACCCCCAGAGGGATCGGCAGTGCCGGTCCAGCCAGGCGACGCACTGGTCGAGGGTGAGGCCCGCGTAGTCGAACGGATAGGGGCCGTGCGGCCCGGTGATCAGATCCAGTGAGTCGTGCCGGGCGATGAACACCGTCTCCAACTGCGCGTTGGGGCCACGCCCATAATCCGCCGGGAAGTAGAACTCCAACTCCTGCCAGAACTTGGAGAGCTGGTTGTGCCCGCCGTTCACCCTGCCCGTCTTGACCTCCGCCTCGTCGAAGCGGAAACCGAGCGTCCGGTAGGCGTCGACGAACAGATCCTGGGCGGGCAGCGCGTGGACGGCGATCTCGTCGAAGTCGCCCCGGTCGACCGCGTTGTCGATCTCCAGGATCGTCCGGACGGCGGCCCGTGTGCCGCGCAGGTCCCGTCCCAGCGCGTGCGTGATGGGCATCTCCCACGGGACCTCGATCGCGAGCCGAGCCCCGCGCTCCTCACCGGCGGCGAGGTCGAAGGCCGGAACGGCCTGGAGGGCGACGACCCCAGGGTTGTCCCAGCTCTTCTCGGTCGGCTCGGCCGCCTCCACGCGCGTGACGAGCTGCACGGCGATCCGCTCGACCCGAACGTCGGCGGCACCGCCCCTGACGGTCACCTCGGCGGTCAGGGTGCCGCCCGGCCGGACCTCGTGGGAGTTGAGGACCGTCGTCACCTCGGGCGCGTTGATGCCGAGGGAGCTGAGGAACGTGCGGAACGCCATGTGCGGCCACCTCCAGAGGAACGGTCCCAAAACGGGCGTCCCAGACTAGGGTCTGGGACGCCCGCCGAGCCGCGCGCCACGACGAAGACGCCCGCTTCCGGCTGGCCCGGAGCCCTATCCGATCGCGTCCAGAACCGGGCGGAACCGGACGGCGAACGCGTCGGGGTCCTCCTCGAAGCCGGTGTGGCCGCCGGGGAACATCACGGGGTCGGTGCCGAGCGCACCGGCGAGCAGCCTGGACGTCCGGTCGCACAGCTCCCCGGCCGAGTCCTCCCCGATGCCGACGATGACCCGGGCCTTGCCCAGCGCGTCGAGATCGGGCCGCCACCGCGTGGTCTCCCGGAATTCGTGCTCGAACCAGCGCCGCTCGTCGGCGATCTGCTGGAGATCGCGTTCGCCGCCGAACATGTGCTCCAGCGCCCCCGGCGGCAGCTGGAAGTTCGCCTGCTCCATGAACATCCCCCACGCCCCGAGCACGTCGCCGCCGAGATACGTGGCGATCGTCTCGTCCGTCTTCTTGTACTGCTCGTCGCGGTCGTCCAGCAACGCCACCAGCGGCGGCTCGTGCGCGACGACCGCCCGGACGTGCTCCCCGTGGGCCTGCGCCAGCGCCAGGACGGTGCACGCCCCGCCGCTGGACCCGAACGCCACGGCCGGTCCCGCGTCCACGTGCTCGATGAGCCGCGCGAGATCGTCGGCGCGCAGCTCCGGCGTCGAGTCCTGCGCGGGATCGTCCAGGGGGCTCCGGTTGATGCCCCGCGGGTCCGTCGTCAGGACGGTGAAGCCGTCGGCGAGCAGGTCGGCCAGCGGCTCGAACGCAGCGGCGCCCATGGGGGAGCCGACGAGCGCCACCAGCGGCCCCCGCCCGCGGACCTCATAGTGCAGATGTCCGTCGGGGACCCGCAGCGTGGACGAAACAGTTGTCATCGATCCTCCCGGCATGAGAACGGCCATGGTTCGGAGTTGCAGACCCCGAACCTGGCCGGAACTCATCGCCGGTCAGTGCATGGCCGGTTCTTCGTCCTTCAACATGCCGCGGATCTCTTCCCGGAACTCCGGGGTGTCGTCGTGCCCGTGCACGGAGGCCGCGTGCTCGGCGGCGGCGCGGACGACCTCGTCCTCCTCGCCGCTGATCGTGAGCGTGCAGTTCATCTCGCTGGGCTGCTCCCGACAGTCGGCCACCTTCCGCATGGCGTCTCCCCCTTCTCGGCCGGTCGGCCCGCGAGGAAAGCGACATCGCGGCCCCGACCGCTTTCGCATCTCCCTCTCATCGTGACATAACCCCAGGTCAGAATGAAGACCGGCGCCGACCCCGCGCGGCCGTGGCAGGATTGTTCGATGGATGATCAAGGACGAATCGACCCGCCCCAGACCGGCGACGAACGCGCGACGCTGGCCGGGTTCCTCCAATATCACCGTGACACCCTGGCCATGAAATGTGCGGGCCTGACGACCGAGCAGCTCAAACAGCAGGCCGTCCCGCCGTCGAACCTCACCCTGCTGGGCCTCATCCGGCATATGGCGGAGGTCGAACGGTCCTGGTTCCGGATCAGGTTCAACGGCGAGCCCCTCCCCGGACGCTGGATCAAGGGCTCCGGCGACGACACCGACTTCGAGGTCGACACGGCCGACCCCGACGAGGCGTTCGCGGCCTGGCACGAGGAATGCGCGCGCTCCCGCGCCATCGTCGACGCCGCCGACTCCCTCGACGCCACCATGCGCCACCGCGACAGCGACTTCTCGCTCCGCTGGATCCTCACCCACATGATCGAGGAGTACGCCCGCCACAACGGCCACGCCGACTTCCTCCGCGAACGCATCGACGGCGCCACCGGCGAGTGAGGCTCAGAGCCGCTCCTTGATCTGGAAGTACTGGTTCGTGGTCAGCCCCGCCCTCTCCCACACCAGCCTGGCCGTGCAAGGCATGGTGTCGAGACGACGGAAGGTGACCGTGAGGTGCTCGAAGGATGCGGGGAGCGGCCAGTCGCGGACGCCGTGCCAGCGGCCTTCCGTGATCGTCCGGCGGCGCGGGGACGAGCCCTCCGCCCTGACCTCCATGGAGATCTCGGCGTCGTCGCACCCGGAGATCCTCACCTGGCCGTCGAGCCCGTCGAACGGCGCGTTCCGGAAGCTGGAGCCCGGACGGAAGACGGTCGTGGCCGAGCCGCCTCGGGGCAGCGACCAGGAGAGGTAGTCGACGTTGGCGCAGCCGTCCTTGAGGCAATAGGTGTTCGTTCCGCCCCTGGGCTTCACACCGGACTCGAAGTCGACCCCCACCTGGGCGAACACCCCGCCGAGGACGGCCAACGTGACCCCGACCGTGCAGGCGTGCGCGAACAACCGCAACGATGGGACGGCGATGAGCTTGGCCGTCTGGCGGGCCCGCGGCGTGCCGGGCGGGAGCACGGTGTACGGCTCGTCGTCCAGGAGTGCCGGGCCCTCCGCTCTCAGCACGTCCTGGACCCGCGCGTGGCGGAACTGGTAGACCGAGCCGGGACGGCGCAGCACACCGCGCTCCCCGGCGTCCTTGATGAACGCGCCGAGCCGCACCGGGAGCCTTCCCCGGAGGACGAACTCGCAGCGGGCCAGCAGATACCGTCCCCAGGCCGTGCTGATCAGTGTGGCGGTGCCGAAGAGAAGCCCGGCGGCGAGGGCGTACCCCCGGGCCGTGGCGGAGTCCGCGTCGATCGAGGCACCGCCGAACCACGCGCCCATGGCCGCGCCGACCGCGGCCCCGGACACCCCCGAGAACAGAGCCGCGAACAGGCCGTAACGCCGCAGATGAGACCGTGGATCGGCGGCTTCGCGCTCGGTCGCGACGATCTCGACCTTGTCCAGGAGAAGCCCGACGTGGAACCAGCCGTTGGCGACCAGCACGGCGACGGCGGCCATGATCGCGAACCAGATGTTCCAGCCGAGCCAGACGATCCAGGCGGTCCCGAGCGCGTACAGCAGCCAGGACGCGAACTCGGCACTACGCGAGGACACGTTCCACCAGCGGATCTCTCGCGGCCCGCTCGCCAACGTCGCGAGCCACCGGCGAGCCTTCCGCTCGGGATAACGCGGATACAGGTACTCCGCGTAAACACCCGGAAGGTACGCCTCCAGAACATGGTTCTCGACGTCCGCCGGATCGGTGAAGGACAACAAGGCCCTCGGATCCGAACCCGGGGCACTGTAGGCGACTCGCGCGAGGAACAACATCAACGGCGTGGTCAGCGCCTCGGCGAGCGTCCCTCCAGGCTCGGCACGCAGATGGTCGAGCACGGGACGCCAGCGCTCGTCATCCCCAACGGCGCCTTCCAGATAACGAATGGCGTCATCGCCCTGAACAGGCTCAATCTCGATGACGGGCGCCCGGGTAAGACGCTGCCCGAACTCGACCGCAGCGTCCTCGTACTGCTTCGCCCGGCAGGTCAGCACGAAGGGCGTCCCCCTGTCGAGCGCCTGATCGAGCTTCATGATCACGTCACGGAAGGACTCCGCCGTGATCTCGTCCAGCCCATCCAGCACCGGCAGAACACGCCGCCCTTGGACGAGCCGCCGCGCCATCTCCTGGTCGCCCAACAGCGGATGGTCTTCAAGCAGCCGCTTCTCCATCCACGCCTCAAGCGGCATGGTGTGCGGACGCCACGACGACATCTGGAAGAGCACCGGCACCGGCCCGTCGGGCTCTCGCGCACGCAGCAACCCGTGCGCCAACAGCGTCGCCTGCACACTCTTCCCGGCCCCCGGCTCCCCGAGGATCACCAGTTGCCGATCCGGCAACCCCTGGAAGAGGTCCACCATCCGGGTCGTGTCCCCGTCCAGCCGCACTTCACCGGACACGGCCCCCGGCAGCGGCCCGACCGGACGTTCGGTCTCCCGCACCCGCAACACGATCGGCGCCGGACGCTCCAACTGCTGCCGCTGCACTTCCGCCGACAGTTGCCGATCCACAGACTCAGCAAGAAGCCGGACGGCCCGGTCCTCCGGCGACCGCCCGTCCACGATGACCTGCTGAACGAGCGCGACGTCCCCGCCCACCCGGTTCTCGGCGACCGATTGCTTCTCGAACCTGGCGACGACGTCTGACCTACGCCTCCACGCCATCAGCCGCCCCGGCGCATCGTCGGACCCATCCCCCAAGCATCCCAACAACGACCGACGCCGTCACGAAAAGCCGCCCACCAAGGCCCTAACGCAAGTCGAGGTGACCGCTCTTCACAGTGGTGAGGAAGGCGGCCCAGGCCTCGGCCCTGAAGCCGAGTACCGGCCCGTCCGGATCCTTGGAGTCCCGTGCCAACACCATCGCCTCGTCGCCAGCAACCTCGACGCAGGAACCGTTGTTTGCACTCCGGCTGCTCTTCCGCCATGCACTCAACTCGACACAGTTTCCCTCGTCGGTGCTGTTGCGACTCGTGCGCCAGATCACGTGGGAGAGATCCACGGTCATGGTTCACACCTTTCTCATCACCCAGCCAGCGTCGTGTACTGAGATGAGCCTTACCGGAAAGGTCAGTCGTTCTCGCAGGTTGACGCCCACGGGCTGTACGGACCCGGGGGTGTCGAGGTACGGTTTAAGGTAGATCGAGTTGGCCGCGTTTGACGGTGGTGAGGAAGGCGGACCAGGCTTCGGTGCCGAATCCGAGTATTGGTCCGTCCGGATTCTTGGAGTCCCGCGCCAACACCACCGCCTCGTCCGCTACCACCTCAAGGCAGTTTCCTTGCTCGCCGCTCCAACTGCTCTTCCGCCAGGGGCCAACCTCTACACACTCGCCTTCTTTGGCGCTGTGGCTGCTCTTGTGCCAGGAACCTATCTCTACGCACTCGCCACCGTTGCCGGTACTATGGCTACTCGTTCGCCAGATGATGTAAATTGTTTCCATGGACCACTCTCCTCTGGGTTGAAGGCGTCAGCTCATGCTTTCGACCGCTGATGTGATGAGGTTGCACGACTCTTCGCGGCTGAGGGCCTGCGCTCGCAGGTGGTTGAACATGGTTGTATAACTGTTTATATCGTCGGCTTTCTCCAAGTACAAGCTTCCCTGTTGGTACTCGACGTACACCACCGCCGGGTCGGCGGGCTCAGGGAAGCCAAGGATTCTGAAGCCACCCTGCATCCCTGGGTGAGCACCCGCCGTGAACGGGAGTACTTGGAGCGTGATGTTCGGTCGGTGGGAGAGTTCAACAAGGCGTTTCAACTGATCTTGCATGGTGGCTCGTCCGCCTACCTGGCGGCGTATCATGGCCTCGTTGCACACAAACCACATCTCAGGGGCGTCCTTGGCTTCGAGAAGTCGCCGCTGTCTCTCTAGTCGCAGCGTGATCTGCCGGTTGATCTCTTCTTCGCTTGGGACCATGGCTTCGGCGAGGTAGGTAGCCCTGGCGTATGCCTCGATCTGAAGGATTCCTGGAACGACCTCTGGTTGATAGTCCTGAATCGAGGCCGCCTCGTCCTCCAGCCCGACATAAACCTGGAACCAACCCGGCATGGTGCCACTGTACGTATGCCACCAGCCCCGCTTGCGCGCGTCCTTAGCCACCTGTAGCAGGGCGTCGCGTGCGTCGCCGGTGACGCCATACACCTCCAGCATGAGGGAGACCTCGCCCACTCGGGCGCCACTCTGACCCGTCTCGATGCGAGTGATCGTTACGGGTGCACACCCGATGCGCTCGGCAACTTGCTCCCGAGTCAGCCCGCATTCCTTGCGGAGGCGTCGAAGTTCGGCGGCGAGGCGGCGCTTGCGGACGGTGGGGCTTCGACGGGCGGCCACTTTGTCCTCCTTGGGCTTGTTTGTGGTGCCTTGTGATCAAGATTCAAGAAACAAACTGCGATAGTTCAGTTCGTTTCTGTTGCGGATTGGACGGCGTCGGCTCACACTCTGACCGTAGCGACAATCACGCACGGTAGGTGGGTGATCACGGAAGAAAATCCGTGACTTCTGGTGCCCGCGTGCCTGGAGAAGGGGCGTCCGATGATGTCTGTGGATCAGCGACCGCACGACGTGCGGTTCGGCCTCCTGGCTGATCTCTGTTACCGGCTGGGGGAGCGGCAGCGGTGCACGTCCATGCTCGTCCACCCGAAGGCGGGGGAGTCCGTCCTGTGGGTGCCGGGAGCGGCATGGCCTCGGCGATGGCTGGGGGTGGCGGCGGTCGACTACCGGGGCCGGTGGCTCTACACCTTCGGCGGCCAGTGGTGCGCGGCCGGGGACGTGGCCGAGACCGCCGCACGGGTGGCGTGGACGGCGGGCGTCCGGTGAAGCGGTGTCACCTGGGGGCGTGCATCGTCCCGGCCGCGCCCCAAAACGTGGCGAACGGTCGCCGGTGGCTGATGACTCTGCTCGAACCGCTGTTCGGCCCGGAGCACAGTGTCTGCGAGGAGAGCGTTCTGCTGCTCTCCGAGACCCTCACCAACGCGATCGTCCACGGTACCGGCGACCTCGTGGGGGTGGACGTCTTCGTGGACGCCCTCAACGTCCGGATCGAGGTCACCGACGAGGGCGGCAGCACCCTCCCGCACCATCGCGACGACCCGGACGGCGAGTCCGGGCGCGGCCTGCCGATCCTGGCGGCGCTCGCCAGGTCGTGGGGCTTCGAGCACCTGGCCGAAGGCAGCCTCCGCGTCTGGTTCGAAATCCCGCACACACTTGTCTCTGGTGTCCACGACAACGGTCGTCCGGTCAGTGAACCTGAGGGCATCCGGGCGGGGATGGCTCCTTCGACCAGGCCGGGAAATCCATGCCCGTGAGCTTCCGGAACACCGCGTGCGCCGCGTCCGGCGAAGCGTTCTCCGGGGCAGTCCCTCTGCCCCCGAGGGTGCCCTCATGGCCCTACTCGGGCCGGGCGGTCCGGAGGACGATGTCGTACGGATGTGCAACCACGCTGGAGGGGGCGCTCGTGCGCGCGCAGGACACTGGCAAGGACCGGGACCGTGGCAACGAGCCGACGGGGCACCGGCCCCGTCCGTCTCAGCCGCCCGGGTTGGCGGGCCAGTTCCTCTCGCTCCAGCGGCTGGCCGGGAACGCGGCCGTCTCCGGCGCGATCGCCGAGGCCCGGCACCAGCACGGTCCCGGGTGCGGGCACGCGATTCCCTCGGTGCAGCGCCGCGTGGACACCGATCTGCACGAGCACGGTCCGGGATGCGGCCATGGGGAGACACCCGTGCAGCGCCGGGTGTCGCCGACCGAGGCGATCGCCACCCCCGGCAGGCCGCTGCCCGCGCGCATCGTCGAGCGCATGGAGCAGGAGTACCCGATGAAGTTCGGCCACGTCCGTATCCATGACGGTCCCGTCGCGCAGCGCTCGGCGGACGACCACGGCGCCATGGCCTACACCACCGGCTCGCACATCATCAGTGGCCGGTCGAGCCTCGACGACGAGACGCTGTACCACGAGGCCGGACACGTCTGGCAGCAGGCCATGGGCGAGGTGGCCGGCACCGACGACGGGACCGGGACGAAGATCTCCAGCCCCCGCGACCCGTTCGAGGTGCAGGCCTCCGAGAACGGGCGGCGGATGGCGCGGGGAGAGGCCCCCGACCTGACGTTGCCCGGGGGCCGCGCCACCGGCGGCGGGCGCGTCCAGCGCGCCGCCAAGCATGTCCAGCGGGCGTCGGGCAACCCGAGCCCCACCGGCTCCCGCAGTCCCAGCCCCACGCCGGCCCCCGCCCCCACTCCGGCCCCCGCCCCGGCCGCGCCGCAGGTCGGGCTGCCGCCGGACCTCAACGCCGCGCTCGGCAGGGAGGTCCCGGACTACTGGAACGACCTCCAGTGGACCGACACCGGGCGGGGCTACCACACGGCCTCCCTGCCCCGGGGGCATGCCGTGTGGCGGGCCATCGAGAACTACGCCCGGCTGTCCCAGCAACTCGCGCCCGTCACAGCACCGAAAGGCGAGGCGACCCGGATGGCGGAGTCACACAAGCGACTCACCGACCCGGGGATCACCGCCGAGCAGCGCGCGTCCCACACCCGCCGACTCCAGGAGGGCAAGCCCGGCGGCCCGCCACCGCCCAGCAGCGCCCTCATGGACATCGTGCAGATCGTCGTCTGCGCCAACCCCACGCTGTGGGAGAAGTACGCGACCAACCGGCAGCTCTACCACCAGTCGCTGATCTCACACGGCAAGAAGGGACTGAAGGCCTCGGGGAAGGACCGCAGCGATCGGATCCCCTGGTCCACGGGCAGCCGACCCAACCTGGAAGGCGCGGCGGCGACCTCGATCCAGCCCGGCTACCCCCGCCCCGCCGAGTTGCCGCCGGGTGTACCCCAGGACGCCGGGGAGGCCTTCCTCTGGCACGGCACCGGCTCCGACATCATGGACCTGATCGACGCGGGCGGGGTGGCGCCCGAGAAGGGCCGCAACAAGGGAACCGAGGACAAGCCGCAGTACGGCGTGCTGGGCCAGGGCACCTACGTCGCCGACAACGCCTCCAAGGCGCAGACGTACTTCGCCTGCCCCCAGTGCGAGGATCACGAGTGCAAGGACCCGACGCACCCGGCCCGAGAGCTGATGCTGATGCGCGGTCTCGTCGGCTCACCCGACTTCGCGCACCTCGGGCACAACAGGCGGGGCGAGGACCATAAGACGATGAAGGACCTCCGCACCTCCGTGGTGAGCCCCGGCCTCAAGAAGCACCCGGCCCGGTTGGGCGCGACGGGCACCAACGAGTTCGTCATCAAGGACAAGTCGTTGCTCTACCCGGAGATCCGCGTCCGGTACCGCCCCGCACCATGACGACACGAACCCGCCGCCCGAGGACGGAGGGCGCGTCATCCCCGCGCCGCCCCCTCGTGAGCGAGTTGCCCGGCCGGCCGGGCCTTGCCCTGCCCGCCGGGCCCGCGCACGAATCGCACCGCCGGCGGCGCCGGTTCGTCCCGCCACTTCCGTGATCGCCGCCGTTCCTCGTGGTGCGGCCGGTGAACCCGACCAGCGCGTTGGACGCCCGCAGCAGCACGCCCGGCCGCTCCCACGCCCGCGAGCCGGGCCGGGTTCGCGGGCGCGTGGACGGGCCGAGTCGCCGGCGACAGGGCTCCGCGCCCTCGTAGACGGTCGGGTCTCCGGCGGCCTGGAACACCATCGCGAACCCCGAGGCGACCGCGTGCCGGCGCACGCCGTCCGCCGGTGGGGTGCCGGTCATCGGTCGTTGAACGTCTGGTCCCGTCCGGCCTGGTAGACACGGGCGTCGCCGGACGCCGTCGCACGCTGGGAGACGTTCGTCGCGTCGTCACCGGTCGAGACGACGCCGGAGTTGTCGCCTCCGATCGCGACGGACCGCTCACCCGACGCCGTCACAGCGCGCTCGTCGCGTTGGAGATCCTCCACCAGCCACCGCAACCGCTCCGCGAAGTCGGGGTCGGTGTCGGCCTCCTCGGCGACCGCGTCCGTGACCCGCCGCACCGTCCGGTCGCTCACCGGCCCGACCATCGCCTGCTCGGCCAGGAGCGTCACCGCCGGATCCGCGCCCAGCCGGGCGACGATCAGGTCATGGACCGCGTCCATCCCCGCGTCCAGTGCCCGCTCCGCCTCCGAATCCGCCCGCCGAAGCCTCCGCACCAGAAACCCGACCGCGGTCTCCGCCACCCACTCGGTCCCCGTCACCGGACGCCTCCTTTCCGCCTCCTGCCCGCACGGGACAGAACCTATTGGTGCACACTTTCATCGGTCCGGCCCCCAGTCACCCACAATGATCCAGACCGAATCCGGCCGATCTTCGCGAAAGAGGATTGGGCTCGGGGCTTGCGAACCGCACGGGACCGGCGATCCGACGCCCGCCGACGGTCTTTCCCCGGGCCCCGCGAGTACAGGTCGCTGTACCAAAGTTGACGTGGTGGCTGGATCGTCTGCTGTGGTCGGCGGGTCCTAGCGTCGAAGCGCGAGATCATCTCTTCGACTTCGGGAGGACACGCATCGTGCGCAAACTTCGATTCGCGCTGCTCGCGTGGGCCGTGACGCTGCTGGGGCCCAGCCTCGCGACGCCGGCCGCGCTGGCCGGACCCGAGCCCGGCGGCGGCCCCTCCACCATGATCATTGGTGGGCGGGACGCGACCGAACCGTACCCGTTCATGGCCTCGTTGCAGAACGACGAGGTGGGGCACTTCTGCGGAGGCAGCCTGATCGACCCCGAATGGGTCGTCACCGCCTATCACTGCGTGGATTTCGGTACGAAACCCGAGGACGTCCGGCTCCGGATCGGCAGTCCCCACAAGTCGGAAGGCGGAAGCCTTCGCGGCGCGGAGCGGATCGTCCTGCACCCCGAGGGCGACCCCGCCTATTTCGACATCGCGCTGATCCGGCTCGACGAGCCCGTCTCGTACGCCCCGGTCACGTTGGACGTCCGGCCGCCCACCGGTACCCCAGTCCGGATGCTCGGATGGGGATGCACCGCGCCCAAGAGGGACGTCGACGGCTGCCCCAACGACAGGCCCGAGATGTTGCAGCAGCTCGACTCGACCGTCCACCAGGTCGCGGAATGCGTGAACGTGCGAGCGCCCATCGAGAAGGACACCGAGCTGTGCACCGGTAACCCGGCGGACGACACCGACGCCGCCGGCCCCTGCTTCGGAGATTCCGGTGGGCCGTTGCTACGCCGGACCGCCACCGGTTGGCGGTTGCTCGGCGCGTTCAGCCGCGTCGAGATCCCGCGCGAGGACCACATCCCCGACTGTTCGACGGGACTGGGCATCTACACCGATGTGACCGTGCATCGGGAATGGATGGAGAGCGTGATCTCCGGCTCGTAGCGGCCGGGGCGAGGCCGGTCCGGAGAGGGGGCCGGACCGGCCTCGCCGTCCGCTAGACGTTCAGGGCGGCGCGGTGGGTTTCGAGGAGTGCGCGGGAATCGGCGGGGGTGAGGGTGACGGCTTCGAGGTCGGTCCACGTGTCCCACAGGTCGGCGCTGGCCGCGTCGATGCCGAGGGCCGTGTGGACGATCGAGACCCGATCGGTGACGCCGGGGAAGTCCAGGACGTCGAAGGAACCGTTCAACCCCGCGTGGCCACCCGTGGACGTGGGGATGACGCGGACCGTCGAGCGGCCGTCGGCGCCGACGTCGAGCAGATGGGTCAGTTGGGCGTGGATGACCTCCGGCGGGCCGCCGTGATGCTCCAGCATGTAGCCGTCGAGGATCACGTCCAGCGCGCGGGGCTCTCCGCCGGGGCGGTGTAGCTGGCGGTGGGCGAGCAGGTCCCACTCCTCGTCGACGTCCAGCTCGGGGACGTGGTGCTCGAAGATCAGCCGGGCGTACGCCTCGCAGCGGACGAGTTCCGGAATCCGCGCGATGCCGAAGGTGTGGATCAGCGGCGACTCCGACTCGACGGTGTAGATGTCGCGGACCAGCGCCTTCAGCCTGCCGACGTGCCGTGCCAGCCACGGCGGGCCGTCCGGGCGGGACGCGAGGTCGACCAGGAAGCTCCGGAGCTTGAGCGGCACGCCGTAGGCGTCCAGGATGGTGCCGACCTCGTCGGGCGTGACGTGCCCGAAGCCCGTCTCGACGCGGGCGAGCCAGTCGGCGTTCCGGTTGAGGAGCGACGCCGCGTCGGTGTAGGACAGTTCGAGGATCTCCCGGATTTTTCGCAGTTGTTGCCCCAGGCTCCGGGCATTGATGTTCGGGGCTCGGTAATCCACCGGCATGCGGCCAGCCTAGGGCGAATTCGGCTCCGGTGCGCGGTCTTTCGATAGCCGAACGTGATCGCGACGACAATGGTCTGATCGCGAAGGAGAGGCATGGGTGACTTAGCGAGCGACAGGCCGGACCGCCTGACCGAGGCGCGGGCCGGGCTCGGGGAGTGGGCGCGGGAGCGGCGCGACGCCGCGCTGTCGATGGCCGAGGAGCTCGGGGTGCCCGCGCGGGACGTCGAGGAGGACCCGCTGGTCCTGCTCGGCCCCTGGGACGGGTTCCTGTCGAGCCTCCCCCTCGGCGAGTTCGACGACGACGACCGGGTGTGGCTCCAGACGCGGATCGCCGCGTTCATCGCGCTCGTCCTGCTGAAGGAGCACGGCGGGCGCTGGGACGTCGCGGCCACCGACGACGGCCCCCGGTACGTGGTGACGGTGACCGGCGGGGACGGCGAGGAACGGCATGTCGATCCGCTGGAGGTGGCGGGCGAGGGCCTGCGGCGCGGCAGGCCGGTGGTCCTGCACATGCTCGGTGACGCCGAGGCGCTCGCCGGGGTCGCCTACCGCGACGACGACGTCTGAGGGTTCTCGCACCGGTTCCAGAACGTCGTCAGTGCCGTCGCCGTCGTCTCGGGCGCGTCCCAGGCGGGGGAGTGCGCGGCGCCGGGGATGACGACCTTGGACGCGTTGAGCCGCTCGGCCATCGCCGCCTGCGCTTCGGGCGTCCACACGTCGTCGTCCTCGCCGTACAGGACGAGGGTGCGCAGGCCGGTGTCGGCGCAGTGCTTGACGAGGTCGTCGACGCGGTCGGCGGCGGTGAGGATCTCGTTGGCCATGCCGATCAGGCCCATCTCGGAGTTGCCGAGCGTGCGGGCCTGGATGAACGCGACGATCTCGTCCTGGAGGCCGCGTTTGCCGTAGTCGGGCCCGAGGGCGATCTCCCAGATCGTCGGCATGCCGAGTTCGGGGATGGCGTCGCGGAGCATCTGCGCCTTCGTGGCGGCCTGCCCGGTGACGGCGGACGGCCCGGAACTCATCAACGTCAGCGACGAGACCGGGGCCTGGGCCGCGAGGACGGTCTCCTGGCACACCAGGCCCCCGAACGAGTGGCCCACCAGGTGGGCGGGCTCGGGCCCGAGCGCGTCGAGCAGCGAGGCCAGGTCCTCCGCCAGGGCGGCACGCGTGTACGCGGACGGGTCGTCCCCGCCGATCGACTCGTACTGGCCGCGCATGTCGATCGACACGACACGGCGGCCGGACGCGGCGAGCGTCTGGAGCACGCCGAGGAAGTCCTCCTTGCTGCCGGTGAAACCCGGAACGAGGAGCGCGGGACGGCGTTCGGAAACGCCGGAACCCGGCAGGGCCTCCAGGACGGCGAACGCGCCGCGGGAGGTCTCGATGGTGGTCCGGCGAACGCCGGGAGGCAGCTTCAGGAACCGGGGCGTACTCACAGGTGACCACCATACTCAAAGCCCCGCGGCGGACCCATGCCGGAAACCCGCCGGTGGTAGCGTCGCAGGGTGCGTCCGAAGCCTGCCGTCTCCGCGCATCGCCGCGACGAAGCGGGGCTGACGGGCCTCACCGAGGCCGTCGAGTCCGGTGCCGAGTACGTGGAGATCGACATCCGGCGGACGGGAGACGGGCGGCTCGTCGTCCACCATGATCCCGACCTCGCGGGGCTCCCGCTGAAACGCCTCACCTACGAGCGGGCGCAGGAACTGTCGCCGCGCCCGGTCCCGCTGGTCAGCGAGGCTATGCAGATCATCGCGACCCGGGCGATGGGCCACCTCGACCTCAAGGAACGCGGCTGCGAGCACGAGACCGTCGCGATGGCCGTCGAGGCGTTCGGACGGGACCGTTTCGTCGTCACCACCCGGGAGGTGCTCTCCCTGGTCGAGATCAAGAAGAATTTCCCGGGCGTGCGGACGGCGCTGTCGGTCGGCCGCAACCTGTGGGAACGCGGCGCCGCGCACGACTTCGCGCCGCTGCGCCTCATCCGGAAGGCGGGCGCCGACATGGTCGCCGTGAACCACCGCCTCGCGCGGGTGGGCGTGCTGCGGCAGTGCGCGCGTGCCGGGATCCCCGCCATGGTGTGGACGGTCAACGCCGAGCCCGTGATGCAACGCTTCCTGGGCGACCCGCGCGTCGCCGTGCTGGTCACCGACCATCCCGCCACCGCGTTGAAGCTGCGGGACGGGTAGGTCGGAAACGAGGTGGGCGGGCCACCGCGAGACGAACGGGAGTCTCGCGGTCGGCCCTCAGGCGCTCTGCGACTCGGCCGTGTCGGCCGCGGTCGCCGCCGGTGCGCCGGTCGGCTTGCCCGAGCGGGTGCGGCGCCGGGTACGGCTGCGCTTCCGCTCGGTGGCGACGGCGTCGACGACGTTGTCGTCGGACGAAGCGGTCGCCTTGTCGGTCTGCCCCGTGTTCGCCGCGGTGTTCGCCGGGGCGCCCGCTTCGATGGGCTTTCCGGCGCGGGTGCGGGCCCGGTTGCGCTTGCGGCGGCGCGGCCGCGGGCGCTCCCGGTCTTCGCGGACATGGCTGCGGACCTTGCCGGTCTCGCCGATGTCCTCCAGCTCCTCGGCGGCCAGCCCGGCGCGCCCGTTCCGCTGGTCGGCGGGCAGGCGGCCCTTCGTGCCCTCGGGAATGCCGAGCGCCGCGAAGAAGTGCGGGGACGTGGAGTACGTCTCCTCCGGGTTGGCGAACGGCAGGTCGAGCGTGCCGTTGATCAGCTTCCACCGGGTGAGGTCGGACCAGTCGACGAACGTGACGGCCACGCCCTCCTTGCCCGCGCGGCCCGTCCGGCCGATGCGGTGCACGTAGGTGTCGGCGCTGTCGGGGCACTCGAAGTTGACGACATGGGTCACGTCGTCGACGTCGAGGCCGCGGGCGGCGACGTCCGTGGCGACCAGCACACCGATCTTGCCGTTGCGGAACGCGCGCAGCGCCCGCTCGCGCTGGCTCTGCCCGAGGTCGCCGTGGACCGCGGCGGCGTCGAAGCCGCGCTGCTCCAGGTCGGCGGCGACCCGGTCGCACGCCCGCTTCGTCTGGCAGAAGACCATGGTGAGACCGCGGCCCTCGGCCTGAAGCAGACGGGCCAGCATCTCCGGCTTGTCCATCTGGTGGGCCTGGAAGACGTGCTGGACGACCTGCGGCGTCGCGTCCGACTCGGTGTGCGACTCGGCCCGGACGTTGGTGGGCCGGGTCAGGTACCGGCGCGACAGCGCGACGATCTCGCCGGGCATGGTCGCGGAGAACAGCATGGTCTGCCGCTGCGCCGGGATCCGCTCGACGATCCGCTCGATGTCGGGCAGGAACCCGAGGTCGAGCATCCGGTCCGCCTCGTCCAGCACCAGGATCCCGATCTTGGAGAGGTCGAGGTGCTTCTGCTTGACGAGGTCGAGCAGCCGTCCGGGCGTGCCGACGACGACGTCGACGCCGTCGCGCAGCGCGCTGATCTGCGGCTCGTAGGCCCGGCCGCCGTACACCGACAGGACGCGCGTGCCGAGCTTGCCGCCCGCCACGAGCAGGTCGTCGGTGACCTGGAGGGCCAGCTCACGGGTCGGCGCGACCACGAGAGCACGCGGCTCACGGCCGCCGTGCTCGATGCGCTGGAGCAGCGCGGCGCCGAACGCGAGGGTCTTGCCGGTGCCCGTGCGGGCCTGGCCGATGATGTCGTGCCCGCCCAGCGCGATCGGCAGGGCGAGCTCCTGGATGGGGAACGCTTCCACGATGCCCTCTGCTTCGAGGGCATCTGCTATTTCGGGGACGACCCCGAGTTCACGAAAGGTAGTCAGGGCTTTCAGCCTCCAATGTGCGGGGTCTCCGCTCCCGGGTGCGGCGCGGCACGGCGGTGGGCGGTCGTCGTACGGATCTCGCCGTACGGTCGCGCCCGCCGATCGTTTCCTTCGGCCGCGCGCTCGCGCGGGAGGGACCAGCCGTTGCTCAAATCTCTCGGCGACCGCAGTCAGGGGTTGAAAGCAGTCACTCGCTGTGGCTGCGTGCGGTCACACTCCGCGACGCAGTGTACCGACCGTTGATTGCATACACCAATAGCCGATCTCCGTACCTAACGTTCGTGTGGTTCGGTCTATTCCAAGCCTTGCCCGCCAGGGCCTTTCCATGGCGGGAACGCGGGCGGGCGGCGGGTCGGACACCGCCTCCGGCGACGGCCACTTCCGGACATGGTACGCGTCAACGGGGAGACCCCCGCCGTTCAGGGGCGGGGGTCTCCCCGTTCAGTGCGCGTCAGACCGTCGATCGGACCGGTGGGTCAGTAGGTGCGACGGCGCGGTCGCCAGCCGCCCCGCCAGCCGCCGCGCCTGCCGTGGCCCCGGGTGTTGGCCGAGGTGAGCGCGACGACACCGAGCGCCGCGACCAGCACGGCGAACACGAAGGCGACGAGGCTCCCCGCGCCGAGCGCGCCCGCGATCACACCGCCGACGATGGCGCCGGCGATCCCGACGAGCACCGTGAGCAGCATTCCGATCGGGTTCCGTCCCGGGACGAGCAGTCGTGCCAAGGCTCCGATGACGGCACCGACCACGATGAACCAGAGGATCGTCGTGAGCATGTCGATCATCCATTCTTCTTCCGTGGGGCCGAAGCCCGTGGTCGGAGATCGTTGTGCCCACCGTGCAAGAATCAAACAAAAAGCGGGTCAAATCCCGATCGAAACGCCCGGGCGGGGGCTAGCCGCCGAAGCCGACGCTGCGCTGTTCGTCCTCGGAGATCTCCAGGTAGCCGACCTGTTCGGCGG
The DNA here is from genome assembly GCF_003432485.1 of Actinomadura spongiicola. Taxonomy (GTDB): domain Bacteria; phylum Actinomycetota; class Actinomycetes; order Streptosporangiales; family Streptosporangiaceae; genus Spirillospora; species Spirillospora spongiicola. Next base: position 588,155 of record NZ_QVNQ01000004.1, read on the forward strand.
GGACGACGACGCGTCCGGAGCGGCGGTCGTGGAGGACGAGCACCCCGCGCGGCTTGGCGAGCGCGTCGGACAGCGCGGCCTGCACCTCGTCGGCCGACTGCCGGGTGTCGACCGTGAGTTCCCTCGCGATGTTCTGCACGCCGATGCGAACCTGCACGCGAATGCTCCCCTCGTCCCACAAGACCCACATGTCCCACCGACCACCGGCGGGCCCTTCCGATGGTCGCACGCGGACGGCCGGATCCGCCGTCCCGGGGTTCGGCCGAGGGTGAAACCGGCGTCCGTCCGGCGCGCCGGGTCGAAGGCCTGTTGCGAAGTGGCCTCAGCCGCCCACACGAACGCGTGCCCCGCCCGGTGTAGCGAAGCCGAAGGCGAGCGAAACCGGGCGGATCGCTAAGCGATGTCGCGTTCGCCCAGGAACGGTCACGTAGCGAGCCGCCAGGCGAGCGAAGTGGGCCGGTCCTGCAATCAACACAGCTACGAGAGGTCGCCGGATCGGGGGAAGCCGGAGATGCCGCGCCAGGCCAGCCGGGCGATGATCTTCTCGGCGGTGTCCTTGGGGATGGCGCGGTGCTGGGACAGCCAGTACCGGGCGCTGACCTCGGCCATGCCGACCAGGCCCATGCCGAGCAGGTGCGCCTCGTCGCTCGGGGCGTCGGTGTCCTCGGCGATGACCTGGGCGATCATCTCGGCGCACTGCTGGTTGGCGCGGTCGACGCGGGCGCGGACGGGCGCGACGTTGCGCAGGTCGGACTCGAAGACCAGCCGGTACGCCTCGCCCTCGCCGGCGACGAAGTCGTAGAAGGCCCGGATGCTCGCCTGGACGCGCAGCTTGTTGTCGGTCGTGGAGTCCAGCGCCTCCCGGACGATCTTCACCAGTGCCTCGGCGTGCTCGTCGAGCAGCGCCAGATACAGCTCCAGCTTGCCGGGAAAGTGCTGGTAGAGCACGGGTTTGCTGACGCCCGCGCGTTCGGCGATCTCGTCCATCGCCGCGGCGTGGTACCCCTGGGCGACGAACACCTCCTGCGCCGCGCCGAGCAGCTGCCTGCGGCGCGCCAGCCGCGGCAGCCTAGTGCCGCGGGGGCGTGCGTCCGGGGTCGCGGTCACCACACTCTCCGATCAGCCGTTCGGGGCGGGGCGGATCAGGGGGTCCGCCGCGCGGGAACAATCCCACCATCCTACGCGCGGGTAACTCCGTCGGTCACGGACAACGGCCGCCGAGGGTCGACCACGCGGGTCAGTGTATTGCGGTCACCGGTAGTCGTCCTCGTCGAGCGGGACCACGCGCCGCTGCTCGGCCGCGTCCGCCTCGTCGACGTCGTCGGGGAGCTGCGCGAACCACTCGCGTGGCGTCTCCTCCTCGTCGATCGCGGCGAGCTGCTCGGCGGCGTCGGCCTCGTCGGCCCGGCCGATCTCGGCGGCCTCGGCGGGGTCGGCGTCGCCCGGCACCGGGGGTTCCAGGTCGTCGATCTCGCTCATTCGGATCCTCCTCGCACGTGTCCGGCCAGTTCCCGCAGCGGCGCCTCGACGGACTCGCCGTAGGTCGGGAACGGGTGGACGACGTCGGCGAGCACGCCGAGGGGCGTCTCCGCGCGGATGGCGAGGGCGATCTCGCCCATCCACTCCGCGGCGCCCACTCCGGCCGCGGCCGCGCCGATCAGTACTCCGCGGTCGCGGTCGGCGTACAGTTCCACCCGGCCGCGCTCGTCCGCCTCGACCGCCGCCCGGGTCGTCGCGGCGAGGTCGTACCCGGCGGTGAGCAGGTCTATGCCGAGTTCGGCGGCCCGTGTCGGCGAGACGCCCACGGAGTAGACGGTCGGCGTGGTGTGGACGACGCGGGGGATGCCGCGGTAGTCGGCCTCGCGGCGGTGCCCGAGAAGGTTGGACAGCGCCACCCGCGCCTGGTAGCGGGCCGCGTGCGTCGTCCGGGCGACGCCGGTGACGTCACCGGCCGCCCACACGCCGCCCGCCTCGGACGGCACCCGGCAGGTCTCGTCCACCGGCAGCCCGTGGCCCGGCCGGACGGCGACGCCGAGCTTCTCGAGCCCGAGGCCCGTGACGCGCGGGCGGCGTCCGGCGGCGACGAGGATCCGGTCGGCGTCGAGCGTCCCGCCGTCCGAGAGCCACAGCCGCAGCCCGGTGTCCTTGTGTTCGACGCCGGAGAGCGCCGCGCCGAGCCGCAGGTCGACGCCCATCCGGCGGAGCGTGTCGGCGAGGACCTCCCCGGCGAACGGCGCCTCGGCGGTCAGCAGCCGCCCGGACGCCTCGATCACCGTCACCTGCGACCCGAACGCCGCGTACACCTGCGCCATCTCGCAGCCGACCGGGCCGCCGCCGAGGATGACCAGGCGGCGCGGCAGGTCGGGGACCGACAGCGCCTCGGCGCTGGTCCACAGCGGAACGTCGGCGAGGCCGTCGACGGGCGGGATCACCGGCTCGCCGCCCGTGCAGACGACGAGGTCGCGATACCCGTGCACCACGCCGTCCACCTCGACCCGGCCGGGTTCCAGGACGCGGCCCCGGCCGCGCAGCACGGTCACGCCCGCCTCGGCCATCCGCGCGACGGCGGGGTCGTCGGAGCGGCGCCGGGTCAGCTCGTCCCGGCGGGCGACGGCCATCTCCCACGTCTCGCCGCGCCGCGCCGACGACAGCAGCGACTTCGACGGCACGCACGCGAAGTACGGCGACTCGCCGCCGACGAGGCGGCACTCGACGAGCGCGACGTCCCGGCCCGCGCGGGCGAGACCCGACGCCACCGGCTCTCCCGCGGTTCCCCCGCCCAGCACAACGGCGTCGTAGTGGTGGTTCTGCGACACGTTCATCCCTCCGAACCATCGTGGTCCCCGCGGACCATGGTGGCGGACGGCGGCGCCGGAGCGTGCCGGTTCGACTACATGGGGCACCGGTTTCCGGTGTCGCGGCGGCGGGCCGTCAGGGGAGGGGCCGGTGGTCCTTCAGGAGCGGTTCGAGCAGGTCACCGTGCTCGTCGACGCGGTCGAGGATCTCCGCGGGCGTGAACACCAGGTCGGCGGCGTCGGCGCAGGACTCCAGCTCGTCCCAGGTGACGGGCGTCGACACCGACGGCCGGCGGGCCGCGCGCAGCGAGTAGGGCGCGACGGTCGTCTTGGCCGGGTTGTTCTGGCTCCAGTCGACGAAGATCTTGCCTTTGCGCAGCCGCTTCTCCATCTTCGCGACGACGAGCCGGGGATGCTCGTCGGCGAGGCGCCGCGCGGCGGCCTTGGCGTACTCCGACGTCCGCTCCGCGTTCGACGGCTCCTTGATCGGCACGTACAGGTGCAGGCCCTTCTTGCCGCTGGTCTTCGGATACGACTCCAGGCCGTCCTCGGCGAGCAGGTCGCGGAGCAGGTGCGCCACCTCGCACGCCTCCACGATCGTCGCCGGCTCGCCCGGGTCGAGGTCGAAGACGACCAGGTCGGGGTTGCGCACCCCGCCGCGCGGCCCGACCTTCCACTGCGGGACGTGCAGTTCCAGCGCGGCGAGGTTGGCGCACCACACGAGCGTGGGCAGGTCGTCGACGACGACGAAGTCGAGGGTGTCGCGGCCCGTGGAACTGCCGGGCGTCGGGATCGTCGCCGTCCGGACCCAGTCGGGGGTGTGGGACGGCGCGTTCTTCTCGAAGAACTTGGCGCCGTCCACGCCGTCCGGCCAGCGGATGCGGGTCGCGGCGCGGTCCTTCAGATGCGGCAGCATCACGGGGGCGATACGGGCGTAGTAGTCGATGACCTCGCCCTTGGTGAACTCGGGATACAGGTTCTTGTCGAGGTTGGACAGCGACACCTGCCGTCCATCGACCTCCACGTTCGTGCGCTTCGAGGTCACGCGTCACTCTCACTCTCAGGCTCACTCTTCACTGGTGACCTCCAGGGGGTCCTTGTCGTCGCGAAGACCGCGCCAGGACGGGAACCGCAGGCGGCCGTCCCTGGTCCGGGCGCTGTAGGCGACCTCGCCGACGAGCCGCGGCTCGACCCACTGGGCGTCGCGGGCGAACTCGCGCGGAACGGGCTCGTCGTAGGGGCTGGTGGGACGGCGCAGCGGCCACAGCGTCTCGTACAGCTCGTCGAGGGCACGGTCGCTGAAACCGGTGCCGACATGCCCGACGAAGCCGAGCAGGCCCTTCACGTCGTACTCGCCGAGCAGCAGCGAGCCGACGCCGCCCTCGCGGCGTCCCTTGCCGGGCTTCCAGCCGCAGACGATGACCTCGCGGGTCAGGAAGTTCTTCACCTTGCGCCAGAAGTCGACGCGGCGGCCGGGACGGTAGGGGGAGTTCAGGCGTTTGGCGAGCAGCCCCTCCAGGTGCTGCTCGCGGGTGAAGTCGAGGAGTTCGTCCACCTGGGCGGTGTCGCCGCCGTGCAGGTAGGGGGGCACCTCCACGGGCCCGGAGCCCGCCAGGTCGAGTTCGGCCAGTACGGTGCGGCGCTGCGCGTACGGCATGTCGTAGAGGAAGTGCCCGTCCAGGTAGAGGACGTCGAAGACGACGTAGCGGACGGGAACCTCGCGGATCAGTCTCGGGTCGGGGTGGGCCACGTGCATGCGGCGTTGGAGTCGTTCGAAGCTGGGTCGTCCCTCCTCGAAGGCGACGACCTCGCCGTCCAGGATCACGTCGTGGTGGGGGAGAAGGTCGGCCAGGGCGGAGAGCTCGGGATAGCGGCCGGTGACGTCCCCGCCGCGGCGCCCGCAGGCCCGCACGCCCCCCGCGGAGACGTGCGACAGGACGCGGACGCCGTCCCATTTCAGCTCCAGACCCCATTTCTCGCCGTCGGAGGGGAGGTCTCCGGTGGCGGCCATCATCGGCTCAACGGGCCACGGCATGGTCATACCGCCGTCTTACCCGATACCGCCGCATGGCAAAGGATCAAGGAGCCCCGGTGGCGCGAAATCGGGCGATATCGCGAGGCTAGGGGCAGGAACCCGCTGGGTAGGGACTGGTCATGCGCAGTATCTGGAAGGGCGCCATCTCGTTCGGGCTGGTGACGATACCGGTGAAGCTGTATTCGGCGACCGAGCAGAGGGACGTCAGTTTCCACCAGGTGCACCGCACGGACGGGGCGCGCATCAAGTACAAGCGGGTGTGCACGGCCGACGGCGAGGAGGTGCCGTACTCCGACATCGCGAAGGGGTTCGAGCTGCCGAGCGGTGAGATGGTCGTGCTCACCGACGAGGACTTCGCCGACCTGCCGCTGTCGTCCAGCCGCCGTATCGACGTCCTCCAGTTCGTGGAGCAGGAGGAGGTCGACCCGATCTACTTCGCGAAGTCGTACTACCTGGAGCCCGACGCGCAGGGCGCCAAACCGTACGTTCTGCTGCGGGACGCGCTGGAGGAGTCCGGGCAGGTCGCCATCGTCAAGATCGCGATCCGGCAGCGGGAGTCGCTGGCGACGCTGCGGGTGCGCGGCGGCGTCTTCGTGCTGGAGACGATGCTGTGGCCGGACGAGGTCCGCACCCCCGACTTCCCGTTCCTGGACGAGGACATCGAGGTCCGCAAGCAGGAACTGTCGATGGCGACGTCGCTGATCGAGTCCATGGAGGGCGAGTTCGACCCGTCGGAGTACAAGGACGCCTACCGGGAGGCGCTCCAGGCGGTGATCGACGCCAAGGTCGAGGGCCGGGAGGTCGCGCGTCCCGCCGAGGAGGCCGCGGAGGAACCGGCGGCCGACCTGCTGAGCGCGCTGCGCGCCAGTGTCGAGGCGGCGAAGAAGAGCCGCGGCGAGCGGGACGCTACCAAGGAGACCGCCAGGGAGACCGCCAAGGGCGGTGGCAAGGGCGGCAAGGGCGGGGCCGCGTCCGGGAGGTCGGGGGAGAAGAAGCCCGCCGGGCGCGGGTCGTCGTCGAAGTCCGGCTCGAAGAAGGAGCCGGCGAAGAGCCGCGGCCGCAAGTCGGCCTGACCCCGCCACAGGTCGCCCCGCGGCCGCGCGTCGACGTGTTCCGCCGCGAGGGTCAGGACCGCGGCGGCTCGACGGGCTCCGCTAGAACGGAACGGTGGTGCAGATGTTCCGTGCCCCGGCGCCGCCGGTCTTGGGGTCGGTGGGCAGGGCGTGGATGATGACCGAACCGGCCGCCTTCTTGGCGACCCTCCACGGCACGGTGTCACCGGAGTGGCCGGTGCCGTCCTTGGCGACCGTGACGTCGAGCCAGATCTCCATCTGCTCCATCGGCAGGTCGTGGGAGCCGTCGGGGTTCATGTAGTGCGGTCCCGCGTCCTCGCCCTTCGGCCCGCACGGGTTCACGTGCACGTGGACGCCGAACGTCTTGCCGGCGGCCTCGGCGGGGAAGCCCGACGCCTGGAGCAGCACGCTCGTCGTGTCCTTCGTGCGCTGCACCGTGATCTTGGTTTTGACGTCCTTGTACGCCTGGTCGTAGACGTAGGTCGGGCCATTGACGACGATCTTGTCGGGACGGGCCGAGGCGGGGGTCGCGAGCGGAACGAGCACGGCTCCGGCCGCCGCCAGGCTGAGGGCGGCGAGGGCGGTTGTTCGCATGACGTCCTTCTTCTGTTGCGGGAGCGGTCGCGGGGCACCGGTGCGGACCGGTCCCCCGCGGTCGGTGACTCACGATCATCCCCACCGGGCCGGACATCTCACCCACGGGTGCGGTGAGAGGTCGTTCCGGTGCGCCGAACGGTTCAGCCGTCGCGGCGTGCGTCGCGGACGCGGCCGAGCGCCGTCGCCGCGGCGGACGGGTCGGCGCAGGACGCGATCCGCTCGCCCCAGGCGTAGAAGTACGCCCAGGAGCCGTCCGGGCCTTCCTGCGCGGCGATGACGCCGTCGTTCAGGTTCGGGGTCCGCGGGTCGGCGACGATCGCGGACGGGCGGCGGTCGTGGGGAGCGGCGACCTCGACCGTCCAGCCGCGGTCACGCAGCTCGACGGTGAGGCGCTCCAGGTGCCCGAGCGCCTCCTCCCCTTCGGTGATCACCTGCGCGGACATGACTCCTCCGAATGCACAAGAGCGCGCACAAAAAAGGGCGCGGCGGGGGGTGGAATTGGATTCAGTGTCCTGGCGGGTGTGGCGGATCACAAGCGGTTTGCGCATATCGGTGCCCCGGCCCTCGCGAGGACCGGGGCACTGATATGCGGAGATGAGCGTGCGGACGTCCGGGTCAGGCCACGGGCTCCAGCGGGGGTCGCGGCGCCGGGTCGGGCGCGTCGCCGCCCTCACGGATGCCGAACCGGCTGTAGAGCCTGCCGAGCGGTCCGGGCGCCCACCAGTTCGCGCGGCCCATCACCCGCATCGTCGCGGGCACGAGCAGGGCCCGCACGACGGTCGCGTCTAGCAGGATCGCGATCGCCATGCCGACGCCGGTCATCTTGATGAACGTGATGCCGGACGTGGAGAACGCGCCGATCACGATGATGAACAGCAACGCCGCGCTGGTGATGATGGCGCCGGTCCGCTGCACGCCCGCGGCGACCGAGGCCGTGTTGTCGCCGGTCTTGTCGTACTGTTCCCTGACCCGCGACAGCAGGAACACCTCGTAGTCCATCGAGATGCCGAACAGCATGGCCAGCATCAGGATCGGCATGGCCGGGCTGAGGTTGCCGGTCGCGGTGAAGTCCAGCGCCCCGGACAGGTTCCCGTCCTGGAAGATCAGCACGACGATGCCGAACGTGGCCGACAGCGACAGCATGTTCATCAAGATCGCCTTCAGCGGCAGCAGGATCGACCCGAACGCCAGGAAGAGCAGGACGAACGTCGCGCCGCCGACGAACAGGGCGAGCCACGGCAGGGTCGAGCCGATGCTGTCGAGCTGGTCGACGACCTCGGCGGTGTCGCCGCCGACCCGGGCCTGCGCGCCGGGCGGGGCGGGCACGTCCCGCACCCGCTGGACGAGGTCGCGGGCGGCGTCGGAGTTCGGGTCGACGTCGTAGCGCAGCGCGATCCGCGTCGTGGTGTCCTTGGCGCCGGTCACGGTGGCGGCGGTGACTCCGGGCACCGCGTCCAGGCGGCCCCGGTACGCCTGAACCGCGGCCTGGTCGGACGTCCCCGTCACCACGGCCTCGATCGGGGTGGTGGAGTTGCGCGGGAACCGGGTCTCCAGCGTCTCGGCGACGACCCGGGCGTCGGTTCCCTCGGGCAGCACCCTGGCGTCCAGGCCGCCCCAGTTGACGTGCAGGAACGGGAGGCCGAGCGCGATGAGCAGCGCGAACGTGGCGACGATGTAGGTGATCGGGCGGCGCATGACGCTGAGCGCGAGCCGTCCCCACCAGGCGTCGAACCGGCTCTCGGCACCCGCGGCCCGGGCGCGGCGGCCCCGGCGCCCGCGGACCGACAGCGCGTTCACCTTCGGGCCGAGGACGGCCAGCATCGCGGGCAGCACGGTCAGGGCGCCGACCATGCAGACGATCACGGTCGCGATGCCGCCGTAGCCCATCGAGACGAGGAAGGCCTGGTCGAACAGCAGCAGCCCGGACAGCGACACGGCGACGGTGACGCCGGAGACGGCGACGGTGCGTCCGGCCGTGGCCATCGTCGTGGCCATGGCGTCCTCGGGGGTGACGCCGGCCTTCCTGGACTCGTCCCGGAAGCGGGTCACCATGAACAGCCCGTAGTCGATGGCGAGGCCGAGCCCGAGGAAGGTGGTGATGTTCACCGCGAAGATCGACACGTCGGTCACATAGGTGAGCGCGTGCAGCGCGGTGAACGAGCCGAGGATCGCGAAGCCCCCGATCAGCAGCGGCAGGCTCGCCGCGACCAGCCCACCGAAGATTAGCACCAGCAGGACGAGCAGCACGGGCATGGCCAGGCTCTCGGCGCGGGCGATGTCGGACGAGACGCGCTCGTTGACGGCGGTCTCCGTGCCGATGCTCCCGCCGACCTTGGCGGTGAGCCCGCCGCCGACGTCGGTGAGATCGTCGCTGATCGCCTCGTAGCCGTCCTGGCGGGCGGCCTCGTCGGCGCCCGCGAGCCGCAGGACCGCGTAGGTGGCCGTCTTGTCGTCGCTGACGAACTGCGGCGAGCCGGTCGACCAGTAGGTGGCCGTGCCGGCGATCCTGTCCTTGGGCAGGGCGCCGAGCGCCCGCTCGACCGAGGCGCGGAACCGCGGGTCGTCGACGGTCATGCTGCGGCCCTGGTAGAGGATCACGACGTCCGCCGCGTCGTGGCCGAGGTCGCGCTCGGCGATCTCGGCCGCCGCGGCGCTCTCGCTGCCGGGCGTGCCGAAGCCGCCGGACGACGCCAGCGCGCCGAAGACGCCCGTTCCCCACACGCCGGCGAAGACCAGCGCCGCGCCCGCGACGGCGAGGACCCATCTGCGGCGCCGATGGACCCATCGTCCCCATCGCTCGAACATCCCGTTCCTCCTGCCTGTTCGGCACGCAGTGTGACTTCCCGTCACCGTAGTGAACGATGTAAACTGAGAACGCTGTTAACTATGCATACGTCGTTCGCTGTCGTCAAGGGTGTTCTTGAGGAATCATGCGGGGGGACCGGTGAGCGGAACCGCGGACCACGAGAGGAGGGGCGACGCTGTGGAATCCCGGCGTGACCGGCTGCGGGCGGCGACGGTCAGGGAGATCTCCGAGACGGCCCGGCGGATCCTTGTCGAGCAGGGCCCCGAGGCGGTGACGCTCCGGGCCATCGCCCGGGAGATGGGCATGACGGCCCCGGCGCTCTACCGCTACTTCGACAGCCACGGCGAACTGCTCCGGCACGTCGTCGGCGACATCTTCACCGAGCTGACCGGCGAGCTGCACGACGCCATCCACCAGGTCACGCCGGGCGACATGAGCGGCAAGTTCCTGGCCGTGTCACGCCAGTTCCGGCGCTGGGCCCTGTCGCATCCCCGCGAGTACGGGCTGCTGTTCGGGGCGCCCGTGCGCGGCCGCGCGACGGACCAGGAGAGGGCCGACTTCGCCGAGGAGTGCGCCCGCAGGTTCGGCTGGACGTTCATGAACCTGTTCCTGGAGCTGTGGAGGAAGAAGCCGTTCCCCATCCCGGCCGACGACGAGATCGACCCCGTCCTGAGGCCGCAGCTCCGCCGCTACCGCGACGAGATCGGCGTGGAGCTGCCGCTCGGCGTGATTCAGCAGTTCCTCAAGTGCTGGATCAGGTTGCAGGGCGGCGTCAGCCTGGAGGCCTTCGGCCACCTGGACTTCTCGCTGGACGACGCCGAGCCCATGTTCGAGTTGATGCTCAGAGAGGTCTCCGGCACGCTCGGCCTGACCTACAGTCCGCCCGAGCACCACCCGTCCGACCGCGCGGGTCGGTCGGAAGGCTGATCGTGAACGCCGCTCCGGCACCCGGGCCGCCCACGGCGGTGAGGGCGCCGCCGAGGCCCTCCACCACCTCCCGGGCCAGGGCGAGACCGAGGCCGTGACCGCCGCTCCGCCCGCTGGCGAACCGGTCGAACAGGCGCCCCGCGTCGCGCGGGTCGAAGCCGTCGCCGTCGTCGCGGACGGTCAACTCCACCAGTGCCGGTGTGCGCGACAGCGCCATCTGTATGCGCCCGTTTCGATGCGTGTGGCCGAGCGCGTTGTCGACCAGCGCGGACAGCACGCGCCGCAACGCCGTCTCCCGTCCCAGGACGACGGGCCCCCGGTCGGGCCCGGTGACCTCGATCGTCACGCCGCGTTCCAGCGCCCGTGCCGACTCAGCGGCGGCCAGTTCCCGGGCGAGCGTGCCGAGGTCGACGGGGGCGAGGACGGCCGGACCCCGCCCCGGCGGCAGCGCCGACGCCAGCACGTCCTCGACGACCTCGCCGAGCTGCCGGGTGCCGGTGACGAGGCGGTCCACGTCCGCGGTGACGTCCGTTCCGCTCCGCAGCCGCCGGGCGGTGAGCTGCGCGCGGGTGTGCAGGCGGGTCAGGGGGGCGCGCAGCTCGTGGCCGACGTCCGCCGCGAACCGCCGCCGCCGAGCGAGGGCCTCGTCCAGCGGCGCGAGCGTCCGGTCGGCGATGGCGCGGCCGGTCAGCAGCGCGACCGGCAGGGCCGCGGCCTCCGCCACGGCGAGCGTCCACAGGAGCCTGCGCCGCGCGGGCGCGTCCAGGCCGGTCGCCGCCGTGCGGTAGACGACCGTGCCGAGCGTCCCCAACAGCAGGACGGCGGCGCCCGCGACCTGGACGGTGACGTCGCCGCGGGCCTCGGTCAGCAGCCGCCGGTCCGGGTCCCGGGCGGGACGGCCGTTCACAGCTCGCCCAGCCGGTAGCCCACGCCGCGCACGGTCCGCACGACGTCCGCGCCCAGCTTGCTGCGTAAGTAGTAGACGTAGGTGTCCACGATCGACTCCGTTCGGGCCTCGTCGAACACGCGCTGCCGCAGCGACGCCCGCGTGTGCACCTGCCCCGGACGGGTCGCGAGCGCCATCAGCAGCCGCGCCTCCCGTCCCGACAGCGCCACATGCTCGCCGGTCGGCAGGCTCACCAGCCGGGACCGCGGGTCGAGCCGTCCCGCGCCGAGCGGCAGCACCTGCGCGCGGTCCAGATGGCGGCGGTGCAGCGCCCGCACCCGGGCGAGCAACTCGTCGATCTCGAACGGTTTGACGAGATAGTCCTCGGCGCCCGCGTCGAGCCCGGCGACCCGGTCGGCGAGCGAACCGAACGCGGTCAGCACGAGCGCGGGCGCGGTGACGCCCCGGCCGCGCAGGCGGCGGACCAGCTCGACACCGTCGAGCACGGGCAGCCCACGGTCGATGATCAGTGCGTCGTAGTTCCTGCTCAGCCCGAGGTGAAGTCCGCGCTGGCCCTCGGCGGCGAGCTCGACCGCGTAACCCTGCTCGACGAACAGGGCGGCGAGCATCCGGGCGAGCTCGCGGTCGTCCTCGACGATCAACAGCCGGCGTGGCGGGTCGCCGGGGCCCGTTGAATCGGCCACGATCCCACGCTCCCACCGTCGCCCCCGTCCCACCAGAGACGCGGACACTAGTGGACAACTTTCTTTAAATTTGAACCGAATCGGTGGATCGCTCGTCTTGCACCAGCGTCGCCCCCCGCGTCAGGCGGCCCGGGGAACAGGTTCCGGGTCGTCGGGGACGCGGGCGCGTTCCAGCCGGTCCGGCAGCGCCAGCCGGTAGAGCGGGACGGCCGCCGCGGTGGTGATGACGGCGACGAGCACCAGCATCGCGAACAGCTCCCGCGTGATCATGCCCTGGGCCAGCCCGATGTTGATGAAGATCAGGATCATCAGGCCGCGTGCGTTCATCAGCCCGCCGACCGCGTAGGAGTCACGCCACCCGAACCCGAGCCCCCGCATCGCCAGCGCGCAGCCGAAGTACTTCCCGCAGAAACCCGCCGTGATGATCGCGGCGAACGAGAGCAGCATGGTGGCGCCGGTGATGCCGCCGAGCTCGGTGTTCAACCCGGAGAAGGCGAAGAACACCGGCAGCAGCAGCGTCGAGACGATCCCCATCGTCTTCGCGTGCAGCGCCTCGCGGAACGCCCGGTCGCGGGGCATCGCCAGACCCGCGACGAACCCGCCGAACACCGAGTAGACACCGATCCAGTCGGTGATCCAGCCCGCCGTCAACGGCACGATGACGACGATGTACAGCGCGGTCGGGCCGAGTGAACCCGTCCGGGCGACCTCCCGGCCCAGCGGACGCAGCAGCCGGGACACCACCAGTAGCATCACCGCCGCGAACACGCCCGCGAGCACGATCGTGCGGAGCGCCGCGTCCGGGCCCGTGCCGAGATGCCACGCCGACAGGACGGCGAGCAGGCACCAGGCCGCCGCGTCGTCGATCGACGCGGCCAGCAGCGACAGCCGCCCGAGCGGCGCGTTCTCCAGGCCACGCTCGTACAGGATCCTCGCCAGCATCGGGAACGCGGTCAGGGACAACGCGCCGCCGACGAACAGCGCGAACTCCCACCGGCCGACGTCGTCGCGGGACAGCGTGCCCCACAGCGCGGCGCCGACGGCGAAGCCGAGCATGAGCGACGGCACGATCCCCGCCAGCGCCAGCACCGGCGCCCGCCGCCCCTCGCCCGGCGTCCGCGACCCGTGGTCCAGGCCCGCGCCGACGAGGAACATGTAGAGCGTCAACCCGATGGTGCTCACGATGTACAGGACGGGGACGACCTCGCCGGGGAACACCTTCTCCTGCGCGTCCGGCCACACCTGCCCGAACAGGGTCGGGCCGAGGAGGACCCCGGCGACCATCTCGCCGAGGACGCGCGGCTGCCCGACCGTCCGGGCCAGGCGCCCGCACACGCCCGCGGCGACGAGGATGACGACGAGGGCCGGGAGCACCTTCAGGGTCAGCGCGAGGTTGGGGTCCTCAGCGGGGGCCGCTGCGAGAGGGAGCATGACTGTCCTCCAAGTGTGCGAAATGGCGTTCGCAGAGCCGCTGCCTGCGCGCGTCCCAGACCATGTAGGTGCCGAGGACGAGCTGGACGACGCCGCGCCACACGTCCTCGAACCGGTCGCGGGCGCGCAGGAACAGCAGGGCCGCGCGCCGGTGCGAGGAGTGGCGGGGCGTGGTTTGGCGGGGCGTGGTGTGGCGGGGGACGAGCAGGCACGGCCCCCGGTTGGGCATCGACCTGGTGTGCGACGCGGACGTGGCGAGCGAGTACCGGCGCAGCATCTCCCGCGCCGCGACCCGCATCGTGATCGGCGCGAGCCGCCAGGCGGGGCAGGGCCGGTTCGCCGCCACGCCGAACGGGATGTGGTTCAGGTCCTTGGCGGCGGGACCGTTCCGGAACCGCTCCGGGTCGAACCGGTCCGGGTCGGCGAACCCGGCGCGGTGGAACTCGGGGTAGCCGAAGCACAGCACCGACCCCTCCGGGATCGTCGTCCCGTCGGCGAGACCGATGTCCCCGGTGGTGATGCGGTGCGCGACCCCGAACAGCGGGTAGAGCCGCATCGTCTCCTGGAGCACCCGGTCGAACGCGCGCTCGTCGCCGGTGAGCGCGGTCGCCGCCGCTTCCGGGTGCCGGGCGAGGACCATCAGCAGGTGCGCCATCGCCTCCGACATCTGCACGACCGCGGTGTTGAAGAACGTTCCTTGCAGGTAGTAGGCGCGTTCCTCGTCCGAAAGGCCCGCGGGCAGCGGATGCCGGACGTCGGTGAGGCGCCCGGCGAGGTAGCGGGTCAGCCGGTGGCGGCGTTCCATGTGGCGGAGCCCGCAGCACTTCAGCGCGGTGACGACGTCGTCGGCGTTCCCGACGATCAGGTCGCGTGCCGGGCGCGGGCACGGCTCACCGAACACCAGCTCGTAGTAGAACTCCGCCCAGACCGGCATCATCAGGTCGCGGAGCCGGACGAGCCGCGCCGCGTCCCCGCGCGGGAGCCGCTCGCGGAGGACGCGGGTGACGCAGCGGACCGTCAGGTCCTCGGCCTCCGCCCGCGGGACGGCGAGGAACCGGCGCGTCGCACGGGCCACCTCGTCGTACCGGTCGCCCGCCTCCAGATGCTCCTGGTGGACGTGCGCGCCGGGCGACAGCCAGTACCAGAACAGGTCCGACAGCGCGGCGCCCCTGCTGCGGCCACCCGCCGCCGGGTGGGAGTAGACGTCCCTGAACTCCTCGACGCCGACCAGGTCGCCGGGGACGGCGATGCCCTCGTTACCGTTGACGCGGGCGAACAGCCATCCGCGCAACGCCACGATTCGGTCGGGCAGCCACCACGGCAGGCTCACCAGACCAGCGGCCCCGGCGAGCGCGGCGAGCGCTACGCCCCTCACCATGCCCGCCTCACCATGCCCGGTTCGAGGTCGTGGACGGACGCGACGCCGCACAGGGCCAGCGCGTCCTCGATCTCGGCCCGTAGCAGGTCGAGGACGCGGACGACCCCCCTCTCGCCGTCCGCGCCAAGGCCCCACAGGACCGGCCGCCCGACCGCGACGGCGTCCGCGCCGAGCGCCAGCGCCTTCAACACGTCGGTGCCGCGCCGGACGCCGCCGTCCAGCAGCACCGGCACCGCCCCCGCGACCGCGGCGGCGACCTCCGGCAGGACGTCGACCGTGGCGGGGGCCGTGTCGAGCTGCCGTCCGCCGTGGTTGGAGACGATCAGCGCGGAGACGCCGTGGTCGAGGGCCGTCCGGGCGTCCCGCGGATGCAGGATCCCCTTCAGCACGATCGGGAGCGAGGTCAGTTCGGTGAGGCGGCCGATGTGCTCCCACGAGATCGCGGGGGAGAACTCGATGGGCCTGACACGGTCGCCGTCCCGCATGTTCTCGCAGCACAGGCCGTCGGGCAGGTCGTGGAAGCCGTTGCGCTCGTCCCGGCCGCGCCTGCCGAAGACCGGCGCGTCGACCGTGACGACGAGCGCGCCGCATCCCGCGGCCTCCGCGCGCCGGACGAGCGTCTCGGTGAAAGCCATGTCCGGCTGGACGTGCAGCTGGAACCACAATCGGGCGCCGGGCGCGGCGGCCGCGACGTCCCCGACGGCGACCGTCGACGCCATGCTCACCATCATGATCGTCTCGGCGGTGGCGGCGGCCCGTGCCGTGGCCCGCTCGCCCTCCGGGTCGGCGAGCCGGTGGAACGCGGTCGGCGCCACCAGGACCGGCAGCGACGCGCGGCAGCCGAGGAGCGTGACGTCCAGCTCCGGCTTGTCGGTGCCGCGCAGGACGCGGGGGAGCAGCGCGAGCCGTCCGAACGCGGCCTCGTTGGCGCGCAGCGTGATCTCGTCCCCGGCGCCGCCCGCGAAGAAGTCGTAGTGCGCCGGGTCGAGGCGTTCGCGGGCGACGGCCTCGAACCCGCGCACGTCGGCGGGTGACCGCATGGCGGTCACACCGGGGTGGACGCGGTCCGCCGGGCGAAGAACTCCCGCAGCGGCCCGGCGTGGACGTCCTCGGACGTCCAGTCGTTCTCCAGGTTCTCGGTCACGTGATGGACGGCCGTCACCGCGCCGCCCCGATGATGCCGGACGATCGGATGCAGGTAGTGGCCCTCGTGCGCGCGGCCCGCGTCGCGCTGCGAGATCCGCGTGACGGACACGTCGAACGGGTCGACCTTGTCGTGGTCCGGCCCGTAGTCCAGGGTGATCGTGAAGTGGCCGCCGGGACCGGCGTCGGAGACGGGCGCGTCCCGGAAGTCGGCGGGCAGCTCCTCCAGGTAGCGCGCGCCGCCCGCCGCGTCCAGGACGATCACGTCGGCGAGCGTGCCGAACTGCTGCCACAGCGCCGAACTGCGGTTGACCCGGGCGAGCACCGCGTCCGAGAGGTCCCGCGGGTCGGCGGTGAGCGTCCGGCCCGGCCATTCGGCGCCGTGGTAGCGGTACTCCATGACGCGGTGCAGCGCCCGCGTCCCGTACCGGAAACCGTGGATGAAGCCGCTCGTGCCGCGCTTGAAGTCGCGGGACTGCGTCAGCGTCCCGGCGAAGTACAGGTCCGGGACGTTCACGGACTCGTAGGCGGGGGTGAGCGCCGGGAACCGCTCGTTGATCGTCAGCTCCGGGCGGCAGGACTCGTCGAAGATCGAGGCGTCCACCCGGAAGCCCGTACAGACGATCACCCGGTCGTAGGGGATGTCCTTGGTGACCTCGTCCGCGCGGACGAACGCCACCGTGGCGAGGTAGCCGCCGTCCGGCCGCCGCTCGATGCGTCTGACCTCGCCGTCCAGGATCGCGTTCTGCGACTTGAGCTGGTAGGTGTCGAGGAAGTTGTTGTTGACGGCGCGCACGTGCCCGACGAAGTGCGTCCGCCACGCGAGCCGGAGGGAGCGGGGCCCGGCCACGTGGATCACCGCGGCCGACTCGATCAGGTTCTCCGCCGTCTCGAACGCCGAGTTGCCCTTCCCGATGATCAGCACCCGCTTGTCGACGTACTCGGCGGGGTCGGTGGAGTGCTCGCCGTACAGGTCGGCGGTCTCGATGCCCGGGATCGGCGGGACGTTCGGCCGGGTGAAGCCCGCCGCGACGATCAGCCGTTTCGCCTCGTACGTGTCGCCGGTGTCGCAGGTGACCCGGAACCGACTTTTGGAGGTCCGGGTGACATGCGTGGCCCGGATGCCGTAGGCGATGTTCAGGCGGCAGCGCTCGGCGTAGTCGCCGAGGTAGCGGACCATGTCGTCGGCGGCGGGGAAGTACCGGTCGCTGTAGCGGGTGAACAGCAGCTCCGGGTCGTCGGACAGGAGGGAGTTCCAGTCCATGCGCAGGTTCAGCTCCGGGTCGTCCATCCCGGTGTGCTTCTTGTTGCTGGAGATGAGCGTGCGGTGGCGGGGGAATGTCCGGAAGAACGTGCCGGGAGCGTCGCCCGCCTCCAGGATCAGATAGTCGCGCCGGGACTTCTGGAGCAGGTGGCCCAGTTGGAGACCGGCCGGTCCCGCGCCGATGATCAGGTGGTCCAGGGATCGACTCGCCATGACACCCTCCGCAGGCGACGAGATGATTGAATGCTCAACCCAAGTGAAGGCCCCGATTCTCAGAGGTTGATCAGAAACCCGGACGGTGGCGGTGCAGCAGGGCCCGTTTGTCGGGCTTGCCGTTGGCGGCGGTCGGCACCACCGGCACGGCGGTGATCGTCTGCGGGACGGAGTCCTCGCCGAGTTCCTCCTGGACGAGCGCGGCCATCTCCTTCAGCGCCGTCCCGTCCGGGTACCGGCCGACCGCCGGGACGACGAACGCGTGCACGGCCTCCCCGGTCCGCTCGTCGGGCGCTCCCACCACGAACGCCTCGGCGACGTCCGGATGCCGGGCCAGCACCCGCTCGATCGGGCCCGCGTAGACCACCATCGCGTTCACCATGATCACGTCGCGGGCGCGGCCGTCGAGGTGCAGGTACCCGTTCCGGTCGAGGTGGCCGAGGTCGCGGGTGCGCACCCAGCCGTCCCGTACCGTGTCCCGGTTCTCCACCGGGTCGCCCCAGTAGCCCGCCATCGCGTACGGGGCGCGGACGTAGATCTCGCCCGTCCGGCCTCGCCGGAGAACCCGGCCGCGCTCGTCCCGCACGCGGATCTCCACACCCGGGTGGGGGCGTCCGACCGACGCCAGACGGCCCGCCGCGATGTCGGCGGGCGTCAGCATCGACACCGAACCGGTCTCCGTCTGCCCGTATCCGTTGTGGACGACGGGCCCGAGCCGCCGCACCGCCTCCGCCAGCCGGGGCGGGCTCAGCGGCGACCCCGACACCATCAGCGCCCGCAGGCTCCGCACGTCGACCGGGTCGTCCCGCAGCAGGTCGAGCATCCGCCCCAGCTTCGGCACGGTGATGATCGACCCGGTGATCCGGTGCCGCTCGATCGCGTACGGGAACACGGGACGCCCATCGTCCTCGGGGATCACGGCGGTGCCGCCGCCGAGCAGGCACGGCGCCAGGAACTCGAACACCACCATGCTGGCCAGCGTGCCGAACAGCAGATACCGCTCGAACGCCTCCGCGAAGCCCGCGGCGACCGGCCCCCACACGCGCGGCTGCCACGCCCAGTGCTCACTCAGCGCCCGGTAGGTGGTCGCGCACCCCTTCGGCCGTCCCGTGCTCCCACTCGTGAACGCCAGCAGGGCCACATCGTCGGGACGAGCCGTGATGTCGAGCGTCCCCTCACTCGAACCGTCCAACAGGTCGCGCGCCGACTCGCACGGCCCGAGCGAAAACAGCCGCACCGGACCCGCCGCCTCGAACAGACCGGCCGTCGCGGCCTCCGCGTCGACGAGCACGGCGTCGACGCCCATCCCGAGCACATGCGCGAGTTGCCCCGCCGCGTACCCGGGCCGCACACCCACGACGCGGCACCCGACCACATGCGCCGCGATGTGCGCGGCGAACGCCTCCGGCGACACCGAAGTACGGATCGCGAGACCGTCGCCCGGCCCGAGGCCCGCATCCCGCATCCCCGCCGCCAACCTGCCGATGAGCTGCGACAACTCGGCGCGTGTGACCACTCGGCCGCCGTGCTCGAACGCGGCCGATCCGGGCGATTCCCGTAGCGCGTCCAGAAGAGATCCGGGAAAGAGCCTCATTGCCCCGCTCCTCGATTCCGCTCACAATTCGGTCGTCCCACCTCAAGCTAGGCGGCCCTCATAAGAAATCGATAAGAGAAACGGAGACGCTGATGCAGGTGATCGGCGCAGGCTTCGGCCGGACGGGCACCGCCTCACTGAAGGCGGCACTGGAACGACTCGACCTCGGCCCCTGCTACCACATGTCCACCGTCATCGCCGAGCCCCACCGCGTCCGCCAGTGGCTCGACATCGGCGAGTGCCGCCCACCCGACTGGGACGAGATCTTCACCGGTTTCCAGTCGGCCCTGGACTGGCCCGCCGCCTCCTACTGGCGCGAACTGGCCGCCCACTACCCGAACGCCAAGGTGATCCTCACCATCCGAGACAGGGAACGCTGGTACGACAGCGTCGCGTCCACCATCTTCGCCCGCGCCCTGGCGGAACACCACCGACCGCCACTCCATCGCCGACTCGTCCGGTGGCTGGTGGCGCGACGCTCACCGGACTTCGCCCTCTACCCCCGCATGGCCCGAGCGACCATCATGGACCGCGTCTTCGACGGCCGCATCGACGACCGCGACCACGTCCTCACCGTCTTCGACCGCCACATCGCCGAGGTGAAGGCCGCAATCCCACCCGACCGACTCCTGATCTTCGACGTCAGGCAGGGCTGGCCCCCACTCTGCGATTTCCTCGACGTCCCCACCCCCAACGAGCCGTTCCCCGAATCCAACGAACGCACCACCTGGCACCGCAAACGCCCCCGCCGCCTCCTCCAAATACTCCTCCACGGCCGCTGAACACTACTCGCCATATGGTTCTTCGAGGAGTCGGAGAATGGCTTTGTCGGCCTTTGTCGATAGGTCGAGACTTGCCAGTATCTCGCGGCGGGCCGTCAATTCGCGAAGAACGCGTCCGGGGCCGTATCGGGAGATCGCGAAGCCGTGATCCGGATAGACGGCGACCTCCCAGAGAGGACGACCTTCACCGTCGATGACCAGGCCTTGGCCGTCCTGGCAGTCGACTTCCCGCCAGGAGAAATCCAGGCCGGACTCGGCGGCGGCCTCGCGGGCCAGGCGTTCCTCGGTTCGCCACCGTTCCAGCAGAAGGCCGGTGACCGGGTCGGCGGAGACGCGGCGTTCGGTGAAGACCGGCTGCCAGGACGGCCGGTAGCCGGGCATCGCGGCGTACACGTACGCCAGCAGCCGGAGGAACGCCGGGCGTTGGGCGCCGCGGGCCCGGATCTCCTGGTTGACGTGGGGCCGGGCCGCATGCCGCGCGCAGGAACGCAGATGCCGATCGAGCGCCGGTGTCAACGGAGGACATTCGTCCAAGTCGATTTGTCCGCCGTATTTGGCGTCCGCGGCCAGTTGGCCGTCGAGAAACCTCGCGATAACGGTCAATGGTCGCGGGTTTTGCGAGTGATTTTGGTCAGGGCGGCCAAGGGGGTCATCATGGTGAGGAGGGCCCAGGGGATTCCAAGGATCAGGGTCAGGATGGCGAAGACGGTGGCGACGCTGGCGTGGGTGAGCCAGGTGCCGTTGCTGTTGGCGGTGAACGCCTCGTCGCGGTCGTTGGTGTTGAGGAAGCCGCCGCCGTCTCCCTTGAGGAGGCGGGCGGGGGCCGTGGTGTTGCGCTTGCAGGCGTCGCGTTTCAAGCCGTTGATGCGGATGACGGTCGATGAGGGGGGTTCGCCTGTGCCGGGGCGGAAGCGTCCGTAGCAACCCGAGGACTTGCCGCTCATCCAGTAGTCGATGTGGACCGTGCCAGGGGTGCCCGCCGATCCTTGTCCGACCTGGTGACGCAGCTTCGCCTGGTTGTACATCGAGTGGGCGATCGCACCGGCGCCGAAGGTGAGGGCGCCGAGGACCAGCCAAGCGGCGAGGCGCCCACCGAACGTCTGTGGATTTCTCGACACATGGCCACTTTGTCAGGCGCTTGGGGCCGTGGCGACATGATCGTCGGCCCCCGGAGTCCCTGGCGGGGTCCGGGGGCCGAAGGGGCTAGTAGGACGGCTGGGACGGGTCGATCTGGTTGACCCAGGCCAGAACGCCGCCGCCCACGTGGACGGCGTCGGAGAAGCCCGCGTTCTTCACCACGGCCAGGGCCTCGGCGGAGCGGGCGCCCGACTTGCAGTGCAGGACGATCTTCTTGTCCTGGGGGAGGCGCTCCAGCGCGGAGCCGTTCAGGAACTCGCCCTTGGGGATGAGGGTCGCCCCGGGGATCGAGACGATCTCGTACTCGTTGGGCTCGCGGACGTCCACCAGGAAGATGTCGTCGTTGCGGTCCTGCATGGCCTTCAGGTCGAGGACGGTGATCGTGGAGTCCTGGGCGGCCTCGGCGGCCTCGTCGGAGATGGCGCCGCAGAACGCCTCGTAGTCTTCGAGGAGTTCGGTCTGCGTCGGGTTCTTGCCGCACAGGACGCATTCCGGGTCCTTGCGGACCTTGACCGAGCGGTAGCTCATCTCCAGGGCGTCGTAGATCATCAGGCGGCCGACGAGGGGCTCGCCGATGCCGGTGAGGAGCTTGATGGCCTCGTTCACCTGGATGGAGCCGATCGACGAGCACAGGACGCCGAGGACGCCGCCCTCGGCGCAGGACGGGACCATCCCGGGCGGCGGGGGCTCGGGGTAGAGGCAGCGGTAGCACGGGCCGTGCTCGGCCCAGAAGACGGACGCCTGGCCGTCGAAGCGGTAGATGGAGCCCCAGACGTACGGCTTGCCGAGCAGGACGGCGGCGTCGTTCACCATGTAGCGGGTGGCGAAGTTGTCGGTGCCGTCCAGGATCAGGTCGTACCCGGAGAAGATGTCCATGACGTTGTCGCGGTCGAGCGCGGTGTCGTGCACGACCACGTCGATCAGCGGGTTGATCTCACGGACGGTCTCGGCGGCGGACTCGACCTTCGGCTTTCCGAGGGACGACTGGCGGTGGATGATCTGGCGCTGGAGGTTGGACTCGTCCACGACGTCGAAGTCGATCACGCCGAGGGTGCCGATTCCGGCGGCGGCGAGGTAGAGCAGGGCGGGGGAGCCCAGGCCGCCCGCGCCCACGACCAGGACCTTGGAGTTCTTGAGGCGCTTCTGCCCGGACATGCCCACGTCGGGGATGATCAGATGCCGCGAGTAGCGGTTGACCTCGTCGCGGGTGAGCTCCGCTGCGGGCTCGACCAGAGGTGGCAACGACACGGTGGGTGCTCCTGTGCTGACGCGAGTTGGGGCGGGGACGTCTTTCGTCCTTCTCACCGCACAACCTTGCCATGTGCTGCGGCATTCCCGGGCGTCGCCCACACCGGACCGTCCCCTCACCGCAATGTCAGGGCGGAATGTCGCGAAGCACAGATAATCTTGGCTGTTGTGGCATTCCTGCCCCCCTCCCAGCAGCCGCATCCGCCGCGGCCCCCGCAGCAGTTCGGCATGCCCGCCGGGCCGCCCGGTGGCCCGCCCGGTGTGGTGCCCCGTCCTCCCGGCCCCCACATGGGCCCGCCGCCGCCGACGGTGCTCGGGCTGCGGGGACGGCAGTGGATGGTCGTGGCGATCGTCGTCGCCTTCTGTTACCTGGTCGCCAGTGGAATCTCCCTCACCGGTGCCTGGGCGACCCTGAACCGCGAACCCACGAACGCCGAGCTGCAACAGGCCGCGAACAAGGAGGTCGCGCGCCGGTGGCAGGCGTGGCCCGCGAGCCGCATCTTCCCCGAGCGGATCAGCTACCGGCCGGTGACGGGACACAGCGAGTACGCGACGCGGATGGGCATCGTCCCCGACACCGCCTGCGCGCAGGGCGTCGACACGGAGATGGTGACGACGATCGGCAGGCACGGGTGCCGCGCCGTGTTGCGCGCCACCTACGTCGACCAGCTTCAGGGCATCGTCACCACGGTCGGCGTGGTGGTGTTCCCCGATCCGTGGAGGGCCGACCGGGCATACAAGGAGCTGCCCGGCGCGCAGGGCCCGGACGGGACGGGCACGGTCCGCCCGGCGCTCCACGCGGCGGCGTTCCCCGGGACGGCCGCCGCCCGGTTCACCGACGAGGCGCGGCAGGACCGAACCATCGACCGCGGCGGCCCGTACGTGGTGCTGACGACGTCGGGCCAGACCGACGGCCGCCCGGCCGCGGCGATCAAGAAGAAGCGGCCGGGTGAGCCGTTCGTCGGGGCGCCGCAGCTCGGGCACGCGGTCGCGCGGTCGCTGTCGGCGAAGGCCCTGCCGGACTGCGACAGTCCCGAGTGGGAATGCTGACGGGAGCACGGATGCGGGGGCGTGAGGCGGGGGCCGGGACGCGGCGTGCGGTCCGGATGGCGGGCGGCGCGTTCGCGGTGGCGGTGGCCGGGACGTGGCTGATGCCCGTGCCCGCGCACGCCGACATCGTCCGCGACCGGCAGAAGCCCATCCTGAACGTCCTCGGCATGGACGCCGCCTGGAAGGTCACCAGGGGGAGGGGCGTGACCGTCGCGGTCGTCGACTCCGGTGTCGACGCCGGGCAGGCGGACCTCGCGGGTTCCGTCACCACCGGCCCGAACATGCTCGCCGAGATCGACGCGGGCACGAGGCCCGCGCGGCTGCACGGGACCGGGATGGCGTCGCTGATCGCGGGTCGCGGGCACGGCCCCGGGCGCCGCTCCGGAATCATCGGGATCGCGCCGGAGTCCCGCATCCTCGCCATCCGGGCCATCGGCGAGCCGGAGGACCGGAGCTTCGCCCGCTACCGGAGGTCCGAACGGGCCGACACGGCGGTGGCGCGCGGCGTCCGCTACGCCGCCGACCACGGCGCCGCCGTCATCAACCTGTCGCTCGGCAAGGAGCACGAGGTCGCCGAGGAGCGGGCGGCCATCGCCTACGCCGTCGACAAGGGCGTCGTCGTGGTGTCCGCCGCCGGGAACGACGGTGATGATCCCGACGAGCTGGACGGTGACGGGTACGCGCCGTACTCGTACCCGGCGTCCTATCCGGGGGTCATCGCGGTCGCGGCGACGGAGCCCGGCCACGCCCGCGCGCCGTTCTCCAACCGGAACTACTCGGTGGTGCTGTCCGCTCCCGGGATGGACGTGCCCGTCGCGGCGCCCGGCGGCCAGTACTTCGCCAGCCGTGGCACCAGCGACTCCACCGCGCTCGTGTCCGGCGTCGCCGCGCTGGTCCGCGCCAAGTATCCGAAGCTGTCCCCGGCGCTGGTCGCGCAGGCGTTGATCCAGAGCACCCGGCACAGGCCGTCCGGCGGATACGACTCGGAGGTCGGGTTCGGCGAGGTCCACGCGGCCCGCGCGCTGTCGGCGGCCGGTGCCCTCGCCGGGGCCTCCGGCGGGACGCGCGGCAAGTCCGCCGGGCAGCGGTTCGGGCGGGACGATCCCGGGCCGGTGCAGATCATTCCGCGACCCGCCTGGGTCCGGCCGCTGATCGTCGGGCTGGTGCTCGTCGGGCTCGGTGGAACGGTCACGGGCGGGGCGGTCGCGATGGCCTTCCGCCGTCGTCATCCGCGTGTCGCGGGCGGCCCGCCGATGGGGCCGATGGGTCCGCCGCCGGGGCCGCCGATGGTGCCGCCGATGGGCGGTTACCGGCCTGGGCCGCCTCCGCCGCCTCGGATGGGTCCGCCTCCGCCGGGGGCGCCGCCGATGGGACGCCCGCCGATGTTCCGACCGCCCGACGGGACGTCCTGAGCGCGGGAGAATCTCCGGATGTTGTCGGAACCCGATGAGTACGCCGAGGCCGTCCTGGACGCGGTGGAGCGCATCCCGCCTGGCCGCGTTCTCGCCTACGGCGATGTGGCCGAGCTGGTCGGGCGCGGTGGACCCCGGCAGGTCGGACGTGTGATGGCCCTCTACGGGGGCGCGGTGCCGTGGTGGCGGGTGGTCCGGGCGGACGGCAGCCCGGCGAGCGGTCACGAGGTCGAGGCGCACGAGAACTACCGCGCCGAGAGGACGCCGCTGCGCCCCGACGGTCGCCGTGTCGACATGGCGCGCGCCCGGTGGGACGGGCGGTCGTAACCCGCCGTCGCGGTGGTTTCTCTGACGACATGCGTGCATTGTGGCCAGAACAGCCCCGCTGATCTGTTCCAATAGCCTGTTGTGCCGTCAGGTTCCTACCGTCTCGTTCGCCGCGCCGGTCCCGCGCGGGTCGTTCCGCCTGTGCTCGACGAGCAGCAGCGGCGGGTCGTCGACCATGCGGGCGGGCCGCTGCTGGTGCTCGCGGGACCCGGCACCGGGAAGACGACGACGATCGTGGAGGCCGTCGTCGACCGCATCGAGAACCGTGGCGTCGACCCGGAGCGCGTGCTCGTCCTCACGTTCAGCCGCAAGGCGGCGGGGGAGCTGCGGCAGCGGATCACCGGGCGGTTGCGGCGGACGACGCGGACCCCGCTGGCGCTCACGTTCCACAGCTACGCCTACGCGCTGCTCAGACGCGACGCGGTGCTCGACGAGGACCCCGCACCCCGGCTGCTGTCGGGGCCGGAGCAACTCCTGGAGGTGCGGAGGTTCCTGGAAGGGGAGCTGGCGGACGGCGCACGCGCCTGGCCGGAACGGTTGAGAGCCGCCCTGGCGACACGCGGGTTCGCCGAAGAGCTTCGTGACTTCGCCCTGCGCGCGGCGGAACGGCTGGTCGTCGGGGACGAACTCGTCGCGCTCGGACGTATGCGCGGACGCGACGACTGGCCCGCCATCGGCGAGTTCATGGAACGGTACGCGGACCGGTTCGCGCTCGATCCCGTCCCGACGTACGACTACGGCGAGCTGATCCACGTGGCCGCCGCCATGCTCGCGGACGAGGAGACCCGGATCCGGGAGCAGGACGCCTACGACGTCGTGTTCGTGGACGAGTACCAGGACACCGACCCCGCGCAGGAAGTGCTGCTGCACCATCTCGCGGGCGACGGACGCGACCTCGTCGTCGTCGGCGACCCGGACCAGTCGATCTACGGGTTCCGGGGAGCCGACGTGCGCGGCATCCAGGAGTTCCCGAACCGGTTCCTCACCCTGGACGGCGACCCCGCGCCCGTCGTGGCGCTGCGGACCTGCCGCCGCATGGGGCCGGAGATCCTCAAGGCGTCGCGGCGGATCGCGCGGCGCCTGCCCGCCGGGTCGGCCGGGGCGGCGGAGCATCGGGCCCTGCTTCCCCTGGAGACACTTGAGGACGGTGAAGTGCGCGCCGTCATCGCCGACTCCGAAAGCCAGGAGTCGGCGCTCGTCGCGGACGAACTTCGTCGCGCGCATCTCCTCGACGGCGTCCCCTGGTCACGGATGGCGGTGCTCGTGCGCAGCGCCGTGCGGCAGGTCCCGGCCCTGCGGCGTGCGCTGGCCCAGGCTGGCGTGCCGGTGGTCGTGGCGGGTGACGAGGTTCCGCTGATGGGGGAGCCTGCCGTCCGTCCGTTCCTGGTGTTGTTGCGGGCGGCGTTGAAGAAGGGCTTCCTGGACGGCGTCGTCGCCGAAGACCTGCTGACGGGCCCCCTGGGCGGCGCCGACGCGCTGGCCATGCGGCGGTTGAAACGGGCCCTGCGCGACCTGGAGGAACTGTCGGGAGGGGACCGGCCGCTAGGGGAGTTGCTGGTCG
Organism: Actinomadura spongiicola; assembly: GCF_003432485.1. Lineage (GTDB taxonomy): Bacteria > Actinomycetota > Actinomycetes > Streptosporangiales > Streptosporangiaceae > Spirillospora > Spirillospora spongiicola. The sequence continues at coordinate 614,518 of NZ_QVNQ01000004.1, forward strand.
CCGCTCTGGACGACCCACGCGAGCTGGTTCTGATCCATGAGAAGGTCCGCGCACCGGCCGAACGGGTCGCCCGCCTCATCGAGGTGGCGCGGCGCAGCGTTCACGACGGCGGTTCCGCGGAAGACGTCCTCTGGGCCGTGTGGGAGGAGAGCGGGCAGGCGGACGTCCTGCTGGAGCAGAGCGCAAAGGGCGGGACCCGGGGCGCGGCGGCCGACCGTGACCTCGACGCGGTCGTCGCGTTGTTCGACCATGCGGCACGGTTCGTCGACCGGCTGCCTCAAGCTGGGCCGGACCTGTTCGTCGACAACATCGCGTCCCAGGAGATCGCCGGTGACACGCTCGCCGAACAGTCGCCGGACGGTGAGGCGGTCCGGATCCTCACCGCGCACCGCTCCAAGGGGCTGGAGTGGGACGTCGTCGTGGTCGCCGGCGTCCAAGAGGGTGTCTGGCCGGACGTGCGGCTGCGCGGGTCGCTGCTGGGCATCGAGGAGCTGATCGAGCACGCCGCCGGTGCTGAGCCGGAAGGTGAGGAGGCGGCCGGCGCGTCGATGGCGGCGAAGATGCTCGACGAGGAACGGCGCCTTTTCTACGTGGCGGTGACGCGCGCACGTAAACGGCTCGTCGTGACGGCGGTGGGTGGCGACGACACCGAGGAACGGCCGTCCCGGTTCCTGAACGAGCTTCTTCCGGGCGCCATCGAACGATCGCAGTTGGACGAGAAGACACGGTGGCTTTCACTGTCGGCGCTGGTCGCCGACCTGCGTTCCGTCGTCGCCGACCCGTCCCGTCCGGAACCGCTTCGACGCGCCGCCGCCGGGCACCTGGCGCGTCTGGCGCGGGCGGGTGTGCGCGGCGCGAAGCCGGAGAACTGGTACGCCATCACCGCGCTGTCCGACACCGGGCCCGCGTTCGGCGAGGACGAGTCCATCACCATCTCGCCGTCCCAGGTCGAGGCTTTCACGACGTGCGGGCTGCGGTGGCTGCTGGCGTCCGCGGTCGGCGCGCAGGACGGCGGTCCGAACGAGTACAGCACCATGGGCAAGGTCGTCCACGCGGTCGCCGAAATGGCGGGCGCGGACGACGGCATCGACGAGGTGCACGTCGCCGAACGACTCGACGAGATCTGGAAGGACCTGGACTTCCGCAGCTCCTGGTACTCGGAGAAACAACGCGAACAGGCGTCGCGGATGGTCGACAAGTTCCTAGCCTGGCACCGCGACAACCCCAACGAGGTCGTCGCGTTGGAAGAGTCGTTCAAGGTCGACCTCGGCCGCGTCGTCATCAAGGGCCGCATCGACCGCGCCGAACGCGACGAGCACGGCCGTGCCGTCATCATCGACATCAAGACGTCCTCGACGGCCGTCCCGAAGGACGAACTGGGCCGGCACCCGCAGCTCGGCGTCTACCAGTACGCGGTGATGCTCGGCGCGTTCGAACGGCACGGGCTGATCGAGCCGGGCGGGGCGAAGCTCGTGCAGGTCGGCAAGGCCGCGTTCGCCGCCAGGGCGCGCGAGCAGGAGCAGCCGCCGCCCGCCGAGGACGCCGACCCCGAGTGGCCCAAGAAGCTCGTCGAGATCGTCGCGACCGGGATGGCGGGCGAGGTGTTCCAGGCGCGGGCGAACGACAAGTGTCGGACGTGCCCCGTACGCTCCTGCTGCCCGGTCCACGACGAGGGCGGTCAGGTCGGCGGCTGACCGCCGGGTCCTCTACGCTGCTGCCGACGCGGGGTCGCGGACGAGCGGGCCGCAGGGATCGACGAGCTCGGGGGGAGCGAGGTGATCACGCCGGCAGAGCTGGCCCGGCTGCTGGAGATCCCGGAGCCGACCGACGAGCAGGCCCGGGTGATCGAGGCGCCGCTGGCGCCGATGGCGGTGATCGCGGGCGCCGGGTCGGGCAAGAGCGAGACGATGGCCGCCCGCGTGGTGTGGCTCGTCGCCAACGGGTTCGTCCGGCCGGAGCGGGTACTCGGCCTCACGTTCACCCGCAAGGCCGCCGCCGAACTCGGCGCGCGTGTGCGCAAGCGGCTCGACACGCTCCGCGAGGTCCTGCCCGACGACGAGCTGGAGCGGCTCGGCGGGGAGTCCCTGTTCGACGGCGAGCCGATGGTGTCGACGTACCACTCGTACGCGGCGAGGCTGTTCGGCGACCACGCGCTCCGCGAGGCCCTGGAACCGACGATGCGGCTGATCTCACCGGCCGTCGCGTGGCAGATCTGCTCGCGGGTCGTCGACGCCTACGACGGGCCCATGGACCTCGTCGAATGGCAGCCAGACACCGTGACGAAGGCCGTCATGGAACTCGCCGGTGACCTGTCGGAGCATCTGCGGACCGCCGACGACGTCCGCAAGGTCGGCACCTGGCTCGGCGAACGGTTCGCCGCGGTGAAGAAGCCGCTCAAGGCGCAGCGCGACATTCTCGCGAGACAGGCCGTCCGGGAGCAGCTCCTCCCGCTGATCGAGGCGTACGGGCGCGCCAAGGCCGACCGGGAGGTCGTCGACCACGGCGACCAGATGGCCCTCGCCGCCCGGATCGCCCACCGCCATCCCGACGTGGGAATGATCGAACGGTCCCGGTTCTCGGTGGTTCTGCTGGACGAGTACCAGGACACGTCCCAGGCTCAGCTCGTCCTGCTGAAGTCGCTGTTCGCGGGCGGGCACCCGGTGACGGCGGTCGGCGATCCCTGCCAGTCGATCTACGGGTGGCGCGGGGCGAGCGCCGGGAACCTGCTGCGGTTCGCCTACGACTTCCCGCTGCGGCCCGGGGTGGCCGGGGGCCGTCCGACACCCGCGCCGGTCGTCCAACTGAGCCGGTCGTTCCGCAACGGTGAGAAGATCCTGGAAGCCGCCGCCCGGGTTCAGGACGAGCTGCGCGCGGAGACGAAGGCCGTGCCGCGCCTCATCCCCGGCTCCGGACGCGAAGGCCGCGGACGCGTCGAATGCGCACTGTTCACCACCGTGGAGGAGGAGGCCGACCGCATCGCCGCGCGCATCGCCGGCCTCATGACCGCCGCCGACCCCGACACGGCCCCGGACGGCGGCCCGCACTCCACACCGCTCCGGTACGGCGACATCGCCGTCCTCGCCCGGAAACGATCCCAGTTCCCGCTGATCAGACGGGCGTTGGAGGCGCGCGGCATCCCGGTGGAGGTGGTGGGCCTCGGCGGGCTGCTCACCGTCCCCGAGGTACAGGACGTCGTCGCCACGCTGCGGACCATGCACGACCCGACCGCCGGAGCGTCCCTCGCCCGGCTGCTCACCGGTCCCCGCTGGCGCCTCGGCCCCCGAGACCTGGTCGCCCTGGGCCGCCGCGCCCGCACCCTCGCCCAGGAGGCCGCCCGCGACATCACCCGCCCGGAAACCTCGGAACCGGAGGGCCCCCCAGACGACCCGCCATCCGAAACCCCGCCATCTGACGACCCGTCGTCCGACCCGCTGCGGCAACTCGTCAGCGAACTGAACCAGGAGACGGGCAGCCTCGTCGACGCCCTCGACGACCTCGGCCCCCCGCAGGCCTACTCACCGGAGGGATACGGGCGGCTCCGGCGCCTCCGCGACGAACTGCGCACGCTGCGCGGCCAGGTCGGCCTTCCGCTGCCCGACCTCGTCAACGAGGTCGAACGCGCCCTCGGCCTCGACATCGAGGTCGCCGCCCGCTCCGGCCTCGACCCCGTCACCGCCCGCGCCGACCTGGACGCCTTCATCGACGCCGCCACCACCTTCGCCGGTGACGCCGAAGACCCGACGCTCGGCGCCTTCCTCGCCTACCTCAAGGCCGCCGAGACGGAGGAGTTCGGGCTGGAGGCCGGACGCGTCGGCGAGACCGACAGCGTCAAACTCCTCACCGTCCACGCGTCGAAGGGCCTGGAATGGCCGGTCGTGATCGTGCCCGGCCTCTCCTACGTCCCGCAGAAGAACGGCGCGCCCGCCAAGGGTTCGATCTTCCCGTCGCCGCCCCAGAACGCGACCCGCTGGACCGCCAACCCGCGCGTCCTCCCCTTCATGCTGCGCGGCGACCGCGCCGACCTCCCACCTCTGAACGGCCTGGAGAAGGACGACCTCACCGCCTTCGACGAGGCGTGCTCCGAACGTGACCTGAGGGAGGAGCGGCGGCTCGCCTACGTCGCGGTCACCCGGGCGTCCAGCCTGCTCATAGCCACCGGCTACTGGTGGGGGTCGTCGGGGCGTCCGCTCGGACCGTCCCCGTACCTGGAGGAGATCCGGACCGTCTGCATGGCGGGCGCCGGAACCGTCGTCGAGTGGGCGGACCCACCCGAGGAGAACGCCCCGAACCCCCTGCTCGCCGACGCGGACGAGGCGCAATGGCCCGTGGCACCCGGCGAACGCGGCGGCAGCGACATCACCGCCCGCCAACGGTACGAGGCCGTCGTCGAGGCCGCCCGCATGGTCGAGGACGAGATCGCCGGGCGAACCCGACACTGGGCCGGGCACGCCGGCCTCTCCGACGCGGACCGAGCCCTCATGACCGCCTGGGCCCGCGACGTGGAACTCCTCCTCGCCGAACGCGACCGAGGCCGCGGCGGCGACGGAACACTCGTCGAACTGCCCGCGAACCTCACGGTGTCGTCACTGGTGTCGCTGGCCCGCGACCCCGCCGCCCTGGCCCGCCAGATCCGCCGCCCCATGCCCCGCCCACCCGCGCCGTACGTCCGGCGCGGCACCGCGTTCCACGCCTGGCTGGAAAGCCGCTGGGGCCAGCAGCGCCTCCTCGACCCCGACGAACTCCCCGGCGCCGCCGACGAGGGCGCCGCCGACGACGCCCAACTCGCCCGCCTGCGCGCCCGTTTCGAGGAGTCGGAGTGGGCGGCCCGGGAACCCCTGGACATCGAGGTCCCGTTCGAGACCATCATCGGCGACCGCCTGATCCGGGGCCGCATGGACGCCGTGTTCCGCTCGTCCGACGGCGACTACGAGATCGTCGACTGGAAGACCGGCGCCCCACCCTCCGGAGACGAGGCCAGATTCGCCTCGGTCCAGCTCGCCGCCTACCGCCTGGCCTGGGCGGAGTTGGCCGGGGTGGACGTCGCCCGCGTCAGCGCCGCCTTCCACTACGTCGCCGCGAACCTCACCGTCCGCCCGGCGGACCTCCTAGACGCCCAAGGCCTCGCCGCCTTGCTCGACACCGTGCCCGCCGCCTGAGATCAGCGTTGTGTTCACCACAGGTGAGGAGTCTCACTCGCCTCTGTTCAGCGGGGGGCGTTTCGGGGATGATCCGGGACAAACATCCGAGGAGGCGACGTGACTGTGACGCATGACGAAAGAGTCGTACGGGAGTTCTCCAAGCAGGCGCCCGGGTTCGCCGATCCCGGGCGGAACGTCGCGTTCACCCGTCACCTGGACCGGCTCGTCCGGTTCATGGAGCCCGAACTCGACCTTGAGGACGTCGTGCTGGAGGTCGCCGCCGGGACCGGGCTCGTCTCCCGCGCCATCGCCCCCCGCGTCCGTCACGCCACGGCCCTCGACCTCACACCGGCGATGCTCGCCGAGGGCAAACGCGGCGCCGACCACGCCGGGCTCACGAACGTCACCTTCACCCACGGCGACGCCACCGCGCTGCCCTACCTCGACCGGTCGTTCACGCTCGTCGTCACCCGGTTCTCGCTGCACCAGGTCGCCGACCCGAAGGCCGTCGTCCAGGAGATGGTCCGGGTCAGCCGGCCGGGCGCGGCGCTGATCATCGCCGATCTGGTCCGTCCGGACGGGCTGGACGGCGACCCCGACCGGATCGAGCGGCTGCGCGACCCCTCGCACGGCACCACGCTCACCGAGTCCCAGATCGCCGAGTTCGTCACGGCGGCGGGCGCGGAGGTGAAGCGGACCGAGCGGTTCGACCACGTCCGTCCGCTCGACCCGTGGTTGGAGTTCTCGCAGACCCCCGACGACGTCGCCGCGCAGATCAGGCGGGAGTTGGAGGACGAACTGGCGGGCGGCCCCGCGACCGGGATGCGTCCGAGTAGGACGGATGGTGTCCTGCACTTCACGCACTCGTACCTCTTCCAGCAGTCGATCGCCGAGTAGTACCTACAACGATTCGATCAAACGTTCGACGGGCGTCGCCCGCGTGGTCTAGGTTGTCGAACATGGGTTCTACCAACGTGCGTACCCTCGAACGCGAACCGGCCGCGCTGGCGATGCGCATCGGTGTCGTCGCGGCGGAGGCCGCCCTCGCGACCTTCGCCCGCAACCTCGACGTGGACGACCTGGAGGACGGCATCGACTTCCAGGGCGCCATCGGCCCCGCCGAATGGCCCGTGTTCTCCCTGGTCATCGACACGCTCGCCGAGGCGGGCCCGGGTGACCGCCGCACCCTGGACGAGCGGCGCGCCGACGCCCTCAACGACCTCGCCCGCATCTGCATGGCCGCCAAGGGCCGCGTCGAGGTCGCCTGACCCGTTCTCACTCGCTCCCTGCACGCGGGGCGTCCGGGGTCGAGCGGCCCTGATCCCGGACGTTCCCTCTTTCAATGGGCGCGCAGGGTGCCGGCCTTCACCTTGCCGGTGCTGGTGCGCGGAAGCTCGTCGACGAAGGTGACGTCCCTCGGCACCTTGTATCGGGCCAGGTGCTTCTTCACGTAGGCCCTGACCTCGTCCTCGGTGAGCCGTGACGCCGACTTCCGGACGATGTACGCGGCGAGACGCTGACCGAACCGCTCGTCGTCCACGCCTGTGACCGACACCTCGGCGATGTCCGGGTGGCCGTCGAGCAGGGCCTCGACCTCGCCGGGGAACACGTTCTCGCCACCCGAGACGATCATGTCGTCGGTTCGTCCGTCGATGAACAGCCGTCCCGCCTCGTCGAGATGCCCGAGATCACCGGTGCCGGTGAGACCGTCGCGCAGCCGTTTCTGCCCGCCGCCCGTGTACCCGGCGAACCGTAGACCCCCACCGGTGTAGACCTCGCCGGTCTCACCGGTCGACAGCTCCTCGCCGTTCTCGTCGAGGATCTTGACGGTGAGGTGGAGGGTCGGCTTACCGACCGTGCCGGGCGCCTCCCGAAGATCCTCCGGAGTCGCGATCGTGGCCCAACCCGTCTCGGTCGCGCCGTACACGTTGATGAGGACCTCGCCGAACTCGTCCATGAACGCGTCCGACAGGTGCGGGTGAAGTGCCGAACCGCCGCACACGACGGTGCGGAGCGACGGTGTTCCCGGCCGCTCCTCCAGGTCGAGAACGCGCTGGAGCATCATCGGGACCGCGACCAGTGTCTCCGCTTCGTGGTCCGCGATCGCCTCCATCACCGCCCGCGCGTCGAAGCGGCGGAACAGGACGAGCGGCATGCCCACCGCCAGCCCGACCGAGGTGTAGGCGAAACCCAGGATGTGGAACAGCGGCGGCGCGATCACGATGGGCGCGCCCGACCGGACCGGAACGCGCATTAGATGGCTGAGCGCCACGGGCAGCAGCGCCGAGATCGAGATGTCGTGCCTGGCGCCCTTCGGTGTGCCGGTGGTGCCCGAGGTCATCACGATGACGCGGCTGGGCTTCGCCGGGTTGAGCGGCTCGGGGTCGGTGTCGGCCATGAGCGCGTCGACCGACTCGTGCGCGTCGCCGTCCGTCCAGGCGAGCAGTCGTTGCCCGGTGAAGCCCGACTCGGCCACGGTCGGGCCGAACTCCTCATCGTGGACGAGCAACCCGATGTGTTCGCGTTCGACGACCTGGCCCAGTTGTGTGGCGGAGAAGTCGGTGTTGAGCAGCACCACGTCGTTGCCCAGCCGGGACGCGGCGAGCACCGTTTCGACGAATCCTCGATGGTTACGGCACAGGATTCCGACTCTGTCGCCGTCCAGCCGATGGTGCAGCGCGGTGGCGAGTGACGCCGCCCGCCGTTCGAGTTCCCGGTACGACAGCGCTCCGCGTTCGTCGATCAACGCCGTCCGGTCAGGGAAACGCAACGCCGACATGGCGCCGATCGTCGCGGGAACAGGCCCGTACCGGATGTAGGGGAACAGCAGTCGCACGGCCCGATCCGGTCGTATCGGTCGCACGACCCCGACATCATGCAGTGCGCGGGTCGCCCGTACTCCGAGACTCGTGAAGCGACGCATCCGATCGAGCAGCACTGGACGTTCCCTGAAGGTCGTGAATCTGCGGTGTGGGCCCGCTCGCTCGGGCGGGGCACGGCATACGGAATACCCGGGGGCCTGACGTTTCAGTGCTCTTCTGGGAAGACCACTCTGAGGATGCGGACGTCGTCGAGGTCTGTGGTGCCGTGCAGCTCGACGGCTCCGTGCCCCTGAACATGGACGATCGTCGACGTCTCCGAACCGTCGTTATGGACGATCTCGACGCGCATGGTGCCCGATGCGGCGGGACGCAGGGCGCGTTCACGGCGTCCCCGGTAGGCGATCCAGGTCGCGGTCAGCGCCCCGGTGACGCCGACGCTGGCGACGTTCGCGGCGACCGCCACCAGCACGTCGGTGGCGGGGCCGCGCTCCCCGGTCGGACGGTCGGCGCGCTCGAAGTCGCCGAGTTCCTTGAGTTCCTCCGGGTCGAGCCCACTGTTCTCCACCTCGTAGCGCATGACGACTCCCCAATGTCTCCCGTGACGGACCGGTCAGGCGTGCATCACCCAGGGGCCGGGACGCTCCGCTTCGGGCGTCATGGCGTTCAACGTCCGGACGAGCGCCACGGGCGTCGCGTCCACCGCCATGGCCTGGCGCAGCGCGGCGACGATCAGCGGGCCCCAGGTGATGTCATCGATCGGACGGATCGGGGAGATGACCAGTTCCGCGCCCGCGGTGAGGAACGCGGTGGCCGTCGGGGGTTCGCTGACGTACCCGAGACTCACGCCTCGCCCACCGGCGCACACCGTCAGCACCACCACCAGTCCCGGATTCACGTCGAGCGCCGCCAGCTCGGAGGGCAGCACCCAGCGGTCCCGCAGTTGGAGCGCGGCGGCCCCGCCCAGATCGGGGATCGGCTTGCAGTGCGCGGAGATCCACAGCAGTTCCGCGACACGGGCGGCGTAGCGCAGCCGGTCCCAGGTCGCCTCGTCCTGGACGGCGGGGACGGTGCCGAACACCTCCGCGACACCGTGCGCCTCGTCGAGCGCCCCCGGCAGCCCGTCCGCGTCGGTGGCGCCCCGGGGGTCGCCGAGGATCTCGACCCGATCCGGAAGAGGGGTGGTGGCGACGCCGAACCGGGGCCGCCGGGAGTGCCACCGCACCACCACATGCTCGTCGCCGAGCGACCGTCCCTCGGTGTTCGGGATGTTCTCCACGGGGATCTGCGCCCAGGGTTCGCGCAACCGGAGCGACACCTCCCGCGCGGTGCCCGCCGCCTCCCGCAGGCCGTCGAGGAACCGGGTCACCTCCTCGGACGACGACGCGCCGAGCCGTGCGCCCGCCACCGCCGCCTGGGCCCGCGCCCGCGCGACCTCGATGGGGCCGACGCGGACATCGAGGCCGTCGCCGCCGCGCCGGAGCACGATCGCATGGGCGGCGCCTGGTCCCTGGACCACGTCCATCGTGGCCTGTTCGGGACGGGTGAACCACGAGGCGACCTCGGTGCGCAGCGCGTCGGTTCGCGAGACGAGGAGGTCCTTGGTCCGGACCCGGGAGTCGAGCAGTCGCCGAAGCTCTTGCGCGTCGGCGGGGTCGAGGGCGGCCAGGAACACGTCCTCCAGTTCCCTGAAGTCGCGGACCGGGCCCCGCTCGGTGGCCGCCTGCTTGTAGGACTGCATCGCCGACAGCGCGTACTGGAGCCCGAGAGGCAGCCGTTCCGCGGCCTCCAGGAACCGCTGCTGTCCCTCGGCGGTCCGGTCGCCGATCCCGAGCCCGAACCCCTCCCGGAGCCGGAACGTCAGCCTCTTTCCGTACGTGGCCACGAACGTCGCGGCCCAGCTTCGTGCCTCGGCCGCCGCGGTGCCGTCCCCGAAGTCGATCGATGCCCGGCCGGGCAGGAAGGTCAACGCGAGCAGCCGATCGACCCGCGCGGCGATCTCGCGACGCCGGGCGTCGGTGAGGTTCGGCGCGTCGGCCGCCTCCAGCGTCGCCATGGACGGTCGTCCGGGGGTCGGGGCGGCGATCTCCAAGGCGATCTGTTCGCGTCCGGCGGCCGAGAGCGTGCCAGCGGACAGCGCCCAAGCCGCACCGCCCCACGCTGGGACGCTCCAGAACTTGTCGAGCATTCCGAGCACCCCGGAGGCGAACAGGGGCTCGGTCAGCCGGGCCTTGGCGTTGTCGATGGGCGCGTTGCCGAACATGTTCGGGGTGTCGCCTTCGACGAGCGGGTTCAAGCTCTCGACGAGCAGCTGCAAGGCCGGTGACCAGGCGGACATCGGCCCTTTGGAGTACAGCAGCAGATCCGGCCAGGCGGCCACGTCGTCGGCCGGGCCGGCCAGGAGCCGGGCGGCGGCGTGCCAGCGGCCGGTGGACACCTCCCCGACCGCGGACCACCCTTCGCCCTGATCCCGCGAACCGGAGGCCCCGCCCAGCAGAACGGTCACCATCTCGTGTTGCGCCCGCACCAGCCCGGCGTCCGGGTCGATCGCCAGGGACTCCGCGAACTTCCGCTCGGCGGCGTCCAAGGTCCCGTTCCGGTAGAGGACGTATCCGATGTCGGCCAGGACACCGGAGGAGTACAGCGGCACGCGGTCGGCGGCCGACGACCATTGCGCCAGGTTGAACGCGGTGAGATGGTCACCCTGGACGGCCGACTGCGAGGCCTGCCTGGACAGCCTCGGCGCCAACTCCCGGCTGTTGCCACTGAGGACCGTGGCGCACAGGCACAGGAAACCGTGCCAGCGCACCGTCCTCGGGGGCGCGCCGATCAGATGCGCCAGTTCCGCCGCCTCGTTGTGCAGTGTCGCAAGCAGGTCGTAGTCGGACGGAGCGACGACATCGGCCAGTTCGGTCAGCGCCTGAAAGCCGGTGAGATGGTCACCGTTGCGCACCGCGACCTGGGCCAGGGTCAGTAGCTGCCACGGCTGTTTCCGCCAACGCTCCGGATCGTTGAAGATCGAGCCCGGCCGGAACGGGTTCGGATCGAATTCCGTTTCCGTATCGGTCTCGGCGAGGCCCTCCTCGCCCCGTATATAGAGCGACAGGCGATAACGCTGGTGTGCGATCTCTGGGAGGGCGATCGCGCGCCTTTCGGGGGCGAGTGTCTCCGCCGACCGTTCGGCGGCCGTGTAACGCTGCCCTGCTTCGGTGAAACGTCGCAGGTCGCGAAGCGTGTTCGCGACGTGCGTGTGGTAGGTGGTGACCTCTTCGGCGGGTAGGGCGTCGACGTGGCGTTCGGTCAGCATCAGGACGGTGAGCGACTCTTCCAACTCGCCGCAGTCTCTGACGACGGACGCCGCGTGCATGCAGGCCCGTCCGACGTCGGCGTCGCGGTCGAACCTTTCGAGGATCTCCCGGTAGACCGACAGGGGACGCGGGGCCAGATGCCACAGCTTGTTGACGAGAACGAACTCCAGGTACGCCGATAACGCCTGCAACAGGTGTGTACGGCCCTCTTCCGGGAGTCGGTCGAGCGTTCCGGGCTCGATGCACAGGCCGGCGGAAAGCATGGCCGCATGGCCCAGGTCGAGGAGGTGGTCGGCCTCCTCGATTTCTTCGTCCGGGCCGTGCTCGTTGAGTTCGCCAAGGCTGACCTCGATCAGAGACTTGAGGTCGGGGTGGTTTCGGTGGGCCTGGTGCGCCTCTTTCTGTAGAGCCCTGCCCACCGCCAGTGGTGGGGCGGCGGCGATCCGCATCTCCTTCGCGTGGAACGCCTCGACCGTGCCGGGCGGCGCACCGCGGAGTTTCTCCTCCAGCAGGGATCGGACGGCGGCGAGGTCGTCGGGCCCGCCGGACTGCGCGAGGACGGCCTCGGCGATCGCCCAGGTGAGCGCCATCTCGGCACCGTCGCCGAGCCGGGCGATCACCTCCGGATATGCCGTCACCGGCCGCGGGGCCAGGCGGCCCGCGCGAAGTCGCGCCAGGTAGCCGAGCAGGTGGCGAAACTCGATGAGGGCCTTGGCCCGTTCCGTTTCGTCCATCGCGTCGAGCAGGGTCGGATCGGCGCACCAGCGACTCGCGCGCAGCGCGGCCGCGCCGATCGCCGTGGCCCGCTCGCCATCGCCGGGCGGATCGTCACCCGGCGGGTATTCCCCGTTCCGGGTGCACTCTTCGATCAATTCCGGAAGGCCGATGTCGCGGTGCGTTTCGCCTTCGACCTCGCGAATCACCGCCCGGCCCAACCGCCCCTCAAGATCCGTATCGCCCGTATCGTCGTGTTCCGCGAGTACCACGGGCTTATTTTACCGGTCGCGCCTCTTGCTCAGCGGATGTAGTGGAATGCTGGTTTGGGGTGCATGAGGAAATCGTGGTGGGAGATGTTCCAGGCGTAGGCGCCCGCCATGGTGAAGGCGATGACGTCACCGGGGGTCAGGGGCGGGACGAGGACGTCGCGGGCGAAGACGTCCTTGGGCGTGCACAGTTGGCCCACCAGGGTCGCGGGGCTTTCCGGGCCGCTTGTCGTGAGGACCTTGAAAGGCTGGTTGTGGCCCTTCGTCACGGGCGTTCTCAGGTGGTGGGTGCCGCCCCGAAGAATGATGTAAGTCTCGCCGTGTGTTGTTTTGACGTCCAGGACGTCGGTGACGTACCAGCCGTGGTAGGCGGTTATCGCCCGGCCGGGTTCGATGCGGGTCTTGGCGGGGATGAGGCTGAGGCCCGCGCCGTAACTTTCCCAGTCGAAACGGTTGTGTGGCCGCAAGTAGTCGACGGCCATTCCGCCGCCCAAGTTCAATTCGGGGTTGTCCACGCCTTGGGCCTTCAGCCAGGGGAGCGCCCATTCGGCTATGCGGTACGCCAGCTTGAGCATGGCGGGCGCGTCCAGGCCTGAGGCGAGGTGGGCGTGGATACCGTGGAGGGTGATTTGCGGGTGGTCGGTCAGCAGGAAGGCGCATTCGTTGAGGGCGTCCTCGTCCATGCCGAAAGGGCCGCTCATGGTCAGTGCGGCGTTCGGCGTCCGCAGCGGGAGGTTCGCCCGGAGGAGGACGTCCGCGGAGCCCAGCGGGGCCAGGCGGGCCAGTTCGCTCGGGCTCTCGACGTGAATCCGGCTGGCCCGGCGGGCGAGGGCGAGTTCCTCGTTCGTCTTGCCGGGGCCACCGAAGACCGTGGGTGTTTTGGGAAGTGTTTTCCGGACGTGGTTGAGTTCGCCGCCGGACGACACCTCTATTCCGTCGACATGGGGGGCGAGCGTGCGGAGTATCTCGGCGTCGGGATTGGCCTTGGCGGCGTAGAAGAGGTCCGTGGAGCGTAGTGACGCGCGGATCACGGCGATGTGGTCTTCCAGCCCGGCGAGGTCGTAGATGTAGGCCGGGTAGCTGTTGAGGTCGATGGCGTGTTCGTTCATAGCGGTCGAGGAGCGGCGAGCGGGTTGGTGGCCGGGACGTAGGTGGCGCCTCGGTCGGGGGTACGCGACCAGCGGGTGCGGAGGTTCGCCTTGGCGGGCAGCGGCACGCCGGCCAGCAAGGCCCTTATCTGCGGATGGTCGTCGTACGCGGTGAAATGCTTTCTCGCTGTTCGCCACAGTGTCTTCTCCAGGACGGGATGGAGGTCGGCTATCGCGGCCGCGATTTCGGTGAGGTGGTTGACGACCAGGCAGTAGACGATGCGGTTCCATCCTCGGTCGGGGGCGTAGGTGAGGCTTTCGGCGACGCGGGACGGAAGGTGCGTCAGGTCCCAGTGGCCCGCCGTGAGCTTCGTGCCCTCCAGGTCGCGGAACGCGGCGTGGACGGGCATGCCTTCGGCGTCCACGCAGATGAGGACGTTCTGAAGGTGTGGTTCCAGGACGATGCCGTGGTCGAGGTAGGCGCCCAGGACCGGGGGCGCCACGTGCGCCACGTAGGCGTCCCACCAGGCTTGGGCGGTGTCGGGGGCGGTGAGGGCGGGCAGGTCCGCGAGGAACGTGCCGTAGGGGTCGGCGAGGGCGCCCGCGAGGAGAGGCGTACCGGGCAGGTTCCTGATGCCTTCACGCAGGATCACACCCAGACCCTCGTACAGGCGACGGTCGGCGAGGTTAAGGCTGCGGTATGAGGGTTCCGTCAGGAAGGAGAACCTCTCGCCGTCGCTTGAGTGCGGTGCTAGGGCGGAGTTCAGTTTCCTGAAGATGGGCGGCACCAGGTCGTTGAGGGTCATCGCGCTGGCCAGTTCGTACCAGGCGTTCTTGCGGACGCAGTTGGTGATGCGCACGTCCAGGCTGAACTTGCAGAACACGTCCGCGTCCGGCAGATACGCCGTGCGGACGGATGACGTCGGCACCGCTTCGAGGTCGGACGGACCCAGATTCCGTACCAGGCCCCGCGCCAACGCCCGCTGAAGGGCGGGGTTGTCCGCCAACAGGGAGAACTGCCACGGGTGGACGGGCAGCAGCCTGCGGCCAGGGGGGACGCCGGGGCCGTAGGTCTCCAGAGCCGTGAACGCCTCCCCGGCCCCTTCCTCGGCGACGAGGTGCTCCGGTACCGCCAGCCACAGCGGACGAAACCGGGCCCTGGTCTCCGGCGCGTACTGGAGCCAGTCGGTCGGTGAACCCTGCCGGGACTTCGGGGACGGGTGGAAGCGGTGGCCCGCTACCAGGGACTGCTCCGAGTCGATGTAGAGGTCGTTCGACGGGCTGTGTTCGCGGCGCGCGTTGATGATCGCTGCCAGGGCGGAGTGGCTGTCGTGCACCTGCGCGAGGAACTCCGGGTTCGGACGGCCGGTCGCCAGTTCCAGCTCACCGGCCACCAGATCCGCCAGCCTGTCCCAGGGCGCGGGGATCCAGTCGTCGCCGCGGCGCTCCTCATACGGTGGCGCCAGACGGTGGGTGGCGCCGACCGGTGGACGGGCCAGGCCCGTGCGCAGCATGACTCCGGCACGGGGGAGACGCGCCAGCAGGTGCGCGTCGTCCGGCCACAGTTGGTGCTCGGGCGCGCACACCTCGCGGATCAGGCAGTTGAGCAGCGCGGTGGAGGTCGTCTCGTCGGCGGAGATGGCCGGTTCCGTCAGTTCTGTGGGTTGTGACAGCAGCACGTCGCATCCGGTCGATAGCGCGGGTTGGTGTGGAGGGTCGGGTCGTGTCACGGGCACGTCGCGTCCCGTAGGTAGTTGGGGCCCGGTGGGCCGTAGTGCTTGTTGATGTCGGCCGCGCCGGTCCTGGCCTTGTCGACGAGTGTTCCGGCGGTGACCATGGCCTTGCCGGGCAGCGTGTCGGCGTCCAGCGTGCGGGAGCGCAGGAACGCCTCGTCCGGGCCGAGCGCCTCGTCGAGCCGGTCACGGATCATTGTCGACCCGGTCCGCCAGGGGAGCAGTCCTCTTTCCGCCATGCCCAGGGCGGGGGCGGCCGCGCACAGGTGCAGCGTGATGGTGACGAACACGCGGGCCAGTGCCTCGTCGTCCCTGGTCGTCATGCGGTGGTCGATGAGGTCGCGAGGGTCCGTCTCGGCGGACGGTGTGAGGTGCTCGCGGAGGCGCGAAGTGTTGATGAGCGCGCCGTCGTTGTCCTTGACCAGGATGCGAGGCGGTCCATCGTCCAGGACCAGGGCGACGTTCTGCTGGTGCGCCTCTAACGCGATGCCGTACCGGAACAGCGTGACGTTCCAAGAGAACAGCGCCGACAGGTACGCGTCGAAGAGGGAGGGGACGTCCCAGCGTTCGATCACGTGACCGTCGTCGTCGGGGGACTCGGCGAGCAACGCCGCTATGGGGACGATGTGCGCGTGCGCGGTTTCGGGTGGGAAGCGCCGCACCAGGTAGCCGAGGAGCGGGTGCTGTGCGTGGCCGTAGGTCTGCTCGTCGGCGAGGAGGACGGGAAGGTCCGGTTCCCGTCGGAGGACGTCGCGGAGAAGGCGTTCGACGAGCGCGCCGTCCGGGAGGGTCCCCGGCATGATCGTGCGGCGGTTGCGGAGGCCGAGCGTGCTGGTCGGCAACGGCATCTTCAGATGGTCGAGGGGCGCGGCGGTGACGGTTCGCATCGAGAGCGTGGGGCTGACCTGGAGGTACGGGTCGGGCGCGAGGGTCACGCCGGGGAGTTCGCTCACCTGCCGCGCCGCCAGCGGATGGACGGGGAACAGACGGACCGGGGACGGTGCGCCGGACGGGTCGAGGCCGACGTCGGACGGCGCCGGCCACCAGCCGGGCGGCGACCCGGCGAGCGTCGGGTTCCGCACCGCCGCCCAGCGCAGCGGGAACGACGGCCCGAACTCGGGCGCGTAGCGGCTCAGATCGGCCATGGACAGCCCGGCGCGGCTCCGGCCGGTCGGGTGTACCGGATGGTCGTTGTAGGCCGCCAGCGTCTCGTAGAAGGCCCCGGGGCCTGTCCTCAACTCGTCCGGCAGGCGGGCCAGCCGCCGGTGGACCGCCGGTCGCGCGTCCCGGTGCAGTTTGATCGTCGCCAGGGCGTCCAGGCACTCCCGCTCGAACGCGGCCGTGTCGTCGCGCGGATCCGCCAGCGCGCGGACGGCGGTGAAGACCTCCCTCAACCGGAGGTCCTGCGCCGGGTCCACGACGAGCTCGGACAGGAACGCGGGACGCGCCCGCACCAGGCGCACGGAGCGGTTCGGGAGCCGCAACGTCCGATCCTGGACGAGACCGCCCAGGCCCGCGTAGTTCTCGCGCAGCAGCGCGTCCAGCACGCGTGCGGCGAGCGGGCCCTCGATGTGGTCGCCGGTCACGTGATCGTCCAGTCGTGGGCGGCGCGGAAGCGCGCCAGGGCGGCGTTCACCTCGTCCGGCCCGGGACCGATGGCGCGGACGGTGCCCAGGTAGTCGCGGTTGGTGCGGGTGACGGCGACGGGCTCGCCGACCGCGCGCTGAGGGCGGTACGCGAGCCGGACCGGTCCGTCGTCCACGCGCAGCGGGCCCGGGGCCGACGCGAGCGTGCCGGACCGGTCGGCGATGACCGGTTCGGCTATGGCGTGACGTTCGCGGGGCGTGTGCCAGTCGGCGAGACGTCCACCCAGATGGACGGTCAGGATCTCCTCGAACAGGGGCACCCCGAGGAGGTCGGCGAGGAGGAAGTCACAGTGGTCACCGATCAGCCTGTAGTTGACCTCGATGATCCGGGCGCGGCCCTCGTGGACGACGAACTCCGTGTGGCAGGCACCGAATCCGACGCCGAGCGCGTCGAGCTGCTCCAGAACCTGCGGCGTTTCCGGTGGCGGGACCGTCCACTCAAGGCGCTCTTCGACGAAGAAGGGTGGCGGAGACAACGTCGTACGGAACGAGCCCAGGACGCGCAGTTCCCGTCCGTCTCCGAGCGTTTCGAGGGTGTGAAGACGGCCCGGAAGGAACTCTTCGACCACCAGAGGCTCGCTCCGGTGCGCGGCGATCTCGTCGACGCGTGTGTCCAGTTCCAGAGCGTTCTGGACGAGGAACACGTCTTCGCTGGCGACGCCCGAACGGGGCTTCAGAACGAGGGGATACGGCGCGTCCGCCGGTACGTGGCGGGCGTCCGCCGAGAAGACGGGGTCGATCGGCGCCAGGTGACGACGCATCAACGCCTTGTCCTTCGTCCGGGTCGCCGCCCGCCAGTCCTTGGCCGGGAGTCCGAAGTAGGCGGCGGCGAGCGCGGTGGGCGCCTGGAGGAAGTCGCTGTTGGAGAACACGGCCGCCGGGTCGCGGTCGACGGCGGCGATGATCTCGCGGTAGTCGGAGACGTCGCATTCGACGATCCGCCCGTCGTGCCTGTCGGCGTGGTCCGCCGGACGGTCGGTGAGAAGCGTCACGTCCAGGCCCCGTCGGGCGGCGGCGGGCAGGAAGCCGTGCGTCACCGCGTCCGTGGGCTTTCCGGCGACCAGGTAGAGGGTCGCCTTACCGGCGGCCAGGTTGACAGAGGCGGCCACGCATAGGCCTTTCAGTGCACGATCAGGCGGACAGTGAGGTAAGGCTTGCCTAACTCGCAGAACCATAGTGGCGGGGGCGGTCCGCCGGAGCAAGGACGGCGGTTCGCGTGTCCCGAGCGCGTTGTCCGGGTGCGGGGTCCGCGCGTGACCCGGCCGTCTGTTCCGGCCGTTCGGTCGTCCGTCAGGATGTGGCCATGGACCTTGTCGACCGGTGGGTCGCGCTCGCGGGGCCGCACACCCGTCATATCGGAACGGAACTGGACAAGCGTTATGGCGAGCCGCACCGGCGCCACCACACGCGGGACCATCTCACCGCCGTCCTCGATCTCGTGGACGAGCTGGCCCGGTACGCCGACGCGCCCGACGTCGTCCGGCTCGCCGCGTGGTTCCACGACGCCGTCTACGACCCCGAACGCGCCGACAACGAGGAACGCAGCGCCCGCCTCGCCGCCCGGATGCTCGCCGACACCGACCTCCCGGCCTCCGACGTCGAGCAGGTCGTCCACCTCGTGGAGCTGACCGCCACGCACGCCCCGGCGGACGGCGACCGCGACGGTCAGGTCCTGTGCGACGCCGACCTCGCGATTCTCGGCGCCGACCCCGACCGGTACGCGGCCTATGCCGCCGCCGTCCGCGAGGAGTACGCGTTCGTCCCCGACGAACTGTTCCGGGCCGGACGGTCCGAAATTCTCAACGGGCTGCTGGCGCTGCCGACGCTCTTTCACACGGCCACAGCCCACGAACGCTACGAACAACGCGCACGGAACAACATCCGCACGGAACTGATGCTGCTGAGCGCCTGACGGTCGACGCCACTGACGGACGAGCGCGCGGCATGGGCTCAGGCGGCGGGATCCCTTACTGTAATTCTCTCGTCTCCCGGAAGCCCCGGCCGGGCGGGGCCGCCGGGACCCCGGACGGAAGAACACGGAAGAAGTCCGCCTGACGATACGACATGCGAAGGGGCATGCAGGTGAACGACGTAGTCGCGTACATCCAGGCCGGCCGGGACCGGTTCGTCGCCGACCTCAAGGAGTGGCTGACGATCCCGTCGATCTCCGGGGACCCCGGCCGCGCCGCGGATGTGCGCCGCTCCGCCGACTGGCTCGCCGACCATCTGCGCGCGCAGGGCTTCCCGACCGTCGAGATCTGGGAGACCTCCGGGCACCCGGCCGTCTACGCGGAATGGCCCGCCGAGGATCCGGACGCCCCCACGGTCGTCGTGTACGGCCACCACGACGTCCAGCCCGTCGAGCCGCTCGACGAGTGGGACACCGACCCCTTCCACCCCGTGGAACAGGGCGATCGGCTCATCGGGCGCGGCACGTCCGACGACAAGGGCCAGATCCTCTTCCACACGCTCGGGCTCCGCGCGGGCCTCGCCGCGTCCGGCCGGCAGGCGCCGCCCGTCACGATCAAACTCCTCGTCGAGGGCGAGGAGGAGTCGGGGTCGGCGCACTTCGCGGAGCTGCTCCGGGCGCGCCGCGAGCGGCTCGCCTGCGACGCCGTCGTCATCAGCGACACGACGATGTGGAGCGCGGACGTCCCGTCGATGTGCACGGGGATGCGCGGACTCACCGAGGCCGAGGTCACGCTGCGCGGACCCTCACGCGACCTGCACTCCGGCTCGTTCGGCGGCGCGGTGCCGAACCCGCTGCACGCGATGGCGGACCTCCTCGCCGCGCTGCACGACGCCGACGGCCGTGTCACCGTCCCCGGCTTCTACGACGACGTCGTCCCGCTGACCGACGAGGAGCGGGAGCTGTTCGCGCGTCTCCCGTTCGACGAGGACGAGTGGCTGCGCACCGCCGGCGACAGCCGCGCCGCCCACGGAGAGCGGGGCTACACCACCCTCGAACGGATCTGGGCGCGGCCGACCGCCGAGGTCAACGGCATGTGGGGCGGGCACACCGGGCCCGGCGGCAAGACGATCGTCCCCGCCGAGGCGCACGCCAAGATCTCGTTCCGGCTGGTCGCCGCCCAGGACCCCAGCAAGATCCAGATGGCGTTCGAGTCCTGGGTCGCCGAGCACGTCCCGGCGGGCGTCGAGGCCGAGGTGCGCGTTCCGGGCGGCGGTGTCCGGCCCTGCTTCTCGCCGATCGACTCCGCCGGGGTCAGGGCCGCGCGGCGCGCGATGGAACGGGCGTTCGGCACCGAGGTGCTGTTCACCCGCGAGGGCGGCAGCGGCCCCGAGGCGGACCTCGCCGACATCCTGGAGGCGCCGCTGATCTTCGTCGCGGTCGGGTTGGACGGCGACCGCATCCACGCGCCGAACGAGCACGTCGAGATACCGCGTCTCCTCAAGGGCGCCGAGGCCGCCGCGTACCTGTGGGAAGAACTCGCGACCGCGCTGCGCTGACAACTCACGTGGAAACGTGGCAAGCGTGGAGACTGGGCGGATGACGCACCACGCTCCGCTGGAGTGGCTCGCGCTCGCGCGGGGAACGCTCGACCGGGTCGCGCTGAACCGCCGCGACGACGCCTGGCTCGACGACGCCTGGACGGCCTCCGGCACCCGGGTCGTCGTCGTCCAGGACGGCCGGGCGCTCGTGACGGACGGGCCCGAACCCGCGCTCGTCCTCGTCCCGCCGGACCAGGCGCCGAACGGCGACCGCTGGCTCCTCGGCGAGGACGAGTCCGGAACCGTGTACTTCGGGACGTCCGGCCCGCTGCCCACCATCGAGGGCGCGCGCCCGGCCGGCCTACGCCGCGTCGGCGCGCTCCTCGGCGACCGCGACTCCGGCCTGCTCACGCACGCCGTCGCGCTGGAGCACTGGCACCGGACCCACCGGCACTGCACCCGCTGCGGCGCCGCGACGCGGGTGGCGTCCGCCGGGCACGTGCGCGTCTGCCCCGAGGACGGCTCCCAGCACTTCCCGCGCGTCGACCCGGCCGTGATCATGCTGGTGACCGACGAGGCGGACCGGATCCTGCTCGCCCGCGGCCCGCAATGGCCCGCCGACCGCCGCTCGATCCTCGCGGGGTTCGTCGAACCGGGCGAATCCCTCGAACAGGCCGTCGCGCGGGAGGTGCGCGAGGAGGTCGGGCTCCCCGTCCGCGACATCCGCTACCTCGGCAGCCAGCCGTGGCCGCTGCCGCAGAGCCTCATGCTCGGCTTCACCGCCAGCGCGGACGGCGACGTCCCGCTCCGTCCCGATCCGGAGGAGATCTCGGACGCCGCCTGGTACACCCGCGACGAACTCCGCGCCGCCATCGACGCCGGCGAACTCGTCCCGCCCGGCCCGCTGTCCATCGCCGCGCAACTCATCATGCGCTGGTACGGCCGCCCGCTGTGTTGATTGCAGGACCGGCTGTGTTGATTGCAGGAACGGCCCACTTCGCTCGCCTGGCGGCTCGCTGCGTGACCGTTCCTGGGGCGAACGCGGCATCGCTTCGCGATCCGCCCGGCTCCGCTCGCCTCCGGCGTCGCTGCACCGGGCGGGGTCACGCGTTCGCGTGCGCGGCTGAGGTCACCGCGCGAAATGTGTCCTAGCCCGCGTTGGCGATTTCCGCGAGGCGGCGCTTGACTTCCTTGGCGCTCGGGTTGGTCGCGGCCGTGCCGTCGGGGAAGACCAGCGTGGGGACGGTGGCGTTCCCGCCGTTGACGCTCATGACGAACTCGGCGGCGGCGGGGTCGCGTTCGATGTCGACCTCCACCATCTCGATGCCGTCACGGGCGAGCTGGCTCTTGAGCCGCCGGCAGAATCCACACCAGGACGTCGTGTACATGGTGAGCTGACCGGCCTGGTCCTTCGCCCGGTCGGTCGTCGGCGTCGCCATCGCTGTGTCGTCTCCCTCGTTCGTGTCACACGTCGGCCTACCGGAGAACAGTGTCGGGGGTCCGCGCATTCCGCGCCGCTCCGCCCCCTTCACGGCCCGAGGTATGGCTGATACGGATGGGACGGCCTGCGAGTATGGGGGGATGATGGCTGAGTCGGTGCTGGAGGGACTCGACCCCGAACAGCGGGCGGTCGCCGAGGCGGTGCAGGGGCCGGTGTGCGTGCTCGCGGGCGCCGGGACCGGCAAGACCAGGGCCATCACGCACCGGATCGCCTACGCCACCCTGACCGGCGTCGTGACGCCGCAGCGGGTGCTGGCCGTGACGTTCACCACGCGGGCGGCGGGGGAGCTGCGCAGCCGGCTGCGGCAGCTCGGCGCGCCCGGCGTCCAGGCGCGGACGTTCCACGCGGCGGCGCTGCGCCAGCTCACCTACTTCTGGCCGCGGGTCGTCGGCGGCGACCCCCCGAAGATCATCGAGAAGAAGGCCGGGCTGGTCGCCGACGCGGCCCGCGCGTGCCGGCTGTCGCTCGGACGGACGGAACTGCGCGACGTCGCGAGCGAGATCGAATGGGCGAAGGTCACCCAGAACCGTCCCGAGGACTACCCTGCGGCCGTCGCCAAGGCCGGTCGGCGACCGCCCGCCGAGGTCGTCGACGTCGCCCGCGTCTACGCCATGTACGAGCAGCTCAGACGCGAACGCAACCTGCTCGACTTCGAGGGGATGCTGGAACTGACCGCCGCCGTGCTCACCGAGCACCGGGAGGTGGCCAACCAGGTCCGCGAGCAGTACCGGCACTTCGTCGTGGACGAGTTCCAGGACGTCAACCCGCTCCAGAAGCTGCTCCTCGACACCTGGCTCGGCGACCGCGACGACCTGTGCGTCGTCGGTGACCCGAACCAGACGATCTACTCGTTCACCGGCGCGAGCCCGTCGCACCTGCTCGACTTCACCCGCGAGCACCCGGACGCGAAGGTCGTCAGGCTCGTCCGCGACTACCGGTCGACGCCGCAGGTCGTCCGGCTCGCCAACGCGGTGATCGGGCAGGCGAGACGCGCGGCGCCGGACGCCCCCGGCGGCCGTCCGGCCGGAGATCACGGGCTGGAGCTGGTGGCCCAGCGGGAGACCGGGCCCGAGCCGGTGTTCAACGAGTACGACGACGAGATCGCCGAGGCCGACGACGCGGCGCGGCGCGCCCGCAAGCTCATCGACGAGGGCGTTCCCGCGCGGGAGATCGCGATCCTCTACCGGATCAACGCGCAGTCGGAGACGTACGAGTCGGCGCTGGCGGCGGCGGGCGTGCCGTACGTCCTGCGCGGCGCGGAACGGTTCTTCGACCGGCCCGAGGTCAAGCAGGCCGTCTTCATGCTGCGCGCCGCCACCCGGGTCGGCGCGGACGCCGAGACCGACGGGATGGGGTTGATCCAGACCGTCCGGCACGTCCTGTCCGGCGCCGGGTTCTCCGACCGGCCGCCCGAGGGGGCGGGCGCGGTGCGCGCCCGCTGGGAGTCGCTGGCCGCGCTGGCGCAGCTCGCGGAGGACATCGCCGCCGACGACCCGACGGCGGGCCTCCCCGACTTCGTCGCCGACCTGGAGGAACGCGCCGCAGCCCAGCACGCGCCCCCGCTGGAGGGCGTCACCCTGGCGTCCCTGCACGCCGCCAAGGGCCTGGAGTGGGACGCGGTGTTCCTCGTCGGGCTCGTCGAGGGGACCCTCCCGATCGTCTACGCCGAGACCCCGGCCCAGATCGAGGAGGAACGGCGGCTCCTGTACGTCGGGATCACCCGGGCGCGCGTGCACCTGTCGCTGTCGTGGGCGCTGTCACGGGCGCCGGGCGGGGCGCGGCACCGCCGCCCGTCCCGCTTCCTGCACGGCCTCACGGGCAAGGCCGCCACGCTCGCCCCACCCCGCGCCGACCGCACGAAGCGCCGCGCCGCGAAGGGGCCGCAACCGTGCCGGGTGTGCGGCCGGCCGCTGACCGCCGCCGTCGAACGCAAGCTCGGCCGCTGCGAGGACTGCCCCTCCGAGCTGAACGAGGAACTCCTCCTCGCGCTGAAGGAGTGGCGCGCCCGCATCTCCGACGAGCAGAAGATCCCCGCCTACGTCGTCTTCACCGACGCGACGCTCCAGGCGATCGCCGAGCACAACCCCGAGTCGCGGGAGGAACTGGCGCGGATCCCCGGCGTCGGCAGGGTCAAACTCGACCGCTACGGCGACGAGGTGCTGACCCTGTGCGGCCACTGAGCATCGGCTAGGGGAGACTTGCGGGCGTGAGGGAATCGCTGAAGGCGCTGCTGGACCTGCTGGATCTCGAACAGATCGAGAACGACATCTTCCGCGGACGCACGTCCGACGAGCGCCGGCAGCGCGTCTTCGGCGGGCAGGTCGCCGGTCAGGCGCTCGTCGCCGCCGGTCGGACCGTTCCAGTGAACCGGCCCGTGCACTCGCTGCACGCCTACTTCATCCGTCCGGGCGACCCGCTCGTCCCGATCGTCTACACCGTCGACCGGGTCCGGGACGGACGGTCCTTCACCACGCGGCGGGTCACCGCCGTCCAGCACGGCAAGGCGATCTTCACGTTGTCGGCGTCGTTCCAGATCGTGGAGGACGGGCCCGCCCACCAGGCGGAGATGCCGGACGCGCCCGCGCCCGAGACGCTGCCGGACAGCCTGACCCGCATGACCCCGTACTTCGGCGAGGTCGGCGCGCGTGAGTTCGTCACCCGGCGGCCGTTCGACATCCGGCACGCGACGCCGCTGTCCTTGGAGGCCGCGAAGGACCCGTCGCTGGTGACGCCCGTGTCGAAGGTGTGGTTGCGCGTGGACGGCGAACTGCCCGACGACCCGCTGCTCCACGTGTGCCTGATGACGTACGCGTCCGACATGACGCTGCTCGACACCGTCCTGCTCAACCACGGGCTGTTCTGGGGCGACAAGCGGACGATGGGCGCGAGCCTCGACCACGCGATGTGGTTCCACCGGCCGTTCCGCGCCGACGAGTGGCTGCTGTACCACCAGGACACGCCCTTCGCCGGCGGCGCCCGCGGCCTTGCCCGCGGGCAGGTGTTCACCCGTTCCGGGGAGCTGGTCGTGTCCGTCATGCAGGAAGGTCTGATCCGGGTCGCCGGAGCCTGACCGGAACAGGCCAGGGCCGAACTCCGGCGCCGAAGTCCGCGCCGCCGCGCCGGACGAGGTCCGTGCCTGGGGTTTCAGAGGATGACGTCGCGCGTCAATCCCCCTGAGGGCGGATTCGCCCGGCTTCACGAGCCCCCACTCGGTGGTTCACGCGGCGCCAGGTGCACCCCCAAGATCATGTAATCCAATCCGCGTTTTTACGCGGACATGTCCACTGATCTCACCGGGGAACCGTATGCACCTGAGAACCAGAATTCTCGCGGTCGCCGTGGCCGGCGCGGCGCTCGTTCCGGCCGCCGCCGCCACCGCCGTCGCCGAACCCGGCGCCCGCGCCGCCGCGGGCGACAAGACGAGCGCGGTCGAGAAGAAGCGCGTCGACGGCGTGCCCACCCCGAAACTCGGCTGGTACGAGTGCTTCGGCTCCGCGGAATGCGCGACCGTCCGGCTGCCCCTGGACTACGACTCCCCGAAGGGCGCGACCACCGAGATCGCCGTCGCCCGGGTGAAGGCCCGCGATCCCAAGAAGCGGATCGGGACCCTGTTCCTCAACCCGGGCGGACCCGGCGGCTCCGGCACCCTGATGGCCGTCGACGCGCCGCTGTTCCTCGGCGAGGACATGCTCGACCGCTTCGACATCGTCGGCTTCGACCCGCGCGGCACCGGCTTCAGCGACCAGATCCAGTGCTTCAAGTCCGCAAGGGACCAGCAGCTCGCGCTCGCCGGGATGGAGGTGGGATTCCCCATGGGCGGGAAGGAAGAGGCGGCCTACATCAAGTCCGCGAAGGCGCTCGGCAAGGGCTGTTCCACCACCGGCAAGAAGCTGGCGGGCGCGAGCTCCACCGCCGAGGTCGCGCGGGACATGGACGTCCTGCGCCGCGCGGTCGGTGAGAAGAAGCTGACCTACCTGGGCTTCAGCTACGGGTCGGCGCTCGGCCAGTACTACGCCAACATGTTCCCCGACCGGCTGCGGGCCCTGGCCGTGGACGCCATCATCAACCCGGTCTCCTGGGCGGGCACCAAGAAGACCGCGGACCAGATCATCGACGACCGGTTGAAGTCCGGCGACGGAGCCTACCGGGCACTGAAGGAACTGCTCGTCCGCTGCGGGAAGGCGGGCGAGGCGAAATGCACGTTCGCGGCGTACGGCGACCCCGTCAAGAACTTCGACGTTCTCGCCGCGCGGCTGAAGGCGAAGCCCGCCGACATCGGCGGCTCGAAGATCACCTACGCCGACCTCATCGGCGCCACGCTCTCCAGCCTCTACGACGTGGACGGCTACGAGTTCATCGACATGGCGGCCACCGAGCTGTGGGAGGCGACCTCGTCCACCTCGACGAAGGCACGGGCGGCCGCGGCGCGCGAGGCCATCGCCGCCCGCGTCGCCAGGAGCCGCGCCGAGGTCGGGGCGCAGCGTGCGGCCGCCGCCAAGGGCTTCCCCTACGACAACTTCCTCGACGTGTTCAGCTCCGTCGTCTGCACCGACGGCCTGCACCCGAAGAAGGCCGGGGACTGGCCGGCGCTGACCGCCGCGTCCGACAAGCGCGCGCCCCACTTCGGTCGGGCGTGGGGCTGGTCGTCCGTCCAGTGCGCCGGTGACTCCTGGAAGGTCCGCGACGAGGACGCCTACCGCGGCCCGTTCAACCGGCGGACGAGCGCGCCCGTCCTGTTCGTCGGGAACTACTACGACCCGGCCACGAACTACGACGACGCGGTGTCGTCCAGCAAGCTGCTGCCCGGCAGCCGCCTGCTGTCCAGCGACAGCTGGGGCCACGCCGCCTACGGCACGTCCGCGTGCGTGACGAACGCCGTCGACGCCTACCTGCTCCGCGGCGAACTCCCGCCCGCGGGCAAGGTGTGCGTCGGCGACGTCCAGCCGTTCGAGCGCGACCCCGAGTCGGCGCTCGACACCCGGGCGTCCGTGAACCCCGGCGCGACGACGACGCGGGCGCCCGCCGCCGGCCGGCCCACGCAGCTGCCGCCGGTCGCGACGCGCGTGCCGCCGTCCACCCTGCTCGGCACGAGGTGACCTGAGCGGACGCGACACCTGACGGGCCGGGCCGGCGCACCGCCGACCCGGCCCGTCCGGCTCCACCGCCCGCCCGGCGGGCGCGGTTTCCGCGAAGAAAGAGTGAAGTCACCCACAAAGTCGCAGGTCAAAAATATCTTGCTTGATTCGGCAAGATCCCCGTAGGCTCGAACGCGAGCAATCAACCGGCCCGCCGGTGCGGATCGTCTCCGATCCGCCGGTGCGGCCCCGAGGAGCCAGAAAGGTGGTGTGCAGTCCGGTGAGCAACACGTTGATCAAATCCGCGTCGTCCTGGACCGCCGCCGCATGCCCTGGCACCTCACCGTATGGCACCTCACCGTATGGCGCCTCGGCCGCTGGTGCGACCAAGCCCGGAACGCGACTGCGTGGGCTACGCGGACTGAGCATGCGCGGCACCGATCTGCGCATCGAGCAGCGAATCCAGGACCAAGGGCGCAGTGTCTTCGAACACCTTCTCGAAGACATGACCGTCCCGGCTCCGGCCACGACCCACGTGGGCGTCACCGTCACGGGTGACGTGTCGGGTCCGTACCCCTGGAGGCAACCGGTTTAGAAACAGACCGGCAAGCCCCCAGGCCGCGGATCCAGACACCGGATCCGCGGCCTTCTTGTTTGCCCGGACAACCCACCGACACGCCCGTTGAGATCCAACGAGAGGAACAAGGGTGACTGTGATGCAGGGGGCTCTCGCCATCAGCGAGGAGGACCTCACTCTTCCGTGCCGGACTGACCCGGAGCTGTTCTTCGCCGAGGCTCCCGCCGACGTCGAGCTCGCCAAGGCCCTGTGCCTGGAGTGCCCGCTTCGGAAGGAGTGCCTCGCGGGGGCGCTCGAGCGCAAGGAGCCCTGGGGCGTCTGGGGCGGCGAACTGTTCGTCCGCGGTGTGATCGTGCCGCGCAAGCGGCCGCGTGGCCGCCCGCGCAAGCACCCGCGGCCCGACGAAGTGACCGTGTGATGCCGGCGGCGACGCCGGTCACCGACCCCGGAGACGCGGCCCCCGTGCGGGGGGCGCGTCTCCGGGGCACCGGAGCGGACCCGGTCGAGTCCCGGGACGTGCCCGCCGACCTGGCCGTGCGGCTGCACGCCCTGCGGCGGGCGCGCCGCGACGCCCGGACCAGGGCGTCGCGCGTGCGGCGCGTCCTGCTCGCGCCGACCGTTCCCGACGGGACGTACACGCAGATGCCGAAGGCGCGGCATCGCTCCTAGAAGATCGAAGCTGAGAAGAGACCGAACGGCCCGCATCGGTCGCAGGCCGCCGCCCGTTCTTTCTTGGATGGTTTGACGGACGGCGCGCCTCCCGGCGGGCGTGTGGAGCGCGTCCGGTATCCCACGACCCGGACGCGCGAACGAGCGGGCCCCGCGCATCACATCAGTGCGCGGGGCCCGCCGGGCTTTCCCGACGAATCTCACGTGGCGACGAGTTCGCCGTCCTCGTCGTCGGCGAATCCCGGAACCCACTTCAGCGACTCCGCCCGCGCCGGGATCTCGCATTCCAGCTGGCACAGCACCCCGGTGCCCGCCGACAGGACCCGGTGGATGATGACGTACTGGGGCGGCAGGTTGAGCTGCCGCACCACGTTGGACGGGCGCAGGTCGGTGACGCGGGCGGCCATGTCGCGGAGCCATTCGCGGCTGAACTTGAACGTGTCGGTGACGAACGGCTCGGTGATCGGGGCGAGGAACGCCTGGAGGGAGTCGGCGTCGATCTCCACGCCCTCCCGGATGAAGTCCTCCCGGCGCAGCGCCTCCTCGACCTCGTCGATGTCGGCCATCGTGCCGATCCGCAGGAGCAGCCCGAGCCGCCGCTGGAAGCCACCGGGAATGCGGTCGACGGCGCCGAAGTCGAGGACGCCGAGCCGGCCGTCCTCCAGCAGCCGGAAGTTGCCGGGATGCGGGTCGCCGTGCAGCATCCCGGACCGTTTCGGCCCCGACAGGAGAAACCGGCAGTACAGCAGGGCCGCGTGGTTCCGCGTCTCCTGGTCGCCCTCGCTGATGATCTTCGAGAGGGCCGTGCCGTCCATCCACTCGGTGATCAGGATGTTCCCGCTCTGCGCGATGACCTCGGGAACGTAGAAGTCGGGATCGTCCGCGTAGGCGTTCCGGAAGATCGTCTGGGACTCGGCCTCGATCGTGTAGTCGAGCTCCTCGACCACCCGCTCCTTCAGCTCCGCGAGCATCGCCTTGACGTCCAGGCCCGGCATCAGCACCCCGAACAGCCTGCCGAGCCGGGCGAGCTGGTTGAAATCGCTGATCAGGGCCTTGCCGGCGCCGGGATACTGCACCTTGACCGCGACGGCGCGGCCGTCGTGCCACACGGCGCGGTGCACCTGCCCGATCGACGCGGCCGCCGCCGGCTCGTCGTCGAACGACTCGAAGTAGTCGCGCCAGTCGTCCCCGAGGAACTCCGCCAGCACCCGGTGGACGGTCGCGGCGGGCAGCGGGGGAGCGGCCTCCTGCAACCGCGTCAGCGTGGCACGGTACGGACCGGCGATCTCCGGCGGCAACGCCGCCTCGAAGATCGACAGCATCTGGCCGAGCTTCATCGCCCCGCCCTTGAGCTCGCCGAGCACCTTGAACAGCTGCTCGGCGGTCCGGGCCTGGATCTCCGCCGCGACGGTCTCGGCCGGGCGCCCGAACGTCCGCTTCCCCATGCCGAGCGCGGTGCGCCCCGCGAAACCGATGGGGAGTGACGCCAGCTTTGCTGACCGCGTCACCGCGCGGCGGGGAAGATCGCTCACGCTGACCATTGTCGACGATCGGTTGTCGTTCACGCCACAACCACCGGGAAGTCTCGCCGGACCCGGGCGGCGCCGAACCCCACGACCTGCGACGCTGTGGTAAGTGTGCGCTTTTTCACGCCGTCTCCCGGGGCCGTGGACGGTGGCATCGCGGGCGCACGACGGCCCCCGAGGGCGGTGCCGTGACGCCGACTCGTCAGCGTGGACGCCATGACCGGCACGCACCTCCCGCGCATCGCCTCGCTGGGTGGACACCCGTCCAAAACATAGGTTCTGACCTGCGGCAACGTCAAACACCCCCTGTGGTGAACGCAAAATTTCGAGTACGGTTCAGGCGTGCCCCCTAACGTTGAGGTCCGCCGCAGCGCAAGGCGCCGGCGCACCGTGTCCGCCTACCGCGACGGCGACAAGGTGGTGGTGATGGTTCCGTCCAGGCTGAGCAAAGCCGAAGAGGAACAGTGGATCGCGACCATCCTCGAGCGCCTCGCGGAGCGGGAGCGCCGCCGGCGGCCGAGCGACGCAGACCTCCAGTCGCGCGCCAGGGAACTGTCCCGCCGCTACCTCGACGGCCGGGCCGACCCCGTGAGCGTCCGCTGGGTCGCCAACCAGCGCGCCCGATGGGGGTCGTGCACCCCCGACGACGGCACGATCCGGCTGTCCACCCGCCTGCGGGGCATGCCGGGCTGGGTCGTCGACTACGTCCTCGTCCACGAACTGGCCCATCTGCTGATCCCCGGGCACGGCGCCGACTTCTGGGAGCTCGTCGGCAACTATCCGAAGGCCGAGCGGGCCCGCGGCTACCTGGAGGGCGTCGCCGCCGCCGCGCACCTGCCGCTGGAGGCGGACGCGCCGGACGGCGAGATCGGCGACGAGGCCGTCCACCACGGCGACGACTTCCCCCACGAGGTCGCCGGATGACCGACGCCCCGGCGCCACCGCCCGGGGCCCCGTCGCGTTACGCCGCCGTCCTGTCGTTCCCCCACCGGCCGGGCTCGCGGCCGAGCGGCCCGCCCGGCGTCGATGCCGACGAGTTCCGGCTCGCGCTGCTCGAAGACACCTACGAGGCCGTCGCCGGGCTTGAGCTGGTGACCTGCGCCCTCGTCCTCGACCCGCCCGACCAGCCGGACGCCGAGGCCGTCACCTGGCCCGGCACCCCCATCGTCCGGGAGGCGACCCTCGCGGACGCGTTCGCGGCGCTGCGCGAGCGCGGCGCCGACACCGCCGCGCTGGTCGCCGCGGACGCCCCCGACCTGCCGCCGCTGCTCCTCGGCAAACTGTTCCGCGCCCTCGGCGGCGCCCCCGCCGCCGCCTGCGCCGCCCGCCCCGAAGGGCTCGTCGCGCTCGCCGCCCGGCTGCCGCTCCCCGGCTGGCTCGCCACGGCCCTGCGCGACGTCGACCTCGACACGCCGGACGCGCTGGCCCGGCTCCGCGCCGCCGCCCCACGCCCAGGCCTCGTCCCGCAGGGGCCGGGATGGCACCGCATCCGCACCGTCCACGACCTGCGGTTCCTCGACCCCGGCCTGGAAGGCTGGGAATGCACCCGCGCCCTCCTCGAAGGGCACCCGCTCAGCTCCTGACGGCCTGCGCCACAAGCCCGCGGACGGCGTCGTCCGTCGAACCGGGAAGATCGTCCACCGGGAACCAGTCGAGGGCGTCCGACTCGGCGCTCACCGTGTGCCGCGCGTCCACCGGGGCGATCGCGACGTACTGGACGTCCAGATGCCACGTCCCCTCCGGACGGCAGCGGACGGCGTGCCGGTCCAGCCGGACGGGTACCGGCCGCAGCCGCAGCCCCGCGATGCCGGACTCCTCCGTCGCCTCCCGCAGCGCCGCGCCCGCCAACGTGACGTCCCCCGGCTCGCAGTGCCCGCCGAGCTGGAACCACGCCTTGAACTTCGCGTGCAGGGTCAGCAGCACCCGGGTCCGGGACGCGTCGAGCACCGCCGTGCTGGCCGTGATGTGCCCGGCCGCGCACTCCCGCCACATCCCGTCCGCCGGATGCTCCTCCAGATGCCGCAGGAAACCGAGCCGGACGTCCTCCTGACCGGCGTCCGGCGCCTCCCAGGACGACAGGACGCGCACCGCGTCCTCGTACAGGGGCGTCCGCGTCACCGGCGACCCACGCGCGGATAACGGGAGTTGTCGAGGGTGCGGCGCCGACGTTCCTGATCGACCGGACGGTGCCAGCACAGGCTCGCCCGCGCGATGCGCCGCCTGATCGCG
This sequence comes from Actinomadura spongiicola, assembly GCF_003432485.1. Taxonomy (GTDB): domain Bacteria; phylum Actinomycetota; class Actinomycetes; order Streptosporangiales; family Streptosporangiaceae; genus Spirillospora; species Spirillospora spongiicola. The sequence goes on from NZ_QVNQ01000004.1 coordinate 646,260, forward strand.
TTCGTCGACGAGCACGGCTCGTACCGGCAGCCGTTCACACGGACCACCGGCCGCGGATGCGACTCGCGGGACCGGCTCATGCTCGGGGCCCGTCCTGTCCGGAGTCGTCGCCCGGTCCCTCATCGTCACCGAGATCCCGATCGTCGGGTTTCTCGTCGGGCTTCCCGGTCTCGTCCTCCGGGGCCTTGGTCAACCTGGACAGGTCCAGGTCGGAAAGGCCCTCGATCTCGTCGCGGCCATGGACGAAACCATCGGGATCGTCGAGATCATCGGACGTCGGAAGCAGGTCGGGATGGTCCCAGATCGCGTCCCGGTCCTGCACGCCCCGCGCCTGCGTGAGCGTCCGCCACAGCGCCGCCGCCTCCCGCAGCCGCCGCGGCCGCAGCTCCAGGCCGACCAGCGTCGCGAACGTCCGCTCCGCCGGCCCGCCCGTCGCGCGGCGCCGCCGCACCGCCTCGGCCAGCTTTACCGAACCGGGCAGCCGCCCGTCCGCCGCCTCGTTGACCACCGTGTCGACCCAGCCCTCGACCAGCGCGAGCGTCGTCTCCAACCGGGCCAGCGCCGCCTTCTGCCGCGGCGTCTCCTCCGGCTGGAGCTGGATCTCGCCGCCGAGCGCCTCCTGGATCGCCTCCGGATTCGACAGGTCCAGACCCTGGACGGCCTGCTCGATGCCCGAAAGGTCGACCGTGATGCCCCGCGCGTACTCCTCGACCGCGCCCAGCAGATGCGACCGCAGCCACGGCACGTGCGCGAAGAGTCGCTGGTGGGCGGCCTCCCGCAGCGCCAGGTACAGCCGGACCTCGTCGGCGGAGACCTCCAGCCCGGAGCCGAACGCCTCGACGCCCGCGGGCAGCAGCGCGCCCACACCGTCCGGGGCGAGCGGCAGCCCCACGTCCGCGGACCCGGTCACCTCACGGGCCAGCGCGCCGAGCGCCTGCCCCGCCTGGCCGCCGACCATCGCGCCCGCCATCTGCTTGACCATCCCGATCAGCGGGCCCGCCATCGCCCGCATGTCGTCGGGGATCTCACCGCCGCCGAGCGCCCCGCCCATCGAGTCGACCATGCGGTCCGCGATCGGGTCGCACACCTTCGCCCACACCGGCAGCGTCTGCTCGATCCACTCGGACCGGCTCCACGCCCGCGGCGTGCGGATCCCGGCGGGCAGGGTCGTCTTCTCGTCCAGCCACAGGTCCGCGAGGCGCAGCGCCTCCTCCACCTGGCGCCGCTCGGCGTCGACGACCGACGGGTCGCCCTCCTCCACCACCGTGTGCCGCGCGATGTTCTTGGCCAGGTCCCAGTTCAGGGGGCCGCCACCGGCGGCGCCGCCCGCGCCCTGGCCGCCGATCATGTCCGCGAAGCGGTGCAGCATGTCGGCGAACTGCGCCATGTCGCCGCCCATGCCCTTGAATGGATCCTGGGGCCGGTCGTCGTCGTCACCGTTGCCGGGACGGTTGAAACCGAACGGGTTGTCACTCATCGGTTTGCCCCTGGGATGCATGATGGGCTCATATCCGCAACGTTAGCCGGTCCCGGCAAGGTCGCGTACACAAGGAAGGGGGCGCCTCCGTGGCAACGGGCAAGGTTCGCCCTCGGCGTAGCAAGGGCCCGGTCGTCGCCGTCACCGGCGCCGCCACCGGCGCGGGACGGCTGCTCGCCGCCCGGCTCGCCGAACGGGAAGAGATCCGCAAGGTCGTCGCCATCGACGGGCACCGCGGCGATGTGCCCGCGGTCACGTGGCGTGTCGTCGACATCCGTGACCCCCTGCTGTCCAACCGGCTGTCGGACGTCGACGTGATCGTCAACCTGGACGTCGAGGACTCCCCGGACGTGGACCCCCGCGACCGCCGCACCCACAACGTCCGCGGCGCCCAGACCGTGGTGACCGCCGCCGCTGCCGCCCGCGTCCGCCGCGTGGTCCTCGTCACGTCCGCGATGGTGTACGGCGCCGAGCCCGGCAACGAGGTGCCGCTGGACGAGGACGCGCCGCTGCGCGCCGAGGCCAGCACCAGCATCGCGGGCGACTACCTGGAGATCGAGGAACTGGCCGCGACCGCGCCGATCACCCACCCCGGCCTGGACGTCACCGTCGTCCGCCCCGCCGCGCTCACCGGCCCCGGCGTGGACACCGTCATCACCCGGCACTTCGAGGCGCCGCGGCTGCTGTCGGTCAAGGGCAGCACACCCGGCTGGCAGTTCTGCCACATCGAGGACCTCGCGTCCGCGCTGGACGTCGTCGTCACCGAGAACGTCACCGGGCCCCTCGCCGTCGGCTGCGACGGCTGGCTCGGCCCCGACGAGGTGACCGAGATCACCGGGAAGCGGACCTTCGAACTGCCCGCCGCGCTCACCTTCGGCATGGCGCAGCGGCTGCACCGGCTCGGCATGACACCCGCGCCCGCCACCGACCTGCACTATGTCGCCTACCCGTGGGTCGTGGACTGCGCGCGGCTCCGCGCCGCCGGCTGGAAACCCCTATACGACAACGCCACCGCGCTGCGCGCCCTGATCGACGAGACAGCGGGACGGCACGCCGTCGTCGGACGCCGCGTCGGCGGCAAGGAGGCCACCATGGCGACCGCCGCCGGCGCCACCGTCGCCGCGATCGGCGCCGCCGCCGCCATCCGCCGCGCACGCAAACGCCGCCGCTGAACCCGGCCGGGTCTCGGCCTCAGCCAGAGGGCGCGCCTCCATCGGCCACGCACGCGAACGCGTCACCCGCGCGGTGAGGCGACGCCGGAGGCGAACCTCACCGCGCGGATCGCGAGCGATGTCGCGTTCGCGCCGACACGGACACGGCACGAGCCGTCAGGCGAGTGCCATGGGCCGGGGCTGTGACAGAGACGGCCTCAGCCCGTGGACGGTGTCGTGGTCGGGGTCGGGGAACCGGACGGAGACCCGGTCGGGCGCGGCGACGGGGACGGCGCCGCGGGCTTCGCCCGGCTCGCCGCCGAAAGCGCCGCCTGCGCCTCCTTGATCCGCTTCCAGGCCTCGCCCATCCCCGGATAGTTGCCTTCCTTGCGGGCGTTCTCGTAGTCCTGGATGGCCCGTTGAAGGTCGCCGACCGCCTTCCGCGCCTCCGCGGTGAGCTGCCCGCCCGGCGCCGTCCCCGGCGGAGCGTCCACCGGCGGCGCCGCGCCCGTGCCGCCGAGAACCTTCTCCAACGCCTCCTTCAGCGTGTCCGCCGAGGCGCTGCTGTTCCCGTACTGGACGAGGATCTTGCCGAGGATCGGATACGGCTGCTGCTCCTTGCCGCCCGCCGCCTTCTTGTACATCGGCTCGACGTACAGCAGGCTCCCCCCGAACGGGATCGTCAGCAGATTGCCCGCCACGGTCTTCGTGCCGCCCTGTCTCAGCGCGAACAGGTCGCCCTTCACCTGATCGTCCGTCTCGAACGAGTTCTGCACCTGGCCCGGCCCCGCCGGTTGCGCGTCCCGCGGCATCTGCAGGATCTGGATCTGCCCGTAGTCGCGTCCCGGCGTCGACCCCACCGCCATGAACGCCGCCAACTGGGCGTTGCCGCGCGGGTTGAACACCGTCGTGAGCAAGAACGACTCGGAGTCCTGACCGGGCATCCGCATGCTTTGGTAGTACGGCGGCTGGCGCCTGTCCTTCGTCGACGGGTCCTCCGGCACCTCCCAGAAACCCTCACCGTTGTAGAACGCCGACGGGTCCGTCACGTGGTACTTCGTGAGGATCTTCCGCTGCACCTTGAACAGGTCCTGCGGGTAACGGAAATGCGCCTCCAGTTCCGGCGGGATCGACGACCTCGGCTGGACGGTGTTGTCGAACACCTTCATCCACGTCTTCGTGATCGGGTCGTTCTCGTCCCATTGGTACAGGTGCACCGACCCGTCATAGGCGTCCACCGTCGCCTTCACCGAGTTGCGCATGTAGTTGATGTGATCGTCGGCCTGCCGCGCCACCGCCGACCGCGTGTCGGTGATGGTGTCGCGGGTCGCCTCCGCCAGACTCATCTCCTCCGAGTACGGGTAGGCGTTGGACGTGGTGTAGCCGTCCACGATCCACAGGATGCGCCCGTTCACCACCGCCGGGTACGGGTCGCCGTCCAGCGTCAGCCAAGGCGCCGCCTTGCGCACCATCTCCCGCGGCGACCGGTCGTAGAGGATCTTCGCGTCCTTGTTGATCGCGCCGGACAGCAGCAGGTTCTTGTCCTGGAACTTCGACGCGAACAGCAACTTGTGGAAGAACGAGTCGATCGGGACGCCGCCGTCACCGTCGTAGTTGCTGCTCTGCTGCCCCGCCTTGCTGTTGTCCGGGTAGTTCAGCTCCTCCTGGCCGCGCCCGCCGACCACCGAGTACCGCGGCGACCGCTCCCCAAAGTAGATCTCCGGCTTCGCCACCTTGATCTTGTGCTGCGGGGAGACCGGCATGTTCTTCGTGACGAAGTCGGGCAGCTTGCCGTCGAAACGATCCCCGTACGCCGACACCAGCCCGTAGCCGTGCGTGTAGACCATGTGGTCCTTCACCCAGCTCCGCTGCCCCGAAGGCGCCCCCGACAGCTCCCGCAGCGCGACGATCGTGTCGACCATCCGGCCGTCCACCTGGTACCGGTCGACGTCGAGCGTGTCGGGGAACTTGTAGAACGGCCTGATGCGCTGAAGCTGCTCGAACGTCTCGCCCATCACCGCCGGGTCGAGGACGCGCACGCCGCCCTGAACGAGCGTGTCCGCCTCCTGGCGAAGCTTCTCCTTGTCGGTCACCGGCTGCGACCCGTACTGGACGACGCTCGCCTTGTCCACGCCGTACGCCCTACGGGTGAACTCGATGTTGCGCTCGATGAACGTCTGCTCCTTGGCCAGCTCGTCCGGCTTCACCTGGAACTGCTGGATCAACAGCGGATACACCCCGCCCAGCAGGATCGCCGACAGGACCAGCAGCGTGGCCCCCACGCCCGGCAGCATCATCCCGCGCCGCATCAGGTTGCTGAAGAACATCACCGAGCACAACAGCGCGATGATCATGAGGATGGTCTTCGCCGGCAGCAGCGCGTTGACATCGGTGTAGGACGCGCCCGTCGTCACGCCCCGCTCCGAATGCACCAAGCCGTACCGGTCGAACCAGTACGCGACCGCCTTCAACAGGATGAACAGCCCGAACAGCACCGACAGATGGGCACGCGCGGGCGGACTCGCCTTGTCACCCGGCCCCTGCAGCCGCAAACCCCCGTACAGGTAATGCACCACCACCGCGGCCAGAATCGACAGGATCAACGTCGCGAAGACCACACCGAGGACCAGACGCAAGAACGGATACGTGAAGACGTAGAACGACACGTCCTTGTGGAACTGCGGATCCTCCACACCGAACGACGTCCGGTTCAGGAACGCCAACCACACCGGCCACTGGCCCGCCACCGACGAACCCGTCAACACCCCCAACAGGCCCAACAACGACCACGCGATCAGCCGCCGGCGCGGATCGATCACCGTGCGGTACCGCTCCAAGCCCTGCTGCTCCACCGACAACGGCCGGTACGCCGGACGCAGCCGATACGCCACCGCCACATTCGCGCCCACCACCAGCGACATCAGCAGCCCCGCCCCGAAGAACAGCACCACCTTCGCCTGAAGCTGCGTCGTGTACACCTTCTTGAAGCCGATGGAGTCGTACCACAGCACATTCGTGTACGTCGCCGTGAACACCATGAACGCGACCAGGAGCACGGCGAACACCACCAGTGTCGGCAACACCAGCCGTGTCCGTCCGGTACCGAGCCGGCGCCCGAAGCCGGGAGTCCGGAAGGTCAACTGACCCCTCCGATCGAGAATCTCGCCACCGGCCGCCCGCCGGTGCAGCGCTGAATAAGCAACTTACCGACTGACACGGGGGTTCCCGCATGTCCCCAGGGCGAAAGGGGGAAAGATGGGCCCGTGAACCATCTGGAAGAAGTCGTCCTCGACCTCGAACGTCACTCGGCCCAGAAGGGGTGGGACGCCCCGCCGAGCCTGTACGCCCTCGTCCGCAGCGGCGTCCTCCGCCGCGCCGAACCCGGCATCGCCGCCCAGCTCCCCCCCGACGCCGACGCCCTCGTCCCCGTCGAACAGGACACCCTCCCCGAACCCAACGACCTCGAACGATCCCTCGCCGGAATCGTCTGGCCCGACACCGTCGACGGCTGCGCCCTCGTCCTCGAACGCGTCATCCTCCCCGCCGACGTCGAAGCCGACATCCCCGACGACGCCGCCGCAGCCGAAGCGTTCGTCGGCACCCACCCCGCCCGCGAAGACGTCCGCATGGTCATCGGCGTCCTCCGCGACGGCGCCCGCCTCTCCGCCATCCGCATGCGCAGCCACGACAGCGAAGACGCCGTCCTCACCGGAACCGAACTCGTCCGCAACCTCCCCGAAGCCCTCGCCGCCACCCTCGAACCGGACGAACCAGCCACGGGCGGGTAGCCTGCCGACGTGACCCAAGACAGCGCCGCCACCACCTCCACCGACGAGGTGATCAAGCTGGTCGACGTCCGCGACACGCCCCTCTCCGTCGACGAAACGCTCGCCGCCGTCGCCGCGCCCGGCGTCGGCGGCACCGCCGTCTTCATCGGAACGGTCCGCGACAACGACCACGCCCGCGCCGTCCACGGCCTCTCCTACAGCGCGCACCCCACCGCCCACCAGCGACTCCGCGCCGTCATGGAGAAAGTCGCCGCCGACCACCCCGTCCTCGGCCTCGCCGCCGTCCACCGCGTCGGAGACCTCCGCGTCGGCGACACCGCCGTCATCGTCGCCGCCGCCGGCGCCCACCGCGACGAAGCCTTCACCGCCTGCCGCCGCCTCATCGACGACCTCAAAGCACACGTGCCCCTCTGGAAACACCAGACCTTCACCGACGGCGGCGACGAATGGGTCGGCGCGTGCTGACCCCCACCACCGAATAGAGTTCCGACCATGTCCCGTCGTGCCGCCACGCTCACCACAGCGAGCGTGATCGTCCTCGTGCTCGCCATCATCGGCTCCGTCATGCGCGTCCCGTACGTCGCGCTCACCCCCGGGCCCACGAGCAACACCCTCGGCACCAACGACAAAGGCCAACCCCTCATCAGAATCGAAGGCCGCCAAACCTACCCCGGCGGCGGACACCTCAACTTCACCACCGTCACCTACCGAGGCGGACCCAGCGGACGCATCGACCTCCTCACCGCCCTCCGCGGCTGGCTCGCCGACGACACCGCCATCGTCCCCGAAGAAACCATCTTCCCCCAGGACGAAACGCCGAAGCAGGTCGACGAAGAGAACACCCGCCAGATGGAGAACTCCCAACAGAACGCCGAAGCCGCCGCCCTCCACGAACTCGGCATCCCCATCTCCACCCGCGTCATCGTCGAAGGCGTCCAAAAAGGCCGCCCCGCCGACGGCATCCTCAAACCCGACGACGAGATCACCGCCGTCGACGGCGCCAAAGTCACCAACGTCGCCCAAGTCACCGGCACCATGGCCAAACACAAGATCGGCGACACCGTCACCGTCACCTACACCCGCGCCGGCAAACCCCACACCGCCACCCTCAAAACCGTCGCCACCCCCGGCGGCGACCGCGCCGCCGTCGGCATCGTCATCGCCGACCAGTACAAATTCCCCTTCAAAATCGACATCAGCGTCGGCGACATCGGCGGCCCCTCAGCCGGCCTCATGTTCTCCCTCGCCATCATCGACAAACTCACCCCAGGCCCCCTCACCCAAGGCCGCTTCATCGCCGGCACCGGCACCATCACCGCCAACGGCGAAGTCGGCCCCATCGGCGGCATCCAACAAAAAATGATCGCCGCCCGCCGCGCCGGCGCCACCGTCTTCCTCACCCCCAAAGACAACTGCGCCGACGCCGCCGCCTCCCGCCCCGACGGCCTCCGCCTCATCCGCGCCGACACCCTCCACGGCACCCTCCAAGCCATCAACGCCCTCACCAGCGGCAAAGGCCCCATCCCCAGCTGCACCCGATGACCCGTCCCCACCACCCCACCCCATGCCCTACACTTGAACCAACACCGCGGGGTGGAGCAGTTCGGTAGCTCGCTGGGCTCATAACCCAGAGGTCGCAGGTTCAAATCCTGCCCCCGCTACGGATCTGGGTCCCCATGGTCGGCGCTTTGCGTCTTCCCTGGGGATCCTTCGCTTTTTCCGGGGGGACGACCCCCCGGAGCCCCCCGTGCCTCCGCCATCCCCCACCCGCCCGCCCCCGGGGCTCCGCCCCTGTCCCCCTTGGGGCTTCGCCCGCCCTGTCCCTCCATCGATCCGGGACCACCTACGCCGCCGCGGTATCGCCAGCACGATCCCGGTCCCCGCTGACCAGAACGGTAGTTCCTTGTCGCGATCGACAAGGCCGTGCCCGCCGAACTGGAGGTGCACCTGATCTGCGACAACCTGGCCACTCACAAGACACCGCTCGTCCACGAATGGCTGGCCCGCCACCCTCGCTTCCACGTGCATTTCACCCCGACCGGGTCGTCCTGGCTCAACCAGGTCGAACGCTGGTTCGCCTACCTCACCACCCAGCTCACCCAACGCGGCGTCCACAAAAGCGTCCAAGCTCTCGAAGCCGACGTCCGCGCCTGGATCCAGCAGTGGAACAACAACCCCAAGCCGTGCGTGTGGACCAAGCCCGCCGAAGAAATCCTCAGCTCCCTCGCCCGATATCTACAAGAATTTTCAGGCGCAGAACACTAGTCGCCCCGTTAGAGGCCGAGGACGCCAGCCTTGATCTGGGTGAGGAGAGTCGCCAGGACAGCCTGGGACAGGGGCAGGTACGGGCCGTCCGGGTCTTTGGAGTCTCGGATGCCGATGACTCGGGCTTCAAGTTCAGCTATCTGGACGCAGTTGCCTTCCCTGGTGTAAGTCGACGTCCTCCACGCCACGCTCTTCGACGTCCTCGCGGTATCCATGCGCGGACGTTAGCTCGCTGTGGAATCCCTTGACCAGAGCTGCATAGGCGGGAGAGTCTCCTAGACGAGATGCCTCTCTTCGCCTCACCATCGATGACGGAGGCCGTCATGGCGCTGCGGTTGCTCGCGATCGACCCGAACACGCAGGGCGGAAACTGCCTGGCTGTCCACCTCGATGAGGACACAGGCGACATCCTCTTCCAGGGCTGGACCGAGGCGGCCCCGCAGGTGCTCGCCGAGGCGAAGGGGAACAGTCCTCTCGCTCCGCACGAGAGTCTGGTGAGGTTCCCGGCCCGGATGCGGGAGACCATCTTGGAGGCGCTACGTGACAACGCCGAGACCTGACGATCTCGACGCAGAGGACTTCGCCGCACTGTTTGCCACGGCGCGGCGGACGGCGGTTCACCTCGAACTGAGGGATGCCTACACGCCTGATGACCCGCTGTTCCTGCGCTGGCTGGACGGTTATGTGACCTCTGCCGACATCGCCGAGCAAGAGCACGAGTGGGCCGAGATCGTACGGACTGCGGTGGGGCGCGGCGTCACCATGCGTCGTGTCCGGGTCGTCTCTGAGCCTCTGGCCCCGTTCACCCGATTCGAGTACGAAGGGGCCGGCGCGCTCAATGAGGCGGCCGGCGAGCAGGTCCGTTGGTTGCCTCGCCGGCAGGCTGGCGGTCTGTGCTTGCCCGCCAATGACTATTGGGTGTTGGACGATCGTCTCGTTCGGTTCGGCTACTTCTCCGGCGTCGGGGACTACGTTGGCGCAGAACTGACCGACGATCCGGCTGTGGCGGAGCAGTGCGGTAGCGCTTTCGAGGGAGCATGGGAGCGAGCGATTCCGCATAAGGACTACCGCCCGCAGTAGCCGATTCGATACTGACACCGTGCCTTCACCCCAGTACCCGGCTGTTCAAGCAGCTCGGCAGGCCCTCGCCGACCGCCTGCGCGAGATCCGCCTGAACTCGGGGATCAAGACCCAATACCTCGCCGAAGCCGCCGGATGGGACAGATGGAAGGTCGGCAAGATCGAGCATGCTCGACGGCCGCCGACCGCCGCCGACATCAGGGCCTGGTGCCGCGTCTGTGACGCCGAGGACCAGTGCGAGGACCTCATAGCGGCTCTGCAGTCTGTGGACTCTGCCTATGCGACCTGGAAGCGCCTCCAGCGAGGTAAAGGCGGCCTGAGGCGGCTCCAGGAGAGTCGCCTTGCCCTGTACGAAGGGGCCTCCACCGACTGGACGTACTGTTCTCAGGTCGTGCCCGGCCTCCTCCAGACTCGGGATTACGTAACTGAGTTGCTTACTCTCATCTCCCGTCGATCGGGCGGGCCTGACGACGATGTACCAGGAGCGGCAGCCGCTCGCATTGACCGGCAGCGTGTTCTGTGGCGCCCTGGTCGTAAGTTCCTGTTCCTGATGGAAGAGGCGGCGCTGTACTACCGCCTCGGTGAACCACAAGTAATGCTCAATCAGCTCTCGCACCTGGCGAACATCACAGCGTCCGCGATCCCTTCGGTGGCGCTGGGAGTGCTCCCCTTCGCTCGTGCACGTTCTCAGTGGGTGTTGGAGAACTTCACCGTGTTCGACGGCAACAAGGTGGAGGTGGAGATCCTGTCTGCCCTGGTCACCATCACCGTGCCGGGCGAGGTCTCCTTGTATTTGGCTGCGTTTGAAGATCTTTACCGCTCTGCCGTCTTTGGAGACGAAGCGGGGAGGCTGATCGAGGCAGCGGCCGACACCTACCGCTGAGGTTGTCTGCCTCCTTTTGCCTCTCTTCTGGTGCGGAGCGCTCGCCGCAAGCCAGTGTCGTGTGACACGAGGTCCGCCGTTCGGTGTGGAACAGCAGGACGGGCCCGGTACCGAATCGGGAGTCACCGATGACGACAGCAGCCCAGGAGACGCGGAAGATTTTTATGGATCATGAGTTCCTCTCACCACCGGCGACAGTGGGCATCGCCCGCCGTGCGGCGGTGCGGCTCTCGTCATGTGGGGCTGTCCGAGCGACAGGCGGAAGATGCCCAGTTGGTGGTGTGCGAGCTGGTGACGAACTCGGTCACTCAGGCAAGCCACAAGAAGATCCGGGTTCGGATCTGTGAAGAGGTGGTCAACACACTCACCGTCGAGGTATGGGACCCCGGCCCGGCATCGCCCCGGTGCAGGTCTCTGCAGCTCGACGCCGAGAACGGGCGTGGGCTCTTCATCGTGAAGAGGCTGGCCGCCTACACCGGCTGGCGGCCCGCTGGCGAGGGCGAGTGGGTCTTCGCCGTTTTGGAGGTACGTCCCAATGTCTGAAAGCACCGCAGTCATCGCGGGCGAAACCGCTCGTCTCTGTACAGGCCGCCTTGGAGATCGCCCATGGCGCCTACGAACAGGCGATGGTGCAGCACGGCCAGCTGCCCGCCCAAATCAAGGCCACCCGAGCGTTGGCCGAACAGAACATCCAAGAGCTGGAGAACGAGGAGTAGTCCCCGCAACGACACCTTGGGCTCACGTCGTGGAACCGCGAACTGGTTTCCTCACGCCCGGTCTCAGCTGATTGCCGTGAGCCTCGGCGCGCGGGTTCCGGGGGTCGATGCCGCGGACGAGCGCCCACTCACCTCCGCAGCCTGGGGCAGCAGGCGCGCACCCAGGTCGCGGAACCACACATCAGGCGCGCCGCTGGAGGTCACGATGACCATCACCACCGAACGGGCGGCCACGGTCGCCAAGGACCCTCGCGACCTGGTGACGCTGGAGCAGTTCCAGGTCATGGTCGACGACGTGGTGACCTTCGACAAGGTCACCCGTCCTTACGCCGAGGCGGGCGTCGAGCAGTTCCTGGTTTTCCTTAAAGCGTGGGGAGCCACCATGGCCGAGGTCGGCGGCGACCCGCGTGCCTGGGTGAAGTTCGCGCCGTCGCCCGCCGTCGACAAGATTTGGCACCGCTCGATGATGCGCACCCGCACCTTCGCCGAGGTGTGCGACCGGGTCGCGGGCCGGTACATGCACCACTTGCCGATCATGGACGAGGACATCCGTTCCGGGCAGGCGTCCGCGCGTGGCCTGGCGGCGATGCGCGCCACCGGGTACCACGTCGATCTGGAATGGTGGATGGACGGCGAGTCCTGCTGCCCTGAGAACTGCGCGCAGCCACCTCACACCGCCTGATCCGACGACGGGGATTGATCAATGCGAAGCGACTGGTCCGCACTGCCGTCCGAGGTGCTCGGGGCGATCATGGCGCACACCGGGCCGATCCACGGGGTTGAGCCTGCGCCCGCCGGCAATCACGCGGACGTCGCCGCGACCATCCACGCTGGCCGCAGGCGGCTGTTCCTCAAGGCTGCCCGCAAGGCCGAGCCTGACACCGATGGCCCGGAGGTCCGGTCCCTGCGTTGGGAAGCCGCGATCAATCCCTATGTCACCGAGTACGCCCCCCGCCTTCACTGGACGGTGGAGGCCGGGGGGTGGCTCGTCTTGGCCTTCGAGCACGTCCAGGCCCGCCATGCCGACTATTCGCCGGGTTCGGCGGACCTGGACGTCTTGACGAAGGTCATCGACGGCCTCCAGGACCGCCCTGTCCCGCCGGTGCTCGAACGCAAGCGCGTCGAGCGACGCTGGGAGGCAATGGCCGACGTCACAATGCTTGCTGGCGACACATTGCTTCACGCCGATCTGAACCCCGCCAACGTCCTGCTCGGTGACGACGGGTCGGTCTTCTTGGTGGACTGGACGTTCGCTGGCCGTGGTGCCGCGTTCCTGGAGCTGGCGTTGCTCGTTCCCTGGCTGTTGAAGGCTGGGCATACGCCCGCCCAGACGGAGAGGTGGCTCTCCCGATTCCCCGTGTGGACGAACACCGACCATGCAGCCATCGATCTGTTCAGCCGGGTCTTCGCCGACAAATGGAAACTCAACCTTGCCGCCAATGACGCCGACTGGGCGAGAGAGCACGCCGACGCCGCCCGGCAGTGGGCTCATCATCGGCTGGGGGATGGGCGGTAACGACCTACGCGCGGACGGGTCAGTCTTCGGTCGAGAGACGAGGGAAACGTTGCCGCCACCAGTCCTCACGGTGCTGGACGTTGCTTTCAATAACCTGAGCCATCGACTGGATGGTTGGCCACAGTCGCCCGGTGGTTTCGCATCTCTGAGATGGGGTCACGCTTGTTAAGCGGTCGCGCTGTCAGGCGGGCTCGTTGGGCTGATCTGGCTGGCGACGGAGTTTGGTGAGATTGGGCTGTGAGGTCGCGGACGGTTCTACAGATCCTGGTGGTCGGAGCCTAGGGGGTCCAGTGCTGATTCGGCGCGCTGGGCGCGGTGGCCTCGCCGCGAACTCGGTCGGATTTCGGCCTTCGCTTCGGCTTCGCCTCGGTGGGCTTGGCGAGTGCGTTGTGGGCGGCTTCCTCGGCCGCTGGCGGCGTTGGGTCTGTGTGATCTGTCGTGTCGTCCCGGCACGGATGGCGGGTGCAGATGTCGCAATCCACACCGAATCCGGGGGTCCTCCCTCATTCCAAGATCATCCGACTGGTCCCCGGCGTTCGCAACCTCTGTGGTCAGTACGGCTAATCGAGGTGGGGGGTCAGGGTCAGGGCCAGGTGGAGGGTTAGGCGGTCTTGGCCGTTGGTTAGGGAGAGGGCTGTTAGGGCTTCTATGCGGCTTAGGCGGTGGTAGAGGGTTTGGCGGTGGATGTTCAGGGTTTGGGCGGTTTTCTGGGTGTTGCCTGCTTGGTCTAGGTAGGTGCGGGCTGTTTCCAGGAGGACGGGGTGACCTTCGAGGCGCCTTGTGCCTTCGGTCTGGGTTGCCTGGGTCAGGGCCTTGTCGCCCGCGGTGCGGAGGAGGCGGAGGACGCCCAGGGACGTCCAGTCGCGGGCTTCGCCGGGGGCGGCGGTTCGGGCGGCCACGCGGGCGCGTTGCCAGCCCTCGTGGACGTCGTTGAGGGTGGGGCACGGGGAGAAGATGCCCGTTCGGACGGGGACGTTGCGTTCTTCTAGGAGGCGGCGGGCTCGGTCCACCGTGGTGGAGGCTTCTGCCGGGTGCAGGAGGACGTGGTCTCGTTGCCACACCGTGGTGAGGGTGGAGTGGGGGAGCAGCCACGGGTTGAGGGGCTCGGGGCTCGGGGAGCGGAGAACTGCCACGGTGAAGGGTGCGTCCGCCACGCCCGCGTTGGTCAGATCGTCTACCGCCTGGGTGCGGGCGTCGGGGTGGGTGGAGAGCAGGTCCGCGAGCTTCCAGCCCAGGTCGTCGCGTTCGCGTGCCTGGCGGGCCATCAGTAGGCCGGCGCGTTCGCAGAGAGGCATCGCGTGGGACGCCTGGGTGTTCGTTATGTGCTCCTCGTCGTCCAGAAGCCACAGGTAGCCGTAGGTGACGTTGTTCCAGCGGATGGGGAGGCAGAGGCGGCCCAGTTGGTTGATCGAACGGTCGGCGGGGATTCGGACGGGCGTCGTGGCGCGGGTGATGCCGTAGCTCTCGAAACGGGCGCGGACGGCGGCCGTGGCGCGGCGGTGCAATATCGAGTCCATCCGGACCGGGTCGATCATGTCGCCGTGAGGGGCGTAGGCGACCAGGTGGAAATCGCGGTCCTCCAACGTGGCGGGCGCGTGGAGCAGGTCGGCCGCGTGTTCCGTGATCTCCTGGAGGTCCATCCTTGGTCCTTCGTACGTTTGTATGAAGTATTGATGAGATGAAAGTGGCATCTGACTATACGAGGTTGGGGTGGCGGCTCCTAGCGTGCGAGGTGTTCAACGTCGGAGGTTCTGATGCTCAGCACGCTTCTGCTCGCCGCCGCCCGCAGCCGCCGGACGCGTGACCTCGTCACGTCCGTGCCGCTGACCCGAGGGGTCGTTGACCGGTTCGTTGCCGGGGACGACCTTGATGCGGCCATCGAGGTGGTGCGGGAACTACGTCGGGATGGATTGAAGGTCACTCTCGATCATCTTGGTGAGGACACCGTTGAGCGTGAGCAGGCCGCGGTCGTCAGGGACGCGTATCTGGACATGTTCGCGGCGTTCGAGGAACACGGGCTCGCCAGGGGTGCCGACGCTTCGGTGAAACTGTCCGCGCTCGGGCAGGCGTTGGACGGGGCCTTGGCGCTCGACCATGCGCGGGAGATCTGTGCGGCGGCAGGGCGGGTCGGCGTGACCGTCACGCTTGACATGGAGGACCATACGACCGTCGACTCGACGCTGGAAATTCTGGGCAAGTTGCGTGTTGACTTTCCGTGGGTGGGTGTGGCTGTTCAGGCGATGCTGCGGCGTACGGCGGGCGACCTTCGGGACTTGGTGGGGGAAGGGTCGCGGGTGCGGCTCGTCAAAGGGGCCTATGCGGAACCTGCGTCGGTGGCGTTCCAGGGGAAGCGGGACGTCGACCGGGCTTACGTACGGGGGCTGCGGATCCTCATGCGGGGGGACGGGTACCCGATGATCGGGAGTCACGATCCGCGAATGATCGATATCGCGTTGGCGCTTGCTGTTGAGCGGGCCCCTTCCTCCTATGAGTTTCAGATGCTCTACGGCATCCGGAGCGATGAGCAGCGGCGGCTTGCTGAGGCCCACCAGATGCGCGTATACGTGCCTTACGGGGCCGACTGGTACGGCTACTTCATGAGGCGCCTCGCAGAACGACCCGCCAACCTCGTCTTCTTTCTCCGTTCGTTCGTCAACCGCTGAGAGGGAGCCCCCATGGACGCCGTGACCAAAGTTCCGACGCCCGAGAACGAGCCGGTCCGCGGGTACGCCCCCGGCAGCGCCGAACGGACCCGGCTCGAAGCCAAAATCGCCGAACTGACCGAACAGGCGCCGATCGACCTGCCCATGACCATCGGCGGACGGCACCGATTGGGCGGCGGGGCGAAGGTCGCCGTTGTGCAGCCGCACAAACATGCGTCCGTGCTCGGGACGTTCGGGACGGCGACGGAGGACGATGCCCGCGAGGCCATCGCCGCCGCCCTCAAGGCCGCGCCCGCCTGGCGGGCGCTGACCTTCGACGACCGGGCCGCGATCTTCCTCCGCGCCGCCGACCTGCTCGCCGGACCCTGGCGCGAAACCCTCCTCGCCGCCACCATGCTCGGACAATCCAAAACCGTCCAGCAAGCCGAAATCGACAGCCCCTGCGAACTCGTCGACTTCTGGCGATTCAACGTCCACTTCGCCCGCCGGATCCTCGCCGAACAACCCATCAACAGCCCCGGCGTATGGAACCGGATCGACCACCGGCCCCTCGAAGGGTTCATCTACGCCGTCACGCCGTTCAACTTCACCGCGATCGCCGGCAACCTTCCGACCGCCCCCGCGCTCATGGGCAACGTCGTCATCTGGAAGCCGTCGCCGACACAGACCTACTCGGCTGTGCTGCTCATGCGGCTCCTGGAAGAAGCCGGGTTGCCGCCTGGTGTCATCAACCTTGTCACCGGGGATGGGCTTGCTGTTTCTGAGGTCGCCCTACAGCATCCCGAGTTGGCCGGAATTCACTTCACCGGATCGACCGCGACTTTTCAGCATCTCTGGAAAAGGGTGGGGGCCAATATCGATCGGTATCGTGGGTATCCGCGACTCGTGGGAGAGACGGGTGGTAAAGATTTTGTTGTTGCGCATCCGTCTGCTGATCGGGCAGTGCTGAAGACCGCGCTTATCAGGGGCGCGTTCGAGTATCAGGGGCAAAAGTGCTCTGCTGCCTCTCGTGCCTACATTCCGCGGAGCCTCTGGGACGATGGGTTCAAAGACGAACTCGTCGCCGAAGTCGACGCCCTCACCATGGGAGACGTCGCCGACCTCACCAACTTCATGGGCGCCCTCATCGACCAGCGCGCCTACGCCAAGAACAAAGCCGCCATCGACCGCGCCCAAGCCGACCCCGACGTCGACATCATCGCCGGCGGGACCTACGACGACTCCACCGGATACTTCGTCCGGCCCACCCTGCTCCTCTCCGACGACCCCGACAACGACATCTTCCGCACCGAATACTTCGGACCCATCCTCGGCATCCACGTCTACGACGACGACCAGTACGACGCCACCCTCACCCAAATGGAAAACGTCGCCCCCTACGCCCTCACCGGCGCCGTCATCGCCAACGACCGAGCCGCCGCCGCCCACACCGCCCACACCCTCCGCTACGCCGCAGGCAACTTCTACATCAACGACAAACCCACCGGAGCCGTCGTCGGACAACAACCCTTCGGCGGCGCACGCGCATCCGGCACCAACGACAAAGCCGGATCCATCTTCAACCTCCTCCGCTGGACATCAACCCGCTCCATCAAAGAAACCCTCGTCCCGCCCACCGACCACCGCTACCCCCACATGGGCTGAACCCACCCCCACCCAAACCGGTTTGCACAACCACCCCCCGCCCCATACAGTTAACCCATCACCGCGGGGTGGAGCAGTTCGGTAGCTCGCTGGGCTCATAACCCAGAGGTCGCAGGTTCAAATCCTGCCCCCGCTACGGATCTGGGTCCCCATGGTCGGCGCTTTGCGTCTTCCCTGGGGATCCTTCGCTTTTTCCGGGGGGACGACCCCCCGGAGCCCCCCGTGCCTCCGCCATCCCCCACCCGCCCGCCCCCGGGGCTCCGCCCCTGTCCCCCCCGGGGGCTTCGCCCCTGTTCCCCTCGGGCTCGGCTTAGAGTCTTGGGGTGCGGAGTTCTTTGGGGCTGGGGCTTGATGTTGTCTGTGTGCTCGTCTTCGTTGGGATTGGGCGGGGCGCGCATCATGACGGGGTTGACGTTGTGGGGTATTTGTCTGCTTTGTGGCCGTTTCTTGTGGGGGTGGGGGGTGGGTGGATCGCTTGGCGGGTTTGGGGGCGGGCGGAATTGATCTTTCCCTCGGGGGTCGGGGTGTGGGGGACGACCGTGGCGGTGGGGATGGGGTTGCGGGTGCTTTCAGGGCAGGGGACCGCGGGGGCGTTCGTGGTCGTGGCGACCCTTTTTCTGGGGGCGGCCCTGCTCGGGTGGAGGGTCGTGGGGCGGTGGGCCCTTCTTCGGCGGCGGTGATGTCCTTGTGGGACGTCTCCAAACGGGGCGTGGGGTCTTTGCTGGTCGGGGCGGTTGACGGTGGACACGCGTGCTGGTGAAGTTACCGGCGGGTCAAGGGGCGAAAGGATCACGATGGCATCTGTGCTGCGCGGCTGGCTGGACGAACCGATCGCGGGACGGGGCGTGCACCTCGCCACCGATGACGGCGGGTGGGAGTTCCGCGACTACGGGGAACTGGCCGCCGCCGCGCGGCGCACCGCGGGGGCGCTCATCGAGGAAGGGGTTCGGCCCGGAGACGTCGTCTGTCTCATCCTTTCCACGGACTTCACCTGTATCGAGGCCTACTTCGGGGTGTGGGCGGCGGGGGCCACCGTCTGCCTGATCACGCCTCCGTTGTTCCAGGACGGAGATGACTACGTGGCGCATGTCGCGGCGATTCTGCGGCAGGCCGCGCCCGTGCTCGTCGTCGCGTCCAAAGAGCTCGGCGAGTACGCCGCACAGGCCATGAACGCCGCGGGGCTCAGCGGCGAACCCTGGCAGCCGCGGCAGGCCGCCGAAGAGGCCGAGGTGCAGCCGGTCGGCGAACTCGCCCTTCTCCAGTTCACGTCCGGGTCCAGCGGAGCGCCCCGCGGGGTCATGGTCACCTGGGACAACCTGGAGGCCAACAGCGCGTTGATCGGGCGGGCCGCCGGGTTCACGGATGATGACTCGGTCGCGTCCTGGCTGCCGCTGTACCACGACATGGGATTGATCGGGTGTTTCCTGACGCCGATCGCGCGGCAGGCGACGTTGCGGCTCATGCGGCCCGACCAGTTCATTCGGGATCCCGCGCGGTGGATTCGGTGTTTCGGGGAGGCCGCGCATACGGCCGCGCCGCCGTTCGCGTACGCGTACTGCGCGCGGCGCGTCAAAGCCGAACAGTTGGAAGGTGTCGACCTGTCCGGGTGGCGGACGGCGATCGTCGGCGCCGAACCCATCGACCCGCACGCCCTCGAATCGTTCGCGCGGCTCGTGGAACCGTTCGGGTTCTCCCGCACGGCGTTCAAACCCGCGTACGGGATGGCGGAGACGACACTGCTGGTGACCATGGACCAGGTGCGTCGCGACCCGCTGGCGGTGCGGCCCGACCCGGAATCGTTGTCGTTCGGGGAGAGGGTTCGGATTCTGGAGGAGCACACGCTTGGGCCCGAGTCCGTCGGGGCCAAGGCCGGGTGGGTCGTGGGGTGTGGCACGCCCGAGGTGGGTGTGCCTGTGACGATTGTCGATGATGACGGGGCCGAGTTGGAGGAGGGGCTGCTCGGCGAGATCGTGGTGGGGGGCGCGTCTGCTTGCCCTGGCTACTACGCGGGGGCCGAGGGGAAATCGACGCGGTTCATCGACGGGAAGGTCTACACCGGGGACGCCGGGTTCTTCCATGCGGGGCAACTGTTCGTCCTCGGGAGGATGGGGGACAGCATCAAGGTCCGCGGGCGGTCCGTGTACGTCGAGGATCTCGAAGCGAAGATCGCTGAGGCGACCGGGCTCGGAAAGGGGCGGATCGTGGTGGTCGGGGTGCCCGGGGCGGGGCGCAAGGGGCTCGCGTTGTTCGCCGAGACGCGGGACGAGTCGTGGATCGGTGACGTTCGTGAGATGTTGCGTCGCAGGCTGGGAGGCGACGTCGAAGTCACCGTTGTCGTGGGAAGCGGGCTGATCCAGCGGACCTCCAGCGGCAAACCGCGCCGTCGCTACATGTGGGAACGGCTGCGGGCCGGGAACATGGACGGGGCTCGGGTCGTGCCCTGAGGTTTGATTAAGCCGGTGACGACAGGACACCATGGCGGTGACGCCATGAAGAGGTCGACGATGCCGGAAGTCGCAGCCACGCTGCTCCGCCTGGGCGCCCGCCTGGGCTCCACCGCCCAGAACGCCCTGGAGATCGCCCGGTTCGGCGGCTTCGACACCGATGAGGACGCGTCGGCCTTCGAAGTCGTCACCGAACAGCGGGTCTATCGGCTGCGGCACTACTTTCCGGACGGGGGAAACGGGCCCGTCGTCCTGCTCGTGCCGCCGCTGATGATCACAGCGGAGGTGTACGACATCGCGTCCCGGATCAGCGCGGTGCGGGTGCTGCGGGAGAACGGGGCCGACCCGTGGGTCATCGATTTCGGGGCGCCCGAACGGGAACCCGGTGGACTTGAACGGACCGTCAGCGACCATGTTCTGGCGGTGTCGGACGCCGTGGAACGCATTCGCGGGTTGACGGGACGGGAGGTGCACCTCGCCGGGTACTCGCAGGGCGGCATGTTCGTCTACCAGGCCGCGGCGTACCGGCGCAGCGACGGCATCGGGTCGGTGGTGACGTTCGGGAGCCCGACGGATACCAGTGCCGGGCTTCCGTTCGGGTTGCCGCGCTGGCTCGCGTCCGAGGGTGTTGAACGGATCCCCGACTGGGCACTCGGCGGGTTCGCTGTTCCGGGGTGGGTGACGCGGCTCGGGTTCCAGGTGCTGAGCCCGGTGAAGTCGGTGCGGTCCCGGGTCGAGTTCCTCATGCAGTTGCACGATCGGGAACGGCTCGCGTCCAGGGAACGGCAACGGAGATTCTTGGAACGGGAAGGCTGGGTTTCGTGGCCGGGGCCGGCGCTCGCCGAGTTCGTCCGCCAGTTCGTCCAGCACAACCGCATGCTCACCGGCGGGTTCGTCATCGGAGACCGGATCGTGACGCTCGCCGACATCACCTGCCCCGTCCTGACGTTCGTCGGGGAGGTCGACGAGATCGCGCCGCCCCCGACCGTCCGCGGGATCCGGCGGGCCGCGCCCCGCGCCCAGGTGTACGAGGCGGCCCTGCACGCCGGGCACTTCGGGCTCGTCGTCGGCGGGCACGCGGTCGCGCGGACCTGGCCCGCCGTCGCCGCCTGGGCGCGCTGGCGTGAGGGAGACGGCGGACTGCCCGACATCGTCGTGCCCGTCCGTGGGGACGAGGAGGCCGAAGCCGTGGGCCGCCCCGCCGGGTACGGGCTTCACCTCGCCATGGGCGTCGGGGGCAGCGCGGCGCGGTCGGCGTACCGGACGGCGTCGCGGGTCGTGCACGGCACACGGCAGCTCACCGGTGAGGCCGCGCGGAACCTGCCGCGGCTGGCGCGGCTGGAAGGCGTCCGATCCGATACCCGCATGTCCCTGGGGCTGCTGCTGGACGAACAGGTCCGGCGGAGGCCCGACGAGGTGTTCTTCCTGTACAAGGGGCGGCCCTACACGCACGGCGCCGTCAAGGGACGCGTCGACGCCGTGGTGCGCGGGCTGATCCACATCGGGGTGCGGCGCGGTGACGCGGTCGGCGTGCTGATGGGCACCCGGCCCACGGCGCTCGCGCTCGTCGCCGCGCTCAGCCGCCTCGGCGCCGTCGCCGTGCTGCTGCGCCCCGACGGGGACCCGGCCACCGAAGCGCGGCTGGCGCGGGTCACCCGGGTGATCGCCGATCCGGAGCACGCCGAGCCGGCCGCGAAGCTTGACGGCGTCGAGGCGTACCTGCTTGGTGCGCCGGCGCGGGGTGGACGTGGGTTGTTGATGGACATGGAGGCCATCGATCCTGAGGGTGTGGCCCTGCCCGGGTGGTTCTCGGAGAATCCGGGGCGGGCGGGGGATCTCGCGTTCGTGGTCTTTCGGGGCGACGGGGAGCGGCTCCGGGCGAGCCGGATCACCAACCGGCGGTGGGCGCTGTCGGCGTTCGGGACGGCGTCGTCGGCGGCGCTGTCACCGTCCGACACCGTGTACAGCATCACGCCGCTCCAGCACCCCTCCGCGCTGCTGATGAGTCTCGGGGGAGCCGTCGCGGGAGGCGCGCGGCTTGCGCTCGCCAGCACCTATGACCCGGAGACGTTCTGGGACGAGGCACGCCGCTATGGCGTGACCGTCGCGTCCTACACGTGGACACTGCTGCGCGATCTGGTGGACGCGCCGGCCGAGCCGGGCGAGCGGCACCATTCCATCCGGCTGTTCATCGGGTCCGGGATGCCGCGCGGGCTGTGGCGGCGAGTCGAGGAACGGTTCGCTCCGGCCCGGGTGCTGGAGTTCTACGCCTCGACGGAGGGGGAGGCCGTCCTGGTCAACCTGACCGGCAGGAAGCCCGGGGCGCTGGGGAGGCCGCTGCCCGGCGGCGCGGAGGTGCGGCTCGCCCGGTACGACCTGGAGAACGGGCGGTTGTGCGAAGGGCCGGACGGATTCGCCGTCGACTGTGAGGCCGGCGAGATCGGCATGCTCCTCGCGCGGGTGCGGCTCGCCGCGGCCGGCTCGGCGGCACGGTGCGTGCGGGGCGTGTTCGCACCCGAGGACGCCTGGACGATCACCGGGGACCTGTTCCGCCGGGACGACGATGGTGACTTCTGGCTGGTAGGACGGGAGAGCGAACTCATCCGGACGGCTGATGGGCTCGTCCCGCCAGGGCCGATCCTCGACGCGCTCGGCGACCTGCCCTGCGTCGATACCGTGGCCGTCTATGGGGTTCCGGTGGGGGAGCGGGAGCTGGCCGTGGCGGCCGTGAGCCTGCGGGGCGCGGCCGAGTTCAAGCCACTGGATCTGTCGGAGGCGCTGCTGCGGGTGGAACCGGGGCTGCGGCCCGCGATCGTCCGGGTGGTGGACGAGGTGCCGGTCACGGCCGGGCGGCGGCTGTGGACGGCGCCGCTGCGCGACGAAGGTGTCCCCGGCCCAGGGAACGCGGTGACCTACCACCGCGACAAGGTTGGCGCGTACCGGCCGTTGACCGCCACGGCGCGGCGGCGCCTGCTGGACGCGCGCTGATGGGCGATCTCGCGCCACCACCGGCGGGCAGCGGCCTCAAAGCGGTGCCCGGCGGGGGCGGAATCCCCTTCATCGGCAGCACCTTCGCCGTGATGCGCGACCCGGTGGGCATGGCGCGCAAACGGTACGCGGAACTCGGGCCGGTCGCCTGGGGATGGCTGCTCGGGCAGCGGACCGTCACCGTTCACGGGCCGGAGGCCGCCGAGGTCGTCCTCGTCGACCGGGACGACGCGTTCGCGAGCGGGCCCGCGTGGAGCTACTTCATCGGGCCGTTCTTCCGCCGCGGGCTCATGCTCCTCGACTTCGAGGAACACCTGCACCATCGCCGCATCATGCGGCAGGCGTTCAGCCGTCCCCGGCTCCGCGCCTACCTGGAGATGATGGCGGACGGCGTCGTCGACGGTGTGGGACGTTGGCGGCCCGGCGCGGGATTCCGGGTGTACGACCATGTCAAGCAGCTCACCCTCGACCTCGCCGTGGACGTGCTCATGGGAGTCGAGTTGGAGGACGGCGAGCGTGCCCGTGTCAACGGGGCCTTCATCGACGCCGTCCGCGCGGGAACGGCGTACGTGCGCTTTCCCGTGCCCGGGCTGCGCTGGCACCGTGGGCTTCGGGCTCGACGAACACTGGAGGAGTTCTTTCGCCGGTGGCTGCCCGCCAAGCGGCGGGACGGCGGGAACGACCTGTTCGCGGCGCTGTGCTCGGCGGAGTCCGATGACGGGCAACGGTTCACCGATGACGACGTCGTCAACCACATGATCTTCGCGTTGATGGCGGCGCACGACACGACCACCATCACGCTCACGTCGATGGCGTACCACCTCGCCCGGCGTCCCGAATGGCAGGAGCGGCTCCGGGACGAGTCCCTGGCCGCCGGAGACTCGCTGACGTTCGAGGATCTCAACGCTCTCACCGGCCTGGATTCGGTGATGAAGGAGTCCATGCGGTTGATCGCGCCCGTTCCGGCGCTGCCGCGCAAGGTCGTCAAGGACACCGCTGTCCTCGGGTTCCACATCCCCGCGGGCACCACCGTCGTCGTGCCGATGCTCAGCAACCACCGCATGGCCGACTGGTGGCCCGACCCGGACACCTTCGACCCCGGCCGCTTCTCCCCGGAACGCCGCGAGGACAAGATCCACCGGTACGCGTGGTCGCCGTTCGGCGGCGGCGCGCACACCTGCATCGGCATCCACCTCGCCGGAACGCAGGTGAAGACGATCATGCATGAGATGCTGCGGCGCTTCCGCTGGAGCGTCCCGACGGGATACGAGATGCCCCTCGACACCACGTCCCTGCCGTCGCCGAAGGACGGGCTGCCCGTCCGCCTTGAGGCGCTGGAACCTAGAGCGTCGCGGTGACGTGCTCCGCGATGGCCAACGACGACGTCGCCGCCGGGGACGGGGCGTTCCGGAGACTGACGATCGGGCCGATCCGGGTGATGCGGAAGTCGTCGACCAGGGAACCGTCCGGGTCGACGGCCTGGGCGCGGACGCCCGCGGGTGCCCGGACGACGTCGCTCGGCGCCAGCTCCGGGACGAAACTCCGTGCCTCCTTGATGAACGCCCGCCGGACCGCCGAGCCGTACAGCTCCCGCGCGCCCGTCCGCCAGTGCTCCCGGGCCAGGCGGCGGAAACCCGGCCAGCGGACGGTCTCCCACACGTCCGCCGGGCGCACGTCACGCCACCGGTACCCCTCCCTGGCCAGGGCGAGGACGGCGTTCGGGCCGATGTCCACGCCGCCGTCCACCCGGCGCGTGAAATGCACCCCGAGGAACGGGTAGCGCGGGTCGGGGACGGGATAGATCAGGCCGCGGACCAGGTCCGTCCGGGAGGGGAGCAGGCGTAGATACTCGCCCCGGAACGGGACGATCGCCGGTGCCGCCGTGTCGCCCGCCAGCCGCGCCACCCGGTCGGAGTGCAGGCCCGCGCAGATCACCAGGCGGTCGAACGTCACGCGGTCGTGGGGGGAGACGGCCGTGACCCGGTCGCCGGTCCTGTTGAGGCGTTCGACCTCGAAGCCGAACCTGAGTTCACCGCCCGCCGCCACGACGTCGTCGGCGAAGGCCCGTGCCACGGCCCCAAAGTCGGTGATCGCGGTGGTGGGGGAGTGCAGCGCGGCGATCCCGGCCGCGTGCGGCTCGATCTCGCGCAGCCCGCCCGGCGTCAGCCGCCGCAGCCCCGGGACCCCGTTCGCGGTGGCGCGGCGCTCGATCTCGTCCAGGGCCGCCAACTCCGCCGCGCTCCGGGCCACGACGATCTTGCCGCACTCCACGTAGGGCAGGTTACGGTCATGGCAATATTCCCTGAGCTTGACGATTCCGCGCCTGCACAGCGTCGCCTTCAACGAACCCGGAGCGTAGTAGAGACCCGCGTGCGCGACCCCGCTGTTGCGGCCCGTCTGATGGACCGCGACACGGTCCTCCTTCTCCAGGACCGTCACCCTCAGGTCCGGGCGCGTCCGCGCCAACCGGCGCGCGATCGCCAGCCCGACGATGCCCGCGCCGACCACGCCGACCTGTACGTCCGCCACACCCGCACCCTAGTCGGCGGGTTCCGGGCGACGCCCCGGGTCAGCTGCCGAGGCGCTTGCGTCCCTGCGCGCGCACGCGCTTGCGCTGAGACGGGTCGAGCATCAGGTATCCGACGAGCGGTGTCCCGAGGACACCGAGGATGATCAGCGCGGTCAGCCACCAGGGAAAGATGAACAGGGTCAGGAAGCCGACGACGACGCCGCCGATCACGAACTTTGTCTGGGCCGACATCTGGTACCTCCGTAGACGGGCCGCCACTTCGTACAACGGCCGCCCCGCGACCGCTGTTCCACGATATGTCGCGAGTCTGCGCGTTGGCCACCACCGTGACCCGTCCGGCCCGCCGGCTGATGATCCGCTGGAAGCGCGCTGCTAGATGCGCAGGGAGAGCTGTCCTCCGCCGAGCGTGCGCAGGACCTCGGCGTGCAGTTTGCCGTTCGTGCACACGACGCTGCCGCCCTCCACGCCGGGCTTGCCGGACAGGTCGGTGAACGTGCCCCCGGCCTCCTCCACGATGACCTGGAGCGCCGCGAGGTCCCACAGCGACACCTCCGGCTCGGCGGAGATGTCGACGGCGCCCTCGGCGACCATCATGTGCGACCAGAAGTCGCCGAACGCCCTCGTCCGCCACACCTCGCGGGTCAGGTCGAGGAACCGGTCGAGGCGGCCCTGCTCCTCCCAGCCGCTGAGGCTGGAGAACGACAGGGACGCGTCCGTCAGCTCCGACACCGACGACACGGTCATCCGGGTGGCGCGGGTCAGGCTGCGTCCCGTCCAGGCGCCGCCGCCGCGCGCCGCCCACCAGCGGCGGTTCAGCGCGGGCGCCGACACGACCCCGACGACGATCTCGTCGTTCTCCATCAGCGCGATCAGCGTCGCCCACACCGGCACGCCCCGCACGAAGTTCTTCGTCCCGTCGATCGGGTCGATGATCCAGCAGCGGTTCCCGAAGCCGGTCTTGCCGAACTCCTCGCCGTACACCGCGTCGCGGGGACGGGCCCGCTTCAGCGTGCCGCGGATCTGCTCCTCGACGCTGCGGTCGGCGTCGCTGACCGGCGTCAGGTCCGGCTTGGTCTCGATGTCGAGATCGAGCGCGCGGAAACGCCTGGTCGTGATGTCGTCGGCCCCGTCCGCCAGCACATGCGCGAGACGCAGGTCATCGGAATAGCCCGCCACGGCGAGCAACGCTACCCTGAGCACCGGCCGTCCAGACACACTTACCCGGCCGTTCCGGCTTTTCGGTCGGCCACCTCCGGCGCGGCGCGGCGTTCCGGCCCGACGATCGCGTCCGGGAATGGCAGCATGGGCCCATGGCGCACGATCTTCCCGCATGGGTGGCCGAGCTGACCGACCCGCGCCGGGCGGAAACGCTCGACGAGCTCGCCGACCGCCTCGTCCCGCTCGCCGAGCACGCCATCGACGTGTCCCGGCGGTTGCAGACACAGCTCAACGAGCTCAACGACCCGTTCAAGCGCGAGGCCCTCTACGGGCGCGTGGAACGGTTGAAGGCACGGGTGGGCGAGGCCCTCGACGAGATCACCTCGGAGATCGCCGCGTCCGGGGAGCAGCGCATCGACCGGGTCGTCGCGGACTGGGCCGGACGGGCCGGGCCCGCCGGGCGCGGCGAGCTGGAGCGGGAACTGCGGCGCAGGCTGGATCGTGACATCGTGCCGGTGCTGTCGCAGCGGCAGCGGGACGTCGCCGAACGCGTCGCCGAACGCACCTCGACGGCGCTGGAGGAGGCGACGCAGACGCTGCTCACCCGCGTGGAGGACCTCGCCAGGGCGGTCACCGACCTGATCCACGACGTGCTTCCCCTGGCCCGGGAGGGGCTGGCGCTCGCCGGCCGGATCTCGACGCTGTCGGGCCACGCCCGCAAGGCGGGACGTGGACCGGTCCCGGACGAGCTGAAGGAGGCGGGCGCCGAGACGGCCCGCGCGTTCGACGAGGCCGTCGCGCGGCTGGAACTGGAATGGGCGGCGCTCGGAGCGCGGTCGGCGAGCGTCCGGGCCGCGCTGCGCGGCGCGGAGGAGAGCGCGTTCAGCCGCGTCACCGAGGAGATGACCCGGTGCGTGGAGGAACTCGCGCCCGACCACATCAAGGCCCTGAACGACGCCGAGGCTCGGGCGCGGAGCCTGTTCGAGGAACCCTCCAACAGTTAGGGCGGGCTCACAGCGCTTGCGGGAAGTGGAACAGTCTTCCCGGGTCGTACTCGGGCCTCGCGCCGCGTTCCAGAGCGTTCCAGTCGCCGGAAGCGTCCATGGTCGTCAGGCGGTGCCGCGCAGCGTGTCGAGGAACGTCTCGTAGACCGGGACGGCCCCGTCCCAATGCTTCTGGCTCGCCATGAGGATGATCTGGTAGATGGCGCCGTCGAACCGGAACACCCGGACACGGACCCGACCGGGAAGGCCGTTCCGGACGAAGGTGAACTGGGCCTCGGCGGCCATGTCCCCCTGGTAGGGGATCTTCCGGTCGAAGCTCTCCTCCTTGAACTTCGGGTACTGGGTCGTGTCCGCCTTCATCTTGCCGAGCGCGGAGGCCAGGCCGTTTCCGGGGTCGGGGAAGGCCGTGGACACCAGACGCTGGATCGCCAGGCCCCGCACCACTCCCTCGGTCGGATCCTTGATCGTCAGGTCGTCTCCCGAGACCTCGACCTGCCAGCCCCGCGGGACCGCCGCGACGAAGGCCGATCCGCGATGGAGGCGGTACCCGGAGGGCAGGGCCACGTTCTGCCGCGTCGACGTGGACGCCTGGCCGGACGACGACGCCCTGCCGGACGGCGACGTCCGCGGGTCGGCGTCCTCGCCGCCGGCGGTGAAGATCACGATGGAGGCGATGGCGACGACCAGCGCGGCGGCGAAGACCCCGGCCGGGACGATCAGCGGCCACGGCACGCGTCTCGGCGGGCGCGGTGGGTGCGGCGGGACGGTTCCGGGAACCGTCGGCGGGGCCGGCGGCGGAAGCGTCAGGTTGTGCGGCGCCGCGTTCCGCGGAGGCGGTGGCAAGGGGGCGAGGGGGCCCTGGGCGACCTGGCGGAGGAGCCGCCCCGCCTCGTCGGGGCTCATTCGCTGCTCGGGGTCCTTGCGGAGCAGGCCGTACAGGACGGGAGCGAGAGGCCCGGCGAGCTGGAGCGGATCGGGGTCGTCGGACAGGACGGCGGCCATCACTCCCCACACGTCCGGCCGTTTGTACGGGGGGCGGCCCTCCACGGCGGCGTACAGGGTCGCGCCGAGGGACCACAGGTCCGACGCGGGCGTGGCCTTCTGGTAGCGGGCCTGCTCGGGCGCCAGGTAGGCGGGCGACCCCACGATGGCGCCCGCCTGGGTGAGGGTCTCGTCCCCGGCGACGGTCGCGATGCCGAAGTCGGTGAGCACGGCCCGGTCCGGGGGCAGCAGCACGTTGCCGGGCTTGACGTCCCGGTGCACGACCCCGGCGGCGTGCGCGGCGCGCAACGCGTCCAGCAGGTCCGCGCCGATCGCCGCGACCCGCCGGGGCGGCAGCGGCCCCTCCCGCGCGATCAACTTGTCGAGGCTCTCGGCGCGGACGAGCCGCATCACGATCCAGGGGCGCCCGTCCTCCTCGACGACGTCGTGGACGGTCACGATGCCCGGATGGTCCAGCCGCGCCGCCGACCTGGCCTCCCGGAACGTCCGCGCGTACGTCCGTTCCACCTGCGCCTCGTCCAGGCCCTCCGGCGGCGTCACCTCCTTGACGGCCACCTCGCGGTCGAGCGTGCGGTCGCGGGCCAGCCACACGGCGCCCATCCCGCCGCGTCCGAGCACCTCCACCAGCTCGTAGCGCGCTGCGATCAACCGGACCATGGCAGCGACCATACCGACGTGAGCCGGGCGAGTCGCCCACTACTACTCGGGCTCCCCCTCGCGGCTGGCGAGCAGGCGCCGCAGGGAGTCGAGACGGGCGCGGCTGGCGTGCCCGTCGTCGACCCAGCCGTCCAGCCCGCAACTGTCCTGGAGGTGGTCGCAGTGCGGCGGGCAGCGCTCCGCAGCGCCCTCCGCGAGGTCCTCGAACGCCGCGATGACGTGCCCGGGTTCGACGTGCGCGAGGCCGAAGCTCCGCACGCCCGGCGTGTCGATGATCCAGCCGTCGCCGCCGGGCAGCTCCAGCGCGATCGCCGACGACGAGGTGTGCCGGCCCCGGCCGGTGACCGCGTTGACATGGCTGACGGCCCGTTCCGCGTCCGGGACGAGCGCGTTCACCAGCGTCGACTTGCCGACGCCCGAATGGCCGACGAGCACGCTCGTCCGGCCGGTCAGGTGGCGGCGCAGCCCGTCCGGGTCGCCGTCGCGGCGCGTCACGGCGTACGGGACGCCGAGCGGCGCGTACTCGGCGATCAGGTCGGCGGGGTCCCCGAGGTCGGCCTTGGTGAGGCACAGCAGCGGGTCCATCCCCGCGTCGTACGCGGCGACGAGCTGCCGATCGATCATGCGGGGGCGGGGCTCGGGGTCCGCGAGCGCCGTGACGATCACGAGCTGGTCGGCGTTCGCGACGACGATCCGCTCGAACGGGTCGGTGTCGTCGGCGGTGCGGCGCAGCGACGACGTCCGCGGCTCGACGCGGACGATCCGGGCCAGGGTGTCGGGGGCGCCGGACACGTCCCCGACCAGCGCCACCCGGTCACCGACGACCACGCCCTTGCGGCCGAGCTCGCGGGCGCGCATCGCGGTGACGCCGCGTTCGTCGGCGGTGCCGCGGTCGACGACGCAGCGGTACCGGCCCCGGTCCACCGCGATCACGAAACCGGGCGAGGCGTCCTCGTGCGCGGGACGGCGGCGGGTGCGTGGCCGCGACCCGCGCCGCCCCGGCCGCACCCGGACATCGTCCTCGTCGTAGTCCCCTGTTCGTCGTGCCAGTGGTCCTGTCCCTGCTCTCAGGCGGGCGCGAGCATCGACGCCCACAACTCGGTGAAATCCGGAAGAGTCTTGCCCACGGTGCCCGGATTCTCCACCTCGACGCCGGGAACGGCCAGGCCAAGCACGGCCGCCGCCATCACCATCCGGTGGTCGTCGTAGGTGTGGAACACGCCGCCGCGCAACGGTCGCGGCCGGATGTCCAACCCGTCCGGCAGTTCCCTGACGTCGCCGCCCAGCCCGTTGATCTCGGTGACGAGCGCCGCGAGCCGGTCGGTCTCGTGGCCGCGCAGGTGCGCGATGCCGGTCAACCTGGACGGCGAGTCGGCGAGCGCGGCGAGCGCCGCGAGCACCGGGGTCAGCTCACCGACCTCGCGCAGGTCGGCGTCCAGCCCGTGGAAGCCGTCGCCGCCGCGGACCGTGAGGCCGTCCGGGCCGTGGGACACCTGCGCGCCCATCGCGGTGAGCAGGTCGCGCAGCGCGTCGCCCGGTTGTGTGGTCTCGGTCGGCCAGCCGGGCACGGTGACGCGGCCGCCGGTGACGAGCGCCGCGCCGAGGAACTGCGCCGCGTTCGACAGGTCCGGCTCGATCTCCCTGTCGCCGCCCCGGAGGGTGCCCGGCGCGACCCGCCACACGTCCGGCTCCGTCTCGACGGCCGCGCCCGCGTCCCGCAGCATCCGGACCGTCATCGCCAGGTGCGGCGCCGACGGCACCGGCGGGCCCTCATGCCTGACCTGCACGCCCTTCTCGAAGCGCGGCGCGGCCAGCAGCAGCCCCGACACCAGCTGCGACGACCCGGACGCGTCGATCGTGACCTCGCCGCCGTCGACGGCGCCCGTCCCGCGCACGGTGAACGGGAGCGCGCCGCGCCCGCCGTCGTCGATCACGGCGCCGAGCGCCCGCAGCGCCGTGATGATCGGGCCCATCGGACGTTCCCGGGCGCGCGGGTCGCCGTCCACGGCCACCTCGCCGGACGCCAGCGCCGCGACGGGCGGCAGGAACCGCATCACCGTCCCGGCGAGACCCACGTCGACCCGCGCCGGACCGGTCAGGTCGCCCGGACGGACCAGCCAGTCCGCGGAGTCGTCGGCGACGTCCACGCCGAGCGCGCGCAGAGCACCCGCCATCAGGTCGGTGTCGCGGCTGCGCAGCGGCCGCACGATGCGGGACGGCGCGTCCGCGAGCGCGGCGAGCACCAGCGCCCGGTTCGTCATCGACTTCGACCCGGGCAGCGGCACCACGGCGTCCACCGGGGCATGCGCGACGGGCGCGGACCAGTGCGGAGAGGGCATGATCCAAGGGTATCCGGCGGCCCGCTCCCGGCGGGAAACGTTCGGAGGGGCGGTCAGAGGGGGATGCTCAGCAGGGTTCCGCCGGTGTCGAGCCGGACCTCGAAACGGGTGATCTCCTGGCGGGTCAGGCCCGTTCCGCCCTGCATGACGAGCGGCTTCGGCTGCTCCGGCACGCCGTACCCCTTGTCCGGGACGCGCCATCCCGCGACGACGCTGCGTTCGCCGTCCCGGGACACGGCCTCCAGGTGGCACCGCAGCGGGCCCTTGATGCCGCGCAGTTCCAGGCCGACCTGCGTCCCCCACCCCTTGTCGACCAGGCCGACCGTGCCGGACGCGCCGGTCCGCGGGTCCGTCGCCCGGAACTTGTCGCCGGGCAGCGCCTGCCGCACCGGCGGCGTGGAAGGCGTGTCGTCGTCGCCCAGGACCGTCCCGACGCCGATGCCCGCGGCCAGCGCGACGGCCGCGGCGGCGGACCCGGCGGTGAGGACGGCACGGCGCGACGAACGCCGGTCCGCGCTCCGCTTGCGCCGCATCATGTCGACCACCGGCGCCGGGGGAGGGGACGGCGCCGCCGCGGTCACCTCGCCGAGGGACGTGAGGATCCCGGCCGTTCCCGACATCTCGTTCAGCTCGGCCCGGCAGGGCGCGCACCCGCGCAGATGCGCCTCGAAGGCCCGGCGGTCCCCGTCCTCCAGGAGCCCCAGCGCGTAGGCGCCGACATCGGTGTGCTCGACCTGGGAGCTCACGAGGTCACCCCCCTCTCCTCCAGGGCGACGCGCAACGCGCGCAACGCGTAGTAGACCCGGGACTTGACCGTCCCCACCGGGATCCCGAGGTACTCGGCGGCCTGGTTGACCGTCCGGTCCCGCAGCACCGTCTCGGTGAGGGCCTGCCGGTGCGCCGGGGACAGCGACTCCAGGGCCTCCGTCACGACCACCTTGCGCAGCAGGCCGTCCAGCTCGTCCGCCATCGGCAGGTTCTCCAGGGGGGCGTCACCGACCTCCGGGGGCCGGACCTCGCGCTGCCGCCGGTTGTCGATCACGATACGCCGGGAGACGGTCGCCAGCCACGGCATCAGCGAGGACGTGCGGTCGTCCAACCGGTCCGCGCTCCGCCACGCCCGGATCATCGTCTCCTGCACCACGTCCTCGGCCCACGGACGGTCGCCGCCGGTCAACCGGAGGACGAACGCGAGGAGCGGGCGATGGTACTCGCGGTACAGGCCCGCGGCGATGTCCTCGTCACGCTCCTCGTCACGGTCGTCGCCGCGCGTGCCGGGTCGGCGGAGCAGGCTCCGCAGCCCGCCGGTCTGTCGACCGGAAGATCCGGGAACTGCCATGGCCGGGGCGTCTCCGTCCTCGTCTACGAGCCGGTCATCTGGCAGTACGGGACCGCGCCACCCCACGGTTCAACGGATTTGAGCCTCCTTTAAGGTTCCCTTCGGAAAGTTCAGCGCTTGACGGCCTGCTTGACCTTGCCCGCCTGGACGGCCACACGACCGGGCTTGGACGTCCGGTTGGTCCGGAACGCTCGCCCGACGTTCTTCACCGCGCCGCCCGCCTTACCGGCTTTGGCGGCCTTACCGACCTTGATACCGGCCTTACCGGCCTTACCTCCGGCCTTGGCGGCCTTGCTGCCGGTCTGGGCGCGTGCCGTGCGCACCTGACGGGCCGCCTCGCGGCGCGCGTCGCGCAACGCCAGGGCCGCCTCCCGGCGCATCGCCTTCGCCTCCGCGCCGCTCTTGATCTGCGCCTCCCGCGCCTGCCGGCGCACCTCCGCAAGGCGCGGCGGGCGGCGGGGCTCGGACGCGACCATCAGCAGCGCGCCGAACAGCCCGGCGTTCTTCAGCAGATGGGACCGTTCGTCGGCGCGGCGCTCGGCGTCGTCCTCCGTCCAGTAGCGGTGCTCGGTCGCCAGGACGGGCACCAGCTGCGCCGCCATCAGCAGGGTCGTGAGCCGCCGGAACCTGCCGGTCAGCAGCAGCGCGCCGGTGCCGAGGCTGAGAGCGCCCTGCATGCGGACGAGGGACTCGGGGTCCTTCGGCAGCCAGTCGATCCGGTCCGCGACCGGCTTGACCGCCGGGCCGACCCGCTCGGCGCGCTCGCGCGGATCCCGGAGCGCGTCCAGGCCGTTCATGATGTACGGGGCCGCCACGAACGGGCGGGCGAGAGTGGTGAAGGGTCGCATGACCCGCTACATGCCCAGCGCGCCGCCGCTCAAGCGCGGCAGGATGGGGGCCATGTGCGGACGTTATGCCACCACCCGTGCGCGTCAGGAGCTGCTGGACGAGTTCCAGGTGCAACTCGACGCCGTCGACGGGGACATCGAGCCCGACTACAACGTCGCCCCGACCAAGCAGGTCCCGGTCGTGCTGAACCGGCGCCCGAAGGACGCTCCGGAGGAGGAGCCCGCCGTCCGGCAGCTGCGCACGGTCCGCTGGGGCCTCGTCCCGTCCTGGGCCAAGGACCTGTCCATCGGATCCCGCATGATCAACGCGAGGTTCGAGACGGTGCACGAGAAGCCGTCGTACCGGCGCGCGTTCGCCCGGCGACGCTGCCTGCTGCCCGCCGACGGCTACTTCGAGTGGTACACCCTCCAGCAGGATCCGGCCGACGGCGAGAAGAAGGCCAAGAAGCCGCAGAAGCAGCCGTTCTTCATCCGCCCCAACGACGGCGCGATCATGGCGATGGCCGGTCTCTACGAGTTGTGGAAGTCCCCCGAGGACGAATGGGTCTGGACGTGCACCGTCATCACGACCGACGCGCCCGACGACCTCGGCCGCATTCACGACCGGATGCCGATGATCGTCGAACGGGACCGCTGGGACGCGTGGCTCGATCCCGCGCTCACCGACACCGAAGAGGTGCGCGGGCTCCTCGTGCCGGCGATGGCCGGAACAATGGACGCCTACCCTGTGTCGAAGGCCGTCAACAGCGTGAGAAACAACGGACCGGAACTCATAGAACCGGCGGCTTCTGGGGATAGTCCTGGAAACCATTCCGACGGTTTGTTCTGAACCGAATTGCCCGGAGCCCCCCACCGGGAGGAGTTCGCAGCATCGTGGACACCGCCGTAGCCCGCTCTCGCCTGGAGGCCATGCTCCAGGACCTGGACCGTTCCATTGCCATTCTCAGGGGCGAAAGTCCAGAACGCGACAATTCGGCCGCGGACGCCGGGGCCGGTCTCACCGATCACGATCGTGTGGAGGCCGCCCTGGAATCCCTGGGCCGGCACCGGCGCGGCGTCGCCGCCGCGCTGGAGAGGATCGACGCCGGTATCTACGGCCGGTGCCTGGGCTGCGGCAAGGATGTCCCCGAAGGGCGGCTGGAAGCCCGTCCCGACGCCGCCCGCTGCATCACCTGCCAGTCCAAGCACGACCGCGCCACCCGCAGCTCACGGTGACCCGTGCCGAGTCGGGGTCATCTGACGTGCGATGACCTCGACTCACCGGTACCTGACGGGCGGACGGCGCTCGCGAGAAGGCCCATGCCGAGGGACTCGTCAGGTGCGGGGGCGTTGAGTTCGGTGCGGACGAGTCTTCCGAGGGCCCGGGGCCGCTGGGCGAGGACGTGCTCGACGGTCGAGGGGGACAGCACCGTGCGGGGCCTGATCCACTCGACCTCGAGGCCCGCGTCGGCGAGCAGCTCGCGGAGCTGGTGGGCGGAGAAGGAGCGGGTGATCGTCCCGTCCGGCCAGGGGACGAGGCAGACCTCCGCGCTCGGCAGGTCGGACAGGTGCGCCCAGTAGTTCCGTTCGGCCAGCAGCGCCATGCCGAGGGTGAGGGAGTCGACGCAGAGCAGGACGCGACCGCCGGGGCGCAGGACGCGGGCGATCTCGGCGATGGTCGCCTCGGTGGCCAGGTGCCGGGACAGGACGCGGTTCTCCGCGATGACGGCGTCCATGGTGCCGTCGGCGATGAAGCCGAGCGTTCCGGTCTCGCCGATGATCGGGATCGCGGTGCCCCGCGCGGGCCGTCCGGGTTCCGAGGTCTCGCCCGGATCGCGCACTTCGAGGACGGTGTGACCGGCGGCGGCGGCCTGGGCGGCGCACCGTCCGCCCGAGATGTCCAGCACGCGGGAGGGGCCGCGCGGGAGCCAGCGGCCCAGCTGGGCGGCCGCGACCGCCCAGTAGAACCTCCAGTAGCGCGCCAGGGAGTCCCCGTTGGTGTCACGCAGACTGGCGATGGTGGGCTCGGAAGGTTGCGCCGGAAGCACCGGATGCACCGCTTGCTCCTGTTCTCGCCGTATACGTGACGTCCTTCCCCGTTCCGCATGATCGCCACCCTCCGTATAGGACGGGGGCCGGGACGCCTGTTCTTTTCGTCACTCCCTGCCGGGGAATCGGCGGCGATGTAGCGGTGTTGCACCGACGCACAGGGAGTACAGCGGAGGTGCACACCTATGACCACAGCCGTTGCAGATCAGCAGCGGACGGCGCGCGACGCCGCGCGGGCACCCGCCCGCCTCGGCATGCCGCGCGGACCGATATCGTCTGTGGGATACGACGCCGTCGGCCTAGTCGGGGCCAAGGGCGCCACAGCCGAGGAGGTGGGTCAGGTACCGGGCACCACGGAGACCGTGGAGCAGCGTCAGGAACGGTTCCAGCGCGACGTGCTCCCGTTCTTGGACCAGCTGTATTCGGCCGCGCTGCGCATGACGCGCAACCCCGCGGACGCCGAGGATCTCGTGCAGGAGACCTTCGCCAAGGCGTTCGCGTCCTTCCACCAGTTCAAGGAAGGCACCAACCTCAAGGCGTGGCTGTACCGGATCCTGACCAACACGTTCATCAACTCCTACCGCAAGAAGCAGCGACAGCCGCAGCAGGCCGCCACCGAGGACATCGAGGACTGGCAGATCGCCCGCGCGGAGTCGCACACCTCCAGCGGGTTGAAGTCCGCCGAGTCGGAGGCGCTTGAGCACCTGCCCGACACGGACGTGAAGCGGGCGCTGCAGGAACTGCCGGAGGAGTTCCGCATCGCCGTCTATCTCGCCGACGTCGAGGGCTTCGCCTACAAGGAGATCGCCGAGATCATGGGCACGCCCATCGGCACGGTGATGTCGCGGCTGCACCGCGGAAGACGGCAGCTGCGCGTCATGCTGGAGGACTACGCTGAGGAGAGGGGCCTCACGCGGGCGAGCGGGGGGTCCCGATGAGCGCGGCTTCGATGAGCGCGGCTTCGATGAGCGTGGTCTCGATGCCGGACGCTGTGAAGCCGGACATCGTGAAGCCGGACACCGTGCCCTGCCGCGGCGCGGTGTGCGAGAAGGGTGAGTGAGCCATGAGCTGTGGCAACCACCACGAGACCCCGTGCGACGAGGTCCTGGCACGGGTCTACACCTATCTTGACGGCGAGCTCGACCAGGGCGGCTGCGGTGAGGTGCGCCAGCACCTGGACGAGTGCGGGCCGTGCCTGCGCGAGTACGGGCTCGAAGAGGCCGTCAAGAAACTCGTGAACAAGTCCTGCGGCTGCGAGTCGGCGCCCACCGACCTGCGCGCCAAGGTGCTCGGCCGCATCGAGGAGATCTGCGGCGAGATCAAGGCGTCCGGAGGCGCCGAGAAGACCGGGTCCGCGGGCGGCTGATCGCCGGTATCGTTTCGCGGGTGCTCGCACTCGTCACCGGCGCCGCCGGTTTCATCGGGTCCCATCTCGTCGACCGGCTCGTCGCCGACGGCCACGAGGTCATCGGCGTGGACGACCTGTCGTCCGGCCGGAACGTCCGTCCCGGTGTGGAGCTGTGGGAGATGGACGTCACCGACCCGACCCTCGCCGAGAAGGCGGCGGCGCGGCGTCCCGAGGTGATCTGCCATCTGGCGGCGCAGGTCAGCGTGCGCGCCAGCGTCGCCGACCCGCTGCGCGACGCGCGGATCAACGTGGTCGGGACGGCGAACGTCCTGGAGGCGGCGCGGGCGGCGGGCGCGCGCAAGGTCGTGTTCACCTCCAGCTGCGCGGTGTACGGGGTGCCGGACGCGCTGCCCGTCCCGCCGGACGCGGAGCTGCGGCCCGCGTCGCCGTACGCGGCGTCCAAGGTGTCCGGCGAGGTGTACGCGGGGATGTACACGGCCCTGCACGGCATCGACCACACGACGCTGACGCTGGCGAACGTGTACGGGCCGAGGCAGACGCCCGAGGGCGAGGCGGGCGTGATCTCGATCTTCA
This sequence comes from Actinomadura spongiicola, assembly GCF_003432485.1. Lineage (GTDB taxonomy): Bacteria > Actinomycetota > Actinomycetes > Streptosporangiales > Streptosporangiaceae > Spirillospora > Spirillospora spongiicola. Next base: position 683,722 of record NZ_QVNQ01000004.1, read on the forward strand.
CCGACGCGCTGCTGTCCGGCCGTCCCACCCGCGTCTACGGCGACGGCACCCAGACCCGCGACTACGTGTACGTGCTGGACGTGGTGGACGCGTTCGCCCGCGCCGCCGAGGGCGGGGGCGACGGGCGCCGCCTCAACGTCGGCACGGGCGTGGAGACCACCGACCGCGACCTGCACACGCTGGTCGCCGAGGCGGCCGGCGCCCCGGACGACCCGGAGTTCGCGCCGCCCCGCCTGGGCGACCTCCCCGCGATGTCCGTCGATCCGCGGCGCACGCGGGAGGCGCTCGGCTGGGAGCCGAGGACGGGGCTGCGGGACGGTCTCGCCGCGACGGTCGCGTGGGCGCGGGAGCGGAACGCCCGGGCGCGGAGCTGAATACCCCCTAATGCCGGATGTTGTCGTTTCGTAACCTCGTTCCGATGCGCTTTCGGATGCTATTGCATTTGCACATGATTTTCGGGGCCTCGGGATATGGTGCGCATACGTAACCCGTATTCGTGCAGTACAAATGATCACAACACGTGACGATTGGTTCACGCTTCGTTCACGTTTTCGTGCATGCCTGTGTGACCTTGCCGGTCCGCGTTAGGCTTGAGCCGAAATCAGCGACGGGAGCATGTGCATACCCGGGAATTCCGGGGTATGTGCACGGCCGGAAGCCTGGACCGTCCCGGTCCCGGTGACCGGCCGCGAGGCCGGACGGCCCGGTTCGCGGGGGGAGGCAAGGAGCCATGCTCAAGCGCGTGACGCCGGCGGAAACCGTCCGGCGCCGGAGCGCCTCGGCGTCGTCGCTGATGATGCCCGAGGGCGTGTCCTGGGTGTAGTGCCGGTAGGCACGCGTTCAGCCCGGTGGCCCGCCTTTCGTCACCGAACACCTTTCGTCCCCGGCGACCCCGCACCGGCCGCGCCCCGCGAAGGCCGCGCCGCCGCGGAGACGCCGGAGGAAAGGCGTTCACTCCCCGAGGGGGCGGCAATGCGTGGACTACCTCTCGCTGCCTGGGCGTACGTCTGTGGCGTGGTCGCGCTGGCGACCGGACTCATCGCGACGTCGTCCTTCACGGACATCGACTGGGCCGAACTCGCCGTGCTGGCCCTGCTGTTCCTCGTCTGCGACTCCGCGCCCGCCCGGCTGAACGTCGCCCGGGCCCGGGTGTCGATGAGCTTCGCCGCGAGCCTGGCCTCCGTCGTGCTGTTCGGCGCCGCCGGCGCGGCGCTGCTCGGCATCTGCGCCGTGGTCACCGGCCAGCGGTTCTTCGCGCCGGTCAAACGCGTCTTCAACGGCGCGCAGCTCGCCCTCAGCGGCTACGTCGCCGGAACGGTCTTCAAGCTCCTCGGCGGCGACCGGTTCGACCCCGGGCAGATCCGCTGGGTCGAGAACGTCATCGGCCCGTTCCTCGGCGCCCTCGTCACCTTCGTGGTCGTCAACCTGACGCTGATGGCCGGGGTCCTGCTGCTCAGCCGGCAGGCCAAACCACGCGAGCTGCTGCACGAGTACGGGCAGCTGTCGGTCGGCTGCCTCGGCTACGGCATGGTCGGCCTGCTGATCGCCGGGCTGTGGCCGCGCGTCGGGCCGTTCGCCGCCGTGCTGGTGCTGCTGCCGCTGCTCATCGCCCGGTGGGCGATGGACCAGGCGTACGTGCAGCAGCAGGCCCACGCCGCCACCCTCGCCGCGCTGTGCCAGGCCGTCGAGACCAAGGACTACTACACCCGCGGCCACTCCGAGCGGGTCTCCCGCGGCTCGGTGATGATCGCGCAGGAGATCGGGATGCGCGCCGACCGGGTCGAGGCCATCCGCTACGCCGGGATGCTGCACGACGTCGGCAAGCTCGGCGTCCCCACGAAGGTGCTCCAGAAGAACGGTCCGATGACCGAGGAGGAGTTCGCCGCGATCCAGCTGCACCCGATGCGCGGGCTGCAGATCGTCCGGGAGATCGGGTTCCTGGACGAGGCGCTCGCCGGGATCATGCACCACCACGAGAAGATGAACGGACGCGGCTACCCCATGGGCCTCGCGGGCGACGAGATCCCCGAGTTCGCCCGGGTCATCGCCGTCGCCGACGCGTTCGACTCGATGACGTCCACCCGCTCCTACCGTCCCGCCCGCAGCGTCGACGAGGCCGTGGCGGAGCTGCGCCGCTCCATGGGCGACCACTTCGACCCCGCGATGGTCGAGGCGTTCCTGCGGGCGCTCGACCGGGAGGGCTGGGAACCGCCGCGTCCCGTCGTGCTCCCGGACGACGACGTCGTCGAGACCACCCAGCAGGACCACGACGACCCGAGCACGCCCCTGCGCGTGGCCGGTGACGAGGAACGGCAGGAGCCGGGGAGCGTGGGACGCCGACCACCCACGCGAGAACGGCCCGGCGACGAAGTGCGGCGGTGAACGGCGCCCCCATGAGCGGTGAGAGCCAGGTCCGGGAGCGGGCCGTGTGGCAGCCGATCGACACCGGCCAGCTGTTGCTGATCGCCACCGTCGGGCTGTTCGTCGTCGTCGCGTTCGCGCAGGTCGCGGCCGCGGGCCTCCGCCAGCCCAACGTCGCGATCATCTTCGGGGTGCTGATCGCGCTCGGCGAGCTGTTCCGGATGGTCATGCCCGGCAACCGGGAGGTCGCGCCGATCGCCGGGGCCGGGGCACTGGGCTACGCGCTGCTGGTCGGCGTCGGCCCCGAGGGCGCCGCCAAGGACGCGCCGCTCGGCGTGGTCGCCGCCGAACACTCGGCGCTCCAGGTCGTCGCCGTCACCGCGGTCGGGATGCTGGTCGGCTCGCTGCCGCATGTCGCGGTCGGCCGGTGGCCGCGCCCCGACGCGATGGCGCGGCGGCTGTTCACCGTCGCGCTCGTGGCGCTGTGCTTCCGGCCCGTGCTGACGCTCGACCTGCCCTGGCAACTGCTGCTCGCCGTGATGAGCAGCGTCGTGATCGCCTCGTGCTTCACCGATGTGCTGATCGCCGCGGTGATCCGGGCGGAGGCCGTCCGGGTGCGGTTCGGCATCGCGCTGCGCGACGAGGTCGAGGCGAAGATGGCGCTGTGCGCGGCGACCAGCGCCACCGCCATGCTGATCGCCGTGGCGACCACCGCGATGGGCGAGGCCGCCCTGCTGATCTTCACGCTGCCGATTCTGGTGACGCAGTTCGCCTTCCGCCGGTACGCGGGGACCCGCGCCACCTATCTCCAGACCGTCCGGGCCCTGTCCCGCGTCACCGAGGTCGGCGGCTACGTCGAGGCGGGCCACTCGCGGCGCGTGTCGCGGCTCGCGGTCGCGATGGGCCGCGAACTCGGAATGACCGAGGAGGAACTGCTCGAACTGGAGTACGCGGCGCTCATGCACGACATCGGGCAGCTGTCCCTCGGCGACCCGATCCCCGGCGGCGCGACCGTGCTGGCGTCCCCGGCCGAGCAGCGCCGCATCGCCGAACTCGGCGCCGAGGTGATCAAACAGACCGGGGTGCTGGACCGGGTCGCGCACATCGTCCAGCTCTCGTCCCATCCGTACCGGACGGGCCGCGAGCCCGTCACCGATGACTCGTCCGGTGAGGCCGAGAGCAGGCCGCTGCCGCCGCCTCTCGCCGGGCGCATCATCAAGGTCGCGAACGCCTACGACGACCTGGTCGGCGACTCCGCCGACCGCGACCGCGGCGCCGCCGTGCTGGAGCGGCTGAGGCTGGACTCCGCCGCCGAGTACGACCCGACCGTCGTGGAGGCGCTCAGCCGCGTCGTGGACCGCCTGCCCCGCCAGTGACGCCGCGTGAGTGTGGCGGCGAGCGCCACGGCGACGGTGACGGTCGCGGTGACCGTCCAGAGGAGCAGCGCGCCGAGATGCTGGTCGTCGAGGGGTGACGCGCCCCAGCGGCGGCCGAGGTCCTCGTACCAGCCGCCGCGGACGGTCCCGTCCCGCGTCAGCGCCAGCCCGGCGGCCACGTGCAGCGGCAGGACGATCACCGGTAGCGGCGTCCCGGACGTCCCGTGGAAGTACGCCAGCCCGATGACGACGAAGCACACCAGCGCGAACGAGTGCAGGGCGTGGTTGGCGAGGGTCGCCCCGAACAGCGGCGACACGGGGAACGCGTAGAGGCTCAGCAGGAGCAGCGCGGACGCGGCGACCGGACGCGTCAGCACCCGGATCCCGCGGCTGCCCGCGACCGCCGCCAGCAGCTCCGGGCCCTCACCCCGGACGGCGCGCAGCGCCAGCCGCAGCGGCGCCCCGTACAGCAGCAGCGGCGGCGCCACCACCCCGACCAGGACGTGCTGGACGGCGTGCGCGCTGAACAGGACCATGCTGTACCGGGAGATCCCCCCGCATGTCGCCAGCAGCAGGACGAGCAGCCCGGCGGCCCAGGACGCGACGCGCCGCCACGGCCAGTCCCTCGCCCGCGCCACGCCGACCCCGTACAGGACGGCGCCCGTCACGATCAGCACGAGGAACAGCGGGTCGATCCACCGGTCGAACAGGAACGGGCCGGGGCCCGCCGGGCCGGGCAGCGGGAAGCCGAGGCGCAGCGCGACGACGTCGAGGGTGCCCGGCGGGTTCTCGGGCGGCGGCGTGCGGGCGAGTCCCGCCGCGAGCGCCACCGTCGCCGCCATGATGAGGATCTCCACCGCGCCGAGCCGGACGAAGGCCCGCGTCCCCGCTCCGTGCCCGAGCGCGGGGATCGTGACGCGGCGGTGCCACCGGCCGAGCGCGCCGAGGACGACGAGCGCCACGATCTTCGCCGTGACCAGCGCCCCGTACCGCGACCCGGGATGGAAACCGCCGAGCCGCACCCACGCGTTCACGGCGCCGCTCACCCCGACCACCGTGAACGACACCAGCGCCAGCCCGCTGTACCGCTCGACGACCCGTGGGAGCCTGCCGGGCACGTCCGGCGCGACGGTGACGAGGGCGACGAGCCCACCGATCCACAGCGCCGCCCCGACGACATGCGCGACCAGGCTGTAGACGGCGAGCGCGTGGTGGGACGCGTCCGCCGCGTGCCCGGTGAACAGCGGCGGCAGCAGCCCGGCGAGCGCGCCCGCCAGCAGGTACCCGGCGCGGTCCACGGCGCGCGGCAGGGCGGCCGCGACCGCCAGCGCGACCGCGACGGCGAGGACGAGCAGCAACGCCCGGCCCTGCGGCAGTTCGAGGAGGAACGTCCGCATCATGTCGGCGGTCACGCCGCCGACCCCGGTGCCGAACAGGTCGAGGACCGTGAACACGATCAACGCGAGCGTGCCCAGGGCCCAGGCCAGCGCGGTCAGCGACACGGCGCGCAGGCAGCGGCCCGCCGTGGGCGACGGCGGACGGACGAACACCGCCGCGACCAGCAGCCATCCGACGGTGAGCACCGCCGCGACGTTCACGCCGAGCCTCGCGACCGACAGCCCGACCTTCGTCACCGCCCCCGCCTGGGACAGTCCCGGCGCGGCCGTGTCGCTGAGCGCCCCGCCGAGCCGCACGACCAGCGCGAGGACGACCAGCGCGACCGCCGCGGCGCCGATCGCGAGCATCGGCCCGTCGGCCCCGTCAGCCGAGGGAGCCCGCCGCTCGCCGGTCGCCTCGCTCGTCGCCTCTGTCGCCACGCGTGAACGTACGCACCGACCCGCCCGGACGGTTCAACGGCCCCCGTTGTTCAGGGTGCGGGAGGAAACCGCACGGGGAGGGTCGCCAGTGCGCGGTGGAACGCGCCGGGCCGCCATTCCAGTTCGTCGACGGGGACGGCGAGTTCCATGTCGGGGAGCCGGTCGAGGAGCTTCTCGATGGCCACCGACGCGATCAACCGGGCGTGGTTCTTGGCGGGACAGGTGTGCGGCCCGCCCGCGAACGCGAGATGCGCCCGGTTGCCCGTCCGGTTCTCCGTCGACCGGGACGGGTCGGTGTTCGCGGCCGTGTAGCTGATGATGACGGGCTGGTGGGCGGGGAGCCGGTACCCGTGGAAGTTCACGTCCTGGCGGGGGAACGTCGGCCCGTAGTTGGAGATCGGCGGGTCGGTCCAGAGGATCTCGTCCAGCGCGTCCTCGACGGGCAGGCTGCCGCCGGACAGGTCGCCGAAGAACCGGTCGTCCGACAGCAGCAGCCGGACGCCGTTGGCGATGAGGGAGTTCGCCGGCTCGGTGCCGGAGGCGAGCAGCAGCCCGACCTGGTTCATCACCTCCTCCTCGTCGAGCCCGGCGGGATGCCGCAGCATCCAGGACGGCACGTCCGCGCCCGCCTTCTCGCGCTTCGACGCCACCAGCTCCGTGGCCGCCTCGATGAGCATGGCGAGCGACGCCCCGGGATCGACGCCCTCGATCATGCCGGTCATGCCGCGTTCGAGCCGGTCGGCGATGTCCCGGGGGCAGCCGAACAGCTCACCGAACACCAGGAGCGGCAGCGGCCGGGTGTACTGGGCGATGAGGTCGGCCTCGCCGTCGCCCGCGAACGCGTCGAGGAGCCCGTCCGCGGCCTCCTCCACGTACTGGCGCAGCGCCGCCGGGTGGACGCGGGCCAGGCTGTCCACGATCGCCGACCGGAACCTGGCGTGGACGGGCCCGTTGGTGAACAGCGCGTTCGGCCGGGCCGCCAGCATCGGCAGGACGGGGCAGTCGGGGCCGACCTCCGCCTCCCAGACCTCGCTGCACCGCGGGAACCGGTCCGGGTCGCGCAGGATCTCCAGGGCGGCGTCGTATCCGAGGACCAGCGTCGCCGGGACGCCCGGCGCCAGTTCGACGGGCGCGAGGTCGCCGTGGGCGCGCAGCCGCTCGTAGACCCGTTCGGGGGTGTCGGTGAACTCCGGTCCGTACAGCGGGGTCCGGGTCTGCTCCTGCTCGGTCGGGACGGTCACGTGCTCTCCGTGTCGAGGGTGAGGAGGTGGTCGACGAGTGAGATCAGCGCCTCGGTGGACGATCTGCGGTCGCGGGCGTCGCAGATCACCAGGGGAGTGGTGGGCGCGAGGTCCAGGGCCTCGCGGACCTCGTCCTCGGGGTAGGCGGGCGAGCCGTCGAAGTGGTTGACGGCCACCGCGTAGGTGAGGCCCTGCCGCTCCACCACGTCCATGATCGCGAACGACTGTTCCAGCCGGGCCGTGTCCACCAGGATCAGCGCGCCGAGCGCCCCGCGCGCCAGGTCCTCCCACAGCCGGGAGAACCGCTGCTGGCCCGGGGTGCCGAACAGGTACAGGACGATCTCGTCGGTCAGGGTGAGCCGGCCGAAGTCCATCGCGACCGTGGTGGTCGTCTTGTCCCGGATGCCGGCGAGGTCGTCGACGGACGCGCCCGCCCGCGTCATCCGCTCCTCGGTGCGCAGCGGCCGGATCTCCGACAGCGTCCCGACGAAGGTGGTCTTGCCGACGGCGAAATGACCCACGATGAGGATCTTGACGGCGGTGCGGACGGTGTCGCGCAGATGGAACGTCTCAGAGGCGAGCGCGGAGTCCATCGAGCACCTCCTGAAGAAGCCGGACCTTCGACGACCGGGCGGTCGCGGACGCGCCCGCGCGGGTGGTGAGATGCCCGCTGTCGACCAGGTCGGAGAGCAGGACCTTGGTGACGCCGACCGGCAGGCCGAGATGCCCGGCCACCTCCGCCACCGACAGCGCGCCGCCGAGGCACAACTCCACGATCCGGACCTTCTCCGGGGACAGCCCCGTGCGCGGCAGGTCGCCGGTCGCGAACACGAGGGTGACCACGTCGAAGACGTTGCGGGAGGGGTGGGCGCGCCCGCCGGTGACGACGTGCGGCCGCACCAGCGCCCGCTCGTTCCGGCGCGGCGTCATGCCGGACGGTCCGCGCCCGAACGGCCCCTGCTGCTTCGATCTGTGCTGTCTGTGCCGGTCCGGTCCGTGACGGGCCGCGGCGGGCTGGTCAACTCCTTGCCCAGCCGCTGCACCAGTTCCTGGAGCCGGAACGACACCGTCTCCATGTCCACGTGCTGGGTCGCCGACACCGCGAGGTAGGCGCCGGGACCCGCGGCGACGAGGAACACGTACCCGTCGTCGAACTCGTTCACGGTCTGCCGCCACGTCGTGCCGGCATCGCCGCAGAACTCGGCGGTGCTGCGGGCGAGCGACTGGAGTCCCGCCATGCCCGCCGCCTGCCGCTCCGCGTCGTCGCGGCCGATCCGCTCGGAGTGCGCCATGAGCAGGCCGTCGGCCGACAGCAGGATCGCGTACCTCGTCTCCGGCATCCGCAGTGCGTCGTCGAGCATCCAGCCGAGCCGGTTCGTGCCGTCGTCCATCGCGCCGTTCCACCCCTCGTTCATGGCCGTTCACCTTCCGTGGAAGGAGCGTCAGAGGGAGCGTCAAAAGGTGCGTCGTCAGCGGCGCCGCCGAGGTCGGGCGGCGTGGACGCGCGACCGGACCGCGTCCCGCGCTGCCAGGCGCCGAGACCCGCGGCGGTCTCCCGCGCCGGCCTGGGCGGGGGCCTCTCCCCGGCGTCCGGCGCGTCGGTTCCGGCCGGTGGCCTGGGCACCGCGGCCCGGGTCCGCTTGGGCAGGCCCCCCGCGGTGGCCGGCGTGTCCGGCGCGACCGGGGCGCCGCCCGGCTCGGGGCCCGCCGCCACGGCCGGGAGGGACGCGGGCACAGGTTCGGGACGCCGGGCCTCGGGGGCGGTGGTGAGCAGCGCGTTCGGGACGAACACCACGGCCCGCACACCGCCGTACGGTGAGCGGCTGTCGACCGACACGCGGAAGCCGTAGCGGGCGGCGAGGACGCCCGCCACCGCGAACCCGATCCGCGGCGGGTCGCCGAGCCGGTGGACGTCCACCGACACCTCCCCGGACAGCAGCTCCGACGCGCGTTGCAGCTCCTCGGCCTCCATCGCGACGCCCGCGTCGTCGATGATGATGGCGACACCGTTGTGCGCGGGCCGGAAGTTGACCTCGACGGTGGTGTCGGGCCGGGAGTGCCGCGCGGCGTTGTCGAGCAGCTCGGCCAGCGTCAGCACGATCGGTTCCACGGCCCGGCTCGTCACCGCGTTGCCGGCCGTCCCCTCCAGGTTGACGCGCAGGTAGTCGCGGATGCGGGAGGTCGCGCCGCGGACCACGTCGCTCAGCGCGGACGCCGAGCGCTGCTGTCCCGGCCACGACCCGCACAGCACCGCGGTGGCCTGGGCGCGGCGGCCGAGCTGCGCGTTCATGTGGTCGATGCGGAGCAGGCCCTCCAGGACGTCCGGGTCGTCGTGGCGTTCCTGCATGGTGGTGATGGCGAGCTGCTGCTCGTTCGCGAGGCTCTGCACGGCGCGCATCATCGCCCGCAGCGTCGCCTTCGCGGCCTGGTCGGAGCGCTGCCGGACGCCTTCGGCCGATCCGGCGAACAGCTCCAGCACCGTCCGCAGGGCCTTGTCGTAGGCGGGCGCCTCGCGGGCGAGGTCGTGCAGAGGCCCGGTGACGTCCGCGCCGGGGTTCGTCAGCGACTCCATGAGCTCGGGCAACCGGACGTCGGCCAGGTGCCGCAGCTCCTGTTCGCGCAGCTCGATACCGCGGGTCAGGGCCGCGTTCCGCGCACGCAGCACGGCGGAGGCCCGCTGCTCGCGGACCAGTTGGACCGTGGCGGCGATGCAGGCGCCGGCCACGACGACGAACGCCGTCGCCAGGAGGAAGGGCTCCATCACATCCTCGGTGCACACGAAGTTCGGCGGAGGCGGACCGGCGTTCGGCGGCCTCATGACCGGGTCGGGGTGGGGGTGGGTCGCGGGCGTGCGGATGCGCCGCGGTTTCGGCACCGTAAGACGGAAACGCGTGTGCGCGCTTGCGCGTGCGCGCAAAGATTTTGCGGCCGGACGCATCGCGTGATCATGCCGTGCCTGAGCCGGGTCCGTTCCCGGGGAAGCGGCCTGATAGATAGTTCTGGTCATATACGCTTTCTGGGCAGGTCGGATGGGTGGAGGAGCCTGCGGTGGACGACTTCCTCGGCGGGCTGGGCCGGCGCGGGGACACCGCCTACCGGCTCGTCCTGTACCGGTCGGACGGCGGCGACCACATCCGGACGCCCGACGCCGCGGACGGCGTATCCGGCCACGATCACGTCCCCGACCACGATCTTGACCATGACCCGGGCCGAGCCCCCGAGCGCGACCCCGACGGCGGCGCCTACCGGTTCCTGATGCCGGTCCACGGCGAGATGCTCATGTTCCGGGACGGCGCGGAGGCGCGCCTGCGGCCCGGCACCGGCGGGCTCGTCTCGCCGGCCGCGCCCGTCCGGGTCGTTCCGCACCGGCCCTCCCGTGCGTTCGTCCTGACGATCCCCGCGCACGAGGTGGACGGCCGGCTGCACGGCGTCGTCTCGCGCGCCGCGCCGCTCGCCGCCGACCTCGACCTGTCCACCGGGCTCGGCCGGGTCGTCGCCGACATGGTCCGGGCCGTCGGCGAGGAACGCGAGACCCTCACCGCGCGCCAGTTCGACGCCGCCTGCGACCGGATCACCGAGCTGCTGTGCATCGTCGTCGCCGACTTCGACGACCCGAACGGCGCCCGCCCCTCCGGGCCCGGTCACCTCGCCGAGGTCGAGGCGGTCGTGCGCCGCCATGTCCGCGAGCACGCCACCGACCCGGGGCTCACCGGCGCCGCGATGGCGCAGGACCTCGGCTGGTCGCTGCGCCAGATCCAGCTCGCGTTGCAGCGCGCCGGGACCACGCCGCGGGAACTGATCCGCGAAGAGCGGCTCCGGCTCGTCCGGGACCGGCTGCGCAACCCCCTCGACGGGGACGTCACGATCACCGACCTGGCGCACGCCACCGGGTTCTCCTCGGCGAGCGCGCTCAGTCACGCCTTCCGGCGCCGCTTCGGTGTCAGCCCCCGTGAACTGCGCCAACGGGACCGGCGGCGCGCCGCGCGGTGACACCGGATTCGGTTGGCACGGATTTCCATATTGCGGGGATCTATCCGGGGTTAACATTCGAGTGAGTTGAGTTATACGGGGCGAAGACGGTACAGGAGCGCGCTCGTGGACCTCGGACCCCACCATCTCAGAATGATCGAGGCGATCGCCGCGACGGGCAGCATCAGCAAGGCCGCGGCCCGGCTCGGCCTCACCCAACCGGCCGTCAGCACGATGCTGCGGCGCGTCGAGACCCATCTCGGCGTGCAACTGTTCGTCCGCTCGCCGGAGGGCGTCACGCCGACCCCGGTCGGCGCCGAGGTCGCCACCCGCGCACGCGCGGCCCTGGCCAGCATCGACGACCTCAACGCCGCCCTGGCGCACCGGATCCGCGACCCCTCCGCCATGCCGTTGCTGCGCGTCGGGGTGCAGGCGTGTCCGGCGCTGACCGGGCTCGGTGACCACCTCGGCGCGCTGTCACCGGCGTCGCGGTTGCACCTGCGGGTGGACCAGGGCGGCGGGCGGATCCCCGCGCTCCTGGCCTCCGGCGCGCTCGACGTCGGCCTGTTCCAGGAGCCGGTCGACCACGTCCCGCGTCCCCGCGACGCGTTGGAACGGCTCGTCGTCATCGAACGCGAACCGCTCCTCGTCGGCATGTCCTCGTCCAGCCCGCTGGCCGCGCGCCTCACCGTCGACCTCGCCGACCTCGCCGACGAGGACTGGCTCGACGACCCGCTCGACGACGGGCCGTGGCCCGCCTACGTCCGCGGCGTGTGCGCCGGGGCCGGGTTCCAGCCGCGGGTGCGGTACTGGTCGAGTGACTGGCAGATCTCCTCCTCACTGATCCGTTCGGGCCGCGCCATCGCCCTGTACCAGCCGACGGCCCGGGCCCGCGAGGGCATCGCGTTCCGTCGCATCACCGGCGACCCGATCAGCCAGCGCATCGTCCTGGTCTGGCGACCGGAGGCCGAGCAGGCGGCGCGGCGGCTCCGCGCCGTCTTCAGCGACATCTACCTGGAGCTCGTCCGGGCCCAGCCCGTCTACAGCGAATGGTGGGACGAGCATCCCGAGGCGCATCCCGCGGTCCCGGTCACCGCGGGACCGGTCGGAGCGTGACCGGTCGCCGCGGGCCGGGACGCGGGTTCCGGGAAGGGGGGCGGTTCCCGGAACCCGCACAGGGCGGCTAGTAGCTGCCCAGGCGGCGGCGCCGCGCCACGGCGACGCCGACGGCCGCGGAGAGCGCGCCGCCCGCGCCGAGTGCCAGCAGCACGGGCGCCGCGCCCCTGTCCGGAGCCCGGTCGCCGACACCGGTGGTCGGCGAGTAGCCGCCGAGCTGACCGGACCGCTGGTAGGCCGACCCCGGAAGCTTGTCGGCGTACCTGGTCTGGACGAGCTTCTGGTACGACCCGACCGTCATGCCCTTCCCGACCGACGTCTTGGCGGCGTCGTTCAGGCCGGTCACGCGGCCGTCCTTCACCCGGTACCAGGCGCGGATCTGCGGCTCGGTGAACACCTGGCCGCCGTCCGCCATCGCCGGGTACGCGGACTCGTCGTCACCGGAGATGATGTTCATGACCTCCCAGTTCTTGCCGGACTTGGTCAGCCACATCGTCGCCTCCTGCCCGGACGCGGACTCCGCGCCGACGGCGAGGTAGACGAAGTTGGCGACGGGCGCGTTCGGGGTGCCCTTCACGAACGCCGGGTTGAGGGAGTGGACGCGCTGGACGTCACCCTCCACCTGCGGCGCCTTGGCGGCGACGGCGGCCTGCGTGACGGCCTGGTTCGTCGTCTGACCCTTCTGGTGCTGGTCGAGGTGGACGAAGAACGTCCCGAGCCGCTGCTTGACGGCCGCGGACGAGGCGACCTTCGCGGCGGCGGCCTCGTCGGCCGACGGCGGTCCGGCGGCCATCGCCGCGTTGCCGCCCAGCAGGACGGTTCCGCCGATCAGAGCGGCAGCAGTGACCTTGGTGGTAGTGCGCATGTCAGGCTCCTACCTGGTACAGGGCCTGTCCCCAGCGGAACTGGCCGTTGCTGCGGTAGCTGCTGTGGCTCATCTCCGCGTACCTGGGGCTGGAGGGCCACGGGTCGCCGTAGGAGAGCGTCTGGCCGTTGTACCCGTAGATCACCTGGGCGTGGCCGCCGCCGGCCGTCCAGTAGATGCCGGTCTCGATCGGGCGCCTGCCGTCGATCTCGGTGACGACCTGCTGGTACGACAGCGGTCCGCTGACCGTGCCGGCGGACAGGCCGAGCTTGCGGAACGCCACCTGGTCCCATTCGAGGTACCCGGGCTGGTTCGGACACTGGCCGCTTGACCGGTTCCTCGCCATGTTGCAGAACTCGTTCTGGCTGACGTTGCCCTTACCGTGGAACTTGGCGATCGTCAGCCCGCTGGCGGCCCAGCACCATTGGTTCTGTTCCTGGACGAGCTGTTGGATCTGGAGTACACCTGCCGAGGCGACCCCGGTCGACGCGAAGGTGGTGATGGCCACCCCCGCGAGTCCGACCGCGAGCCGCCGGCGTGCCCGGGCGGGTCGGGTACGCGTTGTCATTGGCTTCCGCCTTTTCTCCCGGCGTGTCGTTCGGCCTCTCGCGCGGGTGGTGCGCGTGCGTGTCCGGGGGCTGAGGCGGTACCTGGCCGCCGGAGACGGGGAGCCGCCCACCGGGCGTTCCCTCCCGGTGCCGGGGAGTTCCGGGGTGGGATCCCCGCGCGAGAGGCAGAGGGAACGCGATTAAAGTCTCATCCGCCGCCGAATCCGGGTAATGCCAACAGGTCATAACGAGAACCTATGGCCCGGCGACGCAGGAACTTCTAGGGCGCGGCGGCTCGCGGCAGGGTCACGGTGACGTCCAGGCCACCGGTCCGGCGGGGCACGGCGGTGACGGTGCCGTCATGGGCGCGGACGATCGACCGGACGATGGACAACCCGAGACCCGCGCCCTTCGCTGTGACGACACGGTCGGCGTCCAGGCGCCGGAACGGTTCGAAAAGCGCGGGAATCTCATAGGGCGGAATCGCGGGGCCGGAGTTCGACACCTCCAGGACGGCGGAGTCGTGGCACGCCCTGCATGACACCTTGACCCAGCCGGACGGAACGTTGTGGCGCAATCCGTTCTCCAGAAGGTTCTGCACGACCTTTTCGAGAAGGAGGGCGTCACCTGTCGTTATGGCCTCGGCGGCGTCCGCCTCGACGGTGATGTCGCGTTCCCCGGCCTCCCGCGCGGCCTGGGACGTGACGTGCCCGACGATGTCGGCGAGGTCCACCGGCGCCCGGTCGGTGATCTCGTTCTCGGAACGCGCGAGCAGCAGCAGCCCGCCGATGAGACGCTCGTGCCGCGCGTTGATCTGCAACAGGGTCTCGCCGAGCCGCACCACGTCCGGGGACGCCGACGCGCGGTGCATCGCGACCTCGACCAGCGCGCGGCCGAGCGTGAGGGGCGTGCGCAGCTCGTGGGAGGCGTTGGCGACGAAGCGGCGCTGGCCGTCGAAGGACCGGTCGAGCCGTTCGACCATCGTGTCGAAGGCGTCGGCGAGCTCCCTGACCTCGTCGCGCGGCCCCCGCAGGGCGATCCGCTCGTGCAGGCCGCGGTCGGCGGCGGCCGAGCCGGCGATACGGCGGGCGGTCTCGGTGACGCGGTGCAGCGGGGTCAGGACGCGTCCGGCGATGAGCCAGCCGAAGCCCACCGCGGCGCCGCCGACCACGCCGAGCGCGATGGACCCCTGCGTGATCAGCGAGGTGACGGCCGCGTCGTTCAGCTCTTCGCGCTGCCTGCGCATCATCCGCTCCGCCTCGCCCATGAACGCGGGGTCGTCGCCCAGGATCCGCCGTTGCTGCGGCGTCGAGGGCGAGGTGGGTGACGTGGCGGGGGGATTGTTCACCTTCGCGATGACGTTCGTGCCCGACCGCGACAGTTGCTGGTCGAACAGGGCGTAGGTGGCGGCGAGGAGCACCACCCCGGCGACGAAGAACAGACCGCCGAAGGTGAGGGTCAGCCGGGCGCGCAGCGAGAGCCTCATGGAATCCGGTACCCCGCTCCCTTGACGGTCTCGACGACGGGCGGGTCGGCGAGCTTGCGCCGCAGTTTCAGGACGGTGAGGCGGACGGCCCCGGTGAACGGGTCGGCGTGCTCGTCCCACGCCTTCTCCAGCAGCCGCTCGGCGGAGACGACGGCGCCGTCCGCGCGCAGGAGCTCGGCGAGCACGGCGAACTCCTTCCTCGCGAGCGGGACGTAGCGCCCGTCCCTGAACACCTCGCGGCGCGCCGGGTCGAGGGTGATGCCCGCGCGGCGCAGCGTCGGCGGCGCGGCGGGACGGCACCGGCGGCCGAGCGCGTGGACGCGGGCCGCCAGCTCGGGGAACGCGAACGGCTTGGTGAGATAGTCGTCCGCGCCGAGCCCGAGACCGTCGACCCGGTCGGTGATCTCCGCGGCGGCGGTGAGCATCAGCACCCGCGCCGCGGTCTCGCCGGCCACGATCTCGCGGCAGACGTCGTCGCCGTGCACCAGCGGAAGGTCACGGTCGAGGACCACCACGTCGTAGTCGTTGACGCCGACGCGTTCCAGGGCGGCGGCCCCGTCGTAGGCGAGGTCGACGGCGTGCGCGTCGTCGCGCAGCCATTCGGCGATCGCGTCGGCGAGAAGCCGCTCGTCCTCCACCACCAGAATCCGCATCGTGCTCCCTCCCCAGGTGCGCCCCGTCGTGATGGTGTCGGATCGGCTGTTTCGTTTCCGTTAGCCCGCGGTCGCCCCGGCGGGAAACGGAGGGGAAACACACGGGCCTGTTGCATCGCTTCTCGTCCGGCCGGAGCCGTTCCGGCCGCGAAGGCGAGGAGTAGGACACATGCGACTTCGAATTCTCGCGGTGCTGCCCATCGCGCTGACCTTGGCGTTGACGGCCGGGTGCGGCGGTGACGACGGCGGTGAGGGCGTGGCGTCGGTGGAAGGCACGAAGAGCACCGGCACGAAGGGCGGCGGCGCGGCCGGTGGCGGCGCGAAGCTGAGCCGGGACGAGATGGGGGTGAAGTTCGCGCAGTGCATGCGCGAGAACGGCGTGCACATGGACGACCCGAAGCCCGGCGAACCCCTCCGGTTCATGATCAAGGACGTGCCGAAGGCGACCGTGGACAAGGCCATGGAGGCGTGCCGCCAGTACAACCCGCAGGCCAACGCCACCGGCGCGCCCGACCCGGCGCAGCAGGAGCGGGGCCGCAAGTTCGCCGAGTGCATGCGCCGCAACGGCGTCGAGAAGTTCCCCGACCCGAAGCCCGGCCAGCGCGGCATCATGATCGACAAGAACACGGTCGGGGACGACCCTGACCTGGAGTCGGCGCAGCGCGCGTGCCAGGACGTCCTCCAGGGCGGGCGGAAGTGACGGGCCGCCCCACCCGGCGGCGCGTCACCCGTTCCAGGGTCGCGCTCTGCGTCGCCGTGCTGGTCGCGGCCGGGGGAGTCACGTCCGTGGCGGCCTTCGCGGGCGGTGGCGACTCCGGCGGCGGGACGGCCACCGGCCTGCCGCCCGGCACCACGAAGGTCACGGCCCAGACCCTCAGGGACACCCGGACCGAGGACGGGCGGCTCGGCTACGGCCCGGCGCACACCGTGACGAGCCAGACGAAGGGCACCCTGACCAAGCTCCCCGACAGCGGAGACGAGATCACCCGGGGGCGCGAGCTGTACGAGGTGGACGGGGATCCGGTGGTGCTGATGTACGGGTCCAAGCCGGCGTACCGGCCGCTGCGGGTCGGCACGGAGGGCTCCGACGTGAAGCGGTTCGAGGCGAACCTCGCGGCGCTCGGCTACGACGGCTTCACCGTGGACGACGAGTACACCGGGAGCACCGCCGAGGCCGTCCAGCGATGGCAGGACGACATCGGCGTCGAGGAGACCGGGGTCGTGGAGCCCGGACGGGTCGCGTTCGCGTCCGGGCCGGTCCGGGTGGAGACCGTCCAGGCCAGTCCGGGCGAGCCGACGGCGCCCGGCAGGAAGGTCCTCGACCACACCGGCACCGCGAAGGCCGTCACCGTCGAACTGGACACCGCCGACCAGCGGCTGGCGAAGAAGGGCGCCGCGGTCGAGGTGACGCTCCCCGAGAACGAGACCGTGACCGCCGAGATCGACGAGGTCACCACGGTGATCGAGCCGGGCCAGCAGGGCGAGGACCCGGCGACGAAGGTCGAGGTCACCATCTGGCTCGACTCGGGTAAGGCGAAGAAGGCCGCCGCCAAGTACGCGCTCGCCTCCGTCGACGTGACGTTCACCGCCGGAACACGCGAGAACGTGCTGACCGTGCCGGTGTCCGCGCTCGTGGCGCTGCGGGAGGGCGGCTTCGGCGTCGAGGTCGTGCGCGGCGCCACGTCGTCCTACGTTCCGGTCGACACGGGCCTGTTCGCGGACGGGAAGGTCGAGATCTCCGGGCAGGGCGTCGCGGCGGGCACCGTCGTGGGGGTCCCGAAATGATCACACTGCGGGAGGTGACGAAGGAGTACTCCGGTGGCGTCCACGCGCTCGCCGGGGTGTCCCTGCACATCGGCGCGGGCGAACAGGTGGCGATCGTCGGGCCGTCCGGCTCGGGCAAGTCGACGATGTTGAACATCCTCGGCACGCTGGACCGGCCGACCTCGGGCACCGTCCACATCGACGGGCACGACGTGGGACGGCTGGCGGACGCCGAGCTGTCGGCACTGCGGGCGAGCCGCATCGGCTTCGTGTTCCAGCATTTCCATCTGGCGGCCGGCACACCGGCGCTCGACAACGTCGCGGACGGGCTCCTCTACTCGGGGCTCCGCCCGGCGGTGCGGCGACGCAGGGCCGTCGAGGCGCTGGAACGGGTCGGTCTCGGCCACCGGCTGCGTCACGAGCCGCACGAGCTGTCCGGCGGCGAGCGGCAGCGCGTCGCGATCGCGCGGGCGGTCGCGGGCGAACCGCCGCTGCTGCTCGCGGACGAGCCGACCGGCGCGCTCGACTCGGCGTCCGGGGACGGGGTGATGGAGCTGCTGCGCGACCTGCACGCCGCCGGCACCACCGTGGTGATCATCACGCATGACCGGGAGATCGCGGCGGGACTGGCCCGGCAGGTCAGGATGCGCGATGGCCGCGTTGTCGAGGACACCGCGGACAGCGCGGACACGGCGCTCACCGGGGCGACGCCGTGACCGCCGGGGCGCTGCGACCGGCGCGGATGTGGCCCGGCGACGTCGTCCGGGTCGGCGCGGTGGGGCTGCGGACCCGTCCGATGCGCGCGTTCCTGTCGGCGCTCGGCATCGCCATCGGGATCGCGGCGATGGTCGCCGTCGTCGGTGTCTCGTCGTCGTCGCGCGCCGACCTCGACCGGGCCCTCGCCGCCCTCGGCACGAACGTGCTGACCGTGTCGCCCGGCAACACCCTGACCGGCGAGGAGGCGCAGCTCCCCGTCGAGTCGGAGGCGATGGTCGCGCGGATCGCGCCGGTGCGGGAGGTGTCGGCCATCGCCCTGCTGGACGACGCGAAGGTCTACCGGAACAGCAAGATGCCCGAGACGGAGACCAAGGGCATCGCGACGTACGCCGCCCGCACCGACCTGCGCGAGGCGACGGGGGCGCGGCTGCGCGGCGGCGCCTGGCTGAACGCCGCGACCGGCTCCTACCCGGCGACGGTGCTCGGCGCGACCGCCGCGGAGCGTCTCGGGATCGGCCGTGCGGGGCCGGACGTCCAGGTCCTCGTCGGCGGCCACCGGTTCACGGTCATCGGCATCCTCGACCGGGCGCCGCTCGCCCCCGAGCTGGACTCCGCCGCCCTGGTCGGCTGGACGGCGGCGCAGGCGCGGCTCGGCTTCGACGGACATCCGACGACGATCTACACCCGGTCGCGGGACGCGAGCGTCGAGGACGTGCGGAGCGTCCTCGGCGCGACCGCGAACCCGGAGGCGCCGAACGAGGTGGAGGTGTCCCGGCCGTCCGACGCGCTGGCCGCGCGGAAGGCGGCGGGCGAGGCGTTCACCGGGCTGCTGCTCGGGCTCGGCGCGGTCGCGTTGCTCGTCGGCGGTGTCGGGGTGGCCAACACCATGGTGATCTCGGTATTGGAGCGGCGCTCGGAGATCGGGCTGCGCCGTTCGCTCGGCGCGACCCGGGGGCAGGTCCGCACGCAGTTCCTGGCCGAGTCGCTGTTGCTGTCGGCGCTCGGCGGCGTCGGCGGCGCGCTCCTCGGCGCGGTGGTGACGTCCGGCTACGGCCTCTACCAGGGGTGGCCGATCGTCGTCCCGGCGTGGGCGGTGCTGGGCGGTGTCGCGGCGACCCTGGTCATCGGCGCGATGGCCGGGCTCTATCCCGCGATCCGCGCGTCGCGCCTGAGCCCCACGGAGGCGCTCGCGGCACCCTAGTGCGCATGGACACGGCGGAACCGGTCAGAGTCGGAACATGCAGGATGAAGACGGAGAAACCGTAACAACGGTGCTCACCTGGGATGTCAAACCCGGTCGGGAACGCGACTTCGAGGAGTGGGCCGTGGGCCTGCACCGGGCCGCGACCAGCTACCCGGGGCACCAGGGCGCGACCTGGCTGCGCGCCGAGGGCTCCCGCCACCGGTACTACACCGTGGTCAACTTCGCCGACCGGGAGCGGCTCGACGCGTGGCTGGGGTCCGCGGAACGCGCCGCGTGGATCGACCGGGTACGCGGGATCGCGAGAGAACATCACCGCGACACGACCGGCCTGGAGACCTGGTTCAGCCTGCCCGGCGAGTCGGTTCCGCCGCCGTCCGACCTCAAGATGATCGCCGTCACCTTCTGCGCCGTCTACCCGCTGAGCCTTCTCCTCCAGGCGTTCGTCACCCCGTCGACGACGTCGTGGCCGTTGCCGCTGAAGGCCCTGGTCTTCCCCGTCATCGTGATCCCCCTGCTCACCCTGCTTGTCATGCCCGCGCTGAGCAGGCTGTTCAGGCGCTGGCTCTACCCGATGAAACGGACGCACCGTCCGGCGAAGCCCGGCCGCTGACCGGCACCGTCCGCGGACCCCGCCGCACGCGGGAGCGAAACCGGACGTGGCGCCGAAAAATTAGGCGCGGCCAAGGCGGGTAGGTCCCTCGGAACTGCACCTCGGCGGGGAGCGGACGATGCGGGACGGCGACCGATGCTGAGAGAACTCGTGGCGGCCAGCCACCTGATGTCCATGGAACAGTTGCCGGGCACGATGGCCCGGCACGCCGCGCACGCGGGCCTCCACAACGCGGTCATCTACGTGGCGGACCTACAGCAGACGGTGCTGCGGCTGCTGACCGGGAAGGGGCGGGACGCCGCGCGGGACCCCGGCCCGGAGATTCCCGAGCTCGTGATCGACAGGACCATCGCCGGGCGGGCGTTCCAGACCATGGAACCGGTGGTCGGGCAGGTGTTCGACGACGGGACCTGCCACTACTGGCTCCCGATCCTCGACGGAACCGAACGGATCGGGGTGCTCAGGGTCACCATCCGCCGGGACGACGCGAAGGCCAAGGACGACGCCGAGTACCTGGCCGGGATGGTCGCGCTGCTGATCGTCAGCAAGGGGCCGTACAGCGACTCGTTCTCCCGGCTGGTGCGGACCAGGGACATGACGGTGTCGGCGGAGATGCAGTGGCGGCTGCTGCCGCCCATGACCTTCGCCAACGACCAGGTGGTGATCGGCGCCGCGCTGGAGCCGGCGTACATGCTCGGCGGCGACACCTTCGACTACGCGCTGGCCGACGACACCGTCCACCTCGCGATCTTCGACGCGATGGGGCACGACACCACCGCCGGGCTGACGTCCAATCTCGCCGTCGCGGCCTGCCGCAACAACCGGCTCCAGGACGCGGGCCTCGTCGGGACGGGCCAGGCGATCGAGGAGACTCTCGTCGAGCAGGACCGGGACGGACGTTTCGTCACGGCCGTCCTGATGGAACTCGACCTCCAGTCGGGCCTGCTGTCGTGGATCACGCACGGCCACCCCGCGCCGGTGATCATCCGGAAGGGCCGATGGGTGAGCACGCTGGAGTGCCGTCCCGGCACGCCGCTCGGCACGGGCCTCGGCGTCGTCCCGCAGCTGTGCACCGAGCAGCTCGAACCGGGCGACCGCATCCTGCTCTACAGCGACGGCATCGTCGAGGCCCGTGACCCGCGCAAACAGGAGTTCGGCCTCCAACGGTTCGTCGACTTCATCATCCGCAGCAACGCCGCGGGGATGGCCGTGCCGGAGACGCTGCGGCGCCTCATCCGCAGCATCCTCGAACACCACGACGGGCGCCTCGACGACGACGCGACCGTCCTGCTCCTCGAATGGCACGGGCCGCCGTCAGTGCCCAAGGACGTCCTGGCCTCGGTGCGGCAGACCTGACGCCGCGCGCCGGGCACCCCGGCGGGATCCCGGCGCGCGGCGGCTCCCAACGGCGGTGTCAGGCGTGCGGCATCGGCTCCGGCGCGGAGCCCCGCACGTACCGGACGGCCCACCGCACCAGCCCGCTGCACACCCCGTAGAGGATCAGCGCCACACCGGCCAGCGGCAGCACCAGCAGGACGATCTGCAGTCCCGAGGTGACCAGATCGAGCACCCCGGCTCCTTGCGTGGCCTCGGTCGCGAGCCGCCGCATCATCCACCAGTCCTTGGCGACGAGGTGCGGGATCTGGCTGATGATGAGTCCGAGCTGGAACAGCAGGACCGGGATCACGGTCAACACCCACACCGTGACGAAGATCTGCGGCCAGCGCTTGAGGTCGTCGAGGCGCGCGTCGGCGGGACGCCGCAGCAGCGTCCGGCGCAGGATGGGCCCGATGTACTTGAACAGGTCGGGGATGCCGATCAGGTCCGACATGATGTAGTACCCGTCGAACCGCAGCGTCGGCAGAAGCTGCTGGACCATCTCCAGGTTGACGTACAGGACGGCGACGAGCAGCGGCTCGAAGCCGGTCTGCAGGTACGCCACCGTCAACCCCACGACGAAGATCGCGTTGAAGTAGACGCCCGCGAGGTCGGCGCGCAGCCGCCCGCCGCGGCCGAGCCGGTACGACTCGCTGATGTCGGTGTAGAACGCGGGCCACACGAGATAGATGCCGCAGCCCATGACGCCGGGCCGGACCCCGCCGTACCGGCAGGCCGCGGCGTGCCCGACCTCGTGGAACGCCACCGACGCGATCCCGAGGCCCAGCACGAGCAGGATGCTCACCGGGTTGAGGATCAGGGCCGAGAGAGCGCTCACCACCGACCGGCTGGTGAGCACCCACACCTCGGCGGTCACGAACGAGGCGAGCATCAGCGCCAGCACCACGGGCCGGAACAGCCAGGAGAACATCCCGCCGACGAACGAGCTGAACGACGCGGGGAAGACCGCGACCTTCCACCGCAACGCCAGGAACGGGTCGTTCTTGGTGACCGGCGGCGGTGTCCCGTCGCTGTAGGTGGTGACGCCGAGCGGGGCGAGTTTCTGGTCGGTGAGGTAGACGATCTGTTCGGCGGTCAGCCGCGCCCCGGCCTGCGCGCTGACCGTGTCGGCCACCTGGTCCAGGGCCCGCCCGATGTCGGCGTCCGCGAGGTCGCGGTGCTCGTGCAGGGCCTTGGCGACGAGGAACAGCAGCGGTGGCAGCCGGACGAGCCGGCCGGAGGGCAGCCGGACGAGTTGCGGCGGCTCCCGGTAGCCCGAGTTCTTGAACTCGCCGACGAACTCCGCGCCGTCGACGAGCGTGGGCAGCGTGAGAGCCGTGGGAGGCTCCGCGCCACCCACGGCCGGTGTCGCGGGCGTGCCCATCAGTCCTTCGTCACCACGGTGGCCGGCATGCAGGTCATCGAGGAGTAGGCGGGCTGGGCGAACAGGCCGGTGCCGAGCAGGCCCGTGGTGCCGGCCGAGTAGCTGGCCGAACAGGCGTAGGCGACCACGGTGGTGCCGTGGCCGTCGCCGCGGAGGGCGGACATCGCCAGGCGCGGTGGCAGCACCTCGGCGTCGAGCCGGTCGAGATCGGCGTAGGTGATGTTCTGAGGGTTCTTGGGGCTCATGTGACCACTTTCTCTGTGCGGGAACAGGGAGGAAGGGCTGGCGGGAATACGCCAGCCCTTCCCGTGCGGGCCGTGGCCCGCTACGTCAGACCTGAGGTCAGCCGTTGATCGCGGTGTTGGTCGTGGTGCAGATCTGCGAGTTGCCCGCAGGAGCCGTGGTGAACAGGCTGAGGAGGCCCATCTGCGGCTGGTTGTTGTTGCTGGAGCAGGAGCTGGAGACGACGGTGTCGCCGCCGCCGCCCCCGTGGCCGCCACCCGCGAGGAGGGTGGACAGCACCGCGCGCTCCGGCAGAACCTCGCCGGCCAGCTTGTCCAGTTCGCTGTAGCTGAAAGACTTCATGTGGTTCTCGTCTCCCTTGTCACGCCCGGAATCCCTCGGTGGGTACCGGATGTCTCTGCCCCCGCACCAGATCGGAGCGGGGTAGCTCTACGTATATCAGATGTGACAGACAGTGGCCAAGAAGGGGGTGGCCTGCGGCGGAGCCGAGCCGTGAATCGCCGTGCGGACGGGGTAGGCGAGCCGGCATGGAATTCGGATACACGCTGCTGTGCGAGCAGACACCGCCCAAGCAACTCGTCGCCGACCTCGTCGAGGCGGAGGAGGCCGGGTTCGAGTACTCGGTCATCTCCGACCACTACTTCCCGTGGCTGGAGGACCAGGGCCACTCCGCCTACGCCTGGTCGGTGCTCGGCGCGCTGGCGCAGGCCACCCACCGCATCCCGCTGATGACGTTCGTGACCTGCCCCATCATGCGGTACCACCCCGCCGTGGTGGCGCAGAAGGCCGCCACGATGGGCGTCCTGTCGGACGGACGGTTCACCCTCGGCCTCGGCTCGGGCGAGAACCTCAACGAGCACGTCGTCGGCCGCGGCTGGCCCTCGGTGGACGTCCGCCACGAGATGTTCGAGGAGGCCGTCGAGATCATCAGGGCCCTGTTCGGCGGCGAGTACGTCAACTACCGGGGCCGCCACTTCACCGTCGACTCCGCGAAGCTGTACGACCTGCCGGACCAGCCCGTCCGGATCGGGATGGCCGCCTACGGCCCACGCGCCGGACGGCTCGCGGCCCGGCACGCCGACCTGCTGATCTCCGACCAGCCCGTCAGGGACGTCGTGGACCTCTTCCACGGCGAGGGCGGCGCGGGCAGGCCCGTCTACGGGCAGATCCCCGTCGCGTACGGCGACGACCACGAGGAGTGCGTGCGCCGCGCGCACCGCTACTGGAAGTTCTCGGCGCCCGGCTGGAAGGTGATGGCCGAGCTGCCCGGCCCGGGGAACTTCGAGGCCGCGACGGAGACCGTCCGTCCGGAGGACGTCGCCGCGTCCGTGCCGTGCGGGAACGACGTGGACGACTATCTGCGGGCCGTCCAGCAGTGGGCGGACGCGGGATTCACCCACATCGCGTTCTGCCAATCCGGCCCCGACCACCAGAAAGACTTCCGAACCTGGGCGGAGGCCGACCTCCTTCCCGCCCTCCGCGAACGCTTCGGCTGAATCCGGTTCGGAGATTTGCGAGCGCCGGAGTCCCGCGCCTGTGACGATGGACGTATGACCGGAAGCGATGGCGCGGCACTCGCCGGCGATCTGCCGCACTGCCTGTCGGGCGCGGCGACGTCGGCGCGGCGCGCGGAGGCACGGGCGCGGCGAACCCATCCGCTCGTGCTCTGGTACGGCCCGACGTACGGGGTGATGGAACGCGTCGCCGACGGCTGGATGATGTCCGGGATGGAGCGGATGACGCCGCAGGACGCCCGTGACTCCCTCGCCTGGTGGTTCCGGAACATGGCCCGGAACCCCGGGACGCCCGAGGCGCACCGCCCGCGGTACCGGGAGGGCGCGGCGTTCCTCGAACGCGGCCGCCCCGACGAGCTCACCGTCGCCGGGCGCGTGTTCCGCGTCGTCCGCGCCGACCGGTTCTGCCGCTTCGGCGTGGACGGACCCGAAACGCCGCGGCCCACCGACCCCGACGACCTGCCCGAGCCGCGCACCCGCCGCGACGCCCGCCGGTTCGACCACGGGCTGCTGCCGCCCGCGTACGCGCCCGGGTCGCCGGAGCTGCTCGGCGAGCGGTGGGAGACGGTCCCCGACGGGCCGCTCGTGCCGCCCGAGGTGACCCGCGACGCCCGCCGGGCGCTCAGCACCCACCCGGGCATCGCCCGGCTCGCCGTCCGGTTCGCCGCCGCCGAGCGGGAGAACGGGACGTGGCCGCCGCACGGCCCGTTCCTGCACAGCCCCGCGTCCGTCCGCGACCATCTGGCCACCTATTTCGACACGATCGTGCCGATGATGCTGCCGTCGTCCCCGGACGTGCTCGCCGAGTACCGGGGCGCCGCCGACCTGCTCCGCGACGGGACGCGACGCACCGAGCTGACCGTCCTCGGACGTCGTTTCCGCATCATCCGCGTCGAGTACGTCGTCCGTGTCGGGCCGGACGGGCCGGAGCGTCCCCGCCCGTCCGACTACGACCCCGAGGAGCCCCTCACCGGCGAGCCCGAGGGCGCGCACGACCTCATCGACGACGACTGGTGAGTCGGCGGGTGAGGGGCGGGTGAGAGGTTTCGCGCGGCGCGAGTTCCAGCTCGTCCTGCTCCGCCGGATGGCCGACTACCAGCCGGGTCTCGTGGAGAGCGCGATGCGCGAGCTGGGCGCGTCCCGTACGGAGATGCGGGAGGTCAACGCCCGGTGGCAGCGCGTCGTCCGGTCCCGGACGTTCCCACCCGGGCGGCGCCGCTACGAGACCGTCCTCGGCCCGCCCGCCGCCGTCGAGCGGCGCCCGGTCGGCCCGTCGGTGACGTGCGAGGTCGCGTGGTGGCCGCCGTTTCCGCTGTGGCCGGGCCTGCGCTTCGAGATCATGGTGGGGCTGGACGGCTCGGTCGCGCACGAGTGGCTCGTCCGCGACGACGGCGTCCCCGTCCCGCGCCTGGACACGGTCGCCGACATCACGCCCTGGTCCTGCGTCGTCGGCGACGTCGACACGCGCTTCGGATCGGTCGCCCACCAGGACGGCGAGGCCCCGAGCCGCTGGCACACCACGTTCCGCGCCTCCGACGGCGCCTCCGAGTCCACCTACGTGGCGCATTTCGTGTGGGGCCTGGTCCAGACGGTCGAGTCCGTCTAACGGGCCGCGCCGCGGCCTCCTCCTCCGGAAAACCCTTCGCGCCCGCACGCCCCGCGCGGTTACGGTGCGGAAGCCGCATAAACGATCTTGTATTGCGGCGGTCGTCATCAGAGAGAAGAGGAGGATCCCCGATGACAACCACGGTTCGCAGCCTCACCACCGTCCGCAACATCGGGATCATGGCGCACATCGACGCCGGAAAGACGACGACCGCCGAGCGCATCCTGTTCTTCACCGGCGTGTCGCGCCGCATCGGCGAGGTGCACGACGGCGCCGCCGCGCTGGACTTCCTGAAACAGGAACGCGACCGCGGCATCACGATCACGTCCGCCGCGACGACCTGCCATTGGACGGTCGACGGCACCGAGCACACCCTCAACCTGATCGACACGCCCGGACATGTCGACTTCACCATCGAGGTCGAACGGTGTCTGCGCGTCCTCGACGGCGCCGTGACGGTGTTCGACGGCGTCGCGGGCGTCGAACCGCAGTCGGAGACGGTGTGGCGGCAGGCCGACCGGTACGGGGTGCCACGGATCTGCTTCGTCAACAAGATGGACCGCGCCGGCGCCGACCTCCACCGCTGCGTCGGCATGATCCGGGAGCGGCTCGGCGCCGTCCCGCTGGTCATGCAGCTTCCGATCGGGGCCGAGGCCGGGTTCGAGGGCGTCGTCGACCTGGTGTCCGGGCGGGCGCACGTCTGGCCGGACGACCGGCACACGGTCGTCGACGTCCCTGCCGACCTGGCCGAGGACGCCCGGCGGTGGCGGGCCGCGCTGGTCGAGACGGTCGCCGAGCACGACGAGGAGCTCATGGACCTGTACCTCGGCGGCACGGAACCGTCGCCGGAGCAGGTGCACGCGGCGATCAGGCGGCTGACGGTCGCGTCCGTCGTGACACCCGTGTTCTGCGGCAGCGCGTACCGGAACAAGGGCGTCCAGCCGCTGCTGGACGCCGTCGTCCGGTACCTGCCGTCGCCGCTGGACGTCGACACCGCGCACGGCGTGCCGGACGACGACGCGCCGCTGTCCGCGCTCGCCTTCAAGATCATGACCGATCGTTTCCTCGGGCGGCTCACCTTCGTCCGGATCTACTCCGGGCGGCTGGTGTCCGGCGCCTCGGCGCTGAACAGCGTCAAGGCGCGCAAGGAGCGCATCGGCAAGATCTACCGGGTGCACGCGGGCGACCGGGAGGAGATCGGGTCGGCGGGCGCGGGCGACATCGTCGCCGTCATGGGCCTGAAACGGACCACGACCGGCGAGACGCTGTGCGACGCCGACCATCCGGTGATCCTGGAGTCGATGGACTTCCCGGCCCCGGTCATCGAGGTCGCGGTCGAACCGACGTCGAAGGGCGACCTGGACAGGCTGGGCGTCGCCCTCCGGCGGCTGGCGGAGGAGGACCCGTCCTTCCAGGTCCGCGAGGACGGCGGGCAGACCGTCATCGGCGGCATGGGCGAACTCCACCTGGAGATCCTCATCGACCGGATGAAGGAGGAGTTCCAGGTCGACGCCGGAGTCGGCCGTCCCCGCGTCGCCTACCGCGAGACGATCCGGCGTCCGGTGCGCGATGTCGACCACCTGCACCGCAAGCAGGACGGCGGCAAGGGCCAGTACGCGAAGGTGCGGATCGCCGTCGAGCCGATCGAGGACGGGTACGAGTTCGTCAACAAGGTCACCGGCGGGCGGATCCCGCGGGAGTTCATCCCGTCCGTGGACGCGGGGTGCCAGGAGGCGATGCACACGGGCGTCCTCACCGGACACGAGATGACCGGCGTGCGGGTCACCCTGCTCGACGGCGACTTCCACCCGATCGACTCGTCCGAACTCGCCTTCAGGGTCGCCGGTTCGATGGCGTTCAAGGAGGCCGTCCGCCGCGCGTCGCCGGTGCTGCTCGAACCGGTCATGGCCGTCGAGGTCACCGTCCCGGACGACCATCTGGGCTCGGTGATCGGCGACCTCAACCGGCGCCGCGGCCGGGTCGAGGGGACCGGGGAGCGGGCCGGGGCCCGGATCGTCCGCGCCCTGGTGCCGCTGTCGGAGATGTTCGGCTATGTCGGTGACCTGCGCGGCATGACGTCGGGCCGAGGCGTGTTCGTCATGGAGTTCGACTCCTACGCCGAGGTCCCGCCCTCGGTCGCGCGGACGCTCGGCGCCTGACCGGTGGCACGGACGGCGGGGACACGGTCCCCGCCGTCCCGCCGGGCGGGCGGCCGAAGCGCGGCACCACGGCGCCCGAGAAACCGCTAGTCTCGGCCGGGTCGGGGCACCCGGCCCCGGAGACCGCGAGGGGGTTGCGCTGGTGTTCGAGTCCGTGCTCGTGGCGAACCGCGGCGAGATCGCCGGCCGGATCGTCCACACCGCCCGCGCGATGGGCGTCAAGGCCATCGCCGTGTACGCGGACGCCGACGCCGACCTGCCGTTCGTCGCCGAGGCGGACGAGGCCATCCTCATCGGCCCCGCCGACCCCGCCCGCAGCTACCTGAACGTCCCGGCGATCCTGGAGGCCGCGCACCGCACGAACGCGCAGGCCGTCCACCCCGGCTGCGGATACCTCGCCGAGAACGCCGACCTCGCCCGGGCCGTCGTCGACCGCGGCCTCCACTGGATCGGTCCGCCGCCGCTCACCGTCGCCCGGATGAGCGACAAGATCAACGCCCGGAACCTGATGAAGGAGGCGGGCCTTCCCGTCGCCCCCGGCGTGTGGGAGCCCGTCCCGGACGTCGAGACCGCCGTCGAGGAGGCCGAGCGCATCGGCTACCCGGTGATGGTGAAACCCGCCGCCGGCGCGGGCGGCGTCGGCCTCGCCGCCGCCCACGACGAGACGACGCTGCGCGCCGCGTACGCCATGGCCCGCGCCGACGCCGAACACGTCTTCGGGCAGGGCGACATCCTGCTCGAACGGTACGTGGCGGGCGCCCGGCACGTCGAGGTGCAGATCCTCGGCCTCGCCGACGGCGCCGTCGTCGCGCTCGGCGAACGGGACTGCTCCGTCCAGCTCGGCCGCCAGAAGATCGCCGGGGAGACCCCGTCGCCGGGTGTCGCCGCGCCGCTGCGCGAGCGGATGCTCGCCGCCGCCGTCCACGCGGCCGAGACGGTCGGCCACCGCGGCGCCGGCACCGTCGAGTTCCTCGTCGACCCCGCCGCGCAGGAGTACTACTTCCTGGAGATGAACACCCGGCTCACCACCGAGCACCCGATCACCGAACTCGTCACCGGAATCGACCTCGTCGAGCAGCAGTTCCGCGTCGCCGCCGGCGAACCCGTGTCCTTCACGGACGCGGCCCCGCACGGACACGCCATCGAGTTCCGCGTCCACGCCGAACACGGGTCCGCTCCCTCACCTGAGGAGATCAAGGTGTGGGAGGAGCCCGTCGGCGACGGCATCCGCATCGACGCCGGGTACGCCGAGGGCAACACCGTCACCGCGCACTACGACTCGCTGCTCGCGAAGCTGTCCGTCCACGGCGACGACCGCGCCCACGCCCTGCGCCGGGCCCGCGCCGCCCTCGACGCGTTCCGCATCGAGGGGCCGCGCACCAACCTGCCGTTCCTGAGCGCACTCCTGGACCATCCCGAATTCGCGGCCGGAACCTACGACACCGCCATCGTGGAACGCATGAACGGCCACCGATGACCGACCCGCAGGACCACCCCGTCGCCCCCTACTGCGACCGCTGCGGAGAACCCACCGCGACCTCAGACCACACCACCTGCCGCGCCGCCCGCGAACTGGAACCGCCCCGCTACTGCCCCCACTGCCGCCGCCGCATGATCGTCCAAGTCAGCCCACTGGCCTGGACGGCCCACTGCACCTGTTCATTCAATCTCGATCAGGGCTGCTCGCCTGGCGGCTCGCAACCCTGCTCGTGATTGTGCGAGCGCTGCATCGCTTCGCGATCTGGTCAAGGAGGCTCACCTTCGGCGTCGCCTCCTCGACCAGTTAACGCGCTCGCGCGGTGGCCGACGTTTCTGACAGGCCCCTAGAGCTTGAGCGTGTATGTCAGGAGGTTGACCCCTGGCTCTACCTCCCAGTCGCGGTCGGGGGTGCGGACGAATCCCATGCGCTCGTACATGCGGTGCGCCTGCGTCATGTTCGGCTGGGTCGACAGCCGGAGTCCGGTGAGCCCGGCCGCGCGGGCCCGGTCCACGCAGGCCCGCACCAGGGCCCGTCCGAGGCCGTGGCCGCGCGCCTTGTCCAGGACGGCGAGCATCCGGAACTCCGCCTCGTCCGGCCCGGCCAGCGCCGCGTAGGGGCTGCCGGGCGGGCAGTACGTCACGGCCCCGCCGATCTCGCCGCCGATCTCGGCGACGAGCAGCTCCGACTCGGCGGCGCGGCTTGCGGTGTCCCGGAGCTTGCTTATGTAGGGCGACGTGGGCGACATCAGCCCGCCGCCGACATAGACCTCCACGGTCAGCTCACCGATGAGGTCGTACTCGTCCGCCCGCGCCGCCCGGACGACCACCTCACCGTCCGAATACGACATCGTTCCTATGTCACCACTTCCCTTGTGCACAGGAAAGTGTATGCATGAACAACCGTCTTGCCTTGATCGCACCCGGCGGGAGCGCGAGATCTAGATGACGTCCTGACAGGTGGACTCGGCGGGCAGGAGAGGGCGGAGCCGCACGGAGTACGTCTTGCCCTCGCTGCGCCAGACGGTGTCGGGCGCAGTGGCGGGGAGCTTCGACGCCGGGACGACCGTGCAGAGGGCGCCCGCCGCCTCCTCGCCCCTGGCGAGCGGGGCGAGGGGCCAGTTCTTGACCTTGGCGCCGCCGCTGGTCTCGCCCGCCAGGACGGCCGTCTTCTCCGGCCGGTACGGCTTGGGCGGTGCGGCCTGGTCGGACGCGGGCCAGGAACGCGGGTCGAGCCGCTTGAGGAACCTCGCCTCCGGGGCGCTCGCGGACTCGGACCCGGGCTGGATGACACGGGTCGTGGCGTCGCCCATCGTGATCTCGGCGATGATCGCGTCCATGATCCGGTCGGAGCCGACGGTGTGGGAGCGGCCCAGACCGGCGTCGCGGGCCTCGTCGAGGAGCCGCCGGAGCGCCTCCGGCTTGAGCCGGTACTCCGTCAGCTCGTACTGCGGCGGGCCGGACGACACGACCGCGCGTCCGGTGGAGAACAGGGAGAACTCCGGGACGCTGCCGGGGCCGCCGAGCCCGGCGATACCGCCGGTCTCGCGCCAACGCAGGACGAGCTTCTCTTCGGCGGGGGAGTCCTTGGCGGGGGACCCGGTCGTGGGAACCGTGGCGGACGTGGCGGGTGCGGAGGACGACGGCCCGGCCGTCTCGGAGCCGTCGCCGCAGGAGGTCAACGCCGCGCAGGCCGCGACGGCCACGGCGGCGAACGCCGGCACCCGGTGGGAGCGTGTGTGTGAACCGGCCATGACTCTTGGACGCTCCACCGCGCCGCCCGGTTCCGCGTGGTTCCGCCGGGGGAGGGGATGCGGGCGTCGTGGCCGTGCCGGGGCCGCGCTAGTGTGCCGCCTTGTGAGTGTGCTCGTGGTGACCGGGACGTGTACGGGTGTCGGCAAGACCGTCGTCACCGCGGCATTGGCAGCGGTCGCCGCCGCGCGGGGCGCGTCCGTCGCGGTCGTCAAACCCGGCCAGACCGGTGTCGGCGTCGGGGAGCCCGGTGACGTGGACGAGGTCCGGCGCCTCGCCGCCGTCGACGACGTGCACGAGCTGGCCCGATTCCCCGACCCGCTGTCGCCCGCCGCGGCGGCCCGGCGCGCCGGTCTCCCGCCCGTCCGGCTGGCCGACGCGGCGAACCGCGTCCGGGACCTGTCCGGCGACCGTCGCCTGGTGCTGGTCGAGGGCGCGGGAGGTCTCCTCGTCCGCTACGACGAGGAGGGCGCCACGATCGCGGACCTGGCGCACGAGGTCGGCGCCGCCGCCGTCGTCGTGACCCGTCCCGACCTCGGCACCCTCAACCACACGGCGCTGACGCTGGAGGCGATGGCGCACCGCGGCGTCGAACTCGCGGGCGTCGTCGTCGGCGCGTGGCCGGACGACCCGGACCTCGCGATGCGCAGCAACATCCGCGACCTGGAGACCATCGCGGCCCGGCCGCTGTCGGGCGTTCTACCGGCGGGGGCGGGCGCGCTCGACCCGGCGGAGTTCCTCCTGACCGCGCACCGCGGCCTGGCCCCCTCGTTCGGCGGCGCGTTCGACCCCGCCGAGTTCCGCGACCGTCACGGCCCCGACAAGGAGTAACACGTGACCGACATCCTCGAAGTCGCCCGCCGCCAGGTTTTGGACGAGGGAACGGGACTGTCCGCCGAGCAGGTCCTGGAGTGCCTCACCCTCCCCGACGACCGGCTGGAGGCCCTGCTCGCCGTCGCCCACGAGGTGCGGATGCGGTGGTGCGGGCCGGAGGTCGAGGTCGAGGGCATCGTGTCGTTGAAGACCGGCGGCTGCCCCGAGGACTGCCATTTCTGCTCGCAGTCCGGCAGGTTCGAATCACCGGTCCGATCGGTGTGGCTGAACATCCCGGACCTGGTCGAGGCGGCGAAGGAGACCGCGCGGACCGGCGCGACCGAGTTCTGCATCGTCGCGGCCGTCCGCGGCCCCGACGAACGGCTGATGGCCCAGGTCCGCGACGGCATCACCGCCATCAACGACGCCGTGGAGATCAACATCGCGTGTTCGCTCGGAATGCTCACCCAGGAGCAGGTGGACGAGCTGGCCGCGATGGGCGTCCACCGCTACAACCACAACCTGGAGACGGCCCGCTCCCACTTCCCGAACGTCGTCACCACCCACACGTGGGAGGAACGCTGGGACACGCTCCGCATGGTGAAGGACGCCGGAATGGAGGTGTGCTGCGGCGGCATCGTCGGCATGGGCGAATCGGTCGAGCAGCGCGCCGAGTTCGCCGGTCAGCTCGCCGAACTGGACCCCGACGAGGTTCCGCTGAACTTCCTCGCCCCGCGTCCCGGCACCCCGTTCGCCGACTTCCCGCTGGTCGAGGGCACCGAGGCGCTGAAGACGATCGCCGCGTTCCGCCTCGCCCTGCCCCGCACCATCCTCCGCTACGCGGGCGGCCGTGAACTCACCCTCGGCGACCTCGGCACCCGCGACGGAATGCTCGGCGGCATCAACGCCCTCATCGTCGGCAACTACCTCACCACCCTCGGCCGCCCCGCCGCCAAGGACCTGGAACTCCTCAGCACGCTGAAAATGCCCATCAAGGCCCTCAGCCAGACCCTGTGACCCTCATGGTGAGCACGTGGCCCGTCAGCCGCGCGTTCACACGATATGGATCATCCGCTCCCGGATGATGCGACGAAGGTGGTAGAGCACGGTCTTGCCGTCGACGCCTTCGGCCCAGGAGATGCCGACCTCGGTGAGTTTCCCCTCGTCCTGATGATCGAGGACCTCGATGCTGGCTTCCTCTGGCAGGAAGAGGTGTTCCCGGACCTCTTCGGCGGTCATGTCGCGGGGGTCCTTGGGGTAGACCACACCATGAACGACAATCTTGGTCCGTTGGTCGACCGTCGTGGCCATGGGGGGAATCCTGGCCGCTGCTTCCTGCTCTACTTCTTCCACGGCTGCCAACGCCTAGTCTCGATCTCGACGTTGAACGGCTCCGGCAACTGGATCGTCTCGCCGAACTCCCACGACTCCCGATGTAGGTAAGCGCCCGTGGAGCGGTCTGGGATGCAGTAGAGGGTCGTCTTGGCCTCCTTCGGTGATCGATCGACGAGAAGGTAGTAGGGGATCTCGACTTGGGCGTAGCGGGACCATTTGTTGGGTTCCGCCAGTCGGCGCCCGCTTGTCGGTGGGCGGTCCTGTTCGGAGTTGCCGGGCGAGGTGACTTCGACCACCATCTCGATCTCGTCAGGCGACAGCCCGAAAGCGTCGGCGTTGGCGGCCGCTTTCAGCACGTCCGCCGCCAGAACGACGAGATCGGGGATCGCGGACTTGCCCGCCGTCTCTCGCCACAGGTTGACGACCTGCGTGGGCACCCATGGGACGTCGCGGTCCCTCGACGGGGCGGTCGTCAACGCCGTGCTGATGTCGGTGAGAATCCCTGCATGCGCCACGGTCGGTGCCGGTGACACGACGATCTGACCCCCGATGATCTCGACCCGTATACCTTCGTACGGAAGATCGAGAAGGTCCTCCACTTCGCCGCGCACCCACATGTCCCACAGGGTGTTGTCGGACAGGTCGTCAAGGTTGAAAACCAAGGTCTCCGCCACGTTCTGCGACCTTTCCCTCACGATCTGCTCCCGGTCATCGTAGAGAAGGTTTGTACTCAGCGTAGCCAGATCCTTCGAACTTGTGGTCGAAAATCTGGACGCGGTGGGCTGGCCGGGGTCAGCGGCGGAGGCGGGTGACGAACTTGTAGCGGTCGCCTCGGTAGAGGGACTGGGCCCACTCGACGGGCTGGCCCGTGGTGTCGAAGGCGTGCCGGGAGAGCAGCAGCATGGGGAGGCCGACGTCCACGCCGAGGAGTTGCGCGTCGTGGGGGGTGGCGAGGACGGTCTCGATCGTCTCCTCGGCCTCGGTGAGGTGGACGTCGTAGGCGGTGGCGAGCGTCTCGTACAGGGAGCGGTGGCGGGGGAGTTCGCGGCGCAGGCCGGGGAAGCGGCGGGCCGGCAGGTGCGAGGTGTCGATGGACATGGCCTCGCCGTCGGCGAGGCGGAGCCGGTGGACGCGCAGGACACGGCCGCCGGGGCGGATGGCGAGGAGGGTGGCGAGGCGTTCGTCGGCGCTGACGTAGCCGGCGTCCAGGATGCGGGTCTCGGGGCGGAGCCCGTGGTGCCGCATGTCCTCGGTGTAACTGACGAGCTGGAGTTCCTGCGACACCTTCGGCTTGGCGACGAAGGTGCCCTTGCCCTGGATGCGTTGCAGGCGCCCCTCGACGACGAGTTCGGTGAGGGCCTGGCGGACGGTCGTACGGGACGTCTCGTACTTCTCGGCGAGAGCCCGTTCGGGAGGCAGCGGACTGCCCGGGGGAAGCGACTGGATCAGCTCGACCAGAAGCTCTTTGAGTTTGTAGTACTTGGGAATGCGGGGTGCCTGGTTCGGGTGGCGTTTCCCGACGTCACCCAGCGGCACCCGGTCGTACCCGTGCTCGAATCCGCCCCCGTGCCGGGGCCCGCCCCTGACCTCCGTCACGGCATCTCCTCACGTTCATCACCGGTTTTCCCCGATGTTACGTGTGAAGACTACGGCCGGTAGAACAGGCGATCTTCGCCAGGGCCTCTCGGAGGTGGACGAGGTCCGATTCGTCCAGTGTGGCGCGTGCGGTGAGACGCAGGCACGCACGGCCCACGGGGACGGACGGCGGCCGGAAGCAGCCGACGTGAAGGCCGTGTTCGGCGCAGATCCCGGCGGCGTGGACGGCGACGTGCGGTTCGCCGAGGAACACCGGGACGACGGCCGCGGCCGGGTCG
Organism: Actinomadura spongiicola; assembly: GCF_003432485.1. Taxonomy (GTDB): domain Bacteria; phylum Actinomycetota; class Actinomycetes; order Streptosporangiales; family Streptosporangiaceae; genus Spirillospora; species Spirillospora spongiicola. The sequence goes on from NZ_QVNQ01000004.1 coordinate 718,982, forward strand.
GCGGTCTCCAGGCCGGAACCGGCCGCGAGGTCCGCGATCCGGCGGGCCCGGTCGCGGGCGCGGACGGGAAGGCCGGGATCTGTTTCGAGGATGTCGAGGGCGGCGAGCGCGGCCCCGGCGGCGGGCGGGTTGAGGCCGGTGTCGAAGATGAACGACCGGCCGGTGTCGACCAGGGTGTCGATCACCTCGGGGGCGCCGAGGACGGCGCCGCCCTGCGCCGCCAGCGACTTCGACAGCGTGACGGTGAGGATCACGTCGGGTTCGCCCGCGAGGCCCGCGGCGTGCGCGGCGCCGCGGCCGTGGTCGCCGACGACGCCGAGCGCGTGCGCCTCGTCGACGATCAGCAGCGCGCCGTGCGCCCGGACGGCGGTGTGGAGGTCCCGCAGCGGCGCGAGGTCGCCGTCCACGGAGAACACGGCGTCGGTGACGACGACCGCGTGCTCCTCGTCCCTGTCCGCGAGGGCCCTTTCGACGGCGACGACGTCGCGGTGCGGGACGATCGCGACCCGTGATCGGGACAGCCGGCACGCGTCCACGATCGAGGCGTGGTTGACCCGGTCGGACACCACGAGCGTGCCCGGCCCGGCGAGGGCGGTGACGGCGCCGAGGTTGGCGAGGAAGCCGGAGGAGAACACGAGCCCGGCGGCGCTGCCGGTGAACGCGGCGAGCCGCCGGTCCAGTTCGGCGTGCAGTTCCGTCGTTCCGGTGACGAGGCGGGAACCGGTCGAGCCGGTGCCCCACGCCCGGGCGGCGGCGACGGCGCCCTCGACGACGCGGGGGTCGGAGGCGAGCCCGAGATAGTCGTTGGACGCCAGGTCCACGAGCCCGCCGGGGCCGCCGTGCCGGGGACGCAGCGTCCGGCGCAGCCCGGCCTCGGCGCGCCGCGCCGCCGCGTCACGGAGCCTGGCCAGCGGATCCCCTGCTGCGAACATGCGGGAATTCTTCCAGGTCGCCCGGATTCGGGGTGCGGGCCGGGGCACCAAAACCCATCGGCGATGATGGTGGCGTGCCTACCTTGACCGATCTTGTCCGCGATCACAGCGATCTCGCGGCCGCCGACCTGGAGTGGCTGCACGCGCTGGTGTCCGACTGGCAGCTCCTCGCCGACCTGTCGTTCGCGGACCTGCTGCTCTGGGTGCCGTTGCGGTCGGCGGACGCGCTGGACGCCGCCGCGCCGGACACCGACCGGCACTCCCGCGGCGCCCGGCGTGCCGCGCCGGACCCGGGGGCGAGCGTTCCGGGCTGGGTGGCGATCGCGCAGATGCGGCCGACGACCGGGCCGACCGCCTACCCGGAGGACCTCGTCGGGAAGATCGTCCGGACGGGACGGCGCGGGCTGATCGACGTGGCCTGGCGCGAGGGACGGATCGTCCGGGAGGGCGACCCCGAGTGGGGCAGCGGCATTCCCGTCCGGGAGGAGTCGATCCCGGTGCGGCGCGCCGACAAGGTCCTCGGCGTGATCCAGCGGAGCACGAACCTCAGCTCCGCCCGCACCCCGAGCCGGCTGGAACTGACGTACCTACAGAGCGCCAGCGATCTCGCGACCATGATCTGCGAGGGGACGTTCCCCGCGTCGGACGACGGGCCCAACATGGTCCGTTCGCCGCGCGTCGGCGACGGCCTGATGCGATTGGACCGCTCCGGCCGCGTCGTCTACGCCAGCCCGAATGCGCAGTCGGCGTACCGGCGGCTCGGCTACCCGGCCGACCTGGTGGGCGAGGCGCTCGGGCAGGTCACCGCCGACCTGTGCGACACGGGGGAGCCGCGGGAGGAGGCGCTGAGCGTCGTGCTGTCGGGCCGGGCGCCCCGCGAGGTCGAGGTGGAGGCGCACGGGTCGATCATGCAGCTCCGGACGATCCCGCTGGTCGTCAGCGAGGAGCGGATCGGCGCGATCGTGCTGTGCCGGGACGTCACCGAGCTGCGGTGGCGTGACCGGGAGCTGCTGTCCAAGGACGCCACCATCCGGGAGATCCATCACCGGGTGAAGAACAACCTGCAGACGGTCGCGGCGCTGCTGCGGCTCCAGGCGCGGCGGTTGCAGATCCCGGAGGGGCGGGCGGCGCTGGACGAGGCGGTCCGCCGCGTCGGGTCCATCGCGATCGTGCACGAGACGCTGTCGCACACCCCCGACGAGCTGATCGACTTCGACGACATCGCGGACCGGGTCATCACGATGGCGGCGGAGGTCTCCACCCCGGAGACCAAGGTCACGCCGAAGCGGACCGGCAGCTTCGGGGTGCTGCCCGCCGAGATCGCCACACCGTTGGCGATGGCGCTCACCGAGCTGCTCCAGAACGCACTGGAACACGGTCTGGCGAACCGCTTCGGAACCCTCGAAGTGGTCGCGCGCCGCTCCGGCGACGGCGACCACCCAGCCGAGCGTGAGGCTCCGGGCCGGAACATTCCCGGCGGTGAGGGGTCGGGGAGTGGGGGGACGGACGACGAGGGCGGCCGGCTCGTCACGGTCGTCGCCGATGACGGCGTCGGCCTTCCCGAGGACTTCGACGTGGAGGGCGCCACCAGCCTCGGCCTTCAGATCGTCCGAACGCTGATCGTCGGGGAGTTGGGCGGTCGCCTCGACTTCCGGCCCCGGCCCGGCGGCGGCACCGAGGTGGTGGTGGACGTGCCCCTCACCAACCCGCAGTTCCAGCGGCGCCAGCCACCGCCCGGGACGGCCTGAGACGCGGCCTCGGATTGGGGGCGGTCAGACGCGTGCGCGGGCCCGGGAGACACGGCGGCGCAGGGCACGGCGCTCGTCCTCGCCCATGCCGCCCCACACGCCCGACTCCTGGCCGGACTCCAGCGCCCAGCGCAGACAGGCGTCGGTCACGTCGCAGCGGCGACACACCTGCTTGGCCTCTTCGATCTGGAGAATCGCGGGTCCGGTGTTGCCGATCGGGAAGAACAACTCGGGGTCCACGTCACGGCAGGCTGCGCGGTGGCGCCAGTCCATGCGGTCCACTCCTTCGTCGGGTAGTGGAGGAACTCCACTCTTGTGAACGATTTCACATGTCGCGAACACCCGGGTGGCGGTAGCCAGGTCCAGGGTGAATGTTCGGCGGCGCTGCGAGACGGAGACCGACGGCGTTGGGGCCTCTCATCGGCGGGCGCACTTTGAGCGTGTCAGGGGGGCGCCGGGCGACGCAAGACCTTTGAGAAAGGATTCTCAAAGTATGGGTGTCGCATGTGTCACACCCGGAGGTCAGACCTGTTACTTGGCTCTCACCTGGCAGGCCATACGGAGTCAAATGACGATGCGTATCGCCTTCGGGACCGACCGGAACGTCACATCGCGCTGCTCGCCAAGGTAGTCGCCGTCCAACTGAAAGGCCATCGGACGCTCCGCGCGCAATGTGACCTCCGCGGCGTCGTGCACGTTCACCACGTGTCGTCCCAGGACGGGACGGTGCCGCGCGGTCAGCATCTGCGCCACCGCGCCGAGCGTCGGACCGACGTCCAGTGAACGCATTCCGAACACGTCCAGCCCCCGGGAGAAGTTCGCCTTGGGACTCGGATTCACCGGAAGGCGACCCATGAAAGTCCACGGCGACGTATTCGAGATGAAAGCAAGGAACAGTCCAGTTTTTGGCGGACGTCCCGGTTGTTCCAAAGTGAGGGCCGGACGCCGCCGATCGGTCCCGGAGAAGAAATGCCGGAGCGCCGTCTGGACGTACAACGAGTTGTACGCCGTCGCCCCCGCCGCGCGGCGCCGCTCCACCTCCCGGACGACCTCCGCGTCCAACCCGACACCCGCGCAGAACGTGAAGAAGCGTTCCCCACCGTCCGGATGGGACGCCGTGCCCAGCCCGATCGTCCGGTACCGCCCCGCCCGCAGCGCCTCCAGCACCGCCTTCGTCGCGCCGATCGGATCCCCCGGCAGGCCGAGCGTCCGCGCGAACACGTTCGTGCTCCCCGTCGGCAACACCGCGAGCGCAGGCACATCCGGCGACGGTCCCTCCGCCAGAAGCCCGTTCACCGCCTCGTTCACCGTCCCGTCCCCACCCAGCGTGATCACGACGTCGTAGCCGTCCACCGCCGCCTGCCGGGACAACTCCATCGCATGACCGCGATGGCCCGTCTCCGCGAGAACCAGATCGAGATCACCGGAGAACGCCCGGATGAGAATGTCACGGGCCCGCCGGGAGGTGGAGGTCGCCATGGGGTTGGCGATGAGCATCGCGCGCACGGCGCCAGGGTATCGACCGTTCCGGATGCGTTCGCCCCGCCTCCGCCTCCGCGCCACGCCCCACCCCGGGCGAGTAGGGTTTCGGGTTGTGTCGAAACGTCCCATCACCGTGCGGGCCGCCGCCGCCCTCGAAGCCCTCGAAGGCGCCGGCGCCATCGGATTCGGCGTCTACACCGGCGTCGAGACGGCCACCGGCGCCGCCGTCGACGAGGCCAGCGCCATCGGCGTCACCGTCCTCGCCCTCGCCGGCGGACTCGGCATGCTCGCCTGCGCCCGCGGACTCCTGCGCGCCGACCAGTGGAGCCGCGCCCCCACGGTCCTCACCCAACTGTTCGCCCTGCCCATCGCCTGGTCCCTGTGGCAGTCCGAACGACCCGCCATCGCCATCCCCATGGGCGTCGTCGCCGTCCTCGCCCTCATCGCCGTCCTCAGCCCGCCCAGCACCGCCTGGCTCCTCGAAGACGACGACGACACCGAACCCGGCGACGACCGTGAAGACGGACAAGCCGTCGAAGCGGCCCCGAAACCCACACCGAAGGCCGTCGAGCCCGCGCCACGCCCCAGCGAACCCCGCAGCCTCGGGCAGCGCCTCAAAGACCGCCTCAAAGAACAGCCCACCAAGGACTGACCCGGGCCCCGGCCCTACTCGTCGGCGGTGAGACCCTCCCGGAGCTGCGCCAACGTCCGCGCCAGCAACCGGGAAACGTGCATCTGCGAGATGCCGAGCTCCGCCGCGATCTGCGACTGCGTCATGTTCCCGAAGAACCGCAACAGAAGAATCTTCTTCTCCCGCGCCGGAAGCTTCTCCAACAGCGGCTTCAACGACTCGCGGTACTCGACGCCCTCCAGCGACTCGTCCACCATCCCGAGCGAATCGGCCACCGCCGGAGCGTCCTCGTCCCCCGAATCCGGCGCGTCCAACGACACCGTGGAATAGGCGTTGGCGGACTCCAGGCCCTCCAACACCTCCTCCTCGCTCATCTGGAGATGCGCCGCCAGCTCGCTCACCGTCGGAGCGCGGCCCTCCCGCTGCGCGAGATCACTGATCGCCTTCGTCAGCGACAGCTTCAACTCCTGCAGCCGCCGCGGCACCCGCACCGCCCAGCCCTTGTCGCGGAAATGCCGCTTGATCTCACCGACGATCGTGGGCGTGGCGTACGTCGAGAACTCCACACCCCGCTCCAGATCGAACCGGTCGATCGACTTGATCAAACCGATCGTGGCGACCTGGATGAGATCGTCCAGCCACTCACCGCGGTTACGGAACCGGCGGGCGAGATACTCCACCAGCGGAAGATGCAACTCCACCAGCTCATCACGGATGCGCTGACGCTCCGGATCGCCCTCCGGCAGGACCGCGAGGCGCTCGAACAAGGCACGCGCCCGAGCACGGTCCGGCACCGCGCTGTCGGACCGCTCGTTGCCCGCACCGGCGATCGTCGTCTTCTCCGTCACGAGACCCCCGCCGAACCGCGGCGCTTCTGCAGCGTCACGGTGACCCGGTCGTCGGCGCCCGCCTGAGCGTCCACCTCGCCCGCCAGCGACGACAGCACCGTCCACGCGAACGTGTCGCGGCTCGGCACCTCACCGTCCACCGTGAGCACCGAGACGGAGATGCGCATCGCGTCCCCCGTCAACTCGAACTCGCACACCAGGTCCGTCCCCGGCAGCGCCTGGGCCAGCAGCATCGCGCACGCCTCATCGACGGCGATACGCAGGTCCTCTATCTCATCCAGCGTGAAGTCCAACCTCGCCGCGAGACCCGCGGTCGCGGTCCGCAGGACGGACAGGTAGGCGCTCGCGGCAGGCAACTTCACCGTCACCACGTCGCGGACGGACAACTTCGTACTGGTCGGCATTGCAGCGGTTTCCTCGGTCACGTCACTCCCTCGCAGGATGGTCCCGCTGCTACCGAAACTACCGCCTGAGAGCACCACTGCGAGACTTCGCCGCGCTGTGTTTATTTGTAGTACGTGACGGCTGAGGCCCTGGAGGGCCTCAGCCGTCACGTACTACGTGCGATCGCTGCATCGCTTCGGCTCGCCTTGCGGCTCGCTGCGCGATCAGGTTCTCGCAGGCTCGAACCTGCCTTCGGACGCGATCGCAAACCTTGAGGTTGTCGGGGGTTGCTGTGGTGGCTGGGGTTGGCGCGTCTGTGGGTGCGGGTGGGTGTGTCCGTGGGTGCGGGGGGTGCGTCTGTGGGTGTGGGGGATACGTCCGTGGGTGCGGGGGTTTGGGGGGACGCGGGGGTGTGATCGTGGGGGTGGTTGCGCTGGGGTTTGGGGGGGTTGAGTCTTGTAGCCTGCTCTGGTGATTCGGGGTGCTGTGGTTGAGGACATTCCTGAGATCTTGCGGTTGATCCGGGAGCTTGCGGAGTACGAGCGGAGCCTGGACTCGGTGAAGGCGACCGAGGAGCAGGTGCGGGAGAGTCTCTTTGGGGACGATCCCGCGGTCTTCGCTCATGTGGCGGAGCATGAGGGGCGCGTTGTCGGGTTCGCTGTGTGGTTTCTCACGTACTCGACCTGGAACGGGACGCATGGGATCTATCTGGAGGATCTCTATGTGGAGCCGGGGGTGCGGGGGTTCGGGTATGGGAAGGCGTTGCTGAGCGAGTTGGCGCGGATCGCTGATGAGCGTAGGTATGGGCGCGTTGAGTGGTCTGTTCTCACGTGGAACGAGCCGGCTATCGCGTTCTACGAGGCGATGGGGGCTCGGCCGCAGGACGAGTGGACGGTGTACCGGCTTACCGGGGACGCCATCGCCGCGGCTGCGGGTGATCAACGGTCGCGGACCGAGCACACCGGGCAGGGCGCTTCGGCGTAGTTGCCGCCCGCTACGACCACGCCCGCGCCCAGACAGTGCGGGCACAGGCCCGAACTCCGGACCGCCGGATGTTCCCATACGGCCCGTGGTTCGTCGTCGGGCGGTTCGGTGTTGCCGCCGACCTGTTTGCGGCCCTGGCAGAGCGCGCACAACAGGCGGAGGGAGCCTAGGCGCTCCTCTCCCGTTCCGCCGCACTCCGGGCACTCGATCTCGTCGCTCACACGCACCGCCACGTTCGCAGTCCGCGCCGGGCACGACCTTGCCCGGACACCCACCTAGAAGAATGACCGGCGCATGCCCCGGTGGGCAACGCTCTTTTCGGAACCGGGGTGGTCGGGCACGGCTGAGGCCCGGCCCCGGTGGGGTCGGGCCTCTACGGTCGCGCGGGTCAGGCCTGCTTGGTCTCCCAGAAGATCTTGTCGATCTCCGCGATCTTGGCGAGCAGCTCGTCCGCGACCTTGACGTCCATGCTGCCCTTGGTGCCGGAGGCCCCCGCCAGCTTGGTGGCCTCGTTGAACAGCTGGTGGAGCTGCGGGTACTTCTCGAAGTGCGGCGGCTTGAAGTAGTCGGTCCACAGGACCCACAGGTGTTCCTTGACGAGCTGCGAGCGCTGCTCCTTGATCAGGATCGCGCGGGCGCGGAACTCCGGGTCGTCGTTGGCCGCGTACTTCTCGGCGATCGCCTTGACCGACTCGGCCTCGATCCGGGCCTGCGCCGGGTCGTAGACGCCGCACGGCAGGTCGCAGTGCGCGGACACCGTGGTCTTCGGGCGCAGAAGCTTGAGCAACACCTGCGAATCCCTTCCCTCGTTGCGGATCATGCTCAGGTCACCGACATTACCCTTGTGGCACCGGGGCCGTCCGGCCAGGGCGCTCGGTAATTCGGCCTAAGACCCGGGGTCTGGCCCCGGAAATACTTCATGACCGCCGTCCGTCGATGTATGCGGGCGGTTGAGGAGGAGCATGTGGCGTCCGGCGGTCTGGTTGATCGGCGTGGCCTTGCTGGTTCGGGCGCGGCGGCGGTTGATGACCGTCGAGGTGGCCGGCGAGTCGATGGCGCCTGGATTGTGGCCGGGGGACTGGTTGCTCGTGCGTGTCGGTGTTCGGCCCGGTGTCGGTGATCTCGTCGTGGCGCGGCACCCTGAGCGGGGGGACGTTCTCATCGTCAAGCGGGCGACCCGTCGGTCGGGGGACGGGTGGTGGCTGGAGAGCGACAACCAGAGTGCGCCGGGACGGCGTGACAGTTGGGACTTCGGCGCCGTCCCCGACGCGCTCATCGTCGGACGGGTCGTCGGACGCTACTGGCCGCTGTTCACACGCGGGCGACGCCGTCGCGGCGGGCCTGCTCGGCCACGGCCTCGGTGACGGCGGGGGCCACCCGCTCGTCGAAGGGGCCGGGGATCACGTAGTCGGGGGAGAGGTCCTCGCCGACGATGTCGGCGAGGGCGGTCGCCGCCGCGAGCTTCATGCCCTCGGTGATCGAGTGGGCGCGGACGTCCAGGGCGCCGCGGAAGATGCCGGGGAACGCCAGGACGTTGTTGATCTGGTTGGGATAGTCGCTGCGGCCCGTGGCGACCACCCTGGCGTGCCGGCGCGCCACCTCCGGGTGGACCTCCGGGGTGGGGTTGGAGAGGGCGAAGACGATCGCGTCGTCCGACATCGTGGCGATGCACGACTCCCGGACGGTGCTGCCGGACAGGCCGAGGAACACGTCCGCGCCGCGCAGCGCCTCCTCGGTGGAGCCCTTCAACTTCGACCGGTTGGTGATGGCGGCGATCTGCTCCTTCGACGGGTTCAGGCCGTCCCGTCCCTCGTAGATGATGCCCTTGCTGTCGGAGAGGGCGATATCGCCGATGCCCGCCTCGATGAGGATCCGGGAGACCGCGATGCCCGAGGCGCCCGCTCCGGCGACGACCGCGCGCAGGTCCGACAGGGGGCGTCCGACCAGGCGGGCCGCGTTGGTGAGGGCGGCGAGCACCACGATCGCGGTGCCGTGCTGGTCGTCGTGGAAGACGGGGATGTCGAGCGCGTCGCGGAGCCGGTCCTCGATCTCGAAGCACCGGGGCGCGCTGATGTCCTCCAGGTTGATGCCGCCGAAGCTCGGCGCCATCCGGACCACCGTGTCGACGATCTCGTCGACGTCCGTGCAGCTCAGCGCGATCGGCACGGAGTCGACCCCGGCGAACTCCTTGAACAGCAGGGACTTGCCCTCCATCACCGGCATGGACGCGGCGGGGCCGATGTCACCGAGGCCGAGCACGGCGGTGCCGTCGGTGACGACGGCGACGACCCGGGACGACCACGTGTAGTCGTACGCCAGCTCCGGGCGGTCGGCGATCGCCGTGCAGACGCGGGCGACGCCGGGTGTGTAGGCCAGGGAAAGGTCGTCCTTGTTACGGACGGGGATGGTCGAGCGCATCTCCAGCTTTCCGCCACGATGCAGTGGAAAGGCCGGATCGTCGTCCAGTGAGGACGGATCGGTGGAAACGGGCTGAGCGGACACGGCGACCCCTGTCATCGGAAAACTGGCTCTCTTGGATGCCGCCGAGGTGGAGTGGTGTGGTGGCCGGTCACCCGGTGGTCATCTCGTGCGACGAACGGGGGTCACCCGTTGTCCGATTGTGCCATACCCGCTGTCGCGGGCCCGTCGGCCGGGGTGGTGGCGACAGTCACGTGGGCGTTGCCGACCTGTAGCCGTCCGGTTGCCGTCCGTGGGGTAGAGGAGGGTTGCTGTACCGGTCCGGGGCCCGCTCGTTGCGCTATTGTTTCGCACCCTTTATCCGGATCATGGAAGTTGTGGTGAAAGATGTGCACCTGACCTTTGGATCTACGCGGATCCGACGCAACCATCTGGAGGGGGACCAGTGATCACCGGTTCTCTGCGCCGTCACGGAATCGTGACGGGCGTGCTTGTGCTGACGGGCGCGCTCGCGCTGTCGGCCTGCGGCGAGAAGAAGGACGACACGGGTGCGGGCCCGTCGATCACCGCTTCGGGCGGCGTCGACCAGGGACTGGTCGCCATGGTCCCGGACTCGATCAAGTCGGACGGCAAGATCGTGATCGGCGTGGACTCGTCCTACGCTCCGAACGAGTTCCTGGAGGCCGACGGGAAGACCGTCGTCGGCTGGGACCGGGAGCTGTTCGACGCGGTGGCCGCCAAGCTCGGACTCAAGACCGAATGGGTCACCAGCAAGTTCGACGACATCATTCCGGGCGTCCAGTCCGGCAAGTACGAGGCGGGCGTCTCCTCGTTCACCATCAACGACGAGCGCAAGAAGGCCGTCACCATGGTGAGCTACTTCAACGCGGGCACCCAGTGGGCGACCAAGAAGGGCAACCCCGCGGGCATCCAGCCCGACAACGCGTGCGGCAAGAAGGTCGCCGTGCAGAAGGCCACCGTCCAGGTCGAGGACGTCCAGAAGCGGTCGAAGGCCTGCACGGACGCCGGGAAGCCCGCGATCACGATCGACCAGTACCAGGGGCAGGACCAGGCGACCGCGGCCATCGTGTCCGGCAAGGACGACGCCGGGCTCGCCGACTCGCCGATCATCGCCTACGCGGTGCAGAAGACCAACGGCCAGCTCGAACTGCTCGGCGACATCTACGAGGCCGCCCCGTACGGCTTCGTCGTGGCCAAGGAGCAGTCACGGTTCGCCAAGGCCATCGCCGGGGCCACCAAGTCGCTCCAGGGTGACGGCACCTACAAGAAGATCCTGGAGAAGTGGAACGTCCAGGCCGGTGCCCTCAACGATTCGGTCGTGAACCCCTAGACCATGACCGATCTCTCCAAGGACACGCCGGACCCGGCGCGGCCCGAGGCCATCAAGGCCGTGCCGGTCCGGCACCCCGGCCGCTGGGTGGCGGTGGTCGTCATCGCCGTCCTGGCCGCGATGTTCGTCAACATGCTGGTGACGAACGAGAACTTCAAATGGTCGTTCATCGTCGACAACGCGTTCCGGCCCAACATCGTCGAGGGGGTCTGGACCACCATCGCGCTGACCGTGCTGGCGATGGTGATCGGCGTGCTCTTCGGGATCGTGCTCGCCGTGATGCGGCTGTCGGACAACCCCATCCTCAGCGGTGTCGCCTGGCTCTACACGTGGTTCTTCCGGGCCGTCCCCCGGCTGGTGCTCGCCATCCTCTTCGGCAACATGGGGATCCTGTACGCGAAGTACCACATCGGCGGCGTGCCGTTCGCGGGCCCGCTCGGCGACCTGATGGGCGTCGACATCGACGGGACGCTGTTCACCGTCGACGCGCGCACGCTGCTGAGCGGCTTCATGGCCGGTCTGCTGGCGCTCGCGCTCTCGGAGGCCGCCTACATGGCGGAGATCGTGCGGGCCGGGATCCTGTCGGTCGACCCGGGCCAGGAGGAGGCCGCGGGCGCCCTCGGGATGTCGCGGGCGCTGACCCTGCGCCGGATCATCCTGCCGCAGGCCATGCGGGTCATCATCCCGCCGACCGGCAACGAGACCATCGCGATGCTGAAGGACACCTCGCTGGTGGCCTTCGTGCCGGTCACCAACGAGCTGTTCTTCCAACTCCAGGCGGTGGGCTCCCGGACGTTCAACGTCTTCCCGATGCTCGTCGCGGCCTGCATGTGGTACCTGATCCTGACCAGTTTCCTGCTCGCGGGCCAGTTCTTCATCGAGCGGCACTTCGCCCGCGGCGCGGGAGAGCAGCCCAGGGACAAGCGGACGGCCCTGCGCGCCCTCGGTTTCGGTAGCGGAGGCGGAGCCGCAGGGGGAGGTGGCGGAGCATGAGCACGGCGGACGAGACCGGCGGTCTGATGGTCAGGGCCGAGGCGGTGCACAAGAGCTTCGGACGGCTCGAAGTGCTCCGCGGAATCGATCTGGAGGTCAAGTCCGGCGAGGTGATGTGCGTCGTCGGGCCGTCCGGGTCGGGCAAGTCCACGTTCCTGCGCTGCATCAACCACCTGGAGAAGATCGACGCGGGACGGCTGTGGGTGAACGGTCACCTGGTCGGCTACCGGGAGTCGGGCGGCAGGCTCTACGAGCTGCGCGACCGGGAGGTGGCCGCGCAGCGCCGTGACATCGGCATGGTCTTCCAGCGGTTCAACCTGTTCCCGCACATGACGGCGCTGGAGAACATCATGGAGGCGCCGTACCGGGTGAAGCGGCAGCCGAAGGCGGAGGTCAGGTCGCGTTCCCTCGCGCTGCTGGAGCGCGTGGGGCTGAGCGACAAGGCGGGCAGCTACCCGGCGCAGCTGTCGGGCGGGCAGCAGCAGCGGGTCGCGATCGCGCGGGCGCTCGCGATGGAGCCCGCGCTGATGCTGTTCGACGAGCCGACCTCGGCGCTGGACCCCGAGCTGGTCGGCGAGGTCCTGGAGGTCATGAAGCAGCTCGCGCTCGACGGCATGACCATGGTCGTGGTGACGCACGAGATGGGCTTCGCGCGTGAGGTCGGCGACTCGCTGGTGTTCATGGACGGCGGTGTCGTCGTCGAGCAGGGCACGCCCGGCGACGTCCTGACCGAACCGCGCCACCCCCGCACCCGGGATTTCCTGTCCAAGGTGCTCTGACCGGGGGCCGGACCATTTCGGACATGGGGCGGAGGACTATCGTGCGTCCATGTTCGCTGTCACGGCTACGCAGATCGACGCAGACAATCCGCTGGACGGGCTGACGACCGGGGAGCGGCCCGACCCCGAGGTGCCGGACGGCTGGACGACCGTCACGGTGCGGGCCGCCGCGCTCAACCATCACGACCTGTGGTCGCTCAAGGGGGTCGGGCTGTCCGCCGACCGGCTCCCGATGATCCTCGGCTGCGACGCGGCCGGGGTCGACGAGGACGGCAACGAGGTCATCGTGCACGCCGTGATCGGCGACCCGGACCGGGGCGGCGGCGACGAGACCCTCGACCCGAAGCGTTCGCTGCTGTCGGAGGTCCACCCCGGGACGCTGGCGGAGAAGGTCGCGGTGCCGCGCCGCAACCTCGTCCCGAAGCCCGCCGGGCTGTCGTTCGAGGAGGCGGCCTGCCTGCCGACGGCCTGGCTCACCGCGTACCGGATGCTGTTCGCCAGGGCGGAACTGGAGCCGGGGGCGTCGGTGCTGGTGCAGGGCGCGGGCGGCGGGGTCGCGAGCGCGGCGATCGCGCTGGCGTCGGCGGCCGGATTCCGCGTCTACGCGACCAGCCGCAGCGAGGCCAAGCGCGAGCGGGCGCTGGAGCTGGGCGCGGACGCGGCGTTCGAGCCGGGCGCGCGGCTGCCCGAGCGCGTGGACGCCGTCATCGAGACGGTCGGGCAGGCGACCTGGTCGCATTCGCTGAAGTCGCTGCGGCCCGGCGGCCGGATCGTGGTGTCCGGCGCGACCAGCGGGCAGGTGCCCCCCGCGGAGCTGAACCGGGTGTTCTTCCTCCAGCTTTCGGTGGTCGGATCCACGATGGGGACGCGTGACCAGCTGGAGCGGCTGGCGCGGTTCCTCGTCAAAACGGGGACCAGGCCGCTGATCGACCGGACGCTGCCGCTGAGCCGGGCGCGGGAGGGGTTCGCCGCGATGGCCGACGGCGACCTCTTCGGCAAGATCGTCTTCACGCCCTGAGGGCCGGGGTCAGGCCCGGTCGGCGCGGCGGAGGACCTCGGCCTTCAGCCGCTCGCGGGTCTCGTCCAGAAGGGTCTGGGCGGCGGCGAGGCCGTCGTCGTCCAGACCCGACGCCGCCGCGGCCTCGCGGACGTCCTCGACGAACGTGCGGAGCAGACGCTCCAGCTTGAGCCGGGCGACGTCCTCGCGGGTGCCGGTCGCCGTCTTCCAGGCGTCCTCCCAGTTCCGCCGCCACTCCTCCTTCCACGCCTGCCGCTGCTCGCGCCAGTACTCCTTGTGGCGTTTCCACTCCTCCTTCTGGCGCTCGCCGGTCTCCTTCCACGCGTCCTTGGACGTGGCCTTGCCCTGGGTGCGCATCGTCCGGGCGGCCTGGGTCAGCTCCTCGCGCAGCGACCGGACGGTCTGCCGGACGTCCTCCTGCACGCCGCGGGCGAACTCCTGCGCCGACGCGGAGATCTCCTCCTCCAACTCGGCCAGCTCGTCCATCCGGCGTTCCAGCTCCTCGCGGCCCTTGTCGGTCAGCGAGTACACCTTCTTGCCCTTGATCACCTCATGGGTGACCAGGCCGTCCGACTCCAGCCGCGCGAGCCGCGGGTAGATCGTGCCGGGGGACGGCGAGTACACCCCGAGAAACCGGTCCTGGAGGAGCCGGATCACCTCGTAGCCGTGGCGCGGGCTCTCCTCCAGCAGCTTCAGCAGGTACAGCCGCAGGCGACCGTGGCCGAATACGGGGCTCACGTGATCCTCACTTGTCCCTTCGCGGGGTGGTGGTGTCGGGGGCGTCGTCGTTCCGCCCGATGAGGGTGATCGAGCCGGACACCGTGTTGACGGTGAGGCGCGCCGAGCCGTTCCCGAGCGTCCCGGCCCGGCCACGGGCGACGAGGCTCTCCTGCTCGTCGAGTTCCGGGAACGTCGTCTCGATCCTGCCGGCCGCCGAGCTCAGGCCGACCCGCGCGTCGGCGGAGTCGGGGATCCGCAGCGCCACCCCGCCGGACACGGTGGTGACCTCGACCACGCCGTCGCCGGACAGGGCCGCGTCGGCGGCGATCCGCCCGCTGACCGTCCGCGCCGTCAGCCGGTCGACGGTCCCGCCCGCCAGGGACAGGTCACCGGAGACCGAGACGAACGAGACCGCGCCGTCCAGACCCTGCGCCTCGATCCTGCCGGTGACGGTGCCCGCGTCGATCGCGCCCGCCACCCCGTCGAGCGTCACGTCGCCGGAGACGCTCTTGACGGACGTCCGGGACGTCATGCCGGTCACGACCGCGTCCGCCGACACGAGGTTGAGGCCGACCGGGCAGTCGTGCGGGACGGTCACCGTGACGTCCGCGCGGCACGGCTCGGTGCGCAGCCAGCTCAGCACGCCCTCCCACACCCTCTCGTGGGTGATCGTCAACATGCCCGCGTCATGGGTGACCAGCAGGGGAGGGCCCTCCACGTCGCCGACGATGACGGCCGGCCGCTCGTCGGAGGCGAGCACCGAGACGTGCCCCGCGATCAACGTGGTCCGCAGCGCGACCACGCCGTCGAAGTCCAGGGTGGTCGGTTCGTCGATCGTCCAGCGCGACATCGCGATCTGCCCTTCCGTCCGAGCGGCCTCCCCGAACACGATATGTCGCGTTCAAGGAAAGTCAAGATGTATCGCGTCAGGGGGTCAGTCGTCCTCGACGTCGTCCAGCCTGGCCAGCCAGGTGGCGAGCCGCTCGACGGGCGTCTCGAACTCGGGGTTCAGGTCGACGAACTCGCGCAGCCGCTCGGCCAGCCACGTCAGGCTGACCTCCTCGGCGCCGCGCCGGTCCGCCAGCTCCTCGATGCCCCGGTCGGTGAAGTACATCGCCTCGTTCTCTTTCCTGCCGAACAACTCCCTGCCGGAGACGGCCGAGGGCCCCGGTGTCGCGCACCGGAGCCCTCGGCTCGAACCGTCCAGGGACCTACTTCTGCCCGAACAGGCGGGCGATCAGCGCCTCCTGCTCGGCCTGGTGCAGCTTCGCCGACCCCACGGCCGGGGACGAGGACGCCGGGCGCGACACCCGCGACATCCGCAGCCCCTCGATGTGGTGCGGCAGCTTCAACGCCATGAACGGCCAGGCGCCCATGTTCGCCGGCTCGTCCTGCACCCACACGACCTCGACGTCCGACGGGTACTTCGCCAGCTCCGCCCTGATCTCGTCCACCGGCGGCGGGTACAGCCGCTCGATCCGGACGACCGCCGTGTCGGTCGCGCCCGCCTCCTGCCGCGCCTTCACCACCTCGTAGTAGATCTTGCCGGTGGTGAGCAGCACGCGCCGCACCCCCGCCGGGTCGATCGCCGGGTCGGCCTCCGAGATGACCGGCTGGAACGCGCCGCCGGTGATCTGCGCCACCGGCGACGTGGCCGCCTTCAACCGCAGCAGCGACTTCGGCGTGAACACGATCAGCGGCTTCTTCCGGCCCGACAGCACCTGCCAGCGCAGGAGGTGGAAGTAGTTCGCCGGGGTCGTCGGGTACACGACCGTCATGTTGTCCTGCGCGCAGAGCTGGAGGTAACGCTCGATCCGCGCGGACGAGTGGTCGGGACCCTGCCCCTCGTAACCGTGCGGCAGCAGCAGCACGACACTGGAGTGCTGGCCCCACTTCTGCTCGCCGGACGAGATGTACTCGTCCACGATCGACTGGGCGCCGTTCGCGAAGTCGCCGAACTGCGCCTCCCAACAGACCAGCGCGTCCGGGCGGGTCATGGAGTAGCCGTACTCGAAGCCCATCGCCGCGTACTCGCTGAGCAGCGAGTCGTGGACGTAGAACTTCGACACGCCGTGCCCGAACTGCTTGAGCGGCGTGTGCTCCTCACCCGTCTTGCGGTCGACGAGCACCGCGTGCCGCTGGCCGAACGTCCCGCGCCGGGTGTCCTGCCCGACGAGCCGCACCGGATGACCGTCGATCAGCAGCGATCCGAACGCCAGCAGCTCCCCGGTCGCCCAGTCGATCGCGTCGTCCTCGATCATCTGCGCGCGGCGCTGCAGGATCGGCTGGAGCCGCGGATGCGGCGTGAAGCCCTCCGGCAGGCTGACCTGCGACTCGATGATCCGCTTGACGGTCTCCGCCGGGATCGCCGAACCCGCGCCGCCATGGTCGATCGGGATGCTCTCCTCGACGTCCGGCTTCACCACCGAACCCGGCTCCAGCGGCTTCTTCACCGCCTCGCGCGTCTCGGTGAACGCTCGCTCCAGCTGCTCCTGGTAGTCGCGGAGCGCCTGCTCGGCCTCCTCGACGGTGATGTCGCCGCGACCGATCAGCGCCTCGGTGTACAGCTTGCGCACCGACCGCTTCGCGTCGATCAGGTCGTACATCAGCGGCTGTGTGAACGAGGGGTTCTCGCCCTCGTTGTGCCCGCGCCGCCGGTAGCACACCATGTCGATGACGACGTCCTTCTTGAACGTCTGCCGGTACTCGAACGCCAGCAGCGCGACCCGCGCGCACGCCTCCGGGTCGTCGCCGTTCACATGGAAGATCGGCGCCTGGATCATCCGGGCCACGTCCGTGGAGTAGACGCTGGACCGCGAGTACTCCGGCGCGGTCGTGAAGCCCACCTGATTGTTGATGATCACGTGCACGGTGCCGCCGGTGCGGTAGCCGCGCAGCTGCGACAGGTTCAGCGTCTCCGCCACGACGCCCTGCCCGGCGAACGCCGCGTCGCCGTGGACGAGGATCGGCAGCACGCTGAACCCGGCCTCACCGACGTCGAGGAGGTCCTGCTTGGCGCGGACGACGCCCTCCAGCACCGGGTCGACCGTCTCCAGGTGCGACGGGTTCGCCACCAGCTCGCAGTGGATCTTGGAGCCGTCGTCGGCGACGAAGTCGCCGGACGCGCCGAGGTGGTACTTCACGTCGCCGGAGCCCTGCGCGCTGCGCGGGTCGAGGTTGCCCTCGAACTCGCCGAAGATCTGCCCGTAGGACTTGCCGACGATGTTGGCGAGGACGTTCAGCCGTCCCCGGTGCGCCATCCCGATGACGACCTCGTCCAGGCTCTCCTTCGCCGCCGCGGAGATCACCGCGTCCAGCAGCGGGATGACGGACTCGCCGCCCTCCAGCGAGAACCGCTTCTGCCCGACGAACTTCGTCTGCAGGAACGTCTCGAACGCCTCCGCGCTGTTCAGCCGCC
Organism: Actinomadura spongiicola; assembly: GCF_003432485.1. Taxonomy (GTDB): domain Bacteria; phylum Actinomycetota; class Actinomycetes; order Streptosporangiales; family Streptosporangiaceae; genus Spirillospora; species Spirillospora spongiicola. The sequence goes on from NZ_QVNQ01000004.1 coordinate 736,688, forward strand.
GCAGCACGTGCAGCTGCTCCTCGCGGGACGGCTTGTCGTGCGGGACCTCCACGCGCTCCTGGATCCAGGCGCGCTCCTCCGGGTCCTGCATGTGCATGTACTCGATGCCGACCGTCCGGCAGTACGCCATCCGCAGCACGCCGAGGATCTCGCGCAGCTGCATGGTCGGCTTCCCGCCGAACCCGCCGGTCGCGAACTCGCGCTCCAGGTCCCACAGGGTGAGGCCGTGCTTGAGGATGTCGAGGTCGGGGTGGCGGCGCTGCTTGTACTCCAGCGGGTCGGTGTCGGCCATCAGATGGCCGCGGACCCGGTAGGCGTGGATCAGCTCGTGGACGCGGGCGACCTTCGCGACGTCGTCCTCGTGGGTGGCGGAGATGTCCTTCACCCAGCGCACCGGCTCGTACGGGATGCGCAGCGCCTCGAAGATCTCGTCGTAGAAGCCGTCCGCGCCGAGCAGCAGCTCGTGGATGCGGCGCAGGAAGTCGCCGGACTGCGCGCCCTGGATGATCCGGTGGTCGTAGGTGGAGGTCAGCGTCATGACCTTGCTGATCCCCATGCGCGACAGCGTGTCGCTGGAAGCGCCGGCGAACTCCGCCGGGTACTCCATGGCGCCCACACCGATGATCGTCCCCTGGCCCGGCATCAGCCGCGGCACCGAGTGGACGGTGCCGATCGTGCCCGGGTTCGTCAGGCTGATCGTCGTGCCCTGGAAGTCGTCCAACGTGAGCTTGCCGCCGCGGGCCTTGCGGACGATCTCCTCATAGGCGGCCCAGAACTGGCGGAAGTCGAGCGTCTCGGCGGCCTTGATGCTCGGCACCACGAGCTGCCGGGACCCGTCGCTCTTCTGGAGGTCGATCGCCAACCCGAAGTTCACGTGCTCCGGCCTGATCAGCACGGGCTTGCCGTCCACCTCGGTGAACGCCGCGTTCATCTCCGGCATCACCGCGAGCGCCTTGACGATCGCGTAACCGATCAGATGGGTGAACGAGACCTTGCCGCCGCGCCCGCGCTTCAGATGGTTGTTGATGACGATGCGGTTGTCGATCAGCAACTTCGCCGGGACGGCGCGCACGCTCGTCGCCGTCGGCACGCCCAGGCTGGCCTCCATGTTGGACGCCGTCCGGGCGGCGACCCCGCGCAACCGGACCTCCTCGGCGCCCGCGGGCACCGGCGGCGGGGCGGGCTTCCGCTCGCCCTTCGGCTCGGGCCTGGCCGGGGGCTTCACGGGCTGCTGCGGTGTCGGCGGAGCGGCCGCGGTGCCGTTCGCGGCCTTCCCGGCCGCGATCTCGGTCGGCGCCTGGGGGGAGGCGGGGGTCACGGACGTGGGCCGGCTGTCCGGCTGGTAGTCCGCGAAGAAGTTCCACCAGGCCTCGTCAACCGAGTTCGGGTCTTCGAGGTACTTCTGGTACAGCTCGTCGACCAGCCACTCGTTGGCACCGAAATCTGTCATCTTGGGGTCGGCACTTGTTTGCGACGACTCTGTCGACACGGCGGAGATCGCCCTCTTCCGCAGCTCGCAGGTAATTTCTAAGACCAATCAAGGCTACTCGCCTCCGACCCCCTCCCAGGCCAGTAGGGCCGTTAACCCCCCGCCGCGCGGTGTCCGACCCCGGCCGAACCCGCCGAAGCCGGGGCCTCAGCTTCGACAGTGTTCATTGCAGTCCACTCCTCCTTCGGCCCTGGCGGGCCTCCATCGTCGTGCACTGCGTGCGATCGCTAGCATCGCTCCGACTCGCCTTGCGGCTCGCTGCGCGATCAGGTTCTCGCAAGCTCGAACCTGGCTTCGCACGCGATCGCGCCCGTTGGGGTCGGTGCGTGGCTGAGGCCTGGTGGTCGGGGTCGTCGGGTGACGAGCTGCCTACGCGTCAGTGGGTGTGGTGGGGGACGGTGGGGCCTTCGCTTGCCTGGACGAGGACGAAGCCCTGGCCCTGGTAGGCGAGCTGCATGGCCTCGCCGCTGCCGCGTCCGATGAGGGCGCCGGCCTTGAAGGTGCGGTTGACGCCGACCTGGAGGCTGGTGCTCCACGCGACGGCGGACTGGCCGTCGGCGAAGGTCGGGGCGCGGCCGCAGTCGAGCATCACGGGCGTGCCGTGGGTGGTGAGCGCGACCCAGCCGGTGCCCGTCAGGGTGGTGTTGAAGAGGCCGCCCGCCGCGATCCCGGCGCCCTGGACGCGCTGGATGTCCGACTGGAGGTGCGCGTCGTAACCGAGGATGTTCTTGCCGTTGACGGTGATGCCCTCGTTCTCCAGGTAGAACAGGTGGATGTCGTCGGCGTCGTTGGCGCAGAACAGCAGGCCCTGGCCCTTGACGCGCATCAGCGGGACGCCCTCGCCGGTCAGGGCCTTCTTCATGAACTTGCCGATGCCGCCGGAACCCTCGTAGTCGAACTCCATCTGGCCCTGGAACGCGACCATGGAGCCCTGCCGCGCCAGGACCTCCCCGTTGAGGTGGACTCTGAGCATCTTGGAGTTCTGGAGCGCGAAGTGGCCGGGGAGCTGCTGTCCCTGATCAAGGTTTCCGAAGAACTGGCTGCGCATGGTCGGGTTCGTTCCTTCTCATCGGGTTGCTAGAGATCCGTCAGCATAACGAGGAGATGGAGTCAACGTTCCCGGTTGTGGGGGGCCGTCCAGTCGAGGAACGGTCCCTTCGGGACGATGCCCGACGGGTTGATGTGGGGGTGCGTCACGTAGTAGTGCCGCTTGATGTGGTCGAAGTCGGTGGTCTCGCCGAACGCGGGGATCGCGTACAGGTCGCGGGCGTAGGCCCAGAGGTTCGGGTAGTCGACGAGGCGGCGCAGGTTGCACTTGAAGTGCGAGTAGTAGACGGCGTCGAAGCGGGCGAGCGTGGTGTAGAGGCGGACGTCGGCCTCGGTGATCTCGTCGCCGAGCAGGTACCGCCGGTGCGCGAGGCGTTCCTCGAGGTCGTCGAGGGTGGTGAAGAGGGCGTCGAAGGCCTCCTCGTAGGCGTCCTGGGCGGTGGCGAACCCGGCCTTGTAGACGCCGTTGTTGACGGTCGTGTAGACGCGGCGGTCCAGCTCGTCGATCTCGGGGCGGAGGGCCTCCGGGTACAGGTCGGGCGCGCCGGGACGGTGGTGGGCGGTGAACTCGGTCTCCATCATCGTGGTGATGGCGGGGAAGTCGTTGGTCACCAGGCGTTCCGTCACGGTGTCCCAGACGCACGGGACGGTGAAGCGTCCCACGAAGGACGGGTCGGTGCGCAGGTAGAGCTCGGAGAGGAACTCCACGCCGGTGACGGGGTCGCGGCCGGGGATCCGCCAGCCGCGCTCGTCGCGGATCGGGTCGACGACGGCGAGGCCGATCACGTCCTCCAGGCCCAGCAGCCGCCGGACGATCATGCTGCGCTGCGCCCACGGGCACGCGTAGGAGACGAAGAGCCGGTAGCGGCCGGGTTCGGCGGGCAGGCCGCCGGTTCCGTCCGCGGTGATCCGCTCGGTGAAGCGGTTCGGCTGCCGGACGAAGTGTCCTTCTTCGACCTCTCGTGTGGTCATGGCGCGCTCCCTTCGCTCTCCCTTCAGACTCGCATGCGGCCGCAGACCACCGGCAGGTCGAGGTGGGTGCGGATGCCGGGCGGGGCGGCGCAGACGACGGGGACGGAGTTCAGGACGTGGGCGGCCGCCGCGGCGATCGGGTCGGACACCCAGTCCTCGCCGGCCGCCAGCGTGACGGACGGGCGGCCGTCCACGCGCAGGGAGTAGCCGGGACGGCCCCACTCGTCGGACGTCCGGGACGCGTCTGCCCGGTGCACGATCTCGACGGTGATCACGGGCCGTCCGGCGGCCAGGCCGCTGAAGGTCCAGCGGGCGGCGGCGACGGTGCCGCGCGGGATCGGTCCGGCGGCGATGGCGAGGTCGACGCGGGCGAGCCGGTGCTCCACGTCCATGTCGATCTCGTCGAGGTCGACGCCGAGTCCGGTCGCGATCAGGTGGAGGCTCTCGGTGAACAGCGCCCACATCGCGGTGCGGACGGGCCGCAGCGCCCGCAGGTAGGCGTCCTCGTCCCTGCCGAACCCGATCATGTGGTGGACCATCTGCCAGGACGGATGCCGGGAGAAGTCGGTGCATTCCCGAACGTAGACATGGGTGATGCCGCGGGAGAGCCGCGACAGCACCAGCGGCATGACGTCGGCCATGAACCCGCTGCTGACCCCGCTGCCGTGCACCGAGACGCCGCCCCGCTTGCACGCCTGTTCCAGCTCGCCGGCGAACAGCGGGCCGTGCGCCTGCGGGTAGACGTAGCCGTTCGTGGCGATCAGGTTCTTGCCGGACGCCAGCAGCGAGCAGATGAGATCCAGTTCGGCGTACCGGTCGAGGGCCGGGGTCGCGGCGTAGACGACGCAGTCGGCGTCGAGGTCGAGGATGTCCTGGAGGTCGCCGGTCGCGGCGACGCCGACGGGGTCTCGTCCGGCGAGGACGCCGGCGTCGACGCCCGCCTTGGCGGGGGTGTGCGCCCAGGCGCCGACCAGCTCCATGTCGGGCCGGTCCAGGACGCCCCTGATCACGCAGCGTCCCATCGCCCCCGTCGCCCACTGCACCACCCGGTACGGGCGGGGGCCCGGGTTGACCGCGTCGAAAGTGCTCATGGGACGGGACCTCCGTTGCTCCTCGCGAGGAGACTGCGCCGGTCAGAGGGCGAAATGGGGCTTTCCATGCAACTTTCTGACAACTCCCATCGTACGCGGGCAAGATTTCTCGTCCAGTGCGGAGGGCGAACCGGGGGCCGCAGCCGAGCGAGATTCGGTCCGGTGGTACCACTGGGTGACCCGGATGGTGACCCGGGTGCGGCCGGAGGGACGTCCGGCGGGACGGGAGGAGACGGGAATGTCGGAACTGCTATTCGACGACCGGGTCGCGGTCGTGACCGGCGCGGGCCACGGTCTCGGCCGGCGGCACGCGCTGGAACTCGCCGCGCGTGGCGCCCGGGTCGTCGTCAACGACGTCGGCGGCGACCGGTCGGGTGCCGGCGCCTCGGCCGGTCCGGCCCAGCGGGTCGTGGACGAGATCACCGCGAACGGCGGCGAGGCCGTCGCGAACTCCGGCGACGTCGCGACCCCGGACGGCGCGGAGTCGATCGTCCGGTCCGCGCTGGAGGCGTTCGGCGGGCTCGACATCGTGATCAACAACGCGGGCATCCTGCGCGACCGGTCGGTGAAGAACATGACCGTGGACGAGTTCGACGCGGTCGTCGCGGTGCACCTGCGCGGCTCGTTCCTCGTCTCCGCCGCCGCCTGGCCGCACCTGCGCGAGAGCGGCCAGGGGCGGGTCGTCAACACCTCGTCCCCGGCGGGCCTGTTCGGCAACTTCGGCCAGGCCAACTACGCCGCCGCCAAGATGGGCCTGGTCGGGCTCACCCGGACCCTGGCGCACGAGGGCGCCAAGTACGGCATCGGGGCCAACGCCATCGCGCCGATCGCCTGGACCCGCATGACCGAGGACCTGCTGCCCGCCGACCTCGCCGACCGGCTCGGCGTCGAGCAGGTCACGCCGCTCGTGACCTACCTCGTCCACGAGTCCAACCGGGAGTCCGGCGAGGTCTACACCGTCGGCGGCGGCCGCGTCGCGAAGATCTTCGTGGCGGAGGGCCCCGGCTACGCGCGGCGGGAGACGCTGTCGGCGGAGGACGTCCGCGACCACTGGGAGGCCATCAACGCGGCCGAGCCGATGACGGTGTACCGGAACATGATGGAGCAGATGGGCCCGCTGATCCGGCGGCACACCACCTGAGGGCGGACACGCCGTGGCGTCCGCGAGGACGTCCGGCCCGGTCCGCCCCTACTCGGCCAGCGCCAGGGAGAGCGCCTCGACGTAGCGGAGGGCGGCGAGGCGGGCCAGGGCCGGGTGGGCGCCCAGCGGGGCGGAGTACGGGCAGCCCACGGCGGCCGCGGCGGACGCGACGAGCGCCGTGTCCGGCTCCGGGCCGATCAGGTGCGGGGCCAGCGCGATGGACGTGGCGCCCGCCGCGCGGAGCTGCTCCGCCGCGGCCTTGACGGACGACTCGTCGTTCAGGGAGGCGGTGAACACCGGGGCGGCGAGCCGGGAGGCCAGCAGCACGCCGGTGACCTCGGCCTGCCGGACGGCGGTGACGTCGCCGGGGGTGGCGACGATGACACCGGACGCGGCGGTCACCATCGTCATCATCCGGATGCGGTCGGCGCGGGCGAGGCCGGCGTCGGCGAGCCGGTCGTGGAGGGCCTCGGCGATGAACGGGTGCGGGCCGAGCGGCTCGGCGGCGACCGCCCGCGCCGGGGCGTTCATGACGATGGCGCGCAGGGCCGCGTCCAGGGCCGGGTCGGGACCGGTGGACAACGGGACGACCACCGCCGCGAGCTCGTCGTCCTCGCGGCGCATCCCGGCGAGGACCGTGTGCAGGTTCGCCTCGTCACCCTCCAGGAACCCGACCCGGGCGGGCTGACCGGTGTGCTCGATCTCGACGAGCCGCACGAGCTCGATGGCGAGATCGGTGCCGGGCCGCCGGGCGGAGCCGGGCACGGCCAGGACCAGGGTGGGCAGTCCGGGGGGCAGCAGGAATGACTCGTCGCCGCGGTGCCGGCCGCCACGGGGGGCGCGGCGCCGCCGCGACGGCAGCGCGTCGGGTGCCTGGCTCTCGGAACTCACGGCGGGCATCGTAACGTCCTCGCCCCGGACGCCCTCGGTCCAGGGTCTCGGTCTCCCGTCCCGGTCGCCGCCGTCGCCTGCGTGGGGGACGTGGTGGTCGCCTGTGTGAATCGTGCTCTCCTTCCCGTGCCGGCCGGAGGGCCGAGCAGTCGGTGAAGAACGAGAGTATGGCGCAATGGCGCGGGACAACAGTGCGAAATGATGTAAATTATCCTGCTTTGCCGCAATCTCGTGGCCGTTGATTCGTTTATCCGGGCCCCGATGGTGCCGGGGGTGACCGTTTCGCGGCAGGCGGTGATGCCAGCCCGGAACGCCCGCCCACGTAGTAGGCTCCGGCACGCCCCTTACTCCCACAGATCGGGAGGAAAACCCCGCATGCCCCGCCCCCGGAGGCCGAAGCCGTGACGGTTCCTCGATTCTCCTCCATCCGGGCGAGGATCACGCTGTTGGTCCTCGTGCCGTTGCTGGCGCTGGCCTCGCTGTGGGTCTTCCTCACCGGCACGACCTACGGCGACGCGAACGAGCTCATCCAGAGCCGGAAGTTCCAGCAGGAGACCCTGCTGCCGATGCAACGGCTCGTCCACGGACTGCAGAAGGAGCGGCGCCTGTCGATGGCCGAGCTCGTCGGCGGACGGCTCGCGGCCTCGGGAGCGATGCGGGAGCAGCGACGGGCGACCGACAAGGCGGCGGCGGACGTCCGCGCGGGCAGCGGCGACGAGGGCCTGCGCGACGCGCTCCCGCCCCAGACCGTCCGGCGGGTGGACGCGCTCGTCCGGGGCCTCGACACGCTCCAGACGATCCGCCGGAACGTGGACCAGCGGACCGCCGACCGCGGCCAGATCCTCCGCGACTACAACACCCTCATCGACACGAGCTTCGCCGTCCACGGCGCGACCGCGCCCGGGGACGGCTCCATCACCGCGCACTCCCGGACCCTCACCGAGATCGGCCGGGCCCGCGAGTTCATGGCCCGCGAGGACGCGCTGCTGACCGGCGCGCTCGCCGCCGGGCGCGTCAACACGGCCGAGCGCGGCCTGTTCGCGCAGCTCGTCGGGGCCCAGCGGATGCTGTTCACCGACGCCGCGGCGAACCTGCCGGACCTCGACCGCGCCCGCTACGACGAGCTCATGGGGTCGGCGCGGTTCGTCCAGCTCCGGGAGCTGGAGGACCAGGTCGTCCGCGGCGCCGAGCCGCCCGCGACCGCCGAGTCGCGCAGGACCCGCGCGGCTCCCCGCGCCGGGCAGGCCACCGCGCCGGCCAGGGCGCGCACCGAGGTCATCGACCCCGCCACCTGGCGGTCGGTGTTCGACACCGCCAACGCCGACCTGTACGCCCTGGAAATCAAGGTCCTCGACGACGTCACCGAGCACGCCAGGGAGAACGCGGTCGACGCGTTCCTGCGGCTCGGCCTCACCGGCGGCCTCGGGCTGGTCGCCATCATCGTGTCGGCGCTGCTCGCGGTCCGCGTCTCGCGGCGGCTGCTGCGCGAGTGCCGGACCCTCGCCTCCGGCGTCGTGGCCTTCACCCACGAGCGGCTCCCGAAACTGGCCGAGCAGATCCGCGCCGGGCGCGCCCCCGAACCGGAACCGGCGCCGGACGTCGCCTACCGCATCGACGAGATCCGCCAGATCGCCGAGTCGTTCGACCGGGCCCGCGCCGCCGTGCTGCTGGCCGCCGAGGGCGAGGTCGCGGCCCGGCGCGGCATCAGCGAGGTCTTCGTCAACCTCGCGCGCCGCAACCAGGCGCTGCTGCACCGCCAGCTCAGCCTGCTCGACACGATGGAGCGCCGCACCGAGGACCCGTCCGAGCTGTCGGACCTGTTCCGCCTCGACCACCTCGCGACCCGGATGCGCCGGCACGCCGAGGGCCTGGTCATCCTGGCGGGACGGACGGCGGGGCGCGGCTGGCGCCGTCCCGTGCCGCTGGTGGACGTGGTGCGCGGCGCGGTCGCCGAGGTCGAGGACTATCCACGCGTCCAGGTGCAGCCGCTGCCGCGGGTCGCGCTGCTCGGCTCCGCGGTCGCCGACGTCATCCACCTGCTCGCTGAGGTGGTGGAGAACGCCACGACGTTCTCGCCGCCGCAGTCGCCGGTGCGGGTCAGCGGCCAGGCCGTCGCCAACGGGTTCGCGATCGAGGTCGAGGACCGCGGTCTCGGCATGACCGAGGAGGCGATGCGCGTCGCGAACGAGCGGCTCGCCCGCCCGCCGGAGTTCGACCCGTCCGACACCGCCCAGCTCGGGCTGTTCGTCGTGGCGCGGCTGGCGGAACGGCACTCGATCACGGTGACGCTCCGGCCGTCCCCCTACGGCGGGACGACCGCCGTCGCGCTGATCCCCGGCACGATCGTCGTGGAGAACGCCGACGAGCCCCCGCGCCGGGCGACCGGGCCGATCCAGACGGTGCAGGGCCCGCCCGCCGCCTCCGGCGGCGCCGAGACCGGCGGCGTCGTCCGGCTGGTCGCCGAGGCCCCGGCCGAGGAGGCGTCCAGGGAGACGGCCAAGGAGACGACCCAGGCCGGACCCGAGACCCCGCCCCCGCCCGCGACGCCGCTGAAGAAGGGCGAACTGCCCAAGCGGCGGCGGCAACAGCATCTGGCTCCCCAACTGAAGCAGCGGGTGGACGCGCGCCTGGCCGCGCAGGGCCGCCAGGCCCCGCCCGAACCGGCCGGGACGATGCCGCTGTCCGCGCCCGTCCCGGCGGACGCCGCCCCGGCCCCCGGGAAGGACCGGGCCGAGGAGGGCGGGGAGCGCTCGCCCGAGGCGATGCGGTCGATGCTGTCCGCCATGCAGCGCGGCTGGGAACGCGGCCGGCAGGACGCGGAGGGCGCCGAGGCGCCGACCGCACCGAAACCACCCGCCAAGCGGCCGAGACCATCCGCCAGGAAGGCGAGACCACCCGCCAGGAAGCCGAAACCCCAGGCCGCTCCGAAACCAGGTGACCAGGAGGGCGACACCCGATGACACAGGCCCAGCAGTCCGGTGCGGAGACCCCGGGCGGAGCCGGAGGCGAGCTGGACTGGCTGCTCGACAGCCTCGTCCAGAAGGTCGCCCCGGTGCAGAACGCCGTGGTGCTGTCGAGCGACGGCCTGCGGATGGCGGCCTCCAGCGGAATGTCCCGTGAGGAGTCCGAGCATCTGTCCGCCGTGGCCGCCAGCTTCCAGAGCCTCGCGAAGGGGGCCGGGGAGGCGTTCGGCGGCGGGCCCGTCCGGCAGACGATCGTGGAGATGGAGTCGGCGTTCCTGTTCGTGACCGCCGCCGGGCAGGGCGCGTGCCTGGCCGTCCTCGCCGACGCCGACGCCGATCTCGGGATCATCGCCTACGAGATGGCGATGCTCGTCACCCGCGTCGGACGGCACCTGTCGGCCGACCCGCGGGCCGCGGCCGGGACGGGCGGTTGACGTCATGGGGGACGGCACCTGGTACGAAGACGATGACGCGGCGGGACCGGTCGTCCGCCCGTACGCGCTCACCGGAGGCCGCACGCGCTACGAGGGCGCGGATCTCGACCTCGTCGCGCTGATCGCCGCAGTGGACCCCCCGGAGTCCGAACAGGACTCCGCCGCGGCGTCGCCGCTGGCACCCGAACATCATATGATCTTGGAACTTTGCCGCACACCGCTGTCGGTCGCCGAGATAGCGTCGGATCTGGAACTCCCCCTCGGGGTCGTCCGTGTCCTGCTCGGCGACTTGCTCGACCGCTCGCTGCTACAGGTCCGGCGTCCCGCGCCGGTGGCGCAGTTCCCCAGCGAGCGCGTACTCAAGGAAGTGATCGATGGAATCCGTGCGCTCTGACGCGGCCGCCGCCCAGGGTGAGTCCGCGCTGACGGTGAAGATCCTCGTGGCCGGTGGTTTCGGCGTCGGCAAGACCACCCTGGTCAGCGCGGTCAGCGAGATCCGCCCGCTGCGCACCGAGGAGGCCCTGACCGAGAAGAGCATCGGGATCGACGACACCAGCGCGGTCGCGGGCAAGACGACGACGACCGTGGCGATGGACTTCGGGCGGATCACCCTGCCCAACGGCCTCGTCCTGTTCGTGTTCGGCACGCCCGGTCAGGACCGCTTCTGGTTCATGTGGGACGAGTTGGCCAAGGGAGCGCTCGGCGCCGTCGTCCTCGTGGACACCCGGCGGCTCGCCGACTGCTTCGCCTCGGTGGACTACTTCGAACGGCGCGGCCTCCCGTTCATCGTCGGCGTGAACCGGTTCGACGGGGCCGGCCGGCACTCGCCCGAGCAGGTCCGCGACGCGCTCGACCTGTCCCCCGACATTCCGGTGATCTCCTGCGACGTGCGCGACCGGGAGGACGCCAAGCAGGTGCTCATCACGCTGATCGAGCACATCATGCGGACGATGAGCGGCCCCCAGGCGACGGTCAGCTACTGACGGTCTTGCTGACGGGCAGCGCCGGTCAGCCGCCGAGCGCCCGGAAGTCGGCGAAGTCGAATCCGGGTGAGACGACGCAGCTGACCAGCACTTCCGTAGGCCCGGCGGGGCGCGCGGACTGCCAGGTCCCGGGCGGAACGACGGCCTGCGGCGCCTGCCCGCCGAGCACGTCCGGACCCAGGGTGACCGGGTCAGGCGTCTCGGTGGGCCGTTCGCCGTCGCCGCCGAGGAACAGCGTCAGCGGGCCGCCCGAGTGCCACAGCCACACCTCGGCGGACCGGACGGTGTGCCACATCGACTCCTCGCCCGGCGGCAGCAGGAAGTAGATGCCGGTGGCGGACGCCCGCTCGCCCGGGTAGCCGTCCGGCGTGAAGGTCACCTCCGACCGCCACGTCTCCCGGAACCATCCGCCCTCCGGGTGCGGCAGCAGGTCCAGCGCCTCGGCCGTCGCCGGACGGTCGAGGAGCGCCACATGCCGGCCGTCGGGCCCGCGACGCGCGTACCGGACGCGGGACGCCGCCGTCCTGTCGATCACCCCGCGCGGCGGCATCGCGCCGGGCTCGGGGTCGAGCGTGACCGCGACGACCTGCCCGTCCGCGAACACGTCGTCGGCCACGGCCAGCGCCCCGCCGTCGTCGGCGGGCGCCCACACCGCCCCCGCCTCGGACAACACGAATCGAGGCCCCCGCTGCCCCCGCCACCCCTCAACCGTCATCAACAACATCACCCCCCGAGCCTAGATCGTGTTCGAAGCGGGGACCCCAGCCAGCACGCGAACGCGTGACCCGCCCGGCGCAGCGACGCCGAAGGCGAGTGGAGCCGGGCGGATCGCGAAGCGATGCCGCGTTCGCCCAGGGACGGTCACGTAGCGAGCCGCCAGGCGAGCGAAGTGGGCCGTTCCTGCAAACAACACAGCCGCAATGCGAGCGCAGTGGGCCGGGCCTGCAATGAATGCATTCAGTCCATTTCGGAGAGGCGCGCCGGGTCGAACGTCATGGGGTAGGGGTGGTTCAGGGTGACGGTTTCGCCGGAGCGGGCCCTGCCGGTGACCTCGTAGCGGCCGTCGACGAGTTCGAGGAGCGTGATCGTGGGGCGCGGCTCCAGGTCGACGAGCCAGTAGTGGGGGATTCCGGTGGCGGCGTACTCGTCGACTTTGCGGACGCGGTCGATCTGCTCGCTGACCGTGCGGGGCGTGACGATCTCGGCGACCAGGATGAGGTCGGGACCGTAGTAGGTGCGGGTCCGGCGTTCCAGGGCGGCGCGGGCGGTGTCGCGGCTCACGGCGAAGACGTCTGGTTTGCGGACGCCCGCGGGGGTGGTGACGTCCTGCGGGGCGCCGGCGACGTGGACGTCGGCGTTCGCGTGGCTGGCCGCTTCCTTGAGGACGGCTTTCAACTGGTCCGCCGCGTGGTCGTGCCACAGGTCGCCCGGGAGTTCGTTCAGCCAGCCGTCGGCGAGTTCGTAGCGGCGGCCCTCCTCCGGGAGCGCGTCCAGGTCGTACAGGGTGTACGGACCGTGCGCGCGACCGGACGTCCCGCCCATGAATTCGTCCCCCCTCGCTCCTGGGCCGTTTCCGAATCTAGCGGACGGACGTCCGAGGGCCGCGCATTCATGATCGCGCGTCGGATGCGGTCAATATCTCGAATACCGAGCGGAAACTGGTTACGATACATCTCGACTGTTCGTCGGCCTTGACCCTCCCGTCGGTGGAGGGCCGATCCTGCGGAGGCACCCGAAGGGAGAGATGCGATGAGCGCCGAGCGGCACCCCCCGGCCGTGCGGGCCTCGGATCGCGATCGCGACGAGATGCTCGTCCGGCTGCACACGGCCTTCGCGGAAGGGCGGCTGGACGAGGCGGAGCTGGACGAGCGCATGGACCTGGTGCTCGCGGCCCGCACGCACGGGGAGCTCGGCGCCGTGGCCGCCGACCTGCCGTCCGGCAGGGGCGAGGTCGTCGTGGGGAGTGCCGAGCGGGGCCCGGTGGGGCGCTTCCAGGTCGCGTACAAGAGCTCCATCAGGCGGGCCGGGCGCTGGCGGCCGCCCGAACGGTTCACGGTCGCGGTGTACAAGGGCACCGGCCTGCTGGACCTGCGCGCCGCCGAGCTGGACGCCCGTGTCACGACGCTGCGGGTGCTGGCCTACAAGTCCACGGTCGAGATCATCGTCCCGCCGGGTGTGCGCGTGGAGACGGACGGTGTGGGGGTGTCCGCCGAGGTCCACGGCGATCCGCCCGCCGGCTCACCGGTCATCCATATCCGGGGTTACGGCTACAAGGGATCGATCGAAGCGAAAGATCGTATACGCCGCCCTTGAAGTGATAGAACGCTCCAGCGGCCCCATTGGCCGCCGTTCACGTCGATGTCCGTACATGGATGAGCGTGGCGCGATTTGATGGTGGTCCGAGCGGACCGTGAAGGAGCGCGTGTGACGGCGAGGACTCCGGAGCAGCACGAGGCCCGGGTGACGGCCGAGGACGAGCCCGCGGGCTCCCGCCGGGCCCGGCGGAGACTGACGTTCGGCGTCGCCGGCGATCTCGCCGGAATGCCCGCGACGCTGTCGCCCTGGCAGCGCGCCTACGAGGCGTGGCGGACCGCCGGGCTGAGCTGGGGCCACGGCGCCCCGCCCAGGGAACGGCCCGCCGCGCCGCCGACCGACGCGCCCGATGACGCGGCCCGCTCGAAACCCCACCCCGAGGACGTGCACGTCGCGGGATCCCCGAAGCCTGTGCCGCCGCCCGCTCCGACGCGTCCGGAGAAGACAGGGGCGAAGAAGGCGCGTCCCGAGAAGGCGCGTCCCGAGAAGGCGCGTCCCGAGAAGGCGCGTCCCGAGAAGGCGCGTCCCGAGAAGGCGGGGTCGCGGAGGGCGGCGTCGCGGTCGGCCGTGGTGGTGGGCCTCGTCGTGGTCGCGGGTGGTGTGCTCGTCGGCGTGACCCGGGGCGGTGGCGAGTCCGTGGAGCCGGACGTTCCGGCCGTCCCCGGCGCGGTGGCGGCCGACGCGTCGTTCGCCCCCGACCCGGCGGCCGCGACCGACGGGCTCGTCCAGGAACTCACCGCCGTCACCTCCACGGGCTCGACCGTCGTCGCCGCCGGGACCGAGGGCCCCGGCGTCCCCGGGCGGGAACGGGCCCGTTTCCTCCTTTCCACGGACGCCGGACGCACCTGGTCGGTCGCGGGCGTGCGCGCGGCGGACGGTTCCGTCCCCACGCTCGGCGACGTCCCGCGCCATGTCGCGGGCGGGGCCGGTCGCTGGGCGGCGTTCGGCGGTTCGGCCGGCGGAAGCGGTCCGGTGGCGTGGACGAGCACGAACGCCACGACCTGGACGAAGCGGCGGCTCGGCACCGGGTTCGCGCCGACCGACAGGGTGAACGACCTGACCCACAAGGGAAGCGGCTTCGTCGCGGTCGGCGACTCGTCCGGTCGCGCCGTCGTGTGGACGTCGCCGGACGGCGAGACCTGGCAGCGCGTCGAGGGGCTCAACGGTGTCACGAGCCTCGACCGTGTCGCCGCGCACGGCGACGTGCTCGTGGCGCACGGCACGCACGCGCGTCGGGTCACCGTGCGGAAGGGCCGGAAGAAGGTCGCGCGCACGGTGCTCGGCGAGGGCCTCTGGCGCTCCACCGACGCCGGACGGACCTGGACGCCCGTCACGGTGCCGCAGGCCCAGCGCTCCTACGGCCCGACGAAGGGCCTCACGGTCGGACCGGGCGGGTTCGCGACCGTCCGGGAGGCCCGGCAGGTGGTCCGGCGGAAGAAGAAGCGGAAGATCAGCCAGTACGGGGTGCTGTTCACCTCGGCGGACGGGCTGCGGTGGCAGGCCGCGAGCCGGTTCGGCGGTTCGGGCATCGAGCGGTTCGACGGCACCCGCGACGGTCTCGCGGTCGTCGTCCGCGGCGCGAGGGGTGCCCGTGCCGTCCTGCGCAGCGACGACGGCCGCGCCTGGCGTCCGGGCGGCACCGTCCCGGCGGCGGTGGGAACCAGCGGCCTGACGGTGTCCGCGGGCACGCTCCTGATCTCCGGACGGCAGGGCGTCGACGCCTACCTGTCGGGCGTCGACCTGCGGACGGTTCCGGGGGCCGTCCGTCCGGACCGCTCGATCCGGTCGCTCGCCGGGGGGCCCGGCCGCGTCGTCGCGGTGGGCGCCACGAACGGGGGCGCCGCGATCTGGTCCGCCCCCGACGGCCGCGCGTGGACCAGAGCCCGGTTCCCGGCCACGCCGGGATGGCTCTCGGACGTCGTCCGCGGAGACCGGGGCTGGCTCGCCGTGGGACGCACCTCCGGCGCGGCGCCCGGCCCGCTGGCGATGACGTCACAGGACGGGGCGGTGTGGCGGCGGTCCCCGTTCCCCGGCGGCCCGCCGCCCGTGGCCGTCGCCGCGGGACCGGCCGGCCATGTCGCGGTCGGCGCCGGATCGGCGTGGCTTTCCACGGATCTCGCCGCGTGGCGGCGGAGCGTCCTGGACGGCGCTCCGGCCGATGTGACGGCGACGGTGCGCGGCTATGTGGCGGTCGGCGGCCGCGGTACGGCACCGGCCGTGTGGACGTCGCAGAACGGGACGGCCTGGACGCCCGCGAAGCTACCGCCCGGGCTCGCCCCGGCTCCGCTCACGGAGGTCGCCGCCCACGGTGACGTCCTGGTGGCGATCGGCGCGGACTCCACGGCCCTGGTGTCCGGGGACGGCGGTATGACCTGGGCGCCGCGGAGCCTCGGCGCGAACGTCGCCGCCACCGCCGTCACCGCGACGACGAGCGGGTTCGTCGTGACGGCGAGCGCCTCGGGTCAGGACGGGGCCGTCCTCGCGTCGGCCGACGGTGTCACCTGGCGCCGCGTCCGGGTTCCGGGTCTGTCGGGCCCCGGCGACCAGCGCCTCACCGAGGTGACCACCTTGGGCCCCGCCGTCGTGGCGACCGGTGTCGTGGACGACACCCGCGCCGAGGTCCCTCTGCTCTGGTACGCGCCCGTCCCGAAGTAGGGTCAGCCGTTGCAGCCGCAGGAGCATCCCTTCGGGCAGGAGCAGCCGCCGCCGTGTCCACAACTACAGTTCTTCGTCGTCATGTGCGGAAGGTAACCCTTTACGCACTCTGCGGTCTATGGCCGGAACGCGAGGCGGGTCTGTCGTAGCGGACACGGGCCGTCGTTCGGCGGGGTGACGACGGCCCGTGTCCGGACCTCTGACCAGGGCCTGATCTCGACGTGGCCTCAGCCCCGCGCGAACGCGTTACCCGCCCGGTGCGGCGACGCCGGAGGTGAGCGGAACCGGGCGGATCGCGAAACGATGTCGCGTTCGCCCAGGCCCGGTCACGTAGCGAGCCGCAAGGTGAGCGAAGTGGGCCGGGACTGCGAAACTACGCGCGGATGTGTAGGTCTACGCCCAGCAGAATCAGGAACCACAGGAAGACGGCCAGTAGGGCACTGCCGACGCGGCGGATCAGGTCCGCGTCGATGTAGTCGCGGTCGAAGGCCACGAACAGGCCGATGACAAGATAGATGAGGCCGACGATGCCGATGTGCGGCCGGTATCGGGTCCTCATGGACGGCGTCTCCTCCCGGTGGGGGTATGGCGATCGCCTGGTGCCCCACCCCGACGGGAGAAAACGCCGCCCCAATTACGGCCCAGGTGCGGCCGACATTAGGTCGTGTCCGAAATAACGGCCGTTCAGTCGAAGACGACCATCTGGCGGATCGCCTTGCCCTCGGCGAGGGTGCGGACGGCGTCGTTGAGGTCGCCGAAGCCGATCCGGCTGGTGATGAGGCCCTCGATGTCGAGCCGTCCCGCCCGCCACAGGTCGACGAACCGCGGGATGTCACGCCGGAGGTCGCTGCTCCCGTACACCGCCGACCTGAGGGTCTTGCCCTCGAACAGCAGCGCGGACGTGGGCAGGCTCCAGATGTCGTCGGCGGCGCCCGCGCCGACCATGATGACCTCGCCGCCGCGCCTTGTCGCGTTCCACGCAGTGGTGACCGCGACGGACTTGCCGACGACCTCGAAGGAGTAGTCGAAGCCCGCGCCGCCGGTGAGCCGCTCCACGGCCTCCTCCAGCCCGTCCGGCGTCACGGCGTGGGTGGCGCCGAACCGCTCGGCGATCGGATGCTTGGCCTCGTTCGGGTCGATCGCCAGGATCGCGGACGCGCCCGCCAGCCGGGCGCCCTGGATGACCGAGAGGCCGACGCCGCCCGCGCCGACGACCGCGACCGTCGAGCCCGGCGCCACCTTCGCCGTGTTGACGACCGCTCCGACGCCGGTCGGGACGCCGCAGCCGAGCAGCGCCGCGTACTCGAACGGGACGTCCTCGGCGACCTTGATCACGCTGCGGTGGTGGGTGACGAGTTCCTCCGCCCAGGTGCCGATGCCCGACATGCCGTACGCGGGGGTGCCGTCGCCGAGTTCGAACCGGGGGTCCGTGCGCGCCGCGTTCCGCAGGGTCAGGCACAGGTACGGCTGGCCGCGCAGGCATTCGGCGCACTCGCCGCAGTCGGGCATCCAGCTGATCACGACGTGGTCGCCGGGGCGGACGTCCGTCACCCGGTCGCCGACCTCCGTCACGACCCCGGCGCCCTCATGGCCCACGATCATCGGCAGGCCCTGCCGCAGCACGCCCCTGATCAGGTGCAGGTCGGTGTGACACACACCGGTCGCCTTGATCTGGACCTTCACCTGGTCGGGGCCCGGCCCGACCGTCGATACGTCGTCGTGTAGTCCGAGTTCGCTGTCGCCGAACGCGTGCAGTACCGCGGCGCGTGCCATGGAGCCTCCGTATGGCGTCGGGGGTTCAGGTGTTGTGAAAGTCTACAGTCTCCATGGTCAGAGGTACATTGGTGCTTGCCACAAGGCTTTTCGGCTTACCTGGATTCCGAGTCAGGTGTTGTCTGTGTCAACAGACTCGATGCTCAGGGCCGCCTTCGGGCAGGAGCGCACCGCGTGCCGCACGCGGTCGCGCTCTTGCGGCGGAACGTCCGGCAGCAGGACGTGCAGCACGTCATCGTCATCGAGGTCGAAGACCTCGGGCGCGAGCCCCACGCACACCGCGTTCGCCTCGCACACCAGCGGATCCACTCGTACTCGCATCGACTTCTCCGTTCTTGGTTTGGAATAGGGGGTTCGTCGCGTGTTCATGGCACTTGGATATGGTGCCCGGACGGAGGGAGACCGATGACCGACACCGAGGCGTCCACCGGTCCGGGGACGGCCGCCCGTCCCGTCCCGGAGATGCCGCCCGATCTGCTGCGGGCCGCGCGCTCCGCCAAGGGCTTCATGCCCGACGACGAGGGACTCGCCCTCTACGAGACGGCCCTGGAGTACGGGACGCGCCTCGCGGGCACCGGACCGCTCCTGGAGGTCGGCACCTACTGCGGGAAGTCCGCCGTCTACCTGGGCGCCGCCGCCAAGGCCGCCGGGACCCTCGTGGTCACCGTCGACCACCATCACGGCTCCGAGGAGAACCAGGCGGGCTGGGAACATCACGACCCGTCCCTCGTCGACCCGCGCACCGGACGCATGGACACGCTGCCCACGTTCCGCGCGACGATCGCCGCGGCGGACCTGGAGGACCACGTGGTGGCGGTCGTCGGGCAGTCCCGCACGGTCTCGGCGCTCTGGCGGACGCCGCTCGCGCTGCTGTTCATCGACGGCGGCCACGCGGAGGAGCACGCGCGGGGCGACTACGAGGGCTGGGCGCCGCACATCGCCGTCGGCGGGGCACTGGTCATCCACGACGTCTTCCCCGACCCGGAGGACGGCGGGCAGGCCCCGTACCACCTCTACCTGCGGGCCCTGGCCAGCGGCGCGTTCGAGGAGCGCGGCGCGGTCGGCTCGCTCCGCGTCCTGCGCCGCACCGGCGACGCGGACCCGCTCACCTCCGGGCGACCGTGACCAGGGCGCATCCGCAGGCGGCGGGATCGGAGGCGGCGCACGGCCCCAGCGGGCGGCCCGCGATCTCCTTGAACAGGCGGGCGCCGGGGGAGGCGTCGGCCAGCGCGTCCGCCGCGAGGATCACCGCCGCCGCCGTGTAGGTGGACCGGTCGCCGGGGAAGTGCCGCCGGTTCTCGAACTGCCAGCCCGTCCAGTACGAGCCGTCCTCGTGCCGCAGATGCTGGACGGTCGCGAACAGCTCCAGCGCCCGGTCGCGGTCGCCCGCCGCGTCCAGCGCCAGCACCAGTTCGCAGCTCTCCGCCGCCGTCACCCACGGCTGGTCGGACACGCAGCGGCAGCCGAGGCCCGGCACGACGAAGGTGTCCCAGCCGTCCGCGAACCGCCGCTCCGCGTCCTCGCCGCGGACGGGCCCGCCGAGCACCGGGTAGTACCAGTCCATCGACCAGCGGCTCTTGTCGGCGAACGCCTCCGGATGCGCGGCGACGACATGCCCGAGTTGGTCGGCGGCCAGCTCCCACTCCGGCTGCGGCTCGCCGAGATGCTCGGCCAGCGCCACCGCGCAACGCAGCGACTGGTAGATCGACGAGCAGCCGGTGAGCAGCGCGTGGTCGGACGCGCCGCCGTTCTCGTGCCGCATCCAGATGATCTCTCCGCGCCGGGTCTGGAGCCCGAGCGTGAAGTCGATCGCGCGCCGCACCGCCGGCCACATGTGCCGGGCGAACTCCTCGTCGCCGGTCAGGACCAGCTCATGCCACACGCCCACCGCCACGTAGGCGGCGTGGTTGGACTCGCCGCCCGGCTCGGTGACCTCGCCCAGCACCCACTTCGCGGGCCAGGACCCGTCCGGCCGCTGGACGCCGCGCAGCCACTCGTAGGCCCGCCGCGCCTCCGCGCCGAACCCGGCGACGGTCAACGCCATCGCCGCCTCGACATGATTCCAGGCGTCCACATGGCCCGGCACCCCGGCCGTCGGCGCGAACCAGGGGATCGCGCCGGACGCCTCCTGCTGCGCGACGATGCTCCGCGCCGTCGCGACGATGTCGTCCCGCGACACCACCCCCGGCAGCGCGGGCGGGACGGTCTCAGACCGCATCCGCCGTCTCCTCGGTCGGGGCGGACCCTCCCGACTTCGCGCCCGGGGGCTTGGCGAAGTAGACGACGACGCTCTTGCCGATCAGCGGGTTCAGGACGCGTTCGGCGAGGCGGGTGGCGAGGGGGCGTTTCATGATGTCCCAGACGAGGACCTGGTGATAGGCCTTGGCGAGCGGGTGGTCGTCGTTGTTCACGCCGACCGCGCACTTGATCCACCAGTAGGGGGCGTGCAGGCCGTGCGCGTGGTGGTGACCGCCGACCCTGAACCCGACCGACTTCAGTTTGGCCTCCAGCTCGGCGCGCGTGTAGATCCGCACATGCCCGCCGGGCGCGGTGTGGTAGTCCTCCGACAGGGCCCAGCACACCCGCTCCGGCAACCAGCTCGGCACGGTCACCGCCAGCTTGCCGCCCGGTCTGAGGACGCGCAACAGTTCGCGCATCGCCCGCATGTCGTCGGGGATGTGCTCCAGCACCTCCGACGCGACGATCGCGTCGAAGTGGTCGTCCGGGAACGGCAGGTCGAGCGCGTCGCCCCGCACCGTCTCGGCGGTCGCGCCCGCCGGCACCTCGCCTTCGAGGCGCATGGCCCCGAACATGGTGTCCACCCCGGCAAGCTCGTCGGCGTCCTGGTCGAACGCCACGACGTGCGCGCCCCTGCGGTACAGCTCGAAGGCGTGCCGTCCGGCGCCGCAGCCCATGTCGAGGACGCGGTCTCCGGGTTCGACGGGGAACCGCTGGAAGTCCACGGTCAGCAGGGTGGTGCTCCTTCCGTCCGGGGGGCGCCGGGAAGGCGTTCCCTCACTTGGCCCGCGCCCGCGTGCGGTCCCGCGCCGTCCGGTAGTGCTCGACCGTGGCCCTGGCCACCGCGGGCCAGGCGAACCGCTTCTGGACGCGGGCGAGCCCGGCGGCGCCGAGCCGCTGGCGTTCGGCGGCGGAGTCGTGCAGCCGGTGCAGCGTGGCGGCGAGTTCCTCGGCGTCCCCGGGCGCGACCAGGACGGCCGCGTCGCCGACGACCTCGGGCAGCGCCCCGGCGCGGCTCGCGACGAGCGGTGTCCCGGACGCCATGTGCTCCACGGCGGGCAGCGAGAACCCCTCGTAGCGGGACGGCACCACGGCGATCTCCGCGGACGCCATCAGCTCGCCCAGCTCCTGGTCGCTGATGCCGCTGACGAACCGGACCCGCTCGCCGAGCGCCAGTTCCCGCGCCAGCTTCTCGGTCGGGCCGTCCTTGCGCGGCCGGCTCACGACGATCACGTGGACGTCCCGTTCGGTGGCGACCTTGGCGACCGCGCGCAGCAGCACGTCCACGCCCTTGATGGGGGCGTCGGCGCTGGCCATCGCGACGATCCGGCCGGGGACGCGCGGCCCGCGCGGATGGAAGATCCGGGTGTCCACGCCGAGCGGCAGGATCTCGATGTCGCGCGGATCGACCTTGAAGTCCTTGACGATGTCGACCTTGGACGACTCCGACACCGTCAGGACCGTCCCGATCCGCCGCGACACCTGCGACTGCATGGCGACGAAGCCGTACCAGCGGCGCTTGCCGAGCCGCTCCTTCAGGCCGCGGGCCGCCTCCAGCTCGATGCGCCGGTCGACGCTGATCGGATGGTGGATGCTCGTCACCAGCGGCAGCCCGAGCCGGGGGATGCCGAGGTTGCCGAGGCCGAGGACCTGGTTGTCGTGGACGACGTCGAAGTCGCGCCGCCGCCGGCGCAGCGTCCGCAGCGCCCGCAGGCTGAACGTCAGCGGCTCGGGGAAGCCGCCCGTCCGCATGTGCGCGAACTCCAGGACGTCCACCCAGTCGCGGAACTCGTGGAGGGACGGGGTGCGGAACGGGTCCTCGTCCCGGTACAGGTCCAGGCTCGGGATCTTGGTGAGGACGATCTCGTCCCGGTCCAGCTCGGGATACGGCTGCCCGGAGAACACCTCCACCGTGTGCCCGAGGTCGACGAGTTCTCTGGTCAGATGCCGGAGGTAGACGCCCTGGCCGCCGCAGTGCGGCTTGCTCCGGTACGACAGCAGTGCCACCCGCAACGGATCGTCGCCGCCGCGCCGTGACGCCCCCGATTCGACTGCTTCACCCACACCGGCCCCTGCCCACACACCTCTCCCGTCAGCCGAGGGACGCCGGGCGCGCCGGCGTCCCCTTGATGCCGTTGATGTAACTAGACCTTAGTCTCCGTACGTTACCGGCGCGTCAGCACGGCCCGGTGCCGACCACCGCGCCGGTGCCGTCGGGCCCGGCGACGACCGATCGACGTCCGGATCGTGGACTAGCCTGGAAGCCGACCGCCGCCCCCGCGCCGGAGATCCCTATGGCCGCAGACTTCGACGAGCCCGTGTTCGACGACGACTTCGTCAGGAGCGCCACGTTCACCGAGCCGTCCGCGCGAGAGCGGGCCCGCCCGCCCGGTGGACGCGAACGGCGCCGTGCCCGCCGCGCCGCACGGGCGGCGCGCGGCCCGACCGGCGCCCGGTTCCGGCGCCGCCGACGCGGTGAGCCGAGCCATCGCCTGGCGGTGTTCCAGGTGCTCGCGGGCGTCCTGGTGCTGTTCGCGATCTCATTCGCCCTCTGGTGGTGGAACTCGGGGTCGCGGGACGAGGAGCCGGTGCGACCGGTCGTGCCGACGGTGACGAACTCGCCCGCTCCCGCCCCGACGACCGCGGCGCCCGGCGGCGTCCCCGAGGTCTGAACGCTGATCGTCAACCACAGGTTGACGTTCCTAGCGCGTCAACCTATGGTTGACGCATGACGGAACCCATTCCGGCGGCCGGCCAGATACGGCTCGACGAACTGATCGCCACCATCAAGAACGTCCACACCGACACCCTCGAACAGCTCACCAGCGCGGTCCTCGCCGCCGAGCATCTCGGTGAGGTCGCCGACCACCTCATCGGCCACTTCGTCGACCAGGCCCGCCGCTCCGGCGCGTCCTGGACGGACATCGGCAAGAGCATGGGGGTCAGCAAGCAGGCCGCGCAGAAACGGTTCGTGCCCAAGGGCCTGACGGCCCCGAACCTGGACCCGTCCGAGGGCTTCTCCCGCTTCACGCCGCGGGCCCGCAACGTCATCGTCGCGGGGATGAACGAGGCCAAGGCCGCGGGCAACGACCACATGCGCCCGGCCCACCTCGTCCTCGGGCTGCTGGCGGAGCCGGACGCGGTCGCGGCCAAGGCCATCCTCGCGCAGGACGTCCTGCTCGACTCCGTCCGGCAGGCCGCCACGGCCGCCCTGCCGCCGGAGGCCGACAGCGTCCCCGAGCTCATCCCGTACGACGCCGACGCGAAGAAGGCGCTGGAGCTGACCTTCCGCGAGGCCCTCCGGCTCGGCCACAACTACATCGGCACCGAGCACATCCTCCTCGCCCTCCTGGAGTTCGAGGACGGCAGCGGAATCCTCTCCGACCTCGGCGTCGACAAGGCGGCCGCCGAGGCGTCCATCACCGAGATCCTGACCGCCCTCACCGGGAAGGGATGAGTTCAGTCCAGCCGGAGGGCGAGGAAGAAGTCGACGCGGTCTTCGAGGCGGGACAGATCGCGTCCGGTGAGGTCCTGGACGCGCTGGATCCGGTAGCGCACCGAGTTGACGTGCAGATGGAGCCGTTCGGCGCAGCGCGTCCAGGAACCGGAGTACCGCAGGAACGTCTCCAGGGTCCGGACGAGGTCGGCGCCGTGCTCCTCGTCGTAGGCGCGCAGCGGATCCAGCAGGCGCTCCCTGAACATCCGCCGGACGTCCTCGGGAACACTGGCCAGCAACAGGACGTGCGTGGCGAGCTCGTGGTGCCGGACGACGCAGACCGGCGACGGGCGCGCGGCGGCCAGCCGCCGCGCGTGCCGGGCCTCCTCCACGGCGCCGCGCAGGTCGGGGCCTCGGGCCGTGTCGCCGACCCCGACCGCGACGCCGCCGCCGGACAGGCCGGGTGACAGCGCGTTCAACGCGTCCTCGATCTCGGCGGCGACATCGCGTCCGGTCGCGGGGACGAGCGCGATGATCTCGTCGTCGACCAGGCCGAGGACCGGGCTCGCGTCGCGGAGGACCTCGGCGAGGACGGCGCGCACCTCGTCCGGGCCCGGCTCGCCGCGGCCGGTGGCGGCGACCGCGACCAGTGGGGTGTCCGACAGTGCGTCGGAGCGTTCCAGTGTCGGCGCGTCGCCGGTGACGGCGGCGGTGACGAGTTCCTGGGCACGGCGGGCATCCGCGTTCTGGCGGTCGTCCAGCATGTCCCGTTCCAGCGCGACGATGGCGGCCAGTTCGCCGGTGAGGGCGCGGCGCTCGGCGGGCCAGTCGGCGAAGTCGCCGTCGCAGGCGACGAACCAGTCGGCCGCGCGGCACCGGGCGTCCTCGGCGACCGCGAAGAGCGAGGCGTCGAGGCCGGGCACGTGGTGCGGCAGCCGCGGCGCGCCGAGGAAGGCCCCGGCCAGGGCGGCGGGATCGGGTGGCCGCGGACCGGCGACGAGCCGTCCGGTCGCGGTGAGGACCCGGCAGCGCATTCCGAGGTCGCGGTCGACGAGGTCGAGGACGGCGTCGAGCCCGGTGCCCTCGACGAGGCGGCGGTGCCGGTCGAGGACGGCGGTCAGGTCCGCCGCGCGGGCGCCGGACAGATGCCGGACGACCTCCTCCGTCACCGTCGCGAACGCCACGTCCGCGGGGACCCTGAACAGCGGCAGCCCGTACCGGCGGCAGGCGTCGACGAGGTCGTCGGGCGCGGTGCCGAACGCGAGGTCACCGGCGGCGAGGCCCGACACGCCCGCGTCGACGAGCGCCCGCACGAACGTCTCGGAGTCGGCCGGGCCCGACCGCCAGACGAGCCCGGTGAGGACGAGTTCCCGCCCGCGCAGGTAGCGGCCGGGGTCGAGGAGGTCGGTGGTGACGACCCACCGGATCGGGCGGTCCAGGGCGTCCTCCCCGGTGACGACCTCCAACCGCAGGTCCGGCATGGCGAGCAGGGCACGCAGCTTCATATGGAGCAACCTACAAAGCGTCGCGGACGGCCGGCGACGGACTTCGGACGTCCTGTCCCTCGACCGGCTCCCGAACGCCTGTGTGTACTGACAGGCGAGAAGGGAGCGGCGGATGCGGTTCACCGATGCGGACCTGGCGGCGTGCTGCGCGTCCCGCCGGTGGGTCGCGGCGCTCGCGGGACGCCCCTACCGGGATCTGGACGAGCTGCGGGCGGCCGGGGCCGCGGCGCTGGACGGGCTGGACTGGCCCGACGTGGTGGAGGCGCTGGCCGCGCACCCCCGCATCGGCGACCGGGTGGACGGCTGGTCCCGCGCCGAGCAGTCCGGGATGGACGGCACCGCCCCGGACGTGCGTGCCGCCCTCGTCGAGGGGAACCGGGCCTACGAGGAGCGCTTCGGTCATGTGTTCCTGATCTGCGCCTCGGGTCGTTCCGCCGCCGACATGCTCGGCGACCTCCGGGACCGCCTGGACAACGACCCCGTGGCGGAGCGGGCCGTCGTCCGGGGCGAACTCGCGAAGATCGTGGAACTTCGGCTGGCCAGGCTCGTCGACCAGGCCCGGGGGAGTGCGCGGTGAGCCTTTCGACGCATGTGCTGGACGCGGCCAGGGGGCTGCCCGCCGCGGGAACGTCCGTCCGGCTGGAGCGGCGCGACCCGGACGGCGGCTGGACGCCGCTGGCCGAGGCGCGCACCGACGAGGACGGCCGGATCAGAGAGTGGGGCGCCGAGCCGGGAGCCGGAACGCATCGCCTGGTGTTCGACACGTCCGCGCTGTCGGACTTCTACCCCGAGGTGACCGTGGTGTTCACGATCACCGACCCGGACGGGCATCTGCACGTGCCGCTGCTGATCAGCCCGTTCGCCTACTCGACGTACCGAGGGAGCTAGCGCCGATGGCCATCGTGCTCGGGCCCAACCGCTACGGGAAGGCGGAGACGCGTGTCGTCCGCGTCACCAGGAACGCCGACGGGAACGGCGAGAGAGACGGCGAGGTCCATCGGATCAAGGACGTGAGCGTCACCGTGCTCCTCTCCGGCGCCATGGAGGACGTCCACCTGTCCGGTGACAACGCCGCGGTCCTGCCCACCGACAGCCAGAAGAACACCGTGTTCGCCTTCGCCAAGAAGCACGGCATAGCGACGATCGAGGACTTCGGTCTCCTGCTCGCCCGCCACTTCGTGGACGCGCAGCCGACGATCACCCATGCCCGCGTGGAGATCCACGAGTACGCGTGGGACCGCGTCACCGGCGGTCACTCGTTCGTCCGGAGCGGCGGGGAGGTCCGCACGGCGCTGGTGCACAGCGACGGCGACGGCGGCGCCGAATCGGTCGTCTCCGGGCTGCGTGACCTCGCCGTCCTGAACTCGACCGGCAGCGAGTTCCACGGGTTCGTCCGGGACGAGTACACGACGCTCCCGCCGACCGACGACCGCGTCCTCGCGACGACCGTCACCGCGCGGTGGCGGCACCGGAGCACCGCGACACGGGACTGGGACGCGTCCTACCGCGAGGCCCGGAACCATCTGCTGCGCGCGTTCGCCGAGACGCACAGCCTGTCGCTTCAGCAGACGCTGTTCCAGATGGGCCGCCGGGTATTGGACGAACGCCCGGAGCTGTGCGAGGTACGCCTGGCGCTGCCCAACAGGCATCACTTCCTGGTCGATCTGGAGCCGTTCGGCATGGACAACGACAACGAGGTCTACTTCGCGGCTGACCGCCCGTACGGGCTCGTCGAGGGCACCGTCCTCACCGATGACGCGCCGGACGCCCCGTCCGCCTGGACCTGAAGGAGGGAAGGGACATGGACTTCCTACGACCGGCGACCTGGCAGGACGCGCTCGCCGTCAAGGCGGAGCGGCCGGACGCGTTGCCCGTCCAGGGCGGCACCGACGTCATGGTCGAGATCAACTTCGACCGGCGCCGGCCCGCGGCGCTGCTCGACCTGACCGGCGTCCGCGCCCTCGCCGACTGGGACCCGGCGGACGGACGCCTCCGCGTCGGCGCGGGCGTCCCGTACGCCCGCCTGATCACCGAGCTCGGACGGAGCCTGCCGGGCCTCGCGCAGGCGTCCCGGACCGTGGGCTCGCCGCAGATCCGCAACCGCGGCACGGTCGGCGGGAACCTCGGCGCCGCCTCGCCCGCCGGGGACGGTCATCCGCCGCTGCTGGCGGGTGACGCCGTGGTCGAGGCGGAGTCGGCGGCGCGCGGCGTCCGGATGATCCCGGTCGCGGAGTTCTTCACCGGCGTGAAGCGGACCGCGCTGGCGCCGGACGAGCTGATCCGGGCGTTCTGGGCGGCCCCGGCGTCCGGCCCCCAATATTTCTCCAAGATCGGCACCAGGAACGCGATGGTGATCGCCGTGTGCTCGTTCGCGGTCGCGCTGCATCCACGGGAGCGGCGCGTCGGGACCGGGCTCGGCTCGGCGGCGCCGACACCGCGCCGGGCCCCGGCCGCCGAGGCGTTCATCGCGCACGAGTTGGACTGGGACGGCCGCGGCCCGCTGTCGGAGGCCGCGGCGCGGCGGTTCGGTGAGCTGGTGGCGGAGGCGGCGTCGCCGATCGACGACGTCCGCGGAACGGGCGACTACCGCAGACGGGCCCTGTCGGTGATGGCGCGCCGCACGCTGACCTGGGCCTGGAACGACCACCGCGCGGGTTCCACCGGAAGCGTGGGCTCGCTGGGAAGGGAGGCCTCCTGATGCGCGTGAACCTCACGGTCAACGGCTCGCACCAGGTCGTGGACGATGTGTGGGAGGGCGAGAGCCTGCTCTTCCTGCTGCGGGAACGGATGGGCCTGCCGGGGTCCAAGAACGCCTGTGAGCAGGGTGAATGCGGGTCCTGCACGGTCTATCTGGACGGTCTCCCCGTGTGTTCGTGCCTGGTCGCGGCCGGTCAGGCGGAGGGGCGGAAGGTCCGCACGGTGGAGGGCCTGGCGGAGGGGCAGCCGGGGGACGAGCGACTCGATCCGGTCCAGGAGGCGTTCCTGGAGGCGGGGGCCGTCCAGTGCGGGTTCTGCACGCCCGGCCTGATCGTCCAGTCCCACGACCTGATCGAGCGGAACCCGGCGCCGACCGACGCCGAGATCCGCGAGGCGCTGGCGGGGAACCTGTGCCGCTGCACCGGCTACGAGAAGATCGTCGACGCGGTGCGGCTGGCCGCCGAGCGGAAGGCGGCGGCGTCATGACGCGGAGGGCGAAGACCGTCATCGAGAACGCCCACGTCGTCACCGTCTCCGGCGACGAGTACCCGGACGGCCACATCGTCGTCGAGGCCGACCGCATCACCGCCGTGGGCCCCGGGCGAGCCGCCGTCGACGAGGCCGACCAAGTCAACCTGATCGACGCCGCCGGGTGCCTCGCCACCCCCGGCCTGGTCAACACGCACCACCACCTCTACCAGTGGGCGAGCCAGGGCCTGGCGGTCGACAGCCCCCTGTTCGAGTGGCTGACGACCCTGTACAGGCCCTGGTCGAAGATGGACGCGGAGATCGTGGCCGGGGCGGCGAGCGCGGGCCTCGGCTGGCTGGCCAAGTCGGGCTGCACCACCTCCACCGACCACCATTACCTGTTCCCGAAGGGACGCGGCGACCTGTTCGCGGCGGGAATCGAGGCGGCCCGGGAGATCGGCGTCCGGTTCCACCCGTGCCGCGGCTCGATGGACCGGGGCGAGTCGCGCGGCGGGCTGCCACCGGACGAGGTCGTCGAGGACCTCGACACGGTCCTCACCGAGACCGCCGCCGCGATAGACCGGTACCACGACCCGTCGCCCGGCTCGATGCTGCGCGTCGCCGTCGCGCCCTGCTCGCCGTTCACCGTCACCCGGGAACTGCTGGTCCGCTCGGCGGAGCTGGCGCGGGAGAAGGGCGTCCGGCTGCACACCCACCTCGCCGAGACCCTCGACGAGGAGGAGCACACCACCGAGCAGTTCGGCATGACACCGGTCGAGTACATGGACTCGATCGGCTGGCTCGGCCCGGACGTGTGGCTCGCGCACTGCGTCCATCTCCACGACACCGACGTCAAACGGCTCGCCGAGACCCGCACCGGCACGGCGCACTGCCCAAGCTCGAACGCCCGCCTCGGCGCCGGGATCGCCCGCGTGTCCCATCTCCTCGCCGAGGGCGCGACGGTCGGGCTCGGTGTGGACGGCCCCGCGTCCGCGGAACTCGTCCCGCTCGCCGGGGAACTGCGGCAGGCGGTCTACATGCAGCGCGCCCGCTACGGACCGACCTCCCTCACAGCCCGGCAGGCCTTGGAGATGGGGACGCTCGGCGGGGCCCGCTGCCTCGGCCGCGACGACGAGCTCGGCACGCTCGAACCGGGCAAGCTCGCCGACATCGCCCTCTGGCGGATGGACGGCTTCCACGCCGCCGTCGACGACCCGGTCGTCGCGTTCGTGTTCGGGCCGACTCCGCCGCTGCATCGCCTGCTGGTCGGAGGCCGGACCGTCGTCGCCGACGACACGCTCGTCACCGTCCCGGAGGACGAGGTCGGACGGCGCGGCGTCGCCGCCCACCGCCGACTGATGGCGCTCGCCGAGGAGGTGTCGCGATGACCTCGCCGCTGGACGTCGCGTCCGCGCCGGGTGGCGTGGGGGACAGCCCGCTCCGCCCGGACGGCACGCTGAAGGTCGTCGGCGAGTTCGCCTACGCCTCCGACCTGTGGATGGACGGGATGCTGTGGGGCGCGACGCTCCGCAGCCCGCACCCCCGCGCGCTGATCCGGTCGATCGACGTCGGCCCGGCGCTCGCGATGCCCGGTGTCCGCGCGGTCCTCACCCACGAGGACGTCCCGGGACGCGCGCTTTTCGGCCTCGACCACCCCGCGGACCAGCCCGTCCTGGCGATCGACCAGGTCAGGTACCAGGGCGAGCCGGTCGCGCTGGTCGCCGCCGACCACCCGGAGGCGGCCCGCCGCGCCCTCGCGAAGATCGTCGTCGACTATGACGTCCGCGAACCGATCACCGACTCCCGCGCCGTGATCGCCGACCCGGAGGGCCTGAAGGTCCAGGAGTTGGGCGGCATCACCCGGTACCAACCCGTCCGCGTCGGTGACGTGGCGGCGGCGCGGGCCGGGGCCGAGGTCG
Organism: Actinomadura spongiicola; assembly: GCF_003432485.1. GTDB lineage: Bacteria > Actinomycetota > Actinomycetes > Streptosporangiales > Streptosporangiaceae > Spirillospora > Spirillospora spongiicola. Next base: position 766,703 of record NZ_QVNQ01000004.1, read on the forward strand.
TCGTCACGCGCGATTACGAGGTCGGCATCCAGGACCAGGCGTTCCTCGGACCTGAGGCGGGACTGGCGATCCCGTCCGAGGACGGCGGCGTCGACCTGCACGTGTCGACCCAGTGGCTGCACAACGACCTCAGACAGATCGCGCCGTGCCTCGGCCTCGCCGAGGACCAGGTGCACATGACCCTCGCGGGCGTCGGCGGCGCGTTCGGCGGGCGCGAGGACCTGTCGATGCAGATCCACGCGGCGATGCTGGCGCTGCGCACCGGCAGGCCGGTCAAGATGTCCTACGACCGGCACGAGTCGTTCTTCGGGCACGTCCACCGGCATCCGGCGCGGATGCGGTACGAGTACGGCGCCACCGCCGACGGGCGGCTCCTGTACGCCGACGTCGAGATCGTGCTGGACGGCGGCGCGTACACCTCGTCCACGAGGAACGTCGTCGGGAACGCCGCCTCGCTCGGCGTCGGCCCGTACGAGATCCCCAACATCCGCATCGACGCCTACGGCGTCTACACCAACAACCCGCCGTGCGGCGCGATGCGCGGGTTCGGAGCGGTCCAGGCATGCTTCGCCTACGAGTCGATGATGGACGAGCTCGGCGCGGCCTGCGGGATCGGGCCCGTCGAGATCCGCCGCCGCAACGCCGTCTCGCAGGGGTCGAGGCTCGCGACCGGGCAGATCATCGAGTCGCCGGCACCGCTCGCCGACATGCTGACCCGGCTCGACGCGATGCCGCTGCCGCCGCCGCTCGACCCGTCCGACCTACGGAACCTGCCCGGCGGGGTGTCGCAGACGACACGCGGCGAGGGGGTCGCGCGAGGTGTCGGCTACGGCGTCGGGATCAAGAACATCTGCTTCTCCGAGGGCTTCGACGACTACTCCACCGCCCGTGTCCGGCTGGAGGTCATCGGCGGTGAGGCGACGGCGCTCGTCCACACCGCCGCCGCGGAGGTCGGGCAGGGCCTCGTCACGATCCAGGCTCAGATCGCGCGGACGGAGCTGGGCGTCCAGAAGGTCACGATCGCCCCGGCGGACGACCGGGTCGGCGACGCCGGATCGTCCAGCGCGTCCCGCCAGTCGTACATGTCGGGCGGCGCGGTCAAGGCCGCCTGCGAGGCGGTCCGCGCCGAACTGCTCGCCCTCGCCGCCCGCCGCCTCGCCCGTGGCGGCCACGACCGCGACGACCTGACCGTCCTCGGCGGGAAGATCGTCTCTCGGGCGGACGGGGTGCTCGGCGCCGTCGAGGACGTCCTGCGCGACGACGTCATCGAGCGGACCCGCGAGTACCGGCACCGGCCGACCGTCCCGATGGACCCCGTGACCGGGCAGGGACGCAGCCACACCCAGCTCGCCCTGTGCGTCCACCGCGCCGTCGTCGACGTGGACGTGGAACTCGGGCTCGTCAAGGTCGTCGAGCTCGCCGCCGTCCAGGACGTCGGCAAGATCATCAACCGGACGGGCGTGGAGGGGCAGATCCACGGCGGATCGGCGCAGGGCCTCGGCCTCGCCCTGATGGAGGAGATCATCGTGGTGGACGGCCAGGTTCAGAACCCGTCGTTCACCGACTACCTCATCCCGACGATCCTCGACATGCCGCCGATGCGGCTCGACATCCTGGAACATCCCGACCCGGAGGCGCCGTACGGGCTGCGCGGCGCCGGCGAGCCGCCGACGCTGTCGTCCACGCCCGCGATCGTCGCCGCCGTCCGCGACGCCACGGGTCTGGCGCTGGCGCGGGTGCCGGTCCGGCCGGAGCACATCGTCCGGGGGGGCGTGACATGGACGACCTTGTGATCAGGTCGCGGCGGGCGGTGCTGCCGGACGGTGAGCGCCCCGCCGCCGTGTCCGTCCGCGACGGGCGGATCAGCGGCGTCCACCCGCACGGCGCCGACCTCCCGGCGGGCGCCTCCGTCGACCTCGGCGACATCGCGCTGCTGCCCGGCCTCGTCGACACGCACGTGCACGTCAACGAGCCGGGCCGCACCGAATGGGAGGGCTTCGCGACCGCGACCCGCGCCGCCGCGTCCGGCGGGGTCACCACCCTCGTCGACATGCCGCTGAACTCCGTCCCGCCGACCGTCGACCCGGCCGCGCTGGCCGTGAAACGGGAGGCGGCGCAGGGCGCGTGCGCGGTGGACGTCGGGTTCTGGGGCGGCGCCGTCCCGGGCAACGTGCCCAGCCTGCGCCCGCTGCACGACCTGGGCGTCTTCGGCTTCAAATGCTTCATGTCCGACTCGGGCGTTCCCGAGTTCCCGGCCCTGTCCGTCGAGGAGATGCGGGCGGCGTTCCGGGAGATCGCCTCGTTCGGCGGCCTCGCCGTCGTCCACGCGGAGGACCCCGCGTCGCTGTCGTCGCCGACCGGCGGGGGATATCCGGAGTTCCTGGCCTCACGTCCGCCGTCCGCCGAGCGCCTCGCCGTCGAACAGGCCGTCCGGCTGGTGGAGGAGACGGGCGTGCGCGCGCACATCCTGCACGTGTCCGCCGCCGACTGCGTGGACGTCCTCGCCAAGGCGCGGGCGGACGGGCTGCCCGTGACCGCCGAGACCTGCCCGCACTACCTCGTGCTCTGCGCCGACGACGCACGCGACCCCGCGCACAAGTGCTGCCCGCCCATCCGCGAATCCGCGAACCGCGAGCCGCTCTGGCGGGGCCTCGCCGCCGACGTGATCACCTGTGTCGTCACCGACCATTCGCCGTGCGCGCCCGAACTGAAACGCGGGGACTTCGCCACCGCGTGGGGCGGGATCTCGTCCCTGCAACTCGGTCTCCCCGTCGTCTGGACGGCCGCACGCGCCCGTGGACACGACCTGCGCGCCGTGTCGCGGTGGATGTCCGAGGCGCCCGCCGCGCTCGCCGCCGTCCCGGGCAAGGGCGGCATCGCCGTCGGGAACGACGCCGACCTCGTCGCCTTCGCCGCCGACGAGACCTTCACCGTGAACCCGGCCGCGCTCCACCACCGCCATCCCGTCACCCCGTACGAGGGCCGCACGCTGACGGGGGTGGTGCGGACGACGTGGCTGCGCGGCAGGCCGGTCACGGCCACGCCGACCGGACGCCTGCTCGACCGAACGGAGTCGCGATGACCGGTTTCACCTCGCTGCCGGACCTGGCCGTCCGGACGCTCGGCGGGTCGGTCATCGCCGCGAGCGACGAGTCGTTCGCGGCGAAGGAGAACCTGCTCAACCCGTGGAAGCCGGAGTTCCGGCCGGGAACCTTCGGGCCGAAGGGCCAGCTCTACGACGGCTGGGAGACCGCGCGGCGCCGCGGCCCCGGGCACGACTGGGCGCTGGTCCGCCTCGGCCTGCCCGGCCGGATCGCCGGCGTCGTCATCGACACCGCCTGGTTCACGGGGAACTTCCCGCCGCACGCGTCCGTCGAGGCGTGCTTCGTCGACGGCCACCCCTCGCCCGCCGAGCTGTCGCACGCCGACTGGGTCGAGATCGTCCCGAGGAGCGCGCTCAAGGGCGACGCCGAACACGCCTTCGTCGCGGCCGAACCGGACCGCGTGTTCACCCATGTGCGGCTCAGCGTGTTCCCGGACGGCGGCGTCGCGCGGCTCCGCGTCCACGGCCACGTCACCCCCGACCCGGAGTTCCTGACCGGCCTGACCGTCGACCTGGCGGCCCTGGAGAACGGCGCCCGCGTCCGCGACTGCTCCGACGGGTTCTACTCGTCGGCCGACAACATGCTGTTCCCCGGCCCGGCCCGCACCCAGGCCGAGGGGTGGGAGACCGCCCGCCGCCGCGGCGGGGGCAACGACTGGGCGCTGATCGCCCTCGCGGGCCGGGGGAGCATCAGGCTCGCGGAGATCGACACGACGAACCTGAAGTTCAACGCGCCCGCCGAGTTCGAGCTCGTCGGCTTCGACGAGTGGCCGCCGCCGGACGAGCGGGCGTCGCCGCTGGTCCTCATTCCCCGCACCCGTCTCCGGCCCGACACCCGGCACCGTTTCCGGCTCCGATCGCCCGAGGTCACCGCCGTCCGCGTCGACATCCACCCGGACGGCGGCCTCGCCCGGCTCCGGCTGTGGGGCGACCTGAGCGCCGAGGCGGAACGGGACCTCGCCGCCCGCTGGCGCGCCCGTGGCTGACGCCGGTCAGGGAGCCTCGGTGGGGTCTTCCAAGAGGTCGTCGAACTCGCCGTCCTTGACGCCCGCGATGAAGGCGTCCCACTCGGCCTCGGTGAAGTAGAGGATCGGGCCCTCCGGGTTCTTCGCGTCGCGCATGACGACGGCCCGGTCACCGAAGTCCTTGTGCTCGACGGGGACGTCCTTGCCATCGATGAACTCGATGATGACCCCGTCGCTGAGGATCGGTTCCTGCTCGGTCACTGGCACACCTTCGTCCTGGCTCGTCCGGGCTCGTCTGTCGGGGGTCCAGATTAGTGGCGCAGGCGCCGCGACACAGGGAAAGCTCCCCGGCCGCCCAGATTGGGGAGGGACGGCCGGGGAAGTTCGCGGACGTTACGGGCGGCTGAACCCGAAGTGGTAGTCGCCGTTGCCGCCGTAGGCGTGGACGCGGTACCGGTACGTGCCCGCGGTGCCGTTGTAGTCGATGGTCTCGTCAGGGGTCGGGCTGATCGAGTACGCGACGGTCTGCCAGGTGCCGCCGTTCAACTTCTGGAGGTAGACGTCGAAGTCGACACCGTCGGGGCCGTCGAGGCACGCGGTGTGCGCGCCGGAGGTCGTCGTGGTGTAGCCGTCGCCCGGCTGGTAGTCGCTGCCGCCGGATGTGAGCGAGCCGGTCAGCTTGGTGTCGTACTCGCCGCACGCGCCCGGACCGGGGCCGCCGCCCTCGGTGACCAGTTCGCGACCGTCCCGGGCGAGGATCTGCAGGACCTCCGAGACCGGCTGGAAGTACGTCACGTCGCGGCTGTCCTGGCCGTTGTCGCAGGAGCCCGAGGTGCCGGACGTGATGCCCTGAGCCTGGCCCTCCTCGGTGAACAGCGCGCCGCCGGAGTCGCCGGGGTCGGCGCAGATGCCGGCCGAGATGAGGCCGGAGACCGCGCCCTCCTGGTAGTTGACGGTCACATTGCGCTGCTTGATGGGCCCGCACCAGATCTGCGTGCTGGTCGTGCCGCCCGACCGGCACACGCGGGTGCCCACCGGCGCCTCGACCGCGCCCCGGATCGTCTGGAACGTGCCGTCGTGCTTGTTGACCTTCGGCGTGGGCGTCCACTGGTCGTTGGTGTCCACCCAGGCGTAGTCGTCGCCCGGGAACGAGGAACCGCCGAACGTGCCCTGCGCGACCCGGTTGCCGCCCTCGGTCCGTTCGCCCTGCTTCCCGCAGTGCCCGGCGGTGAGGAACCCGCCGTCCACGGAGAAGGCGACGGAGCAGCCGTACTGGGTCGTCCAGTACCGTTCGCCGCCGACGATGTCGTGGACCAGCCGGGGCCGGGCCGTCGAACGGACGATCTGGACCTTCGCGGCGTCGACACCGCTCGCCTGAACGAACCGCCGCGCCGCCGAGGTGGAGGACGCCTGGACGACGACCCGGTTCGTCTCGGCGTCGACGTACCACGACGCCACCGACCTGGGCGCCGACCTCGCGTGCCGGTTCAGCGTGGCGTGCGCCGAGTCGAGGGCGCCGGCGTCGAACTTCACCAGTTTCGGGGTGGCGCCCGCCGCCTTGATCTTGGCGGTGGACGCGGCGTCGGTGGTGGCGACCACGACCTTGGAGCCGTGTTCGACCCACGCGCCGCCGAACCTGGAACCGAGCGACATCTTCAGTTGCTTCTGAACGCCGGCGGCACGTTCCACCGGCTGCGGCGCGGGGGTGGGGGGCGCCGTCCGCGGCGGGACGGTCGCGGAGTACGACCCCGCGTGCGCCGGGATCGCCGGCGCCACGACGAGGCTCGATGCGGCGGCGATGCCCAGCACAAGCTGTTTGCGTGCCATTCGGGCTCTCCTGGGGGTGGGGAGACGAGGGGGAGGTGGTCACCCCGATGCCCGGAATGTAGAACCGCCCGGTGTCCACGGACAATCAGTCGGCCTTGAATGGTTTTTCGGTGTGAATTCAGTTCGGACAGAAGGCCGCGCGCCGACGCGCGCCGCCCCTTCCGCGAGGAGCCGTCCTAGCCTTCCCGATGCGGGTGGGGTCGCTCGTTGAGGCCCTGCTCGAGCACGGCGAAGGCCTGGTCGACCGCCTCGGAGACCGAGCCGAACGCGCCGGGAAACCGGCGCACGGCTTCGGCGGCGGACTGGAAGCCGCACATCGTGGCGGAGGCGATGACGTGCGGGCGCAGGTCCGTGGCGGGGTCGAGGCCGAGCCGTTCCCCGATGACCTGGGTGATCAGAGCCTGCTTCTTCTGCGCGCGTTCCAGGCTGCCCGCCATGAGGGACGGGCTGTCGCGCATCATCTGGTGCAGGCATTCGAACCGTTGGGGATCGAAGCCGAGTTCGCCGTTCTCGCAGGCGCGGGCGATGCCCACGACCGTGTGGCGCAGCGCCGTCATGATCGGCTCGTCGGCGGGACGCGTGGCCAGCGCGTCGATGACGGCGTGGGTCTGCTCCTCCTGGAAGGTGAGCGCGACGTCCTCTTTCGAGGCGAAGTAGCGGAAGAACGTGCGCGACGAGACGTCCACGGCGTCGGCGATCTCCTCGACGGTGGTGGCGTCGAAGCCCTTCTCGGCGAAGAGCGCGAACGCGGCGTCGACGAGCGCCTCACGGGTGCGCTGCTTCTTGCGTTCGCGCCTGCCCGGGGGCTGGGGCCCGGTGTCGGCTGCGCCGGGCTCATGGGCGGTCGCGGTCATGTGCGAAGTGTAACCAGCGGGCGATCTCCAGCCAAGCGTCAGGTGGTGACCTATGTCGTGATCTGAATCATGTCTTGGCGTGACTGAAGGCGGTTGACGACAAGTGTCATGCTGTGACAATTTGATGCCCTGCCCAACCGGAGGTCCCACATGAGTCAGTTCCCAGGCGCCGAGACGACGATCGAACCGGGCGCCGTCCACACACCCCCGCGCGACCGGGCCCGCGGCCGTCCCGCCAGAAACGGGCACGGCCATCCCTGGCTCACCCTCGTCGCGGTCGCGCTCGGCGTGATGATGGTCGGGCTCGACGCGACCGTCGTCGCGATCGCCAACCCGGCGATCGCCAAGGACCTCGGGGCGAGCCTGTCCGGTCTCCAGTGGGTCACCAACGCCTACCTGCTGGCGCTCGCCGTCACGCTGATCCCGGCCGGGAAGATCGCCGACCGGTTCGGACGCAAGCGGACGTTCCTGGCGGGCGTCATCGGCTTCGCCGTCTCCTCGGTGCTGATCGGACTGTCCGGCGGCCTCGGGATGGTCATCTTCTGGCGCGTCGTGCAGGGCTTCGCGGGGGCGCTCCTGCAACCGGCGAGCCTGGCCATCCTGCGCAACACCTTCCCCGCCGACAAGCTCAACGCCGCCATCGGCATCTGGGGCTCCACGGTCGGCATCTCCATCGCGGGCGGCCCGATCGTCGCCGGTCTGCTGGTCGAGAACGTCAACTGGGAGTCGGTGTTCTTCCTGAACGCCCCGCTCGGCGTGATCGCGCTCCTGGTCGGCCTGTGGGTGATCCGCGAGTCGAAGGACGAGGGCGCCGTGGGCTCGTTCGACCTGCCCGGCGTCGCCCTGCTCACCGGCGCGCTGTTCGGCCTCGTCTGGGGCCTGATCAAGGCGGGTGAGGACGGCTTCGGGGACACGGTCCCGCTCGTGTCGTTCGCCGTGTCGGTCGTGTTGTTCGTCGCGTTCGTCTGGAACGAGCTGCGGGTCGAGCGTCCGTTGCTGCCGCTCGGGCTGTTCCGGTCGGTGTCGTTGTCGGCGGCGACCGGGCTCATCATCCTCGGCTTCTTCGGCATGTTCGGGACGGTCTTCTTCATCACCCTCTACCTGCAGCAGGTGCACGGGATGAGCCCGGTGGACGCGGGTGTCCGGATGCTGCCGATGACCGGCGTGTTCATCGTCGCCTCACCGCTCGCGGGCACGCTGACCAACCGGTACGGACCGAGGGTGCCGCTCGTGCTCGGCATGGCGTTCACCGCGGCCGCGATGTTCGGGCTGTCGCGTATCGGGGTCGACGCCCCCTACGTCCAGCTGTGGCCGTGGTTCGTGCTGATCGGGCTGGCGTTCGGAATGGTCATCGTCGCCGGGACGGAGGCCATCGTCGGCAACGCCCCCGCGCATCTCGCCGGTGTCGCGGGCGGGCTCCAGCAGACCGCCTCGCAGCTCGGCGGCGTCCTCGGCACCTCCGTGCTCGGCGTGCTGCTGTCCACCAAGGTCGGCGACGTGCTGTTCGGGCGGCTGACGGACGCGGGCGTCCCCGCCCCGGCGGCGGAGCAACTCGCGGGACAGGGTGGGATCGTCTCGCAGGGCGTCGCGCCCGTCCCGCCCGGCACGCCCGCCCCGGCCGCCGAGGCCATCACCACCGGAAGCCACCTGGCGTTCATGGACGGCTTCCAGAACGCCCTCACCGTCGCCGGAGTGGTCGCGGCCGTCGCGGTCCTCGCGGCCCTGCCCGTCCGCCGGGGCAACACCCCGGTCGACGGCGCCGCTGGGGTGTAGGCGAGCGTCATCGGCGACGGGGCCGTGCGGCACCCGTCGCCGGAGCCGGGAGCGTCAGCCCTGGCCCGACTCGGAATCCGGCGACGGGGTCGGATTGGTGGTCGGGCTGGGGCTGGGCCCGTCCGGGGCGTCCGTGGGCGGGTCCGTGGGCGGGTCGGTCGGTGGCGTGGTCGGGCCGGAGGAACCGTTGTCGGGGGGAGTCGTCGGGCCGGGGTCCGGGGGAGTGGTCGGCGACCCGTCGTCCGGCGGGGTGGACGGGGTGTTCGGCCGCGTGGTCGGCGTTTTCACCGGTTTCGTTGGCTTCGCCGGTTTCTGGCCGTCCGGCGACCTGCCGGACGGCGCCGGCGCGACCGCCGAGGTGGACGCCGACGCCGGGGCCGACCCCGGGGCCGGAGAACCCGGCTCCGAGCCGTCGCGCCACGGCGGGACGCCGGTGCTGGTCGTGGCCGGGCCGCCGTCCGACGACGCCCGCGCCCCGCCGTCCACACGCTCCGATCCGGTGAACTCGGGCAGGGGGAACTCGGGTGCGCCCGTCTTCAGCGACGCGGAGCTCGTCTGACCGCCGCTCGCCGTCGGAACGAGCGCGGCGGCGCCACCGCCGCCGCCCTTGGCCGACGGCCAGGTGGCCACCAGGCCGAAGATCGCGGCGGCCGACGCGGCGACGCCCGCCGCCGCGCCGAGACCCTTGGAGACGCCGCCGGACTCCCCGCGACGCGCACGGTAGCGGCCCTTCCCGGAACGGGCCTTCTCCGCGCCGAACACGATGAGCGGGCTCGGGGCCGTGACGCTCGGCAGCGGCCGGGTGACCTCCTCCGCGCAGGCGGCGAGGACCCGGTCGCGCAGCCCGTCGGGGGCGCGCGACGGCGCCCGCCGGGCGAGGAGCTGGGGCAGCCTGCCCTTCTCGAACGCGGCGATGAGGGGGAACAGGTCGTGCCGGGATCCGGCAGGCGTCCGCATGAGCAGCTCGAGAACGGCGCGTTCCAACCGCGTCCTGGCGGCGTGGAGGAGCTGCGCGACCGTGTCGGGCGCGATGCCGACGACGAGGGCGATGTCATGCGGTTCGAGCCATTCGCCCGCCCACAGCAGCAGGACCTCGCGGTGGTCGGCGCGCAGGGTCCCGGCGGCGTGCAGCAACGGGTCCGCGGCGGGGAACAGCGAGGCGCCGCGGGCCGCCCCGGCCGCTCCGCGGGTGCGGGTGGGGCCGTTGACGGCGGTGAACGCGCCGTGCTCGGCGCAGACCGCCCGTGCCAGCGAGTACAGCCAGAGCACGCGGTCGCCGCGGGGCGGATGGTGGACGGCCGCGGTGAACGTGTCGCGGACCGCAGCCGCCGCGTGCCGGTCTCCAAGGAGCGACCAGCAGTAGGCGTAGAGGCGGTCGCCGTGCGCGTCGTAGAGCGAGCCCGTGTCCGCGCGCATGTGGCCCTCCTGTCCGGGTGCACACGTCTGGTCGAGGGACTCTAGCGCCTCCGCTCAACGCCTGAGAAGTCGGTGATCGGGCGGTACGTCGAATGGCACGGAAGGTAACGGTGATCCTTGCGGACAGTGACGTTCATGGAGATTTCACGAATTTCCTGAAAATCAGTGGATTCCTGATGCGGTTCAGCAGGGAAGGTTTCGAACTTGTTATCGAAGCTACGCGGGGAGTGCGCGTGACCCGGTTGACCGTGGACGACGTCTACCAGCACATACGCGGCGTCTGTTTCAAGACGGGCCCGCTCGGAACGGTCGGCGCGGAGACCGAATGGCTCGTCGTCGACACCGACGATCCGGCCGCGCACGTCCCCGCCGACCGGGTGCGGAGCCTCGTCGCGGCGGCCGGACCGCCGCCCGGCGGCAGCCGGATCACCTACGAGCCGGGCGGACAGGTCGAGCTCAGCTCCGCGCCGTTCGGCGCGCTCGACGCGCTGCACGCCGCCCTCGACGGCGACATCGCCCACGTCCGGAACGCGCTCGCCCCGGACGGGCTGGCGCTCGCCGGGCACGGCGTCGACCCAGTCCGGCGGCCCAGGTTCCAGGCCGACCATCCCCGGTACGCGTGCATGCGGGACTACTTCCGCTCCGGCGGCTTCCCCGACGCGGGCATGGCGATGATGTGCTCGACCGCGTCCGTCCAGGTCAACCTGGACATCGGCGCCGACGACCCGGACGCGGCACGGCGGTGGCGGCTCGCGCACGCGCTCGGCCCGGTGCTGGTCGCCGCGTTCGCGAACTCGCCGCTGCGCGCGGGCCGCCGCACCGGGTTGCGCTCGTCCCGGCAGGGCATCTGGACCGAGCTCGACCCCTGCCGCACCCTGCCCGTCCTGCGGGACGGCGCGGACGACGACCCCGCCGAGGCGTGGACGCGGTACGCGCTCGACGCCCGCGTCATGCTCGTCCACACCGCGGACGGCGCCTGGGTCACCGACCCCGGCATGTCCTTCATGGAGTGGCTCGACAAGGGCGAGCCCGGGGAGGACGACCTCACCTACCACCTGTCCACGCTGTTCCCGCCCGTCCGGCCGCGCGGCTGGCTGGAACTGCGGATGATCGACGCGCTGCCGGGCCCGTACTGGCCCGTCCCCGTCGCCGTCACCACCGCGCTGCTCGACGACCCGGCCGCGTCCCGGATCGCGGAGGCGGCGACGGAGCCGGTGGCGCACCGGTGGGCGGAGGCCGCCCGGTGCGGGCTGTCGGACGCGGCGCTGGCCGCCGCGGCCCGAACCTGTTTCGCCGCGGCGCTGGACGCGCTGCCGCGGCTCGGCGCGTCCGGGCTGGTCCCGCTGGTCGACGAGTACGCCCGCCGCTACGTGGAACGCGGCCGCAGCCCGGCGGACGACCCCGCACCCGGCCCCTCGCCCGGCGGTACGCCCGACCGCGCAACCGACCCCGCACCCAGGAAGGAACCCACATGGCCCCGTTGAGCTCTCCCGGCGCGATCGCCGAGGACGACCTGAAGAACCTGATCGCCGACGAGCTGGGCGCGGTGCGGAACCGGAGCTTCGGCCTCACCACCGACGTCCTGGCCGCCGACGACCTCACCGGCCAGGTGTCGCCGCTGATGTCGCCGCTCGTGTGGGACCTGGCGCACGTCGGCAACTACGAGGAGCTGTGGCTGCTGCGCGCGGCGGCGGGCGTGGAGGCGATGCGCCCGGAGATCGACGACCTGTACGACGCGTTCGAGCATCCGCGCGCCGAACGCCCCTCCCTGCCGCTCCTCACCCCGGAGGAGGCGCGCGCCTACATCGGCACGGTCCGCGCCAAGGTGCTCGACTCGCTGTCGTCGGTGCGGTTCGACCCGACGAACCCGCTGACCTCGGACGGCTTCGTGTACGGAATGGTCGTCCAGCACGAGCACATGCACGACGAGACCATGCTGGCGACCCACCAGCTACGGAAAGGCGCCCCCGCGCTGCTGGATCCCGTGCCCGACCCGCTTCACAACGGTGTCGAACGTCCCCGGACGGACGAGGTGCTGATCGAGGGCGGCCCATTCCAGATGGGCACGTCCGACAATCCGTGGGCGTACGACAATGAACGTCCCGCGCACATGGTGGACGTCCCCGCGTACTACATCGACACGGAACCGGTGACCAACGCCGCCTATCTCGCGTTCATGGAGTCGGGCGGATACGACGACCCGCGATGGTGGGACCCGGCCGGATGGGAATGGCGCACACGCGGCGACAAGCACGCCCCCGCGTTCTGGTTCCGGGAGGGCGGGCAGTGGCTGCGCCGCCGGTTCGGACGGACCGAACCCGTCCCGCCCGACGAGGCCGTCCAGCACGTGTGCTGGTACGAGGCGGACGCCTACGCGCGGTGGGCGGGCAAGCGGCTGCCGACCGAGGCGGAATGGGAGAAGGCCGCGCGCTGGGACCCGGAGACCCACCGGTCCCGCACGTACCCGTGGGGCGAGGTCTACGACGAGGGCCGCGCGAACCTGGGGCAGCGGACGCTCCGCCCGTCCGAGACCGGTTCCTTCGCGTCGGGTGCGTCGGCGTACGGGGTCAGGCGCATGCTCGGCGACGTGTGGGAGTGGACGTCGTCCGACTTCCACGGCTACCCCGGTTTCCGGTCCTTCCCCTACAAGGAGTACTCGGAGGTGTTCTTCGGGCCCGGGTACAAGGTGCTGCGCGGCGGCTCCTGGGCGACGCACCCGCTCGCCGTCCGCGGATCGTTCCGGAACTGGGACTACCCCATCCGCAGGCAGATCTTCTCCGGGTTCCGCTGTGCCCGCACGGCCGGAGAGGGCGCCTGATGTGCCGCCACCTGGGCTACCTGGGGCCCGAACGGACGCTGCACTCGCTCGTGTTCGACGGCGAGCACTCCCTGGAGACCCAGGCGTACGCGCCTCGGATGACGCAGGGGAACCTTCTCAACGCCGACGGGTACGGCGTCGGCTGGTACCAGGACCATGCGGCGGTCCGGTTCAGGCGCGCGCAACCCCTCTGGACCGATCAGTCGTTCCGGGAGATCGCCGGGGCCGTCCGGGCGTCCTGTGCCGTCGCGGCGATCCGGTCCGCCACGGTCGGGTTCCCCGTGGACGAGTCGTCCGCGCAGCCGTTCCGCGCCGGGACGTGGCTGTTCAGCCACAACGGGAAGGTCGAGGACTACGACGGCGTCGAGTCCAAGCTCCGCGACCTGGCCGGAGACGTGAGCGGCGTCCCGGACGCCCGCGCCCCGGTCGACTCCGCGCCGCTGTTCGCGCTCGCCGTCCGGTACTGGCGGGAGGGACTGCCGCTCGGCGACGGGCTCGTCGCCGTCGTCGCCGCCGTCACCGCCCTGACCTCCGGCCGGTACAACCTTCTCGCCTCCGACGGGACGACCCTGGCCGCGACGACCTGGGGCGACTCGCTGTTCGTCCGGGAGGGCGTCGACGAGATCCGGATCGTGTCCGAGCCGCTCGACGACGACCCCGGCTGGACCCGCGTCCCGGACCGCTCTCTCGTCACCGCCGGGCTCGCGTCCGGTGTCCGCGTCGACCCGCTGTGACCCGTTTCCGTGACCGTGTTTCCGTGACCTCGAACCCCGTGAAGGAGGAACCCGTGGACCGGTTCCTGACCGCCGACGACCTCGCCAAGACGCTCCGCAGCGACGTCCGGGAGGGCCTCACCGGCACGCCGAAGACCCTGCCCCCCAAGTGGTTCTACGACGAGCGCGGCAGCGCGCTGTTCGAGGAGATCACGAGGCTGGAGGAGTACTACCCGACGCGCCGCGAACGGGAGATCCTCGTGGCGCGCGCCCCCGACATCGCCGCCGCGACCGGCGCGCGGACGCTGCTGGAACTCGGCGCCGGGTCGGGGGAGAAGACCCGGCTGCTCCTCGACGCCCTCTCCGGCACGCTCCGCTCGTACGTGCCGGTGGACGTCAGCGGCGACTTCCTGGAGGACGCCGCCGCCGGGATCGCGGCCGACCATCCGGGCCTCACCGTCCGGACCGTCGTCGCCGACTACGAGCAGCACCTGCATCTGCTGCCCGGCGGCGAGCGGCGCCTCGTCGCCTTCCTCGGCGGGACGATCGGCAACATGCCGCCCGCCGCCCGGATCGGGTTCCTCGGCGGCCTGCGCGCCACCCTGGCGGACGGCGACTTCCTGCTGCTCGGCGCCGACCTCGTCAAGGACGCGGAACGGCTCGTCCGCGCCTACGACGACGCCGCCGGGGTCACCGCCGAGTTCAACCGCAACGTCCTGCGCGTCATCAACCGGGAACTGGACGCCGACTTCGACCCGGACGCTTTCGAGCACGTCGCGGTCTGGGACGACGCGGCGGAGTGGATCGAGATGCGGCTGCGGTCGGTCCGCGACCAGAACGTCCGCGTCGGCGGCCTCGACCTCGACGTGTCGTTCGCGGCGGGGGAGGAGATGCGCACCGAGATCTCCGCCAAGTTCCGCCGGGAACGCCTCGAAGCGGAGCTGGGCGCCGCGGGAATGGAGCTCGCCGAGTTCTGGACGGACGCGTCCGGCGACTTCTCCCTGACCCTCGCCCGTCCCGCGCTCGGCTAGTTGTACTGCCCATGGACGTTGGTGACGGCGACACGGGGTGGATGATCTTGAAATAGGGAGGACCTCCTGGCGTGGTGTGGAGCTACCACACAGCCACTCCACGCCCCGGAGGTCCTTGTGCCCCACCG
>NZ_QVNQ01000005.1 GCF_003432485.1 Actinomadura spongiicola
CCCTGCGGCCTCCTCGGAGCGGGCGGCACCACCCGCTGGAACAGCTCCCACAACTCCTCCGGCACCAGCCGCTCGACCATCTCCACGGCCGCAGACTACCGGCGCCAACCCAAATGAGATGACGTCTAAGTGAGCGAGACGAACTCGCCGCCGACGAGTTCGAGGACCACGGTATCCGGTAGCCGGATCGGCCCTTCGTCGGAGACGGCACAGAGCCGCCAGAGCGCCGCGATCTCCACGCCGAGAAGGTGTTCGCGGTACTGGTCAAGGAAGCGGGTTTCTTCGGACGTCATGATGTCGCAAGTCGGGGAGGCGCAGCCCGATCGACCAAGGTCATCCATACTCCGAGGCCGTCCCCAACACGACGATCACCCTAACGAATAGCAGCCGGCCCGCGCCCCCATAACCCCGTCGCAAAACCGTACCCACGATGGTGATGTCGTCAGCGAGAGCGATCAGCCGACGCTCTGTTCGGCTCGGGCGCGGGTCGGTGTGAGCCGGAGGGAGGCCAGGTCTCTGTGACGGCCTGGCGCCCTGTCTCATCGAGGCCGGCGTGCGCGCAGGTGACGCGAGCGAATGTCGGTCCTGGTCGTCAGACTGCTGGGATGGCGACGTGGGAACAGTTCGAGGCCGAGGCCGATGAGCTCGCATCAGTGGTGAAGGTCCGATTCCAAGGAGCCAAGACCCACATCCTGGCGACGTTGCGCAAGAACGGGGCGCCGCGGGTGAGCGGAAGCGAGGTCGACTTCGTTGCGGGGGAATTGTCGTTCGGCTCGATGTCGAACGCGGTGAAGGCTCTCGATCTGCGGCGGGACGGCCGGTGCGCGATCCACGCGCATCCGGGTGAGGGCGGTGACGTCAAGGTCGCCGGTGTCGCGGTCGAGGTCACCGACCCTCGGGAGAAGCGCGCCTTCACCACGGGTTCTGAGCCCCCCGGCGATTTCCATGTGTTCCGTCTCGATCTCCACGAAGCCGTGGTCACGGCGGTCGAGGACGACGAGCTCGTGATCCGGCTCTGGCGCCCCGGCCGCCCAGTGGAGACCTTCAGACGCACGTGATCACCGGGATGCGCCACCGGGGCTTACCCGAGGCTTGAGGAACCCAGGAACCGCGGTCGGTGCGCTGGTCAGTTCGGGAGATGCGCGGCGAGTTCCTCCCACTGCCGTATGGGCGGGACATGTGCTTCGGCGGTCAGGAGGTGGAGGCTGACGTGGTCGGCTCCGGCGTCGAGGTGTTCGTGGACGCGGTGGGCGATGTCCTCGGCGAGGCCGTGGGCGACGATCGCGTCGACGAGCCGGTCGTCGAGCGCGTCCGGGGAGGGGTGTCCGAGACCGCGCAGCAGGTCGCGGCGGTTGGGGAGGGCGGCCTCGGCCGTGGTGCGGGCCAGTTCGCCGGTGTGTTCGCGGTCGTGGCCGAGTACGCACAGTTGGGTGACGGCGAGGAGGCGGTCGTCTCCGAGGGTCTTGCGGGCGGTGGAGGTGTATTCGGTGGGCATGCCCAGCACGGTCGCGCCCTGGGTGCGTTCGGCGGCCAGCGCCAGCATGCCGGGGTCCAGGGCGGCCAGTACGCGGTGTGGTGAATTCGTCGTGGCGGGTGGTCCGAACGGGGCGGTGTCGAGCGCGTCGAGGTAGGAGCGCATGGTGGCCAGGGGCGGTCCGAAGCGGTGGCCGCGGATGTCCTCGGCCAGGCTCGGGTGACCGTCCCACAGGCCGAGCAGGAATCGTCCGTGGAAGGCCTCCTGGAGGGTGCGTTGTGCGGCGGCGGCCGTGACCGCGTCGCGTGCGTAGATGTCGGCCATGCCGGCGGCCACGGTGATCCGCCGGGTGGCCGCCAGCAGAAGAGCGGCCTGCGCCATGGCTTCGCGTCCCGTGGTCTCGGGGAACCACAGGGTGCCATAGCCGAGATCTTCGATCGCGGCCGCGGCCTGCCGGACATCGGCGGCGGAGAGGAGGTCGAAGTCCCCCGCCCAGATCCCGACACGTCCGAGGCCGGGTGCGCGGGGGCTCACGCGCCCTGGCCCGCGGTGCGTGAGGAGTTCATGAACACCGAGATCTGGGCGGCGCCGGTGCGTTCCAGCCAGGTGGAGAAGTCCATCGCGGCAGGGTGGATCCGCCGGGTGGCCGCGATGTCCGCGCGGTAGCCGCGTTCGTTGAGCCATTCGTTGGCATAGGCGAAGTCCTCGCTCAGGTTCCGGATCGCCTCGATCGGGATCTGGACGTAGGGCAGCGATATCCCGAGCGCCTCGCCGATGGCCTCGGCGACCTGGACCGGGGTGAGTTCGTCGGCGGCCAGGGAGACCGCCCGGCCGATCCACTCCTCGGGGTGGCGGAACGCCAGCTCGGTGATGAAGCCCACGTCGTCGACGGCCATGATCTGCTGGGCCGTGTCCGGTGCGAGCCCGGTGGTCAGGGTCCCGTTCCGCAGCGCGTATCCGCCGGTGAAGTTCTCCATGAAGGAGACCGGCCGCAAGATCGTCGCGGGCAGGCCGAGATGGGCGATGTGCTGCTCGATCCGCCACTTGCTGACCAGGTTCACCGGCACCTTCTCGGTGGGGTGGCGGTCCGCGCCGGCGACCGAGGTGAACACCAGGTGCCCGACGCCGGCGTCGTGCGCGGCCTCGGCGACGTTCACGCCCCAGCGCACCTCGTCCTCGGTCGTGAAGTCCGGCGCGGTGCCGGGCGAGCCGACCGTGGGCTGGACGCTGAACAGCCCCCAGGCGCCCTCGGCCGCCGCGGTCACGGAATCGACGTCCTCCATTCGCGCCCGGACCACCTGCGCGCCGACCCTCGCCAGCGCCTGGGCCTGTATCCCGTTCGGGTCCCGGGTGAGCGCACGCACCTGCCAGCCACCGCGCAGCAGGTGGCGCGTCACGGCCCTGCCCTGCAGGCCGGTCGCTCCCACCACCACGACGGTCTTGTTCGTCGGCGTCACTGTCTCTCCCTCGCGTCCGCGCAGAAGACGAACCGCCCTTAAATGGGGTGGTCCACCGGTTATCGTCCGCTACGATATGGAGGACCGCCCCATTTATCAAGTCGCCAGGAGTGCCCAGTGTCCAAGGACGCCGCCGTGCCGCCCCGCCAGCGGATGCGCGCCGACGCCCGCCGCAACGTCGACCGGATCATCGCCGCAGCGGGCGCCCTGATCGCCGAGCACGGCGCCGATGCCTCCTTGGAGGAGGTCGCCCGCCGCGCGGGAGTCGGCTCGGCCACCCTGCACCGGCACTTCCCCTCCCGGCAGGCGCTTCTGGAGGCGGTCTTCAAAGATCGCGTGGAGGCTCTGTGCGCCAAGGCCGACGACCTGCTCGGCGCCCCCGATCCGGGCGAAGCGCTGCTCACCTGGCTCCGCGCCGTCGGCGCACACGCGGTGGCCAACCGGGGCCTGGGCGCGTCACTGATGGGCGGCGGCGACCCGACCCTCGGTAGTACCTGTCATGACATGATCACCAACGCTGGCGATGCCCTCCTCGCTCGCGCCCGAGCGGCGGACGCCGTGCGCCCTGACATCGCCATCACCCATCTGTTGAAGCTCGTCAGCGCCATCGCCCTGGCCACCGAGCAGGAACCCGACGGCCCCGCCGAAGCCGACTGTCTGCTGGCGATCGCCATCGACGGCGTACGCCCACATTGAACCTGCCACTCACAAAGTACGTCGGGGCCAGACCGGCGTTGATCGTCTGAACCGGGACAATGAACCGCAGCCCGTTGACCGAGGCCGGTAACCCGCCGCCCCACAGGCACACGATCGTGATCGACCGCTGGGCTTCGATCGCGTTGGCCGCGGCATGGGTCTCGACTTTGACACACCACGGCCAAGGCATATCATCGCGTTGTGGTGATTGATTCCGATTGTGGAATGACTTCGTTGGACGGGCTGGCGCCGGCGGCCGCGCTGTTCCACTCGCTGGCCGATCCGGTGCGGTTGTCGATCGTGCAGCGGCTGGCGCGGGGCGAGGCGCGGGTGGTGGACCTGACACGGGAACTGGACATGGGCCAGTCGACGGTGTCCAAGCATCTGGCGTGCCTGCGCGGCTGCAAGCTGGTGGACTATCGCGCCGAGGGGCGCCAGTCGTTCTACTTCATCGCCGTCCCGGAACTGCTCGACCTGCTGCGCTCGGCCGAGCACCTGTTGGCCGCCACCGACCGTGCCGTGGCGCTGTGCCCGACCTATGGCGCGGACGGTGACGCGCAGGTGGGCGGGCGTGGGCCTGAGGACCTCGGGGGAGCGGCGCGACCATGACGGCGCTGCCGCCGCGGACGTCACCCGGCCTTTCTGTGAGACGCCGCGCGCTGCTGGCGCGGCGGGCCCGGTGGTTCGTGGCCGCGACCATCACCTACAACCTGGCCGAGGCGGTCGTGGCGATCGGCGCGGGGACGCCGGCCTCCAGCGGAATGTTCGGTCGCACGATGCCCGCGCAGGTGCGGGACGCCTATGCCCGTGAGATGGCCGCCGCCCGCACCGCAACCGACCCCGCAGCCCGGTGGAGGCACCTGGAACGCGCGCACATCCTGTCGCAACCCTGGCCGTGGCCGCACACCCGCAACCACATCGCCATGCTCGCCCTCGCCCTGGCTCAGCGCGACCGTCGCGAGGCGCTCGGGCAGGTCATGCGCATCGTCGTGGCCGCGCCCGGCTCGGCCCTGGGTCGCTATCCCGAGGGCAACACCGGACGTGCCCGCGTCGGCCTCACCCGGCCCATGCCCGTCCCCGACGACCTTGCCGCCCTGCTCGCCCGAGGTCGGCGCGGGGTCTGACGACGTGCGTGAGACACCGGAGACGCCGGCGTCGCGTGCCGGCGGTCGCGGACTCGTCGGTCGAGAACGCGACGCAGCCCGGCGCTGGTGGCGGCGCGGGGAGGCCTGGCGTCCCGGGTGAGCCCGAGTCGCGCGACACGCCAGGCACGTGCGGGGCGCCGATGCCCAACACCTGATCGTCGACGACAGTCGGTCGGGTCGCGCCGTGCGGGCGGTCGAAGATAAATCGGTTTGTGGCCGGGACTGTGAACTACGGCCCTGCGCGGAGGCGTCCGTTCGCCGCCGCCTCGCCGCACGATGACGAATCTTGGGCCGGGCGCTGATCGGACGGCCGATGGCGGCCGAGATCGGCTCGTCCGCGATCGGCCTCCACGCTGACCTGCTCCTTTTTGACCGCGCCCCCGCCACCGACGTGACGGCGATCCGTGGCGTCCGCACCGTCCTGTCCCCAAATGTCCCGTCGATACCGCCCACACGCGCACAACCTCCGATTAAATGATCAGGTGCAACGTTCCACAGCCAAGTCCCTCAGCAGGATCACCCGCTGTCTCATCTGGGTCACCCTGGTGATTCTTTGGGCCGTCCTCGTGGCTCCCGGCCTATGGACGTACGTGACGGGCACCGAGACCAAGGCCTTCGTCGAACGATGCGATTCCCGCAGCGGCGCCGGAAGGACGGGAACTGTAACGACTTGCCACGGCTCGTGGGTTGTCGACGGCGTCCGCCACACCGGCAAGATCGACGGCGCTCGCCGCGCCGACCAAGGCAAAGAGGTCTCGGTGCGCGCGAACGGTTCCCGGACCACGAACGAGAAATCTCCGGGTTTCGCGCTTCAAACGACCGGCATCCTTCTTGCCATCGGCCTCGTCAACCATGTATGGGTCATTCCTCGAACCTTCAAGGCATACACGAGCGAGGAAGAGTCGCGAGACGATTCCGCAGCGTCTCAATAGCCGGTCTCCCCGGGGCTCGCCGCCACGGGTGAGCCGGACTGACGTGCAAGAACTCCACGTCTGGTTGGACGATGCCGGTTCCGCTGGTGGAAAGGACGCGGCACGGCAGCAGTGCCTGCGCGAGGGGCGCGGCTCTCAGGTAACGGCCGATCCCCGCGGCGGGCTTGTGCCCTTCTTCAGCCAGTCGACGTCGTAAGGCCCGCCGCGTACCGTACGGCACGCTGGCCGGGCCCGTCCCGAGGCCGGAGCCTAGGACGACCTGTCGGAGGCAGTCCACTGGGCCGGACAGTGACTACCCGTCCATCGGAAATAGCGGAACGGTCGTTGGTGACGGCCGGCTTCCGGGGAATCCGGCCGTCACCCGCCGCGCACGCGAGAAGCAGGGCGTCTTACCACCGAATTGCAGGGTGTTCCGTTGGAGGCGGACTACTTTTCGGGGGTCAGGGTCGGGCTGTTGTGGTAGGCGGCGATCAGCCATCGGGTGTCGCGCTTCTCGAAGACCCAGGTGGCGTTCACCTTGCGGTGGTCGTCGGTGATCTCGGTTTCGCCGGGGAAGAGAATGGCGGATTCGCTGATGACGATCGCGGCGTCTTGGCCGAGGAAGCGGATGCTGAGCTGCTTGTCGTAGGTGGAGCTGCCCTTGAGGGGGCCCGCGAAGCCCTGGGCCATGCTGCGGCGGATCGTCTCGCGGCCGTCGCGGAGTGAGCCGGGCAGGATGGCGGTCGCGTCCGTGGTGTAGTCGGCGACCATGCCGTCGGCGTCTCCGGCGGCCCACGCCTTGTAGGAGTCGGCCAGCACGGCCTGGATCGCGGCCTCGTCCTCGACACGGGTGTTCGGCATCGGGTTCTCCCTTGTGATCGGCTCGCCCGGGGTGTTCCGGTGAGTTCGCCGATACATACCTGCGGGGTCGCCCGAACTCATCGCACCGTCGTCAGGGATTTTCGGTGGGCAGGTCGAAGGCCGTGAAGACTTCGGTGTCCTGGAACACCGAGTTCCGACTGATGCCGCTGGGGGTGACGGTGAAGATCTGGAGCGTGTGCAGCCGGTACGCGTCGCCGTCCCGCCGGTAGGCGGCGAATCCGGGCTGGCCGCCGTTGGCGGTGACCTCCTTGAGGAGCCAGTCCTTCCCGGCGGCGCCGAACACCCGGTCCATGAACAGCCCGTAGTTCTCGCGTCCGGTGAACCAGTTGAGCATCGGCGGCATCTCCATGAGGACGTCTTCGGTGATCAGCCGTTTGAGGGCCTCGACGTCGGCGAGTTCGAACGCCTTCATGTAGCGCTCGACCCAGGCGCGCTGTTCGGCCGCGGACGGCTCGCCGACCGATTCCTGCCGGATCCCGGTGTCCTTCAGACGGGCACGTGCCCGTTGCAGGGAGCTGTTCACCGACACGACGGTGGTGTCGAGGATCTCCGCCGTCTCGGACGCCGGGAAGCCGAGCACGTCACGCAGGATCAGCGTGCCGCGCTGCCGCGCCGACAGATGCTGCAGGGCGGACGCGAACGCCAGCCGCAGGCTGCTGCGGTCGATCACGGTCACGGCCGGGTCGCCCGCCCCCAGCAGCGAGTCCGGCAGGGGCTGGAGCCAGGCGTGCTCTGCCGGGACGAGCGGCGCGAGCGGATCCGACGCGTCCACCAGCCCCGACGGCAGTGGCCTGCCGCCCCGGGCTCTAAGCGCGGTCAGGCAGGCGTTCGTCGCGATCCGGTACAGCCAGGTCCGCAGCGAACCGCGCGTCTCGTCGTAATGGGCGCGTGCCCGCCATGCCCGCAGATACGTCTCCTGAACAAGGTCCTCCGCGTCGTGGACGGACCCGAGCATCCGGTAGCAGTACGCGAGCAGCTCCGTCCGGAACGGCTCGATCCGACGGTCGAAGCCCTCTTCCCCCGACATCACGCCACGCCCCTTCTCCCGCCGCCCCGGCAACCATTATGGGCGGGCAGGTCACCTATGAAGTGCGGTGACGCCGTGGAAGTCGGCACGTACATGCACCGCCGTTCATCGTCGATGAGTCCCGGCCTCCGGCGCCCGCCGGCTATGTCGAGCATCAGCGGGCCCTGGTCGCGGCGGGCCGGCGCGGTGAGGCCGTCGAGTACTTCATCTCCGAGGTGGTCGGGGTTCCGGCCGAGTTCCTCCCGATGATGAGGCAGGACCCGTCCTGGGACGGGATGGCCGAGTACGCCCACACCTACGCCTACGACGGTGAGATCCTGAGCGGCCTCCAGGACGGCAGGCCACTGCCCGCCGACCGCTGGTCGATCGACGCGCCGATCGCGGTGGCCGTCGGTGGCAACGGTGAGGCCTTCATCCGGGAGGGCGCCCACGCACTGGCCGCGATCCTGCCGGATGTCACCGTGCTGACCTTGCCCGACCAGGACCATTCCGCGTTCTGGACGGTGCCCGAACCGGTCGCCGAGCAGGTGCGCGCGTTTCTGCGGGGCTGACGACCGCCGGCGACCGGTCGCCACGTTGGACCACCCTGGGCGGACGAGGCAGCGCGGTCGCCGAAAGGTCCTTGACCCGGGCAGCGTGAGACCGGGGTGACGTGGTCCGGTCGGCGGGTCAGGCGTCGCGGATGTGCAGGAGCAGGCCGCCGGTGAAAAGCGCGGCGGCGGCCCATCCGGCGGTCACGGCGAGGCCCGTCCAGGGGCCGATCGGCAGGTCGTCGAGGCCGGTGGTGGCCTGGACGGCGAGTCCGGCGCTCATCGGCCCGGCGCGTTGGAGGAGCCGCTGCGCCTGCGGATCGCCGATCACCTGGGCGAGGACGGGGAAGAGGTAGAGCACGCCGAGGACGGTCCCGATGCTGGTCGCGGAGTCCCGCAGGATGGTGGCGAGGCCGAGGCCGAGCAGGGCGATCAGCGTCAGGTAGAGGATCGAGCCGACGGTGGCGCGCAGCGCCGGGCCGTCGACCGGGGACGGGGCGGGCAGGATGAACCGTCCGGCCAGCAGCGACCCGAGGACCGCGACGGTCCCGGCCGCGGTGACGACGCCGGTGAGGGTGACGGCCTTGGCCGCCAGGGTGACGGTCCGGCGCGGCGTCGCCAGCAGGGTGGTGCGGATCATGCCCGTGCCGTACTCGCCGGCGATGACCTGGACGGCCAGGACGGCGACGAAGGCCTGGCCCAGGATGACGCCGGTGAGGCTGAGCCTGGTCGGGTCGCCGCCGCAGGTCGGGGACGTGCAGGTCGCCACCGAGGCCGCCGCGGCGCTCAGGGCCACGGTCGCAGCGACGCCGCCGAGCAGCAGCCGGAGCGGGGCGGAGACGGTGCGTATCTTCGTCCATTCCGCGTGCAGGGCCGATCTCACGCGTCCCTCCTGCGCAGCAGCACGGCCGCGACGGCCAGGGTCACCGCCGCGTAGGCGGCCAGGACGGCGAACCCGGCCCCGGGCGCGAGCGGGTAGTAGCCGTTGTACGGCGTGTAGATGCTCGTGACCTGGTGGGGCCGTTCGAGGGTCTGCTGGACGGAGAAGGCCGCGGCCGGCGTCACCCGGGCCAGCCAGTTCGAGGCGTCCGCGGGCATGAACGGGACGGCCGTCAGCAGGTGGGGCAGCACGAGGGCCACGATGGCGGCGGTGACCGCCCCGGCGCCGTGCCGGAGAACGGCGCCGAGGGACAGGGCCAGGATCGACGCGGTCGCGAGCGTCGCCGCGGTTCCGAGTTGGACCCGCAGTTCGGTCGCGGACGTCGCCGGGAAGACGTACACGCCGTTGGTGCGGGCGAGCCGCTCGCCGAGCGGAACCGCCAGGAGGGCTCCGGCCAGCCCGGCGGCGAAGGTGACGCCTCCCAGCACGACCGCCTTGGCTAGCAGCACCCGGGCCCGGCTCGGGCCGGCGGTCAGAGTGAGGCGGATCAGGCCCGTCCGGTACTCGGTGGTGATGGATAGCGCCGCGACAACGGTCACGGCGACGAGCGCGGCGAACGTGCCGGTGAGGATGTCGGCGAGGGTGCCGCCGGTCGGGAGGGTCTCGCGGACGGCGGGCGCCACGTCGCCGGCGCCGGTGACCGTGAGGCGGCCGCCGGATCCCGTGAACGAGCCGGTCGTGTTCGCCAGGTAGCCGGCGAACGTGGGGGAGTCGGGTCCGACCTGCTCGCCCGTCCACCCGCCGCCGCCGTGGCCGTGGACGCGAAGGTCCTCGAAGACGGCCGTGGACACGGTGCCGCGGGTGCCCATGCCGTGCACGGACGGTGGTGACGCGACGAACAGCCCGATGTGCGCGGTCGGTCCGAGGCCAGTGACGTGGACGGTGCGAACCTTCGTCCAGTGCGTGCCGTCGGTGGAGGCGTGGCCGGTGATCGTGTCGCCCGTGCGGTCCAGCCGCAGCCATCGGGGGGACGCGGCGGTGGCGGGGCCGGACGGGCCGGCGGTGTCGTGGACGTAGCCGTCCTGCATCCGCACGCCGTGACCGCCGGTGACCATGATCGCGGCGTAGGGGGATCCCGGGCGGGTGCCGTCCTTGATGATCAGTCCGGCCTTCGCCCAGGGCACGGCACCGGGCCGCAGGTCGGCGGGGCCGGTGGGGATGAGGCTGTGGAGCGCGGACACCGAGACGGTGACGCCGCCGTTCCCGGTCAGCGGCCGGTGCACGAAGTAGAAGCTGTCGGTGACCGGCCCGCCGCCCGGTCCGATCGGGACGGGCGGCGCGTCCTTCTGGTCGGCGCTGATTCCGGCGAGGGCGGCGAACAGTACCACCAGCAGCGCCGCCGTCACGGTGCCGGACACCCAGCCCGGGACCGTCCGGAACTTGGTCCACTCCGCGTGCAGCACCCGCGGGAAGCCGTCCCGCCCGGACTCGCTCCCGCCGGGCCGGTGCGGCGTTGCGGTGCGGGTCATCGTGGTGCCTGCGGGGAGGTGGGGAACTCGACGGTCTCGCGGGTGAGTTCCAGGTACACGTCCTCAAGGGTGGCGCGGTGCGCCGTGACCTCGGTGAACGGCACCGCGTTCCCGCCGAGCAGCGTCACGATCCGTTCCGCGGGCAGGCCGGAGACGGTGACGGTGTCGGGGCCCGTGTGTGGGCCGGTGGCCGTCACGGTCGCGCCGGCGCGCGTGAGGATCCGCGTGGCGTGGGCCGCGGCGGGGGTCCGCAGGACGACCCGGTCGCCGGAGGCGGCCGCGAGGAGTTCGGTGACGGCGGCGTCGGCGACGGCCCGGCCGCGTCCGACCACGACGAGGTGGTCGGCGATGTCCTGCATCTCGCCCATCAGGTGGCTGGAGACCAGTACGGCGCGGCCCTGGGCTGCCAGGGACCGCAGGAGGCGGCGCGTCCAGATGATGCCGTCGGGGTCCATGCCGTTGAACGGCTCGTCGAGCATGAGGGTCGGCGGGTCGCCCAGCAGCGCCGCGGCGATTCCGAGGCGTTGCCGCATGCCGAGCGAGTAGCCGCCCGCCTTGCGGCGCGCCGCCGGTGTGAGGCCGACCTGGTCGATCACCTGGTCGACCCGTCGCGCGGTCAGTCCCTGCGCGTGCGCCAGCCAGAGCAGGTGGTCGCGGCCGCTGCGGCCGGGGTGCGGGGCGGCGGCGTCCAGCAGTGAGCCGAGGTGGTTCAGTGGACGCCGCAGGCTCCGGTAGGGCCGTCCGTCGACGAGCGCCGTGCCCGCGTCGGCGGCGTCCAGCCCGAGGATCACTCGCATCGTGGTGGACTTTCCGGCCCCGTTCGGCCCGACGAGGCCGGTCACCAGTCCCGGTCGGACGGTGAAGGACATGCCGTCGAGGGCCGGGGTCGTCCCGTACCGCTTGCGCAGCCCGGCGACGACGATGCCCGTCGCGGCGGGTTCACGGATGGCAGTCGGTTTCATGCCGACGGTTGTACGCGGCGCCCGGTCGCGGCCCGGTCGCGGCGGCCGCGACCGGGCCGCGACCGGGGATCTGGCATCGTCGGATCATGGCACCTCCACCCGGCGGCAGGTTTGTCCGCGCGTCGATCGGCGGTGGGCGGCGGTGAGGGTCCTGGTCGTCGAGGACTTCGAGATCCTCGCCCGCTCCATCGGGACGGGGTTGCGCCGCGAGGGCATGGCCGTCGACGTCGTCCTGGACGGGACCGGCGCCCTGGAACGCCTGGCCGTCACCCGTTATGACGTCGTGGTCCTCGACCGGGACCTGCCCGGCGTGCACGGTGACGAGATCTGCCGGCGGCTCGCCCACGGCCGGTGCGCGACCCGGGTGTTGATGCTCACCGCGTCCGGCACGGTCGAGGACCGCGTCGACGGGCTCGGTCTCGGCGCCGACGACTACCTGCCCAAGCCGTTCGCGTTCGCCGAACTGGTCGCGCGGGTCCGCGCGCTGGCGCGCCGGGCGACCCCGCCGTTGCCGCCGACGCTGGAGTGCGGGGACATCACCCTCGATCCGGCCCGCCGCACCGCGTCCCGGGCCGGTCGTCGCCTGGACCTCAGCCCGAAGGAGTTCGCGCTGTTGGAATGCCTGCTCGCCGTGCCCGGCGTGGTCCGGTCCGCCGAGGAGCTGCTCGAACGGGTCTGGGACGAGGCCGCCGACCCGTTCAGCAGCGCCGTCAAGCACACCATGCGCCGGCTGCGGGCCAAGCTCGGCGACCCGCCCGTGATCGAGACGGTCCGCGAGGGCGGCTACCGCATCGGGCCGTCATGACGTCCCGGCGGCCGGCCGGGAGGTCGCTGCGGGCGCGGCTCGCGCTCGGGTACGCGGCGGGCGTGTACGCCGCCGGGGTGTTCGTGCTCGTGCTGGTCGTCGTCCCGCTGGCCAGCGTCGACGCGGCCGGACCCGAGGGCCGCCCGGTGTCGGGCGTGACCAGCGGGTCCGGGCCCGGGTTCGGGCTGGGCCGGCTCTTGGCGGGGTCGGTGGTCGCCCTGGTCGTGTTGGTTCCGGTCGCGTGGGCGCTCGGCTGGTTCGTCGCCGGACGGTTCCTGCGCCCGCTGCGCGCCATCACCGCCACCGCCCAGGTCATCTCGGCGGGCGATCTGCACCGGCGACTCGACCTCGGCGAACCGGTCGACGAGCTGACCGAGCTCGGCGGCACCCTCGACGATCTGTTCGCCCGCCTGCAGGCGGCCTTCGACGCGCAGCGCCACTTCGTCGCCAACGCCTCCCATGAGCTGCGCACCCCGCTCGCCGGGCTGCGCACCCTGTTGGAGGTCGCCCTCGCCGACCCGGGCGCCGACACCGACTCCCTGCGCGCGGTCTGCCGGGACGCGCTGGAGCTCGGCGCGCACCAGGAGCGGCTCGTCCGGGCGCTGCTCACCCTGGCCACGGGCGAACGCGGCGTGACCCGCCGGGACGCCGTCGACCTCGCCGACGTCGTCGAGGGGGTGCTCGCCTCCCGCCGTGACCAGGCGGCCGAGCGGCGCGTCGCCCTCACCTGGCGCCTGGCGCCCGCGGTGACGGCCGGGGACCCGGGGTTGCTCGAAGCCCTGGTCGCCAACCTCGTCGACAACGCCGTCCGCCACAACCACGCGGGCGGGCAGGTGGACGTCACCACGGGGACGTCCGGCGCGCGGGTGGCGCTCACGGTCGTCAACAGCGGCCCGGTCGTCCCTGCGGACCAGGTTCAGCGGCTCTTCCACGCCTTCGAGAAGCTGGCGCCTGGCCGTCAGGACGGCCACGGTCTGGGTCTGGCGATCGTCGACGCCGTCGCGCAGGCCCATCGCGCGTCCCTGACCGCCACCGCCCGCCCCGAGGGCGGCCTGTCCATCACGGTACGGTTCGCGCACGGGCCTCGTCCGACCCCTCGTTGAAGGAACAGCGGACGGCGAATCGCCTGCTCGTGATGGTTCGCCCGATCCCGGCCGCCCGCCGCGCGGCTCGGAAGAAGCCGCGTTTCCACCGGGCGCGGGCTCGGCCGTCCTGCGGGGCGGCCACCTCGAAGACCTCGGTCAGACGGGGCGGTCTCGCGGCCACGTCGGAAAGGGCCGTGTCGAACTCGACGCACCGGCAGGCCGGTACCCGCCCGAGGCCTTTACCGGGCGGTGGCGTCGGCGGGTCGGGCGTGTGCGGTCACCGGGGGCCTGAGGCGTCGACGCCCAGCGGGCGTTCGAAGACGGTGCGCAGCACGATGGTCGTGCTGGTCCCGGTCACCGAGGGGATCGCGCGGATGTGGTCGAGCGTTTCCGCCAGCGGACCGGTTCCGGCCACGCGCACCTTCAGCCAGTAGCAGTCCTCGCCCGCCACCTCGTGCACTTCCAGGACGCGGGGATCGCCGGCGAGCGCCGCGTTGACCTCCGCCTTGGCCGACATCGTGAACCGCAGAGCCACGAACGCCGTCGTGTCGGCGTCCACGCTCGCCGGATCCAGGGCCGCGTGATAGCCGGTGATCACCCCGTCGCGCTCCAGCCGTTGCAGCCGGTCGCGCACCGACGGCTCCGAGAGCCCCACGGTCGCGGCGAGCGCCCGGATGGTCTGCCGGGCGTCGGACGTCATCTCTCTCAGGATCGTCCGGTCCACCTCGTCCAGCTGTCTGCTCATGGTGAGAACTTGCCCTTCATGGGAGATCAACCTTATCTTTCGTAGCCGTACAGTCCAATTCGCCTTGGTTAGTGAGGCTACATGTCTGCTGTCCCTAATTTGCCTCACCGGCCGGTGGTCGCGTGGCTGGCGTTGGTCACCGTGTGGATCGTGTGGGGGTCCACCTATCTGGCGATCCGCGAGGCGGTGGACACGATCCCGCCGCTGCTCATGGCCGGTGTCCGGTTCCTGACGGCCGGGCTGGTGATGTTCGCGTTCGTCGGCCCGCGGCACGCTCGCGGAGCCGCGCGCCCGACCGCGGGGCAACTGCGCTCGGTGCTGATCATCGCCGCGCTGCTGCTGGTCGGCGGCAACGGCCTGCTCAGCGTCGGCGAGACCCGCCTGGACTCCGCCGCGGCGGCCCTCATCGTCGCGACCGTGCCGGTCTGGATGGTCCTGATCAACGCGGTGGTCACCCGGACAAGGGTCACGGGCACGATGACGCTGACGCTTCTGCTCGGCACGGTCGGGGTCGGTGTGCTGATCGGCGGTCCCGGTGCCCGCGTGGACGTGCTGAGCGCCGCCGTGGTGCTGTTCGCGTCGGTGTGCTGGGCGGCGGGCTCGGTCTGCTCCCGCCGCGTCCCGTTGCCGTCGCACCCGATGGTGGTGACGGCGCTGGAGATGCTCGCCGGCGGGTTGCTGCTGATCATCGCCGCCGCCGTGACGGGCGAGTTCGGCCGGCTCGACCTCGCGGCGATCACCACCCGTTCCATCGTCGGCCTCCTCTGGTTGATCGTCGCCGGCTCCATGGTCGCCTTCACGGCCTATGTCTACGCCATCGCCCACCTGCCCACCGACACCGTCGCCACCTACGCCTACGTCAACCCGATGGTCGCCGTCGCGCTCGGAACCCTGCTCGCGGACGAGGTGCTCACCGCGAACCTGGTTCTCGGTGGAACCGTCATCATCGCGGCGGTGGTCCTCAACGTCGGCAAGGCCGTCACGCGAACACCGCGGCCCGTCCTCCCAGC
This sequence comes from Actinomadura spongiicola, assembly GCF_003432485.1. Classification (GTDB taxonomy): domain Bacteria; phylum Actinomycetota; class Actinomycetes; order Streptosporangiales; family Streptosporangiaceae; genus Spirillospora; species Spirillospora spongiicola. The sequence goes on from NZ_QVNQ01000005.1 coordinate 15,139, forward strand.
GCCCGCCGAGGAGAAGCCCGGCCGATGACCGATCGCGCGTGTCCCCCTGGAGAACGGCCGTCGACCCGCGGCTGCGCCGGGCCCGGTCTTACCGGCCGGAACGTTGACGTGCGATGACCAAAGCGCCACCCGCTCCGGCGGCGGTGACGATCAGGCGGGGACGATCAGGCGGGGACGACGCCGACGGCGAGACCGGTCATGCGCGGGCTCGGCCCGGTCGAGGCCGACTGGCCGGGGCCGCCGGCCCCGGCCTCGCGTACGTGCAGGATCTCGAGCGGTGAGGTCCCGTCCGGAGTGTGGCCTGGGTGACGCGCCTCCCGGAGATGCGTCCGGGCCTCGGTCCGACCCATGTCTACGCCCCCCCGGGGGGGGGTGACGGCCGTGTTGATGCGGTTCACGTTCGGTTGAAGGTGTGCCTGGCCCAGAGGTAGGAGACGGCGGCGATGCCGATGCACCAAGCGGTGGCGATGGCGGCGCTGTTACCGATGGGGGTTCCGAGCAGGAGGCCGCGGACGGTCTCCATGACCGGGGTGAAGGGCTGGTATTCGGCGAACCAGCGCAGGACGGTCGGCATGGAGTCGGTGGGGACGAAACCGCTGCCGAGGAAGGGCAGCAGGATCAGGGGCATGGGGGCGTTGCTGGCGGCCTCGGGTGTCGAGGACCTCATTCCGAGGGCGACCGACAGCCAGGTGACCGCTATGACGAACAGGGTGAGCAGCCCGGCCGCGGCCAGCCACTCGACGGCGGTGGCGTTCGGGTCGAAGCCCATGGCCAGGGCCACGCCGATCACGGCGGCCATGCCGAGCAGTTGCTGGACGACGGCGCCGACGACGTGGCCGGTGAGGACCGAGGCACGGGAGATCCGCATGGTGCGGAAACGGGCGATGACGCCCTCGGTCATGTCGGTGGCGACCATGACGGCGGTTCCGGTCGCGGCGGTGGCCACGGCCATGAGCAGGACGCCCGGGACGACGTAGTCGATGTAGGCGCCGCGGCCGCCGCCGAGTCCGTCGCCGAGAGCGCCACCGAAGACGTAGACGAACACGACCAGGATGACGACGGGCGTGAGGATCAGCTGCACGGTCATGGACGGGTAGCGGACCAGGCGCTTGAGTTGGCGCCGGACCATGGTGGAGGAGTCGCGGGTGGCGAGGGTGAGGGCGCTCATCGGGTGGCCTCCGTGTGCTGACCGGTGAGTGTGAGGAAGACGTCGTCGAGGTTGGGGGTGTGCACGCTGAGGTCGGCCGGTTCGATACCGGCGGCGTCGAGCAGGGCGAGCAGTTCACGCAGGGACGCCACACCGCCGTCGGAGGGGATCCGCAGCGTGAGCCGGTCGTCGTCGGCCGGGTCCACGAAGCCCCGGCCGAGCGCGCCGAGCGCACGGTTGAGCGCGTCGTCGCCGGTGAACCGCAGCGCCACGTGGCCGCCGGGGACGCGCCGCTTGAGCTCTTCGGCGGTGCCTTCGGCGATCAGCCGTCCCTGGTCGAGGACGGCGATGCGGTCGGCGAGTTCGTCGGCCTCCTCCAGGTACTGGGTGGTGAGGAAGATGGTGACGCCGCCCGCGACCAGGTCCCGCACGATTCGCCACAGGGAGCGGCGGCTGCGCGGGTCCAGGCCGGTGGTGGGCTCGTCCAGGAAGATCAGTTCGGGGTCGCCGACCAGGGTCATCGCCAGGTCCAGCCGTCGCCGCATCCCGCCCGAGTAGGTGGAGGCGGGCCTGCGCGCCGCTTCGGCCAGATCGAACCGGTCGAGCAGTTCGGCCGCCCGGCGCCGGCCCTCCCGGCGCGGCAGGTGGTTCAGGTCGGCCATGAGCCGCAGGTTCTCTTCACCGGTCAGCAGCTTGTCGACCGCGGAGTACTGGCCGGTGACCCCGATCGCGCCGCGGACGTCGTCCGCCTGACGCGTCAGGTCGAAGCCCGCGACCGTCGCCTCGCCGCCGTCCGCCCGGATCAGGGTCGACAGGATCTGCACCGCCGTCGTCTTACCGGCCCCGTTCGGCCCCAGCAGGGAGAAGACCGTTCCCCGGGGGACCGTCAGGTCGATCCCGTCCAGCACGACCTTGTCGCCGTAGGACTTCCGCAGCCCGCGTGCTGTGATCGCGTCGCTCATCGGTGACTCTCCTTGAAGGCTGCGGGCGACGGTGCCGCCGTGGGCGGTTCGAGCGTCCGGGGAGGCCGAGGCGCCCGGGTGGTGAGCTTCTGCATCGCACTTCTTTCGCAGGTCGTTTCGAATAATGGAAAGCTACGTTGCCTTCTCTGTTCGAGCAACAAACTCGTTGCATGGAGAGTGTGTTATCGCAGGTTAGTCGCGAGAAATCGTTGCGATAAGCTTCAGCTCAATGCAATGACCAGACGCTCGGATGTTGCAATGAGCTGAGTGGGAACGCTAGGCTGCGGGCGGCGGAGGTCGTCGAAGGAGGTCGCGGTGCCGGGAGGCCGACTCACCCAGCAGGAGCGTCAGCAGATCGCGGTGGGCTTGGCGGACGGCCTCGCCTACGCGGAGATCGCCCGCCGCCTCGGCCGTCCGACCTCGACGATCACCCGTGAGGTGATGCGGAACGGCGGCCCGACCGAGTACCGCGCCGACCTGGCCCATCGCGCCACCGAGCTCCGCGCCCGCCGACGCGGGTCCGCCCCGTCCCGGGGGACGGAGCCGGTTCCCCAGCCGCACGGACGCGACGCGGAGGCCGTGAGCGAGTTCGCGGAGGTCTTCACCACCGTCCTCATGGCGTCGGGTGTGCCCAAGATGATGGCCCGGGTCCTGACCTGCCTCACCATCACCGACTCCGGTAGCCTCACCGCGTCCGAACTCGTCCGGCGGCTGCGGGTCAGCCCGGCGTCCATCTCCAAGGCGATCACGTTCTTGGAGAGCCAGGGCCTCGTCCGCCGTGAACGCGACGAACGCCGCCGCGAGCGCTACATCGTCGACGACGACGTCTGGTTCCGGTCGATGACCGCCACCATCCGGTCTCTCACCCAGATCATCGAGACCGCCCGGCAGGGTTCCGCCGTTCTCGGCGCGCACACCCCCGCCGCCGTCCGGCTGGAGAAGACCGCCCGCTTCCTTGAGATCGTCAGCGAGGGCACCGTCCGCGCCGCCGAACAGGCCCGCGAGGTCCTCCACATCGGGCCTGAGACGACCTCGGACGGCACCGCCGACCCGGGTTCAGCAGCCCGCGAGTAGACGACGGGGCTTGACCAGCAACCGAACGGCCAGTCACGTTAAGGAGCCGTGGGACGCCTTTTGTCGTGACTGGCCGTAGGTAGGCGGTCGCTGGAAGGTTGTGGCGGCGGTTTCCTTCACCCGGAGTCCAGTCGACCGGGGGTAGGGGGTCAGGCCGGTTGTTCCGGTCTCTTGAGCACTTCGGTGAGCGCGGAGATGCTGTGGTCGCCATGGCCGGCCTCGGCTGCCCGCCTCACCAGGTGATGCAGGGGCGCGAGCCAGGAAGTGTCGACGTTGGTCTCCCTGCCCAGGTCTTCGTCGTCGGGAATCCCGGCTAGGAAGAGGTTCACCGAGGAGGCGGCATCGGTGTAGTGGCCGTTGTCGATTTCCTGGGCGTAGACCGGCAACAGGTTGGTGATCATGTCCAGCCATTTGCCGGTGAAGCGGACCATGGAGCTCACCTGCAGGCCGCGCGCCTGGATGGCGGCGGCGCCCTGGAAGAAGCCGACCAGCGCGGGCAGCAGGAGGGCGCCCACCGCCATTTCGTAGAGAGCGGCCAGGTCGGTCTCGTCGCCGAGGTGGACGGTGTCGCCGCCCAGCGCCTTCAACGTCGTCTCGAACTCCTCGAAGACGGTCTTGTCGCCGCTGTAGTACAGCAGGGTGTCGTGGGCTCCCACGGCCGAGGGCACGTTCTTGACCGCCCCGGCCAGAAAGCGCGCGCCGTGGTCGGTGGCCCAGGCGGCGGTTTCGCGGGCACCGGCCGGGGAGCCGCTGTTGAGGGTGACGAGGGCTCGTCCGCGCAGTGACGCCACGGCCGGCTCCAGAGCCAGCCGGGTGTCCTCGAAGGTGGTCAGGCAGGTGACGACCAGCGGGCTTGCCGCCACCGCGTCGTCGATGGCCTCGGCGTGCGTTGCCCCCATGGCGATGAGAGGCGCGGCCTTGGCTGGGGTCCTGTTCCAGACGGTGGTCGGATGTCCGGCCCGGACGAAGGCCTCGGCCAGTGCTGTGCCCATCGCACCCAGTCCGAGGACGGTGACCGGGGTCGGGTGATTTCCCATCAGATCCAAGCTCCAGGGTCGCAAGAGAAGAGTCGGAGTCGTGCGCCGCCGATGCCCCTAACGGTCCTGGGGAGGCGCCCGGTCCATGCTGGCGGCTACACGGATATTGACTCAAGTACCTACTATTTCATCAGGTACTAACAAAGATGTAAGTGAGGATGCTGGTGGAGAAGACGAACAAGCGGACGTTTACCTGCGGGCTCGATGCCGCCATCGCCGTCATAGGCGGCAAGTGGAAGGGACTGATCCTTTTCGCCCTGCAAGACGGACCGCTGCGTTTCGGGGCGCTGCGGCGCGCGGTCCCTGGCATCAGCGAGCGCGTGCTGATCCTGCAGTTGCGGGAGATGGAGACCACCGGGCTCCTGCACCGCGAGGTCTATCACCAGGTCCCACCGAAGGTGGAGTACTCGCTGACAGAGTTCGGGCACTCCCTCAACACCGCCATGGCGTCACTGGGGGAATGGGGCGAGCAGAACATCACCCGCATCGAGGGCATCCCGTGGGACCGAGTCCGGTGATCCTCCCGGTGAGGAGCCCCGAGAAGCCGGGGGTGGTCCACTGCGCGGTCATCGCCGTCAGCGGGACGATGACGGCGATGATGAGCAGCGTGTAGCCGCCGACCAGGGATCCCGTTCATGCCTGGGAGGTTGCGGGTCGTCGCTGATCTGCGGTAACAGGCCCATCGGGAGGGTTTCGGCGGTGATGGTGGTCAGCGCGGCCGCGAACAGCGCGGCCAGCCCGGCGGGCCCCTTCTTGAGGGAACCACGTACGCGCGAAAAGGGCAGCGGCTCGGTCGGGCCTGCTGCGGGATCCTCAAGAAGCCAACGTTTTTGTAGATCTTGAAGCCGATCCCCGGAAGGCCCGCCAAGCCTTCAGATACCCCTTCACCAACATGGGCCGTTCAACGCAGCAACCCCCGCCCGTCCGACGCCATCCGCATCGGAGCGACCAGTCACGACGAGACGCGCCCGCCGGGCTCCTTAACGTGACTGGCCGTTCGATTGCCGCTTAAGCCCGACGACCGTCCCCCTCGCCCATCAGGGATTCGAATGTCGCCGCCGTCCGGGCCGGGGTGCGGTGGAGGGACGCGGTGATCGGTCGGAGGCGCGCATGCCACAGGGAGATACTGGGCCCGGTTCGTCCGGTCCGTTGACGCCGACGACCCCCGCGCGCTGGCGACGGGGCCGTCGTGGGCGGCTGGGGGTGGGCGGCGTGGAGGAGTGTGTAGAGGTGCGCCGGGTCGCCGGTGGCGTTGCCCGAGCATCCGCTGATCGAGTCGCGTTCATCCCGCTCCGGGGCCGGTGCGTGGCACGCTCGCCGAGGCGGCGCGGACCCGCCGGATCGTCGGGAAGGCCGTCGCCTGCTCTTGGGGACGCATCGCCCCGCGTCAGGGAGGAGTGGACCGGGGAGCGCCACCTTGCCCGGACCCACGCCCTCGCCTTGCTCCTAGCCGTCTCGCCGCAGGCGCCCCAACTCGTGGACGTCATCGCCCGACGCGTCGGCGTCCTCGTGAGGGGGACCCCCGGCACCAGCCGCTCCGCGTAGGGCGTCGACAACGTCGATGTCGAACTCCTCGGCCTGCCCACCCGCACCGGATTCGAAGACGCCATCAGTCTCTGGTGTGTCGAAGGGCATGGGCGCTGCTGGGTGAGGCGAACTCAGTCCTGTGTGCCGGGTCGCGTGGCTTCTGGTCGCGGGGCGTAGAGGGCGGCGATGGCGGTGGCGCGGGCGCGCAGGGAGTCGCGCAACCACTGCGGGGACAGGGCTTCGGCGTGCGTGGTGAGCTGCCACAGGGCCCATTCGGCGTGTCTCGCGTCCTGGAAGGTCGCCTCCAGTCGCAGCCGTCCGTCGGCGTCGGTTCGTTCGTCGCGGACGGTCAGGGCGGTGTCCGCCAGGTCCTTGCGGCGTGTCGGGTCCACGCGGGCCAGGACGGTGACCTGGTCGCCGCCGGTTCGGAACCGCGTGCCGCGTTCCTGCCAGGCCCGGTCCAGGTCGACCCGGTCCGGTCGTTGCGCGGGTTCGTCGAGTTCCTCGGCGGCCCGAATCCGCGACAGCCGGTAGGTGCGGTCCGAGCCGGATCTGGTGGCGAGCAGGTAGCCCTTGTCGCGGACGGTGACCAGGCCGATCGGGTCCACCGTGCGCCATGTGGGCGGCTGGTCGATCGCCGCGTAGTGGATGCGCAGCTTGTGTCCGGCGAGGACCGCGCGCCGGACCTCGGCCACGACGCCGTCGGGAACCTCGTCGGGGACGGGACGGCGCGAGAGCAGGTCGGTCTCGGGGTCGATGAGCAGTCGCTCGGCCGCGCCGGCGGCGGTGGTCCGGTGGCCTTCGGGGAGCGCGTCGACGAGCTTGCGCATCGCCGAGGCGAGCGCCGAGCCGAGTCCGAACGCCTGCGCGCCGCGCCGTGACCCGGCGACCAGCAGGGCGAGGGCCTCGTCGTGGTTCAGTCCGGTGAGCTCGGTCTGGAATCCGGGCAGCAACGTGAAACCGCCGTGCCGGCCGCGTTCGGCGTAGACCGGGACGCCCGCGGCGGACAGTGCCTCGATGTCGCGCAGGACCGTGCGGGTCGACACCTCGAGCTCGCGGGCCAGCGCGGGCGCCGACATCCGACCGTGCCGCCGCAGCAGCAGCACCAGTGAGACCAGCCGGTCGGCGCGCATACGAAAAACCCTACAGAAATACACGACAAGAGATGTCGTGATTCGTTGGGAGGCTTGTCGATGTGACGAACGAGGCGTCGGCTCTCGGGCCGGCGAGCTCGGGTGATGTCGAGGAAACGAATGGAGTTTGGTGTGGTGATGGAGCGGACGGCGGTCAACCCGTGGGCGTGGTCGGTGGAGCTGGGCTATAACCAGGGCGAGGTCGTCTCCGGGCACACCCGGACCCTGTACTGCGCCGGGCAGGCGGCGATGGGCGGCGACGGAAAGCCCCAGCATATCGGTGACATGGCGGCGCAGTTGGCGTTGAGTCTGGACAACGTGGAGGCCGTGCTGGCCGAGGCGGGCATGTCCCTGGCGAACCTCGTCCGGCTCAACGTCTACGCCACCGACGTCGACCGGCTCTTCGAGCATTACGGGGTGCTGGCGTCGCGGTTGGGCGCGGCGGGGGTGGCGCCGTCCACCACGATGCTCGGGGTGGCACGGTTGGCGATCCCGGAGTTGTTGGTCGAACTGGAGGGGACCGCCGTCGCCTGACGCCTCTCGACGGGTGTCGGCGGACCGGGCGCGGCGATGCCGGGTGCGGTCCGTCGCGTCGCGCGCCGTCCTGCGGTCCCCGCTGGACGGCGCGCATCGCCGTCGCCTCTACCGCGGCTCGGCGGAGACGCGCGGGGATGTCGCCGGTCAGGCTGTCGCCCGTGTGGCCCGGCTCATCGGGAACGGCCACGTCCCCGGGCATGCGGCGATGGCGTTGGATCTGGTGCGGTGGGCGGGGAGGTCGTCGATGTACTTCTTGGCGGCGGCCTTCGCGCCCTCTGCCACCGCGTCTCCGGTTCGCAGGAACTGCGGGTCGTTGGCCGCGTCCAGGCGGGGTTGAGGCCAGGCGGGGATCTTGATGGGTGTCGGGCTGTCGGACCGGCGGCGGGAGGTGCTGCGCGCTGTCGCCGACGGGAACGTTCGGGCCCACCGTCGTAACCGTGCGGCCGGGCGATTCGGCGTGTCGACCGATGTTCCTCTGGCCGCGGCGGGGGCCCGGCATGGACGTCGGTCTGACGGGCGAGGGATGCCCGGAGGAGCCCTGTTCCCTGAGCGTCCCGGGCCCGACGCGATTCGATGCGGCGGCACGCGGGCGTGTCCACCGGAGCCGCCCATGGGCGTCGCCACCGATCATCGCGCGGGCACGTTCGTCAGTCTGCGTTCGTCAGTCTGCGTTCGGCCGGGTGCGTCGGGCGTAGGCGCGGGCGGCGCGGGCGCGGTCGCCGCAGCGGACGGAGCACCAGTGGCGGCGGCCGTGGCGCAGCAGGTAGCGCCTGCAGGGGGCGGAACCACAGGCGGTCAGGCGCTCGGCGTCGGGGCCGGTCAGGAGGTCGGCCGCGTTGGCCGCGAGGGTCGCGAGGGCGCGGTCGAGGATCTCGTTGGTGGGGCATGGGATCGCCCGGTAGGGGCCGGTCTTCTCGTCCCAGTACAGGAGGGCGGCCGTGGGGGCCCTGCTCAGCGCGTCGTTGACGGCGGACAGGGCCGCTGGCAAGGCGGGCAGCCCGGAGACGTGGGCGACGAACAGTGCCCTGATGTGTTCACGCAGCGAGCGCAGCTGCGTCGCGCACATCTCCTGCAGCCCCGCGTCGGCCGGAGCGAGGCCGCGTTCGCTGAGCCACCGATTCGTCGCCGTGGGGGTGCCGAGGAGATCGATGAGCTGCCCCGCGGGCCGCGCGATGACGGTGTTGACGAAGTCGAGGGCGAGATAGTCCTCCGCCCCCGGCGCGGGTGGCGGCGCGGGCTCGGCGGTCAGGGCGTCACTCATGGTTCTCATGTTACGGCTTGCACTCGTCCGTGAGAGACCGGTACGTTTTTTCACGGATAGACCACTTCTCATCCGTGAGGTGCCTGAGTTGGCCAGTACCAGCACGACCACCGAGCAGATCCCTGTCCGTGTCCTGGGTGGCCCGACCGCCTTCTTCGAGTACGGTGGCCTGCGCTTCCTGACCGATCCGACGTTCGACCCTCCCCGCGAGTACCCGGTGCCGGACGGCCGGCTGACCAAGCTCGCGCCCTCCTCCGCCGCACCGGGCGACCTCGGCCAGATCGACGTGGTGCTGCTCTCTCATGATCAGCACCCGGACAACCTCGACCACTCGGGCCGTGCACTGCTCGCCGACGTTCCCCTCACCTTGACCACACCCGGGGGCGGGCAACGGTTGGGGGAGGGGGCCAGGGGACTGGCCGACTGGGAGGCGATCGAGTTGGATCGTCCCGGCGGCGGGACGATCACCGTGACGGGTGTGCCCGCCATCCACGGGCCCGGCGCACGCGAGGAGGTCGAACCGGTCACCGGCCAGGTCGTCGGGTTCGTCCTGACCGGGGAGGGCCTGCCCAGGATCTATGTCAGCGGCGACAACGCCTCGCTCGACGTGGTCGAGCAGATCGCGGAACGCTTCGACCCGGTGGACACCGCGATCCTCTTCGCCGGGGCTCCCCGCTTCGCCGTCCGGTTCGACAACGCGCCCCTCGTCCTCACCAGCGCCCAGGCCGCCGAGGCCGTCAAGATCCTCGGTGTTCGCCGGGTGGTTCCCGTCCACTACGAGGGGTGGGCGCACTTCACCGAGGGGCGTGACGAGTTGGTGGCCGCCTTCACCGCCGCCGGGCTGGTCGACCGCCTGGACTTCGGCGACCGGGGCTGACGGGCCGGTCGGAGCGGTGGGCGCCCGCCCGTCGACGCCGCCTGCCCGTCGCTCGCACCCGCCGCAACGGCGCCGACGGCGCGGTTCGGGCGGTTCACGCCCATAAGGGAACATTCTTCTGTGACCGATACCGTGCCCGCCCGGACCGAGGGCCTTCCGCATGCCCAGGTGCAGCGTCGCGTCCTGATCGTTCTCGTCGCCGCTCAGGTTCTCAGCGGCGCCGGACTGGCGGCCGGGGTGTCCGTCGGTGCCCTGCTCGCGCAGGAGATGCTCGGCTCCACCGGGCTTGCGGGTCTGCCCAGTGCCCTGGGTACCGCCGGGTCCGCGCTGGCGGCCCTCGCCGTCGGGCGCGTCTCCCAGGCCCGTGGTCGCCGCCCCGGCCTTGCCGCCGGGTATCTGACCGGTGCCGTGGGCAGTGCGGGTGTCATCGCGGCGGCCGTCGCCGGCAACGCCGCCCTGTTGTTCCTCTCGCTGTTCGTCTACGGCGCCGGTGCGGCGACCAACCTGCAGGCCCGCTACGCGGGCGCCGATCTGGCGTCCCCCGCGCGCCGCGCGAGCGCCGTGTCCACCGTGCTCGTCGCCACCACCCTGGGCGGCGTGGTCGGCCCGAGCCTCACCGCACCCACCGGCGACCTCGCTCACAGCCTCGGCGTCCCCTACCTGGCCGGGCCGTTCCTTCTCGCCGGCGCCGCCTATGCGATGGCCGCCTTGATCCTCGTCGTCTGGCTGCGCCCCGACCCGTTGCTGCTGGCCGGCGCCCTGGAAGCCGAGTGCGTCGCCGCGGCGGGCGCGCAGCCGGGCGAGGCCGCCGGCCGACCGCGCCCGGCGGTAGAAGGACACCGCTCCCGCCTGCTGGTCGGCGCGCTGGTCATGGTGCTCACCCAACTGGTCATGGTCGCGATCATGACGATGACGCCCGTCCACATGCGCGACCACGGCCACGGCGCAGGCGCGTCCGGCTTCGTCATCGCCGTCCACATCGGCGCGATGTACCTGCCTTCGCCGCTGACCGGCCGGCTCGTCGACCGCTATGGCCGCCTCACGCTCGCCGCCGCCTCCGGGTTGACCCTGCTCGCCGCCGGGATCATCGCCGCCACCGCCCCCGGCGGCTCCGTCGCCTCGCTCGTGGTGGCCCTCGCGTTGCTGGGTGTGGGCTGGAACTTCGGTGTCGTCAGCGGCACCGCGATCGTCACCGACGCCGTCCCGCTGGCCACTCGCGCCAAGACCCAGGGCATGGTCGATGTCGCCATCGCCGTTGCCGGCGCCACCGGCGGCATGGCCTCGGGCCTCGTCGTCGCCGCTGCCGGCTACCCGCTCCTGGCCGTCGGCGGCGGCATCCTGGCACTGGCCATCGTGCCGGCGGCCGTCGCCACCGCACGCGACCGATGATCAGTCACCGCACGCCCCGCCGGAGGGCCACCTGGGTCCCGGACGACTGTCGGGGAGGCCAGAACGTGGTCGTCACGTCATCGCGGGCTACGGTCGCGCCGTGCGCGCGAAGCTCACCAGTGAGATCAGCCGCTTGTCTTTCGAGGATTCGCGCGGGTCGGCGGCGTCGGTGGCCTCGCTGCGCCGGTTGACCGGTTCGACCATCGGCTGCCGAGCCGGCCAGGACCGCGCGCTCACGTCCAGGCGCCCGGCCACGGCTGAAGGGACTCGGTCTTCACCTCGGCACTGATCGCCTGGGCCGTCGTGGTGGGTCCGGGCGGTTCGCAGCGTGCGCGGACCAGGTCCCCCGACGCCACGTTGATCAGGTCGGCCGGGTCGTCCTTGGGCTGCGCCGCCTCGCGCATCGCCTCCTCGTCGAGTCGCCGTACCGGGCCGCCTGGCAGGTCACCTGGAGCCGTGCGATCTTCCGGCGGGTTCTGGTCGATCTACGACCGCGCGGCTCGTGGCGAGGAGGCCGCGTTATTGATATTCACAACGTTGAGATTGTGGATGGAGGTGGGTCCATGGCCGACGCGGTGGATGCGATCCTGGCGCAGTGGGGCAGGCAGCGGCCCGACCTGGACGTGTCGCCGATGGGCGTGGTCGGGCGGATCTCGCGGGCGAACCAGTTGCTGCGCCGGGAGTTGAAGGACTTCTTCGCCGGACACGGGCTGGAGACGTGGGAGTTCGACGTGCTGGCGACGTTGCGCCGGCACGGCGCCCCGTACGAGCTGACGGCGGGTGAGCTGTTGCGGGCGGCGATGGTCACCTCCGGTGCGATCACCAACCGGATCGACCGGATGGAGGCCAAGGGGCTGGTGGAGCGGGTCCGTGACACCGGTGACCGGCGGTCGGTGCGGGTCCGGCTGACGCCGGAGGGCCTGCGGATCGTGGACGAGCTGGTGGGCCTGCACGCCGCCAACGAGGACCGGTTGTTGGCGGCGCTGGACCCGGCGGACCGGGAACGGCTGGCGGGGGCGCTGCGGACGCTGCTGGAATCGCTGGGCGACACCTCCCTCGACTGACCTGTCCGGGACGCGTTCGCCCGGCGTGAGAAGGCGCCCGCCGGAGGCGACTTCCTCGCCGACGCTCGTCCACGACTCGGAGGGCGCCGCCGACCCGGTCGGTGAGACCGGGCTCGGGGTCGCCCGTCCGCGCACGGCGTCACCACTCCCGTCCGGTGACAGCGCCACCACGACCAGTTGTTGATGGGGTGTTGTTCGCGTGTCGGCCCGCGACGCCGGGCGGACGACCCGTTGAAGATGAGCTGGAGCCCGACGAGCACGCAGCACGGGACGGACCGTCCGGGACGCCGCGTCCGGGAGCCGCTCGTGCAGGTGGACCCGGGCGAGCGTGACCGCGCCCTCGACGGGGGCCGCTGATCGCACTGGCGACCGCGCGGTTCGCGAGCGGGTTCGTCGGCGCCTGCGGCGCACGTTCCGCCGCCCCCGGTGGCGGTCACCGTCGTTTCCGCCGCCGGGGGCGGCGCGTGCTCGGGCTCGGGCGGGTGGGATGCGCGGGTCAGGGGTGGGTGGTGTAGGCGCGTAGGTGTCGGGCGGTGAGGGTGTCGGCGCTCGAGACGAGGTCGGCGGGTGTGCCCGTGAAGACGATCCGTCCGCCGTCGGCTCCGGCGCCGGGGCCCAGGTCGATGATCCAGTCGGCGTGGGCCATGACCGCCTGGTGGTGCTCGATGACGATGACGGTGTTGCCGTCGTCGACGAGGCGGTCGAGCAGGGCCAGGAGTTGGTCGACGTCGGCGAGGTGCAGTCCGGTGGTGGGTTCGTCCAGGACGTACACGGCGGCGTCGCCGGCCATGTGGATGGCGAGTTTGAGGCGTTGCCGTTCGCCGCCGGACAGGGTGGTGAGGGGTTGTCCGAGGCCGAGGTAGCCGAGTCCGACGTCGGCGAGGCGGTCCAGGACGGCGCGGGCCTGCCCGGTGGTGAAGAACTCGCGGGCCTGGTCGACCCGCATGGCCAGGACCTCGCTGATGTTCTTGCCGCGCAGGGTGTAGGTGAGGACCTCGTCGGTGTAGCGGCGGCCCTGGCATTTCTCGCAGACGGTGGCGACTCCGGCCATCATCGCCAGGTCGGTGTAGATCAGGCCGATGCCTTTGCAGGCGGGGCAGGCGCCGGCGGAGTTGGCGCTGAACAGGGCGGCCTTGACGCCGTTGGCCTTGGCGAACGCGGCGCGGATCGCGTCCAGCAGCCCGGTGTAGGTGGCGGGGTTGCTGCGGCGGGATCCGCGGATGGGGGCCTGGTCGACCATGACGACGCCGTCGCGTCCGGGCAGCGACCCGTGGACCAGGGAGCTCTTGCCGGATCCGGCGACGCCGGTGACGACGGTGAGGACGCCGAGGGGGAATTCGACGTCGACGCCCTTGAGGTTGTGCAGGGACGCGCCTTTGACGGTGAGGTGGCCGGACGGTTCGCGGACCTTGGTGCCGTCGCCGCGCAGGCGGGCGCGGTGGTCCAGGTGCCGTCCGGTGAGGGTGGCGGAGGCGCGCAGCCCGGCCAGGTCGCCGGTGTAGCAGATCCGCCCGCCGTCCGCGCCGGCGCCGGGGCCGAGGTCGACGATGTGGTCGGCGATCGCGATCGTCTCGGGTTTGTGCTCGACGACCAGGACGGTGTTGCCCTTGTCGCGCAGTCGCAGGAGCAGGTCGTTCATGCGGGCGATGTCGTGGGGGTGCAGCCCGACGGTGGGTTCGTCGAACACGTAGGTGACGTCGGTGAGGCTGGAGCCGAGGTGGCGGACCATCTTCACGCGTTGCGCCTCGCCGCCGGACAGGGTGGTGGACTCGCGGTCCAGGCTGAGGTAGCCGAGGCCGATCTCGACCAGGGAGTCCAGGGTGTCGCGCAGGGCGGCGACCACGGGCGCGACGGAGGCGTCGTCGATGCCGCGCACGAACTCGGCCAGGTCGCTGATCTGCATGGCGGCGCAGTCGGCGATGTTGCGGCCGTCGATGCGGCTGGACAGCGCGGCGGGGGCCAGGCGGGCGCCGCCGCAGGCGCCGCAGGCGCTGAAGGTGACGGCGCGGTCGACGAACGCGCGGATGTGGGGTTGCAGCGTCTCGGTGTCCCGGTCGAGGTAGAGGCGTTTGACCTTGACCAGGACGCCCTCGTAGTTGATGTTGAACCCACCGCTTTTGATCTTGGTGGCGGGTTTGTGGAGCAGGTCGTCCCACTGGGCGGGGGTGTAGTCGCGCAGCGGCAGGTCGGGGTCGAACAGCCCGGACCCGGCGATGATCTTCCAGTACCAGGTGTCGACGCCGAAGTTCGGGACGGTGATGGCGCCCTCGTTCAGCGACCGGTCCCGGTCGACGATCTGGTCGATGTCGATGCGGGAGGCGCGGCCGAGGCCCTCGCACGCGGGGCACATGCCCTCGGCGTTGTTGAAGCTGAACGCGGTGGAGGTGCCCACGTGCGGTTCGCCGAGGCGGCTGAAGACGATCCGTAGCATGGCGTGGGCGTCGGTGGCGGTGCCGACCGTGGAGCGGGAGTTGGCGCCCATCGGCTCCTGGTCGACGACGATGGCGGCGCTGAGGTTGCGCAGCGCGTCGACGTCGGGACGGCCGATGCTCGGCATGAACCCCTGGACGAACGCGGTGTAGGTCTCGTTGATCAGGCGCCGTGACTCGGCCGCGATCGTGCCGAAGACCAGCGAGGACTTGCCCGAGCCGGACACGCCGGTGAAGACGGTCAGGCGGCGTTTGGGGACGTCGACGTCGATGTCGGCGAGGTTGTTCTCCCGGGCGCCGCGGACCTCGATGACGTCGTGGGCGTCGGCGGCCGTGCCCGCGGCGGACGGCAGTGGCATGCTGGCTCCTCGCTTAACACTATACGGCATAAACAGTTACATACTTTATGGCATGGAAAGAGGTGCCGTGGCCTTCTCGCCGGGCGCGGACCGCAGGTGTGATGTGCGTCTCGTGACGCGCCCGCGATGTCACATCACGGCCTCTGGGAGGCTCATACAGGTATGGGAGCATTCGTGATCCGGCCGCGTGACAGGGCGTACGACACCATCCTGCGTGGCGCGCACGACGCCTTCTGCCGGGACCTGGACCGGCTCGCGGCGGCCGCGGCGGCCGGCAAGGGCCGGGCGGCGCACGTCCGCGAGGGCTGGGAGAACTTCAAGGACCTGTTCGGGCTGCATCAGGAGCTGACCGGGCGGGTGCTGGGGCCGCGGGTGGAGCGGGCGGTCGGGGACCGCCGCGCCGAGCGGGGCGTGCTGGCGGTGCTGCGCGCCGACAACGACCGGATCGGGCCGCTGATCGGCCGGGTCGACACGGCCCTGGAGGACGGCCGGGATCTGCCGTCGGCGGTGCGGGAGCTGCGCGCGGCCCTGGAGGCGCATCTGCGGCATGAGGCGACGGGCGTGCTGCCGTTGGCGGAGTCGGTGCTGGCGGCCGAGGAGTGGGAGGCGTTCGCCGTGGAGGCGGGACGGCGTTGCGAGGCCCGGACGCCGACGTTCGTCCCGTGGGTGGTGGACGGGATCCCGCCGATCGAGCGGAGCCGGTTCCTGGCGGCGCTGCCGGCGCCGCTGCGGGACCTGAACCGGGTGACGTGGGAGCCCCGCTACCGCAAGCGGCGCCTGTGGAGCGGATGACGGCGCCGCGCCGTCGGAACCCGGGGTCAGAACCGGAGGGTGAGCAGGGCCAGGACGGTGACCCCGACGGTGAGCCAGGCGGCGTAGTCGCCGATGTGGCCCGAGTGCAGGGCGTGCAGGCGCCCGATGCCCCACCCCGCCGCCGACCGCACCGCCGACACGACACCGGCCATCGGACGACCGGCGCGACGGCCGGTGCCACGACGGGTGCGATGGCCGGTTTGACCGTGGGTGCGGTGTCGGTTGCGGTGGTGCGCCGCGGCGACGGCGGCGGCGAGCAGCAGCGTGACGGCGGATCCGCCGAGACCGGGCACGGTCCACGGGTCGGCGGGCGGCGGACTCGGGTGGGTGAGGTGACCGTCCAGGAGGAGCCCGGCGTAGGCGGCGCGGTCGGCGAACACCTCGGCGGCGCGGGCGACGGGCCCGCCGGGGAGCAGTCCGGCGAGTAGTCCGGCGGCCAGCAGCACGATGCCGGGGGTGAGCATCGTCCACGGGACGGAGCCGAGCGTGACGCGTGTTTCGGGGTCCTCGTGACCGGCCTCGGGCGGGTCCCCGCGGGACGCGCCACGGTCGTAATCTGAACCGTGGTCTGGACCGTGGGTGGGGGCGGGGGTGGTACGGGCGCCTTGCCACACCACGAGCCAGACGCGTAGGACGGCCCCGGCGGTGAGCGCGGACGCGGCGACCGACAGCGGCGTGTACCACCACCAGCCGACGTCGAGGACGGCGTGTTCGGTGACCGAGTGTCCGGCGAACAGTCCCGAGGGCGGTAGCCCGGCCAGGCACAGCGCGCCGACCAGGAACGTGATGCCGGTGACGGGCATGCCGCGGCCACGTCCGCGCAGTTCCCGAACGTCCACCGTCTCGTGCCGGTTGAGCAGTGCCCCGGCGCCCAGAAATAGCGCGCCCTTCACACCGGCGTGCCCGGCCAGGGAGTAGGCGGTTCCGGCGAGCGCGTCGGGGGTCGCGGCGGCGACACCGACCAGCAGCAGCCCGACATGGCTGATGGTGGAGTAGGCCAGCAGCCGCTTGACGTGGTTCTGCAGGACGCACATGACGGCGCCGAGCAGCGCGGCGGCGGCGCCCAGGACGGCGACGGCCCGCAGCGGCACCAGCCCGTCGAACACGGCCCAGTACGTCCGCGCGACCCCGTACACGCCGAGTTCGACCATGACGCCGGAGAACAGGACGCACACCGGGGTGGGCGCGACGGCGTGGGCGTCGGCGAGCCAGAAGTGGAACGGGACGGCGGCGGCCTTGACCAGGTATCCGGTGCAGATGAGCACGAACGCGGCGGTGACCAGCGCGTCTCCGCCCCCGGTCGCGGTGCCGGTCGTGGTGAGGTGGCGTCCGGCCGTGGCCAGGCCGAGTTCGCCGGTGTGGCCGTAGACCAGGGCGATGCCGGTGAGGGTGAGGTAGGCGCCGATGGACTGGACGATGCCGAAGTTGAGGGCGCCGTGGACGGTGGAGGGCTCCTCGGACCGGTAGCCGGTCAGCGCGAACGCCACAACGCTCATCAGCTCGAAGAACACGAACGCGTCGAACAGGTCGCCGGTGTAGATGAACGCGCACATCGACGCCAGGAACAGCAGCACCAGCGCGTGGAAGATCGCCTGGATGTCGGTGAAGTACCGCCAGGAGAACGCGAGCGCGGCCAGGGTGAGGACGGCGGTGACGCAGGCGAGCGCGGCGGCGAGGGGGTCGGCGGCCAGGGGGACGCCGACGCCGGTGCCCGGTCCCCAGCCGCCGAGCCACACCACCTGCGGGGTGGTGGGGGAGCGGGCGAGGGTAAGCGCGGTCAGGGCGGTGACGGTGGCGGCGGTGAGCAGCGCGGTGATGTCGACGGCCAGGCGCGGCAGCCACCGCCCGGCCGCGGCCAGCAGCACGGCGACCAGGACGGGAAGCGCGACGGTGAGTTGCAGGATCACGGTTCGAGGGACCGCAGGGCGTCCGGGTCCAGGGTGCCGCGCCGCTTGGCGACCTGGACGGCCAGGGCGAGCAGCAGCGCGGTGACGGTGGCGCCGACGACGATGTCGGTGAGGGCCATGGCCTGCACGACGGGGTCGGTGACGGGCCCGCCCGCCGGTGGCGGCGGCCGGTCGGAGAACACCGGCGCGGTGGCGCCGGACCGGTAGCCGATGGCCAGCAGCAGAACGTAGGTGCCGGACTGGGTGACCGACAGGCACACCACGGCGTGGATGAGGTCGCGGCTGGTGACGATGCCGTAGACGCCCACGAGCATGATCCACCCGGCGGTCAGGTAGGGCAGCACGCTCACGGCGCCTCCCCGGTCCGTCCGGTCCGCCCGCCGGGTGGGGCGGGTGGGCGGACGAGCAGGGCCTGTTCGAAGAACCTGCCGAGCAGCAGGGTCAGGGCGCAGCCGACCTCGACGCCGACGGCGCCGTTGAGGGCGGGGACCCGTCCCGTGGCGGCCCACCCGGTGGCGGCCAGGGCCAGCACGACGAACGCGGCGGCGGCGACGGCCTCGGCGGCCTCGAACACCGGGAGGGGCCGCAGCCGCCGCAGCGCCGGATAGTCCCCGGCCAGATACAGCAGGTGGACGGCGGTGCCGAGGATCACTCCGCCCTGGAAGCCGCCGCCGGGGGACTGGTGCCCGTGCGCGACGACGTAGACGCCGACGGTCAGGGTGAGGGGGAGCAGCAGGTGCCCGACGAGGCGGAGCGCGTCGGGCACGTCGGCGGGGCCGTGCCGGTGGGAGCCGTCGGTGTCCTCGTCCTCGCGGCGCAGGACGCGCAGGAGCACGACGGCGGCGACCGCGGCCGCCAGCAGGATGATCTCCTCGCCGAGGGTGTCGAAGGCGCGCTGGTCGAAGGTGACCGACGCGACGGCGTTGGGGGTGCCGTGCGCGACGGCCTGGCGGACGGCGCGGTCGGCGTAGGGGTGCCAGGCCCCGCCGAACCCGGGCAGGTCGAGGGTCCCCGCGGTGTACAGGGCGGCGGTGCCGGCGGCGCCGAACGCGAACAGCGCGACGCGGGCGCGGGGCGTCACCGCCCGGCTCCCCGCCCGTCGGCCTGCCCACCGCCGCGCGTGTCGTTCCGCGTGTCGGCCCGCGTGTCGTTCCGCGTGTCGGCACCGTCCGGTCGCCCGTCGTCGTGTCGGCCGTTCCCGGTGGCGGTGTCGCGGTAGCGGCGGGTGGCGTGCAGGGCCAGGACGACGATGAGCGGCAGCAGGACCGTTCCGACGCCGATCTGGGACATGGCGACGTCGGGGGCCTGGAGGATGAGGAAGAGCAGTCCGAGGACCATCCCGTACCCCGACAGGACGATCGCCTGCCGGACGGTGCGGCGGGTGAGCACGACCGCGGTCGCCATCAGCGCGGCCAGGGCGAGCGCGGCGGCGATGAACGTGTCGGCGAGCGGCCCCGACAGCGCGTCCAGGCCGAGGGGGTCCGGTGGCGGGGCGTGTCCGGTGGGCCGGTTCGGGCTCACGTCGTCTCCTCGGGCCGGTCCGCGGCGCGCCGGGCGGCCAGTCCGGCGGTGACGACGGTGGCGGGCCCGGTCGCGGCGAGCAGCACGGCGATGGCGGCGAGTTTGGCGACGTCGTGCCAGGACGCCCAGGGCCGCAGCGCCACTCCGGCGATGAGCAGCGGCGCGGCCAGGGCGGTGACGGGCGCGATGGTGTGCAGCCGGGCGGCGGCGCCGCGGGTGCCGAGCAGCCGCAGGCCGGCCGCGACGGCGACGGCTGCGCCGGCCCAGCTGAGCACGTCGGCGACCAGGTCCAGGCTCATCGGTGTCCCCTCCGGCTCACGTTCGGGTTCCTCTGGGCGTTCACAGTGTTCGGCTGAGGAACCGCGCGAACACCAGTGATCCGGCGAACGACAGCAGCGCGAGCACCAGCGCGACGTCGAGGTAGGCGGGGCGACCGTAGGCGGCGGCGAGCGGGACCGTCACCAGGGTGACCAGGGGGCCGGTGACGATCAGCCCGGCCAGGCGCCCGGTGGGACCGCCGTGCAGGGTCGACAGCAGCGCCGGGAGCAGCGCGCCCGCCATGACGGCCAGGGCGGGTCCCGCGGTGTTCAGCACATCGGTGTTCACGGCGGCTCCTCGTCGGGCGGGGCGCCGGGTGCCGGTGCGCGGCCGGGGGCGGGGTCGGCGATGAGCCCGGCGCGTTCCAGTCGCCGTTCGAACGGGGACGGGCCGGGGGCGAGGCGGTGCACCCGCAGCAGTCCGCGGTCGGGGTCCACGCCACCGACGTAGGTGCCGGGGGAGGCCGACAGCAGCAGTGTCGCGGCGCCGCGGGCGGCGGGTCCGGGAGCGACGGCCGGCCGTGTCCAGTGCCCGCCGCCCGCGCCGCGGACGGTGACGCGGGCGGTGTCGGCGGCGATCTGCGCGGGCAGCCGTGCCAGCGGCGGCAGGAGCCGCGCGGGCCGGAGGGATCGTCGCGCGGCGGCCCGGTCGGCGGCGCGCTGGGCGGCGCCGTCGGCGCCGGTGGTGGGCCCGGTGGGGAGGAGTGCGCGGCGTCCGGCGATGGCGGCGGCGGTGCCCGCGGCCGCCGTCACCGCCCCGACGGTGATCTCGGTGAGGGTGATGGTGGACGCCAACGCCAGGTAGCAGGCCAGCAGCGCCGTCCACCACGTGAGAGCCTCGGCGGCGCGGCGCCCGCGCCCGACGTCGGGCTGTGAACCGGGCTCGTCGGCGGCCTCGTTGGCGGGCATGGCCTCCGGCATACCCGGCGGAACGATTCCAACCGTCGTCCCCGCCGCCACCCGCGTGCGGCGGGCCGTCCCTGTGGGCCGTTCCTGCCGGTCGTTGGGTGCCCGGGCGTGGCCGCGGCGCCTTGACGGTCGCGTGACCGAATCCCGACGACCCGTTTAGGCAGCTCGTGACGGGTACACCCGTGGGTGCTTCAACCCCAGACGAACACCCCCGATGAAGGAGTTGAGATGACTGGGCCTGTAGCCCAGCAGACTTCGGGCAGCAATTATGTCCAGCGCGGCGGGTCGGGCAGCAGCCTGGCCGACGTGGTCGACCTGATCCTGGAGAAGGGATTGGTCATCGACCTGTACGCGCGGGTGTCGCTGGTCGGCATCGAGATCCTCACGGTGGACGTGCGGATCGTGATCGCGAGCGTCGACACCTACCTGCGGTTCGCCGAGGCGGTGAACCGGCTCGACATCGCCCACGACGGCACCTCGCAGGGCCTGCCGCAGGTGCTGGACGGCATGCAGGAGTCGGGCGCCAAGAAGAAGACCAAGGGGGCGCTGGAAGGCGCCTCGGAGCGGCTCAAGGAGACCTTCGGCGACTCCGGCGACGATGAGGACTCCGAGAAGGAAGAGCAGTCCTCGCGGCGCCGGTCGCGCCGGAAGGAGGACGAGTGACGATGACGACCCCCACACCTGGATCCGCGTCGCAGCCCGCGGCGGAGTCCGCGGCTGGGCAGGCCGCCGGGCACGGCCCGCAGTACGTGTACGGGGTGACGCGCTCGGGCGCGGCGCTCCCGGCCGACGTCGCCGGCCTTGAGGACCGTCCGGTCAGGTTGGTGGACGGTGGCGGCGGGTGCGCCGCGATCGTCAGTGACCTGCCCGGGAATCGGCCGCTCGGTGAGCGCGCCGACCTGGTGGCGCACCAGCGGGTGCTGAACGCGCTGGTGGAGGCCGGGACCGTGGTGCTCCCGTTCCGGTTCGGGTCGGCGCTGACCGACACCACCGCCGTGGAGAAGGAGTTGCTGGCCGACAACACCGCCCGGTTCGCCGAGGCGCTGGACCGGCTGGAGGGCCGGGTGGAGCTGCGGCTGAAGGCCACCTACGTCCAGGAGACCGTGCTTCGCGAGATCATGGACGCCGAACCGGAGATCGCCGAGCTGGCGCGGCGGCTGCGTGAGGTGCCGCCCGACATCGCCGACGCGGTGTACTACGACCGGGTCCGGCTGGGTGAGCTGATCGCGCAGGCGGTGACGCGGCGCCGCGAGACCGACGGGCAGGTGCTGCTGGAGGCCGCGGCCCCGGCCGCGGAGGCGGTCTCGCCCAAGCCCCCGGTGCGGGAGGAGGACGTCCTGGACGCCTCGTTCCTGGTGACCGCCGACCGGCGCGCCGAGTTCGAGCGGGTCGTCGAGGAGCTGGGCCGCACCCACGCCGACCGGATCCGGCTTCGGCTGATCGGGCCGCTGCCGCCCTACGACTTCGTTCCCGAGGTGTAGGACGATGGGGTTCTTCACCGGGTTGGTGACGTTGCCGCTGGCGCCCGTGCGCGGGGTGATGTGGCTGGCGGAGACGCTGACCGAGCAGGCCGAGGCGCAGCTGTACGACCCGGGGCGGATCGCCGCGGAGATGCAGGCGATCGCCGACCAGGCCGCCGCCGGTGAGATCACCGAGGAGGAGGCCGCCGCCCGGGAGGAGGAACTGATCGGGCGGTTGAACGAGGGCCGCGCCCGCCGATGATGTCCGCGTCCCGGGCCGCCGAGCGGGCGGTCGAGCACGTCACCGCGTTGACCGGTCGGCGCGCGGAGTCCGTGGTGGGGATGGAGCGCGCCGACGGGGACGGCTGGCGCGTGACGGTGGAGGTCGTGGAGACCCACCGCATCCCCGACTCCGCCGACATCCTCGCGGTCTATGACACGGAGGTGGACGCCGACGGTGAGCTGGTCGCCTACCGTCGCGTCCACCGCTACCCCCGGGGACGGGTGGGGAGGGACTGAGCAGCGTTGAGTGATATCTCCTGGGCCGGTGGCCGGTCGGCCGCGCGGTCGATGCCCGGCGACGGACAGCCGGCGAACCTGGCGGACCTGCTGGAACGCATCCTCGACAAGGGCATCGTGATCGTCGGGGACATCCGGGTGAACCTGCTGGACATCGAGCTGCTGACGATCAAACTTCGGCTGCTGGTGGCGTCGGTGGACCGCGCGAAGGAGATGGGCATCGACTGGTGGGAGCACGACCCGTCGCTGTCGTCCAAGGCCGCCGCCCGCGCCGAGTCCGGTGACGGCGCCGCGGACCGGGAGTTGGCGGAGGAGAACCGGCGGCTCCGTGAGCGGCTGGCGGCGCTGGAGTCCGGCGACGGCGCCGCCGCCGCGGAGCCCGCCGAGCCCGCCGAGCGCCCGCGGCGACAGGCGGAGGAACAGGGGAAGGAGCCCTGATCATGACCGGTACATCGCAGGCGGGTGACCGGCCGGACGGCACCGCCGTCTACCTGTACGGGGTGACCCGAGGCCTGGACCCGGCCGCGTTGCGCGACGCGCACGGCGTCGCGGGCGCCCCGGTCCGCGGCGTCGTCGCCGACGGGCTGACCGCGCTGGTCAGCACCGTCCGGCTGGCCGACTACGGGGAGGCGGCGCTGCGCGCCAACCTGGAGGACCTGGCGTGGCTGGAGGCGACCGCCCGCGCCCACCACGACGTGGTGGACCGGGCCGCGCGGGCCGCGCCGACCGCGCCGGTCCGGATCGCGACGATCTACCGCGACGACACGCGGGTCGTCGAGGTGCTGACGGCGCAGGGCGCGCGGTTCGGTGAAGTCCTCGACCGTGTCGAGGGCCGCGCGGAGTGGGGCGTGAAGGCCTACACCGTCCCCGGATCGCCGCGCGCCGCCGCCACGCCCGACCGTCCCGCCGAACCCGCCACAGTGTCCGCCGCCGGGCCCGTCTCCACGTCCGGCCCCGGATCCGGTGGTGGGGAGCCGGGGGCGGGGGCGGCGTATCTGCGGCGCCGCCAGCGGGAGCGCCGCCGCCGCGAGGACGCCGGGCGCGAGGCCGCCGCGCGGGCCCGCGACCTGCACGCCGAACTCGCCGACCACGCGGTGGCGTACCGGCACCACCCGCCGCAGGACCCGCGCCTGTCGGGACGTCCCGGCGTCCAGATCCTCAACGCCGCCTACCTGCTGGACGAGGAGCAGGCGGAGGGTTTCCTGGCGGTGGCGCGGGCGGCGGGGGAGCGGCTGCCGGGCATCGAGGTGGAGGTGACGGGGCCGTGGCCGCCGTACTCCTTCATCGACACCGACGACGCCACGCCCGCGCGGGAGCCGGGGGACCGGTGACCTCCGTCTGGCACGACGACGGGCCCGGCTCACCGATGGAGCGGATCGCGCTGGTCGACCTGCTGGACCGGCTGCTGGCCGGCGGCGTCGTCATCGCCGGCGACCTGGTGATCTCCATCGCGGGCGTCGACCTGGTGCAGGTGTCGCTGCGGGCGCTGATCACCACGGTCCGGGACGAGCTGCTGCCGGAGCTGGAAGGACAGGAGGAACGACCATGACCCGACCCGACACCTCCGCGCACCTGACCGAACACTCGTCCGAGCACCCGCCCGGGCACCTGTTCGAACACACGTCCGAGCCTTCGTCCGGGCCTTCGTCCACGCACCCGTTCGAGCGCCCGTCGCCGACGTTGCGGCGACTGCACACCGATCCCGAGACGGTCGAGCGGGACCTGGTGAAGCTGGTGCTGACGCTGGTGGAACTGATCCGGCAGCTGATGGAACGGCAGGCGCTGCGCCGCGCCGAAGGCGGTGACCTGACCGACGAGCAGATCGAGGCGCTGGGGCTGGCGCTGATGCGGCTGGACGAGGCGATGACCCGGCTCAAGGACCATTTCGGCCTGGACGACCACGACCTCAACCTCGACCTGGGACCGCTGGGCCCGCTCCTGCCGGACTGACCGCCCCTCCGACCTTTACCGCCCGGCCCGTCCGGTTCGCCGTGCCTGCGCGGCCAAGCGAACCGGAGCCGCCGACCGTCCGTCCGCACACGACCGACCGCCGCCCCCGGGGGCGGCTCAGGAGGCCGGTCTGACGGCGACGCCCTTGAAGAAGGCGTAGTGGAAGGTGCCGTCCGGTTCGGCGGCGCGGTGCAGGTCGGCGACGCCACGGTCCCAGTCGGCGGGCGTGGTCAACCCGGCGGCGATCGCGTCGTCGCGGACGGCCGCGACCATCGCGGTGAAGGTGTCCAGGGTGACCGCCTGCGCGAGCGCGGGCCGCGACCGGTCGGTGTACACCGTCCGCGGGGACACCCGGACCCGGTCGTATCCGGCGGACGCCAGCAGCGGCGCCAGCCGCCGTCCGATGAGCGCGTCACCGCCCGCCGCGGCCTGCAACGCGACCAGGTGCGCGATCACCGCGCGGGCGTGCGGGCTGTCGGGGTGCAGGAACACCGACCCGTGATCGCCCTCGATGACGGTGAGGGTGCCGCCGGGCCGCAGCACCCGCCGCAGGCCCGCGAGCGCGGCCCGCGGGTCCGGCAGATGTTCCAGGACGAAGCACACGAACACGTGATCGAACGCGTCGTCGGGGAACGGCAGGTCGTGCAGGTCGCCGTGCCGCCACCGCACCTTCGCCCCCGGGCATGACGCCGTCACCCGTTCCCGGGCCTGCTCCAGGGACTCCCGGGACACGTCCACGGCCGTGATGCGCGCGCCGGGGGAGCGTTCCAGGAGATGCACCGTCTGCGCGCCGACACCGCAGCCGACCTCCAGGACCCGGCTCCCGGCCGGGTAGCGGGTCTCCTCGTGCAGCAGGTCGGCCAGCGCGTCGGCCTGGTCGCCCAGGCGCCGCGCCTCCCGCCCCGAGTATCCGTGCACGTATCCGCCCGTGGGCTCCGCGCCTTGGGCGGTGACCGTTCTCGTGGTTTCCATAACGCCACCGTGGCCCCACAATGGCTCGGTGAACAGGTCCAATCCGGAGACATCCGATAGGTCCGTATCGCGGGGGTCGGACTTCCTGCAACTCGACCCCGCCGACGCGCCTCCCGGCGGCCTGTCGGACTGGCTCGCCGGACGGCTCCGCGCCGCGATCGCCGACGGCCGCCTGCCCGTCGGCAGCCGCCTGCCCGCGACCAGAGTCCTCGCCGCCGACCTGCACGTCTCACGCGGCGTCGTCACCGAGGCCTACCAGCGCCTGGTCGCCGACGGCCACATCGCCGGCCGCGGCCGCGCCGGCACCGTCGTCGTCGCCGCGCCCCTCACCGCCCCCACACCCATCGCCCCCACCCCGGCCGGGGCCGGGGCCTCCTTCTCCGGCACCCCCGGATCCGACGTGTTCGACGTTCTGCGCGACGCGTCCGCCCGCATCGACCTGACCCCCGGCGTCCCCGACCTGTCGGCGTTCCCCCGCGCCGCCTGGCAACGCGCCGAACGCACCGTGCTGCGCGCCCTGCCCGCCTCCGCCCTCGGCTACGGCGACCCCCGCGGCGCCGCGCCCCTGCGCGCCGCCGCCGCCCACTGGCTCGCCCGCAACCGCGGCCTGCGCGCCGACCCCGACGCCATCGTCATCGTCGCGGGCACCGCCCAGGCCCTCGGCCTCATCACCCGCGTCCTGGCCCGCGACGGCGTCGACACCGTCGCCGTCGAGGACCCCGGTTCCCTCGGCGTCCGCCAGCACCTGCGGCACTGGGGCATGCGCACCCCACCGGTCCCCGTCGACACCGACGGCGTCCGCGTCGACGCGCTGCGCGCCACCGCCGCGCCCGCCGTCCTGCTCACCCCCGCCCACCAGTTCCCGACCGGCACCGTCCTCGGCGGACACCGCCGCCGCGACCTCATGACGTGGGCCGCGGACGGCGGCCTGGTCATCGAGGACGACTACGACGCCGAACACCGCTACGACCGGGCCCCCGTCCCGGCGCTGCGGTCCATGCTCACCGACCGCGTCTTCTACACCGGCAGCGTGTCGAAGCTGCTGGCCCCGGCGCTGCGGACCGGCTGGCTGCTGCCCCCGCCCGCCCATCTGGACGCCATCGTGGACGAGAAACGCTTCGCCGACCTCGGCAACGCGGCGCTGCCGCAACTCGTCCTCGCCGAACTGATGGAGTCCGGCGAGATGGAGCGGAACCTGCGGCTGGCGCGGCGCCGCCACCGCCAGCGCCGCGACACCATGATCACCGCGATCGGCGCGCACCTGCCGGGAGCCGCCGTGCACGGCACCGCCGCCGGTCTGCACCTCACCGTCACCTTCACCGGACGGTTCCGCGACACCGACCTCGCCGCGGCCGCCCTGGGCCGCGGTGTCAAGGCCCACCCGCTGTCCTGGCACGCGCAGCGGCCGTGCCCGCCGGGCCTGGTCCTCGGCTACGCCGCCGTGCCCGCCTCCGACATCACCGACGGCGTCGCCGTCCTCGGCCAGGCCCTCCGCGACCTGCTCTGACCGCGAGCGGCGGCGCGCAGACACCGCTCGAGCGCCCGCCCAGCCCCGCGCCTGCGTCGACGCCGACCACTCCGCCCGCCGACCCGGGGCGGCCCGAAGGAAACGGGTCGCCGGGGGGAGCGCACCGCTGAATCAGACGCGCGGGAACCCCGCACACCCCGATGGGCGGGGCACCGAGGGTCCTGACGGCCTGCCGGCACCACCGCTCCCCGGTCGTCCTCGGGTCGCCCACGGCCCCGTCGCCCGGGCCGGGGAGGGAATCGCCGACCACCGCTGCCGACCGCCATCGTTCAGCACCATCGCCCCCTGTCCCTAGGGCGCTTCCCTTGTCGTCGCCCTTCGCTCGGATTCCCTTGACGCCCTGGGGCCCGCTTCTGGATCGCGGCTCACGGGACGATGGCGGACGCGGTCGCGGTACGGGCGGTGACGTTCGCGGGTGACGGCGTTCCTCAGACCGTGGGTCGCGGCACGTCCCCGTTCCCGCGCACGCTCGACCGCCGCGCATGCCACTGACCGATGCAACCGCCCGGTGTCGCGGCTCAAGGCCGCCGCTCGGCGTAGGCGGTCGCTTCGCCCGAGGCGGTCCGCCGTCGTGCGCGGCATGGCGGTCCACCTCCTGGTACTCACGCGGCGTGGACGCGCCCGTCCCGTACAGGCGCGCGGAAAACGAGAATTTCGGCTGCGTCGGGACGAGCGACACGGGCGGACCCTCCGTGGCGTCCCTCACGCAACCGTCATAGACGAGCTCCTCACCCGCGTCGACGAGGAGTTCGGCGGCACGATCAACCGGCTCACCCTCCACGGGCTGGACCACCGACGCCACCGGCGCGTCGGTGGCGTGTCCGACATGACCGAGGGCAACATCGCCCGTTTTTACCCCAGGCCCCGGGTGGCGGCGAGACTCGTCGCGGCGGCGACACGTCACCGGGTCGGCCCGCGGCCGTTCGGGGACCATCGGCGGGGGAGCGGGCTCGGGCAGGACATCACCGGCACCCGTGCCGTGGCATCAACGCGGCGCACTCCGCCGGAGAGTTCTTGCCGTCCCGGTTCGTGTCGGCGGCCACGACCGTCGACGTGGTCACGCGGTGCCCGCGGCGAGGGCCTCGGCGTACCACAGGTCCCGGTAGGCTCCCGGCGCCGCCAGCAGGTCATCGTGTCGGCCGCGCTGCACGACCCGGCCCCGGTCCAGGACCACCACCTCGTCGGCGGCCCCCAGCGCCGCCAGCCGGTGCGTCACCAGCAGCAGCGTCCCGCCCCCCGGCCGTGTCAGCAGGTCCTCCACCACCGCGTCGGCCAGCGCCGGGTCCAGGGCCTCGGCCGGCTCGTCCAGTACCAGGACCGGGGGATCGGCCAGCAGCGCCCGCGCCAGCAGCAGCCGTTGCCGCTGTCCACCCGACAGGCCCCGGCCTCCCGCTCCGACCACCGTGTCCCAGCCTTCCGGCAGCGACTCCACCACCTCCAGGAACCGCGCCCGCCCCGCCGCCGCCCGCAACCGCTCCTCGTCCGCGTCCGGGCAGGCCAGCAGCAGGTTCGCCCGGACCGTTCCGGCGAACACGTGCGCGTCCTGCATCAGCCCCCGCACCGCCCCGGGCATGTCACGCCCCACGGTCCGGCCGCCGACCAGCACCGCCCCCGACGCCGCGGGCACTTCACCGGCCACCGCCGCCAGCAGCGTGCTCTTCCCGGCGCCGCTCGCTCCGACCACCGCCACGCGCCGTCCCCGCCCGACCCGCAGGTCGACCCCGTCCAGCGCCCACCCCGCCCCGTAGGAGACACGCACCCCGAGCAGTTCCACCTCCAACGGACCACGCCGCACCGGCACCGAAACCGGCACCGGGGACGGGGGAGTGGCGAGTATCGCCCCGACCCGCCGCATCGACGGCCACACCTCAAGCAACCGCCGCGCCGCCGCGGCCAGCGGCAGCACCGACTCCACCGCCACCAGCGCCGTCAACGCCAGCACCGCCGCGTCCACCTCGTCCACCCCCGCACCGGCCCGCGACGCCCCCCACAGCACCACCGCGACCGTGGCGCCCTGCACCACGAACCCGGCCCCCGCCACCAGCGCCGACACCCGTGCCGCCGACCGCTCCGCCCGCTCCAGCAGCCCCGCCGCGTCACCGGCGCGGGCCGCGAACCGCTCCGACGCGCCGAACATCGCCAGGTCCGCCGCGCCCTCCAACACGTCCAGCGCCCGCACCGCCAGCGCCTGCCGTCCCGCGGCCACCCGCGCCGCCGCCCGGCCCCCCGCCGCGGCCGCCGCCACCGGCACCACCACCCCCGCCACCAGCAGACCCCCGGCCAGAACCACCGCCGAGGGCGCCCACACCAGCCCGCACACCACCACACCCGCGGCGCCGCACGCCACCGCCGCCACCGCCGGCAGCACGCACCGCAGCAGCACGTCCTGGACGGCCTCGACATCCGACACCATCCGCATCAACGCGTCACCGTCCCGCACCTCCCGCCGGCCCGCCGACCCGCCCGCCGACGTCGGCACCGACCCAGACGGGGGCCGCGCGGCGGCCAACGCGTCGAACACCCGGCCCCGCAGTTCCGCCAGCGCCCGCAACGCCGCATCGTGCCCGACCAGGCGTTCCACGTAACGCAGCGACCCCTTCGCCAAAGCCAAGCCCCGCACGGCCGCGATCGCCACCGACAACGCCGCCAACTCCGGCTGCTGCGCGGCCCGCGCGATCAGCCACGCCGCCGCCGCGACCAGCCCCAACCCGCACAACTCCGCCGCCGCGCCCGCCAACCCCGCGACCACCAGCCGCCCCACATGCGGCCGCACCGCACCCCACACGCCCCCGCTCCTACCCCTACCGCGCCTCACGCCGCCGCACCCCGCACGTCACCGGCGACCCGGCCGCCCTCCAACCGCACCACCCGGTCCGCGACACCCACCAACGCGGGACGATGCGCCACCAGCACCGCCGTCCGCCCCACCAGCAACCGCGCCGCGCCCTCCACCAGCGCCCGCTCACTGCGCAGGTCGAGCCGCGCCGTCGGCTCGTCCCACAACATCACCGAACCACCCGACAACACCCGAGTCGGGGACGACCAGTCCCGCCAACACCAGCAGCAGCGTCGACTTCCCCGCACCCGACGGGCCCGTCACCGCCACACGCTCACCCGCCGCCACCCGCAACGACACCCCCTCCAACGCCGCCTCCTCCGCCCCCGGATACCGCACCGTCACCCCACACAGCTCAAGCTCCGGAGCCTCCCGCCCGGGCCCCGCCCCCCGCGACACCACCCGCGCGCCCCCGGGCCGCGGCTCCGGACCCTCCAACACCGCGAACGCCTCCTCCGCCGCCGCCACCCCCTCCGCGCTCGCGTGGAACCGCTGTCCCAACGCCCGCAACGGCAGATACGCCTCCGGCGTCAACACCAGCACCAGCAACCCCGCCGCCAACACCATCTCCCCGGCCAGCAACCGCAACCCCACCGGAACCGCCACCAACGCCACCGACAACGCGCACACCAGCTCCAACACCAGCGACGACAAGAACGCCACCCGCAGCGCCCGCACACTCGCCCGCCGATGCCCGTCCGCCAGCTCGCGCACCACCAGCGACTGATGCTCCGCCCGCCCGAACGACCGCAACGTCCCCAACCCCGCGAGCACGTCCCGGAAATGCCCGCCGAGCCGCCGCAGCAGCCCCCACTGCCGTCCCGTCAACGCCGCCGTCCGCATCCCCACCAGCGCCCCGAACACCGGAACCAACGGCACCGTCACCAGCACCACCACCGCCGACGCCCAGTCCACCGTCACCAACCGCGCCCACACGATCACCGGCACCACGCACGCCGCCAGCAACTGCGGCACATACCCCGTGAAGAACGGGTCCACCGCGTCCAACCCCCGCGTCAACAACGTCACCCGCGCCCCCGCCTCACCCGCCGGACGCCCCATCAACGCCACCCGCAGCCCCCGCTTCACGCCCGCGGCCACCCGACCCGCGACCACCGCCACCACCCACGCCAGCACCGCCCGCCCCGCCACCGCACCCGCCAGCCACGGCAACGGACCCGCGTCCAACCCCACCACCGCCCGCACCAGCAACTCCGCCTGCACCACCACCAACACACCCTGCGCCGCCGCCAACACCCCCAACACCACCAGCACCCGAACCGGCGCACACCGCAACAACCGCCGCTCCACACCCTTCACCACGACCCCCTCACCATGACCCGGCCCCACTCACAGGTACGAGGGCGACTCCACACGCCCCCGAAACGTCCACCACACCAGCGCCTGCGACGCCACCAGCAACGGCAACACCGCCGCCGTCGTCACCGCCGTCATCGTCAACCCCGCACCCTCGGCCGCCACCCGCGACCACGACACCTCCACACCCGCCACCACCGGCAACAACGCCATCACCAACGCCGACAACCCGTACCGGGACGGAATCCGCGCCGCCCGCCCCGCCAGACCGACCGGCAACCGCCACCGCGCGAACCCCGCACCATGCCACACGAACAGCACACCCAACGGCACCCCCACCACGCTCCCCACACCCAACTCACCACCGAACAGCAACGAACCCAACACCGACCCCCACGCCACCGCCAACGCCCAACTCCCCGCCACCACCGCCACATCGCACCCACCGCGCCACGCCACCGCGTCGACGCGCCCCCGCAACCACAACCCCATGTCCCGCACGACCCACCCCACCAACAGCACCACGAACAGCGGATACAGCTCCTCCAGCAGCTCGTGCTCCAGCCCCGGGAACGCCCCCGCGACCAACCCCGCCGACGCCACCAGCCACACCTCGTTCCCCAGGAAGAACGGCGCGAACGACGCGATCACCAACCGCCGCTCCCGCTGGTCCCGGCCCAGCCACGGCAGCAACATCCCCACCCCGATGTCCGCACCCGCCAGGGCCAGATACCCGCCGGAGAACACGGCCAGCAACAACACCGCGAGAACATCCATCACCAGACTCCTGTCAGAACGTCGTGAACCAGAACGAGCAACGGGACCCTCAGAACGTCGGGCTCATCGCCGGGGACACCGGCTCCGCCGGGGGAGAGGCACCCAACTGCGCCCCCTCAGGACCCCGCCGCGCGAACCGCGCCAGCAACCACACGTTCACCCCGAACAGCACCGCGAACAACACGGTGAACACCACGAACGACACCGTCATCGCCGCCGAACCCACCCCCGGGGACAACGCGTCCCGCGTCTTCACCACCCCGTACACCATCCACGGCTGCCGACCCACCTCACGGAACACCCACCCCGACACCATCGCCACATACGGCAACGGCACCGCCAGGATCATCACCACGTGGAACACCCGGCCCCGGACCAGCCACCGCCCGAACGGCAACTTCACCAAAGCCACCAACGCCAACACCACCATCAAAAACCACATCGACACCATCAACCCCAACCCGACCTGCGCCCCACGCGGCGGCATGTACACATCAGGCCCGAACCGCGCCGAGAAATCCGCCACCGCCGCCGCCGCACCGTCCCCACCACCCCGCTTCGTCGGCTGGACGTACTCGAACTGCATCCCCCCGAACGCAACCACCGGAATCACCGACACCACCACCGTCACCAACCCGATCCGCATCGACCGCCGAAAGAACTCCACCTCCACCGTCCGCCGCAGAAAGTGAAAACCACTCACCCCCGCCATGAAGAACCCCGCCGTCAACAACCCTCCGAACAACACATGAAAAAACGCCAACACCGCCGTCGGATTCGACAACAACGCCCCCACATCCGTCAACCGCGCCGCACCGTCCACCATCTCGAACCCCACCGGACGCTGCAACCACCCATTCGCCACCAACACAAAATACGCCGACAAATACGCCGTCAACGTCACCACCCAGATCAACACCAAATGCACCCACCGATTCAACCGATCCCACCCGAAAATCCACAACCCCAAAAACGTCGACTCCACAAAGAACGCCACAATCGTCTCCAACGCCAACGGCGCCCCGAACACACTCCCCGTCACCCGCGACATCCCCGACCAGTTCAACCCGATCTGGAACTCCATCACCAACCCCGTCACAATCCCCACCGCATAATTCACCACATACAACTGCCCCCAGAACCGCGTCATCCGCGCATGCACCGCACTCCCCGACACCACAGAACGCGTCTGCGTCAACGCCACCAACGTCGCCAAACCCAACGTCAACGCCACGAACAAGAAATGCGTGGCCGCCGTCAACGCGAACTGAACCCGCGCCAACACCAACGGATCCACACCCATCACCACACACTCCAAGAATCGCCCGACCAACGACCCCACGATCCTCCGCCCACACACCCCACCACCGGATCAGGCGCAAGCAGTCACCCACCCTGCACCTTTCGCGTACCACCACACCCACGCCCTACATCTCCCGATGTACACCACCCCGCCGCCCCACCACCCCCAACACCACCGCCACCACCACATACGGAACCGCCGCCACCCCCACCAACACCCCCGCACCCGCCCACCGCGACCCCAACGCATAACCCACATACACCAACAACGCCACCACCTCCGCACCGAACCCCGCCACCGACGTCACCGTCGCCCGCGCCCCATCACCGATCCGCTCCTGCAACCGCGCGTCCGCCGCCGCAATCGCCCACCGAAACACCCCGAACGCCACACCCACCAACACCATCCCACCCGGACGCCCACTCAACGCACCCACCGCCAACAACACCCCACCCACCCCCAACAACGGCGCCAACCACCGCACCCCCCGCCCCGCCACCCAACCCCCGACCGCATCACCCACCGTCACCACCAACACCAACAACGGCACCACCGCCACCACCACACCCGTCGACCGCGCCAACAACGGCACATACTCATCCAACGACGTCACCCCCTCCACCACCATCACCAAAACCAACGCCCACCGCACCGACGGCTCCCCACGCACCTGCGCCCACCCCGCACGCACCACCGACCCCAACGACGGCTCCTCCTCACCACCCCCACCACCCCGCGACTCCGGCAACAACCACCCCGCCACCGCACACAACCCGCACACCACCACACTCGCCACACCCAAAGCCCGATAACCACCCGCCCCCAACACCGGCGACGCCAACGCCGACGCCACCACCACACCCACCAACGACATCGCCTCCGACCGCCCGATCAACCGCGCATACGACCCCACCGCCCCCACCCGATCCAACTCCTCGTACACCAGCGCCTGCATCGTCCCCGAACGCAACGCCGACCCCGCACCCCACAACACGAAACCCACGGCGAACGCCGCGTACGAAGGAAAGAACGACCACAACCCGAAGCCCACCCCCGCCAGCAGGGGAGAGGCCACCAACAACAACCGGCGCGAGAACACGTCCGCCCACACACCGGACGGCACCTCAAGCAGAAACGTCGTGACCGACCAGATCACGAACAACGACGAGATCGCAGCAGGAGACAACCCGGTGTCCGCGAACAACAGCGCATACACCGGGTACAGAAGAATGCAATCCTCAAGGAACGCGTAGGCGTACAACCTACGCGCGAGCCTCGCCTCACCTGAGGATCAATGTCGCCACGTCATACCCCGCACCCTAACCACACACCACCACCCCACGCATCCCCATAAACCCCGCGGACCAGCCACCCAGGGGAGTGCGACCCAACAGCCCGCACAACCGCGCCCGATCACCAGCACCCCCGGGAAGCGCAGCCTCCGGCCCTACCTGCCCCGACTCCCGCCCAAGCCGCACGACGCGCCCCGCCACCACCGCCGACACCCCTCACCAGATCCGCGTCGAACACCCACCCGCCACCCGGTCGCCCCCGCCACATCCCACGGGAACCAGCAACTCCACCGGGCCACCCACCCGACCAGTCACTCAGCGTGACGACCTGCCCGGATGCCACCGCGATCTCCGGGGGAGTGCCCGGGGCACCAGCCCCACGGACATCCGCGCATGCACCCGCACGCCAACTCGTCACCCGACCCCACGGGCCACCTCACGCGACTCCGAATCGTCCCGGGGGGAGGGGCCGCCCGCAGTTCCACCCGCAACGGCTTCGTGATCACTGTCCCGCCGCATCGACCGGGCACCAACCCTCGCACGGCGACACCGCTCCGTCGAAACCGCTCCGGCGACGTCGCGACGAGCACCGCGCGAACTCGTCCAACGCGCGCACGAACGCTCAGGATCACGACGTCCACACCAGGCTCGACGAGTCGGACACAGCACACACCCCGTCCCAGAGCCGGAGGAGGACCCCGGAACGCTACTTAACATAATGTGCATTATCAACCAACGATCGGCCCGGCCGAAGAGAGGCCTGACACCCACGTTCCCAGGCGCACGCCCGCGACGGGAATCCACCGTCCGACAACACCACGACCCGCGCGGGCGTCACCGTGTGACCGAACCGACGAAACCGAATCCGCGGCGCCGGAGTCTCACACCCGTCCCTTGATCCACACATCCGAAAGGTGATCGTGAGCGAGCACCTCGACCAGGTCTTCGGTCAGCTCGTCAACCGCAGCTGGCAGCGGTTCAACGAAGAACTTCACACCCGCCAGATGGACGACCTGCTCGTCGGAGCCGTCATCACCGCGGCGGTCGCCCAGGGCAACGCCCTCATCGACCTGAACTCCGACAGCAACCACCACTACCTGCGCTTCCAGCATCGCGAGCACAAGCACCGCCTCATGTTTCAGCTGACTCACCTGTCCGGCACCGTCACCGCCGCCAAGACCCTGGGCCAGCACGCGGCCGTGACGATGGCCTACGGCGAGTACGTCCAGGACGCGCGGACGGTGTGGCAGGCGCTGAAGTCCGAGGTGAAAAGCGGCTTCCTCGACGTCGGCGAGCCCGGCGTGTTCACCGTGGACGCCGACCTCGGCACCGGCTACGTCTACGTCCAGGTCCCGCTGCTACTGGACCTGGACCAGTACTTCGCCGACCAGTACACGGTGAAGTACCCGGTGCTGCAGGAGCACATCGCCGCCGTCAGCCAGGCCTGTGCGAAGTACCTGCACGGCCGTATCGCCGCCTGAACCGGAGACCGCCATGCTTTCGATGATCAACAAGTTCAAGAACAACGCCGAGGCGCGGGAGAGCAAGGACGAGGCGCTCATCGGCGAGATGGTGTTCACGATGGCGCATCTGGGATGCCCGGTGATCGGGATCCAGTCCGGCGGAGATCTGCAGTACGTGCGGTTCAAGCCGGTGGGCGACCCGGCCCTGTACAGCTTCACGATCGTGCTGGACCGCAAGACCGGCGACGGCGTGCTCCAGCAGGCGGTGCTGGGCAGCAAGGCGACGTTGACGTTCGTGGCCGAGGTCAAGAACCACATCGCCGACCCCGACGACCTGGTCGCCATGTTCCGCACGGACATGGCGAACCTGCTGCGCAGCCCCTGGTTCGGTGACATCAAGCTCGACCATCAGCTGAACTCGATCACCGCGACGAAGAAGCAGTTGATCGACATCGACGACTACGCCGACGCGGACGGTCCGGACCGTGACCGGCTCCGGCAGCTGCTGTAGAGCTCGATGCACGAGCTGCGCGAGAAGGTCGCGCCGTACAAGAAGTGACCGCGAGGTCGAGGTGGCGGCGCGGCCCGCGCCGCCGCCTCCCCTGCGGTGCCCGGTTCTGCGCTTTCCGTGGCAAACCAGACAGAAGCCAAATTCTGTATGGTGTAAAGAGTTACATTTATGGCCCGGTCACACCCGCGCTCATCGCGACCCCACCGGCGCCCTAAGCGACCCACGAACCGCGCAACCGCCGCACCCACGTTCGTCGACCATCCCCGATGACCTCCTCCCCTACCTTTGAGGACCCTGACGGGCGCCTCCATGTACATCCGTGATCACTGTGCGTTTGATCGACCATTCCGTCCCCGCCTCGCAGGAAGAGACCCCGCTCCCCCATCAAGACCACCACTGGAGTCGGTACTGGGCATTCGGCCCTGGAACCCGGAGGAAAGCACCGGATTCCGGCTCTCAGAGCCTGCCCTGGGGCTTGTAGCGATCACGTGGTGGGGTCGTCGCGGTTGGCGGTGTTGAGTGGGTGGCTGTGGGCGGTCGTGGTGTTGAGGGGCCAGATGATGACGGAGTGGTCCGCGCTGCCGGAGGCGAGGGTTTGGCCGTCAGGGCTGAAGGCCAGGCTGGTGCCCGCCCGGGTGTGGCCGGTGAGGGTGGCCCCGAGTGTGCGGCGCTGTAGAACCCACAGCATGATGGTGCGGTCATCGCCGCCCAGGGCCAGGAGGCACCCGACTCCCCCGCGCTGCGCCGACGGTGTAACGAACTGGCGAAGGAGCCCGGTAGCGGGGTCATGGTCTGCCGTCCTGATGGAGGGCTTCGCCCGTCCCCCGGTCAAAACGCGGCGCGCAGGTCCCGTTTCGCGAAGGTCGCGGCCTTCCTGTGAGCCTGTGAGGCGGCCACGTCGACACCGCCGGGCCTTGAATCGGTCGACTCGACGTTGATCGTCGTCCGGCCGTCGACAAAAGGGTCGTTCAACGCAGTCGTGGTCGAGAGTTGAGGGGAAGGCGCTTAGTCGTTGTCGTTCCAGGCTTGGACGGCGGTGACGACTGCGGCCTCGGCTTGGTTGAGTTGTTCCAGTAGTTGCCGGCTGGACGTTCGTGCGGCGCTCCGTTGACGGCCTTCTTTCGTCCAGGAGAACAGGTGGTTGGTTCTTGCGAGGGTGTCGAGTTCGTTTCCCAGTGCTGCGGCTACGCGTGCGAACTGCTCTAATGCCCGGAGCACGGTTTCTGGTATTGCGGGTACCGAGGTAGCGGCCGATGCGTGGGTGGCGTCGAGGGACCTCATGCTCGTGCCGATTCTCTCTGCCACGTCGGTGAAGTACCCGCCGATGTCGCGGCCGCCCTTGTAGAGGTACTCCTGGGCGAGCTCGTAGGCCTGGGCCGCGTGTCTGACCTGTTTCACCAGTGCCGCCCCGGCCATGGTGCGTTCGCGTCGGTCGTCCATGGCCCGTTGCGTTGCGTCGTCGTGGAGTTGTTGTCGCAGTAGGGCGACTTGTTGCTCAGAGGCCTGTGCTTGGCGTTGTGCTGCGTCTACCGCTGTCCGGGCGATGCGTGCTTGCCAGACGGCGATGGCGGCGGCAAGGACGGCGACGGCTGCGCTTACGGCTCCGGTCCATGCGCTGAGGTTCACGTGTTCAGTGTTCTCTATCGGGGTGTCGGGCGGTCTCGATCGTGTGCACCGGGGGCGACGGTCCGGGGAAGCGTGGTCGGTCGAGCCTCTCCCCCGGCCGGTTGGGGTTTTGTCGGTGGCGGCGGGTAGCGTCCGGCGGGTGCGTCCCTCTGATGTTCAGCGTGTGACCGTTGCCGAGAGCGCCGATCGTTACGCGGAGATGGTGCGTGCCAAGACCTCGACGGGTGCGTTGACGCCGCGGACGGCGGAGGTGTACGTGCGGGACGTGTTGACGTTCGCGGAGTTGGCGGGTGGGGGTCGGGTCCTGGACGATCTGACGGGTCAGGATGTCGACGAGGTGTTGTTGGCGTTCGCGCGCAAGCCTGATGGGCGGCGGCGGGCCGGGGCGGTGGTGCGGCCGGTGGAGGGGCCGGTGCAGAGCGCGGCGTCGCAGGCGCGGTTTCGGAGGTCGGTGTCGGCGTTCTTCAAGTACGCGGTGGTGGCGGGGTGGGTGCAGTTGGATCCGATGCGGGCGGTGACGGTGCGGTCGGTGCAGCGGGGTGGGTTGCGGGCGGAGCGGCGGGCGTTGACGGTGGAGCAGGCGGAGGGGTTGTTGGGTGCGGCGCGGGGTTTGGCGGAGGTGGGTGTCGAGGGTGGGACGGCGGGGGGTGGGGGTCGGCGGCGTGCGGATCAGCGGACGGAGTTGCGGGACGGTCTGATCGTGTTGTTGTTGGCGGCGGTGGGGCCGCGGGTGTCGGAGTTGACGGCGGCGAACGTGGAGGACTTCTTCGTCAACGGGGGGACGCGGTATTGGCGGATTTTCGGTAAGGGCGGTCGGACGCGGGATGTGCCGTTGCCGGGTCCGGTGGTGGAGGTGTTGGACGCGTATGTGGCGAGGGGTCGGGGTGGGTTGGATCGGGGTGTGGAGCCGAAGGCGTTGTTGTTGTCGTGGCGGGGGCGTCGGTTGGCGCGGGGTGATGTGCAGGCGGTGATCGATCGGGTGTTGGCGCGGGTGGAGGCGGGGCGGCGGCGGAGTGTGACGCCGCATGGGTTGCGGCATACGACGGCGACGCATCTGTTGGCGGCGGCGACGGACATGGATGCGGTGCGGCGGGTGTTGGGGCACGCGGATCTGGCGACGTTGGGGCGTTACCGGGATGAGTTGCCGGGTGAGTTGGAGGCGGCGATGCGGGTTCATCCGCTGTTGGGGTCGGTGGAGGGCCGCCGGGACGGGTGAAGGGGTTCAGACCCAGCCGAGTTCGGTGGGTTGGGGGAAGCCTTGGTGCCAGATGCCGTAGCCGGTGAGCATGACGATGGCTGGGGCGAAGGCGGGGATGAGGACGCGGCCGAGGTGATGGCGGGTGCGGAGGCCCCAGGCGGTGAAGGCGATGGCGATGATGAGGCCCATGACGGCGGTTCCGCCTTCGAGTGAGTTGCTGGTCCAGGTGAAGGCGATGCCGAGGGCCGGGAGGAGGGTGAGGTAGGCGGGTGGGGCGGGCCGGTGGGCGAGTGCTGCGGTGAGGGCGGCGGCGACGAGGGCGGTTCCGGCGTACCAGAGGTAGTGGCCGGTGACCTCGTCCCAGAGGTGGGCGACGTCGCCGGGGGCGTCGTTGCCGACGGAGTTGGCGGCGAGGTGGATGCCGTGGCCTTCGACGTAGGTGACCGCGCCGAGGAGGTAGAGGGTCCAGGCGCGGCGTCCGGCTCGTGCGGTGTGGAGTGCGGCGGCGGCGGTGAGCAGGACGGTGTAGGGGGTGAGGATGTCGATCCAGTCGGCCCATCGGGTGCGGCCGACGGTGCCCAGTCCGGCGAGGCCGAAGCCGATGTGGTGGGTGAGTGTGTAGAGGAGGGCGCAGGCGGTGAGCCAGCGCACGGGGTGTCCGTGGCGGTGGCTGGGCGGCGTGGGCGCGGCCGGGGGTGTGGTGGAGGGGCCGTCCGGGGGTGTGTCAGGTTGGGTGGACGGCGTGGACGTCATGGGTACTCCCGTGTTGTGGCGAGTGTCCATCATGGCGTGTGGGGGTGAGTACGTAGGCCGCGCCGGTGTCGAGGGCGCCGACAGCGATGTTCTGGGCGTCGGACGCCGCCGTCCACCTGGAGCCACCCGGGAAAGCGCCGTTCGTGGTTAGGAGGGTGGTGTCCAGGAACGGCGGGGTTCCACGGTGTGGAGGGCCTCGTCCAGCGGCGGCCCCGCCCCGTTCTGCCTTCCGGGCAGGTGCGGTTTCTGCGGTGGACAGCGGGTCGATGCCGCGCTGTCGAGCGGGTCTGCGTGGCTCTGGGCGGACGTCGGTCCTTGTGCGGTGGGTTGCTCGGACGTGGGGGTGGGAGGCGCCGTTCGTATGGGTCGGCGCCGGGTCACGGGGAGGAAGCGTCGCGCTCGCAATGACCGGGGCCGCTGAGCGGACGAGCGGCGCTGACTGGAGTAGCGGTTCTTCGCTCAGGAGGATCGGGTAGTTGTCTCAGGAGAGGGGCGTTGCCGTCCGTCTGTTGTGTGACCACGAGACGCAGGGGCTTCCTGCCTCAGAGCGGACGGACAAGGGCCGTCGTGGCTACTCCCCCGGCCATCGTCGCCCGCCTCCGTCCTCTGCTCGCTGCAGGCTTCACGGCGCGCACGCCCGTAGCTGATGCCCTGATACGTGACACCCTCCTGCTCTGCGTCCAGCACCACCTGACCAAAGCCCGCGAGCCTCAGACCCTCCGCATCCCCTCGCACCGCTGAGCGTGTTGGTCAACGTTGGCGAGGCGGTAGCAAATGGGGTGCCCGCCGGCTTGGGTTGATCGCCGCCTCAGGTGTCGAGTACGGCTGCGATGGCCTCGATCTCCACGAGTTGATCGTCATAACCCAGCACTGTGACGCCCATCAGTGTGCTGGGAACGTCGTGATCTCCGAAGGAGGTTCGAACCACCTCCCAGGCGGTCACCAGGTCCCGTTGCCTGCTGGACGCGACGAGGACCCTGGTGCTGATGACGTCATGCAAGGACGCGCCGGCGTCCGAGAGGGCGGTCTGCATGTTCTCGACGGCCTTTGCCGCCTGGCCTGCGTAGTCTCCGACCGCCGCCGTGGATCCGTCCTTGTTCAGCGGGCAGGCCCCGGCGAGGAAGATCAGGCGGGATCCGGCGGGTGCCGTGGCCGCGTAGGCGTACTCGGCGACGTCGGACAGGGAGGACGAGCGGATCAATGTGACGGCATGGCCCACGGTCGTTTCCTTCCGAATCAGGTCAGAACATGGCCACCATGTCAAGAAAAGCTTGGTCACGCCGCGAGTTATTCGGCCGCCTCGGCGGGTCGGCCCGAAAATACGGCCGGTCCTGTGGTCACACGATCGCGGGTGCCGGAGCGGCGGGTGTCGGTAGTCCTTGGCACGCTCAGCGTCCGTCGTGGGAGTTGGCCTACATGAACCCTTTCGCGGGAGGGGTGCCGGTCGGTGGATGAGGCCGCGCGGGGCGCGTCATATTCGGTGTCCAGGCTGCTCAGGGTGTTGGGGGCGCCTGGTCGCCCGTGGCGAGCGGGTATCAGTAGCGTGGAGTGGAGCCGCCTGTGTTCTGTGGTTGCCAGGGACGGTAGGGGCCATGTCGTCCATCGTGCGTTCTCGTGAAGCCGCCCGCCTGATGGTCCTTAGCGACACCGATCAGGTGCTTCTGCTGCGCTACGACGAAGGCGCGGGCGTGTTCTGGGCGATTCCCGGAGGTGGTCTCAAGCCGGGCGAGACCCGCGTGCAAGCCGTTCTGCGTGAGCTGGCGGCCGACCCGCCGGGTCGGCCGTGGGGTTCTTCGTCGTGGCACCGTCATCGCCGCCACCACGATCATCAGGTCGATGCCACCCGGGCCGGGGTCGGCCCGGGTGGCATCGTTGGCGGCGGCAGGGCCGTCCGGTGGTGTTTCGGGTCGGGTGGTCGGCGTGGACGTCATGGGCGTTCGTCGTGTGGTGCCTCCTTGGGGTAGAGGCTCTTCATCGTCCCGGAGTAGGCCTCCGGTTCTGTTGCCAGGTGCTTGGGCAGGGCTTGCATGAACGTCTTCACCACCTCGGTGGCGTGATGCCGGTCCAGGGCCTCCTGGGAGTGCCACACCTCGTACAGGAAGAATCGTCCGTCTTCTTGTTCGTGCAGGTGGTATTCGAGGTTGCCTTCGTGCGCGCGGGAGGGCTCGACGAGGTCAAGCAGAAGCCTCCGCAGCTCGTCCGCGTGGCCGGGCTTGGGGGTGAGGAATCCGTAGAGTGAAACCGGTGCTTGTACTGCTGTAGTGGTCATGCGGCTGAGGTTAGGACGTGACATTGGTGTCAGCTTCAACTTCTTATCCCGGTGTCGTCGCTCACATGAAGATCGGGCAGTTGTCCCGGGAGACGGGCGTCGCCGTCCGTCTGTTGCGTTATTACGAGTCGCAGGGGCTTCTTGCGTCGGAGCGGACGGACGGCGGTCATCGTGTCTACTCCCCCGAGGCGCCCGCCACCGTCGCCCGCATCCGTCGGCTGCTCGCGGCGGGGTTTCCCACGCGGACGATCCGTGAGCTGATGCCCTGCTTCGAAGGCGACGCCCTCCAGCCCTGCGTCCACCACCACCTGACCGACCATCTCGCCGGACTGGAGGCTCGCATGGCCGACCTGGACAAGGCCCGCACGAGCGTGACGAGCCTCATCGCCTCCGGTTCCCCGCTTACCACCGGCGGTTCGTAGGTGGTCCGCTCCCCCGCGGTGGTGGCCATGCGGGTGGGCGTCGTTCGTCGGGGGGAGGGAGCGGCCCTGTCGAAAGTCGGGGGTGGTGCCGGTCTTTCGGCGGATTCGAAGGTGGAGGGTCGCTTCCTAACCTCGGTGCATGGACGAAGTGATGGGTTTGTTGGACACGGCGGTGACGTCCCCGTGGTTCTATCTGGCGTTGTTCGTCGTGGCGGCGTTGGACGGGTTCTTCCCGGTGGTGCCGAGCGAGAGCATGGTGATCACGGGGGGCGTGTACGCGGCGTCGGGTCAGCCGGAGTTGTGGTTGGTGGTGGTGTTGGCGGCGGTGGGGGCGTTCACCGGTGACCATGTGTCGTATCTGATCGGACGGGGGTCGCGGGGGCGGGTGGCGCGGGGGTTGCGTCCGGGGTCGCGGCGGGCGGCGGCGTTCGCGTGGGCGGAGCGGCAGATGGCGGAGCGAGGCGGATTGATCTTGGTGGTGGCGCGGTATGTGCCGGGCGGGCGGACGGCGGTGACGTTGACGATGGGCGCGGTGGGGTTCCGGCCGCGGTCGTTCTCGATTTTCGCGGCGGTGGCGGCGGTGTCGTGGGCGGTGTACGGGGGGTTGCTGGGGTATGTGGGCGGGGTGGCGTTCGAGGACGATCCGTTGAAGGGCGTGGCGGTCGGGATCGGGTTGGCGTTGTCGGTGACGGCGGTCGTGGAGGGTGCGCGGTTCCTGCGGCGCCGCCGGGGCGCGGGGGCGGCCCGGGAGGGTGCGGAGGCGGGGAAGGTCACCGATCGGGTGGGGGCGTTGTCCGAACGGTGACGAGTGGTGATCGGCGGGGCGGGCGGACGTGACGTCCCGGTGGCCCTAGGGTGAACTTCAGCGGTCTTCGCGGTGTCTCACGGATGTCGGGCGGGGGCCGCTTTCGATTCGTGAGGGAGAGCATGGAAGCGCCGGATTTCAGCGCCGAACTGTACCGGGACATCACGGAGTTCGCCGAGGGGACGCCGTCGTGGGTGCATTCGGCGGCGGAGGTGGGAACCGACGCGGGGCTGTTGCTGTTCGCCGTGTTGTTCGTGGCGGGCTGGTGGCGGGCACGGGTGCGGGACGCGCGGGCGATGGGGTTGGCGTTGGCGGCGCCGTTCGCGGTGGTGGCGGCGTATCTGGTGAGTGAGGTGTCCAAGACTTTCCTGGAGGAGGAGCGGCCGTGCCGGGCGGTGTCGGGTGCGGTGCACATCGCGGCGTGTCCGTCGCCGGGCGACTGGTCGTTTCCGAGTAATCACGCGACGATCGCGGCGGCGTCCGCGGCGGTGATCGTGGTGGCGTGGCGGGCGTTGGCGCCGGTGGTGTTGCCGATGGCGGCGCTGATGGCGTTCTCGCGGGTGTTCGTGGGCGTCCACTATCCGCATGACGTGGCGGCGGGGTTCCTGGTCGGGGTGGTGGTGGCTCCGCTGGCGGTGCTGGTGTTCGCGGTGGTGGCGGGCCGGTTGGTGGACGCGGTGCGTGGTGTGGCGGTGGGCGCGGCGCTGTTGGGCGTCGGGCGCGCCGCGCCGCTCGCGGACACAGGCGGGGCCGCGGTGGGCGCGTCGGTGACGATTCCCGACCTGGCGTTGCCCGACGTGGCGGGGCAGTCGGAGGTGACGGTGCCCGACGTGATGGGCGGCCTGACCCGCCGGCAGGACCCGCGCCCCTGACACGCCCCCTGATACGCGGACGCGAGGCGGGCGGGGTGGGCCGGGTCAGGTGGGTTCGTCGATCCCGTCGACCAGTCCGGCCTCGTAGGCGATGACGGCGGCCTGGACGCGGTTGCGGACGTCCAGTCGGGTGAGGATCGCGCTGACGTAGGCCTTGACGGTGCCCTCGACGAGGTGGAGCCGCGCGGCGATCTCGGCGTTGGACAGGCCCGCGCCCAGCAGCGCGAGGACGT
Source organism: Actinomadura spongiicola (assembly GCF_003432485.1). Taxonomy (GTDB): domain Bacteria; phylum Actinomycetota; class Actinomycetes; order Streptosporangiales; family Streptosporangiaceae; genus Spirillospora; species Spirillospora spongiicola. The sequence goes on from NZ_QVNQ01000005.1 coordinate 59,508, forward strand.
CGCGTTCGCGGGGTGTGAGGCCGGCGGTGCGGCGGCGGGAGCGTTCGCGGGCGACGCCGGTGAGGCGTCCGCCGCCGAGTTCGGTGATGACGCGGTGGGCGACCTTCGGGGACAGGTAGGCGGCGCCGTCGGCGACGGCGCGGACCCCGGCGATGAGTTCGTGGGGGTCGCCGGACTTGAGGAGGAAGCCGCTGGCGCCGCCCGCCAGGGCGCGGGCGATGTACTCGTCCTCCCCGAACGTGGTGAGCATGATGACGGCGGTGTCGGGGGCGACGCGGCGGAGTTCGGCGGCGGCGGCGAGGCCGTCGAGGCGGGGCATGCGGATGTCGAGGAGCGCGACTCGGGGGCGGTGGCGGAGGGTGAGGTCGATGGCCTCGTGCCCGTCGGAGGCCTCGGCGACCACGTCGATGCCGGGGTCGGCGGCCAGGATCGCGCGGACCCCGGCGCGGATCATGGTCTCGTCGTCGGCGAGCAGTGCCCGGATCACTCGTCGTCCTTCCGGTCGGTGGTGTCGTGGTCGCGTTGTCGTGCGTTGAGCTGCGCGGTGTCGAAGGAGTTCTTGCTGGTCAACCGGCCGTCGGTGAAGCACAGCCGGTAGTAGCGGTTGATGCCGAGAAGGTTGGCGTCGGGCCGGTAGTAGCGGCAGTCGGCGCCGGCGGGCTCGGGGACGGCGGCGCGGATCTCGCCGGTGCCCATGGCCTGCATGCGCGGCAGGGTGTCCTGCACGGTGGCCTGGGCGGCGCCGACGCGCAGCGCGGCGTAGTCGGCCGGCGGCAGGACGGAGTTGAGGGTGACGTAGACGTAGTAGCCGACCATGATGCCGCCGATGACGGCCATGAGCCCGGTGGGGACGGCGATGGCGGTGATCAGGCCGCGGCGGAGGCGGCGGCGTTCGTCGGCGAGGTGGCGGGCCGACTCTGAGGCCCACTCCCCCGGCCTGGTGTCGGTCAGATCGGACCCGGTCCACGCTACGGGCCCGGTCGCGTGCCCGGCCGCGGGCGCGGGCGGTGCCGGGGGCACGGCGGGCGGCGCGGTGGGCAGGTGGGCGGTGACCGTGAAGCCGCCCGCCGGGGTGGGACCGGCGCGCAGGGTGCCGCCGAGGAGGCGGACCCGTTCGGTGAGGCCGGTGAGGCCGTGGCCGCCGGACGGCAGCAGCGGCGGCCCGCCGGGGGGCGGGTCGTTGGTGACCGTGACCACGACCGTCCCCCCGGCGGCGCCGGGCCCGGTGGGGGTGTCCGCGTCGTCGGGCGCGCGGTGGGTGAGGTGGACGGTGACGGCGGCGCCGGGGGCGTGTTTGGCGGCGTTGGTGACGGCCTCCTGCACGACGCGGTGGGCGGCGAGCGCGACCATCGGTGGCAGGTCGGCGGGCGGGGCGTGGGGGTCGGGGGCGGTGACGAGGCGGACGGGGACGCCGGACGCGTGGGCGCGTTCGACGAGGTCGGGAATGCTTTCGCGGGTGGGACGGACCGGTGCGGCCGGGTCCGCGCCGGAACCGGCGGGAGTGGTGTCGTCGCGGAGGACACCGATGATCTCCCGGAGGTGCTCGGTGGCCTCGGCCGCGCCCGCGCGGAGCTGCGCGGCGGCGTCCCGGTACGGCTCGTCGAGCCCGGGGGCGACCTGGAGCGCGCCGGCGCGGACGGCGATGAGGGCGAGTTCGTGGCCGAGGGAGTCGTGCATGTCCTGGGCGATGCGGGCGCGTTCGCGGAGCCGTTCGCGTTCGGCGGTGATGCGCTGTTCGTGTTCGAGGCGTTCGGCGCGTTCCCATCCGGCGCGCAGAAGCTCCTGGTACTGGCGCCAGTAGCGGCCCACGAGCCAGGGCATGACGCCGAGCAGCACCAGCCAGATGGTGAAGGGGAACCAGGCGGTGACGTCCAGGCCACGGATCGTCGCCAGGGCCGCGCCGCCGACCAGGACGGCGGTGAACGTCCACAGCGGCGGCTGCGCGCGGGGGGTGCGGCGTCCCGTCAGGTAGGACAGGACCGGCATGGCGAACAGGAAGTTGCCGTGGACGGCGGTCAGCGAGACGGCGGTGAGCAGCGCGGCGGTGGGCCAGGCGCGGCACACGGCGATCGCGGCGGCGAGGGCGACGAGCCCGGCGGCCAGGGGCCACCACGTCGACGGGGCGGGGTCGGAGGGTGGGAGGAGCCCGACGGCGACGGGAAACGCCACCACCCCGTACAGCAGAAGATCCTTGACCAGCGCGGACCGTGTCGGGCGGTGAACGGCGCTGCGCACGGCCCCCGGCGCGGTGCGCACCGCGCGACGCAACCCGGTGCGCAACCCGGTGTCCCCCGTGTCGCGCACTGCGGCGCGCACAGTGTCGCGGAGGGAGGTGCGCGTGGCGGGGCCGAGGGCGCCGACCGATCGTCCGGCCTCGGCGCCGGCGGGGACCGGGCGGGACGTGGCGCCGGCGGGGCGGGTGGGGTCGTGGGCGGTGGTCGCCGGGTTGTTCACGCGCTCCACGCTACAAGCCGGTGAGCTGCGGGGTTACTGACGAAAGTCAGGGAGCGGCGGAAGCGGGCGTGACGCCGGGAAGGGGGCGGCGCCGAATGGGACGGGCGTGAACTACGGTTGGCGCGTGACCGTGACTCCCCCGACTCCACCGGCTCCCCCGGCCCGGGAGCGCCGCGGCCTTCGGCGCCGGCTCCGGGCCGTGCGCACGGCGGCGGGCCCGGCGGTGCGGGTGCCGGGGTGGGGGCAGGGCGCCGACGTCGCCTTCGCAGTGGTGGCCTGCGCGTTCACGCTGGTGATAAGCGTGAACGCCGCGAAGCCCGAGGATCGGGCGCTGTGGCCGGGCGGGTTCGCGGTGATCGTGGTGGCGACGCTGGCGCTGGCGGTGCGGCGCCGATACCCGGTGCCGGTCCTGGTGGTGGGGGTGGCGGCGCCGCCGCTGTACTACCCGCTGGGGTATCCGGACGGGCCGATCGCGCTGGTGCTGTGGGTGGCGCTGTTCACCGCGGCGGTGGAGTGCGGGCTGGCGGTGTCGCTCGGCGCGGTGATCGTCGCCAACGCCGGGTTCCTGCTGGCGGCGTGGGTGGGCGGCGACGGAGGGGGCGGCGACCCCGACGCGGTCGTGGACGGCCGGAGCGTGGCGACGCTGTCGCTGGCGTTGCTGCTGGCGGTCGCGCTCGGGCAGTACGTGCGCAGCCGTCACCTGCAGGCCGCGGCGGCCGAGCGGCGCGCCGCCGAGGCCGAGCGGAGCCGGGAGGAGGAGGCGCGGCGCCGCGCCATCGCCGAGCGGCTGCGGATCGCGCGGGAGCTGCACGACGTGCTGGCCCACCAGATCTCGCTGATCAACGTGCAGGCGGGGGCGGCGCTGCACCGCCGGGACGATCCGGGCCGCGCCTACGAGGCGTTGGAGGCGATCAAAGCGGCGAGCAAGGAGACGCTGCGGGAACTGCGCGGGGTGCTGGGGGTGCTGCGGCAGGTCGACGGCGCCGGGGACGGTCAGGACACGGCCGGGCCGGTCGCGCCGCAACCGTCGCTGGCGCGGGTGGGTGAGCTGCTGGAGCAGACCGCGGCGGCGGGACTGACCGTGCGCCGCGCCGGAGACCTCGCCGAACCACCCGCCGAAACGCCCGGTAGCGCGTCCGGCGGGGAACGGGCGGACGGTCCCGCCGAGGCGGAACCGGGATCGGCGGGGCCGGCGGCGCTGGCGGAACTGCCCGCGCCGGTGGGGCTCGCCGGATACCGGATCGTGCAGGAGGCGCTGACCAACGCCGTCCGGCATTCGGGTGCGGCAGCGGTGACGGTGGAGGTGCGGCGGGTGCCGGGCGCGGTGATCGTGCAGGTCGACGACGACGGCTCCGGCCCCACCGACCCCGACCCCGATCCCACGGCTGGTGGCGGCCCGGGGGCCGGGGGCACCGGCGGAGCGGGCGGGAACGGGCTGCGCGGCATGCGTGAGCGCGCCGCGTCCGTCGGCGGACGGTTGACGGCGGGGCCCGGCCCGGCGGGCGGGTTCCGGGTATGGGCACGGCTGCCGTTGGGCGGCCTGGACGAGGAGCGGGAGCCGATGGAGGGGGACGCGTGATCCGGGTGACGCTGGCCGACGACCAGACGCTGGTGCGGGCCGGGTTCCGGTCGATCCTGGAGGGCGAGGACGACATCGAGATCGTCGCCGAGGCCGGGGACGGGGAACAGGCGGTCCGGCAGGCGACGGAACTGCTGCCCGACGTGGTGCTGATGGACATCCGCATGCCCGTGCTGGACGGGTTGGAGGCCACCCGCCGCATCATGGGCGACCCGCGGCTCGGCGCCGTCCGAGTCGTGATCTTGACGACGTTCGACCTGGACGACTACGTGTACGGGGCGATCAAGGCGGGGGCCAGCGGGTTCCTGGTGAAGGACACCGAGCCGCCCGAACTGATCCATGGGGTGCGGGTGGTGGCGCGCGGCGACGCGCTGCTGGCGCCGACGGTGACGCGGCGGCTCATCGCCGACTTCGCGTCGCGGATCTCGGCGCCGCCGCCGACCGCGGAGCTGAACGTTCTCACCGACCGGGAGCGGGAGGTGCTGGAGTTGGTCGCGGCGGGCCTGTCCAACGAGGAGATCGCCGGGCGGCTGGTGTTGTCGCCCGCCACCGCCAAGACCCACGTCAGCCGGATCCTCGCCAAGCTCGGGGCGCGGGACCGGGCGCAGCTGGTGGTGCTGGCCTACGAGACGGGCATGATCCGTCCCGGATGGCTCGGCTGACCCGCCCGAACCGGCCGCCCCGCCCACCCGCCGGGTGGGCGGGGGCCGCAACCTGGCCGGTGACGGCGGTGTTGAACGGATGTGACGGTTACGGACGAAGCTCTCGACCACGCCCGACCCGGAGCCGACCGGGGCACCGACCCCGCCGGCGCCCGGGTCGCCGCGGCGTTGGCGCGTGACCTGGACACCGGGTTCGAGGCCCTCTACGAGGCGTACCGGGGCGCGGTGTTCTCCACGGCGCTGCGGCTGTGCGGGCGGTGGGCCGAGGCCGAGGACCTGTCCGCCGAGGCGTTCCTGCGCGCCTACCGGGCGTTGTGCGGGTACGGGCCGGAGCGGATCGCGGAGCTGCGCCCCAGGGCGTGGCTGCTGACGATCCTGACGAACGTGTGGCGCAACAGTCTGCGGACGGCGGCGCGGCGCCCCCCACCCGGCCCGCTGGAGGACGCCCCGGACCCGCCGGACCCGGGCGAGGAGGTGGAGGACACCGCCACCCGCCACGAGACGGGCCGGGAACTGGCCGGGCTGCTCGCCGAACTCCCCCACGCCCAGCGCGCCGCGGTGGTGCTCCGCCACGTCACCGACCTGCCCGTCGCGGAGATCGCCACGGTGCTGAGCCTGCCCGAAGGCACCGTCAAGTCGCACATCTCCCGGGGCCTGGCACGACTACGGGCCCTGCGCACCGAACAGCGCACCGAACAACACACCGAACAACACATTGAACAGCGCACCGAACAGCGCACCGAACGGCGCACCACACCACTCCGCCCCGACCCCGGCGCCGATCCGGGTTCGGGGCGTTTCGACCAGCGAGGGGGTACCCGATGAACCGCACCGACCCCGCCCACGGGGCACCCGACCCCCTGGCCGGGGAGCCCACCGATGAGCTGACGACTGAACTGGCAGGTGAGCTGGCGGGTGAGCTGGCGGGTGAGCTGGCAGGGTTGGCGGCCGACGCTCCCCCGTCCCTGCTGGACCGCATCGCGGCGCGGCGCGTCCACGTCGCCGGGCCGCTGGAGGGGCTGCAGGTCGCGTTCACCGACCACGGTGTCGCCTACCTGCGCGCCGGGATGGACGACGAGGAGTTCGCCGCATCGTTCCGGGCCCGGTTCGCGCGTCCGCTGCTGCCCGCGTCCCGCCCGCCCGCCGGGCTGGTGCCGGCGCTGCGCGGCGGGCGGCTCGGCGGGCTGCGGCTGGACCTGCGCGGCCTCAGCGACTTCGAGGCGGCCGTGCTGCGCGCCGCGGCCCGGATTCCGCGGGGGCAGACCCGCCCGTACGCGTGGGTGGCGCGGGCGGCGGGACGGCCGCGGGCGGTCCGCGCGGTGGGGTCGGCGCTGGGCCGCAACCCCGTCCCGCTGCTGATCCCGTGCCACCGCGTCACCCGCTCGGACGGGACGCTCGGCGACTACGTGTTCGGCGCGGCCGCCAAGGAGCGGCTGCTGCGCGCCGAGAACGTCGACGTCGAGGAGGTCGTGGACCTGGCGCGGCGCGGGGTGCGGCTGGTGGGCAGCGACACCACCGGCGTCGTGTGCTACCCGACGTGCGGGGACGCGCGGCGGATCACCCCCGGGCACCGGCGCGGGTTCCGGGATCTGGCCGCCGCGCGTGCCGCCGGGTATCGGCCGTGCCTGCACTGCCGGCCCGGCGACGCCACCCCCACCTGACGTCCCGCCCCGATCCCGACCCGCCGTCGGGAGACGCGCTCCGGTGCACGGCGGCGAAGGCCCGGCGGGCGCGGGACGAGGAGCGGACCGCGTTCGCCGCGCCGGCCCGCTACGGCGCACCGCGTCCCAGGACATCCGGATCGGCGCGGTGTTCCGGCCCGGGAGACCCGGGATGCCCGCCCGGCCCGAGGCCTGGGCGTCCCGGCCGTTTTCGAGATGCCCGGGCCGCGATGGGCGTTCGCCTGGCGTCCGGTTCCGGTTCGGGGCCGCACATCCCGGCCTCGGCCCGGCCGGGGTCCGGGGATCGACCGGGATGTGCGGGCCGTGGTGGGCATATATCGGCGTGTGGGGGGAATGGGGCGGTCCCGTGGGTGGTCCGACGAAGGGGAGGGTGACATGCGCGTCGTCGTCACCGGCGCCACCGGGAACATCGGAACCAACACGGTCCGCGCGCTCGCCGCGGACCCGTCGGTGACCGCGATCACCGGTCTGGCGCGCCGCCGACCCGACCCGGACGGCGGGTCGGAGGGCGGCGGGAAGGTCGAGTGGGTCGAGGCGGACGTCACCGACAGCGACCTGGTCCCGGTGATGCGCGGCGCGGACGTCGTGGTGCACCTGGCGTGGTTGTTCCAGCCCACGCACCGCCCGGCGGTGACCTGGGACGCCAACGTCGTCGGCAGCTCCCGCGTGTTCGACGCCGCCGCGCGGGCGGGGGTGTCCGCGCTGGTGTACTCCTCGTCGATCGGGGCGTACTCGCCGGGCCCCAAGGACCGTCCGGTGGACGAGTCGTGGCCCACGCACGGGTGGCCGGGCGCCGCCTACAGCCGTGAGAAGGCCTATGTCGAACGGCTCCTGGACGCCTTCGAGTCGGCGAACCCGGAGTGCCGGGTCGTGCGGCTGCGTCCCGGGTTCATCTTCGAGCGGCAGTCCGCGTCGCAGCAGCGGCGCCTGTTCGCCGGGCCGTTGCTGCCCGGCCGTCTCGTCCGCCCCGGGGCGATCCCCGTGGTGCCGGACCTGCCGGGGCTGCGGTTGCAGGCCCTGCACTCGGCCGACGCGGGTGAGGCGTTCCGGCTCGCCGTCACCGGCGGTGTGTCCGGGGAGGCCCGCGGCGCGTTCAACATCGCCGCCGAGCCGGTGCTGGACGCCGCCGAGCTCGCCGACATCCTCGGCGCCCGCACCGTCCGTGTCCCGGTGCGGGGGGTGCGCGCCGCGCTGGCGGCCGCGTGGACGCTGCACCTGGTTCCCGCGTCCCCGGGCCTGTTCGACCTGGTCCTGCAGGTCCCCTTGATGGACACCGCCCGGGCCCGTGACGTGCTCGGCTGGGCGCCGCGGCACACCGCCCGGGAGGCGATCACCGAGTTTCTGGAGGGTCTGCGGACCGGAGCCGGGCGCGGCACCCCGCCGCTGTCCCCCGGAACCGGTGGGCCGGGCCGGGTCGGCGAGTTCGCCACCGGTGTCGGCCGCCGCCCCTGACCGCCCCGCCACCGGCGTGCCCGGTGCGGACGAACCTGGAGGTCACCCATGCCGACGATCACCGCCGAGCATCTGCACGCCCTGCTGGGCTCGGCCCACCGCGACGCCGCGCTCGTCGTGGTCGAGGGCCGCGCCACCGTGGTCCCGGCGGATCCAGGGCGCGGCGACGGCCCCGAGGACGCGTTGGTCATCACGACCCGCGACGCGGTGATCGCCGAGCTCGACACCGGCGCCAACGAGGAACAGCTGGAGAACCTCGCGCAGCGCCTGGACGTCGCGTTCGAGAACCTCGGCGGCTGACCGGCACGTTTCTCCGGTACCGGCGTCGAACCCCGTCCCGGCGGGGCGCGGCGTGTCCGGCCGAGGCGCCCGATCCGCGTCGTGAGCGTGGTCAGGGGGTGGTGGGGACCTCGATGTGGCCGTGGGCGCCGCGGCGCACCGTCACCCGGCCAGCGGTGATCCGCGCCGCCCACGCCTCGAACTCCTCCAGGTCCGCGGCCGGGACGGCGACGTCGGCCTGCACGTCGCGTCCGTAGCGGACGTCGCCGGGCCGCACGCCCCGCCCGTGCAGGTCGCCGAGGAACCGTCCCGCCAGCTCGTGCTCCACGCCCACCGTGACCGTCACCACCGGGAGCAGCTCCACCACCCCCACCGCGTCGACGGTGTCGGCGACGGCCTGCCCGTAGGCGCGGACCAGTCCGCCCGCGCCGAGCTTCACCCCGCCGAAGTGGCGGGTGACGACCGCGACGGTGCCGGTCAGGCCGCGCCGCACCAGCACCTGCAGCATCGGGATCCCCGCCGTGCCCGCGGGCTCGCCGTCGTCGTTGCTCCGGGTGATCTCGCCCTGTTCGCCGACGACGTAGGCGGTGCAGTTGTGGGTGGCGTCGTGGTGCGCCCGCCGGTGCCGGGTCAGGAACTCGGTCGCCTCGTCCTCGTCGGCGGCGCGGGCGAGGGTGCACACGAACCGGGAGCGCCGGACCTCCAGCTCCCGGGTACCCGCCTGTCGGATCGTGCGCATGGCCGCCCCGAGTGTACGGCGTCGTGCCCGGTCGAGCGCACCGGCGGGCGCCCGTCCCGGCCGAGACCGGTCCCGCCCCCGACGGGTCTCGCGCTACACCAGGTCGATGAGGTCGGCGATGGACGCGACGACGCGGTGCGGCCGGAACGGGAACCGGGCGATCTCGTCCTTGCCGGTCACTCCGGTCAGAACCAGGATCGTTTCCAGGCCGGCCTCGACACCGGCGACGATGTCGGTGTCCATCCGGTCGCCGACCATCGCGGTGCGTTCGCTGTGCCCGCCGACGACGTTCAGCGCGGTCCGCATCATCAGCGGGTTCGGCTTCCCGACGAAGTAGGGTTCCACCCCCGTCGCCCGGGTGATCATCGCGGCGACGGCGCCGCACGCCGGCAGGGACCCTTCCGGGGACGGGCCGATCGGGTCGGGGTTGGTCGCCACGAACCGGGCGCCGCCCTCGATCAGCCGGATCGCCCGGGTGATCTGGGAGAAGCTGTAGGTGCGGGTCTCGCCGAGCACCACGTAGTCGGGGTCGATGTCGCTCAGCACGAACCCCGCCTCGTGCAGCGCGGTCGTCAGCCCCGCCTCGCCGATCACGTACGCCGACCCCTCGGGTCGCTGGTCCGCCAGGAACCGTGCCGTCGCCAGCGCCGACGTCCAGATCGACTCGGCCGGGACCCGCAGCCCGGCCGCTGCCAGCCGCGCCGACAGGTCCCGGCGCGTGTAGATCGAGTTGTTGGTCAGGACGAGGAACGGTTTGCCGGACGCCGACAGCCGGCCGATGAACTCCTCCGCGCCGGGGACGGGACGCCCCTCGTGCACCAGCACCCCGTCCATGTCCGACAGCCAGTAATCGATCGGCCCACGCTCGCTCATGTCCCCAGTGTCGCAGGCGGAGATCGTCGCCCGGACGGTTCCCCGGTCACCGTGACCGGCGCGCTCACGCCCCGCCACCCGAAAGCGCCCGGGATCGGCCTCGGCCCGGCGGGACCGACCAACGCGACGACCCGCCGCATCATCGGCGCGCTGAGCCGCGACGGCCGGGCCCGCCGCGTCTTCCTCGGGCGCACACACAGTTGAACACCGACGCGTTCCGGACCCAACCCGTTCCGGACCCGCCCGACACGCGAAGGCCCGACACAGGAAAGCGGGGCGTCCCCGGGGACGGGCCCCGGGGACGCCCCGCCGCCGCGTTGACGCGGAACCGGTGACGCTCAGACGTTGACGCCGAAGTCGGACGCGATGCCGGACAGGCCGGAGGCGTACCCCTGGCCGACGGCGCGGAACTTCCACTCCGCGCCGCTGCGGTACAGCTCGCCGAACACCATCGCGGTCTCGGTCGAGGCGTCCTCCGACAGGTCGTAGCGCGCGATCTCGCTGTTGTCGGCCTGGTTCACCACGCGGATGAAGGCGTTGCGGACCTGACCGAAGTTCTGCTGGCGGCCGTCGGCGTCGTAGATGGACACCGGGAACACGATCTTGGAGACCTCGGCCGGGACGGTGGCCAGGTTCACCTTGATCTGCTCGTCGTCGCCCTCGCCCTCACCGGTGAGGTTGTCGCCGGTGTGCTCCACCGAGCCGTCGGGGCTCTTGAGGTTGTTGAAGAACACGAAGTGCTGGTCCGACAAGACCTTGTTCTCCGTCGAGCACAGCAGCGCGCTCGCGTCGAGGTCGAAGTCGGTCCCGGTCGTGGTCCGCACATCCCAGCCCAGACCGACCACGACAGCGGTCAGTCCTGGAGCCTCCTTGGTCAGCGAGACGTTGCCGCCCTTGCTCAGACTGACTCCCACTGTGTCTACCTCCATATGGCCCGTGCGGGCTGGTTACCACCCGCTCGTGTTCGTCTGTCTAACGAGAACGGTAGCCATCTTGCGCTGGTTCCCCCGCCTCCTTGGCAAAGTCCACAGCGTGGCGTGCGTTTTTTCTTCCGTCGCGGGCGCCGATGATCAGTGTCGACGGGCGCGTGTCAGGGACCGCGTCGCCGACCGCAGCACCCGGCGGGACTCGGCGCGGCGGTCCCAGGCGACCGCGGCGAACACGACGGCAACACGACGGGCAGCGGGCTCCACAGCGGCTCCGGCGCCAGCGCAGCGGGCGGGTGAGGACGGCGCCGCCCACCAGGCCGATCGCCCCGGCCGCCTCGACCGTGCCGGGCACGTACCGCAGCCACTGGCCCCAGCCGAACTCGGTGAAGGTCGTGACGGCGTCGGTCCGCCCGGCGAACTTCGGCAGCGCCGAGGCGAAGAACAGGAACGCCGCCAGGAGGATCCGCGCGGCTCACAGCACCTTCCGCAGCGGTCGCCGCCCGCTTCCCTCGGCAGCGGCCGGCGGTAGTGGAAGCGGCCTGGGAGGAAGCGGCCTTGGAGGCCGGGGTGGGGGTGCCGATGGTGGGGTCTGCGCGGCGGTCGTGACGGGGGCCTTCCGTGCGGGTCTCATCGGCCTTTCACTGACGCGTCGCTGACGCCCCTCACCGGTTCGGCATGCCGCCGACTATCTCCTCGAAATTCATCTTCGAAGAGGCTGTCGGCGCAGGTGAGGGGCGGTGAACGCCCCACGGGGGCGGTCACCAGGGGGACAGCACCAGCGCCTGGACGGTCACCGCGGTCGCGGCCTGCGCCGCCAGCCACGCCCTGGCCGGGGGACGGTGCAGGGCCGCGGCGGTCATCAGCCACGCGGCGTACGGCACCCAGATCCGTTCCACCTCTCCCCTGGTCACGCCGGAGACGTCCAAGGCCAGCGCCCCCACCAGCCCGGCCGCGGCGAGCGCCGCGACGGCGGCGGGCGGGGTGCGGGCCCGGTTCCGGGCCGCGTCGCGCAGCGCGGCCGCCGCCCGGGGCAGCGCGTGCGCGACCGCCGGGCCGGTCAGCAGGCCCAGCACGGCCAGGTTCGCGGCCGAGAAGTACACGTAGGAGCGTTGCGCGGACCCGCGGCTGACCAGGTAGGTGTCCAGGGTGGCGCGGACACCGTCCGGCCACCAGAACCCCAGCGCCGTGAACACCGCCGGCACCACCGCCAGGCCCCCGGCCGCCGCGACCACCAGCGCCGCGCGTGCCCGGCGCGGCGCCCGCGCCGCCCGCACCCCCGCCAGGACCGCGGCCGTCAGGGGAACCGCCGCGAGCGGCAGCAGCCCGTAGCTCAGGTAGGGCAGGCAGCCCAGCAGCAGCCCGCCGCCCGCGGCGGCGGTGACCGCGCCGGGCCCGCCGCCGCGGCGGGCCGCGACCGTGAGGAGCGCCGTGCCCCAGGCGCCCACGGCCATGAACAACGCGTCCATCGCGGTCGCGACCCACAGCGCCAGCGGCGCCAGGACCAGGAACGGCACCGCCGCCCGCGCCACGCGTTCCCCGGCCGCGCACCGCACCGTCAACGCGACCGCGGCGACCGTGGAGGTGCCCGCGGCGATGACGATCGCCGCCGCCCAGCCGGTGCCGCCGAGCCCGGCGCGTTCCAGCGCCCACAGCGCCAGGGTCGGCAGCGGCGGATGCCCCCGCACGTGGGTGGTGTAGCCGCCGAGGCGTTCGGTGAACGTTTCCACCCACAGCAGCGGGTCCGGTCGCAGCTGCGGCAGGCCCGCCGGGTATTCGGTCGGCGCGTCCAGGGGCCGGGCGAGCGCGTCCCACCCGTCGGTGGTGGCCAGCGCCACCGTCCACACCGCGGCGGCCGCCCACGCGACCGGTGGCAGGGCCCGCCACGGCAGCCGCGCCGCCAGCACCGGCAGGAACGCCACGGCGGCGGCCGCGGCCGCGGCGGCGGGGAGCAGCCGCCAGGTCAGCGGCCGTTCCCGCGCCCGCGCGTGCAGGGGCGGCAGGTCGTCTTCGGTGGCCAGGCCGGCGCGGCGCAGATACCAGCCGACCGTGAACGCCGCGATGATCCCGGCCGCCCACACCGCCACGGCGACCCACCCGGCCCTCCTCCCTCCCTTCCCCCGCCCCCATGGCGCACTTCGGGCCCGGGTTCTGATCCGGTCGCGGGTCTGGTCGCGGGTCTGGGTGGGCGTCACCGACGCCTCCCCCGCCGCGCGGCGTCCCGGCGGGCCACGACCTTCCCCGCGAACCCCGTCACGGACCCGGCCACGGGCCCGGCCGCGCAGAGCAGCACCACGACCGCCAGCACCACCGCCAGGTTGCGGTCGTAGGGCAGCGGCAGGCGGGACGGCTCGTCGGCGCGGCGCCCGTACCCGAGGACGAGCGGCGCCGCCACCACGGTCACCGCTCCCCCGACGACCAACGCGGTCCGCGTGGCGCGCCGCCACGGCCCGGGCAGCCGCCCGGTCGCCGCGCCCACCACCAGCACCACCGGGACCAGGACGGCGTCGTGCAGGACCGCGGCGCCGGCGAACCACACCGCCCACGCGGCGGCGTCGACGTGCGCGGCGATCCCGCGGGCGCCCCAGGCGATCAGCGCCAGTCCAGCCACGGCCACCACGACCCTCATGTGATCACCAGCCGGTGCACCCATTTGGTCTGCATGACCCCGGGCCGGTTGGGCGCGATCAGGCGGCACGGACGGCCGTGGTCGAGGTCGAGGGGCGCGCCGCCCAGGTCCAGGGCCAGCAGGGTCAGCGGGTCGTGCCAGTGCCGGGCGCTGACCAGCGAGGTGCGGTAGATCCCGGCGGCCTGCAGCGACTCCACCCGCACCCGCGCGTCGGCGGGGGCGCCGGCCAGGGCCAGCAGGTCCCGCAGCCGCACGCCGCGCCAGTCGCCGTCGACGCTCCAGCCCTCCACGCACGCGATCGGCAGCCGCGCCGAGTGCTGCGGGAGGGCGCGCAGCTCCGCCAGCGACAGGACGAGTTCGCGGCGGACGCGTCCGGTGACCGTCAGCCGCCATTCGGGGTCGCGGGCCGCCGCGGTCACCCCCGCCGCGGCGGCGGACTTGTTGACCGGCAGGTCCCGCGGCCCGGCCGGGGTTCCGTGGCCGGGGCGGCGCGGCGCCAGCACCGCCAGCCGCGCCAGCGGCGCGAACGTCTCCCCGACCGTGGTCGCGGCGATGACCCCGCTCGCGGCGGCGACGGTGAGCAGGAACCCGCGGCGGCCCACCGCGTCCTGCGGGCGGGTCATCACCGCGCGCCGCGTGGCGGGCCACCGGTCGGCGGCGTGGATCAGCAGCGCGCCGACGACGATGTAGGCGGTCCAGTAGTGCGCGGTGGTGAACGGGAACGGGAACGCGTACCAGTACCCGATGTTCAGCACGCCGGTGACGGTCTGGAACAGCGCCCCGCCGACCAGCACGAAGATCGCCAGCCGGCGCAGCGCGTGCGTCAGCGACCGGGCGGGCGGCCACTGCCACAGCTTCGGGTAGACCGTCCACAGCTTGGCCAGCAGCAGCGGCACCGTCGCCAACCCGCCGATCACGTGGACGCCCTGGGTGACCCGGTACAGGTTCACCGGACGCGACGGCCACTGCGCCCAGCCGGGCGGGTGCTGCATGTAGTGGGAGATCAGCCCGGTCACGAACGCCGACACGATGCTCACGCCCAGCGCCATGCCCAGCCACGCCGCGACCCGCTCGTCGTGCAGGCGGCTGGTGAACCGCCTCGACACCCCGTCCGGCCCAACCCGCAGCAGCCGTTCCGGTATCGCCCGCAGTCCCGTCCACGGTCGGCGGGTCGCCAGGCGGGCCAAGGCCGCGGGGACGGTCAGCGGTGGAGGGCGACGAACCATCGGCCCGCCTCCTCCCAGGTGTCGGTGACGGTCGCGGCGCACGCGGCGGCGAGCCCGGCGGCGGCGTCGGCCGCCACGTGCGCCCAGGGGAACCACGCGCCGACCGCGTGGCCCGACCGCAACCGCAGCGGCTCCACGTGGGACGCGGCGCCGGGCGGGTCGACCTCGACCAACGCCCGGCCGCTCGGGGCGAGCAGGGTCAGGACGCGGCGCAGCAGCGCGGCCGGGTCGCCGCCGATGCCGATGTTGCCGTCGGCGAGCAGCACGGTCCGCCACCGTCCGGTGCCGGGGACACGGCCGAACACGTCCCGGCACAGGGCGGGGCCGCCCGCGGCGACCGTCAACGCGACCGCGGCGGGCGCGATGTCGATGCCCAGCACCGGGACGCCGCGTTGTGCCAGCGCCACGGTGAGACGGCCCGGCCCGGACCCGACGTCCAAGGTCGCGCCGTGACAGCGGTCCAGCAGCCCGCCGTCGCCGGGGCGGGCCGCGAGCCATTCCCGCACCGGCAGGGGCCTGCGGCGCCCGTCGGCGTGTTCGATCTCGACGGGGCCGCCGCCGCGCAACGCGTCCTCGTACAGTTCGCCGATCATGCCGAGAAGGCCCGGTCGGCGCGGGTGGCGGGATCGGGGCGGAGTGCGTGGACGGCCGCGGCGAACCGGCTCCACGGGCGGCCGCCGCGGGTGAGGGCGGCGGCCACGGACGCGGCGTCGGCGGGGGTGTCGACGTCGGTGAGGGCGGGCAGCTCGCCGACGTCCAGCCCGGCGGCGCGCAGCCGCGCCAGCAGCGCGCCGCCGGTGTCGGGGCGTGACATCGGGACGCCGCGCAGCAGCCGCGCGTCGGGGCGCCGCAGCCCCAGCAGCCAGAACCCGCCGTCGGTCGCCGGGCCGAACACCGCGTCATGGCGGCGCAGGGCCCGGTGGGCCCGTGTGAGCAGCGCGGGCGTGACCTGCGGGGTGTCCATCCCGATGAGGACCAGGGGGCGGCCCGCCCAGGCGTCGGTGAACGCGTGGGCCAGCCGTTCGTCCAGGCCGCCGCCGCGCTGGGCGGTGACGGCGAACCCCGCGGGCAGCCACGGCCCGGGCGCGCCGTCCAGCGCGAGGGTGCGGCGCCCGGCCGGGGTGGCGGCGACGGCGGCGAGGGTGTCGCGCAGCGCCGCCTCGGCCAGCGCGGCGGCCTCGGCGGGCGTGTAGGCGGGCGTCAGCCGTGTCTTGACCCGCCCCGGCACGGGCTCCTTGGCGATCACGATCAGGTCCGCCGGGCCCCCGCCCGGGAACTCGGCGGCCGGGTCGGCGGCGGCGCTCATGGTGTCACCTCGGTCAGGACGCGGCGCATGTCGCGGACGGCGCGGACCGTCCCGCCGACGGTCCCGGTCACCTTGGACGACCCGGTGCGGGGACGGTACGCGACGTCGATCTCCCCGATCGGCCATCCGGCGCGGGCGGCGCGCAGCACCATCTCCAGCGGGTAGCCGAACCGGCGGTCGGCCAGGTCGAGCGCGAGGAGCGCGTCGCGGGGGGCGGCGCGCATCGGGCCGAGGTCGCGCAGGCGGGTGCCGGCGCGCCGGTTCAGGGACCGGGCCAGGACGGCGTTGCCGAGCCGGGCGTGCGGCGGCCACGCGCCGCGCCCGGTCGGGCGGCGCCGCCCGAGCACCAGCCCCGGCGCGCCGCCCTCGCGCAGGGCGTCGAGCGCGGCGGTGAGGCGGGGCAGATCGGCGGGGTCCAGGGACGCGTCGGCGTCCATGACGCACACCACGTCGCCGCGGGCGGCCAGCAGCCCCTGGTGGCAGGCGGCGCCGAAACCACGGTCGGGTGCCGCGACGACGCGGGCGCCGTGCCCGGCGGCGACGCGGGCCGAATCGTCGGTGGAGGCGTTGTCGACGACCAGCGGCCGGAACCCGGCGGGCATCCGGGTCAGCACCCACGGCAGCGCCTCGGCTTCGTTGAGGCACGGAAGAATCACATCGATCACGGATCTGACGTTACTGTCGGTGACGGTCGCGCGACCCTTACGAACTGGTGACGGGCCGACGCGCGAACTCGGCGATGCCGTCCTCGAACGTGACCGTCGCGGTGAACCCGAGCTCGTGGCGGGCCCGGTCGGGGCGGGCGACGATGTGGCGGACGTCCCCCAGCCGGTAGTCGCCGGTGACGCGCGGCGCGGGCCCGTCGACCGCGGCCGCCAGCGCGGCGGCCAGGTCCCCGACCGTGCGGGGCCGGCCACTGGCGATGTTGTAGGCGCGCAACGCCCCCGGTCCGAGCGCCCCCGGTCCGAGCGCCCCCGGTCCGGTCGTGGTTGGGCTGGTCGTGGTTGGGCTGGTCGTGGCGGCGTGTTCCAGGGCCAGGACGTTGGCGCGGGCGACGTCACGGACGTGGACGAAGTCGCGGCGCTGTCCGCCGTCCTCGAACACCAGCGGTTCCCGGCCGTTCGCCAGCCGCGACCGGAAGATCGCCGCGACGCCCGCGTAGGGGGTGTCGCGGGGCATCCGCGGCCCGTACACGTTGTGGTACCGCAGCGCCGCGACGGTCCCGCCGGTGGCCCGCGCCCACGACGCGGCCAGGTGCTCCTGGGCGAGTTTGGTGTCGGCGTAGGCGTTGCGGGGGTCGGGTGGGGTGTCCTCCCCCACGGCGGCGGGGTCGAGGGGACGCCCGCAGGCCGGGCAGCCGGGTTCGAACCGTCCGGCGCGCAGCGCCTCCTCCGGGCGGGGCCCGGGGCGGACGGCGCCGTGCCGGTCGCAGGTGTAGGCGCCCTCCCCGTAGACCACCATCGAGGACGCCAGGACCAGGACGCCGACTCCGGCGCGGGCCATCTGCGCCAGCAGCACGGCGGTGCCCTGCACGTTCACGGAGGCGTAGTCGGGCAGGTCGGACACGTCCACGCCGAGACCGACCTTGGCGGCCTGGTGGCAGACGGCGTCGACGCCCTCCAGCCGCCGCGCCACCGCGTCGGCGTCCCTGACGTCACCGACCGCCGGGCCGTCCGCCGGGCCGCCCGGAACGCCGGTGGAGGTGCCGTGGGGGCCGGGCCGGGTGTCGAGGCCGCGGACGTGGTGGCCGGCGGCGGTCAGGGCCTCGGCGATGTGCGAGCCGATGAACCCGGCCGACCCGGTGAGCAGTACGTTCATGCCGACGAACGTAGAACGCCGCGGGCGCCGCCACGGCCGGACCGGGCCGGCCCTGCGCGGGCCGTTCGCACCTTGTAAGGACTTGCCGCCCACCCGCCGGGGGTCAGGCGGCGGTGAGCAGGGGCGCGAGGAGCGCGGCGGCCCTGTCGACGTCGGCGTCGGTGGTGCTGAGGTGGAACGCGCAGCGCAGCCGTCCCGCCCGCATCGACGCGATCACCCCGTCCGCGCGCAGCCGGTCGGCCGTGCCGTCGGGGACGGCCACCGACACGATCGCCGACCCGCCCGCCGACCCGCCGGACGGTAGGCCGAGCGCCGCGCGGAAACGCCGCGCCAGCCGCACGTTGTGGTCGTGGACGGCGTCCACGCCGACGCGTTCCAGCAGTTCCAGGGCGGGGGCGTGCCCGGCCCAGCACTGCCACGCCGGGGACAGGTCCAGGCGCCGCGCGTCCCGCGCCAGGCGCAGCGGCAGCCCGTACACCGAGTCCCAGATGTCGGCGCCGGCGTACCATCCGGCGGCGAGGGCGGGCAGGGCGTCCAGGGCCTCGGCGGTGCCGGTGAGGAAGCAGGTGCCGCGGGGGCCGAGGAGCCATTTGTAGCCGCCGCACACCAGCCAGTCGACGCGGTCGGCGGGCAGCGGCAGCCACCCGGCGGCCTGGGTGGCGTCCAGCAGGATCCGGGCGTGGTGCGCGCGGGCGGCGCCGATGACCGCGTCGAGGGGGGCGACGCGGCCGTCGGCGGACTGCACGGCCGACACCGCGACCAGGTCGGTGGTGTCGTCGACGTGGTCGGCGATCCGGTCCAGCGGGGCCGACCGGACGGTGAGGTCGGCGCGGGCGGCGAACGGCCACAGCAGCGAGGTGAAGTCGCCGTCGGCGACCAGGACGGTGGCGCCGGGCGGCAGCGACGCGGCGACCAGCCCGACGAAGTAGGACACCTGCGGCCCGCACGCGACCCGGGCGGCGGGGACGCCGAGCAGCCGCGCGAACGCCTCCCGGGACCGGGTGACCGCCTCGTCCAGCAGGGTGGGCGTCATCAGGCCGGCGGCCCGGTCCCGTTCGGCGGCGAGCATCGCCTGGTGCGCGGCGCGGGGCGGCAGGCCGTAGGTGGCGGTGTTGAGGTAGGCGACGTCGGCGCCGAACCGGCGTTGCGCGTCCTGCACGGAGAGGGTCATGCACTGATCGTCGACCACCCCCCGCCATAGCACAAAGTACGGTTCCCTGGGTGACCCATAAACGGCGTTGATAGTTTGTGGGGATGTTGGACCTGCATCGGGGCCGGATCCTGCGGGAGGTGGCGCGGCTGGGGTCGATGACCGCGGCGGCGCGGGCGCTGGCCTACACCCAGCCGGCGGTGTCGCATCACATCGCGCGGTTGGAGGCCGAGGTCGGGACGCCGCTGGTGGTGCGGCACGGCCGTGGCGTGCGGTTGACCGAGGCGGGCCGGATCCTGGTCGAGCACGTCGAGGACGTCCTGGCCCGGATGGACGACGCCGAGGAGCGGATCGCGGCGATCGCCGGGCTGCGGGCCGGGCGGGTGCGGGTGGCGGTGTTCCAGACCGCGGCGGGCGGGCTGCTGCCGGACGCGTTGGCGGGGCTGCGGGCCCGCGCGCCGGGTGTGTCGGTGACGCTGGTGGACGCCGACCCGACCGAGGCGCTGGGACTGCTGCGGGCCGGGGAGACCGACATCGCGGTGGTGTTCCGCTACGAGCACATGCGTCCCGACACCGACGGGCGTTTCCGGGAGGTGGTGCTGGGCGACGACCCGCTGCGCCTGGTCGTCCCCGCCGGGCATCCGGTCGCCGCCGCGGACCGGCCGGGGCTGGGCGACCTGGCCGCCGAGACGTGGGCGTCGGGATGCGCGCGGTGCCGCGACCACCTGCGGTGGACGTGCGCGCGGGCCGGGTTCGTGCCCGACATCGCCTACGCCACCGAGGACCACGTCGCGATCCAGCGGCTGGTCGCGCGGGGGCTGGCCGTCACCACGCTCCCGGCGTTGGCGCTGGGCCTGCACACCGAGCCGGGCGTCGCGGCGCTCGACGTGCCCGGGGTCGGCCGCCGCCGCATCACCGCGCTGGTCCCGGCGGGCCCGCGTCCCCCGGCGGTGCGGGCGCTGTTGGAGGAACTGGTCGCGCGGCGGGTGGGCGGCGATGAGTTCGGGCGCCGGGCGTGGTCGACATCGGGTGAGACCCGACCCGACGAGGGCACCTTCGACGGGAACGGTTCCGCGGGAAACGGTTCCGATGAGGAAGGCGGGGACGACGATGACCGACCGTGAGCCCGGCGAGGCCCGTGACCTCGACATCTACGGCGGTGGGGAGCTGGCGTGGGACGCGGTGCGTGAGGCGCTGATCGAGGCGTTGCCGAAGATGGAGACGCCGGTGTTCCTGGGGACGGTCCGGCCCGACGGCCGTCCGCACGCGGCGGGCGTCGGCGCGCTGTGGTACGAGGGCGACCTGTACTTCACCAGCGGCCCCGGCACCCGCAAGTCCCGTGACCTGGCGGCGAACCCGGCGTGCACGCTGTCGATCCGCACGCCGATCGCGGACGTGGTGCTGGAGGGCGACGCGCGGCGCGTCACCGACCCGGCGGTGCTGGAGCCGGTCGCCGCCGGTTACCGGGAGGGCGGCTGGCCGGCGCGGGTGGACGGTGACGCGGTCACCGCGCCGTTCAGCGCGCAGAGCGCGGGCCCGCCGCCCTGGCACGTGTACCGGTTCACCTTCCACACCGTCGTCGCGGTCGGTATCCGCGAGCCGTTCGGCGCGACCCGGTGGCGTTTCTCCTGACACCGGTCCGCGCGGTGACCCCGCCGTGCGGGTCGTGGGTTCGCGGCCGTGGGTCCGCGGTCGTGTCGACTTTGGTCTACCGGGCGTGGCCGTTCGGGCGATGCCCGCACCGTCGGTGCCGCCGAGGATGGCGGTATGACTGGGGGCATCTCACCGAGCGGCGCGCCCGCGGGCCGTTGGACGCTCGTCCACGACGGCCGCCTCTTGCAGGTGGAGACCGAGCGCGTCGGGTGGAACCGGGTCGTGCGGCTGTTCGTGGACGGCGACCTCGCCGGTGAGACCACGACCGATTGGCTGACGGCGACCGTCCCGTACGGGGACGGGCTGAGTGTGGTCGTCGGGTTCGACGCGGTCGGATACGGCGACGGGCAGGCGGCACGCTGCGACCTGGTCCCGTCCTCCCCCGGCGAGGACGAGGCGGGGCCCGACCCCGCCGGCGAGAGCCCGACGGTAAGCCTGGAAAAGGGCCCTCACAAGGGCGGTGACCGGGGCGGTGACAGGGGCGGTGACCAGGACGCCGAGGCGGACCGGGTGGCGTTCGAGCCCCCCGAGGGGACGCGGGCGGCGCGGCGGGAGGCGCTGGCGCGGGCGCATCCGACCCTGTACGCCTCACGGCATGTGGCGGTGGCGGTCGGCCGGGTCCTGTTCCCGCTGCTGGGGGTGGGTCTGCTGGTGAGGGCGCTGGTGAAGGCGCTGCCGTCACCGGACGTGTCGTTGCCGGACATCGACCTGCCGTCGGTTCCGCGGCCGGACATTCCCTGGCCGGACGTGCCGTGGCCCGATCCGCCGGATGTGTCGGCTCCGCCGTGGGTGACCGTGATTCTGGCGACCGCGAAGTTCTGGGGGCCGATTCTGGTCGCGGTCGGTGTCGCGGCGCGGGAGGCGCGGAGCCGCAAGCGCCGGGCCGGGCGGTCCGACGCCCCGCCCACCACCCGGCCCCCGCAACGGGCTCCCGACGCAACGTCCTCCGAAGCGTCCTCCGAAGCGTCCTCTTCGTCGTCCGCCGGGCGGCCTGTCGCGGGGACCGCCGATCGGGAGCGCCCCTCGGGCACCTGACGGCGAGGCCGGGGCCGCGTTCGTCCGCCGTCGCCGCGCGACCGAAACCGCTCGCGACGATCACGTGGACCGCCTGGCCGGCGTCGGGGCACACCGCCTGCCCCCGCCTGGACCATGGGAGGCGGTCGTGCGGCGACGACCGGTCGGTGATCCGTGAGGGCACCTGCGACGCCCGTACACTGGTCGGTCATGGGCGATCACCGGTCACCGGTCCCGTATCTGTCGGAGTTGTTCTCGCTGGAGGGCCGGGTCGCGGTGGTGACGGGCGGCAGCTCGGGCATCGGCCGCGCGATCGCCGAGGCGCTGGGACGGGCGGGCGCGTCCGTCGTGGTGGTGGCGCGGCGGGAGACGGAGCTGACCGCGACCGTCCGGGACCTGGAGGGGCACGGCTGCCGGGCGGCGTGGGTCAGCGCCGACCTCGGTTCGCGGGACGGGGTCGCGCGGGCCGCCGAGGCCGCGGCGGCGGCGTTCGGGGAGCCCGACATCCTGGTGAACGCTGCCGCGGTGAACCTGCGGCCGCCGATGGACGAGCTCGGTGAGGACGTCTGGGACACCACGATGGCGGTGAACCTGGACGCGCCGTTCCTGCTCGGGCAGCGGTTCGGTCCGGCGATGGCCGCGCGGGGGTTCGGGAGGCTGATCCACATCGCGTCCCAGCAGGCGTTCCGGGCGTCGGTGACCAGCGGCGCCTACGGGGTGTCGAAGGCGGGGCTGGTGGCGTTGGCCCGGTCGCAGGCCGAGGCGTGGTCGAGCCGCGGTGTCACCGCCAACACGCTGGTGCCGGGGTTCGTGATGACGCCGCTGAACGCGCGGCTGGCGTCGGACCCGGAGATGACGCGGGCCCTGGCCGCCCGGACGATGACCGGCCGCAACGGCCTGGCCGTGGACTTCGCGGGCGCGGCGGTGTTCCTGGCGTCGGCGTCGGCGTCCTATGTCACCGGACAGTCGATCTTCGTGGACGGCGGCTACTCCGCCCACTAGGTGGCTGCCGGCCCTGCCGTTCCGAGACCGACCGCCGCCGAGCACTCCCGCACCGGCCACACCCCGACGATCAGGCCGCGTTCCGTTCACCGTTGCGGCTGGACCGGACCGAAGCGCGACGATCGCGTGGATCGACTGCCTGTCGTCGGGGCACACCGCGTGATCCCTTAGCGGGCGTCAGCTCATCCAGTCCACCTGGGCCCTGGGAGGCGGTCGGGTGGCGGCGAGCGGTCGGCGCCCTACGATCACCACCGCGGTCGCACCGCGCCCGGCGGCCTCCCACCCGCCGGCCGCGTTCACAGCCTCCCGGGACAGAGCAACCGGCGGGTGGCTCGTCCCGGCTCTGGGAGGGCGGGGTCAGGGGTCGAACAGGCCGGTGGCGTGGACGGCGGCGGCCGGGTCGGTGGCGTGGACGATTCCGCCGACGGGGTGGCCGTCCTCGTCGTGGATCCGCCATCCGCCGAGTTGGACGACGGGGACGGTGCCGCGGCGCATCGCCAGTGCCAGTTCCGCGAGCGTCCCCCAGGATCCGCCGACGACGATGACGGCGTCGGCGGCGTTGACGATGACGGCGCCGCGGCCCTGGCCGAGGCCGGTGGGCAGCGCGATGGTCAGGTCGGGTCCGGCGGCGGCGCGGTCGGCGGCGGGCAGCATCCCGACCGTGACGCCTCCGGCGGCGCGGGCGCCGGCCGCCGCGGCGGCCATGACGCCGCCGAGCCCGCCGCAGAGCACGACGGCGCCGTGCCCGGCCAGCAGCCGCCCGGTCTGGTAGGCGTGGTCCCACTGCCGTTCCGTGCAGTCGGCGGGCCCGCACACCGCCACCTGCACGGCCCCGGGTTCGGCCCTCCGCTCCGCTCCGTGTTCGGACATGGCGAGCGTTACCGGGCGCCGTGCCGGGCGGCGATCCGGTCGATCTCGGCGGCGAGGTCGAAGTCCCGGGCGGTGAGGCCGCCGGCGCTGTGGGTGGTCAGCGTGAAGGTCAGGGTGCGCCAGCGGATGTCGATGTCGGGGTGGTGGTCGGCGTCCTCGGCGGCGCGGGCGACGTCGGTGACCACGTCGATGCCGGTGAGGAACGAGGGTGCTTTCACCTGCCGGTGGATCCGGTCGCCGTCGCGGTTCCAGGCGGGCAGGTCGCGTAGGCGGTCGGTGACGGCGGTGTCGTCGAGGGTGTCGCCCATGAGGTGTGCCTCCGTTTCGTCGGCCCGTGCTCGTCCGGGAACGTCCGGTCCCCGTTTTCGAGTACATCACGCGTCGTCGTCCCGGCCGGGCCCAGGTCAGCGGCCCGGGGTGCCGGGTCTCGTGGGACGGCGCGGCGAACGCCCGCGACCCGAGCGGACTCCCCTACTCGACGGCCGGACCACACGCCGCGTCCGGGTCCCGCGCGGACGACTCGGCGTCGTAGTCGTCGGTGAGAAGCCGCACGTCGGTGACCGTGAGGTCCGGCGGGCCGGCGCACGGGCCCGGCGCCTCGGCTGGACCGGCCGTGTGGTCGGGGGCCGGGCTAGATCGTTGTTGGGGGTTTGCTGAGCAGGTCGCGGGCATGGTGAGGGGGCGCCCATGATCAGTGTGTGAAGACCGGCCCCGCGGACGCGGTCCCGGCCGGGTGCTCAACGACGCCCCGACCAAGCGATCACTGATCGCCTACGACCACTGACCAGAGCACTCGGGATCCCCCAGTAACGATCTAGGGGCGTGGTGTGGTGTCGTCGGGTGGGGTCGGCGCGGTGATCTCCACGTGGACCTCGACGGAGTCGAGGGGGTCGGCGGTGGCGTCGGCCCACGGGTCGGTGGCCGGTTCCACGGTCGCCTCGACGACGACGGCCCCCGCGGGCGCTCCGGGCGCGGCGGGTGCCGGGGTGGAGCGGGTGGCGGTGGTCCAGGTGGTCTTGGCGACGTCGACGACGACGTCTCGGGAGACCTCGACGATGAGGCCGCGCAGGGCGTCCTTCATGGCGAGTTTGAGGGCGTCGCGGATCAGTTCGCGCAGGACGGCCTCGATCGCGGCGGACGCGGCGCGGGCGGCGGTCCGCAGCGCCAGGTCCCGGGCGGTGCGGGCCAGGTCGCTGCCCGCGGCGGCGGTGAGCAGATCCCCGGCGGCGCGGGCGGCGCCGGTGAGGGGCGCGAGTTCGGCCGGGACGCCGCCGGGGGGCGCGGCGGCCTGGGCGGCGGCGTGTGTGGCGGCGCGGGCGCGGTCGCGCAGTGTGCCGGCCAGGTCGCGGGCGGTCTGCTCGGCGGTCTCGCGGACGACGCGGGCGATGACGTCCCGGCCGACGATCATGGCGGCGTCGACGGCGGCGTCGGTGACGGCGTCGACCGCGGCGTCCACGACGGCCTTGGTCGCGGCCTGCACGATGGGTGTCGACACCGTCGCGGACACGGTCGCGGTGACGGTGCGTCCGGCGACGTCGCGGGCGGTGGCGGTGGCGGCGCGGGCGAGGGGGTGGCCGGTGGCCAGGCGGCGCGCGGCGGCGGTGAGGGGGTGCCGGGCGGCCTGCTGCGCGGCCTGTTCGGCGAGGGTCATGGCGGTGGCGGCGGCCTCGAACGCGGTCGCGGTGGCGGGGTTGGCCGCGGCGGCGTCGCGGGCCTCGGTGACGGCGCGTTCGGCGACGGCGGTCGCGGTCCGGACGGCGGCGTCGCGGGCGGCCTGTTCGATCGCCCTCATCACCGGTGTTCCCGCCATCTGGTCCAGGACGCGGGTCGCGGCGACCGCGGCGGCGTCGCGGGCCGCCGCGGCGACGGGCTCACCGGCGGTGGCGGCGATCCGCGCGGCGGCGGGGGCCAGGGCGTCCCAGATCTCTTCCAGCCGCGCCGCGGCGGCCCGATCGGCGCGTTCGGCGAGGCCGGTGCCGGGACGGCCGGTGCCGTCGGTTCGCTCAGCGCGCGAGTCGGCGGATTCCACGGTGCCGCGCAGGGTGCCGTGCAAGGTGTCGTCCGGGGCGTCGTCCCGGGTGTCGTTGTCGTCCACGGCCACTCCCCTTGTCGTGATCCGCCCCCAATTCACCATAACTTCCGAAGTCGGTCGCCGGTTCCGGTCACTGTCCGCCCAGTGTCCGCTCAGTGTCCGCAGGACGGGCAGGGGACGCGGGTGCGGCGGGCGTAGGCGTGGGCGGCGACGGCCATTCCGGCGCCCCACAGCAGGTAGGCGGGGACGGCGACCCAGAAGAAGGACTCGGGCAGGTCCAGGCCGCCCTCGGCGGGGAACGGGTTGCGTCCGTGGAGCCGCTCCCAGATCATCTGCAGCAGCATCAGCCCGAAGTAGACGGTGAGGCCGCCGGAGATCGCGGTGCCGGGCCACAGGACCAGCGGTCGGGGGACGCGGCGTCCGCGCAGGGCGGGCACGAACCGTGGCCAGGTACGTCCGAAGGAGTGCACCAGCGCCGGCGGCAGGAGGCAGCCGCCGAGCAGGAACCCGGCCTCGAACAGGACCGCCGAGGGCCCGCCGGACAGCGGGGACCGGTCGAACCCGACGACGGCCTGCGCGGCGACGCGGGTGAGGCATCCGGCGACGGCGAGGTAGGCGGCCCAGAACGCCCACGCGGGGGTGCGCGCGAGCGGCCCCGCCGCGCCGCGGCGGCGCCCGCAGCGGATGCATCCGGGGCGGGTGCGGCGGGTGTGGGCGCGGGCGGACAGGCCGGTGAGGATCCCGCCGGTGACGCAGGCGGCGCGGCTGAGCGCGCCGAGCGGGTAGAACCGGACGCCGAGGCCGGGCAGGACCGCGCCGATGACGTCGAGCAGCAGCAGCGCGCCGGACGCGACCAGGCACACCGCGGCCGTCCACGCCGCCGCCGACAGGGCCCGGCGGGGCAGCGGCCCGAGCGTGTCGGCGCGCGGGACGGCGAGCGCGGCCAGGATCACCGCGGCGGCCCCGCACAGCGCGGCGGCGGCCCAGCCGGTGAAGGCGACCAGGTCGGTGCCGACGGGCGACAGGTCGTCGGGCTGGTGCCCGGACGCCCAGTGGACGCGCAGGGCGCCGTAGGCGGCGACCCAGGCGAGTGCGACGAGCGGCAGACGCCCCCGCGCGGCCCGGCCCGCGGCGAAGCGCCGGCCGTGGTCGTGGTCGTGGTCGGGGGTGGGGTCGGGGGTGGGGGTGCCGGCGCGGTCACCACGGTCATTGAGGTCCGGACGGTCACTGAAGTCCGGACGGGGGTGCTTGCCGAGGATGGGGGCCATGGCCCGATCATGTGCGCCGGCCGCGGGCCGGTGCCTCCCCGCCGCGGCCGATCCTCGTCCCCCGTGCGGTGGACCGAGAAAAAGGGGTTGGCGGTGCCCTCCGCCGGAGGGTAGTGTCGCCTGCGGACCCGTGAGGAGGTGAGGACGAATGGCCGTCACTGCGGTGACCGCTGCCCGCGGCAGCGTTCAGCCCGTCCTCATGTTCCGGGCCGCCGGCTGACCCGTTCCCCGCAATCACCGATTCGGCGTCGATCCGACGTCGTCGTCGTTGCGGCGTGTCCGCGCCGGGGCCCTCTCACACGAAGGTTCCAAAGCATTGTCTTCCCCATCAGCGGGGTCGTCCCTGGCCGCATACGGCTGGGGTACGGCCCTGGAGAACGAGTTCACTTCCTACCGCGCCGCGGGGCTGGTCCCCGGGCGTGTGGCCGCGGTCGACCGCGGCCTGTGCGACGTGGTCACCGAGTCCGGCCCGCAGCGGGCCACCTTCGGGCCCGTCACCGGTTCCGTCACCGGGTCCACCGCCGGGTCTGATGATCCGGTTGCGGCGCCGTGCACGGGCGACTGGGCGGCGTTGCGTCCGGACGGCCCGGACGGTCGTCCCGCGGTGGCGGCGCTGCTGCCGCGCCGGACCGCGATCGTGCGTTCGTCGGCGTCGCGGGACTCGCACGGCCAGGTGCTGGCCGCCAACGTCGACACCGTCGCGATCGCGGTGTCGCTGGAGACCCGCCTGGATCTGGGGCGGGTGGAGCGGCTGCTGGCGTTGGCGTGGGAGAGCGGGGCACGGCCGGTGGTCGTGCTCACCAAGTCCGACCGCGACGACGACACGGCGTCGGCGTTGGAGCGGGTCGCCGCCGTCGCGCCGGGCGTGGACGTGGTGGCGTGCTCCGCCTCGACCGGCGACGGCGTCGACGTGGTCCGCGCCGTCTTGACCGGGACGGTGGTGCTGCTCGGCCCGTCAGGCGCGGGCAAGTCGACGCTGGGCAACGCGCTGCTGGGCGCGGAGGCCCTGGCGACGGACGCCGTCCGGGACCGGGACGGCAAGGGCCGCCACACCACGGTGCGGCGGGAGTTGCTGCCGTTGCCGGGCGGCGGTGTCCTGATCGACACGCCGGGGCTGCGGGGCGTGGGTCTGGTCGAGGCGTCCGCGGGTCTGGAGCGGACGTTCGCCGACATCGAGGACCTGGCGGCCGGGTGCCGGTTCGGTGACTGCGCGCACCGGGCCGAGCCGGGCTGCGCGGTCCTGGCTGCCGTGGAGGACGGGGTGCTGCCGCGCCGCCGCCTCGACAGCTACCACAAGCTGTTGCGCGAGAACGAGTGGGCGGCGGCGCGGACCGACGCGCGGCTGCGCGCCGAGCGCAACAACCGGTGGAAGGTCGTCATGCGCGAGCAGCGACGCAGATACCAGGAGCGCGATCGGGGGCGGGGCCGGTGACGGGGCCGATGACGTGGACGGTCAGGCCGGAGACGCCCCAGGACCGGGCGGCGGTGCGCGCGGTGGTCGCGGCGGCGTTCCCCACTCCCGCGGAGGCGGACCTGGTGGAGGCGTTGCGCGGTGACGCGGCGTGGGTGCCGGGCCTGTCGATGGTAACCGAGCCGCAGGTCGCCGAGCCGCAGGTCGCCGGGGCGCCGGACGGCGGTCCCGCCGAGATCACCGGTGTCGCCGGGTACGCGTTGGCGACGCGGTGCCGGGTCGGCGGGGTGGACGCGCTGGCGTTGGGGCCGGTGGCGGTGGCGCCCGAGGCGCAGAGCCGGGGCTGTGGCGGCGCGGTCGTCCGGGGCGTCCTGGACGCGGCGGCGGCGCGTGCGGCCGGAGGCGGGGAGCGGCTGGTGGTCGTGCTCGGTCATCCGGAGTACTACCCGCGGTTCGGGTTCGTGCGGGCGTCGACGCTCGGGGTGTCGGTGGCGTTTGAGGTGCCGGACGAGGCGTTGATGGTGATGGTGCTGGACGGGCCGGGCCCGGTCCCGTCCGGCCCTGTCGCCTATCCGGCGCCGTTCGGGGTGCCGAACCCGTAGGGCGCGGGTGAGGCCGGGGGGCAGCGTCCGGCGGTGACCGGGCGCGGCCCCTGAACCGGTGACCGGCCGGTCGACCCGAGATCGTCGATCCCGGGTCGGCCGGTCGGTCAGCGGCCGCGGCGGCGGTAGGTCCGCACCGACAGCGGAACGAAGATCACCAGGAGGAGCGCCGTCCAGCCGAGGGTGGCTGCGACGGGGTGCGCCAGCGGCCACGCCGGATCGCCCGCGGGGCCGGCCGCCGGGTCGACGGTGGGGCCCGCGGTGGGCGCGCCGGGGTTGCCGAACAGGTCGCGGCAGGCGGCGGTGAGGGCGCTGACGGGGTTCCATTCGGCGATGACCCGCAGCACGGTGGGCATCTCGCCGGTCGGGACGAACGCGTTGGACAGCATGGTGATCGGGAACACCAGGGGAAGGAGCTGGTCGGCGGTGTGCTCGTTCTTCACCACCAGGCCGAGGTAGCAGCCGACCCAGCTCAGCGCGTACCGGGCCAGGAGCAGCAGCAGGAACGCCTGGGCGGTCGGTACGAGGCCGCCGTGGGCGCGCCATCCGACGACGAGCCCGGTGGCGGCCATGATGGTCAGGCCGAGGACGCCGTTGAGGGCCTCGGCTCCGGTGTGCCCGAACGGGACGGCGGAGCGGGCCATGGGCAGGGCCCGGAACCGGTCCATGACGCCGCGGGAGGCGTCGGTGGCCACGCGGAGGGTGACGGCCATGGTGGAGGTGAAGGTGACCATCGCGAACAGGCCGGGCATCAGGTATTCGCGGTAGTTCCCGCCGCCGGGCACGTCGATGGCGCTGCCGAACACGTACCCGAACAGCACCACCATGATCGCGGGGAAGATCAGCGCGGTGATGAGTTGGCCGGGTTCCTGGCGCAGGCGGCCGAGTTCGCGTTCGACGAGGGTGAGACCGTCGGTGAGGGCCCAGCGCGCCCGCGCCGCCCGGGACGGGCAGGCGGTGGCGGGGGCGGCGGTCATCGGGTGCCGCCGTTCACCGGCGCGGGACCCGTGACGGCGGTGTCGGTGTCGGGGCGGGGGGTGTCGGTGAGGCGGAGGAACACCTCGTCGAGGGTGGGGCGGCGGAGCGCGACGTCGGCGGCGGTGACGCCGGCGCCGTCGAGTTCGCGGACGACGTCGGCGAGCCGGACGGTGCCGGGGGCCAGGGGGACGGTGAGGCGGTCGCCGTCCAGGGCCGGGTGGTTTCCGGTGAGGGTGTGCAGGAGGGCGGCGGCCGTGCCGGCCGTGGCGGGGTCGTCCAGGACGACGTCGAGGCGGTCGCCGATGGAGGCCTTGAGCCGGTCGGGTGGGCCGGTGGCGATGACGCGGCCGTGGTCGACGACGGCGATGTCGTCGGCGAGCCGGTCGGCCTCGTCCAGATACTGGGTGGTGAGGACGACGGTGGTGCCGTCGGCGGCGAGTTCGCGGACGTTGTCCCAGATGTCGCCGCGGCTGCGGGGGTCCAGGCCGGTGGTGGGTTCGTCCAGGAACAGCACCTGGGGCCGCAGGATGAGGCTGGCGATCAGGTCGAGGCGGCGGCGCATCCCGCCGGAGTAGCCGGCGACGCGCCGGTCGGCGGCGGCGGTGAGGCCGAAGCGTTCGAGCAGTTCGTCGGCGCGGCGGCGGGCGGCGGGGCGCGACAGGTGGTGCAGGCGGCCGAACATCCGCAGGTTGCCGCGGCCGGTGAGTTTCTCGTCGACGGCGGCGCGCTGCCCGGCCAGGCCGATCCGGGCCCGCACCTGGTCGGGATGCCGGGCGACGTCGTATCCGGCGACGCGGGCGCGGCCGGAGTCGGCGTCGGCGAGGGTGGCCAGGATCCGCACGGCGGTGGTCTTTCCGGCGCCGTTGGGGCCGAGGACCCCGCAGACCGTTCCGGCGGGGACGGTGAGGTCGAGCCCGTCCAGGGCCTGGACGTCGCCGTGGCGTTTGCGGAGCGCCTCGGCGACCACGGCCGGTTCGTCGGTCACGGGAACCTCCTCTGGGTACGGCGTACGCAACGGGTGTGCCGCCAGGGTAGACATCTGGGTACGACGTACGCAACTAGACTGCTCAGATCGACGAGGAGGAGGTTCGTTGACCGGCGACCATGTCAGCATCTGGTCGGTCCCCGAGTGGCGGGGCCGCGGCCCCCGCCCCGCCTACAGCCGCGGGCGGATCACCGAGGCGGCGATCCGCGTCGCCGACGCCGACGGGCTGGACGCCGCGTCCATGCGCCGCATCGCCGCCGAGCTCGGCACCGGCGCGATGTCGCTGTACCGGTACGTCCCCTCCCGCGGCGACCTGCTCGACCTGATGGCCGACCACGTCCTGGCCGAGATGGACATCCCGGACCGCCCCTCGGGCGACTGGCGCGCCGACCTCACCCTGATCGCCGACCGGACCCGCGCGCTGTGGCTGCGCCACCCCTGGTTGGCGGCCCTGCGCCGGCCGGGCCCCGCGCTCGGCCCCAACCGGCTGCGGCTGACGGAGTTCGCGTTCGGCGCCCTGGACCTCGGCATCCCCATCGACGACATGTTCGCGCTGCTGGAGATGCTGAACGGCTATGTCGAGCGGGCGGTGCGCGGCGAGCTGGACTGGACCCGCGAGACCGAGAAAAGCGGCCTGACGCCCGAACGCCAGATGATGCTCAGCGCCCCCTACGTCCGCGAACTGCTGGCGTCCGGCGCGTACCCGATGTTCGAACGGCTCATCAGGGAGGCGCGCCTGCCGCACATGACCCCCGACGAGCATTTCCGCTACGGGCTGGACCGCGTCCTGGACTGCATCGCCGCCACCCTCCCGTCCCGCTGACCGTCCCGCGACGTTCCCCGGGCCGGGTCATCCCCGTTCCCGGGGCCGGGTCATCCGCCGAGCGGCACCCCCCGGGGCACGACGGCGCGGCGGCGGATCCGCCAGCCGTCGGCGCCGCGCACCAGCGTGTCCTCGTAGGTGACGCTCGCGCAGGTGCCGTCGGCGCCGACGCCGATGCCCTTGGAGCGGGCGCCGACCAGGCCGTCGCCGAGCGCCGTGAGCACCACGTTGGTGACGTGGTGTCCGACCGGGTTGCCGGCGCCGAGTTCCCGCGCCGCCCGCGCGCAGGCCGCGACGCCGCGCAGCGGCGGCCGTCCGAGGCCCGACAGGTCGTGGACGACGTCGGGGGTGAACACCTCGTCCAGCCGGTCGAGCTCCCCGGCGTCGCACAGGTGTCCGTGCAGGTGGAGCACCTCGGTGATGGCGGCCCGGTCCTCGTGCGTCACGTCCATGCGAACTCCCTCGCCGCGCCGAAACGGGGATATCCCCGTTTTCATTCGTGTCCTAGCATAGGTGGGGAGTTCCCCGTTTCGCTGCCGATGGAGCCGTGTGATGGCGCGCAGGGCCGACGCCGCCCGCAACGCCGGGTTGTTGCTCGCCGCGGCCCGGGAGTTGTTCGACGAGCACGGTCCCGAGGTCGCGTTGGACGAGGTCGCGCGGCGCGCGGGGGTCGGCAACGCGACCCTCTACCGGCATTTCCCCACGCGCGGCGACCTGCTGGTCGCCGTGTACGCCGACGAGGTGGACGCCCTGTGCGCACGCGGCGCCGCCCTGCTCGACGCCCCGGTTGCGGTGGAGGCGCTGTTCGGGTGGCTGGACGGCTTCGTCGTCCATGTCGCGACGAAACGGGACCTGGCGTTGGCGGGCACCGCGGGCGCGGCGGGGCGGCGGACCGCGCTGTTCGGCCGCTGGCACGAGGCGATGCGCGTGACCGCCGGTCGGCTGCTGGAACGGGCCCGGGGCGAGGGCGGCGTGCGCGCCGAGGTGTCGGTCGAGGACCTGTTGGCGCTGGCGTCGGCCGTGGCGGTGGCCGGTCACGGCCCCGACCACGCCCGCGACCTGCTGGCGCTCATGCGCCACGGCCTGACCGACCCCTGCGAGCCCCATCACGGCGGGTCCCATCACGGCGGGCCGAATCATGCCGTGTCGGGTCATGCCGTGTCGGGTCACGACGGGGCAGATCGGGGCACGTCCGCTTCAGGTCGGGATGGGTCGAGTCAGAGCGGGTCGGCTCAGGGTGGGTCAGGTGGGGGCGGGGCGTAGGGACGCGTCGCGGAGGGTGGTGTAGAGGGGGGTGTCGGTGAACCCGGGGCCGGTCTCCTCGCCGATGTAGAGGTCGATGTGGCGGGTGCCGCCGAGGCCGGGGGTGAACTCGTCGACGATGGTCCATCGGGTGGTGCGGAACCGGGCGCAGACGGCGTCGTCGATGGCGGCGCCGTCGTCGTCGTGGCCGCAGCGGGTGATGGTGAAGTGGTGGCCGGGCGGCAGCACCGAGCGGTCGGCGGCGGCCGACCGCCAGGGGCGCAGGGGGCGGCCCGCGGTGTCGCGGGGCGCGGTGTCCAGCCAGTAGCCGACGTCGTAGGACCAGTTGAGGTAGCGGCCGCGGTGGGGGCCGCTGGTGATGCGTCCGGTGCCCTCGTCGTGGACGGCCTGGACGAAGTCGGCCGGGTAGGCGCCGAGGGCGTCGCGTCCGCGGTGGCATTCCAGTCGGGGGCATCCCCGCACGGCGCGCCGGGGGCCGTGGTGGAACGACTCCACGGCCGTGTAGTAGACGGTGGCCGTCCAGCCGGGAGACTCGGCGGGCGGTGGCCGGGCGTCGCCGTGCTCTTGCGCCGCGGCGCAGGCCGTACCGGCCGCCAGGACCAGCGCGGCGGCGCCCAGCAGTGCCGGTCCGCTCGCACGGCCGTGTCCGCGGCGGTGTCCGTGGGGTGCCGTGTGGGGGGATGTCCGTAACATGGGTCGGGCCGTGGCTCTTTCCGCTCGGTGCCGCACATCCGGGTCGCCGGTGCGATCCTACGGCGTCCCGCTTCGGGACGCCCCGCGCCCCGACACGGTGTGTCGCCGGCGATCTCGCCGGCGTCGTGGCGGCCCTGCCGCGCGCCGCCCCACCGCGTCGAGGGACGCCGGTCGTTCTCCTTCATCGCGTCCCGGAGCTGCTCGGCTTCCCCGCGCTCGGCCGAGCACCCGCCGACCGCTTTGTGGCGGCACGACCTTGTCCCACCTCGCGTCGGCATTCCGCTGCGGAAGCCGGCGCGGCCGCGCGACGTGGCCGCGCCACGTGGCCGAGGCGGTCGCATGTCGGCACGGTCGACCCTCGTCCGCGCCAGGGCGTCGCGGCCGTTCTCCGCCGCGACGAGTGCCGGTGTCGGCGGGCGACGCCGTGGACGATCTCGCGTTGGGTGCGTCCTCGCCGGTGGTGTGGACCCGGGCCGCTTCTTCGAGGGCCGCGCGTCGTGAACGCCGTCCTGGAGCCCGCCGTGTTCGGTATCGCGGCCGCTCGCCGGGACGCGACGTGCCGCGACGTGCCGGGGCGTGGGGTCTCATTCTTCGGTGAGGGCGACCTCTCCGACGAGGCCGCGGAGGCGGTCGTTGGCGTTTTCGAGGGCGGTGAGGGTGATCTCGCGCTCGTGGGCGGTGGCCGGGCCGAGGGTCTGGTCGGCGAGCCGGGCCCAGGCGTGTTCGATGGCGGGGACGAGGCGGTGTCCGGCGTCGGTGACCACGATGCGGACCCGGCGGCGGTCGGTGGGGACGCTCTCGCGCCGGAACCAGCCGCCCGTCTCCAGCCGGGCCAGGCTGCGGGTCACGGTCGGCGGCTCGATGCCGAGCCGTGCCGCCAGTTGCGAGACCGTCATCCCCTCGGGCTCCTGCGCCAGGATCCACAGCAGGACGTCCTGTCCCGGGTGCAGTCCGAGCGCGGCGAGCTCGCGGGCCTTCGCGGCACGGTAGAGCTTGCTCATCTTGTTCAGCGCCCGGTTGACGCGGATCGCCTCGCTGACATCCACGCACCGATCATACGGGTGTATAGTCGGCTAATAATTAGTCGGCTAACCATTGGAGGGATCGTGGATCTCGGAGTGAAGGGGCGGGTCGTCCTGGTGACGGGTGCGTCCGGCGCCATCGGCGGCGCGGTCGTGCGGGCGTTCGCGCGGGAGGGCGCCGTGGTGGCCGCGGGCTGGCACCGTGGCGAGGACCGCGCCCGGGCCCTCATCGACGCGGTCACCCGGGAGGGCGGGACGGGCACGACGGTCCGGATCGACCAGCGGGACGAGGGGACGATCCACGCTGCGGTGCGTCAGGTCGAGCGTGAACTCGGGAACGTCGAGGTCCTGGTCGCCAACGCCGTCTCCTGGCCGGCGGGGCCCGCGGAGACGTGGGACACCCTGACCGACGGCCTCACCGCGAACGCGGTCGGGCCGCTGGCGGTGGTCGACGCGGTCCTGGCCGGGATGAGGAGCGCGGGCTGGGGGCGGCTGGTGCTGGTCTCCTCCGACGTGGTCGACCAGCCGGTGCCCGTCGCCGTCGCCTACCCCGCGGCCAAGGCCGCGTTGGAGACGGCGGCGAAGGTGCTCGCCGTCCGTGAGGCCCGGCACGGCGTCCTCACCAACGTCGTCCGCCCCGGCTTCACCTTGACCGAGCGGGCGTTGACCACGCCCTGGCTCGGGCAGAAGGCGGTGGACGCCGAGGCCGCCAAGACGCCGACCGGCCGCATCGGCACCCCCGAGGACGTCGCGTCCACCGTCGCCTACCTCGGCTCGGCCGCGAACGGGCACGTCAACGGTGAGGTTCTGGCCGTGACGGGCGGCCGTCACCTGACCCGCTGACCGGCGCGCGGACGGCGGTGGGCGCAGTGGTGGGCCCGGCGAGCGGGGTCGCGGGGTCCGGGGTGCCGGACGTGGCGTGCGGGGTCTCCCCGGCAGGGATCGAACCTGCGCTCCCGGCTCCGGAGGCCGGTGCTCTGTCCGCTGAGCTACGGGGAGGCGGACCCCGCCCCCAGGGTGACAGCGGGGACGGGGCTGCCCGAAAGCCCCGGATACGGTCCAACCGGACCGCCCGGAGTACCCTCAGGGTGCCCCGCCCGCACCGCCGCCCGCAACGCAATATCGCCCGCGACGCGGTATCGCCGGTGGCGAACTTTCCACTGAGTGGAACGGAGTGGTTCCGGCGCGCCGGCCGGCCCGGCGAGGCTGGACCCGGGGATCCGCGGGCCACGCGCGGGCCCGTGCCCGGCACCGAGGAGGAACGATGGCGTTGCTCGACCCCGGCGTGTGGACCGGCAAGGTCTTCGACGGCGGCTGGGCCGCCGCCGCCGGCGGCGTCTACGACGTCACCGAGCCCGCGACCGGCGCGACGCTCGGCGCCCTCGGCCGCGCCGACGCCGCCGACGTGGAGCACGCCGCCGAGACCGCGGCGTCCGCGCAACGGGACTGGGCCGCCCGCTCCTACGAGGAACGCGCGTCCGTGCTCCGCCGCGCCGGGCGGCTGTTCGAGACCCACACCTCCGACATCCAGGACTGGATCG
Organism: Actinomadura spongiicola; assembly: GCF_003432485.1. Taxonomy (GTDB): domain Bacteria; phylum Actinomycetota; class Actinomycetes; order Streptosporangiales; family Streptosporangiaceae; genus Spirillospora; species Spirillospora spongiicola. Next base: position 95,440 of record NZ_QVNQ01000005.1, read on the forward strand.
TCCGCGAGGCCGGGTCGATCCCGGCGAAGGGGGACGTGGAGGCGCACTTCGCCGCGAGCCTGTGCCACGAGGCGGCGGCCCTGGCCTCCCACCCCCAGGGCCTGGTCTTGCCGTCGACACAACCCCGGTGGAGCCTGGCGCGACGCCGCCCCGCCGGCGTCGTCGGCGTGATCTCCCCGTTCAACTTCCCGCTCATCCTGGCGATGCGGTCGGTGGCGCCCGCGCTCGCGCTCGGCAACGCGGTCCTGCTGAAACCCGACGCGCGCACCGCGGTGAGCGGCGGCGTGATCATCGCGCGGATCTTCCAGGAGGCCGGGCTGCCCGAGGGGCTGCTGCACCTGCTGCCCGGCGGCCGCGAGACCGGGGAGGCGGTCGTGGCCGCGCCCGAGGTGCGGGTGGTGTCGTTCACCGGCTCCACCACCACCGGACGCGCCATCGGCGAGAGCTGTGGCCGGCTCCTCAAACGCGCGCACCTGGAACTCGGCGGCAACAACGCCCTGATCGTCCTGCCCGGCGCGGACGTCACCGACGCGGTGTCGGCCGGAGCCTGGGGCTCCTACCTGCACCAGGGGCAGATCTGCGTCACCGCCGGACGGCACCTGGTGCACCAGAGCCTGCACGAGGAGTACGTCGCCGCCCTCGCCGACAAGGCCGACAAACTCCCCGTCGGGAACCCCGCCACCTCCCCCGTCGCGCTCGGCCCGCTCATCGACCACACCCAGCTCGACCGCGTCCACGACCTGGTCCGCCGCACCGTCGCCGCCGGGGCCCGGCTCGCGGCCGGCGGCACCCACGAGGACCTGTTCTACCGCCCGACCGTCCTGGCCGAGGTCACCCCCGGCATGCCCGCCTACGCGCAGGAGGTGTTCGGGCCGGTCGCGCCGGTCGTGCCGTTCACCACGACCGAGGAGGCGATCGCGCTGGCCTCGGCCAGCGAGTACGGCCTGTCCCTCGGCATCCTCGGCGACGTCGGGCAGGCGATGCGGATCGCCGACGCGGTCCCGACCGGCATGGTCCACATCAACGACCAGACCGTCAGCGACGAACCCATCGTCCCGTTCGGCGGCGTCGCCGCGTCCGGGAACGGAGCCCGGTTCGGCGGCGCCGACGCCAACATCGAGGCGTTCACCGAGACCCAGTGGGTCACGGTCCGCGACAAGATCCCCACCTACCCGTTCTGACCCCACCTTCCCGCCGCGTCCTTCCGCCCGCGCCGAGGTCGCTGGGGGATGTGCGCGTGACCTGGACGCAGACCGGCCGCAGCCGCCGCGACCGGGCGCCGCGTAACTGGTCACGCGCCGGGACGCGGCGTGACGAGCGGCGTGACGAGCGAGCGGGCCGCGGGCCGGCTCGCCGATGGCTCGCTGCGCGAGGCAACGCCGAGATCCACCTCGAAGGCCCCGGACCCGGACACGCGTTGTCCTGACCCGGCACGTTTCACGGGGCGTGCCCGTGCAGGACGCGTGCCACCGCGACCCACTGGTCGGGGTGAACGTGCGCGACGACCGCGCCGCGCGGCACCCCCGCCACGGCGAACGCCGCGTCCACCCTCGCCCGCGGATACGCCCGCCGCAGCGACGCGTGCAGGGTGCCGCCCACACCGGTGAACCCCACCTCCACGCACCGGACGTAGGCGTCCATCGCCGTCGGCGGCAGCAGCGGCCGGTCCCGGCGGTCCAACCGCAGCACCGCCGAGTCCACCCGCGGGACCGGACGGAACCGGTCACGGGGCACGCGCATGCCCATCCGCCAGGAGAACACCGGCCACGTCCGCACCGTCACCAGGCTCCACCGCCCATAGTCCCCGGCGCGTTTACGGGCGTACTCCACCTGCGTGACCAGCGTCGCCGACTCAAGACCGGGCGCGTCCAGCGCCCACGCCACGATCCGGGACGTGGCCGCGTACGGGATGTTGCCCGCCAGGTGAAACGGGCCGCGCGGGGGCCGGGCGCGCAGGAAGTCACCGGTCACGTACCGGACGTTCGGCAGGTCCCGGCACCGCTCGGCCAGCCGCCGCGCCAGGACCGGGTCGATCTCGTAGGCGATGACGCGCCCGGCCCGGGCCGCCAACGCGGCGGTGATCCGGCCGTCGCCGGCACCGGCCTCCACGACCAGGTCGCCCGGCCCGTCACCGACGGCGCGGGCGTAGCGGGCGATGACGGCGGGGTCGGCGAGGAAGTTCTGCGACAGCTCACGGCGCGCACGACCACGCGCGGTGCCGTTCCGGGCGCCGCGGGCCGCGCCCGGGGTGTTGGAAGTGCCCGAAGTGCTGGGCGTGGCGCGGGCACTGCGGGTGTTGCGGGTGTTGCGGGTGCGTGGGTTCACGGTGGGTGTCCTCGGATTCCGGCCGTGGACGGCCGGGCGGGACGGGCCTCACCCGAGGCTCACCGGACAGGCGCGCGGCGTGACCCGGGACCGGGCGGCCCGTCCGAAACGGTCGGGGGACGCTCGGAAGCCCTGGACACACCGCGAGTGAAACCGACACCCACGCGGGACACACCGCACGGGGAAGCACCCTGAAACGGGCCACGCCGCGACGCGGCGGCGTCGCCCACGGGCACGACACGCGTGCCCGTCGACATCGGCGGACGGCCACGACGACCGTGCACCGCCGGAAAGGGTCAGAAGAGTCAGGCGCCGAGGCGCACCGGGCGGTCCAGGACGGGACGACCCTCACGCAGCCGTACGTACGCGGCCACGAAGACGGTCACCCGGACCGCGCTCTTGGTAAAAGCTGACATGACCGACAGGGTAGACGACCCGCACCGCCGCCCCCACCGGATTTTTCGTAGTTAAAGCCCGCCCGACTCCCCGTTTAACCCTCTTGACGTGGGCAATCACAAAACCACAACCCCCGGTGACCGGAACCCGCCGAGGTCAAGGAGGACCCGTCGTGTACCGAACACACGAGATGCGGAAAATCCGGACCGAACAGTCCGGGCGCGAGGAATGGGCCTGTCCCACCTGCGGCCGACGGATACTCCTGCGCTGGCCTCCGCACTACGAGAAACAGGTCATGGAAACCGGCGACGAACGGGCCTGCCACGTCGGCCGCGCCGCCGACGACCCGGCCACCGTCCCCCCGGTGACGACCGGGCAACGGCAGGAGACCGGTCGACGGCAGTGGCGCGACGCGCGCCGCTGGCTCCGCGAGACCGGCGTCTACGACATGCCCGCCCCGCCGCACGGTCCCGCGGCGGCGGCGTCACCGGCCCCGGCGTCGGCCCCAACGTCGACGCCGCCGCCCGCACGGACCCACCTCGGCCCCACGAAGCCCCTCTGACAGAACCCCTCCGGCAGAACCCCTCTGGTAACCCTCTGACGGGCGACCGCGCGGCACGTGCCCCCCGGGCCCGGGCACCGGCGGACGTCCCGGCCTCTGTCAGGAATGAGCCAGTTCGGCGCGCAGCGCGTCCAAACCCATCGGACCCAGATCCAGGGCCCGACGATGGAACCCCTTCAGATCGAACGCCGCCCCGTCCCGCCGCCGCGCCGCCTCCCGCGCCTCCAACCAGACCTTCTCCCCCAGCTTGTACGCGATCGCCTGCGCCGGACGCCCCAGATACCGGTCGATCTCGAACGCCGCCTCCGCGTCCGTCCCCGGCCGATGCGCCCGCAGGAACTCCAGCCCCAACTCCGGCGTCCACCGCTCCCCCTCATGGAAACCGGTCCCCGCCGGGATCTCCAACTCCAGATGCATCCCGATGTCCAGGATCACCCGGGCGGCGCGGAACTGCTGACCACCCGCCAACATCCCCAGCCGATGCGCCGGATCCCTGTACAGCCCCAACTCGTCCATCAACCGCTCCGCGTACAGGCCCCACCCCTCGCAATGTCCCGGATGCAGCTCACTCGCCACCCGCTGGTACCGGTTCAACCCCGGGTTCAACGCCGTCACACCCAACTGCAGATGATGACCCGGCGCCCCCTCGTGGAACATCGTCGACGGCACACTCCACGTCACGATCTCCCCGAACGGGTCGTCCACCGTCCACCACACCGTCCCCGGACGCGACAGGTCCTCCGCCGGCGCCAGATAGTAGATCCCCGACTCCACCGGCGGGATCCGGCAGTCGATCCGCCGCAACGGCTCCGGAATGTCGAAATGCACCCCGTCCAGGTCCGCGATCGCCCGGTCCGCCAACTCCTGGATCCACCCACGGAACGCGTCCGCGCCCTTGAGCCGATGCGCCGGGTCGGCGTCCAACGCCGCCACCACCGCCGGCAGCGGCTCACCCGGCATCACCCGCCCGGCCGCCTCCGCCATCTCCGCCTTGACCCGCGCCAGCTCCTCCCACCCCCACACGTACGTCTCCCGCAGATCAAGCTCCATGCCCAGAAAATCCCGCACCCCCAGCGTGTACCGGTCCTCGCCCAGCGCGTCCCGCTCCGGCGCCCGCCACGCCAGCTCACCGGTCAGGAACGCCGCGAACTCCCCCAACGCCGCCGACGCCGACCGCACCGCCGCGTCCAAACCGTCCCGCAACGGCCCGTCCCCATACCGGCCCGCCAACTCCACCAGATACGCCGGAGTGTCCAAGCATTCACGAGCGTTCCGCACCACCTGCCGCCGCCCCGCCACCCGCCCCCGCTCACACGCCCGCCGCAACGACACCCGCAACCCGCCCAACGCCCCCGGCAACGCCGCCACCCGCGCCCGAACCGACTCCCAGTCCGTCGCCGGCCCCTGATCCAACAACTCCACCGCCGTACGAAGCCGCTGAACCGGACCGTCGGTGGTGTCCAGAAAACCCTCCGACACCCCCGACTCCGCCACCTCCACCTCGACCTCAAGACGCTCCCGCAACACCGCGGCCGCGACCCGCCCCGCGTCACCCTCCACCGGCGTCCGCGCCAACTCCCCCAACGTCCGCCGCGCCAGCTCCACCCGCGCCGCCGACCCCTCCGGCCCGTAATCGGTCAACCGCCCGTCCTGACCGGCGATCCCCATGATCGCCGCCAGGCACGGGTCCACCGCGGCGAACTCGTCCACATACCGGTCTGCGAGGTCATCCAGTGCGTTCACCGCCCCAGGCTAAGGCTCACCCACCCAAAGATCGATCATGAAAATGTGCCAAAGCGGCGGACCCCACGACGTGCCTTTCCACGTGCCCTTTCCCGTCCCCGCACACGCCGCCCGCGCACGTGTCCGCGCACATGTCCTCCGGCAGCGGCGGCTCCCTACCGTGTCTCGGCCGCCAACCGCACACCCAGAGCCACCAGGACCACCCCCGACAACTGATCCAACCGCCGCCGCACCCCCGGACGGCCCAGCACCCGCCGAGCCGCACCCACCACCCACACCACCACCGCGTACCAGACCAGATCGATCAACGCCCACAGCACCGACAACCCCACCAGCGCCACCGGAACCGACCACCCCTCCGGCACGAACTGCGGAAGGAACGACACCGCGAACACCCCCGCCTTCGGATTGGCGAAATTCGTCACCAGCCCCAACCGGTAAGACCCCCACCACGACCGTCCACCACCCCGCCGCCCAGCATCCGACGGGACACCGCTCCCGTCCCCGATGTCCGCCGAAGCAGCGCCGCCGCGGCGCGCATGCCACAACGCCCGCACCCCGAACCACACCAGCACAACCGCACCCACCACCCGCAACCCGTCATACGCCACCCGCGACGCCGCCAGCAACGCCGACAACCCCACCGCCGCCGCCACACCCCACGCCAGAACCCCGGTCTCGTTCCCCAGCACCGCCGCCACACCCCCGCGCCGCCCCGACCGCATCGACTCCCGCATGATCACGACCGTGCTCGGCCCCGGCGCCATCGCGATCAACACCGCCGCACCCACAAAAGCGACCAAAGTCTCCAGCATCACCCCATGCTGGCCGCTTCACCACCGCCCCGGCAAACCCCTTTCCCCCCGCACGAAACGTCTCAGACAACCGTCACAGCGGCCCGCCGTCACCCGGCGGGACACTCGGCGGCGTCGACGGCGGCCGCGACGGAGACGGGGACGGCAACGGACGCGGCGACCCCGGCGGCCGCGACGGAGACGGAAACGACGGCGTCGGCTCCGGCGGCGGAGGCGGCGGCGCCTTCACCTCAGGCTGACACGCGAACAACACCCCCATCAGCAACGCCACCACCACCAACAACGCCACCAACGTCAACACAACGCTCACCGCACTCCGCCGCGGCGCCACCTCCGACACCGGCCCCGCACCCACCGGAGGCCCCGGCCGCGGAACCGGACCCTCCAACGCCGGCTCCGCCGACCCCGACCAATACGGCTGGAACTGCGGCCCACGCCTCCGCCCCAACCACCGACCACCCCAACCCGAACCCCCCGGCCCCTGGAACTCCACCGGCTCCAAGAACCGCTCCGCCCCCACCCGATCCGCCTCGTACGACGTCGCCACCCACGGCGCCGACCCCTCCGGCTGCGCCGCCACCACCGGCGCCACACCACCCGACCCCCCACCGGCCGAACCCCCCTCACCAGACCGCCCACCAGGACCCGGCACCGCCGCGTTGATCGCCGCACGAAAACGATCCCGCGCCGCCGCGTCCTCAGCCGCACCACGGTTCAACACCGCCACACTCGCCCGACGCCCCTCGTCGTCCACCCCCAGGAACACGATCCCAGCCGCGGACTCCGACAAACGCGCCGACAAACGAAACGGCCCCAGCCGAACAGGATCACCCGGGGGCAACGGCCTCGACATGGCCGCAACCCTAACAACCCCCCACCCCCACCGACTCCCCCACCGGCGACCCCGCCGACCCCCACCCCCCACCCCCACCTGCACCGAACCGCACCAACCCCCACCTCCCCCAACCACCCCGAACCGATCACCACCACCACGCACGTATCCCCAGCGAACGGGTACAAGCGATCGCGTAGGGTCAAAAGGCGCCCGAGCCCGGCACCCAAGGGACGACAATGATAGCACCCCATATGACCATCGCCGCCACCGACGTCGACGAAGCCGCGGCCCTCCTGCAAACCACCCTCGCCGAAGTCAAAAAAGTCATCGTCGGCCAGGACCACATGGTCGAACGCATGATCGTCGCACTTCTCGCCCGCGGACACTGCCTCGTCGAAGGCGTCCCCGGCGTCGCCAAGACCCTCGCCGTCGACACCCTCGCCCACGTCGTCGGCGGCACCTTCGCCCGCCTCCAGTTCACCCCCGACCTCGTCCCCTCCGACATCGTCGGCACCCGCATCTACCACCCCTCCACCGAACAGTTCGACGTCGAACTCGGCCCCGTCTTCGTCAACTTCGTCCTCGCCGACGAAATCAACCGCGCCCCCGCCAAAGTCCAATCCGCACTACTGGAAGTCATGGCCGAACGCCAGGTCTCCCTCGGCGGCAACACCTACCCCCTCCCCACCCCCTTCATCGTCCTCGCCACCCAGAACCCCATCGAATCCGAAGGCGTCTACCCCCTCCCCGAAGCGCAACGCGACCGCTTCCTCATGAAAATCGACGTCCACCACCCCGCCGCCCACGAAGAACTCCAAATCCTCCAACGCATGAGCGTCGACCCACCCGAAGCCACCCAGATCCTCGACACCCACCGCCTCGCCGGACTCCAACGCGCCGCCGAAGAAGTCGCCGTCCACGAACTCATCGCCGACTACATCGTCCGCCTCGTCATGGCCACCCGCGAACCCGACCAGTACCGCCTCCCCGACCTCCGCGGCGTCATCGAGATCGGCGCCAGCCCCCGCGCCACCCTCGGCCTCGCCGCCACCGCCCGCGCCCTCGCCCTCCTGTCCGGACGCGACTACGTCCTCCCCGACGACGTCCGCGCCGTCGCCCGCGACGTCATCGCCCACCGCCTCGTCCTCACCTTCGACGCCCTCGCCGACGGCATCGACGCCACCGACGTCACCAACCAGATCCTCGCCGCCGTCCCCCCACCCCGCGTCGTGTGGAACCACGGAGCGGCGGCGGTGACCACCGCATGACCACCCGACGGCACGGCACCGGACGGCACAGCACCGGACGGCACGGCGGCAAACTCGCCCACCTCGCCCCCGAACGCACCCTGCGCCGCCTCGAACTCCAGGTCACCCGCCGCCTCGACGGCCTCCTCGGCGGCGAACACCTCGGCCTGCTCCCCGGCCCCGGCACCGAACTCGCCGAAGCCCGCCTCTACCAACCCGGCGAGGACGACGTCCGCCACATGGACTGGGCCGTCACCGCCCGCACCACCACCCCCCACGTCCGCGACCTCATCGCCGACCACGAACTCGAAGCCTGGGCCCTCCTCGACCTCACCCCCAGCATGGACTTCGGCACCGCCACCATGACCAAACGCGACCTCGCCGTCGCCGCCCTCGCCGCCGTCGGATTCCTCACCGTCCGCCTCGGCGACCGCGCCGGCGCCTACCTCCTCCACACCGACGGCACGCGCCGCTGGCCCGCCCGCACCGGCAAAGCCGCCCTCTACGCCCTCCTCCACGCCGCCCTGGACTCCCAATCCGCCGACGACGGCACCCCCCGCACCCCCACCCGCCGCCCCGCACCGTCCCCCGACCTCGCCACCGCCATCAGCTCCCTCGACCGCGGCCAGACCCGACGCGGCCTCCGCGTCGTCATCTCCGACTTCCTCGCCCCCGACGGCACCGGCCCCATCCCCACCGGAACCCCCACCGGCCACGACCACCCCGCCCGACCCGACTGGGAACGCCCCCTCCGCCGCCTCACCGCCCGCCACCAGGTCCTCGCCATCGAGATCGTCGACCCCCGCGAACTCGACCTCCCCGACGTCGGACTCGTCGAGATGACCGACCCCGAAACCGGAACCGTCCACGAGATCGTCCTCAACCGCCGCGTCCGCGAACGGTACGCCGCCGCCGCCACCGCGCAACGCGACCACATCCGCGCCGCCCTACGCCGCGCCGGCACCCACCACCTCGTCCTGCGCACCGACCGCGACTGGATCGCCGACATCGCACGCTTCGCCCTCCGCCAACGCCGCGCCGCGGGCCGGCACGCCACCACCGCGGGAGCGCGCCCATGACCTTCCTGTCACCCGAACGCCTCTGGCTCCTCGGCGTACTGCCCCTCCTCGCCGCCCTCTACGTCCTGCTCCAACTACGCCGCGGCCGGCACGCCGTCCGCTTCACCAACCTCGCCCTGCTCTCCCAGGTCGCCCCCCGCCGCCCCGGCTGGCGCCGCCACCTCGCCGCCGCCCTCTTCCTCGTCATGATGACCCTCATGATGATCGGATTCGCGCGCCCCGCCGACTCCGTCAAGGTCCCCCGCGACCGCGCCACCATCCTCGTCGCCATCGACGTCTCCCTGTCGATGATGGCCAGAGACGTCCCACCCAGCCGCTTCGACGCCGCCAAGGCCGCCGCCAAGAAGTTCATCGACGACCTTCCCGCCCGCTTCAACGTCGGCGTCGTCGCCTTCGCCGGCAGCGCCAACCTCATCGCCGCGCCCTCCACCGACCGCGCCACCGCCATCGCCTCCATCGACCAGCTCGTCATGGCCAAACGCACCGCCATCGGCGAAGCCGTCTTCACCGGCCTCCAAGCCGTCCGATCCTTCGACGCCGAAGCCTCCCAGGACCCGCCACCCGCCCACATCGTCCTGCTGTCCGACGGCGACAACACCACCGGACGCTCCGTCCAGGAGGCCATCGACGCCAGCCGCGCCGCCCACGTCCCGGTCTCCACCATCGCGTTCGGCACCCCCTACGGCACCGTCGACATCGAAGGCGAGACCACCAGCGTCTCGGTCAACAAGGAGACCCTGCGCAGCCTCGCCGAGAGCACCGAGGGCAAGGCCTACGAGGCCGCCGACTCCGACGAGCTCCGCGACGTCTACGGCAACATCGGCACCAGCCTCGGCTTCAAGATCGAGCACCGCGACGTCGCCGCCCGCTACACCGGCGTCGCGCTGCTGTTCGCGCTCGCCGCCGCCGGCGCCTCCCTGGCCTGGTTCTCCCGCCTGCCCTGACGGCCCCGCGACCCGCCGAACGCTGATACGGTCGACCGACGTGGGGGAACACTACTTCGCCGCACGGCCGGACGCGGCGTCCAACCGCCGCACCGTCGACCTCGTCCTGCCCGACCTGCACCTGCGGCTCGACACCGACAGCGGCGTGTTCTCCCCCGACCGCATCGACCCCGGCACCCGCATCCTGCTGGAAACCGTCCCCGCGCCGCCCCAGCACGGCGACCTCCTCGACCTCGGCTGCGGATACGGCCCCATCGCCCTCACTCTCGGGAAGCGTTCCCCTCAGGCGAGTATTTGGGGTGTGGATGTTAATCAGCGAGCCTTGGAACTCGCTGAGGATAATGCTCACGCCGCCGGCCTTGACAATGTAAGGTTCAGCTTGATCGACGACCTCGACCCCGACCTGCGCTTCGCCGCGATCTGGTCCAACCCGCCGATCCGCATCGGCAAGAACGCCCTCCACGAGCTCCTGCTCACCTGGCTCGGCCGCCTCACCCCCACGGGCCTCGCCCACCTCGTCGTCCAGAAGCACCTCGGCTCCGACTCCCTGCAACGCTGGCTGAACGACCAGGGCCACCCCACCGAGCGGATCGCGTCCCGATCCGCCTACCGCGTCCTGCGCGTCGCGCCCCGCGTCGAAGGCGGCACCCGATGAGCGACCCGCACCGCCCGCACCCTCCCGCGCAGGGACGCAGGCAACTGCGCGGCACCGACGTCAAGCGCCTCAACCGCGACTGGCGGCGCCGCACCGACGCCCGCCTCCACCTGCTGGTGGAATCGGTCACCCAGCCGTTCAACATCGGCTCCATCATCCGCAGCGCCGCCGCGTTCGGCGTCGAACGCCTCTGGCTCGCCGGAAACGCCACACCCCCCACCCACAAGAGCGTCGACAAGACCGCGCTCGGCACGACCCGCCTCGTCCCCTGGGAACACGCCGGCGGGGCCGCGGACGCCGCCGCGGCCGTCCGCAAGGAAGGCCTGCGGCTGGTCGCCGTCGAACTCACCGCCGACGCCGTCCCCCTCCACGAGGCGCCCCTGGACGGCGACGTCTGCCTCGCCGTCGGCGGCGAGGACCACGGCTGCTCCCCCGCCCTGCTCGCCGCCGCCGACGCCGTCGCCTACATCCCCCAGATCGGACGCGTCGGCTCCCTCAACGTCGCCGTCGCCGCCGCCATCGCCCTCGCCGAGGCCCGCCGGCGCGACTGGACCACCTGACCGTCCCGACACCCTGTGCGGGAAATCAGACGGGACGGAAACGAGCCTTGATGTGAACGCGTTCACCCTGCGGCCCCAGGATGCTCAAGAACTCCACCGGCTCCGCGTCGGCATTGCCGAACCAGTGCGGGAGGTGAGTGTCGAACTCGGCGACCTCACCGGCGCTGAGGACGAAGTCCTGGTCACCGAGCACCAGGCGCAATCGCCCATTGAGGACGTACAGCCAGTGATACCCCTCATGTGACCGGGGATCGGGCTCACGATCGATCGGGCCCGCCGGAAGGATCTGCTTGTACGCCTGCAACCCGCCGGGCTTGCGGGTCAACGGAATGACGGTCATGCCCTCGTGGGTGAACGGCCGGAGAAACACCCGGGGATCGACGCGGGCGGGCGCGCCGACGAGTTCGTCGAGCGGCATCCCGTACGCCTTCGCCAGGGGCAACAGCAGATCCAGGCCCGGCTTGCGCTGCCCGGACTCCAGCCGGGAGAGGGTGCTGATCGGAATACCGGTGGTCTCCGACAGGGCGGTCAGGGTGGCTCCGCGGCGGCGACGCAACGCACGCAACCGGGGTCCGACCGCGGCCACCACGGCATCGAACTCCTCGCTCATACAGGCCACTGTGCCCACGCTTTGCACTTCTCGCAAAGAACTTTGCCAACCCGTCGAGGAAGGAGCAGGGTCGCCGGCGGAGGTGGTCACCACCATGGACCGGAAAGTGGACGGGCAAATGGACAGACAAAAGGTCGCTCGGTTCTGGGAAGAGCGGTATTCCGGCCGCGCCCGAGTCTTCAGCGGCGCGCCCAACGCGGTGCTCGTCACCGAGATCACCGACCTGCCGCCGGGTCAGGCCCTCGACGTGGGATGCGGTGAGGGCGCCGACGCGCTCTGGCTGGCCCGCCACGGCTGGCAGGTCACCGCCGTCGACATCTCCCTGACCGCCCTGCGACGCGCCGCCGCCACGGCCGGGGACGTCGCCGGCCGGGTGGCCTGGGCGCGGGCCGACCTGACCGTCACGCCACCCCCTTCCGCCGCGTTCGACCTGGTGTCCGTCCAGTACTTCCCCCTGGCCCACCAGCCCGGCCACACCGCGCTGCGCGGCCTGCTGGGCGCCGTCGCACCCGGCGGCACCCTCCTCGTCGTCGGCCACGACCTCGCCGGCCTCCCCCCGCGCGACGACAACGGCGTCGATTACGGCGACTACTACCAGCCCGGCGACATCGCCGAACTCCTCGACCAGAACTGGACCGTCCTGATCAACGAAACCCGCCGACGGACCACCCCCGCCCCCGCGGGCACACACCACACCCACGACACGATCTTGCGAGCCCGACGGCCGCCGACCGGACGGTGAACGCCGAACCCAGGCGAACAACGACTCCACCTGCCCCGATATCGTCCACATGGCCTCGCCATCAACAGAATCGGAGCCCAGACCATGACCGCATCGGCCAAAGGCAACCCCGCCAGCTACTTCCCCGCGATCGAGGCCAAGTACGGCCGCCCCGTCCAGGAATGGATCGACCTCATCAACGCCTCACCCTTGACCAAGCACATGGAGATCGTCGGCTGGCTCAAGACCGAGCACGGCCTCGGGCACGGCCACGCCAACGCTCTGGTCGCCCACACGCTCGCCGGCAGGAAGTAGACCGCCGGTCCCCGCGAGGCCGCCGCCCTGGAACAGGCGCCATGCGCGGTAGTGGTCGAGGAACATCGCCACGCCCCCGGTGATGAGGCGATCGGCGGTCTCCTCGTCGATGGGCGTGCCGTAGGTGGCGCGGATGAGGTGGGGATAAAGGGCCAGCGAGGAGAACTGAATGATCGCCAGGTCGATGCCCGGGACAGCCAGGACGCCCCGGTCGATCTGGCGTCGCAGTACTTCCGACACCGAAAAGAGCACCCCATGCTTGGAGATCATCCAGACGTGCACACGCATGGCCTGGCGCGCCGACCAGCGCGAGTGGGACCGGCTCGAGGCCGTGTTCGCCGACAAGGTCACACTCGACTCACACCAGCCTGAACGGCGGTGAGCCCGCCGTGCTGACCCCACGCCAGATCATCGAAGCGTGGTCGGCCACCCTCGGCGGCACCTACCGCTTTGACCTCGCCCATACCACCGCCGGATGGCGGATCACCAGCGTCGTCATGACCGCCACCTGGGCCGACGGAAACCAGAACCTTCCCGCCCTCGCCGCGGCCCGTAGCTGAGACAGGGCCGCCGCTCGGCGAAGGCGCCGTCGCCCTGATTGCGGAAACGGCAACAGGGTTCGCGGGCCGTCCCGGTGCGGGTCCACCATCGGGGGCATGGACGACACCACCACCGGCCAGGAGTACTGGGACGCCCGCTACGGCGAGCACGACCACCTCTGGAGCGGCGAACCCAACGCCGTCCTCGTCCGGGAGGTCACCGGGCTGGAACCCGGCAACGCCCTGGACCTCGGCTGCGGCGAGGGCGCCGACGCGATCTGGCTCGCGCGGCACGGCTGGCGCGTCACCGCCGCCGACATCTCACGCGTGGCCCTCGACCGCGCCGCCCACCACGCCGCCACCGCGGGCGTCGCCGACCGCGTCGACTTCCAGCGCCACGACCTCGCCGCGTCCTTCCCCGAAGGCACCTACGACCTGGTCTGCACCGCGTTCCTGCACTCCCCGGGGGAGGACATGCCCCGCGCGGCCATCCTGCGCGCCGCCGCCGACGCCGTCGCACCCGGCGGCATCCTGCTCATCGCCGGCCACGCCGGTCCCCCACCCTGGGACCCGGACGCCCACCCGCACGCGCACCTACCCACCGCCGATGAGGTCCTGGCCTCGCTACGGCTGCCGGACGGCGCCTGGGACGTGCTGCTCAGCGGCGAGCACGAACGCCTCCAGACCGCCCCCGACGGACGCGCCATGACCCGCACCGACAACCTCCTCAAGATCCGGCGACGCCGGACCTGACGGCGGCACCGGACGACGTCAACGGCGGGCGGTCCGCTCCATCAGCGCGGCGAACTCCGGCAAGGAGATCTTGCCGTCCCCGTTGGCGTCGGCGGCCACGACCACCTCCACGGCACGAGTGTCGGTGATGTCCTGCCCGAGCCTGCTCATCAGGTTCTTCAACTCGGCCGTCGAGATGTACCCGTCGCCGTCCACGTCCACCAACTCGAACGTCGCCCGGTACTCGTCCACATTCGCCATCGGCTCGCTTCCCTCGTTGATCGATTGCCGCGCCGACCGTAGCAGCAAGCCTTCACCAGCCCCATGCCTTTACATAGTAAGGTCATGCTTGGTCGAGAGGCCCGACCCGAGGTCCGTCATAATCGGACGGGTGCGCGGCTCGTACGAATTCCTCGACCACCCCGGCCCGATCCCCTTCGCCCACCGCGGGGGCGCCGGCGGGGCGCCCGAGAACTCCATGGCCGCGTTCCAGCGGGCCGTCGACCTCGGCTACCGCTACCTGGAGACCGACGCCCACGCCACGGCCGACGGCGTCGTCGTGGCCTTCCACGACCGCACCCTGGACCGCGTCACCGACCGCGCCGGGACCATCGCCCGGATGCCCTACGCGCAGGTCGCCAAGGCCCGCATCGGCGGGACCGAGCCCATCCCCCGGCTGGAGGAGCTGCTCACGTCCTTCCCGGACGCCCGCGTCAACATCGACCTCAAGGACGCGCCGGTCATCGGCCCCCTCGCCGCCGCGCTGCACCGCGCCAAGGCCTGGAACCGGGTGTGCATCACCTCGTTCTCCACGCGCCGGCTGGCCCAGATGCGCGCCCGGCTCCCCCTGTTCACCGGCCACGACGTGTGCACCGCGCTCGGCCCCCGCGGCGTGATGGCCCTGCGCGCCAAGTCCTACGGCGGCCCCACCGCCAAGCTCATCCGGCTGGCCGCCACCGGCGTCGCCTGCGCCCAGGTCCCCTACGGCCTCGGGCCCCTCCCGTTCGTCACCGACGCGTTCATCGCCCGCGCCCACGAACTGGGCCTGCGGGTCCACGCCTGGACGGTCAACGACCGCGCCGCCATGGAACGCCTCCTCGACCTCGGCGTGGACGGCATCATGACCGACGACCTCCTCACCCTCCGCGACGTCATGGACGCACGCGGCCTGTGGG
Source organism: Actinomadura spongiicola (assembly GCF_003432485.1). Lineage (GTDB taxonomy): Bacteria > Actinomycetota > Actinomycetes > Streptosporangiales > Streptosporangiaceae > Spirillospora > Spirillospora spongiicola. Next base: position 110,693 of record NZ_QVNQ01000005.1, read on the forward strand.
ACCACCCCACCGCCACCACCTGACCTGGCCGCCTGACCTGGCCGCCTGACCGACTCGCCGACGCGGCCCGGTCCGCGGGACTCAGCGGGTGAAACCGGGCGGGCGGTACTCGGCCGCGACGCGCATCGGCGACGGCGCGGGCCGCGGGTGCTCCACGGGCGCGGCCGGCTGCGCGGGCTGCGTCAGCTCGACGCGCTGCGACCGGATCGTCTCCAGGAGCTCCAGATCCTCCGGGCTGACCAGCGCGGCCATCACCCGGCCCCGCCGCGTCAGCTTGACGGGCTCGCCGGTGTAGGCGACCCGGTTCACCAGGTCGGCGAACTGGGCGCGTGCTTCGGTTACCGGAACATCCACGTGATTCATCGTATAGCGAAACCCTCCGTCCTCCTCTGGCCTCGATCCGCCACCACCACTACGGTCCAATGTACGTAATGTACATTCTGTACAGAAAAGGCGGTCGGTATGCGCGGTGAACAGCGGCACTGGGACGGCGGGCGACCGGTGGAGACGTTCGTGGGCCGGGCGAGGGTCAGCGTGACCGAGGCGCCGCAACTGGCGCAGGCGCAGCTGTTCGAGCGGCTCCTCGCCCAGCGGATCGTGTTCCTCGGAACCGAGATCGACGACCAGGTCGCCAACCGGATCAACGGGCAGTTGCTGCTCCTGGCGGCGCAGGACGCGCGGCGCGACATCACGATCTACATCAACTCGCCCGGCGGCGTCGTGGACGCAGGGATGGCGATCTACGACATGATGCAGTTCGTCCCCAACGACATATCCACCGTCGTGATGGGCATGGCGGCGTCCATGGGACAGACGCTGCTGTGCGCCGGGACGCGGGGCAAACGGTACGCGCTCCGGCACGCCCGGGTGATGATGCACCAGCCGCACGGCGGGATCGGCGGCACCGCGTCCGACATCAAGATCCAGGCGGAGCAGTCGCTCTATCTCAAGCGGACCCTGGCGGAGCGGACCGCGTTCCACACCGGGCAGCCGCTGGAACAGATCGAGGCCGACGGGGACCGGGACGCGTGGTTCACCGCCGAACAGGCCCGCGACTACGGTTTCGTCGACCACGTCGTCGACAGCACCGACCGGGTGGGAACATGACACGGACGGAACGGCGCCATCTCGTCCCCGAGTTCGAGGAGCGGACCGCCTACGGGCGCAAGGACTCCGACCCCTACGACAAGCTGTTCGAGGACCGCATCGTGTTCCTCGGGACGCCGGTGGACGACACCAGCGCCAACGACGTCACCGCGCAACTGCTGGCGCTGGAGGGCATCGACGCCGACCGGCCCATCGCCCTGTACATCAACTCCCCCGGCGGGTCCCTGACGGCGATGCTGGCGATCTGCGACACGATGCGCTACGTCCGGCCCCCGATCGAGACGACCTGCGTCGGGCAGGCCGGCGCCGCCGCGGCGATCCTGCTGGCGGCGGGCGCGCCGGGCCGGCGGGCGGCGCTCAGCGGGGCGCGGATCGTGCTGGGGGAACCGGCGATCGAGGTGGCCCGCGGCCATGCCGCCGACCTGGACATCCAGGCCCGGGAGGTGCTGCGGCTGCGCGAGCAGACCGAGGCGATCCTGGCGGAGAGCACCGGGCGGGACCCGGCGACCGTGCGCCGTGATCTTGATCGCACGCGCTTCTTCACGGCCGCGCAGGCCAAGGAATACGGCCTGATCGACGAGGTCATCACGTCCCGCCGGTGACGCCCCGACCGGGCGCCGCGACCGGCCCGGCCCGCGGCCGTCCGCAAACGACAGGATTGGATCATGCCGCCCCGGGGAATCTTGTCACGGGATTCAGCGTTGGTCAGGGCAAGACCGCAAGCCGTCTGGGAGGCACGTGACGATGGCCGAGCGCGCACTTCGCGGCACCCGACTCGGAGCGACGAGCTACGAGAACGATCGCAACACCGATCTGGCCCCTCGGCAAGAGGTGGACTACACCTGTACCAAGGGCCACCGGTTCACCGTGACGCTCGCAGCCGAGGCCGAGGTGCCGATGACCTGGGAATGCCGCAACTGCGGCGCCACGGCCCTGCGGGTCGACGGGGAGTTGCCCCAGGCGAAAAAGGGTAAACCACCGCGCACGCACTGGGACATGCTCATGGAACGCCGGACCGTCGAGGACCTCGAGGAGGTTCTCGCGGAACGACTGGAGATCCTGCGGGCGGGACGCAGGAAGTCCGCGTGAGCGGCACCTGAACGACCGAGGGGAACAGCAAAGGGGCACAGGAGTTTCTGGGCGGGCCCGTACCGATGACGGTACGGGCCCGCCCCATGTCCGCACCTGGTCAGGGGGCACCGCCTGGCCCTGAGGTCCGTCGGTCACCGGCCTGAGCGGGGCAGGATCAGGCCGCTCTCGTAGGCGGCGACGACCGCCTGGACCCGGTCACGCAACCCCAGCTTGCGCAGGACGCGACTCACGTGCGTCTTGACCGTCTCCTCCCCCACCGTGAGGCGGGCGGCGATCTCGGCGTTGTTGAGGCCCTCGGCGACCAGGCGCAGGACGTCGGTCTCCCGCGCCGTCAACGTCTCCAGCGCGGTCTCCAGCGCGCCGGACGGACGCGACGGCGCCCGCGGGCGGAGCCGGACGAACTCCCCGATGAGACGGCGGGTGACCGCGGGCGCCAGCAGCGCCTCCCCCGCCGCGACGACCCGGACGGCGTCGAACAGCCGCTCGGCCGTGACGTCCTTGAGCAGGAACCCGCTGGCCCCGGCGACCAGCGCGTCGTACACGTGCTCGTCGAGGTCGAACGTGGTCAGCATCAGGATCCGCGGCGCGTCGGGGGCGGCGGCGACGCGGCGGGTGGCCTCGATGCCGTCCATGACGGGCATCCGCACGTCCATCAGCACGACGTCGGGTCGCCGGTCGCGGCACACGCGGACCGCGGCGGCGCCGTCGGCGGCGGTGCCGACGACGGCCAGGTCGGGTTGCGTGCCGAGCAGCGCGCCGAACCCGGCGCGGACGACCTCCTGGTCGTCGGCCACGACGACACGGACCGTCACGACCGGTCGCCTTCCGGTGCCGGCAGCGTCGCCTCCACCAGGAACCCGCCGACCGGCCCGGGACCGGTGCGCAGGGCACCGCCGACCGCGGCGGCGCGTTCCCGCATCCCGAGCAGGCCATGCCCCGCGACCCCGGCCTCGCCCCCGTGCCCCGTGCCGGTTTCAGCGTCGTCGCCGGGTCCGGGACCGTTGTCGCGGACGCTGACGCGCAGGGCCTCCGGGGCGTAGTCGAGTTCCACGTCGACGGCGGCGCCGGGCGCGTGCCGCCGCGCGTTGGTGAGGGCCTCCTGCACGATCCGGTAGGCGGCGAGTTCCACCCCCGGTTCCAGGGCCGCGACGGCGCCGCGGACGCGCAGCCGGACACTCGCTGGACCGGACGCCCGGGTCTCGTCGAGCAGGTCCAGGAGTTGTTGCAGGCCCGGCTGGGGGCGGCGGGTCGGTTCGGCGCCCGCGTCCTCGCGCAGCACGCCGAGCAGCCGCCGCATCTCGGTCAGCGCGGTCCGGGCGGTGTCGCCGATGGCCAGCAGCCGTTCGGCGCCCTCGTCCGGCATGCCGGGCACGGCGAGCCGCGCGGTCTCCGCCTGCACGGAGATCATCGAGATGTGGTGGGCGACGACGTCGTGGAGTTCACGGGCGATGCGGGCGCGTTCGCCCCGCGCGGTGTGCTCCAGCAGCGTGTTCTCGAACGCCCGGCGGGAGGCGTCCCGCGCCGCTGCGGCGGCGCGGCGCCGCCGCGTCCGGCGCCGGACGTACACCGACCAGACGGCGACGAACGCGACGACCGCCGTCACGGCCACCCCGCGGTGCATGACGCACGCCGCGGCGCCGGCCGCGGTGACGGTCACGGCGGCGGCGGTGACACGGTCGCGGACACGGTCACGGAGCAGGACGAGCGGGAGCGCCGCGCACACGTCCACCACGATGGCCAGGGACAGCGCCGCGCCGGACCCCCCGGTCCTGAGGGCCGCCTCGGCCGTCCCGGCCAGGGCCAGGCAGACCCCGGCGGCGGGCCACGGACCCGGCCACCGCGCGCCGCGTTCCGCTCCCCTCCCCCTGCGACCCATCCCGCTACGACCCACGATCCCGCTACGACCCACGCCGATCATTGTGGCGTGAACGCGGCGCGGCGGCGTCCCCCGGCGGAGGGACGCGGCGTCCCTCCGCCCCCGCCGCCCGGAACCGGTCCACGGCGGGATGCCCCCGGCCGCGGCGGTCCGTAGCCTCCCAGGCCATGGACGCAACCATCGAAGTGCGTGGCCTGAGCAAACGGTACGGGCCGACCACCGCCGTGGACGGCCTGACCTTCACCGTCGCCCCGGGGCGGGTCACTGGGTTCGTCGGCCCGAACGGCGCCGGCAAGTCCACCACCATGCGGATGATCATGGGGTTGGACCGGCCCGACGCGGGCACGGCCCTGGTCGGCGGGCGGTCGTACCGGTCGCTGCGGACGCCGCTGTGCCGGCTCGGGGCGTTGCTGGACGCGTCGGCGGTGCATCCGGCGCGGCGGGCCCGCGACCATCTGCGGTGGCTCGCGCACGCCAACGGGTTGCCCGTCCGCCGTGTCGACGAGGTGATCGAACTGGCCGGGCTGACCGGCGCGGCCGGACGCCGCGCGGGCGGGTTCTCGCTCGGTATGCGGCAGCGGCTCGGGATCGCGGCGGCGCTGCTCGGCGACCCGCCCGTGCTGATGTTCGACGAGCCGGTGAACGGGCTCGACCCCGACGGCATCGCCTGGATGCGGGGGTTGCTGCGGTCACTGGCCGGGGAGGGCCGCGCGGTCCTGGTGTCCAGCCATCTGATGAGCGAGCTGGAGGGCGGCGCCGACCACCTCGTCATGATCGGCCGGGGCCGCCTGATCGCCGACATCGGTGTCGGGGAGTTGCTGGACGCCGCGTCCGGCGGCCGGGTGGAGCTGCGCACCGCCCGGCGGCAGGAGGCGATGACCGTGCTGGCGCACGCGGGCGCGACGGTCACGGCCCACGGCACGGACGCGGTGACCGTCGCGGGCCTGGACTCCGAGCGGATCATCGCCCTGCTGACGGGGGCCGGGGTGACGTTCAGCGGGGTCGCCGCGTACCGGGCGTCGCTGGAAGAGGCCTACATGGAGCTGACCCGGGACGCGGTGGAGTTCCAGGCCGTGACCGGGCGGGTGGCGCCGTGACCGCCCCGGGGCCGACCGCCGTGACGCCGTACCGCAGCACCGTCCAGGACGAGGCCCGCGACGGGTTCGGGCGGCTGCTGCTGGCCGAATGGACCAAGCTGCGGACCGTCCCCCGGTGGACGCTGACCCTCCTGGCGTCGGTCGCGCTGACCGTGCTGGTGGCGTTGCTGACGGCCGCCGGCGCGCAGGCGTCCGGGACGGGCAAGGGGATCTCCGACCCCGACCGGGTGCAGATCCACGACCTGGGGCACTTCACCTACCAGCCGCTGGCCGGGGACGGCGCCGTCGTCGCCCGCGTCACGTCCCAGGGGGGCGGCGGCGCGTGGGCGAAGGCGGGGCTGATGGTCCGCGGCAGCGCGGACCGCGCCACACCGTACGCGGCGCTGATGGTGACCCCAGGGCACGGCGTCCGGCTCCAGACCGGCTACAAGGGCGACGGGCAGGGCGGTGGGACGGGCACCGCGCCGCGCTGGCTGCGGCTGGTCCGATCGGGCACGACCGTGACGGGGTTCGAGTCCGCGGACGGGCGCGACTGGCGGCGCGTCGGGTCGGTGACGCTGGACGGGCTGCCCCGCACGGCCCTGGCGGGCCTGTTCGTCGCCGCGCCGAACACCGCGAAGGTCCAACGCCGGTTCGGCGGTGAGACCGTCGACTCGGCGCCCTCCGACACCCGCGCCACGTTCGACCACGTGTCGGTGTCGCCCGCGTGGCCCGGCGCGCGGTGGCGGGACCGCGGCGCCCCGGGCGGGCCCGCCGACCAGGGCACGGGCGGTAGCACGCAGGAGGGCGGGACGTTCACGCTGGCCGGGTCCGGTGACATCGGCCATGACGCGTTCGCCGACGACGTCACCCGCGTCACCCTCACCGGCGCGCTGATCGGGCAGGCCGCGATCGTCGCCGTGGCGGTGCTGTTCATGACGGCCGAGCACCGGCGCGGCATGGTGCGCACGACGTTCGCGGCGAGCCCGCGGCGCGGCCGGGTGCTGGCCGCCAAGGCGGTCGTGGTGGGCGTGGCGTCGCTCGCGGCGGGGCTGGTCGCCGCGTTCGGCGCGATGTTGCTGGCCGCGCCGCTACTGCGCGCGGGCGGGCTCGCGCCGCCGCCGCTGTCGGACCCGGCGGTGCTGCGGGCCGTGCTGGGCACGGCGGCGCTGATGGGCGTCGTCGCGGTGCTCGGTCTGGCGGTCGCGGCGATCGTGCGGCGCAGCGCGCCCGCGATCACGATCGTGCTGCTGCTCCTGCTGCTCCCGCAGATCGTGGCGACCGGGCTGCCGTTGTCGGCCGCGCGGTGGCTGGAACGGGTCACGCCCGCCGCCGGGTTCGCGGTGCAGCACACCGTCGACCGGTTCGACCGGGCGATCGGCCCGTGGGCCGGGTTCGGGGTGCTGTGCGCGTACGCGGCGGTGGCGATGCTCGTCGCGACGTGGCTGGTCAGGCGCCGGGACGCGGCGTGACGGGCAGCGTGATGAGCAGCGTGAGGGGCGGAGGGGCCGGCAGGGCGGTCCGGGCGGAGTGGACCAAGCTGCGGACGCTGCCGAGCACCGGGTGGCTGTTGTTCGCGCTGGCCGGGATCACCGTCGCGGTCGGCGCGGCGGTCACCGGGAGCGTCGACACCGCCGACTGCGTGACCCCGGCCGCCTGCGAGGAGGACACGCCGAGGCTGGCGCTGTCGGGGGTGCGGCTCGGTCAGATCGCCGCGATCGTCCTCGGCGTCCTCGCGGTCGGCGGCGAGTACGCCACCGGGACGATCACCGCGACGCTGGCGGCGGTGCCGCGCCGCGGCACGGTCCTGGCCGCCAAGGCGGCCGTGGTCGCCGGCGCCGTCGCCGCCGCGGGCGCGGTCGGGGTGCTGGCGGCGCTCGCGGTGGGCCGGGGGATCCTGCCCCGCAACGGGTTCACCGCCGCGCACGGGTATCCGCCGCTGTCGCCGCTGGACGGCGCCACGGCGCGGGCCGCGGCCGGGACCGTCCTGTACCTGGTGCTGGTGGCGTTGCTGTCCCTCGGCGTCGCGACGGCCCTGCGGGACACGGCGGCGGCGACCACGGCGGTGCTGGCGCTGCTGTGGATCGTCCCGATCGTCACGCGGCTCGTCGGGGACGCGGCATGGCGGGAACGGCTGGAGAAGGTCGCGCCGATGTCGGCGGGACTGGCCGTCCAGTCCACGCGGGACCTGGAGCGGCTTCCGATCGGGCCGTGGCCGGGCCTGGGCGTGCTCGCCGGGTACGCGGCGGCGGCGATGCTGGTCGGCGGGGTGCTGTTCGCCGTCCGGGACGCCTGAGCGGTCAGGCGCGGGACGGGGAGTCGTCGCCCTCGGTGACGTCGTCGACGACCTCGCCGCGGACCACCGGTCCCGGCGGGGTCTGCGCCCGTCCGAAGCCGGGCGGGAACACCACGCGGGTCCGGATCCCGTCGTGGTGCGCGGAGGCCCGGACCCGCCGCGACGCGTACCGGGACAGGGCGCGGCGCACGAGCGGACGCGTGACCGGCAGGACGAACGCGAACCCGAACACGTCGGTGACGAACCCGGGCGTCAGCAGCAGCACACCGCCGGCCAGGATCAGGGCGGCGTCGGCGATCTCCCGGTCGGGCATGACGCCGCGGCGCAGCGTGGCCTCCAGGGTCCGCCACGCGCGGCGGCCCTCGCGCCGCACGATCCAGCCGCCGAGCAGGCTCTCGGCGACCAGCAGCGCGACCGTGGGCCAGGCGCCGATCACCCCGCCCACCTGGATGATCACGAAGATCTCCAGGACGGGCATCACCAGGAATGCCAGGACCAGTAGCAGCGGCAGCATGACTCCATCTTCGGGTCGCGGGGAGAAGAATCCCTCTCTCCCCTGACAACGCCGGAACACCCCCCAACGTTTCCCGGCGGGTGCCGGGCTCAGCGGCGGGCGCGTTCGAGCCTGCGGGCGCGGGCCCGGCGGACGCGGGCGGCCATGCCCCACTGGGTGATGCGCACCGCCGCCTCCATCATCACGTCGCGGCTCATCTTGCTGGTGCCGTGGACGCGTTCGACGAAGGTGATGGGGACCTCCACGACGAGCAGTCCCCGCCGCAACGCCCGCAGCGCCAGGTCGATCTGGAAGCAGTAGCCGCGCGAGTCGACACCGTCCAACCCGATCTTGTCGAGCGTCGCGGCGCGGAACGCGCGGTAGCCGCCGGTGGAGTCGTGCAGGGGGATGCCGAGCATCAGCCGGGCGTAGGTGTTGGCGCCGCGCGACAGCGCCTCACGCCGCTTGGGCCAGTTGCGGACCTTGCCGCCGGGGACCCAGCGGGCGCCGATGACCAGGTCGGCGTCCTGCAGCGCGGTCAGCAGGCGCGGCAGTTCCTCCGGCTGGTGCGAACCGTCGGCGTCCATCTCGACCATCACGTCGTAGCCCCGTTCGGCCGCCCACCGGAAACCGGCGATGTAGGCGGGGCCGAGGCCGTCCTTGCCCGCCCGGTGCAGGACCTTGATCTGCTCGTCGTCCGCGGCCATGGCGTCGGCGACCTCGCCGGTGCCGTCCGGGCTGGCGTCGTCGACGACCAGCAGGTCCACCGACGGAACCGCCTCGCGCACCCGGGCGGCGATGCGTTCGATGTTGTCCCGCTCGTTGTACGTCGGGATGATCACGAGCACCCGGCCGAGGTCGGCTGGGATCTCCATCGGTGTCAGTTCCCCTCGTCCTTCCTGACCGCCGTCCACGCCGCCGCGCAGACCGCGCCGAGCCCGAGCACCGCGAGCACCCGTTCGGGCGCCGCGCCGACCCGGTCGGCGAGCGTCCGCGACGTCCGCGCCTGGACGGTGGCGACCTGCAGGTCCGGGACGAACTCCCCGGACCTGTCGATCATCCGGCCGTCCGGGGCGACGATCGCGCTGATGCCGCTGGTCGCGGCAACCAAGATCGTACGGCCATGTTCGACCGCGCGCAGCCGGGACATCGCGACCTGCTGCGGCGGCAGACTGGTGCGGCCGTAGGTGGCGTTGTTGGTCTGCACGACCAGCAGACTGCCGCGCGCCACGTCGCGGACCTCCCGATCGTAGGCGACCTCGAAGCAGATCACGTCGCCGACGGTCACCGGGCCGAGCCGCATGACGCCGGAGCGGGTGCCCTTGGCGAAGTCGCGGGGGATCTGCTCGAACCGTGTGATCAGCTTGGTGAGGACGTCGCGGAACGGCAGGTACTCCCCGAACGGGACGGGGTGCCGCTTGACGTAGTAGTCGCCGGGCCCGGTGCTCGGGTCCCAGACGATGCCGCGGTTCTCGACCTTCTCGCCGTCGGGGGTGTCGGTGAGGGCGCCGACCAGGACGGGGACGCCGACGGCCCGCACCGCGCCGTCGATGGCCTGGTACGCCTCGGGTTCGCTGTAGGGGTCCAGGTCACTGGCGTTCTCGGGCCACACGACCAGTTCGGGCCGGGGCAGGGTGCCGGCGCGGACCTTCGCGGCCAGTTCGTGGGTGGCCCGGACGTGGTTGTTCAGGACGGCCTTGCGCTGGCCGAGCGCGTCCAGGCCGAGGCGGGGCACGTTGCCCTGGACGACGGCGACGGTGACGGGACGCCCCGCGGTGGGGGTGGGGATCAGCGCCCCGAGCCCGGCGAGCGCCGCGACGGCGCCGAGCGCGGCGCCCACGGGCACCAAGGCGGCCAGGAGACCGGGCCGCTTCTCACCGGGCGTCTCACCGCTCGGTTCGTCGCTCCCCTCACCGCCTGCCCGATCGTCCGCGCGGCGCTGGTCTCGGTGGGCGGTGCGGGCAGGGTGGGCGGTGCGGGCGCGGTGGGCGGCGACGGCGGCGTAGGCGAGCAGCCCGCCGATCAGAGCGGTCAGGAACGTGACCAGGGGCGCGCCGCCGTAGGAGGCGTAGGGCGTCAGGACCGTGGCCGTCTGGCTGAACGCGAGCCGCGCCCACGGGAACCCGCCGAACGGGACGTGCCCGCGCACCAGTTCCTCGCCGACCCACAGCGCGGCCGTCCACAGCGGCCAGAGCGGCAGCCGTGTGACCAGGCAGATCCCGGCGCCGAGCGGCACGAAGTACAGGGCCTGGACGAGGCTGAGCACGATCCACCCGTCCGGCCCGATCGCGGCGATCCCCTCCAGGACGGGCAGGAAGAACGCGGCGCCGCCGACGAAGCCGAGCCAGGCGCCGGTTCGGGCGGGCAGACCGCGCAGCACGAAGATGAACAGCGCGACCCCGACGGGCGCCAGGAACGTGAGGTCGTACGGCGGGAACGCGGGCCACATGACCAGCCCGGCGGTGGCGGCGCTGAGGGTGCGGGGCCAGCCGGCGCGGCCGCCGACGCGCAGCCAGTGCCGCAGCCTCTCGGCCCGCCCGTCCGGCCGGGTCGCGGGTGCCGGGCCCGCGGGGCCATGGGGATCCCGGCCGGGGTCGCCGGTCGGCGACCGGTCAGGAAGGGTCTCCTGGGCCACGTCCCACCTCGTTCCTCGGTCCGTTGGCAGGAACGCTACCGGGCCGTGGCCACCACGGCGACCGGGCCGGCCACGGCGGACGGGTCCCGTCCCGCGCCCACAGCGGACGAAACAGCGGACGAAACGGCGGGCGGACGGCGGGCGGACGGCGGGCACACGGAAGAGGGCCCGCGACATCCGTCGGGCCGGAGTTCGTCCCACAGGCGGTGAGAACGAGGCTCCGTTTTCTACTGGATGTCCGGGCCCTTCCCGGGTCCAACCCCCCGCCCGATCGGGCGGCTCCGCCGGGGCACGGCCTCGGACCACCGCGCTGGCTCGGGCGGGCACGGCTGCCGACCACTCGCGTGATCCCCGTCCCGTCGTGGCGCGGTGCCCGGCGGCGCCTCGGGCGGCCGATCGGTGAGTCCCGTGCTGGACTGCAGCAAAACTACCGGCTTCCGCCACCTTGTCAACCGCCTCATGTTCTGCGGCGACTCCATGTTCTCCCAGCTCAACACCATGATCGCGAGGTCAGGGGTTTTGGCGGGCCGGAACGACGACGGTCCCCGTCGCGGTGACCGCGACGATCGGCTCGGGGAGGGCCTCGGCGGCGGACTCCCCCGCCTCGGGACGGCCCCGGCACACCACGCGGGCCTCGAAGTCCAGGACGCGGCTGCGGGTGCCGACGCGGACGAGCACGGCGGAGGTCTCCAGGACGTCCCCGGCCCGGACGGGGGCGCGGAACTGCACGTCGGAGTAGGAGGCGAACAGTCCCTCGTCGCCGTCGGCGCGGACGCACATCTCGGTGGCCACGTCCCCGAACAGCCCGAGGACGTAGGCGCCGTCGACGAGGTCACCGGCGTAGTGGGCGTGGGAGTAGGGGATGTACCGGCGGTGCGTGACGGTCATCCCCTCACGCGCGCCGCTCATCGCCCCTCCCCCGTCTCACCGGTCTCCTCCGTGTCTGCCGTGTCGTCCGTTGGCTCGTCGGTCGGCTCGTCCGTCCGGGCGGCCTCGGCGGGGCGGTCCTCGGCGGGCAGCAGGGCGTGGACGAGGTAGCTGGCTACCTCGGCGGGCGTGGTGCCCCGGCCGAAGATCCGGTCGACGCCGAGATCGGTCTCGGTGACGGTGTCGAACCGGGGGCCGCCGACGACCAGCAGCGGCCGTCCCATCCCCCCGGCGACGGCGGTCGGGTACTCGGCGTGGAACGCGGCGGCCATCTGCTTGGTGTTGTGCAGGTGCGCGTTGCGCTGCGTGACGACCTGCGACACCAGGACGGCGTCGGCGTTCTCGGCCTTGGCGCGCCGCACCAGCTCCGCCACGGTCACCTGCGCGCCCATGTTCACCACCTGGATCTCCCGGTAGTACTCCAGGCCCTTCTCCCCGGCGAACCCCTTGACGTTGAGGATCGCGTCGATGCCGACGGTGTGCGCGTCGGTGCCGATGCAGGCGCCGACGACGACCAGCCGCCGGTTCAGCGTCCGGCGGATCGCCAGGTTGACCTCCTGTGACGTCAGCAGCGGGTAGGCGCGCTCCTCCGGGACGGGGATGGACGCGTAGTCGACAAGGTGCCGGGCCTTCCCGTACACGATGAAGAACGTGAAGTCGGGGCCCATCGGCTTGGCGTGGACGACGCTGGCGGGGTCCAGGCCCATCTTCCCGGCGAGTTGCAGGGCGGCGGCGTCGGCGCGTTTCCCCGCCGGGACGGGCAGGGTGAAGGACATCTGCACCATGCCGTCGCCGGTGGTGTCGCCGTAGGGGCGGATCACCTGCCGGGTGTCGGCGGGGTCGGCGGGGGCGTGCGCTCCCGGGACCTGGACCGTCATGCGGGCACCTCCTGTTCGGCCGGGCCGGCGGTGACGCCGGCGGCCGGGTGCGGGTTCTCGGCGTCGAGGATCTCGATCGCGGGGTTGACGTACCCGTCGGCGCGGGGGACGACGCCGTCCAGGCCCTTGCCGCCGTCCGGGGGGCGGCGGGTGACGCCGAAGGTGCCCTCGGCGATCGCGTCGAGGAGGCCGTCGTCGGCGATGCGGGCGAGCAGGTCCACCGACTCCGACAGCACCCGTTTCGCGCGCTGGACGAGCATGCCGTCCGGGCGGGGCCGGAAGTCCTCGGCGATGTTCCCGCACGCGTCGCGGACGTACCGGACGTTCTCCAGCGCGAGGTCGCGGTCCGACAGCCAGGGGGTGTGGATGCCCTCGGTCATCATCCCGATCAGGATGATGGACTGCCCGGTCATCACCCCGGCGAGGTTGAAGAACGCGTCCAGTAGGTACCCGGCGAAGATGTTGCCGGTCATGTGCTTGGTCGGCGGCATGTACTTCAGCGGCGCGGCGGGGAACAGTTCCCGGACCAGCTGGGCGTGCGCGAGCTCAAGCCGGAACGACTCGGGGACCGTCGGGTCGATCTCGAACGCGTGACCGAGGCCGAGCTGCGCGTCGGTCAGACCCGCCTCGTGCCCGAATCGCTCGTTCAGCAGCTGGCTGACGATCACGGTGTGGGCGGCGTCGACGGCGTCGGCGGTGGTGAGGTAGTTGTCCTCGCCGGTGTTGATGACGATCCCGGCGCGGGCGTGGATCTGCCGGGAGAACCGCTGGTCGATGAACGTCCGGCGGGGGTTGATGTCGCGGAAGATGATGCCGTACATGCAGTCGTTGAGCATCATGTCCAGGCGTTCCAGCCCGGCGAGCGCGGCGATCTCCGGCATGCACAGCCCCGACGCGTAGTTCGTCAGACGCACGTACCGGCCCAGCTCGCGGGAGACGTCGTCCAGCGCGGCCCGCATGAGCCGGAAGTTCTCGCGGGTCGCGTACGTGCCGGCGTACCCCTCGCGGGTGGCGCCCTCGGGGACGAAGTCCAGCAGCGACTGTCCGGTGGAGCGGATCACCGCGACGACGTCGGCGCCCTCCCGCGCGGCGGCCTGCGCCTGCGGGATGTCCTCGTAGATGTCGCCGGTCGCCACGATGAGGTAGACCAGCGGCCGGGGCGGGTCGGCGGTGTCGGGGGCGGGCAGTTCGCGCAGCAGGGCGTCGCGTTCGGCGCGGCGGCGGTCGATGCGGGCGATGCCCGCGCGGGCGGCGTCCGAGGCGGCCGCGCGGGCGGCGTCCGTGTCGGCGGGCAGGCGGAAGGAGACGCGGCCCCGCGCGGCGGCGCGGGCGAGGTCACCGAGCGACCGGTGCGGGCCGTCCAGCAGCGCGTCCCAGACCGGCAGGGCCACGCCGTGCTCCAGGCCGACCTGGTCGCGGACGGCGTCGGTGAGGTGGTTGACCCACGGACGGCCCTCGTCGTCGGCGCCGGTGAGCCCGCACAGGCGCAGCAGGGCCCGCTCGACGGAGACGGTGGTGTGAGATCGGGCCATTCGAATGATCGGCTCGGCGGCCTGGGCGGCCAGCCGCCGGGCGGTTCGCACCACCTCCGGGTCGAGGTCCAGCTTCCCCTGCGGCGCCATCGCCGTCTCCCCTCGTGCGGCCACCCTCTCGGGACCCGTGAATCATCCTCCATATCGGGCCATCTACAGAAGATCTTCCGGCATAAGGCCCATCTTCCGCAAGAACCGCCGCGAGATCGCCCATGCCCTGTCATCAGAGGACATCCTCATCTTTCCCCCGCCGGGCAGTCACCTCACCCCCAGGTGAGATCACACGAAACCCCCGCCACAAACACCAACCGTGAACCTACAATCACGTGAAGTGATGGCGGATCCATCCCCCGGGGAGTGCCATGATCGTCTACTTTGCGGCCGCGGCCTGCGCCGTCGGCGTCGTGCTCGTGGCGAGCGTGCTGGTGCGGCGGACACGCGGCGGCGTCGACGACGACGCCCCCGACGGCCCCACCACCGGCCACACCGGCGCGATGCTGTCGGCGCTGTTCCTGCTCGCCTTCGCCATCGCCATCATCGTGCCGTGGACGACGTCGGACGCGGCGCGCTCCAACACCTACACCGAGAGCCAGGCCGTCGCCGAGGCGTACTGGGCCGCCGCGCGGCTGCGCCCGCCCGACGCGCAACACGTCCGGCAGGGCCTGCGCGACTACGCCGAACTGGTAGAGGGCCCCGAGTGGCGCCTCATGGAGGACGGACGGCTCAGTTCCCGGGGGTGGACGCTGCTGGACGCCCTGCGCCGCGACGTCATCGCCGTCGAGGCCGACACCGACGAGATCAAGGACGCCCGCAACGCCGTCCTGGACCACCTCGGCGAGATCTCCGCGGCCCGGCGCCAACGCGCCATGGACGCCGACAGCGCACCCCCCACCGGGCTGCTCGTCATCACCGTCCTCACCGGGATCACGGTCACGCTGCTGCCCTTCTTCGCCGGTGCCCGGCCGCGCGGGGCGTCCCTGATCCCCCTGGCCCTGATGGCCGCGCTGCTGGCCGCGGGAACGTACCTGACCATCGACATCTCCCACGCGTTCGACGGACCCCTGGCCGTCGAACCCGACGCGTTCACTGAACTACAGGCCGACCTGCGACGCATCGCCGGAGGTGGCTGAGCGTGCGCCGCGACCCCGTCCCGTCCACCGCGACGCTGGCCGTCCCTCCCGCACTGGCGCTGGCCCTAACGCTGGCCGCCTCCGCAGCCGGACCAGTGCCCGCATCCGCCGAACCACTCCCGAAGCCGCGAATCAGTCTGTGCATCGACATCGAGATCACCCTCGGCGCCAACACCGCCCGCGGTCACCACAAATGCCCCCCACCCCCACCCACACCGCCACCCACTCCACCCACTCCACCCCCGCCATCACCGCCCCCTCCCCCGACCCCCACTCCCCCGACCCCGCCGACTCCACCCCCACCCGAACCCTCAGAGCCCCCAGAGCCGTCCGAGCCTCCGTCCCCGACGCCACCCACGAACAGCCCGGCGCCACCACCGCGCCCACCCCAACCCCGACCCGTCGCAGCCGTACCCCCCGCACCCCCGCGCCCACCCGAGGCGCGCCCGCAGCCGTCCCCGCCCAAGAAGCCCGCACCCGTCCAGGCCCACATCGCCCCCCGCGCACGAAAGGCGCCGCCACCGCGCCGCGCCCCACTGAGCACCTCCCTGGTCCTGGTCGTCCTCGCGGTCGTCATCAGCGCGGGCGCGGCCATAGCCTTCGCCCGCTGACCCCACCCGCAACAACACACATGCCCGGCAACGCACACCGGGGCGCCCACGAGGACGCACACGGAAAGACGCACCGGGACGCGCACGGGCAAGGGAACGGGACGCACAGCAGGACACATAGGGAGACGGGACACCTTGACGCGGACGAGGGCGCGCACCGCCCTCGGCGACGGCGTGCTACTCACCTGGGAACACGCCCAGGGGCGCACACGGAGTCCCGCACGGACATGTGCACGCGACACGCACGGGCCTGCGGACCGAACGACCGGGACGCACACGGGCTACGCAACCGGTATGCGCACGGGGGGCGCACACAGAGACGTACACGGGCACGGGCACGCCCACCAAGACGGGCACCGGCGCGCGCACGGGATCCCGCACCGCCCGGCGACGGCGCTCTACGCGCCCGGGGACACGCACGGGGGCGCACAGGGAGACGCGCATCGGAACGCGCACGGAGAGGTGCACGGAGAGGTGCACGGAGAGGTGCACGGAGAGGTGCACGGAGAGGTGCACGGAGAGGTGCACGGGCATGTGCACGCTACAGGCACGGACCTGCGGACAGAGAGACGCACGGGAACGCACACCCGCTTGCGCACAGAGACGCGCACCGGCATGCGGGGGCGGGACATGTGCGGGGGCGGGGGTTAGGGGTGGTGGGCTACGCCGCCGAGCATCAGGGAGTGTTCGGGGTCGGGGGTGGGGGTGCCGTCGTCCGGGCGCCAGGTCGGTAGGTACACCAGGCCGGGGTCGAGGAGGTCCCAGCCGTCGAAGAAGCGGAGGATCTCGGCTTGCGAGCGCGCTACCGCGGGGGAGCTCGCCCGGTCGTACAGGCGGCCGATCGCGGCGGTCTTTCCCGGCTGCGTCTCGTGGGTCAGGTGGGAGATCACCAGGTGGCTGCCGGGCGCGCACGCGTCTCGGAGCGCCGCGACGATCGAGCCCGGATCCTCCTCGTCCTTGACCAGGTGCAGCGCCGCGACGAGGAGGAACGCGACCGGTTCGGACAGGTCGATGAGGTTCCGCAGCGTCGGGTCGGCGAGCAGGTCCGCGGGACGCCGCAGGTCGGCGTGCAGGACCGCGACCCGGTCGTCGCCCGTCAGGAGGGCGCGGCCGTGCGCGACGGCGACGTCCTCGTTGTCGACGTACACCACCCGCGTGGCCGGGTCGACGTCCCGCGCGACCTCGTGCACGTTCCCCTGTGTCGGGATGCCGGAGCCGAGGTCGACGAACTGCCTGACACCGGCCTCGGCGACCGCGCGGACCGCGCGCCGCAGGAACGCCCGGTTCGCTCGGGCGAGCTCCCGCGCCCGCGGTTCGACGCGTAGGAGGCCGGTCGCCAGCTCACGATCGGACGCGAAATTGTGGTCACCGCCGAGCAAGAAGTCATAAACCCGTGCGACGCTGGGTTTTCGACAGTCGACTTCGGGTGGAGTCCACTCAAAGCCCATGCATCCGTCTCCCTCTGACCGGGGGGCGCCGTCCGCGCAGGGATCTCAGCGTAACCCGGTTCCGCGCGGGCGAGCCCGGCCCACGGAACGGTGAACGCCGATGTCCGAACGACCGCCGCCGCGGGCGGCGCCGGTGACCGTCCTGCTGACCTCGGACGGCAGGATCACCGGGTGGAGCGAGGGCGCCGCGCGGTTGTTCGGCCGCGGCCCCGGCGAGGCGGTCGGGGCCCCGGTCACCGACCTTTTCGGCGAGCCGCCGGGCGGGCCGACCGCCGAGCAGCTCGTGGCCGCTTTCGGCCACGCCGCCGAGGGGCGGCCCTGGTCCGGGGTGCTGCCGCCCGCGGGCGACGGCCCCGCGGCGGATGGGGGCCTGTCGGTGTCGTGCGAGCCGATGACCGTCCAGGACGGCGGTGTCGCCGTCGCGCTCACCGTGACACCGCCGTGGGCGGGACGGTTGGAACTGCTCAGCGAGGCCGGCCGCCGCATCGGCTCCTCCCTGGAACTGCACCTGACGGCCCGGGAGGCCGTCGCCGTCACCGTCCCCCGGTTCGCCGACGCCGGAGCCGTCTACGTGCTCGAGCGGCTGCTCGCCGACGACGACCGGCCCACGGCCGAGGTCGACGGGTCGGTGGTCGTGCGGCGCCTGTCCATCGTGTTCGCCGATGACGACCCGCGTGGCTGGGCCCGCGAGTTCCCCGTCAACGAGGTGATCGTCTACCCGCCGACGACGCCGTACGCGCGGTGCCTGGCCACCGGGCGCATGGTCGAGTTCGGCGGCGACGCCGTCCAGGACACCCTCGCGCACCGCACCGGCCGCCTCATCGACGGGCTCCTCGACCATGTCTCGCTGCTGGCGGTGCCGCTGGTGGCGCGGGGCCGCGCCCTCGGGTTCGCGGTGTTCAGCCGCAAACGCGGCCGTCCGCCGTTCGCCGCCGCCGACGCCGCGCTGGCCGCCGAGCTCGCCGCGCGGACGGCGACGTGCATCGACAACGCCTGCCTGTACCGCCGCGAGCACCGCACCGCCACGGCGTTGAAGGCGAGCCTGGTGCCCGCCGCGGTCACCGCGCCGCCCGGCCTGGAGATCGCGCACCGGTACCTGCCGGCGGGCAGCGGCGTCGGCGGCGACTGGTACGACGTGGTGCCGCTGCCCGACGGCCAGATCGCCGTGGTGGTCGGCGACTCGGTCGGCCACGGCGTCACCGCCGCCGCGGCGATGGGTCAGTTGCGGGTCGCCGCGCACACCCTGGCGGGCTGCGGCTTCCCGCCCGCCGTGGTCCTGGAACGCCTCGACGCGATCGCGCAGGACCTGCACGCCGCCCAGTTCGCCACCTGCCTGTGCCTGGTGTGCGACCCCGCGACCCGCTATTGCGAGGTGGCGTGCGCCGGTCATCCCCCACCGCTGCTGACCCTCCCGGACGGGACGGTCCGGCGCTTCGCCGTCCCGCAAGGCCTCCCGCTCGGCGTGTCCGACCGGGCGCATCCGGCCGAGTACGAGCAGGTCCCGGCGGCCATCCCGCCGGGCGCGACCCTCGCCCTCTACACCGACGGGCTGGTGGAGAGCCGCCGGCGCAACGTCGACGAGGGCATCGCGCGGCTGGCGTCCGCGCTGGTCGCCTCCCAGGCCGGCACGTTGGAAGAGACCGCCGACGGTGTGCTGAACCTGCTGTCCGACCAGTGCGGGAACGACGACATCGCGCTGCTGCTGATCCGCGCGGCCCGACCGTCCTGACCCCGGCCCAACCCACCGGTCTCCTTCGGCGCCCCACTCTGTGGTTGCGGTGCGCCGGCGTCAGGTGCTGGTTGTGATGTGGGGACTGGCCGCTGACCCGCGGGTTGTGTGCTTCAGGGCGGTGCGGCCGGCCCCGCCCGGAGTTCGGCAGGGCCGGGTCACGGGTCGGCCTCCTCGTGGATTCTGGGCAGTGGTCCGCCCGGTCTCTACAGCCCCGGGATCTGGTGGCGAAGCACGTCGACGAAGTAGGAGGCGTCGCGCCACTCTGTGGTTGCGGTGCCCCCGCGTCGAGTGCTGGTTGTGATGTGGGGCCTGGACGCTGACTTGTGGGTGGTGTTGCCGGGCGGTGCGGCCGGCCCCACCCGGAGTTCGGCAGGGCCGGTAGCGGGGTCGGCCTCCTCGTGGATTCTGGGCTCGGGTCCGCCTGTTTCTTACAGGCCGGGGATCTGGTGGTTGCGGAACGCGTCGACGAAGTAGGTGTGGTCGTCGCGGACGATCTCGGCGTAGCGGGTGCCGAACGCGGCCATGGCCTCGACGAAACGTGACTCGTCCGGGCCGATGACCGCGTCGATGGCGTCCTCGACCTGGAAGCCGACGAGGGTGTGGTCGGAGTCGGAGTCCGACACACAGTGCACCTTCGCGGTGGCGCGGCCCAGGTCGTCCAGCAGCGACACCATCTCGTCCGGCTCGGTGAGACCGCTCCAGTCGAGGTCCTCCTCGTACGGGGACAGCTCCTGAACGACGTAGCCGACGCCGTCGATCTGGGTGTGGCCGAGCCACGGGTCGCTGTTGGCCTGCAGGGCGCGGCGGGACACGGCCGTGCGGTGACCGTGGTCGCGGAAGTACTCGCGGATGCGGGGGTCGTCGACGACGCGGCTGGGGGCGGCGACGTTGCCCTGCTTCATCGACAGGACGACGTCGTTCTCCAGGGCCTGGGTGCTGCCCTCCACCAGGATGTTGTACGCCGACAGCCCGGCCGAGCCGATGCCGAAGCCCGAGGCGCCGACGATGTCCTTGATCTGGTAGGTGAGGCTGCCGAAGCGCTTGTCGACGGGGATGGTGGTCAGGTATTCGCGGTAGGCGGCCTCGACGGAGGCGCGCTCGTCGTCGCCGAGGCGGCGGACGCCGGGACGGTCGCGGAACCGGCGCTCGGAGCCCTCCACGACCGTCATGCCGTCCAGCAGCCCGATCCGCGTGCCGCCCATCGCGGCGACCAGCACGTCCCGGACGTACCCGTCGGCGGTGTCGAGCGTCAACGCGAACCGCTCGTCGCCCTCGTGCGCCGCGAACCGGCGGACCTGGTCGACGTAGGCGCGGACGTAGGTCTCGATGAGACGGCGGATGTCGGCGTCGGAGATCGCCTTCTGCCAGGCCAGCAGCGCCACGCTCGCCACGAGCCGCTTGACGTCCCAGGTGAAGTGACCGACGTAGGCCTCGTCGTAGTCGTTGACGTCGAAGACGAACACGCCGTCGTCGTTCATGTACGTGCCGAAGTTCTGCGCGTGCAGGTCACCCTGGATCCACACGCGGGAGGTGCGCTCGTCGGCCCACGGGTCCTCGTCGTCGACGACGTCGGCGTAGAACAGGCAGGCGCTGCCCCGGTAGAACGCGAACGGGTCGGAGGCCATCTTCCGGAAGCGGCGGCGGAACTCGGCGGGGCTGCGCTCCATCAGGTCCGAGAACGCGTCGACGAGGACGTCGACGATCTGCGCCTGGCGTTCCTTCGGGTCCCGCCCGCGCAGGTCCTCGATGATGCTCCCCATGCTGTCTCCCTCGTGTTCCGGTCCCCGGCCGCGTCCCGGGCATTGCCGGTCATTCTGCCGAATCGTCCCCGGTCCGGGAGGTGAACAACGCGCGGACGGCGGGTTCCGACCGCACCAGATCCAGCGCCATCGCGGCGTGCCCGGGGACGTAGCCGTTCCCGATGAGCATCGTCACGTCGGCGGCGAGGCCCTCGGCCCCCAGCGCGGCGGCGGGGAACGACGTCGCCATCGAGAAGAACACGACGGTGCCGCCGGCCGCGGTCGCGAGGATCGCGCCGTGCTCGCAGCCCGGCACGTCCACGCACACGACGGTGACGTCCACGGGCCCGCCGTGCGCGTCCCCGACCGCGGCGGCGACGGCGACGGGGTCGCGGGCGTCGGCGCGGACGACGGTGTCGGCGAGGCCCGACGCGGCGAGCCGTTCCTCCTCCTCGGCGGTGGGCACGAGCCCGACCAGGCGGGACGCCCCGGCGCGGCGGGCCGCGGCCAGCGACAGGCAGCCGCTCTTCCCGGCGGCGCCCAGCACCGCCACGGCGGGCCCGTCGGCGCGGCTCCCTCGACGGGACGCGACGACCCGGTGGGTGAGGGCGGGGGCGCCGCACACGTCCATGACGGCGAGGGCCAGCGGCACGGGCAGGTCGCCGGGGAGGACGGCGGCGATGGACCGGGCGAACAGGATCGCGTGGCCCTCGGCGGGCACCTGCTCCGACAGGCCGTTCCAACGCGCCAGCCCGTCGGTGACGGCGAGCGGCGTCAGGGTGAGGGACACCAGGGTCGCGACGCGGTCGCCGCGCCGCAGGCCGAGCGGCGAGTCCGGCCCGGCCTCGTCGACGACGCCGACGAGCATGCCGCCCGACCCGGTCACCGGGTTGTGCATCTTGCCGCGCTCGGCGACGATCCGCAGCACCTCGGCGCGGATCGCGTCCGGGTCGCCGCCGTGCGCGGTGCGCAGCTGCCGGTAGGACGCGGCGTCCAGGTTCAGCCGCTCGACCGCGACACGGACCTCGTCCGGCCGGATCCGCGGGTCGGTGTCCAGCCGCCGCGCGGCCTGCGGCAGCACGCCCGGGGGCTCCAACACCCGGTGCAGTCCCACCGCCGTCCCCACTCCGGTTCCCGTGCCGCCGTCGGTCATCTCCACCCACCCCCGTCCACGAAAGATATTCCGAACATTACTGGTTTCATCGAAATTCTTCCCGTACCGTCGGCCTTATACAAGAGTTTTACGCGATCATGTGAGGCGAGGAGAGGGTCGACGATGACCACTGCTCTGCATCCGGACGCGGGCGCCGCCGTCCCGCCCGAGGAGACCGCGCAGCCGTACGTCTACCGGCGGCGCCCCCTGGAGGAACCGGACTGGCGGCGACTGCCCGGCTGGCGGGACGTCACCCCGGCCGAATGGGAGTCGGCGCAGTGGCAGCGCGCCCACTGCGTGAAGAACGCGCGGCAGCTCCGCCGGCTCATGGGCGACCTGCTGGACGAGTCGTTCTACGCCGACCTCGAACGCGACCAGGCCGAACGCGCCACGATGTCGATGCTGCTGCCCCCGCAGATGCTCAACACGATGGACGTCTCCTCCACCGAGGCCTTCTACGCCGACCCGGTGCGCCGCTACATGCTGCCGGTGTTCAGCGACCGGCGCACCGACTGGCCGTCCCACCCCTACGCGACCCGCGACTCGCTGCACGAGGCCGAGATGTGGACGGTGGAGGGGCTCACCCACCGCTACCCCACCAAGGTGCTGGCCGAGATTCTGCCGACCTGCCCGCAGTACTGCGGGCACTGCACCCGCATGGACCTCGTCGGCAACTCCACCGCCAACGTCGACAAGCACAAGTTCACGGGCAAGCCGCCGGACCGGCTCGGCGCCATGCTCGACTACCTGCGCCGCACCCCCGGCGTCCGCGACGTCGTCGTGTCCGGCGGCGACGTCGCCAACATGCCCTGGCCCCGGCTGGAGTCGTTCGTCGCGTCCCTGCTGGACATCGAGAACATCCGCGACATCCGCCTGGCCAGCAAGGCGCTCATGGGACTGCCGCAGCACTGGCTGCAGGACGACGTCCGCGCCGGGATGGAACGCCTCGCCGCCACGGCGCACGAACGCGGCGTCCAGATCGCGATCCACACCCACGTCAACGCCGCCCAGTCGGTGACGCCGCTGGTCGCCAGGGCCGCCCGCGCGATGCTCGACACCGGCGTCCGCGACGTCCGCAACCAGGGCGTGCTGCTGCGCGGGGTGAACGACTCCCCCGCCGCCCTGCTCGACCTGTCCTTCGCGCTGCTCGACGAGGCCGCGATCATGCCGTACTACCTCTACATGTGCGACATGATCCCCTACAGCGAGCACTGGCGGCTGGCGGTCTGGGAGGCGCAGGAGCTCCAGCACGCGATCATGGGGTACCTGCCCGGTTTCGCGACCCCGCGGATCGTGTGCGACGTCCCCTACGTCGGCAAACGCTGGGTGCACCAGCTCGCCGGCTACGACCGTGAACGCGGCGTCTCCTACTGGACGAAGAACTACCGCACCGGACTGGAGGCCGCCGACCCGGACGCCCTCACCCGTCGGTACGAGTACCACGACCCGATCTATACGTTGCCGGAGCGAGGCCGTGCCTGGTGGCGGGAACAGGCCGAGGCCGCATGAACGATCGCCTACCGGCCGCCGCCTTTACATTGTAGATCACGAGCGGCGGCTAGGGTCGGAGAGATGACCCGCGACCCGGCCCGCCGGTTCCCGCTCGGCGCGGCCGTCACGGCGGCCGCCCTGGAGGACGACCCGCACCCGCACCTGGCGCGGCTGCGGTCGCGCGAACCGGTCTCCTGGCTCCCCGCCCTCGGCGGCTGGCTGGTGACCTCACGCGCCCTGGCACTGGAGGTGCTGCGGGACGCCGACGCGTTCACCGTGGACGACCCGCGCTTCTCCACCGCCCAGGTCGTCGGGCCGAGCATGCTGTCGCTGGACGGGCCCGCCCACGCCCGCCACCGGGACCCGTTCGCGCGCCCGTTCCGACCGGCGCCGACCCGCGAACGGTTCACCGCCTTCGTCGAGACCGAGACCGCCCGGCTCGTCGACGGGCTCGCGCCGGCGGGCCACGCCGAGCTGCGCGGCGACCTGGCCGGACCGCTGGCCGTCACGGTCGTCACCGAGGCCTTGGGGCTGGACGGCGTCGACGCCGCCACCGTCCGGTCCTGGTACGGGGCGTTCGTCGAGGCCGTCTCCGCGATCACGGCGGGCGGGTCCGCGCCGCCCCGCGCCGACGCCGCGTACCGGCTGCTCCGCGCGGCCGTCCAGGACGCGATCGGCGCGTCCCGGCCCGGCTCGCTCCTGGCCCACGCCGCCCGGGACGAGGCCGGGCTGACCGCGGACGAGGTCGTCGCGAACACCGCGGTCCTGATGTTCGGCGGCATCGACACCACCGAAGGCATGATCGCCAACGCGGTGCTGCACCTGCTCGGGCATCCCGACCAACTCCGGCTCGTGCTCGCCGACCGGAACCTGCTGCCCAACGCCGTGGAGGAGT
Source organism: Actinomadura spongiicola (assembly GCF_003432485.1). GTDB lineage: Bacteria > Actinomycetota > Actinomycetes > Streptosporangiales > Streptosporangiaceae > Spirillospora > Spirillospora spongiicola. The sequence continues at coordinate 134,804 of NZ_QVNQ01000005.1, forward strand.
CACTGCGGCTGGAACCCTCCGCCTCCGTCGTCGACCGGTACGCCACCCGTGACACCGAAATCGCCGGAACGCCCGTGCGCGCCGGTGACCTGGTCCGCGTGTCGCTCGCCGCCGCCAACCGCGACCCGGCCGTGTTCCCCGACCCCGACCGCTTCGACGTGCGGCGCCGTAACGCCGCCGACCACCTGGCGTTCGCCCGCGGACCGCACTTCTGCTTCGGCGCCCACCTCGCCGGGTTGGAGGCCCGGGTCGCCGTCACCGCCCTCTTGGAGCGGCTGCCGGGGCTGCGGCTCGACCCGTCCCGCCCGGCACGGCCGCGCGGCCTGGTGTTCCGCAGGCCGCCGTACCTGCACGTCCGGTGGGACGCCTGACCACGCCATATGGGAACATGCCCCAATGATCGTGGAACGCCGGGTCACACTGCGCTTCGGGCTGGAGAGCCGTGAGGCGGAGACGCACACCAACCTGTCCGCCGTGCGCCAGGACGGCCGCTGCCTGTGGGTGGCGGGCGACGAGACGGCCACCATCGAGCGGTTGACCGCCACCGTGGACGGCGACGGTCATGTCACCGGCTACGAGGCCCAGACCACGGTCGCGCTCGCCGACCTCGTCCCGCTGCCCGCCGGGCGCGACGAGGAGGCCGACATCGAGGGGCTGGCACGCGCCGGCGGCTGGCTGTGGGCGGTCGGCTCGCACAGCCTCAAACGCAAGAAGATCAAGCCGGGGCAGAGCGACGCCAAGTCCCGTAAGCGGCTGGCCACCGTCGTCCGCGAGGACAACCGCTACATCCTCGTCCGGCTGCCGCTGGTCACCGGCGACGACGGGCTCCCCCGCGTCGTCGCCGAGGACGGCGACCGCACCGCCGCCGTCCTCGGCCTGGACGAGGACTCCCTCACCGACCTGCTCGCCGACGACCCGCACCTCGCGCCGTTCCTGTCCATCCCGAGCAAGGACAACGGCATCGACATCGAGGGCATCGCCGCGCACGGCGACCGCCTCTACATCGGGTTGCGCGGGCCGGTGCTGCGCGGCTGGGCGGTGCTGGTGGAGATACGTCCCGGCACCCATCCGAACGATTCGCGGCGATTGCGGGCCCTGCCCCTCGACGGCGGCAAGGACCTCTACCGCACCCACTTCCTGGACCTGCGGGGTCTCGGCATCCGCGACCTGTGCCCGCACGGCGACGACCTGCTCGTCCTCACCGGCCCCAGCATGGACCTGGACGGTCCCGTGCAGGTGGTGCGGTGGCGGGGCGCCGCCACGGCCGACGCGGCCGAGATCGTCACCTCCGACGAGCTGGAGGTGCTGGGTGACCTGCCCTACGGCGACGGCGACGACCACGCCGAGGGCATCGCGGTCCTGGACGAGGGTCCGGGCACCCGCCTGCTGGTCGTCTACGACAGCCCGTCCCCGGAGCGGCTGACCCCGGACGGCGGCGTCGTCGCCGACGTGGTGTCCTTCACCGGGTGAACCGGCCCCGACTCCCCCGCCGCGAACATTCGCGGGGGGCACGGCGTCCAAGCGAGGGAACGGCCATTTCTGGACAGCCGATGATGGGGACTGGATACTCACGACTATGGACGGTCAGCCCTCGTTCCCGGTGAGAGCGTCCGACGTGGAACGGGACCGGGTGCTGCGCGTCCTCGGCGAACGCGTCGCCGAGGGCCGGATGTCGAACGAGACTTTCGAGCGCCGCGTCGACCAGGTGTTGCGGGCCCGCAGCCGCGCGGAACTGGCCGACATCGTGCACGACCTGCCGACCGGCAACCGCGTGCTGAACCGGCTGACCGGCATCGTCTCCTCGGTGTCGCAGGTCACGGCGCGGTTCGAGGCGGCGTGGCGGGCGCCGCGGCTGCCGCGGTTCACGCTGCCGCCGGCCCATCTGAAGCGGATCGTCGTCGGCCGCGCCCCCGGCTGCCAGTTCGTCCTCACCGACCTCACCGTCTCGCGGTTCCACGCCGAGATCTACCACGCCGACGAGGGCTGGATGATCTCTGACCTGGGGTCGATGAACGGCACGCGCGTGAACGGGTGGCGGCTGACGGGCCCGGCCCGCGTGCGGCCCGGCGACGAGGTCGGATTCGGGAACTGCACCTTCGTCGTCGCCGCTCCCTGAACCCGGGTGTTGACGTAACCGTTAAGAGTCCTTACTTTTCCCTCCAAGTTAGGAAACCTTCTTAACGGAGCCGCCGACGTGTCCGTGCCCGTCCCCGGGACGCCCAGCCTGCTGCGCGCGATCAACGACCGCGCGGCGCTGGAGGCGTTGCTGGACCGGGGGCCGCTGACCCGCCCGCAGATCTCCGACCTCACCGGCATCTCCAAGCCGACCGCCTCGCAGTTATTGGCCCGGCTGGAGGCGGCCGGGCTCGTCGTCCGGGACGGCATCAGGGAGGGGCTGCCCGGCCGCACCGCCGAGCTGTACCGGATCAACGGGTCCGCCGCGCACGTCGCGGGCGCCGACGTCACCCCGGCGCGGATCCGGGTCAGCGTCGCCGACCTGGCCGGCACGGTCGTCGGCGAGCACACGCTCCCGACGCCCGAACGGGCCCGCGTGAACGTGGTGGCCCGCATGGCGGCCGCGCTGGACGGCGCCACGGCCGCGGCCGGGCGGGGCCGCGCCGGGCTCTGCCGCGTCGTCATCGGCATCCAGGGCGCGGTCGACCCCGCGACGGGACGGCTCGGATACGCCTCCCACATCCCCGGCTGGCACATCCCCGACCTGGTCGCCACGCTCAGCGACGGCCTCGGCGTGCGGGTGGCGATCGAGAACGACGTCAACCTCGCCGCGCTCGCCGAACGCGCCCGCGGGCAGGCCGCCGGGGACGGGGACTTCGTGCTGCTGTGGGTCGCCGACGGCGTCGGGATGGCCGTCGTGCTGAACGGCACCCTGCACCGCGGCGCGACCGGCGGCGCGGGCGAGATCGGCTACATGCCCACCGTCGGCGCCCCCCTCATGCGGGACGTTCGCCGCACCCACACCGGCGGCGTGCACAGCCTCACCGGCGGCGCGGCCGTGCTGAGGCTGATGCGCGAGCACGGGTTCCGCGGCCGCGACGCCGCCACCGCCCTGCGCCGCGCCGCCGCCGACGTCGGCGCCGCCTGGTCGGCCGGCACCGGTTCCGGCACGGGGTCCGGCACGGCGTCCGGGACGCGCGCCGCCGCCGACGCGGGGGCCCGCGCGGAACGGGCCCTCACCGAACTGGCCACCCGGCTCGGCGTCACCCTGGCCACCGTCGTGGCCGTCCTCGACCCCGCCCTCGTCGTGCTCACCGGCGACGTCCTGCTCGCGGGAGGCGAACCGTTGCGCGCCCGCGTCGAGCAGCACCTGCACAGCCTGACGATTCCGCGTCCCCGGGTGCGGCTCAGCACCGTCCAGGGCAACCCCGTCCTGGCCGGCGCGCTCCAGCAGGCGCTCCTGGAGACACGCGAGGAGATCTTCTCCAGCACCGTTCCCTGACGACCGAGATCGGACCTCACCTCCCGAAGGAGAACCGGAGTGCCCCCCACCACCATCACGCGCCGGGTCGCGGTGGCCCTGACCGCCGCCGCGCTCGGCCTCACCGCGGCCTGCACCGCCGGCGGCGACTCGTCGGGCGAAGGCCCCAAGTCCGACGAGAAGCAGACGATCGAGGTCTGGCACGGCTGGAGCGCCGCGCACGAGGTGAAGGCGTTCCAGGACGCCGTCGCCGGCTTCAACAAGGTCCACCCCAACATCACCGTCAAGCTCGTGTCGGGCCAGACCGACGAGCGGATCACCAACGCCATCCGCGGCGGGAACCCGCCCGACGTGGTGTCGTCCTTCACCACCGACAGCGTCGGGCAGTGGTGCAAGAGCGGCGCCTGGCAGAACCTCGCGCCCTACATCGCCAAGTCGAAGGTGGACCTGAACATCTTCCCCCAGGCGGTGCGCAAGTACACCGAGTACCAGGGCGTCCGGTGCGCGATGCCGCTGCTGGCCGACGCGTACGGGCTCTACTACAACAAGGACCTGATGAAGGGCGAGCAGCCGCCCAAGACGATGAGCGAGCTGACCGCGCTGGCCAAGAAGCTCACCGTCCGCGACCCGGACGGCACCATCAAGGTCGCGGGGTTCATCCCGTCCGCCCAGTACTACGAGCACCAGGTCCAGCACCTCGCCCCGCCGTTCGGGGTGACGTGGCTGACCGCGGACGGCAAGGCCAACTTCGCCTCCGACCCCGCCTTCCAGGCGTACCTGAAGTGGAACAAGGAGCTCCTCGACTGGTACGGCTACGACAACGTCAAGAAGTTCCTGCGCTCGCTGGGCCAGGAGTTCGAGGCGGCCAACCCCTTCCAGAAGGGGCAGGTGGCGATGGCCATCGACGGTGAGTGGCGCACCAAGTTCATCGAGAAGGAGGCGCCGAAGCTGAACTACGGCACGGCGCCGTCCCCGGTCGCCGACGACAAGCAGTCGACGTACGGCGGCGGCTTCATCGCCGGCACCGTCATCGGGATCCCGCGCGGCGCCAAGCACGCCCAGGCCGCCTGGGAGTTCGTCCGCTACCTCACCACCGAGACCGGCGCGCTGGTCACGCTGTCCAACGGGCTGGGGAACGTGCCGTCCACCGTCCCGGCGCTGGCGTCGCCGGACCTGAAGCTGCCGCCGCAGTTCCAGACGTTCCTGAGCGCCTTCAAGCACCCCGCCAGCACCACCACGCCGCCGACGCCGAACGGCAACGACTACATCGTGCGGTTCCAGAAGTTCGTCCAGGACGAGTGGGAGCCCGGCAAGGTCGGCGACCTCGGCGCGGCGCTCACCAAGCTCGACCGCGAGGTCAACGACGCGTTGAAGCTCGCCGGGGGCTGACCGGTGGCATTCGGCTCCCTGCGCCTGCCCTTCACCGGCGGGACGCGGACCGGCACGGCGGCGGCGCGGGCGCGCCGCCGCCGGCGGCTCCGCGTCCTGGTGTTCCTGTCCCCGTGGCTGGTCGGGTTCGCGATCTTCTTCGCCTACCCGCTGGCCGCCACCGTCTACTTCTCCTTCACCCGCTACAACCTGTTCACCCTGGAGTACGTCGGGTGGGACAACTACACCTACCTGCTGAACGACGGCCAGGCGTGGACGGCGATGAGGAACACGCTGTGGCTGGTGGCCGTCCTGGTCCCGCTGCGGGTGCTGTTCGGCCTCGGCGTCGCGCAGCTCCTCACCAAGATCAAGACGGGTGGGGGCGTGCTCCGCTCGATCTTCTACCTGCCGTACCTGATCCCGCCGGTGTCGGCCACGGTCGCGTTCGTGTTCCTGATGAACCCGGGCACCGGCCCGTTCCAGACCCTCACCGACCGCCTCGGCGTCACGCTGCCCGACTTCTTCAACGAGGCCGCCTGGGCCAAGCCCGGCCTCACCCTCCTCGGTCTCTGGGCCGTCGGCGACGTCATGATCATCATGTTGGCGGCGCTGCTGAACGTGCCGCGGTCGCTGTACGAGGCCGCGGCCATCGACGGGGCGGGCGCCTGGTCCCGGTTCCGGCACATCACGCTGCCGACCGTCTCGCCCGTCCTGGCGTTCTGCGCGGTCACCGGCGTCATCGAGACGTTGCAGTACTTCACGCAGGCGATGGTGGCGGGGAAGGTCGCCTCCGGACGCGCCGACCTGCCGGGCACCCAGTACACGCCCGGCTATCCCGGCGACTCCACGCTCACGTTCCCGCAATGGCTCTACGACCAGGGGTTCCGGCAGTTCAACATGGGTTACGCGTGCGTCCTGGCGCTGCTGATGTTCGGCACGGCGATGGTGTTCACCCTCTTCCTGCTCCGCCAGTTCAAGGCCTTCGCCGGTGAGGAGGCCGCATGAGCCCCGGAACCCGGACGCGGCGGGCGCTGCTGTGGGTCGCCGTGCACGCCACCGCCGTCGCGGTCGCGCTGATGTTCCTCGCGCCGCTGCTGTTCATCACGCTGACCGCTCTGATGAGCGACCGGCAGGCGCTCAGCGACGACCTGTGGCCGGACGGCTGGCACTTCGAGAACTTCGTCGAGGTGTTCAGCGGCGACATGGTCCGCTGGACGATCAACAGCACGATGTACGCGGCCCTGTCCACGGTGTTCATGCTGGTGTCCAGCGTGCCGGTCGCCTACGCCCTGGCGCGGTTCCGCTTCCGCGGCCGCAACACCGCGCTCGTCGTGGTGATCTCGGCGATGATGCTGCCGCCGCAGGTCACGATGGTGCCGCTGTACATCGTGTGGGCCAGGCTCGACCTGACCGGCACGCTGTGGCCGCTGATCATCCCGCAGTTGTTCGGGGACGCGTTCTCCATCTTCCTGCTCCGCCAGTTCCTGGTGACGATCCCCCGCGAGTACGCCGACGCGGCCCGGGTGGACGGCTGCGGGGAGTTCCGCACGATGCTGCGCGTCATCCTGCCGATGGCCAAGCCCGCGCTGGCCGCCGTCGCGCTGTTCCAGTTCTTCTACTGCTGGAACGACTACTTCCGGCCGCTCGTCTACGCCGACCCCGACCACTGGACCCTCGCGATCGGCGTCGCGACGTTCCGCGCCGCGCACGAGGTCGAGTGGAACCTGACCATGGCGGCGACGCTGCTGACGATCCTGCCGGTCCTGATCGTGTTCTTCCTCGCCCAACGGGTGTTCATCCAGGGTGTGACGTTGACGGGAGTGAAGGGTTGAAACTGGCTGTCATCGGGGGTGGGTCCACCTACACCCCGGAACTGGTCGACGGGCTCGCGCGGTCGCACACCGCGCTGCCGGTGTCGGAGCTGGTGCTGCACGACCCGGACGCCGGGCGCCTCGACCTCGTCGGCGGCGTCGCCGCGCGGATGCTGGCACGCGCCGGGCATCCGGGCAAGGTGACCACGACCGGCGACCTCGACGCGGCCGTCGCGGACGCGACGATCGTGCTATTGCAGCTGCGCGTCGGCGGGCAGGCCGCCCGGCACGTGGACGAGACGCTTCCCCTGGAGTGCGGCTGCGTCGGCCAGGAGACGACCGGCGCGGGCGGGCTCGCCAAGGCGCTGCGGACCGTCCCGGTCGTGCTGGACGTCGCCGCCCGCGTCGCCGCCCTCGCCCCCGGCGCGTGGATCGTGGACTTCACCAACCCGGTCGGCATCGTCACCCGCGCCCTGCTCGACGCGGGCCACCGCGCCGTCGGGCTGTGCAACGTCGCGATCGGGTTCCAGCGCCGCGTGGCCGCGCTGCTGGACGTCCCGCCCGACCTGGTGAGCCTCGGCCACGCCGGGCTCAACCACCTGACCTGGGTGCGGTCGGTGCTGCTGGACGGCAGGGAGGTCCTGCCGCGGCTCCTGGCCGACCATCCGGACGACCTGGCGAAGATCTCCGGGCTGCCCGTCCCGTTCCTGCGGACGCTCGGCGCCGTCCCGTCGTACTACCTGCGGTACTTCTACGAACACGACCGCGTGGTCGAGGAGCAGCGCGGCGCGCCGTCCCGGGCCGAACAGGTCGCGGCGCTCGAACGGGACCTGCTCGACCTGTACGCCGACCCGACCCTGGACACCAAGCCCGCCCGGCTGGAGGAGCGCGGCGGCGCGTTCTACTCCGAGGCCGCCGTGCAGCTCGCGGCGTCGCTGCTGACCGGACGCGGCGACACGCAGGTCGTGAACGTCCGCAACCACGGCACGCTGCCGTTCCTGGACGACCGCGCGGTCATCGAGGTCCCGGCGCGGATCTCCTCCTCGGGGCCGGTGCCGGTGCCCGTCCCGCCGGTCGAGCCCCTGTTCGCCGGGCTGATCGCGCACGTGTCCGCCTACGAGGAGCTGGCGCTGGACGCGGCGCTGCGCGGCGGTGTCGACCGCGTCGCCGCGGCGCTGCTGGCGCACCCGCTGGTCGGGCAGACCGACGTCGCCGACCGGCTGGCCCGCGACCTGGTGGCCGCCAACCGCGCCCACCTGCCGTGGGCGGCGTGATGGCCGTTCCCGTGAGCGCGCCGGGACGCGTCCTGGTCGCCGTCGACGGCGGCAACAGCAAGACCGACGCGGCCGTGATCGGGCGCGGCGGCGAGTTGCTCGCCACCGCCCGCGGCGACGGGTTCCGCCCGCAGACCGGCGGCCTCGACGCCGCTCTCGACGCGCTGTCGTCGGTCATCGACGCGGCGCTGCGCCGCGCGGGCGCGCCGCCCGGCGAGGTCGCGCACCTGGCCGCCTACACCGCCAACGTGGACCTGCCCGGCGAGGAGGAACGCCTGGAGAAGCTGCTGCTCGGCCGGGGCGCCGCGGCGAGCGTCACCGTCGGCAACGACACGTTCGCGCTGCTGCGCAGCGCGGTGACCGCGGGCTGGGGCGTCGCCGTCGTGTGCGGCGCGGGCATCAACTGCGCGGGCGTCGCCCCCGACGGGCGCACGGCCCGGTTCCCGTCCCTCGGGCCCCACACCGGCGACTGGGGCGGCGGGTCCTCGCTCGGCCGGGAGGCGCTGTGGCACGGCATCCGCGGCGAGGACGGCCGTGGCCCCCGCACGGCGCTGACCGGCGCCGTCGCCGCCCACTTCGGGGTCGACCGCGCCGTCGACGTCGGGCTCGGCATCCATCTCGGCGAGGTCGACGAGGGCCGCCTCACCGGCCTCGCGCCCGTGCTGTTCGACGTCGCCGAGGCCGGGGACACGGTGGCGCGGGAGGTGGTGGCGCGGCTCGCCGACGAGGTCGCGGTGCTCGGGTCGGTGGCGCTGCGCCGCCTCGGGCTGCTGGACGGGGCCGCCGACGTCGTCCTCGGCGGCGGGGTCCTCGCGGCCCGGCGTCCCCTGCTGATGGACGGCGTCACCGCCCGCTACGCCGAACTCGCCCCGCGCGCCCGGCTCGTCGTCCCGGAGGATCCCCCGCTTCTCGGCGCCGCGCTGCTCGCCCTCGACCACACCGGCGCCGTGCCCGCCGCGTACGACACCCTCCGCGCCGCGTTCCGCCGGAGCCGGTGACCGTGCCGGTGACCGGCCGGCGGGAGCGCGGTTCACAGTGGCGGGCGGCGCGACTCCCAGGGGGTGCTGAGGACGACCGTCGTGCGCGTCGCGACGTTCGCGGCGGCGCGGATCTGCTGCAGCAGTTCCTCCAGCTCGTTGGGGGACGCGACGCGCACCTTGAGGATGTAGCTCTCGTCTCCCGCCACCGAGTGGCACGCCTCGATCGCCTGGAGATGGGCCAGCCGGTCGGGCGCGTCGTCCGGCGCGGCCGGATCGATCGGCTTGATCGAGATGAACGCGGTCAGCGGCAGCCCGATCCGGGTGCTGTCGAGCTTGGCGGCGAACCCGGTGATCACGCCGCGTTTCTGCAACCGGCGCACACGCTGGTGCACGGCCGACACCGACAGGCCCGTCTCCTTGGCGAGGTCGGTGAAGCTCATCCGCCCGTCGTCGGCCAGCAGCGCCATGATCTGACGATCGATCTCCTCCACGCCCGAAATCTAGCGCGCCCCGGCCGGTGCCCGGGCCCGTCTACGATCACGGATCGGCTCTGTCCGGCCGCGGCTCAGCGGCGCTGGGCGCGGGGCGGCCCGCAGCTGCCGCGCACGACCAGCTCGGTCGGCAGCAGCACCGGCCCTCCCCTCCCCCGCCGCGCCGGTTCCCGCAGCACCAGCTCGCAGGCGCGGTAGCCGACGTCGTGGCCGGGGCGGGCGATCGCGGTCAGCGGCGGGTCGCACAGCTCCGCCCACGCCACGTCGTCGACCATCGCGATCGACACGTCGGCGGGCACCCGCAGGTCCAGGCCCCGGGCGACGAGCACGGCGGCCTCGCCGAGCAGGTGCCCGGCGGCCAGGACGGCGGTGACGTCGGCGCGGCGCTGCAACAGCCCCGCCGCGGCGGCGTAGGCGGCGTCGCGGCCGGGGCGGGCGGCGACGACCAGGTCCTCCTCCACGGGCACGCCGAGTTCGGCGAGGGTGTCGCGGAACGCGCGCTCGCGCACCCGCGACGGGCTGCCGGGCGCGGCGCCGAGGAACCCGATGCGGCGGTGCCCGAGCCCGGTGAGGTACTCGGTCAGGGACCGGACGCCGCCGGCGTCGTCGGCGAGGACGGACGGGACGCCCGGCACCTCCGGCAGGACACGGCCCGCGAACACGACGCTGGAGCACACCCGGGCGGCGCCGCGCCAGTCGGCCTCGTCCCCGGCGGGCATCGCGATGATCCCGGCGACCCGCTGCCCGGCGAGCCGCTCGACGATCTGCGCCTCGCGTGCCGGGTCGCCGCCCGCCGCGTCCACGATGACGTGCTCGCCGAGGGTGCGGGCGCAGGCCAGCACGCCGGCGACCAGCTCACCGCAGAACGGGTCGGTGACGTCGGGGACGATCACGCCGATGCCGCCGCCGCCGCGCGTCTTGAGACCGCGGCCGAGGGCGCTCGGACGGTAGTCCAGCGCTCGGGCGGCGGCCAGTACCCGGTCGCGGGTGGCGGCGCTGACCGAACCCGTTCCGGAGAACACCCGGGACACCGTGGCGATGCCGACGCCGGCCGACGCCGCCACGTCCTTGATCGTCGCGGGCCTTCTGTCCGTCATGTCCGGACCGCCCCCTTCGCACGTCTTGATGAGCTTCTCATGATCTTGACTCCCGTGGAAACGTTTCCATGATGTTTACTCCAGATATCGAGTGAAACCCCTGCTCGCCAGGGGGTGTTGGAAACGTTTCCATAAGGGGTTCGGATGGCGAAGATCGTATTGGACCGGGTCGACAAGGTGTACTCCGGCGGCGTCAAGGCCGTGGACGGGCTCGACCTGGAGATCCGCGACGGCGAGTTCATGGTCCTCGTCGGCCCGTCCGGCTGCGGCAAGTCCACCGCGCTGCGGATGATCGCCGGGCTGGAGGAGATCACCGGCGGGAAGATCTCCATCGGCGACCAGGTCGTCAACGACCTCGCCCCCAAGGACCGCGACATCGCGATGGTCTTCCAGAACTACGCCCTCTACCCCCACATGACCGTCGAACAGAACCTCGCGTTCGGCCTGAAACTCCGCGGCACCCCCAAGGCCGAGATCAAGCAGAAGGTCCACGAGGCCGCCAAGATGCTCGGCCTCGAACAGTTCCTGAGCCGCAAGCCCGCCGCGCTCTCCGGCGGCCAGCGGCAGCGCGTCGCCATGGGCCGTGCGATCGTCCGCCAGCCGCAGGCGTTCCTCATGGACGAGCCGCTGTCCAACCTCGACGCCAAACTCCGCGTGTCCATGCGCGCCTCCCTCAGCCAACTGCACGAACGGCTCGGCGTCACCACCGTCTACGTCACCCACGACCAGGTCGAGGCGATGACGCTCGGATCGCGGGTCTGCGTCCTGCGCGACGGGAAACTCCAGCAGGTCGACACGCCCCAGCGCCTGTTCGACAACCCCGTCAACCTGTTCGTCGCGGGCTTCATCGGCTCCCCCGCGATGAACTTCGTCACCGCCGACCTCACCACCGGCGACGGCGGCGCCAAGGTCTCCTTCGCCGGATACACGCTGCCGGTCCCGGCGTCGGTCCTGGACGGCAAGCCGGGCCTGCAGAACTACCTCGGCCGCAAGGTCATCCTCGGCATCCGCCCGTCCGACTTCGAGGAAGCCCACTTCGCCGCACCCGAATGGGCGCCGATGACCGTCCACAGCACCGTCACCGAAGAACTCGGCAGCGAGATCAACGTCCTGTTCACCATCGACGCCCCACCCGTCGAGCACAAGGACACCGTCGCCCTCGCCGAAGACGTCGACGACGGCGAAGGCGACATGGCCGTCCCGCTCACCGGCGACAAGGCGCTGTGCACCGCCCGCGTCAACTCCCGCTCACACGTCCGCCCCGGCCAGCAGGTCGACCTCGCCGTCGACACCCGCCGCCTCCACTTCTTCGACCCGACCAGCGGGCTGGCGCTGTAGCCCAGGGGGACGCCCCCCTGGAACCCCCCGTTGCGAGCAGGTCGATCCTCACGCCACGGCGCGGGTTCGCTGGGACCGTGCGGGTCGCGTCGTGGCGCTGCGGTCGACCTGCTCGACGGTTCGCGCGGCCTCCGGCGCTGGGGCGCCGGAGGCCGCGCGCACCGTGACCCGGGCTGGGGTTCGGTCCAGGGACCGGAGTTGTGACTCGTCCAGGAACCGGGTTGTGCTCGGTCTCAGTCGATGATTTTGAGGGTGTGGTCGGTGAGGTTCATGGGGGTGTGGCCGTCTTCGGTGCAGACGACGATGTCCTCGATGCGGGCGCCGTGCGGGCCGGGGTAGATGCCCGGCTCGATCGAGAAGGCCATGCCCGGTTCGAGGGGTTCGAGGTTGCCCGCGACGATGTAGGGGTCCTCGTGCGACTCCAGGCCGATGCCGTGGCCGGTGCGGTGGAAGAAGTGCTCGCCGTACCCGGCGGCGGCGATGACGTCGCGGGCGGCCGCGTCCACCGCCTCGGGCGTCGCGCCGGGCCGGACGGCCTCGCGCGACGCCCGCTGCGCCACCACCAGCACCTCGTAGTACGCCCGGTAGTCCGCGGGCGGTTCACCGACGCAGTAATTGCGGGTGGAGTCCGAGCAGTAGCCGCTCGGCATCGTCCCGCCGATGTCGACCACGACGGGCTCGCCGGGGCGGATGACGCGGTCGGAGAGCTCGGCGTGCGGGTTCGCGCCGTTCGGGCCGGACCCGACGATGACGAAGTCGACCTGCGCGTGCCCCTCGGCGGTGATCGCGTCGGCGATGTCGCGGCCCACCTCCCGTTCGGTCCGGCCGGCCTTGAGGATGTCCGGCACGCGGCGGTGCACCCGGTCGATCGCCTCGCCCGCCTCCCGCAGCGCCGCGACCTCCGCCGGGCTCTTGCGCATGCGCAGTTCGCGGAGCACCGACCCGGCCGCGACCTGTTCGGTGTCCGGGAGCGCCGCGCGGAACCGCAGCGCCATCACCGCCCACATCCGGTCGGCCACGCCCACCGTCGCCAGGCCCCTCGGCAGCCGGGCCGCGACCAGCGCGTACGGGTCGTCGGTCTCGTCCCACGGCACCAGCTCCACGCCGAGCGCGCCCGCCGGGGACGCCTGCGCCGCGGGGACCTCCAGCCGCGGGACGACCAGGAACGCCTCGCCGCCGGTCGGCACCACCAGGCAGGTGAGCCGCTCCAACTGCTTGGCGTCGTACCCGGTGACGTACCGCAGGTCCGGGCCGGGTGTCAGCAGTACCGCGTCGAGGCCCGCCTTCGCCGCCGCGTCCCGCACCTGCCCGAGACGCTCCCGCGGATACAACTCCGTTGTCACACCCGTCTCCATTCTCCGGTCGTGTCTGCGGTACCAGGATCGCAGGAGCGTCCACACGGCGCCGCCCCGGCCCGCATGGCACGATGTGGCGCATGAGCGGGCTGATGCTGCTGGACACGCCGTCGTTGTACTTCCGCGCCTTCTTCGGGGTGCCCGAGTCGGTGACCGCGCCGGACGGGACGCCGGTCAACGCGGTCCGCGGCCTCATCGACATGATCGCGCGGCTGGTCCAGGACCGCCGTCCCGACCGGCTGGTGTGCTGCATGGACGCCGACTGGCGGCCCGCGTTCCGGGTGGCGGCGCTGCCGTCCTACAAGGCGCACCGGGTCGCCGACGACGGCGGCGACCAGACCCCCGACGCGCTGGAGACGCAGCTCCCGATCATCGACGCGGTGCTGGACGCGTTCGGGCTGGCGCGGGCGGGCGTCCCCGGGTACGAGGCCGACGACGTCATCGGCACGCTGGCGACGCGGGGCGCGGCGGACGGCGCCGTCGACATCGTCACCGGCGACCGCGACCTGTTCCAGCTGGTCGACGACCGCGGCCCGGTCAGCGTCCTGTACACGGCGCGGGGCATCAGGAACCTGCAGGTGATGGGTGAGAAGGAGGTCGCGGCCAAGTACGGCATCCCCGGTCGCGGCTACGGCGACTACGCCACGCTGCGCGGCGACCCCAGCGACGGCCTGCCGGGCGTCCCCGGCGTCGGCGACAAGACCGCCGCCGCGCTCGTCACCCGGTTCGGGTCGGTCGAGGGGATCCTCGCGGCCCTCGACGCCGGGACCGACGAGGGTTTCCCGGCGGGCGCGCGGCGCCGGATGGAGAGCGCCCGCGAGTACCTGGCGGCGGCCGAGACGGTGGTGCGGGTCGTCACCGACATCGACGCGCCGGAGTTGGCGGCGCTCGACGACCGGCTCCCGCAGGGGGCGCGCGACCCGGAGGCGCTCGTCGCGCTCGCGGACCGGTGGAACCTGTCGAGCCCCGTCAACCGGCTGCTGAACGCGCTGGCCCGCTGACCGTTTCCATGCAATTTTCGGTGAGAGTGTCAGATGACGCAGACAGGGGGTTCTTCCGCGTGCAGCATCCTGCTCAGTGAGGGGTTCTCATTGGGTTGAAGGCAGTGCGCCGCCGCGGGAACGGACCATGACGCCCGTCGCCGCGGCGGCCACGAGAGCGACCGGTACCCGCGGCGCTGGGCCTCATCGCCCCACTCCCCCCATCTGCCGTGGGTACCGGTTCACCCGACCCCGAGAACCGGAGATCCGCAGCCGTGACGCAGCCCCCGCCGACCGACCGACCGACGACACCGGAGCCCCCCGGCTTCTGGGACGCGCTGGGCGCGGCGGAACGCGCCGCGTTGCGGGCGGTGGCGCGGCCGAAGCGGTACGCCCCGCGGACGCCGCTGTGCTACCAGGGTGACGACTCCGAGCACATCGTCGTCATCGAGTCGGGGTGGACGAAGGTGACGTCCACCAGCGAGGACGGCCGGGACGTGGTCCTCGCGGTGCGCGGGCCCGGCGACCTGGTGTGCGAGAGCGCGGTGCTGGGGCGCCGGGAGCGGTCGGCGACCGTGGTGGCGCTCACCCCGCTGCGCGCGCTGGTGGTGCCCGCGTCCCGTTTCACCGGCTTCCTGGACGCCCATCCCGGGATGTGGCGCCTGGTCAGCGGGACGTTCGTGCGGCGGCTCGACGACGCCGACCGCAGGCTGCAGGCGCACGTGTCCGCGCACGGGGCGCGGCGGCTGGCGATCCTGCTGACGCGGCTCGCGGACCTGTCGGCCCGGCACGTCCCGCCGGACGCCGACGGCGGTGTCGAGATCGGCCCGCCGCTGTCGCAGGAGGAACTCGGCAGCTGGATGGACGCCTCGCGGGAGACCGTCGCCCGCGCGCTCGGCACGCTGCGGGCCGAGGGGCTCGTCCGCACCGGCCGCCGGAAGATCACGGTGGTGGATCCGGAGGGGCTGCGGGCGTTCGCCCGCGCGCCGGAACGTTCCCCGGCCGACTCCTTTACATTGTAGATTCGTAACCCGGGTCGAGGTCCGCGGTCAGGCGGCACCGCGGTCAGGCGGCGCTGGAGCGCAGGCCGCGGTCGAGGTCCGCGGTGACGGCGGCGTTGAGACGGTAGGCGGCCCTGACCTCGTCGATGACGCGTTCGCGCTCGTCGTCGTCCCACGGCGCGGCGTCCAGGAGGGCGCGGTAGCGGTCCTTGTACGCCTTGGGCTTGCCGGGGAACCGGTAGAAACGCACGCCGTCCGCGCCGGGTTCCAGGTCGAGGGTCTTGCGGACCTGGAGGCCGATGTACTGCCCGCCGGACAGGTCGCCCAGGTAGCGGGTGTAGTGGTGGGCGACGAAACCGGCGGGCCAGTCGAAGCACACGTCGCGGAGCCGGTCGCGGTACCGTTCCGTGGCCTCGCCGGGCTCGATTCGGGCGCGCCAGCGGGGGCCGTAGAAGTAGACCAGGTCGGCCTCCAGCGCGTCGCGGCGGCGCAGGCCGGGAAGGTCGAACGGACCGGCGACCGGGTCGGACGCCATCCGGTCGGCGGCCTCCTCCAGCAGCTCGTACACGGGGTGCAGCTGCGCCACGAACAGCGCGTACTCGTCGCGGGCGAGGCGGCCCTCGACGAGCGCGCTCATGTAGGCGGAGCCGCCGGTGTCTCCGTGGTCGCCCCAGGTGGCGGCGCGCAGCCGCGCGGAGAACGACTCGTCCGTGCTGGTCATCCCGGCCTCCTTCGTCCCTTGAATTTAGGCTAGCCTTACCTAAATTGGTTGGGAAGGTGCGGCGGTGAAGTTTCCGACGTGACGTCGGCTACTTTACCGACAGGGTGTCGGGAAGGCCAGGGTCAGCCGCCGAGCGCGGCGCGGGCCTCCTCGGTCATCCGGACGACCTCGCGACGGACCTGCGGGCGTTCGGTGAGCCGCTCACTGAAAGGGATCCGTACGGGGTGCTCCACGCCGCCGTCCATGACGGCGAACTCGATGCCGTCGGCGTCCATGCCGGTCATCCGGGCTGCGGTGGCGCCGGGCCGGTCGGCGAGCGCCCGGCAGATCGTCAGGCAGTCGGCGGCGTGGTCGTCGTTCATGTGCCGCATGATCTGCCGCACGACGTCGTCGCCGAAGGGTCCCTCGTCGGCCATTTCCGTCCTCTCCTCGGGTCTGCGGCGGAGCCTACCCGCGGCGGGCCGGCCGAGGCCGCGGGCTCGTTAGCCACCGGATCGGCGGGTATGGGGACGAGATATCTGAAACGCCTGAAACAGGGGGGAAACGATGGGCGACTCACATCACCCGATCCGGGGCGAGCACCGGTACCAGCAGGAGGTGTCCTCGACCGAGGAGCACGAGGAGCGGCCGGGCCGCAGCATGGTCACCACCGACCACGAGGTCATCCGCCGCTGGGCCGAGGATCGCGGCGCCGAGCCGTCGACCGTGCCCGGCAGCGAGTACGAGGGCAGGCCCGGCAGGCTGCTGTTCGACTTCCCCGGCTACGGCGGCGAGAACCTGGAGCACATCTCCTGGGACGACTGGTTCCGCACGTTCGACGACCGTGAACTCAACTTCCTGTACCAGGAGCACAGGAAGGACGGGTCGCAGAGCAACTTCTTCCAGCTGGAGAACCCGGGACGCGGCGACCGGTAGGCCGCCTGGAGGAGCGGCCCGACTCCGGGGCCCTGCGGTGGCCCGTCAGGGCGAGTGCCGCGGGGCGTCGCGGAGGGTGGGTTCGGCGCGGACGGCGTCGTCGGGCGCCGAGTCGGGGATGTGGTCGACGACGAACGCGTACTCCTTCAGTTCGTCCTCGGGCACCTCGCCGGACTCGCCGAACGCGGCGATCTCGCCCCAGCAGGGGGCGCCGAGGGAGCCGCTGCGGTGCCGCACCGACAGGCCCGCGCACAGGTTGGCGAACCTGAGCCGTTCCGCGAGCGGCATGCCGGCGAGCGTGCCGAACAGGAACCCGGCGCCGAACACGTCTCCGGCGCCGGTCGCGTCGAGCGCCTCGACGGGCAGCGCGCCGGTCTCGGCGACCTCGCCGGTGCGGGCGTCGATGGCGATGGCGCCCGCGCCGCCGCGTTTGACGACGACGACCGGCACCCGCGCGGACAGGGCGCGGGCGGCGTCCTCGGGCGTGGCGGTGCGGGTGTAGGCCATCGCCTCGACGGCGTTCGGCAGGAACACGTCGACGTCCCGGAGCCGGTCGAGGACCTCGCTGGACCACGTCTCGGTGGCGTCCCAGCCGAGGTCGGCGAACACGGTGGTGCCCGCGGCGCGCATGTCCCGCGCCCAGCCGGGGACGGGACGTTCGATGTCGACGAAGCAGGCCCGCGCGGTCGGCGGCGCGCTGCCGAGCGCCTCCTCGTAGCCTTCGCCGGTGCCGGTGCCGGTGCCGATGTCGGGGACGGGCTTGGCGTAGGTGACCATGCTGCGGTCGGAGTCGTAGGCCAGCGACACCGTCACCGGCGTCGGCCAGGACGGCACGCGGCGGGACCGGGCGAGGTCGACGCCCTCCTGCTCGGCGAGGGTGCGCCAGAGGTAGGCGCCGAAGAGGTCGTCGCCGAACGCGGCGGCGAGCCCGACGCGCAGGCCGAGCCTGCTCATCGCGACGGCGATGTTGGCGATGCCGCCGGGCGCGGAGCCGAGCCCCTCGGTGAACAGTTCGGTGCCGGGCGGCGGCAGCCCCGGCAGCCCGGTGAAGATCATGTCCATGAAGACCTGGCCGGACAGGAAGACGTCCAGGTCGGGTGTCGGTCCGGGCCCGGTGTCGCGGGCGCGGCGGAGCCGTTCGGCGACGACGCCGCGTTCGGCGCACGGGTCCGACAGGTCGGGCTCGGGCGGACGGCCCGGTGCCGTGTCGCGCACGGTCGTCATCGCGGCTCCTCGAACGTCATCGCGTCTCCTCGAACGTCATCGCGTCTCCTCGAACACGGCGGCGACCTCGGGGATGCGGTCGATGTAGCCGTCCAGGAGCCGGCGTCCGACCGAGACGGAGTCGACGAGGGGGTGCAGCGCGAACGCCTGCGCGGCGGCGGCGCGGGACCCGGTCAGCGCGGCGCCGATCGTCAGGCGTTCGACGGCCTTGACCTGCTGCATCAGTCCCGTCTGGTGCAGGTCGGGCGGGGTGGGCGGGAGGGGGTGGACGCCGCGGGCGTCGACGAGGGTCGGCACCTCGACGACGGCGTCGGGCGGCAGTTCCGCCACGGTTGGACCGTTCCGAACGTTGAGGATCATGGTGGCGGGCTCGTCGCGGCCGATCGCGGCCATGACTTTCACCGCGACTCCGGCGTAGCCCTCGTCGACCGGGTCGACGGCGCCGTGGTCCGCGAGTTCGGTGCCGGTCGCGGCGCCCTTCATCTCGGCCATGTAGCTGGCGCTGCGGGACGCGACGGCCTCGCGCCACGCCCGCAGCGCCGCGCCGCCGGGCGCGGCGGCGATTCGTTCGTAGAACGCGGCCTGCCGGGCGGCGAGGAACTCGCCGCGGGTCCGCGGCGCGTCCCGGGTGGCCCGCACCGCCTCCCGGTTGAAGTAGTAGTAGTACAGGTATTCGTTGGGGATGACGCCGAGGTCGCGGAGCCAGTCGCGGCCGAACACCACGCCCTCCTCCAACGCGCCGAGCAGGCCGTCGTCGGCGAGGACGGCGGGCAGCACGTCCGTGCCGTCGTGCAGGACGCGGCGCGTCCAGCCGAGGTGGTTCAGGCCGACGTAGTCCAGTCGGAGCCGGGCGGCGTCGAGGCCGAGCGCGGCGGCGACGCGGGCGCCGAGCCCGGACGGGGTGTCGCACACGCCGAGGACCCGGTCGCCGAGGACCGCCTGCATCGCCTCGGTGATCATCCCGGCGGGGTTGGTGAAGTTGATGACATGGGCGTCCGGGGCGACGGCCCTGATCCGGTGGGCGATGCGCGTCATCACCGGGATGGTCCGCAGGCCGAAGGCGATGCCGCCGGGGCCGGTGGTCTCCTGCCCGAGGACGCCCAGGTCGAGCGCCACCCGCTCGTCGCGGACCCGGCCCGCGGCGCCGCCGACGCGGATCGCGCAGAAGACGAAGTCGGCGCCCTCCAGCGCGCGGTCCAGGAGCGTCGCGGTGAACACCTTCGGCGGGGCGGCGCCGGCGGCGCCGGTGTCGTTCGTGGTCCCCTCCGCGATCGCCGCGAGGATCGCCGCCATGACCCTGAGCCGTCCGGCGTCGGTGTCGTGCAGCCAGACCTCGTCGACGCGCGGGGCGCCCCGGTCGCGCAGCAGCGCCTCGTACACGTGGGGCACCCGGAACCCGCCGCCGCCGAGAATGGCCAGCTTCATGCGATGTACACCTTCCCGTCCGCCTGGCGGCTGAGCTCGAGAGTCCGGGGATCGGCGCCGGCGGTGGTGACGAGCGTCGATCCGGGCGCGGGAGCACGCGCACTCCCTGTCGTCGACGGCGTGGCCGTCCGGGCGGGCCCCGGCGCGGCTGAGGGACACGAGGTCGGCGTGGACCTGCCGCGACGCGGTCTCGGCGCACGAGCCGGCGAGCGTGAGGTCACGCACGGCAACGTAACACCGTTGGTCGACTTCCGTCATCATCCGGCCTTCACGCTCGAACTCCGCCATTCGGCCCCTCCCCCACCTGCGTGCTTGAGGGCCGCGTCGCGGCGGCGGCGGTCGACGCCGCCGGGGGCGGCTGTTCTCGTCCGGCGAACGGTGACCCTCCGTCAGGGGGAACGTTCACCCGGCCGGTCGTGCACCATGGAAGGGTGACGCGGGTGGTTGAGGAGCTTTTCGCCGACGGCGGGACGGGGGCGGGCGCGCGGCTTCGGCTGCTGGCCGACCTGGTCGCCGACGGCGACGTGGTGGTGCTGAGCGGCGCGGGCCTGTCGACCGAGTCGGGGATTCCGGACTATCGCGGGGAGACGGGGCGTCGACGGCGGGCCGAGCCGATGACGTACCAGACGTTCACGGGGTCCGTGGAGGCGCGCCGCCGGTACTGGGCGCGCAGCCATCTGGGGTGGCGGCACATCACCGCGGCCCGGCCGAACGCGGGGCACCGCGCGGTCGCGGAGCTGGGGCGCCGCGGGCTGCTCTCGGGGATCATCACCCAGAACGTCGACGGGCTGCACCAGGCCGCCGGCGGGGACGGGGTGATCGAGTTGCACGGCGCGTTGGCGCGGGTCGTGTGCCTGGCGTGCGGTGACCGGACGCCGCGGGCGCGGCTGGACGAGCGGCTGCGGGCCGCGAACCCGGGCTGGGAGGAGCGCGTCGCCGCGACCGGGGAGGTCAATCCGGACGGTGACGTCGTCCTCGGCGACGCGGAGACGGCGGCGTTCCGGGTGGTGGACTGCGAGCGTTGCGGCGGCACCCTGAAACCCGACGTGATCTTCTTCGGGGAGAACGTGCCGCCGGCCCGGGTCCGGGAGTGCTACGCGCTCACCGAGGGCGCGGGCGCGTTGCTGGTGCTCGGGTCCTCGTTGACGGTGCTGTCGGGGTACCGGTTCGTCCGGCACGCCGCCGAGCACGGCGTCCCGGTGGGGATCGTCAACCGGGGCGCGACGCGCGGCGACGGGCACGCCATGGTCACGTTGGACGCCCCGCTCGGCGCGACGCTCCAGGCCCTGCTCGCCGAACTGGACCGCTGACCGCCCCGGACCGGGCGCCGGTGGCGTCTCCGCGAAGCCCGGAGACCGGCCTCCCGTCCGATGTGCCGGCGGACGTGGCGTTCTCGCCGGTGATGCTCACGGTCGTAGCGGCGCCGTCGCCTCTTCGTGCCGGGCGCCGCGTGGGGCGCGGGCGGCCATGACCGTCATGAGCAGACCGCACGCCGTCAGGCCCGCGGCCAGCAGGTAGATGGGCCGGGGACCGGCGGCCGAGTCGGCGACCAGGCCGCCGAACACGCCGGCGCAGGCGGCGGCGACCTGGTATCCGGAGGCGTTGACGGCCATGGCCAGCGTGGGCGCCTGGGCGGCGGTCGTCATCACGCGTGCCTGCATACCGGGGATGATCGCGAAGCCGAAGAGGCCGATGGCCCCGACCGCCACCACGGTGAGGGACGTGGACGTCGCGACGAACCAGCCGCCCACCAGGATCACGGCCAGCAGGCCGAGCAGGGCGGGCTGGAACAGCCGGGGGTCGCGGTCGTAGAGCGCGCCGCCGACGACGTTGCCGATCGTCGCACCGGCGCCGTAGGTGAGCAGCAGGAGCGGCAGCCGGCCGGCGGGATGCCCGGCCAGGTCCGTGAGCAGCGGGGCGAGGTAGCTGAACACCATGAGCACCCCGGCGTTGCCGACCGCGGTGGTGGCCAGCGCCACCAGGACCGGGGCGCGGCGGAGCACGCGCAGTTCGGAGATCGCCGAGGTCCGGTTCTCCTCGGCCGGCGGGGTGAGCCACCGGCGCGTCAGGCCGAGCCCCAGCAGGCAGGCCACGGCGATGGCGGCGAACGTCGTGCGCCATCCCCACTGGCCGCCGAGCTGGGTCCCGATCGGCGCCCCGAGGATCATGGCCAGGTTCATCCCGAACGCCAGCCGGGCGACCATGGCCCCGGCCCGCTCGGGGGGCGCGGACCGCACCGCGATCACGACCGCCTGGGCGAAGAAGGTCGAGGTCACCAGCGCCGTGACCACCCGAGCGGCCAGCAGGAGAGAGAACTCGGGAGCCAGGGCGGAGGCCGCGTTCCCCACCACCGCGACGGCCAGCAGCGCCGACAGCAGCCGTTTCCGGTCGGCTCCGGCGGTCGCCGCGGTCAGGAGCGGACCACCGATGATCATCCCGGCGGCGTAGGCGGTGACGAGCAGCCCCGCGGTACCGACGGTGACGTCGAGGTCGGAGGCGACCTCGGGCAGGATCCCGGCGACGACGAACTCACCGGTGGTGATGCTGAAGACGCAGAACATGAGGATGACGAGGCGAGACATGTCCCGCACGCTAAAGTCTCACGTTGACGTGAGAGTCAAGTCGAGGGGCGAGGGATTCCCGGTGAGGATCGGAGAGCTGGCGAAGCGCACCGGTGTCAGCGTGCGAGCGTTGCGCTACTACGAGGAGAAGGGTCTCCTGTGGCCGGACCGGACCCCCGGCGGGTACCGCGTCTTCGCCGACTCCGACGTCCACAGGGTCGCGCACGTCCGGACCCTCCTCGCGGCCGGCCTCCGCATGGAACTCATCCGGAAGATCCTGTCCTGCCTGTCCGGCGATTCCCTGCTCCTGGACGACTGCCGCGGACGGCTCGAGGGGGAGCGCCGCAGGATCACCGCCGACATCGACCGGCTCGTCCACACGCGGTCGCTGCTCGACGACCTGCTCGCGACCACGCGAGCCGAGACCGCCGCCGCTGCGGATGCCGACCACGCCGTGCCGTCCGTCGCGGTGGACCCGTGACCGCCCGCCGCGAAACGTCGTGACCGCGCCCGTCGCGGGTGACGGCTACCCGCCGATGACGGAGGTGGCGGCGGGTGCGGGCGGCCGCGGCTGGTTGGCGCCGCCCGGCTCGGGCGCCTCGGTGACGGCGGGCGGGTCGGGCAGCGTGTCGCCGGTGACGAAACCGGTTCCCTCCAGCAGCGTCATGTGGGTGTGGACGAACGTCTCGCACTGCTTGGCGAACCGGCGGACGAGGGTGTTGCGGGTGCTGGCGCGGACGGCGGCGATCCGCTGGTAGAGCAGGCCCTGCGCCATGCGGAGCCGTGCCACGGCGGTCTTGTCGTAGTCGGTGCCGGACTTGCCGCCGATCTCCGACATCCAGCTCAGCTGTTCGGCCGTCGGCCGGTCGGGCAGTGGGACGTCCAGTTGCGCGGCGACGCCGCGGTCCAGTTCGTCGAGCCGTTCGTGCCGGCGGGCGATCTCGGCGAGGTCGCGGCGCGTGGCGGGCCGGGAGGCGCGGCGGGCGGCCTCCCGCCCGACGGGGATCTCCCACAGCGCGGCCTGGCGGACCTGGACGAGCAGGGCCCGGTCGGCGGGGCCGAGCGGCCCCCACCGGGTGGAAACGGTGGCCTGGCGGGCGTTCTCGGCCGCGATCCGTGAGGGCTGCGCTCCGCCGTCGCCGGACTGGCGGGCCATGGGGGCGCAGCCGCCGAGCAGCAGCGCGGTGGCCAGCGCGGTGGTCAGCATGCACGCCGCGGCGGCGTGGGGCCCGGGTGTTCGCATCCGCCGCCGTCCTTCCGGGTGGGTGGGCGTCGCCGGGCAGTACGTCCCTCCGGGCGGCGAGGTTCACCGCGCCGAGAGTGATTGCGGCGGTCCGGGGAACGGTCCTCAGGTCCAGCCGAGGGGGACGGCGGTGGTGACGGGGGGTTCGCCGCCCGCGTCGGTGAAGGCGCGCAGCGCGGCGACGAGGTCGTGGCGGCGGGGGGCCGGCATCCGGGCGACGATCGTGGCGATGTCCGCGCGGCGGCGGGCGGTGACGTCGTCGACGATGGCGCTGCCGGCCGCGGTGAGCTGGATGCGGATCTCGCGGCCGCTGTCGGGGCTGGCCTGCCGGTCCACGAGCCCGGCGGCGGTGAGCCGGTCCACCATCCGCATGGCGGTGGACGGGTTGACGCCGAGTGCCCCGGCGAGCGTGACGAGTTTCAGCGGCCCCCGCGAGGACAGCACGACGAGCAGCCGGAACTGCGGGAGCGTGACGGCGTCCTCCACGGCGGCCAGGGACCGCACGGAGATCGCGACCAGCAGCCGCGACGCGGTCAGCACCGCCGAGGTGACCTCGTCGACACCGTCCTCCTCGGCGGGCTCGTCGGCGGGCTCGTCGGCGTGTTCGTCCGTGTGCTCGGCGGCGCGTTCGTCGGTGTGCTCGTCCCCGCGTGAGGCGCGGTGTTCGTCGCGACGCTCGTCGCCTGTGGGGGCGCCCTGCTCGCTCATGCCGACTTTCTACAACGCCCCGCCCCGGGGGCGCCATGGCCCCCGGGTCCCGCACGCGCTCACCAGTCCGGGGGGTCGACGGGGCGCAGCAGGGCGATCAGCCCGGCGGTCGAGCGGACGGCGTCGATGCCGGGGTCCATGAGGATGTGCAGGAGCAGGCCGTTGAGCAGCGCGCCGATCACCACGGCGAGGGCGGCGGGGTCGGCGTCGGCGCGCAGCCGCCCGGCGGCCTGGTTCTCGGTGAGCCGGCTCGTCAGCGCGTCGCGGAACGTCCGGATCTGCCGGATGCCCTCCTCGTGCAGTTCGGCGTCGCGCAGGCCGTGCATCAGCGCCTCCGCCAGCACCCGCTGCCCGGGGGTTCCGGAGCCGCGTTCGGCGAGGCGGCGGATGGCGGTCTGGACGCCGTCCAGGGCGTCCTCGGCGCGCAGCACGGCCCCGACCGGGCCTTCCAGTTCCTTCTCCACCGCGTGCATGACCGCGGCCCTGCGCAGCCCGTCGATCGTGCCGAAGTGGTAGTGCACGAGCGCGTTGTTGGCCCGTGCCCGTTCCGCCACGAGCCGTGACGTCACCGCGGACCAGCCGCTTTCGGCCATGACCTCGACGGCCGCCCGCAGCAGCCGTGTCCGTGTCGGAGCCTCGTCGTCCACCATCGCACCCCCGTGTCGGTCAAGCGTCTGAGCACCTCTAAGCAGTAGTCGGGATCGTTGCTCAGTGCAACGTTTTTCGGTGCGGGGGCCGGATGGGGAAACACCGGAACGCCCGGCCGGGGGCCGGGCGTTTCGAAGGTGTCGGGTGCGGGCGGGTGTCAGGCGTCGCGGCGTTTGAGCAGGACCGACGCGATGCCGAGGAGCGCGGCCGTCCACAGGGCGAACACGCCGTACCCTTCCCAGGGGCTGAGGATGTCGTCCTCGCCCTGGTGGGCCTTGGAGATCAGGTACCCGGCCTCGGACGGCAGGTAGGCGTGGACGTGCTCACCGATGCTGCCGGGCAGCAGCGAGGCGAGCGGCGCCAGCACCAGCACGAACCCGATCACGCCGGTGATGCCGCCCGCGGGATGCCGCACGATCGCGCCGACGGCCAGCGCGAACAGGCCCAGCATCGCCAGGTAGAGTCCGCCGCCGATGACGGCGCGCAGCACACCGTCGTCGCCGAGCGACACCGACGCCTTGTCGCCGAAGAGCGCCGCCCCGATGAAGAACGACACGAACGACACCACGACCCCGAGGACGAGGACGACCAGGCCGAACACCGTGGCCTTCGCCCACAGCATCGGCAGCCGCCGCGGCACGGCGAGGAGGCTGGCGCGGATCATGCCGGTGGAGTACTCGGAGGCGATGATCAGGACGCCGAGGACGCAGATGGTCAGCTGGCCGAGGAAGAACCCGCTGCCGAGGATGAAGCTGACCGGGTCGGCGGTGATCGACGCCTGGTCCTCGGGTTTCATGTCGTCCCACTGCGCGACGGTCAGACCCACGAACAGGGCGGTGAACCCGAGGACGAGGAGGAACAGCAGGATCAGCGACCACAGCGTGGAGCGCACCGTGCGGATCTTCGTCCATTCGGCGAGCATGAGCCGCCCGAACCCCGGCCGGGAGTAGGCGGGCGGCGCCTGCGCGGGCCGCGCGTCGGCGCCGGACGTGGCGGCACCCGTCGTGGCAGGGCTCATCGGGTCTCCTCCGTCCCGGCGCCCGCGCCGTACTCGACGCTGTCGCGGGTCAGCTCCATGAACGCGGCCTCCAGCGAGCCGCGCTTCGGGGTGAGTTCGTGCAGGACGACGCCCTCGGCGGCGGCGAGTTCCCCGACGCGCGGCGCCTCCATGTGGGTGACGGTGAGCGTCCCGTCCCCGTCGGGGCTGACCTTGGCGCCCTCGCCGACGAGGACGCCGGTGAGCCGTTCGACGTCCGGGCTGCGGACGATCACCATCTTCTCGGTGCTGCGCTCGATGAACTCCTCGGTGGAGCAGTCGGCGATGAGCCTGCCGCGCCCGATGACGATGAGGTGCTCGGCGGTCACGGCCATCTCGTTCATGAGGTGGCTGGACACGAACACGGTCCGCCCTTCGGCGGCGAGCCGCTGCATGAGCGTCCGGATCCAGACGATGCCCTCGGGGTCGAGGCCGTTGACGGGCTCGTCCAGGATCAGCACGGACGGGTCGCCGAGCAGCGCGGCGGCGATGCCGAGCCGCTGCCCCATGCCGAGGGAGAAGCCGCCGGCGCGCTTGCGGGCCGCGCCGGTGAGGCCGACGAGCTCGACGACCTCGTCGACGCGCTTCTTGCCGATGCCCTGCGTCTGCGCCAGGCACAGCAGGTGGTTGTAGGCGCTGCGGCCGGTGTGGACGGCCCGCGCCTCCAGCAGCGCGCCGACGACGCGCAGCGGCGCGGGCAGCTGACCGTAGTGAACGCCGCAGATGCGCGCGTCGCCGCGGTGCGGCCGGTCGAGGCCGAGCAGCAGCCGCATCGTGGTCGACTTGCCCGCCCCGTTCGGGCCGAGGAACCCGGTCACCCGCCCGGGAACGACGGTGAAGGACAAATCGTCCACGGCGGTCTTGTCGCCGTAGCGTTTGGTGAGGTTCTCCGCCTCGATCATGCACACATCCTGTGTGTTCGTCGCCGATTCCGTGATCAGGCTCACATTAGCGGCCCGGATACCGCCGCCGGCTCCTCCGTGAAGCGGATCCGTCTCCGACCTCGGGAGGGTGCCGCGACCGCGTCGGTCATCGCCGCGGCGGAGACGGGGGCAGGGGCCCTCCCGGCGCGGGAGGGCCCCTGCCCGGGGGCCGGACAGCGCGTCAGGCGGCGCCGTCGGCGGCGTTGACGTCCTTGTGGAACCGCTTGTGGACGTAGAGCCTCTCCCCGAGCGTCTCGCACCGCCACCACAGGCCGCTCGGCGGCCCGATGCGGGTGTCGCGGGGCAGCTCCCGCAGCACCTCGACGACGGGTGTCGTGCGCAGCCGCCCGGACCGGCACACCAGCACCCGTTGGTCGGTGACGACCACGACCCGGTAGGAGTTGGCGATGATGAGGATCCAGAAGGAGATCAACGCGAAGTACTGGCTGGTCGTCTGGGCGCCGAACACCGCCTGGATGTTCTCGCCGGGCTTCAGGACGTGGGCCGCGTTGGCGCGCATCTTGTCGCGGATGGCCACGGTGGGGACCTTTCTCGTGTGACTCGTGGGCGGGCGGGGCCCCCTCGGCCCCGCCCCGGCGCCCCCGCCGCCACTGGCTTCCCACGGCCCTCAAAGATTTCGGGCGTCCCGATTGTGGCACCGAATCCCAAGGTCGGAGACGTTTTCCCCGGATTGGGACATTACGGTTGCGGTTTTCAGGCGACGGACGAGTACGCGACGACACCGCGGCGCATGGCGTCCATGGCTCGGCGGGCGGTCTTGCGGACGTGCCCGTTCGGCGGGGACGCGTCGGCGACCTGGCCGAGCAGGTCGAGGAGCTGTTTGACGGCGCGGACGAAGTCCCCGGCGGTGAGGTCGCCGTCCAGGAGGACCTCGTCGAGGTCGTCGCCCTTCGCCCACCGGTACGCCGTCCACGCGAACCCGAGGTCGGGTTCCCGCAGGAACGACACCCTGTTGTCGTGTTCGACGGCGTCCAGTTCCCCCCACAGCCGCACCATCGCGGCGAGGGCGTCCTGCGCGGCCCCGGCGGGAGTGCGGGGCGGGGCGGCGTCGTCGGGCTGCCGCGACTCGTACACCAGCGCGGACACGCACGCGGCGAGCTCGGCGTGGTCGAGCCTCTCCCACAGGCCGGTGCGGAGGCTCTCGGCGGTGAGGAGGTCCAGCTCGTTGTAGATCTGCCCGAGGCGGCGGCCCTCCTCGGTGACCGAGTCGCCGTCCAGGTACCCGAGCTGCTGCAGCACGCCGCACACCCGGTCGAAGGTCCGCGCGATCACCTGGGAACGGCCTTCGACGCGGCGGCGGAGCTGCTCGGTCTCGCGGTCGAGACGGTGGTACCGCTCGGCCCAGCGGGCGTGCTCCTCACGCTTGTCGCAGCCGTGCACGGGGTGGCCGCGCAGCTCCGCCCGCAACGCCGCGATCTCCGCGTCGTCGGGTGCGGCGGAGTCGCCGCGGGAACGTTTCCGGGCCCGGACGTCGTCGGGGACCTTCGCGCGCAGCGTCGACGCCAGATCACGGCGGTCCTGCGGGTTCCGGGGGCTGAACGACTTCGGGATCCGGATCCGCTCGACCGGTTCGACGGCGCGGGGGAAGTCCTGGATCGACAGCCGCTGCACGGACCGGTTCACCGTCAGCACCAGCGGCGCGGGCCCGTCGGAGCGGCGCCCCACCCCCGGGTCGAGGACGACGGCGAGGCCGGAACGGCGCCCCGACGGGACGACGATGACGTCCCCGGGCCGCAGATGCTCCAGTGACCTGGCGGCCTCCGCGCGGCGCGTCCCGGCCCGCTCCCGCGCCACCTCCGCCTCACGGTCGGACAGGCGGCGCCGCATCGCCGCGTACTCCATGAAGTCACCGAGATGGCATTCGGCGGCCTTCGCGTACCCGGCGAGGGCCTCCTCGTTCTTGTGGACCTGCCGGGCCAGGCCGACGACGGCCCGGTCGGCCTGGAACTGCGCGAACGACTCCTCCAGCAGCGTCCGGGCCCGTTCGATGCCGACGGCGCCTACGAGGTTGACCGCCATGTTGTACGACGGCCGGAAACTGGAGTTCAGCGGGTAGGTGCGGGCACCGGCCAGGCCCGCGACCGACGCGGGTTCCACGTTCGGGCCCCACACCACCACGGCGTGGCCCTCCACGTCGATGCCGCGGCGCCCCGCCCGCCCGGTGAGCTGCGTGTACTCGCCGGGCGTCAGGTCGACGTGCGCCTCCCCGTTCCACTTGTCGAGCTTCTCGATCACGACGGTCCGGGCGGGCATGTTGATCCCGAGCGCGAGCGTCTCCGTCGCGAACACCGCCTTGATCACACCGCGGGTGAACAGCTCCTCGACGATCTCCTTGAACGTCGGCAGCATCCCCGCGTGGTGGGCGGCGACTCCGCGTTCCAGCGCGGCGAGGAAGTCGGCGTACCCGAGGACCCGCAGGTCCTCGTCGGACAGGTCGGCGGTCCGCAGTTCGGCGTGCGCGCGGATCTCCTCCGCCTCCTCCTTCGACGTCAACCGGATCCCGGCGTGCAGGCACTGCAGCACCGCCGCGTCGCATCCGGCGCGGCTGAAGATGAACGTGATCGCCGGGAGCAGCCCGGCCCGTTCCAGCCGTTCGATCACGTCGGGCCGGGCGGGCGGCCGGTACCGTTGCGGCCGGGCCGTGCGCCGCCGCCCGGTGCGGCGACCGGCGTTGACCTTGGCGCGCCGGACCTCCTCCACCGCCATCCGCGTCAGCTGCGGGTTCAGCCGCGCCTGCCGGTCCGCGCCCTTGCCGGTGTCGACGAACAGGTCGTACAGGCGGGTCCCGACCAGCATGTGCTGGAACAGCGGGACGGGACGGTGCTCGTCCACGATCACCGCCGTGTCACCGCGGACCGCGTGGAGCCACTCGCCGAACTCCTCGGCGTTGCTGACCGTCGCCGACAGCGCCACGATCCGCACCGAGTCCGGGACGTGGATGATGACCTCCTCCCAGACCGCGCCGCGGAACCGGTCGGCGAGGTAGTGCACCTCGTCCATCACGACGAACGCGAGGCCCGCGAGGGTGTGCGACCCCGCGTACAGCATGTTCCGCAGCACCTCCGTCGTCATCACCACGACGGGCGCCTCCCCGTTGACGCTGTTGTCACCGGTGAGCAGCCCCACCTTGTCCGGCCCGTAACGGCGGACGAGGTCGGCGTACTTCTGGTTCGACAGCGCCTTGATCGGCGTGGTGTAGAAGCATTTCCCGCCGCCGGTGAGGGCGAGGTGCACGGCGAACTCCCCCACCACCGTCTTCCCGGATCCGGTGGGCGCGGCGACGAGCACGCCGCTGCCGTCCTCCAACGCCTGACACGCCTCGATCTGGAACGCGTCCAGATCGAAGTCGTACAGGGTGCGGAAGTCCAGCAGCGCCGGGCCGTTCCCGGCGGTGCGCCGCCGGTAGTCGGCGTACCGCTGTGCCGGGGTCTGCGCGGCCTGCGCGGTGTCGGGGGTGGTCATGCCTTCGAGCCTACGGTTTCGACCGGCCCGATTCCCAATCCGGGGACGATCCCGCCGCACGCGCCGCGCCCGGGGCCCGGGGCCGCCCGCGTTCAGACCGCCCGCTCAGACGGCCCGCTCAGACGACGGGATCAGACGGCCCGGTCGCCCTTCTCCAGCGCGGCGTCGACGGCGTCGAGGTTCAGGGGGGACGCCTCGTCGTCGGACAGGTCCGCGTACGGGTCGGGTTCGCGGGCCCTGCGCCGGTCGTGGAAGTACGCGATCACCTCGGCGATCTCGAACAGCACGATCGTCGGCAACGCCAGCGCCAGCATCGTGAACGGGTCCTGGCTGGGGGTCGCGACCGCCGCGAACACGAACACCCCGAAGATCAGCAGCCGCCGCGACTTGCGGATCCGCGCGTGGGTGAGGATCCCGACGACGTTCAGCATGACCACGAACAGCGGCAGCTCGAACGTCAACCCGAAGATGAACAGCATCGCCTGCGCGTAGCTGAGGTAGTCCTTCACGCCGATGAGCACGGTCGTGTCGCCCGGCGCGAGCCCGATGAGGATCTCCAGGCCCTTGTCCATCGTCAGGTACGCCAGGGCGGCGCCGAGGAGGAACAGCGGCACCGCGGCCGCCATGAACGTGTACGTCCAGCGGCGTTCCTTGTTGTACAGGCCGGGCGCGACGAACGCCCAGATCTGGTACAGCCACACCGGGGACGACAGCACCGCCCCCACCATCAACGCGACCTTCAGGTGGACGAAGAACCCTTCGAAGATCCCATGGACCACCAGGTCGCACTTGTTGTTCAGGCAGTGCTCGGTCGGGAGCCGCGTGTACGGCTGCGTCATGAACTCCCAGACCGGGGTGAAGACGATCCATCCGACGATCGCGCCGAGCACGAGGCCCAGGATCGCCTTGATCAACCGGGATCGCAGCTCCCGGAGATGCTCCATGAGGGGCATGCGGCCGTCGGGGGCGGCGGCGCTCCTGCTCAGCTTCATCGTGGGCATTCAGGTTCGGGGGTGGGTGTCGGTCGGCGTCGCGGGCGCCGGTCAGCCGCTCTTGCGGACCTGACCGGGGTCCGACACCGGCACGCCCTGGATCGGCTCACCGGCCCCGAGCGCGCCGCGGGGCCGCGCGGCACCGCCGTCACCGGCCTCGTCCCGCGCGTTCTTCTCCGCCGCGCCCGCCTGCGCCGACTTGGCCGTCTGCGCGTCGTCGTCATCGTCGTCGCGCAGGCCCTTGGTCTCGGCCTTCAGGATCCGCGCCGACTTGCCCAGTGACCGGGCCAGCGTCGGGAGCTTCGCCGATCCGAACAGCAGCAACACGACTGCCAGGATGATCAGAATCTCGGTCGTGCCAAGTCCAGCCATGACAATCCTCTTCAGCAGGGGTCCTCAATCGAGGACGCGAGGTTTCATGCCGATCGTACGCCGTCCCCGCGCGGTTGTGACGTGTGCGCGTACTCCGGATCGGAGAGTTCACGGGCCAGCGCCGACTGTTTCGTCACCAGCCGCCGCCTCGCACGCTCGAGTTCATGGCCGAAACGCCGTACTCCCAGCCACACTCGGAACGCGCAGAAGGCGATCACGGCCAGGCCGATCGAGCCCGCCGCCACCGACATCGCAACCCACGCCACGCCGCCACCGTAGCCGATCCGCTCCGGACCCGCGCGGCGGCCCTCACCCGCCGGGCGACGTCCCAGGCAGCGGGCCTGGCGACGGGCCGGGCGGGGCAACGGGCGGGGCGGGGGCCGGGCCCGGCCGGTCAGGTCATGCCGTAGCTGGCCAGCGCCCGCGCGGCATCCTCCCGGATCTCGGACGCGAGCCGTTCGGGCGCCACGACCCGGCCCTGCCCGCCGAGCCGCAACGCCAGGCCCCGCACCCACCGCGTGTCCGGGGTCCGCAGCACCACCCGCAGCCGCCCCTCCCCGATCTCCTCCACCGATTCGCACGGGTAGTAGTCGGCGACCCACCGGCCCCGCGGCGTCAGCTCCAACGTCACCGCCTCGTCGTGCGGCGACGGGCGGAACAGGCCCGCGTCCACGTCGATCGGCTCCGCGCCGTCGGGCACCTCCGCCGCCACGTCCAGCACCGACAGGTCCGCGATCCGGTCCAGCTTGAACAGCCGCACCGCCTCCGCCCGCCGGCACCATCCCTCCAGGTAGGTGTTGCCGTCCACGACCAGCAGCCGCATCGGGTCGACGTCCCGGTCGGTGTTCTCGTCCCGCGCCGGAACGTAGTACGTCAGGTGCACGCGGCGGCCCCGCGCGATCGCCTCCCGCAGCAGGCCGACGCCGCCGCCCTCCGGGTCGGTGGACCCGGGGTGCACGTCGACCTCCACCGCGACCTTGCTGGACACGGCCGCCGCCGTCCCCGCGGCCCCCTCCAGCTTCGCGATCACCCGGCTGAGCGCGTCCCGGTCGTCCAGGCCGGGGATCTCGGCCAGCATCCGCAACGCCACCAGCAGCGCGGACGCCTCGTCCACCTTCAGCCGCAGCGGACGCGCGATCGACTCCGCCTCCGCCACCGTGATCTCCCCGCCCTCGTACGACAGGTCGATCGGGCAGTACGGGTCGGGGCCGCGCAGCTCCACGCACCACAACAGGTTCAGGTCGTCGATCAGCTGCTTCTGCGTCACCCCGAACGCGGCGGCGGCCTCCTCGAGCGCCACCGAGTCACGGCTCACCACGTACGGGACGAGCGCCAGCAGCCGCGCCAGCCGGTGCGTGGAGGTGGCCGGGGCGCTCATCGCCCGCTCACCGCCTCCGGCGCGGCCCCCTGCGCGGCGCCGTGCGCCGTGCGGGGGGTGTCGGCGGCCAGCACCGACTTCAACTGGTGGATGACGGCCTCCCGAAGATCCGGCGGGTCCAGGACGACGACGTCGTCGGCGAACCTCGCCAGGTAGGGGGCGAACCGCTCCGCGTCACGGAACGTCAGGGTCGCCTCGTCCCAGGCCCCGTCCTCCACGGGCCGCACGTCGCGCGCCCACCGCCGCGGGCCCTGCGCCGCACCGGCCCGCAACCGCACCGTCGCCGGCCGCGGCTCGCTCACCGGATCGCCCCAGTCGAACGCGATGCGCCGCACGTCCACACCCTCGGGCACGGTGACCGACCCGGCGGGCCCGATCGTCTTCACGTCCCCGACGATCCGGCTCAGCCGGAACACCCGCTGCTCGTCGCGGTCACGGTCGAACCCGACCACGTACCAGCGGCCCCGCCGCGACACCACGCCCCACGGGTCCAGGTGCCGCCGCGCCACCGACGTCCGCCCGATCCCCTGGTAGTCGAACGCGACCGGCCGGCCGTCGCGGACCGCCTCCCACAGCGCCGGGAACGCCGGTTCGCCCGTGCTGACCCTGGGCTCGATCCCGACCCCGTTCGGCACGTCCGTCTCCACGCCCGCGGCCCGCAGCTTCAGCAACGCCCCGGACGCCGCCTCGGCCATGCTCGCCCGCCGCCACACCCGCGCGGCCAGGCCGAGCACGGCCGCCTCGTCGGGTGTCAGGTGGATGTCGGGCAGCTCGTACGCCTGCGGCGGGATCCGGTACCCGATCTCCTCACCGCCGCCGCCCTGCTGGTCACTCCCCACCTCCAGCGGGACGCCGAGCTCACGCAGCTCTTCCTTGTCCCGCTCGAACATCCGCTTGAACGCCTCGTCGGAGTCGGGGTAGCCCGGCACCGCCCGGCGGATCTGCTCGGCCGTGAGGTACCGCCGCGTGGCGAGCAGGCAGACGACCAGGTTCAACAGTCGCTCGGTCTTGCGCCGTGACATGTGACCCCCTTCCCCGCACGACACGCTACCGGACCTGGCTCCCTCCACAGCAGGAGATCGCCGACTTGCCGGGCATCGCCTCGACTTTCCCCTCTGTCACTCCGATGTCACCCCGATGTCACTCCGACCGGGGACGACGACGACCCGGGGACGCGCCGCTCACTTCTGCCGCCTCCCGGCTCACGGCCGGCCACGACCGGCTGTGCCCGCGTCCCCGCTGCACTACGTTGTCCGGTGTGATCCGATGGCGCAGAGGCACGGTCGAGGAAGTCCGCCGAGAATGGCCCGGGGCGGTCGAACTGGCCGTCTCGATCGACGGCGACGGCACCTGCCGCGCCCTGGCCTACCCCGCCCTGGTGGGACGCCCCGAGGCGGGAGACACCGTCCTGCTCAACACCACCGCCCTGGCGATGGGCCTCGGCACCGGCGGATACGCCATGGTCGTCGCGATCCCCGACCGGCTCCCGCCCGACCCGTCCGGCCCCGGCCACCTCGTCAAGGCCCGCTACACGCCGTTGCAGGCCACCGTCCTCGGCGCCGACGAGCAGGACTCCCCCCACCACGGCGTCCTCCGCGACGCCGACAGCGTGGACGGCATGCCCGTCGTCGTCGCCGACCTGCACTCCGCGCTACCGCCGATCCTCGCCGCGCTCCTTGCCGAACGACCGTCCACGCGCGTCGTGTACGTCATGCCGGACGGCGGGGCGTTGCCGTCCTGGTTCTCCATGTCGATCGCCCGTCTCAGGGACGCGGGTGCCCTCGCCGCCACCGTCACCGTCGGGCAGGCGTTCGGCGGCGACCTCGAGACCGTCACCGTCCACACCGGGCTCCTCGCCGCCCGGCTCGTCCTGAACGCCGACGTCGCCGTCGTCGCCCAGGGCCCCGGGAACCTCGGCACGGGCACCCGGTGGGGGTTCTCGGGCGTCACGGCGGGCGAGGCCCTCAACGCCGCGTCGGTGCTCGGCGGACGACCCGTCGGGACCCTGCGCGTCAGCCAGGGCGACGGACGCGAACGCCACCTCGGCGTCTCCCACCACTCCCTCACCGCCTACGGACGCGTCGCCCTCGCCGCCGCCGACATCCCCGTCCCCGAACTCGGCGGCGAGTTCGGCGCCCGCGTCGCCGCCGGCGCCGCACCGCTCGGCGACCGGCACCGGCTCGTCCCCGTCGCCGTCGACGGCCTGCGGGACGTCCTCGGCGCCGCGGAGAAGGACTGGGGCGTCCGGCTGTCCACCATGGGCCGCCGCCTCGACGAGGACCTCGCCTACTTCCTCACCGCCGCGGCCGCGGGCCGCCACACCGCCGCCCTCCTCGCCTGACCCCCGCACCGCGCCACGGCACCCCCGGCCCGCGCTCGGGCGCCCCGGGACCGCGCCCGAGCGTCCCCCGGACCGCGCTCACCCGGCCGGGCGGCCCGCGGCCGCCTCCTCGGCGGTGTAGGACGCGTTGAACGTGAACGCCTGGGGCGTCGGACCGTGCTCGCGGACCGTCCGCAGCCGCTCCATCGCCTCCTCCACCGTCGGGACGTGCCCCGCGGGAATCCACCACAGCACCAGATGCGCCTCCGCGTGCCGCCGGAACCACTCCCGGCGCCGCCGCATCACCTCCAGGTGGCCGCTGCGGTAGGCGAAGTCCCACAGCGCCTCGACCGACTCCCACACCGAGAAGTTGATGATCACGTCGGCGCCGGCGGGACGCAGCCGGGTCGCGTCCGGCATGCCCTCCTCCACCAGCCGCCACACGAACCCGGGCGCGGCGTCGGCGAGCGCGTTGACCGGGTCGAGCAGCTCGACGAAGCCCGCCAGGCGCGGGTCGTCCAGCGGACGGTGCAGCGTCGCGACGTTGAACTGGGCCAGATGGTGCCGGGCGGCGTCGTGAGCGGTCATGGAGATCACTCCACCACGCCGCCTCTTCTATGTCAATCTTCGTTGTTTTTAGAATCTTCGGCCACCACGCAACACCACCCCGGCCGCGGATCCAGCCGCACCCGCACCCCCGACCCCTCCACCAACCCCTCCAGCAACGCCAGATTCATCCCGCACACCAACGGCGGGAACTCCTCCGCCACCGCCCCGAACGGACAGTTCCGCATCCGAACCACCGCGCCGTCCTCATCACGGACAGGCCCATAACCCCGCTCCGCCAAAACCCCCTGCACCTCGTCCAAACCGCTCCACGTCCCCGCAGGACCCCGCAACGCCCTCCCCCGGCGCCGCGCCACCTCCCACACCTCCCGATCGAGGCCCCCCGACTCCGCCGCCTCCGCCAGCAGCCCCGCCGCCGTCCGATAGTCCCGCGCCGGCACCGACACCCCCCGCTCCACCGCCGACAACCGGTACACCTTCGCCGGACGCCCCGCCCCCGGCCCCGACCGGCCCGTCAACCGCCTACTCCCCACCTCCAACAACCCCGCACCGACCAACTTGTCCAGATGGAACGCCGCCAACGTCCGCGCCACACCCACCACCTCCGCCGCCTCGTTCCGCCCCACCTCACGACCCCGCGCCGCGACGAACTCGTACAACCGCCGCCGCACCGGATCCTGCAACAGCGCGATCGCCTCGATGTCCTCCACCCCACCAGTCTAAGAACAACCAACGTCCCCAATAGAGAACACGCCCGGCAACCACCCGGGACCACGCCATCGACCGACCTCCGGGGGGAATCGGCGCCGTCGCCGCCGCGCGTGGCCCGCACACGCCCCCGAGCGCCCTCACGAAGTGACCCGCTACGCGCACCGGCCCGGCGAAGCGCGCCGCCGGACGCCGCCGCCGTCAGTGCGCGCCCAACAGATCCACCACGAACACCAACGTGTCATCACCCCTGATCCCGAACCGCGCCAAACCCTTCGCCCCGTACCCCGACGACGGCGGCACCACCAACAACACCCGACTCCCCACCCGCTGCCCCACCAGCCCCCGCTCCCACCCCTCGATCACCTGACCGGACCCGAGCACCACCCCGGACGGACGACCCGCCGCCCACGACGAATCGAACACCCTCCCGTCACGCCAGAACACCCCCGCGAAATGCACCACCGCCAACTGCCCGTCCCGCACCACCGGACCGTCACCCCGCACCAACGCCCGCACCCGCAAACCCTCCGGCGGCGCCACCCGCGGCACCGTCACCACCGGCGCCCCACCCGCAGCCCCCTCCCCCACCCGCGGCAGACCCCCGTCCTCCAACGGCGCCTCCCGCACCCCACGCGGACCCGCCCCACGCGAATACACCGCCCGCACATCCAGCACGTACACCAACGTGTCACCCGCACCCACCCGACGCCCCGGATCACCCTCCACACCGAAACCGTCCTCCGGCGGAATCCGCGCCACCACACGCGACCCCGGACGCGCCCCCACCAACGCCCGCGTCAACCCCCGCACCAACCGACCCGTCGGAAACGCCCCCGGCCGCCCCTCCGCGTAACTACTCGCCAACAGCCTCCGCCCACCCCCGTTCCACCGATAACCCACATAATCCGCCACCACCAGATCACCCCTCCGCGCCGCGGCGCCCCGCCCCTCCACCAACGTCCGCACCGCGAACGAACCCGACGGCGCCCCCTCCGGAAACCGCACCTCCGGCACACGCCCGAAATCCCCACGCACCACAACACCGACCTCAGCACCACCACCCGAACACGCCGACACCACCAACACCACGACGACCAGCCACAACAACCGGACCCCACGCCACATACAACAACCCTTCACAGGGACGAAAAGCTCCGCGCGTCACCCTACCGCCCCCGTCACCGGACGGTCACGCACAGCACACGACCCGCCCCCGCGAGCCCCTCACATCCCCGCGATCAACTTGTCCACCCGCTCGTCCACCGACCGGAACGGGTCCTTGCACAACACCGTCCGCTGCGCCTGATCGTTCAACTTCAAATGCACCCAGTCCACCGTGAAGTCACGCCGCTTCTCCTGCGCCTTCCGAATGAACTCCCCCCGCAACCGCGCCCGCGTCGTCTGCGGCGGCACCGACTTCGCCTCGAAAATGTCCAGATCCCGCGACACCCGCTCCACCGACCCGCGCCGCTCCAACAAGTAATACAAACCCCGCTCACGATGCACATCGTGATATGTCAGATCCAACTGCGCCACACGCGGCGACGACAACGGCAGATCATACTTCCGCCGATACCGCTCGATCAGCTTGTACTTCGTCACCCAGTCGATCTCCCGCGCCACCAGGTCCAGATCCCCCGTCTCCACCGCCCGCAACGTCCGCTCCCACAACTCCAACACACGCTTCGCCGTCGCGTCCCCACCACGCGCGTCCACGAAATCCCGCGCCTTACCGAAATACTCCTTCTGAATCTCCAGCGAACTGGCCTCCCGACCATTCGCCAACCGCACCTTACGACGACCCGTCATGTCATGACTCACCTCACGGATCGCCCGAATCGGATTCTCCAACGTCAGATCACGCATCACCACCCCCGCCTCCACCATCCGCAACACCAGATCCGTCGCCCCCACCTTCAACAACATCGTCGTCTCACTCATGTTCGAGTCACCGACGATCACATGAAGCCGACGGAACCGCTCCGCATCCGCATGCGGCTCATCCCGCGTATTGATGATCGGCCGCGACCGCGTCGTCGCCGACGACACACCCTCCCAGATGTGCTCCGCCCGCTGCGACACGCAGTACACCGCACCACGCGGCGTCTGCAACACCTTCCCCGCACCACAGATGATCTGACGCGTCACCAGATACGGAATCAGCACATCCGCCAACCGCCCGAACTCACCATGCCGCCCCACCAGATAATTCTCATGGCAGCCGTACGAGTTCCCCGCCGAATCCGTGTTGTTCTTGAACAGATAGATGTCCCCCGCGATGCCCTCCTCCCGCAACCGCCGCTCCGCATCGACCAGCAGCCCCTCCAGGATCCGCTCACCCGCCTTGTCATGCGTCACCAGATCCACGACACTGTCGCACTCCGGCGTCGCATACTCCGGATGACTCCCCACATCCAGGTACAACCGCGCCCCGTTACGCAGGAACACATTGCTGCTCCGACCCCACGACACCACCCGCCGGAACAGATAGCGCGCCACCTCGTCCGGTGACAACCGCCGCTGCCCCCGGAAGGTGCAAGTGACGCCGTACTCGTTCTCAAGCCCAAAGATGCGCCTGTCCACACCCCGACCCTATGCGGCCCAGACCCGACTTGGCAGTCTCTCCCACCGACAGGTTCCCCTGAACATCACAACCACCGCACACACGACAGGCCCGCCGCCACAGGAGCAGCCGACACCACCCCCGGCGACGGGCCCGAACCCACCCGAACACCCACACGCCCCACCACCCCGGCAGAGCGAACACGCCCAGATCAACCCCCGTCGGCACCCTCCACACCCTCGCCACCCTCACCGGCACCCGGCCCCGAACCACCCGACGCGCCCCCCGACGCGCCCTCGTCCGCCGCCGACAACAGATCACCGATCCGCGCCGCCGACAACCGCCGGAACAACCGATGCTCACGGTTACGATCCAGCACCGCCACCTCCAGCGACGTCGCCTCCAAACGCCGCTCCGAATCCTGCGCCTCCAACGCCCGCACCGCCGTCCGCAACGCCGAAGCCAACGACGCCCCCTCCCGGTAACCGTCCTTCAACGACTGCGCCACCGCGTCCGCCTGACCCCCCATCGCCACATAACCGTGCTCGTCCGCCACCGAACCATCGAACGTCAACCGGTAGATCTGATCCGTCTCCGCGTCATCACCCACCTCCGCGACGACCAGCTCCACCTCGTACGGCTTGTTCGTCTCCGTGAAGATCGTCCCCAGCGACTGCGCGTACACGTTCGCCAACCCCCGCGCCGTCACATCACGACGGTCATACTGGTACCCGTTGATATCGGCGTACCGCACACCGCCCAGCCGAAGATTCTCGAACTCGTTGTACTTCCCCACCGCCGCGAACGCGATCCGATCATAAATCTCACTGATCTTGTGCAACGCCCGCGAC
Organism: Actinomadura spongiicola; assembly: GCF_003432485.1. Lineage (GTDB taxonomy): Bacteria > Actinomycetota > Actinomycetes > Streptosporangiales > Streptosporangiaceae > Spirillospora > Spirillospora spongiicola. Next base: position 174,576 of record NZ_QVNQ01000005.1, read on the forward strand.
GGATTGTCCGCCACGAACAAGATGCCATCGTCATACTGCAGAACCACGACACTGCGACCACGCGCGATACCCTTACGCGCATAATCCGCCTTGTCCTTCATCTGCTGTTCGGGCGACACATAGAACGGCATGGACACCGAACTGGATCCCTTCTAACGCAGCGGGGCGGTCGGCCCGCCCGGCGACTCGTAACGACCATCCACGACGGCCCGCGCCAACGCGCCCACCTCGTCCTCGCCCAACCGGCGATACCCCTCCGACGTCACCGACGCCACCACGGGAAAGATCCCCCGCGTCAGATCGGGCCCACCCGTCGCCGAGTCGTCATCGGCCGCGTCGTACAGCGCCTGCACGCACACCAGCCCCGCGTCCTCCGCCGACAGGTCCTCGCGATACAGCTTCTTCAACGCCCCCCGCGCGAACACCGAACCCGACCCCACCGAGTAGAAGTCCCGCTCCTCGTACCGGCCACCCGCCGGATCGTACGAGAAGATCCGCCCCTCGTCCCGCTCCTCGTCATACCCGGCGAACAACGGAACCACCGCCAGACCCTGCATCGCCATCCCCAGGTTCTGCCGCACCATCGTCGCCAGCCGGTTCGCCTTGCCCTCCACCGACAGCGTCCGGCCCTCACGCTTCTCGTAGTGCTCCAGCTCCACCTGGAACAAGCGCACCATCTCGAGCCCGATCCCCGCCGTCCCCGCGATCGCGATCGCCGAGAACTCATCCGCCCGGAACACCTTCTCGATGTCCCGCTGCGCGATCACATTCCCCGCCGTCGCCCGACGATCCCCCGCGACCACCACCCCACCGGGGAAGCTCACCGCAACGATCGTCGTCCCATGCGGGATGTCATCCCCCACCCGCGACGACGGCGGCGTCCGCCGACCGGGCAGCAACTCCGGAGAGTACGACCCCAAGAACTCCGTGAACGACGACGTGTCCGGGCTCGCGAACAAACCCGGCAGACGCCCGAACTGCGAATCATGGGACGCCACGCGACTCCCTTCCCTCCAGCATGGCACCGGCACCCTCACGGGCCCCACCGGCACGGACGACTACGACCCTACTGTTCAAGGTCGCCCCCGCGCATGCCACCCGATCCCCGGGCAAGTCCGCCCACGGCGAACCACACCCCACCCACCGGGCCCGGCCCCACGGACGGACTCACACGGACGGCACAACCCCCTCCGGGCCCGCGCCACCCCACGTCGGCATGTCGAGCTCCTCATCGAACGGCAACGTCCGCTTCCGGTACCGACCGTCCTCCTCCCAGATCGCCTTCCACCCGCCCTTCGGAACCGTGACCGGATCGACGTCCGGCACCGTCAACGACAACCGCTCCCGGCCGTCCTCACCCGTCACCGTCCGCACGAGCCGACCCGTCACGTAGTCCGCAGCACGACGAAGCGCGATCGGATCGTCCCGCAACTGCCCCATGCCCGTGTTACAGCCCGAACACGCCAACCCGCGCACCGAACCGGACACATGATCGTGATCGACGTGCTCGGCAGGGAAGTCGAAGCACACCCCGCACAGACCCACCTGCACCTTCAGAAGCCACTCCGTGTCCTCGTCGTTGATGCCGTACTTCTGGCGCAGGTGATAGTGCCGAGCCGACCTCGCGGCCGCGCCCCTCGTCCGCCACTCCGGGTCCCAGCGCACACGGTCGGGACCGCCGAACACCGGAGCGCCGATCTCGATGCGCATACGCCGAGCGTGCGACCCGCGCAGTTCCAGATAGTCCGCCGCCAGGCGGAGACGGTCGGGGTCGTCGTGAAACTGCCCCAGCCCGCCATTGCACTTGAAGCACAGGACGCGACGCACGAGCCCCGTCAGGTGATCGTGGTCGACGTGCTCGGCGTCCGCGCGAAGACAGATGGCACAGACGCCGCCCTGCTCGGCGATCATCTGATCCACCTGCTCCTCCGTCACGCCGTACCGAAGCTTGAGCAGGTAGTTGCGGGTGCTCCCGTGGTTGCGGTTCCTGATCTCCGTCATCACCCGGGTATGACACGGACGGCAATAATCAGCAAGCCCGGACTTGTGCGCCCGATTACTTCCGAAGTCGGTGACAGACTTGATCTCTCTGCACCGCGGACAGTACTTCTTCCCCTCTGGAACGTCCGAGTGTCTTCGATACGGCCTCGCCACTTTCCCCGCTTCTGCCTGCTTTTTCCGATATGACCGACTGTTTCGCAAGCCGAAACAGGGCTTGCAGTAGTGGGCCAGCCCGTCCTTGGAGGACCTGAGCTTCCAGAACTCCACGGCGGACTTGACCTCGCCGCAATCGAGACACCTTTTCGAAGACATGGGCGGGACTTTAGCAGCCCGCCCATGCCCTTACTGCCATTTTAAGTTTTACGAGGATCGCCAGAGTTCACCATTCTCTGGACGCTCTCTCGAATGTCCGATTTGTCCGTTATTGTCCGCCTTTTTGCACATACGCGCGGACGAAGTCTTCTGCGTTCTCTTCTAGTACTTCGTCTATTTCGTCCAGAATTGAGTCCACGTCATCGGTGAGCTTGTCCTGGCGCTCTTGCACGTCTTCGGTGGTCGTGGCCTCGGTCTCCTCGACCTCTTCCGTGCGCCGCGTGGTCTGCTTCTGACCGCCGGTGTCCTTCGTGGCCATTCCGTACCTCCGCTCTGCCGGTGCTCTCGACCCTATCTCCGATCTTCGACGGCGAGCGGATCTTGAACATCCGTTTCGCCGCTTCCGTCCCGGGGGCCGGGGGCATGCTCGGGTTATCGCCCGCCGATCGACCACTGAAACGGGCATAGCGGTCACGATACCGAGACATCCGATGTTTGCGCAGGTCAGGATGCTAGCGAACGCTCGATAGCTCAACTATCCAATGGGTCGCGCCGGGACGGAGGACGGCGGATGGCGGCGTCTGGCTTAGGACGGCGGGGTTCGCAGGACAGCGGGGTTCAGGGGCCTCAGCCCTCGATGAGCCCTGGACGGGCTGTGCCGGGCGAGAGCGGGCGCCTCCGGGTGCGACCTCCTCCTCGCGGCGAAGCATCAGGGCCTGCCCAGCGACGCCATCCTGCGCGCCGCCGACGCCGTCGGCCGTTGAACGACGCCCAATGGTGCGCGTCGCGCCCCTCTCGACGTCCGGCCTGTGCCTCGCTCTCCCGGGGGCGTGCGGGAACGCGGTGTCGGCCAGGTGGTGGGTGCTTGTCCCGGATTGAGGGGGATGGGCCGTATCTGTAGCCGAGGTTGAGGAGGTCGCCGTGCTCGGGTGGTGTGGGGACGGTTTCCAGAGCACGGTGCGGCCGTCGACCGTAAAAGCTGGCGCTCTCACCGACCGGGAGCGGCTGCCCCAACAGCGATCCTCACGCCCCCGCCGATGCCCAAGTGGGGAGGGGTGCGCTGAGGTCGTGCCGGTGAGGGGCGATGCGGTCGGCGACGCTCGCGGGCGGGCGCTGTGGCTCTGCTCAGCTCTGGCCGGTGAGGGTGGCGACGAGGTCGGCCGCGGTGCGGCAGCGGTCCAGGAGGGCGCCCACGTGCTGCTTGGTGCCGCGTAGCGGCTCCAGGGTCGGGACGCGCTGGAGGGATTCGCGGCCCGGGACGTCGAAGATGACGGAGTCCCAGGAGGCGGCGGCGACGGAGTCGGCGTACTGGCGCAGGCAGCGGCCGCGGAAGTAGGCGCGGGTGTCCTCGGGCGGGTCCTCGACGGCGGCCTGGACTTCGGTTTCGGTGACGACGCGGTCGATGCGGTCGCGGTCGACGAGGCGGTTGTAGAGGCCCTTGTCGGGGCGGATGTCGGTGTACTGGAGGTCGACGAGTTGGAGGCGCGGGTGGGACCAGTCGATGCCGTCGCGGCTGCGGTAGCCCTCTAGGAGGGAGAGTTTGGCGACCCAGTCGAGTTCGCGGGACAGTTGCATGGGGTCGTCGCCGAGGCGGTGGAGGACGGATTCCCAGCGGTCGAGGACGTCCTTGGTCATTTCGTCGACGTCGGAGCCGAAGCGGTCTTCGACGTATTTGCGGGACTGTTCGAGGTATTCCATCTGGAGTTGGACGGCGGTCATCTTGCGGCCGTCGCGGAGGGTGAGCTGGTGTTTGCAGGTGGGGTCGTGGGAGACGGCGCGGAGTGCGGCGACGGGCATGTCGACGGAGAGGTCGACGGTGAGGAAGCCGTCTTCGATCATGGCGAGGACGAGTGAGGTGGTGCCGAGTTTGAGGTAGGTGGAGAGTTCGGCCATGTTGGCGTCGCCGATGATGACGTGGAGACGGCGGTATTTCTCGGGGTCGGCGTGGGGTTCGTCGCGGGTGTTGATGATGGGGCGTTTGAGGGTGGTTTCGAGGCCGACTTCGACTTCGAAGAAGTCGGCGCGTTGGCTGATTTGGAAGCCGTCGCCGCGTCCGTCGACGCCGATGCCGACGCGTCCGGCGCCGGTGACGACCTGGCGGGAGACGAAGAAGGGGGTGAGGTGGCGGACGATGTCGGCGAAGGGGGTTTCGCGGCGCATGAGGTAGTTCTCATGGCAGCCGTAGGAGGCGCCCTTGTTGTCGGTGTTGTTCTTGTAGAGCTGGATGGGGTGGGTGCCGGGGACCATGGCGGCGCGTTGGGCGGCGTCGGCCATGACGCGTTCTCCGGCTTTGTCCCAGATGACGGCGTCGCGGGGGTTGGTGCATTCGGGTGCGGAGTATTCGGGGTGGGCGTGGTCGACGTAGAGGCGGGCGCCGTTGGTGAGGATGACGTTGGCGAGGCCGAGGTCTTCGTCGGTGAGTTGGGTGGGGTCGGCGACCTCGCGGGCGAGGTCGAAGCCGCGGGCGTCGCGGAGGGGGTTCTCCTCTTCGAAGTCCCAGCGGGCTCTGCGGGCGCGTGCCGCTGATGCCGCGAGGTAGGCGTTGACGACCTGGGAGGAGGTCACCATCGCGTTGGCCCCTGGCTGTCCGGGTACGGAGATGCCGTACTCGGTCTCGATGCCCATCACCCGCCGAACACTCATATCGTCGAGCCTATCGGGGCGCGGGGGGTGGGGGCACGCGGCCGGGGCTTGGTGGGGGGTGTGGCGGGGCATGGCTGCGCGGCGGCCTCGGGTGTTGAGGCCGCCGCGCGTGTCGTGCCAGGGGGTGTGTCAGAGGTATTGGCCGGTGTTGGCGACGGTGTCGATGGATCGGCCGGCTTCCGCGCCCTTGGTTCCGGAGACGAGGGTGCGGATGTAGACGATCCGTTCGCCCTTCTTGCCGGAGATGCGGGCCCAGTCGTCGGGGTTGGTGGTGTTGGGGAGGTCTTCGTTCTCGCTGAACTCGTCGACGCAGGCGGCCAGGAGGTGGGTGACGCGCAGGCCCTTCTGCCCGGTGTCGAGGAATTGTTTGATGGCCATTTTCTTGGCGCGGTCGACGATGTTCTGGATCATGGCGCCGGAGTTGAAGTCCTTGAAGTAGAGGACTTCTTTGTCACCGTTGGCGTAGGTGACTTCGAGGAAACGGTTCTCCTCGGTTTCGGCGTACATGCGTTCGACGGTGCGCTGGATCATGGCTTCGACGGTGGCGTCCGCGGAGCCGCCGTGTTCCTTGACGTCGTCCGGGTGGAGTGGGAGTCCCTCGAGGATGTATTTGGAGAAGATGTCCTTGGCGGCTTCGGCGTCGGGTCGTTCGATTTTGATTTTGACGTCGAGGCGGCCGGGGCGGAGGATCGCGGGGTCGATCATGTCCTCGCGGTTGGAGGCGCCGATGACGATGACGTTCTCGAGGCCTTCGACTCCGTCGATCTCGCTGAGGAGTTGGGGGACGATGGTGTTCTCGACGTCGGAGGAGACTCCGGATCCGCGGGTGCGGAAGATGGAGTCCATCTCGTCGAAGAAGACGATGACGGGGGTTCCGGCGGAGGCCTTTTCGCGGGCGCGCTGGAAGACGAGTCGGATGTGGCGTTCTGTTTCGCCGACGTATTTGTTGAGGAGTTCGGGGCCCTTGATGTTGAGGAAGAAGCTCTTGCCTTCTTGGCCGGTCTTCTCCGCGACCTGTTTGGCGAGGGAGTTGGCGACGGCCTTGGCGATGAGGGTCTTGCCGCATCCGGGGGGTCCGTAGAGGAGGACGCCCTTGGGGGGCCTGAGTTGGTGTTCGCGGAAGAGGTCGGCGTGCAGGTAGGGCAGTTCGACGGCGTCGCGGATCATTTCGATCTGTGAGCCGAGTCCGCCGATCTCGTTGTAGGAGATGTCGGGGACCTCTTCGAGGACGAGTTCTTCGACCTCCGCCTTGTGGATTTTCTCGTAGGCGTATCCGGAGCGGGGTTCGAGCATGAGGGAGTCGCCTGCGCGGAGGGGGACTCCGCGGAGGGGTTCGGCGAGTTTGACGACGCGTTCCTCGTCGGCGTGTGCGATGACGAGGGCGCGTTCGCCGTCGTCGAAGAGCTCTTTGAGCATGACGACTTCGCCTTGTTCTTCGAAGGCGAGGGCTTCGACGACGTTGAGGGCCTCGTTGAGCATGACCTCTTGGCCGCGTTGGAGTTCGTCGACGTCGACGGCGGGGCTGACGTTGACGCGGAGTTTGCGTCCGCCGGTGAAGATGTCGATCGTTCCATCGTCGCGGGCCTCGAGGAAGACTCCGAACCCGGATGGTGGTTGTGCGAGCCTGTCGACCTCCTCCTTGAGCGCCACGATCTGTTCGCGAGCCTCCTTGAGGGTCGCTACGAGACGCTCGTTCTGACCGGTTACGGCGGCCAGGTTGGCCTGTGCCTCATGGAGGCGTTCTTCCAGAACACGTACTTGGCGGGGGGATTCCGCGAGCTTGCGGCGCAGCACGGAGATCTCCTCCTCCAGGAAGGAGATCTGTGTTTGGAGGTCCCTGACCTCCTTTTCGTGCTGCGCCCTTCGCGCCCCAGCGTCGTCACGAGCGGCCACGCCCCGTCACCTCCTCATGAAGAGCCGACGACCTACTGAGACCCTACCTATCTGGAGGGCTTCCGTAACCTGCCCATTCGGTGTTCGTGTCGTGCGGTGGGGTTCCGCGGGGGTTGGGAGGGGTGTCGTGGGGGCGGTGTGGGGCGGGGGGTTACGGGGCGTGGACCTGGGGGTTTGTGGGGGTTGGGTGGGGTGTCGTGGTGGGTTTGGGGGTTGGCTGGTGCGGGGGGTGGGATTCCGGGGTGTCGTGGTGGGTGCGGGGGTCGTGTCGTGGGGTGTGGGGGCGGGGTGTGATCTACGACTCGGTGGTGTGCCCGGGCGTGGCGAGTCCCGGCGTGGCGGGTTCGGGTGTGGCGGGGGCGGGCGCGGGTTCGCGGGTGGCGGGTTCGTCGGGGGCGGGGTGGGCGGCTTTGGCGGGGCGGCGGCGTCGGGCGGGTGGGGTGACGCCGTCGGCGAGGCGGCGGGCGGTGACGAGGAAGCCGGTGTGGCCGATCATGCGGTGGTCGGGGCGGACGGCGAGGCCGTCGACGTGCCAGGTGCGGAGCATGGTCTCGGAGGCGGTGGGTTCGGCGAAGCGGCCGTGGGCGCGGAGGTCTTCGACGACGCGGGACATCTGGGTGGTGGTGGCGATGTAGGCGCAGAGGATGCCGCCGGGGACGAGGGCCTGGGCGGCGGTGTCGAGGCATTCCCAGGGGGCGAGCATGTCGAGGACGACGCGGTCGATGTCGGTTTCGGTGAGGTGGTGTTCGAGGGAGCCGACGGTGAGGCGCCAGGCGGGGTGGGGGGCGCCGAAGAACTTTTCGACGTTGGTGCGGGCGATGTCGGCGAAGTCGGGGCGGCGTTCGTAGGAGGAGAGGAGGCCGTGTTCGCCGACGGCGCGGAGGAGGAAGCAGCTGAGGGCGCCGGATCCGGCTCCCGCCTCGACGACGCGGGCGCCGGGGAAGATGTCGGCCATGGCGATGATCTGGGCGGCGTCCTTGGGGTAGACGACGGCGGCGCCGCGGGGCATGCGGAGGGCGAAGTCGGCGAGGAGGGGACGGAAGGCGAGGTATTCGACGCCGCCGGTGGAGCGGTAGACGGTGCCTTCGGGGTTGCCGATGATGGCGTCGTGGGGGACGGAGCCTTTGTGGGAGTGGTAGAGCTTGCCGGGTTGGAGGGTGATGGTGTTGATGCGGCCTTTGGGGTCGGTGAGCTGAACCTGGTCGCCGGGGCGGAACGGGCCGTGGGGTGTGCGGCGTGTGGTGGGGGTGGTGGCGCCGTTCGGCTGGGGTTCGCTCATGAATGTCAAGGCTAGCGGCGGGCGTGGGACGTTCGGGCCGGTCGGGGTGGGGGTGGGTTCGGGGGTCGGCCGGGGTCTGTGCGGTGGGGTCAGATGCCGGTGAAGGCGCGGTCGATGTCGGTGGTGGCGAGGACGCCGTAGACGCGGCCGTCGGGTTCGACGAGGAGGTATTCGGAGGCGGGGGCGCGGCGGAGGGCGTCCATGAGGTCGTCGCCGGAGATGTCGGCGGGGAGGGTGAGGTCGTCGTCGATGCCGCGGGAGAGGTCGCCCGCGGTGACCCAGGGGCGGCGGTGGTGGGGGGTGGCGGTGACGGCCTTCTCGTTGACGAGGCCGAGGGGTCGTCCGTCGTGGTCGGCGATGACGATGGCGCCGGCGTGGTCTTCCTGGGCGCGGCGGACGGCTTCGGCGAGGGGGACGTCGGCGGTGACGAGGGTGGCGCGGCGGGCGAGGCGGCGGGCGGACAGGAGGGGGATGCGGTCGCGGACGTGTTCGGCGCGGATGGCGTGGGTGGCGCCGACCCAGATGAAGGAGGCGACGAGGGCGGACCAGAGGAGGGCGAGCCAGCCGATGCCGCCGTCGTCGCCGGTGCCGTAGGTGGCGAGGAAGGCGCCGGCGACGAGGGTGGCGAGGGCGACGCCGCGGCCGACCCAGCCGGCGATGATGGCGCCGCTGCGGGCGCGTCCGGTGGCCTTCCAGACGGCGGCGCGGACGAGGCGTCCGCCGTCGAGGGGGAGGCCGGGGAGGAGGTTGAAGACGCCGACGAGGAGGTTGGCGAAGGTGAGGGCGTCGACGAGGAGGAGGGCGACGTCGGGGAGTGGGAGGAGGGCGTGGGTGAGGAGGCCGAGGCCGGCGAGGACGAGGTTGACGAGGGGGCCGGCGAAGGCGATGAGGAATTCGCGTCCGGGGGTGGGGGCCTCGCGTTCGATGGAGGTCTCGCCGCCGAGGATGTGGAGGGTGACGGATCGGACGGGGAGGCCGAAGACGCGGGCGGTGACGGCGTGGCTGAGTTCGTGGACGAAGACGGAGCCGTAGAGGAGGACGGCGTAGAGGAACGCGACGAGGTAGCTGACGGGGCGTTCGACGACGTCGTGGACCTGTCCTTCGAACATGACGGTGACGAGGGCGGCGACCAGGAACCAGCTGGGCGAGACGTAGATGGGGACGCCGAGGAGGCGGCCCATGAGGAGGCCGGGCCGTGGTGTGGGGCCGTTGTCGTGGCCGGGGCCGCCGGCGGGCGTCTTGCCCTCGGTCGGGGGCGCGCTGTGTGTCACGCTACCGATGCTACGGCCCCGGTGGGTGGGGCCGGGTGGTGGTGTGCGGGTGGGGGCGTCGGGGTGCGGGATTTCGTCGGGGGTGTGGCCTAGTGTGCTGTGCCATGACGACGACCGAGGCGGGTAGTGAGGCGTGCGTTCCGTCCGCTGGCGGCGGCGGTGAGGCGACCGGGTCGACCGGGCCGGTGGAGTCGGTGGAGTCGGTGGAGTCGGTGGCTGCCGCGGGTTCGGCGGGGTCGGTGGGTGTGGAGGTGGTCGGGTCGTTGTCGCCGTCGCGGGCGAGCGATTTCATGACGTGTCCGTTGTTGTATCGGTTCCGGGTGATCGATCGGTTGCCGGAGCGGCCGAGTGCGGCGGCGGCGCGGGGGACGCTGGTGCACGCGGTGCTGGAGCGGTTGTTCGATCTTCCGCGGGGTGGGCGGACGGCGTCGGCGGCGGTGGAGTTGGTGGGTCCGGAGTGGGAGCGGCTGTTGGCGGCGGAGCCGGAGTTGGCGGCGTTGTTCGGGGACGGGGAGGCCGGGGACGCGGAGCGGGCGGAGTGGTTGGAGCAGGCGCGGCGGATGGTGGAGCGGTACTTCGAGTTGGAGGATCCGCGGCGGTTGGAGCCGGCGGAGCGGGAGTTGTTCGTGGAGACGGTGCTGGATTCGGGGTTGAAGTTGCGGGGGTACATCGACCGGGTGGATGTGGCGCCGAGTGGTGATGTGCGGATCGTGGACTACAAGACGGGGACGGCGCCGCGGGCGGATTTCGAGGCTCGGGCGTTGTTCCAGATGAAGTTCTACGCGTTGGTGCTGTGGCGGTTGCAGGGGCGGGTGCCGCGGTTGTTGCAGTTGATGTATCTGGGCAACGGCGAGGTTCTGCGGTATGCGCCCGATGAGGGGGATCTGCGGGCGACGCAGCGGAAGGTGGAGGCGCTGTGGGAGGCGATCCGGCGGGCGATGGACGGCGGGGAGTGGCGTCCGCGTCCGGGTCGGTTGTGCGACTGGTGTGACCACAAGGAGCGGTGCCCGGAGTTCGGGGGCACTCCCCCGCCGTTGCCGGTGGGGCCGGTGGGTCGTCCGTCGCCGGCGGATCTCGAGGGTGGGGGCGGTGGGGAGGTCCCGGCGCGCGAGCGCGACGATCTGTGATCGTTCCGGTCGTGTCGCCGGTCGGGTTTCCGGTCATGCCGCCGGTCACGGCTCCGGTCACGGCACTGGTCCGGTCGCTGTTCAGGGGCTGGTCCGGGTGGGCCGGTGCGGGGGTGGAGCGGCGGTGGGAGGCGTGTCCTCCTTGGGGAGGACCGCGGATCGGCGTTCAGGAGGGCTCACGACCTGGTGCGACCTCCTAGGGTGAGAGTCGTGTCACCCCGCATCCGTGGTCTTCTGTCCTTCCGCGCATGGCTCAAGGCGCGTCCGCAGGCGGCGGACGCGTTGCTCGCGGTGGGTCTGCTGGCCGTGGGGCTGCCGCAGCTGTTCCTGGAGAAGCTTCCGGCGACTCCGGAGTTCGAGCGGTTCCGTGACCCGGACGTGTGGGCGGCGCTGCTGGTCGCGGCGGTGACGTTGGCGTTGACGTGGCGGCGCCGGGCTCCGCTGACGGTGCTGCTGGTGATCTGTTGCGGTGAGATGGCGCTGGCGCTGGCGGAGTATCCGCCGGGGCTGCCGGACGTGGCGGCGTTCCTGGTGGCGGTGTACTCGGTGGCGGCGTATCGCGGGTTGGCGCAGAGCGCGCTCGGCGGGCTGATCGCGTTCGGGTACTTCGTGACGTTCCTGTTGATGTTGCCGGTGTCGTCGTCGCCGCTGACGATGATCACCGATGCCGCGTTGGTGGCCGGGGTGTGGGTGCTGGGCCGCAACCTGCGGCTGCGGCGGGCGTATTTCGCCGAGTTGGAGGATCGGGCGGCGCGGCTGGAGCGGGCGCGGGGCACGGACGCGCGGGCGGCGCGGATCGAGGAGCGGTCGCGGATCGCGCGGGAGCTGCACGACGTGGTGGCGCATCATGTGAGCGTGATGACCGTGCAGGCGGGCGCGGCGCGGCGGATCATCGACCGGGATCCGGGGAGTGCCCGGGAGGCGATGTCGACGATCGAGGAGGTCGGTCGGACGGCGTTGAGCGAGATGCGGCGGATCGTGGGGGTGCTGCGGACGGACCGGGACGCGGAGCGGGCGGGGCAGGAGTTGGCGCCGCAGCCGGGCCTGGGGGATCTCGGTGAGCTGCTGGACCACGTCCGGGAGACGGGCCTGTCGGTGCAGCTGTGGATCGAGGGTGAGGCGCGGCCGCCGTCTCCGGGGGTGGACGTGGCGGCGTTCCGGTTGATCCAGGAGGCGTTGACGAACACGCTGAAGCACGCGGGGCCGCAGGCGCGGGCGTGGGTGCGGTTGTACTACGGGGACGGTGATCTGACGGTGGAGATCGAGGACGACGGTCGGGGCACGGCGACGTTCATGGGGGACGACGGCGCCAAGACGGGGCACGGTCTTGTGGGAATGTACGAGCGGGTGGCGCTGTACGGTGGCGAGTTGAAGATCGGGCCGCGGGTGGGCGGCGGGTTCGGTGTGCGGGCGCGTTTCCCGCTGGAGGCGTGAGGTGGCCCGCGGATCCGCCGGTCCGGTCGGCGACAACCGGGCGGTGAGCACCGGTCGGCGCGGTCCGGGCGTGCATCCGGGCGTGCATCCGGGCGTGCATCCGGGCGGAAGTCTGGACGGTGGGATTCGGGCGGTGTGGTCCGGTGGGGCCATAGGGTGGGCTGGAGCGTTGTGAGGCGAGGAGCGGTGACGATGAACGGACCGGCCTGTGACGGGGGGACGTCCCCCCGCGCGTCCCGGAACGGCCCGGTGCGCCGGGCGGACGGGGCGGGACGATGACGACGGTGCGGGTGCTGCTCGTCGACGACCAGCCGTTGCTGCGGACGGGGTTCCGGCTCATCCTGGAGGCGGAGCCGGACATCGCGGTGGTGGGTGAGGCCGGGGACGGCGCGGCGGCGGTGGAGATGACGCGGTCGTTGCTGCCGGACGTGGTGTTGATGGACATCCGGATGCCGGGCGTGGACGGGATCGAGGCGACCCGCCGGATCATCCGGGAGGGCGCGGCGTCGCACGATCCGCGGGTGCTGATCCTGACGACGTTCGACCTGGACGAGTACGTGATCGAGGCGGTGCGGGCGGGGGCGAGCGGGTTCCTGTTGAAGGACTCGCCGCCGGAGGACCTCGTCCAGGCGATCCGGATCGTGGCGGCGGGGGACGCGATCGTGGCGCCGTCGGTGACGCGGCGGTTGCTGGACCGGTTCGCGACGCGGCTGCCGGCGGTGCGTGACCAGCAGCCGCCCCCGGGGCTGGACACGTTGACCGAGCGGGAGCGTGAGGTTCTGGCGCATGTGGCGCGGGGCCAGTCGAACGCGGAGATCGCGGCGGAGCTCGTGGTGAGTGAGACGACCGTGAAGACGCATGTGGGGAACGTGCTGGCGAAGCTGGGGTTGCGGGACCGGGTGCAGGCGGTCGTGTACGCGTACGAGACGGGTTTGAGCAGGCCGGGCCAGAGCTGACCGGCGGCGCCGCCTGACAACGTCCCCTCGCCGCCCCCCTCTGCTGCCCCTTGCTGCCCGTCGTTGTCTTCGTGTTGGCGGGCGCCGGGGTCTCAGGGATGTCCCTGAGACCCCGGCGCTCGTGTCGGTGCTGGTGAGCGGCGCCGCGCCGGGCCGCGGGGGCGGGTCCGGCCCCTGAGACACCCCTGTCTTTCGGTGGGCGGGACTACTCCGCTGGTACGACCGGTGACAGGTCGCTCCTGCTACGGGTGGACGGGCGATTCGGTTCCTGGGGGTCATCTCAGGAGATCTTCGGGCTCCTAGTGTTTTGAAGGTCGGATCGCCGGGGGCTCGGCGCGGTCTCGACGCGAATTTCCGCTCACTACACATGGGAGTTTCACGTGACGAACACCGCCCCGTCGACCGCCGGCGCGCCGACCGCGCCCGGGGCGGGCGACTTCGCCGCACGGACCGTGAAGATCGCGAAGGTGTACGGGCGTGGCGACGCCCGGGTCGTCGCGCTCGACGGGGTCACGGTCGGCATTCCCCGCGGCCGGTTCACCGCGATCATGGGTCCGTCCGGGTCGGGGAAGTCGACCCTGATGCACTGCATGGCGGGCCTGGACTCGGTGGACTCCGGAGAGGTCTTCATCGGTGACACCGAGCTGACGCGGTTGAAGGACAAGCAGCTGACGCGGTTGCGGCGCGACAAGGTCGGGTTCATCTTCCAGGCGTTCAACCTGGTGCCGACGCTGACGGCGTTGGAGAACATCACGCTGCCGATGGACATCGCGGGCCGCAGGCCGGAGAAGGAGTGGCTGGACGCGGTGGTCGACACGGTGGGGTTGCGGCCGCGGTTGAAGCACCGTCCGACGGAGTTGTCGGGTGGGCAGCAGCAGCGGGTGGCGTGCGCGCGGGCGCTCGCCGCCCGCCCGGAGATCATCTTCGCGGACGAGCCGACGGGGAACCTGGACTCGCGGTCCGGCGCGGAGGTGCTGGGGTTCCTGCGGGACTCGGTGCGGCGGATGGGGCAGACGATCGTGATGGTGACGCATGACCCGTCCGCGGCGGCGTACGCCGACCAGGTGCTGTTCCTGACGGACGGGCAGATCGTCGACACGATGGTGGGGCCGACGGCGGAGCGGGTCCTGGAGCGGATGAAGGGCTTCGAGACGGGCGGTGGGCGCGCTTCGATGCCCGCCGCCGACGGCCGGTCCGGTGTCGGGCCGGCCACCGCGGGCGCGCACCCCGAACAGGGGCCGGGGGTCGCGGCGCGATGATGGGCAAGGTGACGCTCCGCAACCTCGCGGCGCACAAGATCAGGCTGGTGTTGACGGCCGTGTCGGTGATCCTCGGTGTGGCGTTCGTGGCCGGGACGTTGATCTTCACCGACAGTATGAACAAGCAGTTCGACGAGCTGTTCAGCCGGGTCGGCGTGAACGTGGCCGTGGACGTGCGGGCCGAGAAGATCGTGGACGGCGACGACGACGGGATGGCGGCGCAGCCGGTGCCGGAGTCGCTCCTGGCGACGCTGCGGGGCGTTGAGGGGGTGAAGAACCCGACGGGGAACGTCAATGGGTACGCGGCGGTCGTCGGCAAGGACGGAAAGGTCATCGGCACCCCGCAGAACGGGCCGCCGCAGCTCGGGGTGAACTGGACCGGCGGCGAGTCGTACGACCTGGCGTCGGGCCGGGCGCCGCAGGGGCCGGGTGAGGTCGTCGTGGATCAGCGGACCGCCGAGAAGGGCGACCTGTCCGTCGGGGACACGGTGCGGGTCCTCACGCAGGGGCCGCCGCAGCGGATGCGGATCGTGGGGTTGGCCGACGCGGGGAACCTGATGGGCGCGACGCTCACGGCGTTCGACACCCCGACGGCGCAGCGGCTGATGCTCAGGCCCGGCTACTTCAGCGACATCGAGATGGCGTCGTCGGGGCCGTCGCAGGCGGAGCTGCGCGACCGGGTCGCGAAGGTGCTGCCGGACGGGTTGGAGGCCGTGACCGGGGAGAAGCTGCGGGAGGAGGCCAAGAGCGACATCGCCGCGATGATGAACTTCTTCCGGACGTTCCTGCTCGTGTTCGCGCTGATCTCGATCTTCGTCGGGGCGTTCATCATCTTCAACACGTTCTCGATGCTGGTGGCGCAGCGGACCCGGGAGCTGGCGCTGCTGCGGGCGGTCGGCGCGGCCCGCGCTCAGGTGACGCGGGCGGTGATCGGTGAGGCCGTCGCGGTCGGGATCGTGGGGTCCACGCTCGGGCTGCTGGTCGGGGCGGGTCTGGCGACGATGTTGCAGTCGCAGGTCGGTGACGCGGGCGACGGCGGGTTGACGTTCACGGTGACGCCGGTGATCTGGTCGTACGTGGTCGGGGTCGTCGTGACGGTCGTGTCGGCGTACTTCCCGGCGCGGCGGGCCGCGAAGATCCCGCCGGTGGCGGCGATGCGGGACGATGTGGCGTTGCCGCAGCGGTCGATGCGGATCCGGGTGGCGCTCGGGTCGCTGCTGACGCTCGTCGGCGCGGCGCTCATCGGTGTCGGGCTCACCGCCGACGGCGGCAACGCCGTGGTGCCGGTGGGGGCGGGCGCGTTCGCGGTGTTCATCGGTGTCGCGATGCTCGCCCCGGTGATCAGTGTGCCGGTGCTGCGGGTGCTGGGCGCGCCCGCAGCGCGGCTGCTGGGGTCGCCGGGCCGGTTGGCCAGGCAGAACGCGCTGCGCAACCCGCGCCGGACCGCGGCGACCGCCGCCGCGTTGATGATCGGCCTGGCGTTGATCACGACGGTGAACGTGTTGGGCGCGACGATGCGGGCGTCGGTCGACGACCAGATCGACTCCCAGTTCGGCGCGGACTACCTGGTGTCGTCGCAGGGCGCGGCCGGCGTCGCGGCCGGTGTCGAGCGGAAGGTGAAGGCGGTGCCGGGGGTGGCGTCGGCGTCCACGGTGTACCAGGGCGACGCCAAGATCGCCGGGAAGAAGGCGCCGTATGTGTCCGGTGACGCCGCCGTGATCGCCAAGGCCGCCAAACTGAAGATCGTTTCGGGTGGTACGGCGATCGGCCCGGCCGGGATCATGGTGGACGAGGACTCCGCGAAGAAGAACGGCTGGAAGGTCGGCTCGGCGGTGCCGGTGACGTTCACCGACGGGAAGACCGAACGGCTGACGGTGGCGGGCGTGTTCGCCAAGAGCGACCTGATCGGCAGCAGGCTGGTCTCCCAGCAGGCGTACCTGCGGCACACGGTCAACCCGACCGTGGACGCGATCCTGGTGGACGCGGCGGCGGACAACCCCGCGTCGCGGTCGGCGCTCCAGACGGCGCTGTCGGACCACCCGGACCTTGAGGTGCTCGACCAGGCGGCGTTGAAGGAGGACGTCCGCAAGGAGGTCGACGGGTTCGTGACGTTCCTGACGATCCTGCTGGTCATGTCGGTGATCATCGCGGCGGTCGGGGTGGTCAACACGCTGGCGTTGTCGGTGATCGAACGGACCCGGGAGATCGGGCTGCTGCGCGCGATCGGGATCTCCCGCCGGCAGCTGCGCCGCATGATCCGCCTGGAGTCCATCATGATCGCGTTGTTCGGGGCGGTGCTCGGCGTCACGATCGGGGTGGCGTTCGGCGCGGCGTTGCAGAACGCGCTGGCCGACAAGGGCCTCGGGGTCCTCGCCGTCCCGTACGGGACGATCGGCGTGTACCTGGTGGTCGCCGCGGTGATCGGTGTGCTGGCCGCGCTGTGGCCGGCGTGGCGGGCGGGACGCATGGACGTCCTGAAGGCCATCGCCACCGAATAGCACGGCACGGAGGCGCCACGAGAGACCGGCACGGGAGCGGTAGGGGACCGCCACGGGAACCGGGCGCCGACACGAAGACCCGGCCCTCTCGGACGAGGGGGCCGGGTCTTCGCCGCGCACGGGGCACCGCGACCGGCGCCGGGGAAGGAGGCACCGGGAGGGAGGCGCCGCGAGAGGCGCCGGGGCGGTTACTCCGCGGGTTCGGGGTCGTCGGCCGGTGCCGCGGCCGGGGCCACGGCGGCCTTGGCGACCGCGTCGGTCGCGCTGACCGTCGTGTTCTCCGGGAAGTGGCAGGCGGCCTGGTGGCCTGGGCTGAGCTCCACCAGCGGCGGCTCGACCTGCTTGCAGATGTCCTGCGCCTTCCAGCAGCGGGTGTGGAACCGGCAGGCGGGCGGCGGGTCCAGCGGGCTCGGCACGTCGCCCTGCAACCGGATCCGCTGCCGCTCACCGCGCTGCGACGGGTCCGGGATCGGCACCGCCGACAGCAACGCGTTGGTGTAGGGGTGCATGGGCCGTTCGTACAGGTCCGACCGGTCCGCGATCTCGACGATCTTGCCGAGGTACATGACGGCGACGCGGTCGGAGATGTGCCGCACCACCGACAGGTCGTGCGCGATCACCACGTAGGTGAGGTCGAGTTCGTCCTGCAGGTCCTCCAGCAGGTTCACGACCTGCGCCTGCACCGACACGTCCAGCGCGGACACCGGTTCGTCCGCGACGATCAGTTTCGGTTTCAGGGCGAGGGTGCGGGCGATGCCGATGCGCTGCCGCTGCCCGCCGGAGAACTCGTGCGGGTACCGGTTGTAGTGCTCGGGGCTGAGGCCGACGAGTTCCAGGATCTCCTGGACGGCCTTCTTCACGCCCTGCTTGGCCTCGATGTTCTGGAGCCGGAACGGGGCCCCGACGATCGCGCCGACCGTCTTGCGTGGGTTCAGCGACGAGTACGGATCCTGGAAGATCATCTGTAGGTCGCGGCGGAGGGGCCGCAGGCGCGCCTGCGACATCTTCGTGATGTCCCGCCCCTCGAAGGTGATCTTTCCGAAGCTCGGTTCCAGCAGCCGCATGATCATCCGGCCGGTGGTGGACTTGCCGCAGCCCGACTCCCCCACCAGCCCGAGCGTCTCGCCCTTGCGGACGGAGAACGACACCCCGTCGACGGCCTTGACCGCCGCGACCTGCCTGCGCAGCAGCCCCGCGGTGACGGGGAAGTGCTTGCCGAGGCCCTCGACCTCCAGCAGCGGCTCGCCCGCGGGACGGGTCCCGCCCGCCGGGGTCTTCGATGTGCTCACCACAGTCTCGTTCCCACCTGTGCTCGTCACAGCTTCGGCCGGATCTCGTCGGCCCAGATCTCCCGCCGCCTGTCCAGAGGCAGGTGGCACGCCGCCTTGTGGCCCGGTTCGACCTCGACCAGCTCCGGTCGTTCGGTCGTGCTCTTGTCGCCGTTCAGGTCCGCGTACGGGCAGCGTGGATGGAACGCGCACCCGGACGGCACGTTGATCAGGCTCGGCGGCGACCCCTCGATCGGCAGCAGCCGCTCGGAACGCTCCCGGTCCAGCCGTGGCATCGACCCGAGCAGCCCCCACGTGTAGGGGTGCAGTGGCCGGTGGAACGCGTCGTCGACCGAGGCGTACTCGACGCAGCGGCCCGCGTACATCACCAGGATGTCGTCCGACAGTTCCGCGACCACCCCGAGATCGTGGGTGATCATGATGACGGCGGAGTTGAACTCCTCCTGCAGGTCGCTGATCAGGTCGAGGATCTGCGCCTGGACGGTCACGTCCAGCGCGGTCGTCGGCTCGTCGGCGATGAGCAGCTCCGGGTCGCACGACAACGCCATCGCGATCATCGCGCGTTGCCGCATGCCGCCGGAGAACTGGTGCGGGTAGTCGTCGACCCGCCGGTCCGGTTTCGGGATGCCGACCTTGCCGAGCATGTCGACGGCGTGCTTGCGGGCGACCTGCTTGGAGACGTCGTTGTGCACCCGGTACGCCTCGATGATCTGCTGGCCGACCGTGTAGAACGGGTGCATCGCCGACAGCGGATCCTGGAAGATCATCGCCATGTCGCGGCCGCGGAGGCGGCGGACCTCCGCCTCGGAGGACCCGACGAGCTCCTTGCCGTTCAGCCAGATCTCGCCGGACACGTTGGCGTTGCGCCTGTTGTGCAGGCCGAGGATGCCGAGGCTCGTGACGCTCTTGCCGGAGCCGGACTCGCCGACGATGCCGAGGGTGCGGCCGCGTTCCAGCTGGAACGTCAGGCCGTCCACCGACCTGACCAGGCCGTCGTCCGTCGGGAAGTGGATCTTCAGGTCGCGGACCTCGAGGAACGCCGTGGGAGCGTCGCCGGTGCCCGCGGTCTGCGCGGTGGGCGCGGTGCCGGTCATCAGCCCAGCCTCACTCTCGGGTCGACGACGGCGTACAGCAGGTCCACGATCAGATTGATGATCACGATCGAGGCGGAGGTCAGCAGGGTGACGCCGAGGACCATCGGCAGGTCGCCGCTGCGGATCGAGTCGATCGCCAGGCGGCCGAGCCCGGGAATCCCGAACGTGCTCTCCGTCAGCACCGCGCCGCCGAGCAGCAACCCGAGGTCCAGGCCGAACACCGTCATGATCGGTGTCAGGGACGCGCGGAGGGCGTGCTTCGTGACGACGGTCCGTTCCGGGAGCCCCTTGGCGCGGGCGGTGCGGATGTAGTCCTCGTTCATCGTCTCCAACATGCCCGCCCTGGTGAGCCGCGCGTACATCGCCGCGTAAAGGAACGCCAGGGTCACCCAGGGCAGCACCAGCGCCTGGAACCATTTCACCGGATCGGCGGTGATCGCGGTGTACTGGCCGCCGCCGGGAAATATCTCAACACTGTAGGAGAACAGTTGGAGTGAGACCATGCCGGTGAAGTAGATCGGTAGCGACACACCGCTCAGGGCGATCACCATCGTCGCCCTGTCCCAGAGGCTCCCTCTTCGCAACGCCGAGATGACGCCGACGGTGATGCCGCCGGTCAGCCAGATCACGGCGGCGCCCGCCGCGAGCGACGCCGTCGCCGGGGCCCGGTCGACCAGGGTCTCCAGGACCGGCTGGCTGCTGCGGAACGAGTACCCGAGGCACGGCGCCGGGCAGTGGTCGGTGACCGGGCCCGCCTCGAAGTCCCGGCCGACGGCGATGCCCTTGACGTAGTTGCCGTACTGCACGAGCACCGGGTCGTCGAGACCGAGCCGTTCCTTGGTGTCCTGGATGGCCTCCTTCGTCGGGGCCTTACCGACGTAGCCGGCCGCGATCTGGTCGGTGGTCTGCCCCGCCAGTTTCGGCAGCCAGAAGAAGATGCCGAAGGTCACCAGGCTGACCAGCAGCAACATGAGGACGGCACCGATGAGCCGCCGGACGATGTAAGCGAACACATTGCGCGGCCCCACCCGCCGGCGGGGCGGGCCTGTGGGCCCGGCCCCGGCCGGCGGGCGTCGCCTTCACCTGCCTTCAGAGGGACGCATGGACGAGCGGACTGTTACTCCACGCCCATGTTGAGGTAGTCGTACATTCCGCCGTAGGAGTAGGTGATCCCCACGTTGGTGACGCGCTTCGGCCGGTACATCAGCGCCTTGGCGTACACCAGCGGGACCTCCGCGGCCGACTGCATGACCATCTTGTCGATCTCGCCGTAGGTCTTCAGGCGGGCGGCCTCGTCCGGGTTGGCGATGGCGTCGTCCAACGCCTTGTTGATCTTCGGGTCGTCGAGCTCGGCGAGGTTGTTACCACCGGACGGCTTGATCGCGTCACCGTCGATGATCTGCGACAGGAAGCCGTAGCCGGTGGGCCAGTCCGCCGCCCACGCCATGATCATCATGCCGATGCCGTTGTCGTGGACGTACTTCGGCACGCCGACGTACTTGGTGAAGTAGTCACCGGCCGGATACTGCACGATGTCGGTCCTGATGCCGACCTTGGCGAGGCTCTGCTGGATCGCCTGGGCCATCGCCACCTCCTTCGGCCGGTCGGACCGGGCCGAGAGCTTGGTGGTGAAGCCGTTCGGCTGACCGCACGCCTGCAGCTCCTGCTTGGCCTTCGCGAGGGTGGCCTGGTCGAGACCGCCGCCCTCGGCCTGCTTCTGCGGGTACAGGTCGAACTTGGTGTAACCGGCGACCGTCGGCGGCAGCACCGTGGTCGCGACGTCACCACCGGCCAGCGGGCCGCCGTAGGCGGTCTGCGCGGCGACCTTGTCGGTCGCGTACTGCACCGCCATCCGGCAGTGGACGTTGTCGAGCGGCTTGACGTTCACGTTCAGCGACATGAACCGCAGGAACCCCTGGACCGGGTTGTCGACGTACGGCTTCTGGTCGTCGGCCAGCACCTTCGGCTGCGTGCCGGACTGCACGCCGACGCCCGCCATGTCCACGTCCAGCGAACCCGCGAGGAGCCGCTGGTCGATGTCGTCGCCGTTCTGCTTCAGCTGCACCTCGATCTTGTCGGGCAGCGCCTTGCGGAGCGGGTCGGTGCTCTGGTTCCAGTGCGGGTTGCGCGACAGCGACATCGACTTGCCGCGGGCGTAGCTGTCGACCTTGTACGGGCCGGTGGACGCGATCGTGGTCTCGTACTTCAGGCCGGTGTCCTTGGCCTTCGGCACGGGCATCGTCTGCGACATCGCGACCAGGTAGTCGAACTCCTGGAACGCCGTGTTCAAGTGGAAGATGATCGTCTGGTCGTCGGGGGTCTCGATGGACTTCAGGCCCTCGTCGCCCTTGTCCTTGTACGGCCCCGGGTACGCCGGCTTGTTGTCGACAAGGTACGCCTTGAAGTACTTGGGTCCGTTCTGCAGCTCGGCGCTGTAGTTACTGCGCTCCACCGCGTACTTCACGTCCTTGGACGTGACGGTGGTGCCGTCGTCGTACTTCACGCCGGTGCGCAGCTTGTACGTCCAGGTCTTGCCGCCGTCGCTGGCCTGGCCGAGGTCGGTCGCCAGGTCCGGGACGACCTTCAGGCTGGCGTCGCCCGCGGCGGGCGCGAACGTGGTCAGGCCACGGCCGTACAGTCGCGAGAAGTTCTGGGAGAACGCGTAGTAGGTGTTGCCGGGGTCGGGCGAGTCCCAGTCGTCGGAATGACCGAACTTGAGCGTGCCGCCCTTCTTGTCTGACTTGTTGACCTGCTCCTTGACACCGGCGTTGAAGCCGGGGCCGCTTCCGGTGTCGCCGGAGTCGTCACCGCCACCACAGGCGGCGAGCGTCGCGGCCGCGACCACGCCGGCCGCGAGGACCGCGATCGGTCTCATCTTGTTCATGTGCAGGCGCACCCCTTCAAATAGACGGGTCGAAAGAGACCCGAGTCACCTGGACCGTGGGTCGAGAGCGTCCCGCAGCCCGTCACCGAACAGGTTGAAGGCGAGGACGGTGATGAAGATGGCCATACCCGGAATGATCATGTACATCGGGTCCGAGGAGTAGATCGGCACCGCGAGCGTGAGCATGCCGCCCCACGACGGCGTCGGCGGGTTCACGCCGACCCCGAGGAACGACAGCGCCGCCTCGAACAGGATGTTGGTCGGGATCAGCAGGGTCGAGTAGACGAGGATCGGCGCGACCAGGTTCGGCAGGATCTCCTTGAACAGCACGTAGGAGTTGCGGGCTCCCATGCTGCGCGCCGCGTCGACGAACTCGCGTTCCCGCAGCGACAGCGTCTGACCGCGGATGATGCGGCCGATGTACGGCCAGTTGAAGAACCCGATGACGATGACCAGCACCGACACCCGCAGATTGTTGCCGCTCAGCCCGAACGCGTCGTCGGCGACCACGCCGACCAGCGCGATCGCGAAAAGCAGGAGGGGGAACGCGAGAAAGGCGTCCATCGCGCGGCTGATGACGTAGTCGACCCACCCGCCGAAGAAACCGGCGATGATTCCCATGGTCGTTCCGATGATCACCGACATCAGGGTGGCGAGGAACGACACCAGCAGGGAGATCCGCGCGCCGTGGACGATTCGGGCCAGCATGTCGCGGCCGGTGCCCGGTTCCACGCCGAGCCAGTGCTCGGAGCTGATGCCCGAATGCCAGAAGCCGGACTTGGGCCGGTTGTAGGTCGGGTCGATCAGGTTCTGGTTGTACTTCAGCGGGTCCTGCACGAAGTACGGGCCGAAGATGGCGAGGAGGATGAGCAGGAGCACCACGAGCGCGCCGGTGAGGGCGACCTTGTCGCGCCTGAGCCGCAGCCAGGCGATCTGGCCTAGGGAGCGCCCCTGGATCTTCTTGCGGTCGACGCCGGCCAGTACCGATTCCGGCTGCGCCTCGGTGTCGGACCCGCTCACCTCGATGGGTGCGGCCACGCTCCATACCTCCTACCGTTCGGCCAGGGTTCGGCCATGCCGCCGGCGCGCGACCGGCGGCAACAGAGGTCATCCGTTGCCGACGTGCCTGTCACGCCGCGTTCGCTGAAGGGAAACGTAGTCCTTCGCGCACGACTGTCCATCCGTGAGGCGACCTTCGCCAGTACCCGTATCTGACTTGTGATCTCGTCGTCATCTCGGGAACACGCGTCCGCACCCCACGTCGGATAAATCGCCCGAATAGTACGTTCAGCGCTACCTGGGCAGGCAATACCAGACTGGTCTAGACCGGAAAGCTTTACCGTACTGAGTCCGTTCCGAGACCGTTTCTCCGCAGGTCAGCAGCGCACCCGGAAACGCCGGGACACCCCAAGATCACGACGTCCCCCCTCCCCGCCGTCACCAAACGCCCTACCGCCAAGGGCCTGCGCACCGAACCACACACCGCCCGCACGCCGGGCCGCGCGCCGGCTGTGGGTGGGACCCGTAGGTCGGGCCGTATGCCCGGTCCCGTGCCGGGCCGTGCGCCCGGCCGTGCGCCCGATCATGCACCCGTTCGTGTGCCGGCCCGTGCACCTGATCATGCGCCTGGTCATGCCGTCGCTCGTGCGCCGGGCCGTGGGCTCGGTCGTATGCCCGCTCGTGCGCCGGGTCGTATACCCGGCTGTGCGCCCGCTCGCGTGCCGGGCCGTGCATGGGGCCGTGCGGCCGGCCACGCGCCGGACCGCGCGCCCAGTCGCGCGTCGGACCGCGCCCCCGGTCAGGCGCCGAACCGCGCGCTCGACCGCGCGCCGGATCGTCGGGCCGTGTGCACGGTCGGGCGCTCGGTCATGCGTCGGGGCCTGCGCCCAGTGGCGTGCCCGGTCGGGCGTCGAGCCGTGCATCGGATCGTGCCCCGGGCCGTGCGTCGGGCCGTGTGCCCGGTGGGGTGTGAGGGCGGGCGGGGGGCGGGGCGGAGGCCGGGTTCGGCGTCGGGGTCAGGAGATGCCGTGCTCGCGCAGGATTCGCTCGATCTCCGCCATCTCGGGGTCGCCGCCGCCCTGCGCGGGGCCCTCCACGGCCTTCTTCCCCTTGCCGGAACGTCCGGCGGGCTTCGCCGGGGCGTCCCCGCCCTCGGCGGCCCTCTTGCCGCCGCCGGAGCCCGCGCGGCGGCTCATCATGGCGCCGGACGTCATGTAGAGCAGGACCGCGAGCCCCGCGACGGCCACGCCCGCCCACTTGACCGGGCTGAAGGCCAGATCGACGAAGAACTCGCTCACCCCGGTCATCGCCGCCGCGAGCGGCACCAGCGACAGGGCCGCGCCGCGCAGGCCCACGCCCGCGCCGCGGCGCCGGTGGACGCCCCAGCTGATGACCAACCCGAGCAGGGTGACTCCGAGACTGATCGCGAAAATGGCTGCGTCGCTCATGCCGACCCCTCACTCCGTACGGTGCTGCTCTCCTCCATCGTCACACGCCGAACGGCGGTTCCGATCCTCCCGGCGGACGGTTTGTGCCGACGGGCCTCTCCTCCTGCGGCGGGACCCGTCCCCTGAGAACCGCCCCGCAGGTATCAGGGTGCGTCGAACGGGGGCAGCGCCCGCAGGGTCGCGAGGCTCACCTCGCGCAGCGACGCGACCACGACGCGTCCCGGCGCGGGCGGGATCGGCAGGACGCTCGGCACCGCGACGGTGACGCAGCCCGCGGCCTCGGCCGCGGCGACGCCGTTCGGGGAGTCCTCCAGCGCCACGCACCGGGCCGGGTCGGCGCCGAGCCGGACCGTGGCCGTCAGGTAGGGCTCGGGATCGGGTTTGGTCCGCGTCACCTCGTCGCCCGCGACGCTCAACGCGAAGTGCTCGCGGCCGACGGCGTCCAGCACCGGTTCCAGGAGCCGCCGGTGGCTGGAGGACACCAGCGCCGCCGGGACGCCCGCCGCGCGGACCTCGGCCAGCAGATCCTTGGCGCCGGGCATCATCGGGACGCAGGCGCTCAGCCGCTCGACCATGCCGTCCAGCATTCGCCGCCCGACCTCCTCGGGCGGCGCGTCCGCGCCGGTCAACTCCAGCATGTAGTCGACGGCCACGGACAGGGAGCCGCCGACGAGGTGTTCCTGGTGGGCGCGGCTCCACTCGCCGCCCAGCCACGCCATGACCTCCGACTCGACCTCCAGCCAGACGCGCTCGGAATCGATGAGCAGGCCGTCCATGTCGAACAGAACGGCCTGCGGGCCCCCTCGGGTCACAGCGCTCCTCTCGGGAAACTACCGGCGAGTAAACCATGGTGGACGCGCCGCTCCCCCGCGACGTCGTGATCGTCCCCGCCATCGACGGTAAGTGACGGCGCCCGGCCGTTATTCCGCCTGGGGCGTACAGGGTGGACGTGGGGTCGCCGAAGGGTGGGGTACGTCACCGTCAGGACGTAGGCTGACAGCCACCGATCATGAGCCGGGGGCCGCCCCCGGGAATGAGGTCCCCCGTCGGTGACGCTGTACCTGGGCGTCGGAAGGAGGCAGCGCGTGGTCGAGCTGGAGAGTCTGCCGGAGCTGGTCGATCCGGTGCTCGTGGCCGCCTTTGAGGGGTGGAACGACGCCGGGGAGGCCGCCAGCGGGGTCATCTCGCATCTGGAGGCCACCTGGGAGGCGGTGCCGATCGCGGAACTCGACCCCGACGACTACTACGACTTCCAGGTCACCCGCCCGATCGTGGAGATGACCGACGGCGAGACCCGCGGGATCACCTGGCCGACGACGCGCGTGTCGTGGGCGCGGCTGCCGGACGGCAAGGACGTCGTCCTGCTGCACGGCATCGAGCCGAACATGCGGTGGCGGTCGTTCTGCCGGGAGCTGATCGGGTTGATGATGGAGCTGGAGATCCGCAACGTCGTACTGCTCGGCGCGCTGCTCGCCGACGCGCCGCACACCCGGCCGGTGCCCGTCACCGGCGCCGCGTCCGAGGCGGGCCTGGCCCGCACCCTGCACCTGGAGCCGGCCCGCTACGAGGGGCCCACCGGCATCCTCGGCGTCCTGCAGGACGCGTGCACCAAGGCCGACCTCGACACGGTGTCGCTGTGGGCGGCCGTCCCGCATTACGTCGCGCAGCCGCCGTCCCCGAAGGCCACCCTCGCGTTGCTGCGCCGCGTCGAGGACGTCCTGGACGTCGCGATCCCGCTCGGGGAGCTGCCCGAGGAGGCCCGCGCCTGGGAGAACGGCGTCAACGAGCTCGCCGAGGAGGACTCCGAGGTCGCCGAGTACGTCCGGACGCTGGAGGAGCAGAAGGACGCCACCGAGCTGCCGGAGGCGAGCGGCGACGCCATCGCCCGCGAGTTCGAACGCTACCTGCGGCGCCGCGACCCCGGCTGAGACACCCGGCGCCGGTCGGGCGCCGCCACGTCCCAGCGTGAACCGCCGGGTCAGAGGGCGATGCCGAGGAGGGCGTCGACCACGGCCCCGATCCGTGCGGGGGCGGTGGTGTCGGCGCCGTCCGCGGCGGCCCAGGCGTCGACGGCGGCGAGCGCGGCCGGGGCGTCGAGGTCGTCGGTCAGACGGTCGCGGACGGCGGCGGCGACGGGCCCCGCGGGCGGGCCGGACGGACGGGCCACGGCGGCGCGCCACCGTTCCAGCCGCGCGGCGGCCTCGTCCAGGGTGTCCCCGGTCCAGTCCCAGTCGGCGCGGTAGTGGTGGGCGAGCAGCGCCAACCGGATCGCCATCGGGTCGACGCCCGCCTGCCGCAGCCTCGACACGAACACCAGGTTGCCGCGCGACTTCGACATCTTCTCGCCGTCCAGGCCGACCATGCCCGCGTGGACGTAGGCGCGGGCGTGGGGCCGTTCGCCGGTGGCGACCTGGGCGTGGGAGGCGCTCATCTCGTGGTGCGGGAACGCCAGGTCGGAGCCGCCGCCCTCCACGTCGAACGCCATCCCGAGGTACTCGATGGAGATCGCCGAACACTCCACGTGCCAGCCGGGGCGGCCCTCCCCGAACGGCGACTCCCAGCCCGGCTCGCCGGGGCGCCGCGCCATCCACAGCAGCGCGTCGAGCGGGTCGCGTTTGCCGGGCCGGTCCGGGTCGCCGCCGCGCTCGGCGAACAGCGGCGCCATCTCCGCCCTGCTCAACCCGCTGACCCGGCCGAACGCGGGGTCGGCCGCGACCGGGAAGTACACGTCGCCGGCCACCTCGTAGGCGGCGTCCCGGCCCCGCAGCTTCTCGATCATCTCGACGATCAGCGGGATCGCCTCGACCGCGCCGACGTACCGGTCGGGCGGCAGGATCCGCAGCGCCGTCATGTCGTCGCGGAACAGCTGGATCTCCCGGTCGGCGAGGCGCCGCCAGTCCTCGCCGGTGTCCCGGGCGCGTTCCAACAGCGGGTCGTCGACGTCGGTGGTGTTCTGGACGTAGTGCACCCGGTGCCCGAGGTCCCGCCACACCCGGTTGACCAGGTCGAACGCCAGGTAGGTGTTGGCGTGGCCGAGGTGGGTGGCGTCGTAGGGGGTGATCCCGCACACGTACATGCGGGCGGTGCCGCCGGGGTCGGCGGGGCCGGCGGGACGCGCCGTCCCCGTGCCCGTGTCGTGCAGGAGCAGCGGCCGGGCCGCGGCGGGCAGGCCCACCTGGGTCAGGCCGGGGACTTCGGGGGCGGGCCACGATCGCATAAGGAAAGCTTATCCATGCCCTGATCGCGGTTATGCGGCGAGATCACGGTAAGTGTCCGATCCGTCGGGGTGGACCGGTCAGGGCCGCCGGACGCGCGGGTCCAGGAACGCGTGGGCGAGGTCCACCAGCAGGTTCGCGGCGACCACGAACAGCGTCACCGTCAACGTCACCCCGATGATCACCGGGGTGTCGCCGGCCGCGACGGACTGGTGGACGAGCTGCCCCACGCCCTGCAGCCCGAACACCTTCTCGATGACCACCGTGGAGCCGACGAGGGCGCCGACGTCGACGCCGAGCTGGGTGACGACCGGGGTCAGCGCGGGCCGCAGCCCGTGGCGGAGCACGACGCGGCGCTCCGGCAGCCCCTTGGCCCGCGCCGTCCGGACGTAGTCCTCGCCGAGGACGTCCAGCATCGCGGCGCGGGTCAGGCGCGTGTACGAGGCGAGCATCAGGAACGCCAGCGCGGCCCACGGGAGGACCATCCGCTGGAGGAAGTGCTCCTGCAACGGCGGTCCCGCCTCGAACGCGGGGACGCCGGCCCGGTCGAGGCCGGTGGCGAACACGTGGAGCAGTACCAGGGCCAGCACGAACGGCGGCGTGGACAGGCCGACCAGCACGAACGCCGTGACGGCCCGGTCCCACGGAGTCCGCGCCCTGGCGGCGCCGAGCACGCCGAGGGCGACGCCGCTGGCGAACCACAGGGTCCCGGCGCCCGCGACGAGCCACAGCGTCGCGGGGAGCCGCTCGGCGATCAGCGTCGTCACCGGCGTCCCGTTGACGTAGGAGTCGCCGAGGTCGCCGCGCAGGAGGCGTCCCGCGAACCTCCAGTACTGGACGAGGACGGGCCGGTCCAGGCCGAGGTTGCCGCGGATCAGCTCCAGCGTCTCGGCGGTGGCGCGGGGCCCGCCGATGACGCGTTCCACCGGAAGGGGCGAGACGTGCAGGAACACGAACACCAGCGTGGACACCAGCCACAGCACCGCGGCCGAGTACAGCAGGCGGCGCAGGACGAAACGCGGCAATCCCCCGCTCACCTCCGGCGCCCGGCCCCGTCGCGCGGGTCGAGGGCGTCGCGGATCCCGTCGCCGAGCAGGTTGAACGCCAGCGTGGTCGCCAGCAGCAGGGCGCCCGGGACGGCGAGGAGCCACCACGCGGACCGGAACACCTCACCGCCCTCGCCGAGCATCGAGCCGAGGCTCGGCGTCGGCGGCGGGACCCCGGCGCCGAGGAACGACAGCGTCGCCTCGAACACGATCGCCGCCGGGATCTGCAGCGACGTCAGCACGGTCACCTGCGCGGCCAGGTTCGGCAGGACGTCCACGACCATGATGCGGGCGTCGGAGGAGCCGATGGACCGGGCGGCGTCGATGAACTCGCTGCGCCGCAGCGCCATCACCTGACCGCGGATCACCCGCCCGTACGCCGCGGCCGAGAAGAACGCGATCACCACGGTCGTCAGCGCCAGCCCCGCGGCCGGCGACGACACCTGGAACGTCGTCGCCAGCGTGATCGCGACGAGAAGGCCGGGCAGCGCGAGGGTCATGTCCATCAGCCGGGCCAGCAGCGCGTCGACGGCGCCGCCCGCGAACCCGGACACGAGCCCGGCGACGGTCCCGGCGACGGTGGCGAGCAGCGCCGCGCAGACCCCGACGACCAGGGAGACCCGGGTGCCGTAGGCGGCGCGGACGAGGACGTCCCGGCCGAGCCGGTCGGCGCCGAGCGGGAACTGCGCGCCGGGCCCGCGCGGCTGCCCCGCGACGTCCAGGCCCGTGCCGGGGAACGTCCGGTCGTAGGGGTGACCGGTGAGATGCGCCCACAGCGGCGCCAGCAACGCGAACACCGCGATCGACAGCAGCACGACCAGCGACGCGACGGCGAGCCGGTCACGGCGGAGACGATCCCAGGCGACCTGGAACGGCATGCGTCCCGGCACCCCCCGTCCACCCGAGCTCGCGATGAGTGGCCAAGCTAACACCGTGTGTCACGCCGCGGAGGCCGGTCGACGAAATTCGCCTACAGCACCCGAGCCCAGGTGGAGGCGTCACCGGAGACGGCCGAGAAGTCGTACCGGACGCCGGCCGCGGTGAGGGCGGTGAGGCTGACGGAGGTGGTGCCCCACACCCGTCCCTCGCCGAGGTCGAACAGCGGCAGCAGGGCCCGGTGGTCGGCCCGGGGCAGCCCGTCGCCGGTCACCAGCGGCAGCCACTCCCCCCACGCCTGTTCCAGGGGCACGTCCGGGCCGGGCTCGGGCCGCGCCGCCGCGGCCAGCCGCGGCCGGAAGTGCGCGAGCCGCGCCGCCATGTAGGCGTCCTCGGTCTGCCCTTCGAGCCGCCCCTCCCCCTCCAGCCCACTGTTGACGATCATGTGGAGTCCGGGCCCCAGTTCCCGTTCGACGAGTTCCACTCCGTCCCACCGCCACAACCGCACCCGGTCGGGTTCCGCGCCCAGGAGATGGAACGGGTCGAACGACGCGAGGTCGAGCCGCCCGAGCTTGCCGTCGGCAGCCACCCGCAGTGGCAACTCGCCCCGTGACAGGCGACCCGTCTCCGGCGCCATCCGCCCCCGCCCGTTCAACACCGTGGCGACGCGGGGCGCCCCCGGATCCACGGCCAACCACGTCCCGCCCGCCCGCAGATCCCGTCCACCGACCAGCCCCGGCCGATCCGGCCAGTGCCGCCCCGGCGCCTCCCACTCCCGAGCGACGAACTCGTCCCGCACACCGACAAGCAGCACGGGCACCGGCGACGAGGGGTCAAAACTAATGATCGCCGTACACATGCCCCCAATTGCACCACCCCACCAGATCCCCCCAACTCCCCGCCCCCACATCCCCAGACCGACACCCTTTCCTCGGACGGGTCACAGCTCGGTCCCTGGAGCAAACCCCAGCCGACGGTCACGGTTCGCGCGGCCGGAGGCGCCCCAGCGCCGGAGGCCGCGCGCACCGCCGAGCAGGTCGACCGCAGCGCCACGACGCGACCCGCACGGTCACAGCGAACCCGCACCGTGGCGTGAGGATCGACCTGCTCGCAACGGGGGGTTCCAGGGGGGTCGTCCCCCCTGGACTACAGCGGCGGCCAGGGAATCGCCGGCCAGTCTTCCGGGGGGTAGGGGTGGATGCGGTGTTTGAGCATCAGGTCGACGCGGCGGCGAGTGGCGTCGACCTCGTCGGGGGTGAGCAGTTCCGACAGGCGGGGGCCGAGCGGGCCGTCGCCGAGGGCGGCGGCGACGCGGTCCAGGGCCTCCAGGGCCTCCGGTGTCAGGGGTTTGCCGCGCCACTGCCACAGGACGGTGCGGAGCTTGTACTCGACGGAGAAGCAGACGCCGTGGTCGCAGCCGTAGACGCGGCCGTCCCCGGGGGGCAGCAGGTGCCCGATCTTGCGGTCGGCGTTGTTGACGACGGCGTCGAACACCGCCATGCGGCGGATCTCGTCGTCCTCGGAGCGGGACAGGGCCACCAGGTCGACGTCGGGGTCGGGTTCGACCCACAGTTGCACCATGCCGGGTCCGTAGGGGCCGTCGCGGTGCACGGTGGGCGGGACGGTGCCCCAGCCCATGGCCTTGGACACCTCGTAGGCGGCGACCTCCCGTTCGGCGAGGGTGCCGTCGGGGAAGTCCCACAGCGGCCGTTCGCCCGCGACCGGTTTGTAGACGCAGGCCGCGGTCCGCCCGTCGTGTTCGACGGTGCAGTACAGGGTGGCGTTGGACGCCTGGACGAGGCGGCCCTCCACGTTGAGGCGTCCGGCGGTCAACAGCCGCTCGGCGGCCGCGATGTCGCGGGGGGAGACCGGGGGTCCGGACGTCCCGTGTCCGGCGGCGTCGCCCGCGGGCGCCCGGTCCCGGGAGGGCTGCGTCATGGGGTCATTCTCCCGGGAGCGCCGTCCATGATCCAGCACAACGAGCCCATTTCGTCCTCGGCGGACCCGGCGGCGGTCATCTCAGCCGAGGTATCCGTTCTGGCGAGGGCACACGTGGCCCTCGGTGTCGAGGGGCAGGCCGCACAGCGGGCACGGGGGCCGCCCGGCGGCGACGACCTTCAGGGCCCGTTCGGCGAACGCGCGGGCCTGCGCCGCGCTGATCCGGACCCGAAGCACCGCGATGGCGGGGTCGTCCTCGCCGACCTCGGTCTCCTCCTCGGTCTCGGTGACCTCCTGCGCCTCGATGACGACCTGTTCGTCGTCGGGGTCCCAGGCCAGCGCCATCGTGCCGACCCGGAACTCCTCCTCGACCGGCTGGTCGAGGGGGCCGTCGTCGACGAGTTCGGAGGGGGTGACGGCGGGCACGGGCGCCTCGCCGCCGCTGCGCCGCAGCACCTCGTCCAGGAGTTCCTCCAGCCGTTCCGCCAGGAGCGTCACCTGGAACTTCTCCAGGCCGACGCTGGTGACGCGGCGGCCGGAGCGCGCCTGCAGGTAGAAGGCGCGGTCGCCGGGCCGCCCGACGGCCCCGGCGACGAACCGTTCCGGCAGATCGTAGGAGATGACGGGCATGACAAAGACCCTACGCGCCGCCGCCGGGCACCGCGTCACCCGGCCCGAGTCCGTTTCCTCCCGTGTCGTCGCCGGACGGTTCGGGCACGAGACCGGTGACATCGCCGCCGGTGTCGTTGACGCGGACGACGAACGGACGTGTCTCCGTGTACCGGATCGCGGTGATCGACGCGGGGTCGACCTGGATCCGTTGGAACTGGTCGAGGTGGACGCCGAGCGCGTCGGCGACGACCGCCTTGATGATGTCGCCGTGGCTGCACACCGCGTAGACGGCGTCGGGGCCGTGGTCGGCGGCGATCCGGGCGTTCCAGTCCCGGACGGCGGTGACGGCGCGGTGCTGGGCGGCGGCGAGGGACTCGCCGTCCTCGCCGGGGAACCGGGCGGCGCTCGGGTGGGTCTGCACGACCCGCCACAGGGGTTCCTCGGCGAGTTCCTTCAGGGGACGGCCCGTCCAGTCGCCGTAGCGGACCTCGCCGAACCGTTCGTCGGTGTCGACCTCGACGGCGTGGCCGGCGGCGATGGCCCCGGCGGTCTCGGCGCAGCGTTCGAGGGGGCTGGTCACGATCGCGGCGAGCGGCAGCGGCGCGAGGCGGGCGGCGACCGCGGTGACCTGCGCGCGGCCGCGTTCGTCGAGAGGCACCCCCGGCGTCCACCCCGCGAGGACGGGACCGGTCATCGCGGTCAGGCCATGCCGTACCAGGAGAAGCATCGTCACAGCGGTCACTCTAGGAGATGGGCGGTGGCGCCGACGCGGCGGTTCCCGCGGCGCGGATGCGGAACAATGCGGCGTGTGATCGTGGACAAGGCCATCTACGCCGACGGGACCCGCCGCGACATCGACGGCGACATCAGCGACGCCTTCGACCTGGCCCGGGAGGACGGCGACTGCTTCGTCTGGATCGGGCTGTTCGAACCCGACGAGGACGAGTTCGAGCTGGTCAAGGAGGAACTGGACCTGCATCCGCTGGCCGCCGAGGACGCCGTGTCCGCGCATCAGCGGCCCAAGATGGAACGCTACGACGACACGCTGTTCGTCGTGTTGAAGACGCTCGCCTACATCGACGAGACCTCCGACATCGAGGTCGGGGAGATCATGGTGTTCCTCGGGCCGGACTTCGTCGTCACCGTCCGGCACGGCGCCGCGAACCCGCTCGGGCCGGTCCGCCAGCGGCTGGAGGACTCGCCGGAACTGCTCAAGCACGGTGCCACCGCCGTCCTGTACGCCGTGTGCGACGAGGTCGTCGACCGGTACGGCATCGTCGCCCACGAGGTCGAGATCGACATCATCCAGCTGGAGAAGGCCGTGTTCGATCCGGCGGCGCGGGACGTCACCGAGGCCGTCTACTCACTCAAGCGGGAGGTGCTGGAGTTCCGCACCGCCGAGGACCCGCTCATCCCGGTTCTGCAGGAGATCGTCCGGGGCCGGGTCGCCGAGTGCGCCTCCACCCGCGAGTACTTCCGTGACGTCCTCGACCACCTGCTGCGCGTCGACCAGCAGGTCGACGCGCACAACGAACTGCTGAACAGTGTCCTGACGGCACATCTGGCGCTGCTCGGCAAGCAGCAGAACGAGGACATGAGAAAGATCTCGGCGTGGGCCGCGATCATCGCGGTGCCGACCGCGGTCGCCGGGATCTACGGCATGAACTTCGAGCACATGCCGGAGCTGAAATGGACGTGGTCGTACCCGGTGATGCTCGTGGTGGTCGCGGTGGTCTGCGTGTTGCTGTTCCGCCGGCTGCGCCGCAGCGGCTGGCTCTGACGGGCGGATTTCCGGGACGTGGTCGGAGCGGCGGTGGTGCACGTCGACGTCACCGCGGACCGCTACATTGACCGCCTATGAAGGAGCGTCACCTCGGGCGGAGCGGGCTGCTGGTGTCCCGCCTGGGTCTCGGCACCATGACCTGGGGGCAGGACACCGACGCGGAGGAGGCCGCGGAACAGCTCACCACGTTCGTCGACGCCGGGGGGACCCTGGTCGACACCGCCGACGTCTACAACGGCGGGGAGAGCGAACGGATCCTCGGGCGGCTGCTGCGCGAACGCGTCGACCGGGACCGGCTCGTCGTCGCGACGAAGGCCGCCATCAGGCCGAACGGCCGCTACGACGGTTCGCGGCGGCATCTGCTCCGCGCCCTGGACGCCTCCCTCGACCGCATGGACCTCGACCACGTCGACCTGTGGCAGCTGCACGTGTACGACCCGGCGACGCCGCTGGAGGAGACGCTGTCGGCGCTGGACGAGGCCGTCGCGTCCGGCCGGACCCGGTACGTCGGCGTGTCCAACTACGCGGGCTGGCAGATCTCCAAGGCCGCCGCGTGGCAACGCGCCTGGCCGGGCCGCTCCCCCGTCGTGTCGGCGCAGCTGGAGTACTCGCTGCTGCGCCGCGACATCGAGCGGGAGGTGGTGCCCGCGACCGTGGACGCCGGGGCCGGGCTGCTGGCGTGGTCGCCGCTCGGCCGGGGCGTGCTGACCGGCAAGTACCGCACCGGGATCCCCGCCGGGTCCCGGGCCGCCGCCGCGCACTACTCCGAGTTCGTCCAGCCGTACCTGGACGAGGAGTGCGCCCGCATCGTCGAGTCGGTGGTGACGGCCGCCGAGGGCCTCGGCCGGTCCCCGGTGGCGGTGGCGCTCGCCTGGGTCCGTGACCGTCCCGGGGTCGCCGCGCCGGTCGTCGGCGCCCGGACGGCCGCGCAACTCGGCGTGATATTGGAGAGCGAGGACCTGACGCTGCCGAACGAGATCCGCGCGGCGCTGGACGATGTCTCCGACACCTCGACGGGAAGCCCGTGAACCCAGACGACCGCGACACTTCGCCCGCCGAACGCGCGGCGCGCGCCGCGGAGGCGATGCACGCGGCGGAGGAGGCCGCACGGGCCGTACGGCCCACCCAGGCCCCCGCGCAACCCCAGGCACAGCCCCCGGCCGCGCCACCCGACCCGCGGGAGGGGCCACCTGAGGGACCACATGAGGGGCTGCGCGCGCTCACCGACCTGTTCGCCGAGACGGGCGTCCCGGCGCCGCTCGCGGCCCGGACCGCCGCGCGGCTCGGCCCCGGCGCCGCCGGGCGGCTCCGCGACGACCCGTGGCGGCTGCTGCGCGTCCCCGGCGTCGGGCCCCGACAGGCCGACCACTTCGCCCGCGCGGTCCTCGGCCCGGACGCGCGGCCGGACGACCCCCGGCGCGGCCGGGCGCTCGTCCTGCACCTGCTGACCGAGGCGGCGCGCGCCGGTCACACGGTCACGCCCGCCGCCGACGTCGTGTCCGCGCTGGAACGCGTCCAGGTCGCCGACCCGAGGCGGGCGGTGGAGGCCGCGCTCGACGAGGCGGAGGTGCTCGCGCTCACCGAGGAACCCGAGTTCGACGAGGAGGCGTTCGAGGAGGACGCCGAGCCGCCCGAACCGGAGGAGACGCTGGGCCCGGCGCGGTGGGCGCTCGCCGAGGAGGCCGCGGCGGAGGGCTTCCGGCGGCTGACGCTCACGGCCGAGCCGCTGCTGGACGACGCGACCGTCAAGGGCCTGCGCGACGGGCTGCCCGAGGACCGCTCCCTCGCGCTCACCGCCGCGCTCCGCACCGGCGTCAGCGTCCTGCGCGGCACGCCCCGCGACCTCGCGCGCACCGCCCTCGACGTCGCGGCGGCCGCCGCGGGCGCGGGCGTGCGCGCCGCCGTGGCCGCGCCCACCGACCGCGCCGCCACCGTCCTGGCAGCGGCGGACGGCGCCGCGGTGACGAGCCTCCACCGGCTGTTGGAGCCCCACGACGACCCGTCCGGGGCGCCGGGCGCCGTCGTGTACGGCCGTGGCGAGCAGCGCCCCCTCGACCTCGACCTGGTCATCGTGACGGACGCGTCCGCGCTGGACGTCGAACTGTGCGCGGTGCTGGTGGAGGCGTGCCCCGACGGCGCGCACCTGGTGCTGTGCGCCGAGCCGGACGCCCCGCCGCCCGCCGGCCCCGGACGCCCGTTGGACGACCTGGAGGCCTCGGAGACGGTACCGGTCGTGACCTTGGACGCCGCGCCGCAATCCGACCCCATCGGCACGCTGACCGAGGCGGTGCGCGGCGGTGACCTCGTCGCCGTGGACGCCCCGGGACGCGAGGTCGTCATCGTGCCCGCCGACGGCCACGAAGAGGCGGTGCACCGCACGGTCCAGCTCGTCACCGACTCGATCCCCCGCGCGCTCGGAATCCCGATCGACGACGTCCAGGTCGTCACACCCACCACGGGCGGCGACGCGGGCGCCACCGCCCTGAACACCGCGATCAAGGCGCGCCTGAACCCGGGCCCCGGCAGGTTCGGCGGCCTGGACCCCGGCGACCGCGTGGTCGTCGCCGCGCCACTCCCCCACGCCGCTGTCGGGGAGACAGGAACGGTCACCGGCGGCGGCGCCCACGGCCTGGACGTCGAGTTCCCCACCGGCCCCACCGTCATCTCCCCGGCGGACGCATCCCGCCTACGGCACGGCTGGGCCATAACGATCGACCAGGCCCGCGGAACGCCCCGCCCCGCCATCGTCGCCGTCATGACCCCGGACGGCCTGTCCCGCCCCCTGGTCACGACCGCCTTCGGCCTCGCACACCGTCACCTGTCGGTCGTCCAAGGAGCAGGCCCGAACCTGGCCAAGGCCGTCCGCGACACCCCCGCCCCACCCCGCCGCACCCGCCTAGCAAGACTCATGACCCAGTAACCGCCCCCGGTCGGCGCGCCCCGCCCCGCTCCATCACCACAACCCGCGACGATCCCAGGGTCGGTGATCGCGTCCGAACGCAGACTGCGAGCCTGCGAGGATCTGACGGCACGGCGAACCGGGCGAGCCGGAGCAACGGGATGACCGCACCACCGGCGACCTCGCGAACCTACCTCAGCCCGTCACCGCAACCCCGCGACAACCTGGGCCACTGCGATCGCGTCCGAAGGCAGGTTCAAGCGAAGCGAGAACCTGATCGCGCAGCGAGCATCTAGTCAACTCCCAGCTCCTACCGAGTGGAGGCCGCCGTCTACGTGGACGATCTCGCCCGTCGTCGCGGGGAACCAGTCGGAGAGCAGGGCCACGCAGGCGCGGGCGGTGGGTTCGCTGTCCTTGAGGTCCCAGCCGAGGGGCGCGTTCTGCGACCACAGGTCCGTGATGCTCTCGAAGCCGGGGATGCTCTTGGCCGCCATCGTGGCGAGCGGGCCGGCGGCGACGAGGTTGACGCGGATGCCCTGGGGGCCGAGGTACTTGGCGAGGTAGCGGGCGCACGACTCCAGGCCGGCCTTCGCCACGCCCATCCAGTCGTACACCGGCCACGCCTTGGTGGCGTCGAAGTCGAGGCCGACGACGGAGCCGCCGTCCTTCATCAGCGGCAGGCACGCCATCGTCAGCGACTTCAGCGAGTACGTCGAGGCGTGCACGGCGGTCGCGACGTCCTCCCACGGCGTCTCCAGGAACGTGCCGCCGAGGGCGGTCTGCGGCGCGAACGCGATGGCGTGGACGACGCCGTCCAGGTTGTCGAAGCCGTGGTCGCGGAGGTTCCCGGCGAGGGCGTCGAGCTGCTCGGTGTTCGTCACGTCCAGCTCGATCACCGGGGGCGGTGAGTCGGGGCCGGACGGGAGCCGCTTGGCGGTGCGCTCGGTGAGCGTCGGGCGCGGGTAGGCGGTCAACGCCACCTCGGCGCCCTGCTCCTGCGCGACCCGCGCGATGTGGAAGCCGATCGAGGCGTCGGTCAGGACGCCGGTGACCAGGATCCGCTTGCCTTCGAGAATGCCCATGATCGTCAGTGCCCCATTCCCAGTCCGCCGTCGACCGGGAGCACGGCCCCGGTGATGTAGGAGGCGTCGTCGCTCGCCAGGAACCGCACGGCCTTGGCGATCTCTTCCGGTCGCGCGATCCGGCCGAGGGGGACCGATGCGGTGATGGCCTTCTGCTGGTCCTCCGACAGCACCGCGGTCATGTCGGTGTCGACGAACCCGGGGGCGACGACGTTGACGGTGACGTTGCGGGAGCCGAGTTCGCGGGCCAGCGAGCGGGCGAAGCCGACCATGCCCGCCTTGGACGCGGCGTAGTTAGTCTGCCCGGCCGAGCCCGACAGCCCGACCACGGAGGAGACCAGGACGATCCGTCCCGAGCGTTTGCGCATCATGCCCTTGGTCGCGCGTTTCGCGACGCGGAACGCGCCGGTCAGGTTCGTGTCGAGGACGGAGGTGAACGCGTCCTCCGCCATGATCGCCAGGAGGGTGTCCTTGGTGATCCCGGCGTTGGCGACGAGCACCTCGACGGGCCCCTGTTCCGCCTCGACCTTCCCGAACGCGGCGTCGACGTCCTCGGTGCTCGTCACGTCGCACCGCACGCCGAACAGCCCCTCGGGGGGCTCACCGGACCGGTAGGTCACCGCGACCGCGTCGCCCGCGGCGGCGAGCTCGCGGGCGATGGCGAGGCCGATGCCCCGGTTACCCCCGGTCACGAGGACAGATCGACTCATCAGGACCCTCTCGTTCGGCTGCGCGTCGGTGCGCACGACCTTAGCGGGCCGGGACGGGCCCGCGGATGTGCCGATCCGACAAGTTCCGCCGACCGTGTTTGTCGGGTCCCTCGCGCGGCCAAGAGGCGCGGGGACGGGAGAGGCGGGAAGGGTAGGTTGCGGAAGGTGCATGACATCGATCCATCCTTCACCGCGCTGCCGCTTCGCGCGCTGGCCGACGCGGCCCTCAGCCGGGCCCGGGAGCTCGGCGCCGAACACGCGGACTTCCGCCTGGAACGCATCCGCAGCCAGACCCTCGGGCTCCACGACGCCGCGTTGGAGACCGCCCTGGACGCCGACGACGTCGGCCTGTCGGTCCGGGTCGTCAAGGACGGCACGTGGGGTTTCGCCGCCGGCATCGACCTGACCGTGGACGGCGCCGCCCGCGTCGCCGCGCAGGCCGTGGACGTCGCCGCCGTCGCCCGGCCCGTCAACCGCGAACCCATCGAACTCGCGCCCGAGCCCGTCCACGGGGAGCGGACCTGGGTCTCGGCGTACGAGATCGACCCGTTCGACGTCCCGA
The DNA here is from genome assembly GCF_003432485.1 of Actinomadura spongiicola. Taxonomy (GTDB): domain Bacteria; phylum Actinomycetota; class Actinomycetes; order Streptosporangiales; family Streptosporangiaceae; genus Spirillospora; species Spirillospora spongiicola. The sequence continues at coordinate 213,686 of NZ_QVNQ01000005.1, forward strand.
CCGGCGACAAGGTCGCGTTGCTCGCCGGGTGGAGCCGCCTCCTGCTCGACGACGACCGCGTCGACCATGTCGACGCCAGGCTCCTGCAGGTCAAGGAGAACAAGTTCTTCGCCGACCTCGCCGGGACCGTCACCACCCAGCAGCGGGTCCGGGTGCATCCGTCGCTGAACGCCGTCGGCATCTCCGGGTCCCTGTTCGACACGATGCGGACGCTCGCGCCGCCCGCCGGGTACGGGTGGGAGTGGCTGACCGGCGACCATTGGGACTGGGACGGTGAGCTCGCCCGGATCCCCGAGCTGCTCGCCGAGAAGCTCGCCGCCCCGTCCGTCGAACCGGGCGTCTACGACGTGGTCGTCGACCCGTCGAACCTGTGGCTGACGATCCACGAGTCGATCGGGCACGCCACCGAACTGGACCGGGCGCTCGGATACGAGGCGGCGTACGCGGGCACGTCGTTCGCCACGCCCGACAAGCTCGGCACCCTCCGGTACGGGTCCGAGGTCATGAACGTCACCGGGGACCGCACGGCCGAACACGGCCTGGCCACCATCGGCTACGACGACGAGGGCGTGCGGACGCAGGAGTTCGACATCGTCACCGGCGGGCTGTTCACCGGCTACCAGACCGACCGTCGCATCGCCCGCCTCACCGGCGCCGACCGCTCCAACGGCTGTGCGTTCGCGGACGCCGCGTCCAGCATGCCGATCCAGCGGATGGCGAACGTGTCGCTGCGGCCGGCCGAGGACGGCCCGTCCACCGACGAGCTGATCGCCGGCGTCGACCGCGGGATCTACATCATCGGCGACAAGAGCTGGTCGATCGACATGCAGCGCCACAACTTCCAGTTCACCGGGCAGCGGTTCCACCGCATCGAGAACGGGCGGCTCGCCGGGCAGCTCCGCGACGTCGCCTACCAGGCCACCACCACCGACTTCTGGAACTCCATGGAGGCGGTCGGCGGCCCCGGGACGTACGTGCTCGGCGGCGCGTTCAACTGCGGGAAGGGCCAGCCGGGGCAGGTCGCGCCGGTCAGCCACGGCTGCCCGTCGGCGCTGTTCCGCGGCGTCAACATCCTCAACGCCCTGAAGGAGGCGGGCCAGTGAGCGTGATCAGGCCGCAGGAGGCCGTCGAGCGGGCGCTGGCCCTGTCCCGCGCGGACGACTGCGTCGTCATCGCCGACGAGGCCAGCACCGCGAACCTGCGGTGGGCGGGCAACACGCTCACCACCAACGGCGTGACCCGGTCGAGCCGCCTCACCGTCATCGCGCTGCGGCACACAGCGGACGGCGTCGCGGCGGGCGTGGTGTCCCGGTCGGCGGTCGGCGCCGACGCGATCGAGGACCTGGTGCGGGCCGCCGAGGCCGACGCCGCGGGCAACGAGCCCGCCGAGGACGCCGCGCCGCTCGTCGACGGCGGCCCGGCCGGCGGCTGGGACGACGACCCCGCCGAGACCGGCATCGGCGTGTTCGAGGGGTTCGCGCCCGCGCTCGGGGAGGCGTTCGCGGCGGCGCAGGCGGCCGACCGGCGCCTGTACGGGTTCGCGAACCACGTCCTGACCTCGACGTTCGTGGGGAGTTCCACGGGGCTTCGGGCGCGTCACGACCAGCCGACCGGGCTGCTGGAGCTCAACGCCAAGGGCGCGGGCGGGTCGGCGTGGGCGGGCGTCGGCACCCGCGACTTCACCGACGTGGACGTCCCCGCCCTGACCGGTGACCTGGCCCGGCGGCTGGAATGGGGCGCGCGGCGCGTCGACCTGCCCGCCGGACGGTACGAGACGATCCTGCCGCCGTCCGCCGTCGCCGACCTGATGATCTACCTGTACTGGTCGGCGGGGGCGCAGGACGCGCAGGACGGACGGACCGTGTTCAGCGCGCCCGGCGGCGGCACCCGCGTCGGCGAGCGGCTCGCGAGCATGCCCGTCACCCTGTCCAGCGACCCGGCGGCGTCGGGGCTGGAGTGCGCGCCGTTCGTCGTCGCGCACGCCTCCGGCCGGGACGCGTCGGTGTTCGACAACGGCCTCGCGCTGAGCGGCACCGACTGGATCGCCGACGGGACCCTCACCGCCCTCACCCAGACGCGGCGGTCCGCCGAACGCACCGGCCTGCCGCTCACCCCCGCCATCGACAACCTGGTGCTCACCGGAGGCGACACCGGCGCGTCGCTGGAGGAGATGGTCGCCCGCACCGAGCGGGGCCTGCTGCTGACGTGCCTGTGGTACATCCGCGAGGTCGACCCGCAGCGGCTGCTGCTGACCGGCCTCACCCGCGACGGCGTGTACCTCGTCGAGGGCGGGGAGGTCGTCGGGGCCGTGAACAACTTCCGGTTCAACGAGAGCCCCGTCGACCTGCTGTCCCGCCTCTCCGAGGTCGGCGGGACGCGCCCGACCCTGCCGCGCGAGTGGTCCGACTACTTCACCCGCGCCGCGATGCCGCCGCTCCGGATCCCCGACTTCAACATGTCGACGGTGTCCCAGGCGTCCTGAACCCGGCGTGCTGACTACAGGCGCCCGGACTACAGGCGCCCTGACGGCCACCTCCGGCCGCCGTCCGCGCGGAGCCCGTCCCCGGTTAGCGGGACGGGCCCCGCGCGGCGCTCAGGCGTCCTCCAGGCGGAAACCGACCTTCATGGTGACCTGGATGTGGGCGACCTCGCCGTCCTCGATCTGGCCGCGGACCTCGGTCACCTCGAACCAGTCCAGGTGGCGCAGCGTCTGCGCGGCGCGCCTGACACCGTTGCGGATCGCGCTCTCGACCGACTCCGGCGAGGTCCCGACGATCTCCGTTACCCGGTACGTGCGATCGGTCATCTCGTTCCTCCCGCTGACTTGACCCGTACTGCCGTCGCCCGGCGTCCCCCTTGGGCTTACCGTGGAAGTGTGAAGGTCAATCACCATCGACGGCCGGACGTCTACACGGTCACCGACGCTCCGCGGCCCATGTCGGAGGACATCGGCCACCGGCAGCGCCGCTACCTGCTGTCCATGGGCGTCCGGACGGGTTGTTTCGTCGGCGCGATCCTGGCCGCGGTGGCGGGCGCGCCGGTGTGGGTGATGATCCTTCTGGTGGTCGGGGCGCTCTTTCTGCCGTACGTCGCGGTGATTTTCGCGAACGGCGGACGGGAGCCCACCGCCCCCGCGACCTTTGACGACCGCTCGCGGCGGGTACAGAAGCCCGTTTCCGGACAGCGACCAGAAATCCGGTCGTGACATTCTCTTGACTAACCGCGGGGGGTTTCGGTGTACGATTTGTACCGGCGCTCTGGTCCCCCGTCGGAGCGCCCGTGCCGGTGTTCCGGGCCCCCGTCGGAACACCGATGATGCGGCGCCGGGTGGATTGCCCCCGTATCCACCCGGCGCCGCTTTTCATGTCCGGGGTGTTCCGCTGGTGTTCCCCCGGGTCGTCGATGACCCGTCCCTGGTTCGTTCTTGACGGCGTCCACGGGCGTTGCGCACGACCGGCCGGGAACGCAAGCCCCTGTCGTGGCCTGCTACGGCCACGGCCGAAACCCGGTCCGGTGGAACCTTCCCGGCGCGGCGCACCACCCCGTTGAACCGATCCGGGACGCGGCGCGTACATCCCCGTGTCCGGAGGAGGGGCCGAGCGCCTCGGTGGGGCTGGCGGACGTTCAGAAGCCCGTGGGCGTGTGCGCACGGGCCGCCGACGCCTGGACAGCCAACCGCGTCCTCCGGCCCGCGCACGGGGATCTGAGGGCCTTCGCGCCTCACCGTCGGCGGGTGCGTCTCCTCGCCCCGAGCGTCAGCGGCGGCGGGTGTCGGCGAGCTGGCGCGCCAGGGCTCGCGGGGCCTCGACCAGGGACGGGCCGTACCAGGTGAGCAGGCGGCCGTCGACGAGCGCGACGTCCACGCCCGGGAACGACTCGGGTCCGTCGTCCCCGGTGAACCGGTAGGGCTCGTCCGGCAACACGACCAGGTCGGCGCCCGCCGCGTTCAGATCACCGAGGGGGATCTTCGGATAGCGCTCGGGATGATCGGCGTAGACGTTGGCGACGCCCAGGCGGGACAGGACGTCGCCGGTGAAGGTGTCCCGGCCGACGACCATCCACGGCCGCCGCCAGATCGGGACGACCGCCGCGCGGCGCGTGCCGGGCGCGACGTCCGCCCAGACGCGGGACGCCTCGTCCAGCCAGCCCGGCACCGGGACCCGGCACGCGACGGCGAGCAACCGGCGCAGGGACGCGAGCGCCCCGTCCACGGTGCGGATGTCCGTCAACCACACCGGGATCCCCGCGGCGCGCAACGCTTCCACGTCGGCGGGACGGTTCTCCTCGGTGTTGCCGAGGATGACGTCGGGCCGCAGTTCCGCGATCCGCTCCAGATCGGGGTTCTTCGTGCCCCTGACGCGCGGGACGTCCAGTCCGGCCGGATGGGTGCACCAGGCGGTCGCGCCGACCAGCAGTTCCGGCGCGGTCACCGCGACCGTCTCCGTCAAGGACGGGACGATCGACACGACCCGCCGCACCCGGTCCGGGACAGGGACCGGGGCGCCGGTGTCGTCGACCGCGTTCGGATCGGCGGCGTCCGGACGAACAGCGTCCGAGGCGGGGTCGTCAGTGGCGTCCATGTGTCGGCGGCGGCTCACACGTTGCGCCGGTACTGGCCGCCGACCTCGAAGAACGCGTCGCTGATCTGCTGGAGGCTGCACACGCGCGCCGCGTCCATCAGGACGGCGAACACGTTCTCCCCGGCCCGCGCCGCGTCCTTCAACGCGTCGAGCGCCGCCCGCGCCTCGTCGTGGTGCGCGTCCCGGTAGGCGCGCACCCGGTCGAGCTGGGACCGCTTCTCCTCCTCGGTGGCGCGGGCCAGCTCGATCGTGTCGGGCGTCCCGTCGCCGGAGTCCGGGCCACGGAACGTGTTGACGCCGACGATCGGCAGGGAACCGTCGTGCTTGCGCTGCTCGTACAGCATCGACTCGTCCTGGATGCGGCCGCGCTGGTAGCCGGTCTCCATGGCGCCGAGGACGCCGCCGCGTTCGCTGAGCCGGTCGAACTCCGCCAGGACGGCCTCCTCGACGAGGTCGGTCAGCTCGTCGATGATGAACGACCCCTGCAACGGGTTCTCGTTCATCGCCAGGCCCCACTCGCGGTTGATGATGAGCTGGATCGCCAGGGCGCGCCGCACCGACTCGGCCGTCGGGGTGGTGACGGCCTCGTCGTAGGCGTTGGTGTGCAGGCTGTTGCAGTTGTCGTAGATGGCGATGAGCGCCTGCAACGTCGTGCGGATGTCGTTGAAGTCCATCTCCTGTGCGTGCAGGGACCGCCCCGACGTCTGCACGTGGTACTTCAGCTTCTGGCTTCGCTCGTTGGCGCCGTACCGGTCGCGCATCGCGACGGCCCAGATGCGGCGGGCCACGCGGCCGAGGACGCTGTACTCGGGGTCCATGCCGTTGGAGAAGAAGAACGACAGGTTGGGCGCGAAGTCGTCGACGTCCATGCCGCGCGCCAGATACGACTCGACGTAGGTGAACCCGTTGGCGAGGGTGAACGCGAGCTGGCTGATGGGGTTCGCGCCGGCCTCGGCGATGTGGTAGCCGGAGATCGACACCGAGTAGAAGTTGCGGACCCGGTTGGCGATGAACCATTCCTGGATGTCGCCCATCATCCGCAGGGAGAACTCGGTGGAGAAGATGCAGGTGTTCTGCCCCTGGTCCTCCTTGAGGATGTCGGCCTGGACGGTGCCGCGCACGGTGGACAGCACTCGGGCGCGGATCGCGGCGGCCTCCTCGGCGGACGGTTCGCGGCCGTGCTCCTCGTAGAAGGCGTCCAGCCCCTGGTCGACGGCGGTGTTGAGGAAGAACGCCAGGATCGTCGGCGCCGGGCCGTTGATCGTCATCGACACCGACGTCGTCGGCGACGACAGGTCGAACCCGTCGTACAGCGCCTTCATGTCGTCCAGCGTGGCGATCGACACCCCGGACGTGCCGATCTTGCCGTACACGTCGGGACGCTCGTCGGGGTCGCGCCCGTACAGGGTGACCGAGTCGAACGCGGTGGACAGGCGGGTCGCGGGCTGGCCCTCCGACAGCAGCTTGAAGCGCCGGTTGGTGCGGAACGGGTCGCCCTCCCCCGCGAACATGCGGGCCGGGTCCTCGTTGTCGCGCTTGAACGGGAACACTCCCGCCGTGAACGGGAACCGTCCCGGCAGGTTCTCGTTCCGGAGGAACCGCAGCAGTTCCCCGTGGTCGGTGTAGCGAGGCAGCGCGACGCGCGGGATGCGGCTGCCCGACAGGGACTCGCGGGTCAGCTTCGTGTGCAGTTCCCTGTCGCGGACGCGGACGACCTGCTCGTCTCCGGAGTACGACTCCACGACCGCGGGCCATTCCTCGATCAACGCGGCGTTGCCGGGGTCCACGTCTCGGCGCGCCCTCTCCAGCAGCCCCTCGACCTCGGTGGCGTCGGTCAGCTCGGCGCGGACCTCGTCCAGCCGCTGGACGCGCCGGACGGCCTCGATCTGCCGCGCCGTGCCGGCGTGGTAGCCGCGCACGGTGTCGGAAATGTCGGACAGGTACCGCACCCGGGCGGGCGGGATCACGGTGGCGGCGGCCGTGGAGATCTTCGTCTCGACCTTCGGCAGGTTCCCCTCCGGCAGGTCGACGCCGTGGTCGACCAGCAGCTCCTTGAGGTGCTGGTAGAGGGCCGTCACGCCGTCGTCGTTGAAGGTGGCGGCGCTGGTGCCGTACACGGGCATGTCCTCGGGCCGCTGCCCGAACGCCCCACGGTTGCGGATGAGCTGCCGCGCCACGTCCCGCAGCGCGTCGGCTGCGCCGCGCCGCTCGAACTTGTTGATCGCGACCACGTCCGCGAAGTCGAGCATGTCGATCTTCTCGAGCTGGGTGGGCGCGCCGAACTCCGGCGTCATCACGTACAGCGAGACGTCGACCAGCGGGGCGATCGCCGCGTCGCCCTGCCCGATGCCGGGGGTCTCCAGGATGACCAGGTCGTATCCGGCGGCCTTGCAGGCGAGGATGATGTCGTCGATGCCGTCGGGCAGCTCCCGCGCACCTCGCGTGGCCAGCGAACGGAAGAACACCTGGTCTCCGTCCAGGGAGTTCATCCTGATCCGGTCGCCGAGCAGCGCGCCGCCGCCGCGCCGCCGGGTCGGGTCGACGGCCAGCACCGCGACGCGCGGACCGCCAGCCTGTTCAAGACCGCCCTGGTCGACGCGCAGCCGCCGCACCAGTTCGTCGGTGAGGGACGACTTCCCGGACCCGCCCGTCCCGGTGACGCCGAGCACGGCCGACCGCCGGGTCCCCGCCCGCTCGGCGAGCCACGCCCGCTCGTCCTCCGTCAGCTTCCCGGCCTGGGCGCGGGTGATGGTCCTGGCGAGCGCCCGCCGGTCCCCCGTCGGCACGGCCTCCACGGGCACCGGTTCGGCGGTGAGGTCGACGTCGCACTCCCGCACCAGCTCGTTGATCATCCCGGGCAGGCCCAGCCGCTGCCCGTCCTCCGGCGAGAAGATCCGCACCCCGGCGCCGGCCAGCCGCGCGATCTCCTCGTGGACGATCACGCCGCCGCCCCCGCCGAACACCCGCACGTGCTCGGCGCCGGCCTCCTTCAGGCTGCGCGACAGGTACTCGAAGTACTCGACGTGGCCGCCCTGGTAGGAGCTGATCGCGACGCCCTGGGCGTCCTCCTCCAGGACGGCGTCGACCACCTCGCGGACCGAGCGGTCGTGCCCGAGGTGCACCACCTCCGCGCCCTGGGACTGCAGGATGCGCCGCATGATGTTGATCGCCGCGTCGTGCCCGTCGAACAGCGCCGCCGCCGTCACGAACCGCACCGGGTGCACCGGCGTGTGCAGGTCGGCCGTCACCGTCTCCACCCCAACCCTTGGACATCCAATATTTGGAAGTTAAAATAGTTTCCATGCGTCCCTCAGTCAAGACCGCATACGATCAGGCGGTGCCCGACATGCCCGACCCCATCGCCGAGGCCCACCGCCAGTGGAGCCTGCGCTGGCCCGAGCACGCCGACCACATGGCGGCCGTCACCTCCGTGATGCGGGCCCAGCAGCTCCTGCTGAGCCGGATCGAGGCCGTCCTCAAGCCGTACGGGCTGACGTTCGCCGCCTACGAGGCGCTGCGCCTGCTCGCGTTCACCCGCACCGGGACGCTACCCATGGGGAAGATGGGCATGCGGCTCATGGTCCATCCCGCGTCGGTCACCAACGTCATCGGCCGCCTGGAGCGGCGCGGGCTCGTCGGCCGCGCCCCCTCCCCCGACGACCGCCGCGTCGTCCTCGCCACCCTCACCCCCGACGGGCGCGACCTCGCCGAGAAGGCCACCCTGGCCCTCAACGAGTCCGGCTTCGGCGTCTCCGGGCTGCCCGCCGCGCAGGCCGCCGAGATCACCGACTCGCTGCGTCCCCTCCGCCTCGCCGCGGGCGACCTCGACTGACCCGGAGCCACCCGGAACGCGGTGCCGGGTATGGGTGATTGAGGAGCCCTGATCACCTTGATGGGGTGATGCATCCCATATGCTGCGGATCACATCCGTGGTGTCGCGAGGAGGCGGAATGGCGGAGTCGCCGACGTTGACGTACGGCGGTTACCTACGGCTCGATGATCTCCTGTCCTGCCAGGAGCCGCGGACGGAGGCCCACGACGAGCTGCTGTTCGTGATCATCCATCAGGTGTACGAGCTGTGGTTCAAACAGATCCTGCACGAGGCCGCGCTGCTGCAGCGCAGGCTGGAGGAGGGCAACAGCGGCGGGGCGCTGCACACGGCCCGCCGGATCGCCAAGATCCTCAAGACGGTGGTCGGGCAGCTGGACATCCTGGAGACGATGACGCCCCGCCAGTTCGCCGCCTTCCGCGACGAACTCGGGACGTCCAGCGGGTTCCAGAGCGACCAGTTCCGGGAGATCGAGGCCGTCCTCGGACGGCGCGGGTTCCCGACGTCGGACCTGCGCGGCGACGAGCGGCTCCGGGCCGCGGTGTCGCGCCCGTCGATGTTCGACTCGCTGCTGCGCTACCTGGCGGGACGCGGATTCGCCGTCCCGGGCGAGGCGCTCGACCGCGACCCGTCCGCGCCGTGGGAGCCGAACGCGGCGGTGCAGCAGGCGCTCCTCGCCGTGTACGCCGACGAGTCCGGGCCCGCCGCCGAGGTCTGCGAGGCGCTCGTCGACGTGGACGAGGGCGTCCAGGAATGGCGGTACCGGCACCTGAAGATGGTCGAGCGCACGATCGGCGCGAAGGTCGGCACGGGCGGGTCGGCGGGCGCCGACTACCTGCGGCGGACCCTGTTCGCGCCCGCGTTCCCCGACCTGTGGGAGGTCCGCTCCCAGACCGAGGCGACCGGCGCGGAAGGGGCTCCGGTCCATGGCGGGTGACGAGCAGGCGGGTGACGAGCAGGCGGGTGACGGACAGCGGGTCGCGATCGTCGGCGCGGGCCTCGCGGGCTGCCTGCTGGCGGTGCTGCTCGGCCGCCGCGGCGTCCCGGTGACGGTGTACGAGCGGCGTCCCGACCCGCGGATCGCCGGCGCCGAACGCGGCCGCTCGATCAACCTGGCGATCTCCGCGCGGGGCCTCGCCGCGCTGGAGCAGGTGGGGCTGCGCGACCAGGCGCTCAAGCAGGCCCTGCCCATGCACGGCCGGATGGTGCACCCGCGGTCGGGCGGCCGGAACTTCCAGCCCTACAGCGCGGACGGCGAGCGCGCCATCAACTCCATCGGCCGCGCCGAGCTGAACCGGTCGCTGCTCGAAGCCGCCGAGGCCACCGCGGGCGTCACGCTGCGGTTCTCCCAGCGCGTCACCGGCGTGGACGCCGCCGCCGGGACGATCCTCCTGGACGGCGCCGACGCCGAGCCCGCGGACGTCATCCTGGCCGGGGACGGCGCCTACAGCGCGGTCCGCCGGTCCCTCGGCCTCGACGAGGACGCCGACTTCCTGGAACACGGCTACAAGGAGCTGACCGTCCCGCCGAAGGACGGCGAGTTCGCGCTCGACCCGGACGCGCTGCACATCTGGCCGCGCGGCACCTCCATGATGATCGCGCTGCCGAACCTCGACCGGTCGTTCACCTGCACGCTGTTCTGGCCGAAGAGCGATTTCGACGCGCTCGGCACGCCCGAGGAGGTGACCGCGTACTTCGCGCGGCACTATCCCGACGTGGCGGGCCTGATGCCCGACCTGGTCGACGACTACCGGCACAACCCGGTCGGGTCGCTGGTGACCGTCCGATGCCGGCCGTGGACCCGGTTCGGGGACGGCGCCGCCGTGGCGCTGCTCGGCGACGCCGCGCACGCGATCGTCCCGTTCTTCGGGCAGGGCGCCAACTGCGCGTTCGAGGACTGCATCGAGATCGACCGCTGCCTGACCGAGACCGGCGGCGACTGGAGGCGCGCGCTGTCGCTCTACCAGGACCGGCGCAAGGCCAACACCGACGCGATCGCCGAGATGGCCCTCGACAACTTCATCGAGATGCGCGACCGCGTGTCGTCCCCCGTCTACCGGGCGAAGCAGGCCGCGACGCACGCGCTGGAACGGCGGCTCGCGGGCCGCTACGTCTCCCGCTACGAACTGGTGTCGTTCTCGACGATGCCGTACGCGGAGATCCCGGCCCGGATCAGACGGCAGAACCGGATCCTCGCCGCGGCCGTCGCCGGAACCGCCCTGGCGGGCGCGGCCACCCTCGCCCTGACCGCCCGAGCGCTCCGCCGCCGCGGGAACTGACCGGGGCGTGGGGCGGGCGGCGCGCGGCCTGTGCCACAGTTGCCGGATGACCGAATCCGGCCCCGACGAACTGCAGTGCTCCGCCAAGGGCTGCCGCGCCGACGCCGTGTGGGCGCTGCGCTGGAACAACCCGAAGATCCACACCCCGGATCGGCGGAAGATCTGGTTCGCGTGCGACGAGCACCGGGAGAGCCTGTCGGCGTTCCTCGACCGCCGTGACTTCCTCAAGGACGTGGTCCCCGTCGCCGACCGCGACACATTCCCGGACACCGACACCCCCACCTGAACGTCGCCCCGACCTGGCGTCGACCGGACTTCGCATCAGCCCGACCTCACATCGGGCGAACCTCGCGTCAAGCACGAGTCGTGTCGGGCGGAGCTCGTGGCGGGCAGGGGGGTGTCGGACGGGTCAGGGCCTATTTCGAAGTGGCCTCAGCCCGCGCCGAACGCGTGACCCGCCCGGTGGAGCGACGCCGAAGGCGAGCGGAGCCGGGCGGATCGCGAAGCGATGCGCGTTCGCCCCAGGAACGGTCACGCAGCGAGCCGCCAGGCGAGCGAAGTGGGCTGGTCCTGCGAAATTACGCGTCGAGGACGGTTTCCGGCGGCGGGGCGGGGGCCTCGGGGGTGTTCCAGTGCTCGGCCATCTCGGTCAGGCGGGCCGCGGCGTCCCGTGCAGGTGCGCCTCGACCGACGGCGAGGCCGAGCAGGTACGCCGTCAGCGGCGCGCCCGGCCGCGCGACGCCGTGCGCGACGTCGCGGGCGAGGTCCAGGACCAGGTCCCGGTCGATGTCGCCGCGTTCCAGGCCCAGCTCACGGCAGGCCGCGTCGATCCAGTCTTCGAGCACCGACATGGGTCTCCTCTCTCACGTCGTCCCCGCCGAGACCTGCCCACTCCCGGACGATCAAAGCAGGCGTTCGGCGGCGGCGAGGTCCTCCGGTGTGTCGCAGTCGTACCAGGCGGGACGGTCGCCCTCGGGCACCGTGACCGGGATGGGGTCGAGCGGCCCGAGAAGGCCGCGCAGGGACGTGCCCGGGTAGGCGGCGAGCGCGTCCCGTAGCGTTGTCGTGCGCCAGGCCCCGGCGAGCCACTGTTCGCGGCCGTCGCCGTCCACGAGCACGGCCCCGGCCCGGTCCTTCGCCGCGTCCAGCAGCCGGGCGACGTGGGCGGGACGCAGGAACGGCAGGTCGGCGGCCAGCAGCACCAGCCGGGGCGCGCGCACCTCGGCGAGACCGGCCCGCAGCGCGGGCACCGGCCCGGCGCCCGGCGGGTCCTCCCGGACGACGACCGCGCCCGGCAGGACGTCCCGCCGCGGCCCCACCACGATCAGGCGGCCCGCTCCCGCCGCGGCGGCCGCCGACCATTCGAGCAGGGTCCGGCCGCCGACAGGGGCGGCGGGCTTGTCGGCGCCGAACCGGCGGGCCCGGCCGCCCGCGAGCAGGACCGCGTCGAAGTCCACCGGGCTCAGCCGCCGATCGCCGACATGGGCCGGGACGGTTGCAGGAACGACGGGTCGTCGATGCCGTGCCCGGCGCGTTTGACCCACACCGCCTTGCGCCAGCGGTCGGCCAGTTCCGCGTCGGTGGCGCCGCCGCGCAGCGCGCCGCGCAGATCAGACTCCTCGACGGCGAACAGGCAGTTGCGGACCTGACCGTCGGCGGTGAGCCGCACCCGGTCGCACGCGCCGCAGAACGGGCGCGTCACCGATCCGATCACGCCGACGGTCGCCGGGCCGCCGTCGACGGTGAACGTCTCGGCGGGGGCGCTGCCGCGGTCGTGCTCGATGTCCGGGGCGAGGGTGAAACCCTCCGCCAGCCGGTCGAGGATCTCGTCGGCGGTGATCATGTCCTTGCGGGTCCAGCCGTGCTGGGCGTCCAGCGGCATCTGCTCGATGAACCGCAGCCGGTACCCGTGGTCGAGGGCGAACCGCAGCAGCAGGACGGCCTCGTGGTCGTTGACGCCCCGCAGCAACACCGCGTTGATCTTGACGGGGTCCAGGCCCGCGGCCCGCGCCGCCACGAGCCCGGCGAGGACGTCGTCCAGCCGGTCGCGGTGCGCGAGCCGCCGGAACGTGTCGCGGTCGAGGGTGTCGAGGGACACGTTGACCCGGTCCAGGCCCGCCTCGGCCAGCGGCCCGGCGAGCCGGTCGAGGCCTATGCCGTTGGTGGTCAGCGAGATCCGCGGCCGCGGCTCCAGCTCCGCCGTGCGCCGCACGATGCCGGGCAGGCCGCGCCGCAGCAGCGGCTCCCCGCCGGTGTAGCGGACCTCGGTGACGCCGAGCTCCCGGACGGCGAGGCCGACGAGCCGGACCACCTCGTCGTCGGTGAGCAGTTCCGGCTTCGGCAGCCAGTCCAGCCCTTCCGGGGGCATGCAGTACGAGCACCGCAGATTGCACCGGTCGGTGAGGGAGACCCGCAGGTCCGTCGCGGTACGGCCGAAGGTGTCGACCAGCACGGGCGCCCCTTCCTGAAGACCGCCGGCCCTGCTGGTGGGCCGCCGGGGATTACGGTCGATCATTCCAGCCTATTGCGGTGGTTGACGATCCGTCGCATCACGAGAGACGGTTGCGGTCCGTTCGGCATCAGGGAGGCTGTGTGACCACCGCACGGGTTTGGGAGTTCGCGGGGACGCGGGGTGCCGTCGCCGCCCGGTTCTGGTCGGCCGCCGAGCCGTGGTACGTCGCCGTTCTCGTGCACGGATACGGCGAGCACCTCGGCCGCTACGGCCATGTCGTGGACGTTCTCGTCCGGCACGGCGCCGCCGTCTGCGGCCCCGACCACATGGGGCACGGACGGTCCGCCGGGGAACGCGCCCTCATCGAGGAGTACGACGACGTGGTCGCCGACGCGCACACGGTCGTGGAGGCCGCGCGTCGTGACCACCCCGACCTGCCCGTCGTCATGATCGGCCACTCGATGGGCGGGCTGGTCGCGACCCGGTACGCGCAGGCGCACGACGGCGCCCTCGCCGCGCTGGTGCTGTCCGGCCCGGTCCTCGGCCGCTGGCATGTCGTCGACGAGCTGCTCCCCCTCGACGAGATCCCGGACACGCCCATCGACACCTCCCTCCTGTCCCGCGACCCGGCCGTCGGGAAGGCGTACACCGAGGACCCGCTGGTCTGGCACGGCCCCTTCAAGAAACCCACCGTGCGGGCCCTGGACACCGCGCTGAAACGCGTCAACGAGCACGGCTCCCTCGGCGATCTTCCGACCTTCTACATGCACGGCGCGGCCGACGAGCTCGTCCGGCCCCGGGACACCCGCGTCGGCCTCGACGCCGTCGGCGGCACCGACCTCACCGAGCGCCTCTACCCGGGCGCCCGGCACGAGATCTTCAACGAGACCAACAACGAGGAGGTCCTCGCCGACGTCACCGCCTTCGTCGAGGGCGTCCTCACCTGAACCACCGTCGTAACGGTCCAAACCTGAGATCGCCGACCGGCAACGGTCATCGATCATGCCTTGATGTGCCGCCCGAAACGACCGATAAATCAAGGGACGGCGATCATGCCGTTTCGGGTCGTCACAAGGAGGTTCGCATGGGCTTACGGGGGTCTCGTCGTCTGGCGGCGGTCACGGGGGCGGCGGTGCTCGTCACCGCTTTGAGCGGAACGGGGGTCGCCTCCGCTCGCACGTCCGAGATCATCTGCGGGCCGGAGGTCGATCTCGGTCCCGTCGTGTACCAGACGTGCAGCGAAGTCGTCGGATCGTGGAGCACCGGGTACGGCACCCAACCGTTCATCTACGCGCGGAACCGCGGGATCGCGGCGACCGACGTGTCCATCACGATCCAGCGGTGGAACCACTCGACGAGCACGTGGGAGACCACCGCCACCGGTTCGAAGACGCTCGGACCCGGCGGCGACACCCACTTCTTCAGCACGAACCTCGACTGGGCGTGCGGTGGTGACGCCCGCGAGCGCGGCCAGGCCTCCAGCGAGAGCGAGACCGGAGACTGGTCCGAGGTTCTGGTTCCCGCGGAGTGCTGATCGAGCGTCGCACCGTCCATCGATTTCCGTCCTCTCACTGAACGCGGCCCATGTCGGGCCGGCGGCGCCCGTCCTCGTCGTTCCGAGGGCGGGCGCCGTCCCGTTCGAACCCCGTCGTGGAGAAATGCGACCCGCCGTGGGCGAACATCATCTATTCGGTTGTGCACGCGCGTCCCGTCCTGATCTACTGGGTTCCTCGCCCTTCGGAAGAGAATTCGCTCCGAGGCCTTCTGCGAATTCGGAAGGGCCCACAACTCCAGAGGGTGCCCGGTGCGCAGATGAGGGATACTTCGAATTGAAATCGAGTGGTTGCGGGTTCGAGTCCCGTCGCCGGCTCACGGCCGGCGTAGCTCAAAAGGTAGAGCGCTACGTTCCTTCATCGACTTGACCTCGGGCACCACCTCTGGCATAACTGAACACGCACCTCCCGGTGCGCAGGCGAACGGATACTTCGAGGTTCGATTCCTTGTGGCCGCTCGTGCGGCTATCGCCCTATTGGCAGGGCAATCCGTGCGCCGACTTGATCTCGGGAGGGAGCACATACCTCGCGGGTGACGCGTGAACAGGCCCCCCGATACCCCTTGGTCAACCTGGGTGCCCGGTTCGTGTCATTCCGTGGCCGCGGCTTGATCTTTGTGCCCTTTCACGACGCCAAAGGCTCCCTCCATTCGGAAGGGAGCCCCATTCATGGCGAAGTTCAACCGCAGGACCGTCCGCGCGGCCGCCTCCGGCCCTGTCAGCACCGAAAGAAGGCCCTCCGGGCGCACCTACGAGGGCGCGCCCGGCTACGTCCGCGACGCCAAGAGCGAACTCTTCCTCCTCGCGGTGGCGAACATGGTCGGCGAGAAGACCTTCTACGAGTCCGCCGACGACCGCGACGACCGTTTCCGCGACCTCGTCCACCAGGTCGCCGTCAAGCACCCCGCGTGGACGGCGGGTTTCCTGCCGTGGCTGCGCGGCGAGGCCAACATGCGCTCGGCGCCCGTCGTCGCCGCGCTGGAGGCCGTCCGGGCGCGCCTGGAGGCCGGGCTGAACGGCGGCAACCGGCAGCTCGTGGCGAGCGTTCTCCAGCACGCCCTCGACCGGCGCCACGGTCGCGGCGACGTGATCCCCGAGCGGCTCACGATGCTGCGGGCCCGCGCCGAACTGATGGCCGTTCCCGTTGCCGACCGGCAGGTGGTCTTCGCCGCGGACGGCCCCGACCGGCTCGGCGCGGCGGGCATGACCTGGGAGTCGCTGGCCGGCTGGCTCCAGGGCCCGATGGGCCGCAGGGCGTGGGAGGCGATGATCCCGACGATGGGCTACATGGCCGTGCTGCGCAACCTGCGCAACTTCGACGAGGCGGGCGTGAGCGACGCCGTCGCCGAGCAGGTCGCCGCCAGGCTCGCCGACCCAGAGGAGGTCGCGCGGTCACGGCAGTTCCCGTTCCGGTTCTTCTCGGCGTACCTGGCGGCGCCAAGCCTGCGGTGGGGCCACGCCCTGGACAAGGCCCTCACCGCCGCCACCGCGAACGTCCCGGAGTTCGAGGGGCGCACCCTCGTACTCGCGGATACTTCGGCGTCAATGACCGGCATGGGCGTCTCGGAGCGGTCGAAGATGAACTACGCGCAGATGGCCGCCCTCTTCGGCGTCACCCTGGCAGCGCGCGGCAACCGGGTCGACCTGCACGGCTTCGCCACGGGCACCTTCCGCCACGACGTACGGCGGGGTGCGTCCGTGCTCCGCGAGGTCGAGCGGTTCGTCGGCCGGATCGGCGAGGTCGGCCAAGGCACGCAGATCGCCGACTCGGTCCGCGCCACCTACGCCGGGCACGACCGGGTGATCATCCTGTCGGACATGCAGACGTTCGGCGGCGGCTGGGCGGGCAACGTCACTGACGCCGCGCCGAAGAACGTGCCGATCTACGGGTTCAACCTCGCCAGCTACCAGCACGGCGCGATCCCCTCGGGGACGGGCACGCGGCACGAGCTGGGCGGGATGACCGATGCGGCATTTCGGCTGCTGCCGTTGCTCGAAGCAGGAGCCAAGGCCGACTGGCCGTGGGAGCAGTAGAGGTCAGAAGTCCGTACAATTGACAACATGACTACCCGAGTGTGTTCCATTAAGGGATGCGCTAGACCACACAAGGCCCGAGGCTGGTGCGGCACGCACTATCGCCGCTGGTCCGTAAACGGCGATCCGCTGGCCACCAAGAAGGCATGGAGGCCAGCGGATACGCCGTGCGCGCACGGCACCTGCACCGAGACCACGGAGGGCGGCGCCAAGGGATACTGCATCATGCATTACCAGCGCCTCAAGCGAGGAACACCCCTGGATGGCCCCCGGAAGGGAACGTCCCAGGGATACATACGACGTGACGGTTACCGATTCGTCTATCTCGGTAAGAACCATGGCGACGCACCCCGCTGGGTAGGTGAGCATCGACTCGTGATGGAAAGAATCCTGGGACGCCCCCTCCTTGCCACGGAGACTGTGCATCACAAGAACGGTGTCCGTGACGACAACCGGCCCGAGAACTTGGAACTCTGGACCCGTCAGCAACCAGCGGGGAAGAGAGTCAAAGACCTCCTCGCCTTCGCGCAAGACATCTTGGCCAGATACGGCGATGTTCCTGATGCCGCTCTCTGAAGAACGTTCCGCCTGATCCCCCTGCTGGAGGCCGGACGGGACGCGGCCTGGCCGTGGCTGTGAAAAAGCCCGCCTACTCCGAAGGCCTTCGGAGTAGGCGGGCTCTCTCACTTTCGCCGCCCCTGGTCCGCGGGTGCGGTCTCACCGGGTCGCGGGCCAGGGCTCAGGGCCTGTTCCGAGTTGGCCCCAGCCCGCGCGCGAACGCGTCACCCGCCCGGCGCAGCAACGCCGAAGGCGAGCGAAGCCGGGCGGATCGCGAAGCGATGCCGCGTTCGCCCCAGGAACGGTCACGCAGCGAGCCGCAAGGCGAGCGAAGTGGGCCGGTCCTGCAATTAAACACAGCACGACTCAGCCCTTTATGCAGATGAGCTGGCGGAGGTGGGCGACGACCTCGACGAGGTCGGACTGGGCCTCGATGACCGTCTCCAGGTCCTTGTAGGCGCCGGGGATCTCGTCGATGACACCGCTGTCCTTGCGGCACTCGACGCCCTTGGTCTGCTCGACCAGGTCGTCCACGGTGAAGTGCTTGCGGGCCTGGTTGCGGCTCATGCGGCGGCCCGCGCCGTGCGAGGCGGAGTTGTACGCCGTCTCGTTGCCGAGACCGCGGACGATGTAGGTGCCGGTCGCCATCGAGCCGGGGATGATGCCGAGGTCGCCCGCGCCGGCGCGGATCGCGCCCTTGCGGGTGACGAGCAGCTCGACGCCGTCGTACACCTCCTCCGCCACGTAGTTGTGGTGGCAGGAGATGGCCTGGTCCCAGCGGCAGCGCCGCGCCCCGAACCTCTTGGTCACGACGTTCTGCGCGAGCGCCATCATGACCGCGCGGTTGCGGCGCGCGTACTCCTGCGCCCAGAACAGGTCGTGGCGGTAGGCGTCCATCTTGGGCGTGCCGCTGATGAACACGGCGAGGTCGTCGTCCGGCAGGTCCTGGTTGTGCGGGAGCCTGCGGGCGACCTCGATGTGCTGCTCGGCCAGCTCGTTGCCGATGTTGCGGGACCCCGAGTGCAGGACGAGCCAGATCGCGCCGTCGTCGTCCGCGCACAGCTCCAGGAAGTGGTTGCCGCCGCCGAGCGTGCCCATCTGCGCGTGGGCGCGGCCGAGGCGGGGCCGGGCGGCCGGGTGCAGGTCCTCGAACGCCTTCCAGAAGTCGTACCAGCCGCGTTCCTTCAGGTTCGGCAGCCCGGACGGGTCGACGGCCTGCTTGTGGGAGCCGCGGCCGACCGGGATCGCCTTCTCCAGCCGCGAACGCAGGCCGGACAGGTCGTCGGGCATGTCCTCGACGGTGAGGGTCGACTTGGCGGCGGTCATGCCGCAGCCGATGTCGACGCCGACGGCCGCCGGGGACACCGCGTCGCGCATCGCGATGACCGAGCCGACGGTGGCGCCCTTGCCGTAGTGGACGTCGGGCATCACCGCGAGGCCCTCCACCCACGGCAGCGAGGAGACGTTGCGGAGCTGGTCGAGGGCGAGGTCCTCGACGGTGGCGGGGTCGGTCCACATCCGGATGGGAACGCGGCCGCCCTTGATCGTCTGGTACGGCATGCCTTCTCCTTCTCGACGGGAACCGGACCGTGATCTATGACGCCAGAGTCGGCGGACAGGGTTCAAACGGTTTTTCGAGAGGAGTCGGCGCGGCGGCGTTCGGTGAGGCCGAGTCCGTCCAGGTGACGCAGCAGGGCGGCGGCGACGCGGCGGCTGGTGGCCAGGGCGTCTCCGGCCTGCGCCGGGGTGAACGGCTGCGGCAGTCCGGACAGGATCCGCAGCGCCTCCCGATCGGCGCCCGGCAGCAGGACGATGTCACCACCGCCGTCACCACCGCCGTCACCGCCGCCGCCGTCCTCGTCGCCGATGCGCAGGACGGCGCCCGCCTGTTCGGCGGCGTCCAGGGTGTCGCCGGTGAGGCCCAGCTCGCCGAGGCGTTCCGCGGTGGGCGCGGCGAACGGCGCGCCCGCCAGGTCGGCTTTGAGACGTTCCACGGCGGCGGCCCAGAACGGTCCAGGGGCGGGGCCGTGAACGCGTCCGGCCTCCACGCGCAGCGGCGGCCGGACGAGCGCCGTGACGAGCTGCCGGGCGGGCAGGCCGAGCCGCAGCCGGACGTCTTCCAGGGGGATCCCCGGCGCGTGCGGGTTCCGCGCGGCGTGCCGGGAGGCCTCCTCGGCCAGGCGTTCGAACAGCGACTCCCAGTGCGCGGGGTCGGCGACCCATTCGCCGTTCAGCGGGACGGCGTCCGCCGGCGGCGCGCAGCCCATGTGCGACAGTTCGGAGCGGCGCAGCACGCCGTGGCGGCGCAGCACGACCGTGCCGTCCGGCCGGTCGGGCCAGGCCGCCAGCTCCCGGGCGCGGGCGGCCCCGGCGCCGCGCCGCACGAGGGTCGGGGGCCGGACGTCGAGGACGCTCACGCCGGCGATCGAGCGGCGGTCCGGGTCGCGCAGCACGCCGGTGTCGCCGAGGTGCAGCGCGAGCCGGCTGTTCAGCGTGAGGCGGGCCGTGTCGGGGCCGAGCGGACGCAGCCGCACCGGCACCGCCGCCGAGCCGAGGTGCAGGGTCATCCGCCGCGCGAGCCTCCCGGACGCCTCACCGAAGCGGGTGCGGACGTCGACGGACGCGGTGTGCGTCCAGGCGCCGGGGGTGACGAGGGCCATCCCGGCGGTGACGCGGCCCACGTCGCGGAGGGTGAGGACGACGCGGGAGACGCCGCCGACCGACCTGTGCGGCTCTCCCACGCAGCCGATCGTCCGGACACGGACGCGTTCGCCCGCCGGCATCAGCAGCAGTTCGTCGCCGACCGCGACGGTCCCGGCGGTGAGGGTGCCGGTGACGACGCTCTGTCGTCCGGCGGTGAAGGCGTGGTCGATCCACAGCCGCACGGGCGCGTCCGGGTCGGGGACGGGCAGGCGGCCCGTGAGCCGGTCGAGGGCGGCGGTCAGCTCGTCCATTCCGGCGCCGGTGACGGTGCTGACGGCGACGGCCTCGACACCGCGCAGCGCGGTGCCGGTGAGCCGCTCGCGCGCCTGCCGCAGCGCCAGCGTCGGGTCGGCGGCGTCCGCCCGGGTGACGGCGAGGACCCCGAACCGGACGTCGAGCGCGGCGAGCGCGTCCAGATGCTCCTGCGACTGGCTCTTCCAGCCCTCGTCGGCGGCGACGGCCAGCAGCACCGCGGGCGCGGGCGCGGCGGCGGCGATCATGGCGGGCACCGCGCGGTCGCCGCCGGGAACGTCGACGAACGCGACCCGCCGTCCCGAGGGCAGCTCCGTCCACGCGCCGGGCCGCTCGGTGTTCCCGCCGTGGCCCGGGTCCTTGCCGGTGAGG
Source organism: Actinomadura spongiicola (assembly GCF_003432485.1). Lineage (GTDB taxonomy): Bacteria > Actinomycetota > Actinomycetes > Streptosporangiales > Streptosporangiaceae > Spirillospora > Spirillospora spongiicola. Next base: position 234,297 of record NZ_QVNQ01000005.1, read on the forward strand.
GCGTGCACGAGCGAGGACTTGCCGTGGCCACCGTGGCCGGCGGTGGTGACGACCTGCATCAGCGGCCCGTCCGGGCGGGGTCGCCGGGCACGCCGAAGAGGGCGCTGCGAAAGGGGGCGAAACGGGGTCGGCGCAGACGAAGGTCCACGAAGGACAACCCTATTCAGTTCCGGACGGTCTCCGCGTCACGGCGCCCCGAATGAGCCTCGAAGTCGTCGACCGTCCGGGGTCGGTGGGGACGGCGTTCACCCCGCGCCGATATGATTACTTAACTTAGCTAATCAAATGGGAGGTGGGCATGACCGGCGTCCCGGCCCGCCGGAGGACGGCCACGGCCGAGTTCGGGCGCGCTCCCGCCGGGCCCGCGCGCACCGGTCCCACGTTGCTCGCGCTGGCGGCGGCGGGGATGGTCGTGTCGGTGCAGCAGACCCTCGTGCTGCCGCTGCTGCCCCGGTTCGGACGGGTCTTCGACGCCCCGATCACCGATGTGACCTGGGTGTTCACGGCGTCACTGCTGGCGGGCGCGGTCGCCACCCCGCTGCTCACGCGGTTCGGCGACATGTACGGCAAGAAGCGGATGATCCTGCTCGCCCTCGGCCTGCTGCTGACCGGGTCGGTGATCTGCGCGCTGTCGGAGTCGCTCGGCGTCCTGATCGCCGGGCGGGCGGTGCAGGGCGTCGCGTCCGCGCTGATCCCGCTGGCCATCGGGATGATCAGGGACACCTTTCCGCGCGAGCGGATCATCACGGCGATCGGGGTGGTCAGCGCCACCATGGGCGTCGGCGGCAGCGCCGGAATGATCGTGACAGGGCTGATCGCCGACCGGACCGCCAGCCATCATCCGGTGTTCTGGATCACCGCCGCGCTCGCCGCCACGGTACTGGTGCTGGTCGCCGGGGCCGCCCGCGACGTCGGCGGGCGCGCGGGCGGACGGCCCGACTACGCGGGCGCGGCGTTGCTCGCCGCGCTGCTGCTGTGCCTGCTGCTCGGCATCAGCGAGGGCGACGCGTGGGGCTGGACGTCCCGCGGGGTCCTCGGCCTGTTCGGCGCCGCCGCGGCGCTGGGCGCGGCCTGGGTGGCGATCGAGCTCCGGGTCCGCGCGCCGCTGGTGCGGCTGAACCTGCTGGTCGGCAGCCGGTCGCTGTCGGCCAACCTCATATCCGCGCTGCTCGGCTTCTCCATGTTCGCCGCCTTCACGCTCATCACCGGCTTCGTGCAGGCCAGTCCCGCGACGGCCGGGTACGGGCTGGACGGCTCCGTCCTCGACGTCGGGCTCTACATGCTCCCGAACACGGTCACGATGCTCGTGTCCTCGACGATGGCCGGGCGGGTCGCCGCCAGGCTCGGCCCCGCCTTCACCCTCGCGCTCGGGTCGACGTTCGTCGCGCTGTGCTACGTCTGGCTGGCCGTGTCGAACGCGCACGTGTACGACGTCCTGGTGTTCAGCTCCCTCCAGGGCACCGGGTTCGGGATCGCCTACGCGGCGCTCGGGACCCTCGCCATCCAGCACGTCCCGATGGACCAGAGCGGCATCGCCAGCGGGATCAACTCCCTCGTCCGCGTCGCGGGCGGCAGCGTCGCGGGCGCCGTCACCGCGTCGATCCTGGCCGCGCGTGTCGCCCCCGGCACCGGCGAGCCCACCCTCGGCGCCTACGAGCTGTGCTTCTGGGTCGTCGCCGGAGGCGCCGTCGCGGCCGCCGCCGTCGCCGTCGCGCACGGCCTGCGCCACCGCGACTCCTGAGGCCCGCCCCGCCCGTCACCGTGCCCGTCACCGGGCGCCGGGCGGCGCGGGGCCTTGACGAACGGGCCCCGCGCCATGCCCTATAGGGATGGCGGCCCGAACCCGGAGACCGGACCGATCGACGGAGAGGGCCGAGTCGCACAGCGCGGGCCGGGGAACCCGCCATCGGGAGGACAGCATGGGCGCCTACACGGCCGCGTACGAACGCAGCATCGCCGATCCGACCCGCTTCTGGGGCCTGGCGGCTCGGGACGTCCGCTGGCTCGTCCCACCGGACCGTGTCCTGGACGACGGCGCCCCGCCGTTCTACCGCTGGTTCACCGGCGGCGAGCTCAACACCTGCGACAACGCGCTGGATCGGCATGTCGAGGAGGGCCGCGGCGACCAGCCCGCGCTGATCTACGACAGCCCGGTCACCGGGACCGTCCGGTCCTACACCTACCGCGAGCTGACCGAAATCGTCGCCCGGTTCGCGGGGGCGCTGCGGGCGCAGGGCGTCGACCGCGGCGACCGTGTCGTCATCTACCTGCCGATGGTGCCCGAGGCGGTCATCGCGATGCTCGCGTGCGCGCGGCTCGGCGCCGTGCACTCGGTCGTGTTCGGCGGGTTCGCGGCCCCGGAACTCGCCGTCCGCATCGACGACGCCCGCCCCAAGGCGGTCGTGTCGGCGTCCTGCGGCATCGAGGCGGGCCGGGTCGTCCCCTACAAGCCGCTGCTGGACCGGGCCCTCGACCTCGCCAAGCACAAGGTGGAGCGGTGCGTCATCCGGCAGCGTGAGCAGCTGCACGCCGACCTCGTCCGGCCCCGCGACGTGGAGTGGGACGAGGCCGTCGCCGCCGCCGAACCCGCCGAGTGCGTGCCCGCCGCAGCCACCGACCCGCTGTACATCCTGTACACGTCGGGGACGACCGGGCGGCCGAAGGGCGTCGTCCGCGACAACGGCGGCCACGCGGTGGCGCTGCGCTGGTCGATGGAGAACGTCTTCGGTGTCGGGCCAGGCGACGTGTTCTGGGCCGCGTCGGACGTGGGATGGGTCGTCGGGCACTCCTACATCGTCTACGCGCCGCTGCTCACCGGCTGCACGACCGTCCTGTACGAGGGCAAACCCGTCGGGACCCCGGACGCGGGCGCGTTCTGGCGGGTCGCCGCGCAGCACCGGGTCAAGGCCCTGTTCACCGCGCCGACCGCGATCCGCGCCATCAAGAAGGAGGATCCGGAGGGCGCGCTGCTCGCCGGGTACGACCTGTCGGCGCTCGACACGCTGTTCCTGGCCGGGGAGCGCCTGGACCCGGGCACCTACCGGTGGGCGGCGCGCGTCCTGGACCGCCCGGTCATCGACCACTGGTGGCAGACGGAGACGGGCTGGCCGATCGCGGCGAACCTGCGCGGGCTGGAACCGATGCCGGTCAAGCCGGGGTCGCCGTCGGTGCCGGTCCCCGGCTACGCCGTGCGGATCCTCGGCCCGGACGGCGCCCCTCTCCCGCCCGGCGAGGACGGCGACATCGCCCTGCGCCTGCCGCTGCCGCCCGGCACGCTCCCGACGCTCTGGCAGGACGACGAACGGTTCGTCGAGTCGTACCTGACCAAGCATCCGGGCCACTACCTCACCGGCGACGGCGGCCACGTCGACGAGGACGGCTACGTCTGGGTGATGGGCCGCACCGACGACGTGATCAACGTGGCCGGGCACCGGCTGTCCACCGGGACGATGGAGGAGGTCATCGCCTCCCACCCGGCCGTCGCCGAGTGCGCGGTCATCGGCGTCGAGGACCCGCTCAAGGGGCAGGTGCCGCGCGGCCTGGTCGTCCTGAAGAACGGTGTCCTGGCCGAGCCGGGCGAGGTGTGCGCGGAACTGGTCGCCATGGTCCGCGACCAGGTCGGACCCGTCGCGGCGCTGAAGGAGGTCACGGTCGTCCCGGCACTGCCGAAGACCCGCTCCGGCAAGATCCTGCGCGGCGTGATGCGCGGCATCGCCGACGGGCGGGAGGTCTCCGCCCCCTCCACGATCGAGGACATGACCGTCCTGGACGCCCTCCGTCCCGTCCTACGCGCCGACGACTAGGCCCCGGGCGGTCTCGGGCGGGGCGGGCCTCGATGGACGATCCGTTTGGGCCAGCACAGCGCCACCAAGAGCACGCCCACGGCCGCGATGCAGATCTGCAGCAGCGTCTCCCATAGGCTCCAGCCGTCGCCCGTCAGGCCGAACACCTGCGCGAGCCCCGTGCCGGCGAACGCCGCGACGATGCCGACCGCGATCGTGCACCAGACCGGCATGGTCTCCCGTCCCGGCGTGAACAGCCGCCCCAGCACCCCGACCGCCGCGCCGAGGACGACGGCCGCGGCGAGCCCCCCGATGGTCATGCGCGCTCCTCGAAGTCCCAGGCCACGGTGAAGGCCCGGTCACGGGACGCCCTACCCTCCTCCGGGCGGGCGACACGGGAGGTCAGCGGACGACCAGCGTGCGGCGCCCCCGGGCGACCAGTTCGCCGATGACGGGGGCGCCGGGGATCTCCCCCGCGACCAGCAGGCCGCCGGAGACCTGCGCGTCGGCCAGCAGCAGCCGCTCCTCCTCGGAGATCCGGCGGAAGTCGGTGTGCGGCGACACCCACGCAAGGTTGCGGCGGGTGCCGACCGGGACGAAACCGTCCCGGACCGCGGTGCGGGCGCCGTCCAGGTACGGGACTGCGGTGGCGTCCACGACGGCCGTGACGCCGCTCGCCCGGGCGAGCTTGTAGAGGTGGCCGAGCAAGCCGAACCCGGTGACGTCGGTGGCGCAGACTATGCCGCGTTCCAAAGCCGCCACTCCCGCGGCGGCGTTGAGCGCCGTCATCGTGTCCACCGCGTGCGCGAACACCTGGCCGGTGGCCTTGTGGCGGGCGTTGAGGACCCCGACGCCGAGCGGCTTGGTCAGCGACAGCGGAACGCCGGGACGTCCGCCGTCCAGGCGCAGCAGCCGGTCGGGGTCGGCGACACCGGTCACGGCCATGCCGTACTTCGGCTCGGGGTCGTCCACGCTGTGCCCGCCGGCGATCGCGCAGCCCGCGAGGGCCGCCGCGTCCCGGCCGCCGCGCAACACCTCACGGGCCAGTTCGGCGGGCAGCGCGTCGCGGGGCCAGCCGAGCAGGTTCAGCGCCATCAGCGGCTCCCCGCCGATCGCGTAGACGTCGGAGAGCGCGTTGGCGGCGGCTATGCGGCCCCAGTCGTAGGCGTCGTCGACGACGGGAGTGGAGAAGTCGGCGGTGGACACCACCGCCCGACCGCCCTCGACGCGCAGGACGGCGGCGTCGTCCCCGTCAGTACCCCCGGCGAGGAGGGCGTCGTCGCCGCCGGTGAGCCCGGCCACCATCCGCTCCAGCTCCGCCGGTGGGATCTTGCTCGCGCAGCCGGCGCCGTGAGCGTACTGCGTGAGGCGGGCGACGGGGGCGAGGCGTGTCACTGAAAGATTTAACGCACAACTAACGCATATGATCAACAAACGGACAGTACGAGTATGGTCACCGAGGGCGCGCCCCCGTCCCGACCTGCACGAACCTCCCCGCCCCGTCCCGACCGGCCCGTCCCCGACTAAGATCATTCGCGGAGGCGTGTGAGTGCCTGGTGGCCTCCCCGGCCTTCAAAGCCGACGGTCCCGAGGACCTCGGGACGGCGGGTTCGATTCCCGTACGCCTCCGCCACCGGCACCCGGGAGGCCGCCACGCTGCGGTTTCCGGGTACGGTGACCGTTATGGGGCGGATCACCGTGCGCAGGCCCGTGCTGCGGCTGAGCACATCCGGGGCGGGGGGACGCAGGCCCGACACGCTCGCGGTGGAGGAGCCGCTGGAGATCCGCGTCGCGGGCAAGCCGCTCACCATCACCATGCGCACGCCGGGCAACGACTTCGACCTGGTCGCCGGGTTCCTGGCCGCCGAGGGCGTGATCGCGGGCCCGGACGACCTGGCGACGATGCGGTACTGCGCCGACACCACGGAGCAGAACACCCTCGACGTGGTCCTCGCGCCCGGGGTGACACCCCCGGACGACTCGATGACCAGGGCGTTCACCACGACGAGCGCGTGCGGGGTGTGCGGGAAGTCGAGCATCGAGGCGCTGCGCGCCGACCGGCCGTACGACGTGGCCCGCGACCCCCTCCGGGTGACGCCGGAACTGCTGGCCGCGCTGCCGGAGCGGCTCCGCGAGGCGCAGCGGGTCTTCGACCGGACGGGCGGGCTGCACGCCGCCGGGCTGTTCGACTCCGACGGGCGGCTGCTCGCGCTCCGGGAGGACGTCGGCCGCCACAACGCGGTCGACAAGGTGATCGGCTGGGCGCTGCGCGGGGGACGGCTGCCGCTCGCCGGGACCGTGCTGCTGGTGAGCGGGCGCGCGTCGTTCGAGCTGACGCAGAAGGCCATGGCGGCGGGCGTCCCGGTGCTCGCGGCGGTGTCGGCGCCGTCGTCGCTGGCCGTGGAGCTGGCCGAGGACGCGGGCATGACGCTCGTCGGGTTCCTGCGCGGCGAGACCATGAACGTCTACGCGGGAGCAGACCGCCTCACCGCGTGAGCACCGTCCTCCCGGGTACCCGTAGAGTGATCATCGGGAGGCGGTGGAGCATGGCGGACGCCGTGATCGTCGGCGCGGGGCACAACGGGCTCGTCGCGGCCAACCTGCTGGCCGACGCGGGCTGGGACGTGGAGGTCCTGGAGGCGCAACCGGAACCGGGCGGGGCGGTGCGCAGCGACCGGGGCGTGCACCCCGACTTCGTCAGCGACCTGTGCAGCGCGTTCTACCCGCTCGGCGTCGCGTCCCCGGCGATACGGGCCCTCGACCTCGAACGGCACGGGCTGCGCTGGCGGCACGCGCCCGCCGTCCTCGCGCATCCGCTGCCCGACGGGCGCTGCGCCGTCCTCGAACGCGACCCGGACGCGACGGCCGCCGGGCTCGACGCGCTCGGCGCGGGCGACGGCGAGGCGTGGCTGCGGCTGTGCCGGGCGTGGGACGCGATGGGCGAGGAACTCGTGCGCGCCCTGCTCGGCCCGTTCCCGCCCGTCCGGGCCGCGGTGCCGCTGGCGGTGTCGGCGCGCCGCGCGGGCGGGCTCCGCGTCGCGCGGGACCTGCTGGCGCCCGTGCGCACCCTCGGCGAAGGCGAGTTCGACCACCCGGGCGGCCCGCTGCTGCTCGCGGGATCGGCCCTGCACACCGACATGTTCCCCGAGACCACGGCGGGATCGGTGTTCGGCTGGCTCCTCGCCATGCTCGGGCATCGGCACGGCTGGCCGGTCCCCGAGGGCGGCGCGGGCGCGTTGACGGCGGCGCTGGTGCGGCGGCTGGAGTCCCGGGGCGGGCGCGTCCGCTGCGGCGTCCCCGTCGCGTCGGTCGTCGTCCGCGACGGTCGCGCGCTCGGCGTCCGGACCGCGGACGGCGAGGCCGTCCGGGCCGTCAAGGCGGTGCTGGCAGACGTGTCCGCGCCCGCGCTCTACGGCGGCCTCGTCGGCTGGGACGACCTCCCCGGCACGCTCCGCGCGGACATGCGGCGCTTCCACTGGGACCACGCCACCTTCAAGGTCGACTGGGCGCTGTCCGGCCCGATCCCCTGGACGTCGCCCGGCGCGGCACGGGCCGGGACCGTCCACCTCTCCCCCGGCCTGGACGCCATGACCGTGTACAGCGCCGAACTCGCCACCGGCCGCCTCCCCTCCGAGCCGTTCACGATCCTCGGCCAGATGACGACCGCCGACCCCGCCCGCTCGCCCGCCGGCACGGAATCGGTGTGGGCGTACACGCACGTCCCGCAGCGTGTGAAGGGCGACGCGGGCCCCGACGGCCTCACCGGCGCCTGGGACGAACGGGAACGGGACGCCATGGCCGCCCGCCTGGAGAACACCGTCGAAGTCCTCGCCCCCGGCTTCCGCTCCCTCATCCTCAACCGGCGCGTCACCGCGCCCCCCGACTTCCGCGAGCACAACGCGAGCCTCCCGAACGGCGCCCTCAACGGCGGGACCGCGATGCTCCACCAGCAGTTCGTGTTCCGGCCCGTCCCCGGCCTCGGCCGCCCCGAGACACCCATCGCGCGGCTGTACCTGGCGTCCGCGTCCGCCCACCCCGGCGGCGGCGTCCACGGCGCCTGCGGCGCCAACGCCGCCCGCGCGGCCCTCGCCCACGCGTCCCCCACCGGCCGCCTCCTCACCCCGGCCCTGAACGCCCTGGCCCGCCTCCTCGCCCCATGACCTCGCCACGCGACCACATTTCGGACCCGCACTGAAACGGTTTACCGCCACGGGGTTTCCTCCGCGCCCCGAACGTGCGACCTTGACAGGACAGGACAGACCCTGCGGCAGGGTCCGGAACGGTACCGGAGCGTGAGGCATGCGGATTCGCGACATCCTGCGGAAGAAGGGAGCGGCGGTGGCCACGGTGCGACCCGAGGCCACCGTGCGGCAACTGCTCGCCATCCTGGCCGAGCACAACATCGGAGCGGTGGTGGTCTCGCCGGACGGCGCGTCGATCTCCGGCATCGTCTCCGAACGGGACGTGGTACGGCGCATGCACGAACGCGGCGCCGTCCTGCTCGACAGCCCCGTCTCCGACATCATGACCTCGGAGGTCCGCAGCTGCGGCCCCGCCGACAAGGTGGAGGACCTCCGCCGCACCATGACCGAGCACCGGTTCCGCCACGTCCCCGTCATCGAGAACGGACGACTCGCCGGAATCGTCAGCATCGGCGACGTCGTCAAGAGCGCCATCGACGAGCTGGAGAGCGAACGCGAACACCTCGTCGGCTACATCCAGAACGTGCAGTGATTTTTGTATTTTTCTCCTCCTTCGGGCCTGGCGGCCCTCCATCGTCGAAAAACACGGTGCGATCGCTGCATCGCTCCGACTCGCCTTGCGGCTCGCTGCGCGATCAGGTTCTCGCTGTGTTCATGGCAGTGCACTCCTCCTTCGGGCGCTGCGCGCCCTCCATCGTCGTGAACTGCGTGCGATCGCTGGCATCGCTCCGACTCGCCTTGCGGCTCGCTGCGCGATCAGGTTCTCGCTTCGCTTGAACCTGCCTTCGGACGCGATCGCAGACCCTGAGGTTGTTGCGGCGTTGTTGGGGCGAGCTGGGGTGGGTGCGCCGGGTGGCTCCGCTGGCCAGGGTGGTGGGCCGCTCAGACGTATATGGGGAGGTGGCGGGTGTTCGGGGTGGTCTCGGCGTCGCGGTGGGCCTGGGCCAGGCGTTCGACGGCCGCTCGCAGGGCGGCGGGCGGCAGGACGTAGGGCAGGCGGACATAGTCCTCCAGGACGCCGTCCACCCCGAACACCGGGCCGGGGACGACCCGGACGCCGCGCCGCTCCGCCCCCTCCGACAGGAGCGTGGCGATCGGCGCGCCGATCCGCGCCCACAGCGACATGCCGCCCGCGGGCAGCCGGAACTCCCAGGCGGGCAGGAACTCCCGCAGCGCGGCGGCGAGCGCGTCCCGGTTGCGCAGCAGACTCCGCGCCCGTTCGGCCCGCACCTCCTCCACCCGTGACAGCAACTCCCGGACGATCAACTGGTCCAGCACCGGGCTCGCCATGTCGAACGGCTCGCGCGCCAGCACGATGCGGCGGGCCAGCGGAGCCGTGGTGCGGATCCAGCCGATGCGGAGCCCGCCCCACAGCAGTTTCGACGCCGAGCCGATGGTGACGACGCGGCCGCCGGAGTCGAAGGCGGCGAGCGGCGGCTCGCGGGGCGCGTCGAGGTCGTGGGCGAGGTCGGCGAACGTCTCGTCGGTGACGAGGAACGCGTCGGCGCGCCGTCCGGCGTCGGCGAGCGCTGCCCGGTCGTCGCTCGACATCAGGTGCCCGGTCGGGTTCTGGAAGTCGGGGACGAGATACGCCATCCGGACGGTCGCCTGCCGCATCGCGGCCGCCGCCTGCTCGACGTCCCAGCCCTCGTTGACCCCGACCGGGACGAGCCGGGCGCCGCGCCGCCGCAGCGCCCCGAGCGCGTGCGGATAGGTCGGGCGCTCCACCATGACGGCGTCGCCCGGCTCCGCCAGGACGTGCGTCAGCAGCGTGAAAGCGTGCTGCGCGCCGGTGGTGACGACGATCTGGTCCGCGCGGGTGGGGACGCCACGGGCCGCGTACCCGTCGGCGATGATCTCGCGCAGGCTCGCCAGCCCGGCGGGTTCGTACCCCGGCCCGGAGCTGTAGCGGGGCAGCTCGGCGACGGCGGCGGCGACGGCCTCGTCGAAGATCGCGGGGGCGCCGGGGGTGGCGCAGCCGAGGTCGATGAACGACGGGTCGTCGGGCGTGGGCTGCGCCCGTCCGTACCGGCCGCTCGCCGCGGCCTGCGCCTGGGGGGGCGACATCCGCACCGCGGGCAGCGCCGTCCAGCTCCCCGCGCCCTGGCGGCTCTCGACGTAGCCCTCGTCGCGGAGCCGGTCGTAAGCGGCGGTGACCGTGGTACGGCTGACGCCGAGCGCGGCGGCGAGGTCGCGTTCCGCCGGGAGCCGGGTGCGCAGCGCGAGGCGCCCGTCCAGCACGAGGGCGCGCACCGACCGGGCGAGCGCCTCGTAGACGGGACGTTCCCGCGGCACGTCCCCCAGCAGCCGGGCCAGATGCGCGCCGCTCACATACCTCGTGACCATACGAGCCACTTTCTCACATTGGCCCTGTAAGTACCAGGCCACTCCAGGGCAAGGTGGATCAGGCTTGTCACTTTCATGGTTTGGAGCGTAACAATGGCCTCGATGGTGCGTCGGCTCGTGCAGCTGTACGTGGGATTGGCCTTGTACGGGCTGGGCATCGCCCTCCAGGTGTCCTCGAACCTGGGGAACGACCCCTGGGACGTCTTCCACCAGGGGCTTTCCCGGCGTCTCGGCCTGTCCATCGGCGCCTGGATCATCATCGTGGGCGTGCTGGTGATGGTCGCCTGGATCCCGCTCCGGCAGCGGCCCGGCGTCGGGACGATCAGCAACGTCGTCCTCGTCGGGGTCTTCGCGGACCTGTTCCTCTGGCTGCTGCCCACCCCGGACGCGCTCGCCGCCCGTTGGACGTTCCTGGTCGCCGCCGTCCTGGTGGGCGGGTTCGCGACCGGGTGCTACATCGGCGCGGGCCTCGGCCCCGGCCCGCGCGACGGGCTGATGACCGGGCTCGCCGCACGCGGCCATTCCCTCCGCGTCGTCCGCACGGGCATCGAGTTGACCGTGCTGGCCGCCGGGTGGCTGCTCGGCGGCACCGTCGGCGTCGGAACGGTCCTCTACGCGCTCGCGATCGGGCCGCTGACCCACGTGTTCCTCCCCGCGCTGACGGTCAAGAGGCCCGAGACCACCGCCACGGAGAACGCCCCGGAACCGGCGGGCGTCTAGCGCGTGTGTCGAAGTGACCTCAACCCCGCACGCGAACGCGTTACCCGCCCGGCGCAGCAACGCCGAAGGCGAGCGGAGCCGGGCGGATCGCGAAGCGATGCCGCGCCCGCCCCAAGAACGGTCACGCACCGACCCGCCAGGCGAGCGAAATAGGCCGGTCCTGCAATCAACACAGCGACCTCAGCCCGCGCCGAACGCGTGACCCGCCCGGTGCAGCGATGCCGAAGGCGAGCGGAGCCGGGCGGATCGCGAAGCGATGTCGCGTTCGCCCCAGGAACGGTCACGTAGCGAGCCGCCAGGCGAGCGCAGTGGGCCGGGCCTGCAATAAATACAGTCATCGCTCCGCGGCGAGCGTGGTGAGGACCGAGGAGAACTTCTTGGGCAGCACCAGCGTGTCGCCCTCGTAGCGGGTCTCCAGATAGGTCATCTCACCCGCCCGCCACCAGTACAGGTGCGGGCTGAGCGAGCCCGGTCCCTCCTCGTAGGCGCGGTCGGCCTGCGCCTGGAGTTCCGTGGCCGCGGCCACGGCGGCGCGGTAGCGGGCCCTCGGGTTCTCCTCGGCGAGGAGGAGGGGGTGCGCGACGATCAGGCTGCGGTTGGGGGCGATGACCAGCGCGCCGTACGGGCCGATCGTCAGGTACTCCTCCAGCCACGCCAGGTGGGTCGCGACGTAGAACGTCCAGCCGTGCAGGACGGAGACGCGGACGTCGCCGAGGTCCTGTTCGTCCACCTGAAGGGGCCCGTCCGCGCGGACGTTGGCGCGGCCGAGCATGAACAGCGAGTCGCCCGACACCGGCCAGCCGTTCATCTCCTCGGTGCTGAGGGTCCGCACGGAGGTGGGCGTGTCGACGACCACGACCTCGATCAATCCGGGTGCGAACGGGCGGGCGGCGAGCCCGCCGTTGTCGGCCTCACCCGGGTAGATGCGGGTGCGCAGCAGATGCTGGGCGAGGTCGAAGTCGCTGAGGTCGAGCGGCTCCTCCATCGAGGTGACGATGGTGGTGACGTAGTCGGACACGACGGCGGGCCAGTCGGTGCGCGGCACGAGCCGGGCCAACTGCCGCACGTCACGCATGTTGACGGGCAGGCGCCGCGGGCCCTCCAGCATGACGATCTCGCCGGGGGCGGGGCGGCAGCTGTAGCCGAGGCTCTCGGCCACGAGCACGAGCAGCGAGTCGAGGGTGCCGTCCTCCCACGGGTCGGGACTGGCGCCGGAACGGGAATGGCGGCCGCTCATCGCGCACCTCCTGGGAGCGCTGGGAGGGTGAGCGCGCCGACGTCCGGCACACCGAGGTCGAGGGCGCCCGTGTCGAGCAGGGCGGGGGCGCCGAGTTCCAGCGTGCGCTGGTGCGGGCCGTGTCCGGCGGGGACGCCCGCCAGGATGGGGACGCCGAGCGGCCCGAGCCGCGCGGCGAAGACCGAGTCGAGTTCGGCGGGGTCGCCGCAGTCGCGCCAGGAGCCGAGCGCGATCCCGGCGGCGCCGTCGAACCAGCCGGCCTGGAGGAGTTGGACGAGCATCCGGTCGATTCGGTAGGGCGCCTCGGTCACGTCCTCCAGGAAGACGACGTGCCCGGCGGCGGGCGGTGGGGCGTACGGGGTGCCGAGGAGGGCGGTCAGGAGCGACAGGGTGCCGCCGGTCAGCGGCCCCTCCGCGCGTCCCGGTCGCAGCGCGTGCGTGCCGGGCAGGGCGACGGGACCGCCGAACAGGGCCGCACGGAGGCCGTGGAGTCTTTCGTCGGGCATGTCCTGCTCTACGGCCGGGGAGAGGTCGGCGATCACTCCGGCGGGCATCGGGCCGAAGGAGGTCGTGACGCCGAGCCGGGCGCCGAAGGCGGCGTGGAGGGCGGTGACGTCGCTGCAGCCGTGCAGGATCTTCGGGCCGCGTCCCGCCGCGAGGGACGCCTCTGTCGCGTCGGCGAGCGCCGTCCAGTCAAGGCGGTCCAGAACCCGGGTGGCGCCGTAGCCTCCGCGGGCGCAGACCACCGCCCGGATTTCTGGATCGCACCAGGCCTCCTGCAGGTCGGCGGCCCGGTCGGCGTCGCTTCCGGCGAGCCGGTGCCAATCATTTCGGACCGTTCCCAAAGAGCCCAGGTTGACAAGGTCCAACGTGTGTTTTCCGACTACCGGGTCAAGTCCGAGGCGGCGCAGGACGGCGCGGCCGGCCTCCAACCGGACGGGATCGACGGGACCGCTGGGCGCGACGACCGCGACCCGGTCACCGGGCCGCAACCGCCCGTACCTGCGGGTCTCCCGTGTTCGCCGCCCACCGCCCGCCAGGTCGGCGGCGGGCGCTACCGGCGGCCCGTCGGCCGCCTCCGCTCGGGCGCCCCCGCTGTTCAACCCGATCCCTCCTCGCACCACGACGGATAGAGCTTGTCAGGATCCGGACGCCAGTGGAAGGGGCGCCGGGTCACGACCCGCCAACAGATCATCTCCCCGTCGTCCTTCCGGCACCGAGCGCGAGGTCGGCCAGGCGTGGCAGCGTCTCGCCGACCGGGCGGCGCAGCACCGCGTCGGCCAGCCCATCGTAGGGGGTCTCGGCCGCGTTGATGATCACCAGGAGGGCGCCGTGGTCGACGGCCTCCAGGCACAGCCCGGCGGCGGGCTGGACGGTCAGCGACGTGCCGACCGCGACGAACAGGTCACAGGACCGCGCGGCGATGATCGCCGCGTCCAGGACGTCCTGGTCGAGGGCCTGGCCGAAGGAGATCGTCGCGGACTTCTGGACGCCTCCGCACGACACGCACGGCGGGTCGTCCTCTCCGGCGTCGACGCGGGCGAGGATCTCGGGCATCGGGGTGCGCAGGTCGCACGACAGGCACACCGCCTCGCGCATCGTGCCGTGGATCTCGATGACCTTGTCGGCGGACGAGCCGGCGCGCTGGTGCAGGCCGTCGATGTTCTGGGTGATGAGGGCGCGGAGCCGTCCGGCGCGCTCCAGCGCGACGAGCGCGGCGTGGGCGGCGTTGGGCTCGGCGTCCCAGACGGGGCTGTCGCGGCGGGCCCGCCAGGTGCGGCGCCGTACCTCGGGGTCGGCGAGGTAGGCGTCGATCGTGGACATCGCCTCCGCCGTGGGGTCCTTCGTCCAGACGCCCTGCGGGCCGCGGAAGTCGGGGATGCCGCTGTCGGTGGAGATTCCGGCGCCGGTCAGCACGGTGATCGCCTCGGCGACGGGCAGGAAGTCGGCGAGGGTCCGGGGAGCGTCCACCCCACCATGGTAGATCGGGGGTAGATCCGTTCGGCCCCGCGTCGTCCTTTACGGAGCGTCACGGGCCTGCCGGGCCTCAAAAGGTGACAAACTTGCCCCGGTATGAGGTCGACGCCGCACATCCTGGTGGTCAACGGCACCAAGGTCCGCCGCCCGGTGTTCATCCTGGGTGCTCCGCACTCCGGCGCGGAGCCGCTGGCGCGTGCGATCAAACGCTCCCGCGGCTTCCATCTGACCACCGGGCGTCACGGCGTCCTGCGCGTCACGTACGCGTTCGCCCGGCAGCCGTCGATCGCGACCGAGCGCGGGACGGGCGCGGCGCGGGTGCTGCGGGACGCCTACGCCGAGGCGTGGCTCGTGTCGGCCCGGAGCTGCGCGCAGTGCTCCCCGGAGTGCCGCGAGCTGGCCGGTCTCCCCCCGAGGGCGCCCGGGGATCCCGGCGCCGCGGCGGGGCACGGGACGGAGCCGTGCGCGGACCCCGGCGGCATCGCCCGGTTCGCCGACGCGTCCCCCGATCTGATCTACAGCGCGGACGTGCTGCTGGACGCCTTCCCCGACGCGCAGCTCGTGCAGGTGATCCGGGACGGCCGGGACGCGGTCGCCGACATGCTGGACGACGAGCGCTGCCTCGCCTGGTTCAAACCGGGGCTCGACAACCTCGACACGGTGTTCCCGAACCCGTTCTTCGGCGTCGAGGACCACACCGAGCGGAGCCGCTGGCCGCGCGCCGCGCCCGCCGTCAAGTGCGCGCTGCGGTGGCGCGGGGCGGTGCGGCTCAGCGCGCGGCTCCGCCGGCAGGTCCCGGAGGAACAGCTGTTCACCGTCCGGTACGAGGACCTCGTCAGGAAGCCACGCCGGGTCGGGGACGACCTGTCGCGGTATCTCGACGCGCCGATCTCCAGGGCCGCGCTGTCGGGACTGGTCCGTCCCGCCGAGAACGACGACGGGGGCGTCGGGTCCTGGCGGGAGCGGCTGACGGCGAGGCAGGTCGCCCAGGTCGAGAAGGTGGCCGGCACGGAGCTGCGGCGGCTCGGGTACCGCCTCGCCTCGGACCTCTGAACGGGTCATTCCGCGCCGAGCGGCTCCGTCCGTCGCTCCCCGTCGCCCGATACCCCGTCGCCCAATACCTCGTCGCCCGGTACCCCGTTGCCCGAGGCTCCGTCGCGCTGGTGGGAGAACTGCGTGCGGTACAGCTCCGCGTACAGGCCGCCCTGGAGCAGCAGCTCCTCGTGCCGCCCGCGCTCGGCGACCCGGCCGCCGTCGATCACCAGGATCTGGTCGGCCTCCCGGATCGTCGACAGGCGGTGCGCGATCACGAGGGACGTCCGTCCGGCGAGGGCGGTCCGCAGCGCGCGCTGCACGGCCGCCTCGGACTCGGAGTCCAGATGCGCGGTCGCCTCGTCCAGCACGACCACCGACGGCGCCTTGAGCAGCAGCCGCGCGATGGCGAGGCGCTGCTTCTCCCCGCCGGACAGCCGGTAGCCGCGGTCGCCGACGACGGTGTCGAGGCCCTCGGGCATCGCGGTGACGAGGGCGCCGATCTGCGCGGCGTCCAGCGCGGCGAGGATCTCCTCGTCGGTGGCGTCCGGGCGGGCGTAGCGCATGTTCTCGCGGATCGAGTCGTGGAACAGGTGCGCGTCCTGGCTGACCACGCCGATCTCGGCGCGCAGCGATTCGAGGGTGACGTCGCGGACGTCCACGCCGCCGATCCGGACGGCGCCGTCGGACACGTCGTACAGCCGCGACACCAGATGCGTGATCGTCGACTTGCCCGCCCCGGACGGGCCGACCAGCGCGACGAGCGAGCCGGGCGCGGCGGTGAAGTCGACGTCGTGGAGGACCTCGCGTCCCGGGGCGGTGTCGGTGCGGGCGATCGACTCCAGCGAGGCCAGCGACACCTCCTCGGCGGACGGGTAGGCGAACCGGACGTGGTCGAACTGGATCGAGGGCGCCTTCAGCAGGGACGGGGCCGGCTTCGAGCCCGGGGAGGCGGGGTGTTCGGCCAGCGGGCGGGCGTCCTTCCGGTCGCGGATCAGCGGCTTCAGGTCGAGGACCTCGAAGACGCGGTCGAAGCTGACGAGCGCGGTCATGACGTCCACATGGACGTTCGACAGCGCGGTCAGCGGGCCGTACATGCGGGTGAGCAGGGTCGCGAGCGCGACGAGCGTGCCGAGCTGGAGGGTGCCGTCCACGACCAGGTAGCCGCCGACGCCGTACACCATGGCGGTGGCGAGGGCGGCGACGAGGGTGAGCGCGGTGAAGAACACCCGCCCGTACATGGCGGCGACGACCCCGACGTCGCGGACGCGGGCGGCGCGGCTTGAGAAGTTCTCCTCCTCCTCGGCGGGACGCCCGTAGAGTTTGGCCAGCATCGCGCCCGCGACGTTGAACCGCTCGGTCATCAGCGAGCCCATCTCGGCGTCCAGCACCATCTGCTCGCGGCTGACGCGCTGGAGGCGCTTGCCGACCCATTTGGCCGGCAGGACGAAGATCGGCAGGAGCAGCAGCGCGATCAGCGTCACCTGCCACGACAGGATCATCATGGTGACCAGCACGAGGATCAGGCTGATCACGTTGGACACCACCGCGGACAGGGTGGTGGTGAGGGCGCGCTGCGCGCCGATGACGTCGTTGTTGAGGCGGCTGACGAGCGAGCCGGTCTGGGCGCGCATGAAGAACGCGACGGGCTGGCGCTGGACGTGCGCGAAGACCTGGCTGCGCAGGTCGTAGATGAGCCCCTCGCCGATGCGGGCGGAGTACCACCGTTGCGCGAGGCTGAGCACGGCCTCCACCAGGGCGAGTCCGGCGACGGCGGCGGCGAGCCAGACGACGAGGCCCTGCCGTCCCGCCACGATGCCCTGATCGATGATCGCCTTCAGCAGCAGCGGGTTGGCGACGACGATCAGCGCGGCCAGCGAGTTCAGGGTGAGGAACAGGACCAGCTCACGGACGTAGGGCCGGGCGTACCCGGCGATCCGTCCGACGGTGCCGGGCTTGAGCTTCTGCTGCATGACGGACCCGTCCCGGCGGAACGAGGCCATCACCTGCCAGCCGTTGCCCGGCATTCCCGGCATTCCCACAAGCGCCTCCGTGGTCCGCCCCGATGTGATCCGACGACTGCGATCGAACCGGCCTGATCAAAGCCCGTGTAATCAAGTAAGCACTGTCGAGCCCGGCCGGAACAACACGGGCCCGCACGACCGCCTTCCCGCGTCCGCTCATGGCGTAACCGGGTCCTGTGCCGGGCCACCATGATCACGATCCGGCGGCGCATGAGAACACGGTGCTTATGGACTTCACCGCGCCGCCGCGAGTTAATGATGTCCCCATCCTCTGGCTCACACCTCCCAGGAGCCCCAGTGAAACGTAAGCTCCCGTCAGGCGGCACCGGCGTGATCTTTCTCACCGCCGCGCTGCTCGCCCTCACCGCGCTGCCGGCGGGGGCGGCCGGACCTCCGAGGTCCGCGCCGCCCGGGTCGGGATCGGCGCCGACGGTCACGGTGCGGGGCGGCGAAACGAAGCCGGTCTTCTCCCGCGCCGACGCCGTCACGCAGACCGTCATGATCGAGACCACGGTCGACAGCGACCGCGACGGCGAACGCGACCGCGTCCAGATGCGGATCATGCGGCCGAAGGAGACCGACACCGCCGGGTTGAAGGTCCCGACGATCCTGGAGGCCAGCCCGTACTGGGCCGGCACCCACGACATCCCGCTGTATCCGGTCGACGTCGACGACGCGCAGGGCCGGTCGCTCGCCCCCCCGTTCCGGAGCCTCGCCGAGGTCTTCCCCGGTTACTACGACAACTACTTCCTGCCCCGCGGGTACGCCATCGCGAACCTGGACAGCATCGGGACGGGCGGCTCGACGGGCTGCCCGACGTCCGGGGACCGCAGCGAGCAGGCGGGCGCCAAGGCCGCAGTGGACTGGCTCAACGGCCGCGCCCGGGGCTGGGCGCCGGACGGCACGCCGGTGAAGGCGAACTGGTCCACCGGCAACGTCGGCATGATCGGCCAGTCCTACAACGGGACGCTGCCGAACATGGCGGCCGCCACCGGCGTCGAGGGCCTGAAGGCGATCGTGCCCATCGCCGGGATCTCCAACTGGTACGACTACTACCGCGCGGGCGGCGGCGTCGTCGCGCCCGGCGGCTTCCAGGGCGAGGACCTCGACATCCTCGCCAAGGTGGTACTGACCCGCAAGAACCCCGAGGTCTGCCAGAAGATCATCGACGAGATCGCCGCGACGCAGGACCGCGAGACCGGCGACTACGGCAAGATCTGGGCGCAGCGCGACTATGTCGACCAGGCACGGAAGGTGCGCGCCGCCGTGATGGTCGTGCACGGCGTGAACGACTGGAACGTCAAGGTCAAGAACTCCGTGCAGTGGTGGAACGCCCTGAAGGACGCGGGCGTGCCGCGCAAGCTGTGGCTGCACCAGGCCGCCCACGCCACGCCGTTCCGGTGGCGCGTCGAGGAGTGGCTGCGGCAGACGCACCACTGGTTCGACCGCTACCTGTACGGCATCCGCAACGGCGTCGAGCGCGAGCCGCGGGTGGACGTCGAGCGGCCGGACGGCACGTGGGAGACGGCGAAGGACTGGCCCGTGCCCGGCACCCGCACCGTCGACGTCAGCCTGAACGCGGGGCCGGACGGCCAGCCGGGGACCCTGGGGCTGCGGTCCCGGTCCGGTGAGACGCAGACGTTCACCGACGCCGGCAGGACCCGCACCGCCGACGACCTCCTCGTCAACGAGAACCAGGTCGACCCGAACCGGCTCGCCTACCTGACGGAGACGCTGCGCGGGCCCGTCCGGGTGAACGGCATCCCGTCGATGTCGGTGCGGGCCTCGCTCGACGGCCGGTCGCCGTACCTGACGGCGCTGCTGGTCGACTACGGCACCGACACCCGTCCCACGGGCGCCCGGACCAACACCGACGAGCAGGTCTGCTTCGGGGAGACCGTCACCGGCGACGTCGGCTGCACGATCCGGCAGCGGCACCGGATGGAGACCGCCCCCTACAAGATCATCACCCGGGGCTGGCTGGACGTGCGGAACCGGCGCGACTTCAGCCGTTCGGAACCGATCGAGCCCGGCAAGAGCTACACGTTCCGCTGGGACCTCGAACCGACCGACTACGTCGTGAAGGCCGGTCACCGGCTGGGCGTGATCCTGCTGTCCACCGACCACGACTACACGCTGCGGCACCGTCCCGGCACCGAGGTCGGCGTGCGGCCCGGCGTCAGCAAGATCATGCTGCCGCTGGCGCGCGGCGGCCGCGAGGTGCTCAAGTAGCCCGGTCGGGCGGATCGTTTCGGAGGTGCCCCGGCCGAGGTCGCGGCACTTTTCCGATGAACGCGTTTCGGGCCCGTCCCACCGACTGGCGGGACGGGCCCGAAACCTGTCCACCGCCGTGACCGGACCGGGAAGGTCCGGCCACGGCGACGGGCCGTGCGCTCATCCGGGGGCCGGGGTCCGTCAGGACTTCTTGCCCCGGGTCGCGCCACCGCGACCGCGCAGGTTGACTCCGGACTCGGTCAGAATCCGGTGGATGAAACCGTAGGAGCGGCCGGTGGCGGCTGCCAGGGCGCGGATGCTCTCGCCGGAGTCGTACCTCTTCTTCAGGTCCGCCGCCAGCTTGTCGCGCTCGGCACCGGTCACGCGGGTGCCCTTCTTGAGGGTCTCGGCCACGAGTACCTCCCGTAGTGATGTGGTGACCGCTGCGTTATCCCCCGCCATGATCAGTCATTCCCGGCGGTTCGGCTACCCACTCGGCCAGAAAAGATCTGCGGAAGTCACTCCGCAGGTCACGCGAGGGCCACCAGATCGGCAAACTCGTCACTCCAGATGTCTTCCACCCCATCCGGCAGCAAAATCACTCTTTCCGGTGCGAGCGCCTCCACCGCGCCCTCGTCGTGGGTCACCAGGACGATCGCTCCGGTGAACGTCCGCAGCGCCGCGAGGATCTCCGCGCGGCTGGCCGGGTCGAGGTTGTTGGTGGGCTCGTCCAGCAGCAGGACGTTCGCGCTGGACACCACCAGCATCGCCAGTGCCAGCCGGGTCTTCTCGCCGCCGGACAGGACGCCCGCGGGCTTGTCGACGTCGTCGCCGGAGAACAGGAACGAGCCGAGGATCTTGCGGACCTCGACGGGCGCCATGCCGGGCGCGGACGACTGCATGTTCTCCAGCACGGACCGGTCGACGTCCAGGGTTTCGTGCTCCTGCGCGTAGTAGCCGATCCGCAGGCCATGTCCGGCCACCACGGCGCCGGTGTCGGGCTCGTCGACGCCCGCCAGCAGGCGCAACAGGGTCGTCTTGCCCGCGCCGTTCAGCCCGAGGACGACCACGCGGCTGCCCCGGTCGATGGCCAGATCCACGTCGGTGAATATCTCCAAAGATCCGTACGATTTCGACAAACCCTCCGCGGTGAGCGGAGTTCGACCGCACGGCGCCGGATCCGGAAAGCGGATCTTGGCGACCTTGTCGGCCTGCCGTTCGCCCTCGACGGACGCCAGCAGCCGCCTGGCGCGCCGGTCCATCTGCTGGGCCGCCTTGGCCTTGGTGGCCTTGGCGCGCATCTTGTCGGCCTGCGACAGCAGCGCAGAGGCCTGCCGCTGCGCGTTGGCCGACTCGCGCTTGCGGCGCCGCTCGTCGGTCTCGCGCTGGTCGAGGTACTTCTTCCAGCCGACGTTGTAGACGTCGATCACGCAGCGGTTGGCGTCCAGGTGGAACACGCGGTTGACGACGACGTCCAGCAGCTCCACATCGTGGCTGATCACGACGAGGCCGCCCTGGTGGGACTTCAGGAAGTCGCGGAGCCAGACGATGGAGTCGGCGTCCAGGTGGTTGGTGGGCTCGTCCAGCAGCAGCGTGTCGGCGCCGGAGAACAGGATGCGGGCCAACTCGACCCGGCGGCGCTGGCCGCCCGACAGCGTGCCGAGCGGCTGGGTCATCACCCGGTCCGGTAGGCCGAGGCTGGAGGCGATCGACGCCGCCTCGGCCTCCGCGGCGTAGCCGCCGAGCACGTACAGCCGCTCCTCCAGCCGCCCGTACCGGCGCACGGCCCGGTCGCGCTCGGCGCCGGTCGCCGTCGCCATCGCGTCCTCCGCGGCGCGCAGGTCACGGAGCACCGTGTCCAGGCCGCGGGCGGACAGGATGCGGTCACGGGCCAGCTCGTCGAGGTCGACGTCGCGGGGGTCCTGCGGCAGGTAGCCGATGGTGCCCGAGGACGTCACCGCGCCCTGGGCGGGCGGCGCCTCCCCCGCCAGCACCTTGGTGAGGGTCGTCTTACCCGCGCCGTTGCGCCCGACGAACCCGACCCGGTCGCCCGGGTTGACGCGGAACGTGGCGGCCTCGATCAGCAGCCGGGACCCGGCGCGCAGCTCGATGTCTTTCGCGATGATCACAGTGACAGGGCTCCCCAGAGGGACGGCTCGATGGACAGGCACGAAGAAGCGCGCCTCTCGGTCACGAGCGGGGCTCGGGCCGGGGCGCGCCGGGGCTGCCGGTCAATTCGGGAGCTGAATCATCGTCCCAGTGTACGTGACGGCGGGCCGGTACCGGCCATGCCGAAGGGCCGCCGGTTCCCGTACGGACGGGGTGTCACCGATGTGTGAACCCCGTGGGAGCGGCCAGGATTGGGACACGGGCATGCGGCGAACACCAGCGGGACCGGGTCCCTGCATGAAGGAGCGTGAAGTCGAATGACGCAGGTCACGGGCAACCAGCCGGAGGGCACGCCGAACTGGCTCGACATCGGCGTCCCCGACCTCGACCGGGCGAAGACGTTCTATGGGACGCTGCTCGGCTGGGAGTTCCACGACGTGGGCGCCGAAGGCGGCCACTACAACATGTGCATGCTGCGCGGGGAGCCCATCGCCGGGATGATGCGGAACCCCGACGACCAGCCCGCCGAGTACTGGTGGAGCGTGTACTTCGCCACCGACGACTGCGACGGCACCGTCAAGCGGGTCGCCGACGCGGGCGGGGAGGTCGTCGTCGCGGCCATGGACGTGATGGACCAGGGCCGCATGGCGATCGTCAAGGACGCGGTCGGCGGGCAGTTCGGCCTGTGGCAGGGCACCGCCCACCCGGGCTCAGCGATCGTGAACGAGCCGGGGTCGTTCGTCTGGAACGATCTGTTCGTCCCCGGCGACGCCGGGCCCGCCCGCGAGTTCTACCGGGCGGTGTTCGGTCTCCGGGCCGAGCGGTTGCCGGGCGCGGAGGGCCTCGACTACACCACCCTGGCCCGCCCGGACGGCCGCCTCATCGGCGGGGTCTTCGGCCATGAGGGCCTCGTCCTCGGCGGTGCCACGGAGCAGGTCGCGTCCTGGCTCACCTACTTCGTCGTCGACGACACCGACGAGGCGGTCGAGCGGGTCCGCGCGGGCGGCGGCTCCGTCGAGGAGGACCCCGTCGACACCCCGTACGGCCGCATCGCGACCGTGCGCGACCCGTTCGGCGTCCCGTTCCGCCTGACGAAGCCCGCGCCCTCGCCGGAGTCGTGAACCGGCGGGCCGGTCCGGACGCCCGCGCCCGCGGGTGTCCGGATCCGGTCAGCCCTGCCGCTCGGCGGACAGCCGCTGGTTGATCGTGTTCTGGAGCCGCTGGAGGCCGGACGTGCCGACCAGCCCGATCTGCCCCTCCAGGTCACGCAGCAGGGTGTCCTCGTTCATCACGGCCTCGGACGACTGCATCAGCACGGTGCCCTGGCCGGTGAAGTCGAACTGGTGCTCCTCACCGGACTGCCCGCCGATCCCGAACACCATCCGCGCCGCGCCGAACGCCCCGCGCATGTAGGAGTGGTCGTAGTGGTGGCACGGGGACGGGCAGTCGGCCCAGCCGAGCAGCGCCTGCGGGTCGACCCTGATCGGCGGTTCGACGAAGTGGACCGGCCCGTTGGAGGCGGCCACGAACCGTCCGGTGCCGATCAACGTCAGGAAACCCGGGATGATCGACTGTTTGAGCTCCAGGCCGGGCTCGAACGCCAGGAGGTTCCCGGCGCGGACGGTGAGGTTCCCGTTGTCGAGGTCGAACGAGTTCACGTCGTAGCCACGGTCGGCGAGCAGGAGCTTGCCCTGCCCCTGCGCGACGATCCAGTCCTGCGCGTACAGCGGCGAGTTGAACGTGTGCGCGACGAGGGAGTCGAGCGGGCCCGCCGACAGCGCCTCGAACTTGATCTGCCCGTAGTAGGCGATCATCTTGCCCTTCTGCGCGAACCACTGCCCGTTGAGGTCGACGCTGAAGGCATACGGGTTGACGTTGTCGTTGGACGGAAGCGTCCCAGGGTTCCAGGTCCGCGTGCCGAACGTGCTCACGGTCAGATCTTCCTTTCGCTGGCCTGGATGTAGACGACTCCGGTGCCGCTCAGTTCGAGCTGGAACGCCTCGCCGGAGCCGCGTCCGACCAGGTCGCGCAGGCCCACGGCCGTGGTGAGCTTGTTCTGCACCTGCCCGCGGTGCGCCACGTAGGCCTGTGGGTCGACGTGCACGGGACGCTGCGGGCCGATCGGCAGTTCCATCACGCCGCCGTGCGACAGCAGCGCGCACGACCCGTGCCCGGTGAGCGTCGAGGTGAACAGGCCCTGCCCGGTGACCGCGCCGCGGACGATGCCGCGCACGCCGCCCTGCTCGCCCATGAACATCGTCCCGACCTGGAGGGACGCGTCGTGCACCAGCAGCCGGTCGGCCTCGACGTAGAGCGTGTCGGCGCCGTTCAGGTCGATGACGGTGACGTCCATGCCGCTCTGCCCGAACAGGACGCTGCCCTGGCCGGTGACGTGCATCATCGCGGTCCGCTCCCCGGCGACGGCGCGTCCGAGGGTGCCGCCGAGGCCCTGCCCGGCCGTCGCGGTCGGCGCGAACGACACCGGGCCGGCGTAGGCGAGCATCGCGCCGCGCTTGCTGTAGACCTCCTGCCCCGGCCCGATCGGCACCTGGAGCATCTTGGCGTTGATGGACTGGTAACCGGGCATCAGACCTCCAGGATTCCGCCGCGCTCGGCCGGTTGGACGTAGACCAGGCCGTGGCCCTGGTACCGGAACTGCACGCTCTCCCCCGAGCCCTGGCCGAGCACCGTCCGCCAGTTGACGTCGGTGACGACGTCCTGCTGGAGCTGCCCGTGATGGCAGACGTAGGCGTGCGGGTCGACGCAGAGCGGCGCGTGCGGCGTCACCTCCAGCGCGATCGCGGGACCGTCCGAGAGGATCGCGACCGTCCCGTGCCCGTCCACCTTGGTGGTGGCGAGGCCCTGCCCGGTGCCCATGCCCCGCAACCCGACGAAGTGGACACCGGTCTGGAGGTTCCCGTCGAGGGCGAGGAGGCTCTCCGACTCGACGAACAGGGTGTCGCCGGTCAGCTGGACGAGGGTCACCTCCGTCGCCTCGCTCGCCAGGTAGACCGTGCCCTGCCCGTTGATCTCCATGAGGGTCATGCCCTCACCGGCGATCCTGCGTTTCAACGCGCCCCGCAGTCCCTCGCCGCCCGTCATGCCCTGCCGCTTGAACGACATCTGGCCCTCGTAGGCGACCATGGAACCGTTCAATGCCCTGATGGTCTCGCCGCCGAGATCGACGGCGAGCATCTTTGAGCCGTTCAATCGAAATTGCGCCACGAAGCGAGAACATACATCCGTTGCCGGGGAGTGCGGGGGGTCGTCCCCCCAGAGGACACGCACCCGGAGGTGTCAGGAATCGTCCCCGCACAATCGACGGGCCCGGCGCGTTGACGGTCCGCCCGCACGCGGATCGGGAAGGATGAGCACCATGTGGATGGCTCCCGAGAACCGCAGCCTCGCCAGGTGGGCCGTGCCCGGGATCGTCCTGGCCGCGGGTGTCGTGGTCGGTGCCGTGCTGGCCGCCGACGGGCGGACCGGGACCGCTCTCGTCGCGCTCGCCGCGCTGGCCGGCTACGCGGCGTACCTGGCGTACCGGCGCAACGAGCCCACCCTCCCGATCGGCGAGGGGTTCGGGTCGGGCACACGGGCACGCGCGCATCTGAGAGCGGCGGCGACGACCGGGGACGTGCTGACCGTCGCGGTGATCGGCGGGCTGGTCGTCCAGGCGCTGCGGGGCGGCGACATCACCCCCTACGTGTGGCTCGCCGCCATAGCCGGAGCGACGTACCTGCTGTCGGCGTTCGCCAGTGGTCGCAGCCTGTGAACCGCGAATATTGAGTTAACTTCGGCTGACAAGTCTGGTTTCGCGGGCGGTTGGGCGACATGATGCGGCTGTGTCAGCCGTCAACGCCCTTGACGCCCTCCTCCCGGCCCGGGCGGTGTTCCACCCGGTCGTCGATCTCGGCGCCGGCACCGTCGTCGCCGTGGAGGCCCACACGCCCCCCGCCGTCCTCGCCGGCCCGGCGCGGCCCGATCCCGCCGCCGAGGACGCCCGCCGCGCCGTGGACGCGGCCCGCGCCGCCACCGGCCTCGGCACACCGCTCCCCCTCCAGATCGGCCTGCGCGCCGAGACCCTGGCTCACGGCGACGACCTCCTCACCGAGCTGCACCGCGGCCTCGTCGACACCGGACGCCGCCCCCAGGAGATCATCATCTGCGTGTCGGGCGGGTTCGCGCCCGCGCTCCGCCCGCCGGTCACCGCGGCGCTGTCGAGCCTGCGCCGCACCGGCTACCTCGTCGGGCTCGCCGGTCTCGGCGCCGCCCACGCGCCCCTCGACCTGCTCGTGGAGGGCGCCTCCTACCTCCTGAAGCTCGACGCCGAGCTGGCCCGCAGGGCGGTGTCCGAGCCGCGCCGCGCCGCGCTGGTGGGGAGCCTGGTCGAGCTGGCGCACCGCCTGGAGACGCACGTGCTGGCGCCGCAGATGGCGACCCGGGAACAGGTGCTGCACATGCGCGACGCGGGGGTGCGGCTCGTCCAGGGCCCGGCGCTCGCGCCGCCGGAGTGGCGCCCCGGAATGCCGGTCCACATACCCGTCGCCGCCGAGGAACCCGCCCGGGCGCCGAACGTGGGCCTCGGTCCGCGGGTCTCGGAGTTCACGCTGCCCGCGGTGACGCTGCCGCACACGGCCACCGCCGGGGAGGTCCTGAACGCCCTGAACGCCGAGACCGGCATCACCAGCATCGTGCTGGTCGACGACCGGCAGCGGCCCCACCGCACGGTCGACCGGACCCGGTTCCTGCTACGGCTGTCGGGTGCCTACGGTCACGCCCTGCACGCCCGCAGGCCCGCCGCGCGGCTCGCCGACGACCCGCGCCTGGTACCGCGCACGGTCCCCGCCGTGGCGGCACTACGAGCCGCCGGACGGGAGGAGGATCGCGTCTATGACGATCTGGTCGTGGTGGACGAGATCGGCCGCTGCCTCGGCATCGTCCGCGTCGCCGACCTCATCCGCGGCCTGTCCCGCTGAAACCACCCCCACACCACCGGCCCCCTGGACACGGCTGGTCAACGAAACCTGTCGATCAATGCGCTTCAACCCTTTGGGCAAGTTAACTTTGCGTTATGATACAACTCCAAAGAGAAACCAGGACGACTACGTCACCTGCGGTGAATGGCGACAATCCGTACGCTGCGTTGGCCAGTACGCTGGAGAACATGGGCGACCGCGCGGGAGATGGGTTCGTAACCAATCGATTCGACCAGGACACCGTCGCCAAGGCGCTGGAGGATCTGGCCGATTTCGCCGAGAAGCGCGGTCTCACGTTCTCCAAGTTCGAGTCCATCGGAGATTCGCTCGTGATGCTCGCGGCGCCCCGCTGGGAACACGGGGACATCATCGACCAGATCAAGGAGCAGGTGCCACGGCATCGTCGCTGCAAGATCTCCACCGACCTCCAACTGACCGCCGAGCCCAGGGAACCCGTCCCGGACCTGATCGTGCTCCCGGAAGCACTACGGCAGGGAAGCAAGCCCTGGGCGCACGAAACCGAGCTCCTGGTGGAAGTCGTCAGTCCTAGCAACTACCGCTCGGACTACGAGGGCAAGCGCGAGCGTTACGCCCGATCCAACGCACCGCAATACCTGCTGGTGGATCCCCGAGATGGGGTGTGCGTGCTGTTCAGCGGGCCGAAGAAGGCCGACGGCACGTACGAACGGGTCGTCACCACCAAGTTCGGGGAGCCCGTCGTCGGGTTGGCCTGCATGGACGGTGGCGAGCTGGACACCTCGGAGTTCCTCAGGTACACGTGAGGCCGCGGCCCGGTTGGGCGCGGCCTCGGTGTGGGTGGCCTCGGTGTGGTGGTGTCAGACGTTGAAACCGAGGGCGCGGAGTTGGTCGCGGCCCTCGTCGGTGATCTTGTCGGGGCCCCACGGGGGGAGCCAGACCCAGTTGATCTTGACGTCCTTGACGAGGCCCTCCAGGGCGCTGTGGGCCTGGTCCTCGATCACGTCGGTGAGCGGGCAGGCGGCGCTGGTGAG
The DNA here is from genome assembly GCF_003432485.1 of Actinomadura spongiicola. GTDB lineage: Bacteria > Actinomycetota > Actinomycetes > Streptosporangiales > Streptosporangiaceae > Spirillospora > Spirillospora spongiicola. The sequence goes on from NZ_QVNQ01000005.1 coordinate 261,926, forward strand.
CGTCATGTCGAGGGTGGCCACCTCGTCGTCCAGGTTGACGCCGTACACCAGCCCGAGGTCGACGACGTTGATGCCGAGTTCGGGGTCGACGACGTCCTTGAGGGCCTCGAGGATCTCCTCCTCGGGGACGGCGGTGGTTTCGGTCATGATGCCTCTCCGAGTGCGCGGGCGGTCGCGTCCTTCCACGCCATCCAGGCGAGCAGGGCGCATTTGATGCGGGCGGGGTACTTGGAGACCCCCACGAAGGCGATGGCGTCCTCCAGGACGTCCTCGTCGGCGTCGACGTCCCGGCCCCGGGACTGCATCAGCGTCAGGAACTCCTCGCCGACCGCCATCGCCTCCTTGACGGACTTCCCGATGACCAGGTCGGACATCACCGAGGCGCTGGCCTGGCTGATGGAGCAGCCCATCGCGTCGTAGGACACGTCGGCGACCGTGGCGTCCTGGCCCTCGCCGTCCAGGTGGACGCGCAGCGTCACCTCGTCGCCGCACGTCGGGTTGACGTGGTGCGCCTCGCCCTCGAACGGCTCACGCAGCCCCCGGTGGTGGGGGTTGCGGTAATGGTCCAGGATGACCTCCTGGTACATCGCCTCCAGCTGCATGTCGTCCTTTCCGAGGCCTTTCTCGCTACAACAGGGCGGGTCCGGGGACTGTTCCTCAGGTGGTCCCGAAGAACTTCTGGGCCTGCCTCACCCCGTCGGCGAGGGCGTCCACGTCACCGAGCGTGTTGTAGAGGTAGAACGTCGCGCGGGTCGTCGCCGGGATGCCGAAGCGGCGGCAGATCGGCCACGCGCAGTGGTGCCCGACGCGGACCTCGACGCCGAGGTCGTCGAGGACCTGGCCGACGTCGTGCGGGTGGATGTCCTCGACGGTGAACGACACGGCGCCGCCGCGGGCCTCCGTGGTGCCCGGGCCGATGATCCGGACGCCGGGGACCTCGCCGAGCCGTTCGAGGGCGTAGGCGGTGAGGGCCACCTCGTGGGCGTGCACGCGGTCCATGCCGATCTCGGCGAGATAGTCGCAGGCGACGCCGAGGCCGATGGCCTGCGCGGTCATCGGAACGCCCGCCTCGAACCGCTGCGGCGGCGGCATGAACGTGGTCTCGTCCATGTGGACGATCTCGATCATGGATCCGCCGGTGATGAACGGCGGCATGACCTCCAGCAGCTCGCCGCGTCCCCACAGCACGCCGATGCCGGTCGGGCCGAGCATCTTGTGGCCGGAGAACGTGAGGAAGTCGACGCCGAGGTCGGCGACGTCCACCCGCTGGTGCGGAACCGCCTGCGCGGAGTCCAGCAGGACCAGGGCACCGACGGCGTGGGCGCGGGCCGCGATCCGCTCCACCGGCGGGACGGTGCCGAGGACGTTCGACTGGTGCGTCAACGCGACGATCTTCGTGCGCTCGTTGACGATGTCGTCGAGGTTCTCCAGGTCGAGGCGGCCGTCGTCGGTGATGCCGAACCAGCGCAGCGTCGCCCCGGTCCTGCGGCAGAGCTGCTGCCACGGGACGAGGTTGGCGTGGTGCTCCATCTCCGTCACCACGACCTCGTCGCCGGGGCCGACCGCGAACCGCTCCGCCTCCGGACCCGCCGTCGCGGCGTTGCTCATCACGTAGGCGACCAGGTTGATGGCCTCGGTGGCGTTCTTGGTGAACACCACGTCGGCGGTCGACGCGCCGATGAACCGGGCGATGGACGCGCGGGCGTTCTCGTAGGCCTCCGTCGCCTCCTCGGCGAGCTGGTGCGCCCCGCGGTGCGGCGCCGCGTTGTGCCGCTCGTAGAACCGGCGCTCCGCGTCCAGGACGCGGACCGGCTTCTGCGACGTCGCGCCCGAGTCGAGGTACACCAGGGGACGCCCGCCGCGAACCGTGCGCTGGAGCAGCGGGAAGTCCTTCTTCAGCTCCTCCGGCAGAAGGCTCATAGGGACGCGCCCGCCTTCACGTACTTCTCGTAGCCCTGCTCCTCCAGCTCGTCGGCCAGTTCGGGGCCGCCCTCGGCAACGACGCGTCCACCGGCGAACACGTGCACGAAGTCGGGCTTCACGTAGCGGAGGATGCGGGTGTAGTGGGTGATGAGCAGGACACCGGTGTCGCCGGACGCGAACCGGTTGACGCCCTCGGCGACGACCTTGAGGGCGTCGACGTCCAGGCCGGAGTCGGTCTCGTCCAGGACGGCGACCTTCGGCTTCAGCATCTCCAGCTGGAGGATCTCGTGCCGCTTCTTCTCACCGCCGGAGAAGCCCTCGTTCAGGCTGCGCTGCGCGAACGCCGGGTCGATGGACAGGTTCTCCATCGCCTGCTTCATGTCCTTGGAGAACTCGCGCAGCTTCGGGGCCTCCCCGCGGACGGCCGTCACGGCGGAGCGCAGGAAGTTGGAGACGGACACGCCGGGCACCTCGACCGGGTACTGCATCGCCAGGAACAGCCCGGCGCGGGCGCGTTCGTCGACCGTCATGTCGAGGACGTCCTCGCCGTCGAGCGTGACCGTCCCGGACGTCACCTCGTACTTGGGGTGCCCGGCGACCGCGTAGGCGAGGGTGGACTTGCCGGAGCCGTTCGGCCCCATGATCGCGTGGGTCTCGCCGGCCTGCACGGTCAGGTCGACCCCGCGCAGGATCTCCTTCGCCCCGTCGGAACCGTCGCCGACGGAGACGTGGAGGTCGCGGATCTCAAGCGTGGCCATAGTGCGTGTAGTCCTTAGTGGTAGATCAGCCGTCGGCGGCGAGCGACACGTAGACGTCGCCGTCCTCGACCTTGACCTTGTAGGTGGCGACCGGCTGCGTGGCCGGCGGGTTGGTGGGCTTGCCGGTGCGCAGGTCGAAGCAGGACCCGTGCAGCCAGCACTCGATGGTGCCGTCGTAAACCTCGCCCTCGGAGAGGGAGACCTCGGCGTGCGAGCAGATGTCGTTGACGGCGTACACCTCGTCGCCGCTGCGCGCGATCGCGACGGGCGTGTCGTCGACCTCGACGGCGAGCGCCCCGTCCGCGGGGACGTCGCCCAGGGCGCACACCTTCACGTACGCCATCAGTCGGCCCCCCGGTCGAGCTCCGCCTCGATGGCCTCCCGCACCTTCTCCCGCACCTCGACGACCTCGATGCGTTCGACCAGCTGCCCGAGGAAGCCGCGCACGATCATGCGGCGTGCCTGGTCGAAGGTGATGCCGCGGGCCTGGAGGTAGAACAGGTGCTCGTCGTCGAGGCGGCCGGACGCCGAGGCGTGCCCGGCGCCGGCGACCTCGCCGGTGAGGATCTCCAGGTTCGGCACGGAGTCGACCCGCGTCCCGTCGGTCAGGACGAGATTGCGGTTCAGCTCGTAGGTGTCGGTGCCCTCCGCCTCCGCGCGGATGATCACGTCGCCGATCCAGACGGCGTGGGCGTCCTGGTCCTGCAGGGCGCCGCGGTAGTCGACGCGGCTGCGGCAGTTCGGCACGGCATGGTCGACGAGGAGGCGGTGCTCCAGGTGCTGGCCGCCGTCCACGAAGTACACCCCGTACAGTTCGGCGTCGCCGCCGGGCCCCTCGTAGGAGACGGACGGAGAGATCCGGACGACGTCGCCGCCGAGCGTCACGTTGTGCGACACGAACCGGGCGTCGCGGCCGAGGCGGGCGTGCTGGTGGGACACGTGGACGCCGTCGTCCGACCAGTCCGCCAGGCTGATCACCGAGAGGCGGGCGCCGTCGCCGACGACGAACTCGACGTTGTCGGCATAGGTGGCGGAGCCGCGGTGCGTCAGCACGACGGTGGCCTCGGCGAACGGCTCCACGATCACGGTGGTGTGGCCGTAGGCGGCGGCGGAGGCGTCCTCGCCGCGCAGCCGCAGCACGGTCGGCGCGGACGCGACCGCCTCCTTCGGGACGGTCACGACCGTGGCCTGGGTGAAGGAGTTCCACGCCTGCGCGCTGACCCGGTCGGACGGCACGTAGGCCCGTCCGAGCCGCGCGTCGTCGCGGCCGACCGTCTCGACGGTCACCTCCGGCGGCGCCTCGGCCTCCAGCAGGACCTTGCCGCCTTCCTCCGCGGTGCCGTTGTGCAGGCCGCGGAGGCGGCGCAGCGGCGTGAACCGCCACTCCTCTTCCCGGCCCGTCGGCACGTCGAAGTCGGCGACCTCGAACGACGCCTTGTCGTGCAGCGTCGAGAGAGGCTTGACGTCGAGCCCCATCAGCCGACGGCTCCTTCCATCTGCAGCTCGATGAGCCGGTTCAGCTCAAGGGCGTACTCCATCGGCAGCTCGCGGGCGATGGGCTCGACGAACCCGCGCACGATCATCGCCATCGCCTCGTCCTCGGTGAGGCCGCGGCTCATCAGGTAGAACAGTTGCTGCTCCGAGACCTTGGAGACGGTGGCCTCGTGGCCCATCTCCACGTCGTCCTCGCGGACGTCGACGTACGGGTAGGTGTCGGACCGGCTGATCTGGTCGACGAGCAGCGCGTCGCACTTCACGGTCGACTTGCTGTGCTCGGCGCCCTCCTGGATCTGCACCAGGCCCCGGTAGGACGTGCGACCCCCGCCGCGCGCCACCGACTTGGAGATGATGCTGGAGGAGGTGTTCGGCGCGGCGTGCACCATCTTGGCGCCCGCGTCCTGGTGCTGGTCCTCGCCCGCGAACGCGATCGACAGGGTCTCGCCCTTGGCGTGCTCGCCGAGCAGGTACACCGCCGGGTACTTCATGGTGACCTTGGAGCCGATGTTGCCGTCGACCCACTCCATGGTGGCGCCCTCGTAGGCGACGGCGCGCTTGGTCACCAGGTTGTAGACGTTGTTGGACCAGTTCTGGATGGTCGTGTACCGGACGCGGGCGTCCTTCTTCACGACGATCTCGACGACGGCGGAGTGCAGCGAGTCCGACTTGTAGATCGGAGCGGTACAACCCTCGACGTAGTGGACGTAGGAGCCCTCGTCGGCGATGATCAGCGTCCGCTCGAACTGCCCCATGTTCTCGGTGTTGATCCGGAAGTAGGCCTGGAGCGGGATCTCCACGTGCACGCCCGGCGGGACGTAGATGAACGAGCCGCCCGACCACACGGCGGTGTTCAGCGCGGCGAACTTGTTGTCGCCGACGGGGATGACCGAGCCGAAGTACTCCTGGAAGATCTCCGGGTGCTCGCGCAGGCCGGTGTCGGTGTCGAGGAAGATGACGCCCTTCTCCTCAAGGTCCTCACGGATCTTGTGGTAGACGACCTCAGACTCGTACTGGGCGGCGACGCCCGCGATGAGGCGCTGCTTCTCCGCCTCGGGGATGCCGAGCTTGTCGTAGGTGTTCTTGATGTCCTCGGGAAGCTCCTCCCAGGACGTCGCCTGCTGCTCGGTGGAGCGCACGAAGTACTTGATGTTGTCGAAATCGATGTCCGACAGGTCGGAACCCCAGGTGGGCATCGGCTTCTTGTCGAACAGCCGCAGCCCCTTGAGGCGCAGGGCGAGCATCCAGTCCGGCTCGCCCTTCTTGGCCGAGATGTCGCGGACGACGTCCTCGTTCAGGCCGCGCCGCGCCGACGCGCCGGCCTCGTCCGAGTCGGCCCAGCCGAACTTGTACCTGTCGAGCCCTTCCAGCTCGGGGTGGGCAGCCGTAGTCATAGAGAGGTGCCTCCGGACTCCTCGTCACCGTTCAGTGGTCGTTCCTCGTCGCCCGTCCCGCACAGGGAGCGGGGGCTGACGTGGGTGGTGCAGATGCCGTCGCCGTGGGCGATGGTCGCCAGTCGCTGGACGGGCGTGCCCAGCAGGCGGCTGAACGCCTCGGTCTCGGCCTCGCACAGCTGCGGGAACTCCGCGGCGACGTGCGCGACCGGGCAGTGGTGCTGGCACAGTTGCTCGCCGCCGCCCGGGCGTGGGGCCTGGGCCGCGGCTGCCGCGTAGCCGTCGCTCGACAGCGCCTCGGCGAGCGTGCGGACCCGCTGGTGGGGCGGGGCCTCCTGCACGACGGGCCGGTAGCGGCGCTCCAGGTCGGCGATCTGACGCCGGGCGAACTCGGCGACCGCGTGCTCGCCCACCGTCTCGGCGAGGAACCGCAGCGCGCTGGTCGCCAGGTCGTCGTAGGCGTGCACGAACGCGCTGCGCCCGGCGTCGGTGATCGCGAACCACTTGGCGGGACGTCCCCGGCCGCGCCGGGTCTGCGGCGTCCGCGCCTTGCGGACCTCGATCATGCCGTCGGCCAGCAGCGCGTCCAGGTGCCGGCGGATCGCGGCGGGCGTGAGACCGACGCGCTCCCCCAGCGTGGACGCCGTGACGGGCCCGTGTTCGAGGATGAGCCGGGCGACCCTCGCGCGGGTGTCGCGCTCGGTGTGCCCGGTCACGGACGGCAGGCCGAACGGCCGCGCGCCGGCGGCCGTCGTGCTCGTCCGATCCTGGTCCACGTTTTTCACAACATCAGTGTGCCGTAATTCCTTCCCGTCAAACAGCGGAATCGCGATGTCGTGCCTCACGCAGGTAAGCCTTACCTAATCCGCAACCTGATCCGCGTCTCGGTCCCGCGCGTCCGCGGCGCCCCGCGGGACGGCCCCGCGCGGCAGGAGCAGCACCGGGCACGGCGCCGCGCGGACGATCTTGCCGGAGCCCTCCCCGAGAAAGACCTTGCGCAGCGGCCCGTCGTGTCCGGACAGGCAGGCCAGGATCTCGCCCCGCAGCATATCGACCGTGCCGAGCGTCGTGGCGAGGCCGGTCCCGACGGCGGTCAGCCGCTCCACGGGCGGGCCGCCGCCGAGCCGTCCGGCGGCGTCGCGGAGATCCTCGTCCGCCCGCGCCACCTGGCGGTCCAGGGCGCCGCCCTTCTCGGCGAACCTCGCGGCGAGCCCGGGCGGCCGTGTCACCAGCGTGAGCAGCCGCAGCGGCACTCCCAGCGCCCCGGCGAACTCGGCGGCCGCGGACAGCGGCCCGTCCACGTCGGGGCGGCGCCAGTAGGCGATGGTCATCCGCTCGAACCGGTCGGGCGCGGTGTCGGCGTACCCGCGCGGCGCGAGCAGGACCGGGACGGGCGAGCCGTGCAGGAGCTGGTCGGCGGTGCTGCCGATGGCGATGCGGCCGCGGTGCCCGCGCGGCGCCGAGCCGACGACGACGAGGTCGGCGCCGACGTCCCCGGCCACCTCGATGAGCCCCCGCCCGCTGCCCCGGTTGGCGTGCACGCGCCGGGTCACGGCGGACTCCGGGACGCCCGTCTCGGCGAGCCGGTCGGCGGCCTCGTCGAGCGCCGCCCGCGACTCCGACCTGAGGTAGCCGACCCATTCGGCGTCGACCGAGCCGGGGCCGCGAGCGGGCCACGGCGGCGGATGGACGTTGGCGACCACCAGCGGCGCGCCCAGCGTCCGGACGACCAGGGCCGCCAGCGCGAGCGCGTCGACGCCGCGGTCGTCGGGCGTGTAGCCGACGAGCACCGTCATCTCGGTCATGCCGCCCCCTTTCCCGAAGGCTCGGTCGCCAGACGCGAGTGGCGGCGGCCGTACAGGAAATAGGCGGCCAGCCCGACCAGGCACCACAGCGCGAACACCGTCCAGGTCACGCCGCCGAGGCCGACCATGAGGTACAGGCAGAACGCGACGCCGGCCAGCGGCGTCACCGGGTAGAGCGGGGCGCGGAAGCCGCGCGGCAGGTCGGGTCTCGTCCGCCGCAGGACGATGACGCCGACGTTGACCAGCGCGAACGCGAACAGGGTGCCGATGCTGGTGGCGTCCACCAGCCGTCCGAGCGGGATCACCGCGGCGAGCGTCCCGATGAACACCGCCACGATGATCGTGTTGGCGACGGGCACGCGGCGCCGGGGGCTCACCCGCTGGAACACGGGAGGGACGAGCCCGTCCCGCGACATCGCGAACAGGATGCGGGTCTGCCCGTACATGACGGTGAGGACGACGCTGGCGATGGCGATCACCGCGCCGAGCGAGAGGATCATCGAGGGCCAGGTCCGCCCGGTCGCCTCGTCCAGCACCTGCGCCAGCGACGCCTCGGTGCCGCTCAGCTCGAACCGCTCCCAGTGCATGGCGCCGACCGCGGCCAGCCCGACCAGCACGTACACGGCCGTCACGATCGCCAGTGACAGGACGATCGCCAGCGGCAGGTCGCGGCGCGGGTTCTTGGCCTCCTCACCGGCGGTGGACGCGGCGTCGAAGCCGATGTAGGAGAAGAACACCTTCGACCCCGCCGCGCTGATGCCCGCCCAGCCCATCGGCGCGAACGAGCTCAGGTTCCCGGAGTCGAACGCGGTGAACGCCACGGCGCAGAAGAACAACAGCACGCCGACCTTCAGGAACACCATGATCGTGTTCGCGGTTGCGCTCTCGGACGTGCCGCGCAGGAGCAGCAGCGTGGCGAACACCACGACGACCACGGCGGGGACGTTGACGACGCCTCCCTCGCCCGGCGGGCCGCTCAGCGCGGCGGGGATCGTGAATCCGGCCGCGTCGTCGAAGAACGCGCTGAGGTAGGCGCCCCAGCCGACCGCTACGGCCGACACCGACACCGCGTACTCCAGCAGCAGGCACCATCCGCACACCCACGCGACCAGTTCCCCGAGGGTGGCGTAGGAGTAGGAGTAGGACGAGCCCGAGACGGGGATCGTCCCGGCCAGCTCCGCGTACGACAGGGCGGAGAACAGCGCGGTGACGGCGGCGAGGACGAACGCCAGCACGACCGCGGGCCCGGCCAGCGGCACCGCCTCGCCGAGGACGACGAAGATGCCGGTGCCGAGGGTCGCGCCGACGCTGAACAGGGTGAGCTGCAGCAGGCTCATCGTCCGTTTCAGCTCGCCGCCCTCGCCCTGCCCGCCCTCGGCGACGATCCGGTCGACGGGCTTGGTCCGCAGCAGGCTCCGCGCGAACGACGCCGGGCCGGTCTCCGTGCCGGGGGTCACAGCGTGCTCGCCAGCGGCCAGGTCGCGTTGGGGGTCACGATCGTTCCGGCGGTGCCTTCGAGGATCTCCACGCACTGGTCGAGCAGCCCGATCGCGGCCATGTCGCCGGTCCGTTCGACGAAGCTCGCCGCCGCTTCGACCTTGGGGCCCATCGACCCTGCGGGGAAACTCTCGGCCCGTAGCTCGTGCGGCGTGGTGTGGGTGATCTCCTCCTCGTTCGGGCCGCCGAAGTCGCGCATCACCCGGGGCACGTCGGTGAGGATCAGCAGCGCGTCCGCGTCCATGCTCTCGGCCAGCACGGACGCGGTGAGGTCCTTGTCGATCACCGCCTCGACGCCCTCCAACCGTCCGACGTCGTTGCGGAACACCGGGACGCCCCCGCCGCCCGCGCAGACCACGACCGTTCCGAGCCGGACCAGTTCCCGGATCAACCGGGTCTCGATCACCCGCTGGGGCCGCGGGGACGGCACGACGCGGCGCCAGCCGTCCCCGTCCTGCCGGACGGTCCAGCCGTACTCGGCGGCGAGCTTCTCGGCCTCCTCCCGGTCGTAGACCTGCCCGACGAACTTGGTCGGGTCCTCGAACGCCGGGTCCACCGCCGACACCAGCGTCTGGTTGATCATCGCCATGACCTGGCGGCCGGGCAGCGCGTTCTGCAACGCCTGGAGCATCCAGTAGCCGATCATGCCCTGGGTCTCGGCGCCGATGGTGTCGAGCGGGTACGGGCGGGTGAGGTTCGGGTCGTTGACGCTCTCCAGCGCCAGCACGCCGACCTGCGGACCGTTCCCGTGCGTGACGATCAGCTCGTGCCGTTCGGCGAGCGGCGCCAACGCCCGCACGGCCCGGTCGACGTTGTCGCGCTGCGACCGGGCGTCCGGGGTCTGGCCCCGTTTCACCAGCGCGTTCCCACCGAGCGCGACGACCACGCGCATGGATCCCTCCCCCTTCCGGCCCGCACGCCGGCCCGTCCGGCCGTTCAGCCGAGCGTCGCGACCATGACCGCCTTGATGGTGTGCATCCTGTTCTCCGCCTCGTCGAACACGATCGAGGCGGCGGACTCGAACACGTCCTCGGTGACCTCCAGGCCCTCCAGGCCGGTCCTGCGGTAGATCTCCTCCCCCACGGTGGTCTCCCTGTCGTGGAACGCCGGGAGGCAGTGCATGAACCGCGCGTCCGGGTTGCCGGTCGCCCGCATGACGTCCGCGTTGACCTGGTACGGCGTGAGGAGCGCGATCCTCTCGTCCCACACGGCGGCGGGCTCCCCCATCGACACCCACACGTCGGTGACGACGAAGTCGGCGCCCGCCACGCCCGTCTCCACGTCCTCGGTGACGGTGAGGGTCGCGCCGGTCGTGGCGGCGACCGTGTGCGACGGCGCGAGGACCGTCTCCTCGTCCGGCCACAGGGCGCGCGGCGCGACGATACGGACGTCCATGCCGAGCAGGGCGCCGGCCGCCACGTAGGAGTGGCCCATGTTGTTCCGGGCGTCGCCCAGGTACGCGTACGTGACGTCCCGCAGGGACTTGGCGCTGTGCTCGCGCATGGTGAGCATGTCGGCGAGCATCTGCGTCGGATGCCACTCGTCGGTGAGGCCGTTCCACACCGGGACGTCCGCGTACTCGGCCAACTCCTCGACGAGGCGCTGGCTGGACCCCCGGTACTCGATGCCGTCGTACATGCGTCCGAGGACACGCGCGGTGTCCTTCATCGACTCCTTGTGGCCGATCTGGGAGCCGCCCGGGTCCAGGTACGTCACGTGCGCGCCCTGGTCGTGCGCGGCGACCTCGAACGCGCAGCGGGTCCGGGTCGAGGCCTTCTCGAAGATCAGCGCGATGTTCCGGCCCGTCAGCGCGGGTCGCTCCGCCCGGTCGCGCTTGGCGGCCTTCAACTCCGCCGCCAGATCGATCAGGAACCCGAACTCGTCGGGGGTGAAGTCCAGTTCCTTGAGGAAGCTGCGACCCCGAAGGGCCATGTACACGTCTCCGCCGTTCCGGTCTCCCATGGCGCGCGGTCAGGCGTCCCGCTCGATCGGGCAGGTCATGCAGCGCGGGCCGCCGCGTCCCCGGCCGAGTTCGCTGCCGCGGATCGTGATGACCTCGATCCCGTTCCGGCGCAGATGGTTGTTGCTCGTCGCGTTGCGTTCGTAGGCGACGACCACGCCGGGCGAGACCGCCAGGACGTTGGAGCCGTCGTCCCACTGCTCGCGCTCGTCGGCGAAGACGTCCTGCGTCGGGGTGAGGACCTTGACGTCGTCCATGCCGAGCGCCGCCGCGATCACCCGGTGCATCTCCTCCGGAGGATGGTCGGTGATCTTCAGTTCCTTCTCGGTGTCGCCCGGCTCGACGGTGTGGGACGGCAGCATGCCCATCCCCGCGTACTTGGTGAACACTCCGTGATCCACCATCGTCAGGACCGTGTCCAGGTGCATGAAGGCCCGCTTGCTCGGCATCCGCAGCGCGACGATCCGGTCACAGGAATCGGCGGCGAACAACGACTGGGCGAGCATCTCGACGGCCTGAGGCTGCGTCCGCTCGCTCATCCCGACCAGGACGGCGCGGTTCCCGAGGACCAGGACGTCACCGCCCTCCAGCGTCGCCGGGGCCATCTCCATGCCCCGGTTCCAGACGTGGAACCCGCCCGTCTCGGGCCGGTCGTAGCCGTCGGCGAACAGCGGATGCCACCGGTAGATCGCCTCCATGTTCACCGTCTCGCGCCGCCGGGCCTTCATGCGCATCGTGTTGATCGACACGCCGTCGTAGATCCAGCAGGACGTGTCGCGGGTGAACAGGTGGTTGGGCAGCGGCGGCAGCACGAACCCGTCGAGCGGGATGGAGTGGAAGGCGATGGACGCGGGCTCCGGCATCCGCTCCAGCATCTCCCGCCTGGTGATGCCGCCGACGAGGAACGAGCTCAGCTCCGTCGCGTCCATGGCGTCGAAGCAGTTGCGGATCGCGTCCACCGCCAGCGGACCGAACCAGTGCGGATCGACGACGGCGTCGAGGATGTGCATCCTCGCCTCGGGGTTGTCGAGGGTCTCGCACAGCAGGTCGAGCAGCAGGTGCGTCCGGACGCCCTGCGCGCGCAGCACGTCCTCGAACTCCTCGTGCTCCTCCACCGCCCGTTTGACCCACAGCACGTCGTCGAACAGCAGGCCCGCGGCATTGGACGGGGTGAGCCGCTTCAGCGACAGCTCCGGCCGGTGCAGCAGCACCCCGCGGAGCCGTCCGACCTCGGAGTCGACATGGAACGCCATTCCCACCTCCTCGCCCGGCCCCTCGCCCGACCGCCTCGGCGCACCGCCCCGGGGCCCGGTGAGGGCGACGAACCGCACGTCCCGGGGCCGCCCGGCGACAGGCCGTCAATTCCCCCGGCTCGGGCGGCGAAACTAGATCCACTTCCCGTCCGGCGGGTCGCGCGGGACCGGGCGCCGAACCGTCGGCCCGCCGACCTAGACTCGGGGCCATGACACCCCCCGGAGACGGCGCCGTCGAGCTGCGCACGCTCGTCAAACGCTACGGCGCGGCGGTCGACGGGCGGCGGGCCGTGGACGGCCTGTCGCTCACCGCCGCCCGGGGCGCGGTCACGGCGCTGCTCGGGCCGAACGGCGCGGGCAAGACCACCACGATCGAGATCTGCGAAGGGTTCCGGCGCGCCGACTCCGGAACGGTCCGCGTCCTCGGGCTCGACCCCGTCGCCGACGCGCGGGAGTTGAAGCCCAGGGTCGGGGTGATGCCGCAGTCCGGGGGCGTGCCCGGTACGGCCCGTGCCGCCGAGTTCCTGCGGCTCGTGGCGTCCTTCCACACGAGGCCGCTCGACCCGTCCGCGCTGCTGGAGCGGCTCGGCCTCACCGAGCACGCCCGCACCCCGTTCCGCCGCATGTCGGGCGGGCAGCAGCAGCGGCTGTCGCTGGCCGTCGCCGTGGTCGGACGGCCGGAACTGGTCTTCCTCGACGAACCCACCACCGGCCTCGACCCGCAGGCCAGGCACGCCACCTGGGAGCTGATCGAGGAACTGCGCGCCGCCGGGGTCTCGGTCGTCCTCACCACGCACAACATGGAGGAGGCCGAGCGCCTGTCCGACCATGTCGCGATCATCGACCGGGGCGCGCTGGTCGCCGAGGGCGCGCCCGAGGAGCTGACCGGCGCCGAGCGGCAGCTGCGCTTCCGCGCCCGTCCCGGCCTCGGCCTGGAGGAGCTGCTGGCGGCGCTGCCCGCCGGGAGCGCCGCCAAGGAGTCGCCCGCCGGGCACTACCTCATCGAGGCCGACGTGCGGCCCGAGCTGCTCGCCACCGTCACCGCCTGGTGCGCCTCGCACGGCGTCCTGACCGAGGACCTGCGGATCGAGCGCCGCACCCTGGAGGACGTGTTCCTCGAACTGACCGGACGGGAGCTCCGCTCGTGACCGCGCCGCCGCCCACCCGGCTCGACCTGTCGCCCGCCCCGGGCGCCGCGCCGCTGCCGCGGATGGTCCTGTCCCAGGCGGGCTACGAGATCCGCGCCGTGCTGCGCAACGGCGAGCAGCTGCTCCTGACACTGATCATCCCCGTGGTGCTGCTCGTCCTGTTCAGCGCCACGTCCCTGCTCGACCTCGGCCCCGGACGCCGCGTCGACTTCCTCGCGCCCGGCGTCCTCGCGCTCGCCGTGATGTCCACGGCGTTCACCGGGCAGGCCATCGGAACGGGTTTCGAACGGCGCTACGGCGTCCTGAGAAGGCTCGGCGCCACGCCGCTGCCGCGCGGCGGCCTCATCGCCGCCAAGACCCTCAGCGTCGTCGCCGTCGAGGCGGTGCAGGCCGCGGTGATCTGCGCGGTGGCGCTGGCGCTCGGCTGGCGCCCGGACGGCGACCCCGGCTCGGTGCTCGCCCTGCTGCTGCTCGGCACGGCCGCGTTCAGCGGGTTCGGGCTCCTCATGGCCGGGACGCTGCGCGCGGAGGCCACCCTCGCCGCCGCCAACCTCGTCTACGTCGTGCTGCTGGCCGTCGGCGGCGTCGTGTTCCCGCTGGAGAAGTTCCCGGACGGGGTCCGCGGCGCCCTGGAGCTGCTGCCGATCTCGGCGCTGGCCGAGGGGCTGCGGGACGTCCTCCAAGGCGGCGCGGCCCTGCCCGGCAAGCCCCTCATCATCCTCGCGGCATGGGCCGCGGCGGGTCTGGTCCTGGCCGGGAGGTTCTTCAGGTGGGAATGACACATGGCGCTCGCTGAGGCGCCCGGGGCCTTCGAGGGCGCGTCGCGGGCGACCGGACGCCTCCGGACGCTCTCGCTCGGGTCAGTGCCGCCGCCCGCGCTGATCCTGTTCGGCATCATCTCCGTGCAGGTCGGCGCGGGCATGGCCAAGCACCTGTTCGACCGGCTGCCGCCGAGCGCCGTTGTCACGCTCCGGCTGCTGACATCGGCGATCGTGCTGGGTTTCCTGGCCCGCAGGGCGCTGCGGACCGTGCTGCGCGACCATTCGCGCTCCAGCCTCGCCATCGCCGCCTGCTTCGGGCTGGCGCTGGCGCTGATGAACTTCTCGATCTACCAGTCGTTCGCGCGGATCCCGCTGGGCGTGGCGGTGACGATCGAGTTCCTCGGGCCGCTGACGGTGTCGATCGTCGCGTCCCGCCGCGCCAGGGACGCGCTGTGGGTCGTCCTGGCCGGGGGCGGCGTCATCCTGCTCGCCCGGGGCGGCTCCGCCGACCTCGACCCGGTCGGGGTCGCTTTCGCGCTGCTCGCCGGGGCGTGCTGGGCCGCCTACATCCTGCTCACCGCCGCGACCGGCCAGCGGTTCTCCGGCACTTCCGGACTGGCCCTCGCCAGCGTCGTCGGGTCGATCGCGGTGCTGCCGCTCGGTGTCGCGTCCGCCGGACCCGCCCTCCTCGACCCGTGGCTGCTGCTGATCGGGCTCGGCGTCGGGCTGCTGTCGTCGGTGATCCCCTACTCGCTGGAACTGGAGGCGCTGCGACGGATGCCCGCCCGCGTCTTCGGGATCCTGATGAGCCTGGAACCCGCCGTCGCCGCGCTCGTCGGCGCCGCGCTGCTCGGGGAGATCCTCAGCGGACGGCAGTGGTTCGCGATCTGCTGCGTCATCGTCGCCTGCGCGGGCGCCGCGCGGAGCCAGCAAGATCCGCCGGAGGCGCCCGAGGCGTGAGCGGAGTGGTGTGCGGTGTGGAAGGATCGGGATCAAAGGGAACGTCCAGCGGGAGAGGAGCCGCCGTGGTGGGCCGGAGCGAGGACCAGGGGATGCCGCCCGAGTTCTTCGAGGCCGGGTCGGCGTCTTTCGTCGACCTTCTGCGCGTCCACTCCCCCGAGCTGCTGCCCGTCAACCGGGTCCCGGAGGGGGACGCGCCGGAACTGCCGCACGGCACCACCGTCCTCGCGCTGACGTTCCCCGGCGGGCTGATGATGGCGGGCGACCGCCGCGCCACCCAGGGCAACCGCATCGCCTACCGGGAGCTGGACAAGGTGCAGCGCGCCGACGAGCACTCCGCCGTCGCGTTCGCGGGCACGGTCGGCCTCGCGCTGGAGATGGTTCGGCTGTTCCAGGTCGAGCTGGAGCACTACGAGAAGATGGAGACCGTCCCGCTGTCGCTGCCGGGCAAGGCCCGGCGCCTCGGCGCCGTCATCCAGGCCAACCTCGCGCAGGCGTTGCAGGGGCTCGCGGTCGTGCCGCTGTTCGGTGGATACGACCCCGACTCCGGCGAGGGACGGATCTACACCTACGACATCACCGGCGCCCCGCAGGAGGCCCGCGACTTCCACGCCGACGGCTCCGGCTCCCCGTACGCGCGGGGGTCGCTGAAGAAGCTGTACCGGCCCGACCTGTCGGTCGAGGACGCGGCGACGGTCTGCGTCCAGGCCCTGTACGACGCGGCCGACGACGACGCCGCCACGGGCGGCCCCGACCCGGCGCGGCGCATCTACCCGACGATCGCGACCGTGACCGAGGACGGCTACCGGCGCCTGCCGGAGGAGCAGGTGTCCGCGATCACCGATGAGATCATGCGGGCCAGGATGGACGACCCCAACGGGCCCGTCGCGCCGCTGCGCTGACGCCGCGCCTCGCTCCACGTCCGGGCCGTCCGGCCCTCCGGGAACGTCACACCCGGCTCCTAGACTCGAAGGCATGGCACGGGCGAACGACGAGGCTGCGGCCCTCATCCAGGAACTGGCCGACCTGCTGTCCATCACCGGCGGCGACGCCTTCAAGATCAGGGCCTACGAGAAGGCGGCGCGGGCGATCGCCGGGCATCCGGACGACATCTCCGGCCTCGACCTCGCCGGGCTGCGCGCGATCCCCACCGTGGGCGAGGCGATCGCGAAGAAGGTCCTCGACTACACCACCACCGGCACGATCCGGCAGGTCGAGGAGCTGCGCGCGCAGATCCCCGCCGGGGTGCGGGCGCTGACCGCCATCCCCACCCTCGGCCCGAAGAAGGCCCTCGCCGTCTACGAGGAGCTCGGCGTCTCCTCGGTGGACGAGCTGGCCACCGCCATCAAGGAAGGGCGCCTGCAAGGCCTGAAGGGGTTCGGCGCCCGGACCGAGGAGAACATCCTGCGCGGCATCGACCTGATGCGCAGCTCCGGCGAACGCGTCCTCGTCGACGCCGCCGCCGGTGTCGCCGACGAGATCGTCGCCGCCCTGTCCGAACTGCCGCAGGTGGAGCGCTGCGCCCACGCGGGTTCCCTGCGCCGGATGCGCGAGACCATCGGCGACGTGGACGTCCTCGCGGCCTCCCGCGACCCGCACCCGATCATGGAGGCGTTCCGGGCGCTGCCGTTCGTCGCCGAGGTCATCGCGAGCGGCGACAAGAAGACCTCGATCCGCACCGCCAAGGGGCTCCAGGTCGACCTGCGGGTCGTCCCGCCCGAGTCGTGGGGCGCCGCGCTCCAGTACTTCACCGGGTCGCAGGCGCACAACATCCGCACCCGCGAGATCGCCGTGAAGGCCGGCCTGAAGCTGTCCGAGTACGGCCTCTTCGACGCCGGGTCGAACGAGCTGATCGTGTCCGCCACCGAGGAGGAGGTCTACGAGCGGCTCGGCCTGCCGTGGATCCACCCGACCCTCCGCGAGGACACCGGCGAGATCGAGGCGGCCCTCGACGACGCGCTCCCCCGCCTCGTCACCGTCGAGGACCTGCGCGGCGACCTGCACAGCCACACCGACCTCACCGACGGCGTCGCGTCCCTGGAGGACATGGTCGCCGCCGCGCACGCCCGCGGCCTGGAGTACTACGCGATCACCGACCACGCGCCGAACCTCGTCATGCAGCGGATGACGGACGAGAAGATGCTCGCCCAGCGCGACCGGATCGCCGAGTTGCAGAAGCGGTACCGCGACCTGACGCTCCTGCACGGCACCGAACTCAACATCGACCCCGACGGCGGTGTCGACTGGGACGCCGACTTCCTGTCCGGCTTCGACGTGTGCGTGGCGTCCGTCCACTCCCACTTCACGCAGGACCGGGACGCCATGACCCGCCGTCTCGTCCGCGCCTGCGAGAACCCGCACGTCCACGTCATCGGGCACCCGACCGCGCGCAGCATCGGCCGCCGCCCGCCGGTCGACGCCGACTGGGACGAGGTGTTCCGCGCCGCCGCCCGCACCGGCACCGCCATGGAGATCGACTCGTTCCCCGACCGGCTCGACCTGCCCGCCGACCTGGTCCGCCGCGCCAAGCACCTCGGCGTGCGGTTCTCCGTCGACACCGACGCGCACTCGCTCGGCCACCACCGCAACATCCGCTACGGCGTCGGCACCGCCCAGCGCGGCTGGCTGACCCCCGACGACGTCATCAACACCTGGCCGCTGGACCGCCTCCGCGCGTTCCTGCGAGGCAAGACGGACTGACGGGTCAGGCGGGCTGGGGCGACTCGGCCACCGGGGCCGCCGCGGGGGCGGTCGCCGGCGCTGCGGCCGGGACGGGCCCCCGGTCGCGGAGCGCGAACACGAGCCGGAACGCCGCGATCCACATCACCACCGCGCCGAACATGTGCAGCAGCACCAGGCCCTCCGGGACGCCCAGGAAGTACTGCACGTACCCGACGGCGCCCTGCGCGACGATGACGGCGGCCAGTTCGCCCCCGCGGCGGCGGGCGGCGGCCGGGGCGCCCGTCCGGTACAGGACGATCAGGGTGAGCACCGTCAGGGCGGTCGTGGCCCAGGCGAGCAGGCCGTGGACACGGGCGACGTCGGTGATGTCGAAGCCGTAGCGGCGGGACTCGGCGTCACCGGCGTGCGGGCCGGTGCCGGTGACGACGGTGCCGGCGACGAGGACGGCGGCGCACGCCACCACCAGCGCGGCGGCGAGCCGGCGCGTCCACGGCCCGGCGAGGGCCCGTGGCGGGGCGTCGCCCTCACCGGCGCGGACCCACAGGCCCACGCAGAACACCAGCAGCGCGGGCGACACCAGGAAGTGCAGGGACACGGCGGCGGGGTGCAGCTTCGTCAGGACGACGACGCCACCGATGATCGCCTGCGCCACCACGCTCATCGGCTGTGCCAGCGCCCACCACACCAGCGACCGGCGGCGGGGACGCAGCCGCAACGCCGCGACGAACACCAGCGCGCCGATCCCCAGCACCACGAACGTGACCAGCCGGTTGCCGAACTCGATCGACATATTGAGCACGTGGTGCTCGGGGTTGTGGGTCGGGACGAGGCTGTCACCGGAGCAGCGCGGCCAGTCGGGGCAGCCGAGCCCGGACTTGGTGACGCGGACGGCGCCGCCGCTGACGACGATGGCCACGTTGCCGAGGACGCCGAGGAGCGCGAGCAGCCGCAGCGACCCGGCCGTCGGACGCCACACGGCGTTCCAGGCCCGGTTCAGAACGTTGGGAGACGGTCGCTTCGCCACGGCCCCCATCGTATGGCCGGGTGCCGGTGACCCGGATCCGCCCCCCGCTCACGTCCCGTACGGGCCGTTCGGCCCCCCGGGCGCGCGGTCGGGGCGCAGGAACCCGGACGGGCCCTGCCCCGCCCACGGCGGCCCGACCGCGCCCGGACGCGGCGGCGTGCGCAGGAACGCCTGCCGAGCCAGCGACATCAGGGTGAGCAGGGAGTCGCGGCGGGCGACGAACCAGCGCTGGTCGGCCACGCCCCGGTCGGCGCGCTTGTGCAGCAGCGCCAGCTCCGTCGCGGCGAGCTGGTAGTCGGTCATGGCGCGGGCCGCGGTCCTGCCGCCGACGGCGCGGGCCCAGCGGCGGGCGACGCGCCGGGACGGCATCGACCGCAGCATCCGCACGTCCTGCGGCGTCACCAGGCCCGTCCCCGCGTACATCGGCAGGTACGCCTCGATGCGGCGGACGGTGCCGCGGCGCTCCACGACCACCACGACGATCAGGGCGACGAGGACGCAGAAGTCCAGCGCGTACACGACGGCGAGGCCGCCGAGCCCGAGGGAGGCGCCGCCGTTCCACAGCCCGTGCAGGACCATCGCGGCGAACAGCCCGGCCACCGGCGCGGCGAACTGGCCACGGCGGTGGGTGGCGGCGTAGGCGACGCCGAGCCCGGTCATCGAGGTGAACAGCGGATGGCTGAGCGGAGCGATCAGACCCCGCAGGACGAACACCGCCGTGAGCTGCTGCGCGCCGCCCTCGTCGTAGGCCCGCATGTAGTAGGTGACGTTCTCCAACATGGCGAAGCCGAGGCCGACCATGGCGGCGTAGATGATCCCGTCGGCGAACCCGTCGATCTCGTTGCGGCGAAACCACAGCATGCCGAACAGGACGGCGCCCTTCAGCGTCTCCTCGACGAGCGGGGCGCCGATCGTGGCGCTGACGAGGTGGCCCTCCGTCTCCCCGAAGACGGGCACGGTCACGTACAGCAGCCCGGCCGTGTTGAGGACGATCGCGCCGAGCACCGCGATGCCCGCGCCCCACATGAAGGAGAAGACCAGGGCGCGCGGCGGTTCCGGCTCCAGCCGGTCGAGGGTGAGCGCGAGCGCGACCAGCACCGGGATCGGGATGATGGCGAGCAGGAGACCCACCCAGAAGCCCGCCCCGCCGAACGCCGCGGTCAGGCCCAGGGCGATCAGCGCGCACACGCCCGACACGGTCATCCCGAGGATCATGCCGATGGGGGGCCGGCCGGGAATCCGCCCCTCGAGCACCGCCTTGGGGTCCACGTGCACCATGAGGCGAGCGTAACCGCCCGCCCGCGAAGAGCGTTACGACAAGATCGGGTCGATGGCCACGGCGGTGAACAGCAACGCCAGGTAGACGTTGGACAGGTGGAAGAACCGCATCGGCCGCAGGTGGACGCCCGTCACCCCGGCGCGCACGGCCCGCAGCAGCCGGTGCCCCTCGGCGAGGAACACCAGCCCGAGCGCGGCGGCGACGGCGCCGTACACCGGGCCCATCCCCGCGACCGGCCACAGCAGCAGCGAGCACGCGACGGTGGCGTAGGTGTAGACGAGGCTCTCGGTGACGACGCGGCGTTCGGTGGCGACGACCGGGAGCATCGGGACCTTGGCGACCGCGTAGTCGTCGCGGTAGCGCATGGCGAGCGTCCACGTGTGCGGCGGCGTCCACAGGAACACGACGCCGAACAGGACGAGCGGCGTCCAGGCGACGCCGCCGGTCACCGCCGCCCAGCCGATGAGGACGGGCATGCACCCGGCGATGCCGCCCCACACGACGTTCTGCGACGTCCGCCGCTTGAGCAGCAGCGAGTAGACGAAGACGTAGAACAGGATCGCGAACAGCGATCCGGCCGCGGCGACCGCGTTGACGGTGAGCAGGAACCCGGCGGTGGACAGTACCGCCAGCCCCACCCCGAAGATCAGCGCGCGGGCGGGGGTGACCTGGTGGCGGGCCAGCGGACGGCGCCGCGTCCGGCGCATCTTGGCGTCGATGTCGCGGTCGATGTAGCAGTTGATCGCGTTGGCGGCGCCGGCGGACATGGTCCCGAACGCCAGCGTCAGCAGCACGGTGGACAGCTCGGGAACGCCGCCCTCCGCCAGGAACATCACCGGGATGGTGGTGATCAGGAGCAGCTCGATCACCCGCGGCTTGGTCAGCGCGACGTAGGCGCGCACGCTCGCGCCGAACGACGGGCGGACCTCCGGGGCCGGGTCCGGGAGCGGCTCGGCGGCCGTCCGCGCGTCCGCCGGCACGAGCGAGGTCGGCGTCGCCACCGGCGGCTGGCCGCCGAGGCCGTCGAGCTCGTCGAGTTCGACTCCGCGCTTGTTACTGAGCACCGTCACAATCGGGTCCACGTCCAACTAGGGATGAGAAATCGCGTACCACCTCGGCGGCGCCCCCGCGTTCCCGGGCCGGCCTCGGCTGGATGCAACTTCCGGCTTCGTTCCTGCCGCGGCCGCTGTCGTCAACCGCGCAATCACTGTAGTGCGCCCCCTCCGGGAGTCGCGCACCGGGTCACGGATCACACCCCGGATCGCCCGCCGGGACGATTGACTCGCGGGCGTCCGGGCAAGGTCGCGATAGGCTCGCGAAAAGGGCGCGGCATGATCCCCGAGGACCCCGGACGGGGCGGCCGCACGGGCCCGGAGGAGAGTGCCGGAACAAGGAAGAGGCGCCGCGCCGCCGGACGTTGTCGCCCTTGGATCGCCCTGGATCGTCCTGGGCGGCGGGTCGGGCGTGAACACGGCGGCACAACATCACAGAGTGGATCTGTAACACCGGTTCGAGAGGAGCCTGGCGTTCCGTGAGCAGGAACAACAGCACGTTTGAATGGTCCGACCAGGACCGGCGGGCGGTGGACGTGATCCGCGCCCTGGCCATGGACGCGGTCGAGGAGGCGGGGTCCGGCCACCCGGGGACGGCGATGAGCCTCGCGCCCGCCGCCTACCTCCTCTTCCAGCGGTTCCTCCGGCACGACCCGACCGACCCGCACTGGGCCGGCCGGGACAGATTCGTGTTGTCCTGCGGACACTCCAGCCTGACCCTTTACATCCAGCTGTACCTGTCGGGCTACCCGATGACGCTGGACGACCTGAAGGCGCTGCGCAAGTGGGGCAGCCTCACCCCCGGCCACCCCGAGGTCGGGCACACCGCCGGGGTGGAGACGACGACCGGGCCGCTCGGCCAGGGCATCGCGAACGCCGTCGGGATGGCGATGGCGGCGCGCCGCGAACGCGGCCTGTTCGACCCGGACGCGCCCGAGGGCGAGTCGCCGTTCGACCACACGATCTGGGCGTTCGCGTCCGACGGCGACATCCAGGAGGGCATCAGCCACGAGGCGAGCGCCCTCGCCGCCCACCAGCGGCTCGGGAACCTGGTCCTGCTGTACGACGACAACCACATCTCGATCGAGGACGACACCGCGATCGCGCTGTCGGAGGACGTCCGGGCCCGGTACGCCGCGTACGGGTGGGACGTCCACCACGTCGACTGGACGGAGAACGGCGACTACGAGGAGAACGTCGCCGCGCTCGCCGCCGCTTTCGAGGCCGCGAAGGCCGAGACGGCGCGTCCCTCCTTCATCGCGCTGCGGACCATCATCGGGTGGCCCGCGCCGAACAAGAAGAACACCGGCAAGATCCACGGTTCGGCGCTGGGCGAGGACGAGGTCGCCGCGACCAAGCGGATCCTCGGCATGGACCCGGCCGAGAGCTTCCACGTCCCCGAGGACGTCCTGGCGCACGCCCGCGGTGTGTCCGACCGGGGCCGCGCCGACCACGCCGAGTGGAACCGGGCGTTCGAGGCGTGGCGGGCGAAGAACCCCGAGCGGGCCGCCGAGTACGACCGGATCTCGACGCGCACGGCGCCGTCCGGGTGGGAGACCGCGCTGCCGGAGTTCGAGCCCGGCAAGGACATCGCGACCCGGGCGGCGTCCGGGCAGATCCTCGCCGCGCTGGCGCCGGTGCTGCCGGAGCTGTGGGGCGGCTCCGCCGACCTGGCCGAGAGCAACAACACGACGATGAAGGGCGAGCCGTCGTTCGTCCCGGAGGAGTTCCAGACCAAGGAGTTCCCCGGGCACCGGTACGGCCGGACGCTGCACTTCGGTGTCCGGGAGCACGCGATGGCGGCGATCTGCAACGGCATCGCGCTGCACGGCGGCACGCGCCCCTACGGTGGCACGTTCCTGGTCTTCAGCGACTACATGCGCCCGGC
The DNA here is from genome assembly GCF_003432485.1 of Actinomadura spongiicola. Taxonomy (GTDB): domain Bacteria; phylum Actinomycetota; class Actinomycetes; order Streptosporangiales; family Streptosporangiaceae; genus Spirillospora; species Spirillospora spongiicola. The sequence goes on from NZ_QVNQ01000005.1 coordinate 284,804, forward strand.
GGTGCGGCTCGCCGCCCTGATGAGGCTGCCCGTGACGTTCGTGTGGACGCACGACTCGATCGGCCTCGGCGAGGACGGCCCGACGCACCAGCCGGTCGAGCACCTGTGGTCGCTGCGGGCGATCCCGGGCCTGGACGTCGTCCGTCCGGCCGACGCCAACGAGACGGCGGTCGCGTGGCGGACGATCCTCGGGCACACCGACCGTCCGGCGGGGCTCGCGCTGACCCGGCAGAAGCTCCCGACGCTCGACCGCGGCGGCGCGCTCGCGTCCGCGGAGGGCACCGCGAAGGGCGGCTACGTGCTCGCCGACGCCGACGGCGGACAGCCCGACGTGATCCTCATCGCGACGGGCAGCGAGGTGCAGCTCGCGCTGGAGGCGCGGGACGCGCTCCAGGCGGAGGGCACCCCGACCCGGGTCGTGTCGATGCCGTGCGTGGAGTGGTTCGAGGCGCAGTCCGACGCCTACCGGCAGGAGGTGCTGCCGCCCGGCGTGCGCGCCCGCGTGTCCGTGGAGGCGGGCGTGGCGCTCGGCTGGCGCGCCTACATCGGCGACGCCGGTGAGGCGGTGAGCCTGGAGCACTTCGGCGCGTCCGCCGACTACAAGACGCTGTTCCTGCAGTTCGGCATCACCGCCGAGCGGATCGTCGCGGCGGCGAAGGCCAGCCTGATCAAGGCGTGCGTCAAGCACGCCGGACGCGGCGAGACGACCGGCAACTGAGCCCCGCAACCGAGCCGGGCGAGTGAGCCCGGCGACTAGGAGGCAGGCACGATGAGCGACAACCTGAAGGCGCTCTCGGACGAGGGCGTGTCGATCTGGCTCGACGACATCAGCCGGGAGCGGCTGCGGTCGGGCAACCTCGCGGAGCTGGTCAAGGACAGGCATGTCGTCGGCGTCACGTCCAACCCGACGATCTTCGCGAAGGCGTTGAGCAAGGGCGACGCCTACGACGACCAGGTCCGCGACCTCGCGGTCCTCGGGGTGGACGTCGAGGAGGCCTCCCGGGCGATCATCACCCGGGACATCCGGTGGGGGTGCGACGTCCTGCGCCCGGTGTACGACCGGACGGACGGGCTCGACGGCCGCGTGTCGATCGAGGTCGATCCGCGCCTCGCCGACGACACCCGCGCCACCGCCGCCGAGGCGAAGATGCTGTGGTGGCTGGTGGACCGGCCCAACCTGTTCATCAAGATCCCCGCGACGAAGGAGGGTCTGGCGGCGATCACGTCGACGCTGGCCGAGGGCATCAGCGTGAACGTGACGCTGATCTTCTCGCTGGAACGCTACGGCGAGGTCATCGACGCGTTCTTCGCCGGGCTGGAGCGGGCGAGGGAGAACGGCCACGACCTGTCGAAGATCGCGTCGGTGGCGTCGTTCTTCGTCAGCCGGGTGGACACCGAGATCGACAAGCGGCTCGACAAGATCGGTTCGGAGGAGGCGAAGGGGCTGCGCTCCAAGGCGGGTCTCGCCAACGCCCGGCTCGCGTACGCGCTGTACGAGGAGAAGTTCGGCACCGACCGGTGGCGGGCGCTGAAGGACGCGGGGGCCCGTCCCCAGCGTCCCCTGTGGGCCTCGACCGGCGTGAAGGACCCCGACCTCGACGACACCCTGTACGTGGTGGAGCTGGTCGCGCCGGGCACCGTCAACACGATGCCGGAGGCGACGCTGGTCGCAGTGGCCGACCACGGTCAGGTGCGCGGCGACACCGTGCGCGGCGCCTACGACGACGCCCGCGCGCACATGGCGGCGTTGAAGTCCGTCGGAGTGGACTACGACGACGTGGTGCGGGTGCTGGAGGAGGAGGGCGTCGAGAAGTTCGCGGCCTCGTGGAAGGAGCTGATCGGCTCCATCTCCGGTGAGCTGGAGGACAAGAGGGCCGGCGCGTGACCTCGGTGGTGACCGCCGGGGGGATCTCGGTCACCATCCGCGGCGCCGTCGTCGACGAGAGCGAGACGGTCTTGGACCGTCTCGTCTCCGACGGCGTTCCGGGTGCGCTGACGTCCGGGAACGCCAAGCTCTGGGGGCCCGACGCGGCCCCGCTGGCGGCCCGGCGGCTGGGCTGGCTGGACCTGCCGGAGACCTCGCGGTCGCTGGCGGACCGGCTGGCCGAGCCCGCGGCGGAGGCCCGTGACACCGGGCTCGACCGGGTGGTCCTGGTCGCCGCGGGCGGGTCCGCGCTCGCCGCGGACGCGATGTTCCGCACCGCGCGGGCCGGCGCGGAGACCGCCGGGGGGCCGGAGCTGATCGTCCTCGACACCACCGATCCGCACGAGGTGTCGGGGGTCCTGGCCGGCGACCTGCACCGGACGCTGGTGGTCGTGGTGGGCGAGAGCGTCGAGGCGGAGTCGCTGCGCCGCGTGTTCGGGCGCGCGTTCTCCGAGGCGGGTCTCGGCCGCGCCGAGCTGGCCCGCCGGTTCGTCGTCGTGGCCGAGGAGGGGTCGGCGCTGGAGCGTGCCGCGCTCGACGTGGGGCACAACCTCGTCCACGCGGAACCGGACGTCGACGACCGGTTCGGCGCGCTCGGCGCGCGGGGCCTCGTCGCGGCCGCGCTCGCGGGCGTCGACGTGGACGCCCTGCTGGACGAGGCGTCCCGGTTCGCGGAGGTGCTGCGGCAGCCGTACGACAACCCGGCCCTGGCGCTCGGCGCCGCGCTCGGCTCGTCGGGGCTCGGCGTCCGCGACAAGCTGGTCATCGCCGACCACGGCTCCGGGCTCGCCGGCTTCACCGGATGGGCGGAGCAGCTGGTCGGCGGCGCGACCGGCAAGAACGGCGGGGGGCTGCTGCCGGTCGTCGTGGAGGGCGTCGACGCGCCCGGCTTCGACCTCGCCGACGATCTGCGCCGGGTCATCCTCGGCCGGCGCCCCGACGAGCCGGGGCCGGGCCGCGAGGCGGGCGTGAGCGTCGCCGGGCCGCTCGGCGCGCAGTTCCTGCTGTGGGAGTACGCGACGGCGGTGGCGTGCCGGGTCATCGGCGTCGACCCGTTCGACGAGCCGGACACCGGCGAGTCGCGGGAGAGCACGGCGGTGCTGCTGCGCTCTGAGGAGGGCGCGGCGCCCACGGTGGTGCGCACACCGCCGGAGCTGGTGTCGGGCGCGGTGGAGGTGCACGGCCCACGGGACGCGCTGCGCGGCGCGCGAACGCTCGCCGAGGCCCTGGACGTGATCCTGGAGGACGTCCCGGACGGCGGGTATCTCGCGGTGACGGCGTACCTGGACCGGGTCGGGGACGCGGCGGCGGCCGGGCTGCGTCCACTGCTGGCGGCTCGGGTCGCCAAGATCCGCAGGCGCCCGGTGCCCGTCACGTTCGGCTGGGGGCCACGGGCCCTGCACACGGTCGGCCAGTACCACAAGGGCGGCCCGGCGAACGGCGTGTTCCTCCAGGTCACCGGTGCGATAACGGACGACGTCGACGTTCCGGGACGCCCGTACAGCCTCGGGGAGCTGCAGCTCGCGCAGGCGTTCGGCGACCTGCGGGTGGTGCGGTCGCTCGGGCATCCCGCCGTCCGCCTCCATCTGCGCGACCGCGCGGAGGGCATCGCCCAACTGATCGAGGCGCTGGACTGACCGACGCACCGGGCCGGCCGGGCACCCGCTGACCAGGGCGCTGTCATCCGCTGTCATCACGCCGCAACAAAGATCGTGGGAGATGGTCGCGAATGCCCATTCTCTCCTGAAACGATGGGGGGCAGGAGGGAACGGTGGCGGGATTCGACGTACTGACGCGCGGCGACGTGCTGGAATCGGCGTTGCAGGCGCGAGACCACCTCGTGAGCTGCGGCGTGCCGGGCGCGCTGGCCGCGAAGGACCCGCGGCTGTGGGGGGCCCGCGCGGTCGACCACAGCCGCCTCGGCTGGCTCGACCTGCCGTTCGCGTCCCGTGGCCTGCTCAAACAGGTGGACGGCCTGGTCGAGGAGGCGCGTCACTCGGGGCTCGACCACATCGTGCTGATCGGCGTGGGCGCGGAGAGCCTCGCCGCGCAGGCGATCGTGGAGGCGCACACGCCCACGGTGGCGGCCGCGCGCCGCGCCGACGAGCGGTCCGGACGCGGCGGTCCGGGCGGGCTGACCGTCCTGGACGGCAGCGACACCGCCCCGCTCGCGTTCGCGATGGAGCGACTCGACCGGACGCTGGTCGTCCTGGCCAGCAAGGCGGGCGTGTCGCTGGAGGGCGACGCCTACCGGCGGATCTTCACGGCGGCGTTCCGGGAGCGTGGCCTGTCCGAACGGGAGATCGCGAACCGGTTCCTCGTGATCACCGATCATGGAAGCCCGCTGCACGACTACGCCCGGCAGTGCGGCTACCGGATCGGGCTGACCGACCCGTACCTGCCGGGTCACTACGGGGCGCTGTCGGCGTACGGGCTGGTCCCGGCCGTCCTCGCGGGCGCCGACACCGACAGGCTGCTGGAGGAGGCCGCGACGCTGATGCCGTCGCTGGCCAAGGACGAGGACAATCCCGGCCTGTTGCTGGGCGCGGTCCTCGGCGGCTGCGCGCAGCAGGGCCCCGGCGGCCTGGCCCGCGACAAGATGGTGCTGCGCGAGCCCGGCGGGCCGGGCGCGCTCAGCGCCTGGATCTCCCAGCTCCTCGCCGTCGGCACCGGCAAGCGCGGCAAGGGCGTCGTGACGTTCGAGCCGCCCGGTGGGCGGGGCCCGTTCCCCGACGTGCACGGCGTGTCGATCAATCCGCGGTCGGCGGCCGACGACGAGGAGTCCGACACCTCCGTGTGGGCGCCGCTCGGCGCGCAGTTCGTGCTGTGGGAGTACGCGACGGCGGTCGCCGGGTGGCTGCTCGGCGTGAACCCGTTCGAGGCGGGCAGCACGGTCGTCCAGGAGTCGGAGGACGACGCGGCGGCCCTGCTGCGGGCGGCGGGCCGCGGTCCGCTGACCGACGAGCGGCCGGTGTACGTCGAGGACGGCATCGAGGTCCACGCCGACTTCCCGTGGCCGCCGGGCGCGGAGCTGCGGACCGTTCTCGGCGGGCTGGTCGCGTCGGTGCCGTCCGAGGGGTATCTGTCGGTCATGACGTACCTGTCGGGCGACTTCTCCGGCCGGTACCTCGCGCCGTCCTTCGCCCGCGCGTCGGGACGTCCCGTCACCTACGGGCCCGGGCCGGCCTACCCGCACGCGACGGGACCGGTGCACAAGGACGGGCCGGGCAACGGCGCGTTCCTCATCATCACCGGCGACCCGGCGCCCGGCGACGTGCTCGCCTCGCAGCCCGTCCCCGGCCGCCCCTACAGCCTGGCGAAGCTGCAGATCGCGCGGGCGCTCGGTGAGCTGCGGGCGCTGCGCGAACGGCGGTTCCCGGTGATCCGGCTGCATCTGCGCGACCCGGCGGACGGCGTGGGCAGACTGATCGAGGCCGTCCGGGACGTGGCGGGGGCGCGCAGACCGTGATCTTCACCGCCGTCGTCTCGGGGGAGACGGCCATCACCGCCCGGGGGTCGTTGCAGGGGGCCGCCGAACGGGTACGGCTGCCTCTGCGGGACCGCCGGGCGGGGCCGGCCCGGCCGCTCGAACCCGCCCGAGGAGAGGGACGAGCGCGCGGGACCGTCCCGGAGACGGGGCCATCCGAGCGAGAGCTAACGAAGGGGACCACGTGACCGACCCATTGACCGGCGCATCGACCGGCCCGGCCAATCCGCTCCGCGACCCGCGGGACAAGCGCCTGCCGCGCGTGGCCGGGCCGTGCGTGCTCGTCCTGTTCGGCGTCACCGGCGACCTGTCGCGCAAGAAGCTGCTTCCGGCGATCTACGACCTGGCGAACCGGGGGCTGCTGCCGCCGGGGTTCTCCCTCGTCGGGTTCGCCCGCCGCGACTGGGAGCACGAGGACTTCCGCCAGATCGCCTACGAGTCGGTCAAGGCGCACGCCCGGACCCCGTTCCGCGAGGACGTCTGGACGCATCTGTCGGAGGGCATGCACTTCGTCCCCGGCACCTTCGACGACCCGGGCGCGTTCGACGCGCTGTCGATGGCCGTGAAGGAGCTGGACGGCAGCCGCGGCACGGGCGGCAACTACGCCTTCTACCTGTCGATCCCGCCGAAGTTCTTCCCGGAGGTCGTCGAGCAGCTGCGGCGCAGCGGCCTCGCCGAGCCCAGGGACCGGGCGTGGCGGCGGGTCGTCATCGAGAAGCCGTTCGGCCGTGACCTGAAGACCGCGCAGGAGCTGAACGACACCGTCCACCGCGTCTTCCCCGAGGAGTCGATCTTCCGGATCGACCACTACCTCGGCAAGGAGACCGTGCAGAACATCCTGGCGTTGCGGTTCGCCAACACGATGTTCGAACCGATCTGGAACCGTTCGTTCGTCGACCACGTGCAGATCACGATGGCCGAGGACATCGGCATCGGCGGCCGGGCCGGGTACTACGACGGCATCGGCGCGGCCCGCGACGTCATCCAGAACCACCTCCTGCAACTGCTGGCGCTGACGGCGATGGAGGAGCCCACCTCGTTCAGCGCGGAGGCCGTCCGCGCCGAGAAGGCCAAGATCCTCTCGGCGGTGCGGGTGCCGGGCGACCTGGCCGCGTCGACGGCGCGGGGCCAGTACGCGGCGGGCTGGCAGGGCGGCGTGAACGTCCGGGGCTATCTGGAGGAGGACGGCATCCCCGCCGACTCCTGCACCGAGACCTACGCCGCGGTGAAACTGGAGATCGACAACCGCCGGTGGGCGGGCGTCCCGTTCTACCTGCGCACCGGCAAGCGGCTCAGCCGCCGCGTGACGGAGGTCGCGATGGTGTTCCAGCAGGCGCCGCACCTGCCGTTCTCCGAGACCGACACCGAGGAGCTCGGGCAGAACGCGCTGGTCATGCGGGTGCAGCCGGACGAGGGCATCACGGTCAGGTTCGGGTCGAAGGTGCCGGGCACCTCGATGGAGATCCGGGACGTCAACATGGACTTCGCCTACGGCGAGTCGTTCACCGAGACCTCGCCGGAGGCCTACGAACGGCTGCTGCTGGACGTGCTGATCGGCGATCCGCCGCTGTTCCCGCGCCAGGAGGAGGTCGAACTGTCCTGGAAGATCCTCGACCCGATCGAGGAGTTCTGGGCGGGCCGCGGCGGCCTCGACCAGTACAAGTCCGGCGGCTACGGGCCCGACAGCGCCGACGAGTTGATGGCGCGCGACGGGCGCACGTGGCGGCGGCTCTAGAGGAACGGGGGCTCTCGCATGAACATCGACCTGACCGGCACCACCACCCGGCAGATCCAGGACGCGTTGACGCAGTCGCGGCATCTGATGGGCGGTCCCGCCGTCGGCATGGTCCTCACCTTGATCATCGTGACGGACGAGTCGGCGCAGTACGACGCGGTGCGCGCGGCGACGGAGGCGGCGCGCGAGCATCCGTGCCGGGTGCTGACCGTGATCTCCCGCGATCCGCGCGGCGGCTCGTCGCGGCTGGACGCCGAGATCCGCATGGGCGAGACCGGGCCCGGTGAGACGGTGCTGCTGCGCATGTACGGGCCGCTCGCCGAGCACGCCGACTCGGTGGTGGTGCCGCTGCTGATGCCCGACACGCCGGTGGTGACGTGGTGGCCGGGCGGCAAGGTGCCGAAGAGCCCGGCGGACGACCCGCTCGGGCGGCTGGCGCAGCGCCGGGTCACCGACTCCTACGCGGCCCGCGACCGGCTCGGGACGCTCGCGCAGCTCGCCGGGGCGTACCGGCCCGGCGACACCGACTTCACCTGGACGCGGCTGACGAACTGGCGGTCGCTGCTGGCCGCCGCGCTCGACCAGGAGCACGACGAGATCGTGGCCGGGGAGGTGACGGCGGAGCCGGACAGCCCGAGCGCGGAGCTGCTGGCGGCGTGGCTGTCGATCCGGCTCGGCGTCCCGGTGGAGCGGACGGTGTCTGAGGGTCCCGGCGTCACCGGTGTGCGGCTGCGGACGACCGGCGGCGACATCATCGTGCACCGTCCCGACGGGCGGGTCGCGACGCTGTGCCGTCCGGGGCAGCCCGACCGGCAGGTGGCGTTGATGCGCCGCCCGATGGCGGAGCTGCTGGCCGAGGAGCTGCGCCGGCTCGACCCCGACGAGGTGTACCGCGACGCGGCGGCCCGGTTCGCCAAGGACCTCGCGGGCGGGGAACCCGCGGGCGGGGCGGCGGGATCGTGACCGACCCGACGGTGCTGCTGCACCGCGACCAGGAGGTGCTCGCCGCCGCCGCGGCGGCGCGGCTGGTGACGCGGATCGTGGACGCGCAGGCGGCGCGCGGCTCGGCGTCGGTCGTGCTGACCGGCGGCGGCGTCGGCACGGCCGTCCTCGCCGCCGTCGCCGCCACCGACGCCCGCGACGCGGTCGACTGGGGCCGTCTCGACGTGTGGTGGGGCGACGAGCGGTTCCTGCCGGCGGGCGATCCTGAGCGCAACGAGACCGGCGCCCGCGCGGCGCTGCTCGACCACGTTCCGGTCGATCCGGCTCGGGTGCGTCCGATGCCCGCGTCGGACGGCCCGGACGGCGACGACCCGGACGCGGCCGCCGAACGGTACGCCGCGCGGTTGCGAGCCGCGCCGGGTTCCGGGGGCCCGGTGCCGGCGTTCGACGTGCTGATGCTCGGCGTCGGCCCCGACGCGCATGTGGCGTCCCTGTTCCCGGGGACGCCCGCGCTGGACGACGAGCGCCCGGTGGTGGCGGTGCGGAACTCCCCGAAGCCGCCGCCGACCCGGATCTCCCTGACCTTCCCGTCGCTGTGCGCGGCCCGCGAGGTGTGGCTGCTGGCGTCCGGCGAGTCGAAGGCGGAGGCGGTCCGGCTCGGTTTGTCGGGCGCGGATCCCTCCGTGGCGCCGGTCGCCATGGCCCGTGGACGGGAACGAACCCTGTTCCTGCTGGACAGGGCCGCCGCCGCGTCCTGACGGCCCCCGGGGGCGGTCACGCGACACCCGAACGGGCCCCAAAGTCACGCATGCCTCACGTAAAACCGTGCATACCTTGAGATGGGTACGGGCGTACGAGCGTGAGGAGATCGCTGATGCTCAAGGGTCGGCCCGCGGCCGCGGGCGCGATGATCGCCGGTGCGACGCTGCTCGCCGCGGGCTGTTCGTCCGGCGGCGGGGGCGGCGGAGACGGGGGTGACGACAAGGACGCGGTGAAGCTGGCCATCACCCCGGCGAACGGAGCCCAGCGCACCGCGCCCGACCAACCGGTCACCGTCAAAGCCGAGGGCGGCAAGCTCACCAGCGTGACCCTCACCTACGGCCCGAAGCGCACCCCGGCCACGGGGACGCTCGCGGCGGACGGCACGTCGTGGAGGTCGTCGTGGACGCTGCGTCCGTCCACGACCTACACGGTGACCGCGAAGGGTTCCGGCGACGGCGGCGACCCGGTCACCGCGACGTCCACGTTCACGACGTTGACACCGGCGAAGAAGCTGGAGAGCGGCATGTCGCCGCTCGACGGGGAGACGGTCGGCGTCGGCATGCCGGTGCAACTGCTGCTGTCGAGACCGGTGCCGACCAGGGCGGGCAGGGTCGCGGTCGAGAAGGCCCTTGAGGTCCGGACGTCCAAGCCGGTCGAAGGCGCCTGGTCCTGGGTCAGCGACAGGGAGGTCGACTTCCGGCCCCGCGAGTACTGGCCGACCGGGCAGAAGGTGAAGGTCATCGCGCACCTGGCGGGCGTGAAGGCCGGTGCGGGCCTCTACGGGACGAAGGACCGGAGCGTCGCCTTCACCGTAGGCCCGAAGCACATCACCACCATCGACGCCAAGAAGCACCGCGCCACCGTCACCGACGGCGGCGAGACCGTGCGGACGATGAGGGTCAGCCTCGGCAAACCCGGTCACGAGAGCTACAGCGGCACGATGATCGCGCAGGAGAAGGCGGCCCGGATCGTCATGGACTCCGCGACCACCGGCAACCCCGGCGAGTACCGGATCCCGACGAAGTGGAACGTCCGCCTCACCTACAGCGGAACGTTCGTGCACTCGGCGCCCTGGTCGACCACCTCCCAGGGCGAGGACAACGTCAGCCACGGCTGCGTGAACGCCTCCCCCGCGGACGCCAAGTGGTTCTACGACTTCACGAACCGCGGCGACATCGTCAACGTGACCGGCACGTCCCGGAAACTCCGGTTCGGGAACGGCCCCACGCCGTGGGCGAAGTCCTGGCAGGACTGGCTGGCGGGCGGCGCCGTCGGCGAGCCCGTCACGAGCGCTCCCCTGTCGTGACCCGCCGCCCGCCGTCCACGCGGCCACTGGCACACTGGGCTCATGCAGAAGCTCTCGCTGGACGCACAGGTTCGCGACCATCTGAAGCGCGCCGCCGCGGGCTCCACCGGGCGCAGCGCCGACACCGTCTACGGCGGTCACGAGCGCGTCCTGCGGCAGACGCTGATCGCGCTGACGGCGGGCACGACGCTGGCGGAGCACGAGAACCCCGGCGAGGCGACGATCGTGGTCCTGCGCGGGCGGGTGCGGCTGGTGAGCGGCGAGCACTCCTGGGACGGGATCTCCGGTGATCTGCTGATCGTCCCGGACGCGCGGCACAGCCTGGAGGCGCTGGAGGACTCGGCCGTCCTGCTCACCGTCGCCAAGGTCGGCTGAATACCAAAGTCGACGGGCCACCGACCTGCGTCCACTGCCGCGCGGGGATGCGGCGGCTAGCTTGGTGGGGTGATCCTCCGCAGGTCCGCCCGCGAATGGGCGCGCGACGTCGCCGTCACGACGACCGCCCTGTTGATCGGTCTCGTGGTGCTGGAAGGCGCCCGCGAGTCCTATCCGGGGACCCCTTCCTTGTTCTTCAACGTCCAGCAGGCGGTGCTGGGGTCGGTCGGTCTCCTGGTGCTGCTGCTCCTGCGCCGCCGGTGGCCGGTCGGGGTGGCGGTGTTCCTGACGTGCCTGGGGTTCACCAACTCCGTCTCCTGGGGCGCGACGGCGATGAGCGTGTTCACCGTCGCGGTCCACCGGCCCTGGCGGCCCGCCCTCGGCACGGCCCTGCTGAACACGGCGATCGTCGTGGTGGTGTTCCAGATCACGGACGCCGACATGGGCACGCGGGAACGCTGGGAGTCGACCGTGGTGTTCGGCCTCGGCTACACGGTGACGCTCGCCGTGGGGATGCTCGTCCGGTCGCGGCGGCAGCTCATCGAGTCGTTGCGGGAACGGGCCCGCGCCGCGGAGACCGAACAGTTGCTGCGGGTCGAGGAGGCCCGGCTGCTGGAACGTGAGCGGATCGCCCGGGAGATGCACGACGTCCTCGCGCACCGGATCTCGCTGCTGGCCGTGCACGCCGGGGCGCTGGAGTTCCGCCCGGACACCCCCGCCCACCAGCGGGAGGCCGCGGGGGTCATCCGGCAGTGCGCCTTCGAGGCGATGGAGGACCTGCGCGAGGTGATCGGCGTGCTGCGGCACGACGCGCCGGGCGCCGAACCGGAGCGACCGCAGCCGACGCTCGCGGACGTGCCGGGCCTCGTCTCGGAGTCGCGGCGCGCCGGTGGCCGCGTCACGCTGGACGAGAACGTCCCCGAGCCGGACCGCGTCCCGTCCCGTGTGGGGCGGCACGCGTACCGGATCATCCAGGAGGGGCTGACCAACGCCCGCAAGCACGCGCCGGGCGCCGCCGTCCGGGTGACCCTCGATGCCGGAACGGACCTGAACATCGAGGTCGTCAACGCCGTTCCGCCGGGCCCGCCCGAACTCGCGATGCCCGGCGCGGGCGCCGGGCTCGTCGGCCTCGCCGAACGGGTCGCGCTGCTCGGCGGGACGCTGGAGCACGGCCGCACCGGCGACGGCCGGTTCCGCCTGCGCGCCCGGCTGCCCCTTTAGGGCGCCTCTCGCCGAAGATCGTCTGTCGCCGAAGATCGGCATGGCCGCGGGGTCGGCGGGGAAGGGGGCACGCATGGCTGCGAATTCCGCCGACCGGCCCGTCCTCGAAGAACTCGACCACGACGAATGCCTGCGGCTCATCGCCGGCGGCACCGTCGGGCGCGTCGCGTTCGACGACGGTGAGGGGCCCACGGTCGTCCCCGTGAACTATGTCCTCGACGGCGACGCGGTGATCTTCCGCACCTCGGTGTCGGGTCGGCTGAACCGGAGCCTGCTGACCGCCGTGATCGGCGGGGACGTCCGGGCCGCCTTCCAGGTCGACCGGTTCGACGAGACGAGCCACGAGGGGTGGAGCGTCCTGCTGCGCGGCGGCGCGCACCCCCTGTCGGAGGAGGAGATCACGCGGGTCGCGGCGGTCGAGCCGTGGCCGGGCGGGGAGCGTGACGCCTGGTTCCGGCTCGCGGCGACGGAGGTGAGCGGGCGGCGGGTGCGCAGGCCATAAAGTGTCCGGATGGACTCCCCCATCCGCGTCCTGATCGTGGACGACGACGCGCTCGTCCGCACCGGCCTGACGATGATGCTGTCGAACGCCCCCGACCTCGACGTGGTGGGGGACGTGGCGGACGGCGCCGAGGTCGTCGCGGCCGTCAACCAGCACCGGCCCGACGTCGTCCTCATGGACATCCGGATGCCGCGCGTCGACGGGCTCGCGGCGACGGAGCTGCTGCGGTCGCGCCGCGAACCCCCCGAGATCATCATTTTGACGACGTTCGACACCGACGACCACATCATGCGGGCGATGCGGGCGGGCGCGAGCGGCTTCCTGCTCAAGCACACCCCGCCGCCGGAGATCGTCCGGGCGATCCGCCAGGTCGCGACGGGTGAGCCGATGATGTCGCCCGCGGTGCTGCGCAAGCTGATGTCCTATGTCGCCGACTCCGGCGCCGACCCTCGCCGCGCCCGCGCCCGGGAGCTGCTGGACCGGCTCAGCGACGGCGAGCGGGCGGTGGCGGCGCTCGTCGGACGCGGCCGGACCAACAGCGAGATCGGCGCGGAGCTGTCCCTGAGCGTCGCGACCGTGAAGGCGTACGTGTCGCGGCTGCTGACGAAGCTCGAACTGAACAACCGGGTTCAGATCGCGCTCCTCGTCCACGACGCCGCCCTCGACGACTAGTCCTTCCCGCCGCGCGGCGGCAGGGGCACGTTCGGTAGCAGCAGCGCCGCCGCGAGACCGACCGCCAGGAGCGGAAGCCCGGTGAGGAACAGGTCGGAGAAGGCGGCGGCGAACGCCTCGGCGACACCGTCCCGCACCGGGCCGGGGAGGGTCTCCAGCACGGCGGGACGGACGGCGTCGTCGAACGCGGGGACGTGACCGTCCGGGACGCGGCGCCCGACCTCCTCGGCGAACCGGCCGGACACGACGGCGCCGAACACGGCCATGCCCGCGGCGGTGCCGAGCATCCTCGTCGCGAAGACCCCGGAGCTCGCGGCGCCGAGGTCGCGGCGGGGCGCGGCGTTCTGCGCGATGAGCACGACGACCTGCTGGGACAGCCCGGCGCCGAAGCCGAGCACCGCCATGAAGCAGCCCGCCGTGATCGGGCCGGTGCCGGCGTCCATGGTCGCGAGCAGCGCGACGCCGAGCCCGCTGAGGGCCATGCTGGCGGCGGGCAGCCGGTGGTAACGCCCGGTCCGCGCGATGTACCGTCCGGCGCCCATGGAGGCGACGAGGAGACCGGTCATCATCGGCAGGAGCAGCAGACCCGACTCCGTGGCCCCCACTCCCCCGACGACCTGGAAGAACATCGGCAGGTACGTCGCGAGCCCGAATCCGGTCGCGCCGCCCACGGCGGCGACGACGCAGGCCACCGCGAACGACCGGTCGCGGAACAGCCGTGGCGGCACGACCGGTTCGGCGACCGTCCGTTCGACGAGGACCCACAGGGCGAACAGCGTCGCCGCGCCCGCCGCCAACCCGATGACCACCGGCGAGTGCCAGGGGTGGCGCGTCCCGGCCCAGCTGGTGAGCAGGGTGAAGCAGGTGACCGCGGCGCCGAGCAGCACGATGCCCGCGTAGTCGACGCGCGGCCTGCCCTCGGGCTTCGGGAGCCGCAGGAACAGCACGACCGCGGCGGTGGCGCCGAGGCCGAGCGGCAGGTTGACGTAGAACGCCCACCGCCAGGACGCGTGGTCGGCGAGGACGCCGCCGACGAGCGGCCCGGCGATGCTGGACACCGCGAAGATCAGCGCCGAGTACCCCTGGTACCTGGCGCGCTCCCTCGGCTCGAACAGGTCGCCGGACAGCGCGAACATCGAGCTCAGCAGGCAACCCGCCGCCGCGCCCTGGACGGCCCGGAACGCGATCAGCCAGGTCATCGACGGCGCCGCCCCGCACGCCGCCGACGCCGCCATGAACCCGAGGAGCCCGACCAGGAGGATCGGACGACGGCCGAACAGGTCACCGAGCCGTCCCGACAGGGGCACGGTGACGGTGGTGGCGAGCACGTACGCGGTCGACACCCAGGCCAGCCGGTCGAGCCCGCCCAGGTCGCCGACGATGGCGGGCAGCGCGGTGCCGAGCACCGTCGCGTCCAGCGAGGACATCAACCCGGCGAGCATCAGCCCGCCGAACACGAGCAGCCGATCCCGATGGGTCATCGGCGGCGCGGTGACGACCATGAACACTCCATTCATATGCTTTAGACAACTATATGCTTAATGCATGAGAATGCGTTGCGCAACTTGGCTAGACTGATCGACATGAGCGAGGAGGCACTGGACGCGGTCGAACGGAGCATGGTCAAGCTGCGGCGCGGCATGGCGCGGCAGCGGCTCGGCAGGGCGGCGATCCGCGAGCACAACCTTCCCGTCGACGTCCAGGTCCTGCACGTCGTGGACGTCATCGACGAGGGCCCGGACGACACCGGCCAGGAGATGAGCGTCGGCCTGGTCGCCGCCCGGCTCGGCGTGGACGCCTCGCGCGGCAGCCGCATCGTGGCGGAGGCCGTTAAGTCCGGATATGTCCGTCGTGTCGCGTCGCAGGAGGACGGTCGCCGTATCCATCTGGAACTGACCGACGCCGGTCGCGCCGTCGTCGAGGCCACCCGCCGCACCCGCCAGAAGCATTTCGCCGAGGCCATGAGCGGCTGGACGGACGAGGAACGCGCCGAGTTCGCCCGCCTCCTCACCCGTTTCGTCCACACCTACGACGACTGACGCCCGGCAACGCGTGTGGACGAGACCGAGCTTCTGACCAGGGCCCGCAACGGGGACTCGGCGGCGTTCGACGCCCTCGCCGCCCGCTACCGGGCCGAGTTGAAGGCGCACTGCTACCGGATGCTCGGCTCCGTCCAGGACGCGGAGGACGCCCTCCAGGAATCATTGCTCGCCGCGTGGCGCGGCCTGCCCGGATTCCGGGGACGCAGTTCCCTGCGCACCTGGCTGTACCGGGTCACCACCAACGCCTGCCTGCGGCTCGCGTCCCGGCGCCCGAAACGAATCCTCTCCCCCGACCACGGGCCGCCGCGCGGGGACGTCCACGACCTCGGCGAACCGGTCCCCGGGCCGGTCTTCCTGGAGCCGTGGCCCGACGACGTCGCCGCCGACGCCCCGGACCCGGCCGCCGCTTTCGCCCGCCGCGAGAACGTCGAGCTGGCGTTCGTGGCCGCGTTGCAGCACCTGCCCGCCGCCCAGCGCGCGGTGCTGATCCTGCGGGAGGTGCTGGAGTTCTCCGCCGCGGAGACGGCCTCGTTCCTGGACCTCACGCCCACCGCCGTGAACAGCGCCCTGCAACGGGCACGCAGAACCGTCCAAGATCGGATGCCGCCGACCACGCAGCAGGCCGAGCTGTCATCTCTCGGCGCGGACGGGCGACGGGAGCTGATCGACGCCTTCGTCACCGCCTGGGAACGCGCCGACGTGGACGCCCTCGTCTCGCTGCTCGCCGACGACGTCCGGTTCACGATGCCGCCGCTGCCCGCCTGGTTCGACGGCCGCGACGACGTCGCCCGCTTCCTCGCCGAACGGGTCTTCGAGACGCCCTGGCGGCTCGTGCCCGTCCCGGCCAACGGGCAGCCCGCCTTCGCGTGCTACCAGGGCGCCCACGACGGCCGGTTCCGGATCGGCCCCATCAACGTCCTCAGCGTCCGGGACGGCCGGATCACCGAACTCTCCACGTTCCTCGACCCGAACCTGTACCCGCTCTTCGGACTACCGGAAGAATCTCCGTCCTGACCGATGAATCCGCGCCATCCTGTGTCTCTCCCCCTGTGAAAGCACAGTTCCGAGGGAGAAAACCATGCGAAAGCTGATCGTCGTCAACATCATCTCGCTGGACGGCTTCTACGAGGGTCCGGGCAAGGACGTCATGGCCCTGCCCTTCCACGAGGCGTTCGACGAGTACAACGCCGCACGCCTCCGCGCCGCCGACACCCTCCTGCTGGGCCGCGACACCTACGAGGGCTTCAAGACCTACTGGCCGCCCGTCGCCGACGACCCGTCCGCCCCCGCCGTCGAACGTGAGATCTCCCGGCTCAACGACGCCATCGACAAGGTCGTCGTCTCCGACACGCTCACCCCCGACCGGACGGCGCCCTGGCCCAACACGGAGATCGTCGAACGCGCCGACGCGCACGCCCGCGTCATCGAGCTGAAGAACGAGCCGGGCAAGGAGATCCTGATGTTCGGCAGCCGCACTCTGTGGCACGACCTGCTGTCCGCGGGCCTGGTCGACGAACTCCACATCATGATCGGCCCGTCCCTTCTCGGCGGCGGAACCCCATTGTTCGGCGGCCCGTCACCCGTCCGGCTCCAGCTGCTGGACTCGGAGCCGCTGCCCGGCCGGCACCTCGTCCTCGCCCGCTACGCCCCGGCCTGACCCGGCCCGAGCCCGGCGGCGGCGACCGCGCGACGCCCCGACGATCAACTAAGGCGAGTCTGGAGCAGGCAGAACTCGTTCCCCTCAGGGTCGGCGAGAACGAACCAGCTCTCCTCCCCGGTCTGCCCGACGTCGGCGTGCCGCGCACCCGCCGCCAGCAGGCGTTCCAGCTCGGCGTCCTGATCCCGATCCGTCGCGTTGACGTCGATATGCAGCGGCAGCTTGCCCGTCTTGACATCGTCGCCACGACTCAGCAGCAGCGTCGGCTGGAGACCACCGGAGCCCTCCGGTGGACCGATCTCCACATCACCGTCGTCCCGGTCCAGCACCACATACCCGAGCACCTCGCACCAGAACTCGGCCAGCGCCTCCGGGTCCCGGCAGTCGAGCACAAGTGCGCCGATCCGACACGCCATGTCCGCCACCCCGTTTCATGATCGGTCTATGCCGCGCACCCTAACACCGTCATCGGCCACGGCCAGGGTCACGTCCTGTCCCCCGGCCTGGACAAGACCGCCGCGCACGTCCTTCGACGAGCCCGGCCGTGGGCGCTTCGACTGGAAATGGACCTACACCCGAGACGATCACCGCCGTCCGACGCCGCTGAACGCGCGGTCAGCAGGACTGGTCGGTGGTGGGGAGGGTGCCGGTGGCGAGGTAGGTGTTGACCTTGGCGTCCACGCAGGGGTCGGCGTACTCGCCGTAGATGCCGTGGGCGGTGGTGTCGCGGAGGGTCAGGAGGCGGGAGCCGGTCATGACGCGGTGCATGGCCTTGCTGCCCTCGTAGGTCGTGGCGGGGTCGCCGGTGGCGGACACGATCAGGGCGGGGGTCGGGTTGCCGACCTGGGTCGGACGCTCGCGTGGCGGGTTCGGCCAGAACGCGCAGGGCCAGATGTTCTGCTTGAGGGGGCCGAAGAGGGGGTGGCGTGCGCGGCTGCGCTGGATGTCGTTCCAGTAGGTTTCGGGGTCGCGTGGCGCGGCGCGGTCACCGCAGGTGATCGCGGCGGTCGGGCTCGCCAGCGGGGAGCCGGCAGGGGTCAGCACGAACGTGAGGAACCCATCGAGTTCGGGGCTCGGGTCGGCTGGACGTCCGTGGGCGGCCTCGTTCAGGGTCTTGACGGTGGTGGCGAACTCCGCGCGGGCATCGGGGCGGTCGTTGCCGGAGCCCACGGAGAGCAGGTAAGGGATCACCTGGTCGTCCAGTTCGTAGGGGCCGACTCTCAGCGGGTCGGTTTCCGCGGTGGCGACGATCTTGTGCACGGTGGCCAGGACGCGGGTGGTCGTGGCGCCCAGGCCGTAGGTGGCGTGGCGCTCGGCGGCCCAGGCGGCCCAGCCGTGGAGCGCGTTCTCCGCCTCGTCCTCGGTGCCCTGTGTGGCGCGGGGACCCCACTCGTTCGGGTCGCCCGCGCTGTCCAGGACGAGGCGGTCGGTGCGGCCGGGGAACATCTGGGTGTACACCGCGCCCAGGTAGGCGCCGTAGGAGTAGCCGAGGAAGGAGATCCGGCGCTCCCCGAGCGCACGGCGGACGAGGTCGAGGTCGCGGGCCGTGTCGCGCGTGTTGACGTACGGGAGGACGCCCGCGTGCCGTTGCGCGCAGCGTTCGGCCAGGTCGCGCTGGACGGCCACCTGGTGGTCGAAGCCGGCGCGGGTCGAGCCGGCGGAGCGGAGCCACAGGCCGATGGGCCAGCCGCAGTCGAGGGGCGTGCTGCGTCCGACGAATCGCGGGTCCAGGCCGACGATGTCGTAGCGGGCGGCGACGTCCTTCATGGCCGCGTGCGTCTCCAGGGGCATGCCCAGCGTGGGCTCCCCGGGACCGCCGCTGTTGAGGACCAGGGTGCCGATGCGATGGGCGCGGTCCTTGGCGGGGAGGCGGGACATCGCCAACTCGATGGTGCGGCCGCCGGGCTCGGAGTGGTCGAGCGGTACGGTGAGCTTCGCGCATCGCGCGCCCGCCCGGTCGAGCTTCTTGCCGAGAATGTCATCGGCGCCCTGGGCGCAGCGCTTCCAGCGGAGCGGGGACGGACCGCCGTGGGTCGCGGCCGCGGCCGGGGCGGTGACGGTCGTTGAAAGGGTGGTCAGGACAAGACCCGAGATCAGGGCTCTCCGTACGAATTCCATGGTCAGGGACGCTACTGCGGCGGGGGTTTCGCGCAGATACAGCCGGCCGCAGGTTCCTTGCTACAGCCCGCTGTAGTGTCCTGCGGCGACGGTCGGTCGACAATGATGCTCCGATCGAGGTCATGGGGGTGTGAATGGGCAGCCGCGCGCTCGCTGGTTCGTCCTACCTGCTGGGGACGCTGGCCACCGCCGTCGCCACGGTGGTGGCTCTGCCGGTGATGCTCGTCCCGGCGGCGGCCCGAGGCTGGGCGACATGGCACCGGCGACGGGCCGGGAAGCTGCTCGGCGTTCCGGCAGATGGGTGGTCGGGCGGGCGGCGGGCCGTTCTGTGGACGCCCGCGCACGTTGCCGTCGGGCTCTCGTTCGGGCTGGCCGCGCTGCTGTGCCTGGGCAACATCGTGGTCGCTGCGGTGGCGTTGCCGCTGTGGTGGGCGTTTCCCGCCGATGAGCGGCCCACCTTGTTCGTCGAGATGCAGGTGGGCGACTGGGCGACCGCGCTGGTCGGGGGCGTTGTCCAGATCGCCGCGCTCGGTGCGGCGGCCTGGTGGGTGCTTCCGGTGATGGCGCGGCTCCACGCGCGGATGTGCCTGGCGGTGCTCGCGCCGTCCGCCCGCGAACGCCTGACCGAACGGGTGGACGTGCTGACCAGGAGCCGGGTCGGCGTGGTCGACGCCCATGGCACCGAACTCCAGCGGATCGAACGCGATCTGCACGACGGCACGCAGGCGCGCCTGGTGTCCATCGCCATGCAGCTCGGCATCGCCCGCGAGACGCTCGCCGACGACCCGGACGCCGTCGCGGCGCTGATCGAGCGGGCGCACGACACAGCGGAGGAGGCGATGGCGGAGCTCCGCGCGGTGCTCCAGACGATCTACCCGCCGATCCTCGCCGACCGGGGGCTCGACGGGGCGTTGACGGCGCTGGCCGCCGGGTCGGGCGTGCCGGTCCGCGTCGGGCTCGGCGAGCTGGGCACGCTCCCGGCGGGCGTGGAGGCGGTGGCCTACTACGTGATCGCCGAGGCGCTGACGAACGTGTCCAAGCACGCCCACGCCACGCGTGCGGCCGTCCGGGTCGACCGCGCGGACGGCGAACTGTCCATCGAGGTCACCGACGACGGGCGGGGCGGCGCCGACGAGGCGCGCGGCACCGGGATCATCGGGATACGGCGGCGGGTCGCCGCGCTGGACGGCGCCGTCCGGCTCGACAGTCCGCCGGGCGGGCCCACCACGCTCACCGTCCGGATACCGTGCGCACAGTGATCGTTCGGGAGGCGTCGTGCGGGTCGTGATCGCCGAGGACAACGTGCTGCTGTCCAGCGGCCTTGAGCTGCTGCTTGCGTCGAAGGGCTGCGAGGTCGCCGCGGTCGTCGGTGACGGCGAGGCGTTCCTCGACGCCGTCGCCGAACACCGGCCCGACATCGCCATCGTGGACGTGCGGCTGCCGCCGACGTTCCGCGACGAGGGCATCCACGCCGCGCTGCGGGCCCGCCGCGAGCACGGCGCGCTGCCGATCCTCGTGCTGTCGCAGTACGTCGAACGCGACTACGCCGGGGAGCTGCTGTCGGACGGCCGTGGCGGCATCGGCTACCTGCTCAAGGACCGCGTCGGCCGGGTCGCCGAGTTCGTCGACGCCCTGCGCCGTGTCGCCGCCGGAGGCACCGCGATGGATCCCGAGGTGGTCGCCCAACTCCTCGCGCGCCGCTCCGGGGACCCCCTGGACGGCCTCACACCGCGCGAGCGGGAGTCGCTCGCGCTCATGGCGCAGGGCCACGACAACGCCACCATCGCCGAGCGGATGCGGATCTCGGACAACGCCGTCCACAAGCACATCGGCAACATCTTCGCCAAGCTCGGCCTGGCCCCGGACGATTCCGGCCACCGGCGCGTGCGGGCCGTGCTCGCCTACTTGGACGGCACGCCCCGAGGTCCGCGGCGCTGGCCCTGAGTCTTCACAAGGCGCGGCAGAGGGCGTCCAGGGCGGTGGGATAGGCGGAGCCGACCGGGGTGCTGTAACCGATGACGAAGCCCTGTGGGCGGTCGGACGGGTTCTGCCAGTGGTCGCGGAGCGGCAACAGGGCGAGGCCGAGTCTAGTGGCGCGCTCCACGATCTCGGGCTCGGTGGCGCCGTCGTCCGGGAGGAGGACGAGGGCGTGCAGCCCGGCGGCGATGCCTTGCACACGGACGTGGGGGGCGCGGTCGCGAAGCGCCGCCAGCAGCAGGTCGCGGCGGCGCCGGTAGCGGAGCCGGGACGCGCGGACGTGCCGGTCGTAGGCGTGCGTGCCGAGGAGGTCGGCGAGGACGAGCTGTCCGAGCGACTGGGTGTGCGCGTCGGCGAGACGTTTGGCCTCCGTGACGGGTTCGACCAGATGGGCGGGCAGGACCAGCCAGGCGAGGCGCATCGCCGGGGCGAGGGTCTTGGACGTGGTCCCGGCGTAGACGACGTGGCCGGGTGCCATGCCCTGGAGGGCGCCGACCGGGTGGCGGTCGTAGCGGAACTCGCCGTCGTAGTCGTCCTCGACGATCGTCGCGCCGGTGGCGCGGGCCCAGGCGGTGAAAGCGTGGCGACGGTCGGGGTGGAGGGTCGCGCCGTACGGGTACTGGTGCGCCGGGGTGAGGACGGCCGCGCCCGCCAGGCCCGGCTCGGGGCGGGCGCCGAGGTCGTCCACGGGCAGCGGGACGATCTTCGGTCCGTGGTTGCGGACGATCTCGCGATGGAACGGGTGGCCCGGTTCCTCCATCGCGATCGTCGTGGTACCGGTGTCGAAGAGGACTTCGGCGAGCAGGCCGAGGGACTGCGCGTACCCGGACGTGACGACGATCCGGTCCGGGTCGGCGTGGACGCCGCGTGCCCGTCCGAGGTAGACGGCCAGCGCCTCGCGCAGTTCGGGACGGCCGCGCGGGTCGCCGAGCGCGTACGCCTCGGGCGGCGCGGCGCCGAGGACGCGGCGGGTCGAGCGCAGCCACGCCCGCGTGGGGAACGCGCTGAGGTCGGGGCGTCCCGGCAGGAGGTTGTGGACGGGTTCGGCCGCACCCCGCGCGCCAGGTGCGTCGTGGGGCGCGGAGGTGATCTCCGCGACCTTCGTGCCGGAGCCGGGGACGGTCGTCAGATAGCCCTCGGCCGTCAGCTGGTCGTAGGCGGCGGTGACCGTGCCGCGCGAGAGGCGGAGCTGGGCGGCGAGGACACGGGTCGACGGGACGGTGTCGCCGGGGGCGAGCCGCCCGCTCCGGATCGCGGCGCGGAGGGCGCGTTCGAGGCCCGTCCGGCGGCCACCGGACGTGTCGAGGTCCAGATGAAGGTCGATCCCCGAACCGGCCCAACTTTTCGGCATGAGACCGGATCTTAACCGTGGTCCGGTGGCCGCCTAGATTTCGCGGCATGCTTGTTTTCGCCCAGCTCAGCGACACGCATCTGAACGGCGGTGATCACCGCCGCGAACGGGCGGCATGGGTCATGGAGCGTGTGAACGCCGTGCCGCTCGACGCCGTTCTCGTCACGGGTGACATCGCCGACCATGGCGCGCCCGCCGAGTACCGGCAGGCGCGGGAGGTGCTGCGGTCCCCGCACCCGGTGCTGATGTGCCCCGGCAACCACGACGTGCGGGGCCCGTACCGGGAGGTGCTCCTGGACGAGCCGCCGGATGACGGGCCGATCAACCAGGTTCACAGGGTGGCGGGCGCGGTGTTCGCCATGTGCGACTCCACGGTTCCCGGGGAGGACCACGGGTTCCTCGTCGAGGAGACGATCGACTGGCTCGACCGGTGTCTTTCCGGAGAACCCGATGCTCCCACCTTCGTGTGTTTCCACCATCCGCCGGTGCCGCTGGGCATCCCGTACGTGGACCGGATCAGGCAGTTCGGCGAGGAACGGCTGGCCGCGGTCGTCGCGCGGCATCCGCAGGTCGTGGCCTTGCTGTGCGGGCACGCGCACACGGCGGCGGTCACGACGTTCGCCGGACGCCCGCTGCTCGTCGCGCCGGGAGTGGCGTCCACGCTGAAGCTGCCCGGTGAGGAGGGCGGCATCGCCTCCCATGACGCTCCCCCGGGTGTGGCGTTCCACGTCCTGAACGACGACCGGCGCCTGACCACCCACTACCGCACCGTCTAGACGTGCTCCATGAGGAAGATCGCGGAGGTGCCGGGGGTGAGGGCCTCGAACACGTGGGGGGCGTCGCCGGGGTAGGTGATGTAGTCGCCGGGGGCGAGCTCGATCGGGTCGTCCGACGGGCCGACCAGGGCGCGGCCGGTGCTGAGGACGGCGTGTTCCACCGTGCCCGGCGGGTGCGGGTCGGAGACTCGGCGGGCGCCGGGCTGGGCGGTGACGCGGTAGAGGTCGCGGCGGGCGTTCGGCGGGCAGGACGCGAGCAGCGTGGTCGTGTAGTCGGCCTGGTCGGAGTGGGCGGCCGGGCCCTCCCCCGCGCGGATCACGTGAACGGGCACCCGGGGCGGGTCGACGAGACGGCTGAACGGGACGTCCAGGGCCGTGCCGAGCGCCCACAGCGTCTCGACGCTCGGGTTGCCGGTGCCCGCCTCCAGTTGGGACAGCGTCGACTTGGCGAGACCGGCGCGGCGGGCCAGTTCCGTCTGTGACAGCCCGGCGCGCTCCCGCTCCCGCCGGAGGGACGCGGCGATCACCGCGATCAGGTCGGCGTTTCCCATCGTTCGCTCCAGAAGTCCACATGTTCGGTTTGACGAACCCAGCCGTGATTGTTCATGCTAATGGACGAGTGTTCGCCACACCGAACGGGGACTGGAGCATGAAGCATCTCGGCATCCTCGCCCACAGCATGGAGGGCGCCGCGCTGTGCCTGCGCACCTTCTGCCAGGAAGGGTTCCGCGAACTGGGCCCCGACGACCACCCGGACGTGACGCTCGACCTCACCGCGATGGCGCGGAGCATGCCCGCGTGGGACGCCGGAGACCACGACTCGATCCGGGCGACCTTCGACGAGAACGCCCGGCGGCTCGCGGCGGCGGGCGCCGACTTCTTCGTCTGCCCGGACAACACCGCGCACATGGCGCTCGAACGTCCCGGCGACGACCTGCCGCTGCCGGGCCTGCACATCGCGCGGGTCGTCGCCGAACAGGCCGCCCGGGACGGCCGCACCCGCGTCGGCGTCCTCGGCACCCGCTACACCATGGACGGCCCCGTCTACCCCCGCGAGCTCGCCGCCCGCGGCATCGAGGCGCGGGTCCCGGACGCCGACGACCGGGAGACCGTCAACAGGATCATCTTCGCCGAACTGGTCAACGGCGTGTTCACCGTGGAGTCGCGGCGCGAGTACGTCCGTGTCATCGAGCGGCTCGCCGAACGCGGTTGCGACGCCGTCGCGCTCGTCTGCACCGAGATACCGCTGCTGGTGACGCCCGGCGACTCGCCGCTGCCGACGCTCGACTCCACCCGCCTGCTCGCCCGCGCCGCCTTCGACGTGGCCGTCGGCCGCCGTCCCTTCCCCACCTGGCGCGGCGGGCCCGTCGACGCTTCGGCGGACGACGAAACGACCCGGCCCTAGATTCGGGACGCCCGCCCGTTTCGATCCCGACCGGCGGGAACGTCCCCACCTGGCCGCCGGAGTTCGTTCGCGACGGCCCGTCCGGAACGGAGGCCGACCCGTGAGGTTCCACGATCTGCATCACGGTGACCGTCCGCTGCTGCTGCCGAACGCGTGGGACTTCGCGAGCGGCGCGGCGCTCGTCGAGGCCGGGTTCCCCGCGATCGGGACGACGAGCCTCGGCGTCGCCGCCGCGGCCGGGAAGATCGACGCGGCGGGCGGCACCCGCGACGAGACCATCGCGCTCGCCAGCATCCTCGCCCGCCTGCCCGTGCCGGTCACCGTCGACATCGAGGGCGGCTTCTCCGAGCGGATCGGGGACGTCGCCGAACTCGTCACCGAACTCGCCTCGTTCGGCATCGCCGGGATCAACCTGGAGGACGGCCGCGCCGACGGGACGCTCGCGCCGCTCGACCACCAGACCACGCTCATCTCGGCGGTGAAGCGGGCCGCGCCGCAGGTGTTCCTGAACGCCCGCACCGACACGTTCTGGCTCGGCGACCCGGACCGGGACGAGACGCTGCGGCGGGTCCGCGCGTACGCGGAGGCGGGCGCGGACGGGGTGTTCGTGCCCGGCATCGTGGACGACGCCGACATCCGCGCCGTCCTCGACGTGGCGGGCGTGCCGCTGAACGTGCTGTTCATCCCGGGCAAGACCGAGTACGAGCGGATGGCGCGCCTCGGCGTCCACCGCGTGAGCACGGGGTCGCTGCTGTTCCGCGAGGCGTTGCGCGCCACGGTCGCGGCGGCGCTCCACGTGACCGGGCAGGACGCCGAACGCCGCACACCCTCGTACGGGGACGTCCAGGACCTCGTCCGGCGTTAGGGGACGGCGTCGACGATGCGGCGGGAGCCGACCCAGCGGGAACGTTCGGCCGCGTAGTAGGCGGCGCCGTCGGGCCCGGCGGGGCCGTCCGGGCGGCGGCGCATCCCGAGTTGCAGAGCGATCTCCGCCGACGCCGGGTTCGCCATGTCGATCTCCGCGGTGACCCGGTGCACGCCGACCACCCCGAACGCGTAGTCGAGGACCGCGCGGGACGCCTCGGCGGCGAGGCCCTGGCCCCACCGGTCGGGTTCCAGGCTGTAGAGGATCTCCACGTCGACGCCGTGGCCGAGGGGCCCGTCGTGGTGGCTGAGCCCCGCCACGCCGACCAGCGGCTCACCGGGCCCGGCCGCGTCCGGACCCGGCACGCCGTCGATCCCGCCGGACCAGCGGCTCGCCGGCCGCAGCGCCCACAGCCCGTAGCCCTCGGTGGCGAAGTCCCGCTCGCTGGCGTCGATGATCTCGGCGACCTGGACGGCGGAGATCAACCGGTCGTCGAACAGGTGGCGCCGGACGAGCGGGCCCGTCCAGTGCGTCAGCAACGCGGCGTGGTCGGCCATCGACACCGGATGCAGCACGAGCCGGACCGTCCGCAGCACCTCACTCATCTCCGTCCTCCACAGCGGGCCAGGCGGGCGCGGCCTCGCCGTCCGGGACACCGACCCGGAACACGCGCAGGTGCAACGCCAGCGCCCGGTAGTAGCCGACGAGCGTGACCAGTTCCACGACGGCGGGACGGCCGAGCGTCGTCGCCGCCTCGGTGAACACCGCGTCGCCGAGGTCGTCCTCGGCGACGAGCTGCCGGACCGCCTCGTACACGACGCGTTCCCGGACGTCGGCGAGCATCGGCGCGCGGCCCTCGCGAAGCGCGGCCATCTCGTCGTCGGCGAGCCCGGCGCGGCGCCCGACCAGCTCGTGCGCGTGCCATTCGTAGTCGGAGCGCAGATGCGCGGCGACGACCAGGATCGCGATCTCCCGCTCGCGTCTGGTGAACGCGGTACGGAACCGCAGCGCGGCGCCGAGATCCTGCAACGGCAACCCGACCGACGGGCTGTACAGCATGGCGTTGAACGGGCCGAGCAGACGTCCGAACCTGTCGGCGACCGCGGCGGGCGGAACCCGGCCCTGCGTACGCGGACCACCGGTCACCGCCTCGTAGACGGTGCGCTGATCGTCGCTGAGGGTACCGGGGAGCAGCAGCGGGAGCCGGGTCGCTGACGGACCTGGCGGAGGTCGGTCATTGACATGCTCACCGCTCACGGGGTCGATCACTTACCGCACGCTAGGCGGTCGGACCGGGCGGCTCAAGCCCCCGCCGAAATGTGAAACCCCGGGCGCACGATGACGTGGCGATCACGTGACACCGGCGGCGCGCTGGCAGGATGGGCGGGTGAGCGGCATCTATGACGATCCGTGGGCGTACGCTCTGGCGTGCTCGTTCCGCGACGTGTCCGCCGAGGTGGACGCCCTGCTCGACTGGTGCGCCGAGAACCGGCTGAAGCCGGACTCGGTGCTGGAGCTGGCGGCGGGGCCCGCCGAGCACGCCCGGGAGTTCGCCCGTCGCGGCGTCGCCGCGACCGCGCTCGACCTGAACCCGGCGATGTGCGCCCACGCGTCCCGGGAGGCGGCACGCGACGGCGTCGACGTGACCGTCGTCGAGGACGACATGACCCGGTTCGACCTGGGCCGCCGGTTCGACCTGGTCGTGACCATGCTGGACTCGACGTCGCACCTGATGACGCTGGACGCGTTCGTCGCGCACCTGCGCCGCGTCGCCGCGCACCTGTCCCCCGGCGGCCTCTACATCGTGGAGATGTCGCATCCGCGTGACCGCCTCACCGACGAACCGACCGTCAGCACGGGCTGGCAGGTCGAGCGCGGCGGCGTCCGCGCCACCGTCCGGTGGGGCGAGCCCGGCGACGTGCTCGACCCGGTCACCCAGATCGCCGACGACCACGTCACGATGACCATCACAGGCCCGGACGGGACGCGGGTGCTGCGCGACGTCGTCCCCTACCGGTTCTGGACGGCGACGGAACTGGACGCGGTGATCCGCCTCGCGGGCGACCTGAACGTGGTCGCCCGGTACGGCGACTTCGGGGCCGGTGAGCACGCCGTGGCGCTCACCGACCCCGCCGCCTGGCGAATGATCACGATCCTGCGGGGGGCGTGACCGTCAGGGCGTGGCCGTCCACCCGGGCATCGGGTAGGACGCGAGCAGCTCCCGGACCTGTCCGGCGACCCGCTCGACGACGCTCTCGTCCTGCTTCGCCGCCGCCTGCACGACCTCGTCCATCCATGCCGCGACCCGCGGCATCAGGTCCTCACCGAGCCCGCGGGTGGTGATCGCGGCGGTGCCGACCCGCAGCCCGGACGGGTCGAACGGCTTGCGCGGGTCGAACGGAACGGCGTTGTAGTTCAGCTCGATCCCGGCGCGGTCGAGGGCCTGCGCGGCGGGTTTGCCACCGATGCCCTTGTTGGTCAGGTCGATGAGGATGAGGTGGTTGTCGGTGCCGCCGGAGATCAGGTCGTAGCCGCGGTCCAGGAGCGCGGCGGCGAGGGCCTTGGCGTTCGCGACGACCTGCCGCGCGTACGCGGCGAAGTCCGGCTGCGCCGCCTCCCGCAGCGCGACCGCGATCGCCGCGGTCGTGTGGTTGTGCGGCCCGCCCTGAAGCCCCGGGAACACGGCCTTGTCGACCGCCTTCGCGTGCTCGGCCGTCGACATGACCATCGCGCCGCGCGGGCCGCGCAGCGTCTTGTGCGTCGTCGTGGTGATCACGTCGGCGTGGCCGACCGGCGACGGATGCGCGCCGCCCGCGATCAGTCCCGCGATGTGCGCGATGTCGGCGGCCAGCACCGCGCCGACCTCCCGGGCGATCTCCGCGAACGCCGGGAAGTCGATCGTCCGGGGGATCGCGGTGCCGCCGCACCAGATCAGCTTCGGCCGCTCCTTGAGCGCCAGGTCGCGGACCTGGTCGAGGTCGATCCGGCCCGTGTCGGCGCGCACGTCGTACCGGACGGGACGGAACCACTTCCCGGTCGCCGACACCGACCAGCCGTGCGTCAGGTGCCCGCCCATCGGCAGCGACAGGCCCATCACCGGGTCGCCGGGCTCCAGGAACGCCATGTACACGGCGAGGTTCGCGGGCGACCCCGAATACGGCTGGACGTTGGCGTGCTCGACACCGAACACTTCCTTCGCCCGGTCGACGGCCAGCGTCTCGATCGGGTCCACGATCTGCTGACCCTCGTAGTACCGCTTCCCGGCGTACCCCTCGGAGTACTTGTTGGTCAGGACCGTCCCGGCGGCCTCCAAAACCGCGGGCGAAACATAGTTCTCCGACGCGATGAGCCGCAGCTTCTCGAACTGGCGGCGCGCCTCGTCCTCGACGAGCCCCGCGATCTCAGGGTCCTGGCCACGCAGATGGGGAACGGGCGGTTCGTGCATATCGGTTGCCTCCGCACTGCTCGCACCGGGATCTCGGGCACCCCGGTGTCAGGGGCCCGCACACCCAGGCGCGCGGTGTTCGGACGGCTCGCTCCCCGGTGGTCGACTCCACCTTGACTGCGCCAGTCGCGTATTGGCAAGCATACCGAGTCCTGTCCTTCCCCGCGCGAAGCCCGCACAGGGAAGAACACGACTCAAGGCATGCCCCCAGCCCCACCGCAACCCCGCAACGACCCCGACCACTGCGATCGCGTCCGAAGGCGGGTTCGAGCTCGCGAGAACCTGATCGCGCAGCGAGCGGCCAGGCGAGCCGGAGCGATGCCAGCGATCGCGCCGCGTTTCTCGACGATGGAGGCCCGCCGAGGCCGAAGGAGGAGAGAAATGCAAGAACTAACGAGCCGCTTCCAGGGCCTTCTTCACAGCCGCGCGCTTCTGGCGGAGTTTGGCCAGGGCCTCTTCGAGGATGGCTTCGCCGTCCTCGTCGCTGCGGCGCTCCTTCACGTACGCGAGGTGCGTCTTGTACGGCTCGGTCTTCGGCGGCGCCGGAGGGTTCTCCGAGTCCTGACCGGCGGGGAACCCGCAGCGCGGGCAGTCCCAGGTCTCGGGGACCGCCACGTCGGTCGCGAAGCTGGGGCGGGTCTCGTGCCGGTTGGCGCAGTAGAAGGTCACCCACACGCGGGGGGCGGCGTCACCACGTTCCGCCTCTCCCATCGGACCGGCCCCGACACGGCTGCCCCGAATCGCGTTGCCACTACCCACGGAGTACTCCTCGTTTGGTCTTCCGCCGCCGCCCGTTACCTCCTGCTGGGACGGCGCGGCGTTCGCTTTGGTGTCGAGACGGATGTCTCAGGCGTCGCCCTTGAACAGCAGGCCGAGCACGACGATCGAGGCGAACCACAGCACGCCGATGGCGATCGTCAGCCGGTCGAGGTTGCGTTCCACCACAGACGAGCCGCCCAGGGACGACGAGACGCCGCCGCCGAACATGTCGGACAGGCCGCCGCCCTTGCCCTTGTGCATGAGGACGAGGACGACCATCAGCAGGCTCGTGACGATGAGCACGATAGACGATGCGAGGATCACGATTTCAGCGCCTTGTCTCTAGTTCAGGACGGTCTGTAGTTCAGGACGGTGGACCAGGCCGGGCGGTTTACCCGTCAGCTACGAAGGGTACGACGAACCGGCCGCTGGTTCGGCACGAACCCCCGGTTCACCCCGAATTGATCAAGAAGATCAGACGGGAAGATCCCGATACCGGCAGATCTTGACGAACTCACCCGGGTCC
Organism: Actinomadura spongiicola; assembly: GCF_003432485.1. Classification (GTDB taxonomy): domain Bacteria; phylum Actinomycetota; class Actinomycetes; order Streptosporangiales; family Streptosporangiaceae; genus Spirillospora; species Spirillospora spongiicola. Next base: position 314,651 of record NZ_QVNQ01000005.1, read on the forward strand.
AGGCTGGCACCACCGACCAAGGCGCCGTCCACGTCGTCCTGCGCCATGAGCTTGGCGACGTTGTCGCCCTTCACCGAACCGCCGTACAGGATACGCACCTCGTCGGCCACTCCGCCGTCGTACAGCTCGGCGAGCCGCGTCCTGATCGCGGCGCAGACCTCCTGCGCGTCCTGGGGGGTGGCGACCTCCCCGGTGCCGATCGCCCACACCGGCTCGTAAGCGATCACGAGGCGCCGGACCTGGTCGGCGGTGATCTTCTCCAGGCCGCCGTCCACCTGCGCGAGGACGTGCGGAACGTGCCCGCCCGCCTTGCGGACCTCCAGCCCCTCGCCCACGCACAGGATCGGGGTGAGGTCGGCGCCGAGCGCGGCCTTGGCCTTGGCGTTGACGAGCGCGTCGTCCTCGGCGTGGTACTGGCGGCGCTCGGAGTGCCCCACGACGACGTAGCCGCAGCGCAGCTTCGCGAGCATCGCCGCGGAGATCTCGCCGGTGTAGGCGCCGGAGGCGTGCGGGGAAACGTCCTGCGCGCCGTACTGGATCGGGTACTTGTCGGCCTCGATCAGCGTCTGCACGGAGCGGATCGCGGTGAACGGCGGCAGCACGGCGACGTCCACCGCGTCGTAGTCGGCCTCCTTGAGCGCGAACGCCAGCTTCTGGACGAGCGCGATCGCCTCAAGGTGGTTGTTGTTCATCTTCCAGTTGCCCGCCATCAGCGGTTTGCGGGCGGGGCTCGCGGGGGCCATCGGTCAGTCCTCCAGGGCCTGCAGGCCGGGCAGCGTCTTGCCTTCGAGGTATTCGAGGCTGGCACCGCCGCCGGTCGAGATGTGGGAGAAGGCGGCCTCGTCGAAGCCGAGCCGCCGGACGGCCGCGGCGGAGTCGCCGCCGCCGACCACCGTGAACGCGCCGGAGTCGATGAGACCCTGCGCGACGGCGCGGGTGCCGTGCTCGTAGGGCTTCATCTCGAACACGCCCATCGGGCCGTTCCAGAACACCGTGCGGGCGTCGGCGAGGCGCGCGGCGAACAGCTCGCCGGACTCGGGGCCGATGTCGAGGCCCATCCGGTCGGACGGAATCGCGTCGGCGGCCACGACGCCGTGGTCGGCGTCGGCGGAGAACGCCGTGGCGGCGACGACGTCGACGGGGAGCACGAACTCCACGCCGGTGTCCTCGGCGCGCCGCAGGTAGTCGCGGACGGTGTCGAGCTGATCCTCTTCGAGGAGGCTCGTGCCGACCTCGTGGCCCTGCGCCCTGAGGAAGGTGAACACCATGCCGCCGCCGATGAGGATGCGGTCGGCCTTGCCGAGCAGGTTGTCGATGACGCCGAGCTTGTCGGACACCTTCGAGCCGCCGAGCACGACCGCGTAGGGCCGTTCGACGTGCTCGGTGAGCCGCTTCAGCACCCCGACCTCGGTGGCGATCAGCCCGCCCGCGGCGTGCGGGAGCCGACCGGGCACGTCGTACACCGACGCGTGCCGGCGGTGAACCGCGCCGAACCCGTCCCCGACGTAGAGGTCGGCGAGGGCGGCGAGCCGGTCGGCGAAGGCGCCGCGCTCGGCGTCGTCCTTGCTGGTCTCGCCCGGTTCGAAGCGAAGGTTCTCCAACAGCGCGACGTCGCCGTCGGCGAGCGCGTCGACGGTCGCGCGGGCGGAGTCGCCGACGACGTCCGAAGCGAACGCGACGTCCGCGCCGAGCAGCTCGCCGAGCCGCGCCGCCACGGGCGCGAGGGAGAACTCGGGGTTCGCCTTCCCCTTGGGACGGCCGAGATGGGCGCAGACGATGACCCTGGCGCCCCCGGCCCGCAGCGTCTCGATCGTCGGGAGGCTCGCCCGGATCCGCCCGTCGTCGGTGATCGCGCCGCCGTCCAGGGGGACGTTCAGGTCGGCGCGGACGAGGACGCGCCGACCTGCGACGTCGAGGTCGTCAATGGTGCGCATCGAGTTGCGGTGTCCTTCCGTACACGGCCGCGCCGTGGCCGCGCGGTGCGGTGCGCGGCCACGGCGTCGAGGGCTTCGGTCAGAGCTGCGCGCCGACGAGCTTGACGAGGTCGACGAGACGGTTGGAGTAGCCCCACTCGTTGTCGTACCAGCCGACGACCTTCACCTGGTCGCCGATGACCTTGGTCAGCCCGGAGTCGTAGATGCAGGACGCCGGGTCGGTGACGATGTCGGTGGAGACGAGCGGGTCCTCGGTGTAGGTGAGGTAGCCCTTCAGCGGGCCTTCGGCGGCCGCCTTGAACGCCGCGTTGACCTCGTCCACCGTCACCTCGCGGGACAGCGTCACGGTGAGGTCGGTGGCGGAGCCCGTCGGCACCGGGACGCGCAGCGCGTAGCCGTCGAGCCTGCCCTTCAGCTCGGGCAGCACCAGGCCGATGGCCTTGGCGGCGCCGGTGGAGGTCGGCACGACGTTCAGCGCGGCGGCGCGGGCGCGGCGCGGGTCCTTGTGCGGGGCGTCCTGGAGGTTCTGGTCCTGCGTGTAGGCGTGAATCGTCGTCATCAGGCCACGCTCGATGACGAAGCTGTCGTGCAGGACCTTGGCCAGCGGGGCCAGGCAGTTGGTGGTGCAGGACGCGTTGGAGATCACCGTGTGGTTCGCCGGGTCGTAGGCGTCGTCGTTGACACCGAGGACGAGGGTGACGTCCTCGTTCTTCGCCGGGGCGGAGATGATCACCTTCTTGGCGCCGTTGTCGGCGTGCACCTTGGCCTTGGTGGCGTCGGTGAAGAAGCCGGTGGACTCCACGACGACGTCGGCGCCGACCTCGCTCCACTTCAGGTTCGCGGGGTCGCGCTCGGCGAACGCCTTGATCGCCTTGCCGCCGACGACGATCTCGGTGTCGGTGGCGCTCACCTCCTCGGGGAGGCGGCCGAGAATGCTGTCGTACTTGAGCAGCCGGGCGAGCGTGGCGGTGTCGGTCAGGTCGTTGACCGCCACGATCTCGATGTCGGCACCGGACGCCTTCACGGCCCGGTAGAAGTTCCGGCCGATCCGGCCGAACCCGTTGACGCCTACTCGGATGGTCACGGAACGGCTCTCCTCGCACATCGTGTCGCCCGGCCACGGCCGGACTGTCGCCTACGGTCGATCAGGGGATCCCCCTGTCCCCGACCCTATCCAATCAACCGCGGGCGACCTGACACCGGTGGGTGCGGCGCCGTCGGCCCCGCGCCGGGTCCGCCGGGGATCAGGGCGCGAGCATGTCGGCGGTCAGGTTCGCCTCGGTGCCGGGAATGCCCTGGTCGCCGGCGCGCTTGTCGGCCATGGCGAGGAGTCGGCGGATGCGGCCCGCGATGGCGTCCTTGGTGAGCGGCGGATCGGCGAGCTGGCCGAGCTCCTCCAGGGACGCCTGCTTGTGCTCCAGCCGGAGCCGTCCGGCGTTGACGAGGTGCTCGGGCGCGTCGTCGCCGAGGATCTCCAGGGCGCGGGCGACCCTGGCCCCGGCGGCGACGGCGGCGCGGGCGGAGCGGCGCAGGTTCGCGTCGTCGAAGTTGGCGAGCCGGTTGGCGGTGGCGCGGACCTCGCGGCGCATCCGGCGCTCCTCCCACGCGAGGACGCTGTCGTGGGCGCCGAGCCGGGTGAGCAGCGCGCTGATCGCGTCGCCGTCGCGGACGACGACGCGGTCGACGCCGCGGACCTCCCGGGCCTTGGCGTGGATCTTCAGCCGGCGGGCCGCGCCGACCAGGGCGAGCGCGGCCTCCGGGCCGGGGCACGTCACCTCCAGCGACATGGACCGGCCCGGCTCGGTCAGCGAGCCGTGCGCGAGGAACGCGCCCCGCCACGCGGACTCGGCGTCGCAGGCCGCGCCCGCGACGACGTGCCGGGGCAGGCCGCGGACCGGACGGCCGTTGCTGTCGATGAGGCCGGTCTGCCGGGCGAGCGACTCGCCGTCCCGGAAGACGCGCACGACGTAGCGGTTGCCCTTGCGCAGGCCGCTCGGCGCGAGCACCACGACCTCGGAGGTGTGCCCGAACACCTCCGAGATGTCCTTGATCAGGCGGCGCGCGGCGACGCCGGTGTCGATCTCGGCCTCGATCACGATGCGTCCGCTGACCAGGTGCAAGCCGCCCGCGAAGCGCAGCAGCGTCGAGACCTCGGCCTTGCGGCAGCACGGCTTCATGACCGTGAGCCTGCTCAGCTCGTCCTTGACCACACCGGTCATCGCCATGAGTTGGACCCCTCCCCCTATCGGACTTCCAGCAGTGTCGCCGATCCCGACGCCACCGGACGTCACTCGCTGAATATCTTGTCGAAGGCTTGGGCCAGCCGGGCGGGTTCATGACGCGGCGACCCGTCGTCGGCGGCGACGTCCGCGAGCACGAGACGTCCACCGATCTCCTGGACGGCCTTGTCGAGGGCCACCGGGTCGTCGACGACACCGGCGTCGGCGAGGACGACGTCCACGTTGAGGTCGGGCGCGTGGGCGCGCAGCACCTCCAGATGGGTCTGCGGCGAGAAGTCGTCGGTCTCGCCGGGCTGCGGCGCCAGGTTCAGCGCGACGGCGCGGCGGGCCCGGGACGACACCAGCGCGCGGGCCAGCGCCGGGACCTTCAGGTGCGGCAGGACGCTGGTGAACCAGGAGCCGGGGCCGAACACGATCCAGTCGGCGTCCTCGACCGCGGCGAGCGCCTCGGGACAGGCGGGCGGGTCGGCGGGGACCAGCGACACGCCGAGCACGGTGCCGGGCGTCTTCGCGCACGCGACCTGCCCCTTGACATGGGTGATCGCGTCGGGACGGGCCGGGTCGGCGCCGCGCACCTCGGCGACGATGTCCATCGGGACGGACGCCATCGGCAGGACCCGGCCGTGCGCGCCGAGCAGCCGCCCGACCCAGTCGAGCCCCGCGACCGCGCCCTCCCGGCCGAGGAGCTCCCACAGCGCGACGATGAGGACGTTGCCGACGGCGTGCCCCTGGAGGTCGCCCTCACTGCGGAAGCGGTGCTGGACGACGTCCCGCCACGTCTGCCCCCACTCGTCGTCGCCGCACAGGGCGGCCAGCGCCATCCGCAGGTCGCCGGGCGGGAGGACGCCGAGTTCGCGGCGCAGCCGTCCGCTGGACCCGCCGTCGTCGGCGACCGTGACGATCGCCGTCAGCCGGTCGGTGACGCGGCGCAGCGCCGACAGCGAGGCGTAGAGGCCGTGACCGCCGCCGAGCGCGACGACTCTCGGGCCGTGGGGCTTCACCGTGCCGCCAACCTGCTTTCCTCATCCGGCCCCCGCCCCGGGAACCGGGCAGGGGTCTACTCGCGGCCGAGGTCACGATGGGCGACCTGCACCTCGATGCCCTCGTCCCGCAGCCGGGCGGCGATCTGTTCCGCCATGGCAACACTACGGTGTTTGCCGCCGGTACATCCCACGGCCAGCGTCACGTAGTGCTTGCCCTCACGTTCGTACCCGTCGGCGAGAAGACGCAGCACCTCGGCGTAGGCGTCGAGGAACTCCTTGGCGCCGCGCTGCCCGAGGACGTAGTCGCGGACGGCGGAGTCGCGGCCCGTCTTCGGCCGCAGCTCCGGCACCCAGTGCGGGTTCGGCAGGAACCGGCAGTCGACGACGAGGTCGGCGTCGACGGGCAGGCCGTACTTGTAGCCGAACGACACGACGGTCGCGCGGAGGCTGGACTCGCCGGTGTCGTTGCCGAAGAACCCGATGATCTTGTTGCGGAGCTCGTGCACGTTGAGCCCGCTGGTGTCGATCACCAGGTCGGCCTCGGCGCGGACCTCGCGGACGAGTTCGCGTTCGCGGGCGATGCCGTCCACGAGACGGCCGTCGCCCTGGAGCGGGTGCGGGCGGCGGACGCTCTCGAACCGGCGCACCAGGTCGGCGTCGTTCGCCTCAAGGAACACCACGCGCGGGTGGACGCCGCGCGCCTCCAGCTCGGCGATCGAGGAGTGCAGGTCCTCGGTGAAGGCGCGGCTGCGCACGTCCACGACCACGGCGATCCGCGGGACGGCGTCCTTCACCCGGCCGCCGAGGTCGGCCATCGTCGCCAGCAGCCCCGGCGGCAGGTTGTCGACCACGAACCAGTCGAGGTCCTCCAGGGATTTGGCCGCCGTGCTGCGGCCCGCCCCGGACATTCCGGTGACTATCACAATGTCCGGGATCTTCGTCTCACTGGTCATGTCGGTCTCCCCGTGTGCTCCCCGTCCGCGTCCCCCCGCGGCCCCGTGCCGCCGTGCAGGGCGGCGACGATCCCCTCGGCGCTGCGCCGCCCGATGCCCGGGACCTCGGCGACCTGCTCGGGTGTCGCGTCCTTCAACCGCTTCAGCGACCCGAAGTGTTTCAGCAGCGCCGCCCTGCGCGCCGGACCCAGACCCGGAACGTTATCGAGTTCGCTGACCGTCATCGACTTCGACCGCCGCTGCCGGTGGAACGTGATCGCGAACCGGTGCGCCTCGTCGCGGACCCGCTGGACGAGGAACATCCCCTCGCTGTTGCGCGGCAGGATCACCGGGTCGTCCTCGCCGGGCAGCCAGATCTCCTCCAGCCGCTTGGCGATGCCGCACACGTCGATGTCGTCGACCCCGAGCTCCTCCAGGGCCCGCCGGGCGGCGGCGACCTGCGGCGGACCGCCGTCGACGATCACCAGGTTCGGCGGGTAGGCGAACTTTCGGGGCCTGCCGGTCTCCGGGTCGATCGGCTGGTGCGCGCCCTCGTCGCCGGGAGCGTCGCCCAGGTGGTCGAGTTCGCCCGTCTTCTCGCTCTCGGCGAGGTAGCGCTTGAACCTGCGGGTGATGACCTCGTGGATGGAACGGACGTCGTCCTGCCCCTGCACGCCCTTGATCGTGAACCGGCGGTACTCGCTCTTGCGGGCCAGACCGTCCTCGAACACGACCATCGACGCGACCACGTCGGTGCCCTGGAGGTTCGACACGTCGTAGCACTCGATGCGCAGCGGGGCGTCGTCCAGCTCCAGCGCCTCCTGGATCTCCTGGAGGGCGCGGCTGCGGGTGGTGAGGTCGGACGCGCGGCGCGTCTTGTGCTGCTTGAGGGCCTCGTGCGCGTTGCGCGCGACCGTCTCCAGCAGGGCCTTCTTGTCGCCGCGCCGCGGCACCCGTAGCCGGACGGGCCCGCCGCGTTGCTCCGACAGCAGCTCGGTCATCGCGTCCTCCTCGGGAGGCAGCGCCGGGACGAGCACCTCCCGCGGAACCGATTCGCTCTCGCCGTAGATCTGGATGAGGAAATGCTCGACCAGGTCGGCGGTGGTGACGTCCTCGACCTTGTCGACGACCCAGCCGCGCTGCCCGCGGATCCGGCCGCCGCGCACGTAGAACACCTGCACGGCCGCCTCCAGCTCGTCCTCCGCGAAGGCGATCATGTCGCAGTCGGTGGTGTCGGCGAGGACGACGGCCTGCTTCTCCAGGGCCCGTTCCAGGGCGCGGACGTCGTCGCGGAGCCGGGCGGCGCGCTCGTACTCCTGGGACGCGGCGGCCTCCCGCATGTCGCGCTCCAGGCGTTTGATGAACCGGCTGGTGTGGCCCGCCATGAAGTCGCAGAAGTCCTCGGCGAGGAGCCGGTGCTCGTCCGGGGTGACCCGGCCGACGCACGGCGCGGAGCACTTGCCGATGTAGCCGAGCAGGCAGGGACGGTCGAGCTGGTGCTGCCGTTTGAACACGCCCGCGCTGCACGTCCGGACGGGGAACACGCGCAGCAGTTGGTCGACCGTCTCCCTGATCGCCCACGCGTGGGAGTACGGCCCGAAGTAGCGCACGCCCTTGCGTTTCGCGCCGCGCATCACCATCACCCTCGGAAAGTCCTCGTTCAGGGTGACGGCGAGGTACGGATACGACTTGTCGTCGCGGTAACGGACGTTGAACCGGGGATCGAACTCCTTGATCCAGGAGTATTCGAGCTGGAGCGCCTCGACCTCGGTGGCGACGACCGTCCAGTCGACCCGCGCGGCGGTCCGCACCATGGTCTGCGTGCGGGGATGCAGCGTGGAGAAGTCGGCGAAGTAGGAGTTCAGGCGCTGCCGCAGGCTCTTGGCCTTGCCCACGTAGATGACCCGGCCGTGCTCGTCGCGGAACCGGTACACGCCGGGAGACTCGGGGATGGAGCCGGGTGCGGGTCGGTAGGTCGCCGGGTCTGCCACGTTCAAAAGCCTAGTGGGCGGGGCCGACACGCCGTGCTGGCGCGCTTCGCGGGCCGGGGTGACGGAGGTCTCCCTCCGCTGGTCACATGTCCGCAAAACATTCGGAAAGGGAGAGTCGGACGCAGGTTGTCCCCAGAACGGAAGGGGGTCGTCGCGGACGTGTCCGCACTGTGGGCATGGATCGTCCTCGCGGCCGTCGTGGCCGCGTCGGTGATCGTCGTGGAGGTGGGGCGCCGGCTGCTGGCGGGACGGCTGTCGGCGCGGTGGCCGGGGGCCGGTCGCGTCGCCCGGCGCGTGGCCGCGCCGGCGTTCGCGTTCGCGGTCGTGGTGGGCGGCGGCGCGGCGATGCCGTACCGGATGCTCGGAGACCAGGCGGAGGACGCGGTCGGGCAGGCGGTGCGGATCGCGGCGATCGGCGCCACGACCTGGCTGGTGCTGCGGATCGGCTACGCGTTGACCGACCCGCCGCTGGCCCGGCTGACCCGTATCGAGGGCGACCGCAACCGGCGCGCCCGGCGGGCCCGCACGCAGATGCTGCTGCTGCGCCGGATCGCCGCCGTGCTGATCGTGGTCCTGGCGGTGGGCGCCGCGCTGTTCACCTTCCCCGGCGTGCGCGCGGTCGGCGCGGGGGTGCTGGCCTCGGCGGGCGTCGCGGGGCTGGTCGTCGGCATCGCGGCGCGGCCGACGCTGGGCAACCTGCTCGCCGGGCTGCAACTGGCGTTCAGCGACGCGCTGCGGCTCGACGACGTCGTCGTCACGCAGGGCCACTGGGGACGGGTCGAGGAGCTGACCCTGTCGTACGTGGTGCTGCGGCTCTGGGACGACCGGCGGATGATCTTCCCGGTGTCGCATTTCACGGAGCAGCCGTTCGAGAACTGGACCCGCCACTCGTCCCGGCTGCTCGGGTCCGTGGAGCTGCACGTCGACTGGTCGGTGCCGATCGAGGAGCTGCGCACCGAGCTGCACGCCGCGCTCCGGGACAACCCGCTGTGGGACCGGCGCGACTGGATGCTCCAGGTCGTGGACGTCCAGCCGAACGGGCTGGTCACGCTGCTGGCGATGATGAGCGCGGCGGACTCGGCCAGCACCTGGGACCTGCGCTGCGACGTGCGCGAGCATCTCATCTCCCACATCCGCCGCCACCACCCCGAGGCGCTCCCCCGCCTGCGTGTCGAGGCCGCCCCATGGGAGGACGGCCGAGACGCGGACGGTAGGGAGCAGGAGGGCCGGGCCGCCCCCGGCGGGGGCCGCCCGGCGCGCCCGGACACGCTCAGGCGAGCATGATCTGGTCGCCCTGCACGGTGATCTTCTTCTCCGGCAGCGGCTCGTCGGCGGGCGGAGCCGCCACCGAACCGTCGGTGATCTTGAACTTGCTGCCGTGGCAGTGGCAGTTGATCGTGCCGTCGGACACCGAGCCGACGGCGCAGCCGCGGTGGGTGCAGGCCGACGAGAACGCCTTGAACTGGCCCTGGGCCGGCTGGCACACCACGACCTTGGCGTCCTCGAACACCTTGCCGCCGCCGACCGGGATGTCGGCGGTCTTCGCGATCTCCCTGCCCCCGCCCTGCGGCTGACCGCCCCCGTTCGGCCGGGCGCCGCCGGTCGAGCCGCCCGACCCGTTCGAGTCGCCCGCCTCGCCGCCGTCGTCGGTCCCGCCGCACGCAGCCGCCAGCCCGGCGATGCCCGCGAGACCCGCCCCGATGAGCAGGCCCCTCCGGGTGTTCCCCCCGGCCGGGGCGTTCCCCGGCGCCTGCTCCGCTCCGTCCGACCGCGTCTCGGACCCCTGTGGCATTCTCGCCCTCCGGTGACATCTCGAATTCGGTACGTCACCAGGAAGCACGTACACCGGACCGAAGTGGTTCAATTCCGAACCATTTCGGGGGTGTCCGGCGGGTCAGCCGACGACGATTCCCCCGCCCTTGACCTGCACCGGGTACTCCTTCAGCGGCTTGTCCGCGGGGCCGCGCCGCACCGACCCGTCCGCGATCGCGAACTCGCTGCCGTGGCAGTCGCACTTGATCAGCCCGTCGGTCACCGAGCCGACGGTGCAGCCCTGGTGCGTGCACACCGCCGTGAACGCCTTGAACGCGCCCTGGCTCGGCTGCGTCACCACGACCTTGTCGCCGCCGTAGATCTTTCCGCCGCCGACCGGGATGTCGGCGGTCTTCGCGATCTCCTTGCCCCGGAGTTCCTCCGTGGACTTCTCCCCGTCACCGCCGCACCCCGCGAGCGCGGCCGCGCCGACGATTCCGGCGCCGCACAGCACCGCACGGCGGCCGATCCCCTGTTCGTCAGTCATACCGGCCATGATCCTGGACGACGTTCCAGGTCGCGCGCCGACCCGCCCGGGAAGGCGGAAGCCGCCCGAACGGCCGGGCGCCGGAAAGCGAGGCGTCCGTCCCGGAGGCCCTCCCCCTTCCCTCGGGAGGGCCTCCGGGATCAGCGGCCGACCCGCGGGTTCTCCCAGATGCCCGGGGTCAGACCGGTCCCCTCTCGAGGAGGGAGGGGCCTATCGGCGCCTTTGTCCTGCTCTCTTCACTCTCTCTTCACCGCACGCGCCCGGCGGAGCGGCGGTCCGGCGAACCGCGGGCGTTTCTCCGCCCGGACCCACGGGGGTCACGAGAGGATCTTGCCGAGGAACGTGCCGGTGTGGCTGGCCTCCACCTCGGCGATGTCCTCGGGCGTGCCCGCGGCCACGACGGTACCGCCCCGGGAGCCTCCCTCGGGACCCATATCGATGATCCAGTCGGCGGTTTTGATGACGTCCAGGTTGTGCTCGATGACGATCACCGTGTTGCCCTTGTCGACCAGCCCGTTCAGGACGCCGAGAAGCCTGCGGATGTCCTCGAAGTGCAAGCCGGTGGTCGGCTCGTCCAACACGTACACGGTCCGGCCGGTGGAGCGTTTCTGCAGCTCGGACGCCAGTTTGACGCGCTGGGCCTCACCGCCCGACAGGGTCGGGGCGGGCTGGCCGAGCCGGACGTAGCCGAGCCCGACGTCGTTCAGCGTCTTCAGATGCCGGTGGATCGCCGTGACCGGCTCGAAGAACGTCGTGGCCTGCTCGATCGGCATGTCGAGCACCTCGGAGATCGTCTTGCCCTTGTAGTGGACCTCCAGGGTCTCCCGGTTGTAGCGGGCGCCGTGGCAGACCTCGCAGGGGACGTAGACGTCCGGCAGGAAGTTCATCTCGATCTTGATGGTGCCGTCGCCGGAACAGTTCTCGCAGCGTCCGCCCTTGACGTTGAAGGAGAAGCGGCCCGGCTGGTAGCCGCGCACCTTCGCCTCAGTGGTCTGCGCGAACAGCTTCCGGATGTGGTCGAACACGCCGGTGTAGGTCGCCGGGTTCGAGCGCGGCGTGCGGCCGATCGGCGACTGGTCGACGTGGACGACCTTGTCGAGGTGGTCGATGCCGTTGACGCGCTTGTGCTTGCCGGGGACGGTCCTCGCCCCGTTCAGCTTCTTGGCGAGCGCGTTGTAGAGGATGTCGTTGACGAGCGTGGACTTGCCGGACCCCGACACGCCGGTCACGGCGGTGAGGACGCCGAGGGGGAACGACACGTCCACGTCGCGGAGGTTGTTCTGCTGGGCGCCCTTGACGGTGACCTCGCGGCCCCGCGTCCGGGGACGGCGGATCTCCGGGACGGCGATCTCGCGGCGTCCCGCCAGGTAGGCCCCGGTGAGGGAGCGCTCGGAGTTCTTCAGGTCCTCGACGGTGCCGGACACGACGATCTCGCCGCCGTGCTCACCGGCGCGGGGGCCGATGTCGACGATCCAGTCGGCGGCGGCGATGGTGTCCTCGTCGTGCTCGACGACGATCAGCGTGTTGCCCATGTCGCGGAGCCGGAGCAGCGTCTCCAGCAGCCGGTGGTTGTCGCGCTGGTGCAGGCCGATGGACGGCTCGTCCAGCACGTACAGGACGCCGACGAGCCCGGAGCCGATCTGCGTCGCCAGCCGGATGCGCTGCGCCTCACCGCCCGCGAGCGTCGCGGACGCCCGGTCGAGGGTGAGGTAGTCGAGGCCGACGTCCAGCAGGAAGCCGAGCCGGGCGTTGATCTCCTTGAGGACGCGTTCGGCGATGTGCCGCTCCCGCTCGTTCAGCTCCATCGCCAGCAGGAACTTCGCGGCCTCCCCGATCGGCATCGCCGCGACCTCGGCGATCGACCGTCCGCCCATGGTGACGGCGAGCACCACCGGCTTCAGCCGGGCGCCCTGGCACGTCGGGCACGGGATCTCCCGCATGTAGCCCTCGTACCGCTCCCGGCTGGAGTCGCTCTCGGACTCGGCGTGCCGCCGCTGGATGTAGGGGATCACGCCCTCGTAGGCCGTGTAGTACGAGCGCGTCCGGCCGTAGCGGTTCTTGTACCGCACGTGGACCTGGGTCTCGTGCCCGTTCAGGATTGCCTTGCGGGCCTTGGCGGGCAGCTTCTCCCAAGGCGTATTGAGGTCGAAGCCCATCGCGTCGCCGAGGGCGGACAGCAGCCGCAGGAAGTAGTCGCTCACGTGGCCGTTCGACCACGGCTGGATCGCCCCCTCGCCGAGGGTCAGCTCCATGTCGGGGACGAGGAGTTCCGGGTCGACCTCCATGCGGGTGCCGAGGCCGGTGCAGTCGGGGCAGGCGCCGTAGGGCGAGTTGAACGAGAACGACCGCGGCTCCAGCTCCTCGAACGACAGGTCGTCGTAGGGGCAGTAGAGATGCTCGGAGTACATCCGGGTGCGGTGCTCGTCGTCCTCCGGCAGGTCGACGAAGTCGAGGACGATCGTGCCGCCCGCGAGCCCGAGCGCGGTCTCCACCGAGTCGGCGAGCCGCTGCCGCGCCGAGTCCTTCACCGAGAGCCGGTCGACCACGACGGAGATGTCGTGCTTCTCCTGCTTCTTCAGCTTGGGCGGGTCGTCCAGGCGGACCATCCGACCGTCGACCAGGGCCCGCGAGTATCCCTTGGCCTGGAGCTCGCGGAACAGCTCCAGGTACTCGCCCTTGCGCCCGCGGATCACGGGCGCGAGCACCTGGAAGCGGGTGCCGGGCTCCAGCTCCAGCACCCGGTCGACGATCTGCTGCGGCGCCTGCCTGCTGATCGGCCGGCCGCAGTCGGGGCAGTGCGGGTGCCCGATCCGCGCGTAGAGCAACCGCAGGTAGTCGTACACCTCAGTGATCGTCCCGACCGTGGACCGCGGGTTCTTGCTGGTCGACTTCTGGTCGATCGACACCGCCGGGGACAGGCCCTCGATGAAGTCGACGTCGGGCTTGTCCATCTGGCCGAGGAACTGGCGGGCGTAGGCCGACAGCGACTCCACGTAGCGCCGCTGGCCCTCCGCGAAGATCGTGTCGAAGGCCAGGCTCGACTTCCCGGAACCCGACAGACCGGTGAACACGATCAGGGAGTCCCGCGGGAGGTCGAGCGAGACGTCCTTCAGGTTGTGCTCGCGTGCTCCACGCACGATGAGTCGGTCATGCACGGCGTTGTTCCGGTTCCTCTTCTGGGGCGCGGCGATGGGGAGAGACAGATCCGTCTCAAGGCTAGCCAGGGGGTGCGACAGAATCCCCCTGCCGGAATCCCCAAGGCCATAACAGCGGCGCTCGCCGCCGCATTTCACGATGCTCCCGCCCGTCCGGACGGCACTCTCGCACCGTACACGTGTTCGAACACCACTTGCCACCGGAACACCCGGACCGTCTGTGGCACGCCGCGGGCGCGTGCGACAGGATGGAGGCCCCACGGCGTCGAGGAGGAGCGCATGGACTGGCGTGAGGTCATCGATGAGCTGGAGGCGGGCGTGGAGCGAATCGTCGGCACGCTGTCGGGGCTCGGTGACCAGGACATGCGCGCCCCGTCCGGGCTGCCCGGATGGAGCCGCGGCCACGTGGCCACGCACATCGCCCGCAACGCCGACTCGCTGTGGAACCTGCTCGAATCGGCGCGGACGGGCGTGGAGATCCCGCAGTACCCGAGCCTGGACGCCCGCAACGCCGACCTGGACGCGGGCGCCGGGCGGAGCCGTGACGAGCTGGCCGAGGACGTCCGCGCGACCGCGGCGCGGTTCGTCGAGGCGGCGCGGGCGCTGCCCGAGGAGACCTGGAACGTGCCGGTGAAGTCCATGTTGGGCTGGCCGCACCCCGCCTGGTACACGCTGTACCGACGCTGGCACGAGGTGGAGGCGCACCATGTCGACCTCGCCGCCGGGTACGGGCCCGCCGACTGGCCCGAGCCCTACGTCCGGTGGGCGCTGGGCAGCACCCTGACCGACATCGCGGCGCTGCCGGAGGGCAGGCGCGGCGAGCTGGACGGGCTCCGGATCACCGCCACCGACTACGGCGAGTCCGCCGACCTCGGCTGGACGCCCGGCGGACCGGAGGCGTCCGGGTCGGGGCGGGCGCTGCTCGGCTGGCTGAGCGGCCGCAGCGACGGCGTGGGCGTGTCCCTGCGCCCGGACGGCCCGCTGCCCGTGCCGCCGCCGTGGCCGCACGAGCCCACCGGGTTCTGACCCCCCGCCCTCCCCCGCCGTACTGTCAGTCGTCGCCCGCGAGGCGGTGCAGGGCGTCCACCGAGCGGACGACGATCGCGTTGCGGGCGACGGTGATCCCGCCGCGGACGGGTTCGGCGGCGAGGATCTGCGCGACCTTGCGGCGGCCCATCCCGGCCCAGCGTCCGAGGTCCTGCTGGGAGAGGGGCACCTGGATCTGGACGCCGCCCTCGTCGGTCACGGCGTCCGGCCGCTCCGCCTTGACGGGAGAGCCGAACCGCGACGCCAGGCGCAGCAGCCGGGTCGCGAGGCGGCGTTCGGGGTCGTCGGGGAAGTGCGCGGTCCGCAGGTCGTTGGAGTCGCGCAGCCGCTCGGCGAGGACGGCGGCGACGGCCCACACCGCGCCTGGATGGCCGTCCAGGACGTGCCGGAACCGCGCGGCGGGCAGCACGAGCGCCTCCACCCGGGTCAGCGCCTCGACGTTGGCGTGCCGGACGCCGCCGTCCGCGGCCTCCAGCTCCCCCACCAGGTCGCCGGGTCCGAGGACGTCGAGGACGGCCATGTCGCCGGCGCGGTCCGCCCACACCCGCACCGCGCCGGAGCGCAGCACGAACACCTGCGACGCGCGGGTGTGCTCGCGCATCAGGAACGCGCCGGGTCTGATCACCACCGGGGCGCCCGCCCGCAGCAGTGCGTCCCGGGCGCGGACGGGCAGCGCGTCCCAGAACCGCGTGCTCTCCATCTCGCCTCCTCGCCGCCAGGGTCCAGTGAACGCGGCGCTGCGTCGATGGACTACGTCTTATGCCACATCTCGGGGTCTTTGTCAGGGGTCGTGTGTCACATGTCGAGGGATCGATCCGATGCGAGCCAGCTGTCGAGGGCGCGGACGCGGCGGACGCAGTCGTCGGCCGCGTCCCGGTCGCCGAGCGCGAGATGGGAGTCGCGCAGCAGTTCCAGGGCCCGCCGCAGTCCTCGCTGGTCGTCCATGTCGCGGCGGGTGACGATCTCGGCGTTGACGTGCTCGACCGCGCGGGCGTGCTTGCCGAGCAGCTGCGACGCGCGGGCCATGGTGTGCAGGGCGTACGCCTGCTCGCGGGTGTCGCCGAGTTCGGTGGCGAGGTCGAGGGCGCGCCGTCCGGTCTCCAGGGCCTCGTCGGCGTGGCCGAGGTCGAGGTGGATGGCGGCCAGATGGACCAGCGCGGTGCCCTCGGAGTGCCGGTCGCCGACCTCGCCGAGGTAGCGCAGGGCCTCCAACTCCCGTGCCAGGGCCTCCTGCGGGCGGCCGGCGCGGCGGAGCACGGCGGCGAGGGTGTCCTTCCCGACGCCGAGGCCGTACCAGTCGCCACTGTCCTCGCGGATGCGCAGCGCCTGCCGCGCGGCGCGTTCGGCGTCCTCGGGCAGGCCGAGCCGCGAGTAGGTGCGGGCGAGGCTGCCGAGCGTCCCGGCCATGCCGCCCTGCGCGCCGAGCCGGTGCCACAGGTCGAGGGCCTCCAGGCCGAGGACGAACGCCTCCTGGTGGCGGCCGAGGCGGCGCATGACGACCGACAGGTGCTCCAGGTCGTGGGCCTCGCCGTGCTGGTCGCCGATCTCGCGGCGGATCTCCAGGGCCCGCAGCAGATGCTCGCGCGACTCCCGGTACCGGCCAAGGCGCCAGTGGACGATCCCGATCTGGGCGAGGGCCTCCGCCTCGCCGTGCCGGTCGCTGGTGTCGCGGTGCAGGCGCAGCGCCTGACCGCAGTAGGTGAAGGCCTCCACGAAGTTCGCGGCGTCGCACATCAGCATGCCGAGCGTGGTGAGCGCCCGGGCCTCGCCGTGGCGCGCGCCGAGGGCCCGGTAGGTGCGCAGGGCCTGTTCGGCGTCCTTGCGGGCCATGTCGCGCAGGCCGAGCACGGCGTTCATCCGCGCCAGCTCCGTCAGGGCCTGCGCGGCGCCGTGCATGTCGGCGAGTTCCTGCCGGATGTAGAGGGCCTCCAGCGCGTGCGAGACCGCCTCGTGGACGCTGCCCTGCCGCCGGTGCACCTGCGCGACCGTGAGAAGGGTCTCGGCCACGCCCGGCTGGTCGTCGATCCGGCGCCGAACGCCGAGCGCCTCGGCCGCGTGGTCCAGCGCCCGCTCGTAGTCGCCGAGGCCCAGGTGGGCCCGGGCGAGGGTGTCGTGGCCTCGGGCGATCCCGGCGTCCGCGCCGCCGCCCCCGCCTTCCGCCTCCTCGCGCAGGTTCGCGTGGATGGCCAGGGAGCGGCGCGCACGTTCGATCCCCGTCAGGTAGCGGCCGAGCGCCAGGTGCACGTCGGCGAGGGTGGCGAGGGTGACGGCCTCCCCGTACCGGTCGGGCGGGTCGACGGCCCGGAACCCGCGCCGGGCGTCCTCCCCGTACCCGATGGCCTGCACGGAGTCGCCGAGCTCGAAGTGCGCCGTGGCGAGGTTGTGCAGCATGACGGCGGCCGCCGCCCAGTCCTCCTCGGCGCGGGCGGCGTGCAGGCCCGCCTGGTGCACGGCGATGTTGTCCTCGCTGTAGCGCCGGAACTCCTGGAAGTCGAAGAGGGCGTCGGCGAGTTCCCAGCACGTGCGGTGCAGGCCGAGCCGGGCGGCCTGGTGGACGGCGGCGACGAGGTTGCGGCGCTCGGACTCGAACCAGGCGAGCCCGGTGGCGCGCTCGGCGGCGCCCGCCGGGCGGCTGCGCGCCTCCCCCCGGTGCACGGCGGGCCGGGGCCGCACCGCCAGCGCCGCCCCGGCCGCGCGGGCCTCGGCGAGGTAGCCGGCCAGCAGCCGCCGCTGCGCCGTCAGCAGCTCGCCGTCGGAGTCCTCCCGCAGCCCGCGCTCGCGGGCGAAGTCGCGCAGCAGGTCGTGCATCCGGTAGCGGCCGGGCCCGACGTCCTGGACGAGGTAGGCCTGCCGGAGGCCCTCCAGGCATTCGCGGGCGTCGGCGACCGTGCGGTCCTGGAGGGCGGCGAGCGCGGCGGGCGTGAAGTCGGGGCCGGTGACGAGGCCGAGCCTGCGGAACGCCTCCCGCTGGTCGCCGCGCAGGCTGCGGTAGGCGACGTCGAACGTCGGGCTGAGCACGGCCTGCAGGCCCGGCCCGGACGCGCCGTGCGCCGCGCCCTCGCTCAGCCCCGCGCCCGTCAGGCCCGGCCCGTACGGCGGCGCGTCCTGCGCGTCCCGCGCCGCCAGCTCCCGGACGGTCGCGGCGATGGACTCGCCGGGGTTCTCGGCGAGCCGTCCCGCCATGACGCCGAGCGCCAGCGGCAGGTGCCCGCACTCGCGGGCGAGCCGCTCGATCGCCCGGTGCTCGTCGCGGACGCGGGCGTCGCCCGGCCCGAGCACGCCCGCGATGAGGTCGACGGCCTCCTGCGTCGCCATCTCCCGCAGTTCCAGCGTCCGGATGTCGGCGCCCTCCAGGAGCGCCGGCAGCCGCCGCCGGCTCGTGACGACCACCAGCCCGGACGTCGCAGCGGCCAGCAGCGGCCGGATCTGCTCGGGCCGTGAGGCGTTGTCGAGGATCAGCAGCATCCGCCGGTCGGCCAGCAGCGACCGGCACTGCGCCTCCAGCTCCGCGGCGGCCCGGGGCAGCTGGTCGCCGGGCACGCCCGCGGCGCGCAGCACCTGCCCCATCGCCTCCGCCGGGGTGACGGGGTTGCGGCGGGTGCCGCGCAGGTCGGCGAACAGGACGCCGTCCGGGAACCGGTCGACGACCCGGTGCGCCCAGTGCAGCGCCAGCGTCGTCTTCCCGACGCCGGCCATGCCCTGGACGATCACGGCGCGCGGCCATTCGGACTGGCCCACCAGCAGGTCCAGCTTGCCGAGGCTGACGGCCCGGCCCGCGAAGTAGGGGTTGTCGGCGGGCAGCAGAACCTGCGGCGGGCTCTGGAGGCGGACCGGTTCGCGCGCCGCGATCCCGGCGCCGGTCGTGGGTTCGGGCCGTTCCCGACCGGGTTCGCGTTCGGCGGCGGGCCACTCGTCGCCCCAGGGGCTCGCGGCGCGGCGCAGCCGTTCGGTGTCGAGGACGGTCAGCGGCCGCGGCCTGCTGTCGAGGATCCCGCGGGCGCGCCACAGCCGGAACCATCGCACCAGCGTCTCCCGCGAGATGCCCGACCAGTTCGCCAGCTCCGCCTGGCTGAGCTTCAGCGGGATTCGCGTCCCCTGCCCGGGGGCGGGCTCGCCGAACCGGTGCGCCAGCTCCAGCAGGTGATAGGCGAGGCGCTGTGGATGGTCGGCGGCCCGGACGGCGTGCCGGCGCCCGCCGTAGGTGACGCTCTCGGAGATGGCGTGCATCATCGCCTCGGCGACCTGCGGGCTGGCCGCGAGCAGGCTGCGGAACTTGCGGCGGTCGACGCGCAGCGCCGCGACATGGTCGAGCGCGGCGACCGTGCCGCGCTGCGGATGCCCCCACGGGCCGAGGACGCCGACGATGTCCCCGGCCCCGAACAGGTCGATGATCGACTCGTCGCCGTCGCTGGAGTCGACGAACTCCTTGGCGACCGCGTTGCTCGCGGCGCGCGGCGACGCCTTGAACACCACGTACACGGCGGGCGCGACCGACCCCTGGTGGCACAGCATCCCGCCGGGCGGGATGTCGGTGCGCCGCCCCATGGCGCGCAGGGCCTGCCGGTCGGTGGGGGCGAGCCGCTCCCAGAAGCTGCCGCGCCGGACGTCCAGGCTGAACCGGGTGGCGTGGGGGGCCGTCCCGCCGGAGAGCACGTCGTCGATCACCCGGTCACCCTCCCGCCATCGCCGCCGCCAGCGTCCAGAACAGGAACAGCACCGAGGTGGCCGCCGCCCACGCGACGGCCTGCCAGGACAGCTCGCCGCAGCGGTGCGCCGCCGACAGCAGCCGCCGCAGCTCCCCGTCGCGGACCCGGTCGTCCAGCGCGACCGCGGACCCGAACGGCGTCCACGGCACGCCCGGGTCGACCGGGGAGCCGGTGCGGCCGCGGACCTCGGCGAGCACCGACACCAGCGTCCGCCGCGACCGGACCGCGTACGACGCCGAGATCACGAACGCCGTGGCCAGCACGGGGAGCAGCGCCAGCGCCGCGAGGCCGGGGACGCCCGCCGCCAGCCGGGACACGGTCCCGGCCAGGACCAGGGCGAGGAACACCGCCGCGATGGCCGAGTCCCGGCCGCAGAGCCGGACCAGGGTGCAGGCGTGCCCGAGGATGTCCTCCGGCGTCTCCCTGTCCGGTCCGGGGCGGAATGAGGTAACCAACCCTTCACCGTCCTCACTCACCTGATCTTCCAATGACCATGGTGCGCCCACAAGTCGGACGTGTCCGTCCACGAGCGCACGGTTCGGCTGCGTCTGGTGACTCATTCGGCCCTCGTACCGGATCTCGCGGAGATCACGGTGGCCGATGCTGGAAGATGGTCAGCGCAACGATCGACGGGAGGACTCCTTGACCTACACCGGCAACGTCGACGTCGGCGGCCGTCCCGACGTCCGGGAACTGCCCGGCCTGACGGTCACGAAGGTGGCGGTCGGCCCGTACGACAACAACGCCTACATCCTGCGCTGCGCCGCCACCGGCGAGCAGCTGCTCATCGACGCGGCCAACGAGGCGTCCCGCCTGCTGGAACTGATCGGGGACGGGCCGCTCGCGCGGATCGTCACCACGCACCGCCACCAGGACCACTGGAAGGCGCTGAGCGAGGTGGTCCGCGCCACCAGCGCGCCCGTCGTGGCCCATCCCCGCGACGCCGAGGCGCTGCCCGAGCCGGTCGCCGAGCCGGTCGAGCACGGCGACACCGTCCAGGTGGGCGACGCGACCCTGGAGGTCATCCACCTGCGCGGCCACACGCCCGGCTCGATCGCGCTGCTGTACGACGCCGGGGGCGAACTGGCCGACCGTCCGCACCTGTTCACCGGCGACAGCCTGTTCCCCGGCGGCGTCGGCAACACGTGGGGCGACCCGACGCGTTTCACGCGGTTGCTCTCGGACGTCGAGGAACGCGTCTTCGACCGGCTCCCGGACGCCACCTGGTTCTACCCGGGTCACGGCAAGGACTCCACGCTCGGTCGCGAGCGTCCCTCGCTTCCCGAATGGCGCTCGCGCGGTTGGTGATCCCCGCCTCCCGTACGGAACATCGGGTCACGGGTGTTCGTTGCTTCAACCACACTTCGGGCCGATACCAGGAGAAGACCATCCACGAACTCCAAGCGGTGGACCCGGGACCTGTCTTGAGTTACCCGGCGGGCTCCCTGGTCCTCGTCGCCGGGCTTCCGGGGGCGGGCAAGACGACCCTCCTCGACCGCCTGTACGACCTGGACGGGGACGAGACGCTCCCCGTCCCGGCGGGCGACGTCCGGGTGATCGACTCCCGCCAGGCCCGCAACTGGTGGTCCCGGGGCCTGCGCTTCCTGCCCGCGCGGGTCCGCACGCCGCTCATCCACACCACCCATGTGTGGCGGATCGCCCGCGCGATCATCGCGGGCCACGGCGTCGTCGCGCACACCCGCGGCACCTGGCCGCACATCCTGCACTTCTTCGCGTGGCTGACCCGGCGGCGCGGCAACCGGCTCCACCTCATCCTTCTCGACGTGGACCCGTCCACCGCCCGCGCCGGGCAGATCGCCCGCGGCCGCGTCGTCACCGCCGCGACGTTCGCCCGGCACTGCCGCCGCTGGCAGCCGCTCGTCGACCGCGCCCGTGGCGGCGACCCGCTCCCGCCCGCGTCCGGCGTCACCGTCCTGGACCGCGACGCCGCCGACAAGCTGCGGACCATCCACTTCACCTGACCCACTTCACCTGCTACACGCCATCTGACGGTGTACCGCCCGTCCCGGCGTTGCTACCTACGGGGTACATGAGGGTTCGTTCCGGTGGATGAGGCGTTCCGGGGGCACGTTCGCCTATAAACGAAATCATGACGATGCCACGACTGCCGCGCGAGGATCTGACCGCGGCGATGGCGGCCAGGCGGGAGCTCGGCCCCGACTACGACGACGCCTTCATCGAGACGGTCGTGGACCGCATCCAGGAGGCCCTCGACACGCGTACCCCCGCGGCCGCGCCCCGGGCCCGTCCGGCGGCGGAGCCCGCACGCGGCCGGCAGGACCACAGCCTCGCGATGGCGGTGGTGTCGCTGCTGGCCGCCATCCCGCTGAGCGCCATCGCCGTCGTCAACGCGGGTCTGCCGGGCCTGATGTTCGCGTTGCTGGCGATCGTCCTGGTGAACGTCACCTACACGTTCCGGCCGCGCTGACCGCTCACCCGCCCGGCTCGGGGTCGCGGGGCAGGCCGAGGAGGCGCTCGGCGATGATGTTGAGCTGGACCTCGGTGGTGCCGCCGTAGATGGTCATCGCGCGGCTGAACAGCGTGGCACGTGCCAATACGCCGCTCTCGGCGAGCGGCACCTCGGTCGCGGCGGCGACGCCCTGCGCGGCCCAGCAGTGGTCGGCGACGTCCTGGTTGAACTGCACGCCGAGGAGTTTGCGGACGCTGGCCTCCGCGCCCGGCTCCATGCCGCTCAGCCGCTTGAGCGTGGTGCGCAGCGCGAGCAGGTCGATCGCCTGGCCGCGGGCCACGAGCCCGCCCGCGTCGACCATCGCGACGGCGTCGAGGTCGCGGCCCCGGAGGAACTTCAGCAGCTCGGGAACGCCCATGCCCAGCGCGCCGCCGGTCGACAGCGACACCCGCTCGTTGGACAGAGTGTGCCGCGCGACCTCCCAGCCCTTGTTCACCTCGCCGACGACGCGGTCGTCCGGGACGAACACACCGTCGAGGAACACCTCGTTGAACAGGGCGTCTCCGGTCAGCTCGCGCAGCGGCCGGACGTCCACCCCCGGGGACCTCATGTCGACCAGGAAGTAGGTGATGCCGTCGTGCTTGGGGGCGCGCGGGTCGGTCCGGGCGATGCAGAAGCCCCACTCGGCATGCTGGGCGAACGACGTCCAGATCTTCTGGCCGGTGAGCCGCCAGCCGCCGTCGACCCGCTCGGCCCGCATCGCCAGTGACGCGAGGTCGGATCCCGCGCCGGGCTCGGAGAACAGCTGGCACCAGGTGATGTTCCCGCGCAGGGTCGGGCGCAGGAACGTCTCCTTCTGCTCTTCGGTCCCGTACCGGACGAGGGAGGGGACCAGCCACCGACCGATCGCCAGGTTCGGTCCCTTGATCCCGGCGGCCTTCAGTTCCTGCTGGATGAGGATCTGCTCGACGGGCCCGGCCGCCCGACCCCACGGCTCGGGCAGGTGCGGAGCGGTCCACCCCTCGTCGCCCAGTCTCCGGTGCAACTCGGCCTTGTCGTCGATGGCGGCCAACGCCGCGATCTCGGCGCGGACGCGCTCGCGGAGCGGCCGGAACTCATCGTCCAGTTCCAGGACGACCTCGCGGCGGCCGCCGTCCAGCGCGAGCGCCGCGACCCTGGCCGCCCAGTCCGCGGACGGTCCGAGCAGTGACCGCAGCGTCATGGCGCGGCGCAGGTAGATGTGCGCGTCGTGCTCCCAGGTGAAGCCGATGCCGCCGAGGATCTGGATGGCGTCGCGAGCGGTCCGCACGCCCGCGTCGGCGGCGACGACGGCGGCGACCGCGGCCGCGAAACCGGCGTCGGGGGCGTCCTCGTCCAGGGCGCGGGCGGCGTCCCACGCGGCGGCGCGGGCCTGCTCCAGCGCGGTGAGGGCGCGGGCGGCCTTGTGCTTGACGCCCTGGAACTGCCCGATCGGACGGCCGAACTGCTCGCGGACCTTCGCGTACTCGGCCGCTGTCGTCACCAGCCACCCGGCGAGGCCCGCCGCCTCGGCGCCGAACAGGGCGGCGGCGATGTCCCGGACGCGCCCGGCGGGGACGCCGTCGAGCACGCGGTCGGCGGCGACGGTGAGATCGGCGGCCTCGACCGCGGCGACGCGGCGGGTCCTGTCCAGGCTCACGACGGGCGTGACCGTGACGTCCGCGGCGTCGACGGCGACCCACCGCTCACCGCCGTCCACCGGCAGCACGATCACGTCGGCGAGCGCCGCGCCGAGGACCGTCTCCGCCGTTCCGGACACGACGAGCGCGTCGCCGTCGCCGCGGGCGGTCAGCGTCCCGTCCAGCGCGACGGCGCCGGTCGCGGACCCGTCGGCGAGCGAGGGCAGCAGCTCCCCGCGCGCCTTCGCGTCGCCGGACGCGTCGATCACGGCGCTCGCGAGGACGGTCGGCAGGAACGGGCCCGGCGCGGCGGCCCGGCCCAGTTCCTCCAGCGCGACCGCCAGTTCCAACAGACCGTAGCCCTGGCCGCCGTGCTCCTCGCCGAGGTGCAGCCCGAGCAGGCCCTGACCCGCAAGGGCAGGCCAGAACCCGGGCCGGGCCTCCTCGTCCGCGTCCATCGCCGCCCGGACGGTCGTCGCCGGAATGTGCCGCTCGGCGAAGCCGCGGACCGCGTCCGCGAGCGCCTCGTGTTCCTCGGTCAGCCCCATGCCCATGCGTAGGCCCCTTCCCTCCCCGCACCGCTGAGCGACATTCTAGAACAGGATTCGGTTATGGGAAGGCACGCTTCACGCGGTCACGCGTCGCGTGTCGCGGCGGCGTCCGTGGCGGCGTCCGCGTCCGCGGCGTCGACGGCGTCGTTCGAGGTCGACGTGCCGGCGGCGGGCGTCCGCCTCCCGGCGGCGAGGCTGGCGACCGTGGTCGCGGCGAGCGTCCCGGCGATCACTCCGAGGGACACCCAGATCGGGATGTCCGGAGCCCAGGAGACGCCGTACTCGTGCAGCGCGTGCAGGACCAGCTTCACGCCGATGAAGCCGAGGATGAACGCCAGACCGTGCCCGAGGTAGACCAGGCGGTCGGTGAGCCCGCCGAGCAGGAAGTACAGCTGGACGAGCCCCATCAGCGCGAACGCGTTGGCGGTGAACACCAGGTACGGCTCGGTGGTCAGCCCGAAGATCGCGGGAATGGAGTCCAGCGCGAACAGCACGTCCGTGGACCCGATCGCGATCATGACGATGGCGAGGGGTGTGAAGTGCCGGCGCCCGCCACGCCTCGTGGTGAACCGGGACCCGTCGTACTCCTCGGACGTCGGGATGATCCGCTTGGCCCACCGCAGCAGCGCGTTCTCCTTGAACTCGTCCTCGTCGTCGCCGCGGACGAGACCGATCGCCGTCCAGATGAGGAACGCGCCGAAGATGAAGAACACCCAGGTGAACGTGGAGATCGCCGCGGCGCCGACCGCGATGAACAGGCCGCGCAGCAGCAACGCGATCACGATGCCCGCCATCAGCACGGTGTGCTGGGCGTGCTTCGGCACGGCGAACCGGGCCAGGATCACCATGAACACGAACAGGTTGTCGACGCTGAGGCTCTTCTCGGTGACGAAGCCGCCGAAGTACTCCCCGGCGTACCGCCCGCCGGCGAACAGCCAGACCCCGACTCCGAACAGCACGGCGAGGCCGATGTAGACGGCCGACCAGAACGCGGCGCGCCGCGTCGTGAACTCCCGCGTGTCGTTGCGGTGGATGAGGAACAGGTCGGCGGCGATGACGGCGAGGATCGCCGCGATCGTGAGCCCCCAGACCAGGGGTGAGACGGACAAGGCGGTGACCTCCAGCGGACACGGAAGAGCGCCGGAGGTCTCTCCCGCCCCGGGCGACGGGTGCTCGCCTGCGGGGCCGCGGAACCCGGGTCGGTACGGACCGACCGTATTGACGGGAACCGTGTGTGGGGATACTCCCCTCCATTACCTCCTTCAACGCGGAAGGGTCGGCACAGGTTCCCCACCTGGAGAAATTCGTCAGCGGCGGGCGGGAACCAGTTCCCGATAGACGTCCGCGAGCTGGTCCACGGCGTCGTCCTCGCCGGGCAGCAGGGCCGAACGCCGCGCGGCGGCCGACGCCAGCCGGGTCGCGAGCGCCGGATCGTCCAGGACGCGGCTCACCGCGCGGTCCAGCGCGTCCGGATCACCCGGCGGGACCAGCAGCGCCGCCTCGCTCTCCGGACCCTGCAACAGCGGCCCCGCGCCGGCCGCGGCGGCGGGACGCTCGTCCGCGCCGACCATGCCGGGAATCCCGCCGACGCGGGTGGCGACGAGCGGCCGTCCCGCACGCAGGATCTCCTGGACGACCAGCGGCTGCCCCTCCCACACGCTCGGGACGACCGCCACGTCCGACGCGGCCAGCAGCCCGGCGATGTCCGACCGGCGCCCGAGCAGCCGGACGGGCAGGTCCTCGGCCTCGATCCGGGCGCGCAGCTCCTCCTCCAGCGGACCGTCACCGACGATGGCGACGAGCGGCGGCGGGGTGCGTCCCGTCCAGGCGCGCGACGCGTCCAGCAGCGTCGGCAGGCCCTTCTGCTCGGCGAGCCGCGCGACCGTGAGCACCAGCGGCCGCTCCCCCACGCCCAACTCCGCCCGCAGGTCGGCGCGGACCGCCGGGCCCGGCGGGGCCTGCGGCGCCGGCGCCGGAATGATCGCGTGCCCCACCGACCGGGCGCCGAGATCCCGCATCCGCCGCTCCAGGTCGGGCGACACCGCGAGGACGCGCGCCGCGCCGCGCGCCACGACCCGCTCCAGCCCGGCGTGGACGACGGCCGTCCGGCCGCCCGCGATGAGCGCGTTGTGCAGGGTGACGACCAGCGGCGGCCCGCCCCCCGCGAAACGCAGCGGCCCCGGCGCGATCCGCGCGCACGCCGCCACCGCCAGGGCACCGGCCCGCAGCCCGTGCGCGTGGACGACGTCGGCGCCGCGCAGCAGCCCCCGCAGCCGCGCCACGGCCCTGGCGTCACGCGCCGGGCGGGGCCGGTCCGCGAGGTCGACCTCGGCGAACCGGACGCGCCCGTCACCCGCGCCGGCGAATCCGAACAGCTCCTCGGCCGACGCGGGCCCGCAGACCACCACCTGCGCGCCGCGACCGGCCAGCCGACCGGCGATGGACCGGACGTGCTTCCCGACGCCGCCCGCGACCGTGCCAAGGACGAGCGCGACACGCAGCCCGTCCAGATCCCTGTTGTCAGACATGGCGTGTGACCCTCCGGCTCAGGACGGCCCGCAGGTCACGGCCGTCGATCACGAATGCGATGGCCAGGAAGACCGCGGCGGCGGCGACCGCGGCGAGCAGCCCGGTGCCGACGTCGCGCAGTTCCCCGGCCGCGCCGGGCCCGCCCGTCCCGAGCAGCGCGGCCGTAGCGTATCCGGCGGCGCCGCCCGCCGCACCGCCCGCCAGGCCCGCCGCCAGCGCCCGCGGGATCCCCGCCACCGACGCGGCGCCCCGGGCGCGCAGGAGCGTTCCCAGCAGCAGCGCGCCCGCCACGGTCATCCCGGCGGCGTTGCCCGCGCCGAGCGCCGCGACGACCCACTGCCGGTCGACCGTCCACACGAGCGCGACGTCCGCGACCATCACGACGAGCCAGCCGGTGACGATCGCCGCGGCGCCCATCCGCCCGCGATGGCAGGCGTACAGGACGCGGCCGAGATGCGCGATAAGCCCATATCCGATCAACCCGGGCGCGAACGCGAGCACCGCGTGGGACAGCACCTCCTGCTGGTCCGGGTGACCGGGGTTGAACACCGCGCCGATCGGGACGGCGACGGCCGCGAGCGCCGCCGCGCCCGCGCACGACACCAGGATCACCGCGCGGGTCGTGGACGCGGTGATCCGGTCGAACCGGTCGTTCTCCCCCGCGCCGATCCGGGCGGACAGCAGCGGGAACGCGCTCGTCGCGATCGGCACGGCGAGGATCGCCCACGGCAGCAGGTAGATCGCCCACGCGTACTGGTAGTTGGCGAGCGCGCCGCCCGTGCCCTCGTAGCTGAGCCGGACGACCAGCAGCGCCGACACCTGCTGGGCCGCGACGGTCGCCAGGCCCGCGACCGCGAGCCGCCGCACGCGTGGCGCCACCCCGTCCGGGAAGCGCAGCGTGGGACGCAGCCGGAGCCTCAGCCGCCACGCGGCGATCCCGGCCGTGACCGCCATCGCGACGCCGCCGAACGTGGTCCCGATCGACAGGGTCAGCTCCGCGTCCAGGGGCAGGCCCGCCAGGTCGTTCTCGTACCCGCGGCCGAGCGGCGCGTAGACGACGTACGCGGCGATCACCACGACGCTCGACATCAGCGGCGCCAGCGCGGGCGCGACGAAACGGCGGTGCGACTGCAACAGCCCGTACAGGACGACCGCGACCCCGTACATCACCATCTGCGCCGACATGATCGCGAGCATGGTGGAGCCGACGTCCACGATGTCGCCGCGCGAACAGCCCTTCAGGTCGCCGCCGACGAGCAGCTCCATGATCGGGCGGGAGCCGACCGCCATCAGCGCCGACAGCGGCACCATCAGCAGCACGATCCAGGTGAGCAGCGCCGAGGCGATGTGGCGGACCTGCTCACGGTCGCCGCGTTCGGCGGGCCCCGCGAGGACCGGCACGACCATGCCGGCGAGCGCGCCGCCCGCGACGATCTCGTAGACGATGCTGGGGAACTGCGTCGAGGTGAAGTACGCCTGGCTGAGGCACGACGTGGTGACCGTCTGGGAGAACGCGTAGGTGCGCCCGAATCCGGCCAGCCGCGACAGCACCGTGATGACGGCGATGACGACGGCTGCTCCGGCGAGGCCGCCGGTCAGGCGGCGAAGCGCGGTGGCACGGTTCGGCGGTGACACGCTCGTGAAGGTCTACCGGGGGGACGGGTCGGCGGCGACGCGGCTACGCGGGCGACGGCCGGAACGCGTCGTCGGTGTCGGGCTTGTCCTGTTCGTCGGTGTCGGGTGTGCGCTGTTCGTCTGTCTCGGACGCCGGGCCGGGCGCCGGGACGGGCACGGCGACGGGACGGCGGCCGAGCATGTCGACGCGGTTCAGCACCGGGTTGCCCGCGATCACCTTGGTGAAGCTGACGAACTCGCTGGCCACGTTCAGCCCGGCGATCCCCGCGAGGACGGCGAGGCGCGGCCCGCGTCCGAGCCGGGTCGCGGCGAGGCCGAGCAGGGCGCCGAGCGCGTTGGCGCCGGTGTCACCGAGCATCGCGCGCTCGCCGAGGTCCTCGGGCAGCAGCGCGGCGGCGGCGCCGAGCGGCGCGGCCACGACCGCGGCCCCGGACCGGCTCAGCGCCAGCGGCGCCCCGGTGAGGAGACCGACCTTGACGGCCCGTCCGGGCCGCAGGTCGAACAGGTTCATCAGGTTCGCGCTCCCGGCGATGATCGCGCCGTTGAGCAGCGTGTCGACCGCGCGTCCCGACCGGGACGGGGCGGGCGACCCGGCGATCGCGGCGGCGGCCAGCCCGGTCGCGCCGATGCCGAGGATCTTGACGGAGCCGCTGGTGACCTCGCCGCGGGCCAGCGCCTTCAGATGACCCTTGAAACCCCGGGACGAGGCGGACCCCGCGAGGTCGTCGTACCCGCCGAGCAGCGCGGCGCCGGTGCCCGCGAGCAGCGCGGCGGCGCGGGTCCGGCCCCCGGCGCCGGGCGCGAGCAGCCCGCCCGCGGCGGCGCCCGCGACGAGCGCCGGGCCCTCCAGCAGCGTCACCGGCTCACCGCGGTGGTTGGTGCGGGCCCACACCTCCTCGCCCGGCAGCCCGTTCAGGCCCGGCGGCCGTCGGGTCAGCGCGGCGTAGGCGGCGCGGGCGGCGACGGCGCCGAGCCCCGCCCCCACCAGCAGCCGCCCCGCCCTCGCCGGCCTCGGTGGGGGGGCGACCCCCCACACCCCCCGGAACTGCCGGGGGGAGACGCGTCGTTTCATCTGGGTCACCCGTTCTTCCCCGCCTCGGGCGCGGGCGACGGCGCGTAGCCGCTCGTCCCGGCGCCCGTGCCGTACTGGCCGGACTTGCCGCTCATCTCGTTCTGCAGCGCCAGGATCGTCACGACCTGCCCGGACGCGGAGTCCACCACGTCGATGGCGGAGACCGAGTCCTTGGTGTCGGAGTCACGCAGCGCCGCGATCAGCCCGCCCTCCTGCGCCGAGGTCGGCGGGCCACCGACGACGGTACCGCGCCCGGCGGCGTCGAGTGCGGACGCCAGCGAGATCAGCGCCTTGTTGTCGTCGCCGCCGCCGTCGTAGGCGTACGCGCTGGCGGGCGCGACCATCACGGCGAGGGTCGCGTGCTGCCCCGGCTTGCCGCTGGCGGTGATGTACCCGGCCTGGGTGAAGGCGTTCAGGACGGCGCCGCTCGCGGCGTCCTCCCGTCCGGACTTGGCGGGGTCCTGGGTGACGAGGGCCCCGGCCAGCACCGTGCCCGCCTTGTCGTAGGCGGTGGCGCCCTCCGGGTACTCGACGCCGTCCGGTTTCAGCTGGGTGGCGAGTTCGTCGATCGTGGTGCGCTGGTCGTCGTCCAGGAACTTCTTCTGGACGGTCACGCGCCCGGTGACGGACGCGCCCGCGTCCTTGGCGAGCTCGCCGATCCGGTCGATGCCGTCCTCGCCCGCACCGGGCGTCTCGACGAGCACCAGGGACTGGCCCCGCAGCCGGTTCAGGACGATCTGCGGCGCCAGCACCTGGGCGAACTGCTCCTGCCCGTTCATCCGGTGCTCCAGCTGCCGCTGCTGGTTGCGGGCCTGCTGGGCGGTCTTGGCCGCCGAGTTCGCCTGCTGGCGCAGCGTCTCGCTCACCGAGTCCGACAGGGTGGTGGAGCCGAGCACGATGCCGAGCGCCAGCGCGAGGAAGATCGCGACGATGGAGACGAGGTGGTAACGGAAATCGATCACGTGAAGAGTCCGGTCAACCAGAAGACGAAGGCGTGCCAGCGGTCGGCGAGCAGGGGACTGATGACGTCCCCCGCCGGGGACATGGCGACGGCGGTGACGATGGCGACGACCGCGCCGAGGACGAGGAACAGCAGCGACCAGGTGGAGATACGGCTGCGGTAGAGGCGGCTGACGCCCTTGGCGTCCACGAGCTTGCTGCCGACCCGCAGCCGGGTGAGGAACGTGCTCGCCATCCCGGCGCGGCCCTTGTCGAGGAACTCCACCATGTTGGCGTGGGTGCCGACCGCGACGATGAGCGTGGCGCCCTTGTCGTCGGCGAGCAGCATCGCGATGTCCTCGCTGGTCGCGGTGGCGGGAAACGTCACCGCTTCCTGCCCGAGGTCGTGCACCCGCTTCAGCCCCGGCGCCCGGCCGTCCCGGTAGGCGTGCACGACGATCTCGGCGCCGCAGGTCAGCGCGTCGTCGGACACCGAGTCCATGTCCCCGACGATCATGTCGGGGCGGTAGCCGGCCTCCATCAGCGCGTCGGCGCCGCCGTCCACGCCGATCAGGACGGGACGGTACTCGCGGATGTAGGGCCGCAGCGTGGCGATGTCCTCGCGGTAGTGGTAGCCGCGCACGACGATCAGCGCGTGCCGTCCCGCGAGCTTCGTGGTGACCTCGGGGACGCCGACACCGTCGATGAGCAGGTCGCGCTCGCGTTTGATGTACTCCATCGTGTTGGCGACGAACGCCTCCAACTGGGTCGCGAGCCCGGACTTCGCGTCGGTCAGCGCCGCCAGGACGCTCTCGGGCGTCTGCTCGGTGCCCTTGGCGACGACGTCCTCGCCCTTGTGCGTCACCTTGTGCACGACACGGCCCCGGACGCTGACCTGGTCGCCCTCCTGGAGCCTGGTGAAGATCTCCGGGCCGACGTCGTCCACGAGCGGGATGTCGGCGTCCAGCAGGATCTGCGGCCCGAGGTTCGGGTAGCGGCCCGAGATGCTCGGCGCGACGTTGACGACGGCGCCGACACCGCACGCCACCAGCGCCTCCGCGCTGACCCGGTCGAGGTCGACATGGTCGATCACCGCGATCTCACCGGGCTGCAGGCGCTTGGTGAGATCCTTGGTGCGGCGGTCGAGCCGCACCGTGGCGCTGACACCGGGCGGGCCGTCGTCGCGGGCCAGGCCGAGCGTGAGGACGCGCCTCTTGAGCACGTGCCTGGGCAGCCGGTGGGCCAGCCGGACGCGCCGCTCTGTCATGGGTGACGGCTCGTTCATCACTTGCCATCCTGCCAGAGCACGGGGGCCGATACTGGAAACGGCGAGTGTCCAGGCGTGTCCGTTCGTGTACGCTCTGTATTTTTTGGGTGTCACCGTTCGGCGGACGCCATGGCGAGGAGCTCCTCGGCGTGGGCGCGGCCGAGCTCGGAGTCCTCCAGCCCGGCGAGCATCCGCGACAGTTCCCGCACCCGCCCCTCCTGGTCGAGGGTGGTGACGCCGCTGCGGGTGACGGTGCCGTCGTCGGACTTCTCCACCAGCAGGTGCCGGTCGGCGAACGCCGCGACCTGCGGGAGATGTGTGACGACGATCACCTGGGCGTTGCGGGCCAGCCGCGCCAGCCGCCGTCCGATCTCCACCGCGGCCTTGCCGCCGACGCCCGCGTCGACCTCGTCGAACACGAACGTCGGCACGGGGTCGGCGCCCGCGAACACGACCTCGATCGCGAGCATAACGCGGGACAGCTCACCGCCCGACGCGCCCTTGTGCAGCGGCAGCGGCTTCGCGCCGGGGTGCGGGGCGAGCCGGACCTCCACCTCGTCGACGCCGTGCGGGCCGTAGTCGCCGGTCGGGGTGACGGTGACGGAGACGCGGGCGTGCGGCATCGCCAGCGCGGTCAGCTCCTCCGTGACGGCGTCGGAGAACCGCTCGGCGGCGCGGGCGCGGACCGCGGTCAGCTCCCCCGCCTCGGCGGCGAGCCGCTCGGTCAGCTCGGCGTGCTCGGACCGCAGCTCCTCGATGCGGTCGTCGTCGCCCTCCAGCTCGGCGAGCCGCGCCGCCGACGCCCGCGCCCACTCCAGGACCGCCGCGGCGGTGCCGTCCGGCCCGCCGTACTTGCGGATCAGCGCGGTCACCTCGGCGCGCCGCTCCTGGACGGTCGCGAGCCGCGCCGGGTCGGCGTCCACGGACTCGGCGTAGGACGCGAGGTCGGTGCCGACGTCGGAGACGAGGTACCCCGCCTCGGCGAGCCGGTCGGCGAGCGCCGCGAGCTCCGGGTCGTGGTCACGGACGGCGTCCAAGGCGTTGCGGGCCTGGCCGAGCAGGCTCGTCACGTTCGCCGCCTCGATCGCCGCGGCCGGGTCGCCGAGCAGCGCCTCGTGCGCGGTGTCGGCGGCGCCGCGCAACGCGTCGGCGTGCCCGAGCCGCTCCTCCTCGGCGGCGAGGTCGGCCTCCTCGCCCTCCTTCGGATCGACCTTCTCGATCTCCTCCAGGCCGAAGCGGAGCGCGTCCGCCTCCCGGGCGCGTTCGCGGGCCCGGGTGGTCAGCTCGTCCAGCAGCGCGGTGACCTGCCGGTGCCGCTGGTACGCCTTGGTGTAGGCGCGCATCGGCTTGGTCAGCGCGGCGCCCGCGTAGCGGTCGAGGGCGCCGCGCTGCCGGGACGCCTGAAGCAGCCGCTGCTGGTCGGACTGCCCGTGCACCGCGACCAGGTCGTCGGCGATGGTGATCAGCACGTTCACGGGGACGGACCGGCCGCCGAGGAACGCGCGGGACCGGCCCTCCGCCGACACCGAACGCGTCACGATCAACGCGCCGTCGTCCAGTTCGCCGCCGGACTCCTCCACCCGCTCCACCACGCGGCCGCCGGGATCGACGACGATCCGGCCCTCCACGGTGGCGCGGTCCGCGCCGGGCCTGACCCTCTGCGGGTCGGCGCGGCCGCCGAACAGCAGACCGAGGCTGGTGACCACCATGGTCTTGCCGGCCCCCGTCTCGCCGGTGACGACGTTGAACCCCGGGGACAGGTCGAGCACGGCCTCATCGATCACTCCGAGGCCCTCGATCCGCACCTCATCGACCATCGGGCGCACCAGCGTCACAACCCTCCGCAAACAGATCCCGGATCGCGCCTGTGGAGATTATCCCCTCTGCTCGCCCGGCGCCTCCCCGCCGATCGTCGAGGCGTCCGCGACCTGCGAGTCCTCCAATGGAGGGGTCGGTCGGGCGGGCTGCCTGACCCGGCCGCGCCAGCCCGTGACGGGCAGCCCGAACTTCGTGACGAGGCGGTCGGTGAACGGGGTGAGGTGCAACCGCGCCAGCCGCACCGGCTCGGCGCCGCGCCGGACCTCGACCCGCGCGCCGGGCGGCACGTCGAGGGTGCGGCGCCCGTCGCACCACAGGACGGCGCGGGGCGTGCCGGGCAGCACCTCCACCGCGACCAGCGACCGCGGCGACACCACCAGCGGACGCGCGAACAGCGAATGGGCGCTGATCGGCACGACCAGCATCGCCTCGACCTCCGGCCAGACGACCGGGCCCCCGGCGGAGAACGCGTACGCGGTCGACCCGGTCGGCGTCGCGCACACCACCCCGTCGCAGCCCCAGTTCGACAGGGGCCGGCCGTCGATCTCGGCGACGACCTCCAGCATCCGCTCCCGCTCGGCCTTCTCGATGCTCGCCTCGTTCAGCGCCCACGTGTGGCCGGTGACCGTGCCGTTGAGGCGGACGACGACGTCGACGGTCATCCGCTCCTCGACGTCGTAGCGGCGGGTCACGACCCGGTCGACGGTGGCGGCGAGGTCGTCGCGCTCCGCCTCCGCGAGGAACCCGACATGGCCGAGGTTGACGCCGAGGAGCGGGGTGCCGGCGGTGCGGGTCAGGTCGGCGGCGCGCAGCAGCGTCCCGTCGCCGCCGAGGACCATGACGACCTCGGCGTCCTCGGCCGCGGCCGCGGTGCTGGGCATGACCTCCACGCCCGTGGCGCCGATCTCCTCGGCCTCGCCGTCCAGGACCCGCACGCGGATCCCGGCCTCGCTGAGCCGCTCGACGACGAGATGCGCGCTGCGGATCGCCTCCGGCCGTCCGGTGTGCGCCACGACCAGCACCGATCTCTTGCTCATGCTCTCGCCCCACTCCCCGGCGTTCTCGGGCGTACAGACATCAGGACGAACATCCCCGGCGGAGACGTTCCCGCTTCGCACGCACTTCGTACGGGCCGCGGGCCGTACACGATCATCGTGCAGATCACCGTGCCGGTCACCGGGGGCCGTCCGCGATGGCCTTCGCGAGGGCGGACTCGTCCAGCGGCGGGGCGTCGGCCCGCAGCCACAGGAAGTACTCCACGTTGCCGGACGGGCCGGGCAGCGGGCTCGCCGTCACGCCGCGGACGCCGAGCCCGAGCGTCTCCGCGTGCCGGGCCACGTCCCTGACCGCCTCGGCGCGCAGCTCCGGGTCGCGGACGACGCCGCCCGCGCCGACCCGGTCCTTGCCGACCTCGAACTGCGGTTTCACCATCAGCGCGAAGTCGGCGCCGGGCGCCGCGCAGTCGCGCGCCGGCCCGAGCACGAGTTTCAGGGAGATGAACGACAGGTCGCCCACGACGAGGCCGGGGGGCGTGTCGCCGAGCATGCCGGGGCGCAGGTCGCGGACGTTCGTGCGTTCCAGGACGGTGACGCGCTGGTCCGTCCGCAGGGACCAGGCGATCTGGCCGTACCCGACGTCGACCGCGTACACGTGCGCCGCGCCGGCGCGCAGCAGGACGTCGGTGAACCCCCCGGTGGAGGCGCCCGCGTCCAGGCATACGCGGCCCGACACGTCCAGGCCCTCGAACGCCCGGAGGGCGCCCGCGAGCTTGTGGCCGCCGCGGGAGACGTACTCGGGGCCGTCGTCCGCGTCGGCGACGACGATGGCCGCGGCGGTCTCCACCTGCGTCGCCGCCTTCGCCGCCGGCCGGCCGCCGACCCGGACCCGCCCGTCGTCGATCAGGCGGCACGCGTGCTCGCGGGAGCGCGCCAGGCCGCGCCGGACCAGCTCCGCGTCCAGCCGCCGCCTAGTGGTCATGGTCGCTGGTCATGGTCGGTGGTCATGGTCTTCGGGGTCGTGGTCGGCGGAGGCGAGGAGCTCCTGGAGCCGCTGGTGGACGGCCTCGAAGATCTCCACATGCTCGGGGACGGGTCGTCCGGCCAGTTCGGTGAGGCGGGCGACGGCGGCGTCCACGCGCGGATCGCCCGTCGGGTCGGGCGGCGGCGCGGCCGGGACGTCGGGGACGTCCGGTTCCCGCGCGACCTCGTCGGACATCACGTTTACCTCCCAGTGGACCCCCGGCGCCCGGGACGAGTCGCTTCCGGCTCATGCTGAACGCTACCGTCCCTGAACGACACCGTTGTCGACGGAACGGGGAACGGCCTGACCATGGCGAACGAGGAGGAGTGCCTGGCGGCGCTCGGACGCATCGCGGCGCGGCTGGCGGACGTGGACGCCGACCGGCTCGCCGAGCACGCCGTCGAGCGGACGATCAGCTGCCGCGTCGCGGACCTCGGGGTGGCGTACCGCACCCGGTTGCACCAGGGCGGCCTCGACCCGTTCGAGCCCGACGGCGATCCGCGGGAGGCCCAGGTGCGGCTCACCGTGGACAGCGACGACCTCGTCGCGATGGCCGACGACGACCTGCACCCGACCAGGGCGTGGGCCGAGGGCAGGCTCAAGATCGAGGCGAGCATCTTCGACCTGCTCCGCCTCCGCAAGGTCCTGTAGCTACGGCGCCAGGGACTCCAGGGCACCGGCGAGGGCGGCCCGGGGCGGGGGTTCGTCGGTGGCCCAGGCGGCGGACGCGAGGGCGCGGAGACCGTCGTAGGGGTCGCCCGAGCCGGTGACCGTGAACGTGTCGCCGTCGCGTCGGGCCGTCCAGCCTCCGCAGCGGTGGGCGTCGCCGTCCCGGACGGTCCGCGGGTGCGGGACGAGGAGCCCGGTCAGGTCGGGCGCCAGGTACGTCGGCCGCCGGTTCGGGGGCGCGGTGAGGGCGTCCAGGGGTTCGGTGACGCCGGTGAAGACCAGGAGGCTGTCGGCGCCCCCGTTGTGGGCGCCCTCGATGTCGGTGTCGAGACGGTCGCCGACGACGAGGGGGTTCCGCGCGCCGGTGCGCAGGATCGACTCCTGGTGGAGCGGGCGCTCCGGCTTGCCGGTGACGATCGGTTCGACGCCGGTCGCGGAGCTGATCACGCGGAGCAGGGCGCCGTTCCCGGGGTTCGGGGGCCCGTCGCCGCCGGGGATGGTGAGGTCGCCGTTGGAGCCGACGAACAGCGCGCCCGCCGTGACGGCCTTCGCCCCCTCTGAGAGCAGCCCGTACCCGAGGTCCGGGTGGAAGCCCTGCACGACGGCCGCGGGCCGCCCGGCCGCCGTCGACACCGGGCGCAGCCCCCGCGCGTACAGGGCGTGACGCAGGCCCATGCCGCCCACCACGAGCACCGGCGACCCGGCGGGCAGCCGTTCGGCGAGCAGCCGCGCCGCGGCCTGCGCCGAGGTCACGACGTCCGCCGCGTCCGCCGGGACGCCGACGTCGGTGAGCAGCGCGGCGACCGCGGACGGGGTCCGCGAGGCGTTGTTGGTGACGAACGCCAGCCGCTGGCCCGCCGCGCGGGCCTTGGCGAGCGACTCCGCCGCCGCCGGGACGGCCCGGCGGCCGACGTAGACGACCCCGTCGAGGTCGAGCAGGGCGACGTCGTACGCCTCGCAGAGGGGGGTGTCGCTTTCCTTCATCGGGCTCCTCATCGGCGCCGGTACTCCAGGGTGGCCCTGGCGTGCCGCAGCGCGTTCGCGTAGTCGCGGTTCTCGGGACGCATGGCGGCGGCGAGCGCGAGATGCTCCACCGCGCCCTCGAAGTCGCCCATCCGGCTCAGGGACAGTCCGAGGCCGAACCGCGCGTAGTCCTCGGCGGGCTCCGCCTCGACGATCCACCGGAAGCTCTCCGCCGCCGCGTCGAACCGCCGCGCCCCGAACTGGGCGCGGGCGAGCGCCTCCCGGATGCTGTGGGACCCCGGCTCGGCGTCGGCGGCCCTGGCCAGCAGTTGCAGCGCCGCCGCCGCGCTGCCCGTCCTGAGCAGCTCCAGGCCCCGCGTGTACCACTCGTAGACGCCTCCGGCGGGCGGGGCCGCGTGCCCGCCCGGATCGTCCCCTGGGGAATCCTCCGACCGTCCAGGAACTTGATCTTCCATGTGGACCTCCCCTCGGAATTCGACCGTACCCGCCGGGCCTCCGAACGCCCTCCGACGATTAGCATGCCCGGGATGGACGACGACCTCCCCTCCGGCCTCGGACCGGAGGAGTTCAGCGCCCGGATCTTCGGCACGTCCGCGCCGCGGACGGGCGGCGCGCTGGAACTGGCTCCCTTCCGCGGCGTCCGCTTCGTCCCGGAGATCGCGGGCGACCCGGCGTCGGTGACCACGCCCCCCTACGATCTGATCGACGACGCGACGGCGTCGCGGCTGCTGGCGAGCGGCGGCCACAACATCGTCCGGCTGAACCTGCCGCGCGCCGCCGGCGAGAGCTACGACGCGGCGGGACGGCGGCTGCGCCGGTGGCTGGACGAGGGCGCCCTCGCCATCGACCCCGACCCCGCCCTGTACGTGTACGAGGCGGCCCGCGACGGGACGGTCCTCCAGCGCGGCCTGATCGGGGCCCTCGGACTTCGCCCCGAGTCCGACGGGGTGGTGCTCCCGCACGAGAACGTGTTCCCCGGCCCGGTCCGCGACCGGCTCGCGCTGATGCGGGCCGCCAACGCCAACCTGGAGCCGATCTTCCTGGTGTACGAGGGCGGCGGCGACGCGGCCCGCATCGTCGACGACGCGTCCGAGGACACGCCCCTGCTGGACTTCCGCGCCGACGACGGGCTCACGCACCGGCTGTGGCGCATCTCCGATCCCGCGCTGCACGCGCGGGTGGCCGCCGACCTGCGCGGCAGGCGGGCGCTCATCGCCGACGGCCACCACCGGTACGCCACCTACCGCGCCCTCCAGGCCCACCGGCACGCCGCCGGCGACGGCCCCGGCCCGTGGGACGCGGGCCTGGCCATGCTGGTCGACTCCACCCGCTACCCGCCGCATCTGGCCGCGATCCACCGCGTCCTGCCGGGGCTCCGTCCGGGCGACGCGCTGGCGCGGGCCCGCGCGGTGTTCCGCGTCACCGACTTCGCGGACGAGCCGGCCGCCCTCGAAGCGCTCGCGGACGTGTTCGCGTCCGCCGAGGAGGAACGCGGGCCCGCGTTCCTCCTCGGCGGCGGCGACACCCTGCACCTGCTCACCGAGCCCGAGCCGGGCGCGTTGAGCCACTCCATGCCGTTCGAGCACTCGCCGCGCTGGCGTGGGCTCGACACCGCCGTCCTCGACCATCTCCTCGTCGGGAACCTGTGGAACGTCCCCGAGAACGAGGACGCGATCCAGGTCGTGCACGACGATCCGTCCGCCGCGATCGAGCGCGCCCGCGCCGCGGGCGGGACGGCCGTCGTCCTGAACCCGCTCAGGGTCGAGGACGTCCTGGCCGTCGCGGACGCGGGCGAACGCGTCCCCCGCAAGTCCACCTCGTTCGGCCCGAAGCCCCGCACGGGACTCGTCCTGCGCCTCCTCGACCCCTGAGGGGCGGCGGCCCGCGCACCACCGGAGAGGATGCCCAGCCGATGGACACCACGACCACGATCACGCCGCTCGGCGGGGACGTCTACGAGATCGACACGCGGATGGCCGGATACGCCGGGATCACCGCCGGATACCTGATCCTGTCCGACCGGCCGTGCCTGGTGGAGCCCGGCACGTCCGGCTCGGCGCCCGTCGTACGGCGAGCGCTGCGGGAACTGGGCGTCGGCCCGGACGATCTGGCGAGCGTGGTCGTCACGCACATCCACCTCGACCACGCGGGCGGCGTCGGTGACATCGCCCGCGCGTTCCCCCGCGCGGAGGTCGTCGTCCACGAGAAGGGCGCCCGGCACCTCGCGAACCCGGAGCGGCTCATGCGCAGCGCCCGGATGGTGTACGGCGACAGCCTCGACACGTTGTTCGGTGAGCTGAAGCCGACGGACGCGGCCAGGATCCGGGCCGTCGAGGACACCGGAACGGTCGACCTCGGCGGCGGGCGGCGGCTGGAGTCGCACTACTCCCCGGGCCACGCCAAACACCACGTCGGCCTGATGGACTCCCAGACGGGAGACCTGTACGTCGGTGACGCGGCGGGCGTCTACATCCCCGAGACCGCGGACGTGCGGCCCTCGACACCGCCGCCCGACTTCGACCTCGACACCGCGCTGGCGTCGCTCGAACGGTTCCGGTCACTGGGCCCGCAGCGGCTGCTGTTCGCGCATTACGGGCCCGTCGCGGAGGTCGAGGGGACGCTGGAGCGCTCGGCCGAGGAACTGCGGGTCTGGGTCGACACCGTCCGGGACGCCAAGGACCGGGGTCTCGACCTCGACCACGCCGTCGCGATGGTCGTCGAGCGCACCAAGGACCGGTACGCCGTCCTGAGCGACGACGCCGACCCGGACGTGGCCGCCAAGCACGAGATGCTGAACAGCGTCGAGAGCAACGTCGCCGGAATCCTGCACGCCCTGGACAGGGGCGCCTGAACGGCCCGTCCGCGCGACCTCAGTCTTCCGGGGGCGGCGGCTCCTCCTCGACCGCGGGCGCCGTCGGCTCCAGGAACACCGCCGACGTCCCCGGCGCACCCACCGCCTCCGCCACCGCCTCGGCACCGTCACCGGTGTCGGCCTCCTCGGTGTCGGCCTCCTCGGTGTCGACGATGTGGAGGCCGTCGAGTTCGGCGTACCGTTCGGCGGCGTCGGTCTCGCCGTCCCGGTCGGCCGCCGCGGCGCGGGCGAACCAGTCGGCCGCCTCGCTGCGCCGCCCGGCCTCCTCCAGCGCGTCCGCGTAGGCGTAGAACAGCCGCACCGACCAGGGCCGCAGGCGCCTGTCGCGCAGTTCGGGGATCTGTAGCGTCACGACCGCCGCGTCGCGCTGGCCGAGGTCGCGGCGCACGCCCGACTCCACGATGCGCAGCTCGACGCGGCCCATCGGGTCGAGGTTCCGCGCCTCCGGCGACTTGATCAGGTCGAGGGCGCGTTCGGGACGGCCGAGCCCGCGTTCGCAGTCGGCCATCACCGGCAGGTACGCGTCGTCGCCCGAGCTCAGCCGGCGCGCCGCCCGCAGTTCCGCGAGCGCCTCCGCCCACTCGCCCGCGTGGTACGCGGCGATGCCGGCGGCCTCCCGGACGATCCCGACCCGGGACGCGAGGCGGCGCGCGGCCCGCGCGTGCCGGTGGGCCCGCTCGGGCTCCTCGTCGGCGAGCCGCCCGGCCATCACGAGGTGCCGGGCGACCTTCGTGGCCAGGTCCTTGGGCAGGGTGCGCAGCTCGGCACGGGCGTCCGGGTCGAGTTCCTCGCCCGTCACGTCGTCCGGCAGGAGCGGATCATCATGCTTGGGCGCCGGCCGCTCCCGTTCCTCGGTGCGCGCCCGGCGGTCGCGGGGCGGTCCGTAGGAGCGTCCGCCGCCGCGCCTGTCGCGGTCTCCCGGACGCTCCTGACGCTTGCCGCCGAACCGTCCGCCGCCGCGCTCGTCCCGGTCCTGGGGTCGGCGGCCCTTCGGGCGTTCCTCGAACCGCCGCTCACCCCGGCGTCCACCCGCCCGGGGACCCTCCGGACGCCCGTCACGGCGCGGCCCTCCGCCCGAGCCCTTTCCGGCGCGTGCGTCCCGCCGCTCACCGCGCGGCCCACCGGCCCCGTACTCCCGACGGCCGTCCCCCCGTGGACCACGCTCGGCGCGTTCACCGCGTGGACCGCGATCGAAACGTTCACCGCGTGGACCGCGTTCGGCGCGTTCACCGCGTGGACCGCGCTCAAAACGTTCACCGCGTGGACCGCGTTCGGCGCGTTCACCGCGTGGACCGCGTTCGGCGCGTTCACCGCGTGGACCGCGCTCGGCGCGTTCACCACGTGGACCGCGCTCAAAACGTTCACCGCGTGGACCACGCTCGGCGCGTTCACCGCGTGGAGCGCGTTCGTCGCGTTCGCCGCGTGTGTCCCGGCCACGCGCATCCCGGCCGCGCGTGTCCCGGTCCTGGCGGCCGGCGCCCGGACGGCCGCGACCGCCCTTGGGCGCGCCGCCCCGGAAACCGCCTCCGCGCGGACCGCCGCCCTTGCGGGCTCCGGGGCCCCCGGGCCCGCCCCGGGCGCCGCCTCCACGACGGGCGGACGGGTTCCGCCTCCCGTCGCCGCCCCGCCGCTCGCGGTCGTCGCCGCCGCGACCGTCCTCTTCCGCGCTCATCACGTCCGTCACTGTTCTAGAAGCTGGTTCCGTGGACTCCTGCAGCCTACTTCCCGGCCGCACGACACGCGTCGAGGGCCGCCCGGAAATGGGACGGCCCCCGACTAATTCGAGTCGGTCGCATCCTACTCCCCCAGGCGCTCTCCGTGCGGCGTCATCGGCGCTGAAGCACGCCACTTCCGACTGTAGGGCGCGATTTTCCGCTATTCATGGGGACGAATTGAATGGCGTCAAAGAGGGTCGGTGAATTTCGGGGGGCGCTTCTCGAAGTAGGCGCGCACGGCCTCGACCTGGTTGGGGGAACCGCGCAGGGCGTCCAGCGTGCGGGATTCTTCGAGGAACTGTCCGGCGAGGTCACCGTCCGCGGCACGGTTGAGGAGGCGTTTCGCGCCGCGGACGGCGTCCGGGCTGTGACCGGCGATCTCGCGGGCGAGCTCGGTCGCCGCGGCGCGCGGGTCGTCCGCGGCCCGGGTCGCGAGGCCGAGGCGGACGGCCTCCGCGCCGGTGATCATGCGTCCGGTGAAGGTGAGCTCCTTCGCCACGTCCTCGCCGACGAGGCGGATCAGCGCGGCGGTCCCCGTCATGTCGGGCACCAGGCCCCAGCGGATCTCCAGGACGGACAGCGTCGCGTCGGGCGCGACGATCCGGATGTCGGCGCCGAGCGCGATCTGGAGACCGCCGCCGAGGGCGTGCCCGTGGACGGCGGCGATGACGGGCTGCGGCATCTCCCGCCACACGTGCACCACCTGTTGGGCGAGATTGGTGGCGCGGCCCGGCTCACGGGCGGTGATGTCGTTCACCAGCCGCCGGAACCGGGCGCTCGCTCCGGCGGGCGGGGCGTCGGCGGCCATGGCGGCGAAGTTGGCGAAGTCCAGCCCGGCGCAGAACGCGCGGCCCTCGCCGGACAGGACGACGGCGCGGACGGACGGGTCCGCGGCGAGCGCCTCACCGGTCTCGGCGAGCGCGCCGAACATGGCCATGTCGAGGGCGTTCAGTTTCTCGGGGCGGTCGAGCCGCACGTCGGCGACCCCGCCGTCGACGTGCACGGTCACGCGGTCCGCCTGGTCATCGCCCATGCCGGGCCCCCGTTTCGGTGTCAGGTGACGGGAACGATCCTCGCGCCGGTGAGGCGGCCGTCGCGGATGTCGAGCAGGCCGAGGGTGCCGTGCGGTTGGCGGCGCCGGTCGGTGGGCGAACCGGGGTTGAAGACGCGGACGCCGTCGCCGGTCTCGTCCAGCGGGATGTGCGAGTGGCCGAAGACGACCAGGTCGGCGCCGGGGAACCAGCGCCGCATCCGGGCCGTGCGGCCCCGGGCCTGACCGCTGTCGTGGACCATCGCGACGGCGAGGCCGTCGAGGTCGAGTTCGAGCCGCTCGGGGGCGCCCCACTCGGCGACGTCCGGGCCGTCGTTGTTGCCGAGGACGGCGTGGACGGGCGCGAACTCCGCCAGCTCGTCCAGCACGGAGCTGACGCACACGTCTCCGGCGTGCAGGATCACGTCCGCGCCGCGCAGGTGCTCGGCCACGCGCGGCGGGCACGACTTCCAGCGCCTGGGAGCGTGCGTGTCGGAGATGGCCACGACTCTCACACGGCCCATTGTCCCGCTCGCGCGGACGGACGGAACCGGACGTGATTCAGGCCACACCCGCCCCGGTGGGTGATTTTGCCACGTCGCGTTCTATACACCAGTGGGAAACAACTGTAAGCACCGTGTCATTACACCCCGCTGACGGGCGGAGTTAGGCTTCGAATTCCTCGCGTTCGTCCAGAAGGATTCCGGCCGTACGCCCCCGGTCGTTCCGACACGGCGACCCAGCACCGCGAGGACCCAAGGGGCGGTCGGGTCCCGAGGTGGATGACCACTCCCTTGCACCGACCCCGGGATCCGGCCGCCTCCGCGGTTCGCCCCCCGCCCGGCGAACTCAGCCGAGTTGGACGCCGAAGAACAGGGCGGCCAGCGCGCCGACCGCGCCGAGCGCGCCCCAGACGGCGAGCCCTGCCTTCGACGAGGCGCGTGTGTGCAGGAACGCGGCGACCCCGGACAGCAGGACGAACGCCAGCTTCACCTCCAGGGTCCGCCGCGCGGCGCCGCCGAGGTCGCCCGCCGTGATGTTCCAGACGCCGGTGAGCACCAGGACGGCGAAGGCGGGCCAGGCGATCGTGTTGAAGCGGCGCGCGGCGATCTTGGTGACGCCCTCGTGTCCGCGCAGCGCGGGCACGAGCGCGCCGAGCGTGATCTGCCCGCCGACCCAGATCGTCGCGGCGAGCACATGCAGGAAGATCCGCAGATCGGCGGTGGTGACGGCGAGCAAGAGCGACCTCCGGGCGACGGAACGGCGATGACGTGATCTGGATCGGTCGACCGGACGTTATCGCCCGCCCCGACCCGGATCCGCACATCGCCCCGGCCCGGCGCGTCATCGGGACGACTCGAAGAACCGTTCCGTGCCCGCGCGGACGACGCCGAAGAGGATCTTGTTCTGCAGGACGCCGAGCACCATCAGCACGACCAGCACCGAGAACTCGGCGGCCACGTTGATCGCCTCGCTGTAGGTGAGGAGCAGCTGGCCGAGCCCGCCGGCCGAGGGCGCGACGAACTCGCCGACGATCGCGCCGATCAGCGCGAACGCCATGCTGATCTCCAGCCCGGACACGATTCCCGGCATCGCGGACGGCAGCGAGACGCGGAAGAACCGCTGCCGGGGACTCGCGCAGAACGCCGTCGCCATCTCCAGCCGCGTCCGCGGAACCGTGGACAGCGCGGCCAGCGTCGCGATCACGGCGGGGAAGAACGCCAGCATCGCCGCGAAGCTGAACTTCATCGTCAGCCCGAACCCGAGCCACAGCACGCACACCGGGGCGAGCGCGATCTTGGGCAGTGACTGGAATGCGACGACGTACGGGTACAGCACGAACCGTACGAGGCGGGACTCGGCCATCAGCGTGCCGAGCACGACGCCCGACCCGGCGCCCAGCACGAACCCGATGAGCGTCGCCTTCCACGTCTGCCAGGTGCTCTCCCCGATCTGCTCCATGAAGATCTCCGAGCGCATCACCTCGAACACGTCGGTGGGCTTGGGGATCACCACCCCGCTGATCTCGAAGCGGGAGATCACGAGCTGGATCAGCAGGACCCCGACCACCCCGACGACCACGGGCGGCAGCAGGAGGAACGCCGCGCGGGCGGCGAGCCCGGTGCCCAGGGGTCTGCGGGCGGCGGCGGGCTCCCTGCGCCGGACGCGGTCCGGCGCGGGCGTCACCTTACTCATGGGCCACCTCACTCATCTGGCCTCACTCATTGGGCATCCGCTCCAGGACGAAGTGCCGGGCGAGCCGCACCAGCAGCGCCAGGGCCAGCCCGACCGCGACGAGGATCACCAGCACGGCGAACTCCTCGGC
The DNA here is from genome assembly GCF_003432485.1 of Actinomadura spongiicola. GTDB lineage: Bacteria > Actinomycetota > Actinomycetes > Streptosporangiales > Streptosporangiaceae > Spirillospora > Spirillospora spongiicola. The sequence goes on from NZ_QVNQ01000005.1 coordinate 359,453, forward strand.
CAGCCGGAAGTCGCGCTGGTACACCTGCAGGATCACGCCGACGCCGGCGTTGGCGCTGATCAGCTCACCGGCGATGGCGGCGAGGAACGACAGCACCACCGAGATCTCCAACCCGGAGAAGATCGGCACCACCAGCCCGGGGAAAACGATCTTGAGGCGGATCTGGGATCGGGACGCGCCGAACGCGGTGGCCATCTCGATCCGGCCCCGGTCGGTCTCGGCGACCCCCGCCATCGTGCTCACCAGGATGGGGAACAGCGTGGCCGCGCCGACCAGCCCGATCTTGGACTCCATGCCGAGCCCGAACCAGATCACGAAGATCGGGGCCAGCGCGATCGGCGGCAGCGCCTGCAACGCCACCGCGTACGGGTAGAAGCCCTGCCGCAGGATCCGGGACTCGCCGAGCAGCACCCCGAGCACCACCCCGGCGACGAAGCCGATCAGCAGGCCGAAGAACGCCTCGCCGAGCGTCGTGCGCAGCGCCCGCAGGTACTCGCCCCACTCGCCGGACGGGCCGAGCGCCTTCAGCACCGCGTCCAGCTTCGGCACGGAACTGCCGTCGCCCTGCACACCGGACGGCAGGATCTGCCAGGCGGCGAGCAGGGCGGCGGTGACCACCACCAGGCCGCCCCAGCGCACCGCCGCGGACGCGCTCCGCGCCTCCCCGTCCGGGTGCCCGTCCAGCCGGGGAGGGGCGACGGAACGCGCGTCGGCGGACGGCGCGGTCATCCGCCGACCTTCGACTCGGCGGCGAACAGGCGGTCCCGGACCTGCCCGCACACCTCGGCGAACTCCGGCGTCGCCATCAGCTCCTTGGTCCGTTCCCTGGGGAACGGCGGGGTGACGACCTCCACGACGGTGCCGGGACGCTCGGAGAGGATCACCACCCGGGTGGACAGCAGCACCGCCTCGTCGATCCCGTGCGTGATCAGGAGGGCGGTCTTCTCCGTCTCCCGCCAGATGCGGTTCAGGTCGATGTTCATCTGCTCCCTGGTCAGCGCGTCCAGAGAGCCGAACGGCTCGTCGAGCAGCAGCAGCCTGGGATCGTCGGCGAGGGCCCGGCAGATGGCGACGCGCTGCCGCATCCCGCCGGACAGCTCCTTGGGCCGCCGCGTCTCGAAGCCCGCGAGCCCGGCCCGTTCCAGCAGTCCCGACACCCGTTCGCGGGCCGCGTCGGTGACCTTGCCGTGCAGTTCGACGGGGAACAGGCAGTTCGCCATCACGTCACGCCACGGCAGCAGCGTCGCGTCCTGCAACGCGATGCCGATGTCGCGGCGCGGCCCGGTGACCGGCTCGCCCCAGACCCGCACGGTGCCGTGGGTGGGACGGAGCAGACCGGCGATCATCTTCAGGATGGTGCTCTTCCCGCAGCCGCTCGGCCCGACGATGCTGACGAACTCGCCGGGCCGGACGGTGAGGTCGACGTTCCTGACCGCCTCGGTGTCCTGGACGGCCCGCCGCCCCCGGCCCCGCCCGGCGAACACGTGACGCAGACCGGCGAGTTCCACCGCGTGCTCTGTCGTGGTCATGTCAGCCCTCGAACTTGTAGTTCTTCGCCGCGGTCTTGATCTTCTGGGCGTCGAAAGCGTTGAACGCCCGCACGAACTCGTTGGTCACGAACTGTTCCGCCTTGAACGCGGTGGGGGTCAGCTTGGTGGCGACCGAGAAGTCGCTCCACGCCTTCACGCCCTCCTCGGGGAAGGAACCCCAGTTCTTGCCCGCGTCCGGATTGCCGCTGGTGACGTGCGTGGTGCGCAGCGCGAGGATCCGTTTGTTGTCCTCCATCTTCTTGTCCTCGGGAATGCCGGGGATGTTCGTCTTGGGGTAGACCTCGTACATCATCTTGATGGCGGCCTCGGGATTGGCGGTGGTGAAGACGTTCGCCTTCGCCATCGCCCGGCCGAACCCCTCGATCACCTTCGGGTTGGCCTTCATGAACGACTGCTTCGCGGAGAACCCGGTGGAGAACAGCTGCTGGGACAGCGACGACTTGAAATAGCGGAGCTTGGCGCCGAGGTTCTCCATCGCCGCGTACTGCGAGTCGAACAGCATCAGCGCGTCCACCCGCTTGCTCTGCAACGCGTGGTACGCCCCGGCCTCCAGCCCCACCGACACGAACTTGACGTCCTTGTCCGGGTCCATGCCCTGCTCCCGCAGCAGCGCCTGGGCCAGCGGGATCGTCCCGCTGCCCAGGCTCTGCGCGCCGATCTTCTTGCCCCTGAAGTCGGCCCAGTTCCGGATGGGGCTGTTTGCCTCCACGGCGAAGCTGGCCACCTGCGACCGCGCCCAGTTGAAGAACATCCGCTGGTCGGAGTTGTTCTTCACCGCGTCCGGGATCAGGGCCTGCGGGACGGGCGCGGCCATGTCCATCTGCCCGGCGGCCACCGCCTGGATCGCCTGCGTCGAGCCGGGCGTGAACGTGGTCTCGACCTTGAGCCCCTCCTCCTTGAAGTAGCCGAGGTAGCGGGCCACCGAAATGGCCGCGAAACTGGAGTTCATCGCCTTGATGGACAGCGCGACCTTCACGGTCCGCAGGTTCTCGCCGTCCTCCTGGGAATTGCCGCCGTCGCCGCCGCATCCGGCCGCCGCCAACGCGACCGCGAGCGCCCCCGCCACGACCCGGAACACCAAAGAGCGCGATCTACGAGGTCCCATCCTGGTCCTGCCTCCCAATCAATCCGGCGTTCATCGGGCTTTCGTCAGGCGGTGTCGGGGACGAGGAGAATGCGGCCGGTCACCGAGCCGCTCTCCAGGATTTCGTGGGCTCGCGGCGCCTCCGACATCGGCAGCGTGTCGGTCACCACCGGGGTCACCAGACCCCGGTCCATCAGGGTCAGCACGTCCTCCAACTGCCGTTTGGTGGTGCTGGCCGCCGACAGGATCGAGATGTCACGGCCGCGCCAGCCGACCAGGTCCGCCTCCACCGTCGGCGGTGTCCGCTGCACCTCTCCGATCAGCACGAGGCGTCCGTGGAGGGCGAGGGTGTTGACGCTGGACAGGAACGACACCGCGCCGACGTTCTCCAGCACGATGTCGCAGCCCTGACCGTCCGTGACCTCCATGACGTTCTTGCTGTAGTCCGCGCCGCGCTCGACGAGCAGGATCTCGTCCGCGCCCGCCTCCCTGACCGCCTCGACCTTGCCGGGCGAGGTGGTCTGCGCGACCACGCGGGCGCCCGAGGCCTTCGCGAGCTGGATGGCGTGCAGCCCGATGCCGCCGCCCGCCCCGGTGACCAGCACCGTCTCCCCCAGCTCCAGGCGCGCGACGTCCCGCAGCGCGTTGAGCACGGTGCCGATGGCGCAGGACGCGATGGCGACGTCCGGGGACGTGAGCCGCGGCGGCACCTTCACCAGGCTGCCGTCCGACACCGCCACCAGCTCGGCGTAGCCGCCGTTCAGCCCGATGTCGCCGAGGAACACCTTGCGCGGGCAGCGGGTCTCGCGTCCCATCCGGCACTCCCGGCACTTGCCGCAGACCCGCTGCCGCTGGTTGGAGACGACCCGGTCGCCGACCGCGAAGTCCACGACGTCGGCGCCGACCTCGACCACCTCGCCGACGACCTCGTGACCCGGAATGATCGGGAAACCGGTGCCCTGCGCCCGGTCGCCGCGCCGGACGAGCACCTCGTGCATGCACGCCCCGCACGCCTCGACCTTCACCACGCACTCGTCACGCGCGGGTCGCGGCGGCTCCATGTCCGTCCACGTCATCACGCTCGGCGGACCGGTCTCCTTGGCGACGACGGCCTTCATCTACGCTCCGTTCCGTTTCTCCTCGCCGGGCTCCGGCCCGGCCTGATCCCATTCGGCGTCGACGAAGCGACCGCCGTCGGCGGGGAAGTTGCCGGCCCAGTCGCGGACCGCGAACAGCGACTCGCCCTCGCGCACGCGCGGCGTGAGCGTCGTCGTCTCCCGCAGGTCCCGGGCGGCCGCGGCGTCGGCGACCCGCGCGGCGTCCTCCAGCGGGACGACCGCGACGCCGTCGCCGTCCGCGACGATGAGGTCGCCCGGCCGCACGTACGCGCCGCCGCACACGACGGGGACGTTGCCCCAGCCCGCGCGGGTCTTGCCGGTGGCGGCCGGGGTCACGCCCAGCGCCCACAGCGGGAACCCGACCCGTTCGATGTCGGCGATGTCGCGGGCATGGCCCTCGATCACCGCGCCCGCCAGCCCCCGCGCCGCGGCCGACTCGCTGACGTTGGCGCCCCACACCGCCGAGTCCACCGGCCCGTGCTGCGACGTCCACACCAGGACGTCGCCGGGTCCGGCCACTTCGAGCATCGCGTGCAGGCTGAGGTTGCTGCCGGACAGGTCGAGCGCGGTGACGGCCCGGCCGACCGCGCGGGTGCCGGGCGCCAGCGGCCGGACGCCGCGCACCAGGTTCCGCTGGCCCATCGCCTCGTGGACGGACGCCACCGCCAGATCGTCGTAGGCCCGCAGCACCTCGTCCGACGGTCTCGGCGCCCGGGTGAAGACCGTGCCGCGCGGATGCAACCGGGTCATCGGGGCTCCGCCGGGAAGTCGGCCAGCCCGGCGGGGTTGGCGACGAGGATGCGGTGCCGGGCGGTCTCGTCCGGCACGATCCGCTCGATCAGGTCGACCAGCACGCCGTCGTCGGGCATCTCGGGCACGTTGGGGTGGGGGAAGTCGGTGCCCCACAGGCACCGTTCGGGCGCCTGCGCGGCGAGCAGGCGGGCCAGCGCGACGGCGTCCTCGTAGGGCGGGCCCTCGGTCGACAGCCGCTCGGGCGCGCTGAGCTTGACCCACACGTCGCCGGTGTCGAGCAACCGGCGCAGCGCCCGGACCTGGTCGCCGTCCAGCCCGGTGGCGAGGTCGACGCGGGCCATGTGGTCGATCACCGCGGGCAGTCCCGTGGACCGGAGCGTGTCGAACATGTCGACGACCGCGTCTCCCGCGATGTGGAAGGCCACATGCCAGGCGTACGGGCGGACGAGGTCGAGGACGGCGCGCAGCTCGTCGGGCGTCGGCCCGGGGCCGAGATGCGGCATGAACTGCACGCGCACGCCGCGCACCCCGGCCGCGTGCAGCTCGGCGACCTCGGCGGGCGTGGTCCGCGGGGTCAGCAGCGCCACGCCCCGGTACGCGTCGGGGTAGGTGCGCAGCGCGTCCAGCAGCGCCGAGTGGTCGGTTCCGTGGGCCGCGGACTGGACGATGATGGCACGGTCCAAGCCCAGCAGGTCATGGCGTCGGCGCAGATCGTCCTTGGAGACGTCGGGAGGGTCGTACGCCCGGTCCTCCGGGTAGGGGAAGACATGACCGGGACCGAAGATATGGCAATGCGCGTCGCAGCTTCGCGGCGGGAGTCGCAGGTCGGGGACTTTCGGGTTCGGGTGGGGCGGGGCGGCGACCCTCCTGCCGCCCCGCGTCGCCTCTGCGGGGGTCATGGAGCTCGTTTCGGTGAACGGGTGGCGACGGAACTGGTTCGTCCGTCGCACAAGTGTGCGCTGGTTGAAGCGAGTGTGCACGACCCGGCAGAGCAGGTCAAGGGGTGAACCAGGGGTGGTATCGCCGCGAGACGCCGTGTGCGCGACCGGGACGGCAGGGCCGCCCACCGGGCGGAGGGCGGGACGGAGGGGTTGATAACTTGACCCTGTGTCCGTGGCATTGATCGATTCGGGGCTTGGTCTTCTCTCCACCGCCGGTTGGGTGCGGCATCTGGCTCCGGAGCTCGATCTGGTGCTGCTCATGGACCCCGAGGGCGCGCCGTGGGGGCCGCGGAGCACGTCCTTCATCACCGACCGGCTGTTCGCCGCCGCCCGCGAGGCGGTCCGGCGGGACGCCGAGGCGATCGTCGTGCCCTGCAACACCGCCACCGTCACCGCGATCGACGTGCTGCGCCGGGAGTTCGAGCCCGAGGTACCGGTGATCGGTACCGTCCCCGCGGTGAAACCGGCCGCGGCGGCGGGCCGGAGCATCGCGGTCTGGGCGACCGTCCGGACCACGGCCAGCAGCTACCAGACCCGCCTGATCGCCGAGTTCGCGAACGGCAAGCCGGTGGAGCGGGTCGCCTGCCCCGGGCTGGCCGAGGCCATCGACCACGGGAACGTGGCCGCCGCCGCGGCGGCGATCGACGACGCCGCCGCGCGGACCCCCCACCACTGCGACGCCGTGGTCCTCGGGTGCACCCACTATCCGCTGGTGGCACCGGAGATCCTGCGGCGGCTGCCCGCCGGCACCGCGCTGTACGACAGCGCGGAGGCGGTCGCCCGCCAGACACTGCGACGGCTGCCCCGGGCCACCGACCCGCACGCCGCCGGGCGGGTCGAGGTGCTCCTCAGCGGCCGTGAGGGTCCCCTGCCCGCCAGCGCCCGCGCCTTTCCCGTCGGCCGCGCCCTGGCCGCCGCGGGCCGGGTGCCCCGCGAGGCCCTCGTGGCGGAGGCGACCCTGACGCCGACCCTCGAACTGCGGCTGCCCCGGCAGCGGGCCGACGAGTCGGAACCGGCCTAGGGGCACCGACTACCGTTGGAGTCGTGACCGATCGTCCCGAACACGCGGAGCTGGTGGCCGCGCTGCGGCGGGCCGGGGTCGGCGGGGTCGACGGCTCCACGCTCGCCCGGTCGATGTACTCCTCCGACGCGTCGCTGTACCGGGTTCCGCCGCGGGTCGTGGTGACGCCCCGGGACGCGGGCGAGCTTCCGGCGGTGCTGGAGGTGTGCCGGGACGCGCGGGTGCCGCTGACGATGCGCGGCGGCGGGACGTCCATCGCGGGCAACGCGGTCGGCCCCGGGGTGGTCGTGGACGTCAGCAGGCACGTCGACCGGGTCCTGGAGATCGACCCCGACGCGGGGACGGCGCTGGTCGAGCCCGGGATCGTCCAGGAGCGGCTGCACCGGGTGGCGGCGGCGCACGGGCTGCGGTTCGGGCCCGATCCGTCGACGCGGACGCGGGCGACGCTCGGCGGGATGATCGGCAACAACGCGTGCGGGTCGCGGGCGCTCGGCTACGGGCGGACCAGCGACAACGTGCTCGGTCTCGACGTCGTCACCGGCGCCGGGGAGCGGCTGCGCCTCGGCGACATACCGGGGGCGGGACCCGACGCGGGGAACGCCGCTCTTGATCGATTGCGTGGGCTCGTCGGCGAGCATCTGGCGCTGGTCCGGACGGAGTTCGGCCGGTTCGGGCGGCAGGTGTCCGGCTACTCCCTCGAACATCTCCTGCCCGAGAACGGGTTCGACGTCGCCCGTGCCCTGACCGGCAGCGAGGGGACGCTGGCGCTGACACTGGCGGCGCGGGTGCGGATGGTGCGCGAGCCCGCGTGCCGGCTGCTGGTCGTCCTCGGATACGCGTCGATGGCCGACGCGGCCGACGCCGTCCCGGCGATCCTGCCGTACGGGCCCGTCGCCTGCGAGGGGCTCGACTCGCGGATCACCGGGGTCGTGCGGGAGCGGCGCGGCCCGCACGCGGTGCCGCCGCTGCCGCGCGGGTCCGGCTGGATGCTCGTGGAGCTCGCCGGGCCCCGGATCGAGGAGCTGCGCGTCACCGCCCGGCGGATCGTCAAGGAGTCCGGGTGCCTCGACTCGATGCCGGTCGAGGACATGGCGCTCGCCGACGCGCTGTGGCGGATCCGGGAGGACGGCTCCGGCCTCGTGGCGCGGACCCCGGACGGCGAGCAGGCCCACGCCGGATGGGAGGACTCGGCCGTCCCGCCGGAGCGGCTCGGCCCCTACCTGCGGGAACTGGAGGCGCTGCTGGTGGGCCACGGCCTGTTCGGCGTCCCGTACGGGCACTTCGGCGACGGCTGCGTCCACGTCCGGATCGACTTCCCGTTCGGCCGGGCCGACGGCGCCCGCGTCTTCCGTGGGTTCCTCACCGAGGCGGCGACGCTCGCGGCCCGGCACGGCGGGACCATGTCGGGCGAGCACGGCGACGGCCGCGCCCGTGGCGAGCTGCTGCCGCACATGTACTCGGCCGAGGCGCTGGCGCTGTGCGCGGCCGTCAAGGACGTGTTCGACCCCGATGACCTGCTCAATCCGGGGATCATCGTGCGTCCGGCACCGGTGGACGCCGACCTGCGCCCGGCGACGACCGTCGCGCTGACGCGCGGCCTGGCGCTCGCGTACCGGGACGATCGCGGCGATCTCTCCCGGGCCGTGCACCGCTGTACGGGCATCGGCAAGTGCCGCGCCGACAACACGGGCGCGGGCGGCGTGATGTGCCCGTCGTACCTGGCGACGCGGGAGGAGAAGGACTCCACGCGCGGGCGGGCCCGCGTGCTGCAGGAGGTCGTCAGCGGGAACCTCGGCCCGGACGGCTGGACGTCGCAAGCCCTGCACGACGTGCTCGACCTGTGCCTGTCCTGCAAGGGCTGCGCGTCCGACTGCCCCACGGGCATCGACATGGCGTCCTACAAGGCCGAGGCGCTGCACCGGCGGTACCGGCGGAAGGTCCGTCCGCGCGCCCACTACGCGCTGGGATGGCTGCCCCGGTGGACGCGGCTCGCCGCCAAGGCGCCTCCGGCGATCAGGGTCGTGAACGCGGCGCTGCGGTCGGCCGCGCTGCGGCCGTTGATCGCGTGGAGCGCGGGCGTCGACCGCCGCCGCACCCTGCCCGCGTTCGCGCCGGTGACGTTCCGCCGCTGGTTCGCGTCCCATCCCAGCCCGGAAGGGCGCAACGGCGACGTGGTGCTGTTCGTCGACAGCTTCACCGACGCCTTCTCCCCCGAGGTCGGCAGGGCGACCGTCCGGGTGCTGGAGCACGCGGGTTACCGCGTCACCGTCACCGAGCGTCCGGTGTGCTGCGGAATCACGTGGATCTCGACCGGGCAACTGGACGGCGCGCGCACCCGGGCCCGGCACGCCGTCCGGGCGCTGCTGCCCCACGTCCGCCGCGGCGCGAGGGTCGTGGGGATGGAGCCGTCGTGCACGGGTGTTCTGCGCTCGGACGCCGAGGAACTGCTCCGGGGGGTGGACGCGGCCACCGCCCGCGAGGTGGCCGCCGCGACCCGGACGCTCGCCGAACTGCTCGACGAGACGGACGACTGGACGCCGCCCGACCTGTCCGCGGTCACCGGAATCGCGCAGCCGCACTGCCACCACCACGCCGTCATGGGCTGGACGAAGGACGCCGCGCTGCTCAGGCGGGCGGGGGCCGACGTCGGCAGGGTCGGGAACTGCTGCGGGCTCGCCGGGAACTTCGGCGTCGAGAAGGGGCACCACGACGTGTCGGTCGCGGTGGCCGAGCAGAACCTGCTCCCCGCCGTCCGCGAGACCGGACCGGACGGGGTCGTCCTCGCCGACGGGTTCAGCTGCCGAACCCAACTGCGCGAGCTCGCCGGGCGCGACGGCGAGCACCTCGCGCAGCTTCTGGCCCGCCACCTCCCCGGCGACGACCGCGAGGATCAGACCCCGTTCGAATGATCCCGTTCGGGCCCACGTGTCCCACGATCCCCGTGTCCATCCGTGATCGTTCGAGCGCGGAGCGTTCCTTCACAATGTCCTTTCACTGGTCTGGCCCCCTGGCTGGGGCGGTTCATTCTGTAAGACGGCGTTAAATTTCAATGCTTGCCTATGGGCTTGAAGTGCGGTTATGGTCCAAATAATTAGTATAGTTTCCTAATAATTGAAGGGACAGGATTGCCGTGGCCGCAAGCCGCTCCCCACTCCGGGCGATCCTCACCGGATGTGCCGCGCTCCTGCTGACGCTCGGCCTCGCCGTCGCCGTACCGCCCTCCGCCAGTTCGACGCCGAGTTCCGCCTCGGCCCACGCGGACTGTCGCCCCGACGGGCTGTACCAGTCGCCCGGCGTGACGCCGCCGTACTGCGAGATCTACGACGAGGCGGGTCGAGAGAAGATGGGCGCCGACCACCCGCGTCGCGCCATCGGATACTTCACCAGCTGGCGGACCGGTGCGAACAACACCCCGCGCTACCTCGCCAGCGACATCCCGTGGGACAAGGTCACCCACATCAACTACGCCTTCGCGCACGTCAACGACCAGAACAAGGTCTCGGTCGGCGGCGACAAGCCCACCAACCCGGCGACCGGAATGGAATGGCCGGACGTGAAGGGCGCGGAAATGGACTCCGCGTTCCCGTACAAGGGCCACTTCAACCTGCTCAACAAGTTCAAGAAGCAGCACCCGAACGTCAAGACGCTGATCTCCATCGGCGGCTGGGCGGAGTCCGGCGGCTACATCGACGACAACGGTAAGCGCGTCGCCTCCGGCGGTTTCTACAAGATGACCGACAGCCAGGCGAGCATCAACACCTTCGCCGACTCCGTCGTCGAGTTCCTGCGCAAGTACGGTTTCAACGGCGCCGACATCGACTACGAGTACGCCACCTCGATGCAGTACGCCGGGCACCCCGACGACTTCACGTTCTCCAACCCGCGGCGCGCCAAGCTGATGGCCGGGTACGTGGCGCTCATGAAGACGCTGCGCGAGAAGCTCGACGCGGCGAGCGCCGCCGACGGCAAGTACTACATGCTGACCGCGGCCGTGTCGGCCTCCGGTTGGATTCTGCGCGGGCACGACAGCTACCAGGTCGTCCCGTACCTGGACTACGCCAACATGATGACCTACGACCTGCACGGAACCTGGAACCACTTCGTCGGTCCCAACGCCGCCCTGTTCGACGACGGCAAGGACAACGAACTCCAGGAAGGCAGCGTCTACAGCACCTACGGCATCGGATACCTGAATACCGACTGGGCCTACCACTACTTCCGCGGCGCGATGCAGGCGGGCCGGATCAACATCGGCGTGCCCTTCTACACCCGTGGCTGGCAGAAGGTGAAGGGCGGCACGAACGGGTTGTGGGGCAAATCCGCGCTCCCCGACCAGAAGAAGTGCCCCAAGGGCACCGCGGGTGACGTCGGTTCCACGACGCCGTGCGGCGACGGGGGCATCGGCATCGACAACCTCTGGCACGACCTTGACGAGAACGGCAAGGAAATGGCGTCGGGCAGCAACCCGATGTGGCACGCCAAGAACCTCGAAAAGGGAATCTCCGGCAGCTACATCGGCGCCTACGGCCTCGACCCGGCCAGCGACCCCGACGACCGGCTCGTCGGCACCTACACCCGCCAGTACAGCAGCGTCATGAAGGCGCCGTGGCTGTGGAACAGCCAGGAGGGCGTGTTCCTGTCCACCGAGGACGAGGAGTCGCTCGCCGCCAAGGCCCAGTGGGTCGCCGACAAGGGCATCGGCGGGATCATGATCTGGGAGCTCGCCGGCGACTACGCCTGGGACCCGTCCCGCAACGACGGCAAGGGCGAGTACTTCATGGGCAAGACCCTGATCAACACGATCCACGACAAGCTCAAGAACGCGAGCCCGTACGGGAACCTCAAGTCCGACAAGCCCGTGCCCGCCGACCGCCTCGACGTCAAGGTGGAGCTGGTCGACTTCCCCGTCGGCGACCGGAACTACCCGATCACGCCGAAGATGAAGATCACCAACAACTCCGGGCAGACCATCCCGGGCGGCGCCGTCTTCAAGTTCGACTACGGCACCTCCGCACCCGCCACCATGACCCAGCAGACCGGCTGGACCCTCCAGGTCCAGGCAGGGCACACGGGCAACAACACCGGCGGTCTGAAGGGCGACTTCCATAAAGCGACCCTCACGGTGCCGAGCTGGTCGAGCATCGCCAACGGCGCCTCCGCCACCGTCGCGCTGAGCTACCAGCTCCCCATCGCGACACCGTCCAACTTCACCCTCACCTTCGGAGGCAAGACCTACGCGCTGAGCCAGGACCACCCCAAGGCCAACGCACGTTGAGCCACTAAGGCCAGCACGTAAGCAGGGCGGATGCCGGTCACGGCATCCGCCCTGCTCACGCGTTCGATGTTCCGTCAGTCGGCGCCCAGCGTGCGGGACAGGGTGAGCGCGGCGGTGTGCACCGCCGGGGCGACCACGGACGGCCGCAGCTTCGTGGACCAGCCCGACACCGACAGCGCGCCGATCGCCAGACCGTCCGGGCCGAGGACGGGGCTGGCCGCGCACACGATGCCCCTCCCCGACTCCTCCCGGTCGTAGGCGACGCCCTCGTCCCGGATCCGCTCCAGCTCCTTCGCCAGCAGCCCCGGCGCGGTGACGCTCCGCTCGCTGGTCTTGACGAGGTCGGCCCCCAGGACGGACTTCACCACCTCCGGCGGCGAGAACGCCAGGATCGCCTTGCCGACCCCGGTCACGTGCGCGGGCAGCCGCCCGCCGACCTGCGACGGCAACCGCGGCCCGCCCGACGAGCCGAGGATCTCCACGTAGACGACCTCGCGGCCCTCCAGCACCGCCAGATGCACGGTCTGCCGGGTCGCCTCCCGCAGGTCGGACATGTACGGGACGGCGGCGTCCCGCAGCACCCGCTGGCGCGGCACCCGCTGCCCGATCTCGAACAGTCTCAGGCCGAGCCGCACCCGAGCGCCCCGCCGTTCCAGCAGCCCGGCGTCCACCAGGTCGAGCGCGATCCGGTGCGCGGTCGACTTCGGCAGGCCGCTGCGGCGGGCGAGCTCGGCGGCGCCGAGGCCGTCGTCGTCCGCGCGGAACGCGGTCAGTACGGCGACGACCCGGTCAAGGAACGTCGTCATAAGGGCAGTGTCCCACCTCGCGGGACGCTCGCGTTGCCCGCGTCCGCCCGGACGGGCGAGGCTCGCCAGTGCCACCTACGAGAGGACGCCCCATGGATCCGGGTTCCGTGGAGAAGGCCGCGGCCGCGCTGCTCGGCGCGTACGCGACCCGCACTCCCATCCCGCCGCTGACGACCGACCATCCGGACATGTCGGTGGCCGACGCGTACGCGGTCCAGCTCGCGCAGGTCGAGTCGTGGACCGCCGCGGGCGCGCGGATCAAAGGCCACAAGGTGGGGCTGACCTCGGCCGCGATGCAGCGCCAGATGGGCGTGGACCAGCCGGACTTCGGCGTGCTGCTGGACTCGATGTTCTTCCAGGACAGCGCCCCGATCGACACCGGACGGTTCCTCCAGCCGCGGATCGAACCGGAGATCGCGTTCGTGCTGGGCCGTCCGCTGGCCGGGCCGGGCGCGACGGCCGCCGACGCGGTCGCCGCCGTCGAGTACGTGCTGCCGGCGCTGGAGGTCATCGACTCCCGCGTCGCCGACTGGAGGATCACCCTGCCGGACACGATCGCGGACAACGCCTCCAGCGGCGGCGTCGTGCTCGGCACCCGGCCGGTGCGGCTGGACGGGCTCGACCTGTCGCTGATGGGCTGCCTGCTGCGCCGCGACGGCGACCTGATCGACACCGGCGCGGGCGGGGCCGTGCTCGGCTCGCCGATCAACGCCCTGGTCTGGCTGGCGAACGTCCTCGGCGAGCGCGGCGTGACGCTGGAGGCGGGGCATGTGGTGCTGCCCGGCTCGGTCACCGCGGCCGTCCCCGTCACCCCCGGGGAGACGCTGTCCGCGACGTTCGCCGGGATCGGCACCGTCACCGCGAGATTCGGGAAGGAGGAACGGGCATGAGCGGGCTGACCGCCGCGATCGTCGGGCCGGGCAACATCGGTACCGACCTACTGGTGAAGCTGATGCGCAGCGATCTGATCGACGTCCATTCGATGGTGGGCGTGGTTCCGGAGTCCGACGGCCTGGAACGGGCGCGCGGGCTCGGCGTCCAGGCGTCGGCGGAGGGCGTGGACTGGCTGCTGTCCCAGCCGACGCTCCCCGACCTGGTGTTCGAGGCGACGTCCGCGAAGGCGCACCTGGCGAACGCGCCGCGCTACGCCGAGGCCGGGATCACCGCGATCGACCTGACGCCCGCCGCGACGGGCCCGCTGGTGTGCCCGCCGGTGAACCTGGACGCGCTGTCGGACGCCCCCAACCTCAACATGATCACGTGCGGGGGGCAGGCGACGATCCCGATCGTGCACGCGGTGTCGTCGATCGTCCCGGTCCCGTACGCGGAGATCGTCGCGTCGATCGCGTCCCGTTCCGCCGGGCCCGGCACCCGCGCCAACATCGACGAGTTCACGCAGACCACGGCCCGCGCGATCGAGAAGGTCGGCGGCGCGGGACGCGGCAAGGCGATCATCATCCTGAACCCGGTCACCCCGCCGATGATCATGCGGGACACGGTGTTCTGCGCGATCCCGGAGGACGCCGACACGAAGGCGATCACCGAGTCGATCGAGAAGATGGTCGCCGAGGTGCGGAACTACGTGCCCGGTTACACGTTGCGGGCCGAGCCGCAGTTCGACGGGCCCCGCGACATCTGGAACGGGATGGCGCGCGTCGCCGTGTTCCTGGAGGTCCGCGGCAACGGCGACCACCTGCCGCCGTGGGCGGGGAACCTCGACATCATGACCGCGGCCGCCGCCCGCGTCGGTGAGCGGCTCGCGCGCAGGAAGGTCACCTCATGAGCGAGAACCAGAAGATCCGGATCACCGACTCCACGCTGCGGGACGGCAGCCACGCGATGGCGCACCGCTTCACCGAGGAGCAGGTCCGCGGGGTCGTGCACGCGCTGGACTCCGCCGGGGTGGAGGTCATCGAGGTCACGCACGGCGACGGGCTCGGCGGCTCGTCGTTCAACTACGGGTTCTCGCTGGAGGACGACGTCAAGCTCGTCGCCGCCGCCGTGGACGAGGCCACCCGAGCGAAGATCGCCGTGCTGCTGCTGCCGGGCCTCGGCACGGTCGAGGACCTGAAGCTGGCGCATGACGCCGGGGCGTCCGTCGCGCGGATCGCGACGCACTGCACCGAGGCGGACGTGTCGCTCCAGCATTTCGCCGCCGCCCGCGACCTCGGCATGGAGACCGTCGGGTTCCTGATGCTGTCGCACCGCGTCGGCCCGGACGAGCTGGCGCGGCAGGCGCGGATCATGGTGGACCGCGGCGCGCAGTGCGTCTACGTCGTCGACTCGGCGGGGGCGCTCGTCCTCGGCGAGGCGCAGGAGCGGGTCGGCGCGCTGGTGAGGGAGATCGGGCACGAGGCGCAGGTCGGTTTCCACGGCCACCAGAACCTGTCGCTCGGCGTCGCCAACTCCGTCCTCGCGCAGCAGAACGGGGCCCTGCAGATCGACGGGGCGCTGTGCGCGCTCGGGGCGGGCGCGGGCAACTCGCCGACCGAGGTGCTCGTTCCGACGTTCGAGCGGCTCGGGGTCCCGACCGGCGTGGACGTGCAGGGGGTGCTGGCCGCCGCCGACGAGGTGGTCAAGCCGTTCCTGCACCGGCTGCCGCACGCCGACCGCGGCGCGATCACGCAGGGGTACGCGGGCGTGTACTCCAGCTTCCTGCTGCACGCGGAGCGGGCCGCCGAACGCTACGGCGTCCCGGCGCACGAGATCCTGCAGCGGGTCGGCGAGGCCGGATACGTCGGCGGCCAGGAGGACATGATCATCGACGTGGCGTTGCAGCTCGTCGCCGAACGCGAACGCGACTCGTGACGGCCCGGCCCGGTGCCCCCGGCCCGGCCCGGCCCGCACCGGGCCGGGCGCACCGGGCGCGCCGGGAATGCCGAACGCGCTAGGAACGCAGGGCGCGCAGTTCGGCGATGGCGTCGTCGACGGTGGCGCGGGTCTCCAGGTCGGCGCGTCCGGCGAACGCCTCGCACGCGTCGGGGTAATGCGCGGCTATGAGGAAACCGCCGGCCTGCCGGATGCGGCCCGCGCCGCCGACGAGCGCGTTGACGCCCGCGGAGTCGCAGCCCACGACGCCGTGCAGGTCCATCGCGACCAGCACGCGGCCCTCCAGCCTGCCGATGCGGTCCATCCAGCGGTTGAGCCGGGGAACGTTGTCGACGACGAGATGTCCGCCGAGCCGGACCACGATGCAGCCCCGCTCGATCGTCATGTCGATCGACATGGGCGGGCCGGACACCCTGTCCAGCGCAGGGTCGAGAGCGGCGTCGGGTGCGGCGTCGTAACTCACCTCAGGCCTCCGGGCGGGACCGGTGCGCCGTGCACCGGGAAGGCGCTGTCTTCTCGGGGGATCATCCTCGCACACGGCGGGAACGGTCGCGGGCGCGACCGTCCGAACTCCCCGTGGGTGATCTTTGCACGGTGCAACCGTTGGGATAGCTTGGCGGCATGACCGACGAGGATCCGTCCGGCGTGCGCAGCGCGTCGACTCCTCGCGGGCGGGCGCGCCGCGACCAGCTGGTGCGGATCGGCCTCGATCTGCTCGCCGAGGGCGGCTGGTCGGCGATCACGGCGCGGGCCGTCGCCGACCGGGCCCGCATCAGGCCGGGACTGCTGCACCACTACTTCAACGGGCTGCCGGGGCTGCATGTGGCGGTGGCGCAGCGCGCCGGCGAGATGATCGTCGATCCGGTGGTGGAGGCGCTGCTCGCCGCGCCCGACACCCCGACCGCCGTGCGGGCGCTGCACGATCTCGTCCCGGACATGGTGGCCGGGGAGCGCCGGCTGAGGCTGGCGGCGGAGCTGCTGGTCCGGGCGCTGCGCGATCCGCGGATGGGCGCCGAGCGCCGGGACTGGACACGCGCCGTGCGCGGCCGGGTCGCCGGACGGCTGGCGGAGCTGTGCCCGGAGTGGCCCGCCGAGCGCCGCGAGGGCACCGCCATGCTGGTCATCGCGTTGCTGGACGGTCTGATGCTCCAGCTGATCCTCGATCCGGGGCTGTCGGTCGGGCCGGCCTTGGACGCCACCGCCGCGCTGGTCGGCAAACCATGATCGTTTTCGTTTGACGGCTTCGGCCGGGTGGAACGCGGCATAGGCGCTAGCCTGAGGTGCTGTGGCCGCAAACGAGGACGTCCCTGTCGATATCCCCTACGACGTGCCGACACCCGCCCGCATCTACGGGTGGGCTCTCGGCAGCAAGGACAACTACGAGGTCGACCGGCGGTTCATGCTGAAGAACCTGCCGGAGTTCCCCGAGATGATCGACGTCGCCCGGCAGAACCGGCTGTTCCTGTACCGGGCCGTCCGGTACCTCGCGCGGGAGGCCGGCATCCGGCAGTTCCTCGACATGGGGTGCGGGCTGCCGACCGACGACAACGTCCACCAGGTCGCGCGGCGGTTCGTGCCCGACGCCCGCGTCGTCTACGTCGACATCGACCCGATCGTGCTCGTGCACGCCCGGGCGCTGCTGGCCGGTGACGGCTCCACCGTCGTGATCACCGCCGACATGCGCGACCAGGAGGCCCTCCTCGCGCACCCGGACGTGGAACGTCTCATCGACTTCGACGAGCCGCTCGCCGTGCTGTTCCTGTCCGTCGGCCATCACCTGATCGACGCCGACGACCCGCGCGGCGTGCTGCGCACCGTCATCGAGCGCGCGGTCCCCGGCAGCCACCTCGCGTTCACGCAGATCGTCTGCTCCGACCGCGAGCGCGCCACCGACATGGACTCCCGCTCGACGGCCGCGGGCCTGCGCTGGCAGACCCGCGACCGCGCCGAGGTCGACGCGCTCCTCCCGGCCGGGTTGGAGCCCGTCGAGCCGGGGCTGGTCGACGTCGGCGACTGGCGCCCCGACCCGGACCAGCCGCCGCTCGCGCCCATCCCCGCCGAACTCGCGGCGTACGCGGACGGGTCGAGGCTCGGACGCGACCTGAACGAGTACGGCGGCATCCTCCGCAAGCCCTAGCGGCGGGCGGCCGTCACCCGGCCCCGCCTCCCGGGACGATCGCGACGGGGCACGGTGCGCTGCGAAGCATCCCCGTGCTGGTCGCGCCGAGCGGGTCCCAGCCGGTTCCGCGGTCGCCGAGCACCAGCAGGCCGGCGTGCTCCACCGCGTCCCGCAGCGCCTCGCAGGGGCGCTCCAGCAGCAGCGACACCGTCATGTCGACCGTCGGATGGCGATCCCGCCACGGCCCGACGGCCTCCTCCAACTCGGCGGCGCGGGTCTTCTCCAGCAGTTCCCGGTCGTTGAACAGCGCCAGCTCGGAGTCGATCACGGCGCCGGGCTCCCAGCATCCGTACACGACCTGCAGGTCCCAGCCGCGCAGCGCCGCCGCCTCGAAGGCGAAGCCGAGCACCGCGTCGCTGCGCGCCGTCCCGTCGACGCCCGCCACGACCGGGCCCCGCGGCCGGGCCCGCCCGTCGACGTCCCGGACGACGATCACCGGCCGGGTGGCCCGCGCCGGAAGCTCCAGGGCCGTCGCGCCCGCGTCCAGCCGCTCGTGCGCGCCGATCACGACCAGCTCCGCCGTCGCGGACGCGCGCAGCAGGGCCTGCGCCGCGGGTCCGCGCGTCAGGCGGCCGTGCACCGCGCCCGGCGCCCCCAGCTCCCGGGCCCGGTGGACGCCCCGCTCCAGCAGGTTCTCCCCCGCCCGCTTCATGATCGTCTCGGCGTCGCGGTCCACGTGGCCGCTCGCGTAGGGCCAGTGCCAGCAGTGCAGCATCACCAGGTCGAGCCCACGGCACCGGGCCTCCCCCACGGCCCAGCGCATCGCGGCCTCGTTCTCCGCCGTCCCGTCGAAACCGAACAGGACGTGCGGTCGTTGCGTCCTTTCTCCGTCGTCCATGTGCCTGCCCTCCTTCTGTAAAGTCTGCGCGTCGAACGCGCGTTCAGGAAGGGGGCCCCGCCTAGGCTCCCGCGTCATGGTCATCCGACGGGTCGTGGCGGCCCTCCTGCTGGGCGCGGGACTGGTCGCCGGCGGCGCCGTCCCCGCCCGCGCCGCCCTCGCCCGAACACCTCCGGACGGCGGCGGTCTGGCCGGGGACCTGGACGCCGTCCTGCGGGACGCGCGCCTCGGCGGCGCGACCGTGGGCGTCGTCGTCCGCGACGCCGCGTCCGGCGGGGTCCTGTACGACCGGGGCGGCGACACGCCGGTCGTGCCCGCGTCGAACAACAAGCTGTACACGTCCGCGTCGGCGTTCGGCGTCCTCGGCGCCGGATACCGGTTCCGGACGACGGTGAGCGTCAAGGGCGGGAACCTCTACCTCACGGGCACCGGCGACACCACCATGCGGGCCGCCGACTACGACCGGCTCGCCGGGGCCGTCGCGGCCAGGGGGATCACCACGATCGAGGGCGACCTCGTCGCCGACGACACCTGGTTCGGCGGCGAGCGCGTCCGGCGCGACTGGGATCCGGAGGACCTCCAGTACGCCTACGCGGGGCGGATCTCCGCGCTCACCGTCTCCCCCAACGCCGACTTCGACGCGGGCTCGGTCGGTGTCTCGGTGACCGCCGCCGGGGCGGGCGAACCGGTCGGGGTCGCCCTGACCCCGGCCACCGGCGTGGTGAAGGTCGACAACAGGGCCACGACGGGCCCGGCCGGGTCGCGGTCCACGATCACGGTGCAGCGGGCCAACGGCTCCGACACGATCGTGATCAGCGGCTCGCATCCGGCGGGCGCGCCCGCCAAGGAGTTCCTGCGGACGGTGGAGGACCCCGCGCTGTACGCCGCCGACGTGTTCCGCCGGGCGCTGCGGGCCCACGGCGTCCGCGTGGCGGGGACCATCGAACGCGGCCGGACGCCCGCGGACGCCACGACGGTCGCGGCACGGACGTCGATGCCGCTGTCCCGGCTCGCCGCGCCGTTCATGAAGCTGAGCAACAACGTCATCGCCGAGACCCTCGTCAAGGCGGTCGGTCGGAAGGTCCACGGCCGCGGCACCTGGCGGGCCGGACTGCCCGCCGTCACCGCCTACCTGCGACGGCTCGGTGTGGACCCCGCGCGGGTGACCATGACGGACGGCTCCGGCCTCGCCCGGTCCAACCGCACGACGGCCGCGCAGCTCGGCGTCCTGCTGGGCAACGCGCGGCGGCAGGCGTGGTTCCCGGCCTGGTACGCGGCCCTGCCGGTCGCCGGACGACCCGACCGGCTCGTCGGCGGGACGCTCGCGAAACGGATGGTCGGCACCGCGGCGGCGGGCAACGTCCACGCCAAGACCGGCACGCTGACCGGCGTCACCGCCCTGTCCGGGTACGTCACCCGCCCCGACGGCCGCACGCTGGTCTTCTCCAGCGTCTTCAACGGCTACGCCGGGCGCGCCCCGAAGGACGTCGAGGACGCGATCGCGGTCCGGCTCGCCACCCCCGCCCCCTGAGAAGCGGCCCGAGGTGATCACCCTCCCTCGCTTTTGAACGCGTTCAGGAACTGCGCTAGGCTCGGTGTCCCACATCGAGGGGCAGCCGATGAAGATGGTGATTCCCGGGGGCACCGGGCAGGTCGGCACGATCCTGCGCCGGGCCCTGACCGCAGCCGGCCACGACGTCGTGATCCTGACCCGAAGACCGTCACGCGAGGGCGACATCGGCTGGGACGGGGAGACCCCGGGCCCATGGGCCGAGGCGATCGACGGCGCCGACGTCGTGATCAACCTGGCCGGTCGCAGCGTCGGCTGCCGCTACACACCGGCCACCCTGACGGCCATGATGGACTCGCGCGTCCGCTCCACCCGGGTCGTCGGCGAGGCCGTCGCCGCCGCCGCGCGGCCGCCCCGGATCTGGCTTCAGATGAGCACCGCCACCATCTACGCCCACCGCTTCGACGCGCCCAACGACGAGGCGACCGGCGTGATCGGCGGCGCGGAGACCGGCGTCCCCCGCTACTGGGCCTACAGCGTCGAGATCGCCAAGGCGTGGGAGCGGGAGCAGGAACGCGCCGCGACGCCGTCCACCCGCAAGGTCGCGCTGCGCTCCGCCATGGTGATGAGCCCCGACCGTGGCGGCGTCTTCGACGTCCTGCTGCGCCTGGCGCGTCTCGGCCTCGGCGGCCCGGTCGCGGGCGGCGCGCAGTACGTGTCCTGGATCCACGACCGCGATCTCGTCCGCGCCGTCGAGTTCCTGATCGACCGCGACGACATCACGGGCCCGGTGAACGTCGCCGCCCCCAACCCGCTTTCGCAGCGCGCGTTCATGCGGGCGCTGCGCGCCGCGTGGGGCGTTCCCGTGGGCCTGCCCGCGACGAGTTGGATGGCCGAACTCGGGGCGCTCGCGCTGCGCTCGGACACCGAGCTCCTGCTGAAGAGCCGCCGCGTCGTCCCGGGCCGCCTCCTGGAATCAGGATTCGCCTTCGACCACCCCGAATGGCCGGAGGCGGCCTCCGACCTCGTCCGTCGCGTGCGGCGGGATCGGCGAGCCCTCCCCGGCCGCCGGCCCGCGCCGCCGGACGGTCACCGGACGCAGTAGGGCCGTGCCGCGCTCGTGTTCTCCCGGGTGACGACCACCTGGGGCACGCTGTCGATCTTCTTGGCCGACGCGTCCTTCCGGAGCAGCCCGACGACGCTCTCCACGGCCATCTCCCCGATGTCCTTCGGCGTGTTGCTGACCGTGACGGCGAACCGGCCGGTCCGGACCGCCTCGACGCCCTCGGCCGTGCCGCCGTTGGTGAGGATCTTGACGCGCGTGCGGCCGGCGGCGCGGAACGCCGCCTCGACACCGAAGGCCATGTCCTCGTTGTGGACGAGGACGTACTCGACGTCCGGTTCGGCCTGGAGGAGGTTCTCCGCCACGTCCTGCGCCTTGGACCGCTGCCAGAAGGCCGGCTGTTCGAACACGATCTTCGCCCCGGGGCCCATGCTCTTCTTGAACGCGGCGGTCATGAGTTCGGCGGCGCCGCCGGGAGCGCCCCCGATGATCGCGATCTTGGCGGGCCCGCCGCCGGTGTCCTTGGCCACCCAGCCGCCGAGCGAACTTCCGACCTGCGTCACGTCGGCGACGACCGCGCCGAGGATCTTCGACTGGTCGACTCCGGAGGCGACCCCGGTGAGGAAGATCGGGATACCGGCCCGGTTGGCGCGGGCGACGCCGCCGCGCAGGGAGTCGACGTTCACGGTCTGCACGACGATCACATCGACCTTCTTGGCGATCATGTCGTCGATGTTGGACAGCTCCTTGTTCGGGTCCGCGGCCGAGTTCGCGGTCAGGACCTCGACGTCCCGCTTCGCCGCCCGCGCCAGCAGCGCCTTCTGCAGGCACGTGTGGAACTGGATGCTGTTGCCGTTGACGAAGCCGACCGTGATCTTCTTGTCGGACGGGACGGCGGCGGCCTCCTTCCCGCCCTCGTCCACCGAGCATCCGACGGCGAGACCGAGGGAGACGGCGAGCGCGAGGCCCGATGCCACCGAACGGAGGCACCTGCGTGAAGTGTCGGCCATAACGATCCTTTCAGTCCCTTCCGGGGGGCTTGTCACCTGGTCGTCCCACGGTCGCGGCCGCGGAGATGGTTGGTGATGGCCGCGACCAGCAGGACGCCGCCGACCGCGACGTCCTGGTAGTGCGCGTCCACCTGGAGGAGGTTGAGGGCGTTGGCGACGACGCCGAGCAGGATCACGCCGAGCACGGTCCCGACGACGGTGCCGCTCCCGCCGTGCAGCGCGGTGCCGCCGATCACGACCGCGGCGACCACGGTCAGCTCCAGTTGCAGCCCGCCCGTGCCGGGGCTCGCCGCGCCGAGCCGGGACACGAGCATGACGCCGCCGAGCCCGGCGAGCAGGCCGCTCAGCGTGTAGAGGAGCAGTTTGGTGCGTGCCACCGGGATGCCCGCGAGCCGTGCCGCGTTCTCGTTGCCGCCGATGGCGAAGGCGTTGCGGCCGAACGCCGTCCAACGCATGATCAGCCCGGCGGCCAGGCAGACGAGCGAGGCGAGCACGACCAGCGCGGGGACCGCGCCGAGCACCTCGCCGAACCCGAGCACCTCCAGGTGGTCGCCGATGGAGACGCTCTGCCCGTCGATGATCAGCAGTGCCACCCCGCCGAGGACGGTGGACGTCGCGAGCGTCGCGACGAACGGCGCGACGCGGAAGAACGTCACGACGGACCCGTTCACCAGGCCGATCGCCGCGCCGACCGCGACGCCCGCGAGCGCCGCCGTCCACCCGTCCACGCCCGAGGAGATGAGCTGGGCGACCACACCGCTGGTCACGGCCGCGATGGAGCCGAGCGAGAAGTCGATGCCGCCCGCGGTCATGAGCAGGGTGAGACCCGCGGCCAGCACGGCGGTGACGGCGACCTGCTGCGAGACGTTGAGCAGGTTCGTCCCGGTGAGGAACGCGGGACTGTTCACGGCCGTGACCGCGCCGATGACCAGCAGCACCGTCAGCAGCCCCAGATGCCGGGTCAGCCCGGCCGGGAGGGTCACGCCGACGCGGCCGCGGAGAGTGGTGATGCTCATGTCGCCCGTCCTCCGGCCGTCAGCGCGACCAGCTCGTCGCGGGTCACCTGGTCGATGGGCCGGTCCGCGACCGTCCGGCCCGCCCGGACGACCACGACCCGGTCGGCGAGCCCGACGACCTCGTCGACGTCACCGGACGCGAGCAGCACCGCGGCGCCCGACGCGGCCAACCCGCCGACGATCCGGTGGATGTCGGCCTTCGCCGCGACGTCGACGCCGCCCGTCGGCTCCTCCAGCAGGCACGCGGTCATGTCGGTGCCGAGCCACGCGGCGAGCAGCGTCTTCTGCTGGTTGCCGCCGGACAGGGCGGCGACGGGCGGGTTCGCGTGCACGGCGGTGACGCCGTACCGGTCCCGGGCGGCCCGCCCGCGCTCGCGCATCCGGCGCCACCGCACCAGCCAGGGGCGGCGCAGCCCACGGCGGACCAGGTCGAGGTTCTCGTCGACGGTCAACCCCGGGACGAGTCCGTGGGCGAGCCGGTCACCGGTGACACAGCGCAGCCCCGCGGCCAGCGCCGCGCCGACATCACCGGACGGCACGTCCCGGCCGTCCACCCGAATCTGCCCGGCCCCCGCGCGCCGCAGCCCACTGAGCAACGGGAACAGCTCGGACTGACCGTCACCGATGGGCCCGAGCACCGCGGTGATCTCCCCGGAGTGCACCTTCAGATCGAACCCGCGCAGGCGCCCCGCGCTGAGCCCCCTGAGTTCCAACACCGGTTCACCGGCCATCCGCGCCCGCCCCCCAGAACCCCCGACATCGGAATCCTGGGCATCGTGGGTCCGGGTGGGGTCGGGCCGGGGGTCGCGGGTGTCGGCCTCGTGTGTGAGGCGGTCGCCGACCATGGCCCTGACCAGGGCGGGCAGGTCGACGTCCGCGGCGGCCACGGTGACGATCCGGCGGCCGTCACGGAGCACCGTGATCCGGTCGGCCAGGCCGAGGATCTCGTCCAGGTCGTGCGAGATGTAGACGACGCCGGTGCCGCGGGAGCGCAGGGCGCGTACCAGCCGGTGGACGCGGGCGGCGTCGGCGGCGCCCAGTGACGCGGTCGGCTCGTCGAGGACGAGGACGCGCCCGCCGAGATGCGCCTCGCGGGCGATCTCGACCAGGGTCCGCTCGGCCGGGGCGAGGCCGGCGGCGGTCCGGTCGGTGGCGATCTCGATGCCGAGGTCGGCGAGGGCGTCCGCCGCCGTCCGGTGCGCGCGCCGCCAGTCGACCACGCCGAAGCGGGTGGGGAGGCGGCCGAGGAGGAGGTTCTCGGCGATGGTCAGCCCGGGGACCAGGGAGCGTCTCTGGTGCACGATGCGCACCCCGGCCGCGTGCGCGCGACGGGGCGTCAGCGCGGTGTGGCGACCGTCGATGTGGACGGTGCCGCCGTCGGGCACGAGGGCGCCGCACATCGTCTCGACGAGGGTGGACTTGCCCGCGCCGTTCAACCCGACGACGGCGTGGACCTCACCGGCCGCCAGGGTGAAGTCGACGTCGGTCAGGGCGCGGGCGCCACCGAACGTCTTGCCCACCCCGCGGAGCTCCAGCACCGGCACGGCGTTGTCCGGCATGTCAGGCACCGCCCGTCGGGCCGGAGGCTAAGCGGCGGAGCGGACCGTCGGCGCGCTCGGGTTCCGTGACGGCCGTCCCCCCGGGCATCGGCCGGTATGCGTACACGCGCGCCCGTCCTCCAACGGTGTCGACGGCGATCAGCCAGGTGCGCGGTCCCATGCGCCGTCGCCCCAAGGTTCCGGCGATGTCGTCGCCGCCTCATCCTAGACGTCCTCCGCGCGGCCCCGCTCCGGCAGACCAGGAAGGTCTCGATCGAACCGCGATCGAACGGGCCGGACCAGCGAACTCGTCCAGGACGTCCGGAAGTGGCCGTGGGTCACCGGTCAACGCGCTCAGGTCGGCTCGGCCCGCGGATCGGCGACG
This sequence comes from Actinomadura spongiicola, assembly GCF_003432485.1. Lineage (GTDB taxonomy): Bacteria > Actinomycetota > Actinomycetes > Streptosporangiales > Streptosporangiaceae > Spirillospora > Spirillospora spongiicola. Next base: position 384,369 of record NZ_QVNQ01000005.1, read on the forward strand.
GGGGCGCGGGCGGGCGCGTCGTCGCGCAGGTCGCGGGAGCGGATCAGAACGGCGGCGGCGAGCACGCCGAGCAGCGCGGCGACGACCCGCCCCTCCTGTGGTTCGCCGCAAGCTCGACCTGCTTCTGGACGGCATCGCCACCCGCGCTCCCGGCACCGTCGAGGCCGGGCGGGTCAGCCGGGGGCCGAGCCGTTGACGCCGCCGGCGGCGATGCTCGCCTGGAGGTCGGCGTGCCGGAACTGGTAGATGGTGCCGACCTGCCGGAGCACACCGCGCTGGTGGGCGGCCTCCAGAAACGCCATCGTCCGGCGTGGCAGGTGGCCCCGGGGAACGAGGAGCACGCGGATCAGCACATAGTGCACCCAGGCGATGACGCCGACGTTCTGGGTCTGGAACGCCAGTAACCAGATCGGCCCGTACAGCAGCCCTCCGGCGAGCCCGCATCCGACGCCGAACGCGACGGCGAACAGCGGCCCGATGCTGATGCCGGCCACGATGCCGGTCGTGACCGCGTAGAGCAGACCGAAGACGATGGCGACCTGTTGGTCCTGCCGCAGCAGCCGGCGCGGGCTGGTGGGGCGGACGGTCGCGTCCGGCTGTGCCAGGCCGTAGCCGATGCCGATCGGCATGCCGAGCCCCAGCGCGACGACGGCGCCGAAGCTCGTGCTGCCCTCGAGGGCCCAGCCCACGACGCCGCCGCCCGCCGCGGTCAGGGTGCCGCTCAGCCCCGGCGCCCAGCTCTTGCGCAGGCCGAAGTGCAGTTCGGACGGCGGGGGGAGCGTGCCGGCGCTGCAGGCGCCGAGGAGCGCCGCGGCGACCAGCCCGGCGACCAGGCCCCACATCGGCTTCGTCAGCGCGCCGAACCCGAGGCCGACGGGAACCCCGGCGATCAACGCGCCCACCGCCGCCGCGAGGATCCGTTCGGTGCGGCGCGCCAGCAACGGCAGCTCCCACCAGCGGATGTCGCCGATCTGCCGCTCCTCCAGGCTGCGCGCCAGGTACCGCAGCCAGCGCTCGGCGTGGTGACCGTCCCACGCGTCGGGCTCGCGCAGCGCCTCCCGTGACAGGTCGACGGGGAAGACGGTCGGGACCAGCGACCGCAGGACGTGCGCCCGGATCGCCTCGGACGTGGGAAACCGGCGCCGGTCGAGGAGCTCCTTCGGATCGTTGCGCGGGTCCTGGTAGATGTCGCGGGCGATCGAGACGATCAGTGGTGTGCTGAACGCGGCGGTCAACGCGGTGTCGGTGCCCGAGTGCAGCCGTTCGAGGACCGGCCCCCAGCGGGAGCGCTGCCCGGCCTCGTAGTCGCGGAAGAGGGCGAGGGTGACGTCGTCGGGCCGCAGCGGCTCCAGCCGCACCTCGGTGGCGTTGCGGACCAGCGCGCCGCCGCTGCGCGAGGCGTCGGCGTAGTCGGCGGACCGGCAGGTCAGGACGAAGGCGTCGAAGGACGAGCCGCCGATGCGGCGGATCGCGAGGGACCGCAGGCCGCGCGGGAGTTCGTCGAGACCGTCCAGCACCGGAATGACCTTCCGCTGGGCCAGCAGGCCGGCCGGGGCGCCCCTGCCGTAGACGTCGGTGGAGCGCAGGTACGAGTGGTCGTCGGCGATCCGTCCGGCGACCCAGGTATCCAATTCCTCCTCGGCGGGGTCCCAGCCGGACACCGACAGCAGGACGGGCACGGGCGCCTCGGTGTCCTCGGCCCGCACCAGCCCCCGGGTCAGCATCATCGCGAGGGCGGACTTGCCGCTTCCCGGCTCGCCGAGGATCACCATCCGTCCGGTCGAGGCGAGGTACGTCGCGACGATCGCCTCGGTGAGCGTGCCCGTGTGCGATAAGGGTTCGGGCGTTCCCTCGGGTGCCCGGACGCTCCAGCGCAGCGGCAGATGCCGGTCGTGGTCGCCGATGCCGCGCCGGGCGGCCTCCCGGCGCCAGTACTCGTCGACGGTTCTGGACAGTTGACCGACGGCGCGGTCGAGCGGGTCGTCGCCGGGCGGCGGATGCTCGGTGCGGGCGCGGCGCCGCTCCAGCCGTTCCAGCCAGTACAGCACGATCGCCAGCAGGCTGATCAGGCCGAACACCGTCCAGAATCCGAGCTGGTGCCGTCTGATGAACTCCTCGGGGAGCAGGCCGCCGCCCGCTTCGTGGAAGAGCGGGAGCACGACGATCGCCAGGATCACCAGAACTGCCATGAGGCCACTGCCGAGGAAGGAGGGCCTTCTCACGTTTCCGCCACCAGTCCCTCACGGTGCGTGTTCGCTACATGCGTTCAGACTGCCGTGGTGGCCCCGTGGTCGCACCGGGGTTGGCCACTTTAGGTCACTCGCGGCTCAGACGCAGTCCCGCCCAACAGGAGAACGCCGCGACCGCCGCTCCACCCGCCATGTCGGCCACGTAGTGCTGATGGACGAAAAGCGTCGAGAACATGATCAGGCCGCACCAGGCCGCGACGCAACGCCCGATCCGGGGGCTGAGTCGCACCCAGTGCACGGCCATGATGACCGACAACGCGGTGTGCAGACTCGGGAAACAGTTGTACGGCTCGTCGTTGCGGTAAACGGTGCGGAGCAACCGCGCGAACACGTCGTCCCCGTCGATGAGCGGGCGCGGTACGTGCGTCTGGGCGAGGCTGTAGAAGGCGTACGCGACGAGCAGGGTGAGCACGGTCGCCATCAGCGCGGATTTGGCGAGGCGAGCGTTCACGGTGAGCAGCACGGCCAACGTCAGCGGCACCAGGAGCATCACCGACACGTAGGGGACGACGAACGGAGCGACCAGCGGGATCCAGTCGTCCAGCGGGGTCTTCAGGTTCAACCGTGCCGGTCCGCTGTTCAACGGCCGGTAGAGAGCGAAAAGGCCGGTGACCGAAGCTGCGAGCCCTAAGAGCGACGCGAGGTCGCGGACGCCCTGACGGTGGACGCCGCCTCCCGTCACCCGTTCAGCGACCTCCATGTCTCGGGCGGCGGCAGAAGTAGACGACGGCGGGCGGAGCGTTCCGCCAGACGACCGGGCTGACCTCGACCTCGCTGAACGACGCGTCGAGCCGCCGCCGGAACCGCACGGCGGACGGCATCAGCCGCGCGTGGATGTAGGCGAACGCGGAGAACACGCCGTCGTCTCCCAACGCGTTCAGGGTGGCGGCCAGCAATTTGTCCTGGAGCTCACCGCCGAACGACGCCCACGGCAGCGAGCTGATGACGGCGTCGGCGGTCAGGCCCCTGCGGGTGAGGATCTCCGGCAGCCGCACCGCGTTCCCGTGCACCACCGTCACCCGGGGCCAGCGCCGCTCCAGCGACTCGGCCAGCCGCGGGTTGACCTCCACCGCGACATGCCGCCCGCGCTCCCCCAGCCGCTCCTGGACGGCCTTGGTGATCGGCCCCGTCCCGGGTCCCAGTTCGACCACGACCGGGTCCCCGTGTTCCGGCACGGTCCGGGCCGCCACCGCCGCCAGGGACGGCGAGCTCGGCAGGACCGCGCCGACCTGTAATGGACAGCGGAGGAATTCCCTGAAAAGGAACGTGCCATCACCCATCCACTCAAGGTACCGAAACCAGACCTACCGGAAGAGTCACTCTTGCCAAGCCGCCTCTAGCCGGAACCGGCCCGCGTGCGGATGAAACACTGAAAACGATCTCCGTAAGGTACAAAGAAAGGCATGATCGACACCGGGCCGAACGAGCGGCCCCCGAGCCGCCCGCTGCGAACGCTCGCGGGCGCGCTGGCGGCCGGAGCGGGTTTCGGTGCGCTGACCGCCCTGGCCAACGCCCTCGCCCTGAGCACAGTCGATCTTGAGAGCCGGACCGCCACGACCGAGGGCTGGTCGGTCGCCGAGATCGTCAGCCTGCTGCTGGACGTCGGCTGGGCGTGGGCGGGGTCGGCGGTCCTCATCGGATGGCTGACCGTCCGCGCCGGAAACGCCGCACCCGGCCCGGACGCACTGCTTCGGGGCGCCGTCGCCGGTGCGCTGGCCCTGGCGGCGGCGACGGAGGCCTACGCCGTCGTGGAGACCGTCCATGACGACCGATCCGTGTTCTCCTGGGAGGTGGTCGACCCGGTGTGGCTGCCCGCCGCCGTCGTCTTCGGATTTCCCCTGGGCGCCGTGGGCGCGTGCATCCCCCGGCCCGGTCCGGTCGGTCTGCTCGCGAGGGTGACCGTCCCGGTCGGCGCCGCCCTGCAGATGGCCGTGCAGCCTCCCGGAAGGAACGAGGTCCTCTCGACCATCGGGCGGGTCATCGTGTGGACGTCGGCCGCCGCGACCATCGCCTTCATCGTGTACCGCTTCCTCGGCACGGAGCGACGCCGCCGGACCGCCCTTCCCGAGGCCCACCCAGCTTGGAACGGCGCGACACCCGTGTGCCATGATCATGCCGTCCCGGATGAGGGAGTGTGCGCATGGCGGTCCGGTTCACACCCGGCGGAGTTCTGAAGGTCGTCACCGAATCGGGCGACGTCGCCTACGCGGTGTTCATGCGCAAGAGCAGCACGGCCTTCTACGCCGAGGACGCCCTCGCCGAGGTGCGCCGGGAGGGACGCCGCCCGCGCTATGTCTTCTCCGGACCACCGCTGTTCATCGCCTGGGTCGCGAACGCCGCCTACGCCAAGGGCCGCTGGGGAAGGGTCCTCGGCAAGGTCCACCCGGACGACCTGCCCGACGACCCGGTGTACTTCCGGCAGGACTCGATCACCCCGGAACACTGCTGGCTCGTCGACCACCGGACCGGTTTCGACATCCGACCCGCCGACCCGCACGAATGCGTCGGCCTCGAACCGGCCGCGGCCTGGGACGACATTCACGTGGAGTCCCGGATCACCGACCACTACGCGGGCCGTCCCAACGACTTCTTCGAGATCACGAAGGTGGAGCTGCCCGGAGAGCGGGCGTCGGAGGAGCGGTAGCGCGTCTCCGGCTCACGCCGCGTTCCAGAGCGTGGGGGTGTCCTGGGGCTGCCAGTCGTTCTGCGCGGTGTGCCCCTGCCTGCAGACGTAGTACGCGCCGTTGTGCGTCACCGTGTCGCCGGGACGGTAGCTGACACCGGCCGACCACGCCGGAACCCCGGGCCGCCTCGCCGGCCTCGACGGCGTCTCCTCCGTCCGTGGCGGCGCGGTGGTGCGCGGCGGGGTGGGCCGGGTGGTCGACGGCGTCGGCGTGGCCGGGCCGGTCGTACTCGTCGTCGGGGACGGCGTCGCGGAGCTGTTCCGTCCCACACCGACCGCGTCCGACCGCTGCGGGCCCGGCGCTCCCGACTTGACCGCCGGACCCGCGCCGGTCATCGCCGGAGCGGGAGACGGCCCCGGATCATCGGACGGCCCGACCGCGTCACCGAGGGCCGCGTAACCCACCACGACGACGAGCACGACCGCGACGACGGCGCCGAGCACCACGTGCCGACGACGGTGGGGCGTTCTGGAAGGAGGACGCGCGTGGGCCATCAGCCGGCCCCGCCAGGACCGCCCGCACCCACGACGGGACTCCGGCGCACACGACCTCCCGTTCCAGCCGCTCGGGGTATCGCAGCGGCACCGGTGACTGAGCGCCGACAATAGTCGCACACTCCCATGAAACGTGTCACCCGGACTCTTTCTCCTCGACGAACAATGGCACCGACCCGTGTTCGGCCACCGATTCAGGCGGGGCTCCACAGGTTGGGAGTGACCTGGGGCTGCCAGTCGGACTGCGCGATATGCCCCTGCCTGCACACGTACGACACGCCGCGGTGGGCCACCCTGTCGCCGGGCCGGTAGCTGACACCGGCCGTCCACGCGGCGGGCGCGGGCCGCGTCACGGACGGAGTCGGCCGCGGCGTGGGACGCCGGGACGTGGCCGGCGCCGACGTGACCTTGGACGGCGTGGGAGAGGGCGTCCTGGGCGTGACGGCCGCCGCGGGCGACGGTGTGACGGTACCGCTCCGCCTCGGCCCGACCGGAGCCGCCGACTCCGTCATCCGCCCGGCACCCCCGACGCCGGGCCCCGCCCCGGTCACGGCCGGGGAGGGGTTCGCGCCCGGATCCTCGGAAAGCCGGGCCGCGTAACCCACGGCCGCGCCGAGAACAATGACCTGGACGGCACCGAGCAGGACGTACCACCGGAGCCCCAAGGGCTGACGCAGGCGAATCATCGGCCCGTCCGTCCTCGCACTGAACCCCCCACGACGGCTGTCTGGCGCACTCGACCTCCCACGTCCCACCGCCCGCAACCAGGCTGCTGAGCGCCGACGATAGCGACAAACTCCGCCGGAACACGCCACTCAGACATATTCAGCAGCGAGCGGCATGCGACCAGGGGCCCTCGCGACCTGGCGATGATCGCGTTCCCGGCCGGCGCGCACCGCTCCGCCGCGAAGGCCCGCGCACACCCGACGCAACCCCGCGCAAGGCACGTAAGGGAGCCTGGCAGCGCCGCGTACCCAGCCGGACGCGGATTCTCCTGAGAACGGCGAGTTCTCGGTAAGGCGATCTGGAAGATCGTTATCAGCGTATGATCAGATCTGCGCGCGAGTCGGCGCCTTGCACCACACGCTCAAGGTCTTTCGCGGCCGGATCGGTCGATTCTCAAATGACGATCACAGGATTGCCACTGATGACAGTCGAGATCGAGACATACCTGCGCGGCCGGGACGGAGTGTTCACGCGGATCGCGGAGTACGACGCGCCGATCCGCGACCCCGACTATGTCGAGGGTGCGATACGGATGTCCATTGACGGCCAGGAAATCGTCGGCGTGGCCGAATGGGATGACGTCAACTGGCTGTGGCCCTTCCTCGCCACGATGGCGGCGGACTTGGCGGACTCCGAGCGCGTGGCGACGTCCTACCCGAGCCAGCCGATCGGACTGTCGTTCACCAGGAAGGGGACGTTCCTGGAGGTGGCCGTCGACTACGTGCCGACGCGGGTGGCGTGGCTCGACGGGCTACCCAGGGCGCTGCCGGCGGGACGGGTCCGCAGACGCGGGCTGGCGCCCGCTCTCGAGTTCCTCACGGCCCTGCAGACGGCCGGGTGGAGCTACGCCGCCGAGATGTCCCGTCTCGGCGGCGTGGCGTTCACCGGTGTCGACGGCGACCTCCGGGGGCTCACCGGTCTCCTCGACCAGGACTGGCTGCCGAACGACCGCGCCTGAGTGTTCCCGCGGCATGTCAGCCCGCACCGCCCCCGAACTCCCGTCGACTTCCGGCAAATCGGGGGGTGCGCGACACGCCGAATCCCCGTCCCGCCACAAGTCAACGAAGCGGTGGCGGAGGTGCCGCCCGACCGCCGGACCTCCGCCAGAGAGCGCCACGCTGGTCGACCGGTGGACGTCGCAGGCGGAATGCGTCCGAGAGCGGCGCCCGGACGGTAACGCCCGCGTGGCTCAGGCAGACGACAGCAGTCTCCGCAATCGCCGCCCCGGCTCACTCAGGAGAGGGCATCCGAAGTCTCCTGGACGATCTCGGTCGTACCAACGGACTCCTGGGTGGGGGCCTGCTCATGGCGGGTCAGCAGACCGATCACGACGGCTCCCGCGGCGACGATGGCGGCGCTGACGAGGGTCGTCACCTGGAGGCCGGTGGTGAAGGCGTCCCGTGCGGCGTCCAGCATCGCGGGGCCGACCGGTCCGGGGAGCCCTTCGGCGGTCTCCACGGCACCGGCAAGGCTCTCGCGGGCCGCGTTCTCGGCCGCGGGCGGGAGCCCGTCCGGAAGGGAGTCCAACCTACCCCGGTAGATCGCCGTACCGAGGCTGCCGAGCAGCGCCAGCCCGGCGGCGAGCCCGAACTCCTGCCCGGTCTCCGAGATCGCCGAGGCCGCACCCGCCCGCTCGGGCGGGGCCGTGGTGATGATCCGGTCGAGCGCGAGGAGCATCCATGGGCCGAAGCCCAGGCCCATCACGGTCATCCCGATGACGACCCACGCCAACGTGCCGACGCTGATCAGCAGCACGCCCACGGCCACGACGCCCATGGAACCCGCCAACACCACCGCCGGACGGTACCTGCCGGTGATCCTCGGCGCGAACTGCATGCTGACGAGCACCGAAACGGCCTGCGGCAGCATCCACAACCCCGCCTCCAGGGGCGACAGGCCCCGGACGAGCTGCAGGAACTGGTTGACGAAAAGCAGCACGCCGCCCATCGCGACGAGCCCCACCATCAACGAGGCGAGCGAGATGCTGAAGTTGCGGTAGCGGAACAGCCGCAGGTCGATCATCGGGTCGGTCGACCGCTGCTGCCGTCGCACGAACACGATGCCGAGCGCCAGACCGAGCACGATGGCCAACGCGACCGTCCCGTCCACGCCATGGGTGGCGATGCGCTTGACGCCGTAGATGAGCGACAGGACCGTGCCCAGCGACAGGACGGAGCTGAGCAGATCGAGCCGCCCGGCCTTCGGGGCGCGGTACTCGGGCAGCAGGAACGGCCCGGCGACCAGCAGGATCACCATCACCGGAACGCCCAGCAGGAAGACCGACCCCCACCAGAAGAACTCCAGCAGCAGCCCACCGACCAACGGCCCGATCGCGGACCCCACCATGAAACCGCCCATCCACACGGCCAGCGCCTTGGTGCGTTCCGCGTCGTCGGGGAACATGTTCCGGATCAGCGACATGGTCGACGGCATCAACGTCGCCCCCGCGACACCGAGCAGGGCACGGGACGCGATGAGCATCTCGGCGCTGGTCGAGTACGCGGCCGCCAGGGACGCGACCCCGAAGGCCCCCGCCCCGACCAGCAGCACCTTGCGCCGCCCGATCCGGTCCCCCAGCACCCCCATGCTGACCAGGAAGCCCGCGATCATGAAGCCGTAGATGTCGAGGATCCAGAGCAACTGGTTCGCGGTCGGTTCCAGGTCGGCGCCGAGCTGCGGAATCGCCAGATGCAGCACGGTCATGTCGATCGAGATGAGCAGCGTGGGCAGCGTCAGCACAGCCAACCCGATCCACCGCCTGCGCGCAGACGCCATTATCCGAATCCCTTCATCGCCCGACAGCCCAAGCGTCCGGCCGTACCGCCGCCAGACGCTACGTGTGGACAAGTCATCAGCAGGGCCATCAATTCCGCCATGGCCCCCGCTCGGCCAAAGGTCCCGTACTCTCTCGGCCGCACGACCTAGGTAACGCGCGGAGTGAGACCCTCACCTTCGCCGGGCCAAGGCCGGACGTCCGGCGATGCCCGAGCACGATGAACGAAGCGACCGCGGAAGCGTGGACGATGTCGAAGGAACGCCTCCAAACCGACCGACCCGGTACCCCGCCCGCCGACCGCCCTACAGTCCTGACAGGATGACGAGACCCTGTTCATGGGGCAGGTCGTCGCGCGTCAAGCCTCCCCAGGCGTGAGGTGCACGCGGTACCGGTGTCCAACGGCGCCTCCCAGGGGACGCGCCGCATGATCAACGGGACGGGTGACAGCTCCTGGTGGGGCGGCCACCACTACCCGCCGCACGGTCGGTGCGAGCGAATGACACCCACATCGGGAAGTCCGGGGCTCACCCCGAGGCCGACTCTCAATATGAGCGGATTCGTCCTGGATCGCTTTCTACACTGGCGTGGTGAAGAAAATGATCTTGTGTTCGGCCGTGGGATGCCTAGTGATCGCCGGGTGCGGCGGTGCGCGGGAACGCTCCGCCGAGGACACCTGCCGGCGGCAACCCGGCGAGGACGGGAGGTTGCACTCCGCCGCCCCGACCGGCACACGCTTCACCGGTGACCGCTACGTGAGGCGGCTGCGCTGGATCGCCGAACACGACATCATCGAAGCGTCCGGCGCGGTCGGCACGCCCCGGCAGGGAATCGTGCCGGTGACCGGGGGCAGCGATCCCGAGCCCGACTACGGAGCCCCGACACAACACCACGTGGGCGTACTCCGCCTGCGGGACGGTGAGGTGTTATGGCAACGCCCGGGTTCCTTCTCCCGCACCGGACCGGCGAGCACCAGGGTATTGGCGGCTTCGACCGGTCAGACGGGCCTCAGTACCTTCGGTGCGTTCGACCTGCAGACCGGACGGGCATCGGCCTGCGGACTTCCACGCCCCGCACGCATCCTTGACGACGGTACGGCCGTGGGTATCACGCCCGACCGACTGACACGTGTCCGACTTCGTGACGGCGCGTCGCTGTGGCGCAGTCCCGTCACCGGGCGGTTCCAGCACGCCGTTACCGGTGACGGTGTGGTGGTCGCTTCAACCGACCCCGACGATCCCACCCGAGGCTTGAGCGCCAGCGAGACCACAACCCAGGTCAGCGCACTGCGGCTCTCGGACGGCAGCCCACTCTGGGAGATCACAGACCGGGCCGGCCCCGGACCGAACGCCGTCGATCTGCCCGAACGGACGGTTCTGGGCATAGCCGACGAACGCGTGGTGATCACGGATCGGCACCGCCTGCGCGGCCATCGAACGAGCGACGGGAAGCTTCTGTGGTCCCGTCCATCCCCTCGCTGGCACGACGGCGCGACTTTCACGGTCGCGGACGAGCGGTTGCTGATCGCCGCACAAAGGCGGGTGACCGCTTACCGGATGGCCGACGGAACGGTGGACTGGACCGCACCGACTCCGAACCTCCCCGTTCTCTCGGCATCGGCCGCCTCCGGCGGGCTGCTGTACGCCCCGATCTCCCAGCGGCCCGGACTGGCCGTACTCAACCTGCACCGTGGCAACATCTCCACAACACTTACCGGCGTTGTCAGCGACTCCTGGGGCCGTGACGTGACCATCGGGGACGGCGTCCTGATAGTCCAGGAACGAAAACGGACCCTGGCCTTCGACCTTCGTTGAGGTCATGCGTGTTCCGGCTGTGCTGAGTGAGTCGGTTACGGAGTCCACACACCGCTGCCGGCACGTCCGGGATACCTGGCAATCAGATGGCCACGGAGTGCGGCGAGGACGGGGTGAGCGTTGTCGGTGCGCCACACCAACTCGCCGGGGTAAACGGGAGTCGGGTCGACAAGCGGGATGCGCCGAAGGGCGTGCCCGGCCGGCCACACCAGCGGCGTCTCCTCTCCGACGAAAGTGGCCACCGTCGAGGATCCCGCGATGGTGTCGAAGAGCGCCTCGACGCCGAAGTCGGGGCCGATCGTGTCAATGGTGAACCCGAACTCGGCGGCGAGCCGGTCGTAGTAGGCAGTCCACTCGGTGCCGGGGGCGTTGCCCGGCATCCATATGCGGTGACCGGCCAGTTGCGCGGGCGTGACCGAGCGGGCCTCGGCGAACGGGTGGCCCGGACCTGTGAACAGGTGCAGCGGCTCGTCCAGCACAGGGACGGACACGACGCCTTCGGGGAGTGGCCGGTCGAGGAGAGTGACCGCGCGGATAGTCGCGTCGATGGCGCCGGAGCTCACGGCCTCGACCGCCTCGGCGCCGCCGTAGAGCGTGACGATGTCGAGTGCGGTATCGGGGTGCGCCCGGTAGAAGGCACGCAGGAGCCCTGCCGCGGCGACCTGCCGGTGGACGACGTCCACCCGCAGGGCCCTGCTGCCGGGCCGCACCGAGGCCGCCGCGCGCCCCGCGGCGTCCAGCAGCGCCCGAGCGTGCGGCAGGAACGCCTGCCCGTCGATGGTGAGGCGCGCCCCACTGGGGGTGCGCACGAAAAGCCGCACGCCCAGTGAGTCCTCCAGGGCCGCGACGCGCTTGGACACGGCCTGCTGCGTCACCGAAAGGTCGACTGCGGCCTCCTGGAACTGTCCCGCGTCGGCGACGGCGACGAACGTGGCCACGGCGTTGAGATCCACGACCACCACCCTAGGTGTACAACCACCGGTTGTTCAATCAAGTCAATGGTTGTTTGCTCACCCCCTTATTACCTGGCTTTCATGGTGCAATGCCGAAGTCTTTCGTCCATCTGCACAACCACACCGAGTACTCGATGCTCGACGGCGCACAGAAAATCAAGCCCATGCTCGCCGAGGTGGCACGGCAGGAGATGTCCGCGATCGCCATGAGCGACCACGGCAACATGTTCGGGGCGTACGAATTCGCGCAGGTCGCCAAGGGCTATGACGGCATCACCCCGATCATCGGTATCGAGGCTTACGTGGCGCCTTCGTCGCGGTTCTCCCGTAGGCAGGAGTTCTGGGGGCCGGGCGGGCGCCGTGCCATGAGCGAGGACGGCGAAGGGTCCAAGGACGTCTCTGGCGGCGGCCGCTTCACGCACATGACGATGTGGGCACGGGACGTCGAAGGTTTGCGCAACCTCTTCTGGCTCAGCACTAAGGCCAGCTACGAGGGTCAGTTCCCGGCCGGCAAGCCCCGGATGGACCGCGAACTGATCGCCGAGAGGCCCGAGGGCATCACCGCCACCACCGGCTGCCCCTCCGGGGAGATCCAGACTCGGCTGCGCCTCGACCAGTACGAGGAGGCCAGAAAGGCCGCCGCCGCCTACCAGGAGATCTTCGGCCGCGAGAACTACTTCCTCGAACTGATGGACCACGGCCTGGACATCGAACGCGACGTCCGCGATGCCCTGCTGCGACTCGCCCACGACCTGCGCATTCCGCTCCTGGCGACCAACGACGCCCACTACGTCACCCAGGACCAGGCCGACGCCCACGACAGCCTGCTCTGCATTGGCGTCGGCAAGAACAAGGACGATCCGGGCCGCTTCCGTTTCAACGGCTCCGGCTACTACCTCAAGAGCGCCGCCGACATGCGCGCACTGTTCTCCGAGCTCCCGGAGGCCTGCGACAACACCTTGCTGGTCGCCGAGCGCGTCGAGCCCTACGACGACGTCTTCGACCACGTCGACGAGATGCCGCGGTTCCCCGACGTGCCCGAAGGCGACAGCCAGGAGTCGTGGCTGCGCAAGGAGGCGCTCAAAGGCCTGGCGACGCGCTACGGCGACCCGATTCCCCGGCACGTCCTGGAACGCTTCGAGACCGAGATGTCGGTCATCGGCCCCATGGGGTTCAGCTCCTACTTCCTCGTCGTCGCCGACATCTGCCGCCACGCCCGCGCCAACAAGATCCCGCTCGGTCCCGGCCGCGGCTCGTGCACCGGCTCGATCGTCGCCTACGCCACCCGCATCACCGAACTGTGCCCCCTGGAACACGGCCTCCTCTTCGAGCGGTTCCTGAACCCCGAACGCGTCAACCCGCCGGACGTCGACCTGGACTTCGACGACCGCCAGCGCGACCGGATGGTCCAGTACGTCACCGAGAAGTACGGCGGCGAGTACACCGCCATGGTGAACACGTTCGGCACGATCAAGGCCAAGAACGCCATCAAGGATTCGTCGCGCATCCTCGGCTACCCCTACAGCCATGGCGAGCGCATCACCAAGGCGCTCCCGCCGGACCAGAACGGCAGGCCCGCTCCGCTGGCCGCCCTCTTCGACCCGTCCCACGAGCGCTACGACGAGACCGGCGAGATCCGGCGGCTGTACGAGAACGACCCCAACGTGAAGAGGGTCATCGACACCGCACGCGGGGTCGAGGGGCTCACCAGGGGCACCGGGGTGCACGCGGCGGCCGTGATCCTTTCCAAGACCAGGCTCACCGACCGGATCCCGCTGCACATGCGGGCCGCGGACGGCGTGAAGATCACCGGCTTCGACTATCCGTCCTGCGAGGCCATGGGCCTGATCAAGATGGATTTCCTGGGGCTGCGCAACCTCGGTGTGATCGACCAGGCGATCGAGAACATCCGGCACAACCGGGGCGTCAGCCTGGCCACGGTCGATCCGCTGGACGGCGACGCGTCCACGCGCGTCATCCCGCTGGACGACGCCAAGACCTACCGGCTGCTTGCCGACGGCAACACCCTCGGCGTCTTCCAACTCGACGGCGGCGGCATGCGAGTACTGCTCCGGCAGATGGAACCGACCCGCTTCGAGGACATAGCCGCGGTCAACGCGCTCTACCGGCCGGGGCCGATGGCGGCGAACGCCCACACCAACTACGCGTTCCGCAAGACCGGCCGCCAGCCGATCACCCCGATCCACCCACAACTGCGGGACGCGCTGGAACCGATCCTCGGCAACACCTTCCATCTGCTCGTCTACCAGGAGCAGATCATGGCCATCGCCCGGGAACTCGCCGGATACACCCTCGGAGGCGCGGACCTGCTGCGCCGCGCGATGGGAAAGAAGCAACCGGAGGCCCTGGCAGCGGAGTGGGAGAAGTTCCACGACGGCATGCGCGGCAACGGCTACAGCGAGGAGGCCGTCCAAACCTTGTGGGACGTCATGCTCCCCTTCTCCGGGTACGCCTTCAACAAGTCCCACACCGCCGGTTACGGCCTGGTCTCCTATTGGACCGCCTACCTCAAGGCCAACTACCCCGCCGAGTACATGGCCGCCCTGCTCACCTCCGTCGGCGACGACAAGGACAAGGCCGCGGTCTACCTCGCCGACGCCCGCAGGAACGGCGTCCGGGTCCTCCAACCCGACGTGAACGAGTCCGTCGCCGAGTTCACCGCCGTCGGCGACGACGTCAGGTTCGGGCTGCGGTCCGTCCGCAACGTCGGCGACAACGTCATCGACGCCATCGTCGACGCACGCCGCCGGAAGGGGAGATTCACCTCGTTCGCCGACTTCCTCGACAAGGTCGCCCTGCCCGCCCTGAACAAGCGAGCCGTGGACTCACTGATCAAGGCCGGCGCCTTCGACTCCCTGCACCATTCACGTAAGGGCCTCTCCGCCGTCCACGAGGACGCCATCGACGCGACCGTCCCCGTGAAGAAGGCGGCGAGCTTCGGCCAGGACGACCTCTTCACGAGTCTCACCGGCACCGCAGGCGACGAACCGGCCCTCGACTTCCCCATCGACGAAGCGGAATGGCCACGCCGACAACTCCTCGCGACCGAACGCGAGATGCTCGGCCTTTACGTCTCGGCACACCCGCTGGACGGCGCAGAGCACATCCTGTCCCGAGCCCGGGACTGCTCCATCACCGAACTGCTCGCCTCCGGCCGCCCCACCGGCGACGTACGGCTCTCCGGACTGATCACCGACGTCCAGCACAAGATGACCAGACAGGGAAAGCCCTGGGCCATCGTCACCCTCACGGACCGCGACGCCGCCATCGAGGTCCTCTTCTTCCCCGCCGCCTACCTACTCGTCCGGCACGCACTGACCGAGGACAACGTGATCTCCGTCAAAGGCAAGCTCGAAGACCGTGACGGAACGCTGAACATGGCGGGCCGCGAAGTCTCCGTCCTCGACATCTCCTCGGCCACGAACGGCGCCCTTCCCCCCGTGGAACTAATGCTCCCCCTGCACCGAGTCACCGAACAGACCGTCAGGGAACTCAAACACATCCTCGCCGCCCACCCAGGTGCCAGCCCCGTACACCTCAGCGTCCGCGGCCCCCGAAAGACCACCGTTTACGCCCTCCAGGCAACCGTCAACCCCGCGACCATCGCCTCCGACATCAAAGCCGCCTTCGGCTCCGAAACCTGGCAGAGCAACACCTAACCCCGGCACTTCCCCCACGAGCCGACCACCCCAGAAGCAACGCCCCACACCACACGACCCTCGAAGTGGACCCCACAGACACTTGCTCAACAGCCCGCACCGGCAGGGGGCGTGGGGGCGGAGCCCCCACATCGGGGGTCCGGGGGTCGCCCCCCGGATGAACACGACGAAGGACCAGCAGGGAAAGCGACAAAGTCGCTGACCATGCCGGCCCTAGGTCCAGAGTGGGCGATACTGGGTTCGAACCAGTGACCTCTTCGGTGTGAATTATCGGCACGATCCTGCCGACACCATCAATCTCAGTGGTATCGGCATATTCCAGTCCATGGACGTCCACCGCGATCCGCCCGCAGCTACGGCGGTCGCTGTACTCCTTTGCTGTACGACACCCGACCTGACTCACTCACCGAACAGGTCATAACTAGCTCAGACGATCAATCCTTCTCATGCAGCTCGGCCTGATCCTTCGGCGTGGAGCGCCGCTCCGCCACAACGAGGACGCGACACAGGCCGTAGACACACCAGTGGGGCTCAGGCTGTGAAGGGGTTCGGCGGTCATCATGTGGCATCCCGGGAGTCGGGGCCGCTGGTTCCGGTCAGGGGACATCAGATGAGGCGGGCCGAAGGTGCTCCGTAACCCGTGCCCGGTAACGACAGGGAGGCGCGGGCACCGCACAAGGGAGGAACGGATCGGTTCAGCAGTCCCCGGATACCGAAACGTACTACCTCATCTATCGGACATAGGAGAGATATCCTAAAAGCCGTCCTTTGTCGTCTCTGATGTGTTTTCCCAGTGTCACTGGACGCTTCTGACTCGACCCTTGAGCCGATGAGCTGCGGTTTCGTGGCCTTTAGTGCGCTGCCTTCGGTTTTGCTGAAAAGCTCAGACACGGCCCTCGGCCTATGGCAGCATTGATCCGCGCGCCACTGATCGACGGGCACGACAGAGAAGGTGATTCCGATCGAGCCGTTGTCTCGCAATCCTCTCGCCGGAGAGGAAGCCGAACAGACGTCCTCCGCGCCAGCGCCGCAGCACCGGGCCATGGCGGCATTCGACATCTGCGGCTTCAGCAGCAGTGCCGACCCCCATGTGATGCGGCTCATGCGCGACTCGATGTACCAGGTCGTCAAGGAGGCGTCGGCGACCGCACAGATGCCCTGGAACAACTGCGAGCACGAGGACCGCGGCGACGGACTCTTCCTGCTAGCACCGCCCGGCTGTAGCGCCTACAGCCTGGTGGATCCACTGGTACCGCTGATCCGAGCTGGGCTTGCCCAGGTCAACCGAGCCCTTCCGCCCAGCCGCCAGTTGCGCCTGCGGATGGCCGTCCACCACGGGGAACTCGTCCGCGACGAGCACGGTGTGATCAGCCCTGCTCTGAACATGTTGTTCCGGCTGCTTAACGCCCCCATTCTGAAGGCCCGGTTTGAGCACGGCGACCTCGCTCTGATCGTGTCCAAGGACGTCTACGAGCGTGTGGTCACCTGGGGCATGGGGCTGATCGACCAAAAGGACTTCCAGCCATTCGTGGTCGAGAACAAGCCGCTCCCGGTCAACAGCGAGGAGGACTCCTTCTTCATGGCGTGGGCCATGCTGCCGCCCCAACCTGCTCCAGCACCGGCCCCCACGTTCCACTCTGTGGACCCCGAAATTCTCTCTCGACTCAAGCGGCTTGCAGACGCCCTCGACGAGCTCCTATACGTGAGCAACCGGCATCCGGGCCTCACCGCCCAAAGCACCGAGACCGAGGATTGAACTCACGGGCTGACTGTGCCGTGCCCCGCACCCCGGATTCTCATGGCCCCGTCCATAGAATCCGGGGCACTTGGGCGCTGTTTCGCTGTCGCGGCCGGATCTCTTGGCTGCCTTTCGACTACAACAATTACGTGCCGTCATGGACGCGTATAAACGGGCAATCGTTCCTCAGCGTTCCATCACACAGGTGGCACGGGCTTCGGGCATCGCCTCTTGCTCGGAGGAAAGAACCAGGCGACTGAGGTGCTTCGTCGGAGGTATGGGGTCCGCCTGGCGGGCGGGCAAGCGATGGCCAAGGAGGCCTTGCCCTGTTTCAGGTTCTTGTTGACGCCCTCAGCCGCTCAGGCATGACCTCCACGCGGGCTCCTCGGCGCCTAGCGGACAACGCCATCGGCGACTCGCTCGAACCAAGGACACCACCGGGCGGACCCATCTATCGTCATCGGTGCGGTCGATGGCGAAGCTGCATCCGTAGTCTCGAAGCACGACCCCCGAGAGGCCGCCCGAGTGGCGCGGCAGACCCTTCCGGCGTCATTCGTCGGCATCAGCACTTCGGCAATTGCTGTTTTGGTTCGACTGGATGTCGGCGACTATGGCCGTCACATTATCGGGAGCGCCCCGGGCGAGGGTCGCCTGGACCAGGCGGTTGACCGTCTCGTTTGGGTCGTTGACGGATGCCAAGATGTCGCGGATGTCCTCTTGGTCGACGACGCCGCTGAGGCCGTCAGAACAGAGCAGGAGGCGGTCACCGGCTTTGAGTTCGCGGACGGTCAAATCAGGGGACCGGCCATCGGCTCGTCCGTCGAGGAACCGGGCGAGCTTTGGCGGGAGGTCCGGGACGGTCCCGGCATCGAAGACCAGCCGCTCGTAGACGTGGTCCTCGCTGAAGCCCAGGAGCTGGCCGTCGCGTAGTCGGTAGAT
The DNA here is from genome assembly GCF_003432485.1 of Actinomadura spongiicola. GTDB lineage: Bacteria > Actinomycetota > Actinomycetes > Streptosporangiales > Streptosporangiaceae > Spirillospora > Spirillospora spongiicola. The sequence continues at coordinate 402,419 of NZ_QVNQ01000005.1, forward strand.
GCGGGAGTCGCCGACGTTGGCGAAGACGGCGCGGTTCCCAGACCACAGCACGGCTACCAGGGTCGTTCCCATGCCGGTCACGCTTGGATCCCCCGCAGCTCGGGCGCGAAGGGCATCGCCGGCATCAAAGATCGCATGGCCGAGTGTTGTGGCCAGGTCTTCGGGGGCGACCTCCCGGTCGTGCCGTTTCAGGGTGTCGATCACGGTGGTGCTGGCTACGTCGCCGGCGGCGTGTCCGCCGAGGCCGTCAGCTACAGCCAGCAGTCGGCGGCCGACGTAGCCGCTGTCCTCGTTGCGCTTGCGTTTAAGGCCGACATGGGTGCCGAGGGCGGCTTCGATGGCGAGGCTCACGATTGATCACTCGTTCGTTTCGTCGTCGGGCCATGGATCCTGGGCGGATTCATCACGGTGCAGAACGTGGACGGTTTCGACACGGTCGCTGGCCACGATGTACTCGGTCACCTCGATTGGCTTGCCATCACCGCCGGACGTGCCAACCCGCACGATCTCCAGCACCGGCAGAATGCTCGGTATTTGCAGCAGCGCCGCCTCTTCAGGGGTAGGCATGCGGGCGCGGTGGATCTCCATCCAGGAAATGGGCCAATGGCCGGCCCGCTCCAGACGGTAGAGCCAGTCCCCCGGCCCCTCGGCCTGCGAGGCCACCTCGGGGGCGTCCTCGACTCCGCGCGGATGAATCCAGGAGATGTTGATCTGGAACGGAGGCTCGGCTACCGGCCCGGTAACTCGAAAGCGCCGCATGACCTCGGCGCCGACCGGGACCCCCAGGAGGCCAGCGATCCGTGGGTCGGTCAGCGGCTCGAAGGATGCCTTGGGCTTGATGTGGTGGGCCCACACCTCCTGGCCGGACGCGGAAGGGAAGGAGTAGCCGGGGCTGCCGGTGGCGACATTCCGCTTGACCAAGTTCCCTCTCGGCCTCCGCAGCCGCATAGTGCCATGCCGGACGATGATGCCGCGCTTCTTGATCACCTGGATGAGACCGTCTGCTTCGAGCAAGGACAACGCGGACCGGATCACACCACGTCCGACACCGTACGCGCTGGTCAACTCGTCATAGCCGGGCATGTTGCTGCCTGGCGGATACTCGCCGCTCTCGATCTTTCTCCGTAGCTCAGCGGCGATCTCGCGGTATCTCGCAGTCACATGGACCTCCTTCACAGAAGGCTATCTGTACCGGGACTGTTGACACAGTCCCCCGAAGGCTTCATCATCAGTACCGGTACTCATCCTTCTTCAGTACCGGTACTGAGTGGAGTCTGGCGGACGCAGATGGACGCCCCTTCCCGCTCTCGCCGGGAGGAGGAAGAGACCCACACAACTTCAGATGGCGTTGGCGGCCGAGTGCGGAACCTCTGAGTGTCCGGGTCGATTCAGTCCCCGGATGAGCGTCGGTCGCGGCAGCGCCCCGTCTGTCAGGCAGCGCCTGTGCTGTCTGTCCGCCACGGAAGACACGTCCTGGTTGTGCCGGGTGCGCCCGTGGCGGGCGGAGAACACACGCACTGTTTCTCTTCGACCCAGGAGGCGTTCATGACGTCGGGCAACGGCCGCCGCACACTGCTGGCCAGCCGGATACCCCTCGATCAGATCTCGATCCCCAAGGACCGTAGCCCGCTGCTGCTGTGCCCGGACTGCAGGACTTGGCAGTCATGGAAACGCGGGCTGATCAAGGCTCACCCGCTTCGTCCAAACCAGGTCACCTCACCCAAGTGCCCCGGCTCCCATCAGCGAGTGCTCATCGACCTCACAGCTGACCAACTCCGAGAGATGAGAGTCGGCGCGGCAGCCCACGCATGGACCATCGCCCGCAGCCCGCGAGAGGGCTACCAACAGGCCCCGCCGGTCGTCCCGGCAATCCATCAGATCGCCGCCGCCCGCGGTGCCCCCAAGCGCTAGCTGACGAAAGGTCTTCGCGTCGATCACGCCCCGGTTGGGCTCCCTATGGGATCTCGGCCGGGGCGTTGCCGTGTCCCGTAAATCTTCGGAAGGGAGAAGAACTCCATGGGTAGCAATGCCTACCTGGATGTGTCCCTGATTCATCCGCACCCGGCCAACGTCCGCGAGGACCTGGGTGACCTGACAGAGCTCGTCGATTCCATCAGTTCACACGGCGTGCTGCAGCCGCTGGTGGTGCGGCCGCACCCGCGCGTCTCGGAGGCGTTTGAACTGCTGGCCGGGCACCGCAGGTATGCCGCCGCCCGGTTCGCCGGATGTGACCGGGTGCCGGTCACCGTCCGGCACGGCGTCGATGACGGTCAGGTCCTGGAGTTGATGCTGGTGGAGAACTGCCAGCGCCGCGAGCTGGGCTCCATGGAGAAGGCCGAAGCGATGGGTGCCCTGGTCAACCGGGGCTACAGCGCATCCGACATCACCCGTAAGACGGGGATCGCCTCTTCGACCGTGTCGTACCACCTGGCACTGCTGGAGCTGGACGAGGCGTCCCGCGCCAAGGTAAGAACGGGAGAGCTCACCGCAAGCGACGCGGTCGCAGCGGTCCGCCGTACCCGCAGGGCCGCCCGTAAGAAGGCCGGGTCCTCCGCCGACTTCACTTGGGAGCCGGACTATCTGGCTTCCACGCACCCGCTGGCCCGCAGGGCCCGGAAGCTGTGCGACGCCCGCGAGCACACCATGCGCCGGCGAATCGGTAAGACGGCGTGCGGGCAGTGCTGGGAATCGACGATACGCGCCGATGAGCGGGTCGTGGTCGGTGTGATCGCCGACGAACTGACCAACGACCTGGAGCGCACACGTGCGGCTGCGGTGGGGGCGGTCTGACATGCCCTCTCGTGACTACCGGGCGCCGTTGGACGGCGTGCCCCGCTACACCCGTTGGGAGCAGGTCCCCAAGGGCTGGTACACCCGCACGCAGCTGGCCCGAATGGACCCGCCACGCAAGCCTGGGCCAGATGCCAAGCCCCGCGGCCAGGTGTTGTATCACGGCAACAGCTACGCGCCGTTGTACGCACTGGACGACACAGTCACTAAGCGGCCAGTGTCGCCCGCCCAGCGTGCCGCCCTGGACCGGGCCCGCGAGTTGCAGCGGGTGTGCCGCCTCTGCGACGGCTGCGAGACCGACGAGTACGGCGACCCGGTGCCGCTGGGCAAGGGCCGTGTCTGCGGCCCCTGTGAGCGTGTCCGCCGGAACTACGTCCTTCACCTTGACAGCCGTGAGTTCGCCCGCGTACTGCGCGAGGGGCTGCGGGCCGGTACGGCGGTGCTGGCGGCGGTGGACAACCCGGCCCGTCCCCAGCGGCTGGTCATGACCGGCTCCGCCCTGCGCCTGGACGTGCGGCTGCCGTCGCCGAATGACCCGCCGCCCTCCGGATCGCCCGCCGCCCGAGAGAAACAAGCTCAGGAGACGTTCGCGAGCATCACGCGGCGCTTGGCCGGTGCGGGACTGCCGACCGATGGGATGCTGACCGTCATCTGCTGGCAGGACGCCGCCTTGATCCGGCGCAACCTGGCGGGAGCGTTTCACCTGCCCCAGCCGTCCGGGTGGCTGGCAGAGCACACCTGGTACTCGCTCGACGTGTGGTACGGCCGGTGGTACGCCGCCCCGGCCAAGGGTGTGCTGGACCCGCTGCGGTTCTCCCACGACTGGGGCGTCAACCCCACCGACGTGGGCGGCGACCTCGCCGATCGGGTGCATGCACTCGGACTCGCCTTGGACGCCATGGCCGACGACCACCCCGACACGGTCTCACCGGGTGCGCCGTGGATCACCCGTCCTGCCGCGATCAGCGACCTGCACGCTCAGCAAAGATCGCGATGACAAAGATCAGCTGACGTCCAAGATCGACCACACCCAAGCCGCGCAGCGGAATATCGCCCGCTACGAGCCGCGCGGCGCGCCCGAGTGGCATGCCGGCACCTGTGAAGGACCTCGGCACCGACGACTGCGATTGAAGGCGGCACCGCCTCCAGTCGATCACGAGGCCGTCCACGTCCGCATTGACGGCCCGTCTCTGACGACCTACCACCCACCCCGGCTGGGGCCGCACCCCTGCTCGCGGCCCCAGCCGGACCTCTCCATGGAAGGAACCCTTTCGTGAAAATCTTCGCAACACGCGCCCTGGGTGCCCGCCACGTCCTCGCCGGAGGCGCGTGATGCCGACCTCCGAGGAGCTACAGGCGGCGCCGAAGGCCACCGTCGTTGAGCCGGGCGTGCAGCTCGGTCGTGTCCCGATGTGGGAGCTGTACCACTACGAGTACGGGCAGCAGACCGGCAAGTCCATCGCCCGCGGCGATCAGCTGCACGAGTGGCTGACCGAACTGGAGCAGTCCGGGCGGCTGCTCGGCTTCGGTTGGGAGATTCGCGGTGCGGATGAGCCCGCCGACTGGCCGGGATGGCCCATCACTGGGGACAAGCAGGGCGCAGGACCGTGCCGATGAACGGTCCGCCTGCCCGGCTGCCCTCCGATCTCACCGACCGCATGCCCGCTACAGGGCCCGAGCCCGTGGCCGCGTTCTACGTCTCGGTGCGCACCAGTGCCCGGATGGGCGAATCGTCGCTGGTGCTGGGCCCGTTTGCAGACCGTGGCACCGCACACGCCCATGTGCCGCTGGTGCGGGAGTTCGTGGCGGCCCGACACCGGGGCGGGGAGTGGTGGCGGTTCTCGGTCGTCCAAGTGACCGCACCGCCGGACCAGGCGCTGCCGATGGGGACGTTGAACGCCCTCATACCCGCAGCCGGTGACGGGCTAGCCGCCTAGCAGGACTTCGACCCCGCCGCGACAAGTGCTCGTGCCGGTGGGCCGTCTCCCGTGGGGCCAAATCCTGGCCCCTTCGTCGTCCGTTCCCTTGGCCGGGGCCACGCTCCGCGCTCGCGGCCCCGGCCAAGGGCAACTCGAAAGGACCGCATGCCGGCCAAGGCGATCCCCCGCAGGGACGAACTCGCGCCGGGCGAGGTTCTCGTGGAGGTCTACGCCCCCGGCCCGACTCTATGAACCGCATCGGGTTCTATGCGTTCTGGCTTGACGCGACACCCCCGGCCGAGGGAGGTCCGCCCGCCGGGGTACGCGGCCAGGTGTACCACTGCGACCTCGCAGAGTTCACGGCCAGGGAGGAACGGCGCCGCCGCACCGTACGAATGTGGACACCCGAGAGGTGACTACATGCCCAACGTCCGTGGGGGACACCCGTCCGCTATTAGGGCACCCTCGCCGACCTGCATGGCTTCTGCCTCTACGGCGGCCTGTGCGGTTACGACGGGACGAGCGCCTTCGACGACGGTTGCGACGAGAACCACTCCGACGTCACCGGCCCGCCTAACGACGAACCGTCCACACCACATGAGCTTCCGTCGCGTGATCCACGTCCGCCGCCACCACTTCACCCCCGTGGCCGAGCCCCCGGCCAATCCCAATCGGGACTGCTGACTCCGAGTCCGGGCGGCCCCACCCCGCTGCGGCAGCTGTTCGCGCGGAAGGGGCCGTCGCACCCGGTGCCAGACGCCCAGACCTTCGTCATCCGATCCCCGCGATGCGGGAGAAGGGAGCGCTGTGCGCGATGCCGGACATGGTGATCGAGCCACACCCCATCCCGGCCACTCTCACCTACCCGACCGGTGCCACGGGCGGCGCCGGAACGGGCAGGTGCTCCAACTGCGGAAGCGTGGCCAGCGTGCGAGTGCTGCCCAGCGGGCGGCACCGGTGCGGGTGCGGACACCGCTGGACCCCCACGACCCCAAACCCGGTCCGGCGAGCGCCCAGAAAGCCCGACGGCGGCACGGCATAGCTCCGAGACCAAGCAGGCTCCGGGCGGTGTAGCCGCACCATCCCGGAGCCCTCCTCCGATCACATCCAGCAACCACCTGGAAGGACCAGCCTGATGTTCATCATCCCCTGCCCCGCCGAGCTCGGCATTCTGCGCGCCAAGGAGAACGACGCGGCCGCAGGCAAGTCGAGCGACTGGCCCGAGGGTGAGCCGCAGGAGATCCGCGACGCCTACGACACCGAGCACGGCAAGAAGAAGTAGCCGTGATCATCCCGCTGCGCTCCCCTGACGGAAAGCCGGACTACACCCGCTTCGCCGAATGGTTCGCGCTGTGCGACCAGTGTGACGCGAAAACCGTGCTCAGCCGACTGGACAGCTGGCTGATTCCCCGCACTACCAGCGGCCGCATCTACTGTCCCCGCTGCGCCTGCCGCACCGCCCAGCAGCTGCTCACCGAAGCGTTCCCGGCCAACCCGCGCCAGCGCACCCGCATCGCCGTCACTCGGCTGCGGACGGCATTGCGTGGCCCCTTGCGCCGCCTCACCTACCGGCCGCGTCACGCCCGCTGACCTGCCCACACCCCGCTATCTCTGAAAGGACGACCACAGATGATCGAGATCAGAGCGGACGAGCACGACCAACCGATCACCGCCGACGGCCCGCACAATCACGAGCGGACACGCGCGGTCGCGGCCGGGATCGACACCGCGTTCCGGCTACTCAACTACGCCACCATGAGCCCGACCGGGCTGGCCTACCCCAGCGACGTCTACAGCGTGCTCGGTGAACTGTCGTCCGCCATTCACAAGTTGCCCCAGGCCCTGCAGCAGATGGACGAGTTCATCACCAACCAGGTCGGTAGCGGTCAGGCCCGGGAGCATCCGAAGTACGGGCCCTACGACGGCGACGCCAACGCCGCCGCCCGCGCGCTGGCCAGCGTCACACGCGAAGCATCCGTCGCCGCGTCTCAATTGGGCCGCCTGCTCGGCGAGGCCCAGTCGACGGTCCGCGGGCTGGAAGCCGCGCTGGGCTGAACAACCGCATCCAGGCACCGGGACACACGAGGCAGGGATGCTTTCACCGGTTCCCCGCTGAGCTTCGCCCTCCTCGCGACGAGATGATTCCCAGCGCTCGCCAGCCCCGAAGGCGACCGTGATCGTTCCGGTCGCCTGGCCGAGCCTTTCGCCGTGGTCGACCGACACTTCCCGGCCTGCCAGTGCGACGTGCACGCCGCCGACATCGATCATGAGCACCGCCTTACACCCACCCATGCCACTCAGCCCGAGCACGTCCGCTGACAGAGGCCACACAGCCATGGACTGCCCCCGGGCAGTCCATGGCTGGGAAGGAGCTGATCCCGATGCAGACCCGCCCCACTCCGCCAGCGTCCCCTCCGCATATGGCCCCGTTGCCGATGCACCATCGCGCGTTCGCGGCCTTCGCCGACGACATCGTCGCCGTGTGCGAGCGGCACGGCATTCCGGTGTGGCTGGACGACACCCGGCGGGACCTGGAAGCGACCTTGTGGTGGTTCGTGCACCCCGACCTGGCCGGTACCGCCACCGACCCCTACCGCGACCTTTGCGACTACCACGACGAGGGTGAGTGACCAGCATGAAGTTCGTGATCGACACCGCCGCGTTCGCCAACGCCGTCGGCTGGGCCTCGCGCTTCCTACCCGCCCGGCCCCCCGTACCGGTCCTGGCCGGGATCCGGCTGCGCGCCGACGACGGCCGCCTCACCGTCACCACCTTCGACTACGAGGTGTGCGCCCACGCCGAGACCGACGCCGACGTCGGCCAGGACGGCACCGTACTGGTCTCCGGTCGGCTACTCGCCGAGATCGCGCGGCGGCTGACCGCAGGCACCTGCGAGGTCAGTTGCGAAGGTGCCACAGTGTGGCTGCGTGCCGGGCGTGCCGCCTTCAGTCTGCTCACCATGCCGGTGGAGGACTACCCCAGCCCGCCGCCCGAACCACCGGCGATCGGGCAAATCGACGCCGCCGTGCTCACCCACGTGATCGGGCAAACCGTCGTCGCCGCCAGCCACGACACCACCGTCCCGGCGCTGTGTTCGATCCGCATCGACCTGCGGCCCGACAACCCGCCAGCGCTGTCGGCCACCGACCGGTACCGCGTCGCGCTTGGGGCCGTCCACGGCTGGCAACCCGCCATCGCCAACCCCGACGACACCGCCGTTCACCATGCCGACGACGGTTCCGGCAGCCGCACGGCCAGCGCCACAGGGCTTTACGCAGGGGCCGAGCCGGTGTTCGTGTACTGGTCGACCATGGCCGAGATCGCCAAGACCATGACAGGCGACGGCCACCTCACCCTAGGGCTGACACTCAACGACGACAGCAAGCCGCAGCTTCTCAGCATTCGGGGAGCCGGTCGGACCCTCATAACCCGGACGCTGGACGGCGCCGCGTTGGACTACGCCAAGTTGCTGGACAAGCCGCGGCCGCACCGCGTTCGGGTCGACACGACCGCGTTCCTGAACGCCGTCCGCAACGTCGCGGTCGTCGCCGAACGCAACACACCCATCCATCTGACCTTCACCACCACCCCACAGCAGGACGACGGCGATGGTGACCCGGCTGGAGAGATGACCCTGCAGGCCGGGTACGGCGACGAAGCCACTGGCCGCGACACCCTACCCGCCCTTATCCAGAGCGATACCGGCGGCGTTCCACCCGGCATCGCCTTCAACCCCGACTTCCTGGCGGCCGCCCTAGGTGCGCTGGGCCCCGGCATCACCTACCTGTGCTTCGCCGATAAACCCGCTGTGGCGGCCCTGCTATGCGGTGCCGCGCCAGACGACGCCGCTGAACCGGCCTATCGGCATTACCTAATGCCGATCCGCGCCACCTGCTGACCTCGGCCCTCGCCGACCTCACCCGCCACGCGGCTGCACAGACGGAGGCCTGTGTCATGACCGAGTTCTTCGTGATTATCACGATCAGCATTCCGGTCAACAACGGTACCGGTGCCATGCATAGCACGTTGACGCGCACCCTGCGTGTCAGCACGGGCACCACGCGATCAGCGATCTTCGAGCACGTCTTCAAGTCGATGCCCCGCCAACTCCAAAGCGGGAACGTCATGTTCTTCAGCGCCGAGCCGAACCGCATTCCGCACTAAGTTCGGCCGCACAGGTTCCCCATTACTTTTCTTCTGGGCCGAAACCTTTCCCAGGGAGACGACCATGACCAGCAATTGCGCGTTCACCGCCACTGAACTGGAACTGATCGCGCGAGCTTTGAATGCGCGGGCCGACGTTTACGCCCGGGTGGCGGGGATGGCGGTCACAGTGCCCGACTACGAGATCGCGACCCGGGCCACGCGGCGGCACCGCGCCCTGGCCAATCGGGTCTGCGCAGCCCGCGACGCACATCCCTGCAGCCCCGGATTCCTCCTGGAAGGAGCACCGGACCCCGATGGACAGCATGGATGAAACGGCCACCTGGCCGACCAGTCCGGGCGATAACGGCCCGGGTGATGACAGCCGCGGCGATGCCCGGCCGGAAGGCTCTGACCACGAAGCGGCCGGGCTGCCGGACGTTGGGCGCATCATTCTGAGCAAGCGGGGCGAACTGGCCTGTAAGGCCGTTCTGGTGGTGGTGGGCGCCCTGTACGTGGTGCTCATGTGGGTGTCCTACACCAACGCCAGGACGGCGCTGCTGGAGGCTGGGGAGCCCCGGCATTTGGCGGAGTTGCTGCCGCTGGGCTTCGATGTGGCCGGCACGGTGCTGGTGGCGCTGTCGCTGGTGCTGGCCGTCCGCGAGTCGCGCGGCCAGCTGGTGACCCGGCTTTACGGAATCGTACTGGTGGTGATCAGCGCCGGGATCGGCGCCTGGTACGGGCGCACGGTCGGGGGCGGATGGTTCAGCTGGTTTGTCGCCGCGCACGCGCTGATGGCGGTCACGCTGGCGGTGTTCGCCGAGAGTGTGGCGTGGCTGCTGCGGGCCCGGATCGACGCCGCCATCGGTGTGGAACGCGTCCCGATGGTGATGTGCTTGACCAATCCCGGCGCGTGGCGTGAGGCGAACATGTACCGGCTGCGGCACCGCTCTCCTGTTTCTTCTGCCCTGGTGATGCGGGACGAGAAAATCAAGGCGGTTTCCCGAGTGGTGGAAGCCGCCCAGGAAGACGCCGGATACAAGGGCACCAAAGCCAAGAAAGTGCGAGCGGCGATCATGCGGGCGTGCCGGGACGGCACCCTGCCCGTCGCGGCGATCGAACGGGCCTGCGAAACCGGCCTGGACGAAACGGCCTCCCGCCGCCTCCTCGTCGACGCCGCAAAGGCGATGATGGCCAGCACCGCAACCGACACCATTTCCGGAACCGACCCCCTGGCCGCACTGCTTAGCGGGCACGACGGGGGCGATCCCAGGGCGATCCGGGGGCGCAGTGCACCGGCGCTGACCGGGGAGGATGTCCAAGCTGGGGGCGATCCGGGGGCGATCCGAGGGCGGGTGGGAAAGCTGCTCGAATCTGGCCACAACGTCAGCGACGAGCGGATGTCAAGCATCGTCGCCGAGGTCGAACAAGCCTCCGGTAAACCCATGGCCATTTCTGACATCGCGTACGCGCTGAGTATCAGCAAGGCCAGGGCGGCGACCATTCGGAAGATTACCCCGAAAACCATCGCGAACGGCTCCGGGCGGCACCGGTAAGACCGCGTTAAGTCGCGGGGCGTGGAACCAGGCGAACTGTAGACCGGTCACCTTCCCCATTCCATCTGGAGGCTTATGAGGAAGATTAAGACCAAACTAATCAGCGGCCAGGATCTCCGCCAAGGTGACGTTCTCGCCTCCGGTGATGAGGTGATCGAGGTCCACCACGACCCGGAAGGCACCTGGATCGAGACCTTCCGGGGGAACTTCGGCTACGCCGACGGGCAGTCCTGGCGGGTTCAGTTGCCCAGGCCGCAGCGCTAATTACCCAATAGCACCTAGACCGGCGATGGGGTACTCATCCACCTCGGTGTCCCGGTGCTTCATCCCGCCGACCAAAGACCTCCCAAAGTCCGGGGCGACCCGGCCGTGTTCGTGTGCCCAGAAATGACCGGGCGGGCGTTGGCGCCCGCCCGGTCATTTTGTGCTGCACAGAAAAGCGAAGTTCTCTCTTCCATCAAATCAAAAGGGGATCTTGTGATGTTCAAACTGCTCTGGCTGCCGGTGTTCTGGGCCTTCGCCGCCATCATCGCCTACGAATGGAACCTCAACGGCGTGTTCCTGGTCATCGCGCTGGCCACCGGCACCGCCGCCGCGCTGTGGGCGACGTCCGGCGACAGCAAGGAAAGCGGTAAGTAGTGGCGGCCAAGCCGCACACGGTGCAAGGGGCGGACCGGACGGTGGATTCCGTTGACGTTTCGCCCCTACCCACCGTCAACGCTTCGCAACGCGCCGGTGCCCCCCGGCGCGTGCCCACCGGTGACGTGCCGGAAAGTGATGCCGCCGAGGGGGCCGCAGAAGTTGCTGGTGGCCGGATCGGGAGGTTGTGCTCCTGGCTGATGGCCGGCGTCCACCCGCCCGACATCTGGGGTGACCGGCCCGGGGTGGCCAAGCTGGCTGCCTACGCCCGTCACGGCGGCGGTGCGCCCGCCGACGGGCCGCTGCGCACCGGCCAGATCTGGTGGTTTCGGCTGGTGTGCCTGCCGATCACTGCGTGGGCCTATTGGAAAGCGTGGGCGCTGGAGCGTCCCATGCGCGGCGTACCGGTCCTGATCGTCCAGGTCTGGTGGTGGCTGCTCAATATGGCCGTCTTCCTCCACCTGCTGTGAAACACCAAAACAGGAAGGAGTCGATCACATGGATGCTGTTACCGGTCTGGTGGCCGCGCTCAACGGGCTGGACCTGGCGGGCATCGCGCTTAACCTGGTGTTCCTGACGATTCCCGGACTGGCCCTGGCGAAGGGCCTGAAGCGGTTCCGCAGCCCCGGCCAAGACCCCGGCGGGTTCCCCGGCGAGACGGAAAGCGGCGGGCGCGGCGGCCAAGTCAAGGCGCACCTGCAGCGAGCCGGCGGGCAGGTCGCCTCGTTCGTCACCATCGTGGCCGTGCTGACGGCCGGGCTCGGCCTGGTTCCGCTGGCGCGGGCCGGTTACGAACTGGTCGCCGGTGTGAATGAGGCGGCTCCTGCGGTCGTCGGCGTCATCGTGGTGGCGGTGCTGCTGGTCAAGGGATTGGTGATGGCCCGCGACCTGATGGACGGCAAGGTCGATCGGCCACTGCTGTGGCTGGCGCCGGTGCCACTGCTGGCACTGCTGGTCTGGGTCGCACCGGTGGTCGTCGACCAGATCACCGATCAGGCCGGTCAAACCGTCCGGATGGTCGTGGACCAGGCCAAGACGGATGTGCAGGACCGCGAGGCCGAACAACCTTCCGGCGACAAGCCCGGTCAGGACGACGAGCCGCGCGGCTCGGACACGGGTGAGCAGGGCCGATGAGCAGGGTCATCACGGCCGCCGCGATAGCGGGCACGCTCGGTGTGGCCTGCATCAACCCCGGCGTGTTCCGCGATGTCCCGATGCTGGGCGAGTTGGTCACCGTCGCTGCCGCCTTCACCGCCGCCCCCGGTGCCGGTGAAGGCGGCAGTAGCCCCAGTACAGGCGCCCCCGGGGTGGGCGACAGTAAGGGTCCAGACAGAGCCGACAGTGCTGACGACCAGGCCGGTATCCCGGCCACCTGGCGCTCCTACGGCCGCGACGGCGATGGCGACGGACGCAAGGACGTCCACAACCCCGCGGACGCGATTCCGGCCGCCGCCCGGTACCTGTGCGCGCACGGCGCTGCGACCAATTTGCGCGGCCCTGTGGCACTACAACCACTCCTGGCGTTACGCCGCCAACGTCCTGGCCGTGGCCGACCGGCTGCGCTAACCGCCAATCGACCAGCACCCGAAGGGGGGAATCCCTAAGTGAACGAACAACTCCTGCGGCTCGGCCGGGACCTGCACGCCACCGTGGAGTGGCGGCTGCGCAAGCAGATGCTGCCGCACTACCTAACCGCCGCCGTGCTGGCGGCAGGCCTCACCGTGACCAACCTGCCAGCGCACGTGTCGACCACCAGTACCGCACTAGCGATTACATGCCTGACCGCCACCGTGGCAGGGGTGATCATGTGGCGGATGAGGTCGACCCCATGGCGTCCTTGGATCCCACGCGTGGCCATCACCGGCGCCGCGGCGGCCGGATGGCTGACGGCCGCTGCGGCCCTCGGCATGGGTCTGGTCCTGGTCGCGGTGCTGATCGCGACAGAGATCATGCTGGCCGCCCGCTGGTGGCAGCACTGCCGCCCCGGACACCCCGACCCATCCCAGTCCGCGCCACACACCGGCGCCCAACCCCAAGCCACCCGACCGGCCCCAGAACCGGCTCAGGATCCGGCCGTGCCCCCCATCCGGAAGGCGGACACCACCGCCACCCTCGATGTCGCCCTGCCGGTACCCGCCAACCCCACAGAGGACTCCGCAGACGACATGGGAGATATGGCCGCGGAGGGCCTCGTAGACGACCACATGACCAGCCCCGCGGTCGACGTAGAGGTCGATGACGATGACGCCGCCCCCAAGGTGATCGTGGAGGAACTGCGTCGCCATGGCGTGCGCGCCACCGTGGTGGGGGCGACGGCGGGCCCACAGGTGATCCGCTACGGCCTCGCGCTGGGCGATGGCGTCAAGATCTCCAAGGTCCGCGCTCTGGTGGAAAACCTCGGCGTCGCACTGGGACGCGCCAACCTGCGGCTCATCGCTCCCGTACCCGGACAACCGGGCGTGGTCGGCCTAGAAGTGCCCAACCCCCGTCGGCGCAGCGTGCACTTGGCCGATGTGCTGCGCTCACCGGCCGCCACCGGCGAGCACCATCCGATGATCGTCGGGCTGGGCCAGGACGTCGAGGGTCGCCCCGTGGTGGTCAACCTGGCTGCGATGCCGCACATCCTGATCGCGGGCGCCACCGGAGCGGGCAAATCCACCGCGCTGAACGCCATCATCGCCTCCATCCTGATCCGCGCCGCCCCCGCCGACGTCCGCATGGTGCTCATCGACCCCAAACGGGTCGAACTGGCCGCCTACACCGGCATCCCGCACCTGCTCACCCCGATCATCACCAACCCCCGCCAGGCCTCCGAGGCGCTGCAATGGGTGGTCGGGGAAATGGACCGCCGCTACGACGACCTAGCCGCCTCCGGGTACCGGCACATCGACGACTTCAACCAGGCGGTCAAGACGGGCAGGTTAACCGCGCCGCCCGACTCGGACCGGGTGTACAGGCCCTACCCCTACCTGCTGGTGGTCGTGGACGAACTCGCCGACCTGATGATGGTCGCGCCACGCGATGTGGAGGGCTCGGTCGTGCGTATCACCCAGCTCGCCCGCGCCGCCGGGATCCACCTGGTGCTGGCGACCCAGCGCCCCAGCGTGGACGTGGTCACCGGGTTGATCAAGGCCAACGTGCCGTCCCGGTTGGCGTTCGCGGTCTCCTCCCTGGCCGACAGCCGCGTGATCCTCGACCAGCCGGGCGCCGAGAAACTGCTGGGCGCTGGTGACGCGCTGCTGGCACCGGCCGGGGCCAACCAGCACATCCGCCTGCAAGGCGCGCTCATCACCAGCGAACAGATCACCCAGGTCGTCGAACACGCCAAGTCCCGGTATCCGGTCACCCCACCGCACAGCGACCTGCACCCGCCGGCCCCCAACAGAGCGGCCACTAACAGCTCAGGTTCGCAGACCGCCACCGACCCGCTGACCACACCCCAAGAGCAGGTCATGCAGGTGATCAGAGCGGCGCCGGCGACCACCACCCAAATCCTCACCCGCACCGGGCTGCCCGCTCAACAGGTCGAAGAGCTGCTGAGCCAGCTCACCCGATTCGGCTACCTGGTCAAAACCGCAGACCACTACGAGATCCCTTAACCGGGGCGGCACCTGACCGAGGGGCGACGGCAGCGCCGGCGCCCCCGCCGCGCCCTGCGCAAAAGCTCGCCCCCGATCTGCTCAGGAGGTAATTCCGGTGGCCAACGCCGCAGGCCGGTTCGTTCGCATCGCCCTGGTCAGCGTGCTGGCCTATCACGTCAGCACCATCGCCCGCGAAGACGCCAAGGGCGACGACACCGACGGGACTCGTCCCCAGGCCACGACCGAGGCCGGGGCCGGACTTGGTCGACGCATCGTCGCCGAAGCCAAAGCGCAACGCGGAGTCCCGTACTCGTGGGGCGGTGGCGGCGCCAATGGCAAGAGCCGCGGAATCTGCTGCTCACCCGGCGGATACGACGGACGTAAGACCACCGGGTTCGACTGCTCCGGACTCGTCCAATACGCGGTCTACCAGGCATCCGACGGCCGGATCACCATGCCGCGCGTCGCCCACGACCAAGTCCGACGCGGCAAACCCGTCACCAGGGCATCGATGCGACCCGGCGACCTGATCGGCTTCGACCACGGTCAAGGCGTCACCCACATCGGTATCTACGTCGGCGACGGCCGCATGGTACACGCGCCCCAAACCGGCGACGTCGTCAAGGTGTCATCCCTGGCATCCCGCAAACATCAGCGTTGGATCATCCGCCGACTCCGCTGACCAGCCCTCCGACGCCCCTCCCATCCGCGGCGACCAGACCGATGGGCAGATCTGGCGGGTTCAGCTTCTCAGGCCACCACGCCGATCACTCCGGTACGCACCCTGCGCCTATGGCGCGCCTCAGCCCGCATGAAGCGGCCTGCTGCGCTGGCGAACTGAGGACCAAGGTCGCCGAGAACTCCGTTGCGCTTTCGGTCAACCAGGGCCGCCACCACAGCGATCGGCTCCACGCCACGTGCTGTGACCACTCGACCGCCAACTCAATCCGACTCGGAGGAACTCGCCATGCATTTCGATCTCGACGAGTCACTCATTCCCTTCGACCAGGCCCTCCACGGCCTGGTGCCCTTGGACACTATCGCCGCCTTGGAAAGAGAGTGGAAGGCCACGAAGGTCGACGAGTGGTGCGCCGTCTCCGCTCTCCGCCACGCCGCCACTGGGCTGCGCCGCGCCACTGGCCGCCCCGACGCCGCACCGATCGAGTTCGTCCTCACCGACGCTGCACAGAAGGCCCCCGGTGATGCCCGGGTCCGCCGCGCCCTGGCCGCCTACGAGCAGGCCGCAACCGTCTACGAGGGCGTCCGCTCCCACCTCGCCGACCTCCGCAACCGCGCCACCATCCCGGCCACCTGACCGCCCGTCTCGGGCCGGGGCCACCCGGCCGCATCGGTGGGTTCACCGACAACCTCAGCGCCGCGGGCACCCGCACTCCGTCACTGAAGATCCACCGCCTGCCGGACTCCAAGGGGGCAATCTGCATGGCCAACCTCACGGTGGTCGCCGACCCCGACGACAACGCCGACTTCTCCCGCACCCTGCCCCACGACATCGGCGCCGAGCAGCGAGTGCTAGGCGCGATGATGCTCTCCCTTCGCGCCGTCACCGAAGCCCGCGAGCTATTGGACGGCACCGAGTTCTACCGACCCGCCCACCAGGTGATCTGGCAGGCGATCTGCTCTCTCGCCGACCGCGGCGACCCGTGCGAGCCAACCGCGGTCGCCGCCGAACTCGGCCCCCGCCCACTCGACAAGGTCGGCGGCGGCCCCTACCTGCACACCCTGATTACGGAGACGGTGTCATCCGCCCAGGTCGGTTTCTACGCCCACCGGCTCGCCGACCTGGCCTATGCCCGCGACGTGGCCACCACCGGCATCCGCCTCACCCAGCTCGGCCACCAGGCCGCCGACGGCGACACCGCCGACCTGCGCGCCGCCGTCACCGCCGCCGTCCAGCAGATCACTACCCCCAACAGCCGCGGCTGGGCCGACCCCACGCCGCTGGAGGTCGCCCGCACACTGCCGGACTTCCCGCTGTGGGAGCTGCCGGACTGGCTCGGCGAGTACGCCGCCCGGCTGGCCGAGCAGACCCAGACCCCGACAGACCTCGCCGGCTGCCTGGCGCTCGCGGTGCTCGCGGTCGCCGCCGGCGGCAAGATCTGGGTCGGCCCCCGCGGCTGGAGCGAGCCGACCAACCTGTTCATCGTCATCGCGCTCGGCCCCGCCAACCGCAAGTCCGAGGTGTTCAAGGTGATGACCGCCCCGATCCGCGCGGCCGAGGCCGCCCTGCGCGAACAGGCCCAGCCGCAGATCGACGACATCGCGCTCCAGCGGCGCGTGGCCGAAGCCGACCTGGACAAGGCCGAGAAGGCCGCGATCAACGCCATCGACAACGTCGTCCGTCAGCAGCATATGGACGACGCCAAGATCGCCGCGCAGAAGCTGCAGGAACTCCAGGTACCGGCCGAGCCGCGGCTGTTCTCCGACGACGCCACCCCCGAGGTGCTCACCTCCCTG
Source organism: Actinomadura spongiicola (assembly GCF_003432485.1). Lineage (GTDB taxonomy): Bacteria > Actinomycetota > Actinomycetes > Streptosporangiales > Streptosporangiaceae > Spirillospora > Spirillospora spongiicola. The sequence continues at coordinate 419,522 of NZ_QVNQ01000005.1, forward strand.
CTGGCCCGGCAGGGAGGGCGCATGGCGGTGCTGTCTCCGGAGGGGGAGGTCTTCTCCATCGCCGCAGGTCGCTACAGCGGCGCTCCGAACTTCGCCGTCCTCAAGCACGGGCACGCCGGCGAAGGGATGCGCATCGACCGCGTCGGCCGCGCGTCGGAGACCATCGACTCCGCGCACGTCACCCTCGGCGTGTGCACCCAGCCGGACGTGCTCACCGGGCTCGCCGCCACGCCGGAGTTCCGCGGCCAAGGCCTGCTCGGCCGGATTCTGTACGCCGTCCCGGACTCGCTGCTGGGCTACCGCGACCCCAACCCCGAACTCGTACCCGACCACATCACCCAGGCCTACGACACCACCCTGACCCAGCTCATCACCCGACTGCACGCCCTACCCGAACCGATCACCCTGACCCTCGACAGAGCAGCAAACGCCGCAGTCCACGACCTGCTACGCGATACCGAACCCCGCTACCGTCCCGGCAACGACCTGGCCCACATGCCCGACTGGGGCGGCAAATACCCCGGCGCCGTCGTCCGCATCGCCGGGCTCCTCCACATTGCCCACCACCATCACGGCACCTGGACCCAGCCGATCACCGAAGCCACTTTCACCGCCGCCCGCCACATCGGCGAGTACTTCCTCACCCACGCCCAGGCCGCCTACGACCTGATCGGCGCCGACCCCGACCTCGCCGACGCCCGCGCACTGCGCGACTGGATCGCCCGCACCGGCACCCACAGGTTCACCGCGAGCGACGCCGTCCAGGCCCTCCGGCCACGCTTCCGCAAGGTCGCCGATCTCGACCCCGGCCTGCGCGTCCTGGAAGCCCACAACTGGATCCGCCGCCTACCAACACCACCCCGTGGGAAAGGTCCTGGACGCAGCCGCGCCGCCCTCTACGAGGTCCACCCGGACACCCTTGCGCTCACCTCCGCAGTGGATGCGGGGCCGAGTTCGTGATTCCGCGGCCGCTACACGCAGTGACCAGCGCGAGGGCTCGAATCGAGCCTTGCGCCCTGCAGGCCTGCAGGAAATGCAGAGAAATTGATTGTTCTGCATTTCCTGCAGGCCTGCAGCCGTACAGGGCCCCGCCCAGGTGCCAACGCTCCACACCATCCGTAATCGCGCCCAATCACCCGACCACACGCCAAAGCGACCAGGCCTTACCCACCGCCAAGAGGATCCGACCGGGCCGCACCCCCACGAAGGAGGCACCGCCCATCATGAACGCCGCCAACGCCGAGCCGCAGCTGCAGCAGAAGATCTTTTACCGAATCACCGAGGCCATGGACCTGCTGTCCCTCAGCCGCAGCGTCATCTATGAGGAGATCCGCAGCGGCCGCCTCCGTACCGTGACCCGTGGGCGGACCCGCCTCGTCCCCGCCACCGCCCTCACCGAGTACGCCCAACTCCTGGAGCGCGAGGCCGAGGGCGAGGTGGCCTGATGGCCAAGACAGCCCTCGCCACACCCGATGATCCAGACGAGCCGGGCCGGGCGCCGAAGAGCAGCAGGCGCACGAACCCGAAAGACACGGAACTCGGCAAGGAGGCACGAGCGCGCAAGCGCAGCCGCGCGAACGGCGAAGGATCGATCTTCCCGTACCGGAACGGCTGGGCCTGCTACGTCTGGGTCACCACTCCGGCCGGTGATCGCCGCCGGAAATGGCGGTACGGCCAGTCCCGCGACGCCGTCCACGACAAGTACGTCAAGCTCCTGGCCGAAGCGGCAGACGGACCGATCACCACGACCATTCCGACACTGGACCAGCACGTCGCATACTGGCTGGCCGAGGCGGTGATCGAACCCGATTACGCGCCGCTGACGATCTCCACCTATGAGACGCACACCAGGCTGCACATCCGCCCCTACCTGGGATCCAAGCGACTGGACCGGCTCACCATCCGGGACGTCCGCTCGTGGATCAACAAACTGCGCACCACGTGCCAGTGCTGCAAGCAGGGCAAGGACGCAGCCCGACGACCGGCTAAGCGGCGATGCTGCGCGCTGGAGAAGCGGAAGTGCTGCAAGCAGGTCCTGTCCGAGCGGAGTGTCCAAGACGTGCTCGGCTGTCTGCGAAGTGTCCTGTCCAACGCCGTGACCGAGGAGATCATCAGTAAGAACGTGGCCACGAAGTTGAAGTTGCCCAGGCCTCGCCGGACCCGAGTCAAGCCGTGGTCGGTCAAGGACGCCAGCCGGTTCCTGGAAGCCACGCGGGAGGCGGGAGAAGCGCTGTACGCCGCTTTCGTGCTCACCCTCATCCTGGGGTTGCGGAAGGGGGAGGTTCTCGGGCTCACTTGGGAGCAAGTCGACCTCGACGCCGGGGAGTTGTGGGTGGGCGAGCAGCTCCAACGAGTCCGTCGGCAGCTGCTGCGCCGTCAGGTCAAGACCGAAGCGTCGGAGAACGGCCTGCCGATCCCTGCGATCTGCATCGCCGCGCTCCGGCAACGCAAGGAGGAGCAGGACGCGGACCGCGAGCAGTTCGCCGACCGTTGGACTGAGACTGGTCTGGTGTTCACCACGCGGTATGGCACACCGATCGAACCCCGGAACTTCAACCGAAGCTTCGACCGATGGATCGAGCACCTCAGCCTGCCCCGGATCACCGTCCACGGCACGCGCAAGACCTGCGCGACACTCCTGGCCGCACTGGATGTGCACCCCAGGATCGCTATGCGGATCCTCCGACACAGCAAGATCGCAGTCACGATGGAGATCTATACCGAGGCGACCGACGACGACACCCGAGAAGCGCTTCGGAAGCTAGGCAGTTGCCTGGACGGCCGACCGGCCGACGGAACCCGATAGTCCGAGCGATTGAGGGCCGGTCATCCCACACGTTCGGCTGGCCGGTCTTCGTCGTTTCGACGGCCATGCGACAGGTAGGACTGGTGGCGTGGGACATGTCCCTGGAGGGCAACACGGGTGCGTTGAGCGTCTCCCCTGCGGGATCCTGGCCGCTTACTGCTGTATTTCGTAGCTGTACAGAGACCGAAAAGGCCGGTTCCTTGGTCGGAACCGGCCTGTGACCTGGGTGGGCCACAAGCCAACCCACTGGAACGCAACAGCCCAGGTCAGCGCCCTAGAGTCCCTCATAGCCAAGCTCCCCGACATCACCGCACCGCTTGTCGAGCAGAAACGCCCCACCCCTCGCCGTGCCAAACAGCTCAAGGCCGAGCAAGCCACGGAACTGGTCCAGGCGTACGAAGCAGGCGCCACCCTCCATCAGCTTGCCGCACGGTTCGGTATCCATCGGGCCACAGTAAGCAACATCCTCAACCGCCACCGTGTGAAGACCCGTTGGCGTCGCCTCACCGAGGAAGACATCGACGAAGCAGCCTGCCTGTACGAAGAGGGCTTGTCGCTCGCTCGCGTGGCCGAACAACTTGGCGTGAGCGCTGACGGTGTCCGCTACCAGCTCCGCAAGCGCGGGGTGAAGATGCGTGGGCCGCACGAGCGAAAGCGTTCCTGAGCTGGCCAGGCGCTGGTCGTACCGCCTCCGCTCCTCGCCCTTTGGGTCAGCGAGCGGGGCACGCACTTTCTCCCATCGACACCGAATACAGCCATTAGAAATTTCTGGCAGCCACATAGAGCAAGCAATGCAAGGCAGTCCCTTATTCATTGCGCAATTCCATTGCTTGCGCTATAAATTGAATAGTTATCGTTACATTGCACAACAAGGAGACTATATGGCCGAGGAAGCAGCAAGTCAATCACCAGACCCGCCTAATGAAGGTGAAACCGAGCGCAAGCTCGTCGTCTTTGCTCCACGCATCGACCCAACGTTACGAGAGCAGATCGAAGGGATACGAGGCATCACAGGACAAACTGTCAATGAAGTGGGCCAAGAAGCCCTCCAGGGCTGGGTCGAGGGCAAGCTTGGTGACGAAGATGTACGCGCCAAGGCCATGGAAGGAATCGAGGAAGAAGAGCGCAGACTACAAGACCGGCGTGACGCAATTGCAAAGGTGTTGGGGTCGGCAGCTACTCCGAGCGAAAAGGCACCGGAGGGCGGTGGCACTGGCCGGGGTGGTCGGCGGGGGAAGAGTGCCGATACGTAGACGAAACTACGCATCTGAGATGTTTGTCCAAGCAAGAATACCGAATCCAGTTCGGCGAGGAGGTGCACTATCAGACCGGGATGTCCGGGACCCCGGACTACTCTCGTCTAGTCATTTTGGGCGATCTTCCTCGTTGGATCGATCCACGTTAGCACACGAGCGATAACTCTAACCCCAAGAGAGCCGTCGACCCCAGGCAGTGCGGACGCCCTGACGTTCCCGCCCCCTCGGGTAATAGCATCACGGAAACTACAGCTAACGCAGATTTGAGAAACATGCTCGCGAAAATTGTCATCCAAAACTATAGAGGTTTCCGAAGGTTTGAGCTGGATTTCGATCCAGACATGAACATCTTGGTCGGCGATAATGATGCAGGAAAGACGACAATCCTAGAGGCGATCGAGCTTGCGCTCACTGGGCGAATTAATGGCCGGCCGTTGGCGCAAGTCCTGTCCCCTTACCTTTTCAATAAAGAAGCAACCGAAGAGTACATCGCGGCATTGCGGGACGGACAAACAGCCACGCCACCTGAGCTCATCATCGATCTATTCTTCGGCAAGGAAGCGCCTGCCACCCTTAAGGGCACCAACAACCTTCTAAAGCTCGACGAACCGGGTGTGCGCATTCGCGCGGCCCTCAATCCCGATTATCTTCCGGAGTATGCAGAATTTGTCAAAGACCCGACCCAAGTTCGGCTAGTGCCGACCGAGTACTACCGGGTCGAATGGTTGGCCTTTTCAAGCAACGCCATCACTTTCCGAAGCGTGCCGGCAACTGCCTCTCTCATCGATGCGTCCAATATCCAGCTCCAGAGTGGTGTCGATTATTACCTCAACGGGATCATCAGCAATCATCTAGACCCGCGCGAAAGAGTGGAGTTGTCTCGCGCATATCGCAGTCTTCGCGAGGCATTTGCCGACGACGAATCTATCGTCAAAATCAACGAGAAACTCCGCGGTGCACCACGGGATGTTAGTGAGCTGGAACTCACGCTAGGCATAGACGTCTCACAAAAGTCGAGTTGGGAGAGCAACATCGTACCCCACCTTGACGATCTGCCATTCCAATATGTCGGCAAGGGGGAACAGAGCACACTGAAGGTGCTTCTCGCACTTAATCGGCATGTCGAAGACGCTCACATTGTGCTAGTGGAAGAGCCAGAGAATCACCTTTCGTTCCCCAACCTTGGCAAGTTGGTTAAGAAAATCGGCGATAAATGCAAGGGCAAGCAGGTCTTCATCACCACGCACAGCTCGTATGTGCTGAACAAGTTGGGTTTGGAGAATCTTGTACTGCTCTCGCCGACAACAGGCTTTCGGCTGGATAGCCTTCCGGTTGACACGCGGGACTATTTCCGGAAACTCTCGGGCTACGACACACTACGCGTGGTGCTGGCGAAGCGATCCATCCTCGTAGAAGGTCCCTCCGACGAGCTCATCGTCCAGCGAGCCTACCGCGATGTTCATGACTGCCTGCCGATCGAGGACGGCGTTGACGTGATTAATGTTCGTGGCCTGTCTTTCAGCCGCTTCCTTGATATCGCCACGCTTCTCAAAGCAAACATGGTCACGGTTGTCACGGATAACGATGGTAAAGATGCCGTAGACGTGGAGGCCAAGTATGCCGCTTACACGGCTTATCCCAATATCTCGATCTGCGTCGGCAAGGGCAAGGACCGGCCAACGCTTGAGCCACAGCTCCTTGGAGCCAATGGCCTCGCTACGATGAACAGCATCCTCAACCAAAACTTCGGTTCCGAGGAAGAACTCCTGAAGTACATGAAGGCCAACAAAACGACCTGCGCCCTCGCGATCTTCGCCAGCGAGCAGACTATCAACATGCCGGAGTACATCAGAGATGCAGTCGCCTAAAAATCTTGCCGTTATCGCGGCGGCTGGATCTCGAAAGACGCAACATATCGTTGATTGTGTGCTCAGTATGCCTGACCAGCGCGCGCTGGTGACAACGTATACCAATGAAAATCTTCACGAACTTCAGAACCGGCTGAGCGCTGGGCGGGGGCTGGTCTCCTCGCATGTTGCCGTGATGGGCTGGTTTTCCTTCCTTCTAAGTGATTGCGTAAAGCCCTACCAGAGCGCAGTCCTCGGTGAGGTTGGCATCGTCCGGGGCCTAAACTTTATCGGGAAACGCCCTCAGTTCGCTCGAAAGGATAGACCCCTCACGTACTACCTCGATCCTCACCGCGCCGTTTATCGAGATGAAGCATCAGCCCTTGCAGTTGAAGCAAACCGGCTTAGCAACGGCAAGGTGATTAACCGTCTCTCACAGATCTACGATCACATCTACGTTGATGAAGTCCAGGACATGGCTGGCTATGATCTGGAGCTCCTTGAACTCTTGATGCAGTCACCGCTAGGCGTCACCGTGGTGGGCGATCCGCGACAATCAACTTACTCAACCAATGACTCCTCCAAGAACAAGAAATTCAGAGGAAGCGGGATCGCTGATTGGCTGTCCAAGAGGTCCGATCTCTGTGCCATTGAAGAGCGGGTCGAGAGCTATCGCTGCAATCAGCATATCTGCGATTTCGCTGATGGACTTTACCCGGACCTACCGAAGACCGTAGCAAAGAATTCCGAAATCACCGGACACGACGGAGTCTTCTCGGTCAAGCCTTCCGAAGTTGTTGCATACGTCGAGACGTATGCGCCGAAGGTACTCCGGCTCAACAAGAATTCAGACACACAAGGGCTTGAGGCTCTGAACTTTGGCATGTCAAAGGGGCGTACTTACGATCGCGTTCTTATTTTCCCAACGAAGCCAATGATCGAGTACTTTCGAAGCCGCGATCCAAGCAGGGCAGGCAATCGCGCGGCGCTGTACGTCGCAGCCACTCGCGCTCGACACAGTGTAGCGTTCGTGATTCCTTAGCGCGGTACACTAGTTTCTCATGACGTTTATGCATACATCTGAATTGTTATTTCACCAAAGGCTTACCTCAATTTACGGGTTGACCACCCATCCTGCAAGTACACCGCCATCCCCGACCGCACCGCCTCCAACGCTGCTGCCGCCCGCCGCCACACATACGGCCGTAGCCGTTTCGCGGCTTCGTCCTCAGCGCAGAAGACGAAGGCCCTCAGCTCGTCGTCATGCAGGGTGAGGCTTGCTATCTGCTGGTCGCTGAGCACGCCACCGTCAAAGATAAACATCAGCGAATCGTCCCAAGGCCCATGCGGCGACACCCAGTCGACACACAGCACACGCCCAGGGCGGATGTCGAACCCCAGCTCTTCCTTGAGCTCCCGCCGTGCGGTCTCGGCCGGTGGCTCGTTGGCCTCGCTCATGCCGCCCGGAAGATCCCAATCCGGCTTGTACTTCGGATCCACCAGGAGCAGCCGGCCGTCGTCGTCACGGATAAGCACGTCCGCGCCCACGCGCTTGCGAGGCTGAGTGGCATTGCCCTCGGCGAGATGTGCCCGCCATGCCTCGGGGTCGCGCTCGTAAAGCGGCTTCTTCGCGGTCATCTGTTCCTCAGCTCATCCGCCCGTGCTCGCGTCGCTGCCGAGCCAACTGTAGAGACCAAGTCGGCCGCGGACGGCCTTATCAAGAGAGGGTAGGAACTCAGCGACCGTGGTGTTTGAGCAGTAAGGCTCCAGCAAAGCATGGAGCTCCTGGAGCTGCTGCACGACCAGGTGCGAACTCAACCCCTGGATGACGTCGACGACCTCGCGGGCCAGCGCACACGCCTCGTCGGGCCTGCCCTGGGCGATGAGCACCGTGACCAGCAGCAGCTTGGCGAAGGCCCGGCTGCGGGTGTGACCGTCGGCCCGCAGCTCGATGATGCGCCTGGCTTGACGCTCAGCCTCCTTCAGGTCACCGAGCTGACGCATGCAGCGTGCGGTCTCGCTGGCGAGCGAACCGGCATCGAAGGGACTGACCCACGGCGACAGAGCTTCGGCAGAGGCGCGCGCCAGGGCCTTCTCGGCGCGCTTCAGCGCATCGGTGCAGGCGGCATCGTCAGCTTGCACGGCCCGTCCGCGTGCCTCCATTGCGTAGAGCCGGGCTGAGAGCGCCGGTGCTGGCGGCGCATCAGCAAGCACGGTGTGGCCTCGTCGGGCGAACGCAATCGCGTCGTCCGGCTCTTCCAGGTGCAGGGACAGATGACTCAAGCTGGCGTAGACATGTGCGCTGAGCTGCGGGTCGCCGCCCACCTGGGCCAGGTCGAGCGAACGTCGGAAGTGCTGCCGGGCGATCTCGTCGTGACCGGCGTCATGGGCCATCCAGCCCGCCATCTCGGTGAAGCCACCGGCGGCGGTGAAGACGCTCATGCTGCCCTTGGCGGCGCGACTCCCGAAGAGCCGGGGCGCGAGCGCCGATTGCAGGTAGCCCGTCACGGTGGTGTAGAGGTGTCCGCCGCCTACTTGGCGGTCTGCCGCTCGAAAGGCATGCAAGGTAGCCATGTCCGGGTCGTCGGTCGCCGGGACGATCTCGCCAAGCGGACTCAGGGTCGCGTACTGCACCGCGGTCGGCAGTGACGGAGGCGCGGGCTGCCGGGGACTCGGCACCACACCCGCCGTCGCCTGGCGTTTCTCCGGCAGCTTGAACCAGAGCAATCCTGATGGGATACCGAGCGTGCGTGCCCAGGGAATGAGGCGATCTAGGTCGGTGACCGGCGGGCCGCTCTCGATGCGGCTGAGCTGGGCCTGGGTGATGTGCAGCCACTGGGCGACCAAGCCCTGCGACAGCGGCCGAGGCCCGTGGTGCGGGTGGTGACGGTAGGCCCGGATGACCTTCCCTATGTGCCAGGTGTCCAGGGCCGCGCGGAGGGGGTCGGCGTCCCAGAAGTCCGCAGGCACAGCGGGCGGGGCGACGAACCGGTCGCGCGCCTTCGCCTGGCATGGCGCGCATTGTGATCCAGGATTATCCCGGGCAAGGCGAGTGCCGCACATGTGACAAATGCGGGCATTCTCGGTACTCATAACCGACAGTAACTCCCTGCGCCTGGTCGATTACGGTAAGTAAATGCCGCCTGGTAGTGGCTTGTCCCACTGTTATACCTCGGGCGTATAGCCCGTATGCGCAACTAGCGTAGCCCGGCGCGGCCCCAGGCCACAGGCTAGTCACCCACCGCAAGGCACCACCTAAGCGGAGGGCACATGCGCACGGCTGGCAGGTTGGCAAGGGAGGGGTCTGCCAGCCGTGTTCAGCGCAGGGCCGACGCCGTATGCGAATTCTCGTCCCCCCATGCACGGGATTTGCGCGAGCCATGCTCCGGCGTCGGCCCTGCCGCCACCCCGCCGGCACTTCATTGAGGGCTGCATCATGAACACCTGGCCGCACCAAAGCCACCTGACGCTCGCCGCCATGCCGAACGCGGCGTATTGGGCGCGACGCCACGTCGAGAATGTGCTTGCTGAGTGGCAGGCCGAAACATTGCAGACCGACGCCAAGCTGGTCGTGAGCGAGTTCATCAGCAACGCGGTACGGGTCGTGGGCACGCTGGATGTCCAGACGCAGGCGGCATACGTCCAGGAGCCGCGCGCCGTTTCCTATGTCGAGCTGGCGCAGCTCGAACAGGTCAAGCTTCGCCTGTACTACGGCAGCGGGCTGCTCCTGATTGAGGTCTGGGATAGCAACGAGCAGCCACCCGTCGAGCAATTGCCGGACTTTGAGTCCGAGAACGGACGTGGGTTGTTCGTGGTGCGGGCATTTTGCGAAAAGTGGGGCTGGTATCCCACCTTCACGACCGATCTGAGCGGCGAACCGCGCCAATCCGGGAAAGTCGTGTGGGCGGAGCTGGTGCAGCCGTGAGTGAGGGCGTATCTGCACTACGGCCTTCCATAGCCGCAAGGACACGACATGCGTCGGAGCCCTTGTACCCGACCCCCGCAGTTCGGACAGGAAAGGAGGTGACCGCCATGTACGGTGACGGCGGCCAGGGCGGCTGATCCGCCCTCATGAGAAAGCAGCGGCCCGAGGCATTCCCCCGCCTCGGGCCGCTGCCCATGTTCGTTCAGTGGCGAACTGTGTGGTTCACGACAAGATCATCTTTGCTATACTTGATCTTGAAGTATGCACACGTTACAACGCCTCTACCGGACCAAACTCGCGCTGCTCGCCACGATCACTACCGGGGCTGGCGTTGGGATGTTGTTCCTGGCGCAGTGGGCAACGAACGCTGGTCCGCTCTGGTTGCACACCTGGCCACTCACCGAGATCGGGGCGACGCTGCTGAGCACCGGACTCATTGTTATCGCTTTTGAGTATCTCGACCGCGAGGACAGCGAGGCCCGCGCGATGCGACGGTTGGACCAGGCAATCACGGCGAAGGCGCCAGCGATCCGTGATGCCGTCATCCAGGGGTTCGCCTTCAACGCCGATGACCTGGCCCGGGTTGCCTCGCCGGAGACCCTGGACGAAATCAGCCGCAACGTCCTGGCGCTCCAGCTCGGCGACCGTCAGCTCGCCGAGGACGTTCATGGCGATCTCCGCCAGCAAGTCATCCGCTCCCCTGAACGCCGTTCTGACGCTGATGTGTCGATCGACTTGGCACCGTGGGAGGACGGTCCGGCCAGCGGTGAGGATGCCATGTTCGTGGCGACGGTGCGCTGGGAATACCGCACTGCACGTCCCAGCCCGGTCATGCGGTTCTCTGCCGTGTCTGATCCGGAGGAGTACCGTGAACTCCTGGATGATCCGACCTCGTCGCTGGCCTGGTTCTTCAAGCCCACCAGCGAGCTACATGGTGGGTCAGCCGAAGCCTTCCAGCTTGTCCAGTTCACTATGGATGGCGAGTCGTGCCGTATCCGCCACAGCAAGCGGAGGACCAGCCAGACCTACATGGTCGATCTGGCTGCCGTTCGCGACGAGAAGCCTGCTGCATCGGCGTCACCGCGCGAGGTGACGATTGCCTACACCTACAAGGTGTTGGTCCGCCGGCATGGGCACCTGTTCGCACTCAAAGTTGGAGCGCTCACCAACGGGTTCAAGGTGGCTTTGCGGTATGGCGGGTGTGGGATCCGAAGTGTCAGCACATTGGACTTTATTGCGAGTGCGGAACCGACACGGCTGGCGGAGACACCGGAGTCTGTGCCGACTCCGGCGGTGGAGCTCAGTTTTGATGGGTGGGTGTTGCCGAGGTCGGGGGTGGTGTTTGCGTGGAGGTTGGAGTAGGGCGGCCAGGGATTCCTCGGTGCAGCAGCCGACCTTGCGGCGGGTGCGGGCGAAGCGGTGGTAGGGCATACGCGGGGGTGCGGGGAGCGGCACAGGCAAGTTGAACGCTCAGCTTTCGCCATGAATATCGCGAAAGATTTGCTTTGCTCGCTCCACGTAATCGCTATCGCGACCAAGCGTCCGCTCCAGAATTGAAATTACGTCCTCGAATTCTTCTCTGGACTCGACTAGCTGGCCGTCCAGCCCGAGACACCTTGCTAGATTTATGCGGGTTAGTAGCGTAAGGCTATGTTCATCACCCAGCACATTCCTCTCTTTTGTAAGCAGTACGCGGCACATATCGCTTGCTTCCCGAAGCCTTTCCAACTCCGTCAGCACCCAGGTCATATTATGCTGAATATGCAAGGTTGTAAGATGCTCCTCGCCATGCACGCGGGTACTGACCTCCAGGAGGTTATACATCCGGGTATGGGCAGCAACAAAGTCTCCCTTCTTTCCTAGGATAATGGCAAGGTTGAGTAGAGTAGCCAGCGTGTCCGCGTGCCACTCTTCCAGAACCTCATCTTGAATTGCAAGGGCCATCCTGAACTGGTAGGCCGCATCATCGAACCTGCCCTCGCGATAAAAAGTCATCGCCTTGGCTATGTGTTGCTCGGCTGGAGCAAGCCTGAGAACTTTAGGGATAATGTCTTGTCCAGCACGCGAGTCGGCAGCCCGTCGCCTTATGGCATAGCGGAACATAAAGTCGCTAATCTCGGCGGTTTGACCAAAGCGTTCTCTTATCCATTCGACAGTGGGAATGATACCTTCAGATTCTGCCATACACATCACGGCGTAGCGTACCGCGAACTCGTTGAAACCATAATCAGTCGGCGTGAGATTGCCGCGTATCCAATCGAGCGTTTGCCAATCTGGCCCAACCTCGTAAATGAAGCCCAGATCTCTGAACTGGCCAGCCTTCAGTAGTCGTAGCAATTTGGCGTAGTTTGCGACGTCCTTTCGGATTAGGCCGAGTGTCGTGTTCTTCTCTGCCTCTGCTATCCGCTCGCGCGTGGACACAACAAAGTAGACGAAGGTATTTAGGAGGAGAATGACATCTCGCGCAGTTGCTACCAGATCAGAGCGGCGAGGAGATATGACTTTCTCTTGATCTGCGAGTAGCTCTCTCACGGCAACCTCCAACTTCCTTGTTCTATCCAGCCAAATCGGATAAATGCTGGCGATCACGTGCTCAGCTTTGTCATGCAGGATGTCCCGCAGGACAAGTTGAACCAGCGGATGGATTTGAACAAACGTGCGGCGTGGGTTTACTGGTTGCACGATGGAGAAAGCCTCTAGCGTATGAATCATTTGCACGTATCTAACGCCAGACGCAGAGTTAGAATGCTCCAGATATTCTCGAACCAATTGCATATCGACATAGGGTGGCGTGAGCAAGCTTATGCAAGCCAGAGCCTCAAGAGCGAGCGGATCATGCTCCCCGATGAGTCGTACAACATTTTGTATGAGTGTTGGGAGACTTTCTCCTTCTTCTGTAGGCACGTGTTCCAAAAGTATCCGACTCTCGTGCTCAAGTTCATCGCAGAATTCGTGAACCGGCACATCGTACTCAGCGAGTAGCGTACAAGCGGAGCTAATCAGCAAAGGATGAGTATGGAGCCGTGATGCCAAATGAACTGCCTCATCTTCAGATAGGCGAGGCAACCGATTCTGGATGGCTTCTACGGCTTCAAGCTCGGTCATGTGGCCCACATCAATAAAAGCATAGCTCGGTGGGGCCTGTCCTTTGCGACGGGCAGTTACCACCACAGTCGGCTTGATACGGGCCAGATCAGTGGGAAGCATGCGGCGGATTTCATCCGCACTTTGTAGGTTGTCGAGGATGACAAATGTTGGAGCATTCTCGCTACTGAAGAGAAGCGATAGACGGCCTTTGGGATCGTTGCCAACTTCGAGCTGGTTCACAATGCCACATGAGCTAAGGGCTATTTGAAGGTCGGGGAGATGGATCTCAGCATCCATGATCCTGATGATGGGAGCAAAGGTGCCGTCGGCGTTCACGGTGAGTGTTTTGGCGAGCCAGGTTTTTCCCATGCCTGGAGGGCCGACAAGGACTATGAGTTTGTGGCCAGCAGTGACCAACTCATTGAAGCGGGCATGAAGCTTTTGGCGGGGGATGTATTCGGGCCAGGGGTTTTTGTTCTTGGGTTCAGGTGCTGGCTCAGATTCTTGCTCGCCAATTGATGATTCTGATATCTGCCGAGCATCCCGCTCCATTTCCAGGAGTCTATCGGCGAGCATTTGACGGAATGGCCGCGTGACCTTTGTTTTGAAGACATTATCCTTGCTCCCCACAAACCCTCTAGCCGTGACCTCGACGTAGAGAGCGTCGCGAAAATCTTTGTATGTGTGCTGGACACCATTAGCCGGTGGGGGAAGTTCATCTTTGGGACGCAGCCCGCATAGCGTTTCGCTAATATGCCGCCATGGCACATCGCAGTCAGAATGAATTCTATCAAATGAACAATGCTGCAATGCTACCTGAATTACGGCAATCAGTGCTAATGTCTTCTTGTTCTGGTTCCAAAGTTCAGGCTCGACAGTCCTGCAAATCCTCGCAAGTCCGGGAAACTTATCCTCGTCCCCGCGATTGGGATTCATGAATACCTTCGCGAGGAGTCGATCCGTTGCTCGCGTAATCTCCTTTCCGAGCGGCGTTACCTTGCGCGTCATGTGGCCGCCCCAAGCACTCTCAGGGGATACAACTGAACTAAGTATGCCCTATGGAGGGCCGTGTAGCTAGTAGCCCCGTTGCCGTTGGAGATCCAGATCGTGGGCCTTGAGGTCCTTTGCCTGTTCAGTGGGGAGCTCTCGCTCCAGACTAGAAATAGTTATCCCCGCCGCTTCACTTGCCTCGGCGTTCTCCTCGCTCTTTTCACCATATCGAATGTGGAGGAGCACGTCTCTCGCCAGTGGATAATTTCGCTTGGCAATCGACCTAGCACAAAAGGCCGCTACTTCTTGTGCGTCATCCGTACCCCGTTCCTTCAAACTGAGCAATAAGCGATCTGCTCTCTCAGGGTCGGTGTCGCTTAAGACGCCGAGGTCGTTAAGCAGTAGTGAATCTAAATTACTACTGCCCTCCTCATAGGTAGAAGCGTTTAACGCCTCAGCCAGTTCCACGACTTCCGCATCACTCAGCTTGGCCAGATTGAAGACGCCGGTTCTTTCGGAACCTTCTTTCCTTTCTGGTTCTGGCGCTGAGCGTGGTACTTCGTGCGTCATATACACGCTTAATTGAAATGCACTTTGATCACTTTGTCAATGGCCGCTGGCCGTCGAACGGGGGTCACGGCCACTCAGTGGCCGTCAGATCGGCCGTCTGATGCGATGCACGGCCATGGGGCCCTATGGCGCAATCGACCCACGAGCCCACCCAGCTCTGGCGGCGCCGCCCCTTCCTCCCCTGACGAGGGGAACCACGCGAAGGGGACACCCCATGCTCACCCTCATCATCTTCGGCAGCTTCGGCACCGGCACCTTGGCCGGCGTCATCGTTGCCTCGTTTGTCCGCACCTCCACGGGCGTCCTCCTAGAGCAGCTTCGCACGCGTCGCTCCCGTGACTGGCAGCGCAAGGCCATGGAGATCCAGCGCAAGCAGACCGAGCTGGAGCACCAGGTCACCACCTGCCCGCACCACCACTGCCCGCTCAAGAACAAGAGCGACTGACGCTCGTCTGGGCCTGGCCGCCCCGTGGTGGCCAGGCCCACCTCTTCTCCCTCGCGAAGCCCTCTCCACCCTTGAAGGGAGGCACCCCTCATGCCACGTTCCAGCACCTGGGATCTACTCCTCAAGATCCTCGGCGTAATCGCCGTCCTCGGCCTCGCAGGTATCGTCCTGAAGCTCCTTCAGGGCGCCCTTCAATCCCTGCTCCCAGCGTCGGCCATGACCATGCTCACCGACGGCTGGAATCAGGTGTACACGGCTATCAGTCCCGCACTGCCTTCCATCGGTGCCCTCCTCGTCTTGGCCCTCATCGTCTGGGTCATCCTCGGCCGCCGGTAGCCAAGCCGAACACCCTCCATGTTCGGTCTTTCTTCCTGTCTCTCTTCACCATGCCCACGCAGGGCGCTTGCGCCCTGCCCGTCTCCACCAACAAAGGAGGTGCATCACGTTCCCGAGCCCACTAAACGATCTGTGGTACCAAGCCCAACTCGGTTGCCTCTATGTCATCGGCACCCTGGCCCTGGTCGCCCTCTGCCTGTGGCTCCTCGCCAAGCTGTTTCTACTGGCCTGGCCCTTCCTGGTCGTGGGCCTCGTGGCCTTCATCGGCTTCAAGGCCGCGTGGTGGTACTTCCGCCAGCACCGGAGGCGCACGGCTGGTGAATGAGCGGAGAACCAGTGTGCGGCCAGCCTGGTCGCACACTGTCGCCCGCCAGATCTCCCGGTTCCTCTTCGCTTTTCCCTTCATCTCATGTCGTCCCCGCTCGCTGGAAGGAGGCCCCATGCCCCGAAACCGCTACACCCGGCTCATCCACCAAGCGGAAAGTACCCAGCTCGCCCAGCAGGAACGGGAATTGGTTCGTATCGCGCGAACCCTGCGCCGCCGAGAAGACCCGGTGCCTGTGACCGCCCCGGATCACGAGGACAAGGCACACCGTCGCAGCCGCCTGGCCCGGAAGCAGCGCGACCGGCCGGACGCCTCCAAGCGGACGACCTGAGCCAGCCGTAGCCGAGGCACTCGGCCACGGCTCCGCCGTCAGAATCACCCGAGGCCGAACGCCCGCCTCCATCTATCCAACTCACCCCTCACCAAGACAGGAGGTATGAACCTGTGTCCAAGAACGAACACCCCGGAATCCGCCAGGTCGCTCGCGCAGCGCCAGCCTCGCGCCGGTTCTCCCGCCCGCAGATGCTCGTGACGGCCACCGTGACGACCGTCGCCCTGACCGCCTGCGGTATCAGCTCGTCGCCTCATGGCGAACTGGCCGAATACAAGCGTCTTCACGCCGCCTGTGAGGCGGTCCGGCCGCCGGCTGTTCTGGTGGCCATGGACGCCACGGGTTCGAGTAACACGGCGGCGATCACGGGTGAGCGGTTGACCGCAGTGAGGCAGCTCATCACCCGCACCGCGGTGTGTGGCGGACGGGTGAAGGTGGTGGCCTTCTCCTCCTCCAACGTCGCCACGGTGACGCTGCTGGACAAGGTGCTGCGCCCGTATGGGGCGACGGTCAACGCCCGGCTCAAGCGCCTGCCCGCCTTGGTGGATCAGGCCGCAGTCACCATCCGCACGGGCTACGCCTCGGCCATGAAGTCGCTGCCGGGCGGCGGCTCAGATATCACGGGGCAGCTTCAGCACGCGGCGGAGTGGCAGCGCCAGCTCGGTGGCAGGTGGCGGCTGCACCTCTACCTCTTCACCGATGGTTTCCACACCGTCGGCCGCAAGCTCGGTCAGGCCCCGCTGAGCAAGGCCGCGGCGACGGAACTCGCCACCAAGACGCCGGTGCCCAAGTTGCCGAGCGCGTCGGTGACGGTGGCCGGGCTGGGCCGGGTGGCCGGTCGCCCGCCGGTATCCGCCGTGGTCGAGGGCCTGGTGGCCTACTACGAGGCGCTGTGTAGGCGTACCGAGGCCGCCAAGTGCACCTCCGTGACCGCCTATGCGGTGGAGGTGTAGGGGCATGGTCACGCGGTCGGTGAAGGCGGGCGCCGAGGTGACGGCCTGGACAGATGAGGCGGATGCAGTCTCGCTACCCCGGCTGGATGAGGTCGGCGGGCTGGTGCGGCCGGGCAACATCGGGGTCAGCTACGCCGAGCGGGAGTATGCGGCGCTGGCTGGCGAGCAAGAGGCATCCTGGGCGGCCGAGGGCGAGCAACGAGCCCGCCCGTGGCTCATCCGGGCGCACGGGCTGGCCGCGGCGGTGGCGGCCGACCAGGTGGTACTCGCTGCGTGCGCGCAGGAGCTTCAGCAAGCGAAGGCCGACTACCAACACGCGGTCCGGGTGCTGCTGCCCTATGCCCGCCGTGAGCCGGGAGCCAAGTGGCGGTATGCCCTCTGCTGGCCGGTGTTGGTGCTGGGCGACATGTCCGGGGTCTGGGCGGCTGCGGTCATGCACGGCGAGGTGCCGGTCATCGCCTTTGGCCAGGCGCTGGCCTCGGGGGTTGCGGCCGGTTGTGCCGGGCTGGTGGGTTCGGAGTTCAAGGCGCTCAGGATGGCCCGTGCCCGGGTACGCGAGCCGGACTCCCTCACCGAGGATGAGCGGCGCTACCAACGCTTGTTCGCCGGTACCGACCGAGGTGCCGGGCTGGTGGGGCTGGTCGGCGTTGTTTCCCTGGTCGTGGCTGCGCTGCTGGCGGTAGGCATCGCCCTCCTGCGTACCAGCACCGAAGGCATAGCGGCCGGAGCGATGTTCGGCCTCCTGGCTGCGGCCACCGCGCTGGCCTCGTTCCTCCTGGGTTACTGGGCTGCCGACGAGGTAGCCGACCTGGTCGCCACTCTGGGAAAGCGAGCACGGCGCGCAGAGCGGCGGTATCTGCAGGTCGCAAAGTCAAAAGCGATCATGCAGCGGGCCGAGACTGAGGAGGCGGCCCGGTCGGTACGGATGGAGTGCGCCTTGCGTGGGCAGGCGGCCGCTCGGCGAGTGGCGTCGCTGTCCTGGCGGATCCAGCGCAACAATCCCCAGGTATTCGGGCACGGGTTTCCGGCTGAGGATCACGTGGTCGGGCGGCGGGATCGCCCCTCGCCTGACGCTTGGGACGGGGTGGCGCGGTGACGCTCCTCCCCTCGGCCCTGCGTCCAGCGTCCCTGCTCACCGCGGCACCGGCCAGCACGAAGCATCGTCCGTCGCCGAAGGAGTTCCGGCTGGGTGCTGCCGGACGGCCCGCGCCGGTGCCGACGCTGCTCATCGTGGTGTTCGACAACTCCGGCTCGGTGGTGAGCCCAGCAGGCAGTGATCCCCTGGCCAACAGATTCGCCGAGGTGGAATACGCCTTCGCCCGGGTGGCCCGGAAGGGCAAGCCGCACGAGCTGGGGGCGGTGCTGCATTTCGATTCCCCGACGACGGGCGACGTACCGCCGCTGGCGATCCACCGGGCGAATCTGACGCGGCTACGGAGTGGGTTGCAGATCCCTCCGGACGGTGCCGGGAGCAGCGCCCTGCTGCCCAGCCTGCGCCAGGCGGTCACGCTGGCCGAGGCGTATGCCGAGCACGAAGTCACGGTCGTGGTGTTGTCGGACTTCCTGCTACTGGATGCCAACCCAACAGCGGCGCTGGCGGAGCTGGCTACTTTTCCGGGGGCGGTGCACGCCGTGGTGCTCGGCGGCTACGTCACCCGAGACGCCTTCGACCGCCGCATCACCGTGACATCCGTTCGGCGGGAAGATCCGCCGGGAGCGGTGGCGCGGGTGGTGTTCGCCAGCCTGGTTAAGCACCGGCCGGGGAGCTTGGTGTATCCGGAACCGGGCTAAATAGCTGGCTCGTCGCTCATTCCACAACAGATTTTTGTGGGAACCGAGTTGCGCCGAGATACCTCGGTCAGCCGAAGGACTATCCCATTTCTTCGGGCGAATTTTCGTCCGAACTGACACCCGAACAAACGGTTTTCAAGTAGCCCGCACTCTGCCATAAGTGAGCGCAGATCCCGGCGACCAAGGAAGCAAGTCGGGAGTAAAGGAGGGAGCAAGATAAGTGACCAACGACGAAGCACAAACATCTCAAAACGTGGAGGGTGTTCCGCAAAGGTTCCGGACGATCTTGGCCGATCCGCCGTGGGATATTCACCAGACGGGCGCCAGAGGTGCGGTCCAGCACTACCCGCTCATGACGCTGGAGCGCATTAAGGCCATGCCAGTCGAAGCATTGGCCGAGGATGACGCCCATTTGTGGCTGTGGTGCACTAACAACACTTTGCGTGAAGGTTACGAGGTGGCTGACGCATGGGGTTTCACAGTGCGGGCGCCGCTAACCTGGGTCAAATTCCGACTCGGACTCGGGACGTATCTGCGGCACATGACTGAACATTGTCTCTTCGCCACTCGCGGCAAGGCACCGGTGAGGTTCCGGTCCCAGCCCACCTGGATGGTGGCGCCCGTGCAGGAGCACAGCCATAAACCGGAGGAGCAGTTCGCCATCATCGAGCGGCTGTCGCCGGGGCCATATCTGGAGTTGTTTGCGCGCAGACGGCCACCGAGTAACGGGCCCTGGTATGTCTGGGGAAACGAGATGGCCGACTCGGATATCTCCATTCCGGGCTATCCGGTGCCGAGTGACCGGCGGTGGTGACGGCTGACGAACAGTTACATGCGCAGCATACGAGTCACTTGACGGTTGCGACAAATTATCCGTAAGTGGAGAGGAGGGTATTGGCGGGCATCAACATTTGAGCACGTCAATAAATAGAAAGGAGGTGGTATATGGCAAAACGAAAGCACGGTAAGGCGCCGCAGAGGAAGCATGAACGCCGCTTGGTGGTGCGTGGTGTTCGCCGCGAGCCGGCGGATCTACGCAAGCTCGGGCGGGCCCTTATCCAAATAGCGCAGACCGAAGCTGAACGCGAGGCGAAGAAGCAGCACGCCGCACACCAGACAGACCAGCAGTCCTCAGAGGAGAGGCCACAACCAAACGCTGAGGGAGGTGACGCGGATGGCCTGGAGGAACAGTGAGATCACCTTTGTCCGGCTGCATCTGCCCCGCCCGCTTACCGAGGCGATGGTGGGCACCTTCGTCACCCGGTTGGCGGTTGAACCGCTGCGTGCGCCGGTCGTGCTGGAAGTACGGGCCGACGCCCACGGGGTGCGTCACCTGCTCGGCGCCCGGCAGGTTGACCTGCCACGGCTCACGCGGCTGTTCACCGATCTATTGCCGGGGAGCGTGCTGGTCCCGCTGGGCGCCGATGAGGAACGGACAGCGGTCACTGTCGCCGCACGCCTCCGGCTGCGGCCTTCCGGCTTGCCCCTGCGCACTGATGCCGCCGAGGTGACCTCCAGGGCGCTGCTGTCCGCCTTGGCCGCCCAGCTCCGGGATAACGAAGTGATGGTGGTGCAGCTCGTCCTGGGGCCACGTCGGGCACCCCGCACCGTACCCAAGGACGCCCTCGACCCGCATCTCTCGCTGCTGGACCTAATGACCGGCGGCGCTCGCCCGGCTAGTCGCGAGGTTCGTACCCGGTTGAAGCAGCGCCACGAGCAGCCCGGCCGCGCAGTCACCATCCGCTTGGGTGTCACCAGCCCGGAGAAAGAGCGGCGACGCTGGCTGCTCACGAGCCTGCATAGCGCCCTCAAGGTGCTCCAGAGCCCCGGCGTGCGGATCGATCTGCTGCGCGATTCGGCCACGGGGCTACACGCAGCCCGGCGACCGTGGCGCTGGCCTCTCGGCCTGGCGGCAGGAGAACTGGTGAGCGTGCTGGGTTGGCCTATCGGTGACGGTGACTTCCCGGGCCTGCCGCCGCTGCATCCTCGTCCGCTGCGGGCCGCCCCGAACGTCCACCAGGGGCCACGGGTCTTCGCGCGAAGTGCGGCGCCTGGAGATGACCGGCTGGTGGGCATTAGCCCGAAGGATCAGACGTTCCATGGGGTGGCGTATGGGCCATCGGGATCAGGGAAGACCTCGGCGCTGCTGCACCTGATCTTGGCGGACATCACCGCTGGGCGGCCGGTGGTGGTGCTCGACCCCAAACAGCAGCTGATCGACGACATCCTGGCCCGCCTGCCCGAGCACCGGATACCTGACGTGGTGGAGCTGAACGCCGCGGATAAGGCACCAGTCTGCTTCAATCCGCTGGACGTTATCGGCCGTGACCCGGATGTGGTGGTCGACGGCGTACTCGAGGTCTTCCAGGCGGTGTTCGCCGACGGTTGGGGGCCGCGTACAGCCGACATCTTCTCGGCCTCCCTGCGCACGCTGGCGCGCACCAGCAACCCCACGGCACCGACCACCCTAGTCGACCTGCCCCAGCTATTGACCGATCCGGAGTTCCGGCGCTCGCGCGTCGGTCGCATACAAGGTGATGTCGGACTGGCGGGTTTCTGGGCCTGGTACGAGAGCCAGTCACCGGCTGCGCAAGCGGCGGCAATAGCCCCAGGTATGAACAAATTGCGGCAGCTTCTGCTGCGGCCGGCGATGGTGCGGATGCTTGGTCAGCGGGACGGAGGCTTCCGCCTGCGTGACGTCTTCCGGGATAACAAAGTGGTGCTCATCCCGACTAACGAGGGGGTTATCGGGCCGGGAACGGCGTCACTGCTGGGGAGCCTGGTTATTGCCGAGGTCTGGCAGGCCACGCAGGAGCGGGCGAACGAACGAGGCGCAACGCAGCGGCCCGGCCTGGTGGTGGTCGACGAGGCCCCCGCTTCCTCTCGCTTCCCGTATCGCTGGCCGATGCGCTGGCGGTGTCCCGCTCCCTGGACGTGGGCTGGTTCCTGGCCGCCCAGTTCAGAGATCAATTTCCGCCTGCCCTGCGGGCTGCGGTGGATAGTAACGCCCGCAGCAAGCTCGTCTTCGCCACTGAGCATCACGACGCGCGGGAGATGGCCAAGCTCGCCCCGGAGCTGACACTGGAGGACTTCATGGCCCTGGGTCGTTTCCACGCCTACGCCGACTTGGTCGCTGACGGCGCGCCGTCCGGCTGGGCACTGGTGAAGACGCTGCCACCGCCACCAGCCACGGCAGATCCGGCGGCTACGCGGGCGGCTCTGCGCCGCAACTACGCCCCTGTACGCTCACAATCCGACACCGCAGCGCCAGCACCGAGCGCGGCGAGCCCGCCACTGACCATGATCGGCCGCAGGCGGCGGCCCAGCGGAGGCCGGTCATGAGGCGCTGCCGTGGTATGGATGCGCGGGCCCTGCCCCGTGGCCTCGGCCGTCTCCTCGCCCCTGGCTTCGCGTTGAGCGGGCGGTCAGGTTTCCCCAGGTCATACCCGCTGTGTTCGGTGGTTCGGGATGGGACTGACTGTGCTTCTCGCGCTCCGTCCTGCATCCCGGCGGGCGGTGGCTGTCTGGCGAGCAGGAGGCGGCCATGACGCGGGAGAGTGTGGCCGATCTGCTGCCGCACCTATCCGAGCGGGATCTGGCCGTGCTGCGCTCCCTCAGCGAGCTCCGGCTGCTCACCACTGCGTTACTGCGCCGGTTGCACTTCACTCCTGAGCGGCACGCGACCGAGGCGGCTGCTGCCGTGGCGGCGATGCGGGTGCTGTCCCGGTTGAAGGCGCGTGGCCTGGTGGCTCGGCTCAGACGGCGGATCGGGGGCGTGCGAGCTGGGTCATCGGGGATCGTGTGGCAGCTCGGGGCTACCGGGGAGCGGTTGCTGCGGGTGCTGCACGGTGAGCCGAAGCGGCGCCGGTTTGTGGAGCCCTCGGCGGTGTTCGTCGAGCACACGTTGGCGGTCGCTACGGCGGCCGTTTGTGTGCGCGAACTCGACCGGCAAGGCGTGGTGGAACTGGTGACGCTGGAGACGGAACCGGCCTGCTGGCGGGCGTTCCTGGCACCGCACGGGGCTCGGTCGTGGCTCAAACCGGATTTGTTCGTCATCACCGCCAACGGGGAGTTTGAGGATCACTGGTTTATCGAGGTGGATAGGGCTACCGAGCATCCGGGGACGGTGCTGCGGAAGGCGAGCGTGTACCAGCGGTACGCCGCCACCGGGGCTCACCAAGCTACCTACGGAGTATTCCCCGTTGTGCTGTGGGTGGTGCCTTGTGAGCAGCGGCAGGAGGTAATCGCGGCTGCACTGAAGGATGCAAAAGGAGTACCGCGCGACCTGTTCCGGGTCATTACCGAAGAAAAGTTCCGGGACACGATCACCGGCAAATCTAGCAATGAGGCGGACAGTGGCACGTAACCGGTTGCGCTGCTTTGGCAGCGTCGCCGAAACCCCGAGACGCCGGAAAGTAGCCATATAACTACACTGGGAATTGGGCAATATTGGAGGTATATTATGAGAGATAAAAGCAACCGCAGCCCACAAATAGCTGAGACAGAGAAATATGAAAGTAATGGAAAAGGAGGATCGTCATGAAGCAAAAAGCACTGGAACGCATCACCGGCAACGACTACGTCGCCTACCTGCGGGTCTCCTCGAAGGGACAGGTCAACACCGACTACAACCCGGAGGGCATATCCATCCCAGCACAGCGGGAAAAGGTGCACGAACGTGGACAAGAGTTGGGCTCTGCCAAGGCAGCCGAGTTCATCGACCCGGGCCGTAGCGCCAAGTCCATCGACCAACGCGTCGAGTTCCAGCAGATGATCACCTACCTGCGGGAGCACCCCAACGTGCGGTATGTCATCGTCTACATGCTCAGCCGGTTCGCCCGGAACCGGCTGGACGACGCCATCATGGTGGCCACTTTGGAGAAGCTGGGGGTCAAGCTCATCTCGGCGGTCGAGAAGAATATCGATGACACCCCGACGGGGCGGATGCTGCATGGGATGTTGGCGGTTATTAACGAGTACTCCTCAAACCAGAATGGGGAGGACGTTCGCTACAAGATGGGACAGAAGGCCAAGAGCGGGGGGACGATCTCCCGGGCGCCCATCGGCTACCTCAACACCATCGAGCGTATTGAAGACCGGCAGGTGCGGACGGTCATTATTGACCTGGTGCGGGGGCCGCTCATCCGGCTGGCCTTCGAGCTGTACGCCACGGGCGAATGGACGCTGGCAGACCTGTGTGACGAACTCTACGAGCGGGGCCTGCGCATGCCGCGCAGCGCCAAGTACCCGGAACGGCAGATCTCGCTGAGCAAATTGTCCGACCTGCTGCGGGATGAGTACTACCTGGGGTGGATTACCTACCAGGGTGAGAAGTACCGGGGGCGGCATGAGGCGCTCATCGAGGAGGAGCTGTTCGAGCGGGTGCAGGAGACCATCAACTCGCGCAGCGTGGCCGACGAACGACGCCGGGTGCACCACCACTACCTCAAGGGGTCGCTGTTCTGTGGGGCCTGCCAGGACCACAGCGGCACCAGACGGCGCCTGATCCTCCAGAACGCGAAGAATCGCTACGGCAACGTCTACCGCTACTTCTTCTGTACGGGGCGGTATGACCATGTCTGTGAGCTGCCGTATCTGAACGTGAGCCGGGTGGAGGGGGCGATCGAGGAGCACTACGGGACGGTGGGGTTCAACGAGGCGTTCATCTCTGACGTGCGGGCGCACCTGGCGGAGGTCATCGACAGTGAGGAAGCCTCGGCACGGCTGCTGCATGAGCAGCTCAGCAAGCAACTGCGGGAGCTGGACGTGCGGGAGGAGAACCTCATCGACCTGGCGGCGGATGGGAGCCTGCCGCAGGCCAAGATCCGCAGCAAGCTGCACGGGATCGCCCGGCAGCGGGATCGCCTCAAGGGCCGGCTGGGGCAGGCGACCGAGGAGCTTGGCGATGCGGCACGGCTCATCGAGGTGTGCTTGGGGCTGCTGCAAGATCCGCAGGCGCTCTACCTGCGTTGCAACGACGAGCAGCGGCGAATGCTGAACCAAGCGCTGTTTGAGGGGCTGTACGTCGAGGAGGAGGCCGACGGGGAACTGACCGTGGCCCACCGCCTCAAGGAGCCGTTCGCGGAGCTGCATGCCTTGCAGCAGGCGCAGGTGACGGAAGTAGGCAGCAGCTCGCAGACAACCTCGGAGGACGTGGCGCTGCCCGCAGGGGACGGCGGTGTGGGGCTGGAGGAACCCCGGAACGAAAGAAGCACCTTCCTCCTGGCGGAGGAAGGTGCTGTCTCGGACTCGCTTGGCGTGCTACTGGGTGGCCTTTGGAAGGCCAAGGGTTCCAGTAGGACGGGTGTGGTGGGCGATACTGGGTTCGAACCAGTGGCCTCTTCGGTGTGAACGAAGCGCTCTCCCACTGAGCTAATCGCCCTGGACGTCGCAAACTCTAGCGCATGTCCGGGGTGGGGTGAGCATCGTTATCGGGGGCGGTCAGGTCCAGAAGGTGGGGTCGTCGATGGCCCAGGGGACGACGAAGCCGTAGATGGCCAGGTAGGCGGTGATGGCGCCGGCCGCGAGGGCGGTGGCGAGGGCGCCGAGGATGAGGTTGCGGCGGCGGGTGCGGGGGTCGAGGGCTTTTTCCTTGGCGCGGTCGGCGGCGGCTCTGGCGCGGTGGAGGGCGCGTTGGGCCCAGGCGAACTCGGTGGCGAGGATGGCGAGGCCGACGATGATGCCGAGGAGGCCGGGGCCGGGGGTGACCATCATGACGAGGCCGCCGAGCATGACGGTGGTGCCGACGACGAAGACGCCGAGGCGCCAGACGGTGTTGAGGAGCCTGTTGCGGCGGATGCGTGCCCGGAACCGGTGGACGCGGCGCGGCGCGGTCGGCGGGGCCGCCTCTTCGTTCTTGATTGCCACGGCTTTACTCTACGGCAGGTCGGCGGTCAGGAGGCGCGCTCCGTGGGTGGGGGCGGGGGGTGGAAGATCCGTCTTTGCGCAGGTCAGGGCGGTGATATGGGTCACAGAAGACCGGGTCGGTGGAATGTTCGGAGGAGATCAGGCAGTTAGGCGTCATAGTTCGCGGGGATGTCGGTGAGAAGGGGAAGCACTCACCGGGGAGCCCCGAACGCGGGATCGACGTCAGAGGGATTGGGCCTATGAACACCACCGTCTCAGCGCAGCTGGGCCTTCGACTCGTCGTCCCCGACCGCACGACCGTTCCCCTGCTCGCCGGGTTGGAGTACGCGGCCGACGACCCGTACGCGATCCGGATGGCCTTCTTCGTGGGCGATGACGAGCCGGTGGAGTGGATCTTCGCGAGGGAGCTCCTCACGGTCGGTATCGTGCGGCGGGTCGGGGACGGGGACGTCGAGGTCTGGCCGGGATCCGATGACGGCACGCTGCACATCGCGTTGTCGTCTCCGTTCGGGGACGCGCTGTTCGACGTGCCGTTGTCGCCGCTGGCCGATTTCCTGCACCGGACGTACCAGGCCGTCCCGGCGGGCGAGGAGAGCGAGTTCATCGACATCGACGCGGAGTTGGAGAATCTGCTCTGGCCGTCCTAGGACGACAAGCGTGCGATGTGGCGCATTTTGTTCATGGCGTCTAGGGCTGCGACTTTGTAGGACTCGGCCAAGGTTGGGTAGTTGAAGACGGCGTTGACCAGGTAGTCGACGGTTCCTCCGCAGCCCATGACGGTCTGGCCGATGTGGACGAGTTCGGTGGCGCCGGTGCCGAAGACGTGGACGCCGAGCAGGCGCCGGTCGTCGGGTGAGACGAGGAGTTTCAGCATTCCGTAGGAGTCGCCGATGATCTGGCCGCGGGCCAGTTCGCGGTAGCGGGACACGCCCACCTCGAAGGGGATCTTCTCCTCGGTGAGGGCGTCCTCGGTGCGGCCGACGAAGCTGATCTCGGGGATGGTGTAGATGCCGATGGGCTGGGTCTCGTGGATCTCCGAGACGGGCTCCCCGCAGGCGTGGTGGGCGGCGAGACGGCCCTGTTCCATGGACGTGGCCGCGAGGGACGGGAAGCCGATCACGTCGCCGACGGCGTAGATGTGCGGGACGTCGGTGCGGTAGTTCTCGTCGACCTTGATCCGGCCGCGGTGGTCGGCGGTGAGGCCGGCGGCGTCCAGGCCGAGTTCGTCGGTCATGCCGTGCCGTCCGGCGGAGTACATGACGGTGTCGGCGGGGATGCGCTTGCCGCTCTCCAGGACAGTGATCGCTCCCTGTGGCATCCGCTCGACGGACGCGACGCTCTCCCGGAACCGGAACGTGACGGCCAGGTCGCGCAGGTGGTACTTGAGCGCCTCGACGATCTCCAGGTCGCAGAAGTCGAGCATGCGTTCGCGGCGTTCGACGACGGTGACCTTGGTGCCGAGGGCGGCGAACATGGAGGCGTACTCGATGCCGATCACTCCGGCGCCGACGACGACCATGGTCTCCGGGATGCGTTCCATGTTGATGATGCCGTCGGAGTCGATGATCGTCCGGTCGTCGAAGGCGACGGTGTCGGGGCGGGCGGGGCGGGTGCCGGTGGCGATGACGACGCGGTCGGCGGTGACCTTCTGTTCGCGGTCGCCGGGGCTGCTGATCCCGATGGTGTTCGGTTCCAGGAACCGGCCGTGGCCGGGCAGGACGGTGACGCGGTTGCGGGCGAGTTGGCTGCGGACGACGTCGGTCTCCCGGCCGATGACGTGCTGGGTCCGCATTCCGAGGTCGGCGACCGTGATGTCGTCCTTGACCCGGTAGCTCTGGCCGTAGAGTTCGCGCTGGTTGAGGCCGGTGAGGTACAGGACGGCCTCGCGGAGGGTCTTGGACGGGATCGTCCCGGTGTTGATGCAGACACCGCCGATCATGTCGCGGCGGTCGACGATGCCGACCTTGCGGCCCAGTTTCGCGGCGGCGATGGCGGCGCGCTGCCCGCCGGGGCCCGAGCCGAGGACGAGGAGATCGTAGTCGTTCACGTTCTCCAGTCTGGCGGGCGGTGGGCGTCCCGTTAAAGGCCTCGGGTGAGGATGAGGCCTTCGATCAGTGCGTCCAGACCGGCCTTGACGCGGTCGAGGGACAGGCCGCGGGTGCGGCGCTGGTGGATGAACAGGTTGGCGGCGAACGGGGCCAGGAGCGCGTCGGCGAGGTACTCGGTGTCGTCGCCGGGGCCGAGGAGCATCGCCACGTGCCGGTTGTAGAGCGCGTAGGAGCCTTCCCTGAATCGGGCGTCGGCGGGGCCGGATTCGGCCATGAACAGCAGGTCGGCCTGGGCGTCGGTGCGGTCGGCGAGACCGTGCAGGAAGGCGCGGAGGCGGTCGGCCGGGGGCGCGCCGGGGCCGAGCGGCGGCGGGCCGTGGATGAACGCGGCCTGGAAGTCGCGCTCCAGGTCGTCGATCAGGGCGTGGACGAGGCGGGCGCGGTCGCCGAAGCGGCGGTAGACGGTGCCGACGCCGACCCCGGCGGCGCGGGCGACCTCGTCCATGGTGACGGCCTCGGGGCCGCCGCTGGCGAGCAGGTCGGCGGCCGCGCGGAGGATGCGGCGCCGGTTGGCCGCCGCGTCGGCGCGTTCGGCGGGCGGGTTGCCCACGACGTGCATCTCGGTTCCTCTCCGCACGGTACGGCAGCGTATCGGAGTTGTATCCGGAGAATCCTCCGGTTAACCTCTAAGCGGAGATGTTTCCATTTAAGGAGGATGCAATGGGCGAGGCCCTCGCGGGACGGGTGGCCCTGGTCACGGGCGGCGGGCGCGGCATCGGCGCCGCGATCGCGCTGCGGCTGGCCCGGGACGGCGCCGACGTCGCGGTGACCTATGTGCGTGCCCCGGACCGGGCCGCCGAGGTCGTGCGCGGGATCGAGGCGGCCGGACGGCGCGGCCTGGCGGTCGCGGCGGACGCGGCCGACCCGGCGGCCGTCGCCGGGGCCGTCGACCGGGCCGCGGCGGAACTCGGACGGCTCGACATCCTGGTCAACAACGCCGGGATCGCGCCCTACGGGCCGCTGGCGGACGTCACGGCGGAGGAGCTCGACCTGACCCTCGCCGTCCATGTGCGGGCGGCCTTCGTGGCGGCGCAGGCGGCGTCCCGGCACCTCGGTCCGGGTGGGCGGATCATCAACATCGGCAGCAGCCTCGCCGAACGCGTCCCCTACCCGGGTTGGACGCTGTACGCGATGAGCAAGTCGGCGCTGACCGGCCTGACCCGCGGTCTCGCCCGCGACCTCGGCCCGCGCGGAATCACGGCGAACGTGGTCCACCCGGGATCGACCGACACCGAGATGAATCCGGCCGACTCGCCGGACGCCGAGTTCGAGCGCGGTTTCACGGCGCTCGGCCGTTACGGTCGCCCGGAGGAGATCGCCGCGACGGTCGCGCACCTGGCCGGGCCCGGCGGCGACTACGTGACGGGAGCGGCGGTCGCCGTGGACGGGGGGTACGCGGCCTGATGGCGTGGGTGTTCCTCGTCGTCGCCTCACTGATGGAGCTGGTGTGGGCGACGGCGCTGAAGGAGTCGGACGGGCTGACCAGGCTCTGGCCGACGGTCATCGGGCTCTCGGTCGCGGTGCTCAGCGTGGTCGTGCTGTCCCTGTCGCTGCGGACGCTGCCGGTCGGCACGGCCTACGCGATCTTCGTCGGGCTCGGCGCCGTCGGCGTCGCGCTGGCCGGGATGGTCGCGCTCGGCGAGAGCACGTCGCCCGCGCGAGTGCTGTTCCTCTCGATCATTCTCGTCGGCGTCGTCGGTCTGCAAATCGTCGAGGACTCGTAGGCCCGGCGCGGAACGGGCACAGTGAAGTCATGGCGAGGAAGATGCTGGGGATCGACATCGGCGGGTCGGGGATCAAGGGCGCGCCGGTCGAACTGTCGGACGGCTCGTTCGCCCGGGAACGCTTCCGGGTCCCGACACCTCAACCGTCGAAGCCGAAGGCGGTGGTGAAGGTCCTCGCCGAGATCGTGGAGCATTTCGGGTGGGACGGCCCGGTCGGCGTCACCTATCCGGGCGTGGTGATCGACGGTGTGACGCTGTCGGCGGCGAACGTGTCCAAGCGCTGGGTCGGGCTGGACGCGGCGTCCATGATCGCGGACGCGACCGGGCGGGAGGTGACGCTGCTCAACGACGCCGACGCCGCCGGAATCGCGGAGATGCGGCTCGGCGCGGGACGCGGCCACCGTGGGACCGTCGTGGTGCTCACGCTGGGAACGGGCATCGGCAGCGCCCTGTTCACGGACGGCGTCCTCGTGCCCAACACCGAGTTCGGGCATCTGGAGCTGAACGGTCGGGAGGCGGAGGAGCGGGCGTCCGCCCGGGCCCGCCAGGAGGAGGGGCTCGGCTGGACGAGGTGGGCGAAGCGGCTGAGCGAGTACCTGCGGCATCTGGAGGCGCTGGTCTCCCCGTCACTGATCATTCTGGGCGGCGGGGTGAGCAGGAAATCCGCGCACTTCCTGCCGCTGATCGAGGGCGTCCGCGCGGAGATCGTCCCGGCACGGCTGGTGAACAACGCGGGGATCGTGGGCGCCGCCATGGCCGCGGCCGCGGGGCACACGGCCGCGCGCCCGGGGGCCGACGCCCGGGTCAGGTCCGCCTGAGGCGCACGGTCGCGATCTCCCACGGGCGCAGCGCCAGCGTGGCCGTGCCGTCATGGACGTCGACCGGCGGCCCCGGCCGTCCGCGCAGGCCGACACGGACCGCGTCGGTGAACGGGCCCCGCAGCACCGCCGTGACCGGCTCGGCGGTCTGGGCGACCAGCCGCGTCTCGATCCAGCCGTCGCGGTTCCGGAGCGAGGTCAGCACGACACCGTCGCCGGAGATCTCGACCCCGGTCCGGGGCGGCGGGGGCGCCGCGGTCGCGGGCCCGTACCCGGCGGCGGTGAGCAGGTCGTGGCGGTACGACTCGGCGGCCCGGAGGACGTCGGCGCCGGGCCGTTCCCCGTCGTAGGGCAGGACCGCGAAGGCGGCCGTCCGCTCGCCGGGGCACTGGGCGCCCGGGGTCGGGAGCTGCGGGCCGGCGGGCTGGTCGCGGTAGGCGTTGCGGTCCCGCGACAGGTAGCCGACCGAGCGCAGGAGGGTCAGCGCCAGTTCACGCCCGGCGCCGGTGACCTCGTACTCGGTGGCGTGCTCCAGCAGGACGGCCAGGCCCCCGGCGGCGACGAACCCGGACGCGGGGAACGTCGGCACGGGCCGCTCCCCGAAACCGCCCTCGGCCGTCAGACCCCGCTCGGTGATCGCGAACTGGCCCTCGGCGAACGACGCGCGGGCCGTGCGCGGCAGCGACAGGTGGAACCTGACCCGGTGATCCTCGCAGCGGTTGTCGAACGTGACCCGCAACCGCAGGAACGGCTCGCCCGCGCGGAGCTCGGCACGGGTCGTGACGGTCACGTCCTCCTCGGCCTCCGATCTCGCGTCGCCGTCGACGTCTCCGGACACGGGCCACCGGTAGGTCCGGACGATGTCGTACGCGGCGAGCAAAAGGCCCTTCCGGGGGGCGTGGGGGGTCGTCCCCCCACAGGAGGGCGGCCCGCTCCACACGGGTTCGACGTGGACGGTCGACGGGTCTCCGACGAGTCGGTCGTGGGCGGGCGGCGCGTGGTTGTAGGTGTCGCCGAGGTCGCCGCCGTCGACGACGCGTCCGACGCCCTCGACGACGCGTCCGGACGGCGTGCGCAGCCCGAGCGTGCCGTCGGCGTGGATCTCGGCGCGCAGCAGGCCGTTGTCCAGGACGCTCTCCCGGGCCGTGACGGGGCCACCCGCTTCGTCGGAGGACGGGGACGGAACCGGGCTCAGGGTCGTGAGGCCGAGCGGCGGCACGTCGACGAGCGCGGCGACGGTGCGGCGCGGGTCCGCCAGGATCCGGACACGCCACTCCCCCTCCGCCCCGATCAGGGCCGCCCGGACGTCGCCGATGTCGAACGGCGCGTCGGCGCGGGCCGTGACGTGGAAGGTGAGCGTGCGGTCGTCCCGTGACACCGCCCAGTCGCGGATCTCCTGCCCGAACAGCACCCGCCCGTACACGCGCTCCAGCACGATCGGCAGCTCGGACGCGGGATGCACGGAGTCGTCCAGCACCGTCGGCGCGATCTCCAGGGTCTGGACGGGCACGGCACGGCCGTCACCTGTGACCAGGCCGGGCTCGCCGTCGGCCGGGACCTCCACCGTGACCAGGCCGGTCCGCGGCGCCGGCGTCGGGTTGAACACCAGGTGCGAGCCGAGCGGCACGGACGCGGCGCGCTCGGCGGTGACGAGGTCGCAGACGGCGCGGCCGAGCTGCTCGGCCTCCGCCATCCGCGCCGCGACCTGCTCGGCGGTCTCGTCGCCGCCGCAGCCGGTGACCGAGTCGTGGCAGCTCACCTCGATCAGCCTGCGCCACGCCAGGTCGAGGAACGTCCCCGCGTCGCCCGCGTACCACAGGGCCGTCAACGGCTCGGCGTACCGCTCGACGAGCCGTTCGGCGCGTCCCATGAGCTGCTTGAGCCGGACGCGCGCCGAGATCACGCCGGGCAGGATGTTGGCGCGGGCGTGCGACCGCAGCTCGCCCCGCACGCGGGGCAGCCCGTCCACGGACGGGTCCTCCGCCGCGAAGTAGCCCGCGAGGGTGTCGAGCCTCATGCCGGAACCGGCGTCGCGGACCCGGTCGGGGAGGTCGGCGGCGGGCGCGGTGTGGTCGGCGCCGTACATGGCCAGCAGCGGGCCGCCGTCCGGATACCAGCGGCGCATGGCGTCCGCGAACCCGGCCGCGCGGTCGGACACCAGGGACGCTCCGTTCCCGAACTCCTCGAACATCGAGGCGGCGTTGCCGTAACCGCCCTCGGGGAGGTACTGGGTGCGGACGGTCGTGCCGTCCGGCGCCTCCCACGCGAACGCCCGCGTCCTGACCCGGTCGGGGACGCCGCGCCACACGCACGCGTGCTCGATTCCCGCGAGCCGCAGGATCTGCGGCATCTGCGCGCAGTGCCCGAACTGGTCGGGCAGGTAGCCGACCATCATCGCCGCGCCCAGTTCGTCCGCGCGGCGGATCCCGAGCTCCAGGTTCCGGACGATGTTCTCCCCCGAGCACAGGAACTCGTCGTGGAGGATCTGCCAGGGCCCGACGGCGAGGCGGCCGTCCGCGACCAGCGCCGCCACCCGGTCGCGCCGCTCGGGACGGATCTCCAGGTAGTCGTCGACGGCCGCCATCTGGCCGTCCAGGGTGAACCGCCAGCGCGGGTCGGCCTCCATCCGGTCGACGACCCCGTCGAGCAGCGACACGAGCCGGAGCCGGAACCGCTGGAACGGCAGGTACCACTCGCGGTCCCAGTGGGTGTGGGGGACGATGACGATCTCCGGCGCGACGGTCTCTACCCGCACAGCGCGATCACCTCGTTCTCGTGGCTCTCCAGGCGATGCATTCCCGGTCCGTCCGCCGGTATCCGGACGCGGTCGCCGCGGATCGCGGCGCGCCGCCCGTCCGGCCGGACCAGCACGGTTCCGTCGGCGTCGACCGCCGTCAGCTCGCCGTCGACGCGGAGCAGGACGGGCGCGTCCGGCCCGGCGGAGACCGACGTGCGGCCCGCGGCGAGGGCCGCCAGCACGGCCTCCGTTCCATCGTCCTCGGCGAGGACCCAGGTGACGGGCTCGCCGAGGTTCTTGAACTGCTCCGGGTCGTGGAAGTCGCTGCCGCCGAGCGGGACGATCCCGGCGGGCCGCCACAGGTCCGCCCAGGCCAGCGGCGCGCCCCAGCGCCGGTCCCACCAGGTCGGATGCCAGATCTCGACGAACGGCGGCCGGGACGCCTCCGGCAGCGGGTGCCGCCACGCGCAGTCGCCGCTCAGCGGATGGTTGATCGACATCAGCCCGCCGCGGGCGTCCGCGAACGCCGCCCAGTCGGCGCTCGGGCGCCGGAAGTCGACCCAGCCGGTGGCGCCGAACACGTTGGCGTGGCCG
Organism: Actinomadura spongiicola; assembly: GCF_003432485.1. Taxonomy (GTDB): domain Bacteria; phylum Actinomycetota; class Actinomycetes; order Streptosporangiales; family Streptosporangiaceae; genus Spirillospora; species Spirillospora spongiicola. Next base: position 453,032 of record NZ_QVNQ01000005.1, read on the forward strand.
CGGTCGGTGGTGACCTCCTGACCGGGCAGCAGCGTGATCCCGGCGTGGGCCCCGGCGGCGGGCAGCTCGGGATGGTGGCTGACGGTGTTGTGGTCGGTGACGGCGAGGAAGTCGAGCCCGCGGGACGCGGCCAGGCACGCCACTTCGTGGACGGTGAGCGTCCCGTCGCTGTGGACGGTGTGGGAGTGCAGGTCACCGGCGAGCCACCGCATGCCGTCCGCGGCGGGGAGGTTCCGGCGCGGCGGACGGTCCGGCCGGGGCGGCGGCGCCGGGACGTCGGGGCGGGGCGGTCGGGAGCCGGACGTGGTGATCGTGACCTCGTACGGGACGCCCTCGGGCGGTATCCGGTGCAGGCCGAGCCAGACGTGCCAGGTGCCCGGTTCGAGATCGCCCGCCAGATAGCCGGGTGTGGCCCGGTCCACGCCCACCGTGTACCGGGTGCGCGCCCCACCGGACCAGCCGCGGAACCCGCCCGGCCCGTGGCAGCCCAGGTCGAGGACGCCGCCCTCATGGGTCAGTTCCACCGTGATCGACGCCGTGCCCGGCGGGACGTCGAAGGGTAGTTCCCGCAGGCCAAGCTCCAGGCGGTCCTCCAGGGTCCAACGGCCTCGATGCACGGTCATGCGCGTCCCCCGTCCTCGGCTCTCGGTTCGGGTTTAGGACGTGGAACGGCTCCGGTCAAGGGTCCATGTGCTCGGCGGAACGGGCCGCGAACGCCGCCATCGCCTTCGCGGTGATCGGACCCGGCGCGTTCGGCAGGACGGTCCCGTCGACGGCGCGGATCGGCTGGACGTCCCGGGTCGTGGACGTCAGGAACGCCTCCTCCGCGCGGTACAGGTCGTCCAGCGCGACGTCCTCCTCCTCGCCGCCGCACCACTCCAGTGTCAGTGCGCGTGTCACCCCGGCGAGGCAGCCCGACGACAGCGGCGGCGTGACGAGCCGCCCGTCGAGGACGACGAAGATGTTGCTGCCCGTCCCCTCGCAGAGGTTTCCGGCCGTGTTGCCGAAGATCGCCTCGGCGCCGCCGCGTTCCTTCGCGTAGGCGAGGGCCAGGACGTTCTCCGCGTACGACGTCGTCTTGAGGCCGGACAGGGCGCCGCGTTCGTTGCGCGGCCACGGCACGACGGTCACGTCCGCCGTCGCCGGGAACGGGTTCTGCGGCGCCACGATGATCGACACCGTGGGCCCGGCGTCGCCGCGCGCCGATCCGAGCGGGCCGGGACCGCTGCTGTAGGTGATGCGGACGCGGGCCAGCGGCCATCGCGGCGCCGCCGCCAGCGCCTCGCGGGTCCCGTGGGCGAGGGCCTCCTCGTCGGGGGCGGGCAGGCCGAGCCCCTCCGCCGACCGGGCCAGCCGTCGCAGGTGCCTGGTCAGCGCGAACGGCGCGCCGTCCACCGCCTTCAGCGTCTCGAAGATCCCGTCGCCGACGAGCATGCCGTGATCGAACACCGACACCATCGCCCGCTCATGGTCGACGAGCTCCCCGTTCAGCCAGACCCTGGCCTGCTCCCTCACCGGACGCCACCTCCAAAAGCCGAGCCGCCTTCAGCTCGGTCTCACGCCATTCCAGAAGCGGATCGGACCCCCAGGTGATCCCCGCGCCGGTGCCGAACCGGAGCAGGCCCTCCTCCGCCCAGAAACTCCGGATGCCCACCGCGAGCCCACCGCGCCGGGAGTCCGCGTCCACCCAGCCGACGGCCCCACAGTACGGGCCCCGCGGGACGGGTTCGAGCATCCCGAGCAGCTTCAGCGCGCTCGACTTCGGGGCTCCCGTGACCGACCCGGGCGGGAACGTCGCGGCGATCAGCTCGGGCCAGCCGTGTCCCCCGGCCAGCCGCGCCCGGACGGTCGACACCAGATGGACGAGCCCCGGATGCTCCTCCACCTCGCACAGGCCCGGCACCTCCACCGACCCGACCTCGGCGATCCGGCCCAGATCGTTCCGGACGAGATCGACGATCATGACGTTCTCGGCGTGGTCCTTCGGCAGGAACCCGTCCGGGGTCCGTGCCGTCCCCTTGATCGGACGGGATTCGACCACGTCGCCGTCCCGCGCCAGATACAGCTCGGGGGAGGCGCACGCCACCTCCAACCCGGGCACCTTCACCGTCATCGCGTGCGGCGCCGGGTTCCCCCGGGCGAGCCGCGCGCCGAGCCCCTCGATCGTCGCCCCGGCGGGCAGCTCCGCCGACAGCACCCGGCACAGGTTGGCCTGGTAGACGACACCGTCCGCGATCGCGTCGCGGATCTTCTCGACGCCCGCGACGTACGCGGCCTCGTCGAGGGAACTGCGCCACTCCCCCGGCCGCACCCACGCGCCCCCCGGATGCGGCGCGCGCCGCACCCTCTCGAACCGGGCGCACGTGACCTTCCCCTCGTAGGTCACCACCACGGCCCACCAGCCCCGCGAGTCCAGCGCGCCCAGGTCGCTCGTCACGTCGGCGAGGCCCGTCGCGAACAGACCCCCCGCATAAGCGAAATTCACACCAGTACACAACCAAACGAACCGGCGAGCCCTTCCGACCCCACCCGCGTCACGACCAACGCCCGGCGCGTCGTGCCCCGTTCGAACCAGCCGAGGTCGATCATCCGCGCCGTCAGCGCCGCCCCGAGCGCCCCGCTCAGATGCGGCCGCCGCTCCGTCCAGTCGAGGCACGCCCCGGCGAACGTCCGCCGCGCCCGCCGCGACGCCGCCACGTCCAGGCCCAGCGCCGCCAGCCGCTCCTCGCCCTTCGCCGTCACGTCCAAGCCGTCGTCACCGTCGGCCTCGATGAGCCCGCCGTCGACGAGCGCGGCGAACAGCGCCACGCCCGCCCTCCCGGCCAGGTGGTCGTAGCACGTCCGCGCCTCACGCAGCCGCCGCGCGTCCCGCGACTGCCGCAGGCTCCGCGGCTCCACCGGCGCGCCGAGCCGCGACAGGGCCTCGATCACCTGCGCGACCTCGCTCCCCCGCAGCCGGTAGTACCGGTGCCGTCCCTGCTTCACCACGGTGACGAGACCGCCGTCCAGCAACCGGGCCAGATGCGCGCTCGCGGTCGGCGCGCTGACCCCCGCCACCCGCGCCAACTCCCCCGCCGCGAGCGGTCGCCCGTCCAGCAACGCCGTCAACATCGCCGCGCGCCCCCGGTCCGCCAGCAGCGCCGCGACCGGCGCGAAGTCCGCGTTCAGCACCAGATCCGAGCCCATGGCCCGACCCTAGGCGACCCGTCCTTCGACCAGCGTCGAAGCGTCCTCCCGACAAACCGGTTTGGGGAACGGCCTGGGACGCGCTAAGGTTTTCCACGTCGCCGCGAGGCGCACGCGGAAGTGGCTCAGGGGTAGAGCATCACCTTGCCAAGGTGAGGGTCGCGGGTTCAAATCCCGTCTTCCGCTCTGTGGGGCCTTTCAGGCTGAACCCCAGAAGGCTCTTTCTGGTGGAGTGGCCGAGAGGCAAGGCAGCGGCCTGCAAAGCCGTGCACACGGGTTCGAATCCCGTCTCCACCTCGCAAGGGCGATTAGCTCAGTGGGAGAGCGCTACCTTGACACGGTAGAGGCCACTGGTTCAATCCCAGTATCGCCCACCACACCTCTGCTCAGGTCAGGGGTCTGGTTCGTGTCGTCGACACAAGGTCTCAAGCCCGCCTGGGCGATGATCGTTCTCGTCCGCCGCCTCGTCCGCCGCCTCGTCCTCCGTGGCGAGGAGCGGTGACAGGTCATTCCCCGGCCACTGCCGCCTCGTCGAGGATCTTGGTGATCCAGTCGAGCAACGGCATCTCGGCGGCTTGCGCCGCCTGCGTCCATAAGTCCTTGCGGTCGATGTGCAGGCTCACGATGACCTTGGTCCGGGCGTCCTTCTCCGCGGTTTCGGCGGGCAGTTCCCGCGCTTGGCGGATCTCCTTCCGCAACCGCCGGGTAGACCATTTTCCCCTTTCCGCGAGTTCAAGCCAGCGGTCCTGTTCGTCTTCCGGGAGGGCCGCGGTCTCCGCATGATGCTGAAGGCTCAGGCCGTCGCGCCTGCGGGAGACCGGAAAGCGGCGCACCACCCACGCATAGTTGCGTAACGTCTGATAGTCGAGCGACGTCTCCTCGATAACGACGCGATACCGGTCGGGAAAGCGGTTCTGCCCGTACACCAGCCAATCGCCTAGCCACCAACCAGACGAGTTGGTGATCGTGTTGAGGTTGCGCCCGATATGCCGCCAGGCTTCGAAGGTGAGCCCCGGCGGCATGTCGAGTTCCACGCGGCGCGCTTTGATCCCGGCGTCGCCCCCGAGTCCGGCCTGGACGGACCACCGTTCCCTGGGCCCCGTGGGGCGGCCCGCGCTTCTCCCGTTCCCCTCGGCGCCCCGTCGGCCCTGCGGAAGCTCGATCCGTGCGAGGTCCATAATCCACTCCCCCGGCTGAAACTGATCGATGTGCGGGCCGCGCGTTCAGCGGCCCCGGGCGGCGGGCCACGGAACGCACCCCGCCGAAAATGGACGGCATACTTCCAGTCGATCTCCAAAGACCACCGGACCGTACGCGTCCGAATTCGCCACGCCACAAGAACAAGAAGTGTCGGCTCACCGACTGACCGGACACGCCCCCGTTCTTATGAGAGACCGCGCTGAAGGGGTGTCATGGAGCACAGCATGCACCAGTCACCGCGACAGCGACAACTGATCATTTCATGTGTTCTTTATGAATAGTTCACGGAGCGACGGGCGACCGTCCCCGCCGAGCGCGGGCCGGCGGCGTACCGGATTCCCGGCGACTCAGGCCCTGACCAGGCGAAGCCGTCCACGGCAAGCAACCTCGGTTGACAACATCGACCTAGGCAACCTACGTTGCTTGCATGACGGGCGTCGAGGTACCCGCATCGCAGGACCCCACCGACCAACTGGCGGCAGTGGTGGCGCTGCGCCGCCTGGCCGACCAACTGGAGGACGTCGCGGTGGAGAGGGCCATGCGAGCGGGCTGGAACTGGCTGGACGTCGCCGAGGCGCTCGGCGTCACTCGGCAGGCGGTCCACAAGAAGCACGCCAAACGCCTCATCGCCAACGGCGTCGAGCTGAGAAGGAGAAGGAAGTGAAGGGGCGGACCTTCGAGACCTACGTCCGCACGGTCCTCGAAGGCGGTGCGCGCGAGGCCCAGCGGTCGGGATCGGCGACGATCGAGGCGGAACACCTGCTCCTGGCCATCGCCGCGGGACCGGAGAACGCCTCCCGGGAGCTTCTGCGCTCGGCGGGGCTCGACCACGAGACGATCCGGGACGCGCTGCGGCGGGAGTTCGAGCAGAGCCTCCGCACGGTCGGCGTCTCGGTCACCGACCGCTCCCTGCTGTCGCCGCGCGAGGCGGCCGTACGCCCGTCGCGGATGGGCCGGTCCGCCAAGCTCGTCTTCGAACGCGGCATGGCGGCGGCCCACGGCAAGAACGACGCGCGCCCGGAACATCTCCTGCTGGGCGTCCTGGAACTGAGATACGGCACCGTCCCACGCACCCTCGAACTCGCGGGCGTCGACACGGCCGCCCTGAAAGAACGCGCTCGGCGATCGCTCTCTGGTGAGAGCGCGTAAGGCACGCGTGGCCGCCGAGCCGCGTCGCCTCCCTGGGACGGGTGAACGACGACACGAAAGGCAAGCCGATGAAACTGAGCGACGAGATCGCTCTGGAGGTGGACGGCCTGCGCATGCGCTACGGGACCAACGACGTCCTCAAGGACGTGACGTTCCGGGCCCACCGGGGAGAAGTGCTCGCCCTGCTCGGCCCGAACGGGGCGGGCAAGACCACCACGATCGAGATCCTGGAGGGGTTCCGCGGACGCTCGGGGGGACGGGTCGAGGTCCTCGGGGCCGATCCACCGCACGGCGACGAGTCGTGGCGGGCCCGGATCGGCATCGTCCTCCAGTCCTGGCGCGATCATGGAAAATGGCGGGTGCGGGAGCTGCTGGCGCATCTGGGGTCGTACTATGCCGCCTATTCCACCGACAAGATCACGCGCCCGTGGGACACCGCGGACCTGATCGAGCATGTGGGCCTGACCGATCAGGGCGACAAGCAGGTCCGGATGCTGTCGGGCGGGCAGCGGCGGCGCCTGGACGTGGCGATCGGCGTGGTCGGACGCCCCGAGATGCTGTTCCTCGACGAACCCACCGCCGGCTTCGACCCGGAGGCGCGGCGCGCGTTCCACGATCTGATCCTCGGGCTGGCCGCATCGGGCGAGACCACGATCATGCTCACCACGCACGACCTGGCGGAGGCGGAGAAGCTCGCCGACCGCATCATGATCCTCAATGAGGGACGGATCGTCGCCGACGGCACCCCGGGTGAACTCGCCGAGCAGTTCGTCGGCGAGGACGAGGTGCGCTGGACCTTGGACGGCCAGCGGTACGTGCGGTCGACGCGTGCGTCGACCCGGTTCGTCCACGAGCTGTTCAAGACGCACGGCGACGCGATCAACGACCTGGTGGTCCGCCCCTCGTCGCTGGAGGACACCTACCTCTCGCTCGTGCGCAAGGCCGAGTCGACACACGATCCGGCCATCGGCGCCGGGGTGAAGGAGCCGGCGCGATGACCCCCTCCGTCATGGTGATCCGCTCGGGCACCCGACGCGGGCTGATCGAACTCCGCCAGGCGTTCGCGGGCTTCGAGCTGATCAACCAGCTGCTGTGGCCGGTGGCGACGCTGGTCGCGGTCTTCTTCCTCCGCGACCGGGAGTTCCGGGACACCGGGTTCGAGCTGGGCACCCTCGTCATGCCCAGCGTCCTCGGCATGTTCATCGCGCTCGGCATGATCCTGGTGATCCAGTACCTCACGGTGGAGCGCGAGGACGGCACGCTGCTGCGAGCGAAGACCCTCCCCCACGGCATCCGCGGCTACTTCATCGGCAAGCTCGTCACCACATCGGGATGCATCCTGGTGTACCTGATGATCCTGCTCGTCCCCGGAGCCTTCATCGTCGACGGGTTGAGGCTCGGCACCGCCGGTTCCTGGCTCACGCTGGCGTGGGTGCTGGCACTCGGGCTGGTGGCCACGCAGTCGATCGGGTCCGTGCTCGGCGCACTGATCTCCAACCCGCGCGGGGCGGGTGTGATGTCGGTACCGGTCATGGCACTGATCGGGATCTCCGGGATCTTCTACCCGATCACGTCGCTGCCCGACTGGCTCCAGGCGATCGCACAGGTCTTCCCGATCTACTGGCTCGGCCTGGGCATGCGGTCGGCGCTGTTGCCGGACGACATGGCCGCCGTCGAACTCCACCACTCCTGGCGCCACCTGGAGACCTTCGGGGTCCTCGGGGCATGGGCCGCGATCGGCCTGGTCCTCGCGCCGATCGTGCTGCGCCGGATGGCACGGCGCGAGTCCGGCTCCCGCGTCGCCGAGTACCGCGAAAAGGCCCTGCAACGCGTCGGATAGGAGCAGCCGCACCCCCATCGACCTCACGATTTCGAATCGCCGCTCCACCCGTCCCCCGGAGCGGCGATTCGGCATCCCCTTTATCCTGTTAACAATTACTCAGAACACCCTCGTCCGCGCCGCGACATCGCCTCCCCACCACCATTCGGACACCGAAAGGCGGCCACTCTCGGCCATTTTCTGGCACACCGAAACGATCTCAACGTAGCATCAGATGGATAACGACGGCGGTTTCGAAGGCCCTCCAAACCGTCATGCGACGAGCCCAAGGGAAGCCACCCTTACGGAGGGTATCCCCTGAGCCACCGAAAGTGCCGTTGCCACGGGGAAACACTATGGTGTCGAGGCCGAAATCCACTTGGCCGGCGCATGCCGAGTCATTCGGCATGCCAGCGGCGCGACCGCTCGAATACATCGCGGACCGTAGCCGCGCGCACACACGACTTTCCAGTCGCCCGCAATTCAGTGTCGCTTTTAACATCAGCAGTCCTACTGAGCCAGAAGGTGCACAATGCGGGCATTGAAAGTGCTCGTCGCCGACGACCAGCACATGGTCCGCGGGGCTCTCGTCGCCCTGCTCGAAACCGAACCCGATCTCAGCGTGGTGGCCAGCGTGGGGCGCGGCGATCTCGTCATCCCGTCCGCCCGGGAGTGCCGGCCCGACGTAGCGATCATGGAGCTCGACATTTCGAGCGTCGACGGCCTGTCACTCGCGGCCAGGATGCACGAGACGCTCCCCTCGTGTCGAACGATGATCCTGACCGGGCTGGCTCGACCTGGCGTCGCGAGACGGGCGCTCGCCGCCAAAGTGGCAGGTGTCCTGCTCAAGACCGCTCCTTCGGAACGCCTCGCGGAGGCCGTCCGCGAGATCGCCTCGGGCCGGCACTTCATGGACCCGCAGCTGGCCACGCTCGCCTGGGCGGCCGGCGACAATCCCCTGTCGGGCCGCGAGGTCGAGGTCCTGAAGCATGTCGCGCAGGGGGCCGAGCCCATCGAGATAGCCGCCGCCCTTCAGTTATCCGTCGGCACCATACGCAATTACCTGACAGCAGTGGTGTCGAAACTGAACGCGCGTAACAAGGTGGACGCCGTCCGCATTGCCACCGAGGCCGGCTGGATATCCTGACCGATCCCGGCTGTCCACGGCGCTCCGACCGCCCTTCCCCCCGTACTATGGTCAATCGTCGCCTTCAGCAGTACGGTGACCGCGTTCACGAGTACCAGAAGAATCGGTCACCTCGACCGGAGCCCGCACCGGATGCTGACCGTCGACATCGCTCTCCCCGGCTCACACGGCCTCTTGTCCCGTCGCCAGGACAAAGCGGCGGATCCTTATGGACGAACAGGAGGACCAGCCGTCCGGGAGAACAGAAGGAGCGTCCCATGTTCGTTCCTCACGCCTACCGCGAACCCGACGAGTCCTGGATGCATGACCTGGTCCACGGGAATCCCCTGGCTCAATTGGTGAGCAACGGAAAGGGACCGGAACCGCCCTGGATGACTCATGTGCCGATCATCGTGGATCCGCACGCGTCCCGGCCCCCCGGCGATCTGAGCGGACTCACGTTGTGGGGCCACATGAATAGGGAGAACCCCCACTGGAGCGCACTGGGAACGGCCGCTCCCGTGGTGGTCGCGTTCACCGGGCCGCACGCCTATGTGTCGCCCGCCGTGTACGGATCCACGCCCACCGCGCCCACCTGGGACTTCACCGCCGTCCACGCGCACGGAACGCTGCACAAGGTCGACAGCGCCGACGAGACCCTGGCGACGGTTCTGGAGACCGTACGGACATTCGAGAGCCGGTTCGGGGCCGGGTGGTCCATGACGGATTCCCTCGGGTACTTCCGGCGGATCCTGCCCGGTGTGGGTGCCTTCCGGGTGGCGGTCACCCGGGCCGACGGGATGTTCAAGCTCAGCCAGGAGCAGTCCCCGCAGATCCGCGGGCGTGTGCGGGACGCGTTCGCGCAGCGGGCGTGCACCCACCACCGCGCCATCGCGTCGCTGATGGACCGCCTGGAGCCAAAGGCCGGCGACCTCGCCGAGGCCTGCTCCTCCCCTGCCCCGCCGTCCCTTCCGCGCACGGACTAGCGAGGAACCATGACCGCAGAACCACGTCCACTGGTCTGCCTCCCCTTCGCGGGGAGCGGGGCGGGCTTCTACCGCGCCTGGAGCAGGAGGCCGGGCCACGGGGTCCCCGTGGTCCCGGTGCAGTTGCCGGGCCGTGAGGAGCTCTTCTCCGAGGAACCGTTCACCGATGTGGCCGATGCCGCGGCGAGCCTCGCCCCCCGGGTCGCCGAGCTCATCGCGGGCGCCCCCCAGTTCGCGATCTTCGGTCACAGCCTCGGAGCCGTGCTGTCGTACGAGATCGCCCGTGAGCTCCGCCGGCTCGGCCGGCCCGGTCTCGCCCACCTGTACGTCAGCGGCTCCCCCGGCCCCTGGACCGGGCGCGACGACCGGGCGACGGGTCTCGGCGACGAGGAGTTCCTTAAACGCGTCCAGGAGTTCGCCGGTTACCGGCACGCGGCCTTCGACGACCCCTCGCTACGGGAGTTGCTCCTGCCCGCGTTGCGCGCGGACGTCGCCATGCACGAGAACTACAAGCCGTCCTCCAACGAGCCGCTCGACGTTCCGGTGACCTCGTTGCGCGGCGCCGACGACGCCCTCGTGACCGCGCGGGAAGCGCGGGAGTGGCGCAAGATCACTTGGGGGCCGTTCTCCTACCGGGAACTCCCCGGGGGTCACATGTACCTGGCCGACGCACCGGACGTGCTCCTGCGCGCCCTCGCCCGCGACTAGGCCGGCGGACACGGGCTCATGAGCAGGTCACTGGAGGGCAGGGCCATCGTGATCACGGGTGCCGCCCGCGGGATCGGCCGCGAATGCGCCGTCCGGTTCGCCCGCGAGGGCGCCGACCTCGCGCTCTTCGACATCGGCGAGGACCTGGTGGGCGTGGGCTATCCGCTGGGCGCACGCGAGCAGCTCGCCCACACCGCCGAGCTCTGCGAAGCGGACGGTGCCGCGGTCGTCACCGCGGCGGTCGACGTGCGCGACCCGACCGGGGTCCCGGCCGCGGTCGGCGCGGCGCTGGAGCGCTTCGGCGCCATCGACGGTCTGGTCAACAACGCGGGCATCGCGGCGCCGGCGGGCGTCGCGGTCCACGAGATGAGCGAGGCCGACTGGGCGCTGATGCTCGACGTGGACCTGTCCGGCGCCTGGCGGATGATCAAAGCCGTGGCGCCGGGCATGGTGGAACGCCGGAGCGGGAGCATCGTCAACGTCTCCTCGACGGCGGGGCTCGTCGGCTACCGCCATTTCAGCGGTTACGTGGCCGCCAAGCACGGGCTCATCGGGCTGACCAAGGCGGCGGCGCTGGACTACGCGCCGCACCGGGTGCGGGTCAACGCGCTGTGCCCCGGCTCAGTGCGCGACGACCCGCTGGTCGAGGGCCGGATGCTCGTGGAGATCGCGCGTTCGCTGAAGCTGCCGGACGAGGAGTACGAGCAGGTCTTCCTGCGTGACCAGCCGATGAACGCGCTCGTCGAGCCCGGCGACGTCGCGAGCGCCGCGCTGTGGCTGACCGGCGACGGCTCATGCCGGGTGACCGGCACGGTACTGACCGTCGACGCGGGGTTCACCAGCAGATGACCGCGCATCCGCTCCGACAGGGCAGGGGATCGAACATGGCGACGACCACGGCACCCACGGACCCGGCCTGCCAGGACGTGCCGCCCGCGGCCTCGCTCGCACGGGTGGCGGCGTTCCGCCGGCCGCTTCCCGCGGAGGGCCGCGCCTGCCACGCCCTCATCGCGCGGCTGCCCGGCCCGCCACCCGCCCCTCTGGCCGCCGGCCGGTTGGACGGCGTGCTGCGGAGCTGGCTCGGCCCGACCTGGGCACGCCTCTGGGAGACCCGCGTCCCGGCGCCGTACGACGCGCCGGCGAGCCGTGAGCGGATGCGACGCGAGGCGCTGCGCCCGGTACACGACGAGCGCTCCCCACTGCGCGCGGTGCTGCTGCGGTATTCCGACGGCTCCGCGGACCTCGTGCTCGTGGCCCTCCGCTCCCGGGTTCCCCGTGCCGTACTCGACGAGATCGTCGACGTGGCGTCCGGCGGAGCGCCACCGGTGGCGCCGTCCGTCCCGCCGGTCGAGCCCGGGACGCCGTGGTGGTCCCGCCTCGACCGGAAACTCGGCGATCCAGGCCGCGCCGGGACGGTCGATGTCCGCCCGCTCGACCTGCCCCGGCTCCACCCCGGCCTGGAGCGTGTGCTGGTCGGTGCCCTCGCCCTCGCTCAATCCAGGTACTCGGGCGAGGGGACCGCGCGGCTGGGACTGATCGACACGGACGGCCACCGGTACGAACCGGCCGTCGTGGAGATGAACCCGATCGACGAGGAGGAAGGCACGACGCGCTTTCTCGCCCGGGTCGGCGCCGCACTCGACGCCGCCCGCGGCGGCGCATCCGGCTCGGCGTCCAGCTCGGGAGAGCCCTTCCCCGAACTCGGCGTCGTGTTCTCCAGCGGTCCCGCCGACCGCGTCCACCTGCCCTTCCTCGCACCGCCGTTCCCCTTGACCGTGCAGGTCGCCCAGCGGCACGACGGCCCGCCGGAGGCGTGCTGCTGGGTCGGCGAAGGAGCGGTCTCCGCGACCTTCCGCGCGTGTGTCGAGCGGCTCGCCCACCGGTTCGCGAAGGCTCCCGGAGCACCGGCGCTGGCCACGATCCCCCTCATGGACGCGGGCGAGACGGCCAGGGTCCTGCGGCTCGGCGGAAGCGCCGGACCGCCTTCCCGCACCGGCGGCACGCGCATCGACCGGCGATTCGAGGAGATGGCGCGCCGGAGGCCGGACGTCGTGGCGGTCGTGGACGACGGGGGGACGCTCACCTACCGGCGGCTCGACGAGCGAGCGGATGCCGTCGCGGCCGGACTGCGCGCCCTCGGGCTTCCCCCGGCCGGCCGGGTCGGCGTGTGCCTGGAGCGCGACGCGTCCCTCATCATCGCCATGCTCGGCGTCCTCAAGGCCGGGCACGCGTACGTTCCCATGGACCCGCACCATCCACGGGAGCGGCTGGGGTACGTCACCGACGACGCCGGGCTCCCGGTGGTCATCGCCGGCTCCGGAAGCCTCCCGGCGATCCCCGGCGTCCGGGCGTTCAGCCTCGGCGACCTCGAGGACCTGGGTGAGAACGGTGGCGCCGGCGCGGGCGGCGGCTCCGCCGGCCCCGACGACCGGTCCGCCGACGATCCCGCCTACGTGATCTACACGTCAGGGTCGACGGGCCGCCCCAAGGGGGTGGTCGTTCCGCACCGGAACGTGGGCGCCCTTCTGGACGCCACCGCCGAGGACTTCGCGCTCGGCACGGGCGACGTCTGGACGCTCTTCCATTCCAGCGCGTTCGACTTCTCGGTGTGGGAGATCTGGGGCTGCCTCCTCACCGGCGGGCGGCTCGTCGTCGTCCCGTACTGGACGGCACGCGACGCGGACGCCTTCCGGAGCCTGCTCGCCGAGCAGCGGATCACGATACTCAACCAGACCCCGTCGGCCTTCTCTCACCTGGTCCGGGCGGACCGGCGGGCCCGGGACGACCTCTCCGTCCGGCTGCTGGTCTTCGGCGGCGAGCCGCTGGACGCGCGCCTCCTCGCCCCCTGGTTCGCCCGGTACTCCCCGGCGCGGTGCCGAGTGGTGAACATGTTCGGGATCACCGAGACGACCGTGCACGTCACCGCGCATCCGGTCACCCCCGCCGACGCGGTCGCCGGCTCCCGGTCGGTCGGGCGGGCGCTGCCCGGCTGGACGATCTCCGTCCGCGACCTGCGCGGGCGGGTGCTGCCTCCGGGCGCGGCAGGCGAGATCCACGTCGGCGGCGCCGGAGTCGCGGACGGCTATCTGGGCAGGCCCGGGCTGACGGCGGAGCGGTTCGTCCCCGACGGCGTCACCGGCGAGCGGCTCTACCGCAGCGGCGACAGGGGCCGGCTGCTCCCCGACGGCCGCCTGGAGCACCTGGGGCGGCTCGACGACCAGGTCAAGATCCGCGGCCACCGTGTCGAACTCGGGGAGATACGGTCGGCGCTGGCCGCCGATCCCCGGGTGGTCGCGGCCGTGGTCACCGTTCGCCGGGCGCCCGCGGACGATCCCGCGGGCACCCGCGTCGACGGGTACGTCGTGCTCGCCGAGACCTGCGATCCGCGGCACGTCCTCGCCGACGTCCGCCGGGTCCTGCCCGACTACATGGTGCCGGCGACGCTCACCGCGATCCCGGAGATCCCGCTCACCGCCAACGGCAAACCGGACCTGGCACGGCTCCCGCCGCCCGCCGCCCGCCCGGTCCCCGCGCCGACCGGCCGGATGGACGGCCCGGACGGCGGCGCGGAGGGACCGAACGGTGGGATCGGCCCCGGCGGCCCCGCGGCGGAGATCCTCGGCATCTGGAGCCGCTGCCTGGGCGTCGCCGTGACCGGCGACGACAACTTCTTCGAACTGGGCGGCAATTCCCTGCTGGTGCTCCAGGCCATCACCGCCATGCGCGAAAAGGGACTGCCCGAGATCAGCGTCCGGGACTTCTACGCCAACTCGACGGCTCACCGCCTCATCAGCCTGGTGGAAGCGCGGCGCCGCGGCGAGGAGGCCGAAGCGATTCCTTGACATGGGGAAAGCGCCGCTGAACCATCGACCGTGACTCGAATTTCCGGAACCTCCCATGAAAGGTCGTACTCGGAAATGCGCGTTGAAGATTGGCATGTCCATCCCAAGCACGTCTGGATACATGGCGGGCGCCCGGAGCAGATCGTCGATTACGACGACGAGCTGAAAATGTGGAACGTCTACGGCTATCCGGAGGCGGTCGAGATACTCACCCAGCCCACGGTGTACTCCAACGACTGCGGACGGCTGGACCCGATCGAACTACCCGCGGACATCTGCGCCGGCGACTTCTCCCAGATGGATCCTCCCGAACACCGGAAGGTGCGCGGGCTCGTGGAGTACGCGTTCACCCCGAACCTGGTGGCCGGCCTGGAGGCGCGGGTCGAGGCGCTCGTCCACGAAATGCTCGACGAACTGGACGGCAGGGACGGTTTCGATCTGGTGTCGGAGCTGTCGACGCCGCTGCCGCTGACCGTGATCTGCGAACTGCTGGGCGTGCCGCGCGAGGACCGCGCCCGCATCCACGACTGGTCCCACCGGATGGTGGACGACTCCGAGGACTTCGAACCGCCCGAGGCCGCCGTCGAGAAGCCGCACGAGCTGCAGCGGGCCTTCGACCTGCTGCGGGAGATGCGCGAGTACTGGACCGGCCTGGCGGACGTGCGCCGCCGGCGGCCGGGCGACGACCTCCTCAGCCACCTGGTGCGGGCGGAGGTCGGGGGCGAGCGGCTGACCGAGACCGAGGTGTTCAACATCGCCAACCGGCTGGTGATCAATGGTCACCACAGCACGTCGATGCTCCTCAGCAACACCATGCTGATCCTGGACGCCTTCCCCGAGCAGGCGGCGCGGGTGCGCGCGGACCGCTCCCTGCTGGCGACCATGATCGAGGAGTCGCTCCGGTTCCTCTCCCCGATCTCGACGGTCGGCAAGGCCACCACCACCGATGTCGTCGTGGCCGGCACCCGCATCCCCAAGGACCAGCTCGTCATGGTGTGGAACGGAGCGGCGAACCGGGACGAGCGCGTGTTCGACGACCCGCACGCCTTCGACCCCGCGCGGACGCCCAACCCCCACCTCGGTTTCGGGCGCGGCGTCCACTTCTGCGTGGGGCGGCGGCTCGGGCGGATGGTGGCGAGGATCGCGGTGAACGTCCTGATGGACCGCTTCCCCGAGTTGCGCACCGACCCCGACCGCCCGCCCTCGTTCATCCAGATCGCCGACGCCGGCGGCATGGACAGCATGCCCGTGCTGGTCGCCTGACCCGCCGGCGGAAGGAGAAACGTCATGACCACGGTCGTCGACCGCTGGGACGTCCACCCCGAGCACCGCTGGCTGCGTGGCGAGCGCGCCGAGCGGGCCATCGTGTTCGACGAGTCCGATGGGCTGTGGAACGTCTACGGGTACGCCGAATGCCGGGAGATGCTCGGCGACCACCGCACCTTCTCGTCCGGCACGGCCCGGCTGCTTCCGGTCAGCGTCGAGGCTTCGCTCATCGAGGGCGATCTCTCCCAGATGGACCCGCCGCAGCACCGCAAGTTCCGCAAGCTGCTCACCCCGGCCTTCTCCCCCAAGCTCATCGCGGCCATGGAGCCGCGCATCACCGCGATCACCGAGGGGCTGCTCGACGGCGTCGAAGGCAAGCCCGAGATCGAGCTGGTCGCCGACCTCGCCTACCCGCTGCCCGTCATCGTCATCGCCGAACTGCTCGGCGTTCCCGCGAGCGACCGGGACATGTTCAAGGGCTGGGCGGACAACGTCATCGAGAGCTTCAGCGGGTTCTCCTCGCTCGACACCGAGCAGGGGGCGGAGGACATCCGGGAGGGCACCGAGCGGCTGCAGCCCCTGCTGGAGTACCTCGCCGGCCACATCGCCGAGCGCCGCCGCCATCCCCGTGAGGACCTGATGACGCAGCTGGCCACCGCCGAGATCGACGGCGAGCGGCTCACCGACAACGAGGCGGTCAACATCGCCAACATCATGCTGATCACGGGGCACATCACCACCTCTATGGTCCTCGGCAACACCGTGCTGTGCCTGGACGCCTACCCCGAACAGGCCGAACGGGTGCGCGCGGACCGCGCCCTGGTGCCCGGCGCCATCGAGGAGGCCCTGCGGCTGCTGCCGCCGTCGACGGTCCTCACCCGGGCCACCGAGACCGAGGCCGAGATCGGCGGGCAACGCATACCGAAGGACCAGCTGATCTTCCTGTGGCTGGGCGCGGGCAACCGTGACCCGCGGGAGTTCACCGACCCCGGGCGCTACGATCCCGCCCGCGATCCCAACCCGCATTTCGGTTTCGGCTGGGGCATCCACTTCTGCATCGGCGCCGGCCTGGCCCGCCTCGAAGGCCGCATCGCCCTCAACGCCCTGCTCGACCGCTTCCCGGCGCTGCGGACGGACCCGGCGTCCCCGCCCGGCTTCTTCGACACGCCGGACATGATCGGCGTCAACCGGCTCCCCCTCCGCACCACCTGACCAGGAAGGCGACGATGGAAGCCCAACTGCCCGCGATGGTGTCCGGCTATGTGCCCGCGCAGATCCTCTACGCCACCGCGGAGCTCGGCATCGCCGACGCGCTCGCGGACGGCCCGCACGGGCACGTGAAGGTCGCCGAACGGACCGGGACGGAACCGGCCGCGCTGCGCCGCCTCCTGCGGGCCCTGGTCGGCCTCGGCCTGGTCGAGCAGGTCGACGCCGACCGCTTCGCGCTCACCGAGGCCGGCGGCGCGCTGCGGACGGCAGAGCCCGGTTCCTTCCGCGACCACGTCCTGCTGTCCATCACGCCGGAACTGTGGCAGGCGTGGGGTGCGCTCACCCGGGTCGTCCGAACGGGCGAGCCATGGCGGGACCCCGCCACCGGGCTGACGGCGCACGAAGCCGCCCTGCGCGATCCACGCCTGTCAGCCCTGTACCGCACGGCCAAGGCACACGCCACAGGGGAGTTCAGCAGCGGTCTCACCAAGGTCTATGACTTCTCCAGGTTCGGGACGATCGCGGATCTGGGCGGCGACGGGGGCGCGCTCATGGCCGCGCTCCTGGCGGCCACGCCCGGCCTCCACGGCGTCCTGTACGACCTGCCGGAGGCGCGCGGCGACGCGCTCGCCACACTGGAGGCGGCCGGGGTCGGCGGCCGCTGCGAGGTCGTCGAACGCGACCCGGCCGGACCGGTGCCGCCCGGCGCCGACGCCTACCTGATCAACCATCTGGTCCGCGACGTCGACGACGACTCCGCGACCGCGCTCCTCGCCGCCTGCCGGGCCGCCATGGCGCCGGAGGCCCGGCTGCTCCTGCTGGAGACCGTGATGCCGCCGGTCCTCACGTCCGCCGACTCCGCCTCCTACGGGCTGACCGACCTCAACAACCTGGTCTACACCGGCGGCCGCGAACGCACCGCCGAGGAGTACCGGCGGCTCGTCGAGGCGGCGGGGCTGACGCATCTCGCGACGATCGCCGTACCGGCCGCCGACGGGCTGCCCGACTACAACGTCATCGAGACCGAACCCGCGCGCTGAGACCGCGCCGCCATCGGGCACGAGAGGGGGATGGGAGAGATGGAGTACCGGATTCTGGGTCCCGTGGAGGTACGGGACGGCGACACCGAGGTGTCCCTGGACGGAACCAAGCAGCGGACGGCCCTCGCCGCTCTGCTCCTGGCTCACGGTAATTTCCTGTCCGACAGCGAGCTCAGTGCGCTGCTGTGGGGCGCCCACCCGCCCGCGACGCGCAACGCGCAGCTCTACAACCACATGTCGCGGCTCCGCAAGATCCTGGGGCCGGAGGCCAGCATCGTCCGCCGCTCGCCCGGGTACCAGATGCGGATCGGCCCGGCCCGTTTCGACCTGCTCGACTTCGAGCGGCTGAGCGCGAACGGACAGGCGGCGCTGCGGGCGGGCCGGTACGGCGAAGCGGGCGGCCTGTTGCGCGACGCGCTGGCGCTGTGGCGCGGGCCCGCCCTCGCCAACGTCTCCGAACGACTGGCCGGCGCCGAGGGACCGCGGATCGAGGAGGCCCGCCTGTTCGCGCTGGGAGCCCTGTTCGAGGCCGACCTCGCCCTCGGCCGGCACGCGCAGGCGCTGCCCGAACTGATCAGGCTGGCGGCGCGCTACCCGCTGCGGGAACGCTTCCAGGCCCAGCTCATGACGGCGCTGTACCGGTGCGACCGGCAGGCCGACGCGCTGGCGATCTTCGACCGCAGCAGGCGGATGCTCGCCGAGGAACTCGGCGTCGAGCCGGGGCAGCTGCTCCGCGAGGTGCACCGGGCCATCCTGACGGCCGACCCCGCCCTCCGGAGCCCCGCCGACCTGACGGCGGTCTGAGCCGCGGAGAACCGTCACGCGTGCGGCCACGCGGTGTAGCGGCGCAGCCCGTGGAGCAGCGGCGGGCGAGGCGTTCCGCGGGTGACGCCGCGAACCTCACCGAACACCACGACGTGGTCTCCGACCCGGAGGGGCGTACGGGCCCGGCAGTCGGCGACGGAATGCGCGTCCCGCCGGAGGTGCGGCCCGGCGCAGCCGCCGTCGAAGTGCCAGGCCACGCGGTCGAAGCGGTCACGGGCGCCCGAGGCGAACAGCTCGGCGGTCCACTGCGCGCCGTCGTGCAGCAGGTTCACCGCGAACTCGCCGCGCTCCAGCACGGCCGCCAGCGTCGGGCTCTCCCCGCGCAGGCAGACCAGCAGTGTCGGCGGGTCGAGCGTGACGCTGCACAGCGACGAGCAGGTCATCCCCCAGGGCCGGCCCGCGCCGTCGAGCGCGGTGACGACGGCGACACCCGTCGGGAAGGCGCCCATCATCGCGCGAAACTCTTCGCCCCTGGCCGCCGCCCCGGCCACGCGGCCGACCATGCCGATCGATTCCGTCATTGCGCCCTCATTTCAACGGCGTTGCCCAACGATCGCACAACGGTCCATCGGACCTCTATGAATACGCCATGGCCCAGACACTTCTCTACTCCGGCGAGTGCGGCGCCCGGGCCGCGGCACCCTACGGAACGGACCCTGGAAAAATAGAAAATATGTGACCGGCCATGCGAACATGAGGGCATTTGAATCCCATTTCCCAACGATCGGGAGAAGGAGCGTCCAATGGACGACACTCGGATTCGGAAAGTCGTGATCCTGGGCGGCGGAACCGCGGGCTGGATGGCCGCGTGCTATCTGGGCAAAGCACTGGGCCCCACCGTGAGCGTCACGGTCCTCGAGGCTCCCGCGGTCCCTCGGATCGGCGTCGGCGAGGCCACCGTCCCCAACCTCCACAAGGTCTTCTTCGACTTCCTCGGCCTCTCCGAAGACGAGTGGATGCGGGAATGCAACGCCTCCTTCAAGCTCGGCATCAGGTTCCTCAACTGGCGCACCCCGGGCGCCGGCGAGGCCCTCGCGCGCCGTGGGTCGGACGGCCGCCCCGACCGCTTCGATCATCTCTTCGGGCTCCTGCCCGACCACGAGAACCTGCCGCTGTCCCACTACTGGGCGTACCGGAAGCTCACCGGGGCCACCGACGAGCCCTTCGACCGCGCCTGTTATCCGCAGCCGGCCGTCATGGACGCCAACCTGTCCCCGCGCTTCCTCGACGGCACGAAGTGGGCCAACTACGCCTGGCATTTCGACGCGAACCTCGTCGCGGAGTTCCTGTGCCGCTTCGCGACCGGCAAGCTTGAGGTGGCGCACGTCCAGGACCTCTACACCCATGCCGAGTTCGACCACCGCGGGTTCGTCACGGCGATCAACACCGAGACCGGCCGGCGGCTGGAGGGCGACCTGTTCGTCGACTGCTCCGGCTTCCGTAGTCTGCTGATGAATCAGGCCATGCGCGAGCCGTTCCTGGACATGAGCGACTACCTGCTCAACGACAGCGCGGTGGCCACGGCGGTCAAGAACGACGACGCGGCCGACGGCGTCGAGCCCTACACATCGGCCATCGCGATGTCGTCCGGCTGGACGTGGAAGATCCCCATGCTCGGCAGGTTCGGCACCGGATACGTCTACTCCAGCCGGTTCCAGTCGCAGGACGAGGCCACGGTGGAGTTCTGCCGGATGTGGGGCCTCGACCCGGAGGACCAGCCGCTCAACCAGATCAGGTTCCGGGTGGGCCGCAACCGGCGGGCCTGGGTGCGCAACTGCGTCGGCATCGGGCTTTCCTCGTGCTTCCTGGAACCGCTGGAGTCCACCGGCATCTACTTCACCTACGCGGCCCTCTACCAGCTGGTGAAGCACTTCCCGGACAAGCGGTTCGAGCCGATCCTCATCGACCGGTTCAACCACGAGATCGAGAAGATGTTCGACGACACGCGCGATTTCATCCAGGCACACTTCGGCTTCGCGCCCCGCGACGACACGCCGTTCTGGCGAACCTGCAAGGAGTTGGAGTTCGCCGACGACTTCAAGGAGAAGGTGGCCATGTACAAGGCCGGCCTTCCGGTGGAGACGCCGGTGGCCGACGAGAACAACTACTACGGCAACTTCGAGGCCGAGTTCCGCAACTTCTGGAACAACTCCAACTACTACTGCGTCTTCGCGGGCCTCGGCGTCCTGCCCGATCATCCGCTGCCGGCGCTGTCCCTGCGGCCGGACGCCGCCGACACGGCGGAGGCCGTCTTCACCGATGTCAAACGGCGACAGGCGGAGCTTTCCGAGAGCCTGCCGTCCACCTACGAATACCTGCGCCGGCTGCACGGCGGAGAGTAGCCGGGCAACCCGCACCGGATCGGACCGACCCCGCCGGCGGCGCCTCGCGGCGCCGCCGGCGGGCGATCAGCACGGGCGGACGCGAATCGGCAGCGAGGTGACGCCGGTGGTGTCCGGCGCCTGCATGAACGTGGGCGGCTTGTCCGGGTCGGCGTGGATCTCCGAGTACCGGTCGAACAACTCGTTCAACGCCACCCGGCCCTCCATCCTGGCCAGCGGAGCGCCAAGGCAGAAGTGGATGCCGCGCCCGAACCCCAGTTGGGGATTGGGCGTGCGGGCCGGGTCGAACGCCATCGGGTCGGCGAAGACCCGCGCGTCGCGGTTCGCCGCTCCGAACCACACCAGCACCATCTTTCCGGCCGGGATTCGCCGTCCGGCCAGGCGCACCTCGGCGGCGGTGGCGCGATAGGTCGCCGCGACGGGACTCAGGTAGCGCAGCGACTCTTCCACCAGCCCCGGCACCAGTGCCCGGTCCGCGCGCACGCGAGCCATCTGATCGGGGAAGTGGTCGAGGCACAGCATCGTGTTGCCGATCAGCATCGTCGTCGACAGGTACCCGGCGATGAGCAGCATCTTGGCGAACCCCACGATGTGCTCGTCGCTCAGCCGCCGCCCGTTCAACTCGGCCGCCAGGAGCCCGCCGAGAAGGTCGTCCCGGGGGCCGCGCCGACATTCGGCGATGTGCTCGCGCAGGTAGCCGAGCATCGCGCGCATGTGCTCCATCGCGGCGCCGAAGGCGCGCTCCTGCTCCTCGGCGCTGTCGGCGAGCGACGTGCCGCCCATCTCGCCCACCACGCCGGTCATCCAGCCCTCGAACAGGTGCTGGTCCGCGGCCGGGATGCCCAGCAGTTCGGCCACCACGGTCACCGGCAGCGGGTAGGCGAGCGCCGTCATGAGATCGAACTCCTCCGCTCCCGCCACCGCGTCGAGCAGTTCGCGGGCGAGCCGGGTGATCCGCGGCTCCAGGTCGGCCACGACCTTCGGCGTGAACGCGTGACTGACCACGTTGCGCAGCCAGCGGTGGTCCGGCGGGTCCATCTGGAGCAGGTCGCCCTCGGTGAACGCGTCCTCGGCGTTGTCGGGCATCAGCCGGGCCGTCTCCGCCGACGAGAAGACGCCGGGAAGGCTCAGCGCCTCAAGGACCTCGGCGTGGCCGTAGACGTTCCACGCGTCCATCTCCTCGTCGTACCGCACCGCGTGCTCGGGCGGGCGGCCGTACAGCCAGAACTGGCCGGGGTGGATGCCCCACCGGGCGGCGAGAGAGGTCATCGATCGGTCCCGCCGGAGGCACCGGCGTCCTCCCTCGCCATGGCCTCGCGCAGGCTCCGGGGGCGCATGTCGACCCAGTTCTCCTCGACGTAGTCCAGGCACTCGCGGCGGCGCGCGGCACCGAACACGACCCGCCAGCCGTCGGGAACGTCGGCGAACGTCGGCCACAGCGAATGCTGGTCCTCGTCGTTCACCAGCACGTAGAACTCGCCGTTCTCGGCGTCGAACGGATTGGCGCTCATGGGGGGCTCCCTACCTTTTCTCTTGGGCGGCCAGGCCGGCCGCGATGGAACGGGCGATCTCACCACTGCGGACCGCGAGGTTCGACAGCAGCGACGACGACAGCCCGTGCGTGTGCTCGGTCCCGCCCTGCAGGTAGATGCCGCACCGCAGGTCGGGCGGGGTGACGAGCCGGTAGTCGCGGTCCACCCGGAGCCGGCCGGCGTCGTCGCGCGGGCACCGGGACGCTAGGTCGCCGAGGACCGCGCAGGGGTCCATGGGGTCGTAGCCCGTGGCGCAGACCAGCACGTTGACGTCCAGGTCGTGGCTCTCGTCGCGCGACGCCGAGTGCAGCGTGACGCGGACGTCGTTCTGGACGGACTTCACGTCGACCACCCGGGTCAGGCCGAGGAAACGCAACCGGTTCGTCCCGGCGAGCCCATCGTCGTAGGCGCGCCGGTAGAGGTCCTTGATCACCTCGGCGTCCACCACCGAGTAGTTCGTGTTCTTGTGGTATTTCCAGAACGCGTCGCGCGACCGCGGCGTCCCGTCGTAGTAGTCGTCGACCGCGTCCGGGTCGAAGATCTGGTTGGCGAACGGGGTGCTGTCCGCGATCGAGTACCCGTAGGCCGGCACGATCGCGTGGATCTCCGCCTCCGGCAGCGCGTCGTACAGGAACCGGACGATCTCGGCGGCGCTCTGGCCCCCGCCCGCGACCGCCACCCGGCGGATCGGGCGGTCGTGCGCCCGGAACCGGTCGAGGAACTCCGAGCTGTGCCATACCGACGTGTCGCCCTCGACCCCGGCGGGCATCCTCGGAACCAGGCCGGTCGAGACGACGACGTTGCGCGCCTCCACCAGCCGGGTGCCGCCGGACCGGCCGTCGCCGCGCACCTCGACCAGCAGGCGGTCCACCGGCCCCCGCTCCCCCGGAGGCGTCCGGATCGCGACGACCTCCGAGCCGTAGACGACGTTCGGGCGCAGCTTCGCCTCCGCCCATTCGAGGTAGCCGTGGAACTCCCGTCGCGTCGGAAAGAAGTCCTGGTTGTTGACGAACATGGCGAGCCGGCCCACCTCGCGCAGATAGGAGACGAAGCCGAACGGCGAAGCGGGATTGCGGAAGGTGACGAGGTCCTTCAGGAAGGAGACCTGCATCTTCGCCGAGGGGACCAGCATTCCGCGGTGCCAACTCAGCGAGGCCCGGCGTTCGAGGAACACCGACGAGATCGGCTCGGGCCGCTCGTCCAGCGCGATGGCCAGCGATAGGTTGGCGGGCCCGAAGCCGATGCCCGCGACG
The DNA here is from genome assembly GCF_003432485.1 of Actinomadura spongiicola. Lineage (GTDB taxonomy): Bacteria > Actinomycetota > Actinomycetes > Streptosporangiales > Streptosporangiaceae > Spirillospora > Spirillospora spongiicola. Next base: position 476,515 of record NZ_QVNQ01000005.1, read on the forward strand.
TCGTACGTTCTCGGTTCTGGCACGTCCACCGGGCAGTATCCCTTCGTCCTTCATTCTCCGGCGAGATGACGCCCGATGATCCGGCAGATCTCAGCGGCGGGACCGGGCAGGTACAGGTCCTCGTGCGCGCTCCGGACGTCGTACTGGCGCAGCGCGCCGAGGATGTGCGGGCCCCACAGCTCGGCGAAGGACCCGTCCGGGTTCGGCACCGCGTTGAAGAGGACGGCGTCGCCGCTGTAAACGGGCGAGTCGAACTCCCCCATGAGGCGGGTGTGATCGACGATCACCGAGACCGCCCGGTCCACGAAGCGGGCGTCGCCGTCCGCCGTGCCCGCCGTGCCCGTGGTGACCAGATGCTCGGCGAAGTAGTCGCGGACGGCGGCGGCGGTGGGCGGCCCCTGCGCGGCGAGGTGCCCGGCCGGTGCGCTGTCCAGCAGCGCCAGGAGCCCGACCCGGTGCCCGCGCCGCCGCAGCTCCGCGGCGACCGCGTGCGCGAGCGTGCCGCCGACCGAGTGCCCCATCACGTGGTAGGGGCCCTCCTGCTGGACGGCCAGGATCTCGTCGGCGTAATCGGCGACCATCTCCTCGATGGATCCGGGCGGGCAGAAGACCCCGTCCAGTCCCTTCGCCTGGATCCCGTAGGCCGGCCGGTCCTGCGGGAGCAGCCCGGCCATGCCCAGGTAGGGCCAGCAGATCCCGCCGCCCGGGTGGATCCACCACAGCGGTTCTCGGTCGCCCCCGGTCCTGATGGGCAGGACGGGCGCGAACGGGTCGGTGGTTCCGGGGGGTGCGCCGTCCCCGTCCATGTACGCCGCGAGCTCGGCGACGGTCGGGGACCGGAACACCGTGCGGATCGGCACGTCGGCGCCGAGCACGCCGCGAACTCGGTTGACCAGCCGGGCCGCCGACAGTGAGTGGCCGCCGAGCGCGAAGAAGCCGTCGTCCACGCCGACCCGCTCCAACCCCAGGACCTCCGCGAACAGGCCGCAGAGGATGCGTTCGCGCGGTGTGGCCGGCGGGCGGCCGCCGCCCGCCGACCCGTAGTCCGGGGCGGGGAGCGCCCGCCTGTCCGGTTTCCCGGTCGCCGTCAGCGGGATCTCGCCGACGACCGTCACCGCCGCGGGAACCGCGTACTCCGGCAGCCTCTCGAGCAGATGGGCCCGCAGTTCCGCCGCTCCGTTCCCGCCGGCCTCCGGGGCGGGGGTGACGTACGCCGCCAGGCGCCGGTCGCCGTTCCGCCCGTCCACGACCACCACCGCGCGGCCGACCGCGGGATGCTCCAGCAGGGCCGCCTCGACCTCGCCGAGCTCGATGCGGAGCCCGCGGAGCTTGACCTGGTCGTCCCGCCTCCCCCGGAAGGCCAGTTGGCCGTCCGGGGCCTGGACGACGACATCGCCGGTCCGGTACATCCGCTCCCCCGGCGTCCCGTACGGGCAGGCGACGAAGCGCTCCGCCGTCGGCCCGCGCCGGCCGAGGTAGCCGCGCGCCAGCCCCGGCCCGGCGATGTACAGCTCGCCGGCGACCCCGGGGGGCACCGGGCGCAGGGCGGTGTCGAGGACGTACACGCCGGTGCCGGTGATCGGCCGTCCTATCGGCGGGATGCCGCCGTCCGCGGAGAGCGGTGTGCTCATGAGGGTCGCGGCGGTGGTCTCCGTCTGGCCGTAGATGTTGACCATCCGCCGACCGGGCGCCCACCGGGCCACCGTCTCCGGCGGGACCGCCTCGCCGCCGGTGGCCAGGGACTCGACGGTGGAGAGCGCGCCGGACGGCAGCTGCGCGAGCATCCCGGGCGGGCACATCAAGTGCGTCACCGCGTTGCCCGCGACCGTGGCGGCCAGCACCGGCCCGGCCGTCAGGTCGGCCTCGTCGGCGATCACCAGGGTCGCACCCGACAGGAGCGCCGTGTAGATCTCGCAGAGCGAGACATCGAAGCTCGGCGAGAGGAGTTGGAGGATCCGGCTGCGGTCGGTGACCGCGAGCCGCTCGGCGTGCGCCGCGACCAGGGCCGCGATGCCCCGATGCGAGACGGCTACGCCCTTCGGCCGTCCCGTCGACCCGGAGGTGTAGAGGACGTAGGCGAGCCCGTTCGGGTTCCGGGCCCCCTCGACGGTGGCGTCGTCGGGCACGGGGAGGGGTTCGTCCAGGCGCAGCACCGGGACCGGGACCCGCGCCATCGCCTCGGCCGTCGTGGCGTCGGCGAGCGTCAGGCGGGCGCCCGAGTCGGCCGTCATGTGGGCGATGCGCGCGGTCGGCTGGGCGGCGTCGACCGGCAGGTACGCCGCGCCCGCCTTCGCCACCGCCAGCAGCGCGACGACCAGGTCCGGCGAGCGGCGCGTCGCGACCGCCACCACCGACTCCGCTCCCACCGCACGCCGGACGAGCGCGGCCGCGAGCCGGCCGGCCCGCGTGTCGAGCTCCTTGTAGGTCAGCTCGTGCGGCCCGAAGGCCACGGCGACGGCGTCCGGCGTCTCCGCCGCCCGCGCGCCGAACAGCTCCGCGATGGTCGCGGCGTCCGGCGTCTCCGGTGCGGGTTCGCGGGCGGGAGCCTCCGGGCCGACCGCCCCGATCGGGGCGTCGGGGTTCTCCGCCACCGCTCGCAGGACCAGGGAGAGGCGGGCGATGATCCCGGCCACGATGTCAGGGCCGAACGCGGACTCCTGGTACTCCACGACGACCCGTAGGGCCGGATCGGCGGACGCCGCGACGCCCAGCGGGTAGTGCGTGCCGTTGGGCGAGGCCGCGCCGGTCATCGTGACGCCGGCGGCGTCCGCGCCGCCCTCTTCCGGCGACGGGAAGGATTCGAACACCGCCACGGTGTCGAACAGGACGGGCAGGCCGGCTTCCCGCTGGATGTCCGTCAGCGCGTGGTGATGATGGTCGAGCAGTGCGGTCTGCCGCTCCTGAAGGACGGTCAGCACCCGGCGGAAGGTGTCCCAGGGCGTGCACGCGACCCGGACGGGAACGGTGTTGATGAAGAGGCCGACCATCGACTCCACGCCCGCGACGGCGGGCGGCCGGCCCGAGACCGTCGTGCCGAACAGCACGTCCCGCCGTCCGGTCAGACCGGACAGGACGATGCCCCAGGCCCCGTGCACCAGGGTGCTCGGGGTGACGCCGAGTTCCGCGGCCCTCCGCGGCAGGACGCGGGCGACGTCCTCCGGCAGCGGAACCTCCATCCGGCGTCCGGCCTCACCGCCGGGCGGGGACGCCGGACCTGGGGCGAGCAGCGTGGGTTCCTCCACGCCGTCGAGCTCCCGCGCCCACGCTCGGGCGGACGCGTCCCGGTCCCGCTCGGCCTGCCAGGTGAGGAAGTCACGGAACGCGCCGGGCGGTGGCAGCGCCGCGGCGTCGCCGCCCGCCTCGTAGAGGCGCAGCAGCTCACCCGTCAGCAACGGCACCGACCATCCGTCGAACAGGACGTGGTGCGCGGTAAGGACCAGCACCGCCGTCTCGGCGCCGGTCCGCACGAGGCCGAACCGCAGGAGCGGCGGCAGCGCAGGGTCGAAATGCGCGGACCTGTCCTCGGTGAGGAACCGCCGGAGCCTCTCCTCGCGCTCGACCCGCGGGAGGTCGCGCAGGTCGAGCTCGCGCCATGGAAGCTCCACGCCGTCCACCACGAGCTGGACCAGATCTCCGGTCGCCCGCCCGGTGAACGCGGCGCGCAGGTTCGCGTGCCGGTCCAGCAGCGCCTGCCCCGCCGCGCGCAACCGGGCCGCGTCCACCTCGCCGGTCAGGTCGAGCAGCAGTTGCACGTGGTAGGGGTCGTATCCGGAGCCGGCCAGCTTCGACTGGAACAGCAGACCGGCCTGGAGGGGCGTCAGCGGCCACACGTCCGCAAGTCCCGGGTAGCGCTGTTCCCAGGCCTCTATCTCGCTCTGCCGCACCCTCACCAGGGGGACGTCGGACGGGGTCAGGCCGCCCGCGTTCGGCTGCCGGGCGTGGCGCGCCAGCTCGTCGAGGGCCGCCCGCCAGAGCTCGGCCAGGTCGCCCACCTCGTCCTTCGACAGCACGCCGGTCGCGTACCCGAACCGGGCGGTGAGGGTCGCGCCCTCGCCGGTCTCGGTGACGAACGCGTTGACCTCCAGGGTGGACGTCAACGGCAGCCCCGGGTCCGGCCGCGCGACCAGGCCGAGCGCGCCGGGCGCCTCGGTCCAGCCCAGTCCCCGCAGGGGTGCCGGCATGTCGGCCGCCGAGAACCGGCCGAGGTAGTTGAACGTCACCTGGCCCGAGGGGCACCGCGCCAGCACGGCCCCCGTCTCGTCGTTCAGGTGGCGCAGCAGCCCGTAGCCGAGGCCCTTGTCGGGGAGGGTGAGCAGCCGCGTCTTGACGGCCTTCACCACGTCCCCGACTGAGGGGTCGGGAGCGCCGTCCCCCGCCGGACGCAGCGCCGCGGCCGCCATCTCGACCCTGATGGGGAACAGGCTGGTGAACCAGCCCACCGTCCGCGACAGGTCGGCGCCCGGGACGACCGTCTCCTCGCGACCGTGCCCCTCCACGTTCAGCAGGACCGACGGCTCGGTCACACCGCGTGCCCGCCGCCACCGGCCGATCGCCAGTGCCAGCCCGGCCAGCAGGCCATCGCCCGCCCCGCAGCGGAAGACGGCGGGAAGCGTCGTCAGCAACGTGTCGGTCAGGCCGGGGGTCAGCCGCACGTCCACGCTGCCGGCGGTGGCCTGAACGTCGACGGCGGGGTCCAGCGGCCGGGCGCCGAGCAGCGGGTCCGGCCCCTGGGTGACGGACCGCCACAGCGGTAGCTCCGACACCCGCCGCACGGCGACCGCCTCGCGGGCCAGCGCGTGCACCCACGCACGGAACGAGGTGCCGACGGCGGGCAGCAGGGGCTCCCGCCCCGCCCGGACTCGTTCCCAGGCGGCGGCGAGGTCCGGCAGCAGGATCCGCCAGGACACCCCGTCCACCACGAGATGGTGAAGGGCCACGATCAGGAGACCCGGGTCGATCCAGACGAAGCGCGCCATCACGCCGGCGGCCGGGTCCAGCAGGCCGAGGGCGGCGTCCAGCTCCTCCTGGGGGCCCGCCGGCCCGCCGGGGCCCTCACGGTCGACGCGGGTGAGCAGGGCCCGGACGTCGACCGTGCCCGGTGGCTCGACCCGCATCCCGTCGCCCACGAGGCGGGACCGCAGCATGTCGTGCCGGTCGATCACCGCGGTCAGCGTCGCGACCAGGCCCGCCTCGTCGATGCCCACGGGCAGTTCCAGCATGGTCGCCATGGCGAACCGGCCGGTCCTCCCGTGCTCGGCCAGGAACCTGCCGATCGGCGGCAGCGGCAGCGCGCCGACCCCGGCATCGTCCACCGCCGGCGCCGACGCGAGACCGGTGCGCTCGTCGGCTCTGGCCGCCAACCGGGCGACGGTGCGCAGCTCGAACATCTCGCGGGGGGTGATCTCCACGCCCGCCGCCCTGGCCCGCGAGACCACCTGGATCGACCGGATGCTGTCACCGCCGACGAGGAAGTAGTCGTCGTCGGCGCCGACCCGTTCGAGCCCGAGGACTTCGGCCACCACACCGGCCAGGACCAACTCTGTCGCCGTCCGCGGCTCCCGGTGACCGGCGGTGGCCGGGGCGGGCTTCGCGGTGGCGCGCGCCGGCCCCTGGACGAGGCCGAGCGGCGCGTCCGGATCGGCCACGGCGCGGCGCAGCGTCTCCACGAACCGGTGCGCGAGGCCCTCGACCGTGGCGCGGTCGAACAGGTCGGTGGCGTACTCGACGTGGCCCACCACGCCACGCCCGGGAATGTCGACCATGATGAACGACAGGTCGAGCTTGGCGGTGGCGGTGTCGACCGTGTCCACGACCGCCCGGAGCCCGCGCATCTCGAAGTCGTCGTCGGTGACGTTCTGCCAGGAGAACAGGACCTGGAACAACGGATGGTAGGCGGTGGACCGCTCGGGGTTCAGCAGCTCCACCAGCCGCTCGAACGGGACGTCCTGATGGTCGTAGGCGGCGAGCGCGCGGCGCCGCACCTCCTCCAGGACCTCGGCGAACGTGGGGTTCTCCGGCGTCCTCACCCGCAGCACCCACGTGTTGACGAAGAAGCCGACCAGGTCGGTCAGCGCCTCCTCGGTGCGGCCGGCGATCGGGGACCCGATGGTGAGGTCGTCGCCGCAGCCGAGGTCGCGCAGCAGCACCGCCAGCACGGTCTGGAGGACGATGGACGGCGTCGCGCCATGGACCGCCGCCAGTTCCTCGGCCCCGGCCATCAGTTCCCGGTCGAGCGGGAACGTCACCAGGTCGCCCTCGTGTCCCGCCACAGCGGGCCGGGCGCGGTCGGTCGGCAACGGCAGCGGCTGCGGCGCGCCGTCGAGCTCCGCCCGCCAGTAGCCGGTCTGCACGGCCAGTACCCCGTCGGGATCGTCGCCGTCGCCGAGCAGTTCCCGCTGCCAGAGGGTGTAGTCCGCGTACTGCACCGGGAGCTCCGACCAGTCCGGTGCCGTGCCCCGGCTCCGGGCTCCGTAGGCCGTGCTCAGGTCGCGCATGAGCGGGGCGACCGACTCGCCGTCCCCGGCGATGTGGTGGATCAGCAGCAGGAGGGTGTGGTCCTCGGGAGCGCACCGGAAGAGCCGGGCGCGTACCGGCGGCTCCGCGGCCAGGTCGAAGGGATGGACCGCCGCCGCCGCCACGGCGGCGTCGAGCTCGGGCGGGGCGACCTCGGCGACGGGCATCTCCGGCGGCATCTCGTCGGCCGGGAGGATCCGCTGGTAGGGCACGGCGTTCTCGTCCTCACCCACCAGCGTGCGCAGGCTCTCGTGCCGCGACGCCACGTCGCGCAGCGCCGCCCGCAGCGCCGGGACGTCCAGCGCGCCGGCCAGCCGCAGCACGATCGGGACGTTGTAGGTCGCCGACGCGCCGTCGAACCGGTGCGCGAACCACAGGCGATGCTGCGCCGACGACAGCGGCACCCGGTCGGGGCGCGGCTCCGCGCGCCGCAGCACCGGGCGCTCCGACGGCCCGGTGGGGAGGTGCTCGACCAGCTCCGCGACGGTCGGCGCGTCGAAGACGACCCGGATCGGGACGTCCACGCCGAGGGCCGAGCGGATCCGGCTGACGAGCCGCGTGGCCAGCAGCGAATGCCCGCCGAGGGCCGCGAAGTCGTCGTCGATGCCGACCCGTTCCAGCCCCAACACCTCGGCGAAGAGCAGGCACAGCAGCTCCTCGCGCCGGGTGCGCGGTCCACGACCCTGCCCGGCGCCGGCGCCGAACACGGGGGCGGGCAGCGCCGCCCGGTCCAGCTTGCCGCTCGCGGTCAGTGGCAACGCGTCCACGACCACCAGCATCGCCGGGACGAGTTGGTCCGGCAGCCGGGCCGCCGCGTACGCGCGCAGGTCCGCGCCGAGCCGCTCGGCGGTGTACCAGCGCTGTTCGCCCTCGGCCCCGGCCGGGGAGTCCGGCGGTGGAGCCTCCCCGGAGCGGGTGGCGTGGACGGAGTACATCCCGGTGCCGGCCAGCTCGTCGGCCGCCTCGGCGACGACCTGGAAGCCCTGGTCGCGCAGCAGCCGGGAGACGGTGTCCAGGCGCCCGTCGATGTCGTGGACCTCGGCCGCCACCTGCCGGATGATCGGCCAGTGGTCGGGCTCGATGCCCAGCAGCACGTCCAGCTCGCTCTTCTCCACGTCGATCTTCAGCAGGTCGATCACCGGGAGGTCGTGCTCCCGGATCATCTGCGAGAGCGTCCGCAGCTCGACCTCCATCCGCTCGCCGTGCAGCCTCTCGGTCAGCAGCTCGGTGAGGTCCCCCTCCTCCAGTCCGGCGTGCTCGCCCTCGGCGCCGACGACCTGCCGCAGCATGTCGCGCTCCGCGCGCTCGTCGGCGAAGCGCCCGGACAGCAGGGACAGGTCCGGGTAGTAGGTGAACTCCGCGACGCCCGGCTCACGGCCGAGGCCGCAGGGGGTCACGATCACGTCGATGTCGTGCAGCTCGGCGTTCAGTCGGAACATCTCGGCCAGTTCGGGGACGGGTTCGAACGCGTAGATCCGGCTGTCCGGGCGCCGGGCCTTCACCAGCAGCGAGAACAGGCCGACGTGGCCGCCGACGTCCACCACGCGGGCGCCTTCGGGCAGCGTGATGCCGGCCTTGAAGTACGCGTTCCTCTCGAAGATCTCGTCGTACAGGAACGCGGTGGTCGAGCGGTTGCGGGCGTGGACCGTCATGCCGTTGGGCAGTTCGTGCAGTTCCAGCCCGTCGAGCCGCCCTTCCCTGCGCAGCCGGCACAGGTTCGCCACCGCCGGCGCGGCGGTCCCGTCCGGCACCAGGTATCCCACGAGGCGGGGGCCGTCGGCGGCCTCGCGTGCGATCACCACGGCGCGTTCGACGCCCGGATGATCGGCGAGCACGCTCTCGATCTCACCGGGCTCGACGCGCCAGCCCCGTATCTTCACCTGGTGGTCGGCCCGGCCCAGGTACTCCAGCCGTCCCGACCGGTCCCACCGGACGACGTCGCCGGTGCGGTACATCCGGTCGGCCGGTTCCCCGAAGGGGTCGGCGACGAACCGTTCGGCGGTCATCGCGGGACGGTCCTTGTAGCCGCGGGCCAGCTGGGCTCCGGCGAGGTACAGCTCGCCCGTCACCCCCGGCGGGACGGGGACCAGGCGCTCGTCCAGGACGTAGAGCCGCGTGTTCCAGACGGGGCGGCCGAGCGTGACGGCGCCGGGCTCCGGCGGGCACGGCCCTGCGGTGACGTCGACCGCCGCCTCGGTCGGGCCGTACAGGTTGTTCAGCCGTGCACCGAGCACCGCGTGGTACTGGTCGCGCAACCGCGGGGTCAGGGCCTCGCCGCTGCAGACGACCTCGCGCAGGCTCCCGCAGTCGCCCGCCGCGGGCTCCCGCAGGAAGTCCTGCAGCATCGACGGCACGAAGTGGGTGATCGTGACCTCGGCGCGCCGGATCAGCGCGGCCAGGTAGGCGGGGTCGCGATGGCCGTCCGGCCGCGCCAGCACCAGCGTCGCGCCGGAGATGAGAGGCAGGAACAGTTCCCAGACGGACACGTCGAACGTGAGCGGGGTCTTCTGGAGGATCCGGTCCGCCGGGTCGACACCGTAGTGCTCGCGCATCCAGAGCAGCCGGTTCACGATCGCGCCGTGCTCGACGGCCACGCCCTTCGGCCGCCCCGTCGACCCCGAGGTGTAGATCACGTACGCCGTGTTACCGGGCAGTGGGCCCGCCACGGCGGCGGGGGCGGCGGCGGGCTCGTCGAGACCGGAGGCCGCGTCGTCCGGCCCGACGCGGGCCGCACCGTCGGGGATCGGCGCGTCCGGCGCCGCGACCGTGAGCAACGGACGGGCGTCCTCGTAGGTGGACGCGATCCGGTCGGCGGGGTGGTCGAGGTCCACCGGCAGGTAGGCGGCGCCGGTCTTGAGGATCGCCAGCAGCGCGACCACCATCTCGACCGACCGGGGCAACGCGACCGCGACGACGGTCTCCGGCCCGGCGCCGAGGGCGGCCAGGCGGCGTGCCAGCGGGTCGGCGCGGCGGCCGAGCTCCGCGTAGTCGACCTCGGCGTCCCCGCAGACCACCGCGGTCGCCGCGGGCGAACGGCGTATCTGTTCCTCGACCAGGTCCGCGAGCGTGGTGGGTCGCACCGGGTGCGCGGTGTCGTTCCACCGCGTCAGGACCAGTTCGCGTTCGGCGGCGTCGAGCACGTCGATCCTGCCGACGTGCAGGCGCGGGTCCGCCGCGAACTGCCGCAGGACCCGGTGGAACCGATCCGCGATGTCCACGACGGCATCGTGTTCGAACACGTGCCGCTGGTACTGCAGGACGAGCCGGAGATGGGGGTCGGCGTCGGCCACCACCGCGAGCGGGTAGTGGGATCCTCCGTACGGCGTCAGCCCGGTGACGGTCACCCCTGTGCCGGCGTAGGCCTCGCTCAGCCCTACATGGTCGATCGGATACGACTCGAAGACCACGAACGTGTCGAACAGCGGGGTCAGCCCGGCGGCCCGCTGGATCTCGGCCAGGCCGCGGTGATGGTGGTCGAGCAGCGCCGCCTGCCGGTCCTGCTGCCGCGTCAGCAGTTCGGCGAAGGTGTCGGTGGACGGGCAACGCACCCGGACCGGCAGGGTGTTGATGAACACGCCCACCATCGAGTCGACGTCGGCGATCGCGGGCGGACGGCCCGACACCGTCGCGCCGAACACCACGTCGTCCCGGCCGGTCAGCCGGCCCAGCAGGACCGCCCAGGCGCCTTGGACCAGCGTGTTCAGGGTGATCCCGAGTTCCGCCGAGACCTGCGACAGGTCGCGGGCCAGATCCGCGGGCAGGGGCACGCCGACCTGGCCGACGTCGGCCCCGCCGGCCGCGCCGGCCGCGGACGCGTGCGGGGCCAGGAGGGTGGGATCGTCCACGTCCTCCAGCTCGGCGGCCCAGGCCCGGGCCGCCGCCTCGTGGTCCTGCCCCGCCCGCCATTCGAGGAACTCGCGGTAACCGCCCATGGGCGGCAGGGCCGCCGCGTCTCCCTCCGTCCCGTAGAGCGTCAGCAGGTCCCGCAGCAGCAGCGGCACCGACCATCCGTCGAACAGGACGTGGTGGGCGGTGAAGACCAGCTCGGCCCGCTCCGGCCCGGTGATCACCAGCGACAGCCGCAGCAGCGGCGGGGAGGCCAGGTTGAAATGGGTGTTGCGGTCCTCCTCCAGGAACCGGTCCAGCTCCGCCTCCCGGTCGGTGAGGTCGAGATGCCGCCAGGGCAGCTCGACCCGGCCCGGGATGACCTGGACGTAGTCGCCGTCGCCGTTGGGGACGAACGCGGCCCCGAGGTTCGGATGGCGGTCGAGCAGCGCCTGCCCGGCCGCCCGCATCCGTTCGGGGTCGACCGCGCCGGACAGGTGCAGGACGAGCTGCACGTGGTAGGGGTCGAAGCCGGAGCCGGCCAGCATCGCGTGGAACAGCAGTCCGGACTGCAGCGGAGTCAGGGGCCAGATGTCGGCCAGGCCCGGGTAGCGCCGCTCCCACTCCTCGATCTGGGCTTGCCGCACCGACACCAGCGGCACGTCCGAGGGGGTGAGGCCGCCGGCCTCCGGTTCGGCGACGTGGCGTGCCAGCGCCCCGAGCGCGTCACGCCACAGACCGGCGATCTCGCGCGCCTCGTCGGCGGTCAGCACGCCGCGGGGGAAGCTGAACCGGGCCGTCAGCTCGGGCCCCGCGGCGGTGTCGGTGACGAAGGCGTTGACGTCGAGCGCCGACAACGCCGGCATGTCGGGGTCGAGGTCGGCGAGCAGCTCGGCCGTGCCCGGTGTCCGGTTCCAGCCGAGGCCGCGCAGATCCTCCGGCAGGTCGGCCTCGGAGTAGCGGCCGACGTAGTTGAACGCGATCTGGGGGGACGGCCGGGCGGCGAGTTCCGCCGCGGTGCCCTCGTTCATGTACCGCAGCAGGCCGTAGCCGAGTCCCTTGTCGGGGATGCGCAGCAGCTGCTCCTTGACCGCCTTGACGGCGGCGCCGGCGGCCGGGCCCGCGGCGAACGCGCCGTCGACGTCGGCGACCTCCAGGCGGATGGGGAACATGCTGGTGAACCAGCCCACGGTGCGGGACAGGTCCGCGCCCGGCACCACGTCCTCCTCGCGGCCGTGCCCTTCCAGCCGGATCAGCAACGAGTCCGCGTCCACGCCTCGGGCACCCCGCCAGCGCGCGACCGCCAGTGCCAGCGCGGCCAGCAGCCCGTCGTTCACCCCTCCGTGGAACGCCCTCGGGACCTCCGTCAGCACGGCCTCGGTGACCCGCGCGGACATGCGGACCCACAGGTGCTCGACCGTGGACATGACGTCGACCGCGGGGTCAAGGCGGCGCGCTCCCAGCACCGGGTCCGGGCCGTCCGTGATCCGGCGCCACAGGGGCATCTCGGCGGCCCGCTCCGGTGCCGCCTCCGCCAACGCGTGCGTCCACCGGCGCAGGGAGGTGCCCACGTCCGGGAGGCTCGGCGTCCGGCCGGAGCGAACCTGCTCCCACGCCGCCGCGAGGTCGGGCAGCAGGATCCTCCACGACACGCCGTCCACCACGAGATGGTGCAGGACGATCAGGAGCCGGCCCGGATCGAACCACACGAACTGCGCCATGACCCCCGCCGCGGGGTCCAGCCGACCGGTGGCCGCGTCCAGTTCCGCGGCGGCGACGTCCTCCCAGTGCCCCGCCCACCCGACGCGGCGCAGCAGGGCGCCCGCGTCCACCGAGCCGGGGGGCCCGATCAGCAACCCGCCGGAGACGAGCCGGGAGCGGAGCGCGTCGTGCCGGTCCAGCACCGCGGTCAGTGTCGCGAGCAGCCCGGCCTCGTCGATCCCGGCGGGCAGGTCGAGCACCATCGACATCGAGAAGCGGTCGTGCCCGCCGCCCAGTTCCACCAGGAATTCGCCCGCCGGCGGCAGCGGCAGGAGGCCGACCCCGCCGCCGTCCAGCTCGGCCAGGCCCCGGTCGGCGCCGGACCGCGAGGCGGCCAGCGCCGCGAGCCGCGCCACCGTGCGGCGCTGGAACACCTCGCGCGGGGTGATCTCGATGCCGTGCGCCCGCGCCCGCGTCACCACCTGGATCGACCGGATGCTGTCGCCGCCGCGGGCGAAGAAGTCGTCGTCGATCCCGACCCGCTCCACGCCCAGCACGCCGGCGTACACCGAGGCCAGCGCCTCCTCCACCGGCGAGCGCGGAGCCCGGTGGTCGCCGCCGGCGAAGTCGGGGGCGGGCAGGGCCGCACGGTCCAGTTTCCCGGTCGGCGTCAGCGGCAACCGGTCCAGGAGCGTGAAGGCCGACGGCACCATGTACTCCGGCAGCCGGGCCGACACGAAGGCGCGCAGCTCCGCCGTCGAGACCCCGGCGGTCAGGTCGACGTTCTCGTGCCGGCCGCCCTCCTGCTCGGCGGCGCCGCGCCCCGCCGGGACGACATGGCCCACGAGGTGCCGGCCGCCGGGCATGTCGTGCACGGTCACCGCCGCGTGCGCGACCCCGGGATGCGCGGTCAGCACCGCCTCGACCTCGCCGGGCTCGATACGGAAGCCGCGGACCTTCATCTGGCCGTCGGCCCGTCCGACGAACTCCAGCCGCCCGCCCGCGTCCCGGCGCGCGAGGTCGCCGGTGCGGTACATGCGCTGCCCCGGCGGCCCGAACGGGTCGGCCACGAACCGCTCGGCGGTCAGGCCGGCCCGGCGGTGGTAGCCCCGCCCGACCTCGCCCGCGACGTACAGCTCCCCGACGACGCCCGGCGCGGCGAGGGCGAGTCCCGGGCCCAGCACGTACGCGCGCATGTTGCCGAGCGGCTCCCCGATGGGGGCGCTGCCTGGGGCATCGGCGGGGAGGGGGCCCTCGACGACATGGGCGGTCGCGTAAAAGCTCTCGCTCTGGCCGTAGGCGTTCACCACCCGGACCCCAGGGAAGGCCTCCTGGACGCGCCGTACCAGCGAGGTCGGCAGCGCTTCGCCGGCGAACACCACGCTGTCCACGGTGGTCCGGGGGGCGATCTGCTCGACGAGCTCGGCGAAGACGGACGGCACCGTACTGATCACGCCGCCCGACCAGCCGCCGCGCTCGCCGAGTTCGAGCGCGTCCCGGACGACTTCGACGGTCCCGCCGCAGGCCAGCGTGGTGATGATCTCGAAGACCGACACGTCGAAGCCGACCGACGTTCCGGCCAGCATCCGGCTCCCCGGCCGCAGCCCCACCGTGCCGGCGAGCCGGGTCACCCCGTTCACCACGCCTCGGTGGGTGATCGCGACGCCCTTCGGCGTGCCCGTGGAGCCCGAGGTGTACAGGACGTAGGCCAGGTCGTCGGGGCGCGGCGCCGGCCACCTGCCGTCCGGTCCGCCCTGTTCGCCTTCCTCGTCCGCCAGGTCGCCGAGGTACAGGCGCGGGACGCCGACCTCCGGCAGCAGGCCCTCCGTCTCCCGATCGGTGAGGACGAACACGGGCCGGGCCTCCGAGAGCACGTGCTCCAGCCGGGCGCTCGGATACCGCGGGTCGATCGGCAGGTAGCCGGCCCCGGACTTGAGGATCGCCAGCAGCGCGACCACGAGGTCCGCCGACCGGGGCAGCGCCAGGCCGACCAGGCGTTCGGGCGCCGCGCCCCGCCGGACCAGCGCGTTCGCCAGGCGGGTGGCCCGGGCGTCCACCTCCCGGTAGGTCAGTTCCCGCCCGTCGCAGACGACGGCCGGCGCCCCCGGCGACAGTGCCGCCCGGCGCTCGACCAGTCCGGCGACGGTGGCGTCCGGGATGGGCGCCGCGGTGTCGTTCCAGCGGGTCAGCAGGTCCCGTTCGGCGGGCGCCAGCACGTCCACCGCGCCGATCGGCGTGCCGGGGTCGCCGGTCAGCCCGCGCAGCACGCGCACGAACCGCTTTCCGATGGTCACGGCGGTGGCCCGGTCGAACAGGTCGGTCGCGTACTCCAGGTTGCAGGCCATGCCCCGCCCCGCCGGGTCGGCGGCGAAGTTGAACTCCAGGTCGAACTTGGCGGTCGGGGTCGGGACGGTGCGCATGGACGCCGCCACCTTCGGCAGGTCGAGCTCCACCAGGGCGTCGTTCTGCCAGCTGAACATGACCTGGAACAGCGGGTGGTCCGCGGTGGAGCGCTCCGGGTTCAGTGCCTCGACCAGGCGCTCGAACGGAGCGTCCTGGTTGTCGTAGGCGCTCAGCGCCTTGTCCCGCACCCGGTCGAGCACCCGTCCGACCGAGGGGTTCCCCGTCAGGTCGACTCGCAGAACCCAGGTGTTGACGAAGAACCCGACCAGGTCGGCCAGCGAGTCGTCGGTGCGGCCGGCGATGGTGGCGCCCATCGTGACGTCCTCGCCCGCGCCGAGGTGGTACAGGAGGATCGCCAGCGCGGACTGAAGAACCATGGGCACCGTCACGCCCCTGGCCCGCGCCATGTCCTCCACCGCCGCGGCCAACGCGGGCTCGATCACGAACTCCGTCAGCTCTCCGCGGTGGCTGGCCTGCGGGGGGCGCGGCCGGTCGGTCGGCAGCCGGAGTCGCTCCGGCGCGCTCGCCAGCTCGTCCCGCCAGTACCGGAGCTGTGTCGCGATGACGCTTCCGGGATCGTCCTCGTCGCCCAGCAGCTCCCGCTGCCACAGCGTGTAGTCGCGGTACTGCACCGGCAGGTCCGGCCAGCGCGGCTCGTGATCTCCCACGCGGGCGGTGTACGCCTCGGAGAGATCGCGGGCCAGCGGTGCGGTCGACTCGCCGTCGACGGCCACATGGTGGATCACCAACACCAGCACGTGCTCGCCGGGCGCGCAGCGCAGCAGGCACGCATGCACGGGAACGTCGGCGGACAGGTCGAACCGGTGGGACGCCTCCTCGGCCACCACGGCGTCCACGTCATCGGGCGGGACCTCCAGCAGCGGGACGGGCAGCCGCAGGTCGTCGGGCGGGATGATCCGCTGGCCGGGCAGCCCGTCCTCGTCCTCGGCGAACACCGTCCGCAGACTCTCGTGACGGACGACGACGTCCAGTAACGCCGATTTCAGCGCGGCGACGTCCAGATCGCCATGGAACCTCACCACGAACGGCACGTTGTAGGTCGCCGAAGGCCCTTCGAGCCGGTCGACGAACCACAGCCGCCGCTGCGCGAAAGAGATGGGGATCATCGCCTCTGCTCCTTGCTTCTTCATTCCACGCACACCGACCCGGAAATGCCGAACATCGTTGATGGATTTCGCGGCCGAACAGTCCATTGACACCTTTCTCAGGTCGGCCGCCGCCGTACGGTGGAGCGGTGCCGCTCGATCGCCGCCGCCATTCCGGCGACCGTGGGGCTCTCGTAGAGCTCCTGTGTCGTCACGCGGACCGCGACCCGGTCGTCCACCAGCGCGAGCAGCCGGGCCGCGCGCAGCGAGTCGCCGCCGAGTTCGAAGAACGAGTCGTCTCTGCCCACCTTCGGTCGGTCGAGCGCGTCGGACCAGATGCGGACGAGCCTGCGTTCGAGATCGGTCACGGGCGCGGCGAGCGTCCGTCTCCCCCCGTGCGGCGCGGCGTCGAGGAGGAGCCGGGCGGCGTCGACGGCGCCTCCGGCGTCCCTCGGGATGCGCGGCAACTCGACCAGCCTGACCGGTAGCGGGCAGCCGCGGACATGCGGGTCGAGGGCCGTGCGCACCGTCTCCGGGCGGACGCCGTCGGCGGTGTAGGCGACGACGACCTCGCCGGCGCTCAACCCGTCCGGCGCCGATTCCTCGACGATCTCCGGATGGGAGAGATCGAGACCGAGCAGAAGATGATGATGGGGTGAGGACAGCGCGCCCAGGAACAGGCGCAGTCCCTCGTCCGGGTCGATGTCACGGAACCCGCGGCGCCGCGCGGGTTCGGCCGGGCGCCCGCGGTTCATTCCCGCGCCCGTCCACATGCTCCAGGCCAGGCAGCGGACCTCGCGGCGGCGTTCGAAGTGCCAATGGTCGGCGAATCCGGTGACGAAGGCGTTCGCCGTGGAATAGGCGCCGAACGAGTGGCCGCCGAATTCGCCGTTCACCGAACCGAAGAGGACGAGCGAGGCGCCGGGCCGGGATTCGAGCACCCGCGCCACGGCGAGCGTCCCGGCGACCTTGGCGCGGTACTGCTCGGCGAACGTGGCCGCCTCCTCGCGGGCGAGGGTGTGCCGTTCCAGGTCCGCCCACTGCCCGGTCGGGTCGGCGGCGGCCAGATGCAGCACCCCGTCGATGGGACCGCCCCAGTCCGCTTCGGCCGAGGCGACCGCGGCTTCGAGCGCGCCGGGGTCGGCGACGTCGGCCCGGTGGTAGCGGACCTCGCCGAGGCCCGCGAGTTCGGCGAGCCGCCGGCCGCGCTCCCCCTCGGCGGGCGACCGTCCCACCAGGAGGAGCCGGGCACCGTACGCGGCCACCAGGTGAGCGGCCAGGCCGTGGGCGATTCCGCCGAGCCCGCCGGTGATCAGGTACCGGCCGCCGACGACGACGGGGGCCGTGGTGCCGCCGCTCTCGGCGACGGGTACCAGCACGGGACGCCAGCGACGCCGTCCACGCGCGGCGACGACTCCCGTGCGGTCCCGGTCGGCGAGCTCCGCCCGCAGCCCGTCCGCCCACCCGCCGCGGTCGGCGGGAAGGTCGACGTGCCGGACCCTCGGCCCCACGGACTCGCGGGCGGCCGTCCTGACCAGGCCCGGCAGGGCGCAGACGCCCAGGTCGATCCGGTCGCCGTCGCGGACGTGCAGGGCCCCGGCGGTGAGCACGAGCACGAGCGGCCACCCGTCCTCGCCGCCGCCGCGCGCATCGCCGGTGTGTTCGCCGAGCGCGCCGATCAGGGCGGTCAGTTCGGCGGTCGCCGCCGTCAGCCGGGCCAGATGGTCCCCGCCACACGACAGCGGCAGCGCGGACACGATCGTGGAGATGCGGCCGTGCCGCGCCGCCACCGACCCCAGAAGCCGGCGCAGGTCCGTGCGGTCGGCGGCGCTGACGCGGTACCGGTCCGGTTCCTCCTCCGCGAACTCCCCGCCCCGGCGCGCCGCGACGAAAGGTCCGTCGACGCCCAGCCACCGCAGATCCTCGTCCTCGGCCAGTACCAGCCGCACCCCGCCGTCGTCGGCCGTCGCCGTGGACGCCGGCAGTTCCGCCCACTGCCGCCGGGCGACGCCCGGACCGGCCGGGTCATCGGCCGCCGTGATCGTCCGGTCCGCGAACGCGCCGGAGCGCAGCCGGTCGACGAGCGCGGACCGCTGGATCTTCCCGCTGGCGGTCTTGGGGAACTCGGCTTCGCCGAGCGGCACCAGCAGGTCCGGAGCCAGCCCCGCCTCCCGGCCGAGGACGCTCCGCACGTCCTCGGCGATCCGCGGCAGCGCTCCCTCGCTCCCCTCATCCGGCACGAAGAAGATCACGACCTGGTCCGATTCGGCGCCGGGCTCGCGCACCCCGGCGGCCGCGACGAACGTGGCCCGTACCCCGTCGACCCGGCCGGCGACGCTTTCCAGCTCGTGCGCCAGGTAGTTGATCCCCCGCACGATGATCTGGTCCTTGACCCGTCCCGCGATGACGACCTCGCCGTCGTCGACGAACGCGAGGTCGCCGGTGCGGAACCAGCCGTTCTCGTCGTAGGACCCGCTGTTGGCCTCGTCGTTGCGGAAGTATCCGCGCATCATCGTGGGGCCGTCGATGCGCAGTTCGCCGATGCGCCTTTCGGGCAGCACGGTGCCGTCCTCTCCCACGACGCACAGGCGGACGCCGGGGATCGGCCGTCCCACCGTGGACAGCACGACCGCACCGGCGTCGCCGGGGCGCAGCCGCCGGACGGGGCCGCCGAGCGACGCGGGGTCGAGCGTGACGGTGCCCGCGGAGTGATCGTCCCGGCTCTGCCGGGTGTAGGTGACCCCCGAGCACGTCTCCGACATGCCCCAGCACGGCACGATCGCGTCCGGCCGCAGCCCGTGCTGCGCCAGCAGTTGGAGGAACCGGTGGCTGGTCGAGGCGATGACCGGCTCGCCGGCGTTGACGAGCTCCCGCACGCACGACAGGTCCCAGGACCGTCCGGCCATGTCCGCGGCGCGCTCGTTCACCATCGAGAAGGCGAAGTTCGGGGCCCAGGTGTTGGTCACCCGGTGGCGGTCCATCCAGTCGAGCCAGAGGAGCGGATCACCGAGGAAGTGGTCGGTCCTGGCGTTGATGTGCCGCGCCCCGAGGAAGACGTCCCGCACGTTGTACATCGCGACCGTGACATGGTCGAGCGGCATCCAGATGAGGCTGACATCGTCACCGGTCAGTGCGCAGTGTTCGGCGACGGCGTGCGTCCGGGCCGCGACGCTCGCGTTGGTGTGCCGGACGCACTTGGGCACGCCGGTGCTGCCGGAGGTGAGCAGGTCGAGGACGGGGTCGTGCGGCGTCGCCGGAAACCAGGCGTGGTCCGGCGGGCACCGGAGCAGTTCCTCGACGGTGAGGACGCGCACGTCCGGCTCGTCCCACAGCCGCCGGACGCCGACAAGCCCGGCCGCGGTCGCCGCGTCGGTGAGGACCACCGGACGTCCGAGCAGCCGCCAGGCGTTGCGCAGCTTGCGGTTGGGCTCGTTGGCGGACCGGTACGTCGGCGCGACTGCGACGGGCGCGGGGATGAATCCGCCGAGCACACACGCCCAGAAGGCCGTGAGGTAGGCCCGGTTGTCGCCGAAGACGAACAGGGCCGAGTCACCGGGGCGCAGCCCCGCGGCGCGCAGCCCGGCGAGCGCGCGTTCGGCTTCGGCGAGCAGCTCCGGGTAGGTCTGCGTCTCGTCCTCACGGTCCCGCCTGATGAAGACCGTGCCCTTGTCGGGGGCCGTCTCGGCGGCCCTTCGCAATGCCGCCTGGAGTGTCGCGGGCGCGCCGTCCGGGACGGTGAGCGGGCCGCCGTCGAGCTCGGCCGGCGGCCTGGGCGCGCCGTCCACGCGTGCGGGGGCGGGTGGGACCGGCTTCGGCGCCGCGACGCGCCGGACCCGCCTCCGGACGACCGCGGCCGCGTCGACGACACCGGGGACCCGGCCGACGGCGGTCGCGATGCCGTGGAGCATGTCGTCGCCCACCGGTTCCCGGTCCCGGACGTCCTGGTCGATCGCACCGCGGGCCGTCATCGCGCTCTCCCGTCCATGGCCTCGCTCAATGTCCGCTCGCCGATGAAGGCGACCACGTCGGCGACCGACTCCAGGAAGTAGAAGTGGCCGCCCTCGTACCGCCGCATGCCGAACCCGGCGGTGGTGAACGCCCGCCACGCCCCGAGGGTCTCGACGGGCGCCCGCGGGTCCGACGTGCCGGCGAGCACCGTGATCGGGCAGTCCAGCGGCGGGCCGGGCTCCATCCGGTGCCGTTCCCACAGGGCGAAGTCCGCCCGCAGGACCGCGAGGAGCGACCCCATCACGTCCTCGTCGGCGGCGATCTCGGGGGCGATGCCGCCGAGCCGGATCATCTCGGCGCGGAACTCCTCGTCCGGAAGGTCGTGAAGCCGCCGGATCCCCGGCCGGCCGGGTGCCGGCTGCGCCGACAGGAACAGCCGCTCCGGCCCTCGCCGCCCGCGCGATCGCAGCGCCTGGGCCAGCTCGTAGGCCAGCGCGGCGCCGCAGGAATGGCCGAAGAAGGCGAACGGGCCGTCCAGGACGGGCCGAAGAGCGTGGACGAGCACGTTGACGAGCGGGGCGACCTCGGCGAACGGCTCCTCGGCGATCCGGTTCTGGCGGCCGGGCAACTGCACGGCGGCCAGTTCGACGCCGGGCGGAAGCCATCTGACCCAGTCCGCGTAGGCGGCGGCGCCGGCGCCGGCGTGGGGGAAGCAGATCAGCCGTCTCGCATGCCCCGGCCGGGGCGCCCGCCACACGTACGGGCTCTCCGGGACCAGTTCCGCGGTCTCGATGTCCATCGCCGTCACTCCTCGCTCGCCGCGGCGGTCCTGGTGATCGGGCGCGGCCGGGGGCCGCCCGCCGTGGCGACGTCGTCCCAGCGCGCGGCCAGCCCCGCGGGCGTCGGGTACTCGAAGACCGAGCGGATCGACACCCGCGCGCCCAGCTCGCTGCGAATCCGGCCGATCAATCTGGTCGCCCGCAGGGAGTTGCCTCCGCAGGCGAAGAAGTCGTCGTCGACGTCGAGCGACTCCCTTTCGAGGGCCTCGGCGAACAGCCGGACCAGCACGCCCTCGCGCTCGTCCCGCGGTTCCCGTCGGCCGGCTCCGGGGGCGTCCCGGCGGTGACCGGGGGCGGCGGACACCGGCAGGCGGTCCAGCGACAGCAGGGCGGCGGGAACGAGATGCGCGGGCAGGCGCGCGGCGACGTGGTCCCGCAGCTCCTCGACGTCGGGTTCGTGGCCGCCGGCCGGCATCACGTATCCGGTGAGGCCGCCCTCTCCGGTCACGACGAGCGCCTCGGCCACATGGCGGTGGGACCGCAGGACGGTCTCGGCCGCCTTCTCGGCCGTTCCCGTCCCGGCGCCGTCGAGCCGTTCGAGCCGTCCGTCCGTGCCGTGCCGTGCGCGCACTCCGGTGCGGAACATGCGGTCGCCCGGCGGGCCGTAGGGATCGGCGACGAACCGCACGGCGCTGGGGCCGGGACGCGCGAGGACGCCGCGGGCGAACTCCCCGATCGTGTACAGCTCCCCCACGGCGCCCGGCCCGGCCGGGGCGAGGGTGGGGCCGAGCAGGCGCGCCCGCGGCCGCACCGCTTCGACGGCCGCGGGCGCGTCCGACCGCACGTGGACGTCACGCCCGGCGCAGAGGACCAGCAGCGCCTCCCGCGGGTCCGCGCCGGGGCCGAGGACCACCCGCCCGTCCGCCTTCGGCGCGGGCGGCGGCATCCCGGCCGCCATCCCGCCATGCGTGATCGCGACGCAGTAGGGCTCGCCCGCCTCGTCCGGCAGATAGCACAGGTAGGCCAGGTCGCCGGGACGGACCGGACGGGCGACACGCGCGACCGCCCGGTCGCCGCCCGTGCCGCCGCTGCCGGCGATCACCGCGTCCGGGCGTGCGTCCGCCAGGACCCGGTCCGTCCACGCGGGCGGATCGCCCGGTCCGATCGGCAGCAGGCAGGCGCCGACCTTGAGCGCGGCGAGCAGCGCCACCACGCCGTCCGCCACGCCGGCGCAGCGGACGGCCACCACGGAGCCGGGTCCCAGGCCGCGTCCGGCGAGCTCCCGCGCGAGTCGCCCGGCCCTGGTGCACAGCTCCCGCGCGGTGACGGGGCCGTCTTCGGCGGTGAGCACCACCCCGCCGGGGGCCGCGGCCGCGCGGCGCTCGACCAGCTCCGCGAGCGCGGTGCCGTCCGTCCCGGCGGCGGACGCCTCACCGGGCCCGCTCGCCTCGACGTCCACGGCGCCGACCCGCCGGTCCGGGTCGTCGGCGTACGCCCGCAACACGCGACCGAACGCTTCGGCGACGCGGGCGGCCACCGCCCGGTCGAACGCGCTGTTCCGGTACTGGATCCGCAGCCGGAGCCGCCCCTCGTTCTCGGCGAACACCACCATCGGGTAGTGCGACCCGCCGATGGAGCGGAATCCGGTGACGGAGAGGCCCGCCGCGGCGGCGATCTCGGCGCCGCCACCCGGGTGCGGCTGGAACGCCACGAGGGTGTCGAAGAACACATCGAACCCGGTCGCCTCGTGCACGGCCGAAAGACCGCAGTGGTGGTGGTCGAGGAGGGCGGTCTGGGCTGTCCGGAGTTCCGCCGCGACCCCGGCGAGCGTGTCCCACGGTCCGCAGCGGACCCTGACGGGCACGGTGTTGAGGAACAGCCCGACCGTCGACTCGACCCCGTTCACGGCGGGCGGCCTGCCGGACACCGCGGCGCCGAAGACCACGTCGGTGCTCGCGGTGAAGCGGCCGAGCACGACTGCCCACGCGGCCTGGACGACGGTGTTCAGGGTGCAGCCCGCCGCGGCGGCCTCGCGGGCGACGGCGTCCGCCTCATCGCCGGTCAGCGGGACGGCGACCTCCCCGAAGCCCGCGGGCCCGTTCGCCTCGGCGGCCCAGGGCGCCAACAGCGTGGGCTCGCGCAGGCCGGCGAGCGCCCGCCCGTATGCCTGGGCCGCGCCCTTCCGGTCCTGCCCGCCGAGCCAGGAGAGGAAGTCCTTGAACGAGCCCGGTGCTGGAGCAGCGGCATCCCCGCCGTACAGCCGCAGCAGGTCGCGCACGAGGAGGGACTCCGACCACCCGTCGAACAGCACGTGATGCGCGCAGAGGACCAGCGCGGCCCCGCCGTCTCCGACGTGAGCGAGGGTCAGCCGCAGCAACGGCGGCTCCGCCAGGTCGAACGGCTCGAGCCGGTCCTCGGCCAGGAAGCGGTCGAACACCTCACCGCCGGCCAGGCGAACCTCTCTCCATGGCACGTCGGCGTTCGCGACGACGAGTTGGACCCAGTCCCCGGCGTCGGTGAGCACGAACGCGGTGCGCAGGGCGGCATGCCGGTCCAGCAGGGACCGCGCCGCCGCCCGCATCCGCGCGACGTCGACCGGACCGTCCAGGTCGATCACCAGTTGCACCCGGTAGACGTCGTCGTCTCCGGCGAGCATCGTGTGGTGGAGCATCCCGGACTGCAACGGGGTCAGCGGCCACACGTCCGTCAGGCCAGGCCAGCGCTTGCGCCAGGCGTCGAGCTCGTCCTGCTCCACCGCCACCAGCGGCACGCTCGACGGCGTCAACCCGCCCGCGCCAGGCTCGCACGCGTGCCCGGCCAGGCGCTCCACGGCGACGTTCCACAGATCCGCCAGCTCCTGCAACTCCGTCGGGGACAGGACGCCGCGGGGCGCGGTGAACGTCGCGACGAGCCGTGGCCCTTCCGCGCCTTCGGTCACGAGCGCGGTGACGGTGAGCTCCGACAGGGCGGGCATCGCGGGGTTGCGGCCGGCGTCGAGCGCAGCCAGCGTCTCCGCCTCGACGATGTCGCCGGTGGGCGCCCAGCCCTGCCCGTGCGCATCGGAGGTGGTGAAGCGGCCCAGATAGTTGAACCCGATCTGACCTTGTGAGTACTTCCGCAGTTCCCGGGCGGTCGTCTGGTTCAGGTAGCGCAGCAGCCCATAGCCGATGCCCTTGCCGGGGACGGCGCGCACCTGCTCCTTCACCGTCCTGATCGCGACGCCCGCGGCCGGTCCCCCGGTGAACGCCCCGTCCACATCGACGTCGGCCAGGTCCAGGCGGATCGGGAAGACGCTCGACAACCAGCCCGAGGTGCGCGACAGGTCCGCCCCGGGTGCGATCTCCTCCTCTCGGCCGTGGCCCTCCAGCCTCAGCAGCACCGAGCGCTCGTCCTCCCCGCGCCCGCGGCGCCATCGCAGGACCGTCAGGCCGAGCGCGGCCAGCAGGAGGTCGGCGGCGCCGCCGTGGAACGCCACGGGAAGCGCGGTCAGCAGCGCCCGCGTCACGTCGGACGGCGGCACGACCCGGACCGTTTCGACGGTGTCCATGACGTCCACGGCCGGTTCCAGCCGGCGCGATCCGAGCAGCGGGTCCGGGCCGTCCACGACCGAGCGCCAGTACGGAAGCTCGGCCATGCGCTCCTCGCCGGCGGCCGCGTCCTCCAAGGCGTAGGCCCAGCCCCGGGCCGACGTGACCACGGGAGGAAGAGACGGCGCCCTTCCCGCCCGCGCCTCCCGCCAGGCCGCCGCGAGGTCCGGCGTCAGGATCCGCCAGGACACTCCATCGACCGCCAGATGGTGCACCACCACGAGCAGCCGACCCGGGCCGGCTCCGGGTCCGGGGTCGAACCACACGAACCGCGCCGTCAGGCCCCTTTCGGGGTCCATGCCCTCTGCCGCCGCGCGCAGCTCGGCCTCCAGCATTCGGTGCCAGGACTCCTCGTCCCACCGCCCCGCGCATTGGATCCTTCGGAGCAGACCGTCGGCCCGGACCCGGCCAGGCGGTTCCACGACGACTCCGGTCGGCTCAAGGCGGGCGCGGAGCAGGTCGTGCCGGTCAAGGACGGCGTCGAGCGTCGTCACCAGCCCGTCCCGGTCGATCCCGGCGGGCAGTTCCAGCACGATCGCCTGCGCCAGCCGCTCGAACCCGGCGCCGGCCTCCTTGATCCACCGCGCCGCCGGTGGCAGCGGCATCCACCCGGTGCCGCCGCCGGCCGGCTCCTTCAGGACCTCGCCGGCCCCGCCCTGGCCGATGGCTTCCGCCTCCCGCGCCAGAGCAGCGGGCGTTCCCTGCTGGAAGACCTCCCGTGCGCCGAAGACGAGACCCCGCGACCGGGCCCGGGCCGCCACCTGGATCGCCTGGATGCTGTCGCCGCCCAGGGCGAGGAAGTCGTCGTCGGCACCCACCCGGTCGAGCCCCAGCACTTCGGCGAAGAGCTCCGCGAGCACCCGCTCGCGTGCGGCGCGGGGCGCGCGGTAACCGGTCGTGGGGCCGAAGTCCGGCTCCGGCAGCGCCGCCCGGTCCAGCTTCCCGTTCGGGGTCAGGGGCAGCCGGTCCAGCGTCATGACCGCCGTCGGCACCATGTACTCCGGCAGCCGGCGTGTCAGGAACCCCCGCAACGGCCCGGCGTCGCAGGTGTCGGTCTCGGGGTCCGCCGGGACGACGTAGCCCACCAGGTGCGTGCCCGAGCCTCCCACGGAACGGACGGCCACCGCCGCGTGCGCCACCGCGGGGTGCGCCAGCAGGGCCGCCTCGATCTCGCCCGGTTCGATGCGGAATCCCCGCAGCTTCACCTGGTCGTCGGCCCGCCCCTGGTACACGAGGACGCCGGCAGGCGTACGGAACCCCACGTCGCCCGTGCGGTACATCCGTTCCCCGGGAGGCCCGGACGGGCACGCGACGAACCTCCCGGCGGTGAGCGCCGGCCGGTTCAGGTAGCCCCGCGCGAGCTGGACGCCCGCGATGTAGAGCTCGCCGGACGTTCCCGCCGGGACCGGACGCAACTTCGCGTCGAGCACCTCGACGCGCATCCCGTCGAAGGGGCGCCCGATGGGGATCTCCCCACTCGTCTCGATGTCCGTGGGCGCCGTGCCGGTTTCCGGGTCGGTCGGCGATGCCGGCTCCAGGATGTGGGCCGTGGCGAACACCGTGCTCTCCGTCGGGCCGTAGGCGTTCACGAACGCCGTTCCGGGGCAGGCCTCCCGGGCGCGCCGGACGAACGGCGGCGAGACCCGCTCCCCGCCGAGGACGACGTCCCGGATTCCCGCGAGGCAGCGCACGTCCTCCTCGACGAGCAGGTTGAACACCGAGCTGATCAGCATGACCGCGGTGACCGAGTGTTCGGCCACCATCGCGGCCAGCGACCCCGGCGTCAGCTCGGCCGCCGTACTGACGACGAGCCGGCGTCCGTTGATCAGCGGCACCCACAGCGGGTAGACGGAAGCGTCGAAGGCCAGTGGCAGGTGCAGCAGCACGCTCGCCTGAGTCTCCCGGCGCCATAGCGGGTCGGTGGCGAACGCGGCCAGATCCCGGTGGGTGACGGCCACGCCCTTGGGTCTCCCGCTTGAGCCGGACGTGTAGATGACGTAGACCAGCCGGTCCGGATGCGCCGCCGGGACGGGCGCCGACCGGTCATCGGCGGCAGCCTCGGCCGTGAGGTCCTCCAGCGTCACGTGCGGGCACGTGTGGGGAAGGTCGGCAGCGGCCCGCGGTGTGGTCAGCAGCAGCACCGGCGCCGCGTCGCGCAGCATGAACGCGATCCGTTCCGCGGGGTAGTGCGGGTCGATCGGCAGGTACGCGGCGCCGGCCTTCAGCACCGCCAGCAGCGCCACCACCATGTCCGCGGACGGGGGAAGCACCACGGCGATGATCGACTCCGGTCCTGCCCCGCGGCGGGCCAGCGCCCGTGCGAGGCCCTCGGCCCGCTCGTCGAGTTCCCGGTAGGTGACCGACTCCGCGCCGAACGTCACGGCGACCGCGTCCGGCGTCGCCGACGCCCAGCGTTCGACGAGCGCCGGCACGCTCGTGCGGTGGCCGGGCACGGCCTCCGGGCCGCTCACCTCCCGCGTGGGACCCGGATGCAACGGTCGTCGCACGTCCATCACCTCACCGTGAAATGCAACGGAGAAGAAAGAAAAGCAGCACGGGCTCGACCGGACCTCGCCCCGGTCGAACCGGAAAACCATCATCGGGCGGCGGTAAAAGCGTTATCCGTGCGGGGAACACCCGGTCTCTCTTGAATTCCCACTGTCCAGTGCCCGCGCTTTGAGGTCAAGCACGGATCACCTGGCACGCGCCCGCCGAGACATCCGGCCGCTGTCCCGTCGCCAGGACATCGCGGCTATTCCACCGACTCGGGCCATGGCATACCGTCGGCGGCGGAACATGCGTCCAGAGCCGTCGCGGCGGCAGAACGGTTTTTCTCCACCGCCGGTCCGAGGCGCCGCGAACATGAGGAGAGACGCTCATGGCAGAGACAAGCAATCGCCCCTGGCGGGTCGAAGTGGACGCGTCCGCCTGTATCGGTTCCGGCATGTGCGCGGGCATCGCCCCCGACCACTTCAGGCTCGACGGACGGATCTCGCGGCCGATGCGAAGCCATGTCGACGACGACCTCGTGCTCGAAGCGAGCGAGAACTGCCCCGTCGAGGCGATCCTCGTCCATGACGAGCGCACCGGCACCGTCCTCGCACCCCGCGAGCACTGAGGCGGGTGCCGCCGGAACAGAGCCCCGAACCGGCCGCGTCAGAAAAGAGCAGCAACGAACTCCGCTCAATCGCACATTCATGTCTTGCATGTCGATTTTACATCTGCGAGCCTCGGAGCGCCGACTCCGGCTCGGCAGGGAGAAGGAGGGCACGATGCGGATCGCCCTGATCAACATGCCTTTCGCGGACTGGTACCGGCCATCGGTCGCGTTAAGCCAGCTCGCCGCGCACACACGGCGCGAGTTCGGCGATTCGGTGCAGGTGGACATCTGCTACGTCAACATCGACTTTGCGCTTTTCTTCGGAGCCGGCGAGTACAATCGGCTTGCCAATGAATACAACAATCTGACCACCGGGATCGGCGAGTGGCTCTTCCGGCAGCTGGCCTTCCCGGACGCCGCCGACAACGCCTCGGCCTATTTCCAGCGATACTTCGCCGAGGACAGGTCCGCCGATTTCCGGGCCCACCTGCTACGGATCCGGAGCCGGCTCGCGGAGTTCTGTGACGGCGTCATCACCGACTACCGGCTGACCGATGCCGATGTCGTCGGGTTCACCTCGATGTTCTCCCAGAGCATCCCGAGCATCGCGCTGGCCCAGTTGATCAAACAGCGCGGCCCGGACACCCTTACGATCATGGGCGGGGCGAACTGCGAGGCCCCCATGGGAGCGGTGCTGGCCGAGAACGTCACCGCCCTGGACTTCATCTTCTCCGGGCCCGCTCTGCACACCTTCCCCGAGTTCGTGCGGTGCGTCCTGGACGGCAAGCCGGAGCTGGCCGAGAACATTCCGGGGATCATGAGCCGGCGGAACGTTGCCACCGACCGGTTCCGCGGCGCCATCGGCCGGGACCGGGACATCGACGACTACGTGCAGCCCGAATACCAGAGCTTCGTGGACAAGTTCAAGCACTCCGAGGACGCGCTGCGTGAGAGCGGCGGCACGGACCGGCCGACCCTCTACTTCGAGACGTCGCGAGGCTGCTGGTGGGGCCAGCGGTCGCACTGCACGTTCTGCGGCCTCAACGGCATGGGCATGGGGTTCCGCGCCATGGCCCCCGACAAGGCGCTGGAGCAGCTCAACTGGCTCTTCGAGTTCGCCCCCTGGTGCACGTCGTTCCACGGGACGGACAACATCATGCCGCGCAACTACCTGCGCGACGTGCTGCCGCGGCTGGCCCCGCCGCCGAACGTGACCCTGTTCTACGAGGTGAAGGTGCCGATCGCGGACCGCGACTTCCAAACGATGGCCCAGGCCGGGGTGCGCGAGGTCCAGCCCGGCATCGAGGCGCTGGCGACGTCGACGCTCAAACTCATGGGCAAGGGCACCACGTCTTTCCTCAATCTGCAATTTCTGCAGAAGTGCTTGAAGTACGACATCGTGCCGGTGTGGAATCTCCTCATCGGCTTTCCGGGCGAGGAAGAGGACGTCTACCGTAAATACGCTCGGGAGCTTTCCCACCTGGTCCATCTACCACCGCCCGACGGCACGTTCCTGGTGCGTTTCGACCGGTACAGCCCGTACTTCACGAAGAGCGAGGAATACGGCCTCGACCTGCGTCCGCTGGACTTCTACCGGCTCGCCTATCCCGTCGTGCCGGACGATCAACTCCAGGACCTCGCCTACTTCTTCGTCGACGAGAACCTCGCGCCGTACCAGGTCCAGTCGATCGAATGGATCACCGAGCTGCGGCGGCTGACCGACGCCTGGCGCGCCGCCTGGAGGAACGGACCGCCGCCCCGGCTGGTGCTCACCGAGAACGAAGGGAGGTCGGGCGTCCTGGACACCAGATCAGGCACGCGCCGCTGGTCACCGATCGACTCCGAGACGGAAGCGATGCTGCGCCGACTGACCTCCCCGGCCCGTCCCGACAAGCTCGCGTCGCAACTGGACCTGCCGATCGACCAGGTGCACGCGCAACTGGCCGAACTCCGACACCGCAAGTTCCTCTTCGAGGAGAACGGCACCGTCATCAGCCTGGTCACGATAGAGACGGAGAACGACGAAGACCCGGAGGACACCTCCACGGAACAGCCGCGCATTCACCTACCGCTCCTTTCCCCTGCCGGCGCGTCACCCACGACAGGAACTCCACCCTCGGACTGCGCCAGCTAGCCCACCCACCGAACAGCCCGGACAAGAGTGGGCTCGTATCTAACGATCGGACGCGGACCATATGCCGAGCGGAATGCGCTGGGCCACGACGAACGGGGCGAGCCGATTCAGGCGAACGGTCAGGGCTCAGCTCGTTAGCCGTTCGAATTGGTCGAGATGCCGTGCGGACGGCCGGCGGCCACCTCTGCGGCCGGCCCTCTGAGGTCCGCGACGGATGCAGATCGCTCTCAGCAGCCCGGTCTTCGCCGGCCCTTCGAGCGGGGCGGACGCGGCATGACCGTCGAGGCGGCGCAGGGCCGAGCCCACGTGCCCGCCTCGCCCCCAAAAACATGATCTTGGGGGCGGCTGCGAGGATTGTCTGTTGCCTGGCAGCAGCGAGGTCGGCGGCGAATGAGAGGTGGCAGTGACATGACCGGGTTGAGCTATCGCACGACCGACCCCGCGACGGGCGAGGTGCTGGAGACCTTCGCCACCGCGACGGACGCCGAGATCGAGGCGGCGCTCACCGGCGCCCACGCCGCGTATGCGACATGGCGGGACGTGCCGATGGCGGAACGCGCCGCGATCGTCAGGAGGGCCGGTGAGCTGTTCGGCGAACGCAAGGACGAGCTCGCGGCGATCGCCCGGAGCGAGATGGGCAAACTTCCGGCCCAGGGTGTGGAGGAGGCCGAGTTCTGTCAGGCGATCTTCGAGTACTTCGCCACCGAGGGTCCGTCGCTCGCGGCGGACCAGCCGATCAAGACGTTCGAGGGCGGCACGGCGGTCGTCCAGCGGCGGCCGATCGGCGTGCTGCTGGGGATCATGCCGTGGAACTTCCCCTACTACCAGATCGCGCGCTTCGCGGCCCCGAACCTGATGCTGGGCAACACCGTCCTCCTGAAGCACGCGGAGTCGGTACCGCGTTCGGCGCTCGCGGTCGAGCGGCTGCTCAGGGACGCCGGTGTGCCCGAGGGCGCGTACACCAACGTCTTCGCGACGCACGAGCAGATCGAGACGATCATCGCCGACCCACGCGTCCAGGGCGTTTCGTTGACGGGCTCCGAGCGGGCCGGCTCGGTCGTCGCCGCGCTCGCGGGCAAGAACCTGAAGAAATGCGTGCTCGAGCTGGGCGGCTCTGACCCGATGGTGGTGCTCGACACGGACGACCTCGACGCCGTCGTCGGGGACGCCTGGGACTTCCGCGTCTTCAACGCCGGACAGACGTGCAACGCCAACAAGCGGATGATCGTCCACGCTGATCTGTACGACGACTTCGTCGCCAGGATCACCGAGCGGGCGGCCGCGATGGAGCCGGGCTCGTACGCGCCGTTGTCGTCGCGCCGCGCCGCGGAGGACCTCGACGCGCAGGTCCGGGACGCGGTCTCCAAGGGGGCGACGCTGCACGCGGGCGGCGTGCTCGGCGAGGCGCCCACCGCGTTCTACTCACCGGCGGTCCTGACCGGCGTCACCCGTGACATGCGGGCGTACCACGAGGAGCTCTTCGGCCCGGTCGCGGTCGTCTACAAGGCGGAGTCCGACGACGAGGCACTCTCGTTGGCCAACGACACCCAGTACGGCCTGGGCGGCTCGGTGTTCGCCAGGGATGAGGCCCGTGCCACCGCGATGGCGCAGCGGCTCGAGGTCGGCATGGCCAACGTCAACTCGATCGCCGGCGAGGGTGCCGAGATCCCGTTCGGTGGCGTCAAGCGCTCAGGCTTCGGCCGCGAACTCGGTCCGCTCGGCATGGACGAGTTCGTCAACAAGCGGCTTTTCTATGTCGCGGACTGAGTCGTGGGCCGCGTGTGACGCGGCGTCGCTCGACTCGACGACGGTCACGGTGGATCCGGCCGTCAGGAACGCGTGGGCGATACCGGCGCCCATGCGGCCGCCGCCGTACACGCCGACGCGATCCGAACATTCATGAGCGACCCTTCTTCTTGCGTTCGAGGAACGCGGTCATGCGGCGGTGTTTCTCCTCGGTCTCGAACAGGACGGCCTGCGCGACGTCGTCGATGAGCGGGTGGGCGGCGCGGGGCGCGTGGAAGAGCTTCTTGGTCAGTCGGATCGCCAGCGGGGCCTGGGCGAGGACGCGGTCCGCCCAGCGGTGTCCGGCCGCCTCCAGTTCGTCGGCGGGCACGACCTCGTTGAGGAGGTGCAGCGCGAAGGCCTCGTCGGCGTCGAGGACGCGGCCCGCGAGCAGGATCTCCTTGGCGACGGGTTCGCCGACCAGTTCCGCCAGCCGCCAGCAGGCGCCCGCCGCGGCCAGGATGCCGAGGCCCGGTTCGGGGTTGCCGATGCGCGCCGCGGGAGTGCCGATCCGGAAGTCGCAGGCGTAGGCGAGTTCGGCGCCGCCGCCGAGCGCGTGGCCGTCGATCAGGGCGATCGTGGGCATGGGGAGACGGTGGATCCGGTCGAAGATCCCGGAGTTGACGCCGCGCAGGGCTTCGTCCCGGCGGCGCTCCCGCAGCTGGGCGATGTCGGCTCCGGCGGCGAAGGTGCCGCTCGCCCCGATGATCAGCGCGACGCGCGGGTCGGCTTCGAGGAGGGCGCACGCCGCGTGGAGCTCGTCCACCATCCGCTGGTCGATGGCGTTGCGGACGTGGGGACGGTCGAGGCGGAGCACGACCCGGTCGTCCGACTGCTCGACCCGGACCGCGGTCACGGGCACTCCAGGAGGAGCGCGGTGCCCTGGCCGACGCCGACGCACATGGTGGCGAGGCCGCGCCGGGCGCCCGCGCGTTCGAGGCGGCCGAGGAGCGTCACGACCAGGCGGGTGCCGGAGCAGCCGAGCGGGTGGCCGAGGGCGATGGCGCCGCCGTCGGCATTGACGATGTCGAGGTCGAGCCCGAGGTCGCGCACGCAGGCGATGGACTGGGAGGCGAACGCCTCGTTGAGCTCGACGGCTTCGACGTCGTCCAGGGTCCAGCCCGCGCGGTCGAGGACCTTGCGGGTGGCGGGCACCGGGCCGATTCCCATGATCTCGGGTGGGACGCCCGCGTTCGCCGCCGCGACGACGCGGGCGCGCGGGCGAAGCCCTCGTCGTTCGGCGTATCTCTCGCTCACCACGACGACCGCCGCGGCGCCGTCGTTGAGGGAGCTGGCGTTGCCCGCGGTCACGAGGCCGCCGGGGCCGTTGACGGGGCGCAGCCGGGCCAGCACTTCCAGTGTCGTGCCGGGACGGGGACCCTCGTCGGTGTCGACCAGGTCGTTCCGGACGTGCACCGGGACGATCTCGTCCGCGAACCGGCCGTCCTTGATCGCGTCGAGGGCGCGTTCGTGCGAGCGCACCGCGAACGCGTCCAGCTCCTCGCGGGTCAGCCCCCACCGCTCGGCGACCCGCTCGGCGGTCTGCGGCATGGACAGCGTGCTGTCCGCGCCGTGCCGGGGGTTGGTGAAGCGCCAGCCGATCGAGGTGTCGAACGCGGGACCCGGCTTCGCGAACGCCTTGGCGGGCTTCTCCTGGACCCAGGGCGCGCGGGTCATCGACTCCACGCCGCCCGCGACGACCACGTCCGCGTCCCCGGCGGCGATCATCTGCCGGGCGGTGGCGACGGCGGTCAGGCCGGAGGCGCACAACCGGTTGACGGTGAAGCCCGGAACGGCGTCCGGGAAACCGGCGAGCAGCGCGGCCATCCGGGCGACGTTGCGGTTGTCCTCCCCGGCCTGGTTGGCGGCTCCGAGGACGACCTCGTCGATCTCGGCGGGGTCGACGCGGGCGCGGCGGACGGCCTCGCCGACGACGAGGGCCGCGAGGTCGTCGGGCCGCGCGTGGGCGAGCGCGCCGCCGTACCGGCCGATGGGCGTGCGGGCGCCATCGACGATGAGGGCTTCCATCATGGGTCTCCCGGGGGTCAGGCGTCGTAGTCGACGGTCACGGCGTCGCTGACGGCGAAGGACTGGCAGGTGAGGACGAAACCGGCGTCGACCTCGTCCGGTTCGAGGGCGTAGTTGCGGCGCATGTCGACCTCGCCGGCACGGACCCTCGCGCGGCAGGTGCCGCACACGCCGCCCTTGCACGCGAACGGCAGGTCGTTGCGCCCGGCGGTGGCGCCGTCGAGGAGGGTGCGGTCGCGGGGCAGGGCGGCGGTCGTGGCACGGCCGTCGAGCACGATGGTGACGTCGCTCGTCTCGCCGCTCACGATCTCGTCGGGGCGCCGGACCTCGGGAGGCGGCTCGTCCACGTAGAACAGCTCGACGTGGATCCGGGACGCGTCCACCCCGGCCTCGGCGAGCACCTCCCGGGCATCCGCGATCATGCCGAGCGGGCCGCACAACCAGACGTGGTCCAGGGCGGCGACGGGCACGAACGCGGCGAGGAGGCGGCGCAGCCGGTCGGCCTCCAGGCGGCCGGAGAACAACTCCACGCCGCGCGGCTCGCGCGACAGGACGTGCACGAGCTGGAACCGGGGGCCGTAGCGGTCCTTGAGGTCGGCGAGTTCCTCGGCGAACATGACGCTTCCGCTGGTCCGGTTGCCGTAGAGGAGCGTCACCTCCGCGTCGGGGTCGGCGAGCACGGTCGACGCGATCGACAGCATCGGCGTGATCCCCGAACCCGCGGCCACGCACAGGTGGCGACCGCCGGTGCCCGGGTCGGCGCGGAACCCGCCGCTCGGGCGCTGCGCCTCGACGCCGTCGCCGGGCCGCACCTCCCGGACGAGCCACGAGGAGAACAGCCCGCCCGGAATCTCGCGGACACCGATCCGCGGCCGCGCCCCGGCGGGCGCGCAGATCGAGTACGAGCGGCGGTGCTCCGCGCCGTCGATCGTCCGGCGCAGGGTGAGCGACTGGCCGGCGGCGAAGTCGAACGCGCCGCGCAGGTCGGACGGGACGTCGAAGGTGATGGCCGCGGAGTCGTCGGTGAGACGTTCGACGTCCGCGACCGTCAACCGGTGGAAGGCCGCGCGGGAGGGGGCCACGGCATGGTCGACCGTCATGTCAGATCTCCTTCACGTGCTCGAACGGCTCCAGGCACGCCGCGCACCGGTACAGGGCCTTGCAGGCGGTGGGCCCGAACTCCGAGGTCAGCTCGGTGTCGGACGAGCCGCAGCGGGGACAGGTGAGCGCGCGGCGACGCGGTAGCAGCGTCAGCGGAACCGGTCCGCTCCGTGCGGGGGCCGGGCCGGGGGGCGACAGGCCGTGCTCGGCCAGCGCGACCCGGCCCCGCTCGGTGATCCAGTCGCTCGACCAGGCCGGGTGCAGGCTGACGCGCACCTCGGCGTCCTCGAAGCCGGCGTCGGCGAGGCGGTGGAGGAGGTCGTCGCGCATGGCGGCCATCGCGGGGCAGCCCGAGTAGGTCGGGGTGATCGTGACGATCACGCGCCCGTCCACGACCGTGACGTCCCGCAGGACGCCGAGGTCGTGGAGGGTCAGCATCGGCATCTCCGGGTCGGTGACCGAGGCCGCGACCCGCCAGGCGTCACGCGTCGCCGCGCTCACCACGCCCCCGGTCGCGCGGCGAGCTCGCGCTCGGCGACGTCCTGGCCCGTCATGGTTCCTCCACCGCAGTTCCGGGCGATCGATTTACTGACCGATCGGTCTGTAAGTAGGGTGACATGCGGACCCGTCCCGGCGCAACATGTGGGCACGTCAGGGGCCCATGCCCATACCGACCATTTGGTCTGTAGTACTGATCACGCCGTATCGGAGCGTCGACCACGGCGAGGCCCGCGAGAGGCGGTCGTCGCGAGCGCCGAGGAAGAAGCCACCCGTACGTGGCGGGCGTACGCGATCGTCAAGCGGCAGGTCGCGGGCGACCTCGGCCCCGAACCCGGTACCGACCTTCGCACGTGCCCGCGGACCGCCTACCGGAACGTGTTCCGGTAGGCGGACTGGGGTGCTGTCCGTCGTCCCGGGCCGGGTGTTCTCCTCACCTCACGAGCGTGCGGTGGTTCCGTCCACCGCGCCGGGTCGAGAGGGATCGAGAGGAGACGCCGATGGTGGCGGACACTCCCGCGCGGACGCCGGGCACGAGGTCCCGGCGTTCCCGCCGAGGACGGCTTCCGGGACGCCAGGACTGGTCGACCTGGCCGCACTACCAGGCGGCCGACGCGGGGTTCCGCGGCTACTGGTACCCGGTCGCGTTCTCGTCGAGGATCACCGGCAGGCCCACGGCGGTGACGCTGCTCGGCGAGCGCGTCATGCTCATGCGCGACGGCGGCGCGGTGCACGCGCTCAAGGACCGCTGTCCCCATCGCGGGGTGCCGCTCAGCTACGGCGCCCAACAATTCCCGGGAACGGTGTCGTGCGTCTACCACGGGTGGACGTTCGACCTGCGCAGCGGCGACCTGGTCGCGGCGATCACCGACGGCCCGGCCTCACCGATCTGCGGCAAGGTCACCCAGCCGACGTTCGAGACCGCCGAGCGCCTCGGCATGGTCTGGATCTTCGTCGGGGACGGCGAGGACGCGCCTCCCATCGACGAGCAGTTGCCCGAGGAACTGGTGAGCAACCCCGCCGTGGTCGGTGTGCGGATCCAGCGGCGCGTGGGCAACTGGCGGTTCGCGGTGGAGAACGGCTACGACGAGGGCCACGCGAAGTACCTGCACCGCACCTCGCTCTGGCGGCTGTTCAAGGCGATGCCGGTGTACAACGACACGCGCATCGTCAGACGCGGCCGCTGGATCTACCGCGTCCAGGACGAGCAGTACTGGGAGGCCGACTTCCCCGGTCTCGGCAGGTGGAGCGGGCAGGCCTGGTACAAGCTGAAGCCGCCGAAGAAGAACGCGGGACACAGGAACATCGGCAACACCGGCGGCTCCCAGAAGGTCAACGCGACGATCGAAGCCCAGGACTTCCCCGGGTTCGCGTCGGTGTCGATGCCCGGGGTCCTGCGGATCACCTACCCGCACTTCATCCACTACGAGTTCTACGTGCCCGTCGACGCGGACCATCACCTGTACGTCGGCGTGATGGCCGAGTTCCGGCGGGGGCTCCGGACGCTGCCGTTCTACGCCAAGTACCTCGGCGCGGTCCGGTGGCTGTTCCACGGCCAGTTCTCCGG
This sequence comes from Actinomadura spongiicola, assembly GCF_003432485.1. GTDB lineage: Bacteria > Actinomycetota > Actinomycetes > Streptosporangiales > Streptosporangiaceae > Spirillospora > Spirillospora spongiicola. The sequence goes on from NZ_QVNQ01000005.1 coordinate 512,590, forward strand.
CCAGGACAAGTGGATGGTCGAGGTGACCGACGCCCCGCCGGAGCGCCTCTACCGGCCCGACGAGTCGCTGCTGCAATGGCGCAGGCTCGCCGAGGACGTCACCAAGGCCCGGGCGGCGCGGCTGCGCGACGAGGGTCTCGACCTCGGGGACGTCGAGGCGTGATGGCCCGCATCGTGCTCGGCGTCGGCGCCTCGCATTCGACGCTCATGAACACCCACTGGGACCAGGTCCGGCACGTCGACCGGGCGGAGCGGTTCCGCGCCGCGCTCGCCGAGGCCCGGGACGCGGTCGCGGCCGCCCGTCCCGATGTCGCGATCATCGTGGGCTCCAACCACTTCCGCGGGTTCTGGCTCGATCTGATCCCGTCGTTCACCCTCGGCGTGGGCGAGGTGATCGCGTCCGGCGAGTCCGGCACGCCGGAGGGCCCGCAGCGCACCGACCCGGAGTTCGCGCGGGCCCTCGCCGAGGACCTGGTGGACCACGGGACGGAGGTCGCCGTCTCCGCCCGGCTGCAGATCGACCACGGCCAGTCGCACGCGGTGCAGTACGTGCTGCGCGACCTGGACGTCCCGATCATCCCGCTGGTCATCAACGCGTTCGCCGCGCCGCTGCCGCGAATGGGCCGGTGCGCCGAGCTCGGCGCGGGCATCGCCCGCGCCGTCGCGACGATGCCCCGGGCGGCCCGCGTCGTGGTCGTCGCCTCCGGCGGACTGTCCCACCGGCTGCCGTGGCCGTCCCGCTGGCAGGAGCCGGCGAGCGAGGACGAGGAGTTCCTGGTCGAGGCGTGGCTCAACGGGCGCGGCGACTGGCACCGGTACGACCGGCGGCGCCGGGAGATCATCACCGCGGCGCGGGCGGCGATCAGCCCCGATTTCGACGCGGAGTTCCTCGGCGCGCTCGAACGCGGGGAGCTGGCGGAGTACGCCGACTGGAGCACCGAGCGGATCGAGGAGGCGGCCGGCAACGGCGGCCAGGAGCTGCGCGCCTGGGTGACGATGGCCGCCGCGCTGGGGTTCGCGCCGGGCAGGACACTCGCGTACGCCGAGATGCCCGAGTGGCTGACCGGGATGGCCGTGGCCGTGATCCCGCCGGAGGCCGACCGTGACTGATCTGCTCGCCGCCGTGTTGCGGCGCGTCACCCCGGAGCGGCTGCGGGCGGCGGCGGTCGGCGTCACCTCGATTCCGAGCCCCACCGGCCGGGAGGGCCCGCTGGCCGGCTGGCTGGCGGAGGAGCTGCGCGCGTCCGGGATCGACGGGCGGGTGCAGTCCATCGACGCCGAGCAGGCCAACGCGGTCGGCCGGGTCCGCGGTGCCCGCACCGGCCCGGACCTGATGCTCTACGCCCCGATCGACACGCTGACCACGGGCGATCCGGCGGAGGACGTCCCGTGGATCGGCCCGCGGCTGCGTCCGGACATGCTGCCGGACGCGGAGACCGACGGCGACCTCGTGCGCGGTCTCGGCGCGGGCAACCCGAAGGGGCACGCGGCGTGCGTGCTGGTGACCGGGCAGGCGTACGCCGAGGCGGTCGCCGAGCTCGGGATCGCGCCCGCCGGGGACCTGGTGCTGGCGTTCGGCGCGGGCGGAATGCCGACCAACGCGATCGGCGCGGGCCGGGCGAACACCGGGCACGGGGTCGGCGCGTCCTTCCTCCTCGAACGCGGCTGGTACGCCGACCACGCGATCATCGCCAAGCCCGGTGACTTCGTCGCCCACGACGAGGTCGGGCTGTGCTGGTTCGAGATCGTCGTGCACGGCGTGCACACCTACGCGGGCAGCCGGCACCGGCTGCCGTACGCCAACCCGATCGTCTCGGCGGCGGAGGTGGCCGTCCGGCTGGAGCGGTGGCTCGCCGGGTTCCCGGCCCGGCACCGGACGGCGACGGCCGCGCCGCAGGGCGTGATCGGGTCCGTCGCAGGCGGCTGGGAGCGGATGCCCGCGGTCACCCCGGCGGCCTGCCGGCTGCGGTTGGACGTCCGGCTCGCGCCCGGGGAACGGCCGCTCGACGTCCGCCGGGAGCTTTCGGCGTTCCTGGACGAGGTCGCCGACGCGACGGGCGTCGACCTCGACTGCGAGCTGGTCGCCCACATCCCGGGATCGACCACCGACCCCGAATCGTGGGTGATCAAGGAGGCGATCCGGGCCTGGGAGGCCGCCTCGGGCCGTCCGCACCGGGCGATCCCGGACAACAGCGGAGCCACCGACGCCAACATCCTGCGCGGCCGTGGTGTGCCGACGGCCCGGGTCGGGATGCCGAAGGTCGTGCCCGCGGACGGCACGGCCGACTTCGCCCAAGGAATGAACACGGTCTCCGTGACGGCGATGCGCCGACTGTCCGAGGTGCTCGCCCGGGTCGCGGTGGCCAACGCGCTGGGTGCGGAGAAGGGGGAAGAGTGATGACACGAGCGCCCGAGGGGACGTACGTCGACGCCGGCGGCGTCCGGTACCACTACCTGGAGATGGGCTCGGGGCCCGACACCGTCCTGCTGCACGGGGGCGGCCCCGGCTGCACCGGGTGGAGCGACTTCCGGCAGGTCGCGCCGCTGTTCGCCGCCGACCGCCGGGTCGTGATCCCCGACATCCTGCAGTACGGCAGGTCGGAGAAGTGCCGGATCACCGGCCCGATGTGGGACTTCCACGCGGCGAAGACCGTCGCGCTGCTCGACGCGCTGGACGTCGACCGCGCCGACTTCGTGTGCAACTCGTGGGGCGGGACGATCGCGCTGAACCTCGCCGCCGGGGATCCCGAGCGGGTCAGGTCGCTGGTGATCACCGGCAGCATGCCGGTGTTCTACGGTCCGCTCGCGCCGCTCCCCGAAGGCGGTCGGCGCGGACGCAACGCCCGGGACGTCTACTACGGCGGCGAGGGCCCCACCCGGGAGAAGATGCGGGACCTGATCACCCGCCTGGAGTGGTACGACGGGTCGCGGCTGCCCGAGGAGACCCTCGACCTGCGGTACGAGCAGAGCCTCGACGCGGAGGAACGGGCGCTCGCGGCGATGTCGGACTCCCCGCGCGGCGACTGGCAGGACCTCACCGCCGAACTCGGCCGGATCCTGGCGCCGACGCTTTTCCTGTGGGGGCGGGAGGACGCCTTCCTCACCCCCGACTACCCGATGATGCTCGCCCGGATGGTGCCCCGAGGGAACCTGCACGTGATGGACCACGTGTCCCACCACCCGCAGGAGGAGCGACCCGAGCGCTACCACGCCGTCGTCGCGGCCTTCCTCGCGGACGTCGCCCGCCAGGAAGCCGAACAGGAGTGACCATGAGATCCGTCCTCTTCACGCTCGTCGCGGTCCTGATCGCGGGCCTCGTCGTGGGCCTGGCCTGGTGGGCCGTCCGCCGCGGCGGCACCCAGGTGCACCGCATCAACCAACCCTGAAACCGTTCCGCCGAAGATTGGTCGTGCCATGTCCATGTCCATGCCCGCGTCCATCTGGACCGAACTGTCGCCGATTCCGTTCACCGTCTCCTATGTCGACGCGGCGGGGGTCCGCACCCGGTCGTTGCAGGCCGGTTCCGGGGAGCCGGTGGTGTTCCTGCACGGCACGAGCGGCCACCTGGAGGCGTTCACCCGCAACATCGCCGCGCACGCCGAGCGGTACCGGGTCCACGCCATCGACATGCTCGGGCACGGTTACACCGGCAAGCCCGACCACCCGTACGAGATCCCCCGGTACGTCGAGCACCTTCTCGGCTACCTCGACGCCGTCGGCGCCGACCGCGCGCACATCGTCGGGGAGTCGCTCGGCGGCTGGGTCGGCGCCCGGACGGCCGTCGAGCACCCGGACCGCGTCGCCAGCCTCCAACTGCTCTGCGCGGGAGGCACCGTCGCGAACCCCGAGGTGATGAAGCGGATCGACGGCAGCACCCGGCAGGCCGTGGCGGTCGACGACGTCGAGCTGACGCGGGCACGCCTGCGGCTGCTCATGGCGTCCGCCGACGACGCCACCGAGGAGCTCGTCGACGTCCGGCACCGGATCTACCACCGGCCCGACTTCGTCGCGAACATCGACAACCTGCTGTGCCTGCAGACGATGGAGGTCCGGCGGCGCAATCTGCTCACCCCCGAGCAGCTCGCCCGGATCACGGCGCCGACGCTGATCGTCTGGGGCCGGAAGAACCCCTTCGGCGACGTCCCGGAGGCGCAGGCCATGCACGAGGCGATCCCCGGTTCGCGGCTTGAGCTGTTCGACGACACCGGCCACTGGCCGCAGCACGAGCAGGCCGCCCGCTACAACCCGCTCAGCCTCGCGTTCCTCGCCGAGGTCGCGGGCTGACCGCCACCCCGCGTCCCACTTCATGACCGGGCGGCCATTGTCGGTCCGCTGACCGGACTCCGCCCGTTGACAGTGCGTTTTGCCAGGTGAACCATCGTTCAATGGACGCCGTGTTGGAGCCCACCACCGAAACCGCGAGCGTGCTGGGCAAGGTCCAGCTCATCCTCGAAGCCTTCGGCCTCGACGACGAGGAGCTCGGCCTGTCCGAGCTGACGCGCCGGACTGGCCTGGCCAAGGCGTCCGTGCACCGGCTCAGTCAGGAGCTGGTGCGCTGGGGTCTGCTGGAGCGGCGGCACGGCAAGTACCGCCTGGGCATGCGGTTGTTCGAGATCGGGCAGCGGGTCCCGCGGCAGCGCATCCTGCGGGACCTCGCCCGGCCGTTCATGGAGGATCTGCTCCGGGCCACCGGCGAGACCGTCCATCTCGCCGTCGTCGACGGGCTGGAGGTCCTGTACCTGGAGAAGGTCTCCGGGCACCGGCGGGTCGGCCGCCCCTCCCGGGTCGCCGGGCGCATGCCGCTGCACTGCACCGCCACCGGCAAGGCCCTGCTGGCGTTCGGGCCGCGCAGCCTCCTCGACGAGGTCGTGGCCGCGCCGCTCGCCCGCACGACCCCGCGCACGACGATCGCGCCCGGCCTGCTGGAGCAGGAGTTGAGGCGCGCCCGCGAACTCGGGTACGCGGTCGAGTACGAGCAGGCCCGCATCGGCTACATGAGCGTCGCCATCCCCCTCGCCGGCGCCACCGGCGCGACGGTCGCCGCCCTGTCGGTCACCGGCCCGGTCGCCCCCGGCAGGGCCGAGCGCTTCGCGAACCTGCTGAACACGGCGGGACGCGGGGTGACCAAGCTGCTCAGCGTCCGGGACGTGTGACCCCACCCCGGACACCACGAGAACGGGCACCGGAGACATCTCCGGTGCCCGTTCGTCGTGCGTTTCTCAGACGGGCGCCAGTCGACGGAACCGGCTGGTGTGGAACACCAGCGGAGGGGTCTCCGGCCTGGCGAGCAGGCCGAGGACCTCCAGCAGGACGATCAGGTGATCGCCGGCCGGGATCTCGTCGTGGAGGCGGCAGTCCAGCCAGGCGGCGGCGTCGAGGACGAACACGCCACCGTCCGGCCTGGGCTCCCAGTCGACCCCGTCGAACCGGTCGCCCTCCTTGCGGGACAGGCGCAGGCAGACCTCGTTGTGGTTCTCGGCGAGCACGCTCAGCCCGAGCCGTGGCGCGCGCCGCAGCCTCGGCCAGGTCTCCGAGGTGTTCTGCACGCAGAGCGACACCAGCGGCGGGTCCAGGGACACCGACGTGAACGAGCTCGCCGCCATGCCCGCCGGTTCCCCGTCGACGAGGGCGCACACCGCCGTCACGCCCGACGGGAAGCACCCGAAGGTCCGGCGGAGCGCGGCGACGTCCTCCGTGGCCTGCTGCATCTCGGTCACCCCCGCCGTCAGGCCCGGTCCGGCGCCGGTGCGGGAACCGGAAGAGGGGCCAGGGAGGGGGCCTGTGCCGGGTCCAGTCCCATGGTGATGAGGCCGGCCATCTCGGCGCAGGCGTAGGCGTTCGGCGGCATGATCGCGGCGGTGGTCACATCGCGCAGCATCCGCTCGTAGCCCCGGGGCCGCATCAGCGCGGTGAGGCCGCCCGCGGTGGTGCCGAGTTCGATGACCCGTCCGATCGCGTCCGCGAGCATCAGCTTCGCCTGGAGGTAGGCGTGGCAGGTGCCGAGCCCCGGCCCCTCCGTGTCCGCCTTCCACGCGGCCCGGTACATCATCAGCCGCGCGGCCTCGACGTGCGTGGAGAGGCGCCCGACCGCCGAGCTGATCGTCGGGTGGTAGCCCATCGGCTGGGCGTAGCCCTTCGCCGTGCGCGTGCCGAGTGCCTCGGTGAGCCAGCTCACCATCGCCTCGGCCAGGCCGAGGTAACAGGCCGTGTAGCCGCCCCACGTGACGGCCGCCCGCGCGACGATCCAGTTGGTGACGAAGTCGTCGATCGGCCCGAGGACGAGCTCGGCCGGGACGTGCGCGTCGGTGATGGTCACCTTGTTGCTGCGCGTCGCCCGCATCCCGAGCGTGTCCCAGACGTCCTCGACCACGATGTTCTCCGGCTGCGCGACCGGGAGCAGGAACGCGACGACGAGTGTCGGGTCGTCGGACCAGTCGGGGCGGGCGAGCATGAACGCGTAGTCGCTCGCCTCCCAGATCGAGGCGTACATCTTCGTCCCGCTCACGCGCAGGCCGCCGTCCGGGGTGCGGGTCGCCGTCACCGTCGGCAGGAACGAGCCCGGCAGCAGGCTCGACGACGACGGCTCCGACAGCGGCGCCGAGATCAGCGCGCCGTCGTCGATCACCAGCGACGCGACGTGCTTGCGCGCCGCGGCGTCGAAGGACGGCAGCTCCCCCACCAGCCGGGTCGCCACGTAGTGCATGTTGAATCCGAGGGCGGTCGACGCGTCGCCCTGCGCGAGCTGCTCGACGGTCGCCAGCCAGGCGGTCGACCCCGCGCCGAGCCCACCGAGGTCGGTGGGAAGGCCCGCTCCGTACAGGCCCGCCGAGCGAAGCTCGGCGAAGCTCTCCGCCGGGATCAGCCGCCGCTCGTCGGCGTCGGCCGCGCCCGGCGCGAGCACGCCCGCGAGCCGCTTCCCGATCTCCGCCATCCGGCGGCTCCGCTCGTCCAGCCGAAAGTCCATGGTTCCTCCACGTTCGTGCGGCGCGTCAGTCCCACATCGGGGGACGCGCGGTGTCGAGACTGACGTTGACGACCTTCGACGCTTGGTACTCGCGGACCGTCTCCGCGGCGCCCTCCCGGCCGAAGCCGCTGGCCTTGACCCCGCCCTGCGGCTGGCCGAGGGGGGTCGCGAACCAGGTGTTGACCCAGACCATCCCGGTCTGGAGCCGCCGGGCGATGCGGTGCGCCCGCGCCAGGTCGGTCGTCCACACGCCACCGGCGAGGCCGTACGCCACCGCGTTGGCGCGTGCGACGGCGTCGTCCTCGTCCGTCCAGCGTTCGACGGTGAGGACGGGCCCGAAGAACTCGTCGCAGGACGCGCTCGTCCTGCCGTCGGGGTCGGCGAGGACCGTCGGCCGGTAGAACGCGCCGCCGCCGAGTTCACCGTCCAGCTCCGGGACGCGGTGGCCCGCGCACACGGTCGCGCCCTCCGCGACGGCCCGGTCGACGGCCTCGGAGACCCGGTCCCGGTGGGCGACGCTGATGAGCGGGCCGAGCTGCGTCGCCGGGTCGAGCGGGTCGCCGACCCGGATCCGGTCGGCCCGCGCCGTGATCCGCTCCAGGAGTTCGTCGTGCACGTCGGCGTGCGCGAGCAGCCGGGAAGCGGCGAAGCACACCTCGCCGTTGGCCGCGAACACGCCGGTCAGCACGTCCTCGGTCAACGTGTCGAGGTCGGCGTCCGGCCCGACGACGAGCGAGCCCTTCCCGCCCAACTCCATCAGCGCGGGAGTCAGCCGGGCGCCCGCCCGACCGAGGATGGTCCGCGCGCTCTCCGTCCCGCCGGTGAAGCTGATCTTGGCGATGCGGGGGTCGGTGACCAGCGCGTCGCCCGCGGTCGCGCCGTAGCCGGTGACCACGTTGACGACGCCGGGCGGCAGCAGGTCCGCGATGGCCTCCACGAACCGGACGGTGCTCACCGACGCCAGCTCCGAGGGCTTCACCACGACCGTGTTGCCCGCCGCGAGCGCCGGCGCCAGCTTGTGGGCGACGGAGATGAGCGGCGAGTTCCACGGCACGATCGCGGCGATCACGCCGAGCGGCTCCCGCGTGGTGTAGACGTGCGACGACTCCGGCGCCCCCTGGATCGTCTCGCCGTGGACGGCCCGCGCCATCCCCGCGAAATACCGGAAGATCTCCGCCGCGGTCGGCACGTCGATCAGCGCCGCCTCGCGGATCGCCCGCCCGTTCTCGGTGGCCAGCAGCGCCGGCCAGTCCGCCGCCGTCGCGGTCAGCCGGTCGGCGATCGCCCACAGCGCGGCCTGCCGCTCCGCCAGGGACGTCGACCGCCAGGTCTCGAACGCGGTGGCCGCGGCGGTGACCGCCTCGGCCACGACCGCGCCGTCGCAGTCGGCGACCTGCGCCCAGGTCCTCCCGGTGGCGGGTTCCACCGCCGGGAGGACCGCCGGCACCGGCCGCGCTTGTCCGCCGACGATCGCGGGCAGGGGCCGGTCGATGGTCAGCCGACCGGTGCCGACGGCCGTCATTTCTCCAGTCCGATGTGGACGGAGTGGAAGGGGTTGTCGATCAGGATGCGCCAGGTGCCGTCCGGGCGCCGCCGGAAGACGTTCGAGTCGATCGCGCTCATCTCGACCGGCTCCCCGTCCGGGCCCGTCCCCGACAGCTCCCAGCGCAGAGCGACCAGGACGATGTCGTCGGCCTCGACCCGGTGCAGCTCCTCGATCGTCAGGTGCGGCTTCAACGCGAGGAACTCCGAGATCGCCGTGCGGAGCCGGTCCATGCCCCGCGCGGGCGCCGTGCCCGGACCCGTCTGGAACACCGTGTGCTCGTCCCAACAGGACAGCGCGGCGTCCAGATCACCGGCGTTCATCGCCTCGACGAACAGTTCGTTCAGCTCGGTGACACTGTTGTGTGATCCCATGCTCGGACGCTACGAGCCGGGCCTTCCCCGGCGACATCGCCCGTTCGTGGGGAGGCGCGGACCACCCGAAAGGGGGATCACCGCAGCAGCAGGGCCGCCAGCTCCACCCGGGAGCGCACCCCGAGCTTCTGGTAGATCGACTTGAGGTGGTGCTTGACGGTGTTCGGGCTGATGTGCAGGCTGCCGGCGATCTCGTGGTCACGCTTCCCGGCGGCGACGAGCTCGGCGATCGCCGCCTCGCGCTCGGTGAGGAGACGGCGCACCGCGGGGGCGAGCGCCGCCGTCCGGGACTCCGCCGACAGGATCGACACGATCAACGAGGGACGCTCGGGCAGGGGCGCCGACGTCACGGTGATGCCGGTCGCGAGCCCGTCCGCCCCGGCGTCCTTCACCGCGTCGTTCGCCGTGTCATTCGCGGCGTCGTTCGCCGGGGGGCGCACCGTCAGCCGCCGTGTCGACTCCCCGCCGTCGATCGCCGCGTCGAGGGAGGGCCACGCGCCGTCCGCCGCGTCCAGCAGCGCACGCGCGGCCCGGTTCGCGTGCCGCTCGGCCCGGTCCAGGTCGGTGACCACGATCGCCTGGCCGCTCGCCTCCAGCGCGCCCAGCCACGCCGCCCGCTCGGCGTCGATCGCCGCCACCAGGTCCGTCGCCGCGACCGCCGCCTGGAACATCCGCGCCGCCACGGTCGCCCGGCGCCGGTCGCCGTCGTCGAAGGCGGGCTCGGTCCCGTTGCGGGCGAAGTTGATCGTCCCGATGACCTCCCCGCCGCTGATCAGCGGCGCGCACATGACGTGCGCCATGTCGTAGTGCCGGAACAGCCCCTGGACGATCGGCGCCTCCCGCCACCGGTCGGGCGGCCTCACCAGCGAGTCGTCCCAGGCCCGCCCGGCCGCCAGGGCCCCGCGCAGGACCGGATCGAGGGCCCGGCCGAACTGCTCGTAGCGATGCGCGTAGAACCGGCTGAGCCCGCGCACGGACGACGCCCGGGGACGGCCCGTCCGCCGGTCGAACAGGTAGAGGCCGTAGGCGAAGGACGGCACGTGACCGGTGACCCAGTCGAAGTAGCGCTCCTGCAACTCGTCCAGCCCACCGGCGGTGACGAGCCGCTCCAGCCCGGAACTCAGGCACTCCTCGTCGGCGGCCATCGCGTCGCCGCCGACGTCGCCGATGTCGTCGCCCATTAGGCGAGTATGCGCCGCCGATAAGCCATCACGCTAGACGCCACAGCCAGCGATTTGTCCTCTCTGTGGGCACACCACCTCCACATGACTCGCGGTCCGGTGAGCAGACCACACACTCGGCGATTTTGCCCTCGGAGTTCGGACCCTCGGCCGGGAGATCCCGCCCGCCCGATGGCGCGAACGCGCGATGTGCGCGTCCCCGCCGCCGGGTCACGCTGTCCGCACACGCCTCGATCCGGTGGACGCTCGACGGGAGCACACATGCAGCCATCCACTTCCCCGGCGCGTTCCCCGCACCCCGGGTCGTGGCAGGACAGGCCGGCGGCCCAGCAGCCGGACTGGCGCGACCACCCCGACCATTCCGAGGCCGTCCGGTGGCTGGCCTCCGCCCCGGCGCTGGTGACGGCCGCGGAGGTGCGGCGGCTGCGGCACACCCTGGCGGGGTTGACCGCGACGGACGAGCTGCTGCTCCAACTCGGCGACTGCGCGGAGAGCTTCTACGAGTGCGCGCCCCGGCACGTGACCGGGAAGCTGCGTCTCATCGACCGGCTGGCGGATCGGCTCCACGAGCTCACCGGCCGGAGCGTCGTCCGCGTCGGGCGCATGGGCGGGCAGTTCGCCAAGCCCAGGTCGCGGGAGACCGAGGAGCACGGCGGGGTGACCGTCCCGTCCTTCCGCGGACACATGATCAACTCGGAGCCGGCCGGCCCGGTGTCGCGCAGGGCGGACCCCCGGCGCATGGTGTGGGCCTACGAGGCCAGCGCCGGTGTGCAGCACGTGATGCGGGAGTACCGCCGGACGCGCGGCGACGGCACGGGTGACACGACCATGGCGGACGGGCCGTGGTCGAGCCACGAGGCTCTGGTCCTCGACTACGAGTCCCGGCTGATCCGCCGCGACCCGGAGACGGGCGACCCCTACCTCGCCTCGACGCATCTGCCGTGGATCGGGGAACGGACCCGCGGCCCAGACGACGCCCACGTCGCCCTGCTCTCCCGCGTCGCCAACCCGGTGGGCTGCAAACTCGGGCCGACCGCGGACCCCGACGACGTCCTGCGGGTCTGCGACACGCTCGATCCGCGGCGCGAGCCCGGCCGCCTCGTCCTGATCCCCCGCATGGGCCACGACCGGATTCGGCAGGCCCTGCCGCCCATCGTCCGCCGGGTGGCCGACGCCGGGCATCCGGTCATCTGGCTGAACGATCCCATGCACGGCAACACGGTGAGATCGTCCCTCGGCCTGAAGACGCGTCATCTCACCGCCATGATCACCGAGGCGCTGCGGTTCCGCGACATCGTCGAGGAGCACGGGCGGCGGCCCTCGGGACTCCACCTGGAGGTCGCGGTGGACGACGTCACGGAATGCGTCGGAGGCCCGGTGCGCGACGAGGACGAGTTGCGACGCCGCTACACGTCGCTGTGCGACCCGAGGCTGAACCCCGACCAGGCCACCGAACTCATCGAGGCGTGGGCCAAGGGGACCGCGACGACCCGCTGAACGGTCACGGGCCCGCCGAGCGGGGTGTCAGCGGCCGCCCGGGACCGGCAGGCCGGACTCGTAGGCGAGCACCACGAGCTGGGCCCGGTCCCGGGCCTGGAGCTTGGTCATGGCCCGGTTGATGTGCGTCTTCGCGGTCAGCGGGCTGATCACCATCCGGTCGGCGATCTCGTCGTTGGACAGCCCCTGCGCGACCAGGGCGACGGCCTCCCGTTCGCGGTTCGTCAGGCCCTTCAGGTTCGCGTCGGCGCCGGTGTGCGGCGGCCGCGCCACATACCGGTCGATCAGCTTGCGCGTGATCGACGGGGAGAGCAGCGCGTCGCCGCGGGCGGCGACGCGGACGGCGTGCAGCAGGTCCTCCGGCTCGATGTCCTTGACGAGGAACCCCGCGGCCCCGGCGCGCAGCGCGTCGAAGACGTACTCGTCGAAGCCGTAGTTGGTGAGGATCACCACGTGCAGGCCGGCGAGGGCGGGGTCGGCGGCGATCTGGCGGGTCGCCTCGATGCCGTCCATGACGGGCATCTGGATGTCGATGAGGACGAGGTCGGGCAGGTGCTTCCTGGCGAGGGCCAGGCCCTCCCTGCCGTCGGCCGCCTCGCCCACCACCTCGATGTCCTCCTCGCCGGCGAGGAGGGAGCGGAACCCGCTGCGCAGCAGCGGCTGGTCGTCGACCAGCAGGACCCGGATCACGACGGCCGCCCCACGGGAAGCTCGGCCTGGACGGTGAAGCCGCCCTCGTCGCGCGGTTCGGCGCGCAGCCGCCCGCCGAGGGCGGTGACGCGCTCGCGCATGCCGAGCAGCCCGACACCGGGCACGGGAGCGGAGCCGGGCGTGGCCGTCCCGTCGTCGTCGACCCGGATGGCGAGGGCGTCGGGACGGTAGTCGATCCAGATCGAGGCGGTCGCGGCGGCGGCGTGGCGGGCGGTGTTGGTGAGCGACTCCTGGACGATCCGGTACGCGGTCTGGTCGACCGCCTCCGGCACGGCGCGTTTCTGCCCGTCGATCCGGAGCGTCGTCTTCAGCCCTATCCCCCGGGCCCGTTCCATCAGGTCGGGGACGCGGTCGAGTCCGTGCGCGGGCGACGTGGAGACGTCGCGGAGGGTCTCCAGTGTGGACCGCAGTTCGCGGGTCGCCTCCCGGCCGGCCTCCTGGATCGCCAGCAGCGCCTCCGGCACCTCCTCGCCCCGCTTGCGCGCCAGGTGGACGGCGACCCCGGCCTGCACCTTGATGATGGAGATGTGGTGCGTCAGCGAGTCGTGCAGTTCCCGCGCGATGTGCAGGCGCTCCTCGGTGGCGCGCAGCCGGGCGGCCTCCTCGCGGGTGCGCTCGGCCTCGTCCGCGCGGCGCTCGGCCTGCCGCAGAGCCTCCCCCGCGGCGGCCGCGGCGACCAGCCACGCGATCTCCAGGACGCCGCGGGCCTGCGCGAACGCCTCGCCCGCCGGCCCGTCCCCGGGCGACACCATGATGGCGAGGGGCAGCGCCGCGAGCAGCGCCACCGACATCAGCAGCGTGACCAGGCGATGCCCGGCGCGCATGGTCGCGTACACCGCGAACAGGTACGCGACCGCGGGCACCTCGAACCCCACCGCGTTGTACCCGATCACGCAGAGCCAGGTGACGGCCAGCACGGCGACCGGCGCGCGCCGGCCCGCCGCCAGCGCCAGGCCGCCCGCCGCCAGCAGCCCATAGCCGAGCGCGTCGGGATCCGCGGCGTGGTGGTCCCCGGACAGCCCGACGATCAGCAGGACCGCGGCGACGCCGACCGCGATCGTCCAGTCCTTGGCGGCGACCGGGACCCGGGACCGTTCTGTGCTCATGGGCGCACCCTAACCGGAGGTATGCGGCGGGTCACTCCTCCTTGTGGACGAGGGACCGGCTACCGCGCGCACGGTAGTCGCCCCCGGCCGGCTCACAGCCAGCCGGCCCGCGACGCTGCCTGCACGGCGCCGATCCTGTTCCCCGCCTCCAACTTGTTGATCGCCGAGTGGATGTGGTTGCGGACCGTCCCGGGGCTGAGATGCAGCTGCGAGGCGATGACGCTGAGGGGGCGGCCGTCCTCGGCCGCCTTCAGGATCTCCACCTCGCGGGCCGTCAACGGGTTCTCGCCGACGGCCAGCATCTCGGCGACCAGGTCGGGGGCGAAGTGCCGGCCGCCCGCGTACACCTCGCGGATCACCCTGACCAGCTCGCCGATCGAGGTCTCCTTGGTGAGGATGCCGCGAACTCCTGCCTTGAGCGCCCGTTGCAGGTGCCCGGGGCGGGCGTCGCAGGTGAGGATCACCACCGGGAACCCGGAACGTTCCCGGTTCAGTTGCTCGGCGACCTCGATGCCGTTCATGCCCGGCATGTGCACGTCGAGGACGGCGAGCCCGGCGCGGTGCTCGTTCACGAGGTCCAGCACCCGGTCGCCCCGGCCCGTGTGGGCGACGACCTCGATGCCGTCCGACAGTTGGAGAAGTTCGGTGAGGGCCTCCCTGGTGAGCGCCTCGTCCTCGGCCAGGACAACCTTGATCGCCATCTTTCCTCCACAGCCGCTCTATCCGCCGAGCGGGGCCGTCGCCTCGACGCGATACGTCAGATCGGGACCGGGGCCGTGGACGAGCGCGCCGCCGACGACGCGCAGCCGTGCCGCCAGCCCGGCGAGGCCGGTCCCGGCGGCGCCCGGACCGGCCCGGCGGGCGCCGTCGTTGGTGATCCGCAGGTGCGCGGTCCGGCCGCCGGTCCAGATCTCGATCCGGCAGTGACCGGCCTCGCTGTGCCGGATGACGTTGGCGGCCGCCTCCCGCGCGACCCAGCCGAACGCCTCCTGGATCGGGCGGGGCAGAGCCGGCGGGACGCGGGCCGTCTCCACCCGGACCCCCATGACCTCCAGATCGGCGCGGACCTGTTCGATCTCGGTGGCCAGGTCGCCGAGGTGGTAACCGGCGGCCAGCGCGCGGACCTCGGCGATGGACCGGCGCGCGAGCGCGAGCACGGTCTCCAGCTCGGCCCTGGCCCGGTCCGGTTGCGCGACGAGGAGCCGCGCGACCAGCTCGCCCTTGCGGTTGATCGCGGCGAGGGTGCGGCCGAGAACGTCGTGCAGGTCCCTGCGCGTGGAGCCCTCCATCATCTGGTCGGCGAAGGCGGGGGCCATGACCACGTAACCGGCCGCCACGGCGGGGATCGCGCAGACGAGCCGCTCGGGCGGCGAGTCCCGGGGGAGCAGGCAGGACGCCCCCGCCCTGAGGACCTCACGGCCGCGGGCGTGGTCCGCGGGGTCGGCGAGGACGACGATCTCGGGCGGGTCGGTGGCGTTGCGGAGGCGCCGGGTCGCGGCGGCGACGCTCATTCCGGGCGCCCCGGCGCCCATCACCACCACGTCCGGACGGGTCCGCGCCGCGCGGAGCACGACCTCGTCGGCGTCGGCCACCTCGCCCACCACGTCCAGTCGGGGAGCCGCCCCGAGCGCCGCCGCGAGCACGGCACGGGCCGACGTCTCGGGTTCGGCGACGAGCACGGAGTACGTTTTCGACGCCGCGGGACACGGCGGCAGGACATCGGTCATGGGAGCGTCCTCCTGGGGTCGGCCTGAGCGCGAGAGTCCCGGCTGCTCGTGGCCGACGAGCGATTCCTCGTGGTCCGCCGCACGGATAAGCTCACGCCCGGCATGTCCCGCCGAATACGCGAGACCATTTCGGATTAGCGGCGCGGAAACCACGGCGGGCGGAGGGAGGGAGAAGCGGCCCGCCCTCTCGTTCGACGGGAGCGAAGATCTCACTCGAAAGTTCCGGGCCGATGTCGCGCGCCGTCGAAACGGGTGGACGTGACCTTACGCGGAGTGCGTGAAAGATCATAGGCAGAATCCCCCACTATGCGGACGAGCCCCTGATCGACTATAACTCGCCCGGATCCCTCACGACAGAAGTGCCCCGGCCGCTCCGACCGAACACGTTCACTGACAGCGGCGGCATGCTAATGTCAGGAGCAGTACCCAGAATGTGTGACGGATCGCATTCCTCCCGCGACACATGGTGATGATTCCTCGATCGCCGGTCCGTCCCGGCGGCGGGCGGATCACCGCCCGGGTTCGTCACCGTCGGCGACGGAACCCGGGCGGTGAACCGGAGCACCGGCCGGCACACTCCGCGACCTCATGAAACCCGTGATGCGCGAGGTAAAGGCGGACGGAACGTTTTGGCCGGAACTGGTAAGAGGCGCCGGGGGCCCTTCACTCGGCCCCGGACCGCGCCGAAATTTCGGACGGCTAACAGATCAACGACGATCGAGTTCCCGGAAAGACGCACTTTCTGTGACCGGGCGGTCACGTGCATGGCGGACCATCGCATCCGGGCGCGACGTATTCGCCGGTGAACCGCCTTGCGATCGAGAACATCCGCGGACACCGAAGCGGGTACCGGCGCGCCCGGGACCGCCGAGGATCAACGGCCGTTCAGTTTGCGCTGGACGAACTCGTGGCTCAACGCGCCGATCGCCGGGGCGTACTGGGACGCCGCGCTGATCGCCGATGGGAAATTCTCCCCCGCCCAGACCCGGCTCTCGCCACAGTCGTCGGCGAAGTCCGTCCAGTTGCTCCAGCGCAGCGTGATGTCGGTGGCCGGGGTGACGCCCGGTTCGACGAGCGAGGAGCCCTTGGGGGTGGGAACAGAGATGTTGATCTTGTTGGTGCCGGTGAACCGGCGCACCTGCTCGGCGAACGCCTGACAGAGGGACGCCGTCGCGGAGGGGTACTCGGGGTGGTCGGCCGAGTTCGAGTGCAGATACGCCTGCCACTCGTTCCCCGTGATGTCGTCGACGGTCCCCTTCCCCGGCCCGCCCCAGGCCGTGACCTTCTCGTCCCCGTATAGGTGACGGATCGCGCTGAACGGCCGCACCGAGTCGAACCTGCGTTTGAAGTGCCACGTGGCGATGGTGACGTCGACGAACGCGACGTCGGACGTGACGATGTAGTGGACCATCTTCTCGGTGTCGTACTTGCCGGTGGTGACGACCGGGGTCCCCGCGACGGCCCCGAACGTCAGGACCTTGTCGTTGAAGAGCTCGGCGGTCATCTTCTTCCGGTCGTCCAGTTTCGCCGACGCCTCCAGGACCTTGTCGGCCTGGCGCCGGTACGCCCGGCGGTCGCGGTGATCGCTGTTCTTCGGCGGCGAGACCTCGAACCGGTCGGGGCTGTCGTAGGAGAACGGCTTCAACCGCCCGAAGTAGGGCGTCGCGAACTGCTGGGTCCGGTAGACGTTGCGCGTCGAGGTCACGTTCGGCTGCCAGCGCGACGGGTTGCGGAGCCGGTACGGACCGTTCACCGGCCGGTAGCCCGTGTAGTCGGCGTAGGGTCGCCGGTTGTACGTGCGCCCGCCCTCGGCGCCGTCCCGGTTGGACCCGTCGCCCCTCCTCGCGGCGATGGCGTTCTTGGCGGCGAGGATGCCGATGCCGCTCGCCGTGGTCGGGTCCTCCTCGGTGTCGTTCGGGTCGAGCCCCGCCGACTCCATCATCTCGATCCAGCGGCTCCTGTACTCCGGAAGGATCGCGTTGAGCGAGGTGAACGCGGAGTAGATGACGGCGATGTTCTTGTTGCGGGTCGTGTGCTCCGTGCTCGGACGGCGCCCGATGTTCGAGAAGATGCCCACGGCCTTCGGGTGGTACGGGGCCAGGGCGTCGAACCACGGCATCTCGATCAGCATGGCGTGGTCCACGGTCAGCGACACCGCACGGCCCGAACTCTGCTCGCGGGACACGCGCTGGAACTTCGGGTAGACGACCTCGATCAGGGCGTTCCCGTGGTCGAGGTCGAAGCCCGCCGCGTCCCGGGGGGCCGCCGCCACGGCACTGGTGAGCGATCCGGCCACGGCGGTCGCGGTGGCGATGGTCACCGCGTATCCCAGCCGCCGGCCGCGCGGTCGCCTCAGGTACGTCATCGGGGGACTCTCCTTTCGACCGGCCCGCCGCGCCGGAACGCGCGGGCCGACAAGATCGTGAAGTGGCGTTCGTTCATGTCAGCGTCCGGCGCCTCGCACGCGCCGGACCACCGCCGCCGGGTCGGCGCCGGTCGCGTTCCCGCGCCAGGCCACATGGTGGTCGGGCCGGAGCAGGACGAGATCGCGCTCCCACACCTCGCGGACGCGGGCGTCCCGCACCACGGCGTGCCGGACCGGCAGTCTCTGGGCGGCCGCGGCCGCCAGGAGCGGGACGGCGCGACCGTCGCCCACGAAGTCGACGAGCGTGAAGGCCGCCGCGAAACGGTCGAAGATCGGCGTCCCGTCGTCCAGGAGAAGGCTGGGCGGACGCCCCCCGGGCCAGGTCGTCGGCGTGTACGCGTGGGGGCTCCACGGCGGTTCGGGCCCCTCCTCGTGGCAGACCACCGGCGAGTCGGCGTAGCGGTAGCCCAACTCGACCCCCGTGTACTCGTTCTCGCCGCGCTCGGCCTGGAGCGTCGACGCGATGGCGGCGAGCGGAGCGCCGTCGCGCAACAGCGCCCCCGCCCTGAGGTGGACGCCGAGGTGCCGGTGGGACGTGTGCATGTTGCGCAGGCCGACCGGGCGGCGCTCGGCGTCGTAGGCGTCGAGGAGACCGGGCCCCCCGAACCCCCGGACGAGGGCGGCGACCTTCCAGGCGGCGCCGACCGCGTCGCCGACGCCGGTGTTCATGCCGTAGGCGCCGGTCGGGAACATCCGGTGGGCGGCGTCCCCGGCGAGGAGGACCCGTCCCGCCCGGTACCGGTCCGCGATCATGAAGTCGGGGCGCCAGCGGGAGGTGAGCAGCACCTTGTCGATCCTCAGGTCCGTCCGCGTGATGTCGCGCACGAACCCCGCCGGATCGGCGGGCGGCGTGTCGAACTCGCCCGGGTCCATGCCGTTGACGTGCACGGTCCAGGTGTCCGCCTCGTCCTGGGCGAGGACGACGTACCGGAAGGCGAAGTAGTGCCAGAACCGGCCGTGCCGGTGCAGGGTGGCCAGGTCGCGGCTCTTGAAGTGCACCATGAAGGCGCTCGGCAACCCGGGGACGTCGAAGCCCTCAAGGCCGATGCCCGCCGCCGCGCGGACCCGGCTCGACGCGCCGTCGCACCCGATCACGTACCGGGACCGCACCTGGACCTGGTCGTCGCTCATCACGTCGACCAGGTGGCTGGTGACGCCGTCGCCGTCCTGGGTGAGGGTGTCGAACCGCAGCCCGCGGCGCAGGTCGATGAGCGGTTCACGCCGGCAGTGCGCCCGCAGGACCGGCTCCAACTCGATCTGGGAGATCCGCTGGCCGGGCTCCACGGGGCGCGTGCCGTCGTCGTGCTCGGCGATGCGGCGGCACTCCTCCGCCACCGACGGAAGCTCCCACGTGGTGATCGGCTCCCCGGCGTGGCCGGTCGACCAGATCACGTCGGCCGGATGCTCGGGTCCCACGCCCGCGGCGCGGACGTCCCCGGCCACGCCGAGGTGCCGGAGGAACTCCATGCTGCGGGCGTTGACGTAGTCCAGCTTCGGATGGTCGGACGTCTCGAAGCCCTGGTCGGCGAGGACGCAGGGGACACCGTGGCGGGCGAGGACCAGGGCGGCGACCATGCCGACCGGGCCCGCGCCCACCACGAGAACCGGTACCGGATGCACCATGCCTCCGAACATGCGCTCGCTCAGCGCGCTTCGCTGGTCGTCCGGTTCGCCCGGCCGTCACCGTCCCGGCCGTTCCCGTCCCCGCGGTTCACGTCCCGGCCGTTCCCGCCGACGTCGAGGACGGCCCCGACGGACGCGCCGCGCCGCGCCGGGACGACGGCGCCCGTCAGCGACCGGACCTGAATCTCGGCGAACGCGGCGTCGTCACGCTCACCGCTCAGGACCGTGCCGAGGAAGCCGAGGAGGAACGCGAGCGGCACCGAGATCAGCCCCGGCTCGATGTCGATGAACTTGAAGTCGGACCCGGCGAAGATGGCGTCCTCGGCGCCCGACATCCCGTTGGAGAACACGACCATGAACATGGTCGAGGCGAGTCCTCCGTAGACCGCCCACTTCAGGCCCGCGGTGTTGAAGCGCCGCCAGAACAGCGCGTACACGACCACCGGCAGGATCGTGGCGCCCGCCACGTCGATCGACGTCGGAATGAAGATGTGGGTCCGCACCGGCAGCATCGCGACGCCGCCGACCACCGAGACGATCCCGACGATCATGACGTTGCGGCGGACGTCCGCCAGCTCCCGCCCCGGAGCGGGCCGCCGTCCGCGCAGGGCGTTGACGTCCCGGGTGACGCAGGTCACCGCGTTGATCAGCAGGGCGGCGAAGACCCCGGCCACCGTGAGCACGGCGACCGCGCCGAGCGCGCCGACCATCAGGGGCCCGCCGAGCTCGTCGGCGAGCTTCGGCAGGCTGATGTCGCGGTGCGCCTTGATCACACCGATGTTCTCCCGGCCGAGGACCGCGACCGAGCCCAGCCCGACGACGGCCATGCAGGCGTAGACCGCCACGACGATCATCGCGGCCCACCCGGCCGACCGCCGCGCGTCCGGCCCGTTCGTCACCGCGAAGTTGCGCATGAACAGGAACGGAATCGCGGCCACGCCGACGACGACGCAGAAGAGCTTGGAGAGGTGGACCCACCGGTCGGACCCCTCGCCGAACAGGCGGCCGGGGCCGAGCAGGTCGTAGTCGCCCTGCGGCGCCGACCTGGCCTCGGCCGTGTCGAGCAGCCTGACGAGGTTGAAGTCGAACTTGACCAGCACCAGCGTGGTCAGCATCGCCACGACGCCGAGCGCCACGACCGCCTTGAACGTCAGCAGCCGGGTGACCCCGGGCATCCCGCCCATGTACACGTACAGGACGGTGACCAGGCCGACGACGAGGACCGACCCGGCCAGCCCGACGAGGGAGTCCAGGCCGAACCACCGGTTGAGGATGAAGGCGATCGCGGCCAGCGTGATGACCGTGAACATGGCGTAGATCGTCAGGGTGACGACCGACGCGGCGATGCGCGCGGGCCGCTCCCTCGCGCGCATCGCGAACACGTCGCCGAGCGTGGTCGCGCCCAGGTTCCGCATGTGCGAGGCGAAGAGCAGCACCCCGAGCATCATCGACATCGTGAACGACGTCAGGAGGAGGACCGCGTCGTAGCCGCTCAACGCGACATGACCGGTGATGATGAACAGGGTCGAGTACATGAGGGGGGCCGCGGCCAGCGCCAGGGCGTTCTGGCCGGGGCCGATTCGGCGTCCCGCGAGCAGGAAGTCGCCCTGGTCGCGGATGCCGCCGCGCACGGCCCGCACGAGGAGGAACACGACGACCGCGATGGCGAGGGTCGCCGGAACGGCGACCGCGGGCGCCGCCCACGTGTTGTCGACCGGGGGCGGTGGATCGGCGAGAACGGTCATCGGGTTTCTCCCTTCGGACCCACATCCGGCCCCGCTTCCAGACCCGCCCGGACCTGTTCACCGAGGGGGTCCAGCCGGGTACGGGCGTACCGCAGGTACAGCCCGGAGAGCGTGACCACGAGGACGAACGAGAGGAGGACGAACAGCAGGCCGAGGTTCACGGGCCCGCCGACCTCCCGCCGGAAGAAGTCCGGCGCGAAGGTGGCGAGCGCGCTTCCGGTGAACCACCACCCGAAGAACACGACGCTCGCCCAGAGGAGGAAGGCCTGTGATCGGCGCCGCAGGGTCTGGAACTCGGCGCTGGAATGGGCAGCGACATAGCGGTCACCGTCCGCTGGCGGACTCTGCGTGACCATGACACCTCCTGCGTGACGAGGACGCCGGTGCGCCGACGCGCAGCGCCGACGTCGTGGCGTGGCGGTCAGTAGGCAGTCTCAGCGAGCGCCGCCGCGCGAACATGGCCCATTCACGGGATCTTCGGCGTGCCCCGGAGAAATGGCGTGCCGCTCCGGCCGAACCGCGTGAACGTGTGATGGCCCGCGGACGGCGCCCGGCCGATCGTGGCGGCATGACCTCGGCACCGGAGATCAGCACCTGGACGTACGACGACTTCACCGGCGAGGAGCTCGACCCGGCCCGCTGGCGGATCATGGAGATGCGGGGGGCGGACGGCGAGAGGCACGAGTACCGGGACCGCAACGCCCGGGTGCGCACCGGCGACGGGTGCTTCGAACTGACCGTCGACCCGTTCAGCCGCTTCCACGACACGGACCCGAAACAGAACAACGCCAAGCAGATGTACCGGTCCGTGCGGCGCTTCCTCACGCCGGCGGCGGGACGGCTGACGTTCGAGGTCGACATGGCGGTGCGGACCTACGGCCAGATCCCGTACGACCTCCTCGACGCGTACGGCACGGTGAACGTCTTCGACCTGGAGAGCGGTGTCGTGCTCAACGCGGCCGCGACCAACGACACGGTCTTCGCGGTGCTCGAACGCCTGGCGGTTCCCGGCGTGCCCCGTCCGCACGAGCACTTCGTCAACCGCGTGGACCTGGAGGTGTCGACGGAGCCGGGGCGCCGGCACCGCTACGCCATCAGCTACCTGCCCGAGAACGCGGAAGTCCAGTGGCACGTCGACGGACGGCCGGCGCACCGGGCGCGGCTTCCGGTGCCGGTCGCGGGCTTCCACGTGGGCATGGCGCTGTTCTCGTCCCGCGACCTGACCCGGTACTCCCGCGCGGAGCGGGAGCACGGGCAGGGCGCGACCGGCCGGTGGGGCCCGTGGCGGGTCGCCGGCACGGTCTCATGAGAACCAGCGGCTGGGACGAACGGCCGGAAAGCCGCGTCAGAGCAGCACGTCGCCGCCGTCGATGTTGAGGTTCACGCCGTTGATGGCGCGGTTGCGCAGCAGGAACGTGATCGCGTCGGTGCAGTCCTCCATGGTCACCCCGCGCCCGGTGAGCGCGCTGGCGCGGGCGGCCTCGCGTGCGGCGGGCTTGTCGCTCCAGAACGGCGTGTCGGCGACGATGCTCGGGTGCAGCGCGTTCACGCGGATCGGGGAGAGCTCCACCGCCAGCGTCCGGACCAGCGCGGCGACACCGCCGTTGGCCGTCGTCACGGTCGTGGACCCCGGATAGGGCCGGTGGCTGGCGAGCCCGCCGAGCAGCACGACCGCGCTCTCGTCGGTCATCCGCGGCGCGAGGGCGTGGAGGACGGCGGTGTAGCCGGTGAGCTTCACCGTCAGCAGGCGCGTCGCGTCGGCCGGACGGTAGTCGCGGACCATGTTGTGGTCGCGGTCGAGCGCCGTGAGGACCAGCCAGTCGACGCGTTCCACGTCGGCGAGGGCGTCCCCGACCCGTTCGGGGGCGGCGAGGTCCAGCGCGAGCCCGCGGGTGTTCCCGCCGATCTCGTCGGCGATCCCCTTCGTCCGGTCCTCCGCGCGGCCGGTGATGACCACGTCGTCGCCGTGCCCGGCCCGGGTTCGGGCGAAATGGCGGCCGATCCCGGACGTTCCTCCGATGACCACGACATGACTACGCTCGGACATGGGTGTTTCCCTTCCTGCCTGTCGACGTCGGACGTTCGTCCCGGACGGGGAAGCGGCGGACGGACGCGGCCAGCACCGTGTAGGCGACCACGCCGACCGCGGTCGCGGCGACGGCGACCCCGGTGCCGTCATAGGCGGCGAGGACGGCACCGCCCGCCGCGCCCGCCATCGCGATTCCCACGTACAGTCCGCTGGTGTTGAGGGCCACGGCCTCGGTGCCCGCCTCGCCCGCCAGCCGCATGATCCGGGTGTTCATCGGCGGGGTGAAGCTCCACGCCGAGAATCCCCAGAGGGCGAGCGTGAGGGCCACCGGCCACACCGGCGCCGTCTCCGGTCCGCCCGTCCCGAGGGCGGCCAAGACCGCCGTGGCGGCGACCACGCCCGCGACCGAGGCCAGCAGCGTGCGGTCGGGGCCCCAGCGGTCGGTGAGCAGGCCGCCGGCGACGGTGCCCGCCGCGCCGGCCACGCCGACCACGGCGATGAACAGGGCCAGGATCCCGCCGCCCCGCCCGGTCAGGTCCTCGGTCAGGGGGGCGATGTAGGTGTAGGTCATCAGGCCGCTTCCGGCGGCGACCACGGTGCCCGCCGCGCACAGCAGCACCGCGGGACGGCCGAGGTTCCGCAACCGCCCGCCCATCCCGAGGGGGACGGCGCCCGGCACCCGGGGCAGCAGCACGGAACCGGCCGCGACCACCAGGCAGGTGAACACGCCCACCGCCACGAACGTCGACCGCCAGCCGAGGTTCTCGCCCAGCAGCGTGCCGACGGGCACGCCCACGAACAGCGACAGGGTCAGCCCCGCGGCGACCATGCCGATGGCGCGTCCGGCCCGCTCGGGCGCCGACAGCCGCTCGGCCACGGCGAAGGCCGCCGGGGTGAGGGTGGCCCCGATCAGCGCGGTCAGCACCCGCGCTCCCATGAGCGTCGCGTAGTTCGGGGCCAGCGCGGTCGCGAGGTTGGCCGCCGCGAAGGCCGCCAGCCCGCCGACGAGGAGCGCTTTGCGGGGCAGCCGCGCGGTGAGCAGGGCCATGGCGGGGGCCGCCACCGCGTAGGTGACGGAGAAGCCGGTCACGAGCTGGCCCGCGGCCGCCTCGCTCACCCGGAGGTCCGCGGCGATGACCGGGAGGACGCCGGCGATGACGAAGTCGTCCGTCCCGATGACGAACGTGGCCAGCAGCAGGCACGGCAGCCATCCCGAGCCCCGCCGGCTAGGCGCCATCACCGGTCTCCAGGGCGGCGAGCGCGTCGGCCGTGGACAGCGGGACGGCGCAGCGGTCCGCGGCGTAGCGGAGCGCCATCAGATGGTCGTCGAGGGTCAGGTCGGCCAGCGCGTCCGCCACGAGGAACGGCTGGATGTCGCGGTTGTAGGCGTCGCAGGCGGTGAGGAGGCACCCCATGTGCGCGTAGACGCCGCAGACGACCAGCTGGTCGCGGCCCGACCGCCGCATCCGTTCCTCCAGGTCGCTGCGGAAGAACGCGCTGTAACGCCATTTGGTCAGCACCGTCTCCCCCTGTTCGGGGGCGACGTCGTCGGCGATGGCCCGCTCGGCCTCCTCCTTGCCCATGCCAGGACCCCAGAAGTCGTGCAGGAGCCCGCGCTCCTCGCGGGTCATCCCGCCCGGCTGCGCCGTGTACATCACCGGCACGCCCGCGGCGCGTGCCGTCGCGAGCAGCTTCGCGGTGTTGGCGAGCAGCCCGGTCAGCGGTGACCGCCCGGCCGGGAAGGGACGCAGGAAGTACCGCTGCATGTCGTGCACCAGCACGACGGCCCGGTCGGGGCGCGGGCGCCAGGGCACCGCGGCGGGCGGTAGGTCGTCCTCGCCCGGCATGCGGTAGGGCGCGATCGGGGACATGGCCATGGTCAGCCTCCTGGTTCGTCGGGGGCCGTCAGACGTGCAGCGCGGCGCCGCCGTCCACGTAGAGGTCGTGCATGGTGACGTGGCCCGCCTGGTCGGACACGAGATACGCGACCGCCTCGGCCACGTCCCGCGGCCGGGCCAGTTTCCGCAGCGGGATGCCGACGCGGTACGCGGCCGGGGAGCCCTCGACGACCTGCCGCGGATCGCCCTCCTCGCCGAGCATCGAGCGCAGCATGGGCGTGTCGGTCGACCCGGGCGAGACGACGTTGCAGCGGATGCCGTAGCCGGACAGCTCCAGCCCCAGGCACCGCGTGAACTGCGCGGACGCGGCCTTCGACGCGGCGTAGGCGGCCATCTCCACACGCGGCACCCCGGCGGCGTTGGACGCGACGGTCACGACCGCGCCCCGACGGCGGTCGATCATCCGCCGGGCCACCGCGCGGGACACGTTGAACACGCCGCCCGCGTTGACGGAGAAAGTCTCGTCCCACTGCCGGTCCGGCAGCTCGACCACCCGGCCGGTGTGCAGGACCCCGGCGGCGTTGACGAGGATGCCGATGGGGCCGAGCTCGTCCTCGACGCGGCGCACGAGCGCGTCCACCGCCGCGCTGTCGCGCACGTCGACGGTGTAGCCGCGGGCGGTCCCTCCCTCGGCCTCCAGTTTGGCGACGGTGGTGGTGAGCCGGTCGGCGTTGCGGTCCACGGCCGCGACGTGCGCGCCGGCGCCCGCCAGGGTGGCGGCCACGGCGGCGCCGATGCCCTGCGCCGCACCGGTGACCAGTGCGACCGTCGATTCGATTCCGGTCAACTCCATCATCAGCTCCCGCTGGTCATGGCGGCCTGCTCGGCGTCGTACTCGAACAACCACCGGTGGTCGTCCAGCACCGAGGAGTCCCGCGCGGTGTCGCGACGGGTCTCCGCGTCGCCGTGGGCCTGGTGGAAGGTCTTCACGCTGTCGCGTGACTGGCGCTGGATTCGCGTGGTCCGAGGAAGGCGGATCCGCTCGTAACGGCGCAGGGCCGCGCCCAGGGCGTCGAGGCCGCCTTCCGGGTCCACGCCGAACAGGCAGAGGGCGAGCACGACGGCGTCCTCGACGGCCTGGTTCGCGCCCTGCGCCTGGAACGGCAGCATCGGGTGGGCCGCGTCACCGATGACGGCGACCCGTCCCGCGCCCAGCCGGTCGATGCTCTCGCGATCGTGCAGCGCCCACCTGCCGACCGTCTCCGCCGCGCCGATCAGCTCGGCGACGTCGGCGTGCCAGCCCCGGTACGCGGCCGCGAGGTCGGCGACGTCACCCCGAGCCGACCAGGACTCCTCCCGCCAGTCCGACGCGGGGACGGTCGCCCCGAAGCTCACCTGTTCGCCGGACGACACCGGATAGCACACGCAGTGTCGCTCCGGTCCGAACCACAGCCGCACGCGCGGCTCGGCGACCAGGTGGGGCACCTTCTCGGCGGGGACCAGACCCCGGTAGATCGTGTGCCCGGAGTACCGGGGCCGGTCGGTGACGAGGTGCTCGCGCACGACGGAGTGGATGCCGTCGGCGCCCACGACCAGGTCCGCCGCGATCTCCGCCCCGTCGGCCATACGCAGCCGCGCGGCCCCGGCGTCCTGGGTCACGGCGACGCCCCGGGCGCCGAGGTGCACCCGGTCCGGCGGGACGAGCGAGAGCAGCGCGTCGTGCAGGTCCGCGCGGTGGAGCGTGTAGTAGGGCGCCCCGAACCTGCGGCGGCACAGGTCGCCCAGCGGGGTGCGCCGCAACAGCGCGCCGTCGTCCCAGCGGCGCGCCTCGATCGCCTCCGGCGCGACCGCGACGGCGCTCAGGCGGTCGGCCAGGCCGAGGCGGCGCAGCAGCCGGGTGGCGTTGGGCGCCACCTGCACTCCCGCCCCCACCTCGGCGAGGCGCTCGGCCTGCTCGTAGACGTGGCAGTCGATTCCGTTCCGGCAGAGGGCGGCGGCGAGCGTGAGTCCCGCGATCCCGGCTCCGGCCACCGCCACCGTCAACTGCGCCATGTCGTTCCCCCCACGGGTAGTGGTCGTCTCCTCAGTAGTAGAGGAGCGCTTTGCCCCAATCCTCGTCGGGTCCGAACAGGCTTCGCGGTTTCACCACGTCGGGCATGGTGGTCAGCGCCTCGTGCGGCACGAGGGTCCCCGGGGCCAGCCCGGTGACCTCGCAGCCGACGCCGAACGCGGACCGCACCGAGGCGGCGAGCTCTGTCTGGGCGGCCTCCCGGTGCTCCTCCGGCACCTCGATCTCGACGCGCAGCGCGTCCGGTTCCGCTCGCGCCCGCCAGAACACGACCTGGTAGGAGTCCGGGAGGGAGAAGACGAGTTCCTCCAGCCGGTGCTGGGTGACCGTCGCGTCCCCGACCCGGTGGCCGAACGCCGCCCGGCCGAGAACCTGGACGGTCGGCAGGTCCCATCCGCAGTCACAGCCGTCGAACGAGACCGAGACGTCGTCCTCCAGGTTGTAGCGCAGCAGGGGCATCGCCTCGCGGAACAGTGGCGTGACCACGAGCTGGCCCTCGCCGTCCGCGGAGACGGTGCCGGTCTTCGGGTCGTACACCTCGAACAGCGCGCGGTCGGCCCACAGGTGCATCCGGCCGTGCTCGCACTCCCCAGCGAGGCTGCCGGTCTCGGTGGAGCCGTACTCCTCGATCACCGGGACGCCCCACATCCGGCTGATGCGGGCGCGGCGGGCGGACGTGAGCGGCTCGCCGCCGACGAACAGCGCGCGCAGCGCCGGGAAGTCGTCGCCGGGACGGTGCCCGGCCGCGGTCGCCGCGGCGCCCCAGATGAGGCATTCGGTCGGCACCGACCAGGTCAGCGTGACGCCCAGGTCGTGCATGACGCGGACCACGCGGGCGTACGGCATCGCCAGGGACCGGTTGTCGCCGGGCACCACGGTCGCACCGCGCAGCCGTCCGGCGGCCTGCGCGAGATGCCCCGTCAGCAGCAGCGCGTACGGCGTGCGGACGAGGAAGACGTCCTCGCCGGAGATCCCGATCCATTTGCGGGCGAAGCGTTCGGCCAGGTCGGTCCAGTCCTCCGCCGTGTAGTAGGACGGCGTGGGCCGTCCGGCGGTCCCGCTCGACTCGTGGTAGGTGGCGAGGCGTTCCCGCGGGACCGCGAGCATCCCGAAGGGGTAGTTGTCCCGAAGGTCCTGCTTGGTGGTCAGCGGGAGGTCGGCGAGGTCGGCGACCGTCGTGGGGAGGGCCGCCGCGTCCAGCCGGTCGCGGTAGAACGGCGACCGGGACGCCCACACGACGGTCTGCGCGAGCTGCTTCTCCTGGAGGCGCTGAAGGTCCTCCGGCCCGTTCCACCGGCCGAGCTGGGGCAGGCCCGAATCGCTCTCGGTCACGGCTTCTCCTCTCCTAACAGTCGATGCGCGTTGTCCCAGGCGACCCGCCGCCACCGCTCGGGCGGCAGGTCGAGCACACGGAACTTGGCCAGTTCCACGGCGGGGTGCTGGAGCGGGTACTCGGAGCCGAACAGCACCCGGTCGGCGCCGAGACGGCTCAGCGCCGCCTCGGCCACGCACGTGTAACCGCCGGAGGTCTCCAGCAGGATGTTCGGCTCGTCCCGGATCAGGGTGAGGGCGTGGAGGTCGATGTTGCCGACGCCGCTGTGCCCGAGCACGAACCCGACGTCCGGGAACCGGCGGGCCAGGACGACCAGGTCGGCGACGCCCGCGCCGGGCCGCGCCAGGCACACCGTGTACACCGGGTGGCCGACCTCGGCGGCCACGCCGACGAGCGCGTCGACGCGCGGATCGGTGAGGGCGACGCCGTGCACGGCGGGCGAGACCTCCAGCCCGCGGAACTCGGCGGCCCTCTCCCGGTAGTCCGCGGGCGGACGGTACGGGTTGGCGAAGAAGAACGGCACCAGGCGCCCGTCGGTGCCCGCGCACGTCTCCAGCACCGCGTCGTTGCCCGCGTCGGTCTCGACGTGCCCGCCCTCGACGAGCTGGCGGGACAGGCGTTCGAGGTCGATGGTGCCGCCCGCGCAGACCACCGCCCGGTCGATGCCGCACCCGTCCAGCGTCGACAGGAGCCGCTCGGCGGCCCCCGGACGGGGTGCCAGGCGCACGTGGAAGTCGAGAACGGGACCCGCCCGCAACTCCGTCATTTCGCTCGTCATTTCTCGATGCAGAACTCGTCGATCGGGTAGCCGACGTGCCGTTGCTCGACCGGCAGGTGACCGAGGACCTTCGTGCCCGCGGTCAGGTCCGTGACGTTCAGCACCGTGCCGCCCGGTCCGAGCACCCGCACGTGCCAGTCGTCCTGGACGATGAGGTTGACGTTCACCCCTGAGTCCGCGACCGCGTCGATCGCGAGCAGCGGCCGGGTCTCGATCTTGACCCGGCCCACCGTGACGACGCGGGCCCGGCCGGACGCGTCCACGGCGAGGACCTTGCCTCCGGCGGACAGCTCGCTGAGGTAGTTGGTGCGGCCGTCGTCCGACAGCGTGTACGAGTGCAGCGCGCCCGCGTTGACGCGGAACGGCCGGGTCGGCATGTACGGCAGCGGGTGGGTCTCGCTACAGCACAGGATCATGCCGGTGGAGTGGGAGCCGACGAGGATGCCCTCGTCCAGGCGGAAGTTCGTGCAGGTGTCGACGCACACCCGTTCGCCCATCCCCACCCGCCGGATCCCGGTGACCTCCAGCTCCACGAGCGACAGGTCGGCGGCCCCGCTGACCGCGGCGGACCGTAGGGCGGTGGCCTCGCCCGGGGCGCGGGGGGCGAGCAGCACGCCGTCGGAGCCGTGTTCGAGCACACCGAAGACGATCTTCGCCTCCTGCACGTCGGCGACCTCGGTGACGATGCTGCCGTCCGCCCCGGCCGCGGCGGCCAGCACGATCTCCAACGGGATCTTGGTCGGGTCGCGGAACCGCAGCACGCTCCACCGCTCCTGGCGCGCCGAGCGGCAGGCGTCGTCGAGGCTGTCGGCGTCGGTGATCTCCACGAACCGGCCGAACTCCACGCCGGGATGCCGGTGCGCCAACTCGGCGGGCTCCCCGTGCCTGGCCGGGTCGACGATGACCAGGTCAGCGGGCTCCAGCTTCTCCGGCAGTGCCCGGTCGTGCGGGAAGAGCACCTTCCGCACCGTCGGAGGCAGCGGTTCCAGGTCGGCCGGGTCGGCGGCCACGATGGCGTCCACCCGCTGATGGACGGCCTCCTCGACGATCGCCTCCTTGGCCCCGTCGGCGTCGCGGATGTCCAGCCAGCACAGTTTCACAGGTGTCTCCTCAGCGGAACGTCGGGGTCTCGGCGGATGTCAGGGCGTCAGGGCGAGGCGGTCGTCCACGTTGTCGTGGCCCGGGGGACGCGGCGACTCGTGCACCAGCCGCGCGATCCTGGCCGCCATCCGGCCGGGCCGCTCGGCCTGGAACACGTTGCGGCCCACCGCCACCCCGGCGGCGCCGCCGCGCAGCGCGTCGGACACGTTGGCCAGCACGGCGTCGGGCTCGGTCAGGCGCGGACCGCCCGCCACGACGACGGGGATCGGGCAGGCGCGCACCACGTCGGTCATCCGTTCGGGCGTGCCCGCGTAGTCGGTCTTGACGACGTCCGCGCCGAGGTCGGCGGCCAGCGACGCGGCGTGCGCGACCAGCTCCGGCGCCCGCGGGTCGCTGATCCGCGGGCCGCGGGCGTACATCATGGCGAGCAGCGGGACGTTCCACCGCTCGCACTCCCCCGCCACGGTCGCCAGGTCGCGGACCTGCCGGGCCTCCTCCCGCGACCCGAGGTTGACGTGCACGCTGACCGCGTCGGCGCCCAGCCGCAGCGCCTCCTCGACATGGGTGACCAGGTACTTGGCGTCCGGGTCCGGGGCGAGGCGGGTGCTGGCGTTCAGATGCACGATCAGCGACATGTCACCGAACCAGGCGTGGTCGACGTGCCGGAGCCTGCCCTTGTGCAGGACGACGGCGTCCACGCCCGTCCCGGCGAGCTCGCCGAGCAGGGGGTCCAGGTCGCCGCGGCGCAGCGGCCCGTCGGAGACGGAGTGGTCGAGCGGCACGACGAGCAGGCGCCCGTCACCGTGCCGGAACAGGCGCCGCAGGCGGAGACCGCGAGCGAACGAAGCGTTGTGCACAGCCACTGGCCCTGCCTCTCTCAGACGGTGGCGGAACGGCCGGAGCCCGCGGGTGTGGCGTCCGGCGGCTCGTGCCGGTCAAGGCGGAACTCCCGGTGCAGGGTCGCGACGGCGTCGACGGTGCGCTCCCGCGGCACGATCACCGACAGCCGCAGCTGGGAGGTGGAGATCCAGCTCGTCGGGATCCCGGCGGCGGCCAGCGCCGACATGAGCGTGGCCGTGTACTCGGGGCGGCTGAGCAGCCCCATCCCGACGACGGAGACCTTGCCGACGTCCTCGTCGACGTGGACGCCGCCGCCGAACGCGGTCGCGACCTCGTGCAGCGCGGCCCGGACGGTGTCGGCCTCGCCGCGGCGGATCGTGAAGCCCATGCGGAACTCGTGCTCGTAGGGCCCGGACCTGGCCACCAGGTCCACCACCGTCCCGTGGGCGGCGAGCGCCTCGAACACCTCGGGGGCGAGGTCGCGGCGGCCGTCCCGGCAGTGCACCAGGACGCGGGCGACGTCGGTGTCGTGCGTCACCGCCGTGACGGCCCGGCGGGTCTCCAGCGGTCGTTCGTCCCACCGCTCGGCGATGGTCGTCCCGGGCGCCCGGGACGAGGCGTTCCGCACGCGCACCTCGACTCCTTCCATCGCGGCCAGTTCCACGCAGCGGGTGTGCAGGATCCGCGCCCCGGCGAACGCCATCTCCGCCATCACGTCGGGCCGGACCCACGGCAGCCGCCGCGCCGCCGGCAGCACGCGGGGGTCGGCGGTGAAGACGCCGTCCACGTCGGTGTGGATCTCGCAGGCCGACGCGCGCAGCCGCGCGGCCAGCGCCACGGCCGTCGTGTCGGAGCCGCCGCGCCCGAGCGTGACGACGTCCCCGGCGCGGTCCACCCCCTGGAAGCCGGTGACGACGGCGACCTCGCCGCCGTCCAGCGCGGCCCGTACACGGGCGGCGCCGATCTCGGAGATGAGCGCGTCGCCGTGCCGGCCGGTGGCGCGGATCCCGGCCTGGTGGCCGGTCAGCGAGATCGCCGGGGTGCCCCGCGCGTCGAGGGCGAGGGCCATCAGCGCCGCCGACTCGCACTCGCCGGTGGCGAGGAGCTGGTCCAGTTCGCGGCCCGAACGGGCCGGGCCGATGTCGGCGGCCAGCCGCAGCAGATCGTCGGTCCCGGTGCCGCGGGCGGAGACGACCACGACCACGGACCTGCCCGTCCGCTGGGTCTCGGCGACGCGGCGGGCGGCGTGCCGGACGCGGTCGAGCGTCCGCAGCGAACTGCCGCCATATTTCTGGACCAACAGATCCTCAGTCATTTTCCATCGCTCTCGTGAACGGGTATGCCACGATGCTAAAGGCGAAGTACCGGGCCGCCCACTACCCGCGTGAGTAGTACCGCCGATTAAGGTGTTCACGCCAATGCCGTCGATCCGTTGACGGGAACACGCCCATCGCATGTTCGGGCGGCTTCACGTCATTGTGCGACTCCTTCCGGCCCCCGCAGTATCGAAAGGCGTGTTCTGGTCGCAGGCGAAGGGATCGATATGTTCGGGACGGATTCGCATGCGGGCGGCGTCCGGGACGCGCTGGCGGCCCTCGGCGGGGACGGGCGCGCCTTCGCGCTGTTGCACCGGCCCGGCGCGGCGCGCGACGCTCCGGTGGAGGTCCTGACCGGTGAGGTCGTCGCCGTGGACGGTCTCGCCGGGCTGCCGCTGCCGGGCGCCCCGGCGTCCGGCGCGGCAGGGGACGCGCGCCACGACCTGCTCGTGGCGGTGCCGTACCGGCAGATCACCGAGCGCGGGTTCGCCTGCCGCGACGACCGCGCTCCGCTGCTTGCCATGCGGGTCCACGAGCAGGCCGAGCTGAGCCGCGACGCGGCGCTGGCGGCGCTGCCGGAACGGGACGTGCGCGTGTCGGACGCGGGTTTCGACATCGGCGAAGACGCGTACGCGGCGATCGTCAGGCGGGTGCTCGACGAGGAGATCGGGCGGGGCGCCGGGTCGAACTTCGTCATCAGGCGGACGTTCGTCGCGCGGCTGGAGGAGTGTTCCGTCCGCACCGAACTCGCCGTCTTCCGGCGGCTGCTGGCCGGCGAGCCCGGGGCGTACTGGACGTTCCTGTTCCACACCGGCGCGCGGACGTTCGTCGGCGCGTCCCCGGAACTGCATGTCGGCATGGCCGGCGGCACCATCTCGATGAACCCGATCAGCGGGACCTACCGCCATCCGCCGTCCGGCCCCGACATTTCCGGTCTGTTGGCGTTCCTGCACGACCCGAAAGAGGCCAACGAACTTTATATGGTGGTCGACGAGGAACTGAAAATGATGGCCCGGATGTGCGGCGACGGCGGCCGGGCGCACGGCCCGTATTTGAAGGAAATGGCGCGGCTGACCCACTCCGAATACGTGTTGACCGGACGTGGCGACCTCGACGTGCGCGAGGTGCTGCGGGAGACGCTGCTCGCGCCGACCGTCACCGGCAGCCCCATCGAGAACGCCTTCCGGGTGATCGCCCGGCACGAGACGGCGGGCCGCGGCCACTACGGCGGCGTTCTCGCGCTGATCGGACGCGACCCGGCCGGCGGCCGCACGCTCGACTCGGCGATCATGATCCGGACGGCCGAGGTGGCCGCCGACGGGCGGCTGCGGCTCGGCGTCGGCGCCACCCTCGTCCGCGACTCCGACCCCGCCTCCGAGGTGGCCGAGACCCGGGCCAAGGCCGCGGGGATGCTCGCGGCGCTCGGCCTCGCGGCGGACGGCGCCGGGGCGCGCGGCGGGCCCTCGCCCGCGGCGCGCACGTCACCTGCCGCCGATCCGCGGGTGCGCCGGGCGTTGCGGGGCCGGAACGCCACGCTGTCGCGGTTCTGGCTCGACGGGACCCGCCGCGACGGACCGCACCCGGCGCTCGACGGGCGGCACGCGCTGGTCGTCGACAACGAGGACGCCTTCATGGGGATGCTCGGCCATCAGCTGCGGGCCCTCGGCCTGAAGACCACGATCAGGCGGTTCGACGAGCCGTGCCCCCCGGACGGGTTCGACCTCGTCATCGTCGGCCCCGGCCCCGGCGACCCGCGCGACATGGTGGACCCGCGCATGGACACGCTGCGGGCGCTCACCCGCGAGTTGCTCCGCGGTGACGTCCCGTTCCTGTCCATCTGCCTCGGTCACCAGATCCTCGCGGCCGAGCTGGGCCTGGAGATCGTGCGGCGGGCGGTGCCCAACCAGGGCGTGCAGAAGCCGATCGACCTGTTCGGCCGGCCAGAGCTCGTCGGCTTCTACAACACCTACGCCGCGTGCGCCGAGGACGACGTCGTCCTCTGGGAGGGCCGGCCGGTCGACGTCAGCCGGAGCCGCCGGACGGGCGAGGTCCACGCGCTGCGCGGCGCGGGGTTCCGATCCGTGCAGTTCCACCTGGAATCCATCCTCACCCAGAACGGCCCGCGGATCCTCGGTGAACTGCTCGGATCGTTGCTCGCGGGCGCGGATCAGATGAAGTCCATGGCCCCGGGCTTCCACCGGTAATGGGATTCGAGTTTGTAGTACTCCCCTTCGGGGGCCAGCGCGACGCCGTAGACGAACTTGCGGTCGTCGCCCCCGAACGGGACGCTCTTCACGAATCTCTCGATCTCCGGTTCGATCCGGACGGGAAGCGTCGCCAGATCGGTGGTCGTCACGGCGAAGCAGATCCGTTCGATCTCTGGACTGTCCCAGCTCAGGGTCACGTACAGCCCGAACGACTCACGCCCGAGCCGCAGCATCCGTTCGCTCGGCTCGGCCGTTCCGATCTCGCGGAGCGTCGAACGGATGGTCTCCGGCTCGAAACACGCGTCCGGCACCTCGTTGAAGTACACGTTCACGGTCCGGCTCCGGTAGTCGATTCCGATCACGCCGACGCGGTCGTCCAGGCCGTGCCGGGCGAGGAAGCCGGCGTTGTCGGCGAGGGCGCGCGGCATGGCCGGCATGGCGGTGAGTTTCGACAGGTCCTGGAGGTCGTCCGGGGTGAAGAACGCGTAGACCTTCTTGAAGCCGCCGACGAGACCGAAGTCGATGCCGTGACTGTCGATGGGGCACCGGGCCTGGACGTCCGAGAGCAGGTCCCCGACGGGGTGGTCCGTCTCCGGGGTGAGGCCCTTCGCCAACGCGGAGGCGTAGGGGTCCCGGTCGTCGGGGTGGGTGGTGAAGCGGCAGTCGAGTTCCCCGACGTGCCGGACGCCGGTCGCCACCCGGAAGGCGACGACGGTCGCGGCGTGCCCGAACGCGTCCTCGTAGGCGTTCAGGACGGACGACACCCTGGGGCGGGCGAAGGGCACGTCCAGCATCCGGGCGCATTCCTCGATGACCGCGCAGAGTTCCTTCACCTCAGCGGTTTCGGACATGGGATGTCAGCCTCCGATCCTCGTGGTCGCGTTCTCGCGTTCCAGCCGGACGTGCGCCCGCATCAGCTCGCCGGGGTTCGTCTGCGCCGCCATGAGCGAAAGCTCGCCGCACAGCACCGTCGCGGCCGCGATGACCGCGAGGCGGCGCGCGTTCTCTCCGGGTTCGCGTTCGGCCCGGCAGCCGAGCCGTGTCAGGTTCTCCTCGACGAATTCGAGGCCCTTCCCGTTGCCGACCGTCCCGACGATGAGGTTCGGCAGCGTGCAGGAGAAGTACAGGTCGCCGTCCCGGTCCTCGGCGACCGTCACGCCCTGGGAGCCCTCGACGATGTTGGCCGCGTCCTGGCCCGTCGCCAGGTAGAACGCGAGCAGCATGTTCGCGTAGTGCGCGTTGGCCGAGCGGATCCCCCCGGCGAGCAGCGTGCCGACCATGTTCTTGCGCACGTTCAGCTCGGCCACGGCGGTCGCCGACGTGCGCAGGACGTCCCGGACGACGTCGCGCGGCACGAGCAGTTCGGTGACCACGTTCTTGCCCCGGCCGAGGATGCCGTTGATCGCGGTCGCCTTCTTGTCGGTGCAGTAGTTCCCCGAGATCGAGCCGTAGGAGATCCCGGGAATGGCCTTCAGCAGGTGCGCGAGGATCGCGTCGGCCGCCAGCGTCGCCATGTTGTGCCCGGACGCGTCGCCGGTGGTGAACTCGAACCGGAGGAACAGCAGGTCGGCGGTGATCTCGTGGCGGAACCCGACGAGCTCGGTGAACCGGCCGCAGCCGCGCACGACCTCGCGCAGCTCGTCGAACCGCGCGTCCACTTCCAGCGCGGCCATGTACGCGGTCTGCGCGTCCCTGGCCTTGACGAACACCGAACGCGTCATCCGCTCGTCGACGAGGGTGGCGACGATGCCGCCGTCGACCAGCCGGGAGACCTTCGCGCCGCGCCGGACGGACGGCCAGAGCGGCGACTCGAAGGTGGCGAGCGGTACCTCCGTCTCGGTCGTCGCCACGTTGCCCGAGATCCTGACCGGGCCGACCCATCTCATGGGAACGCCGGCGGTCGTGTGCGTGTCGGTCATCGGATACCGCCAATCGTGTCGGGTGCGGTGCTGGAGGATCGGGAGCGGGTGGCCAGGCGGCGGGTGTCGACGCCCCGGTCGGCGCAGAACGCGCGCAGCTCGCCCCGGACGAGCACGTCGCATCGGGCCAGGTCGGCGGGGGTCCGCGCGCCGAGCGCGGTCATCAGCGCGGCGAGCTGGTCGAGCCACGCGGTGATGCGCGCGACGAGCGCGGCGGCGCCGCCGTCCAGGACGGTGGTGAGGAACCTGCCGGAGACCCCGGCGGCGGACGCGCCGAGCGCCAGCCCGCGCGCCACGTCCAGCGGATGGCGCACCCCGCCGGACGCCAGCATCGGGACGCCGACGCCCGCGGCGTCCAGCAGGCAGGCGGCGGCGGACTGCCCCCAGCCGTTCAGGTAGGAGTAGTCGGCGCGCTCGCGCCCGCCGTTCTCCGGCCCGCCGTTCTCGGACCGGTCGTTCAGGCGCCGGTCGTTCTCGATGCGCGCGAAGTCGGTGCCGCCGCGTCCGGCGACGTCGGCCGCGCGGACGCCGAGGTCCCGCAGCAGCGCCACGGTCTCGCGGCTCAGCCCGAAACCGACCTCCTTCACGATCACCGGGACGTCGACGCCGGACGCGATCTCCCCGATGCGCGGAGCCCAGCCGGAGAACGACCGGTCGCCCTCCGGCATCACCGTCTCCTGGACGGCGTTGACGTGGATCTGCAACGCGTCCGCCTGGAGCAGGTCGACGGCCCGGCGGGCGTTCTCCACGGAGGCGTTCGCGTTGACGTTCGCCATGACGAACCCGTCCGGGTTCTCCCGGCGCATCACGGCGAACGTGTCCGCCACCGACGGGTCGGCGAAGTAGGCGCTCATGGATCCCGTCGCGATGGGGACACCGGTCTCGCGCGCCGCGATCGCCAGTTCCCGGTTGACGGCGCCGGTCTTGGCGCTACCGCCGGTCATCGCGTTGACGAAGAGCGGGACGGGCCACGCGATGCCGCCGAACCGCGTGGCGAGCGACACGTCGGACCGGTCGATCCCGGCCAGGGCGTGGTGGACGAAGGACACGTCGTCGAACTGGTTGTGCGCGCCGGACCGGCGCTGCTGCTCGGCGGCGAGCCGGACGTGGTCGTCCTTGCGGTCGGCGATCATTCGGTGTTCCCTTCCGGTGGCCGGACGCGGACGGGCAGCGGAACCACTCCCGCGGCGGCCCACCCGTCCCGCAGCCGCGCGATGTCCTTCTCCGCCCCGGCGTCCAGCAGCGCGATGCCGCAGTCACCGCCCCCGGCCCCCGACGGCTTGGCCGCGCCGCCGACGCTCTCGGCGGCGTCGCACAGCGCCGTGAGCTCGGCGGTGAAGACGCCCAGCCGGGCCTCGCCGTCCAGGTCGGTGAGGATCTTCCGGGCGTCCCGGACGCGGCGCAGCAGTTCGTGGTCGTCCCGGCGTTCGAGCGCGCGGATCGAGGCCCGGACGCACGCGTCGCTGCGGGCCAGGAAGTCGTGCCGCGCGGCGCCTTCCCGCCATGTCCGCGTGCGCAGGCGTCCGGCCAGCGTGGCGGTGTCGGCCGGTCTCCCGGTCCAGCCCACCTCCAGGGCGAGTCCCCGGGGCGGTGGGAGGCGGCGCAGGCCGAAGCCCGGCCACGGGGCGCGGAGGGCCTCCTGGACGCCCCGGCGCCGGGCCAGGTCGAGGACGGCGGCCCGGTCGGGCGCGCGGTAGGCGATCCACCCGCCCCAGACGGCGGCGGCGAGGTCGCCGCCGGAGCCGCCGGGATCGCGGCGGGCCGACGCGAGCAGCGCGAGCCGGAACCGGTCTGCGGGCGACAGGTCCAGGCCCCGGTGGGCGGCCACGGCGGAGACGGCGGCGACCGTCACGGCGCCGCTCGATCCGAGGCCGAGCTTCGTCCCGGCGCGGTGCAGGCCGCTCCGGATCGAGACGCGCATCGGAGCCGGACGCAGCCCGCGTTCGGCGAGCAGCGCGTCGACCACCTCGATCGCCGACACCACGTGGGTGAGGCCGTCCGGCGCCCGCCCGTCCACGGGGCCGAGGCCTTCGTCGCGCCGCCGCCATCGTGCCGGCTCGGGGCGCAGGTCGGAGTCGATCACGACGTCGTCGCCGCCGGACCCGGTCACGGTGACGGCGACGTGCCGGTCGACCGCCACCAGGATCGCCGGGTGGCCGGGCTCCACGACCGCGTACTCCCCGACGACGAACAGCTTGCCCGGCGCCCGCCGGGTGATCGTCCGCCGCGCGGTCACCGGTCGGCCCCGGCGGTGAGGCGGGCGCCGGGTCCGCGCCGGGCGGTGACGGTCGCGCATCCCGGGGCGGCCTCGCGCACCGCCGCGCCCACGCGGGCGGCGTCCCGGGGATGGCAGAGCACCTTGACGTTCGGCCCGGCGTCCATGGTCGCGTAGGCGGGCACGCCGTCCCGCCGGAGCCGCAGCACTCCGTCGAGCACGGCCAGCGTGGCGGGCGACAGGTAGCGCACCGCCGGTCGCGCGGCCAGCATCGTCGCGTGCATGCCGAGGGAGTTGCGTTCGGCGATCTCCCCCACCGCCGCGAGGTCGCCGCGCCGCAGCGCCGCCCGCATGTCGGCCAGGTCGGCCCCGGCGGAGGCCGCCCACGCCCCGTAGAGCGGGGAGGTCGCGACGGTCCGCCGCATGGCCGCGCGGCTGGACACGGTCTTCGGACCGGTGTCCACCAGCGCGATGACCAGCGCCGGGTCGAACTCCGGGACGTCGAGCGGCTCGGCGTGGGAGCCGAGGTCGGCGGCCGCGCCGGAGCCGCGTCCGGCATGGCAGACCGCGAAGGCGGCGAAGATCGACCGGGCGGCCGAGACGGACCCGCGCCGGGCCAGCCGGGACAGCGCGGTGGGATCGAGGTCCAGGCCGTAGGCGGCGGCTCCGGCGACGGCGAGGGCGGCGAACCCGCTCGCCGAGGAGGCCAGGCCCGCCCCGGTGGGGACGGTGTTGCGCGTGTCCACGGCGGCCGGTTCGGCGCGTCCGGACAGCTCCCGCAACAGATCCAGGAAGGCGACGACGCGGCGCCGCGGTTCGCCCGCCGCGGGCGTGCCGTCGAGCGTCACACCGTCCGTCCCGGAGGCGGGATCGAGCCGGACGGTGGTGGTCGTCGGAAAGACGTCCAGGGTCATCGACAGGCTGTCGACGTTGGGGACGGCGAGCCGCTCGTCGCGCTTGCCCCAGTACTTGATCAGGGCGATGTTCGGGTGGGCGACGGCGGTCCGGCGGTCACTCGGCATGTGCGGCGTACCTCCCCGCGGGCACGATCCAGGTCCGGGCAGCTCCGGCGTCGTGGAGGTCGCGCTCGACCGCGTGGGCGCGGTCCGGGTCGGCGGCCAGCGCCACCGCGCACCCGCCCAGCCCACCGCCGCTGATCTTGGCGCCCAGCGCGCCCGCCGCGAGCGCGGCGTCGACCAGCGCGTCGATCCGGTCCGTGCTGACGCCCACGTCGCGGAGGAGCGCGTGGTTGTCGGTCAGCCGCGCGCCGAAGTCGGCGGCCCGGCCGTCCGTGAGGTCGCGGGCGGCCGCGTCGGTCAGGTCCGCGACCCGGTCGACGAACGACGCCCGCGTCCCGGGCGCTCGCTCGAATCTCCTTCGCACCAGCTCGACCGCGTCGCGGGTGCTGCCCGAGGTGCCGCTGTCGGCGATGACGAACAGTCCGTCGAACCCGATGCGCAGTTCCCGTGCGGTGCCGGAGCGGAACAGGAGGGGGACTGAGGAACCGGTGGCGAGCGCGTCGATGCCGCTGGCCCTGCCGTGCGCCATCCGCTCCGAGGTCTGGACGAGGTCGAACACCTCCCCGGCGTCGAGCCGCCGGTCGAACAGATCCGCGAACGCCAGGACGGCCGCGCGGGCGCACGCGGCGCTGGAGCCAAGCCCACGGCCGTGCGGGACGGCGCAGTCGATGAGGACCTCGGCGCCCATCCGCTCCCGGACGCCGGTCATCGCCGCGAACTCCGCCGCCAGGCGCCGCAGGCCGTCCGCGGCGCGGAGCCGCACCGGCGCGGACGCCGGTCTCGCCATCGCGAAGGAGACCCCGTCGGCGGGGGACGGGAGCCGGGTGGCGCGGGCCGTGACCGTCAGCCGCGGAAGCGGGACGGCCAGTGCCGGAGCGCCGTACACGACGGCGTGCTCCCCGAGCAGGATGGCCTTGCCGTGGGCGCGTCCTACGCCGGTGCGACCGGCCCGGTCGAGTGCGCGTGTGTCGGGGCGTGTGTCGGGGCGCGCCATCACCGCTCCCGCCGCGTCGCCCTGATCGCCATCGCGGCGAGCCGCTCCTTGGCGGCGGCGGTGACGTCGCTCGCCTCCAGCACGGCCAGGGCCCTCGCGGTGCGCAGCGCGATCTGCCCTTCGACGTGGTCGACGGCGCCGACGTCGACGAGCACGGCACGGGCGGCGGCGAGGTCGCCGTCGGACAGGTCGGTGCCGATCCTCGCGCGGAGGAACCGCGCGGCGGCCGGATCCCGTTCGTCGGCGAGTTCGAGGGCCGTCGCGAGCAGGACCGTCCGTTTGGCCTGGCGTAGGTCGTCGCCGGACGGCTTGCCGGTCACCGCCGGGTCGCCGAACACGCCCAGCAGGTCGTCCCGCAGCTGGAACGCGATGCCGATGTCGGCGCCGAACCCGCGGTAGGCCGAGACGAGGCCCGGGGGCGCGTCGGCGATCGCGGCGCCGAACTGAAGCGGGCGCTCCACCGTGTACGAGGCGGTCTTGTACCGGTCGACGCGGAGGGCCGACTGGACGCCCTCGTCCCCGTTCGCCTGGGTGAACGAGTCGAGGAGCTGGCCGTACATGACCTCCGACCGCACCGCGGACCACACCGGTCCGACGCGGGCCTGCGCGTCCGGCGGGAGCCCGGACGCGCGGACCATGACGTCGGCCCAGATCTGGGCCAGGTCTCCGAGGAGGATCGCGGTGCCCGTGCCGAACGCGTCGGGATTCCCCGTGAGGTTCCGGGCGCGGTGCAGCCCGGCGAGGGCCATGTGGACGGCGGGACGGCCGCGGCGGGTCGGGGACGCGTCGATGATGTCGTCGTGGATCAGCGCCGACGCGTGCAGCAGTTCCAGGCCCGCGCAGGCGGTCAGCACCGCCGCGGCGCCCGGACCGCGCTCGTCGCCGCCCGCGCCGACCCAGCCCAGCCAGGCGAAGCACGGCCGGAGGCGCTTGCCGCCGCGCAGCACGAAGCCCTCCAGCTCGTCGATCACCGCCGCGACGTCGGGGCCGAGCGGGCCGGTCTCGGCCCGGCGGTCGGCGAGGAAGTCGCCGATCGCGGCGTCGATGGCGGCCGTGTCCGCGGCCGCACCGAGATCGCTGACGGTCATGCTCTCAACTCCCGGCTGCCGGAAAATGCGTGCGCCGGCGTCGCCTCGCGGGTTTTCCGGAAGGCGACCTCAAATCGGCATGACTTCGACGTTAATCGCGCCGTGCCGCGCTGCCCACTACTCGCGTGAGTAGTGACAAGTCGTACGGGCATTGGCGACCGACTACTAGTCGAATGTGTCAATGGCCGCCCCTTGAGATATCGCGGGCACGCCATCACGCTGGTACTCGATGACAATCCTTTGTCAAGCCCATGACAGGTGCCGGACGAATCTCCAGAGCAACATGAGGCCAATCATGAATCCTTTGGTGGGGCGTGCGCGGACACTGTCGGCGCTGGACGGCCATGTGGACGCGGCCGCGCGGGGCTCCGGTGGCTGCGTCGTCGTCGAGGGCCCGTTCGGCATCGGCCGGACGAGCCTGCTGAAGGCCGCGGCCCTCGCGGGGGCCGAACGCGGTCTGACCGTGGTCACGGGCCGCGCCGACGGGTCCGGCAGGCCGGTCCCCCTCCACCTGCTGACCAACTTCCTGCGGCAGGTGACGTCCGGCGAGGCGGACCTCGACGAGCTGGCCCGCCCCGACAGCAACCCGTTCTGGTTGATGGACCGCATCGGGGAACTGGTCGAGGACGCGGCGCGGCGGCGGCCCCTCCTCATCGTCCTGGACGACGCGCACCGGGTGGACGACGTCAGCGGGCTGGCCCTGCGGGGGCTGGTGCGGTCGCTCGCGTCCTCACCGGTGCTGTGGCTGCTCGCGCGGCGTCCCGCCCCCGCCCGGTCGCTCGCGCAGCACGCCGTCGGC
Organism: Actinomadura spongiicola; assembly: GCF_003432485.1. Taxonomy (GTDB): domain Bacteria; phylum Actinomycetota; class Actinomycetes; order Streptosporangiales; family Streptosporangiaceae; genus Spirillospora; species Spirillospora spongiicola. Next base: position 555,030 of record NZ_QVNQ01000005.1, read on the forward strand.
TGGCTCATCGACCACGTCGCCGCGCGGCTCCCCCTGGAGGCGTTGGACGACGAGGCGGTGGCCGAGCTGTGCACCGGCGTCCTCGGCGCCGAGCCGGGCCCGTCCGCGCTCGGGTGGGCGGCCCGTTGCGGCGGCAACCCGTGGCTGCTGAAGACGCTGTTCGGCGCGTTCGTCGAGGCGGGCGAGGTGGTCATCGTCGACGGCAGGGCGTCGGTGGTCGCCGAGCGGCCGCCCGAAGATGTTCGCCGCGCCGTCGGCCGGCTGCTGGACGACCTGCAACCCTCCGTCCGGCGCCTGCTCGTGTCCGGGAGGCGCATCGGCCGGACGTTCACGGTCGAGGAGGCGGCGGGTCTCCTGAGCGAGCCGGCCGACGAACTGTCGTCCCTTGTCGACGAGGCGATGCACGTCGGCCTGGTGCGGCGCGACGGCATGAAGGTGGAGTTCGTCCACGAAGTCGTCGGGGACGCGCTTCGGCAAGCGCCCTCCGGGCGACCGAGGCCGGTTCCGTCCACCGTCTCACCGTCCCCACCCCCGCGGGCGTCCGGCTGTGGTTGCGACGAGATGGCGGCCCGCGCCATCGCGGCAGTGGGCGACCTGTCCGACGAGGCACCGCGAACGCTGGCACGCGCGCTGCGCCTGCTCGCCGGTGCGGGGCGCGGCGCCGAGGCCGGGCGCCTCGCCGGCGCCGCCGTGCGCCCCGGCGCGGGGCCGGGGACCGACGCGGCGGCCGAGGCGCGGCTCGTGATCGAGCTGAGCCGTGGGCTGCGCGACACCGGCTCCCACGTCCTGTCCGGCGAGCTTCTCCGGCGGACGCTCGCGCGGTCCGACGTCTGCGAACTCGATCGCGCCAAGCTGAAGGGAGCGCTCGCGGAGACCGCGAGGCACGGGGGCGGCGTGCCCGGCGCGGTCGTCACGCCGTGGCGCGGACGGCCGCCGCTGCCGGCGCCCTCGGCGTCCTGCGGCACCTGCGAGCGCCCCCTGTGGACCTGGCTGCTGCGCGCCCTCACCGCCACCGACCGGTTCGCGGAGGCGACCGCCGCCGGTGACGCCGTCAGGCGGGAGGCGGAGGCGCTCGGTGAACCGTGGCCGCGGGGACTGTGGCACGGCCTCCGCGCCGGGCTGCTGGTGGCGGCGGGACGGCTCGACGAGGCGCGCGCCGAAGCCGAGGAGGCGCTCGGCCGGGCGAATCTGCGGGCACCGGCCGACTCCCTCCCCGCCCGGCTCGCGCTGGCCCGGATCAGCATGCGCCGTGGCGACCTCGCCACCGCCAGCGAGCAGCTGCGCACCGCCGAACGGCTCGCCCCCGGCGACGGGGTCGCCGACAGGACCGCCCTGGACTGGACGCTCGCGCGGTTCCACGCGGTGAGCGGGCGCCCGGCGATGGCCGTCCAGACGCTGATCAACGTCGAGGCGGGGGTGGCTCCCGACCCGCTGCTGTTCGCGGAGGCCCCGGCGGCGGCCGCGACGCTCGTGCGCCTGGCCGGTCAGGTCGGTCTCGACGCGGAGGCGGCGCGGGCGGCCGAGCTCGCCCGTCAGGTCGCCGGGCGCAACCCGGCCGTGGCGTCGCTGGAGGGCGGCGCCGAGCACGCCGAGGGCCTGCTGCGCCGCGACGCGGCTGCCCTGGACCGCGCCGTCGAGCTGTACCGGCTCGCGGCGCGTCCGCTGGCGGCGGGCGCCGCGCTGGAGGACGCGGCACGCGAGGAGCGGGGCACCCGGAACAAGTCCGGGACGGCCCGGCTCCTCGAATCGGCCATGGACCTCTACCTGGAGTGCGGCGCGCAGCGTGACGTGACCCGGGTGCAGCGGAAGCTGCGCCGCCTCGGCGTCTCCAACATGCGCGGCGTCGGCGCCGACCGGCCCAAGTCGGGCTGGGCGAGCCTGACGAGCGCGGAGCTGCGCGTCGTGCGGGCGATCGTCGACGGCAAGACGAACCGGGAGGCGGCGAGCGTGTTGTTCCTGTCGCCGCACACCGTCGACAGCCACCTGCGGCGCGTGTTCACCAAACTCAACATCAACAGCCGTGTCGAGCTGACCAGGCACTTCATCGCCCACGAGACCGCGTCCGAGGCCGCACCGGGGGCCGCGTCGGGAGCCGCGTCGTCCGGCCCGACCGCGGCCGGACGGCCCGGCGCGCCTCAGTGGGCGGCGTCCCCGGCATGACCGAAGATCCACTTCTCCGCGTCCTCGGTGGTGTGGCCGGCCGAGCGGGCCCGCTCGGCGTAGAGCGTGGCCACGCGCGCCAGTTCGGCGCGGGTGTTGATACCGATCTTCCGGTAGATCTTGCGCAGATGGTAGTTCACGGTGTGCGCCGACAAATGGACGCGTTTGGCGATCTGCCGGTTCGTCAGCCCCACGCTCACCAGATACATGATCTTCCGTTCCATGTCGGTGAGCGGGCAGTCGCAGTCGTCGGCTCCACCGTGGAACGGGGACGCGGCGCCGTTCTCGTGCCCGACCGGTGCGGAATTGTGGTGCGGGTCGCCATTCGCCGAGCGCGCGAACGGCATGCCCGGATATATCGGCGGCCCTGGTTTCTCGTCCGGAGATTCCGTGGCGTCGTGTTTGGCGAGTTCCGCCGTCGCCAGGGCCACGGAGAAGGGATCCGGCGACTGCGTGACGATGCGCTCCAGAGCGGCGGAGTCACCGTTCGCCGAGGCGTTCGCCTGAAGCGCGGCGAGGCTGATGACCGAGATGCCGGGGTTGTCCTCTGCGAGTCCGTCCACCGTCCGGAGGACGTCCCGCCGCAGGTCGGCGTCGTCGACGTCGAGCGCGAGGCGGACGAGGAAGGCGGCGGCGCCCGGGTCCTCGATGTACAGGCTCCGTCGCGTCGCGAGCCCGCCGTACTCCTCGGACAGCAGCGTGAAGGCCGCCCGCGCCCCGTCTCTGGTGGCGGTGAGGCGGAGGGCCGTCCACGCGTACCGCGCGGGGTAGAGCACCGCCCGGTCGCTCCCGGGTTCGTCCCGCACCCGCTTCAGGTGCTCGGCGGCGGCGGGCAGGTCTCCCCGGTAGAGCGCGATGGTGCCGAGGACGGAGTACGCGAGGGGCCTCAGCACGGGCACGGCGTCCCGCCCGGTCGCGGCGATCGCCAGTTCCGCCTGACGGTGGGCGTCCCTCATCCGTCCGGCCTGGAGGAACAACCGCGACCGCACCGCCGCGGGCGCGGCCGTCCACACCGGCTCGGACGCCTCGCGCAGACCGGCCTCCGCGTCGTCGATCAGCGATCCGGCCATGTCGAACTCGCGGAGGTCGGTCAGCTTCGCGGCCAGCGCGAGTTGGAGATGCATCCGCCAGACGGCGTCGGCTCCGGTGCCGTGACGGACCGCGGCGCGCCCGAGACTGAGTCCCAACGCCAGTTCGCCGGTGTTCCAGCGCGCGCTGGAGAGCGCCGTCAGCGCCATCAACACGGCGACGTCGCCCTCTCCGGGCCCGCGCTCCCGCAGGATCCGCTGGGCGTGGTTCTCGGCCTCCTCCCGGCCCAGGACGAGATATCCCAGGATCACGGACGCCTCCGCGTCGCGCCGGGCGGCGGCCGGGACGCTCGGGCTCGCGAGGATACGCTCGGCGACCCTGATCCCGGCCGTGGCCCGCCCGCACATGATCAGACCGTGCGCCCCGGACGACGCGGCGCCGGTGTCCGGTCCGGTCTCGACGGGGGGCGCGGACGGCTCGTTCGCCCACGTCGGACGCCCGGTCACCCAGAACTCGTGGTCGAACGGCCGCGCGCACCGGCCGGGCCGTTCCATGGCCTCCCGTCGCAGCGCGCCGAGCGCGGGAGCGGGAATCGACTCGATGATCCCCTGCCAGACGAAGTCGCTCTGGAACGCGAACCGCTGCTCGGCGGCGACGACGAACCCGGACGCGATCGCCTCGTCCAGCGGTGACAGCAGCGCGGCCGAGGAACGTTCGAGCATCCTGGAGGCGTCCTCCAGCATGAACGACCGGCCCAGCACCGCCGCGACCTTGAGGAACTGGCGGCAGGGCGTGCTCAGCTCGCCCATCCGGCGCATCACGAACCGCGCGACGCGACGGGGAAGGCGCCGTTCGACCAATTGAAACGTTCCGTTGGCGTTCCTGACGAGCCCTTCCTCAAGGAGCCCGTGAGCGAGTTCGGCGAGCAGACCGGGGTCCCCTCCGGCGCCCTCCGCGAATTCGAGCAGTTCCCGGTCCGCGCCGCCGCCGAGCACGTCCCGCAGAATTCCTTCGGCGTCGGGCACCGCTGCGGGCACCCGGCCCTCTAACATCGGCCTGGTCATCGCAATCCAACCCACTTCGTGTTCATGCGGCCGGGGAGAGGCGGAACGAACCGTTCGAACGCCTCTCGACCCCAACCGCTCCCCGTGTGTGAAACCTGCCCTGGGATGGACATACCGCTCCGAAGTCCGCTACTTCGGTGAACGGCGTGTGATCGGCTGCCCCCTCAGCCGCCGGAGACGGCGCCGGCCGTCCGGCGTCCGACAGGAGCCGCCCGCGGTGCGCCGCGACGGGTGACGGCCGCCTGGTGGTGTCTCCGGATCGGTGCCATGCGGGTCATCATTACCCCGGCCTTCGAGGGTTACCAGAGAAGATTTGTCACGGCCTACGAGTGCGTTCCTCACACGCCCGAGCATGACGAACGCTGAGGGCAAGGCGTGACACACGTCATGGTCAAGGTCGCTGGAAGACCACCTGCCGCGGGCGCCGGTGTTTCCGTATTCCCAGGTCAACACGAACAACTGAGAGCCCCCGGCCGATGCGGCACGGGGGCTGGCCGCGCCGGCTCGGGGGCTCTCGGGATGCCGGACGGCGATCGCGCCCGGCGGGCATGGGCGAGCCGCGCGATAGGCCCGCCGAGGGGCCCGTCGCACTCGGGCTCGGGGACGGTCAGATCCTGGCCTCCTCCCCCACCCCGGACCGCGCGGCCGGGGCCGTTCCGGACGCCCGACGGCCGGGCATCCACCAGTTGGCCTTGCCGCACAGCTCCATCACGGCCGGGACGAGGATCATCCGGATGACGGTGGCGTCGATGAGGACCGCCACGGCCATCCCCAGCCCGATCTGCTTGATGGAGACGTCCGGGCCGAGCAGGGAGGTGGTGAACACGGCGATCATGATGGCGGCGGCGGCCGTGATGACCCGGGCGGTCCGGGCCAGCCCTCGGGTGACGGCCGTCCGGGTGTCGCCGGTGCGCTCGTACTCCTCCCGGATCCGCGAGATCAGGAAGACCTCGTAGTCCATGGACAGCCCGAACAGGACCGGGAACATCATCATCGGCACCCAGGTCGTGACCGGCATCTCGGTGGGGAACCCGAGGGCGGAGCCGAACCATCCCCACTGCACGATCGCGACGAGGACGCCGTAGGCGGCGCCGATCGACAGCAGGTTCATCACGGCCGCCTGCACCGCGATCGTGACGGACCGGACCAGCGCGACCAGCAGCAGCAGCGACATCGTGATGACGACCGCGATCATCAGGGGCAGCCGCGAGCCGGTCTCGTCGGCGAAGTCGATCGCCCCGGCGTTCGGCCCCCCGACGTGCACCGCGGCGCCGCCCGCCGCGCCGGGCAGCACGTCGTCGCGGAGCTGGTGCACCAGGTCGACGGTCGCCTCGTCCTGGTACCCGGTCTCGGGGAAGGCCATGAAGGTGGCGGCCCGCCCGTCCTTGCTGAGCTGGGGCGGCGTGGTGTGGGCGATGCCGTCGGCCCGACCCACCGCCGCGACGACGGGACGCAGGTCCGCCGTCCCGGAGCGGACCTCCGTGGCGAAGATCAGCGGCGCGCCGTAGCCGGGGCCGAAGCCCTCCGACAGGATCTGGTACGAGGTGTGGCTGCTCCGGTCGTGGGGCTGGACACTGGCGTCGGGCAGGCTCAGCCGCATCGACAGCGCGGGCACGGCCAGGACCAGCAGGCCCGCGCCGGCCAGCGCCGCCGCGACCAGCGGCCTGCGCTGCACCACACCCGCCCAGCGTTCGGCGGGACTGCGGCGGACCGGGGACGCGGCGTCGGCCCGCCCGCTCCGGCGGAGCGTTCGGCGCGGCAGCCGGGCCTTGGCGATCCGGCGGCCGGTGAAGCCCAGGAACGCCGGCACCAGGGTCACCGCGGCGATCATCGTCACCAGCACGGTCACGGACGCGCCGATGGCCACGCCGGTCATCAGCCGCTGCCCCATGAACACCAGGCCCAGCAACGCGATGACGACGGTCGTTCCGGCGAACAGGACCGCGTGGCCCGCGGTCGCGATGGACTTGACCGTGGCGGCCTCGGGCTCGTCGCCGTCCTGGAGGCACTCCTTGAAGCGGGTGACGATGAACAGCGCGTAGTCGATGCCGACGCCGAGCCCGATCAGCGCCGCGACCAGCACGGTGAAGTCCGGCGCGGGGAACACGTGCCCGACCAGCTTGATCAGGGCGATGCCGCCGAGGATCGCCATCAGCGCGGTCACGATGGGCAGACCCATCGCCACCAACGACCCGAACGCGATGAAGAGGATCACCGCCGCCGCCACGACGCCGACGCTCTCGGCGGGGCCCTGCGGGGGCGTCTCGGCCTTCTCCGCCTTGTCGCCGCCGAGCCCGAGGGTCAGCCCGTCGCCCGAGGCGTCCTTGACCGTGGTCACCAGCGGCTTGACCTCGGTCTTCTTGACGGTCTTGTCGGTCAGCGGGATCGTCGTGCGGGCGATGCGGCGGTCCTGGGTCACCAGCGTGCGGTCCTGGTACGGCGAGACCACCGGCCCGGTGATCGACGCGGCGTCCAGCTCGGCGACGACCTTCTCGACGCGCTGCCGGACGGCCGGGTCGTCGATGCCCTTCTCCGCCTTGATCGCCAGCGTCAGCGTGTCCCCCTGCCGCTCGGGGAAGTGCCGCTCGATCAGGTCCTGCGCCTTGGCCGACCCGGAGTCCCCGCCGGAGAAGTCGTTGTCGGGGGCGGCGCCGAAGCCGAAGCCGACGAACGCCACGGCGATCACGCCGGCGATCCAGGCCAGCAGGACGAGGCGCCGGCGCCGGAAACAGAACCGGGCGAGCCTCGCCAGAGCCCCGTCCGAAGGCGGCGTCTCGGTTGGCATCATCTTCTCCTCGGGTCGTTGGGCGTTCCACCCCAATCCTCGGGATCCGGCCCCCCGAGGTCGTCGTACGTAGGCAGGCACTCCGCCGGTACCGCTACCGCGGGCGCGGTACCGCGTCCGTGGTAGGGCGCGGCCGGTGACGGAGGGGAGGCGGTCAACCGGTGCGGTGGGAGCGGCGGGAGCGCGCCAGCGCCAATCCGCCGATCGCCAGGGCGACCAGTCCGATCACCAGGGCCAGAACGGCGCCGCCACGTCCGGAGCCGCTGCCGACACCGCCGTCGGCCCGCGCCAGGTGGACGACGGCGAGGACCACGCCGAGCACCGCCGCCACGGGCGCCGCGACGGCCGCGCCCCGCCCGTCGCCGCCGCCGAGGCGACCGGCGGCCTGGGCCAGGGCCAGCCCGCCGATGACGAGACCGACCAGCGCGACCAGCAGGGCCAGGAGGGCGCCGCCCCGTCCGGGGCCTTCGTCGGCGGCGGAGACCTGCGCGGCCGCGGGCGCGGCGAGCACGCCCACCCCGAGCAGCGCGGCCCCGGCGGCGGTGAGCAGGGAGCGGACGGACATGGGAGTTCCTTCGGTCGCATGACGAGTGACGAGTACAGCCGAAGCGTACGGAGCGGTGTCGTCGCCGTCGTCCTACGGAAGTTGCCAATCCGTCTACCGCAGGCGCGGTAGCGCGCGGGCCCGCGTCTTCTCCGGCGGGCCCTCACCAGGTAATGTACTTACTGAATGGACGGTCGGTAATTCGAGGAGGCCCGATGGCGCCGCTGCCCAGTTACGTGTCCGGTTCCTGGCACGTCCCCACGGACGAGGGCGCGCCGCTCACCGACGCGGTGACCGGTGCCGAGATCGGCCGGATCTCCGCGTCCGGCGTCGATCGGGCCGCGGCCCTGGAGTACGGGCGCCGGGTGGGCGGCCCGGTCCTGCGGGAGCTGACGTTCCACCAGCGCGCGGTCCTGCTGAAGCAGCTCGGCCTGCACCTGCGCGAGCACCGCGACGAGCTGTACGCGCTGTCCGCGCGCACCGGCGCGACCCGCGCCGACTCGATGATCGACGTGGACGGCGGCATCGGCGTGGTGCTGTCGTACGCGAGCAAGGCGAAACGGGAGCTGCCGAACGACACCGTCCTGGTCGAGGGGAACGTGGAGCCCCTGAGCAAGGGCGGCACGTTCGTCGGGCAGCACCTGTGCACGCCGCTGCACGGCGTCGCGGTGCAGATCAACGCGTTCAACTTCCCGGTGTGGGGGCCGTTGGAGAAGTTCGCGCCCGCGTTCCTCGCCGGGGTGCCGAGCCTGATCAAGCCCGCCGGGCAGACCGCGTACCTGACGGCCCGGCTGGTCGAGCTGATCGTCGAGTCCGGCATCCTGCCGGAGGGGACGGTCCAGTTCCTCTGCGGCGGCGCGGGCGACCTCCTCGACCATCTCACCGAGCAGGACCTGGTCGCGTTCACCGGGTCCGCGAGCACCGCCCTCAAACTGCGCACCCACCCGGTGGTGACCGGCCGTTCGGTGCGGTTCAACGCCGAGGCCGACTCGCTGAACTGCTCGATCCTCGGCCCGGACGCCGCCCCCGGCACCCCGGAGTTCGACCTGTTCGTCAAACAGCTCGTCACCGAGATGACCGTCAAGGCCGGGCAGAAGTGCACCGCGATCCGCCGCGCGCTCGTCCCCGCCGCGCTGCTGGACGACGTCGCCGACACCGCGCGTCAACGCCTCGCCCGCGTCACGGTCGGGAATCCCGCCGACCCCGACGTGCGGATGGGCGCGCTCGCCGGGCTCGAACAGCGCGAGGAGGTCCGGCGCTCGCTTAAGGCGCTGCTGGACGCGGGCCGGATCGTGTTCGGCGACCTCGACCACGTCGAGGTCGTCGGCGCCGACGCCGAACGCGGCGCGTTCCTGTCCCCGATCCTGCTGCGCGCCGACGACCCCGACCGCGCCGAACCGCACGAGGTGGAGGCGTTCGGGCCGGTCAGCACCCTGCTGCCCTACCAGGACGCCGGGCACGCCGTCGCCCTGGCCGCCCGCGGCCGCGGCAGCCTGGTCGGCTCCATCGTCACCGCCGACCCCGACTTCGCCCGGCGCGTCGTGGTGGGCACCGCGCCCTGGCACGGACGACTCCTCGTCCTCAACGAGGAGGACGCCAAGGAATCCACCGGGCACGGTTCACCGCTTCCCCCGCTGGTGCACGGCGGTCCCGGACGCGCGGGCGGCGGCGAGGAGATGGGCGGGGTGCGCGGCATCGTCCACCACATGCAGCGCACCGCCGTCCAGGCGGGCCCCTCGATGCTCACCGCGATCACCGGCCGCTGGACGTCCGGGGCGCCGCGCGCCCAGAGCGGGCCGCATCCCTTCCGCAAGCATCTCGAAGAACTCGCGGTGGGTGACACGGTCGTCGCCGGGCCGCGCGTCGTCACCCTCGATGACGTCGAGCGTTTCGCCGAGTTCACCGGCGACACCTTCTACGCGCACATGGACGAGGACGCCGCCCGGGCCAACCCGTTCTTCGGTGGCCGCGTCGCGCACGGCTACCTCATCGTGTCGTTCGCGGCCGGGCTGTTCGTCGACCCCGCGCCCGGCCCCGTCCTGGCCAACTACGGGCTGGAGAACCTGCGGTTCCTCGCCCCGGTCAAGCCCGGCGACGCGCTGACCGTCACCCTCACCGCCAAGCAGATCACCCCCCGCGAGGGCGCCGACTACGGCGAGGTCCGCTGGGACACCGACGTCACCAACCAAGAAGGCGTCTCGGTCGCGAAGTACGACGTTCTCACGCTGGTCGCCAAGCGACCCGAGGAGTGACATGACGCAGGAGCAGTTCGAACGGACGATCGACCGCGACCAGCGCGTCGAACCCCGCGACTGGATGCCGGACGCCTACCGCGCGACCATGATCCGGCAGATCGCGCAGCACGCCCACTCCGAGATCATCGGAATGCAGCCGGAGGGCCTGTGGATCACGCGGGCTCCGTCGCTGCGGCGTAGGGCGATCCTGCTGGCCAAGGTGCAGGACGAGGCGGGACACGGCCTCTACCTCTACTCGGCGGCCGAGACGCTCGGCGCCGACCGGGCCGAGCTGACCGAGAAGCTGATCTCCGGCCGGCAGAAGTACTCGTCGATCTTCAACTATCCGACGCTGACGTTCGCCGACGTCGGTGTGATCGGCTGGCTGGTGGACGGCGCCGCGATCTGCAACCAGGTGCCGCTGTGCCGCAGCTCCTACGGCCCGTACGCGCGGGCGATGATCCGGATCTGCAAGGAGGAGTCGTTCCACCAGCGGCAGGGGTACGAGCTGCTGATGACGCTGATGCGGGGCACGCCCGCCCAGCGGGAGATGGTCCAGGACGCCGTGAACCGCTGGTGGTGGCCGTCGTTGATGATGTTCGGGCCGCCGGACGCCGACTCGACGCACACCGAGCGGTCCATGGCGTGGAAGATCAAACGGCACACCAACGACGAGCTGCGGCAGCGGTTCGTGGACATGACCGTCCCGCAGGCGGACGCCCTCGGCGTCACCCTCCCCGACCCGGAGCTGCGCTGGAACGCCGAGCGCGGCCACCACGACTTCGGCCCGATCGACTGGTCGGAGCTGAAACGGGTCATCAGCGGGGACGGTCCGTGCAACGCCGAACGGGTCGCGGTGCGGCGCGCCGCCCACGAGGACGGCGCCTGGGTGCGGGAGGCCGCCGCCGCGTACGCCGCCAAGCAGGCGGAGAGGGAGAGGAGACGTGATGGAGAAGGACTGGCCGCTGTATGAGGTGTTCGTCCGGGGCAAGCGCGGCCTGAACCACGTGCACGTCGGGTCCCTGCGCGCCGCCGACGCGACGATGGCCCTGCACAACGCCCGCGACCTCTACACGAGGCGGAACGAGGGCGTGAGCATCTGGGTCGTGAAGGCGAAGGACATCACCGCGTCCAGCCCGGACGAGAAGGACCCCTTCTTCGCCCCCAGCGGCGACAAGGTCTACCGTCACCCGACGTTCTACGACATCCCCGAGAACGTCCCGCACATGTGAGGCCGCCATGGCATTCGACAACGCGCTCGGGGCGATCACCGAGGACAACGACGAGACGAGCTGGGCGTTCGGCACCGGTTTCCACGACCCGCTCGCCGGTATCGACACCTCCGTCCCGGACGGGATCGACCGGCGTGCCCTGTTCGCCTACTGCCTGATGCTCGGCGACGACGCGCTGATCATGTCGCACCGGTTGCAGGAGTGGTGCACGCACGCGCCCGAACTGGAGGAGGAGGTCGCGCTCGCCAACATCGCGCTGGACCTGCTCGGCCAGGCGCGGCTGCTGCTGTCGCGCGGCGGCGCCGCCGAGGGCGCGGGCCGCGACGAGGACGCGCTCGCCTACTTCCGCGACGCGCCCGAGTTCCGCAACGTCACGCTGGCCGAGGCCCCGAACGGCGACTTCGCGCACGCGACGATCCGGTCGCTGATCTTCTCGACGTGGCGGCTGGCGCTGCTGGACCGCCTCACCGCGTCCCGCGACCCGGTGCTGGCCGCGATCGCCGCGAAGGGCGTCAAGGAGGTCGCCTACCACCGCGACCACGCCGCGCTGTGGACGACCCGGCTCGGCGACGGCACCGACCTGTCCCACGAACGCGCGCAGCGGGCCTTGAACGCGCTGTGGCCATACACCGGTGAGCTGTTCACCGCGCACGACGTCGAGCGAGACCTGGCCGCGGCGGGCGTCGGCGTCGACCCGGCCACCGTCCGGGAGGATTTCGACGCGGTTCTGGACGAGGTGTTGACGACGGCGACGCTGCGCCGTCCCGCGGCCGTCCCTCCGCCGCCGCGGCCGACCGGGCGGGAGGGGACGCACCTGCCCGCCCTGACCGACCTGCTGGCCGAGTCGCAGAGCGTGGCCCGCGCCCACCCGGGGGCGACATGGTGAAGACCCACGACGACTGACCTGCCCGCCGGTTCGTTCACGGCTCCTCGTTGTACTGCGGCAGGAAGTCCAGGGCCACCGGCCGGGGGTGCCGGATCGGACGTCCGAACCACCAGAACGGATGGGTGAGCACGTACAGCGGGGAGCCGCCGGGGACGAGATGTTCCAGTGGATGGCCCCAACGCCAGTTGCCGGTGGAGTCCGACAGGTACCGCCATCCGCCGGAGACGTAACAGGTGTAGAGGTGGGGCGTCGGGCATCGTCGGGCCACCTCCGCCGCGTTCCTCATCCGGGGGGCGTGCAGGGACACCGGGCCGCCCGGGGCGAGTCCCAGCTTCTCAGCCCAGTGGTCGGCCAGGTCGCGGAGTCCCTCGCGCCCGTCCTCCGCGTCGTGAACGAGGTGCAGGCCCACCTCGTGACCGAGCCCCGCGAGCCGCGCGGTCAGACCGCGCAGGGCGGGCGGCGGGACGAAGGGACTCTGCGGGCAGAGCAGGTAGGTCGCCGCGATGCCGAGGGAGTGTTCGACGCGGGCCATCTCCACCGCGGCGTCCGCGGACAGTTCGACGTCGTGCCGCAGCCAGACCAGCCGCCTCCGATCTGGTGGCGTCGACCGCCCAGAAAGGGCGCCGGAGAGGACGAACGTGTAGCGGGCGCGGCGGCAGCTCTCCAGCAGCTCCTGATACTCGCCGGGGGTGAATCTGCTCGCCAGCTCGATACTGTCAGACGTCTCCGTCATCACACGTGATCCTCCATCCGACAGGGGCGGCGCCGATGGACGAGAAGTGGACCATCGTGGCGGTGGTCGGTACGCGCCCACAGATCATCAAGTGCGCGGCAATGCGGGAGGATCTGCGGGATGACGCCTCTCCGGTCGGCCGGCTCGTCCTGCTCGACACCGGGCAGCATTATGATCCCGAACTCGCCGTCCTGCCCCGCACCGATCTGGGCGTCGACGTCGACGTCGTGCCCCGCGCCGGAGGTCCCGGAAGCGACCCCACCGTCGAGGAGGTCCACGACGCGATGGCCGCCCGGGCGCCCTCTTCCGGCGCTCCCCGCGCGGTCCTGGTCATGGGCGACACGCGCAGCACGCTCCTCGGCGCGCGGGCGGCCGTCCGGGCGGGACTGCCGTTGATCTACGCCGAGGCCGGTCTGGGCTCCGGAACGCCGGGCCACCGGGAGTCGGAGATCCGGCGGGCCGTGGTGGGACACGCGGACGTCATGGTCTGCTGGAGCGAGTCCGCCGCCGCCGGGCTGGGCGCGGCCCGTCCCGGCGCGCCGGTGCTGGTCTTCGACGATCCCCACCTCGGGTTCGTCCGCCGCCAGGTGGCCATGGCGGGCCCGACCGCCGACGTCCACGACGCACCGGCCGTGCTGACGCTGCACAAGAGTTGGACGCTGCGACCCGAGGTCGTCGCGGCCGTCTTCCAGGCCCTGGCCGAGCGGCGGCAACGGGCGATTCTCCTTCTGACGCCGCAGCTCAGGCGGCTGCTGGAGACCATGGGACCGGTTCCCGGGCACGTCGAACCGCGCGATGGGCACACGCCACGGGAGACCTGGCGGCTCATCGCCGCGTCCCCGTTCCTCATCACCGACTCCGGGACGATGCCGCGGGAGGCCGCGATACTCGGGAAGCGCTCGGTCCTGGTCCGTACCTTCTCCGGGAACGGCGATCTCATCGACCGGGGCATCGCGGTCGTGGCCGGGACCGAACCCGCCGGGATCGCCGCCGGCATCGCCAGGGTCCGGCGCGCCGGACCGTTCGCCTACCCCTACCGCGCGACCGGGTGGCACGAGATCCTCGGCCGTGCGCTGGACGCGTTGCGCGCGACGCGGCCGGCGCACGCCGAACCGGCGCACGCCGAACCGACGCACGCCGAACCGACGTCAGGACGGCGTTCCATCGACTGAACCCGTCGTCTCGGAACCCGTCGTCTCCGGGAGGGGGCACACCAGCCGGAACCCCTGCCGACGGGCGCGGAACATCGGCCGGTCGTGTCCCCGCACGGTCGGACGGAGCATGAAGTCGACGTTGGTGTAGGAACCACCGCGGACGACCCGGTAGCACGTGTCCGACAGCGAGAGGGACTCCCGGCCGTCGTCCGGATCGTAGGGGTACCCGAACACGCGGCCCGAGTCGTCGGTGTACGCCGACGTGCACCACTCCCACACGTTGCCGATCATGTCGGCGACGCCCAGCCGGTTCTCCCCGAAGACGCCCACCGCGTTCGGCCCGCCCAGCCCGGTCGCGTGGCCGTTGAACGCGAGGGGGTCTCCCGGCGACACCGTCGCGGCCGACCGGCCCCAGCGTGCCGCGTGCTCCCACTGCGCCTCCGTCGGCGGGGAGACGTGAACACCCAGCCGGGCCGACAGCCACCTGGCGAACGCCATCGCCTCGTACCAGGAGACCTCGGTCGCCGGATGGTTGCGTTCGGCCGGTGGCACGACGGGCGGGCCGGACGAGACCGGCCACCCTCCCGCGTCCCACCAGCGCTCGTCGGACGCGCCGCCCTCGTCCTCCCAGAAGGCGGCGTACTGGGCCGCCGTGACGGGGTACCTGGAGATGCGGAAGCCGTCCAGCGAGATCTCGTAGGACGGCGTCTCGGGGGCGAGGAACTCGCGGCTGCCGCCGAGCCGCAGCGCCTCGGCGAAGGCCTCCTCCTCAAGGCCCAGCCGGACCCGCCCACCGGGCACGTCGACCCATTCCAGGTCCGGCACGCCCGCCCGCACACCGACCCCGGGCCGCCGGTCACCGACGACGGACAGCGCTCTCCCGACATCGTCGCGCTGACCGGCGTTGAGCGCCGGGGAGACCAGCACCCGGGTCAGCATCTCCCGGACCGTGTCCGCGTACTCCGCCGACATGCGCGCGCTCTTCTCGTCGCGCAGCAACCGGCCGAGGACCCAGGCGGCGCTGTCGGCATGGTCGGGTTTCGCCCGCACCGTCGTCACGGCGGCGTCGATCAGTTTGTTCACCCAGGAACGGTCGTCATCGGAACTCAACATCTCGGCCAACAGCGAAAGCGTCTCTGCCCAGGGGCCGGTCTGCTCGGCGGCGAGGCCCAGCAGCTCGGTGAAGCGGCCGGTGTCCGCGACATGGGTGGCGGCGAGGAACTCCTGGATGATGCGGAAACTGAACCGCAGCGACTTGGGGCCGACCACCCGGAGGAGCCCGGAGTCCTCGATGAGGAACTCCAGGACCTCGAACATCTGCTCGCGGAAGACGTCCAGCTCCCGGTAGAACCGGCCCTTGTCGATGTCGTCCTCGGTGTCGGACCCGGTGTCCCACGACGGTTCGTGGGCGAGCGTCTCGAACGCCACCACCTCCAGCGCGGAGTTCAGCCGGGCGTCGTTCACCGAGTACGGCAGCTCCTTCCCGGTGCCGCCGACCGAGCGTTTGTTGTCCGGCCAGCGCCAGACCATGAGCTCGTACGCCTGTCTCAGCAGGTCGACGCGGCTGGCGGTGAGGTTGGCGACACCGTGGCGGTACTCGACCAGGCACAGGAGCGTGACGAACAGGGCCCGCCGTTTGAAGTCGGCGTCCACGCGGTCGATCCACCGGCGTAGCTGCGTCCAGTGCCGGTCCACGTCGGCGGGACGGCAGCCGATGGCGGACAGGGTGCGGCGGCAGTAGAACTCGATCTCGTGGTCCGCCATGCCGCACAGGTCCACCGAGACGAAGCCCGCGGCGAACAGGGGTTGGCCGTACTCGCCGGTGGCGAAGGGACGGGAGGTGAGCAGCACACGCGAACCCCGCGCCGCCACCAGGTTCACCAGCCGGGTCATCCGGCGGTAGCGCTCCTCCAGGTTCGCGTTCAGGGCGGCAGAGCCGCGGGACTCGTCCAGCCCGTCGAAGATGAGCCACGCCTCACCCGCGTTCAGCGCCCCTTCCAACGCGTCGCGGATCGCGTCGTCCCCGGCGAACTGCTCCGCGACGTAGTCGAGCAGATGGTCGGTGCCGATGTCGCGGCTGATGTTCTGCTTGACGGCCCAGTGGGTGAAGTCGGCGATCCGGACGTAGATCGGCACGAGCGTCCTGTCGACGGTCAGCAGTTCCTGTGTCGCGACCGGCCGTCCGAGGGCACGCTGGGCGAGGGTGTAGGCGAGGTACCTGGTGACCGTGCTCTTCCCGCTGCCCGCCTC
This sequence comes from Actinomadura spongiicola, assembly GCF_003432485.1. Taxonomy (GTDB): domain Bacteria; phylum Actinomycetota; class Actinomycetes; order Streptosporangiales; family Streptosporangiaceae; genus Spirillospora; species Spirillospora spongiicola. The sequence goes on from NZ_QVNQ01000005.1 coordinate 571,101, forward strand.
GCCGACGATGATCAGATGGTCGGCGAGGGAGGCCGCCTCCAGCGGCGACAGGGGATAGTAGAGATGCAGGACCCCGTCGGCGGACAGCGGCCGCGCCACCACGGGCAACCGCTCCGTGGGGCGCTGGAACCGCCCGTGGAAGATCTCATCCCGGATGCGGTCCAGGAGCCGTGCCATCGCCGGTTCCCGCAGGGTCGGCGCGGGCCATTCCTCGGCGCCTCCCGACAAGGTCCTTCTCCGGATGCGCCATTCCGCTATGTCGCCGTCCCGGACGCGGACGCTGATCGCCGCGTCGCAGCTGAGGCGGCAGTAGACGGTGGCGAGCTGCACCTCGACCAGCCCCTGCGCGAGGATGTGCGACAGCTCCACGTGGTGCAGCTCGTCGGCGAGCGTCGACAGGTAGCGCGACATCGGGGCGGAGAGGGAGGAAGGGCGCGCCGACGTCTCGTCCGGGGCTCCGCTCAGGTCGCGGCACGCGGCCTCAAGCGCGCGGACGTTCTCGCCACGGCGCCAGTGATCGGCCTCGACGACCGCCTGCGCCAGCTTCTCGGCGAAGACACGCGCCGTCTCCGCCAGTGGCACCCGCTCGGAGATCCGGCGCGGGAGACACAGCAGAAGCGCCTCGCGCGTGGCCGTTCTCGAGATGTGCGGGACGTTGAGGACCCGCTCCCGCAGATCGTCCTCGAGGACCACGGATCGCCCTCCTCACGGGTAGTCGAACACTTCGGTCTCGTACCGGTACATCTCCACCCCGGCCCGCGGGTCCGGAACGGTGACGGACGCGCTCATGATCAGGCGGGTCGCCAGCAGCGGCAGGTTCACTCCGGCGGCGGCCGACAGCATCAGCCCCCCGGCGGCGAACCGCGGATTGACGTCGGTGACGACGGGACCCTCGGGGCACGTGAAGAGCTGGACGTTCCCGGCCCCGCGCAGACCGAGCGCCGTGATCACGGCGGCGACCAGGTCCCGGAAGTCCCGCGCCCGAAGGGTCCGGCCGACGACCGTCTTGCCCGCCGCGACGCGGAGCCGCGCCCGCGGCGTGCACGCGACCAGATCTCCGTCGTGACCGGCGAGGTAGTCGACGGTGACCTCCGTGCCGCGCAGCAACGGTTGGACGACCATCGCGGCGCCGCCGCGGACCAGGACCGGCAGCTCCGCGCGGTCCCACACGATCGCGGCGCCCACCGAGCCCGTCCCGTACCGCGGCTTCACGAAGGCCGGGACCGGGATGTCGGTGTCGGCGGCGTCGAGCGGACGTGTCGCGACGGTGCGGATCCCGTGACCGGTCAACGCTTCGCCCAACCGGAGCTTGTCGCCGCACAGGTCCACGACCTCGGGCGGCGGCAGCAGCGTCCGCGTCCGGACGCCGTGATCCCGGCGGGCCAGTTCGGACAGCGCGAGCAGGTCCGTCGAGTGACCGGGGTGCACGGCGTCGACGCGACCGGCACGGCACTCGTCCCGGATGCGGGCCATGCGCTCCCGCCCGTCGGGCACGACGACCAACCGGTCGCAGAAGGCGCGGGCCGCGTGGCGCCCGGTCCGGGACAGGCCGGTCACATGGACGTCGTGCGCGGAACGGAGACCGCGCACGACGTTGAGCCCCGACGACGTGTCCACCGGACTGACCAGTACACGGGCCAACGGTCACCCTCCACCACTAGGGCAGCAGTTTCGCCAGAGCGGACGACAACGTCCCCTCGTTGGTGAAGACCACCTCTTGCCGGCTCCCCCGCTGGAGATGGCCGCCGCGGCAATGCACCGCCGCGACGTTCCAGTCGTCGTCGAAGACGGGGGAACCGGACGACCCGGGCATGGTCGTCGTCCGGTACTGGGCGCGCACGGCGTCGACATAGGTCACCTGGTTGTTCTGCAAGGACACCTGTTTGAAGCCGCCCTGGGGGTGCTGGACGATGTTGACCCGGTCCCCCACGGTGAGCGGTCGCGTCGCCAGTCGGGTCGCGACCTCACGGTCCGCCGCGTCCGCGATGGCCACCGCGGTGAGGTCGAACCGCGTGTCGGTGACGAAGTACCGGTCGGGATCCAGCCGGTAGGACCTCACGCCTTCGCCCGTCGCCTCCGTGTCGGCGAGCAGGTTGAACTCCGCGCGTGCGTGGCGGCACGTCTCCGCGTCCGCCAGGACATGGTTGTTCGTGACGATGACACCGCCGCCGAGCAGGAAACAGGTGCCGTAACGGACGCGGACCCCGACCCGCACGCTGAGGCGGGCCACCGACTCGCCGGCCCGCGCGCCGAGCCGGAGGAACTCGACCGGCCGCAGCGTGTTCGTGCCGATGATCTTCTCTTCCGGCGGCTGCGGCGGCAGGTCGGAACCGGGAACCGTGATCGGCGTGGGCTCGCCCACGTCCTCGACGATCGCCATGAGGTCGTCGGCGACCGCCCCCTCCATCATCTCGGCGAGGGCGGTGAGGAACGCCGCGAACGCGGTCCGCCCGTCCGGGAGGCGACCCCGCCGCCGGAGCGCGTCGAGCAGCATCGTGCTCGCGCTGATCGGTGATCCGGAGATGTCGATGACCGGGAGCAGCGACTGGAAGCCGGTCGCGATGACGATCGCCTGCCGGTCACGCTCGGTGGCGAGCATGGGAAGTCTCGCGATGACGCGCACGGCTCGGCCGAACTGTTCGTCGGTCGGCGGCAAGGCTCCTCCTCGGGTCACGGGCGGGTGGGATGGGGGGTCGTCCGGCGACGCGCCGAGTGCTCCGCGCCCGCCCGGTAGGACATGAAGGTCACGGGGACCGGGCCGTCGCCTCCGCCGACCCCGACGAGCCGGTCGAGCACCCGGCAGTCGGGGTCGTACCAGGCGATGCTCGACGGGTGCAGCACGAGGCCGACGTAGACCGGGTGGTCGCGCCCGACCGCGAGCGTCGCCGCGTCCTCGATCAGCCGCCGGTAGTGCTCGTAAGCCTGGCGGCGGACGTCGGCGCGGTCGGGCGCTGCGCGGGCGGCGCGTTCGAAGTGGGAGTCGTGGTGGCCGTGGGACGGCATCTCCAGGAGACCGTTGCGGTAGCGGTACGGCTGCCGGGCGGCGCCGGAGCCGTCGACCAGCGCCGCGTGCGGCCGCGAGTCGGGATCGCGCAGGTCGGACGAGACGTAGCGGACGCCCTGCCGCTTCAGGCTCTCCGTGATCGTGTCGTGCTCGCGGAGCCCGCCGGGGTGGCCCAGCGGGGTGCGCACCCCGACCGCGGGGCGCGGGCACACCCGTTCCAGAAGCCGGCGGGTCAGCTGGAGCTCCAGTTCGATCTCGGTCACGTCCAGCGGACGGTAGTCGGGGCGGCCGGCGACCGGAACGTACGGCCGGTGGGAGTAGCCGTGGTCGCCCGCCTCCACCGGGTCCGCGTCGAGCACCGCCGCCAGCCTCGCCTCGGTCCCGAGATGCCGGGCGAGTTCGAGGAAACCGCCGTTGAGGAAGTACGTGTGTCCCGCCCCCGCCCGCAGCAGAAGGTCGGTGATCCGCTCCATGACGCCGAGGACGGTGTGGTGGAGGTGCTCCTGGCCGCCGGAGACGCCGTACTGGATGCGCGGGCAGTCGCAGTCGAACCCGACCAGGACGACGACCTCGCTCACGACGCCCGCCGAGCGGCGACGCACAGCACGGGAAGCACTTCGAGGCTCAGCTCGGCGGGCCGCCCGCGTGCCGCGAGTTCCGCGGCCGCCACGCGGGCGCGGGCTCTCCGAATCGCGTCGAACGTCCCATCCTCCACGCCCGCGCGCCGGTAGGCGTCCCGCACCGCGACGGGTGCCCGGTCCGGCCCGTGCCTGAGCGGCGCCGCGCCTCCCTCGTGGCGCCCGAACCGGCCGAGGGTCGCGCTCGCGTCGGGCCGGTCGAACGCCTCGTGGCGGCGAGTCAGCCAGGGCTCGAACTCCGGGTCCTGGTGTGTCCGGCGATCGGGGAGCACGCTCCACCAGGCACCGGCCAGCAGTTCGCAGTGCGCCACGTCGTAGCCCAGCCCGTTGAGCAACCCGGGCAGCCGGAGGGGGAGGTTCTCGTCGATGTCGTTGACGCCGCGTTCGACGTCCGCCTTCGCGCGGCGGACGCGTTCGAGGGCCCGGCTCGCCTCGCCGTCACCGGCGAAGTGCACGGACGTGAGCCCGAGGCACGGCTCCACGAAGATCAGCCGGCCGTCCGGATCCGTCACCCGCGCCATCTCCCGGAGGACCTCGGAGACCTTGCGCGCGCTGATCCGCGCCAGCAGGAAATGGCAGCTCGTCGTGTCGAACGTCCCGTCGCGAAAGGGCAGCCGCCCTCCATCGGCCTGAAGATAGGCGGGTCGGAGATGGGCGTCCGCCGGCCTGGCCGCGTGAGCCAGGACGGGCGCGTCGAGGTCGACGCCGTACCACCGGCCCTCCGGACACAGGTCGGCGACGATCCTGGTGAAGTGTCCCGTGCCGCAGCCGATGTCGAGCCCGCGGCGGGTCTCTCGCGCGCCGAGCCGTTCGTAGACTCCGCGCAACTGCCCGTCGTCGAACAAATAGCGACGACTGTCCTCCAGGAATCCCGCAGTGTGTACGACCATGGTGCACCTCACCGTCACGCGTTTCGCAGGGCAGCCGTATTTCTTTACAGGGGATCCTCTAGGGGAGCGAACATCGTATGGGACTCGTCCGCGGTGACCTTCCAGGATTTGGTCGAGATGTTCAGATCAAGCCAGACATCCGCGTCCTCGGGGAACCTTTCCCGGCCGAACGAACCGCGCATGGCACCGCCGGGTAGACGAATGCGCAGTGAATCACCGATCGAGGCGCCCAGGAGGGCGGTTTCCAGAACGGGATCGAGCTGACGCGCGCCTAGGGTGAAAGCGAGCATCCGGGGAAACTCGCCCGACCGTTCGAAGGGTTCTCCCGCCTCCAGCTCGGCCTCGGAGAACGCGGCCTCGTACGTCAGGACGATCGTCTGGCCCAGCTCGACCTCTCCGCCGCGACCGGGTTTCATCACCCGGACCTCGGGGTGGAAGTGCTCGCCTTCGGGCATGCTGGACACTCCCTCGGATGTGGTCACGGCCGCGCCGTTCCGTCGCGGTCGAACCCGGCGCCGGATCGGCCATGATACGACCATTCTCAACCTCATCACCATCTAAACCACGTTTCCCCCGAATCACCGGCCCGCGATGTGGCCAGGTTCTGCCGAGGCGACGGTCGTCGCCAAGAATCCGGACATCGCACCCATCCATGTCGACGACGCCCTCCCTGCCATGCCGCCGGAACGCACGCCGCGCCGCTACGGCGGGACGGCCACGGTGGACGACCGTGCGACGCTCACCGCGGGCCACAGGCGGAGCGTCCCCAGCCGACCGCGGGGGCCCGGGACGGTGCCGCGCGCCGGCTTCCCGGCAATCCGCGTCGAACGCGCCCCCGCCATTCCGGGCGGGGCCGCTTACCTCGGAGCCGCTCACATCCGTCGATCCCTTCCGCGACCGGGGAGCAGCTGGCAAACTATCCCTGTCTCCGCGAAACATGACGCACTCGGATGGCCCTCGGGCCACCCGAGTACGGGCGGGACGGGAAGATTCCGGAACGGATTCCGGCACGGTCAACGAGTTGCCGACTGCGGGGAGAGCCACATGATCGCTGAAGGTATCGGCCTGGGGACTTTCCCATTCAGTAACGTTTTCAGTCGCGTCACGGCGGAGGAGGCGGAAAGGATCGTCCACGCATTTCTCGACGGCGGTGGACGGTACATCCAGACGGCGCCGTACTACGAGGGCGTCGACTCTCTGGTCGGCTCGATCCTCCGGTCGGTCGACCGTGACCGTTTCGCGCTGGGAACGCTCTGCGTCAAGGACCGGGAGTCCAGGCGCGCGGGCAGCCGCGCCGCCGTGACGGCCCAGTGCGAGGACTCCCTGCGGCACCTCGGGCTTGACTATATCGACCTTTATCTCACGTCCACGACGAAGGCGACCGACGCCTCGTTCGCGGAGACCATCCAGGCGATGCTCGACCTGCGCGACCAGGGCAAGGTCCGGGAGATAGGCGTCTGCAACGTGACGTTGCCGCAATTGGAGGAATACAACCACGACGGCGCCGTGAGCCATGTGCAGAACCGTCTCAGCCTCATCGACCAGTCCGGTGACCGCGACGTTCGCGAGTACTGCGCGCGGAACGGGATCGGGCTCGTCCCCTACAACGTCATCGAGTGGGGCCTGCTGACCGGCAAGGCGCTCGACGAATGGTCCCTGCGGGACGGCGACATCCGCGGCGGGCTGCCGATCTTCGGGGACGAGCCCCGCGGGGTCCTCCGGGAATGGGTGGTCAACGACCTGCGGCCGATCGCGGCGGACTGCGGCCAGTCCATCGAGGCCCTGGCGATCCACTGGGCGCTCAGCCAGCCCGGGGTGGCCTTCTGCCCCGTCGGCGCCACCACCGTCGACCAGATCACGTCCTCGCTCCGGGCGGCGGAGCTGTCCGGACGCACCGACGTCGTCTCCGCGCTCGACGACGCGTACGACCGGCTGGTTCAGCAGGTACGCGACAAGTCGGGCAAGGAGCTCAACGAGTTCCTGCGCAACTCCTACGGGCAGTGACCGGCCCGGCCGCGGAGGTCAGAGTTCGCGGAGGCGGGCGGTCAGGTAGCGGCGTTCGGGCTCGGTGGGCGCCAGCTTCAGCGCCTCCTCGTAGGACGCCCTGGCCTCGGCGGCGCGGCCGTCCCGGCGGAGCAGGTCGGCCCGGGTCGCGGGGAGCAGGTGGTATCCGGCGAGCCGCCCCGACGCCGTGAGCTCGTCGACGAGGGCGAGGCCCGCCGCGACGCCGTCGGCCATCGCGACCGCGACGGCGCGGTTGAGCTCCACCACCGGGGACGGCGCCAGCCGTGCCAGCTCGCCGTACAGGGCCGCGATCTGCGACCAGTCCGTGCTCGCCGCGTCGGGCGCGGTGGCGTGGCAGGCCGCGATGGCGGCCTGCACCTGGTACGGGCCGGGGCGGCCGAGGGCCATCGCCCGGTCGAGCGACGCCACGCCCTCGGCGATCAACTCCCGGTCCCACCGGGAGCGGTCCTGATTCTCCAGGGTGACCAGGACGCCGCCGCGGGTGCGCGTCGCGCGGCGGGCCTCGTGCAGCAGCATCAGCGCGAGCAGTCCGCGCGGCTCGGGCTCGCGGGGCATCAACGTCACCAGGACCCTGGTGAGGCCGATCGCCTCCGCCGTCAGCGCCGGGTGCCGGTCGTCCTCGTCATAGCCCTCGTTGAAGATCAGGTAGAGGACGGCGAGGACGGCGGCGAGCCGTTCCGGAAGGTGCTCGGCGGGCGGCACCCGGTACGGGATGCCGGCCTCCCGGATCTTGCGTTTCGCGCGGACCAGGCGCTGCGCCATGGCGGGCTCCGCGGTCAGGAAGGCCCGGGCGATCTCGGCGGTGCTCAGCCCGGCGAGCGTGCGCAACGTGAGCGCGACCCGGGCCGGGAACGGCAGCGCCGGATGGCAGCAGGTGAAGATCAGCCGAAGTCGTTCGTCCGGAAGCGGCTCCGGCGGCGGCTCGCCGGGACCGCCCGGCACGGTCGTCAGGGCGGCGAGCCCGCGAAGCTTGGCCGTCCCCGTGGCGTCGCGGCGCAACCGGTCGATGGCGCGGTTGCGGGCGGTCGTGGTGAGCCACGCGCCGGGCCGGCGGGGAACGCCGTCCCGCGCCCAGGTGGTCAGCGCGGCGGCGAAAGCGTCCTGCGCGCAGTCCTCGGCCAGGTCCCAGTCGCCGGTGACCGCGATCAGCGTCGCAACGACCTGACCCCATTCGTCCCGGTAGGCCGCGTCGACCGCCGTCCGGACGCGGTCGTCAGGCGCGCTCATTCCCAGAGGGGACGGATCTCGATGCCGCCCCGGCGGGCGTAGGGATGGCCCGCGGCGATCTGGATGGCCTCGTCCAGGTCCGCGCAGTCGATGATCACCACGCCGCCGACGAAGTCCTTGGTCTCGGCGTACGGCCCGTCGGAGATCAGCGTCTCGCCCTCGCGGACCCGGACCGAGGTCGCGTCGACCACGGGGCGCAACCGGACGCCGATCACCTCGGCGCCGCGCCGTGCCACGTCGGCGCACCACGCCCGGTGCGCCGGGTCGGCCGCGATCTCCTCGTTGCTCGGCGCGTCGGTCTCGTCGTCGCAGATCAACAGCGCATATCTCACACCACCGATTCTGCCCGACCGGGCGAGGCGGGCTCACCACCGGTCACGGGCAGGCCCGCCGCGCGCCAGGCGCGGAGGCCCCCGGCCACGTCGGTCGCGTGGCGCAGGCCGAGGTCCTGCAGCGACGCGGCGGCCAGGCTGGAGGTGTAGCCCTCCGAGCACAGGACGATCACGCGCAGGTCGTGGCCGGTCGCCTGCGGGATGCGCGCGTCGGACGCCGGGTCGAGCCGCCACTCCAGGACGTTGCGTTCGATCACGAGCGCGCCGGGCACCTCACCCTCGTCCGCGCGCTGGGCGGCGGGGCGGATGTCGACCAGGAGGTCGCCCGCCCGCCACCGTGCGTGCGCCGCCTCGGGGGTCAGGCGCCGCAGGCGCGACCGGGCCTCGGCCAGGACGTCGTCGATGGTCCGTGGGCTGCTCACCACTGCGCGGCCTCCTCGGTGGCCAGGCGCACCAGCCGGTCGCCGACCAGGTCGTAACGGTTCATGGTCGTCAGGGGCGGCGAGTACACGTGGACGCTGACCGCGGGCGCGAACGACCCGTTGCGGACCTCGTGCACGTACTCGGGACCGAACGCGCGGGCCCGCCCCGGCGTGATCTCGCGCACTCCGCTCAGATCCCGCTCCTCGAGACTACCGAGAGCGACCGCGAAGGCACCGCGCGAACCGCCGTGATCATGCAATCCCGTCGTCTGGCCGGGCAACCAACTGATCAGCCAGATCTCCTGATCGTCATACCGGTGCAGGCGCTCGTACCAGCGTCCCTGCGGGTCCAACCGCACGCGCGGCAACCATTCGGCGGAGCGTTCCGCCAGCTCGGCGGCGGTAGCGGCCAGTACAGAACCCCGTGATGTGGTCGTGCTGATTGTCATGGCACGAGCATGGCAGCTATTTCCTACTTAAGCAATCTGAATACTATGCTTGATCGCCGGGCGGGGTCGAACGTGCACCTCGGCGCCCTCCTCGATCGCGATCCGCTCGACGGTCTCCCTGGTCAGCTGGGCCCAGGCGGCCTGTTCTCCCTCGGCCCCCCGCACCGTGAACTCGACCCTGACCTCGAACCCGAGGCGCACCACCCGCGTGATGACGGCCGGGCTCGTGCCCTCCCCCGGCTCGGTCCGGATCTCCACGTCGTGCGGTCGGATCAGCCGACCGTCGATCTCGGTGACGGGCCCGAGGAAGCGCATCACGAACGGGCTCGCCGGGTTGTCGTAGATCTCGGCGGGCGCCCCCTGCTGCTGGACGACCCCGTCGGCCAGCAACACGATCGTGTCGGCGACCTCGATCGCCTCCTCCTGGTCGTGGGTGACGAAGACGGTCGTCACGTGCACCTCGTCGTGCAGGCGGCGCAACCAGGCCCGCAGCTCCTTGCGGACCTGGGCGTCGAGCGCGCCGAACGGCTCGTCCAGCAGCAGCACCTCGGGATCCACGGCCAGCGCCCGGGCCAGGGCCATGCGCTGCCGCTGCCCGCCCGACAGCTGCGCGGGGTAACGCTCGGCGAACTGGTCGAGGTGGACCAGGTCCAGCAGTTCCCCGACGCGCTTCTTGATCTCGTCCTTCGGACGCTTGCGGATCCGCAGCCCGAACGCGACGTTCTCGAAGACCGTCATGTGCTTGAACGCGGCGTAGTGCTGGAAGACGAACCCCACGTCGCGGCGCTGCGGCGGCAGCCTGGTCGCGTCCCGGCCGGAGATCACCACCTGGCCCGAGTCGGGACGCTCCAGCCCCGCGATCACGCGCAGCAACGTCGACTTGCCGCCGCCGCTCGGACCGAGCAGCGCGGTCAGGGAGCCGGAGGTCACGTCCACCGACACGTCGCGCAGCACGGCGGCGTCGCCGAAGGACTTGTTCACACCACGAATCTCGATCGCCATCAGGAGCCGTCCCTGGGTCGCAGAAGTTTGGTCGCCAACAGCCCGGCGACCGCGAGGACCGCCAGCGCGAGCGCGGCGGAGTAGGACGCCTGCACGTCGAAGTTCTCGAATCGCTCCTCGACGAACAGGGTCAGGGTCTGGGTCTCGTCGACCGTCCGGCCGGAGACGACGGCGACCGCGCCGTACTCCCCCAGCGCGCGGGCCAGGGACAGCACGATGCCGTAGCCGAGCGCCGCCCGGATGCTGGGCAGGGTGACGCGGCGGAAGGTCTGCCAGCCGCCCGCCCCCAGCGTCCGCGCGGCCTGCTCCTGCTCGTCTCCGAGTTCCTCCAGGACCGGGACGATCGAGCGCACCACCAGGGGCAGACACACGAACACCGTCGCCAGCACCATGCCCGGCGTGGAGAAGATGATCTGGATGCCGCGGCCCTCGAACCAGCCGCCGACCGGGCTGAACGTGCCGTACACGAGGATCAGCGCCAGGCCGACCACGACCGGGGACACCGCGAGCGGCAGGTCGATCAGCGCGTTGAGCAGGCGCTTGCCCGGGAACTCGTGCCGGGCGAGCAGCAGCGCGGCCACCACACCGAACACGGTGTTGAGGACCACGGCCCAGCCCGCGACCACGAGGGTCACCTGGAAGGCGTGCAGCGCCGAATGCGTCGTGAGCGCGTCGATGAACGGGCCGGGCCCGTCGCCGAACGTCCGCCAGCCGATCAGCGCCACCGGCAGGATCAGCAGGAACAGCAGATAGATCAGGACGATCACGCGGAGCACGTGCTTAACCACGGCGGGCCCCCCATCGGCGCAGCAGGTCGATCGCCAGCAGGACCAGCAGCGACAACGTGAGCAGCGCCGTCGAGATCGCGGCGGCGGCGGCGGTGTTGTCGCTCTCGATCTGGCCGAAGAGGTGGACGGCGGCGACCTGGGTCTTGAACGGAACGTTCCCGGAGATCAGGACCGTCGAGCCGAACTCCGCGACGGCGCGGGTGAAGGCCAGGGCCGTTCCGGCCAGCATGGCCGGGACCAGGTTCGGCAGGATGATCCGCCGGAAGATCGTCCAGTTTCCCGCGCCCAGCGACGCCGCGGCCTGCTCCATCTCCTTGTCCAACTCCAACAGGACCGGCTGGACGGTGCGGACCACGAACGGCAGCGTCACGAACAGCAGCGCCACCACCACGCCGATCCGCGTATAGGCCAGCGTGATGCCGACCGGGCTGTCGGTCCCGTACAGCGTCAGCAGGACGAGGCCCGCCACGATGGTGGGCAACGCGAACGGGAGGTCGATCAGCAGGTCGACCACGCCCTTCCCGGGGAAGGAGTCGCGCACGAGCACCCAGGCGATCAGCGTGCCCATGACCAGGTTCACCAGCGCCACGAACAGGGAGGCGATGACGGTGAGCTTCAGCGCGGCCCAGGCGTCCGGGGTGGTGATCGCGTCCCAGAACCCGCCGGGGCCCTGCTCGGCGCTCTTCCAGATCACGGCGCCCAGCGGAATCAGGACCACCGCGCTCAGGAAGATCGTCACGGTGCCGAGACCGATCGCGGTTCCGTCGCCGACCGGCCACCGCCCGGTGCCCGTGAACCTGCGGGGCCGCCCGGCCGACCCGTCCCGCTTCGTCATGTCCCGGGGCACGTCATGCGCCGTCTCATCCGGCGCCGTCCCGGCCGAGGGCGCGTCCTGGGACACGCCCTCCGCCGACACGTCCGGGGTCGTCTCGCTCGTCGCCACGGAGTCCTAGCCCTCCACCGAGACGCCGATGCTCTTCTCGACCTCGGCCATGATGCCGCCCTTGGGGTTGAAGAACTCGCTGGTGACCTTCTTCCATCCGCCCAGGTCGGCGATGGTGAACAGGCCGGACGGCCGCGGGAACTTCTCGGCGCCGGGAACGCCGTCGGTCACGGGCCGGTAGCCGTTCTTGACGAAGATCTCCTGCGCCTTCTTGCCGTACAGGAACTTGAGGAAGGCGCGGGCCTCCTCCGGGTTGGCGCTGTTCTTCGTCACCGCCACCGGGTTCTCGATCAGGAGCGTGGAGTCGGGCACCGTGTAGTCGAGGGGCTGCTTGCTCTGCTGCGCGAAGATCGCCTCGTTCTCGTAGGCGAGGAGCACGTCGCCCTTGCCGCCCGAGAAGGTCTGCAGCGACTTGCGGGCGCTGGAGTCCTGGACGGGAACGTTCTTGAACAGGGTGTGCAGGTACGCGGTGCCCGTCGCCTTGTCGGCGCCCTTGTTCGCCTTGGCGCCGTAGGCGGCCATCACGTTCCAACGCGCCCCACCCGAGGTGAAGGGGTTGGGGGTGATGACCTCGACACCGGGCCTGGTGAGGTCGTCCCACGTCCTGACGTTCTTCGGGTTGCCCTTGCGGGTGGCCAGGACCACCACGGAGTCGGTGACCATCCCCTTCTCCGGCCCGGTGTTCCAGTCGGGGGCGACGAAGCCGCCGTCGACGAGGCGCGTCATGTCCGGCTCCAGGGACAGCGCGACGATGTCGGCCTTCAGGCCGGACGCCACGGCCCGGCTCTGTTCGCCGGACGCGGCGAACGACTTGGTGAACGTGACCTTCTTGCCCTCCGGCGTCTTGCGGTACTCCTTGATGATCTCCTCGTACGCGGCCTGGGGCGTGGAGTAGGCCACCAGCGAGAGCCGGACCTTCCCGCCCCCGGCGTCGGCCGACCCGCCGCAGGCCGCCGCTCCCGCGACGATCGCGGCCATCCCCAGCAGCCACCCGATCGTGCGTCCAGGCATGCCGTTACCCCACCTTCTATACATGTTCGGTCAAGAAAGGATGATACAGGCGTCTGCGCGTCGTCAAGGCGTGACTACGTGAGGTAAAACATGGCCGGTCACGGCCAGGAACGAGCTCAGGCGCCGGGGTACGGGAGCGCGCTGGATTCGCGTACGCGAAGTTCCGGGGCCAGCGTGATGCGGTCGACCGGTTCGCCGCGCATCAGGCGGACGAGAAGGTCGACGCCCCGCGCGCCGACCTCGTGCATCGGGTTGCGGACGCTGCTGAGCGGGATCGTGAGCTGCGCGGCGATCGGCACGTCGTTGAAGCCGACCACGGCGACGTCCCGTCCGGCGCGCAGCCCGCGCTCGCGGAGCACGCCGAGCACGCCGATGGCGGCGAAGTCGCTCACCGCGAAGATCGCCGAGGGACGGGGGTCGAGGTCGAGCAGCCGTTCGGCGGCCAGGGCGCCGCCCGCCGCGTCGAAGCTGGCGTGCACGACATGGTCGCCGGGCACGGGACGGCCCCGTTCGGCGAAGTAGCGGGTGAAGCCGGTCGTGCGGTCGATGCCGTTGGCCGCGTACGGCAGCCCGGCCACCACGCCCACCACACGATGGCCCTGCGCGTAGAGGTGCTCGGCGGCCAGGCGGCCACCCTCCACGTCGTCGCAGGTGACCGAGGGATGGTCGGCGGCCCGCCGGTTGACCAGCACGAACGGGACACCGTGCGCGGCGAACTCGGCGAGGAACGTCCCGTCCACATGCGCGTCGCCGAAGATCATCGCGTCGACGCGGCGGGACAGCAGCATCGCGACATGGGCCTGGCGGGTGGCCGGATCGTCCCAGGTGTTGCTGACCATGGTGTGGAAGCCGTGGCGGGTCGCGGCGCGCTCGACACCCTCATATATGGAGGCGAGCACCTGGTCGGTCAGCCTGGCCATCATGACGCCGAGCAGCCGTGAACTCTGCCGGCGCAGTCCGGCCGCCTGGATGTCGGGCACGTAGCCGACCTCCCGGGCGACCTGCCTGATCCGTTCGGCGGTCGCCGCCGACGCGGCCCGCGCGCCGGTCGTGGTGCCGTTCAGCACCCGGGAGACCGTGGACACGTGCAGCCCGGTGAGGTCGGCGATCGTCTTCAGCGTCGCCCGCCCGCCCGGCGCGGGCGGCGCCGGATCGGCGGCCCGGGTCACGTCGGTCGCGCTTTTCGCCCCTTGCATGACCACCGCTGATATCCGCATTTCCCGTGCAACCGGCTCTTGACAGCGTCCAGGGTAGCAGTCTGTGATTGGGCAAACGTTATAGCCAAACGTTTGCGCAAACCGCGCGGCACGGCCGTCCGAGGAGGTCACAGCCATGGCGACCGAGATCGTCGCACCGCCCCGGCCGAGGCTGACGACGCAATTGCTGCTGGTCTGCGGCGGCGCGGTGCTGCTCAACCTGGCGATGAGGGCCGTGGCGGACGACCTGCCCGGGACCGCCCCGGAGGCGACGAGCCCGGCGGGCCGCGGCGTCCACGAATGGATCGTGTGGATCCTGGGCGACACCACGAGGCGCAGTTCTACAGCCGCCGCCGGTCCGCCGCTGGCCCGCGCCATCGCCGCGCGGCTGCCCGCCGACTTCCATCCGTTCATCGGCAGCGTCATGTCGATGACCGTCATCACCTCGATCGGAGTGCCCGTGCTCAAGCTGCTCGACTCGGCGGGGCTCGTATGAGCCCGCACGCCGCCGTCCCCGCCGACGGCAGGTCCCGGACCAGGATCTTCTCGGCCCGCCGGATCCTCACCATGAACGGCGACGAGCCGGAGGCCGTCGCCACGCTCGGAGAGCGGGTCGTGGCGGTCGGCGACCGGCGCGACCTGCGCGACCGGTTCCCCGGCGCCGAGGACGTCGATCTAGGGTCCGGGGTGCTGCTGCCCGGGTTCGACGACGCGCACGCCCACCCCTCCCTGCTCGCCGACGGCGGCCTGTACGTCGATCTGGCGCCGACCGTCACCGGCAGCGCGGAACAGGTGCGGCGGGCGCTCGCCGAACGGGCGGCCGTCACGCCCGAGGGCGCGTGGGTGGTCGGGCACAACTTCGACGTCTCCCGCACCGAGGACGGCGGCGGCGTGAACCGGGGCCTGCTCGACCAGGTCTCCGACCGGCACCCGGTGCTGATCATCCATTACTCCTACCACGGCGCAGTCGCCAACTCCCGGGCGCTGGCCGCCGCCGGGTACGGCGAGGACACCCCCGACCCGGTGGGCGGCGAACTGGTCCGCGACGGCGGTGGACGGCTGACGGGCGTGCTGTACGAGCGGGCCTGGATGGAGGGCTACCTCGGGCACGGTTCGCGGGCCCCGCTCGTCCCGCAGCCGACCATGGAGGCGCGGGTGGAGTCGCTGCGGCGGATGCTCGCCCGGATGAACGCCGCCGGGATCACCTCGGTGTGCGACGCCATGGTGCACCCCGCGGACTGGGCGCTGTACCAGGCCGCGCGGGACGCCGGGGCGCTGACCGCGCGGGTCGGGATGCTGCTGTGGTACGAGTTCTTCGACACGGCACGGGCCCTCGGGATGCGCACCGGGTTCGGCGACACGAGGCTGCGGTTCACCGGCGTGAAGATGATGACCGACGGCGCGGTCTCCGGTGGCACGTGCCTGTGCCGGACCCCGTACCGGGGCGCGCTCGGCGAACGCACCGCCGGAATCCAGGTCATGCCGGACGAGGAGATCGCCGAGGTCGTCCACCGGGTGCACGCGGCGGGCAGCCGTCTCGCCGTGCACGCCAACGGCGACCTGGCGATCTCCAAGGTGCTCGACGCCATGGAGGCCGCGGTCGCCGCCACTCCCCCGCGCCCCGGCCAGACCCACCGCATCGAGCACTGCTCGGTGGTCGATGCAGGGCTGGTGGAGCGCATCCGCGCGCTCGGCGTGATACCGGTGCCGTTCGGCGCGTTCATCTCCTACCACGGCCGCAACCTCGTCCATCACTACGGTCCCGACCGCGCCGCGCGGATCAGCCCGCACCGCGCGTTCCGCGACGCCGGGATCACGGTCGCGGGGTCGTCGGACCATCCGTGCGGCCCGCTGGAGCCGCTGTACGCGCTGCGGTCCCTGACGACGCGGCGCGCGCAGGACGGCACCGTGCTCGGCGACGACCAGCGGCTCACCCCGTACGAGGCGCTGGAGGTGTACACCGCGGGGTCCGCGGCGGCCTCCGGCGAGCAGCACGAGAAGGGCCGGATCGCCGTGGGCGGCCTCGCCGACTTCACCGTCCTCGGCGACGACCCGCTGACCGTCGAGCCGGACGCGCTGGCGGAACTTCCGGTGCTGTCCACATGGGTCGGCGCCGAGCAGGTCTGGCACGCCTGATGAACCGACACACCCGGGAGGTCCCCATGTCCACCACCGCGTCGCGGACTCCGCGCACGATCCGTGAACTCCGCGACCTGTACGACGCCGGGGACCTCACCCCGGTGGACGCCGTCGAGGACGCGCTCGCCCGGATCGGCGCCGACGAACTTCGCGCGTTCGCGCACACGCGCGCCACCGAGGCGAGGGAGGAGGCACAGCAGGCGGCGCGGCGGTGGGCGGCGGGGACGCCGCTCGGCCCCCTCGACGGGGTGCCCGTCGCCGTCAAGAGCATGGTGGCGATGGCGGGCATGCCGCAGGACGCCGGTTCCCGCGTCCTGGAAGGACGGTACGCCTACCGTGACGCGACCCTGGTCGGCGCGCTCCGGCAGGCCGGTGCCGTGATCGTCGGCACGACCACCATGGACGAGTTCGCGCTCACCACGCTCGGCCCGGCCCGCAACCCGTTCGACCCGGGCCGGACGGCGGGCGGCTCCAGCGGCGGCTCGGCGGTGGCCGTGCGCGCCGGGATGTGCTTCGCGGCGATCGGCACCGACACCGGCGGCAGCGTCCGGATCCCGGCGGCGTGCTGCGCGGTCGTCGGCCTCAAACCCACCTACGGTCTCCTCCCCACCGACGGGATCATCCCCTTGGCCTGGTCGCTCGACCACGCCGGTCCCATCGGCCGGACGGTGGCCGACGTGGCTCTGATGCTGGACGTCCTGCTCAGCGGCGCCGGCGGCACGGGCGGATCGGGTGGCTTCGACCCGGCGGTGGGCGCGGGCCTCGCCGGTGCGCGGATCGGCGTCCCCTCGGACGAGTATCTGGGCATCGCCGAGCCGCACGTCCTCCGGGACTTCCGCACCGCCGTCGACGCCGCCCGCGCGGGGGGCGCCGAGATCGTCCCGGTCGAGTTGCCCGACCAGGACGAGGTCAAGGCGGTCCACTGGCCGGTGCTGTCCGCCGAGATGGCCGCGTACCATCTGCGGCGTTTCGGCGCGGCCGAGGACCGCTACGACGCGCCGATGAAGGACGGGATCGCGGCGGGCGCGGCCGTCACGACCGAGGAGTACCTGCGGGCCCAGCGCGGCCGTCCCATCCTGCGCGCCACGGTGGACGAGGCCCTGACCGGCGTGGACGTCATCGCCCTGCCGACCCTGGCCGTCGACCCGCCCGAGCTTGGCCGCACGGAGGTGGAGCTGGGCGGTCGTCCCGAGGACGCCGTGGCCGCCATGGTGAGGCTGACGTCCCTCGCGAACCACACGGGCCACCCGGCGGTGTCCGTCCCGCCGGGCGCCGCGCCGGAGGGCCGTCCCGCCGGGGTCCAGCTCATCGGACGCCACTACGACGAGCCGCGCCTCCTCGCGGTGGCCGCGGGCCTGGAGGCACTTTCGTAGCGGGACCGTGGCGGGACCGTGGCGGCGGGGCTGTGTCAGGGGGATATGGCACGATCTAAATCGTAATGATCTTCAAGAAGGGATTCGTGCCTTGCGCCACCTTCGCTCAGCTCTGATCGCGTCGCTCGCGGCGCTGCTCTGTCTCGGCTTATCCGCACCGGCCGCCTCGGCCGCGCCCGCCGACCCCGGCCCGCCCGGGTCCGGCGGCACCGTCAGCCCCATGATCATCGGCGGGAGCGACGCGCCCGCGCCGTACTCGTTCATGGTGTCCCTCCAGACGGCCCGGGACGGGCATTTCTGCGGGGGCAGCCTGCTCACCGCCGACTGGGTCGTCACCGCCCAGCACTGCGTGTCGGGCAAGTCGCCCGAGGACGTCGAGCTCCGCGTCGGGAGCCTGCGTCTCGACAGCGGCGGGAGCGCCCGCCGCGCCGAACGGTTCGTCCCCCATCCCGAGGGCAGCCCGGCGCGCTTCGACCTGGCGCTCGTCCGGCTCGACCAGCCGGTGCCGAACGCGCCGGTCCGCCTGGACGTCCGGCAGCCCGTCGGCGCGTCGGTCCGGCTGCTCGGCTGGGGATGCACGCAGCCCGGCGTGTTCTGCGGGGACGAGGGCAGGCCCGAGGTGCTGCAACAGCTCGACTCGGCCGTCCGCCAGCCCGCGGCCTGCGTGAACATCAGCGCGCCGATCGATCCGAACTCCGAGGTCTGCACCGGCAACCCCGACACGGCGACCGGTCCGTGCTTCGGGGACTCCGGCGGCCCGATGCTGCGCCGCACCGTCCGCGGCTGGCGCCTCATCGGGGCGTTCAGCCGGGTCGAGGTTCTGGAGCAGGACCCCAGTGAGCCTCCGCGGCTTCCCGACTGCCGTACGGGCAAGGGCATCTACACCGATCTGACGGTCCACGCGACCTGGATCGACAGCGTGATCACCGGCTCGGGCTGACGCCCGGCGCGGCGGCCGCCTCCCCTCGCCCTCCGAGGGGAGGCGGCCGCCGGCTCACACGCGTGATCGGGGCACGGCCTCCGCGTCCTCGACGACCGCTGAGGACAGCGGGATCGGCGCGAACATGGGCGGCAGCTCGTCCGGCGTCAGGGCGGTCGGGCCGTACACCCAGTCGGTGAAGGAATAGTCGTGGACGTCCCGTGCCCGAAGGAGCGCGTTCCGCTGGAGCCGGGGCGTTCCGTCGAGATGCCACAGCTCGCCCCAGGCGCGGGCCGTGGTCTGCACCCGGCGGCAGTGCTCCACCCGGACCGCCTCGTACGCCGCCAGCGCCGCGTCCCAATCAGGCGAGGCGTCCGGTGTGGCGGTCCCGACCTGCCGGGCGAGGTGGGCGGCGAGCACCCAGCCGTCCTCGATCGCCATGATCGCGCCCTGCGCCATGTACTGGAGCGGCGGATGCGCGGCGTCACCGAGCAGGACGACACGGCCGTGCACCCAGGTGTCGATCGGGTCGCGGTCGAGCATCTGCCACCGGCGGTCCCGCCACATCAGCGGAATGCCCTGGCGCACCGTGTCGCAGGTGCCCGCGAAGGCGGCGTCCAGTTCCTCGGGGGTGCCCCAGTCGGCCTCGCCCGCCAGGGCGCCGGGCGACTCGAACACGGCGACCTGGTTGAACACCTCGCCGCCGCGCAGGGCGTACTGGACGAAATGGCAGCGGGGGCCGACATAGACGGTGACGTCCTTCTCCGCGATGTCGTTGCCCCTGACCCGCTCGATCGGGACGGCCGCGCGGTAGGCGACGTAGTCGGAGCTGACGACGTCGTCGCCCACCAGCAGGCGGCGGGCCACCGAGTGCAACCCGTCGGCGGCGACGACCAGCGGCGCGGTCTCGACCCGCCCGTCGGCGAGGACGACCCGGGCGCCGTCCTCCGCGTTCTCGTAGCCGACGACGGTCCGGTCGGTGAGCAGCTCGACACCGGCCCGTTCGCAGGCGCGCAGGAAGATGCCCTGGAGATCGGTGCGGTGGATGACCATGTACGGGTGGCCGTAGCGGCGTTCGAGGTCGCGCAGGTCCAGCCGGGTGAGCACCCGCCCGTCGAGCGCGTCGCGCATCACCATGTCGCGCGGGACGACGCCGAGGGCCCTGGCCTCGTCCAGCAGCCCGTACTCGGCGAGGACGCGGGTGCAGTTGGGCGCGATCTGCAGCCCGGCGCCGACCTCGCCGAACTCCCTGGCCCGTTCGAGGACGCGGATGCGCGACCCCCGGCGGGCCAGGGCGTACGCGCAGCTGAGACCGCCGATGCCGCCGCCGACCACGAGAACGTCGGGCCGTCCGGCGGGGCCGGGTTCAGGCTTCATGTTCCGCTCCTTCGGTGACGGGTCACAGCCAGGCTCCCAGGGCCGGGGCGGGCGCGCCGTCCACGGTGAGCGGGGCGGCGGGCCGTCCGGTCAGGTAGGCCGCGATGTCGTGCAGCTCGCCCGTGACCACGGCGGGTTCGCCGTCGCCGGGCAGCTCCCAGACGGCGGTCGGCGCCCGCAGGGTCAGGGCGGGGCCGGGCGCGGTGGCGCGCTTGGCGACGGCGTCGTCGCACAGGGCGGTGAGGAAGTCGGGCGGCAGGTCGGCGAGGGTCGCGCCGGTGGCGAGGTCGACGGCGTGCACGCACACCTCGCGGGAGCGCAGCCAGGGGATCTCGGTGGCGGGGACGGTACGTCCCTGCGCGGTGACGACCCGCGCGCTCCACCGCTCCTCGCCGAGCGCGGTCATGCCCGCCTCCAGCGCGTCGGCCGAGCGGCGCAGCCACGCGGTCAGCTCGCCGGACGGCAGCGCGCGGCCCTGTTCGATGTCGGCGGCGCGCCGCTCGGGCGAGGCGTACATCGGTGTGGGTTCGCCGGTCGCGGCCCAGTGCACCAGGTTGGACAGGGCCTCGGCGTTGGCGGCGACGTGCGCCGCCACGTGCGCCCGGCTCCAGCCGGGCAGGGCGCTCGACGCGGCGAACGCGTCGTCGTCGAGGCCGCCGACGGACCTGAGCATCAGGTCGGTGCCGAACCGGACCCAGCGGCGGGTGTCGTCGAAGGTCCTGCTCATCAGGACGCCGCCTCCTTGACCACCCGGTTCGTCAGGCGGCCGACGCCCTGGATCTCGGCGACGACCGTCTCGCCGCCGAGGAGGTAGCGCTCGGGCCTGCGGGCGTGGCCGACACCGCCGGGCGTGCCGGTGGCGATGATGTCGCCGGGGTTCAGCCGGACGACCGTGGAGACGTACTCGACGAGGTCGACCGGGTCGAAGACCAGATCGCCGGTGGAGTCGGACTGCATGACCTCGCCGTCCACGAGCAGGCGCACGTCCAGCTCCGGACGGACCCCGCCCGGCAGTTCGTCGGGCGTGACGAGGTACGGGCCGACGGGGGTGGTGGAGTCCCACATCTTGCCCTGGAGCCATTCGCGGGTGCGGAACTGCCAGTCCCGGCACGTGATGTCGTTGAGGACGGTGAAGCCCGCGATGGCCCGCTCCGCCTCCTCGCCGCGCGCCCGGCGGACGGGCGCGCCGACGACGACGGCGAGTTCGACCTCCCAGTCGAAGCGGTCGGTCTCCGGCGGGCGCACGATGTCGTCGCCCGCGCCGATCAGGGTGTCGGCGAACTTGGCGAACAGCGTGGGGTGTTCGGGCAGGTCCCGGCCCATCTCCTGGATGTGGTTCCGGTAGTTGAGCCCGACGCACACGATCTTCGACGGGGTGGGCACCACGGGCGCGAAGTCGGCCCCGTCCACCGGGTAGGTGGTCGCGTCGGTCGAGGTGGCGGACGCCGCGCGGTCGGCCCACCCGTCCTGGCCGAGCAGGGCTCCCAGGTCGGGGACGCCGAGGTCGACGAGGACCTCCCCGTCGTGCCGGACGGCCCTGGTGGCGCCGTCGACGCGGAGGGTGGCGAGCTTCATCGGGTGGTTCCTTCCTTACGGGTGCGGTCAATGTGGGCACGGTCGAGCCGCAGGGCTTCGAAGATGGGCGCGTCGCTGAACCGGAACAGGTCCAGGGCGCCGGAGTCGGAGTCGTCGGCGCCCGCCTCGGAGCGGATCGAGAGCGGTTGCCAGGACGGGACGACGAACAGGTCGCCGCGTGACACCGACCAGGTGCTCCCGTCGACGGTGACGCGGCCGGAGCCGTCGAAGACCTGGTAGACGGACGAGCCCGTCTCCCGCACGGGCGCGGTCTCGGTGCCGGGCGTGATCCGGTGCATCTCGGCCCGGATGGTCGGCAGCACGTCGCCGGCGGACGCGGGATCGGTGAACCGGACGGCGGCATGGCCCGGCTCGACCGTGCCGCCGTACCCCTCCGCCTCCAGGGCGAGCTGGTCGGTCAGGGCGCGGTCGGTGTGCTCCCAGCGATAGGCGAGCAGCGGCGAGCCGGGACCGGTGACGTCGGCGGACACCGGGCGCAGGCCGGGGTGGCCCCACAGGCGCTCGGCGCGCGAGCGGTCCGGGGTGATCCGCTCCTCGTCGCCGATCTCGTCCCGGCCGAACTCGAAGAACTGCGTGTCGGTGGCGTACTGGAACGGGATGTCCAGGCCGTCGATCCAGGCCATCGGTTCGGCGGTGGCGTTGTGGTGGGCGTGCCAGTTCCAGCCCGCCTGCGGGAGGAAGTCGCCGCGCCGCATGGCCACCGGGTCGCGTCCGACGACCGTCCACACGCCCTCGCCCTCGACGACGAAGCGGAAGGCGTGCTGGGTGTGCCGGTGCTCCGGGGCGTCCTCGCCGGGCATCAGGTACTGGACGGCCGCCCACAGCGTCGGGGTGGCGAACGGCCGCCCGCCGAGGGACGGGTTGGCCAGGGCGATGGCGCGACGCTCACCGCCGCGGCCGACGGGAACGAGGTCACCCGACCGGGCCGCCAGCTCCCGTAGCCGCCCCCACCGCCACACGTGCGGCACGGCGCGCGGGCGCGGATGGGGCGGCATGAGGTCGCCGATCTCGGTCCACAACGGCACGAGCGACTCGCGCTCGAAGCCCCGGTACAGCTCTTCGAGGGCCGGGGTCACCTCGGGGCGTCCCTCCCCTGGAACGGCGCGGAGCCGGACGGGCGAGCCGGGAGCGGTGTCGGGGTCGGCGGCGGGCTGCGTCATGCTCCCCAGCCTCCCCCGTTTCTGCTAGGAGACCTGGTAGATTCTGGAGAACAGAATCGCAGGGATCGCCATGGACAAACCGCTCAAGACACCGCCGCCCTACCCGATCGCGAGCGTGGATCACGCGCTGCGGACGGCGACCATCCTCCAGTTGGAGGGCGGCGCGACCGTGTCGCAGATCGCCGAACGGCTCGGCGTCGCCAGGTCGACCGCCCACCGGGTGCTCGCGATGCTCGTCTACCGGGATTTCGCCGTCCAGGACGAGGACCGGGTCTACCGCGCCGGGCCGGTGCTGGAACTCGCCTCGCACTCGCAGTCACTCGTGTCGCGGCTGCGCGCGGCGGCCCTGCCCCATCTGCACCGGATCGTCGATCTCCTGGACGAGACCACGAACCTGATCGTGCGCACCGGGGACACGGCCCGGTTCGTCGCCAGCGTGGAGTGCGGTCAGGCGGTGCGGGTCGGCTCCCGGGAGGGCATGGTGTTCCCGGCCCACCGCACGACGGCGGGGCTGCTGCTGCTCGCCGACCTCACCGACGCGGAACTGGACGAGCTCTACGCCCCCGAGCGCTACCGCGACCGTCCGGCCGACCGCCCGGACCTCCCCCGGCTGCGGGCGGAGCTGAAGCGCCTGCGCCGCAACGGGTTCGCCGTCAACCGGGAACGCTCCGAACGCGGCCTCGTCGCCGTCGGCGTCCCGGTGCGCGACCGGGACGGCACCGCGCTGGCCGGCGTGTCGGTGTCCATGCCCAGCGTGCGCTACGACCCGCACCGCCTCCAGCCCCTGGTCGCCGCGCTGAATGCCACGGCGCGCGCCGTGGAGGAGGACCTCCGAGAAGGCACCTGAGGCGCGCCCGCCGACCGGGGCCGTGGGTCAGCGCGCCGCCGTGTCGCGGGCGCGCAGCCCGGCCACCCGCGCCTCCCCGAGCGCGGCCACGGCCTCGGCGAGCAGCGCCATCTGGTCGGCGAGACCGCGCTCGGGCGCGGCCTGCAACGCGACGAACGCGCCGTCGAACCCGGCGATGCCGAAGTAGTCCAGCTCGTCCGCGACGGCCTGGGCGATCTCCGCGCCCGCCGGGGCGAACGACGCCGCGATCATCTTGTTCATGTGCGCGCGGCCGTCGCGCCGCACCCGCTCGATGATGGCGTCCACCTCGGCCTCGGCGGCCTCGGCGCTCATGAGCAGGATCAGGTGCAGGCGCAGGAACTCCGGGCGCGCCAGGAAGACCTCGCCGGTGCGCTGGAGGAACCACGTCAGCCGCTCGCGCGGCGTGTTCCCCACCGGGCCGCCCGCCTGCGCCTCCCGCATCGCCGCGAAGAAGTCGTAGGCGCCGCGCGCCATGACCGCCGAGAGCAGCCCCGCCTTGGAGTGGAAGTGGTGGTACACGGCGCTCTTCGGCAGGCCGGTCTCCCGGCTCAGCACCGACAGCGAGGTGGCGGCGTAGCCGCGCTCCGCCATGATGCGGGAGGCGACGTCCAGGATCTCCTCCCGGGATCTGCGGCCGCGCCGGTTGCCGCTCGTCTCGTCCGCCACGCGTCGAAGCATAGATGTCCCCGTTCCCCGGCCCGCCACCCGCGGTTCTGCACAGCGGAACTTCATGGACGGGAGCCGGACGCCATGTGAGGCTGACCACGTTCGTACCGAACGATCGGTACAATACTTGTTCAGAGAGCCGCCCGGAGACCGTATGACCCAGCACTTCGACGCCGACGTCGCGATCGTCGGCTACGGCCCCACCGGCGTGACCGCCGCGCTCACCCTGGCCAAGCACGGCGTCTCGGTCGTCGCGATCGAGCGGGACGCCGACATCTATCCCCGCGCCCGCGCCGTCACCGTCAACGACTGGACGATGCGGATCTTCCAGGATCTCGGCGTCCACGAGCGGATCGCCAAGGTGATCGAGCCGCAGCGGGCACTGCGCTGGGTGACCTACGACGGCACGGAGATCATGCGGGTCGAGCATCCGCCGTCGACGCTGGGCGCCGAGCCGCGCTTCTACAACATCTACCAGCCGGTCATGGAGGCCGAGCTGCGCGCCTGCGCCGAGGAGCACGGCGACCTGGTCGACGTCCGCTACGGCGCGGAGGTGACCGGGCTCGCGCAGGACGCCGACGGGGTCACGGTGACGGCGACGGACACCGCGACCGGGCGGACGAGCACCGTGCGCGCCCGCTACGTGATCGGCGCCGACGGCGGCGGCAGCGCCACCCGCGGCATGATCGGCGTTCCGCTGCTCGGCGACACCCTCGACGTCCAGTGGATCGTCATCGACTGCCGCGTCAAGCGCTGGTGGCCCGACCGCGACTTCCTCACGTTCTGGTCCGACCAGCAGCGCCCGGTCGTCGACATCGCGCTCTCGGCGGGCAACCACCGGTGGGAGATCCCGCTCAAACCGCACGAGACCGAGGCGGACTTCGCGACCGAGGCCGACGTGTGGCCGCTGCTCAAGGCGATGGGCGTCACCACCGAGGACGTCTCGATCCACCAGTGGGCCTTCTACCGCCACCACAGCCGGATGGCCGACACCTGGCGCGCCGGACGGATCTTCCTCGCCGGCGACGCCGCCCATCTCATGCCGCCGTGGGCGGGAGCGGGGATGCAGACCGGGATGCGGGACGTCCACAACCTGGGCTGGAAGCTGGCCCGCGTCCTCAAGGGCGAGCTCGACGAGACCTGGCTGGACACCTACGAGGCCGAGCGGCGCCCGAACGCGGCGTTCTACACCGGCCTGGCCGTCCAGCTCGGCCGCGTCATCAAGCAGGAGGCGACGCCGGAGGAGATCGAGGAGATGAACCGGGTGCCGGAGAACACGGTCACCCCGTTCGAGCCGCCGCTGATCGCGCCGCCCGTGCTGGAGGCGGGTTGGATCCGTGGCCCGGTCGGGGACGCCGGCGTCGTCGGCCGCATGGTCCCCCAGCCCATCGCGGGCGACACCACCGGGCGGATGGCGCGCCTGGACGACCTCCTCGGCGACGGTTTCGTCCTGCTCGGCGCGGACGTCGCCCCGGCCACGCTGCTCACACCGCAGGAGCGGGCCCGGTGGGACGAACTCGGGGCCCGCTACATCGCGATCCGCCCGAGGACGGCCTACACCCAGGGACCTGACGACCTCGTCGACCTCGACGAGGTCCTGCTGCCGTGGCTGGCCCGGTACGGCGTCCGCGCCGTCGCGGTGCGCCCGGACCGGTTCGTGGCGGCCGCCGACGTCTCCGGCCTCGCCGCCCCCGAACTTCCCGCGTCCGCCTGACCGGCAGCGCACGTGACCCGCCTGATCGAGAGAGCAAGGAGCACGACCATATGACTGGAGTCAAGGAACTGGCCTACGTCGTGTACGAGGCGAGCAGCCTCTCCGACTGGGAGCATTTCGGCGTCGACCTGCTCGGCATGCAGCTCGCGGACAAGACCGCCGACACCCTCGCCCTGCGGACCGACGAGAAGCCCCACCGCTGGCTGATCCGCCGGGGTCCGGCCGACGACCTGGCCGTCAGCGGCTACGAGGTGGAGAGCGACACGGCCCTCGACGAGATCGTCGAGAGGCTGACGGCCGCCGGGGTCGAGGTCACCGAGGGCGACGCCGCGCTCGCCGCGTCCCGGAAGGTCGACCGCGTCGCGGTGACCGCCGACCCGATGGGCAACCGCCTCGAACTGGTCACCGGCTTCGCCGACGCCGACGAACCGTTCCACTCCGACGTCCTGCTCGGCGGATTCGTCACCGGCGCCGGGGGCGCGGGCCACCAGGTGCTGCTCGCCCAGGGCGTCGCCCGCGAGACCTACCTGGAGTTCTACCGGGGGCTGCTCGGCTTCCGGATCTCCGACACCATCGTCGAGGAGGTCGAGCCGGGCGTCGTCGCCGACCTGATCTTCCTGCGCTGCAACCCCCGGCACCACTCCGTCGCGTTCGGCGACATGCCGCACCCGAAGCGGACCCACCACTTCATGGTGGAGGTCACCGACATCCGCGACGTCGGCACGGCCTACGACCGCTGCATGGCCGCCGGGCAGCCGTTCGAGATGACCCTGGGCATGCACCCCAACGACCACATGTTCAGCTTCTACGTGCGGACGCCGTCCGGCTTCAGCGTCGAGTACGGCTGGGGCGGCCTGCTCGTCGACGAGGAGACCTGGCAGATCGGAACGCTGGACCGGCTGCACAGTTGGGGCCACCAGCCGCCCGAGGTCGTCGCGGGCCTGCTCGCCGCCGCGTCCGGAGAGGACGGCCGCTGATGGCGCTCACGCAGGCCGAGGCGGCGCGCACCGTCCAGACCAAGGAGTGGACGCTCCGCTACTACGAGGCGGGCGACGGGCATCCCGTCGTTCTGCTGCACGGCAGCGGGCCCGGCGCAACGGGTTGGAGCAACTTCTCCGCCAACATCGAGGCCCTCGCCGAGCACTTCCACGTGTACGCGGTGGACATGCCCGGCTGGGGCGGCTCGGACGCGGCCACGGTCGACCGGCTCGACCACGTCGACGCGGCGATCCAGTTCCTGGACGCCCTCGGCATCGAGAAGGCCGCGTTCGTCGGGAACTCGATGGGCGGGCAGACCTCGATCCGGCTCGCCACCGAGCATCCCGACAGGATCACGCACCTGATCACCATGGGCCCGCCGGTGGGCCGCGGGCCCGGCCTCTTCGCCCCCGGCGACGGCCCGTCCGAGGGCCTGAAGGCCCTCATCCGGGCGTACCGGGATCCGAGCCCGGAGAACATGCGCGAACTCGTCGAGATCATGTGCTTCGACAAGGCCCGGTTCGCCACCCCGGAGCTGTGTCAGGCCCGTTCGGACGCGGCGCTCGCCCGTCCCGAGCACCTGCGCAACTACGTCGAGGGCCTGCCGAAGGGCGCGCCGCTCCCGGTCTGGGCCGACCTGGAGAGTCTGCCCGGCATCGAGGTGCCGACCCTCCTCGTCCACGGCCGTGACGACCGGGTCGTGCCGTTCGAGAACTCGCTCTTCCTGCTCTCCGCGATCCCGGACAGCCGCCTGGTGGTCCTCAACCGCTGCGGGCACTGGGCGATGATCGAGCACGCGGCCGAGTTCAACCGGCTCGTCATCGACTTCGTCGCCAACGCCGCCGGGCCACGGTGACGACGGGCCGAGAGAGAACGGGCTGAGACGTCCGGCCGCGGTGGAACGGGCGCCCACCGCGGCCGGACGTCCTTCTCGCGGGCACGAGCCCGGTTCCCGGCCGGGGTCAGTCGGGTGGCGGGCCGACGCGGTAGGTGACGTGCGTGACGAGTTCGGTGCGGGCCACCGAGGTCGGTTCGAGCGCGAGGTCGCCGACACCGGTGAACAGCCGCTCGCCCGCCCCGAGGACGATCGGCGCGATGTGCAGGCGGAGTTCGTCGATCAGCCCCGCCGCCAGGTACTGGTTCACCGTCTGGGCGCCGCCGGCGACGGCGACGTTCCTGCCGCCCGCCGCGTCACGCGCCTGGGAGAGGGCCGCCTCGATCCCGTCGGTGACGAAGTCGAACGTGGTACCGCCCTCCATCGGCACCGGATCGCGCGGGTAGTGGGTGAGGACGAACACCGGCGCGTGGTAGGGCGGTTCGTCGCCCCACCATCCCCGCCAGGTGAGGTCCCATTCGCCGCGCCCGGAGGCGAACATGTTGCGGCCCATGATGAACGCCCCGGCGTCGACGATGCCCTTGACGACGTCGGCGTTGGCCTCGGCCTCGCCCTCCTCGAACATCCACCGGTGCAGCCGTTCGCCGCCCTCGCCGAGCGGCGTGTCCAGGCTCTGGTTCGGGCCCGCGACGCAGCCGTCCACGGAGACCGTGATGTCACAGGTGACCTTGCTCATAGTCGCCTCCTTCACATCTCGGGTACCCGGTCGGCGCCGTCAACGCGGGGTCGGAGCCGTGTTCGCGTCCTCGGAGTCCCTCCGGGGATCTTTTCGGAGTCGCCGCGCCCTGGTCAACGGAGACCCCCCTTGAACTTAGGCAAGGCTTAGCTAAGGTAAGGGCCACTCTCGATCTCAAGGCCCTGGTGGGCCGCGGATCTCCTCCCGAGGGAGCTGACGCCCGATGCCCGTGACGTACCCGCACGTGAAGCGCACGCAGGTGAAGCACACGCAGGTGAAGCACACGGTCCCGCGTCCGGTCGCGGCGCTCGCCCTGACGGCCGCCGCCTGCGCCGCCGGTGGCGGCGCGCTCGCCCCCGCCGCGTACGCCGACCCCGGCAAGGCCACCGGCCCGGCGGGGCAGACGATGACCGTCTCCAAGGTGGACGGCCTGCCCGAGAAGGGCGCCACGGTACGGGTCACCGGCTCCGGCTTCGACACGAGCAAGGGCAT
The DNA here is from genome assembly GCF_003432485.1 of Actinomadura spongiicola. Lineage (GTDB taxonomy): Bacteria > Actinomycetota > Actinomycetes > Streptosporangiales > Streptosporangiaceae > Spirillospora > Spirillospora spongiicola. Next base: position 599,881 of record NZ_QVNQ01000005.1, read on the forward strand.
CTACATCGGGCTCTGCAAGGCCAACGGGGCCGGGAAGCCTCCCGGGCCGTGCGGCGGCGGCGCCGACACGTCCGGGAAGGCCGGGGCCTCTCAGTGGATCTCGTCGAACCCGCCGCCGTACGGGAAGGGCCTGACGGTCCCCTACGGGCCGGGCGGCACCTTCGACGTGACGATCCGCGTGGGAGCGGCGCTGGACAAGTCCGTCGACTGCGCCGAGGTGCGCTGCGCCGTGGCGGCCCGGACCGACCACACGCGCAGGGGCGACCGTTCGCAGGACGTCCTGGTGCCGGTGAAGTTCGGCGAGGACGGCGGAGTTCCCGTGTGGGTGTGGGCGGCGGCGGGCGCGGGCGCGCTGGTCGTGGTCGGCGGCGCGGTCCTCGTGCTGCGTCGACGCCGGCCCCCCGCCGGGGCGGCCGCGTGATCCGACCGGCGAGGGCTGCGGCGCTCGCGCTGGCCGGTGCGCTGCTGCTCGGCGGATGCGCCGCCGGGACGGCGGGCCGGCCGCCCGGCGGCACCGACACCGCCGCCCGCTGCGGGGCGGGCACCGTCGCCGCGCCACGGGGTGATCCGGAGCCCGTCGCGTCACCGGAGACACCGAGACTGCCGGTCACCGTCCGGTCCGCCGACGGCAGGGACGTCACCGTCCGCGACGCGCGGCGGGTCCTCGCCGTCAACCTGTACGGCTCGCTGGCGGAGATCGTCCACGGGCTCGGCCTCGGCGACCGGCTCGTCGGACGCGACGTCTCCACCACGTTCCCGGCGGCGCGGCATCTCCCGCTCGTCACCGGTCAGGGGCACGATCTGTCCGCCGAGGGCGTGCTCAAGCTGAACCCGTCCGTCGTGATCGCCGACAGGAGCATCGGGCCGCCGGAGGCGCTGGAACAGCTCCGCAGGTCCGGCGTGCCCGTCGTGCTCGTGGACGACCGGCAGACGCTGGACGCGATCGGCCCGCACATCGGGGCCGTGGCGGAGGCGCTCGGCGTGCCGGGCGCGGGCCGCGCGCTCGCCGACCGGGTCCGCGACCGGATCGGGGCCGCCGCGAAGTCGGCGCCCCGCGACCGGCCCACGGTCGCGTTCCTCTATGTCCGCGGCACCGTCGGCGTCTATCTGATCGGCGGCGACGGCGCCGGGTCCGACGCGATGATCGAGGCGGTCGGCGCCACCGACGCGGGCACCGCCATCGGCCTGTCCGGGTTCCGGCCGATCACGAGCGAAGGGCTGATCAACGCGGCGCCCGACGTGCTGCTGGTGATGACGGCCGGGTTGAAGTCCGTCGGCGGCGTGTCCGGCCTGATCAAGTTGCCGGGCATCGCGCAGACCCCGGCCGGGCGCAACCGGCGGATCATCGACGTGGACGACGGCACCCTGCTGTCGTTCGGCCCGCGCACCGGGGAGACGATCTCCGCGCTCGCCGCCGCCGTGTACCGGACGTGCGGATGACCCGCGGAGCCGTCCTGCTCGGGGGCCTCGGTGTCGCGCTGGCGGTGCTGTGCCTCGTCGCGGCGAGTGTCGGGCAGGTGAACGTCCCGCCCGACCAGGTGATCGGGTCGATCCTGCACCGCGTCGGGTTGGATGTCGGACCGCGTCCGACCGCCCTGCGGGGCGACGACGCGCTGTGGGTCGTGCGGTTCCCGCGCGTCGCGCTGGCCGTCGTGACCGGGGCGGCGCTCGGCTGCTCCGGCACCGTCATGCAGGGCGTCTTCGGCAACCCGCTCGCCGAGCCCGCCGTGATCGGCGTGTCGTGGGGAGCGGCGGTGGGCGCCGCCACCGTGATCGTGTTCGGCCTGACCGTGCTCGGCGACTGGACGATCGTCGCCGCCGCGTTCGGCTGCGGCCTCGGCACCACCCTGCTGGTGTACACGGTGTCGCGGTTCGCGGGACGGACCGAGGTGGTCACGCTGCTGCTGACCGGCATCGCGGTGAACGCGGTGGCGAGCGCGCTCCTCGGGCTGCTGATGTTCGCGGCCGGGAACGACGCGCTGCGCGCCATCACGGCCTGGAACCTCGGCAGCCTCGCGGGCGCGAACTGGGGCGCGGTCGCGACCGTCACGCCGCTCGCCGCCGCGGGCTGCGCGGTCGCGTTCGGCTGCGCGCGGCGCCTGGACCTGCTGTCGCTCGGCGAGCGCACCGCCCGCCACCTGGGTGTGGACGTGGAGCGCCTGCGCTTCACCGCGATCGTCGTGATCGCGCTGCTGACGTCGTCGGCGGTCGCGTTCGCCGGGGTCATCGCCTTCGTCGGGCTCGTCGTGCCGCATCTGATCCGGATGGTGGTGGGCCCCGGGCACCGGACGCTCATCCCGGCGAGCGCGCTCGGCGGCGCGGTCGTGCTGGTCGCGGCCGACCTGGTCGCCCGGACCGCGATCGCCTACCAGGAGCTTCCCCTTGGGGTGCTGACCGCGCTGATCGGCGGGCCGTTCTTCTTCTGGTTGCTGCGCCGCGCCCGGAGCGGGTCGGGAGGCTGGGCGTGATCGGCCTGCGCGTCCGGAGGCCGATCACGCCGCGTCCCGTCCCGCCCGGGTCGGCGGCGGTCGAGATCCGGGGGCTGCAAGTGGAGCGCGGCGCCCGGACGGTCCTCGACGGCGTCGACCTGACGGTGCGGACCGGTGAGGTGTTGGCGCTGGTCGGCCCGAACGGCGCGGGGAAGTCGACGCTGCTGGCGGCGGTCGGCGGGGACGTCGCCTTCACCGGCGGCATCTCCGTCGACGGCGCCCCGCTCGCCACATGGGGCCACACAGAGCTGGCGATGCGGCGCGCGATCCTGCTCCAGCGGCAGACCATGTCGTTCCCGTTCACCGTCGCGCAGGTCGTCCGGATGGGACGGGCACCTTGGGCGGGCACGCCGCTGGAGGACGACGACGATGCCGCCGTCGCCGAGGCGATGCGCGAGACCGACGTCTCCGAGTTCGCGGACCGTCCGCACCCACGGCTGTCGGGCGGCGAGCAGGCCAGGGTCGCCCTGGCTCGCGTCCTGGCCCAGCGGACCGGGACGCTTCTGCTGGACGAGCCCACCGCCGCCCTCGACCTGCACCACCAGGAGATGGTGTTCGACGTGGTCAGGGAACGCGCCTCAGCCGGAGCCGCCGTGGTGACCGTCGTGCACGATCTCGGGCTCGCCGCGGCGCACGCCGACCGGGTCGCGGTGCTCGCCGAGGGCCGCCTCGTCGCGTGCGGCCCGCCCGGTGACGTCCTCACCGCCGAGATGCTCAGCGCGGTGTACCGGCACGACATCGAGGTCCTCCCGCATCCGCGCACCGGTCGGCCGCTGATCCTGCCGCGCCGCGCCGCCCCGGGGTGATGGCCGCCGCCGGGTGAAACGTGGAAGCGTTTGAACCCGAAAGCCTCGCGGGCACGTGCTGTGGTTGTCATAGGAGCGGCGGGGCGGGGGAGGACGTGCTGACCACCGAGAGCGACATCGGGAGCGAGACGGAACCCGACACCGGGGACGGGCCCCGGAGCGGGGGCGGGGCGTGGCGCCGGGTCGCGGCGCGGGCCGTCACCGTCTCGGCGTTCCTGTTCGTGCTGGTCGCGCTCGTCATGCCGGACGAGTACGCGCGGCTGACCCCGGCCGCGTTCGTGCGCGTCCCGATCGAGGGCATCGTGGGCGTCGCCCTGATCCTCGCGGCGCCGGAGCGAGCGAGGCGGTACGTGGCCGTGACGGCGGGTGCGCTCCTCGGGTCGCTGACCGTCCTGAAGGTCCTGGACATCGGGTTCGACGCGGTGCTGGTCCGGCCGTTCGACCTGGTGCTCGACTGGCCGTTGCTGCGTCCCGCCGTGGAGTTCGTCGGCGGGTCGGCGGGACGGGCCGGAGCGGTCGGCGCCGTCGTCCTCATGGTCGCGCTGGTCGTCGCCGTGGTGGTGCTCATGGCGCTGTCGACGCTGCGGCTCGGCCGGGTCGCGTCCCGGCACCGCGGCGGGGCCGCCGGGACGGCCGCCGTCCTCGGCGTGGTCTGGGTCGTGTGCGCCGCGTTCGGGATCCGGTTCGTCGACGGGGTGCCGGTGGCGTCGCGGACCGACGCCGTCCTCGCCTACGACCACGCCCGGCAGGTGCGGGCGAGCCTGAACGACCGGGAGGAGTTCGCGCAGGCCGCCGCCGTGGACGCCTTCCGCGACACGCCGCCCGGAAAACTGCTGACGGGACTGCGCGGCAAGGACGTCGTGCTGGCGTTCGTGGAGAGCTACGGGCGCACCGCCGTCGAGAGCCCGCAGTACGCGCCGCAGGTCGGGGCGGTGTTGGACGCCGGGACGCGGCGCCTGCGCGACGCCGGGTACTCCGCGCGCAGCGGCTGGCTCACGTCCCCGACGGCGGGCGGCGGGAGCTGGCTCGCGCACGCCACGCTGCTGTCGGGGCTGTGGGTCGACAACCCGCAGCGGTACCGCACCCTCGTCAACAGCGACCGGTTCACGCTCAACCGGGCGTTCCACCGCGCGGGTTCGCGGACGGTCGCGCTCATGCCCGCCATCACCCGGGCCTGGCCGGAGGGGTCGTTCTTCGGCTACGACAAGGTCTACGACAACCGCAACCTCGGGTATCGGGGGTCGCGTTTCAGCTTCGCCACCATGCCCGACCAGTACACGCTGTCGGTCCTGCGGCGCACCGAGCTGGCCGGGACGGACCGGGCGCCGGTGATGGCGGAGACGGCGCTGGTGTCGAGTCACGCGCCGTGGGCGTCCATCCCCCGGCTCGTCCCGTGGGAACAGGTCGGGGACGGCTCGGTCTTCGCCGGCATGGGCAAGGGCTACGACGCGCCGTGGCCGTCCGGCGGACGGATCCGCACCGAGTACCGAAAGTCGATCGAGTACACGTTGAACACGCTCGTCTCGTACGTGGAGACCTACGGCGACGACGATCTCGTCCTCGTCTTCCTCGGCGACCACGAGCCCGCGCCGCTCATCACCGGCCCGGACGCGGGCCGGGACGTGCCGATCACGATCGTCGCCAAGGACACCGCCGTCCTGGAAAGGATCTCCGGATGGGGCTGGCAGGACGGACTGCGCCCGGCGAAGGACTCCCCCGTCTGGCCGATGAGCGCCTTCCGCGACCGGTTCCTCGCCGCGTTCGGGGGCTGACCGCCCTCGCCGTCGCGGCGCTGCTGGCGGTGATGGCCGTCGCGATGACGTCCACGGCGGTGCGGCAGACCCCCACGATCGACGAGCCGGTGTACATCGCGACCGGCGTGGTCTACCTGAAAGAACACGATCTGCGTTACAACGCCGAACACCCGCCGCTCGGCAAGCTCCTCATCGGCGCCGGGCCCGTGCTCGCCGGGACGCACCTGGACACCGCGTTCACCGGCACCGAACAGGAGGTCGGACGGCACCTGTTGTACGAATCGGGCAACGACCCCCAGCGGGTGCTGCTGGCGGCGCGGCTACCGGTGATCGTGCTGACGCTGCTGTTCGGGCCGGTCGTCTTCGCCTTCGCCCGCGACCTCACGGGCCGCCGCGCCGGCGGGCTCGCCGCGCTCGCCCTGTACGCGTTCTCTCCCGACGTCATCGCGCACGGGTCGCTGGCCACGCTGGACGTCCCCATGGCGGGGTTCCTGCTGACCTCGGTGTGGCTGGTGTGGCGGGCGCGGTCACATCCGCGATCCTGCCTGCCGCTCGCGGGCGCGGCGCTGGGCGCGGCCGTCGCGACGAAGATGAGCGCGCTCCCGGCCGTCCCGGTGCTGCTGATCCTGGCGGCGGTGTCGGCCCGGTCGGCGTCGAGGCGGCGAGCCTGGTGGGACGTGGCGAGGGACGTGACGACGGTCGCGACGGTGACCGTCGCCGTGGTCTGGGCGGCCTATCTGGCCGTGGACCCGCGGCTCCACTGGACGACACCCGCCCACGTTCCTGACATCAGCGGGGTGCGTGGCCTCGTCACCGGCCTGCTGCCTTTCCCGGAGCCGTTTCGCGACGGGATGCGCATCCAGTTCGGCTTCGAGGACCGGCCCTGGACCGGCTTCCTGTTCGGACGGGTCTACCAGGGCTCGCTCTGGTACTACCTTCCGGCCGCGCTGCTGGTGAAGACCCCGCTCGGGGCGCTCGCGCTGTGGGCGGTCGGCATCGTCGCGCTGTGGGCCGTGCCACGGTTGCGTCCCGCGGCGCCGTACGTCCTCGTGCCCGCGGCCGTGCCGCTGGCCGTCGCCATGACCGGCGCCCGCGACCTCGGCGTCCGGTACGTCATCTTCCTTCCGATGTTCCTGGCGGTCGCGGCGGCCGGGGCGACGCGGCTCCGAGGGCGGTGGGTCCCGGCCGTCGCGGGCGCGCTGCTGCTGTTCGTCGCCGTCAGCTCCCTACGCGCGTACCCCTTCTACCTGCCGTACTCCAACGAGGCGTTCGGCGGCCCGTCGAAGACCCGTCTACGCCTGCACGACTCCAACGTCGACTGGGGCCAGGACCTCGGACGCCTCGCCGGCCGTCTCCGCGACCGGTATCCGGGCGAGCCGGTGTGGCTCGCGTACAAGGGAAGCGGCGTCCCGTCCCACTACGGCATCCGCGCCGCCGACCCGCTCGCCGTGCCGCCCGGACGGGTGCGCGGGCTGCTGGTGGTGTCCGACAGCTGGATCGCCAAGTCGGATCCGCGGCTGACCCCGCTGATCGCCACGAGCGAGCGGATCGACGAGGTCGGTCACTCCATCACCATCTTCCGGCGTCCGCACGCCCGGTCGAGAGCGGCGGTCACCGCCTCCGGGTCGTAGGAGGGGAGCACGGCGGCGAGGTGGCCGTCGGGGCGGACGACATGGACGGTGTCCGGCCCGGCGTCCAAGGCCTTCCGCACGACGCCTTCGGTGTCGATGTCGTCCAGAGCGTGGACGCGGTACGGGACGTCGGTCGGAAGGTCCCCCGGGTGACGCGTCGCGGTCAGGATCACGAAGGTGGTGCCGAACAGGCGGCGCAGCCGGGTGAGCGCACCGGAGACGACGCACGGACCGTCAGGGCAGATCACCCCCGGCACCGGTGGACGAACAGCGCCCGGCTCACACGGAAAGCCGTCCGTCGAACCGGACGGAGTCGTCAGCGGCGAGTCCAGGTACCAGTACGGTTCGGCGAGCTTGCCCGAGTCGATGATCGTGCCGGCGTCCGGATGGGTCCGGGCCCTCTCCAACGCCTCCAGGCGGCGGGCGTGCTGCGCGGGCGTGTGCGGGACGAGGAACTCCATCGTCCGGGTCGTGACGCGGAGGTTCTCGCCCGCGGCCGCCCACCGCTCGACGTCGTAACTGTCCAGCAGCCCGCCGGGCGCGAGGCCGCGCCGGACGTAGGCGAGTTTCCACGCGAGGTTCTCCGCGTCCTGGACGCCCGAGTTCAGCCCCCGGGCGCCGAACGGCGCGTACAGGTGGGCGGCGTCCCCGGCGAGGAAGGCGCGCCCGGACGCGAACGTCGCGGCGCGCCGCTCGGAGAACCGGTACAGGCTCCCCCAGACGAGCTCGTACGGCACCGCCCCGATGATCTTCCGGATGCGGGCGTCCAGCGCCCCGGACGCGCGCTCGGCGGCGAAGTCGTGGTCGCCGGGGACCTGCCAGTCGACGCGCCACGTCCCGTCCGGGCAGGGGTGGACGAGAACCTGCCGGCCGGGGTTCCACTCGGGGTCGAAGTAGAACCGCCGCTCGCTCGGGAACGGCAGGTCGGCCCGGATGTCGCAGATGAGGAACTTGTCGTCGAACGCGCGGCCGGGAAAATCGATGCCGAGCAGCTTCCGGACGGTGCTGTGCCCGCCGTCCGCGCCGACCACGTGACTGCCCCGCACGAAGTTCCCGGGTTCCCCGGCGTCCACCTCCACGCCGAGTTCGTCCTGGCGCAGCCCGCGGACCGGATGCCCGTACCGGACGTCGACGAGCGGCTCGGCGTCGGCGAGGTCCCGCAGCCGCGCCTCGACCTCCGCCTGCGAGATGTTGATCCAGGGCGGGACGGCGCTCCGCCCCGGATCGGGGAACGTGACGGAGAACAGCTCCTCGTCCCGGTAGTAGGTGCGGCCGGTCGTCCAGGTCACGCCACGGGCGATCATCGGCTCGGCGCAGCCGACCCGGTCGAGGACGTCGAGGACGTCACGCTGGAAGCAGATGGCCTTGGACCCGGACGGGTCACGGCGCGCCGCGGCCTCCAGCACCACGCTCGGCACGCCCTGCCGCGCCAGCAGCAGCGCCGTGACCAGACCGACCGGTCCCGCCCCGACGATCACGACCGGTTCGACGTCGCTCCGCGCGCTCACTCGGGCGTGCTCGCCGGCGTGCTGCGGGCGCGTTCGAGGGCCTCGACGATCGTCCGGTCGGCGACCTCCCTGTCCTGCCAGCCGCGCACGTCACCGCCCTTGCCCGGCTCCAGGCTCTTGTAGATGTCGAAGAAGTGGCCGATCTCGTCTCGGACGTGTTCGGGCACGTCCGCCAGGTCGCGGAACTCGGCGTAGCGGACGTCCCTCGCCGGCACGGCGAGGATCTTCGCGTCGGGGCCGCCCTCGTCGTGCATCCAGAACACGCCGAGGCTGCGGACGACGACCTCGCAGCCGGGGAACGTCGGCTCCTCCAGCAGCACCATCGCGTCCAGCGGCTCCCCGTCCTCGGCGAGGGTGTTCGGGATGTAGCCGTAGTCGGCCGGGTACTGCGTCGAGGTGAACAGCATCCGGTCGAGCCGGATGCGGCCGAGCCGGTGGTCCATCTCGTACTTGTTCCGCGATCCCCTCGGGATCTCCACGACCATCTCGATCTCCATCGTTTCCTCCCGGGATGGCCCTACCCCGGTGCGGGCGGGCGTGATCGTCAGTGGGCGGCGGCGTCCCAGTCTGCGCCGGTGCCGAGGGCGACGTCCAGACCGACCGACAACGGGTACGCGGTCCTCATCCGGTCGTCGACGATCTCCGCCACGGCGGCCCGCTCCCCCGGCGCGATCTCCAGCACGAGCTCGTCGTGCACCTGGAGGAGCAGGCGGCTGCGGAGCCCGGCGGCGGTCAGCGCCTCGTCCACCCGCAGCATCGCGATCTTGACGATGTCGGCGGCGGAGCCCTGCACCGGGGCGTTCAGCGCCATCCGTTCGGCGGTCTCGCGGCGCTGGCGATTGTCGCTGGTCAGATGCGGCAGGTAGCGGCGGCGGCCGAGGATCGTGCGGGTGTAGCCGGTGACGCGGGCCTCGGCGACGACATGGTCGAGGTAGTCGCGGACGCCGCCGAGCCGCTCGAAGTAGGCGTCCATCAGCGGACGCGCCTCCGCCATCGGCACGCCGAGCTGCTTGGCCAGCCCGAACGCCGACAGCCCGTAGGCCAGCCCGTACGACATCGCCTTGATCCGGCGGCGCATGTCCGGGGTGACCGCGCCGGGGGCGACGCCGAACACCCGCGCCGCCATCGTGGTGTGCAGGTCCTCGCCGGACTCGAACGCGGCCAGCAGGGTGGGATCCTGCGACCGATGCGCCATGACGCGCAGTTCGAGCTGCCCGTAGTCGGCCGTCATCAACGCCTCGTAGCCGTCGCCCGGTAGGAACGCGCGGCGGATGCGGCGGCCCTCCTCCGTCCGGATCGGGATGACCTGGAGGTTCGGCTCGATCGAGCTGAGGCGTCCGGTGGCGGCGACGGTCTGCTGGAACGTGGTGTGGATCCGGCCGTCCGCGCCGATCTCCCTGATCAGCCCGGCGACCGTCGTGCGCAGGCGCGCCTGGTCGCGGTGGCGGAGCAGGACCTGGGGAAGGCCGTTGTCGGTCTGGGTGGCGAGCCAGGTCAGCGCGTCCAGGTCGGTGGAGTACCCGGACTTGATCTTCTTGGTCTTCGGCAGCCCCAGCTCGCCGAACAGGACCTCCTGGAGCTGCTTCGTCGACCCCGGGTTGAAGCGGCGCCCGGCGATCTCGGCGGCCTCGTCGGCGGCGCGTTCCATCGCGTCGGCGAAATGCCGCTCCAGCTCGTCGAGCAGGCCGGCTTCGACGTGGACGCCCGCGCGTTCGGCGCGGGCCAGCAGCCTCGACAGGGGCAGTTCCACGTCGCGCAGCACCCCGTCCAGGCCCGTGGCGGCGAGTTCGCCCGCGAACGTGCCCGCGAGGTCGAGGACGGCGCGGGCGCTCGTCATCAGCCCGGCCGCGCCGTCGCCCGACGGGCGGCGGCCGAGATGCCGTCCGGCGAGGTCGGCGATGCCGTAGGCGGCGAGGCCCGGGAGCAGCAGGTAGGCGGCCAGCGCGATGTCGCTGGTGACACCGTCCAGCGGCCAGCCGCGCTCGCCGAACACGCACAGCAGCGCCTTCAGGTCGTGCACCGCCTTCGGACGGTCCGGGTCGGCGAGCCAGTCCGTGAGGGCGCGTTCGTCGGCCTCGGTGAGCCGGGACGGTTCGAACGCCGCGGCGAACCCGTCCCCGGTGGCCAGCGCGATCCGGGTGACGTCGCCCGCGCCGCGCGTCCACGTATGGTCGGCGGCGAGGCCCGTCGGCCCGGTCGCCCGGGTCGAGAGCCAGTCCGGCAGCTCGCCGGGCTCCAGCTCGCGTCCCATGATCGGTTCGGGTTCGGTGGCCCCGGCCGCTCCGCCGGTGCCGCGGCCTCCGCCGGGGTCGGCGGCGAAGAGACGCTGCCGGAGGCTGGCGTTGCGGAACTCCAGCTCGTCCAGCAGGGACGTGAACGCGGCCAGGTCGTAGGGCCGCCGCCGCAGGTCGTCGAGCCCGACCGGCAGGTCGAGGTCGCGGACGAGTTCGGTCAGCCGCCGGTTCAGCCGGACCGTGTCCAGCGCGGCGCGCAACTTCTCGCCCGCCTTCCCCTTCACCTCGTCCGCGCGGTCCACCAGCGCGTCGAGGGAGCCGAACTCGCGGATCCAGCGGGCGGCGGTCTTCTCGCCGATGCCGGGGATGCTCGGCAGGTTGTCGGACGGGTCGCCGCGCAGCGCCGCGAAGTCCGGGTACTGCGCGGGCGTCAGCCCGTACTTCTCCTCGACCGCTGCGGGCGTGTAGCGGATCATCTCCGAGGCCGTCCGGTAGAAGTACAGGACGGTGACGTCGTCGCCGACGAGTTGGAGCGCATCCCGGTCACCGGTGACGATCAGCACCGGAAGGCCCTCGGCCTCGGCCCTGGTCGTGACGGACGCGATGACGTCGTCGGCCTCGTAGCCGGGAACCCTCAGCACCGGCAGGCTCATGGCGGCGAGGAGCCGGTCCAGGATCTCCACCTGGCTTCCGAACTCCGGCGGCGACTTGGCCCGGCCCGCCTTGTACTCGGGGAACGCCTCCGTCCGGAACGTCCGCCGCGACACGTCGAACGCGACGGCCGCGTGCGTGGGACGCTCGTCGCGCAGCGCGTTGGCGAGCATGTTGGCGAACCCGTACACCGCGTTCGTCGGCTGACCGGTCGTCGTGCTGAAGTTCTCGACGGGCAGCGCGTAGAACGCCCGGTAGGCCAGCGAGTGGCCGTCCAGGAGCAGCAGCCGGGGCCGGTCCGTCATGGCCACATCCTGACATCTGGAACCTCGGGCATGAAGCAGCCGGTGAAGGTGTTGGGACGGCCATGACTAAGATCGATTTGGGCAGGCTCGGAATCTGGCGTCCCCAGGGTGACCTCGACCCCGGGCTGGCCAAGGACGTCGAGGACCTCGGCTACGGCACCATCTGGGTCGGCGCGTCGCCCGGCGGCGACCTGGACGTGGTGGAGCGGCTCCTCGCGGCGACCGACCGCGTCGTGGTGGCGACCGGCATCGTGAACATGTGGGCCACGCGGGCCGACGAGGTCGCGGCGTCCTACCACCGGCTCGCCGACGCGTACGGCGGGCGGTTCCTGCTCGGGGTCGGCATCGGCCACCCGGAGGCGACGCGGGAGTACCGCAGCCGTACGAGACGATCGTCCGCTACCTCGACGACCTGGACGCCGCGAACGTGCCCGCCGAGAGGCGGGTGCTGGCCGCGCTGGGGCCGAAGGTGCTGCGGCTGGCGGCGGAACGCGCCGCCGGCGCGCACCCGTACCTGACGACGCCCGAGCACACCCGCCGGGCGAGGGAGACGCTGGGCCCCGGCCCGCTCCTCGCCCCGGAGCAGAAGGTCGTGGTCGACGGCGATCCCCGTCGCGCCCGCGCTTTGGGCCGGGAGGGGATCGCCTACTACCTGGGGTTGGGCAACTACGTCGCCAACCTCAAGAGGCTCGGCTTCACCGACGCGGACGTGACCGGCGAGGGCAGCGACGCGCTCGTGGACGGGCTGGTCGCACACGGCAAGCCGGCGGCGGTGGCAGCGCGGCTGACCGCCCATCTGGACGCGGGCGCCGACCATGTGGCCGTCCAGGTGCTGACCGGGTCCGGCGGCGACCCTCGTCCCGCCCTGCGCGCGATCGCCGAGGCGGCCGCGCCGACCCCGCCCCGCTGAGCCCGGTCTGCTTAACGTGCCGAGGGACGCGCCCAGAGCGGGCGCGTCCCTCAGACGGATCGGAACAAGGGTCGGGTCGGCGTCACCGGGTCGCGTAGGACCCGATCACGCTCGGCGGGGCGAGCCGGGCAGGCGCCTGCCTGCGGGTCAGCTCGTTGCCGTTGACCGTCAGGGTGCTGTGGGCGAAGAACTGGGTGATCGCGGCCGCGCCGTCGGTCATCTCGTCGAGGCCCTGAAGGTGCACGTTCTCGTAGCGGTCGCAGACGGAGTGGTAGCACGGGTCGTACGCCTGACCGGCCGTTCCGCCGTACACCCTGGCCTGCTCGGCCGTCTTGATGCCTTCGGCTCCGGTGGCCAGGCCACCGGCGGGGATGCCCACGCTGATGAAGGCGTTGTAGTCCGACCGTCCGTCGAACGCCGACTCGTCGGTGGCCAGCTTCCGCTGCGCGAAGTAGTCGGTGAACGCCTTCTCGATCGCGCCGGACCCGGCGGGCGGCGGGACGTTGCTCGCGCCCGTGCTGTTGTCGCCGTCGTAGACGAACCGCACGTAGTTCGGCGAGCCGATCATGTCGAAGTTGAGGTTCAGCGCGATCTTGTCGCGTTCGGCCTGGGAGAGGCTGTCGACGTAGTACTGCGAGCCGAGCAGGCCTTCCTCCTCGGCGCCCCAGAACGCGAACCGCACCTTGTTGCGGAGCTGCTTGTCGTTGAGCTTGCGGATCTGCTTGGCCAGCTCCAGCACCGCCGCGGTGCCCGACGCGTTGTCGTTGATGCCGGGGCCCTCGGCGACGCTGTCGTTGTGGGCGCCGACCACAACGATGTTGTCGGCCTTGCCACGGTCGGTGTCGGCGATGACGTTGGCCGCCTCGCGCTTCTCGGAGAGGGTGTCGGTCCTGACCCGCAGCGTCACGCCGCCGTTCTGCGCCTGCTCGACGAGGGCGCGTCCGAGGGCGTTGGTCGGGCCGATCACCGGAACGCCGTACGGCTTGCCGAGCGTGCCGGCGACGGGCCCGGGCTGGGTGGGAAGCTGGTAGATGACGACCGCGGCGGCACCCGCGGCGATCGCGTTGTCGGTCTTGAGGGCGAACAGGCAGCCGCCGCGCTGGATCAACGCGATGTGGCCCTTGGGGAACCCGTTGAAGTCGTCGGCCTCGCACCCGCTGCCGAGGCCGGTCGCGCCGGGGTCGACGGGGGACGCGGCGGCGGTGACGTCACCGGCCCCGGAGTACTGCATGGTGCGGTAGTCGGTGCCGGGCTCGAACGTCTTGGCGTCGGGCTCGGTCTGGGCGAACGTCGGTTCGCTCCGCTCCTGCCAGAAGTCGAAGCCGAACTTCTGGACCTTCGGAGCATATCCGGCCCGTTTCAGCTGGTCGGCAAGGTACTTGACGGTGATCACGTGACCGGGAAGTCCGGCGGCCCTGTTCCCGCCGTTGGCGTCCGCGATCTTCTGCAGGTTCAATTGGTGATGGCGGACGTTCTTGAGCGTGACGAGCTGGGCCAACTTCGACTGCGTCGGCGCCGCCTGGACCGGCGCCGCCGCCAGGGATGTGGCGGCGAGCGACAGCCCGAGGAGCGTGGCAAGCGCGGCTCTGCGCATGGCTCGGTCTCCGATGGGATGAGGGATGGAGCAGACCGAAGCCTGCCATGCCGACATTTCGCGCAACAAGTCACAACTCGGCCAACATCGGCCTCATCCGGAATCGGACGGTAAGCGAGACGTTGCCGTCCGCATTCCGAAAAGCACAGATGTTGTCCAAATGCGGATTTTGCTCTGGCTTTACGCACGTCGGCGTCTATAGGCTCCGTGAGCTTCGGTGAGGCGGAACAACGCAGGGAGTGACCAGTGTCGAAGTCGGAGAACCCCGGCGGGACGCACGGGCGGCCGCGCACACGACCGATCTGGCGCAGGATCGCGCTGCTCCTGGCGGTGCCGCTGTCGGCGCTGTTCGTGTTGTGGGCCATCCCGGCCACCGTGACCGTGTCCAACGCGCTCCAGCGCTTCGACTTCTCGACCGTCTACAACAACGTCGCCGTGCCGGCCACGACCGTGACCGAGGCGCTCCAGGAGGAACGTGCCACCGCCGTCCGGCTCCTGCACCGGTTCAGGGTCGCGGACAGGCAGCGCTTCGGCGAGCAGGTGGCCAAGACCGACGCCGCCGTGGCCGCGTTCCGCAGACGGGCCCTGTCGGGGGACACCACGGACGCCATGGACGACACCATGACGTCCCGCGTGCGCAAGCTCAGCGACGCCTACAACGAGCTCGTGACGCTGCGGGAGCGGGTCGGCATCGGCGGCACCACGGCGTTCGGGGCCATCGACGGGTACAGCAAGGTCGCCGACATCACGATCCGGCTGCTGACCACGCTGGTGAGCGTCGACGACGTCACCGTCTACCAGCACACCACCGCGCTGCTGCACAACTACTGGGCCCGGGAGTTCATGCTCCGCGAGGACGCCCTGCTGTCCACGATGAGGGCCGGGCCGATGAGCCCGAGCGACCGGGCGGCCTTCGCCGCCTGGGCGGAGAGCCGCGCCCAGTTCTTCGAACTCGGCCGCGCCGAGGCCGATGGCGAGATCGAGCGGATCATGTACGATCTGGCGAACTCCTCTGAGTTCACCTCATATACGACGCTGGAGAACAACGTCGTGAACAACGGTCTCGTCCCCGACCCCGGGGAGTGGCGGGCCTCCATCGAGGCCCTCTCCCCGGTATGGCTGGGCGCCGCCGCGAAGGCGGAGGCCGTGGTGAACGACGACGACGTCCGACCGGCCGGGCGCCGCGTCATGCTCGGGTTCTTCCTGATCGGCGTGGTCGGCCTGCTGGGCCTGGTGGCCTCGGTGGTGCTGTCGCTGACGTTCGCGCGCCGGCTCACCGCCGAGCTGCGCGAACTCCAGCAGTCGGCGCAGCGGCTGGCGCACGAGCGGCTGCCGCGGGTCGTGGCGAGGCTGCGCCGCGGCGAGGCGGTGGACGTGGAGGCCGAGTCCCCGATGCCGTCGACCGGCCACACGACCGAGGTCGCCCTGGTCGGCGAGGCGTTCGGCGCCGTCCAGCGGACCGCGGTCGCCACCGCCGTCGCCGAGTCCGAGCTGCGCGCGAGCATCAACCGGGTCTTCATCAACCTGTCGTGGCGGAGCCAGTCGCTGCTGCACCGGCAGCTCAGGTTGCTGGACCAGATGGAACGGCGCGCCGCCGGGCCCGAGGAGCTCGACGACCTGTTCCGGCTGGACCACCTCACGACCCGGATGCGCCGCCACGCCGAGGGCCTGGTCATCCTCGCCGGGTCGCCGACCGTCCGGGCCTGGGACCACCCGGTCGCCGCCGAGGACGTGGTCCGCGCCGCGGTCGCCGAGATCGAGGACTACACCCGGGTGGAGCTCACCGGCGCCTCCTCCGTCGCCGTGACCGGCGACGTCGTCGCCGACATCATCCACCTGCTCGCCGAGCTGATCGAGAACGCGACCGTGTTCTCCCCGCCCACCACCGAGGTGACGGTCAAGCTCGAGACCGTCGCCAACGGCCTCGCGATCGAGGTCGTCGACCGCGGCATCGGCCTGCACCCGGACGAGCTGGACCAGCTCAACCTGCGGCTCGCCGGCGCCGGCGAGTTCGACCTGGTCGACACCGAACGCCTCGGCCTGTTCGTCGTCGCGCGGCTCGCCGCCCGGCACGGCGTCAAGGTGTCGCTCCAACCGTCCGCGTACGGCGGGACGACCGCGGTCGTGCTCGTCCCGCACGCGCTGGTGACGCTCGACGACGACCTGGCACGTGTCGGCTCCGCCCCCGGGACGGCCCGGACGATGGCGACCGCCCTGATCTCCGGCAACGCGGCCTCCGGTGACACCCGGCAGCGCCTCGGCCGCCCGTCCCGCCCGGCGCTCCCCCGCGCGGTCGCCGGCCCGCCCGAGGCCGAACCGCAGGACGAGCCGTACGCCGAGCCTCACGCCGAACCGCAGCACGGGACGTGGGACGAGCGACCCGCCGGACCGCCACCGGCCGCCCCGGTGTTCGAGCAGCCCGCGCCCGCGTTCGGCCCGACCGGACCACCCGGCCCGGTCCACCGTGATCCGCCGCCGCCCGCCGCGGAGCCCGCGGAGACCGGCGTGGAGTCCAGCGAGGTCACCGGCAGGCTCCCGAAGCGGGTACGGCAGCGCAACCTCGCCCCGCAGTTGCGCAGGGGCGCCTCACCCGAGCGCGCGGCACCGGCCGCCGCCGCGCCGAACGGCATGACGGACGGGCCCGACGACGACTTCGAGGAGCCGAGCCCGGAACTCAGCCGCGACCTGATGTCCTCCCTACAGTCGGGATGGCTGCGCGGCAGGGACGTCGACGATGAACAAGACGATCCCGGTCCACGCGATGAATGGGATGAATGGGGGGAACGATGACCCAGTACGGTCACGCCTCGGGCGAGTTCGACTGGCTCCTGGAGGACCTGGTGCAGCGGGTCGGTGAGGTCCAGCAGGCCGTCCTGCTGTCCCGGGACGGCCTGGTCATGGGCGCCTCGGGCGGCGTCACCCGCAAGGACGCGGAGTTCCTCGCGGCGCTGTCGTCGGGCTTCCACAGCCTCGCCAACGGCGCCCGCGAGCACTTCCAGGCCAAACACGTGCGGCAGACGGTCGTCGAGCTGGACGGCCTGCTGTTCTTCGTCATGCCGGCGGGCAACGGAAGCTGTCTGGCCGTGCTCAGCGACGCGGGCGGCAACGCCGGCCTCGTCGCCTACGAGACGACCATGCTGATCAAACGGGTGCGGCGGCAGCTGTCGGCGTCGCCGCGCGGCGCGGCCCCGCAGGATCCGTCACTGCGCTCGGGCGCCTCGGGCTGATCCCGCCGTGGAGACTCCGCGAGAACGCTGGATCGGGCAGGACGCCGGCCCGGTCGTGCGGCCGTACGCGGTGACCCGGGGACGCACCCGTCCCCGGGGAGTCGTCATCGACCTGGTGACCATCCTCGTCGCGACCGGCCGGACCCCCGGCGAGAAGGTGTGGCTGTCCCGCGAGCAGCGGCGGCTGCTGGAACTGTGCCGGCGGCCGTCCACGCCCGCCGACCTGGCCTCGGAGATCGACCTGCCGTTCCGGGTCGTGCAGATCCTGCTGGAGGACCTGTACCAGTACGGGCTGATCGAGGAGACGGCACCGGCCGAGCAGTCCGACCGCCCCGACCCCCGAATCCTGATGAGGGTGCTCGATGAACTTCGCCGCCTTTAATCCCGCTTCGGGGAAGGCCCCCGGCGCCTGGGAACCCGCTCCCGCTCCCGCTCCCGCTCCCCCTCGTACTTCCGCTCCCGCTCCCGGACACGACGTCCCGGCGTCCATGGCGCCGTCCCCGGCACCGTACGCGCCGGACGCCGACGTCCCGCTGCACACGTTGAAGATCCTGGTGGCCGGTGGCTTCGGGGTCGGCAAGACCACGCTCGTCGGCTCGGTGAGCGAGATCCGCCCGCTGCGCACGGAGGAGGCCCTCACCGACGTGTCCGTCGGCGTCGACGACCTCGGCGGCGTGGAACGCAAGACCACCACGACCGTCGCCATGGACTTCGGGCGGCTGACGTTCTCCGGCGGCGTCCGGCTGTACCTGTTCGGGACGCCCGGTCAGGAGCGGTTCTGGTTCATGTGGGACCAGATCTCCTACGGCGCGGTCGGCGCGATCGTCCTGGTCGACACGCGGCGGCTCACCTCGAGCTTCGCCTCCATCGACTTCTTCGAACAGCGGCGGATCCCGTTCGTCGTGGCCGCCAACGTGTTCGACGGCGCCCGCCGCTACCACGCCGAGCAGATCCGCGAGGCGCTCGACGTCGACCCGAACGTCCCGGTGCTGCTGTGCGACGTGCGCCAGCGGGAGTCGGCGAAGGGCATCCTCGTCGCGCTGGTCGAGCACGCGCTCCGGTCGTCACGCTGACGGCGCGGTGTCCCGCGCGGTGTCCGGCACGGGCCCGGCGGACATGCCGGCGACGATCAGGGACGCGAGCGCGGCGTAGGCGGCGGAGTCGTCCAGGCCCGTCCGCGCCCTGATCTCGCCCCGGTGGATCGACTCCATGACCTGTCCCGCGACGGCGCCGACGAACACGGGGTCGACCCCGTCCGACGCCTCCCGGACGAGGCCCCGCACGCGATCGACGGCGAGCCGCGTGTTGCGCCGGTACACCTCGCGGGCGGGCGCGAACGCGTCCAGGTCGGCGAAGAACGCGGGCGACGCGGCGGCGAGCTCGCCGGAGATCGCGTTCAGGTAGGCGCCGACGCGTTCCCGCGGGTCGGCGTCCGCGCTCGCCTCCAGCGCGGCCTCCACGCGCTCGGTCGCCCGGCGGAAGAACGCGCGGACGACGGTCACGACGATCTGCTCCCTGCTGGCCGCGACGCGGTACAGGGTGCTCTTGGAGCAGCGGAGGGCGGCGGCCAGCTCCGCGACGCTCAGATCGGCGAAGCCCCGGTCGAGGAACACGTCGATGAGCCGTTCGATCAGCGCCTCGCGCCGCCGCGAGGCGCGGGTGGCGCGCGTCCGGAGGCGCTCGTCCACGGAGGTCATGGCCGCGACGGTACCAAAACCGGTTCTCCAGTACCGTACTTGGTACTTTGGTGTCCGCGAAAGGAGTCGCCATGCCCGCCACCCGGAACCTGCCCACCCCCGAGTCCGCGGATCTCATCGCCCTCACCCGTGAGATCGCGGCGAAGGAGCTGGCGCCGCGGGCGGCGGACGCCGAACGCACCGGCACGTTCCCGCGCGAGGTGTTCACCACGCTGGGCCGGGCGGGGCTGCTGACGCTGCCGTTCCCGGAGGAGTTCGGCGGCGGCGACCAGCCGTACGAGATCTACCTCCAGGCCCTTGAGGAGATCGGCGCGGCCTGGGCCAGCGTCGGCGTGGGCGTCAGCGTGCACGCGCTGTCCTGCTTCCCGCTGTTCGCCTACGGGACGGACGAGCAGCGCGCCCGCTGGCTTCCGGACCTGCTGTCGGGCGAGCGGCTCGGCGCGTACTGCCTGTCGGAGGCGCACGCGGGGTCCGACGCGGCGGCGATGCGCACGCGGGCCGTCCGGGACGGCGACTCCTACGTCCTGAACGGCGCCAAGGCGTGGACCACCCACGGCGGCCACGCCGACTTCTACACCGTCATGGCCCGCACCTCCGACGACGGCGGGCGCGGCATCACCTGCTTCCACGTGCCCGCCGACACGCCGGGCCTGGAGTTCGACCGGCCCGAGGACAAGATGGGCCTGACGGGCTCGGCGACCGCGACCGTCCGGTTCGTGGACGCGCGGATCCCCGCAGACCACCGCGTCGGCGAGGAGGGGCAGGGCCTGTCGATCGCGCTGGCCGGCCTCGACGCGGGCCGTCTCGGCATCGCCGCCGTCGCCACCGGCCTCGCCCAGGCCGCGCTGGACACGGCCGTCGCGTACGCGAAGGAACGCGAGGCGTTCGGCAAGGCCATCATCGAGCACCAGGGGCTCGCGTTCGTCCTCGCCGACATGGCCGTCGCGGTCACGTCGTCCCGCGCGACGTACCTGTCGGCGGCGCGTCTCAAGGACGCGGGCCGCCCCTACGGCACCGAGGCGGCCGTCGCCAAGCTGCTCGCCACCGACAACGCGATGAAGGTGACCACCGACGCCGTCCAGGTCCTCGGCGGCGCCGGGTACACGCGCGACTTCCCCGTCGAACGGTTCATGCGCGAAGCGAAGGTGATGCAGATCTTCGAGGGCACCAACCAGATCCAACGCCTGGTCATCTCCCGCCACCTCGCCCGATGAGGAGCCTGGCCCGGCCCGTCCATCTGGGGTGGGGGTTTCAGTGTCCGGGCGGTCCGGGGTGGAAGGTGGCACGTCCGGTGAGGTGGACGCCGGTCCGGTCGCCGGGGCGGAGGCGCAGGTCCCCGTCGACCCGGACGTCGACCGGCCGTTCGAGCCCCTCCACGACGAGGGTGATCATGGCGTCGTGCCCGTAGTAGCGCACGTCGGTCACCGTCCCGCCGGGCGCGCCTCCGTCGCCCGCCCCGGTGGATTCGGTGAGCCGTAGCTGTTCGGGGCGCAGGATCACAATGCCGTCGCCGGGGACGTCGGCGGGGGCACACAACTCGACCGGGCCGAGTGCGGTCGTGGCGGTGCCGATCGCGGCGGTTCCCGGCAGGATGACGGCGTCGCCGACGAATCCGGCGACCCAGGGGCTGGCGGGGCGGCGGTACACGTCCTGCGGGGTGCCGCACTGCGCGACTCGCCCTTCATGGATGACCGCGACGAGATCCGCGACGGACAGGGCCTCCTGCTGGTCGTGGGTGACGAGAACGGCCGTGGCGCCGGTCGCGCGCAGGGCGGCGCGTACGTCGGCCCGTACTCCGGCGCGCAGCGCGCTGTCCAGAGCGTTGAACGGCTCGTCGAGCAGGACCAGCGTGGGCTCGGGGGCCAGGGCGCGGGCCAGGGCGACGCGCTGCTGCTGCCCGCCGGACAGCTCGTGCGGCGACCGATCGCCGTATCCGGCCAGGCCCACCAGTTCGAGCATCTCCTCGGCGCGACGGTGGCGTGCCGAGCGGTCGGCGACGCCGTAGGCGACGTTGCGGGCGACGCTCAGGTGGGGGAACAGCGCGCCCTCCTGGGGGACGATGCCGATGCGGCGGCGTTCCGGGGGGACGTGGGTTCCGGGGCCGGTCAGGGTCCGTCCGCCCACGGTGACGGTGCCCGCGTCGGCGCGCAGGAAGCCGGCGACGACGCGGAGCAGGGTGGTCTTCCCGCAGCCCGAGGGGCCGAGCACGGCGGCCAGCGAACCGCTCGGGACGTCCAGGCCGAGCCCGTTCAGAACGGTGGCGTCCGGGCCGTACGCCTTGGTGAGGCCCTTAATGCGCAGGTCGGTCATGGACGCTGCCTTCCGAGAAGGTAGGAGGGTACGGCGGCGAGGAGGATCAGCGCGGCGGCGTAGGGGGCGGCGTCGGCGTAGGACCCGACGCCGGTCTCCGTCCACAGTCTGGTGGCGAGGGTGTCCATGCCGGTCGGACGCAGCAGCAGGGTGGCCGGCAGTTCCTTCATGCAGACCACGAAGGTCAGCGCCGCGCCGGCGGCGACGCCGGGGGCGGCCAGCGGCACGGTCACGCTGCCCAGGACGCGCACGGGCCCGCGGCCGAGAGAGCGGGCGACGTCCTCCAGGACGGGCGGCGCCTGGAGGACGGCGGCGCGCGTGGCGGCGACGGCGACCGGCAGGAAGAGCACAGCGTAGGCGCAGACCAGCAGCGGCAGTTCCTGGTAGACCGGGGCGGCGTACCGGACCGCGAAGAAGACCATGGCCAGCGCGACGGTGATGCCCGGCAGGGCGTGCCCGGCGTAGGCGGCCTGTTCGATCAGCTCGGCGGTCCGTCCCCGATGGCGGGCCGCGAGCACGCCGACGGGAAGGGCGAGCACGGTGGTGAGCGCGGCGCCGGCCGCCGCCACGCCGAGGGTGACGCCCGCGGCTTCCAGGAGCCCGGGCGTGTCCCAGGTGGAGCGGTTCCCGGTGGCCAGCCAGTAGGCGAGCGTGGTCAACGGGAACGCGACGGCGGCCGCGGCGACCGTCGCGCACCAGGCCAGGGCGGGGACCGTGAGCCGGCCGAGCGGCATCGGGACGGCGGGACGCGCGGTCCCGGTGCCGGTCCTGGCGTGCCCGCGCCGCCCGCGGGTCCGGGTCTCCAGGGCGACGAGGGCGATGGTCATCACCACCAGCACGACGCTCAGCGCGGCGGCCGGGGTGCGGTCGAAGCTGGCCTGGTAGGACGTGTAGATGCCGCGCGTGAACGTGTCGTACCGCATCAGTGACACCGCGCCGAAGTCGGACAGGACGTACAGCGCGACGAGGAGCCCGCCGCCGGCCGCGGCCGGGCGGAGTTGCGGAAGCACGACGCGGAGGAAGGTTCGCGCCGACCCCGAACCGAGCGAGCGGGACGTCTCCTCCTGCGCGCGGTCGATGCCCCGGAGCGCGGCGGCCACCGGCAGGTAGACGTAGGGGTAGCTGACGAGGGTCAGCGCCAGCGCCGATCCGGTGAAGCCGGACAGGTCCGGCAGGGCCGACAGCCAGGCGAAGGCGGCCACGTAGCTGGGCACGGCCAGCGGCAGGGTGGCGATCACCGACCAGGCGCGGGCGCCGGGCAGGGACGTGCGCACGGTGAGCCAGGCCAGCGAGACGCCCAGGACGAGGCAGGCCGCCACCACCGCGCAGGCCAGGGCCAGGCTGCGGCCCAGGAGATGCGCGGTGCCGCCGGTGGTGACGACGCTCCAGGCGAAGCCCGGTCCCCGCTCCAGCGCCCGCACGGCGAGGTAGCCGAGCGGCAGCAGGGCGAAGGCTCCCGCCAGGCACGCCGGAGCGAGCAGACTCCTTGGGGGGCGGGCCGCCGCCATCGGTCTCAGACCATCCCCGCTTCTCGCAGCATCGTCAGGGTCTGCTGGAGCGAGTCGAGCTTTCCGAGGTCGATCTCGGGGGCCTTCAGCGAGTCCAGGGGAGGCAGGCCGGGGACTGTGCCGGCCACGCCGATGGCCATCGGGTACTCCTTGGTCTCGTCGCTGAAGTAGGTCTGCGCTTCCTTCGACAGCAGATAGTCGACGGCCTTGAGGGCGGTCGCCCGGTGCTCGCCGCCCTTGAGCATCCCGACGCCCGCGACGTTGATCAGCGCCCCGGGGTCGCCGCCCGGAAGGTAGTGCAGCTTGGCGGTGACGCCTCCCTCGCCCTTCTCGGCGACCTTCTCGTACCAGTAGTAGTGGTTGATCAGTCCGATCGAGATCTGCCCGGAGTTCACGGCGTCCAGCACGGCGATGTTGTTGTCGTACGCCTTGACTCCGTTGGCCTTCATGCCCTTGAGCCAGTTGCGCGTGGCCTCGTCGCCGTCCAGGACGCGCATGCCGGTGACGAACGCCTGGAAGGAGGCGTTGGTCGGCGCATAGCCGACCTTGCCCCTCCACTCCGGCTTGACGAGGTCGCGCACGGTGTCGGGCGCCTTGGCCACCTGGCCGGGGTGGTAGGCCAGCACGCGGACGCGTCCGGACAGACCGACCCAGTCACCGGCGCTTCCGCGGAACTTCGCGGGCACCTTGTCGAGGGACGGCTGGGGCAGCCTCTCCAGGCGTCCCTCCTTCGCCAGGGCTCCGAGCGCCCCGGCGTCCTGGGACAGGAAGAGGTCCGCCTTGGACTTGGCTCCCTCCTCCAGGATCTGCGCGGCCAGTTCGGCGCTGGAGCCGTACCGCACCTCGACGTCGGTGCCGAGGGACTTCTCCAGCTTCTCCAGCAGCGGCTTCACCAGCCCCTCGTTGCGGCCGGAGTAGATGACGAGACCGGCCTCGCTCCCGAGGCCGCATGCGGTCCCGAGTGAGAGAACGAGGGCCGTCAAGATCAATACGGAAGACAAACGGCGCAGGGGGTGTCGCATGCTTTCCTCGAAGGGGGGATCGAAGAGGGAATTGTCGTTTAGTTTAGCCTTACCTAAGATGCCCAGGGTGAGCAACCCCCACCCCACGGTGTCCGCGGTCGTCCCCTTCGCCCGCGACCTCGCCGCCCACGCCGACCGGACGGCGGTCATCACCGCCGAGGGCGCACTCTCCTACCGCGAACTCGCCGACCGGGTGGCCGCCACCGGGCGGCGGCTCGGCACCGAACGGCGGTTCGTGCTGCTCGGCGGCGCCAACACCGTCGACGCCCTCGTCGTCTATCTGGCGGCGCTGGCGTTCGGGCATCCCGTCCTGCTCGCACCGCACGACCGGCCCGACTTCCCGCGGTCCCTGACCGACGCCTACGACCCGGACGTCGTGGCCTACCCGGACGGGACGCTCGACGAACGACGCACGGGCACCGTGCACACGTTGCACCCCGACCTGGCGCTGCTGCTCAGCACGTCCGGCTCGACGGGCTCACCGAAGCTCGTCCGGCTGTCGCATGAGAACCTGCGCGCCAACGCCGAGTCCATCGCCGTCTCGCTGAACATCCGCCGCGACGACCGCGCCGCCACGACCCTGCCGATCTACTACTGCTACGGCCTGTCGGTCATCAACAGCCACCTCCATCGGGGGGCGGGCCTCGTCCTCACCGACCTCTCGGTGAGCGACGACCGCTTCTGGACGCTGTTCCGCGACGCCCGCGGCACGACGCTCGCGGGCATCCCCTACACCTTCGAACTGCTGGACCGGGTGGGCTTCGCCGACATGCGGCTGCCGGACCTGCGCTGTGTCACCCAGGCCGGCGGACGGCTTCCTCCCGTCCAGGTGGAACGCTACGCGGCGCTCGGGCGGCGGCACGGCTGGAACCTGGTCGTCATGTACGGCCAGACCGAGGCGACCGCCCGCATGGCCTACCTGCCGCCCGACCTGGTCTCCCGCCATCCGGAGGCGATCGGCGTCCCGATCCCGGGCGGCTCCTTCCGGCTGGAGCCGCTGCCGGGCGTCCCCGGCCCCGACACCGGCGAACTCGTGTACACGGGCCCGAACGTCATGCTCGGGTACGCCGAGCACCCCTCCGACCTGGCCCTTGGCCGCACCATCGACGAACTGCGCACCGGCGACGTCGCACGGCGCCTCCCGAACGGGCTGTACCAGATCGTCGGACGCCGCAGCAGGTTCGCCAAGCCGTACGGTCTCAGGATCGACCTCCAGCACGTCGAGGAGACGCTCGCCGGACACGGCCTGAGCGCGTGCTGCGCCGGCGACGACACGGGACTGGTCGTGGCCGTCACGGGCGACAGCGACGCCCGGAGCGTCCGGCGGCTGGTCGCGGCCGAATGCGGCCTGCCCGCCAGGGCGGTCAGCGCGCACGTCCTGCCCGCCCTGCCCCGACACCCCACCGGAAAGCCCGACTACGGTGCCGTGCTCCGGCTGGCCCGCGCCGAACCGCCGCCCACCACGGACCTGTGCCACCTGTTCGCCGAGATCCTGGACCATCCCGGCGTCACCGAGAACGACACCTTCGTGGGCCTCGGGGGCGACTCGCTGTCCTATGTGGAGATGTCGCTGAAACTGGAGGAGGCCCTCGGACCCCTCCCCCCGGACTGGCCTACACGGCGCATCCGTGACCTGCGGCGCCCGGCCCGCGGCGCCAGGCCGCGAACCCTGGAGACGGGCATCGCGCTGCGCGCCACCGCGATCGTCCTCATCGTCGGCTCCCACATCGGCCTGTTCTGGGTTCAGGGCGGGGCGCACGTCCTGCTGGCGGTGGCGGGCCACAACTTCGCCCGCTTCCACCTCACCTCCGCGGGACGGACCGAGCGCCGCCGGCACGTCCTGGGCACCCTGGCCCGGATCGCCGTGCCGAGCGTCGTCTGGATCGTCCTCGCGGCGCTCCTCACCGCCGACTACCACCTGGTCGACGCGCTGCTGCTGAAGAGCGCGACCGGGCACGACAGCAACTATTGGTTCGTCGAGGTGATCGTCTACGTCCTCCTCGCCATGGCCGCGTGGCTCGGCATCCCGGCCGTGGACCTGTGGGAACGGCGCTCGCCTTTTCCCTTCGCCCTCGGCGTTCTGCTGGTCACGCTGGTCGTCCGCTACGACTTCGCCGGGCTCACGCACCTGCCGGACGCGATCACCGCGCTGTGGATGTTCCCCTTCGGCTGGGCCGCGGCGAAGGCGACCGGCGTGGGCCAACGCCTCCTGGTGACCGCGATCGGCCTTGCCACGATCCCCGGATACTTCGGCCCGGGAGAGCAGCTCAGAGAGACCGTCCTCATCATCGGCGTGTGCCTGCTGATCTGGTTCCCGCTCCTGCCGAGCACCGCCTGGCTCAACCGCCTCGCCGCCCTGCTGGCCGCCGGATCGCTCTACGTCTACCTGGTTCACTGGCAGGTCTACCCGCTGCTGGAGGAGCGCTCCGGGATCCTGGCCCTGCTCGCCTCCCTCGCGGCCGGCCTGGCCTACACCGCCGTCGCCACGAGGGCCGTCCGCCACGCGACACGGCGAACCGGCAGGCGACAGCCGCGCGACCAACGGCAGCTCGGCCGGGTGTAGGGAGCGCGCCCGCGGGAAGGCGCACCGTGGACGGAGGTGGTGAGGATGGGGAGTCTGGTCGGACGGAACCTGCTCGCCGACGCCGAACCCGGCACGGCCCCGCGGATGGGGTTCTTCACCGACACGTCGGTGTGCATCGGATGCAAGGCGTGCGAGGTGGCGTGCAAGGAGTGGAACGCCGTGCCCGAGGACGGGCTGGAGTTCACCGGCATGTCCTACGACAACACGCAGGGCCTCGGCGCCGACACCTGGCGGCACGTCGCGTTCATCGAGCAGGACAAGCCCATGGGTCAGGCCGACAGCGACATGCGCTGGCTGATGGCGTCCGACGTCTGCAAGCACTGCACGCGCGCCGGCTGCCTGGACGTCTGCCCGACCGGTTCGCTGTTCCGGACGGAGTTCGGCACCGTCGTCGTCCAGGAGGACATCTGCAACGGGTGCGGGTACTGCATCCCCGCCTGCCCCTACGGCGTCATCGACCAGCGCAAGGGCGACGGGCGCGCGTGGAAGTGCACGATGTGCTACGACCGGATCGGCGTCGGGATGGAACCGGCGTGCGCGAAGGCGTGCCCGACCGACTCCATCCAGTACGGGCCCCTCGACGAACTGCGCGAGCGCGCCGCGATGCGCGTCGACCAGCTGCACGAACTCGGCGTGGACGAGGCACGCCTTTACGGCCACGACCCGGACGACGGTGTCGGCGGCGACGGCGCGTTCTTCCTTCTGCTGGACGAGCCGGAGGTGTACGGGCTGCCGCCCGATCCCGTCGTCACCACGCGCGATCTGCCGTCCATGTGGAGGCACGCTGGAATGGCCGCCGCCACGCTGCTCGGCGGGCTCGCCGCGGTCTTCGCCGTCCACGGCCGCGCGGGAGGCGGACGATGAACGGCCCGGACACAGGCGGGGAGGACATGCGGGAGGCCCGCGTCGGTGAGGGCACGGGGCGCCGCCGCCGTGGGCGGGGCGGGCGGCGGGGCGAGAAGGCGATGGTGCCGGAGGCCGAGTTCACGTCCTACTACGGCAAGCCGATCCTGAACCCGCCCGTCTGGAAGGCGTTCGACGTCGCCGGGTACTTCTTCCTCGGCGGTCTCGCCGGGGCGGGTTCGGTCCTGGCCGCGGGCGCGGGGCTCACCGGGCGTCCCCGCGTCGCGCGGGCGCTGAAGATCTCCTCGCTCGCCGCTCTCGGCGGGTCGACCGCCGCGCTGATCCACGACCTCGGACGGCCCGAGCGGTTCGTCAACATGCTGCGGGTCATGAAGCCGACCTCGCCGATGAGCATGGGCTCGTGGCTGCTGGCCGCCTACGGGCCCGCCGTGGGCGCCGCCGCCGTCCTGGACGTGACCGGATGGTGGCCGCGCCTCGGCCGTGCCGCCACCGCCGGGGCCGCGGCGCTGGGCCCGGCCGTCGCCACCTACACCGCCGTGCTGGCCGCCGACACGGCGGTGCCCGCCTGGCACGAGGCGCACCGAGAACTGCCGTTCGTGTTCGCCGGTTCGGCGACGGCGGCCGCGTCCGGCATGGCGCTGGTCGCGGGCCCGGTCGGCGAGACCGGGCCGATGCGCACCGCGGCGGTACTCGGCACGGCCCTGGAGCTGGCGGCGTCGAAGGCGCTGGAGCGTCGACTCGGGATCGTCGCCGAGGCGTACGCGACAGGACGGGCGGGCCGGCTCCTGCGCGCGGCCGAGATCCTGTCGGTCGCGGGCGCCGCCGGCGCCGTGTTCGGCGGGCGCCGCCGCGCCGTGGCGGCGCTCGGCGGGGCGGCCCTGCTGGCGGGCTCGGCGTGCACCCGCTTCGGCGTGTTCCACGCGGGAACGCAGTCGGCGCGGGACCCCAAGTACACCGTGATTCCACAACGGGAGCGGCTCCGGGCCGCCGCTGGGTAGGCTGGCCCCTCACTGGAGGCGCAGGAGAGGGGCCCTGCCCGTGCCCGGTCAGCCCGCCGAGAGGGCGCGCATCGTCGACGCCGCGTACCGGTGCCTCGCGGAGGCGCGCGGCGCCTCCGTGTCCATCACCGACATCCTGACCGCGGCGGGCCTGTCGACCCGCGCGTTCTACCGGCACTTCGAGTCCAAGGACGCGCTGCTGCTGGCGATGTTCCGCCGGGACAGCACCCGGGTGATGACCGAGCTGCGGGAGCTCGCCGCCTCCGCCGCGTCCCCGGCCGAGGCGCTGACGGCGCTGATCGCGGGGATGCTGGCGATCACCGCGGAGGAGCGCCGCGGGCGGGTCCTCGCGCTCGCCTCCGCCGACACGGCCCGCGCCCGTGGCTACGCCGGGGAGCGGGGACGCGTCACCGCCGAGCAGGAGACGATCATCGCGGAGATCCTCGCGGCGGGACGGGCGGACGGCTCGTTCCCGTGGACGGATCCCGGCCCGGACGCGCGCTTCGTCCGCGCCGCGCTCGGCCAGGCGTTCGACGACCAGATGGCGGGCATGGCGCGTGCCGGGGCCACGGAGACCGCCGCCCAGATCACGGCGTTCGCGCTCCGCGCGCTCGGCGCCCGCCCGGCCCGCTGATCAGCTCTGCGGCTCCTTCGACGGGCGCCAGAAGACCGCCAGGAGCAGCGCGCCGCCGAGCCCGCCCGCCAGCGCGGTGATCGCAAGGCCGACCCGACCGGACAGGTCGTCCGCCACCCCGAGCGCGCGGTCGGCGGACACCGCGCCGCCGCCGAGCGCCCCCAGCGCGCACGCCACCAAGATGATCATCAGGACGTACTCGTAGCCCTGGCCGGGGCGGAAGATGAAGAAGCCGTTGCGCAGGTGCGCGGTGATGAACGCGACCAGCATCGTGCCGACCGCGCCCGCCGCCGCGAGCGGGGTGAGGAGCCCGAGGAGCAGCAGGACGCCCGCGCCGAGTTCGGTGCCGGTGGCCATCAGCGCGTGCAGTTTCCCGGGCCGCAGCCCCATCGACTCGAACCAGCCCGCCGTGCCCTCGATCCGGCCCCCGCCGAACGCGTGGTTCCAGCCGTGGGCGACCAGCGTGCCGCCCACGGAGACCCGCAGGATGAGGGAGGCGATGTCGACGCCCACCGCGTCCACGGCCATGCGCGGCCCCTTTCCGCCCGGAAAACGATCCCCGCCAACGTACCGCCCGCATACTCCTCGCGCGGTGGGGCAGATCACAGGAGACAAGCTCCGGATCGCGTCACATTCCGCACGCCCGATCCATCTCCATGGTGGGGGTGCCGGTCGGGAGAGCTTGGGAGGCGGCATGGGCGAGCCACGGCGGTTCGACCTCACGATGCTGTACGCGACCTACGACGCGTTCCGGCGCGACACGGCCCGGATGGAGGCCGCGGCGGGGGCGGACGGCGCGCTCGCCGGTATGGCGGTCGCGAACAGCTGGTGCCTGTTCACCTCTCACTGGCGCGTCCAGGACATCGCCGAGAAACGCGCCCTCTGGACGGTGATGTACGCGACGGAGGCGGGCTCTCCGGGGCCCGTCGGAGCCGCCCTCGACGCCATGGCGTTGCGGGCGTTGCGGGTCGTCCCGCTGATGGACGCGGTCGACGCGGCGCTGGAGCGGCGCGACCGTGACCTGTTCGCCCGGTACGCGCGGGAGCTGCGCGCGGCGGTGGGCGCGCTGCTCGACTTCAAGGAGTCGGACGTCCTGCCGCTGATCTCGTCCACGCTCACGCCGTACGAGTGGGGGACGTTCGACGTCGAGTTCCGGCGCGAGCTCGGCGTCCGGAGCCTCGGCGTCTTCCTGCCGTGGCTGCTGGACGACGCGCCCGAGGCCACCCGCCGCTCGGTGCTGCGGCTGCTGCCGCCGCCGATCCGGCTCGTCTACCGGACGAGCTGGCGGCCCCGCTACCGGCGCCGCAGCAGGGGCGCCGTGCCCGCCTGCTGAGACCGTCCGTCCGCGTGTGATCCGCTCCACAACGACCGGATGTCACATTCCTCCGCCTTCGTCGGTCTTATCCGCAGAGGCGTCGATTTCCATGTGGCGAGGAGAGGGACGTGACGATGGCGGGGAGTTCGGGTGCCGTCAGCGGTACGGGAGGGCGCGGGCGGGCGTCGGGGAAGCCGCCCCGGGCGGTGGACGCCTCGGCGCGGGCCCTCGACGAGCGGTTCGGCACGACCGGCTTCCTGCGCAAGTCCATGCGCAAGGCGTTCCCGGACCAGTGGAGCTTCCTGCTGGGCGAGATCGCCATGTACTCGTTCGTGATCATCCTGCTCACCGGGGTGTTCCTCACGCTGTTCTTCAAGCCGAGCATGCACGAGGTGATCTACGACGGCTCGTACACGAAGCTGAAGGGCGTGGCGATGAGCGAGGCGTACGCCTCCACGCTCAAGATCAGCTTCGATGTGCGGGGCGGGCTGCTCGTCCGGCAGATGCACCACTGGGCGACGCTCATCTTCATGGCGGCGATCCTCGTCCACCTACTGCGTAACTTCTTCACCGGCGCGTTCCGCAAGCCGCGCGAGCTGAACTGGCTGATCGGCCTCGTCATGCTCGTGCTCGTCATGTTCAACGGGCTGTTCGGCTACTCCCTGCCGGACGACCTGCTGTCCGGCACCGGGCTGCGGGTCCTGGAGGGCGTCACGCTGTCCGTCCCGCTCGTCGGCACCTACCTGGTGATGTTCCTGTTCGGCGGCGAGTTCCCCGGCACCGACATCATCCCCCGGCTGTACGTGATCCACGTCCTGCTGATCCCGGGGATCCTGGCCGCGCTGATCCCGTTGCACGCGATCGTGCTGACCTGGCGGCAGACGCACACCCAGTTCCCGGGCAAGGGCAGCTCGAACACGACCGTTCGCGGCTACCCGTTCTTCCCCGTCTTCATCGGCAAGACCACCGCTTTCTTCCTGTGGGTGCTGGGGGTCTCGACGCTGCTGGCGGCGTTCGTCCAGATCAACCCCGTCTGGTTGTACGGGCCGTACGACCCGGGCGCGATCAGCTCCGGGTCGCAGCCCGACTGGTACATGGGCTGGCTGGAGGGCGGGCTGCGGATCATGCCCGCCTGGGAGATCGACGTGTTGGGGCACACGATCTCGCTCAGCGTGGCGATTCCCGGGCTGGTGGTCCTCGGGCTGCTGATCGGCGGGCTCGCCGCGTATCCGTTCCTGGAGCGCTGGGTGACCGGGGACCACGAGACCCACCATCTGCTCGACCGGCCCCGGGACGTCCCGGCGCGCACCGGGCTCGGCGTCGCCGGGGTCGTGTTCTACGGGGTGCTGTGGCTGGCGGGCGGCAACGACGTCATCGCCGAGCGGTTCCACATCTCGCTGTACTGGACGACATGGATCTTCCGTGGCCTGGTGATCCTCGGGCCGGTCCTCGGCTACGTCATCGCCTACCGCATCTGCCTGGGGCTGCAACGCCGCGACCTCGGCATCGCCGAGCACGGGCTGGAGACCGGCACCATCCGCATGTCGCCGGAGGGCCGGTTCAGCGAGGTCGAACGGCCCATGTCGGACGAGGAGATCGCCGCGATCACCGATCCGCGCCCGCCGGTGGCGGTCCCGCTGGACGTGCCGCCGCCCGTCGAGGGCGTCGAGAGCCCGCGCGCCCGCCGCGGGGCGCAGCGGGTGCGCGCCGCCCTCAACCGCCGGTTCCGGGCGGACCTGGTCGCCGTGCCCGAACGGCACCCGGCACGGGACGCCGACGATGGGAGGCGTGCGATCAACGGCTCCGACTCCGGCTCAGGCTCCGGCTGATCTCAGCGCTCGAACAGGCGGCCGATGACGGGACGGGCCAGGGTCACCGGATCGTCGCCCGGATCAGCGGGGATGGCGCCGCTCAGCCAGAGATGCGCGAAGCCGTGGACGATCGACCACGCGGCGAGCCGGGCGGTCCGCTCGTCCTCGGGGGCGCCCGGTGAGGCGTCGTGGACGAGCCGCGCGAGGACCCGGTCGGCGCGGGCGCGGGCGGCGGCGACGTCCGGGTCGTCGGTCCGGTAGAGCGCGGGGGTGAACATGACCTCGAAGTACGCGCGGTTGTCGACGGCGAAGCGGATGTAGGCGAGGCCGACCTCGTGGAGGTCGTCGCCCCCGGCTTCGAGCGCGTCCGCGAACCGGGTGTAGCCCGCGGCGGCGACGGCGGTCAGCACGCCCGCCTTGTCGCCGAAGTGGTGGGCGGGCGCCGCGTGGGAGACACCGGCGCGGCGGGCCAGCTCACGCAGGCTCCAGGCGGCCGGGCCCCGCTCGGCGATCGCCTCGACGGCGGCCTCCAGAACGGCCCTGCGCAGGTCGCCGTGATGGTAGCTCGACTGGTCGGTCATGCCGGAGATCCTATCTTGTCATTGACAAGTCGCCCTTCGATCCGGCAATCTAGCCAGTGACAAGATTGCTGCGCGAGATGGGGGCCGTCATGCCGACACTGCCATGGACCACGCTGATCGAGGACGAACCGGAGACCAAGGTGCTGGTCATGGCCTCCCGGCTCGAGGTGCGGTCGCTGCGCCACGTGCCGGGGTTCCTCCGCGCCTCGCTCCTGCTGCTACGGCAGGCCCGCCGCGCGGACGGCGCGCACGGTGTCGCGTTGAAGGCCGAACCGTTCAAGCGGACGTTCTGGACGCTCTCCGCGTGGAGCGACAGGAAGTCCCTGGCCGCCTACTCCAACGCCGAACCGCACGCGTCCACCATGCGCCGCCAGCGCGCGGTGATGCGCGACTCCGCGTTCGTGTTCTGGGAGGCCACGGCCGCCGACCTGCCGATCGACTGGGCCGAGGCGCGGCGGCGGCTCGCCGAGTCGTGAACCCGGGCCGGTCGACGCGGGCGGGTGGTCAGTCGGGCTCCTTGGCGAACTCGCGCAGGCCCGGCAGGTCCATGATGACGATCTTGCGCCAGCCGGTTCTGATCAGCCCCCGGCCGCGCAGGCCGTTGAGGGCGCGGGCGACCGTCTCCCGGGACGCGTCCATCCAGCTGCCGAGCTCCTCCTGCGACAGCGGCGGGCCGATCTCGATCGACCCGTCCGGCGCGGGCGGGGCGTGCAGGGCCGACAGCTCCGCCAGGTCGGTCAGGAGCGCGGCGAGCCGCTGCGGGCCGCGGCTGCTCATCTGGGCCGTCAGCCGCCGGTCGGAGTCGTCGAGGCGCTGCACGAAGGTGCTCGTGACGAGCATCCACACGTCCGGGTGCTCGTCCAGGAAACCGGTGAAGCGCGCGGCGGACACCACCAGCCCGCGGACGGGCGACAGCGCCGTCACCGTCGCCGACCGGGTCCGGCCGCCGAGCACCGCGCTCTCGGCGATCAGGTCGCCGGGGCCGCGCACGGCCAGCACCACGTCATGGCCGTCCTCGGTCGCCGAGGTCACCTTCGCCCAGCCCCGCTCCATGATGATCACATGGTCGGACTCGTCCCCCTGGTACACCAGGGGCGTCTTCACCGGGTACTGCCGGGGCCGCGCCGCCCGGCGCAGCGCGGCCCGCTGCGCCGGATCGAGCACGGCCCAGAAACCCGGACGCGGGGAGGACGCCGCGTACGGTGGCACCAGCCCGCCTCCCTTGCGTGTGGCTTGACAGCACAGTAACCCGAAGTCGTCACTCGGGCACGATGATGACGGACGGTGCGTCCGCAACCGGTCCGGGCCGTGGAACCGGCGCGCTCACCGGCCGGGCGGCGGGGCGGTCCCGAGCGCCGTCTCGATGGTCAGGGCCTCGTGGTCGAAGGACAGATGGCCGGCGATCTTGGCGGCGTCCACGAGGGGCTCCTCGTACGACCACGCGGCGTCCTCCGCGCCGTCCAGCGACCAGTACGTCGCCTCCCCCTTGTAGGGGCACACGGTCCGTTTCGGGCTTTCGCGCAGCAGGTCGCGGCGCACGTCGGCGGCCGGGATGTAGAGCCGGTTCGGCAGCCCCGTCTCCGACAGCAGCATCGCCCGCTCGGTCTCGGCGACGACCTCGCCGTCCAGCAGCACGCGGACGCGCCGGGACGTGGCGCGGGCGTCGACGCGGTGGAACGGGTCGCGCAGGTGGCCGCGAACCTCCTCGTCCTCGTCGTACCAGGCGTCCATCGGTTTCCAGTAGAACGCCAGACGGCCGCGCAGCCACGCCGACTCCGGCTTCGGCTCCGGGTACGCCCAAACGGCGTTCTCGGCGGTCCGGTCGCCGACGCGGATCGTCCAGTACGCGGCGTCGCCCTTGAACGGGCAGTGCGTCGTCCGGTCGGTCCGCTCCAGCAGGTCGGTTCGCACGTCCGCCTCCGGGACGTACAGGACGGGCAGCAGTCCCGTCTCGTGCAGCAGCTTCCCCCGCTCGGTGTCCAGGACGGTCTCCCCCGCGAACACCGCGCGGACACGGCGCGGGAAGTCGTGCATGAACAACCGGTGCCGCGGACCGTCGATGGTGAAGTTGACCTCGTCTCCCGGCGAGCCCGCGAGCGGTCCCGGCCGCATGGTCAGCGACATTCCGTGTCTCCCGTGTTCTCGTGTGGTCTCAGACTCCTGTGGGCATCGTCTCCAGTTCACCACGGCGCGCCGCCTCCAGATGCAGCGGCTGCAGCGCGGAGGTGGCACGGAACCAGCACAGCGCGTCGTACCGGTCGGCCAGCCTGGTCGGGACGTAGTGGCGCCGGTCCGCGTCCGGGTCGTAGACCACGCCGATCGCGCGGTGCCCGAGCGTCCGGGTGAGGAACGCGGGCTTGTCCTCCTCGGGCGGCACGACGAACAGGCCGCGGTGCAGCTCCGACTCGGCCAGCACCGCCTCCAGCGACCCGTGGACCGGCGGCGGGGCGTGCATGACCTCCATCGGGGCGCCCCAGCGCGGCGCGGCGATCATCTCACCGGGCCCGCCCGCGAAGCCGACCACGACGACCTGGTCGCGGCCGTGCTCGTCCCGGCCGTGCCGTTCCCGCGCGAGCTGACCGAGGTTGACCATCCCGGCCGCGGCCATGTCCGTCGCCCGCGCGTCGCCCACGTGCGTGTTGTGCGCCCACACGACGGCCCTGCCCGGCCCGGCCGGCGAGGCGTGGAACTCCATGAGCCGGTCGAGGGTGTCGGCCATGTGCACGTCCCGGACGTTCCACGACTCCGGCCCGCCGCCGATCATGGCGCGGTAGTAGCGTTCGGCGCCCGCGGCGACCTCGGCGTTCTGCCGGGCGTCGAACTCCGCCATCGGATCTCCGGTTCCGCCGCGGCCCGTCCGGGGCGCCACGGGACGGCGGAGCCTGGTCAGCAACGCCAGGATCTCCTCCTCGCAGCCGCGCGGCACCAGGCCGGTGTTCCAGCCGTAGGCCTGCGGATCCGCGCCGTGCGGCTCGAAGCAGCGGTAGGCCTCCAGCGCCGTCGCGAGATACTCCGGGCGGTGCTCCGCCAGGTAGTCGATGACGGCCCGGAGCGACTCCCACAGGCTGTAGACGTCCAGCCCGTAGAATCCGGTCCGCTCCCCCGGCGGCAGGCCGGCGTTGCGGTCGCGCAACCAGCGGCAGAACTTGACGGTCTCCTCGTTGGCCCACATCCACGTCGGCCACCGCTCGTAGGCGTCGAGCGCGGCTCGCGGGTCGTCGGCCGAGCCGGGCGCGAGCGTCACCGACCGGCCCACCCGCCGGCAGTCCGGCCAGTCGCCCTCGACCGCGACGATCGAGAACCCGCGTTCGGCGACCAGGCGCCGGGTGAGCGCGGCCCGCCACGCGTAGTACTCGTGCGTCCCGTGGCTGGCCTCGCCGATCAGGACGCAGCGGGCCGTGCCGATCCGGTCCATGAGCGGGCCGAGGTCATCCTCGTACTCCAACGGCAGCGCGGCCCCGACCACCTCACCGGCCATGCCGTCCCCGGGACCTCCTGGGCGTGGCATCGGCGCACCCCCCTTCGTCGTCGTCCTCCCCGCGTTCCCCGGATCGGCCGATCGATGCAGCCGACCCGGGGGGGTTCGCGACGGATCCGGAAGGGGGTGAAAAGGGGTCTAGGGCCCGTCTCGACGTGGCCTCAGCCCCGCACGCGAACGCGTGACCCGCCCGGTGCCGCTCGCCCCAGGAACGGTCACGTAGCGAGCCGCCAGGCGAGCGCAGTGGGCCGGGACTGTAGTTAACACAGCTAGACGTCCCGCAGGATCCCGGTGGTGGCGGCGCGGTACGCGGTGGGCGTCACGCCGTAGGCGGCGCGGAAGGCGCGGCTGAAGGCCGCGGCGTCGGGCAGCCCCCAGCGGTTGGCGATGGCGCCGATCCGCTGGGTGCCGAGGAACGGGTCGCCGAGTTCGCGGCGACAGTGTTCGAGGCGGCGGGTGCGGACGTAGCGGGCGACGGTCGTGCCCGCGGGCTGGAACACCCGGTACAGCTGCCGGACGGAGATGTGGTGCGCCTCGGCGATCGTGGCCGGGGACAGCGCGGGGTCGTGCAGCCTCGCCTCGATCCACTCCTTGATGGCGCGCAGCATCTCGGCTCCCTCCGGGGACGGGGTCGGAGGGGCGCCCAGCCATTCGCTGGCCGCCCCGGTCACCAGCTCGACGATGGCGCCGCCGAGGTGGTGGGCGTAGGGCTCGTCGGCGGCGGCGCCGTCGGTGTCGCCGTCCTCGGCGAGGGCGCCGAGCAGCGAGGAGACCAGCCTTCCGTGTCGGGACTGCTCGGCGAGCAGGATGCCGCCGAAGGCGGCGAGGCGCTCGGGCGGGAGCGGGACGGCACGGTGCGGGATCACGACGGTGAAGATGTGGTGCGCGTCGAAACAGATCTCGACCGGGCGGGTGAGGTCGTAGAACACCACGTCGCCGACGCCGACGCGGGTGTGGCGGCCGTTCTGTCGCAGTACGAACGAGCCGCGCAGGACGAGCCCGAGCTTGTAGCACTCCCTGGTGTCGTGGGCGATCTGGCGGGCGCTGCGGCGCACCATGTGCGCCGGGGCGTACACGTCTCCGGCCTCGACGGGGCCGAACGTGCGGGCGGACAGCCGCGCGGTGAAGGGACCGGGGAGCCGCGGCTGGATATGGAAAGGACCGAACGCCGAGTTGATCAGGTGACGCCAGTAATCGGCCTGATCTTGGGCAGCATGATCCGAGGTGTCAGCGAGCGTAGGCATGACGCTCCTCCGAGGTTGGCGGGCGGGGGGTCTCGGACGCCAACCGCCAGGTTTCTACGGAGCGTCGTGAAGGTCAATGAGCGAGTCGGCACGACGCTGGCGGCGGGCTTTGTCACTCGACGCCAAATGTCGGGCAGGGAAACCCAAGACCCGCCCCATCTGACCGGCTTATACATGTCGCGACGCACTCCCTGGGAGCCCCCGCAATCCGGTGACCGGAAGATCCCGGTCCACCGGACGATCTCGAGAGGAAATCCCCCCATGCCAGAGGACGAGCAGGAACAGCTGCAATCGGGCATCAGCCGCAAGAACTTCATCGTCGCAGCGGGCATCGGCGCGCTGGCGGTCCCCACCGCCGTGTCCGTGGCGACGTCGGCCCAGGCTGACACCCGCACCCCGCCGCGGAAGCTGGAGCTGACGCCGAAGTGCACCGACGGCGATGACGACCCCACCCCGCCGCAGACCGAGGGCCCGTACTTCAGCCCCGGTTCGCCAGAGCGCAAGGACATCAGGTCCGGCAAGCCGGGAACCCTGCTCACCGTGAGCGGGATCGTGTACTCCCTGGACTGCAAGCCGGTGGCCCGCGCGCTGCTCGACTTCTGGCAGGCAGACAACGCAGGTGTCTACGACAACCGCGGGTACATCTTCCGTGGGCACCAGTACACGGACGAGCAGGGTCGTTACACCCTGACGACGATCGTGCCCGGCCTGTACCCGGGACGTACCCGCCACATCCACGTCAAGGTCCAGGCGCCGGGCGCGCGGATCCTGACGACGCAGATGTACTTCCCGAACGAGCCGCGCAACCAGACCGACACGATCTACGACCCGCGGTTGCTGATGAAGATGGGTACCGACCAGAACGGCCGGACCGGGAACCTGGACTTCGTCGTCCGCACCGCGCGGCGGTGGTGACGACCCAGGTTCCGTAGCTCCCGCGGAATCCCAGTCCCCGCCCGGGCACCGGCGCGCCCCGGCGGGGACATCCGCATGCCCGGACACGACCGTGAACTGCTCGAAATCCCCCACGGACCGTCAAAGGAATGGATAGTCTCCCAGCGATCACTCTTGGTTGTGTAAGGAAATCTGGGAGCACACGCGGCATGAGCGCTGCCAACCGGGCACAGGTCATCACACGGTGGGGGGCCATCGCCTTCATGGCGGCCGCGGTCCTGACGGCCACCGCCGGCGGTTTCGCCCAGTCCTACGCCGGTCTCTACCACTGGGCGCTGGAGCACGGGCTGCGGGGCTGGAAGGCCGAGTCGTTCCCCCTGCTGGTCGACCTGTTCATCATCGTCGGGGAACTCGGCCTCTTCCTCCTGGCCGTGGACGCCTTCGTCCTGCGCCGCCGGGCCCTGCTGAGCTGGCTGGACTTCTTCCTGCCGCTGACCATCGCCCTCGCCGGCTGGACCGCCAGCCTGGTCTTCAACGTCGGCCACGTCGGGCACAAGACGTTCTCCTACCAGGCGACAGCCGCCGTCCCGCCGATCGTGTCGATGCTCGGCCTGTTCGTCCTGCTACGGACCCTGCACCGGTACGTGTCGCGGGAGGTCGAGGAGGTGCCGGAGAAGCAGCCGGAGCCGCAGACGCGCGCCATCACCGGGCCCGTCACCCTGAACCAAATCACCCTGTTGCCGCTGCGGAACACCGGCCCGTTCCCGCAGATCCAGGTTCCCGGCCACTCCGGCAAGGTGGCGATCGAGTCGGGCGCTCCGTCCGCCACGGCGAACGCCGCCAACTCAGCCAACGCCGCCAACGCCGCCACGACCCGGCAGGCCCCCGCGAAACCCGAGCACGACCAGGATTCCGGGGAGGCCGTCGCGCCTGCCGCGCCCGTCACGCCGCCCGCGCCCAAGCCGGAACCCGCGCCGGAGCTGGCCGTGGTCAGCGCCGCCGCACGCGGAAGCCTCAACGGCCACGGCACCGCCGTCGAGGAGGCCGTCGCGCCGGCCCCCGACCCGGAGAACCTGCGCGCCCTCGTCATCGAGATCCTCGAACGCCGCCACGGCGACGTCGCCGCGACCCTCGCCGACGTGAGGGCCGAGGGCTACACCTGCGACGAGGCCGACATCCAGCGGATCAGCGACAACCACTGGTTCCCCTACGCGGTGTACCGGCTGCTCGCCAAGCACCACGGAGACGGCGACCTGGTCGCACGGGAGCTGCGGTCGCAGGGGATCCCCTACGACCAGGCCGCGCTGGACGAGCTCGTCCGGTCCTGGCGCGTCTGAACCGCGCCCATCCTCCCGTGGTCTACGACTCCCCGGAGATCGTCGCCGAGCCCAGCGACGCCCTGGTGATGGAGTTGGCCGCGGTCTGGATCGAGGAGTTCTCGTTCAGCTCCGTCAGGGTCGCCCGGTTGAGCGCGTGGACGGTGAACGTGTAGGTGTTCACCGACCTCGGTGAACAGGGGCCCTGGTAACCCCACAGGGAGGCGCTCCCGCGGTAGTAGATCTGCCGGGAGCCCTTGGGCACCGAGGGCTGGTACACGTGCTCGACGTTCTGCGGCAGCGCGGTGACCGCCGGCTCGATGTCGTAGATGATCCAGTGCAGCAGGTTCCGGTTGTCGACGTCGCGCATGATGATCGCGTAGCTCAGGGCGCCGTCCGGCGCGCCGGTCCACTCCAGCGGCGGCGACTCGTTCTTCTTGCGCGGGTCGTTGTCGCCGCTGCTCGTGCACTCGTGGACGATCGGGATCGTGCCGCCGTTCCGGAAGGCGCCGCTCGTCACCGTGAAGGCGGCACCGGGAGCGGCGCCGTCCGGCGCCGGGAGCGTCGCGGCGGCCGCGACGGAGGTACCACCTGCGGACATGACGAGCAGGGCCGACAACGCGACTCGCTTGATGATCACGGAGGGCTCCTTGCAGAGATGGGTGCGCTTGACTCCCCCGCCCCCGCTCGGTGAGCGTTCGACCACTCGGTGAGCGTTGGACGCAGCGTACGGGCGACGGTCGCGGCGCGCCATGGCAGGCGTTGCCGGATGGAGACCCGCACTTGTCCGTCCCTGCCAATTTCGGGCGTGTTGCGATCGGCGACCGTCAGACGCCCGTGTCCCGCGTCAGCGGCCGTCGTCCTGTGAAGGCGTGTCCCCGGTGTAGGCGGCGATGGTCCGGTCGGCGGCGGCGCGGCACATGGCCTCGTCGTCGCCGGTGGCGACGTGCGCCTTGAACCAGCTCTCGCCGCTCTGGCGCATGAACTCCTTGGCCTCCTCCGTCGCGGTCCACTCCTTGCCGAGTTCCGCGGGGGCGTCCACGCCGGACGACACGTGCAGGGCGAGGCCGAGGAGGCCCATGTCCCAGCCGATGCCCACCGCGCCGGGGCCGAACTGCTCCCAGTGGTCGTCGACGTGGGCGATGTGCTCCAGTTCGAAGCGGGATCGGCCGCCGTCCTCGGGCGTCAGCCGTACCTCGATCCAGCTGATCTGGCCGCCGTACTCCCAGGTCGCGGAGAAGCCCTTGGGCGGGTCACAGTGCTCGATCGTCCCGCTGGCGTTGCCCTCCAGCTCGTACCGGCCGCCGGGGCGGAGCTCCCCGGAGACGGGCAGGAACCAGCGGGCGATGCGGTCGGCGTCGGTCACGGCGTCCCACAGGTCCTCGACGTCGGTGTCGTAGGTCTGGCTGACCGTGAGGGTCCGCGCGGTCCCGGCCTCCAGGACCCGTTCGCCGACCCGCCGCCGGACCGCGTTGATCTGCCCCGTCACTTCGATCATTGCTCGCTCCCTGAGTCGCTCTCGGCGCGGCGACGTGCGCGTCTGCCACGCGCGATCTCCGTCGCCAGGGCGTCCAGATGCGGTGTCCAGTACCGGCGGAACCGGTCGAGCCAGGCGTCGATCTCCCGCAGCGGACCGTGGTCGACGGTGTAGAGCCGCCGCGTCCCCTCCGCCCGCACGACCGCGAAACCGCTGTCGCGCAGCACCCTCAGATGCTGCGACACCGCGGGCTGCGAGATGCCGAACTCCTCCCGGATGACCGTGGACACCTCGCCGGAGGACCGCTCGCCGTCGGCGAGCAGCTCCAGGATCCTGCGCCGCACCGGATCACCCAACACATCGAACGCGTGCACGACCCCAAGCTACAACCTTCGCTTATATAAGCCAAGCCTTAATCTATTGGCCCGCGCCCTGGGCCAGGAGCCTCTCGAACGGGACGGGCTCGTCGTACGGGTCGGCCTTCTCCGGCGCGGGACGGGCCTCCATCAGCGCGGCCAGCTCGGCGGCGGCACGGTCGACGCGGTCGGCGAGTCCGCCGTCCGCGCCCCAGTCCGCGGACGCCGCGTACACGCCGGTCGGGACGACGGTGGCCCGCAGGTAGGCCATCAGCGGGCGCATGGCGTAGTCGATGGCCAGGGAGTGCCGTTCGGTGCCGCCGGTCGCGCCGAGGAGCACCGGCGCGCCGTCCAGGGCGTCCCGCTCGACGACGTCGAAGAACGTCTTGAACAGGCCGCTGTAGGAGGCGTTGAAGACGGGCGTCACGGCGATCAGGCCGTCGGCGTTCGTCACCGTCTCGACGGCGGCGCGGAACGTCCCGGACGGGAAGCCGGTGAGGGCGGCGTCGACCATCGCGTGCGCGTGGTCGCGCAGCTCGATCGTCTCGACGGAGACGTCCCGCCGCAGCGCCGCGACGGTCGCCGCGGCGAGCCGGTCGGCGAGGAGCCGGGTGGACGACGGCTGCCCGAGCCCGGCGGAGATGACGGCGAGCGTGGTCATCGGACCTCCTCGGTGAGTCGTGAGGCGTGGGTGGGCGCGGTCGCGGGGACGTGCGCCGGGCGCAGCGCCTCGAACTCCCCGCGCAGCACCGGAACGACCTCCTCCCCCAGCAGGTCGATCTGCTCCAGGACGGTCTTCAGCGGGAGCCCCGCGTGGTCCATCAGGAACAGCTGCCGCTGGTAGTCGCCGAAGTGGTCGCGGAACGTCAGGGTCTTCTCGATGACCTGCTGCGGGCTGCCGACCGTCAGCGGGGTCCCGGCCGTGAACTCCTCCAGCGACGGCCCGTGCCCGTACACCGGGGCGTTGTCGAAGTAGGGCCGGAACTCGCGGACGGCGTCCTGGGAGTTCTTCCGCATGAACACCTGCCCGCCGAGGCCGACGATCGCCTGGTCGGCGGACCCGTGTCCGTAGTGCTCGTAGCGTCGCCGGTAGAGGGCGATGAGCTGCTGGAAGTGCTCCTTCGGCCAGAAGATGTGGTTGGCGAAGAACCCGTCACCGTAGTAGGCGGCCTGCTCGGCGATCTCCGGGCTGCGGATCGAGCCGTGCCAGACGAACGGCGGCACTCCGTCCAGCGGGCGCGGGGTCGAGGTGAACGACTGCAACGGCGTGCGGAACCGCCCCTCCCAGTCGACCACGTCCTCCCGCCAGAGCCGGTGCAGCAGGTGGTAGTTCTCGATGGCGAGGTCGATGCCGTCGCG
Organism: Actinomadura spongiicola; assembly: GCF_003432485.1. GTDB lineage: Bacteria > Actinomycetota > Actinomycetes > Streptosporangiales > Streptosporangiaceae > Spirillospora > Spirillospora spongiicola. Next base: position 642,438 of record NZ_QVNQ01000005.1, read on the forward strand.
GATGTCCTTGCCGAACCAGGGGTAGACCGGGGCGGTGTTGCCGCGGCCCATCATCAGGTCCACCCGGCCGTCGGCCAGGTGCTGGAGCATCGCGAAGTCCTCGGCGATCTTCACCGGGTCGTTGGTGGTGATCAGCGTGGTCGCCGTGGACAGGATCAACCGCTCGGTGCGGGCCGCGATGTACCCGAGCATCGTCGTCGGGGAGGACGGCACGAACGGCGGGTTGTGGTGCTCGCCGGTGGCGAAGACGTCCAGCCCCACCTCCTCGGCCTTGGCGGCGATCGCCACCATGGCCTTGATCCGCTCGGCCTCGGACGGGGCGCGCCCGGTGGTCGGGTCGGGCGTGACGTCGCCGACCGTGAAGATCCCGAACTGCATGCCGGCCTCCAGGTAGTAGAATGTTCAATCACCCTACCGAACCCCGTGGCCCCGGTCCCTATTCCTGGCCGTCCGCGCGGGGTCACGCCCCTCCCTCTGGTCTGACCGGCGTCCTTCGGGGAATGCTGGTTCTCATGATCGGGGAACACGTCCTCGCCGGCTACGTCAACGACGCGGGCGGACGGGAGGCCCTTGACCTGGCGGCGTCCATCGCCGCGCTGACCGGTGGCCGGTTGAGCGTCGCGACCGTCCACCCGCCGGGCCTGCCCGCCGCCGCGGGCGAGGCCCGCACGCTGCTGGAACAGGCGTCCGACCTGCTCGACGACCGGCCCGCCGACCTGCACGTCCAGGAGGGGCGCAGCGTCGGGCGCGGGCTCACCGTCCTCGCCAGCCGCATCGGCGCCGACCTGATCGTCGTCGGCTCCCCGGAGGGCGGCGCCCGCGGCCGCATCGGCATCGGCGCCGCCGCCGACCATCTCCTGCACTCGGCCACCGAGGCCGTCATGCTCGCCCCGTCCGGCCACACGCCGTCGGGCGACCTGACCCGGATCACGGTCATGTACGTCCGGCGGCCCCAGTGCGACGACGCGGTCATCCGCGCCGCCCAGGCCGCCGAGGGGCTGGAGGTCCCGCTCCGCCTCGTCACCCTCGCCGTCGGCGACGCCTCCGGGGCCGAGCAGCTCCGCGACGACCTCGCCCTCGCCATCCGCCTCGCCCTGGGGTCGGCCGACCTGCCGCCCGAGGACGTGTCCGCCGAGCTGGCCGAGGGCGACGACGTCGCCGACGCCCTCGACGACGTGGACTGGCAGGACGGCGAGATCCTCGTCTGCGCGTCCAGCGAGGACGCCGCCGCCCACCGGGTCTTCCTGGGTGAGGTCGCCCTCAAGGTCCTGCGGGCCGCCCCGTGCCCGGTCACCGTCCTCCCCCGGGGCTACTTCTAGTAGTCCGATATGGCCGGTTCTCCGGAACGAGTTGCCGCCCGCGGTTTACCTTCGCTACATTCCGTCGAGATCGGAACGTGACATTGGGCGCGTTCCGGTTCCCCGGTCGGGCGCCACCCTGCCCGAACGAGCGAGGCGGCAGGGAGCGATATGGACCCGATCGGTAAGAAACTGCTCGACATCGCCAAGAAGGAACTCGGCTACACCGAGAAGAGCGACGGTTACACCAAGTTCGGCGAGTGGTACCGCAAGAACATCGACGGCGACCACGACGAGTATTTCTCGACCGCCCCCTGGTGCGACATGTTCCTCGCCTGGGCCGCCGACAAGGCGGACGTCACCGAGCAGACCGGCCAGTTCGCCGCCACCGTCGACCACGCCAAGTGGTTCAAGAAGAACGACGCGTGGGGCACGAAACCCGAGCCGGGCGCCATCGTCTTCTACGACTGGAACGGCTCCGACGACATCGACCAGATCGACCACGTCGGCATCGTCGAGAAGGTCGACGGCAAGACCCTGCACACCATCGAGGGCAACGCCGACGGCTACAAGCTCATGCGCAAGACCCGCGACATGGACTCCGTCGTCGGCTTCGGCTACCCCGCCAAGGTCAAGGTCGCCGCCAAGTACACCCCCAAGCACGCCGCACCGGCCCCCACCGTCGACCAGGTCGGCGCCCCCGCCGCGGCCACCCCCACCACCACCCACGAACAGCAGCCGCCGGACGTCGCTCCCGAGGGGCTCCCCACCCAGGAGGTCGTCCTCGGCGGCATCCTCGCCTTCGTCCTCTGCGGCACCGTCGCCCTCGCCGCCGGCAGGGTCGCCGCGGCCAAGGCCCCCGCCGCCTCGCCCATCCGGGTGCGCAAGCGCGGCAAGCACCACCGTCCGGCCGTCCCCGTCACCCTCCCCGCCGACCTCACCCCCGCCGACCTCGACTCCGCGGACGCCGGCACCACCGTCATGCCCGCCCTCTCCCTCGCGGCCGCCCACGAGGCCGAGGACCGCGAGTTCTGGGGCCGCATCGCCCACCTGGAGGAGGACTCCGAACTCACGTTCTGGAACTCGCTGCACGCCGAACTCTCCGAGTCCCAGTACGCAAGCACACACGGATTCCGCTAGAGTTGTCCACGCGGGTCTTACGACCCGCACGCGGACGTGGCTCAGTTGGTAGAGCATCACCTTGCCAAGGTGAGGGTCGCGGGTTCGAATCCCGTCGTCCGCTCTGAGAGGCCCTCGATCAGGTCTCGCTCTGGTGGAGTGGCCGAGAGGCGAGGCAACGGCCTGCAAAGCCGTCTACACGGGTTCAAATCCCGTCTCCACCTCTAAGGGCGATTAGCTCAGTGGGAGAGCGCTACCTTGACACGGTAGAGGCCACTGGTTCAATCCCAGTATCGCCCACCATGCTCCCGCGCAGCTTGGGGCACGGTCTGTGCTGTCGACTAACGAGGCCACAGGCCTGGTCGGGCGATGGGTGATTCGCGTCATGGATCCGCGTCATCGCGATACACCAGCACGCCCTTCGTTCACCCACGGTCGGCGTCCGGCATGACCGGCTCCTTGGCTTCCCCATGTCCTGGCCGGCACAAGACTCTGCTGAATCTCGACCACGCGTGCGGGTGGCGGCCTGCGCACGGCCTTCGCGGACTGATCAATCGTCGCTTGCAGACAGCCGGGGCGGGGCGCAGGCGTGGCGTCGGAGGCCTCAGCCCGCGGAAACCCGGACCGGGAACCTCTTGATGCCGTTCACGAAGTTGCTGCGCACTCTGGTCACCTCACCAGCCAGCTCGATCTTCTTCAATCGCGGTAGCAAGGTCTCGAACATGAGGCGAACCTCCATGCGGGCGAGACTGTTGCCGAGGCAGAAGTGGGGCCCGCCCTTCCCGAAGGTGACATGGTCGTTGGGATGCCGGGTGACGTCGAAGTCATAGGGGTTGACGAAAACGTCCTCGTCGCGGTTGCCGGAGGCGAACCACATCACCACCTTGTCGCCTTGCCGGATGTGCCTGCCGCGCAGTTCGACGTCGCGGGTCGCGGTGCGCCGGAAATGGTAGACGGGGCAGGCCCAACGCAGCATCTCTTCGACGGCCGTCGGAATGAGTTCGGGACTGCTCTGAAGGAGCGCGAGCTGGTCGGGGTTCTCGAGCAGTGCGAGCATCGAGTGGCTGATGGTGTGGCGGGTCGTCTCGTTCCCGGCCACGATGAGCAGCAGGAAGGTGTTGTCGAACTCGGTCGCGGTCAGTGACTCACCGTCCATCGGCACCCGATTGATCAGCTTGCTGACCAGGTCGTCACCGCCGCCGCCGCAGCGTTGCCGGACCAGCTCACGTCCGTATTCGAAGACCTCCAGGGCGGCGGGAGAGCGGAAGGGCAGATGCTTGTACTTCTCGCTTTCCTTTGCGTCCAGCAGCACTGTGGCATAGTCGGGATCGGTGTTGGCGATCAGCTGATTGCTCCAGGTGATCAGTTGCCCGGTGTCCTCCTCGGGCACGTCGAGCAGCTTGGCCAGGACCTGGATCGGGAAGTCCGCACTGATCTCCTGGACGAAGTCGAACTCGCGCTTTCGCAACGCGGCATCGACGGTGGCGTGGGTAAGACCCCGGAGAACCTCTTCGTACTTCTTCAACGTCTGCGCACCGAAGTCGCGTTGCAGCAGCTTGCGTATGGCACGGTGGCGGAGGCCGTCGGACTCCAGTATCGACCGCCGTTTCTCGATCAGGTCGTCGTCGATCTCCTCAAGGTTGGTGAACCTGGTGGAGGTGAAGGTGTCGGAGTCCCGGTCGACGGCCACGATGTCCTCATGACGCGTCACCGACCAGAACCCGGAGTTGGGCGCGGGCTCGGGATTCCAGTTGACGGGCGCCTCACGGCGAAGAATGTCGAACCGCGGCCATGCCGCGTTGCGCTCGAACACGTCCAGGTCGGTGAGGTCGACCTCGTCGACCGTAATACCGGTGCCGATCACGGGATCTCCTTTCGGTTCGAATCCGCGCCGGGGCAGGCGAAGTCGCGGGACGGCGGATTCAGAGGTGGAAGGCGTGGTCTCGAGATTTCCGAGACGGTCACCCGCTCGGGAAATCACACGATTTCGTCGTGTCTGTCCGCGGCGTCACCAAGCTCGGTTCCAGTCTCGCGGCTCGGGGTCGTTCGGGGCGGCACAGGTGCCATGTCAGTCGGGCCCCGTACCACTCGGGCCCAGGAGGACTCCTAAGTCGTTTGATCCCAAATAGTAAGTCCTCCCGGCCGGGTGCACAAGGCTTAATTCGACGAGATTCCCCTGGTCCAGGCACTTGACCGGGCTTCGCGGCAGAGATACGTTTGGGTCCGAACGAAATTTGTCATCATCCATCTCGGAGTACGAGCGCAAGGCCGCTACCGACGAGTTGGAGTGGAACATACTTCGCCTCGTCGTCGGCATCGCCAGGTCGGTCACTCTTGGTGCGGGGCGACTTTCCGTGCGGAACGGCGTGCCGATCACGACATGCCTGTCCCCGTCCCGATCCGGACCGACTGCGAAGCGCGCGCACCCGACGCGGAAAAGCTTCGTTCACTTTCCATGGGCGGTCGGTCGTCACGGGACTCCGGGGCGGCAAAGTCTTCTCGTCCGTCGAGCGGTACGACCATGACGGTCACCCCCAGAGCCCCCGAGCCCACCGATCTTACGAAGAACCAGTTCAGATCCAGCAAAGGTAGGACCATCGCCATGATGCGAGTAGTCGTCGACCTCGAAAAGTGCCAAGACCATGGCCAGTGCGCCTTCTCCGCTCCCCAGGTGTTCGCGCTCGACGAGAACGGCAGGCTGTCGTTCCGCAGTGCGGCGACCGACACCTTTGTCTCTGCCGACCTGGACGAATCACTGCGCGACGACGTCGAGGAAGCCGCCGAGGCCTGTCCGCTTCAGGCCATCGAGGTCGAAGGCTGAGCGGATGATGCCAGCACAGCCGATCTCCGAGCCCAGCGGTCGCTGCGTGGTCGTCGGCGCCTCCATGGGCGGACTGCGCGCGACCGAAGCCGTGCGCAAGGCCGGCTTCACGGGTGAGATCGTCGTCGTCGGCGACGAGCCGCACATGCCCTACAACCGCCCTCCCCTGTCGAAGGAGGCCCTCGGCAGCGGGTTCGACCTGACCAAGTTGACCTTCCAGGCTTCCCCAAGGGCCAAGGACGTGACATGGCGCCTCGGAGAACGAGTCGTCGCGGCGGACCTGAACGCCCGCACGGTCACCTTCGACAGCGGCGACGATCTCGCCTGGACCGGGCTGGTCGTGGCCAGCGGGCTGCGTCCTCGTCGCCTGCGGATCCCGGGCCCACGGCGCGGCCGGCATGTCATTCGTACCGTCGAGGACGTCCTGCGATTGCGCGCCGGTCTCTCCTCAGGCGTCCGGCTGGTCGTCGTCGGCGCCGGCTTCATCGGCTGCGAGGTCGCCGCTACCGCCCGCACGCTGGGTGCCGAGGTCGATGTGGTCGCACCGGAGACGGTACCGGTGGAACGACCGCTGCAGCGGATGCTCGGCGCGGCGCTCCAGCGTCGCCACGAAGCCCATGGTGTGCGCTTTCACCTGGGCGTCGTCCCGGTCGAGGTCCACGGTGGCGAGCGGGGGACCTCGCTGCTGCTCAGCGACGGCACCGTACTGCCGGCGGATCTCGTGGTCGAGGCGGTTGGATGCACCCCGAACACCGAATGGCTGGACGGGAACGGCCTGGATCTGGCCGACGGCGTGCTCTGTGACAACCATCTTCGGGTTGAGGGACGTCCTGATGTGGTGGCCTGCGGTGACATCGCCAGGTTTCCCAATCCGCTGTTCGACGGCGTGCCACGGCGAGTCGAGCACTGGGCCATGGTCACCGAAACCGCCCGGAGAGCCGGTCGCACGCTGGGCGATTCACTGACCGGCAGAGCGCCGGATACGGCCCCCTTCACCCCGGTGCCTTCCTTCTGGAGCGACCAGTACGACATGCGCATCCAGTCCTTCGGCTCGCTGGATCTGGGGGCCGGGGACGTCCGGGTGCTCGAAGGGGACCTCGACGAAGAGGTGGCCGTCGGCTACCACCGCGACGGCCGGCTCACGGGCGTGGTCCTGATCGGCCTTCGCGCGCAGTACATGCGCTATCGCGCCCTCATCACCGAGGGCACCAACGTGAGCGTGCCCCGGTAGGGGCCCGGCCAGGGGCGGATGGGCTGGAGCGCGAGGGTGACGAACGGGCGTCGGGGCGGCCCCCCGAGGATCTTCAGTCTTCAGATGCCCCGACAGCAGCGTCACTGCGCCGTCCATCCTCCGTCGACGACGAGGCTTGCTCCGGTGACGAACTGCGCCTCGGGACCGGCGAGGTACAACACCGCACCGGCGATCTCGTGCGGCCGTCCGTTGCGGCCCAACGGCGTACGCTCGAGAATCGTCGCCAGGTGCTCGGGCCGCGCCATCATCTGGGCGTTCATCGGCGTCTCGACGTTGCCAGGGGCGACCGCGTTCACGCGCACGCCTTGCGGAGCGAACTCGACCGCCCACGCACGCGTCAGTGCCTCGACACCTCCCTTGATCGCGCAGTAGGCGGCGATTCCCGGAGCTCCCACCAGCGCGCCGATCGAGCTGATGTTCACGACGACGCCCGATCCGCGTCCGGCCATCACCGTGAGCGCTCGCTGGCCTGTGAAGAACAGCCCCTTGAGGTTGACGTCGCTCATGCGATCCCACGCGGCCTCGGCCGTCTCGGGGGTGGCGCCGACCTCGAAGACGCCGGCGGCGTTCACGAGCACGTCGATCGCCCCCTCCCGCTCCAGGACCCCGTCGACGAGCCGGTGGCAGTCCTCGACGCGGTTCAGGCGCGCCCCCGCGAAACGCGCGATGCCGCCCTCCGCACGTGCCGCCTCGCACGTCGCCTCACCGCGCGCCTCGTCGGTGCCACTGACGACGACACGCGCCCCCTCGGCCGCCAGCGCCAGGCAGACCTCCCGCCCGATGCCGGAGGTTCCGCCGGTCACGATCGCGACCTGCCCGTCGAAACGCCTCATCGTCGCCTCCCCTTCGGCACGTCTCAGGGCGAAGTCCTGGTTGCTCTCAGCCGTGAGTAGACACCGGCGCCGGACAGCGTCATGAGGCCCACGAGCCACCGTTGCCACGCGTCGTCGAGTCCGAGGAACGTCGTCGCGTTCATGACCTGCACGATCAGGAGAGCGCCGAGCATCGCGCCGACGAACGAACCGCGGCCGCCGAAGATGCTCGCGCCGCCGAGCACCACTGCGGTGATGCTCATGAGCGTGTACTCGGTTCCGAGATTGGGGTCGCCGATTCCGACCTGTCCCGCCAGGACGAGCGAGCCGCAGAATGTCAGGCCGGCGCAGCCGAGGTAGGCGTACAGGCGCACGCGCTCGGGCGAGAGACCCAACCGCCGTGCGACGTCGTCGTCGGAGCCGACCGCACGCAACGCCATGCCGGAGCGTGTCCGGCGCAGCCACCACTCCAGGGCGATTCCGATGGCGACCGCGACGGCGAAGGAGACCGGGAGCGGCCCGGCCGCGGTCGTGAGCGCATCAGAGAGTCTGATGTCGTACGTTCCGCCGGGTGTCGGGCGCAGCAACAACGAGCAGCCCTGGAAGAGGATGAAGGTGACCAACGTCGTGACGATGGGCGAGATGCCTCCAGGCCCGGCCATGACGCCGTTGAGCAGACCCGCGCCGAACGCGACCGTTGCGGCGATCAGCAGTCCGAGCACGAGCGCACCAGCGCCCAGAGGCTCGGCGAAGTAGAACGAGCCGACGACGACGATCAGTCCGCTGAGCGGCCCGACGGACAGGTCGAAGCCACCGGCCTGGACCACGACGAGTTGACCGAGCGCGATGAAGGCGAGCGCGGCGAGCAGCGCCAGCGTGGTGCGCACGTTCTGCCCGCTCAGGTACAGGCCGTTGCGCGAGGCCACGAAGGCGCCGAGGGCCACGATGATCCCGGCCAGCACGAGACTGGGGAAGTAGTCGCCGCGCAGGAAGCGAACCTTGGCACTGCCGCTTCCACCCGGCTCGCGCGCCGCCGCCACCATCAGGGCGGCCTGGGCGATCTCATGCTCGGTGACCTGCTCGTCGCACAGCTCGGCCACGACCCGTCCGCGGGCGAACACGAGCACGCGGTCGCACAGGCCCTCGAGCTCGATCGGATCCGAGGAAACGATCAGTACCGCGGCGCCGTCCGCCGCCAGCGCGCGCAGCGAGCGGTAGATCTCCGCGCGCGCGCCGACATCGACCCCCTGGGTCGGGTCCTCCAGAAGGAAGACCCGCGGTCCCGCCATCATCGCCGCGCCGATCAGCACCTTCTGCTGGTTACCGCCTGAAAGCGTGGCGACCTCGGTCTCGGACGAGGCGGCGCGCACGTCCAACCGCTCGATCTGCCTGTTCACGGCCTCCCGCTCGGCCCCGCGCCGCACGAAGCCGCCACGCCGGCGCTCACCGAGCGTCGACAGCGCCAGGTTCTCACGGACGGAGAGCCGCATGAACAGGCCGTCATCGTGGCGATCGGCGGGCAGGTAGACGATGCCGTGACGGCGCGCCGCGCGCACGTCGCCGATCTTCCTCTGCACGCCGTCGATGACGACCGCCTGGCGGCTCGGAGCGACACCGGCGAGCGCGTGAAGCAGCTCGCGCTGCCCATTGCCCTCCACTCCCGCCAGGCCCACCACCTCGCCTGCGTGCACGCTGAGGCTCACGTCCGCGAAGCCGTCGCAGGAGAAGTCGTCGACCGCGAGGATCGGCGTGTCACGGGCGGCCCGTTTCGGTTTGTCCGCGAAGGCGGCCTCGACGGGGCGACCGACGACCTGGTGGACGATCTCGTCGTCGGAGATCTCCGGCAGCGTCCAACTGCCCGCCACCATCCCGTCGCGCAGTACCGTGACACGGTCGGCGATACGACGGATCTCCGGAATCCTATGGGATATGTAGATGACGCCGACGCCGTCGGCGGCGAGGCGCTCGACCCACGCGAAGAGGTTGTCGATCTCCGTGGCGGACAGCGGCTCGGTGGGCTCGTCCAGGATCAGCAGGCGCGGCGACGCCACGTAGGCCTTCGCGACCTCGACGAGCTGGCGCTGGGCGAGCGACAGGTCGTGGACGCGGTCGTGCGGGCTCGCGGTGGCATGGACGGCCGCCAGCGCCTCACGGCACCAGGCGACACGGTCGTCGACCTGTGCCCGCGGCGCCGCGAGGGTCATGTTCTCCACGACCGTCAGGTCGGGCGCGAGCGCGGGCCACTGGTGGGCGATGACGAGACCAAGGGCGCGCGTCGCCGCCGGAGAAGGCCGGTCCAGCGAGGTGCCCGCGATCTCGATCGTGCCCGCGTCGGCCGCCTGGGAGCCGGAGATCACCCCCATCAGGGTGGACTTACCAGCCCCGTTCTCGCCCACCACGGCGTGCACCTCGCCGGCGCGGACGTCGAGGGAGACGCCTCTGAGCGCGTGCACGCCTGGATAGGACTTGTGAATCTCCTGGACGCGCAGGGCGCGCCTGATGTCTGCCGGCATGGTGCCTACTTCCCGAAGAGCGTGGCCATCTCCGCCGACGTCAGCGTCGAGGAGAGGATCGCGTCGGGCGGAAGCTGCGGGTCGCAGCGCACCGCCAGCCGATTGTCAGAACTCGTCGAGTCCTCGAACAGCGACAGCTTGAGGACCGTCGGCTCGCGATCCTGCTTGCCGTGGGCCGCCGCCACCGCTTGGCGCAGCGCGATCCGGGTGATCCACGGGCGGCTCGACACCGTGGCGAGAGGGAAGCCCTTCCCCGCTTGCTCGGCCTTCCACGTGCAGCTCAGCTGATTGAAGTCGTTCGTCGCGATGGGAACGAGTGGGCGACCGGCCGCCTGGAACGCGCGGATCGCGCCGATCGTGCTGCCGCCGTAGTCGGAGATGATGCCGTCTATCTTCGGAAACCTGGTGAGCAGGCCCGCCGTCACCTGCTGTGTCTTGGCGACGTCCCAGTTGGTGTCGACCGGACCGGCGAGCAGCTTCATCTGCGGGTGCTTGGCGAGGCTCTCGCGGATGCCCGCCGCCACACGGGGCGAGGTCGGGTTCCCCGGGGTGCCGCCGAGGAAGACGACGTTGCCCTTCCCGTTGAGCTGCTTGGCCATCCATTCGGCCCAGACACGCCCGTTGCTCTCCGGGCTGTCGTAGACCGCCGTGACGTAGTCCTGGCCGGCCTTGCCACCGAGGTCGCCAGGCGTGATCACGACTTTGACGCCGGCGCGCATCGCGGCGCGCAGGGCCGGGATCATGGCCGGCCCCGAGTCCGGAAGGACGACGATCGCTTTCGCGCCCTGGCTGACAAGAGTGTTGACGTCGGAGATCGCCTTCTGGGCGCTGCCCTGCGCGTCCGTGTAGATGACCTTCTTGACCGCAGGGCATTTCTTCGCCTCGGCCTCGAGCTCGGCGCGGCTGATCTTCCGCCATGAGTTGGCTCCGTAGCCGTCCGCGAGACCCACCGTGATGGGCTCGCTGCCGCAGACGTCGGACATGCTGGCGAACCCCTCGCCCGTGCCCGACGCCTGCACGGCGCTCGGCGACCCGGTCGGCGTCTTCCCCGCGCTGCCGGGCGAGCCGGCGCCGCCGCAGCCGACGGCGAGGATGAGGGGCGCCACGGTGAGGGTGACGCCGGTTCGGAGATGCCTTCTCCGGTCGGCTCGATGTGTACCAGCGGCCATCAGCTTTCCGTTTCTTTGAGTGAGGATGAGGGGATCGACGCGGGGGTGGTCACCGGCGGCCTTCGTCGCAGGCGCGTCCGCAGGTGCCGGGCGGCGCGCTGGAGGCCGGCCACCTCCCGGGTGGCGACGCCCGCCGCTATGACCGCGGACTGGATGAGGTACTGCACGGCCGTGGGAGCACCGACGGAGAGCACCAGCTGGTTGAGTTGGGTGAGGAAGAGCGCGGCGAGGGTGGTCGCGATCACGCTCGCACGCCCGCCCGTGAGTGGTGTGCCCGCCAGCACGACGACGGCGACCGTGGAGATCAGGTAGGGCTCGCCGACCGAGAGCCCGGGCGACTGCTGGAAGCCCGCGATGAGCGTTCCGGCGATCGCGTAGCAGAGCGCTGCCACGACGTACGGCGCGACTCGGTATGCGCTCACACGCAATCCGGCGTTGCGCGCCGCGGCGTTGCTCACACCGACGGCCACATGACGGCGTCCGACGACGGTCCGCTGCACCACGACACCGACCACGGTGAGGACGACCAGTGCGGCGATCACCGTGTTCTGGACGCCCAGGGTGCGCTCGATGGTGATGCGTGTCAGCGCCGACGGGGCCGCGGTCGGGACGCCACCGGTCACGTCTAGCACGACGCCGATGGCCAGCGCGTTGACGCCGAGTGTCGCGATCATCGGCGTGATCGACAGACGCGCCACGAGCATTCCGTTCACCAGCCCGACGACCATGGCCGCGCCGAACGTGAGACAGATCGCGGCGGGCAGCCCGCCGATTTCCTGCGCCCCCTTCGTGACCAGGGCGGCCGACAGCGAGACCGCCCCGGCGACCGAGAGGTCGAGCCCGCCGTGCTGGACGACGATCGTCTGGCCGATCGCCGCGATGGCCAGCATCGAGGCGAACGGCAGCATGGTCAGCAATGTGGAGCCGCGCAGCGTGTCGGGCGCCGCCACGAGGCTGACCAGAAGCAGCACCGCGAGCGCGAAGCCGATCCGTCCGAGAACCGCGCCGAACGCACCCTCGGCGCGGCGGCGCGGCGGCGCGGTGGTTGGCATGGTCGCCTACCTCCTGCGGTGGCGCTCGAAGTTGAACGGCGGCAGTTCGTCGGGCCGGATGCGCACGTCCACGACGCACGGCCCGCCGAGGGTAAGCGCCTTGTGCAGCGCGGCGTCGAGGTCACCTGCGGCTTCCACCCGCAGGCCGGCGATGCCGACCGCCTCGGCGAGCCGGTCATGACGGACGTCGGCGAAGTCGAGCCAGCGCGATGTGCCCTCGTTGAGGTCGTGCCAGAGCTTCTGGTAGGCGTAGCAGCCGTTGTTGAGGACGATGCAGACCACCCGCAGGCGCTCGCGGGCGAGCGTTTCGAGTTCTCCCCAGCCGAAGCCGAGGCCGCCATCGCCGACCAGTGCGACGACGCGCCGGTCCGGGAACGCGGCGGCGGCACCGATCGCCCCGGGGAGGCCGAAGCCGAGGGTTCCCGCGGCACGACCGTACGCGATCCGCTCGAAATGCCTCCCCTGATGCAGGTAGCTCAGCGCCCATACGCTGCTGTAGGCGGCGTCACAGACGACCACGTCGTCTGGAGCGAGCGACCGCTGGAGCGCTGAATAGAGACGTGCCGGGTGAATCGGGCTCTCCTCGTCCGCCGCCCGCCGAGCCTGCGCGGCGCGGACCGCGGCCCACGCGTCGGCGAGGTTCTCGGCCGGGGCGCCGCGCGTCGGCCCGTCGAGTTCGGCGAGCAGTCCGGCGACGGCGCTCTCGACGTCTGCGTGGATCGGAAGTTCTCGGCGGGCGCCACGCGCGAACACGTCCGGATCGAGGTCGACACGGACGATCTTGGCGTCCGGGCCGGGCAGGCGTCCGCCGTCGGTCGTCACGCCGTCGAGCGCCGACCCGAGCACGAGGAGGACGTCGGCACGCGCGAGCACTCCGTTGGCGACCGCGCCAGAGCCGTCATCGCGATCGGACATGAAGCCGGCGACACCGGCGAAGAGGGCGTGGGTTTCGGGGAAGGCACCGCGCCCCATGGCGGTCACCGCGACCGGTGCCGCAAGCCGCTCCGCGAGGGCGACGATGTCCGTGGCGGAGCGGGCGCCGCCGCCCGCGAGGATCACGGGACGTGTCGCGCCCGCCAACAGGCCCGCCACGTCGGCGAGCCCGGACGCGCCGCGCACCGGCCGGGCCGGGGAAGCGGCCTTCGGAGAGGTCGTCGAGGGTGCGGTCTGCGGCTGCTCCATCACATCGTTCGGCAGTTCCACGAGGACGGGCCCGGCCCGGCCCGAGACGGCGATCCGCAGCACGCGGTCGACGGTCTCCTCGATACGGTCGGCGCGCTCGACGCGCGTGGCCCACTTCACCAGGGGGCGGGCGACCGCGACCTGATCGACTTCCTGGAAGGCTCCCGTGCCGTGGACGTCCGTTTCGATACCGCTGACCAGCGCCACGAGCGGTGAACACGCCGCCCGCGCCTCGAGCAGTGCGGTCGTGAGGTTCAGTGCGCCCGGCCCGTGGATCCCGCACGCGACCGCTGGGCGGCCTGTGAGGCGGGCCACCGCGTCGGCGGCGAAGCCGGCAGAACGCTCGTCGCGCATCGTGATGGCTCGGATGCGTTCAGGGTTGATCGCTTCGTAAAGCCATTCGGGTGAATCCTGTCCGAACACGTATCGAACGCCGTGACGCTCAAGGGCTTCGGCGACGACGTTCCCGCCGTTGCGCGCCCGGTTCGGCCTCAACACCCCTCCTCCAACCCGGCGCGCAGCGCCTTCGTCGCGACCTCGTCCACACGGCCGTCCACGTCGAGTGCCACGCCGTAGACGCCGCGAGCACGGTCCGCGGAGATCCAGCCCTCGCGCACGTCGTGGGCCACGCGCTCGGGATCGCGCGCCGACGGTGGGCCGTATCCGCCGCCTCCGCAGGTGTGGCAGCGCACCCGCTCGCCGTCGTCGAGCCATAGCTGGTCGATGGGGCCGAGAGCGGTGCGCGTGCCGTCGGCACCGACTTTCCACACCCGGGCCAGACCGCCGGCCATTCCTCCGCGCGCTCCGAGCGCGGGTGTCTCGTAGCCGTCCTGGGCGTACATGAGCGTCATCGGGCCACCGACCGGCCCGAATTCGACCAAGGCTCCGGGTGCGCCCCGGTGTTCGCCTGCGCCTTCGCTGTCGGGCAGAAGGGCCCGCGTGTGGACGCGGATCGGGAAACGAGCCTCGTCCATTTCGACGCTGTCGAGCAGCGTCAGACCGGCATTGCCGACGTGGGCCGCGGTGAACCAGCCATCGGCGTGGGGACTGCCGGCGCCACCGCCGATACCGAGGAATATCTGGTTGACGAACGGTCCGCGCTCGTCATGTCCGGAGATCACGCCGTCGGCGGGCGGGATGACGTACCCGACCTCCGCCTGGCCGGCGCCTTCGGACAGCTCGGCGAGTGCCCGCTGGACCCCGCAGGCCACTCGGTCGGCGACGTTCGTCGTCGCCACCGAGCAACTGGCCGGATGGCGCGGAATGCCGACGACGCAGTTCTCCCGCAGCAGGATCCGGAGCCGGCGGAACGCTCCACTATTGAGCGGGATGTCGTCGTGCAGCCCGTTGAAGACGCCAACCATCGCGGCCGTACGCGAGGTCGACTCCGTGAGGTTGAGCCCGCACGGTTGGCAGTCGGGGTTGTCCCGCAGGTCTACCTCGATCATCTCCTCGGCGGCCTCGACGCTCACGCGGATGCGAAGGTCGAGTCCCTCCGGCAGCCCGGGGAAGGCGTCATGGTGAGAGGTCACCTCGATCACTCCGCCGCCGAGGCGGCCGATCGCGGCGCGCATGCGCCGCTCGCTGTAGTCGAACCATTGTTCGGCGAGTTCGTCGAGCGTGTCCCACCCGATGTCGGCCGCGAGCTCGCGAAGTTTGCGCTCGCCGATGCGTGCTGCGCCCACGGCTGCGAGATAGTCGCCGCGCCACTGGTCGGGGACGCGGATACGCACCTCGCACATGCGCAGGATGTCCGCGATATCGCGGTACTCGCGCTGCACACGCACGCACGGGAAGATCAGCGCGCCTTCCTCGTACACGTCCGTCGCGGTCGCCATGTAGGTCGTGGGAACGGAGTTGCCGCAGTCGGCTTGGTGCGCCTTGACCAGGACGGTGAAGCGGTGCGCGCCCTGGTCGTCGAAGACGGGCACGAGAAAGCTGTGGTCGGCCGCGTGCGAGTTGCCGAGGTAGGGGGAGTTGTGCAAGAACGCGTCGCCCGGGGCGATGTCGTCGTGGAGCTCGCGCATCGCGCGGGCCACGAGATCCGGGCCGCTCATCACATGGATGGGAAGGCTGTCCGCCGCCGCGAGCAGTTCGTCGCGCCTGGTGATGATGCAGCAGGAGAAGTCCCGTGCGGAGTTCAGTACGCCGGAACGACCAGTCCGCAGGACGGTGTTCATCATGCTGCGCACGATGCTCTGGAGCCGGTTCGTGACAACCGCCAGGCGCACGCCGTCGATGTCGGGGGCGGCGCTCATCCGACGAGTGTCCCCAGGTCGACCGGCAAGCAGACGCCGTTGACGCCCGAGGCGCCCTCACTGGCGAGGAACAAGACGGCCGCCGCGACCTCGCCGAGTTCGACGAAGCGGTTGACCGGATGACGGGAGAGCATGGCTTCCAGAGCCTCCTTGCGCGTGTTCTGGCCGGTAGTGATCGCGTGGGCGATATGGGTCTCGATCAGTGGTGTGCGCATCCATGCGGGCGCGACCGCGTTCGCGGTCAGGCCGTGCGGTGCCCCTTCGAGTGCGGCGGTGCGGACGAAGCCGAGGACCGCGTGCTTGGCCGCGACGTACGCCGACTTGGTGCGCTCGGCGACGAAGCTGGAGGCCGACGCCGTCACCACGATGCGTCCACCGGGCCGTGCGGTCAGGTACGGCCACGCGAACTTGGCGGCGAGAAACGGGCCTCGCGCCATCACGTTCATCAGGCGGTCCCACTCTTCGACCGGGTAGTCGGGAATCGCGGCGGTGTGCTGCGTCCCGGCGTTCGGCACCAGAACGTCGATGCGCCCGAACCGCGCGACCGCCTCCTCGACCATCGCCCGGTTGCCCTCGACGGTGCCGATGTCGGCTCGGAAGCAGTCGTCGCCCATCTGGTCGACGCGCAACACGTCCGTTCCGATCGCCTCGAAGTGATCGGCGATCGCGGCGCCGAGCCCGCCGGCCGCTCCGGTCACGATCGCGGCCTTCGTCATCTCGGCTGCCTCGTTTCGGTGCCGTGGGGGTCGATCACGAGGCTGCCGCGCTCGTTGAGCTCGAACGTCGCGCCGGCGTCGATGACGACGCTTGTATCGGGCGTCTCGACGATCCCAGGGCCCTCATGCCTCTCCCCGACTCTCAGGCCGCGCGCGTCCCACACGGCCGCCGCGACCGTGCCGATCTCCTCGAAGGTGGCCCAGCGGCGCCGCACCGGCTGGATGGGGCTGCCGGTGGGCGCGACACGGGGCAGCACGTCACTCCCGACCTTGCAGCGGGCCGCGGCACGCCAACCGAGCAGCTCGACCTCCGAGTCGGCGTCGGCGACCCCGAACACCTCCTGGTGGAGGGCATCGAAGCGGCTGCGCAACGCGTCGACGTCCGCCCGGCTCGCGAACCGGCGAACCGGCAGGTGGACCTCCAGTTCCCAGATCTGGCGCGCGTACCGGGCCTCGGCGAAGAGATCGACACGCGAGGAGACGACGCCCGGTGTCTCGTCCACGAACGCGCCGCAGCGCGCCTCCAGCGTGTCGAGCAGCCGGTTCACCGTGTCGGCGTCGAAGTCGGCCGTCGTGCGCCAGTCCGCGGTGCGCGCGTCGAACGCCATGTCCGAGAGCAGCGCTCCGCTGGCGCTGAGGGCCGCGACGACGTCCGGGATCAGGACGCGCTCGCAGCGCAGCCGACGGCCGATCGAGACGGCGTTCAGCCCGGCCGCGCCCCCGCCGCCTGCCAGCACGGCCCGCTGCGGGTCGATGCCCTGGTGGATGGTGATCTCCTCGATCGCGTCCACCATGCGCTGGGTCGCCACGTTCCGGATCGCCATCGCCGCCTGTTCGACCGTGAGGTCGAGCGGCCGAGCGATATCACGCTCGATCGCGGCGGCGGCGGCGTCCCGATCCAGCTCCATCTCGCCACCGAGGAAGTACGCCGGGTCGATATGGCCGAGCACCAGCGAGGCGTCGGTGACCGTCGGTGCGGTCCCGCCCCGCCCGTAGCAGACAGGTCCGGGGACGGCGCCCGCGCTCTGGGGCCCGACGTGGAGCAGTCCGTAGTCGTCGACCCTGGCGACGCTGCCGCCGCCGGCGCCGATGCTGCGCACATCGACGGAGGGGAAGCCCGTCAGGACGCCGATGTACGGCTCGCCGATCCAGCTCTCGCGTGTGAAGGGGATCTCACCTCGCCGGACGAGGCTCACGTCGAAGCTGGTCCCCCCGGTGTCCATCACTATGACCGTCTCGTCGCCGGCACCGGCCGCGGCGTAGGAACGTCCGGCGAGCGGCGCCATCGATGGGCCGGAATTGATGACATGGATCGGCGCCGTGGCGATCGTCCCCGCGTGGACGAGCCCGCCGCTCGAGGTCACCACCGGAAGCGGTCCGCGCAGACCGGCCTCACGAAGGCGCCGTTCGAGCTCTTCGATGTGCCGGGTCATGAGCGGTTTGAGGGACGCGTCGATGACGGCCGACGCCGCGCGCCGGTACTCGCGCAACGAGGGGTTCAGCCTGTGGCCCAGGGTGACCGGGACGCCTGGCAGTTCCTCCGTGAGAAGCTCGGCGACGCGCAGTTCGTGCTTCGGCTCCACGATCGACCACAGCAGGCAGACGGCGACCGCCTCGACGCCTTCCTCCCTGAGCGTCGCGCAGACCTTCCGGACCGCGTCCTCGTCGAGCGGCTCGACGACTTCGCCCTGAGCGCCGATCCGCTCGGGGACCTCGAAAGTGAGGGCTCTGGGGACGTAGGGGTCGGGGAACTGCCGCCGGTGGTCGAACGGCTTGTCACGGCCGCCCTCGCGGAAGACCAACATGTCGCGATGGCCCCGCGTGACGAGGAACGCCGTGCGCGCGGTGGAGCCGGTCAGCACGGCGTTGATCGCGTGCGTCGTGGCGTAGATCAGTTCCGACCCGTCGAGCAGGTGCGCGAGCGGGACGCCGAGGTCAGCGGCGGCGGCGGCGAGGACGTTGAGCACACCGTCGATCGGATTCGCCGGCGTGGTCGGCCGTTTGTAGAGCCGCACGTCCGCGTCCGGACGCTCCACGACGAGGTCGGTGAACGTACCGCCGGTGTCGACTGCGAGCCGGGTGGCGCCAGCGTGCTTGGTCGCGGTCTGCAATCCCTGTACCTCCGCATCAGAGCGGCTGATGTATACACGAACGGTACTTATCGCGAATTTGAGCGTCAAGACCTGGGAAGATGTATCCCTTGAGTCGATCATGTATACGAGAGGACCTTGAGCGCTCCGGGGGCCGTCGTCCGGGCGCGTCCACCGATGACCGGCGGCCAGCCGGGTGTCGCAGATCAGGCAGGGCCCGTCATTCTTGAGGCCACGGCAGTACGAGCGGCGGCTGCCGGAGCCGAGCGCAGCACAGCCGGGTCGCACACCAGCCGCCCTTGGCCACTCATCGACCTTGGTGGCGGTGTGGACGGTCCGACCCGGGAGCCGGGCGTCGTTCCGGATTCAGGCGTTCCCCCAGTACGGTGCATACTTGTATACAGACAGGGCTCCCTGCCGACCCTCGAACGTTGATTTCGAGGGGGTGTATACATGCGCGATTTGTTGGAGGAACCATGACGTACCGCTCCAGAACCTCCGGCGAGCAGCGCCGCCCCCGAGGTGAGCGCCGGCCCGGGTTCTCGGCCCCGCTCGGCGGCGGGAGCGCCGCGGCCGATGCGCTGTGGCCGGTGCGGCGGCTTGGAACCGCTCATGCGTGACAACGGCAGTCTGAGCTCCGAAATCTTCCAAGGGGTGGAGCGCGCGTCGGGTGAGTCGCTCGGTTACTTCGCCACGCGGGTTCTGCGAGAAAGAATCGTTGACGGTGCTCTGCGCCCAGGTCAGCGCATCTATCAGGAGGCGATCGCCGAGCAACTCGGGCTCAGTCGCATTCCGGTGCGCGACGCACTGCGCCAACTCGAGAGTGAGGGACTCGTCCGGTTCGCGCCCAACTCGCCCGCGCGGGTAGCCGAGCTCGACCCCGCCGAGTTCAACGAGATCTACGAGATGCGCGAGCGCCTTGAACCGCTGGCAGTCGAGCGCAGCGCATCGAACCTCACCTCCGAGCAACTGGAGGAGATACACCGGATACTGGAAAAGATCGAAGACAGCTGGCACGACTCGGAGCGGGTCCTCAGGCTCGACCGCGACTTCCATCTCGCCTCCATGCAGGCGGCGGGCATGCCGCGTTTGCTGCGTCTCGTCGAAGGCTTCTGGAACAGCTCGCAGCACTTCCGTCGCGCCTATCGGGAATCGGTCGGCGAAGCGAATGTCGCCGTGATCAAAGCGGAGCACTTCCTGCTCGTCGACGCGCTCGACAGGCGTGACGGGGAGCAGGCCGCGCAGATCGCGCGCAACCATATTCGCCGAACTCGGGTACGCCTTTCCGGCCAGCTCGAGGCGATGTCCGAGGGATACCGCTCGCGTTAGGGCCGCCTTCCGGAGGCGTGCACGAGCCTCCGCCGGCATAGGCCGGCGGGAGCCGGTGAACGGCCCGGTACGGGCCTGGCGACACTCGACGCGTGGCCGACGAACTTGTGTGTCGCCGGTCGCGCCTCTCGACGGAGGAGCCGGCCGACCGTCACGACCAGGGAGCCTCCGGATCGCCGGCGTTCAGCAACGCCGCGGGGTCGTCCAGAGGCGGATAGATCCGGTCTTCCACGATGGTGCGTTTGAGATCCTTGGCCTTACCGCCGGTGAGCTTGACGGAACGCTCCCATCCCGTGGTCAGCACGGCACCTGCCTCCCCCAGGTCGAGGCACGTCACGTAATCCGCGGGCGAGAACTCCATCAGGGGCCGACCGAGCAGATCCGCGGCGGCGTTGTGGCCGGCGTACCTGCCGAGCGGAATGGCGTGCTGGCAGCTCTGCACGGTCATATGGGCGGCGTCCGCCAGCGCCGCCGCGGTGTCGCCGGCGGCGAAAACCTCCGGCGACTCCGGCACACGAAGGTACGGGTCGACGTGAAGCCGCCCTAGGCGGTCACGACGGCTGGCGATCTGCCGGGTGAGTTGGCTGGCCGACATGCCGGCTGTCCAGACTGCGGTGTGCGCCGGGATCTCGGTTCCGTCGGTGAGAACCACATGGCCGGCGTCGAGCGCGGCGACCCCCGCGTTGAGGTGGACCTCGATGCCGAGTTCCTCCACCGCTTTCTTGATGACGGCATGCGGACCGGGACCGAGTTCCGGCCCGAGCATGTCGGCGCGTTCCACCAGCACGACGCGGACCTCGTGTGCGTCAGAACCGGCGACCGTCCGCAACCGGGTCACCATCTCGGTCGCCACCTCCAGGCCGGTGAAGCCCGCCCCAATGATCACGGCGGTGAGTCGGCCGGGCCTCACGGGGCGCGCCGGCAACGCTCGCACGTGAGTGTCGAGCGCGACCGCGTGAGAAAGGGTGTCAACGTCGAACAGGTGCTCCCGGCCAGGTACCTCCGGTGACCGGAGTGCGCTGCCGCTCGCGAGGATGAGGCGCCGGTAGCCCAGTTGCTCGATCCGCCCGTCACCACGCGTGACCGAGACCACCCCCTGTTCGGTGTCCACGGCCGTGGCGATCCCGGGAAGCCGCCCAACGCCGATGGGCTGGAGGACCCGCTCCAGGGCCACGCGCAGCGTCGAGGGGTCCGCTTCGTACAAGCGCGGCCGGATCACCAGATCGTCGCCGGGGGTCACCAAGGTGATTCGCAAGTCGGCGTCGTTCTGGACGCGCACCCGGGCAGCGGCCATGGCACCCCACACACCCGCGAAACCACCACCGATGATCAAGACGTCTGACAGCATTAACGTTCCTCCGTTGAGATGGATGCGTGCGATGGGCCGGCCGGATAACTCGCGGTCCGTCATGCCGTGCCAGGCGTGCCCGGCCAGAGGTCCAGTGCGGCCGACTCGCGCTCCCAGACGTCGGCGAGCGTCTCGCGGCGGCGGGCCACGGTGACCCTTCCACGGTCCAGGTAGACGACCGCCGGCCTCGGGAAAGCGTTGAACTGGGTCGACAGCACCTCGCAGTAGGCGCCGTGGTTGAGCAGGGCCACCAGATCACCCTCCGCCAGGTCCGGCAGCATGATGTCCTCGGCGATGCTGTCGTACGCGCAGGTGGGCCCCACCAGCTCCACCGGAACCGGATGCGCCGGCGCATCCGGCCTGCGCCCGACCGCGATCACAGGAAAGCCGACACGGGCGAGTCCGCGGCCGGTGAACATGGTCATGGCGCAGTCGACCGTGACGTAGCGGCGCTCGCCGGGGCGAGTCACGTCCTTCACGTCCTGTACACGTGCGAGCAGCAAGACGGCGTTGGCCACCTGGAATCCGCCGGTCTCGAACTGGACGATCGGCTCCCAGTCCAACTCGGCGACGCCGTCCGCTATCGCCTCCGCGTACTCCTCGGGGCTGGGCAGTGCCCGGAACTCGCCGTCGTCGCCGTTCCCCGGTGTCGACAGGTACACCGACCGCCCGGAGCGAAGGCCGCCGCCGAGGTTGATGCGCGGCACGGTGAAGCCGAGCTCACGGCGCAGCAGGCGGGCGAACTCCACGATCTCCCTCGCACAGAGGGTCTGATGCATCAGTTGACGTTCGGCGCTGTAGTCCGCCCGGATCCCGGGGAACCCGGCGTGGTGGGTGAGTCCGACGAACTCCAACTCCTCGGCCGACAGGACGGCCCTGACGACGGCCTCGGCCTCACCGCTCTGCGTGCTGGAACCGAACTTCCCCTCGGCAACGCGCAGAGTCCGCTCGTAACTGGGGTCACATTCCAACAGTTGGGCATAGGAGAGCTTCAGGCGGACGGCGCACGGAACCGACACCCCGTAGTGCCGCGCGATGGAGCGGATGCGGTCCACCTCGGCGAGCGAATCAACATTGATCTGCCACACGCCCATGCGCACCGCCGCGGTCAGATACGCTCGTGATTTCCCGTTCCCGTTGATGATCACCTTGCCGGCCGGTATTCCGGCGGAGACCGCGAGCGCGAGTTCGTGTTCAGAACTGCAGTCCAACGCCGCTCCAAGCCCCCCCATCGTCTGGATGACCGCGCGGTTGTTGTTGGCCTTCATGGAGTAGGCGATCACCGGCCGCGGCAGCCGCGCGCTGAGTGCGGCCAGCAGGGACCTGTAGTTGTGCCTGAGCTGCGACGCGGACACCACCCACGTCGGGGTGCCGTGGTCGGCCGCCAGCCGGGTCAGATCCGCGCCGTCGAAGGTGACGGAGCCGTCGGGGGCGTGGGCCAGGGCCTCAGGTGCGTGGGCGAGCGCCTCGGGCACATGGGCGAGGTCGGATACGGTCATGTGGACACCGTCCTTAGAGGGCGAGCACCGTGCCGGTACTCGGAGACAGTGACGATCACCTGGATCAGCGGGCCAGATGTCGATGAGCGGTCATCGCGGTTCGGATTTCCTTCAGTCAGCAGAAGGCTTGTGAAGGGGGTGGCGCGCCATTCTTCGGCCCCCGTGCCAGTTTCGAGTCCGGTCGGCATTGCCCAGTGGGACGGAGGTGTCGAGGAATCGGCGAAGCACGTTCTTCGTGATGCGTGAGACGTTGTTGTCGTAGCCGTTGTGCGAAAGGCTGCCCACCCAGTCGATGGAACCGACCGAGAACACCGCGCCCCCCTCGGGCGTTTCGAAGTAAGTGAGGTCGGCCCGGACGTCCGGGCACTCCGTGCCACCCTGTCCGGACTTCATCGCCATCACCTCCTCGACGACGTGCTGGAACAGGTCGTCGTGCTCCCCTTGGGACGTGGCCACCACGAGCGCGTGCGGCGGCGTGCCGAGCGTGACATCGGCCCTGTCGATCTCCGCACCCGCGGCACCACCACCGTTGTTGCCGAAATCCCCGATGGGCTCGTCCGTGTCCACTCCTTCGAAGACGAAGGCGACGCGCGGGTCCCGGCTCTCCGGCGTGCATCTGTAGGGCACCGAGGGACCGCCGCCCTGCGCGGTGAAACCGACGCCGACGAGGTGTTGCGGGGGGCGGCCCCGGTGCCTCCACAGGCCGCCCGGCTCGCCGTTGGAGTGGTGCTCTTCACCTGGTGGGCTGGCCCAGGCTCGTGTTCCCGCGTGGCCCCGGCGGATCTCGATCACGTGGGGACGATCTGGCAGCACCGTCGTGACCCAGTAGAATCCGTTTCCGCCCAGGTACATCAGGCGCCCGCCGGTGTCCGTGTAGTGGGCCAGGGCGGTGAGTATCCCGTCGCTGACATACTCGGGATGCATACCGGTGAGCACGACGTCGTACCCCTGGAGCAGTGCACCGCCCTCCTCGTGGAGATCCTCGTCGGTGATCACGTCGTAGTCGATGTGCTGCGCGTGCAGCCAGTCGAGGAGGTACATGTCCCCGCTGAAACACCAGCCGCCGCCCCCGCTGAGGAACCACCGGTAGGTCGGCTGGACGTTGAGCATGGGCCGCAGCCGGGAGACGTGCGCGGCTCCCGAGCCGTCGGAGTGGAGGTCGTAGAGCGACGGCCCCAGATCCAAGCGCCTGCCGATGACGGGGTCGATCTCGTCGATCACCGCGTCGGCGCCGCCGGTCATCTCCCTCATCCGCACGGGCCTGAGCCGGAGATTCGAATAGGCCATGTAGGTGAACGTCGAGGCGAGAAAGGCGACTCGCCGACCGACCCCGCCCCGGGGAGGACGGACGAAGAAGACTATGAAGTATTCCTCACGGTCGGTGCTGAGCCGCGCAGCGTAAGCGCCGCTGGGCAGGTGGTCCGGTACTTCGTAGCGGAACGCCGGATCCCACCGTGCGTCGTCCAGGTCGTCGTCATGGAAGTGGATCGCGCCGTATTCACCCGGTGACAGCCGGTGGTCACGATATCGGCCGGTCCACCGGTGACCGGTCACAGCACGCAGCGGGGAGTTGACCGTCTCACCATGGATTCCGTGTCCGGACACGTCCACAATGCGCCGGCGTTCCATCTCCAGGCTGAAGTCCCAGTCGGCCAGGACGCTCGCGTTGAGCGCCCTGGCTTCCGTTCCTCCACCCAGCCGCGCCATCTCGGCGGCGGTCAGCGCCCGGTCGAGCACGCAAGGACCGTCCACCTTGCCGTTGAAGCCGCTCACCAGGCGAGGACGCCTACGCTCCCCCAGCGGTCCCACCAGGTTCTCGCCGCCGATGAGCACCGGAGCGTCAACGTCGACGGGCGGCTCGGATCCGATGTCCGAGGTTCGCTCCGCCCGGTCGGGGTCGCCCGCGTAGCGACGCAGCGGTCGTTGTACGAGACGGACGGTGCCGGCACCGAGATCGACCGCTGCCGCCACGAGATACCAGTGCCCGGCGAGAAGGGGAACGCCGGTGGTGACGAGCACGTCACCGGCCCGGAACGCGAGCGCACCGGTCTCGTCGAGCAGCATGCCAAGGCCGCCCCGGGGCTGAGCGGATCCCCTCATGAGGATTCCCTGGCGGCCCCGGCCGGGCGTGGTGGGGCATATCCACGCTTGCAGGGTGAACTGGTCGCCGGTCAGCAGCCCGCTACCGGTGACCAGCGCGTACGACCCAGGCCGCACCGGCTGGGCCTGCCCCGGGTAGTCGCCGTCGATCGGGGCGCCGACCCGTTCGCAGGCCAAGGTCTCGGCCTCTCCCCTGGTGCGCGGACCGCCCCGGGTCAGTCTGACGATCTCCGCCCGATAGCGCTCGGGTTCGGAGCTCACCATGAAGGTGATCGTCTCGCCGGGCGCGACCGACCAGCGATCGGCGTAGCCGATGAGGTGCTCGGTACGGCGTGCCCGCGTAGCCGCGGTCATGCGCGCAACCCCCCGTCCACCCGGATGACCTGGCCGGTGACGTAGTCCGACAGATCGGTGGCGAGGAACTCGATGGCGGCGGCGCAGTCCTCCACGGTGCCGAGCCGGCGCAACGCGATCTCCCCGGTCACCTCGTCGAGACCCAGCTCGCGTATCTTCGGCATCAGCCGTCCGGTGCCGATCGCCCCGGGCGCGATCACGTTCGCGGTGACGCCCTCCGGGCCGAGTTCCTGCGCCAGGCACCGGGTGTACATGATGATCGCCGCTTTCGCCGCGGCGTAGTGGGCGTAGCCGCCATCGGGCCGGGGGTGGAGCCCGGAGACCGAGGAGACCGTGACGATCTTGCCTGATCGTCGTGCGCGCATCACCTCGGCGACCGGGACGCACGTGTTGACCGTCGTCAGCAGGTTGTGCGCGATCACGGTGGAGAGCTGGTCGAGGTCGAGGCGCGCGGCGGTGTTCTCCGTCAGCGCACCGGTCCCGCCGCCCGCGTTGCACACGCACACGTCGATGCGCCCGAAGGCGTCCATGACCTCCTCGACCATTCGGCGGGCCGAGGCCGCATCGCGCAGGTCGGCTTCGACGGCCAGCGCGCCACCGCCCATCGTCTCGATCTCGTCGGCGGTGTCGGCTCCCGTCATCGGTTCTCGTTCGCCGGCGAACTCCGCGTAGGAGCGCAGATCCCGGTCGACGACGGCCACGGCGGCGCCCAGCCGGGCCAGCCGCAGCGCGTAACCGCGACCGATGCCGCGAGCCGCGCCGGTCACGATCGCCACGCGGCCCGCGAGCGCGGCACCGACCCCATCGGTGGAGGGAGTCCTCACGAGGTCGCCTCCCGCTCGGCGGCCGGCGCCTCCAGGAGGATCGCGTCGGCGCGGTCCCACGTCAGCTCGACGTGGTCGCCCCGGCCGATCCCGGGATCGGCATGCGCGGCCCCGACCCGGGCCTGGCACGTGCTGCCGTCGGGCAGCGCGACGAGGTACCTGCGGTCGGAGCCGAGGTAGATCACGTCCTGCACGACGCCGGTGAGGATGTTCCGCCCGGGTTCCGGCTCGGAGTCGCCGCGCCGTCGCCGCAGGACGCGGATGCGCTCGGGACGGACGACCACCACGGCGTCCGCGCCGTCGCCGATCGGGCACGGACCGTCGATCGACACGGTGATCGGCGGCCTCCGCGGGGCGATGAGGCGCCCCACCTTCCCCTTGCCGTCCAAGGTGCCGTGGAAGACGTTGGACTCCCCCATGAACTCCGCCACGAAGACCGACTCGGGGAGTTCGTAGAGTTCTTCCGCTGTGCCCACCTGCCGGATCCGGCCGTCGTCGTAGATCGCGATGCGATCGCTCATCACGAGGGCCTCCTCCTGGTCGTGGGTGACGTAGCAGATGGTGATGCCGAGCTCGCGGTGGATCCGCATGATCTCCAGTTGGAGGGCCTCGCGGAGCCTCTTGTCGAGCGCGCCCATGGGTTCGTCCATCAGCAGGACCTGCGGTTCGAAGACGAGCGCGCGAGCGAGCGCCACCCGCTGCTGCTGCCCGCCGGACAACTGGCGCGGGTAGCGGTCCCCTGTGCCTTCGAGGCGGACGGTCGCCAGCGCGTGCCGCACTCGCTTGGCACGCTCCGCCTTCCCGATCCCGCGGACGCGCAGCGGGAAGGCGATGTTCTCGGCGGCCGTGAGATGCGGGAACAGCGCGTAGTTCTGGAAGACCACGCCGATGTTCCTGCGGTGCGCGGGCAACTGGGTGATGGGCTGCTCGCCCAGCCAGACCTCTCCCGAGTCCGGTGCCTCGAAACCGGCGATGATCTTCAGTGTGGTCGTCTTACCGGAGCCCGAAGCGCCCAGCAGGGTGAGGAACTCACCCGGAGCCATCCGGAAGGACACATCGTCCACCGCGGAGACCTTGTCGTAGCGTTTGGCGATCCCGCGCACTTCCAGGTGGCCGGCGGACCTGGTGGTCGTCATACGGCATTCCCCATGTCTTGATCCGTCTTCGCGTCTTGGTCCGGCGTCATGTCATGGTCCGGCGGCGTGCGAGCAGGGCGACGCCGAGCGCTATCACCGTGACCAGGATGAGCAGGGTGGCCGCGGCGGCGACCGTCGGATCGACCCCGCTGCGCACCTGGTTGAAGATCACGACCGGCAGGGTGCGAACGACCGGGTCGGTGATGAACAGGGCGACCACGATCTCGTCCCATGAGGTGATGAACGCGAAGAGCGCGCTGGCCGCGACTCCAGGTGCGATCAGCGGCAGCGTGACCCGGAAGAAGGTGGTCAGCGGCCCGGCACCGAGGCTCGCCGCCGCCAGCTCCAGGTTGCGGTCGAACGAACGCAGGCTGTTGGTGACGGACACGATGACCAGCGGAAGCGCCAGCACGGTGTGCGCCAGGACCAGACCGGCGGTCGTGCCGACGATTCCGAGCCGCACGAACACGAAGTACGTGCCGATCGCGGTGATGACCGTCGGGACGACGATCGGGCTCAGCACCAGCGAGCTCGTCAGCTGCCTCCCGCGGAACCGTCCACGGGTCAGCCCCAGCGCCGTCGAGGTGCCGATGGCCGTCGCGGCGACGGCCGTGAAGAAGCCCACCTCCAGGCTCTTCAGCGTCGCGTCCCGCAATGCCTGGTCGGTCAGTAGGATCTCGTACCACCTGAGGCTGAAACCGCGCGGCGGCCAGCGCAGGAGGGTGCCCTCGGTGAACGAGAGCGGGATGACGACGAGCGTGGGCAGCAGCAGGAAGATCGCGATCAGCGCGACGACCGAGTGCAGGCCGCCCTTCCACGGGAACCGGTTCATCATTCCTCGTATCCCATGACCGAGCGCAGGTCGACGAGCCAGGTGCCCGCCCAGACCACCGCCAGCGTCGCGACGAGCAGAACGACGCCGAGCGCGCCGCCCACGCCGAAGTTCAACTGACCGGTGACCTGCTCGACGATGAGTTGACCGATGAGCGGCTTGCCCGGGTCGCCGAGTACGGCCGGTGTGAGGTAGAACCCGAGCGAGATGACGAGCACGATGAGGCTCCCCGCGTAGATCCCGGCCATGCTGAGCGGTAGGAAGATCCTGCGGAAGGCGGTCAGCGGCGAGGCGCCCAGGCTCATCGCGGCCCGGGTGAGGTTCGGGTCGATCCGCCGCATCCCGGCGTAGAGCGAGAGCACCATGAACGGCAGCAGCACGTGCGTCATGCCGATGGTGGTACCGAGTGCGTTGCGGATCAGTGGCAGCGGCCGGTCGATCACGCCGGCGTCCAGCAGCGTGGTGTTGACGATTCCGGTGTCTTGAAGCCACACCGACCACGCGAAGGTGCGCACGAGGATGCTCGACCAGAACGGCAGCAATACGAAGAACCCCAGGATCAGCGCCAGCGTGCGACCGCCCGTGTGCATCAGGTAGGCGTACGGGTAGCCGAGCAACAGACAGGCCCCGGTGGTGACCAGCGCGACGACGAACGTGGTGACGTACGCGTCCAGGTAGACCGGCGATTCCGCGAAGACCGCATAATTGGATGGGGACGGCGTGGTGAGGCTGAGGATCGCCATGTCGGCAAGGGGCCACCCGAAGAGCACCAGCAGGAACAGAATGCCCGGGGCGGCCAGCAGTCCCCAGCCGCGAAGCCTTTTCACCGTCATACGGCCGGTCAACGCGAGCACGACGGATCCTCCGCTCGGGTCATTTCTTCAGCCATTCGTTCAGGCGCTGCGCAAGCATCTTCTGGTTCGTGGCGTAGTAGAGGCTGTCGTAGGCGAAGGACGCGCCGCCCTTACCGGACGGCAGGAAGCCATAGGTGGCAGCGGACTCGTCGGGGCGAGCCTCCGGGTGGCCGGGCGCGACCGGATAGATGTTGGAGAGCTGCGCGTTGTGCTCGGCGTCGGTCATGTAGGCGGCGAGCTTCATGGCGGCGTCCTTGTTCTTCGCCCCCTTCGGGATGACCAGGTAGTCGCTGCCCAGCCCGTACTCGTTCCACACGACGCCGATCTTGGCGCCGTCCTTGGCCATCGCGTACGCCTGGCTGGAGAAGACGGACGCCAGGGCGACCTCCCCGTCGGCGAGCAGCCGCACGGTGTCGGTGGGAGAGGGCGCCCAGATGAGCGACGACCGGATCGAGTCCAGTTTCCGGAATGCCCGATCGACGTCGAGCGGGAACAGCTTGTCGATGGGCACGCCATCGGCCAGCAGAGCCGACTCGTAGATGCCGGTCGGACCGGATACGCGGAAGAACGCCCGTTTGCCCGGGTATGCACCGAGGTCGAACCACTCGGCCCAGGTCTTGGGCGGATTGGGGATCTTGTCGGTTCGGTATCCCATGACGCTGGCGTACCTGTGCAGCGGTACCCGGTAGGGTGTGCCGCCCTCCCCCGCGGTGCAGGCGATCAGGCGGCAGTCCAGCGGTTCGAGGAGGGCCTCGTGCTCGCCCGTGCCGAAGTCGCCGCCGACGTCGACCAGGTCCCAGGTGACATTGCCGGACTTGACCATGGCCTCGATGCGGGAGTAGTCGGTCGAGCCGACGTCCTGAACGATCTTGACGTTGGGATGTTCCCGCATGTACGGGGCCAGGTATGCCTTCTCCTGCGCCTTCTGCAGAGCGCCTCCGTTGCCGGCGAAGGTCACCCTCTCCGACTTGCCTGCCGCGCTCTCGCCCGGGCCGCACGCGCCGAGGAACGGGGCGGAGCCCAGAAGGGCTGCTCCGCCCAGTCCACCCCGTAGCACCTGCCGGCGGGTCGGCCAGTCGCCGCCGCGTCCGTGGTCTCGCATGACGTCACCTCTCCCAGTCTCACTCCGTGGTGGCCCCGAATCCACAAGGAGTGCGGCGAATCGGATCCAAGTATCCAATTGACTTCCAGTACTGTCAAGAGGTCGACATCCCAGGATAGGCCTCCCACCTGGGCGATCATGCGGATCTCCTGCGTACACGCGGGGTCCGCTCGACGGATCGCTATGTGAGCCGTCCCGCCAACGACTCGTCCAAAGCCACGGCGACGGGCCAGATTGGATACGGGAACTCCTTCGTGCAGCCTCTGACGCTGAAGCCGATCTCGGTTGCGCCAGCTTTGAGACGGTGACCGACCCCTATTAGGATCCAGTTATCCAGAGCGCGAGGAGCGTGAGCATGTCAACGGATCAGCAAGCATGGCGGACCCAGCGCCGGGGAGGCGAGTCGCTCGGCCACTTCGTCACACGGGCGATCCGCGAGGCGGTCGTCAGCGGGCAGTTGGCCCCCGGCGAGCGGATCCCTCAAGAGCAGATCGGCAGTGCGCTCGAAGTGAGCCGCATCCCGGTACGCGAGGCGCTCCGACAGCTGGAGAGCGAAGGCCTGGTCCAACTGACGCCCAACAGCTTCGCCCGGGTCGCCAAGCTGGACTTCGCGGAAGTCAGCGAGATCTACCTCATGCGCGAACGGCTGGAGCCGCTCGCGATGGAGCTCAGTGTCCCCGGCCTCACCGAAGCCCAACTGCGGCACCTCGGCGGCCTGCGCGACGACATCGTCGGCAACCGGGACAACGTCGAGACGGTGCTCCAGCTCGACCGTGAGTTCCACCTCGCCTGCTACGGGGGCGCGCCGGCCCGGATCCGGCGGCTCGTCGGCGAGTTCTGGAACGCAACACAGCACGCGCGCCGGGCCTACCGCAACGTGGTGAAGCCCGACGACGACGAGCACGAGGTGATGCGCGCCGAACACTTTCTCATCCACGAGGCGATCAAGGCGGGCAACGGCGAGCAGGCCGGCGCGCTCGTGCGCACACACATAGCGCGCACCCGGATTCGGCTGCAACAGGAAATGTCCGAAGGGAGGGAGGCATGAGCGCGTCCGCGGCCACCCCACCGCTCGCCGTGGTCACCGGAGCCGCCGGCGGGGTGGGCCGCGCGGTGGCGCGTCGCCTGGCCGCGGCCGGCATGCGGCTCATCCTCTGCGACCGGGGCGACAACGTCCACGACATGGCACGAGAGCTGGCCGCCGACGGCGGGGCGGCGCGCGGTGTGCGCTTCGACGTCCGGGACGAGGAGGCCGTGGAGGCCGCCATCGCGGACATCGGCCGGCGGGAGGGCCCACCGGCCGCGGTCGTGGTGGCGCACGGGATCCCCGGGCCGACCGCCTCCGTCTGGGAGTGCGAGCCGGACCACTGGCGTCAGGTGATGGACGTCAACCTGACAGGCGCATACCTGGTCTGCCGATCCGTCCTCCCACTGATGCTGGAACAGGGCTACGGCAGGGTGGTGCTCATCGCGTCAATGGCCGGCAAGGAAGGCAACCCCTACGATTCGGCCTATTCGGCGTCCAAGGCGGGGGTGATCTGCCTCGCCAAGTCGCTCGGCCGCGAAACGGCGACCAGCGGCGTACTCGTGAACGCTGTCGCTCCCGGCGTCGTGGACACGCCCATGCTCGAGCACGCCTCAGAGGAACTCCTCGAGTACATGACCTCACGGATACCGATGGGACGGATAGCCCGTCCCGAGGAGGTGGCCGCAACGGTGGCGTGGTTGTGCTCGCCGGACTGCACGTTCTCCACAGGCGCGGTGTTCGACCTCTCGGGTGGGCGAGCCACCTACTGAACGGCGCAGCGCCACAAGCGTCTTGTCGGTGATCGCGTGCCAGCAGGCTCGTGCGGATACCTCGATACGCGCAGTGTTCGGAGTGGCGGCGCCGACACCCTCGGCGGCGTCGGTCAGCGGCCGTCGCGCTGGGCACGCCGTACAGCGGTCCGCGTGACAACGCTCGGCTTCAGGGGCCACGGGAGGCTGGCCGGAACCTGGCCACGGCATGCGCCAGCACGGTCGCCGATGCCTGTGTCCTTGGGAGAAGCACAATGAAGGCAAGACCTTCACCCCACGCCGACCACGCCGCCGTGCCCCCTCGGCAACGCCACCGTTCCCTCAGGCGAGGCGGCGGACTGTCCGTCCGCTGCCTCGCTCACGTGATCTCAGGAGCCTACGAGGCCAGCTCGCGCAGGACGGCCGCGGCGAGTGCCGCGTCGAGTGCGCCGACTCCGGTGAGGTCCGCGACCGTGATCGCGCCGTCCGGCCGCTCGACGGGTCTTTCGAGCAGGAGGCCGACGGGCGTGTCGCTGGTGTCGGTGGTGACCCCGGCGCGTACGGCGTGGCCGAAGTCGCCGTGGTCCAGGCATTGCCGGTGGTCGTCGGTGGCGATCAGTGCCGCGCGGGCGAAGAGCGCCGGCGGCAGTTCGTTCTTGTGGGGCATGTCGGTGCCGATGCCGGTGACGTGCGCGCCCGCGCGGACGTGACGGGCCTGCAGGACCGGGGTCGGTGCCGGTGTGGTGGTGATGATCATGTCGGCCGCGGCGGCCTCGTCGGCCAGGGCGGGCCGGGCGTGATGCCCGAGGGCGTCGAACGCCTCGCACAGCGACCTGGTCTTGTCCTTGCTGCGGCCGTGGACGAGCACCGTGTCGATCGGGCGGAGCCTGGCCAGCCATTCGACCTGGAGGCGGGCCTGTTCGCCGGTGCCGAACACGGCCAGGGTCGCGGCGCCTGGCCGAGCCATGGCATGGGTCGCCAGGGCGCCGGCCGCGGCGGTGCGCCAGGCGGTCAGCAGGCCCTGGTCGTCGAGGATGGCGTTGATCTCGCCAGTGCGGGCGCTGACGGCGCAGACCAGGCCGTGGTTGGTGGGCAGGCCGGCGGCGGGGTTGCGGTAGAAGCCGGTGGCGATCTTGACGGCGAAGCCGGGCGTGTCGGTGACCCAGCCGGCCTTGACGTGGCAGTCGCCGTCGGCGTCGGGGAACTGCAGGTGCAGCGGTGGCGGC
This sequence comes from Actinomadura spongiicola, assembly GCF_003432485.1. Classification (GTDB taxonomy): domain Bacteria; phylum Actinomycetota; class Actinomycetes; order Streptosporangiales; family Streptosporangiaceae; genus Spirillospora; species Spirillospora spongiicola. The sequence continues at coordinate 675,100 of NZ_QVNQ01000005.1, forward strand.
ACGGTGGTGCGGTCGTGGGCGTGGGCGATCAGCGCGTCGCGGACGACGGCGAAGACCAGCTCCGGGGTGGTGGCGCGCTTGATGGCGCTGGTACCGACGACGAGCGGGGTCATCGGCGTGCCCGCAACCACTGGGCGAAGGCGGCCAGGCCCTCTTCGGGGTCGGCACGTCCGACACCGAAGCGGAAACGGTCGGTGGGAGTGGGCGTGAGCTCGGACCGGTAGATGCTGGCGGGCAGCAGCAGGACGCCGGCTTCCTGGACCAGGCGAGTGCAGAACTCCTCCACTCCGTCGGCGCCGAGATAGCGGGGGTAGGCGACGCAGCCGCCGTCCGGGGCCCGCCACTCGAAGAGGTCCGCGAATTCGGCGAAGAAGGCGTCGAAGAGCGGCAGGTTGCGCGCGATGAGCGCGCGGTTGCGGTCCAGGATCGTGGCGCGGGCCTGGACCGCGATGCGGGCCAGGAGCTCGCTGGGGGCGGAGTTGCAGATCGTGGTGTAGTGCTTGGCCCGCTCCAGCCGGGACAGCACCTCCCGGTCGCGGCAGGTGATCCAGCCGATCCGCAGCCCCGGCAGGCCCAGCGACTTGGAGGTGACGTTCAGCGACAGCGCTCGCTCGGACAGGTCGGCGGCCTGCGGCAGGGTGCGGGCCGGATCGCGTTCCAGGCCGCGGTAGACCTCGTCACTGAACAGGTGGATGCCGCGTTCGTCGCACAGCCGTACCAGCTCGGCGAAGTCGGCGGTGCTGATGACCTTGCCGGTGGGGTTGTTCGGGAAGTTCACCGAGACGACCCGGGTGTTCGGCCGGATCGCCGCCTTCACCGCATCGAGGTCCAGGGCCCAGTCCCGGTCGGGGTCCAGGGCGACGCCGGTGACCTCGCACAGGGCGAGCGGCACGGTCTCTGCCGACTGGTAGTTCGGCGTCACCACCACGGCGTGGTCGCCCGCGCCCAGCAGTACGTTCATCGCCAGGTAGAGGGCCTCCTCGGCGCCGGCGAAACAGATCACGTCGGCCGCGTCCGCCCGGACGTACAATCCGGCGATCGCCTCGCGCAGTGCCGGGTCGCCGAAGGTCTGGGTGTAGCCCAGCGAAAGGTTCTCGAACGCTGCCCGGTCCTGGTCATCGCCCAGCGCGAGCAGCTCGCCAAGGGTCATCGTCTGCACGTCGGAGGCGGTCAGGTGGTGCCGCGCGGTGAACTCCCACCGGGAGAAATAGGTTTCCAGGCGGAAGTCGGGCAGCCGGGTCATGACCCGTTGTCCTTCGTACCGGGTGTTCGGAGTTCGGCCAGCAGGCCGTAGAGGGTGGACCGGGAGACCCGCAGGGCCGCGGCCACGACGGGGGTGGCGCGGCGCACGGCGAAGACCTTGGCCTCGTCCAGCCGGGCGAGGACGGCCAGGCGGTCGGCGCGGGTCAGCCGCTCGATGGGGCGGCCGCACTCACGCACGTACGCGCCGACGATGTGCTGGACGCGCTCGTTCCAGTCCTGGTCGAACAGCGGTTCCGGCCGGGGCACCGTGGGGGCGCCGAACGCGGTCAGCACGGCTGAGGCCTGCTCCAGCGGCGTGCGGTCGAGATTGACGCACAGCACCGCGGCGGCCTTCCCGTCCGGCTCGCGCAGGATGGCGCTGACCGATGACAGTCGCCGGCCGTCCGCAAGGAGTTTCTCGTAGGGTCCGAACACGTCCCGCGCCGCCGGATCCAGCGCGTCCAGCTCGCCCAGCATCGAGGGATCACCTGGGCCGCGGGAGCTCATCGGATTCCAGATCGCCAGGATCCGGTCGGTGTCCGGGTCATGCAGCACCACCTCGGCATACGGGCCGAGCAGCAGCGCGACGGCCTGGCCCACCGGCGCCCACATCCGGACCCGATCATCGGTGCCCTCTTCCACAGCCTCCATGCTCTGGACTATACGTCCACGATGGACTGAAAGTCCAGAAGTGCCCTCACGAACGACCCAGAGGGAAGGTCGACAAGGATGCGAAACGTCGATTCCCGGGACGGCCACGGGCGCGGACCGATGAGCGGGGCGCCCCCACCGCCTCCGACCAGACCCGGCGGGCCGCCCTTCACCGGGTCGCTCCGCCGCTCCAGCGGTGGCCCGGGTGGTAGGCGGCCGGGCGCGGGGGTCGAGGCGGTCTTGCGGGAGGTCATCCGGTCGCGGTATCGGGTCCGGCAGCGGCGGTCGGCACGTGAGGGCGGGGACGGGCCGCCGGTCACGGTCGGCGTTCGGGAAGCCACCGACGGTCGATGGCCTGTTGGAGCAGGTGTCAGGACAAAGGGGGGAACCGCAAGCCAGGCCCAAGCCCAGGCAGTTGGCGCGGGCGTCGGCGTCGACCCCGCGACCGCCCTGTCCGGCGCGACCGGGCGCGGCGCGTGCGGACGCGCCGAAGGGTAGTGAGCGGACGCGACGGCGAACAACGGCAGCGAGACGTCCTGATCGGTCACACCCAGAGGAGGCCGTACAGACCCGCGACCGTGGTCATTGAGCGGGGAGTCGGCAGGTGAGCTGGGCGCCGTCATCGGTGGCGGCAGTGGTGAGGGTGCCGTGGTGCACGCCGGCGATGGCGCGGGCGATGGTGAGGCCGAGGCCGGCGCCGCCGGCCTGGCGGCTGCGGGCGGTGTCGGGCCGGTAGAACAGGTCGAAGACGCGGTCACGGTGAGGCGAAGGGATGCCCGGGCCGTCGTCGGTGACGGTGATGACCGCTTGGTGGTCGCGGTGCCTCAGGGTCACGGTGACGGCGCTGCTGGCGTGGCGTTCGGCGTTGTCGAGCAGATTGGTGACAAGGCGGGCCAGGAGCGCGGGGATTCCTGGCACCGTGAGGGACTGGGCGAGGTCGAGGCGCGTCTGGTGCCGTGAGCCCTGGGAGTTCTGCTGGATGATCAAAGAGGTGAGGTCGACCGGTTGGCGAGCCGAGTTCCTCGCGGCATCGACCTGCTCCAGGAAGAGAAGGTCGTTGACGAGCATGCCCAGTCGTTCGGCGGCGCGCAGGGCTCCATGGAGTGCGGAACGGGTCTCGTCGCCTTCGGCGTGCGCGAGCGCCTCTTCCAACTGCAGTCCGAGGGCTGCCACCGGTGTGCGCAGTTCGTGGGCAAGAGCGACAGAGAACCGGCGGTGGCGTTCCTCGTAGGCGCTCAGCGGGCTCGGGGGGTCGCCGGGCTGCCTGATCGGCCTGGGTTGCGTCCGGTCTGGGCGATCGGTGGCGAGGGCCATGATGTCGGCTCCTGTCTCTGCGCGGTCCTGGTCGAAGAGCGGTTCCGGCTGGAGCACCGTGGGGTCGCCGAACGCGGTCAGCACGGCTGAGGCCTGCTCCAGCGGCGTGCGGTCGAGATTGACGCACAGCACCGCGGCGGCCTTCCCGTCCGGCTCGCGCTGGACGGCGCTGACGGATGACAGTCGCCGGCCGTCCGCAGGCATCGAGGGATCCCCTGGGCCGCGGAAGCTCATCGGATTCCAGATCGCCAGGATCCGGTCGGTGTCCGGGTCATGCAGCACCACCTCGGCATACGGGCCGAGCAGCAGCGCGACGGCCTGGCCCACCGGCGCCCACATCCGGACCCGATCATCGGTGCCCTCTTCCACAGCCTCCATGCTCTGGACTATACGTCCACGATGGACTATAAGTCCAGAAGTGCCTTCACGAACGACCCCCTGAAGGAAGGTCGACAAGGATGCGAAACGTCGATTCCCGGGACGGCCACGGGCGCGGATCGATGCGCGGGGCGCCCCCACCGCCTCCGACCAGACCCGGCAGGCCGCCCTCCATCGGGCGGAGGTGCTCGATCGGCTGACCGGCCGGTCCCGGCACGGAACTGACCATCGCGCGGCCACATTCCGCTCGTCCAAGGGCCCGATCGTCCGGCCGTCTCCAGGACGTGCTCGGTATTCAATTGACCACGAATCGTGAAACGGAGGGTGGCCGGTGCAGGAATTCGATGTCATCGGTGTCGGACTGGGGCCGTCGAATCTGAGCCTGGCGGCCCTGCTGGAACCGCTGCCCGATATTCGGGCGCGATTCTACGAGGCCCAGGAGACGTTCCGCTGGCACTGCGGGATCATGGTTCCGGGTGCCCAACTGCAGGTGTCCTATCTCAAAGACCTTGTGACGCTGGTCGATCCGAGCAACCCGCTGTCGTTCCTTAATTACCTGGCGCAGGAAGGCCGGTTGTACCGGTTCCTGATCGCGCACGCCGACCGGTGCTCGCGGCAGGAGTTCGAGCGCTATTACCAATGGGCCGCCGACCGTCTGAAGAGCATCCGGTGGGGACGGGCCGTCGAGCGTGTCGAGCTGCGCGGCGACCGGCTCGAAGTGATCTGTTCCGACGCCCGGCCGGTCGCGGCCCGCAACGTGGTGCTGGGATCGGGGCGCACGCCCTTCATGCCGCCGTACGCCGAGCGGCTGCGCGGGGACACCGTTCTGCACAGCAGTGAACTGGTCGACCGGGCACCCGAGACCGGCGGGCGGAACGTCATGGTGATCGGCGCCGGGCAGAGCGGCGCGGAGGTCGTCCACCATTTGCTCTCGGCCGACGACAGGGCACTGCCCGCCTCGTTGACCTGGGTGTCCAGCCGTGTGGGCTTCCTGCCGATGGACGACTCCCCCTTCACCAACGAGTGGTTCCACCCCGCGTACGTGGATCACTTCCACGGGCTGACCGCGCAACGGCGGCGGCTCCTGCTGGACCGGCAGCGCCTCGCCAGCGACGGCGTCACGGAGTCGCTGCTGCAGGACATCTACCGGCGGCTGTACGAGCTGGACGTGATCAAGGCGGCCGGATTCCGGCATCGCCTGCTGGCCGGCCACCGCCTGATCGACCTGACGCGCGACGGCGGCCGGTTGGTCGCGGCGCTGTGCGACGACGACACCGGCATGATCGAGTCCGCCTCCGTCGACACGGTCATCTGCTGCACCGGCTACCGCGCCGAGTTCCCCTCCTACCTGGAGCCGTTGCGCGGGCGGCTGCCGGACACCGACGGCACACTCCAGGTCCGGCATGACTACTCGCTGGTCTGGGACGGTCCCGGCCATCTGGGTCTGTACGTGCAGAACGCCGCCGAGGACACGCACGGCATCGCCGATCCCAACCTCAGCCTTTCCTCCTGGCGCAGCGCCCGGATCATCAACGCCGTCCACGGCAGGACCGTCTACCAGATCGAGAACGAGCAGGCGACGATCGCTTGGCGACGTGGGGACTGCCCTCCGCCGGCCGTCCAGGCGCCGGCCCCCCAAGCCCCGGAGGTGCAGGCCCTATGACCCGGCCGAGGCGGATCGCCTACCGGTCGCCCGAGCGCCACGACAGCGGCATGGTCATCGAGGAGGCGGCCCCCGCGGCGCAGGACGAGCGGTGGCCGTTCAAGACGGCCCGCTTCGAGGTGCCGCCGGGCCGCACGTCCGAACTCGACGTCCACGACGTCGCCGAGCTGTGGATGGTGCGCACCGGTACCGGCACCGTGGCCTCCGGGTCGACGCGGCTGGACGTCGGCCCGGGTGAGATGGTCTATTTCGCAGGCCGGGTTCCGCATCAGATCACCAACACCGGAACCGAGCCGCTCCGGCTGTTCAGCGTCTGGTGGACCTCGACGGGACCGGCGGCATGACCGCCGACCTGGCCGTCGTGGGCGGCGGCGTGATCGGCTCCTTCGTCGTGCACGAGGCGCTGCGGCGCAGCCCGGACTGGAAGGTGCTGCTGCTGGAGCGTTCCGCGATCGGCGCGAGCGCCACCGCATGGTCCGCCGGTGTCAGCTTCCCGCTGGGCGCCACGGCACGGCACCGGCAGCTCGTCCGGGCCAGCGCCGATCGTTACCACGCCCTCCGGGACCACGCTGCGGGGGCGTTCCTGCGCCCGGTACAGATGATCTACGTGCTGCGCCGGGCCCACCTGGCGGCGTTCACCGCCCGGGTGGTCGACGCGGCGCTACGGCCGGTCACAGCGGCCGAGCGGGAACGGGTGACCGGAGGCATCCTGCCCGACCTGCGGCTCGAACCCGACGAGGAGATGATCACCCACGACGGGCACGGACTGGTCGTCGGGGCCCGCCCGATGGCCGAGGCGCTGGTCGCCCGGGCAGCCGGGCGCACCGAGGTCCAGATCGGCCAGCGGGTCGACGGCATCGAGCCCGAGGACGCCGGCTACCGGCTGCGCACCGAGCACGGCGAGTGGACGGCGCGGCGGGTCGTCCTGGCGTGCGGCCCCTGGACACCGCCCCCGCTCGGCGAACCGACGTTGCCCGCCGCACCCGGCGCGCGGCGCAAGCGGATCGCCGCCCTGCACACGCGGCTGCCCGTGACCATGGACGACCCACTGGTCTACTTCGTCGACGACGACCTGTTCCTCCTTCCGCTGTCCGCCGGGGTGGCGCTGGTGAGCTTCTACCGGGACGAGTGGGACACCGATCCCGATTCCTGTGACGGGCGGCCCAGCGCCGACGACCTGCGGCAGGGACGTGCCGCGCTGGACCGCCGGAGCCCCGCCGCGGCGGCGGCCGTGACCGGCGGACGCGCCTTCTGCGACCTCTACACCGACCACCGGCTGCCGGTGGTCACGACCTCGTCCGGGCTCCCGGGCCTTGCCGCGGTCCGCGGCGGCTCCGGCTCGGGCGTCCGGCTCGCACCCGGACTGGCGACCGAGGCGTTCGACGCCGTCACCGCACGAGACCCGGCGCATTCCCAGCGAGGAAGGCACGCATGAGCACCAGGAAGCCGATCTTCGTCTTCTCGACCCCTCCGACCCCCAATGGCGACCTGCATCTCGGCCATCTGGCCGGCCCCTACCTCGGGGCCGACGCCTTCGTCCGCTTCCAGCGGATGAACGGGGCCGCGGCCTGGCATCTGACCGGTAGCGACGACTTCCAGAGCTACGTGGTGGAGCGGGCGCGGCGGGACGGGCGCGACTGCACCGCGACCGCCCGGCACTACAGTGCCGAGATCGCCGAGACGCTCGCGTTGCTGGACGTCCGGCCCGACCAGTACACCGTGACCAGCGCGGAGCCCGGCTACACGGAGGGCCTGCGCGACTATTTCTCCCGGCTTGTCGCGTCGGGCCGCGCCGCCCCCGCCGAGAACGCCGCCCTCTTCGACGCCGAGACCGGTGACTACCTCTACGAGGTCGACGTCTCCGGCGGGTGCCCGAGCTGCCGGGCTGCGACCGGCGGAAACATCTGCGAGGAGTGCGGCGAGCCCAACTGCTGCGCGGATCTCCTCGAACCGAGGTCGGGCCGGTCGCCCGCCCCGCCCCGGCGGGGTACGGCCGTCCGGCATTCGGTGCCGCTGCACGAGTTCGCGGACGAGGTCGCCGAGCACCACGCGCGAGGCCGCGTCCCGGCCCGGCTGAAGGAACTGGCCGACCGGCTCTTCCGCAGGGAGTGCCTCGATATCGCCATCACCCACCCGTCTAGTTGGGGCGTCCCGCCTACCGAGACCGACGTCACAGGGCAGGTCATCTGGGTGTGGCCGGAGATGTCGTACGGCTTCCTCCACGGCATCCAGGCCCTCGGCCGCCGTCTCGGACGGGACTGGCGCGCGAACCGCCCCGGCGACGACTGGAAGATCGTCCATTTCTTCGGCTATGACAACAGCTTCTACCACGCGGTTCTCTACCCGGTGCTCTACCGGCTCGCCCACCCCGACTGGTCGCCGGACATCGAGTACCACGTCAACGAGTTCTATCTGCTGGACGGTGAGAAGTTCTCGACCAGCCGGCGGCACGCGGTGTGGGGCAAGGACATCCTTGGTCCCGGCAGTGTGGACGCCGTCCGGTTCTTCTTGTCACGCACGCGGCCGGAAGGCAGGCGCACCAGTTTCTCGCGCGGCGCGTACGAGACCGTCCTGCGCGAGGAACTGATCGGGACGTGGCAGCGCTGGCTCACCGATCTGGGCGCCAGGGTCGAGAAGCTCCACGACGGGATCGTGCCGGAGCCCGGCGCATGGACGCCCGAGCACCGCGCCTTCCGGCAACGGCTCGACGACCGGCTGAGCGCCCTGACCGGCAGCCTCGGCCCGGACGGTTTCTCGCTCAACCGGGCGGCGGGCGAGCTGCACGGGCTCGTGCTGGACGCGCTGCGGTTCGCCCGGGAGGAGGGCGTGATCGCCGAGAGCGACCGCTGGGCCGGGCAGACCCGTACGGCGATCTCCCTCGAACTGGCGGCGGCGAACCTGCTGGCGCACTGCGCCGCGCCGGTCATGCCCCGCTTCGCGCAACGGCTCGCGGCCGCCCTCTGCGTCCCCGAACCAACCGAGTGGCCGCGGCAGGTGCCGTCGCCACCCGCGGGAACCCGCATCAGCCTCGCCCGGCGAACGTTCTTCGTCCCCCCGGAAACGCCCGATACGGCCCAACCCCTTACGGCCCAACCCGTTCCGCGCCAACCCGATACGGCCCGAACATCCGGCGCGGACGCCAACGACGCCGACACGGGGACGGATGTGCTCTCGTGGCTTCGCGACGTCCTCCGGACCACGCTGCAACTGCCCGAGGAGACCCCGCTCGACGGCAGGTCGATGAACGAGCTCGGGCTGGTGTCGCTGCAGACCGTGGCGCTGCAATACCAGATCCTCGAGGAACTCGGCGTCGACATCACCGGCGAGGAGCTCTTCGCCGCCCCCGATGTGGCCGCACTCGCCGCACTGCTCAACGATCGTGCGGAGGCGATCCGGATATGAGCCGCACCGTGTTGCCGAAAGAGATCGAGTCGTTGCTGGGGGATCTCGACTCGCGCGGACTGCGCCTCACCGCCACCGGATCGGACCTGCGGCTGCAAGGGCCGCGCGAGCGCATGGACCCCGACCTGATCGGGCGCATCAAGGCGAACAAGGCGGAACTCATCTCCCACCTCGCCGCGGCGGCCGAGGCGGCGGAGGCGCGTTTCCCGCTCACCCCGCTGCAGCGCGGCTACCTCCTCGGCCGCGACGACATCTTCGAGATGGGCAACGTCGCCAACCACGTCTACCAGGAGATCGAGGGGCACTGGGACCTCGACCGGCTCGAGGCCGCGCTGGCGGCGGTCGTCCGGCGTCACGGCATGCTCCGCACGGGCTTCACCGACGACGGCCAGGCCGAGGACGAGACGGTCGCCGCTCCCCGGATCGCGCGGGTGGATCTGCGGGACCTCAGCGATGACGAGCGCCGCCGACGCCGCCTGGAACTACGCGAGGAACGGTCGCACCGGATGCTGCCGCTCGACCGCCCGCCACTGATCGCGGTCGAGGCGACGACCCTGGCCGACGACCGCATGGTCCTCCACGTGAGCAACGACGGGCTCGTGATGGACGGCATCAGCGCGATGCTGTTCATGCGGGAGTGGTGGGCGGCCTACCAGGGGGAGCCGGTCCGGCACGAGGCGACGCCGTTCGCATCGTACGTCGCGGCGCTGGAGGCCGCGCGGACCCGCGGCCCCGCGGAGCGGTCGCGCGAGTACTGGTACGCCAGGCTCGACGACCTGCCGCCGCATCCGGACCTTCCGCTCCGTGCCGCCCCGGCCGAGATCACCGAACCGAGGTTCGTCCCTCGGACGGTGCGGCTGGACGCGACGCCGTGGGCCACCTTGAAGGCGACCGCGGGCGGGCACGGGCTGACCCCGTCCGGCCTGCTGCTCGCCGCGTACGCCGAGACGCTCGCGGCCTGGGGCGCGGGCTCCGCCTTCACCGTCACGACCACGGTCGCCGACCGCCCGCCGATCCACCCGCACATCCTCGACACGATCGGCGCCTTCTCCGACACCATGCTGGTGGAGATCGCGCTCGACCATGGGGACGCGTTCGCGCAGCGCGCGCGGAGCCTCCAGGCGCGGCTGCGACGCGACCTCGACCACCGGCACTTCTCGGGCGTCGAGGTGATGCGGGAGATCAGCCGGCGGTACGGGAGCGCGCGGGCGCGCATGCCGTTCACCTTCAACAGCGCCATCGGCTACCCGTTCGGGGATCTCGACGGCTCGACCTTCGAGCTGTTCGGGCCGCGGGTCTACACCGTCAGCCAGACCCCGCAGGTGTGGGTCAACGTCTTCGCCTTCGAGCAGCACGGCGGCCTGGTCGTCCAGGTGGACGGCGTGGACGAGCTGTTCCCCGAGGGCCTGCTCGACGACGTCGTGGCGGGCTACCAGGCGCTGCTGCTGCGGCTGCTCGACGACGACGCCTGGGCGGCGAAGACGTTCGACCTGATGCCCGAGGCGCAGCGCGCCCGCCGCCGCGAGGCCAACGACACGGCGGTGGCACCGACGGACGAGATGCTGCCGGACGCGTTCACGGACCAGGCCGCGCGTACCCCGGACGCGCCCGCGATCATCACCTCCCGGCGCACGATGAGCTATGGCGAGCTGCTGGCGCGCGCCCGCCACGCCGCGGCCTGGCTGCGGGAACGCGCGGCGGGGCGGGACGAGCTCGTCGGCCTGGTGATGACCCGGGGTCCGGAGCAGATCATCGGCATCCTGGCCACGCTGATGGCCGGTGCGGCGTACCTGCCCGTGGACGCCGGGCTGCCCGAGAGGCGCCGGGCCTACATGCTCCGGGACGGGCGGGTGCGCCTCGTGCTCACCAATGGCCCGGCAGAGGGGATCACGGTCGGCGACGATCCGCCGGAGGTCCTCCGGCTCGACGCCGCACAGCCGCCGCCGAACACGGTGCCGGCCGCCGTGGAACGACCGCCGGGCGCGGGGCCCGACGACCTGGCGTACGTGCTCTACACCTCGGGCACGACCGGGGACCCCAAGGGAGTCATGGTCGGTCACCGCAGCGTGGTCAACGTGGTCGCCGACTGCAACGAGCGGTTCGGCGTCGCCCCCCGCGACCGCTTCTTCGGCGTCAGCGCATTCAACTTCGATCTGTCGGTCTACGACGTGTTCGGAGCCCTGGGCGCGGGCGCTGCGATCGTCCTGCCCGACCACGAGCGGGCCACCGACGCCGCGCACTGGCTGGAGCTCTGCGGGACGGCCGGCGTCACGGTGTGGAACTCCGTGCCCGCGATCGTCTCGCTGCTGCGCGACCAGGCGGCGGCGGACGGCGCCGAGGCGCTCGCGACGCTGCGGCTGGTGATGATGAGCGGCGACCGCATCCCGCCCACACTGCCGCCCGCGCTGCGTGAGCTGAAGGCCGACCTGCGGCTGGTGTCCCTGGGCGGCCCGACGGAGACCACCATCTGGAACATCCTGCATCCCATCGGCCCCGGCGACGACGGGAGCCGCAGCGTCCCGTACGGGCGGCCCAACGCGGGCAACCGCGCCTACGTCCTCGGCCCGCACGGCCAGGACATGCCCGACTGGGTCACCGGAGAGATCTGCGCGGCGGGCGTCGGGCTGGCCCGCGGCTACTGGGGCGACGAGGAACGGACGGCCGAGCGGTTCCGCTGGGACGACCGGCGCGGCGAGCGGCTCTACCGCACCGGCGACCTCGGCCGCTACCTGCCGAACGGCGAGATCGAGATCGTCGGGCGCGCCGATCACCAGGTCAAGGTGAACGGCCACCGCATCGAGGCGGGCGAGGTCGAGACCCGGCTCACCGCGATCGAGGCCGTACGGCAGGCGGTGGTGGTCCGCCAGGAGGGAGCGCGCGGCGAACGGCTCGTGGCGCACCTGGTCGCGGCGGGGGCGGAGCGCCCGCCCGACGCCCGCCTCGGCGAGCGGCTGCGCGCCCACCTGCCCGACTACATGATCCCGTCCGCGTACGTGTGGCATGAGAGCCTGCCGCTGACGCGCAACGGCAAGGTCGACCGGACGAGCCTGACCGCGACCGGTGCCGTGGCCGGTGTCGTGACCGCCACGGGCACCGGGGCGGCCGGTCCGGCCACGGATCTGGAACAGCAGATCGCGGAACTGTGGGCGAGCGTGCTGGAACTCCCGGACGTCCCCCCCGAGGTCGAGTTCGGCGAGCTGGGCGGCGACTCCATCGCCGCGGCCACCATCGCCACCGGGGTGCGCAAACGGTACGGCCTCACGATCCCGCTGCACCGCCTTCCCGAGGTGGCCACCGTGCGGGCGATGGCCACCTACATCGAACGGGAGGGCCGCTGATGGAGTCGATCATCAATGCGATCGTCGCCGAGCCGCCCGAGCCCGGCCACCGGCTGCGCCTCGTGGAGCTGCACGGCACCCAGACGATCGGCCTGCCCGAGCTGCACGAAACCGCCGGGCGGCTCGCGGGACGGCTGCGCGAGGAGGGGGTGCGTCCCGGCGACCGCATCGGAATCCTGGCCGCCAACTGCCTGGAATGGGTGCTCCTCGACCTGGCGGCATTGCGCCTGGGCGTCGTCACCGCCGGATTCGAGCCGGGCAAGTTCGAGGGGGACGGCGAGCTGCTCGCCCGCTACGACCTCGAACTGCTCTTCACCGACCGCGGCGAGGCGGCGGGCGTGGGCGGTGTCCGTGCCATCAAGGAGGTCGGCTCGCTCGCTGAGGCGCCGCCGCACGTCGCGGAGCCGCACGTCGCGGGACCGCCGGCGGTCCGCTACGAGCCCGGCGATGTGACCACGCTGAAGTTCACCTCGGGCAGCACCGGGCAGCCGAAGGGCCTCGCGGCCAGCGTGGGCAGCATCGACAGCTCGCTGCGCGCGGTTCAGGAGATGTTCCAGCACGGCCCCGAGGACGACCTGTTCGTCTTCCTGCCGTTGTCGCTGCTGCAGCAGCGGTACTGGATCTACTCGGCGCTGCGGTACGGCCATGACGTCACCGTGAGCACGTACGAGGCGGCCTTCATGGCCATGCGCCAGACCCGGCCCACCGTCGTCATGGGCGTGCCCGGGTTCTATGAGACCGCGAAGAAGCACATCGAGGCCAGGGCCGACGCGACCGGCGTCACCCGGGAGGAGGCCGCCCGGCGGCTGTTCGGCGACCGCATCCGCTATCTGTGGACCGGTTCGGCCCCGGCCTCCGCCGCGCTGCTGCGGTTCTTCGGCTCGGTGGGCCTGCCGATCTACGAGGGGTACGGGCTCAACGAGACGTGCATCGTCAGCAAGAACCATCCCGGCGCGCACCGCGAGGGCAGCGTCGGGCGGGTGCTGCCCGGCAAGCACGTGCTGCTGGACGAGGCCGGTGCGATCAGCGTGCGCGCCGACTTCCCCGTGAACACCCGCTACGAGTACGCGCGGCCCGGCGAGTCGGAGCGCATGTTCGGTCCGGACGGCACCGTGCGGACCGGCGACGTCGGCCACATCGACGAGGACGGCTTCCTCTACATCCACGGCCGCGCCGACGACACGCTCGTGCTGGACAACGGCAAGAAGATCGTCGTGCGGCCCGTCGAGGAGGCGATGAAGGCCGACCCCGAGATCGCCGAATGCGTGATCTTCTGCCTGGGCCAGAGCCGGCTCGTCGCCGTCGTCTCTCCCGCCCGCACGCCCGCCGACGAGGCCGCCATCGCGGCCCGGCTGGCGCAGACCAACGCCGCCCTGGAACGCGACGAGCGGATCTGGAAGGTCGTCATCGCCGACCCGCCGTTCACCATCGACGGCGGCACGCTCACCTCGCAGTTCAAACCCAAACGCAACCGGATCCACGACCTGTACCGTCCCGAGATCCACGACAGTGACAGGGGAATTCATGCCTGAGCACGTTGAGGTCGCGGCCCGCCGCACCCTGGCGCCGCTGCTCGATCTGGACATCGCCCCGGACGAGCTCGACCCCGATCGCGACCTCGCCGCCGACTACGGGCTGACCTCGCTCAACAAGGTCCTGTTCCTGACCTCGGTGTGCGAGGACACCGGTGTCGCGCTGTCCCGCTTCACCGAGCGCGACGTGGCTCGCATGCACACGCTGCGGGACGTCACCGAGCTGCTGAGCTCCCATGCCGGGTCGTCTCCCCGCGCCGAGGACGACGCGGAGAACGAGGCCGCCCGATGAGCTGGACCGAACTGGCCCCCGCCACCCTGGAGAACGAACACGTGCTGCTGCGGCCGATCGAGCCCGGCGACCGCGCGGCGCTGCGCACGATCGCGCTGGACGCGCATATCTGGCGCTACTTCGTCAACCGGGTCGAGACCGACGCCGACTACGAGGCGTTCTTCGACGCGACGCTGGCCGACCACGCGACGGGGCGGCGGGCGGTGTTCGTCATCACCGACAAGCACTCGGGCCAGGTCGCCGGGAGCATGAGCTTCGGCAACATGGCCGAGGCGGACCGGCGCATCGAGGTCGGCTGGTCCTGGCTCGGCCGCGACTTCCGCGGGCGGGGCATCAATCGCTGGGCCAAATACCTGCTGATGGAACACGCCTTCGAGCGTCTCGGCGCAGAGCGGGTCGAGTTCAAGACCGACCAGCTCAACGACCAGGCACGACGCGGCCTCCGCAACATCGGCGCGACCGAGGAGGGCACGCTGCGCAGCTTCAATCCCATGCCGGGCGGGCGGCGCCGCGACGCGGTCTTCTACAGCGTGCTGCGCGCCGAATGGCCGCACGTGAAGGAGCAGCTGGCGACCAGCCCGAAGGTGCGACGGTGACCGACGTCCCCTTCGTGCGGGCCGCGGGGGACGCGGCGACCCTCGGCCGGCTGCACGGGGCCGCCCGGGCGGAGGCGCTGCGGGCGTTCCTGGACGACTCGCTGTGCCGGCTCAACCGGCTTCTCGACCTGCCGCAGTCGATGGACGGCCTGCGCCCCGTGCTCGACGCGTACCGCGCGGAGATCGAGGCGCAGACCCCCGACCTCGCCGCCGAGATCCGCGGCCTCGCGGAGGGGGCCGGTCTCACGCCGGAGGAGGCGACGCTGCTGCAGGTCCGGCGCGAGGTCCTGGGCTACCGCAAGGTGCCGGTGCGCGGCGACTGCACGACCTACGCCCGGGCCGGGGCCGGGACGCCTGTACTGGCGCAGACGGTCGATCTCAACGGTGACCTGGAGGACCAGATCGCCGTCCTGGAGGTGGCCCCAGAGGGAAGCGGGCGGCGGTCGCTGCTCCTGAGCTTCGCGGGCCTGCTGGGGTATCTCGGGGTGAACTCCGACGGGCTGGCCGTCGGCCTGAACCTGCTGCTCGGCGGCGACTGGCGGCCGGGGCTCCCGCCGTACCTGGCCATCCGCCATCTGCTCGACACCACGGCGGACGTCGATGAGGCGACCAGGGCGCTCGCCGGGCTGCGGGTGGCCAGTTCGCGCAGCCTGACCCTGTGCGACCGCTCCGGCAAGGCCGCCTACGTCGAGATCCTCGGTGACGACCTGCGGATCGTCGAGGCGCCGCAGATCGTCCACACCAACCACTACCTGCATCCGGAGTTCGCGCCGCACGACGAGCTGAACGTCTTCGCCCGCAACTCCTCGCTCCGGCGGCTGGAGGCGTGCACGGCCAGGCTCGCGGCGCTTCCGGCGTCGGCGGGAGCCGAGGAGCACTTCGGGGTGCTGTCCGCGCCGCCCATCCGCGTACCGGATGAAGGCGACATACGCCTGGACAAGACCGTCGCCGCCGTCGTCATGCGACCCGACCAGGGCCGCCTGTACGTGCGTCCGGGCGATCCGTCCCGTTCCCGGACGCATGTCTTCACGTTGAGCTAGGGAGGAGTGCCAGCGGTGAGTGCCGAATCGGCGGTCGAGCGCTCCGTGCCCGCCGGGGCCGGGAGCCGCTCGTCGCAGGACGAGGTGGAACGCGACCTGCTCAAGGCCCGGGCGCTGGTCGAGGCTGCCATGTTCGAGCACCGCCGCCGGCTGGCGGCGGCCACGCTGGTCGAGCTGTCGGACGACGGTGACGCGGCGGGCGGCACGACACGCTCCCTGGCGGCCTCCGCCCGGGAGGAGCTGATCATCGTGCTGGCGGGCGCCGGCTGGGCGGCCGAGGTGCTGCCGGAGCTGGGCCGCGCGTTGCAGAACGGCGTGCCGGTACGGGTGCTCTGCGCGAGGGAGACGCTCCGCACCGCGTGGGGCACCCGGCTCGTCGGCCGGGCGCGCTCGGCGGGTGCCCAGGTCCGGGTGGCCGGGGTCCCGCTCCAGGAGCTGATGCTCGTGGACGAGTGCGCCGCGGCCGTCCGTGCGGGGCGGCAGCTCATGGTCATCCGGGCTCCGGCGATGTTGGGCGCGCTGCGCGGCCTGTTCGCCGGGGCGTGGGAGTCGGCCAGCCTCGCCGCGGACCGCCGGCCCTTGGAGGAGGCGGGCTGGGACGGGCTTCACCGGCAGGTTCTGGCGCTGCTGAACGCCGGGCACAAGGACGACGCGGCGGCCCGCCACCTCGGCCTCTCCGTGCGCACGTACCGGCGGCATGTCGCGGAGATCATGCGTGACATGGGGGCGGCCTCCCGGTTCCAGGCCGGCGCCCGTGCCGCCGAGCTCGGCCTGCTTGCGGGAGGCGACGGCCGGCGGGGTCAGCCGAGTATGCCGCCGTCGATCTGGAACACGGCGCCGGTGATGTAGGAGGCGAGGTCCGACGCGAGAAAGCCGACCAGGTCGGCGACCTCGTCCGGGCGGCCCATGCGGCCCAGCGGAATCCGGGCCAGCGCCTGCTCGCGGACCGGGTCCGGCAGGCCCGAGGTCATTTCCGTCTCGATGAATCCGGGAGCGACGACGTTGGCGCGGATGCCGTACGGGCCGACCTCCTTGGCGAGCGCCTTGGTGAAGCCGATGACGCCCGCCTTGGACGCCGAGTAGTTCGTCTGCGTCGCGTTGCCCTGGACGCCGGCCACCGAGGAGAGCGTGATCACGCAACCGGCCCTGCGCTTCATCATGGCGAACACCGCCGCACGACAGACGTTGTAGGTGCCGTCGAGGTTGACGTCGAGCACGTGGCGCCAGTCGTCCCGGGTCATCATCACCAGCGGCCGGTCGCGGACGATCCCGGCCGAGGTGACCACGGTGGCGATCGGGCCGAGCTCGGCCTGGACGCTCGTGACCAGATCCTTCACGGCACCGGGGTCGGTGACGTCGGTCCGCCACGACCTCACCCGCACGCCCAGCTCACCGGCCTGCTTCTCCAGGTCCCGGGCGGCTTCTGGGCTGGACCGGTGGCAGAACGCCACGTCGTGGCCGTCGGCCGCGAGCCGCAGGACGACCGCGGCGCCGATTCCCCGAGTGCCGCCGGTCACCAGCGCGACGCCGGTCGGCGCGTCATCCGTCATCGTGTGTCTCCTGCCGAGGGCAGCCGGAGCAGCGCGCAGCCGACCACCCCGTCCCGGTCCACCGCGGTCACCAGCGCGGTGCGCGCGTCGCCCGTCCGCTCCGATTCGGCCAGGGCGAGCACGGCAGCCAGCGCGAAGGCGGCCGAGGCGGCGTGGGTGTCGCCGACCAGGTCGGTGCTGCGGAGCCGTACCGCCGGATGACCGGCGAGCACGTCGTCCTCGGCCGCGCCGCCGGAGCCGGCGATCGCCCAGAGGTCGGCCGGCGACTCGCCGCTGGCCGTGAACGCGCGGTCGACGCAGGTGCCCAGCGCGGCCCCGGCCCCCGCCGGTTCGGCGCACACCGAGAACTCGACCGCCAGGACCTCGGCCAGCCCGGGACGGTCGTCCTTCTCCGGCGCCAGGAGGAACATCGCGCAGCCCTCCCCGAGGAGCGCGCCGGGAGCCGCCGCGGCCCCCTCGAGCCACGCCCGTTCGGCGGAGAACTCCTCGACGGCTCCGCACAACACCGCTCCCGCGCGACCCGAACGCTGGAGACGGCGCGCGTAGTTGAGCGCGAGCAGGCCCGTCGCCCTGCCCCCGGAGATGGTGGCGTTCGGCCCCCGCAGTGTGTGCCGGATCCCGCACTGGGCGGCCGCGCAGTTCAGCACGGCGTTGGGGAACCGGCCCGCGTCGACGAAGAACGGCTTGGCCTGGGTGAGGGTGTCGCGCGCGAAGTCCATGCTGCTCTTGGCGCTGCTGATGTTCGTGCCGAGAACGAGCGCCGCCTCGTTCCCCACGTCCGCTCTCCGCTCTCCATCGGTGCCGCCGACCAGATGACCCGCCGTGGCGACGGCGAGCGCGGTCACCCGATCCATGGTGCGGGTGCCGCCCCGGCCCAGCACCTCGCGGATCTCGAACCGCGGGACCAGGCGGGCCCGTCCCGGGTCGGGCGGCGTGGCCGTTTCCGCGGCGGTCCCGCGGGCCCGGACGGCGGCGGCGAAGGCCGGCCGGCCGAGGCCGAGGGCGGAGATCGCCGACCAGTCCGAGATCGTCGTGGTCATGACGGCTCCTCGTACCGGCCGAGGAGCAGGACCGCGTTGTTGCCGCCGAAGGCCAGCGCGTTGTTCTGGACGACCCGCAGATCGGCCTCGACGGCCTCGTTGGGCACGCAGTCCAGCCCGCACTCGGGGTCGGTCTCCTCGTGATTGATGGTCGGCGGGATGAAGCCCTCGCCGATCGCGACCACGCACCCGATCGCGGCCAGGGCGCTCGCCGCGCCCAGCGTGTGGCCGAGCATCGATTTCATGGACACCGTCCGCGGGGGCGAGGCGTCGCCGAACACCCCGCGGATGGCACGGGCCTCGGCGATGTCGTTGGCCTTGGTGGCGGTGCCGTGCGCGGAGATGAGGTCGACCTCCTCCGGTTCGACGTTCGCGTCGTCGAGAGCGAGCCGCATGCACCGGGCGACGCTGTCCGAGTCGGGGGCGACGGGATGTGCGGCGTCGCAGTTCAGCCCGTACCCGAGCACCTCCGCGTGGATCCGGGCGCCTCGGGCGCGCGCCGACTCCAGATCCTCCAGCAGGAGCACGCCCGCGCCCTCGCCGGTCAGCATCCCGCGGCGGTCGAGGTCGAACGGACGGCAGCGGTCGGGAGCCATCGCACCGAGCCGGTAGAAGCCGGCGAACGTCTTGCGGCAGAGCGCGTCCGCGCCCCCGCACAGGGCGAAGTCGACGTCCCCGGCGCGCACCGCGTCGTACCCGTGGCCGATGGCGTAGTTGCCCGCCGCGCAGGCGGTCGGGACGGTGACCGGCTCGACGTCGGTCAGGCCCAGCTCGTGGGCGATCGACACCGACAGCCGCCCGGCGTTGATCCGGCGGGCGAGCGCCGGGGACATGCCGGCCGGGCCGTGGGCCAGTTCCTGCGCGACGAGGGCGTCGATGTCGCGGGATTCGCCCATCGTGGTGCCGATCGCGATCAGGCCGTGCCGGGAGCGCAGCCGGGCCACCGTGTGCTCGGCGGCGGCCGGGTCGCCGCTCGCGTCGGCGACGGCCAGGCGGGCCGCCGCGACGGCGAACCGGCTGGCCCGGCCCAGGTCCGCGGGGTCCAGTTCCTGCAGCCAGTCGGCCGCGTCGAAATCCGGGACCTCGCAGGCGATGTCGTGCTCGAAGCCCGTGGTGTCGAACCCGCGGACCGGCGCGGCGCCGCTACGCCCCGTGCGCAGCCCGGCGGCGAACGCGGCGAGGCCGACGCCGATCGGGGAGATCACGCCCAGCCCGGTGACCACAACCCTGCGGCCTCGGGCGGACGGTCGCGGTGCGGCGCGTGCGGTCATGGAGCCGGGTCGGCCTCCCGCTCCCATCCCGCGGCCTCTGACACCACCGCGAAGACGCCCGACAGGTTGACCATGCGGATCAGTTCGCCCTCGTCGATGACGATGTTGTACTGCTTCTCCAGCAGCCCCAGGATTTCGATCGTGCCCATCGAGTCCGCACCGTGGTCCTCCTTGAAGAGGCTGTCCTCGGTGATCTCGTCGGGATCGATTTCGAGAATCTCGCACACGATGTCCCGCATTTCCGCCATGCGGTCCTTAGCGGCAGTGGTCATGGCCAGAACGTAGGCGTCGGCGGCGGGCCCGCCAACGCGCCTTTCCACAAGCTGACACGCCAACCACGGCGGAGCGGCCCTCCGCGATCGGCAGAGCACGGAATGTGACCGGAAGATCGTGAACGGGTCGCAGGTTCCTGCCACATTCGCCGGCGGCCGGGTGACAGCGGGCTAATCTGCAGCGACCCACGACCGCATTCGGATCAGGCCCGCCTGGTCAGAGACCCGAGGCTGGTGATTGTCGGATGGGCCAGACCGAGTCCGCGCACGCTTCGCCCTCGACCGCGCCGGACGTCCCGGTCGATCGCGGGGCGATCGGGGCGGCGGTCGCGACCATGCTGCTCTGGGCCTCGGCCTTCGTCTCCATTCGCAGCGCGGCGCCGCATTTCTCGCCCGGCGCACTGGCCCTCGGCCGGCTTCTCGTCGGCGCGGCCGTGCTCGGCGTCATCATGCGACTGCGGCACGAGGGACCGCCGCCGCGCGCCGCGTGGCCGGGCATCATCACCTCGGGTCTGCTGTGGTTCGGCCTGTACATGGTCGCGCTGAACTGGGGCGAGGAGAAGGTGGACGCGGGCACCGCCGCGCTGCTCGTCGGGATCGGCCCCATCCTGATCGCGCTGCTCGGCGGCTGGCTGCTGCGGGAGGGATTCCCCACCCGGCTCCTGGCCGGGATGGCGGTGTCGCTGGCCGGTGTGGCGGTGGTCGGCTTCGCCACCTCCGACGGCGGCGGGTCGTCCGCGCTCGGCGTGCTGCTGTGCCTGGTCGCGGCGGTGGGCTTCGCCGGCGGCGTCACCAGCCAGAAACCGGCGCTCCGGCACGCCTCGCCCTTGCAGGCCACCACGTTCGGCTGCTCGGTCGCCGCCGTCGCGACGCTCCCCTTCTCGTACCAGCTGGTGACACAGACCGCGGACGCCCCGCTGCCGGCGACGCTGAACATGATTTACCTGGGCGCGTTCCCGACCGCATTGGCGTTCACCACCTGGGCGTACGCGCTGTCCCGTATCAGCGCCGGCGCGCTGGGCTCCACCACTTACGCGGTGCCCGCCTTCGCCATCGTGATCTCCTGGATCTTCCTCGGCGAGGTGCCCGGGTGGCTCGCCTTCTCCGGCGGCCTGCTGTGCCTGGCCGGCGTGGCGGTCTCCCGGAGCAGCAAGGCCCGGTCGCGTCCCGCGCAGACCCCGGGCGGCGCCCGGCCCCCCGCCCAGCCCGCCACCGCCCAGCCCGCCACCATCCAGCCCGCCACCACCCGGCCCGGCACGGACCAGAGGTGACGCCCGCAATGCCGAACGAACGCTGGCTACTGTCGCACGAGCTCGATCCCCGTCCTCCCGTGCGGATCCACTGCTTCCCCGCCGCGGGCGTGGATCCGCGAAGCCTGCTGGAATGGCAGCCTCTGCTCGGAGACGCGGCGCAGGTCACGGTGGTCTGCCTGCCGGGGCGGTGGCACCGCGCCGACGAGCCCCCGCCGGCATCCCTCACCGGGGCCGCCGAGACGGTGGCGGAGGAGATCGCGACGGCCGACGACCGTCCGTATCTGCTCTTCGGCCACAGCATGGGCGCGGTGCTGGCGTTCGAGGCGGCACGCCGCCTCTCCGGCCGCGCCGAGTTCCGGCACCTGGTCGTCTCCGGCTCCACCGCGCCGCGCCACAACCCCTCGGAATACATCCTGTGGGCGGACGGCAGGCACGGCCGGCCGTTCGCCGAGGCGGCGGCGAGGTTCCTCGGCCTGCCCGCGGAGTTCGGGGCCGCTCCCGAGGAGGTCCAGGACCTCCTGCTCGCCGACCTGCGCGCGGACGTGGGTCTGTTCGCGGCGTACCGGTACGAGGAGGCACCCCCGCTCGTCGTGCCCCTCTCGGTGATCTGCGGCCGGGACGACCCGCACGTCGACCTGGCCCGCGTCCAGGACTGGCGACGGGAGAGCGCGGTGCCGGCACAGATCCACTGGGTCGAAGGCGATCACTTCTACCTGGACCACGACCCATCGGCGGTGCTCGACACGCTGCGTCCACTCGTCCGCGGCGAACACGTCGAGGTGATCTAGCGATGAACGGCACGACCGTCCAGCTCAGGGCACCCCGATACGTCCTCGGCGAGATCGAGGAGGCCCACTCGGCCATCCCCGGCCTGGCGGAGCGGATCGCCGAGTTCCAGATCCTGCCGAAGCCGGGCTTCTGGGGGTGGGGCAACATCCGCCGCACCGAGAAGGGCGTGGAGGCGCTGGCCGTCGACACCGGGGCGGCGACCCTGCGCGCCGCCGGCATCACCCCGGCCGCCGTCGACGCGCTCGTGCTCTGCTCAACGCGGATCCCCGTGGACACCCGGAACCACGGCCTGTTCGTCCAGACCGTCATGACCGGCCTCGGCCTGGACCGCGCCGACTTCGTCGGCGTGACACTGGGCCGGTGCCTGAACCTCCTGTCGGCCCTGCGGGTCGCCACGTCGATGGTCGTCGGAGGTCTCCACCGCTGCGTTCTCGTGATCACCACCGACCGCGCCGAGGACGCCGACCGCGTCGAGAAGTTCGCGCTCTTCAGCGACGGCGCCGCGAGCTGTCTGGTGATGGACGCGCGGGACGGCACCGCCTGCACCGGCCCGGACGACTCCGTCTTCGAGATCGCCGGCAGCGCCGCGGCGCACGACATCCACCGGCTCGAGTGGAGGAACGAGATCGACTCCGATCTCTCGCGCGAGGTGAACGACCGGCTGCTGAAGCCGGCGGGCCTGGCCGTGGAGGACATCGCCGGGCTGTTCCACTCCAACATCTTCCGGCCCATCGTCACGCTGAAGGAGATGCAGGCGGGCTTCGCCCGCGCGCAGCTCTTCACCGACAACGTCGCGCGGATCGGGCACTGCTTCGCGGCCGATCCCCTCATCAACCTGGTCGACCAGGCGACGGCCCATCGCCTGCACGACGGCCGGCACTACCTCATGGCCGCCAGCGTCCCCGGCTCGCGCGTCGGCGTCCTGCTGCGGAAGAACACCCCCTGAGCGGAGGAGTCATGATGTCACTCCCCATCTTCAAGACGCCGGACCTGATCACCTCATCGGCATTGACCACCTTCGAGTTCAGTCCGGGGACCGCGGACGAGGCCACGGCGCTGCTGGCCGCGGGCCCCGAAGCGATCTTTCATCGCTTCCTGCGCGACCAGGAGTCGGAGCCGACGCTGCTGGCCGCCCGGCGCGTCATCCACGCCTTCCTGCCCGCACCCGCGCCCGGCGCGCCGTCCGATGTGAGCGTGGAGGCCATCGTGGCCGAGGTGGACGCCGTCCGGGACGATCTGATGGTGCCTCTGAGGGCATTCGGGGACCTGCGACCCGAGCTGCGACAGGCCGTCCTGCGCCAGCGCGCCCCGCTCGGCCTGATCGGAGGCTGCTGGCTGGACACCCTGTCGCAGCCCGCGACCCAGCCGTCGGTCATCGTGAACCGCCTGTTCGGGCAGCACTTCCTCGTGAAGGGACGGGGCCGCCCCGGCGCCTCGCTCCACCGCCGCCGGCGACGGGCCCTGGACGACCTCGGCGTCCACCTCCCCGAGATCACCGCGGCCGACTTCATGGATAAGGCCCGGGCACGACCCCTGACGGCGCTGCACGCCGACTTCTACGTCGCCCTGTCGCGGCTCCCGGCGAGCTTCATGCCCGAGGTCGTCGGCGTGCACTACGCGTTCCACGCGCTCGGTGTGGACGACGTCCTGACCGGCCTCCCGGCGCCGCTCCCGGAACCGGCGCTCCGCGCCGTCCTGGCCGAGTACCTCGACCTGACCCGGCGATCCGCGAGCGGCCCGGCGGACAGGGCGCGCCTCTTGGCGGCCGTACGCCTCGTCCTCGACCTGGAACGCGAGCACGTCGCCATGCTGGGCGATCTCGCCGACTGGCACGCCGGGCTCTCCCTGGACGCCCAGGTCGCCGAGATCTTCGCCCGGCACGCCCCGTACGCGGGACTCCACCATCGCGACCTCCGCGTGGCCGGGCGCCCGCTGACCGAGACCTTCGCCGACCCGGGCTTCGACGTGGCGGACTTCCTCAACCGGTTCCGCACGTCTCCCTACCTCAAGCCGACACCCACCGGGTGCCGCTTTCTGGACGCCATCAAGTTCGGCGGCCCCATGTTCGCGATCTTCGACGAGCGGGAGTCGGCCGTCCTGAAGGACTGGGTGGCGGCCGTCCAGGCCGGTGGCGACCTGCCCGCTGTGGAACTCCCGGTGAACCGGGTCGGCGACCCCCAAGCGGCCCGCCGGCTCACCGCCATCGAGAACAGCGAACCGCCCGACGTCGTCCACGCCGAGCTTCCCGAGATCGACGATCGCGAGTTCTTCTACCGTCTGGTCAACATCGAGAACTTCCCGAACACCCTGGCCAAAGCCAGGAACTGGGCACTGTCCGGGTTCGCCGACGGCGAGATCCTGTTCGCACACGGCGCCGCGGGCCGCCACACCGACGCGAGCTACTTCGACTACACCCCCGAGGCCCTGCGCGCACGGGTCGAGACCATCTACTGGGACAAGCTCGTGAACCCGTACGAGCCGCTCACCGAGATCCCGGACCGCGAACAGGTGATCTTCCATCAGAAGACCCTCGCCCTGGGCAGCCTCATCGAGGCCGCCTGGGTCCACCGGATCGGCAACCTGGGCCGCGACCAGCGCCCCAGCGACGACCTGATGTTCGCGATCTACGCCGACGAGATGGGCCGCGGCGAGGTCCGCAAGAATCACATCACCCTCATCCACCAGGCCCTCGACAGCATGTCGATCGACCTCCCGCACGTCCGCGACGCCGCCTTCAAGGAACAGGAGGAACTCCCCGACAGCCACTACCACTTCGCGATCGGCCAGCTGTGCCTGGGGCTGTTCCCGGACTCCTTCTACTGCGAGATCCTCGGCTACAACCTCGCGATCGAGATGTACGGCCTGGGCGAGATGCGCATGCACGAGATCGAGAAGCTCCAGGCCCACGGCTTCGACATCGGCTACGAGGAGGCCCACCTGTCGATCGACAACGTCTCGACCGGCCACTCGCGGCAGGCCGTGGACGTGATCATCTCCTATCTGGACGTGGTGGAGCGCGACCACGGCGGGCCGGCCGCCGAGCGGGAATGGCGCCGCATCTGGCGCGGCTACGCGTCGTTCGCCTACTTCGCCGAACACCAGCTCGTCAACTCGTTGCGGGACGACGCCGAGTTGGTCATCTGATGCGGGCCTTCGACGACGGAATCCTCGCGCTCCCCTTCTACGAGCCGGAGCACCGCGAACTCGCACAGCGCCTCACGAACTGGTGCGACGAGCACTCCGAACTCTGGAACGCCCGCACCGACCCGGAGAAGACCGAGCTGAACGTCATCCGAGCCCTGGGCGAAGACGGCTGGCTCTCCCCGGAAGCGGACTTCAGGTCGCTCTGCCTCGTCCGCGAGGCGCTCGCCTACGCCGACGACCTCGCCGACTACGCGTTCTCCATCCAGGCCCTCGCCTCGATTCCCCTCCTGCGTCACGGCTCGCCCTCCCAGAAGGAGCGCCATCTTCCGGCCCTCACCCGGGGCGAGCGGGTCGTGGCCTTCGCCCTGTCCGAAGAGCAGGCCGGCTCCGACGTCGCCGCGATCGCCCTCCGAGCCGACCAGACCCCCGGCGGCTATGTGCTGAACGGCCGCAAAGCCTGGGTGGCCAACGGCGGCATCGCCGACCTCTACTGCGTTGTCGCCCGCACCGGCGAAGGTCCCGGCGCCCTCGGCCTGACCGCCTTCCTGGTCCCCGCGACGACCCCCGGCCTCCACGTGCGCGAGAAGATCGCCGTGATCGCTCCCCGCGCCCTGGCGCACCTCGCCTTCGACAACTGCGAGGTCCCCTCCGACAGCGTCCTGGGCCGCCCCGGCCACGGCTTCGTGATCGCGATGGACGTTCTCGACCGCTTCCGGATGACCGTGGGCGCCGCCGCCCTGGGCTTCGCCCGCCGCGCCGCCGACGCCGCCCTCTCCCGATCCGCCGACCGCCCGATCTACGACGGCCGCCTGATCGATCTCCCGACGATCCGGGCCACGCTCGCCGACACCGAGGTCAAGCTGAACGCCGCCGCCCTCCTGGTGGCCCGGGCCGCCTGGGAGCTGGACAACGGCCGCCGCTTCGCGCGGCACTCCAGCATCGCCAAGCTCTACGCCACCGAGTCCGCGCAGGAGATCATCGACGCCGCCCTCCAGATCTTCGGCGCCGCGGGCCTGGTGTCGGACTCCGTGACCGAACGCCTCTACCGCCAGATCCGCTCCCTCCGGATCTACGAGGGAACCTCGGAAATCCAGCGCGCGGTCATCGCCCAGTCCCTCGATCTCCGCCGCGCCGAGTGAGCACCGCCCCCGAATCGCCGCCCCCTCCCGCGGTTACCGCCGCAAGCCGGCCCTGTCCAACCAGCGGACCAGCTGGCGGTGAATGGCGTCGGGGCCGTCCAGCTCGCCGGTCACCTCCCCCTCCCCGGGATGGACAAAGCGCGGGTGGTCGAAGCCCAGCACGACGAGTTGCACGGGTCCGAAGGCCATTGGCAGGCTCCTCACGCTCGGGACCGGCGAGCGGCCGGCTCTCGTCCCAGAACCCTCGACATCCCGCCGCCCCGGCGGACATCACCCGCCGCGGATGACCGGTGCCGCCTCACGGGGGCGACCCACCGGCACCGGCCACCGGCGGGACGCGCGGCGCCGTCCCGGCATCCGGGGCCCTCCCACGCTCCGCGGCGTGGCGGGCGAACAGCGTCACCCCGACCTCGTACGCCGCCAGGACGACCAGGATCACGAGCAGGGCCGTCCAGGACGCGAACAGCAGCACGACGAGCGCCGCCACCACCACGCCCGCGATCCGCAGCACGTCCAGATGACGGACGACCAGTTCCCCGACCCGATCGCTCCGCGCGGCCGACCAGCCCGCGCGCAATCCCGAGACGGCGGACCGGCGCAGCGCCACCGCCCCCCGGCCGGGGCCCACCAGGTACATGAGGACGGCCAGCGCGACACCCGACCACAACAACAGGTCGCCGCGGTCGCGCAGCGTCCTGAAGACGTCGTGCACCGCCACGGACGCCGCCTGCCGGTAGAGGCCCTCGGGCACCCGCTCCAGAAGCCGGTCGCCGACGGTTCGCAGCACCGCCGCCAACACCACCGCACTGCCGGCAACGGCCACGCCGAACAGCAGCAGCGTCCGCCTGCGTCCGGGCGAGACCACCAGCGCAAGCGCGAGGCAGACCAGCGTGCCGATCACGAGCAGGACGATGCCGCGCTCGAACAACAGCACCGCGTCCTGGAACCCGGTCAGGTCGCCGTCTTGGTAGACGGCGACCTGACCGAAGTCCGCGGGAAGCGTCACACCGAGCGCGGTCGCCACCTTCTCCCGCAGGTCGGCGGGGACCTCACCGGACGAGAGCGCGGGCAGTCGAAGCTCCTCGCCGAACAACGTCGGCAGCTCCTGCGAGACGGTGACGAGCACATCGTTGATGACCGGCAGCAGGTTCAGCGTCACGGTTCCGTTCTGGACGTTGACCGTCTCGCTTTCGCCCTCCGCTATCGCCACGAATTGGGCGTGCGCGAACTGGTTCGCTTCCTGCCACAGCGCCGCGAACTGCTCGGTGCCCATGAAGTTCCGCACCCGGTTCCGCAGGTGATCGTGGACGGCGTCCGTCACGGGGCCGGCCAGGAAGGCGGCCCGGGGCGGCAGCGCCTCGACGATTCGTCCCTGCACGTTCAGATGCGTGAAGACCTGGTCCGTGAGATACGTCGCCATGGCGGCGTTGACCTCAGGATTCTCGGGCAGCGGCTCCACCGTGGCGACCCACCGGTCGGTCTCCAGCGTGGTGCGCGCGCCCCAGACTCCGATCACCGACGCCACGAGGCCGAAGCCGGCGAGGGCCACCAGCAGGGCGGCGACGGCCCGCCGCGTTCTCATCAGGTTCGGGTGCGCGCGCACCCGGCCCGCCGCGTCCGGCGGCCGTGCCGCGAGCCGGGCCCGCAGATCGGCCACCTCCGCGCGCAGCCTGCGCAGTTCCGCGTCGCCGCCGGGGGCGGTCGCGTGCTCATCCCCGCCGTTCGCGTGCTCGACGTCGCTCATCACGAGCCTCCAGACCGAAGCGCCTGCCCGCATCGTCGACCCAGGTAGCACCCGCGCTCATCACCCCTCACGGGTGATGAGCGCCCAGGCTCCACAGCGAGCACGTCCGTGGTCACGTCTGAGCGGGACGCTCCAGGTCAAGGCCGTTCCTCCGCCGGTCGCGGCTCGACCGCGCACTCGCCGCCCAGGGCCGCGGCCCGTTCGGCCATGTTGCGCAGGCCGCTGCGGCGGCCGTCCGCACCGATGCCGACGCCGTCGTCGTCCATCCGTACCGTGACAGCGTCACCGACGTCCACGCGCACGGCGGTCTCGGTGGAGCGGGCGTGCCGGGCGACGTTGGACAGCGCCTCCTGGACGACGGCCGGCACATGCTCGGCGGTCTCGTCGTCGACCGCGGTGTCCAGCAGCCCGTCCAGCCGCACCGAGGGCGCGAAGGCCAGATGCTCGGTCGCGGCGTCGACCAGCACGTGCAGCCGGCCGCGCAGCGACTCCTCCACCTCCGGCTCCCGCCACGCGAAGACCGTCGAACGGATCTGCCGGACGGTGTCGTCCAGGTCGTCCACCGCCCGCTGCGTCTTCAGGGGCGTGTGGCCTTCAGGGGGCGTGGCCGTGGGGGATCGCCGGTCCAGGCGGTGTGGAGTAGGCGTCTCACCGATTCGCGGGTCACGGGGGCGGGGTTCGCGTAGGGGGCGTTCACGACCTCGTCGCAGATGGGGTCGATGTCGCTCTCGGACATGCCGAGGTCGCGGAGGGACCGCGGCGCGTCCAGGGAGCCCGCGAGGTCCCAGAGGCGGCGGGCGGGGTCGTCGGCGTGCAGGGCGCGGGACAGGGCCTCGGCCGCGTCGGGGGCGGCGGGCTGGTTGTGGGCGAGGGCGTGGGGCAGCACGACGGTGTGGGTGGCGGCGTGCGGGAGGTCGAGGGTTCCGCCGAGGGCGTGACACAGCTTGTGGTGCAGGGACATGGTCGTGGCGCCGAGGGTCGCCCCGCAGAGCCAGGACGCGTACAGCGCCTTCGCGCGGGCGTCGGCGTCACCGCCGTCGGCGAACACGGCCGGGAGGGCCTCGGTCATCGCGCGGACGCCCTCCTCGGCCATCAGCGAGACGACCGGGGAGCGGTCGGGCGCGTAGAGGGCCTCGACGGCGTGGGCGACGGCGTTGAATCCGCTGGTCACCGACATGGCGATCGGAAGTCCGAGGGTGAGGTCTGGGTCGTACAGGACGGCGGCCGGGAGCACCCGCGGGTCCTTGCCGGTTCGTTTGCGCCCGTTCTCGGTGATGCCCCAGACGGTGGTCATCTCCGAGCCCGCGTAGGTGGTGGGGACGGCGACGACCGGCAGCCCGTGTTCGAGCGCGACGGCCTTCCCGAGGCCGATGGCCGATCCGCCGCCGACCGCCACGCAGGCGTCGGCGCCGAGTTCGGCGGCGCGGGCGCGGGCCCGCGCGGCGACCTCGACCGGGACGTGCATGCGCGCCTCGGCGAGCACCCCGGCGGAGCGGTCGCCCAGCGCGCCCGCGATGGCCTCGCCGGTGTCGCGCTGCTCGGGTGAGCAGAGCACGAGGGCGCGGCGGGCGCCCAGCCGCGCGATCTCCTCGGGGAGGGACGCGATGACGCCGGAGCCGAACCGCACCCGCATCGGGAGCGCGTCGTAGGAGAACGAGGTCTGGATCATGGTCACGCCTCCCGGTCGGTGGCGTCGGGACGGAGGACGACGTCGAAGTTCACCGTGCGGAACGGGTTCGGCAGCCCGACCCGCGCCGCGCGCTCCGGGTCGTCGACGGTGGGGAACTCGCGCACCAGGCTGGGCTTGACCCCGAACACGGCGTCGGAGTCGATGAACGGGGTGCCGGCGACGAACAGGTGGGTGGTCACGGTGCGGTGGCCGGGGGCGGACACCTCGAAGTGGATGTGCGCGGGCCGGTTCGGGTGCCGGGACGTCGCCGTCAGCAGGCGGCCGACCGGGCCGTCCTGCGGGATCGGGTAGTGGCGGGGGACGATCGAGCGGAACCAGAACCGTCCGTCGCCGTCCGCGGTGAACAGTCCGCGGAGGTTCAGCGGCGGCTGGACACCGGGTTGCTGCACGTCGTAGAAGCCGTCGTCGTTGGCCTGCCACACGTCGATCGTCGCGCCGGGGACGGGCCGCCCGTCCGGGCCGGTGACGCTGCCCGTGACCAGGCACGGCGTGCCCTTGCCGTCCTCGGCGATGTCGGCGCCGAGTTCCCGGGGCGGCGACGCGACCATGTGGAACGGGCCCTCGACCGTGGACTCGGTGAGGGCGCCGTCCGCCCGGTTGTTGAGGGTCTCGACCAGCATGGACACGCCGAGGACGTCGGAGAGCAGGATGAACTCCTGCCGGGTGTCGGTGCACATCTTCCCGGTCGCGGTGAGCAACTCGATCGCCGCGGCCCATTCCCGTTCGGTGAGTTCGACGTCCTTGACGAAGTCGTGCAGGTGCCGGACGAGCGAGGTGAGGATCAGGCGCAGGCGCGGGTCGAGCGTCCCGGCGAAGCTCGCCGCGACGACCTCGGCGGACCGTTCCTCGCTGAACAGTTCGTCGGGGTCGGGTGTGTCGTGTCGGGTCATTCCTCTTCCTCGTTCTCGGGGCCGGCGTGTTCAGGGTCGGCGGACGGAGCGCTGGGGCGCGGCGTGGATCAGCTCGTAGTCTCGCCCGATCGCGCCGGTCGTCTGGAGCAGGAGGGGCAGCAGCTCGTCGACGAGTTCGCGCCGGCCGACCTCGGCCGCGATCGCCGTGACGTTGATCGCCGCGACCGTCCGACCGTCCCCGTCGCGCAGGGGCGCGGCGACGGAGCGGATGCCGGGCGCGACCTCCTCGTCGGTGGTGGCCCAGCCGCGGGCGCGCACCTCCCGCAGCTCGGCCTCGATCTCGGCGACCGGTCTCGGCCGGTGCGGCCGTACCGGGGAGCGCGAGGCCGTGCGCAGCGCCGCGCGCAGGGCGTCCGCGTCCAGTGACGCGAGCAGGACCTTGCCGAGCGCCGTACTGGCGGCGGGCAGGCGCATGCCCACCTTGACGTTGACGGCGACCACCTTGGGGACCTCGACGCGGGCGACGTAGATGACGTCCGAGCCGTCGAGTTCGGCGACGGAGGCGGCCTGCCCGGTCTGTTTCACCAGGTCACGCAAATGGGGCAGCGCGACCTCCCACAGTCCGGTCGACAGCGTGTAGGCGACGCCCAGTTCGAGGACGCGCGGGGTGAGCGCGACGCCCTCGGACGTGGTGCGCGCGTATCCGAGGTGTTCGAGCGTGCGCACGATGCGTCGGGCGGTCGGCCTGGCCAGCCCGGTCGCGGTGGCGATCTCGGTGAGGGACATGGGCACCGGATGTGAGCCGAAGCATCTGAGCACGTCGAGCCCGCGGGCGAGGGCCTCGATGAAGTCCGGCCCGGCGTCGTCGCGCGGCATGTCGCTCCTCTCCGTCGGGGCGGGCGGGGCGCCGCCCGGCCCCCGCCCCGCCACCTGTCCGGGCCTAGAGTACGAGATACGACCGCTCTCCGGTCAAGTGCCCGTTTTCTTGAACATGGGCCGGGGCAGGCCTATCTCCGCAGGCAAAAGAGCAGAGCAATGAATGGACACCGGCCTTGACAGGCGTGTTCCGCCGACCCATGCTTCTGAATCACAGCACGTTTGACCGTAGTACGGACGATCGTCCGCTGAGCGGTCGTTCCAGTGGAGGCAGCTTATGTCGAACAGCGCCACATCCGCCGATGCCGTCGTCGTCGGCGGCGGACCGGCAGGTCTGACCGTCGCGGCCGAGGCCGCGCGTGCCGGGGCCCGGGTCGTCGTGTTGGAGCGCCGTACGGAGGACACCCACTCACGGGCCGGAGTGATCCAGCCGCGTGTACTGGAGCTGTTCGACGTCCGCGGCCTCATGGACCGGTTCCGCGTCGCGGCCGAACGCTGGCGTCCCGACTTCGAGGTGCCGCGCTACATCTACGCGGGGCTGATCGGGCTGCGGTACGACCTGCTCGACAGCAAGTTCCCGTACGCGCTGATCCTCCCGCAGATGACCACCGAGCACCTGCTCGCGGAATGGGCCGTGGAACAGGGCGCCGACGTGCGGCGCGGGATCACCTACCTCGGTCACGCCCAGACCGCGGACGGCGTCACGGTCACCGCACGCGACGCCGCGGGACGGGAGCTGGAGTTCGACGCGCCCTATCTGGTGGGCGCCGACGGTGCGCGCAGCCTCGTCCGGGAGACGGCCGGCATCCCGTTCGAGGGCCACGCGACGCGCATGACCGCCGTGGCCGTGGACGCCGACCTGCCCTTCCCCTGGCAGGCGTCCATGCAGATGAAACGCAACAAGCACGGCTGGGTGCTCGCCTACCCCTTCGGCCGGGGCATCACCCGGTTCATCATCGTCGCCCAGCACCGCCGGAACGTTCCCAAGCACGAGCCGGTCACCATGGACGAGGTCAGGGAGTCCCTCCGGCTGATCTTCGGGGACGACTTCGGGGTGACGTCGGCGAAATGGCTGTCCCGGTACGGCGACGCGCACCGCATGGTCCCCGCGTTCCGTCGCGGCCGGGTCCTGCTCGCCGGTGAGGCCACCCGCGTCCACTATCCGGCCAGCGGCATCGGGATGAACTACTGCATCCAGGACGCCTTCAACCTCGGTTGGAAGCTCGCCCTGGCCGCGACGGGCCGCGCTCCCGACGCGCTGCTCGACACCTACCACGACGAGCGCCATCCAGTGCTGAAGGCGCTGATGGACGACGTCGCCGCGCAGTGCGGGCTGCACTTCGACTTCTCCCACGCCGGGCTGGCCCTGAAGGACTTCGTCGAGCGGGAGCTCATCCCGATTCCCGAGGTCAACGCGATCCTCCGCGACCGGCTGAGCGGCTTCGGCACGTCCTACCACCGCGCCCTCGACACGCACGCCGCCGACGGCACCCGGGTCAGCGACTTCCCGCTCTCCACGCCCGCGACCACGTACACGCGGGTGGCCGAGGACGCCTGTTTCGTCCTGGCCGAGGCCGCCGGGAACGCGGCGACCGGCGGCGCGGCGACCGGCCGGAACCTGCCCGACCTGGTCACCGCCGTGACGGCGCCCGCCGACGCGCTGGCGCAGCGGTTCGGCGGCGCGGCGGCGGTGCTCATCCGTCCCGACGCCTATGTGGCGCGTGCCTGGGCGGCGCGGCCCACCGACGAGGACGTCGCCACCGCCCTCCGGATGGCGACCCGGCAGGAGACGGGCGCGCGGGAACCGGGCGCCGACGCCGTCCACCGGCAGCCCGAACACGCGTGAGACGAGGAGTGACCATGACCGACCGCGCGCCACGGCGCATCCTGATCGAGAACGGCTGGGTCGTCACCGGCGACCCGGCGCTCGGCACGCTCACCGGCTGCCACGTCCTGGTCGAGGACGGTCTCATCACCGGTGTGGGACCCGGCCTGCCCGGTGACGGCGCCGAGACGATCGACGCCCGCGACATGATCGTGTTCCCCGGGCTCGTCGACACCCACAAGCACACCTGGCAGTCGGCGGTCCGGCACCGGTGCGCCGAACTCGATCTGCGGAGCTACTTCGGGGAGATGTTCGGCAGGCTCGGATCGCTCTACCGGCCCGAGGACGTCTACGCCGGGAACCTGCTCGGCGCCCTGTCCGCCCTCGACGCGGGCACGACCACGCTGATGGACTGGTCGCACGTGCAGAACTCGCCGGAGCACAGCGACCAGGCGATCGCCGCGCTGCGCGACAGCGGGATCCGCGCCGTGTTCGGGCACGGCTGGCCGCTGGTCGACCTCCCGGTGTGGATCGGGGGCAGCGACCGGCCGCACACCGGCGACGTCCGGCGCGTCCGCCGCGAGCTGCTCGGCGACGACGACGCCCTCGTCACGCTGCACCTGGCGGGACGCGGCCCGGAGCTGTCCACCATGGACGCCACCCGCGCCGACCTCGCCATGGCCCGCGACCTGGGGATACGCACGTCCATCCACATGGGGTGCGGGCCCGAGTTCGGCGCGATGGCCGCCATCGCGCGGTTGGGGCGGGCCGGGCTGCTCGGCCCCGACCTGACGTTCGTGCACTGCAGCGAGTCCGGCGACGACGAGTTCGCGATGATGGCCGACAGCGGCGCGTCGATCGCGCTCGCCCCGCACCACGAGCAGGCCCTGCCCGGGATCGGGCACACCCCGATCGACCGCGTACGGGCGTTCGGGATCACGGCCGGGCTGAGCACCGACACCGAGACCGTCGGCGCCTCCGACCTGTTCACGCAGATGCGGGCGGGCCTCGCCGCCCACCGCAGCCAGCTCGCCGACGGACGCACCCGGTTCGCGGGCAGGCTCGACCCGTTCGGCGTCGCCGAGGTCTTCACGATGGCGACCCAGGGCGGCGCCGACACGCTCGGGCTCGGCGACCGGATCGGGAGCCTGACCGTCGGCAAGCGCGCCGACGTCGTCCTGGTCCGCGCGACCGACCCGAACCTGTTCCCGGTCACCGATCCGGTCGCCGCGCTGGTCTGCGCCGCGCATCCGGGCAACGTCGACACCGTCCTGGTGGACGGTGTCGTCCGCAAGCGGGCGGGCGCGCTCGTCGGCGACGGCCCCGCCGCGATCGACCGCGCCCGGGACCTCGCGCTGACCTCCCACCGCCGCCTGCTCGGCGGCTGACCGCATGCCCGCACGACCACCACATCCCCGCACACTCCCCGAAAGGTCACCATGACGCTCGACCCCGACGTCGCCGGGTTCCTGTCCGCCCTCCGCTCCGCCGGCGCCCCGCCCGGCTTCTCCGGGGCGCCCGACGAGATGCGCGAACGAATGCGGGCCGCGATCGAGAGCAACTGGGATCCCGCGGGATTCGCCCCGGTCAAGAGCGTCGACGACGTCGTCGTCGACGGGCTGCGCCTCAAGGTCGTCCGGCCCCTCGCCGACGGGCCGGCGCCCACCGTCGTGTACTTCCACCCCGGCGGCTTCATCATGGGCAGCGCCCACCTCATGCAGGACGTCGCGCGGCGGCTCGCGCACGACCTCGGCGCCTGGGTGGTCTCCGTGGACTACCGGCTCGTCCCCGAACACCCGTTCCCGGCGGCGGTCGAGGACGCGGCGGCCGCGCTGCGCTGGACGGTCGACTCCATCGGCGACCTCGGCGGCGACCCGGCTCGGATCGGCCTCGCCGGGGAGAGCTCGGGCGCGAACCTGGCGGCCGTCACGGCGCTGTGGGCCCGCGACGCGGGCGTTCCCGTGGCGGGCCAGCTGCTCGCCTCCCCGGTGACGAACTTCGCGGCCCGGTACCCGTCCGTCGACGAGAACGCCGAGGGCTGCTTCCTGACCCGGGACGACCTCGCCGTCATCAGATGGCACTACGTCGGGGACGACGAGGCCCGCGCCCTGGACCCGCGCGTCTCCCCCGCCCTGGCGCCCGACCCGGGCGGTGTCGCCCCGGCGGTCGTCGGGGTGGCGGGGTTCGACCCGCTGCGCGACGACGGGATCGTCCACGCCGCGCGGCTCCTGGACGCCGGGGTGCCCACCGCCCTGCGCGTCTATCCGGGCCTCATCCACCCGTTCTTCGGGATGCCCGGCCTGTCCCCTGCCGCGGAGGCCGCCGTGTCCGAGCTGACCGGCCTCCTCGGCGATCTTCTCAATGGAACGGAGGAGGGCGCGTGACCACCGACATCAACGACGTGCGGGAGATCGGGCACTGGGTCGACGGCAAGGAGCTCGTCGGGTCCAGCGGGAACACCGCGCCCGTGACCGACCCGGCGACGGGCGAGGTCACCGGGCGGGTCTCGATGGCGGACGCCGCCGACGCGCGCACCGCGATCGCGTCGGCGAAGGCGGCGTTCCCGGCGTGGCGGGACCTCTCCCTCACCAGACGGACGCAGATCGTCTTCCGGTTCCGTGAACTGCTCGACCGGCGCAAGCCCGAACTGGCGAAACTGATCACCGCGGAGCACGGCAAGACGCTCGCCGACGCGCTCGGCGAGATCAGCCGGGGCCAGGAGGTCGTCGAGTTCGCCTGCGGCATGCCGCACCTGCTCAAGGGCGCGATGACGGAGAACGCCTCCACCAGCGTCGACGTCTGCTCGATCCGCCAGCCGCTCGGCCCGGTGGCGATCGTCTCGCCGTTCAACTTCCCCGCGATGGTGCCCCTGTGGTTCTTCCCCGTCGCGATCGCCGCGGGCAACACCGTGGTGCTCAAACCAAGCGAGAAGGACCCGTCCGCGTCGATCTGGCTGGCCGAGCTGTGGGCGGAGGCGGGGTTGCCGCCGGGCGTGTTCACCGTCCTGCAAGGCGGCAAGGCCGCGGTCGACGAACTGTTGACGCACCCCGACGTCAAGGCGGTGTCGTTCGTGGGCTCCACCCCCGTGGCCCGGTACGTCTACGCCACGGCGAGCGCGCACGGAAAGCGTGTGCAGGCGCTCGGCGGCGCGAAGAACCACATGCTCGTCCTGCCGGACGCGGACCTCGACGTCACCGCCGACGCCGCGGTGAGCGCCGGGTTCGGCTCCGCCGGTGAACGGTGCATGGCCGTCAGCGTCGTGGTCGCGGTCGGGGACGTCGCCGACCGGCTCGTCCCAGAGATCGCCGAGCGGGCGGCGGCCATCAGGGTCGGCGACGGCACCCGTTCCTGCGACATGGGCCCGCTGGTGACCGCGCAGCACCGCGACAGGGTCGCCGGTTACATCGACGCCGGGGAGCGGGACGGGGCGACGGTCGTCCTCGACGGGCGGCACGTCGAACCGGACGGGGCCGCGGACGGCTACTGGCTCGGCCCGACGCTGCTCGACCACGTCACGCCCGAGATGACGGTCTATGTCGACGAGATCTTCGGACCGGTGCTGTCGGTGGTCCGGGTCCGCACCTACGACGAGGCGATGGCGCTCATCAACGCCAACCCCTACGGCAACGGCGCGTGCGTCTTCACCAGGGACGGCGGCGCGGCCCGGCGGTTCCAGAACGAGGTCGAGGCCGGGATGGTCGGCGTCAACGTGCCCGTCCCGGTGCCGATGGCGTACTACAGCTTCGGCGGCTGGAAGAACTCCCTCTTCGGCGACACCCACGCGCACGGCACCGAAGGCGTCCATTTCTTCACCCGGGGCAAGGTCGTCACGAGCCGCTGGCCCGACCCGGCGACCCGCGGCCTCGACCTCGGGTTCCCGCGGAACAGCTGACACCGGCTCGTACGAAACGGCCCGCCCGGCGCCTTCGCGCCGGGCGGGCCTTATGAGGTCCGACCTCAGGAGAGGGCGGCTTCGCCGCTCGCCTCGGGCCCTCCTTCGCGTGTGGCCGCGCCCACGCGACGGGGGGCGGTCTCCCGGATCAGCAGGGCCACGACGGCCAGGGGGATCGAGGCCGCGCCGTACATCAGCAACGCGTTGTCCAGGTTGTGGGTGGCGTCGGCGAGCGCGCCGCCGAGCTGCGGGCCGAGCGCGCCGCCGATGGTCTCCCCCACGGCGATCTGCAACGCGAACGCCGTGGCCATCAGCTCGCGGGGCACCGACTCGCCGGGCACCACATAGGTGACCAGCGTGAGCGAGCCGCCCGCCATCAACCCGACCCCGAGGGACACCAGGAGCAGCGGCACCGAGTCGGCGAACAGGACGAAGAACACCGGGACGAGCCCGCCGCAGATCGCCGCGGCGAACAGGGCCGGTCTGCGTCCGACGCGGTCCGAGACCGCGGGGGCGATGACGCTTCCGAGCGCGATGAGACAGCCGTACACGGTGAGGACGAGCGTCGTGGTGCCCCGCGACAGCCCCTGTTCATGCAGGTACGTGGCGGCGAACGTGCCGAAGCCGATGTTCGCGCCGATGCAGACGGTCGTGCCGACGAGCGCGAGCGGGACGTTGCGGTCGGCCAGCACGAGCCGGAAGTCCCGGGCCCTGACGCGGGGCGCGTCCGCGCCGGTCGACCTGGGCTCGCGCATGAGGATCGCCACGAGGAGCGCCACGACGAAGCCCGGGACGGCGACGAGGGGGAAGGCGAGCCGCCAGTTGGACGCCGAGGCCAGCCCGATCATGATGCTCGGTGCCAGGGCGCTGCCGATGAGCAGGGTCCCGGCGATGACGACGCCCATGTTCCGGCCGCGCCGCTCCGGCGAAGACGCCCGCGCGACCGCGCCCTGGATCAGGGGCAGCGCGGGGCCCTCGCAGAAGCCGATGACCGCGCGGAGCAGCAGCATCGTCCCGTAGTTCGGCGCCAGCCCGATCAGGCCGACCGCGGCGGAGAACAGGACCAGGCTGCCGACGATCATCCACTTGGTCCGGCCGCCGAGACGGTCCGACAGGACGGCGAAGATCAGGCTGGAGATCGCCCAGGTCACGGCGGTCACCGAGACCAGCGAGCCGAGCTGGCTGTGGTTCAGGCGCAGGTCGTGGCCGATCTGCGGAAAGAGGAACGTGATCCCGAAGCGGTCGAGGAACACGATTCCGGCCGCGAAGAACATGATGAGGACGAGGGTGTTCTGCTGGTCGGGGCCGGCGCGACCGAGATCTCGCCCATGGCCGGGACTGGTGACGGACATGAAGGACTCCCCAGGGGTCGGGTGTTGTGCCAGCGGACGCGCGCTGGAATGGGACAGATGTGGGCACGCCGAAGAAACGCGGCCCTCTGGTGGGGAGCTGTGGTCAATGCCGCCGCCGCGGCCCGTCCCTCGTCAGGGCGATGTCAAGGCGGTGCGAGGGTGATGTCGGGGTGATGTCAGGCGGTCTTGGCGGCGGGCCGTCCGGCGGCCGCCATTCGCCGTGCCGCACGCGGGAACAACTCCAGGGCGCGGCCCCGGACCTCGCCCGCTTCCTCGGGCGACAACGCGCCGCAGCGCAGCAGGCTCGCACGGTTCGATTCGGCGGACGACTCGGTGGTGCAGGGCGCGCCCCAGTCGCTGCCGTAGACGATGTGGTCGGCTCCGACCGTCGCGATCGCCGGGAGAAGGGAAGGCGGGAACGCGGTCGCCGCCGTGTCGACATAGAGCGAGGACGTCTGCTCGTCGACGTCCCGGGCGGTCACGCCCTGCGGTACCCAGGACTCGTTTCCGAGCAGCCGGAGCCGTCCGGTCAACGCGGGGAACGCTCCCCCGCAGTGCGCGATGACGAACGTGATGTTCGGAAAGCGCGCGAACGTCCTCCGGAAGATCATGTCGAAGACCGTCCGGGCGGTGTCGAACGCCACCTCGTACAGGGGTGCGGGGTGGTCGAGGGTCGGCGGCAGGCGCGCGTCGGGATGGACGAACACCGTCGCGTTCCAGTCATCGAGTCGCGTCCACAACGGGTCGAGTGAATCGTCACCCAGATAGACGCCGTTGTATCGCGTCGTCACGGCGAACCCGTCGGCCCCGAGGCTCTCCCGGGCCCGTTCCGCCTCCGCGACGGCCGCCACGGGGTCGTCGGTGGGCAGCGCGGCCAGAAGACCGAACCGCGACGGGTGGCGCGCCACCAGGTCGGCGCCGTAGTCGTTCGACGCCTGGAGGCGCGGCAGGCTGTTCGGGATGTTGCTCAGTAGTTGCATGGCGGTCCCGGACGCGTCCATGTAGGCCAGGGTGCGTTCCGGTGACCACTCGTGGGGTTCGGGGAAGTAGATGCCCTTGGCGAGCATGGCCTGCCAGGCACGGACCCGTTCTTCCTCGGTGCTCGGCGGCGTGAAATGCGCGTGTATGTCGATGTAGTGGTCCGCCATGTCGGTGCCTAGTCCTTGAAGAGTCGGAGGCCGTCCTCGATCTCCGAGAGGGGGCTCTGCTCCAGGTAGGGCGCCAGGGCCTCGCGCGCCTGCGCCGGTGACATGAGCGCGGAGGCGTCCACCTCGTCGACGCGCCAGCTGCCGGTGTCGTCGTAGATGAACTCGCCGACGAGGCGTCCGTCGCGGTAGGGCCAGGTGGCGGCGAAGCGATGCGAGATCTGGTACGTGCCGTCCGGGCGGACGTCCTCACCGGCGAGCGCGGCGTCGTCGCCACGGACGACCTGGGCGAAGACGGCCTCGATGAAGATGCCGTGGTCGGAGACGGCGACCTTCTCCTCCAGCGCCCCGAAGACGTTCGCGCCCTGCCCGACGATGTCGGAATAGAACTTCCGGACCTCGTCCATGCCGTCGCAGACGAGCGTCCTCCCGCGTTCGGTGAGCCGGTAGACCGGATGATCGACGATCATCGCCGGGGTGAGGATGTCCTCCCAGTGGCCGGACACCTCCAGCAGCGCGTGCCTGCGGTAGTTCTTCAGCATGTGCCGATGCCGCGGGTCGTCGACCACGGCGAGGGCCGCGTCGACACCCGCCGTGATGCCGCGCACGTCGAAAACCTTCATCACTTCGCTCCTCAAAAAAGCGGGGTGTTCATTCAATGGACGGATCGGGCTGGGCTCTCGGGGTCGTACTCGTAGATCCAGCCGTTGTCGAGCAGCGGGTCGACGGTGGCGAAGGACCTGTCGCGGGCACGCTGGTCGGGGCCGTCGGGGAGGTGGTTGACGTTCGACCGGGCGTGGCTCACCTCCTGCAACCGGGTCGTGCGGGGAAGGCGGAGGGCCTCGTACCGGCGCAGGGCCCCGGGCGGGTCCGCGACGTCCTCGGCGAGGCAGCGGGACAGGACCGCCGCGTCCTCGATCGCCTGCGCGGCGCCCTGCGCGAAGAACGGGAACATGGGGTGCGCGGCGTCCCCCAGCAGCGTCACCGGCCCGCGGCTCCACCGGGGCAGCGGCGCGCGGTCGAGCAGCGCCCACCGGCCCGGGGTCCGCGCGGCGCGGACGAGGTCGACGAGCCTGGCGTCCCAGCCGGCGAACTCGGCGAGGAACTCCTCGACCGTCGCCTGGGCGGTCCATGACTCCACGGAGTTCTCGCCCGCCGGGGCGAAGGCCACGAGGTTGACGAACCGGCCCGCGGATACGGGATAGTGCACCAGGTGGCGGCCCGGTCCGATCCACAGGGTCTGCGCGCGGCGCCGGGACAGCGACGGCGCGCGGTCGCCTGGGACCAGGGCACGGAACGCGCACAGGCCGGAGAAGGCGGCGGGCCCCGGTTCGGTGATCGCGCCGCGGACCACCGAGTGGACGCCGTCCGCTCCGATGACGATGTCCGCGTCGGCCGTCCCGCCGTCGTCGAAGCGCAACCGGACGGTTCCGTCCGAGCGCTCGTCGAGTCCGACGCAGCGTCTGCCGAGTTGGACGGTCCCGTTCGGGACGGCGCCGCCGACGGCGTCCAGGAGGTCGGCGCGGTGCACCGTGTACGTGTGCTCGCCGTAGAGCCGCTCGCAGTTCGCCGCGAGGTCCTCGGCGGACAGGATCGTGCCGTCCTCCCAGCGCCGGAACTCCCAACCGACGTCCAGCCGGACGGCGCTGCGGAGCAGCGTGTCCAGGACGCCGAGCCTGCGCAGCAGGCGGGCCGCGTTGGGCGCCACCACGAGCCCCGCGCCGATCTCCGTCAGCATCGGCGCCTGCTCGTACACCGTGCCGCGCAGCCCCGCGCGGCGCAGGAAGGCGGCGGTCGCGAGACCACCGATCCCACCACCGATGATCGCGATCCTGGGGTTCTCGACGTTCGACCCGAGCATGTCCGCCTTCGGCTCCCGTCGGTCGTTGTGCGTGGCTGACGGGCACATGCTGCCCGTCCGACCGGCGAGAAGGCGCGAGGTTGACCATCCTATGAACAACCAGGAGCTAGGATGCGTGTCGACGAAAGGAGTTCGCGGATGCCTCGGACCAGTGAGCCCGGCAGGAGCGTCAGCTCCCGGCTCCTGGAGGTGCTGTTCGCCTTCGAACCCGACCAGAGCAAGCTCAGCCTCGCCGATCTGGCGCGGAAGACGGGCCTTCCGCACGCGACCGTCCGCAGGCTCGCCATGGAGCTCACCGACGTCGGCGCGCTGACCCGGCAGCACGACGGCCGCTTCACGATCGGTCTGCGGCTGTGGCGGCTCGGCACGCTCGCGCCCCTCACCGAGTCGCTGCGCTCCAAGGCGCAGCCGTTCATGGAGGACCTCTACACGGCGCTCCACCAGCATGTGCAGCTCGCGGTCCTCGACGGCTCGGAGGCCGTGATCATCGAACGGCTGTCCGCCCCGCGGGCGCAGGACCTCCTGTCCCAGGTCGGCGGGCGGCTTCCGCTGCACTGCTCCGGCGTGGGGAAGGTCGTCCTGGCCCACGGCGGTTCCGACCTCGTCGACAGGGTCCTCTCCGGCGGGCTGAAGCGTTACACGCCCCACACGCTCCTGGACCCGGCCGTTCTCAGGAGCGAGCTGGCCGAGTGCCGCCGCACGGGCTACGCCACCGTCCGCGGCGAACTCACCGTCGGCGCCGACTCGATCGCGACGCGCGTCATGGACGCGGAGGGCCGTGTCGTGGCGGCGTTGTCCGTGGTGGTGCGCACGGGTTCCGTGCACCACCA
Source organism: Actinomadura spongiicola (assembly GCF_003432485.1). Taxonomy (GTDB): domain Bacteria; phylum Actinomycetota; class Actinomycetes; order Streptosporangiales; family Streptosporangiaceae; genus Spirillospora; species Spirillospora spongiicola. The sequence goes on from NZ_QVNQ01000005.1 coordinate 717,072, forward strand.
GGCGGCCCTTCCCTCACTGATCGCCGCCGGTCTCGGAGTCTCCCGGATGCTCGGCTGGCGCCCCGGGATCAAGATCCGGGGCGTGTGAGCGGGCGGGTGCCCTCGCCGTGGCACGGCCTCGGCGGCGTTCGCCATTCGACGTCACCGCGAGAGGGGCGACCGTCATTTCCGCGGGTCCCCGGCCCGGTGGAGAAACACCACGCTGATGATCAGCGACGACGCATTCCGACCGTCCGAAGCGGTGCCATCCTGATACTGTGCGCCCCGGGGACCGTCGCGGAATAATTCGAACATGGAGTAGCGCATGAAAAGCAGGTCGGACGGCGCACTCACCCCCAAGGCGCGCTTGAGCGACGACGATGAGCGGCGAATCCGAGAAGTCCACGACTATCTGCGCTCCACCGGCGACATCGACGCCGTCACCGACGTTCTGCCGCCCCGCGCTCCCGCGGAGATGATCGAGGCCATCACCACCCACTGCGTCGTCGACCATGCCGGTTGTCTCGTCTTCCCGACAGATCCCGCGGCCGTTCGGGCATTCCTCCGCGACCACGGGCTTCACCCGCTCCGGCCGTTCACCGGAAGCGTGGTACGCGATCGGCTCGCCGGCCGATATCACGTCCAGGAAGAGCGGTTGAAGTCCGGTTTCCTGCATGTGCGGAGCATTCACGCCAGGCTCCCGGACGATCCCTCGCGTGCCGTCGAGGTGCTCTGCGTCGGCCCGGACGACGGGCTCGACCTCCCGGCGCTCCGCGATGAGCGCCTCGAAAAGCACGAGAACCATGTGGCGGTGCGGCTCACCGATCCCGGCCGTCTGGAGGATCTGCGGTCCGCCCTCCTCCGTCCGGGCGGGCCACGCCCCGACGGTGGCGGGTACGACCCGGTACCGGGTGAGGACGGTGTCACGGTGTTGCGCTTCCACGCGGACGGGCGCACCCGGCTGGGCTGGCCGCGCCGCCTGGAGGTTCTCGCCGCGGGCCGCCACACCGACGTGCTGCTGCGTCATCTGTCCGGCGACGGGGCCGAGCGGCGGCTGTTACGGCGGCTCACCGGCGCCTGGGGCACCCAGGCACTGCGCGTCATGGCCGATCTGGAACTCGCCGACCACCTCGCCGAAGGCCCTCTGACCTGCACGGAGCTGGGTGACCGGACCGGTGTCGACGCCGACCGGATGAACCGGCTGCTGCGCGCGCTGTGCCACCCCTGGGTCGGAGCGCTCACCCCGGTCGGGGAGACCTACGCGTTGACCGACCTGGGTCGCCGCCTGGCCGGCCGCTCCCCGGACTCCATGCGTCACCTCGCGCTGCTGTACGGGGATCTGCTCTACCGCAGTTTCTGCGCGCTCCCGGAAGGGATCAAGGACGACGTCCAGCCTTTCACCGTCGTGTACGGGCAACCGCCCTTCGAGTACCTCAGGGATCATCCTCGGGAAAGGCGCCTCTTCACGCGGGCGATGGCCGAAGGGTCGGCGTTCTTCTCGGACGTCGCGACGGTCGTCGACCTTTCCGGCGCCCGCACCGTCGCCGATATCGGTGGTGGGGACGGTGGGCTTCTCGCGCACCTGTGCGACACCTACCCGAACCTGAGATGCGCGCTGCTGGAACGGCCGGAGGTCATCGGCGCGGCACGGGACAACCTCGACGCCCGCGGCCACCTGGACCGTTGCACGTTGGTGCCCGGTTCCTTCACCGACGCCCGGGACGTCCCCACCGGGGCGGACGTGTACATCGTCGCCCGGATCCTGCACGACTGGGACGACCAGACCTGCCTCGCGATCCTACGCGCCGTGCACGGGGCCGCCACCGCCGACAGCACGCTTCTGGTCATCGAACGGCCGCTGCCCGACGACCCGGCCGATCCCTCCGTGTCGAGCCTGTGGGACCTTCACATGCTGGTGAACAACGTCGGAGGACGGGAACGCTCCCGCGAGCAGTACCGGTCCCTACTCGACGAGGCCGGGTTCGTCGTCGTCGACGAGAGGCCGCTCCGGCTCGACATGTCCGTCACCATCGCCCGTACGGTCGCCTCGGAATGTCGATCGGGTCGACCGGTGCGCCAGGTGTAGGGGCGGGGCCGTCAGGAGGCGGACGACTCCTGCCGCGCGGCCGCCGCCCGCCGTTCCGCGCCGCTCTCCTCCCAGTGCCCGACATCGTCACCGGCGACCCGTCCCACGAAGGTCGTGCTCGGCGTGGTGCCGGTCGTGCAGTGCTGGTCGGGGTAGGCGGGATTGGGTTCGCCGCCTTCGGCGCGAGACCAGGCCACAGCGGCGTCCAACGGTACGTCGTCCTCGGGCCCGTTGCGGTTGAAGAACGTTCCCATGTCTCACCATCCCCGGCGGCCGAACGGCACGCGCGAGCCGTTGACTTGTCGACCTACCGGCTGACGTACCCGAGAGGCGCCGGACCGAACACGGGTGTCCCGCCGACCGCCGACCCGGCCGCCCGCCGGTGGCGGACGACCGGGTCAGTTCACGTCAGCGAGCCTTCCTCGGGAAGCGGATCACGCGGTCGTCGGCCTGGTTGGGGCTGCCACGGCCGTCACGGTTGCTCGTCGTGACCCAGAGCCAACCGTCCGGGCCGACCTCCACGGTGCGCAGCCGCCCGTACGTGCCCTGCAGCACGGCGGTGGGCTGGCCGGACGCTCCGCCCTTGCCGTCGAGCGGGACCGTCCAGAGACGGCGGCCGCCCAGCGCGGCGGCGTACAGGGTGTCGCCCGCGACGGCGGCGCCGCTCGGCGACGCGTCCCGCGTGCGCCAGACGGCGATGGGGTCGTGGTAGGTCGGCTCGCCGCCCGTGCCCTCGACGGTCGGCCAGCCGTAGTTGTCGCCGGCCTCGATGTGGTTGATCTCGTCCCACGCGTTGTTGCCGAGCTCGGCGTTGTACATGTGGCCGCCGCCCCAGGCGAGGCCCTGCACGTTGCGGTGCCCGATGCTGTAGACGACCGAGTTCGCGCGGGGGTTGCCGGGGGCCGGGGCGCCGGTCGGCGTCATCCGCAGAATCTTGCCGCCGGGGCTGTTCCAGTCCTGGGAGTTGGCGGTCCGGCCGGCGTCGCCCGTTCCGGCGTAGAGCATCCCGTCGGGGCCGAAGTGGATGCGGCCGCCGTCGTGGTAGGAGTTCTTCGGGATACCGGAGAAGATCACTTCCTGCTGGGGCGAGGCCGCGAGCTTGAACCGGACGATCCGGTTGTCGGAGGCCGCGGTGTAGTAGGCGTAGACGTAGCCGTCCTCCTTGTAGTTCGGTGAGACGGCCAGGCCCAGCAGCCCGCCCTCACCGGTCGGCTGGACGCCGGAGAGGCGGGCGACCTCGGTCGGCTGCGAGCCGGGCCGCAGTTGCAGGATCCGGGACGTGGTCCGCTCGGACACCAGCGCGCTGCCGTCGGGCAGGTACGCCAGACCCCAGGGGACGGTGAGGTTGGACGCGACGACGTTCGGCTTGGTGAAGTCGAACGCGGGATCGGCGGTGGTGGAGGCCACCGAGGCCTGGGTCGCCGAAGAGACGGGAGCGGCGAGCACGGCCGCGACCGCGAGGGCCGCGGCGGGAGCCAACGTGCGCATTGTGCGGGGCATTCTCACTCCTAAGTCACACCCCCGAACGAGTAAAGGGCTCCGATCGCTGTCCCCGCGGAGTGCGGTTCTCAAATGACGGATGAATTTCACGGCCACCGGGGGCGGGCGGCACCGGGGAGCGTTGTCGCGCGTCCTTTTTCAACGGGCCGGGAGGTCGATTGAGGCCGCGCAGCCGAAGGGGAGCGGTCGGTACCGCATTACAACCTACCCACCTCATGGAGCGCTGTGAAGTTCCGATTTTTCACCTTTCACATTCGGTGTGCGGTGCGCCTTGAAAATGCCGGGTGCCGCAGGTGGAGAGCGGTGTTCGGATGGCTGCGCGGACAGGACGGCCGCCGAGACCGCGCAGGCGGCGAGGACCAGCGGGCCCGGCCGTGCCGGTCGCCCGTCGGTCGTCGATCAGTCGCCGTCGTAGACGAGGAGCCCGTCCGGCCGGAGCCGTGCCCCGGACGTGGGCGGATGCTCGGTGAGGCGACCGTCGTGGGCCAGGTGCAGGACGGGTCGCCCGCGCGACAGGACGGCGAAGTCGGCGATGAGCCGCCGGTGGCAGCGCCACCACACCGACTCGCTGCACATCACGGCCGTGCGGGTCAGGTCGGACTCGCGCAGGAGTTCGTCCATCGCGGCCACGAAGTCGGGGTCGCGGGTGTGCCCCGCGTAGCCGCGGAAGGACGCGTTGCGCCAGAACGTGTCGGGCGAGTCGGGCGCGGCCCGGCGGAACCCGCCGAGCCGGCGCTCCCACCGGTAGCCGACGCCCGCCGCCGGCAGCCATTCCCGCAGGGTGTCGCGGTGCACGTCGGGGTTCCTGCGGCTTCCGGGCGCGGTGCGCACGTCCACCACGGACCGCACGCCGGCGCCGTGCAGGAGGCGCGTCAGCTCCTCACGCTCGGCGGTGCCGTGTCCGAAGGTCAGCAGCGTCTCCATGACCCGCCCGTTCCCGGAAACGGGGCCGGCCCGACACCCCGGGTCACCCCAGGTCGGCGATCTTGCGTCGCAGGACGGTCCGTTCCGCCTCGTTGCCGCACAGTCGCAGGGCCCGCTCCAGCTCGGCGCGTGCCTCGTCCGCGCGTCCGAGGCGGGTGAGCAGTTCCCCGCGGACCGTCGGCAGCAGGTGCGAGTGCGGCAGCGCCTTGGCCGCGACCAGCCCGTCGACGATCGGCAGCGCCCTGGCCGGTCCGTGCGCCATGGACACCGCGACGGCCCGGTTGAGGTCGACGACCGGGGACGGCGCGAGCCGTCCGAGCGCCTCGTAGAGCACGATGACGCGTTCCCAGTTCGTCGCCTCGACGGACGGCGCGACGGCGTGGCATTCGGCGATCGCCGCCTGGAGGCCGTAGTAGCCGAGGCCCCGTCCGGCCCGCTCGGCGCGGGCGAGGGCGGCCCGACCGCGGCGGATCGCGGCGCGGTCCCACCGGCGCCGGTCCTGGTGCTCCAGCAGGACGGGCTCGCCGTCCGGGCCGGTGCGGGCCGGGAAGCGCGCCGCGGTCAGCTCCAGCAGCGCCAGCAGACCGTACGCCTCGGGCTCGTCCGGGACGAGGCGGCTCAGCACCCGCGCCAGGCGCTGCGCCTCCCCCGCGAGGTCGTGCCGGATCAGCGCGTCGCCGGACGTGGCCGACGACCCCTCGGTGAAGATCAGGTAGATCACGCTGAGCACCGAGCCGAGCCGCTCGGCCCGCTCCCGCGCGGGCGGCGCCTCGAACGCGACCCGCGCCGCGGCGAGGGTCTTCTTCGCGCGGGTGATGCGGGCCTGGACGGTGGCGGTCGGCACGAGGACCGCCTTGGCGATCTCGTCGCTGGTCAGACCGCCGACGACGCGCAGCGTCAGCGCCACCCGCGACTCCCGCGACAGGACGGGATGGCAGGCGATGAACATCAACGCGAGCACGTCGTCGTCGATCTGGTCCGGGTCCCACAGGACGTCGTCGGCCTCGCGCGCCGGGTCGGCCGGCGCGCTCCCGGCGGCGGCGCCGCCCTCGCCCAGGCCGTGGGCGAGGGCGGCGTACCTGTCGTCGAGGGCGGAACGCCTGCGGAACATGTCGATCGCGCGGCGCCGGCCGACGGTGAGCAGCCACCCCGCGGGGCTGCGCGGCACACCGTCGCGCGGCCAGGTCACCAGCGCCTCGGCCAGGGCCTCCTGGGCGAGGTCCTCGGCCATCGCGAAGTCGCCGGTGTACCGGGCGAGCGCGCCGACGATCCGGGCGGACTCGATCCGCCAGACCGCGGCGACGGCCTCGCGGCCCGTCGGGTCGGTCATCCCCCCGCTCCGCTCAGAGCTGGCCGGTGGCCTCACGCCACTCCCGCTCCTTCTTGATCCACTCATTGTCCTGCGGAAACTCGTCGATCGTGGTGACCCGGCGGATCTCGGTCTTGAAGCCGGGCCCGGCCATCGGCGCCCGCTTGGCCCACTCGACGGCCTCCTCCTTCGACGCGACGTTGAGGATGTAGAACCCGCCGAACAGCTCCTTCGTCTCGCCGTAGGGACCGTCGGTGACCACGGGCGGCTCGACGGAGTGGTCGACGACCACGCCCTGGGACGCGTCGTCCAGGCCCTCCGCGGACAGCAGCACCCCGGCCTGGATCATCTCCTCGTTGAACTTCCCTACGGTCGCGAGCATCTCGTTGAAGTCGAAGTCCTCCGCGCCCGCGAAGGCCTCGTCGGTGGCGCGCATGATCAGCATGAACTTCATGATCTTTCGTCTCCCTGGTTCGTTCGGGCCCCTCCTGCGGACCCTTTCATCCCTAGGTCGAACGGGTCCCATCGAGGATCGACACGTCCGCCGGACTTTTTCCGAGAACTTCCGTTCCCGGCCTCTCACAGGGCCTCAGGCGGCCGTCCGGACCCCCTGGAGGGCCGGGGACGTCCGGTTATGATCGGGCGGGTTAACGATCGGTGAAGCTCTCTCGCTCAACCGGCATCGTGCTCGGCGCCGCTTAGTAGGCTCACCGCGAACAGCCGCAGGTCGGGAGAGGAAACCGGATCATTGAGCGTGATCAACGTCGGGCAGGCCATCGTCCTCGGCATCGTGGAGGGCCTGACCGAGTTCCTGCCGGTGTCCTCGACCGGCCATCTCAAGATCGCCGAGGGTCTGATGGGGATCCCGGTGGACGACGACGCGGTGGTCGGGTTCACCGCCGTCATCCAGGCCGGCGCGATCGCGGCGGTCCTGGTGTACTTCTTCGCCGACATCGTCCGCATCGTGAAGGCGTGGGGGCGCGGCATCGCCAAGCCGTCCGAGCGGTACCACCACGACTACAAGTTCGGCTGGTGGGTCATCTTCGCCACGCTGCCCGTCGTCGCCGTCGGCGTCGCCGCGGACGACCTGATCCACGGCCCGCTCGCGTCGCTGTGGGTGGTCGCCGGTTCGCTGCTCGGCGGCAGCGTCGTGATGTGGCTCGCCGACCGGTACGGCAAGCACAAGCGCGGCGAGGACGACACGTCCCTCACCGACGCCATGCTGATCGGCTCCTCGCAGATCCTCGCCATGCTGTTCCCCGGTTTCTCCCGGTCGGGCGCGACGATGTCCACCGGGCTGCTGCTCGGCCTGGACCGGGTCGCCGCGACACGGCTGTCGTTCTTCATGGGCATTCCCGCGCTGACCGGCGCGGGGATCTACGAGCTGCCCAGCGCGCTGGGCTCGGGAGCCGACCCGCTGCCGCTGGTGGTCGGCGCCGCCGTGTCGTTCATCGTCGCGTACGCGTCCATCGCCTGGCTGCTCCGGTTCGTGTCCCGGCACAGCTTCACGTCCTTCGTGATCTACCGGGTCGTGATCGGGCTGCTCCTGTTCGGGCTGCTCGGCGCGGGCGAGCTGGACGCCTGAGCCCCCGCGGCGGTCGCGGGGACTCGTGGGCGGACCGCGCGTCCGAATGTCAGGCGCCCGCGTGGGCCCTGCGGAGTTCGGCGATGTCGAGCTTGCCGCGGGTGGCGAGCATCGCCTTCGTCGCACGCGCCGCCTTCTCGGGGTCGGGGTCGCCGATCAGCTCGTACAGCACGGTCGGAATGACCTGCCACGACACGCCGAACCTGTCCTTCAGCCAGCCGCACATGGACTCCTCGCCGCCGTCGGTGAGCCGGTCCCAGTAGTAGTCCACCTCGTCCTGGTCGGCGCAGTGGATCTGGAACGAGACGGACTCGTTGAACGTGAACTCGGGCCCGCCGTTGAGCGCGACGAACTGCTGACCCTTGATCTCGAACTCGGCGGTCAGCACGGCGCCCGGCTCGCCCGGTCCGCCCTCGCCGACGCGGTGGACGTCGCCGAGCCTGGAGTCCTTGAAGATGGAGACGTAGTGGTTCGCCGCCTCCTCGGCCTGCCCGTCGAACCACAGGCACGTGGTCAAACGCCTGGTATCCATCAGATATCACCCCTGTGTGGTCGCTCAGTAGGGCAGACCCCACGCGTCCGGGAAACTCATCGCTTCTTCCCCGCGGGTCGGGACGCGGGGGTTCACTCGTTGCGGCGGGCGCGGGCCCGGCGTTTGCCCTCGTGCATGGCCGCGACCCTGGCGATCGGGATGGTGTGCCCCTCGGCGATCAGGTCGTCGGGGAGCCGCTGCGGCGGCGGCATCAGCTCCGCCCACGGGTCGCGGTCGCCCAGCAGCCGGACGGCGGTCCGGACGGTGAAGTCGCCCGGCGCGACGCCGTCCAGCCCGTCCCAGGGGACGGGGAACGAGACCGGCGTGCCCGGCCGGATGCGGGGACTGTAGGCGGCGACGACGGTGGCGCCGGCGGCGCGGGTCGAGTCGAGGAACACCTTCCCGGCGCGGTCCTCCCGGATGAACGCCGTGGTGGCGAGCGCGGGATCGAGACGTTCGGCGCGGGCGGCGAGGGCCCTGGTCGCGGCGGCGACGTCCTCGGCGCCGTGCCCCTCGACCGGCACGAACACGTGGACGCCCTTCGCGCCGCTGGTCTTGACCGCGCCGCGCAGCCCGCAGTCGTCCAACGCGCCGCGCACGAGATGGGCGGCGCGGACGACGGCGTCGAACTCCCCCGACTCGGGCGGGTCGAGGTCGATGACGAGGTGGGTCGGCCGGTCCCAGGCGTCCGCGCGGACGAGAGGCGGGTGGTACTCGACGGCGCGCTGGTTCGCGAACCACAGCAGCGTGCGGCGGTCGTCGCACAGCGCGTAGGAGACCTCGCGCTGGGACGTCTCCGCCCACACCGCCACCCTCCGCACCCACGACGGCGTGTACTTCGGCACGTTCTTCTGCATGAACGGCTTCTGGCCGCGCAGCACCCGCTTGACCGACAGCGGGCGCCCGGCGAGTTGGGGGATGATGCGTCCGGACACGGCGTCCAGGTAGTCGACCAGGTCGCGTTTGGTCGCGTCCGCCCCGTCGAACAGCGGCTGGTCGAGGTTCGTCAGCCGGACCCCGTCCCGTTCCTCCTCGGCGCTCACCCGCCCAGCTTCGCACGCGGGGGTGTCAGAACCGGGACTCGGTCAGCGCGGACGCCAGGGCGACTCCGCGGACGTGGGGTTGGCGTCGGCCGCCACCCGGAGGGCGTAGGTCGGGGTCTCGGCTCCGGGAACCGGGCCGAGATAGACGTGACCGGTCAGATGGCACCAGGCGGGCAGGTCGATGGGCGCCACCGGGTCGGAGGCGATCAGGTGGACGACGGTTCCGGGGGCGAGGCCGGCGATATGACCGCGCAACTCCAGCAGCAGCCGTACGCAGGAGCGATCACCGCCGTCGATGACGACCGGGTCCGTGTTCACGCCGCCTCCCCCGCCCTCATCCCCGATCTCGTTCCGTTCTCGTTCCAACGCCCGTCGTGGTCGCGAACCTAGCAGCCGCGTCCAGGACTCATGAGCAAAGGGGGACGATGCGGTCGAACCGGGGTGTGGTCAGACCAGGGTGGCTCGGGCGAGGTCTCCGGGCTCGGGCCCCGCCTGGGCGACGACGAGGCCGTCGGGGGTCCGGATGCTGGAGTGGCCGGCGGCCGGGTCGTAGCCGTCGCCCGCCCGGCCCGCGAAACTGGCGAAGGCCGCCCAGACGCCGTGGCCGGTCGCGGCGCGGTGGGCGCGTTCCTCCGGAACGGCCGGATCGGTGTCGCACACCCCGGCGAGGTAGACGTCGATGCCGAGGGCCGCGGTGTCGGCGAGGTGTCGCGGGACGCCGGTGTCCTTGCAGATGGCCAGGCCGAAGCGCCAGCCGTCGACGGTGACGACGGCGGGTCCGGGGCCGGGCTCGAACCGTTCGGCCTCCCTGTCGGAGAGCCACATCTTGCGGTAGGCGACGGCGACGCCGTCCCCGTCGACGCGGAGCATCGCGATGTGCTCGCCGACCGGGGCGCCCACCAGGGCGACGGTGCCCGACTCGGCACAGGCGCCGACCAGGGGCGACAGGCGCGGGTCGGAGGGCTCGACCGCCTCGGCGTCCAACTGGTATCCGCTGACGGAGAGTTCGGGGAAGACGACCACCCTGGCCTGTGCGGCACGGATCGTCCCGACGTGCGCGGCCACGTTCGCCTCGACATGGCGCGGAACGCAGGGCGGCTGGACGGCGGCGAGGCTCAGCGGGGCGGGCATGCAGGCCTCCAAAAGCGGCAAACCAGGATGAATCCACAATGAACGGGATCGTCGGGGATATGGGCGATCACCGTCCGGAACTTGACCCTTTCTTTCCGGTTCCGTCCAGGTCTGGAGCTTACAGTCGCAGTGAGGTACCCCCCGATTGTCATCCAGGTGAGGGACACGATCTTGGGGCGAACCATGGATCTCGGAGTGGCGCGAGTGGAGATCACGGAGACCTGCGGAACGCTGTCGTTCCCCGAAGAGGTCGACCTGAGCAACGGCGACGCGATCCTCGAACAGGCCATCCGGCTGCTCGACTCCGGGACACCGGCCCTCATCCTCGACCTCACCGGGTGCGCGTTCTGCGACTCCAACGGGCTGAACGTGATCACGCGTTCGCAGATGCGGGCCACCGAACTCGGCGTGCCGATGTGGGTGGTGCTGCCGTCGCGCGGCATCGTCCGCCAGGTGTCGGACGTGGCGGGATTGCAGCGCCGGGTCGCCATCGCACCGGACGTGGCGACCGCTCGCGAGGCGCTCGCGGCCGCCGCGCACCGCTGAGCGACGCGCCGCCCACAGATGATCTCTTTGCGTGATCTTGTGACGGCGCTGATCACGTGGCGGCGCGGACGGGGCATGGATGCCTGGGACCCATGCCTCGCGCCGGAGGCGGGTCCGTCGCCGACGAGCGGGAGCGGGCACATGCAGGTGAAGTTGGAGGCGGAGCTCGGTCGCATTCCGATTGTTGATGTCGCGCCGGTGGTGGGGTGTGGTCGGTGGCCTGCCAAGGCGGTGGTGGGTGAGACGGTCGAGGTGTCGGCGACGGTGTTCCGTGAGGGGCACGAGCGGTTGGGCGCGGCGGTGGTGTTGCG
>NZ_QVNQ01000006.1 GCF_003432485.1 Actinomadura spongiicola
AGCTCACCCCGAACGAGATCATCCAGATCGTGGACCTGATGATCGCCAAGGTCGATGACCGGCTCAAGGACCGCGACATGGGGATCGAGCTTCAGCAGGAGGCCAAGGACCTGCTGGCCCTGCGCGGCTACGACCCGGTGTTGGGTGCGCGGCCGTTGCGGCGCACGATCCAGCGGGAGATCGAGGACCAGCTGTCGGAGAAGATCCTCTACAGCGAGCTCAAGGCCGGGCAGATCGTGCTGGTCGGCACCGAGGGCTTCGATCCCGACGACAAGGAGAACACGGTGGAGAACGCCAAGTTCACCTTCAAGGGCGTGCCCAAACCCACCACCGTCCCCGACAGCCCGCCGCCCATCGAGGGCGCGGTCAACTTCAACAAGGACTGACCAACGTCCAGGAGGGCCCGCACCGGATCCGTTCCGGTGCGGGCCCTTCCGCATGCCGGGCATCCCTGCCCGGGGAGCCGCTCCGTCGCCGTGGATGTCGGACGCGGACCGTAGTGTTCGAACATGCGATCGAATGCGGCGGGATCCGGACGGGAAGGACGCACGCGCGAGGCGCGGGTCGCGCGGGCGTTCCCGCGGGACGTTCGCGCTCCCGCCCCGGCCCAACTCCCGATCTTCCGATCGCGCCTCCAGGGCGAACTCCTCGCCCGGCTGCTGCTCGGCCCGGAACGCGAGATGTCGATGCTCGATCTCGCGGTGATGCTCCACACCGACCTCGCCTCCGTGATGCGCGAGGCGGAGCGGTTGGCCCGCGCGGGCATCCTCGCCCTCCGCCGCACCCTGGCCGGCCGGCTGGTGAAACGGAACCTCGACAGCCCGCTGTACGAGCCGCTCGTCCACCTCCTGATGGTGACCTTCGGCCCGGCGGCGGTGGTGGCGGAGGAGTTCGGCCGGCTGCCCGCCGTCCGGGAGATCCATCTGTTCGGCGCCTGGGCGGACCGGTACGAGCACCCGACCGGTATCCACCCGGCCGATGTCGACGTCCTGGTCATCGGGCACCTCACCCCGGACGCCGCCTTCGACGCCGCGCAGGAGGCCGCCGCGCGACTCGCCCTTCCCGTTCATCCCGTCGTCCGCACCCCGTCCCAGTGGCGGGACGACACCGACCCTTTCCTTCGCGAGATCCGCAACGGCCCGGTCGTGGCCGTCCGGCCCCTCAGGCCGACGTGACAGTCCGGCGCCGCGGTGTTCAAGCGGGACCGGCCGTCAGCCAGGACGTGATGTCCTCGTGGAGGCGGGCCTTGACGGTGGCGGGTGCGAAGGAGGCGTCCACACCCGCGCGGGCCAGGTCGGCGAGATCCTGGTCGCCATAGCCGAAGGTGTCGCGGACGCGGGCGTACTCCGTGGCCAGGGGCGTACCGATGAGCGCGGGAATGTCGGTGTTGAGGGTGACGATCAGACCCGCGTCGCGGAGGCGGGGGAGGGGATGCTCGTCGAGGACGGCGAAGCCCAGAGCCACGTTCGACGACGGGCACACTTCGAGCGCTATCCCGCGTGCGCGGACTTCGGAGACGAGCTCCCGGTCGTCCAGGATCCGGATGCCGTGCCCGAGGCGCTCGGCCCGCCCCGGGCCGAGCGCGTGCCGAATGCTTGCCGGGCCTTCGCTTTCGCCCGCGTGATGGACGACATGGAGGCCCGCGTCGCGGGCGGCGGCGAACACGGCGTCGAACGGGTCGCCCGGGTGGGCCTCGTCACCGGCGAGCCCCACGGCGACGACGCCGTCATGGCGGCGGGCGAGATCGAGGGTCCGCCAGGCGCGCTCGACGGACCGGCGGCGGGAGTGATCGAGGATGAGGCGGCACTCGATCCCGAAAGCCTCCCGTCCGGCCTCCAGGCCCTCCAGGACGGCCGTCAGCGGCATGTCCAGGTCGCCGAGCCGTTCACCGTGCGCGGCGGCGGTGAAGGACACCTCGGCGTAGCGGGTGCCCTGCGCGGCCTCGTCCGCGCAGAACTCGTAGGCGATCCTCCGGAAGTCGGCGGGACGGCGCAGGCAGGAGCGAACAAGGTCGTTCTGCGCGAAGAAGGCGGCAAAGCTCCCGAACGTGCCCACATCATCGGGCACCCGCACCCCGTTGGCCGCGCCGATCTCCCGCAGCGTGGCCCACCGCACGGCGCTCTCCAGATGGACGTGCAGATGGACCTTGGGCAGGCTCAGCAGATCGCGCACGTCCGCACCGTAGGCTAACCAGACACTGCTGACCAGTCATTATTTCGCGTTGCCCAAAGCCTCGACTCAGCCTCAGCCCGCGCGGACGCGTGACCCGCCTGGTGGAGCGATGCCGGAGGCGAGTGGAGCCGGGTGGATCGCGAAGCGATGTCGCGTTTGTCTTAGGGATGGTCACGTAGTGAGCCGTCAGGGGAGCGGAGTGGGCCGTGCCTGTAGTCAATGCAGTGGCCTCAGCCCGCGCGGACGCGTGACCCGCCTGGTGGAGCGATGCCGGAGGCGAGTGGAGCCGGGCGGATCGCGAAGCGATGTCGCGTTCGCCCTAGGGATGGTCACGTAGTGAGCCGTCAGGGGAGCGGAGTGGGCCGTGCCTGTAGTCAACGCAGTGGCCTCAGCCCGCGCGGACGCGTGACCCGCCTGGGTGGAGCGATGCCGGAGGCGAGTGGAGCCGGGCGGATCGCGAAGCGATGTCGCGTTCGCCCCAGGAACGGTCACGCAGCGAGCCGCCAGGCGAGCGAAGTGGGCCGGTCCTGTAGTAAACACAGCGTCGGCGGACGGTCAGGTGGGGAGGGCGTAGCGGCCGTCGTCGAGGGGGTCGACCAGGCCGTCCGCGATCAGGCCGTCGAGGGCGCGTTCCCGCTGGGGGCCGTCCGACCAGACGACGTCGATGGCCGGTTTCGGAACCGGGCCCTCGGCGTCGCGGAGGACGGCGAGGATGCGGCCCCGGCACTGGCGGTCGGTGCCCGCGTACGTCTGGCCGCGGCGCGGCGGGCCGTCGTAGGCGGGCCGGCCGTTCCGCTGCCACGCGCACCTGTCGAGCACCGGGCAGTCGACGCATCGGGGCGCGCGGGCGGTGCAGACCAGCGCGCCGAGCTCCATGGCGGCGACGGACCAGCGGGCGGCCGTCGCGGGATCGGCGGGTAGAAGGGTCTCGGCGAGCCTCACCTCGGCCCTCGTCTGGGACTTCGGCGGGTACTCGGCGCCGGTCAGCATCCGGGCCAGGACGCGCCGGACGTTGGTGTCGAGGACGGCGTGCCGCTGCCGGAAGGCGAAGCTCGCGACGGCCGCGGCGGTGTAGGCCCCGATGCCGGGCAGCGCGAGAAGGTCCTCGTGTGACGACGGGACCTCGCCGCCATGCCGTTCGGTGATCGCGCGGGCGCTTGCGTGCAGCCGCAGCGCGCGGCGCGGATAGCCGAGCCGTCCCCAGGCCCGGACGGCCTCCCCGGACGGTTCGGCCGCCAGCGCGGCGGGCGTCGGCCAGCGGGTCAGCCAGGCGTCCCACACGGGCAGGACGCGCGACACCGGTGTCTGCTGGAGCATGATCTCGCTGACCAGAACGCCCCACGGTGTGGCGTCCGGGGCCCGCCACGGAAGGTCGCGGGCGTTCGCCTCGTACCAGGCGAGGATCGGGGCGGTGTAGGCGGTGTCGTCGAAGGTGTTCATGGCGCGCCGCCATTGTGGCACGCGGCGGGTCGTCCGCTCTTTCCGGACCGGGAAATGCATACTGAACGTATGGGGTTGGACGCTGAACGTGACCCTGGCGGTTCTCGACTCGATCCATACCGGCGGCGTCGTGCGGTGGCCCTGGCCTGCGTTCTCGGCGTCGTCGGCGCGCTCGTCTGGGCCTGCGCGGGTGACCCGGGGAGCGAGGAGCCGGTGCGGCAGGCGGGCGCGGTCGCCGACGCGACGTCCGCGCCCCCGCCGACGGCGATGCCGACGGTCACCGTCACCACGACGACCACCCCGAAGCCTGCGGGCGACGGTGGCCCCTGCCGCGCCCGGGACCTCGTCGTCAACCTGTCGGGGGCCAGGGACGCCTACGTGGGCCGCGACCGGCCCGAGTTCCGGGTCACGGTGGTGAACATGGGCGGGGGCTCCTGCGTGTTCGACCGGGGGTCGGTGGACGTGCGCGTCACCTCCGGCTCCGACCGGATCTGGTCATCCGCCGAATGCCGCCGCGGCGAGGCGTCCGGTGCCACGTCGAAGGCGACGCTCCGTCGCGGCATTCCCCTGGTCGAGAACGTCGTCTGGAACCGTGGGCGCGGTTGTGGCCGCGGCACCGCGGCCCGCCCCGGCACCTATGTCGCCGACCTGAGGGGTCACGAGGTCAAGCGGCAGGTCTTCCACCTCCGCTGAGCAGAGCACGGGCCTTGAGAGCTGTCGTTGGTGAGGCCGGGAGGGTGGTTGAGGCGCGGTTCCGCGGCCCGTCCCGGCACCTACGTCGCCGACCTCAGGGGGCACGACGTCAGGCGGCAGGTCTTCCACCTTCGCTGCCGGATGAGGGGCCTTGAGACGTGTCGTTGGTGAAGTTCGTCGTCTGGGGCCGTGAGGGTGGTTGTGGGCGCGGTTCCCGGCTTATGTCGCTGACCTGAGGGGGCACGACGTCAGGTGGCGGGTTTCCGTCTGCGTTGATCGGGGGCGGGGGCGGGGGCGGTTCAGACGTAGCGTTCGAGGATGGAGGACTCGGCCAGGCGGGAGAGGCCTTCGCGGACGCTGCGGGCCCGGGACTCGCCGACGCCGCCGACGGCCTGGAGGTCGTCGATGCTGGCGGCGAGAAGTTTTTGCAGGCCACCGAAGTGCTCGACGAGCCGCTCGACGACCATGCTCGGCAGGCGGGGGACCTTGGCGAGGAGCCGGAAGCCCTTCGGGCTGACGGGCAGGTCGAGCGCGTCGGGGCCGGAGAAGCCCATCACCTCGGCGACCGTGGACAGGTCGAGCAGCTCGGTGGCCGACAGCGTGTCGAGCGCCGAGAGGATCGCGGCGACGCCGCGGGCGCGGGTGTCGTCGGACGGGTAGTCGCGGACGATCAGTTCCCGGTCGACGTCGACGCCGGAGACCAGCTCGTCGAGCTGGAGGGACAGCAGCCGGCCGTCCGTGCCGAGTTCGACGACATAGCCCTCGATCTCGAGCGCGGAGAGCGTGCCGGACACCTCGTCCAGCCGCAGTTTGTAGCGTTCGAGCGTCGCCAACGCCTGGTTGGCCTTGGACAGGATCGCCGCCGAGTCCTCAAGGACGTAGCGGATGCCGTCCAGGTACAGCGCGATGATGTGCATCGACTGGCTGACCGAGATGACCGGGCACCCGGTCTGGCGGGCGACGCGTTCCGCGGTGCGGTGGCGCGTGCCCGACTCCTCGGTGGGGATGGTCGAGTCGGGCACGAGGTGGACGGCGGCGCGGACGATGCGGTTGTGGGTGTCGTCGAGGACGATCGCGCCGTCCATTTTGGCGAGCTCGCGCAGTCGGGTGGCGGAGAACTCGACGTCGAGTTCGAAGCCGCCCGTGCACAGGTCGCGGACGGGTTTGTCCCAGCCGAGCACGATGAGGCCGCCGGTGTGGCCCCGCAGGATCCGCTCCAGTCCGTCGCGAATCTGGGTGCCCGGGGCCACCGCTGCCAACGTGGCGCGGCGGCGTTCGTCATGACCCTTGTCGTGTGATGGCACCTGACCCCCGGAGGTCGCTGGACGGCGTCAGTTTACCGAGGAGGGCCGCGTGCCGGTTCCTCCCCTGGTCGCAAGCGTCGATCGCGCTGAGTGACACTGTAGTGCCATTCGCGTTACGGTGCCGTGAAAGAGACCTGGAGGGCCTGCTGGAGGCTGTCCACCTCCATGACCTTCATTCCCTCGTAGCTGGTGAGTTGCGGGTCGGCGCGGCGCAGCGGCCCGTCGGCGAGTTCGAGGGAGCCGCGCGGGACGACGGCGTGCTTGAAACCGAGCCGGGCGGCCTCGCCGAGGCGCCGCTGGACGCCGGGCACGACGCGGACCTCACCGGCGAGCCCGACCTCGCCGAGGGCGATGAGGGTGCTCGACAGCGACTGCTCGACGGTCGATCCCGCGACGGCGAGGGCGAGGGCCAGGTCGACGGACGTCTCGGTGAGCCGGACCCCGCCGACCGTCGACACGTAGACGTCCTGCTCGTGCATGGAGATCTTGCAGCGTTGCGCGAGGACGGCGAGGACCATCGCGACGCGGGAGGTGTCCAGCCCGGACGTGGCTCGCCGTGGCGACGGCAGATGCGACTTGGCGACCAATGACTGCACTTCGGCGACGAGGGGACGGCGGCCTTCGAGCGTCACGGTGACGCAGGTACCGGGAACGGGCTCGTCCCGCCGGGTGAGGAACAGCCCGCTCGGGTCGGGCAGCCCCACGATGCCGACCTCGGACAGGTCGAAGCAGCCGAGTTCGTCGGTCGGCCCGTACCGGTTCTTCACGGCGCGGATCATGCGGAGCCGGGAGTGCCGGTCGCCCTCGAAGTACAGGACGACGTCGACGAGGTGTTCCAGCAGCCGCGGCCCGGCGATCGCGCCGTCCTTGGTGACATGGCCGACGAGCACGACGGTGATGCCGCGTTCCTTGGCGACGCGGATGAGGTTGGCGGCGACCTCCCGGATCTGGGTCACGCCGCCGGGAGCGCCGTCGACCTCGGACGTCCCGACCGTCTGGATGGAGTCGACGACGAGCAGCGACGGCTCCACCGTGTCGACGTGCCCGAGGATGGCGGACAGTTCGGTCTCGGCCGCCAGGTACAGGTCGTCGGTGATCGCCCCCACGCGGTCGGCGCGCAGCCGCACCTGCTCGGCCGACTCCTCACCCGTCACGTACAGGACGCGGGATCTCTCGTCCGGGTCGCGCCGTTCCTTGCCGGTGCCGGCCGCGGGGGACGAGGCGAGCGCGGCGACCTCCAGCAGCAGCGTCGACTTGCCGATGCCCGGTTCGCCCGCCAGCAGCAGCACGGCCCCCGGGACGATGCCGCCGCCGAGGACCCGGTCGAGTTCGTCGAGGCCGGTGGCCTTCGTCCGCGCGGACCGCACGTCCACCTGCCCGATCGGACGGGCCGGGGCGCTGACCGGCCCGGCGGACACGACCCGCGCCGGGGTGGCGGACGCCGCCTCGGTGACCGTGCCCCAGGTCTGGCACTCGCCGCAGCGCCCCACCCACTTGGACGTCTGCCAGCCGCACTCCGAACACCGGTAGGCGGCCTTCGCCGTCTTCGCCTTCGCCATGGCGAAAGCGTAGAGCCGCCATGTGACAACTCAGGGCGTGGAGAACGGCGGCACCGACAGGAGGAGCTTCTGGAGGTGGTCGGTGACGAGGTCGGGACGTTCCATCATGACCATGTGTCCGGCGGACGGGACGATCTCCAGCCGCGCGTCCGGCACACAGGCGGCGATCTTGAGGCTGTGCTCGATGGGGGTGAGCCGGTCGTGCTCCGCGCCGAGGACGAGGTTGCGGGCGCCGTGCAGGGACGCGCAGTCGCTGATCACCTCGGTCGTGATCATCGAGCGGAGGAAGCCGGCGAACGCGTCCATCCGGGTCTCGACCATCATCCGCTCGGTGAACGCGACGGCGGCGGGCCCGGCGTCGGGACCGAACGCGATCACGTCCTCCAGGAGGGTGACGGCGCCGCGGCCGAGGTGACGGACCCGCTCGACGGCGGCGGACCCGGCGCCGAGCGCGGCGAGCGCGCCGGGCAGGACCCGGTGGGCGGTGCGCGCGAGGAGCGCGGGACCGCCGAACGTGATCTCGCTGAGGCCGCTGGCGGAGGTGCACAGCAGCGCGGTGGCGGCGATCCTGCCGCCGATGAGGTCGGGGTTCTCGTCCGCGTAACGCAGGATGGTCATGCCGCCCATGGAGTGGCCGACGAGGACGACGGGTGTCTGCGCGGGGACGGTCGCGTCGATGACGGCGGCCAGGTCCGCGGCGAGGCGGGAGAGCGCGTAGCCGTCGCGGGCGCAGCCGCCGGACCGGCCGTGGCCCCGGTGGTCCCAGAACACGAGGCGGCCGTGGCCGCGCAGGGCCTTGCGCTGGAAGTGCCAGGAGTCCCGGGTGAGCGTCCAGCCGTGGCAGAACACGACGGCGAGGTCGGTGCGGTCGTCGTCGTCGATCTCGGCGTACAGGCGGGTCCCGTCGCCGGCACGGACGGAGACGGGACGGCCGCGCAACGACCCGAACGGCTCCCCCGCGAACGGGTCGGGACGCAGTTCGAGGCGGCGCAGGGCGCGTCGCTGGACGGCCAGCCCGGCGAGCCCGGCACCGGCCCCGGCGGTGCCGAGCGCCGTGGCGGCGAGGATTCCGCGCAGCGCCCACCCCCGAGCGGCGTGGTTGCGCGGCGTCATGGGAGCGATGGGGCTCGACTTGGCGGCACGGCCCATGGCCGATCCTCCCGTTCCTCAAGGTCGCGGCACGCCGTCCGACAGGCCGTCCGACTCGTCGGTAACTCAGGGGCAACGCCACCACAAATTGACGGCATAGTCCACCTCCAGGCCGGGGTGCTCGCGCAGGCAGGCGTCCGCCAGTTCGGGAGGGAACTCGATGCGGAGGACGGCGGCGAAATCCTCCCGGTTCTGGAAGGACCAGCGAATCGTCAACGGCTCGCGGGTGTAGCCGCGCCGCGTCCAGAACCGCTCGACGGCGTCCGGGTCGTATTTCGGCAGGCTGCGCCTGAACCAGCGGCCGAACGTCGACCGTGTCGCGTCGTTGTCGATGATGAAAATCGCGCCGCCGCGCCGGACGACCCGGTCGAGTTCCCTGAGTCCCGGTTCGCAGCCCGGACCGAAGAAATACGCCCATCTGGCGTGGACGACGTCGACCGACGCGTCTGGAATCGGCAGCGCCTGCGCGGTGCCGACGCGGACGGTGACGTTCGGCAGGTCCCTCGTCCGGCGCGCGGCGGCGGAGGCGAGGCCCGCGTGCGGCTCGACGCCGATGACCCGTCGCGCGTCCACGGCGAAGAACGGCAGGTGGAAGCCGGTGCCGCAGCCGACGTCCAGGACGTCCGAATTCGTCCACGGGCGGATCGCGCGCATCGCGTCGGCGAGCACGCCGTCCGGGTCCACGGCGCGGTTCTCCACCTCATAGATATGAGGCGTGTTCCAGATGTTGGGGCTCGGCACGGCGCCCCGGGCGATCTCGGCCACGGGCACCGAGGGTAGCCACCACGGGCCGGTCACCACGGGCCGGTTCACTCCGGTGCAAGAGAAACCAGCATCACGCGGGGCCAGGGTTTCATCACCGCGAAGGCCGCATAGGCTTTGCTTGCGTACAGCACCTTTCGACCGTCGGCCCTACGACCACTGCCGAGCGACCATTCCTGGCGAGGAAGCCTTGACCGCGCAGCACAATGGCGTCCCTTCACCGGCCCTCCGTGTTCCGGACGCGCCGATCACGCTCTCCACCGCGTCGGTGTACCCGGAGAAGGTCCCGAGCGCGTTCGAGATCGCCGCGCTGCTCGGCTACGACGGCATCGAGGTCATGGTCTCCACGGACGCCTCCTCGCAGGACCTGAACGTTCTGCGGCGGCTGTCCGACTACCACCAGATGCCGATCACGTCGATCCACGCGCCGTGCCTGCTGCTCACCCAGCGGGTCTGGGGGCGCGAGCCCTGGGGCAAGTTGGTGCGTTCCAAGGAGGTCGCCGAGGAGCTCGGCGCCGAGGTCATCGTCGTCCACCCGCCGTTCCGGTGGCAGCGCGAGTACGCCAAGGAGTTCGTCGACGGCATCGCCCGCATGCAGGACGAGACGGACGTGCTGTTCGCCGTGGAGAACATGTTTCCGCTCAAGGCGCGCGGCGCCGAGGCGGGCATGTACCTGCCCGACTGGAACCCGGTCGACCAGGACTATCCGCATGTGACGCTCGACCTCTCCCACACCGCCGTCTCCGGTTCCGACGCCCTCGACATGGCGGAGAGCCTTGGGGACAGGCTGCGGCACATCCACCTCGCCGACGGCGTGGGCATCACGAACAAGGACGAGCATCTCGTGCCCGGCCGTGGCAACCAGCCGTGCGCGGAGATGCTGGAGAGCCTCGCCGAGGGCGGTTTCGGCGGCCATATCGTCATGGAGATCAACACGCGCCGCGCGGCGAGCCGGGTGGAGCGGATGGAGGACCTCGCCGAGGCGCTGGCGTTCACCCGCCTGCACCTCGCCGCCGCCGACCGCACCTGGCAGGTCACCCCGGCGGGTGAGGTCACCCGCCGGGGCTCGCGGTGACCGACCCCTCGCGGGGCGCGGGACGTTCCGGGCGCGGTCCCGGGCGGCGGCCCGGCCCCACGGAGACGCGGGAGGAGATCCTCGCGGCGGCACGCGACCTCTTCGCCGAGAAGGGCTTTGACGGGACGTCGCTGCGCGCCATCGCCCGCGCCGCCGGAGTCGACCCCACCCTCGTCCACCATTTCTTCGGTAACAAGGAAGGCGTGTTCGTCGAGGCGCTGCGCTTCCCGATGGACCCGGCGGTCGTCCTGTCGCGGGTCGCGTCCGTCCCCAGGGACCAGGCCGGGGAGCTGATGGTTCGGACCTTCCTGGAGGTCTGGCGGGACGAGGAGCGCCGCTCGCCGCTGCTCGCCATGCTCCGCTCGGCGATGACGAACGAGCGCGCGGCGGCTCTGCTGCGCGAGTTCATCACGTCCGTGCTGTTCAGCCGGGCGGGGAAGGCCGTCGACGCTCCTCCGCTCCGCATCCAGGCCGCGGCCGGTCAACTGATCGGGTTGATGATCCTGCGCCATGTCGTGCGCGTCGAGCCGCTGGCGTCCGCCTCCGAGGACGAACTGGTCGACATCGTGGCGCCCACCATCCAGCGCTGTCTCGCGTCCTGACGACCCCTGCGCCGCCGGTCGGGTTTACCTCGGCCCCGGGGTCGCCTGAATCGGACATCCCGTTCGGCTCGGGCCTTCCCCGCATGATCGGGCTGGTAGCTTCGGCGGCATGACCTCCGGAGATCTTCCCGGCGCCCCCGCGCCACAGCAGTCCGGCGAGCCACGCGAGGGCGGCGGCGCCCCGGGCGGCGGTCCGGGCGGTCCGGGCGGTGGTGCGAGCGGCGGGGCCGGGACGGACGGCGCCGAGAACGCGGTGTTCTGGGGGGACGGCGGCGACGGCACGCGGGAGCGCAGGCGCCGCTGGCCCCGGGTCCTGATCGCGGTCGGGGTGTTCGTCGCCCTGGTCGTGGCGGGCCTCGGCGGGCTGGTGTGGCAGCGGCAGTCGTCCTACAACGGCAACATCGACCGTATCCAGGGCGTGATGCCCGCGGGGCCGCAGCGGCCGGGGCCGAACGTGAAGGGCACCGAGAACTGGCTGCTCGTCGGCTCGGACTCGCGGGCGGACGCGGCCACGACCGGCGAGGGCAACCAGGTCTGGAAGCCGGGCGGGCAGCGCACCGACACGATCATGCTGTTGCATCTGCCGGCGGACCGGAAGAAGGCGTACATCGTCTCGTTCCCGCGTGACTCGTGGGTCGAGATCCCCGGCTACGGCAACCAGAAGATCAACGCGGCGTTCTCGTTCGGCGGGCCGAAGCTGCTGATCGAGACGATCGAGAACCTCACCGGGATCCGGGTCGACCACTACGGCGCCATTGACTTCGAGGGGTTCAAGTCGATGACGGACGCGCTCGGCGGCGTCACCGTCAACATCAAGCAGAGCGTGTACGACCCGGCGCGCAAGAAGCAGTGGACGGCGGGCCAGCAGAAACTCGACGGTGAGGAGGCGCTGCTGTTCGTCCGGCAGCGCTACAACCTGCCGAACGGCGACTTCGACCGGATCAGGCGGCAGCAGGCCTTCCTCGGCGCCCTCGCCAAGCAGGCCGCGGCCCGTGGGACGCTCACGAACCCGCTCAAGCTCGACCGGTTCCTGTCGGCGCTCACCAAGTCGATCAGCGTGGACGAGGAGGTGTCGGCGGGCGACCTGCGTTCGCTGGCGCTCAGCATGCGGAACGTCCGGGCGTCGGACGTGGTGTTTCTGACGGCCCCGCACAAGGGCACCGGAATGCGCGCCAAGCAGAGCGTCGTGTTCCTGAACCAGGCGAAGGCGAAGACGCTGTTCGAGGCGGTCAAGACCGCACGCATGGACGAGTACGTGCGGCAGCACGGCGGTGGCAGCGGTCTCGGCACGGTGTCCTAGCGGGCTCCGGAGCGTCGGGTCCGGAGGGCCGGGTCCGGAGCGTCGGGTTCTGAGCGGCGAAGATAACCTGGTCGTGAGGTCCGTTAACGAGGAGTTCGCACAGTGCTTCGTCAGGCGTTGCTCGCCGCGTCGCGCAGTGGCGGCGCGCGCAGGGTCGTGGAGACCGCGCCGTTCACGGACGACGTCGTCCGCCGGTTCATCGCCGGTGAGACGATCGAGGACGCGGAGCGCGTCACCACCGACCTGACCGGCGAGGGCCTGCTCGTCACCCTGGACGTGCTGGGTGAGGACACCCACGACAAGGGGCAGGCGGAGACGAGCGTCCAGCGGTACGTCGAACTCTTGGAACGGCTCGGCTCCTCCGGGCTCGGTACACGCGCCGAGGTGTCGCTGAAGCTTTCGGCGGTCGGTCAGACCTTCGACGAAGACCTCGCCCTCGACAACGCGCGCCTGGTGTGCGCGGCCGCCCGTTCGGCCGGTACGACGGTCACGCTCGACATGGAGGGGCACACCACCGTCGACTCGACGTTGCGGATCGTCCACGAGCTGCGGCGCGACTTCCCCGACGTGGGCGCCGTCGTCCAGGCGTATCTGCGGCGGGCGGAGGAGCACTGCGCGGAACTGGCGTACGAGGGGTCGCGCGTCAGGCTGTGCAAGGGCGCCTACGCCGCGCCCGCGTCGGTCGCGTTCACCGACAAGGACGAGGTCGACAGGTCGTTCGTGCGGTGCATGAAGGTGCTCATGGCCGGCAAGGGCTACCCGATGCTCGCGACGCACGATCCGCGGCTCATCGACATCGCCGGCGCGCTGACCGTGCTGAACGAACGGGACGCCGACACGTTCGAGTACCAGATGCTGTACGGGATACGTCCGCAGGAGCAGCGCAGGCTCGCCGCGCAGGGCGCGCAGGTCCGCGTCTACGTCGCGTTCGGGCACGACTGGTACCGGTACGTCATGCGGCGTCTCGCGGAGCGGCCCGCCAATCTCCGCTTCTTCATGCGCGCCCTGGTCGGACGGTCCTGAACCGCGCCGGGGAAGGGCGCGGCGATAGGCTGGACCGATCGATGTTCTCCCACGTCAAGGTATGCCGATGATCGCGATTCTGGGTGCCGGGAAGATGGGCGAGGCGCTGCTGTCCGGGGTGCTCCGGGCCGGGCGCCGCCCGTCGGAGCTGATGGCGACCGTCCGCCGCGAGGAGCGGGCCGCGCTGCTGCGGGAACGGTACGGCGTCGAGATCGTGTCGAACGCGGAGGCCGCCGCGACGGCCGAGACGCTGGTCCTCGCCGTGAAGCCCCAGGACATGGGCGTTCTGCTGGACGAGATCGGTGCCCGGGTCCCGCCCGGACGGCTCGTGATCTCGATGGCGGCGGGCATCACGACCGGGTTCGTCGAGGCGCGGCTGCCGGAGGGCGTGCCGGTGGTGCGGGTCATGTCGAACACGCCCGTCCATGTGGACGAGGCGATGAGCGTGATCTCGGCCGGGTCGCACGCCGGGGAGGAGCATCTGAAGCTGGCGGAGGAGCTGCTGTCGCCGGTCGGGAAGGTGCTGCGCATCCCCGAGTCGTTGCAGGACGGCGCGACGGCCCTGTCCGGCAGCGGCCCCGCGTACTTCTACTACCTCGTCGAGGCGATGGTGGACGCGGGCATCCTGCTCGGCATGCCGCGCGCCGCCGCGCTGGAGATGGTCGTCCAGTCGGCGGTGGGCGCCGCGGTGATGCTCCGCGACTCCGGGGAGCATCCGGTGCTGCTGCGCGAGGCGGTCACGTCCCCGGGCGGGACGACGATCTCCGCGATCCGCGAGCTGGAGCGGCACGGCGTCCGCGCCGCCGTCCTGGAGGCCATCGAGGCCGCCCGGAACCGGGGACGCGAACTCGCCGAGGGATGAACCCGGCCGCCTCCGATCGAAAGTTCATCTTTCAACATTGAGCCGATCGGGGGGTTCCGCCCGTGTAGGAGGTATGGGACTCATACTCCGCCTGCTCGTCGCCGCCGGACTGGCGGCCGACGCGATCGTGCACTGGAGATTCGCGCCGGAGATGGCCTTCGTCCAGGGCGGTTCCATCGACGGTGAGCTGCTCTTCCGCGTCCAGGCGGCGGTCGCCGGGGTCGTCGCGGTGCTGATCCTCACCTACGCGACCCGCTGGACGTACGCGCTGGCCTTCCTGGTGGCGGGCAGCGCGGTCGGCGCGCTCCTCTTCTACTACTACGTCGACGTCGGCGCCCTCGGACCGCTGCCCGCCATGCACGAGCCCGTCTGGTACACCGAGAAGACGATCAGCCTGGTCGGGGAGGGCGTCGCGACGGTCGCCGCGCTGGCCGGGTTCCTCACCGCCACGCGTGGGGGACGCCAGGACGACGCGGCCCCGGGGCGCGAGCGCGCGGGTCACGCCTAGCCCGACATCAAGATCAGTTGTTTCGGGCGTTTCGGTCATCGAGTCCGTTGCCGTCCCTTACGATGCCCACGTGCCCTCCCGGCTCCGCAAGAAGCATTACCTGTCCGCGCTGGTGGCCGGTGGCCTGCTCGCCGGTGGTCTCAGCGCGTGCACCGGCGGAGGCGGCGACGCCACGGTCCAGGTGGGCCGCGTCGAGCGGGGCGATGTGGCCGAGGTCGTGGAGGCGCCCGCCACCGTGTCGGCCCGTGCCACGGCCGTGCGCCGCGCGCCCGCCAAGGGCACGGTCAAGCGCCTGTACGTGGCGGACGGCGACCGCGTGCGCGAGGGCGACGTCCTCGCCACGATCTCCTCACCGGAGGCGCGGGAACGGCTCGCGCAGGCCCGCGAGGCCGACCGTTCCGTGTCCGCAGGGTCGGGGACCATGCCCACGCGTCTCGACCTGTCCGGCTACCAGCACCGGACGGACCGGTCGGCCCGCGAGGGGTTCGCCGCCGCCCGGAAGATCGCCCTCAGGATCGCGGATCCGCGGCAGCGCGCCCTCGTCCTGGCCGGGATCACCCGGGCGGAGGCGGAGTACCGGACGGCCGCCGCGGCGGCGCGCACCGCGGTGGCCAGGCTGAACGCGGGCCTCGGCAGCGTCGGCGCGACGATGTCCTCGATCACCGCCGCGCAGCGCGTGCAGACGCGGGCGGCGGTGCGGGCCGCGGAACGCACCGTCCAGGAATTGACGATCAGGGCCCCGTTCGACGGCGTCGTCGGTCTCGGCGGGCCCGCGGGCGGGGCACAGGGCGGCCTCGGCGATCTCTTGGACCAGCTTCCGCAGGGCGTTCAGGCTCAGGGCGGTCCGGCGGGTCTGGGGGATCTGGGCGGTGGCGGCGCGGCCAAGGACGCCTCGGCCATCGCGACCGGCGCGCCCGTGGTCGGCGGCGACGCCATCGTGACGGTCACGGACGTGTCGAGGCTCTCCCTCTTCGCCGACGTGGACGAGACGGACGTCCTCCAGGTCAGGAAGGGCGTTCAGGCCGATGTCGAGTTCGACGCCGTCCAGGGAGGCTCCTACAAGGCCGAGGTGACGGGAATCGGTGTCACGCCCAAACAGTCGAACGGCGGCGGCGTCACCTACAAGGTGACCCTCGCGCTCGGCGAGGGGACCCTGTCGGGCGGCGGGACGGCCCCGCGCCCGAAGCCCGGCATGAGCGCGGTGGTGTTCCTGCGGGTCCGCGACGCCCGGGCCGTGCTCGCCGTACCGTCGTCCGCGATCGTCAGCAGCGGACGCGAATCGGTCGTCTGGGTGGTGTCCGGTGGACGCGCCCAACGCCGGGTCGTCGGTCTGGGCGCGCAAGGGGACGCCACCGTCCAGGTCACGCGCGGCCTCCAGGAAGGCGAACGGATCGTCGTTCGCGGCGCCGACTCCGTGGAGCGGGGACAGGAGCTGGACCCGTGACCACGGACGCGCGGTGACCGAGACCGCCGCGGAGCGGGCGCCCGCCGCGCTCGAAGCGGTGGACGTCACCCGCACCTACCGGATGGAAGGCGTGGACGTCACCGCCCTACGCGGGGTCAGCGTGCGGATAGACGAAGGTGAGTTCGCAGCCATCCTCGGGCCGTCCGGGTCGGGCAAGTCGACGCTGATGCACCTGCTCGGCTGTCTGGACCGTCCGACGACCGGGACGCTGCGCATCTCCGGCCGGGACGTCGCCAAGCTCTCCGACGGGGAACTCGCCGAACTCCGCAACGCCCACGTGGGTTTCGTCTTCCAGTCGTTCCACCTTCTCGCCCGGACCAGCGCCCGCGACAACGTGGCCCTGCCGCTCGTCTACCGGGGCGTGTCGCGGACGGAGCGGCGCCGCCGCGCCGCCGAGGCCCTCGCCACGGTCGGTCTCGAACACCGCCTCGGGCACCGTCCCGGCCAGCTGTCCGGCGGCGAGCAGCAGCGCGTCGCGATCGCCCGCGCGCTCGTCGGCGACCCCGGCGTCGTCCTCGCCGACGAGCCGACCGGCAACCTCGACACCCGCACCGGCCACGACGTCATGGACCTCCTCGAACGCCTCAACGCCGAACGCGGCGTCGCCGTCGTCCTCGTCACCCACGAACCGGACATCGCGGCGCGTGCCCGCCGCCAGATCCACATCCGCGACGGCCGCGTCGAACGCGACGTGCGGGACGGGACGTGAGCCGCACATGAGGTTCGTCGAGTCGTTCCGGGTCGCCGCCGACGCGCTGCGCGTCAACCGGCTGCGCAGCGCGCTGACGATGTTCGGCGTGGTCGTCGGCGTCGCCGCGGTCGTCGTGCTGGTCGCGATCGGCACCGGCGCCCGCGACCTCGTGCGGTCGGAGATCGAGGGCCTCGGCTCCAACATCATCTTCGTCGCGCCCGGCGAGTTCGCCCTCGGCTCCGCCCCCAGCATCAGCCGGATGCGGCTGGACGACGTCGGCTACCTGGGCCGCGTCACCGGTGACGAGGAGGGCATCGCGGTCGGGCTCAGCTCCGGCGAGACGGTCCGGGCCGGGCGCGAGGAGACGTTCGCGAACGTCGTCGGCACGAACGACCACTACAACAACGTGTTCGACCGTCCGCTGCGCCGCGGCAGGTACCTGAGCCGCACCGACGTGGAGACCCGCCGCCGCGTCGTCGTGCTCGGCGCGGGCACCGCCCGCCGCCTGTTCGGCGACGTCGACCCGGTCGGACGGCAGATCTCCGTCGCGGGCGGCACCCGGTTCCGGGTCGTCGGCGTCCTGTCGGAGATCGGGTCGACGTTCGGGCAGGCCCGTGACTCGGAGGTGCACGTCCCGGTCACCACCGCGCAGCGCCTGTTCGGCGTGAACCGGGTCGACTTCATCGCCGTCCGCGCCCCGTCCAAGGACGACGTGCCGCGCCTGCAACGCGACATCGTGGACGCGCTGGAGTCCCGGTACCGGGGCGAGAAGTTCTCCGCGATCACGCAGACGCAGCTGCTCGGCACGATCGGCACGGTCCTCGGCGCGCTCACCGGCGTCCTCGCCGCGATCGCCGCGATCTCGCTCCTCGTCGGCGGTGTCGGCGTCTCCAACATCATGCTCGTGGGTGTCCGGGAGCGGACGCGGGAGATCGGCCTCCGCAAGGCGCTCGGCGCGCGGCAACGCGACATCCTCGCCCAGTTTCTGGTGGAGTCCGTGCTGTTGACGACGCTGGGCGGTGTCGCGGGCATCGTGCTCGGCGTCGCCGGCGCCCTGACGATCTCCGCGTTGTCGCCGGTTCCGGCGGCGATCACCTGGTGGTCCCCGGCGGTCGCGTTCGCGGTGTCCGCCGGCGTCGGCGTGTTCTTCGGGGTGGTCCCGGCTCGTCGCGCGGGCCGTCTCGACCCGGTGATCGCGCTGCGTGCGGAGTGAAGGCGTGAGCCGGGCCGCGATACCGTGAGTGCATGTGCAGTGCCGCGTCCACCGGGTCGTCAGGCCCCGAGAACTGCGGGCTGGAGATCTTCTGGGACGAACGGCTCGTCTCCTACGACTTCGGCTCCGGCCACCCGCTGAACCCCGTGCGCGTCGAGCTGACGATGGCGCTGGCCCGGGAACTCGGCGTACTGGACCGGCCGAACGTGCGGGTGTCGGGGTTCGAGCCCGCCGACGACAAGCAGCTCCGGCTCGTCCACGAGGAGCCCTACATCGCGGCCGTCAAGCAGGCGGGCGCGACCGGCGCGGCCGATCTCCGGCACGGTCTCGGCACCCCCGACAACCCCGTGTTCCCGGGCATGCACGAGGCGTCCGCCCTGGTCGCGGGCGCGTCCGTGGCCGCCGCCGAGGCGGTGTGGTCGGGACGCGCCGAGCACGCCGCCAACATCGCCGGTGGCCTGCACCACGCGCTCGGTGGCGCCGCCAGCGGCTTCTGCGTCTACAACGACCCGGCGATCGCCATCGCGTGGCTGTTGCGCAACGGCGCCGAGCGTGTCGCCTACGTCGACATCGACGTCCATCACGGCGACGGCGTGCAGGCCGCCTTCTATGACGACCCGCGCGTCCTGACGATCAGCCTGCACGAGTCGCCGCGGACGCTGTTCCCCGGCACCGGATTCCCGGACGAGACGGGCGCCGCGGGCACGTCCGCCAACATCTCGCTCCCGCCGGGCGCCGGCGACGGGCCGTGGCTGCGCGCGTTCGACGCGATCGTCCCGCCGCTGCTGCGCCGGTTCCGCCCGGACGTCCTCGTCACGCAGCAGGGCGCGGACGGTCACACGCTCGACCCGCTCGCGCACCTCACCCTCAGCGTCGACGGGCAGCGGACGGCGTACGGGCTGCTGCACGCGCTCGCGCACGAGACCGCGGGCGGCCGCTGGATCCTCACCGGGGGCGGCGGCTACGAGCTGGTGCAGGTCGTCCCCCGGGCGTGGACCCACCTGCTGGCGGAGGCGGCGGGCGCCCCGATCCCGCCGGACACGCCGACGCCCGGGGGGTGGCGCGACTTCGTCCTCCGGCGCACCGGGCAGGTCGCTCCGCGCCGGATGACGGACGGGACGGACACGGCGACAGTGGAGGTCAACAGGTGGGGCGACGGCTACGATCCGGCGAGCCCGATCGACCAGGCGATCCTGGCGACGCGGCGAGCGGTGTTCCCCGAGCATGGAATCGACCCGATGACGGACGAGTGACGCCCCGATGACCTCGATCCCCCCGGTACCGACACGGGACGAGCTGCGCGCCCACCTCGTCCGGAACATGATCGCGGGCGAGGTGGCGACACCTCGCGAGAACAATCTGCGGCACTACCGGCGGATGGTCGCCGGGCACCCGTACTACCAGTTCGGCCTCGAACTGAAGCCGTCGTGGACGGAGCAGACCGTCCTGGAGATGATGGTCGAGCGCTGCGGCGTCGACCCCGACCCCCGCCACGAGTTCGGTGTCGACACGATCGACCCGGAGATCACGCTCGACACGCTGGAGGCGATGGGGGACCGCATCGGCCTCGCCGCCCGCCGCCGCGAGAACGTGGTGATCGCGACCGGTCATCCGGCGACGCTGACGCCGCTGTACCAGGCGGTCGCGCGGGCGCTGGACGGGGCGGGGTGCCGCCTGCTCACGCCCGCGGCGGGCTGGACGTACGAGATCGAGACCGGCCACGGCGGCTCGGACCTGCGACGGATCGTCTACGCCCCGCCGGGCGTGGCGATGCTGGAGGACGACCACCGGACGCATCACACGCACGACCCGCAGCCGATGGAGGCCATGCTGCGCGAGCTGGCCGGTACCGTTTCCGCGGACTCTCCGGAAGCTAAACCTGATTTTTGGCCGGATCTGGCCATCGCCGATCATGGCTGGGCCGGAGCCGCCGGTCAGGCGGGCATCGACACCGTCGGATTCGCGGACTGTAACGATCCCGCGCTGTTCGCGGGCGCCGCCGAAGGCAAGATCGACGTGGTCGTTCCGCTCGACGACGGCGTGTCTCCGCAGCTCTACGCGCCCCTGACCGCCTACATCCTGGGCCGCGCGGGTCTGCGGGACCCCGGCTGACCCGATCCGCCCGGCCGCCGGACCCCCGTGTTGGGGCCGCTCGGCTGTGACTGCGTGTGACAGGCGGGCCGTATAGAGACGCATGAGCTTGCGCAACGCCATCGGTGACCCGGGAACCGCAGGTCAAGCCGGGGTTCTGGTTGACAACCGTTCGTCCGGCCACTCGTTGTGCCGTCATGTCCACGCTGTGTACGGACTCAGCACTGTGTCCTTCAGGTCAGGTCGGGATACGGAAATGTGCGGAACTCCCCTCTTGCGACTGCCGGTACGCGATTTACGCTGGAGGATGTACACGTGCGTGATCAAAGTCACCCGAAGGGCCGGTGCGCGGCACGTGTGGAAGAGGGCGTCCGATGACCTCAGGCGAGCGACCTCTGAGCGAGGTCAGGTTCCTGACCGTGGCCGAAGTGGCGGCGGTGATGCGGGTGTCCAAGATGACCGTCTACCGCCTCGTCCACTCGGGCGAGCTTCCCGCGATCCGCGTGGGCCGCTCGTTCCGGGTTCCCGAGCAGGCCGTTCACGACTACCTGCGCGACGCGTACATCGAAGCCGGATAACGGGTAAGGGCGGGGCATGAACCATGACCCCGCCGCCTACTCCACACCCGGCCGTGCAGGGGGCGTCGGGACGGCCCCCAGGGATCGTCCCGAAGCTGGGGAACAGGGCGAGGACCGGTGAACGGTCCGGACATCGAGTGGGACGGGCGGTGGCGGCCACGGCCACCGGGCAAGCCCGCCCACGCGGAACGGTGCCCGGCGCCGCGCGACGCGCGGTGCCAGGCCCCGTACGCCCGTGGCATCTCGCACGTCCGCCAAGCGGCTCCATCAAGCGGCCCAACGCGTGAAACCGCTCGGTACAGCGGTACCCTTGGGCGGCGGACCGTGCGCGCGTTTCGAGTGATGCTCGCCTGCGGCACGTCCGTCTCCTGCACACCACCGGATATGCCGAGCGAGGTCTCGTGGGCTCTGTCATCAAGAAGCGTCGCAAGCGGATGGCCAAGAAGAAGCACCGCAAGCTGCTGAAGAAGACGCGCATCCAGCGACGCAACAAGAAGTAGCCGTCACGCCGTAAGGGGTGGGGCGCACAGTGTCCTCCTTGCCCGCCGCCGCGGCCCGTGTCGTCCTCGTCACGGGCGTGTCCCGTTTCCTGGGGGCGCGGGTCGCGAACACGCTCCAGGCCGACCCCGGCATCGAGCGTGTCATCGGAGTGGACACCGTGCCGCCCGACACGTCGCACGGCGTGTCCCTCGGACGCACCGAGTTCGTCCGCGTCGACATCCGCACCCCGAGCATCGCGAACCTCATCGCGTCGGCCGGGGTCGACACCGTGGTGCATCTCAGCCTCGTCACGTCCTCGTCCGTCCCGCGGGCGAAGGCGAAGGAGCTGAACGTCATCGGCACGATGCAGCTTCTCGCGGCGTGCCAGCGTTCGCCCGACACACGCAAGCTCGTCGTGCGGTCCTCGGCGGCCGTCTACGGTTCCTCGCCGATGGACCCGGCGGTGTTCACCGAACGGGACGAGCCGGTCGAGGCGCCGCGGTCGGGCTATGCCAAGGACGCGGGCGAGATCGAAGGCTACGTCCGCGGGCTGACGCGGCGCCGGTCCGACCTGGCCGTGTCGGTGCTGCGGTTCGCGAACTTCCTCGGCCCCGGTGTCGACTCTCTCGTCACCCGGTATCTGCGGCTGCCGGTCGTCCCGACGGTGCTGGGCTTCGATCCGCGGCTCCAGTTCGTCCACGAGGACGACGGCGTCGAGGTGCTGCGGCGCATGACCGTCGAGGACCACCCCGGCTGCTTCAACGTCGCCGGAGACGGCGTCCTGCTGCTCTCCCAGGCCCTTCGCCGAGCGGGACGCCCTTCCGTGCCCGTCCCGTCGCCGTCCCTGTCGATGCTCGGTGACATGGGACGACGGTTCGCCGGACTGTCCGGGTTCTCACCGGAGCTGCTGCGCTGGCTCAAGTACGGCCGCGTCATCGACACCACGGCTCTGGAGGACGAGTTGTCGTGGCGTCCCAAGTACAGCACCGAGGCCGCATTCGCCGACTTCACCGCCGCCCAGGGCCACGGCCCGCTGACCGCCCTCTTCGGACGGACACCGCGATGACCGAACCCGGCACTTTGGAACGCGGCATAGCATCCGGCCTCGCCTTTCTGCGGCGCCGCCTGGCCGGCGACTACGAGGTGGACGAGTTCGGCTATGACCCCGACTTCGCGCGCACGGTCCTGCTGCCCCCGGCCCGCGCCCTGTACGAGCACTGGTTCCGCGTCGAGTTGAGCGGCGTCGACAACATCCCGGACGGCGGCGCGCTCCTCGTCGCGAACCACTCCGGCACCATTCCCATCGACGCGCTCATGCTGTCGGTCGCCGTCCACGACCACGCCGATCGCCGGATCCGCCTCCTCGGCGCCGACCTCGTCTACCAGATCCCGGTCCTCGGGCACCTGGCGCGCAAGGGCGGGCACACGCTCGCCTGCAAGTCCGACGCCGCCCGCCTGCTCGCCAAGGGCGAACTCGTCGGCGTGTTCCCCGAGGGCTTCAAGGGCGTCGGCAAACCGTTCGCCGACCGGTACAAGCTCCAGCGCTTCGGCCGCGGCGGCTTCGTCGGCACCGCCCTGCGCGCGGGCGTCCCCATCGTCCCGTGCGCCATCGTCGGCGCCGAGGAGATCTACCCGAAGATCGGCGACATTCCGCCCCTGGCCCGCCTGCTCGGCCTTCCGTACTTCCCGGTCACTCCGACGTTCCCGTTGCTCGGCCCGGCGGGTCTGATCCCGCTGCCGTCCAAGTGGATGATCCGGTTCGGCGAGCCCATGACCCTCGACGAGTACGACGCCGACAGCGCCGACGACCCGATGACGGTCTTCAACATCACCGATCATGTGCGGGAGAACGTCCAGGGGATGCTCTACGAGACCCTCCTCCGCCGGGGTCCCGCGTTCCTTTGACAGAGTGAGCGCATGGATGCGCTCCGTAGTCGGATGGTCGCCCGTGACGTGGACGAGCCGCACCGCGCGGCCAGCCCGCTCGAACTGCTCTTCGACCTGACGTTCGTCGCGGCGGTCTCGCAGATCGCCGGGCAGCTCGCGCACGCCACCGAGGAGGACCACACGGGCGACGCCGTGCTGCCGTTCCTCATGGTGTTCTTCGCCATCTGGTGGGCGTGGATGAACTTCACGTGGTTCGCGTCCGCGTACGACACCGACGACGTCCCGTACCGGGTCATGACGTTCGTGCAGATGGCGGGCGTCCTGCTCCTGGCGGCCGGGGTGCCGGACGCGTTCGACGGCGACTTCACCACCGTCACGATCGGTTACCTCGTCATGCGCGTCGGCCTGGTGTCCCTGTGGATCCGCGCCGCCGTCGCCCATCCCGAGTCACGCGGCACGACGATCCGGTACGCGGTAGGAGTCTCCGTCCTCCAGGCTCTCTGGCTCTCCTACCTCGCGCTGCCGGGGGACGGCTCCCGCTGGCTGTTCCTCGTGCTCGTCGTCCTCGAACTGTCCGTCCCGCTGATCGCGGAACGCGCGGGCACCACGACCTGGCATCCGCATCACATCGGGGAACGCTACGGCCTGTTCACCATCATCCTGCTGGGCGAGAGCGTCCTCGCTTCGACCAACGCCGTCCAGGACTCGGTCGAACACGGTCTGAGCGGCGAACTCGGCACCATCGCTCTGGCGGGCCTCGCCATCCCTTTCACGCTCTGGTGGATCTACTTCTCCGAACCCGCGGGCGAGGGCCTGGCCGTCCGCCGCGACTGGTCGTTCGGCTGGGGCTACGGCCACTACGTCATCTTCGCCGCGTTCGCCGCCGTCGGCGCCGGGCTGGAGACCGCGGTCGTCTCCGCGGGCGACCACATCAAGGCCGACGAGAAGACCGTGATCGCCGCGGTCGCCGTCCCGCTCGCGCTGGCCCTGGTCATGCTGTGGCTCCTGCATGTTCCGATGCGCCGTCCGTCCGTCCGCCTCGAAACGATCGTGCTCACGGCGGCTCTCATCCTTCTCACCACCCTCGCGGCCCCCTCCCTCGGCGTGGCCGCGACCCTCGTCATCCTCGCCGCCCTCCTGGCCCTCCTCCTGACCGCCACCCTCCTCACCCGACGGCCCAGAACAGCGGCCCCTTGAGAACCAGAGCGACCGGCGTGTTCACCGCCGGTTCGGCGTCATACTGGGGCCTGGTCATCCGTCGGGCAGGGCGAACAAGGAGTTAGGGACGTACATGAGGCTCGACCGCTTTCACCCATGGGCAGAGCAGACTCTCACTGATGCGAAG
The DNA here is from genome assembly GCF_003432485.1 of Actinomadura spongiicola. Lineage (GTDB taxonomy): Bacteria > Actinomycetota > Actinomycetes > Streptosporangiales > Streptosporangiaceae > Spirillospora > Spirillospora spongiicola. Next base: position 24,200 of record NZ_QVNQ01000006.1, read on the forward strand.
AGTCCGGCGATCTCCGAGGTGGAGTCCGGTGTGGACGGGCTCACGTTCGGTACCCGCATCGTCTTGGCCAATAAGGCTCAGGTGCATGTCCAGTGGGTTCGTACGGCCCCACCTAGCGGGGACGCCTCGGGTTCAGACGAGAAGATCGTCACAGGGCAACCGCCCACGCCGGTCGATATCCCGGAGTTGGCGCCCACAGGGCCCTACACCACCGCTGACGTCGAGCGTCATCTGGTTGCGTTGCTGAACAACGGCGGAAACGACGAACTGATCGATGTTCGCGGCTACTCGCAAGATGCCAAGCTCGGCACGACCCAGCAGCCGTTCGGAGTAAGGGTTCTGTGCCATTCGGGCGCGGTCATTTTTGGGCTCTTTCGCCACACACTAGGTGCTGGGCAACAGCGCACCAAAGAAAGTGAGTTCAGGCAACGAGAGGCCCTCTGATGGCGAACCGCCCGTCCTGTGGCGCAAGCACTTCCGCTGGTCAGGGCCAGCCCACGCCCACGCATCAACCGGCCGGATCACGTGCGACGTGCCCCGGCAGCGGCCAGCCGCCGACCTGAATTCACCGCGGCCAGAACCGTTTTCCGACGAGAAGGCTATGGTGCCGGGTCGGGGTCAGGGGGTAGGCGTAGGGCTTGGACGAGGTCGGCGACGTATTCCTCGCGTGGGGGCAGGATGTCGTCACCGAGCAGGAGGACGGTGAAGACATAGTTGAGGCAGGCGCCGAGCAGCAGCCGGGCCGCGCCCGATGTCTCCACGTCCGCCGCCACCCGTCCGAGTTCCTGTTCCTGGCGGAGGTAGGCGGCGACCGCCTGCTCCGCCTGGTGCGGGCCGAGTTGCCGGGGGAGCATCACCTCCCGTAGCCGGACCAGTTGCGCGGGGCTGGCCAGAACCGCCGCCTTCGCCGTCAGAACCTCGTTGTAGAAGCCGATGGTCGCCTCCGCGACCAGCATGAGGTTCTTGCGCACGTCGGCCTGCCCGACCTGGGCGTGGAGATCGGTGACCGTGCCCACGTAGATCGGCAACCGGTCCTGCAACAGCGCGAGGTAGAGGTGCAGTTCACCGTGTTCGACGTGCCGGACCGAGTACATGGCGTCGCTGACGGCCTCGACCACGCGGCGCCGCACCATGTCGGCTCGACTTTCGGGGACGGAACTGGGCGCGGATTCCGGTATGGGCCGCATGATCTCCCTAGATCATTTCGACATTCCTGTCGGCGTACGGTACATAGTCCACCGGTTCGCGGACGGGCGCGCATGCGTATGGCCACCACACGTAATGATCGTTCCTGCCCGGCGGAGCGTGGTCGGCGTCAGGTGTAATGGCCAAGCCACGATAATGGGGTTCGCGTTTTCTAGGCAACGAAAACGCAATCTCGCTTCGAGTCGGTGTGCCGCCCTGTCATGATCGGCGCCGGTTAGGCATGTCCGTTTTCTGTTGTCTTGGGGCGTACGGTCATGTCGGTGCGGTTGCGGTCGTGTGTCGAGGGCCGGAGGACGGCGCCGGTGCGCAGGGCGAGCAGCCAGGCGAGACCGGGGGCGGCCATGAGGGTGCCGAGGATGACGAGCAGGACGCGGTGGCCGAGGACGTCGAGGAGGGCGCCCGCGGCGAAGGCGGAGAGGGCGAGGGCGCCGGTGGCGACCGCGCTCCACAGTGACATCACGCGGCCGCGGATCTCGTCGCCCGCGGCGGACAGGAGGGCCGCGATGGCGGTGGGCCCGTAGACGACGTCGGCGAGGGCGGCCATGCCCCATAGGGTCAGGGCCGCCCACGCGGCGGTCGGGAGGCCGAGCAGGGCCGTGCAGACGCCCTCGCCGAGGCAGGACAGCCCGATGACCAGAAGTCGGGTCCTCGGGTCCGCGCGCTGGAGGCGCGGGGCGAGGGCGAGCAGCCCAGCCGCGCCGACGATGCCCTGGACCGCGTAGAACCAGCCGGTGCCTCCGTCGCCGAGGTCATGGACCCGCAGGGCCAGATGGATCATGGCGGTGATCATTCCGCCCAGGCCGAGGCAGAACACCGCCTCCAGGCAGAGCAGCGCGGCGATCAGCCGGGTGCGTCGAGCGGTGCGCAGGCCCTCCCGAAAGGAGGCGGCCCAGCCGGACGCCCGCCGCGCGGCGCCGCGTCGGCCGCCCGCGGTGACCAGTGCGGTGAGCAGCAGGGACACCAGGAACGACAGCGCGTTGACCACGAACGCCCAACGCCACCCGAACAGGCCGATGACCGCCGCTCCGGCCAGCCCGCCGACGGCTTGGAAGAGCAGCCCGTTGACCTGCACGGCCGCCGAGTACAGCACGTACTCCGCCGGCTGCACCAGGGACGGCATCCAGGCGCTGCGGGCGGCCTGGAAGACGAAGCCGGTCGCGGCGGACGCGAACGTCAGGGGGTAGACCAGCCACAGCGTCCCCGGCGAGTCGGCGAGCAGGAAGGACAGCGCCAGGACGGCGAGCAGCCCGTCCCCGGCGAGCATGATCGTACGGCGGTCCGCGCGGTCGGCGAGCACGCCGCCCCACGGCCCGATCAGCAGGCCCGGCAGGTACCGCAGCGCGAGCGCGGCGCCCGCCGCGAGGGGTTCGCCGCTGTGCTCGTACACCATCGCGTACACCGCGACCGCGCTGAACCAGCCGCCGCAGACACTGATCAGGTTGCCGAGCCACAGCCGCCGGAAGTCGCGGTTGGCGACCAGCAGGCTGACCAGGCCCCGAGCCGGGGGATCGGACGCGGTTCGGAGGGGTTTGTCCATAACGGGTCAGCTTAGAGACGTTGACAACCGTTTTCATTATCGTTGTAATGCGTGTTCGGGACGTGGGCTCGCGGGAGCGGGTGAAGTGCTGATGTTCCTGAAGCCACGGGGACCTCTCCGGTGAGGCGCACGGCCCGAGCGATCGCGATCCCACGGAAGAGAACGGAGGTGAGCACGCATGAAGGTCACGAAGCTGACGGTCTCCAAGAGCCGCGGCCAGCTCCACTCGTCCAACCACGCCACGGCGCGGCAGTCCAGCATCGCCTGGCGCTGACGTGAGGCGGTGACATGAGGAGGGGCCGGGTGCGGGCATGGGCGAATCACGCCCGCACCCGGTTCTCCAAGACTAGGGACGGGAAGGCCGGATGGACGAGGACATGCGCTGGGCCGGTGGGGTGTCGCTGATTCCGGCCGGTGACGGCTGGCTGGTGCACACTCCCGCCGAGGAGTTCCTGGCCGTCGAACCGGGGGACGGCGGCGTCGGCGAGCTGCGGGCACCAGAGTTGCGACCGGTGTTCGAGAAAGAGGGCGTCCTCGCCCCACCCGCCCCTCGCCACGGGATCGTCGGGGTCTCCGGAGGCGGCCCGCTCGCCGAGACCCTCTGCTCCCTGCTCACCCGGACCGGCGTCACGGTCCGGCGCGGCACCGAACGCGACCTGGCCGACGAGGCGCCCGAGCTGGCGGTGCTCGTGGCGTGCGCGGCCTGGCTTCCCGACCGGCGGTGGACCGAACTGGACGCCCGATGCCTGGAGGCCGGGCTGCCCTGGCACCGAGGCCACGCGGAGGGCCGCCGCTGGTACACCGGCCCGTTCCGCACCGGGCCCGGGGACGTCGGGTACGCCGACACCAGGGTCCGGCGGCTCGCCGCCAGCCCGTGGCCCGCCGAACTGGCGGCCTACTGGCGCTGGCTGGACGACGGCGGAAGCCCCCAGCCCGACCCGGCGGACGCGCTCGGCGCCGCCATGGCCGCCGCGCTGATCGCCGTGGACGTGCGGAGCTGGCTGTGCGGGGAAGCCCCGCCCGGCCGCGGCGCGCAGCTCGGCGTGGACCCCGCCACCGGGCAGGTCAGCCGCCACCCGGTGCTTCCCGTCCCCGCCGGGCTGATGCGCGAAGTCCCCGAGCCGGTGCGGCCGGTCCCATGAGCGACCGCCGGATCGAGACGGACATCGCCGTCCGGGCCGCCGACGGCGTGTCCCTCGTCGGCGACCTGTTCCTGCCCGCCCGGACGCCCGCGCCGGTGGTGGTCCTGCGCACCCCGTACGGGGCCGCCGGGGCGTGGCCGCAGGCCGCCGCGCTGGCCGACCACGGTGTCGCCGCCTACGTTCAGGACCTTCGCGGCCGGCACCGTTCCGGCGGGACGTTCACGCTGGGCCGCGACGAGGGCTCCGACGGCGCCGCCACCCACGACTGGGTGAGCACGCGGCCCTGGTGCGACGGCCGGGTGCTGTTGGCCGGGACCGGATACGAGGCGTTCGCGGCCTGGTGCGCGGCAAACCATCCGGCGGTCTGGGCGGTGGCGTCGCGGCAGCCGTGGCCGGTGCTCGGGACGCCGCCGCTGGACGAAGAGCTGTGGTGGCGCACCGAACTCGCGACGGGGCCCGCCGTCCGGCCGGGGCTCTTCGAGTTGGCGTTCGCGCTCGACCCCGGGCTCGGCGCCGATCTGGGCGACCCGGCGCTGCCCGAGCGGTGGCCGGCGCCGGTGGGACCCTGGCCCCCGGAGCCCGACGCCTTCGGAACGCGGGCCCGCGACGTGGCCCGTCGGGTGCGGGCCACGTCCGTCCCGACCCTGCACGTGGGCAGCTGGTTCTGCCGTTCGGCGGAGACCACGCTGAGCCACGCGGCGCTCGCCGCCGATCCCACCGTGGTCATCGGCGGTTGGGCGTCTCCGCTCACCCATCGGCTCTCGCCCGAGTGCGCGATCGCCGTGCCCGACGAGCCCGACGCCGACGACCTCATGCTGAGCTGGCTGGCCACGCTCGCGCGGGGCGGCAAGTGGACCGATGCCCGCAGATGCCTGGTCCTCGGCGCCGGATGGCGGGACCGCGACCCGTGCCCGCCCGCCCGCGCCCCGTACCGGCAGGAGCCCCTCGCCGCGGATCGAACCGTTCTCGTCCACGATCCCGCCGACCCGTTCCCCTCGCTGCCGCACTCCGCCGATCTGGCCGCCGTCGCCGACCGGGACGACGTCGTCCGGCTGACCGCCGAAGGCCCGCTGAGCTGGCACGGATCGGCGCTGCTCGCCGTGACCGTCCGAGCCGAACGCCCCGTGGAGCTGGTGGCGACCCTCGTCCACGAGCGCGCCGACGGCGTCCGCGTCCGGCTCGGTGACGGCACCGCCGCCCTGCCCGGCGGCACCGGCCGGGCCGAGCTGCGGCTGCCGCCCGTCGCCGCCGCCCTGCCCGCCGCCGACCGGCTGCACGTCGAGCTGACCGCCGGACGCGTCCCACGCCGCCGCGCCCCGCGTGAGCCCGCCCGGTACGAGATCGAGCCCCGCCCGCTGCGGCTGCCGCAGCCCGCCGCCGAGGAGGCGTGATGAATCCCGAAGCGCTGGTCGACCCGCGCACCGGAGTGATCACCCAGGTCGTGCACACCGAGCCCGAGCCGTGGTGGCCGCCCAGCCTCGACGTGTGCGCCACGCACATCGCCGACATCGCGAGCCTGCTGCCCTGGCCCGCCGACCGGGTCTCCACCGGCACCGCGTTCGGCGACCCCGGCCGGGCCCGGCTCGGCGCCATCGGTGAGGCGGTGGAGCGGTACTGCGGCAACTTCGTGCCCGCCGACCTGCGCCGGGCCACCCGCTCCGAGCTCGTCGCCGCGGGTGAGAACGCGGTGGACCCGGCCGACCTGGCGCTGTACTCGGCGGCCCAGTACGCCGTGCCGGGCTGTCCGTTCGTCCCCTTCGCCGACCACCTGCCGGTGCTGTGGACGCGGGGTGTGACGCTGCCGTCGGAGGAGCCGGTGTGGGTACCCGCCTCGCTGGTGTACATCAACTACCACCAGCCGCCGCGGCTCGCCGAACCGGTCACCAACTTCGTGATGCTCGCCGGGATCGCCGCGGGCACCGACGACCGGATGGCCCGCGCCGCCGCCCTCGAAGAGGTCATCGAACGGGACGCCACCGTCATCTGGTGGGCGAACCGGCTGCCCGCCCGTCCCGTCCACGTCGACCATCCCCGGCTGACTCCGATCCTGGAGCCCGAGCCGGAGGCGGGGCCGGGCTGGGCGCGGGCGGTCGGTGCGCGCGGGCCGTGCCGGTACCGGGTCGTGGCGCTGCCGACCGTGTTCGACGTCGCCGTACTCGGTGTCCTGCTGGAGGACCCCGAGCACGAGTTGGCGGTGTTCGGTGTGGCGGCGCGCCCCGACCCGGCCGCCGCGGTGCGCAAGGCGCTGGCCGAAGCGGTCACGCTGCGCCGCTACGCGCTCGGGCTGCTCGACCCGGACGGCGACATCTGGACGTCCGCCCGCGAGGGCACCATCCCCATCGAGTGCTTCCACCCACACCGGGCCGACCGGCGGTATGCGGACTCTTACCGCGCCGACTACCGGGACGTGACCGACCTCGGCTGCCACAGCCAGATCTGGTTGGATCCGGGGCTGCGGCCCCACCTGGAGCCCATCACCGGCGACCACGCGCCCCTCGCCCTGGAGGAGTTGCCGTCGCCCGGCGGAGACCCCTGCGACCTGTACCTCGGGAGGCTGGCCGCCGCCGGGCTGACCGCCCACGCCGTCGACGTGACCACCCCGGACGTGGCCGCCACCGGGTTCCGCGCGACCCGCGTCGTGGTGCCCGGCGCCTACTCGAACGCGCCCGCCGCGTTTCCCTTCCTCGGCGGCACGCGCCTGTACACCGACCCGGTCCGGCTCGGCCTGCGGCGGGTCCCGATCACCGAGGACGAGATCAACCTCGTCCCGCTGCCGCACACATGACCGCCCGGCTGCTGGATCCGCGCTGCGGGCCGGTGCGGGCTCTCGACACCGGCCGCAGCCACGGCGTGCTGCACACGGCGACCGCCCACCTCGCCGACACCGGGGCGTTCGCGTTACCGCTCGGCAACCCGGTCGTCGGCGGCACCTCGTGGACGAGCCCGGACGACGCCGCCCGCCGCGCCCTGGGCGAGGCCGCCGAACGCTACGCGGGGCATCTGGTCCCGGCCGGGCGGCTGGTGCGCTCCACCTGGCGACGGCTCGGGGCCACCGCCGTCGACCCCGCGGCCCTGGCGCTGTACTCGTCCCGCCAGCACGAGCGCCCCGGGTTCCCGTTCGCCGGGCTGGACCGCGACGCCCCGATCCACTGGGTCACCGGTCGCACCGCCGCGGGCGTCGAATGCCCGGTCCCCGCATCGCTGGTGTGGCTCGCGCCCGGCGAGCACGCGGAGATCGACGGGCGTCCGGCGCACCTGCCGATCGCGGCGGGCATCGCCGCCGGGCCCTCCCTGCCGGCCGCCCGCTCCGCCGCCCTGGCGGAGGTCGTCGAACGGCACGCGCTGGCCACCGCCTGGTACGGGGGCCGCGCCTTTCCACCGCTGGCGGGGCCGCCACTGCCCGTCCCGGACGGGGCGCGGCTCCGCTGGTTCCAGGTGCCGAACGCGCTGGGCGCCCCGGTGGTGCTGTGCGTCGCATGGGGTGACGGCGACCGGCTGGGCGCGGGCTGCGCCGTCGCCCCGAACGCCGACGATCCGGTGGCCGCCGCGGGGGCGAAGGCCGCCGCCGAGGCACTGGTGTCGCTCGACACGCTGGACGCGGTGATCGACGGGATGCCCGAATGGTCCGGCGTGCTCAAACCCCACCGCGACGACCGGCGGTACGCCGACGCCTACCGGCCCGACCTGTCCGATGCCACCGACCTGGTCTGCACGCTGCAACTGCTGGCCGACCCCCGCGTCGCCGCGCGGGTAGGCGCGCGGCTGACCGGCGGACGCCCCGGCGGCCGGTGGCGACCCGCCCGGATCGACCTCGACGCCGCGCTGGCCGCCTGTCGCCTTCCGGTCGTGACCGTCGACATCACCCCACCCGACCTGGACCGACTCGGCCTGGCGGTCGCGCGGGTCGTCGTACCGGGGCTGCGCTCCACCGGCCCCGCCGCCTTCCCGTTCCTCGGCGACGGCTCCGACCCCCTGCCCGCCGACCCCCTGCCCCCCGACACGGAACGGCTGCCGATTCCCCATGTCTGACCTCCCCTACGGACCGCCGACACACAGAAGGAAACCCCTGATGAAGAAGCTCGCCTCGTTGGCGCTCGCCGCCGTGGCCGTCCTGCCGACGGCGTGCGGCGACTCCGGCGGCACGAACGCCGCGGCCTCTGCCGCACCGGTCACCGCCCGCAACTGCGGCACCGACTACACCTTCACCGGCGCCCCCCGGCGGGTGGTCGCCTCCAGCACGCCCGCCACCGAGGTGCTGCTGGCGCTCGGCCTGCGCGACAGGATCGCGGGCACCGTGGCGGCCAAGGACATCGTTCCCGAGTACGCCGCCGCCCTGCGCGGCGTCAAGGTCATCGCCGAGAGCGCGTTCCCCCCGCCGTCCAAGGAGGTCGTCTACGCGGCGGACCCCGACCTGGTGGTCAGCGGCTACCCCGACGACTACGGCCCCAAGGCGATGGGCGAACGGGCCACCCTCCGCGAGGAGGGCGTCAACACCTACCTGCTCTCGGCCAACTGCCCCGGCCACAAGGCCAAGATCGAGGACGTGTACGCCGACGTGCGCGCGCTCGCCAGGGTCTTCGGCGTCCCGGCCCGCGGCGAAGCCCTCGTCGCCAAGCTCCAGGGGCAGGTCAACGCGGTCGAACCGGTACCGGGAACGCCGAAGGTCTTCGACTACGCGGGCGGCCGGGAGAAGCCCACGACGGCCGGTTCCACGGCGCTGGTCGACGACCTGATCCGCCGCGCCGGAGGCGTCGGCATCTTCCCCGAGGTCACCTCCTTCAAGCAGGTGAGCTGGGAGGAGGTCGTCAAACGCGACCCCGACGCCATCCTGGTCGAGGACCAGGCGTTCGAACCGGCCGACAAGGCCATCGCCTGGATGAAGACCTACGGCCCCCTCAAGGACGTCACCGCGGTCAAGGAGAACCGGTTCATCGTCATCCCCGTCAACGACACCCAGCCGGGCGTGCGCGGCGGACGCGCCCTCACCACCCTCACCGAGGGGCTCGCCCGGTGACGGTCAAGGCCCCCGGGGCCGGGCGGCGCCACCAGGCCCCCGGGCCGCCGACGGTCCGGCGCGTCGCCCTGCCCGGCCTGGTCGGCGGCCTGGCGGCGATCCTGGCCCTGTCGATGATCGCCGCCGTCGGGCTGGGCCCGGTGTCCATCCCCTTCGGCGACGTCGCCCAGATGATCGGCCACCGCTACCTGCCCGGCGTGGTGGACACGGCCCCCACCGGACCGCGGTCGGTGATCGTGCTGGACATCCGGCTACCGCGGGTGCTGCTCGGCGCCGCCGTGGGCGCCGGGCTGGCCGCCGTGGGCACGGTGCTCCAGGCGGTACTGCGCAACCCGCTCGCCGACCCGTACCTCATCGGCGCCAGCTCCGGAGCGTCCTTCGGCGCGGTCCTGGTCATCATCGTCGGGTTCAGCCCGTTCGGCACGTTCTCCCTGCCGCTGGCCGCGTTCCTCGGCGCGATGGCGACGTTCTCCCTGGTCATGCTGCTGGCCGGCGGGCGGGGGCTGCTCGCGCCGACCCGGCTCATCCTGGCCGGGGTCGCGGTCGCCGCGTTCACCGAGGCCATCACCCACTATCTGGTGCTGACCTCCCCGGACAAGGAGGTCCGCTCGGCGATGTTCTGGATGCTCGGCGGGCTCGGCGGCACCCAGTGGCGTGACATCGGCGTACCGATCGCCGTCGTCGTCGTCGGCACCCTATGGTTCTGGACGCAGAGCGGACGGCTCAACGCGCTCGTCCTCGGCGAGGAGGGCGCCACCAGTCTCGGCCTGGAGGTCGACCGCGTCCGGCGACGCCTGATCGTCGGCTGCGCGCTGGTCATCGGCGCGGTCGTCGCCGTCAGCGGCGGCATCGCGTTCGTCGCCCTGATGGTCCCGCACGCCGTCCGGCTGGTGGTCGGCGGCGACAACCGGCGCGTCCTGCCGCTGGCCGCCCTGACCGGCGCGATCCTGCTGGTCTGGGTGGACGTCGGCGCCCGCATGCTCAACAGGCCCGACGAGATCCCGATCGGTGTGATCACGGCGGTGCTCGGCGCGCCGTTCTTTCTCGTCCTGCTGCGCCGCGCGGACCGGCGGAGGTGGCAGTGACCCCCGTGTCCGTGGAGATCGACGACCTCGCCTGGGCGCCCGCCCGGCTGTCGGACATCACCCTGCACGTGCCGCCCGGCCAGATCGTCGGGCTCCTCGGCCCCAACGGCAGCGGCAAGTCCAGCCTGCTGCGCTGCGTGTACCGGAGCCTGCGGCCCGACACCGGCACCGTCCGCGTCGACGGCGCCGACGTGTGGCGCACCCCCGCCCGCGCGGTCGCCCGCAAGGTGGCCGTCCTCACCCAGGACGCCCCCGCCGACCTGGAGAACTCCGTCGAGCAGATCGTCGCCCTCGGGCGCATCCCCCACCAGGGGCCGCTCGGTGGGCTGTCGGTCGCCGAACGCGTCCTCATCGCCGACGCCATGCGCCGCTGCGACATCGCCGACCTCGCGCACCGCTCCATGGCCACCCTGTCCGGCGGGGAACGCCAGCGCGTCCAGCTCGCCCGAGCCCTGGTACAGGAGCCTCGGCTGCTCATCCTGGACGAACCCACCAACCACCTCGACCTCCACCACCAGGTCGAACTGCTCCGGCTGCTGCGAAGCCTCGGCGTCACCGCTCTCATCGCCCTGCACGACCTGCAACTGGCCGCCGCGGCCTGCCACCGCCTGGTCGTGCTTGACCAGGGTCGCGTCGTCGCCGACGGCGCCCCCGCCGACGTGGTCACCGCCGATCTGCTCCGCACCGTCTACCAGGTGGACGCCGACATCACCCTGGGCCCCGACGGCCTGCCCCGGATCGCCGTCCACCTGTACGACCCGTCCACCGCACCGGTCACCGCACCGGTCACCGAGGGGCACGACCCCGTGGGCACCGAGGGATGAGGGAGAGATGACCGGGACCGCCGGAGCGGTCGGGAATGGTCGGAGTGCCGGTGTCGCCCGCCTGCCTCTGGAACGATGACGGGCATGAGCGACCGCGCCGGCCTCCGGGTGGCCGAGGACGATCTTCTTCCGCCGCCGGACTGGGGACGCCGCGGAGCCGCCGCGCCCGGGGTCCGTGCGGTGTGGGTGTTCGGGTTGCTCGCCGCGGTGCTGGTGGCCGGACGGATCTGGGTCGCCCCGGAACTCGGCGCACGCGAACTGGACGCGTGGGCGACCATCTTCGTGGCGGTGTGCGTGCAGGCGCTGCCGTTCCTGGTGTTCGGGGTGGCGCTGTCTGCGGCGATCACCGCGTTCGTCCCGGCGTCGGTGTGGCGGCGGGTGCTGCCGCGGCGGCCGGGCGTCGCGGTGCCGGTCGCGGGGGCCATGGGGGCGGTCCTGCCGGGCTGCGAGTGCGCGTCGGTGCCGGTGGCGGGCGGGCTGATGGCGCGCGGGGTGGCCCCGGCCGCCGCGCTGACCTTCCTGCTCGCCGCCCCCGCGATCAACCCGGTCGTGCTGGTCGCCACCGCCGTCGCGTTTCCGGGGAACCCGGAGATGGTCGTCGGCCGGTTCGCCGCGTCGTTGCTGGTGGCGGTGCTGGCCGGGTGGGCGTGGCTGCTGCTCGGGAAGGGCGAATGGCTCAGGATCCCGTCCCGGCCGCACGCCGAGGGCACGGCCGGTCGCCTGGAGGCGTTCCGTCAGGACATGCGGCACGACGTCCTGCACGCCGGAGGCTTCCTGGTGGTCGGCGCCGCCGGGGCCGCCACCATCAACGTCGTCGTGCCCGCGGGCTGGGTGGACGCCGCGGCGGGAAGCCCGTGGCTGTCGGTGCTGCTGCTGGCGCTGCTGGCGGTGCTGATGTCCATCTGCTCGGAGGCCGACGCCTTCGTCGCGGCCAGCCTGACGCAGTTCTCGACGACGGCCCGGCTGGCGTTCCTGGTCGTGGGGCCGATGGTGGACCTGAAGTTGATCGCCCTCCAGACGGGCTTCTTCGGTCGCCGGTTCGCCGTCCGTTTCGTTCCGCTGACCTTCTGTCTCGCGGTCGGGGTCAGCGTGGCCGTGGGAGGTCTGCTGTGAGCAGGGCCGCGCAGAACATGCTGCTGATCATGGTCGCCGCGGCGATGCTGTGGATCACGCTGGGCAGCGGCGAGTACGTCAACTACGTCCGGCCCGGGTTCCGGTTCCTGCTGGTGCCCGCGGCGTCGGCGCTGCTGGTCCTGGGCGCCGCCGGTCTGCGCCGCGAGTGGCGGCACACCGCTCCGGCCGACCACGGGCACGATCACTCGCGGGGGCCGCGGGCGGCCTGGCTGCTGTGCCTGCCGATCCTGGCCGTCTTCCTGGTCGCCCCGCCCGCGCTCGGCTCGTTCACCGTCAGCCGCGACACCGGCCGCGCGGCGCCGCCACCCGTCCGTCCGGACGAAGGGTTCGAGAGGCTGCCCACGAGCGGGGCGCCGATCTCCATGACCATGCAAGAGTTCCTCGGCCGCGCGTGGGAGGCGCAGAACCGCGACCCCTCCGCGCTCGCGGGCGTGCCGGTGCGGCTGACCGGCTTCGTGGCCCCGGCCCGGCAGGGCGGCTGGCATGTCACCCGACTCAGATCGCGTGCTGTGCGGGGGACGCCGTGCCGTTCCCGGTGCGCGTGCGCGGTCTCCCGCGTCCCCCGGAGGACGCGTGGGTCGAGGTCGTCGGCGTCTGGAGGCCCCAGAAGCCCGGCACGAAGGGCACGGTCGTGCCGGAACTGAGCGGCCGCTCCCTCCAGCGGATCAAGAAGCCCAAGAACCCCTACGAGTGAAGGGCTTCCTTAAACGCACGTATCGCTCCCTATATGGGGTAGCTTAGGGAGCGATGGGGGATAAACTGTACTCGGTCGAGGAGGTCGCCGACCTCCTGGGCCTGCATGTCCGCACCGTGCGGGGTTACATCCACGCCGGACGTCTGCGCGCGGTGCGGATCGGTAAGCAGTACCGGATCGCCGCCGCCGACCTAGAGGCTCTGATCGGGCGCCCCGGGGTCGGCGGCGGCGGCGCGTCGGTCGAGGTGTCGAGCATCGTGCAGGTCGAAGGGGTCGACCGGATCGCGGCCGACCGGCTCGGCACGCTCGTGCTCGCCGGGGTGAACACCGGTGGGGACTCGGATCGGCAGTTGCGGGTGCAGGTCGTCCATGACGTGGAACGGAGCCGGATGAAATTCGTGATTCTGGGCGGTGCCGCCGACACCGCCGACCTACTGCGGCTGCTCGACGATGTGCTCACCGGGGACGTGCTCGCCCGGGAGGACGACGGTGGCTGACGAGATGCGCGAACTGGGCGGCACCCAGGTGCTGGTGTGCGACCCGGACGGCCCGCCGGTGGCCACCGTGGACGATGCCCTGGACCTGATCGGCGCGGTGTTCCTCGGCGCGGAGGTGGTGGCCGTGCCCGCGAGCCGGTTCGACGAGCGCTTCTTCCAACTCGGCACCCGGTTCGCCGGGGAGGTCATGCAGAAGTTCGTCAACTACCGGCTGCGGCTGGCGATCGTCGGCGACATCACCCGGCACGTCGAGACGAGTTCGGCCTTGCGCGCGCTCGTCCAGGAGTCGAACGGCGCCGGGCACGTGTGGTTCGTGCCCGACCTGGAAGCACTGACCGCACGACTGCGCGGGTAGCGGTCTCCCCGAGGAGCGCGACGGTCAGCGCAGGTAGTGGTGGCTGCGGTCGAGCAGTCCCCGGGCCTTGAGCTCCGCGCGCAGCGGGATGGCGTCGTCCCACACCCCCGACTCCAACGTGAAGCCGAAGTGGCTGGCGGCCTCGTCGGCGTCGCCCAGCAGTTGGCGGCGCAGCGGACTCATCTGCCGCCACCAGTCGCCGTGGCGGTTGATCGCCACGTCGTCGCGCCAGCGGATCCAGCGGTAGGTGTAGCAGAGGAACACCATCTTGCGGGTGACGGCCGACAGGTTGGGCGAGCGGGAGTGCCACAGCCGCCGGTCGAACACGAACGCGTCACCCGGCTCGGCGGAGATCTCCACGGTGCCGGGCGGACGGGCGTAATGACCGTCCGGACCCTGCTCGGTGCGCTCCAGGGTGTTGGAGTACTGGCTGCCCGGCAGGACCAGGGTGCCCCCGCGACCCGGTTCTGACAGGTCGCTGAGCACGTAGGCGACCTTGAGGGAGAACATCGGCCGGGGTTCCATGTCGAGGTCGGCGTTCTGCCGGTAACCGTCCTGATGCCAGCGCCAGGCGGGCGGCTCGTCCCGGGTGACCGGCGGGTTGACGTCGATGTGGCTGTGGTGCACGTAGATGTTCCAGCCCAGCTGCCCCCATACGCAGGGGAACGTGGCGGGGAGATCCAGCAGTTCGGTCAACGTCTCGTCACGGAACACCGCGCCGAGCACGTGCATGCCGCCGTTCGGGCCGAGGCGTCCGGCCCGCCGCTCGCCCGCGTGCACCCGGTCCACCGCCTGCTCGACGCGGTTCCGCAGCGGCTCGTCCAGCGCGCCCCGGATCAGCAGGAAGCCCTGCTCGGCGAAGGTGCGGCGGTCGGCGTCGCTGAGACGCGCGTACCGGTCGCCGTACGGACGGGACGCCTGCTCGGCGGGCGTGACGGTGGGCGGTGAGGGTGTGACCTGGACCATATCGCTGTCCCTTCGGAGGGCAATCGGAGGGCGATTTCCGGCGGGAGAAACCAAAGCCGATGATCATGAAGATCCGATGAAGAACTCACGGAGAAGCGATCATGGTCGCGGTGCGGGCGCGGAGCGGATCGGGCGCGAGCGCTACGGTCGGGGCATGCGCACCGGCTCACGCGTCCTGGTCGCCGAGGACGATCCCAAACAAGCGCGGCTCGTCCAGGTGTACCTGGAACAGGCCGGGCACAGCGTGATCGTGGTCGGCGACGGCCGGCGAGCGCTGGAGGAGACCCGTGCCCGCCGCCCCGACCTGCTGGTGCTGGACGTGATGATGCCGAGCGTGGACGGCCTGGACGTGTGCCGCGTCCTCCGCGCGGAGTCACAGGTGCCGATTCTGCTGCTGACCGCCCGCTCCCGCGAGGAGGACCTGCTCCTCGGCCTGGACCTCGGCGCCGACGACTACGTCACCAAGCCGTACAGCCCGCGGGAGTTGACGGCGCGCGTGCGGGCGCTGCTGCGCCGGGCCGGGGCGCTGCCCGGAGCCGGCGCGGGCCCGGCAGGCGGGGAGGCGGTGCTGCGCGTCGGCGAACTGGAGGTCGACCCGAACCGGTTCGAGGTGCGGGTGGCGGGACGCCGGGTGGAGTTGACCGCCAAGGAGTTCGGGATCGTGCAGATCCTCGCGGCCGAGCCCGCCCGGGTCTTCACCCGAGCGCAGATCCTCACGCTCGCCTTCGGGTTCGACCACCACGTCCTGGAGCGGACCGTGGACGCGCACGTGATGAACCTGCGCCGCAAGATCGAGCCGGATCCCGCCGACCCGGTCTACGTGCAGACGGTGTACGGGCGCGGGTACCGGATGGGGCCCGGTGCCGCGCGCTAGGTGGTCGGTTCCCGGACTGCGCCGCTTCCGGGTCCGGGTGTTCGCCCTCATCGTGCTGGTCACGCTGGTCGCGACCGGGGCGACCGCGTGGCTGACGGTCCGCGCGACCACCGCGCAGCTCACCGAGTCCGTCGCGGTGGAGAAGCGCACCGCCGATCTGATCAATCAGACCCTGGTCGACTACGCGACACTGCACGGCACCTGGGAGGGCGTGGACGGCGTGGTCCAGGGCCTGGAGGAACGCACCGGGCAGCGGATCCGGTTGAGCACGCTCGACGGGATCGTCGTCGCCGACACCGACATCTTGAAGGGGTGGACCGCCCGGGCGCCGTCGACCCGTCCGGCGACGATCCTGGACGCCCGACCGCAACTGTCGGTCGACCAGGTCATCGTGCGCTTCGGTGCGCCCTCCCCGCGGGCAGGCGCCACGGACTCGGTCGGGTTCCTCGGACTGATCGAGCAGCGGCGCCATGTGCTGCGCCTGGCCGCCTGCCTGACCCGTGACCGCATCCCGATCAACCGGCGGGTCGTCTACGGCGTTGGCTGGACGGTCGAGGCGTCGGGCGGCGTCAACGACGGGACGCTGGAGCGTTGCCACCGGGAGAGCCAGAGCACCGCGACGGAGCGGAAGGCCGACCAGAGGGGTTTCACGGACTGCCTGGCGAGAACCCGGCCGCCGCCCTACGGGACGTCCGCCCCGAACGGGGATGCGCGCCGACGCTGCACCGAACACGTCTACGCCCGACGGCTGGAGCCGGTGGCGCCGGTCCCGTTGCAGCTCAAGCTCGGTTTCAGCAACGACCAGGCACGCCGGGTCAGCATCGAGCCGCAGCGGGCCTTGGCCGCGGCCGGGCTGGTGGCCGCGTTGATGATCGTGAGCACGGTGCTGCTCAGCCGGCGCATGCTGTCCTCGATCGCCGCGGTGAGCCAGGCCGCGCGGCTGCTGGGCGCCGGCGACCTGTCCGGGCGGGTGCGGGTCCGCGGCGACGACGAGATCGCCGACCTGGCCGTCGCGTTCAACCGGATGGCCGACTCGCTGCAACGCGGCGAGGAACGGCAACGCCGGATGATCAACGACATCGCGCACGAGCTGCGCACGCCGCTGGCCAACATCCGCGGCTATCTGGAGGCCCTGCACGATGGGGTGCTGCCGCCGGACCGCGAGCTGTTCGCCTCCCTGCACGAGGAGGCGGTGCTGCAACAGCGGTTGATCGACGACCTCCAGGAGTTGGCGTTGGCGGAGTCGGGCGAGCTAATGCTGAACCGCGTCCGGGTGGACGCCGACGAACTGCTGGAGACCCTGCGGACCGCGCATCGCGCGAACGCCGAGACCGCCGGGGTGGCGCTGGAGGTTCTAACGCCGGATTCGGATCCGCCGCTGGTCGACGTCGACCCCGACCGGCTGCGCCAGGCCATCGGCAATCTGGTGACGAACGCCGTGCGGGCCGCGTCGCCGGGCGGCTCGGTGACGCTCGCCGCGCATCCGTCGGACGACCCGCGCGAAGGCGGCACGGTCATCACCGTGACCGACACCGGGCACGGCATCGCGCCGGACGACCTGCCGAACGTCTTCGACAGGTTCTGGCGCGCCGACAGCGCCCGTGGCCGCGACACCGGCGGGCGCGGGCTCGGCCTGGCCATCGCCCGGGAGATCGTCCTCGCGCACGGCGGGACGCTCACCGCCGAGAGCACCCCCGGGACGGGCTCGACCTTCACCATCCGGCTGCCCGCCGCCGGCTCCGGGGAGGGCTGAGCGGGTCCCCTCAGTTCGCGCGGTAGTGGCGGCGGAGCGCGATGCCGGCCGCGACGCCGCCCGCGATGGCGCCGGCGCCCGCCGCGGCGGGCAGCGCGATCATCGTCACGCGGCGGCCGGTGCGGAAGTCGTGGATCGGCCAGCCGTTCGCCCTGGCGTGTTCGCGGAGTTCGGCGTCGGGGTTCACCGCGTGCGGGTGGCCGACCGCCGTCAACATCGGCAGGTCGTTCATCGAGTCGCTGTAGGCGGAGCAGCGGGACAGGTCGAGGCCCTCCCGCTGCGCGAGTGCCCGGACCGCCTCCGCCTTGGCGGGCCCGTGCAGCAGGTTCCCGACGAGGCGTCCGGTGTACACGCCGTCGCTCGTCTCGGCGACGGTGCCGAGCGCGCCGGTGAGGCCGAGCCGGTGCGCGATCGTCCGGGCGACCTCCACGGGCGTGGCGGTGACGAGCCACACCTGCTGGCCCACGTCCAGGTGCTGGAGGGCCAGCGTCCGGGTGCCGTGCCAGATCCGGTCGGCCATCACCTCGTCGTAGATCTCCTCGCTGAGCCGGACGATGCCGTCGACCTTCTGCCCGGCGACGAACGCGAGCGCGGCCTCCTTGGCGCTGCCGATGTGCTCGGAGTTCTCGGTGCCCCGCACCCGGAACGCGGCCTGGCCCCAGGCGAACATGGCGAGGTCACGCATGGTGAACAGCCGGCGCGCCGCGAGCCCACGCGCGAAGTAGTAGATGGACGCCCCGCGCATCATCGTGTTGTCGACGTCGAAGAACGCGGCCGCGGCGGGGTCGGGCGCGGGCAGCGGCGCCTGGTCGGCCGCGGCCGCGGCGGCCGCCTTACCGGCGCGGACCGGATCCTCGTCCCTGCCGCGGGCCCAGAACGGACGCTGCCTCAACGAGATCATGGAGTGAGCCTAGTCAACCGCCTCTCCCCGGCCGTCGCCTCGCCCGCGGTTGCGGCAGTCCTCGCTCCGGTCGCCCGCGGCCGCGACGAGCCGCGCCCGCAGCACCTCGCGGAACCGCGGGTCGGGCCCGGCGTCGCTCGCCCGCAGCCGGGCCAGCGCGTTTCCCTGTTCGACGATCTTTCCTCGCCCGGTTCTCACTGGTCGCTCCCTTGCGGAATCCAGGCGTCAACGCTCTCTTGCCCGCAAAACGATCGGAGGGGACGGCGGGTTACGGGTGAGTTCGACCGGACGGTGTGCCCGGGACACGGGGAGGGCGGATCAGTGGCGCAGGTCGTCGGGAAGGAGGCGTGCCAGGGACCGGACGGCGCGGTACTGCAACGCCTTGATCGCGCCCGCCTTCTTGCCCATGATCAGGGCCGTCTCGGCGACCGACAGACCGTGCAGGAACCGCAGCACGATGCATTCCTGCTGCTCGGAATTGAGCCGGCGGACGGCCTCCAGAAGGGTCCGGTTCGTCATCGAGTCCAGGACGGCCCGCTCCGGCCCCTCCTGCGGGCGGTCCGGCTCGACCAGTTCGGCGGTGCAGATCTCCAGCCGGTAGCGGCTGGACTTGAAATGGTCGGCGACCAGGTTCCGCGCGATCGTGACGAGCCAGGCGCCGAAGTCCTTGCCCTGCCAGTGGAAGTCGCAGATCCGGCGAAGCGCGCGGAGGAACGTCTCGCTGGTCAGGTCCTCGGTGAGCGAGTGCGTTCCGACCCGGTAGTAGACGTAGCGGTAGACCAGTTCGACATAGTGGTCGTAGAGGGACCCGAACGCCTCGGCGTCGCCGTCCCGGGCGCGCAGGACGAGCGTCTTGAGGACCTCCGCGCGGTCGGTGTCCCGTCCGCCGGCCCGGTCGGCGCCGCGTCCCGCGGTGCGGTCGGGGGAGCCTCGTACGGGCCGGGGGAGCGGAAGAAGTCCGGCGTCGAGGGACAAGCTGCTCATGCAGTTCTCCTCGGGGCGTACGCGACCTCCGGCGTGATTTGCCACTCTAGATACCGAGAGGTACGCGAGGCAATGGCGGACGCCGCCCAATGGCGTCCGGGGGCGTCCGGCGGTGTCCGGTCGCGGCCAGCGGCGTGTGCGAGCAGGCGGGAAGCAGGGCGGAAGCGGCGTCCGGGTGAATGTCCACCGGACACGTTCACCCGGACGCGGTTACCTCTCCGCCTCCCGCATCGGGCACCATGGGGCGCGATGGTCGATGCTCTGCTCGCGATCCTTGCGGCCCTGGGTGCCTTACTGGCCACCGGGTTGCTGGTTTCGCGTGCCTCCAAGGAACGGCTGCTCTACCTCATCGCCTGGTCCTTCACCCAGGTCGGGCTGTCGTTGGCGCTGCTGTCCATGGGGGTCGGCTTTCTCGCGGGGTTCAACGGCCTGTTCTTCCGCGTCATGGAGCTGGGCGCCGCGCTGATCGGGCCGGTCTGGCTCGCGCTTGGCATGATCGAGCTGATCGCACGGTACGTCCAGGTGCGGTTCGCGGGCTGGCTGTTCGCGATCTCCTACACGGTCGTCGCGACCGTCATCCTCATCCTCGACCCGCTCAAGGGCAGGCTGACCAAGGACCTGCCCAAGCCGGGCTCCACCTACGACGCGCTGCCGCTGCTGCTGATCGACGGCGCGCACGTCGTCGCGGTGATCGCGCTCGTGGGATGCACCGGGGTCACCGCGTGGCTGGCGAGCCGGCGGGACCGGGAGGCCGGCGAGCTGCTCATCCCCGTCGCGCTGGTCGCGCTCGCCGGTGTGCTGGTGGTCAGCGGCACCCGCGGGTTCCTGCCCGCGCCGATCGCGGTGATCGCGCTCGGCGGCGCGGCCGGGCTCGTCTGGTACGGCGCCATGCGCACGATCCCGGTGTACGAGGACGAGGACGGCTACGAGGACTATGACGAGTACGACGACCGGAACGACTACAAGGACGAATATCGGGAGGAACCCGTGACCGGGTACGAGGAGCAGGGCTACACACCACCGCGGCACGAGCCCGTCCCGGCTCCGCCCCCGCAGCCGGACCCGAGGCGCGGGGAGCTGCGGTTCCCCGACCCGGTGCCGCCGGCCGCTCCGGTGCCGCCGCCCGCTCCGGCCGAGGAGCTGCGCTTCCCCACCGAACCGGCGGAGGAGTTCCGCTTCCCGGGCGACCCGGCGGGCCCGACCGCCGTGGACGGCGTCGACCTGTTCGGCGGGTCCGTGGGCGCCGTCGGCGTTCCCGAGCAGGCGCCTCCGGCCCCGCAGCCGAGGCGGGCGATGGGCGGCGAGCTGTTGGGCGCCTGCGGCCAGATCACCGTCTACACGCTGCTGGACGGTCGCGAGGAGGCCTTCGACCGGCTCGCCACCGACCTGGTGAAGGCCGCCCTGGTCGCCGAGCCCGAAACGATGATCTTCGCCTGCCACGAGGTGGTGGGCAGCCCGACCCAGCGGATCTTCTACCAGCTGTTCCGCAACGACGCGGCGTTCGCGGCGCATCGCCAGCAGCCGCACCTGCAACGGTTCCTGGCGGAGTCGCGCACGCACGTCCTGACCACCAACGTGATCGAGCTGCGGCTCGGCCCCGCCAAGGTGCCGCTGCCCGCGCCGGAGTTCCCCGGGAGGTGACGGACGTGACGGACGGCGTGACCGGCGGCGACGGCGGCGACGGGATCATGATCACGCTGCTGGGGAAGCCGGGCTGCCATCTGTGCGACGACGCCCGCGCGGTGATCGAGCGGGTCGCCCGTGACCTGGACGTCCCGTGGGAGGAACGCGACATCACCCGGTCGGAGCGGGACACCGAGCTGTATTGGGAGCAGATCCCGGTCACGCTGATCAACGGTGTCCAGCACGACTTCTGGCGGGTCGACGAGCAACGCCTCCGCGACGCCGTCAGGGCCCTGCGCTCCTCACTCTGATCACACCCCGACCGAATGTCTGGTCGGTCACATCCGGGCGCCGACCGGGCCGCGCGCCGGGCCCGGGAAGTCCCTGCTGGCACGGGCCTTTCGTGATCACGGTCGGCCCGGCCGCGGACCGTGTCACCGGACCCGACTTTGTGCGCGTGTTCACAAGGGCTAACCTGGAGGACAGCCCCGGAGCGGTCGGGTCGCGGCCGTCCGGCCCGTGCGAGCCGAGGCGCGGGGCCCGCGCGCCCCGTCCCCAGCGTCGAGCCGAAGAGCAGGCCGTGACATCTCGACAGAACCGCCAACGCGACCGCGCGGGCCGCGGCATCCCCGAAGCCACCGTGGCGCGGCTGCCGGTGTACCTGCGGGCCCTCACCGGGCTCCAGGAGCGCGGCGTCGCGACCGTGTCGTCCGAGGAACTCGCCGCGGCCGCCGGAGTCAACTCGGCCAAGCTCCGCAAGGACCTGTCCCACCTGGGCTCGTATGGGACGCGCGGCGTCGGGTACGAGGTCGAGTACCTCGTCTACCAGATCTCCCGGGAACTCGGCCTCACCCAGGACTGGGTCGTGGCGATCATCGGTGTGGGTAACCTGGGCCGTGCGTTGGCGGGCTATGGCGGTTTCGCCTCCCGCGGCTTCCGCGTGGCGGGCCTGCTCGACGCGGACGACTCCATCGTCGGCCAGGACATCGCCGGGATGACGGTGGGGCACATCGACCGGCTGGAGGACATCATCGCGGACCACGGCGTCTCCATCGCCGTGATCGCGACCCCCGCGGGCGCGGCCCAGGGGGTGTGCGATCGCGTCGTCGCCGCGGGCGTGACCAGTGTCCTGAACTTCGCGCCGGTCGTGCTGACGGTCCCCGACGGGGTCGACGTGCGCAAGGTCGACCTGTCCATCGAGCTGCAGATCCTCGCGTTCCACGAGCAGCGCAAGGCCGGGGGCCCCGACGGTCTCGCCTCCCTGGCCGGGGGCGACGGACCGCCCGGCACCAAGCAGTACGTGGAGACGGTCGTCGAGGCATGAGGGAAGCGAAGCGCCGGGTCACGCGCCCGGGACACGCGGGAGGCAGTCCGTGAGCATTCTGGTCGTGGGGCTCAGCCACCGGAGCGCGCCCGTGACGGTGCTGGAGCGGGCGGCGGTGGCCGGGGACGACCTGGTGAAGTTGCTGCGCGCGGTGCACGCGTCCCCGAACGTCGCCGAGGCCGCGATCGTCTCGACGTGCAACCGGGTCGAGATCTACGCGGTGGTCGACCGGTTCCACGGCGGAGTCTCGGCGATCTCCGAGCTGCTGGCCCTGCACTCCGGGGTCCCGATGGACGACCTGACACGGCACCTGTACGTCCACTACGAGGAGCGGGCCGTCCAGCACGTGTTCGCCGTGGCGTGCGGGCTGGAGTCGATGGTCGTCGGCGAGGGGCAGATCCTCGGGCAGATCCGGCAGGCGTTCCGCGTCGCGCAGGAGGAGGGCACGCTCGGCCGCGACCTGCACGACGTCCTCCAGCAGTCGCTGCGCGTGGGCAAGCGCGCCCACCACGAGACGGGCATCGACAAGGCGGGCGCATCGCTGGTCGGCGTCGGCCTGGACGTGGCGACACGGTATCTCGGCCCGCTGGAGGGCGTCCGCGCGCTGGTGGTCGGCGCCGGTTCGATGAGCTCGCTCGCCGCGGCGACGCTGAGCCGCGCCGGGGCCCGCGAGGTCGTCGTGGCGAACCGGACTTACGAGCGGGCCGTGCGGCTGGCGGAGTCGCTGGACACGCCGTCCCGGGCCATCGAACTGGACGTGGTGGACTCCGCGATCCCCGACGCCGACCTGGTCGTCTCGTGCACCGGCGCGACCGGGCTGGTGCTGACGGCCGAGCGGCTCCAAGAACAGGGCGTCGGCGCCGACGGGCGGCGCCGCTTCTTCCTCGACCTGGCGTTGCCGCACGACATCGATCGGTCCGTCCGCGACCTGGCGGACGTCGGGCTGGCCGGGCTCGACGACCTGCGGACGGCGGAGGAGGCCGCGCACGCCATCGGCCCGGCGGCCGTCGAGGCCGTCCGGCGGATCGTCTGCGACGAGGTGGAGGCCTTCGTCGGCGCCGCCCGCGCCGCCGCCGTCGCGCCGACGGTCGTCGCGCTGCGGAGCATGGCCGCCGGCGTCGTCGAGGCCGAGTTGTCCCGTCTGACGGGACGGGTGCCCGAGATGGACGACCGCGCCCGCAAGGAGATCGAGCACACCGTCCGGCGGGTGGTCGACAAGTTGCTGCACGCGCCGACCGTCCGGGTCAAGGAGCTGGCGGCGGCGCCGGGCGGCGACTCCTACGCCGACGCGCTCCGCGAGCTGTTCGACCTCGACCCCAAGGCCCCGGAGGCGGTGGCCCGCGCCGACATGCGCGACGAGACGATGGGGTGGAGCGCTCCCGCACATACGGCCGTGGACTGCGCCGAAGCCGACTGTGTGAGCACGATGCCGTCCGGCCCGGACGGTCAGGGCGTGACGACCGTACAAGACGTGAACGCGCAAGCCGCGAACGTCCGGGCGGTGAGCACCCGTGAGTCCGTGGCCGGGCGCGAAGGAGACGAGGGATGAGCGGAGAAGAGAGCGCGGAAGCGGCCCGGGAGGGGAGCCCGCTCGGCGCGGGCACGCGCCCGCTGCGCCTCGGCACGCGCAAGAGCCTGATGGCCATGACACAGTCCCAGCAGGTCGCGGACGCGTTGACGGCGCGGACCGGGCATGCCGTGGAGCTGGTCGGGGTAACGACGCAGGGTGATGTCTCCAAGGCCCTGCTCGCCCAGATCGGTGGGACGGGGGTCTTCGTCAACGCCCTCCGCGACAGGGTGCTGTCCGGCGAGGTGGACTTCGCTGTGCACTCGCTGAAGGACCTGCCGACGTCCGAGTCCCCGGGAATCGCCCTCGCCGCGACCCCCCTTCGCGACGACCCGCGCGACGCCCTGTGCGGTCCCGCCAAGCTCGCCGATCTGCCGCGCGGGGCCCGTATCGGCACCGGCTCGGCACGCCGGGCCGCGCAGCTGCGCGCGATGCGTCCCGACCTCGAGATCGTCCCGATCCGCGGCAACGCCGACACCCGGCTCCGCAAGGTCGCCGACGGTGAGGTGGACGCGGTCGTCCTCGCGTACGCCGGCCTGAAGCGGATCCGCCGACTGGACGCGGTCGCCGAGGTCTTCGAGGCCGACCAGATGCTGCCCGCCCCCGGGCAGGGCGCGCTCGCCCTCGAATGCCGCGCCGACCGCGCCGACCTTCGGGCGCTGCTGGAAACCGTCGACGACCCCGCGACCAGGCGCGCCGTCACCGCGGAGCGGACGGTGCTGGCCGTGCTGGAGGGCGGGTGCTCCGCGCCCGTGGGTGCGTACTCGGTCGAATTTGATGAAAGGCTCCACCTGACGGCGACCGTCGTGTCCTACGACGGGAGTCGCCAGTTGAGGCTGTCCGCAAGCGGCCACCCGGATGACGCCGAACGGCTCGGACGCGATCTCGCGAACCGGCTGCTCGCGCAGGGGGCCGACCAGTTGATAGGGGAGCGCGATTGAGCCCCGCCGCGAAGAGCACGATTCCAGCGGGCACGGCGCCGCCGGTCGGCGCCGGTTCGGCCACGAGTTCAGAGGACCCCGCGGGCACGGCCGCCGAGCACGGCCGGGTCGCCATCGTCGGGATGGGGCCTGGTGATCCCGGCCTGTTGACGCTCCGCGCCGCCGCCGAGCTGGAGCGCGCGGACACGGTCATCGTGAGCCGCGCCCACTGCCCGCCCGAGATCCTGGCGCACTGCCGTCCCGACGTGGAGATCATCGATTCGGCGGACGGCGACCCGGTGCAGCACGCCCGGCGCGCGGCGCGCGAGGGACGGCGGGTCGTACGGCTGCTGTGGGGCGACCCGGGGCTGGCGTGCGGGCTGGCCGACGAGGGCGGCGCGCTGGCACAGGCCGGTGTCCCGTTCGAGGTGGTCCCAGGCGTGTCCGCCGTGACGGGCGTGCCGGGGTACGCGGGCATCCCGCTCACCGACGCCGACAACCGCGAGGTCAGGGTCGTGGACGTCGCGCGGGGCGGGGTCGACTGGGAGCGGTTCGCCGCCCCCGGCGCCACCCTCGTGATCCTCAACGCGGAGAACGCGGTCGGGGAGGTGTGCAAGAGCCTCGTCGCCGCGGGCCGGCCCGACTCGACGCCCGCCGCGATGACGAGCCACGGCACCACCACCGAGCAGGAGACCGTGGTGTCGACGCTGCAGAAGCTGGCGTCCGACACCAAGGGCATGGAGTCGCCCGCGCTGATCATCGTCGGGGACGTGGTGGGCTGGCGCGACCGGCTGTCCTGGTTCGAGACGAAGCCGCTGTTCGGCTGGCGGGTCCTGGTGCCGCGGACGAAGGAGCAGGCCGCGTCGCTGTCGGACCAGCTGCGCGCTTACGGGGCCGTCCCCGACGAGGTCCCGACGATCTCCGTCGAGCCGCCGCGCACCCCGCAGCAGATGGACCGCGCCGTGAAGGGCCTGGTCACGGGCCGGTACGAGTGGGTGGTGTTCACCTCCACCAACGCGGTCAGGGCCGTCCGGGAGAAGCTCGTCGACTACGGGCTCGACGCCCGCGCGTTCGCCGGGTTGAAGGTCGCCGCCGTCGGTGAGCAGACCGCCGCCGCGCTCGTCGAGTTCGGCGTCCAGCCGGATCTGACGCCGTCCGGGGAGCAGTCCGGCGAGGGCCTCGCCCGGGAGTGGCCGCCCTACGACGAGGACCTCGACCCCATCAACCGGGTGCTGCTGCCGCGCGCCGACATCGCGACCGACGTGCTGATCGCCCGGCTGACGGAGCTCGGCTGGGAGTGCGACGACGTCACCGCGTACCGCACGGTGCGCGCCGCGCCGCCGCCCGCGCCGATCCGTGAGGCGATCAAGGGCGGCGGGTTCGACGCCGTGCTGTTCACCTCGTCGTCCACGGTGAAGAACCTGATCGGCATCGCCGGCAAGCCGCACAAGGTGACGGTCATCGCCGTGATCGGTCCGCAGACGGCGAAGACGGCGGAGGAGTACGGGCTCCGCGTCGACGTCATGGCCGAGAAGCCGTCGGCGGCGGCGCTGGCGGAGGCCCTCGCCGAGTACGGCACCCGGTGGCGGGCCAGCCGGGCCGAGGCGGGGGAGCCGCCCCGCAAACCCAGCCAGATGCGTCGCGGCGCCCGCCGCCGCAGGTGAGGCGATCCGCCGCGAGGAACGGGGAGAAGAACATGTCCGCTCAGTTTCCGGTCGCGCGGCCGCGGCGGCTGCGGCGCACGCCCGCCCTGCGCCGGATGGTGGCCGAGACCCGGCTCGACCCGGCCGACCTGGTGCTGCCGATGTTCGTCAAGGAGGGCATCGCCGAACCGCAGCCCGTCTCGTCCATGCCGGGCGTCGTCCAGCACACGCGCGACAGCCTGCGCAAGGCCGCGCACGAGGCGGCCGAGGCGGGCGTCGGCGGGATCATCCTGTTCGGCGTTCCGGCCGTGAAGGACGGCACCGGCTCCGCCGCCGACGACCCGGACGGCATCGTCCAACTCGCCCTGCGCGACCTGACGTCCGACCTCGGCGACGCCACCGTGATCATGACGGACCTGTGCCTGGACGAGTACACCGACCACGGGCACTGCGGCGTCCTCACCGCGGCCGGCGAGATCGACAACGACGCGACGCTGGAGCGGTACGCCGCCATCGCGCTCGCGCAGGCCGCGGCGGGCTCCGCGGTCGTCGGCCCGAGCGGCATGATGGACGGCCAGGTCGCCGCGATCCGCGCGGCGCTCGACGGCGCGGGCCACACCGACGTCGCGATCATGGCGTACTCGGCGAAGTACGCGTCGGCGTACTACGGCCCGTTCCGTGAGGCCGCCGAGTGCGCGCCCCAGTTCGGTGACCGGTCCACCCACCAGCAGGACCCGGCCAACGCCGACGAGGCCGTCCGCGAGGTGCTCCTCGACCTCGACGAGGGCGCCGACATGGTCATGGTGAAGCCCGCGGGCGCCTACCTCGACATCATCCGCCGGATTCGTGACAGCGTGCACGTCCCCGTCGTCGCCTACCAGGTGAGCGGCGAGTACGCGATGATCGAGGCCGCCGCCGAGAAGGGCTGGATCGACCGCACCAGGACGATCATGGAGTCGCTGCTGTCGATCCGCCGCGCCGGCGCCGACATCACCCTCACCTACTGGGCCACCGAGGCGGCCAGGATTCTTCGGGCGTCGAACGTTCGGGATGTCTAGTCACTTGGGGTCGTTTCGGGGGGTTGCCGTGTCGGCACCCACCCGCGCCGGGCATCATCGGTAGCCAGGAACCCACGTTCGACCTTGGGGTATTAGGGGGCGGAGATGCTGGCTGTCTCGGGGAACAGGCGGTTGAGGGCGGCGCGCGACCGGATGGCCTCGGCCGCGCGGGAGTACGCCGAACTCGGCTGGCCCTGCTTTCCCGGCGCGCATCCGCCGAAAACCGGTGTCCGCAAGGGCGGTGACCGGGCGTGTTCGTGTGACCGGATCGGCTGTCCCGACCCGGGCGCGCATCCGGTGTCGGCGGCCTGGGCGCACCAGGCCACCGTGGACTCCGCCGTCATCGGACGGTGGTGGTCCGAACGTCCGCAGGCCAACATCATTCTGCCGACCGGGCGGGTCTTCGACGTGTTCGACGTCCCCGCCGCCGCGGGCGCCGCCGCCCTCGACCGGATCGACCGCGACGACCTGCCCGTGGGGCCGGTCGCGTCGTTCGGCGGCGACCGGCACCTGTTCTTCGTCGCGACCCGCGGCGCCCCGGTCGACGAGGACGAGTGGTGGTCCTGCCACCTCGACTGCTTCCCGGAGGACGTCCTGGAGACCCCCGGCATGCGGTGGCACTGCCGGGACAGCTACGTCACCGCGCCGCCGTCCCGGCTCCCGTCGGGGCGTGAGGTCGCCTGGCTGAGGCCCCCGGCGGCCGGGCCGCTCCCCGACCCGCTCCGACTCCTCGAAGTCCTCGCCGACAGCTGCGACACCGCAAGCTGATACGACACCGCTACTGATACGACACCGCCGGTTGACCGGTTACGGCGCGTTGGCGGGCGCCTGGATGGCGGGCTTGCGGCCCCATCCGGTGTAGGAGCCGCGCAGCATCTGGTTGCGGCCATTCTCCGCCCCGGCACGGACCCAGAACTTGATGGGACGGTGCTCCGCGTCGAGCTTGACGGCGAACGCGATCTCCTGGGCGCCGGTCGCCTGCGCCATCCGCGAGTACATGGGCCCGACGCCGGGGCTCCGCGCCAGCGCCGCGGCCGGGGCCGCACCCTCGTAGATCACGCCGGACCTGTTCGACGTGGTCTGCCTGAGCTTCGTCGCCGACCGCAGCAGCGCGGTCAGGTTCACCACCGAGCTGCCGGCGCGCACCTGGTCGGCCAGCGCCGGGTAGCCGCGCCCGCCCAGCGGCGACGACCTCCACGTCTTCCCGGCGCGGACATAGAGCCGGTTCTGGACGATCACGGCCCGGACCGGTTTGCGGGCCGCTCCCGTCCCCGACAGCGTCAGCGTGTAGGACGGCGGCCCGCCGGGGACCACGCCGAGCGTTCCCTTGCCTGCGACGGGGAAGCCGCAGCAGCCCGACTGCCGGTAGGTGAACAGGGCGCCGGGCGCCTGCGTGACGGCCTGGTCGATCCGTGCGATGAGCGGCCCCGGGTCGACGCCCCCGGCGGGCAGCGTCGGCTGCGGGCTGCTGACCTGCTGCGCCGACGTCGGTTCCGCCGGAGGTTCCTTCGCGTCGCCCGTCAGCAGCGTCGCGGCGCTGATCCCCGCGATGACGACGGCGAGGGCGGCGATGGCGGGGACGGCCCACCGCGTCCGGGAGCCCGCCCCTCTGGCTCCGGAGGCGACGATCGGGTTGCGTCCGCTGCTGCGGGCCGGCTTGGGCTTCGGCGGTTCGGGCTGGAGGGCGGCCTGCGCGGCGAGTTCGGTGACGCGTCCGCGGCCCTGCGCCTCCCAGGACGGCCCGTACGCCGACACGGCCGCCTCCTCCAGGGCGGCGAGGTAGTCCGCGGCCGACGCCGGGCGCCGCTCGGGATCCTTCGCCAGGCCCCGGTGGATCAGGTCGCGCAGCGGGCCGGGGACCTCGTCGGCGGGGATCGGCGCCTCCCGGTGCAGCCGCGCCATGTTCCGTCCGGCGAACGGAGGCTGTCCGGTGAGGCACTCGTAGAACACCGCGGTGGCCGCGTACAGGTCGGTGGCGACGGTGACGGACGCGCCGTCCCACAGTTCGGGTGCCGCGTACGGCGGACCGGACTGCGCCACCGTCCCGGCGGACGAGGTGCCGAAGTCGGTGAGCCGCGCGTTGCCCTCCCCGTCGATCATGATGTTGCCCGGCCGGAGCGCGCCATGGACGAACACGGCGTGCTCGTGCACCGCCGCGAGGCCGAGGAGCACCCCGCCGAACAGGGACAGGGCCGCGAGCGGTCCGGTGGGGCCCTGCACGGCGAGGACGTGCCGCAGGCTGACGCCCTCGACGTACTGCATCACGATCGCGGCGCCGTCCGGGGTCTCCACGAAGTCGTACAGGTCGACGACGTTGGGGTCCTCAAGCTGGGACAGGCTCCGCGCGGCGGTGCGGAACCGCGTCAGGAACACCTCGTCGGCGCACAGCGCGCCGTCGAGGTACTTGATCGCGACCTTGGTACTCGTCAGGTCGTCGACCGCGAGCACCACCCGGCCCGTGGCGCCGTCACCCAGCTCCCGCCCGTGGGTGAAGCCCGGGACCGTCCAGCCGTTGACCACCGTGAAAGCCATCCCCCTCCGATTACGCCCGCCCGGCGTCGATGCCGTACTTGGTGGAATATCGGCCCGTACCCGGCGAGGTCAAGGCAAGTCGCCGAACTGCAACTGAGAGACTGAACCGGTGACTGGTATTGATCTCTCTCAGCAGTGGTTCGATCGTGCCGTCGATGTGGTCCCCGGGGGGGTGAACTCGCCGGTTCGGGCGTTCGGCGCCGTCGGCGGGACGCCCCGTTTCATGGCGTCCGGGCGCGGCCCGTACCTGACGGACGCGGACGGCACCGAGTACGTCGACCTGGTCTGCTCGTGGGGTCCGATGATCCTCGGTCACGCGCATCCGGCCGTCGTGGCGGCGGTGCGGGACGCGGCGGGACGCGGCACCTCCTACGGGGCGCCGACGCCCGGGGAGGTCGAGCTGGCCGAGGAGATCGTGGCGCGGACCCCGGTGGAGCGGGTCAGGCTGGTCAACTCCGGCACCGAGGCGACGATGTCGGCGATCCGGCTGGCGCGCGGCTTCACCGGACGCACCAAGATCGTGAAGTTCGCGGGCTGCTACCACGGGCACGTGGACTCGCTGCTCGCCGCGGCGGGCTCCGGCGTGGTCACGTTCGGGCTGCCCGACACCCCCGGCGTGACCGGCGCGACCACAGCGGACACGCTGATCCTGGCGTACAACGACGTCGCGGCCCTGGAGACGGCGTTCCACGAGCACGGCGCCGACATCGCCTGCGTCATCGCCGAGGCCGTGCCGTGCAACATGGGCGTGGTGCCGCCCCTGTCGGGCTTCAACGCGCTGCTGAAGCGGCTCTGCGAGAGGTACGGCGCCCTGCTCGTGCTCGACGAGGTGCTCACGGGTTTCCGGGCGTCGAGGTCCGGATGGTTCGGGATCGAGGGCGTGGCGGGCGACCTGATGACGTTCGGGAAGGTGATGGGCGGCGGGCTGCCCGCCGCCGCGTTCGGCGGACGCGCCGACGTCATGGACCAGCTCGCCCCCGCCGGACCCGTCTACCAGGCGGGCACCCTGTCGGGGAACCCGCTCGCCACCGCCGCCGGGCTCGCCACGCTGCGGCACGCGACCGACGAGGTGTACGCGGCGGTCGACCGGGCGGCGGAGATCGTGTCCAAGGCCGTGTCGGAGGCACTGACCCGGGAGGGCGTCCCGCATTCGGTGCAGAACGCGGGCAACCTCTTCTCGGTGTTCTTCGCCGACGGGGCCGTGGGCGACTTCGCCGCCGCGCAACGTCAGGACGTCAGGGCGTACGCCGCGTTCTTCCACGCGGCGCTGGAACGTGGCGTGTACCTGCCGCCGTCCGCCTACGAGGTGTGGTTCCTGTCCGCGGCGCACGACGAGGAGGCGCTGGGACGCGTTCTGGACGCCCTCCCGCACGCCGCCCGAGCCGCCGCCAGGTCGGCCGCCTGACGACGTCGGGACGGCCGCCTGACGCCGCCTAGACGACGCGGAAGGCACGCAGGGCGGCGGTGACGGACTCGGAGCGCGGCGCGTGCAGCGGCGCGCGCACCGCCGGGCTGTCGATCAGGCCCTCCTCGGCCAGACATGCCTTGAGGACGGACGGCGACGGTTCACCGAACAGCGCCTCCACCATCGGAAGCAACGCGTTGTGGATCGCCAGTCCCCGCGCCGCGTCGCCGTGCCGGACCGCGCGGTCCATCGCGGCGTAGGCGGCGGGCGCGAGGCAGGCGGACGCGGCGACGCCGCCGGACGCGCCGAGCTGGAGCATCGGATAGATGTACATGTCGTCACCGCACAGGATTCCCTGACCCGCGCCGGCGGCCAGCAGGGCGATGGTGTCGGCGTCGATGGCGCCCGCGCACTGCTTCACGCCGGTCACGCAGTCGAGCGCGAGGATCTTGAGGAGCGTGTCGGCACCGAGCTGCTTTCCCGTCCGGTAGGGGATGTTGTAGGGGATTAGCGGGACGTCCACGGCAGCGGCCACGGCCGCGAAATGGTCGACGACGGCGTCGTCGGACGGGCGCAGGTAGTACGGGACGACGACGAGCAGCGCGTCCGCCAGCGGGGCGCGTTCCCGGGCCTGCCGGATCGAGTCCTCGGTGCCCATCGTCCCGGCGCCGACGATGAGCGGCGTTCCGTACGTGATCGAGACGGCGCGGCACACCTCCAGCACCGTCCGCTGCTCGGCGGCGCCCAGCAGCGCCGCCTCGCCGGTCGTGCCCAGCGCGACCAGACCCTCCGCGCCGTTCTCCAGGCAGTGCACGGCGAGCCGTTCGAGCGACTTGGCGTCCACCTCGCCGGAGTGGCTGGAGAACGGCGTCACGAGCGATGCGTAGATTCCGCGCATCGATCTCTCACCTCGTTTCGACGGGTTGTGGGTCGGGCGGCACCAGTTCCACGCGGGGCCGCGGCCGGACGCTCCCCGCGGCGACACCCGCGATGATCAGAGCCGCGGCGACGAGCCGGGGCGCGTCCACGTGCTCGCCGAGCAGCAGGGCGGCCGAGACCAGCCCGAACGGCGGGACGAGCAGCGAGTACATGGCGACCGTGCTGGCCTCGTACCGGCGGATCAGCCATCCCCACACGCCGAAGCCGAACAGCGTGGAGATGTAGGCGATGTACGCGAGCGAGCCGAGCCCGGTCGGAGAGAGGTCGCGCGCCGCGTCCGGCAGGGCACCCGGCCCCTCGAAGATCAGCGACAGGGCGAGCAGCGGCAGCGGCGGCACCAGCGACACCCACACCATGAACCCGAACGCGTCGATCGGGCCCGAGGCGGCCTGGTTCATCTGCCGCATCCCGATGTTCGCCAACCCCCAGCAGGCGGCGGCGCCGAGGCAGACGAGGAACGCGTCGACCGGACTGCCGCCCTCGGACTGCACCGTGCCGAGCAGCGCCACCCCGCCGAACGCGACGGCCATGCCCGCGATCTGCCGGGCGCCGAGCCGTTCGCGCAGCAGCAGCCCCGCGAACAGCGCCGTGAAGATCGCCTGGACCTGGAGGACGACCGACGCCAAGCCCGCGGGCATGCCCATCCGCATGCCGAGGAACAGCAGCCCGAACTGCCCCACGCCGAGCGGAAGGCCGACCAGGACGAGCCAGCGCACCGGAACGGGCGGGCGCCGTACGAAGAACACGGCGGGCACCGCCGCGAGGACGAAGCGCAACGCGGCCATCAGCAGCGGCGGGACGTCTTCCAGAGCCCAGTGGATGGGCACGAAGTTGAAGCCCCACAGCGCCGCGATCAGGGTCGCCAGCAGGACATGGCGCAAACTCATAACTTGATCGTGAGGAAACACTTGCTTAAGGACAAGCGAGAACTTCTTGACACCTCGATTTAGTATTGCTTCATGCTTGATCTGGAACGGCTGCGCGCGCTGCACTCCGTCGCGACCTACGGCTCGGTCAGCGCGGCCGCCGACGTCCTGCACGTGACCACCTCGGCGGTCTCCCAGCAGCTGGCGAAGCTGGAGCGGGAGACCGGCCAGAAGCTTCTCGAACGCAACGGCCGCGGCGTCCGTCTCACCGACGCCGCCGAACTGCTCGTCGCCCACGCCGAGCGGATCCTGTCGCTCGTCGAGCAGGCGCAGGCCGACCTGGAGGCCCACCGCGGCTCCGTCGTCGGGCAGCTCACCGTGGCCGCGTTCCCCACCGCGATCCGCGGGCTCATGCCCGCGGCGCTGCGCTCGCTCGGCGCCGACCACCCCGACCTGCGCGTGCAGGCCATCGAGGAGGACCCGATGCGCAGCATGCCGCTGGTGTCGCGCGGCGACTACGACATGGCCGTCGTGCAGGACTGGAACAACGACCCCCTGCCGCTGCCCGAGGGCCTGCACAAGGGCGTCATCTGCGACGACGTCGCGGACGTGGCGGTCCCGGCGTCCCATCCGCTCGCCGGGCGCGACACCGTCGACCTGAAGGAACTGGCCGGCGACCCGTGGATCAGCTCCTCGCCGGACAGCATCTGCTGCCACTGGCTGCTGCGGACGCTGCGCGCCGTCGACAGCGAACCCCGGATCGACCACATGGCCTACGAGTTCGCCACGCAGCTCGCCCTCGCCGCCGCCGGTCTCGGCAACGTCATCCTGCCGCGCCTCGGCCGCTGCGACGTCCCGCCCGGCGTGGTGATCCTGCCGCTGGCGGCGCCGCTGTCGCGCCGCGTGTACGCGGTCTGGCGCGAGGAGGCCGCCCGCCGTCCCGCGATCCGCGCCGCCGTCACCGCGCTGCGCGCCGCCGTCCCCGCCGACATTCCCGCCGTCGCGCCCGTGCCGCGCTGACCGTGCCCGCGGGGAGACGAAGCGCACGTCGCCAAGGGCATGGTCGGTGGATAAGTGGAGGCAGGGGCGTAGGTAATCTGACGAGCGATGACCGAGAAGACGATCGTTCACCTGTTGCGGCACGGTGAGGTGCACAACCCCCAGGGGATCCTGTACGGGCGGCTGCCCGGCTACCGCCTGAGCGAGGACGGCGTCCTCATGGCGAAGGCCGCCGCGAAATGGTTCTCCGACCGGGACGTGGCCGCCCTGTTCTCCTCACCGATGCAGCGGGCCCTGGAGACGGCCGCGCCCCTGGCCGACGCGTTCGACCTGCCCGTGACGGTGGACGACCGGCTGATCGAGGCCGGCAACCACTTCGAGGGGCTGACGTTCGGGGCCGGGCCCGGTTCGCTGCGCCGCCCCGAGCACTGGCGGCACCTGGTCAACCCGTTCCGGCCGTCCTGGGGGGAGCCCTACAGGGAGCTCGCCGCCCGGATGCGCGGCGCCGTGATCAGGGCGCGGGAGGCGGCGCGCGGCCACGAGGCCGTCTGCATCAGCCACCAGCTGCCCATCTGGGTGCTGCGGCTGCACGCCGAACGACGCCGCCTCTGGCATCACCCGCAGCGGCGGGAATGCGGGCTGGCGAGCCTCACGAGCCTCACGTTCGAGGGCAGCCGACTGGTGGACGTCGCCTACTGTGAGCCCGCGGCCGGGATCGCGAAGGGCCCCAGTGTCGCGGGTGCCTGACCGCACCACTAGGTTGTGTACTACATCCTGTAGTAGCACATGGACGGTGAAGTAGGAGGGTCCGTTGAGCCCCCGAGTCTCCCCACCGCGCGCCCTCGTCGCCGTGGCGCTCTGCGGGCTGCTGGCCGGGTGCGCCGGGACCAGCGCCTCCGAGAACGGGCAGGGCGGCGACGACACGCGGTTCGTCTCCGGCGACGGCGCCCTGACCGAGTTCAAGCCCGGCGACCGTAAGAGCGTCCAGGGCGTCGGCGGTCAGCGCCTGGACGGGACGCCGGCCAGGCTCGCCGACCTCAAGGGCAAGGTCGTCGTCGTGAACTTCTGGGCGTCGTGGTGCGCGCCCTGCCGCGGCGAGGCGCCGTCCCTCCAGCAGGTGTACGACGAGAACAAGGCCAAGGGCGTCGAGTTCCTCGGCGTCAACTTCAAGGACTCCAAGGACAACGCGCTGGCGTTCGAGCGCCGGTTCAAGGTCACCTATCCGAGCCTGTTCGACGCCGACGGGCAGGTCACGCTGGCGTTCCGCGAGGTCCCGCCCAGCGCGATCCCGAGCACGCTCGTCCTCGACCGGCAGGGCCGCATCGCCGCCCGTGTCATCGGGGCGACGACGTTCTCGAAGCTGAACCCGCTGGTCACCAAGGTCCTCACGGAGAAATGAGCCGGTGAGCACGAGAGCATGAGCGCAGGATCATGAGCACGGGCACATGAGCGCCGTCACCGAGACGGTCGTCAGCGGGTCGCTGGTCGCGGCGGCGCCGCTGGCGGCGCTCGCCGGGCTCGTCTCGTTCGCCTCGCCGTGCGTCCTGCCGCTCGTGCCGGGCTACCTGTCGTACGTGACGGGCATGTCCGGCGCCGACCTCGCCGACCAGCGGCGCGGCCGGCTCCTCGCGGGCGCCGTGCTGTTCATCGCCGGGTTCAGCGTCGTGTTCGTCAGCTACGGCGCTGTCTTCGGCGGCCTCGGACGCTGGCTGCTGGAGTACCAGGATCCGATCACCCGCGTCCTCGGCGTCATCACGATCGTGTTCGGTCTCGCGTTCATGGGCCTCATCCCCGGGCTGCAACGAACCGTGAAGTCCAGTCGGCTGCCCGCGGCCGGGCTCGCGGGCGCGCCGCTGCTCGGCGTCCTGTTCGGGCTCGGCTGGACGCCGTGCATCGGCCCGACGCTCGGCGCGGTGCAGAGCCTCGCCGTCACCGAGGCCAGCGCCGGACGCGGCGCGCTGCTGTCACTGGCGTACTGCGCGGGGCTCGGCCTGCCGTTCATCGCCGCGGCGATCGCCTACCGCCGGGCGCTCGGTGCGTTCGGCGCGGTGAAACGCCACTACCCTCTGGTGATGCGGACCGGCGGCGGCATGCTCGTGCTCATCGGAGTGCTGCTGGTGAGCGGCCTGTGGGGCGACCTGACCATCGAGCTGAAGTCGTGGATCAGCGGCTTCCAACCCGTTATTTGAGATGACTGACATCTGGGACGACGTCAAGGAGTCCGAGCCCGAGTCGGGCACGCGGGCCCCCGCGGCGCGGCAGGCGCCGGAAGAGGTGCCGCGCCCCAGCGGCATCGGCCCGCTCGGCTGGCTGCGCTGGGGCTGGCGGCAACTGACCACGATGCGCACGGCGCTGATCCTTCTGTTCCTGGTGGCGCTCGGCGCGGTGCCCGGGTCCGTCCTGCCGCAGCGGGGACAGGCGCCGGAGAAGGTCGTGGCCTACCTGGACGAGCACAGAACGCTCGGTCCGTGGCTCGACCGGCTCTCCATGTTCGACGTGTTCGCCGCGCCCTGGTTCGCGGCGATCTACATCCTGCTGTTCGTGTCGCTCGCCGGGTGCGTCATTCCTCGTGCGGGCAAGCACTACCGGTCGATGCGGGCCCGCCCGCCGGCGGCGCCCCGCCGGCTGGAGCGGCTGCCGCAGTCCGCGCGGTTCGAGACGGACACGTCCCCGGACGACGTCCTCGCCGAGGCCCGCAAGGTCCTGCGCGGGCGGCGGTTCCGGGTGGACGTGTCCGACGGCGCGGCGTCCGCCGAGAAGGGCTACCTGGGCGAGACCGGCAACCTGCTGTTCCACCTGGCGTTGCTGGCGCTGCTGTTCGCGCTCGGCCTCGGGAACCTTTTCGGCTACCGGGGGGACGTGCTGCTGACCGAGGGCAAGACGTTCGCCAACTCCCTCAACCAGTACGACCAGTTCACGCCGGGACGGGCGTTCAACGACGGCGAACTCGCCCCGTTCACCATCAGCCTCGACGACTTCAAGGCGACCTACGAGACCAAGGGCAGCAAACGCGGCCAGGCCACCGGGTTCAACGCCGCGATCCGCTACCGGGCCGAACCCGGCGGCAAGGACGAGCGGCACGACCTGCGGATCAACCATCCGCTGAAGATCGGCGGCACCAAGGTGTACCTGCTCGGTCACGGGTACGCGCCGGTGTTCACCGTCCGGGACGCCAAGGGCGACGTCGCGTTCCGGGACGCGGTGCCGTTCCTGGAGATGGAGCCCCGGAACCTGACGTCCGAGGGCGTCATCAAGGCCCCCGACGCCCGGCCGGACCAGCTCGCCTTCTACGGCATCCTGTGGCCGACCGCGATGGCCGACGAGAGCGGCAAGCAGATCGTGTCGGCGTTCCCGGCGCCGCTGCGTCCGGTCGTCACCATCTCCTCGTTCAAGGGCGACATCGGCCTGGACTCCGGGACCCCGCAGTCCGTCTACCGGCTGGAGGGCATCGGCAGGACGCTCCAGCCCGTCAAGGACGGCCAGAAGCTCCTGGAGCCGGGCGAGACGTTCAAGCTCCCCGGCGGCGCGGGCTCGATCACGTTCGAGGGCCTCAAGGAGTACGCGACCCTGTCGGTGAACCACGACCCCGGACGCGTCCCGGCCCTGGTCGCGGCCATTCTCGCGGTGCTGGGCGTGGTGGCCTCCTTCATGGTGCGGCGGCGCAGGGTGTGGGTCCGTGCGAGCGCCGGAGAGGGCGGGCGTACGGTGGTCGAGGTCGGCGGCCTCACGCTGGGGAACCCGACCGCGGAGTTCGACGACATCGTGACCGCGCTGCGCGGCCCGGAACAGGAACCGGAGCCCGAAGCCGACCAGGACGCCGGCGACCAGGACGCCGGCGACCAGGACGCAGCCGCCGACCAGAACGACGACGCCGAGCCCGAATCCGACGCCGATCCGGAGTCCGGCCCGGCGACCGAATCGAAGGAGTGACGAGGTGAGCAACAGGTGAACAGCGCCGACCTCGCGAACCTGAGCGACAAGCTCATGCTGACCACCGTGGTGATGTACATCATCGCGCTGGTCGCCTACGCCGCCGACATGGGCTTCGGTCGTCGCGGCGCCGCGACGTCCGCCGTCGCCAAGGCGTCCGTCCGGGAGAAGGCCGAGGCCAAGGTCCTGGTCGGAGCCGGCGGCGCCGAGGACGTCGCCGACACCGCCGCCCCCGCGGACGAGGAGGAGCCGGAAGGCTCCCGGTTCGACTGGGCGCGCCTCGCGGTGTTCCTGAGCGTGCTGGGCGTCGGCGCGCACCTCGGGGTCCTGGTGAGCCGCGGGCTGGCCGCCGAGCGGTGGCCGTGGGGCAACATGTACGAGTTCCTCACCGCCATCTCGTTCGCCGCCGTGACCGCCTTCATGGTCGTGATGGTCAAGTACAAGGCGCGGTTCCTCGGCGTGCCCGTGATGTTCGCCGCCGTCATCGCGCTGGGCGTGGCGAACATCTACCTGTACGACTCGGTGGGCCCGGTCACCCCCGCGCTGGACTCCTACTGGATCGCCATCCACGTCACCGCCGCGATCATCGCGACCGGGGCGTTCACGGTCGCGGGCGCCGCGACCGTCCTCTACCTGCTGAAGGCCCGCGAGGACGCCCGCGGCGGCGCCCCGAGCGTCGCGCTGGCCCATGTGCCGTCGGCCGAGACCCTCGACCGGCTCGCGATGCGGGTCACGATGTTCGCGTTCCCGATCTGGACGGCCGCGATCATCATGGGCGCGATCTGGGCCGACCAGGCCTGGGGCCGCTACTGGGGCTGGGACCCGAAGGAGATCTGGTCCTTCGTCACCTGGATCATCTACGCCGCCTACCTGCACGCCCGCGCGACCGCCGGGTGGAGGGGCCGCAAGGCCGCGATCCTGTCGCTGGTGGCGTTCGCCGCGCTGCTGTTCAACTTCTTCGGCGTGAACTACATGTTCGAGGGTCTGCACTCCTACGCGTGAGATCCGCGCCTGGGAACTTCGTCCTTCGTGACTCCAAGGGATGACGGAGTGTCGGGTTCCGGCTTACCCTTCCTCCGGGACCCGGTCGCGCGGCGAACGCCGCCCGATCCCCCGCGGGTCCCGTGGACAGAGGAGCCCGATGCGCTTCAAAGGCGTCCATCGCAAGCCCCGGGTGCCTCGGCACCGGGAGTCGCCGCGCGGCGTGCGGAGCCGCCGGGACGGCCGCGCCGGGGGAGACGACGCCGCCTACGCGTCCTCGCCGCCCGACTCGGGGCAGGTGCGACCGCGCAGCAACCAGCCGCGTGACCGGTTCGGCCGGTTCCGCAAGGCGGGCCGCGACGACGACTTCGCGTTGGGCCCCGGCGGCGTGGCGGGCGACCGGGCCGCACCCGACGACCGTGGCGGCGGGGCGGGAGGTGACGGCCCGGACGCGGGCGACGCGGCGGGCGGGTTCACGGGCAGGTTCGGCAGGCGCAGGCGGGGCAGGCCGCGGCAGGGCGACTACTCGTGGAGCGACTTCGAGCTGGAGGACGACCGGCTGCGCGTGGAGCCGTACCCGCCGGGGACGCCGCACGTCGCCGACGGCCGCCGCCACTGCGGCGTCCTGGAGAACGTCCTGTACCGCCAGTGGGACGTCCGGGAGGGCCCGCCGAGCCCCGAGGTGATCGCGGCGGTGGACAGCCTGGCGTCGCTGCCCGAGCCGCTGAAGGAAAAGCTCGCGGGCGGGCTCGACGGCATCTATGTGGGCCCCGGTGGCGTTCCGCAGCTCGACGACATGGGCCATCTGCGCGACCGTCCGCTGCCGTCCGGCCGCGCCACCTGGGACATCTGCGCCGGCGCCTATGGCGACCACAAGATCATCGTCGGTGATCGGCCGTCGCCGACGCCGGACGTGATGCTCCACGAGGTCGGGCACGCGCTCGACGACCTCGACGGCGACGACGGCGAGTGGGCCTCCGACAGCCCCGCCTTCCAGCGGCTCTACGAGGAGTGCCTGCCGCATCTGGCGAGCGCCTTCCACCGCCAGCCGAACACGCTCGGCCGCCGGGAGTTCTTCGCGGACGCGTTCGCCGCGATCTCGTCCCGCCAGCGGCCCGCGCTCGTGGATATGCTCGCCGGCAACATCCGGATGGCATTGGAGGTCATGCTCTTCTTCAACCGCAGATTCGGGATCTAGGACACCGGCGAAGGTGGGCGGCAATGGGAAATCGCGAGGGTGATCGACGATGTATGTGATCCGGCTTCCCGACGGCACGCTCCGGGTACCGCACAGCGTTCTCGCCGATGTCGACGAGTCCGGGTCGCGGACCTCCCAGGGGCGGATCATCGCCGACGCCTATGTCGAGATCAAACCGGGCGACCCCGATTACGACCGGCTCCTCGCGGAGTCGCTGACGGAAGAGGAACTGGCGGACCGGCGGCGGCATTGGCGGGACGGTGACGCGGACCTGCTCCGCCGTTTCGAGGAATGGGCGGCGAACGACGCCGGGGAGAGCGCGGACTGAGCCCGGAAACGGAAGCGGCCCCGGCCGCCCGGGCGAGGACTTCCCCCGAAGGACTGCCTCACGCGGCGGTCCGGGCGGCAAGGGCCGAATACGTTCAGCGGGCCCCGCGGGTCAGTGCGCCGAATGCTCGGCGATGGGCTCCTCGCCGCGCAGCAGCGCGTGCACCTCGGACTCGCGAAAGCGCCGGTGCCCCCCCGGTGTCCGGATGCTGCTGATCCGGCCCGCGGCGGCCCACCGGGTGACCGTCTTCGGGTCGACCCGGAAGAGGGCGGCGACCTCTCCTGGGGTCAGCAGGCGCTCGCTCGTGCTCTCCACGTTTTCTCTCCCCCTTTGTCCCGCTCTCGGCGCGGGTGGACTGTTTAACAGTGTGGCGGGTCAAGACCGATTTCTCCCTATGTTTGGGAAAAGATCACGGAGAGTAGTCGACCTATCTGGACGGATCACCCACGGTGCGCGTCCCATGCGGAGCAAGCCTCCCTTTGACCCCATTCGACCTGCCAGGTCACCACCGGAAAGAGCTTAGGCCGCGACCGGTACGGCGCTCGAAGTAGTCTCTTGATCATGGCCGATCTGATATCGCTGCCGGAGATCGAACGGGCCGCCGAGCGCATCGCGGGCGTCGCCGTCCGGACCCCGCTCGTCCCGTTCCGCCACGACCCCGCCGCCACCCCGGCGGGCGCGCCGTCGCTGCTCGTGAAGGCGGAGTCGTTGCAGCCTATCGGCGCGTTCAAGATCCGCGGCGCCTACTCCGCCATCGCGTCCCTCACAGCCGAGGAACGGGCCCGGGGCGTCGTGACGCACTCCAGCGGCAACCACGCGCAGGCCGTCGCGTACGCGGCCCGCGCGCTCGGCGGCAAGGCCGTGCTGGTCATGCCGAACACCGCCCCGAGGGTGAAGGTGGACGCCTGCGTCGCGCTCGGCGCCGAGGTCGTGTACGT
Organism: Actinomadura spongiicola; assembly: GCF_003432485.1. Taxonomy (GTDB): domain Bacteria; phylum Actinomycetota; class Actinomycetes; order Streptosporangiales; family Streptosporangiaceae; genus Spirillospora; species Spirillospora spongiicola. The sequence goes on from NZ_QVNQ01000006.1 coordinate 65,417, forward strand.
GGAGCCGACCCTGCGGGCCCGGGAGGAGACCGCGGCCAAGCTCGCCGCCGCGCACGGCTTCGCGGTGATCCCGCCCTTCGACGACGCCCGGATCATCGCGGGGCAGGGCACGGTCGGGCTGGAGATCGTCCAGGACCGCCCGGACGTGGACGTCGTGCTCGTCCCGGTCGGCGGGGGCGGCCTCGTCTCCGGGGTCGCCGCCGCCGTCAAGGCGCTGCGCCCCGAGGCGCTGGTGGTCGGCGTGGAACCGGAACTCGCCGCCGATGCCCGCGACTCGATGGCCGCCGGACATCCCGTCGCGTGGGAGTCGGAGCGGACCGGCCGCACCATCGCCGACGCGCTCCGCGTCCAGCGGGTCGGCGAGCTGCCGTTCGCGCACATGCGCGTCCATGTGGACCGTGTCGTCACGGTCACCGAGGACCAGATCCGCCTCGCCATGCGCCGACTCGTGCGCGAGACCCGCCTGGTCGCCGAGCCCGCCGGGGCGGTCGCCACGGCCGCGTTCCTCTACCGGCGCGCCGAACTCCCCGAGGGCCGCACGTACGTCTCGATCCTGTCCGGCGGGAACGTCGACCCGGCCCTGTTCCGTGACGTGCTGAGGTAGGCATTAGTCTCGAAGGACCATGCGTTCCGTCATCTTCTACACCGTCGCGCGGCTCGCGATCTTCGCGGCGACCGCGGGTGTGCTGGCGCTGTTCGGGGCCCGCGGGTTCCTGCTCCTGCTGCTGGCGCTGGCGATCAGCGGCGTCGTCAGCTATGTCCTGCTGTCCGCCCAGCGCGACCGGATGTCGGCCGCCGTCACGCGCGGCGTCCGGTCGCAGCGACGGCGGTTCGAGAAGTCGCTGACCAAAGAGGACGCATGAGCCGCGCATCCCTGGACAAGAAGCCCACCGACGTCGCCGCGATGTTCGACGGCACCGCCGCGCGGTACGACCTGCTGAACACGCTGATGACCGGCGGCCTCGACCGGCGGTGGCGGCGGGAGGTCGTCCGGGCGGTCGGCGCGCGGCCGGGCGAGCGGATCCTCGACCTCGCGGCCGGGACGGGAACGTCGTCGGTGCCGTTCGCCGAGGCCGGCGCCGAGACGGTGGCGTGCGACTTCTCGCTCGGCATGCTGCGCGTCGGGGTGCGGCGGCAGGCCGGGGTCAGGGGGTTGCGCTTCGTCGCGGGCGACGCGCTGCGGCTGCCGTTCGCGGACGGCTCGTTCGACGCGGTGACGATCTCGTTCGGCCTTCGCAACATCGTCGACACCGGGAAGGCGCTGCGGGAGCTGCGGCGGGTCGCCAAGCCCGGCGGGCGGCTGCTGGTCTGCGAGGTGAGCCACCCGCCGAACGCGCTGCTGGCGTTCGGGCACCGGACGCATCTGCGGTACGCGCTGCCCTTGCTGGCGCGGGTCAGTTCCAATCCCGACTCCTACACCTATCTCGCCGAGTCGACACTGGCCTGGCCCGACCAGGCGGGGCTGGCGCGGCTGATCCAGGACGCGGGCTGGGACGACGTGCGCTGGCGCGACCTGACGTTCGGTGTCGCCGCGATGCACCACGCGGTCAATCCGGGCTGAGCCGCGGGTCACTCCGAACCTGACCGGCCCCGAATTACGCACCGGTCGTGATAAGGGAATAGACTCCCCTCGGAACCTTGTGAAGTACTTCACAAGCGAACGAGCTGAAGAGGACATTCGCCGTGACCGACTCCGCCCGGCACGCAGATGTGATCGTCGTCGGGGCAGGCCCCGCCGGGGCGTCGACCGCCTACTGGTTGGCGCAGGCCGGCCTGGACGTGTTCCTGCTGGAGAAGGCCACCTTTCCCCGCGACAAGATCTGCGGCGACGGCCTCACCCCCCGCGCCGTGCGCGCGCTCATCGGCATGGGCGTCGACGTCAACGACCCGGCGTGGGGACGCAACCGGGGCCTGCGCATCTACGGCGGCGGCGTCAAGGTGGAGCTGCCGTGGCCGGAGCTCGCGAGCTTCCCCGACTTCGGGCTCGTCCGCAAACGCACCGACCTCGACCAGCTCCTCGCCGAGCACGCCGCCAAGGCGGGAGCCCGGCTGCTCCAGGGCTGCAACGTGACCGGCCCGATCGTCGACGAGCGCACCGACCGCATCGTCGGCGTCACCGCCGAACACGAGGGGGAGGAGGTCGAGTTCCGCGCGCCGCTGGTCGTCGCCGCCGACGGCAACTCGACCCGGCTGTCCCTCGCCATGGGGCTGCGGCGGCGCGAGGACCGTCCGATGGGCGTCGCGGTCCGCCGCTACTTCCAGACCCCGCGCCACGACGACGCGTTCATGGAGGCGTGGCTGGAACTGTGGGACGGCCAGCGCCTCCTGCCCGGCTACGGCTGGGTCTTCGGCGTCGGGGACGGGACGTCCAACGTCGGCCTCGGGCTCCTCAACACCAGCAGGGCGTTCCAGAACGTCGACTACCGCGGCATGCTGAAGCGCTGGTGCGCGCAGATGCCGGAGGACTGGCAGTTCGACGAGGACCACGCCACCTCCAAGATCCGCGGCGCGGCCCTGCCGATGGGCTTCAACCGGCAGCCGCACTACACCCGCGGGATGCTGCTCGTCGGCGACGCGGGCGGCATGATCAATCCGTTCAACGGGGAGGGCATCGACTACGCGCTGGAGTCCGGGCGGCTCGCCGCCGACGTCATGGTGCAGGCGCTCGCGCGCCGCACCCCCGCCCAGCGCGAACGGACGCTGTACGAATACCCGCGAATCCTGAAGGACGAGCACGGCGGCTACTTCACGCTGGCGCGCCTGTTCGTCCAGGCCATCGGCGACCCGCGCGTCATGAAGTTCCTCACCGCGCACGGCCTGCCGCACCCGACGCTGATGCGGTTCACGCTGAAGCTGCTCGCCAACCTGACCGACCCCAAGGGCGGCGACGCGATGGACCGCGTGATCAACGCGATGCAGAAGGTGGCTCCCGCGGCATGAGGCACGGCATGGAAAGGCAGGCTTCCGCAGGTGAGCGGACTACAGTGCAAGACCGACCCCCTGAGGGGAGTGCTATTGATCGCCTTGGCTAGGGTGGCGGCGGCTCGCGGAGGGCCCGTCCTGTACAGCGTTGTACATCGCGAGGAGAGGCTGTAGAGACATGGATCTCTATATTCCGGTCATTGTGCTGGGGGTGCTCGCCTTCGGCTTCGCCGGGTTCTCGGTGGTGATGGCCTCGCTCACCGGGCCGAAGCGATGGAACCGGGCGAGACTCGACGCCTACGAATGCGGAATCGAGCCGACTCCGCAGCCGGTCGGCGGCGGGCGCTTTCCGATCAAGTACTACCTGACGGCGATGCTGTTCATCGTCTTCGACATTGAGATCATCTTCCTTTACCCCTGGGCGGTCGCGTTCGACCGGATGGGGCTCTTCGGCCTTGTCGAGATGGTCCTCTTCATCGTCACCGTGCTCGTCGCGTACGCCTACATATGGCGGCGCGGCGGTCTGGAGTGGGACTAACCATGGGTCTTGAGGAGAAACTCCCCAGCGGCTTCCTGCTGACCACGGTCGAGCAGGTGGCGGGCTGGGCGCGAAAGAGTTCGGTGTGGCCCGCGACGTTCGGGCTGGCGTGTTGCGCGATCGAGATGATGGCGACCGGTGACCCCCGGCACGACTTCTCCCGGTGGGGCATGGAGCGCGCCTCGGCGACGCCCCGGCAGGCCGACCTGATGATCGTGGCCGGCCGGGTGAGCCAGAAGATGGCCCCGGTGCTGCGCCAGATCTACGACCAGATGACCGAGCCGAAGTGGGTCATCGCGATGGGCGTGTGCGCCTCGTCCGGCGGCATGTTCAACAACTACGCCATCGTGCAGGGCGTGGACCACATCGTCCCGGTGGACATCTACCTGCCCGGCTGCCCGCCGCGCCCGGAGATGCTGCTGGACTCGATCCTGAAGCTGCACGACAAGATCCAGAACACCAAGCTCGGCCCGCAGCGCGCGAAGCAGATCGCCGAGCTCGAAGAGGCGAAGCGGCGCAGGCTGCCGCTGCTCGGACAGGGGGCGTGATGAGTTCGCAGCACCCGGAGCAGCAGGCGGAGCAGGCGGCCGACCGGCTTCCCGCGCACGCCGAGGAGGACCGCCGGGAACAGCCGGTCGTCCGCAAGGGCATGTTCGGCGCGAAGACGACGGGCGACACGTCCGGGTACGGCGGGCTCGTCATCCGGCAGGGCCCGAAGGTGTCGGCGTCCCGCCCGTACGGCGGGCCCGGCGGCACCGCCGAACCCGGCGAGTTCGACGTGATCGCCGACGAGCTGGAGCGCGCCTACCCCGATTTCGGGGACGCCATCGAACGGGTCGTGGTCGACCGTGGTGAGCTGACGTTCTACGTGAAGCGCGAGCACCTCCGCGAGGTCGCGAAGACCATGCGGGACGAGCCGTCCCTGCGTTTCGAGCTGTGCTCGGGCGTGTCGGGCGTGCACTACCCGCAGGAGGAGGGCGCCGAGCTGCACTCCGTCACGCACCTGCTGTCGATCACCCACAACCGGCGCGTCCGGCTGGAGACGACCTGCCCGGACGCCGACCCGCACGTCCCGTCGCTGGTGCCCGTCTACCCGACGAGCGACTGGCACGAGCGCGAGGCCTACGACTTCTTCGGGATCGTCTACGACGGTCATCCCGCGCTCACGCGCATCGAGATGCCCGACGACTGGGTCGGCCATCCGCAGCGCAAGGACTACCCTCTCGGCGGTATTCCCGTCGAGTACCGCGGAGCGGAGATCCCGCCGCCGGACGAAAGGCGGTCGTACGTATGAGTTCGACCAAGTACACCGAGTACGACGCCTACGCCGCCGACGAGGCGGCCGAGGGCCGGGTGTTCGACGTCGGCGGGCAGGACTGGGACAAGGTCGTCGCCGGCGCCGAGGACCTCGGCGACGAACGGCTCGTCGTCAACATGGGGCCGCAGCACCCGTCCACGCACGGCGTGCTCCGGCTGATCCTCACGCTCGACGGTGAGACGGTGAACGAGGCCCGTGTCGGCATCGGTTACCTGCACACCGGCATCGAGAAGAACATGGAGTACCGCACCTGGACGCAGGGCACCACGTTCTGCACCCGGATGGACTACCTCGCGCCGATCTTCAACGAGACGGCGTACTGCCTGAGCGTGGAGAAGCTGCTCGGCATCACCGACCAGATCCCCGAGCGGGCCCAGATCATCCGCGTGATGATGATGGAGTTGAACCGGATCTCCTCGCATCTGGTCGCGATCGCCACGTTCGGGCTGGAGCTCGGCGCGACGACCGTCATGCTGAACGGGTTCGTCGAGCGCGAGTACACCCTCGACCTGTTCGAGGAGATCACGGGCCTGCGGATGAACATGGCCTACGTCCGGCCGGGCGGGGTCGCGCAGGACCTGCCGAGCGGTGCCACCAGCAAGATCCGCGACTACCTGGACCGGATGCCGAAGCGGATCCAGGCGCTGCGGAAGCTGATGGACGCCAACCCGGTGTTCCTGGCCCGCACGAAGGACGTCGCGTACCTGGACCTGACCGGCTGCATGGCGCTCGGCGTCACCGGCCCCGTCCTCCGCTCGACCGGCCTGCCGTGGGACCTGCGCAAATCGCAGCCGTACTGCGGTTACGAGACCTACGACTTCGAGGTCGCCACGCAGGACACCTGCGACGTGTACGGCCGCTACCTCGTCCGGATGGACGAGATGGAGGAGTCCCTGAAGATCGTCGAGCAGTGCCTGGACCGGCTCCAGTCCGCCAAGGGCCCGGTGATGATCGAGGACAAGAAGATCGGCTGGCCCGCGCAGTTGGCGATCGGCGCGGACGGCATGGGCAACTCGCCCCGCCACATCGCGCACATCATGGGCACCTCGATGGAGGCGCTGATCCACCACTTCAAGCTGGTCACGGAGGGCTTCCGGGTCCCGGCGGGGCAGGCGTACGCGCCGATCGAGTCGCCGCGCGGAGAGCTCGGGGCCCACGTGGTCAGCGACGGCGGCACCCGCCCGTACCGCGTGCACTTCCGCGAGCCGTCGTTCGTCAACCTGCAGGCCACGCCCGCGATGTCGGAGGGCGGCATGGTCGCCGACATCATCGCGGCGGTCGCCAGTTTGGACCCGGTGATGGGAGGCGTGGACCGATGAGCATTGCGCGTGGTTCGGCCTGCGGCATGGTCGCACCTGCCAGCTTCGCGGCGGTCGCCAGCCTCGATCCGGTCATGGGGGGAGTGGACCGATGACGTACGAACCCGACGTTCGCGCACGCCTGGAGCGGGACGCGAAGGAGATCATCGGCCGGTATCCGCGGCCGAGGTCGGCGCTGCTGCCGATGCTGCACCTGGTGCAGTCGGTGGAGGGGCATGTCACGCAGGACGGCATCGAGTTCTGCGCGGAGCAGCTCGGGATCACCCCGGCACAGGTGAAGGGCGTCGCGACGTTCTACACCCAGTACAAGAAGGCGCCGGTCGGCGAGTACCACGTCGGCGTGTGCATCAACACGCTGTGCGCGGTGATGGGCGGCGACCAGATCTGGGACGAGCTGAGCGAGCACGCCGGGGTCGGGCACGACGAGGCCACCCCGGACGGCAAGGTCAGCCTGGAGCGGATCGAGTGCAACGCGGCCTGCGACTTCGCGCCGGTGATGATGGTCAACTGGGAGTTCTTCGACAACATGACTCCCGAGAAGGCCAAGCGGCTCGTCGACGACCTGCGTGCCGGTAGCCCGGTGAAGCCGTCCCGTGGCGCGGAGCATCTCGCCACGTGGAAGGAGGCGTCCCGGGTGCTGGCCGGGTTCCCGGACGGACGCGCCGGAGAGGGCGTCCAGGCCGGGCCCGAGTCGCTGCGCGGCCTGAAGCTCGCCAAGGATCGGGGCTGGACGGCCCCACGCGCGGACGTCGACCGGGAACGCCCGGAGGAACCGGTGAAGCCGGAGGAGATGGGCGAGCCACCGCACGAGCCGGGCAAGCCCGTCACGGGTGAGGCCAAGCCCGGCAGCCAGGAGGGACGGAACCAGTGACCACGCTCACCCCCGTTCTCACCGGCAACTGGGACCAGGCCGACTCGTTCACCCGCGCGGGCTACGAACGCGACGGCGGCTACTCGGCGCTGCGCAGGGCCCTGCGGATGGAACCGGACGAGATCGTCCAGGCGGTCAAGGACTCCGGGCTCCGCGGTCGCGGCGGCGCGGGCTTCCCCACCGGCATGAAGTGGGGCTTCCTGCCGCCGACCAGCCCGAACCCGCGCTACCTCGTCGTCAACGCCGACGAGTCCGAGCCGGGGACCTGCAAGGACATCCCGCTGATGATGGCCAACCCGCATGTGCTGGTCGAGGGCATCATCATCAGCTCGTACGCGATCAAGTCGAACCAGGCGTTCATCTACGTGCGCGGTGAGGTGCTGCACGTGATCCGCCGCCTGCACCAGGCGGTCGCGGAGGCCTACGAGGCCGGCTACCTCGGCAAGGACATCCTCGGGTCCGGCTACGACCTGGACGTCGTCGTCCACAGCGGCGCCGGGGCCTACATCTGCGGCGAGGAGACGGCGCTGCTGGACTCTCTCGAAGGGTTCCGTGGCCAGCCCAGGTTGAAGCCCCCCTTCCCCGCGGTCGCGGGCCTGTACGGCGGGCCCACTGTCATCAACAACGTCGAGTCGATCGCGTCGGTTCCCTCGATCATCGGGAACGGGCCCGACTGGTTCGCGTCGATGGGCACCGAGAAGTCGCAGGGCTTCGGAATCTTCTCGCTGTCCGGGCATGTGACGCGGCCCGGCCAGTACGAGGCGCCGCTCGGCATCACGCTGCGGGAGCTGCTCGACATGGCGGGCGGCATCCGGGAGGGGCACCGGCTGAAGTTCTGGACGCCCGGCGGATCGTCCACGCCGATCTTCACCGAGGAGCACCTGGACGTGGCGCTGGACTTCGAGTCCGTCGGCGCCGCCGGGTCGATGCTCGGCACCCGGGCCCTCCAGATCTTCGACGAGACGACCTGTGTCGTCCGGGCCGTGCTGCGCTGGTCGGAGTTCTACGCGCACGAGTCGTGCGGCAAGTGCACGCCGTGCCGCGAGGGCACCTACTGGTACAAGCTCATGCTGAAGCGGCTGGAGGCCGGTCAGGGCACCGAGGAGGATCTGGAGACGCTCCTCGACATCTCCGACAACATCCTCGGCCGCGCGTTCTGCGCCCTCGGCGACGGCGCGACGAGCCCGGTCGTGTCGTCCATCAAGCTGTTCCGGGACGAGTACCTCCAGCACTTCGAGCAGGGCGGCTGCCCCTTCGACCCGGCCAAGTCCACCCTCTGGGGAGGTGCCAAGTGACCGTCACCGACGACAAGGGGGCGGTGGAGAAGGCCGTGGAGATGGTCTCCTGCACCATCGACGGCTTCGAGATCGAGGTGCCCAAGGGCACGCTGATCATCCGGGCCGCCGAGCTGCTCGGCATCCAGATCCCCCGGTTCTGCGAGCATCCGCTGCTGGACCCGATCGGGGCGTGCCGCCAGTGCCTGGTGGAGATCCCCGACGCGGGCAACGGCCGCGGGATGCCGAAGCCGCAGGCGTCGTGCACCACCGCCGTGATGCCGGGCATGGTCGTCAAGACCCAGCTCACCTCGCCGGCGGCCGACAAGGCCCAGCACGGCATCATGGAGTTCCTGCTCATCAACCATCCGCTGGACTGCCCGGTCTGCGACAAGGGCGGCGAGTGCCCGCTCCAGAACCAGGCGATGTCCAACGGACGCGGCGAGACCCGCTTCGTGGAGACGAAGCGGACGTGGCCGAAGCCCCTCCCGCTCTCCAGCCAGGTGCTCCTCGACCGCGAGCGCTGCATCCAGTGCACCCGCTGCACCCGGTTCTCCGAGCAGATCGCCGGGGACCCGTTCATCGACCTGTTCGAACGCGGCGCGAAGGAAGAGGTCGGGGTCGCCGACGACCGGCCGTTCCAGTCGTACTTCTCCGGCAACACCGTGCAGATCTGCCCGGTCGGGGCGCTGACCGGCGCCGCGTACCGGTTCCGGTCGCGCCCGTTCGACCTGGTGTCGACGCCGAGCGTGTGCGAGCACTGCGCGTCGGGCTGCGCGCTGCGGACCGACCACCGGCGTGGGAAGGTCACCCGGCGGCTCGCCGGGGACGACCCGCACGTCAACGAGGAATGGAACTGCGACAAGGGCCGCTGGGCGTTCACGTACACGACGCGGCCGGAGCGGCTCACGCACCCGCTCGTCCGCAACGAGGACGGCGTGCTGGAGCCGGCGTCCTGGCCGGAGGCGCTCACCATCGCGGCCGAGGGGCTCGCGGCGGCGCGCGGCTCCGCGGGTGTTCTCACCGGCGGCCGCGTCACCCTTGAGGACGCCTACGCCTACGCCAAGTTCGCCCGGATCGCGCTCGGCACCAACGACGTCGACTTCCGGTCCCGCCCGCTGTCGGACGAGGAGTCCCTGTTCCTCGGCTCGTCCGTCGCGGGACGCCCCATCGAGGTGTCGTACGCCGACCTGGAGAAGGCGCCCGCGGTCCTGCTCGCCGGGTTCGAGCCCGAAGAGGAGTCGCCGATCGTCTTCCTGCGGCTCCGGAAGGCGTACCGCAAGAACCGGCTGAAGGTGTACGGCGTCGCGCCGTTCGCGACGCGCGGGCTGAGCAAACTCGACGGCACGCTGCTGCCGGCGCGGCCCGGCGCGGAGGCCGAGACCCTCGGCGACATCGTCGGCGACTCGGGGCACGCCGACGTCCGCACGCTGCTGGAGACGCCCGGCGCCGTGATCCTCGTCGGTGAGCGGCTCGCGACCAGCCCCGGCGCGCTGACGGCGGCGGTGCGGCTCGCGCAGGTGACGGGCGCGAAGCTGGCGTGGGTGCCGCGCCGGGCAGGGGAGCGCGGCGCGATCGAGGCCGGGGCGCTGCCCGGGCTGCTGCCGATCGGCCGTCCGGTGACCGACCCGGACGCGCGGGCGGAGGTCGCCCGCAGGTGGGGCGTCGCGGAACTGCCCTCCGCGCCCGGCCGGGACACCGACGGGATCGTCGCGGCGGCGCTGGACGGTCGGGTCGGCGCGCTGCTCGTCGGCGGCGTCGACCCCTACGACTCCGCCGACCCGGAGGCGATGCTGCGGGCGCTGGACGCCACCCCGTTCGTGGTGAGCCTGGAGCAGCGGCCGAGCGCGGTCACCGACCGCGCCGACGTCGTGTTCCCCGTCGCGGCCGTCGCGGAGAAGTCCGGGACGTTCGTCGACTGGGAGGGCCGGGGCCGCCAGTTCGACGTCGTGCTGAAGGCGGCCGGGCGGATGTCCGACCTCCGGGTCCTGGACGCGCTCGCCGACGAGATGGACGTCCACCTGGCCCTCCCCGAACCGGCCGCGGCACGCCGCGAGCTGGCCGAGCTCGGCGCCCACCGCGGTGAGCGTCCCGAGCCGCCGAGCGTCGGGCAGCCGCTGCCGCCGCGGCCCGAGCGGGGCGAGGCGCTGCTCGCGACCTGGCGGCTGCTGCTCGACCGGGGCCGCCTCCAGGACGGCGAGCCGTTCCTGGCGGGCACCGCCAAGGCCGCGGTCGCCCGGCTGTCGCCCGCGACGGCCGCGGAGATCGGCGCGACCGACACGGTGACGGTGTCGGGGGCGCGCGGCGAGGTCACGCTCCCGCTGGAGATCACCGCGGACCTGCCCGATCGGGTGGTGTGGCTGCCGACGAACTCGGCGGGCTGCGCGGTGCATCGTGACCTGGGCGCGGTCGCCGGCGGCGTCGTGCGGATCGCGAGCGAGAACGCTGGAGGCGTGAAATGAACCCGTCGGCCCCCGCTCAGACGCCACTGGAGGGCTTCGGCAACGACCCGTGGTGGCTGATCGGCGGCAAGGTCCTCGTCGTCTTCGCGTTCCTCGTCGTGACCGTGCTGATGACGATGTGGATAGAGCGCCGCGTCATCGGCCGGATGCAGCTTCGCGTCGGCCCCAACCGCGCGGGACCGTTCGGTCTGCTCCAGGGCCTCGCGGACGGCGTGAAGCTGGCGCTGAAGGAGGACATCGTCCCCCGCCAGGTCGACAAGGTCGTGTTCGTCCTCGCGCCCGTCATGGCGGCGGTTCCGGCGTTCGTCTCGTTCGCGATCATCCCCTTCGGACCGCAGGTGTCGATCTTCGGGCATGAGACGGCGTTGCAGCTCACCGACCTGCCGGTCGCGGTGCTGCTCGTCCTCGCGATGTCGTCGATGGGCATCTACGGCGTCGTGCTGGCGGGCTGGTCGTCGATGTCGCCGTACTCGCTGCTCGGCGGGCTCCGCTCGTCCGCGCAGATGATCTCCTATGAGATCGCGATGGGCCTGTCGTTCGTCGCGGTGTTCATGTTCGCGGGCTCCATGTCCACCTCGGAGATCGTCGCGGCGCAGCAGGACAAGTGGTTCGTGATCCTGCTGCTGCCGTCCTTCATCGTCTACGTGATCACGATGATGGGCGAGTCGAACCGCATCCCGTTCGACCTGCCCGAGGGCGAGGGCGAGCTGGTCGGCGGGTTCCACACCGAGTACTCGTCGCTGAAGTTCGCGATGTTCTTCCTCGCGGAGTACATCAACCTCACGACGCTGTCCGCGCTCGCCACCACGCTGTTCCTCGGCGGCTGGCGCGCCCCGTTCCCGATCTCCACGGTCTGGGCGGGCGCCAACTCCGGGTGGTGGCCGGTCCTGTGGTTCCTGATCAAGATCTTCCTGTTCATCTTCTTCTTCATCTGGCTGCGCGGCACGCTCCCGCGGGTCCGCTACGACCAGCTGATGAAGCTGGGCTGGAAGGTGCTGATGCCCTTCTCGCTCGGCTGGATCCTGCTGGTCGCCACCATCCGCGCGCTGCGCAACGACGGCTACGACATGCGGCAGATCGTGATCTACGCCGCGGTGGCCGCGGCGGTGGTGCTGGTCGCCACGGTGATCTGGGAGATGGTCCGGGGCGGCGAGGACCGCAAGGAGGTCGCGCCGGGCGCGGCGGAGGCGGGCGGCAGGCCCGACCCGGCCGCCGGAGGTTTCCCGGTGCCGCCGCTGGACGCGCCCCACTACCACGGACGGGCCCGCGAGCCGGCCGGGGCTTCCACGTTCCCAACCCCTCCCGAGGAGGTCACCCGTGGGACTCACTGATTTCCTGAACCCGGTCAAGGGGTTCGGGGTCTCGTTCCACCAGATGTTCATGAAGAGCGAGACCGTTCAGTACCCCGAGGTGAAGAAGCCGACCGCCCCGCGCTTCCACGGGCGGCACCAGCTCAACCGGTGGCCGGACGGTCTGGAGAAGTGCATCGGCTGCGAGCTGTGCGCCTGGGCGTGTCCCGCCGACGCCATCTTCGTCGAAGGCGCCGACAACACCGCCGACGAGCGCTACTCGCCCGGCGAGCGGTACGGCCGCACCTACCAGATCAACTACCTGCGGTGCATCCTCTGCGGGCTGTGCATCGAGGCGTGCCCGACGCGGGCGCTCACGATGACGAACGAGTACGAGCTCGCCGACGACAGCCGCGAGAGCCTGATCTACACCAAGGAGATGCTGCTGGCGCCGCTGCGCGAGGGCATGGAGGCGCCCCCGCACGAGATGCGGCTCGGCGACACCGAGGAGGACTACTACCGCCTCGGCCTCCAGCAACAGGACGACGCCGGCGCCCCGACCGCCCCGACCATCCCGTCGGAGGACGGCGGCCGGGCAAGCGTCGACCAGGCCGTGAAGCGCGAGAAGGCGAAGCGCCGAGGCGGTGAGAAGAAGTGACCTCCGCTCACCTTCTCGCCGCACCTGTACTCGCCGCGGAGGTCGCGGACAAGCAGTCCGGGGAGCCGTTCTTCTTCTGGCTGCTCGCCGTGGTCTCGGTCTGCGGCGCGCTCGGCATGATCCTCGTGCGGAAGGCGGTGCACTCGGCGCTGCTGCTGGCGACCGTGATGCTGTCGCTCGCCGCGCTGTACGCGATCCAGAACGCGCCGTTCCTGGCGTTCGTGCAGGTGATCGTGTACACCGGCGCGGTGCTGATGCTGTTCCTGTTCGTGCTGATGCTCGTCGGCGTCACGTCCACCGACTCCCTGGTGGAGACGATTCGGGGGCAACGCTTCTGGGCGGTCATCGCGTCGGTCGGGTTCGTCGTCCTGCTGACGGTCGGGCTCGGGAACGCGGCGCTGAGCAACTCGGTGGGCCTGGACCAGGCCAACGCCGAGGGCAACGTCGTGGGCCTCGCCCGGCTGCTGTTCTCCAAGTACGTGTTCGCGTTCGAGGTGACCAGCGCGCTGCTGATCACCGCGGCGCTCGGCGCGATGGTGCTGGCGCACCGGGAGCGGACGGAGCCGAAGGCGACGCAGAAGGACCTGTCCAAGGGACGGTTCCTGTCCGGCGACCACCCGGGCCCGCTGCCCGGTCCCGGCACCTACGCCCGGCACAACGCCGTCGACATGCCGGCGCTGCTGCCCGACGGGACGCCGTCCGAACTGTCCGTCAACCCGGTCATCGCCGCCCGCACCGACACGGCGGAGCGGCACGCGGACCTGTACGGCGGCACCGAGGAAGAGGCGGTCGAACGCGACGTCCGCGCCGTGCGGGCCGCGACGGAGGAGGCGAGGGACGCGGACGCCGAGTCCCGCGTCGTCAAGTCCGGATCGCCCGCCGTCGGCGGCGATCGTGAAGGCGAGGCTGGTTCATGAGTCCGGGGCACTACCTGGCGCTCTCGGCGATCCTGTTCACCATCGGAGCGCTCGGCGTCCTCGTACGCCGCAACGCGATCGTGGTGTTCATGTGCGTCGAGCTCATGCTGAACGCGACGAACCTGGCGTTCGTGTCGTTCTCCCGCATGCACGGCAACCTCGACGGCCAGATCATCGCGTTCTTCGTGATGGTGGTGGCCGCGGCGGAGGTCGTGGTCGGCCTGGCGATCATCATGACCGTCTTCCGGACCCGCAGGTCGTCGTCGGTGGACGACGTCAACCTGCTGAAGTACTGAGAGGCCGGACGGAATGAAAGCGGAAGGCATCCAGGCCGCGTCCTGGCTCCTCATCGCGCTCCCGCTCGCGGGCGCCGCGATCCTGCTGCTCGGCGGGAAGCGCACCGACAAGTGGGGGCACCTGCTCGGCGTCACCATGTCGGTCGCGTCGTTCGCGGTGGGCGCGGCGATGTTCGTGCAGATGCTCGGGTACGAGGCCGAGGAACGGCGCCGCACCCTGCACCTGTGGGACTTCATCGACGTCGGCTCGTTCAAGGTCGGCATGGACCTGCTGGTGGACCCGCTGTCCATCAGCTTCGTCCTGCTGATCACCGGGGTCGGGTCGCTGATCCACATCTACTCCATCGGCTATATGGCCGAGGACCCCGAGCGGCGCAGGTTCTTCGCCTACCTGAACCTGTTCGTCGCGGCGATGCTGCTGCTGGTGCTCGGCGAGAACTTCCTCGTCATGTTCCTCGGCTGGGAGGGCGTCGGCCTCGCCTCGTACCTGCTGATCGGGTTCTGGCAGTACAAGCCGACCGCGGCGACCGCCGCGAAGAAGGCGTTCGTCGTCAACCGCGTCGGCGACATGGGGCTGATCATCGCGATCGCGCTGATGTTCGCCACGTTCGGGACGGTCGACTACGGCTCGATCCTCGGCACCGGCGCCGAGCACGCGGGGCTCGCGTCCAAGCTCAGCACCGGCACCGCCACCGCGATCGGGCTGCTGCTCCTGCTCGGCGCGTGCGGCAAGTCGGCGCAGCTGCCGCTCCAGTCGTGGCTGCTGGACGCGATGGAGGGCCCGACTCCCGTGTCGGCCCTCATCCACGCCGCGACGATGGTGACCGCCGGCGTGTACCTGATCGTCCGGTCCGGGCCGATCTTCGAGATGTCCGACACCGCGCAGCTGGTGGTGACGATCGTCGGCGCGGCCACGCTGCTGTTCGGTGCGATCATCGGGTGCGGCAAGGACGACATCAAGAAGGCCCTCGCCGGGTCGACGATGTCGCAGATCGGCTACATGCATCTCGCCGCGGGCCTCGGCCGGGCCGGGTACGTGTTCGCCATCGCGCACCTCATCGCGCACGGCTTCTTCAAGGCCGGCCTGTTCCTCGGCGCCGGTTCCGTCATGCACGGCATGAAGGACGACGTGAACATGCGCCACTACGGCGCGCTCCGCTCGGTGATGGTCCTCACCTACGGCACGTTCGGGCTCGGGTACCTCGCCATCATCGGCTTCCCGGGCCTGTCCGGCTGGTTCACCAAGGACGGCATCATCGAGGTCGCGTTCGACAAGGGCGGCACGTCCGGCGCGATCCTCGGCTCCTGCGCCCTGATCGGCGCGGGCATCACCGCGTACTACATGTCGCGGGTGATGTTCATGACGTTCTTCGGGGAGAAGCGGTGGTCGGAGGACGTCCACCCGCACGAGTCCCCGGCCGTCATGACCTGGCCGCTGATCCTGCTGGCCGTCGGGTCGGTCTTCGCGGGCGGGTTCCTCGTCCTCGGCGGGTTCGGCGACTTCATCGAACCGGTCGTCGGGGCGCCCGAGCACGCGCACGAGTTCAAGCCGCTCGCCGTTCCCGGCATCGCCACCTTCGTCCTGATGATCATCGGGGTGGCGATCGCGTGGCGGCAGTACGGCGCCCGGAAGGTGCCGCGTGAGGCGCCGAAGGGGTCGTTCGTCACCGTCGCGGCCCGCAAGGACCTGTACGGCGACGCGCTCAACGAGTCGCTGCTGATGCGTCCCGGCCAGTGGCTGACGCGGCTCGCGGTCTGGTTCGACGGACGCGGCGTCGACGGCGCCGTGAACGGCACCGCCGCCGGAATCGGTGGGACGTCCGGCCGGTTCCGGCGCGTCCAGACCGGCTTCGCCCGCTCCTACGCCCTGTCGATGTTCGTCGGCGCCGCCCTCGTCGTCGCGACGCTCCTGGTGGTGAACGTTTCATGAGCGACTTTCCGTGGCTGAGCGTCCTCATCGCGCTGCCGCTGGTCGGCGCGGTGCTGCTCAGCGTCATCCCGCGCGAACGGGAGACGCTGGTCAAGCAGTTCGCGCTCGGTGTCTCCCTCGTCGTCGCGGCGCTCACCGGCGTCATGGCGGCGGGCTTCGACCCGGACGGCGCCCGCTTCCAGTACGACGAGAAGTACTGGTGGATCAAGGAGTTCGGGGTCCACTGGGCGCTCGGCGTCGACGGTGTCGCGCTGGTGCTGATCCTGCTGTCGGTGATCCTCGTCCCGCTGGTGATGCTGGCGTCGTGGACGCAGGACGACCGGTCCGGCGGCGTGGACGTCCCCGCGAAACGGTCCGTGAAGACGTACTTCGCGCTGCTGCTGTCCCTCGAAGCGGCCATGATCGGCGTGTTCGCCGCGACCGACGTGTTCCTGTTCTACGTCTTCTTCGAGGCGATGCTCATCCCGGTGTACTTCATCATCGGGTACTACGGCGGCGCGCAGCGTTCCTACGCGGCGGTGAAGTTCCTGCTGTACTCGCTGTTCGGCGGGCTGCTGATGCTCGTCGCGGTGATCTGGCTGTACCCGCTGTCGAGCAAGCCCACCTCTGAGGGCGGGCTCGGACGCGGCACGTTCATGTTCGACGAACTGTCGCGGATGAACATCGACCCGACCACGGCGAAATGGCTGTTCCTCGGCTTCTTCATCGCGTTCGCGATCAAGGCGCCGATGGTGCCGGTGCACACGTGGCTGCCGGACGCGGCGCAGCAGTCCCCGCCCGGCGCCCTCGTGCTGATCGTCGGCGTCCTCGACAAGGTCGGCACGTACGGGATGCTGCGGTTCTGCCTGGAACTGTTCCCCGGCGCGTCGAAGTGGGCGACGCCGGTCGTGCTCGGGTTCGCGGTGCTCAGCATCATCTACGGCGCGGTCCTCGCGATCGGGCAGGTCGACCTGAAACGCCTCATCGCGTACACGTCGGTGTCGCACTTCGGGTTCATCGTCCTCGGCATCTTCGCCATGACGTCGCAGGGCCAGTCCGGCTCGGCGCTGTACATGGTGAACCACGGGTTCTCCACCGGCGCGCTGTTCCTCGTCATCGGCTTCATGATCGTCCGACGGCGGTCGGCGAAGATCTCCGACTATGGCGGGGTGCAGAAGGCGGCGCCGGTCCTCGCCGGGACGTTCCTCGTCGCGGGCCTGTCCGGACTGTCGCTGCCCGGCATGTCCACGTTCGTCTCGGAGTTCCTGGTGATCGTCGGGACGTTCGACCGCTACAAGTGGGCGGGCGCGCTCGCGGTCAGCGGTGTCGTCCTCGCCGCGATCTACATCCTGTGGATGTACCAGCGGACCATGGGCGGCCCGAAGGCCCCCGCCGTGGAGGGCATGAAGGACCTGAACGCCCGGGAGAAGTGGGCCGTCGCCCCGATCATCGCGATCATCATCGCGATGGGCGTGTTCCCGCAGCCGGTGCTGAACGTCATCAACCCGTCGGTGAAGGAGACCCTCGTCCGGGTCGAGAAACAGGACCCGGCGCCGGACATCACCGGCAACGTCGCCGAGAACGGAGCCCGCCCATGAACACCGGCGGTCAACTGAGCGCCCAGGCAGGCGCCGCCCTCGCGCCGGGGGGTGACATCCCCGCGCCGCACATCGAGTACGGGCAGCTCGCCCCGATGCTGCTCGTCTTCGGCGTCGCCGTGGTGGGCGTCCTGGTCGAGGCGTTCGTCGGGCGCCGCGCCCGCTACTTCATCCAGGTGCCGCTCGCGTTCCTCGGCCTCGCCGGGGCGTTCGCCTGGACGGTCGTGCTCGGCTGGCGCGACGACCCGCACCATGTCGCCGCCGAGGGCGCCCTCGGCGTGGACGGTCCCACCCTGTTCCTCCAGGGCACCATCCTGATTCTGGCGCTCGTCAGCCTTCTGCTGATCGCCGAGCGCGGCGACGGCCGGGCGGGCGCGGTCGGCGGGCACTTCGCCGCGCAGGCGTCCGCGCTGCCCGGCTCGGACGCCGAACAGCGCTCCGCCCAGGCGGGGATCACCCAGACCGAGGTGTTCCCGCTGATGATGTTCGCCGTCGGCGGGATGATGATGTTCCCGGCGGCCAACGACCTGCTCACGATGTTCGTGGCGCTGGAGGTCCTGTCGCTGCCGCTGTACCTGCTGTGCGGGCTCGCCCGCAGGCGGCGCCTGCTGTCGCAGGAGGCGGCGGTCAAGTACTTCCTGCTCGGCGCGTTCTCCTCGGCGTTCTTCCTGTACGGCGCGGCGCTGCTGTACGGGTACGCCGGGTCGGTGCGGCTGTCGGACATCTCCGCGCAGATCGGCAAGGACGCGGGCAACGAGACGCTGCTGCTCGCGGGTGTCGCGCTGCTGTCGGTGGGGCTGCTGTTCAAGCTCGGCGGCGTCCCGTTCCACATGTGGAAGCCGGACGTGTACCAGGGCGCCCCGACGCCGATCACCGCGCTGATGGCGTCCTGCACGGTCGTGTCCGCGTTCGGCGCGATCCTGCGCGTCTACTACGTCGTGTTCGAGACCCTCGCATGGGACTGGCGGCCGTTCATGTGGGCCGTGGCGATTCTCACCATGGCCATCGGGTCGATCATCGCGATCACGCAGACCGACATCAAGCGGATGCTGGCGTACTCGTCCATCGCGCACGCCGGTTTCCTGCTCATGGGCGTGATCGCCGCGTCGCCGAACGGCCTGTCGAGCACCCTGTTCTACCTGCTCGCCTACGGGTTCACCTCCGTCGGCGCGTTCGCGGTCGTCACGATGGTGCGGGACGCGGGCGGCGAGGCGGGCCACCTGTCGCGGTGGGCGGGGCTCGGCAAGCGGTCCCCGGTCGTCGCGGGCGTGTTCGCCTTCTTCCTGCTCGCGTTCGCGGGGATTCCGCTGACCAGCGGGTTCACCGGGAAGTTCGCGGTGTTCAAGGCGGCCGTGGAGGAGGGCGCGACCCCGCTCGTCATCGTCGCGGTCGTGTCGTCGGCCGTCGCCGCGTTCTTCTACGTCCGTGTGATCGTCGTCATGTTCTTCAGCGAGCCGGACGCGGACGGGCCGGTCGTCGTGGCCGGGCCCGCCACCGCGGTCGCGGTCGCGCTCGGCGTGACGGCTACTGTGGTACTCGGCGTGCTCCCACAGCCCGTGTTGGACCTTGCGGGACAGGCCACGACCCACATGTTCGTCCGGTAGGGAGACCTGGGTGAGCCACCCGTCCACCGAGAAACCCGGCGGGCCGGAGGAGACCGGCCCGTTCGGGCTTTCCCTCGACGCCGCGCTCGCGGCCGACGCCACGGAGCGTCTCGACGCCGTCGAGACGCTGCTCCTCGACTGCGTGCGCGGTGAGGACCCGCTGCTCACCGACGCGTCCAAGCACCTTCTGGAGGCGGGCGGGAAGCGGTTCCGGCCGATGCTGGTGCTGCTCGCCTCCCACTTCGGCGACCCGTCGGCGCCGGGCATCGTCCCCGCCGCCGTCGTCGTCGAGCTGACGCACCTCGGCACCCTCTACCACGACGACGTGATGGACGAGGCGACCGTGCGGCGCGGCCAGCCGTCGGCGAACCTGCGCTGGACGAACACCGTCGCGATCCTCACGGGCGACTACCTGTTCGCCCGCGCGTCCGACCTGCTCGCCGACCTCGGACCCGACGCGGTCCGCATCCAGGCCCGCGCGTTCGGTCGTCTGGTCCGCGGCCAGATCCAGGAGACCGTGGGGCCCGCCCCGGGAGCCGACCAGCTGGAGCACTACCTTCAGGTGGTCGCCGACAAGACCGGCTCGCTCATCGCGGTCTCGGGTCATTTCGGCGCGCTGCTCGCGGGCGCTCCGCCGGAGGTCGTGCGGACCGTCACGTCCGCGTGCGAGAAGATCGGCATCGCGTTCCAGCTGTCCGACGACATTCTCGACATCGCGTCCGAGACGGAGGAGTCCGGCAAGACACCGGGCACCGACCTCCGCGAGGGCATCCGCACGCTGCCGGTGCACCATGTCTTCGGCGGTGTCGGCTCCGGCCCGGACGACGCCCGGCTCCGGGAACTCCTCGTCCAGGATTTGACCGACGACGCGCTCCACGGCGAGGCGCTCGCCCTGCTGCGCGCCCACCCGGCCATGGACCGCGCCCGCGCCGACCTGCGCCGCTGGGCCGAGGACGCCCGCCGGGAGCTGCTGACCCTGCCCGCCATCCCCGCCCGGGACGCGCTGACCCACCTCTGCGACTACGTCGTCTCCCGGACGGGCTGACGGGCCGCGGCTCAGGCCTTCTGGGGCTGGGGCTCCTCGGTGAGCCCCCGGTACTTCATGGCGTGCAGGACGAGGTTGATCAGAACCTGTTTGCAGGACTCCAGGCTGCGGGCGTCGCAGAGCATCACCGGGACTCTCGGACCCAGGTTGAGAGCCATCTCGATCTCCGCGAGCTCGTACTGTTTCGCGCCCTCGAAACAGTTGACGGCGACGACGAACGGCGTCTTGCGGCGCTCGAAGTAGTCGACCGAGGGGAAACAGTCGGACAGGCGGCGCGTGTCGGCGAGGACGACGGCGCCGAGCGCGCCGAGCGTGACCTCGTCCCACATGAACCAGAAGCGCTTCTGGCCGGGGGTGCCGAACAGGTAGAGGACGTACTCGTCCTGCATCGTGATGCGACCGAAGTCCATCGCGACCGTGGTGGTGTCCTTGCGTTCCACGCCCGCGACGTCGTCCACGCCGATGCTCTGGTCGGTGAGGAGTTCCTCGGTGCGCAGCGGCCGGGTCTCGGAGACCGTCCCCACCATGGTGGTCTTGCCGACCCCGAAACCGCCCGCGATCACGATCTTCACCGCGGTGGGGAGCCGGCGGGCGCGCACACCGCGGGTCGGCGCGTCGCGTCTAGAGGGCCCGGAGACCATCGATCACCGCCTTGTAGAGCCTGATGTCGTGCATGTCCGCCTCCGGTTCCGGTTCCTGTAGGGAGACGAACCCCTTGTCGAGCAGATCGCCGAGCATCACCCGCACGGTGGCGACGGGAAGGTCGAGGTGTCCGGTGAGTTCGGCGACCGACATCACGTTCTGGCAGAGCCGGATGATCGCCAGGTGTTCGGGACCCAGCCCGATCGTGGTGTCGGGTTCCACGCCGACCGCGACCACCAGCGTGATCAGGTCGAACCTGCCGTGGGACGGCTCGATGCGGCCGCTCGTCATCACGTACGGGCGCACCATGGGGCCGGCCCGGTCGTCGAGCCACCGGTCGGCGTTGTTCTCCGGCGCCGGCGCGGGCGGCTGCGGCGGGTCCTCGGACCAGAAGTCTGGCGTGGGGTCCTCGGGCGGCATCATGTGGAGCGCGCCTCCGTGGCGACCTCCGCACGCGACGGGGACGTGAGATGGTGCCCCATCGCCGTGACGAGCATGGCCATCTCGTAGGCGATGAGGCCCACGTCGGCGTCCTCCTCGGCCAGCACCGCCAGGCAGGCGCCCTTGCCCGCCACCGTCACCAGCAGGTACGCCGACTGCATCTCGACGATCGTCTGCCGGACCGGTCCGCCGCCGAACCTGGTTCCGGCCCCCTTGGCGAGGCTCTGGATTCCGGCGGCGACGGCGGCCAGGTGCTCCCCGTCGTCCTGGGTCATGCCCTCCGACGCCGCCATGAGCAGACCGTCCGCCGACAGGACGACGGCGCTGCGGGCGTGCGGCAGCCGGTGGACGAGGTCGTCCAGCAACCAGCCCAGATCGGATGCGGCACCGGTCTTCTGCGTCACTGATCTTCCTCGCCTTCCGCTGCGTTGCTGTGGTCACGCTGCCGCGTCCGGGCGGCGTCAGAGCGGCCCTGCCTGCTGCCGCGCTGATAGGAGCCCATGATCCGCTGGATTTCCTCGGGAGAGCGGCCGGGATCGTCATGCTCCTCCGGCTCTTCGGCGACGACCGGCTCGTCGGTGCGCAGGGGCTCGGCGAGATTCGCCTGCGGCACCCGGACGGGAAGACCGGACGGGGTGGTGGGAGTGTCGGGCACGGGTGGCTGGTCCTCCGGCTGGGGATGCTGGTCGTCCTCCGGCTGGGGCCGCGGGTCCGCTGCGGGAGCCGGATCCGCCTGGGGCGCCGGATCCCGCTGGGACGCCGGGTCGGCCTGGCGGGGTTCGGCGGGTGGTTCGGCGGGTGGTTCGGTCTGGGGCGCCGGGTCCACGCGGGCCGGCGGCACCGCCATCAGCGCGGGCGGGGCGGGCGGGGAACCGGCGACCGAGGAGTGGCGCGTTCCCGTCGTGGCGCCGACCGTGGTGGGGCGGCGCACCTCCAGCCCGTTCTGGGTGGTGGCGCGGACCGGGGCCGCTGGGCGTTTCTCCTCGACGACGAGTTCCCTGGGGATGACGATGACGGCCGTGGTCCCGCCGTAGGCGGAGCGCTTCAGCGAGACCTGCACGTTGTACCGCTCGGCGAGCTTGCTGACCACGAACAGGCCGAGCTGGACAGAGCTCTGCAGGTTGAAGTCGGGCGGGTTCGCGATCCGCTCGTTGATCTCGGCGAGCTTCTCGTCGGTCATGCCGAGCCCGCGGTCCTCGATGTCGATGGCGTAGCCGCTGGCGACGAGGTGCCCGCCGACCTGGACGATCGTGTCCGGCGGGGAGAACGACAGCGCGTTCTCGATCAGCTCGGCGAGCAGGTGGGTGACGTCGCCGACCGCGCGTCCGACCAGCTCGACCGGTCCGAACGGCAGCACGGTGACGCGGGTGTAGTCCTCGACCTCGCCGACCGCGGCGCGGACGACGTCCACCATCGGGACGGAGTTGCGCCAACCGCGGGCGGGCAGCGCGCCGGACAGCACGATGAGGTTCTCGGCGTTGCGCCGCATCCGGGTCGCGAGGTGGTCGAGCCGGAACAGCTCCTCCAGCTCCTTGACCTCGATGTCGCGGCGGCGCTCCATGGTGTCGAGCATGGCGAGCTGCCGGTGCACGAGGGTCTGGGTGCGGCGGGCCAGGCTGAGCAGGACGTCCCGGATGCCGCGGCGCAGTTCGGCCTGCTCGACGGCGGTGCGGATCGCGGTCTCCTGGACGACGTTGAACGCCCGTCCCACCTGCCCGATCTCGTCGGTGCCGAACTCCAGCGGCGGCGCTTCGAGCGCGACGTCCACCTTCTCGCCGTGTCCGAGGCGTTCGACGACGCCGGGCAGCCGCTGCTCGGCCAGTTCCCGCGCCGCGTTGCGGAGCCGTTCCAGTTGCCGCACCAGCGCACGCGCGGTGGTGATCGACACGACGACGGACGCGATGACCGCGAGCAGCCCGAGCCCACCGGCGAGCGCCAGCCGGACGATGACCCCGATGGCGATCGGTTTGGCGCGTTCGACCAGCCGGTCACCGGCGTTCTGGATGGTGGTGCGCATCTCGGCGAGCGCGGGTTCGGTGGTCGTCCGCCACTCCTCGGCGGTGACCCGGAACCGGGGGACGGACCTGCTCGGTCTGGCCCGCGAGAGCAGGGAGTCCTCAAGGGCCCTGACCTCAGCGAGCCTCTTGTTGCCGGTCAGCTCGATCCAGGCCCGCCGGTCGGCGGGTTCGAGGTCGACCATGGCGCGGTCGAAGTGCAGCCGCCGGGCGCCGACGGTCTGGGCGATCTCCAGCTGGTCGGCGGCGGTGTACCGGCCGGTCGCGAGCACCCCGGCGATGACCGCGTCCTCGTGGGCGAGCAGCTCCCAGGACCGGTTGACGGCGATCTCCGCTCGCAGCGCGGTGGTGAAGCCCTTGTCGTCGAGCGTGGTCGTCCCGTCGTACATGCGGAAGATCGACTCGATGGCCGCGGAGTAGACCTGGATGACCTTGCGGCGGTCGGCGGTCCCGGCGTCGATCGCCTGACGGTCCCGGTCGAGCCCGCGCAGCAGCTCGACCATGGCGTCCAGCCGTTCCTCCATGGCGTCGTCCGCGGCGCGGTGGACGGACCCGCTGTTGGCCCGGTCGATCACGATGGACCGCTCCCGGTCGGTACGGGCGCGTTGGGCCGCGAGCAGGTCGGGACGGCGCTGTCCGGATGCGATCAGCGTCACCGTGAGGCGGCGTTCGTGCTGGAGTTCGACGAGCAGCGGGTCGCTCGGGCCCACCACGCTGTCGAGGGTGCTCACGAACAGCAGATTCACACCTTCGCGCAACGTCACCCAGGCGGCGAAGGCCCACAGCGCGGTCATGGAGACCAGCAGGGCCACAATCTTGGTCCGCAGCCGTGAGTTGCGGAAACGCATGATGATCGCCCCAACAATTGTCAAGGTGTCCGCAATGCGAGGGTGCTCTGGCCCGGCTGCGGAACACTGGTGGCGGTGAGTGCGGGTGGCGCTCTGCCGGGTGACCGGTCAGCGCACCGCTGAACCTTACCAACGCCACCAAATCACCTCAAGGTGAATGGTTTACCTTTCCCAGGTCGGGGCAGGCCGGGAGTGGAGTGGAGTGATGAAATTCACTTTCTGGAAACGTGGATGTCATCCACTTCCTGTCGGGCGCGGTGAAGAGCGCTGAGAACCGCCGCCTGCACGATCGTTATAGGACGATATAGGTCCTTATCGTGCCAAAGAGGTGATTTGTCGGAGTCGACGTCCCCGACCCCCTCGGTCGAGGCCGTGCGCAGGGACGTGCGGAGGGACGTGCGCACGGCCGCGCGGAGGTAGGCCGCGCCGTGCCGTACGGCTCGTCCGACCGCCGCCGTCCGTGAGGGGTCGCGTCCGGCCCGGGGGAGAGTCAGGATCTGGACGGCGTAGGCGGTCTCCTCGGCCGTGCCGCCCCATCGTCCCCAGGAGCCGTCGGCGAGTTGTCCATCCAGCACCCATCTGATCGCCCGATCCACGGCGTCCTCCGATTCCGGCCCGCCGAACGCGTTCAGCGCCAAAGCGCAGCAGGCGGTGGCGTACATCGGTGAGGCATGCCAGCGGTCCTCCCACCGACCGTCCTCCTTCTGCCGGCCGATCAGCCATGCCGTCACTTTTTGTGCGGTCGCCACGTAACGTTTACGAGGTCCGCTGTCCGCACACTCCAAGTAATGGCCGAACGCTTCTAGGACGTGGGCGTTGGTCGTGACCGAGCGCCCGTTTTCACCGGGCCAACTGCTGAAATGCGTGTCTGTTTCGTACTGCCAGAGCAGGTCGGGCGGGTGCGGTTCACCGAGCAGTGAGAGCGCGTAAAGGAGACCGGAACTCGTGTCGGCGTCGCGGGGCAGGCCCGGCCCGCCGGGTGCGCCGTCCTCCCCGAGCGCCGCCCGCATCTGGTCGACCAACTCCGGCGGCACGGTGAGCGGAATTCCGGCCCGCGCGAGCCAGCTCAGCACCCAGCCGCGCTCGAAGTTGGTCATCGGCGCCGTCACGGGCACCGGACCGTCATGCTGCTCGACGGCCGCCTCCAGGTAGCGCCGCACCGGTGCCTCGTCGCGCGGGGCGCGGCCGCAGTGCGCGGTCCGGACGCCCTGCGCGGCGCGGGGTCCGCCCAGCCAGGCGGCCGTGGCCGCGGTCGACGCGCCGACGGTCGCGAACGTCTCGCGTTCGTCGCCCGGAGCCGTTTCCGGCACCGGACGCGCCGGTACGGGGATCGGCACGGGACGGACCGCGCGGGCACGTCCGGCGACGGGACCCGCGATCTCCAGGGCGTGCAGCATCTTCGGCGGTACGGCGCCGCCCGTGCCGAGATGGTCCCGGACGGCGGCGACGACCGCGCCGTCCATTCCCGCGGGCGCGCTCAGCCGGCCGCTCGGGCACCAGAGGGCCAGGGCGCCGGGCGCATGCGGTCGCAGCCGGTCGAGGTGCCCGTTGATCTGCTCGACGAGCACCGGCGTGATGTGCTCGATGGCCGGGACGTCCGGGTAGTCCGCGGCCTTGCTGCCGTCGAGGCGGCGCGCCAGGGTCCGCAGGGCCCTGCCGACGGCCCGCACGATCTCGGTGTGCAGCGGGCAGTGCGGCCGGAGTCGTTCGCGCGGACGCAGGGTGGAGAGGAGGGCCTCGCTCGCGCTCAATGTCGGGACGAGCGCGTATCCCGGGTCGGGTGGCCCCCACGTGCCGTCCCGCCGCTGCGTGTCCAGCAGGAACCGGAGCCGTCGAACGTGCCCGGTCAGCCACGGGGCGAGGCTCACCAGCCGTCCGGTCTCGTACACCGACGGGGAGGACCGTCCCCAGGGTTCGCGGACGAGCCCGGTCACCAGCGCGGCGGCGGCCGCGGTCAGATCGTCGGGGTCGGCGGCGACCGTGTCGGCGGACGCCGGCTTCGCCTCTTCAACGGTCACAGTGACCCCCAGTAGTCGCTCAGGCCGTAGAACCCGGTGCTGTAGCCGATCTGTCGTTCGAGGTAGGCGACCGCGTCGGGGCAGTCGGCCCGAAGCGGTCGGAGCAGTTCCCGGCAGCGCGCCACGATCTCGTCGATCCTGGCGGTGATCGTGGCCCGGTCCACACCGAGCATCTGGGCGTTCAGGTCGCCCCATGTCACGTCGCGCTCGTAGGTCGCCAGGTCGTTCAGCAGCCGGAGGACGCGTTGCACCTCCCGGCTCACGACCTGGAGTTCGCCGATGTGGTCGAGGACGCCCTCATGGGCGTGGACGATCCAGTGCGAGACGTTCACCCAGGCCGAGCCGTAGTTGTCGGCGTTGTCCAGGTACTCGTCGAAGGTGGGCCGGTTCGCCCGGTCACCCGACTTCCACGTCCACTCCCGGGCCCCGCACTCCAGCAACCTGCGGAGCTGCGCCAGCCAGTCGTCGCGCAGCACCTCGAACGCGGACGATTTCGCGGCGTCGTCCCGGATCTCGGCCAGGAAACGGGTGAGACCGTCCCCCGGCACGGGCGGGCCGCCGGACGCGACGGCGAGGCACCGCCGGTTCACGTCGTCGACGACGGACCGCTCCGTGGCGACATGATCCACCAGCCAGTCCAGGCCGAAGATCCACAGCGAGGTGCGGGCCGCCATCCTGATGCCGGACGCGTCGAGGTCCGGCGACCCGAACGCGTTCGCGCAGGCGACCGCATTGAACAGCGTCTCGTCGATCGGCTTCGCGTCGAACAGGTCGGGGTAGGCCGCGGCGCGGTCGGCGAGGTCGCGGGCGCATCTCACGGCCCGGGCCATGACGGTCCCGGCGTCGCGCGCTTCCGTGAGTGCGTCCGGCCGCGTCACCTCTCCCGCCCGACGGGCGTCAGCGTCATCTCCAGCGACTGCCGCGGGCGCAGGGTCGCGCCGATCCGGGGCATGGCGGAGATCGTCTCCGACAGGGAGGGGCGGAACCGGCTGAGAATGCTCGTCAGGATCATCTGCGCCTCGACGTTGAACACGTGCCGGCCGAGGCATTGGTGCGGTCCACCACCGAACGGGAAATAGGCGTAGCGGTGCCGCTTGCGGGAGTTCTCGGGCGTGAACCGTTCCGGGTCGAACTCCAGCGGCCGGTCCCACACCGACGCCAGCCGGTGGGTGAGGAACGGACTGATGAGCACGGGATCGCCCGGCTCGATGGGGACGCCGCCGAGCACGGTCGGCCTGGTCGCCATGCGCGGGAACATCCAGCCGACGGGATAGAGGCGCAGGAGTTCCTGGACGACCCGGGTCACGTACGGCAACTCGGGCAGGTGCTCCGGGCGGACGCGTGCGCCGCCGACGACGCCGTCGATCTCCGCGACCAGCCGGTCCTCGACGTCCGGATGATCGTGTAGCAGCGGCCACAGCCAGGTCAGCGCCAGCGTCGTCGTCTCGGTGCTGGTGGCGAACATGGCGAGCAGGTTGTCGCGGATCCACCGGTCGTCGGGCGGGCCGCCGTCCTCGGTCGGGGCCTGGCAGAGCGCGGTGAAGATGTCGCTGCCGTCGCCCGGGTCGTCCCGGTACCGTGCCACGAGGTCGAAGAGCACCTCGTCCATCACCCGGACGGCGTCCTTGAAAGCCCGGTCACCGGGCAGCGGGATCGCCCGCGGGACGAACGGCAGCAGGAACCGGAACGAGATCGACGTCGCGATCTGGTCGAACGTGGGTATCAGCCGGTCGGCGTCGGCGGGCGAGATCTTGTCGCCGAACAGAACCTTGATCACGGTCTCGTTGACGATGCGGCCCATCTCCGGCAGCACGTCGATCGGCCGCCCCTCGCGTGCCGGTTCGTCGAGCGCGTCGACGGCGTCGTTGATCGCCTCGGCCATCAGCCCGGTGAGCCTGTTGACGTTGCGCGTGGTGAACACCGGTTGCAAGGTCCGCTTGCTGTGCTCCCACTCGGCGCCCTCGGCGAGGATGCTGTCGCCCATGAGGTCGCGCAGCGGGCGCCAGAAGACGCCGTCCCGCTGGAAGTTCTCCGCCTCGCGCCGGAGCACCTGCTGCACGTGGTCGGGATGGGTGGCGAGGTAGGGCCGCGAGGCGCCGAGGTCCAGCCGGATGAGCCGGCCGTCTCCCTCCGTGCTGATCCGCTCCAACTGTCGGAGTGGATCGCGAACGAACCCGGCGACCGTGCGATAGAGGGGGAAGTTCTTGGGCTTCTGGCGTGGAACCGCGCCGACGTCAACGGACATGTACCGATGGCCCCTTGTGTGAAGCGACTCGTCCTGTGGCTTGGGCACGGGGAGGTCCGCCGCTCGCAGCACAGGCCTCGGTCACCCTCCCCGTTGGTCGGATGGGTGTTTAGAGTCTTCTGTTGCTTCCTGCGTCCTATGGGCGATATGTAAGTTTCGTTGGAAGTATCACATGATCATTTAACATGAACAAGGTTTACCACGTTAGGTATTTTGGTCGCCACTGGTGTGCTCGTGTCACTATCTGGGTTGGTTGTCTCATTTGTTGAGGCAACTTGACGCGTCCGCCCAGGTGGGAGCGTTTCGGTCGGGTCGGGGCGTCCCGGCGGGCGGAGTTCGGGCCGACTCGGGCCAACCTCCTGAGGGCCGCCCCCGCCAGGAGGCCTCCGATCGGCGGTGCGGTGATCTTGAACGGCGTTGTCGAGAGCTCCGCCATCGCCATGATCATCTTCTGGGTCTCGGCGGCGGTGAGCGCCGTGGCCGAGGCATGATCGGCTGTAAGCTGCTGACCATACGTCCGCTACTGTCCGGATGTTTATGAGATGGGTCGGACGAAGTGCGAATGGCGAGTACGGGGTTGTACACGACAGAGCCGGTGGAAGCCGATATCGACGATGCGAGCAATATTCTGGTCGTGCCGTCGACGTTTCACGATGATGACCTGATCAGAGACTTCTTCGGGTCTGTGATCAGGCTGGAGGACCTCGCCTCCGGGTCGGTGGAGCTTGCGGAGAAGACCGTCTACCTTTGCGGCGATGTCTCCGGGATCGATGGCCGCCAACTGCACGAGGCGGCCCGGGTATTCGTGGTCCGGGAATTCTCGCACGGCTACCACGAGGAGGACGACAAACCTTGGACCGTCGTCGACCTCGGCCGAGTCCCCATCCGTGTACACGGCGTCGGCGTGTACTACCGTCGCTTTTTCGACCTCGACGCCGATCACTTCAACAAAATCTGTGCGGAGCACGAGTTCCAGTCACTGACGGAGTCCACCAAGCCTGGAACGGCCCGTCGCAGTGGCATCTATCTGACACCCGTCACACAGGACGGTGATAAACTACATTTCCGCCTGCTCCGATGCTCCACGAATCTTTCGGGGCCGACCGAGAACTTCGGTCCGACCGACACGCGCATCGTCGAGGCCCTGAATCGTGAGGCGGCCACCGTCTTCCGGAACCAGGCGCCGCTCAATCACGTCCTCGCGCAGATCTACCACAACACTCCCGCCACGGCCGGGCGCAAGCAGTCCAAGGCCAAGATCTCGTCCCATGCCGACAAGACCAAGGACATGCCCGCCAACGGCATCATGGCCTTCTGCACCTTCTATGACCGGCTCGACAGGTTGCGGCGCCGCGCCGAAGACCCCTTCGACCTCGGCGTGCGGGGAGCCAGCGGTCTGACCAAGCTCCACTTCCGCCTCAAAGAGCCGACCGAAGAACGCGACGGGCTCCCTCCGACGTTCAGCCTGACTCTCTATCCCGGCTCCGTGTTCTTCATGCCCCTGTCCACCAATCGCCTGTACACGCACGAGATCCGGCCCTCGGGGTTGGACGCGGAGTCGCTCCCGATCCGCCTGGGCTACGTGGTGCGCTGTTCGAGCGCCGAAGCCGTCCACAAGAATGGTCACACGTTCCTCAAGAAGGACGGAGACCTGGTGAAGCTGGGGCCGCCCACACCGGAGGGCATGAACGAGCTGCGCAGGCTATACGCCGAAGAGAACAGAACCTCGTCCTTCATCGACTACGGCGACGAGCTTCTCTTCAGTATGAACACGGGAGACTATGTTGCCCCCCGAGTCTAAGATCTCGGACGAAATCCTGACGTGCACGTTGCCGACCGAGAAGAACCTATTCTCGCAGCTGTCCGCGTCGGTTCGTTGGGAAGACGTGGGAAAAGGTCGGCGAAGCGCCGTGCTCACCAAGGTCGACGAAACCGGCGGCGTGCCTCTCGTACGCACCACCACGCGATACGGCAGCCCAACGCAGCGTTTCCAGCCGATACACGAACGCCTGGCGCGACAGGTTCAAGAACACGCGGCGCTTTCAGTCGACGTCAACAACGCCCTCATCGAGATCTACACGAACGCGTACAAGACCATGGGCAGCCACTCCGACCAGGCCCTCGATCTGGCCGACGGATCGTCCATCGCCGTCTTCTCCTGCTACGAGCACCCCGAAGCGGGCCCGCCAAGGAAGCTGATCTTCGAATCGAAGGCCCCCGGTGACGAGAGGTTCGAGGTCCCCCTCACCCACAACAGCATCGTCGCGTTCTCCATCGCCTCGAACCGACGGCTCAGACACAAGATCGTCGCAGACACGTCCGTCCCCCCGGCGGACAACCGATGGCTGGGAGTCACCTTCCGAACCTCGAAGACCCTCCTCCGCTTCCGCGACGGCCACGCCCACCTCCCCCAAGGCGAGCGCCTCGTACTGGCCGACGAAGAGCAAAGACGCGACTTCTACCGGCTACGCCGCCGCGAGAACACCGAAACGGACTTCACCTACCCCCCGCTCACGTACACCATCAGCGAGAGCGACCTGCTTCCCCCCACCTGACCAAACCGAAGAAGCATCTAAGGCGTTTCGAGGACGGCCTCCCGCCGCGCGGCGTTCAAGCCGTCCCAGGTCAACATCACCAGCGCGACCCACACCAGCAGGAACCCCGCCCACCGACTCGGAGGCATCTCCTCATGGTGGACGGTCAACCCGATGACGAACTGCAACACCGGCGCCAAATACTGCAACATGCCGATGACGGACAGCGGCAGCCTGATCGCCGCCGCGTTGAACAGCAGCAGCGGGACGGCCGTCACCACACCCGCCAGCGCGACCAGCGCCGCGTGCCCCACCCCGTGATGCCCGAACGCCGCGTCCCCCCGCCCCTCCAGCACGAGCACGAAGCCCAACGTGGGGAGGAACAGCATGGCCGTCTCCACCGCCAACCCCTCCGCCGAGGGCATGTCGGCGAACTTCTTGAGCAGCCCGTAGATCCCGAACGCGAACGCCAACACCAGGGCGATCCAGGGTGGACGCCCGTAGTCGACGGTCAGCACGAGCACCGCCAGCGTCCCCATCCCGACCGCGCACCACTGCCACGTCCGCAGCCGCTCCCGGAAGATGAGGACGCCGAACACCACGCTGATCAGCGGGTTGATGAAGTACCCCAGGGCCGACTCGATCGTCTGCCCGTTGTTGACGGCGTAGATGTAGGTGCCCCAGTTGAGGCTGATCACCACCGCGGCCAGCGCCAGCAGCACGCCCTGCCGCAAGGTCAGCGTCCTGACCCACCCCCACCGGCGCCGCAGGGCGAGCACCGCGACCACCGCGACCAGCGACCACATGATCCGATGCGCCAGGATCTCGACGGCCCCCGCGGGCTTCAGCAGCGGCCAGTAGAGGGGGAACAGCCCCCAGAGCGCGTACGCCCCGGCCCCGAACGCCATCCCCCGTTTCACCACGCAGGCAACTTACCAGGACGTAATCAGCCAAAAAGATCCACGCTCATGACTCCGTCCGCGAGCTAACCTGAAAGCATGTTCGGCTTCGCGAAGACCCAGATGGTCCCCCCGGAGAAGGCCCTCTCCGGCAGGGACCAGCCCCTCCCGGTACCGCCGCGCCACGAGGTCCTCGACGCCCCGCTGGCCCCGCCCTTCCCGGACGGCACGGAGATCGCCGAGTTCGCCCTCGGCTGTTTCTGGGGCGCCGAACGCAAGTTCTGGCAGACCCCGGGCGTCGTCTCCACCGCCGTGGGCTACGAGGGCGGCTACACGCCCAACCCCACCTACGAAGAGGTGTGCAGCGGCCGAACCGGCCACACCGAAACCGTCCGCGTCGTCTACGACCCCACCAGGGTCACCTACGAAGAGCTGCTCCGCGTGTTCTGGGAAGCCCACAACCCCACCCAGGGCATGCGCCAGGGCAACGACATCGGCACCCAGTACCGCTCAGCCGTCTTCTACCGCACCGACGCCCAACAGAAGTCCGCCGAAGCCTCCCGAGACGCCTACCAGGCTGTTCTTACGAAGGCAGGCCACGGCCCCATCACCACCGAAATCACCGAGGCCACCGACTTCTACTACGCCGAGGACTACCACCAGCAGTACCTCTCGGACACCAAAAACCCGAACGGCTACTGCGGCCTAGGCGGCACCGGCCTCTCCTGCCCCGTAGGCGTGGCCCGCGCCGAGTAACAACCGATCAATCGCGCCTCGCCCCGTCTGAGCCCTCCACCCAGACGAAGACCCCGGTACTTCTATGCAGAGCTGACGACGTCGGCCGCTCCCGGGGGCCTCTGCTTCGCGTCCGGCTCCTCCGCCTGGTGGAAGGGGGACACCGGGCCAAGGGCTGACAAAGATGGACAGGGTCACACGGACGGCCCCCGGGAGCGCCAAAGATCCCGGAGGCCGTCCTGCTGTCCGGGTGACCTCACCCGTACGGCCCACCCCACCTACTACGGGGGTCACGCGCCGGACAGCGGCCCGTCCACGCGCGTGAAGCTGCGAGACCTACACACGCGGGTCGGGACGAATGGATGCCCCGGGACTCGGATCGGGGGAGCTGAGTCCCGGGCGCTCACGCGAGGGGACGTTGGGGGATTACGTCCGCCGCATGAGGTCTCGGAAGCCAGGCGGAGACTTCGGGGCCGTTTCGGTTTCGTCCAGTGTGTCCCGCATGATCTCGGACGCCAGCGCCCGCAGCCGGTTCGCGGTGTCCGGAAGGTAGCCCCGCGTCAACAGGAGTGAACGCATGACCGGGTGCACCACATCGCACGCTGTTCTCAGGGCCTCACTGGCGCGCGTCTCCGCCGTCGCGGCCAGCAACCCCCGGGCCTCGTCTTCGGCGATCGCGAGAACGACATGCCCCAGCCTCATGGGCATCCGCTCTTGACGCCACGCCTGCTCGTACGCGGCGACCGCCAGGGGCACGAACGCCTCTGGACGCGCGGTCAGTTCACCGGTCACGACCCGGCCCTCCCACCAGGAGTTCAACGACTGCGCGCGCCGCGTAGGGGAGCCGATTCACGTCGGCGATCCAACGCGTGTTCTCGCCCCAGCCGGTCACGAACCGGTAGTACGCACAACCGACCAACAGGGACCCGCGCCCGTCCAGCCGTGCGACGCGCAACGCCGGGTACCCTCGATCCTCCGTGAGGACGGCTGCGAGCCGCCTATCCGGAGTCAGAATTTCCTGCAATTCTCTGAGCGCCGCCAGCCGCTCAGAATGCACCGGCGAAAGCACCTGAAGGATATCCGGCATCGCGGATGCATCCGGCACATCGGGCACATCCGGAATACGACGCGCGGTGTGCGGTCGCATCCCCTCACGGACATTCGGCTCCTGCCATGCCATTCCGGCCTGTGTCGTTTGAGCCTGCACCGGTTCTCGGCCGGAGTGCCTTCCATACATGCTCATGCCCGATCCCAACTCCCAGGGCAGAAGTTTGTATCTCGGACCACAAGAATGCGCTCTTCGGGTGTAGGTTCTCTACGTTCGCGGAACACCGGAAACGTGCGGAGCGAAACATGCCAGAACCCGAAGCGCTCGACCCGGACAGATCATTATGGGACTACATCGCCGTTGAACTGCGCAGACTGCGCGAGGCGCGCGGGCTGTCAGGAAACAAGCTCGCCGAGCGACTCGGATGCGATCGTTCGTACGTTTCCCGAGTAGAAAACGGACGGCTGCGCCTCTCTCCCGGCTACGCCCAGAAGCTGGATGCCCTCTGGGGGGCAACTTTTGCCCGGCGCGTCCGTTTGGCGGAGGCAAGTGACGACGGTGACTGGTTCACGGGGCTCACGGAGCACGAGGAACGGTCGACACGGCACCGTATCTGGGCCGCGCTGCTGGTCCCCGGCCTCCTTCAAACTCCGGACTACGCGCGAGCCATGCTGGCTACCGGAATGGTCTCCGGTGTAGAGGAGGCGCTGGAGCAGCGGCTGGCGCGACAGGCGGTCGTGTGGCATCGGGCCGAACCACCGCTAATGAGCGTCATATTGAACTGACCGTACTCGCGCAACCCGTGGGGGCTCGGACGTCATGCGCGCACAGCTCTCGCACCTGGCGGAACTCGCAGATGCGCCTAACGTCTCCATACGCGTCTTGGAAGGGGCCAGCGAAGCACATAATGGGCTGGACGGGTCGTTCCGACTACTGGCCGCGGGAGACAGGGAAGTCGCGTTCACAGACGCCCCCGAAAGGGGGCGACTGGTGACCATCCCAACGGAAGTGATGAAGTACGCAGTACGCTACGACCGACTAGGCGACGTAGCGGCACCTGTCGGCACGTCGCGAACCATCCTCGAAGAGAGCATGGAGACCTACCAATGACCGAGTGGCGTAAGTCGTCGCACAGCGGCTCTACTGCGCAGTCGGACTGTGTGGAGATGGCGGCCCTCCCCCGCGCGGTCGGCATCCGCGACAGCAAGAATCCGGATGGGCCGAGGTTCGCTCTCCCAACGTCCGCCGCGCGTGCGTTCCTGACCCGGATCAAGTGCGGGGACCTGGACAAGCTCTAATCGCAAGTCATGGCCCCGTTCCGGCAATGTCCTGGGACGGGGCCTCGCACGCGCAACGCGCGGTGGCCGTCAACGGTCGCGTGCTGCGGTGGGCGAGCCCGACCATCCCCCGGCGGACTCCCTGTCCAGATGTGGCCCTCGGTGTCGGATGTACCGAATAAGCGACACGCGCGGAGGGAATCGGCTCAATGCGGGCCATCCTCGAAGAAGCTCTGGAGACCTACCGATGATTGCTTGGCGTAAGGCGTCGCGTAGCAACACGTCCGGCGGTGACTGTGTGGAGGTTGCGCGGCGTCCAGGAAGCATCGGAGTACGGGACAGCAAGGACCCGAACGGCCCCAAGATCGCACTTCCCGCGGTGCGCTTCCATGAACTTGTGAACTCGATCAAGCGCGGGAGTCTGGACACGCACTCTCTGTAGGTGACTTCGAGAGGTGATCGAGGAGCATGGCAGTGATCATGTGGAGGAAGTCCAGCCGTAGCGCCAACTCTGGGGACTCGGGTTGTGTGGAAGTTGCGGCACTCGCCCGTGACATCGGCGTGCGTGACTCCAAGGACCCCCACGGTGCCCGCGTCGCGCTCCCTGCCCCGAAGTTCCGCGACCTCGTGACCGCAATCAAACGCGGCCAGCACGGCATGCCCTAGTAGGCAGGCAACGCCCCGATCAGCACGTATGGTCGGGGCTTTT
Source organism: Actinomadura spongiicola (assembly GCF_003432485.1). GTDB lineage: Bacteria > Actinomycetota > Actinomycetes > Streptosporangiales > Streptosporangiaceae > Spirillospora > Spirillospora spongiicola. The sequence goes on from NZ_QVNQ01000006.1 coordinate 100,848, forward strand.
GTGCGTATCGGTGCGGGGCTGCCTCGGGTGGCGCGGTGCGGTACGTGCGGGCCGTCTACTGTCCCGCCCTGCAGTCGTGGGCCCGACCACGCACCCGGCCTCCGCGGCGCAGATACCCAACTACCGTCCGCAACGCGAGTGTCGTTGGGGAACTTGTGCTTCGCGCGGGTTGGTCGTCGACGACTGGGATGCTCAGTCGAAGTTGTAGGTGGTTTGGGTGTAGGGGCTCTTGGTGAAGGTGAGGATTCTGGTTGGGTGTACGGCGAAGACCAGGGCGGTGGCGGAGGCTTCGTGGGAGAAGCCGGTGTCGGTGGCCTGGAATTGCCATTGGCCGTCCCACTTTGTCGCCCATGCGGTGGCTAGGCGTTCGAGGGTGGGGCGGTCGGTGATGCGGTGGGCCTTGCCTTCGACCATGACGTCCAGGCCTGTGTTCCAGGTGTTGCAGCCCGTGGTCAGGACTACGTGGGGATTTGTGGTCAGGTTGTGCGCCTTTTGTTCGGCGGGGCCGGTGCAGAAGTGGAGAGCGTCGTCTAGCCAGACGGCCACCAGGGGGGTGACGTGGGGGTGTCCGTTTGCGCGGACTGTTGTGATCCAGAAGAGTTGCGCGTTTTCTAGGGTTTCGCGGGTGGTCGGCCAAGGGGTGGCTTGTGTGTCAGGGTCGCTGAACCGGGAGTCCAGGGTGGGGATCGGGTCGGGCATGACACTCCTGAGTGAGATGTGAGTCGGCTGTCTGTGCCACGTTTCCTTGGTTGAGGGCGGACGGCAACGGACACGCCGGGGTAGGGTCGGGGGATGGGATTTGAGGTGGTGTGTGAGGTTGAGCCGCCCACGCGGCCGGATTTGACGCGGGTGCGGCATCAGATCGGGGTGTTGAGTCCGGTGGCGGACTCGTTTCTCATTCCGGACAACCACATTGGGCGGGCGACCGTGTCGAGTGTGGCGGTGGCGCATGAGGTGCAGGCGATGGGGGCGCGGGGGATCGCTTGTCTGAACTCGCGTGATCGTAATCTGCTGGGGTTTCGTCGGGATCTGTTGACGGCTGCCGCTTATGGGGTTGAGCGGTTTCTGTTTGTATATGGGGATAAGCCGTCTGTGGGGGGACGGACCAGTGAGTTGACCGTTCGGGCGATGATGGATGAGGCTCGGGACGCTGTTTTTCCTGGGTGTGAGCCCTTTCAGGTCGGGGTGGCGGCCGGGCTGCGGAAGGTGCCGGAGTGGAAGCGGGCGGCCGACTTCATGTTCGTGCAGGTCAGTTATTCGGTGGAGAAGCTGCTGCGGTGGCGGGAGAGTGTTGGGGTGGACGGGCCCGTGTACGCGGGTGTGATGGTGTTGGCCAGTGCGGGCATGGCCCGGAGACTGGCGGGGGCCATTCCTGATATCGAGATTCCCGAGGAGCTCGTCGACGCCGTCGAACGGGATCGGGCTGCGGGGGTCGCGGCGGCCTGTGAGCAGGTGCTCGCCATTCGGGACAGCGGCGCGTTCGATGGGGTGCATCTGGTGCCGGTCAGCCGGTATCGGGAGGTCGCCGCTGTTTTGGAACGGGAACTGGCTTAGAGGAGGTTCTGGTCGCGGGCGTAGAGGGCGGCCTGGGTGCGGTCGCGTAGGCCCAGGCGTTGCAGGATGCGGGAGATGTGGTTCTTGACCGTGCCTTCGCTGAGGTAGAGGCGTGCGGCGATCTCCTTGTTCGTGGCGCCTCCGGCGATCAGGCGCAGTACCTCCGTTTCGCGGGGGGTGAGGACGCCCGGGTCGGGGAGGGCGGCGGTCAGGCGGCGGGTGATCGTGGAGTCGAGTTGGGTGATGCCGGAGGCGGCCAGGCGGGCGGCGGCGGCGAGTTCGGCGGCCGGGAGGTTCTTGAGGAGGTAGCCCGCCGCTCCGGCCCGCATGGCCTGGACGACGTACTCGTCGTCGTCGAACGTGGTGAGTATGACGACCTTGCACGACGGGTGTCGGGCGAGGATCTGCGCGGTGGCGGTGACGCCGTCCATGCCGGGCATGCGGACGTCCATCAGGACGACGTCGGCGGACGCGGACGCGTCGACGGCGGTGGCACCGTCCGCGGCGGTGCCGATCACCTCGATGCCGGGTTGGATGCCGAGGAGCGAGGCGATGCCCTCGCGGACGAGTTCCTGGTCGTCCACGACGAGGACGCGGACGGGCCTCACCACGGCACCCGGATCGAGATCGTCGTCCCGGCGGGGGTGCTCGCCAGGTCGAAGTGGCCGTCCAGGACTTCGATGCGTTCGCGCATGCCGCGCAGGCCGAACCCTTCGCGCAGGTCGAAGCCTCGGCCGTCGTCGGTGACGGTGAGGCTCGCACCCGATTCGTCGTAGGACAGGGACAGGCGGACGTTGGTGGCGCCGGAGTGGCGGCACGCGTTGGTGAGGGCCTCCTGCGCGGCGCGATACAGCGCGTGGAGGGGGGTCAACGGGCGGCCGTCCTCGTCGCCGGTCACGTCCAGGCTGATGGTGAGGCGGTCGTCGTTGAGGTGGTCGATCAGTTCGGTGAGGGTGTCGGTGAGGCGGAACGGGCGTCGTCCGAGTGCCCGGACCGAATGTCTGACCTCGGTCAGGGCCCGGTCCGCCGACCAGCGGGCGCTGCCGACGGCGTTCCGGGCGCTGGCGGGGTCGAGGTCGGCGAACGCGGTGGCCTTCTCCAGCTGGACGGCGATCGCGGTGAGGTGGTGGCCGAGGCTGTCGTGGATCTCGCGGGCGAGCCGGTTGCGTTCCTGGGCGGCCGACAGCGTCTCGACCTCGCGCAGGGTCGCTTCGAGGCGGACGCGGGCCTCCCGTTCGCGGACGGCGACCGCCGCCATCGTGATCGCCAGGACGACGCCGAGCGCGAACATCACGACGTCGGACACGCGCTCCGCATTGGTCTGCCAGTTCGGGATGTTGAGGGTGAAGAGCAGCGGCAGCGCCGCGACGCAGCCCGTGCCGAGGACGATCGCGGTGCGGGGGCCGAAGGTGAAGTACGCGGTGAACGGCACGAGGACGATGAGGGCGCGCGAGATGCCGGAGTCGTCCAGCGTGTTGACGGCGATGTAGAGGGCGACCTGGACGAGGAGGAGGGCGGGCGCCGGGATGTGTCTTTCCAGGAAGTCGAGGCCGATGAGGACGAGCAGGAGGGCGGAGAAGCCCGCGAGGCGGAGTGACGGGCCGTCGTCCACGAGGGCGTAGTACCCGCCGCCGACCAGTACCGCCAGGCAGAGGAGGGGCGACACCCACGGCACCGGGCGCGTCGAGGACATGGACGGAGGCTACGCGGGGATCGGACGGCCCGGCCACCGGCGCGGCGAAATCCGGCCGAAGGTCATGTGCCGTTCGGAGGGGGCGAGTCCGGCCGTTTCGCACTTACCCGCGAAAGACGGCGCTCATTACGGTGCGTGAATTCCCTCACGAAAGGTGTTCGACATGGTGCGTGCCCTGATGCTCGTTCCCGTTCTGTTGGCGTCCCTGGCCGCTCCTGCCTCGGCGGCGGATACGGGATGTGGGGAGCGAGGGCTGCGGGTCCCCGGCGCCGCGCGGTCCGACGCCGTGTGCCTGCCCGATCTGACGACGGCCGGGACGGTTCGGGGCGGGCACACGGATCCGGCCGACTGGGCGGGGTTGGAGGCCCCCGGGACGGTCAATCCGTCCGGTGTTCCCGGAATCCAGATCGACGGCTATTTCCCTGACTCGTCCAGGAGTAATGCCACGCACGGGTGGAATCACGACTCGCAGTTCGTCATCCGGCTGCCACGGCGTTGGAACGGCGGGCTGGTCGTCAGCGGGCCGCCCGGCGTCCGGGAGCAGTACGCCAACGACCGGATCATCGGCGACCACGTCCTGGCCAGGGGATACGCGTTCGCGGCGACGGACAAGGGCAACACCGGGCCCACCATCTACAAGGACGGGCGCCGACCCGGTGACGCCATCCAGGAATGGCACTGGCGGATGGCCCAGTTGACGCGGGCGGCCAAGCGCGTCGCGGCGCAGAGGTATGGTCGTCCGCCGCGCCACACGTACGTCGCGGGGCTGTCCGCCGGGGGTTACCTCGTCCGGGGCCAGCTCGAACGATTCCCGTCGCTGTACAGCGGAGGCGTCGACTGGAACGCGTTGTTCTTCGCGGCCGAGGGGCCGAGCCTGCTCACGACATTGCCTCCGGCGCTGCGCGCCTATCCGCGGTATGCGGCGGGCGTGCCGGGGGCGCGTGAGGAGATGCTCGCCGCCGGATATCCGGCGGGATCGGAGCCGCTCTGGGACTACCACCACAAGAACCTTTGGGACTTCTTGCAGCGGATCGTCCGGGAGGAGTTGGACCCGTCCTATGACGGTGCCGGTGAGGCGGGAACACCGTTCTGCAAGGAGGGTTCGGGCGGGGGGTGCGACACCGACTACCGCCTTGAGGCGCGTCCAGGGGAGGTGCACGCGGCCGTTCGCCGGGTTTCGTTGACCGGGCGGATCTCTCGTCCGCTCATCAGCGTTCAAGGCACGCTCGACGTTCTGACGCCGAGCAGCGAGTACGGCGACGTATACGCCGGAATGGTCCGGAAGGCGGGACGGGAGAGGCTGCACCGCTACTACCGCGTGCCCGGCGGCACCCACACCGATGGGCTGAGCGGCGCGTTCCCCGGGCTCGTCCGGCCGATGCAGTCCGACTTCCTGACCGCGTTCGACCGGCTCGTCGCGTGGACACAGCGGGGTGTCCGTCCGGCGTGAGCGCGTGAAACGGCGCGGGTCTTCCCCGACCGGGAAGGCCCCGCCGGAGGGCCCCGTCGAAGGGTCGTGGAAGACGCCGCGAAGGAAACGGTCAGTACGGCAGGAGGCGGCCAGATGGGGTCCGAAGGTCGGGTGGGCTCGGTTGACGCGGGGGTCTGGGGCGCTTGATGAGCTGCTGCCGTGCCATGTTGATCATCTCCCCTCGCCGGGCCCGGATGTAACCCGGCGATTCGAGCCGATGTCGCCGCCGCACTAGGTAGGACGCGCTCACCGTGTGCGAGGTTCGCTGAGCTTATGCGACAACCTCTGCCTTTTCGACCGATTTTGAAGCCATGATCGTCGCGTTGCGTGGCCGGACGGCCGCACAGGGGGTCTGGTCAGGGCGGACCCGGGCGAAGCGGTCAGGAATCGAGAAGCGGCCGGAACAGGCCGGTCCCTAGCGTGAACCTCATGAACGAGAAACTGAAGGTGAGCGCCATCATGCTCGGCGTCACGGACGTGGCCCGGGCCAAGAAGTTCTACGCGGAGGGGCTGGGCTGCGAGATCGCCCAGGACCACGGCGACTACGTCAAATGCGACCTGGGCGACGGGTCCTCGTCGCTGGTCCTCTACCGGTGGGAGGCGGCGGCGCAGGACGCGGGCGTCCCGGCGGAGGGGTCGGGGTTCCGCGGCTGCTCGTACCACTTCGTCGCCGACTCCAGGGAGACGGTGGACGAGGTCATCCGCGCCGCGGTGGCCGCCGGCGGCGCCGTCGTCAAGGAGGCGGCGGCGGTCGAGTGGGGCGGGTACTCCGGCTACTTCAGCGACCCCGACGGCCATCTCTGGAAGGTCGCCACCGCCGCCTGACCGTCGGCCCGCCCGCCGGGCAACCTACCGGCCGTTCGGTCAGAGAGAGCGGCGGCGCTGCGATAATGGCGCCGTGAGCAATGTGCGCGACGGGCGGGCGACCCGGCGGGGGCGGCCCGGGTACGACAGGGAGTCGCTGCTGCGCGTCGCCGTCAAGGTGTTCAACGAACGCGGCTACGACGGCACCAGTATGGACGAGCTCGCCAAGCGCCTCGGCATCAGCAAGTCGGCGATCTACTACCACGTGTCCGGAAAGGACGAGCTGCTCAGGCTCGCCGTCGACCGCGCGCTCGACAGGCTGTTCGCCGCCGCCGACGAGGCCGCGGGCGTGGAGGGTCGCGCGATCGACCGGCTGGAACACCTGGTCAGGGCCAGCGTCGCCGTCCTCGTCGCGGAGCAGCCGTTCGTCACCCTGCTGTTGCGGGTGCGCGGCAACACCGCGGTGGAGAAGCGGGCGCTGGCCCGCCGCCGGGAGTTCGACCGGCTGGTGGCCGGGCTGGTCGAGCAGGCCGAGGCGGACGGCGACATCCGCCCCGACATCGACCCGGTGATCACGGCCCGGCTGCTGTTCGGCCTGGTCAACTCGTTGATCGAGTGGTACAGGCCGCGGCGCGGCGGAGCGGGCGCTGACGACATCGCCGACGCGCTGTGCAAGGTCGCGTTCGACGGGCTGCGCCGCCGGTCCGCTACAGGTGGGTGACGAGCGTCTCGGGACGCTCCACACAGTCGGCGACGAATCGGAGGAACCCTCCGGCGACGGCGCCGTCACAGACCCGGTGGTCGAAGGTGAACGACAACTGGGTCACCTTCCGCGACCGGACCTTGCCCTTGTGCGTCCAGGGCCGGTCGGCGATCCGGCCGACGCCGAGCATCGCGGCCTCCGGATGGTTGATGATCGGGGTGGAGCCGTCCACGCCGAACACGCCGTAGTTGTTGAGCGTGAACGTGCCGCCGGTGAGGTCGTCCGGTGACAGCCCGCCGTCGCGGGCCGCGGCGGTCAGCCGCTTCAGCTCGGCGGCGAGTTCCGCCAATGTCAGGCGGTGCGCGTCGCGGACGACCGGCACCATGAGACCCCGGTCGGTCTGCGCCGCGAACCCGAGATGGACCTGCGGCACCTGGACGATCTCGTGGCGTTCGACGTCCACGTGGGCGTTGAGCTCGGGGAAGCGGCGGAGGCCCGCCACGCAGATCCGGGCGAACAGGGCCAGCATCCCGACGGCCGCGTCCGGGTCGGTGCGCTGGATGTTCCTCTTGAGTTTCAGCAGGCGGGTGGCGTCCGCGTCGACCCAGGTGGTCGCGTCCGGGATCTCGCGGCGGCTGCGGGCCACCCTGTCCGCCGTCGTCCGCCGCACCCCCTTGAGCGGGATGCGCACCACGTCCGCGCCGTCCCGTGGGGAGGCCGTGGCGGCCTCCTTCTCAATGGCCTTCTCGACGTCCTTGCGGAGGATGACGCCACCCGGGCCGCTCGGGGTGAGCGCGGCGAGGTCGACACCGTGATCCTTGGCCAGACGGCGCACCACGGGGGAGATGACGCGCGGGGTCCCTACCCGTGGAGTCTCCGGGCGTGGGGGTGTCTGGGGACGGGCGGCGGCGCGTCGGGAGCGGCGGGTCGTGCTCGTTCCGTAGCCGACGAGGACGTTGCCGGAGCCGGCCCGTTCCTCTTCCCGGTACCGTTCGGCCGCCTCCGTCCCGGCGGTCTTCCGGGCGGTCACCGCGATGAGGGGCGCGCCCACGTCCATGACCGTCCCCGCGTCGCCGTACAGCCGTGTCACGGTTCCGGCGATCGGGACGGGCACCTCCACGGCCGCCTTCGCGGTCTCCACCTCGACGACGGCCTGGTCGACGGTCACGACGTCCCCGACCGACACCTTCCATTCGACGATCTCCGCCTCGGTGAGCCCCTCACCCAGGTCCGGCAGCCGAAAGATCGTTTCGCTCATGCGGCACCGTCCCGGACGTCGAGGTACCGGGTGTCGGGACGGTCGTCGCGCTGGAGCCGGTCGAGGGCGTCGAGGACGCGGTCGACGTCCGGCAGATGGTGGTGCTCCAGCATCGGCGGCGGGTACGGGACGTCGAAACCCGTCACGCGCAGCACCGGCGCCAGCAGGTTGTGGAAACAGCGTTCCTGGACGCGGGCGGCGATCTCCGCGCCGACCCCGGCGAAGCCCGCGGACTCGGCGACGACGACGCAGCGTCCGGTGCGGCGCACGGACTCGGCGACGGTCGCGTCGTCGAACGGGACGATCGTCCGCAGGTCGATGACCTCCAGGTCCCAGCCCTCGGCCGTGGCGGCGTCGGCGGCCTCCAGCGCGACCGGCACGCCCGGCCCGTACGCGACGACCGTCGCGTCGGTGCCGGGGCGGCGTACGGCGGCGCGGCCGAACGGTTCCGTGCGTTCCAACCGCTCGATGTCCGCCTTCGACCAGTACAGCTTCTTCGGTTCCATGAACACGACCGGGTCGGGGTCGTCGATCGCCTCCAGCAGGAGCGAGTACGCGTCCTCGACCGTCGCTGGAGTGACGACTTTCAGGCCGGGCGTGTGGGCGTAGTAGGCCTCGCTGGAATCGCTGTGATGCTCGACGCCGCCGATCCCGCCCGCGTAGGGGATGCGGATGACGAGGGGCAGTTCGATCCGTCCGCGCGTGCGGTTGCGCATCTTCGCCACATGCGAGGCGATCTGCTCGAAGGCCGGGTAGGCGAACGCGTCGAACTGCATCTCCACGACGGGCCGGTAACCGCCCATCGCCATTCCCACGGCGAACCCCACGATGCCGGATTCGGCGAGCGGGGTGTCGAAGCAGCGGTCGTCCCCGAATTTCGCGGCGAGCCCGTCCGTGACGCGGAACACGCCACCGAGCGCGCCGACGTCCTCGCCGAACACCAGGACGCGTTCGTCGCCGTCCATGGCGTCCTGGAGTGCCGTGTTGAGGGCCTGCGCCATTGTGGTCATGACAGCGCCTCCGGGGTGGACGTGGTCTCGAGTTCCGCGCGGAGCAGCGCCCGCTGCTCGTCGAGTTGCGGTGTCGGTGTGCCGTAGACGTGGTCGAACAGCCCCAGCGGGACGAGTTCGGGATCGGCGTTCATGCGGGTTCTGAGGCTCTCGGCGAACTCCTCGGCCTCGGCGGAGAACGCGGCGACGTCGGTGTCGGTGAGGTGGCCGCGACGCCGCAGATAGGCCTCCAACCGCGCGATCGGGTCGCGCCGCCGCCATTCCTCGGCCTCCGCCTCCGTGCGGTAACGGGACGGGTCGTCGGCGTTCGTGTGCGGTTCCAGCCGATAGGTCTGCGCCTCGACGAGGAACGGCCCGTTCCCCTCCCGGGCGTGCTCGACGGCCGCCGTCAGAACGGCCAGGACGGCGACCGGGTCGTTGCCGTCCACCCGCTCGGAACGGACCCCGTATCCGATTCCCTTGTGGGCCAGTGAGGGCGCGGCGGTCTGGCGTTCCAGCGGCACCGAAATGGCGTACCGGTTGTTCTGGACGAGAACGACCACCGGCGCCTTGAACACGGCGGCGAAATTGAGCGCCTCGTGGAAGTCGCCCTCGCTGGTGCCGCCGTCGCCGACGCACACCAACGCGACCCGTCCGGTCCCCTTGCGGCGCTCCGCGTACGCGAGGCCCGCAGCGTGCAGGGCCTGGGTCGCGAGCGGTGTGCACTGCGGCGCCGTGTGATGGCGCCGGGGATCGTATCCGCAGTGTGAGTCGCCCCTGAGGAGGGAGAGCACCTCGACCGGGTCGATGCCGCGCGTGACCAGCGCGACCGACTCCCGGTAGGTGGGGAAGAACCAGTCGTTCTCGTCGAGGACGAGTGCAGAGCCGACCTGGCAGGCCTCCTGCCCGCGGCTGGACGGGTAGACGGCCAGGCGACCCTGTTTGGTCAGCGCGGTCGCCTGCGCGTCGAACCGCCGTCCGACCACCATCGCCCGGTAGGCCCGGCGCAGGAGTTCAGGGTCTGGCGTCGGATAGTTCGTCCGTCCGCGCGCCGCCGCACCGCTGTCGGTCAGGAACCGCACGGGCTCCGCCGAGGGGAGCAGCGTCTCCGTCCGACCGGCCATCGACCCCACCTCCGAACTCCATCGATGCTAGAAATATGAACCGGACGGAACATAAGTCTCAAGACGCCGCCGCAATTTGGGACACTTGGCCGAACTCAGGGAGGGCGGATGGACCAATCGTCTTCCGGGGGACCGTTGCCGCCCGGTCCCGCCGGACGAACGCCGCCGCCGCTCGACGACATCGACCGCGCGATCCTCCGCGAACTCGCCGCCGACGGCCGCCTGTCCATGCGGGCGCTCGCCGAACGGGTCAACGTGTCGCGCTCCAACGCCTACACGCGTGTCGAGCGGCTGATCGCCGACGACGTCATCACCGGTTTCGCCGCCCGCGTGAACCCGGCCCGGGTGGGGCTCGGCACCGCCGCCTACGTTCTGATCAACATCGAGCAGAACTCGTGGCGCAACGTGTCGGCCCAGCTCCGGAAGATCCCCGGCATCGAGCACATGGCGTTCGTCGGCGGCGATGTCGATCTGATCATGCTGCTGCGCACGCCCGACAACGCCTCGCTCCGCGACATCGTCCTGTCCCGCATCCACACGGTGGAGGGCGTCCGCTCCACCCGCACCTGGCTGATCTTCGACGAGACCCCGCCGGTCCCCGACGACGACGGCCCCGCCGCGACCCCGTAGACGACGGCACGCCGTCCGCGGCGACGTATCGATCGAGGTTGCCGCCCGATTGACCAAAATCTGGCCGAAATCTGGCGTTGACCGATGAGTTCTCGCCGCGGCGCGGGTCTACCCCGGCATGAAGAGCTCACCCGAACCCGCCGCCCCCAAGCAGCGCGCCCGCCATGGCGCCCCGTCCGGCCCAACCTCCCAGACCCGCAAGACCCCCGCCGTGGTCCGGCTGCTGGTGCTCGCGACGTTCGTGGTCATCCTCAACGAGACCATCATGATCAACGCGATTCCGCGGTTGATGACGGACCTGGAGATCACCGAGCAGGCCGCGCAGTGGCTGTCGACGGCGTTCATGCTCGCCATGGCCGCCGTGATTCCGGTGACCGGTTGGTTCCTGCAGCGGGTCACCACGCGCCGCGCCTACGCCATCGCGATGGGCGTGTTCCTCGGCGGCACCACCCTCGCCACGGTCGCGCCGGTCTTCGAAGTGCTGCTGGCCGCGCGGATCGTCCAGGCGGCCGGCACCGCGGTGATGATGCCACTGCTGATGACGACCCTGATGACCGTCGTCCCGGAGGAGGACCGTGGCCGGGTGATGGGCAACGTCACCATGGCGATCTCCGTCGCCCCGGCGATGGGCCCGGCGATCTCCGGGGTGATCCTGCAACTCGGCTCGTGGCGGCTGCTGTTCGCGGCGGTCCTGCCGATCGCGGGGCTGATCACCTGGCGCGGCATGGCGAAGCTGGAGAACGTCGGCGAGCCGCGGCTCAGCACCATCGACTGGTTCAGCGTCGGCGCCGCGGCCTTCGGGTTCGGTTCCCTGGTGTACGGGCTGAGCCGCTTCGGTGAGGGCGGCGCTACCGCTCCCACGCTGATCGTCCTGGTCGGTCTGGCCACCATCGCGATCTTCGTCGTCCGTCAGCTCCGGCTCCAGCGCCGCGGCACGCCCTTGCTCGACCTGCGCATCCTCCGTCACCCGACCTACACGCTGTCGCTGGTGCTGATGTCGCTGGGCTTCATGGCGATGATGGGCTCGATGATCCTCCTGCCGCTCTACCTGCAGAACCTCCGCGATCTCACCCCGCTGGAGACCGGCCTGCTGGTGATGCCCGGCGGGCTCGCGATGGGCCTGATCGGACCGTCCATCGGACGGCTCTTCGACCGCTTCGGCGCCCGCAAGCTGATCATCCCCGGCTCCGTGGCCATCGTGCTCGCCCTGGCAGGCCTCACCCGGATCTCCTCGGCGATGCCGTACTGGCAGATCCTCGGCCTGCACGCCGTGCTGATGGTCGCGCTGGCCGCGACGTTCACCCCGGTGTTCACGCTCGGCATGGGCGCGCTGCCCGCCGACCTGTACTCCCATGGCAGCTCGATGCTGGGCACCCTCCAGCAGGTCGCCTCGGCCCTCGGCACCGCCCTGGTCGTGACCCTGATGGCGGGACGCGCGGAGAGCCGGATCGCGGACGGCGCCGCGGCGGCCGTCGCCCAACTCGACGGGATGCGGCTGGCGTTCGTCGTCATCACCGCGCTGTCCGTCGTGACGATCGGCATCGCGTTCCTGCTGCCGAAGCGTCCGAAGCCCGCCGAAACGCCGGACGCCGCCACCGCGGACGACCCGGAGCTCGAACCGGTCTGCTGACCGTCCCCCGGGCGCCGACGGCCACGGTCCCGATCACCTGATCGGGACCGTGGCCGTCTCATCGGCATCGAACGGGCGAACGACACTCCAGGAGTGTGAAATTCGAACGTCCGTGCCCCCGCATATGCCTCATCGAAACCGGCGATTGCGCGATTCCGGTTTTACCGACAGCACAATCCTGACCGGTCGCACCTGCCGCGACAATCCTTTCAACGCTCGCTAAAAGGATGCTCGACCGTCGTCAGGGGTGTGCTGGAAGGCCCGATGCCGCCATCGGCGAGAAGCGCGTCACCGGTCGTTGTCGTCGTGTGCAGGACGGCCTTTCCGACCCGTCGCGTGACGATGAGGCCCGCGTCTCGAAGCACGGCGGCCTGCTGGCTGGCCACCGAGATCGAGACACCGGCCCGGCGGGCCAGCCCACCGGTCGTGACCGGCCCGGCGGCCACCGCGCGCAACACCGCCGCCCTGGTCCGGCCCAGCAGTGTGGCGAGCGCGTCCCCGTCCGCGGCCCGATCGGTCAGCGACGCGGGAGAGGTGCCGGGCACGTCGGCGACGGGAACGAACAGCCACAACTCCGGAGCCTCGCCTTCTCCCTCGGGATAGTCGAGCATCGGAGCGGGCAGCGGGCGGCAGAACATCGAAGGGATCACGACCATCCCGCGGCCGCCCAGACGGAACTCACGCGCGTGCGGGCTCGGCATCTCCAGAACCGGAGGACGCCACCGCACGCTGGGGTGCAGACTCGCCAGCAGACGCTCGACGCCGAAGTCCGCCAGCGCCCTGCCGTGCCTGCCGCGTTCGGTGTTCAGGCACGCCCGGATCTGCGGCCAGTACGGCGCCACCGTCGCCCGGTGGGCTCCGCGGACGGCCGTTCCGAGCAGGTCGATCCATTCCCGGTCGGCCGCGGCGACGTGGCGCGTCCAGCCGGGCAGCGGCGTCACCGCGGCTGCATGGGCGACCTCGGCGGACAGGCGCTCCACCGTACGGCCGCGCAACGTCTCCACCGCACCGTCGACGGATCCGGTGAGCCCGCACAGGGTGAACAGGTCGAACGCCAATTTTCCAGGTGGCAGCAACGGCGCGAGCAGGGAAACCTCCTGGCTCCCCGAAATTCGGGCCCGGACGTCGACACGCCACTGACGGAACATTCCACGCTCGCCGCGCTGTTGCAGAAATCGGAGCGCGAACAGCGCCTCCGTCACCGGATCCGCCGTCGCCACCCGGACTCGCGCGAGATCTTCAAAGGTAAAATGGAAACGTACCGTCGCCACGCTTCTCACCCCGGCCGTCGTGCCAGCGACCAATACGCTACAACACTTCGATCGGCCGCCCTGAAGATCAGCCGGATCGGCCCGACGGGGTCAGTTCGTGGCTGACCAGGTAATGGACGACGGGCATGACCACGATCGACGTCGCCACCACGGCCGCCAGGACGCTGCTTCGCAGCCACAGCGGTTCCAGCAGGGCCGCGGCCCCTCCGATTCCGGCGGCGACCAGATAAAGGACGAACGCCACCGCGATCGCGGCCAGAACGCAGCCGTGCCGCCGCAGAGTGGGATCGAGGTCCTTGTAAAGGCCCTGGGCCCCGTCGATCTCGATCCGGTTCTTCGCCAGTTCTCCCATGCGGTCGGCGGCCATCCACCGGGCCACGCCGAGGCCCGTCGTCGCCAACCCCGCTCCGGCCCCGACCGCGGCGACCAGACGGGACCACCGTCTCTCGCGACCGAGCCACCGCGCGGCCAGCGCACCGGCGATCACGGCGCACACCTGGCCCACCTCGCTACCGGAGGTGTAGGCGAGGACGGCCGCGCCGCGCCATGCCGCCAGCCGCTGCCGGTCGTCCTGCGGGTCGGTAACGAAATCGAGCCCGAGATCGACACTGAATTCGAACAGGAGGACGGCCGAGAATCCGGTGACCAGAAGCAGGCACCCGTACGCGACTCCCAATGCGACATTGCTTCGCACGGCGGGTGACGACTGAACCGGCTTCAGGCTGGTCATCCACGCAGCCTACTCGCCGACGAAGCATTTGCGATCTTCATGGCGAGAACAGTGACCGGCGGGAGACCACGCCTTTTCGCAGCGTGGTCTCCGTCCGGTTTCACCGGCGCGTGGCGGCGGTCATGAACAGTGGAAGGGCGAAGAACAGCCGTCCGTTCTGGGCGCGGTCACGTTGTTCGTCGATCCAGGTTTCGGCCTCCGCGTCACTGATCGCTCCGGCCGCGTGCGCCTTTCCGGCGAGGTCGACCAGTACGGGCAGCATCGTCTCGTCGGTGAAGACCGCCGTGTGGACCTCGACGGTGATGTCGGTGAAGCCCGCGTCCAGCAGAAGGTTGCGGGAGCGGCGGACGACGCGAGGACTCACGACCTGGTCGGCACGGGCGTGCACGATGGTGCGCGTGAGCGCCGCGTCGTCGGCGTCGATGACGAAGGTGTCCCAGTCCTGCCCGACCAGCACGATGCGTCCGCCGGGGGCGAGCACGCGTCGCGCCTCTTCGACCGCGCGGGCGGGGTCGTCCAGGACGTGGAACACCTTGTCGGCCCGGTAACCGTAGAGCTCTCCGTCGTCGAAGGGCAGCTCGTAGGCACCGGCGACACGGAAGTCCATGGTGGGCCAGCGCTTCCAGGCCACTCCGATCATCCGTTCGTTGGGGTCGACGCCGACCGCCCGCGCGCCCCGTGCCGCCATTTCCGTGACCGCGCGTCCGGCCCCGCAACCGACATCGACCACGGCCGCTCCGGGGGTGATCGCGAGCGCCTCGTAGGAACGTTCGCGCAGTTCGCTCGCCTGCGGCAGGGTGTCCGCGAGGTCGAGCAGGGCGATGAGCGCGTCGGTGGCGTCGACGGGACGGTCGGTCGTCTGGTTCGTGTCCATGCCCCCGATCGTGCGACTTCAAGTCGACTTGAAGTCAAGGGAGCCGCGTCCGGGCGTCCTTGACGAACACGATCCCGTCCTCGTGCGCCACGCGGGCCGGATCCAGCGGGAAGTAGCCGAACCAGGGGGACACGCGGGGAGCGGGCGTCGCGTCGCCGAAGACCTCCATCAGCCGGCGGGGGTCGACGACGTATCGATCCTCGGGGAGCGCGTAGAGGTGCCCCTCGATGGTGTCAGGCGGCGGAGCCCCCACCCCTCGGTGCCAGATCGTGCCCAGGGCCGTCGCCACGAAGGCGTACTCCTCACCGAGCCGGGCGCTGACGATCGCCCCGGCGCACCACCATTCATGCGGCTGACCGCTCATCTGCATCGAGCTCCGGTGCCGCTGGAGATGGAGGTTGTGGGCGCTCACCAAGGTCGGGCCCCGGTCGGCGAGGGCGAGCAGGTTGGCGGCCATCATCGAGTCCCGCCCCGCCAGCAGCTTCGCCATGCGGGTCGGCGACGTGTCCGCCATCCAGTGGTGGTAGCGCAGCAACCCGGTGGCGGTCCGTCCGTACATGCGCGCACGATCCCAGTCGTCCGGTGAGGACGTCGCGACGAGGAGCGGTGTCTGCGCGTCAAGCAGGGCGACCAGGTCATCGACGAGCAGCCGCAGCCGCTGGGCCTCGGCCGTCCGCCCCACGGACTGGGACGGCTCCATCATCGCGGCCGGATTCGTCCATTGGTCGTCGGCGCCGAGTAGCTCGTCGAGTGTTTGCGCTGTACAGGGCAGCAGGCCGCCGTCGACCCGTTCGGCGAGATACGCGTGAAGCGCCGTGACGGCCTGTCGTGGGCTCGCGGCGCCGGTGATCTCCAGCGGGCCGTCGAACCCGGCGAACCGCAGCCGCTCGGACGCGGGACGCTCCGCGTTGTACGCGCGCATCCAGCGCACCAGTTCGCGATTGCCCGGGAAGGCGCCCCACTCGTGGCTGAACCCGCGCGTCATGACGTCGTCGAGGTCACCGGCGCCCGAGCTGACGTGGTCGTCGACGACCAGGCCCATCATGCAGTCGCTCTCGATCGTGATCGTCCGGTAGCCCTCCCGCTCGACGAGTCGCCGGAAGAGGTCGTTGCGCGCTTCGAGCAGATCCTCCTCGCCGTGCGTGGGTTCCCCGAGCGCGAGCAGCCTAGGCCGAGCCGAAAGCAGCCCCATGACGGCAGCGGCGTCGACGACATGGACGGCGTTCTCAATGGCAGTCATACCTTAAACGCTAGCGTTGAAGGTACGAGGAATACTTTGTCGAGCAAACGCCAGGAAAGCCGGTCAGAACTCTCAAACACGAGTACATGTCGGTCGGCGTGGTCGCTTTCGGGTGGGCGGTCGGATAACGTATCAGCCTATGGTGATGTCAGTAGAGGCTGATGTGTTGAGGGTGCTGGCGGATCCGCTTCGGGCCAGGATCGTGACGTTGCTCGCCGAGGAGGCGTTGTGCACGTGTCACCTGGTCGAGGAGACCGGGGCCAGACAGACCAACGTCTCCAACCATCTGCGGGTGCTGCGGCACGCCGGGCTGGTGGAGGCCGAGCCGTCCGGGCGGTTCACCTACTACCGGCTCCGGCCGGACGCGCTGGACGCGGTCGCGGTGTGGCTCGGTGACCTCGCCGCCACGGCCCGTGCCGTCCAGGGCGAAGGTCGCAGGAGGCCCTGCACATGACCGCGCGGACCGGAGCCGAGACCGGGCTGGTCGGAAGGCTGTCCATGCTGGACCGGCTGCTGCCGGCCTGGATCATGGTGGCCATGGCCGCGGGGCTCGGACTCGGCCGCGCCGTGCCGGGGCTGGACGACGTTCTGTCCGCGGTCGAGGTCGGGGGAGTCTCGCTGCCGATCGCGGTCGGGCTGCTGGTCATGATGTACCCGGTCCTGGCCAAGGTTCGGTATGACCGGCTCGACACCGTTACGGGCGACCGGCGGCTGATGGTCTCGTCGCTGTTGCTCAACTGGGTCGTCGGGCCCGCGGTGATGTTCGCGTTGGCGTGGGTCTTCCTGCCCGACCTGCCGGAGTACCGGACCGGGCTGATCATTGTCGGGCTGGCCCGCTGTATCGCCATGGTCATCATCTGGAACGACCTGGCGTGCGGTGACCGGGAGGCCGCAGCCGTCCTCGTCGCGTTGAACTCCGTCTTCCAGGTCGTCGCGTTCGGTGCGCTGGGCTGGTTCTACCTCAAGGTGCTGCCGGGGTGGCTCGGCCTGGCCACTGACGACCTGCACCTGTCGACCGGCAAGATCGTGGTGAACGTGCTGGTATTCCTCGGGGTGCCGCTGGCAGCCGGGTACTTCACCCGCCGCGCCGGGGAGGGGGCGCGTGGTCGGGACTGGTACGAGAACCGGTTCCTGCCCCGCGTCGGTCCGGTCGCGTTGTACGGTCTGCTCTTCACCATCGTCGTACTGTTCGCCCTCCAGGGCGAAACGATTACCGACCGGCCCTATGACGTCGCCCGCATGGCGGTGCCGCTGCTGATGTATTTCGCGGTGATGTGGGGCGGAGCGTTCATCGTCGGTCGCGCCGTTCGGCTGGCCTACGCACGGACGGCGACGTTGGCGTTCACCGCCGCCGGAAACAATTTCGAACTCGCCATCGCCGTCGCCATCGGCACTTTCGGTGTCACCTCCGGCCAGGCCTTGGCGGGTGTGGTGGGGCCGCTCGTCGAAGTGCCCGTCCTGGTGGCCCTGGTGTACGTCTCCCTGTGGGTTCGCCGCCGTACGGAAGCGAGGACGATCGATGCCTGACAAGCCCAGTGTCCTGTTCGTCTGCGTCCACAACGCCGGACGTTCGCAGATGGCCTCCGCATACCTCACGCACCTCGCCGGGGAGAGCGTCGAGGTGCGTTCCGCGGGGTCGATGCCTGCCGAGCACGTCAATCCGGTGGTGGTCGAAGTAATGGCGGAAGAGGGGATCGACATCTCCGCCGAGACGCCCAAGGTGCTCACCGTGGACGCCGTCCAGGCGTCGGACGTGGTCATCACCATGGGGTGCGGCGATGTCTGTCCTGTCTTTCCCGGCAAGCGTTACCTGGACTGGCGGCTCGATGATCCGGCAGGACAGGGGGTGGACGCCGTCCGCCTCGTCCGCGACGAGATCCGTGCCCGGGTCGAAACCCTCGTCGCGGAACTCGCCGCCGGACGCCACGGCGGCGGACACCGGTACCTTTGAGGCGGCATGTACTGATGCGAGGTGCCCCTTGCGGGGAGAATCGGGAAGCCGGTGGAATTCCGGCACGGGCCCGCCGCGGTGACCGGGGAGCCGTCGTCCATGCGCGATATCGCGCGGTCACTGACCGTCAGGTCGGGAAGGCGGACGAATAGGCGTCGATCCGGAAGTCCGAAGACCGGCCTCGCTCCGGCGGCCACCGTTCACGGTGGCCCGACGCAGCGGGAGCCTGCCTTGAACATCTACGACGTCATCCACCGCCGCCGCGACGTGCGCGCCGAGTTCACCGGGGCGCCGATCCCGGGCGACGCGCTCGACCGCGTTCTTGCGGCCGCGCATGCCGCGCCCAGCGTCGGGTTGTCGCAGCCCTGGGATTTCGTCCTCGTCAACGATCCGGCCGTACGGGGCGCCTTTCACGCGCACGTCCAGACGGAACGCGCGACGTTCGCCGCCACCCTTGAGGGGGACGCCGCCGCCCGGTTCGCCGGAATCAAGGTCGAGGGGATTCTGGAGTCGAGTCTCTCGATCGTGGTCACCTACGATCCCGAGCGCGGCGGCCCGGCGGTTCTCGGACGCCATGCGATCGCCGACACGGGCCTGTACTCGGTGTGCCTGGCCATTCAGAATCTGTGGCTGGCGGCGACCGCGGAACGGCTGGGCGTCGGCTGGGTGTCGTTCTACCGGGAGCCGTTTCTGCGTCGCCTGCTCGGCATTCCGGAGACGATCCGTCCGGTGGCCTGGTTGTGCGTGGGCCCGGTCGCCCGTCATCACGACACTCCGGACCTCGAACGGCACGGCTGGCGCCGTCGCCGCCCTCTGACCGAGGCCCTCCACCACGACCACTGGTGATCCACCGTCGAATTGTCGTGCCGGCCCGGCGCCGTTTGGTTCGACCAGCGAGGGAATAAGGGAAGATCGAACGCCGAACTCAGCGAGGGTGATACGGCATGGACGCGATCTTCGTGGTGATACTCGCCTTCATGATCATTGTGATGGCGGTGACGTTGCTGAGACTGCGGAAGAGGGGACCCGGGCCCGCCGTCTACTGGGTCCCGCGAGGCCTGCGTTCTCGCGTCAACCGCCATTACGCCGAGCAGGGCTGGTCAACGCCCTACGACGAGCGGGGCCACCGGAAACGGGACCGCGAACTTCCTTGATGCCGAGCGTCGGCGACGGTGACCGTCCACAATGATTGGAGGCTCGCGATGCGCGGTTCGATATCCGCCGAGAACATCATCGCAGCCAACGGAATCAACAGTCCGATAGCGGTGGTTCTGACCGCCGTGCTGATCGTGGGAATCCTCGTGATGACCCTCGTGACATTGTCCCGGATGGCGCGGCGGAAGTGACCAGGACCGGTGTGATCCCGGCCGCCGCTCCACGATGGGAGAACGGCCGGGATCACTCCGTCAGGGAAAGCCCGGGGATGTCACATGGTGAACGTCTCCTCCAGGGCACATCCGTACTCGGTGCCCGTGGTCACCCCCGCGCTCGCACCGGCCTCGCCGGTCATCGAGATCTCGGACGCGGCGGTGAGGCCCGGTGCGCTACAGCTACCACCGACCGTGACCCCTTGCTGGACCTGGCCGGTGTTGGCGGTCGCGGAGCCGCCGACGCCGACGTCCAGGCCGAGGCCCACCGTGCCGATCGGACGTGTCCCGCCGTCCCCGGTCGCGACCCCGAAACCGACACAGGCGAAGTAGCAGACATCGATCTTGAACTGCTCGTAGTAGTGCCCCGTGGGATCGAGGTTGTTGATGGGATTGTCACCGGCGTAGGCGTACCGGTTGCCGGTCCTGGGGTCGCCGACGGCGTTGACCGTGTCCTGCTGGGTGAAGCGGCCGTGACCGTAGTCATAGAAGCGGTCGCCGAGTTTGAGTAGGCCGCTCGCCGGGTCGTGCAGGCCGCCCGTGTAGCGCATAAGGTTGATGGCCGACTGCCAGCCGTTGTCCGCGGTGGTCTCGCCGTACGGACCGTAGGTGTAGGCGGCCGCCCGCGTGCCGGCCGGGGACACGATCGAGGTGACCGAGCCCAGGCCGTCGCTTCCGAACGCGTGGGGTTTGCCGTCCCAGAGGTAGCCGAGCGGGGTCCCGCCGCTGTCATGGATCATCCAGACGGTGGTGCTGCCGTTGGTGTAGGAGACGATTCCGCCGCTCGTGCTCGCGGACCGCCCGTAGACCACCGACAGGCCCTTCGCGGTGGTCATCTCGGCCTGGCCGGGACCGGCGTACGCGTAGGCGATCGTGCTGGTGCCCCTGGTGAACCGGGTGGTCTGGCGGGCCGCGTTGTAGGTGCCTTCGAGCCCGTTTCCGGCGGTGCGGTTGCCGGCGGCGTCGTAGGTCTCGCCGCCGGTCGTCACCTGGTTGGCGGAGTTGAAGGTCAGCCGCTGGGTCTCGGTTCCGTCCCTCGTGACGGAGGTGCGGTTGCCGCGTTCGTCATACCGGTATTCGTAGGTGTGTCCGGCGACGTTGGTGGCCTTGGTCAGGCGGTTGCCCTTGTCGTAGGTGTAGTCGCTGATCGTTCCGGTGAGGTTGTCCTTGCTCCACTGCCGCAGGCCGGTGTCGTTGGACTTGCCGGTGTCGCACGACGTGGCGGAGCCCCGTTCGGAGTAGCAGTAGGAGACATCGGAGATCTTCTTGCCGTCGTCGCCGGCCCGCGAGGTGACGACGCGGGTGATCCGGCCGGAGTCGTCAAAGGTGTTGCGGGTGTGCATCGCCCAGGCGGTGGCGGAGGTCCGGTTGAAGTAGGTGTCGGTGCGGTTGCCGTCGTCGTCGTGGTCGAACTCCCACGTCCCGCCCGCGTAGTCGGTCATGCTGGTCAGCAGGTTCCGGACACTGTGCACGTAGTGCAGGGTGCCCGCGTCGTTGAGCTGGTTGACCAGGTTCCCGGTGGCGTCGTACTGCCAGGTGATCTCACCGCCGCCAGAGGTGGAGTGCCGTCCGCCGAGCAGGTTGCGTTGGGTGTACGTCCATGTGGTCGTGCCGGTCGCGTCGGTCCGGGTACGGACGTTGCCGGCGCGGTCGTACGTGTAGGTGATCTCCGGGGTGCCGTCGGAGTAGGCGATCGTCAGGACGCGGTCGTTGTCGTCGTAGGTGTAGCTGGTCTTCTTGCCGTTGCCGTCCGTGAGGGTGTCGAGCCGCCCGTAGCCGTCGTAGGTGAGGCTCTTGCGTCCGAGGCTGTTGCCGGTCGGCGGGGTGACCGACTTCAACTGGTGGTTGTCGTCGTAGGAGTAGGTGGTGGAGTTGGTGCCGTTGCCGGGGTCGGTGGACTCCTTGACCGTTCCGTCGCCGTTGTAGGCGAGCTTGGCCTCGGCCGCGAGCGCGTTCTTGGCCGATGACAGATTGCCCGGACCGTCGTAGGTGTAGGCGCTGGCGTTCCCCTGGGTGTCGGACCCGGCCGAGGGCTGGTACGCGGCGGTCGGGTTCTGGCCCGTGGGCGAGTTGCCGTACGTGAGCGACGACGTGGCGCCGGTCGGCGACGCGGACCGGGTCGGCGACTCGCCCCCGTTGGCGCCGAAGGTGTTGGAGGTCAGGCCCTGGTTGGCGTTCTCGTACGAGGCGACGTCGCTGAACGGGGTGTAGGACTTGGAACGGGTCTTGCCCGCCGGGTCGACGGTCTTGGTGACCCGGTCGTTGGAGTTGAGCGTGTAGGTGGTGTGCGGGACGTCCTCGACGGGCTTGGACTGGTCGGTGTTGGGGTCGGCCACCTGCGTCTCGGTGTCGGACGGGTAGGCCAGTCTCGTCACCTGCCGGTCGGTGGACCCCACCCGCGTGACCGACAGGACGCGGTGGTCGCCGTCGTAGACCAGTTCGGTGACCGCGCCCTTTCCGTTGGAAACGGAGTTGAGCCGGCCGGAGCCGTCGTAACCGAACGACATCACCTCACCCGCCGGTTCCTGGATCCGCTGGAGCCGGTTGGCGGCGTCGTAGGTGTAGACCGCGACGCGGCGACCGCCCCCGGCCTTCTCCTGCGCGTACCTGGTGATGCGATCGCCGTACGAAGCGACGTTGATCTGCCGGCCGGTCGTTTCCCCCTTGGGTTTGTAGGTGATCGTGGAGATGTTCCCGGAGGTGTAGCCGAAATCGGTGACGTTGCCGTTGCGGTCCTCCAGTTTGGTCGGCAGGCCCGAGGAGTCGAAGTGATGCTTCCGGCCCGAGCCGTGGTCGGTGTACTTCCATCCGCCGCCTGACTGGGTCACCAGATCGCCCTTGAACTCCTTGGGCGTGGTGTAGCCCGATCCGGACGGGGTGAACACACCCGACACCCCGTCCGGTCCGGCGAAAGTGACCGAGTCGTCGCTGTTCTTGTATAACCGGACGTCCTGACCCAGGCGGGTGCGCCAGCCCGGCGAGACGACACCGGTGGGCACGTCGGCGGCATGCAACAGGCTGTTGTAAACGGCCCCCACGGTCACATTGCCGCCGACCCCGGGAAGCGACATGTCAGTGGTGCGCACCATCGCGTTGCCGGAGCCGGTGTTCACCTTGAGTTGCAGGTAGTCGGCCAGGTTGAAGGAGAGGAACGTGCCGTTGCGGACCGGGCCGATGCCCACCGGCACCGACGCGAGGGCAGCGGTCCCGGGGGTCCGGGCGCCGGACGGTGCGCGCGCCGGAATCCTCGTCTTGGAGGCGTCCGCGACCGTTCCCGGACTCACCAGACGTACTCCGCCGCGTCTGGACGGTCCTAACCTGGGATTGGCCGCGTTCGGAGATCCGATTTCCGAGTACAGGCGCTGGAATTGGTGGGCCCGCGGGGCGTCGGCGGCGGCGCCGGTGGTGGCGGGCAGGACGAAGCTTGAAACCGTGAGCGCCGAAACGGCCACCCACGTTGCAGGACTTCTGAACACGTTCCCTTCTTTCTTGCTCGGTGCATACTGCCGTACCGGTTTCACTCCAGGGCATGGCGAAAGACTTCCGCGTGTTTCTGTGTTGCCCGGGCGAAGCGAGAGGGGCATGGCCGTGCCGAAGACGATGCTCGTCGGGCAGGGCGGAACCCGGCCGGCCGGAAAGGAGGCCCTTTCTGCGGGGGTGGGGCAGATGTTTGTCGCCGTGATCTTGACGACACGAGTTATGGTGGACTTGAAATCATCAGAAGTAAACCCCCCGCAACAGGTTTAAACGGATGACCGCAGGTGGTTGTCGCATTTCTTTTTCGCGGAACCGCACCGAGAGCGGCGAGGCGCGACCCGCCTCCCGCGCGGTCAGGAGCGAGCAGAAGGTCCGCCGGGGCGAGGGCGGTCGGCGCCGGGGGGGCGGGCGATGTATCGCGGGTGTATCGAAAACCGGATACGCCCTGACAACGGCCTTCCGCCTTCAGTGGAGGCATGGACCACAGCGCATCACCGCCATCAGCGACCCGTTGCCCGCGCGGATCCGTCCCGGCCAGCCTGACGATCTTCTCCGACGGTCGAGGTCGAAGATCGGACGGTCGTCATGCCGTCCGGGTGTGGGTGCGCGGTGGCGGTGAGCGATGACGAGGTCCCTGGAGATCAGAGTTCGTGTCCTGGCCGTCGTCACCCGGCTCGTCGCGGTGTTGCTGGTGCCGGTCGCCTGGTGCCGCGCGCCGGGCCATGCCCGGTTCCTGGCCTGCCAGTGGGCGTTGGGGATGCGTTTTCCCGCCGAGGATCTGCGTGGGCTGGCACCGGAGGCGTTGGCGGCGTTCACCCGAGCGCGGGCCGAGGCGTTCTGGCGTGACCGGCAACTGATCGGTCTCACCTCGGGGTACCGGGACCCGGTCGAGCAGTACCAGATCTTCACGAAGGAGGTGCGGCGCACCGGCTCGGTGGCGGCGGCGCGGCGCCGGGTGCTGCCGCCGGAGGAGTCCAGCCATGTGCGGGGGCTCGCGATCGACGTCCGACCGACCGAGGGCGCGCGGTGGCTCGAACAGCACGGTGGAAGGTACGGGCTCTACCGCGTCTACGACAACGAATGGTGGCACTTCGAGTACCGAACGGTTCCCCCGGTCCGTTTGCCGCATCCGGGCGCGCGGCGTGCGCGTGCCGCCGACGACGGGTGCCCGCCGATGTACATGCAGGGGAGGCGGCCGTGAACCGGGGCCCGGTCGCGCTTGAGCGCCGCGCGGAGATCCTCCGGCCGCCGACCTTGCGGACGCTGCCGGTGGCGGTGACCGCGAACGTGGCCAAGGTCCGTGCGCGGACGCAGAGCCCCATCATGGCGGTGGTCAAGGCCGACGGCTACGGGCACGGTGCCGTTCCGGTCGCCAAAGCCGCGGTCGCCGCCGGCGCCGGGTGGCTGGGGACGACGAGCGTCGCGGAGGCGTGCGCGTTGCGCGCCGCGGGGTTGACGGTGCCGATCCTGACCTGGCTGCACCCCGGCGGCATCGACGTCGAGGCGGCGGTGGCCGCCGGGATCGATGTCGCGGTCGGGTCGGTGGACGAACTCGGCGCGCTCGTCGCCGGAGCCACGTCGCCGGTGCGGGTCCATCTCCATGTGGACACCGGGATGTCGCGCGGCGGTTGTCCGCGCGGGCGGTGGGACGAACTGGTCGATCTCGCCCGGCGTGGTGGCGAGGCCCGCAGGGTCCGCGTCGTGGGGGTCATGGGGCACCTCGCGCTGTCGGACCGGGCCGACCCCGCCGCGAACGTCCCGGCGGTCGCCGCCATGCGCCAGGCGCGGCGGACGGTCCGGGCGGCGGGGCTGGGATCGCCGCCGGCCCATCTCGCGGCCACGTCGGGGACGCTGACCGACCCGGCGACCCACTTCGACATGGTCCGCGTGGGGGCGGGGCTGGTCGGCATCGACCCCTCCGGAACCGTGGAGATGAACGGCGCGTCCCGTCTGACGGCACCGATCGTCCACACCACGGAGGCCGCTGCCGGCACGCCGGTCGGTTACGACGGCGCGTACGTCACCGATCGCGCCACCCATCTGAGCGTCCTGCCCGTCGGGTACGCCGACGGGATCCCGCGTGAGTGCTCGTCCGAGGCGGGTGTCGAGGTCCGCGGGCGGCGTTTCCCGGTCGTCGGACGGATCTCGATGGATCAGATCGTGATCGATACCGGTGCCGTGGCGTTCCCGGTCGGCACGTCCGCGACCGTGTTCGGGCCGGACGGGGGAGCGACGCCCACCGTCCAGGACTGGGCCCGCTGGGCCGGGACCATTCCGCACACCATCGTCACCGGCATCGGGCCGCGCGTGCGAAGGAGCATCGGATGACACGGCGAATCGCGGTGGTCGGCGGCGGCGAGAACGCCGAACACGACGTCTCCCTGGCCACGGCCAGAGCGATCGCGCGGGGGCTGCATGAGGGCGGGTTCGAGGTCGAGGAGTTGACCATCGACCGTGACGGGACGTGGCGAGCGGGGGCCGCCGCGCTCGGGTCGCGGGCGGCCGGTTCCCTGGCGGCGGCGTTGAGCGTCATCGAATGGGCCGACGTCGTCTTCCCCGCGGTGCACGGTCCGTCCGGCGAGGACGGCACCCTCGCGGCGTTGTGCGCCCTGGCGCACGTCCGGATGGTCGGCTCCGGCCTGCGCGCCGGGGCGATCGGCATGGACAAGTGGACGACGAAGCTCGTCGCGCGGGCCGTGAACGTCCGCACCGCTCCGGGCCGCCTGGTCGCGGCGTCGGACATCGCCGATGTCGAGTTCGAGAAAGAGGCTGTGGTGAAGCCCGTCTCGGCCGGGTCGAGTTTCGGTGTCGCCCTGGCCCGCGACGCCGCCGAGTTGCGCGAGGCGCTGCGCCACGCGGCGCGGTTCGACGACCGGATCCTGGTCGAGGACGTCGTGGCGGGACGGGAGATCGACGTGGCCGTCCTGCGGGAGGCCGATGGCCGTCGATGGGCGTCGCCGCCACTGGAGATCCACGCCGACGGCCTGTTCGACACCCGGGCGAAGTACGACGGGTCGGCCCGGTTCAGTGTGCCCGCCGACCTCGACGGCACGGAGTCGGCGGCGCTGACCAGGGCGGCGCTGCGGATGTTCGACGCGCTCGGCTGCGCCGGCGTCGCCCGCGTCGACTTCTTCCTCACCGACCACGGGCCCGTCCTCAACGAGGTCAACACCATGCCGGGCATGACGGCCCACTCTCAGGTGCCGAGGATGTTCGCCGCGGCCGGGCTGCCCTATCCGCGGCTGCTCGGGCGGCTGGTCGACGGCGCCACCGTGCCCCGCCCGGGGCAGGGAAAGTCATGATCCCTGGCGGGGGGTTCCGGTTCGAATATGCTGGCGATATGTCCTGTTGCATACCCTTCGGGGATGCGCGTGCTGATCGTGGAGGACGAGCCCTACCTGGCCGAGGCCATCCGTGATGGGCTGCGGCTGGAGGCGATCGCCGCGGACATCGCGGGCGACGGCCACTCCGCCCTGGAGCTGCTCGGCGTCAACTCCTACGACCTGGCCGTCCTCGACCGCGACATCCCCGGACCGTCCGGCGACGAGATCGCCCGCAGGATCGTCGCGTCCGGCAGCGGCATCCCGATCCTCATGCTGACCGCCGCCGACCGGATCGACGACAAGGCGTCGGGGTTCGAGCTCGGCGCCGACGACTATCTCACCAAGCCGTTCGATTTCCGGGAGCTGGTGCTGCGGCTGCGGGCGCTGGACCGCAGGCGCGCGCACGCCCGGCCTCCCGTCCGCGAGATCGCGGGCCTGCGGCTGGACCCGTTCCGGCGGGAGGTCTTCCGGGACGGACGCTATGTCGCGCTGACCCGCAAGCAGTTCGCGGTGCTCGAGGTCCTCGTCGCCGCCGAGGGCGGTGTCGTCAGCGCCGAGGAGCTGCTGGAGCGGGCCTGGGACGCCAACGCCGACCCCTTCACCAACGCCGTCCGCATCACCGTTTCCGCTCTGCGGAAACGTCTCGGGCAACCATGGTTGATCGCCACGGTGCCCGGTGTCGGCTACCGCATCGACACCGGCGGCGCCCCGGCCGGCCCCGGCGGCGCCGGTGACTAGGCCCCCGGGGCTCAGCGCCCGGCTGAAACTCACCCTGAGCTACGCCGGGTTCCTCATGGTCGCCGGGTTCCTCCTGCTGGCCGTGGTGTGGGTGTTCCTGCTGCGCTACGTGCCCGACGGGGTGCTCGTCGTCGAGCCGGGCCACCGGAAGGACGGCGGGCCGCCCCAGCCGTCCATGCCGAACCGCTCCGACCTCCAGGCCGCCTTCGTTCCCCGCGCGACCCAAGCCCTGATCTTCCTTCTGGGGTTCGGGCTCGTGGGAGGGTGGCTCCTCGCGGGCCGGATGCTCGCGCCCCTCAACCAGATCGCGGACGCGGCGCGCCGGGCCGCCAACGGATCCCTGTCCCACCGCATCCGTATGGAAGGCCCCAACGACGAGTTCCGCGAACTCGCCGACGTGTTCGACACCATGCTCGGGCGGCTTGAGGCCCACGTCACCGAGCAGCAACGGTTCGCCGCGAACGCCTCCCACGAACTGCGCACCCCGCTCGCCATCTCGCAGACGCTCCTCGACGTCGCCCGCAGTGACCCCGCCTGGGACCGCGGCGAACTCCTCAAACGCCTCCGCATCGTCAACACCCGGGCGATCGACCTCACCGAGGCCCTTCTGCTGCTCAGCCGCGCCGACCGGCAAAGTTTCACCCGCGAACCCGTCGACCTGTCCCTCATCGCCGAGCAGGCCGCCGAAATGCTGCTCCCGCTCGCCGAACAGCGCCAGATCACCCTGGACGTCACCGGCGAGGAGACGCGGACCTTCGGCTCCGCGGAGCTTCTCCTGCGGATGGTGACGAACCTCGTCCAGAACGCCATCGTCCACAACCACCCCACCGGCGGCACCATCACCGTCCACACCCGGACGGAGCGGGACGTGAGCGTGCTGTGGGTCGAGAACTCCGGTGAGCTGGTCTCGCCGGACCTCGTCCCGACCCTCACCGAACCCTTCCAACGCGGAACGCAACGGGTGCGCGCCGAGGAGCACGCCGGTGTCGGCCTCGGGCTGGCCATCGTGCACAGCATCGTCCGGGCGCACGGCGGAACCCTCGACCTCACGCCCCGTCCCACCGGCGGCCTCCTCGTCGCGATCCGACTTCCGCACACGCGGTTGACGCCGTCCCCGAACGGGACCCACCAGACCAGGTGACGGACCCGACCCCGGCTCGGCCACAGACGCGGCCGCCCGCACGGAGGAGAATGTGGACACGCCGGACGCCGGCTGCTGAGGAGGGACGCGATGGCCCGGATCGTGGTGGTCGGCGAGGCCCTGGTCGACCTGGTCGGGGACGCCGGTGGACGGCGGTTCCGGGCCGATCCCGGCGGCGGCCCCGCGAACGTCGCGGTCGGACTCGGGCGGCTCGGCCTCGCGGTGACGCTCGTGACGGGCCTCGGTGAGGACGCGTTCGGCCGCCTGGTCACCGAGCATCTGACCGCGTCCGGGGTGACGCCCGCCGGGTGGGCGGAGCCGTTCACCCCGCTCGCCGTCGTGTCGGTGGACGAGCTGGGCGTCCCGTCCTACGACTTCGCGATCTCCTGGGCGTCGGCCCGGCCGGAGCCGCCGCCGGACACGGCCGTCCTGCACGCCGGGTCCATCGCGGCGGCGCTCGCGGCGGGCCCGGTGGAGGCGGCGATGGCGGCGGCGCCCACGGTCGGCTACGACCCGAACATCAGGCCGCCGCTGCTGCGCGACCGGGCGTCCGAACGGCGGCGGGTCGAGCGGCAGGTGGCCCTCAGCGACGTGGTCAAGGCCAGCGACGAGGACCTCGCCTGGCTGTATCCGGGGGAGGACCCGGTGGAGGTCGCGCACCGGTGGGTCCGCCTCGGCCCAGCGCTCGCCGTGGTCACCCGCGGCCCCGGCGGATGCGTCGCCGTCACCGCGTCCGGGCAGGTCGAACGGCCCGCGCCGGTCGTCGAGGTCGCCGACACCGTGGGCGCGGGGGACGCGTTCATGTCGGGCCTGCTGTCCGGTCTCCTGGCGGGGGGCCTGCTCGACCCCGCCCGCCGCGGCGATCTGGCGCGCGGCGACGCGGCGTCGCTCTCGGGTCCGCTGGCCGCGGCGCTGGCCTCCGCCGCGATCACGTGCACGCGTCCCGGCGCCGACCCGCCGACCGCCGACGAGCTCGACGCGGTGCTCTGACAGCCGTCGGGACGAGGAGTCTCAGTGCTCGGCGTCGCCGATGTCCAGGTCACGGGGCGTGAGCGCCCAGACCACGCCCGCGGCGCCGAGCATCAGGGCGCCGCCCGCGAGGCTCGCCCAGCTCAGCGAGGTGGTGAACACCTCCTGGGCACGGGCGGCCAGCTCGTTTCCGGCCGCGCCGGCACCGCGGGCCACCTCCATCGCGCCGCCGAGCGACTCCCGGACGTCATGCGCCGCCCGCCCCGAGACGCCGTGCCCCGCGAGGTCGAAGCCGGAGAGCCCGTCGCGGTACACGGCGGCGGCGACGCTGCCCAGGACGGCGACGCCCAGCGTGGCGCCGAGCTCGTAGCCGGTCTCCTCGATCGCCGCCGCGCTGCCGGACCGTTCGGGCGGCGCCCCGGCCATGATGACCGCGGACGCGACGGCGAGCGCGCCCATGCCGACGCCGACCAGGAACGTCGAGGCCGCGACGGGCCAGTAGCCGAGCGGCTCCCCGGCCACGAAGATCACCAGATAGCCGATGCCGCCGACGGCCAGCCCGCCCGCGAGGACCGTCCGGGCGCCGAGCCGGGCGGCCAGCGCCGGCGCCAGCGGTGAGAACACGGCCGCGCCGACCACCTCGGGCAGCAGCCGGATGCCGGTCTCCAGCGCCGAATAGCCCTGGACGAGCTGCATCCACTGCGCCAGCAGCAGCATCATCGCCGCGATCGAGAGGCTGGAGATCAGCGCCACGGCCGTGCCCGCGGTGAACGCCCTGCCGCGGAACAGCCGCACGTCCAGCAGCGGCTCCGGGCGCCGCAGGCATCGCCGGACGAACCAGCCCAGCCCGGTGACGGCGACGATCCCGGTCACGAGGTTCGCGCCGGTGATCCCGTCCTCCCCGACGTCCTTGATCGTGTAGACGAGCGCGGTCATCCCGACGATGGACAGCACGGTGCCCGCCGCGTCCCAGCGACCCGGCCGGGGGTTGCGGGACTCGGGCAGCAGCCACAACGCCGCGACGATCGCGACCGCCATCACCGGTACGTGCACGAGGAACGCCGAATGCCAGCTGGATGCCTCCAGCAGTAGCCCACCGATGATCGGGCCGAGGGCGGCGCCGAGCGCGGCGGTGGTGGCCCACACGCCGAGCGCGGTGGCCCGTTCCCGGGGGTCGGTGAACAGGTGCCGGATCATCGACAGCGTGGACGGCATGATCATCGCGCCGCCCGCGCCGAGCAGCGCGCGGATCGCGATCACCTCGCCGGGGGAGCCGGCGACCAGGACCGCGAGGGACGCGAGCCCGAAGACCGAGAACCCGGCGACCAGCATCCGCCTGCGTCCCCACCGGTCCCCGAGCGCGGCGGCCGTCACCAGCAGCCCCGCGACGACCAGCGAGTACGCGTCCACCATCCAGAGCAGTTCGACCGCGCCGGGCCGCAGGTCGGCCGACATCTCCGGCAGCGCCACGTTCAGGATCGTGATGTCCATGACGATGAGGAGCAGGCTCGCGGACAGGACCGCGAGCCCCGCCCACCGGTGCGGGTGCGGCGGCGGGACGGCGCCGACGCCGCGCGGCGAGGCGGTGGCGGTCACGAGGTGGGCCCGCCGATACCGTCGCGCAGGGTGGTCAGGACGTGTTCCTCGATGTCGCGGCGGGCGACACTGCCCTGGTGGAGGCTTTCGCGGACGGCGACCATGAGCCCGTACACGTGGTTGCCGATCCAGGCGGCCGGCAGGTCCGGCCGGATCACACCGGCGCGCTGGGCCGCGGTGTAGAAGGCGAGTTCCCGCCGTTCCAGCCGGTCGGTCCGGTCGGCGAGGTCCGGTAGCGCGGCGGTGGTGTGCGCGGTCAGGGCGTAGCCGTGTTCCTCGGCGTCGGTGACGAACCGGCGGATCAGTGTCTCCAGCGTGACGGCGATACGGACCGGATCGCCGGACGCCCCGGCCTCGTCGATCCCGGAGAGGTCCTGGCTGGTCTCCCAACTGTCCAGGGCCCGGGACCCGAGCGCGTGCATGAGCGCGTCGCGGGTGGCGAAGTGCCGGTGCAGGGTGGCCCGGCTGACGCCGATCGCCTCGGCGAGCCGTCCCATCGACAGCGTCGGATCCGCGTTCAGGCACCGGATCGCCGCGGTGACGATCTCGTCCTGCTGACGCATGGTGCTCCAATCATGCTTCGTTTGCGACAAATCTGTCTCAAACAGTACATGATCGTTCAAGGTGCGGTCAGCGCCGGTCGTGGACGTGCAGCGCGATCCACAGGTCGTACCGGGCGGAGGGGGCGCCGAGCAGTGATCGCTCCAGGAGCCCCTCGATGCGGACGAGCCGTTTGCGCAGACCCGGTACCGAAATGCCCAGGCTCGTCGCCGCAGACTTCAGGTTCGCGTCGTGATCCAGCCAGCAACGCAACGTGTCGAGGAGCAGCGGCGAAGTCTGGTCGAGAAGCGGTCGGAGCTGGTTCTTCGCCCACTGCCGCACATGATCCGTGGCTAGGAGGGCGTCCAGCGCGATCTCCTTCGACGCGTCCCCGTCCTCGGGAGAGCCGAGCAGCCGCAGAGCCAGATGCACCTCGGTCTGCGTCGCCAGCCCGCTCAGGTCGCACCCCAGAAGCCCCTCGATGCGGCGCAGGCGGGAGGCCAGCGTGTTGCGGTGAATCTTCAGCACCTTCGGCACGCCGCTGGAGAAGCTCAGCCAGGAGCGCAGTGTCTCCGTCAGTTCCGCCGCATCGGGATCCTGCGGACGGTCCGGCCGGTGGCGCAGGAGCGGGCGGAGTCTCGCCGACGCCCACTGACGGCCGTCCGGGCCCAGCAGCCCGGCCAGCGACTCCTGCGGATTGAACCGCGCGAACCGGTCGGCGCTGTTCCGGGCGACGGCCAACGCGTGGTACGCCTGTTCCCACCCGACGCCCGTCTCGGCCAGCGGGACCGGCAGCCCGACGCCCACACAGAGATCGCCGCGCCGGGGGACGAGTCTTCGGAGCGCCCGGGTCAGGGCGTCTTCAGGGGTCTTCGGCGCGGACACCGGAGCGAGCACGATCACGTGTCGCGCGTAGAGGGGACACCGGACGACCCAGGCCCGGTCGTCGGTCGCCTCGACGCACCGCGCCACGAGCCGGTCCCTGGCCTTCTTCGGCCCCTCCACGACATGGACGCGGACCACGTCCGCGAGTTCCGGTCGCAGCGCGGCCGCCGTGCGGCGGGCGGCCGACAGGTGGCCCGTCATGAGGAAGTGCAGCACGGCCTCCCGGTTCCGCAGGTCCACCTCCTCGATCCGCGCCTGCCGCCCGGTGAGCTCGTCCAGGTGCCAGCGCGTCCCGATCAGCCGGGCCGCGTCCGTGACCAGGCGCCGGGCCTCCGGCGTGAACGGATCCCCGCCACTGACGACGAGGACCGGAGACCGTTCCTCCGCACCGATCGCCAGCACATGTACCCGTTCACCCTGGTAGCTGACGGAGGCCGAGCTGATCTGCCCGGCCGCGACCCGCCGGACGTCCTCGCGCACATGCCGGAGAAGACCGTCGGGTACGCGTGGACGACCCGAGCGTGGCCGCCCGGACCGATCGACGAGGACGGCGTATCCGTCCAGGTGCCGGGCCATGAGTTCCAGCAGGCGCGACAGGCCGTCCGGCCGCACGAGTTCGCGCTGCATCTCCCGCAGGGCGTCCGAATCCTCGTGCCGGCGCCGTTCGTCGAGAATCGCCGCGTGGACGGCCGCGGACGTCCACGGTCCGTCGTCGGCGAGGAGCAGCAGAGGCAGGCCGCACCGCTCCCCGGCGGCTCTCCACCGATCCGGCGTGCGGCCCGACCGCAGGATCACACCGGCGACGTCGAGATCGGCCAGGCGTTCCAGCAACTCCTCGACACGTCCGGGGGCCTGATCGAGGAGGGCGGGGGAGACGAGAACGAGAAGGAACCGGAGCAGATCACGGTCCGCCACCGTCTCGCCTCGTCGAAGGAAGTCGTCGAGCGGCAGTTCCGGCTGGACGACGCCGTCCACCGGCCGGTCCCCGTACCGCTCCTCGTCCGTGTCGGTGAGGAACCGCAAGTCGAGACCGGGCCGGTGCACCAGCGCCCCGAGAGTGGTCATCGGGCACCTCCCTTCAGCTCGACCGTCGGTGCGAGCAGCCCGAAGGCAAGACCTAGCTTTACCAGGACTCCGACAGGCATGAAGAAAGGACGCCGCCACTCGTGCGGGTCGCGCCGGGCGACATCGCGGGCCGGCGCGAACGGTGCCGGGCTCGCCCCCTCAGAGCCCGGTACGGTCCGACATTAGGACCCCGGTCCCGCGACGAACCAGGACCACCCTGCACAGTGAGCCCGCCAATCGGTACGAAAACGCTGAGTCAGCCGCACGGCGCGGCAGGTCAGCCGCGCCCCGGCGGCGACCGGCGCGTAGGGAGAATGCGACGTCGTCCGGTCCGAAACTGATCGAATGTCCTGGGCCTGCTCTGCGTGGTTGCGGCACCTGGGAAATATCGACCGCTCGGCGCGTTGTTCGTCGGGGTCTTCGACGGAAGTGGACGACGCGCGGGGATCGCCCGGCAGGAAAACGAGGATTCGGCCGACGGATCTCGATGGATCGGTTGAGTGCGACGATTCTCGGAGGACAGCCGTTTCCGTTTCAATTAGGCTGACCGTGGTACGGCCCTCGAGTTTCTTTCTCCATAAAAGGATGTAGTGCCCATGCGTCGAAAGATCGCCACCGTATTCGCCCTGATCGCGGTCGTCCTCGGTTTATGGACGGCCATTAGTGTCACTCCGGCCATGGCAGGGTCATGTAAGAAGTGGACCGACAAGAACACGCACGGAGTGGCCTGCTACGGCTACACACAGAAATACTACGCCGCCATGGCGCGATGCAACAATCGCAAGGTCGTCCAAGGGGTGGCCCGGAGGATGGGCAGCGGCGCATGGTCCTACGCCTACTGCACCAGCGTCAACTCGTCACTCACGTACGGCTACAACAAGGTGTGGGGATGATGAAGCGCTCGACCGCGCCTGCACCGTGTCGACCTGAATCCGCGCCCGAGGCGCTCGTCGCGGCGTCTTACCCCTGTGTACCGCCAGGTTAGGGCGCTCCTGACGGGCTGAAGCCAGCCCACCCCTGATGCTCCGGGCCGCCTGGCCGTCTCCCGCATCGAGCGAGCCGCGGGAATGCCGGGTGGCCCGGCGGCCCGGGGGTGCTGCCGACGGCGCTTCCAACGCCGGGAGGGAATCCACCGCCGCATCGAGGGTCGGGGCTTCAGAGTTCACCTTCGGGCTTTTCGGGCATGGCCGCCTGTATGGCCGGATTGAATTCCATGAGGATCTCTCCGGGGGCACTCCCCCCGTTGGTGTAGGAGTGCGGGATCGTCACCTCCACATAGGCCTTTCGTCCCACGGCCGTGAAAGTGACGGGCTTCTCCTCTGGTGTCGGCAACCATTGCACGCCGTTGATGACGGCGATCACCGCCCGCATGTCGTGCCTGGGGAGCGGAACTCCGCAACGTAACGCGATCGCAGGAGACCCCCAAGCCGCCGTGAACGTTGATTGCGGACTCACCTCGCGTCGCGTTCGGCCGTGGACCTTGTCCGGCAACTTGAGTCTCTTGCACAGTTCCGCGGCGGCGACGTCCGGCCGTGGTACCGGCACCTGAACAGCACCCGCACCGCAACCGGTAATTGTCGCGGCCAGAGCAAGGGCCGCGGAGACGCCGGGTAAGGTTCGCACACGTCCATATTAGTGTCGACCTTCAACCGTTTGCGGGTTTTAGGCGTCCATTGAGAAAGAACGCGCG
This sequence comes from Actinomadura spongiicola, assembly GCF_003432485.1. Classification (GTDB taxonomy): domain Bacteria; phylum Actinomycetota; class Actinomycetes; order Streptosporangiales; family Streptosporangiaceae; genus Spirillospora; species Spirillospora spongiicola. The sequence continues at coordinate 135,561 of NZ_QVNQ01000006.1, forward strand.
GGTCAGTCGCGGCGGGTGGTGATGGTGTTCGTTGCGACGATGGAGGCGGTGAGGAGGAGGGTGGCGGTCAGGGCGAGTGCGAGGAGCGGGGTGGCGACGTCCTCCGGTGAGCGGTCGCTGAGGAGGAGTTGCACCGTCGGCCGGACGGGGGTCAGCCACGGCACCAGCACGGCCGCGAGCGCGGCGGTGACCGCGGTCGCCACCGCGTAGCCCTGGCGGGCGATGACCGGTCGGGAGCACACCAGGCCCACGGCGACGCCGACCGCGGCGGTCGTGAGCTGCGCTCCGGCCCCGACCGCGACCCCGGCCGCCGTCACCACGTGCTTGCCCGTCATGGCGGGATAGCCGACGCCGAAGACGGTGAGGAGGGCGCAGCAGCTCACCGCCACCGCGGCGGTCGCCGCCAGCGGACGCCGCGCGCCGCCCGCGCTGACGATCGTGACCCCGCGCCGCACCGGGTCCTCGTTGTTCACGAGGGTGGCCGTGAGCCAGATGGCGCACAGGAACATGAACATGGCGCAGAGCGAGTACGCGCCGATGAGCGGGCCCGAGTCGGAGCTCGTCCCGACCACCACCGCGGCGCAGAAGAGCAGGGCGGGCGCCGCATAGCGCTGCGAGAGGACGAAACCCGTGAAGGTGTAGCGATAGAGCGCGAACACGGTGAGTTTCCGTCCTCTCATGTCTCGCTCGTGACGGTGGTGATCGACCAGCCGTTCTTCAACGCCGCCAGAAGAATGTCCTCCTGGTGCTCGTCGAGGACGTGTATCTCCACTCCGTCGTCGCTGGGCCGAGTTCGCACCACGCCCCGCATGTTCGCCCAGTCGAGTTCGTGGGAGGCCTCTCGCGGTTTGGGGACCACACCGACCCGAAATATTTTTCTCGGGTGTCGGGTCTCCGGGAGTGAAGTCGCCGGTTCCAGCGAACCATTGGTGATTCTGCAGATTCTGGTGGCGTTCTTCCGGACGAATGCGTCGTGGTGCTCGGTGAAGAGGACGGCGCCGCCCGACGCGGCCTCCCGCATGAGGTCGGCCAGCACCCCGTGGACGGATTCGGCCAGGCCGGAGGCGGGTTCGTCGAGGACGAGCAGCCGGGGCGGCACCATCATGGCCTGGGCCAGCGCGACCTTCTGGGCGTTGCCCTTCGACAGTTGCCGCAGGGGCGTGCCGCTGCCGCCGACGAGCGCCAGCCGCTCCAGAAGCTCGTCCGCCCGGCGCCGCGCGGCCCGGGAGCCCAGCCCGCGAATTCGCCCGAGATGGCGCAGGTAAGACGCCGCCGACATCCGGTCATGGCAGGGAAAGCGTTCGGGGACGTAGCCGATCGCGCCTTTGGGTGACCGCACGGTTCCGGTCGAAGGACGGGACAGCCCGACGATGATTCTCAGCAGCGTGGACTTTCCCGATCCGTTTCCGCCCACGATCGCCAGGCGTTCTTCCGGTGCCACTTCGAGATCGACGTCGCGCAGGACCGGCCGATCTCTTTCGTAGCGTTTGGAGATTCCCTGTAGCTGCAACACCACGACGCCCTCCGGCTGCTCTGGTCACCCGCCCTCACCATAAATGGTCTTGGCGCTGGGGCGTGTAGTGGTCGTCCCGGCGGTCCAGGCGCCGGTCGGGGGAGACGCCGGTCCGCGCGTCGTCGGTCTCGCCTGGGCGCGGAGCGATTTCGCGTCCTTGACTGGCAAGCAGACGTATGTTCTCATTCATCAGACAAAGTACGAACTGGCAGCACGGTGACACCCAGGCAGCCCCCGCAGGGACGCCCCTGTGGACGATCGGTCCCGTTTCCGCCGACCGCAGGAACCCTGCGAGCGATCCGGGTCCGCCTCCTCCTCTGACTCCCTTTCTCCCTCTTCTCCGCTTCGGACGTCCGGCACTTCATTCACCGGAGGGCAAGGCCAACCCCCATCAACACCACATCCCCTGCTTCGGAGGACCCCTAGATGCGGAAACAGCTCATCGTTGCGGCTGCCGCAACATTTGTGATGCTCGTGAGCGCGTGTAGCGCTGACAGCGGCGATCCGGACGGCGGCGGCGGTGGTGCGGCCAAGCCGAAGCAGAACGTCGCCTGTCCCCCGGTGGACCAGGCGGCGATCGACAAGAACGCGACGTTCACCTGGATGTACAGCGTCGCCAACACGAGCTTCGACCCGGACAAGGTCACGACCAGCAACAGCTGGATGTACCTCTATCCGGTCTACGACACGTTGATCCAGATGGACGCCAACGGCGAGCCGCGGCCGATGCTCGCGAAGGAATGGAAGATCGGGGACAGTGGCAAGAGCCTGACCCTGACCCTCATCGACAACTGGAAGTACCACGACGGAGCGCCGTTCGACGCCGCGTCCGTCAAGGCGAACATCGACCGGCACCGGGCGGACAAGAGCTTCAACAAGCAGGCCCTGAGCGACGTCACCGGGGTGGAGGTGGTCGACAAGGCCACCGTGAAGATCAGCACGAAGCAGGGGGCGGCCCCGCTCGTCGGGATCCTGGCCAGCTCCGCGGGCATGATGATGAGCCCGAAGGTGTTCGACGACCCGGGCCAGGCGAGGATGCCCACCGGCGGGTCGGGCGCCTTCAAGGTGACCGCCTACGAACCCGCCACCAAGGTGGAGTACACGCCGGTCCCCGGCTACTGGGATCCGAAGGCCGTCAACGTCGCCAAGATGGTCTTCCTCATCTCCAGCAACGACAACGCGCGCCTGAACGCCACCATCACCGGCACGGCAGATGTCACGTTCCTGCGTTCGAGCATGTACCAGCCTGCCAAGGACGCCAAGCTCGTCGTGTGCCAGAAGCCGAGCCTGGCGAGCTTCACGATCGCGCTGAACGTCAAGAAGGCGCCGTTCGACAAGAAGGAGGTCCGGCAGGCGCTGAACTACGCGATCAACCGCGAGGCGGTCAACGAGCTCCAGGGCGGTTTCTGCCAGCCCGGCGTCCAAATGTTCCCGGCCGACTACTACGCGGCGGACCCGTCCCTCTCCCCGGAGGCGTACAAGTACGACCCCGGCAAGGCGCGTGAGCTGCTCGCCAAGGCGGGGGTGAAGGACGGCCTCTCGTTCACGCTGGAGACCAACAACCTCGACGCCTACACCAAGGTCGCCGAGCTCATCCAGGCCAACCTCCAGGAGGTCGGCATCAAGATGACCATCCGGCCGGTCGAGCTGCCGAAGCTGATCGAGGGCTTCTCGGTCAACAAGTCCGTCGACGCGATCATGGTGCAGCAGAAGGCCGACGCGGACCCGAGCATCCAGGTCGCCGCCTACTACCTGCCCGACGGTTTCAGCAACCCGGGCGGCTACTCGAACCCGACGATCACCGACCTCGCCACCAAGGCCAAGGCCGCCGAGACCCGGGAACAGAGCGCGAGCATCTACAAGCAACTGTTCCGGACGGCCCACGAGGACGCGGCGCAACCGGTCACGCTCTGCCACCTCAACACGCCGATGGCGATGAACGACAAGGTCATGGGACTCCAGATCTTCGTCGACGGTTCCCGCCAGTTCCGCGGCATCGCCATCAAGAAGTGACCCGCCGATAGCGAGCGGGTCCCGGCCGGTCCGCGCCGGCCGGGACCCGCTCCGACAGAACGGAGGCACCGGGTGCTGCGGTTGCTCAGTGTCCGACTCCTGGCGATGATCCCGTTGCTCGTCATCGTCAGCTTCCTCATCTACAGCCTCATCGCGTTGGTGCCGGGCGGGCCGGAGGTGGTGCTCGCCGGCGACAACCCGACGCCCGAGAGAATCCAGGAGATCCGCGAGGAACTCGGCCTGGACGATCCGTTCCTCGTCCAGTACTGGAACTGGCTGACCGACGTGCTCCAGGGAGACCTGGGGAACTCCTTCGTCGATGACCAGAGCGTCTGGTCGGCGGTGGCCGCCGGGTTCCCGGTCACCCTCTCGCTGGTCGCCCTCACGCTGCTCATCGCGGCGGTGCTGGGGCTGGCCCTCGGTCTCGCCGCCGGGCTGCGTCCGGGCAGCTGGATCGACCGGCTGTCGACCGTCACCGCGAGCGCGTTCATGGCGCTGCCCTACTTCTGGGTCGGCATGATGCTCGTGCTCCTCTTCGCGATCCAGGTCCGGATGCTGCCGGCCGTCGGGTACGTGCCGTTCACGCAGAGCCCGCTGGAGTGGCTGGAGCATCTCATCCTGCCCGCCTTCTCGCTCGCGACCGTGCCGACCGCCGTCGTCGCACGGCAGACCCGCGCGGCCGTGACCTCCGTGATGCAGGAGGACTACGTCCGCACGGCGCGGGCCAAGGGCCTGCACCCCCGGCGGGTGGCGGTCAAGCACGTCATGAAGAACGCCGCCGTTCCCGTGGTCACCGCGTTCGGCGTCGAGGCCAACCGGCTGATCGGCGCGACCGTCGTCATCGAGCAACTGTTCGCCCTGCCGGGCGTCGGGAAGCTGGCGTACTTCTCGGTGTTCTCCCGGGACTTCCCGATGGTGCAGGGGATTCTGCTGATCACAGCCGTTCTGATCATGCTCGTGAACCTCGCGGTCGACCTGTCGTACGGCTACTTCAATCCGAAGGTCAGAACGTCATGACGCGTAGTGAGAGCGTGGACATCGGCAAGCCGGTCGCCGTGCCGGTCAAGGAGGACGGGGACGGGGACGGCGGCGACGTCGCCGCGCACGTCTCCCGGACGCGCGCCGTCGTGCGCCGCTTCCGGGCCAACAGGTCGGCCGTCGTCGGCTGCGCCCTGCTCCTGCTGATCATCATCGTGACCGCCGCCGCTCCCCTCATCGCCCCGTACGGGCCGACCCAGGTCGACATCAGCGACCGGCTGTCGGGACCGACCGCCGAACACTGGCTCGGCACCGACTCGCTGGGGCGCGACACCCTGACCCGCCTCATGTACGGCGGACGGGTGTCGCTCGCCGCCGCCGGGCTCGCCGTCCTGATCGCGACCGCCATCGGCCTGCCGCTCGGTCTGATCAGCGGCTACTTCGGCGGCGTGGTCGACTGGTTCCTGGACCGCGCCGCGGACGTGCTGATGTCGTTCCCCGCGATCGTCCTGACGATCGCCATCATCGCGGCGGTCGGCCCCGGACTGACGACCGCGATGGTGTCGCTCGGCATCGTGTACGCGCCGCGCATGTTCCGCGTGGTCCGCGGCAGCACCATCGAGGTCCGGCGGGAGGTCTACATCGAGGCGTCGACCAGCATCGGAACGCCGAGCCTGATGATTTTGCGCAAACGGGTGATGCCGAACATCCTGCCCGCGACGCTCGTCCAGCTGTCGTTCCTGCTGGCGTCGGCGCTGCTGGCCGAGGTGACCGTCAGCCTGCTGGGCCTCGGCGCCCTGCCGCCGACGGCGAGCTGGGGCAGCATGCTCGGCCAGGCGTTCCAGGAGATGCGCAGCCAACCGTGGCTCGCCGTGTACCCCGGCATCGCGATCGCGATCGCGACCCTGTGCTTCAACCTGGTCGGCGACGGGCTCCGGGACGCCTTCGGCCGCGAGACGAGGAAGGCCTGATGACGAGGAAGAAGGAGAAGGACGCGCGGGACGACGGGGAGCTGCTGCGGATCGAGGACCTGCACGTCGACTTCCTGACCGACCGCGGCTGGACGAACGTCGTCGCGGGCGTGTCCTTCGACGTCGGCCCCGGCGAGATCGTGGGGCTGGTCGGCGAGTCCGGGTCGGGCAAGAGCGTCACCAGCCTGTCGGTGCTGCGGCTGCTGCCGAACGCGTACTCCCGCACCCCGTCGGGCCACATCTGGTACCAGGGCCGCGACCTCATCAAGATGCCGGAGCGGGAACTGCGCGACGTCCGCGGCAACGAGATCTCCATGATCTTCCAGGAGCCGATGACGAGCCTGAACCCGGCCTTCACGATCGGCGACCAGATCGCCGAGGTCTACCGGCGGCACAAGGGCGGCTCGCGGCGCGCCGCGTTCGCCCGCGCCGCGGAGATGCTCGACCTCGTCGGCATCCCGGACGCGGGCAGCCGCGTCAAGGACTACCCGCACGAGTTCTCCGGCGGGATGCGGCAGCGGGCCATGATCGCCATGGCGCTGGCCTGCGAACCGAAGCTCCTCATCGCGGACGAACCGGCCACCGCGCTGGACGTGACGGTGCAGGCCCAGATCGTCGCGCTGCTCTCCCGGCTCCGCGACGAGACCGGGTGCGGGATCCTGTTCATCACCCACGACCTCGGGCTGGTCGTCGAACTGGCCGACCGGGTCGTCGTGATGTACGCGGGCGAGGTGGTCGAGACCGCGGCGGCGCTCGACCTGTACAACGCGCCGAAACATCCGTACACGGCGGGGCTGCTGAGCGCCATGCCGCATCTCGGGGTGCGCGGGAAGGAACTGCCGACGATCCCGGGCCGTACCCCCGAGCCGTGGCGGATGCCGGAGGGCTGCCGGTTCGGCCCCCGCTGCGGGCACACCAGCGAGGAGTGCGTGGTGGCGGCGCCCGCGCTCCGGATCGTCGAGGCGGGCCGCAGCAGCCGCTGTTGCCGTACCGAGCAGCTGAACTTGGCAGGTTCCCCATGAGCGTCAAAGGTGTTGAAGGTTCCGGCGCGAAGGCGCCGTCGTCGGGTGCGCCGGCCGAGGCGTCCGGTGCGCCGGTGCCGGACTCCACGACCGGGCCGCTCGTCGACGTCCGCGACGTCAGCGTGGTGTTCCGGAAGAAGCGGACGCTGGCGGCGGCGCGGCAGGTGCGCGCGGTCAACGACGTCACCTTCCACATCGCGGAAGGTGAGACGTTCGGCCTGGTCGGCGAGTCGGGATCGGGCAAGTCGACGACCGGGCGCGCGCTGTTGAAGCTGGTCCCGACGGAGAGCGGGTCGATCAAGGTCGCCGGGCACGACGTCACCAACCTGCGCGGCGGGAGCCTGCGCAGGGCCCGGCGCAGTATGCAGATGGTCTTCCAGGACCCTTACTCGTCGCTGGACCCTTCGTCCACGGTGGCGGCGAGCATCGCCGAACCGCTCGTCGTCCACGAGAGACTGTCGGCGAAGGAGGCGCGGAGCCGGGTGAACGACCTCATCGAGATGGTCGGGCTCCGGGCGAGCTACGCCGAGCGCTACCCGTACGAGTTCTCCGGCGGGCAGCGGCAGCGGCTGGCGATCGCGCGGGCGATCGCGTTGAACCCGCGGTTCATCGTGTGCGACGAGGCCGTGTCCGCGCTGGACGTCTCCACCCAGAACCAGGTGATCAACCTTTTGGAGAGGCTGCGCGCGGAGTTCCGGCTGACCTATCTTTTCATCGCGCACGACCTGGCCATCGTGCGGCACATCTCGCACCGGGTCGGCGTGATGTACCTGGGACGGATCGTCGAGACCGGCCCGGCGGAACGGGTCTACACCGCTCCGGCGCATCCGTACACGCAGGCGCTGCTGTCGGCCATCCCGGACCCGCGAAGGCGGTCGGGACGGATCGTCCTGGAGGGGGACCTGCCCGACCCGGCACGGCCACCGGTCGGTTGCCCGTTCCAGACCCGGTGCGGTTTCGTCATGGACATCTGCAAACAGCGGGTGCCGGAGCACACCGCCGTCGAGGGCGGGGGAGAGGTGGCGTGCCATCTGCAGACGACGGGCCCCACGCTCGCGGGCTCCCCCCTGAACGATCTGGTTCCGACGCGTGCCACGTCCACCCCGTAAAGGCCCTGCTCGGGGCACTGGCGGTCGTGACTCGCCCCACATTGACCGACATAAATCGGACGACGTAATCTGTACTATGTCAGACAAACGCAAAGGACTGCCGTGACCGACCCCAAGCTCGACCTGACGATCGACCGCCCGGCCGAATCCGTCCCGGAGATGGTCGTACGCCGCATCCGTGACGCGATCGCCGCTGGGCTGCTCCCACCGGGTCGTCAACTCACCGAGCGTGAACTCGTGGAACTGACCGGTGTGAGCCGTACGTCGGTGCGGGAGGCCATGCGTCACCTCCAGACCCTGGGGCTCGTGGAGCCGTCACCGAGTCGCGGCGTCCGCGTCGCCAGGCTCGGCAGCGCCGAGGTGCGGGAGATCTATGAGGTGCGGGACGCCCTGGAGCCCGCCGCCGCCGAACTGTTCGTGCTGCGCGCGACCGACGAGGAGGTCGCGGCGCTGGTGGAGAAGGTCCAGCCGCGCGCCTCGGGCGAGGAACGTTTCCAGGCCATATTCGAGTTCGACAACCTGCTTCTCGCGGGCGCCCGCAACTCGTTGCTGAAGTCCATGCTGGAGCCCCTGCACACGCGTATCCACGCGCTGCGCAGCCTCTCGGTGACCATCCCGGGCCGGCACGCCGAGTCCCGGCAGGAATACCTCGAAATCGCCGAGGCCATCGCCGCCCGTTCCCCCGAACGCGCGTCGGAGGCCGCGCACCGCCATGTCCGGGCGGCCGCCAAGGCCGCGCTGAAGGCCGTGGAAATCCTGGAGAAGGAACACCCGAATTCATAACTCCACATCGTGGCGTGAGGCCACGTCGGCACGAGTGCGAGGGTGATATCGCCATGGCCATGAAGGATGTGGCAATCGTCGGCGTCGGGTCGTCCGATTTCGGACGGCTGTACGCGAACAAGAGCCATCCGAACGACGCGTACGAGCTCGCCGCGGAGGCGTTCAAAGAGGCGCTTGACGACTGCGGAGCCACTCAACAGGACATCGACGGGCTCCTCTGTATCAACATCAAATACGGCCAGTTCGGGGAGACCGTCGGGCTCACCGCCCCGGGATTCGTCCACGACCTGGAGGGCACCGGTCGCATGAGCGGTGTCGCGTTGCAGGAGGCGTACGCCCTGATCCGCTCGGGAACGGCCGACATGGTCGCCTGCGTCTACGCGACGAACGGACGGTCGGCGGGCCTGAAGTACGGCGGCGGCGACGCCGACCCCGCCGGGGCGTACGACGCCATGTACGGAATGACGTCCACCGGCGCGTACGTGTCGATGATGTACCAGCGGTACAGCCGCCTGTACGGGGCTCCGGAGGACGCCCTCGCACCGCTCGCCGTCAACAACCGCGCCAACGGGGCCCGCAATCCGATCGCGGTCTTCCAGAAGGAGATCGACCGGGACGAGTACATGGCGTCCCGGTTCATCGCCGAACCGCTGCGCAAGCTCGACTACTGCATCATCAACGACGGCGCGGTCGCGTTCATCGTGACGTCCGCCGACCGGGCCCGCGGGATGCGCAAGAAGCCCGTGAAGGTCGCCGCCACGGCCGGACGCGCCGAACTGAGCCGCAGCTACATCAGCCCCGACTTCTATTTCTCCACCAGCGCCGCCGTGGCCGAGGACCTATACAAGAAAGCGGGAATCGGCCCGGACGAGATCGACTGCATGCAGGTCTACGACAACTTTCTGCCGACGATCCTGTTCACCCTCGAAGGCTTCGGTCACGCGCCCCGCGGAGAGTCCTGGGAATGGGTCCGGGACGGCCGTGTCGAACTCGGTGGCGAGCGGCCTCTCAACACGTCCGGCGGGCATACCAGCGAAAGCTACATGCAGGGCTTCGCGCTCCATGTGGAAGCGGTACGGCAACTGCGCGGCGAAGCCGGCGACCGGCAGGTCGAAAATTGCAACACCGTGCAGTACATGTGCGTCTCGCCCATCGTGACCTCGCACATTTTCACGGCCGAATAGGGAGGGGCAGCCGATGGACGTCGCGGCGTACGAGAAACTCTTGCCGGACATCACCCCGCGCAACAAGCCGTTCTGGGACGGTTGCGCCGCGGGCGAGCTTCGGTTGCAGCGGTGCACCGACTGCGGGCGGCACCGCTTTCCCGACGCGCCGGTGTGTCCGCAGTGCCTTTCCAGTTCGGCCTCCTGGGAGGCGGTGAGCGGAACCGGGACCATCTGGTCGTGGTGCACGATGCACCAGAGGTATTTCGCCGCCTTCGCCGACGAGGTTCCCTATCGGCTCGTCTACGTGCGGCTCACCGAGGGCCCGCTCGTCATCAGCGTCCTGGCCGACGAACCGGACGAGCTGCGGCTCGACCTGCCGGTTCGCGTGGTCTTCCGTCCGAGCCCCGGCGGACGTGTCATTCCGCAGTTCAGCACCGGCGACCTGGTCACCGCAGCCTAAGGTTGGGAATTTTTTCATGGACTCGATCGCTGATCACTCTCTCGTCCGCTACGAGGACCTGTCCGACGGCGTCGCCCGCATCACGTTGAACCGGCCCGAGAAGCGCAACGCGATGAGCCGCGCCGCGCGTGCCGCCCTGCTCGAGGTGCTGGACCGCTGCGACGGCGAGGTCAAGGTGATCATCCTGACCGGCGCCGGACCCGCGTTCTGCGCGGGCGTCGACATCAAGGAGGCCGGAGAGGAGCCCATCGACACCGACCGCCGCGGCGCGGGCAGGCACACGAGCTGGCTGACCGTCCAGAACCGGATCCGGGCGCATTCGGCGATCGTCATCGCGGCGGTCAACGGGTTCGCGCTCGGCGGCGGACTGACGCTGATCAACTCCAGTGACCTCGCCATCGCGGCGGAGGACGCGCCCATCGGCATGCCCGAGGTCGGCTTCGGCCTGTACCCGGGGCTCGCGGGCCCGTCCACGCAGCTGCGGCTCGGGGCGAAGCGGGCCGCGTGGATGGTGCTGACCGCCGACCGGATCACCGGCGCGACCGCGGCGGAATGGGGCCTGGTGAACCAGGCCGTCCCCGCCGACGAACTCCAGTCGGCCGCGCTGGAACTGGCGCGGCGCATCGCCCGGCACAACCAGGTGACGCTGGCGTGGTCGAAGCGCGCGCTCCACGAGATCCCCATGTACATCTCGGACTGGACGAAGGCCATCGAGTACGGCGAGGACGTCCGGTACCAGATCTCGGCGCGCACGGACGTCCTCGACGACCCGGAGGCGACCCACCGCAAGGCGGTCGGCCGCGCGGGCGACGGCGTGCGATGAGCGGACGAGAACACGCGGGCGGGCTCCTTCGGGTGGTGGAGCTGGCCGAAGGCGTGGCGGGCCAGGTCTGCGGACGGCTGTTCGCGGGCTTCGGCCACACCGTGACCAAGTGCGAGCCGCCCGGCGGCGATCCGCTGCGGACGCGGGAGCCGGTCGACGCCGACGGCCTCGGCTACACGTTCACCGCGTTGAACGCCGACAAGCAGAGCGTGTGCGTCGACCCGGAGAGCCCGGACGGCCGGGCCCGGCTGGCGGAGCTGCTGTCGTCCGCCGACATCCTGATCACCGACTTCGGTCCGGGCCGCGCGGCGCGGACCGGCCTGACACCGCACCGCCTGCGCTCGGCGCACCCGAAACTGGTCGTCGTCGCGCTCACGCCGTACGGCGTCACCGACGAGCGCTCCGACGTCCACGGCGACAGCCTGCTCGCCGAATGCTACGGCGGGCTCGCCGCGATGGTAGGCGAGCCGGGCCGGGCGCCGCTCAGCCTCGGCGGCGAGCAGACGGCGCACGCCGCCGCGTTCGTCGGCTTCTACGGTTCCATGCTCGCGCTGCGCCGCGCGGACGGAGACGTCGTGGACGTCGCGCTCTGCGACGTCGCCGCGTACATCGACTGGAAGAGCGACGTCGTCTACGCGGAGACCGGTCAGGTCCCCACGCGGACGGGCACGAGCATCGGTCGCTGGCGGACCGTCCGTGCCGCGGACGGATGGATCGGGTTCATCTACACGCCCGAGCAGTGGGACCGCGTCGTCGAGCTCATCGGCGACCCGGCGCTCGAAGACCCCCGGCTGCGCGGCGACAAGGCGCGGCTGGACCTCGTCGACCTGTGGTGGCCCGCCGTCGAGAGATGGGCCGTGGCGCGCACCAAACGGGAGATCTACCGCGACGCGCAACGTCTCGGCCTGCCGTTCGGGTACGGCGCCGACCTGGCCGATCTCGTCACCGACCCGCAGTACCGGGCGCGGTCCTTCGTCTCGGACGGCGCCGCGCGACTGGCTCCCGTCGTCGGCCTGCCGTGGAGGTTCGGTTCCCCCCGGGACCTCCACGGCACCGACGGGACGACCGGGCCGCGCCCCCGCCCCCGCGAGGTCGACGGTGCGGGCACCGGCGGCGATCCGGCCCCGCTGGCCGGTGTGGTCGTCCTGGACCTCGGCACCATCACGGCGGGCGCCGCCACCGGACGGCTCCTCGCCGACTACGGCGCCACCGTCATCAAGATCGAGTCGATGGGGCGTCCGGACGCGTTCCGGGTGTGGCCCGTGCCCACCGAGGGGGACGCCGACGTCACCGAGGAGTCGCCGCTCTTCGAGTCGAACAACGCGGGCAAACTCGGCATCACGCTCGATCTGAAGACCGACTCCGGGCGGGCGGAGATGCGGCGGCTCGTCGAACGGTCCGACGTCCTGATCGAGAACTTCACCGTCGGCGTCACGCGGCGGCTCGGCATCGACTGCCCGACGCTGATGGAGGTCAACCCGCGCCTGATCTACCTGTCGCTGTCCAGCCAGGGGCAGTCGGGCCCGGAGTCGGGGACCCGCTCCTACGGGTCCAGCCTCGACCTGCTGTCGGGCCTGGCGTCGGTGACGGGGTATCCGGGCGAGCAGCCGATGTGGTCGTCGGCCGACATCAACTACCCCGACCAGATCGTCTCCCTGTTCGGCGCCGGGCTGATCGCGTACTGCCTCGCCCAGGACCTGCGCGGAACGTATCTCGACGTGTCACAGCGGGAGCTGGTCAGCTGGACGCTCGCCGACCGCATCCTTGAACACCTTGACACCGGGACCGTTCCAGAACCGACCGGGAACCGGCGTCCCGGCAGCACCCCCCACGACGTCTACCGCTGCGCCGGCGACGACCAGTGGATCGCGATCGCCTGCCGCACCGACACCGAGCGGGCCGCGCTGGCGACGCTCGTCGGCGCCGAGGGCATGGCGAGCAAACCGTCCCCCTGGTGGGAACGGAACCACGAAGAGGTCGACGCCGTGATCAACGCGTGGTCCGGGAGCCGCTCGAAACAGGAGTGCCTGCGCGAGCTGACTCTGGCGCGGGTCCCGTCCGCCCCGGTGCTGTCGGCGCGGGAACGCGCCGAGGACCCGCATTTCCGTCGCCGCCGGGTGTTCCTCGACGACCCCCGCCGCCAGAAGGGGTTTCCGCTGCGGCTGCTCGGCTATGAGCCACCGCCGCCGCGCCCCGCCCCCCGACTCGGCCAGCACGACGCCGAAGTACGCGATGGTCACCGGCCGGGCGCCGAGGCCCGGCCCGCCGCGGGGCGGGTCCCCGTCGAAGTACCGCCCCAGCGTTCAGGAGGATCGACATGAATGCCAATGATGCCGCCGTCATCATCGGAGCGTACGAGCATCCGGGGCGTGAGCTGCCCGACAAGTCGCTCGCGCAGATCCACGCCGAGGTCGCGATCGGCGCGCTCGCGGACGCGGGACTGACGCTCGACGACGTCGACGGCTTCTTCCTCGGGCACGACGCGCCGGGCTACGGCGGCGGCTGGGTCTCCATGGCCGAGTACCTGGGGCTCCGCAGCCTCACCTACATGGACTCGACGGAGAGCGGTGGGGCCTCGCCGATCTACCACGTGTCGCACGCGGCGGCGGCCATCGCGGCCGGCAAGTGCAACGTCGCGTTGATCACGCTCGCGGGCAAGCCGCGCACCGGCATCCAGCCCGGCGGCGGTGGGCCGTTGCGGCCCGAGGACAGCTTCGAGATGGGCATGTTCACCGGCGCCGGGCTGGTCAGCACGTACGCGCTCGCGGCCCAGCGCCACATGTACGAGTACGGCACGACCAGCGAGCAGCTCGCCGAGATCAAGGTGGCGGCGACGATCCACGCGTCCCACAACCCGAACGCCTTCCTCCAGAAGGTGATGACGGTCGAGGACGTCGTCAACTCGCCGCTGGTCGCGGACCCGCTGCACCGGGCCGACTGCTGCCTGGTGACGGACGGCGGCGGCGCCGTGGTCGTGGTCAGCCGCGAGGTCGCCCGGAGCCTGAACCGGCAGCCGGTGAAGATCCTGGGCCAGGGCGAGGCGGCGAAGCTCACCGACGGCGGCCGGGTCGACCTCACGTACACCAGCGCCGTCCAGTCGGGGCCGCGGGCGTTCGAGCAAGCGGGCGTGACCGTCAACGACATCGACTACGTGTCGATCTACGACAGCTTCACCATCACCGTCCTGGAGATCCTTGAGGACCTCGGGTTCTGCGAGAAGGGCGAGGGCGGCCGCTTCGTCATGGACGGGACGCTCGTCGCCCCGCACGGCCGCCTCCCGTTCAACACCGACGGCGGCGGGCTCAGCAACAACCACCCCGGCCACCGCGGCGGCATCACGAAGATCATCGAGGCGGTGCGGCAGCTGCGGGGCGAGGCGAACCAGGGCGTGCAGGTGCCCGACTGCGAGATCGCCCTGGTGCACGGTAACGGCGGCGACCTGGGCACCCGGATGCGCAGCGCCACGATGATCTTGGGAAGGGACGCCTGATGGGCGAGGTAAGGAGCCCGGTGCTGCCGGCGCCGAAGCCGGTGGTGAACCCGGACACCGCGGAGTTCTGGAAGGCGACGGCCGAGGGACGGTTCCTCGGCAGGCGCTGTGACGACTGCGGGGAGGCGATCTGGTACCCGCGGCCGATCTGCCCGTTCTGCCACAGCGCGAACACGCGGTGGGAGGAGTTCACCGGCCTGGGCAGCGTCTACTCCTACAGCGTCGTCCACCGTGCCGGGGGCGAGTGGAAGGGCGTCACACCGTACGTCCTCGCCTACGTTGAGTTGGACGAGGGCCCCCGGATGATGACCAACATCGTCGACTGCGACGTCGACGAGGTCGCCATCGGAGACAAGGTCGAAGTGGTGTTCGAGGACACCGGTGACGGCAACGCGCTGCCGCGCTTCCGTCCGGTGCAGAGCCAGTCGGCGCAGAGCCAAACGGCGCAGAGCCAAACGGCGTAGAGCCAAGCGGTGCAGAGCTAAAAGGAAGTTGGACAGGCATGACCATCAACAAGGTGTACGAGTCTCCGCTGGCAGCCGTCGCCGACGTCCCCGACGGCGCGAGCGTGTCGATCGCCGGGTTCGGAAAGACCCACAGTTTCCCGACGAGCCTCACCGTCGCGCTGCGTGAGCACGGCGCCCGGCAGTTGTGTCTCGTGGCCAACTCGCTCGGTGAGGGCCCCTACCGTTCGATCAGCCTGGTTGAGAACCGGCAGGTCAACAGGCTGATCGTGTCGTTCTCGGCGCGTGCGGGGGAGGCGACCTCCGCGGCCGAGAAGCAGATCGCGGCGGGGGAGATCGAGGTCGAGCTGGTGCCGCAGGGCACGCTGGTCGAGCGGCTGCGCGCGGGCGGCGCCGGGATCGGCGCGTTCTACACCCGCACCGCCGTCGGCACGGCGGTGGCGGACGGCAAGGAGACCCGCGTGATCGACGGGGTCGAGCACGTTCTGGAACACGCACTGAAGGTCGACTACGCGCTGATCCGCGCCGCCCGCGCGGACCGTTTCGGCAACCTGGAGTTCGACGGCGTCGGCCGCAACTTCATGCCCGCGTTCGCCAAGGGCGCCGAGATCACGATCGCCGAGGTCGACGAGATCGTCGACGGTGAGCTGGACCCGGAGCGGATCGGCCTGCCCGGCATCTTCGTCAGCCGGGTCGTCACCAAGACGGTCGAGGTCGAGCACGACTTCCCGGTCGTCCGGGAGGGGCGCGGCGCCGACAGCGCCCGCACCTACAACGGGAAGCAGGCGCTGACCCGCAGGCAGATGGCGGAGGTGGCGGCGGGGCTCGTGCCGAGCGGCAGCTACATGAACCTGGGCCTCGGCATTCCCACGCTGATCTCCGACTACATCTCCGGGCGTGACATCGTCCTGCACTCGGAGAACGGCGTCCTCGGCTACGGCACCATCGCCTCCAAGGACGACTACGACCCCGAGATCTACAACGCGGGCGGCCAGTACGTGCACCTGGAGAAGGGCGGTTCGTTCTTCGAGAGCGTGACGTCCTTCGAGATGGTCCGCGGCGGGAAGGTCGACTACGTCGCGCTCGGCGCGTTCGAGGTGGACGCCGCCGCCAACCTCGCGAACTGGACCACGCCGAAGATGGTGGGCGGCGGCATCGGCGGGGCCATGGACCTCGTCGCGGGCGACGTCAACGTCATGGTGCTGATGACGCACCTCGACTCCAAGGGACGGCCGAAGCTCGTCAAGTCCTGCGAGTACCCGCTGACGGGACGCAACTGCGTGAACATCGTCGTCACCGACCTGTGCGTGCTGCGCCGCGTCGACGACGTGTTCAGGTTGGAGCACGTCGCACCGGGCTTCACGGCGCAGGAGGTCGCCGAACTCACCGATTTCGAGTTCGACTTCGGTGACTTCGCCACGGCAGGCGCGTAGGTCCGCCGTGTCGGATCTCGTGGGGATGAGCGCCGCGGAGCTGGCACAGGCGTACGAGCGGCGCGACGTCTCGCCGGTGGAGGCGACGCGGGAGGCGCTCGCCGCCATCGAGGAGCGGGACGCGGAGCTGAACGCGTTCGTCCTGGTCGACGCCGACTCGGCGCTGCGCGCGGCGGCCGAGTCGGAGGCCCGCTGGTCGGCCGGGACGCAGCTCGGCTGGGCGGACGGCGTCCCCACCACCGTCAAGGACCTCGAACGGACCCGGGGGTGGCCGACGCTGCGCGGGAGCTGGCTGGCCGACGAGTCGGGTCCGTGGACGGAGGACTCGCCGAGCGTGGCGCGGCTGCGGGAGGCGGGCGCCGTCCTCGTCGGCAAGACCACGACCCCGGAGTTCGGGTGGAAGGGCACCACGGACTCGCCCCGGTTCGGCGTCACGCGGAACCCGTGGGATCCGGCGCTGACCCCCGGCGGGTCCAGCGGCGGCTCGTCCGCCGCGGTGGCGGCGGGGATGGGCACGTGGTCGGTCGGCACGGACGGCGGCGGCTCGGTCCGGCTCCCCGCGGCGTTCACCGGCACGGTCGGGTTCAAACCGACCGGCGATCTCGTCTCGACGTATCCGCCGGGCAGCAACGGGCCGCTGTCCCATCGCGGGCCGATCACGCTGTCGGTGCTGGACGCCGCCGTCCTGCTCGACGTGATCGGACGGCCCGATCCTCGTGACTGGGCGGCGGCGCCCGCCCGCGACCGCTCGTTCGTCGTCGGGATCGACGCGGGCGTCTCCGGTCTCCGGGTCGGGTACTCCCCGGACCTCGGATACGGCCGCAACGATCCCGAGGTCGCGTCCCTGGTGGCCGCCGCCGTCGGCGTGCTCGCCGAGCTGGGCGCGCGGGTGACGGAGGTCGAGCCGATCTTCGACGATCCCGTCGAGGCGTTCCAGACGCTGTGGTGGTCGGGAGCCGCGCGTTCGCTCGGGTCGTACGGCCCCGAGCGGCTCGAACGCGTGGACCCGGGGCTGGTGGAGTGCGCGGAGCGGGGGCGCGCGGTCTCCGCCGTGGAGTACCTGGACGCGATGGCGGTGTGCGCCGACCTCGGGCTGCGGATGGGGCGGTTCCACGAGTCCTACGACGTCCTGGTCACGCCGACCGTGCCGACCGTCGCGTTCGAGGCGGGACGCAGCGGACCCGGCACGGAGCCGCCGCACCTCTGGGCGTCGTGGACGCCGTACACGTATCCGTTCAACATGACCCGGCAGCCGGCGCTGAGCGTGCCGTGCGGCGTCACGCGTTCCGGACTTCCGGTCGGGCTCCAGCTGGTCGGCGCCCGCCACCGGGACGGCCTCGTGCTCAGGGCCGGACGCGCCTACGAGAGGCACACCGGCTGGTCACCGGTCACCGAGGCCTCGCGAACGCGGGACACGAAGAGAGGACAGTCGAGATGACCGAGCTACCCACGGTCGCGAACCTGGTCAACGGGGAGTGGCTGCGCAGCGACCACGAACGCACCGTCCACCACAAGTTCACCGGCGCGCCGCTCGCGACGGCCTACGACGCGACGCCCGGCATGGTCGCCGACGCCGTGTCCGCGGCGCGGGAGGCGAGCCGCACCCCGCTGAACCCCCTCGAACGCTTCGAGATCCTGCGGGCGGTGGCCGACGAGATCGCCAAGAACCGTGAGCGGCTCGCGCTCGACGTGGCCCGCGAGTCGGGGTTCAGCGTGAAGGACTGCCTCGGCGACACCGACCGGGCCGTCCAGACGATGCTGATCTCCGCCGAGGAGGCCAAGCGGATCGACGGCGCGGTCGTGCCGATCCAGGCGGCGCCGGGGTTCGCGCACCGGCTGGCGTTCACGATCCGGCAGCCGGTCGGCGTGGTCGGCGCGATCACCCCGTTCAACTCGCCGCTGAACACCGTCGCGCACAAGGTCGGTCCGGCGCTGGCGGCGGGCAACGCCGTGGTGGTCAAGCCGTCGCCTTTCACGCCGATCGCGGCGGCGGAGCTGTGCCGGATGCTGCTGGACGCGGGCCTGCCGCCCGGCCTGCTCGGGCTGGTGCTCGGACCGGGCGACCCGGTCGGGCACGCCCTCGTCGACGACGAGCGGGTCGACTTCATCACGTTCACCGGCAGCACCGCCGCCGGTAAGGCCATCTCCGCGCGGCTCGGGATGCGGCGCGCGACGATGGAGTGCGGCAACGTGTCCGCGACCATCGTGTGCCGGGACGCCGACATCGCGTCCGCGGCGCAGCAGTGCAGCCGGGGCGCGTTCCGCAAGTCGGGGCAGGTGTGCACGTCGGTGCAGCGCCTCTACGTCCACGCGGACGTGCTGGACGAGTTCCTCGGCCAGCTCACCGACGCGGCCGGCAAGCTCGTGCTCGGAGACCCGGAGGACCCGGCGACCGACATCGGCCCGATGATCACCGAGGCGGCGGCGAAGCGGGCCGAGGAGTGGGTGAACGCCGCGGTCGACCAGGGCGCCAGGGTCGTCACGGGCGGAACCCGGTCGGGGCCGGTGATGCACCCGACGATCCTGGTGGACGTGCCGGGCGAGGCGCGGCTGCTCTGCGAGGAGGCGTTCGCCCCCGTCGTGTCGGTGGTCCCGTTCGAGGACCTCGACGCCGTGATCGACGCGGTCAACGACACCCCGTACGGCCTCCAGGCGGGCATCTTCACCCGCGACCTCGACACCGCGCTCACCGCGGCACGGAACCTTCGGATGGGCGGGGTCGTCATCAATTCGACGTCCAGTACACGCGCGGACCTGATGCCCTACGGCGGGGTGAAGGACAGCGGGTACGGGACCGAGGGCCCTCGTTACGCCATCCGCGAGATGACGGAGGAACGGCTCATCCTGATGGAGCCCGCGGGCGGGCCGAGGTGAGGACGGACGATGCCGGTACGGATCTCCGCTGACGAGCTGCGGGACGCCGCGACGCGGATCTTCGTCGCGTGCGGGGTCCCGTCCGCCGACGCCCTGCTGGTGGCCGACAGCCTCGTCCAGGCCGACCTGTGGGGCCACCAGTCCCACGGGGTGCTGCGCGTGGGCTGGTACGTCGACCGCATCCGGTCGGGCGTCATGACCGGCCAGACCAAGGCCGAGATCGTCTCCGGCACCGGCGCCGTGGCGACCCTGGACGGCCGGGACGGCATCGGCCAGGTCGTCACGGCGCGGGCGGCGCGGGAGGCCGTCGACCGGGCCGGGCGGCACGGCGTCGGGGTCGTCGCGGTCCGTAACTCCAACCATTTCGGCACCGCCGCGTACTTCACCAGGATGGCGCCGCCGCGCGGCTGCATCGGCATCCTCACGACGAACTCCAGCCCCGCGATGGCGCCGTGGGGCGGGCGCGGGAAGCTCGTCGGCAGCAACCCCTGGTCGATCGCGGCGCCGCTCGGCGGCGACCGGCAGTTCGTGCTGGACATCGCCAACACGGCCGTCGCCAGGGGCAAGATCTATCTCGCACGGAACCGGGGCGAGGAGATCCCGGACGGGTGGGCCGTCGACGCGGACGGCGCGCCCACCCGCGACCCCGAGACGGCCCTGCTCGGCGCCGTGCTGCCCATGGCGGGCCACAAGGGCTACGGCATCTCGGTGATGATGGACGTCCTCTCCGGGGTGCTGAGCGCGAGCGGCTTCGGGTCGGCCGTCAACGGGCCCTACCAGTCCGAGAAACCGGGCCGTTCCGGACATCTCTATATGGCCCTGGACATCGCCTCCTTCAGCCCCGTGCGGGAGTTCGAGGAGCGCATGTCGACCCTGGTGACGGAGCTGAAAGCCGGGTCGCGGGAAGGGGAGGACGAGGTGCGCTACCCCGGTGAGATCGAGGACCTCGCCGAGGCGCGGAACGCGCGGGACGGGCTGCTGCTCCCCGAACGGACCGTCGCCGACCTACGCCGGGTCGCCCACGACCTGGGCGTCGACGTTCTGGAGGGGCGATGAGCGTCACCGTCAACGCGATCCGCGTCGGACGGTCGGAGAACGTCCCGCTGGCCGCCGCCGTCTACGGTTCGGCCAGCGACGAGACGATCGACATCCACATGTTCATGTTCGTGATCGAGGCCGCGGGCACGCGCGTCGTCGTCGACACGGGGACGCTCGCGCCCGAGTACGTCCGGGAGCACCACCCCTACGCGTTCGTCCGCGCCCCGGAGGAGCTGCCCGAGACCGCGCTCCGCGAATGCGGAGTCGACCCCGACGACGTCGACTACGTCGTCAACACCCACCTGCACTGGGACCACTGCTCGAACAACGCCCTTTTCCGGAACGCCCGCATCCTGGTGGGACGCCGCGAACTCGAATACGCGATCCATCCCTTGCCGCTGCACGAGCGCGCCTACGAGAAACTGCCGGGGCTCCAGGCGCCCTGGATGTCGGCGTGGGACCGCACCGAGGCCGTCTCCCACGAACAGGAGATCTGTCCGGGTGTGACCGTCGTTCCGCTGCCGGGGCACACGCCGGGTTCCCAGGGCGTCCTCGTCGAGACCGACGCCGGACGCTTCCTGCTCGCCGGTGACGCCATCGGCGTCTACGAGAACTGGGACCCGCACGACTGGCGCAAGTGCGTCGCGCCGACCATCCACACCAATCTCTTCGAGTGCTACGACACCTTCCAGTTCGTCGCCGACCTGGACTGCGAGGTGATCCCGAGCCACGACCACCGCATCCTCGACAGCCCCCTGTTCCAGGGAAGGCGCCGGGACGACGTGGTCGCGGCGGGGTGAGGTCCGGCCACGACGTGGTTGGGCCCCCTCCCGGCGGCAGCAGGGAGGGGGCCCGGGGAGCAGCGCCCCGTCAGCGGTACGGGGCGCCGTTATCACGGATGCCGGGTCGTGCCCGTCATCACACTCGCTCCCACAGTGCCGGTACATTCTCCGGGGTCCAACCCGAGATGGCCTGGTGGGCCTGGATGCACCGGTACTGGACGTCGTTGTAGGTCACGACGTCCCCGACCTTGTAGACGGTTCCCTCGGCCCAGGAACCGCTCGGGTCACCAGGGTCGCCCGGGTCAGGATCGCCCGGGTCGGTGGCGCCCGTGTACAGCGTGAGGCCGTACACCTGGAGCAGCTCGTTGATCGGCTGGAAGAACGTCGTGCCGCCACGGCTGCAGTCGCCGGAGCCGCCCGACGTCACGCCCTGCGCCTGGGTGCCGCTGATGTACGAGCCGCCCGAGTCGCCGGGCTCGGCGCACACCGTCGTCTGGGTCACCCCGGTGATGGTGCCCTCGGGGTAGGTGACGCTGGTGTTGAGCCGCGTGATGGAACCGCAGTGCCAACCGGTGGTGGAGCCGGACCGGCAGACCTGCTGGCCCGCCTGCATCACGGTCGAGCCCTCCACGGCCCGGTCCGCGACCTTCCCGTAGCCGTTGACCCGCGCGGTGGGCGTCCACTGGCTGTTGGCCGCCACCCACGCGTAGTCGTTGCCGGGGAAGCTCGAACCCTGGAAGCTGCCCAGCTGGGCCCGGTTGTGGCCGCTGACGCTCGTCCCGGCCTTGCCGCAGTGCCCCGCGGTGGCGAAGCCCGCCTGTGTGCCGCCCCGGGTGACGGGGAAGCCGACCGAACAGCGTCCACCGCTGCCCATGTAGTAGGCGTCGCCGCCGCGCAGGTCGTACAACGGGCGCGGCTGGATGTTCGAGCGCTCGATGGTCAGCATGCCGAGGGCGACCCCGGCCGCCTTGGCGAAGGCGCGTGCCTTCTCGGGAGCGGAGGTCTGCAGCACGACCCTGTTGCTGCGGACGTCCACGGCCCAGACGGGCGTGTGCGAGGTGTCACTCCCCGCACTGGCACGGTCCAGCTTGGCCTTGGCGGCGTCGAGCTGCGCCAGGCTGTACTTGACGACCGTCGCCTTGGCGCCGTGCGCGGCGATCACCGCGGCCTTGCCGCGATCGGTGGTGGAGACGTGCAGCGTTCCACCGGTCTTGCCGGTGACATAGCTGCCCGCGTAGCTTCCCGCGAGCCTCAGCTGGAGCTTGCCGGCGGTGGCGCCCGTGTCGACCTGGTTGGCCAGCGCCTGCTTCGCCTCGGCCGCGGTGAGGCCGAGGTCGCGTTGCATGGCCTGGAGCATGGCCGCGGGGACGTTCGCCGCCGTCGCCGCGGAGTACGGCGAGGGCTGCTGGGGAGCGGACGGTTGGGCCGTGGCGACGCCCTGCGTGCCGGCGAGGCCCAGTACGCCGGCGGCGAGTACGGCGACCCGAAGGCCGCGTCTGTGAGACATGGTCTCTCCTCGTGTGGGGGGTGCGGCAAAGGTAAATGGCCGTGCCCAGGCGAGAAAGCCTCTCTCGGCCCGCGTTCTGGCGAGTTGTCGCCGGTGTCGATCTTCGCCACCGCGCCCACTTGCCCCGCCCGGCCGATCGGGCGGAAAATCCAATTGCTCATTTGGAGTTCGGTCGAGAGCGCCCGAGAAGTGGAAGACATGCGGCCGGCGCCGTGGCCGAGGCAAGATTTTCCGGGTTTCGGACGTGAACACGAGCCGTCATGGCCGCGCCGCACGAGAAATGTGGGCATTCGATGGGCGGTAGAGGCTTGGCTGCCTCCCGCCACTGCTAGATAATCCCGTCCATGTCTCCCGCCTCCGCGACCGGTGAGAATCCGTTCGCGGCACTTGGTGTCACCGCATCGCAACAGGCCATTTACTCTGCGTTGCTCTTCCATCCCGGCAGCACGTTGGGTGAACTGGTGAAGCTGACGGGCGAGCCACGGGCCCGGCTGGCGGCCCTGCTCACCGAACTGGAGGCCCTCGGCATGGTCGGCGTCGACGCCTGCGCCGGTCCGGCGGCCGGCGAGCGGAACGATCCGAGATACGCGCCCTACCCACCGGACGCCGTCGTCGAGGCGCTGATCCACAAGCGGGAGACCGAGTTCATCCGCGCCCGCATCGAGGCGAAACGACTCAGCGGCGACCTGCTGGCCGCCGAGCAGCGCACGAACCCGCAGAAACTCGTGGAGGTCATCGACGGGACGGACGCCGTCGCGCAACGCTACGAGCAGGTGCAGCGCGCCGCGGTCAAACAGGTCAAGGCCATCGACAAGCCGCCCTACACCGTCGACCCCGTCGGCCCCAACGAGATCGAACGGGAACGGCTCGCCAACGGGGTGGAGTACCGCGTCATCTACACCCCGGAATCCCTCGCCATCCCCGGGAAACGCGACGTGGTGCGGCAGGACGCCGTGCTCGGCGAACAGGCCCGCGTGCTGGAGAACCCGCCGACGAAACTCGTCATCGTGGACGACGAGATGGCGCTGATGCCGCTCCAGGGCGACGAGCCGGGGATGACCGCCGTCATCCGTCCCTCGACACTGCTCGACATTCTCATCAGCGTGTTCAACAACTGCTGGGAACAGGCCACGCCGCTGCACGCCGACCGCGAGTCCTGCGACGTCTGGCCCCGGCTGTCCGACGCCGACCGGCACCTGCTGACCCTGCTCGCCGCCGGCCTCAAGGACGAGGCCGTGGCCCGGTACACCGGCATGGGCGCGCGCACCGTCAGCCGGCACGTCGCCCGCCTGCTCCGCACGCTCAACGCCCGCACCCGGTTCCAGGCGGGGGTGCACGCGGCCCGCCGTGGTCTCGTCTGACCGCGCGCCCCTTACGATCTTTAGAGCCCCCGACCGAGGTGCGCGCGGCCGCGCGCCGCAAGGAGACGTCCCGTGAGCTCGCCCCCGCACCGCTGCTCGACCTCGGGCATCTCGATCTCCGGATGGTTGCCGTCACTTGACGGGGGAATGTGGGAACTTCCGGCGGTGCCCGTGCGGTTACGCAGGTGATGCGACCACGGTGGGGCGGTCTGTAGGGTGTCCGCCAGGTGAGCCGGGAAGCCTGGTCGGCATGGCGGTGACGGCTCGGCTCATGTGAGGGAATCCATGCTTATCGCGGTCTTATCCGGCCTGCCTTGACTGAGGCGGTTCCGGTTCCCTTTTCACACCCCTGTACCAGCGGGAGAGATGCATGCGTGTTCTAGTTCTCGGCGGCGACGGATACCTCGGCTGGCCGACGGCCCTCCACCTGTCGCGCCGCGGCCACGACGTCGCGGTCGCCGACAACTTCGTCCGGCGCCAGTACGACTACGAGCTGGGTGTGGAGAGCCTGGTACCGATCGAGTCGCTCCAGACCCGGATCGCGGCATGGAAGGACGTGACGGGCGAGTCCATCGGCATTTACGTCGGTGACCTGACCGACGCCGACTTCACCTACGAGATGCTGCGCGACTTCCGTCCGGAGGCCGTCGTGCACTTCGCCGAGCAGCGGGCCGCGCCGTACTCGATGATCGACCGCAAGCACGCCGTGTACACGCAGGTCAACAATGTCGTCGGCACGCTCAACCTGCTGTACGCCATCAGCGAGGTGGACCGCGACATCCATCTGGTCAAGCTCGGCACGATGGGCGAGTACGGCACCCCCGAGATCGACATCGAGGAGGGCTGGCTGGAGGTCGAGCACAAGGGCCGCACCGACCGCGTCCTGTACCCCAAGCGGCCCGGGTCGTTCTACCACCTGTCGAAGGTCCACGACAGCCACAACATCGAGTTCACCTGCCGGATCTGGGGGCTGCGCGCCACCGACCTCAACCAGGGCGTCGTCTACGGGCAGCAGACCCCCGAGACCGTGCTGGACGACCGTCTCGCGACCCGGTTCGACTACGACGCCGTGTTCGGCACCGTCCTGAACCGGTTCGTCATCCAGGCCGTGCTCGGCCACCCGCTCACCGTCTACGGCACCGGCGGCCAGCGGCGCGGGATCATCGACATCCGCGACACCGTCCGGTGCATCGAGCTCGCCTGCGAGAACCCCGCCGAGCGCGGCGAGTTCCGGGTGTTCAACCAGATGACCGAGGCGATGTCCGTCCAGGAGCTCGCCGACACCGTCGCGCGATGTTTCCCGGGGGGCGTCGAGATCGACCACCTCGACAACCCCCGCGTCGAGAAGGAAGAGCACTACTACAACGTCGTCCACACGCGGCTGCTGGACCTCGGCCTGACCCCGCACCTGCTCTCCGATACGCTGATCACTTCGCTGTTCGACGTCGCCAAGCGGTACGCGGACCGGGTGCGTCCCGAGGCTCTGCTACCGAAGGTGAACTGGCGTGACCACGCCAGTCCCGTGCAGGAGACGTGACGATCGGGAGCCCCATGAGCGACGCACAGGGCGCGTTCACCCGCGCCACCGGCCGCGGCCTCGGCGATCGGGACGCCGAGGCGGCGGGGCCGGACAAACCCCGCTACCGCCGCTACCAGTTCGACCTGATCGCCCCGCACTGCGGCGCCTCCGTGCTGGAGGTCGGCGCGGGTCTCGGCGAGTTCTCCGCCCAGTTCTCCGGCCTCGCGCGGCTCGTCGTCACCGACGTCGATCCGGGTGCGGTCGAGCTGGCGCGCAAACGCTTCGCGCCGGACGGACGCGTCGCGGACGACATCGAGGTCCGCGTGTTCGACCTGGACGCGGGCGATCTCCTCGACCGGCCCGTCCACTCCGCCGTCGCCATCAACGTGCTGGAGCACTTCGAGGACGACGCCGCCGTCCTGGCCTCGCTGGCGCGGTCGGTCGTCCCGGGCGGCACGGTCGTGCTGTGGGTCCCCGGCTACCAGAGCCTCTACAGCGACTTTGACCGAAAGGTCGGGCATTTCCGGCGGTACACGCCCGCGACGCTGCGGGACGCGATCGTCCGCGCCGGGCTCGGCTGCGAGCTGGCGCGGCCGGTGAACCTGCTCGGCGGGCTCGCCTGGTGGACGGCCATGCGGCTCGGCCGGGCCCAGAAGCCGAACTCCGGCGCCGTCGGCATGTACGACCGGGTGATCGTCCCCGTCACCCGGGTGCTGGACCGCGTCCTGCCCGTGCCGTTCGGCCAGTCGGTCCTCGCGGTCGCGCGGGTCCCGGCCGACGCCGGGACCGCACCCGACTGATGCGCGGATTCCGGCTGATCTTCACCCGCTACACGGTCGGTTCGGTGCTGGCCGCCGTGCTGAGCGAGGCGACGCTGCTGCTGACGTACGGGCCGGGGCTGCTCGGCCCCGGCGCCGCGTCCGTGGTCGCCTGGGGCGCGGGCGCGGCGCTGAACTACGTCCTCAACCGCTGGTGGGCGTGGGGGCGGCGCGGACGCGCGTCACTGTGGCGCGAACTCGTGCCGTACTGGGTGATCGCCGTGGCGAGCATGGTCCTGTCCGCTTGGGCGACGGGCGCGGCCGACCGGTTCGCCCCCCGGCTTGTGGAGTCCGACGCGCTGCGGACGGCGTTCGTCGGCGGGGCGTTCCTCGCCGTCTACGGTGTGATGTTCGTGGTGAAGTTCGTCCTGTTCCACTACTTCGTCTTCGCGGGCGCCCCGACGACCCGTTCCGCGGAGGCGGGGGCGGAGACGACGGGCTCGGCGCGGCGTTCCCGCCACCAGGTCCCGATCACGACCCGCGAGTAGCGGAAGCCGTACACGAGGTTCCCGCCCTTCTTCGTCTTCCCGGCGGCGCGCAGCCGCATCGTCGCGGGCACCTCCCGCACCCGGTACCCGCGCGAGATGACGCCGATGAGCAGCTCGGACGACTGGTACTGCGGCTGCCGGAGCGTGACGGTGCCGGTGACCTCCGCCCGCATGGCGCGCAGCCCGAACGAGGTGTCGGTGATGCGCTGCCCGGTCAGCACGCTGACCACCCACGCGAAGACGTGCACGCCGACGCGGCGGACGCGGTCGTAGGTCTCCTGCCGTCCCAGCAGCCGCGACCCGGTGACGAAGTCGGCCTCGCCGTCCAGCACCGGCCGCAGCACCCGCGGTATCTGCGCCGAGTCGTACTGGCCGTCGGCGTCGGTGGTGACGATGAACTCGGCGCCGCCCTCCCGGGCCAGCCGGTAGCCGAGGCGCAGCGCCGCGCCCTGCCCGCGGTTGACCGGCACGTCGCAGACCATCGCGCCGTGCTCGCGGGCGACGGCGGCGGTGCGGTCGGTCGCGCCGTCCACCACCACGATCACGGCGGTGTCATGCCCGGCGACGCTCGGGGGGATGGACCGGACGACGTCGCCGATGCCCCGCTCCTCGTCGTAGGCGGCGATGACGACCGCGATCGGGGGGAGTCGCGTCCCGTACTCGGCGGTGAAGGCGGCCACGGCCGCGCGGTCGATGCCGACGTCGTCCCGGCTCATGCGACTTCCACGGGCGCGAAGTCGGGCCACACGGTCTCCATACCGGTGCGCAGGTCGTGGCGCGGCTCGTAGCCGAGCTCGCGCGCCAGGGAGATGTCGAGGACGACCGCGGGCATCTCACCCGCCTTGGCCGGCACGTACTCGGTGGGAATGGGCGCGCCGGTCACCGCCCTGGCCGCCTCGATCAGGTCGTTGACGCTGGTGGAGAGGCCCGACCCGACGACGAGCGGGCCGGTGTGCCCGGTGCGCCACGCCAGCAGCACGGCCTGCACCACGTCGTCGACGTGGACGTAGTCGCGCAACTGGGTGCCGTCGCCGTACACCTGGACGCCCTCGCCGGCGCTCGCGGCCCGCATCAGGCGCGGCACGAAGCTGTCCTTGTGCCGCATCCCGGGACCGTAGACGTTCGCGAAACGCACCGCGCAGGTCTGGATGCCGTACACGCCGGTGTAGGCGCTGAGCAGCATCTCCGCCGCCGCCTTCGTCGCCCCGTAGGGGGTGAGCGGCCGGAGCGGCAGCCGCTCGTGGATGGGGGTGCCGCCGACGTCGCCGGTGACGGCGTTCGTCGAGGCGAACACCACGCGCGGCACCTCGCGCTCGCGGCACAGCTCCAGCAGGGCTGCGGTGGCGTCGACGTTCAGCCGGTAGACCCCCGCCGGGTCCTCGATCGACCGCAGGACGGAGGTGGCCGCCGCGAGGTGCACCATTCCGTCCAGATCCGTGGAGACGGCGGCGTCGCGCACGGCCGGGTCGCGCAGGTCGCCCACGACCGAGCGGACGGCGGGATCGGGGTGCGGACGCTGATCGACGACGACGGGTTCCGCTCCGGCGGCCAGCAGCGCCCCGACCAGGCGCCCCCCGATGAATCCGGACCCTCCCGTCACCAGCACCCGCCTACCCGCGAGGCCGGCATCCTCCTGCCGGTCCATCGCCGTTCCACTCATGGGTTCACCCGCCGTACGCTCGTGGACATATGATCGCCGACCCTAACGGAACCGGACGCCGGACACCGAACTCCGCCCCGTGGATGAGAGGCCAGCGGTGACCCATGTTCTCGTGATGGGCCTGCCGCTGGTGGCGGGACTCGCCCTGGCACTGCTCGCCGAGCGTGGCCGGTGGGCGCCGCCGCTCGCCGTGGCGCTGGCCGTCGGCGCGGCGCTGCGCGTCACGGTGATGCTGATCGCCGCCCAGGACACCTTCCAGCCCTACGACCTCGACGAGGACTTCCGCAGCACCGCCGACACCGTGCTCGACGGCCGCGACCCCCTCTTCTACCTGCGGGAAGGCGGCTGGCACTTCCTGCCGATGCTGGCCTACCTCCTGGCGGGCGTCCGGTACCTGAGCGAACTGGTCGGGCTGCCCTGGGAGGTGGCCGGACGTGTCGTGCCCGTCCTCGCCGACCTCGCACTGGTGCCGCTGGTGGCGAAACTCAGTTCGGACCCGTCGTCGCGGGTCCGCGCGCTGCGGAGCTTCCAGTACGCGTGCGCGCCGGTGGTGCTGATGGTGAGCGCCCTGCATGGCCAGTTCGCGCCGATCACGTTGGCGTTGGGCGCGGCGGCGCTGCTGGCCGCCCGGGGTGGACGGGCGCATCTCGCGGGCGTCCTCATCGGGATGTCGGTGACGTCGGCGAGTTGGTCGGTGCTGCTCCTGCCGGGCGTCCTGTTGACGCTGCCCGCGCTGCGGCAGCGGATCATGGTGCTCGTCTGGACGGCCGCGGTCCCGTTGGCGTTCCTGCTCAGCAGCGTGCCGCTCCTCGGGACGCCCGCGGGCCGGCTGCGCGAGAGCCTGTCGGCGTCGATGGGGACGCGGCCCGTGGCGGGGGACTGGGGCTGGTCCGCGGTCGTGACCGGCGGCGACCAGGTGGTGTCGCCCGGGTACGGGACCGTCGGCACCCCGCTGCTCGCGGTCGCGTTGCTCGCCGCCGCGTGGTGGTGGCGCCGCGCCGATCCCGTCTCCCTGACGCTCGCGCTGCTGCTGGTCTTTCTGATCGTCACCTACCGGTTCGGCACGCAGTATCTGGCGTGGCCGGTGCCCTACCTGCTCATGCGCTCGACGAGCCGCGGCGCCCTGCCCGTGATCGCCGTGAGCGGCGTCTGGGCCGCGTTCGGGTATCTGTACATGTCGCGTCTCGAACCGGTCGCCTGGCGGGAGGCGCACGTCTGGTGGGCGCTGTCGTCGCTGCTGGTCATCGCGCTCCTCGTGTACGCCCTGCCGGGACGGCGCCGGGACGGTGGCGACTCTCCGTCCGATACGTCGGGTCAGGGACGAGGGTGGACGGTGATGTCGCGGAACTCGACCTCGGCGTCCTCGGTGTAGAGGCCCACGGACCCGCCCGTGTACGGGCGTTCGGTGTCGGTGAACGTGGTCAGCAATTCACCGTCCACGCGGACGGCCATGCGGGGACCGTTGTGCACGACGCTGACCGTGTACTGGCGGCCGATGGAGAAGCGGCCCCCGCCGGTGGCCAGGAAACGCTGGCCACCCGGGTAGGCGGGATCGCGTTTGCCCAGCTCCCAGCCCGTGGGCTTCGGGATGAAGTAGTAGAAGTGGCCGTCGTCGGAGTAGGCCCACACGATCCAGGCCGCCTCCCAGGGGTTGGGCTTCCCGACCCGCAACTGGGCGACGGTGCGGGCGCGCAGGCGGAACTCCATGTTCCCGTGCCGCTCCCGGGAGACCACCAGACCCGCGTGCGTCTTCGCCGGGTCGGTGGCCTTCTTCGGACACAGCGAGATGACGTCCCCGCGCGTGCCGTTGAGGCCGTGCCCGTCGTACACCGACCGCCAGGGGCCGTGGACGGTGCCGTCCCGCCACCGGACGAACGCGTCCCCGCCGCCGCGGTCGGCCACGATCGACACGGCCGCGACGGTCAGGAGGGCGGCCAGGGCGAGCGCGGGCGACCACCGGAGGGCACGGGTCGCCCGGTGGGTGGTGGGGTGGTCGCCGACGTCCGGCATGGCATCAGTCCGACGCGACGGCGCCGTCTGCCCGGGTGCCGTCTGACACGGTGTGTCTCGGCAGGTCGCCCGTAGCGGTGCCGTTCGAGGCGGCGGGGCCTAACGCGGGACGGTTCTCGGCGTCCGGCCGGAGGCAGTCGCGGATCATGGCGCCGATGATACGGTCCGCGGCCTCCCCGTCGCCGAAGGGATTGACGGCACGGGCCATTCGGTCGTGTTCGTCCGCGTCGTCCAGCAGGAGGGACGCCATGGCGAACACCTCGTCCGGGTCGGTCCCGACGAGCCGCGCCACGCCCGCGTCGATCGCCTCGGGCCGTTCGGTGGTGGCGCGCAGGACCAGCACAGGTTTGCCCAGGCTGGGGGCCTCCTCCTGGACGCCGCCCGAGTCGGTCAGGACCAGGTCGCACGCGGCCAGGGTCGCGGTGAAGTCGGGGTAGCCGAGCGGCTCGCGGATCGTGACGCCGGGGTGGCCGGACAGGCCGGGCAGCAGCGACTCGCGCACCGTCGGGCTCCTGTGCAGCGGCAGCAGCACCTCGCAGTCGCCGCGGTCGGCGAGGCGCCGCACGGCGCCCGCGAGCCCCCGCATCCCGCTTCCCTGGTTCTCGCGGCGGTGCAGCGTCACGAGGATCCGCCGCTTCCCGGTGGTGCGGAACGCCTGCTCGCCGGTGCCCTGGCGCAGCATCCAGTGCAGGTTGTCGATGACGGTGTTGCCGGTGGTGAGGACGTCCGCCGCCGGGATCCCCTCGGCGCGCAGGTGGGCGGCGGCGCGTTCGGTCGGCGCGAAGTGCCAGTGGGCGATGCGGCCGATGAGCTGCCGGTTGAGTTCCTCGGGGAACGGGTTGTACAGGTTGCCGGTCCGCAGCCCGGCCTCGACGTGGGCGACGGGGATCTGTTCGTACGAGGCGGCGAGCGCGCCGCACATCGCGGTGGTGGTGTCGCCCTGGACGATCACCACGTCGGGACGTTCGTCGCGGATGACGGTGTCGAGCGCGGTGACGAGCCGTCCGGTGAGTCCGGACAGCCGCTGCCGGTCCCGCATCACGCCGAGGTCGGCGTGCGCCCGGACGCCGAGGGCCGCCAGCATGGGCGTGAGCATCTCCCGGTGCTGGCCGCTGCTCACCACGATCGGTTCGCAGACCGGGGAGGCGTCCATCGCCCGGACGACGGGGGCGAGCTTGATCGCCTCGGGCCGGGTGCCGAGCACGACCATGGCGCGAATCGTCGTTTCGGCCGCGCCGTTTCTTGGCCGGTTCCGGGCAGGATGACGCGGGTCGAGAACGGCCATGTTCTGGTCCTCGCAGACGTGGTTCGGGGTTGGTCGGGGGGCACGTGAAGAGGCCGCCGAACGGAGTGCTCCGGGCCGTCACGCCGAGAAGGGTCGGGGGAGAGGAGGCTAGGTCCGCGCGGTCTTGAGCCAGCCGTGTCTGCCCATCAGGACACGGCCGAGGGCCCACCAGCCCGAAACGAACCAGATGTAGCCGTACAGCACGTAGAGGTGGCCGAGCAGCAAGGAGTACGTGCGGCTCACCGGCTCACGTTTGCGGTAGACGAACGCGTAGGCGGCCGCCATGCCGAAGGTCATCACATAGAACCAGGGCAACCACCACGGTGAGAGCAGGCTGTGCCCGGTGCGGATCGACGCCACGGCCGTGTCGCCGATCATGAGGGCGAACGAGATCGGCAACAGTGACGTGAGCAGCAGCAACGCGGGGCTCGACAGGTGGTAGAGCAGGTCCGCCGCCGGTCGCGGCGCGATGCCGCGCAGGATCAGTGGCGCCAGCCGGGAGGCCTGGATATGCCCCTGGAACCAGCGGGATCTCTGCCGCAGCAGCCGCCCGAGCGTGAGCACGGCCTGCTGGTGGACGGCGGCCGTGCCGCAGTAGGCGTTGCGCCACCCGGTGGCGATCAGCCGGACGCCGAGGTCGAGGTCCTCGGTGAGGCAGTCGCTCCAGGGCTTGCCGGGCAATGATCGCAGCGCCGCCAGCCGCATGAACTGGCCGTTCCCGCCCATGCCGACGCTGCCGAGATGGCGGCGGGCGTTCTGGAAGATCTCGCCGTAGACGACGAACTCCATGTCCTGGAGGCGGGCGAGAAGCCCTTTGCGGCGGTTGTACATGCGCACGCCCACTTGGACGGCGCCGATGCCGGGGTCGTTGAAGTAAGGGTCAACTTGCTCGGCGGCGTTCTTGTCAAGTCTGCCGTCAGCGTCGATGACACAAATGATGACTTCCTGTGGATCCTTACCGTCGAGGATCGCCGATTCACGCAGCCACTCCAGCCCGGCGTTGAGGGCGGCGCCTTTTCCTTTTCGAGCGTCCGGGAAACGGCGCTGGTAGAGATGGACTCGGCCGGGTTCGGCCACCTCGGCCGCCGCGCTGACGATCTTGGCCGTGCCGTCGTCGGACGCGTCGTCCACG
Source organism: Actinomadura spongiicola (assembly GCF_003432485.1). Lineage (GTDB taxonomy): Bacteria > Actinomycetota > Actinomycetes > Streptosporangiales > Streptosporangiaceae > Spirillospora > Spirillospora spongiicola. The sequence continues at coordinate 168,260 of NZ_QVNQ01000006.1, forward strand.
ACGAGAACCAGAAAGTCGTTCAGGGGAAGACCGGTGAGGCGCGCCAGGCTTTCGCCGATCACCTTTTCCTCATTCAAGCATGCCAGCATGAACACATAGGTGCGTGTCTTCCCGGCCGTGTCCGGTTGTGGCGTCCGGCGCCGGGACAGAACGAACATTCCACTGTTGTAGGCGACGGCGAGCACGATGATGGCGAGGCTTCCGGCCACCGCCAGTTGGCCGATCATGGCCACTCGCTGGGCTGACGGGCCTGTGTCTCGGTGACGGCGGTCGGCCGGAGCCGCATCCGCAGACCGGCGAGAAAAAGGCCGATAGCGGCCAGGCAGTAGAAACCGAAACCGATTCCAGTGATCTGTAGAAAGACGCGTGCGACCCGCATGACCGGCGTCTCCTCCGGTGATGCCAGGATCCCGGTGAAGACCAGCAGGACGCCGATCGTTGATTTCAGGTACACCGCCACTGACCCCCGCTTCCTTACATGACGATGAGTGGACGCTCGGCTACTTCGCAGCTCCCCACTACGAAGCAGAGCGTCCGGCGGCCCAACCGGACCGAGGCTCCGCAAGTGTTCCGAGGAAACGGTACCTCGAAGTAAAGTCCCTTCAAAATCCAGAGGATGGGAAAGCTGCGAAACGGCCGGATCGTGCCACCCTGAACCGATTAACCGGGCTCCCGGCACGGTATGCCGTCAGAGTACGGAGCTTTTCACTCTTCGTTAATGGACGTGGAGGCATGACCATGAAATGGCGCAGCCGAAAAGCGGCGGCCCTGCTGGCGGCGATGCTGTCGCTGGCCCTACCGGCGGCGGTGACCCCGGCCGCCGCCGCGACCGGGAACACGGCCGCACCGCATCGGGACGGCCCGAAGTGGCGGCATGGCGACGAGTTGGCTCCCACCCGCCCGGCGTCCTCGCTGAAGCTGCGGGACTGGGCGAAGGCGCAGGTGGCGGCCGACCAGCGCAGGATGCGCGGATCCACCACGATCCGTCCGCTCCGGGGCGTCAAGGTCGCGCCCCGCACGAAGGCGGCGCGCAAGGCCGGGGCCACCTCGGCCCTCGTGCTCTACGACACGACCGGCCCGTACGGGTTCCTCGGGGAGCTGTACGGGATGGCCACCGCGAACCTGGCGGGCCACTTCGGCGCGGTCACGGCCAAGCCCGTGTCGCAGTACGCCACCGGGGAGGTCGAGCAGCACACCGCCACCATCTACATCGGCTCGACCTACTACGGCGGCGACATCCCCGACGCCGTCCCGAACGCGTTCTACGCCGACGTCGCCGCCACGGCCCGGCCCGTCGTGTGGATCAACGACAACATCTGGACGCTCGCCGGGAAGATCGGTACCTCCGCGTTCGTCCGCAAGTACGGATGGGACCCGACCCGGTCGTCCTTCGACCCGATCGGCGCCGTGAACAGGGTCGACTACAAGAGCACCCCGCTGACCCGCATCATCCCCACCGGGGGCGACGGCGGCATCCTGCGTCCGCACATCAACGACCCGGCGGCGGTGACCACGCTCGCGACGGCGCACGACACGAGCACCACACCGGCCACCACGTTCCCGTGGGCGATCAGGTCCGGCAACCTGACCTACCTCGGTGAGATCCCGTACGCCTACACCAAGGAGACCGACCGGATCATCGCCTGGCACGACCTGCTGTTCGACGTCCTCGCGCCGGACACGCCCACCCGGCACCGCGCGGTGCTGCGGCTGGAGGACATCAGCCCGGCGAGCGACCCGAACGAGCTGATGGCCGTCGCCCAGTACCTGGCCGCGCAGCAGATCCCCTACGCGTTCCAGGTGATCCCCGTCTACACGGACCCGAAGGGCGTCTACAACGGCGGCGTCCCGGAGACCATCACGCTGGCCCAGCGGCCGCAGGTGGTCAACGCCCTGAAGTACATGGTCGCCAACGGCGGCAAGATCGTGGCGCACGGCTACACGCACCAGTACAGCGACGTCAAGAACCCCTACACGGGTGTGACGGGCGACGACTTCGAGTTCTTCACCTCGCACGTCGACGCGAACGACAACGTCATCTTCGACGGACCGGTCCCGGAGGACTCCGCCACCTGGGCGGCGACGAGGATCAACACGGGCAAGGCCGCCTACGGGCCGGTCGGGCTCCCCACGCCCACGCTCTGGACGACCCCGCACTACGCGGCCTCGGCCGTCGACTACGGCGCCGTCAAGGACTCGTACGCCGCCCGGCTGGAGCGCAGCCTCTACTTCTCCGGCCAGCTCTCCGGCGGCCCCATCGACGGAAAGCGGTACATCGGCCAGTTCTTCCCCTACCCGGTCCGTGACGTCGGCGGCGCGACCGTCCTGCCCGAGAACCTCGGGAACTACGAGCCCGACGCGCAGAACAACAACCCGCCACGTCTCCCCGCCGACATCGTCCGGGCGGCCCAGTACAACCTCGCGGTCCGTGACGGGTTCGCGAGCACCTTCTACCACCCCTACTACGGAACCGGCCCGCTCACGCAGATCGTGAACGGCATCCGGGACCTCGGTTACACCTTCGTCGACCCGACGACCCTGACCCCCTAGGGCAGGACGGCGAGTCCTCCGGCACACCGGCGCCGCGCCCATAGCGGCGCGGCCCCCGCCGCCGGAGGACTCGCTTCTCCCCGTCGAACCTCACCCGACGTCGCCAAGAACCCCCCAAAGCCCACGGCCGAGCGCCCCGCGCCCGGCGTAGCCGAGTTCACTGCCGGGGGAACCCGTCGTGGTGGCCGGGGTGTCCCTATGTGTGCTGGCCGAACGTTTCCGCCGTGGCGGCTGTGGTTCGTCCGGTGGAGGTGTTCGCGGGTCCCTCGCTCAGTCGGTGTCGTCGAGGACCTCGTGGAGCTTGCGGGCGAAGGCTTCGGGTTGTCCGGCGTAGCCGAATTCGCCGCCGAGGAAGCCGCCGTGGTGGCTGGGGAACACCGTTGCCTGCTGGCCGAGCGCTTCCGCTGTGGCGACCGCGGTACGTCCGGTGAAGGTGTTCGCGGACTCCTCGCCCACCGCGATCACGATCCGGGTCGGTGCCGCGGTGAGCGCGGCGATGTCGGGACGGTAGTCGGTGACGGCCCACGACCGGTCGGAGAGCAGCGGGTCGTCGCGGGAGCCGTCGTCCTCGGTCGGCAGCCCGAACGCGCTCGGGTCCGGGGCGGGCTGGGCGAAGTAGTCGTCGGTGAGTTCGCCCTGCCAGGACGTCATCGCGATGAACCTCGCCATGCCCGCCCCCATGCCGTTCTTCTCGTAGGCGTCCCGGATGTCGGCGCGGGCGCGTTCGACGGCCTTCGCGTCCGGCAGCACCGACATCAGCGGCGGCTCGTGCGCGACCAGCGTGGTCACGTCGTCGGGATGCGCGGTGACGAGGGCCAGCGACGTCACGGCGCCGCCGCTGCTGGCGAAGATCTCGACCGGGCCCGCGCCGAGCGCCTCGATGAGGGCGTGCAGGTCGGCGGCCTGGGTCTCGGGCGAGTTGTCGGTCCGGCCGTCCTTGCGGGTGCTGCGGCCGAGCCCGCGCGGATCGTAGGTGATCACGGTGCGGTCGGCGAAGTGCGAGGCCAGGGTGGTGAAGCCGGACGCCTCCATCGGCTGGCCGACCATGAGCAGCGGGGGGCGCCCGTCGGCGGTCGGCAGCGGGCCGTGCACGTCGTAGACGAGGTCGACTTCGGGTGTCTCAAGGGTTCGAGTGTCCATGCCCGTGGAGACCCTCCGCGCGTCCGAAACTCATCGGTCCCGACTGTGAAATCTCGCGTGATGACGTCGGCAACACCAGCGCCGCTTGTCCCTTGGGGCAGGGCGTTGACGAGCCTGATCAGGCATGGTGACTGTTGACTTTATCAACAGCACGGCGGAGACTACTTCCATCCGGCGCGGCCATCCGTCCAGGGGTTACGGACATGCCGCCTCTGCCGTTCGTGGCGCCGTCCCTGGACACCGGTCATGTGCCCCGGTGTCGAACGAGACGGGACGAGCACGGAGGAGAAGGATGACGCGGACCGACCACGCGGACGGTGACGCCGATCTCGTCGTTCACCACGGACGCGTACTCGTCCTCGACGAGCACTTCCGCGAGGCGGAGGCCGTCGCGATCCGCGACGGCCGGGTCCTCGCCGTCGGAACGGCCCGGGACATGCTGCGGCACGCGGGCCGCCGCACGGACGTGATCGACGCGGGCGGCGGCACGGTTCTTCCCGGCATCAATGACGGCCACCTGCACCTCAACGCGCACGGGCTGAGCGTTCCGCCGTTCACCGTCGATGTCGACAAGGCCTCGATCGGGGAACTCGTCGCCGAGGTGCGGGCCGCCGTTGACACCGCGCGGGCGCCGGACGCGTGGATCCGGGGCCGGGGCTGGCAGGAGCTTCGCCTGCCGCGTGCTCCGATCGCCGCCGACCTAGACCCGGTCTCGGGAGACCGCCCGGTCGTCCTGGACGACTTCTCCGGGCACGCCGTCGCCGTCAACTCGGCCGCGCTGCGGAGGGCGGGCATCACGCGCGACACCGTCCCGCCGTCCGGTGGCGTCATCGACCGGGACGCGGACGGCGAACCCACGGGTGTGCTGCGCGAGACCGCGCAGGACCTGGTTCGTCGCGTCGTCCCGTCCTTCACCCGCGAGGAACGTTCCCGGGCCGTCGACGCGGCGGTGCGGATCCTGCACTCCCAGGGCATCACGAGCACCACCGAACCCGGCATCGACCTGGCGACTCTCGCGCTCTACGCGGAGAAGGCCCGCGTCGGCGACCTGCCGCTGCGCCTCACCGCCCTGCTGAGCGCCGGCACCGGACCGCGGTCGCTCCGCGACGTCCTCACCGGCTACGAGCCCCCGCACGGCGTCGACCCGCGAACGCTTCGCGTCGCCGGAGTGAAGGTCTTCGCCGATGGGATCCCCCGGTTCAGGACCGCCTGGATGAACAGGCCGTACCTCGACGGCGAGAACGGCGCTCTCACCATCGACGGAGCGTCGCCCGAAGAGCAGATCGCGAACCTCCGCGAGATGGTCGAGATCGCGGCGCGGGCCGGGCTCCAGGTCGGGACGCACGCCTGCGGCGACGCCACGACCGACGCGGTCGTCGCCGCCTACGCCAGGGCGGGCCGCCACCGGCCTCCGGCGGATCCGCGCCACTACGTCATTCACTGCAACTTCCCGTCCGCCCGGACGCTGTGGACGATGGCGCGGCACGGCATCGGCGCCAACATGAACGCGGAACTGCTCCACCTCCAGGGGCGCGTCCTCGAATCGATCATCGGGTCCGACCTGGCGGAGTACCAGTGGCCGTACCGCAGCGCGCTGGGGGCCGGGGTCAACGTGACCTCCGGTTCGGACGCGCCCGTGGTCGCTCCGCACTGGCTCCGCGGCGTCATGACGGCCATGCTCCGCGAAGGAGCCGACGGTAGTGTCGCCGGGGAGGCGGAGCGCGTCACGCTGCCGGAGGCGCTGGCGACCTACACCCGCACGGTCGCATGGCAGGACCACGCGGAGCACTGGAAGGGCACCCTCGAACCGGGAAAGGTCGCCGACATCTGCGTCGTCGACGGCGACCTTCTCGACGTGGCCCCGCGTGACCTCCCCGACCTTCGGGTGACCACGACGCTGGTCGGCGGACGCGTGGTCTACGAACGGGCGAGAACGACCACCGCCACTCTGGCGTTCACCGCGCCCCGCACGAACGGGCACGCCTGCGATGACGGCGAGAAATGCTGTTGCCGGGTTTCCGAAGAGATTCTCCGGTAACGGGCAAGGGCACCGTTGAGCCGGGGAGGTGACCGAGACCTCCCCGGCGTTCCGCGAGACCACCCTATGCCCACGATCATGGAATAGCGGTCCCGGCCATCCGTGGCCATCCGTGGCCATCGCGTGCCTCCGCGCCGGACAGGGCCTGAACTGCGTGATCGCCGGTCGCGTATAGGAGGCTGTACCGCGGTTGGGCAGCCTACGGGGCTGTGGTGGAGAACGGGGTTCGCGAGGCTGATCCCCATGAAGTCGACGTGTGAACGCGGCGGCCCGCGGGGCGGTCGTGCGGGGGGCACCGGGCGAACCGGGGGCGGGGGCGTCGGGGTGGACGCCGTCGAGGGTGAGCGGTGGTCAGCCGTGGAAGCGAACGCGGGCGTTCCTGCGGCGCGGGGGTCGAGCGGGGCATGAGGGAAGCGTTGCCGGGCCCATGGTCGAGCGCCGGTGCGGTGTGCGGTGTGCTGGCCGTGGCGTTCGCGGTGGTGGGTCTCCCGGGCGGCGCCGTCCGGGCCGACGCGCGGGCCGACACGACGTGCCGCGACGATGACGGCTGGTGGTGCCTGTACGGGAAACCGGACCTGAAGGACGGCGGCGGGCTCATCGCCACCAACAACCCGGACACCGACCTCAAGATGAACGAGAACTGGTCCTTCTTCAACGACGCGACCCGCTCGGCGAGTAACCGGACCAGCAGCTTCGTCGGGCTGTACGACGATATCGAGTTCCGGGGGATGATGGCGTGCCTGCCGCCCGGAACGTGGGTGGGAGGGCTCCGCGCGGGTGTCAGTTCCCTGCGCATCCATCCCGGCCGCGACGAGGCGTGCACCGGTCCCCGAAGCGAGGCGCTGCCCCGGCCGGTGAGGTTCGACCAGGAGACCGAACCGACACCGGAGGGCGTCGAGGAGACCGGGAAACGTGAGGCCCCGAAGTCCCCGTCGGTGAAACCCAAGCCCACCAAGAAGCCCGTCAAGCCGAGCGCGTCGCCGGAGCTCGACCTGCCGCCCATGGTCGCCCCGTCGTCGCTGCTGCCCCAGGCGCCGCCCCTCGCCGTGCCCAGGGCCGCCGCCGGGAAGGACGACGGTGTCCCGCCGGCGCTCGCGATCGCCGTGGTGGCGTTCCTGGCGCTCGCCGGGCTCGGGATCGGCGGATGGCTGTTCGGCCGGCGGCGTTACGGCGCCGGCCCGGTGCCTCGGACCGCCACCGACCCGGGCGCGATCTTCCGCGTCCACCACGCGCTGCTGTGCCTGGCGGACTGGTGCGAACAGGACGGACGTGACGTGCCGCGGGTACGCGCCGTGACCATCGACGCCACCGAGGTGACCCTGCACCTCGCGGCCTCCGACGTGGAGGCTCCCGGGCCGTGGCGGGTCGCTCCCGGGGGGAGGACCTGGCACCTGTTCTTCTCCGACATCGACGGGCTCACCATCGGCACCGACCGGGTCGCGCCGTATCCGCTGCTGGTGCTGGTGCGTCCCGGCATGTGGCTGAACCTGGCGGCGTTCCCGGGGCCGGTCGCGCTGACGGGCCATCGGAAGGCCGCCCGCGGCGCCGCGGTGACGCTGGCGCGGCGGCTGCGGGAGAGCCCGTGGCGGGAGGGTGTCCGCGTCCGGACGGTGGGCTTCCCGCCGGAGGCGTCGGTCGAGGCGGAGGCGGGGACCGAACTAGCCCGGGTCGTGTTCATCAACGACGGCATGCAGGTTCCCGGCAAGATCCCGCCCGGTTCGGCGGTCGTCGCGGTCGGCCGGCCGGACGGCGCCGGAACGGTGTGGCGCGTCCGGTTCGGCGGCTCCGTCGTGCCGCCGGCCGAGGTGTTCGGGAAGAGCCCGGACCGGACTCCGGTCGGTGTCGGCACCCAAGGCTCCGGCCCGCACGCGGACGGCTCGGGCTCGGACGGCTCGGGCTCGGACGGCTCGGCTTCGGACGGTACCGGTGGAGGGGACGGATGACGATGGAGACGATTCCCGTGGCGGTCCACGCGCCCGACCCCATCACCTACGAGGGAGTGGTCGGCGGGCTGCGCCGCCGCCCCGAACTGACCCTGGTCGCCGAGACCGACGCCGTCGTCGCCGTCGTCGTCGCCGAGGCCGTGGACGACCAGGTCAAGGGGGTCCTGCGGCGGTTCTCGCGGTCGATCGGCGCCCGACCGGTGCTGATCGTCAGCGATCTGAAGGAGGCGCACCTACTGGAGATCGTTGAGTGCGGCGTCGTCGCGGTGCTGTGGCGGCGTGAGGCCGGGCCCGACGGCATCGCCCGCGCCATCGTCGCGGCGGCGGGCGGCGACGGCAGCCTGCCCCCGGACCTCCAGGGCCGCCTGCTGAAACAGGTCGCCCGGATCCAGCGCCGCATGGACGCCCAGGGGCTCAGCGCCACCGGACTCGCCGAACGGGAACGCGAGGTGCTCTGCCTCATCGCGGACGGCCTGGACACGTCCGAGATAGCGGGGAAGCTCGCCTATTCGGAACGGACCGTCAAGAACGTCCTGCACGGCCTGATGACCCGTTTCCAGCTGCGCAACCGGGCCCACGCGGTCGCCTACGCCCTCCGCGAGGGTTACATCTGATGTTCCACGAGGTCGACGAGGCGTTGCGGAAGCTGGTGACGACCCGCGCGTTGGGCGGCGGCGACGTGCGCCTGGTCTTCGACGCGCCGACCCGTGACTGGGCGGCGCAGCGCAACACCCCCACCGTCAACGCCTACCTCTACGACATCCGCGAGGACGTGGCGCGCCGGGAGCACGGGCCGGTCCGCGTGCGGGAGGAGAACGGCCGGGTGACCCGCTACCGGCAGCCGCCCCGCCTCTACCGGCTCTCCTACCTGATCACCGCGTGGACGAAACGGCCCGAGGACGAGCACCGGCTGCTGTCGGCGGTGCTGGGCTGCCTGCTGCGGCATGACACGCTGCCCGCCGACATGGTGCCGCCCGGCGGCCTGCTGGCCACGGCCGGCATGTCCATCCCGATCTTCGCGGCCGTTCCGCCGATGGACCCACGGTCGATCAGCGACCTGTGGTCGGCGCTCGGCGGTGAACTCAAACCGTCGCTGGACCTCGTGGTCGTCGCGCCGTTCCCGGCGTCGCCGGAGATCCCCGCGGGACCGCCCGTCACCGAGCTGGAGGTGACGGTGCGCGACGGCGTGCACGAGGTGTCGGAGACCCAGCGGAAGTCACTGGCGTGACCGACTCGACCGGTTACCTGCTGGCCCGGGTCGAGGCGCTCCGCATCCGCGTCCGGCTGCTGGTCGAGGCGCGGTCGGGCGCCGACCCGTCCGCCGACGACCCGTTCCGCGGCCTGCACGTGACGCCGGAGACGGCACTGCGGCTGGCCGCGGGACCGGGCGCCGCACCGTCCCGTGACGGGGAGTACGAACGGGCCGTCGAGGAGCTCGCGGAGACCGCGGGCACCGGGACCCGCCTGCACCGGCTCGCCGGGGCGTTCGGCCTCACCGAGCTCGACCTGGAGATCCTGCTCGTCGCGCTCGCGCCCGACGTGGACCGCACGTTCGAGCCGCTGTACGGCTACCTCAACGACGACGTGAGCCGCCGCCGCGCCTCCGTCGGCCTCGCCCTGGACCTGTGCGGCACGGCCGTGGCCTCCGCGCGGGCGCGGGCCCGGTTCGCGGTGGGCGCTCCGCTGGTCTCCGGTCGTCTCGTCGTCGTGCGGGACGAGGACCGTCCGTTCCTGAGCCGCGCGCTCCAGGTCCCCGACCGGGTCGCCGCGTTCCTCCTCGGCGACGACACGCCGGACGGCGACCTGGCCGGCGTGGTCCGGCCGGCCGAAGCCGCCGCCGCGGACCCCGCGGGGCTCGCAGGGCTCGCGGCCCGGCTGCGGTCCGACGATCCGCCGCTGGTCTACCTGCACGAGGCCCGTCCCGGCTCGGGCGTCGCGGCGGCACGGTCCGCCGCGACGTCCGCCGGGCTGCCCGTGCTGGTCGCCGACCCGGCCCGGCTGGACGCGGCGCTGGTCCCGGCCGTGCTGCGCGAGGCCACGATGCGGGGCGCGGCCGTGGTGGCCGGGCCGCTGCCGGACGGCGCCCTGGTGCGGGCCTTCGCGGAGGCGTCCGCACGGGTGCCGGTGCTGCTGGCGGGGCCGCAGCCGTTCGACCCCGGGTGGACCGAGACACAGCCCCTGGTCCTGGACGCTCCGGCGTGGGAGCACGCCGCCGGCGCGTGGCACGCGGAACTGCCGGGCGAGCTCGGCTTCGACCTGGACGAGGCCACCGCCACCTACCGCTTCACCACCGACCAGATCCGCCGCGCGGTGCGCTCGGCACGCGACTACGCCGCACTCGACGGCGCGCCCCTGGCGGCCGGGCACCTGCATCGCGGTGCGCGGCTCCAGAACTCCGGGGGCCTGCACAAGCACGCCGAACGGATCGTGCCCGCGGTCGGCTGGAACGACCTGGTGCTGCCCGACGAACCCGCGGGGCGGCTCCGCGAACTCGTCCAGCGGGCCCGCCACCGCGACCTGGTCCTCGGGGAGTGGCGGCTGCGCAGCGGCGGCGGCCGGGGCCGCGGCGTGGTGGCGCTGTTCGCCGGGGAGTCCGGCACCGGCAAGACCATGTCCGCGGAGGTGCTCGCCGCCGAGACCGGCCTGGACCTGTACGTCGTCCAGCTCCCGGCCGTGGTCGACAAGTACGTCGGCGAGACCGAGAAGAACCTGGAGCGGATCTTCACCGAGGCGGACCGGATGGACGCCGTGCTGCTCTTCGACGAGGCCGACGCGGTGTTCGGCAAACGCTCCGACGTCAAGGACGCCCGTGACAGGTACGCCAACCTGGAAAGCGCCTACCTGCTGCAACGGCTGGAGTCGTTCGGGGGGATCGCGGTGCTCACCACGAATCTGCGCGCCAACATCGACGACGCCTTCACCCGGCGCCTGGACCTGGTCATCGACTTCCCGTTCCCCGACGCGGCGCAGCGCCGGGCGCTGTGGGAGCACTGCCTGGCCCCACCGGTCCCCGTCGCCGACGACGTCGACCTCGACAGGTGCGCGCGGGAGTTCGAACTGGCGGGCGGCGCGATCCGCAGCGCGGCCGTCACCGCGGGCTACCTCGCGGCCGCCGCCGACCGCCCGGTCGCCATGGACGACCTCCTGGCCGGCGCGCGCCGCGAGTACCGCAAACTGGGCCGCCTGCTGCCCGGCGACATCCCCACCCTCGCCTGACCGCCCCGCCGCGCTCGCCCGTCACCCGGGGGCCGCGGGCTCGGGGGCTAGGGGATCGGGTCGAAGGGGATGCGGAGCGCGGCGATCATTTCCTGGTCCACCGGGACGTTGGAGCGCACCTCGATCGGGGAGTCGCCCGACCTGACCCAGAACCCGACGCTCAGCTTGCCGCCCTTCAGGTCCTGGAACTCCTCACCATCGGTGAACTCCAGGCCGACCTCCTCGGTGTACTTCTGCCATTCCTGGTTCGGCTCCAGTTTGAACGGCTTGAAGACCTCGCGGCGCTGGAGCTTCTCCTTGCCTCCGTCGAAGTTCCAGTCGAAGATCACCGAGACGCTGGCGTCGGGGTCGCCGTTGGACCGGACCCAGAAGTCGAAGGTCGTCTCGGTCTCCCCGTTGTAGGTGTCGTTCATGCCGCAGAGGGTGTACCGCACGGGACTCCAGGTGCACCCCCAGTCGTCGCCGACCTTCTCGAACCCCGGGCTCTTGACGGGGAAGCTCCAGACGGCGGGCTCCTCTCCCGGCTCGGGCGGCACGGGCCACGGGCTGGACTTGCTCAGATAGAACAGATTGTTCCCGGGGCCGCCGAGGGGACGCTCCTCGCCGTCGCCGTCGCTCGCCGGGGGAGGCTCGGCGCCGCCGCCTTCGGGCGGGGCCGAGGACTCCTGCCGGGGCTTCTGGTCGGGTGGCGGGGCCTTGTCACCCGGGAGGCTCAGCGGGTTGCCCACCGGGACCATGGCGCCGTCCCTCGCCCGTGAACCGAACTTGGGCGTGAACGTGAACCAGGCGATGGTGAACGCGACGGCGGTCGCCACCAGCAGGCCCAGGAACCCCAGCAGCCAGCGCGGCATGACCGCCCCCTGCACGAAGACGCCCCCGACCTCGACCGGCTCGACCCCCGAGCGCAGCACGTTCAGCGTGTAGGGGTGCGACTCGCGGTGCCCGAACCAGGTGATGGCGCCCGGGGTGATCCGTCCCTGGACCCATGCGGCCCGGCCCGGTTCGATCTGCACGTGGGCCGGACGCAACTCGAAGCCGAGCCGCCCGCTGTTGTCCTTGCCGGTCAGCGACGCGGTCAGCCGGGTGTTGCCGAGGTTGTCCACGGCGAACTTCGGCTTGGCCCGGAACCGGCCGCGCACGGTGTGCGGCAGCAGCTCCGCCCGCACTTCGGTGAACGGCGTGACCGTCAGGTGTCCTTCGACGACGGTCTTGCCGGCGGGCTGTTCGGTCGGCGTCACCTCCACCGCGAACGGGTGCCCGCCCGCGACCGCGTCCGGCGTCCTCGGCGGCCGGAAGGTGATCTCCGCCGTTCCGGTCGTGCCCGGGTAGAGCCGCAGCGTCCGCGGCTCCACCCGGGCCCACATGCCGGGCCCGCCGGCGACCCCGATCCGGTACTCCTCGACCAGATCGGTCGTGTTGCGCAGCTTCAAGGTGACGGTCGCGGCGTCGCCGGGGTCCACGGTCGCCGACGCCGGATCGAGAGAACTCCAGATGCTCACCGATCGGACGCTAGTTCGCCGCGAAAAGCACTGGTATGTCCCCGCGTGCACCTTCGGATGCACGCCTCCCTGCCCGTACGGCCGCGCGGTGCCCGCCGTGCGCGCACGTGCCCGTGGCCGCGTCCGTCCGGCGCCCAGGTTCTGGCACCGGACGGCCGAGCGGTCGGCCACGAGGTCCCGCGATGGTGCCCTTCCGGACCTCCCGCTGACGCGCCCCACCCGGTAGGTGTACGACGAAACGGTAGGAAGGTGATGCTGCCATGGATCTCAGTGAACGGCGAGAGCGGTCCCGATCCGGTGCACGCGCCCCATCGACCACATCCGCACGCGCGGGCGAGGAGCGGGCGAACCCCGCGCTCCCCGGCCGACCCTTAGGTGTGTCCGACATGCTGGCGCTCCAGCGGTCCGCGGGCAACGCGGCCGCGTCCCAGGCGGTGGAGGGCCGGCGGCCCGGTCACGGGCCCGGGGTGACCGTGCAGCGAGCCCCGACCAGGCCGATCGGCGCCCTGCCGAACTTCCCGCGGGACTACGGCACCAGCAATCTGGCCCCGCCCAGACCGCAGGACCAGCAGAACCTGGAGAACACCTTCCCTTCGTCCGGCGGCGTCTACAAGCAGTTTCCCGACCCGACCACTTTGGGCTTCTCCCTCGTCGGGGGCGTCTCCAAAGCGCTCAAGAAGGTCTCACCCCACGGCTCCGGTGGTCCCGCCGGTTCCGGTTCGACCGCCGCCGACTGGGTGAAGGGGATCAACTCTCAGCGGGACGAGCCCGGGGACGCCTACCGGCGCAACTGCATCGACGCCGCGCGGAGCTTCATCGCCTCGTGGTCCGGCAACCCGACCGCGGCCGCCCCGATCGCCGCCGGGGGAGTGGAAGCGGACGGCCCTAACCGGACGAAGGCCTGGCTGGGGACCGAATGGAAGACCGATGACCATGTGGCCGGCTCGCATGAGCAGGTCGATGGTGTGTGGGGGGCCGTGGCGACCCGATTGAAGGGGGCGGGGCACGGCGCGTCGAGCATCGTGGTGTTCAGGCGAGTGGAGTCGGGGAACGTCCACGCCGTCTGCGGTGTCAACCACAAGGACAAGGTGGTGTGGATCGACCCGCAGATCGGGCGGGTCAGCTCGGAGCCGATGTACAACGGCCAGCTCTTCATGACGATCACACTCACGCCTCAGGGAGCGCCGGTCGACGCGCCCCAACACACACTGACCGGGGCGCCGTGAGGGCTCCGACGAGCCGCCGGGTGGCCGCGCGGGCAGCGGACGGTGCCCTCCGGTAGGGACGGACGGACGTTCCGGGCGGGGCGCCTGGACGGCAGGGTTTCGATGAACCCACATCCGTTCGACCGGGGGAGTAGCTGCCAATGCCCACGTATCTGTCACCCGGCGTCTATGTCGAGGAGGTGGCCAGCGGGGCCCGCCCGATCGAAGGGGTGGGCACGGCTGTGGCGGCCTTCGTCGGATTCGCTCCCGAGGGCCCACTGAACGAGCCCGTGCTGGTCACCAACTGGTCGCAGTACGTCGCCTCGTTCGGGGACTTCACCGACGGCTACTACCTCGCCCACGCGGTGTACGGGTTCCTCAACAACGGCGGCAGCACCTGCTACGTGGTCCGCGTCGGCGGGGCGCCGCAGAACGGGGTGCGGAACGGCGCGAACACCGCGCCCAGGGAGATCGCCGCGGCCGAGCCCAGCCGGCTCGGCGGATTCCACGTCGCCGCGATCCCCTCCGGCGCCGACGGGACCGTCACCGTCGAGGTCGCCGACATCGACGGCGGCGACAAGGGCGGCGACAAGCCCGACGACCGGTTCAAGCTGATCGTCAAGGTCGACGACACGGTGGCGGAGAGCTTCAACGTGTCGACCAAGAAGAACACCCGCACCTACATCGTCACGCAGGTGAAGGAGCGTTCGAAGCTCATCACCGTGACCGAGGCGGCCTCCGGGCAGGTCGCCAGGCCCGACAACCAGAGCGTGACGCTGGCCGTCCCCCCGGCGCCCGCCGCGCCGACCGCCGACGGCCAGGCGGTCACCCCCGAGCACTACCTCGGCGACGCCGCCGACCGCACCGGCTTCGGTGGCCTGGAGGCCCTCGACGCGGTCACCATGGTCGCGGCCCCGGACCTGATGAGCGCCTTCCAGCGCGGCGCCATCGACCTGGAGGGCGTCAAGGCCGTCCAGCTCGGCATGATCGCGCACTGCGAGCTGATGGGCGACCGGGTGGCCATCATCGACCCGCCACCCGGTCTGAACGCCCGGCAGATCCACGAATGGCGGCAGGACACCGCCGGATACGATTCGCGCTACGCCGCCCTCTACTACCCGTGGATCAAGGTCTTCGACCCGTCGTCCGGGAAGACCGGGCTGATCCCGCCGAGCGGTCACATGGCCGGCATCTGGGCCCGCAGCGACGTCGAGCGCGGCGTCCACAAGGCCCCCGCCAACGAGGTCGTCCGCGGCGCCGTGGACCTGGGCCTCCAGGTCACCAAGGGCGAGCAGGACCTGCTGAACCCGATCGGCGTGAACTGCATCCGCTCGTTCCCCGGCCGCGGTGTGCGGGTGTGGGGCGCGCGGACCCTGTCGTCCGACCCGGCCTGGCGCTACCTGAACGTCCGCCGGTACTTCAACTACCTGGAGGAGTCGATCCTGCTCGGCACCCAGTGGGTGGTGTTCGAGCCGAACGACCACGCGCTGTGGGCACGGATCCGCCGCAACATCGCCGCGTTCCTGGTGACCGAGTGGCGCGACGGCGCCCTGTTCGGCGCCGGCGAGGAGCAGGCCTTCTACGTCAAGTGCGACGAGGAGACCAACCCGCCAGAGTCGGTCGACCTGGGCCGCGTGGTCTGCGAAATCGGCGTCGCGCCGGTCAAACCCGCCGAGTTCGTCGTGTTCCGGCTGGCGCAGATCTCCGGCGGCGGCGAACTAGAGGAATAAGGCATCCCCGTCAATAGACGACTTTCTCAGGTAGGAGGAGAACCATGGCATTCGAAAAGGGCGACTCTGCCGTCTCGCACAATTTCGGGATCCAGATCGACGGCGTGATGGTCGAGTACGTGCACCGGGTGACCGGGCTCGGTCAGCGGCAGGACGTGATCGAGTTCAAGCAGAACACGGCCCAGGGCGAGCCGGTCACCGCGAAGATGCCCGGCGTCCCGCAGGCGGGCGAATGCACGGTCGTCCGCGCCGCGACGGGCAGTTCGGCGTTCACCGAGTGGATCAAGAAGTCGTTCGAGGGCGACATGAGCTCGGCCCGCAAGGACGCCACGATCATCATGATGGACTACCAGCAGAACCCGGTCCGGCGCTTCAACCTCCGCAACGCGTGGTGCAGCGACCAGCAGTTCGACGACCTGGAGGCCGGTGGCACCTCGCCCGTCACCGAGACGGTCACCATCACGTACGAAGAGATGAAGATCGAAGAGGGCTGATGCGCCGCTCAGCCCCCATCGTGGACACGGTCCGGATGCAGACCGAGTTCACCTTCGAACTTCCGCGCGGGTACGTGGACGACGCCGGAACCGTCCATCGCGACGGCACGATGCGCCTCGCCACGGCGAAGGACGAACTGGTCCCCCTCCAGGACGTGCGCGTCCGGGAGAACCCGCCCTACCTCTCGGTGGTGCTGCTCGCCCGGGTGATCACCCGGCTGGGGTCGCTGCCGAGCGTCCATGACGGCGTCGTGGAGAGCCTGTTCGCCTCCGACCTGGCGTTCCTGCAGGACTTCTACCGGCAGATCAACACCGAGGGCCACACCCTGGCCACCGTCGACTGCCCCTCCTGCGCGGAGTCCTTCGAGGTGGACCTCGCCGGGAGCCGCCTGGGGGAATCGTGACGTACCCGCCGGAACGCCTGCACCGGGAGATCGCCTACATCGCCTACCACTTCCACTGGTCCCTCGACGAGATCATGGACCTGGAACACCCGGACCGGCGCCGGTACGTCACCCAGATCGCCTCGCTGGTGAGCGGCTGACCATGGGCATCCGTGATCTGTTCTCCCGCCGCCCCCGCACGGCGGCGGGACCCGGCAGCCCCGGGGTCCCCGACGCCGGTTGGCGCGCCCTGCCGCCGCCACGCCGCCCACCCTCGATGGGCACGGTCACCGACACCTCCTTCGGCGCGTCCCTGTCGACGTGGCGGAACCCCTATCTGTCGGGGGAGATGGCCCGCCAGGTACGTCTGGACGCGCCGAGCAGCGTCGGTGAGGACCTGCCGCGCCCGCGCCACGCGGGCACGTCCCCGCCCATGCCGCAGGCGCCCGCCCCGGAACCGCCCCCGGCGACGCCGCTGACCAGCGCCCGCGGGCCCGAGCGCCCACCCCGCCAGGTCCGCGCACTGAGGCCCCGGCCCCCGTCACCGCACGCCCCCGCGACCCCCGCCGAACCCGAGCTCCAAGCCGCTCCGGAACCAACGCCCGGCACCAATGCCCCCGCAGTCCCCCCGGTGCAGCGCACGCCCGCACCCCCACGCGTGCGTCCGCCGGATTCTCCGCCCCCGCAGTCCCCGACCACCGCCGGTTCCGAACTGCCCGACGTTCCAGGCCACCCGCCTGGATCGAATGCCCCCGCGCGCCGTCCGGTGCAGCGCACGCCCGCACACCCACCCGTGCGTCCGCCGGATTCTCCACCCGCGCAGTCTCCGGGTGCCTCGCCGGGCACCTCCGGTCCTGAGTTGCCCGACGTTCCGGAAGCGCCGGCCGGATCGAGTGCCCCGGCGCGTGGTCGGGTTCAGCGTCGGCCCGCTTCCGAGGGCGTGGGCCCGCCGGATTTTCCGGCGGCGCAGTCTCCGGGTGCCTCGCCGAGCACCTCCGGTCCTGAGTTGCCCGACGTTCCGGAAGCGCCGGCCGGATCGAGTACCCCGGCGCGCCGTCCGGTGCAGCGCCGGTCTGCAACTGGAAGTGGGCGCCCTTCAGACCCTTCGCCCGGCGCCCCACCGGAGCCGTCTGGACTGCCGGTCCAGCGCTCGACAGCGGGCGAGACGCGAGGACGGGACGCCGGGTGGCCGGCGACGACGGGGCAAAGGTCGTCGGCAGCGCCGAACGAGGACACGCAGGACTTCGCAGGGGAAGACGGCCCGGCGCGCAAGACCGGGGAGAGGCCCTCCGACCTGTCAGGGCCACGGCCTGAACGTCCGGCGCCCACGGCGCCGGGATCTGTTCGGAGTGTCGGGCTGGGTGCGCCTCTGCCCGCGGTTCCGTCCACGGGACGTCCGGTTCAGCGCAAGCCCGCGAGTCCGTCCGATGGCGTCCGGCCGCCGATCACGGGCTCTGCGCGCTCTCCTGAGCCCCCGTCGTCTCCGCATGAGGCCGCGTCGTCAGGGGAGTCCACGCCCTCCAGCCCCGAGCCCACGTGGTCCACGGCCAAGGACGCGCCGCCTTCGTATGAGGCCGCGCCGTCCACTGGCGAGCCTGCGTCACCGTCCAAGACCCGCCTGCCCGCGCCGAAAGCCACGCCTTCTTCAGGCGGGGTCGGGTCGTCTACGCCGACGGCGCCGGGATCTGTTCGGAGTGTCGGGCTGGGTGCGCCTCTGCCCGCGCTTCCGCCCACGGGGCGTCCGGTTCAGCGCAAGCCCGCGAGCCCGTCCGATGACGCCCAGCCACCGATCACGGGCTCTGACCACGCTTTCCGATCCCCGTTGTCTCCGCAGGGGGCCGCGCCGGCGGGCGAGCGCGCGCTACCGGCCAAGGCCAAGCCGTCCACGTCCACGGGGGCGGGGTTCGTCCGGCGCGCTGGGCTGGGTGCGCCCTTGCCCGCGGCTCCACCCGCAGGGCGTCCGGTTCAGCGCAAGCCCGCGAGTCCGTCCGATGATGCCCAGCCACCGATCACGGACTCCGCGCCTTCTGCCGAGTCCCCGTCGTCTCAGCAGGGAGCCACGCCGTCGTCAGGCGAGTCCACACCTGACGCCGCGCCGGCGGGGGAGCGCGCGCTACCGCCCAAGGCCAAGCCGTCTACGCCCGCGGGGGCGGGGTTCGTCCGGCGTGCTGGGCTGGGTGCGCCCTTGCCCGCGGTTCCGTCCGAGGGGCGTCCGGTTCAGCGCAAGCCCGCGAGCCCGTCCGATGGCGCCCAGCCGCCGATCACGGACTCCGCACGCGCTCCCGAATCCCCGCCGCCTTCACTGCGAGCCGCGCCGACCCCAGAGCCCACCCGGTCCACGCCCAAGGACGCGCCCTCCGACGGGACAGGGCCGTCGACGGGTGAGGCGGCGTGGTCTGTGCAGGCGTCGCCTGTGCGGCGCCCTGCTCCGTCGACTCCGGGGAGTCACCCCGGCTCGCCGACCGCGTCTGCGGCGCGGCGGGCCGAGCCGGAAGGAACGCGGGAACCTTCTGATCGCCGTCCCGCACTGCCGGGACGGTCGGCACCTGGATCAGCGGGGGAGGACATCGGACACGGCCTTCCTCGCGTTCCAGGGGCCCCGCCCGCCGCCTGGCCGGGGCGGCGGGCGGGGCCTGGCGAACCGGGCCGGCGGTCGGCCGCCGGGCGCCCGGCCGGGAGCGAGAAAACGGGACGCCGCCAGGCCACCCCGCCGGGGACGACTCCCGGCGGGGAGCCGCGTACCGAACCGTCCGATTCAGGTCTTCCGCCCGCCGCGTCCCGGAAGGGTGCTCGTGAGGCCCGGCGGGCGGCCCCCGCACAGCCGGGGCGGGCGGCCCCCGTGCGTCCGGTCCAGCGGTCGGTGATGCCCGGCGCGCCGCCTTCCGGGCCCGTCGAGGCCGGTGCGAAGGTGGTTCGGCCGCGTGCCGCTGCGCGTCGGGCCGATCGCGTCCCGGGAGCGGCGGCCGTCCCGACGGGACCGGCCGGAGGGGGCCGTCCGGTCCGGCGGCCGGCGCGTGCGGCCGCTCCGCGCGTCCCGCGCGTGGGGGCCGTTCGGACCGCTCGACCGACCGCCATCAGGCGGCCACCGGTTCAGCGCGCCGCGGTGCCTCTGCTCACCACCGCGTCGCATGATCCGGTGAGCCGGGTCCCCGGAGTCGGATCCGCTCCGGGCGTGCCCGTCGCGAGCCCGGGGGGCTCCTCCGGGAGCTCCCTCGCTCCGGAGACCCCCGGGCTCGCATCCGACCGTCCCGTGCAACGCGAGGCGGTGCCGCCGGCGAAGCGGGAACCGGCGCTCTCGCCCGTGGCGACGCCGCCGCCCGTACCGGTTCAGCGTGAACAGGCGCCGGCGCCGCCTCCGGCGAAGGGCGGGGCCGAGCGGCCGGGGGACATGGATCTGGATGAACTCGCCAGGCGCTTGGTGGGGCCGATGTCACGGCTGCTGCGGGCCGAGTTGCGGATGGACCGGGAGCGGGTCGGGCGGTTGCGCGACCAGCGGAGCTACTGAACGGAGTGCGATGACGACGAAGAAGGACCCGGGCTCGACGGTCTTTTTCCGGCTCACCATCGACGGGCAGAGCCTGGGCAGTTTCAACGGGTGCGACGGGCTCGCCGCCCAGGTGGACATCGAACAGCGGGAAGAGGGCGGCAACAACGGGCACGTGTGGCAGCTGCCCTCCCGCGTGCGGCACTCCAACGTCCGGCTGACCAGGCCGCTCACCGAGGAGACCACCAGGGTGATGGCCTGGATCTCGTCGGTCGCCACCGGGATCAAGCGGCCGACGGCGCAGATCGAGGCGCTGCGCGCGGACGGATCGCTGGTCGCCCGCTGGGGGCTGCTGGACGTGGTGCCGGTGAGCTGGACGGGCCCGACCCTCGACCCGAACAGCCCGGCGGTGGCGACGGAAGTACTGGAGATCGCGCACCACGGGTTCACGAGCTGATGGCGGGCAGGACGAGCCACGTCCGGGCGACGCTCAGCATCCACAACCCGCCGGCGGGCGCCGGGACGCGTCCGGGCGGGCTGATGAGGCGGGTCAAGTTCCAGTTCAACCCGGCGCAACTGGAGCTGACCAAGTCGGCCAACTGGCAGTACACGCCCGCGGTCGCGACCCGGGCGGCGGCGAAGGTGGAGTTCCTCGGCACCAACCAGCAGACACTTGAACTGGAAATGTTCCTCGACTCCTCCGACCGTCCCGGGCGCCCGAAGGTGCGCAAGGACGTCGAGGCGGTGCTGGCGTGCCTGCGGCCCGCGCCGTCCAGCCTGCCGGACCGCGCGTCGCCCCCGTGGGTGATCTTCGAGTGGGGCGGGTTCACCACCGTGCGGTTCGTCGCGTACGTGCGGCAGGTGAGCGCGTCGTACACGCTGTTCAGCTCGACCGGGGAACCGGTCCGCGCGGTGTGCCGGTTGTCGCTGGAGGAGATCCCGCGGGACACGCCCGGTCAGAACCCGACGTCGGGGGCGCTGACCGCGCGCAGCGTGCACACGCTGGTGGCGGGCGACACGCTGGCATCCCTGGCCTGGCGGGAGTACGGCGACGCGACCGCGTGGCGGGTGATCGCCGAGGCCAATGAGATCGACGACCCGATGCGGCTGGTACCGGGGCGGGAACTGCTGCTGCCCGCCGCCGAGGAAATGAGGGCCTGACGGTGGGGGGACAGGAGCCGGCGAGCTCGTACACCAACCAGCTCGTGGTGACCATCGACGGGCGCCCGCTGACGCCTGAACAGAAGGGAAGTCTGGTGGAGGGGTGGGTGGATTCCAGCGTGAACATGCCCGCCTCCTTTCAGCTGAGCTTCCGGGACCCGCACCAGCGGGTGCTGGGGGAGCTCAAGGTGAAGCTCGGGTCGAAGGTGGTGCTGCGCGCCATGGCCGTCGGCAAGGACGGCGGCAGGCCGCTGTTCACCGGGGAGGTCACCGCGCTGGAGGCCGACTTCGACGGCACCGGGAAGTACAGCGTGGTGCGGGGCCACGATCCGGGGCACCGGCTGCTGCGCAACCGGCGGGTCGAGGGGTACGAGAACATGACGGCGTCCGACATCGCCCGCAAGCTGGCGAGCCGGAACAAGCTGAAGGTCGGCCGCATCGACCCGACCAGGACGGTGTACGACAGGATCACCCAGCCGAACGTCACCGATTGGGACTTCCTCACGAGGCTGGCCCGCGAGAACGGCGTCGACGTCTACTTCTCCGACCAGGGGATGTTCCAGTTCGTCGAGCCGAAACCGGCGTCGGGCGCGCCGGGCAAGGGCACCAAGGCCGGGTCCAGCCCGTACGTGCTGGAGTTCGGCGTCAACCTGCTGCGCTGCCGGACCGGGGTGACCGCGTCGGACCAGGTCGACCGGGTGCGGGTGCGGGGCTGGGACGTCCGCCTGAAGAAGGGCGTGGTCGGGACCGCGACCGCCACCACGAACCCCGAACTGGCCATCGGCCTGACCGGCAAGGCCGCGACCGGGCCGTTCGGGAAGGCGGAACTCGTCGAGACCGGCGTGCCCTACGACACGTACGCGCAGGTCCAAGAGGCCGCGAACTCGCTCGCCGCCGATGTGAGCGCCGCGTTCGCCGAGCTGGAGGCCGAGGTGCGCGGCGACCCGAAGCTGCGCCCGGGGCTGCCGGTCGCGTTGAACGGGATCGGCCGCCCGTTCGAGGGCAAGTACACCGTCACGTCCGCCCGGCACGTGTTCATGAACGGGGAGCGGTACGAGACATGGCTGACGGTGTCCGGCCGCCAGCACCGCTCGCTGTTCGGGCTGGCCTCCGGCAGCGCCGGGCCCGCCGCGCCGAAGGTCCCGGGAGTGGCGTCGGCGATCGTCACCGACATCCAGGACCCGCGGAACGAGGGCCGCGTCAAGCTGCGGTTCCCCTGGCTGGACGGGACGTACGTCAGCGACTGGGCGCGGGTCGTGCAGTTCGGCGGGGTGCGCGGCGGCGGGCTGCTCATGCCCGACGTGAACGACGAGGTGCTGGTGGCGTTCGACCGCGGCGCCCTCGACCACCCCTACGTCATCGGCGGCCTCTACAACGGCCACGACCGGCTGCCCCGGTACCAGCCGATGCCGGTGGTCGGGCCGTCCGGCAGGGTGAACTGGCGCAGCGTCGCCTCCCGCACCGGCAACCGGATCGAGTTGCTGGACGCGCCCGCCCGCCAGGGCGTCAAGATCTCCAGCGGCGACGACCGGATGACCGTCGAGATGCGGGAGACCGGCACCCGGCTCACCGTGCGGAGCGACGGCACCGTCGACATCTCCGGCACCCGGGCGGTGACGATCGACGGCTCGGTGGTGACGATCAAGGCCGCCACCCGGCTCGACCTGCGGTCGGCGAGCATCGGGCTGAACGCGGCGAACATCGCGCTCAACGGCGCGAGCATCGCGCTGACCGGGGCGAACATCAGGCTCACCGGGATGGTCGAGGCCACGGGCAAGATGAACGTCACGCCGATGCTCACGATGAACAACAAGCTGGTCATGATCGTGCCGGTCTGAGCGAGGGGACGTGATGGGCGAACAGTTCGTCGGCGCGGGATGGGGATTTCCGCTGCGGGTCAGCGCGTCCGGCGGGATCGTGCTGGTCACCGGGGAACGGGAGATCGAGGAGGCGATCCGGCTGGTGCTGGCGACGGCGCCGGGCGAGCGCCCGGTCCGGCCGGAGTTCGGCTGCGCGATCCACGACCTGGTGTTCGCGCCCGCCAACGAGGAGACCGCGGGCCGTATCGCCTACGAGGTGCGCGCCAGCCTGGACCGCTGGGAGCCGCGCATCGACGTCTCCGACGTGCGGGTGAGCACGTCGCCCGATGACGGCGCGGTGCTGTTCGTCGACGTCACCTACGAGATCCGCGGTACCAACAACCCGCGCAACCTGGTCTTCCCGTTCTACGTGATCCCGTCGCACGACGACCCGTCGGAACCCGGCCCGTCCCCCGAGAGCGGAACCTGATGACCCTGCCCGCGCCCAACCTCGACGATCGGCGTTTCCAGCAGTTCGTCGACGACGCCAAGCGCTACATCCAGCAGCGCTGCCCCGAGTGGACCGACCACAACGTCTCCGACCCGGGCGTGACGCTGATCGAGGCCGTCGCGCACATGGTCGACCAGCTCGTCTACCGGCTCAACCGGGTGCCGGAGAAGAACCATGTCGCGTTCCTCGACCTGCTCGGCATCACGCTGCTGCCGCCCGCCGCGGCCCGCTCGGACGTGACGTTCTGGCTGTCGGCGCCGCAGGAGCAGGACGTGCTTCTGCCCACCGGCGTGGAGGTCGCGAGCGAACGCACCGAACACGAGGAGGCCATCGTGTTCACCACCGAACGCGACCTGCGGATCGTGCCGTGCGAGTTGACGGCGATCGCCGTGCAGCCGGAGGGGAGACCCGCGGTCGACCACACCGCCGACGTCCAGGGCGGGGAGGACTTCGCCTGCTTCTCCGCCGTGCCCCGTCCGGGGGACGTGCTGGCGTTCGGGCTGTCGGCGGCGGTCCCGTCCTGCGCGGTGCTGCTCACGCTGGACAGCCGGGTCGACGGCGTCGGCGTCGACCCCCGGCAGCCGCCGCTGCGCTGGGAGGCGTGGACCGGTGAGGGCTGGCGGTGGTGCGAGGTCGAGTCCGACGGCACCGGCGGGCTGAACCGGCCGGGCGAGGTGATCCTGCACGTCCCGGACGGGCACGTGAAGTCCCGGCTGGGCACCCGGGAGGCCGCGTGGCTGCGCTGCCGGGTGACCGATCCGCAGTCCGGGCAGCCGTTCTACTCGGTGTCGCCGACCGTCCGATCCGCCGAGGCCGCCACGATCGGCGGCACGACCGGCGCGGTCCACGCCGAGACGATCCTGGACGAGATGCTCGGCGAGGCCGCGGGAGTGCCGGGGGAGCGGTTCCGGACCGAGCACGCCCCCGTGGTGGCCGGAGACCCGCCGCTGGTGCTGGAGTCGTCCGACGGCGATGGCTGGGAGGAATGGCAGGTCGTCGAGCATTTCTCCGTGTCCAGGCCCACCGACCCGCATTTCCGGCTCGACGCGGCGACGGGCGAGATCTCCTTCGGCCCTGCCGTCCGCACCCCGGACGGGAGGCTCCAGCAGCACGGCGCCGTCCCGGCCAAGGGCGCGGTGCTGCGCGCGAGCCGCTACCGGACGGGCGGCGGCCGCGCCGGGAACGTGGCGCGCGGGGCGTTGAGCGTGCTGCGCACCTCGATCCCGTACGTCGCGCGGGTGGAGAACCGGGAGGCGGCCCGCGGCGGCGTCGACGCCGAGACGCTGGAGGAGGCCAAGGTCCGCGCCCCGATCGCGTTGCGCGCCCAGGACCGGGCGGTGACCCCCCGCGACTACGAGGAGCTGGCCCGCCGCGCCGCGCCGGACGCCGCCCGCATCCGCTGCCTGCCCGTGGACGGTTCCGGCGCGGGCGCCGTGCGCGTCCTGGTGGTGCCGCAGGCGGTCGCCGACCCGGGCGGCCGGTTGCGGTTCGAGCAGCTCGTGCCGGGCGACGACCTGCTGCGCCGGGTCACCCGGCACCTGGACGAACGGCGCCCGATCGGGATCAGGCTGGCCGTTGGCCCGCCGTTCTACCAGGGCGTCACCGTGGTCTCCACGCTGCACGCGTTCGGCGGCACCGAGGCCGAACGCGTCCGCCTCGCCGCGCTGGACGCCCTGTACGCCCACCTCGACCCGCTGACCGGCGGCGCGGACGGCCGGGGCTGGCCGTTCGGGCGGCCGCTGCAGTCGGGCGAGGTCTTCGCCGTCCTGCAGCGGGTGCCTGGGGTGGAGCTCGTCGACGAGGTGCGGCTGCACGCCGCCGACCCGCTGACCGGCAAGCGCGGCGAACCCGTCGACCGGATCGACCTGGACGCCACCGCCCTGGTGTTCTCCTACGACCACAAGGTCCGGGTCCTGGGTGGCGCGTCATGAGAGGCGCCGTCGACGGCCTGCTCTCGCCGCTGCCGCTAGGCCCGGCGCTGCCGTCGGTGTTCGCGGAGGACGACCTGATCCAGCGGTACGTGACCGGTCTCGACGACCTGTTCGCCCCGCTGCTGTCGGTGCTGGACTGCCTGGAGGCGTACTTCTCACCGGACCTCGCCCCCATGGACTTCGTCGGCTGGCTCGCCGGATGGGTCGGCGCGGAGCTGCACGGTGAGGAGTCCGAGCGGCAGGCCCGCGGCGCGGTCGCGGCGGCGACGGCGCTGCACCGGATGCGCGGCACCCGCCGCGGGCTGGCCGCCGCCGTCCGGATGGGATTCGGGGTGACGCCCGAGATCGCCGAGAGCGGCGGCGCGGCCTGGTCGGAACGGCCGCGCGGCGAGTTCCCGGGCGACCGGGAACCGCGCCTCGAAGTGTTCGTGAGGGTCCCCGACCCCTCCACGGTGGACGTGCGGAGACTGGACGCCCTGGTCGGCGCCGTCCGTCCCGCCCATGTCCCCTACGCCGTACACGTTGTGAAGAAAGGGGCCGAGCAGTGACGACGGCCGGAATCTGCGGGAACTGCGGGGCCACCCATCAGGGCGGCTCGTTCTGTGACCGTTGCGGCGCGGTGCTGAGCTGGGCGAAGTCCGAGGACCCCGCCCGGCCCACCGCGTCCTCCACCCATCCCGACCCGGTACCCGGGCCGCCGCCCCCCGACCGGGTACCCGGGCCTCCGAACCCGGCGCCCGCGCCGCCCACGGCACCGCCCCCGCCCGCGGTGTCCTCGGAGCCGCCGCCCACGGCGATCCCCGGGCAGGAGCCCGGGGACGTGCGGGTCTTCCCGCAGCCGGGACGGCGGCCCGCCGGGGACGAGCGGGCCCGGCGGCTGGTGATCCCGGTCGCTCCCGAGAACCCGGCCGCCGCCGTGGCCGGCCCCGCTCCCGTGCTGCCCGGCCGTCCGGAACCCGCCAGGCCGCAGGTGCGGCGCGCCGAGCGCGCCGACTGGTCCGGGGGCATCCCCTGCCCGTGGTGCGACACCCCGAACCCGCCCGGCCGGAACTTCTGCCGCCAGTGCGCGATGGCGCTGTCGGCGGCGGACAAGGACGGGTACCGCACCCGCACCTGGTGGCAGCGGCTCTTCGGCGGTGACGTCCACCGGGAGGCGCCCTGGGCGGGGGAGCGGCCGAGGCTGCGCCGCGGTGGCCGTGCCCGCCTGCTGTCCTGGGCCGCGCTGGTCCTGCTCGCCGTGCCGCTGGTCTGGACGGCGGCGGTGAGGACTGATGACGCGGTCAACGGGGTCGTCGACCATTTCGTCAAGCGGGCGCCCGCGCCGACGAGCGCGGCGAAGGCGTCGCACACCGACCCCAAGCACGGGCCCAAGTTCGCGTTCGACGCGCTCAAGAACACCTTCTGGGGCACCGGTCACGGCGGCGGCGGGCAGGGCATCTTCCTGGAGGCGACGTTCGCGCAGCCCCGCCGCCTGCTCAACGTGATCATCACTTCGGGGATGTCGACGCAGCCGGACAAGTACGCCACGCAGGCCCGTCCGCAGGTCCTGCACGCGACCGTGTTCTCCTCCGACGGCAGCAGCAGGACCACGACGCTGCAACTCGACGACGTCCCCGGCCCGCAGAAGCGGAAACTTCGCGGTGATAACGTCGTCCGGGTCCGGCTGACGATCCGTTCCGCCTACGGCGTCGCGGACGACCGGCAGGTCTGCATAGCCGAGGTCGAGTTCTTCACCCGGTCCACCGCCAAGACGCTCTGACTCCGAGGGGAGGACGGTCGCCCGGGGGCGTGCCTCGTCGACGGCGCCGACCATCCGAAGGCTTGGTCATCGCCTCACGAGCCGGACGGGATGTAGGTCCAGGCGTGGGTGCGGGTTTCCTTGACGTCCACGCAGGTCGCGGTGAAGTCCTTCGAGTCGATCAGGCGGTATCCCGTGGCGGTCCGGTAGACCGAATCGGAGATGATCAGCCCGAAGTCGGCGGTGCTCTCCTTCAACTGCCGCTTGAAGGTCTCCGCCTCCAAAAGGCGGAAGAGCAGGTTGACGGCCTCCCCGGTCACGCCGTAAGGGTCCTGGTGCACATAGCCGTCGTTGAGCGCCATGCGTAGCTGGAGCTCGTGTTGCGGATCGATGACGCTCCGGTTGTGGCGCCTGATTCCGGCGAGGGTCTCCCGTAGGAGGGGCGTCAGCAGCGTTTCCAGACCCGCCGAGTTGAGGATCATGAAGATGCCGTCGCCGCGGTCCTCGTGCCGGATCGCGCGCCAGCGGACACCGGCCGCCTCGCACGCGTTCTGCGTGATCGTGTACAGGGCCTGACGGACGGCGATCTTCGCGGCCTCGTCGCGCCGGGAGAATCCGGGGATGTCGTTGGCGACCAGCAGGCGATGGCGCGGCTTGGCCTCGATGAGGTTCTCGTTCAAAGGGCACCTGCTGTTTTCGTGAGTGGTTCGGCGAACGGGTCGTCCCAGAACTCGACGAGTTCCTCGGCGCTGAGCTCGTGCAGTAACGGCCGGCGGTCGATGAGCCGGCCCGTCCTGAGCATCCACACGGTCGTCAATGCCATCGCCAGCGCGGACTCGTCCGCGCACCGGGGACCGGTGTCGTCGGCGGGCACCTCGTTCTCCCGGTCGAACACTCGATTACCGCATGGCCGTGAACGAGACCGGAAAGCGCAATGGGCCGCACGGCGAACGGTGGTCCTGAGTGGCATCAACGAATTTCTCCAGCATGGTCTCGCCCATCGGGAGTTCAGCGACGCGACGAACTATTCCGTGCTGCTCGTGACCGTCGCTCATGCTTCACCGACAATGGTCGATCGGCGGACGAGAATTAACGTCCGCGGACGGCGGTGAACGCCGGTGAACGCTCGTGAACGATCGCGTATGCCCGCGAACGAACGACAACGCCGCCGACTTGTAGTGATATGTCCGTATGTGCACGCCGTGCCGGGGTCGGGGGGCGCGAACCGGGCCCGTCAGCGCGGCTCGTCGCCCTCCGCCGCGACGGGGACCGCCCTGAGAGCGGCCTGCTGGACGCAGGACAGGAAGAACTCCAGCGCCGCCTCATGCCCGCAGGCCTCGGCCCGGCGGGCCAGCTCCTTGGCGCGGGCACGGGCATCGTGGACGTCGATGCTCCGGCCGGGTTCGGGAACCAGGTCGGCGGCCGCGGGATGCCGAGCGGCGGTGGCGCTGACCAGCCAAGACTGGGCCCGTGCACAGTGATCCGGGTCGAGGGCCAGAGCGACGGCGAGCTGGTAGAGGGCCTCGCGGTCCCCGATCCTGGCATGCTCGGCGAGGACGAGGCCGTAGTCGCCATGGGCGACGAGCGCGGCCGACTCGTCGGGCGTCAGATGCACCGGATCGGCGCGGCGGGCGGTGCCCGGCGGAACCGGCGACGACGCCGACGGCATCACCGACAGCCGACTCCCGCCTTCCATTGGGCCGGGCGCGACGTCCGGTGCGGTGGTGCCCCCGCTGCCGGGGGGTTCGGTCGTGCCGGTGGCGGTCGAGGAGGTGTCGGTGTCCTGCCGTCCACCGTGCCGGGGGAGCGGCGGCTCGGGCCGGTTCTGCCGCTTGGCCTCGCGGAGCCGCGCCTGCCAGGCCTCCAGAACGCATTCCCAGTCGTGCGGGGTGCCGGTCTCCGGGTCGGATCTGATGCTGCCGTTCTCCACCGCGCAGCGCAGATAGGCGAGAACGACCACGGCGACCAACCGGGCCGACGGCGGGGTGCCCTTGGAACCGGTGAAGAACTGGCTCACGGCCGAACGTGACAGGCTGTCCGGCAGGCTCTCACGACCATGCTTGAGCGGGAATAACTCTTCCAGCCGCTCGACGTTGTGGATGACACTGGAGGAGTCGGGCTCACCACAGTCGGTGCGGAACTGCCGGAAATCCTCGAAGATGTTCTCATGCCCTGCGGGATAAAATGGCCGATGAGTCATGTCGTCCCGATCGGTAGCACTGTCGTATCGCCTGGTGGGGTTCCGCTGCCGGGCGGATGTCACATGGTGAAGGGCACCGGTTACGCGGGGCGCTCGTCACAGGTGAGCGGTACGGCCGCCGCTACGGGTTTCACGGTGCGGCGCACTGCGCACGTCGTGGGCGTGACCAACCGAGTCAACACGCCTCCCTCGCCAGATCCGGCTACGACCGACCGATCGGACACCGCTCATGGGTGCCGCCGGGACTCCGCGGTCGGACGCGTCCGCGTGGACCGCTGACGTCCACCCTGACATGGGGTGAGGCGTGACGTCTGTGCCATATGACACCTTACGATGTCATTTGATCACAGCGCGTCGATCATTTGGCCCAGGACGACCTCGGTCCGCTCGGGGGGCAAAGCCTGCGTCCCCAGAAGGTTCATCACGTGACGGTAGAAGTCGCCGTCACCGGGCCGGCGCGGATACACGGCGTTGCCGAGCTGCTCCAGGAAGACGAGATCGGCCAGTTCGGACTCGCGCCACCGCAGCAGGGTGATCGGTCCGGCCAGCGCCGGATGTCCCCCATGGGCGAACGGCAGGATCTGGACGGTGATGTGCGGTAACGCGCACATTGCGCGCACATGCTTCAGTTGGGCGCGCATCGTTCCCGTCCCGCCCACGGGCCGGCGCAGTGCCGCCTCGTCGATGACCGCCCAGAGTCGCGTGGGCGGATCCTGGTGAAGGATCCGCTGGCGTCGTATCCGCAACCGCACCCGGGACTCGATCTGCCTCTCGTCGGCCCCGCCGGACAGCAGCCTGATCTGGGCGCGTGCGTACTCCGGGGTCTGGAGCAGGTCCGGAACCGCCTGGACGCTGTAGGTCCGGACGATCGCCGCCGTCTGTTCGGCGCCCAGGTACGGCAGGAACCACGCGGGGATCACCATGCGGAAGGGCTGCCACCAGCCGGGACGATGCGTGTGGCGGGCCATCTCCACCAGGGCGACGCGGGTGCCGTGCTCCTCGACCTCGTAGAGGTCGCACAGCGCCACCACGTCGACGAGCCGAGAGCCGGTCAGGCCCAGTTCCATGCTCACCAGCCGGGCTTCGGAGCCGACCACCTCGGCCGCGTGGAGCCTGTCCAACCCGCGTTGCCTGCGCAGCCGCCGCAGCCGGGCCCCCAACAGCAGCCGCGGCATCGTCGGCCCCGGCGCCTTGTCGGCGCTCATCTGATCCGACAGTTGGGCGATGAGCAGGCCCCCCGGCGCCACGGTCACTCGTCCTCCCTCGCACGTGCCACTACGGCCGCATCGGCGGCGCGCCGCCACTTCTCCCACGTTTCGAGTGAGGTGTGGGACGCGTGGTTCTCATTCCCGGCCGTACCGGTTCGCGCCTCTCCCTCCAGCGCCATAGAAGTACAACCCGCGAAACCGGCCCGGACGGTTTTACGGCCGGGGGATGAATACCATCAGGCATCCTTCTCCCCGCCAGAGGCCTCGCGTCTACCGGGCCCCCGATCGCCGACCGGTGAGGTTTCGCATGACCTGCCGATGATGGCGTGCCCGCGCCGTTGTGCGCAAGGAACAGTCAAGGCCATAAGGGGCCACGGAAAAAGTCATCCGGATGTCGGCCGACCCGATCAGGGTTTGCGTGCCACCCCGCAGTACTGATCGGACTCGGCCGGTTCACCGAACGGCAGCGCCTCGGGACGCCAGCGCGTGCACGACACGACTCCGGGCTCGACCAATTCCAGCCCTGTGAACAGGGCCTCGATCTGTTCCGGACTACGGTGGATTCCCGGTGGCTTCCCGAACCGGTTCCATTGGCGGATCGCCTCGGCCATCCTCTCTCCGGTGACCTCGATCGTGGGGTGGGCGATGGCCAGGTGGCTGCCGGGCGCCGTCTCGTCCATCAGCCGACCGATGATCCGGAGGGCCTCCCGGTCGTCGGTGATGTGCCACGCCACGCCCAGCATGGTGACCGCGACGGGCCGGGAGAAGTCCAGGGTGTCGTGCGCGCCCCGCAGGATCGTCTCCGGGTCGTACATGTCGGCGTCGAGGTAGGCGGTCCTTCCCTCGGGGGTGCTGGTCAGCAGTGCCCGCGCGTGCGCGAGGACCAGAGGGTCGTTGTCGACGTACACGATTCGCGATTCGGGAGCGAGACGCTGCGCCACCTCATGGGTGTTGTCGACGGTCGGCAGGCCCGTTCCGATATCAAGGAACTGCCGAATTCCCTGTCCGATGAAATACTCGACGACCCGCTTCAGGAACCGGCGATCCGCGCGGGCCTGTTCGACGATGTCGGGAAGCACCTCGGCGATCTGGTCGCCCAACCGGCGATCGACGGGATAGTTCTCCTTACCGCCCAGCCAGTAATCCCATATCCTCGCCGAATGTGACACCGATGTGTCGATGCTCGGGGTCGACTGTAAATCTGGTGCACGTGATTCGTCCACGACGAACGTCCTCCGGTGTCGCCGAGTGCGCCTCATCGTATATCTTCCCCGGCGGGAACTGAACCCCTCGCCGTGGAAATCTGTTCCGAGCATCACCGGTAGTGAACAATCGCACCATTATCCGCCGATGTCGGATCGCCAGATCGCTCATTCGGCATAACATCTCGCACACGTTCAACCACCGACTCCGTGGTAGGCAGCCGTCCCGCGTACCCTTGGGGGGAGTGGGCGACCACGTCGGCGGCGGCTTGGGTCGAGATCCGAAACCAGAGGTGGCTACGGAAAGTGGCGGGAAGCAGGGGCGGGAAGCCCGATGGCGCGGCGCGTCCCGCACGCAGGCCCACGCTTCTCGACGTCGGGCGCCTCGCCGGGACGTCGACGGCCGTCGTCAGCTATGTCCTCAACGGCGGACCCCGCCCGGTGTCGGACAAGACACGGGTGAAGGTCGAGGAAGCCATTCAGATGCTCGGCTACCGGCGCAATCCTCTCGCCGGTGCGTTGAGCGGTGGCCGATCCAATCTCGTCGGCCTGCTGGTACCCGACACGGCGAACGCCTTCTTCGGTGAGCTGTCCCGCCATATCGAGGCCGAGGGGCGCCGCCGGGGGCTGCTCACCCTGCTCGGCAACATCGGCTATCGCACGTCGCTCGGGGACGAGTACAGCGAGGCCTTCTCCGAACTGCGGCCACGCGGCATCTTCGTGACGACCGGCGAGGAGCCCCGGCAGGGGGACGAGACGCCCCGGGTCTACGTGCAGTGGGCCGCTCCCGACACCACCTCCCCGAGCGTGCTCTTCAACGACTTCGAGGGCGCGAGGCTCGCCGTCGAACACCTGCTCCGGCATGGCTACGACGACATCCACTGCGTGGCCGGAGAGATCGAGGCGGGACCGGCGGTGGGCCGCGAAGGGGGCTGGCGCCGCGCCATGGAGGATGCGGGGCTTCCCACGGCAGGCGGGCTCGTCCGGGTCCCCTTCGACCGGGTCGAGGCGGAGCGGGCGGTACGGCCGGTGCTGGAGAACCCGAACCGACCCCGGGCGATCTACGCGACGACGGACGAGCAGGCGTTCGTGACGATCCGCGCGGCGGCGAACCTGGGGCTGCGGGTCCCCGACGACCTCGCGGTCGTGGGCTTCGACGGCGTCCGGGAGGCGCGGCTCGGCAGCCTTCCGCTCACCACCATCAGCCTCCCGCTCCAACAACTCGCGGTCCGCGCCTTCGACGTCCTGGAGGAGACCTACTACGAAGGCGAAGGATCGGTGCCGTCCGTCGTCCTGGACGGCGAGATCAGCATCGGCGTGACGTGCGGGTGCTGAGGACGTCCCGGTCGTGACCGCCGCCGGGCGTGGCGGCGCTCGCGCGGCCGCCCCGCCGGGTCCACTGCGGCGGGGCGGTGTCCTGGGGTGTGCTTTACGGCGCGGGTTCGTACTCGTCGGACTTGTAGATCGGGCTCAATGACAGGGCGCTGAAACGGAACGGCCGGTCGACACGGTTGAACCCGAGCGGGCAGTGCCGGATGCCCGCGGGGATGTAGACCGAGCCGCTCGTCGTGATCGTGTGACGCACGCCCTCGATGTCGAGGTAGATCTCCGCCCCGAGGTCGTCCACGTCGTCCGGGTTGTTGCCGTGCCAGATCAGGACCTCGTCATAGTCGTGCTCGTGCTCCTTCACCCAGAGCACGGGACCGTCACACTCCCTGATCCACGTATAGGTCAGATGGATCTTGCTCTGCGGCACCTCCTTCGCCCGCATGAGGGCGAGGGCCTCGCCCACGTTGTCCGGTTCGTCGACACCGGCGGCGGCTCCCTCGTTGACGAGGTCGCCGAGGCAGTTCTGCATCTTCCTGACGAAGAGATGCTCGTACGGACTGGGCATCGGCCCTCCATCTTCCTGGGGATCTGCTAGGCGAACTGCCGCGAGCGTAACAGCTCTAATCGATTAGACGAACCGGGGGAGTCCGACCAAGAGATTCAGAACACCCTCTTCCCTCCAGGTCAGATGGAGTCGTACTCTGTGGCGAAGCTCGTCCAGCCCTGGACTACGGAGTCAGTTCTAAACGATTAGATTCCTTCGCTTCGAACGGGAGTTGCCCGGTGTTCCGCAGACCCCCACGTTCCGTGCCCGGCATGCCGGCCGGACGTCTTCCCCTCAGGACTCTCGCCGTGGCGACCGGCTTCGCGCTGACCGCGGCCACGATCGCGGGCTGCGCCCCCTCGGAACCGGCGCGGGACGGTCGGGGCGGCACGCTCCGCATCGCCGCGGCCACCGACGCGGGCGAGACCCTGAACCCCTACGCGAGCAACCAGACGCCCACCCAGCAACTTCGCAGCTCCCTGCTCTACGAGGGCCTCACCCACCTCGACGCCACCGGGAAGTTCGAGTGGCGCCTCGCGACCGCCATGACCCCGAACAAGGACCTCACCGAGTGGACGATCAAGCTCCGTCCCGGGGTCACGTTCACGGACGGGAGCGCGTTCACCGCCGCCGACGTGGTGGCGAGCATCAAGTACCTGCGTGACCCCGAGCACGCCGTCCAGGGGCTCGCGCTCATCGAGATGATCGACGCGGCCCGGGTCGAAGCGGTCGACGAGCTGACCGTCCGCGTCGGCCTGACCAGGCCTTTCGGTCCCTTCAAGGACATCTGGGCGAACGTCTTCCTCCCGATGACCAAGGCTGGCTCGGCGCCCGCGAAGCCGATCGGCACCGGGCCGTTCGCCGTGACGTCCTTCGCCGCCGGGCGGCAGTCGAAGCTGGCGCGACACGACGGCTACTGGGGGGCCAAGCCCAAGCTCAAGGCGGTCGACATCGTCGAATACCAGAGCCAGCAGGCCCAGGCGAACGCGCTTCTCTCCGACGAGGTCGATATCGCCTCAAGCGCGACCCCGGCCATCGCGAAGTCGCTCGCGGGCAAGAACGGCATCGAACTGCTCGACAGCAAGGGCGACTTCACGCTCCGGATCGGCTTCAACACGACTGTGGCGCCGTTCGGTGACGTCCGCGTGCGGCAGGCGCTGCGCCTCCTCATCGACCGGCGGCAGGTGGTGTCCAATGCCTTCGGGGGGTACGCGCGACCGGCGAACGACCACGAGGCGGGAACGCCGCAATGCCCGGCCCCGAACGTTCCTCAGCGTGAGCAGGACATCGATCGGGCGAAGAGACTGCTCGCCGAGGCGGGTCAGAGCGATCTGGCGTTCTCGGTGGCGACCGACGGGCTCCTGCCCGGCATGAAGGAACTGGCCCAGGTCTTCTCCGAGAACGCCGCGAAGGCCGGGGTGAAGGTCGACGTCAACGTCGTCCCGCCCCAGCAGTTCCTCTCGAAGTGGGGCAAGTGGCCGGTGTACATCGACTTCAACACGCTTCCCTACCTGCCCTACGTGATCACCTCACTGCTGCCCGACCGCGTCGCGAACGCCGCCCACTGGAAGAACCCCGAGTTCAGCAGGCTCGCCGACGAACTGTTCGCGGCGAGCGACGAGGAGCAGTGCTCGATCATGAACAGGATGCACGGAATCGAGTACGCGGAAGGCCCGATGATCACGCCCGCGTTCGTCAACGTCCTGCTGCCCTACAACGGCAGGGTCCGTGGTCTGGTGCCGGACGTGAGCGGTCGCCCGCTCTCCTTCCTGTCGAACGTGACCGTCGGACGTTGACCTTCACCCCATCTCCGGGGCGCCCTTCCGCACACTCGAACGACGAAGGTTGTCATGACTCGACTGGCGACGCGGACACGCGTTCTCAAGCACGGTTCACCCTCGGGTCGCGGCAGCGTGTTTCCGTGGCTGGTGCGCCGGCTTCTTTTCGGCGTGCTCGTCCTGTTCCTGGTCTCGGTGCTGGTGTTCTTCCTGACGCAGGCACTCCCGGGGGACGTGGCCCGGATCATTCTCGGAAAAGACGCGACGGCCGAGCAGGTGGCGCTGCTTCGACGGCAGCTCGGGCTCGACCGGCCGCTCGTCACCCAGTACTGGGACTGGCTCACCGGTGTGCTCACCGGGCGGATGGGGACGTCCCTTCAGAACGGCGAGCCGGTGGCCGACCTCGTGGGGCCGAGAATTCTCAACTCGTTCACGCTGGGCTTCGTGTCGATGGTCCTCATCGTCCCGCTCGCCGTGGTTCTCGGGGTCTTCAGCGCCCACAAACGCGACAGCGCGCTGGACAAGACCTTCGTCGCGGTGTCCTCGCTTTTCACCGCGCTTCCCGCCTTCGTCGTCGGAATGCTGCTCATCGCCTTCTTCGCCACGTCGGTTCTCGGGGTGCTCCCCGGAGTCTCGAACATTCCGCCGGGGGACATGCCCTGGTGGCATCCGGCGAAGCTCGTCCTTCCGGTCGCCTCGCTCACGCTTCTCGGAGTCATGTACCTGGGACGCCTGGTACGCGCATCGTTCCTCGACGCCATGGACAGCGAGTACGTCCAGACGGCGGTACTGAAGGGGCTCAGCGATCGCCGCATCCTGTTCGGGCACGCCTTGCCCAACGCGGTCGCGGCCAGCCTCCCGGCGGCGGGCCTCGTCGCCGCGATCACGATCACGGGCGTTGTCGTGGTCGAGGAGGTCTACTCGTATCCGGGGCTCGGAACGGCCGTGGTCAGCGCGGTGAACGCCCATGACCTGCCCGTCATGCAGATCTGCATTCTCATACTCGCGACCACCTACTACCTCTTCAACCTTCTCGCGGACGTCTTCGCGGTGATGACCAGGTCGCGGTGAAGGAGCACATGGTGACGACGAATCGGACGACCGGTCTTCCGCCATCAGCGCAGGAAGGCGGAGAAGGCGACCTTTCTCTGCTCGGCCGCGCGGCCCGCACCGGGCAGGCGCGCCTGGGCATCGCGCTTCTCACGATGGTCGGACTGGTGGTCGTGTTCGGGCACTTCTTCGCGCCCCACGCTCCCGACGCCATCGCCGGACGACCTTTGGAGGGGCCGGGGTCGCGGTTCCCGTTGGGGACCGACGTGCTCGGCCGGGACGTTCTGAGCCGCCTCCTCCACGGCGGACTCAGCCTTTCCTGGATGGCGGTTCTCGCCGCCGGTCTCGGCGTGTTCCTCGGCACTCTCGTCGGTCTCACCGCCGCCTACCGGGGCGGAGCCGTCGACACGCTGCTCATGCGCGCCATGGACGTGCTGTTGAGTTTTCCCGAGATCATCTTCGTGCTGGTATTCGTAGCCATGCTCGGCCGGAGCACGCTGCTGACCGCGGTCCTGGTCGGTGTGGCGTTCGCGCCCGGAGTCTCGCGGGTGATGCGCGGAGCGGCCCTTCCGGTGATCGGCAGCGAATACGTGCTGTGGGCGAAGGCGAACGGTCTTCCGGCGAGGCACATTCTCGTCCGGGAAGTCCTGCCCGGGGTGACCTCGCCGCTCATGGTGGAGGCCGGAATGCGTCTCGTCTGGGCGGTCGCCGCGATCGCCTCGCTGAGCTATCTCGGTTTCGGCATCGCGCCCCCGGCGGCGGACTGGGGCCTGATGGTCGGGGAGAACCAGGACGGGCTCGCGGTCGCCCCGCTTCCGGTACTGGCGCCGATCGCGCTGATTCTCATGATGGCGCTCGGCGGCAACCTGATCGCCGAGTCCGTGGCCCGAACGGTGGGCCGCACGGAAGGGAGGCGCTGACATGGTGACCGAGGTGGAGGTCTCCGATGTCACCGTGACGGTCGACGCCACGGGGAACGCAATCGTCCAGGACGTCGGTTTCACGCTCGGCCGGGGCCAGGTCATGGGGCTGGTCGGCGAGTCGGGGTCCGGCAAGAGCACTCTCGCGCTCGCCCTGCTGGGGTTCGCGCGGAAGGGCACGACGATCACGGGCGGACGGGTGGCCGTCGACGGCGTCGACCTGCTCACCCTGCCGGAACCGGAGTTGCGCCGCGCCCGGGGAGGCAGGGTCGCCCATGTGGCGCAGGACCCGGCGACCGCGCTGAACCCGAACCTGAGCCTTGCGACCCAGTTGACGGAGGGGCTCCCGCAGCCGAAACGCGAGGCGCTGTCGCGCGTCCGGAAACTGCTGGAGACCGTGGGGTTGCCCGCCGACGACGCGTTCCTCAAGCGCCGTCCCCGGCAGCTCTCCGGCGGACAGCAGCAGCGCGTCGCCATCGCGATGGCCATCGCGGCCGGTCCACGGCTCATCGTCCTCGACGAACCGACGACCGGGCTGGACGTGTCCACGCAGGCCCGTGTCCTCGATCTCGTGCGTGAGCTCTGCCGCGACCACGACATGGCGGCGATCTACGTCTCGCACGACCTCGCCGTCGTGGCCGACGTCGCCGACCACGTCACCGTGATGTACGGCGGGCAGGTGGTCGAGAGCGGCACCGACCGGGACGTTCTCGTCCGCGGCGCCCACCCGTACACCCGGGCGCTGCTGGCGGCCGTTCCGTCCGCGACGCGTCGGCACCGGCTCGTCCCCATTCCCGGGCGCGCCCCGAGCGTCGCCGACGAGGGCCGGCGGGGATGTGTGTTCGCGCCGCGCTGCGACCACGCCCTGGCGAAATGCCGGACGACCCGTCCCGAACTCGTCCCCGCCCCCTCGGGGACGCTGGCCCGATGCCTGCGCGTGGACGAGGTGGCACGCGAACCCCGTGTCCGGCCGCGCTCGCACCAGACGCGCGTGGCCGCCGATGGAGGACGGGAGGTGTTCTCGGTCTCCGGACTGAACGCCGGGTACGGCGGCAGGCAGATCCTCTTCGACGTGTCGTTCGGCCTCGTCCGGGGAGAGTGCCTCGCCCTCGTCGGCGAGTCGGGGAGCGGCAAGACCACGCTGTCGCGGTGCCTCGTCGGCCTCCATGAGGAGCAGGAAGGGACCCTGATGTTCGAGGGCCGACCGATTCCGCCCGAGGCGGGCAAGCGTGGCAAGGACACTCGCCGCGAGGTGCAGTACGTGTTCCAGAACCCCTTCGGCTCGCTCAATCCCCACCGCAGTGTGGAGAGCAGCCTGCTCGTGCCGTTGCGGCACTATTTCGGGATGGATGTCCGTGAGGGCAGGAAGCGGGTGGGGGAGGCGCTTGAGCGCGTGGAGATCTCCGCGAAGCTCGCTTCGCGTCGCCCCGCCGAACTGTCCGGAGGGCAGCGCCAGCGTGTCGCGATAGCGCGTGCACTCGTGTGCGAGCCGAAGCTTCTCATCTGCGACGAGGTGACCTCGGCGCTGGACGTCTCCGTGCAGGCGTCCGTGGTGGAACTGCTGCGCTCGCTCCTCGGTGACGGACTTTCGATGATCTTCGTGACGCACAACCTGGCGGTGGTGCGCAGCATCGCCGACGGCGTCGTCGTGCTGAACCGGGGACGAGTCGTCGAGTCGGGCGAGGCGGAGCCGGTGCTCACGGCGCCGTCCCACCCCTATACGCGGGAACTGATCGAGGCCACCCTCGACGTTCCGGACGCCTCCGGGCATGCCGTCTAGCGAAGCGCCCGGTCCGGCCTTCCTACCCCCTGCGGAGAAAGGCCGGACCGGGCAGGTTCTGGTCGGGGGACCGGGCGTCACCCGGTCCCCGGACGGCTAGGTTCTTCTCTTGCCGGAACCCGACTGGGCTCCCACGGCGACCTTCCACAGGGCGTGGGCGATCGCGTCGGAGCAGCGGTCGAGGGCGGTCGTGTTGATGTTGTTGGGGTAGTTGTCGCAGGCCTGGTGGTAGCACCGGTCGAACGCCTGGTTCGCGGTGCCGCCCCACTTCTGCGCCTGTGCGGCGGACTTGCGGGCGGGCGCGCCGGTGAACAGGAACGTCGTGGCGATTCCGGCGTCGCGGAACGACCCGTCGTCACTGCAGCACTCGGCGACCTCCTCCGTCGGCACGTTGATCGAGTCGAAGTGCTCCTTGAGGTTCTTCGCCAGCGGCGAGTTCAGGTTGTCGATGAAGTAGCCCGGGTTCGGCGAGCCGACCATGTCGAAGTTGAAGTAGCCCTTGATCTTCGACCGGTCGGCGGCGGACAGGCGGCTCACGTAGAACTTGGAGCCGCGCAGGCCCTGCTCCTCGTCCGTCCACCAGCCGAACCGGACGTGGTTCAGCATGGTGGGCTTGGCCTGGGCGAGTTGGAGCGCCGTCTCCAGCAGCGCCGCGGACCCGGTGCCGTTGTCGTTGATGCCCGGACCCGCCCCGACGCTGTCGAGATGGGCGCCGAACATGTAGACGTTGTTCTCGTTCCCGCCGGGCCAGTCGGCGATCAGGTTGGGCCCGGCCCCGGCGGTGCACCCGGACGTGCAGGCCTGGCGGGTCACGGTGAACCCGGCCGCCTTCAGCTTCTGCTCGATGTAGGAGACGGACCCGGTGTAGCCGCCGCCGGTGGAGCGACGGTTGCCGCCGTTGCTGCTGGCGATGCTCTGAAGCTGCTGCAGATGCGCCTTGACGTTCTCGACGTTGATGTCAGGAGCCGCCGCCACTTTTGGGGAACCGCCACCCAACACCGTGTAGCCGGTGTCCTTCGCGCCCGCGGTACAGGTCGGCTCACCGGACTGGGCGCCCAGCTGGACGGCGTCCCAGGCGGCCTTGACCTTGTTGTACGCGGCGCAGGTGCTGTCGAGGTTCTTCGCGGCGGTCAGCGTCATCACCCGGTACCGGGCGTAGCTGGTGCCGGACGTCTTGAGCATCATCGCGTTGTAGAAGATCTTCGCGGCTTCCATGACGCCGATGCCCGTCACCTGACCGCCCTGGCAGACCGGGCTGGTCGGCTTGCCGCCGCCCGGGTTGGAGCCCTCGGCGAGCAGGTAGAACCAGTGGTTGCCCGGCCCGGCCGCCTTGTGCACCTCCATCCGCGGCACGGACGAGGAGTAGCAGTTCGGGTCGTTGTTGACCTGCGACGGGTTGTACATGTTGCGGATCGGGCCACGGCCCACCAGGTCGACCAGCTCGCCGACCGTGTAGTCGGGGGTGTCGGCCGGGTTGTTGAGGACGTGCTCGGTGACCGCGCCCCACACGTCGCCGACGAACTCCTGGGTGCCGCCGCCGGACATGCCGCCGGGGGTGAAGTTGTCCAGCCCGTGGCCGAACTCGTGGTTCACCACGTCGGTCGAGGTGAGCCACTGGTTGCGCTGGTTGTGGCCGAACTGGGCGTCCCGGCCGTTCCAGTAGGCGTTGACCGCGTTGAGGCCGACCCTCGCCGGGGCCCACTGGCCGTTCTGGAGACCGGTGCGTCCGAAGGACTTCAGCAGGTCCCAGAAACCGGCGGCGGAGTACATGACGTCCACGCAGCCGGCTTCCTTGTCCGTCTTGGACGAGCTGCCCCAGACATCGTCGGGCCCGGTGTAGATGCCGCCGCTGTAGTCGGCGCACGTCAGACCGGGGCGGCCCGGGTCGCGCATGGTGTAGTTGCTGCCGGACTGGGTCGTCCCGAACTTCAGGTTCGGTCCGCCCCAGATGCCGGTGCCCGTGCCCGCGACGACGGTCTCCTGCTCGGCGAACCGCTTGCCGGTCAGGGCGTCGACGTACACCTTCTTCCGGCTCGGCTGGGCGTCGTCGCTTCCGGTGACGACCGTCTCCCACGCGAGCCTCGGCTTGCCCAGCGCGTGCACGACCAGGCGCGGCTTGAGCTCGGCCTTGTCGGGCTTGGTCAGCGCGGCGCGGGAGCGTCCGGCGGCGCCGGCCGCGTCGACCTTCGCCGTGGTGCCGACCCGGATCTGCTGGTTCTGCGCGACCGAGAGCGTGCGCACGCGGCCCTTGCCGTCGGTGGCGACCACGAAGTCGCCGCCGACCACGGGAAGTCCCTGGTAGGTGCGCTCGTAGGCGACGTAGTACTGGTCCCACGGGGTGCCGACGACCTGGGTGCGGATGTACTTCTCGTTCTCGCCGACGAACAGGTCGGCGGAGTTGTCGGCGATCAGCCGATCGGCCGACGCCATCGCGGCGACCTTGGGGTCGGCGTCGGGCTTCTTGCTGGTCTGCGTGGACGTCATGGCGGGGGGCGCCATGCCCGTGACCGCGAGCGCGGCGGCCACCGAGGCCACCAGGAACTGGTTTCTGCGTTTCACAGCCGCATGCCTCCATCGAGCGGGGGTGAGGCCGTCCCGCGGGGGACGGGACGGCGGCCGACGCGACGACGGAACCGGGGAGCTGGTGCGCGCGCACACGGATCGGGGAGCTGTGCGCGCATGGACGGCCGTCGCGTC
Source organism: Actinomadura spongiicola (assembly GCF_003432485.1). Lineage (GTDB taxonomy): Bacteria > Actinomycetota > Actinomycetes > Streptosporangiales > Streptosporangiaceae > Spirillospora > Spirillospora spongiicola. The sequence goes on from NZ_QVNQ01000006.1 coordinate 209,790, forward strand.
CTGCAAAGATCACAGTGTCATCCCAAGAACGCCTGCGGACCATCACAATTGGTCATAGCTTCGCGTTATGGGGAATGAACTGCGCCTTTTGGCGACTTCTCGGCCTTATTACCGAACAATTACCTGCGCCGGGAGGCCCACGGTGCCGGACGTGCCGCGGTCACGGGGAGGCGAGGGCCGTGGTCGGCGGGAGCCGGGACGCGCGGACGGCGGGGTAGCAGCCGGCGAGCACGCCGACGACGAGCGTCGCGGCGCCCGTCCCGGCGAGCGTCCAGAAGGGCAGCACCGGCGGATGGCCGCGCAGGACGGCGTAGACCATGGTGACCAGGGCGCCCATGGCCAGCCCCACGACGCCGCCGAGCGCGGACAGCAGGAAGGACTCGGCCAGGAACTGGACGCGGATCTGGCCTCGGGTGGCGCCGAGGGCGCGCCGCAACCCGATCTCGCGGCGCCGCTCCAACACTGAAACGATCATGGTGTTGGCGATGCCGACGCCGCCGACCAGGAGGGCGACCGCGCCGAGGCCCAGCAGCAGGCCGGTGAAGGTCCCGGCGGCGGCGGCACGCGCGGCCAGCGCGTCGGACGGGCGCGACACCGCGACGTTCTCCGGGCTCTCGGGATCGATGGTCCGGGGAAGGAGCCCGCGGACGGCCTCGACGGACTCCTCGGTGGACCGCTCGTAGAGCGTGGTCGGACGGCCGTCGAAGCCGAGATACGTCCGGGCGGCCGGGAATCCGACGAACGCCGACCGGTCGATCTCCGGGGCCAGGGGCAGGGGCCGCAGGATGCCGGTCACCGTGAACCAGCGGTCGCCGACGAACACCCGCACGCCGATGCGGTCGATGCCGAGCCGGTCGGCGGCCACCGAGCCGAGCACCATCGCGGGATACCGGGCGGTGCCGTCGTTGAGCCACGTCCCGGACCGGACGTCGCCGTCCAGCGTGCGCAGCAGGTCGAGTCCGGTGGCCTGCACGGTGATCCCGCCGGTCTCCACCGCGGGGACGTGGTCGGTGCGGCGGACCGTGGCCTCGATCCGGCCGGTCGCGCTCGCCGACAGGACCTGATCGACGCGCCGGACCCTGGCCTCGGCGTCGGGCGGCAGCGGAACCCGTTCCCCGCCGATCGACTCGCCGGGTTGCGCGCGCAGCAGGTTGGTGCCCAGCGCGTCCAGGCGGCGCAGCAGGTCCGCCTGACCCGACGCGGAGATCCCGATCACCGCGACCATCGTGGCGATGCCCAGGGCGACGCCCAGCGCGGACAGCGCGACCCGGGCACGGCGGGCGCGCAGCCCGGCGGCGCCGACCCGGGCGACGTCCCGGAAACGCAGGCGGGCGGGCTTCGGCGTCATCGTTCCGCTCCTCGGGGACGGACGTCCCGCTCGTGGACGGCGCGTTCGTCGGCGACCACGGCGCCGTCCCGCATGTGGACGCGCCGCGGGCACCATCCGGCGATCTCGGCGTCATGGGTGATCAGGACGACGGTGGTGCCCGCGGCGTGCAGATCGCCGAGCAGCGCGAGCACCTCGGCGCCGGAGGCCGAGTCGAGGTTCCCGGTCGGCTCGTCGGCCAGCAGCAGCGGCGGGTCGCCGAGCACCGCGCGGGCGATCGCGACCCGCTGCCGCTCGCCCCCGGAGAGCTGGTGCGGCCGGTGGCCCAGCCGGTGCCCGAGCCCGACGCGACGCAGGGCCTCGCGGGCCCGCTCGCGCCGCTCGACCGGCGGGCGGCCCGCGTACAGGAGCCCGTCGGCGACATTGCCCAGCGCGGACGCGCCGGGGTCCAGATGGAACTGCTGGAAGACGAAGCCGACGCGGGTGGCGCGCAGCGCCGACAGCCCCCGGTCGGACATGCGGGTGGTGTCGTGCCCGGCGACGCTCACCCGCCCGGACGTCGGACGGTCGAGCGTGCCGATCAGATGCAGCAGCGTCGACTTCCCCGAACCGGACGGCCCGACGATGGCGACGCGTTCACCCGCCGCGATGCCGAGATCGATGCCCCGCAGGGCCCACACCTGGGCGTTGTAGCGTTTGGTGACACCGGTGACCTCGACCATCATGCGCGCGGCACCCCGACCCGCAGGCCCTCGCGCACCTCCGGCCCGGAGATCTCCACGCGACCGCCGCCGAAGGCGCCCGTCCGGACCGCGACGACGCGGCGGCCGCCGTCCGGGCCCACCAACTCCACGCCGAGGCCGCCCTCGCGGAGGGCGAGGAGCGCCTCGACCGGCACGGTGAGCACCCGCGCCCGGCGCTCGCTCACCAGCGTCACCGTCACCGGCGTCCGGTCGAGGCCGCCGGTGTCCGCGTCCCCGGACGGCTCGATCACGACGTCGACGGTCGGTTCCGCGGCGGCGCCCGCCGGTTCGCCCTGCCCGGAGCCCTTCCGTTCGGCGACGCCGTCCACTGAGACGATCTTCCCCCGCAGCGTGGTGCCGTTCGGCAGCTCGACGGTCGCCGGGCCGCCCCGCCGCGCCAGGGCCTGGTCGGTCACCTTGAGGTCGACGTGGACGACGCGCTCGGTGCCCGACACGGCGAGCACGACCGTGCCGGGGCCGACCCTGTCGCCGACGGCCGCCTTCGCCTCGGCGACCCGGGCAGCCCCGGGCAGGAAGACCACCTGCGCGGCGTCCACGGTCCCCGTCTCCGCCAGGCCCGCGGCGTCCTGCCAGGCGCGCACGGCCCGTGCGGTAGCGGAGGAGAAATGGTCGTCGACGGTCACGGCGTCGGCGTGGCCCAGCGCGCGCAGCGACCGTTCGAGCTGCTCGACGTCGGGGCCGTCGGGGATGCCCGCGCGCAACGTCCGGTAGAGGGGAAGCTTTCCGTACATGAGCACGACCGGACGGCGCGCCACACGGTACAGCGCCTCGCCCTGCTCGATCACCTGGCCGGGCTTCGGTATGGAGGTCACGATCCCGGCTGCGGCGCCGGTCACCTCGCGTCCACCCGCGTAGGTGAGCGTGCCGTCGACGGTCTTGGTGTCGACCAGGTCACCGCGGGCGATCGTGACCGTGTCGAGGGGACGACGCTCGGCGGCGGCCGTCCCCTCGGCGCCGCCGCGGACGGTCAGCACCGCGCCGCCCGCCGCCAGCACCGCGACGACCGCCGTCCCGGCGACGGCGAACCGCCGGTGCCTCATCGGCGCTCCTCCCGCAAGATGTGGGCGCACGACTTCGACGCCTTGTCCCACAGCGGAGGGTTCTTGAGGTGGACGTCCGGCGGCGCGTTGTCCGGCATGTCGTAGCCGTTGGCCCGCATGCACCTGGCGAACGCGGCGAACCGGTCGCGGGTCTCGGGGTCGTTCATGTCGATGGTCCTGCCGGACGGACGGAGTTCCGCGCACGCCCGTTCGGCCCTGTCGGGAATGGCCAGTCCTCCCGGCGGCAGGTCCTTGGGGTCGTCCGGCATGTTGACGCCATGCTCACGCATGCACCTGGCCCATCGCAGCCGCTCCGCGTCGGCGTCGGCGGACGGACCGGCGCCGGAGGGGTCGGAACCACCTCCACAAGCCGCCACCGACAGCAGCAGCAATAGCACGCAAAGTAGTCGAACGAGCTTCACAGGATCTCTTCCTTCGGCATTCGAGGGTTTCCGGGCCGGGCGGCTACGACGTGCCCGGACACCTCTTGGGCTCTGAAAGGTCCGGCGTGCGGGTCCTGGTCTGGTCGGCGATGAGCAGCGCCTTCCCCGGTTCGGTCAGCCAGCCTCCGTGGACGTACCAGGAGACCGGCACCGAGGACCGGGCGCCGCGCAGCGGTACGGCGAACCGGGCGACGGTCACACCGTGCGCGCGCAGCATCGCGCGGACTTCACCGACCGTCCTGTTCACGAACCGGGTGCACTGGAGCGGCTCACCCGGATTGTCGAGCGGGGCGAAACCGATGTGACGCTCTCCCGGACGGGCCCGGCGCCCGAGCATGATCCTCGCGGGCCCCCGGTGCTCCGGCCCCTTGTAGGCGCGGTAGCCGACGGGGACCCGCACCCCGATCGTGCAGCGGCGGGACGCCGCGCACCTCCCCGGGCTCTCGATGGACTGGACGAGGTCGTCCCGCCGGGACAGTTCCGCGGCGCTCAACCCGTTCTTGCGCGGGTCGTACGGTTCGAAGACGGTTCCGACCAAGCTCGGCGAGACCGGCTCGACGCGCAGCTCGACGTCGAGCCCGGCCCCGCGGAGCTGAGCCTGGTACCGCTCGGCATCGGCGAAGGCGTCCGTCACCGTGACGACGTAGTACCCGCCTTCCTTCCTGATGTCGAGCGCCGCGGCCGGGGCGGGACCGAAGAAGCCGGGCACCACCCAGCTCACCGCGACGGCGACCGCCGCCAGCCCCGCGGCCGACATCACGGTGAACCGCCGACGCGGCCACCACGCGACCGCTCGCGGCACCCGCCGCCGCGTCCTCGCGGTCTCCCGAGGGGTGGCGGTGATCTCGTCGAGGAGTTCCCGCGCGCCCTCGCCCATCGGCGGGACGGCGCGCACCGGCTCGACGTGCTTCAAGATCTCGTCAAGGCTCATCCGAGGACCCCCTCCGCCATCGCCACCGCTCGTGCCCCGTACCGCTCCACGTCCACGCCCTCCCGGGCCAGCGCGCGGGCGAACCGCTTGCGCGCCCGGTGCAGGCGGGCCCGCGCCGTACCCGCCCGGCAGCCCAGGACCTGCGCGACCTCGCCCGGCGAGAGCCCCTCCCAGCCGGTCAACGACAGCAACTCCCTGTCGTCGGCCGACAGCCGCCCGAACGCCGCCTGGACCGCGCCGACCTCTGACGGCTCCCAGGTCGGAGCCGCCTCGGTGAACTCCCCGCGCAGCTTCGTGACGAGCAGTTCTCTCCGGGCGGCTCCCCGATAATGGTTGGCCAGGACCCGGCGGGCCACCGCGTAGAGCCACAGTCTCGCCTCGTCGCCCGGCGGCACGTCGTCCAGGCGGCGCCAGGCCGTCAGGAACGTCTCGCCGAGGACGTCGACGGCGTCGTCCGGTGAACTCGTCCGGCGCGACGCGTAGCGCGCCACGGCGTCGTAGTGCGCCGTGTACATCTCCTCGAAGCGCTGACGGTCGGTTGCGGCTCGGCCCACACGGTCCTCCTTCGGCCTCCGAACCGGCAGATGTCCGGACCGGCGCCCGCGTTACACCACCCGTGCGAACTTTCTCCGCCCACGTCGTCGGCGGTCAACCCGGCTTCCGCCTCGGCCGGTGTGAACCGGCGTGCCGGGCATTTCGGGAATCTTCTTTCGGGGTGACGACGAAAGCGTTCCATGCGTCGATGTTGGATTCGCAATTCCGTCGCACCGGCGGTGCGGCCTGTGGCAATGTCCAATTAATGGGTGTCGCCGGGGTCATGGAAATATCCCCTAATCTCGGGATATTGCGGGCAAGAAGGGCGAGCCCATGTTCCGCCCGCCGGTTCAGAAAGGGAAATTCATGAGATACGGGAAGAAGTTCCCGATCGCGCTCGCCGTCACCGCCCTCGCGCTGCCCCTCGCCCTCTCCGGTCCGGTGTCGGCCGACGTCGAGGAGGCGGACGGCCCCTGCGCGGCGCTCAACGAGGGAAGGTCGCGCCACCACGTGGGCTTCGGCAAGCACGTTCTCTTCGCCGTCGCGTCCGGCTACGGGACGGCCGAGGTGACCGTCACCGAGTGCGTGCGCAGGCACTTCAGCGCCCGGTGGAGGACGTTCCTGACCACCACCGGGCACGTGGGACGGAGCGGGTTCGCCGCGCCGGGCACCAAGCGGGAGGGCGACGGCAAGTCTCCGACCGGGTCGTACAGCCTGACCGAGGCGTTCGGCGAGGGCGACCCCGGGACCGCGCTGCCCTACCGGCGGCTCCGCGAGAGCGGCGACTGCTGGGGCTCGACGATCGGCGACCGCCGCTACAACCGGTACTACTCCGGTAGATGCCTGCCCGCCGACGAGAACCTGTCGGCGATCATGAAGAGCGGGCCGTACCGGCAGGCCGTCGTCGTCAACTACAACCGGATGCCGGACACCCCGATCGTGCAGGGGAGGGGCTCGGCGATCTTCATTCACATCGGCTCGGGGCCGACCTCGGGCTGTGTCGCCTTCGCGCGGCCCGAACTGGAGACCGTCATGAAGACCCTGCGTCCGCACGACCGCATCATCATGGGCACCCGGGCGACCCTGTTCCGCTGAGGCGACCGTGCGGGGCGACGGTCAGGGCGTCAAGCCGTCCCACCAGGTCAGGATCTCGGGGAGCGCCGCTCGCTTGGACTCCCCATGAAGCAGGTCCCCGAAGTCGGTGAGCGGCGCCTTCACGCCGTTGGCGCGGAGCGCCTCGACGCAATGTTCGGCGTTCAGGATGGTCACGTCCCTGTCACCGGTCGCGCCGTAGAGCCTGACGGGTGCCCGTGGCGTCCAGTCGGTGCAGGTGGTGTCGTTGGAGCGCAGGGCCCCCAGCAGGCTTCCGGTGGGGCTGGACGCCCACTCGATGAACCGAGGGGTGAGCAGTTCCCGCGGCGTCGCCGGGAGCGCGGCACCGATCTCCTGGTAGGTGTGCTCGCCGTCGAAGAGCTCTTCGACGGTCGCCGCGTACGGCTCGTTGAACACCTCGGACGGCTCGTCGTAGAAATGGTGGAGCCGGTTCAGCGCTGTCAGTGAGTAGGCGAAGTACAGCGTGGTCTGCTTGGGATTGAGCGAGTCCCCGTACAGCGCCTCGGGCATCTGCGCGTGCTGGACGTCGTACGCGCCGCTGACCGGGGCGACGGCGCCCAGACGGTAGTGGCCGTCCTCGCCGCGCTGGAGTGCCCGTCCGAGACCCATCGCCGCCGCACCGCCCTGGGAGAACCCGGAGACCAGCACGCGACGGTGAAGGCGCCGCTGCTTCTCCGCCGTGAACGTCCGGGCGGCGCGCAGCAGGTCGATCGACGCGGTCACCTCCGACCCGACGTCGCCGTACGGGTGGCGTCCGGGACCCAGACCGAGACCGAGGTAGTCGGGCGCCACGGTCGCGTAGCCGGCCGAACCGAAGAAGAACGCGTCGGCGCGCTGCTGTGGCTGGACGGACGGCGCCTGCGCCTTGGTGACCATCGTCCCGTGCTCCCACGCGACGACCCGGAGGTCACGTTGGTCGTTGCGTGGCAGCACGACGAGGCCGCTCGCGGTCGTCGGTCGGCTGTCGGGTTCGATGGTGCGGTAGACGATCCGGTAGGCGTCCAGGCCGTGGCGCACCCCGGCGGTGTTCATGCCCGCCTGCGTCAGGTACTCGGCGACCTCGTCCCGGGTCAGGCCCGCGACGGCCTCGGCGGAGACGATGGCCCCGCGCGCCGCGCGCTCGACCGAAATGGCCGTGGGGGGCGCGTGCGGAGGGGGTTCCGCCTGGGCCCGCACCGCCCACGCCGCGGGCATCGCGGCGGCGATCAGGGCGGCGGCGGCAAGGGCGAGGGGACGCCCGCGGGCGCCGGTCGACGTTCTCATTCGTTCCCCAACCTCTTGATCGGTGGCGGGCCCGTGCCCGCGTCGGTCAGTTGGAGACGCTAGGAGGGCGGGGTACGGCGGGGCGTCGGCTGAGGAGACGGTCTTGGACCGCCCGGCGCAACCTTCGATGCGACCGCAAGGATGATCACCGGGCCTTCCGAGTGCGCCTACTCTGCCGCAATGAGGACAGTTCGGACGGCGGTCACCCTGCGGAACGCGCGCCGTCGCCTCGCGGAACGGCCACGGCTCGGCGACACGTTGCTCGGCGTCGGCCTGACCGCGTTCGACGTCACGGCGATCCTGTTCCGGGAACCGTCGCCGAGCGCGGCGGGCGTGGTGCTGTGGGGGGCGCAGAGCCTTCCGCTCGTGTGGCGGCGCGGCCGTCCACTGGTGGTCCTCGCGACGATGACCGCCGCGTTCGTCGCCTTCGAGACGACGCGCGTCGTCCCGCACCTCACCCCGGGGCCCTACTTTCTCGCCCTCGCCGTGTACTCCGCGGCCCGCCACGCCCCTTACCCGTCCAGCCTGGGCGGGGCGACGCTCTCGGGGATCGTGGCCGTGGCGACCACGCTGCTCACCCGGGACGACGCCGCGCCGCGGCTGTGGGCGCTGGAGCCGGTCAACGCGACGACGTTCGTCGTGTTCTTCGCCGTCGCCTGGCTCGTCGGCGCGGGCCGCCGCCGCATCGACGGCGACGCGGCCCGCCTCAAAGATCTCAACGAACGTCTGCGGGCCGAGCAGGAGAAGAACGCCGAACGCGCGGTGCTCACCGAACGGGCCCGCATCGCCCGCGACCTTCACGACGTCGTCGCCCACCACGTGTGCGCCATCGCCGTCCAGGCCCGCTCCACCGAAGAGGTGCTCCAGGACGACCCGACCCTGGGACGCCAGGGCGTGGCCCTCATCGCGGACACGGCCGACGTCGCGCTGGAGGAGATGCGGCGCATCCTCGGGCTGCTCGCCGCCCGGGAGGAGGGACCACGGCCCGGCCCGTCGCTGCGTGCCCTCGACGAACTCGTCCACATACTTGAGGCCGCGGGTTGCCGGGTGACCCTGGCCCTGGACGAGGCGACCGGCGACGTTCCGGAGGCGACCCGACTGTCGGCCTACCGGATCGCGCAGGAGTGCGCGATGAACGTCGTGAAGCACGCCGCCCCCACCGAGGTCCGGATCGGGGTGCGCGTCGACGCGGGCGCGCTGAGCGTCCAGGTGGAGAACGGGCCGCCGCCGGCCGACCATCGGTCCGTCCCCGGCTCCGGTCTGGGGCTGATCGGCATCCGCGAGCGTGTCGCCGCCTTCGACGGCGACCTGGAGGCCGGTCCCCGGCCGGACGGCGGCTGGCGCGTCCACGCCACCCTCCCGCCCGGAGGGCGCCGATGACCGTCCACGTCCTTCTCGTCGACGACCAGGACATGGTCCGGGCGGCCCTGCGCGCCGTCATCGACCGCCGCGATGGTCTCCACGTGGTCGGCGACGCCGCCGACGGGGAGAGCGGCGTCGCCGACGCGTGGCGCCTGCGCCCTGACGTCGTCGTCATGGACGTCCGCCTGCCCGGGATGACCGGCGTCGAGGCGACGCGGCGGATCCTCACCGACTGGCCGCACCCCGGGCCGCCGCCGCGCGTCCTGATGCTGACCACGTTCGACCTGGACGAGTACGTCCACGCGGCGCTCCGCGCGGGCGCGGCGGGCTTCCTTCTCAAGAACAGCCCACCCGACCAACTCGCCCACGCCATCCGTGTCGTCGCCGACGGCGAGTCGATGCTCGCCCCGAGCGTGACGAAACGCCTCATCGACGCCTTCTCCGCGCTGCCTCCCGGAGTCGTGGACGGAGCCCCCCGCGCCACGCCACGCCTCCCCGGCCCGCTCGGCAGGCTCAGCGAACGCGAACTTCAGGTGTTCGTCCATGTCGCGCGTGGGCTGTCCAACGCGCAGATCGCCGCGGAGCTGGGCCTGACGGAGGCCAACGTCAAGAGCCGCATCAACCGCGCCTTCACCAAGCTGGGACTGGTCAACCGTGTGCAGGCGGCGATCCTCGCCCACGAGGCGGGCCTCGTCCCAGCCGCCCACGGGTCTCGGCCGCCCGGCGAGAGGACCGCGCGTAAGCCCGACGACCGAGAGCGGAGACGACCCGACCCTGAGCCGGCGCCGAACCGATACACGGACTGATGTTCGCTCGGCCACCAAAGAGTGGACGCTAGATGGTCCAGCGCTGGGACCAGGACGGCTACTGCCTGTCCTCCTCCCCGCTGGGCTCCTCGGAGGTCGGGTGGGGTCGTCTCTTCCGCTCCCGCCCACCGCATGGACCGGGCATGGATCAGGCATGGACGGCGCCCGGCAAGCTACTCGCCAGAGACCCCTACCCAGGCAAGGCGCAGGCGTACGACAGACGACCCAGAGGTGCCGGAGCGAACCGGAAAGCGCGCGGAGGGGGGCAACTGGTCGGACCTCCTCGGCCTGGACGGTCGCGCGGACAGCCGCGCGCAGCCGAAGCGGGCGGGGCCTCGCGGCCCGGACGCCGGCCGCGGGGGGAAGGTTGGTCGCCGACTCTGCAAGGAGTGAACGTGATCGAAGATGAATTGAGGCTCGCGGTTTCCGGGACCTTTTCGACCGGAAAGTCGACTACGGCCGAGATACTGTCCATCGCCACGGGCATCCCGCTCACACGTGCGATGACCGCTCACGAATTCTTGCGGGATCTAGTTCCAGCAGGGGGTTCTGAGAAACTGTCGGCGCGCGAGCTGGCCACCCTGGGGCTCGGGAGGTTGGAAGCGCGTATCCACCGGGAAGCCGCTCAGTCGGGCTCGTTCGTCTCTGATGGATCCGTCATCCAGGAATGGGTCCACGGTGTTGCCAAGATGCGGCTAGGCGTCGATCCGAAGGCCGTGCTGCCGAGCAGCCTCCTGAATGGTATCGCCGGCACCGCCCGTCGCAAGTCGTACAAGCAGTACATGGATGCGTACGGGGAAATCGTCAAAGCGTATGCAAAACGTTCCTACGATGGATACGTCCACCTGCCGGTAGAGTTCCAGCTTTCTTCGGACAGGCGCCACCCGGTCTCCGAGAGGTTCAGAAAACTGTCCGATGAACTCCTCATTCAGACCCTCAACGAACTGAACGTCCCTCACCTGACCGTCGTTGGCACGATTCGGGAGCGTATTGCCAGGATCATCGATCTCTTCGGTCTCCCGCTGAGGATGTCGCTCGATGAAGCGACCAGTATCGGCAAGGGTCGAGTGACAAGAGCCGCAGAACTTGTTGACATGAAAGCGTGCGCGCACACCATGTGCAGGCCCGGCGCGAAACTGCGCCGTCTGAAATACGCCATGCGTTGATGATCTCAAGCGTGGTCTTCGGCCGCGAAGGGGGCGTGGTCGTCCACGCCCTCCCGGCGACCATCGCTGAAGCGAGTTCGTCGACTTACGGAGCGTCCACCTTCGGGGCGGGTTGCGTGATCGCGGACGTGATCCGACGTTTCCGCTGTCCCGGCATGACATCGGAGGTGAGATCGGACTACAGAACTCGGGGGGAATATGTGAATAATGCGGTTATCGATCGGTAACGACACTAATTTGTATCGGTGTTGCATCTGGCGTCGGTGTCGAGTTGGGTGGTGACTCGACCTTGCCTGCTGGGATGCCGAGAGTTGATGTCGTATGCCTGGAGAATTCAGAATTCTGGGGCCGCTGGAGGTCTGGGTCGGCGGGAAGCAGGTGAGGTTGCGGGGGGCCGGGCGGCAGAAGGTGCTGGCCGCGCTGTTGCTGTCCGCGGGCCAAGTGGTGCCGCTGAGCCGGCTGGTGGACGCGGTCTGGCCGCAGGAGCCGCCGCCCACCGCGGAGAAACGCGTGCGCAATCTGGTCTCCGACCTGCGGAGGCTGCTCGCCGAGGAGAAGTCGGCCGGGCTGGCGGCGGCCGGGACCGGATACCGGCTGGACATCGCGGAGGACGCCCTCGACGCCGCCTTGTTCGACCGCCGAGTGAGGCGGGCGCGCCGGTACGCCGCCGATCGGCGACCGGCGGAGGCGGTTGCCGAGTTCCGCGCCGCCCTGGGCCTGTGGCGGGGGCCGGTGCTGGCGGGCCTCGAATGCCCGGCGCTGGAGCCGCAGGTGAACAGCTGGGAGGAAAGGCGGACGGCGGCGCTGGAGGAGGACATCGAGCTGGAGCTGGACCTGGGCCGCCACCACAGCGTGATCAGCGAGCTGGCCGAGCAGGTCGCCGCGCATCCGTTGCGGGAACGGCTGGCCGGGCAGCTGATGTTGGCCCTGCACCGAGCCGGCCGGCGCGCCGAGGCGCTCCAGGTCTTCCACGACATCCGCGTGGCACTGTCGGAGGAACTGGGCCTCGACCCCGCCGACCAGCTACGGCGACTGCACGAGCAGATCCTGGGCAGCGACCCCGGCTTGGCGGCGCCGGCGCCGGCGTCGGCTCGGGGGAAGCGCGTCCAGCAGTTGCCCCGCGACGTCGCCGACTTCACCGGCCGTGCCACCGAGCTGAACCGGCTCCTGTCGGCCCTGCCGGACGAGGGGGAGGCGGGCACCGCGGTGGTGATCAGGTCCATTGACGGGATGGCCGGGATCGGCAAGACCGCCCTGGCGGTGCACACCGCGCACCGGCTCGCCGACCGTTACCCGGACGCGCAACTGTTCATCGACCTGAAGGCGCACGCGGCCGAAGCCCAGCCCACCACCACGGCCGCCGCCCTGGACGCGCTCCTGCGCGCGATCGGCGTGCCCGGGGAGCGGATCCCGGACGAGGTGGAGCAACGCGCCGGGCTGTGGCGGGCCGAACTGGCCGGTCTCCGGGCGTTGATCGTGCTGGACAACGCCGCCACCGCCGAACAGGTGAGGCCGCTGCTGCCGGGCAGCCCCGACACCCTGGTGCTGATCACCAGCCGCCGCCAGCTCACCGACCTGGAGGCCGCCTTCACGCTGTCCCTGGAGGTGCTGCCGCCCGCCGACGCCGCCGCACTGCTCACCCGAATCGCCGGCGACGCACGCGCCGCCGGCGAACCGCGGGCCGTCCACGAGGTGGTGCGGTTGTGCGGCTTCCTGCCGCTGGCGGTCCGGATCGCCGCCGCCCGGCTCCGCACCCGCCCCACCTGGACCCTCGCCCACCTGGCGGAACGCCTGGGCGACCAGCGACGGCGGCTGGGCGAGCTGTCCACAGGGGACCGCAGCGTGGTCACCGCGTTCGCCCTCTCCTACCGGCACCTCGCCCCCGTCCAGCAGCGACTGTTCCGGCTGCTGAGCCTGCACCCGGGCACCGACTTCGACGTCCGGACCGCCGCCGAGATCGCCGACATCTCGTTCCAGGAGGCCGAACAGATCCTTGAGAACCTGCTGGACATGCACCTGCTGCAACAGCGCGCCGTCGGCCGGTACCGATTCCACGACCTGTTGCGCACCTACGCCGCCCAGCTCACCCGAGAAGAGGACACCGAGGCCGACCGGCGCGCCGTCCTGTACCGCATCCTCGACCACTATCTCGCCTCCGCCCGGCACGTCTACCGGCTGGAACGGAACGGTTGCACGCTCGCCGACGCGTTCGCCGCCACCCACTCGCCGGGGCTCGCCTTCGACGACCTGGCCGAGGGGCAGGCGTGGGTGCTGCACGAGCTCGACGGCATCCTGGGAGTCGCCCGCGAGGCCGCCGCGGACCCCGGCCTGCCGATCGCGGTCGCCGCGGACCTGCTGCTGGCCCTCGACCCCGTGGGCGACTTCGCGTTCCTGTGGCCGCGGCTCAACGGCCCCGCCGCCGCGGTCGCCGACGCCGCCCGGGCCCGCGGCGAACCGTCCGCCGAGGCCCGGGCGCGGTACATGCTCGGTGGCGGGCTCTGGCAGGTCGGCCGGATCGACGAGGGCGAGGCGCAGATCCGTCGCGGCATCCAGGCCGCTCAGGACGGCGGCGAAACGGCCGTCCTGGACCGGCTGCTCAACGTGTCAGCGCTGCTCGCCCACGCCGGTCAACGCCCCGAGGAGGCCCTGCGGACCTACCGGGAGAGCCTGGCGGTCAGCGAGCGCTCCGGCAACTGGGCGGCGCACCTGGAGGTGCTCAACAACATCGGCGCCGTCTACATCCGGGGAGCCGGGCGCCCCGCGGAGGCGCTGCCGTGGCTGGAGCGCGGGTTGGAGCTGCTGGACCGGGTCGGCGGGCAGCCGGTCGTCAGGCAGTACCTGATGACCAACCGGGGCAGAGCGAGGATGGAACTCGGCCGTCCGGACGAGGCGGTCGAGGACTTCCGGGCCGTGGTCGCCGCCAGCCGCGCACTCGCGTTCCCCTTCCAGGAGGCGGCGGCCCTCCAGGAACTGGTGCACGCGACCTGGCGGCTCGGACGTCCCGAGGAGGCACTCGACCACGCCGAGGCGAGTCTGGCCATCTGGCGGCAGCTCGGCCAGGAGACCAGGCAGGCCGAGGTCCTGGCCGTCCAGGAGACGATCCGCGCGGAGTTGGGAGAACCTCGTCCACCAGCCACCAGATCGGGCCTCCACTGAGGATATGGAGGCCGGTGAGCCGGTCACACGCGCAGCTCCAGGGGTCAGGATCACCGTCGGTTCGCCTGCGGACCTGTTCGGTCGAGGCCGTCGGGGCGGCGCGGTTCGGCCGGCCGGGGTCAGGCGGCGGGGAAGGCGGCCTGGACGACGAGGCCGCCGTCCTGGCGGGGGAGCGCGCTGAGGGTTCCGCCGTGCGCGAGCGCGATCGCGTGCGCGATGGACGATCCTGCGCCGCCGGACCCCCGAGGCCGCCGCGAAAGCGCGCGCAGACGCGGCGCGGGCAGGCGCCAAGCCGCTGCCGCTGTGGTTGGCGCGTGAGCACATGCTGCACAGCATCGGCAGCGTCAACGGCTCCGGCCCCGGGGTGGTGGGCCTGGCGATCGGCGGCGTCAGTGAGAGCGCCGTGGTCATGTCCGAGGAGACGGCGGACCGGTTGCGGGTCCGCATCGACCGCGACCGCCCGCTTGAGACGTTCGCGCACAGCCACCCGGTCGTCGTCTACCCCTGCTACCCGAAGGCGATCCGGCTCGGCGGCGTCACGGCCGGGGAGATCTACTGCGGCGCGAACCCGAAGATGGCGCAGAGTCCCAACGGCTTCGACGTGATGGCCGCCTTCTTCCACCCGTTCTACAAGCCCTGCAATGTCACCCTTGACTTCACCGACATGACCGTCCACATCGTCCGCGGCAAGGCGACCTGACGGGGGTGCCGGGTCTGGGCACCCGGTGTCGGCCGCAGGTCTTACTCTGGTCGGCGATGGCTACAAGAGGCGTGGAGGGCGCGTACCAGGGTGCGCTTCGGGCGTTCCAGAACCCGATGCTCGATCTGCTTCACCGGACCTACGCGCCGTTCGTGGTGACGGTGCTGGCGATGATGTTCACGCCGGAGCGGTCGACGGTGGCGGTGGCGGACGCCCACGCGGAGCTCGCCGACGCGCTCGACCAGTTGCGGGCCGCGGGCTACGGCGACGACGGCGACCAGCCGTTGCCCGCCGGGAACGCCCGCGACCTGTGCAGGCAGTGGGTGCAGGCGGGTTGGCTGGTGCGGCAGGTCGCCGACGACGTCGAGGTGTACCGGCTGTCCGCGCACGGTGTCGGCGCGCTGGAGGTGGCCGGACGGGTCGGCGGCGCCCGAACGCGGGTGTCGGAGTCCCGGGTCAGGACGCTGCTGGAGGCGGTCGAGCGGCTCGCGCAGGACGCCGACCCGGACGTGATGGCCCGGATGGCGCGCCTCCAGACGGAGATCGACCAGCGCCGCCGCGAACTCGACCGGCTCGAACGCGGCGGCGAGGTCGAGACCGTCGCCGACGACCAACTGCTGGAGGCGGCCGAGAACGTGCTGCATCTGGCGCGGGAGCTGCCCGCCGACTTCGCCCGCGTCGCCGAGTCGATCAAGGCGATGCAGCGCGATGTGGTCGCCGACCTGCGGCAGGACGTCCGGCCGACCGGGGAGGTGCTGCGCGAGTACCTGGAGCGCGGCCGACAGATCATGGACGCGACACCGGAGGGCCGGGCGTTCGCCGGGGCGCTGCGCCTGATCGGCGACCCGGCGCGGATCGACGACCTGTGGAACCTCCTGCGGACCGTGCTGCGGCACCGGTTCACCGAGCTGATGCCGGAACAGCAGCGGCGGGAACTCGCCGAGATCGCCCGCCGGATCGAACAGGGCGTCAAGGACGTGCTGGTCGCGCAGCGGCAGGCGTCGCACGTCATCACCACCCAGGTGCGCAACCATGACCCGATGCGGGACCGACAGGTCGACGAACTGCTGCGGGACGTGATGGCCGGATTCCACGCCTGGGTGCCGGAGTCGCGCCGTGGGGAGGTCGTCCCGCCGATGCGCCGGCTGCCGGTGGCCGCCGTCGGGCAGCTCCGGCAGACCATGAGCGATCCCCGGCCGCTCCAGCCGCCCACCCCGCTGCGGGAGTGGGACGAGGAGGAGGACGTCCCGGCCGCCGACACCCGGGCCTGGGGCGGCCCCCAGTACGCCGAACTGCGCGCCCACCTGGAGGCGTTCGCGGGTGACCCGGCCCACGAGGACGGCGTCGACGTCGCGGCCGCGTTCACCGCGGCGGACGAGCGGATACGGCGACCCGTCGACCTGCTCGGCCTGTTGGAGATCGCGCACGACGTCGGCATGACCGACACGGCCGAGGTCGCGGTCGTCGAGGCGGTCCGGCCCGACCAGACCCGGCGACGGTTCGCGTTCGGCGGCGTCCGAGCCGCGAACCCCGCCGCCCCCGCGAGACCAGCAGACGAGAAACCGGGCGACGATGAGTGAACCGGACGACGCCGACGACGGCTGGTCGACCGGCGCGGAGGCCGGGTTCATCGACCCGGTCCCGATGGAGGACGACCCGTCCGAACTGTTCGCCGGTGACACGGGCACCTTGGACGTCGACGTGCGGCGTGTGCTGGTACGGCTGCTGAAACGCAGGTTCCTGCTGGCCGAGAAGAACCAGGCGCAGTGGCGCACGCTGCTGGAGAACCAGCAGATCATCGAGTCGCGGTTGCACGACCTGTTCGTCCGGCTCGTGGTCGACCACGACCGGGGCATCGCCTACAAACAACAGGTGCGCTCGGCGGAACTCGACGTCCCGATCCTGCTGAAGGACGACCCCTACAACCGGGCCGAGACCCTGGTGCTGGTCCATCTGCGGACGGTCTACCAGCGGGAACGCGGCACCGGCGAGACGTCCGCGCGGGTCGACATCGAAGAGCTGGAACAGACCGTGCTGACCTACTTCGATCCGGACGACAACAACCTCGCCCGCGGCCAGCGCGAGATCCGCAACGCGGTGCAGCGGCTGGTCACCGACGGCCTGCTCGTGGAGGAGTCCGCGGGCCGGTACCGGATCACGCCGCTGGTGGAGGTGGTGCTGAGCACCGAGAAGCTCGCCGAGCTGAACCAGTGGCTGCGGGAACAGAACGGGGTCGCGCCATGAGCATGATCGACACCCTGTTCGGGTTGATCCCGGCCGCGTCGCGGGGGCAGCAGTGGGTGGCGCGGGATCTGCAACTGGTCAACTGGGGCGGCTACGACGGGTATCACCGCATCCGGTTCGCCCCCGGCGCGACCCTGTTCAGCGGTGGTTCCGGATCGGGCAAGTCCACGCTGATGGACTCCTACATCGCGTTGCTGATGCCGCACACCACGCCGTTCAACGGGGCGTCCAACGGCGGGGTGGTCGGCCGCCCCCGGGGCAAGGACCAGCGCAACATCCTCTCCTACGCCCGCGGGAAGCTCGACGAGTCACGGACGGGCGGCGAGACGAAGTCACGGGTGCTGCGCGGGGACGGCCGCGACACCTGGTCGGCGATCGCGATGACCTGGGCCGACCCGAGCGGCGCGGTGTTCACCGCGTTCCGGGCCTGGTACGTGCCGTCGTCCGCGCGCACCCTCGACGACGTCGTCGTGGTCCGCGCCACCCGGGACGACGACTACGACCTGCGCGACCTGGACGGTCCCGCGAGCCGCAGGCTCGCCCGCGCCGCCGTCGTCGCGACCGGCGTGACCTGCTTCGACACCGACCGCGACTTCACCGCCCGGCTGCACACCACGCTCGGTATCGGCGCCGCCGGCGACGGCCACAAGGCGGTCGGGCTGCTCGGCAGGATCCAGGCCGGCCAGCAGATCACCACCGTCGACGCGCTGTACAAGACGATGGTCCTGGAGGAGCCGACCACCCTGGCGACAGCCGACCAGGTCGTCCAGCAGTTCGACGAGCTGTCCGGCACCCGCGAACGAATGATCACCGCCCAGCGGCAGGTGCGGGCGCTGACGCCGATCCGCGAGCATCGGGAGGCCATCGACCGCGCGGTGACCCGGCTGCGGGTGATCGGCGACGTCGGCTCGTTCACCGACCCGACGTCCCCGGCGGCGCTGTGGCGGCACGAACGCCGCCTCGACCTGCTGCGCGCCGCCGAGCGGGACCTCACCGGAC
Organism: Actinomadura spongiicola; assembly: GCF_003432485.1. GTDB lineage: Bacteria > Actinomycetota > Actinomycetes > Streptosporangiales > Streptosporangiaceae > Spirillospora > Spirillospora spongiicola. Next base: position 227,638 of record NZ_QVNQ01000006.1, read on the forward strand.
GCCGCCGCCGCGTCGAGAAGGAGGTGGCGGAGACCACCACCCTGATCAAGGCGGCGGAGGCGCAGCGGGACGCCGTGCTGGAGACCCTGCGCGCCTCGGGCGGCGACCGCCTGGACACCGCGCTCCGCGAGGTCGACAGGGCCGAGCAGCGGCTGGCCGAGGTCGAACGCGCACGGCAACGACTCGACCGTCTCCTGGACACCGTGGGCGCGACCGTTTCGACCGGTCAGGAGTTCGCCGCGCTGGTCGACTCGGCGCACCGGGCGCTGGCCGACACCGACGCGCGAAAGACCGCACAGAACCAGTTCGCCGAGGCGACCGCCGAACTCAAGGAGGCCGAGCGCGACCTGGCCGGGCTCCGCGCCGAGCGCGACGCGGTCAAGGCCCGGCGCGGCAACATCCCCACCGACCTGCACGCCGCCCGCGACCTTCTCGCCGACGCCGCCGGGCTCACCCCGGACGACCTGCCGTTCGTCGGCGAGCTGATCGAGGTGCGGACGGAGTTCGAACCGTGGCGGGAGGCGTTCAACCTCGCGCTCGGCGGGTTCGCCACCCGGATGCTGATCGACATCGGTCGGCTGAACGAGTTCCGTGAGGCGATCAACACGGTGTCCGTGGCCCGGCGCGTCCAGTTCGAGGGCGTCAAGACCGGCATGCGGGACGAGGTCGGGCTGGACGACAAGACGCTCCCCGGCCGGCTCGACTACCGGCCGTCGCCGTTCACCGCCTGGCTCAAGAGCGAACTCGCCCGCAGGTTCGACTTCGTCTGCGTCGAGACGCCGAGACTGCTCGTTCAGTACCCGAAGGCGCTCACCATCACCGGCCAGACATCGCAACGCGGCCGGGGCGCGCACGGCGGTCACGGCCGCGCCAACCTGCTGGGATTCACGAACACCAGACTCCTCGCCGACCTCGACACCCGGATCGACCACGCTCGGAAACGGCTCGACGACGCCGTCGCCCAGGCGACGAACGCGGAGCAGGCCCTCAACTCCTTCGAGGAACGACGCACCGCCTACCAGGCCCTGACCGAACTGTCCTGGGACCAGGTGGACGTCGAGTCCGTCACCGCCGAACGGAAGCGCTGGGCGGACGTCATCAATGAGGTCCGCGAGGGCAACCCGGAGATCGACCGGTTGCAGCAGGAGGCGGAGGAACTCAAGCAGCGGTTCAGCGGACTGACCGAGCAGGTCGGCCGGCAGAAGGAAGAAGTGAAGCAGCTCGACGAGGCATGGAAATCGATCGTCGACGAGGTGGACGGCGCCCAGCGGGCACTCGACAACGCCGAGGCGACCGGCACCGAGGTGAGCCGGGAGCACCGCGAGTACCTCGCGGGCCTGTTCGACGACGCTCCGGCAGGCACCGACCCGGCGACGGCGCTGAAGGAGTTCGACGCGGCACACCGGCGCGGCGTCGAAAGAATGCGTGACGACCGGAAGTCGGCGGAAGAGGCGATCGAACGGTCACGGAAGGCGCTGCGCGAGACGTTCTCGACGTTCGTGGAACGCTGGCCGAACCCGAACCTCGGCACCGACCCGGAAGCGTCCTACCGCGACTTCGACCGTCTCCTCACCGACCTGGAGACCAGTGGCCTCCACGAGTTGGAGACCGAGTGGCGCGACAGCCTCCTCAAACTCTCCGGCAACGACCTGACGAGCCTGGACAGCGAACTCGCCGCCGCCGTCCGGGAGATCCGCGACCGGATCGACCCGGTCAACCGCATCCTCTCCGAGCTGCCGTTCGCCGACGACGGGCACCGGCTGCGCATCGACCCGCAGGAAAGCCACTCCGCCGTGCGGGCCCGCTTCCGCAAGGAACTGCGGGACGTCCGCGCCGCCATCGACAAGGCCGCCACGGACGCCGACCGGGAACGCGCCTACCACCGGATGGCCAAGGTGATCGACCGCATCCGCCGTACCGCCCCCGACTTCGCCGACCTGGTCGACGTGCGGAACCATGTGCGGATCAGCGCGGAGAAACGCGACCTCGCCGGTAACCATGTCGCCGTTTACGACCACATCGGGGAGAAGTCCGGCGGCGAGTCCCAGGAACTGGTGGCGTTCATTGTCGGAGCCGCGCTGCGCTACCAGTTGGGGGACGCGGGCGCCGAACGTCCCCGCTATGCTCCCGTCTTCCTCGACGAAGCGCTGATCAAGGCGGACGCGCACTTCACCGGCCGTGCCATCGGCGCGTGGCGCGGGCTCGGCTTCCAACTCGTCATCGGCGCGCCCAATGACAAGCACAGCGCCATCGAACCCCATGTGGACGCGGAATATCTCATTCTCAAGAACAGTGAGGGACGATCATGGGCGAAACCCATCGTCGCGGTTCCCGACGCGTGACGTCCCGTCTGGTCACCCCGGCCGACGCGGTCGAGTCGCTGCGCCGCAAGATCCACCGGAAGTGGGCGGAGGCCGTGTGCGCCGATCTCGGCTCCGGCGACCCGGTCATGTTCTCCGTCCCCCTCCGCCCCGGAGTGTCGACCGGCACCGGGGTGACGCGGATCGGGCCCGAGGCCTGGACCGAGTGGCACATGAGCTGGCGCGAGTTCGCCGACCGGGACCATCCCGAGGGCGTGGTGATCGTCCGCAAGCCGGTGTCCGTCCGGGGGGTGACGGCCGAATACCCCGCCACCCTCGTCGTGGACCTGGACGCCGCCGTCGCCCTCACCACCGGAACCGAACCGCCGACGGAACCGCCGACCGTGGACGTCGCCCGCGCCCGTGAACTCGCGTCGTCGCTGCGGGCCACCGGCGCGCTGCTCACCCCGGCCACCATCCGCGCCGCCTACCGGATCGGAGCCGACGACGCCGAGGTGCTGCTCAAGGCGGTGGCCTGGCTGCGCCGGCACCCGGACGCGGGCGCGTGGACGGCCCGTCAACTCCCGGTCCCCGGCATGCACTCCAAGTGGCTCGACACCCATGGCGCCTTACTGCGCGACATCGCCGGACGCGACGTCCGAACCGAGGTCCGGCCCCGCCCGGCCGTGCTGCACCTGACCTATGTCGACCCCGACCACGCCGGGTCGGGCCGCCGCAGGCACGACGCGTGGACGACCGGTGACGTCCACGACCTCGCCTACCGGCCGCGGATCGTCCTCGTCGTCGAGAACCGCGACTCCCGGCTCTGGTTCCCGCCGGTGCCGGACACGATCGTGGTCGAGGGCGGCGGCAAGGCGGCCGCGGCCCTGCTCGCGAACGTGCCCTGGATCCGCGCCGCCGACCACGTCGTCTACTGGGGCGACATCGACGCCGACGGTTACGCGATCCTCGACCGGTTCCGCGCCGCGCTCGCCGACCCCGGCCCGGACGGCGCGCCGCCGAAAGAGGTCACCTCGATCCTGATGGACGACACCGACCTGCACCGCTACGCCAAGCACGGGCTGAATCACGACAAGGAGGGCCGCCCGCTCAAGAAGCGCGAGGCGACCCTGCGACACCTCACCGAGGCCGAGGCGACCGCCTACGACATCATCACGACGGGCCAGGCGTCGTTCCGCCGGATCGAGCAGGAGGCCATCCCCCTCGCCGACGCCGCCGCCCGGCTGCTGGACGTCACGAAACCGGAGCAGTGACCGCGACCTGAGGACGGCTCAGGACCGCGCGCCGGCCTTGGGACGTCCGACCACGGGCGTGAGGGCCTGAAGGATGTCGTCGACTCGTTCCTTGGCGTCTCCGAACAGCATGTGGGTGTTGTCGCGGAAGAACAGCGGGTTCTGGACTCCGGCGTACCCGGTCGCCATCGAGCGTTTGAACACGACGACCTGCCGCGCGTTCCACACCTCCAGGACGGGCATGCCCGCGATGGGACTCGCCGGGTCCTCCTCGGCGGCGGGGTTGACGATGTCGTTGGCGCCGATCACCAGGACCACGTCGGCGGTGCCGAAGTCGTCGTTGATCTCGTCCATCTCAAGCACCAGGTCGTAGGGCACCTTCGCCTCGGCGAGCAGCACGTTCATGTGCCCGGGAAGGCGACCGGCGACCGGGTGGATGCCGAACCTGACCTGGACGCCGTGGTCGCGCAGCCGCGCGGTCAACGCCGCGACCGGGGCCTGCGCCTGGGCGACGGCCATGCCGTAGCCCGGAACGATGATCACCGAGGAGGCGGCGGCGAGCGCCCCGGCGGTCTCCTCCGCGCTGATCTCCCGGTGCGTGCCCTGGTCGTCGCCGGACGCGGCGGGCGCCTCCAGACCGAAGCCGCCGGCGATGACCGACAGGAACGAGCGGTTCATCGCCCGGCACATGATGGCCGACAGGTACGCGCCCGAGGACCCCACCAGCGCGCCGACGATGATCAGCAGGTCGTTGCCGAGCAGGAACCCGGACGCGGCGGCCGCCCACCCGGAGTAGCTGTTCAGCATGGAGACCACCACCGGCATGTCGCCGCCGCCGATGGACGCGACCAGATGCCAGCCGAGCAGCAGCGCCACCACGGTGACCGCGACGAGCGCCCACGGGTCGGGCTCGATGACGAACACGACGGTGAGCGCGACGAAGGCGACGAGCGCCGCGACGTTCAGCGCGTTCTTGCCCGGCAGCATCAGCGGCGCGGACTTCAACTTGCCCGACAGCTTCCCGAACGCCACCACCGAACCGGTGAGGGTGACGGCGCCGATGAACACGCCGATGAACACCTCGGCGCTGTGGATGCCGAGCATGTCCTCGCGGGCGAGCTTAACCGCCTCCTCCCCGTCCGGGTGGTGCTCGACGTGCAGGTAGCCGCTCCAGCCGACCAGGACGGCGGCCAGCCCGACGAAGCTGTGCAGCAGCGCGATGAGTTCCGGCATCGCGGTCATCTCCACGGCCTTGGCCCGGTTCAGGCCGATCAGCCCGCCGACCACGACCGCGGCCACGAGCAGCCCGAACGCGGGAAGGCCGATGTCGCCGTCGATGGTGAGGGCCACGGTGGCGATGAGCGCCACGGCCATGCCGAGCATGCCGTAGGTGTTGCCCAGGCGGGCGGACTCGTGCCGGGACAGCCCGGCCAGCGCGCGGATGAAGAACAGGGCGGCGACGATGTACGCCGCGGTCGCCGTGGTTGCGATCGTCATCGTCTAGCTCCTGACGAACATGGCGAGCATGCGGCGGGTGACCGCGAATCCGCCGAAGACGTTGATGCTCGCGAGCAGGATCGCCGCGAGTGAGAGCACGGTGATCGCCGCGTCGCCCGTGCCGATCTGGAGCAGCGCGCCGACCACGATGATCCCGGAGATCGCGTTGGTCACCGACATCAGCGGGGTGTGCAACGCGTGGTGCACGTTCCCGATGACGTAGTAGCCGATCACGATGGCGAGCGCGAACACGGTCAGGTGCACCTGCAACGCCGCCGGGGAGAGCGCGATCAGACCGAACGTCGCGGCGGCGGCGACGGCGACACCGAGCCGGCGGAGCAACGGATCGGGCTTGCTCTCCGGGGCGTCCGCCTCGACCTCCCGCGCCGGCTGGGTCTTCGCCGGAGCCGCCGACACCGACACCGGAGGCGGCGGCCAGGTCAGCTCACCTTCACGGACGACGGTCATCGACCGCTGGACGACGTCGTCGAAGTCCAGGACGAGTTGCCCGTCCCGCTGCGGCGTCATCAACTTCATCAGGTTCAGCAGGTTGGTCCCATAAAGCTGGGACGCCTGCGCGGGCAGCCGCCCGGCCAGATCCGTGTAACCGAGGATGATCACGCCGTTGTCGGTGACGACCCGCTCGCCGGGAACCGTGCCCTCGACGTTGCCGCCGTTCGCCGCGGCCATGTCGACGATCACCGAGCCCGGGCGCATGGTCGCCACCATCTCCGCGGTGATCAGCCGTGGCGCGGGCTTCCCCGGGATCAGCGCGGTGGTGACGATGATGTCGACCTCACGACACTGATCCGCGTAGAGGGCGGCGGCGCGGACGTTGTAGTCGTCCGACATCTCCTTGGCGTAACCGGTGTCCGGGGTGTCGTCCGGCTCCGGCTCGGCGACGGCGAGATAGTCACCGCCGAGCGAGCGCACCTGGTCGGCGACCTCCGGCCGCGGGTCGGTGGCCCGGACGATCGCGCCCAGGCTCCCGGCCGCGCCGATCGCCGCGAGCCCGGCGACACCGGCCCCCGCGACCAGCACCTTCGCCGGTGGCACCTTGCCCGCCGCGGTCACCTGACCGGTGAAGAACCGTCCGAACTCGTGCGCGGCCTCGATCACGGCCCGGTATCCGGCGATGCCGGCCATCGAGGAGAGCACGTCGAACGCCTGCGCCCGGGAGATCCGCGGCACGGCGTCCAGGGACAGCGCGGTGATGGGACGCTTGGCGAGGTCTTCCACCAGTTCCGGCTTGAGCCGGGGGTTCAGCAGCCCGATCAGCGTGGCACCGGGCCGCAACGCGTCCAACTGTCCGGGCGCGGGCGGGTTGACGCCCAGCACCACGTCCGCGGCGGTCGCGTCGCCGATCGCGGCTCCAGCGGCCTCATACTGGTCGTCGGGAAAGCCCGCCCCGGCTCCCGCACCGGACTCGACGACCACCTCGTACCCGAGCTTCTGCAGTTGGGGGACGGTGTCCGGCGTCACCGCCACCCGCCGTTCCCCCGGTGGATCCTCCTTCAGAACCCCAATGATCATGACGACCACTCCACCTCTCTCGCCCATCGCGGGCCCCGCACGGGGGGCCGACCCGGCGGCGCGGGCCCGGACGGCGTCAGATATCTCGGCATCAACATAATTCTGCCGCGAACGAGCCCGCATCCGCTTTGCGCTGTGTGCCAGTCTTGACCATGAAAGTTTGGGCACTTGAACTAAGCACCGCTGCGCACAGTGAGCACGATCGTACGTTCAGCCCCAACGACCACCTCGAAGGGATGTCCATGCGAAGAACCAGCGCGTACCCCCGAACCGGTCCAACCCCCCGCCCCCGCTACCGCAGCACCCTCACGAGCTCACTATGACTCCAAAGCTCCCGCACCCCGCCACCCGCCACCCCCGCTCTCGACACAGCGTGCTAGCAGGGATGCTCGCCGCCCTCGCCGTCCTGTCCACGGCATGCGGCGGCACGAGCGATCCGGCAGAGGCGAAGCCCAAACAGAGCGCACCGGCCGACCATGACGCCGACGACGTCATGTTCCTCCAAATGATGATCGCGCACCGTCAGCAGGTGCTCGACATCGTCCGGCTGGCCCCGGACCGCTCCCGTCGCGGAGAGGTCCAAACGCTTGCCACGACCCTCGAAAAGGACAGCACCACCGAGGTACGGCAGATGACCTCGTGGCTCACCGCATGGTCGAAGCCGACCACCCTCCAGGGCCCGGTGAACTCCCACGCCGCCCACGGTGGCCTGCCGCTCATCGGCGCGGCGGAGATGAAGTCACTGAAACAGGCCAAGGGCCGTGATTTCGACACCACCTTCCTCAACCTGCTCCTCGGACACCAGCACAACGCGGTGCAGATGTCGCAGGTCGAACTGAAGAAAGGGGTCAACCCCGCGGCCAAGAAATACGCCAACGACGTCATCAAGAACACCACACCCTTGGTCAGCCGCCTCCTCGATCTGATCAACAGCTGACAAGCACATTCGCGACACGCCTCCGCGGCCGTGAGCGCGTCCCCCGAGAACGCGCTCACGGCTCGCCGACGAACAAGAGGGCTCGAAGAACTCGATGTTAGAATTCCCAGAAATGCGAGAGATGGTGGTGGATGCGGTTCGCACCTTTTCCGATATCGAGTATCAACAAAAGATGTGGGTCGACGAGAGGTATCAAGACCCGAATCTCATAGAGGACCTTGATCAGAATCTAAGCGCCCTCTACGACTTCACATCGGTCGCGGAGTGTCCGCACGATTACATCGGTGCGGTTTTGGTGGATATCGATGAGGCCGAAGCGATGGAGGCCCTGCATATCGCGATTGAGGAGTTTCTCGGCTCCGTCGACGGCTCGCTTGAGGATGCGGTACTCATCGCCATGCCGAACTGGCGGAAGGTGGTCGATCAGGCTCAAGCCACGCTTCGGGTTCTCACGCGGGAACGGTGAAGGCTGCTCACCTCGTGGCGCTTTCGGAGAGGGCTTGGAGGTGGGTGGCGGCTCGGGCCAGGTCGGTGGCGGCGATGGTGGTCGCCGTGAGGTGGGCGTCGGCGACGGCGGCGAACCATGGGGGTGTCGTCGGGTCGTCCTGGAGTCGCCGGGCCAGGGCGCGTAGGCGGGACGTGGCAGCGTGGAGGGCCTCGGCGTCGGCGAACAGGAGGGCGGCGGAGTCGGCGAGCGAGCGGCGGGTGGACATGGCGGCCTCCTAGGTGGGGAAGACGTGGGCGCCCGCGTCGCGGCGGAGTAACTGGTGCGGGCTGCGGCAGCAGAGGAACGGGCGGGCGCCGTCCAGGCCGAGGGTGCGCAGCGCGTCGGCGAGGGGGTGGTCGCCGTCCCCGACGTGCAACCGTGCGCGAGGGGCGAGATGCAGGCGGGACGGTCCCTGGGCGTGGACGACCGAGCGCAGGGTGGCGTCGGCTCGCGTGGAGTAGAGGACCGGTTCGCCCGAGCGTGACCGGTTGCTCGGGCCGAGGGGCCCGGAGAAGGTCAGGGCGCGAGTTTCTAGGGCGCCGACCGTGAGCGCGGCGGTCCGGGAATTCAGGCGGACGTGGATGGGGACGGTGAAGGCGTGCTCGCTCCACAGGTTCCGGTGGGCGGCGGCCGCGGCCGGAGTGCTCAATGCCGTGGCGAGCGTCCATAGGCCCGCCCCACGCCATTGTGGTGGGCGTCGCAGGTCCCGCCAGACGCCGACCGGGCGGGGGCACCACGGGTCGTGGACCAGGACACCGAGGGTGACCTCGTGGTGCGGGCCCAGCGTGCTCTCCCGGTGGTCGCGGACGTCCAGCGCTACCAGCGACCGCCCACCGGCGCGCACCGGGACGGCATCGCCCAACACGGCGGCGGCCGACGCGGCGTCGACCGTGAACCACGCCGTCAGGGCCGCCGCGTCCGACGTGCACACGGGCAGCTTCACCGGCCCGTCGGGAGTGGGCTCGACCCGGGAGGCGACGGTGAGGAAGGGGAAGCCCGCAGGGCGGCGCGCGTCGTCGTACAACTGGTAGAGGCGGCGGTCGACGACGGGGCCGTTGTAGGGCGCGAGCTGCCGCTCGATGTGCGCGCGGGCCTCGGGGAGGTCGTGCTCGACGTTGGCGGCGTACTGCTCCAGGCTGTGGCAGGCGGGGAACAGGTGCGTCGGGTCGGCGTAGTCCACCACGTACCGGCCGGGCTGTTCCGCGAAGCAGTTCCCGGCGCCCTGACCGTCCAGGCTCGGGATGATGTCGTGCTGGTTGGTGATGCTGACGACCCAGGTCGCGGGGTTCACGGGCGCCTTGAAGTCGATCGGCGAGCCGATCGCGATGACGTGGGTGAGGCGGTACCGGGCGTTGAGCGCGGCGTCCTGGCTCAGGCTCATGACGGCGGCGCCGCCCGCGCTGTGGCCGATGAGGGCGAGGTCGGCGCCGGCGGGGATGCGGTGGTCGGCGATCGCCTTGGCGAGGGAGCGGCTGTAGGGGCCGCTGTCCAGGACGGTGGCGCTGAACGCGCCGAGCAGGTCGGCGGGGGAGGCGCCGTCGGGTGCGCCCATCCGCATTCCTGGGGCCAGCAGCACGTACCGTTCGACGCCGTCGGGCCCGCGCACGGTGAGGATGAGCGCGCGGCCGGACGTCCCGATCGCGATCAGGTCGCCGAGCAGGCCGAGCAGGGACGCCTCCCGGCAGAACCGCGCGGCCTCGGGCCCGGTCGGCTCGGCGCGGACGGCGGCGCCCCGGCCGCGGTCCAGGCGCGCGATGACACGGTTGCTCAGCCCGGTCAGCGGGTCGGCGGTCGCGGCGCCCATGCCGGTGGCGATGAGCCAGGCGGTGTGGTCGTTCAGCGGATTGCGGTCGAGCAGCGCGCGCAGCGCGAGGATCTCGCTGAAGACGGGGGACAGGACGGTGAGGGCGCGCGCCCCGCCCCGGTCCCTGACGAGGGCGCGCAGCGCGCCGACCACGTCGGCCTGGCCCTCGCTGGCCGCCTCGATCAGCCGGCGCACCGGCGGGTCCTCGGTGAGGGCGGGGCCGGCGAGGGCGACCGCGGCGATCCGCAGCCGCAACGACGTGATCATGATGGAGACGGGCAGGCTCGCCGCGCCGGCCAGCCCGCCGACCTTGGCGCCGAGGACGCCGAGCACGCCGCCCGCCGGGGCCCAGCCGAGCCCGGCGGGGTTCGTGATGGCGCGGGCCAGCGACCGCTGCGCCCGCCATCCCGCCTGGGGTGCCCGGCACGCGGCGGCGGCGACCCGCGGATCGGCGAGCGCGGCCGTGGCGTGCGCGGACGCCTCGCGGAGCGTGTGCGCGATCTCGGCGAGTTCCCGCGCGGCGGCCCGCAACCGCGGCGCGGCGTCCTCGCCGTCCGGGGTCATCGCGGCGCTCCCCGCCACGTCATGCTCACGAACCGGGGCCGCGGGTCCTCGGGGGTGTTGCGGGCGAGCACGTCACCGATCGTGCGGGTCTCGGCGATCGTCCGCAGCCCGGTGCGGGTGAAGGTCTCGGCGGTCAGCACCCGGGGGGCCAGCAGCGGGTTCGTGAGCGCCTGCGAGAACGCGTCGATAGCGATGATCTTCGTGAGGAGTGGGGGCAGGACGGCGGCGGGCGACGCGGGCTCCTCGGCGAACAGGCCGACGTACAGCTCCAGGTCGTCGACGCTTCGGTAGCGGTCGGCCAGCGCGTCCTGAACACGCGGGACGCCCGAGACCTGGGAGAAGTCGCGCGCCCGGGGGAACCGGCAGTGGGCGCGGTAGTCGTTGTAGGACGCCAGGCCCAGGGCACGGCCGTCGGCGATCGAGGAGAGTTCCACCTCGTGCAGGATCGGGTCGGTATTGAACAGGCCGATGCGTCCGGCGCGCTGCTCGGAGGCGTCCTCGAACAGCCGACCCAGCCCGGGTTCGGGGAGCAGCGCGGCCCCGAACAGCGTCCGGGCGGTGGGGAGTTCGGTGTCGCCGACGACCAGGCTGGACGGGATGAGGCTGTGCCAGCGGTAGACGAGGTTGAACTCGACCGACGCCCAGTTCTGGCGGTGCCACGGTGCGCGCGCCAGCATCCGGCCGAGGCGCGGGTCCAGCAGGAACCGGAAATGGTACGGCGTGATGTGGTTGATGTACTCCTCGACGACCAGCCGGACGACCTCGACGATGACGATGTTGCGGGCGGTCTGGAAGAGTCGTTCGTCGTCCCAGCCGGGGTTCTCCGCCGCGAGCGTCCGCGCGACCCGGTTGTGCTCCCGCAGGAACAGCACCGTCAGCATCGTGAAGCCGACCTGGACGTTGCCGCGGTCGCCGCCGGTCGCGAACAGGGTGTCGCGCTGCGCGTCGGTGAGCCGTTCCATCCGGACGGCCGTCAGCGCCGAGAACTCCGGCTTGACCTTGCCGTTCTCGCAGAGGAAGGGCGGGAACTCGCCGCCGTTGAGGAGCTGGCTCTTGAGCAGGCCGCCCTCATGGGCACGGACGGCGTCGGTGGCCTCCGCGTTCAGCCCGTACAGCGGGTTGAGGTCGATCTCGTGGTTGGAGGTGCTGCGGCGCGGGTCGCGAGGCTCGCGGGACTCCCCGCGCAGGAACCCGTCCGTGAACCACTGGGCGAAGTACGCGAACAGGACGGTCGAGCGCGGGCAGGGCGTCATCTCGCCGTCGCGGACGAACAGTTCCGCGGCCCGTCGCACGGTCGGACGTCCGGTCTCCTGGTCGGCGACGGGCGGCAGGTGGCGGCCGCTGTAGGTGCGGTCGGTCAGCGAGGACCAGGACGTGTACGGCGCCATGGTGCTCAGCGGTTCGGGGCGCGGCGGCATCTCCCGGATCGCCTGGTCGATCACGGTGGCGTTGATACGGCGGCGCAGCGCGGTGGACCTCTGGGCGAGCCGCCACAGCGGACGCCCGCGCGTGAGCGCCAGATATCGGAGCCGGTTGCGGGCGCCGTCGGAGGCGAAGCCGCGGGCGCTCCGGTACGCGTCGCTCACGGTCAGGCCCCCTCGCGTGCCGGTGCGTCGAACCGCAGGACGAAGCCGTCGGGGAAGACGTCCCGGTCGCGGAGCACGTCCCCTTCCGCGCGCAGACCGGGCCGCAGCATGATCCGGCGGACGGTCTCGGCGATCACGACCCGGCCGGGGTGCACGCCCAGGCAGGCGTGCGGGCCGTGACCGAAGTGCAGCCAGGCCCGCTCGGATCGATCGGTCCGGAAGGCCGCCGGCTCCTCGACGGCGGCGTCGTCGAACATGGCGGAGGCGACCGCGGCCAGGACCAGGCGTCCGGCCGGGACGGTCGCCCCGCTGGGCAGCACATGGTCGCGTACGCAGTAGCGGACGATCATCTTCAGGAAGGGGTCGAACCGCAGCGCCTCCCAGACATGGGGGTCGAACCGTTCGGGGTCACCGGCCGCGGCGGCGGCCTCGGCGTGCAGGTCGGGCCGGCCGAGCAGCAGGGACACCACGTTGGTCATCGACCCGGCGGCGTTCTCCACGAACCCGAGCAGCGTCCCGGCGACGTTGACCGCGACGCGCTCGTCGTCGAACCCGAGTTCCGCGGGCAGCCGGGTGCGGACCAGCCGACCGAGCACGTCGGCGCCGGCGTCGTCTGCCGCCCGGCGCTCGGCGACCAGGCCGCGCAGGTACGCCATCATCTCCGCGCCCGCGGCGACCGACGCGGCCCGCACGCCGGGCTCGGCGGCGAAGTTGGTGGTCACGTCGGTCATAATCGTGCGCGACCAGCGGGACAGCGTCGGCTCGTCGGGCCCCGGGAAACCGAAGTAGCGGGCGCAGACCCGCAGCGGGACGGCCCGGAACAGGCCACGGACCGCGTCGATCTCCCCGTCCGCCTCGTCGAGGGCCCGTTCGGCGAGTTCGCCCGCGAGCGCGCGCACGGCGGGGACGTCCTCGGGCGCGAGCATGACCTGCATCAGACCCTTCTCACGCCAGTTCAACGGGGTTCCGTCGCGGCTCAGCATGTGCGGGGCGCCGAGCGCGGCCTCCAGCGCCGGCCGGTAGGCGCTGACCGGGAAGGAGGCCGGACGGGACAGCACGTCCAGGACGTCCGCGTGCCGGGTGACCAGGCTGAAGGCCGGGGAGGCGAGCACGGGCCGGTCGGCGCGCAGCTCGGCGAACAGATCCCGCCATTCGGTCCGTAACCAACCGGCCAGCTTGACCTGCGCGGCGGACGGATCGTCCCGCACGAGCGCGTCGTAGGTGGCGAGATACCCGTCAGTTCGCATGGCCTCAACTCCGCACTTCGTAGCCGCCGGGATCCAGAGAGTAGCCAGAGAGTAGGGAGTCCGGAGCCCGGACGCCAAGACTTCGGAAACGTGGAGTAGCTAAATCGATTCAAAGGGTGACTGTTGCCTATCTGTCAGGCAACTGCCGCCCGCTTCACCTCCGCAGTTCAATGAGGGCCGACCTTCGGGAGGAACGATGGAGGACCGGGCGCTGGGGGAGACGGTCGAGGTCTCCAGGTCCCGCAGGCACGCCTACCTGATCGTTCTGGTCGTGCTGCCGCCCGTCGTCCTGCTCGCGGCGGTGGCGGTCGTCTGGGGTCGCGCGGTCGGGCCGCTGGACGTCCTGCTCGCGCTGGTCATGTACGCCGTCAACATCTTCGGCATCAGCGTCGGCTACCACCGGCTGCTGACGCACCGCTCCTTCCGGTGCCCCCGCCCGGTCCGGGTGACGTTCGCGCTGGCGGGCGCGCTGGCCCTCCAGGGGCCGCCCACGTTGTGGGCCGCCGAGCACCGCAGGCACCACAAGTACTCCGACCAGCCGGGCGATCCGCACTCACCCTGGGCCTACGGCGACTCCGGCTTCGCCCTGGTACGCGGCCTGCTGCACGCCCAGGTCGGCTGGTTCTACAGCGCCCGCCGGCGGTCCAACCGCGCGCACTGGGTGCCCGATCTGATCGCCGACCCCGACATCCGCCGCGTGGACGCGGCCTATCCGGCGATCGTGGCCGCGTCCTTCCTGGTTCCGGCCGCCGCCGGGGGCCTGCTCTCCTGGTCGTGGGCGGGTTTCTGGACGGCGCTCTTCTGGGCGGGCCTGGTCCGTTACGCGGTCGTCCACCACATCACCTGGTCGGTGAACTCGGTCGCGCACTGCTTCGGTGACCGGGCCTTCGCCACCCGTGACCGCTCGTCGAACGTCCGCTGGGTGGCGCTGTTGACCTTCGGGGAGGGCTGGCACAACTGGCACCACATCGAACCGACCAGCGCCCGCCACGGCGTCCTGAAGGGGCAGGTCGACCCCAGTGCCGGCCTGATCCGCCTGCTCGAAAGGCTCGGCTGCGCCCACGACGTGCACTGGCCGTCCCCTGCCCGGATCGAGACGCAGGCGAGCCGTCACCGCGAGGAGAGCCGACGCGCCGCCCCGGTGACCCGAGGGGGCCATGTGGACGCGGGTTAGCGTCGCCCGTCTCCGGCACCCGATCACCCGAAAGCGACCGGCCGGACGATCGATCCTCCGCTCAGCGGGTACCAGGGGACGTTGTGCAGACCTTTCTTCCGCACGCGGACTTCGCCGCCACCGCCGGGGTCCTCGACCAGCGCAGGCTCGGAAAGCAGCGCGTCGAGGCGATCCAGGTCCTGCGCGGGCTGACGGTCCCGGGCTACGGCTGGCGCAACCACCCGGCCGTGCGGATGTGGACCGGGTACGAGGAGGCGCTGGTCCGCTACGGGCTGGAGATCTGCCGCTCGTGGTGCGCGCTCGGGCATCGCGACACCTGCGCCGCCACGCTGACGGCCGCGCTGGCGGAGACCTCGGGCATCGAACCGCCCCGGGACCAGGAGCGGCTGGCCGCCGCCGGTGAGCTGCCGCCATGGCTCGGCGACCCGGCGCTGCACCTCAGCCACCGCTCCGCGCTGGTCCGCAAGGATCCCGGGTTCTACGGGCCGATCTTCCCGGGCGTGCCCGCCGACCTGCCCTACGTCTGGCCCCGCTCGGACCGCGAACCCGCCGCCCGCCCGTCCTGACCGCCATGGAACCGTTGACCGTCGGACGCGGCGGCAACGGATCGACACCGGATCGGCCTCGCTCGACGAGCAACCGGACGCGGAGGTTAGCCACCCGTAAGGGTAGGTGATCTAACGTTCAATGATCATGGACTCGCAGACTCTGGATCTGGACGACTACCAACGCATATTCCGTGTTCTTGAGACGTCCGCGGACGCGGTGGGGCAGGACCGCTTCTTCGAACGTCTGGGAGACGCGCTGGCGCGGCATCTCGACTGGACCGGCGCCCGGGTGACCATCGGCACCCCGACCACGGGGCGAAGACCCGGCCCGGAGAACTTCGCCAGGACCCTCTGCGGCACGATCGAGGCGACCCCGGGCACCAGGGTGCTGATCAGCGTGTGCTTTCCGGACGGGCCGGGGCCGGGGGCGCGCGAGCGCGCCATCCTGCGCCGGCTCCAGTCCCATCTGGCGCCGTGGATGTCGGAGCATCTGTCCGGCGTGCGGCGGAACACGGCTTTGATATCGCTGACCAGGCGGGAGGAGGCCGTGGTGCGCCTGGTCGCGCAGGGCATGTCGAACCGCCGGATCGCCGACCGGCTCGGCGTCACCACCGACACCGTGAAGAAGCATCTGACGCGCGCCATGGCCAAGGCCGGCTGCCGGGGGCGCGCGCAGCTCGCGCTGTGGTGGCATGACCATGAGCCCGCTTGATCCCGCCGACTACAAACGGATGCTGCTCGTCCTGGACGATGTGCGCGGAGCGGCCGACATGGCGCGCTTCGGCGACCGGTTGCGGACCGCGCTCGCCGAGCATTTCGGTTGGACGGACGCGACCGTGCGGCTCCAAGAGGTCACCGGCGCGACGGACTCGCGGGAGGACGGCCGGTTACGGTCGGTCGTGCCATTGGCGGACGGGAGCGGCGACCGGCTTCTCATCATCGTGCCGAGGCCCGGCACGCCCCGGCGACGGACCGTCCTGGAGTTGCTCGGGCGGCAGCTCGCGCCGCTCGCGCGGGACGTCGCGCGGATGCCCGCGCGCCCGCTCCTGACGCCGCGGGAGACCCAGGTCGCGGAGTTGGTCGCGGAGGGTTTGGGCAACCAGCAGATCGCGGTACGGCTGGGCATCACGGTGAGCACGGTGAAGAAGCACGTGTCCCGCGTGCTGGCCAAGAGCGACTGCGATTCCCGGGTGCGGTTTGTTGTGTTGTGGCGGAGATTGACCGATTTTTCGGGTGATTAGTCTACGTTCCCACGCAGATGTTCCACCTTTGGACAGTACCGATTCCGGTTCTGATCGGAGAGACTCGGCCGCATACGGGGATACGGGGACGTCCAGCGGCACGCGCCGCCGCTGGACGAACGACTGCTGTGGAGGACACGGTGGTTGCACAGTTCAGGTTGCTGGGATCGGTGGAGATCGCGAACGGACGGCACGCGTTTCCGCTCCCGGCCACGAAACCGAGCGTCGTCCTGGCGGCGCTGCTCCTGCACGCCAACGAGTTCCTGGGCAACGACCGGCTGACCGAGATCGTGTGGGGGGACGCCAACCCGCGCAATCCGCGGTCCAGCCTCCAGACGTACGTGATGCGCCTGCGCCAGACCCTCGCGGCGAACGGGACGCCGGGGAGCTCCATACTCACGCTGCCCGGGGGCTACAGCTTGGAGGCGACTCCGGAGACGCTCGACCTGCTGCGCTTCCGGCAGCTCGTGGAACGGGCCAGGCGCGGCGGCGACCCCAGGGAGGAGTCGCGCCGCCTCAACGAGGCGCTCGCGCTGCGGCGCGGGCCCATGCTCGCCAACATCCCGTCCGACGTGCTCCTTCGCGAGGAGGTGCCGAAGCTGGAGGAGGAGTGGCTGGCCGCCCGCGAGCGGCGGATCGACATCGACCTGGCGCTCGGCCGCCACCGCGATCTCGTGGCGGAGCTGCGCGGACTGACCGCGACCTACCCGCAGCGGGAGCGGTTCTGGGAGCAGTTGATGGAGGCGCTGTACCGCTCGGGACGGCAGTCCGAGGCGCTGGCGGCCTACCACGAGATCAAGAGCATCCTGCTGGAACAGCTCGGCGTCGACCCGGGGTCCGGCCTGCAACGGATGGAACTGGCCATCCTCAAGGGCGAGATCCAGGTGACCGAGTTCGCCGACGACCCGCCGGGGCGTCCGGCTCCGCACATCCTGGGCCCGCACACCGCGGGCCCGTCCGCTCTCGGCCCGCTCGGTCCCGGCCCGCAGGCCCTGGGGCCGCACTGCCGGCTCCCGCCGCAGCCGCCCGGATTCGTCGGGCGCGGCAAGATCGCCGGACGGATCGCCGACGAACTGGCCAAGGGCGCCGGGGACGGAACGGCCGTGGTCACCGCGATCCGCGGCGAGCCGGGGGCGGGCAAGTCGGCCCTGGCGCTGTCGGTGGCGTACGACGTCGCCGGGCTCTTCCCGGACGGGCAGTGGTACCTGCGGCTCAGCACCGAGGCCGGGCGGCCACGCCCGCCGGTGGAACTGCTGGGCGAGCTGCTGGGCATCGCCGGACTGCGGCCGACCGACCTCGGCGAGGACCAGGCCGAACGGGAGGCTGCCTACCGCGCCATGGTCCGGGACCGCCGGGTGCTGCTCCTGCTCGACGACGCCCAGGACGCCCGGCAGGTCGAGCCGCTGCTGCCGGGCAGCCCCGGCAGCGCGGTCCTGGTGACCAGCCGGACCAGCCTGGGCGAACTCACCGCGCGGTGGCGGGTGCGCTCGTACGAGATCGGGCCGCTGCCCACGGAGAGTTCGCTGGAGTTACTGGCGGGCATGCTGGGACGCGAGCGGGTGGAGCGGGAACGCGCGGCGGCGGTCGCGCTCACCGAGATCTGCGACGGGCTGCCGCTGGCGCTGCGGATCGCGGCGGCGCGGTTCGCGGGCCGTCCGGGACAGGACCTCGGCGACTTCGTCGCCTGGCTGGCCGCCGACCCGCTCGCCCGGCTGGCGGTCGGGAGGCGGCCGCGGATCTCCGTGCGCCGCGCCTTCGAGGTGTCGTGCGAACGGCTCGGTCCCGACGCGCGGCGGCTGCTGTCCGCCCTCGCCGAGACCCGGGCCCGGTCGGTGTTCGGCGCGGACGACATCGCGGACCGTACGGGCACGTCGCTGCCCGACACCGAAGAGGCACTGGAGGAGCTGTTCGACGCCGGGCTGCTGCGCGGCCACGGCCTCGACCGGTTCGCCATGCCGACGCTGCTGCACACCTACACCCGTCTATTGCAGGACCGGCCCACTCCGCTCGCCTAGCGGCTCGCTGCGTGACCGTTCCTGGTGCGAACGCGCATCGCTTCGCGATCCGCCCGGTTGCGCTCGCCTTCGGCGTCGCTGCACCGGGCGGGTCACGCGTTCGCGTGCGGGCTGTGTTTATTGCAGGACCGGCCCACTTCGCTCGCCTGGCGGCTCGCTGCGTGACCGTTCCTGGTGCGAACGCGCATCGCTTCGCGATCCGCCCGGTTGCGCTCGCCTTCGGCGTCGCTGCACCGGGCGGGTCACGCGTTCGCGTGCGGGCTGTGTTTATTGCAGGACCGGCCCACTTCGCTCGCCTGGCGGCTCGCTGCGTGACCGTTCCTGGTGCGAACGCGCATCGCTTCGCGATCCGCCCGGTTGCGCTCGCCTTCGGCGTCGCTGCACCGGGCGGGTCACGCGTTCGCGTGCGGGTTGGGGCCACTTCGAATACGCCATAGGTCCCTGTCAGGGGAAGGGGTGGGGGACGCGGTGCACCTCCTCGTCCCGGAGGTCGTCGCTTCGTCGTCCAGCCTGTCGGAACGCCGTCTTCAGGCGTGACATGCGCAGGACGCGCTGTTTGCTCCAGCCGAAGTCGATGGGTACCAGGCCGGGCACGATCACGCAGACGTTGCGCAGGCCGGAGATCGCCTGTTCCGGGGCGGTCTGGTCCACCGCGATGACGTCGAACCCGGCGCCGACGAGCAGGTCACGGCAGAACCGCATGTCGTCGAGGAGGTTCAGGGTGCGGGGACGGTCCCGTTCCCAGTCGCGGTAGAGGTCGCCCATGTCCTGGAGGGGCCGGTCGGCGAGGAAGGTCCGCGCGTGCGGGGCCATCTCCGGCAGGCCGAACAGGGCGGCGTGGTGGGTGAGGTGCGAGACCTTGGAGAAGTCGCGCGCCATGCCGGTCAGCTCGTCGCCGAGCCGGGTGACCCGCTCGGGCATCGTGGGGATGTAGGAGGCGATCTCGCAGAGGGCGCCGCGCACGGCGGCGGCCGGGTCGAGCCCGGCGCCCGCCGCGAAGCACAGCGTGCCGACGCCGCCGTCGCGCCGGACGGCGACGGCGGTGACGACCGGGACGGGCAGGTCCACCCGGTTGTCGAAGAGCCGGACGTCGTAGCCGTGCATCCGCACCCGGTCCATCATGATCCGGGCGGACGGGTCCGGCACGGTCTCGGGGTCGATCTCGGGGAGTCGCGCCCCGCTGTACCAGGCGAGCAGGAACGCGTCCCGTTCGATGAGCTCCAGCATCCCGAACAGGACGGCCTCCTCCAAGCAGCCGCCGACGGCACAGCCGTTCGAGCACTCGTGGACGAAGTCGCCGTCCCCGGCCCGCCGCTCCATGTAGTAGGAGATGCGTTCGGGGACGAGCAGGGGCCGCTCGTCGCGCAGCGAGTACCCCCAGACCCAGGAGATCGGCTGGTCCGGGGCGAAGGCGGTGAACATGGGGTCGCTGCGGTAGACCTCGTCGTCGTACACGCCGCAGTCGCGGGGGTCCAGCGCGTCGGGGGCCAACCGCTCGTAGGTGTCGACCACGACGTCGTCGAGCCCTCGCCGCTGGCCTCCCGCGTACCGTTCGAGCCCTTCCAGGACGCCGCAGGCCAGGCTGTCGTCGAAGGAGTCGGAGTGACCGCTCCAGTGCACGTCGAAGAGCCGGTCGGCGATGCGCAGTTTGAGCTGCCCGTTGACCGGGGCGGTGGTCGGGCTGGTCACGTCGTGGTGCGCGGAGCGTCCGAGCACCCCGCACACGGGGTTGACCAGGGCGTCCAACGGCAGGTCGTAGTCCGTGGCGGACCGCAGGTGGTAGCTGTCGGGGGCGCGCTTGGCGCGGTCGGTCAGCTCCAGCCGGGCGGCCTCGCGGTCGCCGGGACGCGGCCGGCGGCAGGTGGGGCAGTCGGGGTCGGCGAGGAGCCGGTAGCGCCGGACCCGGAGGGTGTCGAAGCGCAGTTCGTGGACGGGCGGTACGCGGGCGTCGTCCGCCCGCAGCGAGGCGACCTGCTCGAACAGGTGCCACGTCATCTCCAGCGCCGACGCCGTGAGGTAGGGGGAGCCGGCGACGGAACGGATGGCGAGGCCGTTCTCCAGCGCCTCCCGCTCCTCGGCGCTCTGCAACCGCTGCCAGCGCCGGGCCAGGCAGTCCGGACACGGCGCCCGCTCGGCGTCGGTGATGGCCGGGCCGAACAGCGCCGAGAACGGTGTCAGGTGGATCGGGAACGTGCCCTGGGCGAACGGCGCGTCCGGTCGCGCCCCGGCCGGAGTGGACGCGGCGCGCAGGACGTCGGTCTCGCCCAGGACGGCGACCCGTGGAACCACCCGCAGGTCAGACCGGCTCGCCCGGTCCAGCAGGAACTCCTCTACCCGCGCCCTGTCCCGCTCCCGCGGTGAGGAGGCACCGGCCGTCCTCGGATCGGTCCTCGCCACGGTGGCTGTGTTCACATCGGTCCCTTCTCCGGCGTGCCGGCGCGTGGCGGGCGGACCGCTGGTCGGCGGCCCGCCCTGGAGTAATCACACGCAGTAGTGCTCACGTGCAGTAGTACTCAGGCGCAGCTCGCGGTGCTGGTACAGCTGGTCGTGCTACTGCTCGTGCTGGTACTGCTGGTGCTCGACCCGGTGCTGGTGCTGCAGTCACAACTCGTCCAGCCCAGCAGATCCTCGGTCGCCTCGACATGGTCGCGGATCTCGAACGTCTCGGCTTCGAGCGTCGCCATTCCGCTACGCAGATCCGACAGGCGGTCGTCGCCCGTACGTGCCATGGCACACCACCGCCTACGCGCAGCTGGCGGTGCTGGTGCAGCTGGTCGTGCTGCTGCTACAGCTACAACTGCTGGTGCTGCACCCGCCAGCCAGCATCTCGGGGGCGTCCTCGTAGTCGAGGACCTCGAAGGTCTCCGCCTCAAGCAGCTCGAAGTCGCTGCGCAGATCGGTGAGCTTGGTGTCCATCCGCATCACTCCTTTCCGTGCCGTTCGTTCGGGCTCTGCCCGGTCACGCGCAGCTGGCAGTGCTGGTGCAACTGGTCGTGCTGCTGCTGGTGCTGCAACTGCTGGTGCTGCACCCGTCGGCCAGCATCTCGGGAGCGTCCTCGTAGTCGAGGATCTCGAAGGTCTCCGCCTCAAGCAGCTCGAAGTCGCTGCGCAGATCGGCGAGCTTGGTGTCCATCCGCATCACTCCTTTCCGTGCCGTTCGTCCGCTGCCCGGTCACGAACAGCTGGTGCTGCTACTACTGCTGCAGCTACTGGTGGTGCTGGTGCAGCTCGTGGTCCCGGCGACCTCGTCCATCACCTCGACATAGTCGGTGATCTGGAACGTCTCGGTCTCCAGCAGTTCGAGCTCCTCCCGCAGGGCGGAGATCGTGCCGGTGTTGTTCTCGTTCATGGCGGCTCCGTCTAGTCGCAGCAGCTTGTGCCGCTGCTGCTGGTGCAGCTGCTGGTGGTGCTGGTGCAGCTGGTGGTGCCGGCCAACTCCTCCACGCCCTCGGTGTGGTCGTGGATCTCGAAGGTCTCGGCCTCCAGCAGGTCCAGCCCGTCCTTGAACTCCGACAGCGCCGGAGCCGTTCCGTCTTTGCGCATGGTCGATCCTTTCTCTCGAGTGGGGCAACCCTTTCGAAGCATGGCAGTGACCGGTCTCAGTGCCGGACTACCACGCTCACAGATCACTGTCAGACCGCTATCAGATCGCTGTATTCGACGCCGCGGCGGTCGACGACGAATTTCCGGTGCTGTTCTACTTGGCAGCGCGGATTCGGTTTTCGCGGTGAATAAAAGCCCGTGAAGAATGGAGGCCCGTTATGGCCGAGACGCTGGCGCGCGCCGTCGCGGCGACCCGCCGGTACGGCGGGATCGTGGCCGTCGACCAGGTGTCGGTGGAGATTCGCGCGGGCGAGCTGGTCGGCCTGCTGGGACCCAACGGCGCCGGTAAGACGACGCTGATCAACATGCTGATCGGGCTGCGCCGCCCCACCTCGGGGACCGTGGAGCTGTTCGGCGGCGATCCGCGTTCCCCGGCCAGCCGGCGGGCCATCGGCGTGACCCCGCAGGAGACCGGCCTGCCCGCGACGCTGCGGGTCGCCGAGTGCGTCGACTTCGTCGCCGCGCACTATCCCGATCCGGTGGACCGTGACGAGCTGCTCGGCCGCCTCGGGCTGGACGGCTTGCAGCGCCGCCAGACCGGCGGCCTGTCGGGCGGGCAGCAGCGGCGGCTCGCGGTGGCGCTGGCGTTCGTCGGCCGTCCCCGGCTGGTGGTGCTCGACGAGCCGACGACCGGGCTGGACGTCGAGGCCCGGCACGCCCTCTGGCAGGGCATCAGGGACTACCACGCCGACGGCGGGACCGTCCTGCTCACCAGCCACTACCTGGAGGAGATCGAGGCCCTCGCCGAGCGGGTCATCGTGATGGGGGACGGCACGATTCTCACCGACGGCTCGCTGGAGTCGGTGCGCGGCATGGTCGGCATCCGCCGCGTGAGCCTGCGGATCGACACCGTCCCCCCACTCGACGGGCTCCTCGGCGTGGAGCGCGAAGGCGACCGCACCAACCTGCTCACCCGGGACGCCGACCGGCTCGTCCGCGACCTGGTCGCCGCCGGGGCGGTGTTCTCCGACCTGGAGATCCGGACGACCTCGCTGGAAGAGGCGTTCCTGTCCATCACCACCGCCGGCGACGCCGACGCCGCCGCGGTCTGAGCGCCGCCGACGAGGGAGCGAGTTCATGCTGCAACTGGTGGCCACGCACGCCAAGTACCAGATCTTGGAGACGGTGCGGATCCCGATCGCCGTCATCGGCAACGTGTTCTTCCCGGTGGCGGTGATGCTGTTCTTCGTCGTGCCGTTCACCCGGGACGATCCCGCGGAAGCGACCCAGGCCACGGCCTCGGTGGTGACGTTCGCCCTCATGATGAGCTTCCTGTTCACCTACGGGGTGGGGGTCGCGGAGGACCGCGGGAAGCCGTGGGACTCCTACACCCGCACCCTGCCCGCCGGGTCCGCCCCGCGGTTCGCCGGCCGCATCCTGTCCGGGTTCACGTTCATGGCGCTGTCGCTGGTCTCGGTGGTGGTGGTCGCCGCCATCGGCACCCCGGCCACGTTGTCGCCCGCCGAACTGGCCGCGGCGCTCGGCGCGCTGGTCGTCGCGGCGATTCCGTTCGCCCTGCTGGGACTGGCGATCGGCTACTCGATGCCGTTCAAGGCGGCGCTGGCGTTCACCCAGATCGTGTTCTTCCCGCTCGCCTTCGGCGGAGGCCTGCTCGGCCCGCCGGGCGACGGCCCCGGGTTCGTGGAGACCGTGGCGCCGTACCTGCCGACCCGCGGAGCGGTGGAGCTGGTGTGGGCCGCGGTGGGCGACTACGAGATCAACCCCACGGCGATGGTCATGCTCGGCCTCTGGATCGCGGGCACCGGTGCCCTGGCGATCTGGGCCTACCGGCGGGACGAGGGGCGCCGGTTCAGCTGAGGCACGCCGGTCCGCCGGCGTCGGTTCGAAATGGCAAGGAGGCCACGGCAGTGGAGACCACGACGGTCAATGGAGAGAACGCTCGGGCGGCGGACGCCGGCGCCGACGCGGAAGTAAAAGGCGAAGATCTTTCGGATATGCGTCCCCGGCTTCGTCACGACGTATTGTTCGCCGACACCGGTAGCGGTGTCCTGTTCCGCAACAGCGAAAACGGATTCATCGTGCAGGGGCGGACCGCGTACCGTTTCGCCGCGATGTTGGCGCCGCATCTCACCGGCCACAATTCCGTGCGGGAACTCTCCGCCGGGTTGAGTTCGGCGCAGCGCACGATGGTCCTCGACTTCGTGCGCGCACTGCTCGACCGCGGCTTCGTCCGGGACAGCCGTCCGTCCGGCGCGTCGACGCTGCCGGAGCCCGTCGCGCGGCACTTCCGGTCGCAGCTCGACTACGTCGAGCACTACGTGGACGACGCGGCGGGAAGGTTCGCCGCGTTCCGCAACGCCGACGTCCTGGTCCTCGGCACCGACCAGGTGGCGGAGGCGGCCACGCTGAGCCTGCTGCGCAACGGGCTGCGCACGGTGCACACGGTGCTGGACGAGCCGGCGGCCGGAGCGGTGCGCGCGGAGGCCGCGCGGCTCACCGAGCAGGGCTGCGAGGCCGAGGTCCGGTCGGTGGCCGTGCAGGACCTCGATCCGGTCAGGTACGACCTCGTGATCGCCTGCGGCCTGGGCGCCGACGCCGGAACGGTCCTGCGGACCGTGCGGGCGCCGCGGCGGGGGATCGTGCTGCCCGCGACGTCCGTCGGAGACCTCCTGGTCGCCGGTCCGCTGCTGCGCCCCGGCACCACACCCTGCTGGACGTGCGCCCTGCTGCGGCTCGGCGACAACGAGGACCCGGCCGCGATCGCGGAACTGTGGCGCGGGATGACGCTGCGCGGCGCCGGACCCGACCGTCCGAGCCCCCGCCCGCCGGTCGCGGCGATGTTCGGCACGATGCTCGGCTACGAGGCGTTCCGGACGCTGACCGGATGCCTGCCGGCCGAGACCGAGGGCGCCGTCATCGTCCAGGACCGGCTGACCCTGGAGACGGCGCGCGATCCGCTGCTCCCGCATCCCGGCTGCCCCGACTGCGGCCCCGGCGAGGCGGAGATCGTGGCGGACGGGCACGCCCGGGTGCTGCACGCCGCCACGGGCGACCTTGAGCCGGAGCGGCCCGAGCCGCGGCGTCCCGACCCGGAGAGCCCCGATCCGGAACGGCCGCTGGCGGCCTCCGAGGCGACGGTCACCCCGGAGACGCTCAGGGACGAACTGATCGCGATCCAGGACCTGCTGTCGGAGCACGTCGGGGTGTTCGGCGCGTTCGACGACTCGGCGCTCGACCAGTCGCCGCTGAAGGTGACGCGGCTGCGGGCGGGGTCCACGGCCGACCCGGCGGCGCCCGCCCGCCTGATCGCCGCCGCCGACCTGCACTACGTGCCGCGGGCCCGGACCCGGGCGATGCTGGCCGCCGCGCTCGCCTACGTCGCCCGGAGCGGACCCGGCGCCTGGGCCGCCCCGCTGGACCGCCCGGGTTCCGATGCCGTCCCCCTCGACCGGCTCGTCACCTGGACCGGCCGTGCCGCCGGTGACCGCGACGCGGGCGGCCCGTGGCTGGCGGCGACGTCCCTGCTGGACGGCTCGCCCCGGCACGTCCCGGCCGCCGCCGTCCACCCGTTCTCCCCGGCCAACGCCGCCCTGCACGTCGAACCCGCCGCCGCGGGCGACGGCGCCGGAACCGGCGAGGCCGAGGCGATCCGGCAGGGGCTGCTGTCCGCGCTGGCCTACGAGGCGCTCCGGGAGGCCGCCACGGGCGCCGTCGCCGAGACGATCGACGTGACGGCGGCACCGGACGGATCGGAGATCGACTTCCTGGTCCGCACGGCACGGAACCTGGAACTGACGGTCGAGTTGGTCGACCTCGCCCCCGGGCGGCCCGCCCACCTGGTGCTGGCCCGGACGACCGGCGACGACCCGGACGACGGCCACGAGCCGGTGCCGTGGGCCGTGGGCGCCGCGCTGTCCCGCGACGCGGCGGTGACCATCGCGCTCCGCGACCTGATCGCGGCCGAGCAGCTGCGGCGGGCGCTCGGCGAGACGGACGCCGTGGACTTCGGCGACCCGCTGTTCCCCGCGCTGGATCCACGGGCGATCCGCTCCGGGGCACCCGGGACGTCCCGTCCGGAGACGACCGTGGCCGCCCTGCTGGACGACCTGCGCGCCCGCGACCTGGACGCGCTCGTCGTGCCCACCACCACGTCCGACCTGCTCCGGCACGGGCATCTCGTCACGGTGCGGGTGCTGCTGGCCCGGGGACGGTGACGATGGCTGCGATCGCGGACCGGCAGGTCCGGCCGAACCGGCATGGCCAGGAGGGCCGCCCGGAAAAGCCGCCCCTGGAGGACTCCCGGCAACGGGCGCACGACCGCCTGCGCGCTCTCGTCGGCGCGGACGGGCCGCAGATCCACGTGACCTGGCTCGGAATCGTGGACGCGCTGGCGCGGCCCACGCCCCTCCCCCCGGACGCCGTTCCGGGGACGGCGCTGGTCCCCGTCCACCTGCACGATGACAAGGCCGTCGTCGGACCGTACGCGACCGTGCTGGAGGGCGGGCGCTGGACCCGCTCGTGCCCCAACTGTCTGGCGCGGCGGTGGCAGGCCATCCGCTCCACCGACGAACGCGACGTCCTGGAGTTCGGTGCCCCGGTGCGGGCCGTCGGCGAGTCCCCGTATCTGCACGAGTTCGCGCTCGAACGCGTGGCGCGGGTCGCGTGCGCCCTGGCCGCGGAACGTCCGACCGACTTCGCCGGGCACCCCTACGTCTACGAGGTCGACCTCGTCTCGGCGCAGACCAGGCGCTTCCCGCTGCTCGCCGACTCGGGCTGCCCGCTGTGCGGCGACCGGCCGGCGGACGGCCCGGAGCGGACCGCCGAAGACCTGCGCTCCCGGCCCAAGCGCACCCCGGACGCCTTCCGCAGCAAGGCGCCCGACGCGTACGGCCTGTCGGTGGACGCCTACGTCAACCCCGTCTGCGGTGCCCTCGGACCGCAGGTGCGGCACCGCTTCGAATGCAGCACCACCGCTCCGGCGATCGGGCACATGGCCGTGCGCGGTCAGGGCTACATGCACGACTCCTTCTGGGGAGGGCACGCGTACAACTTCGACGAGAGCGTGCTTCTGGGCGTCCTGGAAGGTCTGGAACGGCATGCGGGCATGCGCCCGCGTTCCGTGACCACGGCCGTCGTCGACTCCTACGAGAACGTCAAGGACGACGCGGTCGACCCGCTGGAATGCGGGGTCTACGCCGACGGCTTCTACGAGGGCAACGACTACTTCGTCCGGTACACCCCGCAACTGAAGATCCCGTGGGTGTGGGGACGTTCGCTGCGCGACGACCGGCCCGTCCTGGTACCGGAGATCGTGACGTACTACCACGTGCACGATCCGGTGAACAAATACCTCCAGGAGTGCTCCAACGGCTGCGCCACCGGCTCCTGCATGGAGGAGGCGATCCTCTACGGGCTGCTGGAGCTGATCGAACGCGACGCCTACGTCCTCAGCTGGTACGGCAAGGCCCGGCTGCCGGAGATCGCCACCGAGTCGCTGACCGACACACGGTCCCGGATGCTGATCGACCGGATCGCCCTGGGCGGCTACGACGTGCGGCTGTTCGACACCCGCATCGAGTTCCCCGTCCCCGTCGTCACGGCGGTCGGGGTACGGCGGGACGGCGGCATGGGAACGTTCTGCGTCGGCGCCGGAACGAGCCTGGACCCCGAGGCCGCAGTGAAGTCGGCGCTGGGCGAGATCGCCAACACGATCCCCGGGTTCGACCTGCACTCGGCCGCCGACGCCGGCCGGCTGCGCGCCATGGCCGCGGACTTCTCCCTGGTGGAGACGCTGGCCGACCATCCGAGCCTGTTCGGGCTGCCGGAGATGGCCCGGCACGTGGACTTCCTGCTCGACCGTCCCGAGCCGCGGCCGATGGCGGAGATCTACCGCGACTGGTCCGACTCGCGCCCCTACCATCTCGACCTGCTCGACGACCTGCGCTACCTGACGGGCACGGTGACCGGGGCGGGCTTCGACGTCATCGTCGTCGACCACACCTCGCCGGAGCAGCGCGACGCCGGGGTGCGCGGCGCGGGCGTCATCGTCCCCGGGCTGTTGCCGATCGACTTCGGCTGGGGACGGCAGCGCGTCCTGCACATGCCCCGGACGCGCACCGCGTTCCGCCGCGCGGGCCTGCGGACCACCGAACTCGACGACTCCGAGCTGCACCTGGTGCCGCACCCGTTCCCGTGACCACCGGCCAGCGAAATGAGAACCCGATGAGCGTCGTGCACGACTATGTCAACGCGATCGTCCGCCGCCGCCGCGAGCCCATGGAACCGATCGGCTTCGAACCCGACTGGGCCGACAAGCCGCGCCGGCACAAGGTGTACCGGGAGGCGACGCGGTTCCCCCTCCCGGACCCGCCGGACGCGCCGGACGGCGAGAACGCCACCCTGGACGCGGCGCTGCGGCCGGGCCCGGGAGGCGAAGGCTTCTCGCTCGGCACCCTGTCCAGGCTGCTGCGCGACTCCTACGGCCTGCTGGGACGCAGGCTCGGGGTCCAGGCCAACAGCGACGAGCAGTTGCTGCCCCAGTACCGCAGCGCGGTGTGGTGGCGCGGGACGGCCTCCGGCGGCGGCATGTACCCGGCGGAGATCTACTGGGTGACCGGGTCCCGGGGGCCGATGCTGCCGGGCGTCTACTACTACTCCGCGCCGCACCACGCGATGCAGCGCCTGCTCGCCGGGGACGTGGTGGACCAGGTCCGCGCCGCCCTCGGCCCGGACGGCTCCGTCCCCACCGACCAGTTCCTCCTCGTCAGCCTGAAGTTCTGGACGAACGCGTTCAAGTACAACAGCTTCTGCTACCACGTCGTCACGATGGACATCGGGACCCTCCTGGGGACCTGGCAGATGACGTCGCGGTCCCAGGGCGTCTCGCTGCGGCCGATCCTGAACTTCGACGAGCTCGCGCTGAACCGGCTGCTCGGGCTGACCTCGCACGCCGAGAGCGTGTTCGCGGTCGTCCCGCTGCCCTGGGACGCCCCGGACACGCTGCCAGAACCCATGGCGGCAGAACCCACGTCGCCGGAACCCGCGCCGGTCGCCGAGGTGAACCGTCCGCGGGTGCACCTCCAAGAGGAGGAGCGCTCCCGCAGAGTGATCCGTTTCCCGCAGGTGGAGGAGGTGCACGCGGAGATCCTGGCCGCGGACCGGCCGCGCCCCACGGCCGCGGACCTGGCCGCCGCGATCCCCGCGCCGCCTCCGCATCCCGCGGCCGAACGGCTCGCGTTGCCCGACCCCGCACCCCTGCGGGCGAGCGTGCCGGAGGCGCTCCGGGGAAGACGCAGCAGCTTCGGCCGGTTCAGCGCGCACCGTCCCCTCACCCGCGCGGAGCTGAGCGCCCTGCTGATCGCGGGCACCGCGGGCGGACGGCTGGTCTCCGACGTCAAGGACGAGTCCGGCGGGCCGGGGCTCACCCGGCTGGCGGTGTTCACCAACCACGTGGAGGGCATCGCCCGCGGCGGCTACGACTACGACCCGACCCGCCACGAACTGGGCGTTGTGACGCCCGGTGACCCGGCGCTGTTCCTGCAACGCAACTACTTCCTGCCCAACTACAACCTTGAGCAGGTCGCCGCCGTGCTGGTGGTGCTGGCCCGGCCGGAGGCCGTCCTGGAAGTCGCCGGGCCGCGCGGCTACCGGTTCGTCAACGCCGAGGTCGGCGCGGTCGCGCAGGCGGTCTACACCGCGTCCGCGGCGCTCGACATCGGCTGCGGGGCGGCGCTGGGGTTCGACAACGTCTCCTATGCCGAGCGGCTGGGCATCGAGGGCACCGGCGAATGGCCCCTGCTGATCCTGATGGTCGGCAGGGAACGGCCGGGCGAACCGAACATCGACCATCGGATCGCCTGAGGGAGGTCGAGAACTGTGGGAGAGGCTTTGCGAACGGTTCCGGATACCGCGTCACCTGACGCGCCGGCCCAGGCGTTCCAGCCGGACGACAGGGCGGGTTGGCTGCTGACGCCGCTGTTCATGCTGCGGCGTGGCGGGCTGCCGATCGACACGGTGCGGCCGTTGCGCTTCACCGAGACGCTCCGCTGGACGGCGGACGTGCTGGAGTTGGAAGAACGGCTCGACCGGCACAAGGGCGGGGCGGCCGACACGCTCGCCGACGCGGTCGGCGGCCTGATCGACGAACGGCTGCGGCGGGACCTGCTCGCGCTGCGCCGCGACGTCTTCAACCGGCGGCTGCCGCGCGACCTCGCACGGGCCCGGCGGCTCACCGAGGAACGCGGCCTGCGGGGCGTCGGCGAATGGCTGGACCTGCGGGTGCGGTACGAGGACGTGCTGGCCGCGGGCGTGCCGGTGCTCGACGGTGAGCTGCGGCAGCGCCGCGAGTACGTCCGCGGGCTGGCCCGGGACCCGCGGCTGCGGCACGGCCTGCTGCTCGCGTCCCCCTCGCTCGACCGCTACCTGTCGGCCTACCTGGAGGCGCCGCCGGGCCCGCTCGGCAAACGCGCCCGCCGGATCGAGCGGTCTTTGCTGGAGTACGTCTACCGCAGCGCGTGCAAGACGAGCCCGTTCAGCACCTTCACCACCGTGGCGCTCGGCGGGTTCGAGCCCCACCCGTCCGACGGGACGATGCCCGAGACGGCGTCCGGGGCGGTGAACGGGGCGGCGACCGAAGCGTGGACGGGCGCGATGCTGGCCGCCGACGACATCGGCGGTCCGGGCAGCAGCCATGTCCGGATCAACGTGGCGATGCTGGCGCGGCTGTCCGAGGTCATCATGGAGGACGCGGCGCTGCGCGAGGACCTCCCGGTCGAGGCCACCTCCGGGTGGAGCGGCGAGCGCGACCGGATCCGCTACGTCCGCCGCACCCACCGGTCCGGCGACACCGAGGCCGCCGTCACGTTCGACTCCCTGCGCGAGGACCTGTTCTACCTGTCCCGCGGTTCGGTGCTCGACGAGGTGCTGCGCCTCCTCGAAGACCACCCGCGGATCCGGATGGGGGAACTGGCCGAACGGCTGCGGGCGGCCGACCCCGAGCGACGCGACCGCAAGGCCATCGAGCTGTACCTGAGCCGGCTGCTGAGGTTGAGCCTGCTGACCGTGCCGCTGCTCCAGGTCGACATCCACAGCGACGACCCGCTCCGCGGGTTCCGTGACCGGATCGCGCGGATCGACCGGCCCTGGGCGGTCGACCTGGCCGAGCGGCTGGACCTGGTCGCCGACCATCTCGCGCTGTACGGCGGCGCCGACCTCGACGAGCGGCGGCGGCTGGTGGACTCCGTCCGCAGCGAGTTCGTCGAGGCGCAGCACGAGCTGGGCCTGAACGAGGTCACCACGCCCCGCACGCTGGTCTACGAGGACGTCTCGCACCCCGAGGCGCACATCACCGCCGACCGCGAGGGGTGGGAGCGCACGCTGCTGCCGTCCCTGCGGGGACTGTCCCGGATCCTGCCGCTGTTCGACATGACGCTTCCGCAACGGCTGAACCTCAAGGGGTTCTTCATGGCCCGCTACGGCCGGGGCGGCCGGTGCGAGGACGTGCTGCGGTTCGTCCACGAGTTCCACCGCGACTTCTTCGACCAGTTCATGAAGGCCTCCCAGCGCCGCCGCGCCTTCGACGCCGACGGCGAGTACGTCCCGCTGGACAACTGGCTGCGGCTGCCGGAGATCACCGCGCTCGACGACGCGCGCCGCACGCTGGTGGACCGGATGCGCCACGCGTACGACACGCTGCCCGCCGACGCCGACGAACTGGTGCTGGACGACGAGTTCGTCGACGCGGTGGCGCGGGAGCTGCCGCCGTCCCTGGACGGCTTCGACCCGCGCAGCTTCTTCCTCCAGGTCGCCGACGACGGGGGCCGTCCGCTGGGCGTGCTGAACCGTACGTACTCCGGGCTCACGCTCTTGTTCTCACGGTTCGCGCACTGCTTCGGCGGCGGAGACGGTCTGGCCGAGCAGATGCGGAAGATCCTCGCCGACCTCCAGCCGGAGGGCGCGGTGTTCGCCGAGCTGACCGGCGGCTACGACACCACGAACCTGAACCTGCACCCGCCGGTCACCCCGTACGAGCTGGTCTGTCCCGGCGAGACCAGCTTCCGTCCGCAGAACGCCCAGATCCCCATCGCCGACCTGGTCATCGAGCACGACGAGGAGACCGACCGGGTGCTGCTGCGGTCCCGCACCCTGGACACCGAGGTGATCCCGGTCTACCTCGGGTTCCTCGTCCCGATGGCGCTGCCGGAGGTGCAGCGCGGGCTGCTGCTGTTCTCGCACACCACCATGGCGTCGCTCGACCTGTGGCACGGGGTCGACAAGCCGCTGCTCGGCGCGGCGATCGGCGGGCATCCACGGGTCCGGTACCGGGACCTGGTACTGACCCGGCGCACCTGGAAGATGGTGCCCGACCACCTGCCGGACCGGGCGAGCGCGGCCTCGGACGCGGAGTGGTTCCTGGCCTGGCAACGCTGGCGCCGCGACAACGGCCTGCCCGCCCGCGTCTTCGCCGCCGTCGACGCCGACGCGTCGGACGGGGCGGCGGGCGAACGTCCGGCGAACGCGCCGCGCAAACCGCAGTACGTGGACTTCGACAGTTACTTCTCGCTCGGCATCCTCGACCAGCTCGCCCGGCAGGCCGGCAGCCGGGTGGTCATGCAGGAGATGCTGCCGGACCACGAACAGCTCTGGCTGCGCACCGCGGAGGGCTCGTTCGTCACCGAGCAGACCATCGAGCTCACCCGGGTCGAGAACCGGCCCGGGAACTAGGCAAGGCGGACCAAGGGAGGTCACGATGGACGCGACGACGACGGCCACCGAGCCCGCCGTGGCGGAGGGACAATGGGAGGCCATCCACATCTTCTACGCCAGCGACCCGAAGCCGTTGCTCGGTGAGTGTGTCGCTCCGCTGGTGGAGGACCTGCGCGGGCGCGGGCTGCTGGCCCGCTACTTCTTCATCAACTACTGGCTGGAGGGGCCGCACGTGCGGCTCCGGCTCAAGCCGATCACCGAGGAGGCGGCGCCCGAGGTCCGCCGGATCGCCGAGGAGGCGATCGACGCCTTCCTGGCCCGGCGGCCCGCGCTGTACGAGGTCGACTCCGACTTCCTCACCGGCTTCTACGACGACATGTTCCGGCTGGAGTACAGCGAGGAGGAGCGGGTGGCCCGGTACGGCACCGATGGCCGGATGCCGCTGCGGCCCAACAACTCCCGCCACTACATCGAGTACGAGCCGGAGTACGACAAGTACGGCGGCCCGCACGGCGTCGAGCTCGCCGAATGGCATTTCGAACATTCCAGCGACCTCGTCCTGCGGCTCATCGACCGGGCGAACCTGCACCTGCGGCCGTCCACGCTCGGCATCGCCACGCAGCTCATGACGATCATGTCGATCTCGTTCCTGGCCGACCGGGACCGCATCGCCGACTTCATGGTGCGGTACCACCATTTCTGGCACGACTGGTTCAAGCTGAGCACGGGGGAGCGGGACACCGCGTACAAGGAGAACTACGAAGAGGTGGCGGTGGACCTCCGGCGCCGCTTCGACGAGATCTTCACCGCGATCACCGAGGACCGGCCCGACCGGCTCACCGGCTTCAGCCAGAGCTGGGCCGAGCACTGCGCGCGGCTCCGTGAACGGGTCGTCGACCACGCCGAACGCGGACTGCTGGTCTTCCCCGTCGCGGACGGCGGGCGCGCGTGGCCCGCGGCCGGAGCCGAGGTCCGGCGGGAGCCGATCACCGACCCGGCGGCGGCGCTGCGCATCCTGCTCACCCCCTACATGCACATGACCAACAACCGGCTGGGCGCCAACGTCGTCGACGAGTCGTACCTGTCGTACCTGCTGCTGCGCTCGCTCAGGGACGACGATCCGACCGCGGACGAGCCGTCATCGGACGCGCCCTCCATGGACGCGACGGCGGACCGCCGGTGAGCAGTGCCGGGGAGGCGCTGGCGGCGGCCCGCCCGCGCCTCCGCGACGACATCGTGCTGGGCCCGGCGGTGCGCAGCGGACCGGTGCTGGTGCACAACGTGAAGGACCCGGTCGTCGGCCGGTACTACCAGATCGGCCCGCGCGAGTACTTCGTCATGAGCCGCCTGGACGGCAGCACCTCGCTGGAGGAGATCGGCGTCGAGTACGCGGCGGAGTTCCGCCGGCGGCTCGGCGACGAGCAGTGGCGGCAGATCCTGTCCACCCTGGCGGCCCGCCGCCTCCTCACCGGCACCGAGGCCCCCGCCGGCGCCGCCGACGGCGCGTCCGCCGTCCCGGGGCCCGCGGCGGAGCCGGACAAGCGCACGCTGCTGAACGCGCGGGTGGCGCTGCTGGACCCCCAGCGGTTCTTCGACCGGATCCTGCCGTACCTGCGCCCGCTGTTCTCCGCGCCTTTCGTGGTGCCCGCGCTGCTGGCCGTCGCCGGACTCATGGTGATGGTCGTCGTGGAGGCCGGCACGCTCGCGGGGGAGGCGAAGCGGCTGTGGGAGGCCCCGGCGGCGGGGGTGACGGTCGCGCTGATCCTGTGGCTCAGCGTGGCCGTGCACGAGGTGGCCCACGGCCTGACGGCCACGCACTTCGGCGGCGGTTCGTCCGAGATCGGAGTGCTGTGGCGCTTCCCGGTGCTGGCGCCCTACTGCCGGGTCAGCGACGTCCTGCTGTTCCGGCGCCGGTGGCACCGGGTGTGCACGGCGTTCGCCGGGGTGTTCGCGAGCCTGCTCGTGCTGCTCCCGGTAGTGCCGCTGTACTTCCTGGCGCCGGAGGACGGCGTCCTGCGCCATGCCGCCGCCGCCCTGCTGCTGTTCGGGACGTTCTCGGCGGTCGCCAACTTCATCCCGTTCCTCCAGCTCGACGGCTACTTCATGCTCAACCACGCGCTAGGCATGCAGAACCTCAGGGTGGAGAGCTACACGTTCCTGAAACTGTGGATCGGCCATGTGAGGCGCCGCGACGGCGCCGCCGCGCTGGAGCGGTACCCGCGCCGCACGAAAATCGCCTACGCCCTCTACGGGGTGGGTTCGGTCATCTTCGGGGCGGTCCTGGCCTGCTGGTTCGCCATCTGGCTGCTGACCCTGGCATGGGGCCTGCTCGACTGAGGGGTCAGCGGGGACGGCCACCGAGGACGGCGGCGACGTTGATCACGCCGACGACGATCCAGACCACCAGGACGGCGGGCATCCCGCCGGAGCCCATCGTCCCGCCGATCGCCCCGGTCGCCAGGAAGCCGCCGAGCATGGAGGCGAACACCAGCTCCGGGGAGGTTCCCCGGCGCTCGGGTCGGGCGGCCGCGCTCTCGGCCAGCCGGGCCTCGACCCGAGCGTCCACCCGGGCCTCGATCGTGGCGTCGAGCCGTTCGAGAAACGACTCGACGATCTCGGGTTCGAAGTCGTGTCCGAGTTCCTGCCGCGCGGCCAGGGCGGCCCGCAGCTCCTGCCCGACCTCATCGTGAGCCGTCATATAAAAGCTGTATCCCGACTTCAAAGAATTGTCCAGAAGCGATCGAGAAACAGTCGCCCTAATGTGGGCTCCGAGGCGATATGAAGGGAATTCCGTGCCGGCCGGTCAGCCCTTGTCCCGGGCGTCGCGGATCAGGTCACGGACGCGGTCGACCACGGCGACCATGGGACCGGCGAGCAGGTTCTTGGTGGCGCTCTCGGTTCCGGGATGGGGACGCGTCGGCGCGGTGGCCTCGGCGGCGCGGACCGCGGCGGCGAAGCCCCTGAGCTGCGCGGGGCTGAACTCGTCCTTGAGCCGGTCGAACTCGTAGCGCTCCTCGGCGCGGGCATGGGTGAGGACGTCCATGCGCAGTTTGTCGATCGACTTGAGGAATCCCGGATCGTCGGTGTTCATGCCGTCCAGCTCGGTGAGGAGTTCCTTCGCGGCCCGCTCCTCGGCCAGCCGGTCGTCCACGATCCCGTCGCCGCCGGGCAGCCGCCGGGCCATCGGGTGGATGAGCTCCTCCTCGGCGGTCTCGTGCACCGCGAGGAGCCGCACCAGTTGACGGAAGGCCTCCTTGCGGGCCTCCCCCTCGGTGTGCATCACCTGGTCGAACAGGTCTCGGATCCGGCCGTGCTGGGCGCGCAGCAGGTCGATGACGTCCTCGGTCGTCCGCGCGTCGGTCGGTGTGGTCCGCATGAGCCCTCCCGGCTTCAGGGTCGTGAATCGCGCCCGGCGGTGGGCGACCCGCGTCCCGTACCCGGGGTTCGGACGCCTAAGCGAGCCGAAATGCGCGCCCGCAAAATCTTGGCCGGAATTCGGATCGGATGTGCGTTGTCGCGCTCCCCGGGTAGGGGCGCTTCCGCCGAGAGATCCGATTCACAGGAAGGTGAGCCCGATGGCGTTCAACCCGCTCGAACATCGTGGCATTCCGTTGGACGACCAGCTGCGCAACTGGGCCCAGCTGGACGTCGCCCCCGTCGACCCCGACCGTTCCGATCCCTACACCAAGTGCCGGATCATCGCGATGAACGGGATCGAGGTGGAGGCCATCATGTTCAGCCACCACTTCGCCCGTGTCTGTCCCGACGTCGAGGTCAAGCAGCAACTGGCCAAGGTCCGCTATATCGAGGCGCAGCAGCAGAAGGTCGTCAACTGGCTCCTGCCCGGTCAGGCGTCGGTGCTGGAGACCACGATCAGCTACGAGCAGGTCGCCGTCGACCTGACCGGCTGGGTCGCCCGCATGGAGCCCGACCCCTACCTCAAGCAGGCCTACCAGTTCGGGCTGCTGGAGGACTTCGACCACCTGTACCGGTACGCCAACCTGTACGAGATCATCGAGCACCGCAAGGCCGAGAAGGTCATCGACCAGTTGACCGAGGTCATGCCGGGCCGGCCCGGATACCTTCAGCACCGCAACCCGGTCGACAACGTTCGCGAACCGTACGACAAGGACGCGGCCGCGCCCATCTCGAAACTGCACGCGCTGACCATCATGGCGGCCGAGCAGCAGACGATGAACTTCTACATGAACGTCGGCCCCATGTACATGGAGCCGATCGCCCGGCAGCTCTACCAGGAGATCGGCCTGGTCGAGGAGGAGCACGTCACGCACTACGAGTCGCTGGTCGACCCGGGCGAGACGTGGTGGGAGCGGCTGGTCAACCACGAGTACAACGAGTGCTACATGTACTACTCCTTCATGCAGACCGAGAGCGACCCGCGCGTCAA
Source organism: Actinomadura spongiicola (assembly GCF_003432485.1). Classification (GTDB taxonomy): domain Bacteria; phylum Actinomycetota; class Actinomycetes; order Streptosporangiales; family Streptosporangiaceae; genus Spirillospora; species Spirillospora spongiicola. The sequence goes on from NZ_QVNQ01000006.1 coordinate 264,500, forward strand.
GGGCATCTGGGAGCTGCACCTGAACATGGAGTTGGAGCACCTGCGGATCGCCTGCGATCTGATGCGCCGCCACGACGGCCGCGACCCCGAGTCCGTGCTGGCCCCCGTGCTGCCCGAGCCGGTCACCTTCGAGCCGAACAAGCACCTGGTACGTGAGCTGCTGTCCACCCAGATCGACTGGACGACGCTCGGCACCGGCTACGTCCAGGAGGCCCACCGCCGGTTCGAGGAGTACCAGGACAAGATCAACGCCGAGCGGGGCGCGCAGGAGCGCGTCATCGACGAACACCGCGACAAGTTCGGCGACGAGTACCGCCTCGCCACCGAAGGCCCCCACCCCGTCGAACGCCTCCGCGGCTGACCGGCAACGGCACCGGCGGCTTCCGCCTCACCGGCTCGGATTAGGGTGTCTTGCGGTGCGGTCGGCGGGATCCGCTGCTTGGGGGTGGTGTGCGGTGCTGGCTCGGCTTCCCTCCGAATTCTGGGATGTCCGGTATGTCGGGGCCCGGTTTCCGGGGTCCCCGGCCGTGGCCGAGGAACCCGGCATCGCCGCCGGTGCCAACTGCCAGTTGTTCGCCTATCGAGTGCTCATGCACTTCGGGCTCGATGCGCCCGCGCTGCGATCAAGCGAGTTGTGGGCCGACACGGAACGGACGACGCGGGTGTCGGCGCCTCGGCCGTTGGACCTGGTCCTCGTCAACGCCACCGGCGATGCCTGGGGTGCTCATGTCGGCGTCTGGGTCGATGACGACCAGATCCTTCATCTCAGTTCCGAGGTCGGACATCCGGCCGTGTGGAGCATGGACGACTTCGCGGCACGGGACCGGTACCGCACGGTGATCGGCTTCAAGCGCGTCACCCGCCGGCTTCCGGAATGAACCGTCACCCCATGGCTTTGCGCAGCAGCGCCGTCAGCTGGTTCTGCTCGTCGAGGGTGAGTCGTTCGACCGCCGTCCGGCCGAAGGTGAAGGCCTCCGCGAACCGCTGGTTCATCTCGTCCCCCCGAGGGGTTCGCACGACGATCCGTGCGCGGCGGTCCTCGGGATTCGGTTCCCGGACCGCGAGCCCGAGCGCTTCGAGCCGCGCGACGATCTGGGTGATGTTGGAGGCGTCGCACCCGAGTTCCTCGGCGAGAGCGCCCATGCCGCACGGCTCGTAGAGGCGTCCGAGCAGACATGCCTGCGCCGGGCTGAGCCCCAGCTTCGCCGCGGCCGACTCGTAGGCGCGTTCGTAGACGTCGACCAGGTCGAACAGGACGGCCTCGGCTTCGGACGAGGTACTCGCGGGTCTGTTCGGCAGCGACATGCCCCCAGTGTACGTTGCTTGATTCTCTCAAGTAATCATGCTGCAATGTACTTGATCCACTCAAGCAAATAGGAGGTCCCGATGGGCAGCAAGGCTCAGGACACGGCGAGCGGCGCGAGCGTGCCGGCGGAGATGAACGCGGTCGTGCTCGACCGGTTCGGGGGAGTCGACGAACTCAAGCAGCGCCGGATCCCGGTTCCGGAGTTCGGCGACGACGACGTACTCCTCCGGGTGGAGTACGCGGGGGCCGGGTCCTGGGACGTCCTGGAGCGTAAGGGCCTCTACGACAACGCTTTCGGCGCCGAGTCGACCTTCCCCTTCGTCCTGGGCTGGGACGCGGCGGGCACGGTGGCCGCGGTCGGGCGCAACGTCACCCGATTCGAGGTGGGCGATCGTGTCTACGCCGCGACGATCCCGGTCTTGCGGACCGGCTTCTACGCCGAATACAGCGCCGTCGAGGCCGAGCACGTGGCGCATGTGCCCGACCGGCTGCCGACCGACCAGGCCGGTGCGCTGGGCTGGGACGCCCTGACCGCGCTGACCGGCTTCGACGTGCTCGACCTCCGGTCGGGCGACTCGCTCATGGTCTTCGGGGCCAGCGGAGGAGTCGGGCACATGGCCGTGCAGCTGGCGCGGCACAGAGGCATCCGGGTGCTGGCCGTCGCGTCCGGGGACGACGGTGTCGCGCTCTCCCGGCGGCTGGGCGCCGACGCCGTCGTCGACGGCCGCAAGGTCGATGTACTGGCCGCGGCCTCGGAGTTCGCACCGGACGGGCTCGACGGGGCCTTCATCACCGCGGGCGGCGAGGTCGCCGAGCGGGCGCTCGGCGCGGTCAAGGATTCCGGTCGGATCGCGTGGCCGAACGGCGTCGAGCCCGAACCTGCCAAGACCCCGGCCGCGAAGGTGTTCCGCAACGACGGGGATCGCCTCGCCACCGACCGGCTGAACGCGATCATCGAGGCGAGTTCGTTCGAGGTCCACCTCGGCGGGGTCTTCCCGCTGGAGCGGATCGCGGACGCGCATCGTGCCCTGGACGAGCACTATGTCGGAAAGCTGGCCATCAAGATCGGGTAAGGCGCCGAGGGGCCCGAGGTGTTATGGGTCTTGTGCGGCGGGAGCCCGCCGCTGATGCTTGGTCTTCGAACTTGATCAAGTATGGAGGCGGCGGTTCGATGCGTGCGCGCCGACGTTCGGCGATGGCCGTGGCCGGGCTGGTGGGCTTGGGCGGCGCGATGCCGGTCGCGCCGGACGAGCCGCCAGGCCCGGCGCTGACCGGTCTTGATCTGACCGCCGCCAACCGCCGCCCTCCGGTGGACGGGCTGTACGACTGGTCCAGTGCCGGATACCGCGCGGGCGCCCGGCTCCCGACCGAGGCGGAACTCACCTCGGACGCCGACTGCCTCCTGGGGCCGGAGACACTCGCGAAGACTTATGACGTCGTCCCCGACGACGAAGGCGATGATGGCGCGGGGATTCAGCGGGCGATCGATCATGTCCGCGCCGAATGCAGCCCCAAGGCCGGTTACACGAAGCTGAGCCGGATCCAGCTCCCCGCCGGGCGGCTCCTGGTCAACGCGCAGATCAGGGTCGATGCCGACTACCTCGTCCTCACCGGCGCGGGCTCCGATCCCGACAAGGGAACGAAGATCGTTTACACGCCCGATGCCGCCACCCGGTACGACGTCCTGACCGCAGGCAACGCCGACTGGGACGAGGACGGCATGGTGTGGGGCCCGGCGAAGGGCGGCTGGATCTGGCCGGGCCGAGGTTTGTTCGCCGTCGCCTCCCGTGAAGTGGCCGCCAGGTACCGCGCCGACGCGCCCCGGCCGGAGCCCCAGAACTACGACAACGCCCCGGCCAACCGCCGGGACCTGTTCGAAGGCACGGTGAACGCCCACTGGGTCTCCGGCGCCACGCTGCGGGCGATGCCGGGCGAGACCGCGTACGCGGGCAGAAAGGGCCAGACAAAGGTCTATCTGAACGCCGGAACGACCGGCGCGATCATGCGTGGCTTCAAGGTGGGCGGCCATGTCAACGTCCGGGCGGCCAACAGCGTGAGGTTCTACGGCGAGATGTCGGTGCCGGCCGATCACGCCTCCTTGCAGAACCTGCACATGCGGCAGCAGATCTTCGGTATCACCGAGGTCGACACCACCGACAAGGTGATCACGCTCGACAAGTCGCTGGAGTTCGACGTGCCGGTCGACTCGACATCGGACGGATCACCCATGATCGACGGACGGGTGTACACCTCGAAGGCGGCACCGCTGGTCGATCCGGTGGTGGGCGTCGGCATCGAGAACCTGTACCTCACCCAGACGGCACCCAAGGGCAAGACGGCGAAGGACGCCGTGCACGACTACGGCAATTTCGATCCCGCGGGCCAGATGCACGGCATCGTCCTGAAGGGTGCGGTGAACGACTGGGTTCGAGGCGTCCGCGCGGACATGACCGGCTCACACCCGATCGTCACCGAAGAGGCCAAGAACCTCTCCATCGTTGACAACACCCTCGACGGGTCGTGGAACAAGGGCGCGGGCGGCAACGGCTATTTCCGTGGTTCCCGCGTCTGGGACTCGGTCTACGCCGGTAACACCACACGCCACCTGCGGCACTTCACCTTCCAGTGGTCGGCCTCGGGCAACGTCGCGATCGGCAACAGCTTCGACTCGGACCTGAACCTGCACGGCGGCTGGGAACGCCACAACCTCTTCGAACTCAACAACGTGACCGTCCCCTACGAGCACCGGCCGGGGAGATGCAGTGTCAACTGCGGTGAAGAGGGCGGCGGCAAGCCCGGCGACGGCACCTGGTTCCCCATCTACTGGTCCGCGGGCGCCAAGGCGGTGAAATGGTCGGGTTCGTCGGGGCCCGACAACGTCTTCTTCCGCAACGCGCTGCGTAAACAGGCCGACGACCCGAACGCCCCCTACTTCGACTACTACGGCGACCGCAAGAAAATCTACCGGTTCGGCGTGGACGGCTCCGGCGCCTGGCACCACCTGGACGTCGACGGTAAACCGATCAGCGACTGGCTCGACAACGAGCGGCACGACTACACCGGCGGCCACGGCGTCGCCGACACCGCGACGTCCGAGTACCCCTCTATCTTCCTGTCCGCCCTCCCGAAGCGGTAGATGCCCAAGCTCCGGTGCGGGATGCTCAGCGGCCCACATGGACGAAGGGTGCCCACAGGTCCACTTTCTCGGCGCCGAGGAGGTCGCGGAGGTCCACGGTCGCGGCATGCAGTGCTCGGGCCACGGTGTCGGGCGAGCGGACGTCCGGTTCCGCGGCCAGCGCACCGAAGACGTGCTCGGCGGCGTGGGCGACCGCCAGGTCCTTCGCCGGCCACAGAGTGCCGACGACGTCCTGCCAACCCGCCAGGCGGAGCGCACCGGCCAGACTGAGCGCCTCGTCCAAGTTGTGCAAGCCGCCCACCGCGGTCTGGCAGGCGCCGAGGAACGCGACTTCACCGGACTTGGCGGCACCGATGAGCCGGCCGACGGTCAGCAGACCGTCGGAGAGCCGCAACCCGCCCATGACCGGATGCTCCATGTCCTGGTGACCGTGGCAGGCGAAATAGACGTATGAGTGATGCTCCAGCTCGGACAGGACCCGCTCCCGTGTCGCGTCCTCGTTCTTGAGCGCGGTGTGACGTCCCGCGAACTCCCTCGCAAGGAACTCCGTCTCCACGGGGCGCAGTCCTTCGTCGGCGATCGCCGTGATGAGCAGCCGTGGCGGCTCACCGGTCGACGGTTCGTCCCGCGCCGGGCCAGACAGGAACGACAGTGCCGGAGTGTAGGACGACACCACCCGGTCGGGGACGTTCCCACCGCCGTCATCGCCGTACCGGCCCGCCGCGTGCAACGGCACCATGGACAGGAAACTGGTCGGACACCACCAGATCCGCGGCATGGGTCCGTCGCCCGTGTCGCGGTCGTGGCCGAGTTCGGATAGGACGGGTTCGGCGATCACGTCCCAACACCAGGCGAGGAGCTTGCTCGTGTGCGTGCGCGGGTCACCGGGGAAGTCGTCCTCGCTGAAGGCGCGCAGGAAGGCGAAGACGACGTCGAGTCCGGCCTCGAAATCCAGCCCCGGCAGCGGCACGACCCGTACACCGTCGCTGGAGACGATCAGGGCGTCGCCGCGCCAGCGGCTCAGATTGACCACGACCGCGGGTCCGTCCACCGCCCAACGCGCGATCAGGTCCGCCGCGGTGGGCGGGGCGATGGGCGCTCCGGCCGCGTCCGCGCGGTCCTGCGCGTGCAGCACCAGTCGGCCGCGTTCCAGTAGTTCCACGGCGAGTTCGGGATCGTCCAACTGGAGGGCGCAGGCGGCGGCGTCGACGGACAGGCCCGCCCAGGAGCGCCGGGCCAGTTGCACCGTGCGGTCGGAACGGCTCAGATGAGGGCCTGCCAGGTCGTGCAAGGCGTCGAGGGCCGTTCGGTAGGCGTCCATGGCCGACTCCCAGCGGCCGCGACCCCCCTCGAACAGGCTCCATTTCTGTGCCGCGTCCAGCCTCGCCCACGCACTGCCGCCGGGCGCGACGGTCGCCTCGCGCAGGGCCGCGACGGCGGCCTCGGCGTCGGTGGGGTCCTCGGTCAGCTCGAACCGTATCCGCTTCGCCGTCCCGAGGTTGGTGAGGACGTCCGCCCGCGCCGGATGGTCGGGCCCCGCGGCCTGCTCGGCGATTTCGCCCGTGCGGACGGCGTCGGCCGCGAGGTCGGGTCGTCGCAGCATCTCGGCCGCGTTCATCAGCACGCCGGTGACATGGTTGAGCAGGTCGACGTAGGAGGGGCTCTCGGGAGAGATCTCCGGCAGGGCGCGTCGGATCTGGCGGACGGCCTCCCGGGCCAGCTTCCGCCGCCGGCTTTCCCAGTGCCGGGCCCCGGTGATGTAGATCAGCGCGGCTTTCGCGAGTATCTCGGGCGGCGGAGGGATGCGCAGACTCGTCAGCATGCACGCTTCCGCGGCGTACTGCACCGCCTTGTGGAGTGCGGCGGCCTCGCCGGAGGCGTCGAACAGGGTGCGGTGGGCGGACGCCAGATCGATCGTGGCCTCAGCCCGCTCCGGAGACCGCTTCCGGTAGCCCTTGTACACGAAGTGGCGCAGTTCCACCCCGCGATGCAGATTCACCAGACGGCTCCACGTCTGCCACGCGGTCATATGGGCGTCCGCTACGGCGTGGGCCAGGTCCAGCGGACGGTCCCGCTCCGGCAGAGCGGCGAGATACGCCTCGCCCGCGGCAATGGCCTCGTTGAGGCGGGCGCCTTCGTCTCCCGTCTGCAAGGCGATCCGCTCCGCGACGGCGACGTGCATCAGAACCGTCGGGTACAGGTCGTGGTCGACGGAAAGGGCCCCGAACGTCGCTTCTGTCAGTTGCCGGAACCGGGTGAAGTCGTCGGACGAACCGGATTGCTGGAACCGGACCAATAACGCCAGCTGAAGCGCGACCCTCCGTGCCGGGTCGTCATCGCCGCTCTCGACCGCGGCGGCGTGCGCGTCCACGAGTTGGTCTAGTTCGGCGCCCGCCGGCATCGGCCGGGCGCGGGTGAACATTCCGGCGAGCGACGCCGCATCGCTCAAAAACGTCGAAAACCGTCTGGTCATTCGGCACCCTTGCTGTGAAGCCTACGCGCGGCGCCCGGCGAGCAGTAGGGAAACGGTGTGATCGGTACGCGGAACGGAGATTCATGACGGAACGGATGATCGCCGAGTTGGCGGTCGAGGCCCATGTGGCTCATGTCGGCGAGCCCGCACGCGAAGGGGACGTCACCGTCTTCGTCGACGATGACGGGCGTCCCGCCTCGGCGCTCGGCCCGCGCGGGTCGCTGGAGACCCTGAGCGTCGAGCCCGAGGCGTCGTTGGCCCGGGTCACCGGTCTGCTCAAGGAGACCGGTCTGATCGGGCGTGTGCTGAAGCAGGCGGTCCTGGTCGTCCTGGTGGGCGACGACGGCACGATCACCGGCGTCGTCCCGCCGCGGGTTCTGGCGAGCGTGCTGATCGAAGAGAGCGACCTGCGCTCCGACCCCGAACTGCACGGCCGCGACGATGTGCCGGCCGGAACGTCCGTCGTGTACTGCGAGCAGTGCAAGCTTCCCGGGCGCTACCACGTGGTCGACCCCGGCAGAACGAAGTGCGTCCACGGCGACCATCCGGTGCGGCGGAGCTGACTTCGTGGGCGGTCTGGTGGAGGGTGCGGCCGGGCTGCTGAGCAAGCGCCTGGTGGTCACCACGTGGATCCCGTTGTTCGTGTTGCTGAGTGCACTGGCGGCCTTGGTCGCGGCCGGAGCCGGGTGGGACGCGGTCACCCGGACGTGGGACGCCGTCCCGGCCGACCTTCGGATACTCGCGGGGTTGGCGCTGCTCGCGGCCACCACCCTGCTCGCCCATCTGCTGAACGCGGTGCGTCCTCAGCTGTTCCGGCTCTACGAGGGGTACTGGCCGAAGCGGCTCGAAAACCGCTACCGGAAGCGGCACGTCCATCGTCATGCGAAGCTGCTACACCGCGAAACGGATCCTTGGCCGACCTCCTATCCGAGGAACCAGGACAAGGTGCGTCCGACCCGCCTGGGGAACATCTTGTACGCGGCCGAAGAACATCCATGGTTCAAGTACAGGCTGCCCGCGAACGAGATCTGGCCACGTTTGTACGCCGCGCTACCCGAGTCCTTCGTACGGACGTTCTCGGGGGTCGCCGCCGCTGTGGAACTGATGGTCACGTTGAGCCTGCTGGCGGTCGTGTTCGCCTGCGTCGGAGCAGTGCTGGCGGTCGCCCTGCTGCCCTGGTACGTCGCGCCTCTGGTCATGTTGTGCGGTGCCTTGGTCTCCGGTTTCTGCTACGTCGCCGCCGTGCGCGCGGCCGTCCCCTACGCCAACCAGATCCGTGTGGCCTTCGACGTCCACCGCTGGAAGCTGTTGCAGGCCATCGGCCTACGGTTGCCGACCTCGTACAACGAGGAACTCGACCAATGGCGCCAGTTGCGCAAGCTGTGGTTCGGGGCGGGGCCCGACTCCGAGCATGAGGGCGCGCTGCGCTACCCCGAGGAAGCGGGGCCCATCGTCCTGAGCCTGCCGCCCGCCGCCGCGCCTCCGGCTCCGACCCCTGCCCCGGCCCCGGCACCGGGCGGTCCCGTGCCGTCGCCCGCGCCGCCCGCCCCTCCGGCCGCGGTCCGATCGCCCAGCCTGACCCGTGACCTCGCGCTCGTCCTCGCCGCCGCCCTGCTGTGCGTCACGGCCATCGGGCTGGTCCGCGCATCGACCGCGTCCGAGCCGACCGAGACCCGCCGCGCCCTGCCCGCCTACCACCAACTGAAGGCGGAGGACCTCACCGGACCGGACGCGGCACTCGTCAACCGCTACACCCTGGGTTCCGTGAAGGCCGGTGAGCCGCTGGCCAAGGCCGACCTCGGGCCGCGCCTGCCTCCGAACGCCCTCGCCCAGCGGTCGATCAGCGTCGTCACCCTCGCCCCGGGAAGTGCGGAGCTGGTCCGCCCCGGCGATCGCGCGACCCTTCGCTGGACACCGAACAAGGACCGGGACGAACCCGTCAGGACAGTGGGCGACGCTCTCGTCCTCCGCGTGGGACCTAAGGATCGCGCGGTCGTCGCCGTCCCCGCCGCCCGGCTGGCCGACCTGCCGACACGAACCCCCGTCCAGATCGCCCGATGACCACCGTCAGCGCAGGCGGAAGCCCAGTTGACGGCCCTCCTCGCGTAGTTCGTCGCGTGCTGAGGGGTGGGCGACCTGGTCGATGAGCTGTTGCGCCTGGGACGCGGCGTCGTGTCCCCAGATGGTCGCGGTGCCCTGCTCGCTGACGATGTAACTGTGCTGGAACGAGGTGACCGGGCCCGCCAGGCGGGGGATGACGGTGGAGACGTCGGCGCGGGGATGCCAGGACGGCAGCGCGATGATGGCGTGGCCGCCGGGGGAGTGCAGGGCGCCGACGACGAAGTCGGTCTGGCCGCCGAAGCCGGAGTAGATGACGCCGCGCACGCGGCTGGCGTTGGCCTGGGCGTACAGGTCGACCTGGAGGGCGGAGTTCACGGAGACCAGGCGGGGGCGGCGGGCGATGAGGTTGGGGTCGTTGGTCTTCTCGGTGCGCAGCATCCGGACGCGTTCGTTGCGGTCGGCCCAGTCGTAGAGTTCGCGGCTGCCGAACGCGAACGAAGCGGTGATGGGTGTCGTCGAGTCGAGCGCGCCCGCCTTCTCCAGGGCCAGGACGCCGTCGCTGAACATCTCAGACCAGACGGCGAGGCCGCGGCGGCGCAGCAGGGAGGCCAGGACCGCGTCCGGAATGCCGCCGATGCCGAGTTGCAGCGTCGCGTGCTCGGGGACGAGGTGGGCGACCCGTCCGCCGATCTCGCTCGCCGCCTCTCCCGGCGGCCGTGTCGCGGGCGAATCGAGGGGCTCGTCGCTCTCGACGGCGTAGTCGATGTCGTCGATGGCCAGGACGGCGTCACCGTAGGTGTACGGCATCTGGGGGTTCAGTTGGGCGATCACCAGACCGCCGCGGGCCCGGACGGCCTCGATCGCTGCGGGCAGGATGTTGACCTCGATGCCGAGTGAGACCGTCCCGTCCGCGGGCACGGAGGTCTGCACGACGACGACGTCCGGCGGCAGCCCCGCCTTCAGAAGGTTGGGCACCAGTGACAGCCGGGAGGGAAAGTACCGCAGGTTGGGACGGTCGCGCATGCCCGCTCCGACGAATGGGGTCTCCAGGTCGACGCCGTCCCGGTCGGGCAGGTCGCCCTGGGCGTTCAGCATGAACAGCCGGTACTCGGGGAGGGCCTCGTCCAGGACGGCCAAAAGGCGGCGCGGGGTGGCGAAGTTGCCTCCGGCGACCACCCGTGGCCGTCCCGGCAGGCCCGCCAGGATGGCGCCGAGCCGCCCTTCCGAGATCACGCGCATCGGCGTTCCTCCTCGTTCTCTTTCCTCACAGCGAATACCCCTGACGTCCCGCGCACAACGGACCGAGGCCCCTGCGTGTCACCGATGGACGGACGGCCCGCCGGAAGTGACCTTCGGCCCTGACCTCGGGGCGGCGCGGTGTGATGCGCTGAGATCAACGAGCGCATGGAGGAATTGTGACGTCGACGAGCGCGAACGGCATCCTGCCGGCCGGTTCCGAATTCGACCTGATCGACGCCTATTGGCGGGCTGCGAACTATTTGTCGGCCGGGCAGATCTATCTGCTGGACAATCCGTTGCTGCGGGAGCCGCTGCGACCCGAGCACATCAAGCCACGGCTCCTGGGGCATTGGGGCACCTCACCCGGGCTGAACTTCTGTTACGCGCACCTCAACCGGGTGATCAGGGCACGCGACCTCGACATGATCTACATCATGGGGCCGGGGCACGGCGGCCCCTCGGCGGTCGCGAACGCGTGGCTGGAGGGCACGTACAGCGAGGTCTATCCGCTGGTCTCCCAAGACGCGGCGGGGATGCGGCGGCTGTTCCGGCAGTTCTCCTTCCCTGGCGGCGTGCCCAGTCATGTGGCGCCGGAGACGCCCGGGTCGATCCATGAGGGCGGTGAGCTGGGTTATTCGCTGGCGCACGCCTACGGGGCGGCGTTCGACAACCCGGACCTGGTGGTGGCGTGCATCGTCGGGGACGGCGAGGCGGAGACGGGCCCACTGGCGGCGAGCTGGCACTCCACCAAGTTCATCGACCCGGTGCACGACGGCGCGGTGCTGCCGATCCTGCACCTCAACGGCTACAAGATCGCGAACCCGACCGTGCTGGCCCGGATCTCCGAGGACGAGCTGGTCCGGCTGTTCGAGGGGTACGGGCATGCTCCGATCGTGGTGTCGGGGGACGACCCCGCCGTCATGCACGAGCAGATGGCGACCGCACTGGACCAGGCGCTGGACGAGATCCGCCGCATCCAACGGGCGGCCAGAGACGAGGGCGCGACCGACCGCCCCCGCTGGCCGGTGATTATCCTGCGGACGCCGAAGGGCTGGACGGGCCCGAAGGAGGTCGACGGGCTTCCGGTGGAGGGCACCTGGCGATCCCACCAGGTGCCGCTCGCGGGCGTCCGGGACAACCCCGCCCACCTCGCGGAGCTGGAGGCGTGGCTGCGCTCCTACGCCCCCGACGAGCTGTTCGACGAGGACGGCCGGCCGGTCGCGGCGCTCCGCGACCTCGCGCCGGTCGGGGAGCGGCGGATGAGCGCGAACCCGCACGCCAACGGCGGGGTACTGCTGCGCCCGCTGGAGCTGCCCGATCCGCGAACGTACGCGGTGCCGACGGACAAGCACGGCACGGCTACCGCGGAGGCGACCCGTGTGCTCGGCGACTATCTGCGCGACGTCGTGGCGGCGAACCCGTCCACGTTCCGGATCATGGGCGCGGACGAGACCGCGTCCAACCGGTTGGGCGCGGTGTTCGAGGTGACCGACCGCGTCTTCGAGGGCGAGGCCCTCGCCACCGACGAGCATCTGGCCCGCGCCGGACGGGTGATGGAGGTGCTGAGCGAGCATCTGTGTCAGGGCTGGTTGGAGGGTTACCTCCTCACCGGGCGGCACGGGCTGTTCAACAGCTATGAGGCGTTCATCCACATCGTGGACGCGATGTTCAACCAGCACGCCAAGTGGTTGAAGGTCACCCGGGGCCTGCCGTGGCGGCGTCCGATCGCGTCCCTGAACTACCTGCTGTCCTCGCACGTGTGGCGCCAGGACCACAACGGCTTCACCCACCAGGATCCAGGTTTCCTGGACGTGGTGATGAACAAGAAGGCGGAGATCGTTCGGGTGTACCTGCCGCCGGACGCGAACACGTTGCTGTCGGTCGGCGACCATTGCCTACGTTCCCAGGACTACGTGAACGTGATCGTCGCCGGGAAGCAGCCCGCGCCGGTCTGGCTGCCGATGGAGGAGGCCGTCGCGCACTGCACCCGAGGCATCGGAATCTGGGAATGGGCGTCCACGGACGGCGACGCCGAGCCCGACGTCGTTCTGGCCTGCGCGGGCGACATCCCCACCCTGGAGACCCTGGCCGCGGTCGACCTTCTACGGCGGTTCTTCCCCGACCTGCGGGTCAGGGTCGTCAACGTGGTCGACCTGATGCGGCTACAGCCGGTCGAGGAACACCCGCACGGGCTGTCCGACACCGAATTCGACGCGCTGTTCACCACCGACAAGCCCGTCATCTTCGCCTTCCACGGCTACCCGTACCTGATCCACCGGCTCACCTACCGCCGCGCAGGGCATGGCAACCTGCACGTCCGCGGCTACAAAGAGGAAGGCACCACCACCACCCCGTTCGACATGGTCATGCTCAACGACCTGGACCGTTTCCACCTGGTCATGGACGTCATCGACCGCGTCCCGTCCCTCGGCGGACGCGTCGCCCACATCCGCCAACGCATGGCCGACGAACGCCTACGTCTACGCGCCCACACCCGCGAACACGGCGAAGACGCACCCGAGATCCGCGACTGGACCTGGCCGTACTGAACCGGACGAACCGAGGGAGCTTCGATGCGGATCCTCACTGTGAATCCCGGTTCCAGCAGCGTCAAGTTCAGCCTGGTGGAGGCCGACGACACCGTCCGCTCACACGTCGAGATGCCCACCGGCGGCGCGGACCGGGAGGCCGAGCGCGTGCTGGCGTCCGTGGCGCGGCTGCCACGCCCGGACGCGGTCGGCATCCGTTTCGTGCACGGCGGACGCGACTTCACCCGTCCCGTGCTGATCGACGAGGAGGTCACCGAACGGCTGCGCGGGCTGACCGGTCTGGCGCCGCTGCACCAGCCGCTGTCGCTGTACGCGCTGGGCGAGGTTCGCCGGGCGTTCCCCGACGTCCCCGCCGTGGCCTGCTTCGACACCGCGTTCCACGCCACCCTTCCCGAGGCCGCCGCGACGTATGCGCTGCCCGCCGAATGGCGTGAACGGTTCGGCGTCCGCCGGTACGGCTTCCACGGGCTGTCCCACGCCTACGCCGCCCGCCGGACGGGAGAACTCCTGAACGGCGGTCCCGCCGACCTCACCGGCCTTCGGCTTGTCGTGTGCCATCTGGGGTCGGGCGCATCGCTGTCGGCGGTGGCCGACGGCCGGTCGGTGGACACCACGATGGGGTTCACCCCGCTCGACGGGCTGGTCATGGCGACCCGGGCGGGCGGCATCGACCCGGGCATCCCGATGTGGCTGCTGGCGCACGGCGTGCCCGCCGAGGAGATCCGCGACGCGCTGGAACACCGCTCCGGGCTGCGCGCGCTGACCGGGACCGGCGACATGCGGGCGTTGCGGTCCCGCGCCGCCGCCGGAGACGAGGCGGCGGTGTCGGCGCTGGCGGTCTACCACCACCGGTTGCGCGGCTGCGCGGCCGCGATGACCGCCGCGTTGGGCGGGCTGGACGCGCTGGTGTTCACCGGCGGGGTCGGCGAGCACGATCCCGAGGTCCGCCGACGCCTCGTCGGCGGCCTGGCCTACCTGGGCGCCCGGATCGACCCGGAACGCAATGCCGCCGCCCGCGGCGACACGGTGATCAGCCCGCCGGACGCGGCGGTCGCAACGGTCGTCGTCACCGCCCGCGAGGACCTGGAGATCGCCACGGGAACCCGCTCGGTGATGGGCGGCTGACGAAGGACACGGGCCGTGGGCTCGGACGTTCTCGCTCCCCGGTCGAGGTTCGCCGGGTCGCGGTGCGCGGTGACGGGCACGCGCCGTCCAGCCGAGTCGCCCATAGGTGGAGTCGTATCTCAGCAGGCGCGCCGACGCCCCCGCACCCCGCCGCAGGACGACAGGGGACCTTCGTCCCTGATGCGACCGGTGGCACTGATGTTCACTGGAGGTGAGTGGGGGAAGCCTGGGTGAACGGCACGGAGAACGGGAGCCCGCGCACCCGTGCGGAGAGTGACGTCGCACAAGCGGCGCCGGACTTCCCCCACTCTCCGAAGCCGAGCTCAGGGGCCGAGGTCACCGCGGATTTCGGCGCCGACGAGTGGGGGAGGCCTGGTGATGGTCGCACTGCCGAGGGCCCAGCGGTCGCACGTCCTGCTCGGTTACGACGGGAGCGAGGAGAACGACGCCGCGTTGCGCTGGGCGGTGGAGGAGGCTCGGCTTCGGGGGCTCGACCTGACGATCTGCCATTGCTGGCGCTGGCCGTATCCCGAGGGGCACGTGAATCCCCGCGTCAAGGCGGCCATCCAGCGGGTGGGGGAGAACCTGTTGCGCAAGGGCGCCCGCCGGGTCGAAGACCTGGGGGTTCCGGGGAAGGTACACCCGCTGCTCCGGCCGGGGCCGGTGAGCGACACGCTGGTCTGCGAGTCCGGCGACGCGGAACTGATCGTGGTCGGCTCCCATGAACAGCGCCAGGTGCCCGCCGGGTCGACGGCGGTGCGGCTGCCCGCGCGCACGCATCGTCCCGTCGTCGCGGTCCGGCGGTTCGGTCGGCCGCGGGGGCTCGTCGTGGTCGGAGTCGACGGGTCCGAGAGCGCGGACGCGGCCCTCGGATTCGCGATCGAGGAGGCCGCGCTGCGCGAGTGCGATCTGCGCGTGGTCTACGGGGCGTGGGAACCCGGTGCCGTGCCCGACTGGGAGCTGCCCCTCTTCACCGACAAGAAGAAGCTGTACCGGGCACGGGCCGCCGAACTCGACGAACTCGTCCAGCCGTGGAGTGAGCGCTATCCGAAGGTTCCCCTGGAGGTCTCGCTGCTGTTGGAGCGTCCCAGGGAAGCGCTGCTGGACGCGGCGGACGGCGCCGACCTCCTGGTCGTGGGCGACCGAGGCGTCGCCGGCGTCCACCCGCTGCTGGGCGCGACCAGCTCGGCGATGCTGCACCACGCACCTTGCACGGTCGCGGTCGTCCCTCCCCGCGACGCCGCTCGCCGCGCCGCCTGACCGGCGGTCCCCGGGCCCTTAGGGCCGAAGGTCCCCTCGAACGGTGGACCCACGCCTCTGACCCTCGTGTCCGTGGGCGACGAGGCTGAAAGCCCAGGAGGTGACGAGATGGACGGACGAGAGGTCCTGGTCGGCTTCGACGCTTCACCGGCCGCCGAACGCGCGCTGCGTTGGGCCGCGGTGGAGGCGTCCCGGCGGGGCGTTCCGCTGCGGGTTTGTCACGCGTGGAACTGGCCGTATCCGCAACGGCCCGCGGACGGCGACGCGAAACAGATCGTCCGCGGCATGGGGGCGCTGACGCTCGACGACGGGGTGAAGCTCGCACGCGAGACCGTCCCCGGTCTGGACGTCCGACCGGTGCTGCTGGACGGGACGCCCTCGGCGGCGCTGCTGGCCGCGTCGGCGGACGCGGCGCTGATCGTGGTCGGCGCCCGGGGGACGGGCGGATTCGACAAGCTCCCCCTCGGATCCGCGGCCGTGCACGTCCCGGCGCACGCCGACCGTCCGGTGGTCGTCGTGCCCGCCCACGAGGGGTCGGTGCGGGCGAAGCGGATAGTCGTCGGGATCGACGGATCTGCGGCCAGCGTGGCGGCGCTGCGGTTCGCGCTCGCCGAAGCGCGCCTGCTCGGCGCCGTGGTGACGCTGGTGTGCGCCTGGTGGGACCCTGGCGCGCTGCCCGGCCCCGACCGGCTTCCGTTCACCGACCCGCAAGCCGTCAAGGAGCAGGCCAAGGCGCGGTTCACCAGCGCGGTTGGGCCGTGCCTGGTCGACTATCCCGACGTCGCGGTCGAGGAGCGGTTCGTGCGGGAGCGCGCTGGACGCGTCCTGGCCGACAACGCACGCGAGGCGATGCTGCTGGTCGTGGGCGATCGTGGGATCGGTTCGTCCCCCGCCACCCTGCTCGGCGCGGTGACCCGGGCCGTGCTGCACGAGTTGCCGTGCCCGGTCGCGGTCGTCCACGAACGCGACCCGAAACCCGAGGAGTCGTCATGATGCGGGTGCTGGTGGTCTACGCCTCCGAACGCGGCGGGACCGCCGAGAGCGCCGGCTGGATCGGTGTCGCGCTGCGGGAGGCGGGGCTGGACACCGACGTCCGCCCGGCCGGAGAGGTCGCCGCTCTCGACGGATACGACGCCGCCGTCGTCGGCGGCGCCCTGTACGCGGGGCGCTGGCACCGGGAGGCGCGGCACTTCGTCCGCCGTCACGCCGACGCGCTGGCGCACCGGCCGGTGTGGCTGTTCAGCAGTGGGCCGCTGGATCACACCGCCGAGCAGCGACAGATCGCGCCCACGCCCGGCGTTGGCAAGATCGCCCGGCGGCTCAACGCCCACGGGCACGCGACCTTCGGCGGACGCCTGTCCCCCGACGCCCACGGCTTCCTCGCCTCCAAGATCGCCAAGCGGTCGAGCGGCGACTTCCGCGACCACGACCAGGTCGCCGAATGGGCCGCCGGCATCGCCCGGGAACTGCGGGGAGCCACGAAGACCGGATAGGGCCGCAGCAAGATCGACGAAGGAGGAGCGACATGCGAGCGCTGGTGTACCACGGCCCCGGGATCAGGGCGTGGGAGGACGTCCCCAAACCGGGGATCATCGAGGACGGAGACGCGGTCGTCCGGGTCGACGCGGTGACGATCTGCGGCACGGACCTGCACATTCTCAAGGGCGACGTCCCGGCGGTGACCGATGGGCGGATCCTCGGCCACGAGGCCGTCGGCACCATCGAGTCCGTCGGCCCCGGCGTGCGGACGGTCAAGCCCGGCGACCGGGTGCTGGTCTCGTGCATCACCGCCTGCGGGACCTGCCGGTTCTGCCGGGAGAGCCGCTACGGGCAGTGCCTGGGCGGCGGAGGCTGGATCCTCGGCCACAAGATCGACGGGACGCAGGCCGAGTACGTGCGGGTGCCGTTCGCCGACACCTCCGTCCACGCGCTGCCCGCGGGCGTACCGGCCCAGGACGTGCTCATGCTGGCCGACATCCTGCCGACCGGCTACGAGGTCGGCGCGCTCAACGGCGCCGTCCAGCCCGGCGACGTCGTGGCGGTCGTCGGCGCGGGCCCGATCGGACTCGCGGCGATCATGGGTGCGCGGCTGTTCAGCCCGAGCCGCGTCGTCGCGATCGACCTGGCCGACAGCCGGTTGGAGGCGGCCAAGGGCTTCGGCGCCCACGTCACGGTCAACAACTCCCGGCAGGACCCGCTCGCCGCCGTCCGCGACCTGACCGGCGGGCTCGGCGCGGACGTGACGATCGAGGCCGTCGGCGTCCCGGAGGCGTTCGAGCTGACGGTCGCCCTCGCCCGCCCCGGCGGACGGATCGCCAACATCGGCGTGCACGGTGCCCCCGCCACGCTGCACCTGGAGGAGCAGTGGATCCGCGACGTCACCATCACCACGGGCCTGGTGGACACCTTCTCCACCCCGACCCTGCTCCGCCTGGTGGCCGGGGGCCAGCTCGACGCCGGACGGTTCATCACCCACAACTTCACACTGGACGAGTTCCCGAAGGCGTACGACGTCTTCGCCGACGCCGCCAATACCGGCGCGCTCAAGGTCGTATTGAGCCGCTGAACTGAAAACCGTGAAGCCTCGGCCATTCACACATGGTCGAGGCTTCCGCAACGCACAACAGGGTCGGGCCCTACTCGCGCCTCCCCTTGGCGGAGTCGCTCTTGAGCTGGGCGGCCAGGGCGGCGGCCTGGGTGCGGCGGCTCATGCCGAGTTTGGCGAAGATGTTGGAGATGTAGTTCTTGACAGTCTTCTCCGCCAGGAAGAGCCGCTCGCCGATCTGCCGGTTGGTCAGGCCCTCGCCGATCAGCTCCAGAATGTGGCGCTCCTGCTCGGTCAGGCCCTGGAGCGGGTCCTTCTTCTTCTCCTGGCGGGTACGGATGCGTTCGAGCATGCGGGCCGTGCTGCGGGGGTCGAGCAGGGACTGGCCGGTGGCGACGGTGCGGACGGCGCCGACCAGGTCCGAGCCGTGGATCTGCTTGAGGACGTAGCCCGCCGCCCCGGCCATGACGGCCTCGAACAGGGCGTCCTCGTCGTCGAACGAGGTGAGCATGAGGCAGGCCAGTTCCGGCATCTGGGAGCGGAGCTCGCGGCAGACGGTCACCCCGTCGCCGTCGGGGAGGCGGACGTCCAGGACGGCGACGTCGGGCCGGGCGGCGGGGATCCGCGCCAGCGCTTCGGTTGCGGTGCCGGCCTCGCCGACGATCTCGATGTCGTCCTCGGCGGACAGCAGTGCCGCGACGCCGCGCCGGACGACCTCGTGATCGTCCATCAGGAAGACCCGGATGGTCCGTGGGCTCTGTTCGGCTTGACCGGTCATGGCAGATCGTTCCCTCGACTCGGCGGTGACGTGGTCGACGTTACCCAGCGACCGGCGACCGGTCACAGGGACCAACGTCCCGCCCCGACCTCGCCGGACACGAACGGAGGACCCCCGCCCGCGGGGACCTTCGGCCCTGCCGCGGGTCAGGCCGCGAATGGTGGGCTGGAGAGGTGACCAAGGGGGAGTGATGATGCCTTCAAAGAGCAGGGACGTCGCGACCGACGTCGTCCGCCGCGCCGTCGAGGACGCCGTCTGGGCGCCGTCGGTGCACAACACCCAGCCGTGGCGCTTCGGGGTCGGTGGCGCACGGATCAGCCTGCGCGCCGACCCCGACCGCCGGCTGGACGTCGCGGACCCGGACGGCCGCGAGATGCTGATCAGCTGCGGAGCCGCGCTGTACAACCTGCGGCTCTCGCTGCGCGTGCAAGGGTTCGAGCCCGTCGTGCGGCTGCTGCCCGACCCGGACCGGCCGCATCTGCTCGCCGACGTCCACGCCGAGCCGCTGCGAGAGCGGGCGGGGGAGGTGGCGGAGCGCGAGTACGCGCAGATCCGGCGTCGCCGCAGCCACCGCGGCGGGTTCCGGCCCGACCCGGTCGCCGCCGGGGTCCTGTCGGCGCTGCGGCATGCCGCCGAGCAGGAGGGCGGCCGGCTCGTCCAGGCCGTCGACGCCAACGTCAAGGGCGCCCTGGCGGCGTTGACCGCCGCCGCCGAACACGTGCAGCGACGCACGTCCGCGTACGCGACGGAGATCGCCCGCTGGGCCCCGGCACCGGCCACGGCCCGCAGGGACGGCGTCCAGCAGGGCGCCTATCCTCGGCAGACCCCGCGCACCGAGCCGCACTTCCCGGCCCGCGACTTCGCCCGCGGCCAGGGCTGGGGCGTCGAACCCTCCACCGACGACGCGGTCCGCACCGGGGCCGTGGTCCTGCTGGTCACGGCGGACGACACACCCGCCGCCTGGCTGAACGCGGGGCAGGCGCTACAGCGCGTCCTGCTGCGGGCCGCCGAACACGACCTGGCCGCCGCGTACCACACGCAGGCCCTCCAGGTTCCGGAGCTGCGCGCGTTCGTCCGGACGCGTTTCTGCGGCGACGCGTACCCGCAGATGCTCCTACGCCTCGGCGTCCCGGACGGGGAAGACCTGACCACCGTCCGCCGCCCGGTCGACGAGGTCCTCACCGAAGAGAACTGACCAGAAGGCTTGCGCCACCCCGCCGCCGCAATGGCGGCGGGGTGGCGCAAGCCTTTTCGCTGCCATTTCCCCGTGGGACCTTCAGCTCTCTAAAACCACGACGACAGCGGGACCTTGGTCCCGACGCGCAGGTCCTAACGGACCTACAGCGCCGAATCCCCAGACGGTTGAGTGAGTAGTGAGGAAATCAGCGATGCGATGGAAGGTGAGAGGCGATGGCAGTCTCCGAGCACAAGAGCCGTAACGGGCGCAGCACCCTGATCCAGGTGGTGACCCCCAAGCCCCTGACCGAGTCCCCGGCGGCCCGCCACGTCTGGGCGGTGGCGCGGTTCGCGGTGGGCTGGGTGTTCGTCTGGGCGTTCCTGGACAAGATGTTCGGGCTGGGCCACGAGACCCCGGCCGCCAAGGCGTGGATCGACGGCGGCAGCCCCACCGAGGGATTCCTGAAGAACGCCCCGGAGGGCCCGTTCGCCGGCTTCTACCACGACATCGCCGGAGCGGCCTGGGCCGACTGGCTGTTCATGATCGGCCTGGGGGCCATCGGCGCCGCCCTCATCCTCGGCATCGGCATGCGGATCGCCGCCGCGACCGGCGCGGCCCTGCTGGTCATGATGTGGACCGCCGTCCTGCCCCCCGAGAACAACCCCTTCATGGACGACCACCTGATCTACGCGATCCTCCTCGTCGGCCTGGCGCTGGTCAGCGCCGGCGACACCCTCGGCCTCGGCCGCTGGTGGGGCGATACCCGCCTCGTCAAGCGCCTCCCCCTCCTCAAGTAGCCCCCGAAACCCGAAGGGCGCCCACCACGGTGGGCGCCCTTCAAGCGTGTCAGCCGGGGGAGAGGAACGGGCGACGAGCCCACAGGGTGCCGGTGCCGTGTGGCCGGACGACGGACGACGTCCAGCCGCGCGTGGCGTTCGACGGCCTCCCGCGCGGCGCGCCGCAACGCGGCCATGGAGTTGGGGGATCCGTCCACCCCGACGACGACGGAACGGTGCTCGGGCCTGATCATCACTGGTGTCCTCCCTTGTCATCTCCACCGTCCCAAGCGCGGTGGTCAGAGGGCAGTGCCGAGCGTCCCGGCGGGGCGGGACCTTCGGCTCTTACCTGCGGAAACCCCCGCGAGGGACGCTGGAGACAGGCCAAAGAGATCGGAACATGGGCGGCGGTGAGGGGAGTGAGGCAGATGAGCGTTGTGACAGGGGTGGATCTGGCCCGCGAGACGTTCCTGGGCGGCATGCGATCCGCCGACCTGAGCAGGCTGGCAAGGGCGGCCCGGTTCACCGAGGTACCGGCGGGACGACGCGTCTTCAACGAGTCCGAGCCGGCGGAACGGTTCTGGATCATCCGTGACGGGACCGTGGCCGTGGACCTGCGCAGTCCCGGCCGTGGCTCCGTCGTCATCGATACCTTCGGCCCCGGGACCGTGCTGGGCTGGTCATGGCTGTTCCACCCCTACCGGTGGCGGCTCGGGGGCGTCGCCGCGACACCGCTCCGGACGATCGAGTTCGACGGACGCCTGGTCCGCATGTTCTGCGCGGTGGACCCCTCGCTGGGCTTCGAGCTGACGCGCCGCTTCGCCCAACTCGTCGTGGAACGGCTTGAGGCGACCCAGAAACGGCTGCTGGAAAATTCCCATGTGCATCTGGTGAACGACGCCTCTCTGTCCTAGGCGACGGGCGGGCATCGTCCGTTCGGTTGATGGGCGCGCCGACCGGGGGATGGCACGGTTCATCCCAACGGCGATCTGATGGGGCGATCCCGTTCGCCCGCGTCCCCGGCATCGTCAATGGCATCGCCAGTAAGCCTCCAATGAGGGGACGAGCCGATGCCGGTCATCGAAGTGCGCAACCTTCGCAAGCTCTACCGGGCCAAACCCGCGGTGGCGGACGTGTCGTTCACCGTCGCGAAAGGAGAGATCTTCGGCATCCTCGGCCCGAACGGCGCGGGCAAGACCACGACCGTCGAATGCGTCACCGGGCTGCGCCGTCCCGATTCCGGCACCGTCCGCGTCCTCGGCCTCGACCCGCGCCGCGACGGGCGCCGCCTGCGCGAGAAGGTGGGCGTCCAGCTCCAGCAGTGCGAGCTGCCCGGACGGCTGACCGTGCGGGAGGCGCTGGAGCTCTACGCGTCCTTCTACGACGACCCCGCCGACCCGGCCCGGCTGATCCGGCGGTGGGGCCTCACGGAAAAGCGCGACACGCCGTTCGGCAAGCTGTCCGGCGGCCAGAAACAGCGGCTGTCCATCGCCCTGGCTCTGGTCGGCGGCCCTGACATCGTGGTGCTGGACGAGCTCACCACCGGACTCGACCCGCAGGCCCGCCGCGCCGCCTGGAAGATGATCGAGGAGATCCGGGAGGACGGGGTCACGATCATCCTGGTCACGCACTTCCTCGACGAGGCCGAGCGGCTGTGCGACCGCATCGCGGTCGTGAGCGACGGTCGGATCGCCGCGCTCGACAGCCCGCGGGGGCTGGTCGCCCGGTCGGGGAACGGGATGTCGCTGCGCTTCCGCACGCCGGTGC
Organism: Actinomadura spongiicola; assembly: GCF_003432485.1. Taxonomy (GTDB): domain Bacteria; phylum Actinomycetota; class Actinomycetes; order Streptosporangiales; family Streptosporangiaceae; genus Spirillospora; species Spirillospora spongiicola. The sequence continues at coordinate 286,692 of NZ_QVNQ01000006.1, forward strand.
CGGTTCCGGACGGCCTGCTCACCGGCCTTCCCGAGGTCAGGGAGGTGCGCCGCAGAGGAGACCAGATCGCCGTCGCCGGCGGGGACGACGTCGTCCAGGCGGTGGTGGGGACGCTGACCCGGCACCAGATCAGGCTTCACGACCTCATGGTGGAGCGGCCCACCCTTGAGGACGCCTTCGTCGCCCTGACCGGCCGCACGTTCGAGGACTGAGGGGGACCGATGCGCGCGCTGCGCCGCCTGACGCTGACCGAACTGAAACTGTTCCTGCGAGCCCCCGAATCGGTGTTCTTCGTGCCCGGCTTGCCGCTGCTGCTCGTCACGGTCTTCGGCGTCATCCTCGATCCCGGCGACGCACCGGACCGGCTCCGCGGCCCGCTCATGGACTACTTCCCGGCCATGGTGCTGTCGCTGACCCTGGCCATCCTCAGCATCTTGATCATGCCGTCCACGCTGGTGGGCTATCGCGAGAAGGGCATCCTGCGGCGGATGGCGACCACGCCGGTCGGCCCGGATCTGGTGCTGGTGGCGCAGACACTGGTCAGCGCCATGATGGCGGTGGCGACGCTCGTGCTGGTCACCGTCCTCGGCACCGTGGCCTTCGGATGGTCGACGCCGGGCGACGTCGCCGGGGTGGCGGTGGCCTTCCTCCTGGCCGTCTCGGCCCTGCTGGCGGTCGGGCTGTTCATCGCCTCGATCTCGACCTCCGGGGGCATGGCCACCGGCATCGGCCTGTTCGTCTTCTTCCCGAGCCTGTTCCTGAGCGGGGTCGCGATGCCCGCCGAGGCGATGCCGCCGAACCTCGCCTCGGCCGGGGAGTTCACGCCGCTCGGGGCGGCGATGCGCGGGCTCCGCGACTCCTGGACCGGATCGTTTCCCGAGACGTCCCATCTGCTGACGCTGGCGGTCCTCACGTGCGTGTTCGGCGCGGCGGCGGTCAAACTGTTCCGATGGGAGTGACGCGGGCGCCGGCGGGGGACCGGTCGCTGTTCTTCGTGCTGGGCGTCGCGGGACTGGCGGCGTCGACCGTCTTCTACCTGGCCGGTGGGGCGGGCGCGACGGACGGCACCCCGGTCGTGGTCCCGCTGGTCGCCGTCGCCCTGGTCTGGCTCGCGCTCCCGGTGCGCCTCCCCGGCGACCGGCACTGGGCGAGACCCGCGGCCTACTACGCGGGCCTTCTGATCATCGCGACCCTGCTCGTCCTCCAGAGCCCCGCGTTCTTCGGCTTCTCATGGATCGGGTACCCGTACGCGTTCGCCCTGTTCGAGGCGCGCTGGAGCCTCGCGGCCGTGACGGCGAACGCGATCGTCCAGTACGCGACGCTGCTGTCCGTGGGCGTCCCCAGCGACGCGCTCGTCCACGTCCTGCCCGTCGGTGCCTTCGCGCCGGTGGTGGCGGCCGGCTGGGTGACCGCGGCCGAGCAGCGAAGGACACGCCGCGCCAACGCCGAGCTCGCCGAAGCCAACCGCCGCCTGGAGATCAGCCTGGCCGAGAACGCCGGTCTTCAGGAGCTGCTGGTGGCCCAGGCACGCCAGGCGGGTCGGCTGGACGAGCGGGGACGCCTCGCCCGCGACATCCACGACACCCTCGCCCAGGGCCTGACCGGCATCATCACCCACGCCCGCGCGGCCGGACGCGCCGCCGACGACCCGGCGCAATGGCGGCTGCACGTCGACCGGATCGAATCGCTGGCCGCCGACAGCCTCAACGAGGCCCGCCGATCGGTGCAGGCTCTGCGGCCCGGGCCGCTGACCGGCTCCAGCCTCCCCGAGGCACTCACCGGCATGGCCGGGCGCTGGTCGGCGTCGCATACCGTCCCGGTCACGGTCGAGGTCACCGGAGAACCGGTGCGGAAGGCCACCGAGGTGGAGATCACCCTGTTCCGTGCCGCCCAGGAGGCCCTCACGAACGTGGCCCGGCACGCCCGCGCCTCCCGCGTCGGCCTCACCCTGTCGTACCTGGACGGGACGGTGCTGCTCGACGTCCGCGACGACGGGATCGGCTTCGACGCCCCGCCGGGGTCGGGGTCGGGGTTCGGCCTGGAGGCCATGCGGCAACGGCTGCGCGCCGTCGGCGGCACACTGGTGGTGGAGAGCACGGCGGGCGAGGGCACGGCCCTCAGCGTGACCGTTCCCGACCCCTCCGTGGAAGGCCGGCCATGACCGCGAGCGACCCCGTCCGCCTGATCATCGTGGACGACCATCCGATCGTCCGGGAGGGCCTGCGCGCGGCGTTCGGCAACGAACCGGACTTCACGGTCGTCGGCGAGGCGGGCGACGGCGCCGAAGCCCTCACCCTCGTCGACCGTGTCGCACCCGACGTCGTCCTGATGGACCTGCGCATGCCCGGCGTCGACGGCGTCACCGCGATCCGGCGGCTCAGGGAGAGCGGCCGCGGCGTGCCCGTCCTGGTGCTCACCACCTACGACTCCGACGGCGACGTCGTCCCCGCCATCGAGGCCGGCGCCGCCGGTTACCTCCTCAAGGACGCGCCGACCGCCGAACTGCTCGACGCGGTCCGCGCCGTCCACCGCGGCACGTCGGTCCTGTCACCTGCACTGGTCGCCCGGCTGATGGAGCACACCCGCCGACCGGCGCCCGGCTCCCTCACCCGGCGGGAGTTGCAGGTTCTCCAGCTCGTCGCCGACGGCGCGGGCAACCGCGAGGCCGCCGCCGCGCTGTTCATCAGCGAGGCCAGCATCAAGACGCACCTGACCCACATCTACAACAAGCTGGACGTCCGCGACCGGGCCGCGGCGGTAGGCGAGGCCTACCGCCGCGGCCTCCTTCCGACTCCCGGTGATCGAACCTCCTGACCGCGAACCTCCACGGGGTCAGTCCTCGTAGGGGCGGACGACCGCGACCGGGCCGCGGGCGTGGTGGATCAGGCCGTGGCTGACCGATCCGAGCGGGATGGAGCGGCCCCGGGAGCCGACGACGACCAGGGCGGCCTTCGCGGAGGCGGAGGTCAGCGCGTCGACCGGGTGTCCGATGAGAACGTCCTCGGTGATCTTGACGTCGGGGTGCCGGTCCCGCCAGGGCGCCAGGACGGAGCTCAGGCGGGTGCGGAGGATGTCGGTGACCAGGGGCGCCTCCACCCGCGCCTCGATGGCGAGCAGCGGAGGATGCCAGGCGTGTAGAGCGCGCAGCGGGACTCCGCGGGCGGCGGCCGCGGCGAAGGCGTGGTCGAGCGCCGGGGCCGGGTCCTCGGTCAGGTCCAGGCCGACCACGACCTCGTTCGCCGTGGGGTCTTCCTGGTCGCGGACGACGATGACCGGGCCGGGGCAGTGCCCGGCGAGCCGCAGACTGGTGGAGCCGAGCAGCAGCCCGGCGAAACCGCCCCGCCCGCGATGGCCGACCACCACCGCCGAGGCCTCGTCGGCGTACTGCCGCAGCCCGGCCTGCACGTTCTTCTGGCGGATGAGCATGGTCTCGATGGGGAGGTCGGGCCGCCGCTCGTGGGCGAGCGCGCTTCCGTTGCGGAGAACCTGGTCGCCCGACTCGGCGAGGGCCTCGGCGATGCCGTCGGTGGTGTGCCCTGGGACGTCCAGGGTCGTCGTCTCCACCACGTGCAGGATGCGCAGGGTCTGCCCGGTCCGGGCGGCTTCGTCCGCGGCCCACGCGATGGCGCGGTCGGACGGTGTGGAGCCGTCGGCTCCGACGATGACGGTCGCTCGTTGGGTGGACATGGCGTTCCTCCTGGACGGTCAGTGAGGGCGAATGTGTGTCAGGGGCGGCAGCAGGAGCAGTTCGTGTGCCCGCCGTGCCGTCAGAACGGTGTCGCCGTCATCAGGTGGGTCCAGCGGAGTTCCCTCCAGGGCGGCGGCGAGCAGCCGGGTCGCCTCGGTGAGCGCGGCGACCTGCCGCTCCAGCGTCGCGACACGGTGCTCCAGGGCCGGATCGGAATCCGACCGGGAGTCGTGATCTGCCTCGCCATCGCGAAGCTCCTTCTGCGTCGGCGTGCCGTCGGGTGGCGGCTCCACGGTGCCGATTCCAGGGTCCGCCCCACCCCGGGCACGGCCGTAGGGACCTTCGTCCCCCGGTGACCGCCGTACGGCCCGCGTCGCCGCGATCCGTTCAGGAGGGTCGAAGGTCCCTCATTCCACGGACCGACGCCCCTCTCGGGGTAGGGGCTCCGCAGGTCAGGGTGAAGGTGACCGAACGGCGACTCGCGAGGGGTGGGAGAGCATGAACACTGAGCCGATCACGGGTGTGGTCGTCGGCTATGACGGCTCGGAAGGCAGTGTTCGGGCCTTGGAGTGGGCCGCTGACGAGGCTCGGGCCCGCGGCGTCCCGTTGAGCGTGCTGCACGCCTGGGGCGCCTACCACGGCGGCCCGGTCGCCGTGCCCGTCCTCGACCTCCAGGAGATCGCCGAGGAAACCCTGAACGGCGCCCTGGAGCATGCCCGGAAGGTGGCGCCCGACCTGAAGGTGCGGGCCGTCCTGAAGCGCTGGCCGGCGCCCGCCAGCCTGATCGAGGCGAGCAGGAGCGCTGACCTGATCGTGCTGGGCCCGCGCGGTCTCGGCGGATTCGCCGGGCTCGTGCTCGGATCGGTGGGCGCGCAGGTGGCCGCCCATGCCGCGTGCCCGGTCATCATCGTCCGCGGCGCCCTGGACCAGGGGCAGACGCCTGGACGTGTCATAGTCGGAGTGGACGGTTCAGCGGCCTCGCGGGCGGCACTCTCGATGGGTTTCGCTGAGGCCGACGCACGCGGACTGTCGCTGAGCGCGGTCGTCGCCTGGGATCCGGTGTCCGCGAAGGGGCTGCCTCCGCTGGTGGACGAGTCGGGCCTCCGCGAGGCGACCGAGACCGCCCTCGCGAGGCTGATGATCCCGCTCCGCGAACTCCATCCCGGGGTGGACGTGAAGATCGCGGTCGTGATCGGTGCCCCACGGGAGGTCCTGATCGCCGCGTCGGAGGGGGCGAGCCTGCTCGTCGTCGGCTCGCGTGGGCTGGGCGGCTTCCGTGGCCTGGTGCTGGGGTCGGTCGGCCACGCGCTGGTCCACCACGCGCCCTGCCCGGTGGCGGTCGTCCACGCCCCCGACAAGCACGACACCGCCTGACTCAGCGTGCGGTCTCGTCGTGGAACACGGTGATCGCGCCGCGTGCGGCGGCCCGGCCGCGGACCCGGTTCAGCCAGGCGGCATCGGCTGAATCGGGAGCGTCTCCGGCCCAGCTCGCCTTGCCGACACGGCGGCGGGGTCCCGCGAGGAAGCGTGGAAACCGGTGGCCGTGCCCTGCGGGACCCGCCCGGGCCGCGCGGTGACCGACCGACTCTCACCAGGAGGAGCACCCGATGTCCGAGCCGATCGTCGTCGGTGTCGACGGATCCGACCAGGCGGACCGCGCCCTCGAATGGGCCGCGGCCGAGGCCGTCCTGCGCGACCGCCCGCTGCACCTCGTCCACGCCGTGGAGAGCTGGCCGTACAAGGCGCCGATCTTCGTCCCGCCCGAAACACCCGAATACCTGAACCATGTCGGACGCAGGGTCTTGGCCGCCGCCAGGGAGCGTGTCCAGGAGCGGTGGCCGGACCTGGTCACGACGACCGCGCTGGTCACCAACGAGGCGCCGCAAGCGTTGCGGGAGCAGGCGGAGAAGGCGTTCGCGCTGGTGCTGGGCAGCCGCGGGCGCGGCGGGTTCGCCAGCCTGCTGCTGGGCTCGGTGAGCCTGCGCATGGCCGGGCACTCGCCCGTCCCGGTCGTGATCGTGCGCGGGGACGCCACCGACCGCGGTGAGGTCGTCGTGGGCATCGACCTGCTCGGCGACGCCGAAGCGGTCCTGGACCACGCCTTCGACGCCGCGGCCGTGCACGGCGCTCGGCTCCGGGTCGTCCACGCCTGGCAGACGTTCGCCACCCTCGTCGAGGCCGGCTACGCCTTCGACCACGAACAGATCGAACTGGGCCTGCGCGACCAGGTCGTCGCCACGTACAAGCCCCCGCGGGCCAAGTACCCGCGTGTCGAGGTCGTGGACGAGGTCGTCATGGCCCACCCGGTCACCGCGCTGTCCAACGCCTCACGCAACGCGCGTCTGCTGGTGGTGGGAGCCCACGGCCGACGCTGGAACATTACGCGACTCGGGTCGGTCGGCCATGGCGTCATCCATCACTCTGAGTGCCCGGTCGCCGTCGTCCCCATCGGCTGAACCCGACTGCCGGACCTGGGTGAGCATCCCGACTCGTACGGGTTCCCGCCGAACCATCCGCCGATGCGGACGTTCCTCGGCGTGCCGATCCGGGTGCGGGACGAGGTGTTCGGCAACCTCTACCTGACCGAGAAGGCGGGCGGCGGCGAGTTCGACCAGGAGGACGAGATCGTCGTGACCGCCCTGGCCACCGCGGCCGGTGTCGCGATCGAGAACGCGCGGCTGTACGAGGAGACCCGGCGGCGCGAGCGGTGGCTGGAGGCGTCCCAGGAGATCTCCACGGCGCTGCTGTCGGGCACCGACCCGCACGAGGTGACCGCGCTGGTGGCGCAGCGCGCGCGGGAGATCGCCGAAGCCGAGCTGGCGACGGTCGCGCTCGCCGAGGAGGGCGACACGCATTTCGTCGTGGAATGCGCGGACGGTTCGGGCTCCGAGGACCTCATCGGGTTGCGGCTGCCGCTGGACCACTCCGTGGCCGGGCCGGTGTTCGCCGAGGGTGTGGCGTTGCGGCTCGCCGACGGGAGCGAGGCGGCCCGCGAGGCGAAGATTCCCGCGACGGTGCCGGTCGGGCCGCTGATCGTGGTGCCGCTGGGTGTGGGCGCCGCGGCGCGCGGCGTGATCTCGGTGATCAACCCGCCCGGCGGCGCCGTGTTCTCCGACGGGACCCAGCGGTTGCTGGAGGCGTTCGCCGGGCAGGCGGCCGTGGCGTTGGAACTGGCCGAGCGTCGCCGCGACGCCGAACGGCTGATCCTGCTGGAGGACCGGGACCGCATCGCCCGTGACCTGCACGACACGGTGATCCAGCGGTTGTTCGCCACCGCGATGGGGTTGATGGCGACCCTGAAGCTTACGCAGCGCAAGGAGGTGGCCGTCCGGGTGCAGCGGGCGGTCGACGACCTGGACGACACCATCCGGCAGATCCGCTCGTCCATCTTCGCCCTCCAGGGCCCCGACGAGGAGGAGTCGCTCCGCAGCCGCCTGCACGCGCTGGTCGACATGGCGGCTGAGCAACTGGAGTTCGCGCCGTCGGTGAGGTTGGACGGGCTACTGGACACCGCGCTCGACGACGAGACCGGCGAGCATCTGCTGGCCGTCGTCCAGGAGGCGCTGTCCAACGTGGCCCGGCACGCCCACGCGACCGAGGCCTCGGTGACCGTCGACGTCGGTGACGATGTCACGGTGCGGGTCGAGGACAACGGCGTCGGCATCCCCGAAGGCGGCCGCCGCAGCGGCCTGCGCAACATCGACGAGCGGGCCAGAACTCTGGGCGGCTCGTGTGCGATCGAGCCGCGACCCGATGGCGGAACCACGCTGACATGGCAGGCGCCCGTCAGAAAGGACTGACCGGCACCTCGGCGGAAAGCGTCCCGGCCCGTTGTCGCGGGACTTCGGTCCTCTTTCCATAAAGATGGTTTTGTCATAGGTAATTCCAAAGATTCGCCTATATAACGTTACATACGAATTTGCTGGTTTTCTGGTCTAGTGTGCAGCCCTCTCGTGAGTGGGGGAGGAGCCGTCATGAGCGAGGCGCCGGCGCGGGACCCGGCTTCCGATCTCAAGCGTTCGAAGGCACCGTCGCCGAGCTCCGACGCGAAGGCGCGGGTGCCCGGCCGTCGCAGTTGGTTCGTCACCCGTCCGCGCCTGACGGAGCGGCTCGATCTGGGCACGAGGGGCCCGCTCACGGTCGTGACGGGGCCTCCCGGCGCGGGCAAGACGGTCGCGGCCGCCACCTGGGCGACCATGGGAAGCACGCCCGGGCCGGTCGCGTGGGTCTCCCTGGACGAGGGCGACCATGAGCCGAACGCGTTCTGGGCCCTCGTGGTCGCGGCGCTGGAACAGGCGGGAGTGACCGACCTCCCCCGGCCCCCGGAGCGCGGGCACGGCATGTTCTGCGCGCGACTCGTCTTCGCCTTGTCGGGCCGCGCGGCCCCGGTCGTCCTCGTGCTGGACGACTTCCATCCGCGGCTCGGCTCCGAGGTCGCCCGCGATGTGGCCCGCGTCCTCAAAGGCGCCGGTCCGGTGCTGCGGCTGGTGCTGATCTCCCGGACCGACCCGCCCTTTCCCCTGCACCGTTACCGGCTGACCGGTGAGCTCGTCGAGATCCGGAGCGCGGATCTGGCCTTCGACGACGGTGAGACCCGGACCCTGCTCGCCCACCACGGGGTGTCGGCGACCCCGGAGTCGATCAGCGTCCTGCGCGAACGGACCGAAGGCTGGGCGGCCGGTCTGCGCCTGGCCGCCATGACGATGCAGGGCCATCCGGATCCTGACGGTTTCGCCGCCGCGTTCGCGGGAGACGACCACGCCGTCGTCGACTACCTCGTCGCGGAGGTGTTGAACGCGCAGCCCGCCGCGGTCCGACGGCTGCTGCTCAGGCTCAGCGTCGTGGAGCGCTTCGACGCGGAACTGGCGGTGGAACTCGCCGGGCCCGACGCGGGTGAGCTGTTCGCGGGCGTCGTGCGGGAGAACGCCTTCATCCTCCCGGTGGACCATGGCTGGTACCGCTTCCACTCGCTGCTCGGTGCGGCGCTGAACCTGACGTTGCGCCAGGAGCATCCGGCGGACGTCGCCTCGCTGCATCGGCGCGCGGCCGAATGGTTCAGCCGTGCCGGGGCGCTTGAGGAGGCCGCCCGGCACGCCGTCCTGGCCGGTGACCCGGCCTACGCCTCCCGGCTCATCGTCGACGGTCTGGCGATCGGCCGCGTCCTCGGCCTGGCCGACGGAGACGCGCTCGCCTCCCTCCTCGGCGATCTCCCGGAGCGTGCCCTCGCCGCATCCGCCGAGCCCGAACCGCACCTGGTGGCCGCCGCGGTGTCGCTGGACCGGGGCGACGACGCGGGACGTGCCGTCCACCTGACCCGGGCCGAACGCCTTCTGGCGGACCTCCCGGAAGACCAGGCGGTCCCGGCGCGGCTGGCGGCGGGACTGATCAGGCTCGTCGCCGCCTGTCCGGAGCGGCAGCGGGACCTTCGCGACCTCGTCCACGACCTGGACGGCCTGTTGGACACCCTTCCGTACGGGTCCCGGCGCGACCTTCCCGAGGTGGACGCACTCGTCGGCTACGCGCACGGCCTCCTGGAGTTGCGCGCCGGTCGGCCCGCCCGCGCCGAAGAGGAACTCAGGCGTGCCCTGCCCGCCGCCGAGGCCGGGGGCGACCTCCAGCGCCGCCGGTGCCTGGGCGCGCTGGCCCTGGCGGGGGCGCTCCAGGGCGGCCTCGGCCGGGCGTCCCGGCTGATGTCGGCGGCGGCGCGGCTGCCCGAGGTCTCCACCGGTCCCGCGGGACGGCGGGTCGCGGCGGTCCATCTCGCCTGCGCCTGGGTGGCCCTGGAGGACGTCCGACTGGACGAGGCGCGCGACGAGCTGGACAAGGCCAGGGTCGCGAACGCCGAGTCCCCCGACGCCCTCCTCGCCGCCCTGCACGACCTGCTCACCGCGCGCCTGGACGTGGCCGCCGGCCACCCCGACCGGGCACTGACCGTGCTGGGCGCGATCGGCGGCGACGCCGCGGGCACCCCCTGGTTCCGGCGCAGGATGCGGCTGGTCGAGGCCGAGGCACACCTCGCCGGCGACGCGCCGGTGGAGGCGATGCGCGCCGCCCGTGCGGTCGGCGGCGCGGAGGGCGCGGTCACGCTGGCCCGCGTCCACCTGCACGAGCGGCTTCCGGACGCGGCGTCCCGGACGGTCCGTCCCGTGCTGAGGGAGCCGTCCGCGCCGGCCGCCGTCCGGGTGGAGGCATGGCTGCTGGACGCCTACCTGGCCTACCGGGAGGAGGACACCTCTCGGGGCCGCCGCTCGCTGGAACGCGCGCTGCGACTCGGCGAGCGAGAGAGGATCGGGCTGCCGTTCGCCAGGGCCCGGAACTGGCTGCTTCCCGCGTTGCGCCAGGACCCGGAGCTCGTGCGGCCGCACCGCCGGTTCCTCGGACCGCTGGGCCTGGGCGGCGGCTCGGACGACACAGCCGCCGACCCCGCCGTCCTGGCCCGGCTGAGCAAGCGCGAACTGGAGGTACTGATCCTGCTCTCCAGGATGCTGACGACGGACGAGATAGCCACCGAGTTGTACATCTCGGTCAACACCGTGAAGACCCACCTGAAGAACATCTACCGGAAGCTCGCGGTGACGCGCCGGGGCGAGGCCGTCCGCCGCGCACGCCGGTACCGGCTGCTCTGACCCCCGTCCTACGAGGGCGGGAGCCGGCGAACCTCGACCAGTTCGAATCCGAGCGCCTGGATCCGGTCGAGGATCCCGTACAGGGCCGCCTGATCCAGTTCCCGGCCGCGCAGCACCGTCTCGGCCGGATTGAGCGTGACGCTGAGCTCCTCGAAGGCGAGCCGGAGCGATTCGCCGACCCGGCCATTGATTCTGATCTCGTAGTCGCACGCCCGAGGCGCTCCGTCGCGGGATATCGGCACGTCGCCTCCTCTCAGCCCGTCCGGCACGGAGTTCCGCGAGGTCACCGTGCGGACGCGGCCCGCCTGTCGGCCTGCCGGATCCAGAGGGTGACGAGCACGCCGACGATCCCCCAGGTGATCAACCAGAGACCGAACAGCCAGGTCAGAGCCACGAGACTGGCCGCCGGGTAGGCCAGGACGACGATTCCGGCGAGCGCCGAGAGGCAGGCCAGGAACAGTTCGGGGCCCCGTCCGGGCCGGTCCCTGTCCGAGAGCACGGCGACGGCCTCGATGATCCCTCCGACCAGCCAGAACATGCCGAACAGCACGGCGAGCACGGTGACGGTCTGGAACAGGTCGCGCAGGGCGAGGACGCCGATCGAGAGTGAGAGGACCCCGAGAACGGCCATGAGCGTACGGGCGCCCGCGGTGAGGCCGCCGGCGACCGACTGCGCGATGCGGACGACCCCGTTGAAGATGAGCTGGAGCCCGACGAGCACGGCCAGCGCGCCGACGGTCACTTCGGGCCAGGCCACGACGATGACGCCCACCACGAACGAGATACCGCCGAGTGCCAGGGCCATCGCCTGATGTTCGTTCACCATGTGGGTGAGTGCCATGCGTTGTCCGTGGTGAGGGACGGTCCCACCCGTCCTCGGAGATGTCGCCGACATCGCCGCTCCTCCCGTGTCGTCATACCGCGTCTGGATTTCCGGGCTCTTGGACGACTCGTCCGTCCTCGAAGGGCCCTCTAGCGGAATGACACCGTTCACGCGGGTCGTGCCGCATCCTCCGCCGCGGGTGATTGAGGTCCGGACGCCCCGACGGTGCGCGGAAGATCGCGGGTGAAGGCCAACGAGCCCAGCACCAGCAGCGCGGTGGCGACCAACCCCGCCTTGAGCGACAGGATCTGCGCCTCCCCGTAGTCGTCGACGAGCGCGTCCGTCGTGGCCTCGTCGAGGCCCGCGTTCCGCGCGGCCGCCTCTATCCGGTCGGTGGAGACGAAGTCGACGCCGGTGCCGGCGGCCACGCCGACCTGTTGGGCGACCTGGGCGCTGACACGGTCGTTCTGCTCGACCTTCGACATGAACGCGCCGGTCAACCCGGCCAGGACGATCGCCCCGATGAGCGCGATGCCGAGCGAGGAACCGAGCTGCTGGCCGGTGTACTGCAGGCCGCCCGCCTCCGCCCGGCCGGACGAGCCGACGGACGACTGCACCAGGTTCCCGAGCTGGGAGACCATCAACCCCATGCCGGTGCCGAGCGCCCCCATCGAGATCGCGAACGCGGCGCCCGCCAGGTCCGGCCGTACGGTCGCCATCAGCGCCAGGATCGCTCCGCCGGTGAGCACCAGCCCGGTACGGACGATCGCCCGCACCGAGAACCGGGACGACAGCCGGGAACCGACCGCGGCGGCGACGAACATCATGATGGAGACGGGCAGCATCCTGACGCCCGTGTCCAACGCGTTCATGCCGAGGACGAGCTGTAGGTACAACGGCATCACGAAGAAGACGCCCATGAGGATGAGGTTCTGGGAGAGCAGGCCGATCAGACCTGCCCGGAGCGGCGGCGACTTCAGCAGGTCCAGATGCAGCAGGGGATCCCCGGCGCCATGCTCGCGGCGCCGCTGCCAGGCCGCGAAGCCCCACAGGAGCGCGCCGCCGAGCGCGACGACGAAGAGGGTCGGCGAAAGGCCGAACGGCTCGACCGGTGCGTCCTTCGGCCGGATCCACCCCCAGGTGCTCGACTGGAGGGCGCCGAGCACGATCGTTCCGATTCCGCAGGCCGACAGCACCGTGCCCACGAGGTCGAGGCGGGGCGCCGGGCGGTCACGAGCGGGCTCCGTCAGCAGCCGCGACATGAGGAGGACGAACGCGACCAGGACCACCTCACCGACGAAGATCACCCGCCAGGTCAGCTCGGTCGTCGCCCAGCCGCCGAGAATCGGGCCCACCGCTATCCCGGCGCCCGCGACCCCGCCGATCACGGCGTAGGCGGCCGCGCGCTCGCGTCCGGTGAAGTTGTCGGCGACCAGGGCGACCAGCGCGGGCAGGACCAGCGCGGCACCGGCGCCCTCCAGCACCGACCAGCCGACCGCCAGCACGGCCAGGGTCGGCGCCGCCGCGGTCAGCGCCGAGCCGCAGGCGTAGACGACCAGCCCGGTGACGAAGGCGCGGCGCCGCCCGATGATGTCGCCGATCTTTGCACCGGTCAGCATGAACATCGCCATGACCAGGCAGTACAGGGTGATCACCGCCTGGATGGCGGAGACCGTCGTGTCGAAGTCGTCCACCAGCGTGCTGATCGAGACGTTCATCACGGACTGGTCGAGGACCATGACGAACTGCGCGGTCGCCAGCGCGATCAGCGGCCCCCGTCGTCCCATCGCCCGCCTCCGATGCGCCATACCCCCATCACCCTCCGCATTCCGCTTCGACCTTCCCGGTGGACGGCCAGTCATGCGGACGCCCCGCCCCCGGGGGCCGGCGGCGCGGCTTCGAGAGCCACCCGAAGCGGGTGATGCAAGGGCCGGACGGCTGTGAGGAGCATGGGCCGCATCGGAGACGAACGCCCCACGACTGGAGGATCGTCATGAACGACATCGCCGGACCCATCGCCGCGACGGACTACCCCCTGCTGAACATCTTCTGGACCATGCTCTGGTTCTTCCTATGGGTCCTGTTCCTGATGCTCATCTTCAGAATCATCGCCGACATCTTCCGCGATGACCGTTTGGGCGGCTGGGGAAAGGCGGGATGGTCGATCTTTGTGATCGTGCTGCCGTTCCTCGGTGCCTTCGTCTACCTGATCGCTCGCGGTCGGGGCATGGGCGAACGTGACCTGCAAGCCGTCCAGAAGCGCGACGAGCAGTTCCGCGCCTACGTTCGCGAGACCGCCGGAGCCCCGTCCAGCACCGACGAACTGGTGAAGCTGGCCCGGCTCAGGGAACACGGCGACATCAGCGAGGCGGAGTACGAGCAGGCGAAGACCAGAGTCCTCGCCTGACCTCACGGCCCGCCGCAGGTAGGCCAACTACCTAGGCCCCGGCACCGCGACAGCGCCCGACTGAGGCGCGTCAACGGTTCCGGGGCTACGGCGCGCCCGCCTGACAACCGGCGGCTGTGCTTGGAGCGGCGAGGACGTAGGGCTGTGCCCGTCCGGGCACGGTCAACGACGGCCCTTCCAACAGGGGCGGCTTGTTCTCCCGCAGGTAGTTGGGAAGCTTCGGGTCGCGGGTGCCGTCGTGCAAGGGCTCCAACCAGGCGACGGATGAGATCGAGGTCCCGGGACGGGAGTGCCATGCCTGGCCGCTGACGTCCACGAAGGTCAGCCCGTAGTCGAACCTCGGCAGCGTGGGCCCCCGCAGTCGCCCGGCCGTCTCCGGATACGACCTGGCGATGGCGCCGAGATCGAAGATCGCCTGCATACAGGGCGGGAAGCTGTACCAGCCGCGCACGGCGACGGGCTCGGTGTTCTTCCGGCCGAGTGTGAAGTAGATGCGAAAGTTGTAGATCGGCTCGCGTGAGCGGTTGCTGACCATGACGGATAAGCGGTCGAGGCCGAACTCTCGCTCCGGCCAGATGTTCACCAGCCTGGCCTGCCGCTTCTTCTGATCCTCCGCCGCCTCCGTGGCCTGCTCCCTGGCGAGCTGGGTCTGGCAGCCGGTGAAGACCATCGAGGCCGCGGCGATGATCAGGCCGCCCGCCGCCGCGTACGCGGAGATCGTCGCGGCCCGCCCCTCACGGACCGGTTCCGCGTCCTGCCGCCTCTGTGGAGCCGGAGCTCCAGTAGGTCCGCCCACCCGTGACTCCTCGCGTCGTGCCCCTTCGGCCGTGGGGACGGCTTGGTCGGCAAGGAGTGTGCGCGCTCCGACGGCGGTTCGGCGTGAAAACCGGGTTGTTCATATGGATTGGGCTCCGGGCTCAGAGATGTGGGCTCCTGACCGCGTCCGCACGAAATCCCGATGCGCCTGAAATGCTCTTCCGTGAGCCGGACACTCCCTGACCGTCGGGCACGCGGCGTCCCCGCGGGCGCCCGCCGAGAGGAGATGGTTTGGGAAACGAACGCTCGGCCCGGTTCGAGGAGCTCTACGAGACTCACCTCGGACACGTCACGGGCTACGTGCGGCGGCGCACCGGCGATGCCGATGACGCGGCGGACGTGATAGCCGAGACCTTCCTGGTCGCCTGGCGACGCCTCGACGACGTTCCACCGGGTGATGAGGCGCGCTTCTATCTGTACGGCGTCGCGCGGCGGACCCTGGCGAACCTGCGCCGCGGGCAGCGGCGGTACCGGGACCTCACCGCCAGGATCGGCCGGAACCTCGCCCGGGACCTGGCGGCGACGCCGCTCCCGGAGCCGGACCGTCCCGAGATCGGGGCGGCCTTCCGCGCGCTGCCGGAGGGCGACCGGGAACTGCTCGGCCTGGCCTCCTGGGAGGGGCTCGACAACGGTCAGATCGCCACCGTGCTCGGCGTGAGCCGCAACGCGGTCCGCATCAGGCTGCATCGGGCCCGCCGCCGGTTCGCCCGCGAGCTGGACCGTCGCGGCGCCGGCCACATGGTCGCCAGCGCGTCCGCCGCGCCACCCGATCGTCTCGCGCCGGAAGCCCGAGTGCCGTCCAGAAAGGTAGGGTCCGCATGACCAACGAAATCGACTCCCTGATCCGGCACGCGGCGCCGCTGTCGGACGCCGAGGCCCTGCGGCCGGTGCCCGCGGACACGCGGCGGGAACTGCTCGAACAGATCATGACCGCGGACACCGGTGAGACCGCCGCTGATTTCGGCGGGCCGGCCCTTCCGCCGCGCACGCGCCGCCGCTGGACGGTCGGGCTACCCGTCGCCGTGGGAGTCGCCTGCGCGGTCGCCGTGGTGGCGCTGGTCGTGCAGCCCGCCGAACGCACCGAGGACGGCAAGAGGCCGCGTCCCGGACCGTCCACGAGCGGCAGGCCCGGCGGCTTCGACCCGCTGCCGGTCGCGGCGCTGAGCTTCACCAGGCGCAAGGACCACATCGAGGTCCGGATCAAGGACCCGCTCGCCGATCCGCGGCGCTACGAGAAGGAGTTCGCCGCCCACGGCATGAACATCAAACTGAGCATGGTGCCGGCCTCGCCGAGCGTGGTCGGCACGATCGTCTTCCAGGACGAGGGCGAAGGCCCGGACGAGAGGAAGATCGAAACGATCGAGGAGGGCCGCTGCGTGACCGGGGGCGGCGGCGACGGGAAGTGCCTCCGGGGACTGCGCATCCCGATCGGCTACCGCAACAGCGCGGAGATCGCGTTCGGCCGCGAGCCCCGTCCCGGCGAGCACTACAACTCCACGAACAGCGCGTTCGCGCCCGGCGAGGCCCTGCACTGCTTTGACATCAGGGGACTCACGGTCGAACAGGCGGACCGGCGGCTCAAGCAGCGCAAGGTGACCGCCACGATGTTCCACTGGGAAACGGCCAACTACGGCTACACCGAGGGACGCGCCGAACTCCCCGGAAACTGGTACGTCACCGATGCCGATCCATGGGCGCCGGGCCAGGTCATGCTGTCCATCCAGAAGGACCGGCCGGTCATCAAGAAAAGCGCGTACTGGCAGGCCCTCTTCAGGGGCTGCTGACGCTAAGGCCAACTGCTCGGTCCCTTGACGACCGAGCAGTTGGCCTTAATCCTGCGCGCGAATCCTCCCCACCGCCTGACACACCGACAAACTCTTGCGCGGCGGCGCGTACGAGTTCGACGAGTCGGCCACGAGCGGACAGTTCGAGTCGCCGACCCCTTGCGCCAGAGGCCCCGTCCCCGCGGAAACCATCGCCACTGCCCGTGGACCGGCTGAAGCAGACCCCTGGACGTGATCTCAGCGTGGGAGCCGGCGGCATTGGCGCAGCCGTCGTTCCACGACCGGGGGAGGCCGCCTAGAGCACGCGGCATGAGGCCGGTGCCATCGCCATTTCCATGCTGACCTTCAGCGAGAAACCGGCAGATGTGTGGCCGGGTGTGGCCCCCACCGCGCCTGGGCGGGCTTCACCGCGTCTGATGTGCGTACGCTGGCACTGCGCATGCAGATGATCGCCCTGAGTGGTCGCACGAGTTCTGTGGCTGTCAAGCTCCCGCTGCACGCGCGGGTTCGGCGCGTGCAGAGGAGCGGACGCAGTGCATCAGATGACCAAGGGCGCCAACGTCGACCTGTTCGGCCTGTCCACGGCGACGGGGCCGTTCACGGTGGCGTTGAGTTGGATCGATCCTTCCGGTGAAGGTGAGGCCGATGTCTCAGTGCTCTTGGTCGACGCCGGTGGCAAGGTCGGCAGCGACGCGGATTTCGTCTTCTACAACCAACCCGCCACCGTCGACGAATCGGTGCGCCTGCTGGGCAAGACGCCCACCGCCGTCGGCAGCGAGGACCGCATCCTGGTCGACCTGGACGCGTTGCGGCCCGCCGTCGAACGCGTCGTCATCGCCGCCAGCCGCTACGCGGACGCCACGTTCGGGGCACTGGACGATCTGCGGCTGACCATCTCCGACAGCGCCGGAGAGGTACTCCTGACCTTCGACATCAAGGACGCCGACACCGAGACCGCGTTCATCTTCGGGGAGTTGTACCGCAGGAACGACACCTGGAAGTTCCGCGCGGTCGGCCAGGGCTACACGTCCGGACTCGCGGGTCTGGCCACCGACTTCGGCATCAGCGTCGATGACGGCGACGAGGAGGAAGGCGACCAGGCCCCCGCGCGGCCGACCGCCGCACCCGGGTCCGCCCGGCCGGAGCCCCCGGCCCTCGCCGCCGCGGGGCAGCCCGCTGACCCGACCCCTCCCAAGGGGGATGACCGTCCGAAACGGGTTCGGACGGTCAGGAAGAAGACGACCGTGCCCAAGGCGGTCAAGGTCAACCTGGCCGAGAATCCGTCCTGGCAGCACGCGCGACTGTTCCCGGTCACGGGGCTGCGCAACGACCAGGAACGTGAGGTGCGTGCGACCGCGACGCTGCTGGCGGTGATGGCGCAGGTGCCCGAGTTCGGCCGCCGCCTGACGGCCCGTTTCAACGCTCCGGCGGGCACCATCCAGACCTTCGCCGAAGCCTCCTTCGGCCACGGCGACGGCAAGGTCCGTCCCGACGGCGTACTGCGTGTGGCCAGGGCCGGCCGGATCTGGACCGCGCTGATCGAGACCAAGACCGGCGGCAATCCCCTCAAGGCCGACCAGGTCGAGGCATATCTCAAGGTGGCGGCCAAGAACGGCTACGAAACCGTGATCACCCTGTCCAATGATCTCGCGCTGGACAACGAGCATCCCCTGAAGGTCGACAAGCGACTGCTGCGCAAGGTCGCGCTGCGCCATCTGTCCTGGGCCGAGGTCGCTCACGAGACCGAGATGCTCTGTGTCCACGACGGCGTGGCCAACCCCGTTCACGCCTGGCTACTGAGCGAACTGCTGCACTACATGCGTCAGGACAGTGCGGGCTGCCAGGGCTTTCGGGACATGGGCGCCGCCTGGGTCCCGGTGCGCAACGCCGTCACCGCGGGCACGCTGCGCCTCGGCGATCGGCGGGCGATACAGGTGGCCGAGAGCTGGGAGAAACTGATCCGGCAACTGTGCCTGCGGCTGAGCGGTGAGACGGGTCTGGCCATCGCGCCCGTGCTCCGCAAACGACGGGACGGGGACGCCTCAGTGCGCCGCCTGCAGACCGTCACATCCTTAGTGGAGTCCGGTCGCATGAGCGCCGAGATCCGAATCCCCAACGCCGGCGGCCCGGTCCTCCTCGAAGCCGACCTGCGCACCGGACAGGTCGAAACCACGGTCGAGGTCCCCGCCGCGGCCCGCGCCCGTCCGCTGACCCGCGTCCAATGGCTGCTACGCCAGTTGAAGGACGCCCCGCACGAACTCCGCGTCGAGGCGCTCGCCCCCAAACACAAGACCGGCCCCTGCGACCTCCTGAAGAACCTCGTCAACGAGCCCGGACTTCTCGTCCCCGAAGACTCCTCACAGATCGAGACGTTCCGCCTGACCCTCGCGACCGGGCTGGGAACCAAACGCGGCACCGAGGAAGCCGGCTTCGTCCGCAGCATCGACACCGCCGTGAATCGCTTCCACCAACAGATACTTCAGGTCCTGAAACTCGACCCCGCACCCACCGCCGAGGCCAAGGACGCCAGCGGCTGAGTCCCATGTTTCGAGAGCGCGTTTCACGCGGGCCACGCTTCGGAATTTCGGTCGGCGGCTCATGGCAACGTGGTCTAGATCTTTCGATGAGTTTCGGTTGTGCGCCTAAATGCATGGAAGCGGGAGATGGCCCGCTCTTAGCGTGGTCTCGGCATCGGTGAGGGGTGAGTACATGGCGAAGACGGACACGCGCGAGTTACACATACGCCAGATTGCTCAGGAGGTGATCTCGGAGGTCGCTCCAGAGGAAAAGGCGGCCTTCCCCGTGGTCGCCGACCAGTTCTTCCGCTCCGGGGAAAAGGCGCTCTCCGGGCGTGGACGGCGACACGGCGCACCGATCAGTTGGGGGCTCGGCGAGGCCGTCGCGCTGTTGACTCCGGTCGTGCTCCTGGTGCTGAGCCAGGCGGTCGAGGAAATCACCGGTGAGGCCGTCCGGGCGCCGATACGGCCGTTGCGCCGGGTGCTGCGACGACGGATGGGCAGGGAGGACGACCGACCTCGGCTGGAACTCACCGACGAACAGGTCGCTCATATCGGGAGGATGGCCGAGCAGGTTCTTCTGGACCGTGAATACGAGCAGGCCACAGCCGAGAATGTCGCGGCGGTGTTGGTACGGCGGCTGAGGCAGGACTCCGAGTGAGGCCACCCACCGGGACCACGACCCGTTTCTTCCTGCTCATTGGAGCAGTCCTCGCGACCGGTTCGCTGGCGTTCACCGCCCTGTACTTTGCCGTCCCCGAGCATCAGGAACGCCAGCGGGCCGCTTCCGCGTGTGAAGCCCGTGAGAAGGCCACCATCGCACCGATGCGCACGGCAGCCGATATCGAGCCCTACGCTCGTGGTCTGGATCGGGTCAAACGGTGCTACGTGCCTGTCTACCGCGAGCAGATCCGCTGGGTACTGGTGGGGGATACCGCGATGCTCGGCCTGGCGGGGTTGCTGTACTTGCTGCACCCGTGGTGGCGGGTGCGACGCTGGCGGCTGGCGGAACTGCGTGGTGTCGACGACCCGGGAACGGTCCAGCGGCTGGACACGCTGAGCCGGGAGATGGGCTTGGCCCGCTCACCGACCTGGATGGTGTCGGCTGACGGCGGGGTCGACGGTCTTGCGTTCGGGTTGCCGGGGCGGCGGCGGGTGATGCTCACCGCCGGGCTGCTGAAACGGGCCGGCGCGGACCCGACCGTCCTGCGTGCGGTCGCCGGGCATGAACTGGCCCATCTGCGCAACCGGGACGTGGACGTCACCTACCTGACCATCGCGCTGTGGTGGGCGTTCGTCGCGGCGACCCTCGTCCCGACCCTGGTGGTGGTCACCGCACATCCCGAGGTGTTCACCGGCCCGCCCGGCTGGTTACCAGGAACGCTGTGGCGGACGGCGGTGATCGAGACGCTCCTTCCGATGGCGGTGCTGACGGCGATAGTGGTACTGACCCGCAACGCGATCCTGCGGGTGCGGGAGGTGCACGCCGACACGACCGCGGCCACGCTGGCAGGGCCCGACGGCAAACTGGTGATGGAGCGGGCACTGCGACACGTGCCCGAGTCGACGTTCCGGTTCCGGCCCCGGTGGACGCGTATGCACCCCACGCCGGGGCAGCGGCGCGCGGCTCTCGCGTGCCCGTCCACGTCCGCAAGGCCGTCCTTGTGGGAGATGGCGGGAATTGGACTGACGGCCGGCCTGTTCGCCGTACCCGCCACGTTCGAGTTGAGCGCCGCATTGGTCACCCGTAACCTGCTGCAACCGCAGGCCATCATTGGGCTGGTCACCGGGCTGCTGGTCGCGGGACTGCTGACCACCACGCTATGGCGATGGGTCGCGGACCGTCCTGAACACCGGCCCGGGCTGCGGACGTGCCTGGCGGTTCCCACGGCGCTCGTCGCCGGATTCATGGCCGGTGACCCCATCAGCTTTCATAGCAGTCATCCGCTGTGGTCGGAAGAATCAGGGTGGTGGCCGTCGCTCCTCACCTACGCCACCGCCGGGCTCGCGCTCGCGGGGGGTATGACCGCTGTGGCGGTGTGGACGGCGTCCACGATCCGCCACGCTCCGGCTCGGATGGCTTCGATCCTGGTCACCGTGGCAACGCTTGCCGGGGCGCTGTTCTTCATCAGCTGGTGGCAGAGTGTGAGTTCCGGGTGGGGGCCCGTTCAGCTCGGTGCGCCCCCTCGGCCGGATGGCTCCAATGCCTGGTACACGACGGTCACCCGGCTGACCGGAACCGACTGGCTGCCGGTGGAGGCGCTGGTGATCAGCCCTGCGGTACCGGTGGCGGTGTTGTTGCTCAGCAGCGCCCCGCTGCTGACCGCCGCGCGGCGCGGAACACGACCCAGCCCGGCGCTGCGCATCGGGCTGGCAAGCGGCCTGGCGGCGGCGTGCCTGGCCATCGCTCTCGTCCTCGCGGCCGAGACCGCCCTCCCCACCACCGTCCGCTGGGCACCAGACTGCCATCTGTCGTTGACCTGCACCAGTTTCCTGAACGCCTTCACCGACACCCAGAAAGCCATGATCCTCCTCGTGCAGGGCGTCGTGGCGTTCGCGGTCTCGGCGCGGCACCGTGCCCACCGACCCGCACTGGTCCTGCTGGCCACCACGGTCTCCGCGCTGGTGGCGACCGCCGGAACGGTGTTCGTCGCCACGCCGCTGATCCGCTGGACGGGGCTGATGGACCCGCCCATGGACAACTGGTTCGCGGTTCCCAACGCGGCCGACTTCGCCACCATCACCTTGTACACGGTGCTGGTGGAGGGTCTGGTGATCGTGGTGCCCTGCGCGGCACTGGGCGCGCTCCTGAGCCGCCGGTTCGCCCGCACCGACGAAACACCGCTACCCCGCCGCCCCGCGATTCTCGCCGTCACAGCCGTACTCGTCCTCGCCGCCGCGATCCGCATCCCCACCGCTTGGACCTACTGGGCCTGACCGGGCGAAGAACCGCTCCGGCCCACTAGGAAACGCGACCATGGGCGGCTGGACGCGACGCGGTTCGCGATCCAGGGCGGGGCGCTTACTGGCACGGTCGGCGATGCGCTCGACGAGCACGGCCTGGCGATGACGCTGCCGGTTCCCAGCGCGCCCGGTCTCATCGGTGCGCGTTGTCGGGCGGCGTCGGGTTCACCTCCGCGAGGACGGCTTCGTCTGCGACGTCATGGAGTCCGCGACGCTCGTCACGCCGCGGGGCGTCCGGCTCGACGTCGATGACGTGGCGGACGCGGAGGTGATGGGGGCGAGCCGGAAGGCAAGGACATCGCTGTCCGAAGACGGCGTGACCATGCCAGAAGATCATCGATAAGCCGCATGCGGGAAACGCGCGTGCGGATTGATCAATTGATCAGAGGGTGGGGAAACGGACCCGGCCGGGCGAATCACTGTGGGCAGAAGATCAGGTGCCGCCTGACATGGGAGGTCGTTCACGGTGAATGGGGACGGCGCGCCGCTCGTGCCGTCGGCGCGGGAACCGCTGTCGATCGAGCCGGGCCGGGCCACGGCGTTCCACTGCTCGTCGGCCGGCGGCGACCACGCCGCCGGCCGACAGCGGGTCGCCGTTCCAGAACGACCGTCGCGATCGTGTCCAGCGAGCACCTGAGGGTCCGGCCGTTGATGGTTTCCGTAGGGATGTTCCGTACCATGATCCCGGCGTGAGCGCCACTCCCGGCACCGTCTGTCCGATTTGCGACATATGCGGTTGATCTCTATCGCTTGTACCGGATCTGATCGATAAGCTATCGCCGAGCGATTTTTGACAATCGATTGGACCGGAAGTGGACGCGAGACTGACACTACGGATCCAGGTGCTAGGGCCGATGCGCGCATGGCTCGACGACGAGCCGCTCCTGCTCGGGCCGCCCGCCCAACGCGCCGTGCTGGGCCTGCTCGTGCTGGCCGGCGGGCAGCCGGTCGGCCTGGCCACCCTGGTCGACGCGTTATGGGGTGACCGGCCACCGGCCAGCGCCGTCAACGTCATCCAGACGCACGTGAAGCGGCTCCGCCGGCTGCTGGAACCCGGGCGGACGCCGCACTCCCGCAGCGAGGTGCTGCCTTATCTGGGCGACAGCTACCGCCTCGGCGTCCCTGCGGACCAGATCGACATCATGCGCTTCCGCCGCCTCGTCCGACATGCCGCCGACGGCGGGGGAGTGGCGGTCCTGACCGAGGCGCTGGCGCTGTGGCAGGGCCGGCCCTTCGCCGACCTCCCCCTGCTGGCCGAGCACCCGCGGGTGCTGTCGATCATGGCGGAGCATCGGGCGGCGCTGGGCCGGTACGGCGCCGCCATGCTGGCGGCCGGGGCGGTGGACCGGGCGATCAGCGCGTTCGAGGAGGTCGCGGTGGCCGATCCGCTGGACGAGATGGGGCAGGCTCGGCTCGTCCGCGCGTACGCCGCCGCCGGCCTCAGAGCACAGGCATGCACCACCTATCACGCGGTGCGACGCCGGCTGGCCGACGAGCTCGGCGTCGCCCCGGGGCCGGAGTTGACCGCCGCGTACCAGGAGATCCTGGACGACGATTCGCGGGCACACGTGCTGACCGGGCCGCCCATCGCGGTCGTCCGGACGGTGCCCGCCGAGTTGCTGGCCGACGTTCCGGTTTTCATCGGACGGGCGTACGAACTCGGCGAACTCGACCGGCTCACCATCGCGCCGGAACAGGACACGATCGTCATCGTCGTCGTGTCCGGCACCGCGGGCGTCGGCAAGACCGCTCTCGCCACCCGGTGGGCGCACCGCGCCCGCGATCGCTTCCCGGACGGCCAGCTCTACATCGACCTGCGCGGCTACGACCAGGAGCAGCCGGTGTCCCCCGACGCCGCCCTGGCCAGGTTCCTGCGCTCGCTCGGCCTGCCGGGCGAGCAGGTGCCGGGCGACGTCGAGGAGCGCGCCGCCCGGTACCGCAGCCTGCTCGACGGGCGCCGCATGCTGATCCTGCTGGACAACGCCGCCTCGGTCGACCAGATCCGGCCGCTGCTGCCCGGGTCGGCGGGCAGTGTCGTGTTGGTGACCAGCCGCGACAGCCTGCCCGGCCTGATCGTGCGGCACGGTGCGCGCCGACTGGACCTCGACGTCCTGCGCCGGGAGGATGCGCTGGCGTTGCTGCGGCGACTGGTGGGCGAGTGGGCGACCGCGGAGATCGGCGCGGCCGAGGCGCTGGCGACGCAGTGCGCCAGGCTGCCGCTCGCGGTGCGGATCGCCGCGGAGCTGGTGCACCGGAGGGCACCGGCGGCCTTAGCCGAGGTGGTGGGCGAGCTCGCCGATCATCGGAGGCGGCTGAACCTGTTGTCCACCGGGGATTCGCACTCCACCATCGGCGTCGTGTTCTCCTGGTCGTACCGGGACCTCCCGCCCGGCGCGGCCCGCATGTTCCGGCTGCTGGGGCTGCATCCCGGTACCGATGTGGACGGCTTCGGGGCGGCCGCCCTCCTCGGCGGCGAGGAGGCGACAGCACGTGAATGCCTGGAGTTGCTCGCCGGCAGGCATCAGGTGCAGCGCATCGGGGATCGGTACGGCATGCACGACCTGCTCCGGGCGTACGCCAAGGATCTGGCCGTCCGGAACGGCGAGGTCGACCTGCCGCGCCGCGTCCTGGAGTTCTATCTGCACACCGCGGCCACGGCGATGGACGTGTTGTATCCCGCCGAGCGAGACCGGCGGCCCCGGGTGCCGCGTCCCGCGGGGGCGTTGCCCACGCTGCACGACGTCGGTACGTCGCTGGCCTGGCTGGACGCCGAGCGCGCCAACCTGGTGGCCACCGCCGTGCACGCGGCGGAGCACGGACACGCCTGGTACCCGGTGCGGCTCGCCCTGGTGCTTCTGCGCTATCTGGAGAGCGGCGGTCATTACGCCGATGCCGTCGCCCTGCACGAGCACGCGTTGCGGGCCGCCGAGAGCGTGCCCGATCACCGCAGCGCGGCACAGCTGCGGATCAACCTCGGGGTCGTCGCCGTCCAGCAGGGGCGGTACGCCGAGGCCGGCGCCGAGCTGCGGCGGGCGCTGGAACTCGCGTACGAGGTCGGGGATGACTTCGCCCGGATGCGCGCGCTCGGCAATCTCGGGCACGTCTACCAGTGGCAGGGTCGGTATCGCAAGGCCGCGCGGATGCTCGCCGAGGCGATCGCCTTGGCCCGCGACACCGGCGCCAAGGGCACCGAGGCGCGCGGCCTCGGCAACCTCGGCCATGTGCGGTTGCGCCAGGGCCGGTACGCCGACGCGGCGGAGGACCTCCGCGCCGCGATCGCCATCTGCCGGGATATCGGCGACGCCGTGGGCGAAGCCTACGCGCTGGTGTACCTCGGCCATGTCGAGTCCGCCCTCGGCCGGTACGACGAGGCGGGCGAGTACCACGAGCACGCCCTCATCCTGTTCCGCGGCGCGACCGAGCCGGCCGGCGAGGCGTACGCGCTGGACGGCCTGGGCGGCGTCGACCTGTCGCGCGGTGAGCATGAACAGGCCCTCGACCGCCTCAGCGAGGCGCTCGAGCTGTTCCGACGGATCAGGGAACGGGCCGGCGAGGCGCGCGTGGCGAACAGCCTCGGAGAGGTCGCCGCGGCCATGGGCCGTCCCGCCGAGGCGCGGGGGCATCACCTGGCCGCGCTGCGCCTCGCCGCGGAGATCGGTAACCGGTACGAGCAGTCGCGCGCCCAGGCCGGCATGGAGCCGCTGGGAGAGGTCGAGGGTCGGCTCGCGTCGAGCGCGGTCGCCACGTCGGTGACGTCCAGCGGGGAGACACCCACCATGCTCGACGATCCGATGAGCGAGTCGATGCTGTAGCACGTCCGGGGTTGCCGACGTCCATTGGTCAGGCCACCGTTCGAGGCCACCCTGACGATGGCCGAGGTCCGGATCGCGGTGGGCCGGATGACGATCCTGCGCCGCCGACTTGGGCATCTGACTCAAGGCGATATATCAGTGGTGCTTTCTCGGATCTGTCGTTGGTCAGTCTTGTCGATCAGGGTCGCGCCGGTCCAGAAATCCTCGAGGACGGTCGTGACCGATACGTGCGTTATCACACACGTGAAGTCGGGAACCTCCAACCCCGTCACCTTGAGCGGCACTCTCGCGGCGCCTTCGACGGTGCCGTCGTCGCTGATCGGATAGTCCTTCACATCCAGGGCGGTCGCCGACCGGTGGATGCGGAGTATCGAAACGCCTCGCTTGCAGATGGCGTCCACGTCGGCGGTCACCTTGACGGATATCGTGGTCACGTCCGCCTTCAGCACCACATCCACTTCACGGAACGCAACGGTGGCGACGGTACCGTCCCAACTGACATCGGTGGCCTCCGGCACGAAGTGCGCGCCGTGCGCGAGTGCGGCGCTGGAGCCGCCGATCAGAAGCATCGCGGCGGCCGCCATTGTCGAAATGGTGGCTGTGGCGAATCTCGTCAGAACGCGCCGTGCCGTACCCAGTGATATGCGAGGAACGCCGGGTTTCCGGCTGGTGATCGATATCGGAGTGTTCGTGATGGACGGCATGTAAGCGCTCCCGGCCAGCATGAGTGTGAAAAGCAAGATGGTCCGTATTTCACGCGCCACGGGCCGGCCCCGAACGAGGTTCGGCGGCGACCGGTGCCGGTGCCAGCCCGGAACCGATCGCCGCCGCCGTCAAGGTCTCATTCGACAGGTCAGCCTAGAACCCACCGAGAGGCCTCGGTCAGATCGGCTCGAAGTCGATCGGGACGTCGTCACCGTCCTGGTCCTTCGCGCCGCCGGAGTCCGGGTTGACAACCGTGAAGTCCTTGGTCGTTCCGTCGAGCTCCAGCCTTAGCGTCTCGAACCCGATGCGCAGGGTGGACACCCCGCGCAACGCGGCGGCTTTGACCCTGAACGTGATGTCGATATTGACATCGATCAGCTGCTCCCGGCGGAAGACCTCCTTCAGGACGCTCTGACTGGTGTCCTTCTTGAAGCTGAGAGCCCACACCTTGTAGCCGGTCGATGACGGAAGGTTGTAGACCTGCCACAAGCTCTTGAAGTCGTGGCTCCGAAGCCTGCCCTGAATACGTCCTTCGAGATCGAAGCCCTGGCTCTGGATCGTGAGTTTCTGGAAGGTGCTGAAACCGTGGAACGCTGTAACGGTGTCCCCGGCCGCCAGCCTCCCGACCTGAGAGTTCGAAAGAATGACGTTGAACCGACCGTTGGTGACGTCGATCACCGGTGTTCTCGACGAGCCGGCGGCGCTGGCCGGGCCGGCGGCAGTCAGAGTTCCGCCCGCGGCGAAGGCCACGACACTGGCGGTAATCGCCACCGCGGTCCGGGCGCGAGCTTTCCGCAAACGATTGCGCATGTCCCTTCCTTCATTTCCGGTGTGAAGTGATCCGATGCGGTATAAGCTATTCAGCCGCACTGGACGGGCACTGGACATTCACTGGACACCATCCGAACGACACGGCCGGGCCCGGGGGTGCCGCCCGGTCAGCTCAACGGGCGCACACCGTGGGTCTCGTCCCTACACGAATGCAGCGGCCGCCTTGCTGACACACTTTCCAACTACGAAAACTGCCCGAGGATCGCTCATCGATTCAGTTACGCCGAAGAATTGTTCGACGGCGCCGTCATGAGCGCTTGCTGATCACGCAGCGCCACCTGCTCGCCGAGATGCTGACGAGAACGTGCCGTACGAGGCGTTCCAGGTGACGTGACCCCGGTCCTTGCCGACGCCGTCCCCGGCCTGCTGCCGACCAACGGTCCACTCGGCATCATGCTCGACACCACCACGCTGACCCACAACGACAAGAAATCGGTGACGCGCCCATCTCTCACCTGCGTAAGGGACGTGGCGATCGTCCGGCCCTTGCAGGCGAAGTTCATTACCGAGACCGACGCGGCCTTCGCGGGGCCGGGCCCATGAGCGCCGCTGACCGGTGTTCGGCTGTCCAGCGGCGCTCGGCGTGCCGCCAGAGGCCGGTCGGTGTGGAAGGGAGGGCAGCGGTAGTTGCCTGGGGGATAGACCTGCGATGCGTGCGGCGAGCCAGTTCATCGCCGGGGCCGCCCGGCGTGGGTTGGCCAACGAAACGGGCTGGGCGCTGGACGACGTCGCTGCGAGGAGCGCTGGTCCGGGCGCAGCGGTTCGCCGAAGCGAAAGGAGTCGATCTTGTTGGCGGTCCGTGGTGCAGGGAGCACCGGGTGGCAGGGCACGCAGGTTCCGAGCCGGTCGGCGGCCGCACGTTGGTGCCAGTCGAAGGATTCGAGCGGGTTGTGCACGGCCAAGCTCGTTCTCCGGTGGTAGTCAGAGCGGGGTCGAGAACACAGCGACCGCACGCGAGACGTCGGCGAGATGACACACCAGGCCCGACTTGCTTAACTATGGACGACCTTGTCGTTACTGTCGTACCCCCAGAGTCGGCGAAGCGGTCACCGGAGGTAGCGATGAGGTCCGGACGGTGGATGCTCGTCGCCTGGTTGATCGTGGGTGCGCTCGCCGCGGGACAGCGCCACTACTACACCGAATTCGACGGCAGCTGCGCCAGAATCGCCACGATCGGAATCACCTTGGCCTCCGGCCCGCTCAACTACATCGGCCTCAACCCCACCGCCAACTGCAAGGTTCCCCAGCCGAGCAAATGACATGTCGGCTCTCGACCGCGTCATCATGAAGGCTTCTGACGACATCTTGAGCCTCCCTCCGTCGCGGGACACCGTGAGGCTCCCCGATTTTGCGGTCGTTCGTGAGCCCTCGATCCTTCGTGAGGTCGGTTGCACCATCCGGGTCGGCTTTCTGCGCCCCATGCCGGGGCGCTGCTGGCGTGTGACGTCCCGGACCCTTCATCGGCGCCCGCAGGTAGGTGCCGGCGGTCAGCGAGCATCACGCTCGTCGCATCCAGGTGCCACCGATGAACGCGGTCACGGAATGGCGGATGCAGGTCTGCCGCCGCGAAGTCGGTGCCTACACCGATCGCCGAACCGGACGAGCTCGCTCGCCCAGGTATTCGAAGAGGGACGGCGGGATGGTGGCGATGAGCGCGACTCTCGTCACCTCCGGCGTCGCTTCTGGCGGCGGTGGTTGGGGGCGGGGCGCTGTTGCGGTGGCTTCTTCCGGGCGGGCTGTTGCCGGGGATTGCGGCCACGAGAGCTGTTGGGGGTGCGTCCGCGGACGATGCCGATCAGTTCCTCCATGAGGTCGGTCGTCTCGGCGTCGAGCCAGGCCAGGCCGATCTGGGACTGGGGAGCGTCGGTCACGGTTCGGTAGGTGAGGTCCTTGCGGTGGTGGAGGCGGGCAAGAGACTGCGGGAGCAGCAGGACACCGGTTCCCGACGCCACCAACTCGATCGCGCCGACGGTGCTCTCAGGACGGGTGAAGGCAGGTTGCCCGGGGCGGTCGTCCCAGGTCAAGACCTCGTCGAGGGGCTCGAACACGTCCTCGTCGGCGAGATCGGCGAGTTCCACCTCCTCCACCGCGGCCACCTCGTGATCCTTTGGCACCACGACCACGGTCGTCTCCAGGTACAGCGGGATCACATGGAGGGCCTCGCGATCGACGGGCAGGCGTACGAACGCCGCGTCCACGCCACCGTCCCGCAGCAGGGGGACGACCTCGGACGCCGGCATCTGCACCAGGCGTAGCGGCACATCCCGGACCCGCTCGGCCCATACCCCGGCCCACTTCCCGGGCGTCACGCCTGGTACGTAGGCCAGCCGGAACTCTCTATCGCTCACTCCGCCACCCTAGTCACGTCCGGACGATTCCCTTCCGCTGGCTACTCTTGACGTCATGGGCACGTCCAAGGCAAAGACCCCGCAGACCATGAAGTCCGCGACCGCGGCCAAGAAGCTGGGGATCCTGCTGTCGGCAGCACCCGCCGAGTTCCAGGAAGGTCCTGTCTCCCGGGACGAATTGAACGCGCTCCAAGCCGACCCGCCCTCGTGGCTGGCGGACCTTCGCCGTGAGGGCCCCCACCCCCGCCAGGTCGTCGCCGCCAAGCTCCGCGTCTCGATCTCAGGTCTGGCCCGCGCCGGCATCACGGGCCCTCTCACCACAGCCGAGATCGAGAATCTGAAGGCAGAAAGGCCCGACTGGCTGGAACGCGAGCAGGCCGTCCAGGCCGAGGTCCGCAGGGAGCAACTCCGCCTCAAGCAGCACCGCGCCAAAGCCTGACTCACGGGAACCCCCGGCCGCGCGCACCGCTGCCCCGCTGCCCGCGATGAAGGCCGCCTTGCTCAGGGCGCCCTGCACGAGCGTGATCCTCGGTAAGCGCAGCGCCCAAGGCCGCGTACACACCTCATCGGCTACTCCGTCGCTCAGGGTTCTGACCACCACCGATCGGCCTTGACTTCCGAGTTCGGGCGGCGGCGGACTGACCGACCGGAAGCCTGTGCCGGGCGTTGACCACCCCACACCCTGCCGACCCGTGACCACCTCGCTGGCGCCCAACAAGTGGCAGGTGATTTCGGCCGGACGGCGAACGATCGCTGGACGGTGACCACCCGATCACCAAGTGGTGCGAGCGCATCTGGTCGCAGCAAATGAGCGAGGCCGTCCGGCGCCGTGTACCTACTCCGTCCGACAAGGGCGGCGCGACGGAGGCCGAATCGCAAGCTGCCGGAACGGACGCCATGTCGCTCCCGCTTTCGCGTCCAGCGGCAGTATCCGAGGCCAGCACGGAAGGTCCGTGGTGCCTCGTGTTGTTATCAGTTGCTTGATGCCAGGATGGCGGCTACGGTCTCCGCTGGTCGTTCTACCAGGGGGATATGCCAGTCGCCTCTGCGGGAGGAGATCGAGCTGACTTTCAGTGATGGGTGTACGGCTCGCCAGTGGATGATCGCTTGATCGACCTTGATCAGAGGATCCTGGGTCGCGGGATTTGCGCGCAGGTAGTGGATGCGTCCCGTCAGGTCGGTGTGCCGCAGTCTAAAACCGCCGATGTAGGCGGCCTGCGAGGTGATCGCGGGCATACCCACCTTTGCGCTGCGGGAACGTGAACGAACGATAAGGCTCGCGTCGGCGTCGACCTCGGGGGTAGGTCTTGACACGGGCAGCCTGCTCAGGGCGTTCCAGACGCCGCTGGCGAGGGGGCCGCCACGGTAGCGGGAGGCTAACCAGAAAGACCAACCAGGGCGCCGGACGTCTTCGACACTAGCGGGTGCTGTATCGAGGACGAGACCTGGGGTGCCGGGGAGTTCGTGTTTCGCGCGCAGTAGAAAGTCGTACGCGCACATGCCGCCCATTGAGGCGCCGTAAAAGACCAAATTGTAGGGGCGAAGCCGATTGATCTCCGGTAGGAGCGCAGCGTGAATGCGGCTCGGGTCGACCCCACGATCCGCGTACTGAACGACCAGCAGACCAACGTTGGCGCGGAGATGGGGGGCGAAAGCCTGGGCGACCTCTGCCGCCGGCATGATGAAGCCCGGGAATACGACGATCAGCGTTTCGGTGGCGCGGGAGCGTGCGTCGACACGGACTACTCCTACGTCCGTTCCCGTCCGGTGGGCAAGCCCGGCGAGCGTGTCGGCCACCAATAACAGGGAGATCGTTGTAAGGGCCAGGCCGGTGCGTCTCAACTTTCGGTGTCTGCCAGGCTTTCGTGCAGCCGGCGATGGCGAAATTCCAGATAGGGCCCCTTCTGACGGAGCGCTCCCCTCTTGCGGGCGTCGTTCAGAAATCCCCACACGTGCAAGGGTAGGCGACGGGTCAGCGGCATCCACCATCGAATGAGCAACGCCCAGCGGCCCCAAGCGGTCGTGCCGACCCCCCACGCGAGGCCGATGGCCATGCCGATGGGTATCGCCCGGCGGCCGGTGACCGTCGCCGCCGCCAGGCTGAAGGCGAGCCCCACGCTCACCATCTGTACGTAGGCCCAGTGCCGGTTGGCCACCAGGAGGTCGCTCGGTGTGGCCGACCACTCCAGACGGGGACCGCCCTCGAACGCCGCGGGTATGGCGAAGGAGAGACCGATCAGGCAGCAGTAGCCGATCCAGACGCCGTACCCGACTGACGGTATCCGGTCGAAGATCCCGAAGATCAGGCCGAGAGCGGCTCCGCCCGTGGCCGAGCCCGCCGCGCCGAGTTGGAGTTCGGTCGGCAGCGATTTGGCGAGTTCACCCAGCTCCCAACGCCGGATCACGTACGTCAGAGCACTACCGACTGCGGTGCCGAGCACCGCACCTACGGGCAGTGTCCACAAGCCCACGTGCATCGCACCGACATAGGTCAGCAGGCCCACGCACGCGCCTCCGACCAGCCCTGCCCCGCCCAGAGCCAGTGCGTACCTGGTTCGGTCGGCGAGGCCGACCTGAAGGCGGACGAGTTTGGGGCCTCGCCACCACCCGGCCCCGACCGCGAGCAGGCTCATCAGCCCTGCGGCCGCGGCACCGCCCAGCGGGCTGTGAACGGCCGCGCCCGTGAGAAACCCGATGACGACGGCCGGCAGGAAATAGGCCATGACCCTGGACGGCCTGCCGAGAAAGTCGCCCAGCTCCCACCAGGCTAAGCTCTTGCGACCGATGGGCAGGAGCTTGGCGACGTTGCGCAACCAGTGCACTCCGTGCGTCTCCCACCTGGGTTGCTTGCTCCTTCTGCGGCCGTAGAGGCTGGGTACATAATTTTGCAGCAAGTACGCTTGGATCGACTCCGCCGTCGGAAAACGCTCGCCATCGGCGAACAGTTCGAGCGCGGAACCGTCGCTGTCCATCTCACGCGCGAGTCCCACCATCAGAGGCGTGTCGAGTGCACTGCCGAGGCGGTCGGGCGCTTTCATGAGAGCCGCACGCCAACGGCGGCCATGTTCGTCGTCGCCGCTCGCGAGGTAGTCGGTGATCACGTCGATGTCCAGCTTCTGTAACTCGGCCGTGGTCGTGGACCACAGTCGGCCCGCGGTCTCCCTCGCTTGGCGGAAGGCCTCCGGGCGGCTGGTCAGGACCAGCGGAGTCGTGACGTCGTTGAGGTCGCCGAGTGCCCGCCTGTGCATTCCGGTGGCGACTTCGTCGAAACCGTCCAGGATGGGCAGGATCTGACCACGGCTGCGGAGATACTCGGCGATCGTGGTATCCCCGCTGCCGCGCGTGGCGACGAGAAAAGGGAACTCCGAGACCAACTGCTCGACGATCCAGTCGTCCAGCTCGACTTCCTCGGGGTTCCAGCCGCTGAGGCTGACGATGGCCGGTATGGGGGCGGTGGTCGAGGTACGCGTCTCCCGCAGGCTGAGGACCAGCCGGTCGATCAGAACGGATTTGCCCGCACCCGCCTCACCAAGGATCACGAGCCGACCGTTGGTGGCCCTCCGGTAGAGGGCCGCGGGATCCACCCCCTCGCTGCCGTCGTCGGCGCGCCAGAGCACTGACAGCTCGGACGGAATCCTGTCACGCAACATCTTGAGGCGCTGCCGAGCGTCCTTCACGACGTGATCCGCGAGCCTGGCGGCGGCGTGGTCGAGCTGCTGATCCCACGTGGCTCGGGGAACGTGCTCGAAGACCTGCTTGAAATCTCCCTTGACCCTGACGAAGAACGCATTTTGCGAGGGACTCATTGATCAGTCCTGGGGGCTTCCTGCGTGACATCCCGGTCCGCGCGCACCTTGCGCATCACTTGCTCGGAATCCTTGCCCTTTTGGTGAACGTCCCCGCCGGACTGTATTCCGTACATCTTCTTGGAGACCTTGTCACCCGACTGGAGCACCGAGCCGCCGGCGCGGACGCCGCGCATGCGCTGCTTCGCCCTATTCTGATTCGGCGCTCTGGACAGCAGGATCTGGAGCCCGCCGCCCACGAGGACCAGGACGCCCAGGGCGATCCACGCCCCCAGGTTCCAGTCGTCGATGAGTAGACCTGTCACCACGTTCACAGCCGCCGCGATCGCGAAAGCCACGATCACTGCGATTCCCCGCATGAGGCCCGAGCTCAAGAGATGACCCCCTCAATCCATGCCGCCACAAAGATCATTTATGGCGCCAGTGATCGTCATTCGCCGCTTCGCCTCCGGACGAACGAGAGTAGTCGAACGAAGCCCCCAAGCCATTGGTGAAGGAGGCCTTCCGGTGACCGATTGTGGCCTCCCGAAAGATATATGCGGCAACTGTAGGACCAATGCCGTTCAGGTAAGGGCTTGGGTCGATAGCGTCGCCGGGTTAAAGTCGATCAAGGCTGATGTCCGGCTAGTCGACGTTGGGCTCGCCGATAGGTACGTCCGTGCAGGTAAGACGTCGCGCCTGGCAGGCAGTGGGGGCCGGCCCCGGGCGGTTCCGGAAGGGCCACGGCTGAGTCTGAGGCGATCTCCCTGCCCGAGCGGGTGGCGGAGTACTTCGAGTTCCTCAAGACCAGGATCGCGACCCCCCGCAAGTACGGTCCGGCCGTGTGTCTGTCGCAATACCTCGGCGACCGCCTGGTTCACATGCTCCGCTACCGAGGAATGGCACGTCGGGGTGTCCTGCTGCGCCGTGCGGACGTCATCGCCGCTGGATGACCGGATCAGCTCCGGCTGGGCGGTCAGCGCGGCGTCGTGCACCAGGGCGGCCCTGGATCCGGTACCGGTGTCCAGCCAGGGACCGTCCGCCCGGACCCGGGCAGCGGCCGTCCGACCGGATGCCCGTCGCCGTCGACGAACTCCTCGGTCCCGTAGACCAGCCGCAAGGCTCGGATCGTGCAGCACCACGCCGAGCGCGGCTTCCAGCGAGCGCGGCGGCAGCGGCGTGCCGAGCCGCGCGGCGAGCCCGCCGACGGCTGCCTGGTCCAGCCCGGCACGGACTAATCCTGTGAGCAGCCCGACCGGCCACAGGACGAGCAAGAACAGCGCCGCCGTCCCGAGCAGGCTCTGGAACGGCTCGTAGGGCCGCCCGGAGCCGTGGACAGCCCCTCCCGCGCCCCAAGGACGAGGACCCCCGGCACGCCCCCGTATACCACCGGCGCGAACACATGCCGCTGCGGGGCGGGCACCCCCGCCAGTCACCGCCGGACCAGCGCCGAGGCGAGCACCAGGGCGTATACCCACAGCATGGCCGTAACCACCAGCAGCAGCGGACGCCCGTCGTCCACCGGCAGCACCTCCAGGCAGACGCATTCGTCCTCCTCCGTCCGCCCGAATTGCAGCCACGTCACCAGCACTGCGCCGTGGAGCACGTACACGAGCGCCACCAGGGCCCGCTGCCCGCGCGTACGGGCGACGCCGTCCGGGACGACGAGCACCAGATGGGCCAGCACGGCGAGCGAGCCCAGCGCCGACGACTCGAGGGCCGACACTGGCGAGTTCGCCTCACCGAAGATGCGTATTCGTTGGTGTCGAGGGCTCTGCGGCCACCGCGTGTGGTCCCTGGGGCGTGCAGGAGGTTCGACCGAATCGCCCCGAGACCACAACCGCCCGGGTATTTTGTTGGTGATCAAGAATCACGAGTCAGCGCCGATGGTGGTCGGTGGGTGCGCTGGCGTGTTCGCCGTGCCGCGAACGCGCCGCACCCTAGGGGTGTCGCGTGCCGTGGCACGGCCCGACGCACCAGGAGCAAGTCATGACCGACCACCGTTCCCACGTCACCGACGTCATTGTCGTCGGCGCCGGAATGTCGGGTTTGAGCTGCGCCGACACACTGCTGCGGCAGGGCGTGGACGTGCTCGTACTCGAAGCCCGCGACCACGTCGGCGGGCGCACCCGCCTTGTTGAGGCCGACGGCGAGATCCTCGACCTGGGGGGCCAGTTCATCGGTCCCGGTCAGGATCGTGTTCATGCCCTGGCCAAGGAGCTCGGGATCGAGGTGTTCGCCACCCACGTGGCAGGCGACCACCTCGTCGAGACCTCCTCTGGCCGCGTCCGGCACTGGCGGGGGACCGTCCCCCGGCTGAGCATGCCGCAACTGCTGGACCTCGCTCAGGCGCAGGCGCGGTTCGAGCGACTGGCCCGGACGATCGACCCCGTCGCCCCGTGGAGCAGCCCGAACGCCGCCGTGCTCGACGACCAGACCCTGGCCACGTGGATCGGCCGCACCCTGCGCACTCGAGGTGGGCGCCGGTTGTACTCGCTGGCCACCCGGCTGATGTGGGCCTGCGAGCCGAGCGAACTGTCACTGCTGCACGCCCTGTTCTACGCCCGGTCGGCGGGCAGCCTGCAGGCGGTCATGGCGACCGAGGGCGGCGCCCAGCAGGACCGGTTGGACCAGGGTGCCGGCGAGTTGGCCCGGCGCCTGGCCGCCAGGCTCGGCGACCGCGTTCGCCTCGGCGCGCCGGTCCGGTGGATCGCCCAGAACGACGATGAAGTCCTGATCGGCACCGAAGCCGGCGACACCGTGCGTGCCGCCCGCGTCGTCGTCGCGATCCCGCCCGTCCTGGCCGGACGCATCGGCTACGACCCGCCGCTGCCTGCCGGCCGGGACGGCCTGACTCAGCGGCTGGCGATGGGCAGCGCTATCAAATGCCTGATCGTCTATCCGGAGCCGTTCTGGCGCTCGGACGGCCTGAGCGGGCAGGCGCTGAGTCTGCGTGGTCCCCTGAGCGGCGTCACCGACAGCAGTCCGCGCTCGGGGAACCGCGGTGTACTGGTCGGCATCCTCGAAGGCGCGGTGGCGCGGGAGCTGGCCGCCCTGCCGGAACATGAGCGCAAGAGCGCCGTCCTGGACCAGCTCGCCCGTCTGTTCGGCCCCCGCGCCGCCCGACCGTGCGCCTACCTGGAGCAGGACTGGAGCGCCGAGCCCTTCACCCGAGGCGCGTACGCGGCGCTCTTCCCGCCCGGCGCGTGGACCCAGTACGGCCCCGCGCTCCGCACCCCCGTGGGCCGCATCCACTGGGCGGGAAGCGAAACCGCGACCCGCTGGTACGGCTACATCGACGGGGCAGTGCGCTCCGGCCAGGCCGCCGCTGACGAGGTGCTCATGTCGTGAGTCTGGCCGGCCAGGCGACGGTGCTCTCGTGTGGTCCGCCCGACCGTCGCCAGTGCCGGGGACGTCCGTCACACATCAGGCCTTCACTTGGGTTTCTCTGCCTATAGCCGCCTGTCTTGTGGGCGCGTGGGCTGTGGTGCGGGAAGCGGGAGGGCCAGGCCGGTCTTGAGGGTGTCGAAGACGACCAGGGTCTCGTAACGCTTGATGTTGGCGTCGGCCTTGAACAGGCGGTCGCCGAGCCGGCTGCAGTCGCGCATGCTTCGTGCGGCCAGGACGACGACGTAGTCCCACGGCCCCGCGACCCGGTAACACTGCTGGACCTGCGGGTCCGAGCGCGTCCGTTCAGCGAAGGCGCGGTGGTGCTCGAACGATTCCTGGTCGAGGGTCACCAGGACCGCGGCCAGGACGGTGGGGCCGAAGCGGTGCGGGTCGAGTACGGCGACCTGCCTGCTGATGAGGCCGTCCTTGCGGTAGCGGGCGATCCGTCGCTGGACGGCGCTCGGTGAGAGTCCGACCTGTTCGCCGAGGTCGTGCAGGGTGCGTCCGGCGTCGTACTGGAGCAGGTCCAGAAGGAGGACGTCGATTTCGTCCAGGCGCGGCGGCGGCGATTCGGGCATGCAAGATTATTGCGTCGCAGCGGGAAAATTCTCAATCGCTTCGATCGGGAGTTCGAATAGCGTCGACCGGGACCGGAAGTCACCGAGGAGGCGACGTGTATGGACCTGGACGTGGCGCGGATCGAGAAGGCCGTACAGGTGATCGATCCGGTGTTCCTCAACACCCCGCAGTACCTCGACGAGCAGCTGAGCCGGGCGCTGGGCGGCCGCGCGGTGACGGTGAAGGTGGAGACGGCCAATCCGGTGCGCAGTTTCAAGGGCCGGGGCGCCGATCTGATGCTGAGCGCGCTCGCCCCGGGCACGCCGGTGGTGTGCGCCAGTTCGGGCAACTTCGGGCAGGCCGTCGCCTACGCGGGGCGGGCCCGCGGGATGCCGGTCGAGGTGTTCGTGGCCGAGACGGTCAATCCCGCCAAGCGGGAGCGGATGGAGACCTTCGGCGCCCGGGTCATCGCGGCCGGGACGGACGGCACGTCGGCGCGTGAGGCCGCGGCCGCCCACGCCGAACGCCATCCTGACCGCGTCTACCTGCGGGACGGTCTACAGGCGGCGATCGCCGAGGGCGCCGGGACGATCGGAGTCGAGTTGACCCGCGGCACTTCGGGCTTCGACTCGGTCGTGCTGCCGGTCGGCGACGGCGCGCTGATCAACGGCGTGGCGCGCTGGATGAAGGAGCACGCCCCCGGCACCCGGATCGTGGGGGTCAACGCCGAAGGCGCCCCCTCGATGCGGGAAAGCCTGCGCGCCGGCCGCGCGGTCCGCATCGACCGCGCTCGCACCTTCGCCGAAGGCATCGCGGTGGTCGGTCCGCTGGAGGCCTCGGTAAGGCGGGCCCGCACCCTGGTGGACGAGATCGTCCTGGTGACCGACGAGGCCATCGCGGCCGCTATGGAGCTCGCGGCGCGCACGCTCGGGATCGTCCTGGAGCCGGCGGGGGCGGCGGGCCTGGCGGCGATCGCCGACGGCGCGGTCCCCGGCGATCGATTGGCGACGGTTCTGACCGGAGCCAACCCGCGTCCTGAACAGGTCCGGGAACTGGCGGCCCGGCTGACCCGGCCCGCCCGCAACGCGCCGGCCCCCGTCGGACACCCGGGCCCTGGGGCATCGGGCCTCGCAGAACCTACAACTTTCCAGGTCAGGGAATGAGCGAGATCACTACTGTGAAGCGGCCGCCGGAGCCGGACTGGCCGGCGATGACGGACGAGGAGTTGCTCGCCTACCGCGAGGCGGAAAACCGCTTCCGGGCGTCCAGCGCGGCGCGGGCGCTCCTGGGGGAACCCGATCCCGGCGCCACGATCGAATGGCAGCGGCTGGTGCTGCCCGACCGCGAGATCCCGGTCCGGGTGTACCGGCCGGCCGCCGCACGCGACGGCGACGGCACCGACCGGGCCGAGCTGCCACTCGTGCTCCACGGGCACGGAGGCAGTTTCGTGGGCACGGCGGTGCAGTGCGACTGGGCCAACAGCCATCTCGCCGCTCGGCTGCCCGCACTCGTCGGCTCGGTCGAGCACCGCCTCATCGGCCCGGAGACTCCGCTGTCGGATGCCGTCGACGACGGCTGGGACGTGCTGCGGCACATGGTGCGGCACGCCTCGCAGCGGGGCATCGACCCGGCGCGCACGGCCGTGTTCGGCGAGAGTTGCGGCGCGTTGATCAGTGCCCTGGCGGCGATCGGGGCCAGAGAGGCCGGGCTGACGCTCAAGGCGCAGGTGCTGGTCAATCCCGCGGTCGATGTGACCGAGACGATGTTCGACTACGCCTCGATCGCCGAGTTCAGGTACAGCCCGACCCGAGCCGTGCCACAACTGCGCGTGTTCCAGCGGCTCTCCGTCCCCCAGAGAACCGACGCTCGTGCGCTCTCGCCCCTGTACGCCGACGACCTCAGTGGGCTGGCCCCGGCTCTGGTGGTGGTGCCGACCCGGGACGCGGTTGTTCGTGCTCAGCGCAAGCGTCGGGTTGACCGGGCTGCTCGCCAGGGACACCTCCGGCGAGACCGGGCTGCCGCCGGCGCTGGGGTGGTCCGGGATGGCTCCCTGCCTGGCAGCCTTCACGGCGGTCGCGTTCCTGTGGAGGCGACCACGGGTTTCGGGGAGGGGGCGAGGGCGCCGCAGTGCGCTCGACGTGGACCCCATGGCCCCAGACTCGACGTCCCGGACCCGCGCCGACAGGGTTCACGACTCCCACACGCGATGGGGGAAAAGCAGTGAAGCGCATCGGCGTCATCGGAGTGGGCGAGATCGGCCAGGCCATCGTGACGGGCCTGTACGGCGGGACGGACGAGTCGCCTGAGGTGTTCCTCAGCCCTCGGGGAGCCCGCACAGCCGCGGAGTTGTCCGAGCGCCATGAGGGCGTGCGGGTGTGCGCCGACAACCAGGAGGTGGTGGACCGCTCCGAGGTGGTGATCATCGCCCTCCGCCCCTCGGGCCGGCACGAAGCACTGGCCGGGCTGAAGGTGGACGGCGACAAAGTAGTGATCAACGCGATGTCGGGTGTCGGCAACGACGACCTGCGCCGGACACTCGCCACCGACGCCGCGTTGGTACGGGCGATCCCCCTGCCCGCCATTCGTGAACGCCGCTCGGTCACGGTGACGTACCCGTCGCACCCGACGGTGGACTCCCTGTTCGAGCGCCTGGGCGGGGTGCTCCCGGTCGCCGACGAGGCGGCCTTCAACGTCTTCTCCGCGCTCACGGGAACGCTGACCGCCCACTACTCCTACCTCGCCACACTCACCTCCTGGGCCATCGGCCACGGCCTCGCCTCCGACGACGCCGACGGCTACGTGCGCAGCCTCTTCCGGGGAGTCGGCCGGGCCCTGAGCGACCAGACCCGTTCCCTGCACCAACTCGCGGCCGACCACGAGACCCCGAAAGGGAACAACGAACGTATCCGCACGACCTGGTTCGACTCGGCCAACTCCGAAGCCCTCAACAAGGCCCTCGACGAGCTACTCACCGACCTTGATGAGGAACCACGGAACAGCGGTCAACGGTAAACGGCAACCTCACCTCTCGTCTTCCGCAAAATGGTCGTTCGCCGGAGATCCCCGGTCTGCCGCCTCGGAGGAACCTGGCGACGCGAGAGCTACGGCGGTGCCACGTCATCAGCGCTCCAGCCGACGTGGCGCCGCCCGGACACCGGAGCTCGTCCTGCCGTCCAGGCACGGGTCTGGAGCCGGTCATTCGTAGGATCGGCGGGCCTGAGAGCTCACGCATGGCTGCGAGCTGGTCGCCATGAGGCTGCTTGAAATGCAGCTTTCAGTCTGATCGACGCGGTGTCGTCCGATGCCGAGCGGATGGTCGGCGGGCGACCCGGCCGCTTGGGTTCGAGCGGGCAGCGTGCCGGCCCGCGTTCAGGTCACGGTGCCAGCGCGAGCGTCGCACGTTCACCAAGGACCACAGGGCCGGGACTATGGCTGCCTACGACGTGCTGCCCGAAGGCAGTCCGAACGCGACGCCCTGCTGCGCGCCGAACGGCTCCACCACTCCCAGAGAAGTCGGCTGGGCCGGGCGGCACCTCTGCGGGGGCACGCCCGGCCCGGGGTGCGGTTCGGGGGCTACTGGGTGGCGTACTTCGCGACGGCGGTGTTCGCCACGTGGTGGTGCCGCCAGGACGGCAGGTGCTCGTGGATGAGCTCCCCGAACGCTGGTGCGAGCGGCTGGTCGACCCAACCGCGGAGGATCTCCGAGCCGACGGCAAGCCAGTTGACGGGGATCGCGCCGGCCTGAACGAGGCGCATGACCGCCGTGTCGTGTGTCTCTTTGGTGGTCGCCGCAGAGGCGTCCACGACGATGTAGACCTCGTAGCCACGGTCGAGAGCGGTCAAGGCGGTCAGGGCGAGGCAGATGTCGGTCTGGATGCCCGCCATGATGAGCTTCTTGCGTCCGGCGGCCTCGATGGCCGTGGCGAACTGGTCGTCCACGAAAGCGTCGA
Source organism: Actinomadura spongiicola (assembly GCF_003432485.1). Lineage (GTDB taxonomy): Bacteria > Actinomycetota > Actinomycetes > Streptosporangiales > Streptosporangiaceae > Spirillospora > Spirillospora spongiicola. The sequence goes on from NZ_QVNQ01000006.1 coordinate 327,695, forward strand.
AGACCGGCGGACGGTGAATGACGGGAGTGTCGCCGAGGACCTGGGCGAGCTCCGGGTAGAGAGGACCTGCGGGAAAGTCCTCGGGAGCGGCGGTGACGATCAGCGGCAGCTTGAACAGCTTCGCGGTTTTGGCCAGCGCGAGCGTGCCGTTGAGGTTCTCTTCGATCGTGTGCGATCCGATGAGGTTCGAAAAACCGACCTCGTGATCGATGAGGACGACCGCGCTGTTGTCAGCGGTAAGTGGCGTGTAGGGCATGGCTTTCTCCTTGGTTGTTTCCCCTGTGGTCACCGTGACGCGGCTGGTGTCAGTCAGCCGGCCTCCCGCGAGTCGCCGCGAGCGTGAGGATGTCGCTCACGTCCTCGACGGCCATTTCGATGCGGCCATAGACGCGTGGGGTGAGGAGGGTGGTGCCGTCGAAGTCGCCGGAGGACGCGAAGACGGCGACCGGAAGGGTCATCGATTGGAAGAACCCGAACAACGGGCGAAGGGCGTGCTCCAGAACCAGCGCGTGGTGATCCCCGCCGCCGGTGGCGGCGAGGAAGACCGGCTTGTTCGCGAGCGCGTACTGGTCGACCAGGTCGAAGAAGTGTTTGAACAGCCCGGTGTATGAGCCGCGGAACACCGGGGTGGCGGCTATGAGCAGGTCGGCTTCCTCGGCGCGGCGGAGCGCGTCCTCGATCTCGGGGGCGACGCCCTCCCTCTCGAAGGCTCCGGTGAAGGCGGGGCCGAGCCGGTAGACGTCGATCCGGGTGTGCTGGACCGCGACGCCGTGGACGGCGAGCACGCTGGTGAGCGTTCGCAGCACGACGCCGACCAGTCCGACGGTCTTGGACTTCTCGCTCGGGCTGCCGTTGACGACCCCCACCCGCAGTGTCCGAGCCTCCTCCTGCGAGATGGCGCCGCCGATGAGCTACGGCCTGGACCGCGCCCTGATCCAGATCGGCTTCGGCGGGATGCCGCGGAAGGACGTCCTCGAGGCGATCGAACTGCTCGGCACCGAGGTCGCCCCCGTCGTGCGCCGCGAGGTCGGCTCCCGGAAGGAGCAGGCGGCGTGACCGCCACCGTGAGCGACCGACGGGCTGGTCGAGTGTGGCGAACTGTTCCCAGACCCGCACCGGGTCGTCGGAGCTGAGCACGGTGACCGCGCTGGTCAGCCTGATGTTCGTGGTGGCCTGGGCGGCCGCGGCCAGGACAACGGACGGGGCCGAGCCGACGAAGTCGGTTCGATGGTGCTCGCCGACGGCGAACAGGTCGAGCCCGACTTCGTCGGCGAGCCGCGCCTGCTCGATGGTCTCGTGGGCGCGCCGGTGCGCGGAGGGAAGCGTGCCGGTATCCGGGTCTGCGGTGATCTCGGCGAACGTCATGAAGCCGATCTCGAAGGGAGATCGCTCGCCGGTGACGGTGGTGGGCAACGTGCTCTCCTAGCGGTCTTGTACGGACGCCGTTCGGTGTCCCGACCACAGTAAGCTGCCTGCGCAGGCAAATATTCCACCTAGTGCGTTGCCTGCGCAGACATGTACACCCGCCGATGAGGACGGCCGTCGCGGTACCCTTCGGAAGTGGCGACTCCACGTCTGAGCGACCTTGAGAACGAGGCCTGGCAGGGCTTCCTGTACGCCCATGACCGCATCTGGCGTGAGATCGAGGCGGGGATCGCCCCGCTGGGCGTGAGCATGGCCGAGTACAGCGTCCTGTCCCTGCTCGGTCGAGCCGGTCGCTCCGGCATGCGGATGTCCGAGTTGGCCAGGGATCGACTGATGTCGACCGGCGGTTTCACCCGGCTCGCCGACCGGCTGGAGCGCCGTGGGCTCATCGAGCGTCAACGTGCGGCCGAGGACGGACGCGGCTACGTCGCCGTCCTGACACCCGATGGGCGCAACCTCCTGCGCAAGGCATGGAAGCAGCAGCATGCCGACCTGCGCCGACTCTTCCTCGACCGTCTCGACGACGACGACCTGCGCGCCCTCACGCGAATCTGGTCACGTCTCGCCCCGGAGACCGACGACGAGGCGAGCCTGCGGTGACCGGCCTCAGCTGAACCGCCTGCCGGTCACCCCTGCCCAGGGGACACCCGGCACGGCCTCCAGCACAGCGACCCGGCCGACTCACCAAGGCACGCGCCGCTCAAGGCCATTCGTCGCCGTACACCTCGAAGGCGCCGGCCACCGCTCCGGCAGAGGATTCGCCAGTTGGCCGGTGAGACCCCGGGCCGGGGTCACCGACGCATCCACGGCGAGCTGATGGTGCAGACAGTCCGACGCGACGTCGGCCAAGCGAGCAGATGGCGACCGCTGATCGGCGCGCCATCGAGGTGCCCCGGCTTCCATGATGGGAGGCAAGCCACGAAAACCTCGTGCCGCTCTGACCCGAGGCTGCGCTGTCGTGCTCGGAAGACGAGATGGTCAAGGCATCGAAGAGGGCGAGCAGGGCGGCGTATCCCTCCGAGGTGTCGGCGTAGAAGCCGCGATGGGCGGATGCCCGTGCGCTACTGGTGGTCGTGGCCGTAGGAGCCGGCCTGCGCGATCAGATCGGGCAGCACTCAGCCGTTGCGGAAGACGGTGCGGGCTGTGATGGAGGGTGACCTGATGGTAGGGACTTGTGCTGCCGTTGCATGCGAACCGCTCCTTCAGATGCGAGTAATGGTGAAGCGTCTGGTCGTGCCTAGGGGGCCGGTCCGCTGAACCTAATCTGCCGCGTACGCGTGGTTCCGCAGGCACTGCTGCGTTCGCATCCAATGCGATTGGACGTGCTTCGCCTGCGGAGAGCAAGTTCGGGTGAAAGATGCCTACCCGGGCTCTCAGTCGTCCGGCCCGGTCGGCGACTCCGACGGGTCCTCCGAATCCTGCGGGTCGATCTTTTCCCGGCAGGCCTCCGGATCCCCTTCCTGCTCGATGCACTGCCGGATCTGCTCTTCCTTCGGGGGAACCCCCGGCGCCTCTCCGGTCTCGTCGCCCGACGGCTGAACCGGCTCGACCGACCCAACGCCCTCCGGCCCGAACTCCTCAATGCAGCTCTGTCGAACACTCTCTCCTTGAGGGTGTTTGCACTCGGCTGGAAGGCTCCGCTCGGGCTTCTGAGTCGTCCGCCGAGGGCTCGATGCCGGAGCCTGTCGAGTCCGACTCGGGTCCGACGTCGTCGGGCTCGGCGCTTGAGTGGTCGGCGATGTCCGAGTCGTCGGGGGAGCGGGCGGATCTTCTTGCGCGCACCCGGTAGCCAGCACCGCCGCCGCTCCCATGATCGTTGCGACCGCGATCTTCGCGCTTGGCTTCTGGACGGGTGCGCTCCGACCCGACTGGGAGCCGGGCGCTGAAAGATCCTCCTGTTGACGCAGCGTATTCGGTGCGCGGCGCTCGGACTCGGAGATCCGCGTCTTCGCGCTTGGCCTGCTCACCTTCATCGGCTGGCCCCCTCGTCGGACGTCCTCCCAGGTCAGAGCCATGTTCTAGGGGGACGTGCCCGGAGAAACGCGGTTCGAACGCGAACACCATGCAGGGCAGCGGCGAAAACCGCACCGTCCACCCCGAACCACTCACCCGCCGGCCCCGACACCACCGGCACCTCCGGCCGCCGCGGACGCGCCAGTTCGATCAGCTCCCGAGCAACGCCGGCTTGGGCAGGAGGGGATGGTCAACTCCCGTGGGTCTGGCCAGGGAAGGCCGGAGCAGTCGGGCCATCGCGAGCCCGGGGCGAGCCGCCGAGCAGCCAAGGGACGAAGTCGGGCACGTCGGACGCTCGACGAACCGGGCATTTCCGTTATTTGGCCTGGTCAGGGTGGTGGGTCGCGTGGGACTCGAACCCACAACCTACGGATTAAAAGTCCGAAATTATCGTGCCGGAACGAGTTTAGCAGTGTCATTGTATGTTGAACCGTCCGTGTCTCGCCCGATTTCCCTGCCGCTCAATGTCACTGCATGCCGATTCGTTTTGAAACCGCCGAGCAGACAACGAGCCGCCATCCGTTGTGATGATCTTGTGGCCTACTCGGAGGAGGCTTCGCCTGACCTGTACGGATGGAGTAATCGGCAAGTGCAGGGCTGGTCTCGCTGGCCTCCCGCTACACCACGCATCTATCCGGCGACGACCTGGTCGGCATCCTCGCCGAGCGTGTCCGCTCGGCCCGCGATCTTGCCGGCCTGCTGCGCTACCGGCTGCGGCTCTGCTACGCGACCTGCACCGACACCGGAACCTGCGCGTCGACGAGATCGGCGAGCACTACGCCGAGCGACTCGGCTGCGCCCGCCGCCTACCGGTCGGGGAGTCGATCGCCCATCATGAGGCCGAGGCCGAAAAGCCGCGTCGAGATGTGGGCCGAACTGGACGCCGCCCGCGCCCGCATCGCCGCCCGCCAGGCCGAGCAACGCGTGGCCGCCGCGCAGGCCCGCGCTGCGAGCCGGCCCCGCTGGTGCCCGCCGCCGCGGCGCCCCAGTTGAGCAGCGGGCCGAGGGGCAGGCCGTAGCCGCACCCCAGGCCGGGTTCCTCCGGTGATGGGACGGTTCGTCCGTTCGTGGCCAAGGTTGGACATCCGCCCATCCGTTTATCGGCAAAATTGCATAATGGCTTTCGGGGGTGGTTCCATGGGGGATGATGAGCGCGAGCGATTGAGGGTGGCCGTCCACGCCCGCTTGGTCGCAGTGTCCGGAGTCGATGATCTGGCTGATCTGATGACCCCAGAAGCCACGGCCGAAATACGACGATTGTATTCCCTTGTATCCAGCTATGACGTCCTTTCCCAGCATACGCTGGCCTGGGCGCTCTACTATCGCTCGCTGTTCCCGCTCGCCTCGGCGGCGACCGAAAGAGAACTAGCCGTCGCGCTGTTCGTTCGTTGTCTGCTGGCGGGGGTCGAAGCCAGTGACATACCGGACGACCTAATGGACGAGGTCGTGAACGAAGCCGGGCGGCACTCGACTCCCCCGCTGCGTGAAGCGAGCCGAACCAAAGATTCCTCCTCGGTCGAGGACGCCCTGCGGCTTTGGCGGCGGATCGCGGCGGCCTGTCGGGAAACGCATCCGCATCGGCCGGTCATCCTCAACAACCTGGCGGTCCTGCTGCAACTCCGGGGCAAACTGAACGACTCCGCGGAGGACGACCGTGAGGTCGTCGGCCTGCTCGAACAGGCCATGGAGGCCACGCCGGGGGACGCCAAGGATCAGCCCCTGCGGCTTTTCAACCTCGGGGTGTCCCGCCGTCGCATGTTCGATCACACTCGTGACGAGGAAGATCTCGATGAGGCGATCAAGTACTTCCAGCGATCACTCGAAATTTCACCGGAAGACGATCCGGGCCGACAGGAAACTTACGCGGCACTCAGCGAGGCGTACCGCGTCGGCGCGTCGCGCATGCGGATCGACGTACTGAGCACGGGCGAGAAACTGCGCACGCAGTTAAGCGAGGCAGTTTATGCGGTTTGCCAGCTGATCACGGTCCGGGACCTGGAGGAGAAGAAGCGGACCATCGAGCGGTTACCGCAATTGCGAAGCCGCGCCGCTCTCAGCGTCCTTGACGACTTCATCGAGAACGCCGCGGCGCTTGGTACGGACTCCCCGCTGCCGGTGCCGTTCCTCCGGGCGCATCGGAAAGTCCTAGCCGGGCTGCAGGAGTCCCCTACCGCTGAGGAGACCTCAACGGCCGAGCCTCCTGAGTTCGTCCCGCCCGGACCCGTTCCGCCGCAGGTCGTCGAGGCGCAATCGCTGCTGGCCGACGGACGGGTGGAGGAGGCCGACGTGCTGCTGGCCCGGACGGCCGAGCGGGGGCGTTCCGATGACGACCCGCATACCGAGGGCCACGCGGAACTTGCGCTGCACGACCTGGTGTTCGGCTCCCTCCACCCCGCGCCCGGAAGCGTCGACCGCCTGGCCGGCCATGCCGCAGCCGCCCAGGAGGCGTTCCACCGGGCGGGGAACCGCGACGGCCTGACGTCGGCACTGCGCCGCCGGCTGGCCATCGCCGTCCATTTCCAGGACGCGCCGATGGTGACCGATCTGATGCCGCGTCTCATCGTCCTGGACCCGTTCGGCGGCGTATGGTGGCACGCCTACCTGAGGGCCATCGACAGCGACGACCTCGGCTACCGGCGTGCTCAGTTAGAGTGGTGCGTGGATCACGCATGGCGGCTCGGCCCGGACGCGGCGCACTACCGGGCGGTGTGCGAGCGGAAACTGGCCTTTCTCGATGGGCATGTGGCGACCGAGGAACTCACCCTTCCCGCTGACCTGGCCGCCCTGGTCGAAGGCGTCGAGAGGAACGGACCGACCGGCAATGACGGTGAGCGCCTCGCCGCGGCGCTCGAACGGGTCGAGGCGATGCGCTCTCACGCGCAGTCCGTCACCGTTCAGCGCAGTTTGTCCGCCGTTTACACGCGTGCCTACCAGGCTCTGTCCCTCTGTACAGCGAAAGCTGTCGGCCCCGGTGCCGTCGAGGCGAGCGTGGATGTGCTGGAACGCAATTCGAGCCGGTCGCTGCTCTTGCAGATGGACGGCGGTGCGAGCGTCAACGACGCCCCGTCCGATTCGCCGCACCTGGACGAGCAGGTGTCCGCCTACATCCGGGAGCCGACGCCGCATCACCTCAAGCTGCTGACCCTCACTTTCGACGCGCGGCGGGACCAGGAGCGGCGCGCCCAGCGCGGCATCATGAGGCGTGTGGCCGGTCCGTCCCGAGGGCCCGCGCCGATCAGGGTCGAGGGGCTGCGCGCGCTGCTCGGCGACGACGCGGTCCTGTTCTTCGGCGCGACGGGCCGGGCGGTTCTGATCACGTCCGATGACTGCGCGGTCGTTGGCGAGTTCGAACCCGATGCGCTCGACAGGGAGGCTGGCGTTCTGCACCGGAGGCTGTCGGAGGGAGCACCGCCCGCCGCCCTGGGCGGCCTCCCGGTTCTGGACGAGCTGACGCCCCAGGTGCGCGAGCGTGTCACCGAGGGCTCCAGGCTGTTCGTCGTCCCGAGCGGACGACTGTGGCTCGTCCCGCTGGGGATCCTGGGCGAGCCGCGGCTGTCCGACGTCTACGAGGTCGCGACCGTCCCGAGCCTGAGCGTGCTTGCGAGGCTGCTGCGCTCGGGTCCCGCGCCGGAGCCTTCCGGTGGTGCGCTGATGGTGGGGTTGGCCGACTCCGACGGGTCGCTGCGGCACGCCCGCGACGAGGTGGACGCCGCCGCCGCGCACTACCCGCGGTCGCGGGTGTGGACGGGTGGGGACGCCACGGTCGATACCTACCGGACCGCCGCCCCGGGAGCGAACGTGATCCATCTGGCCTGCCACGGGTTCTACTTGCCCGACCATCCCGACTTCTCGGGTCTGAGGCTGGCCGCCGCGCGGGGCGGCCCGGGGATGCTGTGGTACTTCGACATCGGCCGGACGCGCCTCGCGGCGTCGCTGGTGGTGCTCGGCGCCTGCCATGCCGGGACCGGCGGGGTGCTGTCGGGCTCGGAGTACACCGGCATACCCGGTGCGCTCCTCGCCGCGGGGGCGCGGAGCGTCCTCGCCCCGCTGTGGGCGGTGGACGACCGGGTCACGGCGTGCCTGCTGGAGTCGTTCCACGCCTCCTACGCCGCCACCGGTTGTCCCGCGTCGGCGCTCCGTGAGGCGCAGCGGGCGTGCGGCGGGGATGCGATCGACACGGTGGGATCGGTGCACGCCTTCCAGCTCTTCGGGCTGTCATGAGCGAGGCGAACGTCCGCGACATCGACCCGCCCGAAGACGGCACGGACGCCGAACCGCCTTGGGAGCTGTGGCTCGGGCACGACCTGGAGCAGTACTTCTCGTTCTTCACCGAGATCCACTACGTCGCCCTTGGCGGATTCCCCGACGGGACCCTGGACGACCTCGCCACCATCCGCAGGTGGGTGGTGCACCAGCTGCGCGAGCTGCGGCTACCGGACGTGCTCGTCAACGCGGTGGACGACGCGGTCGCCGACGTCCGGCCGCTGACGGACCCGTCCGTGATCACCGACCGGGAGCGGTGGCGGAAGCGCCGTGCCGTCGGCGCGACGTTCGAGGTGCTCCTCCAGCTCACCCGCGCCCACGTGCCGCCGCGGCACCGGCGGTACTACGACTTCGGCGTCATGCTTCGCCAGATCAACACCCGGGTGACGCTGATCCGGACCGCGCCGGCGCTGCCGTCGTGGGTCGAGGAGGGCTGGCCGAACCTCGCCGAACGGTACCGGGACGAATTGCGAAGGGAGTGCGCCACCTTGGCGTCGTGGGTCCGCGACAAGGGGCCGGGCAACTCGGCCGACCCCGCGCAGAGCAGCCTGGACGGCGCATTCGACGCCCTGGCCGACCACCTGGAGTCGTGGCTGGCCGAGGAGAACGAGATCGACGACGTCTTCCTGGAGCGGCTCCAGACCGCCTGGCGCAGGTCGGGGCTGCTCGGCTCGACGAGGACCGCGCGCGACATCACTCGCCACTGACCCAGAAGGAACGCATGCCCGCAGAATCCCGCCGTGAGGACGCCCCGGCTACGGGGCTCGTGTACGCCCTGCTCGTCGGTATCGACGCCTACCGGCCCCCCGTCCCGCCGCTGGCCGGGTGCGGCAACGACAGCGCCGCGGCGGCGATCTTTCTGCGCACGCTGCTGGGCGACCGGCTACGGCTGGTGACGCTGCGCGACGCGGCCGCGACCACCGGCGGCGTTCGGGGAGCGTTCCGCGACCATCTGGGCCTGGCAGGGCCCGGCGACGTTGCGTTGTTCTGGTTCAGCGGCCACGGCTCGCAGGCGCCCGTCCCGGAGCAGTATTGGCACCTGGAGCCGACCGGGATGCACCAGACACTGGTCTGCGCCGACAGCAGACACGAGGCCGACGACCTGACCGACAAGGAGCTGTCCGTACTGCTCGACACGGTGGCTGAGCGCGGCGCGCACGTAGCGGTGGTGCTGGACTGCTGCCACTCCGGCGGCGGCACCCGGGACCCACGGGCCCGAGTCAGGGGCGTCCCGCCCGCCGAGACGGCCCTGACCGGAGCGGAGTACGCGGCCGCGTGGCTCCGCGAGACCGGGACGGGCGAGGCGCCCGCCGAGCATGTGGCCTTGTCGGCCTGCCGCCCGTTCGAGACTGCCAAGGAACTGCCGATCGGCGGCAGGGTCGGCGGGGCGTTCTCTCAGTCCCTGCTGGCCGCGCTGCGTTCCCTCGGCCCGCGCGCCAGCTACCGGGCGCTGCACATGGCCGCCCGAACCCTGGTGGAGAACCGAGTCGGCGGCCAGACGCCTGTGCTGTACCCGGTGCTGCCGGACGGCATCGCCGACGAGCCCTTCCTCGGGGGCGCCGTCGACCCGGCCCCGGTCTTCACGCTGGGGCGGGTCAAGGGCCGCTGGCGCGTCGACGCCGGGGCCTGCCACGGCATCCCCGAGGGCGAGGTCGTCCTCGCGGTGGCGGATTCGGATCTGGAGGCCGCAGGGCGTCGGCTGGCGGTGACCGAGGTGCGTCCCGGCGACTGCGATGTCCGGCCGGTCGGTTGGACGCCCCGGCCGGATCGCCGCTACCCGGTGCTGGTCGCCGAGCGGCCTGTCCCGTTCGTCGCGGCCGAGGTGGGCGGGCGTCCTGACGACGACCGGGCCGCGGTCGAGGCGGTCCGGGCCGCGCTGGCGGCGCGGAACGGCCTGGTCAGACTGATTGAACCGGACGAGCCGACGGCTGGCCTGCGCTTGCGCGTCGCCGCCCCGGTCCTGGACGGTCATCCGGTCCTGTCGATCGTGCGCAGTGACGGATCCCCGGCGGCCGCCCCCGTCGCCGGCCACGGGCCAGCCAGCGTCCGGCTCGTGGCCGCCCAGGTCGAGCACATCGCCCGATGGATCATGATCAAGGACGCCCGTGGGCCGGCCTCCCCGATGGACGACCTGGTCCGGGTCGAAGTCGTGCTGGCCGCCGCGCACCAGCCCCTCGCCCCCCGCACCGGCGGGGCCCTGCCGCCGAACAATGCCGGCGAGATCGAACTGTCCTACACCCGCACACCCGACGGATGGCGAGCCCCGGAGGTCTTCATCCGCATCCACAATGCGTCCGACCGGCGGCTCTGGTGCACGCTGCTCGACCTGACCGACCGCTACCGCTGCCATTCGGCCCTGTTCCCCGGTGACTTCATCGGCGCGCGGCAAACGGCCGTGGCCGTGGAGGGCAGGCGCGTGGCGGTCTCCCTACCGGCGGATCGCCCGACCGAGCCGGGCGCGGCCGTCCGAGACTGGTGCAAGCTCATCGTCTCCGACACCGAAATCAACACGCTCCCCTTCAACCTCCCCGCCTTAGACGAGGCAGGCACCTACCGCAGCGATCTCCGGGGCCTCCTCGTCAGCGGCCTCCGCGATATGGTCCCTCCGCTCCGGGACGAGCTCAGAAAGGGCTGGTGGACGACGTCCGTGACCCCCATCGTCACTCGCGTCCCCGCTCGGGAAGTGCCGCGTACAGGCACCTCGTAATCAAGCGGGCGGCACTGCTCGCGGAGCTGCTGAACCGGCTTATGGGGCTTTAATATCCGCAATCTAGCATTTGCCTAAATTTCGGTTTCGCTTTCCACACGGTGATCGATATGTGGCGTTGCGGTATTCGTTGATTGCACCGCCGAGGAGGCGTGTCCGGCGGATGGCGGCGTTGCTGCTGATGGGAGTCGGTTCGGGCCGGGGCACCATGAACCTGGGGGAGCGCATCGGGGACTTGCGGTTCGTGAGCCATGATCGTGATCCGTTGTTCACAACCGCGTTCAGCGAGGTGTTAGAGCCGACGGGCTGCGGGCGACCACCACCCTGCCGAAGACGCCACGCATGAACGCCATTTGCGAGCGCGTCATCGGAACCCTCCGCCGCGAGGTCCTGGACCGGGTGCTGATACTCGGCGAACGCCACCTGGCGATACTCCTCCGCGAGTACCTGATCTACTACAACGGCCATAGATTGCACCAGCCCGGCAGCAACGACCTCCAGACATCGAAACGCAGCCTGTCCGCGCCGTGGCGGACCTGCGATCCATCCGCAGAAAACACGCTGTCACGGGCGTGATCAGCGAATATCACCACGCCGCATAAGCCCACCTCAGACCCTGTAACCCACCATTCGAGCGGCACACCCCTGCGAAGGCGCCGATGGCGGGTGATCTTGGGGCGCTAATCCGCCGACCTGTTCCGTTGAACGCCGCAGGCATGGTAGAGCACCTGAGGGAATGCTGGTCGAGATCAGGCGGCTGGACGCGGCGAACGAGGACGTGGCCCTGGGCGCGTGGCTGCGCGGTGAGCTGGTCGGCGTGGTGAATCACAGGGGTGTCGGGACGCTGCTTCTGGTGCAGCCGGGAACGGAGGCGCGGGCCGGCGATCGCGAGCTTGTCCACCCTGCACGCCGTGTTTCAATGGCTTTCCGAAGTCCAGGAGGCATGCGGGTAGAACCCGAAGCTGTCAATCATGGGGTCCTGGGGTCAGCCCGTAGCTGGCGCTCGGGTTGCGGTCACGGCATTAGACGGCAGAACGTAACTAATCATTGCCGTCTTCGGGCTCCCGGTACACATCGTCGGCGTCGTCTTCGGTGGAGAAGGCGGTGGAGGCGCGGCCTTGTGAATCATGGAGGTGCGAGACCGGTCGGCCACATCAGGTCCTGACCTAGAACGGACACGACGGGGTTTTGGTGGTCCGTCAGAGCGCATAGTTGAGGCTGACAGGATGGACGGGGGATGGATGGCAGGCTTAACGATCAATGTGATGGTTCTCGGTGAACGGGGATCGGGGAAGACCCTCTACCTGGCGGGTCTGTACAGGCAACTGTCGTACGACAGCATAAAGAGCGTGGTCACGCTCAGCCCGAACAATGTGCACACCCGAATTCTTGACCGGCTCTACGAGGAGGTGACCAGTGTGGAGGACGGTCATTTCCCCGAGCCGACCGGGTGGGGTGTCGACATCTGGTCCTTCGAGTGTTCCGTGTTCGCCGGTGATGGCGAGCGAATCAGAGCTTTCTCGATCTTCGACATCAATTACGCAGATTACGCGGGCGAGATGCTCGACGGCGGAGGTCTCGATGCCCAGGAGCTCGGTGAGAACCAGGTCATCAAGCGCTTCGACGAGGCGGTCGAGCGCGCGGACGTCTTCATCGTGCTCATCGACGGGCATCGGCTCCTGCGGCTCATGCGCGGCGAGCCGCGGTGGGAGCCGTGGCTCGACAACTACCTGAGAGCGCGCCTGGCCACGATGACCAAGGTGGCCAGGAAACGCCATACCTGGCGGCCAGTGCAGTTCGTCATCACCAAATGGGACATTTTCGAGGACGAGTTCTCCTTCGAGGACGTCCGCTCCAAGATTCTGGCGCAGCCCAGCCTGCATGACTTCCTGGAGGGGCGCCGGGAGAGCGGCGGCGCGCCCATTCGCCTGATCCCGGTAAGCGTGACCGGGCGGTTCGCGCGCCTCGACGAGGAGGGCGTGATGGTGAAGGTGCCGACCGAGGCGATCAGGCCGCTCAACCTCGACATCCCGTTCGCCGCGGTTCTGCCTGACCAGATCCGCGCCGCCCGGCAGGAGGCCGCGCAGAGAGCTGCCGGAGACACTGGCAACGGTCTGGCGGAGAACAAGATCACCGACCGGATCAGGTGGTTCGAACGGGTCCGCAGGGGTAGTGACACGGCCAGAGCCCCCCTCCTCAACCTGGTCGGCAGGTACTTCGACAACAGGGGAGCCACGCCGCGGGGCAAGGCCAATGCCAGCGCCGCCTTGGAACAAGCCTTTCAGTGGCTGGACCAGCTGGCCGAACGCCGACAGCAGGCCGCCGAATACGAACTGAGCGAACTGCGCCGGATCCATCGGGCCAGGCAGGCGAGAATCGAGAGCCACAACGCGGCACTGTGCCTGGCGATCGAGAGTTTCGACGCGCGCCTGCGCGAGTTCGAGAAGGCCTTTCCAGGGTCGTTCCTCCTGGAGAGGAAGTTCACCGAATGAACGCTTCTTCGCAGGCTTGGCCGTTCGTCATCGTGCAGACGAAGATACTGCTGGCCCCCGACTTCCTGCTTGGGCCGCGGCTCTCTGGGCGGTTGCTCGACGCCGCCAATCCGGGGCCGCTGTCGACCGAGAAGGCCAGAGCCAGGACGATCGAGCTCTCCGGGCGCCAGAAGGCGACGATCTACTTCCGCGCGGTGCGGATCGCGGGCAAGGACGTGGGGCGTGACACCGAATGGATCCGTGACGTGGGCTCACGCCCCATGGTGATGATCGAGGGTGTGGTCCTGCGCGGCGGCCATGGTGAGATCGACGAAGGCCTCCTCGACTTGGCTCGCACTCAGGTTCTCCCGGCGGTTCGCGACTACGTCGATCATCCGGCTACCCGCCCGGAAGTGCGCGCGTCCTGTCCCGTCGGAAAACAGTTCGTCTCCGAAGCCGAGGAGCCGTTGATAGAACGGCCACCGGTCACGGTCCCTACCGGCGCTGCCCTCAGGCAGGAAGCGGCCGACAGCCGTCACGGGCAGTCCCTACGCCTAACCTGGAGGATCGCGGTCGGGCTTGGGGCGCTCGGGGCGGCTATGGGGATCATCATCTGGAAGATTCTGCGGGCGGTCATCGGCTAGTGTCCTGCGCCTGGAATCAGTAGGGCACCGGACGCCGGTGACCGCCGACCCGCCACGGGTCCACCTCCATCGCCCGTGCCTCCAGGGAAGGCGGGAGACTGTCGCGGTGGTGGGTGCACTTTTCGATATCCGGCATCGGGGGAACGGCGCAAGGCCCGCAGCCGCCTGTTATGGCCGGTGCTGGACGACTCGTCCGTGTACATCGCTCGGCTGGGCATTTCGGATGGCTCGTCCTCATGCCCATCTCGCGCCGTGAACGCCTCGGTGCGTCCGCACCGCAATTGAGTCCGGGGAAATGCCAGCGGTGCGACGACAGCGGATGTCTGCACAGTCGCCAGCGTCACCGGACGCGGATGACCGCAGGAGATGTGACTAGGTTGCGCCAACGCTCCGGGCTGTGCGTCGATTGGTCCGCGGATAGGTTCGTAGAGACATTCTGATTGTGATCTAGAAGCGGCTTTGGAACCATCGTGAGTGCTCGGATGTTCGCGGTATGGAGTGCTGATAAATGACTGAACTGGTCGACTTCTCATGGATGCCTGATGCCTGGTTCGTAGGACGTGAGGACTTACTGGCCGAGCTCACCACGACGACCGGAGAGCGGCGGATTCACCAGATCGTCGGCGGTGCGGGCACGGGCAAGTCATCACTTCTCTTCCAGACCGGCCGCAGGCTCGCCGCCGGCGGGCTGGCCGTCGGGTACATCAGCGCCAGCCGGATCGCCGCGGTCGCCGCGGCCCCCGCGGGAACCCCGGACGCACAGGCGCGCACCACGCTCAACTGGTGCCGTACCGCGGCCCGGCTCATCGCCACAGACCTTGACGGCGCCCGTGTGACGGACGCCGCCCGCCAGAGGAGGATCCAGGACGCCGCGAACCGGATCATCGACACGGTCTGGCGTACCGAGCGCATGTCCGATCCGAAGTATCGCGGTGCGGACGGCTCCGGGCCGGACGCGCGCATTGGCCGCCAGGACGCGGTCGCCGCCCGGCCCGACGACCTTGTCTGGCTTCTGTTCGACGAGGTCAGAGACGTGCTGTCGGGTTGCGAGGAACAGTCCAACGACCACGCGGGCCTGGCCGTCCTCATCGACGAATTCGACCGTGTCGAGGGGACCCCGACCGCCGGATGGCTGCTCGACCTGCTGGTCAGCCTGCCCGCAAGCGTGAGGATCGTCGCGCGCCGTCCGGGCGGCCCGACGCCCGAGGGCGTTGTCCATCACCTGCCCCCGCTCAGCCGCTCGGACGTCGCGAGCTACCAGCGGATGCGGCTACCGTCCTCTGAAAACCTCGATCGTCACATCGCCCAGACGGTGGAGATGACGCAGGGGTACGCCCTCGCGGTCGGCATAGCCACCGACCTGTACGCCGCGTACGGCGAAGAGCTCGACCTGCGACGGGCGTTCGGCACGACCGGGAACCTCCCGGAGGGAGCCGGGACGTCCTTACGGCTGGACGCGATCGGCGCGGCGCTGGACGGGCTGCTCGACGATCTGTGGAGCCCGGCCTCCTGGACGCGCGACCGGGGCCGTCTGCGCCTGCTCGACAGGCTGAGCGTGGTGCGGCGGTTCGACGAGCCGCTGCTCGCCGCGCTCCTCCAGGACACCGGCGCGGTGGCGGCCGAAGTTTCCGCGCTGCAGACCGTTCTGCGGCATCAGTCCTTCGTCGTCGGGTTCGACGACGACCTCGAACAGGGCCTGCGGCTGCACGAGGCCGTGCGCGGCCGACGCGAACGGGCGCTGCTCGGCCAGGACCCCGCCTTCTACCACCGGATTCACGGTTACGCCGCCGCACATTGGGAGAGGCTGCTCAACGCATTCGAAACCGACGAGGATGATGCGCTCTACCGCACATGGCATCGCTACGAACACCCCGAATGGCACGTACTGCAGACTGACTGGCTTTTTCACTTGGCCCGCTCGGATGCCGAGCCGCGAACGGTCGACCTCGCCTTCGCACGGGTCTTTTTCGACGCCTTCTGGTGGGTCGGTGAGGCGGTGCCCTTTCCGCTCTGCGACGAGATCCTCGACCGGTTCGAGGACATGCCCCATGCGGACGAGTCACCCGCGAGCCGTGAATGGCTCGGGTATCTGAGGATGTTCCGCAGTTCCTTCCCCAGCACGCTGCGGCCCGAGTACGCCGAGCCCGGGCAGTGGGAACGCTCCTGGGAGGCGCTGCGGGGGATGAGCGCCCTGCTCGACCGTGCGGCGCACGGCGTCCCGCAGGACTCTCCGGAGGACGACAACGTCATGCAGGTCAGGGGCCTGATCCATACGTACCTCGGTGAGGTGGGCGCTCGCCTGAAGCGGCCGCTCGGGGAAGTGCTGGCCGCATACCACGAGGCCAGGATCGCGTTCGACTACCTGGAAGAGGAGTGGTGCCTGCTGTGGGTCGACTATCTGAGCACCGACGTCCTGTGCGCTCCGCAGTACCCGGGGCATTTGGACGAGGCCGAGCGGCAGATCCGTCCCCTGGAGGCGAGGATCGCCGAGCAGGCTGAATACGAGCTGCGCGTCCTGCTCGCCGAGACGTTCGGGGAGATCAACTGGCGGCGCGCGTTCGAGGTGCCGCCGCCCGAGGTCGCGGGGCGCCTGCGCGCGGCCCTTGACGCCCATGCTCGCGCGGTCATGCACGCCTACGTCTTCAACACCCGCCAGGAGACGCCCGACCAGGCGCCGAGCGAATACACCAGGGTGCTGTACGAGTCGCGGTTGGACCATGTCCGCGCGCGCATGCGCGACCTGAAGCTGATCAGTGAGGACACCTCGCGTGCCGGTGAGCTGCGGGAGACCGCCCGGCGCGAGTATGAGGCCGCCCTGGTCCGGATGGAACGGCTCTTTCGCCCGTACTGGGCCCACGTCCGGCAGACCAGAAGAACCGCGCCGTCCGGTCTGCGGGAGGTTGGCAGCGACATGCTGGAGGGCATCTTCCCTCCGCCTCCCACCGGGGCGGACCTTGACACCCGGTCCAGTTCGTTCGCCGACGCCGTCCGGCATTTCCTGCGGGTCCGGCTGCGCGAGTTGGACGACCG
Organism: Actinomadura spongiicola; assembly: GCF_003432485.1. Taxonomy (GTDB): domain Bacteria; phylum Actinomycetota; class Actinomycetes; order Streptosporangiales; family Streptosporangiaceae; genus Spirillospora; species Spirillospora spongiicola. The sequence continues at coordinate 344,248 of NZ_QVNQ01000006.1, forward strand.
GTCGGTCACCGCTCCGCTTCCCTGACCGGCGGGGGAAGCTCGAAAAGAATCACCTCGCGTCCCGATCCCACGGCCAGCACTCCGGGTGCGCTGTCGAGTGCCGTGACGGGATAGGGACAGGCGATCCGGTGGAGGGGGCGGGGATCGGACGGGTCCTGCACGCTCCAGATCATGACGTAACGATCCGTACCCCCACTGATCACCACGGGATGGTCGTCGAGTGTCGTGGCCAGCACCGCGAGCACCTCGCCGTCATGGGAGAGGGTCGCGAGCTGCTCGACGTCCCGTAGATCCCAGAGGCGGACGCGGGTGTCCTCGCCGCCGGTGACGACGAGCGGACCTCCTCCGAGGTCGGCGCAGGCGACCGCGTTGACCGCCCCGGTATGGCCTCGCAGGTAATTGCGGGTCTGCAGCGTGTCCAGCCACCAGACCTGGGCCCGCTCATCGGTGCGGGCACCGACCAGCACGGGCCGGCCGTCGAGTTCACCGCAGGTCAGTGCGGTGCTGGCGCCGCGGCGCTGCGGGTCGGGCCGCAGGTGCCGGGGAACCGGCGCGCCGGGCCGCCCGGCTTCCGGCACGTCCCAGACCCACAGGCCTCCCCGGGCGTCGGCCGCAGCCACCTGCAACCCGGGGGCGCCACCGTCGATCATCGACGCCATGCTGCGGCAGGTCACGGCCGAGATCGGTCCAGAGGGGACGTCGAGCACCATCGGCTGCGCGCCGCCGTCCAGGTACCGGACGCTCACCTGCCCCTCGGCGCCGCCGAAGACCGTCACCGGCTCATCGCCCAGCACAGCGCAGCCGACCGAGGTGACCGGGGCCCCGAAGTTCGTGAACGGCTGCTGCGGCTCACCTGACACCAGATCCCAGCACCGGACGGCGTCGGCGGCCACGCTCAGTACCACTGGCTCGCCCGGGACGCACGCGACCGCCGACACCTCGGCCGAGTGGCCGGGGCGCGGAGCCAACGCCGTGGTGCCCGACCCGCTGTACGACGTGCGCCGCTGACGGCGCGAGCCCCCCGTGGCATGTGAGCTGCCTATGGCGGGTGAACTGCCCGTGGCCCGTGCGGCACGCGAGCCGCCCGGACGTCCAGCGGTACCAGATACGGCCGAAAGATCCCAGGCTCTGACGGTACCGTCGTCGTCCCCGCTGACCGCGAACGGCGGCTGGTCGGTTCCGCCGCCGGCCGAACAGGCCGTGTCCCTTTCCGCGCATACGATCTGGCGTACCGCGCTGGTGTGCCCCACGAGGGTCTCCACCCGTCGCCTGACCTCGAGGTTCCAGACGCCGATCGTTCCGTTGGCGTGCGCGGTGAGTGCGATCACGGCACGGCCGATTCTCGTACAGGCCACGGTGAGAGCACGCTCGTCATCCATGCCCAGTGGTCCCAGGGGCTCACCGGTGTCGAGGTCCCAGAGTTGTACCGGCCGATCCCGATGGCAGGTGACCGCGACCGGGGCACCATTGAGTTCGGTGCAGGCCACGGCCTGCACCTCGCTCACGCCGTCGATCGAGGTCGGCCGCCGCACTCCGGCGCGCAGGTCCCACACCTGGGCTCCCCCTGTGCGTCCGGCCAGGACGGCCAGCGCCGCCGTCGCGCCGGTCTGGAGGCAGGCGACCACCAGGTCCGGTGAACCGGGGAACCCGGCCAGGGGGTGCCAGGCGAAGGGGGGCGACGGACGTAGGCATCCGGCAGATCCGTCGGATCCAGCGGCGCTGCCGCAGACCAGGACCGGCCCGTCCTCAACCATGGCGCCGGCCAGGGCGTGGGCACCGTACCCCGGGATGGTCAGGTGTTCGGACGGGGCCCGGGTCCGCAGGTCCCAGGCGCTTACCGTGCCGTCGTCGCCGCTGGTAAACGCCACGGGCTGGCCGTCGACGTCCGCGCAGGCGATGGCCTGGACAATGTCGGCACCGTCGGGCAGCGGGCATCGCATCTGGGAGCCGTCGTGGACGTCCCAGAAGCAGAGGTAGCCGTCCAAGCCGCCCGTGAGGGCGATCTGGCGGCCGTCGGGAAGGCGTGTCGCGGCGATGGCGCTCACCCCGGCGTCATGGCCGTGCAGGCTCCACAGCAGCGCGCGGCTCGCCTGGGCCCCGCTTGCCCAGCGGGGCCGCACCGGTAACGGGTCGCTGAGCCCGCGGAGCAGGGTCGTGGCCTGGAATCGGGCGGCGTCGATGGCGAGCAGTTCCCGGCGCTCCTTCAGCTGCAGGCGGCGGCCGTCCGGGTCCAGGCCGGTACCGGCCTCGGTTCCCCGGTAGTGGTGGGCCGAGGTGCGATAGACGTCGCGGACCGCCCTCCCTTCCGGCGTCCCTTCCGGCGCCGTGGTCCGGTTGAGCGCTCGCAGCAGCGACGCCGGCTCGGCGTGCACCAGGAACTCGGCATCGCCGATCAGCTTGTCGAGCACGCCGGACGCTGCCTCGGCCGCGTGCTCGGCCAGATGGGCGATCAGGTAGGCGGGCGCTGTGTCCCATCCGGTGCCGTCCCCCGCGCCGCCGTGGACGTCCAGCAGCGTCTCGACGATCGCCTGCTGATCGTGGGACCGCTTCGGTTCGGACGGCAGCAACTCCTCGTCGAGGGCACGATGGAACAGCCTTCGTGTGATCCCGTCCGCGCTGCTTCCCGTGGTGAGCAGATAGCCGGCCATGGGCCCGGAGTGCATCCACTCCGGGCTGAGGTGCTGAATCCTCCTCGGTTCCAGGGCGCGGACGAACAGGAGCCACTGGTCGTCGGTAAGCCCGGCGCCCCGGGCGTAGGCGAGGGCGGTCAGCAGGCAGCGCACGGCGGTCCGCTCGGCCACGGGAAACCGGTTCAGGCAGCCGGTGAGCGCCTCGCCGACGCCGGAGGGGACCATCTTCTGCGCGTCGAACCCGGGATCGGCCGGATCGACCGGCGCGTCCGCGCGGGCGAGCGCGATGGCCGCCAGTGCGGCGACCAGGTAGTTGCCCTCGGCGCGGTCACCGATCACCCGTGCCAGCCTGGCGCGCAGTTCCGGGTCGCTCCGATAGGCACGCCACGCCGCACCGGACGGTTCGTGGATTTCCACCTGGGCCAGCACGGCCGCCGCGGCCCTCTCCAGTCCTGGAAGATCCTGGTACTCGCCATCGAGGTCGACTAGATCGCAGCTTCCGCCGGGCGGCTTGAGAGGGGTCAGCAGGTCGTCGCCGTCGCTGTCGCGGTTCAGCCGGCAGGCCACCGCCACGCGCACTGCGGGCACCCGTGCCAGGGCCGACAGCACCGCGGCCATCTTCCTCGCTTCGCCGTCGGCCGCCTCGTCCAGCGCGTCGACCGCGATCTGGACGGGAGCGGCCGCTCCGGCCTCGTCCAGTGATTTCAGCCCTTCGATGAGCGCGTCGGGGGAGGGCGACCGCGGCAGGCCGCACAAATCGGCCACCGCGTCCAGCAGGGCGTCCACCGTGGTGTCACGGGCAAAGAACGCCAGGCTCCCACCCGCGCTCGCCTCGGGCTGATCGATGATCGCCCGGGCCAGTACCGAGGACTTCCCCGCGCCGGGCCTACCGGTGATCACCAGGGCCCGCCCCTCGGGCGCCGTCGCCCTCAGATGCTCACCGACCCTGCCGACGGCCGCCCGCCGACCGCGGAACAGGTCCGCGTCCGGGTCGCCGGCCTGCCGGGCATAGGCCCGGCAGGTGAAATGCGCCGCCGATCCCGCACCGGCGAATGACCACGGGCGAGGGAGGCCCTGCCACACTCTTCGTACCGCGCTGACCGGCACGAAGCGGGAGACCCGGAGGTCCGGGATGGCCCCCCGTAACAGGCCGACCAGGCACGGGCGCTCGCCGGCGAAGGCGATGACCGGACCGCCGCTCTGGCCCTTCAGCGAGCCGAGGGCCCTCTCGGGCCAGTCGACCTGCACGAACCCCTTGGCGATTTCTGTCGGGTTGGTGAAGTCCCTCCATGCGCCCTCGGCCTTCAGATCCTCCGCTGGGTAGCCGAAGAGGTGCACCTTGTCAGGGAGGCGCCGCACCGGCCACAGCGCCACCGGCGCTGGCCCCACCGGCGCACGGTCCAGTTCCAGCAGCGCCACGTCCAGCTTCTCGGGATCGGCCTCGGGCCCGAGGTCGACGCGCCTGGCCCGGACCATCGGCAGCCCGTCGAACCGCAGCCCTATCTTCGACCCGGCGCAGCCCTTCAGGACGTGCGCGGCGGTCAGCACATGGGTCGGACCGACCAGGACTCCGGAGCCGAGGGGGACCCCCTTCTCCCCTTGCCCCACGTCGCCCGCCCTCAGCCGCCGGCACACGAGAGGCGCCGCCGCGACCACGCCGTCGAGGGGACCGCTCATTCCTCTGCCGTCCCCCCGCGCCTCCAGGTCAGCGTCACCTCGATCACGCTCTCGCCCTGTGCCTTGACGAAGTACCAGCCGACCTTCCCGGACACCTTGACGCCGAACTTCATGGTCAGCTCGTCGACTCCGGTGACCGTGGCGCGGGTGGAGGCGGCCAGTTCCTGCGCGGTGCTCGCGATGCGCGCAAAGCGCGCCTGCAGACGGCCGTGGTCGGCGATCTCCTCCTCGCCTCCCTGGTCGTCGAACAGGGAGGCGCTGTCCGACTCGAAAAGGACCTCGGATCCGTCCTCCAAGGTATAGCGCACGAATTCCGTCATGACCCTGCCTTCTTCTCTGTGATCCTACCCGTCGCTGGCATGACAAATCCGAGAGCGTGTGCAGTACGGCGAACCTGCTCGCCCCAGAAACGGACCAAATTATGGGCCGGTCGGAATCAGAGTTCAGGCAGTGCGTCGGCGCCCGCGGGCGGTTCCGCCGCCGAGAAAAGCGCGACGGCGCCGGCCGGGCTTCCCCATGGATCACGGAGCAGTATCAGCCGGACGGCGAGCGGCCGCACCGAACCGTCCTGGCAGTGAACCGGAAGCCGCACGGCGCCGCGGTCGAGCCCAGTGTCGGCGGTCGTCGCGGGAGTGGCCATGAGCGCACGGAACGCGGCCCAATGCGCTTCCTTATACTCGTCTGGCACGATCACATCAAGGCTTTGACCGACAATGGCACCGGCCTGATGGCCGAGCAGCTTCTCGGCCCCGGAATCCCATGACCGGATCAGGCCATCGGTGTCGGCCACCACGACTGCATACGAATTCTTCACGCCCACCCCTTCTTGCCCTAGCCCCCACGGGGTACGGGACGTATCATGCACTGACGCGATGGCTGATTGCGAATCCTTACCTCCGCGCAAACACGAACATACCGAAGGCAGGCTTTCTCGCCGGGGATTCGGTGCAATCTTGGTATGAGTCCCCTCACCAAGGAGCAGCCCGTGGCAGGATCGGCTCCCTCGGCGTGTCACGTCGAGCCAATGGCCTCCATCGATGATTCCGGCCTGACCGATTTCTACGAACGCGTACTGGTGCCGAACTTCCCGGCGGACGAGCTGGAGGCCGAGGCCAACTTCATCGCCAGCGTCCGTTCGGGCGGCACCCATGTCCTCGCCGCGCGGACGCCCGCAGGCGACATCCTCGGCGGTGCCGTCGGCGACTGGTTTGGCGGCAGCCAGGTGGCGCTGCTGTCGTATCTGGCGGTGCGGCCCGGAGTGCGCAGCGGCGGCATCGGTACGCAGTTGATGGCCGCAGCCACCGACGCTTGGACCGCGCGCTGGAATCCCCGCCTGCTGGTCGCCGAAATCGAGGATCCGCGGTACCACCACGCCACGGCCTACGGCGATCCACGCGCGCGCTTACGCTTCTACGAGCGGCTCGACGTGCGGTTCCTGCCGATCCCCTATTTCCAGCCGGCGCTCGGCAAGTCCGGACGCCGGGTGCCCGGCCTGATGCTCATGGTCTTCGGCGGTACGGTGCTGCCCCGGCGCGAAGGCATGGTGAACGGCGCCCATGTCGAGGAGTTTCTGACCGAGTACTTCGAGGTCTGCGAAGGACCGCCGGCTACCGACGACCTCCAGCTGAAACGGCTGCTGGAGGCCTGCCGCGCCCCCGGCGGTCTACCGCTCCTCTCCGCCGCCGAACTGCCCGACCCCCGAAACAACGAGCCTGGTTCCCTCTGAAGGAGCCCCAGAACAGCAGACGCCCGGGAGCCGGTCCGGATCCTCTCTTTGCCAGGGTCGCGCCTTGCGTCCCGTGTCGAGATCCCAGAGGTCCATCGCGGTTCCGTGGGAGGTGACCACGTAGTTCTCGTCGCGGGTAATGTCCACGGTCCCCTCTGCGTCCGGGACCTTAAATAACCGCTTCCCGACGTCGTGTCCCACACGCTCACGCCCTCGGGCTCACCGAGGAGCAGCCGCTAGGACTCCGAGTAGTTCCTGGGCGATCCGGAAAGGGTCCACGGGGGGCTTCACGACGCCCGCCTTGGCGAGCAGTTCGCGTGCGGCGACATCAGCTCTGGCCATGACCGCCTCCCGCCAGCTCGCTGGCTGCGGATGTCACGTTGGCCAAGGCTTCCGCAAGGTGCTCTGGCATCCCCGACTCGACTCCGCCAAGCTCAGCCAATACGGGCAACAGGTCAGCGGCGCTGACCCTCAACACATCGGCGATCAAGGCCAGCTTGTAGGGGGGTGGCGCCTGGGAACCGGCTTCGATGTTGGTGATCGACGCCCGAGAGAGCCCGACCATCTGGGCAAGCTGGGCTTGGACGAGATCGGCGTCCTTGCGGGCAGCGCGGATCCTGGCTCCCATCGCCTGATTGAACCGAACTTCCTGATCGTGCTCTTCCACCGGACCCCTTCGATGTCAGCGTGGCTGTCATCACTGTATATGCGCATCGCCGACGCCGGAGGAGACCCACCCAGGTGCTTGTTCGCACACGGGCGAAAGTTGCCTCTGCTGGAAAGCCGTGTTAGTGCACCGCGAAGAGGGTGTTGCCGCAGATGGGACGGTCGCTGCGTCTGTCTAGTGGCGGCGCCCGGGGTGAGTGGGGGATCTGGTGAGGCGTCGAGCGCATCCGGATCGGCGTTACGTGCGTCTAGCGGTGATCCCCGCTCGCGGAATTTTCCTCGAAGCTCAGGGTGCCCGCCACCCATACACGATGGCGGGCGGGTGCCGGGGAACATCGTTGGAAATCGGGGGTGACCAGGCCCGATCCGTGCCCACGAGCAAACCTCGAGCAGACAGCGGGCCAGAGCGGGGCGAATCGGGCGGCGGGCAAACTGGGACAATCTCGTGTTTGCCCTGGTCAGGGTGGTGGGTCGCGTGGGACTCGAACCCACAACCTACGGATTAAAAGTCCGGAGCTCTGCCAATTGAGCTAGCGACCCGTCCCGCAAGGGTACCGAGATCGGGGAGGGGTTTGCGACGGGGTTACGGGGCCAGGTGGACGGGGAGGTGCTTGAGGCCGTTCTGGAAGTTGGAGGCCAGGCGGACGGGCGGGCCGGTGCGGGTGATGTGGTGGGGGAGGAGTTCGCGGAAGATGGCGCGCATCTGGGTGCGGGCCAGGTGGGCGCCCAGGCAGAAGTGGGGGCCGAAGCCGAAGCTGACGTGATCGTTGGGGGTGCGGGTGATGTCGAAGCGGTCGGGGTCGGGGAAGGCGGACTCGTCGCGGTTGGCTGAGGCGTGGTAGACGACGACCTTGTCGTTGGGCTGGATTTCCTGGTCGCCGAGGGTGATCGGTCGCGTGGCGGTGCGGCGGAAGTTCATGACGGGGGGCCAGTAGCGGAGCATCTCCTCGACGGCGGAGGGGAGGAGGGACGGGTCGGCGCGGAGGCGGGCCAGTTCGGACGGGTGGTCGAGGAGGGTGAGGAGCCCGCCGGGGATGCCGTTGCGGAGTGTCTCGTTTCCGGCGACGGCGAGGAGGAAGAACATGTTCTCGAACTCTTGGGTGGTGAGGCCGCCTTCGAGCATTCGGGACATGATGTCCTGGTTCCGGCGTTTCTCGGCGGCGAGGGCGTGGGCGTAGGCGAACATGTCGGCGAGGGCGGGGTAGGAGCGCGGGTTGACGGGGTGGCCGTCCGGGCGGGTGGACGGTGTGGGGCGGTGCCGCATGGCCGCGCGGGCGATGGGGCTCATGGTGGCGGTGTCGGCGGTGGAGAGGGCGGCGTACTCGGTGTCCTGGTAGCCGATGACGCGGGACGCCCAGTCGTAGAGGAGGCGGCGGTCGGACTCGGGGACGCCCATGATGTGCGCGAGCGTCCAGACGGGGAGGTCGGCGGCGAGGTCGACGAAGTCCGTTTCCCTGTTGAGGGCGGAGGCGATGAGGGTTCGGGCGCGGTCGTTGATGGTCTCTTCCAGGGCGCGGACGGAGCGGGGCGTGAAGGCGGCGGCGACGATGCGGCGGAGGCGGGCGTGGTCGGGCGGGTCCTGGTTGAGCATCATGGCGCGGACGAAGGCGAGGTCCTCGGGCGTGTCGGGGTCGCGGATCTGGGTGGCGCCGAGGTTGGAGGAGAAGAGGTCGGGGGAGCGCAGGACGTGTTTGACGTCGGCGTGTCGGAACACCGCCCAGTAGCCGGTGCCGGCGGGCCAGGAGCCGACGGCCGGTTCGGGGATCCAGGTGACAGGGGATGTGGCGCGCAGCCTTCTGAACGTGTCGTAGGGGACGCCGGACGCGTAGGTGGCGGGCAGGAAGATCTCCTCGTCCATGTCCTCAGCGTGCATCATGTGACGGTGAAGCCCGAAGAGATCCTGCGTGACGATTTCGCGCCGTGGGTGCTGGAACTGGGGTTGGTCGTCGAGGAGGTGGCGGAGGACGGCACGGTCGTGCTGCGGCTGCCGTGGTCGGACCGGTTGGCGCGGGAAGGTGGCGCGCTGTCCGGGCAGGCGTTGATGGCGGCGGCGGACACGGCGGTGGTGATCGCCGTGTCGGTGGCCAAGGGCGGGTTCGTTCCGATGACGACCGTGCAGCTCAGCACGTCGTTCCAGCGTCCCGTCATGGGACGGGACGTGCTGGTGGGCGTTCATCTGTCGAAGCTGGGACGGACGCTGGCGTTCGCGGAGATCGACATGACGGTCGGTGGGACGACCGTCGCACATGCCAGTGCCGTTTACGCGATCTTGGAGTGATATGTCGCGCGTTGAGAGGGTCGTCGTTCCGGACGGCGAGTTCAGTCTGCACGTGTGGGGCGACCGGGGGCCCGGGATCCTGCTCGTCCAGGAGATCTTCGGGGTCGGCGAGTACATGGAGGCGGTCGCCGAGGATTTGGTGGCGCTCGGATATGTCGTGGCCGCGCCCGACATGTTCTGGCGAATCGAGCCGGGGTGGACGATCCCGCACAGCGAGGAGGCGGTGCCGGAGGGGACGTCGATGGCCTCGCGGTTCGACTGGGAGAGAGGTGTGGAGGACGCGGCGGCGGCGCTGGACGTGCTGAAGGGGCTGCCGGGCGTGGGCAAGGTCGGTGTTCTGGGCTTTTGTTTCGGTGGGACGCTCGCCTACAGGTTGGCGGCCAGGGCAGAGGGCGATTCGTTGGTTTCGTTTTACGGGTCGGGTGTGCCGGCGGCCTTGGAGTTGATGGAGTCCATTGAGGCTCCGGCCCAGTTCCACTTCGGTGGGAATGACCCGTACATTTCTCGGGAGGACGTCGCCAAGGTGGAGCGTGCGATGCGGGACGGCATGGAGATCCACGTCCAGGAGGACGGTGGGCATGCCTTCCACAACCGCAAGGCGCCGATGTTCTACCAGCCGGAATCGGCGGAGCGTGCGTGGCGCCTCACCGAGCGATTCCTGGCCCGAACTCTCTCGTAGTCTTCAGGGATGCAGGTCTAGGAGGGTGCTGGCTGCGCCTTCCATATAACTGGAAGGCGTCGCTGTTCTGCAGGTTGGAGAGTGTGTGGCGGTTCAATGGTCGTAGTTTCAGGGTGCGGACGGCATAGGGTGCAGGTCTAGGCGGGTGGTGGGCGCGACTTCCATATGATCGGAAGGCGTCGCTGTTCTGTCGCGGAACGGGTGGAGTGTGGCGGTATAGGGGACGATTTCTTGGCCGGGCTCTGTCATGAGGTTTCGAGGGTGAGGCGGGACAGTTCCTTGCGGGACGAGATGCCGAGCTTCGGATACGCCTTGTAAAGGTGGTATTCGACCGTTCTCGGGCTGAGGAAGAGTTGCGCGGCTATGTCGCGGCTGCTCGTTCCCGTGGCCGCCAACCGGACGACCTGGAGTTCCTGCGGGGTGAGACGGTCAATAAGGTCGGGAGCGGTCGGTATCGAACCTCCGGATTCGCCGGTGGCGCGCAGTTCGGCGCGTGCGCGTTCCAGCCAGGGCGTGGCGCGGAGGCGCTCGAAGATCTCGATGGCCGAGCGGAGCGGGACACGCGCCTCGGCGCGGCGGCGGGCCCGTCGTAGCCACTCGCCGTAGAGGAGCAGGGTGCGCGCCCGCTCGAACGGTCGTGTCGCCTGCTCGTGTAGCCGAATCGCCTGTTGGTACGGTTCCTCGCTGTCGGTCATCAGCGCCTCGCAGCGCAGGGACACCGCGAGGGCCCATGGCTGTTCCCCCGCCTCGGCCCAGGACCGGAACCGCTTGAGGGCCGCCTTCACCCGGGCGGGCTGTCCGGCGCGCACGGCCGCCTCGACCTGGTCGGCCGCGGACTGGGGGCTGTGGCGCGCCGGTTCGTGGGCGAGTTCCTCGTAGCGGCGCAGCGCGTCCTCGCAGCGGCCGAGCCCGAGGTCGAGGAGGGCCAGTGCGCTGTCGCCGAGGCCGCCGTGCGGCGGGGGCACCTCGGCGACCAGTTCGCGGAGCCGGGTCTCGTTCCCCTCGATCGCCGCGATCCGTGCCAGCACGGCGCCGAGGCGGCCCTCGCGGTGGGGGCGGCCGGTGTCGCGGGCGAGCGCGATCGCCTCGGCGACGGTGGCCTCCGCGTCCGCGTGCAGGCCGACCGCGATCTGCGCCTGGGCCAGCGTCTGCAGGATGTTCGGCAGCGCCCCGATCAGGCCGTGCCGGCGGCAGTGCGCGACCTCGGCGCCCGCCAGTTCCAGCGCGGCCTCGTCCGCCCCGACGATCAGCGCGAACTGTGCGCTGCGAACGCGTTCGGCGCTGTCCGCGGCGGGTTCCTCATGGGTGCCGGTCAGATGCGCGGCTCCGTTGGCGCCGCGTACTCGAAGCCGGCTCGACACCGCGGCGGCGGACGTTCGCGAAGGGTCGCCCGTCGCGGGTGAGCCGTGCGTGCTGCGCGTGTGCGCGGCTCCGTTGGCAACGCGGGTGCGACCGCGTGCTTCCTCGACGAGTTCGGTGAGCAGCGGGACGCCTTGTGCGTGGTCGTCGCGGGCCAGCAGGGCGAGGGCCTGGGTCGCTCGATCGTCGGGAAGCAGCTCGGCGGCGCGCAGCACGGCGGTCAGTTCGCCGGACGCCCACCCGTACATGGCGCCGGTCCGGAGCATGGCGGCGTGTTCGCCGGGCGCCGCGTCGGCGGCGTGGGCGACCAGCATGCGGGACGCCGCGCGGGGGTCGCCGCGTTCGTACTCGACCGTCGCGTGGACGCGGGCGAGCCGGGCGCGCTCCGCGGGGTCACCGGTGAGCGCGTCGGCCTGGACGGCGAGGTCTGCCGCCTCGTCGAGCCGGCCCGCCTGGAGGGTCAGGGACGCGGCGGCGCCGAGGCGCGCGGCGCGGGCGTGGGCGGACGGTGTCAGGTCGGCCGCCTGCCGGTACAGCGTCGCCGCCGTCGCGTAGCCCATGCGGCGGACGGCGCGCTCCGCCGCGTTCTGGACGTCGACGGCGACGTCCTCGTCCGGTGCCATGGCCGCCGACGCGCGGTGCCGCGCACGGCAGTCGTCATCGTCGGCGGTCTCGGCGAGCGCCCGGTGGACGGCGACGCGCTGCGCCGCGACCGCGCCGTGGTACGAGGCGGTCCCGATCAGCGGGTGGCGGAACTCGATGTCGCGTCCGGTGACCGACACGAGCCCGGCGCGTTCGGCCTCCTCCAGGTCGGCGAGGCCCACGCCGAGACTTCGCCCGGCCCTCAGCTGTGACGGCATGTGCCCGCGTCCCTCGGCCGCCGCGATGAGCAGCACCAGCCGGGTGCCCTCGGGAAGCCGGCCGATCTGGTCGCGGAACGAGGCGAGCACCCGGTCGGCGACGGGCAGCGGGTTGGGGCCGTCCGACGGTCGGGCCCCGGACACGCCGAGCTCCTGGAGCGCGAGGGGGTTTCCGGCCGCCTCCTGGATCACCCGGGCGCGGACCGTGGGCGACAGGTCGCGTGTCGCGAGGAGCCGTTCGGCGTCGCGCTGTTCGAGCCTTTCGAGGCGCAGTTCGGGCAAGCCCGTCCCGGTGAACGCGCCGTCCCGGGCCGCGAACAGCATCACCACGCCCTCGGCCGCGAGCCGCCGGGCCGCGAACAGCAGCGTCTCGGCGGTCGGGGTGTCGAGCCACTGGGCGTCGTCCACGACGCAGAGGAGGGGACCGCCCTCGTCGGCGAGGTCGGCGAGCAACGTGAGGACGGCGAGCCCGGTGGTGAACCTGTCCCGGCCGGGTACGGCCTCCGGGCCGCCGAGGGCGGAGCGCAGGGCGGCGGCCTGGGGGGTGGGCAGCGTGTCCAGCCGGTCGCGGACGGGCCACAGCAACTGGGTGAGGCTGGCGAACGCGATGCCGGACTCCGCCTCGACCCCGGTGACCCGCAGGACGTGCGGGATGCCGTCCGTGGGGAGAAGCCGGGCCGCCTCGGCGAGGAGCGCCGACTTCCCGATGCCGGCCTCCCCGCGGAGCACGAGCGCTCCGCTGCGGCGATGGTCGCGTGCCTCAGTAAGAAGCCCGGCGATTCGCGCCTGTTCGTTGTTCCGCCCGTAGAGCACGCCTCCAAACTACGGGGCCGGACTACGGAATCCATACGGATTCGCCCGGCGGGCGGTGGCTCATACGTTCCTGAGCGAGGAGAAAACGCTAGGAGGACGTCATGAAGGAACTGTTCGAGCCCTTGTCCTTGGGAAAGCTGCAACTGCCCAACCGGCTGCTGATGGCGCCCATGACTCGAAGTCGGGCGGACGAGGACGGCGCGGTGACCGGGTTGACCGCCGAGTACTACCGGCAGCGCGCGAGCGCCGGGTTGATCATCACTGAGGGCACCCAGCCGAGCGTTCGAGGTCAGGGGTACATCGATACGCCGGGCCTGCACTCGGAGCAGCAGATAAAGGCGTGGCGGGCGGTGACCGAGGCCGTGCACGCCGCGGACGGCCGCATTTTCGTCCAGCTCATGCACGCCGGGAGGGTCGGCCACCCCGTGCTGTACCCGGACGGGGGGTTGCCGGTCGCGCCGTCTCCCATCGCCTCGGGTGAGCGGCTTTACACCCCGGACGGGTTGCTCGACCATCCCGTCCCCCGCGAGATGACCCTGGACGACATCGCGCAGGCCGTCGAGGAGTTCGTCACGGCCGCCCGCAATGCCGTCGAGGCGGGGTTCGACGGCGTGGAACTGCACGGAGCCAACGGCTACCTGATCCAGCAGTTCCTCGCCGACGGCAGCAACACCCGCACCGACATGTACGGCGGGACGGTCGCCAACCGCGTCCGGTTCGCCGTCGACGTCGCCCAGGCCGTGTCCGACGCGATCGGGGCCGACCGGGTCGGCTTCCGCGTGTCTCCCGGTGGCACCGCGAACGGCGTCAGCGAGAGCGACACACCCGAGCTGTACTCGGCGCTGGTGGCTTCCCTCGCTCCGCTCGGACTCGCCTATCTGCATGTGATGGAGGTCGGCGGCCGGGACACCACGCTGCGTATCCGCGCCGAGTGGCCGGGCACCCTGATCCTGAACCCGCACCCGACCCCCGACTCGTACCCGGCGAAGCCGGAGTACGGCGTCGAGGCCCTGCGTGAGGGGGCCGCGGACGCCGTCGCCCTCGCCGAGCTGTGGCTGGCCAACCCGGACCTGCCCGCCCGCATCCGGGCCGGAGGCCCCTACAACAAGGCCGACTCGGCGACCTTCTACGGCGGCGACCACCGTGGCTACACGGACTATCCGACGCTCGACTGACGGGCACGCCCGGCACCGGGACGCGGTGTGTCCGAGCGACAGAGGCCCAGCGCCGAGCGGGGACACCGGCGCGGGGCCTCGGCTGAACGCACCCCGAACCAGAGGCCTGGTCAGAGCCCGTATCAAAGCCGCGGTCAAAGATCTGTTCAGAGCCTGAGCCGCAGGCCGGGCCGGGGCCAGGAGCCTGGGCTGAGGCTGGTTCAGAGCCCAATCCAGAGCCCTGGCCAAGGGCCTGGGTGAAGGCTGGGTTAGGGGTCGGGCCAGAAGGCTGGTCTGAGGCGGGGGCAGAGTCGGGGGCGCGGGCCAGGTCGCTGACCGGGTCTGATGGATGAGAGCCCTGACTGGAGACCCCGTCGAAGACCTGGTCAGAGCCCCGGCCAGAGGCCCGGTCAGAGGTTTGGCCAGAGGCCCGGTCAGAGGCTTAGCCAGGGCCCGGGCTACAGACTGGGCCCGGGGCCGGTTCAGAAGGCTGGTCTGAGCCCGGGACCCGGCACAGGTCACAGTCGGGGGCTGAGACCTGGCCAAGGAGCTTGTCAAAGGCCTGGCCAGGTCTCGGACCAGAGGCCTGGCCAGGGCTCGGACCAGAGGCCTGGCCAGGGGTCGGGCCAGGCCTCTGGTCCGAGCCTGGGGTGCGGGGCAGGCCACGGCTTGGGGCAGTGACCTGGCCGGAGGGCTCGTCAGAGGTAGGGGCTGAGGGTGGGTTAGAGGCCGGGGCGGACGCCGCCCTTGAAGTTGCGCTTGTAGTAGGCGTTCAGCTTGACCTTCTTGACGCGTTTGCCGCGGCCGGGTGCGTGGATCATGTAGCCCTTCCCGACGTAGATGCCCATGTGGGTGCGTCCGCCGTAGAAGAACAGGAGGTCGCCCTTGACGGCTCCCTTCCAGGAGACCTTCTTCTTGACCGAGCGGTAGATCTGCTGGGTCGTGCGCGGGAGTTTCACCCCGGCCTTGCGCCAGGAGCCTCCGGCCAGGCCGGAGCAGTCCCACGAGTTGGGCCCGGTTCCGCCGTAGCGGTACGGGTCGCCGATCTGCTTCGCGGCGTAGTTCACGGCGTAGGCCGCGCGCTTCTTCTGCTTGGCCGCCCGCGCCGCGGCGGAGGCCTTGGTGGCCGCGGCGGACGCGAGTGTCGCCTGCTGGGGAGGTGCGGCCGCAGCGGGGGCGGCCGGGACGACGGCGGTGATGAGCGACGCGCCGAGCGCCGTCGTCGTGGTCAGGACCAGGCCCCGGGTGGTGATGCCGGGCTTCAGGCGGTTTCGAGGGGTATGCAGGATGACTCCAGATCTCGCGGGTGATGCCTACCGGGCAGCCGTCACCCACGGGATGTTCGTCAGGGGGTTCGGCCGCCGCGACCGGTTGGTGTCCAGGCGCGCGTGAGTTGGGTGCGGCTGGATCTGGGTCGCTTCCGGTTCCGTGCCTCTCGTCTGCACGGATTCGGCGTCCGACGGCGGCGGCTCGGGCGGCGTGGTCCGGGGGGACGACCGGTGAGGTCCGCGCGGGTCGTCTGAGGACGACCCAGCACGCCGCGGCCGCGTGTCGGTATGCGTGTTCTGTTATCCGGGCGGCCAACTGTGCCGCTTGAACCGAGCAGGAACGTATGCACTCTCGGGCGAGCATGGCAAATCCCCCTGGCCATTTTCGTGCGGGCGGGCATCGCGAAGTCGACGGTCGGACCCGCCTTGGCCTGCGCCGATTCCCGCCACAATTCTGTTCGTGTGAGCCGAGTCACAATCTTGAAATCGGGGCTCTGTGGTTATGGTCGCCCGCTCGGCAAAGGCGGGTCACTAGAACGTCGTTCTGTGGATAACTTCGGCGACTCAGTGTGAAATTTGTGGCGTCTATCACAGATCGGCAAAGTCGTCCGATATGGTGGCTCCTATCGGCTCGGGAGCCCGGCCGCGGCCGCCGGTGGGCATGACACGCGTGGCCACGGGTACCGGCACGGCTAGCGCTGTCGACCGGGGAACGCGTGGGGGTTGTGCAGACCGAACCCAGGGCCATGCCACGGGGGTCCGGCGGCGCGGGGCCGGGCGCAGGCCCGGACGGCGGGGCGGAGGGCCTGCTGTCGAGCCTGAAGCGCGCCGCCGCCGCGCTCCGCGACGCCGGTGTCGAGTACGCGCTCGCGGGCGGCTTCGCCGCGTACGCGCACGGAGCGGCCGTGTCCACGCACGACGTCGACTTCGTGGTGCGGGAACGGGACGTGCCGGCGGCGTTGGACGCGCTCGCGGGCGCGGGCATGAGGCATCTGGAGAGCCCGGAGAACTGGCTGGAGAAGGCGTGCGACGGGGAGCAGCCCATCGACCTGATCCATACGCCGTCCGGCCGTCCGGTGGACGGCGAGCTTCTCGGGCGGGCCGAGGAGATGACGGTCGGGGCGGTGCGCATGCCCGTCCTGCCCGCCACCGAGCTGGTGATCATGCGGCTGCTGGCGTTCACCGAGACGACCTGTGACTTCAGCGGGTTCCTGCACGTGAGCCGGGCACTGCGGGAACAGGTGGACTGGCCGCGGGTCGCCGCCGAGACCGCCGAGTCCCCGTACGCCTACGCCTATCTGACGCTCCTCGCCCGGCTCGGCGTCATCGGCCCGGACGTCCTGTGACCGTCGCCCGACGTGTGGCGGCCGATGGGCGGGAAGGTACTCCAGACGGAGCGTGACAGAGGGGGCTGATCATGACGGAGCGGGACATGGCCGATCTGCCCGGATACGTTTCCGCGCACATCCAGGAGAAACTCGCGGCCCAGGCGTACGAACTCGGCATCCGCGTGGACGTTCGCGGCGACGTGGTGCATCTGCGCGGCGAGGTGGTGAGCGAGGAACGGCGCCGGGAGGTCGAGGAGATCGCGCGGGGCGCCGCGCAGGGACGCGAGATATGCAACGAGGTGCATGTCGTCGCGGTCGGCGCGCCGGACGACGAGGAGCGGCTGTCATGATCCGGGTGGCCGCTGCGGGAGACCTGCATGTCGGGCCGGAGGTGGCCGGGACGTACCGGACGCGGCTGTCCGCGCTCGCCGAGCACGCGGACGTGTTCCTGGTCGCCGGCGACCTGACCCGCCACGGGACGGTCGAGGAGGGCCGGGTCGCGGCCGGGGAGCTGCGCGATCTCGGGGTGCCGGTGGTCGCCGTCCTCGGCAACCACGACTACCACTCCGACGCCGAGGACGAGATCACCGACATCCTGCGCGACGCCGGTGTGACCGTCCTCGAAGGCGACGGCACGGTCCTGGACTGCGGCGGGACGAAACTGGGCATCGCCGGTGGCAAGGGGTTCGGCGGCGGGTTCGAGGGCAGGTGCGCCAGCGATTTCGGGGAGCCGGAGATGAAGGCGTTCATCTCGCACACCAAGGACTTCGCGGGACGGCTGGGCGCCGCGCTCCTCGACCTGGACGCAGACCTGCTCGTCAGCCTTACCCACTACTCGCCGTCCGCGGACACCCTCGAAGGGGAGCCCCTGGAGATTTATCCGTTCCTCGGCAGCTACCTGCTTGGGGAGGCGATCGATTCGGCCATGGCGGATCTGGCGATCCACGGTCACGCCCACAAGGGAACGGAGAAGGGCCTCACGTCCGGTGGCGTTCGAGTGCGGAACGTGGCACTGCCGGTAATTCAGCACGCGTACGCCATGTACAGCCTGGACATCCCAGCGAGGGTCGACAGTACCCAAGCGCGGGAGCGCGTCTCCGCCTGGTGACCGTCAGTCGGTGGAACGGAGCAGTTCGAGGACGGCCTGTTCCACCGGGCCCTGTGTGGCCAGTTCGCCTTCCGAGGTCTCCATGCCCAACGTCCCAAGGGCGGGTGCGATCGTGCGGCCCTTCTCGTAGAGGTCGATGACGCGCGGGTCGATGTAGGAGGCTCGCGCCACGGCCGGGGTGTTGCCCAGATAGGCGGCGACCTCCTTGACGACCCTGACGACGGCCCGTCTGCGGGCGGTGTCGCTGTCGCCCGCGCGCACCGACACCGCGAGGCCGACGGCGGCGAGGACCGTGGCGTGCCAGGTGCGGAAGTCCTTGGCGGTGAAGTCGCCGCCGGTGACCTCCCGGACGAAGTCGTTGATGTCGGTGGTCGTGACGTCGTGCCAGCCGTCCCGTGTCCGGTAGGCGAGCAGTTCGGGGGAGTCGTCGCGGCGGCGTTTGAGTCCGCTCACGACATTGCAGACGTCCTCCTCCGCGACGGACTGGTAGCGCTCCTTCGAGCCCTTCGCCGGGTACTCGAACGCCACTTCACGGCGCCGGCAGGTGACGTGTTCGCGCAGGACGGTCGCGAGCCCGAACGTTCCGTTCCCGGCCGCGTACGCCTCACCGCCGATTCTGAAGAAGCCGAGGTCGATGAGACGGACGGCGGCGGCGAGGACCCGTTCCCGGCCGTATCCGCGTCCGGAGAGATGCTCGGTGAGCGTGTCGCGAACCTTGGGCAGCCGGTCGGCCAGTTCCAGGACGTGTTCGTGTTTCTCCTGGTCTCGCTGTTCCCGCCATGCTCCGTGGTACAGGTACTGACGCCGTCCGGCCGCGTCGGTGCCCATCGCCTGGATGTGGCCGTCCGGATCGGGGCAGATCCACACGTCCTTCCACGCTGGCGGTATGACCAGAGACCTGATTCGTTCCTTCTCGGCGGGGTCGGCCAGAGGACGGCCGTCCATCCCCAAAAACACGAAGCCCTTGCCGGATCTACGCCGTCCATAGCCCGGCTCACCGGGGTCGCTGCGCTGCAACTCCGTCAAGACGACTCCACCGGACCGGCCATCAACGGTTCCTCATCCGGGGTGGATTTCGCCGCCCGCAGGCACAAGGGTCTGGCCGGTGTAGTACGACGACTGCCGGTTGGACGCGAAGAACACGTAGGACGGTGCGATCTCGTCGGGGTCGGCCGCCCGTCCCATGGGCGCCTGCTGTCCGAAGCTCTCCACGCGTTCCTCGTCGAACGTCGCCGGGATGAGCGGCGTCCAGACCGGACCGGGCGCGACGCAGTTGACGCGGATCTCGCGGTCCATGAGGTTCTGCGCGAGAGACGTGGTCAGCGCCATCGCCGCCGCCTTGCTGGCCGAGTAGTCGATGAGCGTCTTGTTTCCGCGCAGCCCGTTGATGGACCCGGTGATGATGATGGACGACCCGCGCCCCATGTGGTCCAGTGCCTGCTGGACGGTCCAGAACAGAGCGAACACGTTGACCGCGAACGTCCGCTGGAGTTGCGCGTTGTCGATTTCACGGACGTCCTTCACCGGTGTCTGCGTCCCGTGATGCAGGACGAGCACGTCGAGCCCGCCGAGGTCGCTGACGGCGCGCTCGACGACGTCCCGGCAGTGCCGTTCCTCCGCCAGGTCACCGCCGAACGTGAAGCAGCGGCGCCCGGCCGCCTCGACCAGGTCGGCGGTGTGCCGGGCGTCGTCGTCCTCCTCCAGATACGTGATCGCCACGTCCGCGCCCTCCTTGGCGAACGCGACGGCGGTGGCGCGTCCGATGCCGGAGTCGCCGCCGGTGATGAAGGCGCGGCGCCCGTCGAGCAGGCCGCTTCCGGTGTAGTCGCGCATCTCGTCACGGGGTTCGGGGGCCATGTCGCCCGTCCGTCCCGGGTAGGACTGGCTCTGTGCCGGACGTTCACTCATCCCGTACGCCTCACTGCGGTGTTCCTCACCGCGGTACGAGCCCCGCGGTCCCCGTTCGCCTGACTCACGAAGTTGGCCTTACTCACGAAATGCGGGGTGCCCGACGCGGCGGCGAGCAAACGCTCCCTTTAAGGAGACCCACGAGTGACTCCGCTGTCCGCGACCCGCCGGGGTGTGGGCGGGGCGTGGCCGCGTCGCCTCGCTACCATCATCCCGAACTAGATTCGGTCCCTATGTAAGGTGCTGCCCATGGACCTGAACGGAGTTTCCGCCGTCGTATCCGGTGGCGCGAGCGGTCTCGGCGAGGCCACCGTCCGCGCGCTGGCCGCCGAGGGAGTCAAGGTCGTCGTCGCCGACCTGAACGAGGACAGGGGCAAGTCCATCGCCGACGAGGTCGGCGGTGTCTTCGTCAGAACGGACGTCACCGACGAGGGCCAGGTGCACGCCGCCGTGCGGGCCGCCGTCGACACCGGACGGCCGCTGCGGGTCATCGTCAACAGCGCGGGCATCGGCTGGGCGTCCCGGACGGTGAACCGCGACGGAACCCCGCACGACCTCGGCCAGTTCGAGACCGTCATCCGGGTCAACCTGATCGGCACCTTCAACCTGATGCGGATCGGTGCCGCCGCCATCGCCGAGACCGAGCCGGTGGACGAGGACGGCGCCCGCGGCGTGGTGATCAACACCGCGTCCATCGCCGGTATCGAGGGACAGACCGGGCAGGTCGCCTACTCGGCGTCCAAGGGCGGCATCATCGGCATGACGCTGCCCGCCGCCCGCGACCTGGCCGCGATCGGCGTGCGGGTGAACACCATCTGCCCCGGCATCATCGACACCCCCATCTACGGGCGGGGCGAGGCCGCGGAGGCGTTCAAGGCCAAGCTCTCCGCGCCCGTCCCGTTCCCGAAACGGATGGGCCGGGCGTCGGAGTTCGCGCACCTCGTCAAGTCTTTGATCGAGAACGACTACATGAACGGCGAGACGATCCGTTTCGACGGCGGCATCCGGTTCCAGCCGAAGTGAGGTCCTGACATGACCGACGCCGTGTCCACCGAGGGTGGACGTCCCCCCACATCTCCCGGCGATGAAGCGGTGCTGACCCACGAGGACGGCGGCGTCCTCGTCGTCACGATCAACCGTCCACGGGTCCGCAACGCCGTCAACGGCGACGTCGCACGGGGGATCGCCGCCGCCATGGACGAGCTCGACTCCCGTAAAGACCTGTCCGTCGGCATCCTGACGGGCGCGGCCGGCACCTTCTCCTCCGGAATGGATCTCAAGGCCTTCCTCGCCGGGGACGTCCCGGCCGTCGAGGGACGCGGGTTCGCGGGCATCGTCGAGCGCCCACCGGCCAAGCCGCTGATCGCGGCCATCGAGGGGTACGCCCTGGCGGGCGGCTGTGAGCTGGCGCTGGCCTGCGACTTGATCGTGGCGGCGCGGGACGCCCGGTTCGGGCTGCCCGAGCCGAAGCGCGGGCTGGTCGCGGCGGGCGGCGGCCTGCTGCGGCTGCCCCGGCGCATCCCGTTCCACATCGCCATGGAGATCGCCCTCACCGGCGACGGGTACCCGGCGGAGCGGATGGCCGAGCTGGGGTTCGTCAACCGGCTCACCGAACCGGGCGGCGCGCTCGCCGCGGCGCGGGAGCTGGCCGCCACGATCGCCGAGAACGCGCCGCTGGCGCTCACGGCGACCAAGCGGATGATCGTCGAGTCCGCCGACTGGACGTCCGACGACATGTGGCGCAGGCAGCAGGAGATCGTCCTGCCCGTCATCTCCTCCAGGGACGCCCAGGAGGGTCCGGCGGCCTTCGCCGAGAAACGCAAGCCCAACTGGAAGGGTGAGTAGCGTAGCTCCAAGATGTGTGGAGTATGGCCGTTGTAGGCGTCTCTCACGGTGGTTATTGTCGGTGCGGCGTCCGATTCCTCCGGAAGGGAGCGAGCCATGGACGTCGGTGCGGCGCCGGCGAGAGTTCGCCAGGGAGCACCGCCTTCGCTGGTCGGACGTTCGGCACTGCTCGCGTCCATTGAGGCCCGCCTCACCACGAACGGCAGTGCCGTTCTGACGGGTCCGAGCGGAATCGGCAAGACAGCCCTGCTCGAAGCGGTCGGTGCCGCGGCCGCCGCGCGGGGAGAACTCGTCCTGCGGGTCGCCGGAACGGAGACCGAACGGTGGGTGCCCTGCTCGGGGCTCGCCGAGCTGCTCGATCAGCTGCCCGACCGGCTCACCGCCGAACTGCCGCGCGAACGGCTGACAGGGCTGCCCGTACCGCATTCGGCGACGTCCGGTGAGCGGGCCTCGGACGGTTCCCCCGACCGTTCGCCCGGCCGGTCGTTCGCGGACCGATCGACGACCGACCATGTCGCGTGCAGGCTGGCCTTCCGGGGGTTGCTCGCCCGCTGCGCCGAGGAACGCCCGGTGCTGCTCGTCGTCGACGACGCGCAGTGGCTGGACGCCGAGTCGGTGCACGCCGTCCGCTACACGGTGCGCAGGCTCGCCCCGCGCGGTGTGCGGGCCGTCGTCGCGGGACGCTGGCCGGACGGTTTCGCCGCCGGTGACGGGGGCAGCGCGCCCTGGACTCCCACCCCCGACACCCTGCACCTGCCCGTCCCGCCGCTCGGGCCGGACGAGCTCGCGGAGATGTTCGACAGCTACGGGCTGCCCGTCCGCGTCGTGAACACCCTGCACTCCGACTCCGGCGGCAACCCCTACCTCGCGCTGGCGCTGGGCGGCGCGTTCACCGACCGCATCCCCCGGCACTGGCGCCCGGCCCCGCTGCCGCAGCGCGTGCAGGCCGTGATCGCGGAGCGGCTGGCGCGGCTGCCCGCGCAGGCGCACGAGACGCTGCTGATGGCGGCGCTGGCGATCCGGCCGACGATCGACCTGCTGCGCCGGGCCGGACGCGCCGAGGCCGCGCGGGACATCCGGCACGCCGCCGGCCTGGGTCTGCTGATCACCGAGGGCGGCGGGATCAGGTTCACCCCGCCCGCCGTCGGCACCGTCCTCGCCGAGTCCGCCGACGCGCGGCATCTGGCGCGGGCGCACCGGGCGCTCGCGGTCGTGGTGCCGGACGCGGCGGGACGGACCAGACACCGCGCCCTCGCCGACCCGGGCCCCAACGCCGAACTCGCGCATTCGCTGGTCACCGCGGCGGAACAGGCCGTCCGGCAGGGGGCGCACCGGATGGCCGCCGAGCTGTACCGGCTGGCGGCGGACCGGTCACCGGCCGAACCGGCGGCCGAGCGGTTGGAGTGGCTGGTCGCGGCGGCCGAGACCGGCGCGAACGGCGGGCTGCCCGACCTCGTGCACCGCGCCGCCGAGGCCGTCCTCGCCGCCGACGCCACCCGGGCGCAGCGGGTGCGGGTCAGGCTGGCCCTGCTCGACCTGTCCGGTCAGGGGCTCGCCGAGATGGGCGAGGTGTTCGCCGCCGCGCTGGTCGACGCGGACGGCGACCCGGCGCTGCTCGGGCCGCTCCGGGTCCGGATGGCCCTCGGCGCGCTGCTGAACGGCGCGACCGACCGCGCCGAGCACGAGGCCGACGGCGCCTTGGCGCACGCGCGGGCGGCGGGCGACACGGCGCTGGAGGCCAAGGCCCTCGCCCTGCGCGCCAACATCGCGCTGATCGAGGGGCGCGGCGACTACGTCGGCGACATGCGGCGCGCCCTGCGCCTGCCGGAACCGCCCCTGGACGGCCAGCTGCACACCACCCCCCGGTACATCGCCGCCTACTGCGCCATCACCGAGGACCGGCTGACCGAGGCGCGCGCCGAGCTGCTGCGGATGCTGGCGCTGGTGGAACGCGGGTCCGGCGAGGAGGTCGTGCACGTCCTGCGGAACCTGACGGAGATCGCCGTGCGCACCGGCCGGTGCCGGGAGGCGCTGGACTTCGCCGACCGCGCGATGCGCGTGACGAAGGAGGCCGCGTTCAGCCCAGGGCCGGCCTGGTACCACGGCGCGCTGGCGGAGCTGGCGGGCGGCGGCGTCCGCCGTGCCGTGGTGCTCGCCGAGCGGGGGCTGCGGGCGTCCGAGCAAGAGAACGACGTCGTCTTCCAGACACGGCTGCTGCACGTCCTCGGGGTCGCCCGGATGCGGCTGGGCGACGTCCGCGCCGGGGTCGACACGCTGGGGCGGATCGACGCGCTCGCCGCCATGGACGGGCAGCGCCGCGGGCTGCGGTCACCGATGGTGCTGCGCTGGCACAGCGACCTCGCCGAGGGGCTCGCGGCGCTCGGCGAGGTCGACAGGGCCGAGGAGGTCATCCGTACGACACGCGCCGCGGTCGGCGGCCGGGCCAGGGGCGTCGGCGTCACCGGTCGGCTCGACCGCGCGGAGGCCTGCGTGCGCGCCGCACGCGGCGAACCCGACGAGGCCGTCGAACTGCTGCGGCGGGCGACGGCGCTGTTCGAACGGCTCGGGCAGCCGCTGGAGGCGGGGCAGTGCCTCCTCGAACGGGCCCGGATCGAGCGCAGGCGCCGCCGCGCCGCGGCGGCCCGGCAGGCCGCGGCGGACGCCCTGGAGATCTTCGTGCGGTGCGGGGCGCGGCCCTGGGCGGAGCAGGCGCGGCACCGGCTCGCCCGCCTGGACATGGGCGCGCAGGACGGGACGGCGCCGTTCGGCGCGATGGCGCACACGGCGCTGACGGAGGGGGAACGGCGGATCGCGCTTCTCGTCGGGCAGGGCGCCACCAACCAGCAGGTGGCGAATCGACTGTTCCTCAGCGTGAAGACCGTCGAGGCGTCGCTCACCCGCATCTACCGGAAGCTGGGCATCCGGTCCAGGGCGCAGCTCGGCTCGCTGCTGGGTGCCGGGCTGGACGGGCTCGGCGGCGGCCTGGACGGGTCGGGCGCGACCCTTTCCCGGTAACCCACCGCGTACCTCCGCGGCCTCATCGGGGTTCCCCTCGCGCGGGAGGGCAGCTTCTCCCGGTCTTGGTCCCTTGTCCACCCCTGCGGCATGTAGGGGTTTCCCTTGCGTCGGTACCGATCTCCCTACGTATGTGGCGCGCGGCGAACTTTACGGTGACATGCACACAAATGCATGCGATCGTTCCCGAGTCAACCATCCTCCGGCACTCCGGAGCTCCGCGGGCGCTTTCGACGCGTCCGGCGGAGCGAGCCCCCCTCCGCCGTCAACTCCCCCCGAGACGGCCGGTAGACAAGGAGACCGTGTGAGATCCACAACCCCCCGACGCGTGCCAAGGCGCGTCACGACCGGCACGGCGCTGGTCACCGTCGCCGCGATGGCGGTACTCGGTATGCAGACGGTGTCCGCCGACGCCGCCCCCGCCAAGCCCCCCGCCAAGGGCGACCCCGGCCAGATGCCGGCGAACGTGAGCGCGCAGGAGTACCGGGCGCTCATCGGCAAGGCCCAGGCGCAGCAGGACGAGACCGCGTCGCAGTTGAAACTCGGCGGCGAGGTCGAGCTCAGGGTCAAGAGCGTCATCAAGAACCGGGACGGCAGCACGCACGTCCGCTACGCGCAGACCTACGACGGCCTGCCCGTCCTCGGCGCCGAGGTCATCGTGCACCGCGCGCCGTCCGGCGCCGTCACGCGCGTCACCCAGTCGGCCACCGGGCCGCTGAAGGTGGACACCGCGCCGAAGACGCTGGCGTCGACGAAACCGGCGACGCCGAAGGCGGCGGGCAGCAAGGCCCCCCGCAAGGTCGTCTGGATGGACGAGGACGGACGGCCCGTCCTGGCCTGGGAGACGGTCGTCGGCGGGACGCAGCGGGACGGCACCCCCAACCGGCTGCACGTCATCACCGACGCCGTCACCGGCAAGAAGATCATCGAGTGGCAGGGCGTCCACACCGGCACCGGCCGCAGCATGTACTCCGGCACCGTCGAACTGGGCACGTCCGGTTCCAGCGGCTCCTTCGTCATGCGGGACACCGGGCGCGGCAACCACGAGACGACCGACCTGCGCGGCGCCCAGTCGGGCAAGGGCACCGTGTTCACCGACAGCGACGACACCTGGGGCAACGGGACGGCGAGCGACCGCCAGACCGCCGGTGTGGACGCCGCCTACGGCGCCGGTCAGACGTGGGACTACTACAAGACCGTCCACGGCCGCTCCGGTATCCGCGGCGACGGCGTCGGCGCGTACTCGCGCGTCCACTACGGCCAGGCGTACGTCAACGCCTTCTGGGAAGACAGCTGCTTCTGCATGACGTACGGCGACGGTCAGGGCAACAACAAGCCGCTGACCGAGCTGGACGTGGCCGGGCACGAGATGACCCACGGCGTCACGTCCAACACGGCCGGGCTGATCTACCAGGGCGAGTCCGGCGGTCTGAACGAGGCGACGTCCGACATCCTCGCCACCGCCATGGAGTTCTGGACCAACAACGCCAGCGACGTGGGCGACTACCTCATCGGCGAGAAGATCGACATCTTCGGCAACGGTACGCCGCTGCGGTACATGGCCCGCCCGAGCCAGGACGGCAACTCGCTGGACAACTGGTCCTCCCGCGCCGGGAGCGTGGACGTCCACTACTCCTCGGGCATCGCGAACCACTTCTTCTACCTGCTGTCCGAGGGCAGCGGGAAGAAGGTCATCAACGGCGTCAGCTACGACTCGCCGACCTACGACAACAAGCCCGTGACCGGCATCGGCCGGGAGAAGGCCGCGGCGATCTGGTACAAGGCCCTCACCGAGGAGATGCAGCCGCGGACCAACTACGCCGACGCGCGCCGCGCGACCCTTGAGGCCGCCGCCGGGCTGTACGGCGAGAAGAGCGTCGAGTGGACCACGACCGCCAACGCGTGGGCCGCGGTCAACGTCGGCGCACGCGTGAACCCGCCCGACGACAACGAGCCGCCGGACGACAACGAGCCGCCGGACGACGGCAGCGCCTGGGCCGCCGGCAACGCCTACAGCGCCGGTGACGTGGTGACCTACGAGGGTGCGAAGTACCGCTGCCTCCAGGCCCACACGTCCATGCCGGGCTGGACCCCGCCCAACGTCCCGGCCCTGTGGGAGGCGATCTCACGGTAGCGACCTGACGAACGACCTGCGGCGATCCCTTTCCGGCGCCGCGGCGCCCGTGCTCGCGCGGGCGCCGCGGTGTTCGCGGGCGTCTATTCTCGGTCCATGATCGGCGATGAGGACGAGATCGTCCCCCAGGGAATCGACGTCACCACCCCGCACATTGCCCGTATCTACGACTACTGGCTCGGTGGCAAGGACAACTACGCCGCCGACCGGGCCGCGGCCGAGCGGGTGATGGCCGCCACGCCGACGATCAAGCCGGGCGTCACCGCGAACCGGGCGTTCCTCAGCCGGGTCGTCCGTTTCATGGCCGGGGAGGGCGTCACCCAGTTCCTCGACATCGGGACCGGCATCCCCACCGCCGACAACACGCACCTGGTCGCGCAGGCGGTGAATCCCGCGAGCCGCGTCGTGTACGTGGACAACGATCCGATCGTCCTGAATCATGCCCGTGCCCTGCTGGCCGGGGTCACCGCGCCCACGGCGTTCATCGACGCCGACATCCGCGACACCGACCGGATCCTGGAGGAGGCCGCCGGTCTCCTCGACTTCGACCGGCCCGTGGGGCTTCTTCTCATCGCCATCCTGCACTGCGTCCCGGACGACGACGACCCGCGTGGCATCGTCCGCACCCTCATGGACGCGCTCGCGCCGGGCAGCTTCCTGGCCGTCACCCATCCCGGCATCGACCAGCTTCCGGAACAGATGTCGGCGGCGGAGAAGACCCTCACGAAGGCCATGGGCTACCGGGTCACCTTCCGCACCCGCGACGGCGTCGGCGGCTTCTTCGCGGGTCTCGACCTGCTTCCGCCGGGGGTCGTTCCCGTCCAGGACTGGCGCCCGGACCCGGACACCCCGCCGTCCGCCATCACCGGAATGTGGGGCGCCGCAGGCCGCAAGCCCTGACCGGCGGGCGCCCGGACCAGCGGACCACCGGGTCAGCGGAAGTCGTTCTCCTTCAGCTCGGTCACCCAGGCACGGCGCTCGGCGATCTTGCCGTCGCGCATGACGAACACCTCGGCCATGGACATCCGCATCTCCCCGCCCTCCGCGCGGCGTGCGACGCCGGTGAGCTCGGCCATGATGACGTCGTCCTGCTCGACCATGCGGACGACCTCCAGTTCGGGAGGGTCGATGAAGTGCGGCGCGCCGTCGATCGCCTTGTCGTAGGCCTCCTTGCCGGTCAGGCGGAACGCGCCGAAGACCGTCCAGACGATGTCGTCGGTCAGACAGGACAGGATCTGCTCGTGGTCGTTCTTGCGGAAGCCGTCCAGGTACCTGGTGACGGTCTCGACGTTTCGTGACATGGCGCTTCGCCCCAACACTAGGAACTGCTTGCTTTGTGCAAGCGCTTCGGATCGTAGCCAGGCGTGGTTGTAAAATGCAAGCAGCTTGTCTCTGGAGGTGCCATGGCCGAGGGGCCTCGTTCCGGATGCCCGATCAACGCCGCGGTCGAGGTGCTCGGCGACCGCTGGACGCTTCTCATCCTGCGGGACATGGTGTTCGGTGACCGCCGCCACTTCCGGCAGCTCCAGTCGCAGTCGGCGGAGGGCATCGCGTCCAACATCCTGGCGGACCGGCTGCGGACCCTCGTCGAAACAGGCCTGCTCACCCGCGACGACGCGGGACGCGGCCAGCGGGCGACCTACACCCTGACCGAGGCCGCCATCCAACTAGTGCCCGTGCTGGTGCACCTGGGAGCGTGGGGCGCCCGCAACCGTCCGACCAGCCCCGAACTGCGCGCGGGCGCCGAGCTGATGGAGGCGGAGGGCCCGGAGCTCTGGAACGACCTGATGGCGGAACTCCGCGAACGGCATCTCGGCGTTCCCCGTCCCGACACCGGCGGCCCGACCGCCACCGAACGCCTCGCCGCCTACGCCGAGGCCATCACCCGGTCGAGCCGCTGATCAGAGGATGTCCAGGACGGCTGTCATCAGGCCCGCGCGATCCTCGTCCCGCATGGTGTCGATCTTGGTCAGCCCGATCGTGGGCAGGTTGATGACCATGCCCAGGCTGATCTCCTCCTTGGAGACCACGCCCAACGCCCACACGACGTCGCAGCCCGGAATGGAGTTGAGCGCCGTCCCGGAGATGACCACCGCCGTCCCGAGGCCGTCGGTGACGATGTCGCCCTGCCGGAGGTGGTCGCCCGCCCGCAGCGCCTCCCGGTGCGCCTCCTGGAGCTCCGCGGGCGTGTTGCGCCAGGGCTGGTCGCCGGTGATGCCCCACCGCACCCAGTCGAGGGCGTCGGACACGTACTCCTTGCTCGCGGAGTCCAACTCCTCCGGATCAAGGTCGGCCTGCGGGACGTGATCCAGGGCGGCGAACGACAGTGCCTGGCCGTCGCCCCGCGTGCGAAGCACCCACACGTGCTTCGTGTTCGGCAGGCTGTTGTACCTGTCGTTGGACACCACGAGACACGGCTGCTCCCTGGTGACAGTAAGGATGCCGCCGAGACTCTTGCGCTGGATCAGCGCATAGTGGAACGTGCCCTGTCGCATCGCGCAATTACAGGGTGCAGTCCGCGCGGGTGTCAATACGTCCTTTTAATGAGCCGCGCCGTTTGTCTCGGACAGCGTCGCCTTAATCACTCAACGTCCACACCGGGGACCGCACTGCCACCGCCCCTCGCCTGCGGATGCGCGCCGCAGGCCATGGCCGCGGGACAATGCCGGTAATTCCGGCGGCATCGTGCGTCGAGGCCGCCCTGCCGGTCGCCTTCGGAATGGCGGTGCCCGGTGTTCGGGGTCGTCGTAAGGGTCAGTCCCAGCGCATGGCGCGTTGGCGTTTTACGGCGCTACGCCGCTTCTTGTTCTCCAGGCGGCGTTCGTTGATGCCCCGGGGGATCTTCTTGGGGACGCGTTTCTTCGGGGGCGGGGCGGTCGCGTCGGCCAGCAGGGTCGCCAGGCGGGTGCGGGCGGCGTCCCGGTTGCGCTGCTGGGACCGGTACTCCTCGGCGCGGATGGTGAGGACGCCTCTGACCAGGCGGGTCGCGAGGCGGTCCAGGGCGCGGGCCCTGAGGTGGTCCGGCAGAGACGGGGAGTTCGCGACGTCGAAGGAGAGTTCGGCGGCGGTGGCGCTGGTGTTGACGTGCTGCCCGCCCGGCCCCGAGGAACGGGAGAAACGCCAGCTCAGCTCGGACTCCGGAATGGAGACCGAGCCGCGGACGTGGATGCGGTCGGACATGTTCCCATTGTCGCAGGAATGAGTGATCTTGTCGTCCGAGTAATCTCCGCGCGGGCGTGCGGCCGCGGAACGTCGTGCGCGATCCCGCGGCCGCTCTCCCATGCCGGGTCCCTTCCGGCCCGGCCCGGCCGGAAGGGACCCTCTGCCCGGTTCGCCGTCCGTCCGCCCGCTCCCCCCAGAGCTTGGCCGGACGGCTTCCCGGGTCAGACCGGGGCGCCGGCGACGGTCTCGCCGGCGGTGTCGGAGCCGACGACCCGTGCGGGCGCCGTCCGACCGTCGGAACGGGTCACCGTGGGCTCGCGGGCGTCCGACACGGCATGCGCGTTCATGCGGTCCCCTGTCGTTCACTCACCATGGAGCGTGCGCGGCGGGGCTGCAGACTGGCTGTAGCCAACCTGAAAGTGTGCTGAAAACGGACATCAACCAAAAACCGCGGTCGGGGGGACGTGCGGCGTGGCGTCCCCCCGACCGCGGGTGCCGTGGCGGCGCGGGGTACTGCTGGCCAGGGCGCGGCCTCCCGGTCCCCGCCGGGAACGGGGCGCGCCCTGTGCCGACCACTTAAACGCACTCAGCTGAACGTTGCCTGAACGTCCCCTTCAGTCATCGTCCAAAGGCAGGACGACCCGGAACGTGGCGCCCTCACCGGACGAGGAGTCGGCCTCCACCAGCCCGTCGTGGGCCGCGACCAGCGCGGCGACGATGGCGAGGCCGAGACCCGTGCCGCCGCCCGCGCGGGAGCGGGCCTCGTCGGCGCGGTAGAAGCGTTCGAAGACGCGTTCCGCCTGTTCGGGGGCGAGTCCGGGGCCCGAGTCCGCGACCTCCACGCTCACGGCGGGCGCGTCGCGCAGTGTCCCGGGGGAGAGGCGCACGTCCACCGGTGTGCCCTTGGGAGTGTGCGTGAGGGCGTTGGTGAGCAGGTTGCCGAGCACCTGGCGCAGCCGCGCCTCGTCCCCCCGCACCTGGTACGCCAGACCTCCCTCCACCGAGAGGTCGATCTTTCGTTCGGGTGCGAGGACTCTGGCGACCTGGACGGCGTCGGCGGCGACGGCGAGAAGATCCACCGGGCGCCGCTCGATCGGACGCTGCCGGTCCAGCCGGGCGAGCAGCAGCAGATCCTCCACGAGCAGGCCCATCCGGGACGCGGTGTCCTCGATCCGGCCGATCAGCCGGTCGAGTTCCTCGGGGGTGCGGGCCGCGCCCTGCCGGTAGAACTCGGCGAAACCGCGGATCGCGGTCAACGGGGTGCGCAGCTCGTGGCTGGCGTCCGCGATGAACCGCCGCATCCGCTCCTCCGACCGGCGGGCCGTCTCCTCCGACCGCCGCGCCGCGGCCTCGGAGTCGGCGCGGGCCCCGAACGCCGCCTCGATCTGCGCGAGCATCGTGTTCAGCGACCGGCCGAGCCGTCCCATCTCGGTCCGCGGATCGCCCTCCGGGACACGGCGCGACAGATCGCCCGCCGCGATCGCGCCCGCCGTCTCCTCCACCGCCGCGAGCGGCCGCAGGCTGGCCCGGACGACCAGCACGCCGAGCCCGACCAGGACGCTCAGCACCAGCAGCCCCACGATCGCGTCGATCGTCACGAGGCTGCGGACAGTCCGGTCGACCTCCTCCAGGCTGAACGCGAGGACCAGCACACCGCCGGAGACCGGCGCGGCCAGGATCCGCCACTGCGACCCGCCCGTCCCGTTCACGGTGAACGGGCGGTCCATGCGCTCGCTCATGTCGTCCGGCAGCCGCGGATGGCCCGACTCGCTCCACGCCGAGTTCTGCCACACGATGCTGCCGCTGGTGGCGCGGACCTGCGCGTACATCTCGCTCGGAATCCGGACGTTGATCTCCCGCTGCCCGCTCCGCAGCCCCTCGACGACCTGGTCGACCGCCCGCCCCACCGAGCCGCGCAACTGGTCGTCGGCCCGCCCGACGAGGTACTGCCGCAGCACCGACGCGCCCGCCGCGGCCATCACGGTCATCCCGAGCGTGACGAGGACGAGCATGCCGGCGATCAGCTTGACGCGCAGCGACGTCCGTCCCCAGAGGCGGGCCATCTCGCGGCGCGGCCACGGAAGCGGGCCCTCGCCGGGAAGTCCCGCCCGGGCCGGCGCCGGCCGGGGGGCCGTGGACGCCGGGAACCGCGTGGCCATCAGCCCGATCTCGACGGCTCGCGCAGGACGTAACCGACGCCGCGCAGGGTGTGGATGAGCCGCGGCTCGGCGTTGTCGACCTTGCGGCGCAGCGCCGACACGTACGACTCGACGATGCCCGCGTCGCCCCGGAAGTCGTAGTTCCACACGTGGTCGAGGATCTGCGCCTTCGACACGACCCGTCCCGCGTTGGCCATGAAGTACCGCAGCAGCTTGAACTCCGTGGGCGACAGCTGGATCGCGCGCCCGCCGCGCCACACCTCGTGGCTGTCCTCGTCGAGCTCGACGTCCGCGAACACCAGCCGCGGCGGCGGCTCGGTCATGCCGCCGCGGAACCGCCGCAGCACGGCCCGGATGCGCGCGATGACCTCCTCCAGGCTGAACGGCTTGGTGACATAGTCGTCCCCGCCGATCGTCAGCCCCTTGACGCGGTCCTGCACGGCGTCCCGCGCGGTCAGGAACAGCACCGGGGTGTGGTCGCCGCCGGACCGCAGCCGCCGCGCGACGTCGAAACCGTCGATGTCGGGCAGCATCACGTCCAGGACGATCAGATCCGGGCGGTGCCGCCGCGCCGACTGGACCGCCTCGGCCCCGTTCGTCGCCGTGACCACGTCGAACCCGGTGAAACGCAGGCTGCCGGCCAGGAGCTCCAGAATGTTGGGCTCGTCCTCGACGACGAGCAGCGTCGCTTCCGCCGCCCTGCCGCCGTTCGCCGTCCGATCGACCAATGGCACAGTCCCCCCTCGACACTTATCGGAGAGGTTCCCACTTCAACCTGAATGTCCCCTGAATGCTCCCCGGGTATCCGTTGAGCGCGCCGGATCGCCGGTCTAGCGGTCGAGCGCGCGGATCGCGCGCATCGCCTCGCGGCGCGCGTCGCCGGACAGGACGTCGATGTAGACGCCGCCGTCCAGGTGGCCGCACTCGTGCTGGAGGCAGCGGGCGAAGTAGCCGGTGCCCTCGACGCGGACGGGTCTTCCCTTCACGTCGACGCCTTCGACGACGGCGTGCGCGTGGCGGGGCGTGTCGAAACGCATCCCCGGGACGGACAGGCAGCCTTCCGGCTCAACGAGCATCTCCCCGTCGGCGACCACGAGCCGGGGGTTGACGACGTGACCGACGTGCCTGCGTCCGCGGTCGTCCTCACAGTCATAGACGAACGCCCGCAGGCCCACGCCCACCTGGTTGGCGGCCACGCCCGCGCCGTCCTCCTCGTACATGGTGACGAACATGTCGTCGACGAGGCGTTCCAGCGCGGCGTCGAACGTCCTGACCGGGTCGCACTCGGTGCGCAGGACCGGATCTCCGAGGATTCTGATCGGACGGGCGGTCCCGCCCCGCGTGTGGGTCCTCTTGCTCACCTCAAGGATCTTATAGACGGTCATGTCCGCCCAGGGACGGCCCTGGGCGGACACGTCACCGTCCGGCGTCGCGGCGGGCTACAACTCGATGGGCCCCCGGGGCTGCTGCGGCGGAACGACCGGGGTCGTACCGGCGGGCGGCGGCGGGGCGATCGGCGCGCCCGATCCGCCCGGCTCCTCGGTCGGACGGGCGTGCTTCGGCTGCTGGGGGGCGGCGACGACCGGGATGTCGGCGGTCGGCTCGGGCTTCTTCACCGGCGGCGTGCTCGGCTGCGCGGGACCGGCGGCGGCCGGCTTGGCCGGAGCCGGAGCCGGGGCCGGGGCGGGCGGGGCCTGCTTGCTCCGGGGGGCGGTCTGCCGGACGGCGTCCTCGACCATCTTCTCCAGCGGGCCCGCCTCGTTCTCCGCGGTGAGGAGGCGGTGCAGCGTCTCGCTGATCTCGGTGAGGCGCTGCAGGGCCTGGGTGTGGTTCTTGGTGAGCGACGTCAACCGCTGCGTCGCCCCCTCGTTGATCACGCTGGCGCGGCGCTCGGACGCGGTGAGGGTGCGCTCGGCCTCCAACCGGGCGCTGGTCACCGTCTGCTCGGCCTCCTGCTTGGCGGACGACAGGACGGTGTCGGCCTCCTTCTTGGCGGAGGCGAGCACGCTCTCGGCCTTGTCCTGCGCGTGGGCCAGATTCTTCTCGGCGTGCGCGCGGGCCTCGTCGATGATCCGCTTGGACTCCAGTTCGGCGTCCTTGCGGATCTCCGCGCCCTTGGTCTCGGCCTGGGCGACCTTGTCCTGGGCCTCGTCCTCGGCGAGGTTGATGATCTGGCGGAGCCGGTCGCTGAGGTCGTCGCCGGTGGGCTTGCGCGCCTCCCGGAGCTCGGCCATCTCGCGGCGGAGCCGCTCGGAGTCGTCGTGGGCCCGGGCGAGCCGCGCCTCGAGTTCTCGGTTCTTCTGAAGGAATCGCGCGATGTAGTCGTCGACCTGGCGGCGGTTGTAGCCGCGCATGACGATCTCGAACTCGTGCGTGTCGTCTTTGAGGAGGTTCGGCAGGATTTCGGCTTCGTTGCTCATGATGCCTTGGGGGTCGTTGGCGGGGGTCATCACCCCGTCAGGGTCGGGTTGCTCTCCTCACCCGCCGGTGAGCGGGTCCACATGCGGAAACGTCAGGACGACTCTTGTCCGGTCCACCCCATTCGCGCAACCGGAACGCGCTTCTCGCCGCCGTTTCTTCACCTGGTGAGGCGACAAACTATCCAATCCCGGAAAATTCGTGCTATCTCGGCTGGGCGTGTCGCGGGCCGCTTCCGGCCCCTCCGGCCCGTCCGGTGGCCCCGTCCGGTGGGCGGCGGCGCGGCGGGTCCTAGCATCGGCCCCATGAGGTACCTGGGATCGTTGGGTGAGGACCGTCCGGACGTCGACCCCGAGGCGTGGATCGCGCCCGGCGCGGTGGTCGTCGGCCGGGTCAGGCTGGGACGCGCGTCCAGCGTCTGGTACGGCTCGGTGCTGCGCGGCGACGACGAGGAGATCATCGTCGGCGAGGAGTGCAACATCCAGGACCTGTGCTGCCTGCACGCCGACCCGGGGACACCCGCCGTCCTCGAAGACCGGGTCAGCCTCGGCCACAAGGCGATGGTCCACGGCGCCCACGTGGAGACGGGGTCGCTCATCGGCATCGGCGCGATCGTCCTGAACGGCGCACGCATCGGCGCCGGGACGCTCATCGCCGCGGGAGCCCTCGTGCCACCCGGTAAGAAGATCCCGTCCGGCGTCCTCGTCGCCGGAACGCCCGGCCGGATCGTCCGCGAACTGACCGACGACGACCGACTCGTCCTGACGCACACCCCCCAGGTGTACGCGGACAAGGCCCGCCGCCACCGCACCGCCGACTGGCACTGACCCCGTCCGAGCACCACCGACGCCGGGTGGCGTCGTCAAGTTCGGATTAGGCCCCTTCTGACCTGCGAGGACTTGAGGAACGTTCCGGTGGGGGAGAGCCCTGCCGGTTTCTGCTGACTACGATGACCATCGTGGTTTGGGGACCGGGCTATGGCAGTGCTCCGCCGCCCAGCCCCCCGACGGGGCAGGATCCGTTCGCGGAGGCAGAGCGGGACACGAGGGCGATGGTGGCCGCCGCGTGGTGGCCGTCGGCACCTCCGCAGCAACGCCATCACTCCATCGGCGGTCGCCTGCTCGCCCTCCCCGACGGCACCTGGTGGTTGTTCGGCGCCTGGGCCCGCTGGTACCGGCTGCACCCGTCCGACGGGCAGTGGTACCTGTGCCCGCCGCCCCGGACCCCGGCCGTCCGGATGGCGGCGCGGCGCGCGCAGCAGGGGTCCGGGCAGGTTCCGCACCTGCCGCCGCACGTGATCCCCGCCGGGCCCGACTTCGCCTACGACCCTCCGGCGGGCCTGCCGTTCGTCGGGCACGGGTTCGCCACCGAGGTGACGGCGCGCGTCCGGTCGACCGTCGAGTCCGCCGCGGCGCTGCACGCGCCCGACTACCCGCACTGGTCGCCGGAGTTCTCCAACGACACGCCGTCCACCGTGGCCCTCGCGTGGGGCGTGATGCTGTGGTGCTCGTCCGCGCCCGCGTTCGACTCGCGGCTCGACGCGCAGATGCTCGACCTGTGGAAGCCCTACCGGGCCAAGCCGCTCCCGCACGTGGACGGCCCCCGCTGGCTCACGCCGCCGCCCCTGGAGGCCCTGGTCGGGCTGTACGCCGAGCGCCTGCGGGCCAGCCGGGTCGACGCGGCGGTCGTCGTCCTGCGGACGATGTGGGCCGTCGCCAGCGCCCTCCGCGACGACGTCCGGTTCCAGATGCGGGCGGACGCGCTGCTCGCCATCCTCGGCACCACGCTCGCCAACCCCACGGTCGACTACGCGGCGCTGCCGTACGGCGACCAGGCGATCGTCCAGCAGTGGCTGACGCGGTGCCCGCCGAACCTGGTCCCCGCGCTGCGGAACGAGAGCTCGCCGGGCGACAACTTCCGGCACGCGTTCTACACGCTCAGTGAACTGGTGGCCGACCTGTCCGGCGACCCCGTGGACCCCGCCTACATCGAGCCGCGTCTCGTCGCCGCCGCGCTGCTCGCCGCCGACCTGGACGTCGTGCGCAAGGACGTGGCCGGCTCCATCGTCCCGTGGCTGGACCCGGAGATCCGCTACACCGTGCAGGCGGTGTCGGAGCAGCAGGGGCATCCGCTGCGCCGGTTGTGGCCCCAGGACATGCGCCTGCCGGAGCCGCTGCGGTCCGCGGCCGGGTCGGGGCCGGGCGCCGAGACGCTGCTGGCCGCGATGTACGAGCTCGACCTGGCCTGGTGCCGCCTCGGCGGGATGCCCGCCCGGCCTCGCGGCTTCCCCGTTCCGACGGCGATCGTCGCCGGGATCATCGGCCGCAACCGGGCCCGCGCGACGGCCGCCGCCCCGACCGCCACGCCGCCGCCCAGCCCGGCCCCGGCGCAGCCCGCCCCGTTCGGGATGCAGAGCCAGCCGGGGGTCGCCCCCGGCACGCCCCCGCAGCCGCAGGGGACGCCGTCCGAGCCCGACCGCCCGTTCGTGCAGCCGCCCGCCCAGCCGGGTTGGGAGAACGCGCCGGGCCCGCGGGCGGACGACCAGATGGCCGGACAGGGGCAGCAGGCCGCGTTCGCCCACCCGGACCCGATCATGGGCGGTCAGCAGCCCGCCGGGGACGAGGGGAGCGTCGCGCCGCCCTACACCGAACTCGGGTTCCAGCGTCCCGGCGCGGCGCCGCCCGCACCGATGCAGAGCACCCCACCGCCGCCGTCTTCGCCCGCTGTGCCGGAGCCGCAGCTCGGCGGCTACTCGCCCCCGGAGGACGACACGCCGGACGGGAGCGTCGCGCCGCCGTACACGCAGCTCGGCTACCAGCCGGCGGGTGCCGCTCCGCCACGGCAGATGCCGCAGCCGCCGCCCGACGTCCCGCAACCACAGCCACAGGCGCAGCCGCAACCACAGGCGCAACCGCAGTCACACCAGCAGCCACCGCCGCAGCCGACTCCGGCCGCCGCCTCGTTCGATCCGCACGCCACGCGCATGGAGGACTCGGGGCCGCCACCGGCTTCGCCGAGCCCGCCCGGCACGCGGGTGCTGCAACCCGATGACCTGGAAGCCGACGAAGCCCCGCAGCCGCCGCCCCCCGCACAGGGCGCCGGGCCGGGGACGAAGGTCATGTCCAAGACGATGATCGGCGACTTCGACTTCCTGGACGACACGCCCGCGCCGGAGCGGCCCGTCCACGAGATCCCGCCCCCGCGGGACCGCGGCGAACGCCGCGTCCTGGAGCGGTTCGGGTTCGGGTTCGTGTACGGCGACCACGACGTGACGGACCTGCTCGCCGAGCTGCGCCGCCAGGTGCAGGAACGCAACGCGCCCGTGAACGACGGCATCGAGGCGACGCGGGTGGACGGCGCGCCCAGCTCCATCAAACCGGCGGTGCCGGGCGTGCTGCTGGTCGGCGGCCCGCACTCGGGGCAGCGCCGGCTCTCCCGCATGATCGCGCTGACGCTGGCGAACGCGGGCCTCGGCGACGGGTCGATCCGCGCGCACGACGCCGAGGACGTCCGGGACGCGCCCGCCCAGCGGGTCGGCCGGATCCTCGCCCAGCCCGGCCCGGTGATC
Source organism: Actinomadura spongiicola (assembly GCF_003432485.1). GTDB lineage: Bacteria > Actinomycetota > Actinomycetes > Streptosporangiales > Streptosporangiaceae > Spirillospora > Spirillospora spongiicola. The sequence continues at coordinate 382,003 of NZ_QVNQ01000006.1, forward strand.
CTCTTCGAGCGGCTGGACGTCGCGATCCGCTGCGCGGCCGACCAGGCCGCGGTCGTCGGCGCGGTGCGGCGGGCCCGCCGCGACCCGGTGAACACGACGCCCGTCATCGCCACCTGCGAGCCGCAGGCGTACAAGCAGCTCCTTCGGGACCATCCGAAGCTCGTTCAGGCGTTCCGCGTCCACCGGCTGCCCGATTTCAGCGATCTCGACAACCGCATGACGCTGCTGCACCTGCTGGCCGAGGAGCGGCGCGTCACCATCGGGGCGTCGGCCCTGGAGGTCGCCCGCGAGGACCTGAACCGGCTCCGCGGGCCGGGCGATCTCGTCAACGCGCGGCTGGTCGAGGCGTATCTCGACCAGGCGGCGCAGCGAAACATGGAGCGCGCGGGGGCGTCCCACGACCGTCTCGTGCTGACCCCGGACGATCTCGCGGGCGTCGCCGAGGGCATCGAGCCCGCGCTGCGCCCGCCCGGCGACATCGACGGCTACCTGCGGCAGCTCGACCAGCTCACCGGGCTGGAGGAGGTGAAGGCCGCCGTGCGCGAGCTCGTCGAGGAGGCGGGGCTCGTCGCCGACCGGGCGCGGTACGGGGTGTCCGCGGGCGAGGGCCGGCACCTGGTCTTCGTGGGGCCGCCCGGGACCGGGAAGACGACCGTGGCCGGTCTCATCGGCGGCGTGTACGCGGCGCTCGGGCTGCTGGCGTCCGGGCATGTGGTCGCGTGCCGTCCGGTCCACCTGGCGGGACGTGACCGGGCCGACACCGAGAACCGTGTCGCGAGCATGGTGGATCAGGCGCTCGGCGGGGTGCTGCTCGTCCAGGAGGCGTATCGGCTCGACCGGAGTCCGGCCGTCGTGGCCGAACTGCTGCGCCGCATGAACGCGAGCCGGGGCAGGTTCATGGTGGTCTGCTCCAGTCCGGCCGCGGAGATGGAGGGCTTCCTCGCGGGCAACCCGACCTTTCGCGCCGAGTTCGGCCGGATCCTGGAGTTCACCGGGATGGGCGACCGCGACATGGTGAGGCTTTTCCAGAGCTACGCCGAGCGCGACCTGTACATGCTGGACGAGGAGCTGAGGGTCGAGCTGCTGACCCGGTTCGAGCGGATGCGGGACGACCCGCAGTTCGCCTACGCGCGGACCGTCCGGGCGCTGTTCGAGCAGACGGTGGCGCGGCAGGCGGCCCGGCTCGCGGGCGCCGACGTCAACGCCGCGACCGTGGCCCGGCTGACGGCCAGGGACCTGCCCGAGACGGCCCTGGAGCAGATGCTCGGCGACTTCCGTCCCGGGACGAACGGGACATAGGTATTAAACAGTCGATAGCTGGGAAGGCTTCCGGGAAGTCGCCGAAGGGCCGGGTCCGGCCCGGGGCCGGACGGCCGCGGGGTCGGCGCGGAGCCCCCCGGATTGACAGGGTCACGTGTGGCCCGCGAATGGCCCTCTTGGGTCATGTGCCCGTCCAGGTGGGGCGCGTAGCCTCGGACCTGGGTGTGGGGAACGAACGGAGGTGGACGCTGGTGCGACAGTACCTCGATTTGCGCGTCCACGACCGTGTTGCGCTGGACGAGATCGAACTCTATGCCGAGATGCTGAGCGCGGTGGCGGCGGCCAAGCGACCGCTGACCGTCGCGGAGATCGACATGGTGCTCGGAGTGCGGTCCGACGAAGCCGGTCGTCGCGAACTGACGCCACGGGACTGAGAGCGTCCCAGGGGGTCCGGGAGGGCGTCCTCCCGGAAGAAGAGCGAAAGCAGTCGCACGGGGCGAGCCGGGGACGCGTTCGCCGCGTCCCCGGCTCGTCTCATGCGAGGGGCCCGTCATGCGAGGGGCCCACGGCCGGTTCGCCGCCGAATTCGGTCGACCTCCCGGCCATCGCGCTCTGTAACAAATCTCACTGGTGACCTCAACCGGCCTTGACCGGAGGATCCCGCCGAACCACCCCGAAACGCCGTCCGTCCCCCGCAGATAGGGGCCTCCTGCGAGGTATGTACCCGATGATCCGGGGCAATCCTGGAAGTGAGAGGATGAAGGACACCAGCCGAAGCTGGGGCAAAGGTTCTTTTTACGGCTGGTAGCGCCTACGATCCTCTGCGGACTGTTCCGGCACATCAGGAGAACGACGTGCGCTTGCGTCTCACGCCGCGTGAGGACAGCTTCTACGACATGTTCGCCGATTCCGCGAACAACCTGGTCACCGGCGCCAGGCTGCTCGTGGAGCTCATCAGCGACGATGCCGACCGGGCAGCGATCGCGGAGAAGATGCGCGCCTGCGAGCACGCCGGCGACGAATGCACTCACGCGATCATGCGGCGGCTGAACGAAACGTTCATCACACCCTTCGACCGCGAGGACATCTACCGGCTGGCCTCGACGATCGACGACGTGATGGACGAGATGGAGGAGGCCGCCGACCTCGTCGTCCTCTACAAGATCGACGAGTTCCCGAAGGGCGTCGTCCACATGGTGGAGGTGCTGGAGCGGGCTGCGGAGCTGACCGCCGAGGCGATGCCGAGGCTCCGGTCGATGAAGGAGCTCAACGAGTACTGGATCGAGATCAACCGGCTCGAGAACCAGGGCGACCAGATCTACCGCAAGCTGCTCGCGCAGCTGTTCAGCGGTGACTACGACACCCTGACCGTGCTGAAGTTGAAGCAGATCATCGACCGGCTGGAGGACGCGGCCGACGCGTTCGAGCACGTCGCCAACACGGTCGAGACCATCTCGGTCAAGGAGTCATGAGCGTGGAAGACGAGTCGCCGGAAGGGCGCGCCAGCGCCGTCGGCGGCCCGGTCGGCGTGGCGTTGACCAAGGACCAGCCCGCGGGCGCCGAACCGACGCTCGGTGAGCAGGTCCGCCGCGGCCCGGCCAGGTTCTGGCCCGTCCTGCTGGTCGGCTTCCTCGCGGTGGTCCTCGCCGGAGCCCTCGGCCTCCGGTCGGACGCGCAGACCGCCGTGCTCATCCTCGTCGTCGTCATCGCGCTGGTCTTCGACTACACCAACGGGTTCCACGACGCCGCCAACGCCATCGCCACCTCGGTGTCCACCCGCGCGTTGACACCCCGGGCGGCGCTGCTGATGGCGGCCGTGATGAATCTGATCGGCGCGCTCCTCGGCGTCGAGGTCGCCAAGACCGTCAGCGAGGTCATCACCCCGCCGACGGGGCTGCACGGCCTCACCGTGGTCGCCGCCGGCGTGCTCGGCGCGATCACGTGGAACCTCATCACCTGGTACTTCGGGCTGCCCTCCTCGTCCTCGCACGCCCTGATCGGCGGCGTGGTCGGGGCCGGGTTGGCGTCGGCGTCCTCGGTGAGCTGGAGCACCGTCGTGGAGAAGGTCGCCATCCCGATGGTGATCTCGCCGGTGGCGGGGTTCGGCCTGGCCTATCTGGTGATGATCGCCATCCTGTGGATCTTCCGCCGGGCCAACCCCGGTCGGATCTCCCGCCGCTTCCGGATCGCCCAGTCGCTGTCGGCGGCGTCGATGGCGCTCGGCCACGGCCTCCAGGACGCGCAGAAGACGATGGGCATCATCGTCCTCGCCCTCGTCACCACCGGCCACTCCGACGGCCAGGACGTCCCCCTCTGGGTGATCATCGCCTGTGCGGGCGCGCTGTCCCTCGGCACCTACGCCGGCGGTTGGCGGATCATGCGGACGCTCGGCCGCAAGGTGATCGAGCTGGACCCTCCCAAAGGATTTGCGGCTGAATCAACAGCCTCCATGATTCTTTACGCCACCGCTTACATCTGGCACGCTCCAATTTCGACGACGCACACGATCACGTCCTGCATCATGGGCGTCGGCGCCACCAAGCGGCTGTCGGCCGTCCGGTGGGGGGTCGCGGGCAACATCGTCACCGCGTGGATCCTCACCATGCCGATGGCCGCGTCGGTGGCCGCCGTCGTCTACTTCGTCGTCCACTTCTTCGGAGGCTAGGGCGGGCGTCCCGGCCGGGGCCGCGAGGTCACCGGCCGGAGATGCGGTCGAGCGGCGGCGGCGCGATGGTGCCCTGCTCCGCGAAATAGGCGACGAGGGCGTCCAGGTCGATCGGGCCGAGTACCTGGTCGGTCCCCTCGGTGAAGACGCTGAATCCGTCGCCGCCGCCGAGCAGGAAGTTGTTCGCCGCGACCCTGTAGGTGGCCGACGGATCGATCGGTGTCCCGTCGACGGTGATCCCGGACACGCGGTCGCCGACGGGCCTGGACCGGTCGATCGTGAAGCGCAGGTTCGCCGACGGCTGGAGGATCTTCTCCCCGGCGGACGTCCACTGCTGTTCGAGAAGGGCGTCGAACCGCGCCCCCGTCAGGGACACCACGCCCATCACGTTGCTGAACGGCTGGACGGCGAACGCCTCGCCGTAGGTGACCACGCCGTCGCCCTCCGAGCCGCTCGCCGCGAACGTCAGGTCGGTGCGGACACCGCCCGGGTTCATCACCGCGACCTGCGCGCCGAGTCCCCTCATCGAAGCGAGCTGCGCGTCGGCGATGACGTCGCCGAGCGCGGTCTCGCCCGCGGGCGACTGGGCACGGGTGAGATCGGCGGTGATCCTGCCGACGGGCTTGTCGGCGATCTCGGAGACCCGCTCCTTCCACGTCTGGACGAACCGCTCCGTCGCCGGATCAGGGGCGATGTCCCGTGTGACGACATGATTGTCGCCCCGCACGGCGGACCGGACGATATCGCCCGTCCGGCGGTTCACCCGGAGATCGACCTGGGTGATCACACGTCCGAACGAGGACCCGGACGAGAACAGCCGCGGCCGTCCCTCCGGGTCCTTGACGGTGCAGAGGTACTGCTGGTGGGAGTGTCCGGACAGAACCACGTCGATCTCCGGGTCGGCCTGCGCGGCGATCCGGGAACCGGCCCCGGGCTGGACGCCGCACTCGTCCGGGCGGGACCCGGGCTCGACCTGGTCGCCCTCGTGGACGAGCAGGACCATCGCGCGGACGTTCCGCCGCCTCAACTCACGGGCGGCGCGGTTCGCGGCGGCGACCTCGTCGACGAACTCCAGGTCCTTGATGCCCTCGGCGGTGACGATGCTGGGAGTGGTCTTGGTGACGACGCCGATGAAGCCGATCCGCACACCGTTGATCCGGCGGATCGTCCACGGCTTCATGGCGGGCCTGTGATGCCGCTTCTTCAGCACGTTCGCAGCGAGGTAGTCGAACCGCGCACCGCGCCACGTGCCCGCGGGAGAACAGCCGTCGACGGGGTGGCACCCGCCGTGCTGGATGCGCAGCAGCTCCCGGTAGCCCTCGTCGAACTCGTGGTTGCCGACCGCGGAGGCCGTGACGCCCACGTCCCCGAGGAACTGGACGGACGGCTCGTCGTGGTAGGCCGCGGAGATCAACGGCGTGGCACCGATCAGGTCGCCCTGCGCGACGGTGAGGGTGTCGCGGTCACGCAGCCGGTTGAGATGGGCCGCGACATAGGCGGCGCCCCCGGCGAGAACCGTGTCGCCGTTCTCGTCGATGACCCTGCCGGAGCTGCCGGACGGCGGCTCCAGGTTCCCGTGGAAGTCGTTGAGCGCGAGCAGCCGTACCGGTGCCGTCGGGGCCGGATGCGCCGCCGCGGGCCGCGCGGCGAGGCCCACGATGGTCAGCCCCGCCGTCGCGCAGGCCAGGAAGGTGCGTCGTCGAGTCATGCCGTGGACGGTAGGCGCGCCCGGCATACGCCTCCCGGCGGCCCGATGACGTTTCTGTGACAACTTGATCAGGGGATTCGCCGCATACAGTGTGGATCATGGACAAGGTGCGCCCGATGGGCGACGGCGATACCGCTGACGTGCTGGAACTGGTCGAGGCGGCCGCGGACGCCGACGGGGTCGGGCCGCTGTCGGAGCACACGATGCTGGCCCTGCGCGGCGCCCGCGCGGGAACGGTGATCCGCGACCGCGGCGTGATCGTGGCGTACGCGCATCTCGATCCGGCGGACGGTGACGAACCCGCGGCGGCGGAACTGGTCGTCCACCCGAAGCATCGGCGCCGCGGGCACGGCCGCGCGCTCCTCCGCGCGCTGAGCGCCGAGACGAACGGCCCCCTGCGGATCTGGGCCCACGGCGACCTACCTGCCGCAGCGGCCTTCGCGCACGCGGAAGGTTTGACCCGGGCCCGCGCCCTCTTCCAGATGCGCCGCCCGGCATCCGACCCACTCCCGGAGCCGCACCTCGCGGAGGGCATCACCCTGCGGACCTTCGAACCCGGCCGGGACGAACGGGCATGGCTGGAGGTGAACGCCCGCGCGTTCGCCGACCATCCCGAACAGGGCTCCTGGACGATCGAGGACGTCCGCGACCGCGAGGCCGAGGCCTGGTTCGACCCGGCCGGCTTCTTCCTCGCCGAACGCGACGGCCGCCTCGCCGGTTTCCACTGGACGAAGATCCACCCGGACAACATCGGCGAGGTCTACGTCATCGGCGTCGCCCCGGACGCGCAGGGCCTAGGCCTCGGCCGCGCCCTCACCCTGACGGGCCTGCACCACCTCCGCGCCAGGGGCGTCGACCAGCTCATGCTCTACGTGGACGAGTCCAACACCGCCGCCGTCCACCTGTACGAGTCCCTCGGCTTCACCCACCACGCCGTAGACGTCATGTACGCCACCTAGCAATCACCGCCCCAGCTCTCCTCGCCACACAGCCGGCCGAAATAGAGCCGCCTCACATACACACCACAAGCCGATGCTCCCCCGGAAGGATTCAGTAGGTGTCGGATTGGCTATTCGCCATGAAGTTGCGGCTTGTGTCCGCGATGAGGGGGAACGCGACGGCGAGCGCGCGGAGCGTGCCGTCAACCTTGTCGGAGATCTCCAGTGTGTACTCGTTTCCCGAACCTGTTGAAGAAGTCCCTGGTGCCACGCACTTTCGTTCGCCAGTTCCTGGTGGTGACCAGGCGGGCGATGGACGAGAAAGGCAGGACCGGTCCGACGGCGAAGCCGATCACCTCGCCCGCCGGGCCGGTGACCCTCGTCCACACACGCTGCGGGAACCGCTGCCGCTTCTCAAGCCGCAGCAGTTCAACGGTCGGTTCCTCCGCCTGGAGTCGGTCGCCGTGGCGAGAACGCTCCGTCGTTCGTCGCTGAAGGTGTACCCCAGAAGCCCCGTTTCGTCATCGAAACCCTCGTTCGTCACGACAGGACAAGTGCCGAACTCGTTCGTATGGCGTAACTCCCCGCACGGGGTGAGCAAGGTGTCGAGAGCGGCTGGGTCCTCTGGCCGGGCTTGTCGTGTGGAAGCGGTTCGGCGGCGGTGAGCGGAGGCGTTTTAAACCTGGATTGTCCTGTCTGGGGGAGTTCTTTGCGCTTGTGAGCTGCGTTGTTAACCGGGCGGACATGACAAATCGGGGCATTCTTCGCAGGCGCGGTCATCTGCGTTCATCGATCGTTCACCTGGATCGGTGGGGCTGGTCACCTGGCGTGCCTAGCGTCGCTGTCGACGGTGACCCCGGCGTCTGTAGAGAGCAGCGGACCAGGACCGGCCCGGGGGGCCGCCCGACGAACTATTGAGGAGACCCTCCGGTGAAGAACGGTTCCCGACTTGCCGCCCTCGGCGGCGTGGTCGTCGCGGGGGCGTTGGCCCTCACCGCCTGCGGGAGCGACAACAACACGACGAAGAGCTCGGCCAACGCGCCGGTCGGCGACATCGACTGCGCGAAGGGCAGTGTGAACGCGGCCGGTTCCAGCGCGCAGAAGAACGCGGTCGAGGAGTGGACGAAGGTCTACGCCAGCGAGTGCGCGGGCGCCAACCTCAACTACAACCCGAGCGGTTCGGGCGCCGGCATCCAGGCGTTCACGAGCGGCCAGGTGGCGTTCGCCGGTTCGGACTCGGCCCTCAAGCCCGAGGAGGTCGCCCCGGCGCAGCAGCGCTGCCAGGGCAACCCGGCGCTGAACCTGCCGATGGTCGTCGGGCCGGTCGCGGTCGTCTACAACCTGCAAGGCGTGGACGGTCTGAAGCTGTCGCCCGAGACGATCGCGAGCATCTTCTCCGGCAAAATCAAGAAGTGGAACGATCCGGCCATTGCAAAGGAGAACTCGGGCGCCAAGCTCCCGTCCTCCGACATCAAACCGATCTACCGGTCGGACGAGTCCGGCACCACCGACAACTTCACGAACTACCTGAACAAGACCGCGCCGAGCGTCTGGACGTGGGAGAAGGCCAAGAAGTGGCCCAACTCCACCGGCCAGGGCGCCCCCAAGTCGGACGGCGTCACCAGCCAGGTGAAGAGCACCGCGGGCGCGATCTCCTACGTCGAGATGTCGTACGCGGAGAACAACAAGCTGCAGACCGCGCACGTCAAGAACGGCGCCGGTGAGTACACCGAGCTGTCGCCGGACAGCGCGTCCAAGGCCGTCGCCGGAGCGGAGATCGTCGGCACCGGCAACGATGTCGCGCTGAAGATCGACTACACGACCAAGGAGCCGGGCGCGTACCCGATCGTCCTGGTCACGTACGAGATCGCGTGCACGAAGGGGCTGCCCGCCGAGCAGGCCAAGTTCGTCAAGTCGTTCTTGACCTACACCTCCAGCGCGGCCGGCCAGAAGATCCTCACCGACGTCGGTTACGCGCCGCTGCCGCAGAGCGTGCTGACCAAGGTCCAGACGTCCGTGAAGGCCCTGTCCTGACAACGGACGACGTCCCCCGCCGCCCCGCCACCGACGATCTCGGTGGCGGGGCGGGCGTGGGTGCGGCCGATGTGATCCAAGGAGGACCCCCCATGAGCAGTGAGAGCGGTGTCGAGACGCGGGCCGCCGAGGCGCAGGTGGGCGCGCGACACCGCGCCACCGGCGCCCGGATGAGCACCGGACGCGCGGGCGACAGGATCTTCGCCGGGGCCGCCCGCGGCTCCGGCATCGCCGTGCTGGCGATCGTGGCCGCGATCGGAGCGTTCCTCGTCTGGAAGGCCGTGCCCGCACTCCAGGAGAACGAGGCGAGCTTCCTCACCAGCGAGGAATGGAACCCGAACGCGACGCCGCCGAGGTTCGGCATCGCGCAGCTGGCGTTCGGGACGGTGATGTCCTCGCTGCTGGCGATGCTGATCGCCACGCCGGTCGCGATCGGGATCGCCCTGTTCATCTCGTTCTACTCGCCGCGGCGGCTGGCGGCCGGACTCGGCTATGTCGTCGACCTGCTCGCCGCCGTCCCCAGCATCGTGTACGGGCTGTGGGGCCTAGCCTTCCTGTCCCAGCACATGGAGGGGATCAGCAAGTTCCTGAACGGCGCGCTCGGCTGGATCCCGCTGTTCGGCGGCGACAGTCCCGGCAAGAGTTCGATCTTCACCGCCTCGGTGGTGCTGGCGATCATGATCCTGCCGATCATCTCGTCCATCTCCCGCGAGGTGTTCCTCCAGGTCCCGCAGGCCCATGTGGAGGCGTCGCTGGCGCTCGGCGCCACCCGCTGGGAGATGATCCGCATGTCGGTGCTGCCGTACGGGCGGTCCGGCATGATCGGCGCCTCGATGCTCGGCCTCGGCCGGGCGATGGGAGAGACGATCGCCGTCGCGATGGTGCTGACCTTCGTGCCCGGGATCAACTGGCAGATCCTGGAGAACGGCGGCGCCACGTTCGCGGCCAACATCGCCAACAGCTTCGCCGAGGCGTCCGTCAACGGGCGCGGCGCCCTCATCGCCTCCGGCCTGGTCCTGTTCGTGATCACCCTGGTCGTCAACATGGCGGCCCGCGCGGTCGTCGCGCGCCGGAAGGAGTTCGTGTGACCACCCACTCGACGGGCCTGACCACCCACTCGACGGGCCTGACCCCGGTCTCACCGGGCCGGAAGGTCAAGGACCGGCTCGTCCAGGCCCTGGTGTACCTCGCGTTCGCGCTCGCCGTCATCCCGCTCGTGTCGGTGCTGTGGACGGTCGTCGTCAACGGCGCCAAACGGCTCGACCTGACGTTCTTCCAGTTCTCCATGAACGGGATCGGCGGCAGGGACTCCGGCGGCGGCGCCTACCACGCCATCATCGGGACGCTGGAGCAGGTCCTCATCACCAGCGTCATCGCCGTTCCCCTCGCCGTGCTGACCGCGATCTACCTGGTGGAGTACGCGGGGAACGGCCGGCTCGGCAAGGCGATCAGCTTCACCGTGGACGTGATGACCGGTATCCCGTCCATCGTCGCGGGCCTGTTCGTCCTCGCCCTGTGGCTGCTGACGGTCGGGTTCGGCTTCTCCGGGTTCGCGGGGGCGCTGTCCCTCACGATCCTGATGATCCCCACGGTGGTGCGGGCCACGGAGGAGATGCTGAAACTCGTCCCGAACGACCTGCGGGAGGCGTCCTACGCGCTCGGCGTGCCCCGCTGGCGGACGGTCTGCTTCGTCGTCCTGCCCACCGCCATGACCGGCATCGTCACCGGCGTGATGCTCGCCGTCGCCCGCGTGATGGGGGAGACCGCGCCGCTGCTGCTCACGATCTTCTTCACCAAGGCGATCAACAACAACCCGTTCGAGGGCCCGCAGGCGTCCCTGCCCACCTTCATCTGGGACCAGGCGTCCGACCCCAACCAGAACTCGATCGACCGGGCGTGGACCGGCGCCCTCGTCCTGATCGGGATCATCATGCTGCTCAATCTGATCGCCCGGTTCGTCGCCCGGCGCAGCGCCCCCACCGGCCGCTGACCCCTAGAAAGGACCACCATGGCCAAGCGGATCGAAGTCTCCGGGCTGCACGCCTACTACGGCGGCGTCCACGCCATCGAGGACATCTCGATGACGGTCGAGCCGCGCTCGGTGACGGCGTTCATCGGACCGTCGGGCTGCGGCAAGTCCACGTTCCTGCGCACCCTCAACCGCATGCACGAGGTCATCCCCGGCGCCCGCGTCGAGGGCAAGGTGATGCTGGACGACGAGGACCTGTACGACTCGGCCGTCGATCCCGTCGCCGTCCGCCGCGTCGTCGGCATGGTGTTCCAGCGGCCCAACCCGTTCCCCACCATGTCGATCTACGACAATGTCGCGGCGGGTCTCAAGCTGAACGGCGTCCGCCGCAAGGGCAGGCTGGACGAGATCGTCGAGGAGTCGCTGCGCGGCGCCAACCTGTGGAACGAGGTCCGGGACCGGCTGAGCAAGCCCGGCGCGGGCCTGTCCGGCGGTCAGCAGCAGCGTCTCTGCATCGCCCGCGCCATCGCCGTCCAGCCGCAGGTGCTGCTGATGGACGAGCCGTGCTCCGCCCTCGACCCGATCTCCACCCTCGCCATCGAGGACCTCATCGAGAAGCTGAAGACCCAGTACACGATCGTCATCGTCACCCACAACATGCAGCAGGCCGCCCGCGTCAGCGACCGCACGGCCTTCTTCAACATCGCCGGGACGGGCAAGCCGGGCAGGCTCATCGAGATCGACGACACCAGCAAGATATTCACCAACCCGGAGCAGAAGGCCACCGAGGACTACATCACCGGCCGATTCGGCTGACCCGGTTCAGGCGCGGGCGGGGCTCTTGTCCTGCGACTCGTCGGGCCGGTGGTCGGGGACGAAGCGGTAGCCGACGTTGCGGACGGTTCCGATCAGGGACTCGTACTCGGCGCCCAGCTTGGCGCGCAGGCGGCGGACGTGGACGTCCACCGTCCGGGTGCCGCCGAAGTAGTCGTAGCCCCAGACCTCCTGGAGGAGCTGCGCGCGGGTGAACACGCGCCCCGGGTGCTGGGCGAGGTACTTCAGCAGTTCGAACTCCTTGAACGTGAGGTCGAGGACACGGCCCCTGAGCCGGGCGGTGTAGGTGGCCTCGTCGATCGTCAGGTCGCCGCTGCGGATCTCGCCCGGTGTCTCGTCGGCGTCGTCGGACGCGGCGGCGCGACCGGCGGCGAGCCGCAGCCGCGCCTCGACCTCGGCGGGCCCGGCGGTCTGGAGCAGCACGTCGTCCAGCCCCCACTCGGGGGTGAGCGCGGCGAGACCGCCCTCGGTCACGACGGCGAGGAGAGGGCAGTCGAGCCCGGTGGTGCGCAGCAGCCTGCACAGGCTCTTCGCCTGGACCAGGTCGCGGCGCGCGTCCACCATGACGACGTCGGCGGGCGGCGCGTCGATGAGCGCGGACGCCTCGGCGGGCGCGACGCGCGTGGAGTGCAGCAGGAGCCCCAGCGCGGGCAGGACCTCGTCGGAGGGCTCCAGCGCGTTGGTCAGCAGGAGCAGACTGCTCACGTGCCGCCTCCCGTCCACAAAGACGTCAGGACCCAGGCGGCTCATCCTCAAGCCCGCCGACGGCCGGTGGCTCAAGGACGAGGCGGCCATGAAGGGCTCTCAGATGAACTCCATGGCCTCGTCGCCCGGATCCCTCCTCAGAGCATAACCGAGTCGCTGGTGGTGGCCAGGGGGTACTGGGGAGGCGGCAGTATGGACGTATGGCCATGGGGACGGTGCGGTACTGGGCGGCGGCGAAGGCCGCGGCGGGGACGCATGAGGAGCCGTACGACGCCGGGACGCTGGCCGAGGCGCTGGCCGCGGCGGTGTCGAAGCACGGGCGGGGCGGGGAGTTCGAGCGGGTCGTCGCGCGCAGTTCGTTCCTCGTGGACGGGACGCCGGTGGGGAGCCGGCCGCACGAGTCGGTGACGCTGCCGGAGGGCGGGGTCGTGGAGGTTCTTCCGCCGTTCGCCGGCGGTTGATCTCATCGTGGTGTGACATTTCGGGTCATGACGTCATTCTCCGGTGCGACGCTTTCCTGGCCGTCCGCGCACTATGGTGTGGCGACGCGCACGTCGCAGCCCCCTGAAGGAGACCCATGCGGAAGGTACTGCTTGTCCTGCTGATCCTGGTCGCCGTCGGCCTGGTCGCCGCCGACCGGATCGGGGTCCGGGTGGCGGAGGACAAGATCGGTGAGCAGGTGGCCGCGCAGTACAACATGCAGGAGCAGCCCGAGGTCACCATCCACGGCTTCCCCTTCCTGACGCAGGCGCTCGGCGGCGACTACGACCACATCGAGGTCGCCATCGGCGAGTGGACCGACCAGGGCGTCACGGTCACCGGCGTGAAGGTCGAGATGCGCGGGGTGAACGCGCCGCTGTCGGAGGTCACGCAGGGCAGCGCCGCGAACGTCACCGCCCGTACCGCGACCGCGTCCGCCGTCGTCCCCTACGCCGCGATCCAGAAGCGCGCCCCCGAGGGCGTCAAGGGGATCAGGCCGAAGGGCGACGACCTGGAGGTCGACCTGGAGGGGAACGTCCTCGGACGTTCGGTGACCAGCACCGCCATCGTCGCGGTCAAGCCGACCGCGCGGGGCATCGCGGTCACTCCCCGGTCGGTGGCGTCGAACGGGGGCCCGCAGGTCCCGCTGGCCCTGGTGCGGCAGAGCTTGACGTGGACGGTCCCGCTCGCCGACCTGCCGGTCGGGTCGCGGATCAGCGAGATCCAGCCGACGCCGGACGGGCTGCGGGTCGCCGCCACCGCCGAGAACGTCCGGTTGAACGATCTCCAGCGGTGATCACGCGGCACCGGTGAACCGGTGAGGAAACGCATACGTGTCAGTGGTGTGGGTCCCACCGCGGATGAGGCGTTGCTGCGCGCCCTGTACAGCGAGCACGGCGGTCCCCTCCTCGGATACGTCCTGCGGCTGACGGGTGGGGACCGCGCCCAGGCCGAGGACGTCGTGCAGGAGACGCTGCTGCGCGCCTGGCGGAACCCGCAGGCCCTTGCGGGACGTCCCGTCCGGCCTTGGCTGTTCACGGTCGCGCGGAATCTGGTCGTGGACGCGCACCGTGCCAAGCAGTCACGACCCCCGGAGACGGGTATCGACGACCATGTCATGATGACCGCGTCCGGCTCGGACGACATCGACCGGGCCCTTGAGTCCTGGACGGTCGCGGAGGCGCTCGCGGGGCTGAGCCCCCCGCACCGGGCCGTCCTGGTGGAGACGTACTACAAGGGCCGGTCGGTGGCGGAGGCCGCGAAGACGCTCGGCATACCGCCCGGCACGGTCAAATCCCGGACCTACTACGCGTTGCGGGCGCTCAAACTCGCACTGGAGGAGCGGGGGTTGGCGCCATGAACGACTGCGCCGACGTGCGCACCTCGCTGGGGGCCTACGTGCTCGGCTCGCTCGACCCCGCCGACCGGGCCCGGCTGGAGTCCCACCTGCCGGGCTGCCCCGCCTGCCGGGACGAACTGGCCGGCCTCGCCGGGTTGCCCGCGATGCTCGGACGGGTCGACGAGGCGCAGCTCGCGCAGATGGCCGGGCCGCCGCCGGAACTCCTGGACGGCCTGCTGACCCGCGCCGCCGGACGGCGAACCGGACGGCTCACCTCGCTACGGCGACGCGCGGGATGGGCGCCGCTCGCGGTCGCCGCGTGCCTGCTACTGATCGTCGGCGCCCTGTTCGGCGGCCTCGTGTTCCCCTCCGGGACGGACGAGACCGCGGCACCGCCCCCGCCCTCGGCCTCCGCCCGCGGCGCCGAGCGGATCGCCGCCACGAACCCCGAGACCAAGATCAAGGGGTATGTGCTGCTCAAGCAGAAGAAATGGGGCACGGAGGTCGAACTGCATCTGGCGGGCGTCCCGAAGGGGTCGCGCTGCCGCCTGCTGGTCGTCGCGCGGGACGGGCGGCGGGACGCGCTCGGCAGCTGGTACGTCCCCTACGACAAGGGCTACGGCGCCTACACCGGCTCGACGATGTTCCCGCGCGGTCAACTGTTCTCCCTGGAGATCGTCGGCCTGGACGGCGCGCCGCTGCTCACGATCCCGACCTGAGGGGAAGAACACACGACCCCCGAGAGTTGTCCCTGTCGATGACGGGTGCACTGACAGCGGTGGCCGTACTGGCCGCCGCCACGCTGTTCGGCCTGCTGTGGCGGCGCCGTGACGGCGTCCTGCGCGAGCGGAACGGGAACGACGAGGTGAGCGAGATACTGGCGCCGGGCGACCTCGGAACCGACCTCGGTGAGAAGGCCACCCTGGTGCAGTTCTCCAGCGCGTTCTGCGCGCCGTGCCGGGCCACGCGCCGCGTCCTCGGCGAGGTAGCCGGCATGGTCGACGGAGTCGCCCACGTCGAACTCGACGCGGAGGCGCACCTCGACCTCGTCCGCAGACTGAACGTCATCCGCACGCCCACCGTCCTCGTTCTGGACGCCGCCGGACGCGTCGTCCGCCGCGCCTCCGGAGCCCCGCGCAAGCCCGACGTGATCGCGGCCCTGGGAGAGGCCATCCCGTGAGCCATACCAGGATGACCTGGGCTAAGACGAATGTCACTGTCTCGGAAGGCGAGACGGATGTGACAGCGCGTGGATTGTCGGCTTAACATCGTGTCCGTGCGTGACTGGACAGAGCAGATGCTCACGAAGCGCCGCGCGGTCGATTTCTGCCGCGTGGCCGCCTCGCTCTGTCGCATGGCCTGAGGCATCGAGCCCGTCCGCCCCCGAGCACTTTCCACCCCAGCTCGTACGCACGCTTCCTCCGCCATGGAGAACCCCGATGCAGGTTGATCCGCGTGGGCCGCGCTTCGGCGCGTCGGTCACGACAGCGGTCCTCGTCGCGGTTCTGGTGACCGGAAGCTGGGTCCTGCTCGCCGCCCAGGCCGTCGTGTTCGCCCTAGCGGCGTTCCTCGGTCTGCGGTACGCCCCGTACGGACTGCTGTTCCGAGTGCTGATCCGTCCCCGGCTCGCTCCGCCCAGGGAACTGGAGGACGCGGCCCCGCCCCGCTTCGCGCAGGGCGTCGGCTTCGTCTTCGCCCTGGTCGGCATGGCCGGATACGCGACGGGGACCATCTGGCTCGGTATCGGTGCCACCGCCCTCGCCCTGGCGGCGGCGTTCCTGAACGCGGCGTTCGGGTTCTGCCTCGGGTGCGAGATGTATCTGTTCTTCCGCCGTGTCACTGCGAAGTTTCGCTCCGAGAGGGAGGTCCCCGCATGAGCCGCTCCGACGTCCTGGTGGACACCGACTGGGTTGAGTCCCACCTGGACGACCCCGGTCTCGTTCTCGTCGAGGTCGACGAGGACGTGTCCGCCTACGACAAGGGCCACATCCGTGGCGCCGTGAAGATCGACTGGAAGACCGAGCTGCAGGACCCGGTCCGCCGCGACTTCGTCGACAAGACCGGGTTCGAGCAGCTGCTGTCCGCCAAGGGCATCGCCAACGACGATCTGGTGATCCTGTACGGCGGCAACAACAACTGGTTCGCCGCGTACGCGTACTGGTACTTCAAGCTGTACGGGCACGACAAGGTGAAGCTGCTCGACGGCGGCCGCAAGAAGTGGGAGCTCGACTCGCGCGAGCTCGTCACCGACGTTCCGACCCGTCCGACGACCGACTACAAGGCCCAGGAGCAGGACCTGTCGATCCGCGCCTTCCGCGACGAGGTCGTGGACGCGATCGGCAACAAGAACCTGATCGACGTCCGGTCCCCGGACGAGTTCAGCGGCAAGCTGCTCGCGCCCGCGCACCTGCCGCAGGAGCAGTCGCAGCGTGCCGGGCACGTCCCGACCGCGCGCAGCATCCCGTGGTCGAAGGCGGCCAACGACGACGGCACGTTCAAGTCCGACGAGGAGCTCCGGGAGCTGTACGCCGAGGCGGGCGTCGACCTGAACAAGGCGACCATCGCCTACTGCCGGATCGGTGAGCGCTCGTCGCACACCTGGTTCGCGCTCCGCGAGCTCCTCGGTCTCCAGGACGTCAAGAACTACGACGGATCCTGGACCGAGTACGGGTCGCTCGTCGGCGTCCCGATCGAGCTGGGCGCCCCCAAGTAAGTCCACGACTTTCCACCCAGGAGGAGTAATGACCCAGGGCTGCGCAGCCCCTGAGCAGACGGCGCACCTTCCCGCGACCGTCGACCTCACCAACGAGGCCGTCATCCAGGGCACCGTCACCCGTGACGGCGCCCCCGTGTCCAGCGCCTACGCCCGCCTGCTCGACTCGTCCGGTGAGTTCACCGCCGAGGTCGTCACCGGCGAGGAGGGCGTGTTCCGGTTCTTCGCCGCCGACGGCGACTGGACCGTGCGCGTCCTCGCGGCGGGCGGCGTCAGCGTCGACAACGCCGTCACCGCCAAGACCGGTGAGGTCGCCGGTCTCGAAGTCGCGATCTGACCTGCGTCGTTCAACGGATCCCGCCGTCCCGGTCAGCCGGGAGGGCGGGATCCGTTGTGCGTGGGGTCGGCGTCCCGGCGTACGTTTCCGCTTCCTGAATGCCCTACGATCGGCGCGATGTTGCGAATGTCCGCGCGATCGCCGCTGATCCTGCCGTGGGCCACGCTGAAACTCGCGGGACGGTTCCTGCTGCCGCTCGCCCTGTGGTTCACGGTGGGCGAGCTGCTGCGCTACGGCGCGATGTACGGCGGCTACCGGCTCGGCTCCATGAAGGGGACGGCCGCGACCGTCGCCCCGATCGCCACCATCGGCCTCCTGGTCGTCATCACGCTGACCGTCGCGGTGCTGATGGTGCACAGCGTCCGGGAGGGCCTGGACGTCGTGCACGCCCGCGAGGCGGACGGCGACCTGACCCCGTGGGCCGTCGGCAACGAGGAGTCGGTGATCGGCGCGCTGGGACGCGCCGCGCTCCCGTTCGTCATCTTCTACCTGGCGTGGGGGCTCCAGGGCGAGGACGCCCGCGAGTTCGCCGACATGGCCGCGAGCCGCGGCTTCGCCGAAGGCGGCATCCAGGGGCAGATCGACAGCCTCGGGATGCTGCTCTCCCTGGAGAAGCACATCGGCCTCGCGATCGGCCTCACCACCGGGCTGTTCGTCCTGAAGGTCGCGGCGGAATGGCGGCTGGAGGAGCGGCTGCCCCGCGCCGTCGGCGCCCTCGTCGCCTTCCTGGAGATCAACTTCGCGTTGTTCGGCATCTTCACCATCGACCATCTGCGCAACAAGGGCACCGAATGGTTCACCGGACGCCAGGCGTGGGCGTGGGTGACCGACGTCGCGGGCCCCGCCCTCCAACTGTGGGGGCCGTTCAAGGAGGCGGTGCTCGGCGCGCTGATCTGGCTGGTGATCGCCGGTGTGATCCTCGGGCTGGACGCCAGGGACGAGCAGATCGTCCTCGGACGGAGCCGGGCCGCGCAGCGGCTCGCCCGCGCCGGCGGCGTCGACCGGGTGAACAGCCCCCGCGAGATCCTCACCCGCGGCCTCCGGGAGATGTGGCTGCCCGCCTGGTACGGGCTGCGGCTCGTCCGCCGCTCCGGAATGATGCCGTTCGCAACCTTCTGCCTACTCTTCGCCGGTCTGGACCTGGCCGAGGAGGGTTCGCGCCGCTTCGTCTACGAACTGATCGGCCCGCACGAGGTGACCTGGTGGATCCGGGCGCTGCCGTTCGTCGGATACGGAACGGCGGTCGTCTTCGAGATTCTCCGGATCTGCCTGCTCGCCGCCGCGTTCAACCTCGTCATGGCGAGGGTCACCGCTCGAACCGCAGCGAAGGCCGTGGATCCCCCTGACCCTTCCGTTCCGTCTTCGGCGCCCGTATCACCAGCTCCAACGAGCCCGCCATGGTACGGGGCACAGTCCCCTTGACGGTGACGCGGACCGCGACACCCGGCCGAGGCTCACCCACCCGCGACCCCATCGCCGACCACTCACGCCCCTCGTCGTCGACGAACCGGTAGACGAGCCCGTAGGAACCGACCGCCTTGGCGCTGGCGGCGTCCCCGGGACGAACGACGACCGCGAGCCGCAACTCCGTCACATCGTTCGACCCGCCGCCTAGGGGCCGCCCCTCCTCACGCCCCATCACCTTCCACTGCGCGCCGACAAGCTCCCCGATCTGCCCCGGCCCGACAGTGCTCACCTTCTCCGGGGGTTCCAGGTGCTTCCGGACGTTGTTGGTCTCGTCCAACCACTGCACGGCGAGAAAGGTGGAAACAGCGCACACCAGGGCGATCGCCTGCACGATGCGCCTGTCCAGGGGACGCAGCCCTCGCTCGTCTTCGGCCTCCACCTGGACGATCGGCTGCGGCCTGGTCTCCGCCGCCGTCACGGTTCGTCCACCTCGACGTCGTAGCGGTCGACGGCCCGCCGGACCAGCTCGTCCACCCGGCCACCGGTGAGACCCAGATCGATGTCGGCCGCCGCGGACAGCTGCGGCAGCAACCCGCCCGTCCCGACGACCAGATGCGCCCCCTCCAACCGGTGCTTCGGCAACTCGAACACGAACACGGTCGGCGTCCAGATCACCGGCTCGAACGTCGGCGGGGACACCGTGGACGCGGAGCCCATGCGCGGGTCGTCCCTAAATGTGTACCCGCCGGGCGTCTCCAGCTCCGCCGACCGCAGCTCCAACGGCTCACGGTGACTCGTCGCCCGAACCCGGACGATGAGGTAGATCCCGTCGGTGCCGACCGGCGGAGGATCGCCGAGACTGAGCCCCGGCGAGAGCGACCGCGCCGCCTCCACCTTCTCGACCCTGATGCTGAAGAACCGGTTGCGAACCTCTTCACCGACCGTCCCGCCGCTCCGGATCGGCTCCAACTCCGCCGCCCGCACCTGAGGCCGCAGCGTATGCAGCCACATCGCCCCGGCAAGGAGCGCCGTCCCACCGATCCCGGCACCACCCTTGAGAAGCACCATCCGCACATTCATCGGCGGCCCACCCTGGGCTTCCGCGCACGCTTCTTGGCACGCGGCGTCGGACGCGTCACCTGCGGCTCGCTCACGGCAAGCGTCAACCGACCGACAAGCCGGTCGTTCTCCCGGTCGACCGTCCAGTTGAAGGTGCTATCGGTGAACCCGTGGCCATACGTCCACTTGCGCAGGCCCACGGTCAGTTTCTGCGGCGCGTCCGCCGGCCCCATCTTCCACATGGCGGACGCCTCGACCGGCAGCCCCGGCTGAACGACATCCGTCTTCGCGCCCCCGGCGACGCCCTCGACCTGCTCGGGCTTCACCCATTTGCCCGCCCTCGTCAACGCCGCGACACCGTCCGCGAGCCCGCCCGTGTTGAGCGGCTCGGTCTCCTTGCCCTTGTTGACGACCCTCATCCGCACGATGAGGAACCGCTCCTTCTTGCTCCCGAAGGCGGCGTCCACCAGCCCGATCCGCGCGTCCCGGACGGTCACGGCGAACAGCCCGAGGTCAAGCCCGCTCCCCGCGGCCCTGACCGGCTGCTTCGGCCTCTCCTCGAACCCACCCGTAACCCACAGCACCGGCACAAGCACGACCACCACGCACAACGGCACCATCCACCGCCGCCACCGCCGCCGTCCTCCCTCAGAACCCGGAGGAATAGCCGCATAAGACTGCATCCGCCAGATGGTAGTCCCCAATGTCCGCAAAATGTCTAGCCGCGAACGCATAGGGTGTCTGTCGATCATGCCGCGAGTTCCTGGAGGAAGACCGATGCGGCGTCCGTCCACACTCTCCTTAGCCTCGGCCCTCGCGCTGTGCGCCGCCTTCGCGTTCCCGCTGTCCGCCCAGGCGGCGGCCTGCGAACAAGAACTGGTCTACGGCAGTCCCGCGCAGGAGCTCCCCCCACAGCTCTGGCCACAGGAGCGCCTGAACTTCACCGACGTCTGGCAGCACACCCGCGGCGCGGGCGTGAAGGTCGCCGTGGTCGACAGCGGCGTGGACACCGCCCACCCGCAGTTGAGGGGACACGTCAAGGCGTTCGACGTGACGACGAGCGGCCTCAAGGACTGCGTCGGCCACGGCACCGCGGTAGCCGGCATCATCGGTGCCGCGGACATGCGCGACAAGGGCATCCCCTTCGTCGGAGTCGCCCCCGAGGCCGAAATGGTCTCCGTGAAGATGGCGGTGAAGGCCAGCGGAAACGATTCCCGCTGGGCCGCACAGGCCATTAAGAAGGCGGTCGACCTCGGCGCGCGGGTCATCAACATCTCGTCCCAGTCGCCGGACCTGCCCGACCTGCGCCAGGCCGTCCACTACGCACAACAACGCGACGTGGTGATCGTCTCCGTCGCCGGAAACCTCACCGACCGCACCAAGCAGACCCCGCAGAAGGCGTATCCGGCGAGCTACCCCGGCGTGATCTCCGTCGGCGCCCTGGCCCAGGACGGGACACTGGCCGGCTTCTCCAACACCGTCACCCCCGTCACCGTCACCGCACCCGGCCAGTCCGTCATCAGCACCTGGCCCCGCGGCTCCTACAAACTCGACGACGGCACCAGCCTCGCGGCCCCCTACATCGCCGGTACCGCCGCCCTGATCCGCGCCTTCAACCCGAACCTGACCTACCAACAGGTCAAACACCGCATCGAAACCACCGCCGACGGCGCCCAAGCCCAGGGCACCGGCTCCGGCGTCGTCAACCCCCTCCGCGCCGTCACCACTGTAGAAACAACCACCGGCAAGGCACCCCCACCCAACATCCACCGCGTCTCCATAGACCAACCACTCCCCAAAGACACCGTCGGCCGCAACCTGGCCCTCTCCATAACCGCCGCCGCCCTCGCAACCGCCGCCATAATCGCCACCGCAGCCGTAGTAATCCCCCACACCCGCCACCGCCCCTAACCCCCACAACTGCAACAAAAGCGCCGCGCATGACCCGACCCAAGAAGAACCATTGGCCGCGTCTTGCCGCCGGCCACCAACCAACGATCGTGGATGCTCAGCGCATGCTGGTCGATTCGTTCCACAACGTCCCCGCCGATCGCTGGACGGCGGCCCGAAAGACTTCGGACCCCACCTTGAAGGTGTCGAGCTCGCACACCTTTACGCCAGCGTGTTCTGCCTTCCACTCTGGTTGATACACGCGCTTAGGTAGTTGAATCGGTGCCTGCTTCGGCCAAGCCATCAGCCATTCGCCCTTCGCTGGAGCAGGCGCCGGAACAATTCGCACTTCCTCCAGTTGGGTCCAGAGAATCCGAGTCGTTCTACCCTTTGCTCGCACTTCCATGGCGCCGTCATCCACGCGAAACTCCAGCGGGTTGTACGCGTACGAGAGAACTGATAGACCACCGAGGAATAGAAAGAAAAAGAAAAGTAACGACATCATGCCGATGACCGGGTTCCAACCATAGATCACGCTCAACACCGTCAGGCTGAGCATAAGCGCGGCCAGTCCTAAAGCCCCCAGTGCGGACTGCCATATCGGCTTCTTATTTGCGTGGAGAACTTGAGAGTACATCGCCTCACCAAACTTGGCTGTTGGGCGTAAACCGCCCATAGGTCGGCACCGGGTTAGCCTATCTTAGTAAAAATTTCTGTGGCGAGCGGCTTGATCTCGGCCACAAAGGAAGGGAAGCAGAAAACAAAGAAACGACGCTGGACTTCGTTCGGCTCGGCCCGAAGAAGGTGCCGCCATTTCCGGGCCAAGCGTAGCCATGACCCCTTGGTGCCCCTGCCAAGCCCAGTGCCCCAGCTTCTACACGTGACCTACCAGCACGGCAGGCTCTGACCTCCTCTTGGTGATAGCCACGGCCCCTACCGTGCGGAAAGCCGACCCGACCTCAGCGCGTCCATGTAACGATGGCCGTCCTTAAGGTTGAGATCGGTGTTGAGAACGATGAGCTTCGTGGCATCGACCGGTTTACCTTTCGCTACGAGAGCGATGGCCGCGCGTTCGACCTCGACGGGTACGTGCCGGGCGAGGACCTCGGCTCGCAGCACCTCAACGTAGGCCTTAGCGTGCTTGCGGTCGGCGCCCGTAGCTTTGTGGACCAGGCTAACCGCCTTGAAAATCTTGCCTTCGGCGACCAGTTCCAGAGCAAACTCGCGAGTCTCGGGGAGCACCCTCAGATGCGGTACCTGGTTGCTCGGCATTCCTTCTCCTTACGGTTCGAACGTCCGCCGACCATTGCCTGTGTGGCGACATCCTGGCGAGACGGAGTCGCCCGAACTTCTCGATCGGCTCGTGCCTCCGGGCCGGAGCATCTTAGGGCTGGATGCGTCGACGCAACTTCTCAAGGTGAAGAGATGCGTCGCCCAAGGCGCTGTCCAAGAGGTCTCGTACCTCCTCGATCCTGGCCGTCATCTTGGCCGGATTCTGCATCATCTCCACAGGGCTGTCGGGCTGCCCCTGGTATATTTCCGCCATCACCGCTCGGACGTTGGTCTGAAGGTCTTTAGCGGCGTCCTGGATGACATTTTTGATAGTGTCGGCGAGGTCGGCCGACGGCATGCGCATGGCTCGCGGGTTGATTTCAAGATCCGCGATTCCTCCAGCGCTGGTGTACGTCACCTTGACGTGCCCATCGGGGGATTCGGCCCGGCCGACTACATCGGAAAGCTTGTTCTGCAACTCGGCGGCTTTCGCGGCGTGCTGCTTGGCTCGCTTGAGCATCTCCTCTGCATCGATGTTGGCGAAGTCACCGAAGTCCTGGGTCATGCCTCGTCCTCTCGACAAGTGATTTCCGTGTACCGGCTACTTGAGCGGACCGCTCGGCATCTCGATCTTGACCTCCTTGAAGTTCGGATCCTGCGCGCCGAGGGTGATGAGGTTGCTGCCCCAGGCACCGCCCGCCACGCCGAGAGCGAGGCCCCCGAAAGCGACCAGCATGGCCTGGACGTTGGCGAATACGGGCATGCTGACCTCCATGATCGTGCATGCTATTGACATGGCCGCTACGTAAGCGGCCTCTCCGATGACCGGAATCGCGAGCTGCGGGATGGTGGCCAGGGTGAGGGCCAAGGCCGCCGTGCCTACCGTCAGCACGGCGATGCAAAGATAGAAGAGGATCTTGGCCACCAATTTTGCCAGACCTTCGACTGTATTCACCGTGTTGTTTAGTTTGTCCAGTTCTCGGATGTAATTTTCGACCGCATTGTCGAAGAAGACCTTGTCGTCTGCCGTCCAGTTCGTGGAGTCAGAATCGAACTTTTTCTTTAGGTCTTCCAGAGCCTTCTTGTAGTCTTCTAGTTTAGCTTTGGACTGCCCCCAGTGCTCCCCTGCGGTGTGGATCATTCCAGGGTTGGAAGTGGCGATGGTCATCAGGGTGGCGACCGGGATGAGTGGTGTGAGCAGCCAGACGGAACCCCATGTCATGGCGGTACCGGCGAGGTGCATGGGCATTCCTGATTCGTACGACATAGTTTCCTCGGTCAGGTGTAGTGGACTTTGCGGGTCCGTACCGGTTGTTGTGGGGGTCAGTAATCGATAGTAGCCGCACTAGTATCATCGGCCGTTGACCACGTCAACGCTGTCTTGATCAACGCTTCTTGAAAAGTGCCCATCTGCTCTCGCGCGCTATCGATGTTGTCCATCGCTTCTTTCTTCAAGCGCTCGTGCGCGAAATGCAGCGGCAAGCCGAGTACGGAGAAGCCGGGAAATCCTACTGATATTTCGTTCAAAATATCTTTTGCGTTGGGCAGATGGGCAGCTCCGATATTCTTCATTTCTTCACCCAGTTTGCGGATGTTAGCGGCTTTGACCTTGGCTTCGATGCTCATTGAGAAATGTCCGTTCGGATAGAAAGGGATGGCGGGAAAGGCGTTCGGTCGTGGTCATCGATGGCACAGTAGATCCGTATCCTGGCGTCGTTCGCATAACAGGTCGCTGCGTGTGGCTGCTCAAAGGAAAAATGCTTTCTAGCCCAGCCTTGACGAGGAGGCTAATGGGGTTGGTCGTTGCGGTGGGGGGTTTGGGTTAGGCGGGTGCCGGTGCGGCGGTCTATGTGGTAGCCGCGGCCTGGGGGGAGTTTGTGGGGTTTGATGTTGCCGAGGAGGATGCCCTCGTCCTTGTTGCCGGACATGAGCAGGCCGGGGGAGGCCATTTCCTTGATGCGGGTGATGGCAGGGTCGAACATGCCACGGCCGGCGCCGCCCATGGCGCGGGCGAGGATGACGTGCAGGCCGATGTCGCGGGCCTGGGGGAGTAGTTCGACGAGGGGACGCAGCGGGTTGTCGGACGTGGCGACCATCTCGTAGTCGTCGATGATGAGGAAAAGGTCGGGGCCCGTCCACCAGGAGCGGGAGCGGAGTTGGTCGGGGGTCAGGTCGGCGGGTGGGAGCCGCTGCATCATGGCGCTGCGGACGTCGTTGACCAATGAGGTCGCCGCGGGCGCGGAAGCGCCGAAGCCGATCTGGTGGTCGGTGTTCGCGACGTCCAGAAGGCTGCGGCCGTAGTCGATGAAGATGATGCGGGCCTGCTCGGGGGTGTAACGGCTGGTGATGCCGGTGGCGATGTGCCGCAGCAGGTTGGACTTGCCGCATTCGGCGTCGCCGAGAAGGAGGAAATGCGGGTCCTGGGAGAAGTCCAGGTAGACGGGGGACAGGGAGTCCTCGTCGATGCCGATCGGGATGCGCATTCCCGTTTCGGCCGGGGACGGCAGTTCCGACACCGGCAGCACGTCCGGGAGCATGCGGACCTGCGGGGCACGCGGGCCCGTCCAGGAATCGTTGACGGCCTGGACGAGTTTGAGGACGCCGTCGTTCAACGATTCGTCGGCGCCGCCGCCGTCGATCCGCGGGACGGCGGTGAGGAAATGGAAGCCGTCACGGGACAGGCCGCGGCCGGGACGTCCCTCGGGAACGTTGTCGGCGAGCTTACGGTCGATTTCCGACTCGTACGGGTCGCCGAGCCGCAGTTCCAGTTTGGTGCCGAACAGGTCGCGGACGTTGCTGCGGAATTCGGTCCACTTGTTGGACGCGGCGATGACATGGATGCCGTATCCGAGGCCGCGGGCGGCGAGCTGGGTGATGGTGTCCTGTGTGGCCTCGTAGTCCTGGCGGAGCGTGAGCCAGTTGTCGACGACGAGGAACACGTCGCCGTATCCGTCGCCGGGGTGTTCGCCGGAGGCGCGCATCCGCCGGTAGGTCGCGATGCCGTCGATGCCGCGTTCGGCGAATTCGCGTTCGCGCTGCTCCAGAAGGCCGCTGACCTCCGCGACGGTTCGGCGGACCCGGTCGGCGTCGAGGCGGGTGGCGATGCCGCCGACGTGGGGAAGGTCGGCGAGTGCGGCGAGGGCGCCGCCACCGAAGTCCAGGCAGTAGAACTGCACCTCGGCGGGGGTGTGCGTGAGGGCGAGGGAAGCGATAAGAGTTCTGATCGTGGTGGATTTGCCGCTCTGCGGGCCGCCCGCGATCCCGATGTGACCCGCGCTGCCGGACAACTCCAGCCAGTAGGGGTCGCGGCGCTGGTGGAACGGTTTGTCAACGATGCCGGCCACGGCGTAAAGGCGTCCGCGACCGTCCCATCCGGGTGTGGTGAGGCCGTACTCCTGGGTGACCTGTAGGGGCGGGAGTAGTTCGTTCAGCGCGGGTGCCGCGTCCAGCGGCGGTAGCCAAATCTGGTGGGCCTTCGCTCCGTGGCCGGCGAGTTGCCGGACCACCACGTCGAACAGGACCTCTCTGTTCTTGTTCTCCTCGGGCTGCGGCTCCGGATTGGGCGGCTGCTCAATGACCTGCGGCCGCATGTAGCCCGGCAGGTACGGGACGATCTGAGTCGTGACCGGCCCTGACGCTTGGCCACTGTTCTGCTGGTCGGGCTGCTCGTCGACCGGGCCCGACACGTAGGCGGCCTTGAAACGCACCATCGGTTCGGTGGCGAACTTCAGGTACCCGTTTCCGGGAGCCGGGGGCAGTTCGTAGGCGTCGGGAACACCGAGGACCACCCGCGACTCCATCGCGGAGAACGTCCGCAGGCCGATCCGGTAGGACAGGTGGGTGTCCAGTCCGCGCAGCTTGCCCTCTTCCAGGCGCTGCGAGGCGAGCAGCAGGTGGACGCCGAGAGAGCGGCCGAGCCGTCCGATCATGACGAACAGCTCCGCGAAGTCGGGCTTGGCGGACAGCAGTTCGGAGAACTCGTCCAGGACGAGGAAAAGCGTCGGCATCGGTGGCAGGTCGGCGCCGTCGAGCCGGGCCTTCTCGTAATCGCGCAGCGAGGCGTAGTTGCCCATGGACCGCAGGTATTCCTGGCGTCGCACCATTTCGCCGTGGAGGGCGTCGTACATGCGGTCCACCAGCGGGAGTTCGTCCTCCAGGTTGGTGATGATGGCGGAGACGTGCTCCAGGCCGTCCATTCCGAGGAAGGTCGCGCCTCCCTTGAAGTCGACCAGGACGAAGTTCAGGATGTCGGGCGGGTGCGTCATGGCGAGGCCGAGCACCAGTGTGCGCAGCAGCTCCGACTTACCGGAACCGGTCGCGCCGATGCACAGGCCGTGCGGCCCCATGCCGCCCTGCGCCGACTCCTTGATGTCGAGTTCGATGGGACGTCCCTCGGCGTCCAGTCCGATCGGCACCCGGAAGCGGTTGCGCTGTGCGCGCGGCCGCCACACCCGCGCCGGGTCGACCTCGTACGGGTTGTCGACACCGAGCAGGGACGTCAGCGTCAGGTTCCCCGACAGGACGTCATCTTCCTCGGTCGTGTCGCTCGCGCTGGTACGGAGGGGGCAGAGTTGGCGGGCGAGGCCCTCGGCCTGCTGGATGCTCACCTTGTCCGGTGCGCCGATCGGGGACGGGACGTCCTTCCCGGTTCGGTCCTTCTTCAGCATGTGGACCCGTCCGGGGGCGACGTTCAACCGCAGAGTTCCGGCCTCCGTGGTGTGGCCGACGGTCTGCCCCAGATCGATGACGCAGACGCCCTCGATGCCGTCGGCGGCGAGTTGCGAGTCGTAGGACGCCATGCCTCCGTCCACGACGACCACGTGGAGCGGCAACTCGTTGGACGCGCGGCCCGCCACGAACCGGGAGCGATCCTTGACCTCCTGACCCAGCAGTACCTCAAGCTCGGACATTGTCGGCGCGATCCTGCGGACCTGACCTGCGGCGTCGTACTCGGTCGGGTGAAGGGCGTGCGGTAACCACTTCGTCCAGTCCCAGAGGGGGAGGTGTTCCTGGGACGTGCAGATGCTGATCTGCAGGTCGTCGGGGGAGTGGAACGCCGCCATCTGCATGAGCATGGCGCGGACCATGGCCCGCTTCGCCTCCGTGTCACCGGACAGGAAGATCCGTGAGAACGACCGCAGGTTGATGGCGACGGGAAGCGCCGGGACGGTCGAGTGCGTCCGCACGAACCGGCGGAGGGCGCCCGCGCTCATCGGTTCCAGGTCTTCGACCGGCTTGGTCTCCGGCGCCACGAGCTGGACGGCGAGCCGCTGCGGACCGGCGCCCACCCGCACCTGGCCGAAGTCGCCGTCCTCGGCGCGCCGTTCCCAGAGCCGGGCGCTCATGACGATCGACCACAGGCGCGTCGGGTCAGGGTTGTACCACTCCAATGCCTCCCGTTGTTGGGTGGCGGCCTTGCGTACCTTCGTCCGGACCTGGCCGAGATAACGCAGATAGTCGCGCCGTTCACTGTTCAGTTTGGACTTCCGCTCGCCGGACTTCTGTCCGACCTGGCTGAACATCATGCCGAACATCGACAGGCCCATCATCCCGCCCGCCACCATCTGTAACGGGTTGGAGTTGGGATTCAGGAACATGAAGGCCATCGCGCCTGAACCAGCCGCCATCGGCAGGTACATCAGGACGTTGCGAAACCCATCGTTGGTGACCTCGGGAAGTTCGGGCGGAGACTCCAGCAGAACCTCTCCCCGCGGCATCTCCGGCGGCTTCCTGCGTTCCTTGCGCCGCACCAGCACAGTGCCCACTGGACCGGGCTCCCCTCTTGCCGTGGGATGTCGCAGCCCGACATCATACGGATAAAACACACCGTCGGCCTTCGGCCTTCGAGTGATCATCAGAGCGGGGTGGTCGGCAGGATACATCCCGCTCTACCGGACGGCCGATGCTGATACCGTCCTCGACGGTGGAACGACCCCGTAGGCACGCGATGTCCTGATTTATCGCGTCATGGTTTCGCCGGTATCCGGATGCTCCCAGGAGCCATGCTTACAGGTGAGGAAGATCAGTGGCCTCAGTCACCGGGGCGGAGCTGTGCAGGGTCACCATCGTGGCCCCGAAGCGTCGCATCGATATCTCACTGCCTGCTCATGTACCGTTCGCGCAGTTCTTCCCCACGATCCTGCACTATTCCGGCGCGCAGATGGCAGACGCAGGTCTCGCGCACGGCGGGTGGGTGCTGCAGCGGCTGGACGAGGCGCCGTTCGACGGGGGAATGACGCCGACTCAGGCCGGCCTTCGCGACGGTGAGGTCCTGTACCTGCGTCCCGGCATGTCGCAGTTGCCCGCGTTGGCGTTCGACGACGTGGCGGACGTGGTCGCGACCGCGATCAACGACCGGCGTGACCGCTGGCGGCCGGAGTGGACACGGCAGTTCTCCCTGTCGGTCGGCGGTGGCGCCTCGGTGGTCGCGACCGTCGTGGTGCTGCTCGCCGGGCCGTCCTGGATCGTCCCGGCCGCATCGGCGGGGGTCATCTGCCTGCTGTACCTCGCCGCGGCGGTCTCGGTCTCGCGCGCCGCGGGCGATGAGCGGGCGGGCACGGTATTGGGGTTCGCCGCGTTACCGCACGCGTTCCTCGCCGGTCTGCTCGCCCCCGCCCGCGACACCCCGCTCTCCGGCCTGGACGCCCTCGACGCGCTGGCCGGCTTCGGCACCCTGGTGCTCGCCGCCGTGATCGCGGTCGTGGGCGTCACCCGGGGCGCGTCGGTCTTCTGGGGGATGGTCGTCGGCGGGCTGCTCGGCACGGTCGCCTCCGGCGTCGCGCTGGCGTTCGAGGACCTCTCCGCGACGGGGATCGCGGCGGTGACGGTGGTGGTCGCGATGATGCTCACCCCGCTGACCCCGACGCTGGCCTTCCGTTTCTCCAGGGTGACACTTCCGCCGGTGCCGCAGAGCGCCGAAGACCTGCGGCGCGACACGATCACCGTGGACGGGCAGGAGATCCTGACCCGCACCGGCCGCGCCAACCGGTTCATGACCGGGTTCACCGCCGGGCTCGGCGTCATCACGATCGTCGGGCTCGTCCCGTCCGCCTTCGACGACGGCTGGCTCGGCCCGACCACCGCGGCGGTCGTCTCGGTGCTGTTGCTGCTGCGCTCGCGGCTGTTCCGCAGCCGGCCCCAACGGCTGAACCTGCTGGTTCCCGGGATGCTCGGCGTCGCGGCGCTGGTGGTCGCGCAGGCATGGGACGCGTCGCCGACCGTGTTGGTGGCCGGTGCGCTGCTCCCCCTGATGGCCGTGGCGGCGACCGTGGTGGGCGTCGGCCTCTGGCTCCCCGGCCATCGGCCCTCACCGTTCTGGGGTCGTGCCGGGGACATCCTGGAAATGCTCCTGCTGATCGCGCTCATCCCGCTCGCCCTCGGCGAGTGCGGTCTGTTCGCGTACATGCGCGGCCTCGCCGGTTAGGAGTCCGCATGCAGACCCGCAAGGACCTGTTACAAGCCCACCGGCTGATGAGCCAGCGGGCGTCGCTCGCCCTCATTTCCGGGGAGCCGGACAACCCCGAGCTGCCGATGCGACGAATGAACATCGCCGCGTTCAGCGGCATCATGATCGGCATCCTGTGCATGGCCGCGTTCGGCATCTATGGCGTCATCCGTCCGGGCGGCGCCACGGGCCTGGAAAAGGCCGGAATGCTGATCGTGGAGGAGGAGACCGGCGCCCGCTACGTATGGTGCGAGAACGGCAAGCTCTGCCCGGTCGGCAACTACGTGTCCGCGCGCCTGGTCGCCGGTGAGAACTCTGACAGCCGCAGGACGGTCTCCACCGCGTCCCTCAAAAAGTTCGAGCGCGGCCCCACCCTGGGAATTCCGGGCGCGCCGAATACCCTTCCCGAGCCGAACGAGTTGACGCGGGGCCCGTGGGCGGTCTGCGTGCGAACGGTCGAGAGCACATCACTGGGACGCCGATCGCTGGTCACGCTCACCGCCGAGCGAAATGTCGGCGGCACCCCGCTGACAGACGGCCAAGCGCTGGTCGTGACGGCGGACGGGCACCACTGGTTGCTGTGGCGCAATTCGCGGATGCGGATACCGCCGTACGGGCTGGCGACGCTCGGAGCGACCCCCGTCCAGATCGCCGGCAAATGGTTGAACTCGGTGACGCAGGGCCCGGATTTCGCCGCGCCGAAAATCCCTGGCATCGGACAGCCCGTGAACGGACCGGCCGGACGCGCGAAAGTGGGCCAGATCTTCAACCTGAGCACGGCGTCCGGCGCGTCGTCCTCGTTCGTCCTCCTCGCGGACGGTCTGGCCCCAATCACTCCGATCCAGCGGGACTTGCTCATCGCCGCTCCGGAAACCCGCGGAGCCTACGGCCCGGAGGGAGTCCGGGCGATCGAGATCAACGCGGGCCAGGTCAACACCGTCGGACGGTCCTCGCATCAGATACGGGATCAGAGATTGGAGGGCAGGGCGCCGGCGATCGTCCCGTTCGGCGGAACAACACCGCTGTGCGCGCTCTACAGCGACCCGAGCGGCAACGACGGCGCCACCCTGACGCTCAACGGCTCGCTACCCGCACCCCCGGAGACAGCGAGCCCCCAGGGCGCCGACCAGATCGCTTTCCCACCCGGAAGCGCCGCGCTGGCCGGTCGGGTCCCGAGCCCAGGGAAGGCAGACCAGGTCAGCACCTATTACCTGGTCGCCGAAGGAAAACGATTCCCCATCAAGGACAGCGAGACGGTGGGAAAGCTCGGTTACTCGCTGCCGGGTGACGCGTCAAAGGTGCCGGCCGGGGTTCTGGACCTGATCGTGCAGGGACCGGTCCTGGACCCTGCGGCCGTATCCGCCGCTCGACCCACGAATGCCCAGGCAGGGAACTAATCATCAAGGGATTTCGGATTCGATGAAACCGGAATGGGAGTCAACACGTCTATGACTGTCGAAGAATGGATGGACAGCCGCCGATGAAGATCCTAGGGTAGGAGAACAATCTGTGGTGCGACCCAAGCCTTCGGAGGCTGAAGAGCTGATTGCGCCACTAAGCGGGGGCAGGTTGGTGTTGGCCCGGCGCCTCTGTTCCGGACCGTCTTCGCGGGTCATGACGAAAACAAGTCACTGGAGGTGACTGATGGGGCAGCAGTCGGCCGTCGACAGAGCGGCAATGAAGCAGGCCGCGGACGACATCGACGCATCCGCGAACGTCATCAAGGGTCTGCAGACGCAGCTCGAAGGCCACAAACAGCAGGTCCGCTCGGCCTGGGAGGGTAACGCCTCGATGGCCTTCGAGCAGGTCTTCAACCGGTTCAACGAAGACTTCACCAAGGTGCTGCGCGCCCTGGAGGGCATGCACCAGAGCCTCGTCCAGACGAAGATCACCTATGAGTCCAAGGAAGAGATGTCGGAGCAGGCCGTAAGCAAGGTCCAGTCTCTGCTCAACGGCACGACCTGACCGAAATTCCTATTAGGTGTCAACGCCTGGAGAAGGAGAGTCATGAGCTACACGAGGGCCAATTTCGGCGGCCTCACGGAGGGTGAGGCCCAGTTCAGCCAGGCCGCGCGTGCCCTGATGGACGAGCTGAGCGACCTGGAGGGCAAGCTCCGGACGAAGCTCAACCAGTGGGAGGGCTCCGCCCAGGAGGCCTACTGGGTCTTTCAGAAGCAGTGGGACGGGGCCGCCAAGGACATGCAGAACGTCGTGGCACAGCTGGGTCTGGCCATCCGCGACGCCCACGACAACTACCAGCAGGCCGAGCGAAGCAACTCCAGCATCTGGGGCTGAACCGCCGACGATGACCGTCCCGGGACACCCCGGGTGTGGTGGCCCTGGCCGTGCGCCCGGCCAGGGTCCGCTTCGTCACCAAGGAACCGGCATGCGGATCGGTGCCGTCTTGTCTCCCGGCGCAGCCGATGAGGCGAGAGGCTGACTAGGAGGTAAGCATGGGACACCCCAAGTATCTGCCCCCCACCGGGGGCAAGGAAATTAAGATCAACCACGACACGATCGACGACATCGTGAGGAAGCTCGAAAAGGACTTAAACGAGCTTAAAAGGCGCCCGACACACAGCCAGCTCATCAATGACGAGACCCCACCCGAGTCCGCGATGGGAAATTACCAGGCGGGCCGTAGCATGTACGCCACGATCACGTCGGCCCGCGACCAGATCGGCAACACCTTCGATCAGTTCGTCGCCGCCTACGAGCAGGTGATCGAGGCTATTCGCGCGTCGAACAAGAACCACCGCACGGCCGACGACGCGTCCAAGCACGGCGTGCAGGCGGCCGGCAATCCAGGCACCGCCATCTGATCAGTCGTGAGTACGGAAAGGGGGATCGTCCGTGGGGAACAATCAGCCAATCCGGAAGGATGTTCAGTTCGGTGACGAAGGCACCGGTGGACTGAACAAGTTCATGGTGTGGAAGGACAATTTCGACAAGGTGCGAGAAATTGTTGATTCCATGCAACCCGGCAAGATGTACACCAGTTCGACGGCCTACAGCAAGCTCGCCGCGCGGATGGACGAGTCCGTTGGCCTGATCTATAACCAGGCGACACGGCTGGTCGAGTCCTGGGGTGGCGAGGACGCCGAAAAGGCGATGACCCAGATGAACAAGGCCTACCGTCAAGCCCAGGAGATTCACGCACAGGCCGACAGGACCAGCAAAGCGCTCAAAACCCACGGGGAGTTGCAGGACGGCTGGCAGAAGCAGTACGGCAGTGGCAGCAAGATGGACAGCTGGGTCAAGGACGCCTTCAACTGGGGCCAGCGCATCATGGCAACCAACCCCGTTACCGGCCCACCCGCCGTCAGTTCCATGATCGGAAACAACCTTGCCGCCGACGCCGTCCTGGACCGCATCCACGACGGCACCAAGCAATCCAACTTCAACTTCCCCGAGGGCATCCGCCAAGACATGCCCCAAACGAATCCAACTATCGGGGGCACGGATCCGCTCAAGAATGGCACCGGCTCTCCCCAGCCGCCCAAGATGCCGGGTGGAGGTGGTCCGGGCGGCGGTCCCGGTGGCATGCCGGGGGGCCCAGGTGACCTGCCCGGCGGTCCTGGAGGTCCTGGCGGTCCCGGTGATCTGCCGAGCGGTCCTGGCGGACCTGGAGGTGTCCCTGGTGGCCCGAATGGTCCCGGTGGCATTCCGGACGGTCCAGGTGGGCCGGGTCTACCCGGGGGACCTGGTAGTGGCAGTGGTTCTCCAGGAACGGACCTGGCCAGTCTGCCGCCGGGGGGTCCTGGCGGTGGCCCTGGCCTCGGTGGTGGCGGCCTGGGAGGTGGTCCTAGCGGGGCTCCCGGACTTGGCAGTGGCGGCCCGGGCGGAATCCCTGGCGGGGCTCCCGGTCTCGGTAGCGGTGGGATCGGTGCCGGTCCGGGCGCCATGGGTGCTGGCGCGCTGGGCGGAAGCGGTTTTGGAGCCAGGGGCGGTATGACCGGTATGGGAATGCCCATGGGCGCCGGTGCCCGCGGCGGCGGGGAAGGAAACGAGCACGAACGCAGCACCTGGCTGACCGAGGACGAGGACGTCTGGGGCGGTAACGACGACACCGCACCACCGGTGATCGGCTGACACAGAGGAAACATGTGACGTACGTGACGGCTTCGGCAGACCTGGCCAGCCCGTCTGCCGAGCTGTCGTTTAACCGCTCCATGCAAAGGGAGTGCAGATGTTGAGGCGAAGCCGAAAAGTGGCTCGTTCAGTCCTGGCCTTGCTCATCGTCGGAGCGATCGCCTGGCCTAGCTCGGCTTCGGCGGCGCCCAAGCCCCGGCCGGACCAGTGGTGGTTCAAGTCCTGGGGTGTACAGAGCCACCTCTGGCCCCTATCAGCGGGGACGGGTATAACGATTGCCTTGATAGATACTGGCGTCCAGGCAAACCTTCCTGAACTTCAAGGTGTTGTACTTTCGGGCATCGATCTGGAGAACGGAACCGCTGACGGTCGCCAAGATCTTGATCGCTTCAACACGCCACCCGGCCATGGCACCGCGATGGCGTCGCTGATTGCTGCTCAAGGTGGACGAACCGGCCTGGTGGGAGTAGCTCCTGAGGTTAAAATTCTTCCGATTGTGGCCCACAGCAATGATGCCTATGCAAAAGGGATCCGCTATGCGGCGGATCGTGGTACTCAGGTGATCAACCTTTCGCAGGCGATCCCAGGGCCGTGCCCCCGCAATCTACAAGAGGCCATTGCGTATGCGCTCGAAAAAGATGTAGTGATCGTCGTGGGGGCGGGAAACGATGGCGACGGTGCCAATTCCAGCAACGCGCCGGCCAACTGCATGGGTGTCTTGTCAGTGGGTGCGGTCGATTCTAAGTTCTCTCCGTGGGTGAAGACGCAGCGACAACCATATGTAAAAGTAGCAGCTCCCGGTGTGGATATGCGGGTCCTTCTTAAGGACGGGGAGTTGTACCGTGGAAAGGGTACAAGCGACGCTGCCGCCGTCACCTCGGCTGCCGTAGCGCTTATTCGGGCAAAACACCCGAATATGAAGAACCGGGAGGTTGTGCGGCAGCTCATCGCCTCGGCGCTGGACATTGGGGAGAAGGGGAAGGACGACCTGACCGGGTACGGCATCATCCGTCCATACCGGCCGCTCGCGGGGAAGGCGCCTCGGGGCACGGCGAATCCGGTGTTCGACGAGTTCGATCGCTGGAGGAAGACCCACGAACCCCAAGAGTCGAAGTCAGCGGCCCCGGCCGCGTCGGAGGACGACGACTCTTCGGCCTCCCTCATCGTGTGGATCGCGGTTATCCTCGCGATAGGGGCGGGAGCGGGTGTTTTCGGGTTCTTCTTCTCCCGCCGGAAGCGGGGCGGGCCGCCGCCCATGGGGCCGGGTAGCGGCTTTGGCGCGCCGCAGGCGTTCGGGCAACAGCCGCCGGGAGGTCCGGGCGGTCCGTACCCGCCGGTTCCGCCGCAGGGGGGCCCGCCGCACTATCAACCGCACCCGCCTGCGCCGCCAGGTCAGCGACCGCCCGGTCAATGGCCGCCAGGTGGTGCTCCTCCGGCAAGGCCACCCCAGTAAGACGAAAGGGCCACTGTGGTCACCCTTAGCAACACACGTCGTGCTCCGTGTGTTGAGTTTCGTGTGGGGTGGACAGGGCGATGGCCCATCGCGATCGGGGTGCCTTGCCATTGATCTCGACCACTGCGGCGTAGGCGTACCGATGACGCCAGCACAATCTTCGTTTTGCTCGTATGCTGTTCGACGGAGGTCTTCGCTGTTGCGATAAGGTTCCGGCTCGGCGACGAAGTCGCTCGCAGGGTGGTCACCTCCTGTGTGCTGTGCCTTTCATCTTCCTGATGAAGTCAATTCAATTGGCCATCAGGTATGTGGGCATCTCGGCGTTATGGAGAGGGATGGGCAATGTCCGAGAGGACTGTCTTCCACTCCCGTAAGGCCAGGGCGCCGCCTGTCGGCTTGGGTGCGGTGGGGAGAAGTGGCGTGAGCGGCTGACGACCTCGTGACCGCTGTGGCCCGGCGGGATCCGTTTTCGCGGTGCTCGTTGACGGAAAGGCTGCCCCTACGCCACCTGTTTCGGGCCTTGTCTTTTGAGGATTTGTGTGCACCTAAAATTTGGCTGAGGGGGGCGGAGGTCGGGATGATGAGACTGATTATCGGTGGCATCTCGGTGGGCGGCTTACTAGCGGGCGGAAGCGTTTGTTCTGTGTTCGACCGAGGGAGTCTTCGGCTCGGGCGATATACGTCCATAACTGGCTTGGGTTAGGTGGGAGTGGGGTGGTGGGTGGCGGGGGCGTTCGGGGATCAGGGTTGAAGGCCTAGGGTGGCGGGGGACGAAAGGAGGGCGGGTGCCGGACTCTGGCTGGCAGCACTCCGTGTTGCGTGATCTTGGGGTGTCTCAGCGTGGGATGGTGGCCTTCGGGTCCGCGTCGGCGGTGCTTGCCGATGCTCGTTGGGGGGCCGAGGCGGCCGAGCACAGTGCGCGGCGGCCGTCGCCGCCGCCCGCCGTGCAGGAGCCCATCGCCGCGCCTTCGACGTCTGCCGTAGCTCCGGCCAAACCGGCTCCTGCGGGAGGCGAGCAGCCTCGAGTGAACGAGCCGATGCCTGGGCCGCCGCAGTTGGGTGCGCAGGAGCCTTTGGGGAATGAGTCGTCTTCCGGGGTGTCGCAGCCAGTGCAGCAGCCGTGGGAGGACGGTTCGGTCGCCTTTCCGCCGCAGCCGGGCCCCCGGCAGGCTCGGGGGAATGAGTCGTTGCCTGGTCCACCGCAGCCGGGGCCGCAGGAGCCTCGGGTGAATGAGTCGTCTGCCGGGGTGCAGCCTCCGGTGGACGGGGCGGGGGCCGTTCCGGCGGCGCAGCCGGGCCCTCAGCAGGGTTGGGGGAGTGAGTCGGCTTCTGGAGTGTCGCAGCCGGGGCAGCCTTCGGTGGACAGGGCGGTGGGGGTTCCGTCGCAGCCGGAGGAGCCTCGGGCGTTCGGGGGAGTTGATGAGCCGTCGCAGCAGGAGGGTGCTGGGGCGGGTGTGCCGTTGGTCAACGATGAGTTCAGTTGGGATGCGGCGATCTCTCCGATCGCCGGGGCGCAGCCTCCGGGTGTTGAGGAGGAGGCCGGGTCGGAATCGGGGCCCCCGGCTGCGCATCCGGGTTCGGGGGCGTCCGCGCCCGTTGCGGGGCCGCCGCAGGGGCATTCCGTGCCGACGGCGGATGAGTTCGTTCGCCGGAACCAGCACGGGGACGCGCTGGTTCATCGGGTGGGACGAGGGGTTCGTAAGGCCGTCGGGTCGTCCGGGGAGGCTCGGTCGCGGGCGGAGATCGGGGAGTTTCTGCGGCAGCCGGTCGGTGGATTCCGGCAGATCACGGTGGTGAGTGTTCGGGGTGGTGCGGGGAAGACGACCGTGGCCGCGTTGGTGGCCACGGAGTTGGCGCGGCACCGGTCTGATCGGGTACTGGCGATGGACGCCGACGCCGAGCTCGGGTCGTTGCCGTTGCGGCTTGGTGTGCAGTCGGAGTTGTCGTTGTTCGATCTCGCCGCGCAGCGGCCGCGGACGTTCGAGGAGGCCGCTCGGTACCTGCGGCAGACCCGCGAAGGGTTGTGGGTGCTCGCGGCGACGCGGGGCGGACGGATCACCGGTGAGTTCACGTTCGAGACGTATCAGGCGGCGTTCAGTGCGGTGAGCCGTTACATCTCCACCGCGGTGACCGACTGCAGCGCGGGTATTCTCACCGAGCTGCACCGGGGCATCCTCGGGCAGTCCCACAGCGTTGTCCTCGTCACGCCGGGGACGGTCGACGGGGCGTTGAGCGCGCGGGGCGCGTTGGAGTGGTTCTCGCAGGGGGCGCAGCGGAGTCTGCTGCCCCGGACGGTGATCGCGATGGTGTCGCACGCGCCGCAGGTCGGGGCGGACCTCGACCGTGCGACGGAGATGCTCACCGCGTGGGGGACGCCGGTCGTGCAGCTTCCCTACGACCGGCAGATCGCGACCGGCGCGGCGGTCGACATGTCGCGGCTCGGTGACGCCACCCGGAAGGCCGTCGGCCGCATCGCCTACGAGGCGTTCGCGCGGTCGCTGGGTGCCCGGGCGCCGGGCCGCTGAGGCGGCCCGGCACGGGGCTCAGTCCGTCCAGAGGAGGCTGTTGGTCACCTCGACACCGAGTTCGCCGGCGGTGGCGAAGACGCTGCCGGTGCGGCCGCCGGTGTCGGCGCCGGTCGACCAGTACGACTGGGCGTAGATGACGTTCGAGCCCTGCGTCCAGGAACGCGTCCAGTAGGCGGGATCGGGGCGGGGCTGCGGGAGGCCGCTCGCGTCGGACGGCGTGAGCAGCAGCGGCCAGCCCTTGTCATTGGTGATCCGGCTGATGTTGCTCGCCGCGGTCGGGCTGGTGAAGCGAGCGATCGACACCGAGGTGATGATCTGCCTGGTGGGGCTGGCGTAGACGGCGGAGTGCATGACGCCGACGCAGGGGTATGAGCGCAGCGCCACGCGCAGTTTGGTGTTGGCGCGGCTGGTGCACGACGCGGTGCGGGTGCCCGCCCGGGTGAAGGTGTTCCCCTTCGCCGTCCTGATCGTCGGGCCGAGGACGGAGGACGGATCCGAGCCGCCGCCGGTGCTGCTGGTCTCGGAAGGTGTCGGCTCCGCGGTCTGGGACGGGGAGTAGGGCGTGTACGTGGGCTGCGAGATCGTCCTGATGGGATCGTCGTCGTCGCTTCTGAGGACGAGGAAGGCGCCGACACCGACGACCGCGAGAACCGCCACCATGCCGACGATCAGCAGGGGGACCAGGGCGCTTCCGCCGCCGCGCGGCGGTGGGGGCGACGGGAAACCGGGGCCTCCGGGCAGTGGTGGACCCGGTGGTGCGGGTGGAGGATAGCCCGGCCCGCCCGGAGGCTGACCGGGCCATTGGGGGGAGTTCATGGAGGCTCCGTGCTGATGTCCGTTGCGTGATCGCGGTTTCGGATCGCTCCAGCGTAGCGGTCAGAACGTGGCGATTTTATGGGGAATGGTAGTTATGTCGGACGTTGTAGGTTTTCGCGAACGCGGCGGCGCCCGCGAATGTCTCATAGGGTTGCGTCGGAGGGGGGAGGAAGGTGACCGACTCAGTCGGCGACGTGGTGACGACCCGCTCAGTCCGTCCGACCAGGGGGTGACTCGATGAGCAGTGACCTGGTGGCGCTGGTTCGGCGCCGTCCGGATGCGCGCGCCGTGGCCGACGGCATGATCGTCATGGGTGAGGCGCTGGAGCTGCGCGGCGGCGAACCCGAGCCGATCCTGGTGTACGACACCGAGGGCCGGTTGCTCGTCTCGATCGAGGACGCGGTGCGGGTGTCGGCGCAGGGCGAGATCCGGCGGCTGCTCGGCGACGACTTCGCCGACCGCGTGACCGTCCCCGTGTGGTGGGTGGAGGTCCGCGCCGTCGCCGACCTGCCCGACGCGATGCGCGTCGCCCGCAAGTTCACCGACTTCCTGGTGCACTGGGCAGGGGGCACCGTCTACCCGGACGGGGCGAGCGAGGCTCCGGCGCGCAGCTGGAAGGTGTCCGGTGCCGCTGCGGACGGGCAGGACGGCGTCGCCTACCACGGCGGAGTCATCGGCGGTTAAGCCGGCGGGGGCGTGGGTCAGGGCCAGTCGCGGGTGAGGTCGAGATTCCATGGGACGAGGTTCCAGGGGCTGCGCGCGTCGGTGTTGAGGTCGTCGATGAGACGTTCGTACTCGGCCTGCGCGTTCCCTCCGCCGCCCGACCAGAGCAACCTGCCCTGCAAGTAGCAGGTGCCCATGTCCTGCCAGGACGAGTAGCGCCGCTGGATGTCGAGCGCCAGCGGCAGCATCCGTTCCCAGCAGTACTCCTCCGTCAGCCACCCCACCATGTGGCCCCACCGGTAGAGCATCAGGGCCCGCCCGTAGTCCCAGATGAGGAACCGTCCGACGTTGGCGCGGAGCACAGGGTCGGCGAGGGCCTTCAGGCGGTGCAGTTCCTCGGACGCGTGGTTGCGGTCGTTGAAGAGCTGGTGAAGGAAAAGGGCGAGTTCGGCGCCCTCCTCGCTGGCGTCCGCGCCGGGCTCGTCGCGCAGCAGCCGCGGGACGAGCCGGGCGTACGAGCCGCCCTCGTCGCCGTAGCGGACCCGCACGAGTTCGATCAGCCGCTCGACGAAAGGGGGTTCGAGCCGGTCGCGGGCGATGAGGTCGTCGACCTCGCGGAGCAGCGTCCCGTACTCCTCCTGCGCGGCGGGGGAGCGGGCGGCGAGATCGGCGTCCTGGGTGAAGTCGGCGCGGTGCCCGTCCTGGACGAGCCAGTTGACGGCGCCGAGGAGCTGTTCGAGGTCGTAGGCGCCCCACGGGTCGTGGAGGAGTTCCTGGGCTGTACGGCGGTCGGCGGCGGCGGCTTCCGCGTCCGGCGCGACGCCGAGCCGGTCGAGCCGGAACCCGTTGATCGCGCCGTAGGGCGCTCCGGCCGCGACGATCCAGCGTTGCACCGGGGTGAGGTGGTCCGCGTCCGGCGCGGCGTGGGCGAGGACGCCGGGAAGGTCCGGCGCGGAGATCAGCTCCCACAGGCGTCGCCGGAACTCCTCCGCCTGCCGTTCCTCGCTGCCGAAGAACCCGGCGAGCTGTTTGCGCAGCGACGGGTGCCGGACGTACAGGCGCCGGAAGAACCGACCGTTCTTCCACACCAGGTGCTCGGGCCGCAGGTCGCCGAAAGAGATGCGGGTGCGCCGGTGCACCATCACCTGCTCCGCGAACCTCAGTTCCAGGTCCGACCACAGCGCGCTCAGCGGGGTGAAACGCAGCAGGACGACGAAACCGAGCACGAGACCGAGCATGAGCGCGCCGGGGGCGAGCGCCCAGCGTGCCGCGTCCTGCAACCCCGCCAGGGACAGCACGGCTCCGCCGAGGAGCAGCCCGACGCCCGTGACGCCGCAGGACAGGAACCAGCTCGTGGTGAGGATCAGGGATCCCTCGATGCGGAGGACCGCCTCCTCGCCGTCGAACTCGAACGATCCTTCGGCGAGCGTCCCCTCGACGGCCCGCTCAAGCGCGTCGAGCTGACCGGCGTTCCCCATGGGCAGGACCGTACATCATCCCTGACGGGTAGATCATCAGCGGTGCGGGGCGGCTGTTGAGACCGCCGACCGGCCGGTCGGCGGACGGTGGTCGGCGAGGAGCGTCATGCCGACCGGAGGTGCTGCATGAGGAAACTGTGCCGCTGCCATCCGTCCGCGGAGCGCCCGTCGCCGAGGGGGAAGAACGTGAGCGGGGAACGCTGCGGTCCGACCTGCTGACCGGGCAGGCCGGTCGGCCCGCCGACGGTGCCCGCGACGGCGAGGGCGACCGGCCCCGGCGCGCCTGTCCAGCGGGGTTCGGTGGTGAGGTCCGCGCGACCCGGGGTGAGCTGGACGAACAGCGACGCGACGGGTTGGTCGGCGACGAGCGCGCCGACGAGCGTCGGCAGATGTTGGAGGGGCGGCGGGTCCTCCGGCATGTAGCCGATGGTGACGGTGCTGACCTCGGCGACGGTGCCGCCCGCGTTGGAGGTGAAGTCGCAGATGGCCTGCGCGGGACGGGGGCCGTCGCCGCCGACGATGAGCCGGGACTTGGCCCGTCCCCGCGCGTACTCGGTGAACCGGTCGGCGTTCCAGGGATGCTCCAGCGGCTCGGACGCCCCGAGCCCGCCCGGGTTCTTGCCGGTGAGCAGTTGCAGGAGGCGTTCGACGGGCCCGCTGAGGTGGCCTTCGGCGCCGTGCCTGGTGCGGTAGACGATGGTGAGCTGCGAGCCGATCGGCGCGGTGGGACGGGTCGTGAACCCGGGCGAGTAGTCGCGGGCCTCGGGCACCGGGACGAACGTCCCGCCGTTCCACTTCAGTGGCCGCCCGGTCAGTCCCTCGTAGTAGCCGTCGCCGTCACGGACGACCCACTGCATCTCCTTCCCGGACGCGGCAGTACGGAGGGGCAGCGACAGCCGGGACGCCAGGGGGGTGACGAGCTGCAGGGTGCGGTCGCTCGCCGCGCAGTCGCCGACGGCCTTGTTCAGCCAGGCCGTCAGCGGCACCAGCGGCCTGTCCTGTAGCACGACCATGGCCTGATCGGTCAGCGCGTCTACTGTGCTCATCTTCGGGGGAGTCTAGCGACCGGGACCCGCGCCGTGACGGGCTCCTCGCGCCCCCCGCGGCGCCGCCGGACGCCGTGCCGGACGCGCTCGCAGGTGGCCGGGGGCGGTGAGACGACTTTGTCGTGACGACGGTGACGGCTGTCCAATCTGTGCTGAAATGTTACGGATGCAGCGAGCCGCCGCGCCGTCTCCGGTGTACTCCGCGCACGCCTCACCGACACCGGAACCGCCGGAGCGGGGGCGTCTGTGGCGCGTGCTCGGCTGGGTGTCGATCGCGATGTCGGTCGTCCTCGTCGCGACCAGCCTCACCGCGTACGGGTTCTGGCGCCGCCTCGACAGCCAGATCGACCGCGAGAACGTGGACGGCCGCCTCGGCGACGACCGTCCCGAGAAGCTCAACAACTCGCTGAACATCCTGCTGATGGGCTCCGACAGCCGCCAGGGCGAGAACGCCCGCTACGGCGTCGAGGCCGGGCAGCGCTCCGACACCACCGTCCTGCTGCACATCTCGCCCGGCGGCGAGAGCGCGATCGGCATCAGCTTCCCGCGCGACTCGATGGTGCAGATGCCGTCCTGCGAGAAGAGGAACGGCGCCGTCGTCCCCGCCCGGTTCGGGATGATCAACGCGGCGTTCTCGAACGGCGGCCCGGCCTGCACCTGGAAGACCATCGAGTCCCTCACCAAGATCCACATCGACCACTACGTCGAGGTGGACTTCGCCGGGTTCAAACGGGTCGTGGACGCGCTCGACGGCGTGGAGATCTGCGTGCCGCACCGCATCGACGACCCCAAGGCGGAACTGCGTCTCAGGGCTGGCCGCCAGACCGTGCGCGGCGAGCAGGCCCTCGGCTACGTCCGCACCCGGAGCCTCGGCGACGGCTCCGACCTCGGCCGGATCAGACGGCAGCAGACGTTCATGGCGTCCGTGGTGAAGAAGGCCACCGACAAGGGCATGCTCGCCGACCCCGGACGCGCCTACGCCACCCTCTCCGCCGTCGCCAAATCGATCAAGGTGGACGACAGGCTCACCCTGCCGGTCATGCAGAAGATCGCGGGCAGCCTGCGCGAGATCAGCGCCGGGAAGGTTCGGTTCGTCACCGTCCCCGTGCAGGCGTTCCCGCAGGACCCGAACCGCGTCCAGTTCGACCGGGCACTCGCGGAGCCGCTGTTCGAGGCCGTCCGGGAGGACAACAAGCTGCCCGAACCGACCCCGCCGCCCGTCCCGGCGCAGAACCAGAACAAACTCCCGCCGGTTCCGCCGCGAGAGGTCAGGGTCGGCGTGTTCAACGGCACCGGCACCCCGGGCCTCGCGCAGCGCACCGCCGACCAGCTCACCGAACGCGGCTTCACCGTCGTGAAGGTCGGCACAAGCAAGAAGCGCTACGGCCGCACCCAGATCCTGTACGGGGTGGGCGCCGAGCGGCAGGCGGCCCGGCTGGCGATCGCGCTGCCCGGCCACCCGCCGCGCCCCTGGAAGTCCGCCAAGCCCGGCTACGTCTACCTCGTCATCGGCAAGGACGGCGCCGTGCTCCGCGGCCGGACCGCGACGGTGCCGAAGGTCGCCGGAGAGATCCGGGCAGACCGTGACATCTGCGCGGGAGCCTGATCTGGTCGGCGATTGTCATGCCGACCCTCCGGGCGCACCGGTATCTTGGCCGGGCCAACCAACACCCC
Organism: Actinomadura spongiicola; assembly: GCF_003432485.1. Classification (GTDB taxonomy): domain Bacteria; phylum Actinomycetota; class Actinomycetes; order Streptosporangiales; family Streptosporangiaceae; genus Spirillospora; species Spirillospora spongiicola. The sequence goes on from NZ_QVNQ01000006.1 coordinate 425,807, forward strand.
GACTGAAGCGTCACCTTTAAGACGGCCAACTGAATCCCCCCGATCTCCGCCCCGAGGAGCCGCCCCCCGCACCGGGCTCTACCGGGTGCTCACGCTCCCCCCGGAACGGACGCATGCAGCCCGAACCCTTCTCCCTCCTGATGACCGTCTACGGCGGTGATCGTGAGGAGCACGTCAGGGCCGCCTTCCACAGCGCGGTGCACGACCAGACGCTCCCGCCCGACCAGGTGGTCCTGGTGCGGGACGGACCCGTCTCCGCCGAGCTGTCCTCCCGCCTGCGGGAACTGGTCGAGAACAGCCCCGTCGAGGTGTCGTTCGTCCGGCTTCCCCACAACCGCGGGCTGGGCCCCGCCCTGGACGCGGGCCTGCACGCCGCGCGGTACGACATCGTCGCCCGGATGGACGCCGACGACATCGCCATGCCGCACCGGTTCCAGATGCAGGTGCCGCTGGTCCGCGCGGGCGCCGACCTCGTCGGCGCCGGCCTGCTGGAGTTCGGCACCGACATCTCCGACATCGTCGGCCGCCGCATCCCGCCGAGCGACCCCGACGACATCGCCCGCTACTCCCGCCTCCACGACCCGTTCAACCACCCCACGGTCGTCTACCGCCGCAGCGCCGTCGTCGCCGCGGGCGGGTACGGCGACCTGCCCCTGATGGAGGACTACTGGCTGTTCGCGCGCATGATCGCGAACGGCGCGCGGGTCGTGAACGTCGCGGAGCCGCTCGTCTACTACCGGGTCGGGGACGGCGCCTACGAGCGGCGCGGCGGCCGTGACCTGCTGCGCTCGGAACTGCGGCTCCAACGCCAGATGCTCCGCGAGGGCTTCATCTCCCAGCCGCAGTACTGGCGGAACGTGATGGTCCGGGGCGGTTACCGGCTCGTCCCCACGCTGATACGCAAACCGTTCTACCGGCGGGTCGTCGCACCTTACGGCGCCCGCCGCAACCGGTCCCGCGACCGTACGGACGCGCGCCGCGCGACCGCGCCGGAACAGCCCGGGTACGTGGACGTCCCGGAGCTGAACGTCCCGGACGTGGACGTCCCCGACTACGATCCGGCCCCGCCGAACCCCGAGCGCTGAGCGCCGCATCGCGCCGGGGTCCGGTACGTGACAGGACGGTTCCCTAGGACCCGAGCTGGACGTCCCGGAGCTGAAAGTCCCTGACTATGCTCCGGCCCCGCCGAACCCCGAGCGCTGGGCGCCGCGTCGCGCCGGGGTCCGGTTACGAAGCAGGACGGTTCCACAGGACGGGCTGCTCACCGGAGGGGGTGACGGTTCGTCCCACGCCGAGCAGCCGGTCCTTGAACGGCGCCAGGCCCGTGATCTCCTGCCGTCCCGTCCCGGCGAGGACGTCGCCGCCGGGCGCCTTCGCCTGCCAGGTCGTGCCGTCGGCCGAGGTCCATGTGACCACGTCGGACATGCCGGTGCTTCCGGTGGTGCCGGTCATCGCGAAGCCCTGGGACGTCGCCGTCACGGCCGTCACCCGGACGGATCCGGCCGAGCCGGGTGCCGGCAGGTCGGTCTCACGCCAGGTCCGCCCGCCGTCGGAGGAGACGAAGCCGAACCCGTCCGTCCCGGACGAGCCCAGGCCCTCGCCCGTCGCGACCAGGACGTTCCCCTTGGCCGCGACCTGCGTGAACCAGGCCTGCGCCAGCCCGGCGGGCAACGGGAGCTCCTGCATCCGCCACTTCTTACCGTCGGTCGACGCCCACACCGCCGGACGACCGATGCCGGGGGACTTCGGGTTGTGCATGCCACCGACCGCGACGAAACCGAACGTCCCACCGGCCGCGGCGCGCACCCAGCGGTTGGCGTTGGTCGCGGCGGCGAGGTCGTTGCGTCGCAGACCCCCGCCCCGTTGCCAGGTCTTGAGGTCGGGTGAGAACCAGATCGCCCCGGACGGCCCGTCCTCGCCGACGACCACGTACCCGGCCGGACCGGCGGCCGCGCCGATGGTGGCGAGCGCCTGCGACCCCTTTGGATCGAACATCGGGTCGGTGTCGACGGGCTTCCAGACGGAGCCGTCCGCCGACGTCAGCACCAGCGGCCTGCGCGGCGGACCGCCGCCGTCGCCGACCGCGAGCCAGCCCGCGCCGCCGTGCACCACGCCGGACAGTCGCTGGAGCGCCGGACGGGACATTCCGCCGGGGAAGCGTGCGCGGCTCCACGCGGAACCGTCCGCGGACGTCCAGATCGCGGCGTCGCCGCCCGTGCTGCCGACCGCGACCACGTGGGTGTCCGTCCCGCCGACGGCGGTGACCGCCTGGTCGTTGTGGAAGGCGCCGGGGATCTTGAGCGGGTCGACGGGGATCTCGGTGCCGCGAGCGTCGCGGACCGCCAACAGCGCGTTCAGGTCACCGTTGGCGGCGTCGTGGCCGACCAGCACCGTGTGCTGCCCGCCGGCGGCCGCTCCGAGCAGGGCCCGGTTGGACGCCCCGGGGAGCGTACCGGCGTTCTGCCAGCTCCTGCCGTCCGACGAGCGGACCACCAGAAGGTCGCGGCTGAGTTGCACGATCCCGGCGTAGCCGGAGTCGACGGGCAGCAGCTGGTGGACCCACTGGTACCCGGGTGCCTGGAGCCTGCCGCCCTTCTGCCACTTGTTGGCGTCCGTCGAGGTGTAGACCTGGCCGTAGATCGACTTGCCGGACTTGACCTCCCGGACGGCGACCAGTCCCGCCTCGCCACCGCCGACCCGCAGGCCACGGGTGCCCTTCGGCGCGGGGATCTTCGCGGGTGTCCAGGTTCGGCCGCCGTCGGTGGACCGCCACGCCCGGCGGAACGGCGGCTTGCCGGGGCTCGGGGTGTGCGCGCTGCCCATCAGAACCACACCGCTGCTCGCCGCCGCCGCCTCAAGGGAGACCTTGCCGCGGAGCGGGAGACCGACCTGCTTGCCGGTCAGGGCTTCCCAGCTCTTGCCGTCGCCCGACAGCCAGACGGCCGGTACCGCGTCGCTGAAGTCGCCCTTGCGGGAGTGCTCACCGATGGCGAGAAAACCCTTGTCGGTGCGGACGATCTGGGTGACGCGGCCTCCGGAACCGAAGGCGTCTCCGACGGCGTCGGGTTGACGCTGCCAGACCTGGCCGTCGTCGCTCGTCCACACGACGCCACCGCCGGGACGGGTGCCGATCGCGATCCAGCCGCCCTGACCGCCGTCGACCGCCCGCGGCACCTCCGCGTCCCCGGGCGCGCCGCCGTCCAGGCCCTTGACCTCGGCGGCCTTGAAGGTGCGGCCGCCGTCCGTGGACACCACGAACACGCCCCGGTAGGTGCCCGGGTGGGCCTCACCTCCCACGGCCACCACCGTGGAACCGGAGGCCGCGACGCCGGTGAGTTCCTGGTCACGGCCGTCGGAGCGGGCGGCGGGGTCGGCGGGGAACAGCTTGCCGGCGACCTGGGCGTTCGCGTCTCCGCCGCCGTCGGAGCCGGCACCGTGGTCGAGCACGAAGAAGACGCCGCCCGCCACGAGCGCGGCGGCGGCGACACCGCCGAGAACGCCGAAGATCACCTTCTTGCGGCCGCCCTTGCGCCGCGGAGCGGTCGTGGTGCGCCACGGCTCCTCGATCGCGGGCGGCGGCGCGGCGGACAGCGGGGCGCCGACCGGTGCCGGACCGGGGACTTCCTGCGCGTACGGGAAGGGGGCGGGAGCGGCGGGACGCGAGGGCGGGGCCGGTGTCTGGCCGGGGATCTCCTGCGCGTACGGGAACGGCTCGGGAGCGGGCGTCCTCGGGGTTTCCGGAATCTCCTGCGCCCAGGGGAACGGCTCTGGCGCGTACTCGGGCTGTGCCGCGGGAGGCGGCGGCGCCGGGAGCGGGGCGGGGGGTTGAGCCGCGGCGGCCGGGAGCTGGGGCGGGGACGCGGGCTGCGAAGGCGGAGGCTGCGAAGGCGGAGGTTGCGGTGACGCCGGTTGCGAAGGCGGAGGTTGCGGGGACGCGGGGTGTGGGGGTGCGGGTTGCGGAAGTTCGGGGAGCGCGGACGCGTCGGGCGGGGGCTGCCCGAACGCGGGAGCGTCGGGGATCTCCTGCGCCCACGGGAAAGGCGGGAGGGGCGGCAGGTCCTGTTCGTCCGGCTCCGGTTCCGGGGTGGGACCCAGCCCGGGTACGACGCGGGTACGGTCCTCGTCGTCGTCCGTGGCGTCGGACCGCGCGCCGCCGGTCTCCGGGGCGTCGAAGGTCGTGCCGCGGGAGAAGTCGGTCATGGTGAAGTCGGCCATGTCGCCGACCGGTGGCGTCGGCGCCGCCGGTCGCTCGGACTCTTCCGCTTCGTCGAGTACTTCCGGTGGCCTCGGTGGACGCCCGTTTCGCGGGAAGACCTGGGTCCGTGTTTCCTCGGCGTCGCCGATCGGCTCGTCCTCGGCCGTCCCGCCGACTTCGCCGACCACTTCGGGCCCGCCGGATTCGTTCTGCTCGTCGTCCTCGGTGAGCCAGTGCGGCGGTGGGGGCGGTCCCGGCAGGTGCTGGGCCGGCGAGCCCTCATCGGGTAGGTCGTCCCTGCGCTCGTCGTCCGGGGTCCCCTGCGAAGTCACACCCGCCCTCCCATTGGCCCTGTCTGGTCCATGTCGTCAGGGATCATATCGGCGCGCCGCGCCCGAAATGACGTCCTCGGTCGGTCGGGGACGCCGCCGCACGCCGTCGCGGAAACCGGCCCGCAGCCCCCTGCGCAGGGTCGCCCGGTCACGCGACCGCGCGTACGTGCGCGCCCAGCGCCGGACGGAGGATCCGGCGTACAGCAGGCGTTCGGCGGGGCCGAGGCCACGGCTGCGCGTGAACAGCCAGAGCTTGTTCCGCACCTCGTAGTAGAAGCGGTCGCCCGGGTCGGCGTCCGCGCCGCCGAACGTTCTGGTCTTGTGGACGACGACGCTCGCGGGGCAGTACAACCCCGTCCGACCGCGCAGCAGTCGGGTGGTGAACTCGAAGTCGTCGTTCCACAGGAAGTAGTCCGCCACCGGGAGGCCGCGTTCGCGCACCGCCGCCGCGTCGACGAGCACGGACACGAACGAGGCGGACCGGACGGGCGTGCATCCGGCCTCCGCCGCGGCCGCCAACTCCGCCCGGGACGCCCCCGGCTTGACACGCGGGGTGTTCATCGGATGGTCGCGGCCGTCGGTCCACACGACGCGGCTGGCGACGAGGGTGGGTGGTCGGGGCGACCGTTCCCAGGCGTCCAGCAGGGCTTCGAGCGCACCGGGCTCCGGGACGGTGTCGTCGTCCATCAACCAGATCAGCGCGGTCGTGTCGGTGGGAGTGTCGAGCGCGCGGGCCGTCCCGGCGGCGAACCCGCCCGCGCCTCCGGTGTTGACGTGAAGCTCGACCAGCTCGGCGTGCGGGTAACGGTCGCGGACGAGGTCGGGCGTGCCATCGCCGGACGCGTTGTCCACGACGATCAGGCGATCCGGTGGCCGGGTCTGGACACCGATCGCGTCCAGGGCCTCGATGAGGAGCTCCCGCCGGTTGTGCGTGACCACGACGGCGGTGACGAACGGGCTGAACGCGCCGCCGTTCACCGCTCCCTCACCCGCCCTGTTCACCGCTCTGTTCACCGCACCGGGGCCCGCTGGGACAGGACGATGCCGGGACCGGCCGCCGCGTCGTCGCCCGCGTCGGCCTCGGGCTCGGGCTCGGGCGGCGGCTCGATTCCCTTGAGCCGCTCCTTGAGATGCCAGTACCCGACTCGCATCTTCCAGACGGCCTGGTTCCGTTCGCTCAGATGACGGGCCATCAGTTTGGGGAGCGCGGTCTCGTGCTGCTCCGACCGTTCGCGCCGCAGTTCGGTGAGCTCCTCGGTGAGCACGGAGACCTGGTCGAGAAGCCCGAGAATGGTGTGGGCGGCCACGTCGAGCAACTCCGCCTGACCGGGAGCGAAGCCGCTCGGCCCTGCGGGCTCCCGTTCACTCGGCGACTGCCCGGGGAGGAGTTCCGCCAGGTCACCGACGACGTCGTAGCCGGCGGAACGGATCGCCCCGGTCAGCTCGCGGGCCTTGTCCGCCGCCCAGGCGCGACGATCCAGCGGCAGCGGGACACGACCCGGCTCGCCCCGACCGGGCAGGATCTTCAACGCCAGGACGTCGGTGACCAACCGGTGGTACAGCCACATCGGCACGCTCTCGTCGACGGCGGCGTTCACCGCGCGCAGCAGCTCGGTCTCCGTCCAGCTCAGGGACGCGTTCGCGCGGGCCGTCGACGGGTCGGCGACGGCGGGGTCGACGCCCACCAGAGCCGCGAAGCGTTCCCAGAGCCGCTCGCGGGGAGCGTCCGGGCCGGGCAGCGTCAGGACGTGGACGCGTTCGGGCGGGACGTGCCGGGCCCACCGTCCGAGCACCTCGGGAATGTCGTGCACACGCCAGAACCACTGGGCCGCGCCGCCGCCGCGTGGACCGTCGACCACCTCATGAAGCCAGTGGTCGAAATCGTAGTGGAACCGGTGCTTGACGTACTCCTGCCATTCGGAGGGCAGCAGCCCCGCCAGGTCGCGGGCGGAATAGACGATGTGCACCTCGTATGGCGCGAGGGACCGTACGGCCCGTTCGGCGCCCTCGTCGTCCACCGCGCAGAGGACTTCGTTGGAGATCACGGCGACGCGGTACGCGGGCTCTTTGACGTGATCACCGAAATGGTCGGTGACATCGGCGGCGAGCTCGTCCCACGCGCCCTCCCAGGCGGGCCTCGGATCGTCCGGCTCACGGCTCAGGCCGCGCAGGTCGCGGGTGGCCCGGACGTGCGCGTCGAACGAGTCGCCCGGCAGGAGGACTCCCGCCTCGGACAACGCCTCGGCGTTGTCCCACAACATGCTCTGCAGGTACGTCGTCCCGCTTTTGGGCGCGCCGATGTGAAGGTACACGGCGGGTGTGGGACCGCCGGAGGGCACTGCCACCGGTGAACTCCTCGGAGGGCTCGCTGACGACGCACGAGGCGCCGATCTGGTTCACAGGCAAAGTTCAACGGCCAACCGGGGCGATTCCGCACAAGTGGGAGGATGATCTCGGTATCTTGGCCGCGCGGCCCTTGCCGGATCCTTTGTACCAATTCTCAGTGTCGACCTCAGCTCCTCATCACCGATCCACGGCACCGCCCCTCGAACCCCGCGAGGCTCGGGCCCGGGTGCGGCACGGATCGGCCCCACGACGCGACGGGGGCGTCGCAGGAAGATGAATCGTGAACGTTGATCTAGTAGTGGTGGGATCGGGTTTCTTCGGGCTCACGGTCGCCGAGCGCTGTGCGACCGGGTTGGGGCTGCGGGTACTGGTCCTGGAGAAGCGCGACCACATCGGCGGCAACGCCTACAGCGAGGACGAGCCCGAGACCGGTATCGAGATCCACCGGTACGGCGCGCACCTCTTCCACACGTCCAACGAGCGGGTGTGGGAGTACGCGAACCGCTTCACCCGGTTCACCGACTACCGGCACCACGTGTACTCGACGTTCAAGGGCCGCGTGTACCCGCTGCCGATCAACCTCGGCACGATCTGCGCGTACTTCGGCCGGGCGTTCACCCCCGACCAGGCGCGGGCCCTGATCGCCGAACAGGCCGCGGAACTCGCCGGACGCGCACCGCGCAACCTGGAGGAGAAGGCGGTGTCGCTCATCGGACGGCCGCTGTACGAGGCGTTCATCCGCGGCTACACGGCCAAGCAGTGGCAGACCGACCCCCGCGACCTGCCCGCGGAGATCATCACGCGGCTGCCGGTGCGGTACACCTTCGACAACCGGTACTTCGGCGACACCCACGAGGGGTTGCCGGTCGACGGCTACACCCCGTGGCTGGAGCGGATGGCCGACCATCCGAACATCGAGGTGCGGCTCGGCGCCGACTTCTTCGACCTGCGTGACGACCTCGTCGGCCGGGTCCCCGTCGTCTACACCGGCCCGCTCGACCGCTACTTCGGTTTCGCGGAGGGCGAGTTGGGTTGGCGGACGCTGGACTTCGAGATGGAGGTCGTGCCGACGGGCGACTTCCAGGGAACGCCGGTGATGAACTACGCGGACGAGGACGTCCCGTACACCCGCGTCCACGAGTTCCGGCACTTCCACCCCGAGCGCGGGCACTACCCGGACGACCGAACGGTGATCATGCGGGAGTTCTCGCGGTCCGCCGGCCGTGACGACGAGCCGTACTACCCCGTCAACACCGCCGGCGACCGCGAGCGCCTGCGCCGCTACCGGGAGATGGCCCGGCGGGAGGACGGCGTCCTGTTCGGCGGGCGCCTCGGCACCTATCAGTACCTTGACATGCACATGGCGATCGCCAGCGCGCTGGGCCTGGTCGAGAACCGGCTGCGGCCCCACTTCGAGAAGGGCGAGCGGCTGATCAGCGGAGGAGTTGACCGATGACGGAGCAGACCACGCGGCCGAAGCCTTCCACGAAGCCCGCGGCGGACGGGCACGCGACCGCCGAACGCGCCGCCGACTCCGCCGTCCCCGGTGCGGGGCTGCGCGTCCTGCACCGCGTCGTGATGCCCGGCGAACGCGACTTCGACGTGCTGAAGCTGTACGTGGACGGGAACGCGGTGTTCGGCCGCCGCACCGCCGACCTGGAGAGCGCGGCCGAGCGGGTCCTGGCGGAGCAGGACGGTGACGCCGGTGGTGCGGCGGCGTTCCGGCCGTCGTCCCAGGACGACAGCGCCGAGATCATCGGCCGCCGCAGCATCGTCGTCCCGTCCGGCACGCGGGTGTCGTTCTGCAGCTACTTCAACGCCTTCCCCGCCGGGTACTGGCGCCGCTGGAGCACGATCGAGAATGTCCGGTTGCGGGTCCGGGTCCGCGGCGAGGCGACGATCCTGATCTACCGCTCCACGGGGAAGGGCCATCTGGAGCGGATCAAGTCGCTGCACATCGACTCCGAGTCCTCCGTCGAGGAGACCGTCGACCTTCCGCTCGCGCCGTTCATCGACGGCGGCTGGTACTGGTTCGACATCATCGCCGACGGCCGTACCGCCGTCCTCGACGGCGCGGACTGGTGCGCGGTCACCGACCGTACCCGGCCGGGAACCGCCACGATCGGCATCACGACGTTCAACCGGCCGAAGTTCTGCGTCGAGCAGTTGACGGCCCTGGCCAAGGCGGGCGACGTCCTGGACGTCGTCGACGAGATCCTGGTCGTCGACCAGGGCACCGACCGGATCGAGGACCATCCCGACTTCGCCGCCGCGGCGGAGGCGCTCGGGGACCGGCTCCGCGTCATCGACCAGGCCAACCTCGGCGGCTCCGGCGGCTTCGCCCGGGTCATGCACGAGACCGTCGAGTCGGGGCGCAGCGACTACGCGCTTCTCCTGGACGACGACGTCATCCTCGAACCCGAGGGCATCCTGCGTTCGACGACGTTCGCCGACCTGGCCCGTGCGCCGATGCTCGTCGGGGGCCACATGCTCGACCTCTACAACCGGTCGGTGCTGCACGTGTTCGGCGAGAGCATCGCCCGCTACCGGTGGTGGATGGTCCCGGCGGCGCACACCGAGATGTCGCACAACCTGGCCGACGCCCCGCTCCGCCACACGCCCTGGCTGCACCGGCGCGCGGACGTGGAGTACAACGCGTGGTGGATGTGCCTGATCCCGGTCGAGGTCATCCGCAAGGTCGGGCTCTCGCTGCCGTTCTTCATCAAGTGGGACGACATCGAGTACGGGCTCCGCGCCAAGGCCGCCGGTTTCCCGACCGTGTCGTTGCCGGGCGCCGCGGTGTGGCATGTGCCGTGGCATTCCAAGGACGTCATGACCGACTGGCAGGCCTACTTCACCGAACGCAACCGGATCATCACCGCGTTGATGTACTCGCCGTACGACCGCGGCGGCAACATGCTCAAGGAGAGCCTGTTCATCACCATCAAACACGCTCTGGCCATGCAGTACTCCACGGCCGAGCTGATGCTGATGGCGATCGAGGACGCGCTGAAGGGCCCCGAGGACCTGCACCCGTCGATCGTCACGAAGATGGGGGAGCTGCGGGATCTCCGCGCCCGGTTCGTCGACGCCCGGGCCAAGTCGGACCTGGACGAGTTCCCCGAGGTCAAGCGCAGCAAGCCGCCGCGGAAGGGCCGTGACGTCGTCCCGCCGAAGAACCGGCGCGCCATGTTCCAGACGGCCCTGCTCGGCGCGGCCCGCCAGGTCAAGCCGGTCGGTCCGTTCCCGCGGACGCATCCGGAGGCGCTCGTCCCGCACGTCGACCAGACCTGGTGGTTGCTGACGAAGTTCAACAGCGCCCTCGTCTCGTCCGCGGACGGAACGAAGGTCTCCTGGTACCAGCGCGACCCGCAGCGGTTCTGGTCGCTGATCCGCCGGGCGACGGCGCTGCACGCCCGGCTCGGCAAGGACTGGGCGTCGCTGAGCGAGCGCTACCGGCAGGCGCTGCCGGTGCTCACCTCACCGGACGAGTGGCGCGAGACGTTCGAAACGGCGCGGCGGCACCGATGACCTCGGTCTCGGGGACGGCGGGCGCGCACGAACCGGAGCTCGCCGAGCCGGGACGCGGCGGGGGCCTCACCGAGGTCGTCCGCCGCCGCTACCTGCTCAGGCTGATCGTGCGGCGGGAGCTGCGCGCCCGCTACCAGGGGTCGCTGCTCGGCCTCGGCTGGTCGTACGTGCGGCCCGCCGCGCACTTCGCGGTGTTCTTCTTCGTCGCCGGCGTGTTCCTCCGGATGAGCGAACAGATCGAACACTTTCCGATCTTCATGTTCTCCGCGCTGGTGCTGGTGTCGTTCTTCAACGAGACGCTGATCAACACGACGCACGCGGTGGTGGGCAACGCCCCGCTCGTCCGGAAGGTGTATCTGCCGCGCGAACTGTTCCCGGTGGCGTCGCTGCTCGTGTCGTGCGTCCACCTGGTGCCGGGCCTCGTGATCGTGATGGGCGTCGCGGTGGCCTGGGGGTGGACGCCGTCGGCCGCGGCGATCGGCTCGGCGCTGCTCGGGTTCGCGCTCGTCGCGACGCTCGGCATCGGTCTCGGGCTGATCTGCTCCGCGCTCCACGTCTTCTACCGGGACACCGCCAAGGCCGTCGACATCGTGACCCTGTTCGTCACCTGGTCGGTGCCGATGATCTACCCGTGGACGATGGTGCGGGACACCGCCCCCGGCTGGGCCCTGGACCTTTACCTGGCGAACCCGCTGACCCTGGGCGTCCTGCTGTTCGAGCGGGCCTTCTGGTGGCCGACGACCGACGGGACGCTCCCGTTCCCCGCGCACCTCACGAGGGACGCGTTCATCGCGTTCGCGCTCGCGGTGCTGCTGCTCGGCGCGGGCCAGTTCGTCTTCTCCCGGTTGCAGCGCCGCTTCGCGGAGGAACTCTGATGGACGAGCCCCGGCGCGCGGTCGTCGTCGACGCGGTGACGAAACGGTTCACGCTACGGCACGCCCGCTCCATCAAGAACATGACGCTACGGACGCTGCACGGTAAAAGGCTCCGCGACCGCTTCACCGCGTTGGACGCGGTCTCCGTCACCATCGACGTCGGCGAGGCCGTCGCGCTGGTCGGGCTGAACGGCTCGGGCAAAAGCACCCTCCTGAAGATCATTTCCGGGGTGATGCCACCCGACGAGGGGTCGGTCCGGGTCCGCGGCCGGATCGCCGGGCTGATCGAGGTCGGCGCCGGTCTGCACCCCGACCTCACCGGACGCGAGAACGTGTTCCTGAACGGCGCCATCCTCGGTATGGACCGCGAGGAGACGCTCCGGAAGTTCGACTCGATCGTGGAGTTCGCCGACATCGGACGGTTCCTGGACCAGCCCGTCCGGTTCTACTCCTCGGGCATGTTCATGCGGCTGGCCTTCTCCATCGCCGTGCACACCGACCCCGACGTCTTCCTCATCGACGAGGTCCTGGCCGTCGGAGACCCGCTGTTCCGCCGCAAATGCATCGAACGTCTCCACGAATATCGCGACAGCGGCCGCACCATGGTGGTCGTCGCCCACGACGCCAACCTGCTGCGGCAGCTCTGCACACGCGGCGTCTTCCTTGAGGACGGCCGCGTGCGGTGGGACGGCGACATCGACACCGCCGCCGACATGCTGCTCAAGAAACGGCAGGAACGCCGCCGCGCCGAGGCGAACCCGTCGGGGGCGGTCGAGGCGGGCCGATGACGCCGGTTCCGCCCACCGAGCGGCGGCTCCGGGAACTGGACATGCTCCGCTTCCTCGCCGCCCTGCTGGTGATGCTCCACCACTTCGTGCCCAGGCTCGGCGGATGGGGCGTGGAGAACCACCACTACATGCCGGGCATCGCGCAGATCGCGCACTTCGGGACGCTCGGCGTCGACCTTTTCTTCCTGGTCAGCGGTTTCGTGATTCTGATGAGCGCGTGGGGACGCGGCGTCGGCGACTTCGCCGTCTCGCGGGTCGTGCGCATCTTCCCCGGCTACTGGTTCGGCGTCACGCTGGCCCTCGTCGGCTTTCTCGTGGTCGGCGCGGCACCGCTGAACTCACCCGACGCGATCCGGCCGTACCCGTCGAACCTGACGATGCTGCACCCGGGGCTGGGTGTGCCGCACATGGAGATCGTGTACTGGACGCTGTGGCTCGAACTGCATTTCTACGTGCTGATCGCCTTCCTCGTCTGGCGCGGGATCACCTACGAGCGCTGTGTGGCGTTCATGGTCGGCTGGATCGTGCTGGGAGTGTTCGCCCAAGAAGCCGACTTCACACCGCTCACCATCGCGCTCATGCCGTCGTGGGCCCCGTACTTCGTGGCGGGCATGGCCTACTTCCTGATCCACAGGTTCGGCTCGAACCTCCTCCTGTGGTTGATCGTGGCCGGATGTTGGGCACTCGCCGTCCCGTACCGGATCGCGTCCGTCACCAAGGAACTGGCCTGGCCGGGAGTGTGGGACGCCGTCGTCACCGGCGGTGTCACGTTCCTCTTCCTGATCATGGCCATGGTCGCCACCCACCAGTTCGACATGGTGAGCTGGCGAGGGTTCACCCTCCTGGGCGCTCTCACCTACCCGCTCTACCTGGTCCACGAGACCGTCGCGCGAACGCTGGCGCACTTCATCGGTTCCGCGCTCGGGCGGTGGGCGCTTCTCGGCGTGTTCTGCGCCGTCGCCCTCCCCACGGCGTACCTGGTGCACCGGTTCGTCGAGGAGCCGGCGCAGCGTCTGCTTCGTCCCCGGCTCAAGGCGGGGCTCGTCCGGTTGCGTCAGAGCCGCGTCCCGATTCCACGTAACCAGACCCCGGCACGCAAGACCGCGGAGGTCGCCAGATGACCCGTCCCGTCACCCATTCGATGCCCGCTTCCGCGCCCCCGCGCGTCGCGGCGCTCCCCCCGGGGCCGCCGCGGCTACGCGAGTTGGATCTGCTGCGCTTCGTCGCCGTGGTCGCGATCGTCCTGCACCATTTCGCCGGGGTGCGCAGCACGATCTGGCCCGGACGGGACGCCCAGAAGATCTATCCGGAGTTGGCGCCGGTCGCGCATTTCGGCTACCTCGGCATCGAGTTGGCGTTCCTGATCAGCGGCTTCGTCATCCTGATGGCCGTGTGGAACCGCGGCGTCGCCGACTTCGCCGTCGCCAGGGTCGTGCGGATCTATCCGGCGTACTGGTTCAGCGTCCTGCTGAGCCTGTCGCTCTTCCTCATCTGCGACTCGGCGGTGCCGTACGAGGAAGGCGACGACCCCGTCGGACGATTCCTGCCGAACCTCACGATGCTCCAGGACGGGCTGCATGTCACGCCGCTGGAGGTCGTCTACCGGATGTTGTGGGTGGAACTGCACTTCTACGTGCTCATCGCGCTTTTCGCCCGCGCCGGTATCACCTACGCGCGATGTGTCACCTTCATGGTCTCCTGGTTGCTCGTCGGCGCCTACGCGAACGAGACCGACAGCGAATTTCTGAACGCCATGTTCCTGCCGACGACGGCGCCGTACTTCATCGCCGGGATGGCGTTCTTCCTGATCCATCGTTTCGGGTCGAACCTCGTGCTCTGGCTGATCATCGCGGCGTCCTGGGCGCTGTCGGTGCACTACCTGGTGAACGACATCAGCCCGCTGAACGAGTGGAAGGGCGTGCACGAGATCGTGATTCCGATCGTCGTCACGCTCCTCTACGCGATCATGGCCCTCGTCGCGTCGCGGAAGCTGTCCTGGTTGAGCTGGCGCGGCTTCACCTTCCTCGGCGCGGTCGCCTACCCGCTGTACCTGGTGCACGAGATGGTGGCGCGGGCCATCGTGAAGGCGTTCTTCCCGCATCCGATCATCGATCGGCTGGTCGTCCTGCCGGTCATCACGGTGTCGTCCCTGGTGACGGCCGTCCTGGTGTACCGGTTGGTCGAGAGGCCGTTGCAGCGGCTGATGCGGCCACGGCTGATGGCCGCGGTCGCGCAGATCCGCCGGAACGGCGCGGGTCCGCCCGTCTCGGGTCCGCCGCCGCGCGATCCCGTTCCGGCGGCTCCGCCCGCCGGCGTGCCCTAACCTGATCATGATCGGCGGGCCCGCTGCCCGACGTACCACTCGCTCCACGTATCACCAAGGGGAATGGATGCTGGTCGCCAGGCCGCGACGACGATGGCACGGGGTGCGGGCGGCGCTGCTGGCGGGCGCGCTGGTGCTGGCCGGATGCGCGAGCCCCGCGGACCCCGGCGAAGGAAAGGGCGGACGGGTGTCGGCCAGCCCCGCGAAGCCGAAGCGACCCAACATCGTGTACATCCTCACCGACGACCTGTCGTGGGACCTGGTCAAGTACATGCCGAACGTCCAGCGGTTGCAGAAGCGCGGCATGACGTTCTCCAGCTACTTTGTCGCCGACACACTGTGCTGTCCGTCCCGCGCCACGATTCTGACCGGCAAGTACCCCCACAACACCGGCGTGCGCAGCAACGACCCGCCGATGGGCGGGTTCTCGGTGTTCCGCGACCGCGGCAACGAGCAGAACACGTTCGCCGTGTCGCTCCAGAAGGCCGGGTATCGGACGGCGCTCATGGGCAAGTACCTGAACGGCTACGAGACCACGAAGAGACAAGGCTCCTCCCGCACGCACGTGCCGCCCGGCTGGACGGAATGGCAGGTGACGGGCCTCGGATACGCGAACTACAACTACTACCTGAACGGCAACGGCACCCTCACCTACCACGGACGGTCGCCGCGCGACTATCTCACCACGGTCCTCGGCGGCAAGGGCGTCGACTTCATCAACCGGTCCGCCGACGCCAAGCAGCCGTTCATGCTGCACATGTCGACGTTCACCCCCCACGCCCCGGCGACGCCCGCGCCGCAGGACGCCGCCAAGTTCCGCAACCTCCGAGCGCCCCGCACCCCCGGCTTCAACGAGCCCGACATCTCCGACAAGCCCGCCTGGCTGCGCAAGTACCCGAGGATGAAGAGGCGCCAGCTCCTCACCATCGACAGGTCGTACCGCGAGCGGGTGCGGTCCGTCCAGTCGATCGACAGGTTGGTCGGCCAGTTGGAGGCCGCCGTCAACGCCAAGGGCCGGGGCGCCGACACCTACTTCGTCTTCAACTCCGACAACGGCTACCACCTGGGCCAACACCGGCTCGTCGAGGGCAAGCTGACCGCCTACGACACCGACATCCGCGTTCCCCTGATCGTCGCGGGCCCCGGCGTCCCGGCCGGGAAGACCGAGCGACGGTTCGCGCAGAACACCGACATCTGCCCGACGTTCGAGGAACTGGCGGGTCTCAAACCATCAGCCTCAGCGGACGGACGGTCACTGGTGCCGCTCCTGCACGGACGTCCCGTCCCCGACTGGCGGACGACCGCGTTCATCGAACACCTCGGCCCCAACTACCGCCACACCGACCCCGATCTGCCCCGAAAGTACGGCGGCAACCCGCCCACGTACTACGCGGTCCGCACGGCCAACGAACTCTACGTCGAATACGAGAACGGCGACCGCGAGTACTACGACCTGGCCCGGGACCCCTGGGAACTCGGAAACATGTGGACCCAGGCCCCCACCGCCCGAAAAGCGGAACTGAAGTCCCTGGTAGCCACCTACCGCACCTGCACCGGCCCCAACTGCCGCGACCTATGACCCCCGACCTCCCGTTAACCTCCGCGCCCATACTCCAACCCGCACCAACGCAGCCATTCCAAACCACGCTCGAACCCGACGACCCCGCCCCCAGCAAAGTCCTGTGGGTCAGACGTCAAGCGACCGGTGGTTCCTTTGCCTGAGTTCTGGAGTGTCATCGGGTCGAATTCGGTGCAAACCTCAGTGGACGTGCAAGCGGCTCTTGAGAGAGTATCCGCACGACTCAACGGGTTGCCCCCTGCCGAGCTGATCGACTTCGTCGAGCAGTTGCGCGCGGCGCTCTATGAGATCGACAGACGAGAACTAGCCGAGATCCCCGTGAAATTCAAGGGCCTGACGCTCCCGCAAACAGGTGACCACTTCCTGTACGCGCGTTGTGCATGTGTCCTGGCGGGCAGAGAAGCATATCATGCCTGCCTCGAAACAAGCTCGGAGTTTGCGCGTTTCGTCAGACCCTCCTCCCAGTCCGCCGAACTGCTTCTCTACATCGCCGAAGATGCCTATCGGAGAGAAACCGGCAAAGAAGTAAAAGCTTCCCAGGCCTTCTCGATTGAGTCCATGTCCAACCCGCGGGGTTGGACGGAATAGCAATGCGCTGAGCGAGGAGTCCGGGTCGTGGAGCGTTACCTGTATTTGCGGAAGATGATAACGGAGTTACTTGAAGAATCCCCGCTGACTAGAGGGGAGGTCATAGGGGACGTTCGCCACCTGATGAGAGTCGGCGAAGAGGAGTTGGCTTTCGACGCTATGTGCTCCTGGATCTACGAGGATTCTCACTCGATCACCTCGGCGTACTACGAGCGCCTTGTGGTGGCTGCTGAGGAAATGGACACACCCGAGTCGGTACAGAAACTAGTGAACTCATCGAAGACCGATAACCCCGCTCCGGGCCGATGACTCGCGGCCGGTGAAACCGGTCGAAAAGCTCGCGTGACTGGCTTAGTGGCCTTGGAGGTAGAGATGGGAACCTGGGGATCAGGCCCGCTCGACAGCGACACGGCCGAGGACTACCTCGATGAGCTTGAAGACCAGTCTGCATCGCATCGGCTGTCCGTCGTCAAGCGAGGATGCTTCGCTGGCGGTGCAGGCGCTCGATTATATCGTCGCGCCGGAATCTGACGTCAGACAACTATGGGCGCCGTCACCGAAGTACGAGGCTTGGGTAAGTGAGGTTAAGCGGATAAGAGCTGTCTTGTTGCGCGGTTCCGGAGCCCCTTGATCTGGCAAGGCCCTTGATGCACAGAGAGGACCGTGCCTTATTTGTGGTCGTCTCGGCCCTCGGGCGAGTCGCAGAGCCTCCGGTCGGCTCCTCAGCCCTGGGGGCTTGAGCGCTGCCGTGGAGGCTAGGGGTGGCCGGATGTGGTCAGGGTGGGTGGGGGTGGTTTGGGGAGTTGGGGGCGGGTTTTGGGGGTGTTCGGTTGAACGGGGGGCGGGGACGGGGCAAGCTCTTTACCCTGGGCTGTGTAGACCTAGGTAGAAATCGACCTGGCCACCCCGAGGCGTTCCCATCATTCCCGCGACTCTCAGGGGTCTCTCGACGTGACGGACATGGCGAGTGGGTCCGCGATGGCGCGGCTGACGCAGCCCGACCGCGTCTATGTGGGCTGGCGGTACGCGCAGGTGCACCCCGATCCGGGGCCGCCTCCGGGGCGTCCCGAGCAGCCCGAACGGGCGGCGGCGGCGCCGCCGGCCCGGCGGCCGCATGAGCATATGGCGGCGCTTCCGCTGCGGATCGTGTTCGGGGGGACGCTCGCCGGTGTCCTGCTTGTGTTCCTGTGCGGGTTGGTCGGGGTGATTCCGTGGGCGTTCGCGGGTGTGACGGTGGTGGCGTTCGGGGGTGTGCTGGGGATCACGGGTGGTGCGTTGTGGCGGGACGAGCGGGGTGTGCGGGCGCGGATCGCGCGGGAGCGGGAGGCGGAGGAGCGCGAGCGTGCGGAGCGGGAGCGGCGGCGGGACGCGGCCGAGAAGGCGTATGCGACGGCCAGGGCGGAGTGGGAGCGGCGCCGGTCGGCCTATGAGGGGCAGCGGGAGTGGTATCCGGTGGCGGTTCCGCCGGGCGTCGACCGGGTGGACGTCGTCGGCGGGACGCTCGCCGGGTGGTCCGCGGCCGTCACGACGATGGGCGCGGCCCGGCTGGCGGTGGGGGCGCGGCTCACCGTCATCGACCTGTCGGAGGGGGCGGTCGCGCATGACCTGTTGCGGCTCGCGGCGGACCGGGGCGACGACCCGCTCGTGTGGGTGCTGCCCGACGACCTGCCGCGCCTCGACGTCACCCGCGGTCTGAGCCAGGAGGCACTCGCGGACGTGCTGTCGCTGGTCGTCAGCGCGGGCGAGGCGGAAGGCGGGACAAGGGACCTGTCGTTCGACAACTCGATCCTGGAACGCATTATCGACGTTCTTGGTCCTGAGGCGACGATCCCGCGGATCACGGCGGCGCTGCGCGTCCTCGCCCAGGTCGGCGATCCGCGCGACGACCTGCGCAAGGGGCTGTTGACCGAGGAGCAGTTGGAGCGGATCGCGACGCTGTTCGGGCGGGACGCCACCGACCGGATCGTGGTGCGGCGGGCGTGGGCGCTGGAGGCGCAACTCCGGAAGCTGGAGAAGCTCGCGACCGAGCCGGTGCGGTTGCCGCCGTCCCGGTTGCACGTGGTGTCGATGGACCGGCGTGCCGGCGTCCTCACCAACCGGATCCTCGGGACGTACGTCACGACGGCGCTCACCCACCGGATCAGGGAGGCCCCGCCCGGTGGACGCTGGGACCACACGCTGTTCCTCTGCGGGGGGGAGAAGCTGCGCGGCGACGTCCTAGACCGTCTCATCGACGCCTGCGAGGCCACCGGGACCGGGCTCGTGCTGATGTACCGGTCGATCCCGGGGCATGTCCGGGAGCGGCTCGGGCGGCGCGGGCACGCCGCCGTCGGGTTCATGCGGCTCGGCAACCCGGACGACGCCCGTGTCGCCGCCGAGCACATCGGCGCCGGGCGGCCGCTCCTCATCGCCGAGATCACCGAGGCGGCGGGGGAGACGCTGCTCGACGTCGCGGGGGAGAGTTACGCCAGTACGGTCGCGTTCGCGCGGCCCCGCGGCGACGGGCTCACCGACCCGGTCTGGTCGCCGCTGCCCGCGCCCGCCGCGGACGACTCGGTGCTCGTCGAGGGCATCAGTTCCGCGACGGCGTGGGGCCGGACGGTCGAGGCCCGCGATGGCAAGCAGCGGTTCCGTGAGCTGAGGGTCGAGCCGCCGCAACTCCAGGAACTGCCGCCGACCGCGATGGTGTTCACGCATTCGGGGTCGACGGGCCGCCGCGTCCTGCTGGTCGACGCCAATCCCGGCATCATCACTCTGCCGACCGCGCATTCGATGGAGTTCGAGGAGTATCTGCGCGAGCAGGAGGCCCGCGACGCCGAGCCTCCACCGCCGGTCCCCGAGCCCGAGGAGCTCGTCCGGCCGTCGCGGGCCCGGCATGCGCTGCCGCGTGGCGCGGCGCGGCCGGTCCGGATCGTGCCGCCGCTCCGGCCGAACGGCAGGCACAAGGCCGATCCCGAAGGTTGATCATCCGGTTTCGTTGGCGTGGCGGCGGGCGGGCGGTAAGGATGCTGGGGTGACCACGCCGCCTGGTTCGCCGCCCCCCGGAATGCAGCCCTATCGAAGGGGAGCAGCGCCGCCGCCCGCGACGCGGGGAGAGGAGCCCCCGGGGCCCTGGTACCGGATCCAGGCGATTCCGGCGCCGCAGCGGGACGCGTCCGCCGAGTGGGACTTCGTCAGTGTGCTGCCCGCCGCGCTGTCGGCGGCGCGGCTCGGCAGGTCGTTCGTCGTCGGGTGGCTGTCGGCGGGCGGTGGAGCGCCGCTCGAACTGATCACCAACGCGGGTCCGATCGGCACGCCCGAGCCCGGCGGGGAAGCGCACGGGTTGCTGTTCCCGAGCGGCGGGCGCGGCGTGCCCGTGGGGGACGGGTGGTTGCGGCAGGCGGAGCGGATGGTGTGGACGCGCTGTCCCGGCCGCCTCGCCCCGCAGGTCGGACGTGCGGACGCCGGCCCCGGCCTGTTCGAGGCGACGCTCGTGACGCTGATGGAGCGGCCGTTCGGCTGGTTCGTCGTCGCCGACCCGTGCGACGAGCGGCTCATCGACACCGAGATGCGGGAACTGCACCACGAGCTGCGGATGCTGCGGCGCGGTGAGGACGAGCAGGCGCGGCTCGCGGTGGCGCGGGCGGACCAGCGGCTCGCGGAGCTGGACGCGTTCCGCGAGGCGGGGCTGTGGCAGGTCAGGGTCCTGGCGGGGGCGGCCACGGAGGCGGAACTGGGGCAGATCGCGCCGGTGCTGGTCGGGTCGATGGAACTCGGCCACCACCCGTACCGGCTGAGGTCCGGGTACGGCAGCGGCTCGTTCCGCGCGATGCTCCAGCGGGCGCCGACCGAAGGGCCCGCAACGGTGCGTTCGGTCGCGGAGCCGGAGCAGCGGTTCCCGTTCGTCGCGACGGCGGGCGCGCTGGCGGCGTTGGCGGGACTGCCGCGCCGCGAGGTCCCGGGCCTGCGGGTGCTGGACGCCGGGTACTTCGACGTCACGTCCGAGACGGACGGGGACGCGGAGGAGGCACGGATCGAGCTGGGCGCCATCCTCGACGGCCAGGACCGGCAGGTCGGACGGTTGACCGTCCCGCGTTCGACCATCAACCGGCACGTGTTCGTGACGGGAGCGACGGGCGCGGGCAAGTCGCAGACCGTCCGGCATCTGCTGGAGCAGTTGACGCGGGCGGGCATCCCGTGGCTGGCGATCGAACCGGCGAAGTCGGAGTACGCGGCGATGGCGGGACGCATCGCCGACCTCGGCGGCCCGGTCACGGTCGTGAACCCGTCCGACCCGGGTTCGGTGCCACTGTCGGTGAACCCGCTCGCGCCCGAACCCGGCTACCCGGTGCAGGCGCACATCGACATGGTGCGGGCCCTGTTCCAGGCAGCGTTCGACGCCGAGGAGCCGTTCCCGCAGATCATGGCGCAGGCGTTGCAGCGCGTCTACGAGAACAACGGGTGGGACGTCGTGACGGGCGCGGGCGTACCCGGCTCGCTCATCGAACCGGCCGTACCGACGCTGGAACAGTTGCAGAACGCCGCGCTCCAGGTCATCTCCGACGTCGGTTACGGCCGGGAACTGATGGCGGACGTGCAGGGTTTCGTGGACGTCCGGCTCCGTTCGCTGCGCATCGGCTCGGCCGGACGGTTCTTCGAGGGCGGTCACCCGGCCGACATCGGCGGGATGCTCCGCGACAACATCGTCCTCGCCATCGAGGACGTCGCGAACGACGAGGACAAGGCGTTCCTCATGGGGACGCTCATCATCCGCATCGTCGAGCACCTGCGGATGCGGGAACGCGGCCGCGACGGCTCAGACCCCTCGTGGGATCCGCGGCGCCGGACGGGCGGCCCCGCCCTCCGGCACGTCATCGTCATCGAGGAGGCGCACCGGCTCCTCCGCAACCGCGGCCCCGAACGCACCAGCTCGCACGCCGTCGAACTGTTCGCCGGGATGCTCGCCGAGATCCGCGCGTACGGGGAGGGCATCATCGTCGCGGAGCAGATCCCGACGAAGCTCGTCCCGGACGTCATCAAGAACACGGCGTTGAAGGTCGTGCACCGGCTGCCCGCGTTCGACGACCGGCACCAGGTCGGCGCGGCGATGAACCTGGACGACGACCAGTCCCGCGAGGTGGTGTCGCTGCGTCCGGGTGTCGCGGCCGTGTTCGCCGACGGGATGGACCGTCCGCTGCGGGTCCGGGTCCCGCTCGGGGAGGGCCGCGAGGGGGAGCGGCCGGGCCCGCCGCCGCCCGTGGACGGCCGCCGCTCCGCCGCCTGCGGCTGCGAATGCCGCTCCGGACGGGCCTGCACCCTGTACGAGCTGCGCGAGGCCGACCTGGTCGCCGGGCATCCCGACTGGGCGTGGCTGCGGTTGTGGGCGGAGACGCTCGTCCTCGCGCATGTCGTGAACCGTCCGATGCCCGCCGTGCCGCCGGAGCTCGCACGCGCCTGGTCCCGGCTGACCCCGCGGCTGCGGGAGTGCGCGCTCGCGACCGTGCTGGAGCGCGCGGTGACGCGGCGGTCCCGGGCGCTGCGGACCGCGTATCCGCCGGCCGAGCTGACCGCCGCCGTCGCCGAGGTCGCCGGGCGGCTCCTCACGGGCGGCGCACCCGGCACGGCGCCCGGCCCGGACTGGGTCATCCCGCAGGTCAGATGGCTGCACGAACTGGACCGGCTGTTCCCCTTCGGCGGCGGCGCCCCCGACAAGCACGCGCCCGCCCCACCGCTGGACTACCCGCTTCCCGGCCTGAAGCAGCCACCGGACCCGAAGCTCGGCCACCGCCTGCGCGCCCTGCGCCGCCACCCGCTGTCGATGGAACTCGAACGCAACCGGCCCGTCGCCCTCACCGCCCTCTACGGTGACGACGACCATGCCGGTTTCCACGAGGACCTGTCCGTCGTCGCGATCGGCTTCGAGGAGGACGAGCAGATCGGTCACGTCGCCGCGACGATGGGCGTCGTCGAATGGCTGGACCCGGTCCTGAGCTGGTTCGAACGCTTCGTCGCGCCGTTCGAGGACCCCTCCGCAGGTCTACCCTTCCTCGGCCGCGTCCCGGGGACGGAAACCGACGCTGAGTAACGAACGATTCGTTTATTACTCACCGTCTGTCGGGCGTTGGCGCTAAATTCTGTCACGGACGTACTCCGCACCGAACCTGTGGAGGGTCGAACCCCTTGGACGTGCAGACGGACAGCCCCCCGAGCGCCACCTTCTTCCGTCACGGGCCGGGCCGGGAACCTTCCACCGGCCCGATGCAGAGCCTCACTCGCTACATGGCCGCCGCGACGTACCTGGACAAGGGTCTGTGCGACACAGTCATCAGGGAGTACGTGTACGACTGGCATCGCGCGATCGTCCCGTCCCACGGCTACGACCTCGAACCGGTCATCAGGCACGCCCGTCGGGCCCGCAGGATGCGGATCGTCCGCGACCTCCTCATCGGCGTGCTCTGGTTGTCCCTGCTGGTCCTCCTGCCCGACCTGATGGTCTCCTTCGCGTTCGCGCTGGGCTACTGGGCGCTGCTGGTCCGCCTCTGGCGCCGTTTGTCCTGGCCGGGACGGTTCTTGCTCCTGCTCGCACCGACCTTCCTGACGGTGAGCGCGGCGGTCTTGGCCGCGGGCCTCCGGGAGGCGGCGGTCAACGCGGGCGTACCGCCGGTGGAATTCGTGCTGGCCGCCGCCTTCACCGTTCTGGTCGTCGCGGCGACGCTGTTCGGGTTGTTCTCCATCGTGGTCGTCGGCCATCTGGCGCTGGTCCTGCGGCGGCTCGCCCGGGATCTCGCACCCGGGGCGGACGGCCCGGGGCCGGGCGGCGGCGGCACCCGGTTCGAGAACGCGCTGGCGCGCGTCCGGGCGTCCCAGAACGGCAACGTGACCCTGTGCGAGGGCGACAACCCGTTCCTCGGCGCGGGTGACCCACGCGGGAAGGAGGCGAAGGTGTGGTCGGTCATCGTCGAACTGGACCGGAAGACGCCGAACCTTCTCGGCAAGCCGTCATCGCCGGACCCGCTGTCGCTCGACAAGGACGCCGTACCCGCGACAGTCGACCCCGTGGTGATGCACGACCGCATCCGCGCGAAGCTCCTCCAGATGCGGGACGACTCGACGCCCGGCGGTGACGGGGAACGTCCGCTGCCGACGAACGAGCGCATCCACGGGCTCGTCACCGGCTGGCAGGTCGTGGCGCGCGGCCGGTGCGTTCAGCGTCCACGTCCGGTGGACGCCTTCACGCAGGACGGATACGAGGGTCATCCGCTCATCGACCCGGCCGGGCCGCTCCCGTTCTCGGTGGCGTCGCAGGAGACCGTGGAGGCGGCCGTCCGGCACCCGCAGAGCGGTATCCGCTGTTTCCAGCGCGTCTCGGTCGGCGCTCAGGGGCAGTCGATCCGGACCCCGGACGGCCGTGTCGTGGCCCCCGCGGAGGAGCAGGACACGGCGATGTCGGCGTTCGTCCACCTCGCCGTCGAAGGCCGGATGCTGTACGCGCAGTTCGTCGTGACCGTGCTGCCGCCCGTCCACGCCGGGTTCAAGATCGTGGACGAGTTGCCCGTCTGGGGCGCTGGAAGACTGGTGTGGAACGCGTTCCGCCTGACCTTCCCCCGGGTGCTGTTCACCGCGCCGCTGCTCGCCCCCTTCCGGCTCGTGTCGGCGCTGTGGCGGATCATGCGGGAGGCGTCGGCGGCGGACGCGCCCGGCGACCCGAGGGCGAACCTCGTCCACGACTACGGCGCCAGGATCAGCGTCCGCGAACTGGTGGCGGACGCCGACACCCAGGACCTGTTCCAGGAACTCGACGTCGACAAGTACACGCGGCTCATCGAACGTCGTGTCAACGAGGCGCTCCTCGACTACCTCGGCGACGAGTGCGGCATCGACGTGTCCGCGTACCGGACGCAGGCGAGCGTCATCATGAACCAGGGGGTCATCATGACCGGCGGCTCCGTGACCGGCCAGATCGCCGCCGGTGAGCGCGTCCAGCAACGGCAGGGCGGCACCGACCGCATCAACCCGTGACCGAACCGGAGGACGGCATGACGAAGCACGGTGACCGGGGCATCAGCATCGGCGGCAACGCCCACGTGTCCGGGATGGTCGCCACCGGCGACAACGTCACCCAGAACCAGCAGGTCAGCGTCGCCTCGTCGGGGGATGCCGCGGCGGTGCTCGAACGGATCGAGCGGATCGAACGGCTGCTGGACCAGTACGCCGCGGAGGTCCCCGAACTCGACAGGGCCCGCAGGGACCTCGCCGACGTGCGTGAGGAGGCCGAGTCGGACGACGCGGACCCCGAGCGGGTGGAGGGAGCCCTGGAGCGGCTCGGGCGACGCGTGGGCGGAGTGGCGGTGCTGGCCGAGGCGGTCGGGCAGCTCGGCGCCGCCATGGGCGTCGGCTGACGCCGTCTCAGATGTCGTCGGCGGTGCGCTCGACGAGACCGGCCTGCCGTGCGATCGGCGACCAGTAGCCGATGAACTCGTTCTTGGCGTCGCTGGCCCGCTGGTTGACGCCGATGACCTCGCTCTCGGGCGGGCAGCCGGGCGCGACGTCGAGATAGCGCTGGTTCGACTCGGCGGACGCCTCCAGCGCCCGGATCAGCGCCTCCTGCATCTGGGTGCCGCCGGTGAGCGCGTCCACCTTCAGGGCGCGGGCCTTCTCCAACTGCGACGTGCGGGCGTCCAGGACGCGTTGCAGGCCGCTGCGCTCGCAACCGCCGACGACCACCGTGCCGAGGTCGGACCGGGTCGTCGCCATGTCGGCCAGCAGCACGTCGACCGCCCTGGCCTGCGCGTCGGCCGCCTGCGTGTCGGCGGGCTCGCTCTCGGGGACCACGTTCGGGGACTGCCGCGTCGACGCCCCGCCGCCGCCTCCGGATCCGGCGGACGGATCCGACCCGCTCGGCCAGAACACGATGCCGAGGGCCACCACGACGAGCAGGACGACGCCCGCCACGAGGAGGTACGGGGCCTTGCTCCGCTTCGGCGGCGCGGGCGGCCGCCAGATCGCGGGCTCGGCCCACGGCTCGGGCGACAGCCGGGTCGACGTCTCCTCGGACGGCGGCATCGGGTTCGTGTAGTCGGGCGGCGGCGCCGGGATCGTGAACTCGGGCGGCGGCGCAGGAGCCGTGGACCCGGGCGGCGGCATGGGAGGCGGATACACGGACGACGGGTCGGGCGCCGTCGCGTCACCGCCGGGCGGGACGTTGAGGGGCGCGTTGCAACGCGTACACCGGGGCAGCGCCGACGTGGTGTCGCTTCCGCAGCCCGGACACCGCATGTGGCCCCCTACCCGGTGAGATTCGACCGTGACCAAGATAATGCGCCGTCACGGGACGACGACCATCCGTGCCTAGGTCGAAACCGGGTCGTGACCGGCCGTCACACCCTCCGCCAGCTCCGCTTCGGCTGCCCGGTCTCCTCGGCGACCGGATTCCACAGGACGACGAACCGCTTCTTCGCCGCCGTCGCCCGCCGCTCGATCGCGGCGCGTCCGGGAACCTGCGCCGCGCTCGGACGCGGCTTGCCGCGGCAGTCCCGCTGGTTCTGCTGCGCCCACTGCAACAGAACCTGGTCGACCTGCAACGACGCCGTCAGCGCTTCGGCCAGCGACGTGCGGAGACGCTCACCTTTCGTCAGCTCGGTCACCTGGAGCCTCCGGGTGCGGGCCAGTTGGTTCTGGCGCTGTTGCGCGACCGTCTGGAACCCCTGGATGGCCTGCGGCAGCGTCTTGCACTTCCCGGCCCGGCTGATCGCGGCCGCGAGGATGCGGCGGGTGCCGACGCTGTCGTCCAGCACCGCGTTCAGCGCCGTGGCCTGCTCCTTCGTCCCCGGGGAGAGCGACTTCTCCTGCGCCACCGGCTGCTGGCCGGCGGGCGTCTCCCGGGGAGCGGGCTTCTTGGACGGCTCGTCGCCGTTCGGCCACACGACGAACACGACGGCCCCGACCGCGACCGTGACCAGCGCGGCGGCGGCGGCGATGAGCGGCTTGCTCGGCCCGCCTCCGCTCTTGCCCGGCGGATACCCGCCGGGACCCGGGTCGCCCGGCCCGACCTGGCCCATCGGCACCGGAGCGAACGCGCCGGGCCCGCCCGGCCCCTGGACCATCGGTGCGTGGCCCATCGGCGCCGGAACCATTCCCATCTGGGGCTGGCCCTGCTGGACCTGACCCATCCGGCCGGGGCCGAGTTGAGGTTGGCCGAACTGGCCGGGCCCCGCGGGCTCCAGGCCCGTCGGTGTCTGGCTCATGGGAGGAGGGGCGCCCATCGGGGACCCGGAGTCCATTCGCGTCCGTTCGAGGTCGCCGCCGAAGCCCATCGGCCCGGACGCGATCTGCGTCGCGTCGGGGTCCGGCGCGTCGACGTCCTGCGCGTCGGGCTTGCGGGGTTTCGCGAACCACGAGTCCGGGACGATCGACTCCGTGGGCTCGGGCGCCGGCTCCAGCCCGAACCCGGCCGGCGCGGCGTTGGCCGGTTCGGCCGCGGGCAGCGCGGGCTGCGCGCCGGACCACACGGACGGCCCCGGGATCGCGTTCGGCGCGCTGAAGCCCCCGGAGGCGTCGTCCTCGTCGGGGACGAACGTCCACGCCGCGGTGTCCTCAAGGTCGTCGGCCGGTGGCACCGACGACGGCGCGGCCGGAGGCACCGCCGGGGTCGGCTCCACGGAGAGCCGGAGCGGGGGCTGCGCCGCGGCGGGCGGCTCCGGTGACGTCTGCTGCGTCGCCTGATGCTGCGCGGCGTCGTGCTGCACCGTCGGGTGTTGTCCTGTGTCGTGCTGGACCGCCGGGTGTTGTCCTGTGTCGTGCTGGACCGCCGGGTGTTGTCCGGTGCTGTGCTGGACCGCCGGGTGTTGACCTGTGTTGTGCCGCACCGCCGGGTGCTGCCCCGTGTCGGGCGGTGCCCCTGGAATCGCCGAGATCGGCGGGATCGGCGTGGTCGGAGGCGTCGGAGTGCTCACCGAAGGCGGCATGGTGAAGTCCGGGGTCACCGGCGGCGGGGAGTCCGGGGCCCAGGACGACGCGGGCGGCGACGTCCACGCCGTCCGGTCGCCGAGCGTGTCGGCGGGGCCGGTGGCGGGCGGCGCCGACAGGAGGGGCCCGGCCGAGTACACGTCGATCGGCGCCTCACAGTGTGAACACTTGCCGAGCGTCCCTGGCGTGTCGTTACCGCACGTCGGACACTGCATAGCTCAGACCTCGCCTAATAGCCGCTTCGCCCACGCCTGCGTTTCAGGCCCGCCGTCGCGGCGGGCATCACGTCCCCGTGAACCAGCGCGGGGCTCCCGACAAAAGTAGTGGGTGACGCCGTTCTCGGACGCGTGGATGGGAATCTGACACACCGCAGTCGGAGGCCGCACCAAATCACGACATCTCAGTACAGGTCAAGATCGCGCTGAAGGTTTACCTGGTCACTCTGTGATGATGATCACAATCTCGACCTGTTCGTCCGAGATGTCCGGAAGCCAGGTGTTGAGCCCTGCGCGGTGCGCGTAGCGGCTAGGCTCGGAGCGGTTTTCCAGCGCATCCAGAGAAGACGGAGTCGATGAGCGATCTTCCGCTGCGTTCGCAGCTGGCCGTCGCGCTTGGTCGTACGGCCGCCAAGATGTCCCGCATGGCGGGCCGCGGGGACGGCTCGGTGATCGGCGGACGGGTGGGCCTCCGCCTCGACCCGGAGCTGCTGACCAGGCTGGCCAAGGACCGCAAGCTCGTCCTCGTCAGCGCCACCAACGGCAAGACGACGACGACCCGGCTGATCACCTCGGCGATGACACCGCTGGGGGAGGTCGCCACCAACGCGTTCGGCGCGAACATGCCGACGGGTCATGTGTCGGCGCTCGCCGCCGCGCCCACGGCCCGGTACGGCGTCCTGGAGTGTGACGAGAAATACGTCCCGATGGTCCTGCGGGAGACCGGGGCCAACATCGTCGCGCTGATGAACCTCAGCCGCGACCAGATGGACCGCGCCGCCGAGATCTGGCTGCTGGCCGGGAAGTGGCGCCGCGCCCTGGAGGCGGCCCCGCAGAGCCATGTCATCGCCAACTGCGACGACCCGCTCGTCACCTGGGGGGCGTCCACCGCGAAGAGTGTCACGTGGGTCGCGGCGGGCCAGCACTGGCGCGAGGACTCCTGGTGCTGTCCCGAATGCGGCGGCCCCCTCGACCGGCAGGACACCGACGAGGACAGCGACTGGCGCTGCCGCCAGTGCCACTTCGCCCGGCCACGCCCCGACTGGACGCTGAAGGGCGACCTCGTCACCGCGCCGGACGGCCGGACGTTCGGGCTCACCGAACTGTCCCTGCCCGGCCGCGCGAACCGTTCCAACGCGCTGATCGCGCTCGCCGTCGTCGCCCAGTTCGGCGTCCCGCCGGAGCAGGCGCTTCCGCTGCTGTCGCAGGTCACGTCCGTCGCCGGTCGTTACACCACGGTCGAGCACGAGGGCCGCAGCATCCGCCTGCTGCTGTCGAAGAACCCGGCGGGCTGGCTGGAGGCGTTCGACGTCCTGCAACCCGCGCCGGGGCCGGTGGCGTTGTCGATCAACGCGCAGGGCCCGGACGGACGCGACACGTCCTGGCTCTGGGACGTCGACTACCGCATCCTGCGCGGCCGTCCCGTCTGGGTCACCGGTGAGCGCCGGATCGACCTCGCCGCCCGCCTGGAGGCCGCCGACGTCACGTTCACCGTGGTGGACGACATCGACCAGGCGGTCATGGCCGTTCCCCCGGGCCATCTCGACGTGATCGCCAACTACACCGCCTTCCAGTCCATCCGAACGAGGTACGGCCGTGTCGTCTGACCACATCAAGATCGTCTGGATCTACCCGGACCTGCTCAGCACCTACGGCGACCAGGGCAACACGATCGTCCTGGAGCGTCGCGCGGCGCTGCGTCGCATCCCGACGCGGACGGTCGCCCTCCGCTCGGACGAGCCCGTCCCCGCCGACGGCGACATCTACCTGCTCGGCGGCGGCGAGGACCGTCCGCAGATCCTCGCGGCGCAGCGCCTGCGAGGCGACGGCGGGCTCGCCCGAGCCGTCCAGTCCGGCGCCGTGGTGTTCGCGGTCTGCGCGGGATACCAGCTTCTCGGTCACGAGTTCGGTGGCGAGGAGGGGCAGCCCGTCCCGGGACTCGGCCTGCTCGACATCCGCTCCACCCGGGGCGAGCGGCGCGCGGTCGGTGAGATCGTCGGCGATGTCGCGGCCGAGTTGAACGTGCCCCGCATCACCGGGTTCGAGAACCACCAGGGCGTCACGCACCTCGGCCAGCACGCCCGCCCGCTGGCGAAGGTCACGCACGGCATCGGCAACGGCGACGGCTTCGAGGGCGCCTACAGCGGCCGTGTTCTCGGCACCTACATGCACGGTCCGGCCCTCGTCCGCAACCCCGGTCTCGCCGACCTGCTCCTGCGCTGGGCGGTCGGGCACGACCTTCCGCCGCTGGACGACTCCTGGGCGGGCCGCCTCCGCGAGGAACGCCTCAAGGCCGTAGCGGGCTGACCCGCCCGACACGCCGCCCAGGCGGCGACCACGGTCGGCGTGGCCGAAAAGCCACGCCGACCGTCCTTTCGTCGCCATTCTGTGAATCGGCGATGAGTCGGAGCGCCCTGCCGAGTCAACCTTCCCGTCACGGAAGGAGACGCTCATGGATTACCCGCAGGGCGATGTACGCCTGCTCCAGACCGATATCGCGCGACGTCTGCTGAACTCGACCATCCCGGCCCGGGTCGCCTACACCGCGACCGACGGGACGCCCCGCGTGATGTCGTCCTGGTTCGTCTGGACGGGCGACGAGCTGGTGATGGCGACCTACCTGTACTGCCCGCCGATCGGAGTGCTGCGTCCGGCGTATCGCGTGAAGGCTTTGCGCGAACGTCCCGATGTGGCGATCACGATCGACACCGAGCCGCAGCCGCCGGAGGTGCTTCTGCTGCGCGGCCGTGTCTCGATCACCGAGGTGAAGGGAATGGTCCCCGAGCAGGCGGAGGCGGCCCGCCGCTTTCTCGGCGAGGAGGGCGGCGCGGGCTATGTGGCCGCGGCCGACCACCCGGAGACGCTCATGGCCCGCATGGCGCTGCGCCCCACGTGGGTCGGTGTCCTGGACTTCCAGACCCGGCTGCCCGACCTCATCACCACCTGACGCCCGCCCCGGACCGCCATTATGAGGCTTTTGTTCAATCTGTCCGAAAGGTAGGTAATCTCATCTAAATAGCGAAGTGAACCATTCTGAAGGTGTGTTCAGGGTGCTTCAGTTCGGGCTCAGAAACGTTCGTCAGTGTGAACTCCATCGAAGCGTTCAGCGCACCGATCGGAGGAGAAGGCCGATGACGTTTCTCCTGGACGTCTCACGCGGGCGGACCGACGCCGAGGAGGGCCCCACCGGCCCTGAACTCCGCGAGATCCGCGGTCCGCGGGTGCACCCACAAAGCTCGCCCCTACGTGCGGGCGGCGTTCAGACGGCCACGGAGAAGTGGCGCTTTCACTGCCTGCGCTGCCTGCACGTGTGGGAGGAACTGTACGAGGCGCGGTACTGCGGTGACGCGGTCGCCTGGCGGTTGAGCGGGGTGGCCGCCCAGCCGCCCTGGGTCGATCGGGCGTGCCGGGGGTGCGACGGACTGTGGGTGAAGGCGCTCCCGGACGGCCTGGTGGCGCGACGCGTCACGGCGAAATGACCTGCGCGGCCTGCCCGGACGAACCGTCGGCGGCGAAACCGCTCCGGCTCCCGAAGAGATCAGCCGTCGTCCTGTCCGGCGGCGCCCGGGGTGACCTCGCCCGTCGCGGCGTTCACCCGCAGCGTGTGCTGCCCACCGTCATCGGCGGTGATGTCGACTTCCCAGACCGATCCCGTCCGCCGGTACTCGAAGTCGATCGAGGTCGCGGTGCCGGACACGGTCGCCACGGCCGCCCGTGCCGCCCGGGAGGCGGTGATCTTCGCCGAGCGCAGGGCCGTGACCGGGTCCGTGTGTTCGGTGGCGCCGTCGTCGGGCCTGGAGTCGTCGCAGCCGTCCGCGTCCTCGCCCTCCTCGGGCGGGTCGACCTGATCGGCCAGCACGCGGCCGTCATGGGCGTCGATGTGCATCTCCCGCGCGGTGCCGTCGCCCGCCAGGACGTCCGCCTCCCAGATCAGGGTCCGGCCGTTGAAATCGATCTCCAGGCCCTCGATGTGGCCACCGGGCGCCGCCGCCAGCGCGACACCGGCGGCCCGCTCGACGTTCAGACGCGCGGCGACGGGTGAGACGCGCTCGTCGTCCCCGGCGGCGATCGCGGTGGCGGCGGCCCCCGCCGGTGCCGCCACCGCGCCCGCCGCGATCGCGGTCAGGAGCAGTCGCCGGCGGGCCGTCAGCGCGTTCTTCGCGGCGAACCTCATGCCTTCCCTCCCGCTCGAAGTCCGCGATCCCGAAGGGGCGGGACGTGAGGGTGCCCGGCAGCCCCGGGCCGCCGATCACATCTCGACTACACTATGTTATCGAAGCGCCACCGAGTGCAATGGGCGACGAAAAGGGCTGGGCTGATGCGCCTGTTGATCGTCGAGGACGAGAAGCGGCTGGCCAGGTCACTGGCACAGGGCCTGGCCGCCGAGGGCTTCGCGGTCGACCTGGCGGACGACGGCGAGTCCGGCCTGAACCGGGCGCTGGAGAACGACTACGACCTGATCCTGCTCGACATCATGCTGCCCGGCATGAACGGCTACCGGGTCTGCTCGGCCCTGCGCGGGGCGGGCGACGACACCCCGATCCTGATGCTCACCGCCAAGGACGGCGAGTACGACCAGGTCGAGGGGCTCGACACCGGCGCCGACGACTACCTCACCAAGCCGTTCTCCTACGTGGTGCTGCTCGCCCACATCCGGGCCCTGCTGCGGCGCCGCACCCGGGGCGCGTCCCCCCTCATCGAACTCGGCGACATGTCCATCGACCCCGCCGCCAGGCGCGTGCTGCGCGCGGGCGTGCCGGTGGAACTGACGGCCAGGGAGTTCTCCGTCCTGGAGTATCTGGCGACCAACGCGGGCCAGGTGGTGTCGAAGACGCAGATCCTCGCGCACGTCTGGGACGGCGCCTTCGAGGGCGACCCCAACATCGTCGAGGTCTACGTGAGCGCACTGCGCCGCAAGCTGGACGCCCCCTTCGGCCGCAGATCGATCACCACGGTGCGCGGCGCCGGGTACCGGCTGGCCATCGACGGCGGCGCCGTCCACCCCGGCGGCGCCCTCCACCCCGACGGGGGCGGGGGCGCCTAGATGTCCCGCCTGCTCGACCCGTTGGGCTCGGTGCGCGCCCGCACCACGATGGGCGCGACCGTCGTGGTCGCCGCCGCGCTGGTCGTCATGGCGCTGGCCGTGTTGTCCCTGCTCCGGGCGAACCTCGCCGGGCACGCCGACCTCCAGGCCGAGATGACCGCCCGGGGGATCGCCGCCGAGCTCGCCACCGGCACCCCGTACGAGCGGCTGGACCTGGACGACGCCGAGGAGCGCCCGGTCCAGATCGTGAACTCGTCCGGCCGGGTCCTCGCCGTGAGCGAGGACCTCCAGGCCATCAGCGGCACCGGCCATCCCGCGACCACCCCCGGGCCGGGGACCGCCGCCCTGGTGTCGGCGGACGGCGACACCCCGGACGAGGAGGACCCCCGTCCCGGCCAGGTCTCCGACGAAATCCTCCACACCGCGGGCCGCGTCACCGTGAACGGCCGCACCGCCGATCACCGGTTCGCGGCGGTGGAGGCCACCACGCCCGCGGGCCAGACCGTCACCGTGTACGCGGGCGCGAGCCTGGCCACCACACGCGACGCGGTGGCCGCGGTGGGCCGGGGCATGCTGGCGGGCCTTCCGCTGCTGGTGGCCGTCGCGGCGGCGCTGACCTGGCTGGTCACCCGGCGCGCGCTGCGTCCGGTGGCGGCGATCCGCGGTGAACTGGCGGAGATCACCTCATCGGGCGACCTGGCCCGCCGCGTCCCCGTGTCCAGGTCGCGGGACGAGGTGGCCGAGCTGGCGCACACGACGAACCAGACCCTGGCCGCGCTGGAACGCTCGGTGGCGCGGCAGCGCGCCTTCGTCGCCGACGCCGCGCACGAGCTGCGCACCCCGGTCGCCTCCCTGCGCACCCAGCTTGAGGTGGGGGCGGCGCACCCCCATCTGCTGGACGTGGCCGAACTGACCGAGGACGTCGTCCGGCTCCAGCACTTGGCCGCCGACCTGCTGCTCCTCGCCCGCCTGGACGCCGGTGACCGTCCCGCGTCGCCCGAACCGGTGGACGTGGCCGAGCTGTTGCGCGACGAACTGAGGCGCCGTCCCGCGGGCGCCCGCGCCCTCACCATCGAGGCCGACGTGTCGGACGCCCCCCGGGTGCTGGGCAGCCGAGTGCGGCTCGAACGCGTCCTGTCCAACCTGCTCGACAACGCCGAACGGCACGCCGCCTCCAGAATCCGCGTCAACCTGGGCGCAGGGGACGGCGCGACGGTGCTGCGGGTCGCCGACGACGGCGTCGGAGTGTCACCGGCCGACCGTGAGCGGATCTTCGAGCGGTTCGTCCGGCTCGACGAGGCGCGCAGCCGCGACGACGGCGGCGCCGGGCTCGGCCTGGCCATCACCCGAGACCTGGTCCGCGCGCACGGCGGGGACATCACGGTCGGCGACGCGCCCGAAGGCGGAGCGCTGTTCGAGATCCGCTTCCCCTCCTGCACGGCGCCGCCGAGCGGCTAGTCTCCGACCGTATGACGCTCAAAGACAAGATCGCCTTGGTGACGGGAGGTTCGCGGGGGATCGGCGCGGCCATCGTGCGGCGCCTCGCCCGGGACGGCGCGCGGGTGACGTTCAGCTACCGGGACGACGAGGACGCCGCGAACGCACTGGTACGGGACGTCGCGGGCACGGTCGCCGTCCGCGCCGACCAGGAGGACCTGGCGAGCATCGACGCGTTATTCGAACCGGTCGGCGACGGGCTCGACATCCTCGTCAACAACGCCGCCATCAACCCGCCGACCGCGATCCGCGACATCACCCCGGAACTGTTCGACCGGGTGATGACGGCGAACGCGAAGTTCCCCCTGTTGGCGATGCGCCGGGCCGAGCCCCTATTGCGCGACGGCGGACGCATCGTCAACATCTCCACTTTGAACACCGTCCTGCCGGTGGCGGGGCTGGCGCTGTACTCGGCGAGCAAGGCCGCGTTGGAGCAGTTCTCCGCCGTCGCAGCCCGCGAGTTCGGCGCGCGGGACATCACGGTGAACACCGTCTCGCCGGGCGCGACCGACACCCGGATGCTGCGCGACACCAACCCGCCGGAGGCCCTGGAGCAGACCGCGGCGTTCACCGCCCTGGGACGCCTCGGCACCCCCGCGGACATCGCCGACGTGGTCGCGTTCCTCGCCGGGCCGGACGGGCGCTGGATCACCGGGCAGAACATCCGCGCGACCGGCGGACTGATCTTCTAGCTCCCCGTTCAGCGGGCGGCGGGCTCCTCCTCACGCGGCCGCTCGCGGCGCTTGCGCAGGGAACCGGCGTGCGCCTTCTCCTCGGGGTGGTGGTGGACGCGGACCAGGCTCGCGGCCGTGGTGAACAGCAGAATCACCATGATCACGCCCAGCGACAGCGGCGTCGGGATCTCCGGGATGGACTTCGTGACGTCCTCGTGCAGGAAATGCAGGATCAGTTTGACGCCGATGAACGCGAGGATGATCGACAGCCCGATCGACAGGTAGACGAGCCGTTCCAGCAGGCCCTCGATGAGGAAGTACAGGGCACGGAGGCCGAGGAGCGCGAACGCGTTGGCGGTGAAGACGAGGAACGGGTCCTTCGTCACGCCGAACACCGCCGGGATGGAGTCGAGCGCGAACAGCACGTCCGTGCTGCCGATCGCGATGAACACGATGAGCAGCGGGGTCGCCACCCGGCGGCCGTCCTCGTGCGCGAGCATCCGTCCGCCGTGGAAGTCGTCGCTCACCGGGAAGAGCTTGCGGGCGCGGCGGACGAAGAAGGTGTCCTCCACGTCGGGTTCCTCGTTGCGATGCCGGATGAGCTGCACCGCCGTCCAGATCAGCACCAGACCGAAGATCAGGAAGGTGAAGGAGAACAGGTTGATCGCCGCGGCGCCGACCGCGATGAGCACGGCCCGCAGGATCAGCGCCGCGGCGATCCCGAACAGCAGCGTCTTCTGCTGGTACTCCTGCGGCACCGCGAACCGCGACATGATGATCACGAAGACGAAGAGGTTGTCGACCGACAGGCTCTTCTCGACGATCCAGCCGGAGAAGTACTCGGTGCCTCCCGTCGACCCGGCCGCGGCCCACACGACGAGACCGAACAGGACCGCGACGGCGATGTAGAACACCGACCAGAACGTCGCCTCGCGCAGCCCGACGGCGTGCGGGCGCCGCACCGCGACGACCAGGTCGAAGACGAACAGTCCGATGATCAGCCCGATCGTGGCGACCCAGGCCCAGACGGGTACGTCGATCATCCGATGGCTCCACTAGGTTCGGGACGTGCGGTGGTCCGGCCGTGCTCCGCTGATCTATATCCGTTCTGCGGTGCTTTTACCTTCCCTCCTGCCACGTCCCCTGGTGCCCTGGGTACTCACACTCAGGCACATCTGAGTATCCGCACCGATGCGGGCGCTCTCACCGGATCGTCAGGCTGATGGCATGAACCCTTCCCGATGGCTTGTTCCCGCGCTCGTCGCCAAGGCGGCGTTGCTAGGCCTCCTCGGCCTCGCCGTTGCCTTCCCCGAGTGGGACCGGTTCGCGGACAAGGCGATGGGCGCCCGCGCGGTCGCCTATCCCGCCGCCGCCCTGGTCGTCGCCCTCATCTGGGCGCTGCGCGGCCGTCCCAGGCCGTTCCCGTGGGACGTCGACCTCCTCGTGACCGCGCCGTTCGTCATCGACGTCGCGGGCAACGCCGCCGACCTGTACGACTCCGTGGGGTGGTTCGACGACGCCTGCCACTTCGGCAACTGGGCGCTGCTGTGCGCCGCCGCGGGGATCGCGCTACGTCGGTGGGGTGGCCTCAGGTCGTGGACGCTGGCGGTCTGCTGCGCCGGGATCGGGGCGGCCGCGGCGATCGTGTGGGAGGTCGCCGAGTACGGCCTGTTCATCCTCGACACCCCCGAGGCGACGACCGCCTACCGCGACACCATCGGGGATCTTGTACTCGGCCTCACCGGGGCCGTGGTGGCGGGTGTGGCCGTCGCCGCCGTGCCGACCCGGTCAGTAGACCAGCGCCTGGACGTCGTCCCGGGTGATCTCCTCGACGAACGTCGGGGCTCCGGCGATGCGGACGCCGGGCAGGACGTCGTCCGGTCCGATGTCGCGGCGGGCCGCGCACTGCGTGCAGAGGGTGACCTGGCCCGCGGTGAGGATCACGGTGAGCAGATCGTCCAGGGGAGTGGCGTGCGGAAGTGAGAACTCCGCCGCGCGACCGGGCAGCGCGAACCACGAGGACTCGCCGGTCAGCCACAGCGACACCGGGACCCCGCTGGCGACGGCCGCCGCCGCGACCGTGAACGCCTGGTTGCAGCGCTCGGGGGCGTCCGCGCCCGCCGTCACCTTGATGACCAGTGGTCTCGCCATGCTCGAACTCTAGCCGGACGATCGCGCACGGTCGCGCGTAGCATCGTCCGGTATGAGCGGGATGGTGAACGTCGGGATACTCGTCGGCTTCCTCGGGTTCATGGCGGTATCCGCCGTACTACTCGTGATCCGCCTGGCTCGCCTGAGATAGGGCGGGTCAGTCCCCGTAGTAGATGTGGTTGACGAGGACGATGACCCCGCAGATGAGGACGATGAGCGAGCCGCCGCCGTAGCCGATGCCCATGAACATCACGGCACGCCGCTGGAAATCCCGCCGCGTCCGCGTGGTGATGCTGTACTGGCCGGTCTCCTTGTCCTTGCCGATGGACCCGCCCGTCGACGTGCCGAGGACGTACAGGGGGCCGTCGGCCGGCAGGATCCACTCCTCGTAGCGGTACTCCGCGACCTCCTCGTCCACGCCGGGCAGGTTCCCGTTGTGGGCTCGCCGCTCGTCCATCGTCTGGACGGGCGCGTCCACGGCCGCGTTCTCCGGGAAGACGGTCAGGCGCCCCGTCTTGTCCTGGAGGTAGAAGGGCGCCTTGGACTTCTCGTCGACGAAGACGCGCTTGCCGCCCGCCCTGGTCTTGGCCGTGGCCTTGATCTTGTACCAGGCGCACGGCGTCCCGGAGAACGGCGCGGGCTGGACGGCGAGGGCCGTCCCGGTCACCTGGCAGGGGACGCCGTCGTGAAGGGCGGCGACCCCGGCGCAGTCCGTCAGGGTGCCGCGCCGCAGATTGCGGAAGCGGATCCGCCAGACCCAGCCCGCGGCCAGCAGAGCGGAGGCGATGATGAGCGGGAGGAGCAGGACCACCATGAGGCTTGACACGTTCCAATGATTCGGAAGGCGCGCGGTTCCGGACAGGGACGCAGGTCCCGAGTTCGGCGGGGGCACGGCACCGGGACGCGCCGCGCCGCCTGCCCCACTACCCTCGGTGCTCATGGATCCTGAGCTGCACCCGGACCTTGAGCCGCTGAAATTCCTCCTCGGCACCTGGGAGGGCGCCGGTGTCGGCGGCTATCCCACGATCGAGTCGTTCAACTTCGGGCAGGAGCTGTCCTTCACCCACAACGGCAAGCCTTTTCTGAGCTACGCGAGCCGGACGTGGCTGATCGAGGAGGACGGCACGCTCGGGCGCCCGCTGGCGGCGGAGACGGGGTACTGGAGGCCGCGTCCCGGCAACGGGGTCGAGGTCACGCTGGCGCACCCGACGGGCATCGTGGAGATCTACGTCGGCACCGTCGCGTTCAGCCGGGTGGAGATGCGGACGGACGTCGTCGCCCGCACCGAGTCGGCCAAGGAGGTGACCGCCGGGCACCGCCTGTACGGCATGATCGGCGAGGATCTCGGTTGGGCCTACGACATGGCGGCGATGGGGGAGAAGCTCCAGTCGCACGTGTCGGCGCAGTTGAAGCGGGTGGCCTGAGAAATGAACGATCCCCGGACCTTCCCGCCGTTTCGGGGGCGGGGCGATGGACAGGACGGGTCCATCGGTCCGGGGACCGGGTAACTGCCTGGGATTCGCCGGTCACCGTCGCGACCGGTTGCCACCGCCGGAGGCGGCGGCGCCGAGGCGGAACGGCGACTAGCGGACAGCCACCTCGCGAGTCCTAAGATCAACCATGTCTTGGACCACCTCCTTTCGCGCGTACCCCGCACGTTATGTGAGCCTCGCGCGGACGGGCAAGCGTTTTTTCGCCGACCGGACGTCCGCGGTGAGGTTCCGGGCCGGCGGGATCTAGACTCGTGACATGGTCGAATCGTGGCAGGAGGAGCTGCGGGCGAAGGGGTACCGGGTCACCCCCCAGCGCCAGCTGGTCCTCGAAGCGGTCACCAACCTGGAGCACGCGACCCCGGAAGAGATCTGCGCCGAGGTGCAGCGCACCGCCCGCGGTGTGAACATCTCCACCGTGTACCGGACGCTCGAACTGCTCGAAGAGCTCGGGCTGGTCAAGCACGCACATCTCGGGCACGGCCCGCCGAACTACCATCTGGCGGCCGAGGCCGAACACATCCACCTGGTGTGCCGGAACTGCCACACCGTCGAGGACGTCGATCCGCGTGCGGCGGGCGGGCTCGCCGACGTCCTGCAACGCGACTTCGGTTTCGAGACGGACGTGCATCACCTCACGGTCTACGGGCGGTGCAAGGACTGCCGCGCGACATAACCTGGTGGCATGGAGAGCCCGCTGCTGGAGTCGCCCGGAGCCGTCCCCGCCGACGCGCCCGACCAGGAGGTCGCCGCGCACTACGGGGAGCCCGCGCAAGAGCAACGCGCCCTTGAGGACGGGGCGGCGTTCGTGGACCGCGGCAACCGGGGTGTCGTCAAGGTGTCCGGCCCCGACCGGCTCAAGTGGCTGCACAGCCTGCTGAGCCAGCACCTGGACGCGTTGAAGCCGTTCGAGCCGACCGAGGCACTGCTGCTCGGCCCCAACGGGCACATCGAGAACCATCTCTTCCTGATCGACGACGGTGAAGCGGTCTGGGCCCATGTGGAGCCCGGCACGGCGTCCCCGCTGGTGGAGTTCCTCGACCGGATGCGGTTCATGCTCCGCGTCGAGGTCGCCGACGTGTCCGCCGACCACGCCGTGATCACGGGGCCCGGGCCCGCCGGTCCCGGCGAACTCGCGTGGCCGGACGTCGCCGGAACCGTCACCCGGATCGTCCCACGCGGCGAGTTCCCCGAGGGCCTGCGACCAGCGGGACTCTGGGCCTACGAGGCGCTCCGCATCGCCGAGCACCGTCCCCGCTTCGAACTCGACACCGACCACCGGACGATCCCGCACGAGGCGGGATACGTGGAGACGGCCGTTCACCTGAACAAGGGCTGCTACCGGGGGCAGGAGACCGTCGCCCGCGTCCACAACCTGGGACGCCCGCCGCGCCGCCTGGTGTTCCTGCACCTCGACGGCAGCGTCGACCGGCTGCCCGCGCACGGCGACCCCGTCGAGATCCCCGGCGGCCGGACCGTCGGGTTCGTCGGGTCGGCCGCCCGGCACCACGAACTGGGCCCGATCGCGTTGGCGCTGGTCAAACGGAACGTCCCGCTCGACGCGGAACTCCTGGCGGGCGGAGTCGCCGCCGCGCAGGAGGTCGTGGTCTCCCCGGACACGGGAGCGAACGCGCAGATCGATCTTCGGCGGCGACCCGCGAAGTCCGGGTAGATCACCACCGGTTAGGGCAATATCGTCTGATGTAGACGATTTCTGACCGGCCGTGGCGCGTGAAAGGCGGTTTCCTACCGATGGTGGCCAACCTGGGGAAAGAGGAGCCGCCCGCGGCACGGAGGGGTGCCCGGCGCCTTCCCCGCAGGGAGCCCGCGGCGCTGTGGTGGGTGATGTTCGCCGTCTTCACCGGGGTCGCCCTGTGGCTCGGGTCGTGGCGGGTCGCGCTGCTCGTCCTCCTGGTGTGGTGCCTGTACCAGTTCATCCTCGTACCGACCCTGTGCCGGGTGCTGAAACCCCAGGGGCACCCCTGCGCGGAACGCGTCCGGGGACGGCTGTTCGCCTGCGGACCCGATCACCAGCAGCTCAAAACCGACGCGCTGTGGCAACTCGTCGGAATGCGCAACCCCCTCCAGAGAAACCAGGAGATCGAGGCCGAGCCCGGTGTCGTCCAGTCCCCCTACGTGCGCAGCCGCCTCACCGGCGCAGACCGCGCCCTGATCGTCCTCGCCGCCCTCGGCACGCTCACCACCCTGGTCGGGATGATCTACGGCTTCCGCTGACCTCACATGTCCACGACCAACGTGATCGGGCCGTCGTTGACGAGGGCTACCTGCATGTCCGCGCCGAACTCACCGGTCTCGACCTTCGCGCCGAGCGCCCTCAGCTCGTGGACGACCGCGTCCACCAGCGGCTCCGCGACCGGGCCCGGCGCGGCGGCCGTCCACGTCGGGCGGCGTCCCTTCCGCGCGTCCCCGTAGAGGGTGAACTGGCTGACGACGAGCAGCGGCG
Organism: Actinomadura spongiicola; assembly: GCF_003432485.1. Lineage (GTDB taxonomy): Bacteria > Actinomycetota > Actinomycetes > Streptosporangiales > Streptosporangiaceae > Spirillospora > Spirillospora spongiicola. Next base: position 466,843 of record NZ_QVNQ01000006.1, read on the forward strand.
CGTTCACGTCCGAGCACGACTTCTCGTCCTTCAGAATCCTCAGCCCCCACAGTTTCGCCGCGAGCCTGCGGGCCTTCCCGGGATCGTCGTCGTGCGTCACGCCGACGAGGACCAGCAGGCCCGGCCCCTCGATCTCCCCGACGATCCGCCCGTCCACGGACACGCTGGCCTGGCTCACTCGCTGGACTACCGCACGCATGACCATGCATTCTGCCGCCATGGGAGCAACGACGCTCATCACGGTGGCGCCGACCGGCGCGGAGTCCACGAAGACCGACGTCCCCGCCCTGCCCGTCACCCTCGATGAGCTGGTCAGGACGGCCAGGGAATGCGAGGCGGCCGGAGCGGCGGTCATCCACGTGCACATCCGCGACGACGACGCACGGCCCACACTCGACCTGCCCCGCCTCCGCGACACGGTGCTGGCCCTTCGGGAGAACACGAACCTGATCGTCCAGCTCTCCACGGGCGGCGCGGTCACCGACCCCTACGAGGACCGCCTCCGCGTCCTGGACGCCGACCCCGACATGTGCTCGCTCACCTGCGGGACGGTCAACTTCGGCGCCGACGTCTTCATGAACCCGTGGCCGTTCATGGTGGACCTCTACCAGCGCACCCAGGCCCTGGAGATCGTCCCGGAGTTCGAGCTGTTCGACCTGGGCCACATCGCCGCGCTGCACCGCCTCCTCGACAAGTACGGGCTTCCTTCCGGCGGCCACGTCCACTGCGACCTGGTGATGGGCGTCCCCGGCGGCATGCCGGGCGACACCCGCACCCTGGTCGCCGCCGTGGAGGCCCTCCCCGCCGGTGCGACCTGGTCGGCCACCGGCATCGGGCGCACGAGCGTCCCCGTCCTGCTGGCCGCCCTCTCGGCGGGCGGGCACCTCCGGGTCGGCATGGAGGACACGGTCACCTTCGCCAAGGGGCAACCGGTCACGGCGAACGTCCAACTGGTGGAACGCGCCGCCCAGGCCGCGACGCTGGCGCAGCGCCCACCCATGCCGTCCGCCGACGCCCGCGCCCTGTTGCGCGTCAAGCCACGCTGACCGCGTCGTCGTAGAGACGGAACAGGCGAGGCGGTGACGGCGAGTCGGCGCGAAGAGCCGTCCAGCACTCGTGGAAGAGTCGCCGGGCATGGCTGCCGGGCCAGGGCTGGGGCAGCAGTTCCGGGGGCAGGAGCGGGTCGGGGGTCATGGCGCGGCTGAACTCGGCGGCGAGTTCGACCGCCAGTGTGAGCCGCTCGACCTCGGAGAGACCCCGCTTCAGTTGCTCGGCGGACGTCCGGGCGAACGCGGCCAGGCGTTCGTGCCGTGCCGCGATCTCGTCCAGGGGCCATATCTCGGCCGCCAGGCGGCGGGGGTCGTCGATGTCGCCGACGCGCAGGTCGGTGCTGGTGAGGAAGCTGACCGAGTCGATGACGCCGAGGTGACGGGCCTGGGCTTCGACCAGCTCGGCGATGGGGTTGGCGCTGACGTACAGCCCACCCTGGACGGGCGCGGCGCCCAGGTGCAGGAGACTCTCCCGCAGGGCGTCACGGGCGGTGCGGAGCGACTCCGGGACGGCGAAGGCGAACAGATACCAGGTGCCGTTCCAGGGGGCGAGCCCCTGGTCCTGCCGGTAGGCGTAGCGGACATGCCCGACATCGGGAGCGATGGCGCCGGTCGCGTCGGCCACGGCCCGCAGCACGGCCTTGCGCCCCCGGCCCTCCTGCGTGAACCGGCCTTCGGCGACGAGGCGTTTGACGCACAGCCGAACCTGCTGGTCGCTCATGCCCAACAGCCCGGCGACGGCGTACAGCTCACCGGCGTCCACCGTCCCGTCCTCGCGCAGCAGGGCGTGCACCAGCAGCCGCGTGGGGATCTCCGGACGCTCACTCATCGGCCACCTCGGTAGGCAAGGGACGGTGCATGGTCGTCACCGCCCCGAACCCCATCAACCCTCGCAGAAAGGGCGTCTGCTGCGTGCGCACGGCGCTGAAACCGTGGCGTTCGTACAGCGCCCTGGCACGCGGGTTGACGTCGATGACGTCGAGCCGGATCCGGGAACACGCGTGCTCGGCGGCCACGGCGATGACCTCCCGCAGCAGCATGCCGCCGATGCCGGAGCCGCGGTGTTCTTCCGCGACGCAGATTCCGTCCATCACGAGTTCGCCCTTGGCGGCCGTCCGGGTGAAGAGGGCGAGCAGGACCAGCCGCGGCACCCCTCTGAGCACACCGTACGCGGACAGTACGTCCCATGCCGAGCCGCCGGTCAGGGCCCGGCCCCCAAGGTTGTATCCGGCGACACCGACGACCCGTCCTTCGTCGTCCAGGACGGCGATGCCCCGGTCGTGGTGCAGATGGGCCGCGAGGAACGCCCGCCCTTTCTCGGCCGGACCAAGCGCGGCCTCAAGCTTGCGCCCGAACGCCTCCCAGTAGAGCCCGGCCACCTGCCCTTCGGCCCCCTCGGGAATCCCTCTACGCAGGACGACACCACGACCGTCCCGCCCCCTCACCCCCACATGCCCTCCCATCGCACCCAGAACCATCCTAGTACGTTCGTTTCAAAACGATCGTTCACTAGATGATAGTTTCCCTCCATGAGAACCCGGCCAAGGACAACGAACGACCCCTCGCACCCCACCAAGCCGGCCTCGGGCCCACCCGACGGAGCCCGCCTCACGCAGGTGGACGCACTGCGAGGCTTCGCCCTGTTCGGCATCCTGATGGTCAACATCACCTACATGGCGTCCGCCTACCACGGCACCGGCCTGGAGGATCCCGGCCTCGACGGCCCGGTGAGCACCGCCGTCCGCTGGGTGGTCACCGTCTTCTTCGAGACCAAGTTCTTCCTGCTGTTCTCGTTCCTGTTCGGCTACAGCTTCACGCTGCAACTCGACTCCGCCGAGCGACGCGGCGTCCGGTTCACCCCACGCTTCCTGCGACGCCTCACCGGCCTGTTCGTCATCGGCGCCGCGCACGCGGTCTTCCTCTTCCCCGGCGACATCCTCACCCTGTACGCCGTCCTAGGCCTGGTCCTGCTCGCGTTGCACCGCATCAAGCCCGCTACCGCAGTCCGGGTCGCCGTAGTGACGCTGGCGGTCACAGCCGTCGCGTACATGCTCCTCGCACTCGCCGTGGCGCAATCAGGCGGCGACGGAACGATCCCGGAGTCCGTGGCGGCCTCCGCGGCTCAGACGACCGAGGACCTACGCGGCGCCCCGGCATCCGTCATCGCCGCCAACCTTCGCCAACTACCGGACGTCGCCTTCCTGCTCATCTTCTTCCAGGCCCCGTCCGCACTAGCCGCCTTCCTCCTGGGCTTGGCAGCGGGACGCCGAAAGGCATTCACCGCCCTTGACCAGCGGTTCCTACGCCGCCTGCAATGGACGGGTTTCACCATCGGCCTGACAGGCGGCATCGTGTACGGGCACGCGACCCTGAACCACCCCGAACCCGCCTACCAGGTCGTCGCCCTGGGCCTCGACGTGATCACCGCACCCCTACTGGCCGCCGCTTACGCCGCGACCGTCCTCCGAGCCTTCGAGGGCCGTCACAGCCGGACCCTGGTGCGCGCCCTCGCCCCAGCCGGACGAATGTCCCTGACGAACTACCTCGGCCAGTCACTCATCTGCGCCCTGCTGTTCACCGGCTTCGGCGCCGCCCTCATAGGCCGTGTCGCACCCCTCGGCGTCGCGGCAATCGCCATAACCCTGTTCACGGCACAGACAGTGACCAGCCGCTGGTGGCTCCGACACCACGCCTACGGCCCCCTCGAATGGCTACTGCGTGCCTGGACGGCACTGGCAATCCCCCCATGGCGCCCACCGCAGCCCGCTAACCACCGCCCCTAGGACGGACCATGCCGCAAGAGGTACTCCACCTGCTCCCGGCTGAACCTGCGATGCCCACCGAGCGTGCGGACGGAGGCGAGCTTTCCTTCCACCGCCCACCTCGTCACCGTGGCACCGCTGACACCGAACATCCGGGCCACCTCCGTGATGGTCAGCAGGTGACCGGGGCTGAAGTCCCAGCCGTGGACATGCGTTCGAATCACTGGAAGGTCTCCCTGGGCACCGAGTGCAGCGGGTCCTGCACATTGCGCATCGCGAGCATGAGCCGGGCATGCCCGACACGACCGGCCGCACGAACGTGCTCGTCACCTGGAACCACCCCAGGCTTACGAAGCCACGGCCCGTACACGCGTATGACGGCGATCTGAAGCCAGGTGTCGACCGCCAGTTCGTCGGGGGTCATGGGATCGTCCACTCCGCGTAGACGACCTTCCCGCCCGTCTCGATGTGCCGCACGCCCCACCGACAGGCCAGTTCGCTTACCAGCAGAAGCCCCCGCCCACCAGACTCAGACGGCTCAACACCGTCCAACGGCGGCGGAGTCTCATCCGCGTCCCACACTTCCAGGACATACCGGCGCCCCCACGAGTAGGCGTGCACCGCGACCACGTCGGTCATGGCATGCTGAATCGCATTCGTCACCAATTCCGACGTGATCAGACAAACATCCCCGCTGTCGACCGGCCAACTAGCCGTGATCTTGTTAATATGATCACGTGCCCACCCGGCACTCGACGCCTCACTCGGCAGAATGATCATTCGCCCCACCCTCCTCCCGCTGCCTGTTGATTCGCGGTTCCAAGGATGGAGTTGCAGAGTTACCCTTGACGATACGGAGCACGACCACAGCAGAATGACAAGACCTCACCCCCCGGCGTATCGAGGTGTATCCGCTCATGGCCAACAACCGCATGACGCCTCGCACATTCCTTGCTAAGCAGATCCGACGCCTTCGCGTATCGGTCATTGATCCCGAAACGGGCAAGGAGATGTCCCCTGCGGGGTTGGCCAAACTGGTCTATAGAAGCGAATCCCTAGTCAAAGCCTGGGAAAGCGGACGCCGCGTCCCGCAGCCAGACGACCTCCAGCGCCTCGACGAGATCTTCGACACGAAAGATCTCCTGGCCGAGCTCGGCAGGGGGCTCGTTAAGGACGAGCGAGCGCCGGAGTACATGGACAAGTGGCGTGAGGTCGAAGAGCAGACAACGCTAATTCGCTCATACCATCCACTTCTTGTCCCCGGCCTTCTCCAAACGCCAGAATATGCACGCGCGGTCATCGCGTCGTCCGGAAGGCGTGTGGCAGATATAGACAAGCAGATACAGATGAGAATGGAGAGACAGGAGATCATATGTCCCGAGAGTGATACAATGATCGTCGCGGTCATGGATGAATTCGCACTCTATCGACCGATCGGCGGGCCTGAGACGATGCATGATCAGCTTGTCAAGTTGCTGGCGGTAGCCGAACAACCGAACGTTCGGATTAACGTCGTGCCGACGAGTGTAGGCGAATACGCTGGATTGGCCGGAAATCTCGACATCGCCACCATGGACGGTCGAGGATTTGCTTATGTGGATGACGCATTCAGCGGAGACGTCCTAGAATACCCTGAGGACGTATCGATCATGGAACATGTCTGGGAGGAAATTCGCGATAAAGCCCTATCGGTGGACCAGTCAGTTGAGTTGATAGTGAAGGTAGTTGAACGATGGAAATGAGATGGCGAAAGTCGTCGTACAGTGGCAATGGGGGAGCGCATTGCGTGGAGTTGGTCAAATCCCCTCGCGGCATTGGTGCTCGAGATAGCAAGTACCCGGAAGGTCCACGCCAAGAGTTCAGTGTTATGGCGATGGCGGCGTTGTTCGAGGAGATCCGGCGCGGCGACTACGACCTGACCTAATTTGGATGGTTTGTATCCCGGGGTTACCGCCCCGGGATACGTCAGACGGCACTTCGACCATTTGGCGGCCTGCCACGGCGAGCACCACGCGGCAGCAGCGACTCCAAGGTCCGCCACTGCCGATCCGTCAGGTACTTGCGCGCTCCGATCGATACGCTGGGCACGAGGTCTCCGGTATTGATGGTCTTCTTGGTCGTTGATCCATCTACCGGAGACCCCACTCGTCTTTAGACGCGACATGCCGCCCAAACGAAGGCCCGGGGGGCGGCCGGGAGATCCGCGCCCCTGCCGGAAGGTCCCCTCCACCCGTTGCCGAACGTCCTGCGGATCGGTCATGTCCGAGCGCGGATCCCCGCCCTGCTCATTCCGGCTTCCCGCAGGAATCGCCGCGGAGAGGCAGGAAGCCGTACTCGGCAATGTTCGCCTGCGCCCGGGGACTGGAGCAGATCCAGCTGTGCGGACCGGCGAACAGGCGAGCCGGACCGCGCGGCAGCCTTCCGTCCGGCCCGGCGAGCACGGCCACCGACTCTTTGATCATCAGCGTCGACGGGAACGCCGGAACGCCCGCGACCTGGCCCGCGTTGATCTCGACACGGCCGCTCGCGGGGTTCCGCACGGCCGGGGCCAGACCTTGGATCATCCGTAGGGACAGCGCGCCGTGCTGGTCGTCGTGGCCGTACTCGGCCTGTGCGAGGTACTTCGCGATCGAATACCACACCAGGGCATTGGGGTTTCCCGCGATCAGCGGGTCGGTGCCCTGGTCTTGAGGCACACCGGTCCGTACGCAGTCCCCGAGCTTGTCCACGCCGAGCTGGTTGAGGAAGTAGGTGATGCCCGGGCCGACGATCGGCAACATCGGCTGGATCGTGTCGGCCGAGGTGCCGCCCACCCGGTCCCAGGTTCGCACGCGGCAGGTGAAGATGTCCGCCAACTGGGGCGGGGTGAGCGAGTCCGGAGCGTTTCCGTCCGTATTGGCCGCCCACGTCAATCCGTCGGTCGCGAACGGGAACAACCTCAGGTTCGGCGGGTCGCCGGGAAGCCGGGGCCGGATGCTTCGCGCGAAGTCGATGCACGGCCGCCCACCGGGCAGCACCTGCCTGGCGATCAGTGCGTCGATCCCCTGAGATGATCCGGGCGGCCGTGTGATCGGCCGGCATCCGGCCTTGGGCCTGATGGTGGCGGAGCCGTGCGTCCGCCAGCTGAACAGGCGGCGCCCGTGCCGCGTCGCGTTGTGATCGGACGCCAACTGGTCGAAGAGTGCTTCGGTGGTGTCCGCGCCGACGCCCACGACGTCCGTTGAGCGGGGCGTGACGCCGGGGTCGGCGAACGCGCCGGATGTGGGCGGCGCGACCACGGCCGCGATCAGCGCCGTCGCGGCGCCGACCAGGGCGGCCGCACCTCGGGTCCGATGGTTACGCATTCTGGCCTCCAGTTTCGACTTCGTTGCGGATCGGCTGCCCTGCCGGATTTGCAAGCGTGCCCGTGTCCCCCACCGGCCACGGCCGGAACGCCTCGTCGTGTTCCCCGCCGCGCCCCTCCCACCAGCGCGCCAGCGGTCGCGGCGCCCACCAGACGCGCGGGCCGACCAGCTTGATCGTCGCCGGCAGGAGCAGGCCGCGCACCAGGGACGCGTCGACCAGGACGGCCAGCACCACGCCCACACCGATCATCTTCATCACGGTGATCTGCGAGAACACGAACCCGCCGACGACCACGCAGAGCAGCAGGGCGGCGCTGGTGACGATCTTGGCGGTCTGCTGGATGCCCGCGGCCACCGACTCCTCAAGGTCGCCGGTGGCGTCCCACTCCTCCTTGATGCGGGCCATCAGGAAGACCTCGTAGTCCATCGCCACCCCGAAGGCGATCACGACCACGAGCAGCGGGAAGTTGACGTCGACGGCTCCGATCGGGACGAAGCCGAGCAGGCCGTCGAGATAGCCGTCCTGGAAGATCAGGCGGATGGCGCCCAACGCGGCCGAGAGCGACAGCAGGATCAGCACGATCGACTTCAGCGGCAGCACGACCGAGCCGAACGCCAGGAACAGGACGATGAACGAGACCACGCCGACGAACAACAGCATCCAGGGCAACCGCGAGGACACCATGTGGACGATGTCGACCCGTGAGGCGGGCATGCCGGTGACCGACGCGCGGGCACCTTGCGGCGGGGCCTCGGAACGCACCTCGGACACCATCGTGCGCGCGGCGCGCGACATCGGGTCGATGGAGTAGCCGAGAGTGATGCGAGCGGTGGCGCCGGCGGTACCGGTCACCCGTCCGCCGGTCACGTTCGGGACCGCGTCCAGGCGGCGTGCGTAGTCGTCCAGGGCCGCCCGTGTCCCCGGCTGGTCGGCGGGCCCTGGGAGCTCGACGGCGACGGTCATGACCTTCGCGGGGTCGGCGGCGAAGCGCGTTCCCAGTGCCTGCGTGACCGATCTCGCCTCACCGTTCTTCGGCTGGACCCAGTCGCCGGGCCGGGCCCAGTTCGCGCTCAGGAAGGGAAGGCCGAGCGCCACCAGGAGGACCACGACCGCGGCGGTGACCGCGAGCGGACGCCGCATCACGGCGCGGGCCAAGGAGTACCAGCGACCGTGAGCGACGGCGCCCGGAGTGACCTGGCGACGGCGGCCGGGGAGCGGGACTCGCAGCGAGTCGACCCGGTGCCCGGCGAACGTCAGCAGCGCCGGCAGCAGTGTCAGCGAGCCGACCACCGAGAAAAGGGCGACGCCCACTCCGGCATACCCCATCGAGTGCATGAACCGGGAAGGGAAGACGATCACGCAGGTCAGCGAGGCGCCCACGGTGAGTCCTGAGAACAGGACCGTGCGGCCGGCGGTCGCGACCGTCCGTTCCACCGCGTCCTCGACTCCCACGCCACGCGCCAGCTCCTCGCGGAATCGGTTGACGATGAGGAGCCCGTAATCGATGGTCAGCGCGAGCGCGAAGATCGTGACCACGTTGACGGCGAACGTGGAGACATCGGAGAAGAAGGTGGCCAGCCGCAGCACGACCAGCGACCCGAAGGCGACCGCGATGCCCACCACGAACGGGAGCAGGGCGGCTACGGCACTGCGGAACACCAGTACGAGCAGGAGCAGGAGCAGTGGCATGGAGAACAGCTCGGCCCGGCCGACGTCCCGCAGCGACTGGGCGTTGACCTGCTGCGTCATGGACGTCAGACCACCGAAGGTGACCTTCAGGCCCGGCACCTGCAAGTTCTTCTTGAGGGCCTTGAGCTGCTCGACGCGTTCCTGCTCGTCGTTGGACGGGAGTTGGAGGGCGACATACGTCGCGTGCCGGTCACGGGAGACGAACGAGGTGTCGCGGGTGGACCAGTAGGTCCGGACCCACTTGGTCGAGCCCGCGGGCAGCCCGGCCACCGCGCGCTGGACGGGTCCGGAGAAGGCCGGGTCGTCGACCGTCTTCGTCGGGTCCTGGTAGAGGACCACGACATCGGCGACGTGGCGTCCCAGCGGGCCCTCCAGGACTTGATTGGCGTGGACGGACTCGCTGTTCGGATCATCGAAGCCCGACCCGCCGGTCAGGGACCGGAAAACGCCGGTGCCCCAGACGCCCGCCGTGATCACCAGGACGACCGTCCCGGCGACGACCCACCAGCGGCGTCGGGCGGCCACCCGGCCAAGACGCGCGAACATCACAGCTCCTATAGATAGCAGCACTTACCGCTATTGATAGCGCCATTGTCCATGCCGCTACCCGGTGGCACAAGGGCTTCGGTCGGGAGCTCCACCGGGACGACAATGGATCGTGCGGGGAAGTCCCTGGTCGGAGCGGAGCTCTCCCACTTCTGGAGGAGAAGGCGCCAGGTGGGAGGTGTCTTCGGGATCGCCGTCGTGTCGGGTGTCTTCGCGGAACAGGCCGGGGTCGGTGGTGGCGGCGACGCGTTCGTCGCCGGGTCGCGGCCTGTGCTGTGGGCGGCGACGGCCATCCTCGCGCTGGCCGTCGTGGCCGCGACGCTCACCCCGTCGAGCTCGCTCCACCGGCCCGCCGAGCCACTCCCCGGCAGTGCTCAGGCCGCCTGACGCGACGTTATTGTAGGGACGGTGGAGCGGGACCCTGCCCAGCCGACACGAGGGCGACGCCGAGGGGAGAGGAATCCATGCGGATCGCCGAGCTGAGCCGCAGCAGCGGGGTCCCGGTACCGACCATCAAGTACTACATGCGCGAGGGACTGGTCCCCCCAGGCGAGCTGACGAACCGCAACCAGGCGCAGTACACCGATGAGCACCTGCGTCGGCTACGGCTGGCCAGAGCGCTGATCGAGGTCGGGGGGCTGCCGGTCGCCACGGCCAAGCGCGCGCTGGCCGCACTCGACGCCGCGGGCAACGTCCGCGATGCGCTCGGCAAGGCCCAGTACGCGGCGACCACCGTCCGGCCGCACACCGTCGACGACGAGGCATGGGGCAAGGCCCAGGCCGCCGTCAGCGGCCTGCTCGCCGGTCGCGACTGGGCGATCAAGGCCGATGGGCCCGCCCTGCTCAATCTCACCGAGACCGTCGCCGCGCTGCACCGGCTCGGCCAGGACGACCTGCTGGCGATGCTCGACCACTACGCCGACGCCGCCGAGGCGCTGGCCAGGGCGGAGCTCCCAGAGATCGCCCGGCGCACCACCACCGACGGCATGGCCGAGGCGGTCGTCCTCTGGACCGTCCTCGGCGACGCGCTCCTGGCCGCCCTGCGGCGCCTGGCACAGGAGAACGAGTCCGCGAAGGTCTTCAACGCCACCACTGAACCGACCACTTGAACACCCACGTCGCGGGCGTGCCGTCGGCGAGCCCGTAGCGCGGGTACACGGTGCCCGCCGGGCTGGCCACCGGCGGTTCGAGGAGGGTGAGTTTGTGGGCACCGCGCCGCCGCCGAACCCCTTCTTGCCTACGGCGAAAAGCACGGACACGGCTTGGCGGAACGCGCCGCCCGTGGCGCTGCGGCCAGGCTTCCAGGCGCCGCATGACGTCCCCGATCGCGAATTTCCTCGCTTGCCGTCACCCTTGTATGGGTGGCGAGATCCTTGTGTCGCCGCCTGAGTCTTAGCAGCATCAGCAGTTGGTGCACCTACGGTAGGTCTACCATGCGTGACCATCATGACTCATAGAGTGCGCCGGATTCGACCTGATGAAATCGTGTTCTACGAGATCGTTCTGGGAGAGGGCGGTGCGGGGTATCAGCGGCGTGATCAGGAAGTTGGACGGCAGGGTTGTTTACGAGAATCGTTGGATGACCGTGACGGAAGATCAGGTTGAGCGGCCGGACGGGTCCCGGGGGATTTTCGGGGTCGTTCACAAGCCGGATTTCGCGCTCGTCATCCCGGTCGAGGGCGACGGCTTTCACATGGTGGAGGAGTACCGGTATCCGATCGGGAAACGTACCTGGAGTTTCCCGCAGGGGACTCTGCCCGATCGACAGGAGGCGGATCCCGAAGAATTGGCGCGGCTTGAGTTGGTCCAGGAGACGGGCCTGCGGGCTCGCACGCTGCGTCATCTGGGCTACTTGCATTGCTCACATGGGAGCAGTGGGCAAGGCTTCAACATCTTCCATGCGAGTGACCTGGAGAAAGGCGAGCATGACCGGGAGGTGGAGGAGCAGGACATGCGCCAGGCTTGGGTGTCTCGTCCCGACTTCGTCGCGATGGTGGACGACGGCCGCATCACCGACGACTCCACGCTCGCCGCTTACGCCCTCCTGCTCATGAAAGGTTTGTGATCAAGGGCATTCGTGCTGGTGGGGTGGGTAGTTGGTAGGGGCGGGTGGTGGTCGGGCTTGAGGGGGGACGGTGGAGAGCAATCCTGTGTTGGTTGAGGTGGAACGGTCCGGGTTTGTGGAGTCCCGGCATCGGGGGGTGGCCGTGGGGCTCGCCGGGGATGGGGCGGTCGCCGTGCGGGTGGGGGAGGTTGAGGCGCCGATCTTTCCGCGGTCGGCCAACAAGCCGATGCAGGCGGTCGCGATGTTGCGGTGTGGGTTGGAGTTGGACGGTGAGCTGTTGGCGCTTGCTGCGGGGAGCCACTCTGGGGAGGACTTTCATGTCGAGGGCGTGGAGAAGATCCTCGCCGGGGTCGGGCTGGTGGCCGGTGATCTGCGGTGTCCGGAGAGTTGGCCGCTCGATCCGCAGACGCAACATGACCGGGCGCGCAGTGGTGGTGGGGCCTCGCGGATGCGGATGAACTGCTCCGGGAAGCATGCGGCGATGCTTGCCACGTGCGTGGCGGCGGGGTGGTCGACGGACTCTTATCTGGACGTCGATCATCCGTTGCAGGTCGCCGTGCGGGAGACCGTGGAGGAACTGGCGGGTGAGCCGGTCGCGGCGGTCGGGGTCGACGGGTGTGGGGCGCCGTTGTTCGCCGTGTCCACGGTCGGGGTCGCGCGGGCTTTCCGGGCTCTGGTTCAGGGCGGGCCGGACAGTGCGGAATGGCGGGTCGTGGATGCCATGCGGACGCATCCGCAGTGGACGTCCGGCACACGGCGTGAGGAGCGGGAGTTGATGGACGCCGTTCCTGGGCTGGTGGTCAAGTGCGGCGCGGAGGGGGTGGACGCGTTCGCGTTGGCGGATGGGCGTGCCGGGGCCGTCAAGATCGATGATGGGGCGATGCGGGCGCGGACGCCCGTCACCGTCGCGCTCTTGCGGGCGCTCGGTGTGGAGGTGCCGGACGCGTTGGCGGTGGTCGAGGTACGGGGTGGGGAGGGAATGGTGGGGGCTGTCCGGGCGGTGCCGGGCGTCTTCACGCGGTAGGGCGGGGGTCGTCCCCGTGCTCCCTCAGCTCCTCGAACTCCTCCTTGAAGATCGTCTGTTCGTACAGGACGCCGTCCGGCCAGGGCTTCTTCGGTTCCCGGCCGGGCTGCGGGTTGTCCTTGCGGAACTCCTCCCACTGCGACTCCCGGCTCGGCGGGTAGCTGTGGGAGAACATGCCGGGCCGGTAGGTGTACGTGCCGCCCTGTTCCATCCCGCGATGGTTGTGCTGGTCGTTCCTACGTTCCGGGTGGATCTTCCGGGACGACGCCAGAACCGTCATGCACAGTCGGCCGACCAGCGCGATGACGGCCACGACGGGAATGATGAACGCCCACCAGATCGGACCTCGGGGCGCGGTCTCGGCCAACGCCGGATCGGCCAGGATCGTGGAAAGCATGTCGGTCCACCTCCCGGTAGCTTATTCGGCCTGGCATGGGGTTATTTAGGGATGTGTCCGATAAAGGCGGAGTTAATCCTTTCTGGGGCGGGTGGGGTGGGGTTGCCGATCGTCCGGTCGCGTCCGGCCGCCAGGCCGGGGAGGGCCAGGACGGCACTGATCAGCACGACCACCGCCATCGGAACGCTCCAACCGCCGGTGGCGTCATGCAGCGCGCCGAGGGTGAGCGGGCCCGCCGCCGCGATGACGTAGCCGACGCCCTGCGCCATTCCGGACAGTTGCGCCGCGACCCGGGTGTTCTGGGCGCGCAGGCCGATGAACGCCAGCGCGGTCGTGAAGCCGAAGCCCTGGCCGATGCCGAGGACGACCGCCCAGATCCACGCCGATCCGATCGGCGCCCAGCCCATGCCCGCGAACCCGGCCAGGGTCAGCGTCACGGCGGCGATCACCAAGGGACGCTGGTCGCGTGACCGGCCGGCCAGCACCGGGACGGCCAGCGACCCGACCGCCTGCACCGCCGCCGTCATGGCCAGGACGTATCCGGCCGCGGACTCGTCCATTCCGCGGTCCTGGCAGATCGTCGGGAGCCAGCCGAAGGTCACGTACGCCAGCAACGACTGGATGCCCATGAACGCCGTGACCTGCCACGCCAGCCTCGACCGCCACACCAGCGCCGCCACCTCCCGCGAGGGCGCCGGGGGTGGCGCCGACCGCGCGGCGTGTGCGGCCCGCCGCGCCTTCGGCAGCCAGATCAGGCCCGCGAACGCCGCCGGGATCGCCAGCAGGCCGAGCGGCAGCCGCCAACTCGCGTCGAACCAGTCCTCGATCGGGACGGCCAGCCCGGACGACACGGCCGCGCCGCCCGACAGTGCGAGCGTGTACACGGCCGTCACCGTGGTGATCCGCTCCGGATGGTCCCGTTTGATGACGGCGGGCATAGCGATGTTGCCGATGCTGATCGCGATCCCGGCGATCAGGGACCCCGCGAACAGGGGGAAGGGGGCGTCGAGGAGCCGGAGCAACAACCCCGTGACGAGCAGCGCCATCGCGGTGACCAGCAGCGTCTCGCTGCGTGGCGCGCGGCGCAGGAACGCCGCGAGGAGGCCGTAGGAGCCGAAGAACGCCAGCGGCAGCGTGGTCAGCGCCCCGGCCGCCGTCCCGGACAGATGGAACGCATCGCTGATCTCGGTCAGCACCGGCCCGACCATCGCGATCGCGGGCCGCAGGTTGATCGCCACCAGGACGATCAGCAGCAGCGCCCCGACCGTCCCGGCCCGCCGATGCTTCGGCGGCGTCATCGTTCGGCCCGCGCGTCACGTTCGACCAGGCTCTCCAGGACGGCGAGCGTGGGTTCGACCACCGCGGCGGCCGCCGACGCCGCGGCCTCCGGGTCGCCCGCGGCGATCGCGTCCAGGACGGCGCGGTGCGGCCCCGGACCGGCCTCGGGGATCTCGTGGTCGAGCCGGACGGCGCGCATCGACTCGCGTTGCAGGTCGATGAAGTAGCGCATCGCCTCGATCAGCACGGGGTTGCGGGACGCCTCCGCGACACCGAGGTGGAAGGCGGTGTCGGCGGCGCCGAACGCGTCCGCCTCGGTGGCCTCGTCGCGGGCGCGGAGCAGCACCTCCAGCCGCGCCAGGTCGGCGTCGGTGCGGCGGCGCGCCGCGAGCCGGGCCGCCTGCACGTCGTAGGCGAGCTGGAGTTCGAAGAAGTCCCGGATGGACGCTCGTGCCAGGCGGCTCAGGAGGGGCCGCGGGTTCGCGGTCGTGCGGACGTACGTCCCCGCGCCGCGCCGCACCTCCAGGACCCCGACATGCGTCAGCGCCCGGATCGCCTCCCGGACGGCAGGACGGCTCACCCCGAGCCGCGCCGCCAGCTCCGTCTCGGCCGGGATGCGCGTGCCGACCGGCCAGGTGCCGTCGCTGACCTGCGCCTGAAGCTGGTCGAGCACGGCGTCGACGGTCGACCCGCCGGGAACGGGACTCAGACCCACCGGAACCCCCCTCAGTAAGACGTCAGACATCTTACTTGGAGGAATTCGGACAAAACGCCCCGGGACCCGCGGTGGCCGCCGGGAGGGGTCTCGGACGACCACGGCGGGCCCGAACAACGCCCGCCGGACCGGGGGTATGGGGCGAGGGAAATGACCGTTCCGGCGGGCGTCGCGTTCTTGCGGGCGCGGTGGTGGCGGGGGGTCAGCGGGGTTTGCGGCGACCGAAGCGGCGTTTCGTCGGTTCGCGTTCCGCTGTTTCGTGTTCCTCCGCGCGTGCGCGGTCGATGTCGGCCAAGACCTCGCGGTGGGTCACCGACGGAGCCGGGTCACGGCGCGTCCGCTGGGCTGGGCTGCCCGAGATGACCCCGCCCTGCACGGGCCCACGATGCGGCAGGCCGCTGCTTCTGTGCCTGGTGGGCGGCGGCTTCCGCCCGCTCATCAGCGTGATCAAGACCCAGGCGAGCAGGACCGCGAAGATGACCGCGGGCCCGATGGCCATGAAGTACGCGTCCCCGAGCCGAGTCGAGTCGGCGACGACGGAGCCCGCGGAGAGGGGAGCGGCGAGCATGAGGGACACCTCCTCGCCCCACCCGTACCCCCCGTCAGATCTTTAACCTTCCGGCGCTCACATTCCGCGCGACTGGGAGATGGAACCGGACGTGGCCAGCGTGAAGACGCGCATCGACTCTGCGAACTTCGACAGGTCCCACTCGGCCGGGCCCTCGTACCAGTAGAGGTTGTCGGCGCCCTCGGCCCGCTCGCCCGCGTCCTTGACCGTCTCCGCCCACTTCGGGACGACGCCGAACACCACCGCGTACGGCAGGAACCGCGAGAACAGCGCGATCCGCTGCCGCGACGCGATGCCGCCTTCCCCGTACACGTCACTCTCGGGGATGGTGCCGCGCTCCAGGAACGCGCGGAACCCGATGGTGTGCGCGAGCACCGTGGCGCCGCGCGCCGTCTTCGCGGGCATGTACTGGCCGCCGTACGCCAGCGCCGCACCCGCGATGATCAACGCGAGCCCGGCGAGGGCCCATTCGGTGGTGAGCGCCAACGCGACGGTGCCGCCGATGCCGAGCAGCGTGATGACGATGCCCGCGATCGTCCAGCGGGACCGGACGGTGTCGGGACGCCGCGCGAACCAGCCCTGCTTCACCACGTCCTCGTACATCGCCGACCTGACCTGGGCGAGCTTCGTGGCGAACGTCCCGCCGAGCTGCGACAACTTGACCGCGTCGCGTGTGGAGCCGTCGGGGGCGGTCAGCAGCGCGTCGAGAAGGATCCGCTCGTACGGCAGCAGATCGACCTGCGGGCGGTCGAGACGGCGCAGCGTCCAGTCGAGCCGCCCGGTCCGGGCCCTGTCCTCCTCCTCGATCAGCAGGTAGCCGCGAACGGCGAGGTCGACGATCGTCGCCGTCACGTCGATCACGTCGGCCTGCTCGTCGATCAGCGTGCCGATCTGGCCGGGACGCACCCCGTCCGGCGGCTCGAACTCCGTCCCGGCGACCGGCGCGTGATCACCCTCGGCGGCCTTCTTCCCGACGACCCGCGCGTCGCGTCCGCGAAGCAGGTAGAGGACCGCGACGCCGCCGCAGAGCAGCACCAGCAGCCCGGCGAGCGCGGAACCGGTGACGGCGTTGACGGAGAACGCCGTCGCGACCGTGTGGCGCCGCTCGTAGAGGGCGCGGCCCCCGGTGGTGCGCGCCGGGAGACCCGCGACGACCACGAGGTACTCGCCCGGCAGCATCCCCTGCTGCGCGAAGACGCCCTGCGTGTGCGTGTGGTTCATGTAGTACTGCGTGCAGCCGATCATGCTGCCGATCGGTCCGGTGAAGCAGTTGACATTGCGGATGGCGGTGCCGCCGTCCACGGTCGCCCGCGCCTCGTCCAGCGGCACCTTCCAGCCGCCGATCACCGGCCAGCGCAGCTCCTCCGCCGCGCCCATCGGCGTGATCGCGCCGCGCAGGTCGTACTCCAGGACGACCGTGCGGTCGCCGGTCAGCTTCGCCCCGCCGGTCACCTCGACGGTCGTCCTGGTGTCGTCCTCGGACGTGTCGACCCTGGTGGGCCCGCCGTCGGGGCTGCTCGCCCGCAGATTCTGGATCTTGTAGACGCGGTCCTCGGTGAGGCTCTCATGGCTGCGGGTGGGATACGTCCGCTTGAAGCCCTGTCGCCCGGCGAACCGGTAGCGGATGGTCTCCTTCACATGGGTCACACCACCCTGACCCGGGGTGAGGACGGCCTCGTCCTTCAGGACGCGTTCCGCCGCGGCGGCCTGGTTCCACGCGGGCTCGGCCCCTGCCGCGGACGCGGGCGTCAGGGCGGTCAGCAGGCCCGTGGCCAGCCCCGTGGCCAGCCCTGTGGCCAGCAGGGTGGTCGACGCCGTCACGACCACCGACCGCGTCCGGAACATTGCCGCAAGAGCAGACATGGCCGCAAATGGTATCGGCAATGCGTGCGATGATGCCCTCCTATGGCAGGTCAGTACCCTCCGCCCCCTTCGTCGCGCCCCCCGGCGCCGCCGTACGGCAGTCCCGGCCACGGCCCCTCCGGGTACGGCCCGCCGCATCCGCCCCCACCGCACGGACGGTATGTCGGGTCGCCGTACCACTACGCGCGTCCCGCGCCACGCCGTTCCACCGGTGCGACGATCGCGGGCATCTTCGGCGGCCTCACCGCGCTGGTCGTGCTCGGCATCCTCGGGCTCACGCTCCTCGGCGCGCGGGACGGCGCCGCCGGCGCCCGTCCCACCGCCTCGTCCGGAGGCGGGACGCCCACACGCGAGAGCGCCACCGGCAACAGGCTCTACGCGACCGGCGCCCTGACGCCCGTGAACTGCCGCCTGCCCCAGATCGACCCGACCGCGGAGTCCATGCGCCAGTTCATGGACGTACTGAGCGACTGCCTGGACGTGACGTGGTCGCGCCAGTTCCAGAAGGCCGGAATACGGTTCGATAAGCCCGACCGCGTGTTCTGGCTGGAACCGGGCCGCAGCCCGTGCGGCACCTACCCGGCGTCCGGCGCGTCCGCCTTCTACTGCCCGGCCAACAACACGATGTACGTGGGGCTCCGGCATGTCGTCGAGACCTCCGGCGACCAGCCGCTGTCGAACTACGCCGTCTTCGCGCGGGTCATCGCGCACGAGTACGGTCACCACGTCCAGGACCGCGCGGGAATCCTTCTCTACGCCGACCGCAGGATGGACTCCGCCGACACCGGCACCCGCAACGACGCGAGCCGCCGCATCGAACTCCAGGCGCAGTGCCTCGCGGGCGCGTTCCTCGGCGCGGAGCGCGAGACCCTGCCGATGACGCAGGAGCAGTACACCACCATGATCGTCGACCTGCGGGGCCGCGGCGAGGACCACCTGCCCCCGGAAAAACGCGACCACGGCTCGGGACGCCACTACGCGGGCTGGGTCGTCACCGGCTACAACGAACGCGACCTGGCCGCCTGCAACACCTGGACGGCCCCACCCACCAGAGTCAGCTGACCCCACCCACGTGAGCGGACTCACCCTGAGCTGCGCTAGCCGTCCGCTTGCAATTGCAAGCACTTTGACGCAGGGTGGGGATATGACAGGTTCGAAGGTCGGCTCGATCGGGGAGTACATCCGGGAACAGCGGACGCGGGCGAAGATCTCGCTGCGTCAGCTCGCGGACGTCTCCGGGATATCCAACCCGTACCTGAGCCAGATCGAGCGCGGCCTGCGCAAGCCGAGCGCCGAGATCCTGCAGCAGATCGCCAAGGGGCTGCGGATCTCCGCCGAGGCGCTGTACGTGCAGGCCGGGATCCTCGAAGACCGCGAGGTCGAGACGGACGTGCACACCGCCGTCCGGGGCGACGTCCTCCTCACGGAGCGGCAGAAGCAGGTTCTGCTCGACATCTACGCGTCGTTCCTGAAGGAGAACGAGGCCGCCGGCGTGTTCTCGGCAGAGCGCGCCACGCCGGCCCCGGACGCGCCCGAACACGAAACGAACACACCGAGACAGGACGGAAAGGAAGAGGTCGGATGACGCTGGCCAGCAATCTGCGAGAGAACAAGGCCGTGTACGCCGTGGCCGGCGCCGGCGACCTCGCGGTGCAGAAGCTCCGCGAGGTTCCCGAGCAGATGACCAGGTACCAGGGCCGTGCCCGGGAGACCGCGACGAAGTACCAGGGTGAGGTCCGCGAGACCGTCGACCGCTACCGCGTGCAGGTGCGCGGCAGGGTGGCGCGCTACCGCGGCGAGGTCTCCCGCTACCAGGAGCGCGTCGACGCCCGGGAGCTGCCCGGCGCCGCCGTCGCCTACGCCACGCACGTCGGCATCCGGGCCGTCGGGATCATCGACGAACTCGCCGAGCGCGGCAAGAAGGTCGTGCACCGTGAGGCCGCCGAGGCCGCCGAGATCACCGCGGCCGACGCCAGGCCGAAGGCACGGGCGCCGCAGCCGAGAAGGAGCACGCGGACCCGGTCCACGACCAGGAAGACCGGCGCCTGAGCGCGCGATCTCGTCAGGGCCTGGCCGCGGAATACGCGGCCGGGCCCTGACGGACCGGTTGCCCGCCTCCGGGTTTTCCGGTGGACGGCACGCATAGGGTTGGGGTATCGACGTGGAGTCGCCGTCCGAGACGAGGAGCGCTGATCGCCGATGTCGGATTTCAACGTGCTGGACTACTTCTTCTGGCTGCTGCTGATCATCGCGTTCGTGATGGAGGCGTGGGCGCTGATCGACTCGCTGACCGTGCCCGAGAGCGCCTTCAGCGCGGCGGGCAAGTGGCGCAAGAAGATGTGGACGATCGTGCTGATCGTCACGGTCGTGGTCGGCGGGGCCTACGCGGTCGCCCCCGCGGCGCTCGGCGCGAGCCCCATCGCGCTGCTGCTGGGCATCCTCCCGGTCGCCGCGTTCATCGCCGCCTCCGTCTACCTGGCGGACGTCCGTCCGGCGGTCGCCCCGTTCAAGAAGCGCAACGGAGGCAACTCCCACTCGGGCCCGTACGGACCCTGGTGATTTGGTTCCCTCGGCAACGATGTCGCGTGCGCGTCGTTAGGGTGAGGGAATGGAGAAACTTGGGCGGACGACCCGGTTGGAACTGGACGACCAGGCCCTACGGGAGTGGGAGGCGATCGTCCTCGACTCGGGGCCGGACGGCATCGTCCTCGACCGGTCGGCCTTCTACCCGGGCGGCGGCGGGCAGCCGCCGGACCACGGAGTCCTGCTCTGGCAGGGTGTGCAGACCCGGATCGCCGGTGTGCGCAAGGGCGACGACCTGACGCTGATCCCGGTGGAGGACGACCCCGTCCCGCCGGTCGGCACCGTCGTCGAAGGCGCCGTGGAGGACGCCCGCCGGACCGCGCTGATGCGCACCCACTCCGGCCTGCATCTGCTGTGCGGCGTGGTCTTCCGCGACTACGGCTGCCTCGTCACGGGCGGCAACATGGAGCCGCTGACCGCCCGCATGGACTTCGACCTGCGCGAGGTCCCGCCCGGCTTCAAGCAGGCCGTCGAGGACGCCTGCAACGCCGAGGTCGAGGCCGACCGGCGCATCGACATCAGGACGCTGCCGCGCGCCGAGGCGTTCGAGATCCCCGACATCATCCGGACGGCGACGAACCTGGTACCGCCCGAGGTACAGGACGTGCGGATCGTCGACATCGTCGGCCTCGACACCCAGGCGGACGGCGGCACCCACGTGGGGTCCACCAAGCAGATCGGCCACATCACGGTGGCGAAGGTCGAGAACAAGGGCCGCGGCTTCCGCCGCCTCCGCATCAAGATCGACTCGTAGCCCTCGCGGTGCCGGGCACCGCGCGGAGACCGCCGGGGCCGGACTGGCCCGGCGGCTGACTTTGACCGGGGCGGCGGCGTGATTCCACGGCCTCGCCACCGTCGGTTCGCGGGTCGCCTCGCCGACGGGCGGCGGCACCGTCCTGCGGACGATCGACGGCGGGCGGACGATGCCTTGACTGGCATCCGTGGAATCCTCATGATCACGACGAGGGTCATTCCGAACTCTCGTCGTCATCCTCCCGAAACTCCCCAGTCAGGAGACCTTATGTCCGTCCGTCGTGGTGCCAGCGCCATCGCACTGTTAAAAATCGGCATCGCAGTCGTCTTGGCCGCGTTCGCTTTGGTGGACCCCGCTTGGCGGGCCGCCGCATCGGCTGATCCGCCACAGGGGCCCCCGAGGTCAGCCCCGCCGCCCGGTCAGCAGGGAATCGTCGAGACCGGCACGCCTCCTGACGCCGAGAAGATCGGCTCAGAGCGCGGCATCGAACTGGTCGGCGGCAACGGCCTCATCGAATACACCGAATGCGGTCCGACCGGCCTGCTCCAGGTCCGCTCCGCCACCAATGGCCTGCTTTGTTTCACGGCCCGTGCGTGGCCGGGTACCGACGGGTTCCTGGCCGTGAAGATTCCCGACACCTACTCCATCAAGGGTGACGGTGACCGGCACCAAGTGAAAGCGATCCTGACCACTGAGGCCGGAAACAAGAAGACCTACGACATCCGCCCGGACGAATGGACCCCCGTTGGGCAGGGCGCCGATCCCGACAACGGCCCGGAGACCCTGATCGAACTGCGCACGAAGGCGGCGGCGTGACCGGCGGCGTCGCGCGCCTCCCGTGGCGCTGGGTGGCCGTCCTCATGGGCCTGGTCCTGACCGCGTCGCTCGCCGCGCCCCCGCCCGCGGCCCGGGCGATCGGCGGCGGGCGGAAGGTCACCGGCGACCCCGGCTTCACGGTCCGCTTACAGTTCGGCGCGCAGCGGGCCTGTAGCGGGGCCCTGGTGCGGCCGAACTGGGTGTTGACCGCCAAATCCTGCCTTCCCTCCGCCGCGGGCCGTAAAGGCGAGGTGCCGGTCCCCGCGGGTACCTTCGCCACCGTGGGGCGCGTCGACCTGACCTCCGGCAAGACCGGTCTCAGGGCCTCGGTTCTGACCGTGATCACGCACCCCGACCGTGATCTGGTCCTCGCTGAGATCGACGGCTGGGACGCCGACGGCTTCGTCCCGATCGCCGGGACGCCGCCGTCCGCGGGGGAGAAGCTCACCGGCTCCGGGTACGGACGCACCGCCACCGAGTGGGTGCCGGACGGTCCGCATGCCGCGGCCTTCACAGTCCAGAGCGTGGACGGTGCGACGGTCAGCCTCAGTGGCGACGAGAAGGCGGCCATCTGCGAAGGCGACGCGGGAGGCCCCGAATACCGCGTCCGGGACGGCAAGGCGGAACTGGTCGCCGTCCACACCTCGTCCGGGCTGCGCGGCTGCCACGGCGCACCCGAGGACGCCACCGGTGCGGCGACCGGAACCCGCGTCGACGACCTGGCCGGATGGGTGGAGTCGTCCACCACGCGTACGTACCTGGACGCCAGGCGGGACCGCTGGTGGAGGATCGGCGCGGGCGCGGTCGTCTACCCCTGTTACAGCCCGAACGGCAAGGCGCGCCTGCGCATGGGCGGCGGATTCCTCAAGGTGTACGACACGACCACGGCCCGGTACCGGCTCGCCGCCGCCGACGACCCCGAATATCTGCACTTCCACGCCGACGGCAATCTGGTGATCTGGAAGGGCGGTAAACAGGTGTGGTGGTCGGGCACCAACGGCCATCCCGATGCCCGTCTCGAATGCCGCGACGACGGCGACGTGCGCATCACCGAAGGCGGCAAGCTGCTCTGGCGCAGCGGTACCGGCACCGGTCTGGAGGCCGGCGCGGGATACAGCCGGCGCTACAGCGACCGCTTCGAACCCCTGTGCATCAGTGCGAACCACCGCGAGTTCCTGTGGTGGTTCGAAGGCGGGCTTGTCGCCCGAAGCGGCTGGCGCACCGAAGGGCATGGCCGCCGCCCCCGAGACTGGAGTCTCCGGTTCGGTACCGACGGACAGCTCGTGGTAGCCCGGGGGGACGGCGTCGCGCAGTGGACGTCACCGACACGTGGCCACCCGAACGCCCGGCTGAACTGCAACGATGACGGAAGTATCAGCATCGACGATCAGGGTGTCACCCTGTGGAGCAGCACCGGCCATCCCACCGGGCTGCTCATGTCCGCCGTCGGTGACGGCTACCTGTGCGCCCGCGACAACGGCAAGATCGGGACGCTGACCAGGCAGTGCTACGGCGAAGCGGGGTTCAGGCTGCCTCGCACGGACGGCCAGGTGCAGGCGCTGGGTGCCGATGGGGTCGTCTGCCTCCGGGTCGTGCCGAGCAACCCGGCCAAGAACGGCGACAAGGTCACCGGCGGCGGCTGCGCGGCCACCCCCGAGACCACCTGGACGAAACGTGCCGACGGGGTGCTGTACAACCCGCTCACCAAACGATGCCTGGACGTCCCCAACGGTGAACCCGTGGACGGCGCCCAGCTCCGGGTATGGACGTGTAACGGCACCGTGGCCCAGAAATGGGCTCTGTGGAACGCGTGGTGGGAGGGTCGCGGCACCGGCGTCGCCGTGAAGGGCGTCGCAAGGCACGACCGCAACGTCCCCAGCGGCCTGCCGACGCCGCGAAAGCGGCGGTACACCGCGTACAACCGTTCGACCCGGGCCCGGGTGGAGGTGCAATGCGTCCACCGCATCAATCTCATCAGCCGCTGGGAGTGGTCGGAATACATGTTGACCGGCATTGACGAGACGGCCAACAGCGATGCGACCTGCGATAATGGATGGATCGACCAGATCAAGTCCGGCGCGCGGCTGCAAATGCAGAACTGGTGGATCGGCCCGCAGAAGAATGCCGAATGCAACCGGCGATGGTGCACGGCCCTGAATGTCCAGCACCAGCAGTCGTGCCGGGGCGCACCCCACGAATGCGCGGGTCGGCAGTACATGACCGGGACGGTCAACATGCGGATCGCCAAGGACAGCGACTGGGTCTGGGCCGAGAATCAATGGTGCACCATACGCCAGGACGGCAAGCTCCTCGAATGTGTTGACGACGATACGGCGGTGGTCCCACCGGCCTACTGACAGATCACGAACACCCCCGGACCGGCCCGCACACCCGGGGTCGAGGGTCGGTCGCCACGCCGCTCGCGGTCACCGCGAGCGGCGTGGCGGGATGTCGGGGAACGGTCACGGTGACGCGTCCCGCGGGCCAGGTGGCAACCGCGCCAGGGCCGCCCGCAGCGGCGGTGATTCGCGAAACTGGAGGAAGCGTCGCAGGACCGGCACGGCATCGTGATAGTGCTCCAGGCCAGGGCCCATTCCCCCGGCCCGGTCCATCGCGTGGAGGATCGCCTCGGCGCCGTCCAGCAGCGCCTCGTCCGGCTCCGGTACCTCGAGCGCGCCGCGCAGGTCACAGCTGACCGCGACCTCTCCGGCGTAGTAGCCGGACAGCGGGTCGTCGGTCACGGAGTGCCGGAGCAGCCAGGCTTTGATCGCCGGGTCGGTCGTCGTCCTGCACAGGGCTTCGACCGGATACACCCGGGCCCATGCGGTGGTCCGGCGGGCGATCCACCATAGCGTCGTGTCGGGATCGGGCATCCGCTTCAGGATCTCCACGACCGACGGGCTGAAGGAGTTCCCCAGGATGGCCAATGCCGAAATGCAGTCCACGTCCTCGGCCTCGGCGACACCCTGCAGGAGCACCAGGCCGACCTGGACCGGGCGGCGGTCCGTGCCTGTCCTGGTCAACCGTCGGCCCAGAGCCAGGACCCGCCCGAATTCCACGCCGGAAATAGCCGGTTCCAGCACGCTGATCAACTCATGCCAGGGCGGGCAGAAGACCGAGACGAGCGTCTGGCAGAGGTCGGCGTAGTCGGCCCCTCCGCCGAAGTAGGCGCCGACCGCCGCGCCTATCCGCGCGGCTCCGGCTTCGCGTGCTCGGCTGTTCGGGACCGGCTGCCGGTAGTAGGTGTCGTGATCGGGAAGGGGCAGCCCCTGGCCGGGCAGCGGACCGTCCGGATGCTCACGCAGCAGCCGCTTGGCGTATTCGTAGAGGGCGAGCGCGTCGCCCTGCGACAGATCGACATTCATCGAACCGGGTGCTGACCGCCCTTCTTGCTGACCGCCTGACCAGAATGCCCCTGAACTTACCGTCGCTGATGGCGGGCCGGGCCCGACGCGCTGGTACCCCGGCCCGCCAGGGTGCACCGTGGACCCGGCCGAGGTATTCCAGCCGCCGGCGCACCCGCACTTGTTCAGAGTTCTCGGTGTGATCACCGACTTGATGAGAGGTTCTTTCCGGTCAACACCCTTCCTTCAACGTGGGGTAGATGGAACTGAACTTCCCGTTCGGATAGAACCACAAGACGACATATTTCGTCTCTGTGTAGTCCTTGTCGTCCTCGTTCCTTTTGGCTTTTCCTATGAACCGGCCAAGGTTCAGCCAGTGGCAGTGTCGGCTTGTCTGCGGGGAGCCGGTCGCCTCCAGAACCTGCCAGATCAGTTCGATAATCGCTTCTGCGCTGCCGAATTCTTCATTGAACTTGGCCGCATTCATGGTTGAATTGGGGCCGTGCTTGGGGAGAACATGCAGACCGATCTCCTCCAACATGTGGAGGAGCCCGAACGCGTTGTCATGGTCTGAGCGTCCGCAGTTGTGGACCAGGACCAGTGCGGTACCCGCTTCCACGTAGTAGGTGCGGACTCCTTCGACGGTGAGGTTGTGGACGCGTTGGTCCGGTGTCGTCCATGCCCGGAGTCCGGTGACCAGAACATACTTCCCCGTGCTGCTCCGCAGCCTCATACCGGGCTTGAGGCGTTCGGCGTGGACCCACTCCCGTGTCGAGCCTCCCACCCAGAAGGGATGTTCGCTGGATGCGGTGACCTGCCCGTACGTCACGGGTTCACCGGCCCCACCCCCGCGTACGGTGACGCTGACGAGCTGCTTGTCGCCCTTGGTGGAAATGGTCCTCAGCACTTTCCGGGGAGTCGTGGCCCCGGTCTTCGGGTCCGTGGCGAGGACTCTGTCACCGACTTGGACATTTTCGATGGGGCGACGACTTCCATCGGCCATCAACACGCCGGTGCCGGGGGTGAAACTGCTGCGTTTGCATCCGATTTCGATTCGCCGGGCGACGTAGACCATGCGGTCGGTCTTACGGATCAGCACATGGGCCGTGGAGACGGTCTTGCGGAACGGGCCGATTCCGGTGGCGATGCGCCAGATCGTCTTGCCGATCGGTTTGAGCTTGGCGCCCAGTCCGATGAGTTTGAGCGGGCCGAGTGCGTTGAGTGCGGTGAACAGGCAACCGACGATGTCGCCCTTGGTGAAGCAGTTTTTCGCGTCCGTCCAGCCGATGACGTCGAGAACGAGTTTTCCGCCGATGGAGACGACGAAGTCCATGACGCTCTTGGCCGCGTTGGCGCGTGCGTTGCGATATTGGTCGAGACCCTGCTGCCCGTTGGCCGCGAGGATGATCTGCTCGTCGCTGACCGAGGAACCCGGAGAGGATTTGTCCTTGCGCCCCTGCGCCTGTTCCTCTCGGCGCTTCCGCTCGGCCGCGGCTGCGGCTTCGGCTGCGGCGCGTGCGGCCGCCGCGGCGTCCTTGCCGGCCTGGATGGCGTCGCGGCGGGCACGTTCGGCGGCTTCGCGGGCCTCATCGGCGTAGGCGCGCGCCTGGCTCGCGGATCGGTCGGCGCGGGCGGCGGCCTGTGCCGCGGCTTTCGCCGCCGCCTGGGCGTCCTTGGCGGCCTGACGGGCGATCTTCGCTGATCGGGCGGCCTGTTGCGCGGCGTTGTGCGCCCGGTCAGCGGAGGCGCGAGCGGCGTTGGCGTG
The DNA here is from genome assembly GCF_003432485.1 of Actinomadura spongiicola. Classification (GTDB taxonomy): domain Bacteria; phylum Actinomycetota; class Actinomycetes; order Streptosporangiales; family Streptosporangiaceae; genus Spirillospora; species Spirillospora spongiicola. The sequence goes on from NZ_QVNQ01000006.1 coordinate 493,406, forward strand.
GGCCTTGGCCTCGTTGGCGTGGGCACGGGCCTGTTTGGCGTGGGCGTCGGCTTCGGCGGCGGCGCCGCGTGCCCGGGCCGCGGCGGCCTGGGCCTCGGCGGCGTTCTCGCGGGCGGTGGCGGCGGTGCGATGCGCGCTGGCCAGGAACGCGCCGATCTCGGCGACGTGCGCGGCCTGGTCGGCGTCGCGCTGGCGGGCGTTGTGCTGTCCGACCTGGACGAACTCACGTACGTAGGTGGCCGGGCCCGACAGGGCCGCCTGGGCGGCGGCGTTCAGCTCCGGTCCCGCATCGGGGAGCATCTGGTTGATGGCGAGGCGGTCGTCGGTCTCGCGGGCGGTGTGCTGCCCGCTGCTGATGAACTCCAGCAGCGCCTGCGGGGTGTCGGCGTCCAGAGCCGCGCTGGCGGCCTTCCTCACCCAGGGGCCGCCGTCGGCGGATATCTGGGTGACCTGGATGCGGTAGTCGTCCATCTGCAGCCGGTGCTGTCCGGTCTCCAGGAACGCCTTCACCTCGGCGTGGTCGCCTTCGTCGGCCTTGTAGGCGGCCTCACGCAGTTGGGGCTTGTTGTCGGTTTCGGCCTGGGTGGCGACGTGGTCGAGGCTGGCGCGGTCGTCGGCCTCGGTCGCGTTGCCCAACCCGGTCCGGACGAACTCGATGGTGTCCTCTTCACCGCCCGCCAAGGCGATTTCGGCGGCCCGTCGCACGTGGGGGCCACCGGTCTTGAGCAGCCGGACGGCGACTTCGCGTCCATTGCCGATCACGGTGGGGCGGGGTGCCCCGTCGGCCCGTGCCTGGGCCAGGAGCCGGTTGGTCTCGGCCTCGAACGCCTGGGCCTGCCCGGCCTCCCATTCGGCTTTGGCCTTGCTTTCGGTCTCGACGGCCAGGGCGTCCTCGGCGTCGGCGGTCTGGCGGTCCTGCCAGGACGCCAGCCGCTGCTCGTCGACTTCGCGGGCCAGGTCATGGACCTTCTGGGCCTGGTTGGCGGCCGCGGTGGCCTGGCTCGCCGACGCCGAGGCGTCGTTGGCGTGCCGGGTGGAGACGGCTGCGTTGTCCTTGGCCTCCCCGGCGTGCGCGGCGGCGTCGTCAGCGGCGTCGGCGGCCCGCTCAGCGTGCAGGGCCGCGTCGTTGGCGTGCTTCTCGGCCTGCCGTGCCGCGTCGGCCGTCTGCCGCGCCAGGTGCTGCACCTTGTTGGCGGCACGGATCGCCGCGGCGGCGCGGCGCTGGGCATAGGCGGCGGCCTGCCGGGCGTGCTGGGCGTCGGCACCGGCCTGTGTGGCCCACTGGTCGGCCTGGTTGGCGAACCCGGCGGCCTGGTTGGCGTGCGCACCGGCGTTGGCGGCGGCGACCGCGGCGTTACCTGCGGCGATCGCGGCGTCCGCCGCGGCCTGGGCGGCCTTGGCGGCGGTCCGCGCCCCCACCGCCACATCCCGGGCGTTCTCGGCGGCGCTGCGCGCGGCGGCCGCGTGCCGGGCGTCGCGGTGCGCCGCCTCAGCGGCCCGGTTGGCGTTGGCGGCGGCCCGACCGGCCAGCGACGCGGCGGTCGCGGCGCGGGAGGCGGCCGCCGAAGCGATCCGGGCAGCGCGGTTGGCGGCATCGGCGGCATCGATCGCGATCCGCGCGGCACGGGCGGCCCGTTCGGCGGCACGAGCGGCGCGTGCGGCGGCCGCGGCGGCCTTGTGCGCGGAGTCCTTGGCGGCCTCGGTCTCCCGGGCAGCGCGTTCGGTGGCCTTCTTGGCCAGTTCGGCGGCGCGGACCGCGCGGGCGGAGGCCTCCTGCGCGGCCTGGGTCTGCAGCGCGGCCCGCCTGCCCGCGTCGTCGGCCAGGTCGGCCAACTGGGAGACCGCGTCGGTCTCGGCGTCGCGGGCGGCGGCGACCTCGTATCCCAGGCCGAGGAAGTCGTGGACGTCGTCGATGCTGCCGTCCATCGCGGCGCTGGCGGCCTCCCTGACGTGCGGTCCGCCCGAGGCGCTCAGCTGCGAGACCCGGATGCGGTCGTCGGCGTCCTGCGCCTCCTGGTAACCGGTCTCCAGAAACTTCAGCTGGTCGTCGGCGGTGCCGTCCAAGGCCTTGTTGGCGGCGGCGCGGACGTAACGGCCGGTGGCCGCCGCGAGCACCTGGTTGATCTCGACGCGGAGGTCCTCCTCCCACGGCTGCTTCCAGCCCTGGTCCAGGAACGTCCTCATAGCGGTGGGACCACCGTCCAGGGCGGTCTGGGCGGCGCCGCGGACGGTGCTGCCACCGGCCGCCAGCACCTGCTCGACGGCGGCGCGCAGATCCACTTCCTCAGCGGCGTTGCGGCCCTCGGACACGAACGCCCTGACATCCGCGTCGGTGCCCAACAAGGCCACCTCGGCCCGCGCGGCGGTCTCGGGCCCGCCGGTCTTCAGTAACTCCACCGCCTGCGCCCGGTCGACCGGCGGCGGGTCACCGCCGCTGTCGGGGCGAACCGTGGCATGACCGGGTAACAGGCCGATCAATAGCGTCATGACGGTAGCCAGCGTGACGATTCCGAACACGTGGTGACAGCGACGGATCCTGGCGTTGATCACAGGGAGCTCCAGGTGTGAGGCGTGTGCGGCCGAACCGGAGCCCTGACGGGGAAGGAGCCCCGGCGCCCCGAGTGAAACCCGGGCTGATCATCCGAGCAATGTGACCCAAGTCACAAAACAATCCCATCGAATGGTTGCACAGCGTGAAATAGGGGCGCGTGATCTCACCAATTGTGATAGTTGACCCGCCCGCATCCTGACCTGACCGTTTTCGGACAGGTCAGGAGGCATTGACAATCTGGCAAATGCCGCAGACATCATCGGCGCATCAGCCGCCACATCCCTTCTAGCCCGCGACAGCAGGCGTGGAGTCGCGGTGGGGGTCGTTGGGCCTGGACGGCTTGATCATCTTTCGTTAGCTTGCGCGCATGACGCCGATGAGGGCTTTGGCCCGGAACATGTCGTTTGCCGGATTGTGTGCGGTGGTGGTCGCGGCCTCCCTCGCGGTGCCGGCCACCGCGGGGGCGGAGACCGCCAGGGGCGGACCGGAGTGGCGGCTCACGCCGACCGGGACGGACGCGCGGTTCCGCGGCCTCGCCGCCGTGAGCGAGCGGACCGCCTGGCTGGCGGGCAGCGGTGGCACCGTCCTGCGGACCACCAACGGCGGTCGCACCTGGCAGAACGTCGCCCCTTCCGACGCCACGGGCCTGGAATTCCGCGACATCGAGGCTTTCGACGCGAAACGGGCCGTCGTGCTGGCCATCGGCGAGGGCGAGGCGTCCCGCGCCTACAGCACGTCGGACGGTGGTCGCACCTGGACGCTCGGTTTCAAGAACGACGACCCGAAGGCGTTCTACGACTGCATGACGTTCTTCGACTCCCGCCACGGGCTGGCCATGAGCGACCCGGTGGACGGCCGGTTCCGCATCATCTCCACCAAGGACGCCGGACGTACCTGGCGGGTGCTTCCGTCCAAGGGAATGCCCGAGGCCCTACCGGGCGAGTTCGCGTTCGCCGCCAGCGGCCAATGCCTGGTCAGCCACGGGAAGAAAGATGTGTGGCTCGCCACCGGTGGGGCGTCCCGCTCCCGGGTCTTCCACTCCGGCGACCGCGGCCGCACCTGGACGGTCGCCGACACGCCCCTCCCGTCCAGCGAGACCCAAGGCGTGTTCTCGGTGGCGTTCCGCGACTCCCGTCACGGCGTCGCCGTGGGCGGCGACTACCGTCCCGGCCAACCATCCCCGAACGCGGCGGCCACCACCAACGACGGCGGCCGCACCTGGCAGCTCGCGGACCGCCCCCCGGCCGAGTACCGCTCCGGCGCCGCCTGGCCCGGCTGGGCGCGCACGGTCGCACTGGCCGTCGGCCCCACCGGCAGCGACCTGACCTTCACCTCCGGCCGCACCTGGACCCGCTTCGACACGGGCAGCTTCGACACCGTCGACTGCACCCCCGACGGCGACTGCTGGGCCGCAGGCGAAAAGGGCCGCGCCGCGCGCCTGCTTGTTTAGTCCCGGCTGTGAATTTCGCAGGCCCGGCCTACTTCGCTCGCCTGGCGGCTCGCTACATGACCGTCCCCGGGGTGAACGCGACATCGCTCCGTGACCCGCCCGGCTCCGCTCGCCTACGGCATCGCTACACCGGGCGGGTAACGCGTTCGCGCGTGGGGTTGAGGCCACGTCGTAGCAGGGCTGTGTATTTCGCAGTCCCGGTCCGCTTTGCTCGCCTGGCGGCTCGTTGCGTGAGCGGGCCTGGGCGAATGCGGTATTGCTTGGCGATCTGCCCGGGTTTGCTTGCCTTCAGCGTTGCTGCGCCGGGGGCACGCGTTCGCGCGAACTGAGGACATGTCGAAACGGGCCCGATGGCTTGGGGCCCGTCAGGTCGTCAGCGGTTCGGGCGCTGGCGCAAGACTGGACGTCGCGCGAGACTAGGTCTAAGCCAGGACGAAGGCATGCGGGTCCCGTTCCGTCCCACCTCGAACCCGGAACAGCCCGTCGCGGATCTCCTCGGAGTGCCATTCGACCAGCTCACGCAACGACTCGGGCCACGACGTGGCTCGATCCCAGACCGTGCCTGCGAGCGTTTCGAGGTTCATGTCTCGCAGATGCGAGGCGTCCACGCCGGACAGGTTCACCGGCACGGCTCCGAGCGCTGCCGCTATCGCCTGGATCAGCTGCCCAGCGACCCACACGGCGTGGTGGATGTCGGTCCTGTAGCTGCTGAAGAAGGCGAAGTCGAGGCTGAATGCGTGCCCGCGATCAAGGGTTTGGTCGAGGGCTTTTCCGAGCCTGCTGTAGAGGTTATTGGCGAGATCTGGTGCGAAGGCGAGTTCGGAGCGGAGATCGAGGTCGAGGGCTGCGGCTAGCTTTTGGGCGAGGACGAGGTCGTGTTGGAGTTCGCGGTAGAGCTCGAGCTCGTGGGCGGGTTGGAGGGCGCAGACCGTCACGAGGCCCTGCATGAGGGTTGTGAGGAGTGCCAGGTACTTGGTGTTGGGGTCGGGGAGGTCTGCGCGGAGTAGTGCGTCGCGGAGTTCGGTGAGGCCCTCTGGCAGAAGCCCGTGGGTGCGGTGTACGAGGCTGCGGAGTTCGAGGATGGTCAGATCGCGGCTGTGGAAGCCCGCAGCGGGTTGGAAGGGAGTGGTGTCGTCCTCCATGAAGGCCAGTAGGCTGGGGATGGGGTCGGTGTGCGCCTGGATGTGGCGGAGCAGGTCGTCGTGTGCCTCTGCCAATAGGCGGTCGTGTTCATTGTCGGGGAGGGTGGCCGGGTCGTTGTCGTGATGTGTCATCGGGCCGCCCCTCCTCCCTGCGTGTGGCTGGTTTGCAGGTGTCGGCTCAGCTGAGTCCGGGCCTTCTTGCGCAGGTTACGGACCTTCTGCGGCTTGATTCCGAGGTGGACCGCGATGACGTTGTCCGGATAGCCGTCCAGGGTGAAGGCCATCACCGCACGTGCCGTGTCGTCGTGGATGGTGTGCAGGGCCTCTAGGACCCGCATCGTTCCCGTTGCCAGGTCGGCGGGGTCGGGGTGTGGGCATTGGATGTCGGTGGCGAGGTCCTCTATGCCCGGGACGGTGGGCAGCTCCCGGCGGCGGGTGCCGCCGGGGCGGTCGTGGCGGCGCAGCGCGATGGTACGTATCCACGCCTCCGGGTTGGTGACGCGGTTCCAGGCGCCGGGCTGTTTCGTGGTGCGCCAGGCCTCGATGAATGCCTCCTGGGCGGCGTCCTCGGCGGTGTGGCGGGTGGCGCGGCGGGCGATCATCACGAACCGCACCACCCGGGGGTACTGCTCGGTGTAGAAGTCCAGGAAGTGTTCGCGCACCTTGCGAACCCTGCCGTCGGTGGCGGGGACGGATCCCGGCGGACGCCACGACTGGCCTGAATCGGCCTGGAGGGGCAGCGGGTCGTCCTGGGCCTCATCGGCGGTCATCGCCGTACCGCCCGTCCCGGACACGGCGGTATCCGGCCGCGAGGGGCAGTAGGGCGCTGATCAAACCCAGCACCGCGATCACCAGGTCAATCGCCGTAGCGACGTTCATGGGGTTCCTTCCACTGGCGAGGTGTCTCATCGCCGTAGTGGGCCGGAACTCCCGTGTTCGGTAAGGCCGCGTCCAGAAATTTCGCTACTTCTTGCCCTTCTTCTTCTCCGGGGGCTTGGGGAGGGGCGGGGTTTTCGCGGCGCCCTGGTTCTTGACGGCCTCGATGGCGGCCTTGGCGGCGGTGGGGTCGAGGTACTCGCCGCCGCGCTTGAGGGGGGCGAAGTCGTCGTCCAGTTCGTAGACCAGGGGGATGCCGGTGGGGATGTTGAGGCCGACGATCTGCTCGTCGGAGACGTCGTCCAGGTGCTTGACGAGGGCGCGCAGGGAGTTGCCGTGCGCGGCGACGAGGACGGTCTTTCCGGCGGCGAGGTCGGGGACGATCGCGTCGTACCAGTAGGGGAGCAGGCGGTCCACGACGTCGGCGAGGCATTCCGAGCGGGGGATCAGCTCGGACGGCAGCTCGGCGTAGCGGAGGTCGTTGACCTGGGAGAGCGGGTCGTTGTCCTTGATGGGCGGCGGCGGGGTGTCGTAGGAGCGGCGCCAGACCATGAACTGTTTCTCGCCGAACTCCTCGCGGGTCTGCGCCTTGTTCTTGCCCTGGAGCGCGCCGTAGTGGCGTTCGTTGAGGCGCCAGGAGCGCTTGACCGGGATCCAGAGGAGGTCGGCGACGTCCAGGGCGATGTTGGCTGTGCGGATGGCACGCTTCAGGAGGGAGGTGTGCACCACGTCGGGGGTGATGTCGGCGTCCAGCAGCAGGTCGCCGCCCTTGGTCGCCTCGCCTTCGCCTTTCGCGGACAGGTCGACGTCCACCCAGCCGGTGAACAGCCCTTCCGCGTTCCAGACGCTTTCGCCGTGCCGCAGCAGTACCAGGGTCGCCATGGACCAGAGCCTAGCGGCATGACGCGGGTCACTCGCGATTGGCCGGATCGGCGAAGGACGCGAAGGCCCGAAGGTTGGCGAGGCTCTCGCCGCGTTTGACGCGCCAGTCCCATTCACGCTGGATGGACGTCTTGAAGCCGCGTTCGAGGGCCTTGTCGAAGTTCTCGTCCGAGTAGGTGAGGACGCAGCCGAGGAGACGGTCGATCTCGTCCGGCGACACGGAGGCGAGGGGCACCCTGCCGACGAGGTGGACGTCGCCGACGTCGTCGAGGGCGAACGCGACGCCGTACATGCGGCCGTTCTTCTCCAGGAGGAACCGGTAGAACTCGGCGTGGTTCTCGTCGGGACGGCGGCAGAAGAACGCCTCGACGTGCAGGCTGTGCTCGCCGACGATCAGCCAGGTCATGGTGGCGAGCTTGCGCTGTCCGGGGAGCTTGACGAAGAACGCGTTCTCGCGGGGCTCGTCGAACTCCAGCTCGGCGGCGCGCAGGGTATCCCTGATGGTCCGGACGGTGTCCGTCATGCGGTGACCTCGGCGACGGCAGGGCTCTCGACGGGAAGCACGGCACCGGTATACACGGCGCCGGAGTACACGTCGAGGAGGGCGTCGACCGTGGCGTCCCAGCCGAAGCGGTGCGCGTGGCGGACGGCGCCGCGGGCGAGACGGGCGTACAGGCCGGGTTCGGCGTGGAGGCGGCCCAGGACGGCGGCGTAGTCGACCGGGTCGTGACCGGAGATCAGGACGCCGGACTCGCCGTCCGCGACGGCGGTGCGCAGGCCGCCGACACGGGACGCGACGACGGGTGTCCCGCAGGCCTGGGACTCGACGGCGACCAGCCCGAACGACTCGCTGTGGGACGGGACGACGGTGACGTCCGCGGCCCGGTACCAGTCGGTCAGCTCGGCCTGCGGGCTCGGGGGCTCGAAGCGCATGACGTCGGTGATGCCGAGTTCCGCCGCGAGGTTCTGCAATCCCTCGGGACGGCAGCGTCCGGAGCCGCTCGGCCCGCCGACGACGGCCACGACCAGTTTGCGGCGGAGGGACGGGTCGTCGGCCAACATCCGGGCGACGGCGCGGAGCAGGACGTCGGGGGCCTTGAGCGGCTGGATGCGTCCGACGAACAGCAGCACGTACGCGTCGCGGGGGAGTCCGAGGCGGCGGCGGGCCGGGCCGGTGCGGTGCGGGAGCAGGCCCCGGAGCGGGAACTCGGGGCGGAAGGTCGACAGGTCCACGCCGGGGCTGACGGTCGCGACGCGGGCGGGGTCGGCGCCGTACAGGTCGACGAGCTGGCGGGCCTCCTCGCCGGTGTTGGCGACGAGCTGGTCCGACGACGCGACGACCTGTTCCTCGCCGAGGACGCGTTCGGCCGGTTCGGGCCTGTCACCGTCCGCGAGGGCCGCGTTCTTCACCTTCGCCATGGTGTGCATGGAGTGGACGAGCGGGACGCCCCACCGCTTCTTCGCCGCCCAGCCCGCCTGGCCGGACAGCCAGTAGTGCGTGTGGAGGAGGTCGTAGTGGCCGGGTTCGTGGGCGGCCTCGGCCCGCAGGACACCGGAGGTGAAGCCGCAGAGATGGCGGGGCAGTTCGGTCTTGTCCAGCTCCTCGAACGGCCCGGCGACGACGTTGCGGACGAGGACGCCCGGCGCCAGCTCGACGACGGGCGGCATGGCGCGGCAGGTGGAGCGGGTGAAGATGTCGACCTCGACACCGCGCGCTGCGAGGCGTTTGGCCACCTCGACGATGTAGACGTTCATTCCGCCCGCATCGCCGGTCCCCGGTTGGTCGAGGGGGGAAGTATGAACACTGACCGTCGCAACCCTGCTGATACGACGCGACACCGGACATCACCTCCGCTAGCGCAACAAAATTAATCTGGTGAGCTGTTCCCATGGCTCGGTGGACAATCGTTACTCCTCTCCGTAGTGGGCGATCTCACCGGGCACCCCCGAGGGGCGAAGAGCGGTGAACCTGGCAGGCTGGGCGCATGCGTAAGACCGCGGTAGTCACCGGAGCGAGCAGCGGGATCGGCGCGGCCACGGCCAGGCGCCTGGCGGCGGAGGGGTTCAACGTCGTGCTCGCCGCCCGGCGCCGGGACCGCCTGGACGCCCTCGCCGAGGAGATCTCCGGCGGCGTGCCGGGCGCCGGGAAGATCGTCCCCTTCACCCTGGACGTGACGTCGCAGCCGTCGGTGGACGCGCTCGCGGCGGCGGTCGGCGGCTGCCATGTGCTCGTCAACAACGCGGGCGGCGCCCTCGGCCTCGACCCGGTCGCGACGGCCGATCTGGGCGACTGGCAGGCGATGTACGACAGCAACGTCCTCGGGCTCGTCCGCGTCACCAAGGCACTGCTGCCCAAGCTGATCGAGAGCGGCGCGGGTCACGTCGTCAACATCACCTCGCTCGCCGCGCACGTCGCCTACGAGGGCGGCGGGGGGTACAACGCCGCCAAGTACGCCGCCTACGCGGTGAACGAGGTGCTGCGCCTCGAACTGGTCGCCGAACCCGTCCGGGTCACCGAGATCGCGCCGGGGCTGGTGAGAACGGAGGAGTTCTCGCTGGTCCGGTTCCGCGGGGACGAGGAGAAGGCCGCGAAACCGTACGAGGGCGTCCCCGAACCGCTGGTCGCCGAGGACGTCGCCGACTGCGTCGCCTGGGCCGTGACCCGGCCGCCTCATGTGAACATCGACCGCATCGACGTGCAGCCGCGCGTCCAGGCCGCGCCGCACAAGCTGCACCGTCAGTAGGGCGCGACTGCCGTCCACGGGAGAGTCACCTCACCGAGGCGCCAGCGTGTTCTGCCCCCGTAGGGCGGACGGGTGAGGACGGGATGGGTCCGCGCCAGGAGCGTGACCGCCTCGATCCAGCGGGCGCGCGGGCCGAACGCGGAGTGCGGCGCGGCGGTCGCCCAGCAGCGGTCGAACGCGGCCAGCAGGTCATGGACGGGCTCACCCGGAACGTTCCGGTGGATCAGCGTCTTGGGCAGCCGTTCGGCCAGCGTGGACGGGCGTTCCAGCGTGGGCAGATGGGCCGCGAACGTGATCGTCCGCGGGCCGTCCGGGGTGAGCGTCGCCCAGACGGCCCGGCGGCCGATCTCGTCGCACGTCCCCTCGACGAGGACACCGGACGGGTCGAGCCGCTCGGTCAGGTCGTCCCAGGCCTGCCAGGCGGCGGGCTCGCCGTACTGCCGCAGCACGTTGAACGCCCTGACCAGCACCGGCGGGCGCGGCACCGGCAGTTCGAACCCGCCGCGCCGGAACGACAGGCCCGCGACGGCGGGGCCCGCGCTCCGGGCGAGCAGCTCCCGGCCCGCCGCGACCCGCCCCGGATCGATCTCGATCCCGACGACCTCCAGGTTCGACGCGACGGCGCGCAGGCGCGTGTAGAGCTCGAACGTCGTGACCGGGGACGCGCCGTAGCCGAGGTCGACGGCCAGCGGACGCGGATGCGAGCGCAGCGGCCGGGCCTGGGTGGCGGCGATCCAGCGGTCCACGCGGCGCAGGCGGTTGGGGGCGGTGGTGCCGCGGGTCACCTCCCCCCGCGGCCGCAGAGTGGGGGGCACGGGGCAATTGTCCCGTGTTGCCCCCTATGCCTGGTCCCTGGATGGAGGTTTCCTCCCTCGGCGCTCTTCGTCAGGGCGTGTCGAGGGCGTGCTCGAAGGCGTCGTAGGCGTCCTGGGTGAACAGCACGAAACGAGCCTCGGTGACCTTGGTCGGCGTGGCGCGGACCGTGCCGACCGCGATGCGGGCGGCGCCGTCCACGGGCCAGCCGTAGACGCCCGCCGACACGGCCGGGAACGCGATCGACTCGACGCCCAGCTCGTCCGCGACCCGCAGGGACTCCCGGTAGCAGGACGCGAGCTGGTCGGAACGGTCCTCGGTCGCCGAGTAGACGGGACCGACCGTGTGGATGACCCACTTCGCGGGCAGCCGTCCGGCGGTCGTCGCGACCGCCTGACCGGTGGGGAGGCCGCCGGCGTACTGGGAGGCGCGCAGTTTGCGGCAGTCGTCCAGGATCTCGGGGCCGCCCTTGCGGTGGATGGCGCCGTCCACCCCGCCGCCGCCGAGCAGCGAGGAGTTGGCCGCGTTCACGACCGCGTCCACGTTCTGCTCGGTGATGTCGCCCCGGACGAGAGTGATCTTCATATCCGCCGTTCCTCCGCTTGACCGAACCCGTCAGAAGAGAAGAATTCTCCTTCACGCCCGGCGCGAAACGCGTGCGGTTGCGTCTCGGCGGTACTCTCGTACGGACGAGGCTACGGGGGGCGGTTCCCCCTTGTCCGATTTTGTCCGACCGAAAGCCGTGGGGGCGTCCATACGGCGGGCCGGACGTGAACACCGAAACAGAGACTGCCTATCCTGCCGTCGAGACGACCACGAAGGCGTGCAAGTCGTGGAGGTACCCCCTTGAAGATTCTCCTCGCCGGAGCGACCGGAGTCGTCGGTCGCCGGCTGATCCCGCTGCTCGTCCAGGCGGGCCACGAGGTCGCAGGGACGACACGCCGCACCGAACGCGCCGACCTGCTCCGCGAACTCGGCGCCACACCGGTCGTCCTGGACGTGCTCGACGCCGACGCCGTGCACGAGGCGGTGGCCGCCGAACGTCCCGACGCGGTGATCCACCAGCTCACCGATCTCAGCGCCGAGGACTTCGCGGCCAACTCCCACCTGCGGATCGAGGGCACCCGCAACCTCGTCGACGCCGCCCGCGCCGCCGACGTCGAGACGATGATCGCGCAGAGCATCGCCTGGCTGTACGTTCCCGGCGACACGCCCGCCGTCGAAACCGACCCGCTCGACTCTTCGCTGCCGCCCTACGAGGGCATCGCGGCGCTGGAGGCCGCGGTCGCCGAGATGCCGCACGGCGTGGTCCTGCGCTACGGCGCCCTCTACGGGTCCGGTACCTGGTACGCCTCCGACGGCGCGATCGCCGAACGGGTCCGCGCGAACACCATGCGCGAGGCGCCGTCGTGGACGTCGTTCGTGCACGCCGACGACGCGGCGTCGGCCGCGCTGGCGGCGCTCGACTGGCCCGCCGGGCCCGTCAACGTCGTGGACGAGGAGCCCGCGACCACGGCCGACTGGCTCCCCGTCTACAGCGCGGCCATCGGCGCGCCGACCCCGGGCAACGCGGGCAAGCACGCCGCCACGACCGGCCGCCCGGTGTCGAACGCGAAGGCGCTCAGCCTGGGCTGGAAGCCGCAGGTCGCGTCCTGGCGCACCGGCTTCTCCCGGATGAACGCGGCCACGGACGCCGTGACAGAGCTCGGAACGGCCGCCGAGGCCGCCGGGGCGGACGACGCCGCGAAGGCGAACGGCGCCGCGCCGAGCCGGTGACGCTGACGAAGGGATGACGTCCGGCGGAACGTGACAAACGTCAGCCGAACTGGAACGAGCGCTTGGCGAGCCCGAACCAGTAGCCGTCGATGACGGCCCGCCGATCCGACGCGTCTCCGGTTCGACTTTCCGCACTCGCGCCGAGCGCCATGAAGAGGGGCGCGAAGTGCTCCGTCCGCGGATGGGCGATGTGCGCCGCCGGGGCCTTGGCGCGGAAGTCGAGGAGGGCATCGATGTCGCCGTTCCGCACGGCGCCGTCCGTCCAGGCGTCGAACTCCGCCGACCACGCGGGCGGCGCGGCGTCGGCTCCGGCCGGCAACCCGCGCAGGTTGTGCGTCGTGAAACCGCTCCCGATGATGAGGACGCCCTGGTCACGCAGCGGCGCCAGCCTCCGCCCGACCTCGAAGAGCCGCGCGGGCTCCAGCGTCGGCATGGACATCTGCAGCACGGGGACGTCAGCGTCCGGGTACATCTCGACGAGCGGCACGTAGGCGCCGTGGTCCAGGCCGCGCGCCTCGTCCCGCCGGACACCGGGAATGAGTTTCGCCACGTCGTCGGCCAGTTCGGGGGCGCCAGGAGCGTCGTACCTGACGCGGTAGTAGCGCTCGGGGAATCCCCAGAAGTCGTACACGAGCGGTGTGCGGCGGGTCGCGCTGACGGTCAGCGGCGCCTCCTCCCAGTGCGCCGACACCATCAGGATCGCCTGCGGTCTGGGCAGGTCCGCCGACCAGCGGGCGAGTTCGTCCGTCCACACCGGGTCGTCGGCCAGTGGCGGGGCGCCGTGGCTGAGGTAGAGCACGGGCATCCGGTTCATGGTTCCCCCTTTTAGTTCACATTTTAACAATACCTCCCAATAGTTGAAGCTTCAAGTCTTGAGTGTTCAATCGCCTGGGTAGAGTGGGCGACATGACGGACACGCCCTGGCTCGATGCCGACGAACAGGAGACCTGGCGCGCCTTCCTGTGGACGTCCCGGCTGCTCAACGAGGCCCTCGACCGCCAGCTCCAGCGCGACTCCGGCATGCCGCACGCCTACTACATGATCCTGGCGATGCTGTCGGAGTCGCCCGGACGCGCCCGCACCATGTCGGAGCTGGCCGAGCTCGTCCACTCGTCCCCGAGCCGGCTCTCCCACGCCGTGAACCGCCTGGAGGACGCCGGTTGGGTGCGCCGCAGCAAGCAGGGCGCCGACCGTCGCACCACCATCGCCGAACTCACCGACGAGGGGTTCACCGCCCTCGCCAAGGCCGCCCCCGGCCACGTCACCGAGGTCAGACGCCACCTGTTCGACCCGCTCACCCGCGAACAGATGCTGGAATTCCGCGCGACCCTCCACACCCTCCTCAGCACCCTCGACTCGTGTTTCTAAACAGGACCGGCCCACTTCGCTCGCCTGGCGGCTGTGTTGATTGCAGGACCGGCCCACTTCGCTCGCCTGGCGGCTCGCTACGTGACCGTTCCTGTGCGAACGCGCATCGCTTCGCGATCCGCCCGGCTCCGCTCGCCTCCGGCATCGCTTCACCGGGCGGGTCACGCGTTCGCGTGCGGGGTGAGGTTATTGAGAGACAGGGGTTAGGCGAAGATCACTCGGTGCGTTCCGGCCTCGGGGTGGGCCGTGGTGAGCAGGCGTAGGGCCTCTTCCTCAAGCGCGGTTCGCGCTTGCGCCGGGACGGGAGTGAACGGGGCGAGGTGCAGCGTCGCTTCGCCGCGCTTCTTCTCGATCTTCCACATGCCGTGGACGAAGCCGTCCACGAGGAACGTCGCCCGGATGATGCCGTTGACCGTGAAGATCCGTTTGCGGTGCTCCTCGGTGATGATCCGGGCCCGGTCGGCGTGGGAGAGGAGCAGATTGTCGAAGTCCGGGACGAACCGCACCGGCGCCGGAACGTCCGGGTCGGGCCGCGGCGCCTCGGGTAGGTCGTACAGGGTGCGGCCGTTCTCGTCCTGGAACACGAGCAGTTTCGGGGAGAGCCGTTCCATGACGTCGCCGAGCCGGGTCAGGCCCGACCACTGCTGGACGTCCTGGACGCTCGCCGGACCGAACGCGCCCAGGTAACGCAGCACCAGATCGTCCACGGACAACTCCGGCGCCGCGAATTCGCCCAGCCATGCGTCGAGCGTCGTGTGCCGGGCCATGCCCGACGCGCCCCAGATGCCGCGCGGCGGAACCTGGACGAGCGGCAGGCTGAGACGGACGGCCCAGGTCAGCAGGGCCGCGTCCGCGTCCGGCCACCGCTCGGTCAGCAGCGCCCGCAGTTCCTTGTCGGTGCGCGGCTCGTCCTCCAGCAGCCGCCGCGCCTCGGCGACCACCGCGTCGAGGTCGATGCCTTCCAGGTCGGTGGCGCGGGTCTTCAGGTGGCCGTCCCTGATCGGTCGCGTCAGTGACCGCAACGCGCGGGCATCGCGGGCGCTGACCAGGTGGAGCGTGCCGCGCATCACCACGATCCGCAGCGCGCGTCGATCGGTCATCAGCGCGCCGATCTCGTCGAACGCGAAGTCGGCGAGACGGCTCCACAGCCCGATGTACGGCGGGTTCGGCGCCTGCGACTGCATGCCGACGAGATGCTCGATCGCGTCCAGCGCGGGCATCGCGCGCCGCTCCAGCAGCATCTGCCGCGCCAGCAGCGCGCGGTTCAACGCCCGTTTCTCCATTACGGGGGCCTGCGGGTCAGTCGTCATAGCGGCTCCGAAGCTCCTGCCACGTGGGAGGAGGGCCCGGAAGCTCCCCCTTTCCCACCAGGTGGAGGCCGTCCAGCATCAGGGCCAGGTAGCGGTGCTGCACCCGGCTCATTCGCTCGTCGTCGCCGATGCGGATGGCGTGCAGATACTCCAGCATCACCGAGATGTCGCCGACCTCGATCCCGGGACGGAGCACGCCCGCCTCCCGGGTGCGCTCCAGCAACCGTTCCGTCGCGCGATGGATCTCCCGCCCCTTGTGGCTCATCGCCTCGGTGACCTCGAAGCCGCCCGCGAGGCGCATGGTCAGCGAACCGGCGCCGATGTCGAGACAGCGCCGCATGAACCCGGCGAAGACCTCCCAGGCGTCGCCGTCGTCGTCCAACGCGGCCTCGACCTCGGCGAGGTAGCGGTCCATCCCCTCGTCGGCGAGCTTCTGGAGCAGGTCCTCCTTGCTCTTGTACCGGCGGTACAGCGCGCTGATCCCCACTCCGGCGTGCTCGGCGACCGCCGAGATCGGCGCGCCAGGGTCGGCGGTGAACACCGCTCGCGCCGCCTCCCGGATCAGCTCGTCGTTGCGTGCCGCCTGAGCCTTGCGTCCGCTCATGGGTGCCCGTCTGGTGGTCTCCATGCTTCCATAGTAGAGGAACGGATAATTCCGTTCTACTACTGCGAATCCTTCGCCGAGCGGGAGGGCGCGGTGTACGGCGGGCTCGCGTGTTCGGCGAGCCCGCCGAATCGATCGCTGTCCGGCCCTCACGGCAGAGGTACCGTCGAAGCGGGTGGGGCGACGTCAGATCTTCTTGTTCCCGCCACCGTTCTTGATGCTCGCCTTCTTGCAGTTGTTCCAGGTCAGCGGGCCGGCCTTGCCGCCGCCGCACTTCTCCGAGCCGATCGGCGCGAGACGTCCCCACTCGCTGATGGCCCCGGACTTCCCGGAGCGACTGATCGTGTCGTTCTCCACGATGTTGTTGCTGCTGCGGTCGCCAAGACGCACCGCGTCACCGGTGATGCGGGAGAACGTGTTGTGTTGGATCTTGCTCTTCGTGGTCCGGTACATGTAGACGCCGTGCATGTGATCGACATCGCTGAGATTGGTAAAGGTGTTGTTCTTGATGGTGATGTTGCTGGACTCCTTCACGTGCACCCCGGCGTAGCCCTCGCTCGGAGCCATATCGGGGATCCGCCATTCGCCTAGGAGGTCATGGCCGTTCTGACCTCCGTCAAAGTGCGGTCCGCGATCGCGCGAGCACGCTCGTTGCCCTCGTCGAGGACGCGACGCAGATACGTCCGGTCGGCGGCGAGTTCGGCGCGGCGGGCGCGAATCGGGCGCAGGAACTCGTTGACGGAGTCGGTCACGACCTTCTTCAGCGCGGCGGCGCCACCGGCACCGATCTCGGCGGCGACGGCGTGCGGGTCGCGGCCCTGACAGAGCGCGGCGAGCAAGACGAGATTGGACACCTGCGGGCGCGTGTCGGGCGCGAAGGTGATGTGCCGGTCGGTGTCGGTCACCGCACCTTTGATCAACCGGGCGGTCTCGTCCGGTCCGGCGGACAGGGCGATGGCGTTGCCCCGGCTCTTGCTCATCTTCTGGCCGTCCGTTCCGAGGAGGCTCGGCGCGGCGGACAGCAGCGCGTCCGGGACGGGGAACACGGGCCCGTAGCGCTCGTTGAAGCGCCGCGCGACCGTCCGGGTGATCTCCTGGTGCGGAAGCTGGTCGCGGCCCACGGGCACGAGGTTCGCCTTGCAGAAGAGGATGTCGGCGGCCTGGTGGACGGGATAGGTGAACATCAGCCCGCTGACCGACGCCTGCCGCGACGCCGCGATCTCGTCCTTCACCGTTGGGTTGCGGCTCAGTTCCGCGACCGAGACCAGGGAGAGGAACGGCAGCATGAGCTGGTTCAACGCCGGAACGGCGCTGTGCTGGAAGATCGTCGCCGTGGACGGGTCGATGCCCGTGGCGAGATAGTCGGCGACGAGCCCCTCGACGTGCTCGGTCAGCCGGTCGGCGACGTCCCGGTCGGTCAGCACCTGGTAGTCGGCGACCAGGACGAACAGTTCCACGCCCGCTCGCTGGAGCCGCACCCGGTTCGCGAGGGTGCCGAAATAGTGACCGAGATGGAGCGGGCCGGTGGGGCGGTCGCCGGTCAGGATCCGGAACGAGCCGGGCGCGGCGGCGATGCGTCCCTCAAGGTCGGTGGCGGTGGTCTGCATGTTCTTCTCTCCTCGTGGTCTCCCGGCCGGTCCGCCGGGGCCCGCCCGTGTCACCGAGAAGAGAAAGGGCCGTCCGGCGGACGGCCCGATGGTGTGCGTGAGGGTCGGCCGTCCTAGGACGGCCACCAGCCCTGACACATGGTGTGGTTCACCCCTCCAGGGTAGACCAGGAATTGCGACCTCTCATAGATAATCCGGGACGGAACCAACTGGGTAGGCTGGCCATATGACCTCGATGGCCCCTTCCCGTACGAGCCCCGACCTGTCGTTCCTGCTCGACCGCACCGGTTTCGTGCTGAGAAGCCGCATGACGGCGGCGCTCGCCGAGATCGGGCTGACGCCGCGCATGCACTGCGTCCTCGTGCACGCGCTTGAGGAGGAGCGCACCCAGATCCAGCTCGCCGAGATCGGCGACATGGACAAGACGACGATGGTCGTGACGGTGGACGCCCTGGAGAAGGCCGGTCTCGCCGAACGTCGCCCGTCGTCCAAAGACCGGCGCGCCCGGGTCATCGCGGTGACCGAGGAGGGCGCGCGGGTCGCGGCGCGCAGCCAGGAGATCGTGGACGGCGTTCACGAGGCGGCCCTCGGCTCGCTTCCGGAGGCCGATCGAGAGGTGTTCCTGCGCGCACTGAACGCCCTGGTCACCGGGCACCTGGCCGTCCCGTCCGAGAGCCCGCAACCGGTGCGGCGGCCACGCCAGCGGGCCAAGTAGGGCCGATAGGGATCGTCTGTAACGAAACTATCTGCTACGGTCACTCCTGTGTTCCCAACCCAGGAGACGACCATGCCCTCCACTTCGACCTCCTTCCTGCGCTCCCGCTGGGCCGCGCTCGGGGTGCTGTCCACCACGATGCTGATGACCATCCTGGACGGCTCCATCGTCACGGTCGCCGCGCCCGCCATCCAGGACGACCTCGGCTTCTCACCCGCCGGACTGAGCTGGATCATGAACGCGTACCTGATCCCGCTCGGCGGCCTGCTGCTCCTCGCCGGGCGGCTCGGCGACCTGATCGGGCGCCGCGCGCTCTTCCTCACCGGGAACGCGGTGTTCACGGCGGCGTCCGTGCTGGCGGGCGCCGCCACGTCGTCCGGTGTGCTGATCGCCGCGCGGTTCCTCCAGGGCGTCGGCAGCGCGCTCGCCTCCGCCGTCGTCCTCGGCATCCTCGTCACGCTGTTCACCGATCCCCGTGAGCGCACCATGGCCATCGGGATCTTCAGCTTCACCGGCGCCGCGGGCGCGTCCATCGGGCAGGTGCTCGGCGGGGTGCTCACCGACGCGCTGAACTGGCACTGGATCTTCCTCGTGAACCTGCCGATCGGGCTCGCCACGATCCTGCTGGCCCTCCCGGCACTGCCGCGCGACCGGGGCCTCGGCCTCGCCGCGGGCGCCGACGTCGCCGGCGCGCTGCTCGTCACGTCCGGGCTCGTCCTCGGGATCTACACGATCGTCAAGGTGGAGCGGCACGGGTGGCTGTCCGGGCACACCCTCGGTCTCGGCGCGGTGTCGGTCGCCCTCCTCGCCGGGTTCGTCGTCCGGCAGGCCCGCGCCGCGACGCCGCTGATGCCGCTGCGGATCCTGCGTTCCCGCAACGTGTCCGGCGCCTATGTCGTCCAGTTGCTGACCCTGTCGGCGATGTTCGCGTTCCAGGTCATCGTCGCCCTGTACATGCAGGGGGTCCTCGGATACGGGGCGCTCGACACGGGCCTGGCGATGCTCCCGGCGGCCGTGATGATCGGCGTGGTGTCGCTGCTGGTGTCCCCGCGGATGTCGAACCGCTTCGGTGAGCGCGCCGTGCTGGTCGCCGGGCTCGTGCTGCTGACCGTCGCGATGGCGTGGCTCACGACCGTTCCGGTGCGGGCCGACTACGTCACCGACCTGCTGCCGGTGTTCGTGTTGATCGCCGGGGGCGGGCTCGTGCTGCCGTCGCTGACCGGGCTCGGCATGTCCAGCGCCCGCCCGGACGACGCCGGCGTCGCGTCGGGGCTGTTCACCACTGTCCAGCAGGTCGGAATGGCGCTCGGCGTCGCGGTGCTGACCACGCTCGCCGCGTCCCGCACCGAGAGCCTCCGCGCGGCCGGGCGCGACGAGGCCACCGCGCTCACCGGCGGCTACCACCTGGCGTTCAGCGTCTCCGCGGCCCTGCTGGTCGCCGCGCTCGCCGTGTCGATCCTCGTCCTGCGCCGTCCACGGCCCGTGGCGCCCGAGACGCCGCGTCCGGTCAGTGGGGCAGGACGAGCAGAAGCAGCGGAAGACCGGCGATGACGGGGACGGCGACGGTGGCGGCGGCACGGGCCTTGCGGGGGAGGGGCTGCGGCTCCAGCAGCCGGTTCACCCGCGCCATCACCGGGATGTTCCCGTGCGAGGCGACACCGAGCGTGCCGGACGGCGCCGCGGCGGGACGGGCGGCGGCGAACCGCAGCAGCGCCGTCGCCAGCTCCCGCGGCGGGCGGCCGTGCCTGGCCCGGTCGTCGGCGGCCATCTCGATCAGGAGCTCCACCGCGTCCAGGCAGCGTCCGACCAGCCTGAGCTGCGGGAACACCTGCCGCAGCGACGCGAACGGCAGCAGCACCAGATCGTGCCGCTCGCGGGCGTGGGCGCGTTCGTGCGCGAGGACCGCGGCCAGTTCGCCCCGGTCGAGCAGCTCCATCGTCCCGGCGCTGACGACCACCTTCGACCGGCGGACGCCGGGAACGCAGTACGCGGCGGCGCCGGGGTGGTCGAGGACCAGCGTGCCGGGGACGGCCGAGTCGTGCCGCGACACCAGCGCGAGCAGCGCCCGGTGCCGCCGCCGCGCCCGCAGGACCTGGACGATCGCGTACATCAGCATGACCACCAGCACGCCGGTGAGGCTGACCGCCGCGAGCAGCGCCGCGACCTCCGGGGCCCCCAGCCGGGCGGCCTGGTCGGCGTACAGGCCGGGCAGCCCGCCGAGCACGCCCCTCCCGTACGGCAGCAGGGCCAGGCCGAGCAGCGCGCCGATCGTGGCGACGCCCCAGCAGAGCCCGAGGGCCTGCCAGAGCGCGATGGCGAGGCGCGGTGTGCGCCACGTCCATCGGGCCTGGGCCAGCCAGTGCGCCCCGCCGACGGTCCCCAGTGAGATCAATGCGAGCAGGGCGGTACCGGTCATGCCGGAGGTTCCTTACTGGTGAGGCCGGCGAGGGCCTGCCGGATCACGTCGATCTCGTCCTCGGAAACGGAGCGGACGAAGTGGACGAGCGCCGCGTCCCGGTCGCCCGTCTCGTTCAGCGCGCCGAGCATCAGCTCGGTGACATAGCCCTCCCGGCTGGCGACCGGCCGGTACCGCCACGCGCGGCCGTCCCGTTCCCGCTCCAGAAAGCCCTTTTTGGCGAGCCTGTCCAACACCGTCATCACAGTAGTGTGCGCGAGGTCGCGGTCACCGGCGAGCGCGCGGCTCACATCCCGGGCGGTCGCCGCGCCGTGCCCGGCGTCCTCCCGCGCCCACAGGACCTCCATGACCGTGCGTTCAAGCTCTCCCAGACCCTTCACAGCAGCCAGATTATCCGACGAACACGGCAGTGACCACGTCAGGTAGTACTACCGCCCGTAGAGGGCCGCACCAACCCCATCTCGAAGGCGATGATCACGAGGTGCACCCGGTCGCGGGCGTCCAGCTTCGTCAGCAGCCGCGCGATATGCGACTTGGCGGTCGCCACACTGATGAACAGCGTCTCGGCGATCTCCTGGTTGGACATGCCGCTGCCGACCAGCGTCAGCACCTCACGCTCCCGTTCGGTGATGACGTCGACCGACCGGAAGATCTGCGCCGCCCCACGACCGACCGCCGGACGCGCCGCGAACTCCTCGATCAGCCGTCGCGTGACACTGGGCGCGATCAACGCGTCCCCGCCCGCCACCACCCGGATGGCCGCCAGGATCTCCTCCAGTGCCATGTCCTTCACCAGGAACCCGCTGGCGCCCGCCCGGAGGGACCCGTACACGTACTCGTCGTCGTCGAACGTGGTCAGCATCAGCACCCGGGCCGTGCCGGGGCCCGTGCTGATCCGCCGGGTCGCGTCGATGCCGTCCATGTCGGGCATGCGGATGTCCATCACGACCACGTCCGGCCGGAGGTCCTCGACGAGCCGGACCGCCTCCGCTCCCGTGCCGGCCTCACCGACGACCTCCAGATCGGCGCTGTCGGCGATCAACACCCGCAACCCGGCCCGGATCAGCGGCTGGTCGTCGGCCAGCAGGACCCGAACCGTCATCACGCCGGCCGCACGGACGTCGCGGCGGTGGCCGCGGTGCCGTCGGGGAGCCGGGCCGTCACGCGGAACCCGCCGTCCGGACGCGGCCCGGCGGTGAGCTCGCCGCCGAGCAGATCGGCCCGTTCCCGCATGCCCGCGATGCCGAATCCGGTGCCGACCACGCCGCCGCGGCCGTCGTCGTCGACCTCGATGACCAGCTCACCGTCCCGGTGGTCGATCGTCACCCGGCAGTGGTCCGTGCCCGCGTGCCGGATGACGTTCGTGGCCGCCTCCTGGACGATCCGGTACGCCGACAGGTCGACGTCCGGCGGCAACGGCCCCCGCTCGCCCCGCCGGACGACGTCGACCCGCACCCCGGCGTCCCCGGCCGACCCGGCGAGCCGGTCCAGGTCGTCCAGGCCGGGGGCGGGGCCGAGGGGGGCGACGCCCGGGTCGTCCCTGCGCAGCGCGGTGACCATGCGCCGCAGCCCGGACAGCGTCTCCCGGCTGGTGGACTCGATGGCGTCCAGGGCGTTGCGCGCCTCGTCCGGTTGCGTGGCGATGACCCGTCCGCCCACGCCCGCCTGGATGGCGATGATGCCGATGCTGTGCGCGACCATGTCGTGCAGTTCGCGGGCGATCCGGAGCCGCTCGGCGGACACCGCCCGCGCCAGCGCCTGCTCGCGCAGAGTCTCGGCGTGCGCCCGCCGCACCCGGACCGAGTTGCCGACCAGCCAGGTGACCGCCATGGCCAAGATCGGAAGGGCCGTGACGAGGACGTCGGCCGGCACCAGGAAGGTGATGAGCGACAGGACCTGGACGGTCAGCGTCCCGGCGGCGACGGCGAGCGAGACGCGGGGCCGCCGGGTCGCGGCGACGACGGCGACCCCGACATCGGTGGTCAGCACCTGAACGGAGGCGACGCTTCCGGCGGGCCAGGTGGTCAGCGCGGCGGTCCAGGCGAACAGGAGGAGGGCGAGGGCGGGCAGCGGACGACGCCACAGCAGCCCCACGACGAGGACCGTGAGCCCGGTGGACACGACGACGTCCGGGCCGAAGTAGCCGGAGCGCCCGGCGTCCACCGTGAAGAACACCACGAACGGGTAAAGGACGGCCACCGACCAGACCAGGAGCGTGCCCATGACACGGCTCACCCGGCGGACTCGGCTCCACGGCATGGCGAACATGCGCCGATGGTAACCACGGCTCCGTTCCCGCACATTGGCCCACGGGACTAATCCCCGGGGCCAATACGCCGGGCGTGAAATGCATTCGGCGGCCCGACGCCCGGCGGGCATGATCGTTGCCACCGTTTTGGCGCATGAAACGGTGGTTGATGTTGGTCGTCGCGATCGAAGTCCTGGGAATCGCGGTCTTCTCGGTCACGTACGACTCACTGGATTTCCGCATCTACTGGCTGGGCGGTCACGCCATTGCGGACGACGCGCGCCTGTACAAGGAGCAGCTGGCCGCGCACTGGTATACCAACACGCCTTTCATGGCCGCGCTGTTCGTCCCCGTCGCGGCCCTGCCGCTCACGCTCGCGCGGTTCCTCTGGCAGATCGCCTCACTGTCGGCCTTCGTCTGGGCGTGCGCGTCGACGCTGAAACTGACCGGTCGCCAGGCGTCCCTGAGAGCCGTCGTGGCGTTCGGTCTCCTTCTGGCGCCGGTGTGGCACACCTTCTTCCAGGGTCAGGTCAACCTGTTCCTGCTCGCGCTCATCGTCGCGGACATGCACCGGGTCTCCCGGGGCCGTCCCGCCGGAGTCGGCATCGGCATCGCCACCGCGATCAAGCTGACTCCGGCCATATTCGTCGTCCTGCTCCTCGTGACGAGGCGAACCAGAGACGCCCTCATCGCCACGGGAACCTTCGCGGTCTGCGCTCTTCTGGCCTACGCCATCGCGCCCGACGCGTCCCGGCTCTATTGGCTGCACACCTTCTATGACACGTCTCGGGTGGGTGTCCCGTACATCAGCAACCAGTCCCCATACGGCACGCTCACCCGCGTCCTGCGAGGAACGGCCGAAGTCGGCGACTGGTACACCGCCGTTCCATTGACCATCGGTCTTGCCGGGCTCACGATCGCGTTCCTTTGGGCGCGGCGCGGCGACTGGCTGGCCGCCACGGCGGTCACGGGCGTCACCGGTCTCCTGGTCTCACCGATTTCCTGGGCTCACCACTGGGTGTGGATACTCCCGGCCCTGGCGGTACTGATTCGTAACGGCGACCGCGTCATCGCCGCGTGCGCCTACGTCCTCTTCGTGTTGGCGCCCCTGTGGTGGACGCCTCACAACGGCCACCCACTCCAGTACGGATTCCACCCGCTCATCACCCCGGTCGCCAACTGCTACCTGATCGCGGGCATCTTCTTCCTGACCCACATGGCCGTACGACTCCGCCGCGATCCACCGTCCGTGGACCGCGACCAGGTTTCCGAAGCGGCGCGTGTCGCCGGTCGCTCCTCGCCGACGGAGCGCGCCGCCCCCGAAGGGGTCGTTCATGCCGCTACCCACGGTGATCATTCCGGCCGCTAAAAGCGGATTTAACAGGACGCTCGTGACGTTGCATTGCAAACCTTCGTCCCAGGAGTACACACTGAAGGGGCGCCGAGTGTGTATTGTGGGCGCATGGCGAGAATCAACATCACGCTCCCGGACGAGCTTGCCGCCACCCTCCAGGGGCTCGCCGAGGACAAGAAGATCGCCTCGGTGTCCGGGTTCCTCGCGGACGGGGCCCGGCTCAAGCTCGCCTTCCTGCGTGACGCGTCCACCATCGACGACCTGTTCGGCCCGCCGAGCCCCGACGAGCAGGCCATGGTCGACCGGCTCGTCGAGAGCGGGGAACCGAACCGCCGGGACGTCGCATGATCACCGGTCACGTCTTCGACGCGACCGCACTCCTCGACCTCGCCACCGGAAAGACGATCTATGTGCGCGCCCGGTTGCGCGCCTCCATCGCCCAGCACGCCACGATCGTCATCCCCGCCACCGCCCTCGCCCGCGCCTGGCAGATCGTCCCCGACCACGGGCGCACCGTCCTGGAACGCCTGCCGCGCATGCAGGTCGTCCATGTGGACGACCTGGACGACGTGATCGCCCAGCAGACCGGGCTGCTGGTCACCGCGATCCCGAACCTCGGCATGGACGCCGCCCAGGCCGCCTGGTCGGCCCGCTGGCGCCGCTGGCCGCTGATCACCGCCAAGCCCCGCATCTACGCGGACGTCCCGGGCCTGCGCGTCGAACAGATCCCGTAACACCCCCACGACCATCGGTTCACACGACACCGACGAACCGGGGCGCGCCCTGATCCGGCTCCAACGGGACGGGCCGCGGGCGGAGCACGGCGGCCACGTCCACCTCGTCGCCGCGTCCGGCCGGGTCGACGGGCCGACCGGTGTCCCGTGGCCCGTCAGGGGCCATCTCGCAGGGCGCGTCCACAGGTCCCGATACCGCCGGCAGGTCCTCGTGCCGGCCGCGCTGGACCACCCGGCTGGTCCAAGGGCCCGGCACCTCGTCGGCGGCGCTCAACGCCGCCGGCCGGTGCGTTACCGGCAGCGGCGTCCCGCCGCCCGGTCGCCTGGTCAGGCCGGGTCGTTGATCTCCTCCGCGCGCTGGCCCGTCACCAGGTAGACGACGTTCTCCGCCACGTGGACGGCGTGGTCGGCGAAGCGCTCGAAGTAGCGGCCCGCGAGGGAGATGTCGACGGCCGGTTCCACGCCGTGCTTCCAGCGGGGCGACAGCATCAGGTCGAAGAGGCGGCGGTGCAGCCGGTCCATCTGGTCGTCGTCGGCGTCGAGTTCGAGGCCCATCTCGACGTCCTGGGACGCGATCACGCTGCCCGTCTTGGCGATCATCCGTTCGGCGATCTGGCCCATCTCCAGGACGGTGGCCTGGAGCTCCGGCGGCACGGCCGACTCGGGGTGGCGGCGGCGCGCGGTCTTGGCGATGTGGACGGCGAGGTCGCCCATGCGTTCCAGGTCACCGCTCATCCGCAGCGCCGTGATCAGGGTGCGCAGGTCACCGGCGACGGGCTGCTGGCGGGCCATCAGATCGAACACGGTCTCCTCGATCTCCGCGTCGATCTTGTTGACCTGCTCGTCCCCGCTGATCACGTCCTCGGCCATGCGCAGGTCGGCGTCCAGCAGCGCCGTGACCGCGCGGGCCATCGCGGAACGGACGAGCCGGGTCATCTCCACGAGCCGGTCGGAGAGGGAGTCGAGTTCCTCGTGGTACGCGTCGCGCAATTTCGGGGTTCCTTCTGTACGGGGCGCCGGGCAGCCGCCTGCCGGAAGTGGTGCAAATCGGGGTGAACCGGGCGATGTTCGGGGGTGTCCGGGCGGACTCGCCCACGCCACAGCCTGCCTGCCCGCCGTGAACGCGTCCGAGAAACAAGGTGAACTTTCAGGGAACGAGATGCCCATGACCTGCGCGATGGTGTGGACCTGCGCCGTGGGCCGCCTACGATCCGTGGTGTGGAGGTCGAGATTGTCGCGATCCTGACCGGGCTCGCCGGGCTCGCGGTCGGACTCGCGACGGGATTGGCGGTGCAGGTGAGCGAGCGTGCCCGGCAACCCGCCGTACCCGCGGCGCCGGTCGGCGGTCTGCCGCCGGGCGTCGCGTCCGTGCTCAGCGTCCTGCGCTCCTCGGCGGTCGTGGTGGACGCCGAGGACCGGGTGCTGCGCGCCAGTTCCGCCGCGCGGGCGTTCGGCATCGTCAGCGGCGACCGGCTCGTCGTGGACGAGGTGCTCGCGATGGCGCGGCTCGTCCGGCGGGACGGAGAGATCCGGGAGACCGAGATCCAGGTCGGGCCGACGAGCGTCCGGAGCCGGGCGGACGGACGCTGGTTCGCGGTCCGGGTCGCCCCCCTCGGCTCGCACGGGCTCGTCCTCGTCCTCGCCGAGGACCTCACGGACATGCACCGCACGGAGGCGATCCGCCGCGACTTCGTCGCCAACGTCAGCCACGAGCTGAAGACGCCCGTCGGCGCCCTGTCGCTGCTGGCGGAGACGGTCGAGGTCGCCGCCGAGGACCCGGAGGCCGTCCGGCGGTTCGCCGGACGCATGCAGTACGAGTCGGTGCGCCTGACCAACCTCGTCCAGGACCTCATGACGCTGTCACGCGTCCAGGGAGACGAGCCGCTGCCCGCGCTGCGGCCCGTCACCCTCGACGACGTGACCACCGAGGCGCTGGAACGCTGCCGGACCAAGGCGTCCGCCAAGGACATCGAACTCGCCACCGGCGGCGAGGACGGCCTGCGCGTCCGCGGAGACCAGGAACTCCTCGTCACCGCGCTGCGCAACCTCGTCGACAACGCCGTCGCCTACAGCCCCGAGAACACCCGGGTCGTCGTCGCGACCCGACGGCGCGACGACGGGCACGTCGAGGTCAACGTGACCGACCAGGGCATCGGCATACCGGACGGAGAGGTGGAACGGATCTTCGAGCGTTTCTACCGGGTCGATCCGGCCCGGTCCCGGCAGACCGGCGGCACCGGCCTCGGACTCGCCATCGTCAAGCACGTCACCAGCAAGCACGGCGGCGACGTCATCGTATGGAGCAAGGAAGGGCACGGGTCGACGTTCACGATCCGGCTGCCGTTGCTCGACGCCCCACCTCGTCCCCCCGAGATGCACGCGAGGGCGAGCACGACGGTCGCCGGTGACGCGGCCGCCACGAGAGGCGTCGACGCGGCCACAGGCGCGGACGCGGAAGTAGACGCGGACGCGGGGAAGACCATGGAAAACATCGCCCGGGAGGCAACACCGTGACCCGCGTACTCGTCGTGGAAGACGAGGAGTCGTTCAGCGACGCACTGTCGTACAACCTGCGCAAGGAGGGCTTCGAGGTGGCGGTCGCCGCCACCGGCCCCGACGCGCTGGACATCTTCGAGCGCAACGGTGCCGACCTCGTGCTCCTCGACCTGATGCTCCCCGGGCTGCCCGGGACGGAGGTGTGCCGGGAGCTGCGCGCCAAGTCCAGCGTTCCCGTCATCATGCTGACCGCCAAGGACAGCGAGGTCGACAAGGTCGTCGGGCTGGAGCTCGGCGCCGACGACTACGTCACCAAGCCGTTCTCCACCCGCGAGCTGATCGCCCGGATGCGGGCCGTGCTGCGCCGCCAGGGAGAGGTCGAGGACCTGGCCCCGGCGACCCTGGAGGCGGGCCCGGTGCGGATGGACGTGGAACGGCACGTCGTCAGCGTCGGCGGCGAACCCGTCCAGCTCCCGCTCAAGGAGTTCGAGCTGCTGGAGGTGCTGCTGCGCAACGCGGGCCGTGTCCTGACCCGGATGCAGCTCATCGACCGCGTGTGGGGCGCCGACTACGTCGGGGACACCAAGACCCTGGACGTCCACATCAAACGCCTCCGCGCCAAGATCGAGGAAGTGCCGTCCTCGCCGCGGTACATCGTCACCGTCCGCGGCCTGGGCTACAAGTTCGAACCCTGATGACAGAGGTAAGGGCCCGTCCGAACGGACGGGCCCTTACCTCTGTGCCGCGTTGGAGGCGTCAGTGCCCGCCGCCGGGGGTCTGCCCCGCGCCGGGGGACTGCTCGCCGCCCGGGGACTCGCCGGGTGACTGGCTCGCCCCAGGCTGCTGGGGCGCTCCGCTCTGCGTCGGCTCCGTGCCCGTGGTCGGCGTGGGGCCGCCGCCCGGTGCTCCCGGAGTCTGGCCGACGGGGCTCGCCAGCGGGTAGCTGTTGTACTCGTCCTGCTGCGGGACGATCGGCACCGAGAACTCGACGGCGCCCGCCTTCTCGAACTGCAACCGCACGGGCACCCTGACACCGGCGAGCAGTTCCTGCCTGAGGCCCGTCAGCACCACGAGCGGCTGCTCACCGGCCGGGGTGGCCGAAGGGCCGGTCCGCCGCGGCCCGGCCGCCGTGTTCTCCGACGTCGGGCTCTCGGCGGGCTCCTGCCCGGCACCGGTCGGCCCGGGCGTCGCGGTCGCGCCGGTGGGCTCCGGCGACGTCGCGGGCGCGGACGGCTGCCCGGACGGGGTGCCGCCCGGCTGCTCGGTCCCGCCCGGCTGCTCGGTCCCGCCGCCCGTCGTCGTGGGGGCGGGGGAGGACGGCTGTGCCGGAGCGGGCTTCTCCGACGTCTTGCCGAGCAACTTGACCAGGCTGCCGGTGCCGTCCGGCGCGGCGGGCGGCAGCACCAGCCCACCGCCGTCGATCTTCGCGGAGCCGAAGGCCGGTGAGCTGACCGACACCAGCCGGTCCTGCCTGCCCTTGACCTGGTTGATCATCGCGCCGTAGAGCGCCAGCGACGACCCGGGCGAGATGGGCTGTCCGGGCTTCGGGCCCAGCAGGAACATGTTGCGCAGAGCGATCTGCGTCGCCGCGGGCTCGTCCTTCGGAACCGAGACGTTGACGCCGTCGGTCAGCTGCGTCGGGGCGGCGGACTGGGGGTCGCTGCCGGCGCCGCAGCCGGAGATCACCGGCGCGATGGCGACGGCGCCCGCGACGGCGAGCACGACCATTCGACGGCTGTTTCCAATCACGGCGTCGGTCTCCTCGCGAATGTGTTCGGTGAGAATCTGAGAGCGGCGTCGCAGACGCCAGGGGAAGCGTAGCGAGACATGACCGGAAACCCCTCTTCGGGGTACCCGACACGCCACCGCGGCGGAATCCTCGCCACCCGACCGTCGGCCCGCCTGTCAGCCCGACGTCAGCGCCCTGATCTTCTCGTCGAGTTCCGGCCCGGGTCTCGGTGCCTGGACGACGTCGTTGACCACGCCGTCGGGCTGCACGAAGACGGCGGTGATGCCGGTGCCCGTCCACCCGGGCGTGCCCGGCGGCCGCGTGTAGGCGGTGGCGAGCAACGCCTTGGAATCTTCGAGGATCAGCGGGATGCCGTTGTGGGCGGTGCCCGCGCACGCCTTCAGGTCCTTCAGCGACATCCCCTTCTTGCCGCCGACCGGACGGGGATCGGCGACCAGGTAGAAGTCCAGCTCGTTCTTCTGCGTCCTGCCCGCGAGGTCGGCCACCACACTTTCGCATTCGTACGCGGGCGGCACGATGCCGATCACTCCGGGGCGCAGCTCGCGCAGCCGCGTGGGCGTCCGCTCGCCGGTGACCTCGTCGACACCGCCCTCCGGAAGCAGCCCGCCGATCTTGCCGGGGCTCGCGGTCGGGCGCGGCGCGAGCTGGGCGCCGGTCGGCCGGGGCGCCGGACGCGGCCCGAACGCGGTCATCAGGACACCGCTCAGCAACGCGATGAGCAACGCGCCAGCGATGATCGGGATCGCGATGCCGAACCGGGTCAGCGGGCGGCCGAGGCGACGGTACCGCTCCCTGCGACGGCGGCGGCGCTCCTCCTTGCGGTAGGCGACGACGTCGCGTTCGAGTTCACGGGCGTCATCGGGCACGACGACGTCCACGCGGGGCAGCCCGTAGTCATCGGGCTCCGGGCCGTCGCCGTCCGGCCTCACGCCGTACCTCCGTCCTCGCTTCGCCGAGGCGGTCCGCGGTGGGTCCGGCGACCCGAACCGCGGCCGGGCCGTCGTCCAATTCGGACCCTTCCGGGCGCTTCGTACCCGGACCATCCGGCATGTTCACCTCCAGTATGGAACGCATCCGCGCGACCGGCAGGAGGGATACTTGTAACCGGCGACCCGTTACCGGTAATGACGAACCGGCGGGACCACGGTGGCCCCTCGGCTACCCTGAGTACGGAGAACAGGGCGCCGATGCACCATTAAAGGGCTTTGTCAATCCCTCAATATGGGGGTTGACCTGCGCATTTGTCTGGAAGGTCGGTTCAGCCACGCTCGTTTGCGTGGTACCCTGGTTCTAGCGGAAGGGGTACTTGTCACATGACTTTCCAGGTCGGCGACACCGTCGTCTACCCCCACCATGGGGCTGCTCGGATCGAGGCCATCGAGACTCGCACCATCAAAGGTGAGGAAAAGACCTATCTGGTCTTGAAGGTCGACAAGGGCGACCTGACAGTGCAGGTCCCGGTCGAGAACGTCGAGGACGTGGGCGTCCGTGACGTCGTCGGCCAGGAGGGTCTGGAGAAGGTGTTCGAGGTGCTGCGCGCCCCCTACACCGAGGAACCCACCAACTGGTCCCGCCGGTACAAGGCGAACCTTGAGAAGCTCGCGTCCGGCGATGTGAACAAAGTCGCCGAGGTCGTCCGTGATCTGTGGCGGCGCGACAAGGAACGCGGTTTGTCGGCCGGCGAGAAGCGCATGCTGGCCAAGGCGCGCCAGATTCTGGTCAGCGAGCTCGCGCTCGCCGAGAAGACCAACGAGGACAAGGCAGAGGCTCTGCTCGACGAGGTTTTGGCCAGCTGAACGGCCGCCGAACTTGAGCGCAAGGCTTCCCCGGGTGGGCGTCGGAACCGACGTCCACCCGTTCTCGTCCCAGCCCCGCCCCCTGTGGGTCGCCGGGCTGCACTGGCCGGACGAAGGCCACGGCCTGGCCGGACACTCCGATGGCGACGTCGCCGCGCACGCCGCCTGCGACGCCCTCCTGTCGGCCTGCGGCCTCGGCGACGTCGGCGCCGTCTTCGGCACCGCCGACCCCCGCTGGTCGGGCGCCCCCGGGGTCACCCTCCTCCGCGAGGTCGCCCGCCTCGTGGACGAGGCGGGCTTCGCCATCGGCAACGTCGCCATCCAGATCATCGGCAACCGCCCGAAGATCGGCAAGCGCCGCACCGAGGCGGAGAAGACCCTGACCGAGGCCCTCGGCGGCGTCCTTGTCACAGTCTCCGCCACCACCACGGACGGCCTCGGCCTGACCGGCCGCGGCGAGGGCCTCGCCGCCATCGCCACCGCCCTGGTCGTCCCAACCTTCTAACCCGAAACGCCCGCACGGCGGACATCTTGACCGCCGTATCGGAGTGCTCAGTGGGGTGGGTGGACGGTGCCGGTCACTTCGCCGAGGGAGATGCGGGAGCCGGACGCTCCGGGGGCCTGGGCGCGGATCGTGACCGTGTCGCCGTCCTCCAGGAAGGAGCGTTCGGTGCCGTCGTCGAGTTTCAGGGGTTCGCGACCGTCCCAGCTGAGTTCCAGCATGCAGCCGCGCTGGTCGGGATCGGGGCCCGAGACCGTCCCGGAGCCGAACAGGTCGCCGGTGCGCAGCGGGGCGCCGTTGACGGTGGCGTGGGCGAGCTGCTGCGGCGGCGTCCAGTACATCGACGCGAACGGCGGACGGGACGCGACCCGGCCGTTGATCAGGACCTCCAGGTGCAGGTCGAGGCCCCACGGCTCGTCGCACCGGAGGTAGGGGAGCGGGGCCGGGTCCTGGACGGGCGGTGACACGCGGGCGGGCTCCAGCGCCGCCAGCGGGACCACCCAGGAGGAGATCGACGTCGCGAACGACTTGCCGAGGAACGGGCCGAGCGGCCGTGACTCCCACGCCTGGAGGTCGCGGGCGCTCCAGTCGTTCAGCAGCACGACCCCGAACACGTGGTCGCGGAACGCGCCGGTCGGGACGCCGCGTCCGGCGACGGAGGGGACGCCCGCGACGAACCCGACCTCCGCCTCGAAGTCGAGCCGGAGCGACGGGCCGAACGTCGGCTCCGGCTCGCCCGGTGTCCGGCGCTGCCCGCACGGGCGGATGATCGGCGTCCCGGACGGGTACACGGTCCCGGACCGCCCGTGGTAGGCGACGGGCAGCCGCTTCCAGTTGGACGGCAGCGGCTCGTCCCGGGGCCGGAAGATCCGTCCGGTGTTCCGGGCGTGGTGCTCGGAGGAGTAGAAGTCGACGTAGTCCGCGACCTCGAAGGGGCGGAGCAGTTCGACGTCGGTGACCGGGATGAGGTGCGGCTCGACCCGGTCGCGGTACGCCTCGTCGGTGAGCAGCTCGACGAGACGCGTGCGGTTGGCCTCCCAGGCGGCGCGTCCCGCCACCATGAAGGCGTTGAGCGAACCGGACGCGAAGTAGCGGCGGTCCTCCACCAGGCCCGCCGCGGACATCGCCGCCAGGTCGAGGACGTGGCCGCCGATGGCCGCGCCCGCGCGGGGCAGCTCACCCGGCCGGGAGAAGATCCCGTAGGGCAGGTTCTCCACGCCGAAGCCGCCGTCCGAACCGCCCTCAACCCACGTGTCGGTCGTCATGGAGCCATATCTTCCCTTCGGGGTGCTTTTCATCCAGTGGAGAAACGGGGTCAGGGGGCCGCCGGGTTCAGTCGCGTCAGGGCCGCGCCGACATCGGGGGCGCTGAACGCGAGCAGGAGGCGGCGCGTCGCCAGGGCCTCGGTTTCGGTCAGCGCGCGCAGCTCGGCGGTGAGGCCTCGAACGTCGGTGCGTTCGAGTGTCCGGCGGACGTCCTGTTCGCCCGTCGCGGCGAGGGCGGTGGCGAGCAGGATGTGCGGGTGGTGGTCCGCGGCCGCGCAGGTGAACGCCAGGTCGCGTGCCGCGCACGCCGCGATGGAGGCGGCGAGTTCGGTGGGCGGTCCGGTGGCGCGGAACGCGGCGGCGAGCGGGGCGCCGTGGTCGCGGGCGGCGCGGACGCGGTCGAGCGCGTCCCGCCATCCGGGGGAGCGCCGCACCTCGATGTGGGCGGGCACTCCGGGCGGGAGCCGGGCGATCGTCACGGCGGCGGCGCGGGCCTGGTCGGCGTCCCCGGGCAACGCGATCCGGACCGCGGACGGCCGGACCCGGGGTTCGGCGTGGACGGCGTCCAGGGTCTCCGGCAGCCCGTCGAACCCGGCGTCGGCGACCACGCCGAGGTCGAGCAGGTCTTCGGGGACGAGCCGGGCCCGCAGTTCGGCGAACCGCGACGCGGGGCACAGGAGCCGTCCGACGGCCGGGTCATGTCCGGCGTCGCGGTGGGCCGCCAGCGCCTCGTCCATCGGGGCGCGGCCCGGTGGGCAGAGCGCGGCGTCGTCGATCAGCCGGGCGAGTAGGGCGCCCATGGCGCTTCACTACCCCGGGCCCCGGGCCTGTCACGCCGATCCTCAGTCGGCGGGCGGGGTGGGGCCGCTGCGGAAGTTCGACGACGGCGGCGGGTTCACGTCTCCGCCGTCGGGGTCCTCGGCGCGGTCGGGAGGCGGGCCGTCGTCCTCGTCGGCGTCTTCGACGGCACCCGCCTCAAGGGCGGGCACGACGATGTCGGGACGCGTCGTCGACGCGACCGCGCGCCTCTCGGTGTCGTCACGGGCCCGCGTGGTGACCAGTTCGACGTCGGTCGGCAGCAGCGCGGGCGCGGTCTCCACGGGTCGCCGCGGCTCCGGAAGCGTCTCCAGCGGCGGGGGCTCGGGCTCGGACGACAGGTCGTCGTCGGGCGCGAACGGGATGAGCGGCTCCTCCTCGTGCTCCTCCGGCTCCTCGTGCTCCTCCAGGGTGGCGGGCGGCGTCGTGGGCTCCGGGTCCGCCGGGGCCTCCAGGGCCAGTTGCCCGGGCACGGCGGGTTCGAGGACCTTGACGTGGCCGCGCTGCGTCTCGACGGGCGCGGACTCCTCGGACGCGGGACGCGCCACGCGGATCTGCTTGAACATCGTCAGCCACAGCCAGATGGCGATCACCAGCATGACGTGCGGCGCCACGGCCACGCCCGCGCGGACCGCGTCGCGGGGCAGCGACGACATCCCCCAGACCGAGTCCTGGACGGAGATCGCCGCACCGCCGGCGACGAGGAGCAGCAGCAGGGCCCAGCGCGTCAGCCGCGTCCACCAGCGGGCGTTCCGGGTGATCACGAGGGACAGGATCGTCATCGCGGTGAGCGTGTCCGCGATCGCCGGGTACAGCGGCGTCCAGCGGTCGCCGACACCGCCGTAGCGGGCGA
Organism: Actinomadura spongiicola; assembly: GCF_003432485.1. Taxonomy (GTDB): domain Bacteria; phylum Actinomycetota; class Actinomycetes; order Streptosporangiales; family Streptosporangiaceae; genus Spirillospora; species Spirillospora spongiicola. Next base: position 527,474 of record NZ_QVNQ01000006.1, read on the forward strand.
GCTCGCGGAGGACGTCGTAGGTCAGCGCGTACGCGGCGCCCGCCAGAACGGCGACGATGAGGCCGGCGAGGGCCGTGAGCAGCCGTCGCTGCGCCGTGGTGAAAGTTGGCCGGGTCGGGTCAGAAGGCATGTCACTCGTTCCGGAAGGGCACCTGAGGGTCTTGAGGGGAGAGTAACCAGCCGGGACGGCGGTGACCCGGCAGTTGAGAATGATCACGTAGCGCTGCGAGCGATATCACCGGAGTCGTACGGTATGCACGACGGCATCCCGAGGGGAGGCAGTGATTCCGGGAGATCGTCTCGGTGAGTTGGTCCGGACGTACGACGGCCGGGCCGCCGACCGCCGTACGTGGTTGTGGCTCGCCCTGCTCGGCGTGGCCTCGTTGGCGCTGGTGCCCGCGGCGATCGCCGCCCTGCACGGCCGCGTCTGGTGGGCGGGCGTTCCGGCGCTCGTCCTGTCCATGGGCTTCGCGGGCGGGGTCGGCTGGATCGCCGGACGTGGCCTCCCGCGCCTCCGCGGCCGGATCGTGTCCCTCCACACCGGCGGTCTGGTGGTCGACGGACCCGGGGGAGAGGCCCGCTACACGTGGGACGAGCTGGAGTCCGTCACCGTGTCGGGGGTGCGGAACACCGCGGCCGAGCGCACCCGCTGGTCCTTCACGATCGTCGTCGAGGACGGGACCGTCCTGCGGCTCGGCGACGACGTCCCGGACGTGCGGGAACTCGGCGAGGCCGTGGCCGCGGAGGTGACCGCGCGACTCGTCCCGCGCCATGTCGCGGCGGTGAAGGCGGGCGAGACCGTCAGGCTGGGCCCGTTCACCGTCGACCTCGACGGCGTCGAGAAGGAGGGCGAACGACTCCCGTGGGACGCCGTCCGGGATGTCGACATCGACAACGGTCTGGTCACCGCGCACGCCCGCGCTCCCCGCGCGGACCTGGTGGCCGTGGCCGCGCAGATGCCGGACGCGTTAGCCTTTGTGGTGCTGTGCCACCAGGTCAGGGACCTGACCGAAACATCCTGAAGAAGAGGTCGGCCGAGCCCGGTGCCTTCCGCGGCCGGGCGACTCCGCCGCGAACGACCCTGCGCACGCTCGAATTCCAATAGCCTGTGCGTTGTGAGTCTGCGCTTCTACGACACCGGCACCCGTAGCGTCCGTGCGTTCGAGCCCCTGGAAGAGGGCCGCGTGGGGATGTACGTGTGTGGTGCCACCCCGCAGGCCTCCCCCCACATCGGCCATCTGCGGTCGGGCGTGATCTACGACGTCCTGCTGCGCTGGCTGCGCGCGTCCGGCTACGAGGTGACGTTCGCCCGCAACGTCACCGATGTCGACGACAAGATCATCGCCGTGGCGGCGGAGCGGGGCGTGCCGTGGTTCGCGGTCGCCGAGGGCAACCAGCGGATCTTCACGCAGGGCTATGACCTGCTCGGCTGCCTGCCGCCCACGATCGAGCCGCGCGCCACCGGGCACGTCCCGGAGATGATCACGTTGATGCGCCGCCTGATCGACAACGGTCACGCGTACGCGGTCGGCGGCGACGTGTACTTCGATGTCGCGTCCTGGGCCGACCAGTACGGCCGGCTGTCGAACCAGCGGCTGGAGAACCTGCGGGCCGCCGGCGACACGCCCAACGAGGACCTCAAACGCGACCCGCGCGACTTCGCGCTCTGGAAGGGCGCCAAGCCCGGCGAGCCGTCCTGGGAGACGCCCTGGGGTGAGGGACGGCCCGGCTGGCACCTGGAGTGCTCGGCGATGGCGACCAGGTACCTCGGGTCCACGTTCGACATCCACGGCGGCGGCGTCGACCTGATCTTCCCGCATCACGAGAACGAGATCGCCCAGTCGCGGGCGGCCGGTGACGGGTTCGCCCGCTACTGGCTGCACAACGGGCTGCTCACCGTGGACGGCGAGAAGATGAGCAAGTCCGTCGGCAACGTGGTGCTGCTGCCCGACCTGCTCGACAAGGCCCGTCCGGTGGAGATCCGGTACTACCTGGCCTCGGCGCACTACCGGTCGCTGATGGACTTCACGGACGCGTCCCTGGCAGAGGCCGTCTCCGCCTACCAGCGCGTCGAGGGGTTCGTGACCCGGGCGTCGGAGGTGGTGGGCGCCGTCGCGCCGTCACCGTCCGTCCCGGCCGCGTTCGCCGCCGCGCTGGACGACGACCTGGGCGTCCCGCACGGGCTCGCGGTGCTGCACGAGACCGTCCGGGAGGGGAACAGCGCGCTCGCGTCCGGCGACCACGACGCGGTCCGCCGCCACCTCGCCGCCGTCCGGGCGATGGCGGACGTCCTCGGCGTCGACCCGCTGTCGCCGCAGTGGAGCCGGGCCGGTGAGGACGACCTGCGTCCCGTCGTGGACGCGCTCGTCGCGGTCGCGCTGGAACAGCGGCAGGCGGCCCGCGCTCGCAAGGACTACGCGGCCGCCGACGCCATCCGCGACAGCCTGGCGGAGGCCGGGATCCTCGTCGAGGACACCCCGCAGGGCCCCCGCTGGGAGCTGAAGCGCGACTGAGGTCGTGCGCGGCGGATAAAATCGAACGTTCGCGGGGGTACGCTGCCGCGATTCAAGCCGCCGCCGGGCGGGCGAACCGTAGCCAGGGAGCCACCTGATCATGGCCAAGCGCAAGGGCAAGGGACCGACTCCCAAGGCCGAGGACCGGCACTGGTACGGCAAGCGCCAGAAGGCGCGCGCCGTCAAGAGCGCCAAGCGCACCGGCACGTCGACGCTCGGCCCGGGCAGCCGCCTGAAGGCGGAGTCCCGCGAACGCCCGGGCCGTCCCGGAACGGGCCGTCCGGCGGGCGCGCGCCGCGCCTCCGGCGAGGTCCCCGAACTGGTCACAGGACGCAACCCGGTCGTCGAAGCACTCAGAGCCGGGGTTCCCGGAACCGCGCTGTACGTGACGTCCGGCACAGACGAACGCGTCCGCGAGTCGATCCAACTGGCCGCCGACCGGCGGATCCCGCTGCTGGAGACCGCGCGACCCGAACTCGACCGGCTCACCGACGGCGCCGTCCACCAGGGCATCGCGCTCCAGGTCAAGCCGTACCGGTACGCGCACCCCGACGACCTGCTCACCGGCCCGGCGCCGCTGATCGTCGCGGTGGACGGCATCACGGACCCGCGCAACCTCGGCGCGATCGTCCGGTCCGCGGCGGCGTTCGGCGCGTCCGGCGTCGTCGTCCCCGAGCGGCGCGCGGCCGGAGTCACCGCGGGAACATGGAAGTCGTCCGCGGGCACCCTGGCGACCGTCCCCGTCGCCCAGGCGACGAACCTCACCCGTCAGCTCAAGGCGTACCAGAAAGCAGGCTGTTTCGTCGCCGGCCTCGACGCCCACGGCGAGGTCACCGTCGCCGACCTGGAGGTCGCCTCCGGGCCGTTCGTGCTGGTCATCGGCTCAGAGGGCAAGGGTCTAGGACGTCTGGTCGCCGAAACATGCGACCTACTCGTCATGATCCCGATGCCGGGCACGGCGGAGTCGCTCAACGCCGGCGTCGCCGCCGGAATCGCCCTGTACGAGGTCAGCCGCCGGCGCCCCTGAACCTTCACGGGAATAATCTCAACGTTCAGAAGCTTGATGTTCACGTATGCGTTGGACGTTGAGAGGTGACATCGATGACCGCCGTCGCGGCACCCCGGGCCCTGCGGGCCCGCTACGCCACCGACCTCGCCCTGGCCGCCTTCGCCCCCGCCAGCTGGGGCACCACGTACGTCGTCACGACCACGATGCTGCCCCCCGACCGTCCCCTGCTCGCGGCCACGCTCCGCGCCCTGCCCGCCGGCCTCGTCCTCCTCGCCGTCACCCACCGCCTCCCGCGCGGCGACTGGTGGTGGAAGTCGATCGTCCTCGGCCTGCTGAACTTCGGCGCCTTCTTCCCGTTGATCTTCTTCGCCGCCTACCGGCTGCCCGGCGGTGTCGCCTCCACGATCGGCTCCGTCCAGCCGCTCATCGTGGCACTGCTGTCCCTCGGCGTCCTGGGCATCCGCCCCACCCGCGCCGTCCTGTACGCGGCCCTCGCCGGAACCGGCGGCGTCGCACTCCTCACCCTGACCGCCGAAGCCCGCCTAGACCCGCTGGGCATCGCCGCCATGCTCACCGCGACGTCCCTGATGGCGACCGCGATCGTCCTGGCCAAGAAGTGGGGCCGCCCCGATTCACCCCTCGTCATGACCGCCTGGCAACTCACCGTCGGCGGCCTGGTCCTCGCCCCCCTCACCCTCGCCTTCGAAGGCGTCCCGCCAACCATCGACGGCGAGAACGTCCTAGGCTTCGCCTACCTAGGCCTGATCGGCACCGCGATCGCATACGCCCTCTGGTTCCGCGGCATCGACCGCCTCCCCGCCACCTCAGTCTCCCTCCTGGGCCTCACCAACCCCCTGGTAGCCACCCTCGCCGGCCTCCTCATCCTCAGCCAAACGCTCACCCCCTGGCAGCTGGTCGGCTTCACCATCGCCCTAGGAGCCCTGGTAGCCGGCCAAGCCGCCACCCGTCAGCCGCCCCCGAACCACCACCTCAGCCCTGGAACGGCCGCACCTCCATCGGCAACCCCGTAACCCGGACATACCGCGCCGCCACCTTCAACGCCGCGTCCAGATCCTTCACCTCGACGATGACGATCCCCCCGACGTGCTCCTCGCTCTCCACCCAGGGCCCGTCGGTAGCGACCACCTCCTCATCCCTGAGCCGCACCACGGTGCTCTCCTCGGGCCCGTGCAACCGTCTCCCGAACACCCACGCCTCCTGCGACTCCAGATCCCTCCGGATCTCCGCGAGCTCCGCCATCACCGGCCCCAGAACCTCCGGCGGCGGCACCTCACCCACAGGCTGAATCATGTTGAGCACGTACAACGTCATACTTCCCCCCTGCCCCGATCCGCCGAGATCACGACCCCCGTCGCCGACGCCCCACCAAGACCAGCCTCCCCAAGGCCGCTCCTGAGAAGAACTCCCGCGCAAGCCCCCCACCGAGTCGACTACGATGCGGGACGAACCAGCCGGCGTAGCTCAATTGGCAGAGCATCTGTCTTGTAAACAGAAGGTTAGGGGTTCAAGTCCCCTCGCCGGCTCCCACGTCAAAGCCCCCTTCCGATCAAGGAAGGGGGCTTCTTGCTAACAGGTTTGCTAACAGCGGCTCCTACGCCGCACCGGCGACCCGCCCCGCGAAGATGTCCGCCGCCTCGGCGAGCTGCTCATTGATTACGTGCGCGTAGACCCGAAGCGTGATCGCCGGGTCGGCGTGCCCGAGCCGCGCGGCCACCACATGAACGGGAACACCCGCCAGGAGCAGCGTCGTCGCGTGGACGTGCCGCAGGTCGTGAAGCCGAGCATGGGGGAGCGGCTCGACACCCTCCCCGCCGTTGTGGGCTTTGATCAGCGCGGCCATCAGCGACGAGACGGTGTCAGGATGGACGGGCTCTCCCCATCCGGTGGCGAAGACGTACCCGTCCGCTTCTTTGTCGGCACCCTTTTAAGACTTGCCGAGCTTGAGCTTGTCGGCGAGCTGGCGCTTACGGTGCGACTTGAGGACGTCGACGGTCCCGGCGTCGAGGCTGACGACGCGGGACCGGCCGCTCTTGGTCGTGCCCTCGATGCGTTCGCCAGCGATGAACGAGGCCGACCCCTTGATGTGGACGGACGCGCGGTCAAGGTCGACGTCACGCCACCGCAGGTTGAGCAGCTCCCCACGCCGCGCGCCGGTGTACGCCGCCAGCCGGTAGAAGGTGAACAGCCGGTGTTCCTTGGCACCGTCGAGGAACGTCCGAAGCTGCGTTGTCGTCCAGACGTCCCCAGGTTCCCCTTGGTGAAGCCGAGGCCGCTTGGCGCGCTCCGTGGGGTTGGACGGGATCAGCTCATCCACCCGAACCGCGTCACCGAACGCCTTCCGGAGCACCGAGTGGACATGCGCGACGGTTCGAGGGGAGAGCCCCGTACCGTCCTGCCCGCCGGTGGTGACGAGGTCGCGGTAGAACTTGGTGATCTGGCCGGGCCGGACGGCTTGGAGCCGCAGGCCGCCGATGTTGGGCTTGACGTGCCGTTCGATCAGGTGCCGATAGTTGGCAAGCGTCTTGGGCTTGATCTCGACGGCATGAGCGTCGAGCCACTCGTCGAGGTACTCGCCCACGGTGACGGCGTTGCGGTCGATGTACTCGCCGCGTCGTGCTCTCACCCGTGCTTCGTCGCGGGCCTCCTTGGCGTCCTCCTCGGTGCGGAACCCACCGACCCACTTGGGCTTCGAGACGCCGGTTTCGGGGTCGGGGACGCGGATGACGTAGGACCAGGTCTTGCCGCGCTTCATGACGCCGTCGCGTAGCCTGGGACGGTTCTTGCTGGTCTTCTTGGACGGTTTGCGCGGTTCCTCGGGGTCGGCGAGTGCGGTTGTGGGCATCAGGCAGCCTCTTTCATCAGGGTGTTGATGTAGTCGGTGAGGGCGTCGAATGGGACGCGGCGAGAGCCGTCGATCCGGATGGAGCGGACGGCGCCGGAGGCGAGGAGTTCGTAGAGCTTGCTGCGGGAGATGGCCAGCGCTTGAGCGGCCTCCGGGACGGTCAAGAGGAGTTTGGGCACGTGCGCCTCTCTGTGCCGGTGGTGAGTGTGGGCAGGGGTTTGCCGGTGAGGGCAGCCGTTAGCAGGGCCTCGCCGGGTGTCATTCCTTGGCCGAGGTAGCGCCAGTGGGCGATGACGAGGACCTGGTCGTCGTCGAAGGGGAGGCGGCCAGTTGAGATGTCGTGTTGGCGGCGGTTGTGTTCGATGCGGTCTGCGCGTAGGCGGCCGAGGGTGACCGAGTAGTGGCGGGATTTGGTGGAGAAGTGGCCGCGGAAGCCGAGCATGTGTGCCCATTCGGCCAGCCGCAGGCCGGCGAATTCCTCCAGGGCGGCCAGGCGCAAGCATTCGGTGATGAGCCGCCGCGCGTGTCCGGACACCGGTAGGTCGGCCGGGTCGTCGGTGGGGCGGATGCGGCGGTCGAGGGTGCCGACGCATTCGGCTGCCTTGGTGGCGTACTTGGCGATGTAGCCCGCCACCGCGGTATCGGTCAGATCTCCGGTGGTGGTGATCGGTCGAACATCGATCTGGGAACCCCACACGTGGGTCTTGGCCGGGACGTCGCCCGCCGCCGAAGTCGACACCGCCACCGCTCCGGCGGCATGATCCACCGCCGCCTTGATCAGGTCGAGGGTGGCCCAGGACGGCGGGGTGGCGTCCGGGCCGCCGGGGCCGTCCAGGCGGATGACGGCGTGGAAGTGGACCAGGCCGCGCCGCTGGTATTCGGCGACCTTGGCGAACGACACCGTGAGCGCCTCACGCAGGTCTGCGACCCGCAGGCCCGCCGACCGTGCGAGGTAGCGGCGAAAGGCCATGGTGAAGCGGCGCCATAGTTCGGGGGCGTGGGCGTTCCACAGCACGGCCCCGGCGTAGTCGAAGCAGTCCGGGCACAGCGGTTGTCCGAGCCGCGTGTCATCGGCCGCGTGCCGGACCGTGCACGACACCGGCCGCCCGTGTGGGCAGGTTCCGCCGTCTCGCCGTGGACGGCACGCCATCACCCCACCACCGGCACCCGTCCGCCGGGAGTGCACCGGCCCGAACGAAGGCGCCGTGAGGGTGACGAACGCGGCCGGATGCGCGGTGACCGTGGTGGGCACGCCTTTGCCGCCGACCAGTCCGGCGCGGATGAGTTGGTAGGTGTCGGCGCGGTAAGTCTCGGCGCAGGGGGGGGCAGCGGGAGGCTCGCCGGGTCTTGCACGCCACGCGCAGCACGCCGCCGGGTTCGCGTGCGGTCGTGTAGTGGTGAAGAACCTCGCCGGTGGCCGGGTCCAGGTGGGTGATGCGGCCGCGTAGGTGGACGGGTTGGGCGCACCCGCCGGTTGAGTGCGCGCGGCGCGCCCAGGCACGGAAGTCGGTCCGGTTGTAGCGGGCCGCCATGTCACGGGCCGCTAGGTCGGTGACGTAAGGGGCAGGGTGGGGCACGATGAACGGGTCTCCCTATCCGTGGACGCGGGTTGGGGACGGGCCCCGGCGCGGCGTTGTTTGCTTGGCGGCTCGGCGCCGCGCCGGGGGCGAAATCAGAAGGCCGTGACGAATCGTGAGAGAGCGTCGGCGATCAGGGCCAGGCCGCCGATGAGGGCGCGGACGGTGTGTGCGGCGGTTTCGGGTTGGCGGACCAGGAACAGGCCCAGGACGAGCCAGAAGCAGGCGAAGCCGCAGCGGCGCAAGAACATCGGGTGATCTCCTGTCAGGTGTGGCCGTGACCGTTGCAGTCGGGACAGGCGGAGCCGTCGGAGGCGACGCCGCCCCCGCCGCAGGTGCCGCACGCCCAGCCCACGACGAGCCAGAGGGGGCAGGAAGGCGCGGGCAGCGAGCACGGCCGCCGGTTGGTCATCAGGCAGCCCACCCGGCGTCCTGGTCGTCGCTATGGGGGGTGGTGTCCAGGACGATGTTGGGCCGGTAGCTGTTGAGGGCGTGATGCTCGCGGCGTCGCTGGTCGGGGATGTGCACGATGCGGTAGGAGATGCCGCCGAAGTCGCGGTTGGCGGTGTAGTGCCCGCCCTGGTCGGTGTCGTCGGCGACCTTGACGCCCAGCAGCGCCGCCACCTGGTCGACCACCGCAGCCGACGAGGCGTCGTCACCCGCGCGGACGCTGACCAGCAGATCGTTGCCGCACGTGTTGACCGGCACCGCCGGGTTGGCTTCCAGGAAGACCGCCAGCGCGCGCAGGCCGATGATGAGCCGATGCCGGGCGACCGGGTCAGCGGGCACGATGAGGGGCGTCTGGCCGGTGGGGTTGGTGTGTTCGGTCATTGCGGGTTCCTCCAGTGGTCAGGTGAGGGATGCGGTTTCGGTGCGGAGTTGGCGGAGCAGGTCCGAGGCGAGTTGGTTGGACACCCCGAGCCGGGCGCGCAGTGCGTCACGGGTGATCGGGCGTCCGTGTTCGGTGTGGTGTTCGGCAGCGACGCGGCGCGCGAAGTCGACCAGGGGCCCCACCGCGCCCGCTGAGGACGACGAGGGCGAGGCGGACGGTTCGACGGGGACCGGGATGGAGGTCTGGCCGCCCTGCTCGTCCTCGCCGCCGGTCCTCTCAGGGCCGGGAGCGGACGGGACGGCCGACGAGCCGGACGAGGACGGGGACGGGTGGCCGAAGGAGTCCGGGACGGCCAGAACGCCCGAGACGGAGGAGTCCGCAAGCCCGGCAGGCTTGGCGATCTTCCTGCGCTCCAGCATGGAGACCGCGACCAGGAACGCGCCCGCCGGTGTGCCCGCGGTGATCCAGCCCCAGACCGAGGGGTCGGCTTGGGCCAGGTTCGCGGCCAGCGAGAGCAGGATCCCGCCGACCAGGACGAGGGTCGGCCACGACAGGGGCCCGGTGTCGCGTCCGGTGCGCTTGTCTCGCTGGCGTTCCCCTGCGGCCATGACACAGGTCAGGTCGATGCACACCGCGATAGCCCAGGCCATCCAGCCCCGTTGACCGTGTTCGGTGGCCGTGTCGCGGATATGGGTGAATGACCCTGCCGCCGCGATCCCCGCCAGCACCACCACCGGCCCCGAATCGGCCACAGCGGCGAACAATCGGCGGGTCATGCCGCCCGCCCAGAGGTGACCAGAGCCAGCAGCGCGACCAGTTCGGGGTCACAGCGGTGGGTGTCGGCCCAGTCGTCGACCTCCCCGGCCTGGGGCGAAGCGAACGACTCGGCGCACCGCTGGCACCGGGCGACGTGCAGAGAACGGATGTCATCCCACTCGACTCCGACCGGCCACACATCCCAGGACGACACCGACCCCGACCAGGACGAACCCGAGGACGATGACACCGAGGACCCGGACGGGGAGGACGGCACGACGACGAACCGGGGACGCGGACGGGGACGGGGACGAAGGACACGGACGCGGGCGACCATCGGACCTCCAAGGGACGGTTTCGGGCATGGATCGGATAGGGACCTGGCGTGATGGGTGGCTCACACCGAGCCGGAAGAAGGGGAGGGAAAGGGAGCCGGGCCGGTTACGCGGCCGGTCGCACGGTCGGGACGGAGTTGATGAGCGTGTCCCAGTCCGGGGTCAGGTGGGCGTAGTCACGGGCCGCTTGTTCGGCCGCCGATTCGGGGACGTACACCGACCGGGCACGCTGCCAGGAGCCGTCTTGACCGGCCACCACACACACCCCCGGCGTCTCCGCCGGTATCGCGCGGGCCACGTCCAACGCGGCCGGGTCAAGGTCGCCGAGGGTCATGTTCGCCGTCTCCGGATCGTTGACCCGGTGACACACCCGCCCCGACAGTTGTGCCCGTAGCGCGGTGACGCCGGGCCCCAGGTCAGAGCCGATGCGTTGGCCGCAGACGACGAGGTAGACCGCGAACGCCCGCCCCAGTTGCGCCAGCCGCAGCAGGGCCGTAGCCGTCCTGGCCACCTCATCCTTCTCCGACTTGTCCGCCATCAGGAACAACTCGGCGACCTCATCGACCAGCACGACGACGGGAATCCGCCGGAGCGCTTCGGGCAACGTCCAGACGTTGCGCGCCCCGTTCTCACGACACAGCGCCATCCGGTTTTCCACTTCGCCCACCAGGTCAGACAGCAGGTCGACGGACTCTTTGCGCGTCGTGGCCAGCGCCGACAACCGAGGCGCGTACGGAGTGAACTCCACACCACCCTTGAGATCGAACCCGACCAACGCCACCGGCTGAGGAGCCAGACCCTTGATCAGGGCGTTGGCAAGGTTGGATTTGCCCGACTGAGTCGCCCCTGCGTTGAGCCAGTGCGGCATCACACGAAAGTCGATCACCCAGTCGTGTCCGTTCTCCAGCCTGCCGGGCCGCACCCGCAGCAACTCGCCCGTCTCCGGCTCGGTGACCACGTCCACCAGCGGGTCACGCAGGGTCGCCCACAGCGTCACGAACCCGGGCTGCACATCGACCACCCGCACCGAGTGAACCCGCCACGCGTGCGCGATGCCCTCAGCCGCCTTCTCGTAGTCCTCGGGCACCTGTCCGTCATGCAGCCGAAGCCGCACCCGCCAGCCGAGCCGGGTAGGCCGTAGCAGACCCAGGCGGGGAGCCCGCTCGACATCGACGCGCCGCACCCGCCGCTTCTGCACGACGGTCGCCGTGGACCGGGACGCGGCCCCGACGACCGGGACGGCATCCAGCGTGAGCCGGAACCGCTGCCGCTTACGGGTCAACCGGCAGCCGGACGAGACGTGATGCCACGTCAAGTACACCGACACCGCACGGGTCGGGAACTCGACGCCGTACCAGAACGACACCGGGTGCCACCTGCGCCAGGCCCAGAGCCTGACCGCCGCAACTGCCAGGGCCCCGAGCACCACCACCATGTCACTCATCGCCGGACCGCCGCTCAGGCCACGTCCGCCGCAGCGGACGAGTCAACGGCACCGGCCGCAGACACCGGCACGATCCGGTCGGCGCGGAAGGCCACACCCCACCGCTTCTCACCCCCGAGAACCGCCTCCCACGGGAACGCCACCAGCCCGACCGGGGTCACGATCTCCCCGATCGTCACCGACTGATCCCCCGCCACCGCCACATTGAGCAGCTCGACACGGCCCGTGGCATCGGCGACCGACAACCCGACCGTGAACACCGTCTGCCCGTTGCGGTCGGTCTTGACCTCTCCTGTCTCCTGACTGACCAGCTTGGGCCGCGGCGGGGACACGCACACGAAGGTCATGGCGGAGATGTCGACAGGAATGTTGCGCATGCTGAGTACACCTCTCGTTCGCCTGATGAGCAGGCGTTACGGAACCGAGGGAGTCACGCGCCAGCAGGACGAACGAGGTAGCATCGAAGCGCCAACTAGGGTGCTAACCGCATCCGGCCTGGGCGGGTCTCCCGCTCAGGCCACTTTCATATGTGGCCTGTTTTGCCGTCCAAGAGCGGCCTTCCCGCCCCTGAAACGCGAAGAGCGTTCGTGTTGGGCCTTCACCTCCATCAGGAGTGCTTCAGCGTCAACACGAACGCTACCCAGTACTCAGAGTTTTCGCTAGTACTTCTAGTACTAGGACACGTACTTTTTCTACGCGCCCACCCTGTCGGCGAGTTCTCGCAGGTCAGAGGAGGGGGGATCCTGCATGGTCAGTAGATCGGACACGACCTGACGCACGATTCGGTGGTTCCTTATCTGCTCCGGCGTGATCGACTCGGCGTCCAGCAGAGCCGCAACGGCCTCATCGACCTGACGCCGCTGGGCGTGGGCACGCGCCAAGTCGATTTGCAGCCGCGCCCGACGCTCCGCCGACAGCGTCGAGGCGTCCACCTCGGCCCCGACCCGGAGCGCATGACCGGCGTCCCCCACCTCAACCGCCACGGCGACCTCATGGAGAACGACGTTCGCCGGACCGAACTCGGTGTTGTAGTCGTTACGACCATCTCCGAGCCGTTCGGCAACCTCCCGAGCCCGCGCTAGATGCTCATAGGCAAGGTCCGCCTGATTAAGCCGGGAAGCGACCACAGCCCGTTGCAGTGTCAGCCCACCCCACAAAGACATGGCCTCTTGCCTGCCCTGGTCGACCAGGAACCACAGCGCCTCGGCAGCCGTCCGAGCGTTCTCCTCCGCCTGCTCGAAGTGCCGCGCCCCAAGGAAGACGAACCCGAGCCGGAAGGCACCGGCCGCCATCATCAGCGCGTCTCCCGCACGCTCGCCCGCCACGATGGCCCGGTCGGCGGCGATCCAGGCCGCCTCTGGTTCACCAAGCTTGGACAGCGCCGCCGAACACGCCTGATACGTCACCGCCAGCAGATCGAACAACTCTGCGCGCCGCTCTTCCGGCGCCGACCGCACCGCGGACTCAAGCGCTGGCACCAGGCCCCGCAGCAAGTCCGCCAACTCGACGTACTTGCTCTCATGGGCCAGTTCCCAGGCGCGATCCACCCGCGGCTTGATCTCTGCCGTGGGTGGGACGGGAGCTGAATGCAGCATGGCCCGCAGCGAGTGAGCACCCGACAAGACCAGCCGCAGACCAGCCGACCCGGGCAGTTCCTCCGCCGACGCTGCCACCACCGGAGCCTCAGCCGCCAACTCCGACAGCGGCAGTTCAAGCGCTTCGGCGACCTTCTCCAAGACCGACATCCGGTCGACCTTGCGCACGCCGCGTTCGACCTGCGAGACCCAGGCCACCGACCGATCGATCAACCGCGCCAGCTCAGGCTGAGACAGCCCCCGCCGCTTGCGTTCTTGAGCGATGCGCCGCCCGAGAGCCCGCTGATACTCAGTGCTCACCGCAACCGTCCGTTCCCTTGCCTGCCTGAAGGTCCAACCAGTCGACCTCCACAGAGGCCAGCAACTCCTCACGGGCGCCGAGGAACCGCTTGACGTGCTCCTGATCCTCGTGGGCATCGAAGGCCGCCCGGTCCCGGTACAGCTCATAGAAGATCCGCTGAAGAGGATGCCCGTCGACCCTATGCACCGCATAGATCAGCGTGCCTGGTTCTTGCGTCTCGATCTTTCCGATCGTCTCGCCCACCAGCTCATCGAACGCGTCAGCACTCGCCTCGTCCTTGCAGGTGAACCGGACCACCAAGCCGAACATCGGCACCCTCCTTCGTCGACCTCCACAAGACCAGTACTTATTGTGCGGCGCAAGTACGGCAAGTGGCTTGTACTTTAAGTACTATACTCGTACTTTGAATATCAATCACCAGCCACAGCGCTTCTGACCAGCAAGATCACAAGTAGAACCCCACCTCAAACAACCCCGCGAGGATGACCGAAGGACCCCGATGACTGTTCCGCCAAGTCTCCCGACACCGGACGCAAACCCACGCAACAGCCAACGCGAGGGGGACGCGTTTCAGGCCCTGATAGCAGCCCTGGGCCAACGTGGCCTAGATCGTTGATGGGAGTTGTTGGGTTCTTGTCAGTGGTCGTAGGGGATCAGTGACCGTTTGACCGGGGCGTCGATCAGCCAGTTGTGCCAGATTGCGGCGTTGAGCGCGCAGATGCGCTGGCACA
>NZ_QVNQ01000007.1 GCF_003432485.1 Actinomadura spongiicola
TGCCGTATATTTGACGCATACGGCAGATGTCTTCCTCAACGGTGGGACCGGAACCCGAGAGCGGATGTGCAGGCGACCGCTCTGACAGGGCCGGTTAGGGGAGCAGATGGAATTCCGCATCCTGGGACCGCTGCACATCGTCGCCAACGGTCGTCCCGTCGACGTCGGCGGACCGCAGCAGCAGGCGGTGCTCGCCGCGCTCCTGCTGGCGGCCAACCAGGTCGTCCCGATCGACCGGCTGGTGGACGCGGTGTGGTGGACCTCGCCGCCGTCCGCCCGCGCCAACGTTCGCGGCTACATCGCGGCGCTGCGCCGGGCGCTGCGGAACGCGGGCGAGCCCGCGGACCGGCTGATCACGCGGTCGCCCGGCTACCTGCTCCGCGTCGAGCCCGGCGAGCTGGACCTGGCGCGGTTCGAGGAGCTGTTCGCCCGTGGCGAGCGGGCCTTCCACGACGGGCGGGTCGAGCAGGGGGCCCAGGACTTCGCCGAGGCGCTGCGCTGTTGCCGGGGGCGGCCACTTGAGGCCATGTCGCTGGGCGCCCCGCTGCTCGCCGACGTCGAACGGCTGGAGGAGCGGCGGCTCCTGCTCATGGAGCAGTACACCGACGCGTGCCTGCGGCTCGGCCGCTCCGACGCGCTCGTCCCCGACCTGCGCCGCCTCGTGGCGCGCCATCCGCTCCGGGAGCGGCTGTGGGAACGGCTGATGCTCGTCCTGTACCGGGCGGGCAGGCCCGCCGACGCGCTCGACGCGTACGCCCGGGTCCGCGCGCATCTCGCCGACGATCTCGGCATCGACCCCGGCCCCCGGCTGCGGGCCCTGGAACGCCAGATCATCAGCGGCGACCCGGTCCTGGACGAGGCCGCGTGGAACGCCCCGCCCGCGGGCCCGCCCCCGGGCACGGTGCGGCAGCTTCCCATGGACATCGTCGAGTTCACCGGCCGGGAGAAGGAGCTGCGCGCCCTGAACCGGCTGGCCGAGGACGCGGGCGGGGGCGGCACCGCGCTCACGGCCATCGCGATCGAGGGCATGGCCGGGGTCGGCAAGACCCGTCTCGCCGTCCGCGCCGCGCACCAGATCAGCGCCCGTGGCCGCTTCGGCGCGCTCCAGCTCTGGGCCGACCTGCGCGCCATGGACCCCGACCTGCCCGCCGCCGACCCGGCCGAGGTGCTGGGCGGCTTCCTGCGCCAGCTCAACGTGCCCCCGTCCCAGATCCCGGCGAGCGTGGGCGCCATGGCCGCGCTGTACCGCGACCGGCTGCACGGCGAGCGGGCCCTGGTCATCCTCGACGACGCCACCGACGAGGCCCAGGTGGAGCCGCTGCTCCCGGGCGACCCGACGAGCCTGGTGCTCATCACCAGCAGGCGCAGCCTGGCCGGTCTGGACGGCGTCCACCGGTTCCAGCTGGACGGCTTCGCGCCCGGGGAGTCACGCGACCTGATGGGCCGCATCGCGGGCCACGAACGGGTCACCGCCGACGACGCCGCGACCGCGCGGATCGCCGAGCGGTGCGGGCAGCTGCCGATGGCGGTGACCATGGCGGCGCGGCGGTTGCAGACCCGTCCCGCGTGGACACCGGCCGAGTTCGACGGACGGCTGGCGGACGAGGACCGGCTGCCGGGCGAGCTGGAGTTCCGCAACCGGTCCATCAGCGCGTCCTTCGAGCCGTCCTACCGGGCGCTCGCCGACGACCAGCGGCGCATGTTCCGGCTGCTCGGCCTGCATCCCGCCGCCGACTTCACGCCGTCGTCCGCCGCCGCGCTGGCCGACCTGCCGCGGGAGCGGGCCGAGCAGCTGCTGGAGGCGCTGCTGGACGAGAACCTTCTCCGGCAGGCGTCCCCGGGCCGCTACCGGCTGCACCACCTGCTGCGCGTCTACGCCCGGAAGAAGGCGCGAGCGGAGGAGGCGGCCGACTCGTGCGACGCGGCGGTCGGACGCGTCTGCGCCTGGTATCTCGGCGCCGCCCACTCGGCCGCCGAGGCGCTGAACCCGCACGGCCGCCGGATCGAGCCGCCCGGCGGGCCGGGCGGCAGGGTCGCCGCGCCCGCCTTCGACGCTCGGGCCGAGGCGCTGGCCTGGCTGGACGCCGAGGCGGACAACTTCGCGGCGGTGATCAGGGCCGCTTCCGGTCATGGCCATCACCCGGTCGTCTGGCGGCTGCCGGCGCTCCTGTTGCCCGTCTTCCGCTTCCGCCGGAGCCGGGACGAGTGGGTCGCGATCTACCAGGCCGGGCTGATGGCGGCACGGCGGCTCGGTGAGTGGCCCGGCATCGCCGCCATGCTCAGCGGCCTGGCGTTGGCCTGCGCCGACGCGCGGCGTTTCGGGGAGGCCGCCGGGCATCACCGCGAGGCCCTGCTCGTCCAGCGCAGGCTCGGTGACCTCGACGGCCAGGCCCGGAGCCTGAACGGGCTCGCCGCCGCCTACCTCGGTGACCGGCAGCCCCGCCGGGCGGTCGAGTGCCTGGCGGAGTCGGCGCGCGTCCTCCGGCGCCTGCGCGACCCGCTCGGCGACACCGCCACGGAGGTCGGGGAGGCCGACGGCGGCCATGTCCGCGTGCGTGAGGCCGTCACCCGGCCGGGCTCCGGCACGATCGCGGTGGCCGCCCGCCCGGCCACGGCCGACCGTCCCGCTCCGGACCTGTGGACCTACGGCCACTGATCACAACGCGCCGCACGCGAGAAAGCCGGGGAATTACGCATGAACATTCCACATGGTCAAAGCGTCCGGCTCCGACAAATCCCGGAGCGCGGCGAACGGCCGTATTCGGGGTGGTCCCCGTTCCAGGGGTCGATTATCGTGCGGGTTTTCCGGCCCACCGGTGAGAACGGCCGACCGTCAGTCGTCGATCCAACCGTGCTTGTGGGCGATCTCGACGAGGCTGCGGCGGACCTTGACGATCTGGGCGCCGGTGAGCTCCGGCACCTCCGCCAGCAGCACGTCGACGATCTCCCGGCTGAACTCGGCGCGCGACAGCACGTCGCACAGCATGTCGTCGGGGCCGTCGCCCGTGGGGGCGCGGTCGATCGAGGACGCGGCGCCGTTGGACGGCGGGCTCACCGCCCGGACGGCGAACGCCTTGAGACCGCGCTCGCCCTCGGTCACCTCGAACTCGACCGCCGTTCCGGGCCCGAACGCCGCCTTGTCATCGAGAAGCTCATTGGCGTGGACGAAGACGTCCTCGCCACCGCCGTCCGGAACGATGAATCCGTAACCACGGACTTCGTCGAACCGGAGAATTCTTCCTGAACGCACCGCAGACCTCCACACAACCAACAGAAAAAACGCTGCTTAACACGCTTCGCAGCGCCCAGGCTAGCACACGAATATGAGCGGTAACGCTCCGTGATCTGCGAAGACGGGCCGTTCGCCGGACCGCGGCCGCGGAGCCCCGGTGCCCGCGCCTGTGCACAGCGTGCCAGGAACGTGCCGACCGAAGGCGTCGGGGTTGACGGCGCGCCACGAAGGGTTCACCTTACTCAAAGGAAAGTTTCCTTTTGAGTTGGTTGCCGGGGCCGGCTCACCCTCGCCTCCAGGTACTTCGTACCTCCCGCCAAGGAGAAGCAGGATGCCAAGAAAGACCAGCCTCGCCGTGGCCGCGGCCGTGACCGTCGGACTCCCGGTGGTGCTCGCCGTGCCCGCGTGGTCGCACGGGTACACCACCTCGCCCCCGAGCCGCAGCTACCTGTGCGGCCAGCACAAGGTCACCAACTGCGGCCAGGTCCAGTGGGACCCGGACGGCGTCGAGGGGCCGAAGGGCTTCCCGGCGCGCGGACCGCGCGACGGCACCATCTGCGCCGGCGCCGACGGACGCTGGTCGCCGCTCGACGACCAGCGCGGCGGCACCGGCTGGCCCGCGACCAAGGTCACGGCCGGAAGTTCCTTCAGCGTTTCCTGGCACTTCACCGCCGCGCACTCCACCACGTCGTTCCGCTACTTCCTCACCAAGGACGGCTGGGACCGCACCAAGCCGCTGACCCGCGACTCCCTCGACCTCACGCCGTTCATCGAGCAGGCCTACCGCGGCCGGCAGCCGTCCGACCGGGACGTCCACACCGGGACGCTTCCGCAGCGGCAGGGCAGGCACATCGTGCTCGGCGTCTGGGACATCGCGGACACCGGTAACGCCTTCTACCAGTGCATCGACGTCGACTTCGGCTGACGTCCGAACCCCGGTCCACCGGCTGAGCGGCGCCGCGAACGCTCAGCCGGTGCGCCGGTCCCGAACCGCGCCGAACCCCCTCATCACGCGGGAAGAGATGACAACGGGGTCGGTCGGCTGCGAGGCTTTGCACGCACCCCGGACATCTCGCGGGTGGCCGGGTGCTGAAGGCCGGCGCGCTCCGGAGCGGGGCCGCGCGGCGTAGGGGACGACAAGGAGGCGACGGCTGTGACCGTCTCGATGGTGAAGGGCCAGCGGATCTCGCTGGAGAAGCCCGGTGGCACGCTGAGCATGGTCCGGATGGGGCTGGGCTGGGACGCGGTGAAGAAGAAGGGCTTCTTCGGCTCCCGGGAGCGGGACATCGACCTCGACGCGTCCTGTGTGCTCTTCGCCGACGGGGCCCTCGCCGACGTCGTGTTCTTCGGCAAGCTCGTCAGCGACGACGGCTCGGTCCGGCACACCGGCGACAACCTGACCGGCGCGGGCGACGGCGACGACGAGTCCGTCATCGTCGACCTCGGGCGGCTGCCCGTGCACGTCACCTCGCTGGTGTTCACCGTCAGCTCCTTCAACGGGCAGACCTTCAACGAGGTGGAGAACGCCTTCTGCCGCCTGGTCAACGAGATGGACGGCGGTGAGATGGCCCGGTACACGCTGACCGGCGGCGGCGCCCACACCGCCATGGTGATGTCCCGGATCTACCGGCACGGGGACGGCTGGAAGATGAACGCGATCGGAGAACCCTGTCACGGCCGCACCTTCCAGGACATGCTGCCGGTGATCGCCAACCACGCCTGAACCGCCCGATGGCCGAACTCTCCCGCGGCGCCAACGCGCCGCTGCCCGCCCGGCGGGTGACCGCCACCGTGTCCTGCGCCGTCCCCGTGGACGTCAGTGCCCTGCTCGTCGGCCCGGACCTGCGCGTGCGGTCCGACGCCGACCTGGTGTTCTTCAACGCCCCCGAGGCGCCCGGCGTCCGCTGGGCGGACGGCGGGGGACCCCAGCGCGTGGAGCTCGACCTCGACGCGGTCCCCGCCCACGCGCACGCGGTACTGATCGCGGTCAGCCTCGCGGGGACGGGGACGTTCGGTTCGGCGCCGCCGCCGCGACTCCGGCTCACCGGGGACGGCGGCGACCCGCCGACCGAGTTCACCGTCGCGGGGCTGGACGCGGAGAAGGCCATCATCGGGCTGGAGATCTACCGCCGGGCCGACCGGTGGAAGGTGCGCGCCGTCGGGCAGGGCTACGCCGGCGGGCTGGCCGAACTCGTCGAGGCGCACGGCGTCCAGGTGGACGACCCCGGCGACCGACCGGACGCGCCGAGCGCCACGAGCGGCGCGAGCGCTTCGGGCGCCCCGGGTCATTCCGGCGCCTCGGAACCGACCGCGCCGCGGCCAGGTCCCGCCGCCGGGGCGCCGCCGTCCGCGCCGCCCGAGGCGTCCGACTCGGAGGTCGGATATCTCGAACGGTGCTGGCTGGTCTGGGAGGACGCGAGCCGTTCGCTGGCGTCGTTCCGCGCGTCCACCGAACACGCGCTCAACCTCCGCAACGAGGAGATCGCCGGGCGGGCGCCGCGCGGCCGCTTCGACCAGCTCATGGCGGCGGCCGACGCGCGGCTGCGGGCCGACGCCGACCAGCTCCGCGACGAGCTGGCCCGAGTGGAGCCGCGGGTCACCGCCGAGGTCGCGCCGTTCGACGCGCCGTCCTGGCTGACCTGGCAGCCGGGTCCCGAACCGGCCGAGGGGCTGCTGGCCGGGCGGCTGTCCACCGCCGAACTGCCCGACCTGCGGATCCCGCTCGTGCTGCGGCTCCCATGGCGGCGCGGCGTGTGGATCTCCCCGGGCGCGATGCCCGGCGACGCTGCCGCCTACGCCTGGTCGCTCGTCACCCGGTTCCTGGCCTCCGTCCCGCCCGGGCTCGCCGGTCTGGAGGTCATCGACGCGTCGGGCCTGTCGGGCGCGGGCTGGCTGCGGGAGTTCGACCCGGTCACCAGTGTCCGGCTGCTCGGCGGCGGGGTGGCCTCCGGGCCCGCGGCGGCCGAGCGGCTGCGGCGGCTGCTCGACCTGGTCGACCTGCGCCGCATCGGCGGCCCCGACGGCGAGGCGTCCACCGGCCCGGCGGACGGCCCGCCGGTCCGCCTGGTGGTGATCCTCGACGCGGGCGCCGCGCTCGACGGCGAGGACGCGCACCAGATCCTGCGGCTGGTGGAGGACGGGCCGCTCGTCGGCGTCCCGGTACTGCTGGTCGAGACCGACACGCCCGCCACCGACTCGGTGCGGACGATTCGGGTCCGGCAGACCTGCAACAACCTTCCCTCCAGCGAGGGCACCATCGGCGACTCGTGGGTGGGGACGGACTGGACGCTCACCCCGGACGTGCTCCCCGACGCCACGGACACCACCAAGCCACCCGCGCTGTTCGCCCACGTCCTGGGTGTCCACGCCCGCGCTCTCGCCTCCTACGACTGATTTCTTGCAGGCCCGGCCACTGCGCTCGCCTTGCGGCTCGCTACGTGACCGTTCCTGTGCGAACGCGCATCGCTTCGCGATCCGCCCGGCTCCGCTTGCCTTCGGCGTCGCTCCACCGGGCAGGTAACGCGTTCGCGTGCGGGCTGAGGCCGCGTCGAGACGGGCCCTAGCCTGCGCGACCGGTCCGCCGGGCGCGCTACCGTGCGGAAGTGGATCATTTCTCGCGCTCGTGGACGGCCCTGCGCACGGCGGTCGGCGACCTCACCGACGCGGACATGGCACGACCGTCGGGCTGCGCCGGCTGGCTCGTCCGCGACCTGGTCTGCCATCTCGTCATCGACGCCCAGGACGTCCTGATCACGCTGGTCACGCCAGCCGACACCGAACCGACCGCGGACGCGGTCACCTACTGGGACCTCGTCGAACCCCCGACCGGCGACGACCCGCTCGACGCCCTGATCCCGCGGCTGGCCGCCGCGTACGGGGAGGCGAGCCTGCTCAAGTTCCATCTCGACGACGTCGGGTCCGCCGCCGGGCGCGCCGCCGAACTCGCCGATCCGGCCGCCCGTGTCAGCACGCAGGGGAAGGTGCTGACCGCCGGCGACTACCTGTCCGCGTACGTCCTGGAGTGGACGCTGCACCATCTCGACCTGGTCGCGCACCTGCCCGCCGGACGGGTCGCCGGACCGCCCGCCGAGACCCTCGCGGTCGCCCGCGCCCTGCTGGAGCGGATCGCCGGAACCCCGTTCCCCGCGTCGTTCTCCGACCGGGACGCGCTGCTGGCCGGGACGGGACGTCGCGCGCCGACCGACGCCGAACGGGTCGAGCTCGGCGAACTCGCGGCGAGGCTCCCGCTCGTCCTCGGCTGAGCGGAAAGCTTCGCCGGACGCCCCCGCATTGGATGTCGCGGGAGCGTCCGGCGAGATGAGAAGGGTCAGTTGGTGAACGGGGCGTGCTGGTTCCAGAAGTTGCAGTGGTGCGGCCCGGAGATCTCGCGGGTCATCCGGCTGGCCCCGGCGGGCAGCAGCGACATCTGCGCCTCCTTCTGGGAGGTGAACCGGGTCCAGCGCGGGGTGCCCTCCACGTTGGGGTCACCGGTGCGGGCGAAACCTGTCCACTGCGCGGTCAGCTGAGCCTGCATGGCCTTCTGGTTGGGGTCCAGCGCGGGCTGGGTGGGAAACGTGCCGTGGTACAGGTAGCTGAACTCGCCGACGTGGAACGCGCCGGTCGGCCGCGTCGCGTCGATGAACGGAAGCGGCGGCGCGTGCGTGTCGTCGAACCGGTAGGCGTACACCGGGACGTGCTCGGCCAGCCGCCGGTCGTTCAGCAGCGCCGGGCAGACGGACGTGGAGTCGGCGAGGATCGTCCGGGACGTGATGTACACGGCGGGCTCCGGGTACTCCGACAGCGGGTAGCGCTTGAGCACCTTCGGCGCGAGGTTCCCGTACTGGCTCTGGATCAGGGCCTGGAACTGCTGCGGGGTGTCGGCGGGGTGGATCTGCGTCTCGTCCCTGGCCACACCGTGAATGACGGGGACCTTGTTGAAGTCCCCGGTGTCGAACGCCTTCCCGGGCGACTTGGTCAGGGTCTTGCCGTCCACGATGGGCGCGAGCGTGCCGCTGTCGGGTCCGAGACCGTCGCCCGCCTTGTCGAGCAGGGTCTGCACCGGCACCTGGCGCAGGCACGCGGCGACGTCCGCCGCACCGCCGCAGCCGACCGCCGTGGCGAACCGGGCCCCGGCCTGCTGCGCCTCCTGCTGGGTGGGCAGCTTGGCCGCGCAGTCCTGCGCCTGCCAGGTGGCGTGGACGCCGCGCAGCGAGTTGTACTCCCCGCTCTCGATGATGCCCTTGTGGAACAACCCGGCGGCGGTGGGGGACGCCATGTTCGCGCAGACGCTCGACCCTCCGGCGGACGGGCCGAAGATGGTGACGTTGCCGGGGTCGCCGCCGAACTTGGCGATGTTGCGCTTCACCCAGCCGAGCGCGGCCTGCTGGTCCTCGATGCCGTAGTTCCCCGCGTTCGCGCCGAGGGACGCGTGCGACAGGAAACCGATGATGCCGAGCCGGTACCGCACCTCGACCTGGATGACCTTCCCGGCGGTGGCGAGCCGGGTGCCGTTGGACGGCACCCCGAGCCGGAACCCGCCGCCGTGCAACTGCACCATCACCGGCAGCGGACCGTTCCCGGCGTTCTCCGGGACGCGGACGTCCAGCTTCAGGCAGTCCTCGTTGGTGGAGCCGGGCCGGAAGTCGCCGGGCTGCGGGCAGGCGCTGCCGCTCTCGGTCGCCTGCAACGTCGAGGCCCAGCCCGGGTGCGGCGCCGGGGCCTCCCAGCGCAGGTTTCCGACGGGCGACGCGGCGTACGGAATGCCGAGCCAGTTCTTGATGCCGTCACCGTCGAGGCCGCAGACCGGTCCGTTGTCGGTCTGCACGACGGTGCCGTCGGAGCAGTCGGGCGGGGCGGCCGCCGGTGCCGCCGTCGCCGTATGCGCGGCCGTCAGCCCGGCCGCCGCGATGATGATGGACGCCGCCACCTTCAGAGTCGTTTTCAGGGTCGTGCTGGGTCTCATTCGGGGGTCCTCCGGTCGAGGCCTTGTGAAAACCGGGCAACCCTGATCCTCGCACCGTCGTTCGATTCATCGCCCTATCTGACATGTCTCTGTCGCATATCGAGTTGTTCGCGTCAGAGCCCCGAAGCCCTTTGGTTTCAGGCGGAGTGCACCACCCGGCCGCCCACGACGGTGAGGGTCGGCGCGAGTCCCTGCAACGCGGTGTCGTCGGCCCCGAGGAAATCGCCGTCGAGGACGACGAGGTCGGCGAGAGCGCCCGGAGAAATGGTGCCCTTGCGCTTCTCCGCGTTCTCCAAATAGGCGCCCGCGGTGGTCCACAGCCGAATCGCCTGTTCACGGGAAAGGCGCAGGTCGGGCGGCACGTCGGAGAACGGGCCCGGCGCGGCGCCCGCGAAGGTCGCGATGCCGCGCAGCCAGTCGGGATGGGTGATCGGCGCGTCGGAGCTGTCGGCGACGTGCACGCCCGCGGCGAGCAGCGCGCCCGCCGGGAACGCGCGGGCCCACCGGTCCGCGCCGATCGCCCGGGTCATGGACGCGCCGCTGTGCGACTTCATCAGCGAACTGGTGATCACGCTGATGCCGTGTTCGGCGAGCAGCGCGTAGGAGTCCTCCGACAGGAGCGTGCCGTGGATGAGCGCGTGCCGCGCGTCCGGCCACGGGTCGGCCTTGAGCGCGCGGACGATGCCGTCGGCCGCAGCGTCCGCCGCCCGGTCGCCGGTGACGTGCACCTGCACCTGGAGCCGGTTGCGGTGCGCCAGCTCGATCATCCGCAGGAGTTCCTCGTAGCGGGCCTCGTCGTCGTCGCCCGCGGTGATGAGGTGGCCGTGGTCGCCGGACGACGGGTACGGGTCGTGCAGCCACGCCGTGCACTGGGTCGGGACGCCGTCCGCGAACAGTTTCGCGCCGCCGATCCGGAGCCAGTCGTCGCCGAGGCCCGTGGACAGTCCGGCGAAGCCGAGCGCGGTCTCCAGTCGTTCCGACGTGCTCGCGGGGGAGGGCCAGTCCCAGTGCAGGAGCGCGTTCACGCGAACGGTCATCCGGTCGTCCCGGCGCAGCGTCGTGTAGTCGCGCAGCAGCTCCGGCCAGACGATCGGGTCGGTGACGCTGGTGATGCCCAGCGCGTTGAGCCTGTGCATCGCCGACTCGATCGCGGCCAGCCGCTCCCGCTCGGAGTAGTCCGGGACGTACTGGGTGATGAGTCCCTTCGCGCCTTCGAGGAAGAGGCCGGTGGGCTCGCCGGACGCGTCGCGGACGATGCGTCCGCCCGCCGGGTCAGGGGTGTCGCGGGTGACGCCCGCGATACGCAGCGCGGCCGTGTTGACCAGCACCGAATGCCGGGACGCGTGGTGCAGGACCGTGGGACGGTCCGCCGTGACCGCGTCGATGAGGGAGCGGTGCGGGCCGGGCACGTCGGCGTCGAACTCGGGGATGTTCGCCTCCCGCCAGCCCTCGCCGATCAGCCATTCGCTGCCGCCGGGGCCCACGGGCCCGTCGGTGAGCGCGTCGTTCAGCGCCCGGACCGAGTCGACGCCGTTGAGGTCGACGGAGAATCCGGCCAGCCCGAACATCGCCAGGTGCAGGTGAGCGTCGTTGATCCCGGGCAGCACCGTCCGTCCGGCGAGGTCGACCACCTCGGTGGACGGGCCCGCCAGCGCCCGGATCCGGTCGTCGTCGCCGACCGCCGTGATCCGGTCGCCGGTGATCGCGACCGCGCTCGCGACCGTGAACCCGTCGTCGACGGTGACGACCGAGCCTCCCGTCAGCACCATGTCCGCGTGTGCAGCGGTGTTTTCAGACATGTCACCAGCCCGTCGTGAGGATGTCGTCGAGTGTGTCGGTGAAGTCGTCGGCGTCCGCCCGCGTGAACGTGAGCGGCGGCTTGAGCTTGAGGATGTTCCAGTACGGGCCCGTCGGATACACCAGGACGCCCTGGTCCTTGAGCCGCTCGCAGATGATCAGGGTCTCGGCGGAGGCGGGCTCCTTGGTGTCGCGGTCGAGGACGAACTCGACACCGCTGTAGAAGCTCTGGCCGCGGACGTCGCCGATCAGCTCGTGCCGTTCGCCGAGCCCGGCCAGCCGGTCCCGTAGGTACTGGCCGACGACCAGCGCGTTGTGCTGGAGGCCCTCGTCGTCGACGATGTTCAGCAGTTCGAGGCCGACCGCGCAGGCGACCGGGTTGCCGCCGTAGGTGGAGAAGAACCGCCCGGTCGGGTCGAACGCCCGTGAGATCTCCCGGGTGGTGACCAGCGCCGCCATCGGGAACCCGTTGCCCATGGCCTTGCCCATCGTCACGAAGTCCGGAACGACGTCGGGGCCCTGCGTCTGGAAGCCCCAGAACGCCTCGCCGAGCCGTCCGAACCCGACCTGGACCTCGTCGGCGATCGTCAGCACCCCGCGCTCGGCCGCCGCCGCGAAGATCGGCGCGAGGTAGCCGGGCGGCAGCACCACCTGCCCGCCGCCCGCCAGCAGCGCCTCGAACAGGTACGCCGCGGGCGGGCGACCTGCGGCGGTCAGCCGGTCGAACTCGTCGATCACGTGCCGGGCGTACTTGGCTCCGGCGTCCGGGTCGTCGTACCCGTACGCGCCGCGATACCGGTCGGGGACCGGGGTCGGGTGCGTGGTGTCCGGTTTGCCGTAGTGCTTGTACCGGGACGGGCTCACGTCGGACACCACCGAGGTGTAGCCGTGGTAGGCGTCGTCGATGATGACCACGTCGTCGCGCTTCGTCAGATACCGGGACATGCGGAGTGCCAGGTCGTTGGCCTCGCTGCCGGAGTTGACGAAGTAGACGACGTCCAGGCCGTCCGGGAGAGTGGCGGTGAGCCGTTCGGCGTACTCGGTCAGCGAGTCGTACACGAACCTGGTGTTGGTGTTCAGCCTGCCGAGCTGCCGCGCGGCGACGTCGACGAGCCTCGGATGGCTGTGTCCGACCAAGGTCACGTTGTTCAGCGCGTCCAGGTACGAGCGGCCCTGCTCGTCGTAGAAGCGGGTGTCGCGGGCGCGGGCCATCGCGATCGGCTGCTCGAAGTACATCGGATGGCTGTCGGGCAGGTGGGCGCGGCGGCCCTGGAGCGACCTGCCGATCACCGGCGTCCACGCGGTGACCGTGTTCTGCGCGCCGAGCAGCGGTGTCGGGTCCGGGAGCAGCCCCTGCCACAGCGCCTGTTCGGAGTCGGTGGCTGCTGCGGGCACGGTCGTCCAGCCGTCGAGCGGCGTGACCGCGACCTGGACGCGGACGTGCGGCGGCAGCCCCTCACCTGGGGCGATCCGGCCGATCGTCGCTCCCGCCGCGACCGCCTCGCCCGCGGCGGGAGCGTCGTTCAGGCCGGTGTAGAGGGTACGGAAGCGGACGCCCTCGGCGGGCTCGTGCAGCAGCACGAGGTCGACACCGGCGGTGTCCGTCGCCTCGACCAGGCCGGGCAGCGGCGCGCGGACGAGTGTTCCCGCCCCCGCGAACAGGTCGATCCCGAGGTGGACGTTGTCCGGCTCGTCCGCGCTGGCGGCCCCGCGGCGGCGGCGCGGCTCCAGGAACCGGGGCTCGCCGTAGCGTCCGACCGCCACACCGGGACGGCGGCCGATGAGGGCGGCTGTCGCGGCCGCGCGCAGCGCGCCGGGGTCGCGGGGATCGACGTCGTCGAAGATCTCGGACGAGGCGCCGAGATCGATGGGGACGAGCGGCCCGTCAACCGGCGGCACCGCGGACGCGGCGTTGCCCGCCAGCCAAGCCGTCACCGCAGGGGCGTCCGGATACGCGGGCAGCCCGCACGCGTGCCGGACGGCGGCGCGCCCCACCTCGGCCGGAACCGGCGCCAGCGCGCGCACCAGGTCGGCGGCGGCCGCCGACCGGTGCCGGGGATCGCCGTGCCGCCGTTCCGCGTCGAGCCGCGCGGCGGTGACCGCGACCGTCGCGGCCCGCACGGCGATCAGCGGGAACAGCAGGTCGAGTTCCGCCTCCGTCAGCGGGTGGGCCTCGTGGTAGGCGGCGGCGAGCGTCGCCGCGACGGTCAGCGGGCGGGCGGCCCCGCGCATCACGCTGGACGCCAGCACCGCCAGGTCGGCGATCCGCGCGGTCGGCAGCGCGTCACCGAAGTCGATCACGCCGGAGACGCGGCGCCGCCCGCCGTCCCGGTGGACCAGGACGTTGAAGGCGTTGAGGTCGTGGTGGACGACCGCCGTCGGCAGTTCCGGCAGCCGCTCGGTCAGCAGCGGCGCGTACCGGTCGCGGATCGTGGTGGCCGCGTCGCGCAGGCCCGGGTCGGTGACGTACCCGAGCGACGCCTCCAGCACGGTGCCCGCGTGCGGGAACTCCCAGTAGTGCGGTGCCGGGGGAGCGGGATGGGAGAACGTCGCCGTGGCCGCCGCCAGCCGCCCGGCCGCCGCGCCGACGTCCGCCAGCAACTCCGCCGACCGGCCGCCCACCTCGGCGAGCGGGGTACCCGGAACCCAGGTGAGCAGCCGGACGGGGAGTTCGCGTTCCCCGTCCCGCACGGACGTGACGGGTGAGCCCGCCAGGTCCGCGACGGCGCGGGGCACGACCAGACCCGCGTCCCGCTCGGCGAGATGCGCGAGCAACGCCGTCTGGAACTCGATCGCCGGGAGGTCGGCGGGGTCGCTGATCTTGAGGACGTACTCGGTGCCGGAGCCGTCCACGACATGCGTGTTCTGGTCCGTCTCGCCCGCGAGCCGCCTCAGGGACACGGCCTCCAGCCCGTAGCGGTCGCGCAGCACGTCCCGTAGCCGCTCGTCGGAGAGCTCCGGAACACCGGCGGTGATGCGCTCGAAGCGTTCGTCGACGCCTTCGCGCTCGGTCTGGACTGCCATGGGTTAGCGACTCCTCCTTGTCGGCGGTGCGGGTGTCAGGTCAGGTGGCGGCGGCGCCGAGGGTCTCGGCGGGCCGTTCGGCGGTCGGCTCGTCGGCGGGGTCGGCCACGACCGACTGGTGCTCGGGGTCCCAGCTCACCGTGACCTCCTCGCCGGGCACCGCCGGGAGGTCCCGGCCCGCGACGCGCATGGCCGAGCCGTTCGTGCCGTCCGCGAACCGCAGCCCCACCTGGTGGTGGTTCCCGACGTAGACGATCTCGGTGACGGTGGCGCGGACCCGGTTGTGGCCGGTGGGCACGGAACCCGCGTCGGAGTGCAGGTCCAACCGCTCGGGACGGACGACGGCGACCCCGCCGCTGCCGTCGAGCCCTGCGTCCAGCCGCGGCGCCCGGGGCGTGAAGCCGCCGCACCGAAGGACGCCCGCGGACACGTCCACGGTCCCGCGGAAGCACGTGGACTCGCCGAGGAACTGCGCGACGAACAGCGTCTCCGGCCGCTCGTACAGGTCGGACGGGGTGCCGACCTGCTCGATCCGGCCCTCGTTGAACACCGCGATGCGGTCGGACAGCGTGAGCGCCTCATGCTGGTCATGGGTGACGAAGATGAACGTCATGCCCAGTTCCCGGTGCATGCGGGCGATCTCGCGTTGCAGCTCGTCGCGGAGCTTGCGGTCGAGGGCGCCGAGCGGCTCGTCCATCAGCAGCGCCCGCGGCCGGTACACCACCGCGCGGGCGAGCGCGACGCGCTGCTGCTGCCCGCCGGACAGCTGGCTCGGCAGCCGGTCCGCGTACTCCTCCAGGTGGACCAGCCGCAACGCCTCGTCGACCTTGGCGGCGATCTCCGCCTTCGGCATCCGCCGCTGCTGGAGCGGGAACGCGATGTTCTTGGTCACGCTCATGTGCGGGAACAGGGCGTACTGCTGGAACACGACGCCGAGGTTCCGTTTGTGCGGCTTCTGCCGGGAGACGTCCTTCCCGTCGATCTCGATCTTCCCGGCGGACACCGAGACGAACCCGGCGAGCATCGAGAGCATCGTCGTCTTGCCCGAGCCCGACGGGCCCAGCAAGGTGATGAACTCGCCGGGCGCGATGTCCAGCGAGACGTCGTCCACGGCCGGACGGGACGTGCCCGCGTAGACCTTCGAGACGCCCGCGATCCGGATGCCGTGACTGTTGCCAGGGCTCTTGCTGTGGTCGGCTTGGCTCATCGTGTGCTCCGCTTGCGGCGAACGAACTGCGGGATCAACAGGACGAAGCTGGTCGCCACCACCATGAGACTGGACGCCGCGGCGATGGTGGGGTCGATCTCCAGCGTGATGGAGTTGTACATCTTGACCGGCAGCGTCGTGATGTCGGGCGACTGGAGGAACAGCGCGATGACGACCTCGTCCAGCGAGTAGACGAACGCGAACGCGAACCCCGACATCACGCCCGGCGCGATCAGCGGCACGGTGATCCGGAGGAAGGTCGTCAGCGGGGTTGCGCCGAGCGTCGCGGCGGCGGTGTCCAGGGTCCGGTCGTAGCCGGACAGGCTGGTCAGCATGACCGTCACCACGAACGGCAACGCCATGACGGTGTGCCCGATCACGAACCCGATCGGGGTGCCGGTGAGGTGCCAGCGCAGGAAGACGCCGTAAATCGAGACGGCGACGACGATGCTCGGGACGATCAGCGGGGCCATCACCAGCGAGCGGATCGCGCCCCGGCCGGGGAACCCCGCCCGGTTCAGGCCGAACGCCGCCGCGCCGCCGAGGACCGTCGCCGTCACCGCCACGAGCAGCGCGAGCTGCACCGAGGTCAGCAGCGCGCGCATCCACGCCTCGGAGGTGAAGAACGACTCGTACCAGCGCAGCGACCAGTCCTTCGGCGGGAACGCGAAGGTGGTGCCGCCGGAGAAGCTCATCGGGATCACCACCGCGGTCGGCGCGATCAGCACGAGGCTGGTCAGCGCGACCACGGTCTTCAGGCCCCAGCCGAGACCGCCGTCCTTCCCGGCCCGCAGCGCGGCGGGCTCCACGGCGGGCTCGGCGGGCACGGCGTCCGGCTCCGTGGCGGTCGCCTCTTTACTCATGGGTCACCGCCTTCTCGGTGGTGGACGACAGGTTCACGAACCTCGACACCACGAACAGCGCCAGCAGCGTCACCACGAGCAGCACCGACCCGAGCGCTCCCGCGCCGCCGAAGTCCAGCAGATCGCTCACCCGGGTGGCGATCAGTTGCGGGATGAGGGACTGCTGCGGCGACCCGAGCAGCGCCGGGGTGACGTAGAACCCGAGCGTCAGGATGAACACGAGGGTGAACCCCGACAGCACCGCCGGCAGCGACAGCGGCAGGTACACCTGGACGAACGCCCGCCACCGCGGCGCGCCGAGGCTGCCGGCCGCGTTCAGCAGGCGCTTGTCGATGCCCTCCATCCCGCTGTACAGCGGCAGGACCATGAACGGCAGCATGACCTGCACCATCGCGACCGTCACCCCGGCGACCGAGCCCAGGAGGACCACGCCGTCGATGCCGATGAGGGAGAACGCGTCGTCGATGAGGCCGTCGCGCTGCTCCAGCATGTACCAGGCGAAGTTGCGGGCCATCATGGACGTCCAGAACGGCAGCAGGACCACCACCGTCATCAGGTTCCGGGCGCGCGGGCTCACCCTCGTCATCGCGTAGGCGTAGGGGTAGGCCAGCGCCAGCGTGCAGGCGGCCACGATCAGCCCCGTGACGAGCGTGCGCACCAGGATCTTGACCGAGACGCCGTCCTTCAGCAGCTCGGTGTAGTTCTCCAGCCCGGTGGACGGCTCGGTGAAGCTACGCCAGATGATGTTGCCGAGCGGGTAGGCGAAGAACACCAGGAGGAAGGCGGTGGCCGGCAGGATGAACCAGCCGACCAGCCGCCTCCGCGACCTGGGCGCTCGGGCCGTGCTCACCGGCGATGCGGAAACGGTCGATGCGCTCATCGTCCTCTTACCCGGAGAGCCACTGCGTGTAGCGCTTGGTCACCTGGTCGAAGTTCTGCCCCCACCACTGCGCGTCCGCGTGGACGATGCCGGCCCTGCGTTCCGGCGCGTACACGTAGACCTGCTGCTGGAACTGGTTGAGGTTCAGTTGCAGGTCCTTGTTGACCGGCAGCACCGACGCCGACTCCGCGATCTTCTTCGACGGTTCGTCACCGGCCGTGGAGGCGATGAACTTCATCGCCTGCTCCTTGTTCTTCGAGCCCTTCGGGACCACGAAGACGTTCCAGTTGACGATGGACTTGTCCCAGATGCCCTTGTAGGGGGCGCCGGCCTTGAGTCCCTGGTAGGCGCGGACGTTCAGCATCAGGCCCATGTCGAACTGCTGGTCCACCATCATCTGCTGCATCTGCCCGTAGGTCTTGGCGAAGGTGGTGACCGACTTGATCTTGTCGAGCTGTTTGAAGGCCCGGTCGAGGTCCAGCGGGTAGAGCTGGTTCGGCTGGACGCCGTCGGCCAGCAGCGCCGCCTCCAGCAGCCCCACGGAGATCTCGGGCGGAACGATCCGCTTTCCGGGGTACTTCTTCACGTCGAAGAAGGCGGCCATCGACGTGGGCGGGTCGCTGGCGTACTTCTTCGTGTTGTACATGACGAACGTGCTGTAGAAGAAGTTCGGCACGCCACAGTCGTTGACGGTCCCCTGCGGGTACTTCGACTTGTCGATGACCGAGAAGTCGAGCTTCTCGACGTACTTGCCGCAGTACTGCACGGCCACGGCGGGCGTGGTGTCGACGAGGTCCCAGGTCACCTTCTTGGCCTCGACCATCGTGACCATCTTCGCCTCGTCGACGGGGCTGTCGTTGCGGAACTTCACCCCGGAGTCGGCGGTGAAGGGCTTCTGCCATGCCTCCGCCTGCGCGTCCTGGAAGGGCGGGCCGGTGGAGACGTACGTCAGCGTGTCGCCTTCGTCGTCGCTCGCGTTGCCGATACTGCACGCCGTGGCCACCAGGCTCACGGCCAGACCGGCGGCCGCGAATCTCGCGGTCGGGCCCGTCTTACCTATTCTTCGCCCCACGATCTCCTCCTGGAGTGCTGCTACTGGGGTTCTCGCGTGCCCTGCCCCGTCAGGCCGTCGCGACGTGTTCGGTCAGGACGCGGGTGAGCGCGTCCAACTGCTGTTCGTCGATCACCAGCGGTGGTGAGAGGACGATGGTGTTCCCGGAGGCCCGGACGATGACGCCGTCGGCGCGGGCGCGGGCCTGGACCCCGGCCGCCGCGGCGGCGGTGTCGGGGCCGCGGTCCAGCTCGACGCCGAGCATCATGCCGACGCCGCGCACCTCCAGGACGTGGTCCAGCCGTTCGAGCGGCTTGAGCGCGTCGAGCAGGCGGCGACCGAGCCGGTCGGCCCGCGCGAGGAGCCCCTCGCGCTCCAGGATGTCGATGTTGGCCAGCGCGACGGCCGCGCCGACCGGGTGACCGTTGTAGGTGAACCCGTGCAGGAACGCGGCGCCGCCGGCGAGGTCGAGCACGCGTTCTCCGACGAGGACCGCGCCCATGGGGATGTACCCGCTGGACAGGCCCTTAGCGGTGACGATGATGTCCGGTTCGACGTCGTAGCGCTCACAGCCGAACCAGTGGCCGATGCGACCGAAAGCGGTGACGACCTCGTCCAGGATGAGCAGGATGCCGTGGCGGCGCAGGATCTCCTGGACCCGCGGCCAGTAGTCCGGCGGGGGCGGGACCATGCCGCCGACGCCGAGCACCGGTTCCCCGACGAACGCGGCGATCCGGTCCGCGCCGATCCGCTCGATCCGCTCCTCGATCTCGGCGATCAGGGCGTCGGTGACGTCGGCGCCGCGCACGGCGTGCGGCTTGGCGAGGAACTCGATCCCCGGCATGAGCGGCCCGTAGCCCGCGCGCAACCGGTCGATCCCGGTGGCGGCGAGGGAACCGCCGCCCATCCCGTGGTAACCGCCGGTGCGCGCGAGGATCACGGAGCGTTCGGGTCGGCCCGCGTGGTGGTGGGCCAGGCGGGCCAGCTTGATCGCCGTCTCGTTGCCCTCCGACCCGCCGTTGGTGAAGAACACCCGCCGCATGGTCGGCGGGGCCAGCTCCAGCAGGCGTTCGGCCAGCCTGATCGACGGCTCGTTGGAGTAGTCGCCGAACGACGAGTAGAACTCCAGCTTGGCGATCTGCTCGGCGGCGGCCTCCGCCAGTTCGGGCCGGCCGTGCCCGACGGGGCACTGCCAGAGGCCGCAGGTCCCGTCGATGTAGGCCTTGCCGGTGACGTCCCAGACCATCGCCCCGTCCCCGCGTTCGAGGATCAGCGGTTCCTCCGGGGCCCCGATGACGCTGTGCGGGTGGATGACCGTCCGGACGTCCAGCTCCGCGAGCCGCCTGGCGCGGTCGTCGTGCTCCCGTCCGGACGGCCCGGTCGAGGTGGTGGTCTGCTGTTCGATCGCCATGGTTTCGCCTTCAGAGTTCCTTCAGCGCGATGTCGTTCGGGGGCGCGGCCCGTCTCAGAGCCGCACCGCCACGGACTTGGTCTCCAGGTAGGCGTCGATGCCCTCGCTGCCGCCCTCCCGTTCCAGCCCGCTGTTCTTCACACCCCCGAAGGGAAGTTCGGGACGGACGGGGAACGCCTCGTTCACCGCCACCACCCCGAAGCTCAGCCGGTCGACGGCCCGCCACACCCGGGCGAGACCGTCGCCGAAGACATAGGCGGCGAGCCCGTAGTCGGTGGCGTTGGCGCGTTCGATCGCCTCGTCGTCATCGTCGAAGACGTAGATCGGCAGGACCGGCCCGAAGGTCTCCTCCGAGCTGATCAGCATGGTGTCGTCGGCGCCGGTGAGGACGGTCGGCTCGTAGAAGGCGCCGGTGAGCTCGGCGTCCTCGGGCGTCCAGCGGCGCCCGCCCGCCGCGACGGTGGCGCCGCGCTTCACCGCGTCGGCGACATGCCGCTCGACCTTGTCCAGCCCGCCGAAGTCGATCAGGGGCCCGGTGGTGGTGCCCTCGGCGGCGCCGTGCCCGAGGCGCAGCGCCGCGACCTTCTCCAGGAGCAGCGCCAGGAACTCTTCGTGCACCGCCCGGTGCACGAAGAGCCGGTTGATCGCGATGCAACTCTGGCCCGCGTTGGCGAACTTCGCGGCGGCGACCGCCGCGGCGGTGGCGGGGACGTCGGCGTCGTCGAACACGATGGCGGGGGAGTGCCCGCCCATCTCCAGCGACGTCCGGCGCAGATGGTCACGGGTCGAGGCGAGCAGGCTGAGGCCCACCTCGGTGGAGCCGGTGAAGCTGACCTTGCGGAGCCTGGGGTCGGCGAGCAGCGCGCCCGCCACCTCGCCGGGACGGGACGTGGTGAGCGACTGGAGCACCCCGGCGGGCAGCTCCCCGGCCTCGTTGATGATCCGGACGAGTTCGGTGCCCACCAGCGGGGTCTGTTCCGCCGGCTTGACGATCACGGGACAGCCGGCGGCGAGGGCGAGGCCCGCCTTGCGGACCAGCATGCTCGCCGGGAAGTTCCACGGGGTGATCGCCAGGGTCGGGCCGATCGGGACGCGCAGCACCATGCCGGGGCCGCCCGGACCGTCCGGCGTCGTCCGGCCGTTGGCGCGCCGGCCCTCCTCGGCCGCCCATTCGAGCATCCGGGCCGAGCCCAGGACCTCGCCCTTGGCCTCGGCGAGCGGCTTGCCGTTCTCGCTGGTCATCAGGGCCGCGAGGGAGTCGGCCTGGGCGCGGATCCGGCCCGCCGCCGCGCGCAGCGCGTTCGAGCGCTCCTCGGCGGTGGTGCGCCGCCAGGTCTCGGCGGCCTTGTCGGCGGCGTCGAGGGCCGCGAGTGCCTCCCCCGGTCCCGCGTCGGCCACCTGGGCGATGACCTGGAGCGTCGCGGGATCCGTCACGTCGAAGGTGGCGGTTCCCGATCGCCAGGTTCCGTCGATGAGCAGAGTGGCGGACGGGTCTGCGGGCATGTTGCGGACCTCCCTGTGCCTTCTGTTGCGCCGACCGTAATCCATTTCGCAGCAGTCTCATCGCACGGTGTTGTATTTGTCAACACCTTCCCATGGGGGAGCGTCGGATTGCTTTCTCCGCCTTACAGTGGGGGCATGAACGCCCTACCGTCACGCTCGGCGGACCCCGCCGCCGAGGAGTCCGAGCCGATCCCGATACGGGAGTTGCTGTCCTACCGGTTGCACCGGGTGGCGAACGCGCTGTCCCGCAGCGCAGCCCTCCGCTACCGGCGGGAATTCGACGTCAGCCTCCAGGAGTGGCGCACGATCGCATTGCTGGGAGAGGACGAGCCGCTGACCGTGAATCGGCTGGCTCGGTTGGCCGGGCTGGACAAGGCTCAGATGAGCCGGGTCGCGGCCAAGCTCGCCGAGGCCGGACTGGTCGAGCGTGAGCCCGGTCCGGGCCGGACGACCCAGCTCACCCTGACCCGTAACGGGCGCTCCCTCTACCGCGGTCTCATCGCCGCCGCCAACGAGCGGAACAACGCGTTCCTCGTCTGTCTCACCCCGCTTGAGCAGGAAGTTCTCGACTCGGCTCTGCGTAAGCTGGCCACGCTGGCCAAGGCGCTGGAGCGCTCCGAGCGCTAGATTCGGTCCGCCGTCGGGAGTCCGTCACCGAGGCCGGGTGTTGATGTTGTCAACAGTAGGTTATATTCCTTGCTGTGATGACCTCGACGCTCCCCTGGGAGGCGGACTCGCATGGCTGACCGCGTCACGATCTGCGAATGCTTCGCCCGTGACGGGCTCCAGCACGAGGAGACCTTCGTCCCGACCGAAGTCAAGATCGACCTGATCGGCGCCTTCGCCGCGGCCGGTTTCACCCGGATCGAAGCGACCAGCTACAGCCATCCCGAGCGCGTGCCCGCCTTCCGCGACGCCGGCGCCGTCCTGGCCGGGCTGCCCCGTCCCGCCGGCGTGGCCTACAAGGCCACCTGCCCCAACCCCCGGGCCGTGGAACGTGCCATAGCCGACCTCGACGCCGGGCACGGCGCCACCGAACTGAGTTTGCTGGTGTCGGCGACCGAGTCCCACACCGAGCGGAACATGCGCACCACGCGCGCCCGCCAGTGGGAGCGGGTCGCCGAGATGGTGCGGCTGGCAGCGGGCCGGTTCCGGCTCGTCGGCGTGATCTCCGTGGCGTTCGGCTGCCCCTTCGAGGGCGCCGTGGACCCCGGCGTGGTCGCCGACGACGCGGCCCGGTTCGCCGACCTCGGCGTGGACCTCGTGACCCTCGGCGACACCACCGGCCTGGCCACCCCGACCTCGGTCAAGGGCATGTTCCGGCGGGTCACCGAACGGATCTCCACGACGGGCGCGCAGGCCCCGCCGATCGTGGCGCACTTCCACAACACCCGCGGCGGCGGGCTGGCCAACTGCGTCGCGGCGCTGGAGGCCGGCTGCCGCGACTTCGACAGCTCCCTCGGCGGGGTCGGCGGCCACCCGGCGCAGATCCAGTACGGCGGCGGCATGACCGGCAACGTCTGCACCGAGGACCTGGTGAACCTCCTGGAGTCCGAGGGCGTCGACACCGGCCTCGACCTGGACGCGGTCATGGCGGCCTCGCGACGGTGCGAGGAGGCACTCGGCCGTCCCCTGCACAGCATGGTCGCCCGCGCCGGATTCGGCCTGGTGGGCGGGAAGACGGAGGAGAAGGTGGCGCACGATGCCTGAGCCCGGTGTCCTGATCGTCGAAGACCACGGCGCGGTGCGGCTGCTGCGGCTGAACCGGCCCACCAAGCTCAACGCGCTGAACACCGAACTCACCCGGGCCCTGCACGACGCGCTGCGCGCCGCCGACGAGGACTCCGCCGTCCGCGCGGTCGTCCTCACCGGCGCCGGCCGCGGGTTCTGCTCCGGCGCCGACCTGTCGGAGTTCGCCGACCTCACGCCCGCCGACCAGCACGCCGTCATCCGGCGCGCCGAGCTGACCACCCGCACCCAGATGCTGCTGCAACAGCTCACCAAGCCCATCGTGTCGGTGGTGCGCGGCCCGGCCATGGGCGGCGGCGCCGGGCTCGCGATCGGCTGCGACATGATGGTCGCCGCCACCGACGTGAAGTTCGGCTACCCGGAGGCGCGGCACTCGATCGTCCCGGCGATCGTGATGACCGGCATCCAGCGCAACCTCGGCCGCAAGCTCGCCTTCGAACTGATCAGCACCGGCCGCACGCTGGGCGCGGCGGAACTGGCCGAGTACGGCCTGGCCAACCGGGTCACCGAGCCGGACAAGGCCGAGGCCGCCGGGCTGGAGATCGCGGCGGGCTGGGCCGAGGTGAACCCGCTCGCCATGGCGGCGGCGAAGGACCTGTTCTACCGCGTCGCCGACCTGCCGTTCCCGGAGGCCATGCGGACCGGCGGCGACATCAACACGATCATGCGCGGGTTCCGGGGGGCCGGGGCATGAGGCCGCTGGACGGCATCACCGTCGTCGAGTTCTCCCGCGTCCTGGCCGGTCCGTTCGCCACCCAGATCCTCGCCGACCTCGGCGCCGACGTGATCAAGATCGAGCGGCCGGGCGGCGGCGACGAGTCCCGGAGCTTCGAACCGCGCCTTCCCGGCGGCGAGAGCGCCTACTTCTTCGCCTTCAACCGGGGCAAACGGTCGGTGACGCTCAACCTGCGGACCACGCGCGGGCAGGAGATCGCCCGCGGGCTCGCCGCCGGCGCCGACGTCCTGGTCGAGAACTTCATGCCCGGCACGATGGACAAGTACGGGCTCGGCTACGAGGCGCTCGCGACGCTGAACCCCGGCCTGGTCTACATCTCCAGCACCGGGTTCGGGCAGTCCGGGCCGTACGCCGACCGCAAGGGATACGACACGGTCTTCCAGGCCCTGTCGGGGATCATGTCGCTCACCGGGCACCCGGACACGCCGCCCGCCAAGGTCGGCATCCCGGTCTCCGACATGACCTCGGGTCTGTGGATCGTCATCTCGGCCCTGACCGGGCTCTTGGAACGGAAGAACAGCGGCCGGGGCGGGCATGTCGACCTGGCGATGATGGACGTCCAGGCGAGCCTGCTGGCCCTCGCCGCCGCCCGGATCTTCGCCCTCGACGAGGACCCGGGACGCACCGGCACCGCGCATCTCGGCCGGGTGCCGTCGTCGGCGTTCGAGTGCGCCGACGGGGGCTGGCTCCACATCAGCGCCAGCGACCAGCACTGGAAGCCGCTGTGCGAGGTCCTCGGCCTGGGCGAGCTGGCCGCCGACCCGGCGCTCGACGCCAACGAGGGCCGCATCGCGCAGCGCGAACGGGTGACCGCCGCCCTCGCCGCCGCCGTCGCCCGCCGGCCGCGCGACGAGCTGGCCGTCGCGCTGCGCGCCGTCGACGTCCCGGCGGGCGAGGTCAAGACCGCCCGCGAGGCGCTCGCCGACCCGCACACCATCGCGCGGGGCATGGTCGGCCACTTCGACCACCCCACCGAGGGCCGGTTCTCCGCGCTGCGGACCCCGCTGCGCCTCGACGAGACCGAGTACCCCGAACCCGGCGTCCCGCCGCTGCTCGGGGCCGACACCGAGGAAGTGCTCGCCGAACGGCTGGGCCTGGACCACGACGAGCTGGCCCGGCTCCGCGAAGAAGGGACGATCTAGCGTTGAGCGACGACGATCCGGTGCTGGTGCGCGCGGCCGATGGTGTCGCGCACGTGGTGCTGAACAGGCCCGGGGCGCGCAACGCGCTGAACCTGCCCATGTGCCACGGGCTGAGCGACGCGTTCGCGCGCCTGGACGCCGACGACTCCGTCGGGGCCGTCCTGGTGCGGGCGAACGGGCCCGCGTTCTGCGCCGGCGCCGACCTCAAGGAGCGCGAGGGCCGCGACGAGGTCTGGGTGCGCAACCGCCGTCTCGCGTCCTTCGCCGCCTACGAGGCCATCGAACGGTGCTCCAAGCCCGTGGTCGCGCTCGTGCACGGCCCGGTCGTGGGCTCGGGCGGGGAGATCGCCATGTCGTGCGACTTCATCGTCGCCGCCGACGACGCCACCTTCCGTTTCCCCGAGCCGCACTGGGGCACGGTCGGCGCGACGCAGCGGCTGCAACGCGTGATCGGCAAGCGCCGCGCCAAGGAACTGCTGTTCACGGCCCGGACGATGCCGGTGGACGAGGCCGCCGCCGTGGGGCTGGTGGCGCGGATCGTCCCGGCCGCCGAGCTGCTCGCCACCGGTGCGGAACTCGGCGCGACGATCGCGAGCGCGCCCCGGCTGGCGATGTCGCTGACCAAGCAGGCGATCGACCTCGGCTCCGAGACCGACCTGGCCAAGGGCATCCGGATCGAGATGGCCGCGATCGAACGCTGCCTCGCCGACGGCGCTTGGCGCGGCGGCGTGGAGGACTTCGCCAGCACCATGCGGGAGAACCGGGCGCGAGCGGCGACGCAGGAGGGGAACTAGGTGATGGAAGGGACCCACGGGCCGGCCGGGGTGTGCCCGTTGACCGTCCACGACGCGCTGCGTCGGGCCGCGGTCATCGGCCCGGACGTGGAGGCGGTCGTCGCCTCGCACGGCCGGATCACCTACGCCGCGCTGGACGCCGAGGTCGCCGCGGTCCGCGCCGCGCTGTCGGCCGCCGGGGTCCGTCGCGGCGACCATGTCGCCGTCTGCCTGGGCAACGGCCCGGAGTGGGTCACGCTCTTCCTGGCCATCGGGTCGCTCGGCGCGGTGACCGTGCCGATCAACACCCGGTGGCGTCCCCCCGAGATCGCGTACGCGTTGCGGCAGTCGCGGTCCTCGATGCTGTTCGTCGCCGACCGCTTCCTGAACATCGACTTCGTCGCCATGCTCCGCGAGATCTGTCCGGGCGTCGACACCGGGCTGCCGGACGCCGAGCTGCCCGACCTGCGGTCGGTGGTGGTGCTCGGCTCCGGGGGCTCCGCCGCTCCGGCCACCGTTCCCGAGGCGGCGCGGTCGTGGGAGGACTTCCGGGCGGCCGGGACGACTCCGGTGGAACCCTGCGGGACGCCCGACGACGTTGTGCTGATCCAGTACACGTCCGGCACGACGTCCCGTCCGAAGGGCGTGCTGCTGACCCAGCTCAACATGTGCGGGGACGCGTTCTTCTCCGGGGCTCGCCTCGGGCTGCGGCCGGGCGACCGGTTCCACAGCGTCCGGCCGTTCTTCCACGCCGCCGGCAGCACCCTGACGGTCCTGGCCTGCCTCCAGCACGTCGCCACGGTGGTGACCATGGACCGGTTCGAACCGGGCGAGGCGCTGCGGCTGATCGAACGCGAACGCTGCACCCATTTCTCCGGCAACGACACCATCGCCCTGATGTTGCTGAACCATCCGGACCGGCCGCGGCGCCGGCTCCGGTTGCGCGGCGCGTGGGCCGCGGCGTCGGCCGCCGTCGTCCGGCGGATCATCGACGAGCTCGGCGCCACCGAATGCGTCGTCGGCTACGGGCTGTCGGAGGCGTCGCCCAACGTGGCGCAGTCGGCGTGGTGGGAACCGGAGGACGTCCGGGCGAGCGGCCGGATGATGCCCGAACCGGGCGTCGAGGTCCGCGTCCACGACCCCGAGACCGGACGGGACGTCCCGACCGGGGACGTCGGCGAGATCCTCGTCCGCGGCTGGAACGTCATGCGCGGCTACTACGCCATGCCCGACGAG
The DNA here is from genome assembly GCF_003432485.1 of Actinomadura spongiicola. Lineage (GTDB taxonomy): Bacteria > Actinomycetota > Actinomycetes > Streptosporangiales > Streptosporangiaceae > Spirillospora > Spirillospora spongiicola. Next base: position 26,567 of record NZ_QVNQ01000007.1, read on the forward strand.
ACCGCCGCGACGCTGTCGCCGGACGGCTGGCTCCGCACCGGCGACCTCGGCCGCCTCGGCGAGGACGGCCGGCTCGAATTCGTCGGACGGGCCAAGGAGCTCATCCGCGTCGGCGGCGAGAACGTGTCGCCCACCGAGGTCGAGGACGTCCTGCACGGCCACCCCAAGATCAGGCAGGCGGCGGTGGTCGGCGTGCCGGACGAGCGACTCATCGAGGTCCCGTTCGCGTTCGTCGTCCTCGCGGAGGGCTGCGCGGCCGACCCGGAGGAGATCACCGCCTGGGCCGCCGAGCGCCTCGCCCGGTTCAAGGTGCCGCGCCACATCCGGATCGTCGACGACTTCGAGCGGTTCGGGATGACGGCCAGCTCGAAGGTCCAGAAGCGGCACCTCGCCGCCCACGCGCGGCGGCTGCTCGACGCGGTGGAGGCGGGATGACCGGCGGCACGCGCGCCGGCCGGGCGCGCATCGACACGAGCGTCACCCGGCTGCTCGGCTGCGACCTGCCGATCGTCCAGGCGGGCATGTCCTGGGCGTCGTCGGACTCGCGGCTGCCGCTCGCGGTGTCCAACGCGGGCGGTCTCGGCGTGATCGCCGCCGGCCCCATGCGGCTCCCTGACCTGGACCGCTCCATTTCCGAGGTCGCCGCGGGCACCGACCGTCCCTACGCGGTGAACCTGCCGCTGTACCGCAAGGGCGCGGACGAGGTCATGGACCTGCTCGTGGCCCGGCGCGTCCCGATCCTCATCGCCTCCCAGGGCGGCCCGCGCCGCTACCTGCCGCGCTTCCGGGACACCGGAACCATCTGCCTGCACGTCGTGGCCACCGAGGAGCACGCGGCCAAGGCGATGGACGCCGGCGTGGACGGTCTCGTCGTCGTCGGCGCCGAGGCGGGCGGCCATCCGCCCGCCGGGCTCGTGTCCACGCTGGTCACGGTCCGCGCCGTCGCCCGGCGGTTCCCGGACGCCCCGATCATCGCCTCCGGCGGGTTCGCCGACGGCTCGGGACTCGCCGCCGCCCTCTCCCTCGGCGCCGGGGCCGCGCAGTTCGGCACCCGCTTCCTCGCCAGCGCCGAATCGAACCTGCACCCCGCCTACAAGGAGGCCGTGCTCGCCGCCGGCACCGGCGACACCCGCACCGTGGGCCGCGACCTCGGCATGATCCGGGTCCTGGCCAACGACTTCGCCGACCGCATGGCCGAGCTGGAGAGCACCGGCGCCGACCTGGAGCGGCGCCGGGCGGAGTTCACCGCGACCAGCCTGCGGACGGCCGCCGTCGACGGCGATGTCATCGGAGGAAAGGTCGAGATGGGCCAGTCGGCCGGGTTGGTCGACGCGCTCCTGCCCGCCGCCCGGATCGTCGAGCTGCTCGTCGAGGAGTACGCCGCCACGCTCACCCGCCTGCCCGAGGTCCGCCCCGCCGAGGACCTGCCCGCCCGTCCCGAACGGACACCGCTTCCCGCCTCCTAACCCGCCACCCGCCACCAAGGACTCGGGGGAAAGTCAGCCGACATCAGGATCTGGGAGGTCTTGAGTGAGGACGAACGACACGGACACGCGGACGGCGTCCGGCCCTAGAATCGGGCGAAGAGGTCTTCTAGGAGGTGCCACCCTGCTCGCGGCCAGCGGAGCGACCTTCGTCGCCGGAGGCGGGACGGCCCTCGCCGGCGACCCGCGCACCGACTCGCCGCTGCCCATCATTCCTATTCCGAAGCAGGTCCCCGCCAAGGAAGGCTACGTGCCGGTGCCCGGCGGGCGCCTGTGGTACTGGGACACCGGGGGCCGTGGCGCCCCGGTCATCTTCACGCACCCCGGAAGCGGCAGCGCGGAGTTCTGGCCGTACCAGCAGCCGTACTTCGCCAAGGCGGGGTACCGGGTCATCGGCTGGTCCATGCGCAGCAAGTACAAGTCGAGCGCGGCGGACCCGGCCAACCCGGGAACCGGCGCGGGCGACCTGCACTCGCTGGTCAACTACCTCGGCATCGACAAGTTCCACCTCGTCGGTGTCGCGCTGGGTGGGGGAGTGGCGCTCGACTACGCGCTGCTCCATGAGGAGCGGCTGCTCAGCCTCTCCATCAGCGGCAGCCTGCTCAGCGTGACGAACCAGGAATACGTCGACATGCTGCGGCGGCTTCGTCCCACGGGCTTCAGCAACATGCCGGCCAGCTTCATCGAGCTGGGCCCCACCTACCGGGCGATCAACCCGGCGGGCATGGCCATCTGGGACGAACTCCACGACCGGGCCTCGCACAGCAGCGTCGGTCAGCCGTACGCCACCCAGCCCACCTGGAAGGACGTGGAGCGGCTGAGGGTGCCGACCCTGCTGCTGTGGGGTGACGGCGACCTCTACAGCCCGCCGTCGGTGCAGCGCATCGTGGCGAGCCACTTCCGCAACGTCACGACCGTCGTCGCGAACGAGTGCGGTCACGCGCCGCAGTGGGAGCGTTCGGACATCTACAACCCCACCCTGCGCAAGTTCCTGCGCAGGAACTCGCGGTAACCACCGCCTGAGAACCGGGGAGCCTGATCCCGTTGCGGGCTCCCCGGCCCCGCCAATTCGCGCGGGTCGAACGGCTTGTGTCAGGCCAGGTGGGGCATGACCTCGGCGGCGAGCCGCTCCATCTGCTCCGCGTCGTCGAACAGCGGGGTGAACAGGACCATCTCGGCGCCCGCGTCGATCACCTCGCGGACCCCCTCCACGCACGCGTCCGCGGATCCGCAGACGGCGACCGGGGTGAGGTCGCTCCGTCCGTAGAACCGCTCCAGGGTGTCGGCCCCCCTCTTCCAGGCGCGGGCCTCGTCGTCGTCCACCCCGATGTAGACGCGCTTGGCGATCGAGAAGTCGGCGGCGTCCCGTCCCTGTTCCGCGAGCGCCTCCCGGACGACGCCCACCTGCTCGGCGAACTGCGCGGTCGTCGCCGACCCCGCGCCGAAGAACCCGTTGCCGAGTCGCACCGCACGCCGCAGCGCGTTCGGGTGGCGGGCACCGAACCAGACCGGGGGATGCGGCTTCTGGAACGGCTTGGGTTCCATCGCGGCGTCGTCGAGCCGCCAGAAGCGCCCGTCGAAGGTGACGCGGGGACGCGTCCAGCACGCCTTCATCAGGTCGAGCCCCTCGGTGAGCCGCGCGACGAGTTCGTCCGGTTCGACGCCGAACGCCGACAGCGACCGGTCGCGGGCGCCGATACCGACGCCGACGTCGACCCGGCCCCGGCTGAGCTGGTCCAGCGTGCTCAGGCTCTTGGCCAGGTGGACGGGGTTGTGCCGCGGGGTGACGAACACCGCGCAGCCCAGCCGGATCCGTTCGGTGCAGGCGGCGGCGTAGGTCAGGGTCTCCAGCGGGCTCGACCGCGCCGCCGTCCCGAGTACCTGCTCCTGCGTCCAGGCGCCGTCGAAACCGAGCTCCTCGGCCCGTCGGAGGAAGGCGCGGAAGGCCGCCGGGTCGAACTCGCCGTCGTTCAGGTCCTGGGGGATGGAGATCGCGAACCGCATCCCTCAAACTTATCGATCATTCAGCCCCCTGACCAGGCCGGATGGCAGCCAGAGCCAGGCCCGGACGTCCCTGACCTCCTTGCAGCTCACCCACAGCCGCCGGTACGCGGAGGACGGGACGGGACCGCCGCCGCGCAGGACCACGTCGGTGTGCAGCGAGTCGGACGTGATCAGGCCGAGGTCGGCGCCCGACGTCCGGAGGACCTCCCTGAACGCGTCCGCGTCCAGCAGGCGGAAGAGGAACATGGCGGCGGAGCCGAAGACGCCGTAGGCGTCCCGTTCCACGTCGCCGTGGTGGACGGCCACGCGCAGCCGCAGCCGGTCGCCGTCGCCGGCCGGCCCGTTGTGCCGCCGCAGGACGACCGCGAGCCCGTGCCCCAGCCGGCCGAGGAACGGAACGGGATCGACTCCGGGAGGCGCGACGATCAGGACCCCGTCACCGCGGTCCTCGTGGTCGCAGGTCGCCCAGGGCACCCCGGTCAGGCGGAGCGCCGCGCGGAGCGTGCCGTACAGCTCGCGGCGGACCCGCCGCTGGGACGCGGTGTCGGGGCAGCGCCGCCCGAAGTCGACGATGTCGACGGCGACCAGTGTCCTGAGCGGCGACCGCGACGACTCGGCGGGCCGGGGCGGCGACAGGTCGAGCATGCGAGATTCTCCTCCCTCGCTTTCGTCCGCGCCGGAATGGCGCGCGGATACCACTCTGGCGGTGTTCTCCGTACTTGCATACCGATTGGGATGAGTTGGGACGCCCTTCCCCTCGAAGAGCGCGGCGGAAGGAGATTCGAGTGGATTTTAGCCATTGTCATAATTGTCCGGATTGTCCGGTGGACTATGGTGGCACTTGGGTCTATGCGGAAGCATGTGAAATGTGTACGGTTACGCCGGTGTTGTGGTGGCGAGGTGGCGGATCATGAGAGCATCCGATAATGACCAATCGGTCATTCTTTGTCGCTTCATCGACCGGCTCAACGACATCTGGATCACGGCGTGCCCGTCCAGCTACCAGGAGGTGGAGGCGCTGTCCCGGAAGTTCGCCACTCCGGTGCAGGGCTTGACGGTGCGGCTGCTGGCGACCTCCACGCTCCAGGGCATCCTGACCCACCAGCGGAAGAACCTGCCCCGGTGGTCGTGGGTGGCTTCCTATGTGATCGTCCTGCGTGCGATCGCGTCCCGTAACGGGGTGAACCCCGACACCCTCGGCACCCTGGACGAGTGGAAGGCCGCCTACGACGACGCGTCGCGGCAGCTCCGCGGACTGCCCCCGGACGCGGCCGGTGCCGAGGCGGAGGAGGATGTCGCGGCGGTGCGCGAGGCACGGCGTGCGAGGACGCGCCCGGCGAGGCTTCCGGTCGCGGCCGGTGACCGCCCGCGCGGTCGTCCCGGCCGGGACGAGGCACTGGACGCGCTGACGCGGCGCTTCGGGACGGCCGGCTGGTGGCACCCGGACTACCAGGACGTCGTCACCCCATGGGTGGAGTCCTACCTGGAACTGGAGCAGGCGGCCCGGGTGATCTGGTGCTACGAGCCCCAGTTCGTCCCCGGGCTGCTCCAGACCCCCGCCTACGCCAGGGCGGTCATCGCGCACGAATACGGAACATCCCCCGAGACGCAGATCAGGCGGCGGGTCGAACTGCGGACGCGGCGGCAGCAGCGGCTGTGGGGGCCGAACCCGCCGCGTCTCTGGGCGATCCTGGACGAGACGGTGCTGCGCCGCGACCACGGCGGCCCCGAGACGATGCGCGCCCAACTGGACCATCTGCTGGAGGTCTCCTGCCGTCCCAACGTCAGGATCCAGGTGATGCCGCTGGCCAGAGGCGGATACGCCGCGGCGGGCGGCCCGATCACCGCCCTGCGGTTCGCCGCGGCGGAACTGCCCGATGTGATCTATCTGGAACATCTCGGCAGCGCCGACTACCTCATCGACCCCGAGGAGAAGGTCTGTTTCGGCCAGGTTCTGGATCGGCTCAAAATCGAGGCCGCAACCCCCGAGCAAAGCCGTGACATGCTGCGCCGCCTCCGCACGGAGCACTGACCGCGCAGCGGGTTGTCCGGCGGCCACCCACCTGATTCCCTGTCCGCGGAAAGCCTTTTCGTTGAAGCGCGCCCCCGGCGCTTCACCAGGTGGAAAGCGGCGGGGCCGCACGGTTGGAGGTCGTGATGAGTTCCGGCGACGCCTCGTACTCCTGGCGGGAGGCCGAGAAAGATCTCATGGCGGGGATCGACACGTCCGTGCCGCACTCCGCCCGCATCTGGAACTACTGGATGGGCGGCAAGGACAACTACCCCATCGACCAGGAGGCCGGCGAGCAGTTCGCCGCGATCTATCCGGGCATCCGGGACATGGCGCGGGTCTCGCGCTACTTCATCTCCCGCGTCGTCCGTTACCTGGCGAGAGAAGAGGGCATCCGGCAGTTTCTCGACATCGGCACGGGACTGCCGAGCCACGACAACACCCATGAGGTCGCGCAGCGCGAGGCGCCCGACAGCCGCATCGTCTACGTCGACAACGACCCCCTGGTCCTCGCCCATGCGCGCGCCCTGCTGACCAGCAATGACGTGGCGGGCACCGACTATGTCGACGCCGACCTGAACGAACCGGGGAGCATCATCGACATCGCGCGGACGAAGCTCGACTTCGACCGTCCGATCGCGCTGATGCTGATGGGCGTCCTCGGCCACATCCCCATGACCGAGGACGACGAGCGCGCCCGCTCGATCGTCGACCGGCTCAAGACCGCGCTCCCCGCGGGAAGCCTCGTGGCCGTCTACGACGGCGCGAACACCGACTACGCCTATGTCGAGGCCACCCGTCTGTACAACGAGGGCGGGTCCGTCCCCTACACCCTGCGCAGCCCAGGGCAGATCGCGCGTTTCCTGGACGGCCTGGAACCGGTGGAGCCCGGCGTCGTGCGGCTCGACCGGTGGCGTCCGGATCCCGGCCCGCTCGGCCCTTCCGTGGCCGTGGACGCCTGGGGCGGCGTGGCGAAGAAGACCACCTGAACGCTCTGGTCAAGTACCGCTCCATTCTCCCAAGATCGGGGGGGTGTGATTACCGTCGAAACCGAGCCAGGAGACCTGCAACGTGTAGGAGAAATCATGCCCGGACTCGAACGAATACTCCCGGGTGATTCTGAAATAGGCCCAGCCGACCGTGGGAACTATCATGTAGTCGCCGCTCCTATCCTTGTCGGCCTTCACGGTGTGGTCGCGGATGCCGTTGTAGAGGGTCACTGCGATTGAACCGGCATCACAATTTCTCACCTGGACGGTCACGACGAGCAGGCCGGGTCCCACGTCCAGATAATTCTTGTCGTACTCGTCTATCGTGCGTGACGTCGTCAACCAACCGTCTTCGGCGACGAGGGGTTTCGCGCAGGCGGGCGCGAGGCCCGCGATGGTCGCCTGGTGCGTGATGGTGGCGCGTTCCGCGGTGAGCCGTTTGGTGTCGACGTCGCCGCTGCCGACGATGACGGTGGTGGCCGTCGCGTGCCTGGCGTGTTCCTGGCCGTTCTGGTAGACGGCGACGAGCTGGTACACCGTGGTGGCGTGCAGGTCCCCGGTGCCCAGCGGAGGCTTGATCTTTTCCGATTTCAGGCCGCTGTTCTTGCCGTTCACGTGCAGCTCGTAGGTCACATGACTGTCGCCTCTGACCGTCCAGAGAAGGTCGGTGCCCTTGCCGTACTGAACGATGGGGCTGCTGGCCCGGAAGTCGGCGAGCTGGAATTCCTGCGGGAACTTGCCGATCGGGTAAATCTTCTGGACCGGCGATCCTTTCTCCGTCTCCAGCGCGCTGATCACCACATTGGTGACGCCTATCCGCCTGCTGAGCGGGACGTTGCTGAGCCTGATCCGTACCGTCTCGTTCAGACCCGCCTGACCCTTCTTGGGCCTGAAGAGGAACTCGCCGTCCTGGGAACTCCTGATCTGGTCCCATGCCGGCGGGGAGGTCGCGGAGCGAGTGACGTTGCCCCAGTCGGGGGTGAGGACACCGGGGCCGTCGTCGTCCCAGCTATTGGTCACGGTGAAGGTGACGGACAGCTCATAGAGGCGGAGCTCAATGAACGCGCCGGTGCTGACCAGGACTTCGACGTTTCCATAGGCGGGCTGGTCCTTTGCGGACGAGACGCTCATCGGTGAGGGCGTCGTGGTGACGCTGGTGCGCAGCGGGAAGTCCGTGTCGGTGAGCGCGACGGCGCCGCCGTCGGCGTGAATCGTCATGGTCGGCCCTTCTCTCTTGTGGCGGTGGTCAGCGAGGGGTGAGGCCGTTCTTGAGGTGGAGCAGCCCGGTGCGCAGATGGGCGCGCGATTCGGGGGTGATGCGGGCCGCGGCGTCGACGCCGGTGACGGGCAGGGTGCCGGAGTCGGGACGGCGCCAGGACCAGGTACCGGTCTCCACGACCGGTAGCGGGATGCCGAAGGCGGTGACCGTCGCCCTGGTGGAGTACCCCACGTCGACCGAGATCGGGCGCATCGTGCCGAGGGCCGGGCCGACGTGGAAGACGGCGTCCATGCGTTTGAGCGCGTGGGTCACGAGGTCGGGGTCCACGCTCAGCACACGGGTCGGCAGGATGTGGGAGGTGGCCTGCACACCGCCCCAAGGATCCGCCAGCAGAGTCACCAGGCGTGACTGGCCCAGCGCCAGTTCCGAGTTGGTGTCCTTGGCCCTGCTCAGCACGTAGGTCGTCTGAGGCGCGGGGTCGTTGGGCGTGCGGACGGCGTACAGCGTGCCGTAGTCGCTCTGGTCGAAGTAGCCGACAAGGCCGTCGGTGAAGGACGCTGCCGAGCCGAGCAGAACGGGCCAGGTGTAGGACTGGTACTCGGCCGTGGGCGGGTCGGCGGTCAGGCGGCTGGGCTTGAGCGGCACGACGGGGTCGGCGTCGGGTTCCAGGTGCAGCCGGGCGCGGATCAGGACGAGGGGCCGCCCGAGCATGCGCAACGTGGGGTGACCGGAATCCGCGCGGTACGGGGCGATGGTGTACCGGATCTCCTCCACGGTCGCGACCAGATCCTGCAGCGCCTTGACTGCGTCCGTCCGGGCGTGCAGGCCGTTGAGGAAGCGGGCGAGGTTCGGATGCTTGGTGCTGGCCTGTCCGAGGACGGGCGCGTCGGGGTGCAGGCGTTCGAAGGCCAGCGCGCCTGCGGGAGTGGGACGCAGCTCGCCGAGCAGCGTGCCGTCCGGCGCCATGCACAGCAGGGCCTCGTCGAAGTAGTTCGGCACGACCCATGCGCTGATCTGCTCGTCGGAGGACGCCGTGAGCGCCGTCCGGGCGTCGTCGAGCCGGGAGACCGCGTCGAAACCGAGCCGGACCGGTTGCGGCAGCCGCGGCCGCAGATGGAACAGGTGCGGCGCCCACAGGGTGGGCTCGGTGACGTGGACGACCGCGTCGGCCGCGTCGGGCTTGCCGGGGGTCTTGGAGTCGGGGATGACGCTGGCCGCCCGCGCGGGTTTGGGTCGCCGGGCGAGGTCGACGGCCGTGTCGATGATCTCGCGTCCACGGCCGAACCGGTCGACCAGGAACATCCTGCGCACCCGGAACTGTCCCGCGCGCAGCGGCCGGTAGTAGGGCGGGACGACCCAGTTCTCCAGTATTTCGGGCTGTGCGGGACGCCGGGTGACCGGTTGCAGGTCGCGGGGGGCGAAGGTGTGGCGGCCGTCCAGCAACCCGGCGACGCTCGCGGGTGGACGTGCGCGCACCAGCGAGCACCGGCCGGTGAGGAACTCGTTGAAGCCGTCCAGGGCCTGGGAGATCAGGTCCGAGCCGGTCGTGGCGCTGGAGAGGTGGTCGGCGAGCCTGCCGACCGCGGCGACGAAGTCCGGGGCCTGTCCGGGTGCCTCCTGGGCGATGCGGTGGAGCCGTTCCGTGAGGTTGTGCACGGCGTGTGCCGACAGCAGGGCCTTGCCGCGCACCGTGAGCGGGGTGGCCTCCTTGTCGTCCGCGTCGCCCTCGCCGCGCCACACGTACTGCCCCGGGCCGAACTCCCAGTTCTTCTTCGTGGGATCGCTGTGGTGGTAGTAGGGAATGGCGAAGTATTCCGCGTCCCACACCAGCAGCAGCGGCGTCCACGGCTGCCGCCACGCCTGCGTCCCGCGCATCGCCGCGCGGACCCGGCGGTCGGCTGATCCGGTTTTCCAGTCGGCTGTGGTGTCGTCGGCGAATGTGACCTTGGTCGGCTGCGGGTGGCGGTCGAGGGTGGCGAACTCGGTGAGCACCGCGTCGGGCAGCGCGGACGGCAACCTGTCGCCGATGACGGTCGGCAGCTTGGTCCAGCCCTCGGGCTTGACGGGGGGGACGGAGGTGCCGTCGGCCTTGGCGACGAGGTCTCCGGGCAGCCGGCAGGGCAGCAGGGCCGGATCGTCCAGGAGCCGCGCGGCCCGCGCGCCCTTGATCATGACGATCGGTTCGCGGGCCACGTGGAACGGCGGGCGCGGGGTCCGGGTGGGGCGGCCCTTGGGGTCGCGGCCCCACAGCTTCTTGAGGCGGGCGACCTCGGCGTCCACGGCCTTGGCCAGTTCCTCGGGCGTGGTGGCGCGCACCAGGGCCTTGGCCTTGGCGAGCTGTTCCCGGTCGCTCTTGACCCGGCCGATCAGCGTGGTGAGTTTGGGCTCGACCTCCTTGAGCAGCGCCTCGAGTTTCGGGCGGATCTCCGATGGCCTCTTGGCGAGGGCGCGGAGCTGCTGGACGTACCACCACAGCTCGTACATGCGTTCCTGCCGCCGGGCCAAGGCGCGCACGGCGGCGTCGTGAGTGTTCTGGTCGGCGTTGGTGCCGGTGAGCCAGGCGCGTTCCTCGTCGGGCAGCGGTCGCACGGGCGCCGAGGGCTTACCCGGGGCGGACGAGGGGGTGGTGAAGTCCCAGACGAACCCGCCGGCCCTGGGTTCGAACCGGGTCTCGCCGGTGCGCAGCTGGGCCGCCGCCGCGCCCGAGGCGCTGTCGAACTCGTGCAGCAGGCCGTACTGGAGCGCTTGCAGGCGCCTCAGCCGGTCGCCTTGACCCCAGGTGGACGGTTCGTAGGCCAGCGCGAGCGCGCTGACGCCGTCCGCCGTGGACTCCCCGACCCCGTAACGGATGGCGGGTTCCCCGGCGTCGGTGGCGACGGGCGGGGCCTCCTCCTTCTCCTTGTCCGGCAGGCCGGTGCTGGTCCACACGACGCCGGTGACGGTGCCCGCGCAAACGGTGCGCATGGTGCCCGACGGGGCGGGATCGAGATGCCAGCCGAGCTTCTTGAGCAGCTCGGCCGGTGTTCCCGCCGCCGCCAGGGGGTCGTCGTTGTCGCCGGCGTACCAGCCCATGACCAGGTAGGACAGCTCGCGCCGGTCGCCGGTGAGGCCGGACAGGTCGTCGTGGAGGGAGAAGACGCCGAGGTTGTAGGGCTGGTAGAGGCAGAACGTCGGCAGGCCCGGCCCGACGGCGGTGAGCGCCGCCGACTGCCCGGGTTCCGTCAGCGTCCCGGTGAGCGGCAGGACACGTCCGATGCGCTTGGCCGCCAGCGTGGCGTCGGTGTCGGAGGTGGCGACGGCGTAGGGCGAGTTGTCGGTGTGGTCGGACGGGTCGTCGCGCAGGCAGTTGCTCTGCACCAGCCACGCGGTCGCGGCGCGGTTGTCGGCGGGGCCGCTGTAGCGCACCACCAGCCACCGGGCGGGGACGGCGCGGTAGGTGGTGATGCCGTCGGAGCCCAGCGCGCCGTTGCGCAGTGCCAGGGGCAGTTCCCAGTGCACCGTCACCCCGGTACGGGGACGGCTGACGTCGAGGGTGAGCGGGTCGGGTTCGGGGCTGAGATGCGGCGCCCCGCTGAAATCGGGGACCCAGCGCCTCCAGTCCGTCCTGCGCACGTCGTCCCGCACGGCGCCGTTCACCATCAGGGCGGTGACGCGAACCGGGACCACGACGGGCTGGTGACTGCTCATGTGCGGGCTCCTGCGCTACTGGCGGCCGTCATCGGCCGCCGAAGGTGGTCAGCTGCCAGTTATGGTCAAGGTGGCCTTCTCGGGTGACTGCACCATCTGCAAGGCCAGGTCACCGGGCCCGGCCGCCGATCCGCCGGGGGGCCGGTACTTCGCGGTCAGCTTGTCCCACACCAGCGCCGCCAGGCCCGCGCCCGCCTGGTTGATCTTGATGGTGTGGGCGCCGGGGCCGCTGGTCCGCCGGAACGGGACCTCGACCCGCGCTTCGGCCAGCTTGCCCTTGAGCGACTGGCCCACCTTCACACCGTCGCCGGTGTCCTCGACCAGGCTGCGGAGCCCGATGTACGTCCTGCCGAGATCCTCGAACACGCCCAGGTGCAGGCCGTGCATGGGCTCGTGCAGCTCGATCCGCGCGGGCAGGCCGTCGAACAGGCACAGCAGGACGTCGGGCGCGATGCGGTCGCGGCGCAGCACTCGGCCCCGCGCGTCCTTAGAGCCGTCGGCCTGGCTCTTGGACACGACCACCTCCGTCCGCGGGTAGGCCGACACCAGCCGGGAGCGGATCAATACGCCCGCTTTGGGCGGGGCGGCCGCCCGCGCCCGGTACCCGGCGCGCAGCGCGTCGAGGGCCCTGCGGTCGAGCCGGGAGCGCTCGGCGGCCCGGAACGCGCCCTCGGTGAGCGCGTCCAGCCAGACGGTGTCCACCCGGAAGATCCGCAGGCTTTCCGGCGGCAGCATCGCGGTGTGCGGGACCAGGTGGTCGAACGGCACCTGCTCCAGGCGGCGCAGCCGGTCCAGCCACCGGATGATCTTCGGCTCGGCCGGGTCGGTCCCGCCCAGGGTGTGCTCCGCGATCGCGTCCAGGATGTCGTCCCTGGCCAGCAGGGTCTTCATCAGGTCCAGCAGGGCGGGCGCGCTGTGGTGGGACGCCAGGTCCTGTTCCCGCAAGATCTGGATCGTCTGCTGGTCGGTGAGCGGGCCGTCGTGCGGGCGGGAGGACGGTGCGGGCGAGGTGAGAACGGCGCCGTGGCGGTGCACGGGTTCGCCGCACGCCACCCGGTCGAACGCGGCACGCCACCGGTCGTCCGCGCCGGTCAGCAGGTCGTCGACGGCCCGCCGCAGGTCCGCGCGGTCACCGGTGTCCCGGGGGCGGGCGGCGAGGTCGGGGTCGAGCAGGGCGGGGTCCAGCAGCGGCGCGATGACCCGGCAGGCCTGGGCCAGGCCGCCGTGCGCCCGGTCCAGGTAGGCGCCGAGCGCGGCGGCCATCTCCTGGTCGGCGAGTACCAGCGCCCGGCCCAGCTCACGCGCCACGGCGTAACTGAGGTCGGCGGCCCCGTACTTGGCGTCGGTCTCGGACGGGGCGGTGACCTTGTAGGGGACGAGCGGGCCCCTGTACCAGGCGAAGTCGTCCGGGACGCCGTTGTCGTGCGCGAGCGGGATCCAGCCGTTGGCCAGCCGGTACCGCACGTGCCGGGTGAAGTCGTCGGTGCCCGTGGTGGCGGGCTGCGGGTGGCGCAGCAGGAACTCCCGCGTGCGGTCGGCGGTGTCGGAAGCCTCCCTGGTGAGGTTCCGACGCAGCTCAGAAAAGCTGGCCTCTCCCTGGGGGCTGGAGGTGAAGGACCAGGAGTACAGCGACAGCAGCCGGATGTCCTTGGTGAGCGAGCCCGGGTTGTCGAACATTTCGGTGTGGCCCTCAAGGGACACCAGGTGCGCCACATACGGGGCGCCCTTGGGGCCCGGGTAGGGCAGCCGGTTGGCGACCACGAACGAGTACTCGGTGGCCCTGCGGGTGGCCTCGTTGTCCTCGTCCTTGTCGTATCGCTCCTCGTCCTGGAGCCCGATGGCGGAGGTCTCGCCGGGCAGCGGGCCGCGCACGTGCGCCAGATGCGCGACCTCGGTTGCCAGCGGCGCCAGGGCGGCGAAGACGTCCTTGGTGACGCGGATGGTGTGGACGGGCGTGGCCTTCTCGGCGTCGGTCAGCGCGGGGGTGAACGTCGGCAGCCGCAGCGGGTCCTTGGCGTCCACCAGCAGTTCCCCGGCGGTCCCCTGGGTGGTCAGGCCGGCGGCCTCGGGATCGTCCACCAGCTCGCCCTTGGTGAACAGCAACAGAGCCAGCCAGGGCCGCTTCTTGTTCTCGCTGTCGCCGGCCTTCCAGTCCAGCCGCGTCTCCCACGGCAGGACCCGCCGTTCGAACGCGATGTGCGGCAGCAGCGTCTGCACCGGACCGCACGAGCCGGGCGGCGGGTAGGCGCCGTGCACCTCCTGCTCGCCCAGATGCAGGCGAAGGCCGGTGACCTGCACGGTCTGGACGAGGCCGGTGGGATTGGTGCCGCCCAGGCCGGGCGGCAGTTTTTGGGCGACCGTGATGGAGTAGGTGCCGCGCGGCGCGGACGGGGTGAGGTTGTCGCTGAACGTCAGCGTGCCCGCCGCGGCGGTGCCGGTCATGGCAGGACCTCCAGCAGGGTCATGTCGGTCAGGACCTTTCTCAGCCGGGCGGCCGCCGCCTTCTGGTCCATGCCGGGATCGCCCGGTGCGGTGCGGGTGGAGGCCCCGTGCTTGAGCGGGTTGGCGCGCGCCGTCTCCGGCGTGTACTTGATGACCTCCAGTGAGGTGTCGCGCCGGTCGCCCTCCAGCGCGGGCGGCGGTATCCGCACCTGGAGACCGACCGCGTACACCGCGGTGGTGTCCTCGGCGGCCTTGTCGGCGGGAGGCGGCGCGTCGAGACGGACACCCCACAGGGCGTCGGGCACGGCGGCGTACAACGGCTTCACCGGCCACCCTTCGGTGCTGGACGTCAGGTCGGTGTCGGCCGTCCCGTCCGAGGCCGTGCGGTCAACGGTGACGGTGAGGGTGCAGTCCTCCGAGGAGCCGGTGTACTGCACCGGGCGTACGTGCAGGTGCTTGCTGCGGTCGCGTTCCCGTCCGCCCACCTTCGGCCTGTCGTTGAGCGACTGCGCGGCGGTGTTGTAGACGAGCTTGGTGACGGGGATGACGGTGCGGGCGGCGAAGGTGAACCCGTCGGTGGACACCACCCAGCGGTCGCCCCTGGCGGTGGTGGCCTGCCTGACCTTCACCGGATCGGTCAGCAGCCCGTCCAGCGCGCCGATGGTCAGCGGTGCCGCGGGCAGCTGCCTGGCGGCGAAGTCCGTCCACGACATTTTCGACCCGAGCGGTCCCCAGGGCTCGCGGGAGTCGCCGAACCTGGCGGTGACCGAGAACGGGCCCGTCTTCAGATGGACGCGCCCGCCGGTCGGCGGTCCCCACACCACCAGCGTCGCGGCGATCTCCACCCGCGTCGTCACGCTGCACACCCAGGCGTCCAGGGTGTAGGACGCGCCGACCGTGACGCCGATCTCGGCGCGGAACGACAGCGGCGCCCACCACACCGTCACGTTGAAGTAGGCGATCAGCCAGGCCCGCAGCCCACCGGCGTCGTAGTGGACCTCCAGCCGCCCGCCGACCATGCCCGCCTTCGGCGTCACCGCCACGTACAGCTCGCCCTTCACCGCGACCGCCGAGCTGACCGACCAGCTCAACCCCAGCCGCGGCACCTGCGGATAGTGGCCGGGTACGGGGAACGCCGGGTGGTAGCCGCCGACGGTGGCGACGAAGTCACCCTCGTTCGCGCTGCCGGGGAACCACACGTACACCGCGGCGCCGCCGGTCACCTTGCAGTCCGGGTGGACGATCCAGGAGTTGTCGGTCAGCGCCGCCGTCAGCGAGAACTGCCGCTTGACGTGCTCGTACAGCGCGCGGAACCCGAGCTCCAGGTGCGCCACCGCGGGTGTCCTACCGCCGGTGGAGCGGGCGGGGAAGTCGGCCGAGACCCTGCCGAGCAGCGCCACCAGGAGATCGTCTCCGCCGAACTGCACCATCAGCAGGCCCGCGACGTCGACCGTCTCGGCGATCGAGCAGCTCAGGCCCGCCGCCAGCCACATCACCCCGTTGGCGGGCCCCACCACCGCGCCGGTTCCGCCGGTGACCCTGCGCAGGACCTCGGTCGCGCTGACCGGCTCGTCGGGGCCGACACCCGTCAGCTCCTTCATGTTGCCGAGCGCCCGCACGAACGGGAACTCGGTCACGCGGTCGGCCTCGGGCAGCGCGACACTGGAGTTGTACCCGAACCCCAGCGCCAACCCGGTGAACACCACCGGCGGCGGGCCGTTGACCCTGCCCTCAAGCGCACCGAACACGAACAGCGAGACGTAGTCCGGCTGGTTCGCGGTGCCCTTGATCCGGGCGTAGGAGCCCACCGCCAGCAGCCCCCACGTGGCCGCCTTCACCATGATCAGACCGTCGTAGGCGAAGTGGCAGGTCTCGTCGGCGGGACGCGCCACGAGCGCGCCCATCACCCGCAGTGGGTCACGCGCGTACGCCACCCCGAGCCCGCGCAGCACCACCCGTACGGTCGGCTCCTCGACCAGTTCGATCTCCATGCCGAGGCCGGTGGCCTCCAACTCGAACCCGGCCGCGACGAACGCCGCGTCCAGCTCGACGAGCAGCCGCTCCTTCCGTGACCCCGACGCGGGCAACAGCCGCAGCCGCACCTGCCGCAGATGCAGCGGCCCGAGCGTCCGCTCCGTACGGATCAGCGAACCGCCCTCTTCGGCGTCGTCCTCACCGATCGCGGCGGGGGCGGGCCTGCGGACCCGCAGCTTGTAGGTGGTGTCGCCGGTGCTGACCCACGTCAACAGCGTCAGCCCCGCCCCCAGCGCGGCGCGGTCCGGCAGCGGACCACCGCCCACCGCGGCGTTCAGCTCCGCGAGCGACTCAGCTGCGATCTTCTGGGAGGCGTACACGGCCTGAACCCGCACCCGGACATCGGCCTCGGCCGGGATCTGCCCGCGCAACAGCCCCAGGGAGGACAACCGTGTCGTGGCCCCCAGCGGCGCCAGCACCGAGACCACCACCGGCGGCCGGGACTCCTTCGCGCTCTTGGGCAGCAGGGCCACCAGCCACGGGGTGGTGGCCGGGGTCTCGTCAACGGCCCACAGCAGGAACCGGGTCCCCGAGCCTCCGGTGTCCATCATCAGGTTGAACGCCCGGACCTTGGGCAACCAGGGCGGAAGCCGGATCTCCTGCCCCCCGGTGATCTTCGCCAGCAGCGACGTCAACGACCAGCCGCCGCCCGGGGGCGGCAGCGCCATCAGCTGCGCACTGGTGACGCCCCCGGACTTCGCCACAGTGCCCAGAACCTCGACCCGCTTCCCGTTCTCCCAGGGCAGCCAGGCGCGGGCGTAGAAGCCGACCATCGGTTTCGACCATTTGCCGACGTGCCAGATCTCCAGGACGAGTGCCAGATCGGTGCCGCCGACGGAGCCCAGCGATTTGAGCGCGTCGGTGACGGGGAGCTCCAGCGCGATTCCGTAGACTCCGTCGCTTTCGGTGGGCGCGTCCTTGCGGGTCAACAACCGAACACCGATCGGGACATCACCCGCTTTGGCGCGAAATGACAGCTTTTCCCTGTTTTTGTCGGTGATGCTCTTCAGGGGCAGGTCCGTCCCGTCCGGGAGCGGCACCCACGATCGGGCCTGCCCCAGATCCCAGCCGCTCTTCACCTCGGCGAGTCCGGCGGGCAGTTGGCCGGGGAGGGTGACCTCACTCGACAGGGCGTCCAGCCAGCTTCGGACCTCCTTCACCGTGATGGCCATCCGGGCAGTCCTCTCGCCGCCGAAAAGAATCGAATCCGGTGATCAATGTAGGAGAGATCCGGCCGCGTATGGCCCTCGGCGGCGAAACCATGACACAGCCTTTGTCGAACGGCAATTTGAGGACCACGCGCCTTGCCATCCCTGGTGATCAGATGAGACGCCCACCGGTTTTGGCCCTTCTCGGCGGGGGAACCTGTGAACAGAACTATCTGCGCCGAGCTGCATGATCAAATGGAAGGCGAGCTTCTTGCCACTCACCAAGACGCTGGATCCGCTGGAGCTGGCCGAAAAGAAGCTGCCCGACGACCTGGCCAAGGCGGTGGCGAGTCTGTGCTTCACGAATTGCCTTGGACTGAGACGGGGACCCGGCGAGGTGGTGGGCGACGCCCACGCCTTCACCGATTGCATCGGAGTGGGACCCCTCATCCCGGTGGGAAGACCCCCGCTCTACGTCTGGATCGCCAGGCCGAACGACGAGAGGTTCCAACCGCGCTGGAACGGTCGGCTCTGGAACAGTTGCTTTTCGATCATCCAGAAGACCAGGGGGCAGGAGGCGACGGCCAGCGTCGTTTCCGGAAGCACGCCCGGCGCGGAACGGTATGCGGTGCGCAAGGGCCTGCTGACCGTCGATATCGACAAGGACTTTCCGGATACGTACAGTTTCGCCAAGATGGTGAAAAAGCAGCTCGGCAAGAGCTTCGGCGCCCCGATCCCCATTCCGGACTTCCTTGATACGGCGCCCAGGGTCGAAATGGTTCGCTGCATAGCGACCTTCTACCTTGCCGTTTACGACGTGCTGCTGGAATCGGTCACCGACGGGAAGAAGGGGCTGGCGCAAGAACTTCTGTTCAAGCTCGATGACATCGGTTGATCGAACGCCGTTCGGGCGCCCGGCGGTGAGCCGGGCGCCCGAACGTGGTGTGCGTCAGTGGTTGTACGGGGTGAGGCGGTCCCAGAAGGCGCAGTGGTGCTGGCGGCCGATCTCCCTGGTCAGTTGGCTGTCGCCGGCCGGGGCCAGGGACATCACGTCCGGGTTGTGGCGGGTGAACCTGGGCCACAGCGGCGCGCCCTCGACGGTCGGGTCGCCGGTGCGGGCGAAGCCGGTCCACTGGGCGGTGATCTGTGCGCCGAACGCCTGCTGGTTAGGAGTCAGTTGCTGTCCCGGACGCGGTGACAGGAACTGGTTCAGCAGGACGTGGTAGGCACCGTTCGGTTTGGTCTGGTCGAGCCAGGTCGCCGGTGGGGCGTCGGCGTTGTCGGACTGGTAGGCGTACACCGGGATGTGGCGCGACATCCGCCTGTGGTTGAGCAGGGACGGGCAGACGGAGTTGGAGTCGGCCACGATCGTCCGGTAGGCGATGAACGCGGAGGGCGTCGGGAAGCGTTCCAGCGGGTAGCGGGCGAACACCTGGTCCGCGTAGCGCCCGTACTGCTGCCGCACCAGCCTCCTGTAGTCGTCGGGGGTGTTGGCGGAGGCGAGCTGGGTCTCGTCGCGGTCCACGCCGTGCATGAGGGTGACGTCGTTGACGCGACCGGTGGCGAACGCCTTCGCCGGGGACATCGTCAGGGTCTTGCCGTCGACGATCGGCGCGATCGTGCCCATGTCAGGGCCCATCCCGTCGCCGGACCTGTCCAGCAGCGTCTTCACCGGCACCTGGCGCAGGCAGGCGGCGGTGTCGGCGGCGTCTCCGCAGCCGACGGCCGCGGCGAAGCGGTCACCGGTGCGGTGCGCCTCCGCCGCGGTGGGCAGTTCGGACTTGCAGTCCTGCGGCTGCCAGGACGTGTTCGTGCCCAGCAGCGAGTTGTATTCGCCGCTTTGCACGATGCCCTTGTGGAACAGTCCCTTGGCGGTGGGGGAGACGGCGTTGGCGCATACGCTCGACCCGCCGGCGGAGGCGCCGAAAATGGTCACGTTCCGCGGGTCGCCGCCGAATTGGGCGATGTTCCGCTGCACCCAGCGCAGCGCCGCCTGCTGGTCCTGGAACGCGTAGTTCCCCGAGTTGCGGCCCAGATCCCTGTGCGCCATGAATCCGAAGATGCCGAGCCGGTAATGCACTTCCACGGAGACGACGTTCCCGGATCGGACGAGGTGGCTGCCGTCTGCGGGGGTGCCGAACCGGAACCCGCCGCCGTGGATCTGCACCATGACCGGAAGCCGCTTGGAACCGGCGTTCTCCGGCGCCCTGACGTTCAGGTTGAGGCAGTCCTCGATGGTCGACCCGGAGCCGAGACCGTCCGCCTGCGGGCAGTTGGCGCCCCGCTCGGTCGCCGGGAACGTCGAGGTCCAGGGGCGGGCCGGCGTGGGCGGCGCCCAGCGCAGGTCGCCGACCGGCGGGGCCGCGTACCGGATTCCGAGCCAGGACGTGACGCCGCCGGTGACCGTTCCGCAGACGGCGCCCCTGTCCGTCCGGACGGTGGTGCCCGGTGCGCATTCGGGTGCCCCGGAGGCTTGGGGAGAGGTGCGCGCCGCGGACGCCGGGGCGGTGAACGTCAACGCCGCCACGGCCGCCACGACCAAGGCGGGCCATCGCATTTTCTTCGGCTCCATACCGACCTTCTCTCTCGCGGGAAAGGGAAACTCGCGGGGAAGTGAAGACGCCGTCGGGAGCAGCGGAAAGGCGCCAGGATCGTTGGCGGGGTGGACGGCGACTACGGTGGCGCCGCTGATTTTGCCGGATGGTGTGCACGCCCATCGTGATCACGGATGAACCGAAGATTAAATTGGTGTTGTAGAGCCGGATAGAGTTTCGTGGCGCCGCGATCGGCCAGTGGCCTCGAACGAGCGGCGACCGGCGCGCCTGGTCGATGAGCGGTCGGATCTCTGCGACCGGCGGTCGGTGCGCACCGCATGTCCCTCACCCGTCCCACCAGGCACAGCAGAGTGCGACATCGAGCGCGAAGTCTTCTGTTCATCGTGTGTTCCGGACCATTCGCCGCAGGGCCCGGGGGTGCTCGACGCGCCGGGTCGGCGGTTCGCCGCACTGACCGGCCGGCCCTCCTGACCACCCGGTGTGACCATGTGATGCTCCGCCCGACGGCGTCCGATGCTCGATCGAAGGGGAGCGGCGATGAGAACGAGACGGCGAATGACGAGGCGGCGGTTGTCCCTCGGGGGCGCCGCGGTGGTGCTGGCCGGCGCGGCGGCCGTCCCCGGGGCGAGCGCCGCGAACGGTGCCGGGGCCGCCGGTGACCGGTGTGAATTCACCGTCCAGAAGGACGTCCCCACCACGATGCGGGACGGGACCGTCCTACGGTCCAACGTGTTCACTCCGAAGGGAGACGGCGACTTCCCCGTCATCCTGATGCGGCTGCCGTACAACAAGGAGCGCGCGGAGAACATCTTCTACGCCGACCCCGACTTCTACGCGAAGGCCTGTTACCTGGTCGTGGTGCAGGACGTCCGCGGGCAGTACAAGTCGGACGGAACCTTCTACGCCTACCGCGACGAGGCCACCGACGGGTACGACACCATCGAGTGGGCCGCGCGGCTGCCGCGCTCGAACGGCAAGGTCGGCATGTACGGCTTCTCCTATCCCGGGTTGACGCAGTGGCTTCCGGCCACGCTCCGGCCGCCGCATCTCGTCACCATCGTCCCGGCGTTCACGTCGTCCGACATCTACGACGGCTGGACGTACGAGGGAGGCGCCCTGTACCAGTCGTTCACTCAGTCGTGGCCGCTGTTCTCCCTAGCCAACAGTTCGGTCGACCGTCTGCCCGACGGCGAGAAACTGAGCGCGGAGATGAACCAGGCGTCAGGGGACCTGTTCCGCAAGTGGTACTGGTACCTGCCGTTGAAGAAGTTCCCGCCGCTGTACCCGAAGGACGAGCGCGTCGCGCCGTACTTCTACGACTGGATCAAGCACCCGAGTAACGACTCCTACTGGAAGCGCTGGAGCATCCGTGACCGGTACCCGCAGGTCCAGGTGCCGTCGCTGAACTATGGCGGGTGGTACGACATCTTCCTCAACGGCACGGTCGAGAACTTCGCCGGGATGCGCGCCGAGGGCGGCACGCTTACGGCCCGGCAGGGCACGAAGATGCTCATCGGACCCTGGACGCACGGCGGCTCCGGCCGCAGGACGGGCGCGATCGACTTCGGGCAGGACGCCGTCGTGTCGATCGAGGAGGTCCAGCTCCGCTGGTTCGACCACTGGCTCAAGGGCGCCCGCAACGGGGCCGACAAGGACCCCGCCGTGAAGATCTTCGTGATGGGCGCGAACAAGTGGCGCACGGCCGACAGTTGGCCGATACCCGGCACCGCGTACACGAAGTACTACCTGCACAGCAACGGCGACGCGAACACCATCACCGGCGGCGGCACGCTCAGCACCAGCCCGCCCGCGGAGGGGGAGGAGCCCGACCGCTACCGGTACGACCCGGACAACCCGGTGCCGAGTTTCGGCGGACGGTTCCAGGCCTCGGTGCCCGGCGGCCCGCACGACCAGCGGCTCATCGAGCAGCGGCCGGACGTCCTCGTCTACAGCACACCGCCGTTGCAGCAGGACACCGAGGTCACGGGGCCGATCTCGGTGACGCTGTACGCGTCGTCCTCGGCCCGCGACACCGACTGGACGGCGAAGCTCACCGACGTCCACCCGGACGGGAGTTCGATGCTGATCCGGCACGGGATCCAGCGGGCCCGGTACCGGGTCTCGCTCGAGAAGCCGTCGCTGATCCGCCCCGGAAAGGTCTACAAGTACACGATCAAGCTGTGGCCGACCAGCAACGTGTTCAAGGCGGGCCATCGCATCCGGCTGGAGGTCTCCAGCAGCAACTTCCCGATGTTCGACCGTAACCCGAACACCGGCCACGAGTTCGGCACCGACCGCGGGACCAGGACCGCCGACCAGACGATCCGTCACGACCCCGAGTACCCGTCGTCGGTCACGCTGCCGATCATGCCGCGTCCGATCGACTGAAACTTTTTACACAGACAGTACTTAGCGAGTCGAACGACCCTCCACGGCCGGTGCTCCGGCAGGTGCGACGCCCCAGGTGACGCCTGCCGGAGCACCGGCCGTGGCCACATCCGGACCGAACCGCGCTTCCGTTCCGACCGCCGCCGGCCTGCGCGTCGGACGTCGAGGAATGTCGCGAGCCCCGGTCCCGTGGGCGGTCCGGCCCCCTACCGCCGAATCCTCGGTCGGGGGAGGTTTAGCGCACGCGGATCGGGAAGATCCAGCATCACGTCATTGACGGATGCTTCCGGAAGAAATACTTTTCTCAGAAAGTAAGAGACCTGGTGGCCGGGAGGCCCGTCATGGTGACCTATCAGTACCGCTGCGCCCAGTGCGGACCGTTCGACCTCACGCTGCCGATGGGCGAGGCACGACCAGAGCAGCGCTGCGCGCAGTGCGAAGGCACGGCCCGCCGCGTGTTCACCGCGCCGACCCTCACCCGTCCCGGCGCTCCGCTGACCCGGGCGCTCGACGCCCAGGAGGCGAGCCGGCACGAGCCGCGGGTGGTGACCTCGCCGCCTCCGGCGGGGCGCCGTCCGGCGCCGCCGTCCGATCCGCGGCACGCGCTGTTGCCACGGCCTTAGGGGGATCTCATGGGAAGCGTGGGCCTGCTCTACGTCGGCGCGGTTCTCTTCGTCAACGCGATGATGCTGCTGGGACGCGTCGAGGCGCGCTCGGCCGCACCCATCAACCTGTTCGTGGGCGCGATGCAGGTCATCCTGCCCACACTGCTGCTGGTCGCCGCGGGGACCGACGTCAAGCTGATCAGCGCGGCGGCGGGCATCTACCTCTTCGGCTTCACCTATCTCTACGTCGGCATCGGCCTGCTGGCCGGTCTCGACAACACCGGCGTCGGCTGGTTCTCGCTCTTCGTGTCCTTCTCGGCGATCATCTTCGCGCTCATCAACTTCTTCGACGTGGATGATCCTCCCTTCGGCGTCATCTGGCTCTCCTGGTCCTACCTGTGGTTCCTGTACTTCCTCGTCTTCGGGCTCGGTCGTGAGGAACTGACCGCGTACACGGGATGGATGACCCTCGTCAACGCGCTGGGCACCGTCACGATGCCCGCGTTCCTGCTGCTCACCGACAACTACACGACGGACACCTGGTTCGCCGTCGTCCTGGCGGTCTGCGTCGTGGTCCTCGCCGTCGCGCTGTGGCCCCTGACGCGTCCCGGACGCGGCGGGGCCGCCGCGCCCGGCCAACCGGCCACCGGCCCCTGACCGCGCGCCGCGCCGGGCGCCGCGTTCCGGCGCCCGGCGTGCGGCCCTCGCAAATTCCGAAAACTCCAAGGCACCTATCTCTGGGAGGACTCATGCCCGAAGTCGTGTTCAGCGTCGACCAGGCCCGTTCGATGCGAGATCAGGACGTGCCCGGCCACAACCGGTGGCACCCGGACATCCCGGCGGCCGCGACCGTGCGTCCCGGCGCGGAGTTCCGCGTCGAGTGTCGCGAGTGGACCGACGGCCAGATCGGCAACAACGACTCGGCCAACGACGTGCGCGACGTGAACCTCGCGCCCTGCCACATGCTGAGCGGACCCATCGCCGTCGAGGGCGCCGAACCCGGCGACCTCCTCGTCGTCGACATCCTCGACATCGGCCCCGTCCCGCAGGAGACCGGGCCGGTGCCTGGGCAAGGATGGGGTTACACCGGCATCTTCGCCAAGCAGAACGGCGGCGGCTTCCTCACCGACTACTACCCGGACGCCTACAAGGCGATCTGGGACTTCCACGGTCAGCAGGCGACCTCGCGTCACATCCCCGGCGTGCGGTTCACCGGCATCACCCACCCCGGGCTGTTCGGCACGGCCCCGTCCCCGGACCTGCTGGGACGGTGGAACAGCCGGGAACAGGCACTGATCGACACCGACCCGACCCGGGTGCCGCCGCTCGCGCTGCCGCCCCTGCCGGACGGGACCCTCGCCGGGACGCTCACGGGGGACGCCCTGGCGAAGGTCGGCGCGGAAGGGGCGCGTACCGTCCCGCCGCGTGAGAACGGCGGCAACCACGACATCAAGAACTTCACGCGCGGCGCCCGCGTGTTCTACCCGGTGCACGTGGCGGGCGGCCTGCTGTCCGGCGGCGACCTGCACTTCAGCCAGGGCGACGGAGAAATCACCTTCTGCGGCGCCATCGAGATGGGCGGGTTCATCGACTTCCACGTCGACCTCATCAAGGGCGGCATGGAGAAGTACGGCGTCACCAACAACCCGGTCTTCATGCCCGGCAACGTGGAACCGCGCTACTCCGAGTTCGTGTCGTTCATCGGCATCTCGGTCGACCACGACTCCAACACCAACTACTACAACGACGCCACCATCGCCTACCGCAACGCCTGCCTCAACGCCATCGAGTACCTCAAGACGTTCGGCTACAGCGGCGAGCAGGCGTACCTGCTGCTCGGCGCCGCGCCGATCGAAGGACGCGTCAGCGGCGTCGTCGACATCCCGAACGCCTGCTGCTCGCTCTACCTGCCCACCGAGATCTTCGACTTCGACATCCGTCCGACGGCCGAGGGCCCGCGCCGGGCCGACCGCGGCCAGTGCGCCGTCTCGTCCTGACCCCACGACGACACACGACGAACCACGACGACCGGTGAGGGCGGTTCACGCCGCGTCGCCCTCACCGTCCTCACGGCCCGGTCCCCGCACGGGGACCGGGCCGTCCCTTTCCCGGTCATTGCGGCGCGGGGCCCGATGTGCTCCGCTGGAGAGGCGGCGTCACTGTCAGCGACCTTTCGAATGCTGTAGCTTCGAGATGTGGGGTCGGAAATGCGCGATGGACGGCGGCTCACCCAGTACGCGCACGGCGGCGGATGCGCCTGCAAGATTCCGCCCGGTGAACTGGAGGAGGTGGTCGCCGGGCTCGGCGCGGACGGCCGGGGCGACCGGGACGACCTGCTCGTCGGGCTGGACTCCGGCGACGACGCCGCCGTCGTGCGGATCTCCGGGGACACCGCGGTGGTGGCGACCGCCGACTTCTTCACCCCCGTCGTGGACGATCCCTACGACTGGGGACGGATCGCCGCCGCCAACGCGCTGTCGGACGTGTACGCGATGGGCGGCCGCCCGCTCGTGGCGGTGAACCTGCTGGCCTGGCCCAGGGAGGTGCTGCCGTTCGAGATCGCTCGCGAGGTGCTGCGGGGCGGACGGGACGTCGCGGTCCTCGCCGAATGTCATCTCGGCGGCGGCCACAGCGTGGACGACCCCGAACCCAAGTACGGAATGGCGGTCACCGGGATCGCGGAGGCCGCGCGGTTGCTGCGCAACGACCGGGGACGCGCGGGAACGCCCCTCTCACTCACCAAACCCCTCGGGCTCGGCGTGCTGAACAACCGGCACAAGACCACCGGTGAGGTGTTCGAACAGGCCGTGGCCGTGATGACCGAGCTCAACCGGGCCGCCGCCGAGGCGGCGCTGAAGGCCGGCGCGACCTGCGCCACCGATGTCACGGGATTCGGGCTGCTGGGCCACCTGCACAAGCTGGCGCGGGCGTCCGGCGTGTCCGCGGTGATCGACGCCGCCGCCGTCCCGTACGTCGACGGCGCCCGCGAGGCGGTCCGCGACGGCTTCGTCAGCGGCGGGACCAGGCGCAACCTCGACTGGGTCGCGCCGCACACCGACTTCGGCGCGGCGGACGACGACACCCGGCTGCTGCTGGCCGACGCGCAGACGTCCGGCGGTCTTCTGGTCGCCGGGGAGGTACCGGGCGCGCCGATCGTGGGCGAACTGGTCGAGGCCCGCGAGCACAGCCTGCTGGTGCGCTGAAACGACGCCGCCCGGAGGTGCCAGTGAGCGCCACCCGGGAGTGAGCTCAGTCGCAATGTTGAGGTCGTCGATAGGTACATTGACCTGGGAGTGTGACCGGATTAGTGTTCGGAAGAAGAACACTTGTTTGCCATCCGAACCAACGGCTAGTTGGCGATAGGTCGATGACGGTGCGGGACGAGTCGAAGGACGAGGTCCGGGGGGCGCACTTCGTCCAGTCCCTGGAACGCGGCCTCAACGTGATCAGGGCGTTCGACGCGTCCACGCCCCGGCTGACGCTCAGCGAGGTCGCCCAGGCCACCGGCCTCACCCGGGCCGCCGCCCGCCGGTTCCTGCTCACCCTCGTCGACCTCGGCTACGTGCGGCTCGACGGCAGGCAGTTCTCGCTGACCTCGCGCGTGCTCCAGCTCGGCTACGCCTACCTGTCCGCGCTGTCGCTGCCCGACGTGGCCGAGCCGCACCTGGAGATGCTCGTGGCGATGGTCAACGAGTCGTCGTCGGTGTCGGTCCTGGACGGCGACGACATCGTCTACGTGGCGCGCGTCCCGACCACGCGCATCATGACGGTCGCGATCAACGTGGGCACCCGCTTCCCCGCCCACGCCACGTCCATGGGCCGGGTACTGCTCGCCGCGCTCCCCGAGGACGAGCTGGAAGAGCGCCTCGCCAGGATGGAGCGGCGCTCGCTCACCGCGCGGACGATCACCGATCCGGCCGCGCTCCGCACCGAGATCGGCCGCGTCCGCACGCAGGGATGGGCGCTGGTCGACCAAGAGCTGGAGGAGGGCCTGCGGTCGATCGCCGCGCCCGTCCGGGACGTGTCGGGCCGGGTCGTGGGCGCCGTCAACGTCTCCACCTCCGCGAGCCGCACCGCCACCGGGACGATGCGCCGCGAGATGCTTCCGCTGCTGCTCGACACCACCGCCAGGATCGAGGCCGACCTGCGCGCGGCGCGCGGCTGACCTCGCCCCGCCGACGGGGGCGATGAGGACATGGGGAGGACGAGGACCATGCACGTGATCGCCACCGCCGGCCATGTCGACCACGGCAAGTCCACGCTCGTCGCCGCCCTCACCGGCATGGAGCCCGACCGCCTCGCCGAGGAGCACAGGCGGCGGCTCACCATCGACCTCGGGTTCGTCTGGACGACGCTGCCCGGCGCGGGCGAGGTCGCGTTCGTCGACGTCCCGGGGCACGAGCGGTTCGTCGCCACCATGCTCGCCGGGGTGGGCCCGGTGCCCGCCGTGCTGTTCGTCGTGGCCGCCGACGAGGGCTGGATGCCGCAGAGCGCCGAGCACCTGGAGGCGCTGAACGCCCTCGGCGTGTCCCGCGGCGTCCTCGTCGTCACCCGCTCCGACCTGGCCGACCCGGCGGCGGCGATCGAGGAGGCGCACGAGTGGATGGCGGAGAGCACGCTGCGCGACCTGCCCGCCGTCGCCGTCAGCGCGGTCACCGGGGACGGGCTGGACGACGTCCGCGCGGCCATCGCCGACCTGGTCGCGGACCTGCCCCCGCCGGACACCGCCGCGCCCGTCCGGCTGTGGGTCGACCGGTCGTTCTCCATCCGCGGCGCCGGCACCGTCGTCACCGCCACGCTCGGCGCGGGCACGGTCCAACCGGGTGATGAGCTGCTCAACGCGACGGGGCGTGCCGTCCGGGTGCGCGGTGTCGAGGCGCTGGGGGAGCCCCGCGACCGGGTGACGGCCACCGCGCGGGTCGCGCTCAACCTGCGCGGCGTCGACCGCGACGACGTCCCGCGCGGCCTGCCGCTGCTCACCCCCGGCGCCTGGCGCCCGGCGGACTCGATGGACGTCGAGCTGCGCCCCACCACCTCGGCCCCGCTCCCGGAACACCTGATCCTGCACATCGGCACCGCCGCCGTGCCGTGCCGCCTGCGCCCGCTCGGGCCCGCGCACGGGCGGCTGCGGCTGGACCGGCCCCTGCCGCTGCGGTACGGCGACCGCGCCGTGCTCCGCGACCCGGGACGCCGCCGGATCGCCGCCGGGCTCGTCGTCCTCGACGTCGACCCGCCCCCGCTCACCCGGCGCGGCGCGGCCAGGGCGCGGGCCGCCGAGCTGGCGGGCGTGCGCGCCGCGAGCGACGTCACCGCCTCCCACCTGCGCCGCGGCCCCCGGCGCGGCGCGGAACTGGCCGCGATGGGCCTGCCGACCGTGGGCGCCCCCCGGCACGGCGACTGGTGGACGGGCGACGAACGCTGGGCCGAGTACGCGGCGGAACTCGCCGAGGCCGAGCGGCGGCACCGCGCCGCCCATCCGCTGGAGCCGGGAATGCCGGTCGCCGCCGCGGCCCGGCGCCTCGGCCTGCCCGACCCCGCGCTGGTGCCCGTGCTGGCCGCGGACGCCGGGCTGGACTGCGCGTCCGGGCTGCTGACCCCGCCCGGCGACGTCCCCGGCCTGCCGGACGCGCTCGACCGGGCCGTTCGTTTGCTGGAACGCGACCTGGCCGCCGACCCCTTCGGCGCGCCCACCGCCGACCGGCTCGCCGAGCTGGGCCTGGGCAACGCCGAGCTGGCCGCCGCCGAACGTTTCGGCAGGCTGCTGCGCGTCGCGCCCGGCATCGTCCTGCTGCCCGACGTCGATCGCCACGCCCTGAAAGTGCTCGCCGAACTGCCCCAACCGTTCACCTTGAGCGACGCCCGCCAGGCGATGCGCACCACCCGCCGCGTCGCCGTTCCGCTCCTGGAACTGCTGGCCGCCCGGAACCTGTCCCGCCGCACCGAGGACGACCGGCACATGATCCGCGACCCTGACTGACCGGTTCATCGATGTCCGACGAGAGGTGCACGGATGGCCGTGCGGGGCGGTGGTGACTCGGAGGGATACTCCCGTCCCGCGCAAGTAGGCGTCGGCGGACATGGGAGTTGTCGGGGCAGTTCGGCGTCCCTCCACGCTCACGCTTCGGTGAGAGGACTTGGGCGCCCGTCTACCGGCTGGGTGCCGTCCGGTCCACGTGGGCTGACCGCAACGAGGGTTACCGCGCCCGTTTTCGGTTACTCAAAGAGTGTATTCAGTCACTCTCGGTCATGGAGGTTGTCATGCGTGTTCGTTCACTGTCGTGGGCCGTTGCCGCCATCACCGGGGCGGTGGCCTGGATCGCGGGGAGCGGTCCTGCCCTGGGTGCGGTCGGCTCCGCCTCGGCCATCATCGTCTATGACTGCGCCGGCGTGGTCTTCAACCCGGTCACCGCCGAGGCGACCGGTCATGGTTGCGCCCGCGGCGCCGACGGCGCACCCGGCCTCACCGGGTACGCCCTGAACGACCAGGCGCAGGGAGAAGAGTACGCGTGCGACAACGTGAGCACCTCTCCGGACCCGAAGGGCGGGCTGATCGTCTCCGGCACCGGATGCGAACGGGTCGTCGCCCCGTAGAGCGTCGCGGACGGCCTGAACCTTCAACGGGGAACCGGGCGGCCGATCCCGGCTCCACCTAGGGCCGGTGATGACCCTGAAAAATCCGGCCAGTTCTGGCTCGGGCCTCACTGGCGCATCGGGCTGCCCCGGAGAACTGCGCGGCATCGCCCAGGGTTGGGAGTTCGCGCCATTGAGTGGTGCGAACTCACCGAACCGGCCCGACCGGGGCAGTGTTAAGAAATGAATTGCCTGGCGACTCACTGTAGGTTGACGGCTTCTCAACGTGACCGTTCTTGAGGCGGTCAACGGCGTATCCCGCACCTCTCGGATAATTCTGTGAACTCGTTGCCTTCCCTGCGCTATAGTCCTGCCGTTTTCATCCCATCCCCCCGCGCAAGGAAGCAGATGAACCTCGATTTCAGTGTTGATCCCATGTTCTCGTGGTATGTCGTCGCCCTGATGGTCTCGGGCTTACTGATGGCCGGTGCGGCGGCGCTGCCGGGCTCCAAGCCGCTGGAGCGTGTCGCGTACGTCGCGCTGGGCATCGCGATGCTCGGCTACGGCATCTACCTGGGCTTCGTTTTCGACGGCGGTGAGTACTCGATCTTCTTCTACGTGTTCGTGGTGCCGCTTCTGGTGCTGGCGCGGGCGTTCCGTGCCGTGACCGGCCGCACGGAAAGCGCCTGACGAATATCGCCCCCGCTCCTGTGCGGGTGGTGGCTGTGAAGCCGGTCGCCGGCGAGGTCGGCGGCCGGCTTCATCGGCGTTAAGGCTGCGCCAATTGCATCAACGCGCCGCCCACTCTGCTGCTACTCGGGCTTATTCGTGGAAGAAGCCACGGAACCCGCCTCTGTGAGCAGTGGCCCGGCCAGGAGGTACGGGGCATGATGGTTGCATGAGCGACGATCAGCGGCAGGAGAGCCCGGCGGACCGGTGGCGGTCCCTTCCCCCACGCATTCCCCTCGAAGACCTGGTGGCCATACAGGAGGTTCCCCCCAAACCGCAGGTCGTCGCGGAGCCCGGAAACGTCAAGCTCGAAGAGGCCATCCGCTATCCCGGCTAGGGCGACCGGCTCGATCGGTGGGCCGCCTTGTCACGAGCGGGAGAAATCGGCTGCGGTCATGCCGGGCGGATGGCCGGGGGGCCACTGGACGAGTTCGATTCTGTAGCCGTCGGGGTCGGTCAGCCATGACGTTCGGATTCCCGGGCCCGGTTCGGACGGAGGCTCGGCGATGATGCCGCCGTCCGCGAGGTCGGCGATCGTGGCGTCGAGGTCGTCCACCTGGATGACGAGGTGGTTGACGGCGCCGATGTCGTTGACCGGTCTCGCGGGGTCGTGCACGAGTTCGAGGCTGGCGAAAGGATCGTCCGGCAGTTGAAGCATGGTCAGGCTGCCGAATCCTGACTCGGGAACGCTGCCGAGTTCGGTGTACCCGAGCGCGGTGTAGAAGGCGAGCGAGCGTTCCAGGTCGGTGACCCTGAGCCCGAGGTGCAGCATGCGCATGCTCGGCACAGTAGTGCCGGACGAGGGGCGTCCCCCGAGGCGACGCACGTTCGGTCGGTGGGGGGAGCGGGCTCACCCGCGGGAGGGAGGCTCTCGGGAGGTGGCCCGGCGAGGATTCGGGCATGACAACGCTCGCTGTTTCCCGGCCTTCCCCTCGTCCCGAGCCCCCGACCCGTCCTGAGACCTGGCCTGTCACTGCGGTGACGTGGTTCATCGGAGTCTTCATCGCGGTGTGCGTCGTCCTGGTCGCGTCCAAGCCGCTTCGCGGTGAGAGCTTCAACGGCACCGATGGTGTGATCGCGCTCGCGTGCGGGCTGCGGGGGCTGACGATCGCGATGGCGCAGGCGACGATCCGTTCGTGGGGTCGCCGGGTGCCCGGCTGGTTGCTGCTCGGCGGGCTGGCGGGCGCGGCGGGGCTCCAGGCGTTCTATCCGCTCGCCGAACTGGTGATCAAGCTGGCGGTGGTGGTGGGGCTGGTGGACGAGACCGGCCTCGGCGCGACCCATACCGACGCCACGGCCTGGTTCAATCTGGTGATGACCGCGCTGATCTGGGGCGTCCCCGGCGCGCTGCTGGGACGAAGCGCGATGCAGTACCGGCGCCGGGCGGGCGTGCGGTTCCGGTGGGTGCTCCTCGGCATCGTCGGAGGCCTGGCCTTCCTGGGCTCGCTCGGCGTCGTGATCGGCTGAGGCCCACGCCGCATGCCCTAGATGTCGAATGGAACTTCTGCGGCGCTCAACGGCCCGGATGAGGTGGTCCTATCGGCGATATTCCATGGATGTGGCGGGCGGACGCGGGCCGCGTCCGCCCGCCACATCCATTGTCGGGGGCCGCTTCTCAGCCGAGGGCGACGGCGTTCATGTACCAACTGGTGTGGGGGAGCCACTGTTCGCCCCACCGCCAGTCGTCGTCCTTGCCGGTCTTGGCGAAGCCGTGGTCCCACAGGATGCCGCTGCCGTCCTCGTTCTTGCCGGTGATGCCGTTGACGACACCGCCCGCGGTCTGGAGGAACTGCCACGACCCGAGCCACAGATACTGCGGGTTGTTCTGGCCGGAACCGTCGAGCATGCACACCTCGTAGGGGTTGGCGCCGAGGATCCAGTCGAGCTGGTCCGCGGCGTACGAGCGCAGCCTCGCCGAGAACGCGCGGTCGTCGGAGAACGCCCGCGCGGTCAGACGCGCGGCCGTCGCGAGTGAGGCGATGCGCGCGTTCTCGCCCTGCCACCACTGGTCACGGGCCCGCGGCGTCACGTTGTGCGGGAAGAAGAACTGGGCGGCCCGGTCGCCGTTTCCGTCCTGGACGAGCTGGCGGGCGTATCCGAACGGGTTGGTGACCTCCCCGGTGACCGACAGTTCGAACAGCATCGACCGGCGCACGGCGTCCAGCACCCGGTCCTTGGCTTCGCCGTCGGCGATGCCCGCGTAGGTGAGCAGCGCGACGACCGGGAGTCCGGCGTCGGACGGGTGGAAGTAAGGGCGGTCCTCGTCGTCGGCCCGCCAGTAGTCGCGGTAGTCGCGCCAGGTGACCAGCCGGGACGCAAGGCTCGCCGCGCGTTTGTCGGCGCTCTTCCTGTAGGTGTCGTCATCGGTGGCCCGATACAGTTCGACGGCCGCGAGCAACGCGTTGTAGTCGTCCTGGATGTTCTCCTTGCCGTCATTGGTGAGCCGGGCATTGTTGGCTTCGAGATACGCGAAGGCGACCTTGGCGGTCGACAGGTACTCGGCGCTTTCGTAGTCGCCTGACACGTCGTGTGTGCTCGCGATGGCCAATGCGGCGATCGCCACCCCGCCGCCCTCGCGGAAGCAGACCTGTTCGGTGCCGAGGGTGCGCTTCAGCGGGTCCTTCGGGGGGCCGGGCTGGCGGATGCCGCTGTAGAAGGACTGTTCGGGAACGTGCACGCGCCGGATGTAGTCCGCTCCGTACAAGCCCTCGTCCTGCATCCAGGTGCGCAACTGTGTGAAGTTCTCGTCTTTTCGTGCGGTCAGTTCCCGATGGGAGACGAACAACGACCACGCGGTGAGCGGAAGTTGCAGGGTGTTGAAATAGGAGAGGCTCGACAACTGCGTGAAATGCTTACCGAAATCGCCGGTCGCGTCGTACCAGCCGCCGTGCGCGTCGTACGTCTTCCCGGTCCTGCCGAGCGGCACATGACGGTCGAACTTGTCGTACTGGCCGGAGCACCGCCAGCCCTTGAAGTGATGGACGACGTGCGAGAGCGTATACCGCTCCAGCACCGTCGCCTCGATCTTGAACGGTGCCGAGCGGGCCGCCCCCACGGCGACGAAGTAGTCGCCGGGCCGCTCCACCCGGGAGAAGTCGGCCGTCCAGTAGCGGCGGTCGTCCCAGTCCGCGACCCGGCCCGCGTCGACGAGCGGCCCGCTGAGGACGGTCTCCCCGGTGGCCGCGTCGACGAGCCGGAACCCTCCCGGCGGCGAACCCGCCGTGACGACCACGCGCTTCGGCGCGGCCGGGTCGAAACCCACATTATTGAGGAGGACCCGCGTCGTCGCGTCGTCGGGTTCCCGAGGCGCCGCCCCGGTGCCGGCCGCGGCCTCGCCCGGAGCGCCCACGACGGCACCGGCCGTGTACCCGGCGCCCACCGTGGCCGCTCCGATCAGGAAGCGTCGGCGGTCGTGCCCAGTTCTCATGTCGCACCACCCTGGTGTCGCTTTGATCCCCCGATCCCATTAGTTGTCCGATTTCTCGGTATCACGGTGGGGAACGACGTCAACCCCGGGCGGGCTGCGGGTGCGCTATCCGGTGATCGGGACGCGCTGGTCGGTGAAGATGTCCAACGGCAGGAACGCGGACACCAGGAAGTTCGGCACGTTCACCACCTGGCTGATCCTGAGATCGACGGCGACACTGCAGATCGCGTACGCCTGCTGGCGGCTCCAACCCCGCTCGCACAGGTGGTCGACCATGTTCAGCACCGCGTTGCGGGCGGCGAGGGACACGTCCTCCGCCACCACCGTGGCGCCGTCGCGGCTCATCGACAGGCCCGTGGTCGCGAAGAACCGGCGCGGCGCCGCGAACTCCGGCGCCACCCAGTACTCGTCGCGGGAGAACCTCGGGGCGGTGATGCCCTTCTCCCGCGCCTCGCCCTTGTGCACGGCGAACCGGACCCGCAGCGTCGCCCGCATCTCGATCGCCGTCCCGCACGTCTCGCCGTCGCCCTGCGCGAAGTGCGCGTCCCCGGCGCTGAACAGGGCGCCGGGGGCGTCGACCGGAAGGAACAGGCGGCTCCCGGCGGTGAGCTGTTTGATGTCGACGTTGCCGCCCTGCTCTCGCGGCGGGACGGTGCGCAGCCCGGTGGAGGCGATCTCCGGCTTGGACGGCACCGCGCCCGCCGCCGACGGAGGCAGCGCCGGAGCGCCGAGTTCCAGGACCGTCCGCTCGCGTTCGGTGATCCGCCGCAGCGTGTCGGGCCCGGGGGCCAGCCCGATCGTCCCCATGAACGGGGCGCCCGGGATACGGACGCCCGGCAGGTCGGCCGACGTCGCCCAGCCGTCCGCGATCGTCCAACGGACGAGGAACGGATCGGGAAACTCGTCGCTCAGGAACCCGACACCCGGCGCTTGCGCGGTGAATCCGAACGCGTCGGGCGTTACCTCCAGGATCTCCACTTCGAGGAGGTCGCCGGGCTCGGCGCCCTCGACGAACACCGGGCCGGTCAGCGGATGCACCACGCTCAGGTCGGCCGCGGCCACCGACTCCGCCGTACTGGACATGTCGAACTGCCCGTCGAACGCGTCCCGCGTCCCCAGAACGACCTCGTCGCCCGGCGCGCAGGACACCACCGGCGGGATGTCCGGATGCCAGCGGTTGTGACCGGTGCCGGGCTCCTCGCGCAGGGACAGCGCCGGGTCGATGCGGATCTCATGTACGGCCATCCGGACATTCTCCCTATGCGGGGCTGTGGATGGTCGTGAGGGTCCGCGCCGACCCGGCCCGGTGTCAACCGCTCTCGCCGAGTCGGAGCCGGTGGTGCAACCTGCGGAGTGGCCTCGGCGCCCACCAGGTGGACTCGCCGAGCAGCGTCATCGCCGCCGGGACGAGCAGGCAGCGCACCAGCGTCGCGTCCACGGCCACCGCGACGGCGAGCGCGACGCCGAGCTCCTTGATGCCGAGCAGCTCACCGGTCGCGAAACCGGCGAACACGATGATCATCAGGAGGGCGGCGGAGGTGATGATCCGCGCGGTCCGCTGGAGGCCGCGCTCGACGGCGAGGTGGGTGGGAGTGCCCTGGTCGTACAGCTCCTTGATGCGGGACAGCAGGAACACCTCGTAGTCCATCGACAGCCCGAACGCGAACGTGAACACCAGCACCGGCACCCAGACCTCGATGCCCCCGGAGGAGGTGAAGCCGAGCAGGCCCGCGCCGTGACCGTCCTGGAACACCCAGACCAGCACCCCGAAGGACGCGCCGAGCGACAGCGTGTTCACCACCATCGCCTTGATCGGGACCAGCAGCGACCCGGTCATCGCGAACAGCAGCACGAACATCGCGACCGCGATCCAGGCCGCCGCCCACGGCAGCGCGCGCCTGATCTCGGTCATATGGTCTTCCAGGACGGCGGCGCTCCCGGTGACCCAGGTCCGGAACTCCGGTCGCTCGGCCCGCAACGTCTTCACCAGGTCACGCGCGGCCTGCCCCTGCGGATCGCCCGCCACGTGCACCTCGATCAGCGACCAGCGCGGCGACAGCGGTTCCGGTGACTCGACCGCCGTCACCCCCCGCTCGGCCCGCACGGACGCCGCGTACTTCGCGGCCTTCTCTGCCGGTGCCTCGGCGACGATGAGGAGCGGGTCGAGGGTCCGGCCCGGGAACCGCTTCGCGACGGTCTCCTCGAACTGGCGCGGACCGGCGTCGGCGGGCAGCGCCTGCACGCGTGACAGCCGCGGCTCCGCGTCGAGGAACGGCACCCCCGCCAGCAGCAGGACGGCGGCGACGGCGACCAGGGTGAGCACCGGCCTTTTACGGGTCGCCCGCGCCATGCGGGCGAACAGGCCGTCGTCGGCACCCGCGCCCTCGGCCGACCGGCTCGGCTTGATCCGCCTACCGGCCAGCCCGAGCAGGGCGGGGACCAGGGTCAGCGACACGAACAACGCGACCAGGACCACCGACAGCGCCGCCGCGCCGAGGGCCTGGAACGTCGGGACGTCGAAGATGAACAGGGCCGCCACCGACGCGCAGACCGTCATCGCCGACCACGCGACGGTCCGTCCCGCCGTGGCCATCATGCGGCCGACCGCGTCCTCGACGGCGAGACCGGCTCCCCGCTCCTCCCGGTAGCGGTTCACCATCAGCAGGGCGTAGTCGATGGACACGCCCAGCCCGAGGACCGTCGTCACCGACGCCGAATCGGGATCCAGGTCCATGAGGTGGGAGAAGCCGTAGAGGGCCGCGAACCCACCGGCGATCGACCCCAGGGCCGCGAGGATCGGCAGCCCGGCGGCGATCAGCCCGCCGAACACGAACACCATGACGAGCAGGGTCAGCGGCAGCGCCACCGTCTCGCCGTGCTCGACGTCCGCGCGGGACTGTTCGGCGAAGGCGCGTCCGACCAGTTCGGAGCCGCCGAGGTGCACCTCGGCGCCGGTCCGGCGGAGCTCGTCGAGCCGCGCGGCCACCGCGTCGACCGTGTCGCGCTCCGTCCCGTCGGACAGGTTCTTGGCGAGGTCGACGTGGATGAGCAGCGCCCGCCCGTCCGGGGCGATCAGGGACCGGTCGGACGAGCCGTACGGCCCGCGCGCCACCGCCACGTGCGGAATCCGCCGCACGTCCGTGACGGCCTGGTCGACGGCCCGCCGCAACCCCGGATCGTCGACCGGCCGACCGGCCAGCACGGCGCTGACCCGCGGCCCATGCGGTCTGGCGGCCGCGAGCCGCTCGCTCCCCGCGACCGACTCCATGTGCGCGCCGTGGAACTCGGTGCTGAACCGGTCGAAGACCCGGTTGCCGACGACGAACAACGCGATGGCGGCTACCAGCCAGGCCAGCGCGACCGGTCTCCGATGCCGGTAGCAGAAACGTCCGAGTCGTTCGAGCACCCCACACCCCCTGTGGTTCTGGGCTTCGGTGACGTCCAACGGCAGCCCGCCACCGGGAGCGGGGCGTTCGCGGTCACGGCGCCGCGCGGGGTCTGAGGCCGTGGTCTCAGTCGTGCGGGAGGCAGTGGTCGCGGAGGGCCCGCGGCAGTTGGCTGCGGTTAGTGATGCTGAGCTTACGGTACGTGCGCGTCAGATGTGCCTCAACGGTGCGACGCGTGATACAGAGCCGCCGGGCGATCTCCCCGTTGCTGAGTCCCTCACCGGCGAGGACGGCGACCCGCTCCTCCCCGTTGGTGAGCAGGTGAGGGGGCGGGCGCCGCAGCCTGCCGCCCGCGACGACGAGTTCGTCCTCGGCGCGGGCGACGAGTTCGTCGGAGCCGCAGACGACGCCGAGCGTGAGACCTTCGCGCAGGTGGTGCCGCGCCTCCCGGTTCCGGCGGCGGCGGCGCAGCTCGGCGCCGAGGTCGACGTGCGCCTGCGCGGTGTCCAGCCGGGCGCGGGTCCCGGCGAGCAGCCGGGTCGCGCGCAGCAGCGCGTCGGGGTCGCCGTGGACGACGCCGAAGGCGTGCAGGGCCAGGCCGAGATCGAGGTGGCCGCCGGACGGATCGGTCGCCGCCCGGTCCGCCGGGGCCGCCGCCCGCGCCACGTCGAGGGCCCGGGACGCGAACCGGCGGGCGTGGTCGCCGAGGCCGGTGCGGTGGGCGAGCACGGCGGCGCGGGCCCGCCGGGACGAGATCAGCGCCGGGGCGTCGGACCGGCCGTCCAGCCAGTCGTGGAAGTTCAGCAGGTCGGCGCGGGCGCGGTCGACGTCGCCCGCCGCGACCCGGACCTCGGCGCGGGTGACGAGCAGCACCGCGTCCCACCACGCGGAGGTGAGGCGGTCGAAACCGGCCGTGGCGTCCAGGGCACGGGCCGCCGCGGCGGTGTCACCGGACCGGACGGCGGCCTCGGCCTGACCGGTGAACGCCAGCCGGAGCAGCGCGGAGGTCCGGGCGGCCCCGGCCTCGACCAGCCTCGCCTGGGCCTCGGCGAGCCCGCGGCGGGCCACGGCGAGCCGCCCGGCGGACAGGGCGAGATGGCCGCGCATCAGCAGCGCGACGGCCTCGTGGCACAGGTCGCCGCGCTGGCGGGCGCGTGCGGCCTCCCGGTCGCACGCCTCCTCGGTGAGCCGGCCGGCGCGGAACTCGCCGAGACAGTCGACCAGCAGGTCCAGGTGTCCGAGACCGGCCCGGGGCACCCAGCCCGCCGGGACGGGCGAGGTGGTGAACAGCGACCGCAGCGGCCCGCTGCCGGCGACGGGTTCGAGGGTGCGGCGGGCCTCGTCGTGGCGGCCGAGATGGAACAGGGCGGTGGCCTTGCCGACCGCCGCGTCCGCCAGCAGGCGGGGGACGGCGGTCAACGCCGCCGCCCGGTCGAAGCAGGGCGGCGCCCCCGCGATGTCCCGCCGCAGGAACGCCCGGCCGAGCTCGATCACCAGCTCCGCGCCGGTGGAGGCCGGCAGGTTCTCCCGCAGGGCCCGGTCGATGAGGGGGGCCGCGCCGGGACCACGATGCAGGATCTCGGCGTGGGCCGCCGACAGCAGCGTCTCGGCCGCCCACGGCCGGAAGCCGGGGGAGACGTGCAGGAGATGCCGCGCGATCCGCTCGGCCGGGGACCGGCGGCTGCGCAGCCGGCACGCCGCCGAGCCGTGCAGCGCCGCCCGGACCGT
The DNA here is from genome assembly GCF_003432485.1 of Actinomadura spongiicola. Classification (GTDB taxonomy): domain Bacteria; phylum Actinomycetota; class Actinomycetes; order Streptosporangiales; family Streptosporangiaceae; genus Spirillospora; species Spirillospora spongiicola. The sequence continues at coordinate 64,973 of NZ_QVNQ01000007.1, forward strand.
GGCGGAGGTGTGCGCGACGACGGTGGCTCGGACCAGCGGATGGACGAGACCGGCCCGGTCCGCGCGCACGAACCCGGCGGCGGTCAGGGCCCGGACGGCGTCCTCGCAGTCGTGCTCCAGCAGCCCGGTGACATGGGCCAGCATCTCCCGGTCGGCGGCGTCGCCGAGTTCGGCGATCGCCGAGACGACGGCGCGGGGGGCGAGCCGCTCCAGGTCCGCGGTCACGCGGGCGGCGAGCTCCGGACCGGCCGCGGTCTGGTCGGTGACGGCGACACGGGTGTCCAGGAGCCGGATCGCCTCGCGGAGCAGCAGCCGGTTGCCGCGGGTGAGGCGCCAGCAGACCTCACCCGCGGCCGCGGCCGCGAGGTCGGACGCGCCGGAGGCGTGGCGGCGCGCCACCTCGACGGTCTCGCCGTGCGTCAGCGGCTCCAGCGTGACGACGCCGTGGCACACGCCCCCGCCGGCCAGTTCCGCGACGCCGGCCGGGTCGGACGCCGGTTCCCCCTCCCGGACGGCGACCACGATCAGCAACGGCAGGTTCTCGATGCGCCGGGTCACGTAGCCGAGACACGACAGGGACGCCGGGTCGACCCACTGGACGTCGTCCACGCACAGCAGCACCGGAGAACGGCGGGTCAGGCCGCGCAGCACCCGGTACAGGGTCGGTCCGCAGTCGGGGAGCGAGCCGGGTCGTCCGTCCAGGCCCTCCAGCGCGTCCATCAACTGTTCGACGAGCCCGAGGGAAACGTCACGCTCGGCGATGTGGCCGAACATGCGCAGCGTCCGGAAGCCTCCCTGCTCCGCGTGCGAGGCGGCGGCGCGCAGCAGTGTGCTGCGCCCGGACCCGAAGCTGCCCCGGACGAGCAGCGTCCCCCCTTCACCACGGCGAACGCGTCGCAACGCCGTGGTCAGCGCGTCGAACGGCGCGCCGTCACCCCAGTCCCAGCGCGGCCCGGCGAACGAAACCCTCCCGGCGGTGACCTCCCGCGCGGGCGCCCCCGGGTGCAGGACGGGTCGCCCCGACCTTTCCAACATCCCGTACCCCCGGATTTTTTCAGGCCGCGGCGGCCTCGATAGCGCTCTCGGCGCGCGGGTCCGGCACCGGTGCCGGGTGCGAGGCCACCATCTCGAAGCCGGAGCGGTCGAGCAGGTCGCGGTACTCGGCCTCGGTCCGGTCGCGGCCGGTCACCATGACGAGCATCAGCAGGTCGACCAGCTTCGCGGGGCTGAACCCGTGCCCCTCCGGGATGAGCTTCTCCAGGATGACCAGGCGGCCGCCGGGTTCCATCGCGGCGCGCACCGTCCGCAGGATCCGGACGGCCTCGTCGTCGGACCAGTTGTGGAGGCAGCGGGCGAGCACGTACAGGTCGCCGCCGGACGGCACTTGGTCGAAGAAGCTGCCCTCGACCAGCTCGACGCGGTCCAGCACCCCGGGCCCGGCACCGGCGAGCCGCCCGCGCGCCTGCCGGACGGCCTCCGGTAGTTCCAGCAGCACCCCGCGCATACCGGGGTGCGCGCGCAGCGTGTCGGCGAGCAGGTTCCCCGTGCCGCCGCCGACGTCGACGAGCGTGCGGACGCCGTCCAGGCAGTGGCTCGCGGCGAGCACGGCGGGCGTCTCGCGCAGCCCGCCCATGGCCGCGTTGAATCTGCGACTCGCCTCGGCGTCGGCGTCCAGGTACTCGTAGAAGCCCATGCCGTAGGCCTTGTCGAAGGCGGGCCGTCCGGTGCGCGCGGTGTGCATGATCTCCGCGAAGGAGCGGAACACCTCCTCCCCGTACATGATCGCGCCGAGCCGGGCGGACCGCGCGGCGTCCGAGCGCAGCAGTGCGGAGGCGTCGGTGAGGCCGAAGGTGCGCGGGCCCGGCTCCTCGAAGAGGCCGACCGCGGCCAGCGCGCGCAGCATCCGGTGCAGCGCCTCCGGATGGGCGCCGCAGGCCGCGGCGAGGTCGTCGGCGGTGCGCGGGCCGTCGTCCAGGAGGTCGGCGACACCGAGCTTGGCCATCGCGTAGCCCGCCTGGGCCAGCCAGCTTCCGGACAGGACGCTCAGCAGCACCATCCGGTCGACGCCGCCGATGTCGCCCTCGGTACCGGCGTCGGTGGTGCTCGTGTCGGTGATGGTCGTGTCGACGGTGCTCGTGTCGATGCTCGGGTCGGCGGTCGGTGTGTCGGTGGTTCGCGCGTCGGACGGTGGATTCACGGCGGTACCCCCGGTGGAATTCATGTGCGTGGACTGATCAGGGCGGGCAGGGAGCGGTTCACGCCCAAGTCGATCAATTTCGTCCTTACCCACACGATTCTGTAATGCCGCACGAGCATTATGCAAGGGCGAAGTAGGGAGCATCGTCTAGCATTTTGTAGCAGGCGAGATATCGCGCTTGACAGCGCACCGGAGCGCGCACACACTCCTACTGACCACCGGTCGGTAACAATTGGGGGAGCTCCCGTGGCCCGTCGCGCATCGCGTCGCGGACACCGCCTCGCGCCGCTGGCGGTCCTGTTCCTCAGCGCCTTCATGGCCCTGCTGGACGTGACCGTGGTGACCGTCGCCGTCCCCGACATCGGCGCCGACCTGTCCGCCGGGCTGTCCGCCCAGCAGTGGGTCATCACCGCCTACACGCTGTTCTTCTCCGCCTTCCTGCTGACCGGCGGGACGCTGGGGGACCGGTACGGTCGCCGCCGCGTCCTGCTGGTGAGCGTGGCCGCCTTCGCCGTGACGTCGGTGCTCTGCGGCCTGGCCCGGTCGCCCGGCATGCTGATCGCCGCCCGCGCGCTCCAGGGCCTCGCCGCCGCGGCCATGCTGCCCGGAACGCTGTCGCTGATCGCGTGGATCTATCCCGATCCGAAGGAGCGGGGCCGCGCGATCGGCATGTGGAGCGGGGTGGCCGGGCTGGCGCTGGTCGCCGGTCCGGTGCTCGGCGGCTGGCTGGTCGGAACGTACGGCTGGCCGGGCATCTTCTTCCTGAACCTGCCGGTCGCCGTCCTCGTCCTGGTTCTCGGGCCGCGGACGCTGCCCGAGGCGCGCGGCGGGCGCGAGGGGCTCGACGTGGCGGGGCAGCTCACCGCCGTCGTGGGCGCGGGCGCGCTGGCGTACGCCCTGATCGAGGGCGGGACCGAGGGCTGGACGTCCCCGCGGATCCTCGCCGCGTTCACGGTGGGCGCCGTCGGACTCGCGGCCTTCGCGGTCGTCGAGACCCGGGCCACCGACCCGATGCTGCCGCCCGCGCTGTTCCGGCTGCGGCCGTTCCTGGTCGGCAACCTGGTCTCGTTCCTGCTGGGGTTCGGCCTGTTCTCGATGTTCTTCTTCCTGTCGCTCTACATGCAGCAGGTCAGGGGCGAGTCGGCGCTGCACACCGGGCTGGCGTTCCTGCCGGGCTCGGTCGCCATCGTGCTGACCGCGCCGCTGTCCGGCCCCCTGGCCGCGCGACTCGGGCAGCGGCTGACGATCGGCCTCGGGTTGACCGTCTCGGCCGTGTCGCTGCTCACCATGCACCGGCTCACGGTGGACGCGGACTACGGACGCTGGTGGTGGAGCCTCGTGCTGATGGGCGCCGGGATCGGGCTGGCGCTGAGCCCGACGACGGCGCTGGTGCTGTCGTCGGTGTCGCGGCAACGGTCCGGGGTGGGGTCGTCGATCGCCAACGCGCACCGGCAGTTCGGCATCGTGTTCGGCGTCGCCGTGCTGGGCGCGCTGCTCACCGAGCGGTTCACCGCGCTGGTCAGCACGAAGTTGGACGGCCTCGGCCTGCCGCCCGCGGAGCGCGATCGGGTCGCCGACGCGTTCCTGCGCGAGGGCGGGTCGGCGGCGACCGGCGCGAACGCGTCCCCGCGGCTCGCCGAGCGGGTGATCGCCGCCGCCGAGGAGGCGTTCGTGGCGGGGCTGCACGACGTCCTCACCGCCGGAGCGATCGTGCTGCTGGCGGGGGCGGCGGTCGCGGTGGCGCTTCCGGCAGGCTCGCGCGGGCGGGCGGGCGCGGACGCCGACGAGCTCCGGCCGGTATCCGCGCCGGGCGCCGAATAATTCCGACAAGGCCGACCAAACGGAAATCCTATTTCCGTCCGGCGAACAGTTGTACCGTGCGAATGCATTTGCATTGCGGGGTCGGCGGTCGGTGGCGCGTGATCGCGCCTTCTTAGCGTGACGGACCTACCCCGGTAAAGAGCACGGTACCTTCCCTGATGCGTCGATGGACCGTGATTTCGACAATTGACGGTGAGTGGGGCGAACGGCCCCGGCAATCGACGCTTGGGAGTGATCCGATGGGGCGGCATCCGACGGCTCCGCACCGTGCGATGGACCTCGTCGAGGGCGCACGCGCCCTGGCGGACCTCGAACCGGACGGCGCCGCGTTCCGGTACGCCCCCGACGGCCGCGCGGTCACCGACCTGCTCACCCGAGGCGACCTCGACCGGCGCGCCCGCGAGGTGGCCGCCGCACTCCAGGCCGCGGGCGTCGTCCCCGGCGACCGGGTGCTCCTGCTCAGCGGGCCCGGACCGGAGTTCGTGGCGGGCTTCTACGGTTGCCTCTACGCGGGGGTGTGCGCGGTCCCGTGCCCGCCGCCGCGCTCGGCCCGCCGCCGGGGACGGCTCGAATCGGTGGCCGCCGACGCGCGCCCCGCCGCCGTCCTGACCACGCGCGGTGTGGAGCCCGCCCTGGACGTCCCGGTCCTGTTCGTCGAGGACGCCGCCGACGCCGCGTCGTGGCGGCCGTGCCGCGTCCGTCCGGACACTCCGGCCCTCATCCAGTACACCTCGGGCTCCACCAGCGCCCCGAAGGGCGCCGTGATCACGCACGGGAACCTGGTCGCCAACATCGGCATGATCAGCGAGGGGACGGGACACGACGCGGCCGGTTCGCCGCTCGGCGCGGTGTCCTGGCTTCCCGTGCACCACGACATGGGCCTGATCGGGTGCCTGCTGGCGCCCGTGTTCTGCGGCGGCACCGCCACCCTGTTGCCGCCCGAGGCGTTCCTTCAGGACCCGGCCTGCTGGCTCCGCCTGATCGGAGAGTGCGGCGGCCTCGTCTCCAGCGCCGCGCCGAACTTCGCGCTGGACATGTGCGTGGACCGCGTCTCCATCGACCAGCTCGCGGACGTGCGGTTGGAGCACTGGCAGGCGCTCATCTGCGGCGCCGAACCGGTGCGCGCCGCGACCGTGGAGCGCTTCGCCCGGCATCTGCGGCCCCTGGGTTTGCGGCCGGAGACGCTGCTGCCCGCCTACGGCCTGGCGGAGGCGACACTGCTCGCGACGGTCGACCGCCGGGGTGCCCGCACGCTTCGGGTCGACGCCGCCGACCTGGAACAAGGACGGTTGACGCCCGCCCCCGCCGGAGGCGAGGGCGGAGTCGACCTCGTCTCGTGCGGCGCCCCGGCCGCCGGGACCCGGATCGCCGTCGTCGACCCCGACACCGCCGCCCGCTGCCCCGACGGCGTGGTCGGGGAGATCCACGTGACCGGCCCGCATGTGACGCGGGGGTACTGGGGCGACGCGCCGAGCCCGCTCGCCCCGCTGAAGGACGACCCGGAGCGGCGGGTGTGGCTGCGCACCGGCGACCTCGGAGTCGTCAACGACGGGGCCCTGTACGTGACCGGCCGGCTCAAGGACCTGATCATCCTGGACGGCCGCAACCTGCACCCGCACGACATCGAGCTGACCGCCGGACGCGACGCCCCGGTGGTCCGCCCGGGGCTCAGTGCCGCGTTCTCGGTGCCCGGCGACGACACCGAACGGCTCGTGGTCGTCCGCGCCGTCGACCCGCGCGTCCGCGCCGCCGACACCGAGGCGCTGCGCGAGGTCGCCGAACGCGTCCGCCGGGCCGTGATCGCCGACCATGCCGCCGAGCCGCACGCCGTGGTCCTCGTCCGGGCCGGGGAGATCAGGCTGACGACCAGCGGCAAGGTGCGGCGGCAGGAGATCAGGCGCCGCTACCTGGCCGGGGAACTGCGCGCGCTGCATGTCCACACGGCGTCCGCCGACCCGGGACCGGCTCCTGCCGGGACGCCCGTCGGAGTGCCTGCCGGGGGCCGGTCGCCCGACCGGAGAGGGCTGCTGGGCCTGGCCCCCGGCGCCCGGCCGGGAGCGGTGGAGGCGTGGCTGCGCGACCGCGCCGCCGCGCTCGCCCGCGTCGAGCCCTGGGAGATCGACCCCGACCTGCCGCTGCCCGCCGCCGGGCTGGACTCGCGGCGCGCCGCCCGGCTGCGCGCCGAGATCCTCGACGCGACCGGCGTCGCCGTCCCGGCGGGCGCCGACGACCTGCGGGCGCTGGTGGACGCCGTCGTCTCCGGCCTCGACCGCCCGCCCGCGGACGGCGCGCCGCCGCTCGTCCCGGCGCCGTCCGACCGGCACGAGCCGTTCCCGCTCACCGACATCCAGCACGCCTACCTCGTCGGACGCGGCGTCGAGCAGGAGTACGGCGGCGTCGCGGCGCACGCCTACCTGGAGATCGACGCCGGTGACCTCGACCTGGCGCGACTGGAGGCGGCGTGGCGGCGGATCGTCGCCCGGCACGACATGCTGCGCGCCGTCGTCACCGCCGACGGCCACCAGCGGGTTCCGGCCCAGTCGCCGCCGGACGCCGGCGGCTTCGACCTGTTCGACGTGCGCGGCGTCCCGCCGGAGGAGGCGCGGGCCGCGCTCGACCACGAGGTGCCGTCCCCGTACGAGGGACCGCTGCACCGGATCGCGGTGACCCGCGCGCCGGACGGGCGCGCCCGGCTGCACCTGAGCGTCGACCTGCTGGTCGCCGACCTGTGGAGCCTGTACGTCCTGTCGCGGGAGTGGCGGCGGCTGTACGAGGACCCGGCCGCCGACCTGCCCGAGCTCGTCCTCGGGTTCCGGGACTGGGCGGTCGCCGAGCGGTCCCCGCGTCCCGAGGACGTCGCCTACTGGCGGGACCGGCTGCCGGATCTCCCGTCCGCGCCGCGGCTTCCCGTGCTGGCGTGGCGTCCCGGCGAACCCGCCCGGTTCGCCCGCCGGGAGCACCGCGTCGACGCCGCGACGTGGACGCGGCTGGTGGACCTGGCGCGGTCCCATGGCGTGACGCCGTCGGCCGTGCTCCTGGCCGCCTACAGTGCCGTGCTCGGCGCCTGGAGCCGCGATCCCCGGTTCACCGTCAACGTCACGCTGTTCAACCGGCCGGACGCGCACCCGGAACTCGCGGACGTCGTCGGCGACTTCACGGCCGTCGACCCCCTCGCCGTGGACTGCGCCGCGCCGGGCCGGTTCGCCGACCTCGCGTCGGACGTCCAGCGTCGCCTGTGGCGCGACCTGGAGCACGCGTCGTACTCCGGCGTCCAGGTGATGCGGGACCTCGCCCGCCGCGACGGCGCTACCGGAGGCGCGATCCTCCCGTGCGTCTTCACCAGCGGCCTCGGGCTCGGCGACGGCGAGCCGCCGTTCGCCTGGCTGGGACGGGCCGTCCACGGCATCTCCCAGACGCCCCAGGTCCTGCTGGACCACCAGGTCTTCGAGGACGGCGGCGGCGCGACGCTCATCTGGGACGCGGCCGCCGACTACTTCCCGCCCGGGGTGCTCGACGACATGTTCGCGGCCTACCGTCTCCTCCTGGAGGAGCTGGTCGCGGGCGGTGACCGGTGGGAACGTCCGCCGACCGTGCCGCTTCCCCCGCACCAGGCCGAGATCCGGGCCCGGGTGAACGACACGGCGGGCCCGGTGCCCACCGGCACGCTGTCCGACGGGGTGTTCGCACGCGCCGCCGAACGCCCCGGCGCCCCCGCCGTGATCGCCGTGGACCGCACCCTCACCTACGGCGAGCTGGCGCGGCGGGCCGAGACCCTCGCCGCCGACCTGATCGCCGCGGGGCTCGGACGCGGCGACGTGGTGGGCGTGAGCCTGCCGAAGGGGTGGCGGCAGATCGTCGCCGTCCTCGCGGTGACGCGGATCGGCGCCGCCTACCTCCCCGTGGATCCCGGCCTGCCCGAGGAGCGGCGGCGGTGGCTGGTCGAATCGTCGGGGGCCACGATCGTGCTCCGGGACGTCCCGGACGAGACCGGCGCGCCGGTGACCGGGCCAGTGCTCGGAGACGCCCGGCCGCGCCCCGAGGACCTCGCCTACATCCTGTACACGTCGGGTTCGACGGGGACGCCGAAGGGGGTGGCGGTCAGTCATCGGGCGGCGTTGAACACGTGCGTCGACATCGTCGAGCGGTTCGCCATCGGCCCGAACGACCGCGTTCTGGGCGTCTCCTCGTTGAGCTTCGACCTGTCGGTCTTCGACATCTTCGGGGTGCTCGGCGTGGGCGGCGTGCTCGTCCTGCCCGACCCGACCCGACGCGCCGACCCCGCCCACTGGACGGATCTTGTCGACGAACACGGCATCACCCTGTGGAACTCGGTTCCCGCGCTCATGGAACTGGTCGTCGACCACGTGGAGCGGACGGGCTCACCGAAAACGCTGCCGTTCGGCCGAGTGCTGCTGTCGGGTGACTGGATTCCGGTGTCGTTGCCGGATCGGTTGCGTGCGTTGGCTCCGGACGCGTGGGTGGTGAGTTTGGGTGGTGCGACGGAGGCGGGGATCTGGTCGATCGCGTATCCGATCGAGCGGGTGGATCCTTCGTGGGAGTCGGTTCCGTATGGTCGGCCGTTGCGCAATCAGTGGTTCGAGGTGCTCAATGAGCGTTTCGAGCCGTGTCCGACGTGGGTGACCGGTGAGTTGTTCATCGGTGGTGTCGGTTTGGCCGAGGGGTACTGGCGTGACCCCGACCGCACCCTGGCGCAGTTCGTCAGTCATCCCGGTGACGGGCGCAGGTTGTATCGGACCGGGGATCTGGGCCGGTATCTGCCGGACGGGACGATCCAGTTCCTGGGCCGTCACGACCATCAGGTCAAGGTCGGCGGACACCGCATCGAACTCGGCGAGATCGAACACGCCCTGCGCGCCGCGCCCGGCGTCGGTGACGCCGTCGTCATCGCCCACGGCGACCGGCACCGCAGGCGGCTCGCCGCGTTCGTCACGCGGGCCGCCTCGTCCGCGCCCGGCGACGCCGCCCCGTCCCTGCCGGGCGCGGACGAACTCGCCCTCCTCGACGGCGACCTGGAAGGCGTCCTGCTCGATCCGGCGGAACGGCTGGAGTTCACGGCCGCCCGCCCCGGGCTGCGCCTCCTGCCCGCCGCCGACGCGATCACGCTGCCCGAGGTCGAGGCCGCGCCGCGCCGGTCGAGCCACCGCCGGTTCACCGCCGACCCCGTCCCGCTGGACGCGCTGTCCCGCCTCCTCGAAGGGCTGCGGGACGGCGACCGGCACGCCTACGGGTCCGCCGGCGGGCTCTACCCCGTCCAGGTTTATCTCGACGTCGCCGACGGCGGCGTGGACGGCCTCCCGGGCGGCGCCTACCACTACGGCCCGGACGGTCACCGCCTGTTCCCCCTCGACACCGAGCCCCTTCCGGCGCGTCCCGGCTTCACCTCGGTGAACGCGCCGCTCGCGGCGGGCGCGCCGTTCGCCGTCTACCTGGTGGCGCAGTCCCGCGCGATCAGACCGCTCTACGGCGGCCTGTGGCGGGACTTCAGCCTGATCGAGACCGGTCTGATCGCCCAACTCCTGGACGGTGCCGCGCCCGCCGCCGGACTAGGCCTGTGCCAGGTCGGCGACCCCCACTTCGGCCCCGAGCTGCGGGCACGGTTCGACCTGGACGACGGCCACGAACCGCTGCACGCCCTCGTCGGCGGCGTCCCCGACACGGCCCCGGCGGCGCCGCGCCCGACCCGCGCGGGGCTGCGCCGGTCACTCGCTGAACGCCTCCCGGCGGCCCTCGTCCCGTCGACGATCGTGATCCTGGACCGGCTGCCGCTGACCTCGATCGGAAAGGTCGACCGGAGCGAGCTGGAACGGCTCGCGGGCGAGGCAGCCGCCGCGGGCGAGGCGCCGGTGCCGCCCGCCACCGACCTGGAACGCGTGATCGCCGCCGTGGTGGCGGCCGAACTCGGCACCGACCGGATCAGCGTCACCGACGGCTTCTTCGACATGGGTCTCGACTCGGCGATGGTCACCCGGATCTGCGGCACGCTCCGCACCCGCCTCGCCGACGCGGACCTGCCGGGCGCCGACCTGCCGCTGCCGTTGATGTTCGAGGCCCCGAGCGTCCGGGCGCTCGCCGCCCGGCTGGACGGCAGCGCCGACCTCACCGCGGCGGCCCGCGAGGGCCGGTCCCGCGGCGCCGCGCGGCGCGCGAACCGCAACCCGACCCGGAACCGGCGCCACGCCTGCGCCCAGTGGAAGGACGGAGAGGAATGAGCACTGGTGACATCGCCGTGATCGGCATGGCCTGCCGCCTGCCGGGCGCGCGCACCCCCGACGAGTTCTGGACGAACCTCGCCGGCGGCGTCGAGTCGATCAGCGGGGTGGACGCCGCCGACCTCGCCGCCGCGGGCCTCGACCCGGAAGTGGCGCGGCGCGACGGCTACGTCGGGGCGTGCTCCGCCCTCGACGGCATCGAGGAGTTCGACGCCGCCTTCTTCGGCTTCGTCCCCCGCGAGGCCGCGCTGCTCGACCCGCAGCAGCGGGTGTTCCTGGAGATCGTGTGGGAGGCGCTGGAGGACGCGGGCCGTCCTCCAGCCACGGCCCCGGTCACGGGCGTCTTCTGCGGATGCAACGCCCCCAGTTACCTGATGAGCAACCTTGTTCCCGGGGGCCCGCTGCTGCCCGGCGGTGAGGCCTTCGACGTGCTCATCCACAACGACAAGGACTATCTCGCGACCCGGACGGCGTACCGGCTCGGCCTGACCGGGCCCGCCGTGACCGTCCAGACCGCGTGCTCGACGTCGCTGGTCGCCGTCCACCTCGCCTGCCAGTCCATCCTGGACGGCGAATGCGAGCTGGCCGTCGCGGGCGGCGTGTCGATCCGCGTGCCGCAGCGCACCGGCTACCTCCACGAGGAGGGCCTGGTGTTCTCCCCGGACGGGCACTGCCGCCCCTTCGACGCCGACGCCGCGGGCACCGTGTTCGGCAACGGCGCCGGGGTGGTCGTCCTCAAGGACTTCGACCGGGCCGTCGAGGACGGCGACCGTATCGAGGCGGTGATCCGCGGCTCGGCGGTCAACAACGACGGCGCCGCCAAGGCCGGCTTCACCGCGCCCGGCGTCGACGGCCAGACCGAGGTGATCAGCGCGGCGCTGGCCGTCGCGGGCGTCGACGCCGCCACGGTCACCGCCGTCGAGGCGCACGGCACCGGCACACCGCTCGGCGACCCCATCGAGATCACCGCGCTGACCCGCGCGTTCCGCGACTACACCGCCGAGTGCGGGTACTGCGCGATCGGTTCGGTGAAGTCCAACGTCGGTCACCTGGACACCGCGGCCGGGATCACCGGGCTGCTCAAGGCGATCCTCCAGCTCCGGCACCGGCGGCTCGCGCCGAGCCTGCACTTCCGCCGTCCCAGCCCGCACATCGACTTCGACAAGTCGCCGTTCCGGGTCGTCACGGAGGAGACCGCCTGGGACGCGCCGGGCCCGCTGCGCATCGGCGTCAGCTCGTTCGGGATCGGCGGCACCAACGCGCACGTCGTCCTGGAGGAACCGTCCCCGGCCGAGCCGCGCCCGGAGCCGTACCCGCCGCGTCCCGCGCAGATCGTCGTGGCCTCGGCGCGGACGCCGGACGCGGCGCGCACGGCCGCGGACCGGACGGCCGCGGCCGTGGCCGGAGCGCCGGACGCCGGGGTGCTGGCCGACATGGCGGGCACCACGCAGGCGGGCCGCCGCCACTTCCGGTACCGGCGCTTCGCCGTCGGAACCGACGGGCCCGGCGTGTCCGCCGGCCTGCCCGGCCAGGTCTTCGACGCGGGCGAGGGCGAGCCGCGCGTGGTGTTCCTCTTCCCCGGGCAGGGGAGCCAGTACGCGGGGATGGCGCGCGGCCTGTACGAGTCGGAGCGGGTGTTCCGCGACGAGGTCGACGCGTGCGCGGAGGTCCTCCGGGACGTCGCCGACCTCGACCTGTTGGGTCCGTTGTACGGCGGCGACGGGGACCTCACCGCGACCGGTCTGGCGCAGCCCGCCCTGTTCACGGTGGGGTACGCGCTCGTCCGGCTGTTCGCGTCGTGGGGTGTGCGGCCCGACGCGATGGCCGGGCACAGCGTGGGCGAACTGCTGGCGGCGTGCGTCGCGGGCGTGCTGTCCCGCGACGACGCGCTCCGCGCCGTCGCGGCGCGGGGCCGGTTGATGCAGCGGTGCCCGCCCGGCGCGATGCTGTCGGTCGGGACGGCCGCCGAGACGGTGCGTCCCCTGCTGACCGGCGGGTTGTCGCTGGCGGCGGTGAACGGGCCGGAGCTGTGCGTGGTGTCCGGCCCGGCCGAGGAGATCGAGGCGTTCGCCGCCGGGCTCGACGTGCCGCACCGCACGCTGCACACCTCGCACGCCTTCCACTCGGCGATGATGGACGCCGCCGTCGCGCCGTTCGCCGACGAGCTGCGCGGCATGTACCTCTCCAGCCCGCGGCTGCCGTTCACGTCCAACGTCACCGGGACGATGATCACCGACGAGCAGGCCCGTGACCCCGCGTACTGGGGACGGCAGTTGCGCGCTCCCGTCCTGTTCGCCGACGGGCTCCGCGCGGTCGCCGGGGACGGCCGGACCGTGCTGATCGAGATGGGCCCCGGCGACGTCCTCGGCCGGTTGGCGCGGCACGGCCTCGACCCGGCCGGACGGACCGTCGTGACCTCCACCGTCCCCGGCCCGGACGGCGCCGGCGACGGTCATGGCGACGACGTCTCCACGGCCCTGACCGGCCTGGCCCGAGCGTGGGCGGCGGGCGTCGAGGTCGACTGGGAGCGGCTGCGCGGCGGCCCGTTCCGCAGGGTGAGCCTGCCGACCTATCCGTTCCAGCGGCGCCGCTACTGGGTGGACCCCGTGCGCAACGGCGGCGGACCCGTGTCGGGCGGTCTCGCGGCGCGTCTCGACCTGCCGCCCGCCGAGACCGTCTCCGCCGACGACGCCGCCGAACTCCGCGAGGGACTGTCCACCGCGTACGTCGCGCCGCGCGACGAGACGGAGGAACGCGTCGTCGCGCTCTGGCAGGAGTTCCTCGGCCGCGGCCCGATCGGCGTCGACGACGACTTCTTCGAGCTGGGCGGCCATTCGCTGGCCGCGGCCCGGCTCGCCGCGCGGCTCCGCGACGAGCTCGGCGTCCCGGTGGCGCTGCGGACGCTCATGCGCCACCCCACCGTCGCCGGGATGCTGGCGCACGCCGGTGACGCCGAGCCCGACACCGCGCCGCCGGACGCTCTGCCGGAGATCGTCCCCGATCCGGCCGCCCGGTACGAGCCGTTCCCGCTCACCGAGATGCAGCAGGCTCAATGGCTGGGCCGGTCGGCCGTGTTCGAGGGCGGCGACGTCGCCGCGCACGTCTACCTCGAAACGGAGGGCCGGGACCTCGACCCCGACCGGCTGACCCGATCGTGGCAGCGGCTCGTCGACCACCACGACATGCTCCGTATGGTGGTGCTGCCCGACGCCACCCAGCGGGTGTTGCCGCCGCCGCTGACCTACGCGCCCGAGGTCATGGACCTCCGGGACGAACCGGACCCCGAGAGCGTCCTGGCGGCGGTGCGCGAGCGGATGCGCGCCCAGGTCCGCCCGGCGGACGAGTGGCCGCTGTGGGAACTGCGGCTGGCGCTGCTGCCGGACGGCCGGGTCCGTACCCTGCTCAGCTTCGACCTGCTGGTGGCGGACGTCGCCAGCCTGTTCTTCGGACTGCTGCCCGACTGGCGCCGCGCCTACGAGTCGCCGGACGAGGAGACCGGTGGCCTGGAGCCGTTGACGCTCACGTTCCGGGACTACGTCCTCGCCGAGTCGGCGCTGCACGACACCCCCGGCTACGAGCGCTCCCTCGACTACTGGCGGGAACGCGTCCGCACACTGCCCCCGGCGCCGCGCCTGCCCACCGTCCGGGCGGACGCCGACGACACCGACTTCGACCGCTACACCGCCCGCTTCCCCCGCGAGACCTGGGACGGGGTGAAGAGCCGCGCCGCCGCCCACGGCCTGACCCCGTCGGTGACGCTCGCGGCGGTGTACGCGTCCGTCCTGGCGACATGGAGCGCGAGCCAGCGGTTCACCGTCAACGCCACCGCCGTGAACCGGCTGCCGCTGCACCCCGAGGTCGGCGCGCTGGTCGGGGAGTTCGCCTCGTTCGGGCTGCTGGAAGTGGACGCCGCCGCTCCCGCCACCTTCCTCGACCTGGCCACGGCGATGCAGGAGCGCAGTTGGACCGACATGGAGCACCGCCTCGTCAGCGGCGTCCGGGTGCTCCGCGAACTGGCCCGCGTCCGCGGCGGCGTGCGCGACGCGATGATGCCGGTCGTGTTCACCAGCGCCCTGGCGCGGGAGGGCACGGACTCGCCGTTCGCCTGGCTCGGCGACATCGTCCACACGATCTCGCAGACGCCGCAGGTCACCCTCGACTGCTTCGTCGTGGAGGCCGAAGGTCAACTCGACGTGAGCTGGCACGTGCTCGGCGCGCTGTTCCCGGACGGGATGGTCGCCGACATGTTCCGCGCGTTCACCGCGCTCGTCGAGGGCCTCGCGGGTGACGACGGCTGGACGGCGCCCGCCGCGGCGCCCGCCCCGGAGGAGCACCTGCGACTCCGCGCGGAGGTGAACGACACGGCCGGGCGGATCCCGGACGGCCTCCTGCACGAACCGTTGCTGCGGCAGGCGGCGGAACGCCCCGACGCGCCCGCGGTGATCGCCGAGGACCGGACGCTGACGTTCGGGGAACTGCGCGGCCGGGCCGCCGCCCTCGCGACCGCGCTGCGCGAGGGGGGCGTGCGCCCGGGGGCGCCCGTCGCGATCGGCGTCCGCAAGGGGTGGCGGCAGGTCGTCGCCGTCCTCGGTGTGGCGCTGGCGGGCGGCGCGTACGTGCCGGTCGACCCGGACCTGCCCGTCGAACGGCGCGCGTGGCTGCTCCGGGAGTCGGGCGCCGCGTGCCTGGTCGTCCCCTTCGGAAGCCCGCAATGCGCGGACGTGCCCATCGTGGAGATCCCCGAGGACGCCGACTGGCGGACGGCGCGGTTCGCTCCCGTCCCCCGAGACCCCGGGGACGTCGCCTACATCCTGTACACGTCGGGTTCGACGGGGACGCCGAAGGGGGTGGCGGTCAGTCATCGGGCGGCGTTGAACACGTGCGTCGACATCGTCGAACGGTTCGCCATCGGCCCCGACGACCGCGCCTTCGGACTGTCGTCGCTGAGCTTCGACCTGTCGGTCTTCGACATCTTCGGGATGCTCGGCGCGGGCGGCGCGCTCGTCCTGCCCGGCCCGGACGCCCGCACGGACGCGGCAGCGTGGACGCGGATGGTCGTGCGGCACCACGTGACGGTGTGGAACACCGTGCCGGGCCTGGCGGAGATGCTCGTCGAGCAGGCGTCGGCCGACGCCGTCGGCCTGCCCCTGCAACTGGCGCTGCTGTCGGGTGACTGGATTCCGGTGTCGTTGCCGGATCGGTTGCGTGCGTTGGCTCCGGACGCGTGGGTGGTGAGTTTGGGTGGTGCGACGGAGGCGGGGATCTGGTCGATCGCGTATCCGATCGAGCGGGTGGATCCTTCGTGGGAGTCGGTTCCGTATGGTCGGCCGTTGCGCAATCAGTGGTTCGAGGTGCTCAATGAGCGTTTCGAGCCGTGTCCGACGTGGGTGACCGGTGAGTTGTTCATCGGTGGTGTCGGTTTGGCGGAGGGGTACTGGCGTGACCCCGACCGCACCCTGGCGCAGTTCGTCAGTCATCCCGGTGACGGGCGCAGGTTGTATCGGACCGGGGATCTGGGCCGGTATCTGCCGGACGGGACGATCCAGTTCCTGGGCCGTCACGACCATCAGGTCAAGGTCGGCGGACACCGCATCGAACTCGGCGAGGTCGAGCACACGCTGGAACGCCACCCGGACGTGCGCCGCGCCGTGGTCACCGCGACCGGCGACCGGTCGCACCGGCGGCTCACCGCCTACGCCGTCCCGGACGGCCAGGCCGACGCCGACGACCTGCGCGAGCACCTGGCGCGCTGGCTACCCGCCTACATGGTGCCGCGCGACGTCGTCCTGCTGGACGCCCTGCCGCTGACCGCCAACGGGAAGGTCGACCGGGCCGCGCTGCCCCGCGCCGAGACCCGGTCCGCCGACGCCGCCGGGCTCGCCGCCGAACTCGACCCCGACCAGCGCGCCCTCGCCGAACGCATGGCGGCCGTCGTCGCGCAGGTCCTCCGCCTCGACCACGTGGACCCGGACCAGAACTTCTTCACGCTGGGCGGCGACTCCATCCTCGGCGTCCAGGTGATCGCGCGGGTGACGGCGGAGGGCATCGACGTCACCCCGCAGGACCTGTTCGCGCACCAGAGCATCGCGGAACTGGTCCTGGCGCTCGCCGCCGAGAACCGCCTGACCTTCGGGCCCGTCCCCGACGCGGACGGCGGCGACCTGGGGTCCGTTCCGCTCACGTCCGGGCAGCGGGAGGTACTGGCGGGCGCCGTCCCGGCCACCCGCCGCCTGGTCCTGGACCTCGCGGGCGGACCGGACATGCCACGGCTCGAACAGGCCATGGCCAGGGTCGTCGCGCGGCACGACGCGCTGCGCCTGCGGATCGACGAGGCCACGGGCACGCAGCACGCCACCGAGCCCGGCGATGTCTCGCTCCCCGAGGTCGACCTGACGGCGCTCCCACCGGACCGGCGCGCGGACGCGGCCGACCGGATGGCCGCCGAGATGGCCGACGAGATCGACCCCCGCACGTCCCCTCCGGCCAAGGCCGCGGTGATCAGGGTCGGCGAGGACGCGTCGCGGCTCGTGTGGGTGGCGCACCGGGCCGCCGTGGACGCCCGTTCCTGGCGGACGCTCGTCACCGACCTTGCGGCAGCCCGCACAGGCCCCCTCGACGGCCCCGCCCCCTCGTTCCTCCGCTGGGCGTCCAGCCGTCCCGAACCCGAGGCCGACCACCCCGAAGCCGGCGAGGTCGCCGCCGCGCCGTCAACGGCGACGACCGGAGGCGACCTCGTCACCACGTCCTTCGAGCTGTCGCCCGAGGAGACCGCCCGTTTCCGTAGCGACCTGGAGGCCGCGTACCGGTTGCGTCTCGGCGACGGGCTCCTCGCCGCCCTGGCCTGGGCGTTGTGCGTCGACGCCCGCCACGGCGACGCCCGGGTCGTCGCCGAGACCCCCCTCGGCGGCGACGGCGTGGGCTGCCACAGCACGCCACGCCGCCTCGCCCTGCACGCGGACGACGCGGAGACCGCGTTGGCGGCCGTCAAGGACGCGCGTCCCGGGAGCGGCCCGCCGACCGCCGTGCTGACGGAGGTGGACGACGAGACCTGGACCGATGACCGTCCGGCCGGAGACGGCCCGTTCCGCCTCCCCGACGGCTTCGCGGGCCCGGAGTCGCCGTTCCCCGGCGGGGCGGCGCTCCTCGTCCAGGCGGCCGTCGTCCACGGCGCGCTCCGGGTCCGCTGCACACACCCGACCAATCCGGGCGGGACGGCCCCGCTCGCCGTCGCGCGCCTCGCGGACCGGCTGCGCGCGGTCGCCGCGCACTGCGCCGCACCCGAGACCGGCGTGATGACCCCCGGCGACTTCCCGCTCGCCGACCTCGACACCGACGACCTCGCCGACCTGCTTGCCGACGACGCCGACGACGCCGACGACCAGCCGCGGCACTGACGAAGAAGGGTTACCCGTGGCCACCCCACGTGACATCGAGGACATCTACGAGCTCTCCCCGATCCAGGCCGGGCTGCTCTACGAACTGACCCGCAGCCCGGACACCGGAACCTACGTCGAGCAGGTCAGCGTCACGCTCGCCGGTGAACTGGACACCAGGCACTTCGCCCAGGCCTGGCAGCGCGTCGTCGACCGCCACCCGATCCTGCGCACCGGCTTCCGCTGGCGGCGCGGTGGGACACCACTCCAGATCGTGCACCGCCGCGCCGCCCTGCGCATCGAACAGGAGGACTGGCGCGACGTGCCCGACGAGGAGTGGGACGCGCACTACCAGGCCTGGCTGGACGCCGACCGGATGCGCCCGTTCGACCTGGCGCGACCGCCGCTGATGCGCGCCACGCTGATCCGCCGCGCCGCCGACACGTGGGTGTTCGCGTGGAGGTTCAGCCATCTGGTGATGGACGGCTGGTCGTTCGGCATCGCGATCGCGGACTTCCTGGACGGATACCGCGCGCTCCGCCGTGGCACCGCGCCACTGAACCTGCCGACCCGCCCCTACAGCGACTATGTCGCCTGGTGGCGCGAGCACCCTTCAGGCGACGACTCCGTCCGCTACTGGCGGGAGACGCTCGCCGGTGTCGAGCACGGCGATCCGCTCGGCCAGGGCGGCGGGACCGTGACGACTGGTGAACCGAGCCACCACTTCGTCCACCTCACCCTTCCCGGCCTCGCCGAACGGATCCAGCGCGTCGCCCGGGAGCAGCGGCTCACCGCCGCCACCATCGTGCAGGGCGCGTGGAGCGTCGTCCTGGCCCGGCACCTCGGCACCGACGAGGTGGTGACCGGCAGCACTACCGCGCACCGGCCCCGCGATCTTCCCGGCGCCGCGGGCGTCCTCGGCCCGCTGATCGTGACGCTCCCGGCCCGCGCCCGGATCGACCCGCGCCGCCCGGCCGCGCAGTGGTTGCGCGACTTCCAGGCCGCGCAGGCGCGCGGCCGGGAACACGACAGCGTGCCGCTGGTGGAGATCCAACGGCTGGCGGGCTGGGACGCGTCCCCCATCGAGAGCAACGTCGCGTTCGAGAACGCGCCGATGCCCGAACTGGACCTCGCCGACATCCGGCTCAAGGTCCTCGGATACTCCTACGACGGCCGTCCCCATTTCCCGCTGACGCTGGTGATCCTGCCCGGCGACGACATGCCGCTACGGCTGGTGTACGACCGTCGCCGCTTCGACCGGCCAGGCGCGGAACTGCTCGTCCAGCACCTGAAGGCGCTGCTGGAGTCGTTCACCGCCGCCCCGGAGACACCGCTGCGCGAACTGGAGATGCTGTCCGCCCCGGAGAAGCGGATCCTCGACGACCACGCGAAGGGCGACCTGGCGGAGCCCGTCACCGACACGGTGCTGCACCGGTTCGCCGACCAGGTCGCGCGTGCCCCGGACGCCATCGCCGTCACCTGCGGCCCCGACCGCCTCACCTACGGGGAACTGGACCGGCGCGCCGCCCGCATCGCCGGACGGCTCACCGCGCTCGGCGCCGGACGCGGCGGCCTCGTCGCGCTGTGCCTGAACCGGTCCGCCGACATGATCGCCGGAATCGTCGGGACGCTCCGCACCGGCGCCGCCTACCTCCCCCTCGACCTCGCCAACCCGCCGGACCGGCTCGCGTACCTGGTCGCCGACTCCGGCGCCGACGTGGTCCTGACCGACGGCGACCCGGTGCCCTTCCTGCCGGAGAACGCGCGGCGGCTGCCCCTCGCCCGCATGGACGCCCTGGACGACTCCGCGGAGGACACCGGCGAAACACCGGAAGCGATCACCGGATCCGACCGCATGTACGTCCTCTACACCTCGGGTTCGACCGGGCGGCCGAAGGGCGTGCCGATCCTGCACCGGGACGTCGCCCAGTTCATGACCGCGATCCTGGCGGAGATGGACACCGGCACGGACGACGTCTGGGCGACGTTCCACCCCTACGGCTTCGACCTGTCGGTGTACGAGATGTGGGGAGCGCTGACCACCGGGGCGCGGCTGCGCGTCCTGACCGAGGAGGAGGTGCACTCGCCCGCGGCCCAGCTCCGGGTCATCGAGGACGAGGGCGTCACCGTCCTCAACCAGACCCCGTCCGCGTTCGACCTGGTGGTCGAGGCGGACGGGCTCCGGCCCCCCGGTGAACCCGCCGGGCCGTCGCCCCTGCGGTACGTGGTCCTCGGCGGGGAACGGCTGGATCCGTCGCGGCTGCGTCCCTGGGCCCGGCGCCACGGCGTCACCGCGCCCCGGCTGGTCAACGCCTACGGGATCACCGAGACGACCATCTTCAGCACGTGGTACGAGCTGACCGAACACGACGTGTTCACCGGCGGCGGCAGCCCCATCGGCCGGGCGCTGCGCCACCAGCGGGTCCTGGTCACCGACGACGCCGGACGGCAGTTGCCGATGGGCTGCGTCGGCGAGATCCGCGTCTCCGGGGCCTCCATCGCCAACGGCTATCTCGGCCGCCTCGACCTCACCGCGGAACGGTTCGTCCCCGACCCGGCGGGCGGGCTCCAGTACCGGGCCGGCGACCTGGGCAGGCTCCGCGCCGACGGCACCCTGGAGTTCATCGGCCGCAACGACCACCAGGTCAAGATCCGTGGATTTCGGGTGGAGCCGGGCGAGGTCGAGGCGGTCCTGGCGGAGCAGCCGGGGGTGACGGGCGCGGCGGTGGTGGCGCGTCCCGGACCGGACGGCGACGCGCGCCTGATCGCCTATGTCGTCGCCGACCCGGAGACGGCCGCCGGACTCGGCGAGCGGCTGCGCGCCCGGCTGCCGTCCTATCTCGTGCCGTCCGCGCTCATCACCATGGCGGCACTGCCCCGCAACCCGAACGGCAAGATCGACCGTCGCGCGCTGCCCGATCCCGGCCGGGCGGACGGACGGAACGTCCCGTACACCGAACCGCGCACACCGGCCGAACGCGAGGTCGCCGAACTCGTCCGGGAGGTCCTGAACACCGAGCGGATCGGTGTCCTGGACGATCTCGCCGACCACGGCCTGCACTCGCTCGGCGCGATGCGGATCGCGATGCGGCTGCGGGCCGAGCGGCGGGTGGACGTGCCGCTGACGCTGATGCAGCAGGACGCGACCGTCGCCTCGCTGGCCGAACTGCTGGACCGGAGCCCCGACCCGGAGGAACCGGCCGCCCCGACCACTTCGACCGCCTCGCAACTCACCGGCTGACAGGAGAGAACGTGACACGGCAACGGATCGTCATCGCGGGCGCGGGCATCGGCGGGCTGGCCACCGCCGCCGCGCTGGGCCACAACGGCGGTGATTACGACATCGAGATCTACGAGCGCGCCGACGCGGTGCGCGGCCTCGCCGGATCGGGCCTCACGATCTGGGGCAACGCGGTCGCGGCGCTCGGCCGCGTCGGCCTCGGCGACGCCGTCAAGGAACTCGGGTCGCCGCTGGAGAGCCAGGTGGTCGTGACCGACGGCGGCTCCACGCTCACCGAGGCGCCGATCGGGCGGTTCCAGCGCGAGCACGCCGACATCGGGGTCGGCATCCGCCGCCAGGCCCTGCTCGACATGCTGCTGCGCGCCGTCGGACCCGACCGGGTGCGCTACGAGGAACGCGTCGTCGGCTACCGCGCCACCGGCGACGGCGACGGCGTCGACGTCCTCCTCCAGAGCGGCGGTGCCGTCCGCGCCGACATCCTGATCGGGGCGGACGGGCTGCGGTCCGCGATCCGCAGGCAGATGCTCGGAGACGGCGACCCCACCCCGCTGAAGCACATGGTGTGGCGCGGCATCAGCGACAGCAGCGCCCACTTTCCCGCCGAGACCGTCCTGATGGTGTACGGCGCGCACGCCACCCGGATGGTCGCCTGGCCCGTGGACGACGACAGCGTCTGCTGGTCGATCGGCCGGAACGGGACGCCCGCACGGGACTCCGCGAGCCCCGCCGTCCTCAAGGAGCAGCTCCTGTCGTTCATCGACGGCTTCCCGAAGGCGAACCGGCACATCCTGGAGAACACGCCCGCCGAGCGGCTGATCCGCACCGACCTGTTCGCCCGCAAACGCCTGAACCGGCTGGTGGACGGGCGGGTGGCGCTGCTCGGCGACGCCGGTCACGCGATGCCCACGGTCTTCGGGCAGGGCGCCTGCATGGCGATCGAGGACGCCGTCGTCCTCGCCGACTGCCTCGCCGACGCGCCGTCCGACCAAACGCCGGACGCCGGGTTGCGGGAGTACGAGCGGCGGCGCCTGCCGCGGCTGGAGTGGGTTCGCGAACAGGTCTTCAAGGTGAGCCGCTACCAGGAGTGGGAGAGCCCGCTCCTCGTCACGATGCGCAACACCGTCATGCGGACCATGCCCGCGTCCCGGCAGGAGGCCATGTGGCGGCGGATGTTCGCGTTCGACCCGGGCCGTCCGGCGGAGGAGCGCGCCGATGCCGGACACTGACACCGGCGGCCCGGGCCCGTGGCGGGCCCGCGTCCGCGCCTTCGCCGAGGACGCCGTCGCGCCGCTCGTGGACGACATGGACCACAAGGGCCGCCTGGACGACGGTCTCGTCGCCGCGCTGTTCGCCGAGGGGCTGATGGGCATGGAGACGCCCGTCCACTACGGCGGGCAGGGCCGGACGTTCCCGGACGTCGTCACGGCCGTCGAGGAGATCGCCCGGGTCTGCTCCGGCGTCGCGGTCGCCGTGGACGTCCACAACATCCTCGTGACCGGCGCGATCCTGCGGGACGGCGACGGCGACCAACGCCGCCGCCATCTGCCGCGGCTGGCGTCCGCGACCATGGGCGCGTTCGCCCTCTCCGAGGAGGGCGCGGGCAGCGACGCGTTCGCGCTCGCGACCGTCGCCGAACCCGACGGCAGAGGGTGGCGGCTCACCGGACGCAAACGCTGGACCAGCAACGCGCTCGCCGCCGACCTGTTCCTGGTGTTCGCCCGGACGGGACCCCACTCCGTCACCGCGTTCCTCGTCGAACGCGACGCCCCCGGCCTGACGGTGACCGAGCCCGCCGACCAGCTCGGGGTACGCGCGGCCCGCACCGCCGACGTGGTGCTGGACGGCGTTCCCGTCCGCCACGACCGGGTGCTCGGCGGCGTCGGGCGCGGCGAGCTGCTGGCGTTGCGGGCGTTGACGCTGGGCCGGGTGGGCATCGCGGCGCAGCTGGTCGGCCTGGCGCGGGGCGCGCTCGACGTCGCGGCCCGCCACGTGTCCGGCCGGTCGCAGTTCGGACGTCCGGTCGCCGAGTTCCAGGGGGTGCGGTTCCCGCTCGCGGAGTCCGCCGCCGAGGTCGCCGCGGCCGGCGCCCTCACCCGGCAGGCCGCGGACGCCTGCGTGAACGGCGCCGACGAGCCCGAGCGGATCCGGCTGGCGGCGATGGCCAAGTACGTGGCGTCGCAGGCGGCGCAGCGCGCCGCGATCCGGGCGGTGGACGCGATGGGCGGCAACGGCACGCGGCGCGAGCACCGGGCGGAGAAGTTCTACCGCGACGCCAAAGTCGGCACGATCTACGAGGGCACGTCCAACATCCTGCTCAATACCATCGCGTCCGAACTGCTGTCACCGGCACGAACCTCCTGATCACCGACCCTCGGCGGCGGTCGCCGCACCGAACATTTCATTCTTCGACCCTGGCATCCGATATTTCGCCATGGAACGCATCAAACGCAGATTCATGCCGTCCCGCCGAAGAATGCCCCGAAGGGGGAACTGACCGGACGCGGCCACCGGGACAGATGGTGAATGGCGCGAAGGTCGCTTAGGTTTGCCTCAACAATGCCGACCGGCGCCGCGCCCCGGGCGCGGCCATCACCGCGAAGACTCCGGTGCCGGGCGCGATCTTCCAGTCGGGTCGTGCCCGGCACCGGTTCTTTCCGCGTTTCCATCGTTCCAGCCATTCGATTTCGCGTTCGTGGTATGGAGCGCCGCGGTCGGACAACGACGTGTTCGATGACGGAAAGGCGCTGTAATCGCAGCGGTCCCGTCAGGTGATGAGGAACTCCGCGTTCTCCGAAATCCGTCGTGGACGCGGAAGGCGCGGGTCGATGATCACTACTGGGCTTCGGGGGTCACGACACGGTGGCCGAGCGTGGCCGAAATGCGTGTTCGGCCAGGGCCGGGGCCCTTTGGCGTGAGACAATCTCGCGCAGCAGCGGACGGTTCTTCCATCAGGGGTGGTCTCGATGTACCCGGTTCCTTCGCACGATATGGAGCCCGTCGTGCTCCAGATCGGCGACATGGCCCTGACCAGCACGCACGTCATCCTTCCGTACGGGCGTTACCCGCTGCACGGCGCCACGTGGACGGTCCAGGACTCCACCCAGGTCACCGACGGCATCCCGGTCGTGGCCATCGTCCTCACCATCATCTTCGTCTGGTTCTGCCTCCTGGGCCTGCTCTTCCTTCTCATGAAGGAACGCCGGTACCTCGGATTCGTGACGGTCTCCGTAACCGGTCCCGGATTCCACCACGCCGCGCAGTTCCCGCCGGGCCCCCAGTCGGGCGCCTGGGCGGCTCAGATGGTGGGCCAGGCACGGGCCATCACGGCCGGCGCGCCGCCCGTCCTCTAGAACACCTGTTCTCTAAGACACCTGTTCTCTAGGGCGCGAGGCGCGGTCGCGGGAGAGCGCGGTCAGCAGGTCGCTGGTGTTGAGGACGACGGCGCACCGCTCGGCGGCGTAGGTGATGGCCATGGCGTGGTGGTCGGCGGAGAAGTCGGCGGTCGCGTCGGCGGCGAAGAAGGTCTCGATGTCGCGCATGAACGCCTCGCACGCCGTCATCAGGCAGCCGATGTGGGCGTAGACGCCGGTGACGACGAGCTGGTCACGGTCCAACTCGGTGAGGATCCTCGCGAGCGACGTCCGCTGGAACGCGCTGTAACGCCACTTGGTGAGCTGGATGTCGCTGTCGGCGGGGCGGAGCGGGTCGATGATCCGCGCGGCCGGGGGGTCACCGGGCACGCCGTCGCCCCAGAAGTCCTGGAGGAGCCCGCGCTGCGCGAGGGTCTGCGCGCCGGGCTGAGCGGTGTAGACGACGGGGATGCCGAGCGCGGCGCAGCGCGACCGCAGCGCGAGGATGTTGGCCACGAGCTCCGGAATGGGGGACGCGTCGCGCCTGTAGGCGTCCACGAAGTAGTTCTGCATGTCGTGGACGAGCAGGACGGCCCGCTCGGGGTCCGGAGTCCAGTCGACCCGGTTCGCGGGGAGGGTGTCGGGCATCGGATACGGGGTGATTCCGGGCAGGCCCATGACGCTCCTAAGGGGTGGGGGCGAGGCGTGCGGCCAGGGCGCGGCGCAGCTCACGCTTGCTGATCTTGCCGACTCCGGTGACCGGGAACGCGTCGACGATCTCGACCCGGTCGGGGATCTTGTACGGGGCCAGGCCCCGGTCGCGCAGGTGGGCCCGCAGCTCGGCCGGGGTCGGCGGCTCCCCGCGCGGGACGACGACCGCGCAGGTGCGTTCGCCGAGGAACCGGTCGGGGACGGCCACGACGGCCGCGTCCCGCACCGCGGGATGGGTGAGGAGGTGGTTCTCGACCTCCTCGGCGGCGACCTTCTCGCCGCCGCGGTTGATCTGGTCCTTCACCCGTCCCTCGACGATGACGTGCCCGGACGGCAGGCGGCGGACGACGTCACCCGTCCGGTAGAACCCGTCGGGGGTGAACGCGACGGCGTTGTGCTCGTCGGCCCGGTAGTAGCCGCGGATCGTGTACGGCCCCCGCGTGAGCAGTTCGCCCGGCTCGCCCGGCGGGACCTCGTTCCCGGCGGCGTCCACCACGCGGACCTCGTCGTCCGCCGAGATGGGCCGCCCCTGGGTGGTGAGGTGGAACTCCTGGGGCTCGCCCGCGCGGGTGTAGCAGACGAGCCCCTCGGCCATGCCGTACACCTGCTGGAGGTCGCAGCCGAGCGTGTCGCGGACGCGGGCCGCGGCCGTGTCGGCGAACCGCGCGCCGCCAACCTGGAGGACGCGCAGGCTGGACAGGTCGTGCGAGGTGGTCTTCGCCGTCTCCATCCATAGCAGCGCGAGCGGCGGGACGAGCCCGGTGAGCGTGACGCGCTCCGCCTCGATCAGCGGAAACGCGACGGTGGGGGAGGGCTGCGGCGCCATCACCACGGTCCCGCCGGCGTGCAGGACGCCGAAGACGCCGGGGGAGCTCATCGGGAAGTTGTGCGCCGCCGGAAGCGCCGCCAGGTAGACGGTGTCGGGCGTGAGCCCGCAGATCTCCGCGCTGGCGCGGACGCTGTACAGGTAGTCGTCGTGGGTCCGCGGGATCATCTTCGGCGTGCCGGTGGTGCCCCCGGAGAGCTGGAACAGGGCCACGTCGGACGGAGCCGACCCGGTGAAGGCGGAGCCGTCGGCGCCGGCGTGGACGCTCTCCAGCGACGTGAACTCCTCGGCGTCACCGGCGACGAGCACGTGCCGCACGCCGGGAACCTCGTCGCGGACCTGCCGGGCGAGCGTCCGGTAGTCGAACCCGGCGTGCTCGTCCGCCACCACGTAGGCGACCGCCTCCGCGTGCCGGGCCAGATGGACGATCTCGCTCGACCGGTGGGCGGGCAGCGTGAACACCGGAATCGCGCCGAGCCGGAACAGCGCGAACGCCGTCTCCAGGAACTCGGCGACGTTCGGCAGCTGGACGACGACGCGGTCACGCGGCCGCACGCCGAGGGCGGCCAGCCCGGCGGCGAGCCGCGACGCGCGGTCGTCGAGTTCCCGGTAGGTCAGGCGAACGGTCCCGGCGACGACGGCGACGCGGTCGGCGTGCTCGGCGGCGAGCCGGGTGAGCAGCGCCCCGAACGTCTCGCCGCGCCAGTGACCGGCTTCGCGGTACCGGGCGGCGGTCTCCTCGGGCCATGGTGTGCAGTGAGGGAGCATCACAGATCCTGGTCGATTCCGAGCGCACGCAGGAACGTGCGGAACTTCGCGGTCGTCTCGGCCAGCTCCGCTTCGGGGTCGGAACCGGCGACGATCCCGGCGCCCGCGTAGCCGCGGATCTCGTTCGGCGCCACCTCGGCGCAGCGGATGGCGATCGCCCACTCGCCGTCGCCGGAGGAGTCCGTCCAGCCGACCGCGCCGCTGTAGAAGCCGCGGTTGAACGACTCCAGTTCCCCGATGGCCTTGCGGGCCGGCTCACGTGGGGTGCCGCAGACGGCGGGCGTGGGATGCAGGGCCGCCGCGAGCTGGACGGACGCGATGTCGGGGTCGACGATGCGGCCCTCGATCCGGGTCGACAGATGCCACATCGTCGGCGTCCGCGACAGCGACGGCCCGTCCGGGACCTCCAGGTCACGGCAGTACTCCCGCAGGCCCTCGGCGACGGCGTCGACGACCACGGCGTGCTCGTGCCGCTCCTTCTCCGAGGCGAGCAGCGCCTCACCGACGCGGGCGTCGACCTCCGGGTCCGGGTCGCGGGGCGCGGACCCGGCGAGCGGGTTGGCCGTGACGACGCTCCCGTTGCGCTGGACGAGCAGTTCCGGGCTGGCTCCGAGCAGCGTGTGACCCCGCAGCAGATCGACCGCGAACACGTAGCCGGTGGGGTTGCCGTGCGCGAGGCGGTGCAGCATCGCGGGCACGTCGGCCCGGACGACGTCGTCGAGGTGGAACGCGCGGGCGAGGACGACCTTGCGGAGTGTTCCGTCGTCCAGCCGGTCGAGTGCGGCGGCGACGCTCCGCTTGTACGCCTCCGGGGAGGGCGCGTGCCGCAGCGACCCGAACTCGACGGGCGCCTCGCCCGAGGGCGGGCCCGTCCAGGACGGTCCCGTCCAGTGCACGGTCTGCGGGACGAGCAGCCGCGCGGGCGTCGTCGGCTGGAACGGCAGCGCGCCCACCACGATCGGGCGCGGCTGCCCCGCCGCCCGCGCCTGCGCCAGCGTCTCCCGCACCCGGCGCGCGAGCGTCTCGACGGGGTTGCCGACGTTGCAGGTGGGCACGGTGGCGGCGGTGCCGCGTGCGAGGATCGTGTGCCCGGGGGAACGGAAGAAGAAGGAGTCGCCGGGCCGGTAGTCGCTGAGGAGGTCGGCGTGGGGCTCGGTGAGGATCGTCAAGGGGATCGGCTCCGGGTGTTCAGGCGCGCAGGGTGGCGCCGCCGTCGACGTACAGCTCGTGCATGGTGATGTGGCGGGCCCGCTCGGACAGCAGGAAGAGCACGGCGTCGGCGATGTCGGCGGGTTCGGCGACACGGCCGAGCGGGATGCCGGTGCGGAACGCGGCGGCGTCCCCCGCGATGACGTCGCCGGCGCCGAGGGCACGCAGCATGGGGGTGTCGGTCGAGCCCGGCGAGACGATGTTGCAGCGCACCCCGTGGGGCGCCATCTCCAGGCCGAGGCAGCGGGTGAGATGGGCGGCGGCGGCCTTGGACGCCGCGTAGGCGGCCATGCCCCCGCGGGGGACGCCGCCCGCGTTGGAGCCGACGGTGACGATGGCGCCGTGTCGGCGTCCCCTCATCCGGCGGGCCGCCGCGCGGGAGACGACGAACACGCCGGTCACGTTGACCGCGAAGGTCGCGGCCCAGTCGGCGTCGGTGGTGTCCAGGACGGTCGCCGGGCGCAGCAGCCCGGCGACGTTGACGACCTCGGTGACGGCCCCGAGCTCCGCCTCGATCTTGTCGAAGGCGGTCTCGACCGCGGGCGCGTCGCTGACGTCGACGGTGTGCGCGGTGATGGCCGGCCCCTGTTCGCCGGCCTGTTCCACAAGGCCGCGCAGACCGTCCTCGTCAAGGTCGAGCGCGGCCACGCGTCGGCCGGATCCGGTCAACGCCTCGACGATCGCGGCGCCGATTCCACCGGCACCGCCGGTCACCACCGCAACACCTTCGCGTCTCATCGCCGTCCTCTAAATTAGGCCTACCTAAGTTAGGCAAGCCTTGCCTATCGTTCAGAGATCGCACAACCCCTTGATGGGAACGGCGATCGCCCGACGGGCGGGCTTGACAGATCATGGAGCACCGCGCCATCTTAGGCAAGCCTAACCTAACTTGATCTTCCAAGGGAGTACAGCATGGAGCGGACTCGGCTCACCCCGGACCGCATCCGCGCCGATGTGGCCGAGGTGCTGGGCGTGGCTCCGGGGGACGTCGCCGACGACGTCCCGGTCATCGACCAGGGCATGGACTCGATCCGGCTCATGACCCTCGTGGAGCGGTGGCGCGCCGAGGGCGCCGACATCGACCTCATGGACCTCGCGGAGCAGCCGACGGTGGCCCGGTGGCTCACTCTCCTCGCCCGCTGACCCCCTTCACCCCCTGACCCATCGCACGGGAGAATCATGATCCACGTCCTTCGGAGATCACGGCCGCTGGTCGCCGTCGTCGCGGCCCTCGTCGCCGCGCTCACCCTCGCCGGATGCGGCGACTCCGACGACGCCGGCTCCGACGGGAAGGCGGCGTCCGCCGAGAAGCGGACGGTCCAGGCCACCAACGGGTCCGTCACCGTCCCGGCGGACCCGAAGCGCATCGTCGCGATCAGCTACGCGGCGGGCGCCCTGCTGGACGTCGGCGTCGTCCCGATCGGCACCACGAAGGTCGAGGAGCCGCTGGAGCTGACGCCCGAGCAGACGGCGCAGATCTCCAAGAGCACCGAGATCGGCGCGGGCGACCAGATCAACCTGGAGAAGGTGGCCGAGCTGCGCCCGGACCTGATCATCGTCGAGGGCGCCGACTTCGGCTGGCCGATCGACAAGCTCGGCAAGATCGCGCCGACGCTGTACTTCGAGGTCGCCAAGCCCAGCGAGCTGGTCGGCGCCGCCGAGAAGATCGCCCAGGCGGTGGGCAGGGAGGCCGAGCTCAAGCGGCTCAAGGACGCCTACACGGCCAAGATCGACCAGGTCAAGGGCGCCTACGCCGGGCCGCTGCAGAAGAACAGGTTCGCCCTGGTCTCGACCTATGGGGACGGCAAGTTCTACATCGGCACCCGCACGTCCTGGATGGGCCAGGTGCTCCACTCGCTGGGCGCGGGCTTCGCCAAGGAGTCCGACCGGACCGACACCCACGAGAACGAGTACTCGCAGGAGAAGATCTCCTCGCTCGCCGACGCCGACGTCGTGCTCATCGGCAACTCGGGCGGCAAGCTCAGCCCGGCGACCGAGGAGATGCTCGCCACGTCGCAGTGGAAGCTGCTCAAGGCCGCCAAGAACGACCAGGTCCACGGCGTGAACTTCAGCTTCGCCGACCGTTACACGACGCTGA
Source organism: Actinomadura spongiicola (assembly GCF_003432485.1). Lineage (GTDB taxonomy): Bacteria > Actinomycetota > Actinomycetes > Streptosporangiales > Streptosporangiaceae > Spirillospora > Spirillospora spongiicola. The sequence goes on from NZ_QVNQ01000007.1 coordinate 94,797, forward strand.
CCGCCGTCCTCAGCCAGGTCGAGACCCTGCTTAAGGGCCTGGGCTGACCGCGATGTCCGAAGCTCCCCACCTCGGGCTGACCGGAGCCCAGAAGGGGGTCTGGTACGCCCAGCGCATCGACCCCGCCCATCCCGGCTTCAACGTCAGCCAGTACGTCGAGGTGCGAGGCCCGCTGGACACCGCCGCGTTCCGCGCGGCGGTCGTCCGCGCGCTCGGTGAGGCGGACGCGCTCGGCGTCCGCTTCACCGACGGCCCGCACGGCCCGTACCAGACCGTGGGCGCGGCACCGCCCTGGCGGGTCGAGCTCGTCGACCTGAGCGGGGAGGCGGAGCCGTCCGCCGCCGCGCACCTGCGGATGCGGGCCGACCTCGCCCGTCCGGTCGACCCGTGCGGGGACGACCTCGGCGCGCAGGTGCTCTTCGTCCTGGGACCGGGCGAGCACCTGTGGTACCAGCGCTACCACCACCTGCTGATCGACGGGTACTCGGTGACGTTGATCACCCGGCGGGCGGCGGAGCTGTACACGGCCGCGGTCCGGGGCGCGCAGCCGCCGCCGTGCCCGTTCCGGCCGCTGAGCGTACTGCTGGACGAGGAGGCCGCCTACACGGGGTCGGCGGAACAGGCCGCCGACCGGGAGTTCTGGACGGCCTACCGGGGCGCGGCGCCCGACCCGGTGCCGCTGGCCGCCGTGCCGCGGCCCGCCGCGCACACGTTCCTGCGGGAGCGGATCGCGGCGCCCGAGGAGACGAACGCCGCCGTCCAGGCCGCCGCCAAGGCGTGCGGCGCCACCTGGGCCGAGCTGGTCACCGCCGCGTTCGCCGCCTACAACCATCGCGTCACCGGCGCCGACGACGTCGTCCTCGGCCTGCCGTTCATGGGACGGGTCGGCACCACGGCCGCCCGCGTGCCCGCGATGGTGGTGAACGTCCTGCCGCTCGTCGTCCCCGTCCGGCCCGGCGGGACGCCCGCCGAACTCGCCGGGGAGACCGCCGCGCGGATCGCGCGGGCACGGACCCACCAGCGCTACCGCAGCGAGGACCTGCAACGCGACCTCGGGCTCGTGGGCTCGGACCGGAGGCTCACCGGCCCGACCCTCAACCTCAAGCCCTTCACCTACGAGCTGCGGTTCGACGCCGCGACCGGCCACGCCTTCAACCTCGCCGCCGGTCCCGTGGACGACCTGGAGGTCAGCGTCTACCAGCGCGCCGGGGCGCTGACGTTCGAGTTCGACGCCAACCCCGACGCGCACACGCCGGAGGCGCTGCGCGGGCACCGCGACCGCTTCCTGGGGTTCCTGCACGCCTTCGTGGGCGGGCACGACGCCCCGCTCGGCCGCCTCGACCTCGCCCTGCCGCACGAGCGGGCACCGCTGACCGGGCGGCCGGTCGACGCGGGGCACGGCGAGCCGCTGACCCGGGTGTTCGAACGACAGGCGGACCGCACACCGGAGGCGGTCGCGCTCGTCGCCGCGTCCGGAAGCCTGACCTTCCGCGAACTCGAAGCCCGCGCGAACCGGCTGGCGCGGCTCCTGCGCGCACGCGGCGCCGGGCCGGAACGCGTCGTCGCGCTCGCGCTGCCCCGCGACGCCGATCTCGTCGTCGCGCTGCTCGCGGTGCTGAAATCGGGCGCCGCCTACCTCGCCCTCGACCCCGAGCGGCCCGCCGCCCACACCGCCCGGCTGGTGGACGAGACCGACCCGCTCTGCGTCATCTCGGACGGTTCCGTGCCGACGCCCCCGGGCGTCGCGGTCGTCCGGCCCGACGACGCCGCCGCCTACGAGCCGGACCCGCTGCCGGACGCGCCTGAGCCCGACCAGCTCGCGTACGTGCTGTACACGTCCGGGTCGACCGGACGGCCCAAGGGCGTCGAGGTCACCCATCGCGGCCTGGTCAACCTCTTCCACGACCACCTCGGCACGGTCATGGCCGACGCCGCCGCCACCCTCCCGGACGGCGCCCGGCTGAAGGCCGCGCACACGTTCCAGTTCGCGTTCGACTCCTCGTGGGACTCCCTCCTCTACCTGTTCGCGGGCCACGAGATTCACCTGGTCGGGGACGACGAACTCCGCGAACCGCTGACCCTGGCCACCCGCGGCTACGACGTCCTGGACGTCCCCCCGGCACTGGCGCTGGAACTCCTGGACGCGGGCCTGCTCGACGACCCGGCGCGGCGGCCCCGGCTGCTGGTGTTCGGCGGGGACGCCGCCACCCCCGAGCTGTGGGCGCGGCTCCGCGACACCCCGGACGTGCCCGCCCACAACTTCTACGGCCCCACCGAGTACACCGTCGACGCGCTCGGCGCCCGCGTCGCCGAGCATGAGCGTCCGTCCATCGGGACGCCGATCGCCGGGACCCGCGCCCAGGTGCTCGACGCGGCGCTGCGGCCCGTCCCGCCGGGCGGGGTCGGGGAGCTGTACCTGTCCGGCCCGGGGCTGGCGCGCGGGTACCGGGGCCGCTTCGCGCTGACGGCGGAACGGTTCGTCGCCGACCCGTCCGGCGCGCCCGGGGAGCGCATGTACCGGACGGGCGACCTGGTGCGCCGCGCCGCCGACGGGACGCTGGAGTTCGCCGGACGCGCCGACCGGCAGGTGAAGATCCGGGGTCACCGGGTCGAGCCCGGCGAGGTGGAGGCCGCGCTCACGGCGGAGCCGGACGTCGCCCGCGCACTCGCCGTGGCCCGCGACGGACGCCTCGTCGCGTACGTGGTCGGCGACGGCGAGCGGCCCCTCGATCCCGCCGCGCTGCGCGACCGGGCCGCCGCGCTGCTGCCCGCCGCGTTCGTCCCCGCCGCCGTCGTCGTGCTGGACGCGCTGCCGTTGACGCCCGCGGGCAAGATCGACGTGGCGGCGCTGCCCGACCCGGAGTTCACCGCCACCGGACGCGCCCCGCGCACCGAGCGCGAGGAGGCGCTGTGCGGCGTCTTCGCGGACGTCCTCGGCCTCGCGTCGGTCGGCGCCGACGACGACTTCTTCGCGCTCGGCGGCGACAGCATCTCCGCCATCCAGGCCGCGACCCGCGCCCGGCGGCGCGGCCTGCTGATCGCCGCCCGGGACGTGTTCGACCACAAGAGCGCCGCCGCCGTCGCGCTCCACGCCACCGCCGTGGACGACCACGGCGACGACCCCGGTGCCGAGGACCGGTCGGGGCCGCTGCCGCTGCTTCCGATGGCCGCGTGGCTCCGCGACCTCGGCGGCCCCTTCGCCCGTTACAGCCAGTCCGTGGTCGTGCCCGTCCCGCGGATGGACGGGCCGGACCGCCTCATCGCGGCCTTGCAGACGCTCATCGACCACCACGACGCGCTCCGCCTGCGGGTCGGCGCCGACTGGACGGCCGAGATCATGCCGGTGGGCTCGGTCAAGGCCGCCTCGGTGCTGTGGCGGGCTCCCGGGGCCCATGACATGGGCGCCGAGCTGGACGCCTCCGCCGACCGGCTCGACCCGGCGAGCGGTGTGGTCGTCCAGGCCGTGTGGTGCGGCGGGCGGCTCGGTCTCACCGTCCACCATCTCGCGGTGGACGGCGTGTCCTGGCGGATCCTGCTGGCCGACCTCGCCGAGGCGTTGGCGGGGGCGGCGCTCGCGCCGTCCGGCACGTCGCTGCGCGGATGGGCGGCGCGGCTGGCGGCGCACCGCGACCCCGACGCCGTCCCGTTCTGGACGCGGATGCTCGGCGGCGCGGACCGACCGCTCGGCGGACGGGCCCTCGACCGGGCCGTCGACACGGTCGGCGCCGCGCGCACGGTGCGCCGTTCCGTGCCCGCCGCGCTCACCGCCGAGCTGCTCGGCCCGGTCCCGGCCCGGTTCCGCGCCGGGGTGAACGACGTGCTGGTCGCCGGGCTCGGCCTGGCCGTCGCGGCGCGCACCGGCCACGACGACGTGACGGTCCAGGTGGAGGGGCACGGCCGGGAAGAGACGTTCGGCGGCGGACGGCCCGCCGACCTCGGCCGGACGGTCGGCTGGCTCACCAGCGAATACCCCGTCCGGCTCGAACTCGCCGGGGCGGACGCCGGTGAGGCGCTCAAGCGGGTGAAGGAGCGGCTGCGGGAACTGCCCGGCGGCGGTCTCGGCTTCGGTGTCGCCCGCCGCCTCGACCCGGACGCCGGACCCGAACTCGCGGCCCTGCCGACGCCGCAGATCCTGTTCAACTACCTCGGTCGGTTCGCCGGGGCGGAGGAGGACGCCTTCACCGTCCGGACCGACCCGGCGATGCCCCTCGCGCACGCCCTGGAGATCAACGTCTTCGTCCACGAGACCGCGTCCGGGCCGGTGCTCGACGCGCACTGGACCTGGGCTCCGGGGGTCCTGGACGAGGCGGACGTGACCGCCCTCGCCGACGCCTGGCACGCCGCGCTCGGCGACCTCGCCGGGGCCACCGGCGGGCTGACCCCGTCGGACGTTCCGCTCGCCGGCCTCGACCGCGCCGGGCTCGACGCGCTGCTCGCCCGGTACCCCGACACGACGGACGTGCTGCCGCTGTCCCCGCTCCAGGAAGGGCTGCTGTTCCACGCCGCGTACGCGCCGGACGAGGCCGACGTCTACACCTCGCTCGTCCACCTCGACCTGGCGGGCGATCTGGACGCCGCCGCCCTGCGCTCGGCCGTGTCGATCCTGCTGGCCAGGCATGACGGGCTCCGGGCCGGGTTCGTCCACGAGGGGCTCGACCGGCCGCTCCAGCTCGTCCCGGCGCACGCCGTACCGGACTGGCGGGAGCTCGACCTGTCCGACCTCACCGGGGCGGACCTCGCGGAACGGCTCGCGGCGGTCGCGGACGAGGAGCTGGCGTTCCGGTTCGATCCGGCCCGGCCGCCGCTGCTGCGCTGCCTCCTCGTCCGGACGGGCCCGCACTCGCATCGCCTGCTCGTGACGAGCCACCACCTGATCATGGACGGCTGGTCCACGCCGACGTTCCTGCGGGAGCTGATGGCCGCCTACCGGGGTGAGCCGCTGCCCGCCGCCGTCCCGTACCGCTCCTACCTGCGGTGGCTCGCGGGCCGGGACACGGCGGCGATGACGGCCGCGTGGCGGGACGCCCTCGCCGACCTGGACGGCCCGACGCTGCTCGCCCCGAACGCCGCCCGGACCGCGCCGGGGGAGGCCGCCGAGCTGACCTGCCCCCTGCCCGGCGCCGAGCTGACCGCGTACGCGCGCCGCCACGGGCTCACCCTGAACACCGTCCTGCAAGGGGTGTGGGCGCTGGTCCTCGGCTCACTCACCGGACGGACCGACGTGGTGTTCGGCGCGACCGTCTCCGGGCGCCCGCCCGAACTCGACGGCGTCGAGGGAATGGTCGGGCTGTTCAGCAACACCGTTCCCGTGCGGGTCCGGCTCGACCCGGCGCTGCCGCTCCCGGAGGCGCTAGCCCGCCACCAGTCGGAGCAGGCCGCGCTCCTCGACCACGCCTATCTGGGTCTTGCGGAGATCCAGGCGGCGGCCGGGCCCGGCGGCGCCCTGTTCGACACGCTCCTGGTGTTCGAGAACTACCCGTCGAAGGACGACGCGTCCGGGGAAGGCGGGCCGCGCGTGACGGGGGTCGGCAACCGTGGCTACACCCACTACCCCCTCGCGCTCATGGTTCTGCCGGGGGACGACCCGAGGGTCGTCCTGGAGTACCGGCCCGACCTGCTGCCCGCCGCGGCGGTCGAGGCGATCGCCGAACGCATCGGCTCCGTCGCCGCGCGGCTCCTCGCCGACGACGGCCTCACCGCCGCCCGCGCCGACCTGCTCACCTCGCGGGAACGCGCCGCCTTCGAGGAGGTGAACGCGACCGACCTCCCCGGGGACGTCCCCGACGTGCTGACCGCCTTCCACCGGCAGGTCGACGCCACCCCCGACGAGATCGCGGTCGTCGCCGGCGCCGAGCGGCTGACGTTCGCCGAACTGGACGACCGCGCCGCCCGCCTCGCGACCGTGCTGGCGCGGCGGGGCGCGGGACCGGAGCGCATCGTCGCGCTGGCGCTGCCGCGCACCGCCGACCTGGTCGTCGCGCTGTTCGCCGTCCTGAAGACGGGCGCCGCCTACCTCCCGCTCGACGTGGACCATCCGGCGGAACGGATCAGGCTGACGATCGAGGACGCCGCGCCCGTGTGTGTCCTGACGGCCGACGACCTCGACCCGGCGGAGATCGCCGCCGCCGCGCCGCACCCGCGCACCGCCCCCGGGGCCGAGCAACTCGCCTACGTCATCTACACGTCGGGTTCCACGGGCCGCCCCAAGGGCGTGCTAGTCCAGCACGGCGGCCTCGGCGTCATGCTGGCGCACCACCGCGCCACGGTGTTCGCCCGCGCGGTCGACGGGCGGCGGCTGCGCGCCGCGCACACGGCGTCGTTCGCGTTCGACTCCTCCTGGGAACAGCTCCTCTGGCTGATCTGCGGGCATGAGCTGCACCTGTTCGACGACGTGACCCGCCGCGACCCGCAGGCGGTGGTGGCGGCGTGCGCGGAACACGCCATCGACACCCTTGACGTCACCCCCTCGTTCGCGGCGGAACTGTTCGCGTGGGGGCTGCTGGAGAAGGCGCCGCCGCGGCTGCTGCTCCTCGGCGGCGAGGCCGTGAGCGAACCGGTGTGGACGCGGCTGCGCGACGCGGACGGCGTCCTCGGCCACAACTTCTACGGACCGACCGAGTACACCGTGGACGCGCTCGGCGCCGACCTCGCCGAGTCGCCGGTGCCGGTCGTTGGCCGTCCCATCGCCCGGACCCGGATCCATGTGCTGGACGGCCTGCTCCGTCCCGTCCCGGAGGGGGCGGCGGGCGAGCTGTACCTGGCGGGCGACGGCATCGCCCGCGGCTACCTGAACCGGCCCGACCTGACCGCGCAACGGTTCGTCGCCGCCCCGACCGGCGTGCCCGGCGAGCGGATGTACCGGACGGGCGACCTGGTCCGGCGGCTGCCCGGTGGCACGCTGGAGTTCCTCGGCCGCACCGACGACCAGGTCAAGATCCGCGGGTTCCGGGTGGAGCCGGGCGAGACCGAGGCCGCGCTCGCCGCGCTCCCGGGCGTCGCCCGCGCCGCCGTCGTGGTCCGCGACGGGCGGCTCGTCGGCTACGCCGCCCCCGGCGATCTGGACGGGGCCGCGCTGCGGTACGCGCTGGCCGAGGTCCTGCCGGGGCATCTCGTCCCGGCCGCCGTGGTGGTGCTGCCGGAGCTGCCGCTGAACGTGAACGGCAAACTCGACCGGGCCGCGCTGCCCGAGCCGTCCGCCGACACCGCCGCCGAGGACGAGCGGACAGTGCGCGACGCTCGGGAGGAACTGGTCGCCGCCGCCTTCACCGACGTGCTCGGCGTTCCGGCCGGCCCAGACAGTGACTTCTTCGCGCTCGGTGGACATTCGCTGCTCGCGACCCGTCTCGTCGGCCGGATCCGCGCACTTCTCGGCAAGGATGTGGCCATCCGCGACCTGTTCGAGGCGCCCACCCCGGCGGGCCTGATCCGCCGGGCGACCGGCCCGTCGACGAACCGGCCCGCACTGGTACCGGCGACGCGGCCGTACCCGGAGCGGATGCCGTTGTCTGCGGCTCAGGCGCGGCTGTGGTTCCTGCACCGGCTCGACGAGGCCGCCACCGCCTACACGATCCCGTTCGCCGTCCGGATCGACGGCGAACTCGACGTCTCCGCGATGGGCTCGGCGTGGGACGACCTGATCGGGCGGCATGAGATTCTGCGCACGATCTACCCGGACGTGGACGGCGTCCCCTACCAGGAGGTGCTGCCGTCCGGGCCGATGCTCCGCATCGCCGACGCCGCCCCCGGCGACGTGCCCTCGCTGCTCGAAGCGGCGGAGCGGACGCGGTTCGCGCTCACGACCGACCCTCCGGTGCGCGGCGTCCTGTACCGGCTCGGTGAGGGGATGTCGTCCTGGTTGCTGTCGGTGGTGGTCCACCACATCGCGGGCGACGAGTGGTCGCAGGCCGTGCTGCTGCGCGACCTCGACGCCGCCTACCGCGCCCGCGCGGCGGGCCGGGCACCGGACCTCGCTCCGCCGCCGGTCACCTACCGCGACTACACCCTGTGGCAGGCCGCGCTGCTGGAGGGATCCGAGGGCGACCGGCAGGCCGCGTTCTGGCGGGATCGGCTGGACGGGCTGCCCGAGGAGATCCCGCTGCCCGCCGACCGGCCCCGTCCCGCCCGGCCTGACCAGGTCGGCGCCGCGATCCGTGTGCCGCTGCCGTCCGGTCTGCACCGGGACGTGGCCCGGCTGGCGCGCGCCGCCGGGGCGACGCCGTTCATGGTGTGGCAGGCGGTCGCGGCGGTCCTGCTGGGACGGCTCGGCGGCGGCTCCGACATCCCCCTCGGCGTGCCCGTCACCGGCCGCTCCGACACCGTCCTGGACGACGTCGCGGGACTGTTCGTCAACACGCTCGTCCTGCGGGTCGGCCTGGACGAGGACGCCTCGTTCGCCGACCTGGTGTCCCGGGTCCGCGCCGAACAGCTCGCCCTGCTCGACCACCGTGATCTGCCGTTCGAGCGGCTCGTCGAGATCGCCGCCCACGAGCGCGTCACCGGTAGGCACCCGCTGTTCCAGGTGATGGTGCTGCACCACCGCGACACCGGTGACGACGGCGACATGTTCGGGCTGCGCACCGCCTTGCAGGACGACACGTTCTCCACCGCCCGGTTCGACCTGGCGTTCGCCGTCAGGGAAGGGGACGACGGCACCGACCTGACCCTCATCTACGCCACGTCGAGATTCGACGAGTCGACCGCCCGGAAGCTCGCCGAACGGTTCGAGACGCTGGCCGGGCGCCTCGTCGCCGCCCCGGACGCGCCGCTGGCCTCCGCCGACGCGTTGACCCAGGGCGAACGCGACCTGATCAGCGGCCGGTGGAACGCCACCCGTCACGACGTCCCGGACGGCACCCTCATCGACCGGCTGGAGGCGCAGGCAGCCCGCACCCCGGACGCCCCGGCGGTGCTGTTCGAGGACGAGACCCTCACCTACGCCGAGCTGCACGCCCGCGCCGACGCCCTCGCCGCCGACCTGCGCTCGCGTGGCGCCGGACCGGACCGGGTCGTCGCGGTCGCCCTGCCGCGCTCGACGCGGATCATGGTGGCGCTGCTCGCCGTGCTGAAGGCCGGCGCCGCCTACCTGCCGGTCGATCCCGACGACCCGCCCGCCCGCCGCGCCGACCTCGTCGGCGACGCGGACGCCGTCGCGCTCCTCACCGACGACCCCGCGGGCCTGGACGGCTTCGTCCCCGGCGGCGTGCCGGGTCTGTTCGTCCGGGAAGGGGCGCCCGCAGCCACGGCAGGGCGGGCGCGGCCCGACGACGCCGCCTACGTGATCTTCACGTCGGGGTCGACCGGACGGCCGAAGGGCGTGGTCGTGTCGCATCGGGCGATCGTCAACCGGCTGGCGTGGATGCAGGCCGAGTACGGGCTGCGCGCCGACGACCGGGTGCTCCAGAAGACGCCCGCGACGTTCGACGTGTCGGTGTGGGAGTTCTTCTGGGCGCTGTGCGAGGGCGCGTCGGTCGTTCTCGCCGTCCCCGGCGGGCACCGCGACCCCGCCCATCTCACCGGGCTGATCCGCGAACGCGGTGTAACGACGCTGCATTTCGTGCCGTCCATGCTCAAGGCGTTCCTCACCGACCCGGACGTGCCGCGCTGCCAGACCCTCCGCCGCGTGTTCACCAGCGGGGAGGCGCTTCCCGCCGACACGGCCGCCGCCCTGCACGCCGTCCTGCCGATGCCGCTGCACAACCTGTACGGGCCCACGGAGGCGGCCGTGGACGTCACCCACTGGGAGTACCGCCCGGGCGCCGAGACCATCCCGATCGGCGCGCCCGTGTGGAACACCCGGGTAAGGGTGCTCGACGCGAGGCTGCGGCCGGTGCCCGTGGGCGTGCCCGGCGAGCTGTACCTGGCGGGCGTGCAACTCGCCCGCGGCTACCTGAACCGGGCGGGGCTCACCGCCGAGCGGTTCGTCGCCGACCCGTTCGGGGAGCCGGGGGAGCGGATGTACCGGACCGGTGACCTGGTGCGGTGGAACGCCGACGGCCTCCTGGAGTACCTCGGCCGCACCGACCACCAGGTCAAGCTCCGTGGGCTGCGCATCGAGCCGGGCGAGATCGAGGCGGCGCTGCGCGCGCTGCCCGGCGTCGCCGATGTCGCGGTCGTCGTCCGCCGCGACGGTCCCGGCAGCGGGCGGCTCGTCGCCTACCTCACCCCGGCCGGACTCGACGTCGACGCGTTGCGCGCCGCGCTGGCCGACGTGCTGCCCGCGCACATGGTGCCGGACGACTTCGTCCCGCTGCCCGGCTTCCCGTTGACCTCCAGCGGCAAGCTCGATCGCAAGGCCCTGCCCGCCCCCACCCGCCGGGCGCGATCTCGCCGGACGCCCGCCCGCCCGGCGCCAGTTCGTCGCACGCCGGTCGAGACGGTGTCCGACGACCGGACCTCCCTGCTCGCGGGAGTGTTCGCCGAGGTACTCGGCCTCGACGAGGTCGCAGACGACCAGGACTTCTTCGGGCTGGGCGGCGACAGCATCCTGTCCATCCAGGTCGTCGCCAGGGCCCGCAAGGCGGGGCTGCGGGTGACGCCCCAGGACGTCTTCGAGCACCGCACGCCCGGCGCGCTCGCCGCGGTCGCCCGGCGCGAGCAGGAGCCGCAGCCCCAGAGCGGCACGGCTCTCGACCCGGTGGGGCCGATGCCGCCGCTGCCGATCATGCACTGGCTCGCCGACCTCGGCGGGCCGATCGGCCGGTTCCACCAGTCGGTGCTGCTGCGCACGCCGATGCGCGCCGACCTCGGGTCACTGACCACCGCCGTGCGGAGCCTCGTGGACCACCATGACGCGCTCCGGCTCCGCCTCGACACCACCAGCGGTGTCTGGGCCCTCGCGGTGACCCCGCCCGGCACCGCTCCGGTGAGCGTCCGGCGGGTGGACGCCGCCGGAGCCGACCTCGACGGTCTCGTCGCCGCCGAGTCGCTCGCGGCGGCCGACCGGCTCGACCCGGAGGCGGGCGAACTGCTCCAGGCCGTCTGGTTCGACACCGGCCCCGGAACGGCCGGGCGGTTGCTGCTCTGCGTCCACCACCTGGCCGTCGACGGCGTGTCCTGGCGGACGCTCCTGCCCGACCTGCGCACGGCATGGGAGGCCGCGATGTCCGGGGGACCGGCCGCGCTGCCCGCCACGGGAACGTCCCTGCGGGCATGGGCGCACCGGCTCCTGGCCGAGGCGCACGACGGTGCCCGGGTGGCGGAACTTCAGTACTGGAAGGGACTCGCCGCCCCGGACGCGCCGCTCACCGCGCGGCGCCCCGATCCGTCCCGCGACACGGCCGCCACCCAGGAGACCCTGGTCGTCACCGTGCCGGAGGCCCAGGCCACCGCCCTGCTCACCGACCTGCCGCGCCTCTACCACTGCGGCGCCGAGGACGTCCTGCTCGCCGGGCTGGCCACGGCCGTCGTCCAGTGGCGGGCGGGCGATCCGTGGCTGCTCGTCGACCTCGAAGGGCACGGACGGCACCTTCTCGACGGCACCGACCCGTCCCGCACGGTCGGCTGGTTCACGACCGTCCACCCGGTGAAGCTCGACCTCGGCGGCGTCGCCCAGGACGCCCCCGGCGCCGTGCTCAAGGCGGTCAAGGAACAGGTGCGCGGCGCCCCCGACCACGGCTTCGGCCACGGTCTGCTGCGCCATCTCAACGCGCGGACCGCCCGCGAGCTCGCCGACGCGGCCCGCCCGCAGATCCTCTTCAACTACCGGGGCCGCGTCGACGGCCCGGCGACGGACGAGCACTGGCCGCAGGCCGACGAGTCCGGTGCGCTGTCCACCGCGCCCCACCCCGACCTGCCCGCCCGCTACCCCCTGGAGATCGACGCCGCCGCACTGGCCGGCGCCGGGCTGCGCCTGGAGCTGACCTGGCCGGCCCACCTTCTCGACCGGGCCGCCGTCGCGCGGCTCGGCGAGGCCTGGCGGGCCGCGCTGGACGCCCTGGCCCGCCACGCCGCCGACCCCGCCGCGGGCGGTCGCACCCCGTCCGACCTGTCGAAGTCGCTGCCGCAGCGGCAGATCGACCGGCTGGAATCCCTGCTGAGGAGCCGACGCAAGTGACCGAGGAATCGTCCGGATCCATGCTGGAGGACGTCTACCCGCTCTCCCCACTCCAGCGCGGTCTGCTGTTCCACGCCCTGTACGACGACGCCGAACGCGACGTCTACACCGTCCAGGCCCACCTGGACCTGGACGGGACGGTCGACGCGGCGCGGCTCGAAGACGCCGTCGCCGCCGTGCTGCGGCGCCACCCGAACCTGCGGGCCGGGTTCTGGTTCGAGGATCTCGACGAGCCCGTCCAGTTCGTGCCCACCGACATCGACACGCCGTTCACCGCGACCACCGAGACCGACCTGGACGCGGTGCTGGAACGCGAGTGGTCCGTGCCGTTCGACGTGACCGGCCCGCCGCTGATCCGCTTCGCGCTCGCCTCCGCCGACCCCCGCCGCCACCGGCTCGTGGTGACGTCGCACCACCTGCTCATCGACGGCTGGTCGATGCCGGTGCTGCTGCGCGAACTGTTCGCCTGCTACGAGGGGACGCCGTCGCCCCCGGCCCCCCGGTTCCGCGACTACCTGCTGTGGCTCGGCGAACGGGATCCCGCCAAGGGGGCGCAGGCGTGGCGGGAGGCGCTGCGCGGGCTGCCCGGCCCGGTCCTCGTCGACCCGGCGGGGGCGGGCGGTGACCTGCGGGAGCTGCCCGTCGCCGTCCCGGACGAGACGGCGTCCGCGTTGACCGCCGCCGCGGCGAGTGCCGGGGTGACGGTCAACACCGTCCTTCAGACCGCCTGGGGGCTGACCGTCGGCGCGCTGGCCGGGACGTCGGACGTGGTGTTCGGCGCGACCGTCGCCGGACGGCCCGCCGACCTCGACGGCGTCGAGGACATGGTCGGGCTGTTCGTCAACACCGTGCCCGTCCGGGTGCGTCCGGCGGGGCCGGGCGACACGTTCGGTGACCTGGCACGGGCCGTCCAGGACGAGCAGGTCCGGCTGCTCGACCACCACTACCTCGGTCTCGCCGACATCCGCCGCGCCGCCGACGTCCCCGGCACCGGCCCGCTGTTCGACACGCTGCTGGCGTTCGAGAACTACCAGGGCGACGCGTCCACGCTCACCGCCGGAGGCCTCACGGTCACCGGGCTCGGCGCCCGCGACGCCACGCACTTCCCGCTCACGCTCACCGTCCAGCCGGGGCCCGGCACCCTCGGCCTCGTCCTCGCGCACCGCACCGGCGCCGTCGACGAGCCGCTCGCCGCGCTCCTCGCCGCACGCCTCACGCTCCTGCTGCGGACCTTCGCCGCCGACCCGCACGGTCCCGTTCCCGCGCTGCCCGCACTCGGCGACACCACCACGCCGGTGATCGTCCCGGACGCCGGACCCGCGCCTTACCGGACGCCCGCGCAGGGCCGTGAGGCGCTGCTCGCGGAGCTGTTCGCGGACGTCCTCGGCGAGCCGGACATCGGCGCCGACGACGACTTCTTCGCCCTCGGCGGCGACAGCATCGTGTCGATCACGCTCGTCGGGCGGGCCCGCGCGGCCGGACTGAACCTGACCGCGCGGCAGGTGTTCGAGCTGCGCACCGTCGCCGCCCTCGCCGAGGCCGTCACCACCCTGGAACCCGCACAGGACGCGGCCACGGAAACGGAGACCCCGGCCGACCGGCCGCTGGTCGAGCTGACCGCCGAGGAACGGGCGCTGATCCGCCCGGACGCCGAGGACGTCATGCCGTTGTCGCCGCTCCAGGCCGGGCTGCTGTTCGAGTCCACGTACGACACCTCGGGCCGCGACCTTTACATCACCCAGCTCGTCGTGGACATCCGCCGCCCGCTCGACGCGGACGCGTTGCGCGCCGCCGGGAACGCGCTGCTGGACCGGCACGCCAACCTCCGCGCGGGCTTCGTCCAGGAGGGCCTCAGCCGCCCCGCGCAGGTCGTGGCGCCCGCCATGCCGATGCCGTTCCGCGAGGTCGACCTGCGCGGCCAGGGCCCCGAGGCGCTCGACGCGCTGATGGACGCCGACCGCGCCGAACGCTTCGACCTCGCCGAGCCGCCGCTGATCCGCATGACGGCGGTGCGCCTCGCCGACGACCGGCAGCGGATCATCGTCACGCACCACACGCTGCTGTGGGACGGCTGGTCGTCCGGCCTCGTCGTGCAAGAACTGCTGGGCCTCGCGCACGAGCCGGACACCGTCCCGCCGACCGTCCCGTTCCGCCGCTACCTGGAGTGGCTCGACGGCCAGGACGCGGACGAGAGCGCCCGCGCCTGGGCCGCGACCCTGGACGGCGTCACCGAACCGACCCTGGTCGCCCCCGGCCACACGCTGCGCGGCGACACCCTGCCCGGCATGGTCCTCACCCCGGTCGGCGACGACCTCGCCGCCCGGCTCGGCGAGTTCGGCCGCCGCCACGGCCTCACCCTCAACACCCTCGTCAGCGGCGTGTGGAGCCTGCTGCTGGCGTCCCTCACCGGCCGCGACGACGTCGTGTTCGGCGCGACGGTGTCCGGCCGCCCCGCCGAGATCCCCGGCATCGAGAACACCATCGGCCTGTTCCTCAACACCGTGCCCGTCCGGGTACGGCCGCGCCCGGACGAGACGCTGCTCGGCTTCCTGACCCGCTCGCAGGCCGAGCAGGCCGCGCTGCTGCCGCACCACCATGTCGGCCTGGCCGAGATCCAGCGCGCCGCCGGGATGTCACAGCTCTTCGACACGTTGCAGGTCGTCCGGAACACCCCGGTCGACATGACGGCCCGCGACCGGCTCACCGAGCATTTCGGCATCGACGAGGTCGACACGCTCGACGCCACCCACTTCCCGCTGTCGTTCACCACCAACACCGGCCGTGAGCTGTCGTTCGAGTGGAAGTACCGGCGGGACGTCTACGAACGCGCCGACGTCGAGGCGATGTCGGCGCGCGTGATGGGCCTCCTCGAAAGGCTCGTCACCGCACCCGACACGCCGCTGGCGGCGCTGGACGTCCTCACCGCCGACGAACGGACGACCGTCCTGGAGCGCTGGAACGCGACCGAGCGTCCGGTGCCGGAGGTGACGATCGCGGATCTGCTGGAGGAGCAGGCGTCCCGGACTCCGGACGCGCCGGCCCTGGTGTTCGGGCCCGAGCGCGTGTCGTACGGCGAACTGTCGTCCCGGGTGAACCGGTTGGCGCGGTTGCTGATCGCGCGTGGCGCGGGCCCGGAATCGGTGGTGGCGCTCGGGCTGCCACGGTCGGCCGACATGGTCGCCGCGCTGTTCGCGGTGTTGCAGACGGGTGCGGCGTATTTGCCGCTGGAGTTGGACTATCCGGCGGAACGGCTGGCGTTCATGGTGGACGACGCCCGGCCCGTGTGCCTGGTGACGACCGGCGCGGTGCGTCCCTCCCTGCCCGAAGCGCCGCATGTGGTCGTGCTGGACGACCCGGAAACGGCGGCTGAGCTTGCCGGGTTGCCGGACGGCCCGGTCACCGACGCCGAACGGACGGCCGACCTGAACCTCGACCGTCCGGCGTATGTGATCTACACGTCTGGGTCCACGGGCCGCCCCAAGGGCGTGGTGACCCCGTACCGAGGCCTGACGAACATGCAGTTCAACCATCGGGAGGCGATCTTCGCCCCGGTGGTCGAGGCCCAAGCAGGGCGGCGGCTGCGGATCGCCCACACCGTGTCGTTCTCGTTCGACATGTCGTGGGAAGAACTGCTCTGGCTGGTCGAAGGCCACGAGGTGCACGTCCTCGACGAGGAAGTGCGCCGCGACGCCGACGCGCTGACCGCCTACTGCGCCGACCACCGCATCGACGTCATCAACGTCACCCCGTCCTACGCCCAAGAACTCATCGACTTCGGACTCCTCGATCCCGCCCGCCACCGGCCGCCGCTCGTCCTGCTCGGCGGCGAGGCCGTCCCCGAAGCGCTCTGGACGACCCTCCGCGACACCGAAGGCGTACTCGGCTACAACCTGTACGGGCCGACCGAGTACACCATCAACACCCTCGGCGGCGGCACCACCGACAGCGCCACCTCCACGGTCGGCCGCCCGATCTGGAACACCAGGGCGCTCGTCCTCGACTCGTGGCTGCGTCCCGTCCCCGTCGGCACACCGGGCGAGCTGTACATCGCCGGGACCGGCATGGCGCGCGGCTACCTCAACCGCCCCGACCTCACCGCCGAACGGTTCGTCGCCAACCCCTTCGGAACCCCCGGCGAACGGATGTACCGCACCGGCGACCTCGTCCGCTGGCGCCCCGACGGGCTCCTCGACTACCTCGGCCGGACCGACGACCAGATCAAGATCCGCGGTTACCGGGTCGAGCTCGGCGAGATCGAGGACGCGCTGACCCGCTACCCCGAGGTCGCGCAGGCGGCCCTCGTCGTCCGGGAGACCGGGGAGACCAAGCGGCTCGTCGGCTACGTCGTCCCCGCGTCCACCGGCGGCGACGGCGAAGGCGACCTCGACCAGGTCGGCGAGTGGCGCGAGGTGTACGACGCCCAGTACGGGCAGGGCCCGGCCGACGCCTTCGGCGCGGACTTCGTCGGCTGGACCTCCAGCTACGACGGCGCGCCCATCCCGGTCGCGGAGATGCGCGAATGGCGCGACACGACCGTCGCGGCGATCCGCGCGCTGAACCCGCGCCGCGTCCTCGAACTCGGCGTCGGCACCGGGCTGCTGATGTCGCGGCTCGCGCCGGACGCCGACGACTACTGGGCCACCGACCTGTCCGCCCCGCTGATCGAGACGCTGCGCGGCCAGGTCGCCGCCGAGCCGTCCCTCGCCGGGAAGGTCACGCTGCGGGCCGCGCCCGCGCACGACCTCACCGGCCTGCCGCGCGGGCACTTCGACACGGTCGTCCTGAACTCGGTCGCGCAGTACTTCCCGAGCGTCTCCTACCTCGCCGACGTCCTGCGCGGCGCCCTCGACCTCCTCGCCCCCGGCGGCGCGATCTTCGTCGGGGACCTGCGGAACCTGCGCGGCGCCCGCTGCTTCCACACCGCGATCCAGCTCGCCCGCGCGGGTGCGGGCGCGGACGCCCCCGCCCTGCGCGCCGCCGCCGACCGCGCGCTGCTGCTGGAGAAGGAACTGCTGCTCGACCCGGCGTTCCCCGCGACGCTGGACCTGCCGGGTGTCACCGGCGTGGACGTGCGGACGCGGCGCGGACGGGCCCACAACGAGCTGACCCGGCACCGGTTCGACGTCATCCTGCACACCGGGCCCGTCACCGACGTGTCCGCGCTGCCCGTCCTCGACTGGACGGCGGACGTCCGCGACCTCGACGGGCTCGCCGGGCGGCTCGGCTCCGGCGCGGCTCCGGTCCGCGTTAAGAACGTGCCTAACGCGCGGATGGTCGGCGAGAGCGCCGCCCGCCGCGTCCTCGCCGACGACGTCACCGCCGCCGCCGCGCTCCGCGCGCTCACCTCGCCCCGCGGCGTCGACCCCGAGGACCTGCACGACCTCGGCGACCGGCTCGGCCTGCGGACCGTCGTCACCTGGGGCGACACCGACGACACCGTGGACGTGCTGTTCCTGCCGCCCGGCGGCGGCCCGCTCGGCGGGGTCCGGCCCGCCGCCGCGCCGCCCGTGCCCGCGAACGAGCCGGGCCGCTCCCGGGCCGCCGGAACGCTGCCCGCGCTGCTGCGCGAACGGCTGCGCACCGCCCTGCCCGAACACATGATCCCCGCGACGATCATGGCGTTGGACCGGCTTCCGCTCACCACCAACGGCAAGCTCGACCGCCGCGCCCTGCCCGTCCCCGACGAGGGAGCCGCCGCCGGGCGCCCGCCCGCCACGCCGGAGGAGGAGACGCTGTGCCGGCTGGCCGCCGAGGTGCTCGGCGTGCCGTCCGTCGGCGCCGACGACGACTTCTTCGCGCTCGGCGGGCACTCCCTGCTCGCCACCAGGCTCATCACGAAGGCGCGCGCCGCGCTCGGCGTCCAGCTGTCCATCCGCGACCTGTTCGAGGAACGGACCGCCGCCGGGCTCGCCGCCCGCGCCGTGCCCAGCGTCCGCGACGACAGCCCGGACCTCGTCCGGCGGGTCCGGCCCGACCGCGTCCCGCTGTCGTACGCGCAGCGCCGCCTGTGGTTCCTGCACCAGCTCGGGGACAGGACGGCCGCGTACAACATCCCGCTGGCGCTCCGCGTCCACGGCGACCTCGACCTGGCCGCGTTGCGCGCCGCGCTCGGCGACGTGATGGCCCGGCACGAGAGTCTCCGCACGGTCTTCGCCGAGCACGACGGCGTCGCGTACCAGCACGTCCTGGACGACGCCGAACCCGTCCTGGAGATCCTCGACATCACCGAGGACCGGGTCGGCGCCGAGGTCGACGCGGCCGTCCGCCACCCGTTCGCGCTCGACCGTGAGGCGCCGCTGCGGGCGCGGGTCCTCAGGATCGGGCCCGGCCACCAGGTCGTGGTGTTCCTGTTCCACCACATCGCCGGGGACGAATGGTCGATCCGTCCGTTCATGGACGACCTGACCGCCGCGTACCGGGCCCGCCGCGACGGCCGCGCCCCGGACTGGGAGCCACTGCCCGTCCAGTACGCCGACTACACGCTCTGGCAGGCCGAACTGCTCGGCGACCCCGCCGACCCGGAGAGCCGCCTCGGCCGCCAGGCCGCGTTCTGGAAGGACGCGCTCGACGGCATCCCCGAGGAACTGGCGCTCCCGACCGACCGGCCCCGGCCCGCCGCCGCCAGCTTCCGGGGCGGCACCGTCGAACGGGTCCTGCCGGACGCGCTCGCCGCCCGGATCCGGGAGGTGGCCGCGAACACCGGCGCGACCACGTTCATGGTCATGCAGGCCGCCGTCGGCGCGCTGCTGCACCGGCTCGGCGCGGGCGATGACATCCCGCTCGGCAGCCCCTCAGCCGGACGCGACGACGACGCCCTCCAGGACCTCGTCGGATTCTTCGTCAACACGCTCGTGCTGCGCGTGGACGTGTCCGGCGACCCGACGTTCGCCGAGCTCGTCGACCGCGTCAAAACGTTCGACCTGGCCGCCTTCAACAACAAGGACATGCCGTTCGAACGGCTCGTGGAGGTGCTCAACCCGCCCCGGTCCCGGGCCCGGCACCCGCTGTTCCAGGTCATGCTCGGCTACCAGAACCTCGCGAGCGGCAGCGACAGCCTCTTCGGCCTGCGGACCAGGACCGAGCCGTTCGGCACGGCCGCCGCCAAGTTCGACCTCGACCTCAACGTCATCGAGTACACCGCCGGCGACGGCATGGAGTTCGAGCTGGAGTACGCCGAGGACCTCTTCGACGCGTCGACGGCGGAACTGCTCCTCGCCCGCCTCGAAGCGCTCCTCACCCAGGTCACCGCCGACCCGGCACGCCCGGTGAGCGAGGTCGACCTGCTCACCGCCGCCGAGACCGGCCTCATCGACCGGTGGAACGCGACCGACCGTCCGGTGCCGGAGGTGACGATCGCGGACCTGCTGGAGGAGCAGGCTTCTCGTACTCCGGACGCCACGGCGCTGGTGTTCGGTGCCGAGCGGGTGTCGTACGGGGAGTTGTCGTCTCGGGTGAACCGGTTGGCGCGGCTGTTGGTGGCGCGCGGGGCGGGCCCGGAGGCGGTGGTGGCGCTCGGGCTGCCGCGATCGGCCGACATGGTCGCGGCGCTGTTCGCGGTGTTGCAGACCGGGGCGGCGTATCTGCCATTGGAACTCGACTATCCGGCGGAGCGGCTGGCGTTCATGGTGGACGACGCCCGGCCGGTGTGCCTGGTGACGACCCGCGCGGTGCGTCCCTCGCTGCCGGACGCACCCCATGTGGTCGTGCTCGACGATCCCGCGATCGGAGCGGAACTCGCGGGTTTGCCGGACGGGCCCCTGGACGGGGTTGAGCGGACGGGCCCGGTGCGGTTTGATCATCCGGCGTACGTGATCTACACGTCCGGTTCGACGGGTCGTCCCAAGGGTGTGGTGACCCCGTACCGGGGTCTGACGAACATGCAGTTCAACCACCGCGAGGCGATCTTCGCCCCGGTCGTGGCGGCGGTCCGCGCCGCCGAGGGCGAGCGGCGGTTGCGGATCGCGCACACCGTGTCGTTCTCGTTCGACATGTCGTGGGAAGAGCTGCTCTGGCTGGTGGAAGGGCATGAGGTGCACGTCCTGGACGAGGAGGTGCGGCGCGACGCCGACGCGCTGACCGCCTACTGCGCCGACCACCGCGTCGACGTCATCAACGTCACGCCCTCCTACGCGCGGGAACTGCTGGACCGCGGCCTCCTCGACGCCCCCCGGCCGCCGCTCGTCCTGCTCGGCGGCGAGGCCGTCCCCGAAGCGCTGTGGACGGAACTGCGGGACACCGAAGGCGTCTTGGGCTACAACCTGTACGGGCCGACCGAGTACACCATCAACACCCTCGGCGGCGGCACCACCGACAGCGCCACCTCCACGGTCGGCCGTCCCATCTGGAACACCCGCGCTCACGTCCTGGACGACCGGCTGCGGCAGGTCCCCGTCGGAGTCCCCGGCGAGCTGTACATCGCCGGGATCGGCATGGCGCGCGGCTACCTCGATCGCCCCGACCTCACCGCCGAACGGTTCGTCGCCGACCCCTTCGGGGCGCCGGGTGACCGGATGTACCGGACCGGCGACCTCGTCCGCTGGCGCTCCGACGGGCTGCTCGACTACCTTGGCCGCACCGACGACCAAGTCAAGATCAACGGCTATCGGGTCGAACTCGGCGAGATCGAGAACGCGCTCGTCGAACGCGCGGACATCGCGCAGGCCGCCGTCGTCGCCGGTGACCACAACGGCCTCAAACGGCTCGTCGCCTACCTGGTGCCGAGCGACGGCGCCGACCTGGACACGGCGGCGGTCCGGGCGGCGCTCGCCGTGCGGCTGCCGAAGCACATGGTGCCGGGCGCGTACGCCGTGCTGCCCCGGCTGCCGCTGACCGTCAACGGCAAGCTCGACCGCCGCGCCCTCCCCGACCCCGAACCGGTCGCGCCGTCCCGGCCGCCGCGCACGCCGCTGGAGACCTCCCTCTGCGCGATCTTCGCCGAGGTGCTGGGCGTCGCGGACGTCGGCGCCGACGACGACTTCTTCGCCCTCGGCGGCCACTCCCTGCTGGCGATGCGGCTCGTCGGCAGGGTGCGGACGGTCCTCGGCGTCCGCCTGCCCGTCGGCGCCGTGCTCACCGCGCCCACCGTCGCCGCGCTCGCCACCGTCGTCGCCGACGCGCCCCCGGACGCCGGTACCGGAACCGGCCCGTTCGACCCGGTGCTGACGCTGCGGCCCGGCACCGGCACACCGGTGTTCTGCCTGCCCGCCACGACCGGGCTGAGCTGGAACTACGCCGGAATCGCCGAATGGCTGCCCGCCGACGTGCCGCTGTACGGGCTCCAGTCCCCGCGCCTGTCCGGCGCCTGCGTCCCCGCCGCGTCGATCGGTGACCTCGGACGGCACTACGCGGCCCGGGTCCAGGGCGTCCAGCCGGACGGTCCGATCCGCCTGCTCGGCTGGTCCTACGGCGGGCAGCTCGCGCACGCGACCGCGACCGCGCTCCAGGCCGCGGGCCGCGACGTCGCCCTCCTCGCGCTGCTCGACGCCTACCCCCGCGACGACACCGACACCTTCTCCTGTGGGGGGACGACCCCCCACACCCCCCGGAACGGCCCGATAGACGTGTCGGAAGGCGAAGCCGCCCGATTCCTGCTGCGTCTGGCCGGGCATGCCGGGACGCATGCCGAGTCCCTCACCGAGGCGGTCGCCGTGATCGAGGCGGGCGACGGGCCGATGTCCTCGTTCGACGCGGCGACGCTGGCCCGGGTCGCCGACACCGTCCACGAGTCGGTGACGCTGCCACTCGACTTCGGGGTGTTCGACGGCGACGCCGTCTGCTTCACCGCGACCGCCGACGCCACCCTCAGCCCGGAGTTGTGGCTGGCCCACCTCACCGGCCGCGTCCACCTGTACCCCGTCGACTGCGTCCACGACGCCATGCTCGACGCCGCCCCGCTGGCGGCGATCGGGGCCGTCATCGCCGAGCGCCTCGGGGAACGCCGGTGACGGACCTGCTGCGCTCCTGCGCCCGCGCCCGGTGGCGGACGCTGGCGTTCGCCACCGCCGGGGGAGTGGTCCGGCAGGCGACCCTGCTCGCCATCCCGTGGTGCGTCCAGCGCGCCCTCGACGACGGTGTCGTCGCCGGGAACCCGGGGGCGACGGCGCGGTGGGCGCTCGCCGCCGCCGTGCTCGCCGCCGTCCAGTTCGTCGCGCTGGCGACCTGGCAGTGGCAGGCGCGGATGGCGGAGGCGCGCACCGGCGCCGACCTCCGGAACCGGCTCACCGCGCACCTGGCCGGGCTCGACCGGGCGGCGCTCGCCGGATACGGGCACGGCGACCTGGCGATGCGCGCCTCCCGCGACATCGACCAGATCCGCATGTGGGTCTACGGGCTGCCGGTCTGGGCGATCATCGCCACCACGTTCGCGATCGTGCTGCCCGGCGTCGCCGCCCTCGACCTCGTGCTGCTCGGCGTCACGGTGCTGATGGTGCCGCTGCTCGCCGCCGTCAACCTCGTCTTCCCCGCCCCCTACGAGCGGGCCGGGAAACGGCTGTCGGACGCGCACGCCGCCCGCGCCGACGCCGTGGAGGATCTGCTGTCGTCCGGTGCCGCCGTCCGCGGCATCGGGGGCGTGCCCGCCCTGCTGGAACGCCACGACGCCCGCAGCGCCGAGGTGGAACGGCTCACCGGGGACGTGGCCCGCATCCAGTCGGCGTGGGCGGCGCTCGGTCCCGCCGTCCCACGGCTCGCGATCGCCGCCGGGGTCGCCCTCGGCGGCTTCGCGGCGCTGGACGGCAGGATCACGGTCGGCGGGCTCGTCGCGTTCGCCGTCTGGATGGGCACGTTCACGATCGCCGTGACGGTGCTCGTCGACCGGCTCGTCGACCGCGGCAACGCCGCCGTCGCCGCGCGCCGCCTCGACGAGCTCTTCGCGCTGCGGCCGTCGGTGTCCGACCCCGCCGACCCGGCGCCGGCCGGCCGGCGCGGCACCCTTACGGCGTCCGGGGTCACCGCCCGGTACGGTGGCCGCGTCGTGCTCGGCCCGGTCGACCTGAAGATCAGGTCCGGTGAGTTCGTGGCCGTGACCGGGCCGACCGGCTCCGGCAAGTCGACGCTGCTGCGGCTGCTGGCGCGCCTCGACGACCCCGACACCGGCACCGTCGTCTGGGACGGCACGGACGTGCGCCGCCTCGGACTGGACGGCCTGCGCGCCGCGCTCGTCACCGTCCCGCAGCGGCCCGTGGTGCTGTCGGGGACGGTCGCCGACAACCTCCGCGTCGGCCGCGACGTCGACCAGGCGGCGCTGGAGAGGGCGTGCAGGGACGCCTGCGTCCACGACGACGTCATGGCCCTCCCGGACGGCTACGCCACCGAACTCGGCGAGGGCGGGTCGAGCCTGTCGGGCGGCCAGGTTCAGCGGCTCGCCCTGGCCCGCGCGTTCCTGCGCGCCGGTGAACGCGCGGGCGGCGTGCTGCTCCTCGACGACGTCACCTCCGCGCTCGACACCGACACCGAACGGCGGATCCTCGAACGCCTCGCCCGCCGCGACCCCGGAACGTCCGTCGTGTTCGTCACCCACCGGACGGCCGTCATGTCCGCCGCCGACCGCGTCGTCGAGCTGTCCGGCCCGGGAGGAGAGCGCCGTGGCTGAGGTGGTGATGCTCGCCGAGCAGGCCCCGGAACGGCACATCTTCCGCCGCGTCCTGCCCTACCTGCGCCCGCACCGCGCCGTCCTCGCCAGGACGCTGCTGGTCGTCCTCGGCTGCGCCGGGACCGTCGCCGCGACACCGCCGCTGATCGGCCGCGCCGCCGACGCCATCGTCGCCCGCGACCGGGGCGCGCTCACCGTCACGGTCGCCGCCCTCGCCGTCGTGGTCGTCGCGCAGATCGCGCTGGCCCGCTGGAGCGAGCTGATGCTGCTGCGCGCCGGTGAGCGCGTCGTCCGGGACCTGCGCGACCAGGCCGTGCACCGGCTCGCGCACGCGCCGCTGCGGTTCCTGGAGGCCCACCGGTCCGGCGACCTGCTGCGCCGCACCACCGGTGAGGTGACGGAGCTGGCCCAGTTCGTCCGGCGTGACCTGCCGAACCTCGTCGTCATCACCGCGACGCTGCTGCTCACCACCGTCACCCTGCTCGTCTACTCGTGGCTCCTCACCCTCGTCGTCGCCGTGGTGTTCGTGCCGCCCGCGCTGGTCGCGCTGCGGACCTTCCAGCGCGGCGCCGAGGCGGCGTTCGGCGGGCAGGCCGCGGCGGAGGCGACCGTCGCCGCCACCCACGGCGAGACGCTGGTCGCGCGGGAACTGCTCCAGACGAGCGGGGCGCTGCCGTCCTGGCTGGACCGCGTCCGCCGGGAGAACGGTCACGTCGTCACCAAGGCGCGCCGCACCGCCCGCGTCGAGGTGAACCTCGAACTCGTCAGCCTCATCGAGGGCGTGGCCCTCGCCGTGCTGCTCGGCCTCGGATCGTGGATGGCGGCGAGCGGCCGGCTCAGCATCGGCGCCGTCGTGGTGTTCGTCCTCGCCAGCCGCACCCTGTTCGAGGGGCTCGGCGACGGCTCCCAGCTCGTCGGGGAACTCCAGATCGCCCGGACCGGCCTGGCCCGGCTGCTCGACCTCCTCGAATCGCCCGGCTCCCGGCCCATCACCGCCCCTACCAGCGCCCCGTCCAAGACCAGGATTCTGCCGCCGCGTGGGGAGTTGAGGGTGGAGCGCGCGACATTCGGGTACCTGGACGGGACGCCCGTCCTGCGCGGCATCGACCTGTCGTTCCCGCCCGGCGACCGCGTCGCGATCGTCGGCGTGACCGGATCGGGCAAGACCACCCTCGGCAAACTGCTGTGCGGCCTCTACCCGCCGGACGCGGGACGCGTCACCTACTGCGGCACCGACCTGCGGGAACTGTCCGGGCCCGCGCTGAGCCGCGTCGTCGCGCTCGTCCCGCAGACGGTCCACATCCTCACCGGGACCGTCGCCGACAACCTCGCGCTCGTCCCCGGTTCCCCGGGACGCGCCGAGATCGCCGCCGCCGTCGACCGGCTCGGCCTGCGGGCCTGGGCGGACGGCCTCCCGGACGGCCTCGACACCCGCGTCGGCGTCCGCGGGGAACGGCTGTCGGCCGGGGAACGCCAGCTCATCGGCCTGGCAAGGGCCGCTCTGATAGACCCGGCCGTGCTCGTCCTGGACGAGGCGACCGCCGACATCGACCCCGTGACCGCCGGATGGGCCGAACGGGCGCTGGGCGAACTGTGCGGCGACCGAACCCTCATCGTCATCGCGCACCGCCCCGCGACCGTCGAGCTGTTCCCCCGCGTCATCCGCGTCGCGGACGGAACCGTAACCGAAAGGAAAGCCCCGCCATGGCACATACAGACCGCCTGGTCCGCATCGTCGAACACCCCATCACGCCGCGCCTGACCGAGGTCAAACGCGTCGAGCGGCTCACACCGAGAATGGTCCGTGTCACACTCGGGGGTGAGTGCCTGGACGGCTTCTGCGAGCAGGCGCCCGCCGACCACGTCAAACTCTATTTCGCACAGGGCGACGACCCCATGCCCGTGACGCCGTACATCCGCGCCGGTTACGGTCTCGACGATCCCCCCGACGGCAGGCCGCAGGCCGTCATGCGCGACTACACCGTCCGCCAGTACCGGCCGGACGAGCGGGAACTCGACATCGACATGGTGATCCACGGCGACGGGCCCGGATCGTCGTTCGCCGCCGCCGCGCGTCCCGGTGACCTCGTCGGCGTGCTCGGCCCGCGCGGCTCCGAGGTCGTCCCGTACGTGTTCGACTGGTACCTGCTCGGCTGCGACGAGACCGGGCTGCCCGCCCTCGCCCGCTGGCTGGAGGCGCTGCCCGCCGGGGCCAGGGCGTTCGCGTACTGCGAGGTCGCCGACGCCGCAGAGGAGCAGAAGCTCTGGTCGGAGGCCGACGTGACCGTGACCTGGGTGCACCGCGACGGCGTGCCCCCGGGCCGCAGCGACGCCCTGGAGAAGGCCGTCCGGGCGTTCTCGCCTCCCGCCGGAGACGGGTACGCCTGGTTCGGCGCGGAGGCCACCACCCTCAAACCCATCCGCCGTTACCTGCGCAACGAGATCGGCATGCCGAAGGAGCGCGTCGACGTCGACGGCTACTGGAAGGTCGGCGCGGCCGACCACAACCATCACGACGGCCTGGACTGATGCCCGAGGCGAAGCGAACGGGGAAGGGTGACCGTGGGGCGTGGAGGGGCGCCTCCCGCGGGGGACGGGCACCGGTGGTGCTGGCCGGCCTGGTCGTGCTGCTCGCGGGGGTCGCGGTGCTCAGCCTCGTGGTCGGCGCCAAGTCCATCGCGCCCGGCGAGGTGTGGCGGGTGCTGCTGCACCGCGACGGCTCCGACGACGCGTTCGTCATCTGGGACCGGCGCGTGCCGCGCACCCTGCTCGGTGTCGCGGCGGGCGCCGCCCTCGGCCTCGCCGGCGCCCTCATGCAGGCGCTGAGCCGCAACCCGCTCGCCGACCCCGGTCTGCTCGGCGTCAACTCCGGCGCCGCGGCCGCCGTCGTCACCACTGGGACGCTGCTGCCGTCGGCGGGCGGCGTCGTCAACATCATGTTCGCGTTCGCCGGCGCGGGGCTCGCCACGACCGTCGTGTACGCGCTCGGCCGTGGCGGGGCCCGCCGGGCGACGCCCGTCCGGCTCGTGCTCGCCGGGATGGCGACGTCCGCCGTCCTCGTCTCGTTCACCGCCGCGCTCACCCTGCTCGACGACGACTCCGCCAACAGCCTGCGGTTCTGGCTCGTCGGGTCGCTCGCCGCCGCCAAGGCGGACGAGGTCGCGCTCGTCACCCCGTTCATCGTCGTCGCCGCCGTCGCCGGGGTGGCGCTCAGCGCGCGCCTCAACGCGCTCGCCCTCGGCGACGAGGCGGGACGGGCGCTCGGCGTGCACCCGGGACGGGTCCGTGCCGTCACCCTCGTCGTCGTGACGATCCTGTGCGGGGCGGCGACCGCGGCGATCGGTCCGATCACGTTCGTGGGGCTGATGGTCCCGCACGCCGTCCGCCTTCTCACCGGCCCCGACCTGCGGTGGCTGCTGCCGTTCTCGATGCTGCTGGCACCGGTGGTGCTGCTCGCGTCCGACGTGCTCGGCCGGGTCGTGGCGCGTCCCGGCGAACTGGAGGCGGGCGTGGTGACCGCCTTCGTCGGCGCGCCCCTGTTCATCATGCTCGTCCGGCGGCGGAAGATGGCGGACCTGTGATCGCGCCACCCGTCGACGCGCCCACCACGGTGATCCGCCACCACCGGGTCCGGGCCCGGCCGGTCGTCGTCGCCGTGCTGCTCACGGTCGTCCTCGCCGCCGTCGTCGTCGCGGCCCTCGGCATCGGCGACTACCGGTTGCCGCCCGACCAGGTCGTCGCGACGCTGCTCGGCGGCGGGCCGCCCGGCGCCGAGTTCATCGTCATCGACCTGCGGCTCCCGCGCGTCCTCGTCGGCTGCGCGGTCGGCGCCGCCCTCGCGGTCGGCGGCGCCATCCTGCAGAGCCTCACCCGCAACCCCCTCGGCAGCCCCGACATCATCGGCTTCACCATCGGCTCGGCGTCCGGCGGCATCGCCGTCATCCTCCTGTTCGGCGGGGGAGCCGCGCAGATCTCGGCGGGCGCCGTCGGCGGCGGGCTGCTCACCGCGCTGGCCATCTACCTGCTGGCCTTCCGCGACGGCGTGCACGGCATCCGCCTCGTCCTGGTCGGCATCGGCATCAGCACCATGCTCGAGGCGCTGAACGCCTACCTGCTCAGCCGCGCCGAGGTGAACGCGGCGCAGAGCGCCTCCGCGTGGCTCATCGGCAGCCTCAACGCCCGCGGCTGGGAGGATCTGGGGCCGCTCGTCGCCGTCCTCGCCCTCCTGCTGCCGTGCGTCGCGCTGCTCGGCCGCGACCTGCGGATGCTCGAACTCGGCGACGCCACCGCCGGGGGCCTCGGCGTCCGTGTCGAGCGGTCCCGGCTGGCGCTGATGGCCGTCGCCGTCGGGTTGACCGCCACCGCCGTGGCCGTCGCCGGTCCCGTCGCGTTCATCGCGCTCGTCGCCCCGCAGCTCGCCAAGCGGCTCACCCGCGCGCCGGGCCCCAACCTGCTCACCGCCGCGCTCATGGGCGCCGTGCTGCTGTCGGTCAGCGACATCGCCGCGCAGCGGATCGTCGCCCCCACGCAACTTCCCGTCGGCGTCATGACCGGCGTGGTCGGCGGCCTGTACCTGGGCTGGCTCATGCTCACCGAATGGAGGGCCGGACGTGCCTGAAACCGAGACTCGGCTCGCCGCCCGCGACCTCACCGTCGGCTACGACCGCCGTGTCGTGCTCGAACACCTCGACCTGGACGTGCCGGACGGCTCGTTCACCGTCATCGTGGGGCCGAACGCCTGCGGCAAGTCGACGCTGTTGCACACGCTCGCCCGCGTCCTGCGCCGCTCGGCGGGGGCCGTCCTGCTGGACGGCGCCGACATCGCGCGGCTGCCGTCCAAGGAGGTCGCGCGGCGGCTCGGCCTGCTCGCCCAGCAGCCCGTCACCCCCGACGCGATCACCGTCGCCGACCTGGTGTCGCGGGGCCGCCATCCGCACCGGCGGCTGCTGCGCGGCTGGTCGCGGGAGGACGACGAGGCCGTCGCCCGCGCGCTCGCCGCCACCGACGTCACCGGCCTCGCCGACCGGCATGTCGACGAGCTGTCCGGCGGCCAGCGCCAGCGGGTGTGGCTCGCCATGGTCCTCGCCCAGGACACGCCGCTCATGCTCCTCGACGAGCCCACGACGTTCCTGGACATCGCCCACCAGATCGACATGCTCGACCTGTGCGCGTCCCTGCACGAGGACCACGCCCGCACCCTCGTCGTCGTCCTGCACGACCTCAACCACGCCTGCCGCTACGCGACCCACCTGATCGCCATGCGGGACGGCGCGATCGTCGCGCAGGGAGCGCCGACCGAGATCGTCACACCCGAACTGATCGAGAAGGTCTTCGGCCTGCCCTGCGAGGTCGTGCCCGACCCGGTCACCGCGACCCCGCTGATCGTCCCCCTCTCCCGCAGGCACGCGACCGCCGCGAACAGCGACCGCGTCAAGAAGTGAGCGCGGCTCACGGTTTGCGGGCGACGCCTCCGTAGATGGTGACGTGCGTGTCGTCGAGCCTGGCCGCCTCCTCGTCGGGGTGCCAGTGGTGGACGAGGACGACCCCCGGGTCGAGGAGCTCCAATCCGTCGAAGAACGGCTCCACCTCGGCCTTGGTGCGCGCGACCGTCGGGATGCCGTGGGCGTTGTAGGCGGCGACGCCCGCGTTGACCTCCTCGGGGGCGCTGTCGGCGGTGGTCGTGGACAGCGCGAGGACGCTGCCCGGGGCCAGCGGTTCCATCAGCCGGTCGATGATCCGCCGCACCTCGGCGTCGTCGACGATGAAGTGCAGGATCGCGATCAGGCTCAGCGCGACGGGACGGTCCAGATCCAGGGCCTCGCGCAGTTCGGGGGACTCCAGAATCGTGTCCGGGTCCCGGAAGTCGGCCTCCAGGTACCGGGTCGTGCCCTCGGGGGTGCTGGTCAGCAGGGCACGCGCGTGGACGAGCACGATCGGGTCGTTGTCGACGTACACGACCCGTGACTCCGGCGCGACGGCCTGGGCCACCTCATGCAGGTTGGGTGAGGTGGGCAGGCCGGTGCCGATGTCGAGGAACTGCCTGATGCCGTGCTCGGCGGCGAGCCGGTGGGCCATCCGCGCCATGAAGTTCCGGTTGGCCCGCATGGAGATCGGCAGATGACGCCAACCCTCGACGATGTTCGCCGCGGCGGCGCGATCGGCGGGATAGTTGTCCTTCCCTCCCAGTAGATAGTCGTAGATTCGTGCTGAATGGGGGATGTCGGTGTTCAAGTCCACGTTGCCGTCGGTCACGTCCACACCCTAGGTATCTGGCGGCAATAGTGAGACCTGCCCGGGATGGGCAGGTCGTTCACTGGCATCCTAGTGTGGGGCGCGGGCCGGATTTCCCAGCCACCGACCGTTGGGAGGTACTTCCTCACCCTTCATGAGGAACGAATCGGTGGCGAGAACGGAACCGTCCTCCATGGTCACGTCGTAGTGGACGAACGATTCGACGCCCAGGGTGCAACCCGCGCCGATGCTGGTCCGGCCGGATTTGAAGACGCCCTCTTCCAGGGAATGGCACTGAATGACGCTCCCCGCGTTCAGGGTGGCCTCGTCGCCGATGGTCACCAGGGTCTTCTCCGGGATGTCGCAGCCGTCGTCGAAGACCCGGCGGCCGATGCGCACGCCCAGCATGCGCCACGTCAGGTTCTTGAACGGGGTGCCGTTGAAGAGGGCCCGTCCGCCCAGCTTCCAGAGGCGCTCGTGCCACCAGAAGTACGGATCGTAGATCGAGCAGATCCGTGGCTTGAGGGACCGGAAGCGCAGCAGGGCGCGCTCGACCACAATGCCATAGCCGACGGTGAACAACAGCGTGCCGATCGTGGCGATGACGATCGCCGTCACCGGATGCCCGCGAAGCTGGTCCTCGGCGATCAGCAGGAGCACCGTCACCGCGAAGAACTGGAACCATCTCACCAGAAGGAACAGGCCCATGGTGGCGATGTTGTAGCGATTCTTGGCCGACAGGCGGCGACGGTACTCCTCCCCTTTCTCCAGTTCGTCGAAGGCGTGGTCGCGCTCAACCGAGCGCGGGATCTCGAAGCACGGTGAGCCGAGCAGTCCGGTGTTCTCCCTGACCGGCCCGTCGACCGGGACCGCCACCTTCGTCCCGAGGAGGACGTTGTCGCCGACGGCCGCTCCCGCCGGGTAGGCGATGTT
Organism: Actinomadura spongiicola; assembly: GCF_003432485.1. Lineage (GTDB taxonomy): Bacteria > Actinomycetota > Actinomycetes > Streptosporangiales > Streptosporangiaceae > Spirillospora > Spirillospora spongiicola. Next base: position 125,603 of record NZ_QVNQ01000007.1, read on the forward strand.
GTTGCCGAGGTAGTTCCGCGACCCGATCCTCACCTCGGACACCTTGAACGAACTGCTGGAGTAGTCCGCGTTCAGAATCCACAGCGCGTCGGAGATCATCGTGCCGCTGCCCACGGTGGTCAGGTAGGGCGTGTGGTGCGCCAGCTCGGTGCCGAAGTTGCTGCCGGTCTGCACGATCGGCTTCGCGAAGCGGTACCCCAGGGCGCGCAGGTACCCGACGACGTAGGAGCTGTCGCCGAAAAGGTCCATGAAGAATTTCGGGTTGGTGAGGCGCTTGGTCGTCATGATCGCCCAGTAGTGCCGTCCGAAGAGCCGGTAGACCCGGTCGGGACGGACGATCAGCGCGAGCAGGCGGGGCAGGGTGAGCACGAAGGCCAGGGAGGCCAGGATGCCACCGAAGAACACCAGGCTCGACAGTATCGCGGCCTCCTGGTACAGCTCCAGGCGGCCGATCCCCTCCGGCGTCTTCCGCATGATCTCGGCGAGCATCGGGACCTCGGTGAGCAGGGTGATCAGGACGACGATCCCCAACGGCCCGGTGATCACGAGCTGGGTGAAGAGTTGCGCCAGGCTGTAGCCGACGCGCCGCAGGGTGCCGCAGTCCCTCGGCGGGACCCTCAGGTACGTGCTGTCGGTCGGTCGGGCCGGGCAGCCGTGCCAGCGTTCGCCCCCCGGCACGGCCTGCCCGGCGTGCAGGGACGAGGCGTGCCCGAGCTGGGTGTCGTCGCCCATCACGGTGTCGATGTCCAGGACCGTCTTGTCGCCCACGAAGACCCGGTCGCCGAGCGTGATCGGGCCCGTCCGGATGACGCCGTCGTCGGCCCGGTACCCCGCCATGGCGCAGTGCTCCCGGACGATCGTTCCGGCGCCGACGGTGAGCAGGTCGGTGCACACCGGCGTCGTCGAGAAGATCACGGCGCCGCGGCCGATCCGCGCGCCGAGCATCCGGAGGTAGAGGGAGTAGACCGGTGATCCCGCCAGGAGCCGCATCGGGCTCGACCGGATGAACGCCTTGACCGTCCAGAAACGGACGTAGTCCAGGGTCCAGACACGGATCTGCCGGGGTTTCCACCGGCCGATCAGCGTCCACTTCGCCGCGACCGGCATCAGGCACGTGAACGCGAACAGCCCGCAGCCGGCCGCCAGGCCCCGCAGGTAGAGGTCGATGGGGCCCGACGCGTCGACCGTCCACCGATAGCCGACGAGAAGGGCGGCGGCGCCGAGGTAGGCGGTCGCGACGAACAGCAGCAGTTGCAGGACGCCGCAGACCACGTACTCGAAGGTCCGCTTGCGCACCGGGGGTTTCGGCGGGGGCGGGGGAGCGTCCGGCGCGGGTTCCGGGGCCGTGGCGACGGCGGTGGCCGCCGTGCCGTCCAGCACCGCGGCGAGCGACCTGATGTCGGGGTTCTGGTAGACGTCCGGCATCGACACCGACAGTCTCGTGCGCTCGCGGATCGCCGCGCACAGACGCGCCATCAGCAGCGAGTCGGCCCCCAGATCGTCGAAGAAGTGGCTGTCGGCCGACACCCGCTCCAGCCGCATCACCTCGACCAGCGCGTCGGCGATCTCCTGTTCCGTTCCGGCCGCCGGGGCGACATGCCCGTTGGACGCGGCGGCGGCGCGCGGGGTCGTCGGCGGAGGGAGCCTGCCACGGTCGGCCTTGTCGCTCGGCAGCATCGGGATGGCGTCGAGTTCCTCGAAGTACGCCGGGACCATGTAGGGCGGCAGGTGCTCCCGCGCCCGCTCCCGGAGCCCGTCCCGGTCCACGAAGCCGTTCCGGCGTGTGTAGTACGCCACCAGCTCGACCTTGCCCGGGTGGGCCTCGTGCGTGCCGACCACGACCTGCCCGACGCCCGGCGCCTGCGACAGGACCGACTCGATCTCCGTCAGCTCGATGCGATATCCCCGAATCTTGACCTGGGTGTCGATGCGCCCCTGGTACTCGATCTCGCCCTCGGCGTTGATCCGGCCGAGGTCGCCGGTGCGGTAGATCCTGTCGGACGGGTTGTCGTCGATGCCGACGAAGTCGCGGATGAACTTGAGCGAGGTGAGGTCGTCCCGGTTGACGTAGCCTCGCGCCAGCCCGATGCCCGCGATGCCGATCTCGCCGGCCTCGCCGGGTGGCAGGACCCTGTCCTCGTCCGGGTCCAGGATGACCACCGCGTAGGTGGGCAGCGGGATGCCGATGGTCACCGGCCGGTCCGGGTGCAGGGGCGTCCACGTCGCGGTGACGGTCGTCTCCGTCGGCCCGTACACGTTGAGGAACCGGCGTCCCGGGCGGTGCCAGCGGAGGACGAGGTCCTGCGGGCACGCCTCGCCCGACACCAGCAGGAAGCGCAGCCTCGGAAGGTCACGGTCGAGGGTGGCCAGCAGCGTCGGAACGACGCACATCGCGGTGACGTGCCGGTCTTCGAGGAACGCCCGCAGGTCTTCGCCGACGAGGACCGTTCCGCTCGGCTTGGGGACGAGCGTCGCGCCGGAGAGCAACGGCACCCAGATCTCCTCGACGGAGAAGTCGAAGGCGATCGTCATGCCCTGGTACATGCGGTCGTCCGGCCGGACACCGTAGACCTCCACGGCGACGCGGACAAAGTTGCAGATGGCGGCGTGCTCGATCGCGACACCCTTGGGACGGCCCGTCGAACCGGAGGTGTAGACGATGTAGCAGAGGTCGTCGGTGGGGGCGCCGTTCTCGTCGGCCGTGAGGCGGTGGCCGGGTTCCGCGTCGACGTCCGCCTGCGCCTCGTCGACGCACAGCACCACCGCCTCGGCCTGCCGCAGGTGGTCGCGCAGACGCGTCAGGGACAGCACGGTCCGCACGCCCGCGTCCCCGACGATGTAGGAGAGCCGGTCGGGCGGGTATCCGGTGTCGAGCGGCACGTACACCGCGTTGATCTTGAGGACGGCCAGCATGGCGACATAGGAGTGCACGGCCTCGTCGAACAGCAGCCCGATGCGGTCTCCGGGCCGTGTTCCGCATGACAGCAGGTGGCGGGCGAGCCGGTTGGCACGCTCGTCCAGCTCGCCGAACGTGAGGACGGCCTCACCGGTGTCGACGGCCGCGCGGTCGGGCCCTAGGTCGCATCGCTCCTCGAAGAGTCGTTCCAGGCGGTCGCCCGGTCGTCGGTGGAACTCCCATCCATGTCCCGTCGCGACCAGCACGTGGTCGGCGGTGATGCGTCGGCCCGTTTCCCCCGATGTGGTGAGCGCCTGGCCGGTGGCGTTCGTCGTCATCTTCTCTCCGCCCAGCAGAAAAAGTCTCGAAGTACCTCCGCGGGTCGGTCAGACCGCGCAAGATGTGAGGTCAGGACCGGAAGATGATCCAACTTCCACCTTTATGGGTCCAATGACCATGGCCGGAGCCGGTCATGGGCAAACCTGGCCAGAATTCCCATTGACAACGCCGTGACCCGCATTTAAACGTTTCATTTGCTTTGCCGCCCCTGCCATTGCCGAGTTATGGCCCCTGAAACGGGCGGACTTTAAAGACGTCCGCCGAGGGGAGCAAGTGAGTCCATCCGGCCTCGGCGGGCATGGTGTCGGAACGTTCCCGACATATCTGGACCGTTCCTGAAATGAGCATACCGGTCCCGGCTCGGCGGCGGGACGGTCGGCCGGGTTCGGTCAGTGGCCGGCCGGGAGGGCCTCGTCACGGCCGAAGACCGTCACACATTGCCATTTACGGCGCAGATCGACGCGCATAACATCCACGATGCTCCCCCTTCTGGTGCGCATGCGCCAGGGCCCCCGCAGGAGGGAACGACGAGTGCGCACGTTATCGGCCCGCTGAGCGGCACCCGCCCCCGGATGGGCGGGCCGCGGCCGTGCCCGATGGCTCCCAGCCCCCTCGCACGCTCCCGCATGCAGACTCGATTGGTTAGGTCCCCCCGCATGAAGAAACACAGAAGCCTCCTCAGCACCGCCGCGCTCGGCGCCGGCCTCCTCGTGGCGCTGACGGGCCTGCCCGGCGGCGCCGCGGCGCAGTCCGTGCAGCCGGCCGCGGCCGTCGTCCAGGCTCCGGAGATCCCCCCGGCGAACGCGATGGCGCACGCCCGGCAGTTCCAGTCCATCGCCTCCTCCAACGGCGGCAACCGCGCGCACGGCAGGCCCGGCTTCCGCGCGTCCGCCGACTACGTGAAGGCCAAGCTGGACGCGGCCGGGTTCCAGACGACGTTGCAGTCCTTCACCCACCAGGGCGCGACCGGCTACAACGTGATCGCCGAATGGCCGCACGGGGACGCCAACCAGACCGTGTTCCTCGGCGCGCACCTCGACGGCGTCACCGCCGGGCCCGGCATCAACGACAACGCGTCGGGCTCCAGCGCCATCCTGGAGGTCGCGCTCGCCGTCGCCCGCGCCGACGCCAGGCCCACCAAGCGGCTCCGGTTCGGCTGGTGGGGCGCCGAGGAGCTCGGACTGATCGGCTCCAAGTACTACGTCTCCAGGCTGGCCGCCGCCGACCGGCGGAAGATCAGCTCCTACCTCAACTTCGACATGGTGGGCGCGAAGAACACGCGGACCTGGGGCATCTACACCGAGTCGGCGTCGCTCGGCGCGACGTTCCGGGAGTACTTCACCGCCAAGGGCCTGGCCACCCGCGGAATCAACGTCGCCGGACGGTCCGACCACTCCTCGTTCGCCAACGCCGGGGTCGAGGTCAGTGGCATCTCCAGCGACAACGACCCCTGCTACCACGCGCGCTGCGACGACATCAACAACATCGCCGAGTCGGTGCTGGGGCACGCCACCAACGCCGCCGCCCACGCGGCGTGGAAGCTGTCGGGTATTCCCGGCCGCGTTCCGGTGCCGGTGACGCCGCTGCGGCCGGCCGCCTGAGGTGCCCGTGATGAGGACACGGACCCTCAAGGCCGCGCTGCTGGCGGCCTGCCTCGTCGGCGCGCTGCTGCCCGCCGTCCCGGCGTCCGCGACGTCCGCGTCCGGGTCCCCGGCGACGGGCGCGCAGGCCGCCCCGGCGAGCGCCGCGAAACGTTACCTCGTGACCGGGCCCGACTCGGCCCGGGAGCGGTCGCGGGTCGCCCGTACCGGCGCGGCGATCGACCGGGTGCGCCCCGACGGCGCGCTGGAGGTCAGCGCCATCCCGGCGGAGGCCGCCGCCATCGAGCGGCTCGGCTTCACGCTCACCCCACTGGGCGGTTTCCCCCGGTACCGGGAGACCGCGCAGTCGTACCACACCCACGCGGAGACCATGGCCGAGCTCGACCAGGTCGTGGCCGCCTACCCGCAGATCGCGAAGAAGTTCAGCATCGGCCGCTCCCACGAGGGCCGCGACATCGTCGGCGTCAAGATCAGCGACAATGTGGCGTCGGACGAGGACGAGCCCGAGGTCTTCTACCAGGCCAACATCCACGCCCGCGAGCGCATCACCAACGAGCAGGCGCTGTACTTCATCGGCGTCCTCACCAAGGAGTACGGCTCCACCGCGCGGATCACCAAGCTGGTGAACGAGCGGGAGTTCTGGATCATCCCGATCCTCAACCCCGACGGTCAGATCTACGACATGACCAGCGACACGCAGGCGGGCCGGATGTGGCGCAAGAACCGCCAGGGAGTCGACCTCAACCGCAACTACCCCTACAAGTGGGGTTGCTGCGGCGGCTCCTCCGGCACCCCGTCCAGCGACACCTACCGGGGTCCGTCGGCGGGTTCGGCGCCCGAGGTCAGGGCCGTCACCAGCTTCATCCGGAGCCGGAACATCGGCGGCAAGCAGCAGATCAAGATGTTCCTCGACATCCACTCCGTGGCGAACCTGGTGCTGTGGCCGATGGGCTACACCTACAACGACACCGTGCCCGGTGAGTTCACGGCCGACGACGAGTCGGCGCACCGCACCATCGGCCGCGAGGTCGCCCGCCACAACCGCTACACCCCGCAGCAGTCGAGTGACCTCTACATCACCGACGGCAGCTCCAACGACTGGACGTGGGGAGACCAGCGCATCTTCTCCTACACGTTCGAGCTTGGGGGCGGCAACTTCTACCCGCCGCCTTCGCAGATCGAGTCGCTGACCCAGGTCAACCGTGAGCCGCTGCTGCTCCTGGCCGAGTACGCGGACTGCCCGTACCGCGCCATCAACAAGCAGGACCAGTACTGCAAGTCACTCTGAACCGCATGAGAAGCGGTAGGTGACGAAGTCGCGGCCCGGTCTTCTGGACGAACGTCCAGGGGACCCGGGCCGCGGCCGTTCAGCCCGCGAGGACGCCGCGTGCGATGGCGCGGATCTCCTGGTCGGTGAGCAGCCGCCCCCCGCGCGCACCCAGTTCCGCGCGGCACCGCTCCGCGATGGCCGGGATCAGCGCCGGGTCCGCGTCGACACCGAGGCGTTCCAGGACGGCGGCGGTGGCACGGGGACCGCTCTGCGGGGTCAGCGGGATCCGGCGCTCGTTGCCGAACAGGGCCGGTTCGACGCTGTTGTGCAGCAGGGGGTCCACGTCGCGTTCCACGAGGACCCAGTCGGCGCCGCCCCAGCAGAACGCGTCCCGTCCGGTGATCGGCTGGTTGGCCGCAGGGGCGCGGCCGGTCAGTCCCGCCGCGGCCCGCGCCAGCCCGGTCAGCGCGTCGAGCCGGATGCCGGTGCGCACCCCGTACAGCGCCTCGAACGCGGCCGTGGTCGCGGCGAGATCGGCGTTGCCGGTGCCGCTGCAGTACCCGTTCACCGACGACTCGACGACGGTCGCCCCGGCCCGCGCCGCGCTCACGGCGCACGCGACCCCGAGCCCGAACGTGTTGTGCGGGTGGACGCCCACGCGAAGGTCCGGTGCGGCCGACCGGGCCACCTCGACGAGCCGACCGTACGCCTCCGGACCGACGGCGCCCGGCCCGTCGAACAGGATGACCTCCTCCGCCTCCGCGTCCGCCATGGCCGTCACCGTCTCGGCCAACGTCTCGTCCGAGAGGAAGGACACCATGGTGATCGGGGCGGCGACCCGCAGCCGCCGGGCGCGCGCATACTCGACCAGCTCGGCCGTCTCCTCGACGACCTCCCGCCGGGACGTCGGAGCGGACGCGCGGTAGATACCCGCCGCCGGTCCGAAGGGGGGCACGGGCACCTGGACGGCGTCGAACCCGACGTCCGCCGCACGGTCGATCCCTTCCGCGGTGGACACGAACGGGCAGTGCACCACGCAGTCCGGGTTCTCCTCCCGGATCACGGCGAGTTCGGCGCGGACCGTGTCGGCGTCGCGGCCCCCCGGATGCGGGCCGCGTCCACCCGGTCCCGGCGCGGCCAGCACGATCTCCGGGACCCGGGACCGCGCCAGCGTCCGGAGGAACGCCAGCTTCGCCTCCGGGGACGCGGCGACCCCGGGCATCGACTCGATCGCGCGCATCGAGGCGTCCCGCAGCCGGACCCGGTCGGGCAGCTCACCGGTCACCGCGGGATCCCGGTTCGCCGGGGCCACCGACCAGCGGCCCGGCTCGTACGCGCCCGGCTCCCGTGAGCGGTCGACGTCCTCGCGGAACCGTTCGATCTGCGCCTCGGTCACGTCGTCCACGGCTACCGCCCGTTCCTGCCGGTGAGCGCGCCGATCGCGGCGGCGAACAGCGCGCCGTGCCGTTCCACGTCCGTCTCGGCGGTCAGCGGCGACATCAGCCCGCCGCCGCTCATGGGATTGACGACGATGCCCCGGTTGGCCATGTACAGCCACAGCGCCTTCCGCGCCGCCGAGCCGACGCTCGGATACAGCCGCCCGGCGTCGCGCGGGGGATCGGGCGTGAACGCGTACGACACGCGGCCGCCGAGCCGTCCGACGTGCCACGGCAGGTCGTGCCGGGCGATGACCGCCGCGATGTCGCGCTCGTAGCGCTCGCCCAGCCGGTTCATGCGGGCGTAGGTGTCGTCGGTCATCACCTCGCCGAGGACCGCCCGCATCCCCCGGACGGCCAGCGGCCCGCTCGCCATCGTGCTGCCGAGACCGCCGTCCCCGTGCTCGGTGTAGCGCGCCGCGGCGGCGGCCACGGTGTCGGACATGCCGTACAGGCCGGCCGGGACGCCGCCCGCGATGCACTTCCCCATGGTGATCAGGTCGGGTTCCAGGCCGAACTCGCGGGTGCAGCCGCCGGGGCCGGCCGGGATCGTCTGGGTCTCGTCGATGATCAGCAGGGTGCCGGTGCGGCGGGTGAGGTCGCGCAGCGCGGCGTGGAACCCCGGCTCCGGCCGGATCACCGCGCCCCCGTTGGTCATCACCGGTTCGGCGAGGACCGCGGCGACGTCACCGGGGGCGAGGGCCCGTTCCAGCGCGTCGAGGTCGTTGAACTCCACGACCTTCGTGGTCTCCCGGACGTCCACGCCGTTCGGTTCGACACCGGGTTGCGGGATCACCTCGCCGTCCGGGGACAGGACGGCGGCCGTCAGCTCCAACGACCCGTGGTAGGCACGGTTGAACATCAGGATCCGCCGCCGTCCGGTGGTCACCTTGGCCAGCAGCAGGGCGAACCGGTTCGCGTCCGACGCCGACACGGTGAACTGCCAGAACGGCAGCCCGAAGCGGTGATGCAGCTCCTCGGTCACCCACACGTGGTCCTCGTGCGACCAGAGCGTGACGCTGCCCCGGCCGAGCTGGTCCCGCAGCGCCGCGACCACCGCCGGATGGTCGTGCCCCCAGAGCGCGGCCGTGCCCGCCAGCCCGAAGTCGGCGTACTCGTGCCCGTCGACGTCGTACAGGCGGGCGCCCGCCGCGCGTTCCACCGTCAGCGGCACCGGCGGCGGGAACTGGTTGATCCAGTGCTGCGGGGTGCCGTGGACCTGGGAGCGGCGCGCCCGTTCGCGCAGCGCCGCGGACTTCGGCCGGGCCTCGATCCAGCGGGCCCGTTCCTCGTCCAGCATCCCGGCGAGCCGTTCCGGATCGAGCCCCGGAGGTACGTCGGTCGGCTGGTCGCCCATCGTCGCTCCCGGACGGTGTGCCCGCGTCGTCATCAGCGGCGTGCCGCGGTCAGCGCGGACGCCACGTCCCCGAACGCCTCCAGCTGGGTCGTCCGGTCGTACATCGGGTAGAGGATCAGCTCCTCCGCCCCGGCGTCGAACAGTTCGAGCAGTTGCCGGGCGCAGCGGTCCGGCGGGCCGTACACCGCGACCCGGTCGACCATGCTGGACGCGTCGTACACCGGGTTGCCGCCGAAGGCGCGGTCGAACGCGGGGACCAGGTGCCGCCGCGCCTCCTCCTCGGTGTCCTCGACGGCGATGTAGACGCTCTTGGAGACGGTGAAGGTCGCGGGGTCGCGTCCCTGCTCCTCCATGGCCTGGTGGACGATCTTCAGCTGGTCCAGGAAGTCCTCGGTCGCGGCGGGCCCGGCGCCGGTCCAGCCGTCGGCGATCCGTACGGCGCGCCGCAGCGCGGGTTCGGCGCGGGCGCCGATCCAGATGGGCGGGGCGGGCCGCTGGACCGGGTCCGGCTGCGCCCGGATGCCGGAGAACTTGTAGATCTCGCCGTCGTAGTCGGCCTCGGTCCCGCTCCACAGGGCCCGCATCACGCCGATGCCCTCGATCAGGCGGCGGACCGGCCGATCCGTCGGAATGCCCAGCGCGCTGAGGGTCTCCCGGTGGTAGTCGAGGCCGACGCCGAGCCCGACGGTGAGCCGCCCGCGGGACAGCTGGTCGATGGTGGCGAGTTCGCGGGCCTGCACGGCCGGGTTCCGCCGCCCGGAGTACAGCACGCCGATGCCCAGCCGGAGCCGGGAGGTGACGGCGGCCAGGTACGACAGCACGTGCAGCCCGTCGAGGGAGAAGTTCTTGGCGCTCAGGGTGTCCTGCGTCCAGATCCCGGTGAATCCGAGTTCTTCGGCGCGCCGCGCGAACGGCACCAGCGCCTCGGGGTCGGTCGGCGCCCCGACCGACAGTCTGGGCGCCCGCGACTCGGCCTCGTTCGTTCCGGACTTCACTACCCACCGCCCCGTCTCGTGTGTTTTCGTGGGAGCGGCTCCGAGTATGCGAGCGCACTGTTGTGATTGTCAACAGAAGGGCTAGGGGAATTTGGTTGATTTCGCCATGACTCCGCTGTGGCCGGGTGGGGGCGATGTGCGGGCGAACGCCTGTCTACCAGCGGTTCTTCGTGTTCGGACGGATCTTCCAGCGTGTCTCTGTTCGCGCTTCGGGAGGGAACTCGGCTGTCTCACGACCGAGACGCTTTCCTCTGGTCGTCTGTTGACATTGACAACTCAATAGAGATTTCAGTCCGGTGACTGCAACCAGAAATCGCGCAGATCGTAGAACTCGGCGTCTTCGTCGAAATGCGTCATCTGCTCGTCCCGCCAGGCCTTGTAGTCCGGGGGCATCTGCATGCGCTCCCCCTCGCGGGCCGCGTCCCTGGAGGTGAAGTAGGCCACGCCGGTGACGAAGCCGTCCGGACGGACGCAGAACATGCCGCCGATCATGTCTGGCCGCAGCCGGTTCAGGGTCTCCTGCGCCTCCTCGGGCACGAACGGGCGCACCGCCTCCCGGTCGCGGACCCGTGTCTCCAGGATCTGGACGAAGCCCGTCCGGTAGGTGCCGCGCCGCCCGAACGTCTCCACGTCGGTGCACTCGTGGACGTCGACGTCGCCCCCGGACAGCTCCTGGAGCCGGTTCCACCACCAGACCTGCTCGCGCCGCCTGTCGTTGCGCCGCGCCGCCCGCTCCGACACGAAGCGCGTCAGGTTGAAGAAGACGCCGTCGTCGGTCACCCCGCCGGTGGTGCCCAACCATCCCCGCGCGCCCGGCGCCGCCTCCCGGTGCCAGCGTTCGGCTGCCTCCTTGAGGGCCGCCGCGTCCCGCGTCCGGCCCTTGACGACCTGGACGCACGGCTTACGCTGGCCGAACACCGCTCACCTCCGGCCCCACCCTACCGACCGGCGAGCAAACCGGAGGCCATCGCCGGTCGACGATCGCGCCGACCGGCGGGGAGCCTTCAGCGCAGCCGGGACTCGATGGCCTCGATGATGCGGGGACGCAGTTCCGCGGCGCGGACGACGGCGTCGACGGAACCGACCTCGACCGCGCGCCGGATGTCGTGCACGCGGTCGAACTCGGCGGCGACCTCACCGACCTTCTCCGCGCGGACCGACGAACGCAGCTCGTCCAGCTCGGCGGTCAGCGCGGCGCGGTCGGCGCCGGTGGCGGCGCCGACCCGTGCCTCAAGGTCCCGGACGCGGGGATCGCCGGCGGTGCGGGCGTCGACGTCACGGGAGAACACGACGGCCGCGGCCGGGGCCCCGCCCAGGACCGAGGCGAAGGAGCCCTCGACGGCCAGGACCGTCATCATGGGGTTGAGGGTCTTGGAGAACACCACGAACGCGCCGCCGTGGTAGCGGGAGATGACGCAGAACACGATCGGGCCGCGGAAGTTGACGATGGCCCGGCCGATCTCGGCTCCGTATTCGAGTTGGAGCTTGCGGAGCGACTCGGGAGAGCCGTCGAACCCGGACAGGTTGGCCAGGACGACCAGCGGCCGGTTGCCGGACGCGGCGTTGATGGCGCGGGCCGCCTTCTTCGACGACTGCGGGAACAGGGTTCCGGCGGTGTAGGAGTCGGGGCCGTCGGTGGGCGGGAACCCTCGCCGCGGGACGGACCGTGACTCGATGCCGAGCAGGCAGACGGGGATGCCGCCCAGATGGACGTCGTGGACGACGGCGGTGTCGGCGTCGGCCATGGCGGCCCAGCGCTCCAGGACCGGATGGTCCTGGTCGGAAAGCGCGCGCATGACGGTGCGGATGTCGAAGGGCTTCTTGCGGTCCGGGTTGGTGTCGGCGGAGAAGATCTCGCCGACGGTGCTGAAGTCGCTGCCCTCGACGGTGTGCGGGAACTCGCGGATGTCACGGTCGACGGGGTCGATGGTCGGGGCACGCCGAGGTGTGGTCTCACCGGGCGCGATGTAGGTGTGGTCGTAGTGGGACATCAGGATGTCCCGGGCGCCGGTCAGGTTGGGCGCCCAGTACTGGGCCTGGCCGTTGGGGCCCATGACCCGGTCGTGGCCGCCGATGCCGAAGTTGTCCTCGGCGGACACGCCGCCGGAGAAGTCGAGGGCCTGCTTGCCGGTCAGGACCATGGCCGAGTCCGGCGTCATGATGAGAACGCCCTTGGTGTGCATGAGCATGGTCGCCTCGGCGTTCCAGTAGGGCTGCGCGCCGACGTTGATGCCCGACACCACGACGTTGATCTCGCCGCCGTCCTGGGTGAACTCCACGATCCGCTTGAGCGCGGCGGCGACCCAGTCCATGTTCTCGGTCCCCGAGTCCATCGAGATCCGGGCGCCCGACGACAGCGCGTACCACTCCACCGGAACCCGCATCCGCTCCGCCAGGTCCAGCGCCGCGATCACCCGGCGGCACTCAGGCTCCGACAAGGCCCCCAGCGACTTCGTGGGGTCCCCGAGCAGCACGACGCGCGTGACGCCCTCCGGGTACCGCGCGGTCGGCGTCCTGACCACACCGGCGACCATCGCCGCGGTGTTGCGGCCCTTCGGCCGGTCGACCGGAACCAGCGCGTTCGCGTCGTCGAGGTCGTGCTCGACGAAGTCGCCGAGCAGGCCCGTCAGCTCGTACGGGTACACCGTGTTGCGGCTGCTCGCCCCGAGCACCTTCTGCCGGTAGGCGTCGACGGGTTCGACCGGCTCGTCCGACGGCGCCCCGACGGTCAGCTCCGCGCCCCCGGTCACGTCGAACGCGATCCGCACCGCGATCTTGTCGAGCCCGCCGGTCCGCGGGTCGCGCTGCCGCGCGATGAACAGGATCTCCTCCAGCCCGGCGCCCACGGTCGTCGGCAGCACCCGCCCGGCGATCATCTCCAGCTCGGCGCGGGTGAGGTGGCTCGGCGGCCACACGTACACGACGACGCGGTTGGTGTTGAAGCGCTTCTTGGACGACCGCAGCGCCTGTGCCCGGCGGATCGAGTCGAGGCAGGCGGCGACCGTGTACTCGGCCGTCGGCAACGCCAGCAGCCTGCCCTCGTGGTCGCGCAGCTCGGTCAGGTTGCGCACCTGCGCGAACGCGACGAGCCGCTCGTCCGACGGGTTCTCCCGCGCCACGCCCCGGAAGAGGTAGACCTCCTCGTCCGCCGACGGCAGCCGGGTGAGGTCGAACCCGCTCCACCGCTCCATCTGCATCCGCTGCGCGATGTACGGGTGCAGGCCACGGATCAGCCGCTCCTCGACCATCCCGCCGGCCTCCGGACGGAACGTGAAGTGGTGGTGCATCACCGCGCCGCCGCTGCCCGCGACGGTCGCGGTGAGCCTGCGGACACGCTCGGGCAGCGGATGCGCGTTGACGACCTCGTGCAGCGCGGCCGCCATCGCGTCGAAGTCCTCCGGCTGGTTCTCCCAGGCCAGGTAGATGTCGGCGTCGGTGTCGGCGCCGGGCGCGTCCGCGCCGCCCGTCAGCTCCGCGAGCCCGCGCAGCGCCCCGCCGAACGCGTCGAAGCCGACCGCGGCGGAGACCACACAGGAATCCGCGCGTTCGGCGACCACGAACTCGCAGCCGCCGACCTCGCGGGTGTGGACGCCGGTGAGTCCCTTGTTGCCGTAGTAGCGCCGGGTCAGGACCTCCAGCATGACCGTGTTGTCCCGGTCGTGGCGGACGAGCCGCCGCCCGAGCAGCCGGACCAGCGGCTCGGTGCTGCGCACCATCTCCGCGATCCGGTCGGCGCGGTCCGGCGCGTCCGGGTGCGCGTCCAGGTAGCGCAGGTGCCGGCGGACGTCGGCGTACACGCGGGCGCGGTTGCGGCGCAGCAGCGGCTGGGCGAACCAGGCGAACACGACGCCGCGGGCGAGGTCGGCGACCGCCGGGAACCGGACCTGTGTCGCGGCCACCAGCCGCTCCAGCGCGAGCCCGATCGGCTCGTGCGTGGCCTGGTCGGGCGGCGGCTCACGCAGCCAGGTGCGCAGCAGCGTCGCGACGACCCTGACGTCGGCGGACGTGCGCTGCTGGGCGAGGAAGAGCCGGAACACCGCGGTCTCCAGCTCGGGCGAGCGGTCCAGCCCGGTGACGCCGTAGTGCCCGAGCGCCTTGGTGAGCTTGGCCTGGAACGCCTCGGGCAGCCCGGCCCGGTCGACGTCGAGGCTCTTCAGATAGGTGTGGAAGTACTCGCGGTCGCTGTGGACGTGGCTGCCCTCCCCACCGCCGGCTCCACCGACCTCGATACCCGCCGGACGGTTGCGGCCCAGCTCGGCGACGTCGGTGAACACCTCGACGAGTTCGAGTTCCCCGGCGAGCGTGCGGTCGCCGCCGCTCTCCTCCCGCGCGGCGAGGTAGTCGCCCAGCACCCGGCCCTCGTCGTGCGGGTCGACGTCGAAGCCGAGGAGGAGGCTGCGCAGTTCCTCCTGGCAGCGGGCGGCGCGTTCCCAGGCCGAGACCGTTCCGGGCCCGTCGGGCAGGTCGAGTTCGACCGTCCCGGTCGCCTCGTCCTCGGCGTCCTCGGCGTCGTCGGCGAGCGGCTCCAGCCGCAGCAGCGCCGCGCCGGTCTCCACCTGGGCGCCCACGGACACGACGCATTCCTTCAGCCGCGCCTTGAACGGCGCCCGCAGCACCGTCTCCATCTTCATGCTCTCCAGCACCAGCACCGGAGCGCCCGCCTCGACCTCGGCCCCGACCTTCAACGGGGTGGCGACCACCAGCGCCGGGGCGGGGGAGCGGACGACGCCGCCCTCGTCGCGGCTGACCCGGTGCGTCACGCCGTCCACCTCGACCAGGTGAACGGGCCCGTGCGTCGCGGTGAGCAGCCGGTACCGGGTGCCGTTGACGACGATCTGCCCGGTGTGCCGGTCGAAGCGGTCGAGTTCGACGACGGCGGTACGGGCCGTCTCCTCGTCGCCGCCCACGACCTCGACGCCGACGCGGAACCGGTGCGCGCCGACCCGCGCGACGCGCAGGCGGTAGCCGACGCCGCGCAGCTTGAGGTCCAGCGGCCGGCCGCTCTCGTGCCGGACCTGCGGGCGTCCGCCGAACGCCGTCGCCAGCAGCCGCTGCCGTTCGGCGCGCTCCTCCTCCTCGTACGCGTCGATGGCGGCGGCGGCCAGCGCGACGGCGGAGTGCCGGTGCGAGACGAGTTCGCCCGCGGCGCGGACCCGGTCGATCCAGCCGGTGTCGGCGGAGGCGTCGATGACCTCGGGCCGGTCGAGCAGGTCGAGCACGAAGCTCTTGTTCGTCGCGCCGCCCTCGATGACCACCGTGGTCTGCGCCATCGCCCGGCGCAGCCGGGCGAGCGCCTCGGCACGGTCCCGGCCCACCGCGATGATCTTGGCGATCATCGAGTCGAAGTCGGCGGGAATGGTGTCGCCCTCGCGGACGCCGGTGTCCACGCGGACGCCCGGCCCGGCGGGCAGGACCAGCCGGGCGATGCGGCCCGGGGACGGCGCGAAGTCGCGGTCGGGGTCCTCGGCGTTCAGCCGGGCCTCGATGGCGTGCCCGCGCTCCGCCGGCGGCGCCCCGTCGAGCCGTCCGCCGGACGCCACCCACAGCTGCGCCCTGACCAGGTCGAACCCGGTGGTGGCCTCGGTGATCGGATGCTCCACCTGCAACCGGGTGTTGACCTCAAGGAACGCGAACAGCCGGTCGCCCGGGTGGTACAGGAACTCGACGGTCGCCGCGCCGCGGTAGCCGACCGCGACGGCCAGCCGTTCGGCGGACGCCTTCAGCTCGGCGGCCTGCTCGGCGCTCAGCACCGGCGAGGACGACTCCTCGATGACCTTCTGGTTGCGGCGCTGCACCGAGCAGTCGCGGACGCCGAGCGCCCACGCCGTCCCCTGACCGTCGGCGATCACCTGGACCTCGACATGCCGGGCGCCGGTGACCAGCCGCTCCAGGAACACGACGCCGCTGCCGAACGCCCGCGCCGCCTCCTGGCTGGTGCGCTCGTAGGCGTCGATCAGCTCGGCCTCGTTGGAGATCACGCGGATGCCCCGGCCGCCGCCGCCCGCGGTCGCCTTCAACATCAGCGGATAGCCGACCTCGGCCGCCGACCGCAGCGCGGCCTCCAGGGTCTCGACCGCGCCGCGGCTCCACGGCGCGACCGGCACCCCGACCTCCTCGGCGATCAGCTTCGCGCCGATCTTGTCGCCGAGTTTGCGCATCGCGTCCGCGCTCGGCCCGACGAACGTGACGCCGATCCGGTCGCACAGCTCCGCGAACGCCGGGTCCTCCGCGACGAAGCCCCAGCCGACCCACGCCGCGTCCGCGCCGCTCTCCACCAGCGCGCGTTCCAGCACCTTCAGATCGAGGTAGGGGCGCGCGGACGCGGGACCGAGATCGTAGGAGAGGTCCGCTTCGCGGACGAAGGTGGCGGTGCGGTCGACGTCGGTGTGCAGTGCCACCGTCTCGATCCGTGTCCCGGTCTCCGCTGCGATGTCCCGTACGGCATGGATGAGGCGCATGGCGGCCTCACCGCGGTTGACGATGGCGACACGACTGAACACCGGACAGGCCCTCCAGTAGACGACGATGCGCGCGCCGGGACGCGGGGACCCCCGACGATGATGTTCACTGTTCCGCGAACCGCCCCCGGGCGCCATGTCGGAGACATCGCACACTGAGCGCCTTCAGTTGTGGGAAACGTGCAAAAGCCACGTCAGCGCGCCCGCCCGCGCCCCTTAAGATCTTGGCCATGTCGCGGCGCCGTTTCGAGCTCGCCATGCAACGCATGCGGGAGCGGGATCCACAGACGCGGGAGAACGCGTTCGACTTCCTCCGCGAGCACGCCGACGCGTACGTCGACGACCTGATCGCGGAGTTCGCCGCCGAGGACGAGGACCACGACCTGCGCTGCCGGTTGCTCGAACTCCTCGCGGAGGCCCGGTCGGCGAAGGCGCTGCCGGTGTTCCGCGACCGGTTGGAGGGCCCGGACGAGTCCCTGCGGTTCTGGGCGGTCCGCGGTCTGGAGATGCTCGACAGCCGCGAGGCCGACCAGGTCCTCGACGAGGCCCGCGCGGACGGCTGGATCGCCTGACGGCCTTTGGAGGGATTCCACAGCGAAACCGGGCCCCTCGGACGGTCGTCCCGTCCGGGAGGCCCGGTCGCCTTCGGCGGCCCTAGCTCGCCAGCCCCCCGAAGAGCGGGGAGGTGACGGAACCGATGGTGTCGATGATGGGACCCGACGGTGTGCTCGTCGGGTTCGCCTCGTCCTCCGGCGGCTCGGACGGCTGCTCCGGTATAGGGGTCTCCTCCGGGTCCGGGGTGGACGGCGTGGGCGTCGGGGTGCCGTCCGTCGGTATCGGCGGGGGAGTCCGCTCTGGGCGGGTGGGGGTGCCGCCGCCGCCCGGAACCCGGGTCGGCTTGGGCCCGGGGGCGGTGGGCCGCGCCGTCGGGGAGTCCTCGGTCGTGGCCGGGGGCTGCGGGAGGGCCGGATCCGGGTCCAACACCCGTTGCGCGCCGACCCGGGGCGCCACGGCGGTCGGATCACCGGCGTCGCCGTCCGTCGGGGCGGGCGCGGCGCGGGTGCTGCCACCCGCCGGGCCGGAGCCGCCGCGGCCGTTGCCGTCGAACGGTCCGAGGGCGTTCAGCGAGCCCTCACCGCTGGACGGCCAGGTCATCATCAGCCCGACCGTGATCGTGGCGGCCACTCCGGCCATACCGCCGACGCCCTTCAGCGCGGCGCGGCGGCGGGCGCGGTCCCGTCCCCGGTCGGGGAACTCGAAGCCGGGGCCGATCACCACGAGCTGATCGGTGGACTCGGCGGAGACCACGGGCTCGTCGGGGAGCCGGTCGTGAGCGGGGATCCGGTCGTGGTCGGATTCCCGGTCGCGGTCGGCGACGGCCAGCACCCGGTCGCGCAGCGGCGCGGGCGCCAGGGCGGGCGCTCGACGGGCCAGGAGGTGCGGGAGCCTTCCCTTCTCGAACGCCGTGATGACGTCCATGTGCTTGGCGGCCTCGGCGGTGCCGCGCATGAGCGCGTCCAGGACGACGCGTTCGAGCGCGGTACGCGCCTGGTGCAGGAGTTTGCGGACGTCGTCGGGCGTGACGCACAGGACCCGGGCGATGTCGCGGATCTCCAGCCATTCGCCCGCGTACAGCAGCAGCGCCTCACGGTGGTCGGCGGCCAGATGACCCGCGGCGTTCAGCAACGGGTCGGTGGCGGACTGGGCGAAGGCGAGATGGCCGTCGTGGTTGAACGCGCCGCGCTCGGAACAGACGGTGCGGGCCAGGTGGTGGAGCCACAACACCGTCTCGCCGCGTGGCGGGTGCCGCAGCGCTTCGACGAAGACGCTCGTGAGCGCGTCGGCCGCGCCGTGGTCACCGACCAGCGACCAGCAGTGCGCGTAGAGCCGGTGGGCGTGAGCGTCGTAGAGAGTTTCCAGGTCCCCAGGCATGTGACCTCCTCGTGAGGGGCCGTGGGAGCAGCCGTTCTGGAGAGCGGACAGGGGGACGGCCCGTTCGGGGCACGCCAGGGCACAGGACTCTAGTGCAATGTATGTCGGGTGAGAAGAGAATGATGTCTGAGAGTAGTGATATTCCACGCAGAGTAAGGCGACGATCGTAATCTGTGATCTCCGACACAACGGCGGGCCGAATAACGTTCAGTCGCGGGCGCGTCGTTCGATTCCGAACGTCAGCTCCTTGTTCCGTTCCACCAGATCCCATTTCCCTGCGCGCTGCGCGTGATTGCTGATCCAGAACACCATCACGCGATGGTCGGGGAACCGTGCGAATTCGCCGAAGGACCAGTCGTTGCCGCCGTCGTGTTCATTGATGAGACGGCCGTTGGCACGGACCACCCCCCAGCCGTAGCCATAATGCATTCGAATACCGTCCTGGGCACCGACGAACACATGCGGTGTGAACATTTCGCGCTTGGCGCGTCCGGACAGGACCCGGGTCCCCTCCAGGGCGCGGTGCCAGCGGAACATGTCGCGCGGGGTGGACAGCAGCCCGCCGTTGCCGCGCAGGAACCAGTGGGGCCCGTCGGCGGCCCAGGGATGCTCGTACGGTCTGCCCTGCGGGACGCCGCGCTCGTCGTACTCGACGGCCACCTCGTCGCGCCTCCACCGCGGCAGCACGTACCCGGTCCGCGTCATCCCGGCCGGTCCGAACAGGTGATCGGCCAGGAAGCGTTCGTAGCCGACGC
Source organism: Actinomadura spongiicola (assembly GCF_003432485.1). Classification (GTDB taxonomy): domain Bacteria; phylum Actinomycetota; class Actinomycetes; order Streptosporangiales; family Streptosporangiaceae; genus Spirillospora; species Spirillospora spongiicola. The sequence goes on from NZ_QVNQ01000007.1 coordinate 144,642, forward strand.
CGGAGACCTTCTCGATGATCGCCGCGAGGACGCTGTATCCGAGGTTGGAGTAGTGGAACTCGGCGCCCGGAGCGGACCGGAGCGTCGACCCGAGCGCGCCGCTCAGCATCTCCTCGCGCGAGACGGGATCGTAGTCCTCGCCGCCGGCGACCTCGTCGTCCAGTCCCGCCGTGTGCGTCAGCAGGTGATGCAGTGTGATGTCCCGCTTGTCCGCGGGCACCCCGGCGAAGTGGGCGCCGATCGGGTCGGACACCCGGAGCCGGCCCGTCATCTCCAGTTTCATGACGGCGGCGGCGGTGAACTGCTTGGTCATCGACATGATGTCGTAAACGGTGTCGCAACGCGCGGGGATCCCCTTCTCCCGGTCGGCGAGGCCGAATCCGCGGCAGTGCACGAGCCCGCCGTCACGGGCGGCGACGACCGTGCCCGCTGGCCCTTCGGGCAGGGCGCCGTCCAGGAAACTCTGAATGGACCGGTCGATGGGCTCCCCCGTTTCCGCCGCGAGCGGACGGTCGTCGCCCCGAAGGGCGGCGTCGCGACCATCCCGACCATCGCGGCCGGGGCCTTCCCCACATCCGCTGAGGCCCATGACGGCGACGGCGACCGCCGCGATGCCGATTCTCGTACCGGGAGAAGAATGGTTGGCTCTCACCCGCCGAAACGCTACGGAGATCGTCGCCGGGCGTCGTCCCTCGACCGGGGGAAATGCGCGTCCATCGCGGCGGGGACACCGTGCCCCTCGCGCCGGTGAGCAGGGCTCGGCCACCAACGTGACCCCGGTCGATTTGTCGGGTGCCGACCTTGTGGTCGGAGCGCGCCCCCGCCGATCATGACGGCCATGACGCCGATCGCGCTTGACGCCCTGCTCGACGCCCTGGTCCGAAAGGCCCTCGCCGGTGAACGCCCGGCCCGGGAGGAGCTGCTGGAGGTGTTGCGCACGCCCGACGAGGACGTGCTCGACGTCGTGACGGCCGCCTCCAAGGTGCGGCGGCGCTTCTTCGGACGGCGCGTCAAACTGAACTACCTGGTCAACATGAAGAGCGGCCTGTGCCCCGAGGACTGCGGCTACTGCTCGCAGCGGCTCGGGTCGACGTCGCAGATCCTGAAGTACTCCTGGATCTCAGCGGCGGAGGCGACGGAGAACGCGACGCGCGCCGTCGAGGCGGGCGCCCGGCGGGTGTGCCTGGTGGCCAGCGGGCGCGGACCGTCCGACCGCGACATCGACCGGATCGGCGCCACGGTCGCCGCCATCAAGGAGGCCGCGCCGCGCGTCGAGATCTGCGTGTGCCTCGGACTGCTCAAGCCGGGCCAGGCGGAACGGCTCGGCGAGATCGGCGCGGACGCCTACAACCACAACCTCAACACCAGTGAGCAGACCTACGGCGACATCTGCACGACCCACACCTTCGACGACCGGGTCCAGACCGTGGAGCAGGCCAAACAGGGCGGGCTCTCCCCGTGCTCCGGCGCGATCTTCGGGATGGGGGAGAGCGACGACGACATCGTCGACGTCGCCTTCGCCCTGCGGGAACTGGACCCCGACTCGGTGCCCGTCAACTTCCTGATCCCCTTCGAGGGCACGCCGATGGCGGGACGGTGGGACCTGACCCCGCTGCGCTGCCTGCGCATCCTGGCGATGTTCAGGTTCCTGTTCCCCGACAGCGAGGTGCGGGTGGCCGGTGGACGCGAGATCCATCTGCGCGGCCTCCAACCGCTGGCCCTGCACCTGGCCAACGCCATCTTCCTCGGCGACTACCTCACCAGCGAGGGCCAGCCCGGCGAGCGTGACCTCGCGATGATCGCCGACGCCGGGTTCGTCGTCGAGGGCGCCGAGGACACCGAGGACGCCGGGGACACCGAGCGCGGCGACGAAGGCGCGGGCCCCGCCGCGCGGCACGACCTCGTCGCGCTGCGCAGGCGGGGCCCGGGCTCTTCGCTACCGGCCAATACCTGACGGGGTGTCCTGACGGGTGTTACGCCCTGACCTTCCGGCGCCGCCGCTGCTGCGTGAGAAGCAGCCGGGCCCGGGGGTCGACGAACGCGCGCAGGCTGCCGCCCGCCAGGTTCAGCAGGAACACGAAGACCGCGATGGACAGGCCGGGGAACAGCACCATCGTCGGATGCTCCTGGAGATAGGTGCGCCCGTCCGCGACCATGTTCCCCCAGGTGGCCGTGGGCGGTGAGATGCCGAGCCCGAGAAAGCTCAGCGTCCCGTCGATCAGCATCGTTCCCGCCGACAGCAGGACGCACTGGACGACGGCGAGCGGCAGCGTGTTCGGCAGGACGTGCACCGCCAGCGTCTTCCAGGGCCCCATCCCGGACACCCGCGCCGCCTTCACGTACGTGCGGGTGGCCAGGCTCAGCGTGCGGCTGCGGATGATGCGCGCCGTGTACGGCGTGAAGATGATCGTCACGGCGAGCAGCTCGCTGAGCATGCCCGGTCCGATGACGACTGCGAACACGATCGCCAGGATGATGGACGGGAACGCCATCCACGCGTCCACGATCCGCATGATCACCGAGCCGACGCGGACGAAGTAGCCCGCCACCAGCCCGATGAACGTGCCGAGACTCGCCGCGCACAGCGTGATCAGCAGGGTCATGCCGATCGACACCCGTCCCGCGGTCGCCCACCGCGCGAACAGGTCCCGGCCGAACTTGTCGGTGCCCATGGGATGGTCCAGGGACGGTGACAGCAGCCGCCGCGCCGGATCCGTGGCGTTGGGGTCGGTCAGCAGCAGCGGCAGTACCAGGACCAGGACGGTGATCGACACGAGCAGGGTTCCGGCGACGACGAGCGTCTTGTTGTGCCGGGCGAAGGACGCGACCGGCGCGAGGGGGCGCCGCCGTGGCGGCGCCCCGGCCTTCTTGACGAGGGTCGCCGTCACGCGACACGCACCTTCGGGTTGACCAGCGAATAGGTGAGGTCCACCAGCAGGTTGACCGCGACGAACAGGAACGCGATGAACATGACCACCCCCTGGATGAGCGGGAAGTCGCGGGCGTACACGGCGCCGAGCAGCGTCGTGCCGAGCCCGGGGATGACGAAGATGCTCTCGATGACGACCACCCCGCCGATCAGCGAGGCGAAGTTGAGCCCCACCGTGGTCAGCACCGGCAGCATCGCGTTGGGCAGCACGTGTCGGATGGCGATCCGCCGCTCGGTGACCCCCTTCGCCCGCGCGGTGCGCAGGTACGGCTGGCTCAGCTCACCGAGCACGCCCTCCTCCATCGTGATGGTGAAGAACGCCGTCTGGCCGATGACGAGCACCGCCACCGGGAGGACGAGTTGCGGGACGGCCGCGACCGGGTCGGCGAAGAACGGCGTGTAACCGCTGGTCGGGAACCAGCCGAGGTTCAGCGCGAACACGTACACCACCAGCAGCGCCAGCCAGAACTCCGGCAGGGCGAGGCCGAACTGGGTCGCCCGGTTCACGAACCGGGCGACCCAGTTGTGCGGCGACACCGCGGCCCAGCTGACGATCAGCACGGTCAGCACGAAGCTGATCGCGGTGCTCGTCACGGCCAGCGTCAGTGTCGGCGCGATATGGTCCCCGATCACCTGGAGCACCGGTTGCTGGTAGTGGATCGATGTGCCGAAGTCACCGGTGACGACGTTGCCCAGCCAGTTCAGATACTGCTCGTACTTCGGTCCCGTGAGCCCGAGGTCCGCCCGCAGGCGGTCGAGTTGTTCCGGCGAGGCCTTGGTGCCGAGCAGCACCTGGGCCGGGTCGCCGGGGATCGACCGCAGCAGGAAGAACAGGGTCGTGCCGACGACGAACAGCACCAGTACCAGGTCACGCAGTCGACGCAGGATGACGAGGACCATGGCCGCCTACTTCTTGATCCACACGTCGGCGAACTCCATGCCCCAGCCGTCGTAGCCACCGACGTTCGGCCGGTGCGCGACATAGTTCTTCGCCATGTAGAGGGTGATGGTCGGCAGGTTCTGGCTGGTGAACCCCTGGATGGCGTCCACCGCCTTCTTGGCCTCCTCCGGTGTCTTGGCCCGGTCGTAGGCCTCCAGCAGCGGCGCCAGCTTGTCGCGCGGGTAGCCGGAGTTGTCGAGGCCGTTGACGTTGTCGGTGTACGAGGGGACCGGCGGGTTGCCGTCGTCCATCAGGGCGAGGACGTCCCAGCTGTTGGGCTTGTTGTTCTTGCGGCCCATCAGCGTGGCGAAGTCGTAGCTCTCGATGCTCGACTTGATGCCGATCTTCTTCAGCTGGTTCTGGATGACGAGCAGCGCGTCCTTGAACTGCGGGAACTCATCGGTCGTGATCATGCGGATGGTCTGGTCGGGACGGAGTCCGGCGGCGGCGAACATCTGCTTGGCCTGCTCGGGGTCGTTCTGCTCCCACTTGGCCTTGCCCGCGTCGGAGTACAGGTTCTTGTTGGTCAGCGTGGCGAAGGCGCCGTTGCTGGGCTGGGTCAGCTCCGGCACGCCCTGCGCGGCCATGATCGCCTTCTTGTCGATGAGCATGTTCATCGCGTCCCGGGCCTGCGGCTTGGAGAAGATCGACCCGGAGTTGTGGTTGAGCGCCACGTACTGGACGTTGGCGGCCGCCTCGACCTTGATCTTGAGCTGGGCGTCGCTCTTGATCTGGTCGTATTGGTCGTGCGAGGGCTCGGCGACGTCCCACAGGCCGGTCTTCAGGCCGTTCAGCACGGCGTCCTCGTCCGCGACGATCTTGTAGGTGATCGTGTCGAGGAAGGCGCGCTTGGCGCCCGCGTACCCGCTGGACGGGCCCTTCGGCGGCTTGTAGTTCGTGTTGCGTTCGAGGACGATCTGCTGCCCGCGCGTCCAGGACTTGACCTTGTAGGGGCCGGTGCCGACGATGCGGTCGTTGGGGATGCCCGTCGGACCGGACGCGGCGATGTCGGCGGCCTTGTGGATCTCCGACCCCGCGCTCGCCGCCATCAGCGCGATGAGGTTGAACGGCCGTTTGAGGCTGACCTCGACGGTCGCGTCGTCCTTCGCGGTGACGTCCTTGAGGACCGGCTTGAGCGATCCGGCGTAGCTGCCGTTCTCGACCCAGTACTTCAGCGAGGCGACCACGTCGGCGGCCTTCAGCGGCGTCCCGTCGGAGAACGTGACGCCCTGACGCAGGGTGAAGGTGAACGCGAGCCCGTCGTCGCTTTTCTGGTACGACTCGGCCAGCACGGGTTGCGGCTGGTAGTTCTTGTCGATGGTGACGAGCTGTTCGAACACCTCGTGGCTGATGTAGCTGACGCCCGCGTTGGTGTTCTTGACCGCGTCCAGCGAACCGGGGTCCTGGGCGATGCGCACCGTGAGGTTGCCGCCCTTGACCGGCGGCCCGTCGGCACCGTCGTTCGTTCCCGTCGCCTGTGAGTTGCAGGCCGACGCCAGTCCGGCTGCGACCAGGACGGCCGCCGTGGCGGCCAGGATGCGGCGAGGAAGTTGGCGCTTCCGGTGCCGTCGTGAGGGGAGCTGTTGGTTGAGGGGGGTGTCTCTGATCATGGGTGGGCTCCTCACCCCAAGTCCGGCCTCGTGGCGGTAAAAGGTAATCGCGGTCACGCCCCCGCAGTAGGCGTCAGCTTCCGTGATTCTGTCACTGATGAGAACTTTCGCCTGTCCAGTAAATCCTCGTCCGATTCGCCCCTTGTCGGCGCGGTAGGGGTTGGCGCAGACTTGCCCGTACTCGGAGTTTTGGCTGCTCATGGCGCGCGCCCGCCGGAAGGTGCGCGGTGCCGGTCGGGCGGGAGGGATGGCACACATGTCGTTGCTCGAGATCGATGATTTCTGTGTCGGAGTGGACACGGGGGACGGCAGTGTGGAGCTGGTGCGCGAACTTTCGCTGAGCCTGGAACGCGGCGAAACCCTGTGCATCGTCGGCGAGTCCGGCAGCGGCAAGACGGTCACCGCTCTGTCGGTGATCCGGCTCTTGGAATTCGTCACCCCGACCCGGACGAGCGGTGCGGTCCGGCTGGAGGACGTCGATCTGACGGCGCTGACCGCCGAGCAGATGCGCGCCATCCGGGGCCGGCGTATCGGCATGGTGTTCCAGGAGGCGATGGACAGCCTCAACCCGGCGAAGCGGATCGGCGCGCAGCTCGTCGAGGCGTACCGCCCCGCGGGCGGCCCGGTGGGCACCTCCGCCCGCGACCCGCGCCGGCGTGAACTCCGCGACAAGGCCGAGGCCCGCGCGCAGGAGCTGCTCGGCGAGGTCGGATTCCCCGATCCGGCGGGGATCATGAACCGCTACCCGCACCAGCTGTCCGGCGGGATGCAGCAGCGGGTGATGATCGCGATGGCCCTGATGTCCGGGCCCGACCTGCTGCTGGCCGACGAGCCCACGACGGCGCTGGACGCGACCACGCAGAAGGAGATCCTGCGGCTGTTCCGCGACGTGCAGCGCGCGCACCAGATGGCCTGCGTGTTCATCACCCACGACATGGGCGTCGCGGCGGAGATCGCCGACCGGATCGCCGTCCTGTACGCGGGCCGGCTCGTCGAGATCGGCCCGGCCGGGCAGGTGCTCGGCGCGCCGCGGCACCGCTACACCCGCGCGCTGGTGGAGTGCGTTCCGCAGGCGCGGGTGCGCCGCACCGAGAACCTGCCGTCGATCACCGGCTCGGTGCCGGGGCCCGCCGAGACGCTGCCCGGCTGCCGGTTCGCGCCGCGCTGCTCGCACTCAGTGGACCGCTGTGTCAGCGCCGAACCCGTCCTGAGCCCGCTGGACGAGCCGGACGGCGGCGAGGTCGCCTGCTGGAACCCCGGCGACGGCCCGGTGATCGCGTTGGACGCCCCCGTCACGGACGCCCCCGTCACGGAGTCCTCGACCACGGACGCCCCGCCGACGGAGGCCGCCGGGCCCGTCCTGGTGGTCGAGGACGTGCGCAAGACGTTCACCACCCGCGGCGGCCGCGGCGGTCTGCTCGGGCTGCGCCGCCGCGAGGAGGTGGCTGCCGTCGACGGGGTGAGCCTGGAGATCCGGCCGGGCGAGTTCTTCGGCCTGGTCGGCGAGTCGGGCAGCGGCAAGACGACACTGGGCCAGCTCGTCACCGCCCTGGACGACCCGACCGGCGGTCAGATCACCGTCGCCGGATGGCGGCACGACCCGAAGGGCGTGGACGGCGGCACCCGGGACTTCCGCCGCACCGTGCAACTGATCTTCCAGGACCCGCAGAACTCCCTCGACCCCAGGCACACCGTGGAACGGATCATCGCCGAGCCGCTGCGCGAGCTGACCGGCCTGCGCGGTGAGCCGCTGCGCCGCCGGGTGGCCGAACTGCTGGAGGAGGTCGGGCTGCCCTCGTCGATCAAGGACCGGATTCCCGCCCAGATCTCCGGCGGCCAGTGCCAGCGGGTCGCGATCGCCCGCGCCATCGCGCCCGAGCCGCGCCTCATCGTGGCGGACGAGCCGACCTCCGCACTCGACGTGTCCGTCCAGGGTCAGGTCATCAACCTGCTCCTGGAGTTGCGCCGCGAACGCGACCTCGCCTACCTGTTCATCTCCCACAACCTGAGCCTCGTCCTGTCGGTCGCGGACCGGGTCGGGGTGATGAAGGACGGCCGCCTCATCGAGGTCGGCACCGCGGAGGAGATCGCCTCCCGTCCCCGGCACGAGTACACGAAGCGGCTGCTGGCCGCGAGTCCGGACCTGGCGCCACGACGGGACCGGGCCACGCCGGACGCCGCACGGTCCTGACACGGAGGTGACGGAGGATGCGTGAGCGAAGGCCCCTGCCGACGCACAAGTTCGACGACCCGCTGATCGCGTCCGGGCCGCCCGGCTTCGCGATCGCCTCGTTCGGCGACCTGGCGCCGTGGTCGTACGCGTCGTTCCCGCACCGGCACGAGTTCTACGAGCTCGTGTGCGTGACACGCGGATCCGGCACCCATGTCATCGACTTCGTGCCCTACGAGGTGGCCCCGGTGACGCTGTACTTCGTCGCCCCCGGCCAGGTGCAGTTCTGGGAACGGCGGTCCCCGCTCGAAGGGTTCATCATCGTCTTCCTGGAGGAGTTCCTGGCCGCCCAGTACGGCGACCGGGTGTCTCCGCGCCGGTTCCTCGCGCTCGACCCGCTGGAGGTCGGGCACGCGCTGCGGCTCGAACCCGACCAGGTCGACCCGACCCTGGGGCTGTTCGCCTCGATGGACCGCGAGTACCGGCGCGCCGCGGGCGCCGACGTGTCGGTGCTCCAGGCGTACCTGCACATCCTGCTGGTCGAGATGCGACGGGCGCACAAGGAGGCCGGGGTCGGCACCGTCGAGGACCGCCGCACCGCGCTGGCCCGCAGGTTCCTGCGCCTGGTCAGCGACGAGATCATGCAGGAGCAGACCGTCGGCGGGTACGCCGCGCGCATCGGCATCACCCCGAAGTACCTCGCGGACGTGGTGAAACGCTCGACCGGCAGGACCCCCGCCGAGATCATCCGCGCGGCGCTGACCGTCGAGGCCAAACGGCTGCTCGCCCACACCGATCTGAGCATCGCGCAGATCTCCAAGCGGCTGTCGTTCGACAACCCGTCCTACTTCGGCCGGTTCTTCAAACGCGAGGTCGGCACGAGCCCGGGGCAGTTCCGGCGCCAGGCCGCGGCCACCGCGGGCGGGGCGGTCCTGGCGTCCGCGCAGGCCATGTCGGCCATGCCGCCCATGTCAACGGTGTCGGTCAACGGCGCAGGTGTCACCTCGGTTCCGTGACACAGTCACCGACCCCAGTAGCTGTCAGGCCCACGACGCGCCCGCTTAGCGTTGCCACATGGAATCGACTGTTCCGGCCGTCGAGGCCCGGTTCGCCGAGCGCCGCGCGGCACGGCTCCGCTCACTGATCACCGACGACCTGGTCACCGCGTGGGTGCGGGACCCCGATACCGGCAACCGCGAGCCGATGTCCTGGATCCTGCGGTTCCTGGACCGGCGGCCGCCGAGCGAACGGACCACCGTGTACGAGGCGGTCCCCGGCGCCGAATACCGGCTGGTGCACCCTCCGGCGCGGCGCGGGGCGCCGTTCCGGGTCGCCGACCGGCGCCGCTTCACGGATCTGGACGCGGCGCGCGAGGCGCGGCTGCGCCGCGAGCTGCACGAGGTGTTCGGCTGGGGCGAGGCGCCCGCCGACGCGGTGGACGGCCCCGACCTGCCGCCGACCGAACAGGTCCTGCTCGGCTACCCCGACCGGATCAGCGTCGCCCCCGGCGAGGACATCACGTTCATGGTCAGCGCGGAGGGCGTCGAGGAGTACACCACCGAGCTGGTCCGGCTGCGGCACGTCGACGACGACCCCGAAGGTCCGGGTGTCCGTGTCGACGCCGTGCCCGGGGCATGGCGCGGACGGCACCGGGGACGCGCGCAGGCCATCCGGCCCGGCGCGCACATCGTCGTCACGGACCCCGGCGGCGTCACCGGGGGCGCCGCCGGTTTCACCATCGCCGCCGCCGTCCAGCCCACGATCGTCACCGGCGCGCGACAGGCGATCGTGGCCCGCTGGGGCGACGGCCCGCGCGGCTACGCCCTCGGCCTGGACGAGGAGGGACGCCTCGCGCTGTGGCTCGGCGACGGCACCGCGGAGGAGGCGGCCCGTCTCGACGACCCGCTCGACCCGCACCTGTGGTGGGGCGTCGGCGCGAGCCACGACCCGGCGACCCGGCAGGTGACCCTTGTCGCCCGCCCGCTCGTCACCAGCGTCAACAGCCGGTTGAGCCCGATCGTCGTGGACGACAGGCCGCGGGTCGCGCGGCACCGGATCGACCTGGAGATGGCCCCGGCGACGCGCGGCGAGCTGCTGTTCGGCGCCCTCACCCCCGGCGAAGGCCACTACAACGGCAAGATCGAGAGCCCCGGCCTGTGGCCGTACCCGCTCACCCGGGAGGCGCTGGTCACCGCGGTGGACGAGCACGAGGCCCCGCTGCGCTGGTGGTTCGGCCCGCCGGAGGGCGGCGGCAACGCCGCCTCCCTCACCGTGCCGTGCCTCGGCCACCCCGGCCTGGACGGACGCCTCGTCAACCTGCCGGTGCGCGGCGTGACCGGACGGCACTTCACCGGACGGATCGAGCACTACGCCGTCGACCCGCGCGGCTACGGCGCCGTCCACTTCCACGACGACGCCGTCACCGACGCGGACTGGGCGCCGTCCCACGAGCTGACCGTGCCCGAGGACCTGCACAGCGGCGTGTACGCGCTGAAGGTCACGGCCGCCGACGGCTCCTGTGAACGCTCCGTGCCGTTCTTCGTCCGGCCACCCCGGGGGCGGGCCACCGGGGACCTCGCGTTGCTGCTGCCCACCGCCACCTACCTGGCGTACTCGAACGAACGCGGCCTCGGGTACGTGCCGCTCGTCCCGCCGGGCACGGCGTTCCTCGAACACCGCTACGACCTCGGCCTCTCCATGTACGCCAGCCACACCGACGGCAGCGGCGTCTGCTACGCGTCCTGGCGGCGGCCGATCCTCACGCTGGCGCCGGGCTTCGACATCCACCTGTCGCCGTTCACCCTGGCCAACGACCTGTACGTGCTCGACTGGCTCACCGAGCAGGGCTACTCCTTCGACGTCATCACCGACCACGACCTGCACGCCGAGGGGGTCGAGCTGCTGCGCCGCTACCGGGGCGTGCTCACCGGCGCGCACCCGGAGTACGCGTCCGAGCAGATGCTGGAGGCGCTCGAACAGTACGCGGACGGCGGCGGCAACATCGGCTACCTCGGCGGCAACGGCTACTACTGGATCGTGTCGTTCCACCCGGAACTCCCGCACGTCATGGAACTGCGGCGCGGCGAGGGCGGCACCCGGAGCTGGCAGGCCCGCCCGGGCGAGTACCACCACGCCACCACCGGCGAACGCGGCGGCCTGTGGGTGAACCGCAACCGCGCCCCGCAGAAGCTGTTCGGGGTCGGTTTCAGCGCCCAGGGCGGCGTGCCGTCCGGGCACTACCGCCTCGGCCCGGACCTCGACGACGAGACGGCCAAGCGGCTGGTCGACGGGGTCCCCGACGTGTTCGGCGACACCGGCCTGGACGGCGGCGGCGCGGCCGGCGGCGAGATCGACCGGTACGAGCCGTCCCTCGGCAGCCCCCCGAACGCGCTGGTGATCGCCACGTCCGAGGGGATCGGCGACGGCTACCAGTTCGCCGTCGAGGAACTGGGCGGCACCAATCCCGGGCAGGGCGCCACCGAACACCCCGGCGTCCGGTCGGACATCGTGTACTTCCGCACCCGCGGAGGCGGCTCGGTCTTCTCCGCCGGTTCCATCGCCTACAGCGGCGGGCTGTCCGTGAACGGCTACGACAACGGCGTCTCCCGACTCACCCGAAACGTCATCGAGCATTGGTTGGCCGCCCATGACTGAAATCCACAGCATCACCGTCGACCGGATGGTCCCGGTGCCCATGCGCGACGGCGCCGTCCTGCGCGCCGACGTGTACCGGCCCGCCGGGCAGCGCTGCCCGGCCCTGCTGTTCCGCACGCCCTACGACCGCACCGGCCTCGGCATGTACGGCACGTTCGCGATGCGCGCCGCCTCCGCCGGGTACGCCGTCCTCTTCCAGGACACGCGGGGACGCGGCGCCTCCGGGGGCACGTTCACCCCGTTCGTCCATGAACTCGAAGACGGTTACGACACCATCGACTGGGTCGCCGGGCAATCGTGGTGCGACGGCGGCGTCGGGATGTTCGGCGGCTCGTACGACGGTGTCACTCAGTGGCAGGCCGCCATGTCGGGGCATCCGGCGCTGAAGGCCATCGCTCCGAACGTGACCGCGGCCGACTACCACCACGGCTGGGTGTATCGCGGCGGCGCGTTCCAACTCGGCTTCAGCCTGGGTTGGACGCTGTCGCTCGCGGCGCACAACGCGGCCCGCGACACGAACTTCGCGTCGATTCGCGGCGGCATCACCGACGCCCTCGACGACCTGCCCGGCAGCGCGCTGCGGTTGCCCCTCCACGACCACCCGTACCTCGACCGTGTCGCGCCCTATTACCGGGAATGGCTGGAGCACCCCGCGTACGACGCGTACTGGGAACGGCTCGACGTGTCCCGCGCCCACCCCGACATCGACGTCGCCGCGTTCAACATGGGCGGCTGGTACGACACGTTCCTCGTCGGGACGCTCGCCAACTTCACCGGCCTGCGCGAACACGGCCGGGACCCGGTCCGGTCACGGCAACGGCTGCTGGTCGGGCCGTGGCCGCACGAAGGACTGTTCTCCGGCAACCCGGTCGGCGAATGGAACTTCGGCGGCCGCTCGACCGGCCCCGCCATCGACGCAGACGGCCTGCAACTGCGCTGGTTCGACACGTGGCTGCGGGACGCCGACACCGGCATGGCCGGCGAACCGCCCGTCCTGCTGTACACCATGGGCGCGTCCGAATGGCGCGTCGCCGAGTCCTGGCCGCTGCCCGGCACCGAGTTCCAGGACTGGTACCTGCACAGCCGGGGCCGTGCCAACACCCTCGACGGCGACGGGACGCTGCGCCGCGACAAGCCGGACGGCCAACCGCCGGACACCTATCTCTACAACCCGCGCAACCCGGTGCCGACGCGCGGCGGCGCACTGTGCTGCAACTCCGTCCACTCACGCGCCGGGGTCTTCGACCAGCGGCCGATCGAGGCCCGCGAGGACGTGCTCGTCTACACCTCGGAGCCGCTGACCGAACCGCTGGAGGTCACCGGACCGGTCAGCGTCGTCCTGCACGCGAGCACGTCCGCGCCCGACACCGACTGGACCGCCAAACTCGTCGACGTCGAACCGTGCGGATACGCGCGCAACCTCACCGACGGCATCATCCGGGCCTCCTACCGCTACAGCACCCGGGAACCGAGCCCGGTCACGCCCGGCGACGTCGTGGAGTACCGGATCGACCTCGGCGCGACCAGCAACGTCTTCCTGCCGGGGCACCGCATCCGGCTGGAGGTGTCGAGCAGCAACTTCCCGCACTTCGACCGCAACCCCAACACCGGTGAACCGGCCGGCCGGTCGGACCGCGTGGCGAGCGCGTTGCAGACCGTCCACCACGACGGCCCCTACCTGTCGCGCGTCGAACTGCCGGTCGTCCCGGAAGGCGCGGCGACCCCGTACAAGAGGGAGTCCTGACCATGCGCACCAGGCCGTTCGGCACGACCGGCATGGACATCACCGTCATCGGGTTCGGCAGTTGGGCCGTCGGGGGACCGGGGCTCATGGGCTGGGGCGCGCAGTCCGACGACGAGTCCGTCGCCGCGATCCACCACGCCGTCGCGCTCGGCGTGAACTGGGTCGACACCGCCGCCGTCTACGGCTTCGGCCACTCCGAGAAGGTCGTGGGGCGGGCGCTCGCGGAGCTGCCCGCCGCCGACCGTCCGCTGGTCTTCACCAAGTGCGGGCTCGTCTGGGACGACGACGGCGTGGAGAGCAACGACCTGCGCCCCGAGTCGATCAAGCAGCAGTGCGACGACTCGCTGCGACGTCTCGGCCTCGACCACATCGACCTGTACCAGATCCACGACCCCGACCCCGACGGCCCGCCGATCGAGGACTCCTGGGGCGCGATGCTGGAGCTCGTCGACGCCGGCAAGGTCCGCGCCGCGGGCGTCTCCAACTTCGACGTCGCGCTCCTGGACCGCTGCGCGGCCGTCGGCCCGGTCGCGTCCCTGCAACCTCCGCTGTCGCTGCTGCGCCGGGAGGCCGCCGCGGACGTCGTCCCCTGGTGCGCGGAGCACGGCGCCGGGGTCATCGTGTACAGCCCGCTGGCGTCCGGGCTGCTGTCCGGATCGTTCACCCGGGAACGGGCCGAGCGGCTGCCGGACGGCGACTGGCGGTCCCGCGCCGCCGCCTTCAAGCGGCCCGCGCTCGACCGCAACCTCGCCCTCCAGGACGCCCTGCGCCCGGTGGCGGCCCGGCACGGCGTGTCCGTCGACGCGGTCGCGATCGCCTGGACGCTGGCCTGGCCCGGTGTCACCGCCGCGATCGTCGGCGCCCGCACGCCCGCCCAGGCGGACGGCTGGCCCGAGGCCGCGGCGCTGCGCCTCACCGGCGAGGACCTGGCCGAGCTCGCGGCGGCGGTCGAGACCACGGGCGCGGGGAGCGGACCAGTCACGCCCGGCGCCTTCGACAAGTGACGGCGCTCGAAACGAGTGACACGGCGCCGGGACGAGTGACAGGGCCGCTGCCACCAGTGCCTTACCGCGAAAGCGCACTCCCAGAAGACTTGTCAGTAACGGTCGGGTAGGCGAGGCGCCACCCGTTCGGTCCGTAGATCGAGGAGAGGCATGGGCAAGTACGACCACCTGTTCATCACGCAGATGCTCGAGTGCGGCGACGACCTCGTGAACGAGGGCGCGGCCGCGGGCGGGGAGCGCCCGGCGAACATCGGCCTCCCGTTCGGCCTGATGCGCGGCGCCGACGTCGAGGCCAGCCAGGTCCACATGGCCTACAGCTGGATCAACCCCACGTCCGACAAGACCCACTGGGTGAACGACCATCAGCACACCTACGACGAGGTGCTGATGTGGATGGGCAACGACCCTGACGACGTCCACGACCTGGGCGCAGAGTTGTACCTCGACATCGAGGGCGAGCGGCACACCGTCACCACGACCGGCGCGGTGTACATCCCCGCCGGGATCAGGCACTGTCCGCTCGGGTTCAACTACGTCAACAGGCCCTTCACGTTCATCTCGCTGTCGTTGAGCCCGACGTACTCGTCGGACGAGAACATGCCTCGTCCGGCGCACACGTAGCCCGGCTCACACCCAAGGGCCTCCCGGCCGTCGCCCCGAATTTTCGCGGGGAGGGCGGCGGCCGGGACTCCACCCGGTCACCGGGATCGGATGAGGCATCGGCGGGCCGAGACGGCGAGCAGGAGGCAGAGCGTCACGGTCACCACGGTCGCCGCCGCCACGGCGGGGGCGAGCAGCAGCTCCCAGGAGACGAAGGTCGCGGCGGCGGCGCTCAGCGTCATGGCCGCGGTGTAGCAGCCGAGCGCGGCCAGCACGAACGCGCCCAGCAGCCTCCGGCCGCGCGACGGCCGCCGGAACGGGCGCGGGCGATGGTCGGCGATCAGCCGGACGTACCACACCACGCCGATCGCGACGAGGTTGACGGCGTCCGCGCCGTAGCCGAGCGCCCTGATCACGTCGGCCCACGCGGGTTCGATCGCGGGCCAGGGCGTCGTCCAGTGCGCGAGCTGCCACACGACGAGCAGCAGCGGAAGACCGGCCGAGGCGTGCAACGCGGTCCTGCGCCCCTGGACGACGTCGAGTTCCTCCTGGAACTCCGCGGAGACGACGTCCAGGTCGCCGAAGTCGGCGACGGCCCGGCGCTCCGCCTCCGCGTCGGGACAGCCGGTGAGCCTGTACGCCTCGGCGACGTCCACGAGACCGTCGCGGGCCTCGCTCAGCAGCTCGTCCCTGACGCGGCCCGGCCCGGTGAGCCGGTCGCGCAGCCTCAGGAGGTAGCCGTCGATCGACGGAGCACCGTCCCCGGGGGCCGCGCGGCGCGGCTCAGGTCGTCCGGGTACGGAGTTCATTGCCGAGGATGCCCTCCATGGCGCCCGCGAGGGAGCGCCACGACTCGCGTTCCTTCGCCAACGCCCCGCGGCCTTCGGGCGTGAGCGTGTAGGTGCGGCGGTCGCGTCCGGACACGTTGCTCCACGCGCTCCGGACGTGGCCGACGCGCTCCAGCCGCCGCAACGCCGGGTAGATCGTGCCCGCGGGGACGTCCACCACCCCGCCGCTGCGCCGGTGCAGCGCCTCCATGATCGCGTAGCCGTGCCGGGGCTCGTGCTCGATCACGGCCAGGATCATGGCGTCGAGATGTCCGCGCACCGCATGCGGCTTCACGCGAGCGAGTCTACCGGCGCCTCCTCCGCGGCTGGCTTCGTCGCGCCCTTGACGTGCAGGTCCGGCAGCCGGCGCAGGGCGCGGGGCAGCCACCACGCGCGGGAGCCGAGGGCGCCGAGCACGGCCGGCGCCACGGCCAGCACCAGGACCGCCTGGACCAGGACGGCGACGGCCAGCCCGAGACCGAACTGCTTCATGATGCGGTCGGGCGACAGCGTGAAGCTCCCGAAGACGGCGGCCATGATGAGCGCGGCGGCGAGGATCACCCGGCCGGACGCGCGCAGCCCCTCGGCGATCGCGTCGCGGGCGTCCCGCGCCGTCTCGGCCGCCTCCTTGATCCGGGAGAGCAGGAACATCTGGTAGTCCATGCTCAGACCGAACAGGAGCGCCATCAGGGTCATCGGCGTGTAGCTCTCCAGCGGCCCGGTCCGTCCGACGCCGAACAGGCTCATGGCCCAGCCCCACTGGAACACCGCGACGAGGACCCCGTACGCCGCGCCGAGGGACAGCACGGTGAGCGCGACAGCCAGGAGGGGCACGACGACCGACCGGAACACCAGTACCAGCAGGACGAGGGACAGGCCGAGGACGGCGGCCACGAAGATCGCGAGCCGGGAGGCCATCCGGTCGGCGAGGTCCTCGAAGGTGGCGGTCACCCCGCCGACATGGAACCGCGTCCCGGTGCCCGCGGTCGCCTCGGGCAGGATCTCCTCGCGCAGCTCGCGCACGAGTTCGGTGGTGGCGGGGTCCTGCGCGTCGGTGCGCGGCGTCACCGTGATCATCGCGGCCTCGCCGTCGGCGCTCGTCAAGGGCCGGGCCGCGTGGGCGACGCCGTCCGCCGCCGACACGCGCCGCATGACCGTGTCGAGGGCGCGCCGGTCCGCTCCGTCGAGTTCGGCGGCCAGCGTGAGGGTCGCGGTGGAGCCGACGCCGAATGCCTCCGTCTTGAGGTCGTGCGCCCGCCGGGTCGTGTCGGACGCCGGAAGGTTGCCGGCGTCGTTGCTGCCGAGCCGCATGCCGAGGGCGGGCAGGGCCACCGCGCCGGTGACGACGACGCCGAGCACGATGAGCGGGGCCGCGCGGCGCTGGACGAACCCGTTCCAGCGCACCCAGCCCGTGCCAGCGCCGCTCCGGCGGTCGGCCCACCGGCGCAGGCGCCGTTCCCCGAACAGGCCGAGCAGGGCGGGGACGAGGGTGACCGCGACGACCATGGTGATCAGCACGCCCAGCGCGCAGCCGAGGGCCAGGCCGTGCACGAAGCCGACGCCCATGAACAGCATGCCCGTCAGCGAGATGATCACCGTGACGCCGGCGAACAGCACGGCGCGGCCCGCGGTGGCCGTGGCCTCGCCCGCGGCGTCCTCGGGGCCTCGCCCCGCCCGCAGGGCGGTCCGGTAGCGGGTGACGAGGAACAGCGCGTAGTCCACCCCCACGCCGAGGACGATCATGATGGCCACCGACATCGTGAAGTCGGGCACCTCCATGACCTTGGTCAGCAGCATGACCAGCCCGAGGGAGCCGAACAGGCCGACCAGCGCGGTGAGGATCGGCATGCCGACGATCAGCAGGGAGCCGAAGGCCACCAGCAGGATGACGGGGCATGGAAGACGATCTCTCCCATGCCGGTGGACCGGTCGGGGAAGTGCTCGGTGAGCACCTCGTACGCGCGCTGGGAGTCGGCGTCCTGGAGCGCGAACTCGGAGTCGAAGTCGGGCTTGACCATGCCTCCGACGCTCACCAGCGTGAACGCGAGCAGGATCCAGGACACGACCACGGTCCTGCGCCGCCGGTGACACCAGCGTCCGAGCCGTTCGAGCATCGTCCACACCTCCACCACAGTTTGGTACTACGAGCTGTAGTACTACTACGGGTAAAGGGTGTATGTATAGAGGACGCATATATGGCGTGTCTACACGTTGCGGAACGAGTGCATGGAAACCTTGCTCGAACGACCCGACCGATCAGCCGGTCTGCATCAGGGACGCCGCGTCCCGCCCCGCCCAGTCGTGCGGTTGCAGGAACCGCGCGACATCGCTCTCCGGGCTGCCCGGAAGCGGCCTGATGTCGAAGCCCCAGCGCGCCAGCGGCGGCATCGACATCAGCACCGCCTCGATGTTCGCCTTGGTCTGGAGGCCGAACAGCGTGCCGCGGTCGTAGACGAGGTTGAACTCCGCGTACCGGCCCCGCCGGGCCAACTGCCACGACCGTTCGCGCTCGCCGTACGTCATGACCGAACGGCGCCGGACGATCGGAAGGTAGGCGTCGAGAATGGTCCGCAGGCCGTCCTCGACGAAGGGGAGGTACCTGAGCGGGCCGTCCGGCGTCCCCTCGGTGATCCGGTCGAAGAAGATGCCGCCGATGCCGCGCATCTCCGCCCGGTGCTTGATGTAGAAGTACTCGTCGCACGCGGCCTTCCATTCCGGATACCGGGCGAACTCGTGCCGTGCGCACCAATCCTTGAGCGAACGGTGGAAATGGACGGCGTCCTCCTCGAAGCCGTACATCGGAGTGAGATCCATTCCGCCGCCGAACCACCATTCCGCGCCGTCGATCTCGAAATAGCGGAAGTTGGCGTGGAACGAAGGCGCGTACGGATTCAGCGGATGCAGGACCATCGAGATCCCCGTCGCCCGAAACGGCTTGTCGGCCAGCCGGGGCCGCGACCGGCTGACCGCGGACGGCACGTTCGAACCCGCGACCAGGGACACGTTCACACCCGCGCGTTCGAACACGCGCCCCTGCTCCAAATTCCTGGCCCGCCCGCCGCCCAGGTTCGGGCGCGTCCATTCCGAGCTCAGGAAGCGTCCCACGCCGTCCTGCTCCTCGAAGGCGGCGACCAGACGGTTCTGGTGCTCGCGCAGCACGTCCGCGATCGTCTCCGCGTGCGCGGGTCCGGCCTGGCTCATCGTTCCCCGTCCTCTCCGTCCTCGTCCCCGGCGGACTCGGTGGCGCGGGGGAACTCGTGAACGAGATCCACGAGGCGGGCGACGTTGTCGGGTGGCGTGCCCGGCAGGACGCCGTGGCCGAGGTTGAAGATGTGGGCGCCGCCGAGCCCGTCGCGCAGGACCTGGCGTCCGGCGGCGAGGACGGTCTCCCGGTCGGTGAGCATCACGGTCGGGTCGAGATTGCCCTGCAACGCCTTGCCCGGAAGCGCGGCGCGGCTCACGTCCAGGGGCTGCCGCCAGTCGACGCTGATGACCTCGGCGGGCAGCCGCGCGATCTGCGGGTACAGGTGCGAGGCGCCGACGGCCAGGTAGATGCGGGGGACGCCGGTGTCGGCGAGCTCGTCGAGGACGCGCCGCGCGTACGGCATCCCGAACGTCGCGTAGACCCGGCGGTCGTGGATGCCCGCCCAACTGTCGAACAGCTGCACCGCCCCGGCCCCGGCGGCGATCTGTTCCCGCAGGTACGCGGCCGTGACGGCGGCGAGCTTGTCCAGCAGGGCGTGCGCGGCGAGCGGTTCCCGGCGCAGCCACGACCGGAACTCGGCGTAGTCGGCGGAACCGGCGCCCTGCACCGCGTATCCGGCGACGGTCAACGGGGCTCCCGCGAACCCGATCACCGGGACCGGGCTCTGCTCGCGGACCAGCCGGATCGCCTCCCCGACGAAGGGGGCCAGTTCGTCCCCCGGCGGGACGGCCAGCCGCGCGACGTCCTCGGCCGTCCGGACCGGCGCCCGGATCACCGGCCCAGGCGCGAAGTCGACCGGCACGCCCATCGGCGGCAGCGGCGTCATGATGTCGCTGAAGATGATCGCGGCGTCGAGGGGGAACCGGCGCAGCGGCTGGACGGTCACCTCCGCGGCGATCTCGGGGGTGCGGCACATCTCCCAGAACGAGTGGCGCTCCTTCAGCGCCCGGTACTCCGGCAGGTAGCGCCCGGCCTGCCGCATGAGCCAGATCGGCGCCCGCGGCGTCGACGCGCCGCGGGCCGCGTCCAGAAAGACGCTCGTCGCCTGTTCGGTGGTAGTCACCCGGCCCTCCAGGAATTCCGTCGGATCGTCGCGACGCTAACAAGCGCGCCGATCCGGAATCCATACGGTGCATCGCATTACCGCACTTAGCCGCCCTTAGTACGGGGACCGCGAACGACTACGGCGGTTACCTGGACGGCGCCGAACGCGCCGGCTTACGTTCGCCTGGCCCCGCCCGGTATTTCGCCGCTCCAGCGAACAGGGCGGCGGCCCTAGAAATGTGAGGCTGATCAAACTCGTGATGCGCATTCACCACATCGGGATCGATCACAGGACCGCTCCCATCGCGTTGCTCGAACGGCTGGTGATCCCGCGGGCCCGCCTCCCCGAGGCGCTGCGGCGGATCTCCGATCATCCGGGGATCGGGGAGGTCGTGCTCCTGACGACCTGCCACCGGCTGGAGGCGTACGTCGCGACGGACCGGCACAGCGAGGCCACCTGCCATGTCGTCGACGCCTTCGCCGGGTTGGCGGGCGTGCCCGCCCACGCGGTCTGGGAGTCGGCGTCGATCCGCCGCGAGACCGAGGCCGTCACGCACCTGTTCCGGGTCGTCTGCGGGCTGGAGTCCATGGCGGTGGGGGAGGAGCAGATCGTCGCGCAGGTGCGGGCGGCGCTGCGGAGGGCGCGGGCCGCGTCGACGGCGGGCCCCGTCCTGACGGCACTGACCGAGAGCGCGCTGCGGGTGAGCAAGCAGGCGCGCACCGAGACCCGGGTGGGACGGGCCGGGGTGTCGCTCGTCCACGCCGCCTTCGACGTCGCGGCCGGGGAGCACGGCGGCCTGGCGGGACGCACCGCGCTCGTCGTCGGGACCGGGACGATGGGCGCGCTCGCGGCCCGGCTGCTGCGCGACCGGGGCGCCGGGGACGTGCACATCACCAGCCGCACGCACGCCAACGCCGTACGTCTCGCCGAGGAGGTCGGCGGGACGGCCACGACGTCCGACGCGTGGGACCCGGTGCTGGAACGATGCGACCTCGTCGTCACCTCGACCGGGGCGCAGGGGCACGTACTGGACGCCGACCGGCTCCGGGTCGCGCGGAAGGCGGCGGGCAACCGGCCGATGGTCGCCCTGGACCTGGCGATGCCGCGCGACATCGACCCCCTCTGCGCCGACGTCGAAGGCGTGCGGCTCATCGACATCGAGGAACTCGGCCGCCTGCTCACCGGCCACGGGGCCGCGGGCGACGTCGCGCGGACCGAGGAGATCGTGACCGAGCAGGCGGCGGTCTTCCTCGCCCGCCGCCTGGAGGCGACGGTCAAGCCCCTGATCGTCGCCCTGCGCGGCCGGGCCCGCGAGGTCGTGGACCAGGAGCTGGCCCGGCTCGCGCACCGGCTGCCCGACATGGCGGACCGGGAGCGCGCCGAGACCGTCGCCGCCGTCGACCGGATCGTCGGCAAACTCCTGCACACCCCGATCGTCCGGGCGAAACAGCTGTCCACCACGCCCGAGGGGCGCCTCTACCTGGAGGCGCTGTTCCGACTCTTCGACCTGGACCTCAGTGAGGCGAACGCATGACCAGCAACGACACCGCCAACCACACCGCGTTCGGTGACCGCCGCCCGCTGCTGCTCGGCACGCGCCGCAGCAAGCTCGCGGTGGCGCAGGCCGGCTGGGTGGCCGACCGCGTCACCACCGCGACCGGACGTCCCGTCCGGCTGGTGACCCTGTCCACGGAGGGCGACGAGACGACCGCCCCGATCGAGCGGATCGGGTCGACGGGCGTGTTCGTCACGGCGCTGCGCCGCGCGCTGCTGGCGCGCGAGGTCGACTTCGTCGTCCACTCCTACAAGGACCTTCCGACGGCGCCGGAGCCCGACCTGCGCGTGGCGGCCGTCCCGGAGCGGGAGGACCCCCGCGACGCGCTCGCGGGCCCGGCCGGGCTGCCCGGCTCCCTGCCCGAACTGCGGGCGGGCGCCAGGATCGGCACCGGCTCGCCGCGCCGGGCCGCGCAACTCCGCGCCTACGCCCCCCACCTGGACATCGTGCCGATGCGGGGGAACGTCGACAGCCGGCTGCGCAAGACCATGGACGGCGAACTCGACGCGGTGGTCCTCGCCATGGCCGGGCTGTCGCGCCTCGGCCGCCTGGGCGACGTCGCCGCGCCGCTGCCGCCCGACGTGCTGCTGCCCGCGCCCAGCCAGGGTGCCCTCGCCGTCGAGTGCCGGGCGGACGACACGGACACCGTCGCGCTGCTCGGCACCGTCGACGACCCGCGTTCGCACCGGGCCGTCGCCGCCGAACGCGCCTTCCTCACCGAACTGGCGGCGGGCTGCACCTCCCCGGTCGCCGCCCTCGCCGAGCACACCGGCGCCGGGACGCTGCGCCTGGAGGGCCTGATCGCCGCCCCCGACGGTTCGGCCGTCGTGCGCCGCGCCGTCTCCGGTTCCGCCGCCGACCCCGTCGAGATGGGCAGGGGCCTCGCCCGGACGCTCCTTGCGGACGGCGGCGCGGACCTGCTCGCCCTTCCCGCCCAGGCGGCCGCCGACCCCCACGGCGACCCCCGCCGCCGACCCGTGCACGTCTCGCAACCGCTCGGCCAGAGATGACCGGCCGACGCCGACAGCGCTGGAGGACCGACACATGACCAGCCCACCGTCCCCGACCCCGCCCGAGTCCGTGATCCGTCCCCGCATCAGGCCGAGGCGGCTGCGCCGGACCGCTCCGCTGCGCCGCCTCGTCGCCGAGACCCGGCTGTCGGCGGCCGACCTCGTCCTGCCGCTGTTCGTCAAGGAGGGCGTGAGCGCGCCCGTCCCGGTCGGCTCGATGCCCGGGGTCCTGCAACACACGCGCGACTCGCTGCGCAAGGCCGCCCGCGAGGCCGTCGAGGCGGGTGTGGGCGGGCTGATGCTGTTCGCCGTCCCCGCGACCAAGGACCCGATCGGCCGGGCGGCCACCGACCCCGACGGGATCCTGAACGTCGCCGTGGCCGACCTCGTCGCCGAGGTCGGGGACGCGACGATCGTGATGGCCGACCTGTGCCTGGACGAGTTCACCGACCACGGGCACTGCGGCGTCCTCACCGACGACGGGCACGTCGACAACGACGCGACGCTCGACCACTACGCGCGGATGGCCGTCGCCCTCGCCGAGGCGGGCGCGCACATGGTCGGCCCGAGCGGCATGATGGACGGCCAGGTCGCCGCCATCCGCGCGGCCCTCGACGCGGCCGGTCACACGGACGTGTCGATCCTCGCCTACGCCGCCAAATACGCCTCCGCGTTCTACGGGCCGTTCCGCGAGGCCGTCGACTCCTCCCTCACCGGGGACCGCAAGACCTACCAGATGGACCCGGCGAACACCGCGGAGGCGCTGCGGGAGATCCGCCTCGACGTCGCCGAGGGCGCCGACATCGTCATGGTCAAACCCGCCATGGCGTACCTGGACGTCGTCCGGCGCGCCGCCGAGACCGTCGAGGTCCCCGTCGCCGCTTATCAGGTGTCCGGCGAGTACGCCATGATCGAGGCCGCCGCCGCCAACGGCTGGATCGAGCGGGACCGCGCCGTCACCGAGACGCTCACGTGCATCCGCCGGGCGGGCGCCTCGATCGTCCTGACCTACTGGGCCACCGAGGTCGCGAGGAGGCTGCCGTGACCGCTCCGAACGGATCGCACGACGTCGTCGTCATCGGCGGCGGGATCACCGGTCTCACCGCCGCGTACCAGATCACCAAGCAGGCGCCGGGACGTTCCGTCGTCGTGCTGGAACGCGCGGAACGGGTCGGCGGCATCGTCGGCTCACGCCACCAGCAGGGCTTCACGGTCGACACCGGCCCGCACGGCTTCGTCGTCTACGGCCCCGGCGGCGTCGGCGACCTCGCCGACGAACTGGATCTCGGGGACGAACTGCTGCTCGCCACCGACGAGGCGCAGAAACTGCTGCTGCTCCGCAACGACGAGGAGCTCCTCACGCTGCCGACGACACCGCGCGAGTTCCTGCGCAGCCCGCTGCTGTCGGCGCGCGGCAAGCTGCGGGTGGCCCTCGAACCGTTGGTCCGGCGGGACCTGCGCGAGGAGCCGGTGTACGAGTTCACCGCGCGGCGCTTCGGGTGGGAGCTGGCCCGGACGCTCGCCGTCCCCGCGGTCCTCGGCGTCACCGGCGGCGACGCGCGGCGGCTCAGCATCGACGCCAAGTTCGCCTACGTCCGCTACCTGGAGGAGCGGTACGGCAGCATCCTGCTCGGCGCGCTGCGCGTCCAGCTGCGCGGGACGCAGACCGGACGGTTCTACGTTCCGCGTCTGCCCAAGTTCGGCGAGTTCGGCATGCGGCTCCACACCTTCCGCGGCCACGGCATGCAACGGCTGATCGACGCGCTGGAGAAGGCGCTCGCCGGGCAGATCCGCCTCGGCACCCGGGCGGAGCGGCTGGAGCGCCGGACGGCGGCGGACGGTCGCCGCTGGCGAATCGTCCTGGAGGACGGCGCCGCCCTGGAAGCCGACCACGTCATCCTGGCGCTGCCCTCGTACACGGCCGCAGAGTTCCTCGAACCGCACCTGCCGGACGCGGCGTCCGCGCTGGCGTCCGTCCCGCATCCGGACGTGCGCGTCGTCGCGCTGGCCTACCGGCGCGACGACGTCCGGCGCGAACCCGGGGGCATCGGCTTCCTGACGATCCCCACCGACCGGACCCGCATCCTCGCCACCATCCACACCTCCACGATCTTCCCCGAGCAGGCGCCCGAGGACATGGTCCTGATCCGCACGCTCGCCGGCGGAGTGCAGGACCCGGCGTTCTCCTCGCTGTCGTCGGACGAGGCCGTCCGCATGGTGCACCAGGACCTGGTCCACATCTTCGGCGTCCACGGCGAGCCGGTGTTCGCCTTCGACCACCTGTGGCGCCGGGCCATCCCCGAGTACCCGCTCGGGCACCGCGACCGGATCGCGGACGTGCTGCGCGACGTCGCCGGGAGCGGGGGGCTGCACGTGGCCGGGAACACCTACCACGGCGTGGGTATCAACGACTGTGTCCGCGACGCGCGCCGTGTCGCAGCGGACGTGGCCGGAGAGCTGACCGGCTGACGAACCGTGTCCCGGGAGGGCAGCAGTGTCCGCACCTCGACCCGCTCACCGGTGGTTGTGCCTGGCCACGCTCAGCGTCGGCATCTCGTTGATCATGGTGGACGGCACGATCGTCAACGTCGCGCTGCCCACCGTGATCACCGATCTGCGGATCACCGCGACCGAGGCCGAATGGGTCAACGCCGGGTACATGCTGGTGTTCGCGGCCCTGCTGCTCCCGGCCGGGCGGCTCGGCGACGTCCTCGGGCACCGCCGCCTCTTCGGCCTCGGCGTGGTGACGTTCGTCGTGGCCAGCGCCCTCGCCGGGCTGGCCCAGGGCGGGGCGACCCTGCTGGGCGCACGCCTCCTCCAGGGCGTCGGCGCCGCGATGATCCTGCCCGCCACCCTCTCCACGATCAACACCGCCTTCCGCGGCCGGGACCGGGCCATGGCCTTCGGGGTGTGGGGCGCGGCCATCGGCGGCACCGTGGCGATCGGCCCGGTCCTCGGCGGCTGGCTCACCGACGCCTACGGCTGGCGCTGGATCTTCGCCGTCAACGTGCCGCTCGGGCTGCTGGTCCTGGCGGGCACCGCGCTGTGGGTGCCGGAGAGCCGCGACCGCACGGCGGCGCTGCGCACCGGCATCGTGGGCACGCTGTCGGCGAGCGCCGGTTTCGCCGCCCTGGTTCTCGTGCTGATCGAGGGGCAGTGGTACGGCTGGTGGACGCCGACGCGGCCGTTCGAGGCCGGTTCCTTCACCTGGCCGTTCGACGCCGTCTCGCCCATCCCGCCGGTCGCGGCGCTGGGCGTCCTCCTCATCGGCGTGTTCGTCGTCGCGACCCGGCGTCGGCGCCGACGCGGCGAACCCGTCCTGCTGGACGTGACGTTGTTCGCCATTCCGAGTTTCCGCATCGGCAACGCCGCGATCGCCATCGTGGGCCTCGCCGAGTTCGGGCTGGTCTTCGTCCTGCCGCTGTACCTCCAGTCCGCTCTCGGGCTGAGCCCGTTACACGCCGGTGTGATCATCCTCGCGCTCGCCCTCGGCTCGCTGCTCGCCGGGCCCGGCGCCGGGCCGCTCACCCAGCGGTACGGCCCCCGCCGGGTCGTCCTGGCGGGGCTGCTCCTGGAGACGGTCGCGATCGCCGCGATCGGCGTCGTGATGAGCCCGTCCGGCAACCTGTGGCCGATGGCGCTGCTGCTCTTCGGCTACGGCGTGGGCGTCGGTCTGGCCAGCGCCCAGCTGTCGAACATGGTGCTCGCCGACGTTCCCGTCGAACGCTCCGGGCAGGCGTCCGGGGCGCAGAACACCACCCGGCTGTTCGGGTCCGCGCTGGGCATCGCCGTGCTCGGCACCGTCCTGGTCTCCCTGCTCGGCGCCGACGTGGACGACCGGCTCCGCGCGATGGAGAACCTGCCGCCGCAGACGCGGGAGACCGTGTCGGCGTCCGTACGCGACAGCCTCGGCGCCACGATCCCGGATCTGCGGTACGCCCCCGAGACCGCCCCGGCCGCCGCCGAGGCCGAGCGCGCGCTCACCCGGGCGGCCCGCACGGTCACGTTCCTGACGGCGCTGTTCATGCTCGCCGGATTCCTGTTGAGCCTGCGGCTGCCCCGCGACGCCGGACTCCGCGGACACGCGAGGAAGGCGCCGGGGGGCACGCTCGAAAAGACCGCCGAACACTGACGCGGGAGGGTCATTCCGCCTGAGCCGCCGCGCGGGCCGCGTGCGGCAGGGCGTCGACGACCCGCTCCAGCGCGGCGTCGTCGTGCGCGGCCGACACGAACCACGCCTCGAAGCTCGACGGCGGAAGGTACACGCCACGTTCGAGGGCGGCGTGGAAGAAGGCCGCGTACCGTGCCGTGTCCTGCGCCCGCGCGTCGTCGTAGTCGTGGACGTCCGCGTCGCGGAAGAACACCGAGAACAGGTTGCCGCCCCGCTGGACGCGGTGGGGGACGCCCTCCTTGTCCAGGGCCTCGGCCACGGCGGACGCCAGGGTCGCCGAGGCCCGGTCCAGGTGGGCGTAGACGTCGGGGGTGGCGTGCCGCAGCGTCATCAGCCCCGCCACGGTCGCGAGCGGGTTCCCCGCCAGGGTCCCGGCCTGGTAGACGGGCCCGGCGGGCGCCACGGCGTCCATGAGGTCGGCCCGTCCGCCGAACGCGGCGGCCGGGAGCGCGCCGCCCATGACCTTCCCGAAGGTCATCAGGTCGGCGTCAACCGGGTCCAGGCCGTGCCAGCCGGACGGTGACACCCGGAAGCCCGTCAGCACCTCGTCCATGACGAGCAGGGCACCGTCGCGGCGGCACAGGTCTCGCAGCAGCGCGTTGAACCCGGGCCGTGGCGGCACGACGCCCATGTTCGCCGGGCACGCCTCCGTGATCACGCACGCGATCCGGCCCGGGTACCGGACGAAGACCTCCGTCACCGCCGACACGTCGTTGTACGGCAGGACGATCGTGTCCGCCGCGGCCGCCGCCGGGACGCCCGGCGAGTCGGGCAGCCCGAAGGTCGCGACCCCGGAGCCCGCCGCGGCCAGCAGCCCGTCGGAGTGGCCGTGATAGCAGCCCGCGAACTTCACCAGCTTCGCCCGCCCGGTGACGCCGCGGGCCAGCCGGATCGCCGACATCGTCGCCTCGGTCCCCGAGCCGACGAGCCGGACCTTCTCCACGGGGGCACGGCGCACGATCGCCTCGGCCAGCTCGACCTCCTCGCCGGTCGGCGCGCCGTACGACGTCCCCCACAGCGCGGTGTTGCGCACCGCCTCCACGATGACCGGATGGGCGTGCCCGAGCAGCGCCGCGCCCCAGGAGCAGACCAGGTCGACGTACTCGTCTCCGTCGACGTCCACCAGGTACGGTCCGCGCCCGGAGGCGACGAACCGTGGGACGCCGCCGACCGCTCCGAACGCCCGGACCGGGGAGTTGACCCCGCCCGGGATCACCCGCCGCGCACGGTCCCACAACTTCTCCGAACACTCCATCCGGCTCATCGCGTCTCTCCCGTCCGTCCTACTCGTCGGCGTCCGCGACCGTGACGGTGCCGGGCGGCGTCTTGTACCAGTCGTGGACGTCGGAGATCTCGGCGATATGGCCCTTGACGACCTCACCGGGCCGCTCCTCCTCGCCCACGGCGAGCACGAACCGCGCGGGCACCGGACCGGTGATCTCCATCGTGTAGGTGCCCTGCTCGGCCGACATGCGCCCGACGCTGTAGCTGATGTACGACGTGTCGGTGTACGGCTCGTCGAACACCTCGCTGCGGTTGGCGGTGAACACCTGCGTCTCCCCGGACGGCGCCACGAGCGTGAGGGTGGGAAGCCGCTCCGGCGGGATGTCGGTCTCCGGCGGGAGCTTCGGAATGAGCATCTCCACGTAGAGGACGTCGTCCTTCTCCAGGTCGGCCTGCACGGCGCGCTTCTCACCGGGCTCGTCGATGACGCCGTAGAAGGCGAAGGACACCTTCCCGTCCGGGAGCTTCGGCGCGGCGAGCGCGTCCTTGTTGAGGCTGGTCAGCACCACCGGCAGGTGGGCGGCGAGGACGCCGCCGCGCACATCGCCCGCGGCGGCGACCAGGGCCCCGAACCCGGCGACGGCCGCCTGCGCCCACCAGCCCAGGCGGCGGGGGATGGTCAGTTCGAACTTCATGATGTCTCCTCCAGATCGGGTCGTGTCGTGGTGGCCGTGTCGCGGGAGTAGCGGAAGACGCAGACCCGGGCCCCCTCGGCCCGTCGCGCCAGCGCCCGGACGCGCAGGCGTGGGAACGCCCGCCGGGTCGCCTCCAGTTCGAGGTCGCACAGCAGGGGTTCGGTCTGGGCCGCGTCGAGGCCGAGTTCCTCGGCGGCGGTGACGCAGGTGCAGGTCAGCGCGATCTCGATGGCCGCGTCCTCGTCCGGGCGGGAGTCGTCGACGACCTCGTGGACCAGCCCGGCGGCCTCCAGCCAGGGCAGGGCGCGGGCCATGCCCTCGGCGAGCGAACCGGCCTCCACCGCGGGGCCGAGCCGGGCGGCCTGCTTGTCGGGCAGGCCGTCCAGCATCTCCTCCCGGGCCCGCTCCGGGCCCTGTTCGGCGCGCAGTTCGAGATGGCGGCGCAGCTGCTCGCAGAGGCCGCGCCGGAGTCTCGGGTCGGTGATCTCAGGCAAGACGAACCCCTCTCAGCCGAGCGGCGTTCATGGACGGCGCGTTCACGGCCCGCGCGTTCACGGCCCGCGCGTTCGCAGGCGGGGCGTCCTCGGCGGCCAGGGTGACGCAGGCGTGGGCGAGGAGCGCGAGGGTGATGTAGCGGTACCAGGCCTTCCACAGCCGGACCTCGTAGTGGTCCAGGCCGACCTCGTGCCGGGCGGACTCCACGCACGACGGCGCCCGTTCCGCGCGGCGCGCCACGTCGACCAGTTCGCGCAGGGACGCGGACGGGGGAGCCGAGCAGAGGTACACGCGCGTCCGGCGGATGTCCCTCCGGACCAGCAGCCACTGGGCGGGCCGCCGGTCGCCGCCGCGGCGGAGCAGGGCGCGCGCCGAGTGGCAGACGCTGCTGCGCCGCACCGGATCGTCATGGTCGGGGGTCGGCAGCCAGTCACGCGGCGGGATGCCCGCGATGATCTCCTCGGGCACGGCCTGGACCGTCCGGCCGTCGAGCGGCAGCAGCAGCCGCTCGTCGGGCCGCACCCCGAGCACGTGGGGGACGCCGCGCTCGGTGAGCCACCGGCGCAGCTCGGCGTCCTGGCCGTACGGGCTCGACGCGGCCACCCAGGAGGCGGGCGTGCGCGCCGCCACGGCGCGGCGGATCATCTCCCGGCCCAGCAGCCCCCGGTCGCGGTACGGCACGTCGGCCGGTACCCGGGCGCGGGCCCGCCGGGCCGGGTCGCGCGCCCACCGCGTCGGCAGGTACAGCTCCCGGTCGACGATCGCCTGGGCGCGCGGGGCGGAGTAGGTGAGGAAGACGGCGACCTGGCAGTTCTCCACGACGCCCGTGGACGGGGAGAGCTGCGGTGACACGCCGACCGAGCGGTCGCCCTTCTTGCTGAACCCGGCCTCGTTCAGGACCAGCACGGACCGTGGGTCACCGAGGTGCTCCACGATGACGTCGCGCAGGTCGTCCCTGAGCGCGTCGGCGCTCCACCGCGCCGACGTCAGCAGCCGCTGCATGCCGTCCGGTCGCGGCTCCCCGGCGTTCTCGGCGAGCCGCCGGCCGTTGCGGCGCTCGGCCGAGGACACCATTCCGCGGAGGAAGGCGAAGGCGCGGTCACGCGGCTCGGCGCGGGCGAAGCGGGGGGCGATCGACCGGTGCAGACGCCGCAGCATCAGTTCCGTCCGGTCGGCGTACGCCCCGTGCGGCACCGGCGGTCGGGCCGGGCCGAGGCCGCGGGGGGAGCCGGGGCGAACCCGTAAGGGGTCCACGACGGGTGCGGACTGTCGTGGAGTCGAATGTGGGGGAAGGTCGTTCTTCCATGAACCCGTTTTCACAGTTTCAGCCATTCACCCAGACGGTTTCGTTGTTCTCCTGCGATTACGACACCGTCATAGTAATCTGGCCCGCGATCAGCTGTCTTCCGTCAGAGGTTGATCTTTGACGGGGGAAATCGGATGGCCATGGAGGGATCAACGAATCGTCGTGGAATGCGATCGGAAGTTGATCAACGGGCGGTCGGATCGCGCCGGATCGAGTTCCCCGTCCGTGGAGAAGGCACCGGGTGTGGATCAACATATGTGGATCGCGCCGACGCTCGCCCTGCTGGACGAATGGAGCCGCACGACGCGCCGGGTTCCGGTGCCCTCCGGCGCGCGAACATATATGCAGCCTAAACGCATTTGCGAATAATTTGCAATAGCGATCGCGCGGCAACCGGCGCGCCGTGACCGTTCGGAAGAGAGTTCGGCGACCCCGCTCAGCACGCGGTGGTCGGCGCCTCCACCACCAGGCCCTGCCGGTAGGCGAAGGCGACGACCTGCGTCCGTCCGGACATGCCGAGCTTCGAGGTGATGTGATGGATGTGGGAGCGCACGGTCGCCGTGGAGACGTGCAGTTCGGCGGCGACCTCCTCGTCGGACATCCCGCTGGAGACCAGTTCCAGGACGGTCCGTTCGCGCCGGCTCAGGGCGTCCACGACCGAGGTCTGCGCCCGCGACGCCATCGGCACCCGCGACGCCCACTCCAGCAGGTGCCGCGTCATCGTGGAGGTGAGCACGGCCCCGCCCGCCGCGACCGACCGGATCGTGCGGACGAGCTCGGACGGCGGGCTCTCCTTGCTCGCCACCCCCCGAACACCCGCCCGCAGCGCGTCCAGCAGCGAGTCCTCGTGCGTGGGCGTCGTCATCACGATGACGCCCGGAGCGTGCTCCGCGCCGACGTCGAGGATGCGGCGGACCAGGTCCAGGACGTCGGTGTCCGGTAACGGCAGCCCGACGAGGACCACGTCGGGAGCGTGCTCGCGCGTGAGCGCGACGAGCCGGTGGGCGTCGCGGGTCTCCCGGACGACCTCGATGTCACGTTCCGCTTCGAGGACGGTGCGCACGCCGAGCAGGGTGAGCGTCTGCTGGTCGTGAACCAACACGCGCACGGTCATCCGCGCCTCCGCGCAAGCCGCCGCCCGCCGTCGCACGACGCCCCCGGACGTTTTCGTCGGGCCGCGACCCCCCAGAACGGTCGCGGCCCGCGTTCACCGGCATGGTTCATCTTCCCCGGCCGCACTCCGCGCGCCACGATGGTCGCCCCTCCGCACGATCCCCTTGGCCATGGCCGTCAGGCTCAGCCCGGACCTCCGCCGAGAACACTGTGGGCGACCACTCCTTGCACCCCCGAGTCACTTTCCGTAATCACCCCTGTCGTGCCCCTTTCACTGTGTATACATGCCGGTCAGCGCATAGGCAATGCGTTCGAGGGTGCGGGACGCCTGACCAAAAGTCGATCAAGCAAATGGCGATTTGGAACCCATGGTCATGCGGGGGGACCCGGGATCGTGAGGGCGAGCGCGGGCCTTGAGTCGCGTAGGGGACGGCTGCCGCAGATGGACACCACTGCCGCACATCCCGCGGCTCTCCAAGGAGATTGTTGGCTTTTGAAACATCCGGGGAGGCGATTCTTCGGCCGTGCGGATGTTCAGGTCCAGAAAACCGCCACCGCCACGTTCGTGAGGGCGAGCGCGCCGATCGCCATGAAGACCGGCTTGTCGAGCGGACGCCTGCGTCCCAGCAGAATGAGGGCCAGCACCACGAGCACGACCAGCAGTTTGACGCCGATCTTGAATTGGTTCATATCGTTGTCGAGCGCGCCCTCGTTCACCCCGACGAGGGCGACGCCGGTCACGAGCTGGGTCAGCGCGCCGTGCAGCATCCCGGTGCCCGGCCGGACCCGGCCCGCCCGCGCCTCGGAGAGCTGGGCGAGGAAACCGCCGATGACGACCGACAGGCCGACGAAGTGAAAGAACAGCAGCAGGAGCCGGACGAACTCCATGGCGACCTCCGTTGGACGGCACGGCGAGCACGCGGATCAATGGGGCAGGGCGACACTACAACACGTAGTACTTCAGCGCCGCGGGGGCGTCCGGCTTCGCGGAGCGACCCGACGGCGGCGCCCTCAGGACGGGTCCGCGCCCAGGCTCCTGAGCACGAACGTGGTGACCCTGTCGGTCGTCTCGTCCACGTCCCGGGTGCCCTGCCCCAGCGGGTAGCGCTCCGCGCCGAGGCAGGCGTGGATCAGATGGGCCGTCGCCGTCGGGTCGCACGGAGCGAACTCCCCGGTCTTGACGCCCTCCTCGATGATGTCGGTGAGAAGCCGCCCCAACGGGCTCACGTGCGCGTGCATCTGCCGGTACCCGTCGGGGCCCAGCAGCGTTGCGAGCTCCGGCCCGGCGGGCTGCGGGTAGGCCGCGAAGTCGGCCAGTTGCCGCCGCACGTAGACGGTGATCCGCTCGGTGGGTGAGACCGCCGGTTCCAGCGCGCGGTGCAGTTCCTCGGTGAACCGGGTCGTCTCGTACTCGGCGTGCGCGATGAGCAGCGCCCGGACGTCGGCGAAGTAGTTGTAGACGACGCTGCGGTTCAGCTCCGCGCGCCCCGCGACCTCCGCCATGGACAGCTTGTCGACGCCGTCCGTCGTCATGATCTCGCGCACCGCGATCAGGATGCGCTCGCGCATGGCGGCGCGATGTTCGTCCAGGGAACCGGAGATTCGAGGCACGATCTGCATGGTAGGCGAAGTCTTTGGAGGTTCCGGAGCGGCCGCCAACTCGGTACTACAACACGTAGATACAAGATGTCGGTATGGTGTCCCTCGTGCTGATCAACGGCAGGGCGGCGTTCCCGCCACCGTCCCCTCGGCCGTCGCCGCCGCCGTCCACCGGCGGACCGGACGGCGCCCACGCGGCGGCCGTCTGCGTGGCCGACGGTCTGACCAGGAGCTTTCCCGGCGCGTCCCGGCCCGCGGTCGAGTCGGTCACCCTCGCCGTGCGGCCCGGAGAGGTGTTCGGGGTCCTCGGACGCAACGGCGCGGGGAAGTCGACGCTGGTCAGGCTGCTCATGGGGCTTCTGCGTCCGGACCGTGGCACGGTCCGGCTCATGGGCGCCGACGTCACCGCGCACGCCGCCCGCGCCGCCGCGCACGTCGCGTACCTGCCGCAGCGCGAGTCCGCGCTCGGCGACATGGACGTGCGCACGGCGGTGGAGACCACCGCGCGCCTGCGCGGGATGTCCCGGGTCCGGGCCCGCGCGCAGCGCGCCGACGTGCTCGCCGAACTCGGCCTCACCGGCCTCGCCGGGAAACGGGTCGCGCGGCTCTCGGGCGGGCAGCGCAGGCTCGTCGGTGTCGCCGCCGCCCTCGTCGCCGACCGTCCCCTGCTCGTCCTCGACGAACCGACCACCGGGCTCGACCTCGACGCCCGCCGCGCCGTCTGGGACGCCATCGAACGGCGCCGCGACGGCGACGGCACCTCGGTCGTCCTCGTCACCCACGACGTCCGGGAGGCGGAGACGGTGCTGGACCGCGTGCTGGTCCTGAGCACCGGCCGAACCGTCGCCTGCGACACGCCCGGCCTCCTGAAGGAGGGGCTCGGCGGGCTGGTGCGCCTCGAACTCGCCTGGCGGGACGACCCGCCGATCGACGCCCGCGACATCGCCGACCACGTCGCGGTGCGGGGGCGCCGCTGGTCCGTCCGCCTCCCCGTCGACGAGGCGCGGCGCGCCCTCGACGACGTGCTGGCCGGGCCCGCCTACGCGGCCCTGGACGACTTCGTCCTCGCCCCGCCCTCCCTGGAGGACGTGCTCCTCGCCGACGGCATCGAGGAGGACCGTTGACGATCGCCTGCCGCCGGAGTCCGGCGCCGAAGGCCCTCACCCCCCTGCCCACCACGATCGCGGCCGTCTACATCGCCCAACTCGGACGGGCCCGTGCGGGCGGCGGCGCCGTCGTCGTCATCGCCACCGTGCAGTCCCTCGCGATCCTCGCCCTGCTGCGCGGCCTCGGCCGCGCCGCCGCCCCGGACGTCCGGGCCGCCATCGTGTCGGGCGCGATCCTGACCGTCGTGGCGTTCATCGCCTGGAACCTGCTCGCCCAACGCCTCTCCGCCTTCAAGGCCGGTGGGGGACTCGAATACTTCGGCGCCCTTCCCGTCCGCCCGTCCGCCGTCATCCTCGGGTTCTGCGCCTGCTACGCGACGTTCGCCGTCCCCGGCGTCGTCATCACCGCCATCGCCGGAACCGCGATGTTCTCGCTGCCGATCACCCATCTGTGGGTGCTCGTCCCGGCCGTCCTCGCGTCCGGCGTGGCCCTCGGCGGGCTCGGCGCCCTCAGCGGCCTCGGCCCGTCCCGTCCGGAGTTCGCCGCGCTCGCGGGCCAGTTCGGGCTCACGCTCGTGATCTTCTTCGGGCTCGTCCCGCCGCAGTCGCTGCCGGACTGGCTCCGGTCCGCGCGGGCCGTCGCCCCGCTCGCCTACGACATCGACGCGCTGGCCTCGGCGCTCACCTCGACCCCCGACTGGCCGGGAATCGCCCTCCGGCTGGTCGGGTCCGTCCTGTTCGGCGCGTGCTGCCTGGCCGCCGCCGCCCGCTCCTACCGCACCGCACTCGACCGCTGAGGAGAATTCATGCCGTCCGACTCGACCCTGGCGACGCTGAGCGACAACCTCACCAACGGCGCCACCGCGATCTACCTGTTCGCCGCCCTGGCGTTCGCCGCGGTCTTCGCCTACCGCCGCACCCGGGAGACCGTCCACGCCGAGGCCCCCGCGGAGAGGGTCGCCGAACGGGTCCTCGTCGGCGTGGGCGGCGGCGTGGGCGGCGGCGCGGCCCCCGCCGAGAGCCCGCCGCCACCGCCCGAGGTCCCCCGGCAGAGCAGCGTGTTCACCGCCGACTCCCTGAGCCGCTGGGCCGTCGGCCTCACCGTCGTGGGCTGGGCCGTCCACCTGGGCGCGCTCACCGCCCGCGGGTTCGCCGCCGACCGCGCGCCGTGGGCGAACATGTACGAGTTCGTGTGCTCGGTCGTCTTCGCGGCGGTGACGGCGCTGCTCGTCCTGTTCACCCGCAACCGGGCGTACTACCTCGGCGTCTTCGTGATGTTCCCCGCCGTCCTCGGCATGGGCCTGGCCACCACCACCCTGTACACCCCGGTCAGCGCGCTCCAGCCCTCACTCCAGTCGTACTGGCTGGCCATCCACGTCCTCGCCGCCATCATCGCGAGCGGCGCGTTCACCGTGGCCACGGCCCTGACCGCCCTGTACCTGTACCGCGACAGGAACGCCGGGACCGGGCCCGCCACCGGCCTCTCCACGCTCGCGTCCCTGGCGACCCGGCTCCCGTCCGCCCGGACCCTCGAACGGCTGGCCCGCCAGACCGTCGTCTTCGCCTTCCCCATCTGGACGTTCGCCATCATCGCGGGCGCCATCTGGGCCGACAGCGCCTGGGGCCGCTACTGGGGCTGGGACCCCAAGGAGGTCTGGGCGTTCATCACCTGGACCGTGTACGCCGCCTACCTCCACGCGCAGGCCACCACCGGCTGGCGCGGACGCCGATCCGCCATGATCTCCCTCGCCGGCTACGCCTGCCTGATGTTCAACCTCGTCGGCATCAACATCTGGGGTTCCGGCCTGCACTCCTACGCGGGCCTGTAACGACCACGGCTGCCGCCCCACCACGGGGCGGGGCGGCAGCCGTGCCGGACCGGAAGGCCGCGGTGGGCTTCACGGCGCCGGTGTCAGGGCCTCGATCAGGTCGCGGATGACGCCGCGGTGGTCGCCGGGACGCCAGGCGACGGCCAGTTCGCAGGGGGACAGGCCCGTGACCGGGATGCTCGTGATCCCCGGCCGCCGGTAGATCTCGGCGTTGCCGGCGGCGAGCAGGACGACGGCGCCGCTGCTCTCCAGCGCGGCGAAGGTCTCCTCGGCGTTGGTCACGGTCGCGCAGACGATCGGCGGACGGCCGTCGCGCTCGTCGATCGCGAGCCAGTGGTCGCGGAGCCGGCCCGCGCTCTCGGGGAGTGCCAGGAACGCCTCGTCCAGGAGTTCGGCGAAGTCGACCTCGGTACGTCCGGCCAACCGGTGGTCGTGCCGGAACGCGACCCAGCGCGGCTCCCGGGCCACGACCCTGACGTTGAGGTCGTCCTGGCCGGGGAACGGCAGCCAGAGGAACGCCACATCGACCTCGCCGTCGGCCAGGCCCGCGGTGGGATCGTTCCAGTTGACCTGTCGTACCCGCAGGTCGCAGCCGGGGCGGCGCTCGGTGAAACGGTTCCGCAGCGTTTCCAAGAGGCCGCGTCCGACGCTGGTCGACATCCCCACGGTCAGCCGTGACGACTCGGTCGCCGCGGCGTCGCCGACGGCGCGCTGCGCCTCGTCCCACCGCTGGAGCAGTTCGCGGGCGATCGGCAACAGGGCCTCGCCCGGCACGGTGAGCCGCACCTCCCGCCGGTCGCGCTCGAACAGCCTCACCCGCATCAGCTCCTCGAGCTGGCGGATCTGCTTGCTGAGCGCCGGCTGCGAGATGAACAGGCGCTCGGCCGCGCGGGTGAAGTTGAGTTCCTCCGCCACGGCCACGAAATATCTCAGGTCACGCAGATGTGCATCCATAACCGCCGGTTATTACAGCAGGTATTGGACGTTCCCCGGTAATCGACGCCAGGATGGCGGCATGAGCGACACGGACGATCGCCTTGCGATCATCGAGACCTGCACCCGTATGGCCTGGCACGCCGACCAGCGTGAATGGGACCGGCTGGGCGAGGTGTTCGCGGACTCGGTGACCCTGGACTACACCAGCCTGAACGGTGGCGACCCGGCCGTGCTGACACCCGCGCAGATCGTCGAGGCGTGGTCGGGCGTGCTCGGCGCGTTCGACGCCACCCAGCACCTGATCACGAACCATCTGGTCACCGTCGACGGGGACACCGCCGTCTGCACGGCCGCGTTCCAGGCCACGCACCGCCTCGCCGACCCGTTCGGCTCGTCGCTGTGGACGCTCGGCGGCGACTACCGCTTCGACCTGGTCCGGTCGGACGGCGCGTGGCGGATCGGCGGCGTGGTGATGACCGCCACGTGGGGCGACGGCAACAGGCACCTGATGACCCTGGCGGCGGGACAGGGATGATCGCGCTCGTCACCGGCGGCAACCGGGGGATCGGCCGGGAGGTGTGCCGCGCCCTGGCCGGGCTCGGTCACACCGTCCTGCTCACCGCCCGGTCGCCGGAGGCGGCCGAGCGCGCGGCCGGGGAGCTCGACGGAGACGTCGTCCCGCTCCGGCTCGACGTCACCTCCGCGGACGACGTCGCGGCGGCCGCGGCCACCGTCGCGGAACGGTACGGACGCCTGGACGCCCTGGTCAACAATGCCGCGATCACCTACGACACCTGGCAGGGCGCCGTGTCGGCCGACCTGGACGTCGTCCGCGAGGCCGCCGAGACGAACCTGTACGGGCCCTGGCGACTGACCCAGGCGCTGCTGCCGCTGCTGCGCGGGAGCGCGCATCCCCGGATCGTGAACGTGTCCAGCGAGGCGGCCTCGCTGACCAACATGGGCGGCGGCACCCCGGCGTACAACTCCACGAAGGTGGCCCTCAACGCGCTGACCCGCATGCTGGCGGCCGAGCTGCGCGGCGACGGCGTCCTGGTGAACGCGATCTGCCCGGGCTGGGTCGCGACGGAAATGGGCGGCCCCGGCGGCCGTCCCGTCTCCGCGGGCGCGGCCGGTGTCGTCTGGGCGGCCACGCTCCCCGACGACGGCCCGACCGGCGGCTTCTTCCGCGACGGCCGCCCCCTCCCCTGGTGACCTCTCCGATGAAGGACGATGCG
Source organism: Actinomadura spongiicola (assembly GCF_003432485.1). Classification (GTDB taxonomy): domain Bacteria; phylum Actinomycetota; class Actinomycetes; order Streptosporangiales; family Streptosporangiaceae; genus Spirillospora; species Spirillospora spongiicola. The sequence continues at coordinate 182,644 of NZ_QVNQ01000007.1, forward strand.
ATGATCTTGGTGACGGGCGCGACGGGCAATGTCGGCTCCGAGGTGGTCCGGGCCCTGGCCGCGGCCGGCCGACCCGTCCGGGCGCTGGTGCGCAGACCGGACGCGACACCGCTGCCGGACGGCGTCGAAGCCGTGACCGGCGACCTCAACCGTCCCGAGAGCATGACCGGGGCCCTGGAGGGGGCCCGAGCGGTGTTCCTGCTCCCCGGGTACGCGGACATGCCGGGCCTGCTGGCCGAGGCCCGCCGCGCGGGAGTCGAGCACGTCGTGCTGCTGTCGGGCGGCTCCGCCGGGCTCGGCGACATGACCAACGCGGTGACCCGGTACATGGCCGCGTCCGAGACCGCCGTGCGGGAGTCCGGACTGTCGTGGACGTTCCTGCGGCCGAGCGCCTTCATGTCCAACGCTCTGCGCTGGCTGCCGCAGCTGAAGTCCGGTGACCAGGTGAGGGTCCCGTTCCCGGACCTCCCCACGGCGACCATCGACCCGTACGACCTGGGGGCCGTGGCCGCCCGCGCGCTGCTGTCGGACGAGTACCACGGCGAGATCCTCTGGCCGACCGGCCCGGTCGCGATCCTGCCCGCCGAGCAGGTCGCGGTGCTGGGCGAGGTCCTCGGCCGCGACCTGAGGTTCGTGGGCCTGACGAACGAGGAGGCGCGCGCCGACATGCTCGCCGACATGCCCGCCGAGTACGTGGACGCGTTCTTCGACTTCTACGTCAACGGCTCACTCGACGAGTCGATCGTCCGCCCGACCGTCCGCGAGGTCACCGGCCGCGAGCCCCGCACCTTCGAGCAGTGGGCACGGGCCCACGCGGACGACTTCCGCTGAAGTCCCCGCGCAAGGGACCTCGACGCACCGGCCGCCGCGTCACGGCACCTGCCTCGATTGCGCCAGGTGCCGTGGTGCGCTCAGCTCAGCGCGTTTCCGTGCCGACCGCGACGGGCTTCGTGTGCGCACGGTCATAGGCGTCCCGGGCGGCGCCGATCGCGTCCTGGTGGCGCAACGCCCACGCCGCGAGTTGTTCGAAGGCGCCCTTCAGTTCGCGGGCCATCGCGGTGGCGGTGTACTCGACCTTCGGAGGGACGGTCGGGTACACCGTGCGGACCAGCATCCCGTCCCGTTCCAGGTTGCGCAGCGTCCGCTTCATCAACGGCCGCCGCGAATACGGGAGCCAGGTGCGGGATCGCCTTGACGAACGGCGGGCCACCGGCTCCGCCCGAGGACGGCGGAACCAGTGCTCACTCGGGCGGGCTTGTGGTGGCGAGTTCCTAGGTTCCTTGTCGCCGGCGCGCACCCAGGCTTGGCGGGCCTGGTGCGCGTTCGGTTAGGGGGTAAGGATCGCGGCGGCCGCTTCGGCTGTTCGCGGGTGGGCGCGTATGAGCGAGGCGACCGCGGGTGGGAGCGCGGTCGCCGTGGTGTCCGCCGGGTTCGGCCAGGACGGGTCGTGGCCCAGCAGGGCCGCCGTCGCGGAAACGGGCTCACGGTGCGTGGCCAGGAGCGCTGCCACAGCAGTGTTGGTCGGGGCCGCTCGCAGGGACCCGGGAGGTTCCGGGGAAGGAGTCCAGGGAGGTGTCCAGGCGTCCACGGCCGGGAGGGTGGCCGGGAAGGTGCGGTCGGCCTCGCCGATCAGGACGGGGAGCATCTCCGCGGCCTGCTCCTTGAGCGTGGTGATCAACCTGGGCAGCCAGGGCAGCAGGATCGTGTCGGGCAGGCGGCCGAACGCCTTGGACAGCAGCTCCACGACCAGCGGGGAGAGCGACGGGACGGCGTCCAAGGCTTGCACGAAGCCGCTCAGGTACTGCGGGAACGCGCCGACCAGCATGGGGTTGTCCAGCAGGTCGTCGCAGCGGCGACGCAGGTCGGCGAGCGGGCGCAGGCCCAGCTGGGACTCGGCCGCCCACAGCAGGGCGACCTTGGCCGGGTCCTCGGGATGGGACTGCTTGACCGCCAGTTCCAGCTGGGTGTGGTCGCACCCCAGCGAGATCGCCAGGCTTTCCAGGCTGACCAGGAAGCCCAGCATCGCCGCGACCTGCCGTACGCCGGTGTCGTCGTCGGTGAACGCCGTGGGCAGCAGCGTGCAGTAGTGGGCGTAGCCGGTGGTCACGAAATCCTCGCACCAGCGCGGAAGAGCCGGTTCCGTCGCCCTGTAGTGGGTGAGGAGCCGGCGGACGCGGCGCAGAACCTCGGGGGCGTCGTCCACGGTGCGTTCGCTCGAAAGCAGTTCGACCGCGCGGGCGCCGAGTTCGTTCGTGAAGCGGCGGCTGCGCAGGTAGAGGAGGGATTCCTCGACCGCTTCGAGTGCCGTGGCGGCCGTCGCCTTCGGGTCGTGGACGGATTTGCGCAGTCGCTGCTCCAAGACCTGCTCGACGGTGACGCCCTCGTAGCCGAGTTCGACGAGGTGGCGCTGGTTCCGGCCGATCGCCAGGTCCCAGCTCTCCTGGATGGGGCGTTCGCCCAGGCGGCGCGAGCCCATGATCGGACGGACGGCGTCGTCGGGCAGAAGGCGGCGCAGAACCCACAGAAGGTCGGAGCAGGGTTCGAGGTCGGGCTCGGTCGCGAAGTCGAGCAGGGCCCGCTGGATCTGGCGTTTGTCCAGGGCGAGGCCCAGCGGACGGAGCCGGTCGAAGACGTCCTTCGCCAGCGGCGGGAGCGCCTCGTAGGCGACCTGGCCGATCCGGTCGCCGCCGAGCAGGATCTCGCACAGCCGCCGGACGTCGCGGCGGCCCGGCACGGCGTCCTTCTCGATACAGGTGATCGCCGCGTCCTGGAAGTCGTACGGCGTGGGACGGGCGCGCCCCCGCAACCCGGCCAGCAGCATCGACGTCTCGAACACCGCGATCGCGTCGGCCGTGCTGGACAGGTAGCCGTTGCGGCGCGCCAGCCGGACGATGTCCACGGACCAGCCGAGCAGCTCGGCCTCGTCCAGACCGTCCGGCGCGGGCGCGTTCGACAGGAACCCGCTCAGCCGGTCGGCCACCGGAGCCGAGGGGGCGGGCGCCGCCGGCTTCGGCGCGGCCGTCTTGCGCGTGCCGCGCTGCCCGGCCAGGCGGAACGGCTTGACCCGCGTACGCTTGAGCGCCTTCTCCCAGGTCGTCGCGGCGACCGACACCGAGCCCGGCGCCAGCCCGAACTGTGCCTCGATCGCCGAGTGACTGGACGGGATCAGCCCGTACTGCCACCGGGTCGCGGTGCGCGGCGCGATGTCGAAGCCCGCCGTGGACCGGAGCCCGAACTGCTCCACGCGGCTGGAGGCGTGGAAGGCGCCGCACACGTGCAGGCAGCGGGACGGGTCGGCGCCGGACGAGGCGAGATGCTCGCGGATCCGCGTCCACATGTACCGCTCGCGGTCCTCGTCGGTGGTCAGGCGCCGGTCGTCGCCGGGCCGCAGCCGCCGGAACAGGCTGCCGATCAGCACCATGACCTGCCGGTAGGTGTCGTAGTCGGCGCCCGTCAGCGGCTGCTCGACGTACTGGTCCCACCATTCGGACCAGTGCCGCACCTTGCCGTGCCGCAGCAGATGCTCCTCCAGCTCGGCGAACCCGGGACGCAGATCGCCGATCTCGATCCCGACCGCGTCACCGTGCAGGGCCCCGTCCTCCTCGTCCTCACCCGATCGGGCGGGCGACTCGTCGGGAAGGTCCAGGGGTTGCCACTGGAAGACGTGGTCGGACGAACGGTCGACCAGCACCAGCTCCACGTCCGGAGTCTCCAGGGCGTAGGCGATCGCCTGGTACTCGGCCGATGCCTCGGTGATCGGCGCGACCACGCTCAGCGGCGCCTGGTCCTGCGGAAAGCCGTCCAGTTCGGACGCGAACGCCTGCAACGCCACGGGCAGCCGGCAGTTGCGCAGCTCGTCCAGCAGGGGACGCAGGTCCTCGCACAGCTCCAGGTAGATCACCCGCGGCTGCTTCTCCCGCAGCCGCCGCGCCATCGCCAGCGCCGAGGCGGGCGAGTGATGGCAGACCGGGAAGATCTCCAGTTCCTCGCGCAGCGCCCGGTCGACGTCGTCCACCAGCCCGGCGAGAATGTCCGGCAGCCCGCGCGGCCCACCGGCGAACTCCTCGGCGGCCCCCGACAACTGCTCCCGCAACGCTCCGAACGGCCCGGTCGCGGCGTCGACTCCGACTTCGCTCACCCCTGCCCCCCTCTCTCGATCATGACGGGCTCGGTCATGACGGGCTCGGTCACGACAGCTTCGCGATCGCTTCGCGCCCGCCTTCCAGGAAGCCCTCCCAGGGGCCGCCCTCGTCCTTGCGGCCACGGGGCTCGACCACTCCATGCCAGAACTTGTTGAGGACGGCGAGGTCCTCGGGGGAGCGGCGGGCGAGTGATCCGACGAGTGAGCTCGCCAGGGTCTCGGCCTTCAGGGCGCGGTCGCCGAAGAACTGGCTGTGCAGGATCGCGTCCTCCAGCACGCCGATCTGCTCGGCCGTGGACAGCGCCGACTCCAGCTTCTCGTCGTCGCTGGTGGCCGAGGTGGACGCGGCGCGCAGGTCGGCGAAGCTCTGCAGCAGGATGTCCAGCAGCGTCGGCGGGACGTCCAGCTCGATCGAGTGCCGCCGCATCAGCTCCGCCGTGCGGAACCGGACGATCTCCGCCTCGCTCTTCTTGTTGGTCACCACCGGGATGCGGACGAAGTTGAACCGCCGCTTCAGCGCCGACGACAGGTCGTTGACGCCGCGGTCCCGGCTGTTGGCCGTCGCGATGATCGAGAAACCGGGTTTGGCGAAGACGATGTTGTCATCGTCCAGCTCCGGGATCGAGACGTACTTCTCCGACAGGATGGAGATCAGCGCGTCCTGGACGTCACTGGTGGAGCGGGTCAGCTCCTCGAACCGGCCGATCACGCCCCGCTCCATCGCGGTCATGATCGGGGACGGGATCAGCGACTCCCGGGACTGCCCCTTGGCGATCACCATGGAGACGTTCCACGAGTACTTGATGTGGTCCTCGGTCGTGCCGGCCGTGCCCTGGACGACCAGGGTGGAGTCGCGGGAGATCGCGGCGGACAGCAGCTCGGCCAGCCAGCTCTTACCGGTGCCGGGGTCGCCGATCAGCAGCAGACCGCGGTCGGACGCCAGCGTGACGATGGCGCGCTCGACGAAGCTCCGGTCGCCGAACCACTTCTGCCCGATCTCGCGGTCGAGGCCGTCCGAGCGCTCGGACCCGAGCACGAACAGCCGCACCATCCGGGGGCTGAGCCGCCAGGCGAACGGCTTGGGACCGTCGTCGACCGACTCCAGGTAGTCGAGCTCCTCGGCGTACTTGGCCTCGGCGGGGGCGCGCAGCAGTTCGTCGGACATCGCTCTCCTCGTCTTTCGGGACGTCGGGCAGATGAGGCTTCCCGGTGCGGCGGGGCTCTCCGGCGGGTCGGCTCTCCGGATACGGCCCCGCCCTCGGGCGGTCAGAGTTCTGACAAGGCCGGTTCTTCGGGAACGGTTCTTGTCCGGAGGCGCGAGCACGCGGCCGAGAGCCCGGCCGTCGCGGGGGTCACGGGAGGAAGTTCTTCAGCTCGTCCACCAGCTTCTGGATGCGGCCGGAGATCACCGGGGTGCCGAGCCGCTTGAAGCGCTCCCGGAACCACGGGTTCACGATCTGGGTGCCTGAGCTGGTCACCGACCCGACCGGGATGAACTTCACCTCCGACCGGTGCACCGCCTCGATCCCCTCGAACAGCTGCGGGGGGTCGGACTCGTAGAAGTCCGAGATCCACACCATCACCGTGTCGCGCGGATCGGTGATCTTCGGACGGGCCATGTTCATCGCCACCCGCCCGTCGGTGCCACCGCCGAGTTTGGTGCGCAGCAGCATCTCGAACGGGTCGTGGACCCATGGCGTCAGGTCCAGCGCACGCGTGTCGTAGGCGATCAGGTGGACGTCCACCTTCGGCAGCCCGGCGAAGATCGACGCCAGGATCGTGCAGTTCACCATCGAGTCGACCATCGAGCCCGACTGGTCCACCACCACGATCATCTTCGCGGGCGTGGTGCGCTTGGCGGTCTGCTTGTAGAACAGCCGGTCGACGTAGAGCCGCTCGTCCTCGGGGCTCCAGTTGGTGAGGTTCTTCCAGATCGTGCGGTCGATGTCGAGGTTGCGGAACACCCGCTTCGGCGGGACGGAGCGGTCGATCGTCCCCGACGAGGACTTCTCCACCTGCGTGCGCAGCACCTGGGCGACCTCGTCGACATATCGTCGGATCAGCGACTTGGCGTTGGCCAGCGCCACCCCCGACAGGTTGGCCTTGTCCCGTAGCAGCTGCTCGATCAGCGACATGCTCGGCGTGAGTTTGCCCGCCAGCTTCGAATCGGCCAGTACCTCGCGCAACGCCATCCGCTTGACGAGGTCACCCTCCATCTCCGACAGGGTTCCCGCGAGTTCCTGTGCGCCCTCCTCACCGAGCGTCGCCTTCAGACATGAGGCGTCCTTCTGCCAGGCCGCGAGCTGGGTCGCCGTCACGTTGCCGTTGCCATTACAGGGCGCGAACACGTTGAGCAGCAACTTCGACACCAGCGCGGCCCGCCGCACCCGCATGGCGGAGCCACCGGAGTCGTCCGCGGGCGCCAACAGGCCGTCGAACTCCGGCTCCAGCTCGGGGAACCGCTGGAAGACGTTGTCCATCGAGACGCCCGGGTCGAGCAGCGCCGGAGGCAACCCGAGGTCGTCGACGATCGCGACACTGGCCGATTCGAGCGCGGGCTGCTCGTCGGACGCGAACAGCCGCGCCATCAGCCGCCAGTAGAGCACCTGCCGCCGATTCGCGTCCGGCCCTTCCCCGGCCTCGACGCCCTCTATCCCGGTCACTTCCGCAGCAGCCTTCCCGCGCGTTCGCGTAGCACGGCCACGGCGTCACCGGCACGGGCCTCGGCCTTCACGACCTTCGGATCCGTCGGGCCGAGCGCCCAGTCACCCGTGTGCGCCTCGACCGGCTTCTTCCTGACCGTGGCCTGGAGCGCGAGGGGCTGGAGCAGCCACCGGCCGCCGTCCCAGCGCACCAGTCCGATGCAGGCCGTGGACGCCTTTACCAGCGCTGGTGTGATCGGTCCGCACGCCGGCAGCCGACCGGCGTCGATCTCCAGGCTGGTGCCGTCGAGCGAGACGGCACCATCGGCGTACCGATATCCCTCCAGCAGCACCGGCTCGGCGATGCGCACCGGGTGCCGGTCCAGCGGCGGGACGGAGGGAGCGGTCGCCCCGCCCAGCCGGACCCGGGCCGTGGTGAACGGGTCGGCGGGCTCTCCGGCCCGCGCCGCGTCCTCTCGCCAGAGCAGGTCGCCGCCGGCGGTCAGCGGCATGTCCGTCACGTCCAGGACGCGCCGTTCGGCCAGCGCCGCCAGGAGCACGGGATAGGCGTTGAGCAGCCGCCACACCGCCGGGCCGACGATCGTGTCGACCTTCGCCGCCGCCACACCGGCCCGCACCAGCCGCGCCTCGCCGCCGTCCGCGGGCTCCAGCACCCCGTGGACCTGCACCTGGACGGCCGTTCCATGCTCGTGGACGTCCACGCCCAGCACCAGTAACCGTCCCGACACCGGCTCCGCGTCGCCCGTCCACGACCCGGCGCGGGCGAGCAGGACGGCCCGCGTCCACAGGTCGGCCCAGCGCCGCTCGGGCACGCGCTCCATGGTCGCGACCGGGCAGGACGCCCGCAGCTCCGAGGCCAGCCCGTCGAGCAGGACCGCGAGCCGCCGCGACGCCGGTTCGCCCCACAGCCCCTCGATCGTCCGCCCGGCCGCCGAGACCAGATCGTGGTCGACGCCGCGCCACCCGGCGATCGCCAGCTCGTGCAGCCACGACCGCGCCCCGGCCAGCAGATTCTCCGGCGTCACGGCGCCGGGCTCCCCGGCGCGATCCTCCCAGGGCGACCTTGACCTGCCCAGTGCGCCGTCGAGGCGTTCCAGCAGGGCGTCGTGGACGGCGCCGAGCAGCGCGGCCCGTCCGCCCGCCAGCGTCGCGAGCCGGTCGTCGCCGATCGACCCGGCGACCACCTTCCCGGCCGCCTCGCCCACCGGCCCGCCGAGCGGCGAGCCGGCCAGCGCGCCCGCGAAGGCCGACAGCGCCGCCGCCTGCCGGTCGCCCATCCGCCCCAGACCGCCGGTGAGCGAGCCGTCGAACCCGGCCACCAGGTCGAGCGCCTCATCGACGGCCTCGGGCGCTCCGACCAGTTCCCGCAACTGCACCGCGAGCATCAGCCCACCGCCCCCGCCGCCGGGAACCAGTGCAACTCGGGAACCGGCTCGGTGCTCTCCGGTACCTCCAGGTAGGCGAGATGCCGCAGGAACCGGCTGAACACCGCCGCCGCGGGCGCCGGGTCCTTGTGGCTGTTCAGGCAGTCGATGAGGTCCTTGCCCTCGCCGACCTCGACGCGCAGATAGCGGGCGACCCGTTCCTGCCCGTACTGGCGGATGCCCTCCGTCACCAGCGCGTCGAGGTGCTTGCACAGATAGAGATCGGTCAGCCCGCCGCACGGCCGGTTGTTGTTGGTGCTGCAACTGTTGCCGTGAGTTCCGGCCGTGATGGACGAGACGTACACGCGGGCCGCGTCGGACCCGCTCGACACCACGCCCTGCAACCGACCGTCCGCCAGTTCGACGAACGGCACCTTCGCAAGCTTCCGTGCCTGGACGGGCGGCACCACCCTCACGGTGCTGCGCCGCTCCCACGCGTCGTCGTCCTCGTCCAAGACCCACGCCCTCCGGTCGCCCGTCGCGATGACGCGTCCGATGATGTCGACCGCCACCGACAGAATCCGCCGCCCACCTGTCATGGATCTCGAACGTCCGGCCGCGATGCTCCGGGGTGGCGGGTCGCTGCCTGGCCTGTGGCGGGCGAAGCCGGTCGAGCCGCTGGGGGAGCCGCAGGTCAGTACTGGTTTGTTCGGGCGTCGCGGGCGATTTCCTTGTCGATCGATTCCGCGGACATCTCCTGGAGGTCCAGGTGGTCTTTGGCGATCCGTCCGAGGGAGGGCAGGGTGCTGCGGTCCGGCCAGGTTTCGGGATCCCACAGGGACGCGCGCAGGAACGCCTTCGCGCAGTGCATATAGAGTTCGTCGACGTCGACGAGGAGGGCGAGGCGCGGTCGCTTGCCCTTGACGGTCAGGTCGTCGAAGAACGGCGCGTCCGAGACGAGCGTCGCGCGACCGTTCACGCGCAGCGTCTCGTTCATTCCCGGCACGATGAACAGCAGCCCGGCATGGGGGTTGTGCAGCACGTTGCGGAGACTGTCGACCCGGTGGTTGCCGGGACGGTCGGCGAGCGCCAGCCGATGGTCGTCCAGGACGAGCACCGATCCGGCGGGGTCCCCGCGAGGCGAGACGTCGCAGGTCCCGTCCGGGTTGGAGGTCGCCAGCAGGACGAACGGCGAGTGCGCGATGATCGTGCGCGCGTGTTCGTCGATCCGGCCGATGTCCTTGTCCCAGATGTGCTGCGCGGGCGGCCTGATGATCTCCCGGAGTTCGGCCTCGGTGCGCACCGTCTGGATCTCGGAGGGCTTCACGGGCCCCACACTAGGGCAGGCCCGCTCCGCCACCCCGCCGCCACGTTGCCTAGAATGCCGCTTATGTCCGACCGTGTACTTCCGTGACCAGGGAGTTCCGCGCGCTGCCCACCCTGGCGGCGGGGCCGGTCGAGATGCCGTCGGCGATCCAGAGCTGGGCCGAGGACTTCACCCGCGACATCGTCTGGAACGAGCATTCCCATCCGTTCCATGAGCTTCTCTGGAACGAGTGGGGCGCGTCGACGTTCGTGGTGGGGTCGCGGGTCTGGACGGTCACCTCCACCGTGGGCCTGTGGATGCCCGCGGGCACGCTGCATTCCGGCTCGGCGCCCGCGGGCACTCGGTGCCGGGCCGGATTCTTCGGATTCGGCGCCACGTCCTCCATCTCCCCGACGCCGGTCGGTGTCGAGATCACGCCGCTCCTGCGGTTGCTGCTGGAGCGGCTCGCCGACACGGAACTGGCGTCCGAGTCGCGGGCGGTGACCGAGGCGATGGTGGTGGACGTCCTCGTCCCGTCGTCGCGTGAGCTGCTCGTGCGGATGCCCGCCGGCGAGTTGTTGCGGCCGATCGCCGACGCCGTCCGGAGCGATCCGGGCGATCGGCGGACGCTGGCGGACTGGGCGGTCCGGCTGGGTGTGAGCGCCCGTACGATCAGCCGGGCGTTCAACGACGAGACGGGCATGAGCTTCGTGCGGTGGGTCGCGAGGGTGCGCGCCCAGCATGCGATCGAGTTGCTGGCCCGAGGTCGGGAGATCGACGCCGTCGCCGAGGAGGTCGGCTACCGCTCGGCGAGCGCGTTCGGCGCCGCGTTCCGGCGGACGACCGGGCTGACCCCGGGAGCGTTCCGCGCGCCCTGACCCGTCCGGCACGCCGTACCGCGCCGCCCGCGGTGTCCGAATCTCGACAACGGATGTCCAAAACGAGTGATTGCGACAGACCGTTCGCCTCTTCTAAGGTGCGAGCAAGGTAAGCCTTGCCTAACTAGGCGCGGTTTGCGGCAGTACGGTGTACCGCTCCACGGACGCACACCCGCGATCCAGACGTGCGAGGGCCGGCACCAACGGATTTCTGGGAGTGGAGTACGGAGTGAAGCGTCTACACGGCCTTCGCGTCATCGCGGTGCTGGTCGTCCTGCTGGGCGGCCTCGTGGCCTGCGGCGACTCCAAGGAGACGAAGAAGAGCGGCGCGAGCGCCGAAGCCGGCGCGTTCCCCATGACGATCAAGCACGCGCTGGGGACGGTCACCATCGAGGAGAAGCCGAAGCGGGTCGCGACGGTCAACTGGGCCAACCATGAGGTGCCCCTGGCGCTCGGCGTCGTCCCGGTCGGCATGGCGTCCGCCGACTTCGGCGACGACAACGGCGACGGACTGCTGCCGTGGGTGGACAAGCGGCTGAAGGACCTCAACGCCAAGACGCCCGTGCTGTTCGACGAGACCGACGGCATCGACTTCGAGGCCGTCGCAGACACCAGGCCGGACGTGATCCTGGCCGGCTACTCGGGTCTGACCAAGAAGGACTACGACACCCTGAGCGAGATCGCTCCCGTGGTGGCCTACCCGGACGCCCCGTGGGCGACACCGTGGCGCGAGATCATCCGGATCAACAGCAAGGCGATCGGGCTCGCCGCCGAGGGCGAGAAGCTCATCACCGACCTGGAGGGCCAGATCAACGGGGTCGCCGCCAAGCACCCGCAGATCAAGGGCAAATCGGTGATGTTCCTGGCGCACGTCGACGTCAACGATCTGAGCCAGATCGGCTTCTACACCACCCACGACACCCGCACGCTGTTCTTCAAGGACCTCGGGCTGACGATTCCGGGCAGCGTCGCCGAGGCGTCCAAGGGCACCGACAAGTTCCTGCTGACGCGCAGCGCCGAGCAGATCGACGCGTTCGACGACGTCGACATCATCGTCGGGTACGGCGACGACGGCCTCTTGCAGAAGCTGCACAAGGACCCGCTGCTGTCGAAGATTCCGGCGGTGGAGCGCGGCGCGGTGTACATGCTGCCCGGGAGCAAGCCCCTCGGAACCGCCGCGAACCCGACGCCCCTGGCGATCTCCTGGGTGCTGGAGGACTACGTCGCGGCGCTCGCCGAGGCCGCCGGCAAGGTCAAGTGACGCCGTCCGTCCGCACCGACCGGTCCGTGGCCCTCGACCGTCCGCCGGACGCCGCGCTCATCGTGCGGCGTCCGGCGCGCGTCCGGGTCCTGTGGCTCGTGGTCCTGGTCATGGTCCTGGCGGTGCTCATGGCGGCGTCCGTGGTCTTCGGGTCGCGCGACGTCGCCTGGTCCGACGTCTGGACGGCGCTCGGCGGCGCGGACGAGTCCCTCGGGCAGGCGGCGGTGGCCAAGCGGATACCGCGCACCCTGCTCGCGGTGACGGTCGGCGCGGCCCTCGGCCTGTCCGGCGCCGTCATGCAGGGCGTGACCCGCAACCCGCTCGCCGACCCCGGGATCCTGGGCATCAACATGGGCGCGTCCCTGGCCGTGGTCACCGCGGTCGCGTTCTTCGGGCTCGCGTCCCCGACCGGGTACATCTGGGTCGCCATGGCGGGCGCCGCCGGCTCAGCCGTCTTCGTGTACACGGTCGGATCCCTGGGACGCGGCGGAGCCACCCCGTTCAAGGTCGCGCTCGCCGGCGCCGCCACGTCGGCGGCGTTCGCGTCGCTGGTCAGCGCGGTCGTGCTGCCGCGCAACGACATCGCCGGGGGCTTCCGGCTCTGGCAGATCGGCGGGGTGGGCGGCGGGTCCTACGAACGGATCGGGCAGGTGCTGCCGTTCCTCGCCGCCGGGTTCGCGCTGTGCCTGCTGTCCGCCCGGGCGCTGAACTCCCTGGCCCTGGGCGACGAACTCGCCGCCGGGCTCGGTGAGCGCGTCGCCGTCGTCCGCGCCGTGGCCGCCCTCGGCGCCGTCGTGCTGTGCGGCGCGTCCACGGCCGTCGCCGGGCCGATCGGTTTCGTCGGGCTCGTCGTCCCGCACGCGTGCCGGCTGCTCGTCGGCGTGGACCACCGCTGGCTACTGCCGTTCTCCGCCCTGGCCGGCGCCGCGCTGCTCACCGCCGCCGACGTCGTCGGACGCGTGGTGGCCCGCCCCGCGGACATCGAGGTGGGCATCGTGACCGCGCTGATCGGCGGCCCGTTCTTCATCCACATCGTCCGCCGGCAGAAGGTGCGTGAGCTGTGACGGCCCCCGCTGTCCCGGTGACCGTCGTCCAGACCGTCGCCCGCGGCCGCCGCCGGCGCGCCGCCCGGCGCCGGCTGGTCATGGCGACGCTGGCGGCGCTCGTCGCCGCCGGGTTCGCCGTGACCCTCATGGCCGGGCACACGTTCTACCCGCCCGGGGAGGTGGTCCGCGTCGTGCTCGGCGAGCAGGTGCCCGGGGCGTCCTTCACGGTCGGACGGCTCCGGCTGCCGCGAGCCGTCCTCGCCGTCACCGCGGGCTTCGCGTTCGGGCTCGGCGGCGTCACCTTCCAGACGATGCTCCGCAACCCCCTGGCCAGCCCCGACATCATCGGCATCAGCTCGGGGGCGAGCGCCGCGGCGGCGATCGCGATCGTGTCGCTGTCGCTCGGCGGGACCCAGGTGTCGGTCCTGGCGATCGCCGCCGCGCTCTCCGTCGCCCTGCTGATGTACACGCTGGCGTTCCGCGACGGCGTCGCCGGCACGCGGCTCATCCTGATCGGCATCGGGATCTCCGCGATGCTCGACAGCGTCACCTCCTACGTCCTGTCACGGGCCGCCGAGTGGGACCTCCAGGAGGCCATGCGCTGGCTGACCGGCAGCCTCAACGGCACGACCTGGGCGCAGGCACTGCCCGCCCTCGTCGCGGTGGCCGTGCTCACCCCCGTCCTGCTGTCCCTGGCGCGCGACCTGGCGGCGCTGCGGCTCGGGGACGACACCGCCGCCGCGCTCGGTGTCCGGACCGAACGCAGCCGCCTCGCGGTCATCGTCGCCGCCGTGGGCCTGATCGCCTTCGCCACCGCGGCGGCCGGGCCGATCGCGTTCGTGGCGTTCCTGTCCGGCCCCATCGCGGCCCGGCTCGTCGGCGTGGGCGGCTCCCTGCTCCTGCCCGCCGGGCTCGTCGGCGCCCTCCTCGTCCTCGCCGCCGACTTCACCGGGCAGTTCGCCTTCGACACCCGCTACCCGGTCGGGGTCGTCACCGGCGTCCTCGGAGCGCCGTACCTGGTGTACCTGATCGTCCGCACCCATCGGGCCGGAGGCTCGCTGTGACCACGTCCCACACCCTGGCGGCCGAGGGCCTCACGCTCGGCTACGGCGACCTCGCCGTCATCGACTCCCTCGACCTGACCGTGCCGCCCGGCGAGATCACGGTCATCGTCGGCGCGAACGCCTGCGGGAAGTCGACGCTGCTGCGTTCCCTGTCCCGACTGCTCACACCCCGGGCGGGCCGCGTCGTCCTGGACGGCAGGGAGGTGCACCGCACACCCGCCAAGGAACTGGCCCGCACGCTGGGGGTGCTGCCCCAGTCGCCGGTGGCGCCCGAGGGCATCACCGTGCTCGACCTCGTCTGCCGCGGACGCCACCCCCACCAGGGAATCTTCTCCCGATGGAACGGCAGGGACGACGCCGCGGTGGCCGAGGCGCTGGAGGCGACGCGGACGACGGATCTGGCCGACCGGGCCGTGGACGAACTGTCGGGCGGCCAACGCCAGAGGGTCTGGATCGCGATGGCACTGGCCCAGCGGACCGACCTGCTCCTCCTCGACGAGCCCACCACCTTCCTCGACGCCAGCCACCAGATCGAGATCCTCGACCTGCTGACCGACCTCAACCGCACCCGCGGCACCACCATCGTGATGGTCCTGCACGACCTCAACCTCGCCGCCCGCTACGCCGACCACCTCATCGCACTCGCCGACGGCCGCGTCCACTCCAGCGGCACCCCGACCGAAGTCCTCACCGAAGACACCGTTCGCACCGTCTTCGACCTCGACAACCGCATCATCGAAGACCCCCTCACCGGTCGCCCCCTGATGCTCCCCATCGGCCGCCACCACATCCGAACACCGAACCACTGACCGGCGGCGACACCACCTGCCCAGATGGCGCGGGGTCAGGCGCCATCAGGCCTTGGCCTGGTGACGCGTGGCCGGTGTGGGGCTTTTCGAAGGCAATGGCCTTGCGGCGGGCGCGGGGTTGGGGCTGAGTGCCCAGGTGGCGAGTGCGCAGAGCGCGAGTACGGCGCCGAGGACGGTGGGCCCCGTCCAGCCCGCGACGTCGAACAGGGCCGTGGTCGCGGCGGCGCCGGCGGCGGAGCCGAGGGAGTAGAAGACCATGTACGCGCCGATGGCGGTGCTGGTGCGGCCGGGGTAGGCGCCGGCGAGGGTGTGCTGGTTGCTCACGTGCACGGCCTGGACGGCGAAGTCGAGCAGGATCACGCCGAGGACCAGCAGCGGCAGTGACCAGGTGAGCTGTCCGATCGCGGCCCAGGAGACGGCCAGGAGTGCCAGCGCGAGGCCGGTGACCCGGCGCGCGTGCCCGCCGTCGCCCCAGCGTCCGGACCGGGCGGCGCCGAGCGCTCCGGCGAGCCCGGCGACGCCGAACAGCCCGATCTGCGTCTGGCTGAGGTGCCAGGGCGCGCCGGCCAGCGGCAGGGCCATGCCGCTCCACAGCGCGCCGAACGAGGCGAACAGGAAGAACGCGATCAGCCCGCGGCCGAGGAACACCGGCCGGGTGAACATCACGCCGAAGGACCGGAGGAGCCGCCCGTACCGCACAGCGGTGTCCGGACGGGCGTCCGCGGGCAGCGCGGTACGGACGAGCACCGCGAGGACGGCGGCGAGGACCGCCAGGGTCAGGTAGATGCTCCGCCATCCCCACACGTCCGCCAGGACTCCCGCGATGATGCGCGCGCCAAGGATGCCGATCACCACGCCCGAGGTCACGATGCCGAGGTTGCGACCGGCCTCGCCGGGCGGGGAGATCGACGCCGTGTACGCGACGGTGGTCTGCACGACCACCGCGAACACCCCCGCCGCGGCCAGTCCGGCGAACGCCGTCCAGGCGAGCGGGGCGACCGCCGTGACCGCGAGCCCCGCCGCCACCAGGGCGAGGTGCACGGTGATCAGGCGCCTGCGGTCGAGGACGTCGCCCAGTGGCACCAGCAGCACCAGTCCCGCCAGGTAGCCGAGCTGTCCGATGGCCACGAGCCAGCCGAGGGAGCCGGTCGGCACGCCCAGATCGCGTCCCATCGGCCCCAGAACCGGTTGCCCGGCGTAGACCCCGGCCACCGCGACCCCGCACACGGCCGCCAGCAGCGACCTCGTTCTCCACTTCACCGGCACTCCTCCATTCAGTTGCAGTTTGCAACTGATCGGAGGGTAGGGCAGAATAGTTGCATTCTGCAACTCATTGGAGGAGCGATGACGCGCGACGACCCGCGGAGCCCCGCGTGGACGGACCCGAACTGCCCGGTCGCCCGCACGGTCGATCTCGTCGGCGACCGCTGGAGCCTGCTGATCATCCGCGACGCCATGGACGGCGCCCGCTCGTTCACCGACTTCCAGCAGCGCACCGGCATCGCCCGCAACATCCTCACCGACCGGCTCCGCAAGCTCACCGCCCGCGGCCTGCTCGCCCAGGTGCGGGCCGAATCGGGCAGGCGCGGTCTGTACGCGCTCACCCAGGCGGGCAAGGACCTGTTCCCAGTGATCGTCACACTGCGGCAGTGGGGTGAGCGCCACGCCTTCGAACCGGACGAGACGCACTCGCTCCTGGTCGACGGCGACGGCGCCCGCGTCCCCGACCTCCTGCCCGCGGCGGCGGACGGATCACCACTGACGAGCGACACGACCTCGGTGCGACGACACCCCTGACCGGCACTCCACCGATCTCCGGAAGGAGCGCCGTCGCGATCGTTCGAGCAGGCCGGGCGGGTCAGTGCGCGAGCACGTCCGGGAAGCCGAACGTCGCGGCCAGCGCGGGATCGTGGAACTTGACCACGCGGGAGACGCCGGTGGCGGTGGGGGCCAGCACAACGGCGCCGTCGGCTCGCAGGACGCCGTCCGCGTCCCGGTGATACACGACGGCGGCGGGCTGGCCGTTGGCGGCGGTGGCGATCATCCGCCAGTCGCCCGGTGTGCCCAACACGTACGCGTCCAGGATGTGGACGCACATCGCCCGGCCCGCCTGCCAGTCGCGGAACGGCGTGGCCTCCAGCGTGGCGTCGGTGCGCAGCACCTGTTCCAGCAGGCCGGCGTCGGAGCGCTCGAAGGCCGCGATGTAGCCGTCGAGCAGCGCGCGTGCTCGCCTGTCGGTCGGTTCGAGCAGTTCCGCCGGCTCGGGCTCCAGTTCGTCGAGCCTGGCGCGGGCACGCTGCAGACCGCTCTTGACCGCCGCCGGAGTGGTGCCGAGGACCTCCGCGATCTCGGCCGCGGAGAACGCCAGCACTTCGCGCAGGATGAGGATCGCGCGTTGGCGGGAGGGCAGGTGCTGCAGGCCGGCGATGAGCGCCAGCCGCAGCGACTCGCGTTCGACCACCACCGCCGCCGGGTCGTCGGCGGGCGGGGCGATCCATGCGTCCGGCAGCGGTTCCAGCCACGAGACCTCGCCCGCCGCGACGGGACTCGGCGGACGATCGGGTCCGTCGTACGGTCCCGTCAGACCCGAGGGCAGCACCCGGATCGGACGCGGCTTCAACGCCGTCAGGCAGACGTTTGTGGCGATCTTGTAGAGCCAGGACCGAAGCGATGCCCGCCCCTCGAATCCGGAGTAGGACCGCCACGCCCGCAGATAGGTCTCCTGCACGAGGTCCTCGGCGTCGTGCGCCGAGCCGACCATGCGGTAGCAGTGCGCCAACAACTCCCGGCGGAACCGCTCGGTCTCGGCGGTGAACCGGTCTTGATCCGATGCTGCCCGCGGACGCGACGTCACGCCGCGAGCCTAGGGGTTCGGTCCACGAAACCTCCGCGACCAGACCTCGTCGAGAACTCGATGCTGTGGTTCTCTCAGGGCAGCAGGGCCAGTTTGCCGATGGTGGCCCTGCTTTCCAGCTCCGCGAGCACTTTCGGGCCGTCGGCCAGTTCATAGGCGGTGGGCCGACCGGGAGTGAGCACGCCTGCGGCGATGAGCGCGGACAGCTCACCCATGACCTCGCCGAAGATCTGCGGCGCGGCCTGGATCAGCACGCCGATATTGAAGCCGATGACGTGGACCTGGTGCCGGTACACCAGCTCCCAGTTGGTGATCGAGGCGTCGCCTCCCGCCACGCCGTAGACGACGACCCGGCCGGTGACCCGCTTGGCCGCGGCCAGGCTGGCCTCGAAGGTGGCGCCTCCCGCCGACTCCAGCACCACATCGGCGCCCGCGCCGCCGGTCAGCCGCAACACCTCGGCGGCGATGTCGCCGTCGAGGGAGTCCAGGACATGGTCCGCGCCCAACGCCAGCACCGTCTCGTGCTTGCCCGGCGAGGCGGTGGCGATGACCGTCGCCCCGTAATGCCGGGCCATGGTGACCGCGGCCTGGCCGGTCGCGCCCGCCGCGGCGTGGATCAGCACGGTCTGCCCCGCGGTCACGCCGCCCAGAGGCTTGAGTGCGGCCAGCGCGGTGGGCCAGTTCACGACCAGGCCCAATGCCTGCTGCTCCGTCCAGCCGGGCGGCACCGGCATCGCCGCCGCCGCGGGCAGGACCATGTACTCGGCGAAGGCGCCGGTTCCGACGCCGACGACGCGGGCCCCCGGTCGCGGGCCGGTCACCGCCTCGCCCACCGCGACGACCTCACCGGCGGCCTCGAAACCGGCCAGGTACGGTGGCCGCGGTCCGTTCAGAAACGTGCCGTGGGCCTTCGAGACGTCGGCGAAGTTAACCCCGGCGGCGGTGACGCGGATCAGAACCTCGCCCGGGCCAGGACTCGGCACCGGCGCGTCGATGATCAGTCGCATGTCCTGCGGCCCGTCAAGGGACGTCTGCCGCAGCGCGCGCATGGTCGGGGGAATGCCCATCGGCGATCAGCCTTTCTTTTCTTGGTCTCCCTCATGTAGACCCCGGCCACCACGAAAAGGAATCGGCCGATGCCGGCACCCTGCCCCCGGGGGCCTGCTTCGGCTCGATTCGGTCACCATCCCCGTCCTCAAGGCATACCGAGAGCAGGCGTCCGAGGAGTTGGGGGGAGCGCCTGAAAGACTCGGCCTACTGGTCCGCGTGATCGTCGGCGTGCCCGCGATCGTGGGCGACCTGCAACAGAGACGACCTGATGCGACCCGTGCACGTACTGCGTCACGTCCCCGCCAGGGGCACCGCCCCACGTCCCGACGCAAACACCTGCCACGACCGAAACCGGCCCCCACGCGGAGATACCTCCGCGTGGGGGCCGCCGTTCTACCTGCTCACTGGTCGATGGTGACCTTGGTGAAGTGGTACAGGTTCCCCGAGGGGAATTCCGGTTCGAGGCCGTGCACCTTCGAGGAGTACACGCTCACGACGGGGTTCGACGCGGAGAGGATGCTCGCGCCGCGCTCGTATTCGATCTTCTTCATCTTCTTCTGGATCTCGCATTGCTCCTGCGCGTCGGCGGTGGCGTAGAGCTTCTTGGCCAGCGATTCGAACTCCGGGTCGTGCCAGTGCTGGTGGTTGAACGAGGCGTCCGCGCTGATCTGCTCGTCCACGGCCTCCATGTAGGGACGCGTGTCGTAACTGGTGTAGAACGTCCGCTCGCCCCACTTCTCCAGGTAGGCGCCGAGCTCCATCTTCTTCACGTTGATGGTCACGCCGATCTTCTTGGCGTCCTCGGACAGGAGCTGGACGAGCTGGAGCATGCCGGGCTTGTTCGCGGGCGTCTCGAGGTCGACGGTGAGGTTCGGTTTCCCGGCGTCCGCGAGCAGCTTCTTGGCCTGGGGGAGGTTCTGTACACGCTGGGGGACGTCAGGCAGGCAGGTGCCGAAGCCCGGGTGGTCGTTCGCCGGCACCCCGAGGCCGTCGAAGGCGTTGGACAGCGCGAGCTTGCGATCTATGATCAGCTGCATCGCCTGGCGGACGCGCACGTCGTCGAAGGGCGACTTGTCGGCGCGCATGTAGATACCGACCTTCAGGACGTCGTCGCTCTTCATGACCTTCAGGCCCGGCGTCTTCTCGATCGTCGGCAGCGAGGTCTGCAGGACGTTGGAGCTCGCGTCGATCTGCCGGCCGATCAGCGCGTTGGTCGCCGACTCAACGCTCTTGAAACTGATGATCTTGACCCGGTCGAGTTTGGGCTTCGGCCCCCAGTAGCCGTCGAACCTCTGGAGCTCCGTCTCCCGTCCGGGGGCGAACTTGGCGAGCTTGAACGGACCCGTCCCGATCGCCTGCTCGGGCTTTGATCCCATCTTGTCGAAGATGATGGTCCGGTTGGTGACGGCGAACTCGAACGGCCCGTACGGCTTGGGCAGCTTGAACTTCACCGTGAGGTCGTCGACCTTCTCGATGCCGTCCGGGTCCATGAAGTCGATGAAGTTGCGCTCGATGAGCCCGTTCTTCTTGTCGAGGAGCCGCTTGAAGACCGCGACGACGTCGTCCGCGCCGAACGGGGACCCGTCGTGGAACTTGACGTTCGGACGGAGCTTGACCGTCCACTCGGTGTTGTCCTCGTTGTGCGTGATGCCGGTGGCGAGCGCCCACCTGGAGGGCCCCTCCTTCGTCCGGTGGGCGAGCGGCTCGAACATCCCGGCGTTGCGCACGTAGAAGTCCTGCGACCGCAGGTTGGTGTAGGCGCCGAGGGTGGAGATCGTGCTGGCGACCACGCCGACGCGCAGCGTGCCGCCGGACGAGCCCCCGTCCCCGTCCGCCGATTCTGACGAACATCCGGCCGCGAGGCCGGCGGCCATGACGGCGGCCACCATTGCCGCGAGTATCCGGGGACGCCTCCTGTGCCCCTTGCCGTCCGATCGACTCAACATCCTTCCTCCTTAGAAAGACGCTGGTGGGGGTGGGATCGGAGCTCTTGCCCGGAACGATGCCGGTGGCCGTCCGTGGGTGCGGCGCTCCGCGAACGCACGCGGACAGAAGGTCGTCCTGCCCGGCAGAGTCGAACTCTTTGTATGACGTACCAAAGCAGACGTACTACCTAGCGTCAATGACGAGGCCGGACGTGGACCGCTGAGAAGGTCACCTCATCGACCATGACCATTGATTACGCCGCATCGTCGACGCGTGGACCCGTCCGCTGAAGGTTGACCGCGGCATGGTTGTGTGACTGAATTACGTCATACAAAACCCAGGAGAACCGCATGCCAGAGCGTCGGACGGGACCTGCGGATCCATCGCCCTGCGGCTCACCGCCGTGAGCCGCATCTCGATCCGCGAAGCGGTCCTCCACCTCCAACGGTCGGCCCAGCACCCGACTTCTGCACGGGACGGCTGAGGACGACGCCGACACCACCGGCGATCTCGCAACCACTGGACGTTCCCCCAAGTCGAGCACCCGGAGGCCGTCGCATGAGCACGCACGCGAGCGAACCACTCATCCCCCGGGAGGACTCCGGCGGCGATCTATCGCCAGGCCCGAGCGCAGCGCCTGCGGCACCCTTCTCAAGCGATTTCCTGTACTGGATCGCTCTCGACTTCGCCGGCTCAGACCCAGCGGACATCGAACGTTTCAACCGCTTCTACGACGAGACCCACGTCCCCGAAGTCCTCTCCAGGCATTCGGGCTTCGCGGCCGCGCACCGCTATGCCCTTCGCCGGCCAGACCCACGGGGTGACTTCGGCGGAGGGTACCTGACGGCCTACGAGGTCCAGGACGAGCAGGCGGTCACCGAGTACCTCACCGCAACGACCGCCGGCGAGCCCTATTCGACCGACCCGCCGTTCCGGCCGGAGCTGCTCACCACCCGTTGGCGGGTCGTCTACGAGAAGGTCGCGGAGACCGCGCCCTCGACGGGCACCCCGGACCTGATCTACATCATCGGGATCGACCCGCCCAGCGACATCGCCGACGACGAACTGGCCGAGTTCGACGCCTTCTACACCAACACCCATATGCCCGAGGCAGTGTCCAACGCGGGCCTCAGCCGCGGGACCAGGTACAAGGTGCGGCGCGCACTGGAGCATCCGGCTCCCGGCTGCCCGTTCTACCTCGTCGTCTACGAACTGGCAGGCGACACCGACGAACTGCTCGCCGAAACGCAGCGCAAAATGGGCCGGGAAGGCCCCTGGTGGACCCAGGGCCCCACCTCCTGGACCAGACGCACAACACCGTGGCGCCTCTGGTACCGCCACATCTCGTCCACCCCCCAGCCGCCACCCCCACCCGCAGCCCACCGACAACCGTGAGCCAAGAAGGCGTGCCACCCTCCAACTCCAGATCCAAAATGTACCTGTCAAGTCTCCGCCCGTGCTGGTGTTGCAGAAGGCGGGTGATGACGAGGAGATCGCGGGGGCGGGCGACGGATCGCTGACCGGGCCGACGCGGCCCGGCCCGAGGAACAGGGGGCTGAATCGCTAGGAGGTCACATCGTCGGTCAAAGTAGTCATAGAGGTGCTCGCCTGAGGTCGGCGCCGGAGTTTCCAGCTACGCGACCATCTCCAGGTCGACCGTGCTGAAGCTCGATCGCGAGCACATCCCGCTCGGCAGGTCGAGCAATCGCAACTGCGACGGGGCATGGCCCACAAAGCATGTCCCGATGCCCTGTTCCGCAGCCCCAGGGGGTCTGGGGGAGACCCCAGATCGGGGGTTGGGGCGTCGCCCCCAAAAGGACACCACAAAAACGGGAAGCCACCCCAACAGGTACGGCGGACAGGAGTGGGCGAGTGCGCCGTCAGGGACTTGAACCCCGAACCCGCGGATAGAGAGTCGGCGACCAGTCCAATCAGGATGATCTGGACGGCGACGAATGATGCCGATCCGTGCCGTTCATCCGGATCTTCGAGGCCGTTCGTGCCATCCCGCGTCGATCTGTTCCGCCCCGCTCTGGTCCAGCCGTTCCCATACCGCTCCCATTCTGCCCCCTCTCGACCCCTGGGGATGGATGACCGTGGCTGAGGACGCGGGCGATGGGAGGATCGGCTGGTGCAGCGGTACGGGGAGACGTCGTGGACGGAATGATCGTGAGCGTTGTCGCCGACTCTGCCGGCCGACTCGCGAGCCGGGCGTCGCGGTGGCCGAACCGTCGGCGATCGGCCGCATGATCGCCGCTTGGCCGACTCGTGCGCTGATCGGGGCGTATGAACCGCTGATGCGCCGGGTCAGGCGCGTCCCGGGTCTTTGGCCTTAAACGGCCGATGTCGGGCAGGGGGCCGAATGGGTGGAGGACGCCGAGGTCGCCGGGCTGTGCGGCGTCCGGGGGATGCCGAAAACCTAAGAGGATCTTAACAAAGCCTCAAATCCGTTGAACCGGGAGTCCGGCCGAGATCGTACGGTCTGCTGACCGCCTGTCCCTCTAGGGCCAACCCTCTAAGACCCGGAGACGCTCGGCCATGGCAGCAGCAGGAACCAACGGCGGGTTCAGGAACCTCGTCCGCTTTTCCCGGACCGCGCCCGAAACCGATGACGAGCGCATCGTCACCGAGTTGTACCGCGAGTATCGTCGGCCGCTGACGAGCTTCGTCATGCGGCTCACCGCAGGCGACCGGCAGTGGGCCGAAGACGTCGTTCAGGAAACCTTCATCAGGGCGTGGAAGGGTGCGGACCGGCTCGACTGCTCGACCGGCTCGCTGATGCCCTGGTTGGCCACGGTCGCCCGGCGTATCGTGATTGATCATCGGCGAGCCCGGGACATCCGGCCGCCCGAGGTCGGTGACGGGGCCCTGGCGCACCTGCCGACGGAGGACCAGATGGACGGACTCCTGCGCAAGGTCGTGGTGTCGGAGGCGCTGAAGACGCTGTCGGCTCCCCATCGGGAGGTGTTGACCGAGACCGTGCTGCGCGACCGTTCGGTCAACCAGGCGGCCGAGGTGCTGGGCATTCCGGTGGGGACGGTCAAGTCCCGCGTCTACTACGCGTTGCGCGCGTTGCGCGTCGCTCTGGAGGAAAGGGGGATGACGGCATGACCTCACGGATCGAGCACACCGATATCGGCGCCTACGCCCTTGGCCTGCTTGAGGAGGATGACCGCCGCGCCTTCGAGACGCATCTCGCGCAGTGCGCCTCGTGCGCGGAGGAACTGGGCGAAATGAGCGGCATGGCCGAGGCGCTCTCCGGCCTCGGCGAGTTCACCGGCGCCACCGAGGGCGTGGATCGCGAGATCGAGGTCGGCGGCGCGACCGGTGCGGCGGAGGCCGCCTCAGCGACCGCATCGGAGCGTCCCCCGGCCGAGGTGATCGATCTTCTGCGCCGGGAGCGGCGGTCCGATCGACGCCGGCGGCGCGGGACGTACGTGATCGGCGCTGCGGCCGCGGCCGCGCTGATCGGCACGGGCGTCACCGTGGGCGCCGGCCTCGGCGGCGACGGCCTCCCGGCGCGTGGGCACGGGCACGGTCCTGCCCAGGCGCTGGTCGTCTCCGGCGAGCGCCACACCGGCTCTGACGCCAGGACGGGGGTGAACGGCCTGGTGGGCTTGAGTTCCGTGGGCTGGGGAACGCACGTCGGGCTGGAGTTGAAGGGCGTCCGCGGGCCCCTCAGATGCCGGTTGGAGGCGGTGTCCCGCACCGGTGAACGAACGGTCGTCACCGCCTGGCAGGTCCCGGTGAAGGGCTACGGAGTGCCCGGCTCGCCGGAGCCGCTGATCACCCATGGCGGCACGCCGATCCAACGTAAGGACCTCGACCGCTTCGAGGTGAGGATCGAAGGCGGAGGGACCCTGCTCACCATTCCGATCTGACCCGACGTCCGACAGAGCGCCCGGCCCGGTTGCGCCGTTCCGGGCGCTGTCGTTCTCTTGGGTGGGGCGGGTGAATCCGCGGAACGCGACGGGACAGGACAAGACCACCTTCCAGTCCGCTTAAGGTGATTGGCCGCTCTACTACTACGCGGGCGACGCGCAGCCGGGCGATTCCGGCGGGCAGGGCGTCGACGGAGAATGGTTCGCGGTCGGAGTCGACGGCCGGCTCATCAAGCGTGAACTGTGATGTCCGCGTCGGGTGGATCCGTCACATGGCACGGATACGCCCGATTTCACGCTCCATTCCGGGCGCGACCTGAAATGCGGTTGTCACTCGACTGTGACAAAACGCCGATGCGCCTGTGCGGAGGTGTGCCTGCGCGCCGCCCGCTGTGGCATCTCGCGTCCGTCAGACGGGGATGCTGAGCAGATCTCCGGCGCCGTCGGCCCGGACGATGAGGCGTTTCAGATCGCCGCGCGGGATGGCGATCCCGCCGTGCACCTGGAGGTGGTCGGGCGAGTCGATCGCGCCGTAGCCTTGCGCCGGAACGGCCCAGCCGGTCACCACGCTCTCCTCGCCTTTGGTGGAGACGGCGATGAGGTGGCAGGTGAGCGGGCCCTCCAGATTACCGAGGTCGAGCGCCACATGCGTCCCCCAGCCCTTGCCCTGCACCGCCGCGACGGCCTCCAGGCCGGACTTCGCGTCCGAGGCCGACCGAATCTCGCCCCAGCCGCGCAGATCGGCGGGGATCGGCTCGCCGCCTCGGATCGCCCCGGCGAGGACCCCGCCGGTGAAGAGGACCACCGCGGCGGCGGCGAACAGGAGGCGAGTGCGCCGCACGGGCCCGCGCGCCCGGGCGCGGTGCCGCAGGAGGGCGACGGCTCCGGCCTCCGGGTCGGGCGGCGGATCGCCTTTGACCGGTCCGAGCCCGGTCAGCAGGTCCGCCATCGCGGCGAAGCCGGTGAGGTCGTCGGAGCAGCGGCGGCACCCGGCGAGGTGGCCCTCGAAGGCCCTCGCGTCGTCGGGCTGTAGCAGACCCAGCGCGTAGGCCCCGACATCGGTGTGCTCGGCGTCGGCGGTCACGTCGCCACACCCCGCTCCTCCAAAGCGACCCGCAGTGCCCGGAGCGCGTAGTAGACGCGTGACTTGATCGTTTCGACGGGAAGCCCGAGCACCTCGGCGGCCTCGTTCACGGTCCGCTTACTTAACACCGTCTCGTTCAGGACCTCGCGGTGGGACGCGGACAGCGTGCGGATGGCCTCCGCGATCACGACCATGCTCGACTGCCTTTCCCTGGCCGGACGCGCCGATATTCAGTGTGAACCGTTCGTGACGATACCGCCCGGGAAATGTGGGTTTCGGATTCGCTGTGATTTCTCGGTGGGCGTGCCGGAGGGTGCGGGCGCCCAGGTGAGGGGCCGATGACATCGCTTCCCCGGCGAACGCCGCCGTAGGGCGCGGCATCGTCTTTGATCTGGGTGAGGAGGATCTTGGTGGTGAGCAGCTCGCCGGCGCCATGGCGGTGAGCTTGGTCAGGTGCGTGGTGAGCGCGGCGGCGGCTTCGGTGCCCATGTAGGCGGGGCGGCCAGGCCGTAGGCGAGAGAGGACGGGGCGGTGACCGGGCCGACCGAGCCCGGCGGCGCCGATCCGAGTCCGGAGGCCGCGCCGACCTCGGTGAAGGCGTGTTCGCTGGTTCGCGGGGGTGGGTTGAGGCGCCACCAGATCACCCGCGTACAGGAGAACCGGTCCCGCGACCACGGGGAAGGTTGCGGGACCGGAGAACGGTCGTGTTCGACCTTGGTGGATCAGAGCTGTTTAACGACCGGCTTGGCCTTGCTGCCAGCCGTCTCGAACTTGAGTTGGGACTTGTCGCTCACCACCGACTTATCGGCCGAGCCGCCACCCTTGACGATCACATTGACGCTGACCGCGGTGCCCTTCGGCGGGGCCACCGTGAACGTTTTGGTCTGGCCCTTGCGGACGTTGTCCGCGCACCGGGCCTCAAGGATGTCGCCGACACAGATCGCCGCTGTGTAGTTGCCCTTCTGCGTGACCTTGACGGTGACCTTGGCGGCGGCGGTGGCGTTGGCCGGGGAGGCCAAGCCGAGTCCGATGGCTCCGACAGCGCCGGCGAGGGCGGCGGCGGTGGCGATTCGGCGGGCCGGGAAGCTGCTTGCAGACATTTCTTCTCCCTGGTCTCTGGGAAAGTCGAAGATCGCGGTCTCAGTGCGACCTCCGTGTGCCCTGAAGCACGAGGACCCCGGTCAATCGGGTTCAATTTCTTTTGCGGAATTTGTGCTCGGCAATGCTTGTCAATCGGTCGCCGAGAATTGGCACGTTCCGGGTCGCGCCATGCGTCTGGCGTGACCGGGCGGGCCGTCGTGGTACGTGTGGTGGCCGCGCGACGGTTCCTGCCGCCAGGTCCGTGTGTTCGGACGGCCGTTGACAAATCGGTGCGCATGGTGTGGCGGCGACCGGATGACCGTGCGTGTGAGCGACGCCACCATCGACGACCATCGCCGTCCTCAAGGTCTCACCGCGAGCAACGGGGCACGGCAGCGGAGGCGTGCGGAGACGCGTGGGTCGACTCCAGCTTCTTTACCCGCGAGGACGGCTCGGCGCTCCATCCGGCGCATGTGACCGATCAGTTCGAGCGACTGGCCTTTGAGTCCGGACTGCCACCGATCCGGCTGCACGACCCGTCCTCGGACGGTGCACGCAGGAAGATCGTGAGCACATCCGGCCTGGTAGACCGAGCACTCACCACTGCGACGGGTCATAACCCACAAAGCATGTTCCGCTGCCCGGTTCCGCGGCCCCAGGGGGCCTGGGGGAGACCCCAGATCGGGGGGTTTGGGGGGTCGTCCCCCCAAAAGACACCCCAAAAACGGGAAGCCGCCCCAAAAGGGGCGGCGAACAGAGGAGGGCGAGTGCGCCGTCAGGGACTTGAACCCCGAACCCGCGGATTAAGAGTCCGCTGCTCTGCCAATTGAGCTAACGGCGCGTGTCGGTGGGCCTGGGGCCCGCTGCGACAGGAAGAACAGTATCAGGAGCCGTGGACCTGTGCGAATCGGTTTAGTCGCGGGCGGGGAGGACGCTGACCATGCCGCGCCAGAGGGCGATGGCGGTGGCGCGGGAGCTGACGCCGAGCTTGGAGTAGATGCGGTTGACGTGGTTCTTGACGGTCTTCTCGCTGAGGAAGAGCTGGCGGGCGATCTCGCCGTTGGAGCGGCCGGTGGCGATGAGGTCCATGACCTCGGACTCGCGGGCGGACAGGCCGAGGGAGGTGCGGGAGGCGTCGCGGACGCTGCGGATGAGGTCGGGGACGGTGAAGGAGCCGGGGACGAGGTGGCCGCAGGCGCCGGCGCGGAGGGCGTCCTGGACGGCGGGGTGGTCGTGGGCGGCGAGGACGAAGACGCGGGCGGTGTGGCTGAGGGGGCCGGTGTGGTCCGCGGCGGCCGCGTCCAGCAGGACGATGTCGGGCCGCAGGCGCTCGGCGAGGGAGAGGGCCGCGGTGGGGTCGGGAGTGTCGGCGACGACGCGGAGTTCGTCGCCGGCGTCGAGCAGCGCGGTCACGTCAGCGCGAACCTGGGGGTCGCCGTCCACCACGAGGACGCGCAGTGGGGCGGTCTCGTCGACACTCATCCGTTGCCTCTGGGTTGGCTTTTATAGGGACGGAGCATAACGGCCCGATCATTCTGAGTCGATGGAGCCGGAACGCGAAAGGCCCCGGCCTGGTGGGCCGGGGCCTGCGATGAGGGTGAGTGAGGGGACTTGAACCCCCGACATCTTGGACCACAACCAAGTGCTCTGCCAGCTGAGCTACACCCACCGTGGCCGGGAATCGGGACCCGGCTCCCAGTAGTGTAGCGGTTTCTGTGGGGTGGGTCAGCCGGAGGCGATCCTGGCGGCGATGGCGCGGGCGGTCTCGGAGTCGGGGCCGGGCTGCGGGACGAAGACGGCGGCGCGGTAGTAGCGCAGTTCCTGGATGCTCTCGGTGATGTCGGCGAGGGCCCGGTGGCCGCCCTTCTTCTCGGGGCTGGCGAAGTAGACGCGCGGATACCAGCGGCGGGCCAGTTCCTTGATGGACGAGACGTCCACCATGCGGTAGTGGAGGTGGCCGTCGAGGGAGGGCATGTCGCGGGCGAGGAACGAGCGGTCGGTGGCGATGGAGTTGCCGCACAGGGGCGCCTTGTTGGCCTCTTTGATGTGGCCCTTGATATAGGTGAGGACGGTGTCCTCCGCCTCGGCGAGGGTGACGCCGGCGGGCAGCGCCTCCAGGAGGCCGGAGGTGGTGTGCATGTCCCGGACGACCTGCGTCATCTGGGCGAGCGCCTCCGGCGGGGGCTTGATGACGACGTCGACGCCCTCGTCGAGGATGTTGAGCTCACTGTCGGTGACCAGCGCGGCTATCTCGATGAGCGCGTCCCGGCGCAGGTCGAGGCCCGTCATCTCACAGTCGATCCAGCAGAGGCGCTCGTTCATGGGTTCACCCTACGGCCATGAACGGCCCCGTGGGTCACCGATTTGGAACGAATTAACTGGTCACGCGGCGGGTGATGTGCCCGGGTACGGGGATGCCGGGACGCAGCGCGGGATCGGGGACGGGGGCGCCGAAGGTCTGCTGGACGGGCAGTACCCCGGCCCACACGTCGAGCGCGTAATCGTCGTCGTCGTCCTTGGGCCCGCCCCGGCGGATTTTGACGGACGCCTCGTCCAGGGAAAGGGCGAGTACGGTGACCGCCGCCATTTCCTTCCGGGTGGGCAGGCGGGCGATGTCCCATTGGCCGGGGGTCAGGTTCTCGGTGATGGCGCGGAGACCGGCCGTCTTCTCGTCCTCGTCGTCCACGAGGCGGGGCCTGCCGTAGATCACCGCGCTGCGGTAGTTGACGGAGTGGTGGAACAGGGACCGGGCGACGACGAGGCCGTCGAGGTGGGTGACGGTGACGCAGATGTCGTCGGACGGCCCGGCCCGCAGGCTGCTCGCCCCGCTGGACCCGTGGACGTAGAGGGTGTCGTCCAGGCGCCCGTAGCCGGTGGGGATGACCCGCGGGGTGCCGTCGACGATGACGCCGAGGTGGCAGATCATGCCGTCGTCGAGGATGTCGTAGAGGACGGAGCGGTCGCCGGTGGACCGTCCGGGGAGCCTGCCGAGCCTGGTCCGGGCGGTCGAGGAGAGTGCCTTCATGACCGTTTACGCTAGAAAGAAAGTGGCCTGGTCGGTAGGGCCACTCATGCCGTACAACGGGAGACCACTTTGTCGATCGACCTGCCGCTCTCCGTCGACCGGGGCGCGGACGAGCCGATGAGCGCGCAGCTGGTCGGCCAGTTGCGCGTGGCGATGGGCGAGGGGCGGCTGGCGGCGGGGGAGCGGCTTCCGGCGAGCAGGGCGCTGGCCGGGGTGCTCGGGGTGAGCCGGACGGTCGTGACGGCCGCGTACGAGCAGCTGTACGCGGAGGGCTGGCTGGAAGGACGGCACGGCTCGGGGACGTACGTGACCGACGGCGTCGCCGCCTCCCGGGCGCCGGAGCGGCCGCCGCCGACGAGGACGGCCCGGCGGGCGGCGATCCCCGGGGAGATCGACCTGAGGTCGGGGCTGGCCTGGGTGGGGGCGCTGGACAGCCCGGCGTGGCGGCGGGCGTGGCGGCTCGCGTCCGGCATGCCGCCGCAGCAGCGCCAGGACCCGCACGGCCTGCCGGGTCTGCGGGTCGCGCTGGCCGGCTACATCAGGCGCAGCCGCGGCGTGCCGTGTCCCGTGGACGGGCTGCTGGTGACGAGGGGCGCGACGAACGGGCTGGATCTGCTCGCCGCGACCGTCCTGCGCGCCGGTGACCGGGTCGGGGTGGAGGAGCCCGGCTACCTGCGGGCGCGAGCCGTCCTGGCGGGACGGGGCGCGGAGCTGGTGCCGTGCCCGGTCGACGAGCACGGCCTCGTCGTCGACGGCCTCCCGGACGATCTGCGGCTCGTCTACACGACGCCGTCGCACCAGTTCCCGATGGGAGGCGTGCTGCCCGTCCCGCGCCGCCGGGCCCTGCTGGCGTGGGCGAGGCGCACGGGGGCGATCGTCGCCGAGGACGACTACGACGGCGAGTTCCGGTACGACGTGGCGCCGCTGCCCGCGCTGTACGGCCTGGACCCGGACGTCGTCGTCTACCTCGGCACGACGTCGAAGATCCTGACCGCGGACATGGGGGTCGGCTGGCTGGTGGGCCGTCCCGACCTGGTCGCCGACATCGCGCTGCGCCGCGAGGAGCTGAACGACCGGACGGCCGTCGTCCCGCAGGACGCGCTGAGGCTCCTGCTGGAACGCGGCGATCTGGACCGGCATGTCCGCCGGATGCGCGGGGAGTACGCGCGGCGGCGGAACGTGGTGGTCGACGCGTTGCGGGGGTTGCCCGTGCGCGGTGACACGGCCGGGTTGCATCTCGTCGTGGAGGTTCCGGCGGCGGTGGCCGGGTGGGTCGTCGGCGCGGCGGTGGAACGGGGTGTGCTGGTGGAGACCCTGGAACATCACCCCAGGGGGCCGTGGCGGGCGTCCGGCCTGGTCATCGGGTACGGGACGGCCGCCGATCTGGCGGAGCTGCGCAAGGGCTGCGAGGTCGTCCGCGAACTCGTGGAACGCGGTCAGTTGGACATGGCGGGCGGGCCGACGGGTACGGGCTCCGAGGTCGGCTGACGGCGTGCGGTGGGCGGCGAGTCACCCTGCGGCGGACAGACGGGTTCCGGTGTGCGCGTGGGCCGGGGGAGGCGGCGCGTCGTGGCCGCGGTGTCCGGCAGGCGCGGGCGGGGCTTCGGGATCGGGGCGACGGGGGTGTCGGGGCCGGTGATGCGGCGGATGTCGATGGCGCCCGGATCGGGACGGTCGACGAGCGGCACCTGGGACGCTCCATAATGCCCGCCGCGCGCCCAGTCCTTCCGGCCGCGGCTCGCGTGGTAGGACTGCGGGGACGGCAGCGGCGGTCCGGCGGGCCAGCGGCGCGCGACTCCCCAGGCGTCCAGCCACTGGACGATCGCGTCGAGGCCGCAGAGCGGCGCCCCGGTGAACGGGACCCGGCACTGGCCGATCACCATGATCTGCACACAGATCCGGCCCTCGCGGTCGACGGGTGCGCCGAGCAGCCGGGCGGCCCGCGTGGCGGGCACGAGCTGGACGATGTCGCCGGTACCGGGATGCCAGACCAGATGCGACGGCCGATCCTCCTTGAGCAGATCGGCGGCCGCCGAGCGGGCGGAGACCGCGCGTGGGTCGTGCTCGCCGACGCACCACACGGCCCGTGGAGCACCCCCTCTGAGCGCTCCGCCGTCCTGTCGTGCCGGCATGCGGCCGGCTCCTGGCAGCCATGCGTCTGCCACGGTGCGTCCCCCCAATCGGGCGGTCTAGCCCCGAATGGTCTAGTCCTCGTCGATGACCCGGCGGGACCTCAGGAGTCCAGCTCGCCGCCGTGGGCCGGTTATGACGGCTATCGACCTCCGCGCCGGGTAGAGACCACTCTGCTCGGGTGTCGTCGCAGATGCGTACCCCGGGCGTCTCTCAAATCCACCTGGTCTCCCCCTTTTCCTGAGAGATTCTCGCGGAATCGCCCGGCTCGACCCGGTCGTCACCACATTGTCGCAGGTCAACGGCAAAACTGAAGGTCAGGGGGAACCTGCCCGCAAGTCGGCCGGAAGTGGCCGACGCGGGACGTGGCGCGTGGCGGCGGACGCACCGCGTCACGCCCGTCACCTGCGAAGGGTGACCCTCGGCGAGCGCTCCCTCCGCTCGGCGTCGCACCTCCGCCGAGCCGGGCCTCCGGGGCTCGGCGGAAGGCTCAGCAGAAGTAGGACGCCGACGCCGAATCGCCGGACGAGAAGCTCACGTATCCGGTCTGGCCGCCCAGGCAGATGGTCGGCTCGTCGCGCGACACCGGCACGCCGCGGGTCTCTCCCGCGCCGAGGTGCCCGGCACCGCCCGCCTGGACGGGCCCGGACGTACCGGTCACCCGCCAGCTCACGGGGCCGCCGACCGCCGTGATCCTGATCAGGCAGAAGTCCCTGCCCCGCATGTCGCACCCCTGCACCGATAGATCGCCGGGCCTCGGTGGCCGCGGGGTGTCGGTGTCCGGGGGCGGCGGCGGGGCCTTGGTGGTCGGCGTCTTCGACGGGGTCTTGGACGGCGACTTCGACGGCGACTTCGACGGGGACTTGGTCGGTGACGGCGAACCGACCGTGGGGGACGGGTCGGTCGGCGTCGGCTCGGCACCGCCCGAACTCGGCGCGCGGCTGCCGGGCGCGCCCGGCCCGGTCGCCGCGGCGTTCGTGCCGCCGTCGCCGCCGAGCCACGACATCGCGCCGACGAACAGGGCCGCGGCCCCGATGGCCACGGCGACGGCGCCGACGAGCGGGCCGCGCCGCCGTGGCTCCCGCTCGCGGGCGCGCCCGGGCGACGGCTCGTAGGGGAGTGGCCAGCCGTACTCGTCGAACGGCTCGGTCCAAGCCGCGATGGCGCGACGGTTCCCGGCCCGGTCCTCGGCGGTCGCGGCGGTCAGCACGTCCAGCCTCAGGTCCGCGGGGATCGCCGCGATCGGCAGGACGGACAGCAGCCGGTCGGCCGGCAGCGGCGGCGTCTCGCGCTCACCGCACACCGGGCAGCTCGCGACATGCCGGACCAGCGACGTCGACGCCTGCGGGGACAGCGGCCACGCCTCGGTCAGCGCCGAGACGCTGGGGCAGGCCTTCCAGTGGTTCTGCGCGATGAGGGCCGCGTGCAGCGCCTCGGCGAGGTCCTCGCGGGCACGTTCCACCAGCGCGAGCGTCTCCTCCAGCGGCATGCCGAAGACGCCGGCCAGGTCCACCTCGTCCAACTCGTGCCGCACGGACAGGTCGATCGCCTCGCGCTGCCGCCCGTTCAGCGCGGCGAGCGCGCTGTGCGCGAGCAGCCGCCGCTCCTCGCGGCGGGCGAGCTGCTCGTCGGTCAGGTCGTCGTCGGCCTCCGGCGCCTCCTGCCCGGTGTGCCGGTTCGGGCTGTCGCGGCGGCGCATGCACTCCTTGCGGGCGACCGCGTACAGCCAGCCGCGGAGCCGGTCCGGTTCGGTGAGCCGGTCGATGTGCTCGCGGGCGGCGATGACGACGTTGCGCAGCGCCCCGGCGGCCTCGACCCGGTCGCGGAGCAGACCATGGCAGTAGTCGTAGAGGAACGGGGCGTACGTGTCGTAGACCTCGGTCAGCGCGATGACGTCCCCGGCTCGTAGCGAGTCCGCGAGCCTGAGGTCGTCGTCCCGCCCGGGTCCTGGCGCACCGGCCACGGAACCCTCCCAGTCGAAATTTCGGCGTCGTTGATCGAGCCCCCGTAAGCGCCGACATCCGTCGGCTCACTCGTGGTTGCCTGATCTTGCCACCAAGTGACTGAGATATCTCCCCCAGACGGGGATTTTTGTGACGATGACGGTACAGCCCGTGGCCGTCCCGCCTAGTAAACGGCCAATTCCGGCCAACTATGTGATATGCGCCACAGCAGTCACTGTGGCCTCATCCGTTGCCGGGTTCGGGGTTCTCGGGGCACTGCCAGTTGATGGCGCGGGTCGCGCCGCCGGGCGAGAAGGTGACGGTCGCGGAACCTGAGCCCGGCTGGCCGCACGTGAGGCTGACGCTCGCAGACCTCGACTCGCCGCTCGGGATGCGCCCGCCGCCGCCTGTGACACTCAGCGGAGCCCCGGCCGATGCCGACCAGCGCACCGTCCCGCCGGACGCGCTCACCGGGATCGAGCAGCTGTCACCGGGACCGAGGACGCCGCAACTGGGGCTGCCCACCACCAGCGTTCCGTTCCTGGGCCTGGTGCGCGTCGGTGTCGGCGTGGGCGTGCGGCGGGTGCGTGTCGGGGTCGGGGTCGCGGAGGTGGGCGTGGGCGTCGGGGTGTCGCTCTCCGTGGGCGTCGGCGACTCCGACGGCTCCTCGCTCTCGGTCGGCAGGCTCGAGTCGGGCGGTGACACGACCGGCCCGCTCGGCGCGCCGTGCGCGCTGTGGCTGCTCTGGGGCGAGTCGGACATGACGTAGTACGCGCTCGCCACGACCACGACGATGGCGGCGACGGCGGCGAGGATCGGCCACAGCGCGCGGGGGCCGCCGCGCCCGGACGAGGGCGCCGCGGCGACCATGTCGACGGCGACGGGCCAGCCCCAGGCGTCGAACGGTTCGGCCCGCCGCGCGATCGCGGCCAGGTCGCCGGCGAGCGCCGGGTCCGTCGCGGTGGCCATGGCCCGGCCGCGCAGGTCGGTCGGCATCATCGCGACGGGCAGCACCTGAAGGAGCCGCGGCGCCGACAGCGTGCGGTCGCGCCGCGCGATGCAGGTCGGGCACGTCTCCATGTGGTGGACGAGCTTGCGGACCGTCTGCGGCGGCATCGGCCATCCGCCGTCGTCGGCGAGCGCGGCGACGCTGGGGCAGTCGCGTCCGTCGCGGGCGATGGAGGCGGCGGCGAGCGCCTCGTCGAGGCGGACGCGGGCCTCCCCGGTCAGGTCCGTGGCCGCCTCCGCGCTGATGCCGAGGACGCCGCCGATCTCCACGACGTCCAGGCCGTGCCGCAGCATGAGGTCCAGGGCCTCGCGTTCGCGTCCGCGCAGGCTCGACAGGGCGCCGTGGACGAACTGGCGGGTCTCCCGCCGCTGCCCCTGCTCAGCCTCGTCCAAGAAGCCGTCCTCGACCTCGGGGGCCTCGCGGCGTTCGGCGGGACGGTTCGGGTCGCGCAGCCGCCGCATGCACTCGTTGCGGACGAGCGCGTACAGCCAGCCGCGGAACCGGTCCGGCTCACGCAGGAGCGACACGTGCGCGTAGGCGGCGATGAGCGCGTCGTGCAGCGCGCCCGCCGCCTGTTCCTGGTCGCGCAGCAGCGCGTGACTGTAGTCGTACAGGCGTGCCGCGTAGCGGTCCATGACCTGGATGAGGGCGCTTGGATCACCTGCGGCCAGCGACCGCGCCAAGCGCTCGTCGTCGGCTCGATCTAGATTGGGCCAACCGGACACACGGTCCTCCCGCGGGCTGAGTTCAGAATCCTCGTCCGCATCAGGGACGGGCTTGAAGATTCGATGGGGAGCGACGCGCCTCCCGGCCAGGGCTCCAGCCGGCGGCCGGTGAGCCGAACCTCGTCCGGCGGCTCACTCTCCCCGTGACGGGCCAGGAGGGAAGGCGGTCGGAGGCCCGACGGCCCCGCTCCCCGTCGGGCCTCCATATGAATTGACGATCGACACCCGCGCCCGGTTGACACCGATCGCGGGAAAAATCCGGAACTACCTGGCGCGACCACATGATCACTGGATGCGGCGCGACAGCATCTGGAGGAAGATCTTCTTGATCTCGCCGGGCGTCATCGCGACCTGGACGCTGCCGTTCGTGGCCCGCGCGATCTGGTCGAGTTCGTCGCGGTCCACGCCACCGCCGAATCCGATCATGTTGACCTGGATCGGCTTGTTCGGGTCCTGCATGTCCCGGAGCTGCTTCAACGTCGCGGGCAGCGACGGGCCGCCGGGATCGTCGTTCTTCCCGTCCGTCAACAGCAGGATGGAGTTGCCGAACTCGGGCTTGTACGTCTCGTTCATCATCTTGTACGCGGCCAGCATCGTCCGGTAGAGGCCGGTGTCGCCGTTCGGCTTCGGCCGCATCTGGTTGAGCGTGGACAGGACGAGCCCGCGCCGCGTGGTCGACCCGACGCGGTCACTGAGCGGCCCCATCGGCACCACTTCCTTGTACGGCGTCTCGCCGTTCATGTTCGTGGAGAAGAGCCACTGACCGACCTCGGTGTCGTTCGACATCATGCTCAGCCCGCCCTGGGAGACCTGCGCGATGGCCTGCAACCGGTTCACGTTCGGCGCGACCTGTTCGGCCATCGAGCCGGACACGTCGATCAGTGAGAGGATCCGCAGCCCGAGCGTCAGCTTCGACCACGCCTGCATGATCCTCGCCACGTCCGGGTCCTTCGGCGGGGGCAGCCGCCGCGGCGGGGCCGGGTCGACGCCGGACCTGTCCGTGAAGCCGGTCGGCGCCCTGCCGTCCGTGGTCCGGAACCCCTGCTGCCGGACGTCGCCGCGGGTGGCCTCGGTCGTCATCGCCTTCTCCAGCAGGCGGGCGCCCTCCCGCTTACCGGCGTCCTCGCTGGTGACGGTGAACGGGTAGTCCAGCGGCAGCGTGCCCTCAAGCGGATACAGCGCGACCGCGGGCTCCTCCGGCCCGGTCTGGTTGTACTTCCACAGCGCCTGCTCGGACGACAGCGTGATCGGCTGTTTCCCGCCGCGCCCCTTGCGGAATTGCGTGAACTCCGCGTCCACCGTGGGGACGGTGCTTTCTCGGACGGTGCGGACGATTCCGGTGAAAATCGAGTTCCGGTTCGGATCGTTGGCCAGCAACGTACTAGTGATCATCAACGCGCCCATGCCCGCCGCGTTCTTCGTCGGATCGGGCATGACCAACCGGACGGTTCCCGCGGGAATGACCTGGTTCTTGGTCACCGCGCCGCCCGCGTCGGCGCCCGCCGCCTGGAGCAGGCTCTCCCAGGTCGGCGCGGCGGTGATGCCACGCTGTCTCAGCCCCGCCGCGAGCGTCCGCGGCAGCCCGACGACCACTGGGCTGAGCGCGACCGACGTCCCCGTGGCGGTGACGCCGCCCTTGTCGCCGCTTCCGTCGCTCGACCGAGCCAGCGAGAGCCACAGCGAGGAGTCGGGGATCCACACGTCCGGGCGTTCGTTGGACGGGTTCGCGACGCCCTGTCCCGACAGCAGCGTCGACACCGCCGACGGCTCGACCTTCTTCACGGTGGCCGTGACGCACTTGCCGTCGACGTTGTGCCTGCCGTTGTTGAAGCGTTCGGCGGCCTTCTCCACGACCGGCGCGATGTCCGGTGCCGCCGCGACCGTCAGGCTCATCGTGTTGTCGCCCGTGCAGGCGCTGCCGCTCTCCGCGAACGCGTACACGCCGACGCCGAGAAGCACCGCCAGGCCGACCGCCCCGGCCATCGGCCCGATCAGCGCGGACGCGCTCCGCCTGGGCCTGCGGCGCCCGTACTCGTAACCGCCCGTCCCGCCCCCGGAACCGCCCCCGCCACCACCGCCCTGACCTCGGCCGCCGCCGCTGCCGCCGGAACTCCCCAGGGAGTCGTACGCGCTGTATCCGCCCCCGGGGAGCGACGAGGAACTCTCGGAGGAGGACGGTCCCTGCCGACTCGCGGCGGACCGCTCCCCGCCGTACGCACTGCCGCTTCTCAACCTGTACCCATCGACCTCGTATACACCGGCCCGGTACTCACCGGCCCGAGACGTGTCGGGCTGATAGGCACCGGGCCGATACGTGCCGGGCTGGTCTCCATCGGCTTCGCCGGGACCGGTCGTGGGGGTGCCGCCGAACCCGCCGGAGCCGTACACGGGCCGCTCGCCCGACTGTCTCGGCGTGAACCACTCCGGCGTCTCGCCCGACGGGCCGGACGGGCTCCCCGAAGGAACGCTCCCGCCGTCCCGGGTTCCGAACCAGTCGGCGGACCCGTCGTTGGCGGGGCCGAAGACGGGCCGGGACGGATCATGGCCGCGCTCGTCCGCCCCCTCGGGGAAGTCATCGCGATGAGGTCCGCTCATGCCCTGCCTCGATTCACCCGAAACCCGTCGATGTTTGACGGCACTGTAGTAGTACGAACTAGAGGTTACAAAGAACTCAAAAGTGATAATGACGCAGGTCATCAGCGTAAGGCGGGACACTCCCGGCATCCCTGACCTGCCGCGAATTGGATCAAGGACTCCGCGTCCGAAACCGGCCGCATTCTGCGGGAGACTTGGGGATATGGCCCGCCTGGTGACCGTCTCCGACCCCGCCGATCCGCGCCTCGCCGACTATGTCCGGCTCCGCGACGTGAACCTGCGCAAGAGCCTGGAGGCCGAGCACGGCCTGTTCCTCGCCGAGGGCGAGAAGGTGATCCGCCGCGCGGTCGCCGCCGGTCACCCCGTCCGCTCGCTGCTCATGACGCGCCGCTGGTTCGAACCGCTCGCCGACGTCCTGGAGGGCCTGGACGCCCCCGTCTACGTCACCGACGACACGGCCATGGAGTCGATCACCGGGTTCCGGGTGCACCGGGGCGCGCTGGCGTCCCTCGAACGCCTCCCGCTACCGACCGTGGACGCCGTCCTCACCGGCGCGCGCCGCGTCATCGTCTGCGAGGACATCGTCGACCACACCAACATCGGAGCCATCTTCCGGTGCGCCGCCGCCCTAGGCGTGGACGCCGCCGTCCTGGCGCCCCGCTGCGCCGACCCGCTGTACCGCCGGTCGGTCAAGGTGTCCATGGGCGCGGTGTTCGCGCTCCCGTACGCCCGGATGACCGACTGGCGCGACGGGCTGTCGACGCTCCGCGAACGCGGCTTCCAGCTTCTCGCGCTCACCCCGGCGCCCGACGCCGAGCCCATCGACGACGTGAAGACGGCCGACCGGCGCGCGCTGCTGCTCGGCTCGGAGGGGGACGGGCTGTCGTCCCGCTGGCTGCACGAGGCCGACCACCGCGTGCGGATCCCGATGAGCGAGGACGCCCTGAGCCGCGGCGTCGACTCCCTCAACGTCGTGGCCGCCGCCGCGATCGCCTGCTACAGCCTCACGCGCTGAACCTGTCGGCTCACTCGCCGAACATGCCGTGGCGGGGACGGCGGTGCGTGCCCTTGGGCCGCTTCGGAGCCTCGGCGGGCAGCCGCCGCCGTCCGAGCCGGAGCTGGGTCAGCAGCAGTGAGAACGCCACCAGCAGCGCCGCGAGCCACGCGACCTGCGTGCTCGCCATCCGCTCGAACGTGAGGTCCTGCGCGACGGGCGCCTTGTTGCCCTGCAACCGGCTCTGCGGCGTCATGGACGTGCCCGGCGCCACCGAAGGGTTCGGCGCGCCGGGCGGCGCGATCGGTGGCAGCGCCACCTGCGGGTTCCGCGGGTCGAAGGACGCGTTCGGCGCGGGCGGAATGACCCCGCCCGTCGTTCCGGTTCCGGACGAGCCGCTGCGCCCGGAGCCGGAGCCTCCGCTCCCGGCCGACGTGGTGGAGGCCTTCGACTTGGACTTGGTCGGCGACGGTTTCGGCGGGGTGGTCTTGTCCTTCGGGCCCTTGGGATCCTTGGGGTCCGAGGGTGTCTTGGGTGGTGGGGACGACGGCGGCGTGTAGTCGAACTTCACGGTGGCGGGCTTGGCCTCAAGGGTCACCGGCTTCTCGTCCACGGTGGCCTCGACGGTGACGATGACCGACAGCGTGACGTCCTCGTTGACGGTCCTGCCGAGCTTGACGACGGACCTGACCTGCTTGGCGTTGCCCTTGTCGTCGACGAGGACGCAGGCGTCCGAAACGACGGGACAGCCCTCCGTGACCTCGGGAGCGCCCTTGTTGGGCTCCACCGTCAGGTGGACCTTGGTGACCTTGAGCGGTTTAAGCGGTTTGGACGTCTCGTCGCCGACCTCGGCCGTGGTGAGGATGACGGCGGAAGCGCCCATCGTGACGGTGGAATTCTTCGCGATGACCGAGATCTTCGGGGCTGTGTCCCCGACACCGCTCGCGGTGGCGGTCGGGGTGGGTGGGCCGGCGAGGGCGGTCGCGCCTCCGGCGGCCACCACGGCCGCGGCGCCGAGCCCGATGATGGCGGGTATGGCCGCTGATCGGCAGATCACTGCCGTAGCACCTCCGTTGCGTCGCCTGGGAGCGCACGTGTCGCTACTGTGAGGGATCGCCTCGGGACACATGCGACCACGGATGCGAGGACCAAATCAACCCCATCCGAAATCATGTCAACTCTTCCCGAATGTCCTCAACTTCTGTTCTGGGGGCCCACGCCTGCCAGATTCCCTGGTCGATGCGGTCGAGGCCGAGATTCTCCGCGACCGGAGCGCGTCCGCCCGTGTATTCAACGCGCAACCAGCTTTCATGCTCCCCGACAACGATGAAATGTTCACCGCGCCAGCGGCACGTGGTTCGAACGTAGCGAAGGTCCTCCACCTCGGAGGAGGGAACGACGCGGCGGAACCGCCCCGGGCGCAGCTCCTCGAACCCGTCCGTCGGCTCGGGCGCGTACAGCCTGATCTCGCCGTCCGCGCCGGGTGCGGCCTCGAAGTCGCGGCCGAGCCACCGTGCGACGTACCCGTCCCGGATCACTGGGCCGCCTCCGTCCGTCCGTCCCAGGCCTCGGCGTTCGCGTCGGGCCTGAGCCAGGCGAGCCGGTCGGGGTCGTACATGGCGACGAACCGCTCGGACCGGTCAGCACCGATGTAGTACATCTCCGCACCGAACGGCAACCGGACACTGTCCACCTTGTACTCGCGGATGGATCCGGCGCTGCCCGGCGCGAAACCGCCGCCCTGGAACGGTGCCCGCTCGATCACCCATCCGGCGTCGCCCCAGGCGGCCATCTCCTCCTCGTCCCGTCCGCCGAACGGGATCCGGTAGAGGCTCGGGCAGTAGGCGGGCCACCGGATCACATAGACGCCCTCGTCGGCGGGCGAGAACGACGAACCCTCGTACAGCAGCCCCAGCGCCTCGTACAACTGGACGGGCGTCTGAAGGTCCGACACGTCGCCCGTCGAGTGCACGAAACCGCCCACCCGGTCGTATCCCTGTTCCAGGTACCAGGTGACATGCGCGTGCGGCACGACCTTCTGCATGACGGCCGGTGACGCGGCACGGTCGTCGGGGTCGAGCGGCGGCGTCCGCGGCACGGGTTCGCGCCGGTCCGCCGCCTCCGGCTCGTGAGGCTCCGCCGCCTGCGGTTCGGGAAGCTCCGCCGTCTGCTCGGGTCGCGGGGGCGGCGGCGGAACCTCCGGGCGCGCCGGGACGAGCCCGACCCGCGCCGCCCATTCGCCCAGCACCCGCACCTGGTCGCCCCGCAGCGACGCGCCGATGCGCGTTCCCGGGTTGAGCAGCATCGTCCACTCGTCCCGGGGCCAGGCGCCGATCAGCTCACGGAAGTCGGCGTACACGAACCGGGACTCCGGCATCACCTCACGGAGCCGCACCAGCGACGTGAACACCCGCACGTCCGACTCGCCGCGCAGCGCCGCGTCCCACCGGAACTCCCGCTGGACCGGCATCACCTCCAGCGGCGCCTCGTCCGGGATCGGCACCAGCACGTTCGCGTTCAGCAGGACCCGCAGGAACGCGTCGGAGTCGCCGTCGGACGCCGCCTCGTACAGCTCCTGGTCGATCCGGTTCCCGGGCTCGAACGCGGGCTCGGGTTCCGGCACGGCCCGCAGCCGCCGTTCCCCCGTCGCCTCCTCGACATCCGCCGGGGGGCCGCCCGGACCACTCGGCTCCGGTGGTCCGTGCTCCTGGACCTCGGTCGGTTCCGCGGCGTGCCTGCCGCGTACCCGGGCGGACGCGTCCGGTGTCTCCGGCGCCGTCCCGTCCACCGCCTCGGACCCACCGGACGCGACCGGGACGGACGACGACGCGGGAACGGTCGGTTCGCCGGGAACGGCCGACCCGGCGGGGACGGTCGGCTCAGTCGGGACGGCCGGCTCGGTGGCGGCTGCCGGTTCTGCAGGGGTGGTCGGCTCAGCGGGGACGGCCGATGGGGCGGCGGCGGTCGGTTCGCCGGGGACGGACCGCTGGGCGGCGACGGTCGGCTCAGGCGGGACAGTCGGCTGGGCGGGGGCGGCCGGTTCCGCAGGCGCGGTCGGGTCGCCGGGGAAGGACGGCCGCGCGGCGACGGTCGGCTCAGTCGGGACAGCCGGTTCCGTAGCGGCGGCCGGTTCTGCGGGGGAGGTCGGCTCAGTGGGGACGGTCGGCTGGGTGGGGGTGGTCGGCTCAGCCGGGGCGGTCGGCTCTGTGGCGGCGGCCTGTGCGGCGGGGGCGGTCGGCTCGGCCGGGACGGCGGGTGCCACGGGGACGTCCGGGGTGTCCGGCGGTGGCGGTGTGGACGCCGACGGGGGAGTCGCCGCGGTCTCCGGGCCGCGCAGGGAACGGACCTGGTCGCCAGGCATCGTCGCGTCGATGGGGGTGCCCGGGTTGAGGACGAGCGTCCAGCCGGTGTCCGGCCAGGCGGCGACCAGGTCGGCGAGGCTCGGCATGACGAAACGGGACGAGCCGATGGCCTCGTTCATCCACTTCAGGGACGTGAAGATCTGGATGGACGTCCGGCCGTGGACGGGCACGGGCCGCCACGGGAACCCGGGGTCGCCCGGGTCGATGCCCCACGGCGTCTCGGCCTCGGCGGGGACGAGGACCTGCGCGCCGAGGAGGATGGCGAAGAAGGTGTCGGTGTCGCGGCGCCGGGCGGCGTCGAAGAGCCGCTGCTCGATGTCGTTCTGCGGGTCGAAGTTCTCCGTCATGCGCTGCGCGGCGCGCTGGTCGGCCCAGGTGGCTAGCCCGGGAAGCTGCTGGGCGAGGATCGTCCCACCGGCGGGGGAACCGGAGTTGATGGCGAGCAGCCAGTCGTGGTTCGGCCAGTAGCGCAACGCCACGGTGAACGGCAGCTTGATGTACTCGGTGCCGGTCCCGGCGGCCCGGGCGGCCTCGATGAGGCGTTCGGGCGAGGTGAAGACGGGCACGACGATGGCCCCGTCGACCTCGCGCGTCTGCCAGGGGAATCCGGGACGGCCCGGACGCATCGTGTAGTCGGTGTCGTCCGGGACGGGCAGCAGCACGTCCGTCGCGGCGAGAGTCTGCAGGAACAGGTCGTGGTCGTTGTTGGCCGCGGCGCGCAGCAGCTCGCGCTCCACCTCGTTGGCGGGTTGGAACTCCTCCCGCGACGTCTCGCGCGGCGCTTCCGGAGGCGTTCCGGCGGGCGCCTCCACCCGTGTCTCGGCCGGGGAGGCCACGGCGGCCCCCTCGACGGCCCCCTCGACGGGCGCTTCGGCGGGGGTGTCGCGCGGCAGCTCGCGATGCTGGTCGCGGAGTTCCTCCCAGGGCGCGGCCGCGCGGCCGACCTGCGGCGGGCGGCCGTCCCCGCCCGCCACCTGGCGGACGAACCACGACGGCAGCCGCGACTCGATGGGCAGGGCCGCGCCGACACCACGCGCGGGCGCGTCGACGGCGAGCCACCAGCGGTCGTCGGGCCACGTCTGCGCGATGTCCCCGAACGCGATCGTCACGAAATGCTGGTAGGACGGGCCGAGGCAGGCCCGCATCGCCGACGCCGACGTGTAGACGAGAACGTGGACCCGGCCGTCCTCCTCCTGGGTCGGCCACGACGGCTGCGCCCGGTTGGCGAGCACGCCGTCCACCT
The DNA here is from genome assembly GCF_003432485.1 of Actinomadura spongiicola. Classification (GTDB taxonomy): domain Bacteria; phylum Actinomycetota; class Actinomycetes; order Streptosporangiales; family Streptosporangiaceae; genus Spirillospora; species Spirillospora spongiicola. Next base: position 226,077 of record NZ_QVNQ01000007.1, read on the forward strand.
GGTCCGGGGGGACGGGGACGAGAAGTTCGCTGTCCGCCAGGAGCCGGAAGTAACTCTCCTGGTCACCGGCCTGGACGGTCTCCTGAAGCCGCCGTTCCAGTTCCGATGTGGGTCGCCACGCGTCGGCCACGGTCGCCACCCCCTGATTCCTCCATGCTCGTCCCCGCGCGACTGCCTACGCTACAGGGGCGAACCGGGCCGTCGGGCATCGTCATCCGGCGGCGCGGGTGACGGTGCAGGTCAGCTCGGCGAGGGCGGTGAGGAGGCGGTCGACGTGCTCCTCGCTCGTCCCGAGGCCGAGTCCGGCGCGGACGGCGGTGTCCTGGACCGCGTCGTCCCCGCCCAGAAGATGCCGGACGAAGGGATGGGCGCAGAACCTTCCGTCCCGGACGCCGATGCCGTACTCCTCGGACAGCGTAAGCGCCACGTCCCGTGCGTTCCACCCGTCCACGGTGAACGACACGATTCCGACGCGGGGCGCGCCCTCGCCCCAGAGGGACAGTTCGTGGACGGGCGCGAGCGTCGCGAGGCCCGACCGGAGGCGCGTCACCAGCGCCTCCTCGTGGGCGATCATCGCGTCCCAGCGTTCCGACAGGGTCTCGCAGGCGGCCGCGAGCGCGATGACGCCGAGCACGTTCGGGGTGCCGGCCTCGTGCCTGGGTTCGGGGGCCGCCGCCCACCGGGTCGTCCGCCCGACGGACGCGCTGGCACCGCCCCCCTTCAGGTACGGGTCGGCGGCGCGGAGCCAGTCGGCGCGTCCGGCGAGGACGCCGGCGCCGAACGGCGCGTACAGCTTGTGTCCGGAGAACGCGACGTAGTCGAGGTCGAGGGCCGTCATGTCGAGGGGACGGTGCGGGACGAGCTGAGCCGCGTCCACCGCGATGCGTGCGCCGTTCCGGCGGGCGACGTGCGCCAGTTCCCCGATGGGCCACAGTTCCCCGGTGACGTTGGACGCGGCGGTGACGACGAGCAGCCGCGGCCCGATGGGGGACTCGCGCAGCGCCCGGTCGGCGGCGGACACGGCCTCGGCGGGGGTGGCGGGCGCGGGCAGCCGCACGGCCCGCTTCCATGGCAGCAGGCTCGCGTGGTGCTCGGTCTCGAAGACGACGACGCTCGTCCCGGTGGGCGCCGCGTGCGCGAGCAGGTTCATCGAGTCGGTGGTGTTGCGGGTGAACACGACGGCGGAGCGGCGCCACGCGCCGACGAACGCGCGCACGGTCTCCCGCGCCGCCTCGTACGCGTCGGTGGTGACCCGCGACAGGCGGCCCGTCCCACGGTGCACACTGCTGTAATACGGCAGCGCGCGGGTGACCGCCTCGTGCACCGCCTCCAGGCAGGGGGCGCTGGCCGCGTGGTCGAGGTTGGCGTACGGGACGTGCCCGCCGCCCCGGATCGGCACCGGGACGTCGGCGCCGACGACGCGGGGAAGGCCGCGAACCGGGACCCCCTCGGCGCGCGTCAGAGCCGTCGGGACGTGAGAGCGGGCGGGGGGAACGAGACGGGTGGGCGACGTGCGCATACCAGCACCTTCCGGGTCAGGGACCCCGGAGCATCCGCCGGGATCCGCGCTTGCCGGAACGCGGGAGCGACGTCCGGCCAGGTCTTCTCCCGGGGCACCCCGTCGCGGACGAAGGGTTGCCGGCCAGCGAGCCGGGGCTTGACGCTGACGCTCATGACCTAGTGCGGAATTATATGCGGGGCCGGACGGGGATCAAGCGGGAGGAACGGATGGGACACGGTGTGGTACGGGCGTTGGCCGGAGGCGCGGTGGCGCTCGGCGCGTCCGGTCTGCTCGGCGGCTGCGGCGCGCTGGGCGGCGATTCCGCCCAGGTCTGCACCGACACCAAGAAGGCGTTCCAGCAGTACATGACCCAGGTGAAGAGCGTCCCGGCGGCCGAGCCCGCGCGGTGGCGGCAGGCGACGGAGCAGCTAGCCGGACGGCTCGACGCGCTGGCGAAGGAGGCGGGCGACGACGAGTTGAAGAAGGCGCTCACGACCGAGGCCGGCCAACTTCGCGCCGCCGCCCCGGCCGTCGGCACCGGCGACGTGGCGCAACTCGACGCCGTCATGCGGGAAGCCCCCGCCCGGATCGGCAAGGCCTGCTGAGCGCCTCCCCGGCCCTCTCGGACGACGGCCGGGGAGACCCTCTCGGGTGACGGGCGGGTGACGGTGGGTAAGTGCGGTCGCGGTCAGCCGGGGACGCCGGGAACGGTTCCGCCGGGGTCTCCGCCGCCTCCACCGGGATCGCCGCCGTCTCCGCCGTCTCCGCCGCCGGGGTCGCCTCCACCTCCGTCACCTCCGCCGGGGTCGGGCGGCAGGATGGTCGGCAGGTCCGTCGGCGGCGTCGGGAAGTCCGGCTCGTCGGGGCCGGACGGCGACGGTTCGGACGGCTCGTCGGTGTCCGGGGACTCCTGCTCGTCGGGTTCGAGACCGTCCGTGGGCTCGCCCCAGCCGCCGCCCGGCCGCGTCGACGGTGACCCGAACGACTCCCGCTCGTACCCCTTGATGTTCACGGCGTCGCTCATGTACGTCCGCCAGATCTGCGCGGGGAGCTGACCGCCGTACGCGCCGTAGCCGGGGATGTTCAGCGGCTTGCCGTCGCTGCGGAACATCGCGACCGACGTCGCCATCTGCGGGATGAAGCCGTTGAACCAGATCGCGCGGCCCTCGTCGGTCGTGCCGGTCTTGCCCGCGACGTCCCGGCCGTCCGGCAGTTGCGCGCCGGTTCCCGTCCCGGCGCGGACGACCTGCTGCATCGCGTACGTCGCGTCGCGTGCGTTCTGCTCGTCGAGGGCCCGTTCGCCCTCCTCGGCGAAGGTGCGCTTGTGGTTCTCGTCGTCGGTGACGGCCTTCACCACGAACGGTTGCCGGTAGACGCCCTCGGACGCGAACGTCGCGTACACGCCCGCCTGCTGGACGGGGTGCAGCGACACGATGCCGAGCGGGAGCGAGGCGGCGGCGCGCTGCTCGGGTTTCATCTGCGACCGCGGGATGCCCATCTTCTCGGCCATCTTGACGATCTTCTCGTTGCCGATGTCCTGGCCGAGGTTCACGTACGCGGTGTTGACGGAACGCTGGGTGGCGGTGACGAGGTTCACCATCCCGAAGCTCTCACCGGCGTTGTTCTTCAGCGGCTTGCCGTTGAAGTACTGCGGGGAGCTGCCGTCGTAGACGGAGTTGAGGGTCTTGCCGTCCTCCAGCGCGGCGGCCAGCGCGATCGGCTTGAACCCGGACCCGGCCTGCGCCCAGTCGCCGAAGGAGCTGCTCAGCGCCTCCTCCAGATAGCCGCGGCCGCCGTAGAACGCCAGGACCTGCCCGGTGGACGGGTCGACCGACACGGCGCCCGTCCGGATCTTCTCGCTCATCCCGTCGGGGGCGTTCTGGTTCACCGAGCGGCGCAGCGCGTCCATCAACCGCTTGTCGAACGTCGTGGTGATCTTCAGACCGCTGCGGTTCAGTTCGTCCTCGCTGTAGCCACGGCGCTCGATGAGCTCCTTCTTGGCCACGTTGACCATGTAGCCCTTCTGGCCCTTGAGGATGTCGGTGATGTGCTGTTTGCGAGGCGCCGGGAACGTCATCGACGCCGCCTCGGCGGACGTCAGGGACCCGTCCCTGACCATGTTGTTCAGCACGGAGCGCCAGCGCTGCTCGGCGGAGGGGCGCTGCGCGCCGGTGGGGTCGGAGAACTTGCTGGGCTGCTGGATCGCGGCGGCGAGGTAGGCGCCCTCCGCGGGGGTCAGCTTCGAGACGTCCTTGCCGTAGTAGGCCTTGGCGGCGGCCTGCACCCCGTAGGCGTCGCGGCCGAAGTAGATGGTGTTGAGGTACTGCTCCAGGATCCAGTCCTTGGACTTCTCCCGCCCGACCTTCAACGACACCATGATCTCTTTGAGCTTGCGGGTGACCGACACCTCCTTGCCGATGCCGCCGTAGTAGTTACGGACCATCTGCTGCGTGATCGTCGACCCGCCCTGGAGTTGGCGTCCCGTCACCGTGGACCAGAAGGCCCGGGTCGTCCCGGCGACCGACACCCCGGGGTCGCCGTAGAAGCTGCGGTTCTCCGCCGCGATCACCGCGTCGCGGGTGCTCTCGGGAATCCGGTCGAGCTTGACCGCGTCCCGGTTGACGCCCGTCTTGGCGATCTGCGTCTTCCCGTCGGAGTAGTAGAACGTCGGGCCCTGCGCGATCGCCTGCTCCTGCGGCGACGGCACCGGCGTGAGCAGGTAGGCGATGCCGAACGCGGCGATGAGGAACCCGATGAACCCGAGGAGTAGGAACAGCGCCCGCCGCAGGTACCGCGACCTCCGGCTCCGGGGCTTGCGCGGACCCTTGCCGCCGCGCCCGCCGGCACCGCGTGCACCGTCGCGTCCACCGTCGCGGCGGCCGGGCGGTGGCTCTTCTCGCTCGGACCCGACGGCGCGCATGCTTCGAGTATCGCCCTTCGCGGCTTCGGTGGAACCCTTGTCGTCGTTCCGAGATCTGTCGTCCCCGCGAGCGAATTCCGCGTCTTGCGTGGATTCTTCCGATTGTTCCGTCAGCGTGACGGTCGTCCCGCCGTCCCCGCCGCCCGACGGCGCGTCCTCGTCTTTCCGCAGGTCCGCCTCCTGCGGACCGGTGTGATCCGCGCCGTCCGGATCCTTCCTGCCGTTGCTCACAAGCCCCCCGTGATGAATGCGTTACCGACCATACCTGAGGGGGTAGGTGGGACGGGCCGCCCAATGCACAGTCCCGAGGCTTCCCTTTAGGAGGACGGGCAATACGCCACTCCGGTTGTCGTGACGGACGTCGCACCACGGACTTTTCGAAACGCCGAGCGGCGGGAACCCGTCCGGGTTCCCGCCGCTCGGCCGGTCCAGCGAGGGATGGCGCGGCCCTGCCGCGCCCGCCTCACTTCTTCTTGATCTTGTCGATGACGTCGATGACGAACACGAGGGTGTCGTCGCCCTTGATGCCCGCCTGGGGGTTGCCCTTCTCGCCGTAGCCCTCCTTGGGCGGCAGGATCAGCAGCAGCCTGCTCCCGATCTTCGCGCCGGTGAGGCCCTTGTCGAAGCCGGGGACGGTCGCGCCGGTGCCGACCGCGAACTTGGACGGCGCCTCGCCCGCCCAGCTGGAGTCGAACTCCTTGCCGGTCTTCCAGATCTTGCCCTGGTAGTGGACGACCGCCTCGTCGCCCTTGGCGAGCGCCGGGCCGGTGCCCTCGACGAGGGTCTTGACCTGGAGCTTGTCCGGCGCGTCCTCGTCCTTCGGGATCGTGACCTTGGGGGCCTTCCCGGCGCCCTGGTCCTCGACCTTCGGCAGCTTCTTGTCGTTGAGGGGCTTCTTGGCGCCCTGCGGGGACGTGTTCTTGGGGACGACGGCCTGGATGTCCACGACGAACACGACCCAGTCGGTCTGGGCGAGGCCGAGCTGTTCGGCCTCCTTGCCGAAGCCCTCCTTCGGCGGGATCTGCAACACGACCCGGCTGCCGCTGGTCTGGCCGACCATGCCCTGGTCGAAGCCCTTGATGCCGCTCTTGCCGACGACGAGCGGCCGCGTCGGCTGCCCCTGTGCCTCCTGCTGGTAGGACGAGCCGATCTGCTTGTTCTTGCTCTTCTTCGAGCGGTCCTCGACGTCCTTGTCCTTCGACCACTGGTAGAAGGTGTACTGGGCGAACAGCGTGTCACCGTTCGCGATCTTCTGGCCGGTGCCCCTGATCGGGACCGTCACCTTGCGTCCACCCGCGGGAGCGAGATCGGTGGGGATCTTGACCTTGGGCTCGGACCCGAACTTCCCGGTCACCTCGATCTTGGGACCGGGCCGGTTCGCCCACCACACGATCACGCCCGCGATCGCCACCGCGACGGCCACCGCGCCCGCGATCATCATCATCCGCCGTTGGCGGGCCTTCTTCGCGGTCAGCGCGGACGGCGTGGACCGCCGATTCAGGCCGCTGCCGCGCCCGGCGCTGATGCCGTGCGGGGTGAACTCGGGGCTGCGAATGTTCTTGGCGTTCGGGATCTTGGCTTTCGCTTTGATCGCCGGTTTGCCCCCGGGCTTGTCATCCTCGGACATGTTTCCTCACTCGCTCCGGGTTCGACGACATCACGAACGGGACCACCCTTCCAGGGCGGGTCTAAGCGCAGCGTGAAAACCACGCAAAAACGGCCGACCCGCAATCTATCGGTCACGCGGCCGTGCGTGGCGCCGTGTGACCGGGACGGAGCCGACCCGCAATCTACCGGTCACCCGGCCCTGCGAGGGCCGTGCGCCGGACGGCGGGGGGCCGCCAGGATACCGCCGTCCGGGGCCGCGATCACGTCCTCTCGTCAGCCCGTGGTGGCAGGCTTGGAGGATGCGCCTCGCGACCTGGAACGTCAATTCCGTCAAGGCCCGGCTACCGCGCCTTCTCACCTGGCTGGACGAGCACGAGCCCGATGTCGTCTGCCTCCAGGAGACCAAGTGCCGGGCGGACCAGTTCCCGGCCGCCGAGGTCGAGGAACTCGGCTACACCACCGCCGTGCGCGGTGACGGCCGGTGGAACGGCGTGGCGATCCTGTCCAGGGTCGGCGTCGAGGACGTCTCCACCGGCTTCCCTGGCGAGCCCGTCTACGAGGGCGCCGCCGAGGAGCCCCAACTCGAACTGACCGAGCCCGTCGTGCTGACCCCGGAGGCCCGCGCGATCGGCGCCACGTGCGGCGGTGTCCGGGTGTGGTCGCTGTACGCGCCGAACGGCCGCACGCCCGACTCAGCCCACTACGTCTACAAGCTCGAATGGTTCGCGGCGCTCCGCGAGGCCCTCGCGACCGAGCTGGCCTCCGGCGCGCCGCTGGTGGCGTGCGGCGACTACAACGTCGCCCCCACCGACGACGACGTCTGGGACCCGGCCGTGTTCGCCCACTCGACCCACGTCACCCCGCCCGAACGCCAGGCGCTCGCCGACCTACGGGCGGTAGGCCTCCACGACGTGGTGCCGACCCCCATGAAGGGCCCTCACCCCTTTACCTACTGGGACTACCGCGCCGGCGCGTTCCACAAGAACATGGGCATGCGCATCGACCTGTTCTACGCGAGCGAGGACGTCGCCGGTCGCGTCCGGTCCGCGTACGTCGACCGGGAGGCACGCAAGGGCAAGGGCCCGTCCGACCACGCCCCCGTCGTCGTCGACCTCGACCCCGCTTAGACTCCGTGCCCGCTCAGACCCGGCGCTCGCCTAGCGGAGCTCCGCGGTGAGCAGGATGAAGATCGCCGTGGGGAAGCCCTGGCGCCACCACGGGTCGTCGCGGAGCTGCTCCTCGGTGGGGTGCGGTTCGCGGAGGTCCGCGATGACGAAACCCGCGTCTCGGAGCGTTCCAGCGTAGAACTCCAGCGGCCGAAGCCAAGAAGTGATCATGGACGGGGACTCCAGCCCGTCCACAAGGAATCGCTGGTCGATCCCGCGCGCCCCGAAGTACTGCGTCGCCGGGACGCTGTCCCGCGCGCCCCGCTCGGAGTGGTGCACATAGAAGCAGGGATGCAAGGTCAGCAGGATCAGTCGCCCGCCGCTCTTCAGCACCCGGGCGAACTCGCGGAGCGCGTGCGTCGGGTCCGGCAGGTGGCTGAACAGATGGTTGCAAACGATCAGGTCGTAGACGTCGTCCTCGAACGGCAGATCATCGACGCTGGCGCAGACGAACCGCGCCGCCCCGGGCGGGGACGGGTACGCGTTCGCGGCGTCGATCAAGCTCTGGCAGGCGTCGACGCCATCGACGTCGGCGCCGTCACCGGCGAGTCGCCGGGACAGGTAGCCCTCGCCGCAGCCCGCGTCGAGGACGCGCAGGCCCGCGCAGGGGCCGATGGCGTCGAGGACGGCGGCGTCGGTCAGTTCGGTCCGGTACCGGTCGCGGCCCTCCCTGATGACCTTGACCCAGTAGTCCGCGTTGGCCTCCCATCTCTCCAGCGTCCGACTCGCGATGACCTCCGCAGTGTCCTCCACCCGGCTCCCCATTCTCCAAAGCCGGTTCAGACGATGCTCTTGAGTCGCCGAACCAGCGTGTTGCAGGTCTGTCTGATCCGTCTGTCCTGGCAGTCGATCCCGCGTAGCTCCAACGCCTGGATCAGCTCGGCGAGCTTGCCGCCGAACGCGAGGTCGCGGTTCAGCGCGAGCGGAATGTACGTCGACACCAGGTAGTAGAAGTAGGCGTCGTTGTACACGGCTATCTCGCGTAACACCTCGGTGGCCGTGTTGCGCAGCGACAGACGGCTCGGCAGGGTGAAATCGCTGCTGAGGCGGCCGTCCCGTGTGTAGGTCGGGAAGGCCCACTCCTCCAGCGCCCGGTACACCGGCGTCGCGTTCAACTCGCGGTGGTACTTCTCCGCCAGCTCGATGTCGTTGGAGCTGATCAGGGAGCCCATGATGACACCGCGGGTCGTGAACGCGGTCTGCCGTGCCGGGCCCTCCGTGCCGAGATCGGCCTCGATTCCGTCGCTGACCTTGCTGACCTGGTGCGAGATGACGTTGACGGCCAGGATCGAATGAAACGAATACGTCTTGCGGTTCAGCCGCGGCGCCAGATCGATGGACGACTCGCGAAGGATTTGCGGGTCGCGCAGAATTCCCCGGCCCGGCTCGTCCGAATAGACCAGTTCCAGGGCGCGGTCCTGTTCGCGTCCCCAGAAACGGGCGATGAAGGACGACGTCTTCTGCGTCGGCTCACCGCGGACGATGCACAGGGCCGCCTCAAGGGCGTTCAGCAGGTGCGGCTGCGGCACCGGCGAGTTCTCCAGGGCCTCCAGGTCGACGAGGAGCCCTTCGGCGCGCAGGTGGCCGAGGAGCACGTCGCGGCGTTTTCGGACGGAGTGCGCCTGCGAGTACTCGGCGATGCCGGGGATGGACGACATCAGGCTCTGGAGTGATCGTCCGCTGACCCGGTCGAGCCATTCGACGTTGTCCCAGAGCCGGAACACGGTGCTTTCGTCGAGGCCGGAGAAGGCCGCGACGTCGGACATGTTGAGGCCCATGTCCTTGGTGATCTCGGAGAGGGACTTCGGCTCGCCGTCCGGGGTCATCGCTCGCCCTAGATGTGGCACGTGTTGGCGCCTCGATCGTAGCGAAGCGCCGCGCCCTTGGCGCGAGCCGACGGAGGATATTTCCGTCGTTCTTTCGTCGATGACGGCGATCATCGCGAGCCGTCACACCCTTCCGGTCCCGTGGCGGAGCGGAAGGCGCGCGGGACACCTCTCCCTCATCGAGAGGCTCCCGCCGCCGCGCCGTCCAGGAAGCCCCTGTACACCTGGACGAACCGGGCGACGCCGGGGGCCGACGCGTCGAGCGTTCCGCGGGCGCCCGCCTCGCCCTCCCGCGGCTCGTCGAGCTCCGCCCGGAGGGCGAGGCTCGGCGTCGGCCCCTGCGTCACGGCAGTCGCCACCCTTCCCGGACACCCACACCGAACCAGAACGTGGCTCCGTTCTTGGTCCTGTGGGTGCCGAAATCGGTGGCGAGCGCCTTCATCAGCTGGAGCCCCCGCCCGTGTACTGGCAGTGGCTCCTGCACGCCGCGCGGACGTCCGAGCGCGGCGCCCCCGTCGGCGACCTCGACGCGGACGTACCGGTCGATGTGCATGACAGAAAGCGTGATGGTGCCGTCCTGACGCGGTCGCGCGTGCAGGACCGAGTTGGTCATGGCCTCACTGGTGAGCAGTTCGAGGTCGCGGAGCTCGGACCGGTCGGCGCCGAAGTGCTGCCCGACGAGTTCCCTGACGTAGGTTCTCGCGAGCCGTACCGCGGCGGGGGTCGCGGCGAGATCGAGTTCACCGATGAGGCGCCCGGACGACTTGCCGTTGTTCCAGGCGGACGGAATTCCGAGTTCCAGCGAGGGAGCGGGGGCCGGTACGAGCACGGGAGTCCCGGACCACGCGTCTGATGAGTTCATGGCGGTGTTGGCTTCACGTCTCCGTGTCGGGCTGTATGCGAACATGTGTTCTTCGGCCTGGTCGAAGTGTGGACGTGTAAGTGAGACAACACACACTCTGACGTACTGCGCTCTGCACAGTCACCAACGCTTGCACGCATGCAAGAGCCCTATCACACGCTGCGAACTCTCACCGTCCGCTTACAATCTAGTCACTCTCCGCAATTCCGTGGGATGTGACGTGTGTCACGTCGTCATCCAGTGCTTTCCGAGCGTCCAGCCGAGGAAGCGACGACGGTGCGGGTTCGGGTCGTCCAGGTCACCGCCGGCGAGCACGTGCCGGAGCCCGGCGAGGACGGGATCGAGGCGCCGTACGGTCGGCGCGGGCTGCCGGTCCAACTCGTCCTGCATCCACGCGACGACGGCGAACTGCTCCTTCAGCCCGCACAGGGCCAGGAAGAAGACCGTCTGCCGCCACGCGTAGGCGGCGTCCTTGACCGTGCGGAGCGGTCGCGGGTTCCCCTGCACCCTGCGGACCAGGCGACACGTGACGCCGAAGGCCCGCCGGGCGAGTCCGTCCCAGCCGTCCGCGGGGTCGACGCCGATCGGGTCGACGAGCGCGGCGAGGTTGTGCGTGGTCAGGATCTGCGCCTGCTCGATCACCGTGCCGTTGGCGGCGACCGACCACCCCCGGACGTCCTTGGTCCGCTGGCGGCAGAGCCGGTCGAACCCCTTCCCGAGCCTGAGGACGGCCGCGTAGTCGATGCCGTAGTACCGGTCGTAGAGCGAGTCTTCGAGGAGGTCGCCCGCGAGCTGGGCGGCGTCGAGGAACTTCGACGTGAACGTGCCCATGAAGATGTCGGCGGCGAGTTCCTCCACGAACGGCACCCGCAGCTCCGCCCGCCGGGCCAGCGCGTCGAACTCGGCGACCATCGGGTTGGGCACGATGCTTCCCGGGAAACCGCGCAGGGTCAGTTCGCCGAGTTGCACCAGCGTGGCGCGTGCGTTCTGCGTCGCGGCCCTGTCCGCCCGGCGGCGGTGCTTCCCCACGGCCTTCACCCAGGGCAGTTCACTCATCCGTACCTGATGCTCCAGGTTGAGGAGCAGCAGCGACCGCCGATTCCGGAACGCCCGGTAGACGGCGGCCATCAGACCCCGCAACGCGGGGTCCGGGTAGGACAGCGCCGTGGTCGACGCCACCAGTTGCGGCACAAGCTGCGCCAACACCTCCGCCGACGGAATGACGCCGCGTTCGACGAGCGTGCCGACCGATGCCTCCAGACAGTTCTCGACGATGCGCCGCACCGACTCCGGTATCTCGGTGCGGACGTCGCCGTCGATGACGGGCGCGACGAACGCGTCGACGGACGGCACGCCCGCGTCCTGCGGGAGGTCGTCCAGCCGCGCCGCCACGGCCTGCGCCAGCGCATGATGGGTGGGCCGGGCGGCGAGGGCCGCCTGCCCTTCGCGCAGAGCCGCGTGCTCCGCCGAGCCCGGCGTGCCGCGTTTCGCGACCATCGCGTCAACGGAACGTTGCAGCAGCCGGGAAGGCGGCCGTCCGGCGAGGACCTTCTCCAGGGACGTCCGCAGAATGGCGATGTTCTCCCGTGGCCTGCGATGCTTGCCGCACAGTTCGTGCTTCCGGGCGAGCGTCGAGTAGCGGGCGAGCAGTTCGGCGCCGTCCTCGCGCCAACCCTCGGGGATCTCGGCGAGCACCCGACCGTTCCGGACCGTCCTCAGCCAGTGGCCGAGCAGTTCGTCCGCGAACGGATTCCACACCGAAACGGCCTCGTTCATCCTGGCCACATCGATGTTGGAACGCTTGGCCTTGAGCCGCTCGGTGACCTCCCCGACCGTCTCCCGGCACACCAGGGAGGAGTCGGTAGGCGCTTTTCCTGGACGCGGCAGGAAACGCAGGCGACCCGCGAACGGGCCGATGGCCTCAAGGACGTCCAGGGCCCCGTTCCGGTCACCGGCGCGCAGCAGCCAGGCGACGACGAGCAGCGCCGCCTCCTCGGGCTGGACGATGTCGTAGCGGCCGCTGTCGAGACGGGAATGCAGCTCCCTCAGGCCCGCGTCCGTCAGGTGATGGTCGAACAGTTCGCGCCGATTCCGGTCGTCCAGGCCGAGGCGACGGGCGAGCTGCCGCTCGTCGTCTGCCAGCGGCCCTCCTGCGGCGGCGTTCCCGGTGGCGAACCCGCCGCGAACGACCTCGGGGGTGACCCAGGCGGGGAGGCCTTTGACGGGCGTCCTGGAACCGATGTCCAGGGAACCGTCCTCCATTCCGGAGATGACGCTTTCCCAGCGCCTGATCCTTTGCTCGGCCCTTCGGCGCGTCGCCGAGTCCTCATGGGCCAGTGCCGTGACGAACGCTTTGGCGAGCTGCCCACTCGCGTACTTGGAATTCACCTTGACTTCTTCGTTCATAGCCAGCGTGGCGGGTGCCGCCCCCGCTCCCTCCGGGTAGAGAGCCCGGTGCTCTGCTGCTGAGCTACACGCTGCCGTCGCCATTGACGCTAAAGTCCGCCAATGCGTTTCGCAACGCATTTATCGGGCCGGTCAGGGGGATCAGGACGGGCAGGAGCGTGTCCCGCAGATCCACCAGGATCCTGTTCTCGGTCATGGCGGCTTCAACCCTCACGACCAGTGGCTTCACCAGCTCGTCGAACCGGCGGGCGCGGTCGACGCCGGGCCAGGGAACCTCGTACGCGGCGATGTCCGGCCATTTGGCGCGCGGCATCCGCGTGCCCTCGGAGACGGCCGACGCGTGCGCCACCACGTCGTCGCTCGACAGGGCCGCCAGAAGCCAACTCCGGTGGACGTCCCGTTCCGGCCGGACGACGAGAATGTCCGTCGACGCCACACCGCCGACGAACGCGAGACCGACCTTGTGGAAGTAGGGGCGGAGCCTCCCGAACAGCACATCACCGGGTTCGAAACGCCTTTTCGCGCTCGTCGAAGCGGACGCGGCCGTCCAAGTCGAAAGCCACATGTTCCGTTTCGGCATGTGCTCCAGCGCGATGTAGTTCTCGTCCGCGCGTATCCGCCCGGCGGGGACGTTCGCCGTCACCGCCGACCCCAGCCTTCCGATGCGGATCGACTCCGTCGCCGTGGCCGCCAGCTCTTCGTAGCGGGCGCGAACGACCTGGTCGGCCAGGTCGGCGATGCGATCGTTCACGGCGATCTTGTCGTCGAGGGCGCCGAGGAGCGACGCCGCCGAGTCCTGCTCCGCCCGTGCCGTGGGCGCCACGGCGAGGCGGCTCAGAATCCCCTGGGTGAGAAGCGGCTGGCCCGATCCGATGCGGTACCGGTTCAGGTCGAGTCTCTTGAGCAGGTAGTAGACGTAGCGCGGATTCACGCCGTCTTTCGCGGTGGCGATGATGGCGTTGTCGGTGACCCAACACCGGTCACGGCTGTAATGGACGGCTCCGCAGTACGAGCCGACACGTCCGACGATGGTGGTGTGGGGGTCGGCGTTGGAAAGCCCGGTTCGGCCGATGACGCCGTTGGCGCCGTAGGTCGTGTACGCGCCACCGCCACTGCCACCGGGCGGTTTCGCCTTGCCGTTGGCGAAGTCGACAAGGTCGCCCAACAGCCTCGGAGTCGCATCAACCATTCAGCCGACCCAGTTCACTACGGACGACCTGGTCGAGGCGCGCCGATTCCTCGAACTGCGCGAAGAGTTCCTTGGTGAGCCGCTCGGCCCTGTCGGCGGCGGGCTCCTCGCCGGGGTCGGTCTCGGCGGTGCCGACATAGCGTCCGGGGGTGAGGACGTGGTCATGGGAACGAATCTCGTCCAACCCGGCCGAGTAACAGAACCCCGGCACGTCCGAATACGCGCGGTCGCGCCACGAGCGATACGCGCCCGCGATGGCGCCGATGTCGCCGTCCGACAACACGCGTTCCCTACGGTCGATCATCGTTCCCATGGCCCGCGCGTCGATGAACAGAACCCGATTCCGCAGCGCCTTTCCCTTGTCGAGTATCCAAAGGCACGCCGGTATCTGCGTGCTCCGGAAGAGTTGACCGGGCAGCGCCACGACGCACGCCACGAGATCCGCCTCCACCAGCGCCGCCCGAATGGCGCGCTCGGCGGACTGCCTGGACGACATCGACCCGTTGGCCATCACGACCCCCGCGACACCGGCCGGGCCGAGTTTCGCGACGATGTGCTGCATCCACGCGAAGTTGGCGTTCCCCGCGGGCGGGACGCCGAAGCGCCAGCGCGGGTCGCTCTCGTCCCGGTACCAGTCCGACATGTTGAACGGCGGGTTCGCGAGCACGAAATCGGCCTGGAGCGCAGGGTGCCCGTCGTCGTAGAAGGTGTCGGCCCACCGGCCGGAGAGGTCGCCGGTGATGCCGTGAACGGCCAGGTTCATCTTCGCCAGCCGCCAGGTGCGCTCGTTCGCCTCCTGCCCGTGAACGGCGATGTCGTCGCGGCGCCCCCGGTGGCTGAGAACGAACTTCTCCGCCTGCACGAACATGCCGCCCGAACCACAGCACGGGTCGTACACCCGCCCCCTGAACGGCTCCAGGATCTCGACCAGAACCTTCACCACGCTGGACGGCGTGTAGAACTCCCCGCCGCGTTTCCCTTCGGCCCGCGCGAACCTCTCCAGAAAGTATTCGTAGACCTCGCCGAGAACGTCACGCGCCGACCTGTGACCGTCCCCGCCGAAACGCAGATCGCCGATCAGGGCGACCAGTTCGCCGACGCGCCGCTGGTCCACTTCGTCCCGCCCGTAAAGCCGCGGAAGCACACCGGAAAGCGGGGGGTTAGACCGCATGACCGCGTCCATAGCCGCATCGACGCGCGACCCGATCGTCCCCGAATCAGGCCCCGCCGCAAGATCCGTCCACCGCGCCCCCTCCGGCACGCGGAAAGCGCCCTCGCCGGACGCGTCCGACACGTACTTGAGGAACACGAGCCCGAGCACGAAATCTCTGTACTGTGCCGCGTCGACGGAACCGCGCAGTTTGTCGGCGGCCTTCCAGAGGATCTCCTTGAGGTCCGGCTCAGGGTTCATGCGCTGATTCTCGCGTGCCCGGGCGCGGTCGTTGGACGGACGGCACGGCGTGGTGCGAAGCTGCCGAACGTGGTGGTCCTGGGCGTTCTCGCGCTGGCGGCGCTGGCGGGCTGGCTGTACCTGGCCCTCGGCCACGGCCGTTTCTGGGCGCCTGGCCCGGGGCTTCCCGACGCTCCCGACCCGCCCGCCGGGCCGGACGTGGTCGCCGTCGTCCCAGCCAGAGACGAGGCGTCCGTCCTGCCCGAGACGCTGCCGACCCTCCTCGAACAGCACTATCCCGGCCGTTTCCGTGTGGTCCTGGTCGACGACGCGAGCAGCGACGGCACCGCCGAGACAGCCGAACGCCTCGCGGGCGGCGCCCCGACCCTCCACGTCGTCCGGGCGAGGGAACGTCCCGGCGGCTGGGCGGGCAAGGTGTGGGCGATGGCGGAGGGCGTCCGCGCGGCGGGCGAACCGGAGTTCCTCCTGTTCACCGACGCCGACATCGCCTACGCGCCCGGCACCGTGACCCGGCTCGTCCGGGCCGCGCTGGCCGACCGCCGCGATCTCGTGTCGCAGATGGCGACGCTCCGCACCCGCACCGGCTGGGAACGCGTGATCGTCCCGGCGTTCGTGTACTTCTTCGCGCAGCTCTACCCGTTCCGCCGCGTAACCCGCGACGGGGCGCGCACCGCCGCCGCGGCGGGCGGCTGCATGCTCGTCCGCCGCGAGGTCCTCGCCCGCGCGGGCGGGCTCGAAGCGATCAGCGGCGCGCTCATCGACGACGTGGCGCTCGGACGCCTGGTCAAACGCGGCGGCGGGCGCTGCCGCCTCGACCTGAGCCGCGACGTCGTCAGCCGCCGCCCCTACCCTCACCTGTCCGACCTGTGGACGATGGTGGCCAGAAGCGCCTACGTGCAGCTGCGCCGCTCACCGGTCCTGCTGGCGGGCACGGTCCTCGTTCTGTTCCTGATGTACGGGGTACCGCCCGCCGCGACCCTCGCGGGTCTGACCGGCCTCGCGGTCGGCGTCGCCGACGCCGCGCTCCCCGCCACGGCGGGCCTCCTCGCCTGGACGATCATGGCGGCCACGTACACGCCCATGCTCCGCCACTACCACCTGTCGCCCCTCCGCGCCCCGGCCCTGCCCCTGGTCGCCGTCCTGTACGCGGCCATGACCGTCGACTCGGCCCGCAGGCACTACGCGGGCAAGGGCGGCGCCTGGAAGGGCCGGACGGCGCCGTCCCCGCCCTGAACCACCTGGCCCGTTTCAGTCTCCGGAACGGTCGAAGAGCCTTCGGAACCCGCGCTGTGCAGGATGGCCGCATGGAATTAGTGGAGTTCCTCCGTGACCGGCTGGCCAAGGACGAGCAGCTCGCGCGGGCCTGCGCCGCCTCTTCGTGGCGGGCCGAGCCGTCCGGAAGCGTCGCCGTGGACGCCGAAGACCCCGCCTTCGTCGCGACGGCGGAGAACCAGGCGTACGTCGAGCACATCGCCCGCCACGATCCGGCCCGGACCCTGCGGGAGGTCGCGGCCGCCCGTCAGATCGTCGACGACTACGAGAAGGAGAGCTGGATCCTCGACCAGGGCCACCGGACCCCGGAACTCGTAGCCGCCCACGCCGCCCGCGAATCGGTGCTGCGCCTGCTCGCCCTTCCGCACGCCGCTCACCCCGCCTACCAGGAGGAATGGCGTCCCTGACCCGCCCGCAAGGGTTCGGCCGTCCAACTATGCGGGACGGGACTGACACATCAGACCGTCGCCCTGTAATCTCGGTGGGGGGGCCGAGAGGCGCTGCAACGGGCGGGAGCCCGCCACGCTCGGCCCCGAACTCCGGTACGAAACAAGGGCGCCTCCCACGTCACTGGGAGGTGCCTGAAATGACCGAGAACAAACTCCGCGAGCTGCTGGACGACCGTATCGCCGTCCTCGACGGCGCCTGGGGCACGATGCTCCAGGGCGCGAAGCTCACCCCGGACGACTACCGCGGCGACCGCATCGGCGGCGACCACCCGAAGGACGTCACCGGCGACCCCGACCTGCTGAACCTGACCCGCCCCGACGTGATCCTGGACGTCCACCGGCAGTACCTCGACGCCGGAGCCGACATCACCACCACGAACACGTTCACCGCGACGAGCATCGGCCAGGCCGACTACGGCCTCGAACACCTCGTCCACGAGATGAACGTGCGGGGCGCCCGGCTGGCCCGCCAGGCCGCCGACGAGTTCGGCGGACGTCTCGTCGCCGGATCCGTCGGCCCCCTCAACGTCACGCTGTCCCTGTCGCCCCGCGTCGAGGACCCCGCCTACCGCGCCGTCACGTTCGACCAGGTCAAGCACGCCTACGCGGGCCAGATCACCGGCCTCGCCGAGGGCGGCGTCGACTTCCTCCTCATCGAGACGATCTTCGACACGCTGAACGCGAAGGCCGCGATCGCCGCCGCCCGCGAGGTCGCCCCGCACCTGCCGCTGTGGATCTCGGTGACGATCGTCGACCTGAGCGGACGGACGCTGTCCGGCCAGACCCCCGAGGCGTTCTGGCGTTCCGTCGAGCACGCCGGACCCACCGCCGTCGGCCTGAACTGCTCGCTCGGCGCGGAGGAGAACCGCTCCCACGTGGAGGAACTGGCGCGGGTCGCCGACACCTTCATCGCCTTCTATCCGAACGCCGGTCTCCCCAACGCGTTTGGCGGCTACGACCAGTCTCCCGAGGAGATGAGCCGCAAGCTCGCCGAGTGCGCCACGTCCGGCCTGGTCAACGCGGTCGGCGGCTGCTGCGGGACGGGCCCCGCGCACATCGCCCGCATCGCCGACGCCGTCCGCGGCACCACCCCCCGCACGGTGCCGACGCCCGCCTCCGCGCCCCGCTTCAGCGGCCTCGAACCGTTCGAGATCGGCCGCGACACCGGCTTCGTCATGATCGGTGAACGCACCAACGTCACCGGCTCCAAGAAGTTCCGCAACCTCATCGAGGCGGGCGACCACCAGGCCGCCGTGGACGTGGCCCTCGAACAGGTCCGCGGCGGCGCGAACCTCCTCGACGTCAACATGGACGCCGACCTGCTCGACAGCGAGCGGGAGATGACGACGTTCCTGAACCTCATCGCGACCGAACCCGAGGTCGCCCGCATCCCGATCATGGTCGACAGTTCCCGCTGGTCGGTGCTGGAGGCCGGGCTGAAGGCCGTCCAGGGCAAGGGCGTAGTCAACTCCATCAGCCTGAAGGAAGGCGAGGGCCCGTTCCTGGAGCAGGCCCGCCGCATCCGCGACTTCGGCGCGGGCGTCGTCGTCATGGCGTTCGACGAGACGGGCCAGGCCGACACCACCGAACGCAAGGTCGAGATCTGCGCCCGCGCCTACGACCTGCTCACCCGCAAGGCCGGGTTCCCCGCCGAGGACATCATCTTCGACCCGAACGTCCTCGCCGTCGCCACCGGCATCTCCGAGCACAACGGCTACGCGAAGGCGTTCATCGACGCGCTTCCGCTCATCAAGGAACGCTGCCCCGGCGCCCGCACCAGCGGCGGCATCTCGAACCTGTCGTTCTCCTTCCGCGGCAACGAGATCGTCCGCGAGGCGATGCACTCGGCGTTCCTGTTCCACGCCGTCCGCGCCGGACTCGACATGGGCATCGTCAACGCCGGACAACTCGCCGTCTACGAGGACATCCCCGCCGACCTCCTCGAACTCGTCGAGGACGTCCTGTTCGACCGCCGTCCCGACGCCACCGACCGGCTCGTCTCCTTCGCCGAGAACGTCAAGGGCAAGGGCACCAAACGCGAGGTCGACCTGTCGTGGCGGGACGCGCCCGTCGCCGAGCGCCTCTCCCACGCCCTCGTCCACGGCATCATCGACTTCATCGAGGCCGACACCGAGGAGGCCCGCGCCCAGGCCGCCCGTCCCCTCGACGTCATCGAGGGCCCGCTGATGGACGGCATGAAGATCGTCGGCGACCTGTTCGGCTCCGGCAAGATGTTCCTCCCGCAGGTCGTCAAGAGCGCCCGCGTGATGAAGCGCTCCGTCGCCTACCTGGAACCCTTCATGGAGAAGGAGAAGCAGGAGGCCCTCCGCGCCGGACGCGTCACCAGCGACCGCGGCCAGGGCAAGATCGTCCTCGCGACCGTCAAGGGCGACGTGCACGACATCGGCAAGAACATCGTCGGGGTCGTCCTCGGCTGCAACAACTACGACGTCGTCGACCTCGGCGTCATGGTCCCCGCCGCGAAGATCCTCGACACGGCCATCGCGGAGAACGCCGACGCCATCGGCCTGTCCGGGCTGATCACCCCGTCCCTGGACGAGATGGTGTCCGTCGCCGCCGAGATGGAGCGCCGTGGCCTGCGGCTCCCGCTGCTCATCGGCGGCGCGACCACGTCCAGGCAGCACACCGCCGTGAAGATCGCCCCCGCGTACGACGCGACGACCGTGCACGTCCTGGACGCCTCCCGCGTCGTCGGCGTCGTCTCCGACCTCCTCGACGAGGACCGCGCCGCCGCCCTCGACGCCACGAACCGCGCCGAACAGGAACGGCTCCGCGAGCAGCACGCGACCAAGCAGCGCAGCCCGCTCCTCACCCTCGACCGGGCCCGCGCGAACCCCGAGAGGGTCGACTTCGGCGACCTGCCGACCCCCGACTTCACGGGCGTCCGCGTCGTCCGGCCCCACCTGTCGACCATCCGCGAGATGATCGACTGGCAGTTCTTCTTCCTCGCCTGGGAGCTGAAGGGCAAGTACCCGGCGATCCTCGACCAGCCCGTCGCCCGCGAACTGTTCGACGAGGGCAACGAACTCCTCGACCAGATCATCGCCGACAACGCCTTCGAGGCCCAGGGCGCCTACGCCTTCTGGCCCGCCCACTCCGAGGGCGACGACATCGTCCTGCCGCAGGCCCGCTTCCCGATGCTGCGCCAGCAGACCGCCAAGCCGGAAGGCCGCCCCAACCGCTGCCTCGCCGACTACATCGCCCCCTCCGGCGACCACCTCGGCGGCTTCGCCGTGACGATCCTCGGCGCCGAGGACCTCGCCGCGAAGTACGAGGAGAACAACGACGACTACAAGTCGATCATGGTGAAGGCCCTTGCGGACCGGCTCGCCGAGGCGTTCGCCGAGTACGTCCACCTGGAGGCCCGCCGCGCCTGGTTCGAACCGGACGCCGACCCCGCCCTGGAGGACCTGCACGCCGAACGCTTCCGCGGCATCCGCCCCGCGCTCGGCTACCCGGCGAGCCCCGACCACAGCCTCAAGCAGACCCTGTTCGACCTGCTGGACGCGGGCCGCCTCGGCATGAAGCTCACCGAGTCGTTCGCGATGACCCCCGCCGCCAGCGTCAGCGGCCTGATCTTCGCGCACCCGTCGTCCCGCTACTTCACGGTCGGACGCGTCGGCAAGGACCAGATCGAGGACTACGCCGCCCGCTGCGGCCTCCCCGTCCCCGAGGTCGAACGCTGGCTCGCCCCGAACCTCGCCTACGACCCGGAGTGATCCTGAAATCATCCACTCTGTGGATATTCAGACCCTGATCACCGAGCTGACCGCCCCCGACCACCGTCCCGCGTCGGACGCCCTGGTCGCGCTCGGCGCCGCCGCCGTCGCCCCGGTCCTGGACGTCCTCTGCGACGAGGACTCACCCGTGGACTGGAGCAAGAGCGCCGTGGTCCTCCGCCGCATCGGCCTGCCCGCCCTCGACCCCCTGATCGAGGCCATGGCGACGGCCCCCACGGCCGAGGTGGCCCGCCGCTGCGGCTGGGCCCACTGCGGTCTGGAGATCGACGACCTGTCGGCGTTCGTCCCCGGCCTGCGACACCCCAGCCCCAAGGTCCGCGGCAACACCGCGTACGTCCTCCAACTCAAGGGCCCGGCCGCGCTGCCCCACGCCCCCGACCTGATCGCGCTGCTGGACGACCCGGACGACGGCGTCCGCCTACGCGTCCGCTGGGCCCTCCAAGACATCGGCCCCGACGTCGCCCCCCTCCTCCACGAGGTCCGCCGCACCCGAGGCACCCGCACCCGCCGCCAAGCCCTGATCGCCCTGGCCGACATCGGCGGCCCCGCGGCCCTGGACGACCGCGACCAAGCCCTCATCCGACGCCTCATCCGCTACAAAACCGCCACCGAGACGCCAGAACCCATGCACCTGTGCGGCACCTGGTTCGCCGTCCCCACCGACGACAGGCAGGCCGTCCTCGACGCGTTCGACCTGTCCGACCCCGAACCGGTCACGATGCGGCTCGGCGCGCACGCCTGGAACCACGACCACCACGCCTACGGCCGTGACCACACCAAATGCTCCCGCGTCTACGTCACCCCACTCCTGGACGGCTGGACGCTCCTGTTCGGCGACCCCATGGACCCACACGAGGACATCGAAACCGAAAAAGTCCTCGGCCATTGCCGCGACCTCAGCCGCCGCCTCGGAACGGTCCACTGGTACGGCGCCAGCTGCGGCGACGAATGGACGGCCTGGTGCGTCGCCGAAAATGGCGAGATCGTCCGCTACTACGACATTTTCGACCCCGACGACCAGATCGGCGCCCACCCCGCCGAGGACGGCTACCTACTCCCGCACATCGACGCCTTCCCCGAGGACGCCTTCGACGGCATCGACATCGGCGACAACGCCGCCTTCAATGTCCGCTACAACGAGGTCAAGGAAGCCCTGACCATCCCCGACCCCTGCCACTCGACCCTTTTCGCGGCCCGAGCCTCAGTCGACCCGTCCGCCCTAGGCCCCCAAACCACCGTTCAGGGCCAAGCCCTCCTCGCCTTAACCGCCTGCGGCCGCCAACACGGCCACCCCCGCGGAGCAGTGGAGATCTGACGCCGCCCCGAACTTCTGTTCGCCAAAGCCGTTGAAAACACTACGTGACCGTCCCATTACCTATAGTCTCCTCTCGTGCCTACATCCGCGCACGAGCTGCCGCTGGAAATGGTCCGCGCCCGGCCGCAGCTCGCCCCCACGCTCCTGCGGGCCGTCTTCGGTCTTGATCTGCCCGAAGGAGAAGTGAGCAGCCTGAACTCGGAGAGTTTCACGGAGACGAATCCGGCCGAGCTTCGCTGCGACGCCACCGTCATGCTGGGCGAACAAGGAAAGGGTTTCGCCCACGGCATCATCGTCGAGTCGCAAATGCGCTACGACAACCACAAAGCCTTCAGCTGGCCCGCCTACCTGGCGTTGCTGCGGCTTCGCCACGAGTGTCCGGTGACCCTGCTGGTCATGTGTCCCGACCAGAAGACCGCCAGGGCCTGCGCGGCACCGATCCGCATGGGACACCCCGGATGGTTGCTCAAGCCGCTGACCTTCCACCCCGGCCTGATCCCCCCGATCACCGACATCGACCAGGCATGCCGACTCCCCGAGCTCGCGGTCCTCAGTACGCCCGCCTACGCCGACGGCCCCCACGGCGAGGACGTCCTGGCCAGCGTGGCCGCCGCAATCGAGGTCGCCGCCCGTGATAAGGGCAACGTGTACTCTGAGTACTTGGAAGGTGTCCTCTCCGAAACCGCCCGCAAGCTCCTGGAGGAGATCGTGAAGACCGCCGGCTACACGTGGCAGTCCGACTTCGCCAAGTCGCACATCGCCCAGGGCAAAGCCGAAGGACGCGCCGAGGGACGTGCCGAAGGACGTGCCGAGGGCGAGGCTGATGCGCTTTTGGTCGTGTTGGAGGCGCGTGGCATCGCCGTTCCCCACGATGTCCGCGAGCGTGTCATGGGCTGCACCGACGTCGAGCAGCTCAAGGGCTGGCTCAAACGCGCTGTGGTCATCGACAACGTCGAGGAGCTCCTCGACTGACGCCTGAGCGTTCTCAGCGGTCGATGTGGACATCAAGAACTACGACTGGCAGTCCGATTTTGCCAAGTCCCACATCGCCCGATAGCGGAGCCGAGGGACGCGCCGAGGCGCTCGTGTATGTGCTTGAGGCGCGTGGTCTTGTGGTTCCCAACGATGTCCGCGAGCGTGTCATGGGCTGCGCCGATATCGACCAGCTTGTCGGTTGGCCCAGGCGTGTCGCGGTCATCGACAAAGTCGAAGGTCTCTTCGCCTGACGCCTGAACGTTCTCAGCGGTCAAAGTGGACACCAAGAATTACGGGTGGCAGTCCGACTTCGCCAAGTCGTACATCGCCCAAGGCAGAGCCGAGGGACGTGCCGAGGGACGTGCCGAGGGACGTGTCGTTGGACGTGTCGACGCGCTCCTGTATGTGCTGGAAGTGCGTGGTGTCGAGGTTCCCGACGAGGTTCGCGAGCGCGTCACTGGCTGCACGGACACTGAGCAATTGGACCGCTGGATCAAGCGCGCGGTCGTCGTCGACAAGGCGGAAGACCTCCTCGACTGAGCTGCGTTCTTAGAGGTCAAGGTGGATATCGAGGACTACGAACGGGAGTTGGAGCAGGTCAAGTCTCACATCGCCGTAAGTGAGGCCGCTAGCAAGGCGAGAGCGATTCTGCTTGTGCTCGAGGGGCGTGGCGTCACGGTTCCCGACGAGATTCGCGAGCGCATCACCAGTTGCACGGACACTGAACGACTAGACCGCTGGATCAGGCGCGCGGGCATTATCGACATCGCCGAAGACCTCGTGAGTGTGCCCCGCGAGAAAAGAGATGGTCTGTTCAGCAGAAGGCACAATGGGAGGTTGCGCTGGCATTCTGACTTCGCCAGGCAGCATTTGTCCAACGGTAAGGTACACGGCCTGGTTCGGGGCCACCGCAGAGGCAAGGCGAGGGGTCTGGCGAAGGGTGTGCTCATCATCATGGACGCCCGTGGGCTCGACGTCTCGCACGCACTCCGCGAGCGTCTCCTGAACTGCACGAATCACGAGCAACTGGAGCGCTGGGTGGAGCGCGTTCGCTTCATCGACGCCGCCGAGGAACTCTTCAAGGTGGACCTCCAGAAAGCGGTGACACCCAGGCTGGTCCGTCCGCGGCCCAGGAATTGGAGGGAAGACCACGCCGAGGGGCATTGGTGCGAAGGTCTGTGGACCGGCCTGTCGAGTGGGCTTTGGCGCGGCGAATTAGGAGGCATGCAGACGGTGCTGTTCCGCCTCCTTTGGGCTCGCGACCTTCGTCCCCCGGACCCGGACACGCAGCGCATCCACGGCTGCAGGGATCAGGCCGAGCTTGAGCGGTGGATTCGGCGGGCCGTGTTCATCGACGACGCGGAGCAACTCGTCACCTGATCCCACCAGTGGGGTCAACGCCAGTTGGCTGGGCGGTCGGGGAACCGGTCGCCCAGTTGGTGTTCGGGATGAAATCCTGGGCCGCGTCGGTCGGGGGACATGCAGGTCTGCGAAGGGATGCGATGCTGAACGTCCGCGGCTGGGAGGCGATCGATGCGGTGCTGAAGGCTCGATACGGGGACGTGGAGCGGTTGGAGTGGGACGCGCCGATCGCGCACCGGCCGTTCGGTATGCCGGTGCCGATGGGGCAGTTCGTCACCAACACGATCGCGATATATCCGCGGGACGAGCCGGTACCTCACTGGCATCTGATCGGCTATGCGTTGACCGCACCGCACGAGGAACGCGGGTACGAGTTCACGCTGCGCGTGCCGCGTGGTACGGAGGACCGGCAGCCGCCGAACTGGGCGCTCTTCCACCTGGAGAACCTGGCGTCGTACGTGTCCAAGAGCGGGAACGACTTCAGGGCCGGGCACTACGTCGAGTTCCCGGATCCGATCGACCCGGATCGTCCCGACTCGGTGATCCGGGCGGGCGCGTTCGTCGTCGATCCTGAACTCGGCGGCGCGCGGACGTCCCTCGGCGAGGTCGAGTTTCTCCAGTTCGTCGGCATCACCACCGACGAGCTGCACGCGGCGCAGTCATGGAACGTCGTCGGATTCGTCGACGCGCTCGCGCCGCATCTACCGCACCTGGTCACCGACCTTGACCGCACGTCGCTGGCCGGACTCCCGGACGTGGCCCACACCGTGCGAGAGGGCTCCGCCCGCGACGGGTCCGGCACCGGGTTCCTGTTCTTCCACCGGTTGGACGCCGACACGTCCGATGGCGTCGCCCTGGAGTTCGGTGAGCAGCACGTCCCGCAGCTCGTCCGGGTGCTGCCCGCCCGCGTTCCGCACGGCAACCAGCTGGTGTTGCGCGGCCCCGGCAAGCCCGTGGTTCTGCTGCCGGGGGAGGAGTTCACGCACCGGCACACCGACCAGGCCCTGGAGATCACCCTTCCGGACGCCGTCAGCCACGCCATCGCCGACACCGTCCGCCCCGCCCCGGGCACCTACCGGATCCCGGCCGCACCCGCCCTGACCGTAACCGTCGTCCCCTGAACGTCCGGCCGCGCACCTCGCTGGCCCGCGCCCGCTGCGCAGGCCAGTGCGGTGAGGTCCTGCCGGTAAGCCGGAGCGTAAGACACTGCCGTCCCGTTCCTGTCCGAGGGCGAACAGGGTCGAGTCAGCTGGTTGGCGTCGCCCTCGCGCTCAACGCGCCTGGTGTGACGATGTTCGGGTTGGCGAGTCGGCCGAGGCGGCTTCTCGAAGTGGGCTTCCAGTCGCGCGCCAGCGTCCGACAGAGGGGGGCATTTTGCAAAGTGCCGTTGATCTCGCTGACGACCGGCTCCGGCGTGAAACCTCAGGCGAGCGCTCCGACGGCACTTTGCGAAGCGCCCAGTGGCGAAGGGCCGTTCCTGTGCCAAGGCGGTCGTGCGGTTCTCATCGTGTGGTCGGTAGGGAGTGCCGGTGTCCGCCGCACCCACGGCAGTGCGGAACACCCGTTCGGGGTGTATCTCCTTGCGATCGTGTCGTGCCCACGCCGCGCGAAGGCCCAGCAGTCTTCGACGAATACCACCACAACGGCTCTTGGGCGAGTTTCGCCGTACTGCGGGGAATCCTGAACGACCAGCGGGCGGTACATCGCTGGGTACGGCTGCTTGCTTCGAGCGTGAGCGGAGGCCGGACTGCATGACAAGAAGGGGAATATAGGCGGGCGCCGCTGGTCGGGATGGTCGGTCTTTGGGCGTAAGCCCTTTACGGGAGCATTCGCGCCCAGACCCATTTGCCTCCGGCCGGGTCTCGTGTGGCTCCGCATCGGACGGAGAGGGCGCGGACGATGTGCAGGCCCCAGCCGCCGTTGTCGTCGAAGGCCTCCTTGGAGATGTCGAGGTCTTCGAGGTTGAGGACGACGTGCGGCTTGGGCCGAGGGTACTCCGGGTCGCCGTCCCACACGGCGATAAGGAGGCCGTCCGCGTCCCGACTGACCTGGACACATATCTCCTTGTTCGGCGTCTGCTCGGTGGCATTGGTCACGAGCTCCGACACGATAAGAAGTGCATCGTCGACAATGTGGGAATAGTCCCAATTGTGCAGCCGCGAGGCCGCGAGCGTCCTTGCAAGCCCTACCGAGGCGGGCGTTCACATGAGGAGAAAGATCATTTTTCCTGTCGTCGCCATCACCATCGTTTCCGTCCTTGCCTGAGGTTCCGATTTCCCGTGACAAGGATCACTGTGGTGTTCTATGTTTCGCCTGTAGTCGTCCGAGACGGATACAGCGTAGGATGTAAATACCGATCGTGCGCGAGCCTCTCGACCCCAAGATCTCTATGTAGGTCTTTCTGGCCTTCTACCTGCGGTTCTGGCGTGAGAAGATGGGTCTCTCGCTCACCCAGTGCGGGCAAATCATGGGGGTGACGCGCGGCACTGTATCCAATATCGAAGCGGGGCGGCGACGTCTCCAGGACGATCACGCACGGGCGCTCGACAGGCATTACGGAATGGGTCTGCTATTTCAGCTCTTGCTCTGGTTTGCCCGAATGGCCCACGACCCCATGTGGGGAAAGCAGCTCGTCAAGTACGAGCATAAGTCCCACCTGATCCGGACCTATCACGGTCAGGTGATCCCGCTGGCTCTGCAGACCGATGAGTACACCCGGTCCTATGTCCAGGTCGGTAGCTGGAAGGACTTCGAAGCGGAGATGGCGGAACGAGTCGCTCGGAAGAAGTCCTTCTTCGACAGGGGAACCGACGTTGAGATGTGGGCGACGCTCGATGAGAGCGTGCTGGCACGTGAGGTTGGTTCTCCGGAACTGATGAGGGCTCAGTTGGAACACCTGTTGGTTATGGCAAACCTGCCGCAGGTTACCCTCCGTATCGTTCCCTTTAAGTCGGGCGCGCACGTGGGCGTTGACGGGTCGCTCCAGGTTCTCTCCTTGGAGAGCCGCGACATCGCCTATTCGGGTGCCCAAAACGGTGGCCGTTTGATCGAGGCGCCTGGCGAGGTCCGCGAAGTGTCGGTTATGTTGACCGTATCGGCGC
This sequence comes from Actinomadura spongiicola, assembly GCF_003432485.1. Taxonomy (GTDB): domain Bacteria; phylum Actinomycetota; class Actinomycetes; order Streptosporangiales; family Streptosporangiaceae; genus Spirillospora; species Spirillospora spongiicola. Next base: position 253,201 of record NZ_QVNQ01000007.1, read on the forward strand.
GAAGGCGCTCTCTGAGGAGGGCTCCCGCGAGATCATCAAGCGGTACTTGGAGAGTTACGAATGAGTATTCAGTGGCGGAAGAGCACTCACAGCGGCGGAGCAAACGACCAGCACTGTGTTGAGCTGGGGCGTTTCACGTCCAAGATCTGGGTGCGGGATTCGAAGGCTCCGGAGGCGGGTCACCTCGCCCTGACCGCCACTCAGTTCGCTGTCCTGTTGGCTGAACTCAAGCAGGGCGGCCCGGCCCACTGACCGTCCCGGGCGCCGTGCCGCGCGTCTTCTACGACTTGTGCGTTTTACGAGGCGCAGGAGAGTGACCGTCCTTTCGCCATGTGGATGAGGGGTTGCTGGGGCGGCGGCGACGTTGACGGTGTGCGTGTCGTTAGTCGAAGGGGTTCCGTTCCAGGAGGGTGACGCCGACGGCGACGCCCCGGAAAGGGGCGCCGGGGGCGGGCGTGCGGGCGGTCTCCGCTTCGCGGGCCAGGCACAGGGCCAGCAGCCGGATCGCGGTGGCCTTGTGGAGCGTGAGCGGCTCTTGCAGGGCGAACACCGGGGTCGCGATCGCTTCGAGTCGGCTCACTGCTTGCTGTGCCCATGCACTTTGTGTCGTGCCGTCGATCGCGCGGCGTCCGTCGCGGATGTTGTCGGCCAAGTCGCCGAGAGCGGCCTTGTTGGCGCGACCCAGCTTGGCGCACGCCGCAGCGTGCAGGACATTGGCGACGCGGCGGCGCCACTGGCGTTCGGGCTCCCGGCTGAACAGGTGGTAGCGGGCCTGGTAGTAGAGACCTCGTTTGAAGACGTGGTCGAGGGCGCGGTCCAGCAGCACGCAGCCGGTCTCGCCGCTGCCCAGACCTGCGGGCATTCCATGGCGGGCCTCGCGAAGGAGTCCCCGCTGCTCCTCCCACTCGTCGCCCAGTTCACCGGCCCGCCTCTTGTCGATGGAGATGTCGGGATCGGTGGCCATTGAGTATCTCGCGTATGCGTTGTCCTCACTGCTGATGGCGTGGCTCAGCCGCCGGGTCGCGGCGATCGCGGGAGTGAGGTCACGGTCGGCGTCATGGCCGGGGACCAGCGCGCGGGCCAGTTCCCGTGTGACCGCCCCGGCCGCTTCGAGTTCCGCGCCGCAGTCGGCGGCCACGTCCCTCGCCACCCAGAGGGCATGCCCGCCGCGGTGGTGACGGATGTTGGAGACCGCCCGCACGAGCAGTATCCGCGCGAGCAGCGGCGCCGCCCGGTCGACGTCCGCGGCGATATGGCGGGCGAGCACCCTGCGGTCGATCCCACCTGGCACGTCCATGAAGGCTCCCATCCGCCAGCGAAATCACGCCCTGCCGGAAGCCTAATCACCGATCGAACCGGCGACCCGAACCACAGACAGCTGCTGGGACGCCCAGCGGCCGGGCGGCCCGGCCCACTTACCTCCCCTTGCCCCGGCGACGTGGCAGCCGTCCAGAACGGACGCCATTTCTGCGCACAACCGGCCCGCCACCCTGGCAAGCCGCACCGTCGAGTCCAAGCGGGATTCACCGGGGCCCTGGCGCAGTACGAGGAGGCCCAGCAGTACGGCCCTCACGCGCCACGACAGCCGTTGCTGACCGTATTTGGACGGCCGCTGGAGGTTTGGCTTCGCATTGTCGCAGGCAGCAAGCCCATTTCGCGTCCACACGCCGTCCATTGCCGCCCGACCAAGACTGTGTGTAACAAGTCGAATGCGGAAAGTGTGCAGACACTGACTGTGATCGCATGAATACTTGTCGTGTCCAACCCTCAATGGTCGACTCGCCCGCCAGAGGTCACGGCACACCCATGGGTCCCAGGTGTGTCGCTTTCAGGCCCACCGGTGGGGCAGAGACCACCGACGAAAGAGAGCCCATGCCGTCCATGAAGACCACCGCTCTGGCTCTGGCCACGGCAACCGCGGCGACCTGCCTGGCCACGGCCGGGGTAGCCGCCGCGCAGAGCACCCAGTCCCCGGCCAAGCCGACCGCGCCGCAGGCCGCCGTCCCGCCCGGCTACCAGATCGTCACCCTGCCGAACGCCAACGTCCCCAACTTCCAGCGCCGCGTGGTCTACTGCCCCAGCGGCAAGTACGTCCTCGGAGGCGGCGGCGAGGCGCAGGGCAACGGCGCCATCCTGGTCGGCTCGTTCCCCACCCCTGACGGCCGCGGCTGGATCGCCCTCGGCCGCCAGATCGGCTACGACACCGTCGGCATCAGCGCCTACGCGATCTGCGCCAGCTAACAGATCCGCCCGTTACACCGGTCCCGTCCGCCCACCGCTGCGGCCGGGACCGGTCGCGTTCCCCACCGGCTTCCCCAACCACATGGCCAACCCGCCGGGCCACCCACGACCGTCGTCCATCCCAGAGCGCTGCCGTGCACCTGCCTCTGCCTTCGGTTCTCCGCCCGGAGCCACCGCCCACCCACTCAACCGCCCGCACCCGCCCGGCCTGCCCGTCCACGATCTGCGGTCCCGGTGTGCGGAGTCCTCGGCCCCACCGCCCACTCACTCATCCGGCGGTGCCCGACCCGCTCCGTGCATTATCAGCTGTCTCGGTTTGCGGAACCTTTGGCGTCAGCGCCGACTCCACCAGGCCGTGCCCGGTCCGCACCCGCCCGGCCCGTCCGCCATCCGCCGCCCCGGTCGCACAACCCTCGGCGCTACCGCACACCCGGACCGCGAATACCGCCCCGCCCACGGCACCCATCCGACCCAGCCGCCGATGGGGTCAACTCACTTCGCAGCCGCCTGTTGAACCTCCAGCTATCGCCGGGCATAGTCCGTCGACTCCTGCAGGAACTCCTCCACCTCGGGTCCGTCGAGCTTCGCCTGGTGGCAGAGGTCCAGCAGAATGAGAAAGCTGGCGCTGGCCATGGTCTCGTTGTCGGCCCCAAAGGGAGCGGTGTCCGTGAAGGTTTCGTCTTGAAGGACCTCGCGTATCAGACCCTCCGCGACACGGGGGTTGATCTGCAACGACTCGTCCGCGACGACGGCTTTCCGTAGGTCGGTGACGTATCGGATGATCTCCGGGACCGAGTAGGTCGGGGAGAACTTCCGCAGCACCGCCACCGCGAACGCCGAGTAGGCCATCAAGTTGTGAGCGATGGCATCCTTGGCGGTTGGCTCGTTCGGTTCCGAAGGATCGTCGCTCAGAAACCGGCGGAGGTGCTCAATGTGTTCTTCCTGCACCTCAATGCCCGTCAAGTCGGTCATGAGTGTATTTCATCCGCGATGAAGCGTGCTTGCACGAGAAAATTGTCGAGTTCGTTCGAGGTGAGTTCCGCGTCCCCGATCAGCCCTGCGAGCAACAGGATCTGGGTCCCGTGGCCGACGTCGCCGCTAATGTTCTTCCGGGCCTCGCCGGGGAGCTTGCCGAGAGCGATCTTGATCATTATTTCGGCCGCGTTCGGGTCGAGCTTGCCTTCCTCCTCTTCGAGCCTCAGCCGTACCGAGGTGACGAAGTCGATGATCTCCGCGTCATCCGCTGGCTTCCCATCCTTGACGAAGTGCCGCTGAACGGCCTCGAAGAAGGCACCGGTGACCAGCGCCGTGTATCCGACATTGGCCGACTTCGGGTCAAGCTGATGTAGCAGCCGAAGATGCTCTTCGTCCTGGCCGGCGAGTTGAGCACGCAGCGTGGCCACCTGATCATCGGTCACTACTGCCATCGTTCCTCCCTAGGATTCTGGTTCGGGTCGCGCGAATGCCCTGGAGCACGCTGTGCATGACCATAACAGCGGCAACGACCCCCATCGCGGCACTGGGAATATTGGCCGAGTGGTCCGCGTCTTTGGCAGGGGGGCTGTTGTCCCTTGTTTCGGTCCGGAGGTCCGTTGGCGGCCGGTGCTTGGTCAGCTTGAGCGTGGCGTTGCTCATGTTGTCACCGGTCTTGATGGCGTCCTCGGCGTCATTACTGAGGCTACGTGCCAATTTCCTCCAGCCCGAGTCTCTCTCCGGATCGGGTTCGCGCAGGTCTTGGTTTTCGTTGACCGGGTTGAGGGGTTCGCCGCGGTCGGCGGTGAGTTCTCCGGTGGTGGCGGGGTCAAGGTCGGTGCGGGTGGGGAGGCCCGCGAATCGGTCGGTTTCGTCCGGTCGTTCCTGTTCTCCGTCCCGGAACGGCTGGGGATCATCCCGGTCGGCGGGCCGATCTTCGGTGTCTTGGACGGGTTCCGTGGCGTCCTCGTGGTCGAGTGGCGCGCCCTCGCCTGTCCTATCGTCGGGTTGTTCGGCGGCCTCGCCCGGCGGTTCGGACTCCGGCTCCCCGGTGTCAGGGCGTGGTTCCGTGTCGTCCCCGACGGTGGGTTCCCGGTCTGCGTGCAGTGGCTCGGCACCTTCGGTGCTGGTGTCGTGGACGGGCGGTGCGAACTCGGTCTTCCGCTAGCTTCACAATGCTGCGATAGGGGGATGCGGCTCGCTATCACTTGTCGCCTGCCAATTGCTCCATATGACACGTGGACGTGCGAGCCCGGCTTAACGGGGAGTTGGTAGGTGGGACGACGCCCCCCGGAGCGCCATCGCCGTCATCACCGTCACCGCCTCCTTCATCACGGTCTTCGTCAAGATGAAGGACCTGGGCTGGTGGTGGTCGGAGAAGGCCGAAGCGACAGGCGGCGTTACAACACCATCGCCGCCGGGGCCAACGAGGACCACCCCAGAACCGGACACGGACATGCCCTCCCCGGAACCGGAAGAGGAGACGCCGACTCCGTGTCCGTCCAGCCCTGATTTCACCGTCGTGTCCTCCGACTGAGACGGCCCGTGTTCGCTGTCCCAGGGCTGTGACGTCTCCGGAACGTTTTCAACCGAGGCGGCTACGGAAACGCGACGGCGACCTTCTACGTCATGGACGATCTCAGATACGGCTACCTCGCCAAATGCACCACCGCCGCGCCCTACGCCGACAGCGGCGGCCCGGTAACGGCGTCGTGTCGCGCGTCCAGCTCCCCACTACAAAATTGGCTGCTCAGCGGACGAACGGTATACCTGAACGTCACCGTCCATCCCTGAAACGATCCCAACCCCATTCACCTGGCCCACAACCGGGCATACTCCATTCGGCGAAGCGCCGGTGGACGGTCTGCCAGGACGCACCGAACACTGGCGGCACCTGCCGCCAGGTAGACCTGGCGTTTTCCACGAAAGTGATCCTGGGCACGACGGCGGCCACCACCCTGCGGATGCGTCGGCGGAGGCGGCACCCACCCATTGGAACAATCCCACAGCTGGTTTTGAACAAGATGCTCCTGCCGCCGCGAATCACTATCGATCACACCGGCTGAGATGCGGCCGCGGTGCGCTCATCATTCTTCACGCGGCGTGGGGCGTCTTTGTTCGACGGGGGTGTCCGCGCGCCCCGGCCACAACTGCACCCTGTGTTCTTCCTGGGCGCTGCCGATATCACGGACGCATAGCCGCACGCGGTACACCACATGCGGCCACACCTCGGTGGACAGTTCCCATAGCTCCGTGCCCTTCTGGTCGGGGACAGCGAGGACCAGTTCGGGATAGGGGAAACCGACCCAATGTTGGCTGATCTCCCCAACGTATTCCCACGCCGCGACGTCGAGGTCCGGCGCGGCGGGCACGGTCTGCACCGTGACGTCGACGGTGGGAGTGCCCGTGGCGACGGCCAGGCCCCGGCCGGGCACGGCGGACCGAATCGGCGGACCGGTGGCGGCGTCCGGTCGTCCGTAGGTGAAGCCGGTGCGCCAGCCACCCCGGGGCGGCTGGAACAGCGTGTAGTAACCAGCGTCGCCGGGCTCCAGGCGCTGCCGCGCGATCGCGGTCCGCCCATGATGTGCGGGCAGATCCCGCCCGACTTGGGCGAGCACGGCATCACGGGCCCGCATGCACTCGCGTGCCTGACGCTCCTCCCCGTTCTGCAGCAGGGTCAGGGCGCCCCGGTCGAGCTCCGCGACGATCACGTCCCATTGCCGCCTGGTGAGCGCCACCCGAAAATTCTGCTCGCCGGGGTCGTGCCAGCCGAGGATTCCGCTGACGGCCAGGCAGTCGCCGGAGATACCGCGCGGATCGCCCCACTGCGGTTCCGCGCCAATGCCCGAGTCCAGCGCCAGCGCGATCGTGTTGGCCTGCGTGGGAGTGAGAGAAACGGGAAGCGCGTCTTCGGGGGCGGGAAGCACTGGGCTCACGCTCCTCTTGTCGGACCGCCGGAAGCAGCGGCCAGAGTATCGCCAACTGTTTCCCTCTTGGGATCTTGCTTTTCATGGAGCGTTGACCACCCATACCCAATACGGGGCACCTGCGATGAGGGCAGGAAGGATCCCGTTCGGCTAAACGGGCACGTTCTCCAAGGCGTCGCCATGCGCGGGAATTCTGGCCGCATACGGGAGAGTCGACGGAACGGCCGGCGGTACCACTGTGGAACCGCGGCTCCCACACAAGCGGGGTCGGGCCTCTGGTCGACCTCGGCATCCCGCGTCGCATCGACGTGAGGGCCTCCCGCGGCAACGGGAGGCCCCTGTCGATCGGTCCCGCCCGAGCCATCAGACGGATGCGTCGATCGGGTCGTCCGGCCGTGGGGCACGGCGGCCACCATGTGTCGGAGACGTCTCAAGGTAAGTCGGCTTGGGCGTTGTCCGGCAAGTCCCAGGACGGTCTGGACCCGGTCGTTTCGGAAAGGGGACGAGTGTCAGGCGGTTGACCTGCGGAAATGTGTGCGGCTTGAGCGGTCTTGGTGTTTCGGGTTCTCGGAGGAACCGGCGTTGTCCAGACTTTGCATGAACGTCTGCTCATGCTTCGGGGGAAGTTCCGAACAACCAGGCATTGACGCGAGCCTGTTGTGGAGAGTATGTGCCCCGCCTCGTTCAGACTCCGAACAACGCGTAGGGCCGAATGCTTCCCGATTCCAGACGCCATCCGCCACGATGATGCATAAGACGGGAAATGGGCGGCACGCTCGGCGGCAACCGGGCGGGTCCGACGAGCCCCGTGTCCCGTCATGTCTTCGCCCGAGCCATCAAACGAACCAGCCCGGAAAGAGATGCGTCGATGTGTTCTTCAGTTCTCCGCCAGCCCGGTCGGGCATGGCGCGGACACCGGTCGTTGATCATCGTGATCCTGATCGTGGTCATGGCGATCACGATTCCGGCCGTGGCAGGGGCCGACCCCTACCGGACCGCCGGCGTCGCGGCATACGCCGCGACGGTCATGGCCGAGCTCGCCGCCCTGTTCGGGTGCGCACGGGTCCAGCGTCGTCCGGTTCCCGCCCCGGCGGTCCCATGAGTCCCGGGAATCACGCGTGGGGTTCTCGGTGACGGGGCGGGCCGATGCCACGACCAGAGAAGCCTCTGGATCCCATGGAGGGGCCGACGGCGGCGTTCGCGGTGGCGCTGCGGAAGCTCCGCGCCGACGCGGGCGGCCCCCCTTACCGCTCGATGGCCCGCCGGTCGTTCTACGGCCACACCACACTGGCCGAGGCCGCGTCAGGGCAACGATTCCCAGGCTGGGAGGTGACCCGCGCCTACGTGACCGCCTGCGGCGGTGACCTGGCGGAATGGGAGCGGCGGTGGCGTGAGACCGCGGAACTGCTCAACCGTTCCGGAAAGGGGGACGGCGACAAGAACGGGGAGCGGTCGCCGCCGCGCCGCAGGTCGTCCACCTTCAGCAGTTCACCCGCCTCGGTCGATCCGAGGCGGGCCAGGACGCTGCACGAGCTGATGGGAATGCTCGACGAGTTGCGCCGGCGCGCGGGCCTCAGCCTGCGTCAACTCGTCGACCGTTCCCGAAGTGAAACGGGCCCGGCGGACGCCCCTGCTCTGGCGCGGACCACCATGTCCGAGTTCCTCCAGGGGGCACGGCCGCCCCGGGTGCGGGACGTGCTCCGGATCGTGGAGCTGTGCGGTGGCACGCCGTCCGATCTTCGGAGATGGGAGGCCGCCTGTTGGCGGCTCGTCCCGGTGTCCGAAGGCGATGGTCCGGTGCCCGCGGTGCGTCCCGTGGGGGTGGAGACGGCGATGCGCGCCGGGGAGGGTGAGTCATCCGGCCCGCGTGGGGGGCCGACCGCGCGGCGAATCCTGCTCGGGGCGCGGCTGCGCGGTCTGCGCGAGGCCGGCGGGTTCTCCATCGAGGACGCGGGTCGCTTCATCCGGTGCTCCGCTTCGAAGGTCGTCCGGATCGAGCTGGGCCGAGTCGGCGTCAAGGTGCGGGACGTCGCCGACCTGCTCACCCTCTACGGTGTGACCGATCCCGCCGCTCGCGCGTCGCTGCTGCGGCTCGCCGACGAGGCGAACCGTCCCGACTGGTGGCAGTGGTACGGCGACACCCTGCGGCGCGGGTTCGAGGTGTACCTGGGGTTGGAGGAGGCCGCCTCGGTGGTGCGAACCTACGAGTTGCCGTTCGTTCCCGAGCTGATGCAGACCGAGGACTACGCGCGTGCGGTCGTCCGGCTCGGTGCCCCCGGCGCCTCGGAGGACGAGGTCGAGCGGCGGGTCCGGTTCCGCATGATGAGGCAGGAGCGTTTCGTCGCCCGCGAGGCGCCGATGCTGTGGGCCGTGCTGGACGAGGCGGTCGTGCGCCGCCCGCTCGGCGGCCGCGGGGTGCTGCGAGCCCAGATCAGGCGCCTGATCGAGATGGCGGAGCTGGCCCACGTGTCGCTGCAGATCGTGCCGTTCAAGGCGGGCTGGCACTCGGCGGCGGGCGGCCCGTTCACGATCCTGCGCTTCGCCGAACCCGACCTGTCCGATGTCGTGTACCTGGGCCGGCTCACCGGCGCTCACTTCGTCGACAAGCGGGCGGAGGTCGACGTTTACACCAAGGCCATGAACGACCTGTCGGTCACCGCGGTGAGTCTCGAGCGCTCGGTGAGATACCTCGTGGATCTCCTGAAAGAGATCTGATGCTCGTTCGGACTCTCCACGGCCCGCCGGAGCGCATCAAGGTGGTGTCGTGGGGTAGCGGGGGCGTTATGCGTACCTTTATCAACGGGGTGATCGCGGGGGCCGTGGGGACCAGCGCGCTCAATGCCACGACGTACCTCGACATGGCGGTGCGGGCGCGCGGGGGGAGCAGCACGCCGCAGGACACCGTGCAGAAGATGGCGGACGACGTGCGCGTCGGGCTCGGCGAGGGGGAGAAGGCGGAGAACCGGAAGGAGGCGATCGGGGCGCTGCTCGGCTTCGCGACGGGGGTCGGCGCGGCGCTGTGCTACGCGCCGTTGGCGCGGCGGCGGGTGCCGTGGCCCGTTGGTGTGCTCGCCCTGGGGGGACTGGCGATGGCGGGGTCGAACGTTCCGATGACGGCTCTGGGGGTCACGGACCCGCGCGAGTGGTCCGCGTCGAGTTGGATGTCCGACGTGGTGCCGCATCTGGTGTACGGGGCCGCGACCTACGCCGCGTACCAGCGGCTGCGCTGACCCTGTCGGCGGTGACCTACGGCGTCTGGTCCTCCAGGGGCGTCGGAGGTCCTACGTCCATGTGACCTTGTGGTTTGGGTCTGGGGGAGGACGCGGGGGAGGGGCCGGCTGGTGCAGCCTGTCAGGTATGACCACGACCCATGACCCCCAGATCGCCGGGAAGGCGGTGGAACGTCCGTCTACTCCCGGTTGGGCGGCGCTGCTGGCCGCGTCCATCGGGCAGTTCCTCGTCGTCCTCGACATCTCTGTTGTCAATGTCGCGTTGCCTGAGATGCGCGCCGGGCTCGGGCTCGGCGCGACCGGTCTCCAGTGGGTCGTGAACGCCTACTCCGTGACGTTCGCCGGGTTCCTGTTGCTCGGTGGGCGTGTCGCCGACCTTTTCGGACGCAGGAACGTCTTCCTCGTGGGGCTTGGGTTGTTCACCGTGGCGAGCCTCGCGGGCGGGTTCGCGCAGGACGCGGGGACGCTGATCGGTGCCCGCGCCGTGCAGGGCCTCGGCGCCGCGATCCTCGCGCCGGTCACGTTGTCGCTGGTCACCGCCACCTTCCCGGACGGGCCCGCGCGGACCAGGGCGATCGCCATGTGGACGGCCGTCGGCACCGCGGGCGGCGCCACGGGCGGGCTGGTCGGCGGGCTGCTCACCGACTATCTGAGCTGGCGCTGGGTGTTCCTCATCAACGTGCCCGCCGGGGCCATCGTGGCGGGCATCGCGCTGATGTGGCTGCGCGGCGACCGTCCCGCCGCCGCGCGGCAGCGCCTCGACCTGCCGGGGGCCGTGCTCGTGACGTCGGGCGTCGGGCTCGTCGCGTTCGGCATCGGCCGGACGGAGGAGCACGGCTGGTCGGCGCTGCTCCCGCTCGCGGCGGGTCTCGTGCTGCTGGGCGCGTTCGTCGCCGTCGAGGCTCGGTCGGCGCAGCCGCTCGTCCGGTTGGGAATGTTCCGGCTGCGGAGCGTCGCGGTCGGGAATCTCACCACTCTCGTCATCATGGCGGCCGGTTTCGCGTTGTGGTACTTCCTGTCGCTCTACATGCAGAACGTCCTGCACTTCAGCGCGGTCAAGACAGGCCTGTCGTTCCTGCCGCACACCATGGGGATCATCATCGGTTCCCGGTTGGTGCCCACCCTCATGGCCCGAATGGACCCCCGGCTCCTCGCCGGCGCGGGCGGGCTCCTCGCCGCCGCCGGGTTCGCCTGGCAGAGCGTCGCCCTGGACGAGGACGGAACGTTCCTCGGCTCGATCCTCGGGCCCGGCGCGGTCATGGCGCTCGGCTTCGGGCTGCTGATGACACCGCTGGTGGAGGCGTCGACCGCGGGCGCTCCGTCGTCGGAGGCGGGTGCCGTGGCGGGCGTGGTCAACACGTCCCGCGTCATCGGCGGCGCCATCGGCCTCACCGTTCTCGGTACGGCCGCGGCCCGCTCCGGCACCGACCTCGTGGACGGGTACTCGACCGCCTTCGTCGTCGCCGCCGTCATCACCGCCGCCGGCACGGCGCTCGTCCCGTTCCTGCCCCGCCCGAAAAAGGGGACCTGAGGGCGCCTGCCGGAAGGAACGGACGCCCTCAGGTCCCGTCAAGGGGCGGGGATCGGTGAACCCTCCTCATCCGGCGTCAAGCGGGGGCACGGCTCCAGTGCGCCCCGGCCGGACACGGAGAACGGTTCAGTGGCGGGTGAGGACCGGCGCCTCGCTCAGGACGGTGCCGGGCTTGACGCCCGAGCGGCCGAACTGGAAGTTGCGCTCGACCTCGGCGATCTCCGCCGGGTTGGGGTTGGGGTTCTTGCAGGCCGTGCCGGCGCTGGCGCCGGACATCAGGTCATCGCAGCGGCCCGTACGCCGGTCCGGGAGACCGAGGATGTGACCCAGTTCGTGGGAGGCGATCCGGATCACGTAGTGGCCCTGCTGGGTGGCCTGGCGGCCCATCCAGACCGTGCCGCGGCCGAGGCTCTGCACCTGCGCGCGGGGCCAACCGTTGTCGGCGAGGATGGTGATCTCGGCGGGAGTCCCTGGAACCAGCTGGACGTTCTTGACGTGCTCGTTCCAGATCTTCGCGCCCTCGTCCCATGCCTCCTTGAACTCGGCGGCCCGGCTCGTGTCATACCGGAGGGTGCGGACGTTGACGGACTGCTGGGTGGACTGCTCCGGCGCGGGCGCCGCCGAAGCGGACACGCCCGTGCCGGTCACGAAGGCCAGGCCGATCAACGACGCGGCACAGACCCTCAGAATCTTTCTGGCGACCATGAATACCTCAAGGTGGGGGAGCAGGGTGGGTACCCTCCGCCGGGCACCGCGCTCCGGCGGAGGGCACGTTCGGTTCCGCGAAGGTCAGCGAGCGACGGTCGCGGTGCCACCGGTGATCCGGAGGATCTGGTCGCGGTAGTAGGCCGTGTCGCTGTAGATCGCGGGGCCCTGCGCGCACGTCTGGCCGCCGCGGCTGGTCGCGCCGACGAGCTGCCAGGCGCCCGGTCCGCCGGTCACGGCGGGGCCGCCGGAGTCGCCGTAGCAGGCGCCCTTGCCGTTGCCGCCGTCGGTGCAGATCTCCTTGGCGGCGTCGATGCCGGAGCACCGGCTGTCGGCGACGATGGTGGTGTCGAGCTGCTGCAGCTGGACGGGAGCGCCCCCGCAGCCTCGGGTCGGACAGGTCTGGCCCCAGCCGATCAGGCGGGTCGCGGACCCGACCGGAGCGGTGGAGGCGATGGGAATGGGCGTCATCGTCGACGGGCTGGACAGGCGGAGAATGGCGAGGTCGCCGCCGATGACCTGGCGGCTCGCGACCTGGCGGGTCTCACCGCCGGCGTTGTAGGTCTTCGTGCCGATCCGGACGGACGAGGGCTGACCGCAGTGCGTCGCGGTGATGACCCACTGCGGCGCGACCAGGGAGCCGCCGCAGCTGTGCCGTCCGTTGTTCTGCAACGAAGTCATCCAGGTGTACGTCTCCGTGGCGGGCACGCCGCCGACGATGTTGGTACGCGGGGGCGGCGACGGCTGCTCAGCCGCCGCGTTCGCCACCGACGTACCGGTCAGAGTCAGAACCGCGATGGGCATCGCGACCAACAGTCTGCGCTTCCTCATGAGCGGGGGGTCCTTTCAGGGGGTGGAAGAAGAAACGTGGCGACCGCCTGGCCCTGCCGGTCCCCGGCCGATGACACGTCAGGACGTGGCACCGGCCTCGTACACCGACTATTGACCACGGATACGGAAATGACCACATGCGAATTCGGCGTCCGGGCCCGAATAGAACGCCTTCTAGCCGGAGAACATAGGCGACCTGCGACGCTTCTAGCGGTATGCCTTCAGACTGAACGCAGGCCCATTTTTTCAATTCCGGCGCTGAGCTGTGAAAACGGCGCCGGGACGGTCCTCGCCTGTGAACGCGGACGGCTCAGGACGCGAGCACCTGCGGCTGGACGTTCGTGTCCCGCCGCGCGGGACGGCCGAGCCGGCGTCCGAGACGGCGTCCGAGACGTTGCGCGGGCGCCTCGATCCAGCGCTGCGACGCCCAGCTCAGCGCCAGCAGCACCAGGACGAAGAACGCCAGGCCCACCACGTCCTCCCGTCCCGACGCGTCGAGGAACTGCGCGGCCACCATGAGCAGCAGCGGGTGCAGCAGGTAGATCGAGAAGCTGATGGTGCCGAGGCCGGTGGCCCAGCGGGGGAACCGGCGGTGCCGCGACCGCCACGCCACCGCGAACGTCACCGCCGCCGCCAGCAGCGTCGCGCTCCAGGAGAGCTGCGCGCGCCAGCCGAAGGGCGCCAGCTGCCACACCCCGTTGCCCAGGGCCCCCGCCAGGACGACCAGCGCCGTCGCCGCGCCCACGCGCCGACCGATCTGACCGTGCTCGGCGCGGTGCACGGCCGTCCCCGCGAACATGATCGCGAGCATGGTGAGGCCCTCCCATGTCTCGAGGCGCCCGTTCGCGGCGACGAGCAGGGCGGCGAGCAGCCCGCCGAGCAGGCCGCCCGCGACGCGCGGCGCCGAGCGGTTCGACACGGCCGCGGCGATCGCGACGATCAGGGCGACGGCGGTCACGGCGACGACGGGCCCGGTCCCGGCGTTGCGCGACAGCAGTGTGACGGGGCGCCCATCGGTCAGCACACCGGCCGCGGTGAGCGCGGCGGCGGCGACCGCGCCGAGGGTGAGGACGGTGGCCGCGGACGCCGACCGGCGATGCCCGCCCACCACGAACAGCGCGACGACCAGCAGGTAGAACGCCATCTCGTAGGACAGCGTCCACAGGACGTTCATCACGTTGGGGACGTTCAGGATGTCCTGGAGCATCGTCAGGTGCGCCAGGACGGCGGTCACGGGGGAGTACTGTTCCAGCCCGCCGCGGAGCCCGAGCACGCCCAGCAGGAAGGGCAGGATCGCGAGGAGACACGTCACGGCCAGCAGCGGGTAGATGCGGAAGAACCGCCCGATCCAGAATCCCCGCACGCTTCCGCGCCGCTCCAGCGACGCGGGAATGATGTATCCGCTGACCAGGAAGAACACCAGCACCCCGTACATGCCGGGATCGAACCAGCCGATCATCTGGATCCGCAGTGACGGCAGGTACACGTAGCTGGCGTGGTGGAGCGCGACGGCCAGCGCCGCACCTCCACGAAGCACATCAAGCCACCCGAGACGGGATGAGGCGGGGGGAACGCCCGAAGCGGGAACCATTCCGACAGAGTAGACGGCCCCGTGGCCCCGTCCGGACGCGTGCGCGGGGAAAGGGCGGCGCCGCCACGTCACCCTCAACGGAACCGCTGACCACTCTCGTTCCGCCACGGACGATCGACGCGTGCGTCCGCGAACACCTCGCAGAGATCGCCGCCGGGGGAACGACGCGCGGAGCCGCCCCCGCCCTCATCATTCGTCCTCGGGAAGCGCACGGATGTCGGCGCCGATCGCGGACGGCAGGTCATGGGCCTCGTCACCGTGCGCCGCCGCCTCACCGAGCCTGGACACCTCGAAACGACAACAAGATCAAGCAACGGCGCTTCGGTCGTGTGGAAAATCGCGCCTTCGTTCCCGGGCATGGGTCAGGGCCGGTGCCGTGCTGTTCGCAGCCGGCACCGGCCCTGGGTTCAGCGGATCAGTCGATCAGTGATCGGCGGATCGGTAAATCATTTGCCGAGGCTCTCGTCGAGAGTCCTGGTCAGGACGCCCGGGTCACCGGACATCTCCCAGATCATCGCGCCGAGCATGTTCTTCTTCTTGAGCCAGTCGACCTTCTTCTGGATCGACCACGAGTCGTCGAACGTCCACCACTGGCCGTTCTCACCGGTGTAGCAGGACGTCGCGACCGCCTGCTCGTCATGGACGATCCGGCAGTTCGGGACGCTGGCGAGCAGGTTGCTGTACCCGCGCGTTCCGGCCTCCTCAGCGAACTGGCCGGGGGCCGCGCCGTTCGCGTCCTGCCACTCGCCGCCCTTGCCGCCGTCCTTCACTTCCTTCCAGCCGCGGCCGTAGTAGGCCAGGCCGATCGTCAGCTTCCGCGGGTTGATCCCGGCGTCCAGGTACGGCTGCACAGCGTTCTCGACGCTGAAGTGGAACGAGTACGGGTCATCTTTGTCGGTGTACAGGTTGCCCTGGTGGCCCGTCCGCTTGGGCTCCCAGGAGTCGTCGCTGCCCGCGCCGTGGAAGTCGTAGCCCTGGATGTTGAACATGTCCATGGACTTGGCGACCTCCGCCAGCTCCCAGCCGGCCTCGATCTTCGCCGGGTCGGCGGGGGTGAACGCGGTGAGCAGGTAGCGCTGGCCGGTCGACTTCGTCATCTCGTCGAGCTGACGCCGGAACTCCTCGATCAGCAGCGTGTTGTTGCGCTTGTCGTCCGGGCTGACGTGGTTGCCCGGGTGCCCCTCGGCGCCCGGCCACTCCCAGTCGAGGTCGATGCCGTCGAAGATGCCCGCGCCCGTCCCGGGGCCGCCCGCGCCGTTGTACACGGGCAGGTTGCCCTTGATGTAGATGTCGAGGCAGGACTGGACGAACTTCTTCCGGGACGCGTCGGTCTTGGCGACGTCGGAGAAGTACTTGGAGTACGTCCAGCCGCCGAGCGAGATCAGCACCTTCAGGTGCGGGTACTTGGCCTTGAGCTTCTTGAGCTGGTTGTAGTTGCCGCGCAGCTTCTCCCAGCCGGTGTCGCCGACGCCGTCCACCGACTGTCCGGCGCTGAACGGGCGCCCGTAGTCGGCCTCGGCGTCGCCCGCGCCGTCACCCTGGTTCGGGTCCTGCGGGTTCTGCGAGGTGCCCTTGGTGACGCCGTGCAGACACGTCAGGTTGCGCGGGTCGATGTTGCCGAAGGCGTAGTTGATGTGGGTCAGCCGCCGCGCGTTCCCGGTGGTGTCCAGGTTCTTCACGAAGTACTGGCGGCCGTAGATGCCCCACTGGACGAAGTAGCCGACCTTGGCGTAGCCGTCGCCGACCACGTCGGCGGTCTGCACCTCGATGGCGGAGCCGGCCTCGGACACGTTGTCGTACTTGTCGCGGGCCTTGACGCTGAAGCTGTACTTCGTGGACGGCGACAGCCCCGCGACGTTCGCGGACGTCTCCGTCACGGTCGTCGCGACCTTGCCGTTCACCAGCACGTCGTAGTTCGCCACGCCGCTGTTGTCGGTCGAGGCGTTCCACGCCAGCTTCACGCTGCCGGAGTCCTTGCCGGTGCTGCGCAGCCCCGTCGGGACGGACGGCGCCACGGTGTCGTCGGCCGGGTTGTTCGTCTTGACGGTGAGGGGCGAGCTGGCCGGGGACAGGGTTCCCTTGCGGTCCCGGGCCTTCACCGTGAAGGTGTACTCGGTGTTGGGCGTGAGGCCCGTGACCGTGGCGGCCGTGTCCGGCACCGTCGTGGCGAGCGTGTCGCCGTTGTACACCTCGTACGCGGTGATGGGCAGGCTGCCGGCCTTGGCCTCGTCCCAGTCCAGCGTGACCGTCTTGGTGGTCTTCACCGGCGAGGTCAGGTTGCCGGGCGCCGCCGGGGGCGCGTCCGCCGAGCCGTCGCAGTTGACGTCGTTGACGCGGCAGGTGGCCGGCTGCGCGCCCGACCTGCTCACCGTGAACGTCGGGCTGTACGGCTCGGTGGTCCGTCCGGCCCCCACGGTGCTGTTGTAGTGGGCGGGGGACAGGGTCCACGTGTTCCCGGTCTGGGTGAGCGACCCGTTGTCGGCGTTGCTGGCGGTGACGCCGGCGGGCAGGGTGAACACGATCGACCAGGACTGGATCGTCGCCGAGGAGTTGTTCGCCACGATGAACTTGGCGCGCGATCCCTCGACGGAGTACGCGGCGGTGACGCCGTCCGCCGTCGGCGGCGCCTCACCCGAGCCGTCACAGTTCGCGCCGTTCAGCTTGCAGTTCGCCGGCTGGGCCGCGGAACTCAACGTGAACGTCGGGCTGTACGGGTCGGTGGTCGCGCCGCCGCGGAGCGTGTCGATATAGAACAGCGGGCGGAGCGTCACCTTCGTGCCGTCCTGCGACAACGTGGCGTTCTGCGGGCTACTGGCGGTCACACCCGCGGGGAGCTCGAACGTCAACGTCCAACCGCTGATAGAGGACGAACCGGGATTGGTAACCACATATTTTCCGGTCGTCCCGGACAGGCTGAAGGTCGCCGTGAGGCGGTCCGCCGCCCGCGCGGGAGCGACGGCGAGCGCGGCCACGACGACGAAGGTGAGCAAGATTCCGATCATTCGGCGCATGCCGAACACCTACTTCCGGTGGGAGTCTTCCGGGGGTCGGGGTCCTTCCGAGGATGGGGGGCCGAGAATCGCCAGCATCTGATCGATCTGCGCCGACCGTGACCGGTCGACGCGTGCCGCCAGGTTCCGCGTCCAGGCGTCCTCGCCCTTGCCGGTCTCCAGGCGGGCCATCTGGACGGCGTCGTCCTGGTGTCCGATCAGCAGGTTGAGGAACGCGCGCTCGAAACGGTCCGGCGGGTTCCGCACCAACACCTCCAGTTCGGCGTCGGTGGTCTGGGGCATGCCGCCGTGCGCGGCATGTTCGTGCGACTGCGCGCGCAGCGGCCGTCGCCACTCGCGCAGGCGTCGCTGCATCTGTTCCGCCTCGGCGATCTGCGTGCTCTCGATCGCCAGGGCGAGCGTCCGCACCCGCGGACTGACCGGATGGTCCTTCGCCAGCCGCACGAGCTTCACGCCCTGCTCCTGGTGGGGAAGCATCATCTGGAGGAACATCACGTCCTGGGAGTTGAAGCCGTCTCCGCCGCGTGACGCTGGGGCGGGGCCGCCGGACGGCGAACCGCCGGCGGCCCCGCACTGGGCGAACACCAAGGCGACGCACGCGATGAGGAGCGCCACCGCGCCGTATTTGACTACGCCGCGCATAGCCGCGGGACGTTCCGACGTTTCGCCGTCCGTCACAGGGGGTGCGGCCGCAGGGGAAACGGCCGTATGACGGTCGGTCGCAGGGAGGTCGGTCGTCCGGGGGCCGGCCGCGGGAGGTACGGCCGCGGGGCGTTCGGTCGCGTGGCGCTTCATTGGAGGCAACTCATCGCGTTCGGTCATCCTGCCGCGCTCAGACCTTCTGCCAGAGCGCGGTGGTGTTCGCGGGTTCCCAGCCCGCGAGCGCGGTGTGCGCTTGCAGGCACTTGTAGGACGCGCCGCCGTACGTCACCTGGTCGCCCGGTTCGTAGGCCGTGCCGGCGGTCCAGGAGCCGCTGCTCGGCGGGTCGGTCGGCGGGTCCGTGGGCGGGTCGGTCGGTGGGTCGGTGGGCGGGTCGGTCGGTGGGTTGGTGGGCGGGTCGGTCGGTGGGTTGGTCGGAGGTGTCGTCGTTCCTCCGAAGTCGACGTCGGAACAGGTGTAGAACGCCTCCTCGCTGTACAGCACCCGCTGCCAGATCGAGTAGAGGACGTGCCGGCCGCTGCGCGGCGGAATGTTGATCGTCCACTTGGTGAACGTGGTCGGGTTCTGGCTCTTGAACGTCTGGATGTGCTCCAGGTCCGACCAGCGCAGCGGCTGCGTCGGGTCCCAACCATGACGGGTGATGTAGAACTCGAAGTTGCTGCCCCCGTGCGGCGCGGTCGCGTGGTACGTGATCGTCTGCGGGCCGGACGACATCGGCTTGGCCGGCCAGTCGGCGCGCGGCAGGTCGAGGCCGCGGAACTTCGCCCGGCCGGCGCCGCACAGCTGCCCGTCCGGGATGAGCTCCCGGTGCTTTCCACCGGCGTTGATCAGCGACACCTCGTTCCAGTCGTAGAACGGCTGGGTGCCGCTGGCGGCCACGGCCGCCTTGCACGCCTCGGACTTCGGGCTCTCCGGTCCCTCGTTCTTACAGACGTACACGCGGCTCGGCGGGTCGGACATGGTGCCGTGCGCGCTCGCGCCGGTCGCGGTGCCGAGCACCACGAGCACCGACGCCGCCGGGACGGCGACCGTGACGGCGGCCGCCTGTCTCGCTCGGTTCGATCTCATCGGGGTTCCTTCCGGTGGGGTGGGTTTCTCCGAGGAGGCCCGGACGCGGAGGTCCGGGGCCTCCTCGGAGGTACGGGACGGCTCGCGAAGCGCGAGGCCGAGGGGTTACGGAAGGCCGTTGAGGAAGGGTCGGTGGCTGTTCATGAACTCCCACTTGTAGTAGCGGTCCCAGTTGATCGACCAGGTCATCAGCCCGCGGAACGCCGGGGACGTCCCGCCGCGGAGCTGGTACGAGCCGCAGCCCTGCCCCTTCACGAGGCAGTTCACGGCCTGCTGCACCTGGGCGGGCGGCGTGTGGCCGTTGCCCGCGCTGACCGCGGCGGGGAGGCCGATGCCGATCTGGTCGGGGCGCAGGCCGGGGAACGTGTGACCGGTCTTCGCGACCGGGAACCCGGCCTTCACCATGTCGGTCATCGCGATGTGGAACTGCGCGCCGCCCATGTTGTGGTACTGGTTGTCCAGCCCCATGACCGGCCCGGAGTTGTAGTCCTGGACGTGCAGGACGGTCAGCGCGTCCCGCATCGCGTGGATCACCGGGAGGTAGGCGCCCGTCCGGTTGTCCGCGCCGCCCGAGCCGCCGTAGAACTGGTAGCCGACCTGCACGAAGAACGTCTCCGGGGCCATCGTCAGGACGAAGTCGTTCCCGTACTTGGCCTTCAGCGTCTTCAACGCCGAGATCAGGTTCACGATCACCGGGGTGGTCGGGTTCCGGAAGTCGGTGTCACCGCTGTTGAGGTAGAGCGAGTGGCCCTCGAAGTCGACGTCGAGACCGTCCAGCCCGTACCTGTCGATGATCGCCGACACGGACCGGACGAACGCGTCCCGCGCGCCCGCCGAGGTGAGCTGCACCTGGCCGTTCTGGCCGCCGATCGAGATCAGGACCTTCTTGCCCTGCGCCTGCTTCGCGCGGATCGCGGCGGTGAACTCCTCCTCGCTCTCCACGTTCGGGCATTCGCTCACCGGGCAGCGGGTGAATCGGATGTCACCGGACGTGGACGAGGTCGGCTCGCCGAACGCGAGGTTGATGATGTCCCACGAGTCCGGGACGTCCGCCATCCGCACGTAACCGGACCCGTTGGCGAAGCTCGCGTGCAGGTAGCCGATCAGCGCGTGCTTCGGGAGACCGGTGTCGACGCAGCCGCTCGTCCGGCCGCCGACCGCCGCCGACCTGGACGACTCGCCGACGTCGTTGTACGCGACGACCGTGTAGCTGTGCGAGCTGCACGTGTCCAGGCCCGAGATGGTGGCGCTCGTGCCGGTCACCGTGGCCCGGACGGTGGAGTCCTCGTACACGCGGTAGCCGGTGACCGTTCCGGGTGCCGGATCCCACGACAGGGCGATCGAGTCGTCGGTGACCGTCCCGACCCGCGGGGACCCCGGTGCGCCGGGGACACCGGGCTGGGGTTCGCCGCCGGGCCCGTCCAGCACCACGTCGTCGGCGTAGTACGCGCCG
This sequence comes from Actinomadura spongiicola, assembly GCF_003432485.1. Taxonomy (GTDB): domain Bacteria; phylum Actinomycetota; class Actinomycetes; order Streptosporangiales; family Streptosporangiaceae; genus Spirillospora; species Spirillospora spongiicola. Next base: position 273,422 of record NZ_QVNQ01000007.1, read on the forward strand.
TTGCCGTACCAGCCGTGCAGGTAGATCTCCACGGTCTTCTGGTCGGCGCCGGTCGTGAACGACAGCGACAGCTTGGTGTAGTCGGACGCGGACGGCGCCCACGTCCGACCACCGCCGGTCACGCCCATGTACACGTAGCTGCCGCGCACCCACGCGGACAGCTCGTACGCGGTGTTGGGCTTGACGCTGACGGTCTGCGAGCACTGCCCGGTGCTTCCGGCGCTCACGCCGCCCGCGAGGGCGTACGAGCCCGTCCGCACGGGGGTGGTCACGGCAGTGCCGCCGCCCGAGCAGGTCCAGCCGTTCAGCGACCCGCTCTCGAAGCCGGCGTTGGCGAGCACGTTGGCCGCCTGCGCCGGGTTCGGGAGCCCGATGAGCAGCCCGGCGGTCAGCACCGCCGGGGCCCAGATCTTCTTCATGTCCGTCCCTCTGGGAGAGCGTGTCCGGCTACGGAAGCGTGTCGAGGTGCGGGCCCACCGTGCCGGCGAACCTGCCGCCGTTCGAGAGGTCCCAGTTGATCGACCAGGTCATCGCGCCGCGAATGCCGGGGTAGGTGCGGGACGGCTTGTAGGAGCCGCAGTTCGTGCCCTTGGCCAGGCAGTCCAGCGCGTTGTTGACCAGCCCCGGCTGGACGACACCGCCGCCCGCCGCGCCCGCTCCGGCCGGAAGGCCGAGCGCCACCTGGTCGGGACGGAGCCCGTTCTCCAGCTGGATGCAGGCCAGCGCGGTCATGAAGTTGAGCGTTCCCTGCGAGTACACCTGCTGGTCACAGCCGAGCATCGTGCCTGAGTTGTAGTACTGCATGTGGACGACGGTGAGGATGTCCTTGATGTTCAGCGCGAGCTGGAAGTAGCCCGCTCCGGTGTTCTGCATGTCGACCGTCTGCGGCGCCATGGTGATGATCATGTCGTTGCCCACCTTGGCGTGCAGCGCCCGCAGCGCCTGGCCCATGTACTGGGCGCTGATGCCGTTCTCCAGGTCGATGTCGACGCCGTCGAAGCCCCACTCGTTGATCAGCCCGTACATGGAGTTGGTGAACAGGGTCGCGGCGTTCGCGTTGCCGACCCAGATCGCGCCCTTCTCGCCGCCGACGGACAGGATGACCTTCTTGCCCTTGGCCTGGAGCGCCTTGATGTCGGCCTTGAACTGCTCGTCGGTGTAGCCGCCGACCGCCTTGGCCAGTTCGGGGTCGACCCGGAACGAGACCTCTCCGTGGCGGCTGGTCGACTCGCCGAACGCCACCGCGACGACGTCGTACTCGTCGGGGACCTGGGAGAGCTTGATCTCACGCGCCGCGTTGACGAAGTCGTGCCAGTAGCCGGTCAGGAAGTGCTTGGGCAGCGGGCCGGTCACGCATCCGTCGGTCGTCCCGGTGACGGCGGTGCTGGCGGGCGACTCACCGGCGTCGTCGTAGGCCTTGACCGTGTAGCTGTGCGTGGAGCACTTGGCGAGCCCGCTGATCGTGGCGGTGGTGCCGGTGACGGTGGCCCGCAGGTCGGAGCCCTCATAGACGCGGTAGCCGGTCGGCGAGCCGGTGCCCGCCGCCCAGCCGAGGGTGAGCGAGGTTTCGGTCTTGGCGCTGATCGTGGGGGTGCCCGGCGTACCGAGCCGGTCGGGCTCGCCCGAGCCGCCGGTACAGGGACCACCGTTGAACGTGCAGTTCTCCGGGACACCGGGACCGTTCCCGAGGAACCCGAACGTGACCGAACCGCCCGCTGGGATGGTGGCGTTGTAGTCGCGGTTCTGGAACGTGTGGCGCTGACCGTCCTTGGTCAGCAGGGCGTCCCAGTACGAGCCGACGGAGGAGCCCGAGGGCATGTCGAACTCGACACGCCATCCGTTGATCGCGGCGTCGGACGCGTTGGTGAGGGTGAATCGTCCCTCCCATCCGGCACCCCAGGTGGAGGGCTTGCTGAACGTTGCGGTCGGCGCCTCGGCCTGCGCGTAGGAGGCGCCGGCGAGCGGCGCGGCGAGCGCGAGCAGGAGGACGGTCAGAACACTGAGAACAGAGCGGGGGCTCAAATCTCACTCCATCGGTCGGAAGCTGGCGGATTCCCCCGAACCCCGAGTAGAGCGCTATTCGATAGGAAGGTTTCCTATCAGTTTTGAAGCAAGGTAACCAGCGACCGTGACCCGGGCAAGCCCTTCGCCCAATATCGTCCATTTGCGCAGGCCAACCAGCCCAGCTTGTACACCGAACCAGCCTCAGCGCGTGCGAATATCGGCACTAGTCGACAATGTCATGCCCTTTCGCGGGCGAAGTTCGACAATCAGGCCGCTCGGGCCGGGCCGCGGAAGACCTGCTGGGCATGCCATTCGATGTGCGTGGGCTCCACCCGGGCCAGGCCCGTTTGGGGGTCGCGCGCCGGTCGTCCCACCAGTTCGAGGACCAGGTTTCCGGACGCCGCCGTCCGGCCGACGTACTTGCGCGACACGGTGATCACGCGGTCGCCGGTCAACCCGACGACGCCCCGGTCGAACAACCGGTGGTGCAGCGCGCACAGGCAGATGCCGTTGTCCAGGCGGTCGGGGCCGTCATAGGTTCGCCAGCGCACGTGCGCGGCGTCCAGGCCGACGGGCGCGCCGTTCAGCCAGCCCTCGTAGCCGCAGAAGGCGCAGCAGAACTCGTACGCCTCCAGCACCTCCAGTCGGAACGCCGGATCACGACGTCCGAGCTTCTCCTGGACGGCGGCGGGCAGCTCCGCGTCCTCCAGCTCCAGGCCGACCATCTGGCAGATGTCGGCGTGCAGCGACGGCGCGAAGTTCGCCTCCAGCAGCGCCCGCACCAACCGGGGCAGCAGCGCCGAGTCGCCGGCGAGCGCCGCCGCGAGACCCGGATGCAACCGGCCCGCCGCGCCCCGGGACCGCAACGGGCCGACCGCGGAACCCGGACTCGGTCCGCCGTCGGCCGTCCTGACCTCCCAGAGGCCGTCGTCATTGGTCAGATGGTGGAACGGATAACCGGGACTGGTCGTTCGGGGCGGCCCGAACTCCGCCAGCAGGCGCCGCAGATCCTCTTCCGCCGCCGAGAACTCGATGGCGCGCGGCCCCTCGTGCCGGAACCGTCCGAGCGCGTACAACAACAGCAGGGGTTTGTGCGGGGCGCGTTCTCCGTCGCGCGAGTATTGACGGACGTTCAGCACCCGCTCGACCCATTCCACGCCCGCCACCCTAGCCCGGTTCGCGCCGGGTGTGACGTGCGGCGCCTGGGGTACCCGGCCCCGCGTGACGAGACCGGTCAGGAATCGAGAAGCGCCTGTTCGGAGGCCGCGACTAGCGTGACCGTCATCGACCTCGGGATTCATGACCGGACGATTTCGGGGGACATTGTCGGAGGTCTGATCACAGGCCTGATCACGGTCTGATCTGGCAATGTCGCGGAGATGTCGGTGGCACGAGTCGAACGAACTGAACGGAGGCGGATGATGGCACGCGAACGGCAGGCGGAGCGCACCGAAAAGCGCAGGCCGGGTACGCCGGGCGCGTTCTCCCGGTGGGCGCAGCACCGGATGAACGCCCGGATGAACCGCAAGATCCGGCGTGGCCGCGGGACGTTCATGAAGATGGACGTGCTGATCCTGCACACGGTGGGCCGGCGGAGCGGGGAACCGCGGGAGACGCCCGTGGCGTGGTTCACCGACGACGAGGGCGCCCGGCTGGTCGTCGCGTCGGGTGGTGGAAGCCAGAACCCGGACTGGTACGCCAATCTGATGGCGTATCCCGACCGGGCGGCGATCGAACTGCCCGACCGCGACGCCGTACCGGTGACGCCGCACCGGCTGGAGGGCGACGACCGGGAGCGGGCCTGGCGGCGCATCGCCACCGCACAGCCCCGTATCGCGAAATATCAGAGCAAGTCGGAGCGGAAGTATCCGGTCGTCCGGCTCACTCCGCGGTGAGCGGCGCGGGCCCGGACAAGGGCGCGGCCCGCGTCCCCGGAGCTGGGACGCGGGCCGCCTGGGGGTTGGTCAGAAACCGGCAGTGATCTTGGAGAATTCCCAGTTCTGCTGGTCGGTGCCGCTGCCCGGACGGTCACGGTTGACCGCCCAGAACGTGAAGCGGGACAGGCCCTTGGCCTTGGACCAGTCGCGGATCTGGGTCCAGATCGCCGTGGTGGTGATCTCCCCGACGTCGGACTTTCCGTTCATGCCGGAGATGCCCATGTGGGAGTAGGCGACCTCGTCCGACCACTTGAACGCCGACTTCAGCGTCTCCTTGAGGCCCTCGGACGACTTGACGGTGTAGCCGTACATGTCCGAGTGGCCGCTGAAGTTGAACGGCATGATCGTCCACACGTCCACGGGGACCTGCAACTCGGCCGCGCGGTCGATGAGGCGCTTGCCCCAGGAGTTCGGGCCGGTGTTGAGGGTCGGGAACGTCATGATCGTCTGAATGCCGGGGTTCTTCTGCTCGACGATCTTCAGGGCGCCGAGGATCCGGTCCTGGACGGCCGCGCTCTCGAACTCGTCCTTGTTCTCGATGTCGATGTCGATGGCCTTGAGCTTGTAGGCGTCGATGACCTTCTGGTACGCGCCTGCGAGGGCCTCGGGCGTCTGGCAGTTCGGGCCGAGCTTGTTGCCGGACCAGCCGCCGATCGACGGCATGATGTCACCGCCGGCCGCGCGGATCTTCTCGATCGTCCGGTCGTCCACGCTGCCCTTGAGCGGACGCTGGCTGTCCCACGCCGGGTTACAGCCGTTCTGGGCCAGGATGAAGGCCATCGTGAACATCTTGGTCCCGGACGCGTTCATCACGGTGACCGGGTCCGGCGGGTTGCCCCAACCCATGTAGAGGTAGGGCGCGGCGTGCTTGGTGACGTCCGCCGAGGGGGCCGCGTTCGCCGAGCCCGGGACGAGCAGGGCCGCGACGAGGGAGCAGAGCGCGGTGATCAGGACGCCTGGGAGCAGTCTTCTCATTTCTTACTCCGGGTGGGAGGTGTGGACACGTGGGAGACCCCGAACCCCGAGATGCATGGTGAAGCGACATGGCGAAGTGACCTTGGCGGGGGGCGATCGGGGCACAGATGTGACCTCGAATCTTTAGGAAACTTTCCTGTTAATCGACTGAACCGTAACCAGACCGACGCCGCCCGGCAACCCCCGTACCGAACAGACGTCCCAAGCCAGCCCAGCTAATGGACCGAACCACGCGCCCGTCCAAAGAATGTCGGCACTTCTCGCCGATGGTCGTGCCTTTCTGTCGGCAAGATCGTTCGAAGGCGTTCATCGGCGTCCGGCATCGCCGGGTTTCTGCGGTGTCCTCATGGCGACCGACGATGGTCCGGGACGCTCGACGGTGTACGACCTGCGCGATGGCGGCGGGCGGTCATTGTTTAGGCGGCTCCCGGACGTGCAGATTGTGGGAGGGGATGCGCGAGCTGTCACGGGGGGATGGCCGGTGCGGATTCATGGATTCCTGCCCGCGGTCGCCGGTACCGGGCTGTGTCTGGTGATGCTGGCCGCGTGCGGCGACGGTTCCGACGACGGGGAGTCGCCGCCCGCGACGACGGGCGGCGCACCCACGTCCACGCCCACGTCCACGCCCGCGTCCACGCCCGCGCCCACCGCGACGGGCGGCTCCGCGGTGAAGGGGAAGGTCATCGTCATCGACCCGGGTCACAACGGCGGGAACGCCGACCACCCGGAGGTGATCAACAAGCGGGTGTTCGTCGGGAACGGTTACAAGCCGTGCAACACGGTCGGCACCAGCACCCGGGACGGTTACAGCGAGCACGCCTTCGCCTGGGACGTGGGTAGGCGGCTGGCGGGCGTGCTCCGGCGGCAGGGCGCCAAGGTGACGTTGACCCGCGAGAACGACACCGGGGTCGGTCCGTGCATCACGCAGCGGGCGGCCATCGGCAACCGGGCTCGCGCCGCCGCCGTCGTGTCGATCCACGCCGACGGGGCGCCCACGTCCGGGCACGGGTTCCATGTCATCGAACCCGCCCCGGTGGGCCGGAACGCGTCGATCGTCGAGCCGTCCCACCGGCTCGGTATAGAGATCCGGGACGGATACCGTTCCGGCACCGGGATGCCTTACTCGACCTACCGCGGGGAGAACGCGCTGGACCGGCGGGACGACCTCGGCGGTCTGAACATGTCCACGGTCCCGGCCGTGTTCGTCGAGTGCGGCAACATGCAGAACCCGGGCGACGCGGCGAAGCTGTCCAGCGCGTCGTTCCGGCAGCGCGCGGCCGAGGGCCTGGCCACCGGGCTCGGAAGCTACCTCCGGTGAACCACAATGGTTCCGCAGAGAAATATTCTGCGCGTACCAGTCGCTCCGGCGGGGGGTCAGGCGAGCCGCGCGGACATCCGGGTGAGCAGGACCTGGAGCAGCGCCAGCTCCTCCCGGCCCACCGCGTCCTGCACGCGCCGCCACTCGTCCTCGATCGCGGTCGTCAGTCTGCCCAGCGTCTCGCGGCCGTGTTCGGACAGGAACGCCAGCACCCTGCGGCGGTCGGCGTCGTCCACCCGCCGGAACACCAGCCCCGCCGACACCAGACGGTCGACCACCTTGGTGAGGGTCGGCGCCGGGAGCAGCGCGAACTCGGCTATCTCGGTCATCGTGTGCCCGGCGCCGTCGGAGAGCAGGGAGATCACGCGCCATTCCTCGACGGTGGAGCCGGCCGTCTTGAGCGCCGTGCCGAGCCGGGCCGCGATGCCGCGTTCGACCCGCGCGAGCACCCTCGGCAGGTCCAGCTCGTCCTGCGCCATACCTGTTGTAGTCATCGCGAGACCTAAGATTACCGTCTCTTCGAAACTATTTTGGTCGAGGATCCACTAACGTCCAGGTTATGGACGACTTGGGCGTCGCCCTGGTGGTGCCGCGCCAGGGGCCCGCGGGACTCTTCGGACCCTCCGCGGAGCTGTGCGCTCGGCTCGCCGAGGAGGAGATCAACGCCGAGGACGGCGTGCACGGCCGCCGGCTGCGGCTCACCGTCGTCGACGGCGGCGCGCCGCCCGACCGGGTGGCCGACGAGGTCGGCGAGCTGGTCGCCTCCGGTGCCGTGCAGGCGGTCACGGGCTGGCACGTCTCGACCGTCCGGCAGCGGATCGTCCCGCGGGTCGCGGGCCGCGTCCCGTACGTCTACACCGCGCTCTACGAGGGCGGCGAGCGCTCGCCTGGCGTCTTCCTCACCGGCGAGACGCCCGAGGGGCAGCTGCGTCCGGCGCTGGGCTGGCTGTCGTCGGAACTCGGCGTCCGGCGGTGGACGATCGTCGGCGACGACTACGTGTGGCCGCGCGGCACCGCCCGCGCCGTCCGGTCGTACCTGGCCGAACTGGGCGCCGTCCTGTGCGACGAGATCTATGTCCGGCTCGGGACACAGGACTTCTCGGAGCCGCTGCGCCGGATCGACGCGAACGGCTGCGAGGCCGTCCTCATGCTCCTGGTCGGGGACGACGCCGTGGCCTTCAACCGCGCGTTCGGCGCGTCCGGGCTGTCGCAGCTGCGCTTCAGCCCGCTGATGGACGAGAACATGCTGCTCGCCTCGGGTGTGGAGGGCACCCGGGGCCTGTTCTCCGCCGCGGGGTTCTTCGAGACGCTGCCGACCGGCGACGGCCTGGACTTCGGCGCCCGCTACCACCGGCGCTTCGGCCCGCAGGCGCCGCCGCTCAACAGCATGGGGGAGTCCTGCTACGAGGGGGTGCGGCTGCTCGCCGAGCTGTTCCGCCGCAGCGGGGGCGAGCCGGACGTCCGCGCGATGACGGCCGCCTCGGAGGGGCTCGGCTACGACGGCCCGCGCGGTCCCGTCGAGGTCCGCGACCGGCATCTGCGGCAGAAGGTCTTCCTCGCCGCCGCCGACGGGCTGGAGTTCGACGTGTTGTACCAGCTCACCCCTTGACCATTGATTCCAGAAGAAATATTTTCAGCGGAAACTTAAGGGGGGCTCATGGCCACGACATTCGAACTGGGCGACTTCGTCCTGCAAGGCGGCGCGACCCTGCGCGGCGCCCAGCTCACCTACGAGACCTACGGTGAGCTGGCGGCCGACAAGAGCAACGCGATCGTCTATCCCACCTGGTACTCGGGCCGCCACCAGGACAACGAGTGGCTCATCGGCGAGGGCATGGCCCTGGACCCGTCCCGGTACTTCATCATCGTGCCGAACATGCTCGGCAACGGCCTGTCCAGCTCGCCCAGCAACACCCCGCCCCCCTACGACCGTGGTCGCTTCCCGAACGTCACCATGTACGACAACGTCGAGGCCCAGTACCGCCTCGTCACCGAACACTTCGGCATCGAACGGCTGCCCCTCGTCCTGGGGTGGTCCATGGGCGCGGGCCAGACCTACCAGTGGGCCGTCAGCCACCCCGAGATGGTGGAGCGCATCGCCCCGTTCTGCGGCTCGTCCCGATGCAGCTACCACAACAAGGTGTTCCTCGAAGGCGTGAAGGCCGCGCTCACCGCCGACGACGCGTTCCAGAACGGCTGGTACACCAGCATGCCCACCAAGGGACTGCGCGCCGCCGCCCGCGTCTACGCAGGCTGGGGTTTCTCGCAGGCGTTCTACTGGGACCGCCTCTACGAACGGCTCGGTTTCAGCTCCCTCGAAGACTTCCTCGTCGGCTTCTGGGAGGGGTTCTTCCTCGACGACCGCGACCCCAACAACCTGCTCACCATGCTGTGGACGTGGCAGAACGCCGACGTCGGCCGCACCCCGGGCTTCAACGGCGACACCAAGGCCGCGCTCGCGTCCATCAAGGCCCGGGCGATCGTCATGCCCGCCGAGAAGGACCTGTACTTCCCGCCCGAGGACGAGGCGTGGGCCGTCCAGCACATCCCGAACGCCGAACTCCGCGTCATCCCCGGGGTCTGGGGCCACTTCGCGGGCAACGGCATCAACGCCGAGGACACCACCTTCATCGACACCGCCCTGAAGGAGCTCCTCGCGACCTGACACCGATGGGCGTCGGCGGCTTCCGCCTTGCGGCCTTCCGCGCGGCCGCAAGCGGACGCCGGTCCCATGGTTCACGGGGTTCGTCGGTTTTTGCCACTACTCCGGTGGCGAGTCGATCACTACGGTGGCGGCATGAGACCGCGTTGGACCGTCACCGCCCTCGCCGTCGTTCTCGCCGCCGCGCTCGTCCCCGCGGGCACCGCCCAGGCGGCGCCCGCGGCCCCCGCCGGTGGCGGGCACAAGGCCCGGTGCGAGTTCAGGCCGACGCCGGAGAAGCCGCCCGCGAAGGCGGTGCGGCTGCCCCGGCCCACGGCGCCCGCCCGTGGTGACGTGCACGTCGTCCTGGACACCAACTTCGGCGACGTCGCCATCGAGATGGACCGGCGGAACGCCCCGTGCGCCGTGCACAACTTCGAGAGCCTGGCCCGGCAGGGGTTCTACGACCGCACCCGGTGCTGGCGGTTGACGAACTCGCCTCGGCTCGGCGTCCTCCAGTGCGGTGACATCTTCGCCGCGGAGGAGGGCGGCCCCGGCTACGAGTTCGACGACGAGCTCACCGGCAAGGAGACCTACCCGCGCGGGACGGTCGCCATGGGCAACTGGGGACCGGACACCAACGGCAGTCAGTTCTTCCTCGTCCACTCCCGGGCCGACATCCCGCCCGCCTATACGGTCCTGGGCAAGGTGACCCGGGGCCTTTCCGTCCTCGACCGGATCGTGAAGGGCGGGATCACCCCTGGCCCGAACGGGCCCAACGACGGGGAGCCCACCGAACCGGTCAAGATTCACCGCGTGTCCGTGCGCGGCTGACCCCGGGCCCGCAGGCACCTGGTGCCGGTTCACCGGGCAATACCGAGGTCAGTAGCGGTCGCCGGTGACATGGTCGGCGAGGGTGGCCAGCGCCTCCAGGTTCGCGGCGGTCAGGTGCAGGTCGGCGGCGGCGAGGTTCTCCTTGAGCCGGGTCAGGCGCCTGGTGCCCGGGATCGGCACGATGTCCTCGCCGAGGGCGAGCACCCAGGCCAGCGCCACCTGGGCGGGGGTCGCGTTCCGGTCCCGCGCGACGTCGGCGATGGCGGTGACGATCCCCCGGTTCCGCTCGATCGACTTCGCCTGGAAACGCGGGTTGCCCCGGCGCCAGTCATCGGCTTCGAGCTGGTCGACGCTGGTCAGCGCGCCGGTGAGGAAACCGCGGCCGAGCGGCGAGTACGCGATGAACGCGGCGTCGTGCTCCCGGCACCAGGGCAGGACCTCGCTGAGCTCGTCCCGGCTCCACAGCGACAGCTCGCTCTGCACGGCGGCGATCGGGTGGATGGAGTGCGCGGCGGCGAGCTGGTCCACCGTCGCCTCGGATATGCCGAGGTGACGGACCTTGCCGTCGGCGACGAGTTCCCCCATGGCACCCCAGCTGTCCTCGACGGGGACGTCCGGATCCACCCGGTGAAGCTGGTAGAGGTCGATGACGTCGACGTTCAGCCGCCGCAGCGATCCCTCGACCGCGGCGCGGATGTGGTCGGGCCGGCCGATCGGTGTGATCTCCCCGTTCCGCACCACCAGCCCGCACTTGCTGGCGAGCACCACCTCGTCGCGCCGGCCGCGCAGGGCGCGGCCGACCAGTTCCTCGTTGGTGAACGGGCCGTAGACGTCGGCCGTGTCGATCAGTGTGACGCCCTCGTCGATGGCCGCGTTGATCACGCGGATCGACTCCTCGTCGTCGCGGGTGGCCGGGTCGTAGGCGAAGCTCATCCCCATGCAGCCGAGGCCGATGGCCCCCACGGTCAGGCCGCTCGATCCAAGAGTCCGTTGTTGCATGTTCCGCTATCCCTTCCTGGTGAGCGTCGATCCGCTGAGGGAGATCGAGGCGCCGTTGATCGTCCCGTTGGCGGTGACGCCGGTCTTGTCGTTGAGCGTCAGCGTCGAGCCACTGACCGTGTACTTTCCGGCGTAGGCGGCCTTCCGGCCGTTGAAGTCCTCGACGAACGTGCCGTCGGCGTTCAACGCCAGGCGCAGCGTCCCGTCGTCGCTTCCCCAGGTGCCCACCAGCGTGCCGGTGCGGGATGCCGCCGCGGGACGGTTCTCCTCGTCTGCACATGCTGTGGCAGTGAACAGCGCCGTGGCGGCGAGCGCCGTGCCGACGCCGAGCGAGAACATCCTGGACACATGGGCCCCCTTCGCCGTGGTTCCGGTCAGTCGCGGGCCTTCATCGTGGGACGCGCGGTGGGAAGTACCCAGGGCTCTGCGTTTCCTGGGTCTGACAGGAACAGGCAACGGGACGGGAACGAGGCGACAATGACCTCATGGACCAGCGAACCGAACTCGGTGAGTTCCTTCGGTCCAGGCGGGCTCGCCTGCGGCCCGAGGACGTCGGACTTCCGGACTTCGGACGACGCCGGGTACCCGGGCTGCGCAGGGAGGAGCTGGCCGGCCTCGCGGGAGTCAGCGTCGACTACTACGTCAGGCTCGAACAGGGCCGTGCGCGGAACGTCTCGTCCGCCGTGCTCGACGCCGTCGCGCGGGCGTTGCGGCTGGACGACGACGAGCACACGTACCTGCGCGCCATCGCCAGGCCCGTTTCCGCGCGGCGGCGAACGTCCCGTCCCGAGCGGGTGCGTCCCGGGCTGCAACGGCTCCTCGACGTGAGCGTGAACGTCCCGGCGTATGTGGTCGGCCGCCGTGTCGACGTCCTCGCCTGGAACCGTCTTGCCTGCCTGCTGTACACCGACTTCGCGGCGCGTGCCCCGGAACGGCGGAACTGGGCCCGCATGATCTTTCAGGAACAGGAGATTCGGGACCTGTTCGACGACTGGACCGTCAAGGCGCGTGAGACGGTGTCGTACCTGCGCATGCGCGCCGGTGCCCATCCCGCCGACCCCGACCTGATCGCGCTGGTCGGCGAGTTGTCGGTGACGAGCGAGGAGTTCCGGCACTGGTGGGCGAGCCACGAGGTGCACGACAAGAGCCACGGCCGCAAGCGCCTGCGCCACCCGGTCGTCGGCGACCTCGTCCTCGACTACGAGGCGCTACGGCTGCCGTCGGATCCCGACCAGGTCCTCGTCACCTACACCGCCGAGGCGGGTTCCGCATCGGAGGAAGCGCTCACCTTCTTGTCGAGCTGGAGCGCCGACAGCCCGGACCACGCCGAACGCGCCCCCGGGCACTGAGCGAACCCGCGTGGGCGTAGCCGGACCGCTGCCGCCACGCCCACGCGCTCGGCGCGAGGTCAGAGCGGATAGTGGGCGGGTTCGCCTCGCATGGTGATCCAGCGGGTCTCGGTGAAGGCCTCGATGTTCGCGGCGGCGCCGCCGAAGCGGGAACCGGTGCCGGAGGCCCGGACGCCGCCGAACGGCACGTTGGCCTCGTCGTTGACCGTCTGGTCGTTGATGTGGACGATGCCCGTCGGGATCTGCTCGGCGACGGCCAGACCGCGCATGGCGTCCCGGGTCACGATGCCGAGCGACAGGCCGTACTCGCTGGCGGCGGCGAGCTCCACCGCCTGCTCGACCGACGACACGCGGGTGACAGGGGCGACCGGGCCGAAGACCTCCTCGGCGAACGCGGGCGCGGTCAACGGGATGTCGGCCAGCACCGTCGGCCGGTAGAAGAGCTGCTCGTAGGTCCCGCCGGAGGCCAGTTTCGCGCCCTGGTCGACGCTGGTGGAGACCAGGCCGTGGATCTTGTCGCGCTGGCCGGCGTCGATGACGGGGCCGAGCGCGACCTCGCCCGCGGCGGGGTCGCCGACCACGAGCCCGCCCGCCCTGGCGGCGAGGCGTTCGACGAAGTCGTCGTAGAGACCGTCGGCGACGAGGTGACGGCCGGTGGTCATGCAGATCTGGCCCTGGTGGAAGAACGAACCCCAGGTGGCCAGGTTCACCGCCGCGTCCACGTCGGCGTCGTCCAGCACCAGGAGGGCGGAGTTGCCGCCGAGCTCCAGATGGGCGCGCTTGAGGTGTTTGCCCGCCAGCTCACCGATGCGGCGGCCGACCGGGGTGGAGCCGGTGAAGGAGATGACCCGGACGTTCGGGTCGGTGATGAGCGCCTCGCCGACGTCCGCGCCGCCGGGCAGCAGGTGCAGGACGCCCGGCGGCAGCCCCGCCTCCTCGAACAGCCGGACCATCAGGGCGCCGCCCGTGACCGCGGTGCGCGGGTCGGGCTTGAGGAGGACGGCGTTGCCGAGCGCGAGCGCCGGGGCCACCGACCGGATGCCGAGGATGATGGGCATGTTGAACGGCGAGATCACCGCGACGACACCGGCGGGCATCCGGCGCGCCATGGACAGCCGCGGCTCCTCCGAGGGCAGGACCTCGCCGATCGCGCGGGCGGGCAGGGCCGCCGCCTCGTAACACTCCTCGGCCGCCACGTGCAGGCCGAACCCGGCCACCGGCGGGACGGCTCCGACCTCGCGGATGTTCCAGCCGCTGATCTCCTCGGCGTGCTTCTGCCACAGGTCACCGGCCCGCCGGAGAACCGCGGCGCGGGCGGTGTGCGGCAGGGCGGCCCACTCCCGCTGCGCCCGCGCGGCGCTGGCGGCGGCCTCGGCGACGTCCTCGGGCGTCGCCTGCCCCATCCGGCCGAGTTCGGCGCCGGTGGCGGGCTCGACCACGGCGTAGTCGCCGCCGCGTCCCGCCGTCCACGCACCGTCCTTGAAGATCTTTCCTTGCCAGTCGACGCTGTCGAGCAGTCCCACGGGTCGGTCCTCCTTCTCTCTGTCGTGTCTCAAGGGTCTTTCAGTGCTTCATGCGCAGGACCGGTTTCAGCACCTCACCGCGGCGGCTGTCGTCGAGCGCCTGTTCGATGTCGGGCAGCTCGTAGAAGCGCACCAGCCGGTCGAACGGGAACCGGCCCTGGCGGTTCAGTTCGACCAGGGTGCCGATGAGGACCTGGCCGCGTCCGCCGCCGCCGAGCGTGCCGACGATCCGCTTGCCCCACAGCGTGTCCAGATGGTCGAGGGCGAACTCCGCCCCTGCGGGCGCGCCGCCGATGAGCACGCAGGTGCCGAGCATCCCGACGCTGTCGGCGGCCTGCCGCACCACGTCGATCACGCCGGTGCACTCCAGCGCGTGGTCGGCGGGGCCGCCGCAGATCCGGCGCACCTCCGCCACCGGGTCGGTCTCGCCGGCCTGGACGGTGTGCGTGGCGCCGAACTCGGCGGCCAGCGCGAGCCGGGACGGGTGCCGGTCCACGGCGATGATCGTCGTGGCGGGCGACAGCCGGGCGGCCATGACGGCGGCCAGGCCGACCGCGCCGACGCCGTACACGACGAGGCTCGCTCCGGGACGCGGCCGGAGGGTGTGGAACACCGCGCCGGCGCCGGTGGAGATCCCGCAGGCCAGCGGGCCGAGCATCTCCAGCGGGGCCGTGTCGGGCACCACGACCAGGGCTTCCGCCCAGGTCAGCGCGTAGGTGGAGAACGACGACTGGCCGAAGAAGTGGCTGTGCACGGACGAGCCGTCGCCGCGCCGCAGCGCGCTCTGCCCGGCGCGCGGGCCGAGCAGCCGCCCGCCCCCGCACAGGGCCTCGCCGAGCCGGGCGCAGTAGCGGGGCTCGCCGTCGCGGCAGTTGCGGCACGACCCGCAGGACGGCCAGCCGATGACGACGTGGTCGCCCGGCCGCACGGCGGTGACCCCGTCGCCGACGGCCTCGACGACGCCCGCGCCCTCGTGGCCGAGCACGCCTGGGAACGGCATCGGCAGGTCGCCGTGCCGGGTGATCTCGTCGGTGTGGCAGATCCCCGAGGCGACCACCCGAACCAGGGCCTCACCGGGGCCGGGCTCGTCGAGTTCGAGTTCCTCCACGCGGAACGGGCCGCCCAGCTCGTCGACGACGGCGGCGCTCACTCTCATGACGGGTTCCTCCCCTGGACGAGGTCCGGACGGCGCGGCCGCGGGACCAGGCGTTCGACGAGCCGGGCCGCGTCGAGGACGGCGTCGTCGCGTCCCGCGGCCCCGGCGAGCTGGAGCCCGACGGGCAGGCCGTCGGCGAGCGCCACCGGCACCGAGACCGCGGGCACCCCGGCGGCGTTGAACAGCGAGGTGAGCCGGGTCAGCACCGGCTCGACGGGCCACTCGCGGCCCGCGACCTCGACGGTCATCGCGCCGATCGGCGGCGCCGTGATCGGCACCGTGGCCCCGGCCAGCACGTCGTGGGAGGCGAGCGCCTCCGTCAGGAACGCGACCGTGCGGGCTATGGCGGCTTCGTCCTGCGCGGCGTCCTCGGCGGTGCGCGGTGGTAGGCGCATCAGCTCGGCGATGTCCGGGCCGAACAGGGTGGGGTTCTGTTCGAACGCGTCCCGGTGGTAGGCGCCCGCCTCGGCGAGGATCCTGTTCAGCACCGCCTCCGGCATGCGCGGCTCGTCGGGGACGACGACGTCCTCGACCTGGACGCCGTGCTCCTCCAACCGGGCGCGGACGTCGGCGAGGGCCGCGCGCACCTCGGGCGCCAGGACCGCGTCGAACCAGCCGCCGAGCCACCCCACCCGTGGCGCCGGAGAACCGGCCGGGGTCCCGGTGAGCGGCGTCGCGGTGAGCGCGGACGCCAGCAGCGCGGCGTCGTCCACCGTGCGCGCGAGCACACCGAGGTGGTCCAGGGACGGGGCGAGCGGCAGCACCCCGTCGAGCGGGATCCGGCCGCGGGTCGGCTTGAACCCGACGCAGCCGCTCAGCGCGGCGGGAATGCGCACGCTGCCCGCCGTGTCGGAGCCGACCGCCCCCAGGGAACTGCCCGCGACGACGGACGCCGCCGATCCGCCGGACGAGCCGCCGGGAACGTGCCCCCGCCGGTACGGGTTGTGGGTGGGCCCGAAGAACGGGCTGTCGGTGCGCCCGCCCCAGGCCAGCTCATGGGTGGTGTGCTTGCCGAGGATCACGGCGCCCGCGTCCCGAAGGCGCCGCACGGCCTCCGCGTCCCGCGCGGGGACGTGGCCGGTGAAGCGGGGCGACCCGTAGGCGGTGGGGACACCGGCCGTGTCGATCAGGTCCTTGACGCCAACGGGGAAGCCGTGGAGGGGGCCGCGCCGGACACCGCTCTCCACTTCGGCGGCGAGTTCGGCGGCGCGGGCTCGGGCCGCGTCGGCCGTCACGGTGGCGTAGGCGTTCAGCCGCGGTTCGGTCGCCTCGATCGCGGCGAGCATCCGCTCGGTCAGGTCGACCGGCGATTCTGGCTCAGCCGAGGACATCGGGCCTCCGCACGTGGTCGCCGACGGGGTACAGGCTCACATCGGTCCTTCCCCGTACCATGCCCCACAGCCCGCCCGGCAGCCACGATGCCACCGCGGGGCCGACGGCGCCCAGGAGAACGAGACACCAGGAACGCGGGCTCCCAGCGGATCCCGCATCCGCCGATCACCACGATGACGACCGTAGTCGGGGGGAAATCAGCGGAGCAAGGACATGTTCCGATGGTTGGAACGCGATTTTGGCATTTGGAACTCAGGCGGAGGTGGGGCGGTAGCCGAGGCGCTTGGAGATCTCGGCGACGGCGTGCCGTAGGGGCGGTTCGACGCGTCCGGCCAGCGCCTCGACCGTGGTGGGCGCGACCGTCAGGTGGACGGCCACGTTGACCGCCGCGACGACCGTCCCGCACCGGTCGCGCACCGGCGCCGCGAACGACCGCAGGCCCGGCGCGAGCTCCTCGTCGTTGACCGCGACACCGTACTCGCGGATCCGGGCCAGCGCCGCCGTGAGCTGCTCGCGGTTCGTGATCGTCTTCGGTCCCCGGCGCGCCATGTCGGTGCGGTCGAGGATCTGCCGCAGCTCCGCCGCGTCCTTGTGCGCCAGCAGCGCCTTGCCCATCGACGTGCAGTACGCGGGCAGCCGCGACCCCACGTGCAGGTTGAGGTCGACGGCCAGCGCGCTGCGCCGCCCGCTGCGCCTACGGTCCACGTAGACGACGTCGGGTCCGTCGCTCAACCCCATGCTGGCCGTGAAGCCGGTCTCGTCGGCGAGCGCCTGGAGCGGGGGACCGGCGAGCCTCGTCAGCTCCATGGAGTCGATCGCCGCGAAGCCGAGGCTCATCGCACGCGGGCCGAGGAGGTACTTCCTCGTCTCCGGATCCTGCTGGAGGTACTCAAGTCTGGTCAGCGTGGCGACGTAGCGGTGCGTCGTGCTCTTGTTGAGCCCCACCGCGCGGGCGAGGTCGGCGACCCCCAGCACCGACCGCTCGCCGGTGAAGGCGGACAGGACGCGCAGCCCGCGCTCCAGCGAGGCGGAGAAGGACGGGTCGGTCGCCGCGCGACCACGGCGCTGGACGGGATTCTCGCTCACAATGATCAGAATACGTCGTCATCGTTCCAATAATCGGAACGCTCTGATCGTGGACGGCCCCGTGATGGCAGTCTTTCAGAGTCGGAGCCGACGAGAGCGAGCGAGGAGAAACGAGCCCCATGTCCGAAACGGAGCCCACCGGGAACGGCTGGCGCAGACCACGCGTCGGGCACTTCATCGGTGGCGACTGGACGGAGTCGGCCTCCGGACGCTCGTACCTGAACCGTTCCCCCTGGTCGGGGGAGACGCTCAGCGAGGTCGCCGCGGGTGACGTCGAGGACGCCGACCGCGCCGTGACCGCCGCCCACTCCGCGTTCGACGGGTGGGCCGGGACGCTGCCGCACCGGCGGCAGCGGGTCTTCCTCCGCGCGGCCGACATCCTGGAACGCCGCCACGACGAGGTCCTCGCCGCCCTGGCCGCGGAGACCGGCTGCGGCCGCGTCTTCGGCGGCGTGCAACTCGACTTCGCGACCCGGCTGCTCCGCCAGGCCGCCCAGCTCGCCTACCGGCCCGCGGGGGAGCTGCTGCCGTCGGACGTCGAGGGCACCCGCGCCATGGCCGTGCGGCGTCCCGTGGGCGTGGTCGCGGCGATCGCCCCCTGGAACGCCTCCCTCACCCTCGCCGGACGGGCGATCATCGGGCCGCTCGCGCTCGGCAACACCGTGGTGCTGAAACCGTCCGAGGACGCCCCTCACACCGGCGGCGCGCTCTGGGCGGAGATCCTCCACGAGGCCGGTCTGCCCGCCGGGGCGCTCAACGTCGTCACCCACGCGCCCGGCGAGGCGGGCGGGATCGGCGACGCGCTGCTGTCGAGCCCGCTGGTGAAACGGATCAACTTCACGGGCTCCACCGCGACCGGCCGCCGCCTCGCCGAGAAGGCCGGCCGGCACCTGAAGCGGATGGTCCTCCAGCTCAGCGGCCAGAACCCGCTCATCGTCGCGGGTGACGCCGATCTCGACTACGCCGTGAACGCCGCCACGTACGGCGCGTTCGTCCACCAGGGTCAGGTGTGCATGTGCGCCCGGCGCGTCTACGTCGAACGCCCGCTGGCCGAGGAGTTCGCCGAACGGTTCGCGGCCAGGGCGGCGGCACTGCCGACCGGCGACCCGTCCGATCCGGCCACCGTCGTGGGCCCGGTGATCAACGAGTGGGCCCTCGCCCTGCTCGACCGCCGGGTTCGGGAGGCGGTCGAGCTGGGCGCCCGCGTGCTGGCGGGCGGCGTGCCCCGGCCGCCGTGCTATCCGGCCACCGTCCTCGCCGACGTCCCGGACGAGGCCGAGATCGCGCAGGGCGAGACCTTCGGCCCGGTCGTGGTCCTGGAGACGGTCGACTCGGCCGAGCGGGCCGTGGCCCGCGCCAACACCTCCGACCTGGGCCTCGTCGCCTCGGTCATCACCGGTGACCGTTCACGGGGCCTCCGCCTGGCCTCCTCGCTCGACGTCGGCATCGTCCACGTCAACGACCAGCCCGTCAACGACGAGCCGCACATGCCGTTCGGCGGGGTCAAGGACACGGGGTGGGGACGGTTCGGACTCGAGTTCGCGGCCGAGGAGTTCTGCGAACTCCAGTGGATCACCGTCCGCGACCAGGACCGCGACTTCCCCCTCTGACCCCCGGCACGTCCTCCACGACCTGGACGGGATGGCGCACGACGGCCCCGAACAGGTAACCGAACGTGTTGAAGGTCGTCCGCTCGGGCTGGACCGTTCCGGCCGAGTCGGTGACCCGGGCCAGCAGCGTCGTGGACCCGGTCCGGCGCGGACGCCAGTCGATCTCCCACCGGCGCCAGCCCCGCTCCCGCCCCAGCAGCCGGGCGTGCCGCCAGGTCGCGCCGCCGTCGGTGCTGACCTCCACCTTCCCGACGTGCCGGCCGGGGGCCCAGGAGCGGCCGCGCAGCACCAGCGGACGTCCGGCGCGGACGGTGGCGGGCCACGGCAGCTCGAAGGCGCTCTTGGCGACCTGCCCGGTCAGCGGCTCGCTCCCCTCCGGCGGGTAGTCGGGACCGAAGAACCGATAGGACTGGGTGTTCCACGGGGAGAACAGCGGATGGTCGGCGACCTCGATGGACCCGAGCCACTTCACCGACGCGATTCCGACCCATCCGGGCACCAGCAGGCGCACCGGGAAGCCGTGGTCGGGCGGCAGCGTCTCGCCGTTCATCTCGTAGACGAGCAGCGCGTCCTCGAGCGCCTTCGCGACCGGCAGCGGGCGCCGGACGCGGCCGAGGTCGACGCCTCCGCTGACGACCGTCGGGTCCAGGCCCTGGGGGAGGACGTCCACCGCCGAGCGCAGGAGCCCGGCGCGTTCCAGCACGGTCGCGAGCCGCACCCCGCGCCAGCGCGCCACCCCGACCCCGCCGAGCCGCCAGGGTGTGCCCTCCGCGCGCTGCCCCTGCTGGACGTCGAAGAACGAGCGCCCGTTCCCGGCGCACTCCACGGCGGCGCTCACCGTCACGGCGGGCAGACGTCGCAGGTCCTCGTACCGGAACGTCACGGGCCGCTCGACCGAGGGCGCGCCGCGCAGGCCCGTGCCGTACAGGCGCAGCCGCCAGGTGCGGACGTCGATCCGCGGGGTGCGCGTGTGGTTGCGGACGAAGAACCGGTCGTTCGGGACGTACAGGCCCTGGCCGCGCATGGCCTCCCAGCGCATCTCGGCGTTGGACCCGTGGACGATGAACAGCTCAGGGGGCAGGGGTTTGACGATCGGGCCGTCCGCCACGAACCGGGAGGCCGCCTGGGCGGCTCCGGGCCGCGACCAGTGCCACGTCGCGGCCGCGCCGCCGGTGAAGGCCAGCGCGCGCAGCAGGTTTCGACGGTCCCGGACGTCGCCGGAGGCGAGCCACTGCCGCATCCGTGTCCGGTCGTAGTGGGCTTCGGTGGTCAGCTCGTCCTCGTCCATCCGATATTCCCCCATATTCTACCGATTAACTAGGAATTTAGCCCCAGGTGCCGGTCGGGGCAAGGAGAACGTCGGTGTTGAAGCAGACAGCCGGGGCGTCACGACCGTGGAGCGGACGCCGTCATCGGGTGGCCGCTACTCCGACCATGAACGACGACGACGCCCGCTCCAGCCCCCGCTATCGGTAGATCACCCTTCTTCCCAGGTGACGCTGCCGACGCCCGTGCCGCCGAAGCAGCGAGCGCTCGAGAGACCGGACTGGCCGGGGTTCAGCGTCCGCCACGCGCCGGTGGCGTCCGGCCATCCCCCGCAGACCACACTGGCGCGGAAGCCGCGCACCACGTTGCCGTTGTTGGTGCAGTGCGCGTGACCCCAGTAGCCGTCGGTGTCCGTGCGGCACGTGAGAGTCTTTTCGGCCGTGGCGCTTTCCTGCGGTATCGCGGCGGCGGAGGGCGCCATCGCGAGAAGTGGCAGTGCGGCGACCGTCGCCGCCGCGAGATTGCGCCGCAGTTTGTGAGTAGACGTATTGCCCGTCATTTGAATCTCCTTGGTTCTTTTGGCGGCGCACCTGACGGGCGCCGTGAGACGAGGAGATCCCAGGTGTGAAGGTGTCCAACAGGGCTGCGGACAGACCCGTCCGCATCCGTCCGCGCAGGACCCGATCCCGGACGTCAGGCGGCCGTCCGACGCCACGATCGGACGCGTTCGGCAGCCGCTCGGACACTCTCGGACAGCGCCGCCACCAGAAACTCCAACCACTCCACAAATCCACACCAGTTCTCGACACCGACACACATCCCCCCTGCGTATGAGCGGCACAGAAGGGTATTCACCGGTGCGGAAGTAGGCGATCTCGGCGAAACCTGCGCGCGTATTTCACGGGGGAGAAAGCACATGCGGGAATTCGACCGTGGGCCGACGGAGCAGCTCGCCGAACTGTTCGCGCGGGTGCCGGACCCGCCCGTCGAGTCGGCGTACTGGACCGACTGGGGGCCGATCTTCTACCGTGGCCGGCTCGACGGCTCGGCCCGCGTGCTGGTCGTGGCGTCCGACCCCGGGCCGACCGAGCGGATCGCCGGGCGCAGCCTCGTCGGCAACGCGGGCCAGCGCGTGCAGGGCTTCCTCGCCAAACTCGGGCTGACCCGCTCCTACGTCTGCCTGAACGCGTGGGCCTACGCGGTGCATCCGGGTCAGGCCCTCGCCATGAAGGACCGGCTCGACGACCCCGAGCAACTTCGGTGGCGCAACGCGGTCTTCGACCGGGCGGTCGGCACGTCGTTGCAGGCGATCATCGCGATGGGGTTCATGGCCCGGGAAGCCGTACGGCTGTGGACGTCCCGCCCTCCGGCGTCGCTCGTCGAGGTCCCCCACCCCTCGAGCCACGAGTCGGACGAGCTGCTGAAGGCCTGGCGCGACGCCATCACCCGGCTGCGTCCGATCGTCACCCCGGACGATGACGGCGACAACACCGGTCCCAACTACGGAAACGAGTTCGAGGAATCCGACTACAGCCCCATCCCACGCAGTGACCTGCCGTTCGGCGCGCCCACGTTCCTCGGCGACGACGCCTGGGTGCGCGCACGACCGGGCAACGCGCAGAACTCCGTCAGCCGTCCCAGACCAGACGACGAGCACACACTGATCTGGAAGGCCCCGGTGACCTGATGGCGCTCGTCCTCCACGGGACGGTCGTCACGTTCGACGACGACCACCGGATCCTCGACCCCGGAGCCGTGTACATCGGCGACGACGGCCGCCTGGCCGCACTGCGAACCCCCACACAGCGACCACCCGCCGGCTTCTCGGACGCGCCCCACGTCGACACCGAAGCGCTGATCCTCCCCGGCCTGATCGACCTCCACAACCACATCGCCTACAACACGCTCCCGCTGTGGGAGGCGGTCGGCGTCCCCTACCTGCACCACGACCGCTGGGTCGACGAGCGGCGCCCACCCGACTACTCCACCACCGTCACCTGGCCCGCCAGGGTCCTCGGCCAGGCCGCCCCCGAGCTCTGATCAAATACGTCGAGGTCAAGGCGCTGGTCGGCGGAACCACGGCCATCCAGGGCGCCCCACGTTCCACCCGCTCCGTCGACGGCTGGCTGCTGCGGATCATCGACAACGAGAAGCTCCCCCTCGGCACCGACATGGTGATGACCGCCGCCCTCCAACTCGACGCCGACGAACTCCGCGACGAACGGGCGCCGCTGCTGGACGGCACCCGCGTCCTCATCTACCACGTCGCCGAGGGCGTCACCGGCTCGACCGTCCACCGCGAGTTCGACGACCTCGAACCATGCCTCAAACCTGGCCTGATCGGCGTGCACGGCACCGCCCTGACCGCCTCCGACTTCAAGAAATGGCGCGACGCCGTCGCGTCGATCGACCCCACCGAGAAGGGCACGGTCGTCTGGTCACCGTTCTCCAACCTCTGGCTCTACCACCAGACCACCAACGTGCTCGAAGCAGACCGCAAGGGCCTGCGCATTGCGCTCGGCTCCGACTGGTCTCCATCAGGTACCAAACACGTCCTCGGCGAACTCAAGGTCGCCGACATCGTCAACCGGCACGTCCTCGACGGCCGCTTCACCGACCGCGACCTGTGCGACATGGTCACCGCCAACCCCGGCGACGCGCTCGCGACCGCCTGGGGCCCACAGATCGGCCGCCTAAGCCCCGGCTCCGCCGCCGACCTGCTCGTCCTCGAAAGGCACAACCCGTCCGACGACCCCTACCGCAACTTGATCAACGCGACCGAACGGCACGTCCACCTGGTCCTGGTCCGCGGCCATCCCTACTACGGAACCCCCGAACTCATGACCGCCGTCAAGGCCAC
Source organism: Actinomadura spongiicola (assembly GCF_003432485.1). GTDB lineage: Bacteria > Actinomycetota > Actinomycetes > Streptosporangiales > Streptosporangiaceae > Spirillospora > Spirillospora spongiicola. The sequence continues at coordinate 296,312 of NZ_QVNQ01000007.1, forward strand.
CGACACCGACTCGATCACCGTGGCCGGAACCCAACGCCACGTCACGGTCCGCCGACCGAACCGCCCCGACGCCCACCTAACCTGGCCCGACGTCGAAAACGAACTCGCAAGAGTCCGCGCCGACCCGACAACGGCCTGGCACGAGTCCCAACGCACCCTCGCCGCCTGGCCCGGCCCTCTAGACGCCCCCGGCACCCCCCTCCGCCTGTTCGGCGACATGCCGGACGGCGACCTGACCACCTTCGCCCCCGGCCAAATCCCACCCGACCTGGCAATCCCACCACTCGACTCCCTAACCCACGACGAGAACTACTTCGCCGCCATAACCCGAAGCGCCATCCCCGACCTCCAACACCTGGCCCCCTACTACACCTGACCCAGCGGGCAGCGAGAACCGACGCCGAGGCTCCCGGAGAATCGCCCCGCCAAACGTGCGGGCTTGGACCTCAGGCGGGAAGGACGAGCGCCGCGGTGAGGATGAGCGGCGGCTTGGCGGACATCGAGGCTTGCCGATCGAGGAGTTCCAGGCGATTCCGCAGTCGCTGGTCGAGTTCGACCGCCTTGCGGTTGAGACTCTCAGCCGATTCCTTGGGCCTCTCTCCGGCCCGCTCTTTCCCGGCCGCCAGAACGGCGTCGGCGATGAGACGGTCGCGTTCGCCTTCGAGTCGACTGGTGACGAGTGCCCGTGTCTTCGCGAGTTCGGCCGCACGCCGGGACCGGACGTCGGCGAGGTACTCGGGTAGCCGGTGCGAGACGATCCAGGTAATGGCCCTGTCCTCGGCGTCCGCCAGCCACGGCGGTGTCCTTGCGGTGGTGACGGCCGCCGGTGCGTCGGGAGCGGCGCAATCCAGATACGGTGCCGGGCCGGCGGGGGTCACGGTGCCGTGGCTGTCGACGTAGGCGTACCCGAAGCGCCGGGCGACGGACGCGCCGGTGGCGTCGGCCACCTCCTCGATGACCCCGACCAGCAGATGCGGCTCCTTGAGCTTCGAGGAGACCAGGACGGTGCCGGAGTTCAACGCACCGCCGAACCGGCGGATGGTCTCCTCCATGACGGCGTCATGGAGCGGGTGCCCGGGCGCGAGGAGATCGGCGCGTTTCGCGGCATTGGACGGGATGCGGGAAAGGTCGAAGGTAACGCGGTCGTAGCGAGCGGCGATGGGGGCGCTCTTGGCGGCTCGGATATGGGCCGGCACGCTTGCGATCTCGTAGTGGCCATGGCCGCGGTGAACGATACGGCCGCCGAGTCTGGTGAACGCCTCCTTGAAGGCCGCCTCGACGTAGGTCGGCTGGAGCCTGCGGGCGCGGGCATCGTCCATCGCGGTGCGCAACGCGGCGAGATCGGCCTCGGTCAGGTGTTCGGACGCCAGCGCACGCTCGTCGAGCAGATCCTTGAGCCCGTCGCCGACCGAGTGGTCGATGACCTCGTGCATCCTGGCCTTCACTTCGGGGCGCTCGCCGTACTGGACGGCCTGCATGAGAAGAATGCGGAGCGGGGTGTCGGTGAAGGCCTCACCGAGGACGTCGAAGACCTTGCCGCCGTACGCCCTGCGCTGCTCATCGATCTTCTTCAGGAGTCGGATGAAGACCTCACCCTCACGGGTGTTGGAGGCGACGAGGTTCCACAGGCGGCAGACGTGCTCCTGGCCGATGCGGTGGATACGGCCGAACCGCTGCTCGATGCGGTTGGGGTTCCAGGGGAGGTCGTAGTTGACCATCAGGTGTGCCGCCTGAAGGTTCAATCCCTCACCCGCGGCGTCGGTGGCGACGAGAATCCGGCAGGCGGGATTCTTCGTGAACTCCTCGGTGATCCGGCGGCGCTCGTCCCGGCGTACGCCGCCGTGAATGGCCGTGACGGCCTCGGGGTGGCCGATCAGCGAGCCGATTCGCGCCGTCAGATAGTCGAGGGTGTCGCGATGTTCGGTGAAGATGATGAGCTTTCGGGGTTTGCCGTCCACGTCCGTGGTCAGAACATTGTCCCGGAGGATCGTGGACAGTTCCGTCCACTTGCGATCGGTGCCGAGGGCGCGGACACGTTCGGCGACCGAGGTCAACTCGGCGAGCTCTCGCAGTTCACGGTCGAGTTCCGCGACCGTCTGTGCCGCGGTCGCGGAGTCGAGCAGTTCCTCTTCGAGTTCCTCGATCTGCTCGGCGTTGAACTCGTCGGCGTCCAGACCTACCAGATCGACCGTCGGTTGGAACTCTCGGTAGGTGCCGTTCAGAACCTCCTGCTTCTTGCGCTCCAATCGCTTCGATCTACGGACGAGGCTCTGGTAGATGGCCTCGGGGCTTGAAGCGAGACGTCGCTGGAGGACCGTCAGCGCGAATCCGACGGTGTTCTTGCGCTTGTCGCCGATTCGCTCGGCCCGGTTCATTCCCTCACGAACGTAGGAGGTCACCTGGTCGTAGAGTGCGTACTCCAGTGCGGTGAGTTCATAAGGGACGGTCTCTGCGATCCGCTCGGGGAAGAGCCTTCTGCCGTCGAAAGTGAGCAAATCCTCTTTGATCATGCGGCGCATGATTCCACCGGTGTCCGCGGAGCCCTTGCCTCGGCCTGCGAACCTGTCGCGGTCCAACAGGGTGAGAAAGAGTTGGAAGTCTTCCTCCTTGCCCGGGTGCGGGGTCGCGGTCATCAGCAGAAAGTGGCGAGTGAGCTCCCCGAGCGACTCGCCGAGCTGGAAGCGCTTGGTCTTCTCCAGCTTGCCGCCGAAGTAATGGGCGCCCATACGATGTGCCTCGTCAACGATCACCAGGTCCCATTCGGTCTCCCTCAGCTCTGCCTGCAGGCGTTCGTTGCGGGAGAGTTGGTCCATTCGTGCGATGAGGAGTGGGGCGGTCTCGAAAACGTTGCGATTGATGTTGGCGTCGGCATATTGATTGGTCAGCAGGTCGAAGTGAAGGCCGAACTTGAAGAACAACTCGTCCTGCCACTGTTCGACCAGCCCGCCCGGCGCGACCACCAGACACCGCTCCACGTCGCCGCGCAGGATCAACTCCTTGATGTAGAGCCCGCCCATGATTGTTTTTCCGGCACCCGGGTCATCTGCGAGCAGGAAACGCAGCGGCGAACGCGGTAGCAGTTCGCCGTACACCGCACGGATCTGGTGCGGCAACGGTCGTACGTCGCTGGTGGCGACAGCCAGCATCGGGTCGAACAGCCCTGCCAGGTTGATACGTTGCGCCTCCGCCGCCAGCTTGAAGTCCGATGCGGGTGCGTCGAAGGCGCGGCTGCCGGATCGCGCGACGCGGAGCCTGGATTCGTCCTTGCGGAAGACGACCCGCTGACCGAGAGATCCTGCCGTCGTCTTGTAGGTCAACTCGAGCGCGTTCGTGCCGTGCCATTGCACGGCGATGACGGTGAACACCTCATCGGGAACGAGGCCCTCGATCCGCAAACCCGCCTTCAGCCCCTCAAGCCGCACGGATACCCCCCGCTGGACAGCGCGCCATCGCTAGTCTGAGACACCGCAGATCGAGTTCGCGGCCCCGTGCCGGTGCTCGGGGCCAATCTTCGCAGAACCCGACTGACTTTCAGGGCCATGGAACGAAACGAACGACAGCGGCTCCGCAAGATCAATGATGAGGTCGCCGCCTGGTCGAACAGGCCCAGGCCGTGCTCTGGCACCGCGTCCAGGTCGCCATGGCGGCCGAAAGCGCCGTCGAGTCGCTTCGTCACGGCGTCGTGGACGTTCGCGTGGATAGAACGGTCGACTGGCGCGTGATGCCCTTGCGGTCAGGTGACGGCCGGCTCTTGGGCGCGATCGCCGGACACGCGGACCAACCCAGCATGGACCCCGGCGAGGAGGGGACGCTCGCACGCCTCACCACCGAGGTCGCGAAAGCGCTTCAAGACGTCAATGCGGTGCTGGGTGCCCGACGGTACTTCAGTGGGCGCACAAAGCGCGGCGCAGGAGAGGCCGCGGCGCGGTTCCTGCTCAACTACCGTGAATGGGGCCTGGCGTCCGGGATTCCGCGACTTCTGATTCGCCTCTCCCCGCCGAGTGAGAGGGCCTCCGAGGTCGACGTGGCGCACGCACTCGCCGACCGGGTCGGTCTGAAGTGGTGGATTGCCGACCTGGGAACAGCACCAGAAGTCATTTCCAGAGCGGAACTCGCGGACCTTCCGGCTTCGATCAGAACGATCGAGAAGGTGTTCGAGGAGGAAGCGGCCTTCCGTGACGCCGCCACGTCCGCAGCGCAGGCCGTGCGGTCGTCCGAAGTCCGGCGGATGCTGGCGGACATGCCCGTGGAGCGGTTGAAAGAGGCCACCCGCGGTCGGCTTCGTATCGGTCCTCTCACCGACGCCGGACTCGCCACCGTCCAGGCCGTGCTCGATTACGGGAACCGACTCGACTACCTGCCCGGGGTGGGGTACACGACCGCCGCTCGGGTGCGCGGTGCGGCGCAAACGCTCAGGCAAATGACCCACGACGAGATGCCGGTCCGCATCGACATCGAGAGCCGCACGCCCGAAACGACCGAACTGCTGCGGCGTCTCGCAGCGTGGGACGGCATGCGTCGGACGAAGGGCGCCGTGACCGACCACGCGCGTGCCAAGGCACTGAAACCGCTCGTGCGTGCCCTCGACCATACGGTGAGTCACCTGGTCGTGTTCGCCCACGGCTCGGAGGTCGCTGAGTTCCGGAAGGCGGTCGTCGCGGTCGACCGGCGTGCCCTGCTCTTCGGTGGCGCGAGCGAGAGAAGGGCACACTCCGACCCGTGGGACGATTTTCTCAGTCGGCCCGCCGACTATTTCGCCATGCTCTCCGAGCTGGGCTTCCTGACCGAGGACGAGCAGAAGACTCACGGTGACCTACCCGACGAGATCATTGAGGCGGTCCGACGACTCCAGCTCGATACCGAGTACCTTTCCGCGTCACTGCGCGGCTACCAGAGCTTCGGCGCCCGGTTCGCGGTCGTCCAACGAAAAGTGATCATCGGCGACGAGATGGGTCTGGGTAAGACCGTCGAAGCCCTCGCGGTCCTCGCTCACCTGCGCGTCGGCGGCGACCACCATGCGGTGGTGATCTGCCCGGCGGCGGTGGTGACCAACTGGGTCCGCGAGATCTCGTCGAAGACGACGCTGCGCCCGCATCGGGTCCACGGGCCGGGTCGTGAAGCCGCGGCCCGGAACTGGTCCCGCACCGGCGGAGTCGCGGTCACCACGTTCGAGACGCTCGGCTGGTTCGAGGACCTTGTCCACGCGGCCGACCTCGGCTGCGTCGTTGTGGACGAGGCCCACTACATCAAGAACCCGACCGCGCGCCGGACTCAGCGGACGAGGGCTGTCATGGACGCCGCGAACAGGGCGATCCTGCTCACCGGCACCCCGCTGGAGAACCGCATCGACGAGTTCCGCAACCTCGTGGGCTATCTGCGGCCGGATCTGATCGTGGACGCTGGTGAATTCGCACCTCGACGCTTCCGTCGCCAGGTCGCGCCAGCGTACCTGCGAAGAAACCAGGAGGACGTGCTGACCGAGCTGCCCGAACTCGTCGAAGTCGAGGAATGGCTGCCGATGTCGCGCAGTGACTTCGCCGCGTATCGGAGCGCTGTGGCCGCCGGAAACTTCATGGCCATGCGGCAGGCCGCGATGTCGCAGGGGACAGGATCCGAGAAGATCAACCGACTTGTCGAGATCGTCGGGGAAGCGGAGGACAACGGACGACGGGTCGTCGTCTTCTCCCATTTTCGTGGCGTGCTTGACCAGATCGCCCGGACGTTGCCTGGAAAAGTCTTCGGTCCTCTGACCGGCTCGGTGCCCGCCGCGGCGCGGCAGACGATGGTCGACGAGTTCTCCGCGTCCGGGCACGGCGCCGTGCTCGTCGCACAGATCGTCGCCGGGGGCGTCGGCTTGAACGTTCAGGCGGCCTCGGTGGTGGTCATCTGCGAGCCGCAACTCAAGCCCACGACCGAGTGGCAGGCGATCGCGCGGGCGCACCGGATGGGCCAGTTGAAATCCGTGCAGGTCCACCGGCTCCTGTCTGAAGAGGGCGTAGACCTGCGAATCACCGAGATCCTCGCTCGCAAGCGGGAGCTCTTCGATGACTTCGCGCGTGTCAGCGAGACCGCCGACAGCGCCCCAGAGGCGGTCGACATCTCCGAGGCCGACCTGGCCCGTGACGTGATCGCCGCCGAGCGAGAGCGCCTCTTCTCCCAGGGGCCCGCGCAGTCGCCCGAAGGCGAGCAAGCCGTCTGAGGCCCGCGGCACTGTCCCGGCCCGGCGTCGTTGTCGACGGTGATCTCCGAGCCAACTGCGACGTTGCCCAACCGCCGGGAAACCCATTGGTCCAGTCGCGTCGGGTGGCCGAGCATGGAGCGTGTGGATGTTCCCGAACTTTCCCCTGAGGATGTGGGCTTCCTACTTCGTGACCTGTGCATCCGCCTGGGGTTCTGTCTGTCGCCGGCAGATCAGGCGGCGCTCTGCGCATCGCCACCGGGGGATGTGGACTCGTTCACGGATGCGGTCTTTCGGGCCGAGGGCTTGGACGCATCGCTTCACCGGAGACTGCGGCGTCAGGTTCGGGAGATGGTGACACGGGCATTCGAGACGGACGGCGACGCGGGTCCGCGCTGGCGGCGTGAGTACAAAACGGTCGAACAAGGTGGGGCCGAGGCCGGGTAAGCCGCACAGGGCCCTACACCGCTCCCCGGTTGTGGGAAGAGCCTGGCCCATGTAGGCGCATTGAGGGCGGGACGCGCCGGGTGCTTACGCTCAGTGCATACTCGGGCAACGAGACGTGGCGTATCAACGCCTGAAGGACGCGGTAGAGGGCTTCCGTCCTAGAGAGACGGGCGCTTGGGGGCTGAGCTGGGCAAAAGCGGTTCGTCATGCCGCGTATCGTCCGGGAACTGTGCTGTGTGGCCGCCCTTGGCGGTATACGGCTGCGTCCGGTCCCCAAGTGGGGTGCGAGGTGTTCTCGCAGGCCACGGTCGGGGTTTGCTGGTGGGTGGCGCGCCCGGCAGGATTCGAACCCGCGACCGTCGGATTAGAAGTCCGATGCTCTGTCCAGCTGAGCTACGGGCGCATGGCGCCCGGCTGGACGCCGGGACACAGTGTAAGGGGGCTGGTCCCCGGGCTCCACATCTATACGTCGTTACCGTGCGTGAGGGCGCGGCGGAGGCTTGTCTTTGGTCGGTGTGGTGGTGCACGGGTTGTCGTGGCATCCGGAGGCGGTGGGGTTCGACGGGGCGCCGCGGGTGTTGGGGGTGGATGCGCGGGGGCGGGAGGTTCTGAGCTGGGTGCCGGGGCAGCCGTTGCCCGGGTACGCGGGTTCGGAGGAGGCGCTCAGGGGCGGTAATTGCGGCGGTACCACGAGGCGGTGGCGTCGTACGGGGTGCCGGAGGGGGCGGTGTGGGACGGGGAGCCGGAGGTCGTCGGGCGCTGTGATGTGACGCCGGAGAACGTCTCTTTCGTGGTGGGGTGCGGGTGGCGTTGATCGATTTCGACTGGCCCACTACACGGTGGTTCGACGTGGTGAGGGCGTTGGGGCATTGGGGGCCGATCGCCGATCGGGACGCGGTGCTTCGATGTGGGGCGGCGGTTGCGGGTTTCTGTGACGCCTACGGGGTGGATCGGGGGATGCGGCGGGACGTCCTGTCGGCCGCGCGGGTAAGGTTCGAGCGGTCTTGCCGGGCGATGCGGGGCCGGGCCGAGGGTGGTGGGGGCTGATGTGGCCCGGGGCGGGGCAGCGGATACTGCGGGCAGCATTGGTTGGAGCGGAACTGGGATGAGCTCGATGCGTGTCTCTGGTGAAGGGCTGCTTCTCGGGGTGGCGTTGGACGCGCTTTTCGGGGACCCGAAGAGGTGGCATCCGGTCGCGGGATTCGGGAGGGTCGCTTCGGTGACCGAGCGGTTTCTGTACAAGGATTCGCGGTGGCGTGGGGTTGTTTTCGCCGGGGTTCTGGTGGGGGGCGCCGGGGTCGGTGGGGTTGTGCTGGAGCGGCTTGGGCGGGGGAGCGTGCTGGTGACCGCTGTTTCGACGTGGGTCGTGCTCGGCGGGACCTCGTTGGGGCGGGAAGGGCTCGTGATGGCGCGGGCTTTGGAGCGTGGGGATTTGGTGGCGGCGCGGGAGCGGCTGCCGCATTTGTGTGCGCGGGATCCTCAGGGGTTGGACGAGGCGGGGTTGGCGCGGGCGGTGGTGGAGTCCGTGGCGGAGAACACTTCGGACGCGGCGGTCGCCCCACTGGTGTGGGGCGCGGTCGCGGGTGTTCCGGGGTTGCTCATGTATCGGGCCATCAACACGTTGGACGCGATGGTCGGGTACAGGAATCCGCGGTATGAGCGGTTCGGGTGGGCGGCGGCGAGGTTGGACGATGCCGCCAATTGGGTTCCGGCGCGGTTGACCGGCGCTTTGGTGGGGTTGTGTTCGGGGCGTGAGGCCTGGCGGGTGTTCTTGCGGGACGGGAAGAAGCATCCGAGTCCGAATGCGGGGCGGGTCGAGGCCGCGTTCGCCGGGGCGCTCGGTGTGCGGCTGGGCGGGGTGAACGAGTACGGCGGACGGGTCGAACGGCGTCCCGAAATGGGGGACGGGCGGGCACCCGAGGCGCGGGACATTCGCAGGGCGGTGGGCCTTTCGGCGGTGGTGACGTTCGCGGCGGCGGCCGTGGTCTGGGGCCTGCGGTGAGCGGGCTGCTGGTCGCCGGGACGACGTCCGACGCGGGAAAGAGCGTGGTCACGGCGGGGTTGTGCCGGTGGCTCGCGAGGCGGGGTGTGCGGGTCGCGCCGTTCAAGGCGCAGAACATGTCGCTGAATTCGATGGTGACGAGTGACGGCGCGGAGATCGGGCGGGCCCAGTACATGCAGGCGCAGGCGGCGGGGGTCGAGGCGCGGGCCGTGATGAATCCGGTGCTGCTCAAGCCGGGAAGCGACCGGCGCAGCCAGGTGGTGGTTCTGGGACGCCCGGTGGGGGAGGTCGACGCGCGGCGGTACGGGGAGTACAAGGAACGGCTCGCGGGGGTCGTGCGGGAGAGTCTCGCGGAGCTTCGAGCAGAGTATGACGTGGTGATCTGCGAGGGGGCGGGGAGCCCGGCCGAAATCAATCTGAGGGCCGGTGACATCGTCAACATGGGGCTGGCGCGGGCCGCCGAATTGCCGGTCGTGGTGGTGGGAGACATCGACCGGGGTGGGGTCTTCGCGTCGCTGTTCGGGACGGTGGCGCTGTTGGAGCCCAAGGATCAGGCTTTGATCGCGGGGTTCGTCATCAACAAGTTCCGCGGCGCCCGGGAATTGCTGGAGCCGGGGCTGGAGCAGTTGGAGAGACTGACCGGACGGCCCACGCTGGGCGTGCTTCCCTGGAAACTCGGGCTGTATCTCGATTCCGAGGACACCCTGGCCCTGGACGCGCCCCGCCCCGACGCGAAAGGCCCGGCCGGTAGGGAGACCCTCCGGATCGTGGTCGTCCGGTTCCCGCGAATCTCGAACTTCACCGATCTGGACGCGCTGGCCTGTGAACCGGGAGTCGTGGTCCGTTACGCGGCCGGCGCCGGGGATCTGGCGGAGGCCGATGTGGTCGTCCTGCCGGGGACGCGGGCGACGGTGAACGATCTGGCGTGGCTGCGGGAACGGGGAATGGCCGACGAGATCGTCCGGCGGGCGCGGGAAGGGCGGCCCGTGCTCGGTATCTGCGGCGGCTACCAGATGCTCGCCCAGGAGATCGTGGACCACGTCGAGTCGGGCGCGGGACGGGTCGAGGGGCTCGGGCTTCTTCCGGCGACGGTCGAATTCGGGCGGGAGAAGACGCTCGGACGGCCGCGCGGACGGGCGTACGGCGAAGACGTCCAGGCCTACGAGATTCACCATGGTGTGGTGGCGGCGGAGGGCGAGCCTTTCCTCGACGGGTGCAGGCAGGGATCGGTTCTCGGGACGACCTGGCACGGCGCGATGGAGAACGACGGGTTCAGGCGCGCGTTCCTCCGGGACATGGCCCGCAGGAGCGGCCGCGCGTTCACACCCGCGCCCGATGTCTCGTTCCAGGCGGTGCGGGAGGCGACGCTGGACGCGCTCGGCGACCTCGTCGAGGAGCATCTCGACACCGACGCCGTGTGGCGGCTCATCGAGCGCGGCGCGCCGCGAGACCTTCCCGTCGTCCCACCGGGCGGAGCGCCCCCCACGGCTGTAGGGTGATCCATTCGAGGGCACCGGGCGCGCAACAGGAGGACTCCCGTGACGGAGACGCGGTCCAGTCTGATCGTCCCGCTGATGAGGGCGCGGGTGCCCGCGGAGGTCCAACTGGAGTTCCCGCTGCCGCCGGACGAGGAGCCGATCCGCGACCCGTTCGCCGCCGACCTCTACGTCACCTACGCGTTGGAGATCGCCGACGAGGGCGTGCCGTCCGGCCGCCGGCACGAGCAGGTGGCGCGGCGGCACTGCGAAGAGCTGGGTGTCCCGCCGGAGGAGCTGCGCCGCCGCGCGGTGCTCAACCTGCGGGATCTGCGTCCCGACCTCGGCCTGAGCTGGTATCCGGACGTGCGCGCCGTGACGGTGTCGCTCGGCGGCGGGGACGGGACGGCCGCCGCCCGGCGGGCGGCCTCCCGCGGAACGCTGGAGTCGGGCCTGCTGCTCGACGAGGGCTTCCTGGAGAAGCTCGCCCAGGACGTGGAGGGCGACCTCGTCGTCGCGGTCCCCGCGCGGGACGTGTTCGTCGCGTCCGGGACCGGCCACCCGGACGGTGTCGACAAGCTCCGCTGGACCGTGGCGCAGGTGTGGGCCGGTGACCGCGCCGACCGGGGTGACACCGCCGCCCCGGCGGACCCGGCGTGGGACGTGCCCGCCGGAAGTCTGCTCACCCACGACCTGCTGGTGCGGCGCGGCGGCGTCTGGGACGTCCTCCCCTCCTGATCACGACAGCGTCTTGAGCCGCGGCCACAGCCGCGGCCACGGGGCGCGCTGGCCGCGGCACACCCAGATCGGCTTGCCCTGCTCCTGGTTGTCGAGTCCGACGCCGTTGTCGACGCGGCCCACGGGACGCACGTCCGTCCAGAACTGACGCAGGTAGGACGCGCCCGCGACCGTCTCGGGCCCGACGACGACGGCCGGTCCGTAGGTGTCCGGTGGACGCCCGAAGTACCAGTAGCCGTTGTGGCCGCTGTAGGCGCGGGGCAGGCCGAGGTCGGGCCCGTACCTGTCGAGCGCGCCGGCCTCGCCGTAGTTGCTCACGACGATCACCGCCTTGGAGCGTTCCTCCGGCGGCAGGGCGGCGTGGACCCGCGCGACCTGCGCGGCGAACCGCGGCCAGCCGACCGTCTCGGCGGTGTCGGCGTTGACGGCGGGCTGCGGAGTGTCGGCGAGCCGCGCGACGGGGTACACGGGCAGGCTGAGCAGGACGGTCACGACACCGGTGACCGCGTACACCGGGACGGACGCCGCCCATTTCCAGCCGCGTGGCGCGCCGTCGCGCTCGATCTCGACGGCGCCCGCGGCCCACAGCGCCGCCCAGAGTCCGGCGAGATAGTACGGCTTGCCCGCCGTGATCAGGAACAGGACGGTCAGCAGGACGTACGCGTACCCGAGGAACCGGAACGTCCGCAGGTGGTCCGACCGGAACGTCCGCCACAGCCCGTAGATCCACAGCCAGGAGAGCAGCACTCCGGTCAGCAGGATCTGGAACGGGATGAATCCGGGTCGTCCCCCGAAGTCGGCCTTTCCGGCGATCGCGTCCGCCATGTCGAGTTGCGGCCAGCCGTGGTCGGCCTGCCACAGCAGCCCGGGGACGAGCCCGGCGACCGCGACCAGCGCCGCCGCCGCGAACATCGGCCGCCGCAGGAACTCGCGCGGCCCCGCCACGAGCAACCCGGCGACGAGCCCGACCAGGAGGAACGCGGCCAGATATTTGACGTTCACCGCCAGCGCCGCCACGGCCCCGACGGCGAGCAGGAGCCGCTGGTCGCGGGTCCGCGTCCAGCGGACCGTGAGCCACACGATCGTCGTCGACAGCAGCAGGTCGAGCGTCGCCGTGGAGAACAGGTGACCGGCCGAGACGACGAACGGGCACACGGCGTACGCGGCGGCCGTCAGCGGTTGCGCCCGCCGCCCGCCGCCCATCTCCCGGGCGGTCAGCCCGGCGACCACCACCCCGGCGGCGGAGAACAGCGCGGCGGGGACGCGCAGCGCGACGAGCGAGTCGCCGAAGACGGCCGTGACCGCGCGGGCGAGCAGCGGCACGAGCGGCGGCTGGTCCGGGTACCCCCACGCCGGATGGCGTCCGGCGACCCGGAAGTACAACTCGTCGCGGTGGTAGCCGTACCGCGCGCTGACGGCCACCAGCAGGACGCCGAGCCCGGCGGCGATCAGCAGTACCGGTCGCCGGGCGAACGCGGACGGCGGGGAGGGGCGGACGATCGCGGCGGGCCGGTCGGACGCCGCGGAGGTAGGGGCGGACATGCGACCGAACCTAAGTCCCACATGTCCCCCAAGTCACGATCTTGAACTCGGCCACCCTTGGACAGCGTCCATCCGGGTGAGGGGGCCGCGGACGGGGTCCGAAGAAATCGCTGGGCGGGGCCGGCGGCAACGCGTAATGTCGCGTTCATGATGTCGACTGATCAGTTGTTGGGATTCTCGGCGATGGCCCTCGCCATCATCATCATTCCGGGCCCGTCCGTCCTGTTCGTCGTCGGGCGGGCGCTGGCGCACGGCCGCCGGACCGCGCTCGCCGGCGTCGTCGGCGGGGTGCTCGCCGCGCTCGTGCTGACCGTGGCCGTCGCGGTCGGCGTCGGCTCGATCGTGGAACGCTCCGCCGTCGTGTTCACCACGCTGAAGGTCGTCGGCGCCGTCTACATCGTCTACCTCGGGGTGCAGGCCATCCGGCACCGCCGGTCCCTCCAGGAGACGATCGGCGCGGACGAGCGGAGCCACGGCGGCGACCTGCGGGCCCTCGCGCAGGGGTTCGTGGTGGGCGTCACGAACCCGAAGACGACCGTGTTCTTCGCGGCCGTCCTGCCGCAGTTCGTCGTCCGGGAGCACGGGCACGTCGCCCTGCAGATGATGGTGTTCGGGCTGATCTTCGCGGTGATCGCGCTGCTGAGCGACAGCGTGTGGGGCCTCGCCGCGGGAACGGCCCGCGACTGGTTCGCGCGCTCGCCCCGCCGTCTCGCCGCGATCGGCGGCACCGGCGGCCTGATGATGATCGGTCTCGGGGTCACCGTCGCGACGACCGGACGCAAGGACTAGCCGCGTTCAGTTTCAGCCGGACGTCAGACGGAGCAGAGCGTGAAGTCGTCGAACGTCGCACGCGGATTTCCGGCGGTGCCGTCCTCGGAGCGGCGCAGGATCAGCCCGCTGGTTCCGGGGGAGCCGCCCGGGGCGGCGGCGGAGGCCTGCGTGACGGGCTCGTCGTTCACCCACATGCCGAGCCGCACGTTCGACCCGTCCGCCACGCACGCGGCACGGATCCGGTTGTCGCCGTCGGCGAGGTCGGTCGCCATCCCCGCCGCCAGCTCCGTCACCTTGAACCCGTCGAGCACGGCGATGCGGGCACGGCCGTCCGCGTGGAGCAGGAACGCGAAACCGGAGGCGTTCCCGCGGCAGTAGACCCCGGCCTCCCCGCCCGCCGCGGCCTCGAGTTCGACCTTGACCTCGATCAGCTGCGACGCGGGCATCGCCGGGACGGGCGCGTCGGCGAGGGTCGCGGTCGTCGTCGGGAGGACGTTCAGCGTGTACTTGTCGTCCGCGTATCCCGCGTCGGAGGCGGGGGTGGCGGCCGTCTTCCAGCCCGAGTCCTCCTGGTCGAAGTCGTCGTCGACGAGCTTCTGCCTGATCTCGGGAGGCCGCTGTCCGAAGGAGTCGACGGCCCCGGTGGTCGTGGCGCCATCCGGGGCGCCGGCCTCGCCCATCACGTCGAACGCGGGCAGCATGATCGCGACGCCGGCGGCGAGCGCGGCGACGGCGACGGGTAGCCGCCACCATCGTCCACCGTGCGTGGTCGTCGAGACGGGACCGGTCGGCGGCGGCGCGCTCATCCGGATCGTTCGCGGAACCGAGTCGACCGTGGCCTGCGGCGTCTCCACCGGCGTCTCCACCGGCGGCCCCGACCGTCCGGGTTCGTCCTTCCGGAGCGTCAGCGTCGGAACCGCGGGCGGTGTCTCGTCGCCGGTCAGCGCCTGGATCAGTTGCCTGACCGCGGGACGTTCCGCCGGGTCCTTCGCCAGCGACCGCGCGACGACGTCGTACACGGACGGGTCGAGGCCGTCCAGTTCGGGGTCGGCGGACGTCACCCGGTTGATGACCTCCGGGAGCGTTCCGCCGGGGAACGGGACGCGTCCCGTGCCCGCGTAGGCGACGACACAGCCCCAGGAGAACACGTCCGCGGCGGGTGTGATCTCCCGGCCGTGCATCAGCTCTGGCGCCATGAAGGCGGGGGTGCCGATGAACTGGCCGGTGCGGGTCGGGCCGTCGGGGGCGTCGAGGGCGCGGGCGATGCCGAAGTCGATGACGCGGGGCCCGGTGGGGGACAGCAGCACGTTGGACGGTTTGAGGTCGCGGTGCACGATCCCGGCGCCGTGGATCGCGCTCAGCGCGGTGGCGACGTTGACGGCGAACGCCTCCAGGTCGCCGCCGCGCAGCGGGCCGTGCTCTTTGACGGCGTCGTCGAGGGACGGTCCCGCGACGTACTCGGTCACCACGTACAGCGGCTCGCCGTCCAGCCGGGCGTCCAGGACGGCGGCCGTGCAGAACCGGCTGACCTGCCGCGCCGCCGTCACCTCGCGGCGGAACCGCTCGTGGAACGCCTCGTCGTCGGCGAGCTCCGCGTTGATGACCTTGACCGCGACCTGGCGGCCGGCGTCGTCCTCGCCGAGGTACACGGTGCCCATGCCGCCGCGGCCCAGCCTGCCGACGAGGCGGTACGGGCCGAGCCGCCTCGGGTCACGGTCGCGAAGTGGGGCCTGCATGGCTCGACTCCCGGGGGCCGGAGGGCGCTGCTGTGCTTCAGTCTGACGTACGGTTCACTCACTTCGATGCACGAACAAGGGTGAGAAGTTCGCCCGTTCTAGTGGAGTTTGCGGGATTTGGGGGAGACGGCGTGGACGTGACGACCGATGTGCTCGGCCCCGGGTACGAGGCGATCGAACTGCCGATGGGCCGGGACGCCGAGGGGGAGGTGGTCGCGACGCTCGTGCGGCGGCGCCGTACCGATCCGTCGCGCCGTGCGGTCCTGTACCTGCACGGGTTCGTCGACTACTTCTTCCAGCGGCACCTGGCCGACTTCTACCTGGAGCTCGGTTTCGACTTCTACGCGCTCGACCTGCGCAAGTACGGGCGGTCGCTGCGCCCCCACCAGACGCCGAACTACATCGAGAGCCTGTCGGACTACTTCCCGGAGATCGACGAGGCCGTCCGGATCGTCCGGGACGTGGACGGGCACGACACGCTCCTGCTGAACGGCCACTCCACCGGCGGGCTCATCGGCGCCCTGTGGGCCGACACGATGAAGGGGCGGGGCCTGGTCGACGGCCTCGTCCTCAACAGCCCGTTCCTCGACATCGCGGAACCGCTGGTCATGCGCAAACTCGGCGCGGGCGTGGCGCGGGTCCTGCGGCCCCGGTTCCCGAAGGCGAGGCTTCCGGCGGGCGTGTCCGACCGGTATCCGCGGAGCATCCACCGCGACCACGAGGGCGAATGGGACTTCGACCTCGGGTGGAAGCCGATCCTCGGCTTCCCGGTGCGCGCGGCGTGGCTGGCGGCCGTGCGGCGCGGGCAGCTCCGGCTGCACCGGGGCCTGGACGTCGACGTGCCCGTGCTGGTGATGGCGTCCGCGCGGAGCATCCGTCCGACCCGCAAGGTGCCGGACGTGACCGGAGCCGACGCCGTCCTGGACGTGGAGCACATGGCGCGGTGGGCACCCAGGATCGGGCGGCACGTCACGCTCGTCCGCATCGACGGGGGCCTGCACGACCTGGTGCTGTCGGCCGAACCGGCCCGCGGGCGGGTCTTCGCGGAACTGACCCGCTGGACGAACGCCTACCTGCCCGCCGCCGACGACGTCCGGGACTAGTCGAGGATCTTCGACATGTCGAAGTCGTCGAACTCGACGTTCACCGGCTGGGCCTGGTTGCCGCCCTGCTGGATCTCCATCCCGACCCATCCGTTGCCCAGCGGCTGATCGGTGTCGGTGACGTCGATGACCTGTTCGCCGTTCACCCAGAGCCGCAGCCTGACCCGCTTGCCGTCGTCCTGACCCGCGCACGCGATCTGGATCTTGTGCACGCCCCCGGCGTCGAAGCCGGGAACGGAGTCGGGGGCGGCGAGTTCCTTGCTGCCCCGGTCCCCGTTGACCTTGCGGAGCACCGCGCCCTTGCCGTCGGCGCGGACCAGGAACAGGTACTGGGTGATGACGCTCTTGTTGTTGTTTCCGCGGCACAGCATCCCGAACCGGGCGTCGGCGGGCCCCTCCGTGACGTTCGCCGTCACGGTCGCCAGCACCGGATCGGGGAAGGCGTTCACGTCCTTCTTCGGCACCCACCGGGCGATGGACGTGGTGAACCGGCTGGTCTTCATCCAGTACTTGCCGTCACGGTAGCCGTAGTCGTTGACGAAGCTGTCCCACCCGGACTGGTCGTTGGCGAAGTCGTCGCTGAACGTCGTCGCCAGGTTCTCCTCGGGCGGGCCGTCCGAACGCAGCACGGTGAACGCGACGACGGCGAGGACGGCGAGCGCGGCGACGGCCGCACCGGCGATGAGCAGCGGGCCGCGCGGCAGCCCGCGAGACCAGCCGGACCCACGGCCGGGACGGGCGGAGTCGCTGCGCGTGACCTCGGTGCCTCGCGTCACCGTGGCCCCCGGCCGGGGCGTGCTTCGCGTGGCCGGGTCGGCGGGCGGTCCGGTCCGCGCCCGCACGGTCGGGTCGGTCGCGGTGCCGTGCCAGCCCGCCTGAACGGTCTGGGCCAGCGTCGCCGGGTCGGCCTTCTCACCGCCGCCGACCAGCCTCCCGAGAAGGTTCTGGACGGACGGCCGCTTGCGCGGGTCCTTGTCGAGCGCGGCGGCCACCACGTCCCGCAGGTCGGGGTCGAGGCCGTCCAACCTCGGTTCGTCGTGCGCGACCCGGTAGAAGATCTCCGGGACGGTGTTGCCCGCGAACGGCGCGCGGCCCGTCCCGGCGTAGGCGACGACGCAGCCCCAGGAGAACACGTCCGACGCGGGCGTGACCTGCTCGCCGCGCAGCAGCTCGGGCGGCAGGTAGTTCGGCGTGCCGACGAACTGGCCCGTGCGGGTGGGACCGTCGGCGGCGTCGAGGGCGCGGGCGATGCCGAAGTCGATGACGCGGGGCCCGGTGGACGACAGCAGCACGTTCGCGGGTTTCAGATCGCGGTGGACGATCCCGGCGCCGTGGATGGCGGCGAGGGCGGTGGCCACGCCGACCGCGACGCCCTCCACGTCGGAGCCGGGCAGCGGGCCGCGGTCCGCGACCGCCCGCTCCAGGCTCGGACCCTCGATGTACTCGGTGACGACGTACAGCGGGTCGTCGTCGAGTTCGGCGTCCAGTACGGGGGCGGTGCAGAACCGGCGCACCTGCCGGGCCGCCGTCACCTCGCGGCGGAACCGGTCGCGGAACGCGGCCTCCCCGGCCAACTCCCGGTTGATCACCTTGACGGCGACGCGGCGGGTGCCGGTGGGGTCCTCGCCGAGGTAGACCGTTCCCATGCCGCCGCGTCCGAGCCTGCCGACGATCCGGTAGGGGCCGAGCTCGGCGGGGTCCTCGGGGCGCAGGGCCTCGCCGTTCTCTCCTGCGTGGGTGGTCATCGTGGTCCTGAACTGGATGTAGGGGGTCGTTTCCGAAAAACCCTAGTGGGCCGGGCCGTTTCCGCGAACGAAGCCTTGGACGTACGAAACGGTCGTACGGATCGGTCGTACGGATCGTCAGCGTGTGCGGCGCGCTCGCGGAAGAGTCCGGAACGGCGGGAGCGTTTCGCCGGTGAGCCCGAACGCGTACGCGATGACGCGGCCCGACCAGCGCTGGCAGCCGACGACCAGCCGGTACAGCGTGCGCGGGTAGCGGCCGGTGAACGGGATGACCAGCCAGCTCACCGGCATGGCGACCACCAGGAACGCGAACACCGCCATCATCACGATCAGATGCGGGAGGACCAGAACGCCCCTGAGCAGGGTGAACCAGCGCCGCGGCCCCTGCCATTCGGCCGGGTACGGCAGGTCGACCACGACGGTGTCCGTCTCCGCGGCGGGTTCGCGCCGGGCGAGGGGGGCGGCGGACCGGGCCGGCTCCGCCGTGGGAGCGTTCCGCCCGTTCCGCGGGCTCGTCCCGTTCGTTCCGTTCGACTCGGGGGTGGGCCGGGGGCGCGGTACGTCCGCGTCCGGTCCTGCGTTCGGCCCGGTGTTCGGTCCGGTGTTCGGCGCGGTCTTCGGCAGGGGCCCCTGCCAGGTCGCCGAGATCGCCTCCACGGCGTGTTCGGGGCTCTCCTGGCCGACGAGCCGGGTGAGGATCTGCCGGGCGGTCGGGCGTTCGCGCGGGTCCTTGCCGAGCGCGGCGGCGACGATGTCGCGCAGCCGCGGGTCGAGGCCGTCGAGGTCGGGCTCGTCGTTGCCGATGCGGTGGAACGTCTCCGCGACCGTCTTGCCCTGGAACGGTGGATGGCCCGTTCCCGCGTAGACGACGACGCAGCCCCACGAGAACACGTCCGACGCCTGCTCGACGGGTTCGCCGCGCAGCACCTCCGGCGCGATGTAGGCCGGGGTGCCGACGAACTGGCCGGTGCGGGTCGGGCCGTTCGGGGTGTCGAGGGCGCGGGCGATGCCGAAGTCGATGACGCGGGGTCCGGTGGACGACAGCAGCACGTTCGCGGGTTTCAGGTCCCGGTGGACGATCCCGGCCCCGTGGATGGCGGCGAGGGCGGTGGCGACACCGACCGCGACGCCCTCCAGGTCGGAGCCGGGCAACGGCCCCTTGGCGTGGACGGCGCTCTCCAGGCTCGGCCCGTCGATGTACTCGGTGACGATGTACGGCGGATCCTGGTCAAGCCCGGCATCCAGCACGGGAGCGGTACAAAAACGATGAACGCGACGGGCCGCGGTGACCTCGCGTCGGAAGCGGGCGAGGAACGCCGCCTCCCCGGCGAGGTCCCGGTTGATGACCTTCACGGCGACGCGGCGGCCGTCGGGCTCGGCGCCCAGGTAGACCGTTCCCATGCCGCCGCGGCCGAGACGTCCGAGCAGGCGGTATGGCCCGAGAACACGTGGTTCGTCCTGCTCCAGGGGTTCGGCGGCGTATGTGGTCATGGCGGGCGGTCTCCTCGAAGATCGTCAATTCCGAGGCCAGCCTAAGGGAGTCGGCGCGTCCCGACTGCCCGGTCAGGGGATCAGTAGCAGCTTGCCGGTGGTGCGCCGCGCCTCCAGATCGGCGTGCGCGGCACCGGCCTCGGCGAGGCCGTAACGGTGCCCGATACGAATCCCCAAGTCGCCGGACGCCACCCATCCGAAGACGTCGGCGGCGCGTTCCAGCAGCTCGTCGCGGGTGGCGACATAGTGGGAGAGGTTCGGACGGGTGAGGAACAGCGACCCGGCCGGGTTGAGGCGCTGCGGGTCGAACGGCGGCACCTTCCCGCCCGCCGCCCCGTACAGCGCCAGGACTCCGCGCGGCCGCAGACTCGCGAGACTCCCTTCGAAGGTCGGCGCCCCGATACCGTCGTACACGGCGGCGACGCCCTCGCCGCCCGTCAGCTCCCGCACCCGGTCGGCGAACCCGTCGTAGCCCATCGTGGCGTCCGCGCCGGCGTCCCTGGCGAGCTTCTCCTTCTCGGGTGTCGACGCCGTCGCGAAGACCCGTGCGCCCAGGGTCTTGGCCAGCTGCGTGAGGAGCAATCCCATGCCGCCCGCCCCCGCGTGCACGAGGACGGCGTCGCCCTCCTGGATCGGGTACGTGGACCGAGTCAGGTAGTGCGCGGTCATGCCCTGAAGCAGGGTCGCCGCGGCGTCCTCCAGGCTCACCCCGTCCGGGACGGGAACGGCCCTGTCCGCCCGGATGACGGCCTGCTCCGCGTAGGCGCCGTCCACATCGGAGCTCGCCACGCGGTCGCCCACCGCAAGATCCTGGACGCCTTCCCCGACCGCCGTGATCGTCCCCGCGGCCTCGACGCCCGGCGTGAACGGGAGGTCACGCGGGTACGCGCCCGTCCGGAAGTACACGTCGACGAAGTTGATCCCGGCCACCGCCACGTCGATCACCACCTCCCCGGGACCCGGCTCCGGGTCGGGACGGTCCGCGGGCACGAGGACCTCGGGGCCGCCGTTCTCGGTGATGACGATCGCGCGCATGTGGTGCTCCTACTCCTGCGATTTCAAAGCCAATTGATCTGGAAACTCGGTCTTTGGGCGGCCTATTCCACCGGCGGCACGGTCAAACCCAGTCGCGCATGGTCTCGCCGACCAGCGCGACGGCCTCCTCGACCCGGGCGGCGACCCGTCCGGTGTCCCAGATGTCCAGCCGGGCGCAGTCCTCGAACGCGATCTTGGTCGCGGCCATGAAGAACGCGACGACGATCTTCGGGCGCAGATCCGCCACCGGGTCCACGCCCTCGCGCCGCGCGATCTCGGCGGCCAGCGTCTCCGTCGCCGCCGCGTACCGGGCCATCTGCGCCGCCATCAGCGACGGCGTCGCCTCGATCACCTGCCGGACGCGGCGGAACCTGGCGCTGTCGGTCGGGTCGCCCTTGGCGATCGTCCGGAGCACGACGCGCAACGACTCGTACAGCGCGGTGAACGGCCGCTCTCCGGGCGGACGCGCCGCGAGGGCCTCCCTCAGGATCCGGTCGTGGTCGCCGAGGAAGCCCATCACGACGTCCTCCTTGGTGGCGAAGTAGCGGAAGAACGTCCGCTGCGACACCTCCACGGCCGCCACGATCTCGTCGATCGTCGTCTCCTCGTACCCCTGCTCGACGAACAGTTCCAGGGCCGCGTCGACGAGCGCGAGCCGGGTCCGCTGCTTCTTGCGCTCGCGGAGTCCCGCCGACTCGGCGCCCCCCTGACCGAAGCCTTCCTGACCGAAGCCTTCCTGGCCGGTGCCTTCCTGACCGAGGCCTTCCTGGCCGGGCTCCCGGGTGGGGCCTGACGGGTCGCCGACGGGGGCGGCGCTCATCGGCTCGCTCCTTCTGTCCATGTCACGCGGGCGGGTGCCGCCCGTCCTCCAGAGGCTTTTATCACGGACGGAGCCTCCGGCCCGAACGGGCGCGTCCGCCACCGGGAACCCGTCCGTTCCGTGATTGGCGCATACGGGGGCGACACGTTGTCCCGGTTCATGCGGACCATCCTCGGCGAATCGCGAAACACCTGCTCCACTCTCGTGATTTCCCTGCACAGCCCGGGGATTCGGGTCATGCTGATGACCGGTCACCAACCGTCGCCGGACGATCGCCCTTGGTCATCGCCCGGTGGACCTCGGACCACTGGAGGCGGCTGATGTGTCTGTAGTGGGTGGGCGGGAGACCGCCGAGACGCGCCGACGGCATCTCGCGGCGCTCGCGTACGAAGTCGAGGTCCGCGGGCTCTCCTGGAGGCTCGCGGGCCCCGAGGAGTCACTGCTGAGCGTGTCCGGGCCGCGGGTGCGGGGCCGGATCATGGTCGTCGCGACCCCGTCCGGCGACGGCTGGTACTACCTCTGGCCG
Source organism: Actinomadura spongiicola (assembly GCF_003432485.1). GTDB lineage: Bacteria > Actinomycetota > Actinomycetes > Streptosporangiales > Streptosporangiaceae > Spirillospora > Spirillospora spongiicola. Next base: position 317,921 of record NZ_QVNQ01000007.1, read on the forward strand.
GGCGGGGGCATGGCCGATGTCGCCGAGGTCGCGGCGGTCGCCGACCGGCTGGCCCGCATGCTCGCGTGAACGGGCCCCGCCTTGCTCGCGCGGTCACGGTATCCCTAGACTCGGGACGCGAACGTTTGTTCGAATCTTGCCCGCATGTCCTTCCCCCGTGCGGTGAGCCCGAGGGGGAGGCAGATGACACGCGTGTTCGGCGACCCCGTGGACGTCTGGGTGAACGATGGGCGTCCCGTCAGGTTCGTCTGGCGCGGCCGGCTCCACACCGTACGGCGGGTGCTGGAGCATTGGGTCACGACCCGTGACTGGTGGCGGGACCGGCATCCCGACGGCGAGGCCACCGGCGAGCGGGAGTTCTGGCGGGTCGAGGCGACCCCGGGCCGGGAGATCGGCGTCTACGAGCTACGTCATGACGTGGCCGCCGACAGTTGGCTGCTCTCCCGGGTATGGGACTGACGTGCACATTCATGTCGCCTCGTGCTATTCGCTGCGGTACGGCGTCGCGCCGCCCGCCGCGCTGGCCGAGCGCGCGGCGAACCTCGGCATGCGGACCCTCGCGCTGACCGACCGCGACGGCCTGTACGGCGCCGTCCGGCACGTCCGGTCATGCGCCGACGCGGGCCTCGGGGCCGTCGTCGGCGCCGACCTCCGGGTCGCCTCCACCGGGGAGGAACGGATCGTGGTCCTCGCCGAGGGCCGCGCCGGATGGCGGTCGCTGTGCCGGCTGGTGACGGCGGCGCACGCGGCGGGCGAGCGCGGGCGTCCCGTCGTGACCCGGCAGATGGTCGGCGCGCACGCCGAGGGCCTCGTCGTCCTGCTCGGCCCGGCCTCCGACTTCGGCCGCGCCGTCGCCGGGCGGCGCCCCGACGTCGCGGCGGCGCGGCTGGACGCGTGGCGCGCGACCGCCGAGACCATGGTCGAGATCGTGGACCACCATGACCGGGGCGACGGGCACCGGGCGGCCCGGATGCTCGCGCTGGCCCGCGCGGCCGGGGTGCCCGCCGTGCTCGGCAACGCCGTCCGCTACCTGGACCCGGCCGACCATCCGGTCGCGCAGGTCCTGGACGTGACGCGCCGCCTCGTCCCGCTGGACCGGCGGCACCTCGGCGACCGGACCGGGCACGCCTACCTGAAGTCGATCCCCGAGATGCGCCGCGTCGCGGAGCTGAGCTGCGGCCCGGACGAGGCGGACGCGCTGCTCGCCGAGACCCGGCGGCTCTCCGAACGCTGCGTCCTCGACCCGGGTCACGACCTCGGCATGGACGACGTCCACCTCCCGGCCGTCGACGGCGACCCGTATGCCCTGCTCGTGTCCCGCTGCGCGGACGGCATGGCCCGGCGCGGCCTCGACGGATCGTCGGAGGCGATCGCGCGGCTGGACCACGAGCTCGGCGTGATCGCCCGGAAGGGCCTGGCGTCCTACTTCCTCACGGTCGCCGACGCCGCCGCGCTGATCAGGTCGCGCGGCATCCGCTGCGCGATCCGCGGCTCCGGCGCAGGCAGCCTCGTCAACCACCTGCTCGGCATCGGCGACCTCGACCCGCTGCGGCACGACCTCGTCATGGAACGGTTCCTCGCCGACAGCCGCGACGGCCTGCCCGACATCGACCTGGACGTCGAGTCCGCCCGGCGGCTGGAGGCGTACCGGGCGCTGTTCGACCGCTTCGGCGCCGAGAGCACGGCGTGCGTGTCGATGATGGAGACCTACCGGGCGCGCAGCGCGATCCGCGACGTCGGCAACGCCATCGGGCTCCCACCGCTGGAGATCGACGCGGTCGCCAAGGCGTTCCCGCAGATCAGGGCGAGCCAGATCCGCTCGGCGATGACCGACCTGCCCGAGCTGCGGCAGAGCGGCCTGGCGAGCGGGCGGCTGGAGGTCCTGTTCCGGATCGCCGAACGGCTGGACGGCATCCCCCGCCACATCGCCATGCACCCGTGCGGCGTCCTGCTGTCGAACCCGACGCTGCGCGACCGGACACCCGTCGAACAGGCCGCCGTCGGCTTCCCGATGAGCCAGTTCGACAAGGAGGACGTCGAGGCGATGGGCCTGCTCAAACTCGACGTGCTCGGCGTCCGGATGCAGTCGGCGATGGCGCACGCGGTGGCGGAGGCCGCCCGCGTGACCGGGACGGAGATCGCGCTGGAGGACGTCCCCCGCGACGACCCCGCGACGTACGAGCTGATCCGCACGTCCCGGACGCTCGGCTGCTTCCAGATCGAGTCGCCCGGCCAGCGGGAGCTGATCGGCCGCCTCCAGCCCCGCGACCTGGACGATCTGATCATCGACATCTCGCTGTTCCGCCCGGGGCCGGTCAACTCCGACATGGTGACGCCGTTCCTGGAGGCCCGTGCCGGCGCCCGGGAACCCGGCTACCCGCATCCCGACCTCGAACCCGTCCTGCGGGAGAGCCTCGGCGTGATCGTCTTCCACGAGCAGGTGCTGCGCGTCATCGACGTGATGACGGGCTGCGGCCTGTCCCAGGCGGAGGCGGCGCGACGGAGCCTCGGCCACGAACGCGGCCAGGCCGTGGTCGGCGCGTGGTTCCGGGAGAGGACGAGGGCCCGCGGCTACGACGAGGCGGCCGTCGAACGCGTCTGGCGGCTGCTGACCGCGTTCGGCGCGTTCGGGTTCTGCAAGGCGCACGCCGCGTCGTTCGCGCTGCCCACCTACCAGTCGGCATGGCTGAAACGGCACCATCCCGCCGCGTTCTACGCGGGCGTCCTCACCCACGACCCCGGCCTCTACCCCAAACGCGTCATCCTGGACGACGCGCGGCACTTCGGCGTCCCGATCCTGCCGCTGGACGTGAACCGCTCGTCCGCGGACTGGCACGCCGAACCCGTCTCCGCGGGCGGCCCGACCGGCATCCGGGTGGCGCTCAGCGAGGTCAAGGGCATCTCCGACGCCGAGGTCACCACGATCGTCGAGACCCGCCCCTACACGTCCCTGACCGACTTCTGGCGCCGTGCCCGCGCGTCCCGGTCGACGACCGAACGGCTGGTCCTCGCCGGGGCGTTCGACGCCGTCCACGGCGGCGTCCCGCGCCGCGACCTCCTCTGCCGGGTGGGCGCCCTGAGCCGCCTCACCACCCGTCCCGCCCACGTCCTGGAAGGCCAGCTCCCCCTGGACGACGACGGGACCGTCCCCGGTCTGACGGAGGACGTCCCGGCGGGAGGGCTGCCCCCGATGACGCCCGCCGAGGTCGTCGAGGCGGAACTGGACATCCTCGGCATGGACGTCAGCCGCCACGTCATCACGTTCTACGACGCGCTGCTCGCCGGGCTGGGCGTCGTCCGCGCCGCGGACCTGCCGGACCGTCCCAACGGAAGCGAGGTCCTCGTCGCGGGCGTCAAGGTCGCCACGCAGACCCCGGCGGTCAGGTCCGGCCAGCGGGTCATCTTCGCCACGCTGGACGACGCGACCGGCCCCGTCGACCTCACGTTCTTCGAGTCGGTGCAGGAGAGATGCGCCGCGACCGTCTTCGGCTCCTGGCTTCTCGTGGCCCGGGGCCGGATCCGCCGCGCCGGGGCCCGCGCCGTCTCCATCACCGCCGACGCCTGCTGGGACCTCAACGCCCTCCACGAGGAGTGGCGCCGCGGCGGCCCGGACGCCGTCCGCGCGGCCATGGCGGCGCCGACCCCACCGAGCCGCCCGGTCGGCCGCCGCGTCGTCCACCCCACCGGCTTCGCCATGTCCCCGTACTCCGACATCGGCCACGCGGGGGCGGCCATCGGGCGTCCGCCTCCGGCGCGTCTCTGGCACAGCAGCCGGGGCAGCTCCGGGTTGTGTTTATCGCAGGCTCGGCCCACTGCGCTCGCCTTCGGCGTTGCTGCCGGGCGGGTTACGCGTTCGCGTGCGGGGCTGAGGTCTTGTCGAAGGGAGGTGCTAGGCGCCGGGGGTTTGGGCGGAGCGGGCCATCGGGAGGCACTGGAGCCGGGTGATCTGGAAGACCGTGGCCATGCAGAGGGTGGCGGCGATGGCCTGGAAGGCGGCGGCCGCGACGCCGACGTGGACGTCGAAGCGGGCGTCGGCGAGGGTCTCGACGCTGCCGTGGGTGAACGCGCGGCCGAGCACGAGACCGATGAGCGCGCAGACCCACCAGGCGGCGATGACGAGCCCCGCGGCCTGCCGTTCCGCCGTCCGGTACCGGCCACTGTTCACCCAGACCTCGTAGACCATGCGCGGCGGCAGCCACAGGTTCACGATCGGGCAGACCCAGCCGAACAGCACCCAGGCGCGATGGTGCCGGTGCGGGCCGGGTGACTGCTCGTAGGCCCGCCACAGCCAGATCAGGTACAGGACGCCGGTGACCACGGCCATGATCGCGCTGACCGTGAACACGTCGGTGTACGGGGCGAGCGCCCCGCCGGTGGTCGCCGGATCGTAGCTGTCGTGCGTCTCACCTCGGAGGGGACGGGCGAGCCGGAGCAGGCTGATGCCGGAGCCGAGGGCGATGAACGCGTTGAACCCGAGCAGCATGAACACGGCGACGCCGACGGCGCGAAAGTCGCGGCGCCGGGCCCAGGCTCCACAAGCCGGGCATCGTGCGACCTCGGCCGGGATGATGTCGCCGCACAACGCACACGGCATGGTTCACCTCCGACGGCCTTTGCGCTTCCCTGCTTTGGATACTACGTACGTTTGACTGGCGCGTCCGCACACTGGTTCACGGTCCCCAGGTGTGGATCTTCACACTTGGAAGACGAGCCGCGCGACGACCCACGTGACGGTGACGGTCACCGCAGCCCACGCGGCGAGGCGTCCGAGCCCGCCGGTGGTGAGGAGCCGCTCGGGACGGAACCCGGTGACGAGGAGCAGCGCCCACCACTCGGCGGCCAGCGCGATCGTCGCGTACAGCGACCCGAAGCCGAGCAGCGAGAACGTCAGGACGACGCCCGGCGGGGTGATCGTGTGCGCGAACAGGGACGGGCCGCGGGCCGGTCCGTGGACGCCGCCGCGCAGACCGGCGAGGACGGCGCCCCAGCCGACGGCGCACAGCACCCAGACGGCCACGACCGTGACGGGCAGGCCGCTCAGCGACTCCGGTGCCAGTGCCTCGTCCTTCCCCCGCGTCGTCTTTCCCCGTCGTCCGTCCCCCCGATGCCCGTCCGGATCAGGTCATGAGACCCGACTCCCAGGCCCAGGCGGCGGTCTCGACCCGGTTCCGGGTGGCGAGCTTGCGGTGGACGCTGCCGAGGTGCGTCTTGACGGTGGACAACGCCACGTACAGCTCCGCGGCGATCTCCTCGTTGGTCCGGCCGCGGGCGACGAGGCGCACGACCTCCAGTTCCCGGTCGGTGAGCGGCTCGTGGGGTGGTGCGGGCGCGGCGGGCGGACGCGCCAGATGCTCCAGCAACCGGACCGTGATCGACGGCGACACCAGCGACTCGCCGTTCGCCGCCGCGCGGACCGCCTCGACGAGCAGCGCGGGCCCGCCGTCCTTGAGCAGAAACCCGACCGCGCCGCCGCGCAACGCCCCGTACACGTACTCGTCGAGGTCGAACGTGGTGACGATGACGATGCGCGGCGGGTCGGGGACGCCGGGACCCGTCAGCGCGCGGGTCGCCTCAAGACCGTCCATCACCGGCATCCGGACGTCGAACAGGCACACGTCGGGGCGGAGGCGGCGGGCCAGCTCGACCGCCGCGGCGCCGTCGGCGGCGTCCCCGACCACCTCCATGTCGGGCTGCGAGTCGACGATCATCCGGAACCCGGTCCGGACCATCTCCTGGTCGTCGGCTATCAGTACGCGGATGGGCACGACGTCGATTCTGTCAGGTCACCGGTCCCCGGCGGGCAGGACGGCGACGACCTCCCAGCCGCCCTCGGGGCGCGGGCCCGCGCGGAGCCGTCCGCCGAGCGCGCCGACGCGCTCGGACAGGCCGGTGAGCCCGAACCCGCCGGACGGCAGGCGCCTGCCGCGTCCCCGCCCGTCGTCGCGGACGGTCACCTCCACCTCGCCGCCGACGCGGGTGAGGCTGACCAGCACGGTGTCGGCGTCGGCGGCGTGCTTGCGGACGTTGGTGAGCGCCTCCTGCACGACGCGGTGCGCCGAGGTCGCGACCTCCGGCGGCAGCGTGCCGAGGTCGGGCGCGAGCGTCAGCGCGGCGGGCGGGTGGGCGAACCCGGTGACGAGGTCGCGCAGCTGTGACAGGTCCCCGACGGGACGGGTCGCGGCGTCCTCGCCGGTGGCGCCGTCGCCGCTGACGTGCTGGGCGTCCCGCAGCAGCCCGACCATGCGGCGCATCGAGGTGAGCGCCTCGGTGCCGGCCCTCTCGATGCCATCGAACATCGCGTCGATCTGCTCGGGCGTCGGTTGCCGCGCGGAACCCGGCTGGGCCGCGAACCGGGCGGCCTGCGCCTGGACGACGATGCCCGTCACATGGTGGGCGACGAAGTCGTGCAGGTCGCGGGCGAGTTCGAGCCGTTCGTCCCGCCGCGCCGCCACCAGCGACCGGGCCCGGCGGGCGTCCACCGCCCGCAGGTACAGCCCGATCCCGACGGCGATCGCCACGGCGATGCCGAGCGGCGCGGTGAGCAGCATCGCCGCGAGCGGGCCCGAGCGCAGCGGCGTCGCCAGGATCGCGGCGCCGAGCAGCGCCGCCATGAGGACGAGCCGCCGCCGGCTCGTCCGCCACGCCGTCCGGACGAGGAGGATCAGCAGGGCGCCGATCTCCGCCATCACGCTCTCCACGGGCCAGCGGAGGTCGTCCGACATGGCCAGGCCGATGAGGGTCGTGACCGCCGACAGCGACGCGGCGAGGACGCCCCAGCCGAGGAACCGGCGGCCGGAGATCGCGGCGACGTTGGCCACGGCCGCGACGAACACCGTCCACACGTTGAGGACGGACTCGATGTCGATGATCAGGCAGGCCAGGAGGTACAGCCCGGCGAATCCCGCGTAGGCGACGCGCGCCATGCAGCCGCCCACCGAGTAGATGCGGTCCAGTCGTGCCCCGGCGTCACTCACGCCCATGGAGCGTACGACCCGGGGGCGATCACCGGATCGACCGATCGGCCGATACATCGCGCACGGGCCCGACCACACGCCCGATGTGGGCGGGGGCGGCGTGGGCGCACGCTGGGGGCATGTACCTCGTCTCTGTGCCCCTCACCCTCGCGTTAGCCGCTTTCGTGATCTACGGCGGCGTCGTGTTACCCGCCGTGGAGATCGTGCGGTCGATCCGAGGGCGCCGCTCGGGCACGGTCGAATAATCGTTCGAGAATGTCAGTGGTGGTCCGTAGCGTTGACCACGTGATTTAGGTGACATCTGGGAACAGATGTCGAACCGAGTCGCTTGTAGTGACGTAATTACGGGTATGTGGTCACCGGTGGCACCGCACAGGCGCGGCCCACCGGGACGCAGGAAGGGGTGTTGGCATGAGTGCGGTGACCGGCACGTTCCATCTCTCCCACCCACGGCTGGACGGGCCCGCGGAGCGGACCGTCGTGGAGCCGTGGCTCACCGAGCTTTCCCATGCGGTGCTGAACGCCTACACCGACGGCACCGTCGAGATCACCCCCGAGCTGGCCCCCGTCGAAGCGCTGCCCGTGCGGCCCGCCCTGTCCGCCCTGTCCGCCCGTCCCGTGGCGGCCCGTCCCGCGCCCGCCTCCATCGGTGTGGCCGCCTGACCCGACTGAGCCCCTACGACGAAGGGACCGAGGAGTACCTCGGTCCCTTTCTTTCGCCTCACTCATCTCATATAGTGAGAAATACTTCTCATATTATGAGAAGCGGTCGTAGGGTGAGGGCACGGAAGAGAGGTGATCCGATGTCCTCCGAGGCGACCTACACCCATGGCCACCACGAGAACGTCCTGAGCTCGCACACGTGGCGGACGGTCGAGAACTCCGCCGCCTACCTGGTCGAACACCTGCGGCCCGGGGCCCGCGTGCTGGACGTCGGCTGCGGCCCCGGCACGATCACCGCGGGCCTGGCCGAACGGGTCGCCCCCGGCCGGGTCGTCGCCGCCGACTCCGCCGCGACCGTCCTGGACGAGGCGCGCAAGAACACCGCCGCCCTGGACAACGTCGACTTCGCGGTCGCCGACGTCCACGATCTGGACTACGCCGACGGCACGTTCGACGTCGTCCACGCCCACCAGGTCCTCCAGCATGTCGCCGACCCGGTCCGGGCGCTGCGCGAGATGCGCCGCGTCACTCGGCCGGGCGGCATCGTCGCCGCACGCGACGCCGACTTCGGCGCCATGGCCTGGCATCCCGACCCGCCCGGCATGGACGCCTGGCTGCCGGTCTACTACGCGGTCGCCCGCGGCAACGGCGGCGAACCCGACGCGGGCCGTCGCCTCGTCTCGTGGGCCCGCGCCGCCGGGTTCACCGACATCGCCGCGTCCGCCTCGGCGTGGTGCTACTCCACCCCCGACGAACGCGAGTGGTGGAGCGAGTCCTGGGGCGGGCGCCTGCTGCGGTCGTCCGTCGCCGATCACGCCGTGAACGGCGGCCACGCCACTCGCGACGACCTCCGGCGTGTCTACGACGGGTGGAAGGCGTGGGCCGCCGCGGACGACGGCTGGTTCGCCGTCACCCACGGCGAGATCATCTGCCGGGTCTGAACGACCGGCCGGAAGGCGTTCGGTGACGAGATATCCCGCGTGGGGCATCGTCCGCGCGAAGCCGACCGACGAAGAATCGGCAAAATACGGGCGTTGCCCGAGAATTCACGGCATTTGCTATTTGCTCGCCGCGCGTTCCGGTCAGAAGGGGTCGGTGAGGTCGCCCAGTTTGTCCGTCAATTGGAGGTTGTGGGAGTAGTCCACCGGGACCGCGATGACGGAGACCGCGTCGTCGGCCAACGCCTTGCGAAGGGTCGGAAGGAGTTCGTCCGCCGAATCGACGCGGTAGCCCCGGGCGCCGAAGCTCTCCGCGTACTTCACGAAGTCCGGGTTGCCGAACCGGATGTTGGAGCTGGTGCCGAGTTCGAGGTCCATCTTCCACTCGATCAGGCCGTAGGCGGAGTCGTCCCAGATCAGAACCGTGATCGGAATGTTCTCGCGGACGGCCGTCTCCAGCTCCTGCGAGTTCATCAGGAACGCGCCGTCGCCGGTCGCGGCCAGGACCCGGCGGTCCGGGTGGGCGAGCTTCGCGGCGATCGCGCCCGGCACGGCGAACCCCATGGACGACAGGCCGTTGGAGACCAGCAGCGTGTTCGGCTCGTACGTCGGGTACATGCGCGCCATCCACATCTTCACCGCGCCGGTGTCGGCGAGGACGATGTCACCTCGGCCCATCGCGGCACGGACGTCGGAGACGATGCGGCGCGGCGACAGCGGATGGCCGTCCTCGGTCGCGCCCTCCGCCAACTCCTCCCGGATCATCTCCCGGATCCTCCGGTTGGTGGCGTGGGGGCCGTCCTCCGATCTGTCGAACCGGCGGTGGACGGAGTCGGCCAGCGAGCGGAGCGTGCGGGAGATGTCGCCCTGGACGCCGACCTCGACCGGATAGTGGTCGTCCACCTCGGCGGGGAACTGGTGAACGTGGATGATCTTCTTGTCGGCGTTCGGGTTGACCTTGGCCGGGTCGAACTCCTGGAGCTCGTAGCCGACGGCGATGAGGACGTCCGCCTCGTCGAACCCGAAGTTGACGTAGTCGTGCCGCATGAAGCCGACCGCGCCGAGCGCGTTGGGATGGTCGTCGGGGAACACGCCCTTGCCGTTGAACGTCGTCGCGACGGGAAGGCCGAGGCGCTCGGAGAAGTACCGCAGCGCGTCGCTCGCGCGGGCGCGGGTCGCGCCGTGCCCGGCCAGGACCACCGGGCGGTCGGCGAGCGCGAGCACGTCGGCGGCGCGGGCGATCTGCGCCGGGGACGGCTCCTGCGGACGGACGACGTTGACCGGCAGCGGCCGCAGCCCGGCGGGGACCTTCGCGGCCTCGACGTCCTCGGGGATCGCCAGGTAGACGGCGCCGGGACGTTCGGTCTGCGCGGTCTTGAAGGCCTTGCGCACCATCTCCGGAAGCGCCTCGGCGGTCGGCGCCATCTCCGACCACTTGGTGATCGGGCGGAACAGCGACACCAGGTCGACGATCTGGTGCGACTCCTTGTAGATGCGGTCCAGGCCGACCTGCGCGGAGATCGCCACGACGGGGGTGCTGTTGGTGGTGGCGTCCGCCACGCCGAGCTGGAGGTTGATCGCGCCGGGGCCGAGCGTCGCCGACGCCACGCCCGCCCTGCCGGTGAGACGGCCGTAGATCTCCGCCATGAACGCCGCGCCCTGCTCGTGCCGGACGAGGACGTAGCGGATGGACGAGTCGTTCAGGGCCTGGACGAAATGGATGTTCTCCTCGCCAGGAATCCCGAAGACGTATTCGACGCCCTCCGCCTCAAGGGTCCGGACGAGCAGCCGGGCCGCGTCCTCCTGGGCGGGGGCTTCCTGCGTGGACATCGTGTGTCCCATCTCCAGTCTGCTGTTCGCTGGGTGCTGCCTTGTGCAGCGCCCACGACCCCCACCGGCATTCCGGGCCCGACTGTGCGATCGCTCTCAGCGGGGCCGGGAAGGGGCGGGGGCCGCGGCGTGGCACGCCGCGGCCCCCGCGACCGTCGCTAGGCCTTCTTGATCGCGCTCATCAGGTTCCGCAGTGCGGACGTCGTCAGCATCAGCGCCGGGCCACCGGGGTCCTTGGAGTCGCGAACCGCGCACAGGTCCGTGGACAGGGGCGCCACCTCGACGCACTGGTCGCCGCTTCCGCTGTGGGACGACTTGCGCCAGACGGCACCGGTCAGTTCGCGCTGTGGGTTGGTCACGGGCTGCTCCTTGCTGCCTCGGCTATGAGGTGCGCGGATTCCTCGGGGGTCAGGGCGGCCGCCTCGATTCGATCGAAGCGATCCCTATGTTTTGCTATTGCCTCCGCACTCTCAAGGTAAACGTCGCCCATGGTGCCCTCCACATAGGCGATATCGGGGTCTGCGGGGTCGGGATACGACAATATGGTGAATCGTCCGTCGAGGCCCGCATGCTCCCTTGCTGTATATGGAAGTACCTGAATGGTGACGGATGGGCGAGTTGTCATGGCGGTGACGAGGGCCTCCAATTGGGCGCGCATCACCTTCTCACCGCCGATCGGCCGGTGGAGCACCGCCTCGTCGAAGATGACGTGCAGGCGCGGGGCGTCCGCCCGGTCCAGGAGCGACTGGCGGATCTTGCGGGCGGCGATGCGGCGCTCGATGTCCTCGGGGCCGGGCAGCAACCGGCCCGCCGTGATCACGGCCCGGGAGTACTGCTCGTTCTGCAGCAGCCCGTGGACGAGCTGCGGATCCCAGGTGCGGATGTGCGACGCCTCGTCCTCGAGCGCGACGTAGCTGCCGGAGAAGACGTCCTGGTAGGCCGTCCACCAGCCGCGCTGACCGGCCTGCCGGGCGAGGGTGATGAGCGCGTCGCGCGCCGGGCTCGGCACGCCGTAGAGGTCGAGGATGTCGGCGATGTCGCCGGGCTTTGGGCGGGTCTGGCTGGTTTCGAGGCGGGAGACGGTGGCTCGCGACCAGTCGAGCCGGTCCGCCACCTCCTGCAAGGTCAGGCCCTGCTCCTCACGGAGCTTGCGCAGTTCCCTTGCCAGCCGGCGGCCGCGGACGGTGGGGCGGTAGGTCATGGAAGTGGAGTCTTACCACTCTTGACGCGCGTCACAACGCGATTGACGAACCCGGCAGGAAGGGCAGAGCAATTCGACGAAGGCAGTTGCGGTCGTGAGATTCTCAAGACACGCTTGGATGCGTCACCGCTCCGGAACTGACAGTGAACACTGATCATTCCGGTGACCCGTACGAACCGTGCGGGTCGATCGTGACCGACCATGTCCAGGCCCCGACGGGCAGGCCGCGCGCCCGTGCACGCAGACCGCGGGAGGAACCCGTGAAGAGCACGACAGCCGACCTCATTGCGGACGGCTCCGCCGACATCGCGGCGGAGACCTTCGCCGACGCGCTGGCCGACGGCGCCGGTGCCGCCCCCGCCGCGGGCACCCGGCCCGGCTGGGTCTGGGCGCTGCCCGGCGGCGCCGGGTGCGCGGGCCACGCGCGCCGCGTCCTGCGCGAGGCCCTCACCAAGCTGGGCGCGCCGCCGGGGGCGATCGCCGACGCCCAGATCATGGTGAGCGAGCTGGCGACGAACGCGCACCAGCACGCGGGCGACCACGGCCCGCACGAGCTGTGGCTCTACATCGGCGGCGCCGAGACGGCCGAGGGCACGGCGACCTGTAAGGGAACCGAGCAGGAGGCGGGCGGAGACGTCGGAGACGTCGGTGGCGGCGAGGCCGTAGGGGGCGAGGGTGTGGGGGTCGAGGTCCGGTGTGCCGTGTTCGACACGTTCGCCGACGCGCCCCTCCCCGGCTACTCGTGGACCTCCGGCGACTGCGGGCGCGGGCTCAGCATCGTCCGCGAACTCTCGGGCGGGCGCTGGGGCACGCGCCGGACGCGCTCGCGGCTCGGGCCGTCCGTCCGCGGCAAGGCCGTCTGGTTCGCCGTCCCCGGGGCCACCGCCGCCGCGCTCCGCTGATCGGGCGCTGGTCCGACGCTGGTCCGACGCTGAGCCGGTTGCCACGGATGACGCGGCGACGGCCTATGCTGGGCACACGTGGTACATGTTCCGCGGCTCGTCGTGGCCGCGCCCTCCACGGGGAGCGGCAAGACGACCGTCGCGACGGGTCTGATGGCGGCGTTCGCCGCCCGCGGCCTGACGGTCTCGCCCCACAAGGTGGGGCCCGACTACATCGACCCCGGCTACCACGCGCTGGCAACAGGACGCCCTGGACGGAACCTCGATCCGTGGCTGACGTCCGAGGAACGTGTCCTTCCACTGTTCCTGCACGGTGCGAACGCCGCGGACATCGCCGTTGTCGAAGGCGTCATGGGTCTGTACGACGGCGCTCCCGGGGCGTCCGATTCGGCTGGTGGCGGTGACTTCGCGTCCACGGCCCACATCGCGACCCTGCTCCGCGCGCCCGTGATCCTGGTGGTGGACGCCTCCACGGCGGCGGGACGTTCGGTCGCCGCGCTCGTCCACGGGTTCCGCTCCTACGGGACGGTCGAGGTCGCCGGTGTCATCCTCAACCGGCTCGGCTCCGACGGGCACGAACGCATCTGCCGCGACGCCGTCGAGGAGATGGGCCTGCCCGTGCTGGGCGCGCTCCGCCACCACGACGACGCGGCGGCGCCGTCCCGGCATCTCGGGCTCGTCCCGGCGGCCGAGCGGCGCGCGGACGCCGTCCGGACCGTCCGGCGGCTCGGTGACCTGATCGCCGCGTCCTGCGACCTGGACGCGATCCTCACCCGGGCCCGCGCGGCCCCTCCGCTCGCCGCCGAACCGTGGGATCCAGCGGGCGCCGTCCAGAGGAAGGCGGCGGGACGGCCGCGAATCGCGGTCGCCGGAGGGCCCGCGTTCACGTTCGGCTACGCAGAGAACGAGGAACTCCTCACCGCCGCGGGCGCCGAGGTCGTCCGGTTCGACCCGCTGCGGGACGAGAGGCTCCCCGAACGGACGAGAGGCGTCGTCATCGGTGGCGGCTTCCCCGAGATGCACGCGGCGGAACTCTCGTCCAACGAACCCCTGCGCAGGGAGCTGTCGGCGTTCGGCAAGTCGTCCCGGCCCGTGTACGCGGAATGCGCGGGCCTGCTGTATCTGGCGGAGGAACTGGACGGCGCGCCCATGTGCGGTGTTCTGGCCGGAGTGAAGGCGACCATGGCCTCGCGGCTGACGCTGGGTTATCGTGCCGCGGTGGCGGTGGCCGACTCGGTCGTCGCCCGCGCGGGCGAACGGGTACGCGGACACGAGTTCCACAGCACGGTCACCGAACCCGTCCACGGGGAGACGGCGGCCTGGCAGTGGGCGACGTCCGGTCCCGTGGGTTTCGTGCAGGGCGGCTGCGTGGCGTCCTACCTCCATCTGCACTGGGCGGAATCGCCCTGGTTCGCCGGCAGGATGGTCGACGCCTGCGGAGGGGAGGACGCGTGAGGGCCTTCGAGGGCGATGTTCGCCTTGAAGGGGAACGGCTCGTCCTGCGCCCCTTCGGCCTCGACGACGCGGCCCCGCTGATCGAGGTGATCCGCGCCGGGGAGGACTTCCTGCCGCCCAACTTCCCGGGCGTGCTGGAGGCCGAGCCCATCGCCTGGTTCCTGCGCGAGGGCGTCCACAACGTCCAGCGCTACGGCCTCGGCGTCCACCTCGCGGCGATCGGCAGGGACGGCGGCGACCTGCTCGGCACCATCGGACTGTTCAAGGTGAACCGGGACCATCTGACGGGCGAGGTCGGGTACGGAATGCGGCCCGGGGCGCGCGGACGCGGGTACGCCACCGAGGCGCTCTCGCTCGTCACCGACTGGGCGCTGCGCGAATGCGGGCTGTTCCGCGTGGAGCTGCGCGCCATGGTCACCAACCATGCGTCCGTCCGCGTCGCCGAGAAGGCCGGATACGTTCGCGAGGGCGTCGCGCGGGGCGCCGAACGCGACGCCGAAGGAGTTCACCAGGACATGATCGTCTTCAGTCGGATCGCCGGCGACCCGCAGGACGGGGACGAGCGGGGACGGTTCTGATGATCAGCGCGGAGGGGACGCTCGTCCTGTATGGGGACGGCGCGGGCGAGGCGGCCCGCCGGATGCTGCCGGGGTTGCCGGACGCGTGCTTCGTCCCGCTGCCCGAGACGGTCGGGGACGCGGTCAAGGAGGCGATGAAGAACGGGTCCGCGCGGGTCGTCCTGGTCGCGGGCGTGGAGGACCAGGCCCGGATCCTCGGCGGAGTTCCAGGTGTTCTCGTTTCGATCACCATCGACATGGACGGGGGCCACGCGCTCGCCGCCGAGGTGGCCGCGGTTCCGACGGCGCGGGCAGCCTACGATCTGTGGGAGACCGCCGGGAGGCTCGGTCCGTGCGGCCGGGAACTGTGCCGCCGGACGGCCGCGGAACTGGAGCGCCTCGCCGCCACGGACGCGGGGGTGGGCGCGTCGAATGGCGGGGTCACCGCGCAGGTGGTCCTGGTCGACCCGGCGTGCGAGCGCATGGTCGGCATGTTCGGGCGAATGGCCCGGTAGGCGAGTGGCGGTGTAGGCGATGCTGACGGTCGTCGGCCGCACCGGTCCGTCCCTCGGCGAGGCGGCCCGGGCGGCGGTGGAGAGCGCCGCGGTGGTGATCGGCGAACCCGGTCGGCTGGACGGTCTGCCGTCCGCGCCCGACGCGGAGACGGTCGTCACCGACGATCCGGTCGACGCGCTTCAGGGCGTCGACGTCACCGACCAGGACGTCGTGCTCGTCGTCGACGGCGACCCCGGCTGCTTCGGAGTCCTCCGGGTGCTGCTCGAAAAGGGCCACGCCCCGGAGGTCGTGCCCGCCGTGCCGCTGGTGGCGCGGGCCTTCGCCCAGGCGGGGCTGCCCTGGGACGACGCGATGGTCGTCTCGGCCCGCGACGGGCACCTGAGACAGGCGGTCAACGTGTGCCGGGCCCATCCGAAGGTGGCGGTGCTGACCGGGCCCGGTGCGGGACCGGCGGAACTGGCGCGCGCCCTGTTCCCTGTGACCCCGCGTTCGTTCATCGTCTGCGAGGACTTGGACGGGCCGCGAGAACGGGTCGTCTACGTCCGTCCGGCGGAGGCCACGACCCGTCCGTGGAACGACCCGAACGTCGTACTCGTCCTGGACAACCGGCACGCACTCGGCGAACCCACCTGGATCGCCGGGGCCGCGCCCGGTCCCGCCGGGTGGGCGCTGCCCGCGGACGCCTTCGGCGGCGGGGACGGGCTCCGTCCGGACGTCCGGGCCTTCGTCCTGGCGAAGCTCGGCCCGCGCGTCGGCGACATGGTGTGGGACGTGGAGTCCGGCGACGGTTCGGTCGGCATCGAATGCGCGCGTTTCGGCGCGGCCGTGGTCGCCGTCGACCGCGACTACGCGGCGTGCGAGCGGATCCGTGCGAACGTCCGGCGGCACGGCGTCAAGGTCGCGATGGCCTCGGGGGACGTGCGGTCCACCGCCGGTCACCTGCCCGAACCCGACGCCGTGTTCGTCGGGCCGGGATTCGCCGGGCCGGGCGGGCCGGACGCCGTCCGCGTGTGCGCGGCCCTCGATCCGGCCCGGCTCGTCGCCGTGGTCCCCGACGCGGCGATGGCGGAGCCGCTACTGGACGTGCTGGTCGAACACGGTTACACGGCGGCGGCCGTCCGACTCCAGGCGACCCCGCTGACCGCGCCGACCGAGCCGTCCGACGCTCCCGCCCCCGTGATCGTCGTGTGGGGGGAGCGGGACGTTCCCGCCCCGGGCCGACCGGCGTCCCGGACGATCCGTCCCGTCGAGACCATCCCCGCCCTGCCCGGCGACCCCGACGACCCACCAGTACAAAGGACGTGATTCCGTGCAAGCCGTGAAACCCTGACGGTTTGGCCCGGAAGCGACCCAGGAGGCGCAGTTGACCGTCCGCACGCCCATGACCGGTTCCCCGGACGGCGACCCGGACATCGATCTGAGGCATCACGGGGACGCGGAGGTCGGCGGCGGCCTCGCCGACTTCGCCGTCAACGTCCGGACCGGCACGCCCCCGCCCTGGCTGGCCGAGCGGCTCCGCGCGTCCGTCGCGGACCTCGCCGCCTACCCCGACCCCCGGCCGGCCCGCCGCGCGGTCGCCCGGCGGCACGGCAGGTCCGCGGACGAGGTGCTGCTCACCTCCGGCGCCGCGGAGGCGTTCGTCCTGCTCGCCCGGGTCCTCGCGCCGCGCGGGGCGGTGGTCGTCCACCCGCAGTTCACCGAGCCCGAGGCGGCGCTCAGGGCCGCCGGGCACCCCGTGCGGCGGGTGGTCCTCGGCAAGGACTTCACGCTCGACCCCACCGCCGTCCCGGCCGACGCCGACCTCGTCGTGATCGGCAATCCCACGAACCCGACCTCCGTGCTGCACCCGGCGGACACGATCGCCGCGCTGGCCCGGCCCGGCCGGACCGTCGTCGTCGACGAGGCGTTCATGGACTGTGTCCCCGGCGAACCCGAAACGCTGACCGGCCGGCTGCCCACGGGCGTCGTCGTCATCCGGTCCCTCACCAAGACGTGGGGCCTCGCCGGGCTCCGCGCCGGATACGTCATGGCCGGCCCCCACCTCATCGGACGGCTCGCCGAGGCGCAGCCGCTCTGGGCGGTGTCCACCCCGGCCCTCGTCGCCATCGAGGCGTGCTCCGCCCCGAACGCCGTCGCCGAAGCCGCGGCGTGGGCCGTCGAACTCGCCGCCGAACGCGACCGGCTGGCCGCCGAACTCACCGCACGCGGCATCTACGTCGTGCCGGAAGCGCGGGCGTCCTTCCTCTGCCTGCGCGTGCCCGACGCCCTCGGCCTCAGGGCCCTGCTGAGGCAGCGCGGCTACGCCGTCAGACGCGGAGACACGTTCCCCGGCCTCGGCACCGACTGGCTGCGCGTCGCCGTGCGCGACAGGGCGTCCAACGACGCTCTGCTGGACGTGCTCGGTGAGCTGGGCATCTGAGCCGGGCATCTGACGGAGGAACCATGAACCCGATCGACGAGACCATCGCCGCCATCGCGCCCCTGGACGAGGCCGCCATGCGGGACGCCCGCGACCACCAGGCCCGCCTCACCAAGCCGCCCGGGTCCCTCGGCGTCCTGGAGGAGGTGTCGATCAGGCTCGCCGGGCTGGCCGGGCACTGCCCGCCGCCGCCGCCCGAACCCGCCGCCGTCGCCGTGTTCGCCGCCGACCACGGCGTCCACGCCCAGGGCGTCACTCCGTGGCCGCGGGAGGTCACCGCCCAGATGGTGGCCAACTTCCTCGCGGGCGGCGCCGTCGTCAACGCGTTCGCCGCCCAGGTCGGCGCCACGGTCAGCGTCGTCGACGTCGGCGTCGCCGCCGACCTGGAGCCCGCCCCCGCACTGCTCCGCCGCAAGATCGCGCCCGGTACCGCCGATATGACCGTCGGCCCCGCGATGACCATGGACGAGGTCCGCGGCGCCGTGGGCGTGGGCATCGACGTGGCCCGCGGCCTCGTCTCGGACGGCTACCGCTGCCTGATCACCGGGGACATGGGCATCGCCAACACCACCGCCTCCGCCGCCCTGATCGCCGCGTTCACCGGGCTGCCGCCCGACCGCGTCACCGGCCGCGGAACCGGTGTCGACGACGCCGTCCACGCGCACAAGGTCGAGATCGTCCGCACGGCCCTGGCCCGGCACGGCCTGCCCGCGGGGGAGGGGGCCGACCCCCTGGAGGTCCTGGCGGCGGTCGGCGGCCTGGAGCACGCCGCGCTCGCCGGGTTCGTCCTCGGCGCCGCGGCGCTGCGCGTCCCCGTCGTCCTCGACGGCGTGATCGCCGGGGCGGCCGCGCTGGCGGCGGCCGCGCTGTGCCCGGACGCCGTCGGCGCGTGCGTCGCCGGACACCGCTCGGCCGAGCCCGGCCACGGCGCCGCGATCACCTCGCTGGGCCTGCGGCCGCTGGTCGACCTGGAGCTCCGGCTCGGCGAGGGAACCGGTGCCCTGCTGGCGTTGCCGCTGGTCCAAGGGGCGGTGCGGGTCCTGCACGAGGTCGCCACCTTCGACTCCGCGGGCGTCAGCGGCAAGGACGCCGAGCGCCCGTAACCAAACGATCACGGAAGATGTCACGCTCGGCTATCGACTGGCCCCCGGCCCTCTCCATGCACTCCCGAACCCGAGTACGGTTGTTCCACGAAGACACCTGTCCGCCGGCGGCGTCGGCAGGCTGATCCGCACCCACTGATCGAGAGAACCACCACGTGCCCCCGTACCTGCTAGGACTTCGACTCGGCGGCCGGCGCGTCCTCGTCGTCGGCGGGGGCCGGGTCGCCCAGCGCCGCGTGCCCGCGCTGCTGGACGCGGGCGCCGAGGTGGTGCTGGTCTCCCCCCGGGTCACCCCCTCCCTGGAGGACCTCGCCGCACGCGGGAGGATCACCTGGCGGCAGCGGCCCTACCGGTCCGGCGACTGCGCCGGGGCCTGGCTCGTCCAGGCCGTCACCGACGACTCCAAGGTCAACGGTGACGTGGTCGCCGAGGCGGAGGACGCGCGGATCTGGTCCGTCCGGGCCGACGACGCCGAGGCCTCGCCCGCGTGGACGCCCGCCAGCGGTCACGCGGGGGACGCGACCGTCGGGGTCCTGCTCGGCGGCGACCCGCGACGTGCCGCCGGCATCCGCGACGCCATCGTCGACGGCCTCCGCGACGGCGCCCTCGAATCGCGGCACTCGCGGCGCAAGCCCGTCGGTGTCGCCCTCGTCGGCGGCGGCCCCGGCGACCCGGGGCTGATCACCGTCCGCGGGCGGCAGCTCCTCGCGATGGCCGACGTGGTCGTCACCGACCGGCTCGCCCCCGCCAGCCTGCTGGACGAGCTGGCCCCCGACGTCGAGGTGATCGACGCCGCCAAGATCCCCTACGGGCGGACGGTCGCGCAGGACCGCATCAACGAGTACCTCGTCGAGCACGCGCGGCGGGGACGGTTCGTCGTCCGGCTCAAGGGCGGAGACCCGTTCGTGTTCGGCCGCGGCGGCGAGGAGGCCCTGTACTGTGCCCGGCACGGCGTGCCCGTCACGGTCGTCCCCGGCATCACCAGCGCCGTCGCCGTCCCGTCCGCCGCCGGGATCCCGGTCACCCACCGGGGCGTCGCCCAGGAGTTCCACGTCGTCTCCGCGCACGTCCCTCCCGACCATCCCGACTCGACGGTCGACTGGGCGGCGCTCGGCCGGGCGAAGGGCACGATCGTCCTGCTGATGGCCGTGGAGCGCATGGCCCTGATCGCCGCGGCCCTGATGCGCTATGGTCGAGCGTCCGACACGCCGGTCGCCGTGATCCAGGACGGCACCCTCCCCGGGCAGCGGGCCCTGACGGCGACGCTGGACACGGTGGCCGACGCGATGGCCGCCGACGCGGTCCGACCCCCGGCGATCGTGGTCGTGGGCGACGTGGTCGACGTGGCACGAGAGATCGACATGATTCGAGCGGACATGGGACGGGATCCGTGACACCCCCCGCAGAGCAGAGCGCGATCCACGACGAGACGACCGGCGCCGACCCCGGACGCGACACCGAGGACTCCGCCGCCCCCGGCGGGCCCGCGCCCGACGATGACGCGCGGCCCGACGCGCGGCCCGACGCCCAGGCCACCACCGGGTCCCGCGACGCCCGGCGGGCCAAGGGAAGCGGGCAGGGCGGCGGGCGCGGCCGCTACGCCCGTCCCACCGCGGAACCGCGGTCGACCGAACCCGCGCCGCCCGCCCAGACCGACGACTCGGACGGCGCCGGAGAGGGCTCCCACCCGGAGAAGGACGCGCGGCCGGGCCGGGGGAAACGGTCCGAGAAGGCCACGCGGCCCGGCGGCCCCGCCAGGGTGGGCGGCGGCACGGTGCACCAGGGCCAGCTGATCCGGGCCGTCACCAACCTGCGCGACCACCTCGGCGCCTTCGACTTCCTGCTGGACGTGCCAGGCGTCGAGGAGGCCCGGGAGGCGCGCGACGAACTGCGCGACCAGCTCCAGGACTACGTCCTCCCGCGCATCCAGGCCGCCGGAACACCGCTGCTCGTCGTCCTCGGCGGCTCCACGGGCGCGGGCAAGTCGACCCTGGTCAACACCCTCGTCGGCTCCCGGGTCAGCGCGACCGGTGTACTCCGCCCCACCACCAGCAGCCCGATCCTGGTCTGCCACCCCGACCACGCGCAGTGGTATCTGGAGGGCCCCCTGCTGCCCGGTATGGGACGGGTCCGCGGCCCCGCGCCCGACGCCATCGCCGGTGACCAGCTCGTCGTCATCACCAGCGACGTCCTGCCGCCCGGCCTCGCCCTCCTCGACAGCCCCGACTTCGACTCCGTCTTCGAGGACCACTTCGAGTTCGCGACCAAACTGATGGCCGCCGCGGACCTGTGGCTCTGCGTCACCACCGCCGCCCGCTACGCCGACGCGCAGGTGTGGCAGATGATCCGGCGGGCCAAGGAGAACGGCGCGACGATCGGCGTCGTCCTGTCCCGGATCCCGCAGGGCGCGGGCCCCCAGGGCGAGGAGGTCGTCGAGCACTTCGGCGCGATGCTGGACGAGCACGAGGTCGGCGACGCGCGGCGCTTCACCATCCCCGAGACCCGGATCGAGCACAGCCGCCTCCCCGAGGAGACCGTCGAGGACCTGCGCGCCTGGCTCACCGGAGTCGCCGAGGACGCCGAGGACCGCGAGATCGTCATCGGCGACACCCTCGCCGCCGTCCTCGACAGCTTCCGCACCCGCGTCCCCGAACTCGCCCGGCACGTCGAGGCGCAGGTCGAGCAGCGCGCCGAACTGGCCGGGCAGGTCGAGGCCGGCTACGGCACCGCGCTCGCCGAACTCGACGAGGCCACCCGCAACGGCTCCCTGCTGCGCGGCGAGGTCCTCGCCCGCTGGCAGGACTTCGCCGCCACCGGCGACCTGCAACGCTCGCTGCGCGTCCAGCGGCCCCGGCGCGGCCGGTCCGCCAACCGCAGGCGCCGCAGCCCGACCCGGGTCCGCGCGCTCAAGGCGGCGCTGCGCAGCGGCCTCGAATCGCTGATCATGGCGTCCGCCGAGCACGGCGCCGAACAGGTCATCGCCCGCTGGCGCGACCACCCGGCCGGACGGCAGGTCCTCGCCGCGGCGGACACCGAACTCGCCCACGTCTCCCCGGAGCTGTCCCGCCGCGTCACCCGCGCCGTCAGCTCCTGGCAGGACCACGTCCAGGAACTGATCCGCACCGAGGGCGTCACCAAACGCTCCGTCGCGAAGCTGGTGTCGTTCGACACCGAGGCGGTCTCCCTCGTCCTGATGATCGGGCTGCTCGGCTACGGCACGTCGGACGTGGCCGTCGAGGGCGGCAACAGCGCCGTCCCGCAGCGGCTTCTGAAGGCCCTGTTCGGCGCCGAGTCGCTGCGCGGCATGGGCGCCAAGGCCCGCGCCGACCTGCGCAGCCGTATCGGGATGCTGTTCGACGAGGAGGCCATCCGGTTCGGTCAGGTGCTCGACTCCGCGGGCATCCCCGACGAGACCGTCCCCGTCCAGCTGTACCAGGCCACCTACAACCTCGAGGTTGCCCGATGACCACCTCGGCCATCCCCGCGAACTCGCCGCCGGGATCCGGCGGGACCCCACCCCTCGCCGCGTCCGGGGCCGGACCGGGCCCCGCCGGCCCCAAGGGCCCGCCGGGGCTGACCACCCGCCTCGGCGGCCTTGAACGGCTCGTCCAGGTGGGCGACGGACGGCTCGACCAGCCCGTCCTGGACGAGGCCGGAGCGCTGCTCGAACGGGCCGGGCAGCGGCTGCGGCTGTCCGGCGAGCACACCGTGATCACCCTCGCCGGCGGCACGGGCAGCGGAAAGTCGTCCCTGTTCAACGCCATCTGCGGCCTCGAACTGTCGCCGACCGGGCTGCGCCGCCCGATGACGTCGCAGGCGCACGCCTGCGTCTGGGGCCTGGACGGCGCGGGCCCCCTGCTCGACTGGCTGGACGTGGACAAACGTCACCGCTACGCCCGCGCCAGCGCCCTCGACCTGAACCGCGCCGACGCGAGCCTCCAGGGCCTCGTCCTCATCGACCTGCCCGACCACGACTCCGTCCAGGCGATGCACCGCGCCGAGGTCGACCGGTTCGTCAAGATCGCCGACCTGCTCGTGTGGGTCGTCGACCCGCAGAAGTACGCGGACGCGGCGCTGCACCGCAACTACATCGTCCCGTTCGCGCGGCACACCGGCGTCACCCTCATCGTCCTCAACCAGGTCGACCGGCTCGCGCCCCACGAGATCGACGACTGCGTCGCCGACCTGCGCCGCCTGCTGGAGGCCGAGGGGCTCGCCGACCCCCGCATCGTGACGACGTCCGCCGTCGCCGAGGACGGCGTGTACGGGTTCCGGGACATCCTCGTCGACACCGTCGCCGCCCGCCGCGCCCGCACCGAGCGGCTGTCCGCGGACGTCGACCGGGTCGCCGAACGGTTCGCCGGCTACCGTCTCGACACCGAACCGCCGACCACCGTCGACGACGGCCGCCGCGGCGACCTCGTCCAGGCCCTGACCGACGCCGCCGGCGCCCCCGCCGTCGCCGAGGCGATGGAGAGCGCCTACGAGCTGCGCGCCTGCGACTTCGTCGGCTGGCCCGTCGCCGCGCTGATCGCCCGGCTGCGCTCCGACCCGCTGCGCCGGATGCGCCTCACCGAACTGCGCGAGGAACTCCGCGGCGCCTTCACCGGCCCGATCGGCGCCCAGCAGGGCGACGTCGACAACGCCCTCCAGGCCGTCACGGAGGGCGTCACCCCGGAACTTCCCGCGCACTGGGCGCGTTCGGTCCGCGCCGCCGCCCGCTCCCACGCCACCGAGATCCCCGAGGCGCTCGGCGAGTCGCTCAAGGACGCCCTCCCCACGTTCAACCAGGTGCCGCGCTGGTGGTGGCTGGTCAAGACGTGGCAGTTCTTCCTCGTCCTGGTCGCCGTCCTCAGCGTGGCGTGGATCGGCCTCCTCGTCGCCTACGGCCTCCTGGACGCGGGCGGCCCGGGCTCCAGCCGCCTCGTCGCGGACGCGGGCCTCATCCCGTACGTCACGGTCCTGATCGTCTGCACGCTCGGCATGGGCTGGCTCACCTCGGCGGCCTGCCGCAACCTGGTCGCGCTGTCGTCCGCCAAACACGGCGACGACATGGAACACCACATGCGCGCCGGCATCGAACGCGTGACCCGTGAGAAGGTCATCGTGCCCATCGAGGAGGAGCTCCAGGTCTACGCCCGCTTCCGCAGGGACGTCGACGTAGCCGCCGGCCGCGCCTAGTTATCCACAATTTCGCCTCCGTACCCGCCGACCCCATGCCGTGCGGCACCGTGGACCTCGTCAGCGCGAAACTACGGAGGGTCACGATGAACGAGGCGCACATCACCGTCACCGGCTGGGTCGCCGCCGAACCCCGCTACGCCGTCACGACCAACGGAACTCCGTTCCTCTCCCTGCGGGTCGGCTGCACGCCCCGCCGCTACGACCGGCAGACCGGCCAGTGGCAGGACGTCGAGACCCTGTTCCTCACCGTCAACTGCTGGCGGAACCTGGCCGACAACGTCAACGCGTCCGAGTTCAAGCGCGGCACCCCGATCCTCGTGACCGGCCGCCTGCGCATCCGGCAGTACGAACGTGACGGCCAGTGGCGGTTCTCCGCCGAGATCGAGGCCACCACCCTCGGGCCCGACCTGTTCCGCGGCACCGTCGACTTCCGTCCCGTCCAGCGCGGCGGACCGCTCAGCGACGAGGACCGCCAACTCGCCCGCGACACCGCCGACGAATGGGCCCTGGCCACCCCCGTAGACCAAGAAGAACCCAAAGCCGCCTGACCCTCGACTCCGAAGGCCGGGTCGAGTGCGTGCGTGGCCGGTCGAGTGCGTGCGTGGCCGGTCGACGGAGTCGCCGTCGCGCGGCGGCTTCGCCTCTGGCGGAGTGGTGCGGCCTGGTCAGATCCAGGAAACGCCGCGCATGCTGCCATCCCCCTCAGGACGTGCCTGGGCCGCGCATCTGCGGGGCCCGATGCGTGGTGACGCAGCCGGTCACGCGCATGTGCCTTCCCGAAGGTACCTGTTTCACGCTCCTTCCGCACACCTTGCAACTAGTGTGTTACACAACGTGATGCACGTAAGGGGGAAGGATGACGGCAGTGCAGTCGTCCGCCGAGGACCGTGGTGGGGAGCTGGCTCGCAGGCCCAGGCCCCGAGCGCGACTGGGGCGTCCGTCCCTGCTCGTGATCTATGTGCCGGCGATCGTGGCCGTTCATCTGGGGTTGACCGTCGTGGGGCTGCTCACGACGGCGCCGCGGGCCGACGACGTGACGGCGTTCGCCGCCCTGCTGGCGTGCGGGGCCGTGTGCATCGAGGCCACACGGCGGCTCGGGATGCCGGCGGGGGTGGCACGGGATCTGCTGTCCGCGTGGTGGTTGCCGGTCGCGCTGCTGCTACCCCCCGTGTACGCCCTCCTGATACCGGTGCCGATCCAGGCGTTGCTCCAGTTCCGCGTCCGCCGGACCATGATCTACCGCCGTGTGCTCGTCGCGGGGGCGTTCGGAATCGCCGGAGCGTGCGCGTCCATCGTCTTCCACCTGGTGGTGCCCGAACCCCTGGAGGGCGCGCCGCGCTGGGTCGTCGACGCGTATCCGGGCATTCCGGCGGCCGTCGGATGCGCCACGCTGTTCACCGTGGTGAACACGGCGATCGTCGCGGTGGCGGCGCACGCCGCGAACCCCGAGAGCCGATGGCGGGACGTCCTGTGGAACCGGGAGAGCCTCCTGCTGGACGTCGTGGAACTGTGCGTCGGCAGTCTCGTGGCGATCACGAGCGCGCTGTCGCTGGGGCTGCTGGCCCTGGCGCTCCCGCCGGTGGTCCTGTTGCAGCGCAGCCTGATGCACCAGCAACTCCAGGCGGCCGCGCGGACGGACGCCAAGACCGGCCTGTTGAACGCGACGGCCTGGCAACGGGAGGCGGATACCGAACTGTCCCGGGCCCAGCGCACCAACGGGGCGGTCGCGCTGCTGCTGATCGACATCGACCACTTCAAACGGGTCAACGACACGCACGGCCACCTCATGGGCGACCAGGTGCTCGTCGGGGTCGCGAGCACGCTCGGCCACCAGTTGCGCGACTACGACGTCGTGGGACGGTTCGGCGGCGAGGAGTTCGTGGTCCTCCTCCCGGGCGCCGACACCGTCGAGGCGTGCCGCGTGGCCGAACGCCTCCGCGGCCGGGTGCGCCGCCTCGCCGTCCCCGCGGAGGAGGGAACGGTGACGGTCACGGTGTCCGTCGGCGTCGCGCTGTTCCGCACCCACGGCGATGACCTCCTGGAACTCCTCACCGCCGCCGATCTGGCCCTCTACCGCGCCAAGTCGTCCGGCCGCGACCGCGTCTGCCTACCGGCCCTGGAGGGCCCCGCCACCCCCACCCCCTGAACACGGTCCGCACCGACCGGGGGAACCGAGCATTGCCCAGAACACGCTCCGGGACCCTCTAGGCTTGAAATATGGCCGAGTACATCTACACGATGCAGCGTGTGCGCAAGGCACATGGCGACAAGGTCGTCCTGGACGACGTCACCCTGCACTTCCTCCCGGGCGCGAAGATCGGTGTTCTGGGACCGAACGGCACCGGTAAGTCGACGCTGCTGCGCATGATGGCCGGTCTGGAGCAGCCGTCCAACGGGGACGCGCGTCTCATGCCGGGGTTCACCGTCGGAATGCTGCAGCAGGAGCCGCCACTGAACGAGGAGAAGACCGTCCTCGGAAACGTGGAGGAGGGCGTCGCCGAGACCAAGGCGATGCTCGACCGGTTCAACGAGATCGCCGAGAAGATGGCGACGGACTACTCCGACGAGCTGATGGAGGAGATGGGCAAACTCCAGGAGCAGCTCGACCACCGCAACGCCTGGGACCTCGACAGCCAGCTCGAACAGGCGATGGACGCGCTGCGCTGCCCGCCGGGGGACGCCGAGGTGGCGAAGCTGTCGGGTGGTGAGCGGCGCCGTGTCGCGCTGTGCAAGCTCCTGCTCGAAGCCCCCGACCTGCTGCTGCTGGACGAGCCCACCAACCACCTCGACGCGGAGAGCGTCCAGTGGCTGGAGCAGTTCCTCGCCAAGTACGAGGGAACCGTCCTGGCCGTCACCCACGACCGGTACTTCCTCGACAACGTCGCCACCTGGATCCTGGAGCTGGACCGGGGCCGCTGCTTCCCGTACGAGGGGAACTACTCGACGTACCTGGAGAAGAAGGCCGACCGGCTGAAGGTCGAGGGCAACAAGGACGCCAAGCGTAAGAAGCGCCTCCAGGACGAGCTGGAGTGGGTGCGGTCGAACCCGAAGGCGCGGCAGACGAAGAGCAAGGCCCGTCTGGAGCGCTACGAGGAGATGGCCGCCGAGGCCGCCAAGACCCGCAAGCTGGACTTCGAGGAGATCCAGATCCCGCCGGGCCCGCGCCTGGGCAACACGGTGATCGTCGCGGACAAGCTGACGAAGGGTTTCGGCGACCGGGTCCTCATGGACGACCTGTCGTTCAACCTGCCGCCCAACGGCATCGTCGGCGTCATCGGCCCGAACGGCGTCGGCAAGACCACCCTCTTCCGCATGATCGTGGGCGAGGAGCAGCCGGACGCCGGCGAACTGCGGCTCGGCGAGACCGTCCAGGTCTCCTACGTCGACCAGGGACGCGGCGGCATCGACCCGAAGCAGACGGTGTGGCAGGTCGTCTCCGACGGCCTTGATCACATCAAGGTCGGCCAGGTGGAGATGCCGTCCCGCGCCTACGTCGCGGCGTTCGGCTTTAAGGGCCCGGACCAGCAGAAACCTGCGGGCGTCCTGTCCGGCGGCGAGCGCAACCGGCTGAACCTGGCGCTGACCCTCAAACTGGGCGGCAACGTCCTCCTGCTGGACGAGCCGACCAACGACCTCGACACCGAGACCCTGTCCAGCCTGGAGAACGCCCTCCTGGAGTTCCCCGGCTGCGCCGTGATCACCTCCCACGACCGGTGGTTCCTCGACCGCATCGCCACGCACATCCTCGCGTGGGAGGAGGGCTCGAACTGGTTCTGGTTCGAAGGCAACTTCGCCGACTACGAAAAGAACAAGATCGAGCGTCTGGGCGCCGACGCCGCCCGCCCCCACCGCGTCACCCACCGCAAACTCAAACGCGACTAACCCCGTCGGCCCGCCCCACCTTCCGGTCGGGCGGGCCACCGCCACCCAACCCCGACACGCACCACAGGCTTTTTCGCATACCGCCCAGCGGCCCGGCATGCCACACCGACGTGCGAACCCCCTTCGGCTGTCCGCTCGGGCAGCCGCCGCCTGCCCAGACGGCGTCATGCGCTGCAGGCTCGCCCGCGATTGACCGCCCGTTGGTCCGCCCCACCGCTCCGGTCGGTCGGGCCGCCGTGCGGTCGGCCCGCCGCCTGCCGGGACTGCGTCATACGCTGCGGGTTCGCCTGCGGCTGCCCCCGTCGGCCCGCGCCACCACCTCGTTCTGGCGGGCCGCCGCTCGCTCGGGCCGCGTCATGCGCTGCGGGTTCGCTCGCGGCTGACCGTCTGGTGGGGGTCGCGCTGTTCCAGTTCGGCATAGCGTCGTTTGGCCGTCTGGCTGCTCTGTGCTGGTGGGGTGGAGCGCTGGTCACTGTTTTGTGCTGTTTGGGTCGGTGTTCCGGTGTGTTGTTGCGGGCGGGGGGTTTGGTGGTCCGGCGTATCGTTTCGGGCTGGGGTGGCTTCCGTTCTGGTGGGGACGGGGGGGAGCGTGCCGGGGTGGTGTATCGGCGGCCGGTAACATCGGGCCGGACGGATCCCCGTACCCCCCCAGGCGAGGACATGCAGCAGACCGATCTGCCCGCGACCGACTACCGGCACGTCTACGAGTTCCATGTCCGGTTCGGCGACATCGACTCCCAGGGACACGTGAACAACGTCAAGTTCCTCGGCTACCTGGAGGACGCGCGGCTGGAGATGTTCCACGGCGACCCGGTCCGCAAGGGGGAGCAGCCCGTCCGGGGGATGGTGATCTCGCGGCATGAGATCGACTACCGGCGGCCGTTGCTTCCGACCGTCTACCCGATTCGGGTGGAGTCGTGGGTGACGGAGGCCCGTGCCGCCTCGTTCACGCTGGCCTACGAGGTGCGGGACGACGAGAACGTCTACGCCGAGGCCGTCTCGACGCTCGTCGCGTTCGACCCGGAGCGGAACCGGGCGCGCCGTTTCACGCCGGAGGAACGGAAGTTCATCAGGCGTTACACGGCCCCGACGGCATGACGGCGCTCGCCGGCCCGCCCTCCCCGCTGAACGATCGCCTCCAGCCGGGGGTGCGGCTTCGTGTCGTCCAGATGGCGGACGCGGAGGCGCTCGCCGCGCTCTGCGAGGCGAACCGTGACCATCTGCGTCCATGGGAGCCGGAACGCGACGACGCGTACTTCACCGTCGAGGGGCAGCGCGACAACCTTCATGCCCTGGTGGAGGCGTACGCGGTGGGGGAGATGTGGCCGGGCGTCATTCTGGTGGACGGTGACATCGCCGGACGGATCACGCTGAACAACGTGCTGCGTGGGCCACTGCAAAGTTGCTTTGTCGGCTATTGGGTGGCGCGGGCGCACACCGGGCGCGGTGTCGCGACCGAGGCGCTGCGGCAGGTGCTGGACGTGGCGTTCACCGACCTGGGGCTCCATCGTGTCGAGGCGTTCACCAGGGTCGACAACCATGCGTCCCAGCGCGTCCTGGAGCGGAACGGTTTCACGGCCGTGGGAACGGCTCGCCGGCACATCCACGTCGACGGGCGCTGGCACGACGAGCGACTCTTCGAACGCCTGGCCCCCTGGGACGACGGGATCGCACTCGCCCCGCCCTTCTCGAACCCGTCCGGCTGACGTCGTCCGCGACGACCACGCCTACTTCGTCGACGCGTTCCGCAACCACCCCGAATTGTAGAGACGGTCATCTTGGCGTTGCGGGGGCCGAGCGTGACTCTTGGTCTCGGCGAACTGCGACTCGTCCGGGGCGATGGCCTTCCCGGACGGGAGACCAGCACTTGTTGCCCGCGCCCCTGACATCCGCGCGTTTGTGGTCTGCGTGTTTGTGGTGGTTCGTGTTTGACGTGGTGGCCGTGGTTCGGTGCCTGTGGCTTGGGGGTTGTCATGACGCTCGCGGGCGTTCCAAGGGGCCGTCGTTTGGTGCGCGTGTGCTTGGGGCGGGAGTACTAGGGATCATTGTTTCCGGGTATTACCGGAAAGAATTGGTTCGTCCTCGTCAGGGAAACGGCGCATGTCCCCCTATCTCGCCGCATGGATTTTCTGGATCCTGATGTTCTTCGCCATTGAGCTGCCCGCCGTGTTCAACCGGCAGGCCGGTGACACGCTCTCCGAGCTCGTCTGGAACGTGTTCGCCATTCGCGGGAAGCCCGTCGGGTGGCAGGTGCGTCGGCTGGCCCTCGTGCTCGGGCTCGGGTGGCTGGTCGCCCATTTCCTCACCGGTGGTGCCGTCTGACCCGGATGCTGCCTGACTGTCCCGGTGACAACCGGGCTGTCACGGATAGGTAACAAGCGCAACAGCGATCCGTTTTCCGCCCACGTCTCGCTCTAGGGTCGCGACGCGAATGTGGAGATCCCACGTGGAAGGGGCACAAATGCGGCGCGTCTCACGAGGAGCGATGGCACTGCTGCTCGCCGCGGGTATGACCGGGACCGGCGCTCTCGCGGCGCAGGCGGGCACCGTGAACGGTGACATCCTTGAGCGGCTCAAGGCGATCCCCGGTATGGAGGTGACGGAGAAGACCTCGACACTGCCCGGCTACCGCTGGTTCTGGCTGGAGTACAAGCAGCCTGTCGATCACCGTAACCCGAAGGGGCAGTGGTTCGAGCAGCGCGTCATGCTGCAGCACAAGGCCACGGACCGGCCCATGGTGCTCTACACGAGCGGCTACAACACGCCGGAAGTGATGTTCACGTCCGAGCCGACCGCGCTCGTCGACGGCAACCAGATCTCGCTGGAATACCGGTACTTCACCCCGTCCCGTCCGGAACCGGCCGACTGGACGAAGGACACGATCTGGCAGGCCGCCACCGACGAGCACCGGCTCATCCGGGAACTGAAGAAGATCTACAGCACGAAGTGGATCTCGACGGGCGCGAGCAAGGGCGGCATGACCGCCGTCTACCACAAGCGGTTCTACCCGCATGACGTCGACGGCAGTGTCGTGTACGTGGCGCCGAACGACCACGACAACGATGACGATCGTGCCTACGACAAGTTCTTCAAGACGGTGGGTGACGATCCCAAGTGCCGCGCCCACCTCCAGGGGCTCGCGCGCAAGTTCCTCGAACGCCGCCCCGCGATGCTCGAACGGCTCAAGGCCGCCGCCGAGAAGGGCGGCTGGACGTTCGACATCCTCCGTTCGGAGGACCGCGCGTTCGAGAACTCGGTGATGGACTACGAGTGGGCGTTCTGGCAGTACAGCCTCCAGTCCGACTGCGCGAACCTTCCGGCGCTGGACGCCTCCGACGACGACCTTTACAAGTCGCTCGACACCATCGCCGGTCTGTCCTTCTACAGCGACCAGGGGCTCGCCCCGTACATCCCGTACTTCTACCAGGCGGGCACCGAGCTCGGTTGGCCGTCACCGAAGTTCAAGCACCTGCGCCCGCTGCTCCGGTACGAGGACAGTTACCAGCCGCGCACTTATGTGCCGCGTGACATCCGTATGCGGTTCGACCACGGCCGCGCCATGCGCGACATCGACCGCTGGGTGCGCCGGAACGCGCGTCAAATGCTGTTCGTGTACGGCGAGAACGACCCGTGGGGATCCGAGCCGTTCCGGCTGAGCAAGGGCAGCCGTGACTCGGCCGTCTACGTCGCGCCGGGCATGAACCACAGCGCTCGCCTCATCGACAAGCTGCCTCCCGAGGAGAAGGCCAAGTCGATCGCGTCCGTCAAGCGCTGGGCCGGTGTCGACCCCGACGCGCCGACGCTCAAGACCGCTCCGGCGGCCGACGACCCGCTCCAGTTGCAGCGTCCGCCGCTGTAACGACGGTGTAGCAAGACCCGCGGTGTGCCGGTCCGTGCGCTGACCCCTGCACGGCCGGTACACCGCTTCTTGATTCACGGGGTGGTGAGCCAGGCGGCGGCGTTGCCGGGAAGAGTGGCCCCGTGGAGTGGGGCGCTGGTCAGGATCGGGGTGCCGGACGGCAGGCGGAGCGGGTTCTCACCGCAGTTGAGGACGCAGATGAGCGGGCCGCGTCTGAAGGCGACCCCCGTGTCGGGGGAGTCGAGCCACTCCAGGTCGTCCGGGAGGTCGTCCAGTAGGCGGCGGCGCAGCGCCAAGGCCTTGCGGTAGAACGCCAGCATGGAGGACGGGTCGGACGACTGCGCCTCGACGGTCATGGGCGCCCACCGGTCCGGCATCGGCAGCCAGGGGCGGGCACCGTCGGGGGAGAAGCCGTAGGGCGCGGTGGTGCCCGACCAGGGGAGCGGCACCCGGCAGCCGTCCCGGCCTGGCAGTTCCCCGTTCGTGCGTTTCCAGATCGGGTCCTGCCGCGCCTCGTCGGGAAGGTCGGTCACTTCGGGGAGCCCGAGTTCCTCTCCCTGGTACAGGTAGGCCGATCCCGGCAGCGCCAGAAGCAGCAGTAGCGCCGCCTTGGCTCTCGCGTGGCCGACGCCCGGCCCGCCTTCCGGTTGCTCGTACCGGGTGACGTGCCGGACGGCGTCGTGGCTGGACAGTACCCAGGTCGGCGCGGCGCCGGTCGGTGTGACGGTTTCGAGCGCGGCCGTGATGACGTCGCGGAACGCGTCGGCCGACCAGGGAGCGAGTTGTAGGTCGAACTGGAACACCTGGTGGAGTTCGTCTGGACGCAGGTAGAGCGCGAGGTCTTCCGGCCCGTCCGTCCACACCTCGCCGATGGCCATGCGGTCGCCGTCGTACTCGTCGAGGATCTGCCGCCACCTTCGGTACACGTCGTGGACCTCCGGCTGGCCGTACATGGGGCCGTTCAGGATGTGGCGGCCCCCTTCGCCGAGGTCGCGGAACGACTCGTCCTTGAACAGGCCGGCCGCCACGTCGATGCGGAAACCGTCCACACCCCGGTCGAGCCAGAACCGCAGGATGTCCTCGAACTCGCGCTGGACCTCGGGGTTGCGCCAGTTGAAGTCCGGCTGCTCGGGGGCGTACAGATGGAGGTACCAGTCGCCGTCGTCCACACGCGTCCAGGCCGGGCCACCGAACGCGGACGGCCAGTCGTTCGGTGGGACCTCCGGGCCATAACGATCTCCTTCCCTGTCCGAGCGGAAGATGTAGCGGGAACGTTCGGGTGATCCGGGCGGTGCCGCCAGTGCCTTCTCGAACCAGGGATGCCGGTCGGACGAATGGTTCGGCACGATGTCGACGATCATGCGGAGTCCGTGGGCGTGCGCGTCCGCGAGCAGGGCGTCGAAGTCGTGGAGCGTGCCGAACCGCGGGTCGACGTCGCGGTGGTCGGCCACGTCGTACCCGCCGTCCGCCAGGGGCGAGGTGTAGAAGGGCGTCAGCCAGAGCGCGTCCACCCCCAGGTCGCGCAGATGACCGAGACGGGACCGGATCCCCCGGAGGTCGCCCTCACCGTTCCCGTCGGAGTCGGCGAAGCTGCGCACGTAGATCTCGTACACGACGGCGTTGCGCCACCACGGGATTCGCGTCATACAGGGCGAACTACCCGCTTACGTCGGGGCGTTCACCAGACTCTGGGCGGCCATCGTGAAGTAGTCCCAGAGCTGCTTCTCCAGAGGCTCCGGAAGCCCCAGCTCGTCCACCGCGACGCGCATGTGCCGCAGCCACGCGTCGCGCTCCGCCGAGCCGATGACGAAGGGGACGTGACGCATCCGCAGGCGGGGATGTCCGCGGCGCTGACTGTAGGTGGTCGGGCCGCCCCAGTACTGGATCAGGAACAGCCGCAGCCTCTCCTCGGCGGGACCGAGGTCCTCCTCGGGGTAGAGGGCGCGAAGGTCGGGGTCGTCCGCGACGCCCTGGTAGAAGCGGTGCACCAGCCGGTGGAAGGTCTCCTCGCCGCCGACCGCTTCGTAGAAGGTCACCTTTTCAGCCATAGCGTCCCCACCCTATGCGAGAGCCCGACGTCCGCGCGCCCGGCCCGATCCGCTACGGGGCGGGGGTGGCGACCGTCACACCCGCCTCGTCGAAGGCGTGCTTGACGCGTTCGCGCAGCTCGCGGGCGATGTCGCCCTGTTTGCCCGGGGCGGTCTTCAGCACGACGCGGATGACGAGGGCGTCCCCGGCGAGCGCCTGCACGCCCCACACCGACGGCGGTTCCAGGACGAAATCCTTCCAGCCTTCGTCGGCGGCCAGCACGTCCGCGGTGGACTGCAGGATGTCCTTGACCTTCTCGGTGTTCTCGTTGATGTCGACGGGAATGTCGAGGACGGCCCGGCCCCAGTTCTGCGACTCGTTGCCGACCTTCTTGATCTCGCCGTTCGGGACGTACCAGACGACGCCGTCGACGTCCCGCATCCGGGTGACCCGCAGCGTCACCGCCTCGACCGTCCCCTTGGCGGTGCCCACGTCGATGAAGTCACCGACGCCGTACTGGTCCTCCAGCAGCATGAACAGCCCGGCGAGGAGGTCCTTGACGATGTTCTGCGCGCCGAAGCCGACCGCGACGCCGATGACGCTCGCGCTGGCCAGGATCGGCGCGAGGTTCAGCCCGAGGGAGCCGAGGATGCTGAACGCCGCCGTCCCGAGGATCAGGACGGACGCGATGGAGCGCAGCACCGAGCCGAGCGTCTGGGCGCGCTGGGCCCGCCGCTTGTTCAGCACGGCGGGGGTGCCCTCGAAGACCGTCCGGGACCGTTCCCGGGCCCGTTCGGTCATCGTGCCCTCGGCCATCCGCACCGTCACATTGGTGATCATGCGGTGCGCGATCCGCCGCAGGATCATGGCGATCACGAACGTGATGACGACCAGGATGAGCGTGCTGATCGGCCGGTCGAGCCAGGTCGAGTAGAACCTGGTGAACCCCGTGTGCTGCGAGATGTTCCAGACGAGCCGGCACGACGTGCTGGGCGTGGGATCCCCGCAGACGGCCTCGGGGGTGCCCTCCTCTGCCCACGGCACGAACGCAGCGACGGCGAGCGACATGCGAGAAACCCTCCCCGGCCATTGAACCCTTTCACCCCGCCCGCCCGCAGCGGCATGGCGCGTGCGCGTCGGACGGGAATGAAACCGTTCACTGTGGCGCCCCGGCACCTCGCCGTGGACCTGCGGCGGGTTCGAGCCGATCGTAGGGGACGTGTCCGACCGGTTCGTACGACCGCCCGCGAGGTGCCGCGGCGCCGGCCGGGGAGGGCTGGTCCCGTGAGCGTGCCCCGCGTGCTCCGGAACCGCCGCGCCGGTTCCGGACCACGCGGGACACGCCCGGTTCGGGGGCGACCGCTCGGGGGCGCCTCAGCGGCGGAGCGGCTGGAGGACGTGCGCCAGTTTCAGCGCGGCGCCGCCGACGTCGTCCACGCGGTGCATGCGTTCCCCCCAGGACCACCAGAAGTAGTGGTCCGTGCTCTCGGGAGCCGGGGCGCACGTGACGTCCTCGGCGAGGCTCCCGGCCTCGGGGTTCACCACGCGCAGGAACGCCGGACCCGAGCGGGTCCTGACGACACGGGCCACGAGGCCCCGCGTGTCCAGTTCGTGCTCCAGTGCCTCCAGGTAGCCGACGCGTCTGTCGCTGACCACCTTCGCACCCCCTCCGTCGGCGAGTACTGGTCAACTGATACCGGTCAACTGACCAACTCTGTGCGTCCGTTCGGTCACTCGCGGCGAGACTCGCAACTCTCACGGTGCCGGGTCAAGTGACCGCCCGCCCACCGAAGAACCGGATTACCCCACCTCAGGGGAAGTCTTCACCCCTCCGGAGGAAGAATCTCTACCCGCGTTATGTGGGTCGCCCCCTGACCGCCTCTTCTTCTCCGGAATCGCTTGGCGGGCCATGTGACGAGGGTTACGCTGCGTGCGCAAGAGATTATCTGTCGTGGCCATGCCCCAACCAGCGGTCGCCGTGGCAGGGAGCGCCGTCCTTCCCCGGGGGACGGCGGCCCGGCCCGACGGTGAGGAGGCCGGAGTCCGATGTCGGATCCCCCCCGGAAAGAGACGGACGTGGCTCGCCGGATCCGCGCGGCCGGTCTGGCCCGGGGCCGCGCGCCCGTCGATATCGCACAGGAGATCTACGAACAGTGCGGCCCGCTGTTCGGCACCAGCCGGGTCAAGGCGCACAGGCTGGCCCACGGCGTCGCGCTGTCCGACATCGTCGCTCAGGTCAAGGCGCTCTACGAGGTGGACGGCAAACCGCCGCCCCGGCTCGGGGAGACGCTGCTGTCCGCCTACGAGAGCGGCTACAAGAGACCCGGCCCCGAATATCTGCACTATCTGTGCGCCGTGTACCGGGTGGAGCCGGACGCCCTCGACTACCAGAGCCCCTGTATCTGCGGGCGCGGCCATGCCGGCCGTCCCGCCGCCGGGGGCGTTCCGAAACCACGGCCGCCGGAGCGCGGAACCGTGACCGGCCCCGACGCGCTCGTGGGGGCGATCGTCCCCAGGTCCGACACACGGCCTCGGGCAACCGTCAACGACCCACGGGGCCCGGACCGCGCCGACGGCCCTCTGAACATTGATGTGGGAGAGGAGGACATCGTGCTTCGTAGGACCCTTCTGCAACTTCTGGCCGGAGCGGGCGTGGCGCTCGACGGCCAGTTCCTCGGTGCGGTCGACAACCTTCGCCGCAAGATGGACGACACGCTCGTCGGCGCGACCGTCTCGCCGACCATGCTCGACCAGTGGGAGGAGACCACCTACGGCTACGGCCGGCAGTACCAGGCGACACCCTCGCTCCGGATGCTGTGCGACGTCCTGTTGGACTTCAGCGAGGTGCGGCGCATGTGCGACAAGCGCCAGCCCATCGAACTCCAGGAACGGCTGTGCCGGATCGCCGCGCAGCTGTCCGGGCTGTCGGGTCTCATAATGATCAACCTTGGTGATCACCGGTTGGCCCGTTCGTTCTTCCGCACCGCGCGCACCGCCGCCGACGAGACCGGCGACCGGCAGTTGCGGGCCTGGGTGACCGTACGGGAATCACTGGTCCCGATGTACTACGGCGACCCCCGCGAGGCGCTGCACCTGGCCCGCAAGGCCCAGGACCTCGCCGGACGGACGCCCAGCGTCGCCGCGGCCATGGCGCCCGCGGTGGAGGCCCGCGCGCTCGGCATGCTCGCCCTGCGCGGACGCAGCGACGCCGCCCCCAGCGCCCGGCGCGCCCTCGTCCGCGGGCGCTCGGTGTTCGACCAGCTCTCCAAGACCGACACCGGCGACCTGGTGTACGGGTTCACCGACCGCCAGATGGCCTTCTACGAGGGCGACACCTTTACCAGCCTCGGCGACCACAAGCACGGCGACGAGGTGCTCAGCCACGCCCTGACCCTGTACTCGCCCACCGACCGCGTCGACCTGACCCTGGTGCGCCTCGACCGGGCGATGTGCAAGCTCCACGCCGGTCACCCGGACGCCGCGCTGGCCGCCGGACAGGAGGCCATCCACGACCTTCCGCCCGACCACCGATCCGACATCCTCGTGCACCGCGCCCGCCAGATCGGCGTGGCCGTCGCCGCCAAGCACGGCGAGATCTCGGGGCTCAAGGAGTTCAACGAGAACCTCGCCGGGCCGTGGGTGACGAGCCCCGCGCAGGAACGCCCGTCCGTGCCTCCGGCCGAGCAGGTCTGACCCGGCATGGGCGCCCCCTGGCAGGACCATCCCGCCCGTGCCCTCGTCCGCCTCCAGGACGAGCCCCCCGTGTGGCGCTTCGGCCATCTCCGGCTGCGCCGCTACCACGCCGCCGACCACGACACCGTCCTCGCCCTGCATCGCGAAGGCCTCGCGCAGGTCGGCCTTCGTCCCGGTGACGGCGTCTACTACGACCACGACTTCTTCCGCATGGAGGACATCTACCTCCGCAACGACGGCGAGTTCCTCGTCGGCGAACTCGACGGCCGGATCGTCGCGATGGGCGGCCTGCGCCGCGCCGACCTCGTCCCCGGCGGCCGGGCCCGCGCGTTCGGCGGCTACGCCCCCGGTGACCCCGCACTGGACGCCGCGGAGATGGTCCGGCTCCGCGTCGTGCCCGCCGCGCAGCGCCGCGGCTACGGCACCGCCGTCGTCCAGGCACTCGAAGAACGGGCCGTGGAGTACGGCTACCGCATCCTGCGCGCCGACACCACCGAACTCCAGGCACCCGCCCTCGCCCTCTACGGCAAGTTCGGGTGGCGGGAGACCCGCCGCGAGACCATCGGCGGCATCGTCAACATCTATATCGAGAAACCACTCCGCTGAAGACACCCGAGCCGCGGGAGCGTCCCGCCGGTGGCGCGGCCCGGCGAGACCCCCGCGGCTCGGGGCAGGACGTCCCCGGTCAGTCCGCGAGCAGCTCGCGCGGCCGGTCGTCGGAGAGCGACAGGCCCGTGTGCGCGGCCATGAACGCGAGGGTGTCGGCCATCAGGTCGGCGGAGCGGCTCACCGAGCGGGAGGAGTGGCCGACGTCCGACTCGTTGCGGAGCAGGACCGGCGCGTCCGACGCGGTGGCGTGCTGGAGCACGGCGCACATCTTCCGGGCGTGCAGGGGGTCGACGCGGGTGTCGCTGCCGAAGGTGGTGAACAGCACGGCCGGGTAGGCGGTGCCCGCGTGGACGTGATGGTACGGGGAGTAGCGGATCAACCAGCCGAACTCCTCCGGGTCGTCGGCGGTGCCGTACTCGTCGTTCCAGGTCTCGCCCAGCCCGAACCTCTCGTACCTGACCATGTCGAGCAGCGGCGCCGAGCACACGACCGCGCTGTACAGGTCGGGGCGCTGGGTCAGGGCCGCGCCGACCAGCAGGCCGCCGTTGGAGCCGCCGGAGATCGCCAGTTGCGCCGGGGTCGTCAGGCCGTCCGCGATGAGCCTCTCCGCGGCGGCGTGGAAGTCGTCGAACACGTTCTGTTTGCGGTCGCGCATCCCGGCGCGATGCCATTCCTCGCCCTCCTCCGACCCGCCGCGCAGGTTCGCGACCGCGTAGACGCCGCCCGCCTCCACCCACGCCAGGATGCTCGCCGAATAGGCCGGGGTGAGAGAGATGTTGAACCCGCCGTACCCGTACAGGATCGTGGGGCGGGGGCCGGTGAGGCCGGGACGCGACGCGACGAGCATCCGCACCTCGGTCCCGTCCCGGGACGTGTAGGTCACCTGGCGGGTCTCGATCTCCGGGACGTCGACCGTTCCCGGGGCGGACGCCCACGGCGTCGTCTCCCCGGTGCGGGTGTCGTAGCGCAGCACCGAGGACGGGGTGACGTTGTCGGTGTAGCCGAACCACGCCTCGTGGCCGCCCTCGGGCCGTTCGACGATTCCGCCGATCGACCCCAGCCCGGGGGTGGGCACGGTCCCGATCCGTTCTCCGGTCTTCAGGTCGTGGACGGTGATCTCGCTGATCGCGTGGCGCGTCCAACCGGCCAGGAGGACGTCGTCGAGAAGCGCGTAGTCGGTGAGGACGGCCTCCGGGTCCTCCGGGACGAGGTCTCGCCAGGTGTCGTAGGAGGGGGCGGCGGGATCGGTGACGCAGAGGCGGGAACGGGGCGCGTCGCGGTCGGTGAAGACGTAGGCGCGGCCGTCCCGCCCGATGTGCAGGCCGGTACTGGCGTCCACGCCCTCCTGGACGGCGCGGAGCCGGGGCGCCTCGGGCGACGACGCGGCCAGGTCGGCGATCCACAGGTCGTTGCGCGGCGCGGTGCCCTGCGACGCCGAGATCGTGAGCCAGCGCCCGTCCCGGCTGATCCCGACCCCGTAGTAGTTGGTCTTGTCCCGCCCGTCGCCGAAGATCAGCACGTCGTCGGTGTCGGGTTCGGTGCCGACGCGGTGCAGGTAGACGCGCCGGTGGTACTGCTCCTCGCCTTCCGGGACGTCCCGTGCCGCGAGGCGGCGGGTGTAGTAGTACGCGTCGCCGCCCGGTAGCCAGGCGATGGAGGAGTACCGCGCCCGGTCGATGGGGCCCTCCACCCGTTCGCCGGTCGCGACGTCGAGGACGTACAGGAGCGACTCCTCGTCCCCACCGGACGAGATCATGTACGCCAGCAGGCGGCCCTCCTTGTCGGGCTGCCAGCCGTCCAGCGTCGTCGTGGCGTCGGGGGCGAGGGCGATCGGGTCGAGGAGGACGCGCTCCGAACCGTCCGGATCCACCGTGTACAGCACCGGATGCTCCTGGTCGGCGGCGCGGCGCGTGAAGAACCGGCGCTCGCCCCGCCAGATCGGCGAACCGACGCTGCCGGCGCCGAGGAGTTCGCCGAGCCGCCGCCGCAGCCCGTCCCGGCCCGGCAGCGCGTCCATGACCTTGTGGTAAAGCCGGTCCTGTGCGGCGAGCCATTCCCGGGTGTCGTCGGTGTCGGCGTCCTCAAGCCAGCGGTACGGGTCGGCGACCCGGTGACCGTGCAGGTCCTCGACGATGTCCTGGCGCTGAGCAGGCGGATACGGCGTCATAGGTTGCACTGTATTGGCCGTTCCGGCCTGCCCGTCGCATACACTTCGAACCGCCGCGAACGGCTGTTTGCGTTCGATCGGCCGTCCGAGGGGGGATTATTGGGGGTAGCGGGCGGCCTCCCTCAGACGCCACACTGATCTGGGTCGGTTCGCCCCGGGGAGGTCCTCATGGCGAGTGCGCAGGTACCGGAGACAATAATCGGGCCTCGGTGCGAGGCGCGCCCAAGCGCGTCCACCGGGGCGAACGAACAACTGAAACCGGTGGAGGGCGTCTGAGATGCGGCAGGTCCTCCTCCTGAACGCGACGTACGAACCACTCACCACGCTCCCGCTGCGGCGGGCGGTCTGCCTCGTGCTTCGGGAGAAGGCCGAGATCGTCCACCATGACACCTCGGGCGCGGTCCTGCACTCGGCCACGGTGACGGTCGAGGTCCCGTCCGTGATCCGTCTTCGCCGGTACGTGCGCATCCCGTACCGCACCCGCGTCCCCCTCACCCGCGCCGCGCTGATGCGCCGCGACAACTTCCGCTGCGTCTACTGCGGCCGCCGCGCCGAGACGATCGACCATGTCCATCCGCGCAGCCGCGGCGGCAAGCACGTCTGGGAGAACTGCGTCGCGTCCTGCATGACCTGCAACCACCGCAAGGCCGACCGGCTCCTCGAAGAGCTCGGCTGGACGCTCAGTGTCACGCCCGGCGTCCCCCGGGGCGCCCACTGGCGCCTCATCGGCCTGATCCACGACGGCGACCCCCAGTGGGCCGCCTACGTGTCCGAACCGGCCGCGTGACCGTATCCTGGTTCCGTGCCTCGTTATGACTATCGTTGCCGCGCCTGCGGGTCGACCTTCGAGGTCTCCCGCTCGATGATCAACGCGTCGGATCCGGCGCCGTGCCCGGAGGGGCACGACGACACGGTCAAGCTGCTGTCCACGGTCGCCGTCACCGGCACGTCCCGGGGCGGCTCCCCGCGGCCTCCGGCGGGAGGCGGCGGCTGCTGCGGGGGCGGCTGCTGCTCCTGACCCCGGGCCGGGTGATCATCCGGCCTGCGCGTTCTGCGCCGCGCGCATGAGCGCGCCGGTCTGGGCGGGGTCGTAGTCCTCGGCGACGCCGTGCAGGAGGACGGCCGTGCCCGCCATGTTGTCGGTGCGCATCGGCAGGATCGCCTGGTAGCCGTCCGACGCGTACCAGGCGCGGGCCTTGTCGATGTCGGGGAACTCGATCAGGACGTAGGCGCCGTCGACCGGGCCCTCCATCACCTCGGGGAGGCTGCCGTGGACGAGGAAACGGCCGCCGAACGGGTCCAGGGTGGCCTGGATGCGCTCCATGTAGACGAAGACGTCGTCGTGGACCGTGGGCGGCGGGTTCAGGTGGGCCAGGGCGTAGGCGGTCATCGCGATCTCCTTCGGTCGATGTCGTGCCCCCACCCTGGCGCAGGAGGGGGAACGAAGGCGATTACCCGCCAGGTAATGCTCAGCCGTTGAGACGATCGAGCTGGGACACGTCCCGGGCGGCGCCGGTGGACGCCGAGGTGGCCATGGCGGCGTAGGCGCGCAGCGCGGCGCTGACGGGGCGGTGCCGGTCGCGGGGCCGGTAGCCGCCGAGGTCGGCGAGGAGCTTCTCGCGCCGGACGTCGAGCTCGTCGGACGGGACGTCGAGTTCGAGGATCCGGTTCGGGATGTCGATGACGACGCGGTCGCCGTCCTCGACGAGGGCGATGATGCCGCCGCCCGCGGCCTCGGGGGAGGCGTGCCCGATGGACAGCCCGGACGTGCCGCCGGAGAAGCGTCCATCGGTGATCAGCGCGCACGCCTTGCCGAGGCCGCGGCCCTTGAGGAAGCTCGTCGGGTACAGCATCTCCTGCATGCCGGGACCGCCCTTGGGGCCCTCGTAGCGGATCACGACGACGTCACCGGCCTTGACCTTGCCGCCGAGGATGCCCTCGACGGCGTCGTCCTGCGACTCGAAGACGACGGCGGGGCCGGTGAACGTCCACAGTTCCTCGTCCACCCCGGCGGTCTTGACGATGGCGCCGTCGGGGGCGATGTTGCCGCGCAGGACGGCGAGGCCGCCGTCGGCGGTGTAGGCGTGTTCGACGGAGCGGATGCAGCCGTTCTCGCGGTCGAGGTCGAGGGACTCCCAGCGGGCGCTCTGGCTGAACGCGGAGGTGCTGCGGACGCCGCCGGGCGCCGCGTGGAACAGCTCCACGGCCTCCGGCAGGACGTCGGGGGACCGGACGTCCCATTTGGCGACGAACTCGTCGACGGACGCGGCGTGGATGGAGTGCGCGGAGTCGTTGAGGAGCCCGGCGCGGTGCAGTTCGCCGAGGAGGGCGGGGATGCCGCCGGCGCGGTGGCAGTCCTCGATGTGGTACTTGCCGGTGGCGGGGGCGAGCTTGCAGACGCAGGGGACGCGCCTCGACACGGCGTCGATCTCGGACAGGCCGAAGTCGACGCCCGCCTCGGTGGCGGCGGCGAGCAGGTGCAGGATCGTGTTGGTGGAGCCGCCCATCGCCACGTCCAGGGTCATGGCGTTCTCGAACGCGTCGCGGGTGGCGATGCTCAGCGGCAGGACGGACGCGTCGTCCTCGTCGTAGTAGCGGCGGGCGACGTCCACGACGGTGCGGCCCGCGTCCTCGTACAGGCGGCGGCGGGCGGTGTGGGTGGCGAGGACGGTGCCGTTGCCGGGCAGCGCCAGCCCGAGCGCCTCGGTGAGGCAGTTCATCGAGTTGGCCGTGAACATGCCGGAGCAGGACCCGCAGGTGGGGCAGGCGCTCTCCTCCATTTCGAGGAGCTTGGCGTCGGAGAGCGACGCGTCGGCGGACGCGATGATCGGGTCGATCAGGTCGAGCTTGTTGCCGTTCAGCACGCCCTCGACGGGCTTGCCCGCCTCCATGGGGCCGCCGGACACGAACACGGTGGGAATGTTGAGCCGCAGCGCCGCCAGCAGCATCCCGGGCGTGATCTTGTCGCAGTTGGACACGCAGACCAGGGCGTCGGCGCAGTGCGCGTTGACCATGTACTCGATGGCGTCGGCGATCACCTCGCGGGACGGCAGCGAGTACAGCATGCCGTCGTGGCCCATGGCGATGCCGTCGTCCACGGCGATCGTGTTGAACTCGCGGGGCACTCCGCCCGCCTCCCGCACGGCCCCGGCGACGACCTTGCCGACCTCGTCGAGGTGGACGTGCCCGGGGACGAACTGGGTGAAGCTGTTGGCCACCGCGACGATCGGCTTGCCGAAGTCCTCGCGTTCGACGCCGCTGGCCCGCATGAGCGCGCGGGCGCCCGCCATGTTCCTGCCATGGGTGACGGTGCGTGAC
This sequence comes from Actinomadura spongiicola, assembly GCF_003432485.1. Classification (GTDB taxonomy): domain Bacteria; phylum Actinomycetota; class Actinomycetes; order Streptosporangiales; family Streptosporangiaceae; genus Spirillospora; species Spirillospora spongiicola. The sequence continues at coordinate 361,219 of NZ_QVNQ01000007.1, forward strand.
CTGAGCGGTGGCATGTGGGTGACCTCTCCAGATGGGGTGTGCCGTGACGGCGTGACGGGGCGGCATCGCCGACCCGCGCACGGTCCGGCGCGACGGCGGACGAGACGCTTCGCGAGTGGATGCAGCGGCGGATCGCGGCGCTGCCGTCGGCTCAGCGGAGGTCGCGCGTGTGCCGGCCGGTGTCCCTCGATGCTACCAACCGCACGGGACCATGGCGGAAAGCCGGGACGTGAGGTCCGGTGACGTCCCGGCTTCCGTGCGGCCGACCGGTTCGCCCTTCTACCGGTGTGCGGGGCGTACACCGGTCCGGGGCTCGTCGGTGAGCCGTGGGCGACCCGGGGAAGGAGGGCCGCCCAGGTGTTCAGGTGATCGGGTGCTCAGTCGGGGTACTTCGGCGGCAGCACCTCCTGGGCCGCCTGGAAGATGCGCTCGACGTCGCTCTCCGTCAGGATCTTCGGACGGCGGCGCAGGTAGGCGCGCGCCCGGTTGCCCGCGTAGACGTCGACGTCCCGCACCCGCATGACCTTCCACGGGATGGACGGCCCGTAGATCGCCACGGAGGGCTGTACGGGGACGTCGAAGCCGACCTGTTCGGCGAGGATGATGCTCGCCATCTGGGCCTCCCAGCGCGCCTCGTCCAGGCGGTCCTTCTTGTTGAAGGGGCCGTGGAAGAGCTTGAGGTGGGACATGGTGCGCACGGGGAGGCGCTTGTCCCACTTCTCGGAGTCGATGGCGTAGACGCCGCTCGGCCCGATCACCAGGTGATCGATCCGCCCGTCGCTGACGCCCTCGTCGTCACGCGGGACGGCCCGCGCGTGCAGGACGAGGTAGCCGTTGCGCTGGAGGGACCTCAGCTGCTTCTCGGTGCGCCGTTCCGCCGCCGAGGACTTCTGCCAGGCGGTGACGGTGGAGTCCTTTCGGGACCGGCGGACGATGTCCACGACGACCGCCAGGACCGCTGCGGCGAGCCCGATGCGCCAGCCGGCCAGGATCCAGAACACGACGCCGGCGGCGACCCCGGCGCCCGCGCGCCACAGCAGGCGGCGGGTCTTGGGATCGTCGAGCAGCGCCGCGGCGGTGCCCTCACCGGGTCGCTCCTTCACCGGGGACTGGTGATGGTGCTCACGCGCTTCCTCCGACTCCGTAGCGTTCGACTCGTCCTGGGGTTGGCCCCTGGCTCCTTGCGTGTTGCCCCGCTCCATGATCGCCATAGGTGACGCTCCGTATTCCTTTCCCATCGGGGGCATGATCCTCCGTGCGCAGAGTAATCATCCATGGGGTGGGCGACTAGTCATGCCGGGTTAATAGTTTTGTCGCCTTCCGTGGGTGATTCACTGCCGTTCTGGGTGGGTACGTAAGTATTCTTCTCCCCTTCTGCGGCTCCGAACCGCCTGCCCGCTTTGAGGGTCGCGCACACGGCGTCTAGCGTTCGGTTTCGTGACACGAACCCATGACCTCAGCGCCACGCGGATGGCGGCGGCCGTGCGCACCGGGGAAGTATCCCCGGTCGAGCTCACCGAGCACTACCTGACCCGGATCGAGCGGCTGGACGAGCAGGTCGGCGCCTACGTGACGGTCACCGCCGAGCGTGCTCTCGAAGAGGCGCGGCGGGCGGAGAAGGCCGTGCAGGACGCCGCGGACCCGGCGGAGCTGCCGCCCCTGCACGGGGTTCCGGTCGCCGTCAAGGACCTGAACATGGTGGACGGCGTCCGCACCACCTACGGCACGGCCGTCTACGCCGACCTGGTCGGGTTCGCGGACGACAGCGTGGTCGCCCAGTTGAGGAAGGCGGGGACGGTGCTGCTCGGCAAGACCGCGGCGCCCGAGTTCGGCCTCGCGTGCTACACCGAGGGTGACGTCTCGCCGCCCGCCCGGACGCCCTGGGACCTGACACGGTCGGCGGGCGGTTCCAGCGGCGGCGCGGCGGCGGCGGTCGCGTCCGGGCTGGCCCCGGTCGCGCAGGGCAGCGACGGCGGCGGCTCGATCCGGATTCCGAGCAGCGTGTGCGGGCTCTTCGGGATCAAGCCGACGCGCGGGCGGATCTCGCAGGGGCCGCTCCTCCCCGACCTGTTCGGGCTGTCCACCAACGGGCCCATCGCCCGCACGGTGGGCGACGCGGCGCTCCTGCTGGACCTGATGGCGGGCCGCATGCCCGGCGACGTGTACGCGGCGCCGCCCGTCGATGGAACGTTCGCCTCGTACGCCGAACGGCCGCCCGGCAGGCTACGGATCGCGCGGAACAGGGAGCCCGCCGTGCCCGACGCCGTCGTGCATCCCGACTGCGTCGCCGCCTACGACGCGGCGTCCGAACTGCTGGAGGAACTGGGCCACGAGGTCGTGGAGATGCCCCGGCTGTTCGGCCCCGACCTCCTCGACCATTTCGTCACGCTCTGGGGGGCGATGTCGACGTTCACGCCGATCGCCGAGGAGAGCGAGCCCCTGCTCCAGCCGCTGACCCGCTGGCTCCGGGCGCGCGGCGAGTCCACGACCGCGGCGCGGCTCCTCCGGGCGCACTCCGCGTTGCAGGGAGCCCTGCGGTCGGCGTTCCCGGTGATGGACGAGTTCGACGCGATCCTGCATCCGACGCTGGCCGAGCCGCCCGTCCCCGTCGGGTACTTCCACGACCAGGAGCCCGCCGAGAACTTCGAGCGGCAGAAGCGCTTCACCCCGTTCTGCGCGATGTACAACATCTCCGGGCAGCCCGCGGTGAACGTCCCGCTGCACTGGAACGAGGAGGGTCTGCCGATCGGGGTCATGCTCGCGGGGCGGCTCGGCGGCGAGGGCACGCTGATCTCGCTGTCCGCGCAGCTTGAGGCGGCCCGTCCCTGGATCGACCGCAAGCCGGACATCTGGACGGCGTGAGCCCGGCCCGAACGGGGGCATGGGCAGGGTCATGGGCAGGGGCACAAGCAGGGGCACTGGCAGGGTCACGAGCAGGGGGAACACCGATGAGGACCTGACCGCGCTCGCGGAGCTGCACGGGGTCGCGACCCGGTACGCCGACTGGCGTGGACGCGAGGTGCGGGTCTCCCGCGACACCGTGATCGCGGTTCTGGAGGCGCTCGCCGTGGACGCGTCGTCCTCCGCCGCGATCCGTGCCGAGCTGGAGCGGTACCGGGAGCGGCGGGACGGTCGGCCACCCGTCGTGATCGTCCGCCTGGCGGGAAAGGGCTCGCGCGGCGCCGCCGTGCTCGATCAGATCCTCGCCTCCCTCCGGAACCATCTGCGACCGGCGGGTGACCTTGAGGTGGACATCGAGGTCGGTGCCGAGGAGGTCCTTGAGCGGCCGTCCACGTCGTCGTTCCGGCCGCTGGCCGGGGCGGGGGAGCCGCCGCCGCTCGGCTGGCACCGGTTGCGCGTCCGCTGGGACGGCGCGGAGGCCTTCACGGCGCTGCTGGTGGCCCCGGAGTCGCTGCCCCTCCCGCCCCGGACCTGGGGTTTCGCGGCTCAGCTGTACTCGGTGCGCTCCCGCGGGTCGTGGGGGCTCGGCGATCTGCGCGATCTGGCGGACCTCGCGGACTGGAGCGGCCGTGCCCTGGGCGCGGGCTTCGTCCTGGTCAATCCGATGCACGCCACGGAGCCGGTTCCGCCGGTCGGGCCGTCCCCGTACGCGCCGATGAGCCGTCGTTTCCCCTCGCCGATCTACCTGCGGGTCGAGGACATGCCGGAGTACGCGGCGCTGCCCGCCGAGGAGAGGGAACGGTTCGCCGCCCTCGCCGCCGATCTGCGGGCGCGGTCCGGCGTCCTGGACAGGGACGCGGTGTGGACGGCCAAACTCGCGGCGTTCGACGCGATGTACCGGCTGTGCGGCGACCGCCGGGAACCGGGCCTCGACGCCTTCCGCGAACGTGAGGGCGAGGCGGTGGAGCTGTTCACCGCGTGGTGCGCCATCGCCGAGGAGCAGGGCACCGCCGACTGGCGGCGCTGGCCGTCCCGGCTGCGCGTCCCCGGCGGCCGCACCGTCGCGGAGGACGTGCACCACCGCGCCCGCGCCCGGTTCTACGCGTGGCTGCTGTGGCGGCTGGACGAGCAGCTCACCGCGGCGCAGCGGACGGCCAGGGACGCCGGTATGCCGGTCGGGATCGTCCACGATCTGGCGGTCGGGGTGCCGCACGGCAGCGCGGACGCCTGGATGTTCGGCGGCGAGCTCGCGCCCGGCATGAGCATCGGCGCGCCGCCCGACGAGTTCAACCAGCGCGGCCAGGACTGGGGGCTGCGACCGTGGCGTCCCCGTGATCCCGCCGTCGAGGACCACCGGCGGTTCCGGGAGACGGCGGCCGCCGCGCTCCGGTACGGCGGCGGCATCCGGCTCGACCACGCGATGCAGGTGTCGCGGCTCTGGTGGATCCCGGACGGCGGCTCCCCGGCCGACGGCACCTACGTCCGGCAGGACCGCGACGCCCTCCTGGCGTGCCTGACCTGGGAGGCGACACGTTTCGACGGCGTCCTCGTCGGCGAGGACCTCGGCACCGTCGAGCCGGACCTGCGGGACGCGCTGGCCGATCACGGCGTCCTCGGCACGTCCCTCCTCTGGTTCGAACTCGACCCGGACGGACGTCCCAAGCCCGCGGAACGGTGGCGCGAACGGTCGCTCGCCACGGTCGGCACCCACGACATGCCGCCGATCACCGGGTTCGTCCACGGCGACCACATCGCGCTCCGCGACCGCCTCGGCCTCCTCACCCGTCCCCGCGCCGACGAGGAGGACGAGCACCGGGCGCGCCTGGCCGACTGGCTGGACGTGCTGCGCGCCGAGGGCCTCCTCACCGTCCCACCGTCCGAGATCATGGCGGCGCTGGCGGACGGGTCCACCGCCTACGACGAGCAGATCGTGACGGCCCTGCACGACTTCCTGACACGCACCCCGGCCCGCCTCGTCGGCATCTCCCTCGCCGACGCGGTGGGCGAGCGCCGGACCCAGAACCAGCCCGGCACCGTCGACGAGTACCCGAACTGGCGGGTGCCGCTCGGGAACGCCGACGGCGATCCCGTCCTGCTGGAGGACCTGCGGGACGCCGACGCCCTGCGGCTCTTCAGCCGAGGGCCGAGATGACGCGCCGCGTCACGTCGAGGAGGAGGGTGTCGGGACGCAGGTCCACGGCCGCGACCGCCGAGAACAGCCCGGGCAGGCCCGGGAGCGGGTAGGGGTCGTCGTCGGCGCTCGCCAGGGCCGCCTTGCCGAGCGGCTGGTGCGCGAGCGACCTGCGGGCACGGGCCCACGCCGACTGCACCTCCTCCTGGGAAGGCACCCCGAAGCCGTGGCCGACCGGGGCGGCGTGCCGGAGTTTGACGAGGGCGCCGGCGGCGAAGTCGGCGGCGAGCCTGCACCGCTCGGTCAGGTCGGCGCGGACGAGATCGTCCAGGCGGGTCACGACCGTGCACGGGTTCCGGCAGCGCGACGCGCAGTCGCCGAGCGCCGCCGCGACCTCGCTGTGGTGGCGGTCCAGGTAGGCGCGCCACCCGCGCGGCGGCTCCGTGGCGACGCGCAGCGCCCGCTCGCAGGCGGAACGCTTCGGGCGCGTGTGGTCGCAGGTCCGTGGCGCTCCCGGCTCGACCGGGACCCCGAACCGGCTGCCCTCGCCCGCGACCGACGCGCCGATCAGGGCCGGGTCCCCGGCGTGTCCGAGGACCGGCTCCCAGGCCAGCATCGGCAGATACTCGCCCGCGATGTGGACGGCGGCGACGAGCGCGGCCATGTCACGCCGGTACCAGCGGACCGCGATGACCTCCAGCAGGAGGGAGTAGGCGGGCCGGAGGCTGGCGAGCGCGCCGCGCGGCTGTTCCCTCGGCGCCTGCGGCATGCGGCTGGCGAGGGCGCGGTCGAGCAGATCCCGCGGGACGTCACCGGCCGCCTCCGGCATCCCGAAGTCCTCGGCGTCCAGGTCGAGGACGCGCTGCCCGAACGCGCACAGGGCCGCGACGGCGCCGGAACGGTCGTCGGGGACGGCCGTTCCGGCGCCGTCGCCCCGGGTGACCAGCGCCTCCAGGTCCGCGAAGGCGTAGCGCCGTGCCAGTGCCCTGAGCACGTCCCTCGCCGTCTCCACTCCGACTCCTCCCCGTGACCATGCAACGATCGCACGGTCACGGGGCTCGTGCACAGGTCTCCACAGGGTCAGGAGAACGGACCCGACCGGGCTCAGAAGGACTCGGCCCGATACGGCGGGACTCAGCCGGACGCGGCGTCCTTGGCGCGGGCGCGCAGCGCGCGGGCGACGCCGTCCCGCCCCTCCGACAGCAGCCGCGCCAGCGCGGGCGGGGGCCGCTCGTCGGCCAGGTACGCCTCGGTGCGGTCGATCGTCGACTGCTCGATCACCAGGAAGGGGTAGGCGACCTCGGCGAACGTCTGGGACATGTCGCTGGTCCACTCCTTCCAGATCCGGCCGACCTCGGCGAAGTACCGGTCGACGTACGGCACCAGCAGTTCGGCGTGGTCGGGTTCGACGAAACCGCCGAGCGTGGCCCGGTACACGGCGTTCGGCAGGTCACCGGACACGATCCGCTCCCACGCCGCGGCCTTCGCCTCGGCGGACGGGATCGCGGCCTTGCAGGCGGCGGCGTGCCGTTCGCCCGCGGCGGTGCGGTCGCGCTCGTGCTCGGCGTCGATCTCCGCCTCGCCCGCCCGGCCGGTGACGACGAGGCGGCGCAGCAGCGACCACCGCAGGTCGGTGTCGACGGTGAGGCCGACGAGCGTCTGCGAGCCGTCCAGCAGGCCCTGGACGAAATCCAGGTGCTCGTCGGACACGGCGGCCGCGGTGAACGCCTGCGTGTAGGCGAGTTGGAGGTCCGAGCCGGGCTCGGCCTCGCGGGCCAGGTCGGCCAGGGTGTCGGCGAGCAGCGCCAGCCCCTCCTCGCGCCAGGCCGGGTCGGCGTACTGCTGGACGGCGGTGCGCGCCTGCCGCAGCAGCGTCTGCGTCACCGAGATGTCGGTGACGCCGCGGACGCCCTTGGCGACGAGCCGGACGTAGTCGCGGGTCGCCATCTCGGCGTCGCGGGTCATGTCCCACGCCGCCGACCAGCACAGGGCCCGGGGGAGGCTGTCGCGGACGTCGCCGATGTGCTCGATCAGCGTCCGCAGCGAGTGCTCCTCCAGCCGGATCTTGGCGTAGGTGAGGTCGTCGTCGTTGAGCAGCACGAGATCGGGACGCTTGCGGCCGGCGAGCTGCGGCACCTCGGTCCTGGCGCCGACCACGTCCAGCTCGACCCGTTCCCGCCGGACGATGCCCTCGGGCGTCCGGTCATATAGACCGATGGCGAGACGGTGCGACCTGAGCGTCGGGTAGTCGGCCTTGGCCTCCTGCAGGACGGCGAACGACGTGAAGTTCCCGTCGCCGTCCACCTCGTACTCGGGCCGCATGGTGTTGACACCGGCGGTCTCCAGCCACTCCCGCGACCACGCGGCCAGGTCACGTCCCGACGTCTCCTCCAGCGCGCCGAGCAGGTCCGTCAGGACCGTGTTCCCCCAGGCGTGCCGGTCGAAGTAGCCCCGCACCCCCTCCAGGAAGTTGTCGAGCCCGACATAGGCGACGAGCTGCTTCAGAACGGACGCACCCTTGGCGTACGTGATCCCGTCGAAGTTCACCTCCACCGCCCGGATGTCGGGAATGTCGGCGGCGATCGGGTGGGTGGACGGCAACTGGTCCTGCCGGTACGCCCACGCCTTCTCCAGGTTCGCGAAAGTCGTCCACGAACCCGTCCACTTCGTGGCCTCGGCCTGGCACAGCACGCTCATGTACGTGGCGAACGACTCGTTCAGCCACAGATCGTCCCACCAGCGCATGGTGACGAGGTCGCCGAACCACATGTGGGCCATCTCGTGCAGGATCGTCTCCGCGCGCCGCTCGTAGGCCGCGTCGGTGACCCGCGACCTGAAGACGTAGTCCTCCAGGAACGTGACGGCGCCCGCGTTCTCCATCGCCCCCGCGTTGAACTCGGGGACGAACAGCTGGTCGTACTTGGCGAACGGGTACGGACGGCCGAAGACCTTCTCGAAGTAGGCGAACCCCTGGCGCGTCACGTCCACGATCGCGGGCGCGTCCAAATGCTCGGCCAGCGACGCGCGGCAATACACACCGAGGGGGATGACGGTGCCGTCGTCGCGGCGGTACTCGTCCCGGACGACGTGGTACGGCCCCGCGATGAGCGCGGTGATGTACGTGGAGATCTGCGGGGTCGGTAGGAAATGCCACGTCCCGCCCCCGGCCGACTCGGCGGCCTCGTTCGTGACGACCTCCCAGTTCTCCGGCGCCTTGACGGTCAGCTCGAAGGTCGCCTTGAGGTCGGGCTGGTCGAAGCAGGCGTACATCCGGTGCGCGTCGGCCGTCTCGAACTGCGTGTACAGGTACACGCCGTCGTCGACCGGGTCCACGAACCGATGCAGGCCCTCACCCGAACGCGAGTAGGCGCAGTCGGCCTCGATCCGGAGTTCGTTCCGCGCGGCCAGACCGGGCAGCGGCATCCGTCCCGCCTCCGCGTCGTAGGACGCCGCGTCCAGTGCCTTCCCGTTCAGCGTCACGGCGCGCACGTCGGCGCCGTGCAGGTCGATGAACGTGGACGCGCCGGGCTCGGCGCACCCGAAACGCACCACTGTGGTGGAACCGAAGCGCGTTTCCTCACCCGTCGTCAGATCAAGCTCGACCATGTACGACTCGACGGTGAGGAGCCGGGCCCGTTCCCGCGCTTCGTCGCGCGTGAGGTTGCCTGCCACATGAACTCCTTGGTCGGTTAATCGTCTGCCGCCCCCATGTCTACCAACCGGACGCCCGTACGGCCCGTCCGCCACGACCTTCGGCACCTTCCCGCCCGTGGGGAATCAAGCCGGGCGGCCCCCGGTTGTCGCGTGGGATACCCCCATGACGTGTCGAGGAGGCAACGTTGGCCGACAACGCTCTCACACCGGTGGACTTCTGGTTCGACCCTTTGTGCCCTTGGGCGTGGATCACCTCCCGCTGGATTCTGGAGGTGGAGAAACAACGCCCGATCGAGGTGTGCTGGCACGTCATGAGCCTCAGTGTGCTGAACGAGGACAAGGACATCCCGGAGGACTACCGGCAGGGCCTGAAGGACGCCTGGGGTCCGGTACGGGTGTGCGTCGCCGCCGAGCAGAAGTACGGTTCCGGTGTTCTCGGCCGGCTTTACACCGAGATGGGCACGCGCCGCCACCATGAGCGACAGAAGTTCGACCGCGCCTTCTTCGAGGCGTCGTTGACCGCGGCCGGTCTCGACCCGGCGCTCGCGGACGCCGCCGAGACCACCGACTTCGACGAGGCGGTCCGCGCGTCACACAAGGACGGCATCGACCGGGTCGGTCAGGAGGTCGGCACCCCGGTGATCGAGGTCGAGGGCAGCGCCTTCTTCGGCCCGGTCGTGACGCCCATCCCGCGCGGCGAGGCCGCCGTGAAGCTGTGGGACGGCGTGGTCGCCGTCGCGAGCACGCCCGGATTCTTCGAGCTCAAGCGCACCCGCACGGAGGAGCCGAGCTTCGACTGAAGGTTCGGCCGAGACGGACGCGCCGTCCGATCGGCGACTTCACCGATGATCACCCCCGCGCACGGCGAGGCGGGCAAGTGAGTCCTTGCCCCTAAGCTAGTTCTCTATTGCTATTGCGAAAATATTGCAATTGCAGTACCTGTGCCGACAGACTGGATCCTGCCAGCTACACACGGGTTCCCGCTGGCTGCAGAGAGGTAGGGGTGATCCGGTCGTGCACGTACCGGACGGTTTCATCAATGCGCCGGTGTCCGTGGCGGCGGGGGTGGTCGCGGTGGCCGGGGTCGGGGTCGCGTTGCGCGGCGCCCGGCGCGAACTGGACGACCGGACCGCGCCGCTCGCGGGACTCACGGCCGCGTTCGTGTTCGCCGCGCAGATGCTGAACTTCCCGGTGGCGTCCGGGACGAGCGGGCATCTGCTCGGGGGCACGTTGGCGGCGATCCTCGTCGGGCCCTACACAGGAGTCCTGTGCGTCTCGGTCGTCCTGCTCGTCCAGGCCCTCCTGTTCGCCGACGGCGGCCTCTCCGCCCTCGGCGTCAACATCACCGTCATGGCACTGGTGACGGTGGTGGTCGGGTACGGCCTGTTCCAGCTGGTGCTGCGCCTGCTGCCGAAGAACCGGTCGTCGGTCGGCGCGGCGGCGTTCGTCGCGGCCGTCGTCTCGGTGCCCGCCTCGGCCCTCGCGTTCACGGGGTTGTACGCCGTCGGCGGGACGACGGACGTGTCGATCGGGAAGGTCGCCGCCGCGATGGTCGGCGTGCACGTGCTGATCGGCATCGGGGAGGCGCTGATCACCGCCGTGACGGTGTCCAGCGTGCTCGCCGTCCGGCCCGACCTGGTGCACGGGGCGCGCGGGCTGATCAAGCCGCCGCGGCTGCGCACCGTCGAGGCGTCCGAGCCGAAGGCGGGCCCCGGCGGGCCCGCGGAGCCGTCCAGGGCCTGAGGAGGAGCACGACATGACCACCAAACGGTTCTTCATCGGGTTTCTGCTCGTCTCGCTCATCCTGGCGGGAATCGTCAGTTACTACGCCAGCGCCAATCCCGACGGCCTGGAGAAGGTCGCCAATGACAAGGGCTTCAACGCCGAGGAGAAGGACCACGGTCTGAAGGACTCCCCGCTCGGCGACTACGGCGTCAAGGGCGTCGACAACGCGCGACTGTCCGGCGGGTTGTCCGGCGTGATCGGCGTCGGCGTCGTCCTGCTCGTCGGCGGCGGGCTGTTCTGGTTCGTCCGGCGGCGCGGCTCCTCCGACCCGGCTTCCCGGCGTGAGGAGAACGTGGCCTCCGAGGCGTCCGGGACGGGCTGATGGGCGCGGGCCACGCCGCCGGGGCGGCGCACCGGCTGTACGTACCGGGCGCCTCACCCGTGCACCGCCTCCCACCGCAGTGCAAGCTCGTCGCCGTCCTCGCGTTCGTGCTGCTGGTCGTCGCCACGCCACGCGAACGATTCTGGGCGTTCGGCGTGTACGCGCTGCTCCTGGCGGCCGTGGCGGCGACCGCGCGGATCCCGTTCGGCACGGTCGCGCGGCGGGTCGTCATCGAGGTCCCGTTCGTGGCGTTCGCGTTCCTCATGCCGTTCGTCGCGAGCGGCGAGAAGGTCACCGTGCTGGGGCTGGAGCTGAGCGAGAACGGGCTGTGGGGCGCGTGGAACATCCTCGCCAAGGGGACGCTCGGCGTCGTCACCTCGATCCTGCTGGCGGCCACCACCGAGCCCCGGCTGCTGCTGCTCGGCATCGACCGGCTGCGGATGCCGCAGCTCCTCACGCAGATCGCCACGTTCATGCTCAGATACGGGGACGTGGTCGCGGCGGAACTCGGCCGGATGAAGGTGGCGCGGGCGTCCCGCGGCTTCGAGGGCCGCGACCTGCGCGCCACCCGCGTCCTCGCCAAATCGATCGGGGCGCTCTTCCTGCGCTCGTACGAACGGGGTGAGCGGGTGCACCTGGCGATGCTGAGCCGCGGCTACGACGGGCGCATGCCCGTCGTGCACGACGTGAGCGCGACCGCCGCGCAGTGGACGGCCGCCGCGGCCCTGCCGCTGGCCGCCGCGTTCGTGACGCTGGCCGCCTGGACGATGCCATGACCGCGGACCTGGGGGAGGCCCCCACCGTGCCGTCCCTCGACGTCCGGGGCCTGGCCTACGCCTACCCGGACGGCACGCAGGCCCTCTACGGCGTCGACCTCACGATCGACCGGGGCGAGCGGGTCGCGCTGCTCGGGCCGAACGGCGCGGGGAAGACCACGCTCGTGCTGCACCTGAACGGCATCCTGCACGGCGGCCTAGGCGAGGTCAGGGTCGGGGGTCTCGCCGTCGACCCGAAGGACAAGCGGACGCTGCGCGAGATCCGCCGGCGCGTCGGCATCGTGTTCCAGGACCCCGACGACCAGCTCTTCATGCCGACCGTCCGCGAGGACGTCGCGTTCGGGCCCGCCAACCTCGGGATCCGCGGCGCCGAACTGGACCTCCGGGTCCGGGACGCGCTGGACCGGGTCGGCATGCTGGCCGTGGCCGACCGTCCGCCGCAGCACCTCAGCTTCGGGCAGCGCCGCCGCGTCGCGGTCGCCACCGTCCTGGCGATGGAGCCGGAGATCCTGGTGCTGGACGAGCCGTCCTCCAACCTCGACCCGGCGAGCCGCCGCGAGCTGGCCGAGATCCTTTTGAGCCTGGACGTGACGGTCCTGATGGTCACGCACGACCTCCCGTACGCGGCGGAGCTCTGCCCGCGCTCGGTGATCCTCTCGGGCGGGGTCATCGCCGCGGACGCGTCGACCCGCGACGTCCTGATGGACGGCGACCTTCTCACGTCCCACCGCCTGGAACTGCCCTTCGGGTTCGACCCGGCCGCCACGGCGCGCTGAGACACCGACCCGACCGGCCCGGTCAGGTTCTGTTAACAGGCTCGGTCGCGATCGGGTGGATGTTCACGGCGAATGCTCGCGTGCGGTGAATTTTCGGTTCGGGGTTTCAGGTTGCACCCGTGTCATCGTCTTGCCAGACTCGGGGAGACCACCAGTAATGGTAACGGTTTTCATTCCGAAATGGGGCAAACGTGAAGGTTGCGTTCGTTGGCAAGGGCGGCAGCGGCAAGACCACCCTCTCGGCGCTCTTCGCCCGCCATCTGGCGGGGCGCGGGCTGCCGGTGGTGGCCATCGACGCCGACATCAACCAGCATCTCGGCGTGGCGCTCGGCCTGGACGAGGCCCGTGCCGCCAAGGTTCCGGCGCTGGGCGACCGGCTCACCGAGATCAAGGAGTACCTGCGCGGGGACAACCCCCGGATCTCCTCGGCGGCCGCGATGGTGAAGACGACCCCACCCGGTTCCGGCTCGCGGCTCCTGCGGTTCCGCGGGGACGACCCCTTCCACGAGACCGGCCACGACGTCGACGGGATCACCCTCCTCGCCACCGGCCCGTTCAACGACGACGACCTCGGTGTCGCCTGCTACCACTCCAAGACCGGCGCGGTCGAGCTCTACCTCAACCACCTCATGGACGCGCCCGGAGAGTACGTCGTGGTCGACATGACGGCCGGGGCCGACACGTTCGCGTCCGGGCTGTTCACCCGGTTCGACGTGATGTTCCTGGTCGCCGAACCCACCCGCAAGGGCGTCAGCGTCTACCGGCAGTACACCGAGTACGCCCGCAACTACGACGTCGCCATCCGCGTCGTCGGGAACAAGGTGCAGATCGACGAGGACGTGGCCTACCTGCGCGAACACGTCGGCGACGACCTGCTGACCTGGGTCGGGCAGTCCGCCGCCGTTCGCGCCTTCGAACAGGGCCGCCACGGCGTTTCCCTGGAGGACGGCAACGCCGCCGCACTCGACCGAATGCGCGCCGAAGTGGACTCCCACGTCCCGGACTGGGACAAATTCCAACGCCAGGCCGTGGAGTTCCACGTCAAGAACGCGCGGAGTTGGGCGAACAAGGCGACGGGCGAACGCCTGGAGGAACAGGTGGACCCGGAATTCCGTTTCCCGGCCGCCTACGCCGGGTGAACGGACGTCTATCGGCGGACGGAGATCAGCACTAACCTTCCGGCATGACGATGCGGCGGATGCTCATGATGGCGGGCGGCGCGGTGCTTCCGGTCGCCGTGCTCACCCTGCTTCTCAACAACCAGTGGGTCGTCGACGCCATCAGGGAAAGCGACTTCCAGTTCGACGAGGGGATCGGCCCCCTTGTGCTGTGGTCGCATTCGCTCGCCTGGCGGTTCAACCCGCAACCCGGGGTCGACTGGAGCACCGTCCTCATCGCGGACTTCACCGTGGTGCTGTTCTTCGTTCTGCTGGCGCTGTTCGTCGTGGGAGCCGGCCGGACCATCGACCAGAACCGCGGCCCGCTCGGCGCGCTCATCGTCGGATGGTGGGCCGCGATCCTCGCGGGCGGGGCCACCGGGCTCGTGTACGGCGTCCTGGCCCACTGGACGGACGACTTCCTTCCGACGACCCTGTCGCAGGCCGTCTTCACCGGCCTCGCCCGGGGCGCGGCGGCCGGCCTCGCGTTCGGCTGGCTGCCCGGCCTCGGCGCGGTGGGCGGCTTCGTCTTCGGCCGTCCCCGCGCGGCGACGACGCAGCAGCCCTACGGGGGCCAGCAGTACCCGCGGCAGCAGGCCTACGCTCCCCAGCAACACGGCATGCAGATGCAGCCCCACCCGATGCAGCAGATGCCGCCCCAGCAGCACATGCAGCAGCCGCCGATGCAGCCGCACCCGTCCGCCGTTCCGTACGTCCCGCCGCAGGGACAGCCGCAACAACAACCGTGGGGCGCCGCGCCGGCCCAACAGCCGCCCGGCGTGCCCGCGCAGCAGCCGGGCGCCCACGTCCCGCAGCAACCGGGCCCGCCGGTGCCGCAGCAGTTCGGCGCCCCGCCCACCCCGCCGCAACAGCCCGCCCCACCGCAACAACCTGAGGCGCCGCAACAGCCTCAGGCCGGGCCCAAGGCGGACACTCCGGAGCCGGACGAGGCCGCGCAGGAGCCGCCCGCGGACTCCTCGGACGGCGACGACCTGGATCTCGCCGACCGGACGGTCATCGACCGGCGGCGCGACGAGGAGTAGGCCGCCGCGCGGGCGACGTCCCGGTCCTGCGAGAATCGACCTCATGCGCGTTTTTCTTGGGACCGACCATGCCGGCTTCGAGTTGAAGGAGCACCTGGTCTCCTGGCTGAAGGAGAACGGGCACGAGGCCGTCGACTGCGGCGCGTTCGCCTACGACGCCGTAGACGACTACCCGCCGTTCGTCCTGCGCGCCGCCGAGCGCACGGCCGCCGAGCCGGGAACGCTGGGCATCGTGATCGGCGGTTCCGGGAACGGCGAGGCGATGGCGGCGAACAAGGTCAAGGGCGTCCGGGCGGCCCTGGTCTGGAACGAGGACACCGCCAGGCTCGCCCGCGAGCACAACGACGCGAACGTCATCAGCCTCGGCGCCCGCCAGCACGACCCGGAGACCGCGACCCGGTTCGTCGAACTGTTCATCGAGACGGCCTACTCGGGTGAGCAGCGCCACACCCGCCGAATCACCATGCTCAGCGACTACGAGACCACCGGCGAACTCCCACCACTCCCGCCCGAGCGCTGACCCGGCCGGATCCCGGAGCGAAGCGGCTTCTCCGCGTTCGGTCAGAACGGTGAGCCGCCGGGGAGCGCCTTCCGGGGTGGGATCGCGGAGGCATGGTGTGGCCGCCGGATCGCCTTGCTCGGCGACTAGGAGAACACGAGGACCTTCCGTCGTCGCCGCTTGAGCGATGGCCCGGCCGGGTGGTGGGGTGAAGCCGCTTTCCGTGTTTCGGTCAGGGTTGGGAGTCGTCGGGGGAGCGCTTTCGGGGCGGGATGGCGGAGGGCGTTGTGCGGCCGCCGCGTTTGCCGAGGCGGCGGCGCTCGTTCTTGGCGGCCTTCGTCCGCTTGGCGGGCTCGCTCGAACTCCGGCCCGGTGTCGGGTCGTTCGCTGTTTCCCGTTCGCCGTCCGGGAGCGGACGGGAGACGTCGCGCGCCCGCATCGCCGCGTCCACCGTGATCCGCATGCTCGGCTGTCCCATATGCCCACCACTCCTCTCAACATCCCCCGTACCCGGATATTACGGAGCTGGACCGGTACAACGGGGCGTCACTGGTGCGGATACCGACGTGCGGCGGTGAATGCTCGGTACAGTGCCGGAGACATGCTTCAACGACTGGTCCAGCTGCTTCCACCGCGACTGCGCGCCGTGCTGCGCAGGATCCCGCTGCTCGTGGTGCTGTACCGCTGGCTCCGGCGGGGGAAGCTGACCCGGGAACGGTACGTGTTCGCGGCGCTGGCGGTCCTCGCGGTGGCGGTCGGGTTGGCCACGGCCAGCGACACGCGCGGCCTGGCGCCGTCCGGGGTGCTGGTGCTGATCGTGCTCGGCGGCGGGCTGCTGCTGAAGGTGCGGACCCTGGTCGTGTTGCTCGGCGTCGTCGTGGCGATGGTGGCCTACAACGCCTGGCACGACGTTCCCGCGATCGGCGTCGGGATGGTCGCCACGCTGACGATCACCGCGGTGCTCGCGCTCACCCTCGCGCGGACGCGGCAGAAACTCGGCGTGCAGGGGCTGCGCGGCGACTCGATGCTGCTGGAGCTGCGCGAGCGGCTGCGGCGCCAGGGTGAGATGCCCGTGCTGCCGGACGGCTGGCGTACGCAGGTCGTGCTGGTGCAGGCCGGGGGGTCGTCGTTCGGCGGCGACTTCGTCGTGTCGTCCTCCGACGGCGACGTCCTGGAGGTCGCGCTGGTGGACGTGTCGGGGAAGGGCACCGACGCGGGCACCCGGGCGTTGATGCTGTCGGGTGCCTTCGGGGGGCTCCTTGGATCGGTCCAGCCTGATCGTTTCCTGCCCGCCTGCAACGCCTATCTGCAACGCCAGCGGTGGGACGAGGGGTTCGTCACCGCCGTGCACGTCGTCGTCGACCTCCGCACGGGCGAGTACACCGTGGAGTCGGCGGGCCATCCACCGGCGGTCCAGTTCGACGCGAGCAGCGGCGAGTGGCGGGTCAGTTCGGCCAAGGGCGTGGTGCTCGGCGTCGTCCCGGACCTGAAGTGCGTCCCGGAGCGTGGAACGCTGCGGTCGGGTGACGCGCTGCTCCTCTACACCGACGGTCTGGTGGAGTCCCCGGGCAGTGACCTGGACGCCGGCATCGACCGGCTGCTCGGCGAGGCGGAGCGTCTCGTCCCGCAGGGGTTCGAGAGCGGCGCGAAGGAACTGGTGGCGACGATGGCCGCGGCGCGCGACGACGACTGCGCGCTCGTCGTGATCTCCCGCGTCTGACCGCGTCGAGCGGCGCTCAGCGGCGCCTGTTCCTGTTCTTCGGCTCCTCGTACGCCAGCCCGGCGAGAACGGCGCCGATGAGGACGGTGCCCGCGGCGACGCCGGCGACGGCCAGCAGCCGGGCGCGAGTGGACGGCGCGGTCTCCACGACCCCGGTCGGGGTGAACGCCCTGGTGTCGGCCTCCACCCGGGCGGGCGCGGCGGCGGTGAGCCGGGGCGGGACGGCGGCGGGCGGCCAGGCGTCGGTCGGCGGCTGCTCGACGAGGGCCAGCAGCAGGTCCGACGCGGTCGGACGGTCCGCCGGGTCCGTCGCCAGGGCCGACCGCACCGCCGGGACGAGCGCTTTCGGCAGCCCGGACATGTCGGCCGTCTCGGCCGCCGTGCGGAGGGTCGCCGGGTCGCCGCCGATGGGCATCCGTCCCGTGCCCGCGTGCGCGATGAGGCAGCCCCAGGCGAACACGTCGGCCGCCGGGGTCGCGGGCCCGCCGACGAGGACCTCCGGGGCCATCCAGCCGGGGGTGCCGAGGACCGCGCCGGACGCCGAGCCGCCGAAGCGACCCGGGCCCGTCGAGTCCTGGCTGCGCGCGATGCCGAAGTCGATGACGCGGCAGCCGGACAGGGTGAGCATCACGTTGGCGGGTTTGAGGTCGCGGTGCACGAGACCGGCCGCGTGGATCGCGGCGAGCGCCGACGCGACCCCGACGGCGACGCCGTGCAGGTCGGCCGCCGGGAGCGGGCCGTCGTGGACGAGCCGGTCGTGCAGCGAGACGCCGCCCACGTACTCGGTGACGAGGTAGGGGCGACCGTTCTCCTCACCGTGCGCGAGGACCCGCGCCGTGCAGAAGGAGGCGACGCGACCGGCGAGGTACGCCTCGTCCCGAAAGCGTTTCCGGTACGTCGGGTCGCCGGCGAGGTGCGGGTGGATGGTCTTCACCGCGACCCGCCCGCCGGACACCGGGTCGGCGCCGAGGTAGACCGTGCCCATGCCGCCCGAGCCGAGCCGGCCGAGCAGCATATGCCCGCCGACCTCACGCGGGTCGGCGGGTTCGAGCGGTCTGATGTCTGCGTCCATACGATCTTCCCGGGTCTCTCTCCCCGCTTCGTGTCCGTCCATCCCCGTTCGGCGGCGGAATATCTCGCGTCACACCAGGAAGTGCGGAAACGCGTTCGTCACGTCGATGTGGTCTTCCGTGCACCTGGCGATGGCAGAGTGGGCGGCGGTTCGGCGGCAGAGCCCGCGTCCCGGCGTCATTCCTCCTCGGTGCACGGGTGGCGGCCGCGCCGACGGTGATGCCGCGTGGACGGCTCCCCTGGGGGTGGGAGGCGCCGTCCACGCGGGTATCCGTCCGGTATGTGGTGATGTTTCGCAGAGCAATGGTCCGGTAACAACCTGTTCTGCGTTCACCCCCCAGGCGCTGGGACGTCGCGCGGGGCCCCGGAGCCGCGTGGGAGCCGGAAAGGGGGAGGGGCGCCGGGGTGCGGATGTTCGGGGGAAGGCCGTCGCCGTCGGGCTGGTCGCTGCGGGCCCGGGTGAGCGCGGCCGTGGCCCTCGTCGTCTTCGTCCTGCTGGCGCTCGGCGCCGCCCTCTTCTACCTGGTCCTCCGCGGCGTCGTGTTCGAGGACCTGCGTGACCGCGCCGACTTCGTGATCAACGACCTGACCGTGTACGTGCGCGTCGCCGACCCGCACGACACGTTGCCCGTCCGGGACGCCGACTTCACGCTCCTCCAGGTGGTGAACGTTGAGGGCCGTGTGGTCGCCTCCAGCGAGTCGCTGCGCGGTCGTGCGGCGCTCGACGTGCCGCTGCCGGGCGAACCGGGACGGCCCGTCCACCGCACCGTCACCATCCCGGGCGAGGGCAGGGTCTATCTCGTCTCCGAAAGCGTCCTGACCCGGCACGGCGTGGAGATCGTGCACGCCGGCGCCCCCATCATCGTGTTCAGCCGGTACCGGGGCCTGTTCATCGGCCTGCTCGTGGGCTCGGTGCTGCTCGGCACCGCCGTGGTCGCCTGGGTGGTGGCGGTGGCGGTGCGGCGGGCGCTGCGCCCGGTCCGGGCGATGTCCGGCGAGCTCGCCGAGATCACCGGCCGGGGCGCGGGCCGCCGGGTGACCGTCCCCGGCCCGCACGACGAGCTGGCCGAGCTGGCCGAGTCGGTGAACGTGACGCTGAGCCGGCTGGAGGCCGTCCTGTCCCGGCAGCGCGGCTTCGTCGCGGACGTGTCGCACGAGCTGCGCAGCCCGCTCACCGGCCTGCGCGCCCAGTTGGAGGTCGCGCTGGAGCATCCCGAGGACGAGGACTGGCCCGCCGTCGCCAGGGCCGCGCTCGCCGACGCCGACCGGTTGCAGGGCATCGTCAGCGACCTGCTGATCCTCGCCAAGCTCGGCGCGGGCGTGCACGTCGCGCGGGAGCGGGTCGACCTCGGCGAGCTGGTCCGCTCGGAGACGGCGCGGCGTCCCCGGCGGGTTCCGATCGAGGTCCACACGGAGGAGGGGATCATGGTGGGGGTCACCGCGCACCACATCGTCAGGCTGCTGACGAACCTGCTCGACAACGCCGAGCGGCACGCCGCGTCGCGGGTGTGGGTGACCGTGGCCGCGGACGGCCCGGACGCCGTCCTGGAGGTCGTGGACGACGGCGCCGGAATCGCGCCCGAGGACCGCGAGCGCGTCTTCTGGCGGTTCCAGCGGCTCGCCGAGGGCCGGGAACGCGACCGCGGCGGCACCGGGCTCGGCCTGACGATCTCCCGGGACATCGCCCGCGCGCACGGCGGGACGCTCGTCGCCGCGGACAGCGACAAGGGCGCGCGGCTCGTCCTGCGCCTCCCGCTCGACCGGCGTTAGACGCCGCGTGTTCAGGCCCGCGTGTTCAGGCCCGCGTGTTCAGGCCCGCGTGTTCAGGCGATGGGCGGGCGCCGGGTGCCGTGCCGGGTGGCCTGCTCGAACGCGTGCCCGATCCGCAGGACGGACAGGTCGGCGTGATGCGGTCCGACGATCTGCAACCCGACGGGTAGCCCGGCGCCGGTGAATCCGGCGGGCACCGACAGCGCGGGAGACCCGGTCGCCGAGACGAGGAAGCACGACCGCATCCATTCCAGGTAGTCGGGCATGGGCTGCCCGGCGACCTCGTCCGGGTACTCGATCTCGGCGTCGAACGGCGGCACCTGGCTGACCGGCAGGAGCAGCGCGTCGTAGCGTTCGAAGAACTTCCGGACCCGGTGGAAGAGGGCCGTGTGCAGTGTCTCGGCCCGTCCGAGGTCGGCGCCGGTGAGGACGCGTCCCGCTTCGATGTTCTCGGCGAGGGAGGTCTTGATGTCGGCGCGGCGCTCGTCCAGGAGCGGGCCGTGGGTGGTGTCCCACTGCCAGGCGCGCAGCGTCCGGAAGACCTCGTCCGCGCCGGACAGGTCGGGGCACGCCTCGTCCACCGTGCAGCCGAGATCCTCGAACGTCATCACCGCCGGTGCGAGGACGCCGGCGACCGCCGGGTCGACGGGCACCTTCCCGCCGAGGTCGGGCGACCAGGCGATCCGCAGCCCGGCGACGTCCCGGTCGAGTGGACCCGCGAACACGTGCCCGGGAGTCTCCAGGGCGATGGGGCTGCGCGGGTCGGGTCCCGCGAGGACCGACAGCAGCAGCGCCGCGTCCGCGACCTCGCGACCCATCGGCCCCTGCACCCCCATCGTCGCCCAGCCCGCCGCCACCGGCCACGACGGCACCCTGCCCGGCGACGGACGGAACCCGACGACGTTGCAGAACGACGCGGGGTTGCGCAGCGAGCCGCCCATGTCGCTGCCGTCCGCGATCGGGTGCATGCCGCACGCCAGCGCGGCCGCCGCGCCGCCGCTGCTGCCGCCCGCCGACCGCGACGGGTCGTAGGGGTTGCGGGTGACGCCGAACACCGGGTTGAACGTGTGCGACCCGGCGGCGAACTCCGGCACGTTCGTCTTGCCGATCGTGATGGCGCCGGCGGCGCGGATCCGCTCGACGACCAGGTCGTCGGTGAGCGGCACATGGTCGGCGAAGATCGGCGAACCGAAGGTGGTGCGGATCCCGGCCGTGGCATGGGTGTCCTTGTGCGCGACCGGCAGCCCGTGCAGCGGCCCGGTCTCCCGCCCGGCGGCGAGCCGGTCGTCGGCGTCGCGCGCCTGCGCCAGCGCCCGTTCCGCGACCAGCGTCACGATGGCGTTGACCCGCGGGTTCGTTCGCTCGATCTGGTCGAGATGGGCCTGGACGACCTCCCGCGCCGACAGCTCCCGCGCCCGGACCCGGCGGACGAGGTCCCGTGCGGACGCGAAATGGATCTCTTCGGACACCATGGTCTCCTTCTCTTTCGGTCGCGCTCCCAGTGTCCGCCCCCGGAACACCGCGTGACCTGCCCGGGTGGTCATGATGGTCGGGTGGAGGAACGTGCCGGTGCCCGCGAACTACTGCGCCGCGTCCTGGACCCGGACGGCTGGACGCCCTGGGATGCTCCGGCGCCGGACATGGACCCGTCCACCCCGTACGGCGCGGACCTCGCCGCCGCCCGTGAGCGCAGTGGTGGCGACGAGGCCGTCCGCACCGGCGAGGGCCGTCTGCGCGGCCGTCGCGTCGCGTTCGTCGTGTCGGAGTTCCGCTTCCTGGCCGGGTCGATCGGCGTCGCCACCGCCGACCGGATCGTCGCCGCCGTGGAACGCGCCACCGCGTCGCGCCTGCCGCTGCTCGCCGCGCCGTCCTCCGGCGGCACCCGCATGCAGGAGGGGACGGCCGCGTTCGTCCAGATGGCCCGCATCACGGCCGCCGTCGTCGCGCACCGCGCGGCCGGGCTTCCCTACCTCGTCTACCTGCGGCATCCCACCACCGGCGGGGTCTTCGCGTCGTGGGGGTCGCTCGGCCATGTGACGGCCGCCGAACCGGGCGCGCTCATCGGGTTCCTGGGGCCGCGCGTGTACGAGGGGCTGTACGGCGAACCGTTCCCGCCCGGCGTGCAGGTCGCCGAGAACCTCGCGGCCCGGGGACTCCTGGACGCCGTGATCGGCGTCGACGAACTGGCCGGGACGGCGTCCCGGGCGCTGAACGTCCTGTGCGGGCGACCACCGGCGGCCGCGCGGCCCCGCCCGTCCGCCGGTGCCGTGCCCGACACGCCGGCGTGGGAGTCGATCGGACGGTCCCGGCGCCCCGACCGTCCGGGCGTCCGCGAGCTGCTCCGCCACGGCGCGACGGACGTGACCCCGCTCTCCGGCACCGGCGAGGGCGAGGCCGACCGGGGACTGCTGCTGGCCCTGGCCCGCTTCGGCGCGGCGCCCTGCGTGCTCGTCGCGCAGGACCGGCACGGTCAGCGCACCGGATCCCCGCTCGGCCCGGCCGGGCTCCGGGTCGCGCGCCGCGGCATGCGGCTCGCCGCCGAACTGGGCCTGCCCCTGGTCACCGTCGTCGACACGCCCGGCGCCGAGTTGTCGCGGGACGCGGAGGAGGGCGGGCTCGCCGGGGAGATCGCCCGCTGTCTCGCCGACCTCGTGACGCTGCCCGCGCCGACGCTCTGCCTGCTGCTCGGCGAGGGCGCGGGCGGCGCGGCGCTCGCCCTCCTGCCCGCCGACCGCGTGCTGGTCGCCCGGCACGCCTGGCTCTCCCCGCTCCCGCCCGAGGGCGCCTCGCTGATCGTCCACCGGACTCCGGACCGGGCGGACGAGGTGGCGGCGGCGCAGCGGATCCGCTCGGCGGACCTGCTGCGCGACGGCCTGGCCGACGCTCTCGTGGACGAGCGTCCCGACGCCGCCGACGAGCCGGTCGCGTTCTGCGTCAGGGCCGCGGCCGCCGTCGAACGGGAACTGTCCGGGCTCGTCCCGGGCACTCCCGCGGACCGCCAGGCCCGCTACCGTCTTCCCGCATGACCGAATCCGCGACCCGCGCCGCCTACGACTCCGTGGCCGTCCTCTACGCCGACACCTTCCGCGACGTCATGGACGACCTGCCCTTGGACCGCGCGATGGTCGCCGCGTTCGCCGAACTCGTACGGGGGGACCTTCCGGTCGCCGACCTGGGCTGCGGCCCCGGGTACCTCACCGCTCACCTGGCGTCCCTCGGCCTCTCCGCGTTCGGTGTCGACCTGTCGCCGGGAATGCTGGCGCAGGCCCGCGAGGAACACCCGGACCTGCGGTTCGACGAGGGCACGATGACGTCCCTCGACCTCGCCGACGAGAGCCTGGGCGGCATCCTCGCCTGGTACTCGATCATCCACAAGGCCCCGGACGAGCTGCCCCCGATCCTCGCCGAGTTCCACCGCGTCCTCGCCCCGGGCGGCCACGTGCTGGTCGGCTTCCAGACCTGTGAGAAGGACACGCCCGAACCCTTCGACCACAAGGTCGCGCTCGCCTACCGCTGGCCGCCGGGCGGGCTGTCCGCCGTGTTCCGCCGCGCCGGGCTGATCGAGACGGCCCGGCTCGTCCGGCAACCCACCTCGATCCACGAACGGACCCCGGCGGGAATTCTCCTGCTCCGCAAGCCTTGACCGCCGTCAGGCCCGCTGCGGCGCCCACGCTTCCAGGCCGTCCTCGGCCCCGGACTGCCGCCCGCTGTCTTGCCGGGTGCGGGGCGCCGGTGCCGCGCTCCGGACACGCCGCCAGGGCCGTTGCCGCGGGATCCTGCGGGTGCCGCGCCGGCCCCGGCCGCGGGGAAGGAGCGAGACGAGCGCGCCGGCGGCGGCGACGCCGACGAGGGCGGCGAGGGCCCACACCATGATCTTGAGCCCCGGGCATCCCGCCGGGCCCGTCCGGTTCGGCGTGCTCGGGACGACCAGCTGCTTGTCGCCCGCCGCGGTCCTGTCCGCCATCTCGTTCGCTTTCTCGTCCCGGGGCCGACCTTTAATGGTGTAACAGCATGTCATGAAACGACACCGCTCACTGTGTGGCAACCCTTATAGCACGACATGCCTGACCGCACCGGTGAGCCCGCGAGTGGTGAGGAGGTCGTTTGGGGGCTTACGATCTGGGGAGTCGTAGGGAGGGGACGCCGTGCGAGCGCTGATCGTGCAGCATGACCATGTTTCGCCGTCCGGACCGGTGGGGGAACGGCTGGTGGCCCGGGGGTTCGAGATCACCGAGATGGTCGTCGTGCCCGAGGAGCGGCATCACACCCCGAACGTCCGGTGCGACTTCCCCGACCCGCGGGAATGGGACCTGATCGTTCCCATGGGGGCGCCCTGGTCCGTCGACGACCCGAAGGTCGCGTCGTGGGTCAAGCCCGAACTGGCGATGCTCGCGGAGGCGCATGACGCGGGGGTTCCGGTTCTCGGGATCTGCTTCGGCGGGCAGGCGCTCGCCGCCGCGCTCGGCGGCGGGGTGGAACGGGCCCCGCGCGCCGAGATGGGCTGGGTGGAGATCGAGACCGACGATCCGGAGCTCGTCGCGCCCGGACCGTGGTTCCACTTCCACTACGACCGGTGGATCCTCCCGCCGGGAGCGGTGGAGGTCGCACGAGACGAGGTCTGCTCGCAGGCGTTCGTGCTCGGCCGGTCGATGGGCGTCCAGTTCCATCCCGAGATCACGCCCGAGGAGTTTCGGCTCTGGATGGCGCAGGGCGGAGACCCCCACATGCGGGCGGAGGGCGTCGACCCCGACGAGCTGATGGTGGAGATCAAGCGGACGGAGTCCGAGTCCGCCCGGCGCACCCACGCGCTCATCGACGCGTTTCTGGACCGCGTGGCCTGGCGGACGCCTCGATGAGGGCGTCGAAGAGGGCCTGATGGGCGGGGTCGTCGGCGGCCGTGTCCTCCGGGTGCCACTGGACGGCCAGGAACCAGGCGCCGTCCCCGGTCCTCTCGGCGTCCGTCAGTTCGGCGGCCTCGATCGTGCCGTCGGCGCCATGGGCCGTCGCCGTCAAGGACGGCGCCAGGGTCTCGACTGACTGGTGGTGGTAGCAGGACGCGGTGATCTCCTGCGCGTCCAGCGTCTTGGCCAGAAGCGTCCCGGGCTTGACCGTCACGGGATGGACGACGTGCCGGTGCTCCCGCGTCATGTGCTGGTTGAGGGTGCCGCCCAGGACGGTGTTCACGACCTGCAACCCGCGGCAGACGGCCAGGGTGGGCAGGCCCGTCCGCACGGCGTGGGCCGCCACGGCCAGGTCGAAGTCGTCCTGCTCGTCGTGGACGTCGTAGAGGGCCTCGTGCTCGGTGTCCGCGCCGTAGTGGCGGGGGTGGAGGTCGCCGCCGCCGGGCAGGAGGAGACCGTCGCAGCGGTCCAGGCGGGACGGGTCGAACGGCGTCGCCGGGTGCATGACGAACGGCTCGCCGCCCGCGCGGAAGACGGCCTCGACCAGGGCCTGGGCGGCCACCTCGGCACGGTAGCGGAGGGCGGAGGCCGACTCGGAGAAGCGCGCCGGCAGCGCGATCAGGGGGCGGGTCACAGCTCGATCCAGGTGGTCTTGAGGTCGGTGTACTTGTCGAGGGCGTGCAGGGACTTGTCGCGGCCGTGGCCCGACTGCTTGACACCGCCGAAGGGGACGCTCATGTCGCCCTCCTCGTAGCAGTTCACCCAGACCGTCCCCGCGCGGAGGGCGCGGGAGACCTTGTGCGCCGTGGACAGGTCGGACGTCCAGACGGCGGCGGCGAGGCCGTACTCGGTGTCGTTGGCCAGCGCGATCGCCTCGTCGAGGTCGTCGAACTCCAGGACGGCCAGGACGGGGCCGAAGACCTCCTCGCGGGCGATCCTCATGTCCGGCTTGACCTGGTCGAAGACCGTGGGGGAGAGGAACCGGCCGGCCGCTCGACCACCCGCGCGCAGGCGGGCGCCGTCCGCCTTCGCGGCCTCGACGTGCTCCAGGACGCGGGCGTGGTGCCGCGCGGAGACCAGGGGGCCCATCTCGGTGGCCGGGTCCAGCGGGTCGCCCGTCCGGAGGGACTCGGCGCGGGCCACGACGCGGTCGACGACCCGGGACGCGATCGAGCGATGCACCAGCAGCCGGGACGGCGCCGTGCACATCTCGCCCGCGTTGAAGAAGATCCCCCACGCGGAGGTGTCGGCGGCGGCGTCCAGGTCCGGGGCGTCGGGAAGGATGATGTTGGGCGACTTTCCGCCGAGTTCCAACCAGACGCGCTTGAGGTTGGAACCCGCGGCGTACCGCAGGAAGTGACGTCCGACCTCGGTGGAGCCGGTGAAGGCCAGCACGTCCACGTCCGGGTGCTCGCCGAGGGCCCGCCCGGCGACCTCGCCGGGCCCGTTGACGACGTTGAACACCCCGGGCGGCAGCCCGGCCTCGGTGGCCAGCGCGGCCAGGTGCAGCGCGGACAGCGGGGACTCCTCGGCCGGCTTGAGCACGGCCGTGCAGCCGGACGCCAGGGCCGGGGCGATCTTCCAGGCGGCCATGGTCAGCGGGAAGTTCCACGGGACGACGGCCGCGACCACGCCCACGGGCTCGCGGGTGACCAGGGCCAGCGACGAGGCGGACGTGCGGGGCGACTCGTCCAGCTGCTTGTCGGCGGCCTCGGCGTACCAGCGGAGGCAGTTGATGACGGCGCGCAGCTCGATGCCGTTCGCCTCGGTGACCGGCTTGCCCATCTCCAGGCTGATGAGGAGGGCGAGCGTCGCACGGTCGCGCTCGACCAGGTCGGCCCAGCGCAGGAGGGCCGCCTTGCGCTCGGCGGGGGACAGGCGCGGCCAGGGGCCGGTGTCGAAGGCGCGGCGGGCGGCGGCGACGGCCGCGTCGACCTCGGCCGTTCCGGCGGACGCGATCTCGGCGACCGTCGCGCCGTCGCGGGGGGCGATGACGGGGGTCGAGCCGGTGCCGGTGAACTCGCCGTCGATGTGGTGGCCGGTGTGCGGGACGAGCCCGGCGGCACGGGCGCGCCATTCCTCGTACGAGAGGTCGGTCACGAGCCCTCCTCCAAGTGTCGTTTGATCCCGAACAGTATCGCTGACATCTTGACCGATGCCATCCCCGCTTCTAGATTATTTGGGATCAAACGATATGGAGGTGGAGCGATGGCAACCGTCGCGGGCGTCGCCGTCGAGCCCGGGCACTGGATCGGCGGAGAGCGCACCGGCTCCCACGCGACTTTTTCCAGCGTCTCGCCGATCGACGAGCGACCGATCGCCGAGATCGCGCGGGGTGGGGCTGACGAGGTGAACGCGGCCGTGGACGCCGCGCGTCGTGCCTTCCCCGCCTGGGCCGCCACGAGCCGCGAGGAGCGGGCGCGGCTGCTGCACGCCATCGCCGACGGCGTGGAGAAGCGGATCGAGGAGCTCGCCCAGGTCGAGACCGCCGACAACGGAGCGCTCATCCGCTCCCACCGGCGCGGTGTCATGCCGCGGGTCGCGCACAACTTCCGGTTCTTCGCCGACTGGCTGCTCAAGCTCGGCCACGACGACTTCGAGACCCGGGGCCACACCAACCACGTGAGCTGGGACCCGGCGGGCGTCGCCGCGCTCATCACCCCGTGGAACGCGCCGCTGATGCTCGCCACGTGGAAGATCGCCCCGGCGCTGGCGGCCGGGAACACCGTCGTGCTGAAGCCGGCCGAGTGGACGCCGCTCACCGCGTCGCTGCTGGCCGACATCACCGCCGAGGCCGGGCTGCCGGCCGGCGTGTTCAACGTCGTCCAGGGCTACGGCGCGGAGGTCGGCGGGCCGCTCACCGCGCACCCCGACGTCAAGCGGATCAGCTTCACCGGGTCGGTGCCCACCGCCCGGACCATCGCGGCCGCGGCGGCCCCCAACCTGACGCCGCTGTCGCTGGAGCTGGGCGGCAAGTCGCCGCTGCTGGTCTTCGCCGACGCCGACCTCGACCTCGCCGTCGACCTCGCCGTCGAGCAGTACGACAACGCCGGGCAGGTCTGCCTCGCGGCGACGCGGCTGCTCGTCGAGTCGTCCATCGCCGAGGAGTTCACGGCGCGTTTCGTGGAGAAGGCGTCACGGCTCACGCAGGGCGACCCGCGCGACGAGGCCACCGACATCGGGCCGCAGATCCACCGCCGCCACCTGGAGCGCGTGGACGGGTTCGTCCAGCGCGCCAAGGAGGCAGGGGCGCGTGCGCTGATCGGCGGCGGACCGAACGAGGAGCTCGGCGGCCTCTACTACCGGCCCACCCTCTTCACCGACGCCCCCGAAGGCGCCGAGATCCTCACCGAGGAGGTCTTCGGGCCGGTCCTGACGCTCCAGACCTTCGACAGCGAGGAGCAGGCCGTCGCGATGGCCAACGGCACCAGGTTCGGGCTCGCCGCCACCGTCGCGACCGGCGACCCGGAGCGCGCCCGGCGCGTCACCGAGCGGCTCGTCGCCGGAACGGTCTGGGTCAACTGCTTCTTCGTCCGCGACCTGAAGGCGCCGTTCGGCGGCTCCGGCCAGTCCGGCGTCGGACGCGAGGGCGGCGACTGGAGCTTCGACTTCTACTGCGACCTGAAGAACACGGTGACGGCGCCATGGGCGAAGTAGTCGGCGCGGGGCTCCTCGCGCACGTTCCCACGATCGTCCTGCCCGAGGTCACCCGGCGTGAGCTGAACGGCGGGCCGGACACCACGCTGGTCCCCGGCCTGCAAAAACTGCGTGCGGACGTCTTCGAGAAGGACGACTACGACACCGTCGTCGTCCTCGACTCGCACTGGGCCACGACGGTCGAGTTCGTCACGACCGCGCACGACCGCCGCGCCGGACTGTTCACGTCCGAGGAACTGCCGCGCGGCATGTGCCGGATGCCGTACGACTTCCCCGGCGACCCGGAACTGGCCCACGCCGTCGCGCGCTACGCCGACAAGCACGGGACGTGGATCACCCCGATCGACGACCCGTACCTGCCGATCTTCTACGCCACCGTCAACCTGTGGACGCATCTCGGCGTCCGCGACGACCCGTACCTCGGCGACCCGGGCAAGCGGTGGATGTCGATCGGCGTGTGCCAGACCGCCGACACCGAGGACTTCCTGCGCCTCGGCCGCGCCCTCGGCGACGCGATCGCCGCGACCGACCGGCGTGTGCTGCTGATCGCGTCGGGCGCGATGTCGCACACGTTCTGGCCGCTGCGGGAGATCCGCGACCACGAGGCGTCCGACCCCGTGCACATCTTCTCGCCCGAGGCCCGCGCCGCGGACGAGGAGCGCATCGGCTGGCTCGAGGACGGCGACCACGCCCGGATGCTCGACACCATGCCGGAGTTCCTCAAGTTCAAGCCCGAGGCCCGCTTCGGCCACTATCTGATGATGATCGGCGCCCTGGGGGAACATGCCTGCAAGGCCCCGGGACGCCTCTACAGCGAGTACGAGAACTCGGTCGGAACGGGTCAGGTGCACATCTGGTTCGACCGCCCTGAGAACGGATGGACCGCATAAATGCCTGAATACCGACGGATCCTGCTGGACGGCGCCGCCACCCAGGTCATCCGGGACGGCGACGACCTCGTCAGCGCGGACGGCCGCACGGTGCGCGCGGACGAGGCCGTCCACCTGCCGCCGTGCGAGCCGTCCAAGGTCGTCGCGGTGCACCTCAACCACCGCAGCCGCGTCGAGGAGTTCCAGACGACGCTGCCGCCCGCGCCCACGTACTTCCACAAGCCGATCTCCGCGCTGAACGCGCACGGCGGCGCGGTCGTCCGGCCCGAGCGGTGCAAGTACCTCAACTACGAGGGCGAGATCGCGATCGTCATCGGGCGGACGGCCCGCAACGTCTCCCCGAAGGAGGCCGGCGACTTCATCGCGGGCTACACGGTCGCCAACGACTACGGCCTGCACGACTTCCGCGACACCGACGCCGGGTCGATGCTGCGCGTGAAGGGCTCCGACACCCTCTGCCCGCTCGGCCCCGGCCTCGTCACCGACTGGGACTTCCACGGCAAGTACCTGCGGACGTACGTGAACGGCGAGCTGGTGCAGGACGGCAGCACCGACGAGATGGAGTGGGACATGCACTACCTCGTCGCCGACATCGCCCGCACCATCACGCTGTACCCGGGTGACGTGCTGCTGTCCGGGACGCCCGCGAACTCGCGTCCCGTCCAGCCGGGCGACGTCGTGGAGGTCGAGGCGGAGGGCCTCGGCCGGCTCCGCAACCACATCGTCGCCGGGCCCGTGCCGATCCGGGACGACTGCGGCGCGCAGCCGACCGAGTCGGAGGAGGTCATCTCCACCACGTTCGGCGGAGACTGGGAGTTCCGCGGCATCCGGGCCCCGCGCAGGTAGGCGCTCGGAACGACCCCCTCAGGCCCTCATGTCCCAGGCCCACCGGCCAGGACATGAGGGCCTTGTCGTTATGAAGGGGTCGTCAGGACATGAGGGCTTCGCCGCGCTTGACCACCTCGCGGCAGAAGGCGCCGACGCCGTCCGGGTCGTCGGTGAACTGGGACGGCTTGATGCAGAACGTGGTGAACCCTGCCTCGACCTGCTCCGGAATGCTCTCCAGGGCCGGTTCGAGCGGCGACACCGAGTCGTCGTCGGGGAACACGGGACGGCAGCCGCCGATCATCTCCAGGTCGGCGGCGTCGCGCCCGGCCTCGGCCATGGCGGCGCGCAGCCGCTCCATCTCCTCGGGCGTCGGACGGCCCAGCGGGTGGAACCCGTGCCCGTACTTCACGATCCGGTCGAGCAGCCGCCGGTGCAGGTGCTGCCCGCCGAGCCACATGCGCGGCCCCTCCGGACGGTACGCGCGGGGCTCGAAGTAGACGTCGTCGAAGGAGAAGTGCGTCCCGTGGTAGGAGACGGGGGAGCCGCGCCACAGCAGCTCCCAGATCTCCAGCTGCTCGTCCAGGATCTTGCCGCGCTTCTCGAACGGCACGCCCAGCGCCGCGTACTCGTCCCGGCTCCAGCTCACGGTCGGCTGGACGACGAGGCGCCCCTCCGAGACCAGGTCGAGCGTGCCGATGTCGCGGGCCAGGGCCAGCGGGTGCCGCAGCGGCGCGAGGACGGCCGCGGCGGCGAGCCGGATCCGTGTCGTCACCGAGGCGATCGCGCCGAGCAACATCAGCGAACTGGGCCACGGGGTGAACGGGTCCTGGTTGCCGGGGTAGGCGTAGTCCCGCGGGTTGCCCATCACGCCGTTGGCGCCCGCGTCCGGGCCGAGCACGATGTGCTCGCTGATCATGACGGCGTCGAACCCGGCGTCCTCGGCCTCCCGCGCCCAGCGGACGAGGGTCGGCAGGTCGCGGCCGGTGGTCAGGGTCCAGTTCTCGCTCAGCACGAGCACGAAGCGTGGCGTCATCCCGTTATCGTATGGGTCCAAACGATCGCGGACAAGGGGTGGGCGGAGGTCAGCCGCGGGAACGGCGCCCCGACCGGCGGGGCGGGGGCGGCGACGCGGCCCGCTGCGTGGCGCGGCGGTCGTCGCCGAACTCCTCCAGATGTTCGATGATCGACCGCAGCGTCTCCGCCAGGCTCCGGTTGTCGGCCTCTTCGAGCCGCTCCACCACGAACGCCTCCTCGGCGTTGAACGCCGGGAACAGCTCCCGCATCAGGTCCTGTCCCTTGTCGGTGAGCCGCAGCAGGACGAGCCGTCCGTCCGTCGCGTGAGAGCCGCGCTCGATCAGGCCGCGTCCCTCCAGAGTCTTGGCGACGCCGGTGAGCGTGCCCTTGGAGATCCCCGCCTCCTCGGCGACGTGGCGCGTCTCCATCTCGTCCCAGATCCACACGACCCAGAGCACGACGAACGCCGTCCAGGTCAGGTCGGCGCCGCGCAGCACCGAGCTCTCGAAGTGCTGCCGGATCGCGGCGGCGGCCCGGTAGATGTTGGAGACCGCCATCATCGCGTCGTGCCGCAGCGGCACGTCGCCGAGCCGCCGCTGGATTGCCTGCTCGGTCTCTTGCAGTGTGTGGTGACCCGTCACGTGCGTCCTTCTTCCAGGAACCCGGCGCTGACGGCCCTTTCGGGGGCCGGAAGGCGAATCTATCGCCGCCTCGGCCCCCGCCGACCCTGGTTCGGCATCGCTCGGTTCCCGAAAGCCGAGGTCAGGCGAGACGACGGCCGCCGTTCCAGACCACGCCGACCTGACGGTAGTAGGCGCCGATCGGCTCCTCGATGGTCAGCAGCGACATCTCCTCGGTGGGAGCGTCGAGGAGCGTCAGTTCCGCCTCGCCCTTCCAGGCCTGTCCCGCCTCGAAGCCGGCGGCGCCCGCCTCGACGAGCTCGTTGAGGGCCGGGGCCTGACCGGGTTCGATGGACGGCAGGAACCGGTGGTGCGCCATCGGGTGACCGTTGACGAACCCGTTCGTCTCGGACGGCTCCCGCAGCGTCACCACGGCCTCGGCGAGGCGGCGGTCGGCGGCGGCCAGGGTGGCACCGAAACGGGCGCCGGGCTCCAGGCGCGGCGCGGGACCGTAGGGGTGGGGACGGGTCTGGTGGATGGAGCCGAGCTTCTTCGGGTAACCCTGGTGCAGGCCCCGGCCGATGGCGAAGTCCTTGTCGACCCAGATGTAGACGCAGCGTGAGTACGTCCGCCCCTCGAAGGAGCAGCGGACGACGACGAAGCACTCCTTGTACTGGGCCCGGACCGGGTCGAGAAGCTCCTCGCGGGACTCCGAGCAGGACTGCCAGTCGGCCCAGATGATCGCGACCGCGCCGGGGTCCTCGGGCGCGGGCGACAGCGGCTCGGGGAGCAGTTCGGCGACGCGTGCGGGGTCGGTGCGATACTCGACCGTGAGCAGGTCACCCGAGTAGTGCCACGGTGGGCTCGGGATCAGCGACGAACGCCCCGTCGCGGTCTGGGGATACAGGAAACCTCGCACGGTCGCCACCACATTCCTCCCGGGAATATCGTTTGGGTCCGTACGATAGTTCCTTTCGCCCGTGTCCGCCACCTCGGGCCTGGTGGAACGAGGGGAGCGTTCGGACGGGTCTCTTGTCAGAAACGTTCGTCCACCATATGGTTTGACCCCAAATGACTTGAGGGAGTGCGTGTGAGCCGACCGGTCGAAGACGTGGTGAGGGAACTGACCGCCGACGGGATCGACGTGGTCCGGGTGTCCTATCCCGACCTCATCGGCATCGAACGGGCCCGGGACGTCCTCGTCGAGCGGCTGCCGGGGGCCGTCGGCCACGGGCTGTCGTTCTGCCGGGCCGTCTACCACACCACCCCGCAGGGCGACACCGTCGAGGTGCCCGGCGGGATGGACGCGGGCCTCCCCGACATCCGCGTCCGCCCCGACCTGTCGACCGTCGCGAAGATCCCGTGGGAGGAGGGCGTCGCGTCCTGCCTGGGCGAGGCGTACGAGCCGTCCGGCGACGACCTGTGTCCCGAAGGGCCCCGGGAGGTGCTGCGGCGCGCCCTGGCCAAGCTCGGCGAGCTGGGGCTGAACGTGGTCGCCGGACCGGAGTTCGAGTACTACCTCTGCGAGCCCGACCCGGCCTCGCCCACCGGCTGGCGCCCGTACGCCGACGCGCCCGGCAACGTCTACACCTCCAGCCGCAAGGGCGACCCGGACGGGCACGTCCTGCGCGTCCTGCGGCATCTGCGCGACTTCGGCCTCGACGTGACCATGGGCAACCACGAGTTCGGCGGTGGCCAGTTCGAGATCAACCTCCACCACTCCGACGCGCTCGACGCCGCCGACCGGGCGTTCCGGTTCAAGACCGCCGTCCAGGAGATCGCCCGGACGGAGGGACGGCTCGCCACCTTCATGGCCAAGCCGTTCAACGACCAGGACGGCTCCGGCTTCCACGTCCACCTGTCCTGCCTCGACGCCGACGGGCGCAACGTCTTCGAGGGCTCCCAGGGGGACGGCCTCTCCGAGACCGCCCACCACGCCATCGGCGGGGTGCTGGAGCACGCGCCCGCCCTCGCCGCGCTGCTCAACCCCACCATCAACTCCTACAAGCGGTTCGGCCCCGACAGCCTCGCCCCCTGGCTGATCGACTGGGGCCTGGACAACCGCAGCTCCATGGTCCGCATCCCGCCCGAGCGCGGCGCCGCGACCCGGATGGAGGTCCGGCTCGGGGACGCCTCCGCCAACCCGTACCTGGGCATCGCGGGCCTGGTCGCCGCCGTCTACCTGGGCGTCCGTGACAAGGCGTCCACGCCGCCGCCGTTGGAGGGCTACGGCTACGACGCCGCCAAGTCCCCGGCCCTGCCCCGCGACCTGTCCGCCGCCCTCGACGCCCTCGCCGCCGACGAGGCCCTCGTCGAGGTGCTCGGCGAGCAGTTCGTCACCGCCTTCCTCACCTACAAGCGGGACGAGGTCAGGCGCTTCAGCCGCCACGTCACCGACTGGGAGTTCCGCGAGTACTCGTACCACCTCTGAGCGCCCCACCTCTGAGCGCCCCACCTCTGAGCGTCGCCTCGGAGCACCGCCGAAGGGAGACCCGGTGCCGCACGAGACCCTGGCCGTCGATCTCG
Source organism: Actinomadura spongiicola (assembly GCF_003432485.1). GTDB lineage: Bacteria > Actinomycetota > Actinomycetes > Streptosporangiales > Streptosporangiaceae > Spirillospora > Spirillospora spongiicola. The sequence continues at coordinate 395,260 of NZ_QVNQ01000007.1, forward strand.
CCGACCTCGACAACTTCATGGACGACGAGACCCCGTGGCGGATGTTCGAGGCGCTGCGCCGCACCGAACCCGTCCACTGGAACCCCGAGCACGACGGCGGCCGAGGGTTCTGGTCGCTCACCCGGCACGCCGACATCGTGGCCGCCGACCGCGACTCCGGCACCTTCACGTCCGAGAAGTTCGTCAACCTCGAAGAGGTGGACGAACGCCAGGCCGCGATCCGCCGCTCCATGCTGGAGACCGACGGGCCGCGTCACATGGCGCTGCGCCGCATCATGCAGCGCGAGTTCACGCCCCGCGCCATCGCGGGCTACGCCACGTTCCTGCGCGGACTCACCGGCCGCACCCTCGACGCGGCCCTCGCCAAGGGCACGTTCGACTTCGTCGCGGAGATCGCCGCCGACTTCCCCATCAACGTGCTGGCGCGCATGCTGGACGTCCCGGACGACGACACCCGGCGCCTCATCGACTGGGGCAACCGGATCATCGCCAACACCGACCCCGAGTACGCCGACGTCCTGCTGCACAGCGCGGAGAGCGAGCGGTACCGCGACCTGCCGTTCCGCAGCCCCGCGTCGCTGGAGGTCTTCGAGTACGGCCGCGAACTGGCCGCCCGGCGCCGTGGCGGCGCGGGCACCGACCTCATCAGCCGCCTGGTCAACCAGACCCCGATGGACGGCGAACCCCTCTCCGACCGCGACTTCGACAACTACTTCCTGCTGCTCGTCGTCGCGGGCAACGAGACCACCCGGCACGCCATCACCCACGCGATGCGCGCCCTGATCGACCATCCCGAGCAGGCCGAGCGCCTCCGCGCCGATCCGGACCTCATGCCCACCGCCGTCGAGGAGTTCCTCCGCTGGGCGTCGCCGGTGTACCACTTCCGCCGCACCGCGACCCGCGACACGGAACTGAACGGAACGCCGATCCGGGAGGGCGACAAGGTCGTGCTGTGGTTCGCGTCCGGCAACCGCGACGAGTCCGTCTTCACCGACCCGGACCGCTTCGACGTCACCCGCGCCCCGAACGACCACATCACGTTCGGGAAGGGCGGCCCGCACTACTGCATGGGCGCCGCCCTCGCCCGACTGGAGATGCGGATCATGTTCGAGGAGCTGCTGCCGCGCCTGTCCGACATCCGCGTCTCCGGCGACGTCCGCCGCGTCCGCTCCAACTTCGTCAACGGCATCAAGCACATGCCCGTGACCGTCACCCTCGCCTGAGCCTGCTCAGTCAAAGGTGTTGGGAAGGCCGAACTGAGCGAACAGGGTCTCGTCGATGAAGCTGGCGATGTGGACGATGCCGGAACTGGTGACGGTGAGGACCTGAATGGAGTGCGCGTGCAGGTGCCCGTCGTCGCGTCGCAGGTACATGGCGAAGGCCGGCTGACCGTTCGCGTGGGTGGGAACGAGCCGGTTGTAGCCGGGGCCGCGTGACAACCGCGCGGCGAGCAGACGGGCGATGGCGTCCCGTCCGGCGAACCACTGCGGGACGGGCGGCATCTCCCAGGTCGCCTGCTCGGTCAGCAGCCGGGTGATCGCGGGGATGTCCACCGCCTCGAAGGCCCTGGCGTAGCGGTCGAGGAGTTCCCGCTGCGCCGGCTCGTCCGGTTCGGTGATCTCGTCGCTGGCCGGAACGAGCCGCTCCAGGCGGGCCCGGGCGCGCAGCAGCGTGCTGTTCACCCCCGTGCTGGTCATCTCCAGCAGCTCGGCGACCTCGGCCGCCGGCCAGGCCAGCACATCGCGCAGGATCACCACGGCCCGCTGCCTGCCCGGCAGGTACTGCAACGCGGCGATCAGCGCCAGCCGCAGCCCGGCCCGGGACGCGACGATCGCGGCCGGGTCCTCCGGGACCCGGCCGATCAGCCGTTCGGAGAGGGGTTCGAGCCAGCTCACCTCCGGGGCGCGCGTCCCGGGCGGCGGCGGAATCTCCGTGGGTTCGGCGAGCCCCGAGGGCATGACCCGCCGGCTGCTGTGCGCCAGGGCGTTGAGGCACGCGTTCGTGGTGATCCGGTACAGCCACGTCCGCAGGGACGCCTTGCCGTCGAACTCGGCGTACGCGCGCCACGCGCGCAGGTAGACCTCCTGGACGAGGTCCTCCGCGTCATGGATCGAACCGAGCATCCGGTAGGCGTAGGCCAGCAGTTCGCGCCGGTACGGGTCGGTCAGCCGCGCGAACTCCTCGGTGCCCGTCTCATCGGTCTTCTCATTGGTCTTCATAGGACATACCTCCCCATGTACTGACAGCGCGCGATGGCCGAAGTCGTCGGCTGCCGTCCGGTGAATTTCGGAGCCGGCCCGGTTTGTACAGGTGAACACACCTGACATCCGGAGGGAACGCGCATGGCGCGAGGAACGAACGGCTGGCTGCTCGGCCTGACCGCGGCGGCGTCGCTGATGGTGGCGCTGGACGCGACGGTGGTGACGACGGCGCTGACCAGGATCCGGCTGGACCTGTCCGCCACCCTGGAGCAGCTCGAATGGACGGTGAACGCCTACAACCTGACCTTCGCCGCGCTGCTGATGACCGGGGCCGCCCTCGGCGACCGGTTCGGCCGCAGACGGATGTTCGCCGGTGGACTCGGACTGTTCACGGCGGCCTCGGCGGCGTGCGCGCTCGCCCCCGGAATCGGCTGGTTGATCGCCGCCCGCGCCGTCCAGGGAGCCGGCGCGGCGCTGATCATGCCGCTGGCGATGGCGCTGCTGAGCAACGGGTTCCCGCCCGAACGGCGCGCCAAGGCCCTGGGGATCTTCGCCGGGCTGACCGGGCTGGCCGTCGTGGCCGGGCCGGTGGTCGGCGGGATCGTCACCGAGGGGCTGGCCTGGCAGTGGATCTTCTGGCTCAACGTGCCGATCGGGCTGGTCGTCATCCCGCTGGTGCTGCGGCGCGTCCCGGAGAGCCGGGGGGCCGGTGCAGCCTTCGACCTCGGCGGCGTCGTGCTGGTGACCGGCGGGGCGCTGGGACTGGTCTGGGGCCTGATCCGCGCGGGCGCCGTCGGCTGGGACGCGTTCGAGGTGGTCGGGGCGCTCGCGGCAGGAGCGGCGCTGTTGGCGGCGTTCGTCGCGTGGGAGCTGCGCGTCCGGCAGCCGATGGTGCCGATGCGGCTGCTGCGCTCGCGGGGCTTCTCCGCGGGCAATGCCGCCGGGCTCTTCATGTACGCGTCGCTGTACGGGTCGTTGTTCTTCATGGCCCAGTTCATCCAGTCGGGCCTCGGACACGGGCCGATGGCCACCGGGTTGCGCCTGGTGCCCTGGACGGCGACGGTGACCGTCGTGGCGCCCCTGGCGGGGACGCTGGTGAACCGCGTGGGCTCGCGCACGCTCACCGCCGCGGGGCTGACCATGCAGGCCGCCGGGATGGGGTGGATCGGGCTCGTCGCCGAACCGTCGATGGCGTACGCGCAGCTGATCGCGCCGATGGTCCTCGCGGGCGCCGGTGTCAGCATGGCCATGCCCGCCGCGCAGACCTCGGTCATCAACGCCGTCGCGCCGCAGGAGATCGGCAAGGCGTCGGGCGTCTTCAACACGCTGCGGCAGTTCGCCGCCGTGTTCGGCGTGGCGATCCTCGCGGTGGTGTTCACCGCGCGGGGCGGCTACGGCACCGCGCAGACCTTCACCGACGGCTTCGCCGCGACCGTCGCCGCCAGCGGCGCCCTGTCCCTGGCCGGGGCGCTCGCGAGCCTGGCCATTCCCCGGCGGAGCCGGACGGTCCCGGCGCGGGCGACCGCCGCCGTCGCCGCCAGGGCCCCGCGCACCGAACCGTACGCGGGGCCCCGGAGCCGTGGCTGACGGCGGGTCAGAGCGGCAGACCCGTGAGGATCATGACCTTCTCCTCGGTGTAGTCGGCCATCGCCGAGCGCAGGCCCTCGCGGCCGACACCGGAGTCCTTCACGCCGCCGTACGGCATCTGGTCGGCGCGGTAGGACGGGACGTCGCCGATCACGACGCCGCCGACGTCGAGCTCGCGGTGCGCCCGGAACGCGATGTCGAGGTTCCGGGTGAACACGCCCGCCTGGAGTCCGAACGCGGAGTCGTTGACGAGGGCGAACGCCTCGTCCACGCCGTCGACCGGCTGGACGAACATGACCGGCCCGAAGACCTCCTCGCGGGACACCTTCGCGTCGGCGGGCACATCGGCGAGGACGGTCGGCGCGTACGCGGCGCCCTCCCGGGTGCCACCGGTGAGGATCTTCGCGCCCGTTGCGACGGCCTCGTCCACCCACGCCTCGACGCGCTCGGCGGCCTCCTGGCTGACGAGCGGGCCGACCTGGGTCTTGTCGTCCCACGGGTCGCCGGTGACGAGGGCGCCGACCGTGTCAACCAGCTTCGGCGTGAACTCCTCGTAGACGGAGCGGTCGACGTAGACGCGCTGGACGGCGATGCAGCTCTGCCCGGCCTGGTAGTTGGAGAACAGGCCGATCCGCTTGGCGGCCCAGTCCAGGTCGGCGTCCGGCAGGACCACGGCCGCGCCGTTGCCGCCGAGCTCCAGCGTGACGTGCTTGCGCGGCGCCCGGTCGTTGATGGCCCAGCCGACCGGCACGGAACCGGTGAACGACACGATCGGCAGACGCGGGTCGTCGACGAGCGCGGACGCCCGGTCGTTCGGCACCGGCAGGACGGAGAACATCCCGGCGGGCAGGTCGGTCTCGGCGAGCAGTTCGCCGAGCAGCAGCGCCGACAGCGGCGTGGCGGGCGCGGGTTTGAGGACGATCGGGGCGCCCACCGCGATCGCCGGGGCGACCTTGTGGGCGGCGAGGTTCAACGGGAAGTTGAACGGCGAGATGCCGAGCACCGGGCCCTTCGGCACGCGGGTGATGTAGGCCATCCGGCCCTCGGCGGCGGGGTCGGTGTCGAGCCGCTGCGTGGTGGCGCTGAAGCGGCGGGCCTCCTCGGCGGCGAACCGGAACGTGGAGATCGCGCGGGTCACCTCGCCGCGCGCCCACAGCAGCGGCTTGCCGTTCTCACCGGTGATCAGCCGGGCGACCTCCTCGGACCGCTCGGCGAGCCGCGCGGACACGTGCGCGAGCGCCTCGGCCCGCACGTGCAGGGGCAGCGCGGCGGCCCGAGCGCGGACGGCGTCCGCGGCGGCGACGGCCTCCTCCACCTGCTCGGGCGTCGGCACGGCCGCCGTCCCGACCACGCGGCCGTCATAAGGATGCGTAACGGTCAGCTCACCGTCACCGGTTTCGGGCCGGCCGGCCAGCCAGAATGGGGTCACGTTCATACAGTCACGCTATCCCCGGCGGGCGCGATTGCGAGTCTCCATGATGTCCAATCCGGTCGCCCTCCCTGGACGTGATGGAGAGCGCGATCCACAGTTCGGCGCGGACGGCCGGGTCGTCGAGGTCACGGCCGAGGACCTCGGCGGCCTTGCGGGTCCGCGCCCGCAACGTGTGCCGGTGGACGCCGAGGGCCCGCGCCGCCGCCTCACCCTGCCCGTTGGCCGCGACATACGCCCGCACCGTCTCGACCAGACCCTCCTCCTGGAGCGGTTCGAGCAGCGTGGCGGCGAAGGCGCGGGCGGCACCCGGGTCCAGCAGGCGCAGGACGCCCTGCCCGGGGAGCGCGGAGTAGTGCAGGACGTCCCGCCGCGCTCGGACGGCCGCCGCCAGCGCGTCCTCGGCCTGCCGCAACGCGCCCGCGAGGTCGTCCGTGGCCGGGTCGCTGACACCGACCGGGCCGGTCGCCGCGAGCGAAGCCTCCACCGTGTCGGCGGCCTCGGCCGGGACGATCACGGCGGCGTGCCCGCCGAGCGGCAACGTCAGGCAGCGCTCCCCGACCGGATCGGACTCCAGCACGTCCAGCACCGCGGCCCCGCCCGCGCAGGCCAGCACGCGGACCGGGCCGCGCGGCGCGGACGGCGCGTCACCGGGCCGTCCGAGCAGCAGCGCGGCCAGCGAGGCGCGCAGGTCGCGGCCGGCGCGCGGGGCCTCCGACTGGAGCGTGAGCAGCGCGACCGCCGCGCCGACGATCGTGTGCGCGGCGTGCGGGAGCGGCGCCCGCGTGCCGACGGCGAGGAACGCGGGCGGACGCCCGCCGATCCCGATCCGCTGCACGACGATGTGGTCGTCCGGGACGGCCAGCGCCACGCTCGCGGTCGCCCCGCCCTCCGCCGGGCGGCGCCGCAGCCGGGCCAGCTCCGGGGCGAGCGTCTCGGCGCGGCCGCGGGCGGCGGCGGGCTCGGCGTGCCGGACGGCCCCGGACGGGTCGAGCAGCAGCGCCCACCCGCCGAGCAGCCGCGCCAGCCGGGTGACGAGCGCGCCGGGCCCGGTCAGCGCGGCCCGGGTCAGCTCCCGCTGCGCCTGGAACGCGCGGGTGACGTCCTCGTACCACTCGGCGGCCAGCATCCGGGACACGGCCTTCCCGATGGAGATGAACGGGGTCGGGCGCGGCACCTCCAGCAGGACGAGGCCCTGCTCCCGCGCCGCCGTGACCAGCTCGGCCGGAACGACCTCGTGGATGACGCCGACCGCGAACCCGAGCCCGGCGACGCCCCGTCCGACCAGCCGGGACACGTAACGCGCCGCGTTCGCCCCGGTCAGCCGCATCCCGGTGGTGAGGACGAGCTCGCCGCCCTCCAGGAACGGCGTCGGGTCCTCCAGCTCGCTGACCGCGACCCACACGACCGGCGCGTCCGGCGGCGGGCCGGTCAGCGACCGCAGGCCGAGCTGCGGGAGGGCGGCCACGGAGGCCAGCGTGGGCGGCATCGCAATCCCTGTGCAAAGTGTCTATCCCAAGGGGCGGATTTCGCCGTCCCGTACGGTTCATCGTAGGCGCCCGCCGACCTATGTTCAGGCCATGACCAGCCAGGACCCAGCCCCGACCGTGACCGGTGAACGCCCGCCCGCCGAGCCGCGCCTGCCCCAGGAACGCCGCCTCGTCACCGAGATCCCCGGCCCGCGCTCCCAGGAGCTGCACAAGCGCCGGACCGCGGCGGTGCCGCCGGGGGTCGGCAGCGTGCTGCCGGTGTACGTGACCGACGCGGACGGCGGCGTGGTCGTCGACGCGGACGGCAACTCCCTGATCGACTTCGGCTCCGGCATCGCGGTCACCAACGTCGGCAACGCCAACCCGCGCGTCGCCGCGCGGGTGAAGGCCCAGGCCGACCGGTTCACCCACACCTGTTTCATGGTCGCGCCGTACGAGTCGTACGTCGCGGTGTGCGAGAACCTCAACCGGATCACGCCCGGCGACCACGAGAAGCGCTCGTTCCTCGTCAACAGCGGCGCGGAGGCGGTGGAGAACGGCGTCAAGATCGCCCGGTACGCGACGGGACGGCAGGCGGTCGTGGTGTTCGACCACGGCTACCACGGCCGGACGCTGCTGACGATGACGCTGACCGCCAAGAACCTGCCGTACAAGCACGGCTTCGGGCCGTACGCCCCCGAGGTGTACCGGATGCCCCTCGCGTACCCGTACCGCTGGCCGACGGGCCCGGAGAACTGCGGCCCCGAGGCGGCGGCGCAGGCGATCGACCAGATCGGCAAGCAGATCGGGGCCACGAACGTCGCCGCCCTGGTGATCGAGCCGATCCAGGGCGAGGGCGGGTTCATCGAGCCCGCGCCGGGCTTCCTGCCCGCGCTCGCCGAGTTCTGCCGCGCCAACGGCATCCTGTTCATCGCCGACGAGGTGCAGACGGGCTTCGCGCGGACGGGCGACATGTTCGCCTGCGAGCACGAGGGCGTCGTCCCCGACATCGTCGCGACGGCGAAGGGCATCGCCGGGGGACTGCCGCTGGCGGCCGTCACCGGCCGCGCGGACATCATGGACAAGGTGCACGGCGGCGGCCTCGGCGGCACCTACGGCGGCAATCCGCTGGCCTGCGAGGCGGCCCTGGCCGTGCTGGAGGAGATCGAGGAGGGCAAGCTCACCGAGCGCGCCCGCCGGATCGGGGAGATCATGCTGCCCCGGCTGCGCGTCCTGGCCGAGAACCGTCCCGAGATCGGGGACGTCCGCGGTCGCGGCGCGATGATCGCGATCGAGCTGGTGCGGCCGGGCACGAAGGAGCCCGATCCCGAACTGACCGCGCGGATCGCGCGCCGCTGCCACGAACAGGGCCTGCTCGTCCTGACCGCCGGGACGTACGGGAACGTGCTGCGCTTCCTGCCGCCGCTCGTCATCCCCGAGGGCCTGCTGACCGAAGGGCTCGACCTGCTGGAGGCCGCCTTCACGGGCTGACCTGCGCGAACAGCGACCGCCGACCTCCGAACGGGGGTCGGCGGCGCTGTCATGTCCGGGTCACGTCCGGGTACCTGTGAACCCCGCCACTCCGTTACGCGTCCGTTATTGACCCTGGTTAACGGGCCCCGTACGTTCGCAATACGTTTGGGCCCAAATTTTCATGGACGGGCAAGACGAAGGGCGAGGCACTAACATATGGCTAACTCGGACGCAACCCCGGACCTGGTGCTGCTGAACGGCGAGGTCCTCACGGCCGACGCGGAGTTCTCCGTGGCGCAGGCGGTGGCGATCACCGGAGGCACCATCACCGCGGTCGGCGGCACCGAGGAGATCCGCGCGCTGGCGGACCCGCGCACGCAGGTCGTCGACCTGCGCGGCCGCACCGCGCTCCCCGGGATCAACGACTCCCACCTGCACGGCTGCGCGTTCGGCGCGGCCCGCCCGCCGCTCGCGGTGGACGTCGGCTACCCGGCCGTCCGGTCGATCACCGACATCCAGGCGGCCGTGAAGGAGGCCGCGGCCCGCATCCCCGAGGGCGAGTGGATCCGCGGCGGCGGCTGGGACCCCGGCTACCTGTCCGAGTGCGCCGACGGCGGCCGGATGCCCGACCGCGCGGACCTCGACGCGGTCGCGCCCGCCCACCCGGTCTACCTCCAGGACTTCAGCGGCCACCTCACCTGGGCCAACTCCCGCGCCCTCGAACTGGCCGGGGTCACCCGCGACACGCCCACCCCCGAGGGCGGCGTCATCCACACCGACGGCGCCGGCAACCCGACGGGCCTGCTCGCCGAGGGCGCGCAGCTGCTGATCCAGGGCCGGCTGCCCGCGTACACCCGCGACGAGGTCGTCAAGGCCATCCAGGAGTGCGTCGCCGTCCTGCACCGCGAGGGCATCACCAGCTACACCGAGCCCGGTCTCGGCCCCGGCGGCAAGAGCCTGTTCGCGGGCGCCGCCGACCAGCTCACCCTGGACGTCTACGGCGACCTCGCCCGCGCCGGCGACCTCGGCGCCCGCGTCAGCGTCCTGCTGATGCTGACCGGCATGGGCGGCTCGGCCGCCGCGCTCGCCGAGGGCCTCGCGAACGCCCGGATCCCCGAGGACGTGGACCCGCGCCTGCTCCGCGTCATCGGCGTGAAGCTGTTCGCCGACGGCACCCCGCCCAACAAGACGGCATGGATGCGCGACGAGTACAAGGGCGGCGGGTTCGGCTGCCTGTGCGTGCACGGCGCCGCCGACGCGTTCCGCACCAACGAGCTGAACGAGATGGTCCGTCTCGCGCACGTCGCCGGCCACCAGCTCGGCGTGCACGTCACCGGCGACCGCTCGCTCGACGCCGTGGTCGACGCCCTGGAGGCCGCGCAGGTCGCGCACCCGCGCGAAGACCCGCGGCACTACGTCATCCACGCCGACCTCCCGGGGCCGCAAAGCCTCCGCAAGCTCGCCGAACACCGCTTCGGCGCGAACATGAACCCGGCGATCAAATGGACGATCGTCGACATGCTGGTTGAGATCCTCGGCCCTGAACGGGCCGCCTACCAGTACCCCGTCCGCTCGGCGATCGAGGCGGGGATCCCCGTCACCGCCAGCTCCGACGCCCCCGTCACCTACCCCAACTGGCGGCAGGGCATCGCGGCGATGATGCTACGCGAATCGAAGGTCAGCGGCCGCGTGTTCGGCCCGGAGGAACGCGTCGGCCTGCCCGACGCCGTCCGCGCCTACACCTCCAACGCCGCCTGGCAGGACTTCGCCGAGGACTGGAAGGGCACCCTCGAACCCGGCAGGGTCGCCGACGTCACCGTCCTCGACGGCACCATCACCTCGCTCGACCCGCACGACCTCCCGGACGTCCCCGTCGCGATGACCGTCTTCGACGGCAGGGTCGTCCACAGCACCGAAGGTCTCTGACATGCGAATCGCACACATCCTGGCGGCCGCCGTCCTGGCGCTGCCCCTGGCCGCCTGCGGCTCTTCCGACTCCGGCTCCGATTCGGGGCCCATCAACATCGGGTCCGTCTCCTCACTGAGCGGCGCGGTCACCTTCCCCGAGGCGTCGCAGGCAGCCCGCGCCGTCTTCGAGGAGGTCAACGCGAAGGGCGGCGTCAAGGGACGCAAGATCGCCTACACCGCGGCCGACGACAAGGGCGACCCGTCCAGCGCGGCGCTCGCCGCCCGCGACGTCATCCAGAACAAGAAGGCCGTGGCCCTCGCGGGCGGTGCGAGCCTGGTCGACTGCCAGGTCAACGGCCCCATGTACCAGCAGAACAAGATCACCGATGTGCGCGGCATCGGGGTGGACCCCGGCTGCTTCAAGTCGCCGAACATCTCCCCGGTCAACACCGGCCCGTTCTTCGGCTCGACCGTGACGCTCTACTACGCGTCCGAGACGCTGAAGATCGACAAGATCTGCGCGTTCTTCGTCATCATCGGCGGCACCGCGAACGCCTACAAGGAGGGCGTCGAGCGCTGGTCCCAGATCACCGGCAAGAAGCTGCTGATCAACGACCTGAGCCTGTCGGCGTCCACCACCGACTACACCCCCTACGTCCTGCGGGCGCGCGCCGCGGGCTGCAAGGCGGTCCTGTTCAACGGCGTCGAGCCGATGTCCATCGGCTGGGTCAAGGCCGCGCAGGCGCAGAAGATCAACGACATGAAGTGGTTGTTCCTCGCCTCCACCTACACCGCGGAGGCGTCGAAGGCGCTGGGCGACGCCGGCAAGAACGTCGTGGCCCTGTCGGAGTTCGAGCCGTACACCGAGGCCGACTCTCCGGCCAACAAGGACTGGATCGCGACGATGAAGAAGCACAACGTGCCTCTCACCGCGTTCGCGCAGGGCGGCTACCTCGCGGCCAAGCACCTGGTCACCGTCATGGAGGGCATCAAGGGCGACATCACCCGCGAGTCGGTGACGGAGGCGATGAAGAACCTCAAGCCTCTGGAGACGCCCATGACGGGCATGCCGTTCGCGTTCGGGTCCGGTGACACCCACGCGTCCAACCTCGCCGCCAAGTTCGTCCAGCCGGACGGCAAGGGCGGATGGACCGTGCTGACCGACCAGTGGATCAAGCTGCCCAATGCTTGAGGGAGCCATCGCGGGCCTGGCCGGGGGCGGCGCGTACGCCGCTCTCGGCCTGTGCCTCACGCTGATGTTCCGGCTGGTCCGAGTCGTCAACTTCGCGCAGGTCGCGATCGGCGTGATCGGCGTCTACACGATGGCGATCACGGCGGAGCACGGTTGGCCCTACGGCCTGGCCGCGCTCGCGGGCCTGCTCACCGCCACGGTCTGCGCCGCGGCGCTCGGCTGGGTGATGGGCAAGTGGTTCGGTGAGGCGGGCGCCGACCAGCGCTCCGCGATCTCGATCGCGTTCCTGGTCGCGCTGCTCGCCGTCTCCTACCTGGCGTTCGGCACGGACCCGCGCCGCATGCCCGGCAAGTTCGGCGGCTCGCTGTTCACCGTCGGGGACATCACGATCACGCAGGCGGCCGCGGTGTGCGTCGTCGGCTCGATCGCGGTCGCGGGCGGCGCGTGGCTCGTCCTCACCCGGACGGTCCTCGGGCTGCGGCTGCGCGCGCTGTCGGAGCGCCCGACGACCGCGGAGCTGCACGCGATCCCGTCCCGCCGTCTCGGCGTCGGGATGTGGGCGGTCACCGGGCTGCTGTCGGCGGCCGTGCTGCTCGTCATCGCGCCGCAGCAGACCAGCGACCAGACGTCGCTGGCCCTGATGATCATCCCTGCGGGGGCGGCCGCCCTCGTCGGCGGGTTCCGCAGTCTCGGCCTCACGGTCGCGGGCGGACTCGGGCTCGGCGCGCTGCAAGGAGCGCTCGCGCACGTGTCCGAGTTGCAGCAGTACCGCGACACGGTGCCGTTCCTGGCGATCCTCGCCATCTTGATCTGGTCCCAGAGGCGGGAGGTGTGGGATGCGGCGCGTTGATCTCACCTTGTTCACCCAGCCGGGCGCGGCGCTGCTGGTCGTCGTGGTCGCCGCGATCGCCGTACCGCAGTACTGGCTGTTCCTCGCGACGTCCGCGCTGGTGTCGGCGGTCTCGCTGCTCGGCCTCGGCATCGTCGGCCGCGCCGGCATGAACTCGCTGTGCCAGCTGTCGTTCGCCGCCGTCGGCGCGTGGACGGTCGCGCAGCTCAACGTGTGGCAGGCCCCCGGCACGCTCATCCTGTGGACGATCGCGGGTGGTCTCGTCGCGATGCCGTTCGGCGCGCTGATCGGGCTTCCGGCGCTGCGCCTGCGCGGCGTGCACCTCGCCGTCGTCACGCTCGGGTTCGCCGCCGCCGCGGACGTCGTCGTGTCCGCGATCAACTTCCCGGGTGTCGACAGCTACCAGCAGGTCATGCGGCCCGAGTTCATCGCGACCGACCGGCAGTACTTCGTCTACGCGGGTGTGCTGTTCGTCGTGCTCGCGCTCGCCGTCGAATGGCTCGGCCGCACCCGGATGGGCGCGGCGTGGCGGGCGGTCAAGTTCTCCGAACGGGCCACCGCCGCCGCCGGGACGAGCGTCGCCCGCGCGAAACTGTCGGCGTTCGCGCTCAGCGCGTTCGCGGCGGGCCTCGCGGGCGGGCTGCTCGCCGGACAGGTCGGCATGATCACGGCGCAGAACTTCGGGACGATCGGTTCGCTCTCCCTGTTCGTCGTCGCCGTCATGGCGGGCAGCGAATACGTGTTCGGCGCCCTGTTCGGCGGTTTCCTCATCATGTTCGTGCCGGAGTTCTTCCGCCGGGCCGGGGTCTCCCAGGACTGGGCGAACGTGATGTTCGGCGTCGGCGCCGTCCAGGCGCTGTCGCAGGGCAGCAGCATCAGCGAGGGATTCGCCCGCCGTCTGCGCGCCCGCAGGCCGGCGCCCGTTCCGCCACCGCGGGAGGCGTCGGACGGCGGCACACCGCCGCTCGGCACCAGGCCGCTGCTGAAGGCCGAGGGGCTCGGTGTGCGGTTCGGGCAGGTCGTGGCGTTGCAGGATGTGGACCTCGTCGTCCCCGAAGGCACCGTGATGGGCCTCATCGGGCCGAACGGCGCGGGCAAGTCCACGCTCACCGACGCGCTGTCGGGGTTCATCAAGAACGCCGCCGGTACCGTCACGCTCGACGGCCGCCGCCTGGACGGGCAGCCCGTCCACCGCCGGTCCGCCGCCGGGCTGCGCCGCACCTTCCAGCAGGACCGCGTCCCGACCGGCCTCACCGTCGGCGCCTACCTCCGCTTCGCCGCGCACCGCTCGGTGTCCCACGACGAGCTGGAGGAGGTCCGCGCGTTCCTCGGGTGCGCCCCGGCGAAGGCGCACGTCCTCGACCTGGACGTCGGCAGCCGCCGCCTGCTGGAGGTGGCCGCCGCGATCCTCGCCCGGCCCAAGCTGATCGTGCTGGACGAGCCCGCCGCCGGGCTCGCCCACGCCGAGTCGCTCGCGCTCGCCGACCGGCTCATCGAGGTCCCGGCGAAGTACGGCGCGTCCGTGCTGCTCATCGAGCACGACCTCGACATGGTCCGGCGGGCCTGCGCGACGATCGTCGTCCTCGACGCGGGCGCGGTCATCGCCGAGGGGCCGCCCGCCGAGGTCCTCGCCAGACCCGAGGTCGCCCGCGCCTACCTGGGAGACGAGGTCGCACTCACATGAGCGAAGCGAAACGGGGGTCGCGGGGGAAGGCCCCCTCGCTGGGAGCAGGCATGAAAGAGCTGAAACTGGAGGACGTGTCGGTCGGGCGGGGAGGCGCCCCGATCGTCCGGGACGTGAGCCTGACCGTCACGTCCGGGGAGGTCACCGTCCTGCTCGGCCCGAACGGCGCCGGGAAGACGACGCTGCTCGAGGCGATCGCGGGCGTCCTGCCGATCACGTCGGGACGGCTGACCGGCGACGGCGACGACCTGTCCGGCCTCGACCGGGTGTCGCGGGCCAAGCGCGGCATCGCGCTCGTCGAACAGGGACGGACGGTCTTCAGCGGCCTCACCGTCGCGGAGAACCTGCGAGTCGTGCGGCGCGGCACCGGCGGCGACCGCGCCCTCGACCTGTTCCCCGAACTGGGCAAGCGCATGGACACCCAGGCGGGCCTGCTGTCCGGCGGCGAGCAGCAGATGGTGGTGCTGGCCCGCGCCCTGTCGATGTCGCCGTCGGTGCTGCTGATCGACGAGATGTCGCTCGGCCTCGCGCCGGTCATCGTGAAGCGGCTGCTGCCCGCCGTCCGGGCCCTCGCCGACGCGGGCGCCGCCGTCCTGCTCGTCGAGCAGTTCGCGACGCTCGCGCTGGAGATCGGCGACACCGCGCACGTCCTCGCGGGCGGGCGCCTCACCCACAGCGGGCCCGCCGCTCCGCTGCGCAAGTCCCCGGACGTCCTGCACGCCGCCTACCTTGGTGAGCCCGCGGGCCAGAGTTGAGGAGACGCCATATGCAACGGGTTCTGATCGTCACGGGCGGCGGCAGCGGCATCGGCGCCGCGGTCGCCGCGGGCGCCGCCGCCCGCGGCGACCGGGTCGTCATCTGCGGGCGCCGCAAGGAGGCGCTCGAACGGGTCGCCGCCGAGACCGGCGCCGAGCCGCGCGTCTGCGACGTGTCCTCGCCGGAGGCCGTCACGGGCCTGGTCGACGACGTCGTCGCGGCGCACGGACGCCTCGACGGGCTCGTCGCCAACGCGGGCATCGTCCGCAACGGCGGCGTCCTCGACCTGTCGCCGGAGGACTGGGACGCCACCATGCGGACCAACCTCACCTCGGTGTTCCTGCTGGCCAAGGCCGCGCTGCCGCATCTGATCGAGACCAACGGGTCGCTGGTCGCGGTGTCGTCGGTCGCGTCGCTGCGCGTCCCGCTGGGATGCGCGGCCTACGCCACGTCCAAGGCCGCGCTGACGATGCTGACGCAGACGATCGCGGTGGACTACGGGCCGCGCGGCGTCCGCGCCAACGTCGTCTGCCCCGGCTGGGTCCGCACCGAGATGTCCGACGAGGAGATGGCCCACTTCGGTGAACCGCACGGCATCGGACGGGAGGAGGCCTACGACGAGGTCACCCGGCTCGTGCCGCAGCGCAGGGCCGCCGCGCCCGAGGAGATCTCGTCGGCGATCCTGTGGCTGCTCGGGCAGGAGGCGTCCTATGTCAACGGCGCCGTGCTGAGCGTCGACGGCGGCACCGTCCTGCCCGACCCGGGCACCATCCCGTTCGACTTCCAGGTCAGGCTGCGGTAGCGGCGAAGGCCTCCTTGTACAGGTCGGCGAGGATCTCGTAGGAGCGCAGCCGGTCGGCGTGGTCGAAGACCTGGGTCACCACCATGACCTCGTCCACGCCGGTCCGCGCGATCAGCTCGTCCAGTCGCCTGCGGACGGTCTCCGGGCCGCCGATCACCTGGTCCGCGAGCCGCGCGTCGATCATCTGCCGGTCCAGCTCCGTGTACGGGTAGGCCGCGGTCTCCTCCGGGGTCGGCAACGGGCCGGGGGTGCCCCGCCGCAGGCGCAGGAACGCCAGCGCCTGCGGCCGGGACATATCCCGCGCCTCGGCGTCGGTGCCGGCGGCCATCACCGACACGCCGATCATCGAGTACGGCTCGTCCAGCGCGCCGGGACGGAACGACTCCCGGTACAGATTCAGGGCGGGCACCGTGTTCTGCGCGCTGAAGTGGTGCGCGAACGCGAACGGCAACCCGAGCAGGCCCGCGAGCCGGGCGCTGTACCCGCTGGACCCGAGCAGCCACACCGGCGGCTCGTTGCCCGCGGCGGGCGTCACCGTGCTGTCGGCCGCGAAGTAGCCGCGCAGCTCGGCGACCTGCTCGGGGAAGTCGTCCACCGACAGCGCCTCCGGGGAGCGGCGCAGCGCCAGCGCGGTGGCCTGGTCGGTGCCGGGCGCGCGGCCGAGCCCGAGGTCGATGCGCCCCGGGTGGAGCGCCTCCAGCGTCCCGAACTGCTCGGCCACCACCATCGGCGCGTGGTTCGGCAGCATGACCCCGCCGGACCCTACCCGCATGGTGGACGTCGCCGCCGCGACCTGCCCGATCAGCACCGCCGTCGCGGAACTCGCGATCCCGGGCATCGCGTGGTGCTCGGCCAGCCAGTACCGGTGGTAGCCGAGCCGTTCGGTGTGCCGGGCCAGGTCGAGGGTGTTGCGCAGCGCCTGGCCGGACGTGGAACCGCTGACGACGGGCGAGAGATCAAGGACGGAGAAACGAACGCTCATAACGGGCGTCAACCCGCGTCGAGCGTGCCGTCTTCCCTATGCGAGCCACTTGGCGAGGAAGTACACGGCCAGGAACGCACCGAAGATGAGTCCCGGTATGCCGGGAACCGCGATGCTGATCCACGACCAGTTGACCAGCGAACGCGCCCGCCGCGGGTTCTCCTGGAACACGATCTCCGCGCGGCTGTAGAGCAGGGCGGCGACGACCATGAGCGGAAAGAAGACGAGCATCGTGGCGACGCCGAGGACGAACGCGGCCACCTGACCGGACCGGGTGTACGTCCCGTCCGGGCCGATGCCGAAGGGGAGACTGGAGGCGGACTCCGGGACCGAGGCGGAGGAGACGGCTTCTGTCATTCGAGCACTCCGTTCCGTAGTGGGAGTGACCTGGATCATACGCTCGCCTACCGTCCCGCGTGGAGACGAAACATCGTCCGCGTCGACCTCGATACCCCGCGAGGGCGCCGAAGGCACAAGAGAACAGCGAGAGGGGAGCCGTGACGGAGTCGACGGTCGGATCCGAGTACGCGCGCACCCGCGACATCGTCGTGGTGCTGGCCGTGCTGCTCGCCCTCACGGCGGTGCTGGTGATCGTCCTGGTCCAGGTGTGGCCGCCCGGGCCGCGGGTCACCCCCGACGGGCGCGCCGAGATCACGCCGACGTCCACGACGGTGCGCCTGCCGGGATGGTCGCCGACCGTGTCCCGCGAGACGAGCCTGTTCGTGATCGTGATGGCGGCGGGCGCGCTCGGCGCGATCGCGCACGTCCTGCGGTCGTTCTACTGGTACGTCGGGAACCGTGCGCTGCGCCGGAGCTGGCTGGCGATGTACCTGCTGCTCCCGTTCGTCGGCGCGCTGTTCGGGCTGGTGGTGTATCTCGTCGTGCGGGGCGGGCTGACCTCGCCTCTGGGCGGCGCGTCCGACATCAACCCCTACGGGGTCGCGGCCATCGCCGCGCTCGTCGGCCAGTTCTCCCGCGAGACCGCCGAGAAGTTCCGCGCGGTGTTCGGGACCCTCCTTGCGCCGGCGCCCCAGGGACGTGACCACGAGCCGACACCGAGCGTCACGGGCGTGGACCCGTCGGGCGGACCCGTCGGAACCGAGGTCGTCATCCGCGGCACCGGTCTGGCGGACGCGACGGTCGTCCGGTTCGGCGGGGTGCGGGCGGCGGTCGCCGACGTGACGGACACGCTCGTCCGGACGACCGTCCCCGCGGGCGCCGTCTCGGGACCGCCCGTCGTGCACACCCCCACCGGCGTGGCCACGAGCCCGGAGCCGTTCACGGTGGAATGAGCCGCCCGACGAGTTACTTGGTCTCTCGCCGGTGCCAGGCGTCGTACGCGGCGCCGGGGAACACGCGGGGCAGTTGCGAGGTCGGCAGGCGGCCGAGTTCGGCGCCCGTCCTGGCCAGGCCGAACTGGCGCTCGGTCGCGTACGCGGCGCGGTGCAGGCTCTGCGGGCCGGCGACGAGGCAGGTGTAGCGGGTGCCCGGCAGGTCCTCCTCGGGGATCGCGGCGCCGACGGCGAGACTGTTGGACACCGTCACCCACGTGCCGAGGCCCGCGACCTGCCGCTCGGCGCCCTGGTCCTCCCAGCGGTGCTCCAGGATCGGCTTGGAGAAGATCGGGACGAGCAGGTGGGAGGCGCCGACGGACTGGAGTTCACGCTCCCAGCCGATCGAGCGTCCGAGGTCCTCGCAGATCAGCACGGCGAGACGGCCGAGCGAGGAGTCGAGCACGCTGATCGTCGTGCCGGGGCGGGCGTACTCCACGGCCGTGCCGGACGGCGGCGCGTCCGGCAGCCGCCACAGCCTCATCTGCGCGGCGTCCAGCGTGAAGCCGGAGAGCTTGTCCTGGACGAGCAGTTCCTCGCCCGTCCAGCGATCGATGAGGACGGCGCGGTTCGGCGGCGGGTCCTCCCCGCCGAGGGGGCCGCTGCCGAGCATGAGGAACCGCAGCGGGCGCCGGTCACGGTCGCGTCCGGCGGTGTCGAACGCGACCTCCTTCCACAGCTCCAGCAACGCGTTCGACAGCGACGTCTCCGGCATGACGGCGAGCTGCGCGCCGGACTCGTCCAGGCGCCTGACGATCGCCTTGATCCGGCTGCGCAGCCCGGCGGAGTCCATGGGGCGGAGCCGGTACACGGTCATCCCGTGCCGCTTCTCGAACTCGATCTCCACGTCGTCGAGCGTCTCCAACACCGGCGCGCAGCCGACCGTGACCGGCTCGTCCCGGCTGAAGTGCGGATCGTGCACCGCGGGCAGCACCCGATGCTCGATCTTGTTCCAGGCGGCCTGCGGGACGCGGTGGACGCCGAAGAACTCCGCCTTCGTGCGCAGCCCGAGCGGGCGGCCGGGGAAGGCGCAGCGGGGGAGCAGGGCACCGGTCGTGCCCGGCCCGTTCAGCCTGCCCTCGGTCAGGTAGGTGATGAGCGTTCGGGCCATGGCGGGCGCGTCGTAGCTCGGCGCGTACGGGTTGGCGTGGGCCAGCGCGATGTCGAGCCCGAGCATGATGACGAAGCGGCCGCGGTCGCCGTGCTCGGCGACGATCTCGGCGGTGGTCGCGGGGTCGAGCACGCCGACGTCCAGGACGGTCTCGGCGATCTCGCCGGCCCGCCGCCGGATCCGCTCGTCGGCGTACCAGCGCGTGGCCGTCCAGTCCTGGAAGACGTCGTCGGCGATGGAGTCGTAGAGCCGGACGAAGAGATCAGCTGGTTCGGCCGGGTGGGCGGCGGTGGCCAACTGATCCGTCATAAGCGCCCCCGGGGTGATGGCATGCGCGATTACAGGTGGTGGCTCGATGCTAACCGTCGCGAGCCTCCGTTTCAGTGTCGTCTGCAACAGAGGTGGTTCTCCCGGCGTCACTTGACAGTCACTTGGCATGCGCGCATGCTGGAGGAGTTCGGCGGTGCTCGTCGACCTTGGGAGAGTGACCATGAGCGCTGACTTCACCCCCGCCCCCGACCGCCGGGCGGAGGTCCGGCGCCTCATCGACGCGATGGAGCATGCCAAGATCATCAGTGATGGGCACTTCAGCGCCCTCGGCATGCTGATCAACGACGCCTCGCTCAGCGCCGACGAGCCCGCCCTGGTCGAATGCCAGGACGGGCTCCAGTGGCTGCACCGTCACTACATCGACGTCGACGGCCTGGACGGCGCGCAGCGCGAGCAGCGCGGCCGCATCCTCGGGCTGATCGACGTCGTGCACTGGGCGCTCAGGCGGCTCCCGTCCGGGCTCCAGCTCGCGCTCCAGCCCGACGGGCACGCCGCCCGCTTCCTGGTCGCGGTGTTCCGCCGCCAGGGACTGTCCAACCAGGAGCTCGCCGCCGAACTCGGCACCGACGAGACCGAGATCAGCCGGGTCGGCCGCAAGCTGCTGGCCGCGGGCGTCGTGTGGCGGCGCAAGGAGTGGCGGCACAACGCGTGGGACCTCACCCCCCGCGGCCGCCACTACCTGGAGACGTCCGGGCTCCTCCCCGAGGAGACGCCGTCCGTCCGTCGCGCCGAGGCCGTCCGTCCCGCCGAGACCACGCCCCGGTCTCCGGACGCCGTTCCGCGCCGCGTGACGCCCGACCGGCGGTCCTCACCGCCGGAGCCGCGGCGTCCCGCGCACGGCTGAGGCCGCCCGCTACGACGCGGGACGCTCCAGCACGGTGATCAGGCGGGCCAGGCCGTCCGCGCCGTGGCCCTCGGCCACGGCGCGGTCCAGCAGTTCGCGCATCGGCACCAGCAGACCCGGGTCCACGCCCTGCTCGCGGCTGGTGGCCAGCAGACCGGGGAACGCGATCTGGCTGGTCGCCACGCTGGAGACGTCGGTGCCGAACTCGCCCGTGTCCACGGCCCGCGCGTACTCGGGGAACGACGCCATCATCGCGGTCAGCCACGCGGTGACCATCGGGGCGAACCTCGCGGCCTCCACCTTCTCCGACCGGACGAGCGCGACCGCGTGGAAGAAGCCGCCGAGCATCCCGTACATCGCGTCCAGCAGCGCGAGGTCGAACAACGGCGCCATGCTCGGGTCGCCGCCGACGAAATCGGGCCTGGCGAGCAGACCGAGCACGTCCCGGTACTCGTCGAACGCGGCCTCGTCGCCGCTGTAGAGGATGAGCGCGTCCGGCCCACCGATCATCGGCGGGACGGCCATGATGCCGCCGTCGACGTACCGGCCGCCGTGGCCGGTGACGCGTTCGGACATGGCCCGTGCCTGCCGGGGCGTGCCGCTGGTGAGCTGCACGATCGTCCGTCCCGCCAGGACGTCCCCGGTGAGAATGTCCTCCGCGTCGGCGTACACCGACAGGCACACGATCACCAGCAGGCTGGCGGCGACCGCGTCGGTGGCGGTCGCCGCCACCGTCGCGCCCTTCGCCGCGAGCGGCTCGGCCTTGGCCGGTGTGCGGTTCCAGACGGTGACGTCGTGCCCGTGCTTCAACAGCGTCTCGGCGAGCGCCGTCCCCATGAACCCCAGGCCGAGGACGCTCACCGGTGTCTTCACAGTCATGATCATTCCTTTCTGCTCAGGGGACCGAGTCTGCCGACGGCGGGTTCGGGAAACCTTCGGGCCGCATTACGGTGGCGGGTATGCGATCCGGGGTGCACGTGCGTTTCGGGGTGCTCGGCCCCCTGGATGTGCGGACGGTCGATGGCGCCCCGGTGAAGGTCGCCGACCGCAAGGTCCGCGCGCTGCTCGCCGACCTTCTCGCGCACGCCGGACGCGCCGTCCCCGCCGACCGGCTGATCGACGACATGTGGGGCGACGACCTGCCCGCCGACCCGGTCGCGACCCTCCGGGCACGCGTCTCCCAGCTCCGCCGCACCCTGGACGACGCCGAACCCGGCGCCCGCGCCCTGGTCGAGAAGAGCCCGCCCGGGTACCGCCTGAACGTCCGCCCCGACGACGCCGCGCGCTTCGAGGAACTCCTCGCCGACGCTCGCGCGGCCACCGACCCGGCGGTCAGGGCCGCGCTCGTGACCGACGCCCTGTCCCTGTGGCGCGGCCCCGCCTACGCCGACTTCGCCGACGCGGCGTTCACCGCGCCGGAGATCGCGCGCCTGGACGAGCTGCGGCTCGCGGCCGTGGAGACGCGCGCCGAGGCCCGGCTCGAACTCGGCGACCACGAGGCGCTGACGGCCGAACTGCGCGTCCTCGTCGACGAGCATCCGCTCCGGGAACGGCTCCGCGCGGCCTACATGCGCGCCCTGTACCGCGCGGGCCGTCCCGCCGAGGCGCTCACGACCTACGAGGACCTTCGCCTGCGGCTCGGCGAGGACCTCGGCGCCGATCCCGGCCCGGCCCTCACCGACCTGCACCTGTCCATCCTGCGCGGCACCTTCGCCGTCCCGCGCGACCTGCCCGCCGACGTCACGTCGCTGATCGGCCGCGACGCGGACGCGCACGAGGTCGAGGGCCTGCTGCGCGGCTCCCGGCTCGTGACGCTGGGCGGCCCGGGCGGGGTCGGCAAGACCCGGCTGGCCCTCGCCGTCGCCAGACGGACGAGGGAGCGGCATCCCGACGGTGTCCGGTTGGTGGCGTTGGACGAGGGACTGGAAGCGGGCGCGTCCCTCGACGACGTGGCGTCGTTCGTGGCCGGTGCCCTGGGGGTCCGCGACGACGCGGGCGTCGCGGGAGATCCGGCCGCCAGGCTCGGCGCGGCGCTGCGCGGACGGCGGGTCCTGCTCGTCCTCGACAACTGCGAGCACGTCGTGGAACCGGTGGCCCGCCTGGTCGCCGGGCTGCTGCGGGACACCGCCGAACCACGCGTCCTCGCGACGAGCCGCGAACCGCTCGGAATCTCCGGTGAGCGGCTGTGGCACGTCCCGCCGCTGAAGGCGGACGCCGCCGCCGAACTGTTCACCGAACGCGCCGCCGTCACCGTCGACTCGGCCGCGACCCGGACGGCGGTCGCGGAGATCTGCGCGCGGCTCGACGGCATCCCGCTCGCGCTGGAACTGGCCGCCACCCGGGTCCGGGCCCTCGGCGTCCGGGAGTTGGCGGCGCGGCTCGACGACCGGTTCCGGCTGCTCGCGTCCGGCAGGCGGGACGCGCCCGCGCGGCAGCGCACGCTCCGCGCCGTGATCGACTGGAGCTGGGAACCGCTCGGCGAACCGGAACGGACCGTGTTGCGGCGGCTCGCGGTCCACTCGGGCGGGTGCACGCTCGACGCCGCCGAACAGGTCTGCGGCGCCGACGTCGACGTGCTCGCGCGCCTCGTCGACAGGTCACTGGTCATCGTCGGTGAGGGCCCCCGCTACCGGCTCCTGGAGTCGGTCGCCGCGTACGGCGTCGAACGGCTCCACGAGGCGGGGGAGTACGCGCGGACGCGCCGCCGCCACGCCGAGTACTACGCGGCGTTCGCCGAGACCACCGACCTGTGCGGCCCCGGCCAGGGGGAGGCGCTGCGGCGGCTGCGGGCCGAGTCGGGGAACCTGCGGACCGCCCTGGACCACGCCGTCCGCGACGGCGCCGCCGACCTGGCGTTGCGGCTGGTCAACGCGATGGGCTGGGCCTGGTTCCTGTGGGGGCGGTCCGGTGAGGCGTGCCGCGCGTTCGGCCGGGCCCTCGCCGTCCCCGGAGGCGACCCGGACAGGACCGCCACCGCCATGACCTGGCACACCGGTTTCGCGATGCTCGAAGGCGACGGCCACGACCGCGACCGGCGCTGCCGCGACGCCCTCGCCGCGCACAGCGGGAGGAACCCGTGGGCGGAGTGGTTCCTCGGCTTCACCCGCAACGGGTTCGGCGACCTCGACGCGATCGACGAACTGGTGTCGTCCGCGCTCGACGGGTTCCGCGACATCGGCGACGCGTGGGGTGAGGCGGCGGCGCTCGCCACCCGGGCCGCGCAGGCGCTGACCGCGGGCGACCTGTCCCGCGCGGGCGTCGACGGCGAACGCGCCCTGGAGCTGTTCCGGAAGACGAACGACCGCTGGGGACGGCTCCGGGTGATCGAGACCCTCGGCCATCTCGCCGAGGTGACCGGCGACTACGACCGCGCCGCGCGGCTCCACGAGAGCGGGCTGCGCGACGCCGAGGAACTCGGGCTGGTGACGGAGATGGCCGCCGCCGTGTCCCGCCTCGGCCGTATCGCGCTGCTCACCGGCGACCTCGACCGCGCGGACGGCCTGCACGAACGCGGCAGGAGGCTGGCGGTCAGCGAGTCGCATCGCCGGTTGGAGCACTTCGCCGAGATCGGGCTCGCGCTGTCGGCCCGCCGCCGCGGCCGGCTGGACGAGGCGGAGACGATCCTGCGCGGCTGGCTGGACTGGTGCCGCGACATCGACGGCGCGCCCGGCCTGGCGTTCCTGCTGGCCGAACTGGGCTTCGTCGCCGAACAGCGCGGCGACGCCCGCCGGGCCCTCGACCTGCACGCCGAGGGACTGGCCGCGGCCCGCGCCACCGGCAACCCGAGGGCGGTCGCCCTGGCGATGGAGGGCATGGCCGGGGCGCTGTCCCTCGCGGGCCGTGACGCGGAGGCCGCGGCGTCGCTGGACGCCGCGGCCTCCGCCCGGGAAGCGGCCGCCGCGCCGCTGCCCGCGGCGGAACGCGGGGACGTCGACCGGATCGAGCGGCGCCTCAGACGCGGTCGGCCGCGATGAGCAGGTACTGGAAGCTGCCGCCCTTGTAGGCGTCGAGAAAGGCCGACTCGATGCCGGTGGCCAGGGACGACTTCGCGCGCAGCTCCCAGTACGGGATCGTCGAGGCGGTGAGGTCCACCACGCTCACCGGGACGAGCCGGTTCGCCGCCAACTCCCTGAAATACGTGCTGCGCGGATGGATGTCGCAGATGTAGTGCGCGTTGATCTCGCTGACGGCCCGCGACGGCAGCCCGTAGGCGTCGTTGTAGCAGCCGGTGACGCACACGTACCGTCCGCCGCGCTTCAACAGCCGGGCGTGCTCGGCGAACAGCAGGGAAAGCTCCACGTACATCGTGCTCTCGTTGTTCCAAGCGGCCTGGTAGGCGCCGGTCTCGAAACCGGTGTCGAGCATGTTCTTGAAGTGGAAGCTCACCTTGTCGTCCACGCCGCGCCGCTCGGCCTGCTCGGTGGCGAACGCGACCTGCGACTCGGAGATCGACACCCCGTCCACCCGGCAGCCGAACCGCTGGTGGGCCATCAGGCTGGACCCGCCGCGTCCACAGCCCGCGTCCAGCACCCGGTCGGAGGGCCGGAGGGGGCCGAGATGGTTCATCAGCAGGTCGGCCTGTGCGGTCTCCAACCGGTGCAACTCGGCGATCGTCCGCTCCTCGCGAGTGTC
Source organism: Actinomadura spongiicola (assembly GCF_003432485.1). Lineage (GTDB taxonomy): Bacteria > Actinomycetota > Actinomycetes > Streptosporangiales > Streptosporangiaceae > Spirillospora > Spirillospora spongiicola. The sequence continues at coordinate 419,841 of NZ_QVNQ01000007.1, forward strand.
CTCAGGGCCGTCCAGAACGGTCCAGTCCACGACGCCGACGCCATAGTGGTGGTGGTAGATGCCGTCCACCTCGCCCAGCCGCAGGTTGACCGGGTTCCGCTCGGCGTTCCAATAGTCGGCGACGGAGTGCTGGTAGAGGCTGGTGAGAACCGCGGAGCCGTGGTTGGAGCTCATATCGGGGTGATCCTTTCTCGACGGGTCGTCACTTGTAGCGGTCGGAGGATCCGTGCCAGTCGAAGCCGCCGGCCATCCAGCCCTGCACGCCGAGCAGGAACCGCTGGAGTTCGGGGGACGGGAGCGCGGCGAGCTCCTTCTGACCGGCCTCGAAGCCCCGGACGAAGTGGTTGTGCATCGCGACGGCGGTCTCGGCCGCCTCGCGCAGCGGGCAGCCCTCCTCCTCGGCGATCAGCAGGACCACGTTGCAGTCGGGCAGCTCGTCGGCCGCCTCCTTCTCCGCCGAATACAGGTCGTTCACGATGACGGAGGCGGTGCCCGCCTGCATCACCGCGCGGTGGACGCGCGGCTCCCAGAACAGGTTCGCGTCGAGCTGGTAGCCGCCGACGATGTCGACCAGCGTCATCGACGTGTAGAAGCTGTCGTGCTGCCGCGCGGCCAGATACCGCCACACCGGGGGCCGTTCGCCGGTGTGGCGCCACGCCGCGTACGCGGCCCAGCTCACGTACATCTGGGACGTGATGGTGCAGATCCGCATGACCTGGGACGTGCTCCCGAGGCGCCGCACATGTTCGGTGGCCGAGCGCAGCGCGACGAGGACGGGATCGGCGCGGATCGCGTCCTCCAACTGCTCGGTGTACCTTCCGGCGGGCGGCGGCGGGTCCATCGCCGACATCACGAGGGCCAGCCGGGGCGGCAGCTCGACCGGCGCGGCCCCGAGGTCGGTCTCGTCGGCGTAGTAGTCGTCGCTGGCCCACCACGCGGCGTTCATCTTGGCCGCGAGGAGCAGCGCGTCGACGTCGTCGGTCTCGGGATGGGCGAGGACGGCCAGGCGCCCGAACCCGGTGTCGCGGAACCGGTCGAGCCGGTCGGCGTAGATCCCGACCTCGGCGGCCCACGCGACCAGCCGGTCGTTGACCTCGCGGGCGAGGTCGTCGTCGACCCGCGCCGTCAGCGGGCAGTACAGCGGGGGAAAGGAGCCGTCGCCCCACTCCCGCTCGGCGTACCCGGGGGAGAAGTGACCGCCCTTGCGCGTCGGACTCGGGAGACTTGGACCCGGGAGACTCGGGCTCGGGAGGCGAGGGGGCGGAGGCGCGAGGACGGCCCCCCGCGCGGGCGCGACGACCGCTTCCGCGTCCGGTGTGTCGACGCCCGGCATGTCGGGGCGCAGCAGGTCCGTGACACGCGCCGCCGACGTGCCCAGACCGCTCGGGCCGGACAGGAGCCGGTTCACCCTCTCCGCCAGCTGCTCGTCCATCGTCGTCCCCTCGCTGGAAGGCGTCTCCAGGGAGCCGTGTGGCTCCGGGGAACAGTTACTCATAGCTTTGCCTCGGCTACAACCGGCTATGACCTTTCCCTGCGGTGACAGAATGTGACCGGTCGGTTTCTAGCTCATATCGGCGCGGTGAGCAGGAGAACGGAGGCGGCGGCGCCCACCAGCCCGGCCGCCTGCGCCGCCGACAGCCGTTCGCGCAGCGCGGTGACACCGAGCAGGACGGGCACGACCGGGTACAGCGACGACAGGACGACCGCGACCACGACGAGCTGCTCCCGCGTGGCCAGCAGGTAGCAGACGAGGGCCGCCGCGGCGAGGCCCCCGTTCGCCGCCGACCAGAACGCCGGCATCCCGGACGACGACCGGCGTTCCGGCCCTCCCGGGCGCGTGCGCATGATCGGGAGGATCGTCAGTACGGCCGCGACGCGTCCCACCGCGACCGGCCAGATCCCCGAACCGTCGTCGGCCTGGGCGAGCGCGAGGTACTGGATCCCGATGCCGGCACCGGCGACGAGCCCGTTGCCGATCGCCGCCCGCACCCTGCCGTGTTCATCCGACCGTGAGCGGGACACCAGCCACAGCGCGGGCAGGACCACGACGATCCCGGCCCAGGCGGGCAGTGACGGACGGTCGCCCAGCAACGCCACGCCGACGACGACCGGCAGCGCCACACCGCCGACCGCGCTGACGGGCACGACCACGCTCATGTCGCCCCGGCTGAGTCCGCGGTAGAGGAACACCATCGCGAGGCCCGTTCCGGCTCCCGACAGCGCGCCCCAGCCGAGGTCGGCCACGTGCACCCGGTCGGCGGGGACGAACAACGCGGCGACGACCGCGCACACGAGCCCGCCCACCTGCCCGAGGAGCGCCACGGCCCGGTAGTCCACGCGCCGGGACAGCAACCCGCCCACCACATCGGCGACGCCGTAGGCGAGCGCCGACGCCAGTGCCAGGAACGCGCCCGTCACACGCTCCCCGCCGCGTCGCGTTCGGCCTGACCGACGGGGCACACCGCGCCCGCGACACAGCATCGCCGGTCGCACAGGCGGCACATGACGTCCGCGTCACCGATCCGCGCGTACAGACGGGTCAGCAGTTTGGCGAGGAGAGCGGTGAGCGTCGCCCGCTCGTCGTCGTCGAGGACGTCCAGCACGTCGGCCAGCGGCGCGCCACGCGCGGCGAGCATGTCGCCGACCGTGTCCTCGCCCGCCTGGGTGAGCCGTACGCGCACGACGCGCCCCTCCCCGCGCCGCCGGGTCGCCAGGCCGGAGGCCTCCAGGCCGTCCACCATCCGCGCGGCGGCGGACTGGGTGAGGCCGACGCGGCGCCCCAGTTCGGTGACGCCGACGTCGGGGGCGTCCGCCAGGACGATCAGCGCGGCGGCCGCGCTGGCGCTCACCCGTCCGGCCCCGGTGGCCCCGGCGAGCACGAGGTCGGTCACCGCCAGCGAGGTGGCGCCCAGCAGATTTCCCAGTCGTTCATGCATGACTCATGCATTATAACGCCGTGGGATGCTGGCCGGGTGGCGCGTGCACCCGGAGGTCGCCAGATGGATCAGCAGGCCGAGCCCGCCGACGCGCGGCGGCGCATCGCCCGCACGGACGTGCTGCTCGCCGACCCGCGCCTGGTCGAGGCCGCGGGACGGCTCGGTCGCGGCGTCGTCAAGGCGGCCGTCGTCCGGGCGCAGCACAGAGCGCGGGTGGGAGAGATCGCCCCGGAGGCGGTCGCCGACACGGCGGTGGAGGCGCTGCCGCCGACCGCGTCCGGGCTGCGTCCCGTGCTCAACGCGACCGGCGTCCTGCTGCACACCAACCTCGGCCGGGCGCCGCTGTCGGACGCCGCCCGGGACGCCGTGGCCGTGGCGTCCGGCGCCACCGACGTCGAACTCGACCTCGACACCGGCCGCCGCGCGAGACGCGGACGGTCCGCGCTCGCCGCCCTGGTGGAGCGGGTGCCGCCGGCGGAGGCCGCCCACGTCGTCAACAACGGCGCCGCCGCGCTCGTCCTGGCGGCGACCGCGCTCGCCGCCGACCGGGAGATCGTGATCAGCCGCGGAGAGATGGTGGAGATCGGTGACGGCTTCCGCATCCCCGAACTGCTCGCCGCGACCGGCGCGCGGCTCCGCGAGGTCGGCACCACCAACCGGACCACCCCGGACGACTACGCCGCCGCGGTCGGCGACGCGACCGGCTTCATCCTCAAGGTCCACCCGTCGAACTTCCGCGTCACCGGCTTCACCCGCGGCGCGGACGTCGCCGAACTGACCGGTCTCGGCGTCCCCGTCGTCGCCGACATCGGCTCCGGCCTCCTCGCCCCCGAACCGCTCCTTCCGGACGAACCCGACGCCGCGTCCATGCTCAGGGCCGGCGCGCACCTCGTCACGGCCAGCGGCGACAAGCTGCTCGGCGGCCCCCAGTGCGGAATCGTCCTCGGCCGCGACGACCTGGTGCGGCGCCTCGCCCGGCACCCGCTGGCCCGTGCGCTGCGGGTCGGCAAGATGACGCTCGCCGCGCTGGAGGCCACCGTCCGGGGCCCGCGCACCCCGACCGACGCGGCCCTGCACGCCGACGTCGCCTCGCTTCGGGAGCGGGCCGAACGCCTCTCCGCGCGCCTGCGGGACGGCGGCGTCGACGCCCGCGCCGTCGACGGCGAAGCGGCGGTCGGGGGCGGCGGCGCACCCGGCGTCGTCCTGCCCAGCGCCGCCGTGGCGCTACCCGAGCCGTACGCGGTGCGGCTGCGGCGCGGGACCCCGGCCGTCATGGGGCGGGTCGAGGACGGACGCTGCCTCCTCGACCTCCGCTCGGTCCCACCCGACCAGGACGACGTCCTCGCCGGAGCCGTCCTCGCGGCCGGACGCTAGACCTCGGTGCCCGTCTCGTCGGTGATCCCGGCCCGCTCCCGGTACTCGCGGACGAGCGCCACGGCGGCGGGCCCGCGCGGCCGCCGTCCCGGGCGGATGTCGCACGCGAGGGCCTTCGCCTCCTGGATGTGCGTGTTCGGGTCCAGGCTGAGATGCAGCAGCTCGTTCGCCGCGTCACCACGGCTGTAACCGTTCGGCCCCCAGTGGTAGGGCAGGCCGATCTGATGCAGCGTCCGGCCGTCCACGACGAGCGCGGCCATCCGCTCCGTCACCAGGACCCGCGCCTCCACCACGGCGCGCGGGCTCACGATCGTCGCCCACCCGCCGTGCTCCAGGTTCCGCATCGCCGCCAGTTCCGGCGACACCTCGCAGAAGAACTCCGGCTGCAACTCGGCCAGATACGGCTGCCACCGCGACATGCCGCCCGCCGTGTGATGCTCGGTGAGCCGGTACGTCGTCGCCACGAACGGGTACACGTCCGCGCCCGGCTCCCCGTCGACGGGTCCGTAGCGGTTGTCGGGATGCCGCGGCGGCAGATGCCGGACCGGATTGCGCTGCTGCCCGTACAGCGGGTTCGTGAACGGCGACTCCTGCGGTTCGTAGTGCGCCGGGAGGGGGCCGTCGGTCAGCCCCGCCGGGACGTACAGCCACGCCTTGCCGTCCGCCTGCATGATGAACGGGTCGTCGCCCGCGAGCGCGTCCGGGCCCGTCGCGTCTTCGGGGGGTTGGTAGTCCGGCGGCCGGTCGGCGATGAAGTCGGGCACGTCATGGCCCGTCCACGTGCCCTGCTCCGCGTCCCACCAGATGAGGGCCTTGCGTTCGCTCCACGGGTTGCCGTCCGGGTCGGCGGACGCCCGGTTGTAGATGATGCGCCGGTTCATCGGCCACGCCCATCCCCACTCGGGAGCGACCCAGTTCTGGTCCCGGCCCGGTTTGCGGCGGGCGGTCTGGTTGACGCCGTCCGCGTAGCAGCCGCAGTAAATCCAGCAGCCGCAACTGGTGGAACCGTCGTCCTTGAGCTGCGTGTAGGACGACAGCGGGTTCCCTTCACCGTCGAACCCGTTGATCTCCGCCAGCACCGCCTCGGCGTCCGGTTCGTCCAGGGGCCCCTCGGTCGGGTAGTCCCACGTCAGATCCAGCACCGGACGGTCCATCTCTTCGGACGACCCCGCGAGCTTCTCCCTGATGATCCGGCCCAGGTGGTACATGAACCACAGGTCGCTGCGTGTGTCCTCGACCGGCTCGACGGCCTTGTAGTGCCATTGCAGCATCCGCTGCGTGTTCGTGAAGCTGCCGTCCTTCTCGGTGTGCGCGGCGGCGGGCAGGAAGAAAACCTCAGTGCCGATGTCCTCGGTCCGCATCTCGCCCGTGTCGATCTCGGGACCGTCCTTCCACCAGGTCGCCGACTCGATCAGCGAGAAGTCGCGGACGACGAGCCACTCCAGGTTCGCCATCCCGAGCCGCTGGATCTTCGCGTTGGCCGACCCGACCGCCGGGTTCTCGCCCAGCAGGAAGTAGCCCTTGCAGTCGCCCGCGATCTGGGCCATCGACGTCTCGTACGTGCTGTGCGCACCCGTCAGGCGAGGCAGGTAGTTGAAGCAGTAGTCGTTGTCCTCCGTCGCCGCGTCGCCCCAGTACGACTTCATCAAGCTGACGAAGTACGCGCGTATGTTGCCCCAGAAACCCTTGCGGGCCGCCTCCGCCTCGATGAACGTGTCCAGGTCCTCGTTCGAGTGCGCGTGCGGCATCGGTATGTAGCCGGGCAGCAGGTTGAACAACGTCGGGATGTCCGTCGAGCCCTGGATGGACGCGTGACCCCGCAACGCCAGGATGCCGCCGCCCGGACGCCCGATGTTGCCGAGCAGCGTCTGCAGGATCGAGGCCGTCCGGATGTACTGGACGCCGACCGTGTGCTGCGTCCAGCCGACCGCGTAGGCGAACGCGGTCGTCCGTTCGGGTCCGGAGTTCTCCGTGACCATCTCGCAGACCTTCAGGAACTGCTCCTTCGGGACACCGCAGATCCGCTCCACCATCTCCGGCGTGTACCGCGCGAAGTGCCGCTTGAGCACCTGGAACACACACCGCGGATGCTCCAGCGACGGGTCGCGCTGCGGGTGGCCCTCACCGATCCCGGCACCGCCCGAACCGTGCGCCTCACCCCGTCCCGCCTCCGACACCCGGGGCTCCCACTGCATGTCGCGTTGCCCGGCCGCGGCCTGGGCGTTCATCCCCTCGTACTGCCACGAGTCGGTGTCATAGGTGCGCTTCTCCCGGTCGAGCCCGGAGAACACCCCGTCGAGATCCTCGGTGTCGCGGAAATCCTCCGAAAGGATCACCGACGCGTTCGTGTACGCCACCACGTAGTCGCGGAAGTACTTGTCGTTCTCCAGCACGTAGCGGACCATCCCGCCGAGGAACGCGATGTCACTCCCGGCCCGCAGCGGCACATGCGCGTCCGCGAGCGCACTCGTCCGCGTGAACCGGGGGTCCACATGGACGAGCTTGGCCCCACGCGCCTTCGCCTCCATCACCCACTGGAACCCGACCGGATGGCACTCGGCCATGTTCGAGCCCTGGATGACGATGCAGTCCGCGTTCTGCAGATCCTGCTGGAACGTGGTCGCGCCGCCGCGTCCGAACGAGGTTCCCAGACCGGGAACGGTGGAGGAGTGTCAAATACGCGCCTGATTCTCGATCTGCACCGCGCCGAGCGCGGTGAACAGCTTCTTGATCAGGTAGTTCTCCTCGTTGTCGAGGGTGGCGCCGCCGAGGCTCGCGAAGCCCAGCGTCCGCCGCACCCGCAGCCCGTCCTCGCTCTCCCACTGCCAGCCGCGCCGCCGCGCGTCTATCACCCGGTCGGCGATCATCTCCATCGCGGTGTCGAGTTCGAGCGGTTCCCACTCGGTGCCGTACGGCCGCCGGTAGAGCACCCGGTGCTCGCGGGCCGACCCGGTGGTCAACTGGAGCGTGGCCGACCCCTTCGGGCACAGCCGCCCGCGGCTGACCGGTGAGTCCGGGTCGCCCTCGACGTGGGTGACCTTGCCGTCCTTGACGTAGACGTCCTGGCCGCAGCCGACCGCGCAGTACGGGCAGACGGACTTGACGACCCGGTCGGCCTCGCTCACCCGCGCCCTGATCCGCTCGGTGCCCGCGCTCTTCGCCGCGGCCCCACGCCCCAGCGGATCGTCACCGGTGAACTGGCGGTAGACGGGCCACGACCCGATCCAGGTACGAACGCCCACGTCACCACCCCTCACCTCGGCGCGCCGTCCACCTACCCGGCGCCCCTCCCACGAAACACCCGGGGCCCTCCGCGAACCGGGAGGCGTCAACCCACGTACAAGTCAGCGGACGTCCAGGCGGACCCTCCGGACAGCGGGACTGCGCATGCGAAGTATCGACGACGGCTGGCTGCGATTCCTGACCGAACTGGAGGACGACTGCCCGGCGTGCCACGGCACCGGCAGGACGGCGAACGCGCGGTGGCGGGCCTGGCACCAGCGCGCCCACGAACTGATCGCGGTGGCCGAGGCCGCGCACCGCGCCAACGAACTGACCCCGGTTCCCCACACCACGCCGGACGGGCCCGCCATCGTCACCGCGGTGGAACGCGCCATCGAGGACCACATGAGGGCCCGTCCCGCGGACCCCGAGGAAACCCCCTGTGGCACGTGCCACGGCATCGGCAGGCAACTCACCCCCGCGGGCCGCATGTTCACCGACCTCCTGACCCGCCACGGCTTCATCCGCAACGCGTAATCGATCAAACCAGACTGATAGATCAAACCAGTTTGTTCTAAGCTGTCGTTGTGTCCACCGTCACAGCACAGCCGCCCGAGTTCCTCCAGCTGACCGGGCACCCGATCCGCTGGCAGCTGCTCACCGAGCTGACACACAGCGACCGCCAGGTCCGTGAACTGGCGGCGCTGATCGGTCGACGCCAGAGCCTGGTCTCCTACCACCTGGCCCAGCTGCGCGAAGGCGGGCTGGTGACCGTACGGCGCAGCTCGGCCGACGGCCGCGACACCTACTACCGCCTCGACCTGGAAGCCTGCCGCGACCGTCTCGCCGAGGCGGCCACCGCCCTTCACCCCGGCCTGCGCCTCGCCCCGGCGCCACCGCCCGCGCCCGTTCCGCGCCCGCCCGTCCGGGTCCTCTTCCTGTGCACGGGCAACAGCTCCCGCTCCCAGATGGCGGAGGCGATCCTGGAACAGGTGGGCGGCTCCCACTTCGAGGCCGCCAGCGCCGGAAGCCACCCGATGCCCCTGCACCCCAACGCCGTGCGCGTCATGCGTGAACGCGGCCTCGACATCGGCGGCCGCCGCTCCAAGCACCTGAGCGAGTTCACCGACCGGACGTTCCACCACGTGATCAGCCTGTGCGATCGCGTTCGGGAAGTGTGCCCCGACTTCCCCGGCCGACCCAGGACCGCGCACTGGAGCATGCCCGACCCGGCGACCGAGGGAACGGACGACGCGACCACCTACCCGGCATTCGTCCGTACCGCGTCCGAACTGAACACCCGCATCCAATTCCTGCTGTCCACGACCTGACAAGATCAAGGGGCGAAGAAATGCCGGAAGACCTGACGAATTTCGTGAACGTCCGCTACATGGTGAACGACGTCGAAACAGCGGTCGGCTTCTACACCGAACACCTCGGCTTCACCGTCAGGACGAACGCGGCACCGGCGTTCGCCGACGTCGTCCGCGGCAACCTGCGGCTCCTGCTCAGCGGCCCGTCCAGCTCGGCGGGCCGCCCCATGCCGGACGGCACCGAGCCGGCACCCGGCGGCTGGAACCGCATCCACCTCATCGTGCCGGACATCGCCGCCGAGGTGGACCGCCTCCGCAATGCGGGCCTCACTTTCCGGAACGACATCGTCACCGGCCCGGGCGGCAATCAGATCCTGCTGGAAGACCCGTCCGGCAACCCGATCGAACTCTTCCAACCGGCCGCCTGACGACCACCGAGCACCGGCGGCCTGACCAGGCCGCCGGTGCTCACGCATGCCCGGCCGGCGACCGTTTCCGGCCAGCACCCGATGCCCGTACACCTGCTCATCGACCCTCCCCACCCCCCGACCCCCGTTTGGAACGATTCTTTGTCAAAGACCCGGTATTGACCCTCGATGATCGATGATCAAGTCGGCTGAAGCGCTTTCATTGGACAATTGAAATGGATCGAAAAGTTGAAAAACTTAGATTGACGATACTTAACTATAGAAGTTATCCTCTGTTCAGATCTTGGATCTGTCAGCGCCGGTGTCCGTCCAGTCCAGACCTCCGGCCCCACTTCTTCGGTCTCCTGAAGAAGTGGAAGCTCCTACTGTTGAGCAGAGGAACCACATGCGTAGAGGTATCGCCGCTTCTGTCGCTGTCACCGCGCTCGCCTTGACCGCGGTGTCCACCACCCCCGCAGCCGCGTCCGGGGAATTTCTCGAACGCGGCCCCGAGGGAGTCACCATCGAGATCGCCACGGTCATGGGCAGTGGATGTCCGCAGGACACCGCCGCGGTGGCCCTGTCCAAGGACGCCGAGGCCTTCACCATCACCTACAGCAAGTACCTCGCCCAGGTGGGCGGCGCTTCACCGCCCACCGACGAGCGCAAGAACTGTCAGATCAACCTGAGAGTGCACGTTCCCCAGGGCTTCACCTACGCCGTCTCGAAAGTGGACTACCGCGGCTTCGCCAACTTGCAACCCGGCGCAACCGCCACCCAGATCGCCAGCTACTACTTCCAAGGCGATACGAGCACCAGGCACCACGCCACCGAATTCAAAGGCCCGCACAAGAAGTTCTGGCAGACCACCGACCTCGTACCGCTGGCCGCGCTCGTATGGTCACCATGCGGTGAACAGCGCAACTTCAACATCAATACGCAACTGCTGGTGGACGTCGGGACCTCGGACGATTCGAAGGTCAGCTACATCAACATGGACTCCACCGACGGCGACATCAACACCACATACCACTACTCCTGGAAGCGTTGCGTTAAACCAGGAAACTGATTCCGGCCAAGCGCAGGGAGTGGCCACCTGGACGCCGGCCGCATACCGGAAGAAGTGTCCAAGACACCGATCGGTCCAACCGGGCCATGCCCTCCTACAACGGGCACGGCCCGGTCCCGCCACAGCCAGAGTCGTGGCTCAGAGCACCGATCCAGACAGGCGCCTCGCTCTCGACACGTGATCCCGCCCACGGCAGGCTCGGGAACGTCCCCATGGTCCGCCATTGGAACGTGGGCCGTCCATGGCCTTCTCCGACGAGCACCAGGAAGTGCCGTTCGTAGTTCTGAAGCAATTCATCGACCGAGTCGGCAAAGCACTCGCCACCACGACCTGACCGGGCACGCCCTGGGCACGATCTCGGGGCGAGAAGGGCCCAGGCGGGAAGTAGGGTTCCTGCCTGGGCCTTTGGGGTGGAGCGGGCGACGGGAATTGAACCCGCGTAGGCAGTTTGGAAGATTTCGGGCCACGATCTTGAAACCAGCCCCAACGCAGGTCACCGCCCACACCCCGTGATCCGCAAGCGACCGTAGCCCCCCGCTATCGACCATCCCAACGGGCACGATCAGGGCACGGCCTTTCGGTGACCGAACCGATCATCGGAAGGCATGGGTGCGGTCAGCTTGGTGTCCTAGCGTTGAAGGGCGGCTCGGGAGGATCCGAGTGTCCGTTGCTGCCTGCGGCCGTCACTTGCCAGCAAGGTTCTCTCGCATCGTCGAGGTAGAGCCACACGTAGACGACGGGGAAGGGCTTGCCTTCGTGATCGAGGGGCGGCTCGGTGGCAGCAGTGGCAAGCTGCTGGGCCAAGATGCCGGCGTAGCCCGTGGAAAACTGCGGACGGTGATTGACTTGCACCACCGTGGTAGGCCGGTCACCCTGCCAGATGGTGAGTTGGTCACCGGTTACACCGATGCTGGTGATGGTGTCTGCACGGATGAGATGGATGTCTTCGGTCACCAGCCAGACCACGGGGGGACTCGTGAAGGCTTCGGGCTCCATAACAGCGGATCCTAGAGGTAATACGGCGTCTTCGAGAGTTTACGTCCGGCCCTTGTGGCTGTCTTGGGCATGCGGCGTAGCCGCTGTTCTTCCCCCACTTTCCTCCCCCCGGCCCCGACGAGACCTGTACTTAGCGACGGACGGGTTCTGTCAAGAGTGGCGCCCGTAGGGCGCCCTTGACAGGTTCCGGCCGTCGCCATCCTCAACACATAGGGGTCGGGGGCAGCCACGTGCATTTCCAGCTCAGCTTGCAACGTCCCTGGACTGGCGGAGTCTGATTACCAGCTCAAAGACGTTTGGGCGGCGGCGCGACCCCGTGGCGGCCGGTGGGGACGGGGCCGGCGGACGTGGCGCGATGCGCGGCCCGGCGCGGGGCCGCGCCAGCGGCCCAGCGCCGCCGCCCCTTGACCGGTGCCAGTCTCGAAGAGTTGATGACGAGGATGGGGCACGCCTCGACGCGGGCGGCGCTGATCTATCAGCACGCAAGCCAGGATCGAGACAGGGTGATCGCGGCGGCCCTCGGTGAGGCATTCAAGGTGGCTTGGGCCGGTGACAAGAGTGACAAGGGCACGCTGAAACGATCGGGCACGCAACGGGCACGGAAGCGTTAACGATCTTGAGGAAAAGCAAGGCCCAGGTGGAGAAACATGCTCTCTGCCTGGGCCTTTGCGGTGGGAGCGGGCGACGGGAATCGAACCCGCGTAGCCAGTTTGGAAGACTGGGGCTCTACCATTGAGCTACGCCCGCGAGCGGATGGAGGGCCCGGCCCTCGATCGCCATCCCGTAGCGTACAGGGTTTTTGGGGGTGGACGTGTCGGTGGGGCGACACGCGCGAGGCTGATCGGGACTAGACTGCTCGGGTCATCGTGTTCGGCGGTGACGTACGGGCTGTAGCGCAGTTTGGTAGCGCACTGGCTTTGGGTGCCAGGGGTCGTGGGTTCAAATCCCGCCAGCCCGACCGGAGGCCGTTCCCGGCCGGGCCGCTCGGCGGTCAGGGTGAGGGCGCCAGGAGGGCGCGGGCCGCTGTTGCGGCGGTGATGATCGCTTTCGGCAGGTTCTCGGGGGCGCGGCCGCCCGCGTTCGCGATGGGGCCCTTGCCGCCCGCGCCGCCGCCGACCTCGCGTGCGGCGGTGGTGAGGAGGTCGCGGGCCTGGACGTGCGGGCCCCCGGCGGCGACCAGGGCCGCCTTCCCGTCGGATTCCGTGCCGAGGATGACGATGCCGTCCGGGCCGCGGTGGGTGAGGATCGTGGTCGCGATCGTGCGGAGGTCGGCGGCGGTCATGTGAGGGACGGTGTCCGCCACGAGCCACCCGCCGGGTACCTGTTCGGCGCGGGATGCGAGGCGGGTCGCGTGGGCGTCCAGTTGGGTTCGGCGCAGGGTCTCCAGGTGTCGTTGGGTTTCCGCGAGTGTTTCCAGGCGTTGCCGTAGGCGATGCGGGGCCTCGTCGGGGGAGACGTGGAGGAGGGCCGCCAGCTCGGTGAGGAGGTCGCGCTGGTGGTCGTAGTGGCGGAGGGCGTCGGCGCCCGTGAGGGCTTCGATGCGGCGCAGGCCCGTGCCGATCGACGACTCGCTGACGATGTGGACGGGGCCCGCCTGGGTGCCGTGGCCTACGTGGGTGCCGCCGCACAGTTCGCGGGACGCGTCGCCGATGTCCACGACGCGGACGGTGTCGCCGTACTTCTCGCCGAACAGGGTGAGTGCGCCTGCCTCTTCTGCTTCGGTGCGGGTCGCTTCCCAGACGCGGACGTCGGGGTCGTCGAGGAGGTAGTCGTTGACCAGGGTCTGGACGACGGCGGTGTCGACGGGGGAGAAGTGCGCGAAGTCGAAGCGGAGGCGGCCCGGTTCGACGCGTGAGCCGCGTTGGGTCGCGTGGTCGCCGAGGAGTCGGCGCAGCATCGCGTGGAGGACGTGGGTGGCGCTGTGCGAGCGGGCGGTCGCCGCGCGGCGGTCGGCGTCCACGATCGCCTCCCCGTCGCCGGTGCGGGCCTCGCCGTCCAGGACGCGGGCGGTGTGGACGTGCAGGCCGTCGAGGCCGAGGCGGGTGTCGAGGACCTGGAGTGTCGCGTCGGACGTGCGGAGCGTGCCGGTGTCGCCGACCTGGCCGCCCGACTCGGCGTAGAACGGGGTGCGGGACAGGATCACCTCGACCTCGGTGCCCTCGCCAGCGGTCGGAATGGGGCCGTCGGGGCCGAGCAGCGTGAGGATGGTCGTTTCGGTGGTTGTCGTGGAGTAGCCGACGAAGTCGGTGGGGCCGTGTTCGGCGGTGATACGGCGGTAGGTGTCCTGGCGTGCGATTTCGTTGTTCTTGTGGCCTCGGCTCGTGTGTCGCGCCTGGAGGCGTTGCTTTTCGAGGAGTTCCGCGAATTCGTTCTCGTCGACCGTTAGGCCTGCTGAACGTGCGGCGTCGATGGTCAGGTCGATGGGGAATCCATAGGTGTCGTGCAGGACGAAGGCGGTCTGGGCGGGAAGGTTTGTGGTTGCTTTTTTGATGGCGGATTCGAGGAGTTGGGAACCCTGGCGTAGCGTTCGCTCGAAGCCTTCCTCTTCGGCTGTGACGACCTGGCGGATCAGGTCGGCATGGTGGCTCAGCTCGGGCCAGGCCGTGCCCTGGTTCTTGATGACGGTCGAGGTCAGGGGCGTCAGGACGAGGTCGTCCATGCCGAGTTTGCGTGCGTGGCGGATGGCGCGGCGCATCAGGCGGCGCAGCACGTAGCCTCTGCCGTCGCGGGAAGGTAGGACGCCGTCGGCGATGAGGAACGCGATGGATCGGGCGTGTTCTGTGACGATGCGGGTGGACGTGTCGTCGCGGCCCGCCATTTCGCGGACGAGTCGGAACGTGGGCGCCAGGAGGTCGGTCTCGCATTCGGTGTCGACGTCCTGGAGGATCGCCGCGAGGCGCCCCAGGCCCAGGCCCGTGTCGATGTTCCGTGCGGGCAGTTCACCAAGGATGGGATATCCGTCTTTTCCTGGGCCCTCTCCCCGGAGGTTCTGCATGAAAACGAGATTCCACAGTTCCTGGTAGCGTTCGCCGTCGACGGCGGGCCCGCCTTCGCGTCCGAAGGACGGCCCTCGGTCGTAGTGAATCTCGGACGACGGTCCGCATGGACCGGGAACTCCCATCGACCAGTAGTTGTCCGCCATGCCGAGACGCTGGATCCGTTCCGAGGGCACACCGAGGCGTTTCCAGAGTTGCACGGACTCGTCGTCGTCCAGGTACACGGTGACCCACAGGCGTCCTGGGTCGAGGTTGTAGTGGCGGGTGAGAAGCTCCCACGCCCAGGAGATCGCCTCGGCCTTGAAGTAGTCGCCGAAGGAGAAGTTGCCGAGCATTTCGAAGAACGTGGAGTGGCGCGTGGTGCGGCCCACGTTCTCGATGTCGGACGTCCGCGCGCACTTCTGTACGGATACCGCGCGTGAGTGGTCGGGCTTCGTCTCGCCGAGGAAGTAGGGCTTGAACTGGTTCATGCCCGCGTTCGTCAGCAGCAGCGTGGGATCGGACGGAATGAGCGGGCTGGACGGCACGACCCGATGGTCGCGTTGTTGAAAGAAGTCCAGAAACGTCGAACGAATGTCAGTCGAACGCATGGAACGGCCTCACGAGGTCGATGGGATGACGGCGCACACCGCCGAGCCGGGCCGGGCACGACTGCTCGTTCCCCAGCTCGGCGCGGCTAGCTCGCCGTCCCACCTCGTGAAGGTCCATCACCGCCAAGCTACCGCGCGGGGCAGCGGATGGCACATGGAATTCCTGTCGCGCTCGGGCGGGTCAGGTGCCTAGGGTGAGCCGCGTGTACGCCTATCTGGGCCCTGCGGAACTGCTTGACCAGGTGCGTCCCGGGGTGGAGGGAGAACCCGTCACATCGGCGGCGGACGTCGAACGGCTCTGTCGGGACGAGCCGTTCACCTATGTCGTGGCGCTCGACGGCACGCTCCGGATCGCCCCGCGCCGCAGCGAGCACGTCGCGTGCGCCGGTGGGCGGAGCGTCCTGGCCGCCGGGGAGATCACCTTTCACGGCACGGCCGTCACGGAGGTCAGCAACCAGTCGACCGGCTACTGCCCCGGCGAGGAATCCTGGCCCGCGGTCGCGGACGCGATCGACCGCGCGGGGCTGGAAAGACCCGACGGCTTCACCCACACCTTCGTTTTCCGACATTGCTCCGGGTGCGGAGAACTCAACGTCGTGAAGGACGACTACCACGTCTGCGTCTTCTGCGAAAAAGATCTCGACCCCGTGTGAGCCTGAGACCTTCTCAGAAGGATCAGGAGGTCTTTTTCAGAGCCTCCAGTTCGGCGGCACGGGAGTCGTACTCGGCGCGGGCCGCGTCGATCGCGTCGATATGGGACTCGGCCCATGCGACAAAGGTGTTGGCCGCCTCCATGAGCGTCGCGCCCATCGGGGTGAGTGAGTATTCGACGCGGGGCGGCATCACCGGGTAGACGGTGCGGGTGACGATTCCGTCGCGTTCCAGTCCGCGCAGCGTGACGGTGAGCATGCGCTGGCTGATCCCGTCGATGTCACGCTTGAGCTCGGTGAATCTCCTGGTGCGCTCACCCAGCATCGCGATCACCATCAACGACCATTTGTCGCCGACCCGGTCGAGGATCTCGCGGGCCCGGCAACTCGCCGAGTGTGGGTGCAGTCCCATGGTTCTCTCCAGGTGACCAGGGCAGAAAAAAGTGCCTTCTTGTGCCGACTTCGAGGGTGTCCGCACCATGGAGACGGTTCCGATCAGGAACCGCCTTACCGTTCGTAACCCTTCACCGCCCTAGGAGACACGATGACGACCGAGCTTGTCGAGATCCCCGGTTACGTCGCGGGCACCTGGACGATCGACCCCGTCCACTCCGGTGTCGGCTTCACGATCAGGCATCTCATGGTCAGCAAGGTGCGCGGCCGCTTCGGGACTTTCGAGGGGACCGTCGTGACCGGCGCCGATCCGCTGGAGTCGTCGGTGACCGCGTCCATCGACCTGGCCTCGATCGACACCGGCAACGCCCAGCGCGACGAGCACGTCAGGGCCGCGGACTTCCTCGACGTCGCCGAGTACCCCACCATGACGTACCGCTCCACCGGCGTGCGCCGTGACGGCGACGGCCACATCTTGGACGGCGAGTTGACGTTGCGCGGGACGACCAGGCAGGTCCCGTTGAAGCTGGAGGTCGAGGGGTTCGGCCCCGACCCGTTCCGGCAGGACGACCCGTTCAAGGGCGCTCGCGCCGGGTTCACCGCCACCGGCGAGATCAACCGGCTGGACTTCGGGATCGGAGACCGCGCCACCGTCCCGGGCGGCGCGCTGGGCCTGGGGGAGAAGGTCGAGATCGTCCTGGAGATCCAGGCCGTGCTGCGCACCGACTGATCGTCCGTGAGCGCGAAGGGGAGGGCCCCTGACCGGCGTCCGGTTGGTCAGGGGCCCGATGTCTCGGCTGTCTGAAGGGGCTGGGAGGGTCCCCTCTGCGAACAGCTCAGCCGAGACCGTTCTTGATGGCGGAGATGAGCTCACCGTTGGCGGTGTCGCCGCTGAGCTCCCAGAAGAAGGAGCCGCCGAGACCCTCGGAGGCCGCCCACTTCATCTTTCCGCCGATGGTGGACGGTGTGTCGTAGCTCCACCACTGGTTTCCGCAGTGCGCGTAGGCCGTACCGGCGACGGTGCCGTTCGAGGGGCACCTGCCCTTGAGGTCCTTGTAGTCCTCGATGCCCTGCTCGTACTTGCCGGGCGCGGGGCCGGTGGCGGTGCCGCCGGGCTCCTTCTGCGTGACGCCCGTCCAGCCGCGGCCGTAGAAGCCGAGACCCATCACCAGCTTGTTGCCGGGGATGCCGAGGCCCTTCAGCTTGGCGATGGTGTCCGCCGTGTTGAAGCCCTCGTGCGGGATGCTCGGGTAGGACGTGAGCGGCGAGTGCGGCGCCGTCGGGCCCTTGGCGTCCCAGGCCCCGAAGTAGTCGTACGTCATCGGCAGGTAGTAGTCGACGTACTGCGACGCGCCCTTGTAGTCGGCCTTGTCCATCTTGCCGCCCGCGCTCGCGTCGGCGGTGATCGCCGCCGTCACGAGGTTGTCGGAACCGAACTTGGACCGCAGCGCGGAAAGCAGCTTCGTGAACGCGTCCGGCCCGCTCTCGTCGCAGGTGAGACCGCAGGCGTTCGGGTATTCCCAGTCGATGTCGATGCCGTCGAACACGTCCGCCCAGCGCGAGTCCTCGACCAGCTTGTAGCAGGAGTCGGCGAACGCGGCGGGGTTCTGCGCGGCCTGGCCGAAGCCGCCGGACCAGGTCCAGCCGCCGAACGACCACAGCACCTTCAGACCCGGGTGCTTCTTCTTCAGCTTGCGCAGCTGGTTGAAGTTGCCGCGCAGCGGCTGGTCCCAGGTGTCGGCCACACCGTCGACGCTCTGGTCGGCGCCGTAGGCCTTCTCGTAGTCGGCGTATCCGTCGCCGATGGTGCACCGGCCGCCCTGGACGTTGCCGAACGCGTAGTTGATGTGCGTCAGCTTGTTCGCGGAGCCGCTCGTCTCGATGTTCTTGACGTGGTAGTTCCGCTGGTAGACGCCCCAGTTGACGAAGTAGCCGATGACCTTGTCGCCGGCGCCGCTGCCGTCGCCGTCGGGGGTGGTCACGGAAAGCGTCTGGGAGGCGGGGGAGCTGTTCCCGGCGGCGTCGTGCGCCTTGACCGTGAACGTGTAGGCGGTTTTGGCGGTAAGTCCGGTAATGGTGGTGCTGGTGCCCGTCACGGACGCGGCCTTGGTGGTGCCGCGGTAGACGTCGTAGCCGGTGACGGCGACGTTGTCGGTTGATGCGTTCCAGGCCAGGGAGACGGAGGTGGGAGTCGAGCCGGTGGCGCGCAGGCCGCTGGGAGCGGTGGGAGCTTCGGCGTCGTCGCCTGGGCCGCTGTCGCCATTGCAGGACGCACCGTTGATCTTGCAGCCGGTGAAGAAGCCGGAGCCGGTTCCGTTGAACCCGAAGCTCGTCTTGTTACCGGCGGCCAGGTTGCCGTTCCAGGTCGGGTTGGTGAAGGTGTAGACGTTCCCGGACACGGTCTGGGTGGCGTTCCACACCGAGCTGATCGACGTCCCGGACGGCAGCTCCGCTTCGAGCTTCCACCCGCTCAGGGGTGCGTCCGTGCCGTTGGTGATGGTGCACGTGCCGCCGAAGCCGCTTCCCCAGTCCTGGGTTTTCGTACATTCGGCCGTGATCGTCCCGGCCGACGACGCCGGTGGCGCCGCCAGCAGGGCGGTGGCGGCCGCCAGGGTTGCTGCGCCGGCGAGCGCGATGCCTCGCCGTCCGCCCTGTCGTGACATGATTCTCCGTTCGTTCGGCCCCCGAGCAAACAGGAATCCCCGCTCAATTCTTAGGAAACTTTCCTAAGAATTGGGTGGATCGTAACCGGGTGGAACGATGCCTTCAAGAGCCGGCGAGGGGGTCCGAGCGTACCGGCGCCGGTGGTCTATTCGGCTGCCTGCACACATACGGGACGGCAGGGGCGAAATTTATTTCAGGCCGATCCGAACCATCCCGGAGCGTCGAGCCGCCATGGATCGTCGGGCGTGACCTGCCGGAGGTCGCGCTCCAGGGCTCGGACGCGGTCGGCGCCGAGCCGCCTGACCCAGTCGTCCCGCACCCGCTCGAAGATCCGCGCCGAGCGGGCCAGCGAGTCGACGCCCCGCGCGGTCAGCCGGACGACCTTGCGCCGGGCGTCGGACGGGTCGGCGGCGCGCTCGACGTAACCCGCGCGCTCCAGCGACTCGACCATCTTGCCCGCCGCCTGCTTGGACACGCCGAGCCTGCGGCCGAGTTCGACGGCCGTCGTGCCGTCCGGGCCGATGGCCTGGAACACGAACCCGTGCATCGGACGCAGCTCGGGATGCCCCTGGACGGCGAGCTCGGCGTGCACCTCGTCGACGATCACGCGGAAGGCGAGCAGGAGCCGCAGCGGCAGTTCGAAGCCGGGCGGGTCGCCGGGGTCACTTGACATAAAAGACAACCTCGTTGACTATATGGACAACCGCATTGACCAATCTAGGGGATCGGGGCTCATGACGCTCATCCGCACCACCGAGAACCGCCGTACCGACACGCCCAACGCGACCGTGACCACGTTCGCGACGCCCACCCAGGGCGGCACGACGGGCATCGCCGTCTGGCGTGTCGACATGGCGCCCGGCCGGACCGGCCCGCTGCACGCCTTCGACACCGAACAGGTCTGGACGATCCTGGAGGGCACCGCCACCGTCGACCTGGACGGCCGCGCGCTGGAGGCGGGCCCCGGCGACACCGTCGTCCTGCCGCCCGACGTCCCGCGCCAGATGACCTCGGGAGCGGACGCCGGGTTCACCGCCATCGTCGCCGCCCACGCCGGCTGCCTGGCCTACGACCCGCACGCCCGCGTCGACGACACCAAGTGCGAACACGAACCCCAGGGCGACGCGCGCCTAGTCCCGCCCTGGGCGAGATGACCGCCGGTCCCGTGTGAGCGTGGGCCCGTGTGAGCGTGGGCTCCGTCTGAGCGCCGGCCCTGTGTGAGAGTGGGCCCCGCGTGACCGCCGGGCCGCGTGGTCGGTACCCTGCGCGCCCGGCATCGGGGGTCCGGACGCTCAGGCGCCCAGATAGGCCAGGACCGCCAGGACGCGACGGTTGTCGTCCTCGGACTGCGGCAGCCCGAGCTTGGCGAAGATGCTGTTGGTGTGCTTGCTGATCGCCTTCTCGGTGACGAACAGCTTCCCGGCGATCGCCGCGTTCGTCCGGCCCTCGGCCATCAGCCCGAGCACCTCGCGCTCGCGGGGAGTCAGTTGTTGCAGCGGCTCCTCGCGGGCGTGCCGGGTCAGCAACTGCGCCACCACGTCCGGGTCGAGCGCGGTGCCGCCGTCCGCGACCCGGCGCACCGCCTCGACGAAGACCTTCACGTCCGAGACGCGGTCCTTCAGCAGGTAGCCGATCCCGCCGCTGCTGTCCGAGAGCAGTTCCCGTGCGTAGAGCTGCTCCACATGCTGCGACAGCACCAACACCGGGAGGCCCGGAATCTCCTTCCGGGCCTCCAGCGCCGCCTTCAGGCCCTCGTCGGTGAACGTCGGCGGAAGCCGCACGTCCACCACCGCGACGTCCGGACGGTGCGTGGTGAGCGCCCGCAGCAGGGACGGGCCGTTGTCCACCGCCTCGACGACCTCGAAGCCGAACGCCTCTAGCAGGCGGATCAGCCCGTCTCTGAGGAGGGCGAGATCTTCGGCGATGACAACGCGCACGGCAGCTCCATGGTCACGACGGTCGGCCCGCCGGGCGGGCTCGTCACGGCCATGGTCCCATCGAATGCCGCCAACCTGCGCTCGATCCCCCGCATACCGGACCCGCGGGCGGGGTCGGCGCCGCCCGTCCCGTCGTCTCCGACGATCATAAGCAACCGGTCGTCCGCGTGCTCGATCTGGAGCCAGGCGCGCTGGGAGCCGGAGTGCTTGACGACGTTGGCGAGCATCTCCGCGACCGCGAAGTACGCCGCGGACTCGACCGGCGCGTCGGGACGTCCAGGCAGGTCGATCCGGACGTCGACGGGCAGCGGCAGGCTCAGCGCTAGCGCCCGGACCGCCCCGTCCAGCCCCCGCTCGGCCAGCACCGGCGGATGGATGCCGCGAACCAGGTCCCGCAGCTCCGTGAGCGCGGATCCACTGGCCGCGCGTGCCTCGGCGAGAAGCTGCCGCGCCGTCTCGGGGTCGTCCCGCATCATCTCCTCGGCGAGCCCGATGTTCATGCTCAGCGCGACGAGCCGGGCCTGCGCGCCGTCGTGCAGGTCCCGCTCGATGCGGCGCAGTTCGGCGGCGGACGCGTCCACCGTCTCCGAACGCGTCTCCGCCAGCCGCTGGACGCGCTCGGTCAGCGCCGCCCGAGTCGGCGCCAGCAGCGACTGGCAGAACAGCGCGTGGACCCTCAGCAACACCGGCCCCAGCCGGACCGACACCGCCGTCAACGCGGCCCCGAGGACGATGGTGCCGATGACGCCGAACGCCCCGTACTCGTCCAGCGTCCAGAACGGCCCCCACCCGTAATCGGTGATCTGCGCCAGCCACGGCGCGACGAGCACGCCCTCCAGGCCGTAGATCGTCATCCCGGTCGCCAGGACCCCGAGGACGAGCGCCACCGGCACGTTCAGCAACGTCCACAGCAGGTCACGCCACGACGCCGGGTCGGAGAGCGTCCATCTCAGCCGTCCGAACAACCCGAGTCCGCCCGCGGGCTCCGGCCGGTACGGGACCGGGATCTCCACCCCTGACCACTCGGCCGCCCACGCGCGCTGCAGGTTGGCGACGGTGCGGATCGCCTGGAACATGACGGGGACGAGCACGACCCCGATGCCGAGCGGAATGAACGCGAGCGACAGCACCGCGAGAATGAACAGGGAGAGGTTCCCCACGTACGCCACGACGATCTGGACGATCGCGCGGACGAAAGTGGTGAGAACGCGCCGCCCGTACGCTCCGAGTCGCGGCCCAATGGCCAGTTCGCGGTCGCTCACCTGTTCCTCCACGGCTGCTCTGTCCGGTAGATCCCGACTCCTTCATTGTGGTCGACCCGCGTCCTTCGCACGGTGGTGTTAAACCCCCTCTCACCGGCGCCGGAGGGGGAGTTAGACCTACCCTGCCCTTCGTGCGATTCGTGTTCCTGGGCCCCGGACGGCGGTGTGGAGGGCCACCTCGTTCCCGTCGGCGGCGTCGACCAGGTGAGCGGCCGGGACGGGCGGGCCGAACTCCGTGAGATCTTTGAGAGGGCGATGCGGGGGTCCGGTCGCACGGGCGCCGGGCTCACCGCCGATCTGCTCGACCGCGTCCGGTCGGCGGTCGGCGTGCTCCACTATTGGACGTCCGGCCGGACGCGCGAAGGGACCCCCGACCGCGTCCCGCCGCGCATCGACGAGAGCCGTGTCGACGAGCTGGACGAGGCCTGGATCCCCGTCCGCACCCCGGACGGACCGGGCGTCCTCGTATGGGACAACTCAGACTGAAATCAGACTGGAAGCGAAACGAGCCGTGACAGCGACCACCAGCCAGACGTCCGCAGGCCATGACGGCCCGCCGCCCATCACCCAGCGCATCGCCGAGGAGATCGGCGTCGGCGAGGGGCAGGTGCGGGTGGCGGTGGAACTCCTCGACGGCGGGGCGACCGTCCCGTTCATCGCCCGCTACCGCAAGGAGGCCACCGGAACGCTCGACGACGCGCAGCTGCGCGCGCTGGAGGAACGGCTGCGCTACCTGCGCGAGCTGGACGAGCGTCGCGCCGCGATCCTGGAGTCGGTCGAGTCGCAGGGCAAGCTCACCGACGAGCTCAGGGCGCAGATCATGGCCGCCGAGTCCAAGGCGCGGCTGGAGGACGTCTACCTGCCGTACAAGCCGAAGCGGCGCACCAAGGCGCAGATCGCCCGGGAGGCCGGGCTTGAGCCGCTCGCCGACCTGCTGATCGGCGACCCGTCCCAAGACCCGGGAACCGCCGCCGCCGGCTACGTCGACGCGGACAAGGGCGTCGCCGACGCCGCCGCGGCCCTGGAGGGGGCCCGCGCCATCCTCGTCGAACGTTTCGGTGAGGACGCCGACCTCATCGGCGCGCTGCGCGAACGCATGTGGAACCGGGGCCGGATGGTCTCGCGCGTCCGGGACGGCAAGCAGGAGGCGGGCGCGAAGTTCTCCGACTACTTCGAGTTCGCCGAGCCGTTCGCGAAACTGCCGTCGCACCGCGTCCTCGCGCTGTTCCGCGGCGAGAAGGAGGAGGTCCTCGACCTCGACCTGGTGCCGGAGGACGAGCCCGCCGAGCCGGGCGCGCGCAGCTCCTTCGAGGTGGAGATCGCGAACCGGTTCGGGATCGTCGACCAGGGCCGTCCGGCCGACGGGTGGCTGGCCGACACGGTCCGCTGGGCGTGGCGCACCCGGATCCTCGTGCACCTCGGCATCGACCTGCGCACCCGGCTGCGCCAGGAGGCCGAGGACGAGGCGGTCCGCGTGTTCGCCGCCAACCTGCGCGACCTGCTGCTCGCCGCGCCCGCCGGGGCCCGCGCCACCATGGGCCTGGACCCGGGCCTGCGCACCGGCGTGAAGGTCGCCGTCGTGGACGGCACCGGCAAGGTCGTCGCCACCGACACGATCTACCCCCACGAACCGCGCCGGAAATGGGACGAGTCGATCGAGACCCTGGCGAGGCTCGCCCGCGAGCACAAGGTCGACCTCGTCTCCATCGGCAACGGCACCGCGTCCCGGGAGACCGACAAGCTCGCCGCCGACCTGATCGCCCGGCATCCCGACCTCGGACTCACCAAGATCATGGTGTCGGAGGCGGGCGCGTCGGTGTACTCGGCGTCGGAGTACGCGGGACGCGAGCTGCCCGAGCTGGACGTGTCGCTGCGCGGCGCCGTCTCCATCGCCCGCCGCCTCCAGGACCCGCTCGCCGAACTCGTCAAGATCGACCCGAAGTCGATCGGGGTCGGCCAGTACCAGCACGACGTGTCCGAGGTGAAGCTGTCCCGCTCCCTCGACGCCGTCGTGGAGGACTGCGTGAACGCCGTCGGCGTCGACGTCAACACCGCGTCCGCGCCGCTGCTCACCCGCGTGTCCGGCATCGGTGAGGGGCTCGCCGACAACATCGTCGCCCACCGCGACGCCAATGGCCCGTTCCGCAGCCGCGGCGGGCTCAAGGACGTCCCGCGGCTCGGCCCGAAGGCGTTCGAGCAGTGCGCCGGGTTCCTGCGCATCCCCGGCGGGGACGACCCGCTCGACGCGTCCAGCGTGCACCCGGAGGCGTACCCGGTCGTCCGCCGCATCCTCGACACGGCGGGCGGCGACATCAAGGGCCTCATCGGCAACACCGCCGTGCTGCGCGCCCTGAAGCCCGCCGACTTCGTCGACGGCTCCTTCGGACTGCCGACCGTCACCGACATCCTCGCCGAGCTGGAGAAGCCCGGCCGCGACCCGCGCCCGGCGTTCCGGACCGCGACGTTCAAGGAGGGCGTCGACAAACTCGCCGACCTGCGACCCGGCATGATCCTGGAGGGCGTCGTCACCAATGTCGCCGCGTTCGGCGCGTTCGTGGACGTCGGCGTCCACCAGGACGGGCTCGTCCACATCTCCGCCATGTCCGACAAGTTCGTCGAGGACCCCCGTGACGTGGCCAAGCCCGGCGACATCGTCCGCGTCAAGGTCCTGGACGTGGATCTACAGCGCAAGCGCATCTCGCTGACGCTGCGGCTGGAGGACGAACAGCGCGATAGCGGCGGACGCCAGAAGCGCGGCGACCAGAGCCGGCGCGGCGGCAGAGGCGGCCAGAGCCAGGGACGCGGCCAGAACCAGGGCCGAGGCCAGGGACGCGGCGAGGGCCGCGGCGAGGGACGCGGCCAGGGTCAGGGACGCGGCCAGAACCGCGGCCAGGGCCAGAACCGGGGACAGGGCCGCGGCCAGGGCGGTCAGAGCGGCGGCGCCATGGCCGACGCCCTCCGCCGCGCCGGCCTCGACAAGGGGCTGCCCGGCACGGACCGCAAGAACCGCTGACGATCAGTCGTCGAAGCCGACCCACCGGCCGTCGGCCCCCGTCTCGGTCGGGGGCCGCGGCCGGACCGGGCGGCGCGGCGACGTCCGTCCGGCCGGTGGTCGCCGAGAACCAGGATCAGCAGCGGCACCGCGACCGCAGGAACCGCCACGAGCGCGATCTTCCACACCGGCAGCCCCGCCGGAGTGATCGGCTCGTCCCCACGCAGCGACACGGGCAGCGACACGGTGGGCAGCAGGCTCGACCACTCGCGCGGGGTGAGCCGCTCCCCGAACAGCACCAGCGGGACGATTCCGGCGCGGCCTTGAAGACGGCGAACCCGAGGGAGTAGAAAGCGGTCGCACCGAAGGCCGCGGCTATCTTGTTCAGCGCGGACGAGTATGAGCCTTCTGAGTGGCCTATGTCACTGAGTGTAGGGAATTGTTAACGCGGATTCGCCCATCTCGGGGCCTCCGATGTCCGCAGCCGGCGCCGCTACCCCATAGACTTGGCCGCGCGAAGGCGCGGAGCCGTGTTCTCGGTGTGCCCGCGCCGCTGAGAGACTTACCGGCCGGGTCACGACGCGGGCGGGCCGTTCGGGGCCGGCCGCGTCCAGGCCGAGGCTCGCAGAGCACGAAGGAAGCACGCGTCGAACGCCGCGGCGAGACAGCGCCCGATCAAGGAGACCGACCCCAGTGAAGACCGATGTCGAGGAGCTGACCCCCACGCGGGTCAAGCTCACCGTCGAGGTTCCGTTCGACGAGCTCAAGCCGAACCTCGACAAGGCGTACAAGGAGATCTCGCAGCAGGTGCGGATCAAGGGCTTCCGGCCCGGCAAGGTCCCCGCACCGCTGATCGACAAGTACGTCGGGCGGGGTGCGGTCCTGCAGGAGGCCGTCAACGACGCGCTTCCCGAGCTGTACGGCCGCGCCGTGGAGGAGTCCGAGATCTTCGTCCTCGGGCAGCCCGACGTCGAGGTGACCGAGCTGGAGGACGGCACCCAGTTCGCGTTCACCGCCGAGGTCGACATCCGGCCGAAGTTCGAGGTGCCCGAATACGACGGCCTCGAGGTCGTGGTGGACGACGCCGAGGTCACCGACGAGCAGGTCGAGGAGACCATCGGCAACCTGCGCGAGCGGTTCGCGTCCCTGACCACCGCCGAGCGGGCCGTCGAGGAGGGCGACTTCGCCACCGTCGACCTCGTCGCCCGGATCGACGGCGAGGAGGTCGAGGACGCGTCCACGTCCGGCTACTCCTACGAGGTCGGCAGCAAGTCGGCCATCGAGGGCCTCGACGACGCGCTCGTCGGCCTCGCCGCGGGTGAGGACGCCACGTTCACCGGCACCCTGGTCGGCGGCGAGCACGCCGGCGAGGAGGCCGAGATCACCGTCACCGTGCAGAGCGTCAAGGTCAAGAACCTGCCGGACCTGGACGACGAGTTCGCCCAGCTCGCCAGCGAGTTCGACACCATCGACGAGCTCCGCGAGGACGTCCGGACGCGGCTCGGCCGCCAGGTGCGGGCGCAGCAGTTGAACCAGGCGCGCGACAAGGCCCTGGAAGCCCTGCTGGAGAAGGTCGACATCCCGCTCCCCGACAAGGTCGTGGAAGAGGAGATCAGCCGCCGCAACCAGCAGCTGGAGCAGCAGCTCCAGATGGCGGGCATGACCAAGGCCGACTACCTCAAGGACGAGGAGAAGTCCGAGGAGGAGTTCGACACCGACGTGGCCGACGCCGCCCGGCTCGCGGTGAAGGGCGGCTTCGTCCTCGACCAGCTCGCCGTCCAGGAGGAGCTGAACGTCGAGAACGAGGAGCTCAGCGAGTACGTCGTCTCGCAGGCCATGCAGATGGGCGTGCAGCCGCAGCAGCTCGCCCAGTACCTCACCGAGAACAACCAGCTCCCGGCGATCGTCTCCGAGGTGCTGCGCAGCAAGGCGCTGAACCTCGTGGTCGAGCACGTCACGGTCAAGGACGAGTCGGGCAACGTCATCGACGTCGAGGCCGTCCAGCGCGAGCTCAGCGGCCAGACCGCCGAGGCCGACACCGCCGAGGCCGACACCGCCGAGGCCGAGACCGCCGAGCAGGCCGACGAAGCCGAGCAGGCCGAGGCGACCGACCAGGCGGAGACGACCGACCAGGCGGAGACGACCGAGGAGGCTCCCGAGGAGACGGCCGAGGCCGCCGCAGAGGAGGCCCCGGCCGCCGAGGCCGAGGGCGCCGAGACCAAGGACGCCGAGGGCGACCAGAAGGACTCCTGAGCCCGGCCGGCCCCTCCGTACGCGTCGTGCGCGCCCCGCATCCGTCCCACCGGGTGCGGGGCGTGTCGCGTTCCGAAGGATCGCGTTATTCCATGACACGCCGGGTGGTGCTCGGGTACGCCCCTGGCGAAAAGGCGGCCCCCCGGGCTTAAGTGGGCCCGTCAGCGCGTTAATGTCCAATCATCCGAACCGATTAAAAGGACCGGAGGAACACCCGGTGAGCATGCCTCCGACTTTCGACGAGTCGTCGCGGATCCAGGCGCGGGTCGCCGAGGCGCCCCTGTTGCCTCTGGGCGACCAGCTGTTCCAGCGGCTGCTGCGCGAGCGGATCGTCTTCCTCGGCCAGCAGGTCGACGACGACATCGCCAACCGCATCTGCGCCGAACTCCTGCTGCTGTCGGCCGAGGACGGCCGCCGCGACATCACGATCTACATCAACTCGCCCGGCGGCTCGGTGACCGCCGGTATGGCGATCTACGACATCATGCAGTACGTGCCGAACGACATCGTCACGGTCGGCATGGGCCTCGCGGCGTCGATGGGCCAGTTCCTGCTGTGCGCGGGGACGCGCGGCAAGCGCTACGCCCTGCCGCACGCGCGGATCATGATGCACCAGCCGTCCGGCGGCATCGGCGGCACCGCCTCCGACATCAAGATCCAGGCGGAGCAGATGCTGTACGTCAAGCGGACGCTCGCCGAGAAGATCGCCGAGCACACCGGGCAGGCGCTCGACCAGATCGAGCGCGACTCGGACCGCGACCGCTGGTTCACCGCCGACGAGGCCAAGGACTACGGGTTCGTGGACCACGTGGTCCTCAGCGCCGACCAGGTGCCCTCCGAGGGCACCGTCTCCTGACGACCTGACCAGACACCCGGAGGCACACAGTGAGCGACCTCATCCGACCCGGTTTCCACGATCTGGTCCGGTCCGGCGTCCAGGCGGGCGGATCCCCCGCGCCGGTCGAGAACCGCTACATCATTCCGTCGTTCGTCGAGCGCACCACGTACGGGGTCAAGGAGATGAACCCGTACAACAAGCTGTTCGAGGAGCGGATCATCTTCCTCGGCGTGCAGATCGACGACGCGTCCGCCAACGACGTGATGGCCCAGCTGATCACGCTGGAGTCCATCGACCCGGACCGCGACATCAGCATCTACATCAACTCGCCCGGCGGCTCGTTCACCGCGATGACGGCGATCTACGACACGATGCAGTTCGTCAAGCCCGACATCCAGACGGTGTGCATCGGCCAGGCGGCGTCCGCCGCGGCCGTGCTGCTCGCCGCCGGAACGCCGGGCAAGCGGGCCGCGCTGCCCAACGCCCGGATGCTGATCCACCAGCCCGCGACCGAGGGCACCTACGGCCAGTCCAGCGACATCGAGATCCAGGCGCGCGAGATCATGCGCATCCGGGAGCTGCTGGAGACCATCCTGGCCGAGCACAGCGGCAAGAGCATCGACGAAGTCCGCAGGGACATCGAACGCGACAAGATCCTCACGGCGGACGAGGCGAAGGACTACGGTCTCATCGACGACGTCTTCGCCAGCAGGAAGCGCAAGGCCGAGGTAGTGTCGTCCTGAGACGACACGAGGACGCGGGAGATCCCCGAGCCCGGGCGTCACACTTCCGGGCGAGGGGCTTCCCAAGTCCGTTGGAGGCGGTAACGTCGATTCCAACGTCGAGAGCCTTCGGGACGCAACCGAGCTGCGCCGCAGCCTCCAAGGCGGCCGGCCCCACGAAAAGGAGACAGTTGGGTGGCACGCATCGGCGACGGTGGTGATCTGCTCAAGTGCTCGTTCTGCGGGAAGAGCCAGAAGCAGGTCAAGAAGCTCATCGCGGGTCCGGGCGTGTACATCTGCGACGAGTGCATCGATCTCTGTAACGAGATCATCGAGGAGGAGCTCTCCGAGACCTCCGACCTCAAGTGGGACAACCTGCCCAAGCCGCGGGAGATCTACGAGTTCCTCGACTCCTACGTCATCGGGCAGGAGACGGCGAAGAAGGCACTGTCCGTCGCCGTCTACAACCACTACAAGCGAATCCAGTCCGGTGACACCGGCCGCGACGACCCCGTCGAGATCGGCAAGTCGAACATCCTGTTGCTCGGTCCCACCGGATCCGGGAAGACGCTGCTCGCGCAGACGCTCGCCAAACTCCTCAACGTCCCGTTCGCCATCGCGGACGCCACGGCGCTGACGGAGGCCGGATACGTCGGTGAGGACGTCGAGAACATCCTCCTCAAACTGATCCAGGCGGCCGACTACGACGTCAAGAAGGCCGAGACCGGGATCATCTACATCGACGAGGTCGACAAGGTCGCCCGCAAGAGCGAGAACCCGTCGATCACCAGGGACGTCTCCGGTGAGGGCGTCCAGCAGGCCCTGCTGAAGATCCTGGAGGGCACCACCGCGAGCGTTCCGCCGCAGGGCGGCCGCAAGCATCCCCACCAGGAGTTCATCCAGATCGACACCACCAACGTGCTGTTCATCTGCGGCGGCGCCTTCGCCGGTCTGGAGAAGATCGTCGAGTCGCGGGTCGGCAAACAGGGCATGGGCTTCGGCGCCCAGATCCGCTCCAAGTCCGACTTCGACGAGTCGTCCGCCGTCCTCGGCGACGTCATGCCCGAGGACCTGCTGAAGTTCGGCATGATCCCCGAGTTCATCGGACGGCTTCCGGTCATCACCTCGGTGCACAACCTCGACCGCGAGGCCCTGATCAACATCCTCACCGAGCCGAAGAACGCGCTGGTCCGCCAGTACCACCGCCTCTTCGAACTCGACGGCGTCGACCTGGAGTTCACCGACGACGCGCTGGAGGCCATCGCCGACCAGGCGATCCTGCGCGGCACCGGGGCCCGGGGGCTGCGCGCCATCATGGAGGAGGTCCTCCTGTCGGTCATGTACGAGGTGCCGAGCCGCCAGGACGTCGCCCGCGTCGTGATCACCCGCGAGGCCGTCCTCGAACACGTCAACCCGACGCTCGTCCCCCGGGACCGCCCCAAGCGCGAACCGCGGGAGAAGTCCGCCTGAGCGGGTCACTGAGCGCCTCATCCGACACGCCCTCGACCGCCCGGTCGGGGGCGTTCGGCTTGGTCGGCCCCTGGAGGCCTCTGTCGGCCCTGCCGGGGGTCAGTGGCGGGTGGACTCGCCGAGTCCGGCCTCGCGGGCGACGACGATCGCCTGGGCGCGGTCGGCGACGTGCAGCTTCATGAAGATGTTCGACACGTGGTTGCGAACGGTCTTCTGGCTGAGGAACAGCGTCGCGGCGATCTCGGGGTTGCTGCGGCCCTGCGCGATGAGCCCGAGGACCTCCCGTTCCCGGTCGGTCAGCTCGGGGAACGCGGCCCGTTTCGGGTCGGGCATGTCGGTGAAGTAGGTGAGGACGCGGCGGGCGATCTCGGGGCCGTAGATGGCCTCGCCCGCGGCGACGGCCCGGACCGCGCGGGCGATCTCCTCGGCGCCCGACTCCTTGAGCAGGTAGCCGCGGGCGCCCGCGCGCATCGCCGCGAAGACCGAGTCGTCGTCACGGAACATCGTGAGGACGAGGACGCCGATGCGCGGGCTGGTCCGGGTGATGGTGCGGGTGGCCTCGATGCCGTTGCCGCCGGGCATGTGCAGGTCCATCACGACGACGTCGGGTTGGAGCTCCGCCGCGAGCCGCACCGCGTCCGGCCCGTTCTCGGCCTCGCCGACGACGTCCACGCCGAGCGCCTGGAGCAGCCCCTTCAGACCCTGCCGGAACACCGGATGATCATCGGTGATGAGGACCCGGATGGTGTCGGTCATTACCCCCGCCTCTTCCCCATGGAAGGACGATGGTACCCGGCCGCCGACGTCGCGGCGGCGAGCGGGAGATGGGCCGTGACGACGGTGCCGCCGCCGTTCCTGGACATGATCTCGCAGTTGCCGCCGACCTCCGCCGCCCACTCCTTCATCGCGGCCATGCCGCGCCGCGGCCTCGGCTGGCCGCCGTTGCGGAGCGAGTCGGGCAGGCCGGGGCCGGTGTCGGCGACCATCAGGTGCAGCTC
Organism: Actinomadura spongiicola; assembly: GCF_003432485.1. Taxonomy (GTDB): domain Bacteria; phylum Actinomycetota; class Actinomycetes; order Streptosporangiales; family Streptosporangiaceae; genus Spirillospora; species Spirillospora spongiicola. Next base: position 450,923 of record NZ_QVNQ01000007.1, read on the forward strand.
GACGTCCCGCGCGAGCCGGACCGTCGCGGTGCTCGCCGGGGCGTGCAGCCGGACGTTCGTCAACGCCTCCTGGACGATGCGGTACGCCGCGACCTCCACCGCCGCGGGCAGTTCCAGATGCTCGCCGTCGAAGCGGACGTCGACCCGTTCACAGCAGCCCTCGGCGACCGACTGGATGGCCGCGACGAGGCCGAGATCGTCCAGCGCGGGCGGGCGCAGGCCGTGGGCGAGGTCGCGGATCTCCCCGACGGCGCTGGCGAGCCGGTCCCGGACGTCGGCCAGCAGCGGGTCGGCGCGCTGCGGCTCGCGGGCGAGCGTGAGGCGCGCGGCGTCCAGCGACATCGCGAGGCTGGCGAGCGTCGGGCCGAGGCCGTCGTGCAGGTCACGCCGCAGCCGCCGGCGTTCCTCCTCGCGGCTGGCGAGGATCCGCTCCCGCGACCGTTGCAGGTCGGCGGTGAGACGTCGGAGGTGAGGGATGGTCGCGGCACGTGCCGCCACGGCCCCCGCGGTGAACGCGCCGGCCAGCACGGCAGCGCGTGCCAGTGCCGCTCGCATCCCGTCCCTCTCGTTCGCCCCGCCGCCGCGGGTGTTCTCCGCCACCCTTTCCGGCGGGGCGACCCGGTGTCAGGTGACCTGTGTCCCGACCGCGACGGGAAACGCTTCGACGGGTGAGGGCGTCAGCTCTCCACGTCCGCTCGGGTGTCGCACATCTTCGCCAACAGGTCCTTGTGCCTGTCGATCTCCGTCCCGATGTCGATCGTGGTCACGATCGCGAAGGTGGTCCGGGTGGACCACATGGCGAGAGTGGTGGACGAGCCGGTGGAGCCTGTCGGCCCTCGCGTCTCGGTGTGGATCACTGTGATGAGGGCGACGCCGTCACCGCACGCGTCCTGCGGATTCGAGGTTTCGGGGCGGTAGCTGGTCTGACCGTCGTCCCTGAACTCGGCGGCGACGGCGCTGTTGAAGGACGCCTGCGGGTCGTTCAGGTCGTGGGTGCCGTTGACGCCCACGAACAGGACCCTCTCGTCACCGTTCCCGTACACCGCGCTCACGGTGCCCTTGACCGCCCAGTCGGTGGCAGCGGCGTAGATGACGCTGGTCAGTTTCTCGACCAGCTTCTCGCTGCTCGCCTCGGCGGCCGGGTCCCGGCTCAGCCCGTCCGCGACAGGCGGTGTGGACAGCTCGTGGGAGGTCCGCACGAGGTAGGCGGCGTACCCTCCCACGGCCAACACCAAGATCAGGACCACGGCCCCGGCCAGGAAGCCGATGACCTTGCCGCCGCCCCTGCGACGCGGCGGACCGTACGGCGCCCCCGGGAACGGCCCACCGGGACGCATGGGCGGGCCAGGAGGCACCGTCCTGCCGCCGGGGTGCATCGGCCCACTCGGAGGAAAGGGCCCGCCCGGCCCTACCGGCCCGCCTGGCCCCGTTGGCCCGACTGGGCCTAACGGCCCGCCCGGAGCCGCGGGTCCGCCTGGAGGAAAGGGCCCGCCCGGGGGTTCGGGACCGTCGGGGGGCGAGGTGGGCGAGGTGCCGCCGGATGGGGGAGGGGGGTTCCAGGCACTCAATTCGTCTTCCTTCCTCTGGTTGGGCGGCGAGGAGCTCGGCGGGGTGCTCGCCGCTCGGAATTGTCGCGTACGCGCGGGCCTCGCGGACCTGGACATCCGACCCGTCCGGTCCCCGTAGAATCGTCAGCCGTGACACAGCCCAGTACTGAGCGCGGCCACGGGGCCGCCGCGGACGTCGACCTGCCCACCCAGTACCGCCCGGCGGACGTCGAGGGCCGCCTCTACGAGCGGTGGGTATCGGCGGGGCTGTTCACCGCGGGCGAGGACGGTCCGCCGTTCTCGATCGTGATCCCGCCGCCGAACGTCACCGGTTCGCTGCACATGGGACACGCGCTCGACCATTCCATCCAGGACACCCTCGTCCGGCGGCGGCGCATGCAGGGGCACGCCACGGTGTGGGTCCCGGGCATGGACCACGCGGGCATCGCGACGCAGAACGTGGTGGAGCGCGAACTGGCCAAGGAGGGCGTGTCGCGGCACGACCTCGGCCGGGAGGCGTTCGTGGAGCGGGTGTGGCAGTGGAAGGCCGAGTCGGGCGGGCGGATCCTCGGCCAGATGCGCCGCCTCGGCGACAGCGTCGACTGGACGCGTGAGGCGTTCACGATGGACGACGACCGCGCCACCGCCGTCCGGACGATCTTCAAGCGGTTGTTCGACGACGGGCTGATCTACCGCGCGGAGCGCATCATCAACTGGTGCCCGCGCTGCCTGACGGCCCTGTCCGACATCGAGGTCGAGCACGAGGACGTCGACGGGGAGCTGGTCTCGATCCGGTACGGGTCCGGCGACGACGAGCTCGTGGTCGCGACCACGCGGGCGGAGACGATGCTCGGTGACACGGCCGTCGCCGTCCACCCGGACGACGCCCGGTACAAGCACCTGGTCGGGCGGGAGATCGAGCTTCCGCTGACCGGCCGCCGGATCCCGGTCGTCGCCGACGAGCACGTCGACCCCGAGTTCGGCACCGGCGCGGTGAAGGTGACCCCGGCGCACGACCCGAACGACTTCGAGATCGGGCGGCGGCACGGGCTGCCGTCGTTGACGGTCATGGACGAGCGGGGCGTCGTGACCGCGTCCGGGCCGTTCGAGGGCCTGGACCGGTTCGAGGCGCGCCCGGCGGTCGTGGCCGCGCTGCGGGAACAGGGCCGGATCGTCAAGGAGATCCGCCCGTACGAGCATTCCGTCGGGCACTGCCAGCGCTGCGCCACGGTCGTGGAGCCGCGCGTGTCGTTGCAGTGGTTCGTGAAGGTGGAGTCGCTGGCCCGGGAGGCGGGCGACGCCGTCCGTGACGGTCGTGTCACGATCCATCCGCCGGAGATGGCGGCCCGCTATTTCGAGTGGGTCGACAACATGCACGACTGGTGCATCAGCCGGCAGCTGTGGTGGGGTCACCGCATCCCCGTCTGGTACGGCCCGGACGGCGAGGTCATGTGCCCGGGGCCCGGTGAGGAGCCGCCCGCCGGTTGGACGCAGGACACCGACGTCCTCGACACCTGGTTCTCGTCCGCGCTGTGGCCGTTCTCGACGCTGGGGTGGCCCGACGAGACCGCGGAGCTGAAGCGGTTCTATCCGACGTCGGTCCTGGTCACCGGGTACGACATCCTGTTCTTCTGGGTCGCCCGGATGATGATGTTCGGGCTGTACGCGATGGACGGCGTCCAGCCGTTCGACACGATCGCGCTGCACGGCATGGTCCGTGACCAGTTCGGCAAGAAGATGTCCAAGTCGTTCGGGAACGTCATCGACCCGCTCGACTGGATCGACGCGTACGGCGCCGACGCGACCCGGTTCACGCTGCTGCGCGGCGCGAACCCGGGCGGGGACGTCCCGGTGGCCGAGCAGTGGGCGCAGGGGTCCCGCAACTTCTGCAACAAGCTGTGGAACGCGACCCGGTTCGCGTTGATCAACGGCGCGCACGTCCGTGGCGCGATGCCCGCCGAGGTGTCCACGGTGGACGCGTGGATCCTGTCGCGGTTGCAGGCGGTCATCGCCGAGGTGGACGAGTACCTGGATTCCTACGACTTCGCGAAGGCCTGCGAGACGCTCTACCACTTCGCGTGGGACGAGGTCTGCGACTGGTACGTCGAGCTGGCCAAGGTCCAGCTCGCCGACGAGCGGGCGGAGGCGACGCGGCGCATCCTCGGCGAGGTGCTCGACAAGCTGCTGCGGCTGCTGCACCCGGTGATCCCGTTCGTGACCGAGGAGCTGTGGACGTCCCTGACCGGCGGCGAGACGATCGTGACGGCGCCGTGGCCGGCGCCCGAGCCGGAGCGCGCCGACCGGGACGCCGAGGTTTTCGTGGAGTCGTTGCAGCGGCTGGTGACGGAGGTGCGGCGGTTCCGCGCCGACCAGGGCCTCAAGCCGGGCCAGAAGGTCGCGGCGGTGCTGGAGTGGGACGGTTCGCCGCTGGCGGCCCACGAGCAGGGCGTCCGCGCGCTGCTGCGCCTCACCGAGCCGGGCGACGCCTTCTCGGCGACCGCGTCCCTGCCGGTGGAGGGCGTCACCGTCCGGCTCGACACCGCCGGGGTCATCGACGTCGCCGCCGAGCGCAGACGGCTGGAGAAGGACCTCGCCGCCGCCCGCAAGGAGGTCGAGCAGGTCGGCCGCAAGCTCGGCAACGAGGCGTTCATGGCGAAGGCGCCCGAGGCGGTCGTCGCCAAGAACCGGGATCGGCTCGCGCAGGCGGAGGCCGACATCAGGCGGCTGGAGTCGCAGCTGACCGCGCTGCCCACGGGCTGACCCGCGGTCGTGGACCTTCGGGAGTGCAATGGCCGATTCACCTTCCCGGTCCGACACGCCGGACGCCGCGTCGCCCTGGGGCGACGCGCGTCCGTGGTGGACGGCCGACCACGGCGACGGGACGGGTCCGCACGGCATGGTCCCGGACGTGACGGGGCCGCAGCTCGTGATCGGGGACATGTCCGGCGGATATCCGGTGGTCCCGGTCGCCCAGGGTGGCACGGGACCGCTGCCGGTCATGCCCGGCCCGCCGCCGCACGGCCCCATGCTGCCCGGTCCGACCCTGCCCGGGGCCGGACGGCAGGGCCCGCCGCCTCGACCCGCTCGGAGACGGCCGCTGCGTGTTCTGCTCGTCGCCGGTGCCGTCATGGTCGCCTCCGCGGTCCTGATGGCCGGGGTGGTCGCGTTCCGCGTGGAGGGCGGCGGTGACGGCGGCGGCAGGGGGACGGGCACGACCGGCGGCGTTCTCGCGTCCCGGAAGGTGATCGACGCGGGTGCGGTCGCCGGTGGGCTGCGCAGGGACGCCCTGACGTCGCCGCCGGCGAGTGCGGCGTACCCGTTCGTCGCGGGCGCGATCTGGGCGACCGGGGTTCCCGTCGCCGAACGCGGCCAGGCCGTCTACGCCGAGGGGCCCGGCCGTCCGATCAACCTTCTGTTCGTGGGCGGGACGGGCCCGGTCGGCGATCCAGCCGCGTTCCTGCGCAGGGCGCGGCCGACGACGTTCATCGCCGGGCAGGGCGCGGAACCCGGCGCGCAGGGCGGCAAGGCCGTCTGCGGCACGTTCGCCGTCCTCGCCGACACCCACACGTATTGCGCGTGGGCGACCGAGGACTCCTATGGTGTCGTCGCGTCGAACCGTCCCACGCTGAGTCCGCACTTTCCGTTGATGGCCGAGCTCATGCGCCGGATCAGGAGGGACGTCGAGAGGCCGCGGTGACGAAGAGGCGCTCGGTGTCGGCGTCCACGACGTCGAGGACCAGCCCGGTGAAGTAGACGGTGCCGAGGACGACCACGTGGTGACCGAGGGCGGCGAGGGACGAAGCCGTGACGGCGTCCGGGCCGACGACGTCCCAGTCGGGCGGCAGGGGATGGTCGAAGCGCAGCCGCCGGTACGGGAGCCGCACGAACGTCACCGGCAGCCCGCGCAGTTCGGCGACGGCGCCGTCGACGTCCTTGTGGTCGGGCAGGCAGACCACGACATGGTCCACGCCGCCCCAGGCGCGCCGGGCCGCGGTGAGGGCGGCGGCGACACCCGTCCGGTCCACGGCGGAGTCGATGAGCAGCCTCGTCGCCGAGCCGGGCACGTCATGCCACGACAGCCGTCCGGGCAGGACGACCGACGCCAGCACGTCCCGGAGCGGCCCCGCCGCGGGTTCGGCGACGCCGGGCAGGCGGCGGGCCGCGACGACGCCGAGTTCCGCGCCGCCGCGCTGCAGCCCGTTGGGGAGAAGGTCGTCCGGGAGGCCGCTGTCGCCGCGCTCGACCCGTTCGACGTCCCCGAGCACCCCGGCGACCTCCGCCGACTGCGGCGCCGACACGACGACCGTCCCCGGGCCCGCCACACCGAGTTTCTCCTTCGCGATCTCCGCCGGGGTGTCGCCGAGCACGCCGCGATGCTCGCCGAAGATCGGCGTGATCGCGGCGACGGCCGGGGGGAACAGCGACACCTCGTCCGACCGTCCGCCCATTCCCGCCTCCAGCACGAGCGCGTCCGCGCCGGCCCGGCGCGCGTGGACGACGCCCGCGACGGTGAACAGCCCGGACGGCGACAGGTAGCCGCCCGTGGGCGGCGGCAGCGCGGCGAGGCCCGTCTCCAGGATGTCGCCCAGCGCGGCCAGTTCCGCCTCGGACACGGCGCGCCCGTCCACCCTGATCCGGTCGCGGTCGACGCGGAGCCCGGGGCTGGTGACGGTGCACACCCGGAGACCTGCGGCCGCGAGGAACGCGGAGGCGTACGTCGCGGTCGTCCCCTTGCCCTTGGAGCCCACGACGGTCAGGACCGGGACGTCCGGGCCGAGGACGCCCAGGACGGCCGCCAGCGCGCGGGCCCGCCCTAGGTCGCGGGTCTCCCCGGGAGCCCGCCCCCGCCACTCCCGGTAGAACACGTCCATAGCTCCAGTGTGGGCCCGGACGGAACGCGACGAACCGCCGAGTAGGCTCTGTGACCGTGAGTCAGGTATCCGAGCCGTCCGACTACCGGAACGCCGTCGGCGCGATCATGGCCCGTGGCGTGGAGTGGGAGATCGACCCCACGCTCGACCGCGTCCGCGACCTGGTCGACGTCCTGGGGGAGCCGCAGCGCGCCTACCCGGTGATCCATATCGCGGGGACGAACGGCAAGTCGAGCACCGCCCGGCTCGTCGAGGCGCTGCTGCGCGAGCGCGGCCTGCGCACCGGCCTGTACACCAGCCCGGAGCTGACCACGCTGCGGGAGCGGATCGCGATCGACGGCGAACCGATCACCGAGGAGCGGTTCGTCGAGGCGTACGAGGACGTGCTGCCCTTCGTCCAGCTGGTCGACGGCAAGCACGCGACGCCCCTGTCGTTCTTCGAGGTCCTCACCGCCATGGCGTTCGCGGCGTTCGCGGACGCGCCGGTCGACGTCGCGGTCGTCGAGGCGGGGATGGGCGGCGCGTGGGACGCCACGAACGTGGCCGACGGCGCCGTCGCCGTCGTCACCCCCATCGGGCTCGACCACACCCGCTACCTCGGCGACACCCTCGCCGAGATCGCGGGCGAGAAGGCGGGGATCATCAAGACCGGGTCGGTGACGGTGCTGGCGCAACAGCCCGTCGAGGCCGCGGAGGTGCTGCTGCGCCGGGTCGTGGAGGTCGGCGGCACGGCGGCGCGCGAGGGCATCGAGTACGGCGTGCTCGGCCGGGACGTCGCGGTCGGCGGCCAGCAACTGCGGCTCCAGGGCCTGCACGGCGTCTACGACGAGGTCTTCCTGCCGCTGTTCGGCGACCACCAGGCGAGCAACGCCGCGACGGCCCTCGCCGCCGTGGAGGCGTTCGCGAGCGGCGCCCCGACGCGGGGAGAGGCCAATCTGGAGGCCGCCACGCGCATCGCGCCCGGCGAGTCCTACCTCGGCGGCGCGGAGGGGCAGCTCGACCCGGCGCTGGTGCGCAGCGGCTTCGCCAAGTCGGCCTCGCCCGGCCGCCTGGAAGTCGTGCGGACCGGTCCGACCGTGCTGCTGGACGCCGCGCACAACCCGGCCGGGATGGCCGCGACCGTCGCCACGGTCACCGAGTCGTTCGGTTTCACCCGGCTCGCCGGGGTCCTCGCCATCGCCGCGGACAAGGACGTCGTCGGCGTCCTCGACCAGCTCGAACCCGTCCTCGCCGAACTGGTCGTGACCCGCAACTCCTCGCCGCGGTCCATGCCGCCGGAGGAGCTGGCGGAGATCGCCGAGGGCGTGTTCGGGCCGGAGCGCGTCCATGTGGCGCAGCGGCTGGACGACGCGATCGACCGGGCGATCGGCTTCGCCGAGGAGACCGGGGAGTACCGGGGCGCCGGGGTCCTGATCACCGGTTCGGTGGTCACGGCCGGAGACGCCCGAACCCTGCTGCGCGTGACGGAAGGCCGGTGACGACCATGAGCCGGGGAAGCGCCGCCAACCCCGTGCGCAGGCTGCTCGCCACGGTGCTGGGCTGCGAGGCCATCGTGATCGCCCTCGCGGTGCCGGTGGCGGTGGCCGTGCTGGATGTGGACGGCGCGACCGCCGGGGCGGTGTGCGGCGGGCTGGCCGTCGCGTGCCTGCTGCTGGCGGGCCTGCTGCGGTTCCCGTGGGCGGTCGCGGCCGGGACCGTCCTCCAGGTGCTGATCGTCGCGACCGGGTTCATGGTGCCCGCCATGTTCTTCCTCGGCGTGGTGTTCGGGGCGCTCTGGGGGACGGCGATTTGGATGGGACGCAAGGCGGGAAGCGTCCAGCCGCGCTAAATTCGCGAGGACGCATTCATTCATCCGCCGATCTTCCCGCGCAGTTGATTCCGACTATTCCGGCGATTATCGCTATTGGGAAATGTTCGTGGGGCGGCTGACGACCTCGCGAAGGAGCAGGCCGTGTCCCTGCACGCACGCGGACACGCGCCGGACGTCCCGGCGGCCGCGGTCCGCGGACATCCGGCGCCGCCCCCGGACGGCCGCGCCCGGCGCCGCCGCGCGGCGGCCGGCGCGCTACTGCTGACGCTCACCGCCACGCCCGCCGCCGTCCTGGTGGTCCCGGACGCCACCGTGAACGTCGTGCCCGCCGCGTTGAGCGCCCTCGACCTCGACGGCGCCGACATCCCCGTGCTGTTGCGCGCCACCGGGCTGTCCCTGCCCGTCCTGCTGGCCGCGGTGCCGCTCGCCGCCGTCGCCGCGCGGCGGTTCAACGCGTTGCCCGTCCTCGCCACCGGTCTCGCCGTGCTGCTCGCCGGGCTCGGCGCCGCCGGGTACGCGCGGTCCCTGCCGCTCGCCGGGACGGTGCGCGCCGTGCAGGGCGCGGGCGCGGGCATCATCCTGCCCGCCTGCCTCGTCCTGGTCTGGGAGCGGCGGAGCAGGGCCCTGACCGCCGCCTGGGCGGGCACGCTCGCGGGCGCCCTCATCGTCGCGATGCCGCTGGTGCTGACGGCCGTCCCGGCGCCCGCGGGCGGCAAGGCCGTACCGGACTGGCGTGTCGCGCTCGTCCCGTACCAGTGGCCCGCCGTGGCCGCCGCCGTCGCCGCGCTCGTCCACCTCGTCCTGCGCGGGCGGCGGCGGTGGTCGCTGCCCGCGTCCCGGCACTCCGAGCGCGGCCAGCTCCTGCTGCCGCTCGTTCCGGTGGCGAGCTTCGCGTTCCTCGCCGTCGTCGCCGCTGTCTGCTGGTCGCCCGGCGCCCGGCTGGTCGTCGCGGGCCTCGCGCTGCCCGCCCTGCTCGGCCTCGCCCTCGCCGCGGGCCGGGACACGACGGCGGGCAGCCCGCACGGCTGCGCCATCGTCATGATCGCCACCGGTCTGCTCACCTGTCCCGTCACGGGCCCGCTCGCCGGGCTGGACGCCGCCGTGCCGCTGCTCCCGTACGCCGTGGCCGCCGTGGCCGCGCCGGCAGGGGCGCTCGCCTCCGTCCGCGTCGCGCCCCGCCACGGCGTCCGCGCCGGATACGCGCTGATGATCGCCGCCGTGCCGTTCGCCTTCGGCGCCCCCGGTGACGACGGCTGGACGCTGCTCGTCCCGCTCGTCCTCCTCGGCGCCGGAGCCGGACTCGCCCTCGCCGCCTCGCTGCGGGACGCGGGCGTCGGCGCCGCGCTGTTCGGCCTGTCCCTCTGCTTCCCCGCCGTGCTCGCCGGGCAACTGCTCGTCCTGTCACTCCAGGCGTCCCGGCTCGAACGGCTCCGACCGGTCACCGACGCACAGCACTTCGCCGCGCTCCGGGACGGCTACCACGTCTGGCTCGCCGTCGCCGGAACCGCCGCCGTCCTGCTCGCCGTCGCCACGGCGAGACACGCCCGCCGCACCGACGCGCGCCCTGAGGCCGGGTAGGATTCGCGCGCTTGCACCTTTCGAATTCCTCAAGGAGAAACACCCGTGTCCGAGCGCACTCTCGTCCTTGTCAAGCCCGACGGTGTCCGCCGCGGCGTCATCGGTGAGGTCATCTCCCGGATCGAGCGCAAGGGCCTGAAGCTCGTCGCGCTGGAACTCCGCACCCTCGCCCGCGAGACCGCCGAAGCGCACTACGAGGAGCACGCCAGCAAGCCGTTCTTCGGAGAGCTCGTCGAATTCATCACCGGCGGCCCGCTCGTCGCCATGGTCGTCGAGGGCCCCCGCGCCATCGAGGCGTTCCGTTCCCTCGCCGGCGCCACCGACCCGGTCAGCGCCACGCCCGGCACCATCCGCGGCGACTTCGCCCTGGAGATCGGCGAGAACATCGTCCACGGCTCCGACTCCACCTACTCCGCCGACCGCGAGATCAAGCTCTTCTTCCCCGAGTTGGGTTGAGTCTTCCCAGGGGGCTGTGTTTGCCCAGGGGGGCGACCCCCTGGAACCCCCGTTGCGAGCAGGTCGATCCTCACGCCACGGTGCGGGTCTTCGTGACCGTGCGGGTTGTGGCGTGGCGCTGCGGTCGACCTGCTCGTCGGTTCGCGCGGCCTCCGGCGCCGGGGCGCCTCCGGCCGCGCGAACCGTGACCCGGGCTGGGGTCTTGTCCCGGTGCGTTGGTCGTGACTCCGCCACGTTCACTCCAGGGGGCGACGCCCGGGGACGAATCGTGGCGGGGGTTGGGGTTGGTCCGGGGGGCTTTGGGGGCTGGGCCGGGCGCGGCGTGGGGCGGGGTTGGTCTTGGTGGCTCTTTGGTTATTGGCGGGGGGCTCAAGGGGCGGTTTTTGGTCGACGCGCGGGGGTGTGGTGACTGCCCGCGGAGGTGGGACCACGTTACGATGGACGCGCCGCTATACACGCCCGTCAATCTTGAAGGGCTCCCTTTCTTCATGGGTAACAAGCTGTCTTTTCTAGGCCGTGACATGGCGGTCGATCTCGGTACTGCCAACACCCTGGTGTACGTGCGCGGGCGTGGCATCGTCCTCAACGAACCGTCCGTGGTGGCGATCAACACCAACACCGGGAAGATCGTCGCGGTGGGGATCGAGGCGAAGCGGATGATCGGCCGCACGCCCGGCAACATCGTCGCGGTCCGTCCGCTGAAGGACGGTGTCATCGCCGACTTCGACGTCACCGAACGGATGCTCCGCTACTTCATCCAGAAGGTGCACAAGCGCCGGCATTTCGCCAAGCCACGGATCGTGGTGGCGGTGCCGAGCGGCATCACCGGGGTGGAGCAGCGCGCGGTGAAGGAGGCCGGCTACCAGGCCGGCGCCCGTCGCGTCTACATCATCGAGGAACCGATGGCCGCCGCGATCGGCGCCGGCCTGCCCGTCTACGAGCCGACCGGCAACATGGTCGTCGACATCGGCGGCGGCACCACCGAGGTCGCGATCATCTCCCTGGGTGGGATCGTCACCAGCCAGTCCGTGCGCGTCGGCGGCGACGAACTCGACCAGGCCGTCATCTCCTTCTCCAAGAAGGAGTACTCGTTGATGCTCGGGGAACGGACCGCCGAGGAGATCAAGATGGCGATCGGGTCGGCGTATCCCGGCGGTGACGAGGAGCCGCACGCCGAGATCCGCGGCCGTGACCTCGTCAGCGGGCTGCCGAAGACCGTGGTGATCTCCGCCGAGGAGGTGCGCCGGGCCATCGAGGAGCCGGTGAACGCCGTCGTGGACGCGGTGAAGACCACGCTCGACAAGTGCCCGCCCGAGCTGTCCGGCGACATCATGGACCGCGGGATCGCGCTCACGGGCGGCGGCGCGCTGTTGAAGAACCTCGACGAGCGGCTCCGGGAGGAGACCGGGATGCCGATCCACCTCGTGGACAATCCGCTCGACTCCGTGGTGCTCGGCACCGGCAAGTGCGTCGAGGACTTCGAGGAGCTCCGGCAGGTCCTCGTACCGGAGCCGCGGCACTAGGCGACCCCCCCGGCGGACGCGACAACGAAAGGTCGGAGGGGTGAAGGACACCCGGCGCACCCGCGTCGTCCTCGGCGTGCTGCTCGTCGTGGCGCTCGCGATGATCACCATCGACTATCGCGGCGGGGAGGAGTCCCCGCTGCGCGGCCTGCGCGATGTCGGTGCCACCGTGTTCGGTCCCGTGGAACGCGCGTCGGCGTCCGTCGTCCGGCCGGTGAGCAACACCGTCGACGCCGTCACCGACGCGCCGGGGGAGCGGCGCCGCGCCGACCGGCTCGAACGGCAGAACCAGCGGCTGCGCGAGCGGCTGCGCTCCATGCGGCTCGACCAGGACAGGTCCGCGCAGCTTCAGCGGCTGCTCGGCTCCGCCGGCATGGGCGGCTACAAGATCCTCGCCGCGCAGGTGATCTCCGCGGGACAGGGTTTCGAGGACACCGTCACGATCGACGTCGGCGGCCGCAGCGGCGTCAAGCCCGACATGACCGTGATGAGCGCCGACGGGCTCGTCGGCCGTGTCACCCGCGTCGGTCCCGCGACGGCGACCGTGCTGCTCGCCACCGACCAGACGTCGTCGGTCGGGTCCCGGCTGGAGGGCTCCAAGGAGATCGGGATCGTCCAGGGCCGCGGGCGCCGTGGCCTCGGCGGGCACGGCGGCACGCCGCTGCGCCTGCAACTGCTGAACGCCGCCGCGCCGATCCAGCCGGGGCAGCGGCTCGTCACGCTCGGATCGCAGGGGCAGCGGCCCTACGTCCCCGGCATCCCGATCGGCGTGGTCGAGCGCATCGACCGCTCCTCCGGCGGCCTGACCCGCACCGCCTACGTGCGGCCGTTCGTGAGGTTCACCAGCCTGGACGTCGTCGCCGTGGTCGTCGCCCCGCCGAAGACCGACCCTCGGGACGCGGTGCTGCCGCCGAAACCGAGACCGGTCGCGGTTCCGGCAGTGCCCCCCACACCGGCGCCGTCCCGGACGACGTCGCCGAGCCCGACCACGACTCCGAGCCGGGGGAACTGACGTGCTGAACCCGCCCGAGCCAACGGCGGCGGGCCGCTCCGCGGTCGCCGCCGTGGTGATCGTCGTGACGCTGATCCTGCAGGTGTCGGTGGCCAACCGGCTGCCGCTGCCCGGCGGCGTCCAACCCGACCTGGTGCTGCTCGCCGTCGTGGCGCTGGCCCTGGTCGCCGGATCGATGACGGGCATGGTCGCCGGGTTCCTCGCCGGGCTCGCCGCCGACATCATCCCGCCCGCCGACCACACGCTCGGCCGGTACGCGCTCGTCTACTGCCTCATCGGCTACCTGTGCGGCGCCGCGTCCACCGAGATGGACCGGCAGTCGGTCGTGCCGTTCTTCGCCGTCGCCGCGGGCGCGCTCGCCGGGACGGTCGTGTACGCCGGAACCGGCATGATCCTCGGTGATCCGCGCGCCGAATGGGCGACCGTGTCGAGCATGGTCCCGCTCCAGGTGCTCTACGACGTCATCGCGAGCCCGTTCGTCGTGTGGGCGGTGCTGCGCGTCACCCGCCGGTACGAACGGACCGAGCGGGCCCGCGTCGACGGCCTCTCGGTGCCCGCCGCCAGGTACCGCGCGATGTCGGGGCGGGGCGGGAACCTGTGAACCCCCGCACCCACTTCCGCCTCGTCGTCCTGTACGTGCTGGTCGGCGCGCTGCTGCTCGTCCTCATCGGCCGGCTGTGGACCCTCCAGGTTCTGGAGGGCCAGCACTACCGGGACATCGCCGCGCAGAACCGCACCCGCGACATCGTCGTGCCGGCCGTCCGCGGCATGATTCTCGATGATCGGGGACGGCCCCTCGTCCGCAACACCAGCGCGCTCGTGGTGTCGGTCGACCGGACGACGCTGTCCCGGCAGGACGACGGGGGCGAGGCCGTCCTGAAACGCCTCGCGTCCGTCCTCGGCATCGGCCAGGACGAGATCACCAAGCGCATCAGGCTGTGCGCGCCCGACATCAAGCGGCCCTGCTGGCCCGGGTCCCCGTACCAGCCGATTCCCGTCGAGGACCACGTCGACCCGAGGCGCGCCCTTCAGATCATGGAACGTCAGGAGGACTTTCCCGGCGTCACCGCGCAGGTCCAGGCCGTCCGCGACTACCCGGAGCCGGAGGGCGCGAAGCCCGCGCAGGTCCTCGGCTACCTCCAGCCGGTCACGCAGGAGGAACTCGACAAGCGCACCGGCCTCAAGGTCACCGGGTACAGCGGCGTCGACCTCGTCGGCCGCGCGGGCCTGGAGGCGCAGTACGACGCGGCGCTGCGCGGCGAGCCCGGGTTCCGCAAGGTCCTCGTCGACAGCCAGGGACGCGTCACCGGCACCGCCGAGGAGAAGGCGCCCGTCCCCGGAAACCATCTCGTCACCAGCATCGACGCGGGCGTGCAGGGTGCCGCGGAGAAGGCGCTCAAGGGCGCCATCGACGCGGCGCGCAAGGCGGGCCGCCCGGCGGACTCGGGCGCCGCGGTCGTGATGGACGTCCGCAACGGCCGGATGGTCGCGATGGCCAGCCACCCCACGTACGACCCGGCCATCTGGACCGGCGGGATCTCCCAGGAGCAGTACGAGGCGCTGCTCGGCAAGAAGAAGGGCGAGCCGCTGATCTCCCGCGTCACGCAGGGCCAGTTCGCTCCCGGATCCACGTTCAAGATCTCCTCGGTGTCCGCCGCGGTGCGGGACGGCGCGAGCCTGAAGGGCATCTATCCGTGCCCCGGTTCGTACAACGTCGGCAACCGGGCGTTCTCGAACTTCGAGGGGCAGGCGCTCGGCCCGATGACGCTGCACACCGCCCTCGTCAAGTCCTGCGACACGATCTTCTACCGGTTCGCGTACCAGGAGTGGCAGCGCGACGGCGGGATGAAACCGAAGAAGAACCCGTCCGACCCGATGGTGAAGATGGCGCGCGAGTACGGTTTCGGGTCGCGCACCGGCATCGACCTGCCGAGCGAGAGCGACGGCCGCATCCCCGACCGGGGGTGGAAGAGGAACTTCTGGGAGGCCACCAAGGAGGCCAACTGCAAGGGCGCCAAGGAGGGCTACCCGCAGGTCGCCAAGACCGACCCGGCCCGCGCCGCCTACCTGAAGGCGATCGCGACGGAGAACTGCACCGAGGGGTACGTGTGGCGTCCCGGTGACGCCGCCAACTTCTCGGTCGGGCAGGGTGACGTGCTGGTGACGCCGTTGCAGCTCGCCCGCGCGTACGCGGCCGTCGCGAACGGCGGACGGCTGGTCGTGCCCAGGCTCGGCGTCGCGGTGGTCCGCCCGGACGGCACGGTCGTCCGCGGGATCCAGGAGCCGCCGGCGGAGAAACTGCCCGTCGACTCCAAGGTCCTGAAGTACATCCGCAACGCCCTCGCCGACGTTCCGAAGGAGGGCACGGCCGCGGGCGCGTTCTCCGGGTTCGACACCAAGACCGTCGAGGTCGGCGGGAAGACCGGCACCGCCGAGGTGTACGGCAAGGAGGACACCTCCTGGTTCGCCTCGTTCGGCCCGGTGAAGGAGCCGCGGTTCGCGGTCGTGGCGATGGTCTCGCAGGGCGGCACGGGCGCGTCCACGGCCGCGCCGATCGTCCGGCAGATCTGGGAGGCCATGTACGGGACGAAGGACCGCAAGCCCATCCTCAGGAACGGCGGGCTGCCCTCCGAGCTGCCGCCGCTGCCCGGCACGGGAACCGCGCCGTGATCACCGGTTCGGGTGTCGGCACCGTCGAGGGGTACGCGGCGCGGCGGGGATGGCGCAGCCGGGTCGGCGAGCTGCGGCGGCTCGACTGGCCGCTGTTCGTGGCCGTGCTGGCGCTGTCGGTCGTCGGCGCGCTGCTGGTGCGCTCGGCGACGTTCCAACTGCTGACCGAGCAGGGCAAGGACCCGGAGGGCTTCCTCAAACGGCACATCCTGAACCTGGTCATCGGGTTCGTGCTCGGCGGCGTCGTCACCGTTCTGGACTACCGGCTGCTGCGCGCCTACGTCCCCATCCTGTACGCGGTGGCGTGCGTGGGCCTGGTCGCGGTGCTGTCCCCGCTCGGCGAGACGATCAACGGGTCGCATTCGTGGATCGTGCTCGGCGGCGGCTTCCAGGTGCAGCCGTCGGAGTTCGCGAAGGTCGGGCTCGTGGTGCTGCTCGCGATGATCATGGGCGAGCCGCGCGACGGGGAGATCGGGCCGGGCCGCCGCGACGTGCTGCTCGCCCTCGTCCTGGCGGGCGTGCCCGCCGTGCTGATCATGTTGCAGCCCGACCTCGGCACCACGCTGGTGTTCATCGCGGTCGTGCTCGGCATGCTGGCGATCTCCGGCGCGCAGAAGCGATGGCTGTTCGGCCTTGTCGGTGGCGGGCTGGCCGCGGCCGCCGCGGTGTGGTTCTTCGGCCTGCTGGAGGACTACCAGATCGCCCGGTTCACCGCGTTCCTGGACCCGGAGGCCGACCCGCGCGGCGCAGGCTACAACGCGCAGCAGGCCCGGATCGCGGTCGGGTCGGGCGGCGGGTTCGGCAAGGGCCTGTTCCAGGGCGAGCAGACCGGCGGCCACTTCGTCCCCGAGCAGCAGACCGACTTCATCTTCACGGTGGCGGGGGAGGAGCTCGGCTTCGTCGGCGGCGCCATGATCGTCGCGCTGCTCGGTGTGGTGCTGTGGCGCGGCCTGCGCATCGCCACCCAGGCCGCCGACCTGTTCGGGACGCTCGTCGCGACCGGTGTCGTGTGCTGGCTGGGGTTCCAGACGTTCCAGAACGTCGGGATGTCGATCGGGATCATGCCGATCACCGGGCTGCCGCTGCCGTTCGTGTCGTACGGCGGCTCGGCGACCTTCGCCAACATGATCGCGTTCGGCCTGCTCCAGGCCGTGCACGTGCGCCGCCGCGCGTTCGACTGAGCCCCGGGCGGGCTCTCCGGGGGCCGCGGGCGGGCGCGGAGCGGTCGGCGGGCCGGGCGGCGCCGGTAGAGTGGACGTTCTTCCCAACGTCCCCTGCACGGAGGGTTCCGCCATGCCGGTCGAGTCGATCTTCCCGCGCCTGGAGCCGCTGCTCCCGAGCGTGCAGAAGCCGATTCAGTACGTGGGCGGTGAGCTGAACTCCCAGGTCAAGGACTGGGACGAGGCCGAGGTCCGCTGGGCGCTGATGTACCCCGACGCCTACGAGGTCGGGCTGCCGAACCAGGGCGTCCAGATCCTTTACGAGATCCTGAACGAGCGCGACGGCGTCCTCGCGGAGCGGACGTACTCGGTGTGGCCCGACATGGAGGCCGTCATGCGGGAGCACGGCATCCCGCAGTTCACCGTGGACGCGCACCGCCCGGTCGCCGCGTTCGACGTGCTCGGCGTGTCGTTCTCCACCGAGCTCGGCTACACGAACCTGCTCACCGCCCTCGACCTCGCGGGCGTCCCGCCGACCGCCGCCGACCGCACCGACGACCACCCGATCGTCATCGCGGGCGGGCACGCCGCATTCAACCCCGAGCCGATCGCCGACTTCGTCGACGCGGCCGTCCTCGGCGACGGCGAGGAGATCGCGCTCGCCATCACCGAGGTGATCCGCGAGTGGAAGGCCGAGGGCGGGCCCGGCGGCCGGGACGAGCTGCTGCTGCGGCTCGCCGCGTCCGGCGGCGTGTACGTGCCCCGCTTCTACGACGTCACCTACCTGCCCGACGGGCGGATCCAGCGGGTCGCGCCGAACCGGCCCGGCGTCCCGTGGCGGATCGAGAAGCACACCGTCATGGACCTCGACCAGTGGCCGTACCCGAAGAAGCCCCTCGTCCCGCTCGCGGAGACCGTCCACGAACGGTTCAGCGTGGAGATCTTCCGCGGCTGCACGCGCGGCTGCCGGTTCTGCCAGGCCGGGATGATCACCCGTCCGGTCCGGGAACGGTCGATCACCACGATCGGCGCGATGGTCGACCAGGGCCTGAAGGAGTCCGGGTTCCAGGAGGTCGGGCTGCTCAGCCTGTCCAGCGCCGACCACAGCGAGATCGGGGACGTCGCCAAGGGCCTCGCCGACCGGTACGAGGGCACGAACACGTCGCTGTCGCTGCCGTCCACCCGCGTCGACGCCTTCAACATCACCCTCGCCAACGAGTTCTCGCGCGGCGGTCGCCGCTCCGGCCTGACGTTCGCCCCGGAGGGCGGCTCCGAGCGGATGCGCAAGGTCATCAACAAGATGGTCACCGAGGACGACCTGATCCGCACCGTCACCACCGCGTACGAGAACGGCTGGCGGCAGGTGAAGCTGTACTTCATGTGCGGCCTGCCCACCGAGGAGGACGAGGACGTCCTCGCGATCGCCGACATGGCCAAACGCGTCATCCGCGCCGGCCGCGAGGCCACCGGCCGCAAGGACATCCGCTGCACGGTCTCCATCGGCGGGTTCGTGCCGAAGCCGCACACCCCGTTCCAGTGGGCCGCGCAGTGCGACCACGAGACCGTCGACCGGCGCCTGCGGGCCCTGAAGGACGCCCTGCGCGGCGACAAGGAGTACGGCCGCGCCATCGGGCTGCGCTACCACGACGGGCAGCCGTCCATCGTCGAGGGCCTGCTGTCGCGCGGCGACCGCCGCGTCGGGAAGATCATCCGGGCGGTGTGGGAGGACGGCGGCCGCTTCGACGGCTGGAGCGAGCACTTCTCCTACGAGCGCTGGACGACCGCCGCGGAGAAGGCCCTGGCGGACGAGCCCGTCGACCTCGCCTGGTACACCGTCCGGGAACGCGACGAGGTCGAGGTCCTACCGTGGGACCACCTCGACGCCGGTCTCGACCGCGAGTGGCTGTGGCAGGACTGGCAGGACGCCGTCGACGAGACCGAGGTCGAGGACTGCCGCTGGACGCCCTGCTACGACTGCGGCGTCTGCCCCACCATGGGCACGGAGATCCAGATCGGCCCCACGGGTCGGAAGCTGCTCCCGCTGTCGGTCGTCTAGCCGGAACCGGCCGTGTGAAGGCCGTGTACTGCGGGGCTACGGGAGCCACGGCACCGGTGCCTGGCCGAGCACGGCCCAGCGACCCGTACTCTATAGGGAGACCTAAGTTTTTCGACTCGGCACGAGTAGGAAGGACCAGAACCCTGGCACCCATGCCGGAGGGTCCGGCGCCGGCCCCCGTGACCCAGCGACTGCGCGTCCGCTACGCCAAGCGGGGCAGGCTGCGGTTCACGAGCCACCGCGACATTTCCCGGGCCGTGGAACGCGCCGTCAGGCGCGCCGGGATCCCTGTCGCGTTCAGCGGCGGATTCACCCCCCACCCGAAGATCTCGTACGCGGGTGCGGCGGCGACAGGGGTGGCCAGCGAGGCGGAATACCTGGAGATCGGGCTCACCGAGATCCGCGACCCTGCGCGGGTGCGGGCCGATCTCGACGCGGCACTGCCCCCCGGGCTCGACATCGTGGACGTCGTACCGGTACGGGCGGGACGCGTGGGCGACGCGCAGCCGAGAGCGGGCGCGTTCGTGGATCGGCTTGAGGCGTCCGAATGGCGGATCCGGCTGGACGGCGTGTCATCCGACGACGCCGCCGAAGCCGTGGCCGCCTTCATGGCCGCCGGGAGCATCGAGGTCGAGCGCCTCACCAAGAAGGGGCTGCGTCGTTTCGACGTGCGCGCCGCCGTGTCCGCGTGCGAGCTGGACCGGCGCGCCGCGGAGTCGGCGGATGCCCCTTGTGCGATACTTCGAATGGTTGTTCGGCATTCCACACCCGCCGTACGACCCGACGACATCCTCACCGGACTGCGCCAGGTCGCCGACCTCGCGCCGCCGTCACCCCCGTTGGTGACCAGGCTGGCGCAGGGGCCCCTGCGCGCGGACACCGGTGGTCTCGCGGATCCTCTGGATCCCGACCGGGAGACCGGCCTGCCGTCCGGCGACGACGCCGAGACGGCCCGCGGCCAGGAGCGGCCGCAGCCCGGGGACGCCGCGAGCGTGGATGCCGTCAGCGCCTGACCGTGAGACCGAAGCCGTGGAGACACGGAACCGGTCCCGCAGGGTACGGCCGGCGCACCCCCGACGACTTCGTCGTCATGACCGGACCTCGTCCGGGCGTGGCGACGCCGACGACTGACGGAGCGCTCTCGTGCGGCGCACCGCGTCGATCCGCCCCTCGGCGGAGCGAGCGGACGCGCCCGGGAGCCTGACGGGAGATTGCCCGCATGCTTGAGAACGAAGCCGATTCGGCCAACGCCGAAGGCACCGACAACGACACCACCGACGACCCCACGAACGCGAACACGGCGAACGCGAGCGCGAAGAGCGCGAACACCGGCGACGCGGGCGCGGCGACCGATCCAGGACCCGAGGCCGAATCCGGCGCCGAGACCGAGGCGAAGGCGCGCGCCCGGCGGGCGAGCCGCCCCGCGGGCCCGCCGCCGGAGGCACCGGACGGTCCCGCCGCCGAGGAGGCCCCCGAGCCGCCGAAGCGCACGACCCGGACCCGCACCCGCACGAGGAGCGGGAAGGCCGCCGAGACGCCCGAGCCCGTTCCGATGACGGGTGCCGAGGTCTCCCCGGACACCGAGACCGAGCCCGAGGGCGAGGAGCCGCCCCCCACCCGGACCCGCACCCGGACCAGGCGGCGCACCACGTCCGCCGCGTCCGCCGCGCAGGAGGCCGCCGAGCCGCCCGCGGCGCCCACCGTCCCGACGGTGCCGGAGGTCCCGCCCGCCCCGACCGGGGTGGAGCCGTCCGCCGGTCAGGTGTCGGAGATCGAGCCCGCCGCGGGCGTCGGGGTCCCGGGCGTGACGTTCCAGCCGCCGATGGTCGTGTTCCAGCCGCCGCAGCCGAAGGCCGGGCCGCCCGCCCGCCCGAAGGACGAACGCGACACCGCCGAGCAGGACGCCGCCGACGAGGAGCACGACGAGCGCGACGACCGGGCGGCCGACGAGGACGACTCCGACGACCGTCCGTCCCGCCGCCGTCGCCGCCGGGGCGGCCGTGGCCGCGGCCGGGGCGGCAAGGAGGGCGCCGAGGACGAGGCGCAGGCCGACGAGGCCGAGGAGAAGGACGAGGAACCCGCCAAGACGGGGGCCAAAGCCGCCAAGAAGGAGAAGGCTCCCAAGAAGGACAAGGCGGCCAAGGCCAAGGAGTCGAAGGACACCAAGGACTCCAAGGACGCCAAGGCCGAGCGGGACGTCGCCGACGAGAGCGACGAGGGCGATGAGGACGACGCCTCCCAGAGCGGGACGAGCCGCCGCCGTCGCCGCCGGCGCCGCCGTTCCGGGGCCGACGCCGACAACGGCACCGGCACCGACGATCCGCCGAACACCGTCGTCCACGTCCGCACCGCCCGGGAGGCCCGCGCCGCCGCCGAGGACGAGGTCCAGTCCGTGCGGGGCTCGACCCGGCTGGAGGCCAAGAAGCAGCGCCGCAGGGAGGGCCGCGAGCAGGGCCGCCGCCGCCCGCCGGTGATCACCGAGGCCGAGTTCCTCGCCCGCCGCGAGGCCGTCGAGCGGGTCATGGTCGTCCGTCAGGAGGGCGAGCGCACCCAGATCGCCGTCCTCGAGGACGACGTGCTCGTCGAGCACTACGTGAACCGCGCGACGCACCAGTCGTACGTGGGCAACGTGTACCTCGGCAAGGTCCAGAACGTGCTGCCGTCGATGGAGGCGGCGTTCGTCGACATCGGCAAGGGACGCAACGCCGTCCTGTACGCGGGCGAGGTCAACTGGGACGCCTCCGGGCTGGAGGGCCAGCCGCGCCGCATCGAGTCGGCGCTGAAGTCCGGCCAGTCGGTGCTCGTCCAGGTCACCAAGGACCCCCTCGGCCACAAGGGCGCCCGTCTCACCAGCCAGGTCTCGCTGCCCGGCCGTTACCTCGTGTACGTGCCGGACGGCTCGATGACCGGCATCAGCCGCAAGCTCCCCGACAAGGAGCGCAGCCGCCTCAAGTCGATCCTGAAGAAGGTCATGCCGGAGAACGCGGGCGTGATCGTGCGGACCGCCGCGGAGGGCGCCACCGAGGAGGAACTCGCCCGGGACGTGTCGCGCCTCGCCGCCCAGTGGGACAACATCCAGAAGAAGGTCAAGACCGCCTCCGCGCCGTCCCTCCTGTACGGCGAGCCGGACCTGACGATCCGGGTCGTCCGCGACATCTTCAACGAGGACTTCTCCAAGCTCGTCGTGTCGGGCGCCGACGCCTGGGACACCGTCTCCGACTACGTCCAGTACGTCGCCCCGCATCTCGCCGACCGCGTCGAGCGCTGGACCTCCGACCAGGACGCGCTGTCGGCGTTCCGGATCGACGAGCAGATCGCCAAGGCCCTCGACCGCAAGGTGTGGCTGCCGTCCGGCGGCTCCCTGGTGATCGATCGGACCGAGGCCATGACGGTCATCGACGTCAACACCGGCAAGTTCACCGGGCAGGGCGGCAACCTGGAGGAGACGGTCACCCGCAACAACCTGGAGGCGGCCGAGGAGATCGTCCGCCAGCTCCGGCTCCGCGACGTCGGCGGCATCGTCGTGATCGACTTCATCGACATGGTGCTGGAGAGCAATCGCGATCTCGTGCTGCGCCGTCTCGTGGAATGCCTGTCGCGGGACCGTACCAAGCACCAGGTCGCCGAGGTCACCTCGCTGGGCCTGGTGCAGATGACCCGCAAGCGCGTCGGTCAGGGCCTGCTGGAGGCGTTCTCGGAGACCTGCGAGTCCTGCGGTGGACGCGGCATCCACGTCCACCTGTCCCCGGTCGAGCCGAAGGCGGACAAGGCGGCCGGTAAGGAGAGCGGCCGTCGCCGCAGGCGCAAGGGCGAGATCGAGCGGGTCGTCGAGGAGAAGCTCGCCGAGCACGAGACCCGCGCGGTGGCACCCGCCGCACCGGCCGAGAAGCCGGAACCCGCCGAAAAGCGCGAAAAGCTCGAACCGGCCGAAGCGGTGAGGGCGGTCGCGGAGGCGCCCGCGGAACCGGCGCCGTCCGAGGCCCCCGAACCGGCGCGCGCCCGGCGCAGGAGGTCGGGCCCCGCCAAGCGCCCGGCGGGCCCGCCCCCGGAGCTCGACGGCGACGAGTCTCCCGCGCAGGCCGCGGTCGAGGCGGCCGAAGCCGCGAAGGAGACCGCCGGCACCTCCCCGGCCGCGCTGGACTCGGCCGAACCCGTCCCGGTCACCCCCAACGGCACCGAGCCGACCGCCACCGAGCCGTCCGGTCCTGAGCCCTCCGGTTCTGAGTCGACCGACACGGAGCCCGCGAGTACAGAGTCGACCGGTACAGAGTCGACCGGTTCGGACCTCAACGGCTCCGCGCCGACCGTCTCCGACGCGAACGGTGTCGGCGGCGCCGAACCCGGGGAGGAGCCGGTCACCCGCCGTCGCCGCGTCCGCCGCGCCTCGGCCGCCGCCCCCACCGGCGAGGCCGACGCCGAATGACCCGACCCGGTGGGCGGGGCCGTCCCGCCCACCGGTGGGCCCCGGTCGAGCGATTTGCCGGGGTGCCGAGTACCTGTACAATTCAGGGGTTGGGCGCGTCTTGACGTGTCCGGCATCGGCGCGTCGTGGCGCGCCATCCGAACCAGCACCGCGAACCCGTTCGGGGACGTTCGGTGCGCACTTCACCGATCCGGTGAGGGCGAGCAGAGAGCATCAGGGTCACCTCTGGTGTGCCGCCTTCGGCCCGGTGCCGGAGGTAGGCCCCCATCCGGGGGCTGGTGTCAACCACGCGTGGGACCGGTTCAGTCCGGAAGCGCGCGAAGACGAAGGGTTTCCGCGGTGTACGCGATTGTTCGCGCAGGCGGCAGGCAGGAGAAGGTCGCCGTCGACGACGTGCTGACCGTCGACAAGCTGGCCGGTGAGGTCGGCTCGACCGTCACGTTCCCGGCGGTGCTGGTCGTGGACGGCGACACGGTCGTCAGCGGCTCGGCCGACCTCGCGCGCTACGAGGTGACCGGCGAGATCCTCGGCGCGGTCAAGGGCCCGAAGATCAACATCATGCACTACCGGAACAAGACCGGGTACAAGCGGCGGATGGGTCACCGCCAGCCGTACACCGAGGTCAAGATCACCGGTATTTCGACCGGGAAGTAAGGGAGAGCGGTCACATGGCACACAAGAAGGGCGCATCGTCCAGCCGTAACGGTCGCGACTCCAACGCCAAGCGCCTCGGCGTGAAGCGGTTCGGCGGCCAGGTGGTCAAGGCCGGCGAGATCATCGTCCGGCAGCGCGGCACCCACTTCCACCCCGGCCCCGGCGTCGGGCGCGGCGGCGACGACACGCTGTTCGCGCTGGTCGCGGGCGCGGTGGAGTTCCGCCGCTACCGCGGTCGCAACGCCGTGAGCGTCGTCCCCCCGGCGGAATAGTCCGCCTGGGCAGCAGACTTCTTGAAGGGGCGGACCGAATTTCCGGTCCGCCCTTTCGTCTTTTTCCTTGAGGAGAGTTCACCGTGGCCGCTGGAGCGGGGTCGGGCGCGCAGTTCGTCGACCGGGTGGTGCTGCACGTCGGCGCGGGCAACGGCGGCAACGGCTGCGCGTCGATCCACCGGGAGAAGTTCAAGCCGCTCGGCGGCCCCGACGGCGCGAACGGCGGACGCGGCGGCGACGTCGTCCTCGTCGTCGACGCGAACACCGCGAGCCTCCTGGACTACCACCGGCGCCCGCACCGCAAGGCGGGCAACGGCCGCCCCGGGCAGGGCGGCCACCGCACGGGCGCCGACGGCGGCGACGTGCTCCTGCCCGTCCCGGACGGCACCGTCGTCAAGGAGGGCGACCGGGTCGTGGCCGACCTGGTCGGGGAGGGCACCCGGTACGTCATCGCCCGCGGCGGCGCCGGCGGCCTCGGGAACGCGGCCCTCGCGACCGCCAAACGCAAGGCCCCCGGGTTCGCGCTGCTCGGCGAGCCGGGTGAGACGCGCGACGTCGTCCTGGAGCTGAAGAGCGTCGCCGACGTCGCGCTCGTCGGGTTCCCCAGCGCGGGCAAGTCGTCGCTGATCGCCGCGCTGTCCGCCGCCAAACCGAAGATCGCCGACTATCCGTTCACGACGCTGATCCCGAACCTCGGCGTGGTCGGCGCGGGCGACACGACGTTCACGGTCGCGGACGTCCCCGGCCTCATCGAGGGCGCCAGCGAGGGCCGCGGCCTCGGCCTGGACTTCCTCCGCCACATCGAACGCTCCTCCACCCTCGCGCACGTCCTCGACTGCGCGACGATGGAGCCGGGACGCGACCCGGTCAGCGACTTCGAGGTCATCGAACGGGAACTGCGGGCCTACGACCGGGTGCTCGGCGACCGTCCCCTGTCGGACCGGCCGCGCATCGTCGTGCTGAACAAGGTGGACGTCCCCGACGGACGCGACCTCGCCGAGATGGTCCGACCCGAGTTCGAGGCGCGCGGCCTGAAGGTGTTCGAGGTGTCCGCGGCGACGCACGAGGGTCTGCGGGAACTGTCGTTCGCGATGGCGGCGATGGTCGGCGAGTACCGCGCGTCGCTGCCGCCGGTCGAACCGACCCGCATCGTGATCCGGCCGGAGCCGGTCGGCGGCGACACCGACTTCGAGGTCAAGGACCTCGGCGGCAACACGTACCTGATCACCGGGTCGAAGCCCGTCCGTTGGCTGCGGCAGACGGACTTCGCGAACGAGGAGGCCGTCGGCTACCTCGCCGACCGGCTGGCCCGGCTCGGCGTGGAGGACGCCCTCGCCGACGCGGGCGCGACCGCGGGCGCCACCGTGCTGATCGGCACCACCGACGAGTCGGTCGTCTTCGACTGGGAGCCGGAGGTCCCCGCCGGTGACGTGGCCCTCGGGCCGCGCGGCACCGACCGTCGGCTGGACGGATGGTCATGAGTGAACGCGGGGCGATCGAGAAGGCCCGCCGGATCGTGGTGAAGGCGGGATCGTCGTCGCTGACCACCCCGGAGGGCACGATCGACGCGAACCGCATCGACGCGCTCGTCGACGTCCTCGCCGCCCGCCGCGCCGACGGCACCGAGATCGTGTTCGTGTCGTCCGGCGCGATCGCCGCGGGCCTCGGCCCGCTCGGGCTGACCCGGCGGCCCCGCGACCTCGCCACCCAGCAGGCGGCGGCGAGCGTCGGGCAGGGCCTGCTGTTCGCCCGGTACACCTCGTCGTTCGCCCGCTACGCGCTGACGGTCGGGCAGGTGCTGCTCACCGCCGACGACATGATGCGCCGCTCCCATCACCGCAACGCGCAGCGCACCCTCGCGCAGCTCCTCGCCCTCGGCATCCTGCCGATCGTGAACGAGAACGACACCGTCGCCACCGACGAGATCCGCTTCGGCGACAACGACCGGCTCGCCGCGCTCGTCGCGCACCTGATCCGCGCGGACGCGCTGATCCTGCTGTCGGACGTCGACGCCCTCTACACCGGCGACCCGCGCCGTCCCGGCGCCCGCCGCGTCAGCGACGTGCGCGGACCGGACGACCTCGCGGACGTCAACCTCGGCGGTTCGGGACGCGTCGGCACCGGCGGCATGGTCACCAAGGTCGAGGCTGCCCGGATCGCGGGCGTCCCCGTCGTGCTGACGGACGCCGCGTCCGCCGCGCGGGCGCTCGGCGGCGACCCGGTCGGGACGCTGTTCCACCCGGCGGACGCCCGCCGCATGTCGACCCGGGACCTGTGGCTCGCCCACGCCACCACCGGCCAGGGCCGGGTCACCCTCGACCCGGGGGCGGTCGAGGCGGTGGTGCGGCGCCGCAAGTCGCTGCTGCCCGCCGGGGTGACGGGCGTGGCCGGGGACTTCGCCGCCGGAGACCCCGTCGACCTGTGCGACACCGCCGGCCGTGTCGTCGCCCGCGGCCTGGTCAACTATGACGCGTCCGAGATTCCCGACCTGATGGGACGGTCCACGCGCTGGCTGGCCCGCGAACTCGGCGCCGAATACGAACGCGAGATCATCCACCGTGACCACCTCGTGGTCCTTGAAGGAGGGGACGTGTGATGAGCGAGGCCGAGGAGTTCCTGACCGTGGCGCGGCGCGCCCGGGAGGCCGCCGCCGGGCTGGCCCCCCTGCCGCGGGCGGCGAAGGACGCGGCGCTGCACCGGATCGCGGACGCGCTGGTCGACGCGGCGCCGGAGCTCGTCAAGGCGAACGAGGTCGATGTCACGCGGGCCCGCGAGAACGGCACCTCCGAGTCCATGATCGACCGGTTGAGCCTGTCGGAGAGCCGGATCGCCGCGATCGCCGACGCCGTCCGGAAGGTCGCCGCGCTGCCGGACCCGGTGGGGGAGTCGGTGCGCGGGAACGTCCTGCCGAACGGGCTTGAACTGCGGCAGGTGCGGGTGCCGCTCGGCGTCGTCGGCATCATCTACGAGGGCCGGCCGAACGTGACCGTGGACGCCGCCGCGCTGTGCCTGAAAAGCGGGAACGCGGCGCTGCTGCGCGGCTCGTCGTCGGCGCACGACTCGAACACGGCGCTGGTCGAGGTGATGCGCCGGGCGCTGGCGGACACCGAGGTCCCGGTGGACGCGGTGGCTCTCGTGCCGGGCACCTCCCGCGCCTCGGTGAAGCATCTGATGCGGGCCCGCGGGCTGGTGGACGTGCTGATCCCGCGCGGCGGCGCCTCGCTGATCAACTCGGTGGTGGAGGAGTCGACGGTCCCGGTGATCGAGACGGGCGTCGGGAACTGCGCGGTGTACGTGGACGCCGCCGCCGACGTGGACATGGCCGTGGACATCCTGCTGAACGCCAAGACGCAGCGGCCGTCGGTGTGCAACGCCGCCGAGACGTTCCTGGTGCACGCCGACATCGCCGACAAGTTCGTGCCACGCGCGCTCGCCGCGCTCCGCGACGCCGGCGTCACCGTCCACGGCGATGACCGGATCCGGTCATACGGGACGGAGGTCGTGGAGGCGACCGAGGACGACTGGTACGCCGAGTACCTGTCGCTCGACATCGCCGCCCGCGTCGTCGACTCCCTCGACGACGCCGTCGCCCACATCCGCCGCTACGGCTCCGGTCACACGGAGGCGATCGTCACCGCGTCGCAGCCCGCCGCGAAACGCTTCGTCGCGCTGGTCGACTCGGCGGCCGTGATGGTGAACGCCTCGACGCGCTTCACCGACGGTGAGGAGTTCGGCTTCGGCGCGGAGATCGGCATCTCCACGCAGAAGCTCCACGCCCGCGGCCCGATGGGGCTTCCGGAACTGACGTCCACGAAGTACGTGGTGACGGGCGAGGGCCACCTGCGCGGCTGACCCGGCCGACATGGTGTGACATCGGGCCATTGATGACACCATGGGGGCCGTGGTGTGATGCACAAGTGTGACCCGGAATTACACCCGCCGCCACGTCCTGAAGGGCGTCGCCCTCGGCGCTGGGCTCGCCTCCACCGGACTCGTCGCGTTTCCCCCACGTCCTTCCACCGCCCTCGCCCACGGGGTCGCGCCCGCGCTCCGCGGCCCCGCCGACGGCACCACACTCGCCGGGACGTACCTGTTAGGCCCCACGGGCGCCGGCGGCTACCGGTACGTCCGAAGCGGACCCGGTGAGCCGCACGTTCTCCGCCGCGACCTCGGCGGCGTCGCGTCCCCGCGCCGCGCCGCCACCCGCCGGGGCGTCCTCGCCTTCGGCCATCTCACCGACGTGCACGTCGTCGACGCGCAGTCCCCGGCCCGCGTCGAGTTCCTCGACCGCTTCCACGACGCCGTGGACGTCCTGCCCGTGCGGAGCGCCTACCGCCCCCAGGAGAGCCTGTCGACGCAGATCGCCGACGCGATGGTCCGGGCGATGAACGCCGCCGGACGGGGCCCGGCGACCGGGCTGCCGCTCGCGTTCACGATCAACACCGGGGACGCCGCCGACAACGTCCAGTACAACGAGGTCCGCTGGATCATCGACCTGCTCGACGGCGGCCGTGTCCGGCCCGACTCCGGCGACCCGGACCGCTACGAGGGCGTCATGGACTGGGCGTCCTACGACCGCGCCTTCTGGCATCCCGAGGGCCCGCCGCCCGACGCCGAGCCCGACCTGCCGATCGCCCGGTTCGGGTTCCCCCGCGTGCCCGGCCTCCTCGACGCCGCCCGCCGGCCGTTCCAGGCGACCGGCCTCGACTCGCCGTGGCTCGCCGTGTTCGGCAACCACGACGGCCTCGCCCAGGGCAACCTGCCGGTCACCCCGCTTCTCTCCGCCCTCGCCACCGGACCGATCAAGATCGGCGCCCCGGCGGACGACGACCAGGCCGTACGCCTCGCCCGCGTACTGAAGCGGGCCGACCCCGTCGAACTGCTCCGCCTCGGCCGCGAACAGGGCGGCGCGGGCGGCCTGTTCCGCCCGGTCACGCCCGACCGGAACCGCCGGATGCTGTCGCGCCGCGAGGTCGTCGCCGAACACTTCACGACGGCGGCGTCCCCGCGCGGCCACGGCTTCACCGCGGCCAACCTCCGCGACGGGACGGCCCACTACGCCTTCGACCGGGGTGTCGTCCGCGGCCTCGTCCTCGACACCGTCAACCCCAGCGGCTACTCGGAGGGCTCCCTCGACAGGAAGCGGTTCGCGTGGCTGGAGGCGGAGCTGAAGGCCGGAAGCCGCCGCTACTTCGCCGCCGACGGCTCGGTCGTCGAGCACAAGGCGACCGACCGGCTGTTCGTCCTGTTCAGCCATCACCCGATCGAGTCCCTGGACAACCCGCTCGGCGGCGACCGTGTCCTCGGCGACGAGGTCCGCGCCCTGCTCCTGCGCTACCCCAACGTCATCCTGTGGGTGAACGGCCACACGCACCGCAACCGCGTCATCCCGCACGCCCGCGAGGGCACGGGAGGATTCTGGGAGGTGAACACGGCCGCGCACATCGACTTCCCGCAGCACAGCCGCATCGTCGAACTCGCCGACAACCGCGACGGCACACTGTCGATCTTCACCACGATCCTGGACTCCGCCTGTCCCGCCTCCCACGACGACCGCCTCACCGACACCGTCCGGCTCGCGTCACTGGCCCGCGAACTGGCGGCCAACGACTGGCAGGAACGCGACGAGAACCGCCGCGGCGACACCGCCGACCGCAACGTCGAACTCCTCGTCCCAACCCCGTTCTAGCCACAACACCCCGCGGCCTGGCGCGTCCGGAGGCCCGGCGTCCCAGAGGTCTTGAGCGCTCGGAGGTCTGGGACGGTCGGCGGGCTGGAACGTGGAAGGGCCGCCGCGTTCGTCTCGCGGCGGCCCTGGGTCTTCCCGGTTAGTTGCGGTCGGTGGGGCCGTTGTCGCGGCGGGTGAAACGGTCGAACAAGCCGCCCGCGGCGCCCGCCGCCGCGTCCGCCATGTCGCGGACCTTGCCGACGAACGGGTCGGCCGTCCGCTCCCACGACTCCCGGTAGGAGCGGGCCGCGTTCTTGACCTCGTCGGAGACGGACGCGTTGCCGTCGTCGTCGCGGCGCGGGTAGTCGCCGGCGAGGATCCGCTCGTACTCGCCGCTGCGCGCCCACCGGTCGATCTCCGCGAACCGGATCACCGCGTACGGGTGCGACTGGCCGAGCAGATTCAAGAACTTCAGCAGCCCGTCCCGGACGTCGCCGGCCGCGTCGTACTCGCGGGCCTGCTCCAGGAAAGCCTCGCCGCTCATCTCGCCGAGCCGCGTCCCGCCCGCGAGCTTCATGTTCACCCGCTTCGCCGCGTCCACGTCCTGCCCGACGAGCAACCCCGCCCGGTCGGACGACAGCTCCGCCTTCCGGAACCACTCCCGCAGCCCGATGATGATCGCCGCGATGCCGATGTTGCCGAGCGGGAGCCACGCGAGCCGCGACCCCATCTGCAGCAGGATCTGCATCATCGTCTGGTAGACCGCGTGCCCGGACAGGATGTGCCCCACCTCGTGCCCGACGACGAACCGCAGCTCCTCGTCGTCCAGCAGATCGATGAGACCGGTGTTCAGGACGATGAACGGGTGGTCGGAGCCGAGCGCCATCGCGTTGGGCGTCGGGTCCTGCCGGACGTACAGTTCCGGCACCTCCGGCAGGTCCAGGACGTAGGAGGCGTCACGGACCATGTCGTAGATGTTGCGGAACTGGTCCTCGCCGACACGCACCGTCCCACCGAGGAACATCAGCCGCAGGGACCGCTCGTTGACCAGCCCCGACAGCTTCCGCAGGACGACGTCGAACCCGGACAGCGAGCGCAGCGCCACCAGCGCCGACCGGTCCGCCGGGTGTTCGTAGGCCCGGGAACTGATCCCCGGGAACCGTGTGCGTGCTCGATCCGGTGTGTTCTCCGTCATGTCTGGCCTCCTTGATGGGCGCAAAGCCCCGCTTCCGGACGGGCGACGAGGTGCCGCGTGCCCCGGCGGCTACGGACGAGCGGACGTGAACGCATGCCCGACCCCCGATAGCATGTTCGAATGGTGTGCTGGTCGTGACGCGGCGCGTGAGTCGATCGTCCAGGTCCCGCTTCTCCCCGACCCCGAAAAAGGGGGAGTACCCGAACCGCGCCTCCGGCTGCGTTCGTCTCGTCTACAACATGGCCCTTGAAATCTACATCCGTTCCCATCGGAACGGGCGGTCGATGACCACTGCGGAATCGTCGTCCCCGCTTACCGATCGGTTTCGTGAATGCGACCGCGGAGTCACTCGCGACCGCGCTGTGAACGCGGCACGAAATGTCGTCGCCGTCAGACCGGCGAAGAGGGAAAACGCCTGCGGAACCGCTGTCAGATCTCACCGGAAGGCGTCTCCCGAGAGGCGATCGTGACGAGGCAGGAACCCTCCTTGACCGTGAAGAAAGCCAAGTCTGCCATGGTAGTTCCGACGAACCACCGGCCCACCGGGTTCCCTGTCCCCGGTCCCCTCGCGACCTGGGCGCCCGGCCCCCCGGACGTTCCCGGCACCGGACCCGCTGGCTATTCTCGTCGTCATGACGCAAAAGCGGCGGCTGGGGATCATGGGCGGCACGTTCGACCCGATCCACCACGGCCACCTCGTGGCGGCGAGCGAGGTCGCGCACTTCTTCTCGCTCGACGAGGTCGTGTTCGTGCCCACCGGCCTGTCGTCCCACAAGGAGGACCGGAAGGTCGCCGCCGCCGAGGACCGGTACCTCATGGCCGTGATCGCCACCGCGTCCAACCCGCGCTTCTCCGTCAGCCGCGTCGACATCGACCGTCCCGGACCCACCTACACCGTCGACACCCTCCGCGACATGCGCCAGATCCAGGGCCCCGACACCGACCTGTTCTTCATCACCGGCGCCGACGCCCTGGAGAAGATGCTGACCTGGCACGACACCGAAGAACTGTTCGAACTCGCGCACTTCGTCGGCGTCACCCGCCCCGGCCACCGGCTCGCCGACCCCGGACTGCCCAACGG
This sequence comes from Actinomadura spongiicola, assembly GCF_003432485.1. Lineage (GTDB taxonomy): Bacteria > Actinomycetota > Actinomycetes > Streptosporangiales > Streptosporangiaceae > Spirillospora > Spirillospora spongiicola. The sequence goes on from NZ_QVNQ01000007.1 coordinate 482,899, forward strand.
GCGGGTCTCCCTCATGGAGGTCCCCGCCCTGTCGATCTCGTCCACCGAATGCCGCGAACGCGTCCACTCCGGCGAACCCATCTGGTACCTCGTGCCGGACGGCATCGTCCAGTACATCAACAAGCGCGACCTCTACCGCGTGTAGCGCGAACGGACACGCCGGATCCGCCGTCCGGCCCCCGGCGCATACCCTGGAAGCGGAAGGACCGCAGGAACAAAGCGGTCGAACAGCGACATAGGGGTCCGTTGACCGTCACCCGTGAGAAGGTGTTACCGGAGATGACCCCTACAGGGAGGATCGCGAGCGCATCGTGACCGCATCCGAGAGGGCGGCGCAGCTCGTCCAGATCGCCGCCGAGGCGGCGGGCGACAAGCTGGCCGACGACATTCTTGCCTACGACGTGAGCGAGCAGCTCGTCATCACCGACGCGTTCGTGCTCTGCTCCGCGCCCAGCGACCGCCAGGTCCGCGCCATCGTCGACGAAGTCGAGAAACGCCTCCGCGAAGACGCCGGCGCCAAACCCGTCCGCCGGGAAGGCGAACGCGAAGGCCGCTGGGTCCTGCTGGACTACGCGGACATCATCGTGCACATCCAGCACGAAGAAGACCGCATGTTCTACGCCCTCGAACGGCTCTGGAAAGACTGCCCCCTCATCGACCTGCCGGAAAGCGTCACCGCCCACCAGAACCAGCGCGCCCGCACCGTCGGGAGCGCGAGTGAGTGACCCCCGCGCCGCCCGCGAACCCGGCAGACGGCGGCTCGTCCTCTGGCGCCACGGCCAGACCACCTGGAACGTCGAACACCGCTTCCAAGGCAAAACCGACGTCCCACTCGACGAGACAGGACACCGGCAGGCCCGCCGCGCCGCCGCCCTCCTCGCCGGGCTCCAACCCACCGCACTCCTCTCCTCCCCCCTCCGCAGAGCCGCCGACACCGCCAAAGCGCTCGCCGACCTCACCGGACTCCCCATCCGCTACGACAAAGACCTCATCGAACGCGACGGCGGAGTCTGGGAAGGCCTCACCGGCCGCGAAATCCGCGAACGCTACCCCGCCGAACACGCCGCCTGGCAACCCCCCGGCGGCGAAACCAGCGCCCAGGTCGCCAAACGCGTCGGCACCGCACTCGAACGCGCCCTCGACGACCTGCCCCCCGACGGGCAACTCGTCGTCGCGTCCCACGGCGCCGCGCTCCGCCTCGGCATGTCCCACCTCCTCCGCCTCCCCGAAGAAACCTGGGAACGACTCGGCGGCCTCTCCAACTGCTCCTGGTCCGTCATCACCGAAATGCGCGACGGCGGCTGGCGCCTCGCCGAACACAACGCCGGCACCCTCCCCGAACCCGTCCTCAGCGACGACCGCCCCGACACCGCGACCTGACCACCAAACGATTCGAGACCGGCCCACCCGTCCGATACACTGACCACGCGCTGCGGGATGCACGTCCACGCAGCGGCGGGGCTATGGCGCAGTTGGTAGCGCGCCTCCATGGCATGGAGGAGGTCTGGGGTTCGAATCCCCATAGCTCCACGAACGAGCGGGGTAGTGTGCCCGCGGGAAGCGCGGGCCATGGCTCGTCCTTCCTGCCGACCCGGGGGGCGACCCCCGGACCCCCGATGTGAGGGGCTCCGCCCCCACGCCCCCCGGTGGGGGCTTCGCCCCCTACACCCCCCTTTCTTTGGGGCTCCGCCCCTTGCCCCCTTGGGGTTTCGCGCTGCGTGTGCCTGGGGGTGGTTTCTACGTCTTCTGAGGGCCTTGGGGCGTCCCCTTCTCAGGGGTGTTGTCCTCATGTCTTCCTGTGGTTCGGCTTTGTTTCCAGGAGGCTCTTCGGTGGGGCTTCGTCTTTTGGGGGTTTTGCTCTGATTTCTGGGGTGGGACGAGGTGTGGGTGGTGGGTGGGGCGGGGTTCCGGTGTTCGTGGGGGCGCTTCGGCGAAGAGTTGGGGCCGTCGGACGCTTTGGGGTGGGCGGGACGGTCGGCGGAGGGGCGGCGGAGTGGTTACATGCGTGTTATGGGAAGACACCGCAGGGGGGCGCAACGCGAGGTCACCGTGGCCGACCTGATCGACGAGCTTCGCAGGTACGAGCCGGGGATGCGGGTGCGGTTGGCGATCCAGCCGCGGCTGCCACAGGAACACGCGATCGGGCCGGTGGCGGAGGCCGACGGCGTCGTGTGGATCGGCGACGGCGGGCAGCACGGATACGCGCCGGAAGAAGTCCGCGAAAGCCTCGGCTGGCTCTGACCGCAAAAGGTTCGCCATGACGGCGGCTACCTTTCGTCCGGCCGCGCTTCACCATGTCGATCATGCGGGAACAGCCACGGAGTGGCGATGCATGATCGAGATGAGGGTTGTACCCATGAGAAGCCGGATCTCCGGAAGACGGCTGCTGCCCGCCGCGATCGCCGCCGCGACCGTCACGACCATGGCGGTGCCCGCGTCCGCGCAAGAAGCGCCGCCACCCGCCCCGAAGACCTACACGGAGGACGACTGCGTCCACGCGCTGAACGTCCTCTCGCACTTCAAACTGCTCCCGGCCCAGCCCGACGTCGGCCGGATCCTCTGCTCGATGAGTCGGCCACAGCAGCAGCCGACCCAAGAGCAGTACACGCAGGAGCAGTACACGCAGCAGCCCTACACCAAGGAGCTCAGCAGCCAGCAGACCGCCGACTCCGGGCAGGTCCGCGAGGAGGTCAAGATCCTCAGCCTCCCCGTCAGGTGGCCGCTCAACCTCAGCTTGTACGTGCCGACGGTCAACGACCAGTGGGTCACGTACTCACGGAATCGCTGACCTGATCGTGGGTCGCGGAGGGAATCCCTCCGCGACCCGCGTCCGAACCGCGTCCGGCGTGCACTAAGCTTTAGCCGACCGAGGGGCTATGGCGCAGTTGGTAGCGCGCCTCCATGGCATGGAGGAGGTCTGGGGTTCGAATCCCCATAGCTCCACCTCTCAGGCGATATAGCGGAGGACGGCGCCCACGTGGAGGTGGCCGTCCGTCCCGTTCGGCGGCAGGACGACGAGTTCCCCGTCCGTGGCGGTCGTCGCCCTGACCAGCGCGGCGTCCGCCCGTTCCCGTTGCGGGTTCGTCACCCCGAACTCATCGCGTAGTTCGTCCGGGGTCGTTGCGATCTGGCCGGGCTCGGGGCCTATCCACAGACGGTCCTCGGGATTCGTTTCCTCTTCCAGCAGCAGGGTCTCGACCTGGCCCTGGCGGACGGCCTCCGTCGTGGCCGCCAGGCCCGAGACGGCGCGCTGACCGGTGGCGAGCTCGCGGTCGAACCGTTCCGCGACCGACAACACGCGCTCCGTGGTCTTGAGGCGGAGGATGCGCTGCAGCTCCTCGTTGAGGTCGGGGTCGTCCATGGTCGTGTTCTTGTCCGTCTCGACGGTGTGCTCCAGAACGTGCTCGGAGACCTCGTCCAGAACGGCGGTGCGGGCGCGCGTGTCACCCGCGATCAGAATCGCCTCAGCGCCGCAACGGTCGGCGGCGCGGTCGATCTCATGCGCGACCTTCTTGGCGTTGAGCTTCCACACCATCTCCGACGAACGTTGGAACCGCGACTGGTTCCAATCACCGGCCTTCGTCTTGCGGATCGGGTACTCCTCGTCCCCCTGCACGTCGATGTGCTGGTGCTTACCCTCCGCGGTGACACAGTCGATCGCGCCCCCACGGCGGTCGACGACGGCCACGAGATGGGGGAACCGTTCACCGCGTTCGGTCAGATACGGCAGGACGTCCGGGAGCGGGGCCAGGGACGCGCGAGGCGAACGGGGCGGGCCCGGCAACCGATCGGCGTACACGACCTCACCGTCCGCCGCGAAGATCACCAGCCCTTCGGATCGGCGCGCCGACATCTCCTCGTCGATGGTCTGCTCGATCGCGCGGAGCATGCCCTTCGGGGCGTGCTGGGCCTCCAGGTCCGCGCGCAGCGCCCGCCACCGCAACTCGACGGCCTTGGACGCGTCCTCGGTGGTCCGGGTGAGGTCCGCGTACACCGACGCGAACGGCCCCGGACGTTGGTACAGCTTCTTGAGGAATGACAGATCCATGGAGGGGCCGTACCCGCCGTATCTGGGGCAAACGTAAAGAAGAGCGGCGGGAGTGGTGGGGTACGCGTGCGGTCCGTACATCGGCGACAATGGCACCCGGAAAGGGGATTCGTGCGCATCGGCATACTGGGCCCGCTCGACGTGCGGGACGAGGCCGCGCGGCCCGTACAGGTCAGTGGCCGGCGGCTGCGCGCCCTCCTGGTCCGGCTCGCGGTCGAGGCGGGGCGACCGGTGTCGGCCGACCGGCTGCTGGACGACCTGTGGGACGGCGCGCCGCCCGCCGGAGGAGGCAACGCCCTCCAGGCCCTGGTCTCGCGGCTGCGCGGCGTCGCCGGACGCGACCTCGTCGAACACGGCCCCGCCGGGTATCGGCTCGGCATCGCCCCCACCGAGGTCGACGCCGTCGCGTTCGAACGCCGGGTCGCCGCGGCCCGCGGGGAGCACGACCCGGCCCGCCGCGCCGAGGGGCTCCGCGCGGCGCTCGGGCTGTGGCGCGGCCCCGCGCTCGTCGACATCGCCGACGCCGGGTTCGCGGCCGGGACGGTCGCCCGGCTGGAGGAGCTGCGGCTCGCCGCCGTCGAAGACCGCGTCGACGCCGAGATCGCCGCCGGGCTGCCCGCCCCGGCGGTCGCCGAACTCGAACCGCTCGCCGCCGCGAACCCGCTGCGCGAAAGGCTCCGCGGACACCTCATGCGCGCCCTCTGCGCGGCGGGACGGCAGGCCGACGCCCTGGAGATCTTCGAGGAGACGCGCCGCGCCCTCGCCGACCGGCTCGGCGTCGACCCGTCCCCGGAACTGTCCGCCGTCCACCTGGAGATCCTGCGCCGCGACACCGCGTCCGCCGCCGCGCCGCCTCCCGGTCCACCGCCGCCGCCCACCGCGCGGCCCGCGCGCACGAACCTGCCCGCCCAGCTCACCAGCTTCGTCGGACGCGAGGAGGAGTCACGCCGCGTCGGCAAACTGCTGCGCGAGACCAGACTCGTCACCCTCACCGGCCCCGGCGGCGCCGGTAAGACACGGCTCGCGGGGGAGAGCGCCGCGGCGCTCGTCGACGAGATGCCGGACGGCGTCTGGTTCGTCCCCCTCGCCCGTGTCAGCGACCAGAACGACGTCGTCCAGGCCGTGCTCGTCGCGCTCGGCGTCCTGGACACCGTCCGGCCCGGCGAGCAACTCGTCGTCGCGCGGCCCCTCGAACGGCTCATCGACTACCTCGCCGCCAAACGAATGCTCGTCGTCCTCGACAACTGCGAACACGTCCTCGACGCCGCGGCGCGCCTCGCCGGGCACGTCCTCGCCCAGGCCGAGGGCGTCCGGATCCTCGCCACCAGCCGGGAACCGCTCGGCATCACCGGCGAATCGCTGTGCCCGGTGCCGTCCCTTCCACTGCCGGACGACGACGTCGCCGACCCGGCCGACGCGCTCGGTTACGCCGCGGTCCGGCTGTTCGCCGACCGGGCCGCGGCCGTCCGCCCCGGCTTCACCGTCGACACCGACACCGTCGCCGACGTCATCGCGATCTGCCGCGCCCTCGACGGCATCCCGCTCGCCATCGAACTCGCCGCGGCCCGGCTCCGGTCCCTCACCTCCGGGCAGATCGCGGCGCGCCTCGGTGACCGGTTCCGGCTCCTCACCGGCGGCAGCCGCACGGCCCTGCCACGGCACCGGACGCTCCGCGCCGTCGTCGACTGGAGCTGGGACCTCCTCGACGACGTCGAACGCACCGTCCTGCGCCGCCTGTCGGTGTTCGCGGGAGGCGCCGCGCCCGACGCCGCCGTCCACGTGTGCGGCCCGGACACGCCGGACGCGCCCGACCCCCACGACGTCATCGACGTGATCGCCGCACTGATCGACAAGTCGCTGGTGATGGCGGAAGGCGACCCGCAGGTCCGCTACCGGCTGCTGGAGACCGTCCGCGTGTACGCGGCGGAACGGCTGACCGAGGCGGGCGAGACCGAACGCGTCCGGTCCGCGCACGCCGCCTACCTGGTCGACCTCGCCGAACGCGCCGAACCGGAACTGCGCCGCCACGACCAACTGCGGTGGGCGGAACGGCTGGCGGACGAACGCGACAACGTCACCGTCGCGTTCCGGCACATCATCGAGACCGGCGACAAGGAGACCGGCCTCCGGCTCGTCGCGGGCCTGGTGTGGTTCTGGGCGCTGCGCGACATGGAGATCGAGGCCGGCCACTGGGCGATCGCCGTCCACGACATGGTCGGCGACACCGCGCCGCCGGGACTGGAGGAGCACTACGTCCTCTGCCGCTTCGCGGCGGGCCTGACCTCGGAGATGTCGCAGGGCGCCGGTCCGAGCCCGCAGTCCCTACAGGCGATCTTCGAGGACGCCGCCGGTCTGCTCCCCGCACAGTCGCGCCACCCCATCCTCGCCCTGATGGAACCCGCGCTCGCCCTGTTCACCGGGGACATGGAGGAGGTACGCCGCCAACTGCGCCGCGTCGAGGACCACCCCGACCCGTGGGTCAACGCCGTCGCCCACGCCTTCCTCGCCCACATGGGCATCAACACCGGCCACGTCGACGACGCGGCCGAGGAGGCCGCCGACGCGTACGCGCGTTTCCGTGACCTCGGCGACCGGTTCGGAATGATTCTCGCGCTGAGCGGAATGATGCAGGTGGCCACGGCCCGCGGCGAACTCGCCGAGGCCGTCCGGCTCGGCGAGGAGGCGCACGGCTACGCGACCCTCGGCGTCAGCCCCGAACAGGGCGCCGCGATCCTCATCCAACTCGCCCGGGTCCGCGCCCAGCAAGGGGCCCTCGCCCGCGCCTACGAGGACGCGGAACTCGCCATGGCGCAACTGGAACGGATCGGCGAACTCGCCGACGCCGCCGGAGCCTCGCTCCTCCTCTGCGAGTTCGCGTTGCGGGACGGCGACCGCGAGGCCGCCCGCCTGCACGCCGACCGCGCCCACAAGTGGACCGAGCCGCGCGAGCACCGCCCCGACTTCGCGCAGGCCGCCCGCCGGACCTTCAGCCGCCTCGGCGGCCTCGCCGAGGAGGACGGCGACCTCGACAGGGCCCACCGCTGGCACGTCCGGGCGTTCGACGCCCTCACGAACGACGTGCTCACGGGCAACCCGTCCCTGGCGTCGCTCGTCGAGGGCCTCGCCGCCTTCGCCGCCGCGAGCGGCTGCCACACACGCGCCGCCGAACTGCTCGGCACCGCCGACAACCTGCGCGGGTTCCGCGACACCACCGGCTATGACGCCCGGCGGACGCACACCGCCGCCATCGCCGTCCTCGGCGAGGACGCCTTCGCCGCCTCCTACGACCGCGGCCGCGCCGTCACCAGGGAGGACGTCGTCGCCGCCGGTGCGGACCTCGTCCGCTCCACCGTCCCGGAAACCGCCTGACCGCCCGTCGGCCGCCAGGACACCGGGGGCGCCGACCCCGCACCACCCGTCGGGGGCGACGCGCGCCTCGGCTCCCGGCGGTCGACCGACGTCACGCCCTCCGCGCGTACATCCGCATCGCCAGCGGGAACGTGATCACCACGATCCCCGCGGCCCACGCGAGCGTGTACCAGACATGGTTCCCGACCTCTCCGCCGACCATCAACGCACGCAACGACTCCGCCAGATGCGTGACCGGGTTGACCTTCGTCCACGCCTCCAACCAACCCGGCATCGTGGACGTGTCCGGGACGAGGATGCTGCTGCCGAACGTCAACGGCATCACCCAGATGAACGCGAGCCCCTGCACGGTGTCCGGCGTAGGCGCCACCAGGCCCACCAGGACGGAGATCCAGCAGACCGCCAGATAGAACACGTACGCGAGAGCGAACCCCGCCAACACCGACAACGGATCGGTATGGAACCGGAACCCCAGCAGCGACCCGAACCCGACCAGAACCGTCATCACGGTGATGAACCGGGCCGTGTCCCCCAGGACCGAACCGATCAGCGGAGCGGAACGGGCGATCGGCAGGCTGCGGAACCGGTCGAACACCCCCTTGTGGATGTCCTCGTTCAACGCCGTCCCGAGCCCCATCGTGGCGAACATCGCCATCTGCGCGATCAACCCCGGGAGCAACTGCTGCAGGTACGACCGCGTGTCGCCCGCCACGGCCCCGCCGAACACGTACAGGAACAGAAGCAGGAACACGATCGGCATCAGGGTCGTGTCCAGCAGCTTCTCCGGGGAGTGCCTCAACTGCGCGATGTTGCGCCACGCCAACGTCAGCGCATGACGCAGCGTCCGCCGCGGACTGATGTGAGCGGGCGGCGCCGTGACCGGCCCGCGCGCACCCACGGTGATCGCGGTCATGCCACGCTCCCTTCCGGAACAAGCTCGGCCTCGGCCTCTTCGACGGGACGACCCGTCAGTGTGAGGAACACCTCGTCCAGGCTCGGCATCCGAAGCGCCAGCTCCGCGGCCACGATGGACGCCTCGTCCAGCCGCCTCACCAACGCCGACACCAACCGCGGATCATGCACCGGCACGGTGACGAGACCGGTCGGCCCCTGCACCTCGGGCTTCTCCCCGGTCAGCTCCGCGACGATCGCGGTGAGCTGCGCCGTGCGGTACGGCTCGGACGCGCGGACCACCAGCGTCTGCCTGCCGATCCGCCCCTTCAGATCGTCGGACGTGCCCTCCGCGATCACCCGTCCGTGGTCGAACACCGTGATCTGGTCGGCGAGTGCGTCGGCCTCCTCCAGATACTGCGTGGTCAGCAGCACCGTGGCCCCCTCGGCGACGACCCCGCGGACCGTGTCCCACACCTCGTTACGGGCCCGCGGGTCCAGCCCCGTCGTCGGCTCGTCCAGATAGATGATCTCCGGACGGTTGATCAGGCTCGCGGCCAGATCGAGCCGCCGCCGCATCCCACCCGAGTACGTCTTGACGGCCCGCGACCCGGCGTCGGTGAGCCGGAACCGGTCCAGCAACTGGCGTGCGCGGGCCTTCGCGTCCCGCCGCCCGAAGTCCAGCAGCCGGGCGATCATCACCAGGTTCTCCGTTCCGGTCAGCTCCTCGTCGACCGACGCGTACTGCCCGGTCAGCCCGATCAACGCCCGGACCTGAACGGCGTCCTTCACGACGTCGTAGCCACAGACCTCCGCCCGTCCGGCGTCCGGCTTGAGCAGCGTCGCCAGCACTCGCACTGCAGTGGTCTTACCGGCCCCGTTCGGGCCCAGCACCCCGAGAACCGTGCCTCGCCGCGCCGTGATGTCCACACCGTCCAGGGCCCGTGTGTCCCCGAAACGCTTATGCAGTCCCTCAGCGCGAATCACATCGTCCATCGATCCGCCTCCCACCTGTTTCCGCTTCTGACGCCACCACCGTCACCGAGCCCGCTGACACGCCCCGGACACCGAAGGGCGACCACTGACGTCGCGCTGACACGACGCTGACACCGCGCGCCTGAACCGCCCGTGACCAGGGCCTATCCGATGAGGGACGAGAGGGTGGACGCCTCGATTTGACGGGTCGTCCGGGGCTGCCTAATCTCTTCCTTGCCCCGAGGGGATGCGGGACGCCGAGAGGCGGACGGCCCCGGGGGAAAGTCGCCGGAGAAAATCGGTTCGCAGCTTGCTGCGGGCCGGGGTACTCTGGACAGACAAGCCCATACGGGATGCAGGACGCCGCACGGTGGCCGGCCCGCAGGGCGCCTCCTACGAAACGTTCCTGGCGGGTCTTCGTGGCCTGTCGGTCGTTGGTGTGGGAACTCGGTACGCCTCCGTCCGTCAAAAAGATCTTCGCCGATCGGCTTGACAACGGGAACGGACCGGGTAAGTTAGAAGGGTTGCCCCGGAGCCGGGGCCCGCGGGATGCGGGTTCGGGTGCGGTGGGTGTCCGTTTCTTGAGAACTCAACAGCGTGTTAAAAGCCAGTGCCTTTATCGATCTGGTTCTGAATGTTCAGGGCCGGGTCGCCCCGTGGCCGTCTTCGGACGGTCGGGGATTTCTTTGAGGCAGTGCAGCCCGCTCCGTTTGTGGGTGGGTTGTGTTTGCTGGGATTGTTTCCATGGTTTGGTCGCATCGGGGTTTGTTCTTCGGTGTGGTCGTTTGGCCTTAATGGAGAGTTTGATCCTGGCTCAGGACGAACGCTGGCGGCGTGCTTAACACATGCAAGTCGAGCGGAAAGGCCCCTTCGGGGGTACTCGAGCGGCGAACGGGT
>NZ_QVNQ01000008.1 GCF_003432485.1 Actinomadura spongiicola
CCCCGGCTCCCTCCTCCACTGGACCCGCACCATGATCGAAATCCGCCAACGCCACCCCGTCTTCGGCGTCGGCACCTACGTCGAACTCTCCGCCTCCAACCCCTCCGTCCTCGCCTTCACCCGCGAGATCACCGAGGACGAGAGCCCATGGGGCGAGATGGACGCGGTCCTGTGCGTCAGCAACCTGTCGCGGTTCCCCCAGCCGGTCGAACTCGACCTGCGCCGGTTCGAGGGCTACTCCCCCGTCGAGTGCATGGGCGGCGTCCAGTTCCCCGCCATCGGCGAACTCCCGTACCTGATGACCCTGCCCGGCCACGGCTTCTACTGGTTCCAACTGGTCCCCCCGGACGATGACGGCAGGGACGCGGGCGCGCACGCGGAAAGGACCGCCTGACCGTGCTGCCGCCCGAGCCGTCCCTCATCGGAGATCTCGCGGCGTGGTTGCCGAGGCAGCGATGGTTCGGCGGCAAGGACGGCCCCATCGAGGACCTCACCATCGGCACCGCCACCCAACTGCGCACCGGCGACCCCGGCCTGCACCACCTCGTCCTCGACGTCCACCAGAACGGCGCCACCGACCACTACCAGCTTCTCCTCGGCACCCGCCGCCACCTGCCCGACCGGCTCCGCCACGCCGAGATCGGCGGAGCGGCGGGCGACGCACACGGAACGCGCCTCTACGACGCCGCCCACGACCCGGACCTCACCCGGACGCTGCTGGACTGCCTGGTCGCGGGCGCGTCCGTCGGCCCGCTGCGGTTCCACCGCGTGGACGGCGCCGCGATCCGGACGGACCTGACGAGCCTGCCGATCACCACCGAGCAGAGCAACACCTCGCTGCTGTTCGGCGACGCCCACATCTGCAAGCTGTTCCGGCGGCTCGGCCACGGCGTCAACCTCGACCTGGAGGTCAACCTCGCGCTGACCCGCGCCGGCTGCGCGCACGTCCCGGCCGTCCTCGGCTGGATCGAGCTGGACCCCGGGCCCGTTCCCGGCGCCCCGGTGACGCTCGCCCTCCTGTCGGACTACCTGCACACCGGCGCGGACGGCTGGAGCCTCGCCATCGCGAGCGTGCGGGACTGGTTCGCGCACACGCCGCCGCGCGACGCCGGTTGGGCGGGCGAGTGGGCGGAACTGGACGCCAGTCTCGCCGGCGGCGACTTCGCGGCCGAGTCGGAACGGCTCGGCGCGGCGACCGCCGAGGTGCACCGGTCGCTCGCCGACGCGTTCGGGGTGACGGTACTGCCGGAGGCGGAGGTGCGGGCGATGGCGGCGCGGATGAACGCCGAGTTGACCGTCACGTGCCGCGCGGTGCCCGGCCTGGCCCCGCACGCGAAGGCGCTCACCGGCGCGTTCCTCGACCTGGCGGCGTGGGCGCGGCCGCTTCCCGTGCAGCGCGTCCACGGCGACTACCACCTCGGCCAGGTGCTGCGCACCGAGAGCGGCTGGACGCTACTGGACTTCGAGGGCGAGCCCGCGCGGACGCAGCACGAGCGCCGGGCCCTCGCGCATCCGCTGCGGGACGTCGCCGGAATGCTGCGCTCGTTCGAGTACGCGGCCCGGTACCTCATCGCCAAGCCGGGGACGATGCCGCCGGGACCCACCGGACGGTCGCAGACCCGCGCGCACGTGTGGGCGGCACGGAACCGGGCCGCGTTCTGTCGCGGCTACGCGGCGGCGGGCGGCCCCGATCCGGCGGCGCACTCGGTGCTCCTGCGCGCCCTCGAATTCGAGAAGGCGGTCTACGAGGTGCGGTACGAGGCGCGGAACCGTCCGGCCTGGCTGCCTGTTCCGTTGAAGTCGCTGGCCCATCTGACCGCATGATCAAGATCCGCAAAGGCCGGTGCTAATTCCGCGCCATGATCACGCAAAATCGGTGAGCTCACCAAAATCGTGTCGCGTTCGACGGGTACGCGAACTCTCGGCAGGGAGATCACCCGCCGGGACGATGCGACGACGAGGCCCCGGACAATGGGGGAACGGAGAGCACACGAATGTCCATCGCATGCGGATCACGCGGAGCCGACGCCCGGAGCGGAGCCGAGAACGGCTCGTTCCCGGGCCATGCCGCCCTTGCCCGGGCCGCCATTCGAAATAGGAGGATGCTCCGAACGGCCGTCACCGTGACGGCGACGGGGCTCGCGCTGGCGGTTCCGCTGGGCTCGCAGGCGCTGGCCGCGATCAATCCCACGGTGCTGAAGAGCCTGCATCTCGACTCGGCGACGCGGAAGAGGGTCCAGGCGTACGACAAGTACCGGACGCGTGAGGCGACGCAGCGGGACCGCGCGGACCAGGCCCTGTCGTTCGCCCGCAAGCAGCTCGGCAAGCCGTACCGGTGGGGCGCCGTGGGGCCGAAGCGCTACGACTGCTCCGGCCTCGCGATGACCGCGTGGCGGAAGGCGGGCGTCAAGATCCCCCGCGTCACCTACGCGCAGTACCGGAAGGTGAAGCGCAAGGTGCGGCTGAAGGACCTCAAGCCCGGCGACCTCATCTTCTTCCGCGGCCGCAGCCATGTCGGACTCTATGTCGGGCACGGGCGATTCCTGCACGCGCCGCACACCGGCGCGAAGGTCCGGATCGACAAACTCGGCGGGCGGCGGAAGGGGCAGTTCGCGGGCGCGGTGCGTCCGGGCGCACCCGCCTACAAGGAATGGTCGCCCTCGGTGAAGGAACTCCTGGAGAAGATCGACAGAATGAGCTCGCAGAAACGCGCGGACCTTAAACCGCCAGATAATCGGCGGACCCCCGACATTCCGCAACTAGAGCATTCAATTCCCAAGAAATCCGACAAACTCCCCGCTAACACCCCCGACCGTGCCCCCACGAACTCCACCGCTCGGCCACCGGGTGGCGACGCGTCTCCGGACGGGTCCAGGCCCGAACCCCGGCCGCGCTACGAGCCGGAGCGCGCCTGGCCGGACTCTCCCGGGCCGGAGCCGCGTTCCTCGGCGACCGACACCGAGCCGGCCGACGAGGTGACCGCGCCGGACCACGAGTCGGAGGACTGACGGCCGGCGCCACCGATCGTCCGCACCGGCACACCACCGGCCGGAACTCCACCGGCCGGAACACCGCCTGTCATGAACACCGCCTGTCATGAACGCCGCCCGTCATGAACGCCGTGGGTCCCCGCACCCGCGTTCGTGGCGGGCGGCGCGGTGTCAGCCGTTCTCCGGCGCGGCCCCGAGAACCTGACCGACGATCTGCGCGTACATGCGTTCCGGGTTCGGTGTGGACGCCGGTTCCAGGAACCCCGGGAGCAGCGGCAGTTCACCGGTGAACGGGCGGACCCGCGCGTACAGCGCCGGCGCGTCCGGCGGGCGGTTCTCCGGTTTCTTCTCCAGCAGGTCCTGGAGGAGGGCGTTCAGTTCGGCGGGCACGCCGGGCACGGACGGCGGCCGCTCCCGGACGTGCTTGTCGAACACCGCGTACGCCGTCGGGCCCGCGAACAGCTGCCGTCCGGTGAGCATCTCGTGCAGCACGCAGCCGAGCGCGTACAGGTCGCTCCGCGGGCCCGCGACGCCCCGCTCGATCTGCTCCGGCGCCATGTACGCGGGCGTCCCGAGGATCTGCCCGTGCCGGGTGAAGTGCGCGACGTCGGCGTCACCGAGGACGGCGAGCCCGAAGTCGAGGACCTTGACGCCGCCGTCGGGCCCCAGCATCAGGTTGGTCGGCTTGAGGTCGCGGTGGCGGATCGACAGGGCGTGCGCGGCCGTCAGCACCGCCGCGGCCTGCGCGATGATCCCGGCGGCCCACGGCACCGGGACGGGCCCGTGCTCGGCGATCAGATCGGCGACGGTGACGCCGTCGATGAACTGCATGACCTGGTAGAGCCGCTGCTCGAACGCGCCGAAGTCGTACAGGGTGGGCGCGCCGGTGTGCTCCAGCCGGGCGAGGATGCGGGCCTCCCGGATGAACCGCCGCTCCAGCTCGTCGTCCGCGCCGCCGCCGGGCAGCTCCAGGAACTTCACCGCGACGCGGCGGCCGAGGCGCGTGTCGTGGGCGGCGTAGACGGAGCCCATCCCGCCGCGGCCGAGAGGGAGCTCGTCGAGCTCATACCTGTCGGCGATGAGCATGGTCCTCCCGTAAGTCATCGGCGAGGACGGAGATGGCCGTCCAGCAGCCCGTCGAAGCTTAGCCCGACCAGCGTCTCCCCAAGGGACGACATGTCACGCAATGTCGCGGTCAGCCGGGCGAGTTCCTCGAAGGCCCGGCCGTAGTCGCGTTGCCGTTCGAGGGAGAGGCGGGGGATGCGGGCGCGGCGCAGGTCCATGCGGCTCGATCCGGCGCCGGTCCGGGTGTGGGCGAAGGTCAGGAATCCGGCGAGGAACCGCGGGTCGAGCCGCTCCGGATCCGGCCGGTAGTGCGTGAGGTGGGGGCCGAGCGCGGCGCCGGCGGACGTGACGACCCGCGCCGACCCCGCGGCGGTGGCGACGACGTCGCCGGGCTCCAGCATGATCAGGCCGGGGGCCGCGGCGGTCGTGCCGGACGGGCCGGTCCCGGCGCTCACGTCGTCCACGGTGAGGACCGGAACGTCGCCGCCAGCCGGTAGCCGCGCGGGCCCGTGGCTGATCGCGACGACCCCGGCCCGGGAGAGCTCGGCGAGCGTCGTGACCGGCGGGGGCCTGCGCTCCGCCAGCGGTTCCAGGTCCGGCGGGGCGGGCACGGCGGCGGTCAGCCGGTCCAGGGTCTCGGTGAAGCGGCGCCCGAACGCCTCCTCGCTCTGCCGGGGGCGGTGCCGGGCCGGGGCGACGTCGACCTCGTCGTCCAGCAGGTCGATGACCGGCACGGTGAACTCGCCGTCGGCGCGCCGTTCCCAGGCGCGTCCGGCCAGTTCCAGGTCTCCCTCGGCGTCCAGCAGCAGGACGGTGGCGGGTGGCGGCCGACCGGGTTCGGGCCGCCGCAGCAGCCACAGGTCGGGACCGCCCGCCGCCAGCGTGATCACGGCCCGGAGCGCGCCCGCCCGCAGCAGGTTGCCGCGGATGCGGCGGCCTGGACGCCGGGACGCGACCGCCGAGGGCATCAGCACCGCGGCGCGGCCGCCCGGCCGCAGGTGCGCGAGACAGTGCTGGGCCCAGGCGAGTTCGGGTTCGCCGCGCGGCGGCAGCCCGTACTCCCAGCGCGGGTCACCGGCGAGTTCCCCGTGTCCCCACGCGCGGTCGCCGAACGGCGGGTTGCAGAGCACCGCGTCGGCGTGCGCGCCGGGGAACGCGTCGCGGCGGAGCGAGTCGCCCGCGGCGATCTCGGCGGGCGTCCCGGCGAGCAGCAGCCTGACCTCGGCGATCAGGGCGGCGGGGGCGCTGCCGTCCTGGCCGAGGGCCGAACGCGGGTCCGGGGCCGCCCGCAGCAGCGTTCCGAGCCCGCACGCCGGGTCGAGGACGGTGTCGCCGTCCCGGCACACGAGCCGGGCCATCAGCCGCGCCACGTCCTCGCGCGTGACGTCCAGCCGCCGCGAGTGCGCCTGGACGTAGCGGCGGACGAGCAGGTCGAAAGCGTCGGCGTGGCCGCGTTCGGCGGCGAGCTCGGCCAGCAGCGCGGGCAGCTCGGCGTCGGCCGGTTCGACCGGCGGGCGCGCCCGTCGCCTCCCGGACGGCACGGCGGTGTCGCCGCGCAGTTCGAGCAGCCGCACCCCGGCCCAGCCGACGAGGTCGGCGAGCTGGAAGTCGTCGCCGGACGCGCGCAACCGCTGCCACACCCGGTCGGCGAGGGACACCTCGAACGGCTTGCCGTTGCGGCGCAGCCAGTCCTCGACGTCGGCGAGGGAGAACAGCGGGCTGGTCGCCGTCCCGCCCACCGGTGCCGGGAAGTCTGCGTGGCGGCGGCGCCAGTTGCTGACCGTGGCGCGGCCGACGCCCGCCAGCCGGGCGATGTCGCCCGCGGTCACCCCCGGATCGCCGGTCATGCCGTCACCATACTTGATCTTCGCAACGTCGATCGACACGAGGAACGACCGTGAACAGCGTCAATGCGTTCGGCGCAGGCGGCGGCCGAACCTGGCGATCCGGCCCGCCCCGTCCTGTGCCGCCGCGCCGACGAGCAACGGTTCCGGCGCCGGTCCGGGCGCGGGTTCGGCGCCGGCGACGTCCGCGACGACGCAGGTGATGTTGTCCTGCCCGCCGGCGCCGTTGGCGAGGCCGATGAGGCTCGCGACGCCGTCCGCGGGACGGGCGGCGTCCGCCAACGCGTCCCGGATCGCCTCCGGCGTGAGGAATCCCGAGACGCCGTCGGAGCACAGCAGGTAGCGGTCACCGGGCAGGGCGTCGTGCCAGAACAGGTCGGGCTGGGCGCTGCCACCGCTCTGCAACGCCCTGACCAGCATCGATCCTTTCGGATGGCGGGCCGCCTCGGCACGAGTCAGTTGCCCGCCGTCGACGAGCGACTGCACCATCGTGTGGTCGCGCGTGAGCTGGAACAGGTCACCGCCGCGCAGCACGTAGGCGCGGGAGTCGCCGATGTGCGCGACCGCGAAGCGGCGCCCCGGCTCGTCCCAGGCCAGCGCGGTCAGCGTGGTGCCCATCCCCGCCAGGTCCGGGTTCTGCCGGGCGAGGGCGTCCAGGCGCGCGGC
Source organism: Actinomadura spongiicola (assembly GCF_003432485.1). Classification (GTDB taxonomy): domain Bacteria; phylum Actinomycetota; class Actinomycetes; order Streptosporangiales; family Streptosporangiaceae; genus Spirillospora; species Spirillospora spongiicola. Next base: position 6,566 of record NZ_QVNQ01000008.1, read on the forward strand.
GACCTCGGTGACCCCGGCCGAGAGCACGGCGACCAGGTCGCCGCTGAGCGGCAGCCCGGCGAGGGTCGCGACGGCCGTCCTGCTGGCCACGTCGCCGTGCGGGTGACCGCCCATCCCGTCGGCGACCGCGAGCAGTCGCGGACCGGCGAGCGCCGAGTCCTCGTTCACCCGCCGACGGCGGCCGATGTCCGATCCGGCGGCGATCCGAAGCACGTGGTGAGCCATGCATATAAGAGAAGCACACAAAAACTGAGTTCACAAGCATTTTGTTCGACTTCTTGGCTTGCAGGCTCTGGCCAGGCGTGGCCATACCTGCGTCTCTGCCCACGTTTTGCACGCGGAGCAACGGACGAAACGCCTGGATCGTGCTAACTTCAGAATCGAAAACCGTTTTCATTTTCGAGGAGCCCTCATGTCCTCACTTCTGCGTATCCGGGTGCTCGGCGCGGGCGCCGTCCTCGGCGTGGCCGCGCTGGCGCTCGGCGGCTGCGGGTCGTCCTCGGGCGCCGAGCCGGAGCGCGGCGACCGCGTCTCCGTCGTGGCCTCGACGAACGTGTACGGCGACATCGCGCGCCGGATCGGCGGCGACCGGGTGGACGTGACGTCGTTCATCACCGATCCCGCGCAGGACCCGCACTCCTTCGAGGCGGGGACGCGCAGCAGGCTCGCGCTCGCCAAGGCCAGGGTCGTGATCCAGAACGGCGGCGGCTACGACGACTTCGTCGGCACGCTGCTCAAGGGCGCCGGGTCCAAGGCCGAGGTGCTGGACGTGGTCCGGATCGCCGGGAAGACCGCGCCGGCGGGCGAAGAGCCGAACGAGCACGTCTGGTACGACCTGCCGACGGTCGCGCGCCTCGCCGACCGGATCTCCGCCGCGCTCGCCGAGGCCGACGCCGGTAACGCGGGAACGTTCAAGGCGAACGCCACCGCGTTCAAGGCGGAACTGTTTACCCTGCAAGGCAAGGTGGCGGCGCTCAGGGCCGCGCACGACGGAGACCGCGTCGCGGTCACCGAGCCGCTGCCGGTCTACCTGCTGGAGGCCGCCGGGCTGCGGAACGAGACGCCGGACGAGTTCAGCGAGGCGGTCGAGGAGGGCGGCGACGTGCCGCCCCGCGCGATGCGGGACACCCTCGCGCTGCTCACCGGGAGGAAGGTGGCGGCGCTCGTGTCGAACGCGCAGACCAGCGGGCCGCAGACCGAGCGACTGGAGAAGGCCGCGAAGGACGGCGGCGTGCCCGTCGTGCCGGTCACCGAGACGCTTCCGCCGGGCCGGAACTACGTCTCCTGGATGGACGCCACCATCACCGCGCTGGGGAAGGCGCTGTCGTGATCTCCCTCCGCGACGCCGTCCTGTCCTACGGGGACCGGACGCTGTGGCGCCTCGACCTCGACGTCGAGGCGGGCGAGTTCCTGGTCGTGGTCGGGTCGAACGGGTCGGGGAAGACGAGCCTGCTGAAGGTGCTGCTCGGGCTGCGGCGACTCTCCTCCGGCACGGTCACCGTGAACGGGCGCCCGCCGCGGCGCGGGAGCGACATCGTCGGTTACGTCCCGCAGCATCGGGCCGTCGTCCCGCACACCCCGCTGCGGGCACGTGACCTGGTGCGGCTCGGCATCGACGGGCATCGGTGGGGCCTGCCCCTACCACGTTCGCGGCCGCGTTCAGGGGCGCGCCACCGCGTCGAGGCCGTCCTGCGGGACGTCGGCGCCGAGACGTTCGCGGACGTCCCGCTCGACCTGTTGTCCGGCGGGGAGCTGCAACGGGTGCGGGTCGCGCAGGCGCTGGCGACCGATCCGCGCCTCCTGCTGTGCGACGAGCCGCTGCTGTCGCTGGACGCCGAGCACCAGCGGATCGTCGCCGAGCTGGTCGACCGGCGGCGGCGCGAGCACGGCACGACCGTCGTGTTCGTCACCCATGAGCTCGATCCCGTGCTGCCGCTGGCCGACCGGGTCCTGGACGTCGGCGCGGCGGTCGTGTCATGAACTGGCACGAGATCATCAACTTCGAGGACTACGGGGCGCTGCTCGCGCTCGTGCAGAACTCGATCATCGCGGGGGCGGTGCTCGGGCTGGTCGGCGGGCTCGCCGGAACGTTCGTCATCATGCGCGACCTGGCGTTCGCGGTGCACGGCATCAGCGAGCTGTCGTTCGCGGGCGCGGCGGCGGCGCTGCTGTTCGGGGCGAGCGTGGCGGGCGGTTCGATCGCCGGGGCGCTCGTGGCTGCCGCGCTCATCGGGGTGCTCGGCTCCCGCGCTCGCGACCGCGGTTCGGTCATCGGGGTGCTGATGCCGTTCGGGCTCGGGCTGGGCGTGCTGTTCCTGTCGCTCTACGAGGGGCGGGCCGCCAACAAGTTCGGCCTCCTCACCGGGCAGATCGTCGCGATCGACACGCCGCGGCTGTCGTGGCTGCTCGCGACGTCGGCGGCCGTGCTGGTGTGCCTGGCGGTCATGTGGCGTCCGCTGTCGTTCGCGAGCCTCGATCCGCATGTGGCGGCGGCGCGTGGCGTGCCCGTGCGGCTGCTGTCGCCCGCCTTCATGCTGGTGCTCGGGCTCGCGGTGGCCGTGTCGGTGCAGGTCGTGGGCGCGTTGCTGGTGCTGGCGCTGATCTGCACCCCGGCCGCGGCGGCCGTGCGGGTGTCGGCGTCACCGGTGGTGGTGCCGCTGCTCAGCGCGGCGCTCGCGACGGTGTCGGTGGTCGGCGGGATCCTGCTGTCGGTCGGGTCCAGCATCCCCGTCAGCCCGTACGTGACGACGATCTCGTTCACCCTGTACGGGGTGTGCCGCGCGGTGGGCGCCGTCCGGAAGCGGCGCGGCTGGACGACCCGGCGCCCGTCGCCGCGGCTCGACACCGTGCGCTCACCCGGGGCCCTCTGATCGCACGTCAGGACGTTGCCATTCGCTTACCGGGTCATGAGCATCCCCACCGGACAAGAGGGCATTATCACGGCGCTTGCGACTTTCGGGGCGATTGGGAGGGACGCGATGTGGGATTTCGCGGGCCGTGACACCGCCATCGACCTGGGCGGCTCCACGGTGCGGATGCATGTGAGGGACCGCGGGGTCGTGTGCAGAGAACCGTCGCTCCTCGCCCGCTGCCGCCGCACCGGACGCATCCTCGCGCTCGGCCGCCCGGCGCGGGAGATGGCGGGACGCAACCCGGACGTCACCCTCGTCCGGCCGATCCGCGATGGCGCGCCGACCGAGACCGACGAGGCCGAGTACCTGATGCGGCATCTCGTCCGCAAGCATCACCGGCGCCGGTACACGGCCCGTCCACGGCTGGTCATGACCGTGCCGAGCGGCATGAACACCGTCCACTACCGGGCGTTGCAGTTCTCCGCGTACCAGGCGGGCGCGCGGCGCCTCACGCTGGTGCCGACGCCGATCGCCGCCGCCATCGGGATGGGGCTGACCTCGTCGGCGCGGCCCGAGGTGACCGTCATCGCCGACATCGGCGCCGACCTCACCGACATCGGCGTCATCGCGTTCGGCGGGCTCGTCACGTCCCACACCGCGCACATCGGCGGATCGGCGCTGGACCGCGCGATCGTCGCGCTGGTGCGGCGCGAGCAGCGCACGGCCATCTCGCCGGCGGCGGCGGAGGCCGCGAAACTGGAGGTCGGAGCGGTGCCGCCGCTCGGGCGGCGCCCGGTGCGGCAGACCGTGGTGCACGGTCGCGACGTCACCACCGGGATGCCGCGCGAGATCGTCCTCACCACGGTGGACGTCGGCCGGGCCATCGCCGGTCCCGTCGCCGAGATCGTCGACGCCGTGCACGCCGGGCTGTCGGGCTGTTCTCCGGAGATCTCCGGTGATCTGCTGAGCGTCGGCGTCACCCTCACCGGCGGGACCGCCCGGCTGCCCGGCCTGGAACGGCTGATCCAGGACAGGACGGGCCTGGCCGCGCGGATCGGGGACGAGACCGGCGACGCGGCCGTGCTCGGCGCCGGAGAGGTGCTGCGGTCGGCCGGCTCGCCGGAACCGTCCGCCCGGGAGAGCTCTCCGCGACCGCATCTGGTGACGTCCGTCCCCGAGTTCGAGTACTGACCCGACGGTTAGACTTCCGGGTTCATGAGCGACGCACCCGACCACGACGGTCCCGGAAGTCCGCGCCTGGAAGAGGTGTCCGAGGGGGTGTTCGCCTACGTCCAGCCGGACGGCACCTGGTGGATCAACAACACCGGTTTCCTCGTCGGCTCGCGGGGCGTGACCAGCGTGGACTCCTGCTCCACCGAACGCCGGACCCGCGCGTACCTGGAGACGATCCGGTCGGTGACGGACCGGCCCGTCCGGACGCTGGTCAACACCCACCACCACGGCGACCACACGTACGGCAACTACCTGTTCTCCGGCGCGACCGTCGTCGGGCACGAGGAGACACGGGCCGCCGCGCTCGCGTGGGGCAAACCGTTCGACAACCCGTTCTGGACGAAGGTCGACTGGGGCGACGTCGAGATCGAGCCGCCGTTCCTCACCTACACCGACGCCGTGACGCTGTGGGTGGACGACCTGCGGTGCGAGGTCCGGCATGTGGGGACGGCCGCGCACACCACCAACGACTCGATCGTGTGGATCCCGGACCGTCGGGTGCTGTTCTGCGGTGACCTGCTGTTCAACGGCGGCACGCCGTTCCTCCTCCAGGGTTCGGTGTTGGGCGCGCTGCGGGTGCTTGAGGAGGTCGTCGCGCCGCTGGACGCGGAGGTGATCGTCCCGGGGCACGGCCCGGTGGCCGGCCCCGAGCTGATCGACCGCGTCGCCGCCTACATCCGGTTCGTGCAGACCACGGCGGAGGCGGGGAAGGCGGCCGGGCTGGCGCCGCTGGAGGCCGCCCGGGAGGCCGACCTCGGCCCGTTCGCGGAGCTGACCGACGCCGAACGGCTCGTCGGGAACCTGCACCGCGCCTACGCCGAGCTGGACGGCGCCGAGCCCGGCGCCCGGATCGACCAGGTGGCGGCGCTCAACGAGATGATCGAGTTCAACGGGGGTCGCCCGCTGACCTGCCGGGCCTGAGTTCAGCGCAGCTCGGCCGTGGTGATGAGGCGGACGCAGGCGGTGGCCCACGCCCGCGCGGCGCGGCGCGGGTCGTCGCCGGTGAGCGCGTCGGCGAACGCGGCGAGCGTCCCGGCGGCGGCGCGCAGCCCGGCGCGTTCGAGGTCCCGTCCGGCGCGGGCGATCCGGTCCCGCGGGCCCGGGGTCATGTGGGCGAGGCCGCGGTGCGCGGCCTCGGCGCAGGCGTCGAGCGCCTCGTCCAGGACGTGTCCGAGCGGGTCGGGATCGTCCCCGGCCGGGCCGCCCAGCGCGGCGGTCCCGTCACCGGGCTCCAGGTCGGGCACGACGACGCCGTCCGGGGTCTTGACCGCGAAGGGGTCGATGACCAGCCCGCCGCGGTCCCGGCGGACGGCGCCGGCGACGAGGCGCGGACCGGCGGACAACGCCTCGGCGAGCGCGTCCAGCGCGGCCGGGCGGTGCGGGCCGTAGTCCGCGGACACGACGGCCGTGGCGCCCGCCCCGTCGGCGACGCGCGCCTCCAGCCGCTGCGCGCCGGGCCGGTAGCCGACGTCGCGCACCTCGGCGATCTCGACGACCCGGACCAGCTCGGCCTCGACGCGCGGGCGGACGAGCCGGGGCGGCAGCGCGTCCAGGGCGCGTCCCTCCGCCGCGTAGTCGCGGACGAGGAGCCGGGCGGGCAGGGCCTCCCAGGCGTCGCCGAGCGGGGTGACCGTCGTCCTCGCGACCCGGCCGGCGGCGACCCGGACGACCCGTCCCGCGGTGCGGGTCGCGGTCTCCGACACGACGTTGCCGGCGGCGAGGGCGCGCAGGGACGCGCCGAGGATCCGGCGCCCGGCGAGGTCGGCGCCGGTCAGCCGCGTCTCGTCCGGGACGTCCCAGCGGCGTTTCAGCACCAGCACGATTCCGGTGCCGGTGTGCGCGAAGTAGACGTCGGCGGTGCGGGTGTCGCCGGTGCCCGCGACCCGGCAGCCGAGCCCGGCGAGGCGGACGCGGCGCAGCGGGGTCTCCGCCGCCTCGTCGGTGCCGAGGACCTGCGATCGACGACCTTCGACACCGTCCGGCACCGGTAGGGAGGCGCGATGCCGGGCGTGGACCTCGGCGAGGAGTTCCGCGATGCGCCGAGGGTCGTGGTCGGCGCGGCGGTCGTGGTGCGCGGTGAGCTGCGCGGCGAGGTCGGTCAGCGCGGCGGCGGGCCAGTGCAGCCCGCGCGCCGCCAGGTCGGCGGCGGCGCTTCCCAGCGCGGCGACCAGCACCGGGCCCGCGTGCGCGGCGCCGTCGAGGAGGACCTGGTCGGCCAACTCCAGCGCGGCGTCGAGCCCGTCGCCGCCTCCGGCCCTTCCGGGCCCGCCGCCCACGTCCAGGCGGACTTCGTCGCCGGTCAGGCCGCGCTCGTCGGCGGCTCGGAACGCCCAGACGGCCAGCACCGCGACCTCGCCGCGCAGCACGGCGGCGGCGTCGGTGTGGACGTAGCCCAGTTCGCTCGGCACGAGGAACCGGACGGTGCAGGCCGACAGCTCCACCTCCGGCACCGGGTCGTCGGCGGTGGGGCGGCGGACGACGGCGGAGTACCCGGCGCGGAACGTGCGGCGGGCCGCGCTGACGGCGCGCTGCCCGAGGACACGGACGAGCGCGTCGTCGTCGAAGGCGCCCGGCGACCAGTCGACCGCGGGCTCCGGGGCCGGTTCGCCGTCGGCGTGCCGCTGGTAGGCGAGGACGAGGCAGATCTGGTGACGGCAGGTCCCCGTCGCCGCGCAGGAGCAGGTCGCGGCGTCCAGCCCCGCCCCGGCCGGGAGGGAGGTCGCCGCGCCGTCCGGGTAGGTCCCCTCGACGGTGCCGTCCGGCGACACGGTGATCTCGGGGCCGTTCCCGGCGTCGAGGTCCTTGGCGGCGCGCTTGACCAGGCCGCGGTTGGCGAGCGCCGCCAGCGCGTCTGGCGTGAGCGAGACCAGGTCGGCGCGCGTCACCGGCCGATCCTCTCCGCGACGAACTCGGCGAGCCGCCCCGGCGTCATCGCGCCGACGTGCGCGCCGACGTCGGCGAGGAGTCGCGCCGTCTCCCGGTCGTAGGACGGGTCGGCGTCCTCGTCCAGCGCGGCGAGCCCCAGCACGTGCGTGCCCTGCTGGACGAGCCGCCTCACCTCCTCGACGAGCCGGCGCACGTCCCCGCCCTCGTAGAAGTCGGTGATGACCGCGACGATGGACCGGCGCGGGTTCTCCACCAGCCCCGCCCCGTACGCGACGGCCCGCGCGATGTCGGTGCCGCCGCCGAGCTGCACCTTCATCAGCAGCTCGGCGGGGTCGGTGACGTCGGACGTCAGGTCCACCACGGACGTGTCGAACGCGACGAGGTGCGTCTTGAGGCCCGGCAGCCCCCACAGGCACGCGGCCGTGACGGCGGAGTGGACCACCGACCCGAGCATCGACCCGGACTGGTCCACCAGCAGGACGAGCTGCCACTGCTCGACGTGCCGCCGCGTCCGGGACACGAACTTCGGGCTCTCGATGTAGAGGCGGCGCTCGTCCGGCCGGTAGTGCGCGAGGTTGGCGCGGATCGTCCGGTGGAAGTCGAAGTTACGGGAGTTCTTCATCCGGCTGGGCCGCCGCGACCGGGTGCCGTGGAACGTGCGCCGCACCTCGGTCGCGAGCCGTTCCATCAGCTGCCGGACGACGGCCTCGACGATCCGCCGGGCGAGCGCGAGGACCTCCGGGTCCATCAGGTGCTTGGTGCGCAGCACGGCGCGCAGCAGCGTCTCGTCGGGCTCGACGCGCTCCAGTACTGCGGGGTCGGTGACGATGTCGTGGATCTCGTAGCGTTCGACGGCGTCGCGTTCCAACCGCTCGATGGTCTCCTTCGGAAACAGCCGGTGGACGGCGTCGAGCCAGTCGACGGTCGTGAGCCGGGACGGCCCGTTCCCGCCGGTGCGGTCGCCTGCGGGATCGTCGCCGTGGAGACCGCCTCCGCCGGGGCCGCGCCGGACGCCGCGCCGGGCCAGGTCGGGGTCGCGCCCGTAGAGCCAGTCGAGCGCGGCGTCCCGTTCGGCGGCCGTGCCGGCGAGCGGGCCCGTGCGCGCTTCGGCGGGCGCGCCGAGGACGAGCCGCCACCGTTCCAGGTCGGGTGGGATCACGAGGTGGCCTCCAGTCCCGCGGCGTGAAGCGCGCGGTCGACGCGCGCCTCCAGGGCCCGCGCCTCCGCGATCAGCAGCGGCGGGCCGTCCGTCCGGAGCAGCGCCCGGGGCGAGCCGCGCGTCCCGCGCCGTTCCAGCAGGCCGAGCGCGATCGTCTCGCGCTCCCGGGGCGGGAAGAACTCGAACGCCTGCCGCAGCGCGGGCAGCGCGACGAGGAAGTCGTCGTCGCCCATGCCGCCGACCAGGTCGTCGAGGACGCCGAGGATCGCCGTCGCCGGGTCGAGGACCTCCTGACGGGCGAGCGCGAACAGCCCGGCGAGCCAGTCCCCGAACGTCTCCGGGCCCGCCGCGCCGCGCACCGCCCGCACCGGGTCGGCGGTGTCGCCGAGGGCCCGGCCGAGGCCGAACGCGGCACCGCGCAGGTCGGGCGGGACGTCGGTGCGGGCGGCGACGCGGCGGGCGACGCCGAGCGCGGCGTCCCGGTCCAGGCCCAGTGGACCGGAGGCGTGCACGAGCGCGTCCCGGGCGGCGGCGACCGCGCGCAGGCGGCCGAGGTCGGCCGGGCCCGGCCCGCCGCGGACGCCCTCGACCAGCCAGAGGACGCGGTCGACTCCTTCGGCGACGACCGTCCCGAGCAGGGGGCTGCGGGCCGTGCCGAGGACGCGGTCGTGCCGCCACAGCCCGAGCGCGACCTCCAGCACGGCCCCGAGCGCGGCGAGGTCGGACGCGCCAGCGATCCCGGCGGCGATCGACTCGGCGATCCGCCCGGACTGGTCCGCGCAGCCGCACAGCGCCGCGTCGAAAAGGACGTCGGCGAGCCCGCCCATGTCGCGTCCGGCCGAGGTCATGCGCTCGTCGAGGACGGCGGCCGCGGCGGCGGCGAGCGTCGGCCCGTAGGCGCCCGCCTCGATGAGCGCGGACATCCGGCGCCCGCCGTCGTCGGAGACGTCCACGACCCAGCGTTCCTCCAGCACCGGATCGGCGCCGGTGGCGGGCCCGGAGCGGCGCTCCACACCGGGAATCGCCAGCACGCGCATCCGGTGCAGTGCCCGGCTGCGCTCCAACCCTCGCGGAGTCGTCAACGTGAGCGCGACCGGCCCGCCCCGGTCGAGGCCGAGTCGCTCCAGCTCGGCGGTGGCGTCGTGGACGAGCGGCGGGGCCGGGGTGTCGCGGTGGAGCCGCCCGACCCGCGTCCCGCCCAGGGCGGCGACCATCTCCACGACCGCCGGATGCGCGCCCGGTGCCAGCCGGCCCCAGGACGTCCACGGCAGCCGCTGGTCGAGGTCGTCGTTCACCAGCGCGGACACCAGCCCGTCCAGCAGGTCGGTCCGGGCGGGCGCCCGGTGCCCGCGCAGCCGCGTCAGCCCGTCGGTGAGCGTGCGCGCGGCGATCAGGTCGGCGGTCGACACGACCTGCCGGCGCTCGCGTAGCCGCGCCACGACCGTCTCGATCAGCGCGGACGCCGCCTCCTCCGGGCCGCCCTCCCAGAGCCGCTGGTAGTACTCGGGCGACGGCATCCCCGACTGGTAGCCGGTGAACGCGTCGAGCCGCCGGAACGAGTACGGGACGAGGAAACTCCCGCCGGTCGAGCCCTCGGGCGGCTCGGGCACGTCCGGCCACACGGTCCCCCCGGACCCGGCGAGCGTTTCGAGCGCGGGCTTGTGGAAGCCTCCCGTCACCACCACGACCGGGCGGTCACCGGCGTCGGCCTCGGCCGCCCGGATCCACCCCGCCATGTACGACTCGCGGGCCGCGTCGTCCTCCCCCGCCTCCGCCTCGCCCCGCAGGAGGCCGAAGTAGGCGTCGAGCCGCCGCGCCGTGTCGTCGGTGTCGATCTCGAAGAGGTGGTCCCAGAGGACGTCGGTGTTGTCGACGGCGAACTCCCGGCAGAGCCGCTCGGCGACCTCGGCGTACCGGAGCTCGGCGTCGGCGTACCGGTTGCCGCGGTCGGCGAACGCCGGATGCCACGCGGGCAGGTCGATGAACCGCGGTTCCGCGCCGGCCGCCCGGCCCTCGGTCAGCGCGACCCATTCCGGCGAGTACGCGCAGAACGGCGTCCAGGAGGCGTGCACCCGCTCCGCGTCCCGGTGGTAGCTGTAGATCGCCACGGGCGGTTCGTGGCCGAGGAGCAGCTCGTCCATCCGCCCGTTGAAGTCGGCGGGCCCCTCGACCAGCACGTACGCGGGGCGCAGCCGCCGGATCGTGTCCCGGACGAGCCGCGCGCACGCCGGGCTGTGGTGCCGGACGCCGACGAACGTGACGGCCATCAGCCGGGCAGCAGTCGCCGGGCGGCGTGCAGGGCGCGCCACTGCTCGCCGTCCCGCCGGGACGCCTGCTGCTCCAGATAGCGCCGCAGCCGGGCGAGGTCCTCGGGACTGTCCTTGGCGGCCGTCCCCGCGAGGCACTCCACGATGTCGGCCGCGCCGCCGGCCTCGCCGCGCAGGAACCATCCCCGAACCCCGATCTGGTGCGCGACCGACACCGCCTCGGCGGTGCTCATGACGGCGGACAGCCGGTCCATGGCCCGTCCGTCCTCGGTCGTGGCGTCGCGCAGCTCCCGGAACGTCGTGACGAGCACTTCGAGGACGTCCCGGCGCGGCGCGACGGCGACGCCGCTGCGCTCCAGCAGCCGCGAGGCCTCCTGCTCCACCAGCTCCAGCTCGGTCGCGAGGTCGCCGATCGGGAACACCGTCTCGAAGTTGAACCGCCGCTTGAGCGCCGCGCTCATCTCGTTGACGCCCCGGTCGCGGGTGTTCGCGGTCGCGATGACGTTGAACCCGTCCCGCGCGAACACCATCGAGTCATCGCCCGTCAGCTCCGGGATCGCCAGGACGCGGTCGGACAGCGGCGACAGCAACGAGTCCTGCACCTCGAGCGGGCACCGGGTGATCTCCTCGAACCGGACGACCTTCCCCTCCGCCATCCCGGTGAGGAGCGGCGCCGGGACGAGCGACCGCGTGGACGGCCCCTCCGACACCAGCAGCGCGTAGTTCCACGAGTACTTGATCTGGTCCTCGGTGGTGGCGGCGCCACCCTGGATCGTCAGCGTGGACGTGCCGCTGACGGCCGCCGCGACCAGTTCCGACAGCAGCGACTTCGCCGTCCCCGGCTCCCCGATGAGCATCAGCCCCCGGCTCGTCGCCAGCGTGACCAGGGCCCGGTCGATGAGCGCGGTGTCGCCGACGAACTTGCGGCGGACGCCGAGCGCGTCGTCACCGGTGATGAACGTTCGCGCGGCCGTCAGGCTCAACGCCCAGCCGGGCGGACGCGGCCCGGTGTCGGCGTCGCGGAGCCGCTCCAACTCGTCGGCGAACCGCACCTCGGCGGGCGGCCGTTGGTACTCGGCGGTGGCGTCGACGCGATGATCACCCATGGCGCTCCACGCTAGAGGAGGACGCCGACAGAGCGCCCCATGTCCCGCTCTTCACGGCACGGGGGAATTGTCGTGTTGTCGGGACGGCGCGGGCGGTACCGTTGCCGATCATGAGTGAGGCGCGAGCACTTCTCGACAGCGGGGACATCGCCGGGCTGATCCGGCATCTGCGGTTCAACGCCGACGGCATGGACCTGGCCGAGGTCGCGGAGCTCATGGAGGGCGCGGCGGCCCGCTCCGGGTTCGACGACATGCGGGAGGCCGCCGCGGCGATGGTCCGCGCCCGCGGACCGCAGGAGCTCTACGACTTCGGGTACGCCTGCATCGAGCGCGGCGTGCCCTTCCTGGCGATCCCGGCGCTGCGGCGCGCGCTGGAGATCCTGCCCGAGGAGCCCGCGTTGGTGATGGAGCTGGTGTCCGCCCTGGAGCGGGAGAACCGGCACGCCGAGGCCGTCGCAGCGTTGGAACCGCACGTGGCCTCGCTCGACCCGTGGCCCGCCCGGTACCTGCTCGCCTACAACGCGCTGATGGCCGGGGACGTCCCCAGGGCCGAGCGGGAGGCGGCGGTCCTGCCCGCGCCGGACGACGCCGACTGGGCGCCCGTCCACGACCGGCTGGGGCGGATGCTCGGCAGGGCCCGGGCGGCGGGGACCGCCGGTCCCCTGGACTCCAAGGATCTGCGGGGCTGGCACTTCGTGCTCGGCGGCGGTCTCCTCGCCACCATCTCGCCCTACGGGTACGACCAGGGAATGACGGGGCGGTACGCGTACTCCTCCGACAGCTTCGCGATGTGCAGGCGGGCCCTGGACCGGCTGCGGCTGATCCTGGACGCGGCGGGACGGCGACCGGCGTCGGTGGGCCTGCTGCCGGACCGGTCGAGCCGGATCCTGGGGCTCGCGGCGGCTCGCCTGTTCGAGCTGCCCGCGGAACCGTTCGACCCGGGCCGTCCGGGGGCCCTGGTGGTGGCGTACGACCTGAACGACACCGACCTGGACGAGGCCGCCGCTCGGGGGCTGTGGCAGCGCGCCGACGGGCAGATCCTGTTCGAACGCGCGACGTCCTGGACGGACCCGCCGGGGATCGGCGCCGACGTCAGCGGGCTGCTCCACCAGGTCGTGGTGGCGCCGTGGGGCGAACGGCTGCGGATGACGACCGACCGGCAGACCGAGACCATCCCGCCGGACGGGCGGCCCGAGGAGGAACTCGCCGACGAGATCATCCGGTCCGCCCCGGAACTGGACGAGGAGGCCGGTGACGGCGCGCCGCCCGACCCCGACGAGGCCCTCGCCGGGTTCGTCCGCGCGGTCGCCGGGCACTGGCTCAGCGGGCCGCGTGACGCGGTCCGCTCCCCCGGCCCGGTGCCGAGCAACCGCTTCGCCTAGGAGAGGGTCGCCAGGTCGGCGAGGATTTCGGACGCGGTGACCGGGTCGAGGTCGGCGAAGGATCCGGAGGGTTCCTCGCCCAGCCAGACCTGCTCGGGGTGGCTCGTCAGCGCGACCATCCGCAGGGTCTGGACGGGATCCATGTGCGGGGCCGCGATGAAGATGCCCGGGTCCAGGTGGATGACCAGGAAGTGGTCGGGTGTGACGCGGCGGTGGAACCAGCGTGCGAAGTTGCTCCTCTCCGATCGGCCGTGCTCCCAGCCGCGCGACGTGAATTCGAGGATCCTCTCCACGGGAACCGTGAGGTCCTCGAAGCGGGACAGTCGGCCGCCCGCGCGGTCTTCGTCCGTCAGAGGGTGGACGGGTCGGACGAGCTGCGGGAACGGCTGGAGGATCTCGTAGTCGTCGAACACCTCGGACCAGGAGGTCACCGAGCCGCCCAGATCGAGTGGGTGGGCGATCCTGACGGATGCGGTGGTGAGGGCGAGGTCGTCGTCGTTCACGTCGGCGAACGTGCCGTCCTCTGCGACGCGGAACGCGGTCGTTCTCTCCCCGTCGTCGGCGAGCCAGACGAGGCGGCGGACCAGGTGCCGGACGAGCGGATGCCCAAGGAGAAGCTCCCGGAACTCGTGCGCGGACCAGCGGTGCCGCGTGACCATGCGGTCCTCCAGGCGGCGGATCTGCTCGTCGGCGACGGTCCGGACGTCCTTCTTCAGCGCGGCGAAGGCCTTGTGCGCGGCGGGGGCGAGATCCGGGTCGTCCTTGGCGCCGGGTTTCGGGAGGCTCTTGCGGCGCCTGCCGTCCTGATCGGTGATGTAGGGCTGCAACCGTTCGTCGAAGCCGACGGTGAAGTGGCGCGGGCCGTAGTCGAGCGTGAGTCTCCCGTCGGCGGACAGGCCGAAGTCGGGAATGAGGCGGTCGGCGAGCTGGTCGGCGGTCAGGTCCAGGGCGGCCGCGACCTCCTCGATCGTCTCCCGCGCCCTGCTCCTGAGGCTCTCGAAACGCACGCGCCGCGCGATGTCGTGAAGATGTGTGAGCGCGGCGTCGGTGCCGATGGAGGCGAGAACGTCCAAGCCGGCGAGGGCCTTGGCGTTGCCGCGCTGGCTCGGCCAGGCGCGGATCCGCGGGGCGAGGCGGCGGACGGTCTCGTCGTCGCCGGTCAGGCCGAGCTGCGTCAGTGCCCAGTTTTCCCTGGACGGCGCGCCGGCCGCGTCCCACCGGGTGAACACGGCCCAGCCGAACTCGGCGAGCGACTCGGGGTCGCACAGTTCGCGGACGACGTCCACGCCGGCGTAGGTCTCGCCCGGTTCGCAGAGCGCGAGCATCGTCAACACGTGCTCCGCCGAGGCGGCCGGGAGGGCGTGCGCGCGGTCGCGGAGCAAGATCTGCGGAAGCAGCCGCGCATCCGCCCAGGGGCCGAGCACCGGCATCTTCGTGGGCAGGGCCTCAAGCAGGTCGGCGGAGAGGTACGTCTCGACCGCCGCGCCCGCCCTGGCGTCGTGGACACGGGCCGCCTCCACGACCGCGGCGGGCCCGTGCTCGGCGGCGATGAGCCGGAGCGCGGCCTCGGCGGCGCGCCGTTCCTTCCCGGACCGGCCGAGCGCGGCGGGCAGCAGGGCGGGCACGGCCGCCGGACCGTGCCGCCGGAACCAGGCCCGTGCGGTCTTGCCCACCTGCTTGAGCCGGACGAGCCAGTCCGCCATCAGCACGGCGACCTCGTCGTCCAGGTACGGGAGGAGCAGCGCGCCGGCTTCGGCGGGACGGCGGCGTGCCGCCGAGACGGCGACGCTCAGAGCGTCCAGTCCGAAGCGGGAGACGACGGCCGGCATCCACACCTCCACGGCCCAGGAGACGGACGGCTCCCAGTCGGCGAGGAGGGGGCGCACCAGGTCTTCGGGGCCTTTCGCGAAGAGGTACGCGATGTCCTCGTCCCGCAGTTCGTCCTTCCTGAACGCGGCCGCCCGGGTCTGCCAGTCCATCCGTTCGATCCCGGTCCACAGATAGGGATGTTCGGTGTTCCAGGCGTCGCGTTCTCCGGGCTTCCAGGCGATGGCGCGCAGGCCGGGAGGGGGCAGGTCCTTGATGACGACGGGCTTGGCCTTGTCTCGGGGGCGGGTCCACGGCGGTGCGGTGAGCAGCGGCGGCAGCGTTCCGGGCGGCGCCTCCGGTGCCGGCGCGGCCGAATCGCGGAGCGCCTCGATCGCCGCCCGCGACTCCTCCGGGAGCCCGGGGAGCATCTCCGCCACGAGTTCGGGGTGGGTGCGGACATGGGCCCGCAGCGACTCCGCCACGCCCGCGCACGAGGCGGGCGTCCCCGCCCGGTGGGCCAGCAGCCGCAGCGCCCGCGCCGGGAAGCGCTGGGCTGCGGCGCCCAGCGCGGCCGGGACGTGGGGGCGGCCGGCCCGGTCGACGAGGGCCTGGAACGCCTCGTCGCAGTTCAGGTTCGCGAGAAAGCCCAGCAGCGCCCGATCGCGGTCGGCGCCGAGGTGGGCGTTGTCGAGCGCCGCCGTCAGTGCCGGCACCGTGCCCGCCGCACCGACGCCGTCCACCAGGGTCGGGACGATGCCGCCGGTCAGTTCGTCGCGGTCGAGGACCAGCGGGAGCCGGGCGAGCCGGCCGGGTTCACCGAGGGAGCACAGCAGCATCCAACGCGCTCGGTTCCCCTCCAGGGACAGGCCGGGCGCGAGCGAGCAGACCTCGTCCACCCAGTCCTGCCGGGTCGGCACGAGATACGAGACGACCATCTTCTGCAGGGGCGTCCGGCGGCATCGCTCCAGACCGGCGACCGCCTCGTCGTACACGTCGTCGTCCGCGGCGGCGAGGAGGGCGCGCAGGTGGCGGGCGACGCTCTTCTCCGCCCACCAGACGTCGAGATGGTCGTCGGGTCGGCGGTCCTTGACGCCGACCCATCCCCCCGTGGCGGGGACGTGGTAGCGGCCTACCGTGATCAGGCTCAGCCGCGCGTAGGCGCACGCGGCGAACGGCAGCCCGTGTTCGGTCACCCACGCGTCCCGGAACGGGTCCGTGCCGCCGAACGCGACCAAGCCCCGCTCGTTCACCACGACGCCCGCGACGACCGCCGCGCCGAGAGGGGTCGCCTCTCCCCTCAGGTAGGCGCGGCCGTGCTCGGCGAGCGACGGTGGTGTGTCCGGCTGCGCCAGCACCTTCTCGACCGTCGCGGCGGTGTCGTCGAGGACCTCCCGCGCCGTCCTGGCGGCGGACGCGTCGATCTTCGGCCGCCGCCAGGGCCCCGGACGGTCACGGCGCGGATGGAGGGCGCGCAGCCACGCGTCCGGCGTCTCCCAGGTGTCCTCGGCGGTCCCGCCCCGTGCGCTCATGGACCGACACGGTAAGGGAGATCAACGACAAAGACCTACGCCTTGGACATGTCGCGTTCGACGGCCTCGGCGGCCTTGCGGGCGGCGATCAGGACCGGGTCCCAGACGGGCGCGAACGGCGGCGCGTAGCCGAGGTCGAGGCCGGTCATCTCCTCGACCGTCATGCCGTTCCACAGCGCGACGGCGAGCGCGTCGACGCGCTTGGCGGCGTTCTCCTCGCCGACGATCTGCCCGCCGAGCAGCCGTCCCGAGCGGCGCTCGGCGATCAGCTTCGTCCGCATCGGGGTGGCGCCCGGGTAGTACCCGGCGCGGGTGGTGGACTCCACGACGACGGCGAGCGCGTCGAACCCGGCGTCGGCCGCCTCCCGCTCGTTCAGGCCGGTGCGCGCGACCTCCACCCGGCAGATCTTGGACACGGCGGTGCCGACGACGCCGGGGAACGTGGCGTAGCCGCCGCCGAGGTTGATCCCGGCGACGCGGCCCTGCTTGTTGGCGTGCGTGCCGAGCGCGATCGCGACGGGGCCGCCGGAGACGAGGTGCCGGGTCTCGACGCAGTCGCCCGCCGCCCAGACCCGTTCGGTGCGGGTCCGCATCCGCCGGTCGGTGACGATGCCGCCGGTCGGACCGGTCTCGATCCCGGCGGCGCGGGCCAGGTCGGCGCCCGGCCGGACGCCGAGCCCGAGGACGACGAGGTCGGCGGGCAGCGTGCGGCCCGCGGTGCGGACGGCGGTGACCCGCCCGCCCGCGGAGGTGTCGAAGCCCTCGACCGGCTCCCCGAGGTGCAGGTCCACGCCGACGCCGCGGAGCGCGTCGGCGACGAGGGCGCCCATGTCGGGGTCGAGGGTGCGCATCGGCTGGTCGGCGGCGTCCACGAGGGACACCTCCAGGCCGCGCCGCACGAGCGCCTCGGCCATCTCCAGGCCGATGTAACCGCCGCCCACGACCACCGCCCGCCGTGGCGCCTCCCGGTCGATGATCCGGCGGAGCGTGATCCCGTCGTCGAGGACCTGGACGCCGTGGACGCCCTCCGCGTCCGCCCCGGGCAGCCGCGGCCGCGCGGGGACGGCGCCGGTCGCGACCATGAGGTCGTCGTAGGGTTCCCAGCGCTCGGTGCCGTCCTCGAGGTCACGGACCCGGACCCGCCCGCCGGACACGTCGATCTCCACGGCCTCGGCGCGCAGCCGCACCTCGATGTCACGGTCGCGGAACTCGGCGGGGGTGCGGGCGATGAGGCTGTCGGCGTCGTCGACCACACCGCCGACGTGGTACGGGATGCCGCACGCCGAGTAGGACACGTGGTGCCCGCGTTCGACGACGAGGATCTCCAGGTCGTCCGGCCCGCGACGGCGGCGGGCCTGGGATGCCGCGCTCATCCCCGCGGCGTCCCCTCCGATGACGAGCAGCCGTTCGAGTGCGGCCATGCGCATCCCCCTCAGATTCCGTAGACGCGGCGCGCGTTGCCGGACGCGATCAGCCCGGCGACGCGTCGGGCGTCCCCCGCCGTCCAGGCGCCGTCGTCCACTCCTCCGGCGAGGAACCCGGCGAGCCCGGACCGGAAGAGCAAGGCGCCCAGAAAGTACAGTTCGGCCAACCCGAACGCGTCGGACGAGTAAAGCACCTTCCCGAACGGCGCGAGTTCCAGCAGCTCGGCGATCAGGGCGGGCGCGCGGTGCCCGAGGTTGTGGGTGGCGAGGCCGACGTCGACGTGCACGTTCGGGAGCACCTGGGCGAGGTAGCCCGCGTTCCGGTGGAACGGGTAGTTGTGCAGCAGCATCGCGGGCACGGGGTCCATGGCGCGCAGCAGGTCGATGAGCAGCAGCGGGTCGCCGCGGCGCAGGTCGGCGTCCACGTCGCCGAGGCCGACGTGGAACTGGACCGGCAGCCCGGCGTCGACCGCGCACCACACGAGGAATCGGTGCAGGACCTCGTCGCAGACCCGCGGTGTCGGGTCGCTCATCAGCCGTCCGGCCGCCGCCGTGACCTCCGCTTCGGACGGCCGTTCGCCCGACAACTCCAGCCCTGCCCGGTACGCGGCGATCGACTTCGCGCCCACGGCGCCGTGCACCTGTACACGGGCGCGGACCTCGTCCGCGAACTCCGCGGCGGCGACACCGTCGCCCGCGACCTGTTCGGCGACGGCCTCCAGCCGGACGATCTCGTGCGCGGCGGCGCCGGCGAGGCGCCCGAGGTCCGGCGGGTCGAGGATCGCCTGCGGGCTGTATCCGGTGTCCACGCACAGGGCCTCCAGCCCGGCCGCGTCCAGGAAGCGCCGGTTCACCTCCGCGGCGCCGAGTTCGGCGCGGCGGGCGAGGTAGGCGTCCGGCTCGGCGTGGGCGTCCAGGTCCAGGACGGGCGGGCACCAGCGCCGCACCGCGAACCCGACCTGGGTGTCGAACAGGGTGATCGGGCCCGCGGTGTCCGCTTCGGTCAGAAGTTCCTCGAACGCGGCGCGGTCGAGGTCCCGGTCGAGGACGCCGTGACAGTGGTGGTCGACCAACGGCAGCGACTCCAAGTACGCGAGCACGGCCCGTCTCCTCCCTGAACAGGGGCTGGTCTCTCTACGATGCCGTAGGGGACGTCCCCCGTCGTCGTCCCGTCACGCCGACGTCACTCCGATCGGAGCGAGCACCGTGGAACAGATCGCTGAGACCGACTTCGCCGAGCATCGGCTCGACGAGCACCTCCGCGCACGGCTCGGTGCCCGCGCGGCCGAGACGGCGCGGAGGCTGGCCGGGCAGGACATCGTGGCCGTCGCGCTGACCTGGGTGGACGTCAGCGGCATCACCCGCACCAAGACGGTTCCGGTGGAGCGGCTGGAGCACGCGGCGACCTGGGGCGTCGGGATGTCCCCGGTGTTCGACGTGTTCCTGCTGGACGACTCGATCACGTCGGGGAAGTACATCGGCGGCCCCTCCTCGGACCTGCGGCTGCACCCGGACCTGAGCCGACTGCGTCCGATGGCGGCGCTGCCCGGGTGGGCGCAGGCGCCGGCGCTCCGGTACGCGCAGGACGGCACCGTCCACCCCCTGGACGCGCGGGCGCTGCTGCGCCGCGAGACGGAACGGCTCGCCGACGGCGGCTGGTCCGTCAGGGCCGCCTTCGAGATCGAGTGGGCCGTGTCGCTGAAGGACGGGCCGAAGGGCGACGGTGACGCGTTCGTGCCCGCGTGCCGCGGGCCCGCGTACGGGATGACGCGGGTCACCGAGCTGGCCGGGTATCTCCGGGATCTCCTGTCGGCGCTGAAGGCGACCGGCGTCACGGTCGCGCAACTGCACCCCGAGTACGCGGCCGGGCAGTACGAGGTGTCGGTGGTGGCCGAGGACCCGGTCGGCGCGGCGGACACCGCCGTCCTGGTCAGGGAGACGATCCGGGCGGTGTCGATGGAGCACGGTCTGGCGGCGACGTTCTCCCCGAAGGTCGAGGCCGACTCGGTCGGCAACGGCGCGCACGTCCATCTGAGCCTGTGGCGGCGGGCCGGGGCGTCCGGTCCGGTGAACGCCATGGCGGGCGGTGACGGCCCGTGCGGGATGACGGCCGCCGGGGAGGCGTTCGCGGCGGGGATCCTGCGGCGGCTCCCGGCGCTGCTGGCGATCGGGGCGCCGTCGGTGGCGAGCTATCTGCGGCTGGTCCCGTCGCACTGGTCGGGCGCGTTCGCGTGCTGGGGGCGGGAGAACCGGGAGGCGGCGCTGCGGTTCGTCACCGGCGCGGACGGCGAGCAGGCCGACGCGGCGAACCTGGAGGTCAAGTGTCTCGACGCCGCCGCGAACCCGTATCTGGTGCTGGCGGCGTCGCTGGCCGCCGGACGGGACGGGCTCGGCACCGAGCTGCGGCTGCCGGAGCCGATCGGCGTCGACCCGGCGGGGCTGTCGGACGAGGAGCGCGCCGCCCGGGGCATCGGGCGGCTGCCGGAGTCGCTGCCGGAGGCCGTCGCGGCGTTCGAGGCGGACACCGTCCTGCGGGACGCGCTCGGCGAGGCCGTGATCGACACCGTGGCGGCCGTGCGGCGCGGCGAGATCGCGCTGCTGGACGGCGCGACGCCGGAACAGGTGGCCGCCGCCACCCGCTGGCGCCACTAGGACGCGTCCGATGGAGGGGCGTCACCACGCCGGGCGGCCACGACGGTGCCGGGCTCGAACGGCTGCACGCGGACCTGTGTCTCCCCGCAGGCGCAGCGCGTGTACGTCACCACGCCCTCCGACGTCAGGTGGCGCGAGAGCACCTCGTACACGTCGGAATCGGGCCAGCCGCAGCCTGGGCAGTCCTGCACCGCGTCCCCTGGAAGCATGTAATGGTTCTAACTAGTATGACATTTACACGCGTGACATGCCACCGGAGGGCACGGCGATGCGGATCACCGGTTACAAGAGTCACGGGGTGGCCGCCGCGGCGGCGCTGGTCAACGCCGTCATCGGCGGCGACGACTCCGCGGACGCGCTGCGCCGGATCCTGCGCGAGAACGAGTTCTTCTGGGAGGAGTTCCGGGACTCCGACGCCGAGGAGTTCCGGGTCTGGGGGCGGACCCTGCGCCCGTTCTTCCAGGCCGACCGCGTCGAGGACGCGATGGCCCTGCTGAACGGCCTCATGTTGCAGATCCCGATGCACCCGCACCTGTCCGACCACGAGCCGCACGGGCTGCACATGCACTACGCGCCGCCGTCGTCCCGGCTCCCGGACCGGTTCCGCGCGACCACGCTGATGAAACTCGCCGAGCTGATCGTCGAGCACGGCCTCAGCCGGACGGGCGTGTGCGCGGCGGACGGCTGCGTCCGGGTCTACGCCGACACGTCCCGGGCCGGGCGGCGCCGCTTCTGCTCCGAGCCGTGCGCGAACCGGACGAACGTCGCCGCCTTCCGCGCCCGCCGCCGAGGGTGATCTGCGCCGCAGATCCGACTTTTGCCGAAACATTGCCGCCGGGCGGGCATGACACCGGGATGCGACTCGTGTCCTTCCGCCGCCGGACCGCCCGGCCGCGCCGGGGCGACGACGCCGCGCGTTCGCCGCTGCGCGTCGCCATCCCGCTCGGCAACCGCGAGGTCTGGTCCGACGCCGACCGCATCGCCCGGCTGACGCTCACCGCCGTCGCGGCGTACCTGCTGGCCCTGGCCGTCCTGCCGGACGGCGTGCCGAGGCCGCTGCTGGCGCCGCTGACCGCGCTGCTCGTCATCCAGTTCTCCGTCTACCAGACGATCCGGGCGAGCATCCTGCGGGTCATCGCCGTCACCGCGGGGGTGCTGGTCGCGGTGATGGCCGCGAGCACCATCGGGTTCTCCTGGTGGACGCTCGGCCTGACGATCCTCGTCGCGCTCGTCATCGGACATGTGCTGCGCCTGCGCGAACACGTCATGGAGGCGCCGATCAGCGCGATGCTGATCTTCGCGCTGGGCGCGGCGAGCGAGAGCGGCGCCGCCGAGCGGATCCTGGAGACGCTGCTCGGCGCCGCCACCGGTCTGGTCGCGACGCTGCTCGCGCCGTCGGTGCGGGTCCGCCCGGCGGAGGAGGCCGTCCAGGACATCGCCGAGAAGCTGCGCGCGCTGATCGAGGACATCGCCGACGGGCTGCGGGGCGAGCGCACCGAGCACGAGGCGGCCCGCTGGCAGGAGGCGGCCGAGCGGCTCGCCCGCGAGATCGGCCGCACCGACCAGGAGCTCGGCGCCGCCGAGGAGAGCGTCCGGCTCAACCCGCGCACGCAGGCGCGGCGGCTCATCGACGCGGGCGTCGCGCTGCGCAACGCGATGGAGACGATGGAGCACTTCACGTTGTCGCTGCGCGGCCTCACCCGGTCGCTCGCCGACGACGAGCGGCTCGGGGAGAAGGGACGGCTGCTGACCGACCCGGTCCTGCGCCGCGAGCTCGGCGACGCCCTCGCCGGGATCGCCGCCAGCATCGCCGCCTACGGCAGGCTGGCCCGCTCCGACCTGACCCGCGACGCCCGGCCGTTCCTCGCCGAACACGACCTGGAGGTCCGCGTGGACGTCGCCAGGGAGCGCCGCGCCCGGCTGGCCCGCAGGCTGCACGAGCGGGCCGCCGCCGGGGACCTGTGGCCGCTGTACGGAGAGGTGTCGATGGACGTCGACCGCCTCATCGAGAACCTGCGGGTCGAGCACCGGGCCCGTGCCCGGGAGCACTGGCGGCGGCACCGCGGCGCGTCCCGGCACCTGCCCGCGCGGCCGGTCCAGGTCGTCCAGCAGGCCGGGCACCAGCTCCGCCGCGCCGCCGGGTCCGGCAAGCCGGACCGGCGGCCCTAGAGGTCGGCGGCGAGGTCGGCGGCGGGGTCAGCGGCGGCGGAAGGTGGGCTCCAGGACGTCGATGCCGCGCGTGTTGTCGGCGACGTACACGTACTTGCCGTGCCAGTACGGCTGCCAGGACGACGCGTCGGACGGCCGGTAGTACGCGAGCTGTCTGGGGTTCGTGGGGTCGCGGACGTCCAGGAACCGGGTGCCCTGCGCGTAGAACGACTGGACGAGAACGCCGTCACGGACGTCGAAGTAGTGCGCCGAGCAGTCGTCGCTCGCCGGGTCGCTGCCCTCCTTGCCCGCGACGCCCCAGGTGCCGACGGTGCGCAGCCGGAACGGGTCCTGCGGGGTGGATCGCCAGCCCTGGCCGTCGTAGGAGCCCTCCAGCGACGAGATGACGAGCAGCCCGTCGTTGGCGCACCCCTCGTTGAACGTCTCCTCGGTCACGTACAGCAGCTTGCCGTTGCCCCACCGGCGCGGGTCGGCGGCCTGTTTCCGGGTGCGGCCGACCGCGCGGTAGCTGTTGTGCATGAAGGTGGAGTTGGTGGTGGCCTCGTCCAGCCCTCCGCCCGCGTACGGGACGGGGTTCCACGCGGTGGCCACGCGCTTCTTCTTCAGCACCGGGTCGTAGTGCTTCCCGGACGTGTGATAGCCGCGGACGCCGCCGCGCCCGGACGCCCACGCGACGCCGTCGGAGTCGACCTGGATGTCGTGGGTGTAGTCGGTCTTGCCGTCGTTGCGGCCGGTGTCGATCGGGTCCTCGAACACCTTCGGGTGGGCCGGGTCGCGGACGTCGGTGACCCAGACGGGCCGTCCGCCCCAGTCGGCGGGCATCCAGTTCGCCTTCGCGGGACCGCCCGTCCATAGGTACCGGCAGTCGTTCACGCAGGTGGTCGTGTGCCCGGCGGGGACCTTCACGTAGGTGAGGTGCCGCAGGTTCTCCGGGTTGGAGGCGTCGACGACGTAGATGCCGGACTCACCGGTCTGGGTGTTGCCGTTGAACGCACGCGGGTCCCGAGAAAGATAGATGATCTTCCGTTCGGGGTCGAAGTCGGTGTCCTCGGTCTCCCACATGCCGGGCATGTTCAGCTGCCCGACGAGTTTGGGGACGCGGGGGTCGGCGGTGATGTCGTAGGCCTTCACACCGAACTGGCCGGTCGCGTACATGATCGTCCGCTTGTTCCGGTGCCCCTTGCCGTAGTCGATGAACATCAGCGAGATGGCGCCCTTGGCGTCGGACACCCCGCCGACGCGCCGCACGCCCTTGATCGCCTCCGACTCGGTCCGCACACTGGGCGCCCGGTGGTAGTGCCCGGCATGGCGGGAGCCGCTCGTGCCCTCCGCTTCGGACGCGGCCCCCGACGCGGTCCGCGCGCTCTGGTCGGACTCGGGCGGGCACGCCCAGGCGGTCCCGGCGGCCAGCAGGGCCACGGACGCCACGACCGCGCCGCCGCCCTGGACGAAGCGCCTGACGTTGACGGATGTGCGGAGAGACATCCCACCTCCACGAATGAGGGTGCTCGCAGCCGCCAGTCTGAGGCACGCGAGCAAATGTGATCAACAGCAACATGTGCCACGAATTCGGACGCGCGGCCGTATGGACTGGTCGGGCCGGGCGTCCTGCCGTAGCCTCGCGGGCGTCCCCGACCCGCTCCCCGGAGAGATCGTTGAAGAGCTCCACACGCACCGCGGCCCTGGTCACCGGGGCCGTGGCGGTTCTGCTGGCCCCGGTCGCGGCGCTGCGGGCGTGGAGCGATCCGCCCGACCCGCGGATCTCCGTCGGCGCGGCCGCCCCGGCGACGCTGCTGCCGGGCGACGTCCGCGACCCGACCGGACGGATGATCGCGAACGCGGTGTGGACGGGACTGGTCTCCTACGACGCCGAGACCGGCGCGCCCGTGCACGCCGCCGCCGAGTCGATCACCAGCCCGGACCGGAGGGTCTGGACGATCCGGCTGCGGCCCGGCGCGACGTTCTCCGACGGGACGCCGGTGACGTCCCGCTCGTTCACCGGCGCGTGGACGGCCGCGCTGCGGGAGGGCTGGGCCGGGGCCGGGCTCCTCACGGGCGTCGCGCACGTCAGCGAGTCCGGGTTGAAGGTCGAGGACGACCGCACGTTCCAGGTGACGCTCGGCCGTCCGCTGTCCGGTTTTCCCGCCCTGCTCGGCGACCCCGCGTTCTTCCCGATGCCCGAGCACGTCCTGCGGTCCCGCGCGTGGGCGGCGTACGCGCGGACCCCGGTCGGCAACGGCCCGTTCCAGATGGCGTCGCGGAACGGACGGGAGATCGTCCTGCGTCCCCGGAAGGGCGGCCGGCCCGTCGTCGTCAGGATCATGCCGGACGCGCGGGCGCAGTACGCCGCCGCCGAGGGCGGCGACCTCGACGTCGCGACGCGGGTGCCGCCCGACCGGCACGAGTCGATGGAGGCCGACTTCGGCGACCGGCACCGCGCCGTGCCCGGACGGGGCATGACCCACCTGGCGCTCCCGGAATGGGTGAAGCGCCTCGCGTCCCCGACCGTCCGGCACGCGCTGTCGATGGCGATCGACCGGTCGGCGGTGACGGAGGGGCCGCTCGGCCACCAGTACTCCCCCGCCGACGCGCTGGTCCCGCCCGGGATCAGGCCCGGCCACCGCGAGGGGCAGTGCCGCCTGTGCGTCCACGACGCCAAGGCCGCCGTCGCCGCGCTGGCCGACGCGGGCGGGCTCCGCGGGCCGCTGAACCTCTGGTACGAGGCGAACCGGGGCGACGACGCCTGGGTGCGGACGGTCGCCGCGCAGCTCCGCGAGGAACTCCGGCTCGACGCGCGGCCCCGGCCCGTCGCCGACCTCCGCAAGGCGCTGGCCGACCGGGCGGTGGACGGGCCGTTCGTCGTCCACGCCACCGCCGCCTACCCCGCGCCCGTCGCCGCGCTCGCGCCGCTGCTGGACGCCGGAACCGGCTACGGCGACGACTACGCCACCGGTCTCGTCGCGCAGGCGCAGCGCGCGGCCACCCCCGATGAGGGCGTCGTCCCCGCGCGCCTCGCCGAGAGCGCCATGCTGCGGGACATGCCGCTGGTTCCGCTGTGGTCCCGCCATGATCATCTGGTGTGGTCGGACCGCGTCCGCGGTGTCACCGCCGACGCCTTCACCGGCCTGCGCCTCGCGGACCTGTCGTTCGGGGAGTGACCGGTCAGGAGATCGCGGGCCCGGCGTCGGGCTTCACGGGCCGCCCGGTGACGGGTGAGATCATCCCGGCGCACAGCCCGCGGCTCCGCAGATTCTTCGCGATGAGCGGGACGGCCTCGATGGTCGCGGGATAGCCGTCGTGCATGAGGACGATCTCGCCGCTCTCGACGGTGACGGCCTCTTCCACGATCTCCTCGGCGGGCTTGCCGGTCCAGTCCCGGGTGTCGACGTCCCAGAGGACCTGGATCAGGCCGAGCCGCTCCGCGACCCCCTTCACCGTGGCGTCGGTGTCCCCGTACGGGGGCCGGAACAGCTTCGGCGCGGTTCCGGTGATCCGCTCGATCGTCTCCTGGGTCCGGGTGATCTCCGTCTCCATCTCCGGCTCCGGCAGCTTCGTCATCTGCGGATGCGACCAGCTGTGATTGGCGATCCACATTCCCGCGTCCCGCTGCGCGGCGACCAGCGCCTCGTTCTTCTCCGCCTTCTGCCCGATATTGAACAGGGTGGCCCGGACGTGGTTCTCCTTGAGGGCCGACAAGAGCGCGGCGGTGTGCTCGGGGGTCGGGCCGTCGTCGTAGGTCAGGCCCACATATCCGGCGCGGCATCTGCGGTCTTCGCCCCCGGTCGCGTGGGCCGGCGGGGTGGTCGCGGCGACCAGGGCCCCGGCGGTGAGCGCGGCGGTCAGGGCGGCGACGAGACCGCGGGAAGTCGGGGCGGATCTGCGGCACGCGGAAGCGCGTCGGGTCATGCGAGCTCCTCAAAATGGCGGGAACCCATTCTTGAAACGCACCCGAAACACCTGTCAACACTTTCGAAATGAACGCTTCCCGCGTTGAATTTCATTCAGTGCGTTAACGGCCGTTCAGCCGCGCCCGTGGGAGAGGCGGTGGGCGAGGGCGGTGTGGCGGCGGCCCGCCCCGGCGGTGCGGACGGCCGCCGCGAGGGCACGCCGTGACCCGACGAGGACGACGAGCCTCTTCGCGCGGGTGATCCCCGTGTAGAGCAGGTTGCGGCGCAGCATCATCCACGCGCCGGTGGTGAGCGGGATGACGACGGCCGGGTACTCGCTGCCCTGCGACCGGTGGATCGTGATCGCGTAGGCGTGGGCCAACTCGTCCAGTTCGTCGAAGGCGTAGTCGACGGTCTCGTCCTCGTCGGTCACGACGGTGAGCGACTGTTCCTCCAGCGACACGGACGTGACGACGCCGACGGTGCCGTTGAAGACCCCCGCCTCGCCCTTGTCGTAGTTGTTGCGCAGCTGTGTGACCTTGTCGCCGACGCGGAACACGCGGCCGCCGTAGCGGCGTTCGGGACGGGCGTCGTCGTGCGGGGTGAGGGCCTCCTGGAGCCGCGCGTTCAGCTCCCCCGCCCCCGCGGCGCCCCGGTGCATGGGCGTGAGGACCTGCACGTCGCGGCGCGGGTCGAGGCCGAACTTGCGGGGGACGCGGTTCGCGACGACGTCCACGGTCAGCTCCGCCGCCTCGTCCTGCTCCTCGCACGGGAACAGGAAGAAGTCGGGGTAGCCCCGCGTGTGCGGGTGGTCGCCGGAGTTGACCCGGTGCGCGTTGACCACGATGCCGGACCGCTGCGCCTGCCGGAAGATCTTCGTCAGCCGGACGCGCGGGATCACCTCGGCGCCGAGCAGGTCGGCGAGGACCTCCCCCGCGCCGACGGACGGGAGCTGGTCCACGTCCCCGACGAGCAGCAGGTGCGCGCCGCTCGGGATCGCCTTCACCAGCTTGTTCGCGAGGATCAGGTCGACCATCGAGGACTCGTCGACCACGACGAGGTCGGCGTCGAGCGGGTTGTCCTGGTCGAACTTGGGGTCGCCGCCGGGCTGGAGCTGGAGGAGCCGGTGGACGGTCGCGGCCTCGTGCCCGGTCAGCTCGGCGAGCCGTTTGGCGGCCCGGCCGGTCGGCGCCACCAGCACGATCTTCGCCTTCTTCGCGGCGGCCAGCTCCACCACCGAGCGGACGGTGAAGCTCTTGCCGCAGCCGGGTCCACCGGTCAGCACCGACACCTTCGACGTCAACGCGAGCTTGACGGCCTCTTCCTGTTCGGCGGCGAGAGACTGCCCGGTGCGCTGCCTCAGCCATGGCAGGGCCCTGTCCCAGTCGACGTCGGCGAACGCTTTCAGCCGGTCGGTCGGGGCGTCGAGGAGGTCCAGGAGGCCGCGGGCCAGGGACCGTTCGGCGCGGTGGAACGGCACCAGGTAGACGGCGGGGATCGTCGCGGCGTCCTCGCCCTCGCCGGGGATCGGCTCGCGGACGACGCCCTCGTCGCGCGCCAGCTCGTCCAGCGCCGGGACGATCAGCTCCCGCCCCACGCCGAGGATCTTCTCGGCGGCGGTGACGAGGTTCGGCTCGGGCAGGAAGCAGTGGCCGTCGTCCGCGGCCTCCGACAGCGTGTACTGGAGGCCCGCCTTGATCCGCTCCGGGCTGTCGTGGGGGATGCCGACGGCCTGCGCGATCGTGTCGGCCGTCTTGAACCCGATGCCCCACACGTCCGCCGCGAGCCGGTACGGCTCCCGCCGGACCGTGTCGATGGACGCGTCGCCGTACTGCTTGTAGACGCGGACGGCCAGGGACGTGGACACCCCGACGCCCTGGAGGAAGACCATCACCTCCTTGATGGCCTTCTGCTCCTCCCACGCCTCGCCGATCCGCTTCGTCCGCTTGGGCCCGAGGCCCTGGACCTCGACGAGCCGCTCCGGCTCCTCCTCGATGATCCGCAGGATGTCGGTGCCGAAGTGCCCGACCATCCGGTCGGCCATCACCGGCCCGATCCCCTTGATCATGCCGGAGCCGAGGTAGCGGCGGATGCCCTGGATCGTCGCCGGAAGGACGGTCGTGTACGACTCCACCTCGAACTGCCGCCCGTACTTCGGATGCGACCGCCACCGGCCGACCAGCCGCAGGCTCTCCCCGACCTGGGCGCCGAGCAGCGCGCCGACGACGGTGAGCAGGTCGCTGCCGCTCTTCGCGGTCGCGACGCGGGCCACCGTGTAGCCCGTCTCCTCATTGGCGTACGTGATCCGTTCCAGGACGGCGTCAAGCTCCGCCGGACGCGGCGTGGCGTGGGGCGTCGGGGAGTTCGGCACGGTGACCATGATGGCCCATCGCTCCGACAGGCCGGTCGTCCCGCCGGGTTGGCCGGAACCGGCAGACGATCTAGATCTTCCGTTGATCGCGACGTACGGTCCGGGCGCACCCCGTACAGCGCACTGAGAGGCAACGCCGGTGTTCCGCTCCCGAACCCAGGCGCTGGCGGCGCTGACCGCCCCCGCCCTGGCCCTGACCCTCATCCTGCCCGCCGCCCCGGCGGTCGCCGCCCCCGCCGGGGGCGAACGCCCGATCCCGGGGTTCACCGAGGAGAACTCCCGCTGGCAACGGCGGTACGAGAAGCTGTTCAGCGCGGTCCCGTCCGCGAAGATCGCCCGCGACCTGGACGCCGAGCTGTCGAGCGAACCGGGCCTGACGACCACGTCCGGGGACCGCAGACGCGTCGAGCGCATCGTCGCGCACCTGCGGTCGTACGGCCTCGAACCCGAGATCACGACCTACTACGCCTACCTGTCCATGCCGAAGCGCGTGAAGGTCGAGATGACGGCGCCGGACCGCGTGACCCTGCCCGTGAAGGAGGAGAAGCGGCCCTGGCAGAAGCACTACGACGACGTCATCCCGGGGCACAACGGGTTGTCGCCGTCCGGGAACGTCCAGGGCGAGGTCGTGTACGCCAACTACGGGCGCCCGCAGGACTTCGAGCTGCTGGAGAAGCAGGGCGTCTCCGTCGAGGGCAAGATCGTCCTGGCCCGGTACGGGGCGGTGTTCCGCGGCGTCAAGCCGCGGGAGGCCGCCCGGCGCGGCGCGAAGGCCGTCCTCATCTACTCCGACCCCGCCGACGACGGGTTCACCAAGGGCGCGGTGTACCCGGACGGGCCGTGGCGCGCCCCCGACGGCATCCAGCGCGGCAGCGTCGCCCAGATCCAGCTCGCCGCCGGTGACCCGCAGACGCCCGGCTGGCCGTCGGTGAAGGGCGCCGAGCGCGTCCCGCCGTCGGAGGCGCCGATGCTGAAGGACCTCGTCCCGACCACGCCGATCTCCTACGGCGCGGCGGCGCCGCTGCTGAAGGCGCTGACGGGCCCCGAGGTGCCGCAGGAGTGGCGGGGCGGCCTGCCGCTGACGTACCGGTTCGGGCCGGGCGGGACGAAGGTCCACCTGGACCTGGAGAACACGTTCGAGGTGCGTCCGCTGTGGAACGTCACCGTGCGGATCCCCGGCAGCGAGCACCCGGAGCAGGAGGTCATCCTCGGCGCGCACCACGACTCCTGGACGTACGGGAGCAGCGACAACCTGTCCGGCACGGAGAACGTCCTCCAGGTCGGACGCGCGCTCGGGAAACTCCTGAAGGAGGGGTGGCGTCCCAAGCGCACCGTCGTCCTGGCCACCTGGGACGGTGAGGAGTACGGGCTGTTCGGCTCCACCGAGTACGCCGAGGAACGCGACCGGCAACTCCGCGACGCCGTCGCGTACGTGAACATGGACGGCGCGGGCGGCTCCCGGTTCGGCGCCACGACGACGCCCGCGCTGGACGAGTCCGTCATCGACGCGACGAAGGAAGTGCGATGGCCCGGCACGGACGGAACGCTGTACGAGGCGTGGAAGGCGCAGAACGACGGGAAGACGCCGATCGGCCGCATCGGCGGCGGCTCGGACTTCCAGGCGTTCTTCCAGCGGTACGGGGTGCCCGCGATGGACATCAGCGCCGCGTCACCGGGCACCGCGGGCAACTACCACTGCGCGTGCGACGACCACTACTGGATGTCGCGCTTCGGCGACCCGAACTGGGAGTACCACACGGCCATGTCGCGGCTCGCGGGCATCGCGACGCTGCGGCTGGCGAACGCCGACGTCGTCGCGCTCGGCTACCGTCCCTACGCCGAGGAGACGGCCCGCTACCTCGCCGACTTCACCGAGCAGCAGCGTGAACGGCTGGGCTCGGTGGTCGTCGACGTGTCCCGCGACATCGAGCAGGCCAAGGCGTGGGCACGGGCCGCGGCGGCGTTGCGGGACCGCGCCGACGAGGCGCTCCGCGACGGCGACACCGCCGAGTTCCGCCGCCTCAACGACAAGATCATGCAGACGGAGCGGGACCTGCTGACCCAGGCGGGCCTGCCGGGACGTCCCTGGTACCGGCATCAGGTGTTCGCGCCCGGCCTCGACACCGGCTACGCCACGCAGCGGCTGCCCGCGCTCTACGACGCGCTGTTCGGCGACCGGGACGTCCGGGCCGCGAAGGAGTACGAGGCCCGGCTGTTCCGGAGCCTACGCGCCGCCACCCGCACCCTCGCCCCGGGAGGAGACCGCTGAGCCTCCCCTTCTCATCGAAGGGGTCGTGCCCGCCGACACCTCCAGCACGCCCGTCTCGGTGACCAGCGCGGTCACCAGACGGGCGGGCGTGACGTCGAACGCGGGGTTGAACCCGCGCGCCCCCGCCGGGGCGGTCCGCGCGCCGCTCCAGGTCAGGACCTCCTCGGCGGGGCGTTCCTCGATCGGGACGCCGTTCCCGTCCGGGACGGACGGGTCGACGGTGCTCCACGGCGCGGCCACGACCAGCGGTATCCCGGCGGCCGCGCAGGCCAGCGCCACCCCCACCGAGCCGATCTTGTTGGCGGTGTCGCCGTTGGCGGCGACACGGTCCGCGCCGATGACGGCCACGTCGACGAAACCGCGCAGGATCGTGCTCGGCGCGGCGGCGTCCGTCTGGACGACGCACGGGATCCCGGCCCGGTCGAGCTCCCAGGCCGTGAGCCGCGCGCCCTGCAACAGGGGGCGTGTCTCGTCCGCGTAGACGAGTTCGACGCGGCCCCGCCCGTGCAGTTCCCGGACGACGCCGAGCGCCGTGCCCCACCCGGCCGTCGCGAGCGCACCGGCGTTGCAGTGCGTGAGGACGCGCAGCGGCCGGTCCCCCACCCGGTCGAGGATCCAGTCCGCCCCGAACGCCCCGATGGCGTGGTTGCCGCGCACGTCCTCGTCCAGGATCGCCTGGGCCTCCGCCACCACCGCGTCCTCGCCCGCCGGGACGAACGGCAGCACCCGGTCGACCCCGGCCGCCAGGTTCACCGCCGTCGGGCGGGCCTCCCGGACGCGGGCGATCGCCGCGTCGCGCCGGGCGCCGTCCCAGCCGTCGCGGGCGGCCTGCCGGACGGCGATCGCGACACCGAACCCGCCCGCCACGCCGAGCGCGGGCGCGCCCCGCACGACCAGCCGCCGGATCGCGTCCACGAGGACGTCGACGTCCCGGACGGTCAGGTACTCCACGCGGTGGGGCAGGACGGTCTGGTCCAGCAGGCGGAGCCCGTCGCCCGTCCACTCGATGGTCCGCACATCGTCCGACATAACGCCCATCATGCCGGAAACCCCAGCGCCATCGGACTTTCCGCACCCCGCCACTAACCGTGTGACCTGCGACGACTTGACAATGATCGAACCTGTGTTCGAAATTGGGGGGGTGCTGGCCTCTCCCGTCCCGGACGCGCTCCTCCGGGACACGGACCTCCTGGACACGGTGCCCGCCCGGAGCACGGTACCGGTCCTGGCGGCGCTGCGCCCCCTCCTGCCGGGCGGCGGGCTGCGGCCCGGCTCCGTCGTCGGCCTTGACGGGCTCGGCGCCGCGTCGCTCGGGCTGGCGTTGGCGGCGGGGGTCGCCGGGGACGACCGCTGGTGCGGCGTCGTCGGCCTTCCCGGGTTCGGTGTCGTCGCGGCCGTGGGCATGGGCGCGGCGCCGGACCGCCTGCTCCTCGTCGACGACCCCGGTGACCGGTGGCCCGACGTCGTCGCCGCGCTCGCCGAGGCCGTCGATCTGATCCTGCTGTGCCCGCCGGAACGTCCGGGGGCCGCGGCCGTCCGGCGGCTGACCGCGCTGGCCCGCAAGCACGGCTGCGTCCTGACGTTGACCGGCGCGTTCGCCCGCGACTGGCCCGGCACCCGGCTCCGCCTCCGCGTCGAGGACGTCGGGTGGGAAGGCCTCGCCGACGGGCACGGACGGCTGACCGGCCGCCGTGTTCGGATCGTCGCCGAAGGCCATGACGCGCCCGGTTCCGGCCGCGGCGTCCGGGTCTGGCTGCCCGCCTCCGACGGGGCGGTCCGGCCCGACGAGGCCGTCCGGCCGCCGCTGGAACTCGTCCCCGACGCCGTCGCCGACGGCGCCCCCGTCCACACCGGTCCCGGGTACGCCCGTCCGGGGCGCAGGGAGATCGCGTGACCAGGGTCCTGGTGCTGTGGTGTCCGGACTGGCCCGCCACGGCGGTGGGCGTGGACGCCGCCACCGCCGGGGCCGTGGTCGCGCGGGGGCGGGTCGCGGCGTGCACGGCGGCGGCGCGGGCCGAGGGGGTGCGGCGCGGGCAGCGGCTCAGGGACGCGCAGCGGCGGTGCCCGGAGCTGGTGGTGCGGGAGCGCGACACCGACGCGGAGGGGCGGCTGTTCGAGACGGTCGCGGCGGCGGTCGCGGCGCTGACGCCCCGGGTCGAGGTGGTGCGGCCGGGGCTGTGCGCGATCCCGGCTCGCGGCCCGGCCCGCTTCCACGGCGGTGAGGAGGCGCTGCGCGTCCTCGTCCAGGACGCGGTCGTCGAGGCCGGGTACGACTGCGGCGCGGGCATCGCCGACGGGCTGTTCGCGGCGGAGCTGGCCGCGCGGGCCGGGCAGGGCGGCGTGGTCGTTCCGGAGGGCGGGGCGGCGGCGTTCCTCGCGCCGTACCCCCTCACCGTCCTGGACCGGCCCGAGCTGGCCGACCTGCTGCGGCGGCTCGGCGTGAAGACGCTCGGCGACTTCGCCGCCCTGCCGTCCGGGCATGTCGCCGGGCGGTTCGGGAGGGACGGCGCCGTCGCGCACCGGATGGCGAGGGGCGAGGAGCCGCGTCCGCTCGCGCCGGTCGGGGCCGCCGCGGACCTGTCGGCGCGGGCCGGCTTCGACCCGCCCGCCGAGCAGGCCGAACGGGTGGTGTTCACCGCGAAACGGCTGGCGGGCGAGTTGCACGAGGGTCTCGCGGCGGGCGGGCTCACCTGCGTCCGGCTGGAGGTCGTGGCCGGTTTCGCGGACGGGCACGTCCTGCGGCGCCTGTGGCGGCACGACGGCCTGTCGGCGCTGGCCGTGGCGGAGCGGGTGCGGTGGCAGCTCTCCGCACACCGGCCGTCGGGCGACACGGGAGCGGTCTGGGGCGGTGTGACGTCCCTGGAACTGGTGCCCGACCAGGTCGTCCCGGACGTGGGACGGCAGGAGTCGCTGTGGGGCCGCGCTTCCGTGACCGAGCGGATCGCGCGGGCCGCCGACCGGATCCAGGCCCTGCTCGGCCATCAGGGGATCACCCGCCCGGTGCTCGTCGGCGGGCGCGGTCCGGGCGAGCAGGTCGTGCGCGTGCCGGTCGGCGACCTGGCGCCCGCCGACCTGCCGGACGGGCCGTGGCCGGGGCGCGTGACGGCGCCCGCCCCGGCGGTCGTGCCGGCCGTCCCGCCCGACGTGGAGCTGGTCGACGCCGCCGGGGCCGTGGTGGTGGTGTCGGCGCGCTGCGAGGTGTCCGCGCCGCCCGCCACGCTGCGCCTGCGTGGACGTCCCGCCGCGATCACCGGGTGGACGGGGCCGTGGCCCGCCGACGAGCGCTGGTGGGACCCGGACCGGGCGCGGCGCCGCGCCCGCTTCCAGGTCACCACCGACGACGGCGCCGCCTACCTGCTCGCCGTCGAGGGCGGCCGCTGGCACATCGAAGGCGTCTATGACTGACTGGCACAACCCGCCGATCTCATGGCGGGAGTTCGAGGAGCGGCTGTCGTGGCGTCGGGGGGGACGGCCCGCGGAGCCGCCGACCCGTGACACGTCACCGGGGCCGCGGCCCGTTCCCGGCCGCGCCGGGACGGGTGTGCCGTGGGCGGAGCTGCACGTTCACTCGTCGTTCAGTTTCCTGGACGGGGCCAGCGACCCGGCGTCGCTCGTCGCGGAGGCGGCGCGGCTCGGCGTGGAGTCGATGGCGATCACCGACCACGACGGCATGTACGGGGCGGTGCAGTTCGCGCGGGCCGCGCGGGAGGCGGGGATCGGGACGGTGTTCGGCGCGGAGCTGGGTCTCGGCATGCCGGGCCCGCGAACCGGGGAGCCCGACCCGGCGGGGCGGCATCTGCTCGTCCTGGCGCGCGGCGCGGGCGGCTACGCGCGGCTGTGCTCGGCGATCACGGCGGCGCAGCTCGCGGGCGGGCGCAAGGGCCGTCCCGTCTACGACCTCGCCGACCTCGCCGCCGCGCACGGCGGCGAGTGGGCGGTGCTGACCGGGTGCCGGAAGGGGCACGTCCCGGCGGCGCTGGAGGCGGGCGGCCCGGACGCGGCGGAGCGCGAGCTGCGCGACCTCGTCGGCATGTTCGGGCGCGAGAACGTGTTCGTCGAGCTCACCGACCACGACCAGCCGGGCGACGACCACCGGGGCGACGCCCTCTTCGCGCTGGCCCGCCGCGTCGGCGTCGACGTGGTCGCGTCCAACAACGTGCACTTCGCGGCGCCCGGCGCGGACGCGCGGCTCGCGCAGGCGATGGCGGCGGTCCGCGCCCGGCGCAGCCTCGACGACATGGTCGGCTGGCTCCCCGCGAACGGCACCGCGCACCTGCGGAGCGGCGCGGAGATGGCGCGGCGGCTCGCGCGCTTTCCCGGCGTCCAGGACCGGACGGTCGCGCTCGCCGCGGAATGCCGGTTCGACTTCGACGTCGTCGCGCCCCGCCTGCCGGACTGGCCCGTCCCGGACGGGCACACCGAGGCGAGCTGGCTGCGGCACCTCGTCGCGGAGGGCGCACCGCGCCGCTACGGGCCGCCCGAACGGGAACGGGTCCCCGGCGCGTACGCGCAGATCGCCAGGGAGCTGGACGTCATCGAGCAGCTCGGCTTCCCCGGCTACTTCCTGATCGTCCACGACATCGTGGAGTTCTGCCGGAGCAGGGGCATCCTGTGCCAGGGGCGCGGCTCGGCGGCGAACTCCGCGGTCTGCTACGCGCTCGGCATCACCGGCGTCGACGCCGTCCGGCACGGGCTTCTGTTCGAACGTTTCCTGTCCCCCGGACGCGACGGCCCGCCCGACATCGACCTGGACATCGAGCACCGCCGCCGCGAGGAGGCCATCCAGTACGTGTACGGCAAGTACGGGCGGGAGCGCACGGCGCAGGTCGCGAACGTCATCAGCTACCGTCCGCGCATGGCCGTCCGGGACGCGGCGCGTGCGCTCGGCTTCTCCCCCGGCCAGCAGGACGCGTGGTCGAAGACCATCGACCCGCGCGACCCGGTGGGGTCGGAGGCCGACGTCCCCGGCCCGGTGCTGGAGCTGGCGAACCGGATGCTGCGCCTGCCCCGGCACCTCGGCATCCACTCCGGCGGAATGATCATCGCCGACCGTCCCGTCGGGGAGATCTGCCCGATCGAGTGGGCGACGATGCCGGGCCGCAGCGTCCTGCAGTGGGACAAGGACGACTGCGCCGCCGCCGGGCTGGTGAAGTTCGACCTGCTCGGCCTCGGCATGCTCGCCGCGCTGCACGACTGTTTCGACCTGGTCGAGGCCCACCACGGGCGGCGCCACGACCTCCAGTCGATCCCGCCCGAGGACGGCCTGGTGTACGACATGCTGTGCGACGCCGACACCGTCGGGGTGTTCCAGGTGGAGTCGCGGGCGCAGATGGCGACGCTGCCGCGGCTGCGGCCCCGCGAGTTCTACGACCTGGTGGTGGAGGTGGCGTTGATCCGGCCCGGCCCGATCCAGGGCGGGTCCGTCCACCCGTACCTGCGGCGCCGCAAGGGCCTGGAGCCCGCCCGCTGCCCGCATCCGCTGATGGAGCCCGCGCTGTCGCGGACGCTCGGCGTGCCGCTGTTCCAGGAGCAGATGATGCAGCTCGCGGTCGACTGCGCCGGGTTCACGCCCGCCGAGGCCGACCAACTGCGGCAGGCGATGGGCGCGAAGCGGGCGCCGGAACGCGTCGAGCGGCTGCGGGCGCGGCTGCTGGACGGGATGGCCGAGCGCGGCATCCCCGCCGACGTCGCCGAGGACGTCTACGAGAAGATCCTCGGTTTCACCGGGTTCGGGTTCCCCGAGTCGCACGCGCAGAGCTTCGCGCACCTGGTGTACGCGAGCGCGTGGCTGAAACGCCACTACCCGGCGGCGTTCACGGCCGCGCTCGTCCGCAACCAGCCGATGGGCTTCTACTCGACGCAGAGCCTCCTGGCGGACGCGCGGCGCCACGGCGTCGTGGTCCGCGGTGTGGACATCAACGCCAGCGACGTCCATCCCGTGCTGGAGGAGCCCGTGCCGGTCCGCTCCGAGGGGACGGGCGGCGCGCGGCACCGGCACGCGCCGTCGGAGCCGCAGCCCGCGATCCGGCTCGGACTCGCCGGTGTCCGCAACCTCGGCGACGAGGCGGCGAAGGCCGTCGCGGCGGGCCGCCCCTACACGAGCATGGAGGACCTCGCCCGCCGCGTGCCGCTGTCGTCCGGGGCGCTGGAGGCCCTCGCCACGGCGGGCGCCTTCGACGGGTTCGGCCTGTCCCGGCGCGCGGCGCTGTGGGCGGCGGGGGCGCTGACGGGCTCGGGCCCGGCGCAGTTGGCGGGGGTGACGCCGGGCGCGTCCGCGCCGCCGCTGCCCGCGATGACGCCGATCGAGGAGACGCTCGCCGACCTGTGGGCCACCGGCGTCTCCCACACCCATCCCGTCGCGCACGTCCGGGACGTCCTCGACGAGCTGGGCGCCCTGTCGTCCAGGCGTCTCGCCGCGACGCCGGGCGACACCAACGTCGTCGTCGCCGGGCTGGTCACCCACCGGCAGCGTCCGCCGACCGCCGGGGGCATCGTGTTCATGACGCTGGAGGACGAGACCGGCATCGTCAACGTGGTGTGCCCGCCGCCGGTGTTCCGGCGGCACCGGGGCCTCGCCGTCGATTCCCAGGCGCTGCTCGTCGACGGGCGCCTCGAACGCGTCGACGGCGTCACCAACGTCCGCGCGACCCGGCTGCGCCGCCTTCCGGTGCCCGGACGCGTCCGCGCCCGCGACTTCCACTGACGCGGATCTTTCGAAGTGGCGAGAACCTCGCCACGGTATCTGCCATCTCAAGAAAAGTCTGTCATCGTATGGAATCGGTGGGGCCGCGTGCCGCCGCGTCGGCGGCCGCCAACACGCGGCCCATGGGGCCGGAAGGTGATCTCCATGGACGCGACCTCGCTGGGTGAACTGCGCCCGGACGACCCCACGCGGATCGGCCGGTACCGCATCGAGGCCAAGATCGGCGAGGGCGGGATGGGCGCGGTGTACCTCGGCCGCGACCCGAACGGCCGTCCCGTCGCGGTCAAGGTCGTACGGTCCGCGCTGGCGGGCGACCGGTCGTTCCTCGCCCGCTTCCACGACGAGGCCGCGAACGCGCAGCGCGTCGCGTCGTTCTGCACCGCGCAGGTCCTGGAGCACGGCGACGACCTCGGGCTCGCCTACATGGTGACCGAGTACATCGACGGCCCGTCCCTGCTGGACCACGTCGCCGGGAAGGGCGCGCTGTCGCCCGGCCTGCTGCACGGCGTCGCGGTCGGCGTCGCCGCCGCGCTCGTCGCGATCCACAGCGCGGGGCTGGTGCACCGCGACCTCAAGCCGAGCAACGTGCTGCTGTCCATCTCCGGCCCGCGCGTCATCGACTTCGGGATCGCCCGCGCGCTGGACATGGCGTCCTCCCACACCCGCACTGGACAGGTCGTCGGCACCCCCGGATGGATCGCGCCCGAACAGATCACGACGCAGCAGATCACTCCCGCCGTGGACGTGTTCGCGTGGGGTTGCCTCGTCGTGTACGCCGCGAACGGGCGCAACCCGTTCGGTCAGGGCTCGTTCCAGATCCTGGCGGCCCGCGCCGTCCACGCCGACCCCGAGATCGGGGATCTGCCGGAACCGTTGGCGGGGCTCGTCCGGGCGGCGCTGCGCAAGGACCCCGAGCAGCGGCCCACGGCGCGTGAGCTGCTGCTCGCCCTGGTCGGCGGTGCCGGTGAGGCGGACGTGACGTCCGAGCTGGGCCAGACCTGGATGGCGCCGCCCGGCCCGCAGCCCCTTCCGGGTCCTGGGTTCGGTCCGGCGGCGACGGCACCGGTGACGGCGCCCGCACCGCCGCCGCCCGACCCGGGCGTCACCTCCCGCGACGTCACGGTCCCGGCCCCGGGGCGGCCGGACGGACCGTCCCGGCGCGCCAAGGTCGTCGTCTCGGCCGTGGCGGGGCTGCTCGCCGCCGCGGCCGTGGCCGCGGGCCTCTACTACGTCACCCGCCCGGACGAGGAGCGCAAGGCGCCGCCGCCGGCGGCGATGCCGACCGGGCCGATGCTCGTCCGGATCGACACCGCCCCGGGCTGGCCGCGGGACTGCCACGCCGACATCGGCGTCTACCAGCCCGGCGAGGCGGACGTGAAGACCCTGATCGACGGACCGGAGTGCGACATCCTGCCCGAGCGGTCGCCGGAGGGCGGACGCATCGCGTTCACCAGGCAGAACGCCAGGACGGCCGAGGCCTGGGTGGTGAACGCCAACGGCGTCAACCTGCGCAGGATCACCGGGATCGTCCGCGGCACCCGGGTGTCGTGGTCACCGGACGGCACCCGCCTGGCGTACATGGCCGAGAAGGGCGGCGTGCGGCAGATCTTCGTGATCGGTGTCGAGGGCGGCGGCCCGGCCGTCCAGCTCACCACCGACGCGTCGTTCAAGGACGACCCGATGTGGTCGGTCACCGACCGGATCGTGTTCTGGAGCCGCCGGGACGGCACCGACCAGATCTACACCCTCGACCCGGAGCGTCCCGGGGCGGCCTGGACGCGGCTGACCAAGGACCGGGTCCGTTCCGTCGACCCGGAGTGGTCGCCGGACGGCCGCAGGATCGCGTTCACCCGGGGCCCGGACGAGGCGACCACCATCTGGGTCATGAACGCCGACGGCTCCGGTCTGCGCCAGGTCACCAGGGGCATCGAGGACGACATGGACCCGGCGTGGTCCAGCGACGGGCGCTGGCTCTGCTACGTGCGCGGCGTGGTCGGCTCACCGGTGATCCACGCCATCCGCGTCGACGGCACCGGAGACCGCGTGCTCACCCCGCGAGGTCGCACGCTCAGCCACCCGTACTGGATGTGACACGGACGCCGCGGCCCGGTCGAACCCGCCATGGAGCGGGCCCGACCGGGCCGTGCGCGCAAGGGCCGGTTCGGCGGCTCGGGTCAGTCGCCGCGGGCCGCGGGAGCGGGCTCCCCGGGCGCGTCGGCCGGGGCCTCCGCCTCGGCGCGGGCCAGGCGACTCGGCCACCACATGCGCCGTCCGACGTCGAGGTTCAGCGCCGTGACGAGCACCGACCGGACGATGAACGTGTCGAGCAGCACCCCGAACGCCACCGTGAACCCGAGCGCGGCGACGAACACCAGTGGCATCGTCCCGAGCGCCGCGAACGTCCCGGCCAGGACCGTGCCCGCCGAGGTGATCACGCCGCCGGTCGCGGCGAGCCCGACCAGCGCGCCGCGCCGCGTGCCGACCCGTTTCGACTCCTCGTGCACGCGGGTCATCAGGAAGATGTTGTAGTCGGTGCCGAGCGCCACGAGGAACACGAACGTCCACAGCGCGAACGACGGGTCCGTGGACGCGAACCCGAACACGTGGTTGAACACGAGGGCGCTGACCCCGAGCGCCGCCCCGTACGACAGGACGACCGTCGCGATGAGGATCAGCGGGGCGACGAGGGCGCGCAGCAGCAGCGCGAGGATGCCGAACACCACGACGAGGACGATCGGGATCACGACGTTCTGGTCGCGGTGGGACGCTTCGCTGACGTCGAGCGTCACCGCCGACGCGCCGCCGACGATGGCGTTCGCGCCCGGTATGGCGTGGACGGCGTCACGGGCGGCCTTGACCGCGGCGAACCCGCGGTCGCTGTCCGGTGGCACGGACAGCGTGCCCTCCAGGTAGACGCGGCCGCCGGACGGTTGCGCGGGG
Source organism: Actinomadura spongiicola (assembly GCF_003432485.1). Lineage (GTDB taxonomy): Bacteria > Actinomycetota > Actinomycetes > Streptosporangiales > Streptosporangiaceae > Spirillospora > Spirillospora spongiicola. The sequence goes on from NZ_QVNQ01000008.1 coordinate 47,204, forward strand.
GACCTGACGTCGGCGACGCCCGGGACGTTGAGGAGCGCGGCGCGCACCCTGTCCCCGGTCCCGGCCTTGGTGATGATCTGGAGCGGCGCCCCGCTGCCCGCGGGGAAGTGCCGTCCGAGGACCTCCTCGCCGGTGACCGCGTCGGGCTTGCCCGTGCTGAACGCGTCCTTGGCCGCCAGCGTGTCGGTCCGCAGCCCGAACACCCCGACCGCGAGCGCGCCGAGTACCACGGCCGTGACCAGCCAGGTGATGCGCGGGCGGACGGCGACGGCGGACCCGACCCGGGCCCACAGGCCGCGCTCGGTCGGCTCGTCCGACCCGTAGGCGGGGCGGCGCGGCCAGAACATCCAGCGTCCGCAGATCACCAGCAGCGCGGGCAGCAGCGTCACCATCGCGGCGAACGCGACGACGATGCCGATCGCCATGACCGGGCCCATGCTCTGGGTGGAGCTGAGGACGGCGAAGAACAGGGCCAGCATGCTGAGCGCCACCGTGGAGCCGCTCGCGACGATCGCGGGCCCGGCGCGGTGCAGCGCGACCGCCATCGCCTCGTGCCGGTCCTGGTGTCTTCTCAGTTCCTCCCGGTACCGGGCGATGAGCAGGAGCGCGTAGTCGGTGCCCGCGCCGAACACGAGGACGGTGAGGATGAAGGCGGCCTGCCCGTTCACGGTGAGGCCCGCGTGCTCGGCCAGCAAGTAGATGAGCGCCTGCGCCGCCATCAGCGAGAACGCCACGCACAGCAGCGGCGCGAGCCACAGAATGGGGCTCCGGTAGGTCAGCAGCAGGATCGCGATGACGATCGCGGCGGTGACGGCGAGCAGCGCGCTGTCGAACCCGGAGAACACGTTGCTGAAGTCGCCGCCGTACCCGGCGGGCCCGGTGATGTGCGCGTCCAGGCCCGGGGGACCCTTCTGGACGATGTCGCGGTAGTCCTCGATGCCGGGACCGAGCACCGCCCATCCGTCGTTGCCGACATGGACGGTGACGATGGTCTCCAGCGCCTTGCCGTCCTGCGAAGGGATCGGTCCCTTGACGTCCACCGCGAGTCGCCGCTTCGGCCCGGAGGTCTCCAGATCGCTCTTGACGGCCTTGAGGCGCGGGACGTCCGCCGCGGCCTTAGCCCGGTCGGCCGCGGTGATCGCGGCGCCGTCCCGGTGGTAGACGATCACCGCAGGTAATGTCTCGGACGGTACGAATCGCTTGGACTCTTCGACGACCCGCGTCGATTCGGCGTCGTTCGGCAACCATGCCGACGAATCGTTCTTCTGCGCGTCGGTCAGCTTTCCTGCCAGCGGCAGCGACACGAGGAGTATGACGATCCAGACGCCCAGCACGACCCATTTGGCCCGCCGCCCGCAAGGCAGAGAGGCGAACCTGTATGCGCGCGTCATTTAGGAGAACCCCCAGTAGTGAAGCGGGACTACGTGATCTTCTTCCCTACGGGATCGGATCCCACTCGGCAAGTCATATCGCGACGCGCGCAACCGGCGGCCGGATCCGGTCAACCGGTTGTCATCATGTCGAGACGTCGGAGAATGAGGCCCTCACGCAGCGCCCAGGGACAGATCTCCAGCTCGGAGAGCTCGAACAGGTCCATCGCCGCGTCCGCGACGATCGCGCCCGCGAGCAGTTGCGGGGCGCGCCGCTCCGACACGCCCGGCAGTGCCGCCCGCTCCGCCGACGGCATCGCCGCCAGTTTCCCCGCCCATTCGGTGAGGTCGTCACCCGCCAGCACCCGCCGTTGGTACGGTCCCTCCGCCGACGGGGCGGCACCGGCGATACGGGCGAGCTGCTTGAACGTCTTCGACGTCGCGACCGCGTGGTCCGCCGGGCCGTACCGGGAGACGTCCCCGACCCGCCGCGCGATCTCCGCCCGGACGTGGCGGCGCAGGCTCCGGACCTCCTCCGGGGGCGGCGGGTCGGCGGTGAACCGGTCGCGGGTCAGCCGTCCCGCGCCGAGCGGCAGCGAGAACGCGACGTCCGGCTCCTCGTCGATCCCGGACGCGACCTCCAGCGAGCCGCCGCCGATGTCCACCACCAGCAGCCGTCCCGACGACCAGCCGAACCAGCGCCGCACCGCGAGGAACGTCAGCCGCGCCTCCTCCTCGCCGGACAGGGCCCTGATGTCGATGCCCTTGTCGGCGCGGATCCGTTCCAGGACCGCCTCGCCGTTGGCGGCGTCGCGGACCGCGGACGTGGCGAACGCGACCAGGTCCTCGACGCCCTTGTCCTCCCCGATCTGCACCGCCTCGTCGACGAAGTCCCGCAGCAGCGCCTCCCCCTCCGCGGAGAGACGGTCCTTGTCGTCCAGGTGGTCGGCGAGCCGCATCTCCGCCTTGTGGGAGAACGCGGGCAGCGGCCGCGCACCCTCATGGGCGTCCACCACCAGCAGGTGCACGGTGTTCGAGCCCACGTCCAACACGCCGAGTCGCATGCGTATGACGCTATCGGACGGTTTCACCGCATTCCGGGCCGACTGCTCCGGGAAACAGCAATGTGACCGTTCAGGCCCCTCGCACCCGACCCATGCACCCGTCCCACGCGCCCGCGCGGGTTACGGTGGCGGATTCAGCACGGTTCCGGGAAGGGGGCTGTCATGGAGACGGGTGCGGAACGCCGCTGGCGGGTGCCGCCCGGGCATGTGGTGGTCAAATGCGCGGGCGCGGCGGCCGTCACCGCGTTGATCGTCCTGTACGGCCACGACCCCCAGTTCCTGTTCCTCGCGGTCGCGGCGGCGCTCGGCCTGAACGCCCTGGTCCTGCGCGACCTGCTCGCCCCGGTCCGGCTCGCCGCCGACGGCGCCGGCGTCACCGTCGTGACCGGCTACGCCCGGCGCCGCCGCATCCCCTGGGACGACGTGACCGCCATCCGGGTGGACGAGCGGCGGCGGCTCCTCCTGCACACCCGCCTGCTGGAGATCGAGACCGGCGACGATCTGCACCTGCTCAGCGCGTTCGACCTGGGCGCCGACGTCCACGACGTCGCCGACGAGCTGTACAGGCTTCGCGCCCGCACGACCCGCTGACCGCCTATCCGCCGGGAGCCGGGTCGGGAAGCTCGTCCGGCGTGGGAAAGGAGCTCTGCGCCCCCGGTCGGCGGACGGCGGCGGCGCCCGCGCGGACGGCGAGGCGGGCCGCGTCCGGCGGCGAGTCGCCCCGCGCGAGTCGCAGGCACAGCGCCGCCGTGAACGCGTCGCCCGCGCCGGTCGTGTCGACCGGCTCCACCGTCGGGGACGCGATCCTGACCGTCCCACCGGCGCCCTCGGGGCCCGCTCCGTCCGCGACCACCGCTCCGTCGGCGCCGCAGGTGACCACGACCGAGCGCGGCCCGGACCGTGCGAGCGCCGCCGCCATCGCGGCCGGGTCCTCCGCGCGGGCGCCCGCGCCGAGAAGGAAGGCGGCCTCGTGCTCGTTGACGACGAGCGGGTCGCAGAGCGCGAGCAGCTCGTCGGGGACGGCCGCGGGCGGCGAGAGGTTGAGGACGACCCGGCCGCCGGCCTCGGCGGCGATGCGGGCGGCGGCCTCCACGGCGGGAAGCGGCACCTCCAACTGGAGCGAGACGACCGACGCGCCGGCGATCACGTCCCGGGCCCGCGCCACGTCGGCGGGGTCGAGCCGGGCGTTGGCGCCGGGCGAGACGACGATACTGTTGTCGCCGTCCGGTCCGACCGTGATCATCGCGACGCCGGTCGGCACCCCGGGCGTGGTCGCGAGCCGGTCCAGGCCGACGCCGTCGGCCGCGAGGGCTCCGCGCAGCAGCGCGCCGTGGCCGTCGTCGCCGATCCGTCCGACGAGCGCGGCCCGCGCGCCGAGCCGGGCCGCCGCGACCGCCTGGTTGGCGCCCTTGCCGCCCGGATGCGTGGCGAGGTCGGAGCCGAGCACCGTCTCCCCCGGCGCGGGCCGCCGGTCGACGCCGACCACCAGGTCGGCGTTGACGGATCCGACGACGACGACGTCCCAGTCCCTTGAACGCACGGTGTAACGGTTACCCGGCGTAGGGCGTGCGCGCAACCACGCGTGGTCACGGCGTGCGCAGGTCCGCCAGGTCGACCACCTCGGCCAGCTCCTCCACCGACCGGTAGTAGCCGACGAACGCCCCGTCGCGCGTCACCAGGAACGCGCTCTGACCTCGCACTCCGGTGTACCGAGCCCACACCTGGTGCGCCCCGTCGAGCCGTACCGCCGTCACCCGCAGACCGTCCGGCCCGACCCAACTCCCCCGATCACTCTCCACACATGGAAAGTTACTTTGGGTGACAGTCCGTTGTCGGAGTGGGGGTCGGTCCGGTCAGCCCGTGCCGAACGTGACGGGATCGGGGCCGAACCGGACGCCCTTGTCCAACTCGCCGATCGTCTTCATGTCGTCCGGAGACAGCTCGAACCCGAACACGTCGAGGTTCTCGGCGATCCTGGACGGCGTCACCGACTTCGGGATCACCACGTCGCCGATCTGCAGATGCCACCTGAGCACGACCTGCGCGGGTGTGCGGTCATGGGCGCGTGCGACGGCGGCGAGGGCGGGGTCGTCCAGGAGCCCGCGTCCCTGGCCGAGCGGCGCCCACGCCTCGGTCCGGATGCCGTGGTCCCGGTGGAAGGCGCGCAGGCCGTCCTGTTGGAAGTACGGATGCAACTCGATCTGGTTCACGGCCGGGACGACGTCCGCCTCCTCGATGACCCGTCCCAGCGTCCCCACGGTGAAGTTCGACACGCCGATCGAGCGGGCGCGCCCGTCCTCCTTGAGCCGCTCGAGCGCCCGCCACGTCTCCAGGTACAGGCCACGGTCCGGCACGGGCCAGTGGATCAGGTAGAGGTCCAGGTAGTCGAGGCCGAGCCGGGAGAGGCTCGCCTCGCAGGCCCGCAGCGCGTTGTCGAACCCCTGCTCGTCGTTCCACAGTTTCGTGGTGACGAAGAGTTCCTCACGCGGCACGCCCGACCCGCGCAGCGCCCGCCCGACCCCCGTCTCGTTCCCGTAGGCGCTCGCCGTGTCGACGCTGCGGTAACCCTCCCGCAACGCCGTCGCCACCGCGCGTTCCGCCTCGTCGTCCGACACCTGGAAGACCCCGAAGCCGACCTGCGGCATCGCGGTCCCGTCGATGAGATCAACCTTCGGTACGGTCACGTTTTCCCTCCTCAGCGGCGCTGGGGCGATCCTGCCCGGCGGACGCGACCCGAATCCGCGTTCCCGGAACGGGCCCTCCGGCTCACCGTGACTCCCTCCACGCGCGCTGACCTCGGACGACCTCCTGGAAGGCGGCTTTGAAGACGTCGAAGCGCGCGTCGCCGAGGCTCTCGCGGTGGCGCCGCTCGATGGAGGCGAGGATGGCGCGCGCCTTGGCGATCTCGTCGAGGCCGTGCTCGGTGGGGACGATCCGCTTGGCGCGGCGGTCGGAGGGGTCGGGTTCGCGGCGGACGTACCCGAGGGCGACGAGCTCGTCGACGATCGTCCCGACGATCTGCTTGTGCTGGCCGGAGCGGGCCGACAGCTCGGTCGCGCGCAGCCCGGCGGGGTCGAGGAACGCGAGGACGGTGCCGTGCCGGGGCCGGACGTCCGGATGGCCCTGCTCGGCCAGGCGCGCGAACAGCTCCTCCTGCAGGCCCCGCATCAGCTGACCGGCCAGCATGCCCAGGTCGGAGGTCGAGCCTCCGGCGTGGTCCGCGTCTTCCGCTGCCGTCTCCATGGACCCCTCCCGAGGAATTTAGTCACTTATCTTGACTATCAATGCCAGTGACTATAGCGTACTCGCACGGCACCGAACCATCCCCGACACGGGGATGCCCAGGAAAGGAACCCCCATGGGCACCGAGATCGACACCTATGTCGCGACCAAGCTCGACCCGAAGTACACCGAGATCCTGACGGCGCTGCGCGCGCTGATGGCCGAGGGCGCGCCCGACGCCGCCGAGTGCCTCACCTACGGGTCGCCCGCCTGGCGCGGCAGGCGGATCCTCGCGGTGATCAGCCAGAGCAGGACGCACCTCACCTTCGCCTTCGAGCGCGGCGCCGAGTTCGAGGACCCGCACGGTCTGCTGGAGGGCGTCGGCAAGAAGACCCGGCACGTGAAGATCAAGTCACTGGACGGGATCAACGAGGAGGCGCTGCGCGACTACATCGCCCAGGCCGTCCGGCTGGACCGGGCCTGACCGGAGACGTCCCGGATCTCGGAATAGAGTCCAGGGATGAGCGAACCGCGTGGAGACGTCCGTCCGCCGAACCTGAACGCCGACGAGCGGACGACGTTGCTGACGTTCCTCGACTACCTGCGGGACGCGGTGGCGGCCAAGGCGACGGGCGTCCCGGACGAGGCGGCCCGCGCGCCCGGCGTCCCGTCGGGCACGAGCCTCCTCGGCCTGGTCAAACACCTGACCCGCGTCGAACTGAACTGGTTCGTGTGGGCGTACGAGGGCGCCGACGTGCCGATGTGGGACCACGAGGAACCGCCGCGCGACGACGAGACCGCCGAGGACCTCGTCGCCGCGTACCGGGAGGCGGTCGCCCGGAGCAACGCGATCACGGCGGCCTGTCCCGGCCTGGACCGGGAGGGCGCCCGGTCGCTGCGCGACACGCCGCCGCCGTCGATGCGGTGGGTACTGGTGCACATGATCGAGGAGACGGCGCGGCACGCCGGGCACGCCGACATCCTGCGCGAGCGGATCGACGGTTCGGTGGGCCGCTGACCCGGCCGGGTACGAGACGACGACGGGTTTCGACCACCACTTTCCCGGGAGGCGCGGAATGCGGGTCGCGTTGTTCCTCACCTGCGTGAACGACACGCTGTTCCCGGAGACGGGGAAGGCGACGGTGCGGCTGCTGCGCAGGCTCGGCCACGACGTCGAGTTCCCGGCCGGGCAGACCTGCTGCGGGCAGATGCACCTCAACACCGGCTACCGGCGCCAGGCCGTCCCGCTCGTGACGGCCTTCGAGGAGACGTTCGCGCCCTACGACGCGATCGTGACGCCGTCCGCGTCGTGCGCCGCGATGATCCGTGACTGGCATCCGAGGCTCGCCCCGAGTTCCGCCGGGACGGCCGCTAGCGCGGGGCGGCGCGTCCATGAACTGTCGGAGTTCCTGGTGGACGTGCTGGGCGTCACCGACGTGGGCGCCTACTTCCCGCACCGCGTCACCTACCATCCGACGTGCCATTCGCTGCGGACGCTGCGTGTCGGCGACCGTCCGCTGCGGCTGCTGGGCGAGGTGCGCGGCATCGACCTTCGCGAACTGCCGGACGCGGACGAGTGCTGCGGTTTCGGCGGGACGTTCGCGCTGAAGAACTCCGAGGTGTCGGCCGCGATGTGCGCCGACAAGGTCACCGCCGTCCGCGGGACCGGCGCCGAGACGCTGTGCGCGGCCGACAACTCCTGCCTGGCGCACATCGGCGGCGCGCTCACCCGCACGCGCGCCGGGGTGCGGACCCTGCACCTCGCCGAGATCCTCGCCTCCACCGAACAGGCCCCCGCGTGACGGGCCGGGCGGCGCGCGAGGACGGCCCCGGCCGGGGCGCGATGCCGACGTATCTGGGGACGCCGTCCTTCCCGGACGCGGCGCGCCGCGCGGTGTCCGACGCGCGGCTGCGCGGCAACCTCGCGCACGCGACCACCACGATCCGGGCGCGCCGCGCGGAGGCGGTCGCCGAACTGGACGACTGGGCGGAGCTGCGGGAGGCGGGCAGGCAGATCAAGGACCATGTGCTGGAACACCTCGGCCACTACCTGCGGCTGCTGGAGGAGAAGGTCACCGGCGCCGGTGGGACGGTGCACTGGGCCCGCGACGCCGCCGAGGCCGACCGGATCGTCGCGGACCTGGTGAAGGCGACGGGCGAGACCGAGGTCGTGAAGGTCAAGTCGATGGCCACCCAGGAGATCGGGCTGAACGAGTTCCTCGCCGAGGAAGGCATCACCGCCTACGAGACCGACCTCGCGGAGCTGATCGTCCAGTTGGGGGACGACCGCCCGTCGCACCTTCTCGTTCCGGCCGTCCACCGGAACAGGGCCGACATCCGCGACATCTTCCTGCGCGCGATGGAGGACGTCCCGGCGGGCCTCACCGACTCCCCGGCCGAGCTGGCGGAGGCCGCGCGGCGTCACCTGCGCGCCAAGTTCCTGTCGGCGAAGGTCGCGGTGTCGGGGGTGAACTTCGCCGTGGCCGACACCGGCACCCTCGTGGTGGTGGAGTCGGAGGGCAACGGACGGATGTGCCTGACGCTGCCGGAGACGCTGATCTCGGTGATGGGCATCGAGAAGATCGTGCCGAGCCGACGCGACCTGGAGGTGTTCCTCCAACTGCTGCCGCGCTCGTCCACGGCGGAGCGGATGAACCCGTACACCTCCATGTGGACGGGCGTCCATCCCGGCGACGGCCCGCGGAACTTCCACCTCGTCCTGCTGGACAACGGCAGGACCGCGACCCTCGCGGACGACGTGGGACGCCAGGCGCTGCGGTGCATCCGCTGCTCGGCGTGCCTGAACGTGTGCCCGGTGTACCGGCGCGCGGGCGGTCACGCCTACGGGTCGCCGTACCCGGGGCCGATCGGCGCGATCCTGTCGCCGCAGATGAGGGGCGTCGGGTCGGAGGTCGACGCGTCGTTGCCGTTCGCGTCGTCGCTGTGCGGCGCGTGCTACGAGGTGTGCCCGGTCGCGATCGACATCCCGGAGGTGCTGGTGCGCCTGCGGGCCCGCGTCGTCGAGGACGGCCCGCGCCGTCCGCTCGAACGGGTCGCGATGGCGGCGGCGGGGTGGACGCTGCGTTCCCCGACCCGGCTCGCGCTCGCCCAGCGCGCCGCGTCCTCGGCCCGCCGTGTCGTGGCGCGCGGCGGCCGGATCCGGCGGCTGCCCGGCCCGCTCGGCGCCTGGACCGAGACACGGGACGCGCCCGCGCCCCCGTCCGAGTCGTTCCGCGCCTGGTGGGCCCGAACCGGAGGTCGGGAGGAGGACGGCGGGTGAGCGCTCGCGAAGAGATCCTCCGCCGGATCGAACGGGTCGAGAGCGCGAGAGGCGCGCGGCGGGCGACCGGGGACGGGGACGTCGCCGCGGCGTACGCGCGGATCGACCGCCGCTACCTGCGCCGCCACCACGGCGGTGCGGGCGACGGCGGGATCCTCGACCTGTTCGCCGCGCGGGTCGCCGACTACCGCGCGACGGTCCTGCGCGTCCGCGTCTCGGAGGTGCCGGGGACGCTCGCCGAGCGGTTGGCGGCCGGCAGCGGCTCCTACGGCGTGCCGTCCGGCCTGCCCGCCGAGTGGACGTCCGCGACGCGGGCCGCGCTCGTCCGCGACCCGCCGGTCTCGTCGCTCGACGGTCTCGCGGGCGCGGTCACCGGCTGCGCCGTCGCCATCGCCGAGACCGGCACGATCGTCCTCGACCACGGCGCCGACCAGGGGCCGCGGGCGCTGTCCCTCGTCCCCGACCGCCATCTGATCGTCGTGCTCGCCGAGCGGGTCGTCGCCGACGTGCCCGAGGCCCTGGAGCGGCTCGACCCGCGCCGGCCGCTGACGTTCGTGTCCGGCCCGTCGGCGACGAGCGACATCGAGCTGACCCGGGTCGAGGGCGTGCACGGTCCGCGCGCCCTGGAGGTGCTCCTCGTCGAATGACCGATGCCGCCCTCCGGGGGCCGGGTTATGCTCGGCGGGTGCGGTACCGCGCGTGACCGGCCCGGCGCCACTCGGAGTTCGGTCGGAGGTCACGACGGCGGAACGGTTTACCCTCCCGAGGTTGACACACGGCCCGGGAGGACGGTTGATAGCAGTGAAACAACGGCGTGGACAACACGTGGACAACACAGTGAGGATCCGGGTGGAGCGCCGGGCGGCGGAGCGGGTGGTCGAGTGCACCCGCCCGGTGCCGGGGGCTCGGGTGGGGCGTGTTGCCCCGCCTTATGGACGTTCCACCCGATAGGGTAAATCCCGCCAATTCTCAGGAACTTCAACAAAAAGCACGGATCACGGCGTATCGACCGCCTGTCACTGGTGGGGTGTGGACATGGAGGGTCGTTCCGGCCACGGCGGCGTCGAGTCGCCGGACAGCGTTCCCCTCGTCGGCCGGCAGGACGTCCTTCATGCCTTCGACGAGGCCCTGGACGCCACCGCGGCCGACTCGTTCCGTTTCCTCGCGCTGGTCGGCGAACCGGGCGCGGGCAAGACCCGCCTCCTCACCGAGCTGTGGAACGCCGCGGACGCCCGCAAGCTCGGCATCCTGGCGGGCCGGGCCGCCGAGTTCGAGCAGGAGATGCCGTTCGGCGCCGTCGTCGACGCGCTCGACGACCATCTCGAGGAGCACATCGGCGATCTGAGCCCGACGACCGTGCGGCTGCTGGCCCCCGTGTTCCCCGCGCTGTCCGCCGCCCTCCACGACGGCGAGCACACCGGCCTCCACGACGGCCCCCGGCCGAACGAAGCCACGCACGCGGAACCGCGCCCGAGCCCGGCGGGGGCGGCGCCGGACAACACGCCGGTCGCCCGCTACCAGCTGTACCGGGCGGTGCGGCATCTGCTGGAGCAGGTGGCGGCGCCGTCGGGACTGGTGCTGATCCTCGACGACGTCCACTGGGCCGACGACGCCACGATCGAACTGCTCGACCATCTCGTCCGGCATCCGCCGCGCGCCAGCGTGCTGATCGCGCTCGCGTACCGGCCCGCCCAGGCGTCCGCCCGCCTCGCCGCGCTGGTGCAGGCGTCCCTCCAGGCGGTCGGCGGGAGCCGGCTGCCGGTCCGGCCGCTCACCCAGGACGAGGTCGCCGAGCTGCTCGGCCCGGGTGTCAGCGGGACGCGCTGCCGCGAACTGTACAAGGCCAGCGGCGGCAACCCCTTCTACCTGGAGGCGCTGGCCCGCACCCGGGAACCGCTCGCCGCGGGCGACACCGAGGGCGAGCTGCCGCCCGCGGTCCGCGCGGCGCTGCAACTGGAGCTGAGCGGCCTGTCGCCGGAGGCGCAGCTGATCGCGCAGAGCGCGGCGGTCGCGGCCGACGAGTTCACCCCGATGCTGGCCGCCGCGGCGGCGCAGGTGAGCGAGCAGGAGGCGCTGGCCGCGCTGGACGAGCTGGTCGCCCGCGACATCGTGCGGCCCCGGGCGGAGCGGTTCCGGTTCCGGCATCCGCTCGTCCGCCACGCCGCGTACCGGTCGGCGGCGGCGGGGTGGCGGCTGGCGGCGCACGGCCGCATCGCCACGTACCTCACCGAGATCGGCGCGCCCGCGGCCGTCCGCGCCCGGCACCTGGAGCGGTCGGGCCGCGTCGGCGACCGGAACGCCATCGCGACCCTGGTGGAGGCGGCGCGTGCGTTCGCCACCCAGGCGCCGACGACGGCCGCGCACTGGTTGCAGTCGGCGCTCAGTCTCATGCCGACGACCGGCGCCGCCGCGGAGGCGGACGGAACGGCCGACGATCCGGCGTTGCCGTCCCGCCTGGAACTGATGATGGAGCTGGCGCGGGTCCAGACGGTCGGCGGGCACCTCACCGAGGGACGCGAGACCGCGCGGAACGTGCTGCGGATGCTGCCGCCGGACGACTACGAGCGGCGGGCCCGCGCGGCCCGGCTCGCCGCGCTGATGGAGCGGCAGCTCGGCCGCCCGCACGAGGCGCGCGCCCTGCTGCTGGACGAGCTGCGCCGGATGCCCGACCCGCGGTCCCCGGCCGCCGTGCCGCTGCGGATGCGGCTCGTCGCGGAGCGGATGATGCGGATCGACTTCCGCGCCGCGCAGGCCGTCCTGGACCTGATGCCCGACAACTCCGAGGACTGGGAGCCCAGCCTGAAGCTGGCGGTCGCCGCGGTGCGGCCGATGCCCGCGCTGGCGGCGGGCCGCGTCCAGGACGCCATCCGCTACCTGGAGGCCGCCGACCGGCTGACCAACGCGGCGCCCGACGAGCACCTGGCCGAGTGGATGGACGCGATCGCCTGGCTGTGCTGGGCGGAGACGTTCATGGGCCAATTCCACAACGCGGCCGACCGGTTCCAGCGGGCCGTCGCCATCGCCCGGTCCACGGGCCAGCTGTACATCGTCACGAACCTGATGGCGGGTCTGGCCCGCGCCCACGGGATGCTGGGGCGGCTGGAGGAGGCCGCGGCGGCCGCGGAGGAGTCGGTCGAGGAGGCGCGGCTCCTCAACTCGGGGCAGCAGCTGGTGTTCGCGTTGACCCAGCAGAGCCTGGTGACGGGCTGGTCGGGCGACAACGGGACCGCCCTGCGGCACGCCGAGGAGGCCATCGAGGTCGGCGCGGGCGTCGGCGAGTGGTGGGGGTCGATGGCCCGCTACGCGCACGCGACCGCGCTGCTCGGGCTCGGGCGTCCGGACGAGGCCGCCGAGGCGTTCGAACGCGCGGTCAGCGGGCCGCTGGACCAGCGCACCCAGCTGTCGATCAGCGAGATGATGGCCGGGGTCGAGGCCGCGCGGGGTCGCGCCGACGCGGCGGCGCGGTGGGTGAAGCGCACCGAGCATCTGATCATCCCGGGCCTGGACGCGCACAACGCGCTGGCGCGGCTCGCCCGCGCGCACGCCCTCCAGCCCACCGACGCCGCGCAGGCGGCGCGGGAGGCGCTCGCGGCGGCGGAGACGTTCGAGGAGGCGGGGCACCGGATCGACGTCGGCCGCGCCCGGCTGCGCGCCGGTCAGGCGCACGCCGAGGCCGGTGACCGGACCGCGGCCCGCGCGCAGCTGCGGCTGGCCGCCGAGATCTTCTCCGGCTGCGGGGCGCGGGCCCTGCACGCCCAGGTGGTCCGGGAGCAACGCCGGCTCGGGGTGCGGGTGCCGGCCAAGGGGTCCAAGGGCGGCCGGAACTCCCGGCTGCCGGGCGGGCTGTCCAAGCGGGAGTACGAGGTCGCGTCCCTGGTCGTCGAGGGCTGCACGAACTCGCAGATCGCCGACCGGCTGTACGTCAGCATCCGCACGGTCGAGACGCATCTGTCGCACATCTTCGCCAAGTTCGGGGTGAGTTCCCGGGTGGGTGTGGTGAACGCCCTCACCCGGGGCACGGCCGAACCCGGCGCTCCCGGTACCGACTGACGGTTTCGGAACCTCTGCGCGCCCTAGACCATCACAGTAGTAACGGACACGATGGTCGCGGACGTGAGCGGATCCGTCCCGTGTCCACCGAACCGGGTTCTCGGGGGAGAAGTACGGGTTTACCACGATGCCCCGCGCCGGTGGATCCCAGCATCATCGTTGCGAGACAAATGGAGGTGAGCACAGATGGAACGGCTGATCCCCAGGTTCACGTTCGATGGCGTGAAGGATGCGGACATCTCGACGTATCCGGTCACGACGGAGGACGGCCTCGGGCTGCACCTGACGCGGTTCCTGCGCGAGGAGAGCGACGACGTCGTCCTGCTCATCCACGGGCTCACCTCCTCCAGCGACCTGTTCATCCTCCCTGAGATCCCCAACCTGGCGTCCCACCTGCTCGACAACGGGTTCACCGACGTCTGGGCCCTCGACTTCCGGATGAGCGGCCGCTACCCGTACAGCACCGAGACGCACGGCTTCAACCTCGACGACATCGCCCTGCACGACTTCCCGCCCGCGATCGCGGAGCTGCGCCGGCACATCGGGGACCGCAGGGTGCACGTCATCGCGCACTGCCTGGGCGCGGTGGCGTTCGCGATGAGCATGTCCGCCGGGACCGTCACCGACATCGCCACCCTGACCTGCAACAGCGTGTCCCTGACGCCCCGGGTCCCGGCGTGGTCGAAGCTGAAGCTGAGCCTCGGCCTCTGGGTTCTGGAGTACGTCATCGGCCTGCCGTTCCTCGACCCGAGGTTCGGGCAGGCGCGGCCGTTCACCCGGCCGTGGATGGTGTCGCGGGCGGTGTCGGTGTTCCACCGCGAGTGCGACGTCCGCGCCTGCCACATGCAGAGCTTCCAGTGGGGCGCGGGCAAGCCGGCGATGTACGAGCACTCCAACCTGCTGCCCGAGACCCACGCCCGCGTCGCCGACATCTGCGCCGGGTCGGGACTGAGCTACTACCAGCACGTCCGCAAGATGATCAAGGCGGGGCGCGCGGTGCGGTTCGCGGACCGGGACTCGCGGTACGCCGCCCTGCCGCGCGACTACCTGGCGAACGCGGCGGACGTGGAGACGTCGATGCTGCTGCTCGCGCCGAGCAACAACCGCGTCTTCACCGACTCCAACATTCATATGCACAGGCTTCTGGAGCGGGTGGCGCCCGGGCGCCACGAGCTGGCCGTCCTGCCCGGCTACGGCCATCTGGATCCCCTCATCGGCAAGAACGCCCACCTCGACGTGTTTCCGCACATCGTCGACTTCCTCAAGCGGCACAGCTCATGAGGACCTCGACGCGGAACGGCACGGCGGCGAAGGGCTCGGTGCGATGAGCGAGGGCACCAGGAACAGCGGCGGGGAGCACGTCGACGCGGTGGTGGTCGGTTCGGGGTTCGGCGGTTCCGTCGCCGCGTACCGGCTGGCGGAGGCCGGGCTGTCGGTCGTCCTGCTGGAGCGCGGCCAGCCGTACCCGCCGGGCGCCTTCCCCCGCTCCCCCGCCGAGATGGGACGGGCGTTCTGGGACCCGGACGCCGGGCTCTACGGAATGTTCGACGTGTGGAGCTTCAAGGGCTGCGACTCGGTCGTGTCCGCGGGTCTCGGCGGCGGATCGCTGATCTACGCGAACGTGCTGCTGCGCAAGGACGAGAACTGGTTCGTCAACGACCTGCCCGGTGGAGCGCACGAGCCGTGGCCGATCTCCCGCGCCGACCTGGACCCGCACTACGACGCGGTCGAAAGGATGATCGGCGCGGCGCCGTACCCGCTGGACCGGGTGCCCTACGACAACACGCCGAAGACGCACGCGATGCAGGACGCGGCGGCGGAGCTGGGGTTGCAGTGCACGCTCCCGCCGCTCGCGGTCAGCTTCGCCGAGCGGCCGGGCGGTGAGCCCGGGATCAGCCTGCCGATCGTGGACGCGGGCTACGGCAACATCCACGGCGTCCCGCGCCGGACGTGCCAGCTGTGCGGCGAGTGCGACATCGGCTGCAACGAGGGCGCGAAGAACAGCCTGGACCACAACTACCTGTCGGCGGCCGAGCACCACGGCGCGGACATCCGCACCTGCCACGAGGTGAAGGCGCTGCGGCCCCGTCCGGGCGGGGGCTACGAGGTCGACTACGTCCACCACGACGTCCCGCGCGACCCCTTCGCCGTGTCGCTGAAGAAGCGCAGGCGGCTGCCCATCCGGACGATCACGTGCGACCGGCTGGTCCTGGGCGCCGGGACGTACGGCACCACGTACCTGCTGCTGAAGTCGCGGGAGGCGTTCCCGGGGCTCAGCGACGCGCTCGGCACCCGGTTCAGCGGCAACGGCGACCTGCTGACGTTCCTGCTGCGCGCCACCGACCGCAACCGGGTCCGGCCGCTCAACGCCAGCCGCGGCCCGGTGATCACCACGGCGATCCGGCTGCCGGACGAGCTGGACGACGTGCCCGGCGCGGGACGCGGCGCCTACATCCAGGACGGCGGCTACCCCGGGTTCACCGACTGGATCGTCGAGCGCTACGACGTCGCGAACGACTTCGAACGCGCGGTGAAGTTCCTGTGGGAGCGGTTCACCGACATGTTCCGCGGGCGGCCGGACACCAACCTGTCCAAGGAGATCTCGGAGCTGATCGGGGACGGCGCCCTCACGGTGAGCTCGCTGCCGCTGCTGGGCATGGGCCGCGACACCGCCGACGGGCGGCTGCGGCTGCGGGACGGGATGCTGTCGGCGGAGTGGACGACCGAGACCAGCAGGGCGCTGTTCGACCGGGTCCGCCGGACGATGCGGGGCATCGCGGACGTGCTCGGCGCCGACTACGCCGACAACCCGATGTGGTTCCGCAAGCGCATCATCACCGTCCACCCTCTCGGCGGCGCCCCGATGGGCGCCCACCCGGGCGAGGGCGTCTGCGACGCCTTCGGCGAGGTGTTCGGGTTCCCGGGTCTCTACATCGCCGACGGGGCGGCGATGCCGGGACCGGTGGGCCCGAACCCCTCGCTCACCATCGCCGCGCAGGCCGACCGGTTGGCCACGCGGTTGCTGGAACACGCGTCCGCACAAGGAGGTGCGGGCGGTCCCGCCGTCACCGCCCCGTCTGCCACGGGGGCCGAGCCGGGCGGGGACTCCGGCTCGCCGGACGGGGCGGGCGACGGCCCGCCGCGCGAGGCCCGGCACGGCTCCGGGGGCATGACCGGGACCGGCTCGGGACGCGCGGGGGGCGCGGCCCGGAACGGCTCGGCGGCGTACGGCCCGGTTTCGGGGGGTCACGGGGTGACGGGGGGATCGTCCGCCGTGGCCTCGGGCCGTACGTCGCTGTGGTTCACCGAGGAGATGAAGGGGTTCGTCACCTACGGTGAGTCCGATCCGCGCACCGGCGGTCGGGCGGACGGGCGGCGGCCGCTGTCGTTCCGCCTGACGATCACGGCGGAGGACACCGACCGGTTCGTCCGCGAGCCGGGTCACCGGGCGCGGGCCGAGGGGTGGGTCGACGCGTCCGGTCACGGCGGCCGCCGCCGGGTCGAGCACGGCACGTTCAACCTGTTCGTCGATCCCTCGGGGGACGCCGACGGCGAGGTGGACCGGCGGCTGATGAGGTACCGCCTGTTCTACACCGACGGCGAGGGCCGGGCCCGCACGCTGAGCGGGACGAAGAACGTCCTGCACGGTCCGCCGACGCGGATCTGGCCGGACACGTCCACGCTGTACGTGCGGCTGCTGGACGGTCACGTCGACGAGGAGGACGAGGGGCGCGCGGAGGTCGTGGCGGCGGGTGTGCTGCACATCCGGCTGACGGACTTCGCGCGGCAGCTCACGACCTTCCGGACGGCGGGGCCGGACGGCGCGGAGACGCTGCTGAACTTCGGCAGGTTCTTCGCGGGCGAGCTGTGGGAGGTGTACGGCCCGGATCTCGTGTGAGCGGGAGCCTGGTGCCAGGAAAAACTGTGCAGGGGGGCCTGTCCGAGGGGCGTGTCGGGGGACGCGCCCGGGGGGGCATGGTCGTGCGGGCCGAGGGAACTGCGGGGTGCCCTCGGCCCGCACCTTTCTCGCCGGGGGCCGCGCGGGGGGTCGCGCGGCCCCCGGCCCGGCGTCCCGGGGCGTCGGGCGCGGGAGGGTCAGGAGCCGACGCGTCCGTAGAGGCGTTCGACGTGCAGGCGGACGACGAGGCGGCCGTCCTCGACCATGACGCCGCGGTACTCGTCCCAGTCGGGGTGGTCGCCGCGGATGTCCCGGTACACCTCGACGAGTTCGTCGACGGTCGCGTCGCCGGGGTCGGCGGCGACGGCGGACAGCTCGACGGTTCCCTCGGCGACGGCGTACGACCAGCCGTCCGGGGTGCTGACGTGCAGGCTCGCCCGCGGGTCCCGGGCCAGGTTGCGGGCCTTGGCCCGGTCGGCGGTGATCGAGATCCGGACGAGCCGCCGGCCCTCGTCGAAGTGGTAGTTGATGTTGGACGACTGGGGCCGGCCGTCCCGCTTGAGGGTGATCAGCACTCCGAGGTCGTGCTCCGCCAACAGCTTCGCCAGGGCCGCTTCGTCCGCCATCGTCCACCTCCGTGGCACACCGGTATCTCCGGTCTCGCAGGCGTCAACCGCGCACCCGCCCGTTCGCTTCCCGGGCCTAGCCGACGGCGAAGGCCGGGAAGTCGAGGACGCGGGCCTCGGGGGCGAGCCGATCGCCCGGCTCGCCGCCGCCGCAACCGGAATCGCCACCGCCGCCACCCCCTCCGTCGTGGCGGTCGCCGCGGGCTTCCGTCTCGGCGGGGCGGTGGGCCGCGCGGCCGGTGAGGATGTGACCGCGGAAGGCCGTGCCCTTCGCGGTGACCTTGATGGCCTGGAACGCCTCCGGCGCCAGCGCGCAGAACCCGGTCCGCACGACGTCCTCGAACAGCGAGTCGGAGACGACGTAGGCCAGGTCGCGATCCGCGTCGTCGTGCAGGAGGCGGCGCAGCGGCGCGGCGTCCAGCAACCGCTGGACGACGATGGGCGCGTCGCCGGCGGGCCCGAACGGCCCGGCGGTCAGCGTGCCGTGGTGCAGCGACAGCCGCACCCGCAGCGGGTGCCGGCCCGTGTCGCGGCGGGCCGCGCCGGTCGTCTCCCGGTTGCGTTCGCGGAGCGCGTCGGCGAGGCCGATGACGAAGTCGCCCGCCACGGCCGCCGGGTCGGTGCCGTCCGGCAGCGTCGCCAGTTCCCCGTCCCCGCCGACCTGTTTGTCCCACCGACCCCGGTCCAGGCCGGCGGCGTGCGCGGCGCGGTCGAGCGCGTCGCACAGGTCGCGTTGCGCGAGCAGCTGCTCGCGGGTGTCGCGTTTGCTGTACCCCTGGATGTCCACCGCCACCAGCAGGCGGTAGCTGAGTCGTGTGTCGCCGTTCCCTCTCATGTCCCGATCCCGCCCCTCGGTCCTGATCTGGGCAAATGGGCCTGATGCCCGCATTCGCTCCACGGGTTGGAGTGAGCGTTGCCCCTGCTCCGGACCGACGGCGACGGGGTGCCGTGTCCATCACCGGAACTAGGACGCGGCCCGCGGACCGTCCGCGCCCACGGTAAGGAGAAGGTGGCGAACCAGTAAGGAACGGGGTGCGGACCGGCCACCACCGGGCTCCCGTTGAACCTCCGGCGCCGGGGTCCCGTACTGCTTCTCGACGCGATGCCGACGCTCGACCCCCGTCCGGCGCACGGTCACCGCGTCGTCCGCCCCCGCTTCAGCCGGAGACCCCCGAAATGGCGCACAGATCACCGGCCGCCGTGTCGGCCCCCCGAGAACGTCCCGCCGGTCCGTGGAGCTGGTTCCGCGGCCCGCGGCCCGCGGGCGACGTGGACGACCAGGTGATCGTGACCGAGTTGTACCGCGTGTACGGGCGTCCGCTGCTGTCGTTCGTCCTCCGCCTGACCGGCGGGGACCGGCACTGGGCCGAGGACGTCGTGCAGGAGACGATGATCCGCGCGTGGCGCAGCGCGCACCAGCTCGACGAGAACGCGGCCTCGCTGCTGCCGTGGCTGGCGACGGTCGCCCGCCGGATCGTCATCGACGACCAGCGGCGCAAGAACGCCCGGCCGCAGGAGGCGGGCGAGGGCCCGCTGGAGAACATGCGGGTCCCCGACGGATTGGAGGACCTGCTGCGCTCCGTCGTCGTGTCCGAGGCCCTCCTCGCGCTGTCCCCCGCGCACCGCGAGATCCTCGACGAGACCTTCTTCCGGGACCGCTCGGTGAACGAGGCCGCCAAACATCTCGGCATTCCCGTGGGAACCGTGAAGTCCCGGGTCTACTACGCGCTCAGGGCGCTGCGCGTCGCCCTGGAGGAAAGGGGCGTGACGCCATGAGCGCGGCCATGTCGCACACCGACGTCGGCGCCTACGCCCTCGGCCTGCTGGAGGAGCCCGACCGGCGGGCGTTCGAGAACCACCTGTCGGGATGCCCTGCCTGCGACACCGAGCTCGCGGAGCTGCGCGGCGTCGCCGCGACGCTGGACGGCATAAGCCGGATCCCCGAACCGGCGGGCGGGCCCCCGGCTCCGCCCGAACCGGCGGTGATCTCCGACCTGCTGCGGCGGCGGATCCGCCGGGAGCGGCGACACCGCGCGGCCCGGGCGATGGCCGCGGCCGCCGCCGGCGTCGTGCTGGTCGGCGGGGCGCTCGGCACCGGTTACACGCTGGGCGCCGACCGTGACCGGACGGCGTCCCAGGAGGACGCCGGAACGGCCGCGCTCCTGCGGGACGGTCACCGGACGTCGGCGGCCGACGCGACCACCGGCGCGACCGGGACGGTCGCGACGCGGCGGACGGCGTGGGGCAGCCGGATCGCGCTGGAGCTCAGCAGGGTCCGCGGCCCGCTGGAGTGCGAACTGGTCGCCGTGGACCGCGCGGGCCGCCCGCACACGGTCGCGGGCTGGGCGGTGCCCGCGGCCGGGTACGGGCTGCCCGGCTCCGCGCGACCACGCCTCACGTTGCAGGGCGGCACCGCCCTGCGACCGCGGGAGATCTCCCGCTTCGAGGTCCGCACGACCGGCGAGTTCGCGGGCAGCCCCCGCACGCTCCTGACCGTCCCCGGCTAGAGCCGGTCCCCCCGCGGCCTCAGCCCACCCCGCGAACGCGTGACCCGCCCGGTGGAGCGACGCCGAAGGCGAGCGCAACCGGGCAGATCGCGAAGCGATGCCGCGTTCGCACCAGGAACGGTCACGCAGCGAGCCGCCAGGCGAGCGAAGTGGGCCGTTCCTGTCATGAACGGTTGCGGTAGCGGTCCGCGGACTCAGCCCACGCGCGAACGCGTGACCTGCCCGGTGGAGCGATGCCGAAGGCGAGCGCAACCGGGCAGATCGCGAAGCGATGCGCGTTCGCACCAGGAACGGTCACGCAGCGAGCCGCCAGGCGAGCGAAGTGGGCCGTTCCTGTCATGAACGGGTGCGGTAGCGGTGGGCCGCGAGCGGGGCGAACACCGCGGTGATCAGCAGGGGCCACACCACCGCCATCAGCACGCTGTGCTCCGCCGCCCACGACCCGCCTGTCACGCCGTCGCCGAACAGTTCCCGGCACGCCGTGACCGTCGCCGACATCGGGTTCCATTCGGCGATCGCGCCGAGCCAGTCCGGCATGGTGCTCGGCGCGACCAGGGCGCTGGACAGGAACCCGATCGGCCACACCAGCGTCTGGACGACCGCCACCGACTCCGGGCCCTTCGCGAGGAGGCCGAGGAAGATGCCGAGCCACACCAGCGAGAACCGCAGGAGCAGCAGCAGCCCGAACGCGGCGAGCGCCCGGCCCGCGCCGTCGTGGACGCGCCAGCCGATCAGCACGCCGCAGGCCGCCATCACGGCCAGCCCGGCGACCGAGTGCAGCATGTCGGCGACGGCCCGGCCCACGACCACGGCGGACGAGGACATCGGCATGGAACGGAACCGGTCCGTGACGCCCTTGGCCGCGTCGCTCGCGACCGCGGCGAACGTCGTCTCGACGCCGAACACCATCGTCAGCGCGAACATGCCGGGGATGAGGAACTCCCGGTAGGCGCCGCCGCCGGGCACGTCCATCTGACCACCGAACAGGTAGCCCATCATCAGCACGACCATCACCGGGAACAGCAGCGCGACGGCGACCTCGCCGGGCTTGCGCGCCCAGTGGGCGAGGGCCCGCCCGGTGAGTGTCCGGCCGTCGGCGACGGCCCAGCGCAGTGTCCGGACGTTCACGCGCGTACCTCCTGTTCGGCGGTCTTTTCCGTGAGGCTCAGGAACACCTCGTCGAGCGTGGGGCGGCGCAGGCCGATGTCGGCGACCGCGACGCCCGCGTCGTCCAGGGCCCGGACGGTCTCGGTGAGCGCGGCGCCCCGCCCGGAGACCGGCGCGCCGACGCGGAGGGCGTCGGTGTCCACGTCGACCTCGCCGGACGCGACCCGGCCGACGATCGCGGCGGCCGTTTCGAGCGAGGCGGGGTCGTCCAGGACGACCTCGACGCGGTCGCCGCCGAGGCGGCCCTTGAGGGCGTCGGGGGTGCCCTCGGCGATGACCCGGCCGTGGTCGATCACCGAGACGCCGTGCGCGAGCCGGTCGGCCTCCTCCAGGTACTGGGTGGTGAGCACGACGGTCGTGCCGCCGTCCACCAGGTCCCGGACGGCGTCCCACACCTCGATGCGGCTGCGCGGGTCGAGGCCGGTGGTGGGCTCGTCCAGGAACAGCACCGGCGGCGCGAGGATCATGGACGCGGCCAGGTCGAGCCGCCGCCGCATGCCGCCTGAGAGTGTGCCCGCGGGCTTGTCGGCGGCGTCGGTGAGCCGGAACCGGTCGAGCAGTTCGTCCGCCCGGCGCCGCGCCTCCGCGGAGCCGAGGTGGTAGAGGCGGCCGAACATGACGAGGTTCTGCCGCCCGCCGAGCACCTCGTCGACGGCGGCGTGCTGCCCGACGAGCCCGATGGCGCGGCGCACCCGCTCCGCCTCCCGGACGACGTCGTGCCCGGCGACGCTGGCGGTTCCGGCGTCCGGCGCCGTCAGCGTCGTCAGGACGCGCACGGCGGTGGTCTTGCCCGCGCCGTTCGGGCCGAGCAGGCCGTGCACGGTCCCGGCGGGGATCCGCAGGTCGAGCCCGTCGAGGGCGGCCGTGTCGCCGTAGCGCTTGCGCAGGCCCGCGGCGTGGACCGCGAAGGAAGATCGCGTCACCCGTCCTCCAAAACTATGTACGCCACAACTATGGACGGTGTACGGAGTTGCTGTTCGCGGACAATATAACGTACGACGTACAGAGTTTCATCCCTGAGAGGATCGCGATGTGACGACCGAGTACAGCGGGGCCGGCGACCCGATGCGCAGCCTGGAGCTCCTGTGGGGCGCGCGGGACCGGGGCGACCGTCCACCGAGGCGCGGGCCGAAGCCGCGACTGACCGCCGAGGAGATCGTCCGCACCGCGATCGCGCTGGCCGACGCGGAGGGCCTGGACGCGCCGTCCATGCGCCGCATCGCCGACGAGCTCGGCGTCTCCCCCATGTCGATCTACACCTATGTGCCCGGCAAGGCCGAGCTGATCGACGTCATGGTGGACCGCGTGTTCGGAGAGCTGACGCCCGCGTCCGGCGACACCTGGCGGGAGCGGCTGGAGCACGTCGCCCGCGACAACTGGGCCCTCTTCCACCGCCACCCGTGGCTGCTGCGGGTGACGCTGGCGCGCCCGCCGCTCGGCCCGAACACCATCGCCAAGTACGAGAACGAACTGCGCGCCGTGGAGGGCGTCGGCCTCACCGACGTGGAGATGGACTCGGTCGTCGCCCTCGTCACGGGCTTCGCCGAGAGCGCCGCCCGCGTGTCGGTCAACGCCGCCGAGGCCGAGCGCCGCAGCGGCATCAGCGACGTCGAGTGGTGGAACGCCGTCGCGCCCGCCCTCGACACGTTCGTGAACGAGGACGACTATCCGGTCGCCACCCGCGTCGGGACCGCCGCCGGGATGGAGTACAACTCGGCCATCTCCCCCGGCCGCGCCTTCGAGTTCGGGCTCGCCCGCATCCTGGACGGCATCGAGGCCCTCATCGGCTCCCGCTAGGACCGGCGCGACCCCCACCACGCGCCGCCGGGACCGTTCCGCTGCGTGACGGCTCATGCGGGTCATGCCACCCGAATGAAAAAGGCTCTGTTCGTTGCGGTGAGACTTGCACCGTGCCTTTCAGCCATTCTGTGGCCGCTTCAGAAATCTTCCCGCGGATCGGTCCGTCCAACCATGCAGAAATACCAGGTAGGCAATGCTTTCCAGCCGGGAAGTTGCTTCCACGTTTGATTTACGTCACCTTCCAAAGTGTGGCCACATTGCCTCGGACGTCCCCATAATGAGGGCGTCATCGCAGGGTGCTGGGAAGGTTCGTCATGATCGGCAGCTCCATCTACCTGAGGGACAGGGCGGCGTTCACCGGAGGTTCACCTCAGGCCGTATACGAGGACCTGTGGCAGCGCGGCCGAAAAGGGAGATTGCGGACCCGCGCAATTCTGGCGGTGGTGACGCTCCTTGTGTGCGGGCTGCTGGTCAACGCCATATTCGGAATCGTGATGGCCGTGCTGGTGGCGTCGGCGGACGCGTTCGTCCATTGGCGCGTTTACCACGCGTCCAGCGTGTGGCGGCGCGGGCTGCGCGGCACGGAGCGGATGAACCGGTGGTCGCGCCTCATGCTGGAGCGGCGCGGACACCAGGTTCTGTACGAGCGGGTGGTCCCGGGTCACGGGTCCGCCGACGAACTCGTGGTCGGGCCGGGCGGCGTGTGGCTGGTGCACAACGAGGCCTGGCGTCCCGACGCGGAGATCTCCCACCACGGCGGACGGCTGTTCATCGACGGCCGGACCCAGTCCAAGCTGGTGGGCGAGCTGACCGCGCGGGCCGACGCCGCGGCCGAGCTGATCTCACGGGTCGCGGAGGTGCCCGTGAAGGTGCGGCCGGTGCTGGCCGTGCACGGCGGCAAACTCGTCCGGGCGCCGTTCGCCGCCGACGGGATCGTGTTCGCGCCGCCACTGAGACTGATCCGCTGGATGAAACGCAACCCGTCCGCCGACTACTCCCCCGACGAGGTCGAGGCCATCGCCCGGGCCGCCGTGCGCGCCCTTCCGATCGGCGGCCGGCTCACCCCGCCCACCGCCGCGTGAACGCGCCCGCGTGACCCCGGCATGACCGCGCGCAGAACCCACCCTGGGACCCACGGACACCTGTGGTCGGAGGGCTCACTCGCCGCCGCCGCCCACAGGGCGCCCACCGCCCGTTTCGGGCCCGCCACCCGAGCGGGCGGTGCGGCGCAACCACAGCAGGCCCACGACCGGGAGCACCAACGGCACGAACCCGTAACCCCGCCCGAACCCGGACCAGACGGTCTCGTCCGGAAACGCGTCGGGGTCGGCGACGCTGAGCGAGCCCACCACCAGCACGCCGGCCAGTTCGGTCGCGCAGGCGGCGACGGCGACCCGGAACGACGTCCGGCCGCCACGGGCGAGCGCGACCGTCGCCAGGACGTAGACGGCCGCCGCGAACGCCGACAGGGCGTAGGCGAGCGGCGCGTCGGAGAACCGGGTGGCGATCTGCACACCGGCCCGAGCACCGGCCGCCAACGCGAACACCGCGTAGACGGCGACCAGCAGCCGTCCCGGCCCTCCCCCGGTGCCGCGACGGGACGCGCCGCCCGTGCGGGCGCCGGCGTCGGCGCGGACGCCGCCGTCCGCACGGGCCCCGCCACCGGGGGGACGGGCGCGCTCGAACTCAGACACCGGTGCCGCTCCACAGCTGGCCCAGCCTGACCACCATGACCGCGACCGCGACCCCGACCACGATGATCACGGCGGATCCCCACCGGGTGCGTTCCAGCAGGCCCCATCCGGCGCCCGCGAGGGGGATGAGCAGGATGCCGATCAGGTAGCCGACGAACGTCACCGAACCGTCCGGTCCCTCGTCGCCGGAGAGCTTGACGATCCCGACGACGGCCTGCGCGACCAGCAGAAGTTCCAGAACGCCGAGCGCGATGAGATGCGCGGCGTCCATGGCGCGGTTGCGCAGCGTCGTCACCAGGGCGTAGGCCGCGACCAGCAAGGCCACCACGATGATCACAGTGGACAGGGCGTCCGTCACGGACAAAAGAGTACTACAGCCTGTAGAGGACGCGTTCGCGGAAAGGTGGAGGCGTGGCACCATGGCGGGCGTGAACGCGCTGCGATGGCTGATCCTGACCCGGCACGGCGAGAGCACCGCCAACCTCGCCTACGAGGCCCTGCTCGGCACCGACGCCGAGGAGTACGACGTCCCCGAACGGGACGCCGACGTCCCGCTGTCGGACACCGGCCGCGCGCAGGCCGCGAACCTCGGCCGCTGGCTCGCCGCCCTCCCCGAGGACGAACGCCCGACCACCGTCGTGGCCTCCCCGTTCGTCCGCGCCCTCGACACGGCCGGGATCGCGCTCGCGCAGACGCCGTACGCCGCGCCGCAGGCCCCGGACGGGCTACGGCTCCGCGTCGACGAACGGCTCCGCGACCGCGAGCAGGGCGTCCTGTCCGGCCTCACCGAACTCGGAGTCCGCCGCCGCTTCCCGGACGAGGCGGACCGGCTGCGCCGCCTCGGCAAGTTCTACTACCGGCCGCCCGGCGGCGAGTCCTGGGCCGACCTGGCGCTGCGGCTGCGCAGCTTCTACCGGGACCTGGAGGCCCAAGCACCCGGGGGACGTGTCCTGGTCGTCGCGCACGACGTGATCGTCGTCATGACCCGGTACCTGGTGGAGGGCCTGTCGGAGCGGGAGGTCCTGGAGATCGAGAAGACACGCGTCGCGAACGCCTCGGTGAGCCGGTGGCGGCTGGACGGATCCGGTCCGCGGGCCGTCTGCTACAACGACAGCACCCATCTCACCGACGTCGACGACTCCCCGTCTAAGGCTCCTCGTTGAGGAGACGGTCGCTGCGGGAGGCGACGGCGGCCAACCGCGGATCACCCGCCGGAAGGACGGCCCGGAGCCGCTCCAGCGCCTCCAGGTCCGCGCGCCCCGATTCCGTCTGCGCGTAGGCCCACAACGCGTCCGCGCCGCCGCGGTCGAGCGCCAGCCGCCGGAGCTGCACCGCCAACTCGTCACGTTCCGCGCGGACGGCGGGCGCGTCCGAACCGGGCAACAACTCCCCGGCGTAGAGCCGCACCGCCGCGGCGACGTCACCCTCGTCCAGCAACCGCCGGACGGTGAGGAAGTCGGCCTCCACCGCGCATCCGAGCCGGTACGGGCGGGCGCGCACGAGACCGCCGAGCTGCTGGCGGAGCCGGTGGATCTCCGGCCGGACGGTCGCGGGACTGCCGTCGTCGCCGTACAGGTACAGCGCGAGCCGGTCACCGGTCAGGCCGCGCGGATGCAGGGCGAGCAGCGCGAGGATCTCCGCGTGCCGCAGCGTCAACGCGAACGGCGCGCCGTCCAACCGGGCCCGCGGGCGGTCGTCGCCGAGGAACGACAGCGTCAGCAGCGGCCTCCCACCGGGGGACGGCGACCCGCCCCCGACCCGCGCGCCACCGAGAGACGGCGAGCCGCCGGCGGGAGATGACACGGACGCGGCACGCGGCGGCGGACCCCCGCGCAGGCGCAACAGGAACGCCTCACCGAGCGGTTCGGCGACCGCGGCGCGCCCGTCCGGCAACGTGACCGTCCGGCCGCACTCGGGGACGCGCACCCGCCGCCCCCGCCACCCCGCCACGCCCGGTTCACCCGGGCCGGTCCCGACGATCCGGCCGGTCGCGGTGACGAGCACACCGGTCTCCCGCGAGGCGCGCAGATGCGGCAGGAGCCGTTCGCGCAACCGCTCGTCCCGCTGCCGCATCTCGTTCTCCAGCCGCGCCTCGGCGAGCCCCGCCGCCGCCGCGACGAGCGCGACCGTCGCCGGATGCAGCGCCGCCGCGGTCGCGCTGACGTCGATACAGCCGATCACCAGTCCCGAGTCGGGGTCGGTGATCGGAGCGCCCGCACAGGACCAGCCGTGCAGGACGTGCGCGACGTGCTCGGCCGCGTACACGTACTCGGGCCGTCCCGTGGCGAGGGCGGTGCCGATCCCGTTGGTCCCGACGGCGTCCTCCGACCAGCGGAAACCCTCCGTCAGCCCGATCGCGTCGGCGGCGCGCCGCACGGCCGGCGGCCCCTGGCGCCACAGCACGTGCCCGGTGCCGTCGCTGATCACCATCAGATGCTCGGTCTCGTCGGCCACGCGCCGGAGCAGCTCCTGGAGCATCGGCAGGTGACGTTCGAGCGGATGGGCGACCCGGGCGTCGGCGAGAACGTCGCGGTCGAACACCAGCGGCGCGGCCGCCACACCCGCGTCGACACCGGCGACCTGGGAGCGGCGCCACGACTCGAGGATCGGCGGCCGGACGGCCACCGGACTCTGCACCACCAACACTCCCTCCCCGAACTACCCCGATCCTCCGACTGCATCCCGGCCCGTCCGAGGATCGGCCCATCCGCGTGGCGGCGCAACCGTTTCCGGGGTTCCCACCGCGAAATCTCACACGGACAGTGACCAATCGACCGCAACGTGCATGCAACCTTCGGGCGCCTAACGTGGCGGCGCTGGGAGCAGGACGGCCGGTCGGGGGTCCCGTCGTCCCGCACGGGCGTTCGGGGGAACGCGCACGGGACGCCGCGCCGGTACCGCCGCCGCCCGCGCCACGGGGAGGACGAACGACCGATGCTCTGCCTGACCTGTCACCGTGTCCGCCCGGCCCGAACCCGGGCCGACTACACCGCCGAACGCGCCTGGCTCATCGTCCGCCGCGGGCTGTGCGGCTGCCGCACGGCACCCCACCCGACGAACGCCGGAAATCGGCTCCGACCACCGAAATAAACGTCCGGACCACAAAACGTTCAGACGTGGTTCGCCTAGAGTTTAGGAGGAATCCATCCCAACCGTCCCCTGGAGGGAGCGCCATGACCGTGATCCCGGGTCTCGTCCGCCGCGCCGCCGCCGAGGCGGAGCGCCAGCTGCGAGAAGGCGCGGGCCTTCTCGTCAGACTCGGGCGAGATCTGGAACGGTCGGCGGAACTCGGCCGGTTCCTCCCCTCCTACACCGAACGTCTCGCGAGTCTAGAACAGACCGTCCGCGACCAGGACACCGAGCTGCGGACGCTCCGCACCGAACTCGACTCCCTCGTCGGCCAGCTCAACGACCGGCTCCTGCCGCGCATCGACGAGCGGATGGACGACACCGAACGCGACCTGGCAGCCGTCGCCACCAGCCTGATCCGCACCGGCCGCGACACGGCGGGCCACCACACCCGGCTGGAGGCCGCCGAACGACGCATCGCCGACCTGCGCACCAAACTCGCGCAACTGGAGCACCGCACCGGGCTGTGGCGCGACCTCCAGGCCAACGTCGCGCGGCTCGGCGACGACCTGGACGCCATGCGGGCGCGCATGGCGCTGCGCGCCGCCGAACCCCCGGCCGACGCCACACCCGCCCCGGTCCAGAACATCACCGACCGGCCCGCATGAAAGCGGCGGAACGCCAACACCGGCCGACAGAACGGCACAAATCAGGGTGTCGGACAATGCACCTATGACACAGTCCCCGACCGGCACCGCCCCGGCGTTCGCCAGCGACAACCAGGCGAGCGTCCACCCCGACATCCTCGCCGCGCTCACCGCCGTCAACACCGGGCACCAACCCGCCTACGGCGACGACACGACCACCGCCCGGCTCCGCGACATCGTCCGGCGCCACTTCGGCGAACGGGCCGAGGTGTTCCCGGTGTTCAACGGCACCGGCGCGAACGTGGTGTCGTTGCAGGCCATGTCGGAACGGTGGAGCTCCGTCATCTGCCCGGAGTCCGCCCACATCAACACCGACGAGTGCGGCGCGCCTGAAAAGATCGCGGGCCTGAAACTCGTCACCGTGCCGACACCGGACGGCAAGCTGACACCCGACCTCGTCGAGGCGCACGCCACCGGCTTCGGCAACGTCCAGCGACGCCAACCCGCCGTCGTCTCCATCACCCAGAGCACCGAACTCGGCACCGTCTACACGGCCGAGGAGACCGCGGCGATCGCGGCGGCGACGCACGAGCACGGCATGACCCTGCACATGGACGGCGCCCGCGTCGCCAACGCCGCCGCCTCCCTCGGCCTGCCACTGCGCGCCCTCACCACCGACGCGGGCGTGGACGTGCTGTCGTTCGGCGGCACCAAGAACGGGCTGCTGCTCGGCGAGGCGATCGTCGTGCTGAACCCGGACGCGGCGCGCGGCGTCCCCTACCTCCGCAAGTCGAGCATGCAACTGGCGTCCAAGATGCGGTACGTGTCGGCGCAGCTCGCCGCGCTGCTCGACGGCGACCTGTGGCTCCGCAACGCCGCCCACGCCAACGCCATGGCCCGCCGCCTCGCCGACGCCGCCCGCGCCGTGCCCGGCGTCGAGATCACGCAGGCCGTGGAGGCCAACGCCGTGTTCGCCGTCATGCCGAGGGCCGCGGCGGAGCGGCTGCGCAAACGCTTCCCGTTCTACATCTGGGACGAACGGACCGGCGAGGTCCGCTGGGTGTGCTCCTTCGACACCACCGAGGACGACGTGGACGCCTTCGCCGCCGCGCTCGCCGAGGAGACGTCCGCCTGACCCCGCCCCCAACCGCGCCGCCCCGAACCGCGCCGTCGCCCCGGCACGGTCACGACCGACCGGCGCCGTGACGAACCGACCGCCCGGACCGCGACGACGCCGCCACCGGGTCGCCGGTCCGGGCGAACACCTCCAGCACCCGGCGGACGTCGCCGTCGGTGAGCCCCGCGTGCGCGGACAGCCGCACCAGCGTCCGCCCCGCCGACGCCGTCGGTCCGAACAGCGCCGCGCTGTAGACCCCACCGGACACCATCGCGTCCCGGACACGCGTCGCCTCCGCCTCCGACTCCGCCTCGATCGCGATGATCGCCGTGTCGGACTC
Source organism: Actinomadura spongiicola (assembly GCF_003432485.1). GTDB lineage: Bacteria > Actinomycetota > Actinomycetes > Streptosporangiales > Streptosporangiaceae > Spirillospora > Spirillospora spongiicola. The sequence goes on from NZ_QVNQ01000008.1 coordinate 77,055, forward strand.
CACCAACCGGCAGCCGAGCTCCGTCAGCCCGTCCCGCAGGCGGCGCGTGACGACGCGGAGCCGGTCACGGCGACGGCTCTCGTCCCGGACGACCTTCAGCGCCGCCGCGAGACCCGCGATGTCGTGCGGCAGCAACGCCGAGCCGAACACGGCGGGCAGCGCGGCGTGCGCGAAGTAGTCCACGAACCCCGGACGGTCACAGACGATCAGACCCGCCCGTCCGGCCAGCGCCTTCGTCAGGCTCGCCGTGCGGAAGTCGACCCGTCCGGTGAGCCCGAGCGCGGCGACGAGGCCCTCACCGCGCTCGCCGTGCGTGCCGAGCGAGTGCGACTCGTCCACGACGAGGAGGCACCCGTGCTCCTCGGCGAACTCCACCAGGGCGGGCAGCGGCGCCACCGAACCGTCGGTGCCGTAGACCGCGTCCACGACGACCACCCCCGGGCCGCCCGCCTCGACCCGGCGGCCCAGGTCGCCGAGGTCGTTGTGACGGAAGCAGGCCGGCTCCGCTCCCGCCGCCCGCGCCCCCTCCCACAGCGACGGGTGCGCGAGGACGTCCAGGTAGACGGGAACCTCCGGCCCGGCGACCACCTGCATCAGACCGGTGCCGGCCGCCCAGCCCGACGGGCACAGCACCCCCGCGCGGGCGCCCATGTGCCGGGCGAACTCCGCGCCGAGGACGATCTGCGGATGATCGTCGGACAGGCACGGGCCGGGCGTCGGGGCCGCGGCGTCCGCCGACCGCAGGCCGACGATCATGGCGTCGGTGATCGCCGGATGCTCGGCGATCGCGAGGTAGTCGCCACAGGTCAGCACGATCGCCCGGCCGCCGGAGGCCTTCGCCGGCCCGGGGCGGCGGCCGCCCCTGCCGGACCTGCCTCCCCTGAGGTGCCTGATCCGTTCACCCAGCCGCTGGTGTACGCCGGTCATGCTTTCACTCCCCCGGTCCTCCAAAGTTCGGTCATGCGACCGTCACGTCCTGTAACTGAGCCTAATCATAGTGTGAAATTCAACTATGGCGTGGACCAAAGAGGCGCGCCGCGCAAGAATCCCTCCGCCCCGTCCGCCACGCCGCCCGAACCCCGCGGGCGCGGGCGATGCGGACGCCTCGAACGTCCCCCATCGTTCGTGCCGCGCAGGTCTGGCCGTCGCGTACGCTTCAGTCAAATAGCCGATCACTGAGGTGTGGAGACGATCGCCGCAGGCGCTGAACGCGCGGCGCCCGCCGGACTCCCCGGCCCCGGCGCGGACGCCGCGACACCATTCCCGCTCCGGCGGTCCCACCGGACCCGCCGGATCCGCCTGACCCGCTGGACCATTTTCGGGGCACTGCTCACCGCCGCCGTGGTCACGCTGCTGCTGACCGGCGGCCCGCTCCGCTCGACGATCAGTGGCGCGGCGGCGGCGTTCACCCGGATGCGCTGGGCGTTCCTGCCCGCGCTGATCCTGCTGTCGGCGCTGCACTTCGTGTTCTCCGCGATCGCTTTGCGCGCCGCGTCCGGACGGCCGATCCCGCTGTACGAGACGACGCTGACGCAGCTGACCGCCGCGGCCGCCAACCGCGTCACGCCGGGCGGGCTCGGCGCCGTCGCCGTCAACACCCGCTACCTCGTCTGCCGGGGTCTGCCGCTCCCCCGGGCCGCGATCGCCGTCACCGTCTTCCAGGTGGCGGGCGTTCTCGCGGACCTGCTGCTGCTCGCCGCCGTCTTCGGCCTCGGCGGCGGCGACGGCCGCGTCCTGGACGCGCTGGGCAGCCACGCCGTCGCGGCCGCGGGACTCGTCCCGCCCGTCCCGGTCCTCGTCGTGGGCGGTGTGCTGCTGCCCGCCGCCGCGCTGTGGGCCCGGCGCGCCGCCCGCGCCACCCCGGCGGGCCGCTCCCCGCTCGGACGGGCCGCGCTGGAACGGGCCGCGGCCGGCCTCGCCGACCTGTGCCGCCGCCCGCGCGACCTGGCGGTCACCCTCGCCGGGTCCGCCGCGACCACGCTGGCGCTCGGCCTGGGGTTCGCGCTCTCCGTTCTCGCCGTGCCCGGAACGGGCGCGGGCCCGACCGACGTGCTCGCGCTCGTCACCGCCTACCTGGTCGGCGCGGCGGCGGGCTCGGCGATCCCGACGCCCGGCGGCGTCGGGACCACCGAGGCGGCGCTGGTGGCCGCGCTCGCCGCGCTCGGCGTCGCGGCCGGCCCGGCCCTGCACGCGGTGCTGCTCTTCCGGGCCATCACGTTCTGGGCGCCCGTCCCCCTGGGCGTGCTGGCCTGTCGTACGCTCCGCCGGTGAGCGCCTTTACGTTGTAGATCAGGTTTAGGCGTCCTGCTTCACGGCGGCGCGGGCGGAAGCGGTCAGGGCGGGCAGGTAGCCGAGCCGATGGCCACGCGCGGTCGGGTGGTAGGACGACTCGAACGGGATCGTGACGGCGTTGAGCCAGTCGTCGCCTGAGCACAGCTCGTGGCCGGAGAACTCGTCCCGCACGTCGGACCAGGTGAAGCCGGCGCGGCTCACGGCCTTGGCGGTCACCCCGGCCAGCGTGTCGGCGGCGTGGTTGAGGGCGGTGCGTTTGGCCTTGCTCAGCCCCACGCACACGTCGACGATCTGGTAGAGGCGGGGATAGCCGAGCACCACGACGCGGGCGGACGGCGCCCTGTCGCGGATCTTGGAGTACACCGATTCGAGCCGTCCCGGCAAAGTGTTCTTCATGTAGGTCTCGGCCTGCGCCACCCGGCTCTGGCAGGTCGAGGTCGACTTCAGCACGCAGGTCTGCATGACGTCGGCGAACCCGGCGTCGTTGCCGCCCACCGAGATGCTGACCAGCGTCGTGGACGAGCTCAGCGCGCCGAGCTGGCCGCTGATGACGGTCTCGGTCGTCGCGCCGGAGCAGGCGACGAACTTGAACGACGCGGTCTCATGCGCCGCCGCCCACAGCTTCGGATAGGCGTTGGTGCTGCGCGTGCACGACCCGCTGGCCGGGTCGTAGCTTCCGGCCCCCGTGCCGGACGAGTAGGAGTCTCCTAGAGCGACATAGCTGGTCGCGGCCGCGGAGGCGGACGCGGGCCAGAGCAGGGATCCGGCGGCGAGTGTCGCCACACCGAAGGCGACCAGGCTGGGGCGGAGAGGGCGCATCTGCACTCCGGGGCGAGGTATCGAATTGTAACGTCGGCATCATACCCTCGCGGCAATTCCCCGAAGCTTACGATCTGATCAACATCATTTGTCACTATTCGCCCTTGAGATCTGGACATCTCAGGACATTTCCGAGGCTCCTCGTGAAAGTGACCACCATTCAACGATCATTACCGATACTCTCCCCCGACGAAATTCCGTCCCGCGGCCTTCCCTGCCGCGCGGTCACGCCTTGCCGCCGACGGGGGCGGCGGGAACCGGGTCGGCGGTGGCGGGCTCGTCGGCCGGGGTGCCGCCCCTAAGGATCAGCATGGCGCGGTCGCGGTCGAACACGCCCTCCCATTTGCTGACGACGATGCTGGCCAGCATCTGGCCGCAGAGGCTCACGATGCCGCGCATCATCGACAGGAACCGGTCGACACCGAAGATGAGCATGATCCCGGCGATCGGGATGACGCCCGTGGTGGAGAGGCTGGCGGCGAGCAGCACGAAGCCCGCCCCGGCGATGCCCGCGCCGCCCTTGGACGTGATGAGGAAGACCGCGAGCAGGCCGAGCTGCTGCCAGAACGACATGCCGATGTCGAAGGCCTGCGCGATGTAGAGCCCGGCGAACCCCATGTAGAGGCAGACGCCGTCGGAATTGAACGCGTACCCGGACGGGACGACCAGCCCGACGATGGGCCGGGGGCAGCCGAGCCTCTCCAGCTTCTCGATGAGCTGCGGCATGACCGCCTCGTAGTTGGCGGTGCCGAGCGTGATGAGCAGCTCGTCCTTGAAGTAGCGGTAGAGGGGGAGGATGCGGATGCCGCAGAGCCTCGCGACGGCGCCGAGCACGAGCAGGCAGAACACGATCCCGGTGGCCCAGAACAGGCCGACGAAGGCGCCGAGGCTGGTCAGCGTCTTGGTGCCGAACTTGCCGGTCGTGTAGGCCATCGCGCCGAACGCGCCGACCGGGGCCAGATACATGATCAGCCGAACGATGCCGAAGACGGCCTCGCCGACCCGCTCCACGCCGCGGGCGATGGGGGCGCCGCGCTCGCCCATCATCTTCAGGGCGATGGCGAACAGCACGGACACCAGGAGGATCTGCAGGACGTTCCCGTCCACGAAGGCGCTGACCACGCTCTCCGGGATGATGTTGACGAGGAAGTCGTACCAGTGCTGGTTCTCCCCGTCGGCGGCGTACTCGCTCGCCTTGCCGGTGAGCTTGATCGCGTCGGGGTCGGCGTGCACGCCGTCGCCGGGGCGCAGCACGTTCATCACCACCAGGCCCATGATCAGCGCGATGGTGGTGATGATCTCGAAGTAGACCAGGGCCTTGACGCCGACGCGGCCCATGCCCGCCAGGGCGCCGGCGGAGGCGATCCCGGTGACGATCGTGCAGAAGATCACCGGGCCGACGAGCATCCGGATCAGCGAGATGAAGCCGTCGCCGAGCGGCTGCATGGACGCCCCGGCGTCCGGCGCGACCAACCCGAGCAGGGCGCCGAGCGCGAGGGCGATCAGTACCGTCAGCCAGAGCTTCGTGGTGAAGGCGGTCCGCAGTGCGGACGTGGCCCTGGACATCGCTCCACCTCTGTTCGTCAGTCGCACAAGTGTACGCCGGTTAGAAGGCGAGTGTGACCGACGGGCAGATCGAGGTCAAGAGTCCGACGAGCCAGAGCCGTCAGGCTTGGTCTCGTCGAAGAACTACGCCGAGGGCCTGTTTCGACGTGCCCTCAGCCCGCACGCGAACGCGTAACTGCCCGACGCAGCGAAGCCGAAGGCGAGCGAAACCGGGCAGATCGCGAAGCGATGCGCGTTCGCCCCAGGAACGGTCACGTAGCGAGCCGCCAGGCGAGCGAAGTGGGCCGGTCCTGCCCCTAGCTCGACGGGACGAAGTCGATGTCCCGGGAGATGGCGTCGGCCGCCTGGACGACCAGCGGGACGAAGCGCTCGTACAGGTCGGCGACCGAGACGCGGCCCGCGTTGGCCGACACGTTGATGGCGGCGATCACGGCGCCCGACCCGTCCCGGACCGGCGCCGCGGCCGAGCGGACCCCCTCCTCGCGTTCGCCGTCCACCACCGCGTAACCCTGTTCGCGGACGCGGTCGAGCTCCGCCGCCAGCGCGGCCGGGTCGGTGATGGTGTGCGGGGTGAGCTGGTCGAGCCGCATCGTGCGGACGCGGTCGCGCAGCCGGTCCGGGGGCAGCGCGGCCAGCAGGACCCGCCCCATGGACGTCGGGTGGGCCGGCAGCCGCGAACCCACGTTCAGCACGATCGACATGCTGCGCTTGGCGGGCACGCGGGCGACGTAGACGATCTCCTCGCCGTCCAGGGTGGCCGCCGAGCACGACTCCCGCGCCTCCTCCGCCAGCCGGCGCATGTGCGGCTGGGCGCGCTCCCAGATCGGCAGCGAGGCGAGGTATCCGTAGCCGAGGCGCAGGACGCGCGGCAGGAGCCGGAACCGGCGGTCGTCCACCTCCGCGAACCCGAGCCGGACGCAGGTCAGCAGGATGCGCCGGGCGGTCGCCCGGGACAGGCCGGTGAGCTCCGCCGCCTCGCTCACGGTCAGCGTCGGATGGTCCGCCGAGAAGGCCTCCAGCACGCGGAACGCCTTCTCGACCGAGTCGATCACATCCGGGTCCTGCCTTGACATTCCTGAACTCCCGACTCCAATGTTATCTACCGACGCACGAACGTTCGTCAGTAGAACGGATTCCGTGGACAACCCTAGTCTCCGGCATCCGGAACGGTCCCCGGGATCCGGGGACCCGCCGAGCGAGGGAAGGCCCGACCGTGCCCGAAGACGAGCCCGAAGACGAGCCGCTGGGCGGGACCGAGGGTCTGCTCTACGTCCTGTCCCAGCCGCGGATCGGCGACGAGGCCGCGTTCCACGACTGGTACGACGACGAGCACGGCCCCGCGCGGCTCGCCCTGCCGGGCGTCCACCGGGGTCACCGGTACCGCGCCGTCGACGGCCAGGCCCCGTCCTGGCTCGCATGGTACGACCTTGACCTGGGCGTTCTCCAGACTCCCGGGTACCGGCGGCTGCGCGAGCGGCGCAGCGCGCGGGAGACCGCCGTCATGTCCGCGCTGGAGGTCCTCGACCGCCGGATCTACGAGCTGGTGGACGACCACGGCACGCCCGCCGCCACGCCGCCCCCGCTCGTGCTGGCCCGCGGGATGACCGTCGAGCCCGCGCGGGAGTCCGGGTTCCACTCCTGGTACACCGAGGAGCACATCCCTGCCCTGCACGCGCTGCCCGGCTGGCGCCGGACCCGGCGGTACGCTCTCGTCGACGGCGACGCGCCCCGCTTCCTCGCCCTCCACGAGATCGACGACCCGGGCGTCTTCGACGGCGACGCCTACCGGGCCGCCACGAACACGCCGTGGCGAACCGAGGTCATGCGCACCGTCACGGCCGAGGAACGCCGCGCCTTCGCCTACCACAACAGCTTCCGGACCGGCGGCGCCCCCGCCGGCGCCCGCTGACCGACCACCTTCTCTCGGGGGAGACACATGCCTGCCCGCGTCGACGCGTTCCGGCCCGCCGACCTGACCGCCGAACAGCGCGCGCTGTACGACCGGCTCCTCGACAGCGCCCGCGCGACCACGAACCGCCCGTTCCCGATCGCCGACGAGGAGGGACGGCTGCGCGGCCCGTTCAACGGGATGCTGCTCAGCCCGGAACTCGGCAACGCGTTGCAGGAGCTCGGCACCGCCGTCCGCTTCGGGACGGGCTTCACCCAGAGACAGAAGGAGCTGGCGATCCTCGCGGTCGCGGCGCACGAACGCTCCGAGTACGAGTGGGCCGTCCACAGCCACGCGGCGCTGCACGCCGGGATCACCGAGGACCAGCTCGCCGCGATCCGCGCGGGCGCCGACTGCGGCCTCGACGACCCGGTGGAGATCACCGTCCTCGCCACGGCCCGGGAACTGGCCGCCAGCGGCGACCTCACCGACGACGGCTTCACCGCGGCGACCGACGTCCTCGGCCTCGCCCGCCTGTACGAGCTGGTGACGCTCGTCGGCTACTACCGGCTCGTCGCGGACCAGCTCCGCGTCCTCCGCGTCACCGACTGAACGGCTACCATCTGCGCAATGAGGATCCGGTTCGCCGCCGCGGCGGCGCGAGCCTGGAGGCGGCTCGGCGGGCGGACGCAGTGGCGCCTCGCCCGGCTCCGGCACCGGACCTTCCTGGTGTACGCGGGCGGGATCGTCCGCGACGACGACGGCCGGATCCTGCTGCTACGGCACCGGCTCTGGCCCGCGTACCGGGCGTGGGGCCTGCCCGGCGGCTACGTCGAGGCCGGTGAGCGGCTGGAGGACGGCGTCGCCCGGGAGGTGCGGGAGGAGACGTCCCTGGAGGTGAAGGTCGGCGGCCCCCCGGCGGCGGTCGCCAGCGGTTTCCGGCACCGGATCGAGACGTACTACGAGGCCCGCGTGACCGGCGGGCGCCTCGACCTGGACGCGGCGGAGATCCTCGAAGCCCGCTGGTACGCGCTGGACGACCTGCCGGACGAGATGTCCCCGCGCCTGCGAGCGCTGATCCTCTCCCTGACGCCCCCGTCCTGACCTCCGCCCCGCCCGCCGGGACGGACGATCGCGTTACGGCTGCTCTCCCGGCACCGGCTCCGAGGGTTCCCCACCGGGCTCGGTGTCGGACGGCGGCTCCCCGGGCCCCGGCGGCTCCTCGCTCGGAGGTGACGGCGGTTCCGTGCGCGTGTCTCCGTCGGACGGCGCCTCACCAGGCGACGAGGGATCCGGAACCTCGTCCGGCGGGGAACTCGGCGGCTCGCTCGGCAGGGGGCTCGGCTCCTCACTCGGCGGCTCGCTCGGCGACGGCCAGTACATCCAGGGCTCACAGTCGATGCCGTCACGGTCACGGTCGAGGTACCAGTAGTACTCGGGGTCCACGCCCCTGACGTAGGGGCCGTAGCCGCGAGCGTTGGCCTGCGCGCACGTGGCAAAGCGCGGGTCGAGACCGTCCTCCGGGCGGGGGTCCGGAGACTCCTCCCCGGGCTGAGGCGGAGGTGGCGTCCGCGGCGGAGGTGGCGGCGTCGGCGGAGCCGAGGTGGGCGGCACGGTCGTCCCCGGTCGCCCGGCCTGTTCAGGTTCGTCCGAACCCGTTCCGCACGAGACGAGCGCTCCGAGCAGGACGGCCACGGCCAGAACGGCGAGGACCGCCGTAAACCAGCGGTGTGCGACACGGTCGGCAAGAGAACGGGATGGTTCCGGCATGGTACGTGGCTCCCTCGTGGAACCCGCCGCACCATGACACCCAGTTCACAGCAAACCTTCGGATACCAACAGAAGGAACACGTCTCCCGGAGGCGAATATCTCGCCAAATGCCGCACTTGACCTGAAGATGAGTTGAGGTTCCATGCTGGGGCCATGTTCCTCACCGACATCGAGCGCGACTACCTCGCCACCCAACGCCTGGCCCGGCTCGCCACGGTCGGCCCGAAGGGCGACCCGCAGAACAACCCGGTCGGGTACACCTACAACGCCGACATCGGCGCCTTCGACATCCGGGGCTGGAACCTCACGAAGTCCCGCAAGTACCGCAACATCGCCGGCAACGAGCAGGTGGCCCTCGTCATCGACGACCTGGCCTCGGTCCAGCCCTGGCACGTCCGCGGCATCGAGATCCGCGGCCGCGCCGAGACGCTCGTGGAGGACCCCGGGCCGGGCTCCCCGTTCGGCCCGGACCTGATCCGCGTCCACCCGCACACCATCTTCACCTGGGGTCTCGACCCCGCCGTCGAGGGCATGAGCAAGCGCACCGCCGCCTGACCTCCCGGCCCCGGACGGTCAGGACTTGCGGCCCACGCCCGCGTAGGCCGGGATCCGGCCGCCGTACCCGGGAGCCTCCTCGACCGGCGCGCCGCGCCGTTCGTCGAGTCGCACCACGGTGGAGCCGTCCGGGGCCGGCTGGTCGGGGCGCCAGTCGGTCAGCCACGACAGCCCCGGACTCACCAGGTCGTACCCCTTGAACAGTTCCTGGATCCGCTCGTGCGACCGCAGGTGGACGGGGCTGGCGGTGCGGCGGTAGACCTCCTTGGCCCGCTCGGTCTCCTCCGGGACGGCCTTCTCCAGCAGGTCCCCGGTCAGATGCGAGACGACCAGGTGACTTCCCGGGGCGGTGGCGTCGCGGTACCGCGCGACGAGGCTCGGGGGATCGTCGGAGTCGGCGACGAAATGCAGGATCGACACCATCATCACCGCGATCGGACGGTCGAAGTCCAGGAGCGCCCGGGTCGTCTCGTGACGCAGGACGGCGTCCGGACATCGCAGATCCCCCTCGACGACGCCGACCTGGCGCGGGTTCCGGATCAGCGCGCGGCCGTGCGCGCAGACCGTCGGGTCCCAGTCGACGTAGACGACACGGGCGTCCGGGTTTACCGACAACGCCACCTCGTGCACATTGCTCTGGGTGGGGAGCCCCGCGCCGATGTCGAGGAACTGCGTGACTCCCGCCTCCCCCACCAGATACCGGACGGCGCGCATGAGAAACGCCCGGTTGGCGCGCGCCCCGATCCGCGATCCCGGCATCGCCGCGATGACCTTCTCCGCGGCCTCCCGGTCGGCGGCGTAGTTGTCCTTTCCGCCCAGGTAGTAGTCGTACATCCGGGCGACGTTGGGGACCGCGGTGTCGACGCCCGACGGCGGAGTGGGCCCTGCTTCCCCCATGGCCGAGACCTTTCGTCCGAACTGGTCGACCGACAGAAATCAACACATCATGACAGAGATGGTAAAGCGGTGACACGGCCGTTTCCGGATGCGGCCGACCCCTACCGGCTCGCCCGGCGGTTCGTGTACTCGCGGACGAGGACGTCGACCGGCAGGGACGGCCAGCGGCTGAGCGCCCCGGTGTGCCGGTCGACGATCAGCAGTGGGGCGGGGTCGTCGTGGGGGCCGTCGGCGGCGCGGGCGATGAACCCGTCCGCGAACTCCTCGATGATCACCGGGACGGGCACGGCGCCGCGACCGAAGTGGGCGTCGGCGCGGCGCCACGCCTCGGCGCGGTCGACGGTCCCCGGGTGGACGGTGTAGGCGGCAAGAACGTCGGCGACGCCGTGCAGAGTGCGGCAGTGGCGGGTGCCGCAGCCGCGGCAGACCTGTCCCCCGTGCGGGTCGTCGCCGGGCCGGTGCGCGGAGAGCACGCAGGTGAGCGCGGCCGTGCCGGCGAGCACGAGACGCCGGGACCCGGCGACGAACTCGCGGCTGTAGGGGTCGAGGTCTCCGGTTCGGGCGAGTGCCGCTTCGATGGCGTGGACGTCGGCGCGCATCGCGGCGGTCATGGCGGCGTGGACGCGTCGGTGGACCTGATGGTGGACCTGCTGGTGCGTCCAGGCGGCGGGTTCGCTCACGCGGCCCAGCTCCCCGCGAAGACGGCGGTGACGGTGCGGCCCTGGTCGTTGCCGTACCAGCCCCAGCTCGCCGCGGTGTGGGAGACGGTGCGCAACCCGCGCCCGGACTCAGCGAGCTCGGCGGCGTCGAGCACGGCGGGCTCGCCGGGCCCGCCCTGGTCGGCCACCGACACGGCGACGCGTCCGCCGTCCCTGACGATCTCGACGACGAAGAAGCCGCCGTCCTGCCCGGACTTGGTGTGGCACAGGGCGTTGACGACGAGTTCGTCGGCGGCGAGCAGCACGTCGTCGAGGTAGGGACAGTCGGCCAGCAGGCAGCCGACGAACCGGCGGACGGCACGGGCCTGCTCGACCACGCCGGGGAAGGACCGCCGCCAGCACAGCGGCGCGGACTGCGTTGCCGGATGCATCGTCAGGGACATCAGAACACCTCGGGTCGTGACGGACATCTGTTGCGGATCGTTCGGGTCACCCCAGGTCCGCGCATCGATCGTCACAGGATGTTGCCTCCCGTGCACGAAGAATTCGCACACCTGGGCCCCGGCCGGAGGATTGGTACGGACGGCCGTCAGACTCTCGAATTTCACCTGTACAAATTTCGTCCTCCCGAATGGCGCAGGTCCTCTTATCTCCCCTATTCACCGACCGCGGCCAGATTCGGGGAGTACGCGGAGAGAATGCTGCCGACCCACGTCGAAACGGATCGGGCGGGAGCATGATGTACAGAAATTCGGAAGAACCACCCCCTTGGCTGCGAAAGGAGCAAACCAGATGCCCGGTGAGCCTGGCCCAGCGGGCATGGATCGAGGAGTGGTTGAACTGGTGCGTCCACGAGTTCGGCCTGGCGCCGATCGTGCGCGGCCCCGTCCTGCCGACCTCGGGCTTCCTGCCCCACGGGTACGCGGGAACGCCCACGCAGATCGCGGACCTGGTGGCCGGAGTGTGCGAGGTGATGGCGATCGTCGCGTCCGAACTCACCCTGGAACTCTTCGACCGGGCGAACGAAGGCGGGTCGGCGGAACGAAGGACGGAACGCGTCGTCGGGCATTACCGGGTCAAGGACGGTCAGACGATCATCGGCCTGGACCGTACGGAGGCCGCGGACGCGAGGTACCTCACAGCGATCATCGCGCACGAGATGTCCCATGTCCGGCTTCTCGGTGAGGGCCGCGTCGACCCCGACCGCAAGGATGGCGAGCGGCTTACCGACCTGCTCACCGTGTTCTTCGGCTTCGGGATCTTCACCACGAACGCCGCGTTCCGGTTCGGCGCGGCCGCCCGGGGCTGGTCCGTGCGACCCCTCGGCCACCTGGACGACCGTATGCTCAACGCGGCCCGCAACGATGGCGCCGCACGGCTCGGCTATCTCACCCAGCGGGAGTTCGGCTACGCGCTGGCCTGCTACGCCTGGCTGCGGCACGAGCCCGACCCGTCCTGGGCGGTCCACCTGAACCCGGGCCCCCGCGAGTACCTCCGGCAGAGCCTGGCCTTCATGGCGAGCGAGAGCGTCCCCGGCGTGCTTCCCACCCGCCGGACCGGTTACGGCCATTCGTCGATCCGCGTCGAACCCAAGACCGACCGTCCACGCCACCGACCCGCCCGCGGCGCGCACCCCCCGGACGCACAGGACAACCGCACGGACTGACCACGGACGGCGCGCGGAGTCCGTGGTCCGGTCATGGCAGGAAGGCCACGGCCCGGCGCGCCGGGCCGTACGAACTTTACGAACTTTACGAACACAGCCTCACCTTCGACGACGACCGTGATAAGAATGGCAAAGCCCCCGACCACCGCACCCGCCGGAGTATGCGGCGCTCCCGATCGTGATTCGGTTCGTGTGCGCACGCTGCTCAGCGCGGTACCGAAGCGAAAGAGATCCCGGTCAATGGACTATTCGCTGGTTGAGATTCGCTATAACAACATCATGGCGTTGCGCCACTTCCTGCTGGACGGGCCCTCGGCGTGGCAGCCCCTCCACGGTGAGTTCCGCAAGGACGACGAGACGGCGGCCGGGTACGTGTCCCTGCTCCTCGGGGCGTTCAGCGTCGCGGTGCGCCGAAGGTTCCCGCCGAACTGCGACGCGGCCGAGATCATGCGCTTCGTCACGGAGCTGCGAATCAGCCACCAGGACGAACCGGGCCTGATCAACCCACTGGTGGCCGAGGACGTGATCCGCCATACCGTCGACGCCTCGCCACTGGACGACGACGGCTCGCAGGACCTGACGACCGTCCTGGGCATCAAGGCCCACATCCTGCTCTACCTCGTCGCCGAGGCCGGTTTCTCCGACGCCGAACTGGACCGGTTCATCGACGATGTCGTGGCCTACACCGGCAACTGGCTCGCCGCACGGCGCGCCGAGATGATCACGCAGCCGTGAGCGGGGCCGCGAACGGGGAACGGCCGACCGATCCGCTCTTCGGGCCCCGCGACGCCCTGGGCCGGCGTCCGGGATGAGCGCGGTCAGCGTACGGCGGCGGCGTCCACCACGGCGATGCGGTGTGCGAGCCGCTCGACCTGGGCGCGGAGCCCGTCCGGGGACGACGAAAGGTCCAGCGCGGTCTCCGCGACCCGAAGACCGTCGGTGCCGGTGATGACATGGGTGTGCGTCTCGGCTTTCGAGGCGTACACCAGATAGCCACGGTGGAGCCTCATCGCCGTGCAGTAGGCCAGAACCTGGTACAGGTCGCCTTGGGGCGTGTCCCCGGTCTTGTACTTCGCGTCGACGACGGTCGAGGGGCGCCCGTCGGCGGTGTTGACGACGAGGTCGGGTCGGAGAGGTACCCGGCGTGCGCGGTCCAGATGGTGACGCTTGTCCTGGAGTTTCACCGTGCCCCCGTACGGACGGAGCGCTTCGGCGAGGGCGACGCAGACGAAGTCCTCGAAGACCCGCCACATCTCCAGCATCAGCCCGTCCACCCGGACGGTGGTGCCGTCGTCGAGTTCATAGGACGCTCCGCGCAGGACGAGGGCCGCCAACCCGAGCGCGGTCTGATACCGGGTGTTGAGCCGGGACGGGCTCCAGGCGGGCGGCGGGCGGCCGGGGACGAGCCGTTCCACCCCGTCCAGCCGCAGCAACAGGTGTCGGAGAAGCCCACGGGTGGCCGCGGGGACGTCCGGCAGGACGAGGAGCCTGTGCGCGGCGGCGAGCAGCAGCCGGTTCTCGGGGATGTCGGTGGTGTAGTCGTCGTAGCGCACCTCGACCGGAGCGGGGAACCCGTGGCGCCGCCGGAGCTGGTCGGCCACGCGGATGCGTCCACGCACGACGGGCAGGGCCTCCTCCGTCTCGCGGTAGCCGAGCAGTACGCCTTGCCGCAGGGCCCGTTCGGCGGCCCGCGCGAACGCGTGCGCGAGGGCGGGCAGCAGGTCGGGCCGCCCTTCGGCGTCCACCTCCTCCTGCCGCCACCCGCGAACGCCGCGGGCGTGGCCGAGCAGGAAGAGGAGCCGATCAATGGGCGTCTTGGGCTCGACGCGGATCTCGACCGGATCACCCGCGGGACCGGCCCTCGCGGCGCCGACGAGGCCGTTGTCGCGGACCCGCCACAGCCCGGGGCGCGGCCCCGGCGCGACGCGCGCCAGCCCGGCTGCGGACAGGGCGGTGACCTGCTCCGGTGTGAGCTCGTGCTCGGTCCAGGGACCGTTCTCCCGGAGCTGGACGACGGTCACGTCAGCCGCCTGCGCAGTGCGTCCAGTCCGTACCGCGCGGGGACGTCGGTGCCGTCACCGTAGTGGTGTTCCGCCAACAGCGGGAGGATCTGGGTTCGCCAGATTCGTTCCAGCCCGGCCTCGGTGGCCGCGCTGTTCCGCATCAGGTAGGACGGGCCGATTCTGAAGTCGCGGTCTTCGATGCGGCTGTTGAGCTCGGCGAGCAGCCGCGCGGGCTCGTCCGGCATCTCCTCCCGGTGGAGCCACCGGGCGAGCATCTCCCGGACGGGCGGCGCGTCGGGGTGGAGCTCGGTGAACCAGAACCGTCGCCGCATGGCGGTGTCGACGAGGGCGATGGACCGGTCGGCGGTGTTCATCGTGCCGATGATGATGACGTTGCGCGGCAGGGAGAAGCCGTGGTCGTCGGCGGCGCCGTACAGGACGTTGACCCGGTCGTCCCGGTACTCCAGCAGGAAGTACAGCTCACCGAAGATCTTCGCGAGGTTGCCGCGGTTGATCTCGTCGATGATCAGCACGTAGGGCCGTCCCGGGTGGGCGAGGGCGGCGGCCACAAGCCTGCGGAACGGCCCGCGCACCAGGTCGAACGAGACGGTGCCGTCGTCGGCCTTGGCGGGCCGGTAGCCCTCGAAGAAGTCCTCGTAGGAGTAGGCGGGGTGGAACTGGACGAGTTGGACGCACTCCGGTCGGCCGAAGGTCAGGTGGCGGGCGAGGTGCCGCGCCAGGTAGGTCTTCCCCGTGCCGGGCGGGCCGTAGAGGATGAGCTGGGGCCGTTCGCGGAGCAGTTCGACGCATTCCTGGAGCCAGCCCTGGTCGACCAGGAGGTCATGGGCGAGTTCGACGGTGACATCGGGGAGCCGCATCGTCCGTTCGGGGACGTCGACGGGCTCGCCCAGCAGTTTCTCGAGTTCCGGTAAGAACCCGGTCAGTTCGACGACGGAGAGGTCCGGGTTGCCGACCAGGACGGAGAACTCGTCGGGAAGGTCGTCGTAGTCGACGGGCCGGTCGGCGTCGTGCCATTTCACGGGGCGTTGCAGGTTGGCGTGCTCCCCCACGCTGCTGACGAAGGTCGGGATTCCGTCGATCGTCCCGAGGTGGACGTTGCTGCCGTCGTTGGTGACGACGATGTCGTGTTCTCTCATCCGGGAGAGAAAGGCGTGGAATTCGGCGGTCCGCTGCGTCTTCTCCTCCGTGCCCGCGCCGGAATAGTCCTCCCGGACCGCGTCCGCGACCTCCTCGCGGGACGCTCCCGCCGGTAGATCGCGGAGCCGGGACGCGGCCAGCGAGCACACGCCTTCGGGGAGCCACAGGTCCCTGATCAGGTCACCGCCGGGGACGATGGACGCCCGGATCAGCCACGCGCGGCGCGTCCGCTCGCCACCGCCGGCCGGTCCGAGTCGCGCGGCGAGCTCGGATGCCGGTATCCGACGCTGCGCGTCGGCGCGACCGTCCGGGGCCAGGACCCCGTCGTCGGCGAGCAGGTCGAGCCAGTCCTCACGTTCGGCCTCGGTGAGGTGCGCCTCCCCCGGCAGGCCACCATCGTCGGTGAGCAGCCTGTGCCAGCCTTCGGACCGGTCTCCCAGGAGCAGTCCGACAAGCGCGCGGGACTCGACACCGACCTCGGACGCGATGTCCGTGAGGGGGGTCCACCGCCCTTCTGGCAGCGCCTCGGCCAGCGCCGTCGCGCGCTGGAAACGGTCCCTGTGCCGTCCCAGTAGTCGTACGCGCGCCCCAACGCCGCGTAGAAGGCCGAAGCGTCCGAGTGTTCCTCGATCGCTCGGCGCCCCAGACCGGTCGAAAACCACTTCCGCCGACTCTTGTGCAGCCACCCCGCCTTGACAAGCCCGATACTCGCGAACTGGAGAGCGAGATAGGAGGAGTCGTACCAGGCATCACCTCCGATCTGCCGCCAGCGGGCTTCGAGGTCGGGAATCGTCCCCAGCAAACGATCATGCAGTTCGCGGTAGCGAATGCCCGTCGGCGCCGTGGCGGGGGCATCGCCGATCAGGAGCCGCACGGCGCCGAAGACCATCTCCGCGGTGATCTCGTTCCGACTCGTCACGGGATCGAGGTTGACAGAACCGAGCATGACATTCCAGCCATCAGGCAATGTCGACCCGTTTGCCCAACTATGTATCGATATATCCCTCCATACCGAGTTGCCCGCCGACGCGCGCGCCTGTTGGTGAAGGAGCACTGACCGCTCGCCCGCTGCGCGGCGACCGGCCCGTTCGGTCACTGGATGAGCAAACCGCCCGCGAGGTACGGAATGCTGCCCACGACGAGCCCTCCAAAGATGGCCACGGCAATGGTCGTTCGCTGGTTCTTCGATATGAGCGGCGTGCCGAGGAACCCCACCAGACCGATCAGCGTCGCGAAGATCGCCGTTATCGGAGAGAGCAGGAGAGCGAGCACCGCACTCACTCCGAAGGAAAGCCAACGACCGTAGGCGACGGAGGGCGACATGACAGATGCTTTCCTGACGTGACCACGGAATCTCTGCGAGTTATTCGTAGTGTAGCGGCTCCGTACGGCCGCCCCATTCCGGCTCAGCTCCCGAGCCCGGACTGTCGTATCAGGCACCGGTGGGCAAGCGGGTCGCGGCCTCGGTCCATGGCTGCGGCTCGACCAGGTCGCCTTGGTCGGAGGCGTCCTCCTCGAACCAGCCCGTTCCCGCCAGCCAGGTCTCCAGCCACGCCTCCAGGCTGGCGGAGTCGAGGAACCAGCACTCGTCCCAAGACCCGCCACCGTAGGGGTTCGGTTCGAAGAGCAGGACCTGACCGGCCTCATTGAAGCAGTCAATACCCGCATACATGCCACAGCCCCACGTCAGGATCGGCACAACGCCTTCGGGCCATTCCGGGTACCGCACGCCAACGGACGCCTCACGCCGCTCGAGGTATTCACCGACAACGCTGGAGCCTGGGCCGAGCAGGGGCAGCAGCTGATAGTCGGGGCCGAAGCCGCCATCGGCGACCTCGCGATACAGGCGCACGAGAAGGGGATGCAGCGCGAAGCCCAGTTGCCTCTCCGCCTCCGCGATCCGCTCGTCGCTCACTCGGGTGGGGAGGCTGTCGCCGTCCGACGTGGCCCGCGCCGCAACGCGCTGCACGATGTCGTCGATGTCGGTCATGACCGCGATGTTGCCAGATCCTTCGGCCGCGCGAGGAGACCGACACCCGCACCGGGAGCGGCACTTCGGGCCGCAAGTATTGAATTATTCTGCCCCGCCCAAAATACAGGTTCTTCGTAGTCGCATCATTCTACGAAATCCTCGCACGCCAGGAGGCGGCAGCGGCCGCCCCTGCCGGGGCACCGGGCTGTCGCCGGACACCCGGTGCCCTGACCGAGCCCGCCACCCCATAATCCGAACATTTGGGACATGTACGCATCGCTTGAATGGTGGCCCGTCGATATCTGTGTTCGCCATGTTGGGGCCGTTACTCGGAACGATGTGATCGTTTTCGGGAGATGGAGTCCATTGAGGCGGAGGGCAGGTCCGGTGTGGGTGATTCTTGGTGGGCGCAAAGTTTGGACGTGCGCGATTTCATAGGGGGCGGTGTGTCCTGAATGTCGGCCCCGCGCGTTGGGGCACGCCCGGCGAACGGCCCGCTGGACGATTTCGTCCGGGCCGGTTCGCGTCCTCCAACGGAAAGGGCTGCGAGCGTGGGCGTGGAGCACGGCAACGGGACCGACAGCCGCACCGAGAACAGCGACAAGCCCGCCTCGTCCGAACGGCCGTACACGCCCCCACCCGACAATCCCGGCTCCCCCGGCCAGCCGTCCCGGTTAGAGAGCCGGGCGCGCGCCCGCGAAACACAACAGGACACCGGGGACCCGCCGGGCGGGGAACGCCACGACAAGCCCCAGACCACCAACGGGCAGCCACGCGAAAGCGGCAAGGACCGCGACTCCGGCACCAGCGAAGCCGGGACCGAGAGCGGACGGACCGAACAACCTGCCACCAGCCAATGGCCCCAACGCGACATGCCAGGCCAACCCGGGCAGCCATCCCGCCTGGAAAGCCTCGCCCGCGCCCGCGAAGCCCAACAACACCCGGCACACGACCGCCAAACCAACAGCGGCACCGAACCCACCACCGACCGCGAAGACCGGCCCGCCACATCACCGAACGGCGAAGCGGCCGGTCAACCCGAGACCCTCGGACAGAGCAACGACCAGGGCGAACCGCAGAAGGACGACGACACCTCCCACGACAGCCGCACCACCACCGGGCTACCCGACCACGAAGCACCAAGCGCCCGCACCACCGAGACCGACCGCCCCCAGGACCGGCTCCCCCGGCAGGACACTCCAGACCCCGCCGCCACCGAGCAGGACACCCCGGACGCAGACAACCCCCTGGGCGACAGCGGCGAAACCCGGCCCGAGCAGACCGGACAGGCCACCGACCAGACATCCCCAGGGCAGCCGGAGACCCACCCGGACACCACACCAGGCGACCCCCGACCCGGCGACCACACCACAGAACCGACACGCGACGCGGAACACACCCCACAAGCCCCGGACGGGACCACCGACAACACACCGGCCCCACCCGACAACCGGACCGGCGAACAGGAAACCGCCCCCGAGGACCAGACCACCGACCAGCCCACCGGACCACAAGAACCCCGCGCCGACAGCGACGGTCCCGGCGACGCCCCTCAACGTAAGCTGGGGGAAGAACTAGCTGAACTCACCGATAATAAGATCAACACCGAGATCGACAGTATCCTGGACAAGGTCAATCCTAAATTCGACTGTGCCAGGTCTGCATACTCCGAAAACTGTACCGGTGTTGTGCAGGCGAACGAGTTACAGCGGCGCGGCTCTGATGTAGAGGCCGGACCGCTGGAAAGGTCGCTACGGACGGACGAAGGCGGACAAGGAGGTCGGCCACTGACAGTTATTGAGCGAGCGTGGGGCGACAATTTTGTTCCTGGCTCCAAGGCGGACATCGAAGACGCGTTCAAAGAACCGGGATCACGGGGTATCGTCTATATCGGCTGGAACCGAGGTGGCGCGCATGTCTTCAACGTGGAGAACGTTGGAGGAAATGTACGTTTCGTCGACGGCCAGCCCACGCCTTCGGTGCCGGACGCCTCTCACTATTTTGCGTTGGGCACCAACACGCACTATCTAAGGCTTGACAACCTACCGACGCCGCCAAAGAGAGCGGTCGCACGCTTTCTAGAGCCCTGAATCCCATTAACTCACACCTTGGAGATAAGGCATGGCAGTGACCTACGAGCAAGCCCGCGAGACCGTCCGGGAGCGGTTCGAACCCGGATGGACGAACGGCACCTTCTGCCTGGACGATCGCATGATCGTCGAAAACGACGAGTTCTACGTGTTTAACATCGACGCATACGAATTTATCGTTGGCGGCGACGTTGCCTTCTCCACCGTGGGTGGAGTGACGATCGTATTCAAGGAAGACGGTCGGGTGGAGTCCCGACCATCGGTATTGATCGCAACTGATCCGTCCATCCGCAGCAGACCAAACCCAAGCCCTACACTTCGGTACTGACCAAAAACATCGTACACGTCCGGATGTAAGCCTTCAGCCCGTACCCGGATGCATTGAAGCTGGTCGAGCCACCACCGGCAATGGGAAGCATTAAGATCTTCTCCGCCCGCGAAAGGCAGGACGACGATCGACCCACGGTCGTTATCGCCACCGAGGACGACTACACACTGCACTTCTTCGCTCGGCGAGCAGACCTGGAAACTCGACCGCGCCAAAGGGTCAGGCGGGCGTGACCTGGCCGCCGTGTTCATTCGGATCGAATAGCTGCGAGCGTGGGCAACGTGGAGCAGGGCAGCGAGCCCGACACCCGCACGAGAGCGGCGACAAACCCGCCTCGTCCGAACGGGCCGTACGCGCCCCCCGCCCGACGATCCCCGATTCGCCCGGTCAGGCGTCCCGGCTGGAAAGCCGCAGGTCACGGTTACGGCCGACGGCGTTGCCCCGTCCCTGGCGATGAGCCCACCCGAACCAGGAGAGTGCCGCCAGCGTCGTCGCGTCATCCTACGAAATCCTCACCAGTGTGGTCTTATTCATCCAGCCGATCTTGTCAGCGGCGGCCTTGGTCGTCACGGCCAGATAGGTAATACCATCTCTTGGGTTGCGCCAAGTCGTGCAGTATGGACCAACTTCATCACCACTTTCCTTTTCCTTCAGTGAGCGCTCGCTGGAATCCGGGTTCTCGAAGACACGAGCCGACGACCTGACTACCTCCCACTGGCAGCCGCGTTTCAATTCTGTGGGCTGTGGGGGTACGGAAGGTTGGGCGACCGGGGCCGGCGCAGTCTTTTGAGGTTCCACCGGGGCTGCCGGTGCGGTGCGGGTTGGCGATGGAACGGGGGCCGCTGACGTAGGTCGCAGACTGGTGGACGCGTCAGGCGGACGGGGCTGGAAAGTGGGCTCCGGGTTGTGTTTGGGCTGAGCGACCGGCGCGGTCGCGGATGTCGGCGGCTCGGACACAGTATCTCTGAAGTGCAAACCGATCCATGCTCCGATGAGGATTGCTATGGCGAGGCCGCCAGCGGCGGGGACGGCCAACCGATGGTTCTTTATCTTGACCACCAGTTCGTTCTCGAAGCGGTGGCGATAGACCTTTGAACGAGCAGGCGGCTCGGCTGGCTCGTCGGACGATTGATTGGCCGCTTTCCGTTCGGCCAGGACCTCCTCAACGCGTTTGAGCAGGTCACGCCGAAGCCGACCGCGAACACTCTCATCCAGATCTAGAATTTTTTGGAGCATCGCCGACGGAACACCATTCTTGCGGCCTCCGTTCTCGTAAGCACTCCAGGTCTTGGCTTTAAATCCGGTCGCCTCCTCGAACTCCCTCAGAGTCAGACCGGTGGACTCCCTCACGTCCCTCAGGAGCTTTGCAATCTCCTCCGGAGAGGTCGGAGTCGTGTCAGCAGCCATGCATGTCTCCTTTTCTTGTCCCGCGCGCCCCACTCGGGACAAGACACACACGGGAAACCGCAGGTCACAGCGTTTTTTATCTCGTTCACATTTTGTGTGGCGGGACATTCCGCTCACTGCAACTCTTGAAGTCGTGGGCGTGAACCTCACGGCCACATAGTCTCCCAGAAGGGAATGCCATGGAGAACGTTTCCACCAATTCGTCCAACAACGGACGGGGCGTACACCGAGCTCTCTCCGGAGCCGTCGGTCTTCTGGTCAGTGGAGCGCTCCTGGGCGGAGCCGTCGACAGTGTCGCAGCGTCCCCCGTCCCGTCGCCGGGCGCGCAGATCAGCACCCATGCCGTCGCTGCCGCGTCCAGCACGGCGAAGGCGAAGTGTCCGCGCTGGAAGGTGAAGGGGACCAAGCGGGTGGAGGTGTTCGAGCAGCCCACGAAGATCAAGCACATCAAGCCCAGGAAGGTCTGGAAGCGTCCCGGCCACGTGGTCAAGTCGCCCTACTGCGCGCGCTGGACCTACTACAACAAGCGCGAGAAGAGGTGGTACACGGCGATCGCCGCTCCCAAGGCGGCCGACAACATCGGCTGGATCTGGTCCAGCAAGCTCCGCCGAGTCCGAGCGGCCTGATCCGCCGCCGTCTCGACAAGTCGTCGAAGGCACACGGAAGTCCCGATAAGGTCACCCGACCATCGGTGATCTCGAAGCGCAGGACAACACGGGCTCCGACCAGGGCTTCCTGGTCGGAGCCTTCTGCGCATGAGCAGGACAAACGTCGAGGCGGCATAGGCAAGCGGTAGCCCCTCAGCCAGAGGAATCGGCGATCCGACGAGAAACCTCCCAGTCCTGAACTCCCCCGCTTCAAACGATCTTTCAGGGCCATGCTGGACACCGAGGACGCCAGGAGGCGGCAGCGGCCGCCCCTGCCGGGGCACCGTGCTGTCGCCGGACACCCGGTGCCCGGACCGAGCCCGCCACCCCACAATCCGAACATTTGGGACATGTTCGCATCGCTTGAATGGTGGCCCGTCGATATCTGTGTTCGCCATGTTGGGGCCGTTACTCGGGACGATGTGATCGTTTTCGGGAGATGGAGTCCACTGAGGCGGAGGGCGGGTGCGGTGTGGGTGATCCTGAAGGGTGCAAAGTTTGGACGTGCACGATTTCATAGGGGGCGGTGTGTCCTTGGATGTCGGCCCCGCGCGTTGAGGGGCACGCCCGGCGAACGGTTTGCTGGACGATCCCGTCCGGGCCGGTTCGCGTCCCCCAACCGGAAGGGCTGCGAGCGTGGGCGTGGAGCACGGCAGCGGGACCGACACCCGTACTGAGAACAGCGACAAGCCGGCCTCGTCCGAACGGCCGTACACGCCCCCGGCCGACAATCCCGGCTCGCCCGAGCAGCCATCCCGGTTAGAGAGCCGGGCGCGCGCCCGCGAAGCGCAGCAGGACAACGGTGGCCCGCCGGGCGGGGAACGCCACGACAAGCCCCAGACCACCAATGGGCAGCCACGCGAGAGCGGCAAGGACCGCGACTCCGGCGGCGAAGGTGGGGGCGAACGGCCCGGCCCGCGCGACCAGCAGTACCGCGACATGCCGGGATCACCCGGGCAGCCGTCCCGGCTGGAAAGCCAAGCGCGAGCTCGTGAGGCCCAGCAGGACAACGGAACCCAGCGGGGCGAAACCAAGGACACCAGCGCCACCACCGGACGGGACCGCGACGACGAACCCGCCGACGCCCGGGCACCCGAAAGCGGCAAGGACCGCGACTCCGGCAACAGCGAAGCCGGGTCCGAGAGCGGACGGGCCGAACAGCCCGCCACCAGCGAATGGCCCAAACGCGACATGCCGGGATCACCCGAGCAGCCGTCCCGCCTGGAGAGCCTCGCCCGTGCCCGCGAAGCCCAACAACACGCGGCACAGGACCGCCAGACCGACGGCACCGAACCCGCCACCGACCGTGAGGACGGGCCCGCCACATCCCGGAACGGCGAAGCGGCCGGTAAACCCGAGACCCTCAGCCAGGACAACGACCAGAGCGAACCGCAGAAGGACGACGGCACCTCCGACGACAGCCGCACCGCCTCCGGCGAACGCGATCAGGAGGGACCAGCCGCCCGGACCACCGAGGCCGACCGCCCCCAAGACCGGAAACACCAGCCCCTCCCCCGGCAGGACGCCCCCGAACCCGCCACCACCGAGCAGGACACCCGGGACGCACGCGCCTCCCTGGGCGACAGCGGCGAAACCCCGCCCGAACAGACCGGACAGGCCACCGATCAGGCATCCCCAGGGCAGCCGGAGACCCGCCCGGACACCACACCAGGCGACCCCCGGCCGGGTGACCACACCACAGAGCCGACACGCGACGCCGAACACACCCCGCAGGCCCCGGACGGGGACACCGACCACACACCGTCCCCACCCGACAACCGGACCGGCGAACAGGCATCCGCTCCCGAGGGCCAGACCACCGACCAGCCCACCGGAGCGCAAGAACCCCGCGCCGAAAACGACGCCCAAGACAACGACCGTGGTAAGAAAGCCGAAGACGACAACACCGAGCCGGCGATCCAAGAGACTGAACACTCCGGCCAATCCGGTGAAACGACGAAATCTGGCAAAAAGTTAGCTTCCCATGAAGAAAAGTCGACAGAAATCGAGCCTAGCCGCTACAAGGAACGCATCACCATCCCTGTTGACAGCGACGGCAAGCCGATTCCATCGAGTCGCCATGAGGTTCACACCGATACGCCGGGACGCGGCGAGCTCCGCCGCCCCGAGGACGACCCCGCAGACCGCGACCCGCGCGAGCGAGACCCCGAGCGGCCGCGTAGTCCTAGGGACCTACGCCGGGAGATGATGGAGGCCGGCCCAACCTTCAAGAAGGACGTCAACGAGACCGCCAAGCCTGCGCTCGAACAATTCGATGCACGTCCCCCAAAGTCACAGCCATGCATTGGTCGTAACATTTCGGACCATATCAACAGCGTGGAACAGCCACTCAAGGCTGGCGACGCACTGGTCGGTATCATCGGCAGCGTCATCTTGGGGACGGAACTAGTTCGTCTAGGTTTCGGCTTGAGGAAACGATCTAGGAACAAGGAAGAATGACCATAAACGATAGGCAAGTCGAAGCCCTGCATGTTCAACTCGCGGGACGACCCGCAGAAGAGCACCTTCGGCTGTTCAACGCACTCGACGAGACCGATCACATCGGATACGCGGCGCTGCTCGCCGCCGGACTCTTCGAAGCGATCCAGCGGCGCTTTGTCAAAGACGGCAAAGTTGCGGATCGTTCTGAGGTCATCGACTTCATCGCTACGGTACGCGCAAGAAGTGAGTCTTCTCCGGACGAAGTAAACCCCGACGTGGCAGAGCGAATCATCCTGCATGCACTGGGCCAAGGTTCGCTTTCCGGGATAGATAGCAGCGCTATTACACGCCACCAAATCATCTTGTTGGCCGGTTTGGTGGCACAGGCCCGCTACAACGAAGCTGAACTCAATGCCTTCATGAGAAAGATTTGTGCGGACGCGGAAGAGATGCTTGAATAGTGGACTATTCAGCCGTCGAAATTCGCGAGAAAAATATCCTGGCGTTACGGGCGTTCCTCTTGGAGGGGCCGGTGACGTGGGCGTCCCTACAAAGCGAGATGCAAAAGGACGATGAGACGGCGGCAGGCTACATGTCGCTGCTCTATGGGGCATTTAACGTCGCGGTGCGCCGAAAATTCGCACCAGCCTACACCGTAGGCGACATCGTGCGTTTCGTAGCCGAGCTACGGATCAAGTCCGGCGAGGAGGCAGGTCTGATCAACCCGCTCGTGGCCGAGGACATGATCCGCCGTGCCATCGGCGCACCCCCGTTAAAAGACGGTGGCCCGGACGACGTGAGCCTCGCCCTTCATGCCGAGGTCTACGTCCTCCTCTACCTCATCACCGAAGCCGATCTCGGTCGAGCGGAGTTGGAGCAGTTTATTGATGAGGCTGTCGCGTACACCGAGGAGTGGCTGGTGGCGCGGCGGGCCGAGGCGTCTGCTGCGCCTTCCTCGGGGACGGTCTGAGAGCGGCGGCCTGGAGAGAGCGACCGGCCCCGGTGTCCGCCAAGGTTCACTGGATGCGTTCACTTGCGGCGAGTCAGGTTCTGGGAGGCCGGATAAAACCGACACGCCGCATATGAACGAACCTTGCCGTTCACGCACTAGCGAGGCGGGGGCGCAGTTGGGAGAGATCGGCCTGCTTGTCTGCATGTGGTTGTTCTGGACGGTTCGGCCGGTATGCGGTGAAGGATAGGGCGCGAACGCTTGAATTCGAATCCGGCATTTGCTGCTATTCGGTGATATTGGTGTCGGCCGAGTGGGCTTGAATCTATGGTGCTCGAATCGTGGACGTGCTGATTTTCGATCCCGCGCTTACATGTCGCGACTTTGACTGAGCGTGACCATATGATTGCTCGATAGTCGAAGGATCGCACAACGTTAGCGATCACCACGGGTCGTGTCCGACGCGATATCGGGAGGACGATCATGCCAAGCCCCTACCTCCGCCGCCGTCAGTTGGCAGTCGAGATCCGCAAACTCCGCGAAAGCCGTGGCCTCACCACCGACGCCCTGGCCAACCTGATGTACTACACCCGCTCGAAGATCTCCAGGCTGGAAAACGCCCAGGGACGCCCTGACGTGGCCGAGATCCTCAAGATCCTGGACCTCCTCGAAGTGACCGGCAACCAGTACGACAAGCTCTTCAAGCTAACCCGCGAGGCCGCAGAAAGGGGCTGGTGGGACCGGTACGGCATGTCGATGGGCTCCCGCCAGAAACTCTACGCGGACCTCGAGTACAGCGCCGACACTGTCCGCGAGTACAACCAGACCGTGATGCCTGCCGTCCTCCAGGCCCCCGAGTTCATATCCGCTCTCGTTGACCTAGATAGATGCCACGGAGAGCTCGACTACCTTCCAGAGCGCATGACCGAAGCGCGTATGCGACGGCAAAGCGAGCTACTTCGGCCAGGAGGCCCGTCCTACGAGACCGTCCTAGACGAGTGCGTGATTCATAGACTCTCCGTACCCCCGCGAGCGAAGATCGCCCAACTCCGGCACATGGTCGAAGTGGTTGCGGAGCACGAACGAATCACCGTCCGTGTACTTCGCTACGACGCCAGTGTCCCGGGAGGGTTCCTGCCGAAGTCAGCGTTCTACCTCTACACATTCGCAGAACCAGGCGACTCACCGATCGCAGTGATCGACACCGTCACCGTCGATCACGTCGTTACCCAGCGCGGTGAGGTGGGACGCTACGCGGGAATGTACGATCGTCTCCGTGAGGCGGCCCTGTCCCGGGAAGACAGCACGACCTTTCTCGATCAGGTAGCCAACAGGCTCTCCGACCAGACAGGATCGATGCCATGACCGAGAACTTTTCCTCCTGGCGCAAGTCACGTCACAGCGAACCGAACGGCGGATGCATTGAAGCTGGTCGAGCCAGCGACGGCACAATCGGAGTCCGAGACACCAAGCTCGATCACAGCCCCATCCTCGAGTTCTCCACCCCCGAGTGGGCACAACTCCTTGAACGTATCCGCCGTGACGCCTAAGCCAAGAAGGATCACGGACATGACCCAGATGTTCCACGGCTGGCGCAAGTCACGCCACAGCGAACCCAACGGCCACTGCATCGAGGTGGGCCGAGCAATCCACGGAACCATCGGAGTCCGCGACACCAAGCTTCACCACAGCCCCATCCTCGAGTTCTCACCGGCCGAATGGGCTCGTTTCCTCGAGCACATTCGTCGTGGCACCTGACAGGATTGGGTACGTGACGAAGACCTTCCACGGCTGGCGCAAGTCACGGCACAGCAACCCTGACGGCGGGTGCGTCGAGGTGGCCCGTAGCCACAGGGGCACCATCGGCATCCGCGATCACCCGGTCCGGTCGCACGTCCGCGCCGAACAGCCTGGACGCGACGGCCGCGATACGCGTTCGGGCCTCTGCGAACGTCGCGCCCGTCGCCATGGTGGCCGAGGTGCCGACGCACTGGAGGCCGGGCGCGTCGCAGGCGTCCCGCAGTCGCCGGACCAGCATCGCGACGTCCGCGCCCTGCCGTCCCCGGTAGGTGTGCAGCTCGTCCAGGATGAGGAGCCGCAGGCCCTGCGCGGCGCCGATGAGCTGCTGCCGCTCGACCGGGCGGGTCAGCAGGTACTCCAGCATCACGTAGTTGGTCAGCAGAATGTCCGGCTTGCGGCGCAGGATCCGGTCGCGTTCCTCCTCGCCCTCCTGGCCGGTGTAGCGGGCGAACGTCACGGGCCGGTCGTCGGCGGCCATGCCCCACGTCAGGTACTTCTCCAGCTCGTGGAGCTGGCTGTTGGCCAGGGCGTTCATGGGGTAGACGACGATCGCCTTGATCCGGCCGGGCTCCGGGTCGCGCAGGATGGAGTCGACGATGGGGACGATGTAAGTGAGGCTCTTGCCGGACCCGGTGCCGGTCGTCAGGACGTAGCTGTCACCTGACTTCGGGGCCTCGATCGCGTCCCGCTGGTGCCGGTGAAGGGTGAGCGTGCGGGCGCCGTCGTCGGCCTCGTGCTTCTTCGCGCGGAAGAAGCGTGCGCAGTGGGGGTGCAGCACGTCCCGCGCGACGAGCTCGGTGACGGTGCCGCCGGGCTCGAAGTTCGGGTTGAGCGACAGCCAGGGGTCGGGCCAGCGGACCTTGTCCTCCTGCTCGTCCCGCAGATGGTCGGCGATCTTCACGTCGCGGACCTGGACAAGGGAGGAGGTGAATTCCGAATAGTCCTTGATCAGCCGGTCGTGCACGCCGAAGACGTCCATCCCGCCCCTCCCGTTCACGGCTCCTCAAATGAGGCCCCGGAAAGCCGCCGGGTGACAAGCTTCCGGGAAACCGTGGCCGCCCGCGGGGCGGCCGTCAAACCAGTATGTCTCTTGATCTATCTGTTGATCGAGTTAACACGAATTGGCCCCAGGTGCGCCTCGGGAATGGGTGTTCGTGGTAGGAACTACGCGTGCCTTCGCCATTTGACTCCTCTTGTCCGCCACCGGGGTCTGAACGGGGTCGCCGGAAGCTTCAGGACCCTCGGTATCTGGTCTTTCTCATCTTTCCGGTGATGTTCGCCGTCATGGCGTTCTTCGTCGTGCGGGACGTCTTCTTCGGTGGCGGAACATCGTCGGGGCCGACGGCGAGGTTGGCGTGGTGGCTCGACAATGCCAAGGCGCCGCCGGCGCCGCACGATCCCCTGGCGTGGCCGTCCGGGGACGTGTTGGTGCTCGCCGCCGCGCGGCAGGTGGTCGGGTACGGCGTGATGGACGGGACGAAGCGCTGGGCCGTGGCGCTGCCCGGGGACCTGTGCGCCGCGTCCAAGCACATGGCGGGAGGACGGATCGCGGTGCTGCACGGCGGTGGGACGCTCAAGTGCGACCGCGTCCAGGTGATCGATGTCGTGCGCGGCACGGCGGTGTGGCAGCGGCCGCTGCCCGCGTGGGACTCCAGCGGTGACAAGGACACCCAGGTGGTCATCGCGGACGGGTTCGTCGCGGTGCAGCGGGAGGACGAGGGCATCAACGCGTTCCGGCTGCGTGACGGCAGGCCCGCCTGGCGGCACATCGGGCTGCTCGACGGCTGCCTGTACTCGGGGGTCGGCGGCGGTGCCGCGCTGGTCGCCGAGCTGAGGTGCCGGGGCGGCATGACCACCGCGATGCAGCTGCTCGGCGCGAAGGACGGCAGGCCGCGGTGGACCCGGCAGCTCGGTGAGGACACCGGGGTGGCGGGGATCTTCTCGACGGACCCCGTCGTCGTCGGCATCGGCGACGAGTACGGCGGGGAGGTTAAGGAGGTGATGATGCTGGACAAGACCGGCGCCCCGGTGGGGCGGGTGAAGTTGAGCCGCGACACCAGCCGTCACGTCCACTGCGCGGACGGGGAGGTCACGTGGTGCAACGGGCTCGTGCTCCACGGGACGACGGCGTACCTGCGCGTGTCGTCGGGGACGTTCAGCGGGCAGAAGGTCGTCGCCCACGACCTGGGCACGGGACGCCGCCTGTGGGAGAGCGACATCGAGGACGGGGCCGAGTTGGTCCCGGTGGCCTGGGAGGGCGGCCGGTTGATCGCGGCGCATCCGCCGATCCCGTCGCGCAGACGCGGCCATGCCGATGATCCCGGCACCGTGGTCGCCCTCGACCCGCGCACCGGGAGGTCGACGGAGCTGATGGCGATCCCCACGTCGATGACCGGGATCGAGGAGATGATCAGGCGGGAGGCCCGGTTGTACTGGGCGAACGGGCGCTTCATCCTGGTCCGGCAGGGCTCCAGGGCGGGCGCCGAGCCGGTGCTCGCCGCCTTCGAGCCGCCGAAGGAGAAGCCTGCCGGCAGGAAGTGAGCCGGCCGCCCCGTGGCGATCGCCGTCGAGGTGGCCGCCTCACTCTCGCCCACCCGGTTATTGGAATAGATGATTCCGTTCTGCTATAGTGAGAACAGAACGATCCGTTCCGATCAGGGGAGCATCATGACCGTCTCCAGCGAGATCCGCCCGTTCCGCATCGACGTCCCGGAAGCAGACCTGCGGGACCTCCGCGACCGTCTCGCCCGCACCCGGTGGGGCGCGGCCCTGCCCGGGGCGGCCTGGGAGCGTGGCGTTCCCGGCGACTACCTGCGCGAACTCGCCGAGTACTGGCGCACCACCTATGACTGGCGTGCCCAGGAGGCCGAGCTGAACCGGTACCCGCAGTTCACCACCGAGATCGACGGGCAGAACATCCACTTCATTCATGTCCGCTCCGCCGAACCCGACGCGCTGCCGCTGCTGCTGAACCACGGATGGCCCGGCTCGATCGTCGAGTTCCTCGACATGATCGGGCCCCTCACCGACCCGCGCGCCCACGGCGGCGACCCCGCCGACGCGTTCCACGTCGTCATCCCGTCCATGCCGGGGTTCGGTTTCTCCGGTCCGACCGGCGAGCCGGGCTGGAACACCGACCGTGTGGCCCGCGCGTTCGCCGAGCTGATGAGCCGCCTCGGGTACGACCGCTACGGGACGCAGGGCGGTGACATGGGCGCGTTCGTCGCGCCGGAGCTCGGCCGTATCGACGCCGAGCACGTCGTCGGCGTCCACGTGAACGCCGCCACCTTCGGTTTCATCCCGTTCGGGGACGTGTCCGACGAGGACAAGGCCGGCCTCGACGACCGTGAGCTCGCCCGCCTCGACCGGCTCGCGAACTGGCACCAGGACGGCAGCGCCTACTTCCAGATCCAGGCGACCCGGCCGCAGACCCTCGCGTACGGGCTCACCGACTCCCCCGTCGGCCAGCTCGCCTGGATCGTCGAGAAGTTCAAGGAGTGGACGTTCCCGTCCGCCGATCTTCCGGAGACCGCCATCGACCGCGACCGGATGCTCACCGACGTGATGCTGTACTGGCTCACCGACACCATCGGCTCGGCCGCGAACATGTACTACGAGAACCTGCACGGGGGCGGCTCGTGGAACACCGAGCCCCCGACCACCCCGACCGGTGTCGCCTGCTTCGCCGAGGACGTCGCGATCCGCCGGTACGCCGAGCAGGCCAACAAGATCGTCCACTGGTCCGACTTCGACGAGGGCGGCCACTTCGCCGCGATGGAACGTCCCGAGCTGCTCACCGGCGACGTCCGCGCCTTCTTCCGTTCGCTGCGCTGACCCACCTCTTTCGAGGCCGTCCGTCCCCAAGGGTCGGGCGGCCTCGTCCGGTGTCACGGGCGCGATAGGGTGCCGCGATGATCGGATTAGTGGGATTCGACGGGGCCGTCGAGGCGGGTGTCGCCGCGTTCTGCGCGGGGGCGGAGCCGCCCGGCGACCAGGAGGTGTGGCGGCGGCTGACGGGGGCCGGCGTCGAGCCGTGGCTCGCCGACCGACTGTTGGTCTTCTTGCCGATGGCGTACACGCGGCGGCTGCTGCCGAACGTGGCGTTCCACGACGTGCTGGTGACGCCGAGCGGACGGGTGGACCTGCGGGACGAGCCGGTGTTCCTGGCCGCGCTGGCCCGCGCGCAGCAGGCTGACCGCGGTGAGATCGAGCGGATCGCGTTGCGCAGCAGCGAGTTCAACGCGATCAACAACGCGTTGAACGCCGGGGAGAAGCTGGAGGAGCTGGTGCCCGGCGAGACCAGCGCGGCCACGGACCTGCGGCCGGTCGAGCCCGGCGACGGCGGGGTGCCCTCGCCGCGGGCGATCTTCAACGCCATGCTGGACGGTCACGACGTGCGCCTCGACGATGGCGCGCGGGCCGAGACGAAGCTGTTCGTCCACCCCGCACCGGACGGCATGGTGATGGTGCAGATCGACTTCGCCGTGGCGCATCCCGCGCTGGCCGCCCCGTGGCTGGTGGAGAGCCTCGCCGGGTTCGGCGCGACCTGGCGGGAGGCGATCGGCATGGCGGTGCGCAAGTTCGAGGGCGGCTCGTTGCATCCGATCATCGACGGGCTACTGCGTCCCGGCGCCGCCCCCGACCAGGTGGAGCGGTCGCGGCACGAGCACCCCGGCGGCATGTTCGAGCTGGTCCTGGGCCACCAGGTCAACACGTTCACCGACCAGACGGTCCCGTCGATCGAACCCCTTCTCGACCGGCTTCTGGACACGCTGCGGGCGGAGCCGCTCACCCGGAAGGTGCACGCGCTGCGCGTGTTCACCGCCTACCAGGACGGCCGGTTGCAGACGAACGAGGTGCTGTTGGACAGCCGGCCGTGGCCCGCCGGGGAGACCGTGGTCGCCGGCAGCCCGGCCCCGCTGCCCACCGGGATGGTCGGCACCCGGGTGTTCGGCCTCCTCGTCCCCGTCGACGGCCCGTAGCGGCACGGCGCCGCCGGCGCACCCGTCCTGCGGGAGAATCGGGGGATGCGGTTCGGGGTGTTGGGCCCGGTGGCGGTCTGGGTCGACGGGGCGGACGTGCCGGTGGGCGGGCCCACCGTGCGGGCGTTGCTGGCGATGCTGGTGCTGGAGGCGGGACGGGTCGTCACCCATGAGCGGCTCATCGACGGGCTGTACGGGGAGGAGCCGCCGAGCGGGGCCGCGAACGCGTTGCAGTCGCAGGTGTCACGGCTCCGGCGGGTCCTGCGGGACGCCGATCCGGGTGGACACGTGGTCGTGGAAGGGCTGCCCGCCGGGTACCGGATCCTCGTCGAAGCCGAGGAGGTCGACGTCCACCGGTTCGAGCGGCTCGCGATGGACGGACGGCGGGCGGCGGCCGAGGGGCGGCACGGCGCGGCGGGCGCGTTGTTCGAGGAGGCGCTCGGCCTGTGGCGGGGAGCGGCGCTGGCCGACGTGGCCGCGCCGTTCGCGCGGACCCGGGCGGTACGGCTGGAGGAGGAGCGCGCGGCGGTCGTGGAGGACCTCGCGGC
The DNA here is from genome assembly GCF_003432485.1 of Actinomadura spongiicola. GTDB lineage: Bacteria > Actinomycetota > Actinomycetes > Streptosporangiales > Streptosporangiaceae > Spirillospora > Spirillospora spongiicola. The sequence continues at coordinate 109,494 of NZ_QVNQ01000008.1, forward strand.
GGCGCGGCTCGCGGACGGTGACGCGGGCGCGGTCGTCCCGTTGTTGCGGGAGCTGGTGGACGCGCAGCCGCTGCGGGAGCGGGCGCGGGCCCTGCTGATGCGGGCGTTGCACGGCGACGGACGGCAGGCGGAGGCGCTCGGGGTGTTCGAGGCGGGGCGGCGGTCGCTGGCCGAGGAGCTCGGCGCCGATCCGTCGCCGGAGCTCGCCGACGCGCACGTGGCGATCCTGCGCGGCGAGCCGGAGCGGACGGTCCGGGCGAACCTTCCGGCGCGGCTCACCAGCTTCGTCGGGCGGGAGGACGAGCTGCGGCGGGTCGGGAAGATGCTCGCGGACGGGCGGCTCGTCACGCTGCTCGGGCCGGGCGGGGCGGGGAAGACGCGGCTGGCGGTCGAGGCGGCGGAGCGGGCGGACGGCGAGGTCTGCTTCGTGGACCTGGCGCCCGTCGGCGGTGGGGAGGTGCCGAAGGCGCTGCTCGGGGCGCTCGGGTTGCGGGAGGGCCGGATGCGGCCGGTGCCCGGTGGTCCGCCCGACCCGGTGGAACGCCTGGTCACCGCGCTGGACGGGCGGCGGGCGCTGCTCGTCCTGGACAACTGCGAGCATGTCGTGGCGCCGGTGGCGGAACTCGCGCACCGGCTGCTGAGCGCGTGCCCGCGGCTGCGGGTGCTGGCGACCAGCCGGGAGGCGCTGGGCATCACCGGTGAGGCGCTGCTGCCCGTTCCGCCGCTGGAGCCGCCGCCCGAGGGCGTCCCGGCGGGCGAACTGGCGGCGTACCCGGCGGTACGGCTGTTCCTCGACCGGGCGGAGGCGGTGCGTCCGGGTTTCGCCGTCGCCGACGGGAACGCCGAGGCCGTCGCGGGCATCTGCCGGGCGCTCGACGGGCTGCCGCTGGCGGTCGAGCTGGCGGCCGCGCGGCTGCGGTCGCTGCCGGTCACGGAGGTCGCGACGCGGCTCGACGACCGGTTCCGGCTCCTGTCGCGCGGCGACCGGACGGCCGCGCCCCGCCACCGGACGCTGCGGGCCGTCGTCGAGTGGAGCTGGGACCTGCTGGACGAGGCGGAACGGACGCTGGCCCGGCGGCTGACGGTGTTCTCCGGCGGGTTCACGCTGGCGGCGGCGTCCGGCATCTGCGGGGTGGGCGACGCGGGCGAGCTCGTCGCCGGGCTGGCCGACAAGTCGCTGGTGCAGAGCGACGGGAACCGGTACCGGATGCTCGACACCATCCGCGCGTTCTGCGCGGAGCGGCTCGCCGAGGCGGGTGAGACGGAACGGTTCGAGCGGGCGCACGCCGCGTTCTTCCTCGAACTGGCGGAGCGCGCCGACCCGCATCTGCGCGGGTCGGCGCAGCTGGAATGGCTGGACCTGCTGGCCGCCGACCACGGGAACCTGCACGCGGCGCTGCGACGGTGCGTGCGGGCCGACCCGACGTCGGCGCTGCGGTTGACCGCCGCGCTGACCTGGTATTGGTGGCTGCGCGGACGTGTCGAGGGCGCGCCGCTGGCGGTCGAGCTGCTCGACGCGGTCGACGACCCGCCGGAGGGCCTGGAGGAGGAGTACGTCCTGTGCGTCACCTCGGCCGTGGCGGGCGGTGTGACCGGGGAGCGGGCGGTGGCGTGGCTCGACCGGGCCGAGGCGTTCCTGCGGCGGATCGAGCGTCCGCTCGCCCATCCGGTCGCCATCGTCCTGTGGGCCCTGACCGCCGGGCCCGGCCGCACCGACCTGGAGATCTTCGCCAAGCAGGTCGGGGACGATCCGTGGTCGCGGGCGCTGGTGCGGATGAGCGACGTGTTCATCGCCCAGGCGAACGGCGACGTCGCGGAGATGGAGCGGGCGGGCGCGCTGGCCCTGCGCGGCTTCCGGAAGTGCGGCGACCGCTGGGGCACGGCCAACTCGCTGGACCCGCTCGCCCAGGGGGCCGCGCGGCGCGGCGACCGCGGCCGGGCCCTGGCGCTGCTGGACGAGGCGGTGGCGCTCATGGAACGGCTCGGCGCGCTGGAGGACACCGCCGACCTGCTGTACCAGCGCGGCTTCGTGCGCATCCTCGACGGCGACCTGGACGCGGCGCGCGCCGAGTTCGAACGCGGCATCGACACGGCCCGCCGCGCCGGGACCCCCGACAAGGTCGCGGGCGGCTACCACGGGCTCGCTGAGGTGGCGCGGCTGCGCGGGGACGTCGCCGCGGCACGGCGGCTGTACGAGACGGCGCTGACCGGGTACACCTCCGAACGGTTCATCGCCGCGGCCGTCCGCGGTTCGGCGCTGGTCGGGCTCGGCTGGCTGGCGGCGGCGGACGGCGACCACGACCGGGCCCGCGCGCTGTTCTCCGAGGCCCTCGACATGTCCCTGGACCATCCGATCTTCATGTACCGGGCGAACGCGGGCGTCGGGCTGGCGGGCGTCGCGGTCGCCGAGGGCGACGGCGAGCGGGCGGCGACGCTGCTCGGCGCGTCGGCGGTGCTCCGGGCCGTCCAGGTCGCCGGGGACACCGACGCGGCGCGCGTGGCGGCCGGGGCGCGCGGCCTGCTCGGCGACACGGCGTACGAGGCGGCGTTCGGCCGGGGCGCCGCGCTGTCCCGCGAGGAGGCCCACACCCTACTCGCCGCTGGCTGACCGTCCGCTGACCACGCGGGGTCGGGGCCCGTCAGTAGACGGTGCGAGGACGGTCAGCGCCGCCCGCGAAGGTCACGGGCATGGACACCCCCGCACGCAAGTGGGGCACGTTCGCGATCTGCCTGCTGGTCGCGCTCGTGCCGAACATCGACCTCACCGCGCTCAACCAGGCCGTCCCGCATCTCAGCGCCGACCTGCGGCCCTCGTCCACCCAGCTCCTGTGGATCGCGGACGCCTACGGCTTCGCGCTCGCCGCACTGCTGATCACGATGGGCGGCGTCGGCGACCGGATCGGACACAAGAGGCTGCTGCTGATCGGGACCGCGCTGTTCGCCGCCGCGTCCGCCGTGACCGCCTACGCGCCGAGCGCCGAACTGCTCATCGCGGCCCGCGCCGTACTGGGCGTCGCGGGCGCGACACTGATGCCGTCGTGCCTGTCGCTGATCCGCCGGGCGTTCACCGAGCCGAAGGAACGGACGATGGCGGTCGGCGCGTTCATGGGCGTCGTCAGTCTCGGGGTCGGGCTCGGGCCCGTCCTCGGCGGCGCGCTGCTCGACCACTTCTGGTGGGGCTCCGTCTTCCTGATCAATGTGCCGATCATGGCGTTGGCGTCGATCGCGGGCGCGGTCGTGCTGCGCGAGTCGCGCGCCCCCGTGCCCGGACGGCTCGACCTGCTCAGCGTCCCGCTGTCGGTCGTCGGCGTCCTCGGCCTCGTGTACGCGATCAAGGAGGCCGCCGCGCACGGTCTCGACGAGGCCCGGATCCCCGTCTCGGCGGCGGTGGGCGTGGTGGCGCTGGCGGCGTTGATGATCCGGCAGACGCGGCTGGACGAGCCGCTGATCGACGTCCGGTTGTTCCGTCGCGCCGCGTTCGCCGGCTCGGTCGTCACCACCATGTTCGCGATGTTCGCCCTGGTCGCACAGTCGTTGATCTTCTCGCTGTTCTTCCAGCTGGCGCTCGGCTGGTCGCCGCTGCGGGCGGGCCTGGCCGGGCTGCCGGGGGCGGCGGGCGCCATGGTCGGCGGCGCGCTACTGGCCGCGCCGTTGATCGCCGTGCTCGGCCGGGCCCGCGTCGTCGCCGCCGGGCTCCTGCTCGCCGCCTGCGGTTTCGGGCTCTTCCTGACCGTCGGAACGGACACCTCGTACTGGGCGATGGTGCCCATGATGCTGCTGTCGGGAGTCGGCATGGGCATGGGCCTCACGGTCACCGGCGACACCGTGCTCGCGTCCGTGCCGAAGGACAGGTCCGGGGCGGCGTCGGCGATCTCGGAGACCGCCACGGAACTGGGCGGCGCGCTCGGCATGGCGGTCCTCGGCAGCGTCCTGAACGCGGTGTACCGGAACGTGCTCGACCTGCCGGCGGGCGTGCCCGCGCCCGCCGCCTCCGCCGCCCGCGACTCCCTCGGCGCGGCTCTGCTGTCGGCCGCGGAGCTTCCGCCCGCGCTCGCCGCCCAGGTCGGTGCGGCCGCCCGGGACGCGTTCGTGGACGGCATGCACGCCGCGCTCCTGTGCAGCGCCGGGTTCGCCGCCCTGGTCGCGGTGTTCGCGCTGGTCACGCTTCGCCGCGTACCGAAGGTGATCCCGGACGCCGCGGACCGCGAACCGGTCGGCACACCCCCGCACTAGGAAAAGTGATATCACTTTGCTAGATTGGTGATAGTTCACAACGAGGAAGGGGGACGGGATGGCGGACGCGACGACCCAGGTCGAGATGCCACGACCGAAGATCGAGGAGCGGCCGGCGACCGACCGTGGCGGCTGGGCGATGCTCGGGCTGGCGCTGCTGCTGATCCTGCTGGCCGCCGTGGCCGTGATCGCGGGGATCGCGACGGGCGGCGGCGCGCTCGCGGCGGGGATCGTCCTGGGGGTGCTGCTCGCGCTCGCCGGGCTGGTCGTCGCGGCCGGACTGACCCCGGTGGCGCCCGGCGAGGCCCGGGTCCTGCAACTTCTCGGACGCTACTACGGCACGGTCCGCACCGACGGGCTCCGCTGGGTGAACCCGCTGACCGACCGGCGGCGGGTGTCGACCCGGATCCGCAACCACGAGACGGGCCTCGCCAAGGTCAACGATCTGGACGGGAACCCGATCGAGATCTCGGCCGTGGTGGTGTGGCAGGTCGCCGACACCGCGCGGGCCGTGTTCGAGGTCGACGACTTCGTCGAGTTCGTGGCGTTCCAGACGGAGGCGGCCGTCCGGCACATCGCCGGCAGCTTCCCCTACGACGCCCATGACCGCACCTCGCTGCGCGACAACGCCGACGAGATCACCGCGCAGCTGTCGGAGGAGCTGGCGCAGCGCGTCGCGTCAGCGGGAGTCGACATCATCGAGTCGCGGATCACGCGGCTGGCGTACGCGCCTGAGATCGCGCAGGCGATGTTGCGGCGCCAGCAGGCGGGCGCCGTGGTGGCGGCGCGGCAGCGGATCGTCGAGGGCGCGGTCGGCATGGTGCAGCTCGCGCTGGAACGGCTCGACGAGGAGAACGTGGTCGAACTGGACGAGGAACGCAAGGCGGCGATGGTCAGCAACCTGCTCGTCGTGCTGTGCGCCGACCGTGACGCCCAGCCGGTGGTCAACGCCGGCAGCCTCTACCAGTGAGCCGCTTACCCGTGGCTGAGCGCAAGAAGGTCCTGCTGCGGCTCGACCCGGCGGTGCACGACGCGCTGGCACGGTGGGCCGGGGACGAGCTGCGCAGCACCAACGCGCAGATCGAGTTCCTGCTGCGGCGGGCGCTCGCCGACGCGGGCCGGATGCCCGCGTCGGCGGGCCGGATGCGGGGACGGGGCCGTCCCCGCAAGTCCGACACCGACGGCCGGGACGACACCGAGGACGAGAACGACCCGCCGGGCGGCGGAGGCGAGGACGAGTCATGATCCGGGTTCCGGAAACGCTGCCGGCGCGGATGTTCCTGCTGGCCTACGACACGAACAAGCAGAAGATGACCAAAGGCGGCGCGCGGCTCGGCTACGTGCTGCGCGCGGCCGCCCTGACGGAGCTGTACCTCGACGGCCGTCTCGGTGAGGGGCGGCGCGGCCCCGTCCCGGGGACGCCCGGCGCCGATCCGTACGGGGTGCTGGCGCAGATCGCGGCGTCCCCGCGCCCCCGGTCGTGGCAGCACTGGGTGCGCAAGGACAGCAGGGCGATCGTGCGGACGGTCCGCGACGAGCTCGCCGACGACGGCTGGATCCGGGTGCAGCGGCGCACGCTCCTCGGGGTGTTCACGAGGCACGAGATCACGGTGCGGGACCCCCGGGTGGTGAAGACGCTGTGGGGCGGGGCGTCGTCCGCGCTGCGGGGACGTCCGGTGGCCCATGTGAACAGCTACGACGCGGCCGCGGTCGCGCTGGCGGCGGCGGGCGAGCTGAAGACCGTCCTGCCGGGCCCGGACCGGCGGCGGTACCGGCGGCGGATCGCGGAGCTCACGGCGCGGACGGGCCCCGCGGCCCCGGCGGTCCGCCGGGCCCTCGAACAGGACCGCTCCGACGGCGCCGGCTGAACTCCCCCGCGGCGGGCGGGCCGTCCATGTTTGAGGGTGACCGGTGGGGCACGAAGAAAGGACGGTGAAGGACGGAGAGGACGTGGAGATCAGCCTCGACCTCCTGCTACCCCGGGACGCGGCCAGCGTCCCGGCGACACGGAGGCTGCTGGACGCGGCGCTGACCGCCCTCGGGGTGGATGACCAGATTCGCGGTGACATAGAAGTGATGCTGACCGAGGCGTGCACGAACGTGATCCGGCACGCCGAACGGGGCGTCGGCTACACGGTGCGCGCGACGATCCAGGATCGCCGCTGCCTGATCAAGGTGATCGACTCGGGTCGGGGGTTCGACGCGGCGAACGTGCCCGACCCCGGGCCGAGCGAGGAACGCGGTCGCGGATTGTTGATAATGAAGGCGTTGGCGGACGACGTCCGGTTCCGCTCCCTTCCCGATGCGGGTGCGCTCGTCGCGCTGGAGAAGCGGTTGCGGTACGGGGAGGACAGCCTCGGCGTCCTGCTCACCGCGGACAGCACGGCCCCCTTCATGGCCGAGGCCGATCCGGCGATGGACGAGTTCGCGACCCGGCTGTTCGAGATGGCGCGCGCCGGGCGGACGGCGGAACTCGTCGATTACGTCGAGGCGGGGGTGCCGCCGAACCTGTCCGACGACGGGGGCGACACGCTGCTCATGCTCGCCGCGTACCACGGCCACGCCGACACCGTGCGGGCGCTCGCGGCGCGCGGCGCCGACCCCGAGCGCCCCAACGACGAGGGACGGCGGCCCCTCTCGGGCGCGGTCCTCAAGCGGGAGCCGGACGTGGTGCGGGCGCTGCTGGACGCGGGCGCCGACCCCCGGGCGGGATCGCCGTCCGCCGTCGACACGGCGAGGATGTTCGGCAGCACCGAGTTCCTCGCGTGGTTCGACGAGGCCGCTCCCCCACCCGCCTGAGCCGGTCCGCCCCGACGGTCGGCGCGGACGGTCAGCGCGGGACCCGCATCACCAGTAGCGCCACCAGCAGGGCCGCCGCCGCGAACACCGCGCCGACCGCGTACGCGGCGTCCATCCCGCTCAGCACGTCGCCGAGGTCGCGGGGCCCGGACGCCGCCGACCCGTGCGCGGTCACCATGACGGCCGAGCCGACCGACGCGCCCGACCACAGCATGGCCTGCGCGACGCCGGACGCGACCCCCGCGTTCTCCGGTTCGACGCTCGCGAGGACCGTCGCGTTGAGCGGCATGATCGAGACACCGACGCCGGCGCCGATGAGCAGCAACGGGCCGAGGAGCCCGGCCGCGTAGCCGTCCTCGGGCGACAGCCGCGTCAGCCACAGCAGCCCGGCGCCGACCACGGCCGTTCCCGCGACGACGAGCGTCCTGGCGCCGAGGCGCGGCAGCAGCCGCGGGACGGTCCGGACGGCCACGAACTGCGTTGCCACGAGCGGCAGGAAGGCCAGGCCCGCCCGCAGCGGCCCGTACCCGAGGACCTGCTGGAGGTACTGGGTGAGGAAGAACAACGCCCCGAACATCGCCGCGACCAGCAGGAACTGGGTCAGGTAGGAGGCGGCGCGGTCGCGTCCGGTCAGCAGCCACAGGGGCATGACCGGTTGCCGGGCGCGGCGCTCGACCGCGACGAATCCGGCGAGCAGGACGGCCGCCGCCCCGAACGCGGCGAGCGCCGGGCCGTCGTCCCAGCCGTCCGCTCCGACGCGGATCAACGCGTAGACGAGCGCGGTCATGCCGGCCGTGGACGCGGCGGCGCCCGCGATGTCGAAGCGGCCGGGGCGGCGTTCGGTCTCGGCGAGGACGCGGGGCGCGAGCAGCGCCAGGACGACGCCCGCCGGAACGTTGACGAAGAACACCCACCGCCAGGACCCGGCCTCGGTCAGCACGCCGCCGGCGATCATGCCGACGGCGGCGCCCGCGCCGGTCACGGCGGAGAAGACGCTGAGCGCGCGGACGCGCGCCTGTCCCTGGAACTGCGTGGCGATCAGCGCCATCGCGCTCGGCGCCGCGAAGGCGGCGGCGACGCCCTGGGCGGCGCGGGCGGCGAACAGCCACCACCCTTCGGCGGCGAACCCGCCGATCAGCGACGCCGCCGTGAACACCGCGACCCCGGCGGTGAAGACGCGGCGGCGTCCGAAGGCGTCTCCGGCCCGACCGCCGAGGAGCAGCAACCCGCCGAATGCGAGCATGTAGGAGTTCTGGATCCAGGCGAGACCTCCGGTCGACAGTCCGAGCCCGTCCCGGATCCGCGGGAGGGCGACGGTGACGATGGTGGTGTCCACGCCGATCAGGAGCTGGCAGCCGACGATGACGGCGAGGACGAATCCTGGGCGATGATGGACGGACGAGGCGGCCTCGTCGGGAGCTGCGGGCTTCCCGGTCGAGACCGTCCGCCCCGAAGACGGGGGCGATGAGGGCACGGCAGACCTTCCGGTGGATTTCCGACAGTTAAGGAACGGCGACGTACACTATGCGGGGAACCTATCAGCGATCCGCACCAAAGAGAACGCTTACGTTCACTATTTCCGGAAGTGCGTCGTGACGGGCACCACCCGCCGCCGCGGCGGGGCCCTGGAGGCGGCGATCTTCGACGCCGTGCTCGACCGGCTGGCGGTCGTCGGCTATCGCGGGCTGACCATGGAGGGCGTCGCCGGGGCCGCCCGCACCGGCAAGGCCGCGCTCTACCGGCGCTGGCCGTCCAAGGAGGCCCTCGTCGCCGACGCGCTCCGGCACACCCTGCCCGAGCCGCCCGCGCCGCCCACGACCGGCGACGTCCGCGAGGACATGCTGGCGGCCCTGGCCTGCCTGCGCGACACGCTTCTCACCTGCCGGGGCGCGGCGTTCCGGGTGCTGAAGGACGACCCCGAGGAGGGCAAGGGCATCCTGCACGACGTCGTCCAGCAGCGCCTGTCGAGGCCGGTCCGGGACGTGCTGTACCAGGCGCTGGAGCAGGCGGCCGAACGTGGCGAGGCCCGCCCCGAGGCGGTGACCCGGCGGATCGCCGACGTCGGCCCGGCCGTGATCTTCTACCGCAATCTCACCGAGGGCGGCGAGATGACCGACGCCTACCTGGAGTGGGTCGTCGACGAGATCCTGCTCCCGATCATCCGTCCCTGACGGCGGATCCCGGGGTCAGAGGGCGAGTTCGTCCTTGCGGGCGAGTTCGTTCTCGGGAGCGTCGACGACGACGCGGTGGTGCCAGTAGGGCGGGGCGATGCCCTCCTCGCGGAGGGTCCGGTGCAGCCGCTTCAGGAACTCGTGCTTGATGAGGAACTGGTCGCCGAACTCCGTCGACCGCAGGATGACGTGGAAGCCGACGGTCGCGTCGTTGAAGTCGTCGAACCGGACCAGGACGCTCGCGTCCTCGACACCGCCCTGGACGTCCTTCATCACGTCCTGACCGACCTCGACGAGGAGTTCCTCCACCCGGTCCAGGTCGACCTCGTAGGCCACCTTCGCGTAGACCAGGATCGACATGTCCTGCGCGGGACGGTGGAAGTTGGTGAGGATCGTGTCGGAGAACCGCTGGTTCGGGATGACCTCGATGTTGTCCGACAGCGTCCGGATGGACGTGTTGCGCCAGTTGATGTCGACGACGTACCCCTCCTGGCCGGTGGCCAGCTTGATGTAGTCGCCGGGCTCGATCGTCTTGGACGCCAGGACGTGCACGCCCGCGAACAGGTTCGCCAGAGTGTCCTGGAGGGCGAGCGCGACCGCGAGGCCACCGACGCCGAGGGCGCCGAGCAGGGGCGAGATCGAGACCCCGAGGCTCTGCAGCATCACCAGCAGCCCGACGCCGATCACCACCACCTTGGCGATGTTGGCGAAGATCGTGACATTGGCGGCGACGCCCTGCTTGGCCAGCGCGAACGAGCTGACCGAGCTCGCGATCAGCCGGGCCAGCGCCACCGACACCACGAAGATCGTCACGGCGGTGAGCACGTTGGCGATCACGTCCAGCGTGCCGCGCGGCAGGTCCAGCACCTTCGCCGCGGTCCACAGGCCGAGGATCACCGAGACGGGGACGGCCAGGTCCTTGACCAGCCGGGCGGCCATGTCGTCCCAGGCCCACCGGGTGCCGTCCGCCCGCTTCGCCAGCCGTCCGGTCAGCAGCCGCAGGACGACCGCGATCGCCAGGGCCACCGCCAGCACGATCGCGGCGGCGATGATCCGCTCCCAGCTCAGGTCACCCATGACGCGTGCGTCTCCCCTTCCCTCGGGACGGCCCGCGGCCTGCCCCATCACGTCCCGATTTGCCATGTTGTGCGTCCTCGATCGTAGTGAAGGCCCGGGGCGCGCGACGCACATCCGGGACACCGGGGACCGGGGAGAAGCAGGGGGGCGGTTACGATCGATCAGGTGGTAGGCGTGGGAATGATGCGCCGGCTCGGGGTCACGGCGCTGGGACTGCGGAACGGCCCCCACCGCGTCACGGTCGAGCGGGATCTGGAGGTCCCCGCGGCGGACGGCGTCACCCTGCTGGCCGACCATTACGCCCCCGAGGGCGTCGAGCGGGCGCCGACGGTCCTCGTCCGCTCCCCCTACGGGCGGCGCGGGCCGTTCGGGCTGATGTGCGGGCAGGGCTTCGCGTCGCACGGGTTCCAGGTCGTGGTGCAGAGCGTCCGGGGCGGCTTCGGGTCCGGCGGGGTGTTCGAGGCGCTGGACGAGCGGGAGGACGGCCTCGCCACCGTCGAGTGGCTCCGGTCACAGCCCTGGTTCGGCGGGACGTTCGCCATGCACGGCCCGAGCTATCTCGGCTACGTGCAGTGGGCCGTCGCCGCCGAGGCCGGGCCCGCGCTGCGGGCGCTGTCGATGCAGGTCACCGCGTCCACGTTCCGCGACGCGGTGAACGTCGGCGGCGCGTTCGCGCTGGAGTCGACCCTCATCTGGGTCGACCTGACCGCGCGGATGAAGAACTCCCTGTCCGGGATCACGACCGCGGTGCTGTCGCCGCGCCGCGCCCGCCGCGCCACCCTGTCCGGACGTCCCCTCGCCGAGCTCGACCGGCTGGCGACCGGCGCGCAGCAGCGCTTCTTCCAGGACCTCCTCGTCAACGGCCCCGACACCCCGTTCTGGGACCGGCGCGACTTCAGCCCGACCGTCTCCCAGGTCACGGCGCCGGTCAACCTGACGGGCGGCTGGTACGACATCTTCCTGCCCTGGCAGATCAAGGACTACGCCGCCCTCCGCGCCGCCGGCCGCCGCCCGTACCTGACGATCGGGCCGTGGTTCCACGCCGACCAGCGGATGATGCGGGGCTCGATCGGCGAGTCGATCGCCTGGTTCCGGGCCCACCTCCTGGACGACCCGTCCCAGCTTCGGGAACAGCCCGTCCGGCTGTACGTCACCGGCGCGGAGGAGTGGCGGGAGTTCCCCGACTGGCCCGTCCCCGGAATGCGGGAGGAACGCTGGCACCTGCGCGAGGACGGCGCCCTGTCCCCCGACCCGCCGCCCGAGTCCGATCCCGACGCCCACCGGCCCGACACCTACCGGTACGACCCCAACCACCCGACGCCCTTCCTCGGCGGGCCCACCCTGCTCGGCGAGACGCACCCGTCCACCGACCAGCGGCGCCTGGAACGCCGCAGGGACGTGCTGACCTACACCTCCGACGTCCTCGACCACGATCTGGAGATCATCGGCCCGGTCACCGCCGACCTGCGCATCCGCTCGAACCGCGACCACACCGACTTCGTCGTCCGGCTGTGCGACGTCACCCCCGACGGCGCGTCGCTGAACCTGTGCGAGGGGATGCGCCGCCTCGTCCCCGGCTCACCGGACCCGGGGGCGGACGGCGTCCGGCGGATCGCCGTCGAACTGTGGCCCGCCGGGCACCGCTTCCGCCGCGGGCACCGCGTCCGCGTGCAGGTCGCCAGCGGCGCCTACCCCCGCGTGGCCCGCAACCCCGGCACCGGCGCGCCCATCGGCGGCGCCACCGAGATGCTCACCGCCGACCAGGAGATCTTCCACTCCCCCCACCATCCCTCCGCCATCACCCTCCCCGTCGTCTCCGAGGAGTCCGAATAGGGGCCGGATCTGAGGCGTACATCACACGCCGGACCGATCCGTCGCGCATCTCGTTCGATGTTCCCGCTGGTCGGCGGCGTTTCGGCGGGCCGTGCGGGGCAGGAGATCCGATTCGCGAGGTTTGACGGTAGGTGCGGCCGGATAAGAGTCTGATCGAGCAGGTGTCTACGACGCAGATACCTCCGTGCTTCCCCTGTGTTGCCCCGGAGGATCCGTATGCACCGCCCGTTGAACATCGCACTCGTGTCCGCCTCCGACCTTGACGGCGAGCACCTCCACGCGATCCATGTGCGCGATCTCGCCCGCTCGCTGACCCGTCCGCTCTCCGCGGAAGGGGAGCCGAACCAGGTCACGGTGTACGCCCGGCGCCAGAACCGAGCCGCGCGTGCCCGGACCCGGCTGGCGCCGGGCGCCGCACTGGTCCACCTCGACGCCGGGCCCGCCCGACCGCTGCCCGACGACGAGCTGCTGAAGCACCTCCGCGAGTTCGCCGACGGGCTGCGCCGCCGCTGGAGCGGGTCCGGTCGCCCCGACATCGTGCACGCGCACGGCTGGATCGGCGGACTCGCCGCCTGCGCCGTCGCCCGCGAACTCGACATCCCCTTCGTGCAGAGCCACCACGGCGTCGCCGCCGCCGAACGGCACGCCGGGCAGCCCGTCCACCCGCACCGCGACCGGCTGGAGAAGGCCATCGCGCGGGACGCCGACCTCGTGATCGCCGGGCACGCCGAGGAGGCGAGCGCGCTCGTCCGGTTGGGCGTGCCGCGGCCGCGAATCCGCGTCGTCCCCTACGGCGTGGACGGTGAACTGTTCACCCAGATCGGCCCGGCGATGCCGCGCGGCGACCGGCGCCGCCTGGTGATGGTGTGCGACGACCTGGAGGCCGGGGACGTCGCGACCGCGCTGCGCGCCCTGGTGCACGTCCCGAACGCCGAGCTGACCGTCGCGGGCGGCCCGGCCCGGGAGGACCTGGAGAACGACCCGGTCGTGCACCGGCTCGTGCTGCTCGCCAAGGAACTGCACGTCAACGATCGAGTGATCTTCCTCGGGCGGGTGCCCCGCAAGTCGCTGCCGAAGCTGCTGCGGACGGCGAGCCTCGCGCTGTGCCTGTCCCCGCACCGGCCGTGCCCGGCGGCGCCGCTGGAGGCGATGGCCTGCGGCGTCCCCGTCGTCGCGACCCCGGTGGGCGGCAACGCCGACGAGGTGCTCGACCACATCACCGGCGTGCACGTCCCCGCGGGGCGCCCCGTCGTGATCGGCCGGATGATCCGGCACCTGCTCAACGAGGAGACCACCCTGCACGGCTACTCGATCGCCGCCGCCGACCGCGCCCGCTCCCGGTACTCGCTGGAGCGGACCGCCGCCGAGACGCTCCGCGCCTACCAGCGGGTGCTGCCCGCCGAGGAGGTCGAGCCGGAGCCGGACATCGATCTGATCGCCGCACTGGACGAGGCGGAGCACGACACCGGCCGAACCCCCGCCCTGGCCGGCTGAGACGCACCGCCCTCGCGGGCCCCGGATCCCTCCCCGGATCCGGGGCCCGTTCACGTCCGGCCCCCCGGTGCCCACCGGGTGGGATACTGGGCGGGATGACCGAAGGGGGCCGTTGGTGCTGATCGGCAGGGCCGCCGAGTTCGCGGAGCTGACCGCCGCGCTCGCGCGGGCGTCCGCGGGCCACGCCGGAGCCGTGCTCGTCAGCGGCGACGCGGGCGTCGGCAAGACGCATCTGGTGAACGCGCTGGTGCGCGCCGCCCGCGACGACGGGTGCGCCGTCCTCGTCGGGCAGTGCGCGGAGCTGGGCGAGAGCGTGCCCTACCTGCCGCTCGCCGACGCGCTGTGGTCGGCCGCGAACGCCGGCTCCGCCGAGGCGGACGCGGTCCGCGCCGTGCTCGACGCCCGGCCCGTGCTGGGACGGCTCCTCCCCGACGGCGACGCCGACCCGGGCTCCGCCGCCGAACTCGGGCAGCAGCAACTGTTCGGGGCGGTGCTCGGCCTGCTCGGGGAGCTCGGGCGGGAACGGCCCGTCCTGCTCGTCCTGGAGGACCTCCACTGGGCGGACCGTTCCACCCGGCATCTGCTGACGTTCCTCTGCCGCGTCCTGCAACGCGAACGGGTCTGCCTCGTCGGCACGTACCGGTCCGACGACCTGCACCGGCGGCATCCGCTGCGGCCCGTGATGGCCGAACTGCTCCGGCTGCCGAACGTGACCGGCGTCGTGGTCTCCCCGTTCGGGCCCGGCGAGACCGCCGCCTACCTCGCGGAGCTGTCCCACGGGTCCGCGCCGGTCACCGCGGAGGCCGTCGAGCGGGTGCACCGGCGTTCCGAGGGCAACCCGTTCTACGCCGCCGAACTGTACTCCGCGGGGCTCGACGCCCCCTGCCCTGACGAGGCCGCCGACCTGCCCGCCGGGCTCGCGGACCTGCTGCTGTCGCGGATGGAGCGGCTGTCGGACGCCGGGCAGCGGGTCGTGCGGGTCGCGGCGGTGGCCGGGCGCCGCATCGACGACGAACCGATCCGCCGCCTGTCGGGGCTGGACGAGGCGGCGGCCGGTGAGGCGCTGCGCGAGGTCGTGTCGCACCAGGTGCTCGTCCCGTCCGCCACCGGGTACACGTTCCGGCACGCGCTGTTGCGCGAGGCCGTCTACGCCGACCTGCTGCCCGGCGAGCGGACCCGGCTGCACGCCGACTACGCCCGGCTGCTCGCCGCCCTCCCGGAGGGGACGCGCGGGGCCGCCGCCGAACTCGCCCACCACAGCCGCGCCGCGCACGACCTGCCCGTCGCGTTCGCCGCGTCCGTCCGGGCGGGACGCGAGGCGGCCAGGCTAGGCGCGCCCGCCGAGGCGTTCGAGCACTACGAGCGGGCGCTGGAACTGTGGGACGCCGTCCCGGGGGCCGAGGCCGCCGCGGGCACCGACCGGGTGCGGCTGTCGCTCACCGCCGCGAAGGAGGCGGCGCGGGCCGGGGAACTGCGGCGCGCCGTGCACCGGCTCCGGCGGCTGGTCGGCCTCGCCGACCCGGCGGACCTGCCGCTCGGCGCCGAGATCCGCGATCATCTGGCGTCGTACCTGAACGACATCGACGAGATGGAGGAGTCGCAGGCGACCGCGCGGGAGGCGGTGGCGATGCTGGCGGACGGCCCGCCGACCGTCGAACGCGCCGGGGCCCTCGCCACCTACGCCCGGTCGCTGCTCTACCGGGACGACGACGAGGAGATGCCGGAGTTCGCGGAGAAGGCCGTCGCGGAGGCCCGCGCCGCCGGGGCCACCGGCGCCGAGGCCGCGCTGCTGGTCACGCTCGGGCTGTACCGGGAGTCCCGGGAGGCCGACCCGCGGGTGCCCGAGCTGTTCGAGCGGGCCGAGGAGCTCGCCGACGCGGCGGGCGACCACACGCAGGCGGTCCGCGTCAGGTTCCACCACGCCCGCGCGAAGTTCGACCGCGGCGACCTCGCGGGCGCGGCGCGGGCCGCCGACGAGGGCGTGCGGTTCGTCCTGGACAACGGGCTCCGCTGGCACACCTACGGCATCATCCTGCGGTCCTTGCAGTACCTGGTGCACTACACGGTCGGGGACTGGGCCGAGGCGAACCGGCTCGCAGAGGAGTTCCCCGTGCGGGTCGTCCGGACCGCCGAGGCGCAGATCTCCGCCTACGCGTTGTTCGTCGATGTGGCGCAGGGCTCACCCAGCGCCGGCGAGCGCCTGCGGTGGATCGAGCCGCTGTGGGCGCAGCACCTGTACCTCAACTACCTCGCGCGGGGCCTCGCCGCCGAGCGCGCCCTGTGGCGGGACGATCCACGCGGCGCGGTCGCGCACGTCGAGAACGTCCTCGCCACGCCCTACGGCGAGGCCGAAGGCGCGCTCCGCCTCTCCGCGACGGGCCTGTGGGCCCACGCCGAACTCGCGGCGCGGGCCCGGGCGACCGGTGACCAGGCCGCCGTCCGCGCGGCGGGCGACGCGGCCGACGGCCTGTTGCGCCTGGCCCGGACCGTGGCCGCCGTCCACACCGACGGACGGCCCCGCGCCTGGCTCGGCCTCGAAGGCCACGCCTGGCTGGCCCGCGCGGAGGCCGAGCGGCGCCGCGTGGACGGCGTCCACGACGTGGACCTGTGGCGGAAGGCCACCGACCTGTTCACCTACGGTGACGCGGACGGCGGGTTCGTGTACGAGGTGGCGCGGTCGCGGTGGCGGCTGGCCGAGGCGCTCGCCGAGAACGGCGACCGGGACGCGGCGGCGGCGGAGTGGCGGGCGGCGGTCGAGCGCGCCACGGCGCTCGGCGCCGAGCCGCTCCTGGCCGCGCTGCGCGACCTCGGCGCCCGGGCCCGGCTCGGCGGCGGGAGCGGGGCGGGCGCGCGGCAGTCCGGGCCGTCCGGCGCGCTCGGCTCCCTGACCGTGCGGGAGCGGGAGGTCCTGAAGCTGGTCGCGGACGGGCTCGGCAACCGGGAGATCGCGTCGAGGCTGTTCATCTCCCCGAAGACGGCGAGCGTCCACGTCTCCAACATCCTGGCGAAGCTGAACGTGGCGAGCCGCACCCAGGCGGCGGCCGTCGCGCACCGCGAGGGCCTCGAATAACCCGCTTCCACCACCTTCTTCCTCGGCGAATGCCGGTCCGATGATGTGCGCGTACGGCATACGGTAGATCTTCACGGGTCATTCATTATGTCCTGCACTAGCTCAATTCCTGGCGAGCTGCCATTCTCTTATTCAGTCGCAGAAGTTGATCGGCACTCGCAGAAGGGAATCCCGCGGTGGACAAGGGATATGAGCTTTACTGCCTCGCCGACCAGCTTTTCTACGATGCGCCTCCGGTCACCCGCAGCACCGACTTCGACATCACGCAGCGTGATCTTCCGGCGGGCTGGGAAATGGTTTTCGGCGACGAATGGGTCATCTACGACCCGCCGGAACGCCGCACGCCGCCCCAGGGCTGGAAAGTGCACGTCTCCGGATGCGCGGAGAGCGCGGACAAGATCCTGGCCGCGACGTGGGACTACTGCGTCGGCAACGGCATCGAGTTCAAGCACCTGCGCGGCCCGGGCACGCTGCGGATGCGCAACGCCAAGTACGCCCCGCGCGGCGCGAGCGGCAAGCTCGTCACGATCTACCCGGCGGACGAGCGCGAACTTGAGCGGGTGCTGGACGAGCTCGGCGCGCTCGTGGACGGCCTGCCCGGCCCCTACATCCTCAGCGACCTGCGCATCGGCGCCGGCCCACTGCACGTCAGGTACGGCGGCTTCGCGGAGCGCCGATGTCTGGACGAGCAGGGCAAGCTCGTCCCCGCGATGGAGAACGGCGCCGGGGAACTGGTTCCGGACCGGCGTGAGCCCGTCTTCTCCGTCCCCGACTGGGTGACCCTCCCGGCCTGCCTGGAGCCCCACCTCCAGGCGCGCGGCGCCACGACGACGACGGACCTGCCGTACCAGATCACCAAGGCCCTGCATTTCTCCAACGGCGGCGGCGTCTATGAGGCGACCGACACCCGTTCCGGACGCAAGGTGGTCCTGAAAGAAGGACGTCCCCACGCGGGTCTGGCCGCCGACGGCGCCGACGCGGTGAAGCGCATCGAACGGGAACGCGACGTCCTGCGCGCGCTCGAAGGAATCGACGGGGTTCCCGCCGCGCTCGACTGGTTCACGCTCGGCGAGCACCATTTCCTGGTCCAGGAGTTCATCGAGGGACGCACCCTCAACACATTCTTCGCCGAACGGCATCCGATGCTGGACCCCCATCCGGACCCGGAAAAGACCGCCGCGTACACCGAATGGGCGCTGCGCGTGTACGCGGGCGTCGAACGGGTGGTCACCGCGATTCACGAGCGCGGAATGGTCTTCAACGACCTGCACATGTTCAACGTCATGGTCCGTCCGGACGACTCCGCCGCGCTGATCGACTTCGAGACGGCGGCGCCCGCGTCCGCCCGCGGCCGGCAGACCCTCGCGAACCCGGCGTTCCTCGCCCCGCCCGACCGGCGCGGCACCGAGGTCGACCTCTACAGCCTCGCGTGCCTTCGCCTGGCCCTGTTCGCCCCGCTGACCATTCTGTTCATCATCGACCGGGGCAAGGCGCCGCAACTGGCCGACCTCATCGCCGACAACTTCCCTGTACCGCGGTCGTTCCTTGACGAGGCGGTACGGGAGATCACGCGGGGTGCCGCGCCGACGTCCGCGCCCGGGTTCGTCCCGGACGCCCACAGTTGGGAGCGCACCCGGGACGACCTGGCGAGGGCGATCCTCGCGAGCGCCACACCCGACCGGACCGACCGCCTGTTCCCCGGCGACCCCGAGCAGTTCGGCGGGGCGTCGCTCGGCCTGGCGCACGGCGCCGCCGGAGTCCTGTACGCGCTGCACGCCACGGGCGCGGGACGGTTCCCCGAGTACGAGGAATGGCTGGCCGCGCGGGTCGCCGACCCGAAACGCGGCACCGGCATCGGCCTGTACGACGGGCTGCTGGGGGCCGCGCACGTCCTGGCCCGCCTCGGACGCACGGACGACGCGATCGTCGCCGCGGACCACTGTCTGAACGAACGGTGGGAACGGCTCGGCGACGACCTGTACGGCGGGTTGCCCGGCGTCGCGCTGGCCCTGACCGACCTCGCCGACGCGAGCGGTGAGACGTACCTGCTCGACGCGGCGCGCCGCGCCGCCGAGATCGTGGCGGCCCGGCGGCCCGACGGCCCGGCGCCCCGGCCCGGTCTCATGCACGGCGGCGCCGGAGCCGCGCTGATGTTCGTCCGGCTCCACGAGCGCACGGGGAACCCGGTGCTGCTCGACCTCGCCGCGGACGCGCTGCGCCGCGACCTCGCCGCCTGCGTCACCGACCACAACGGCGCCCTGCACGTTAATCAGGACGTCCGGATGCTGCCCTACCTCGGGCGCGGCAGCGTCGGCATCGGCCTCGTCCTGGACGAGTACCTCGCGGTCCGTCCGGACGAGGAGTTCGAGGAGGCACGGCGGGCGATCCGCGTCGCCGCGATGTCCCGGTACTACGCGCAGCCGAGCCTGTTCAACGGACGCGCCGGAATGCTGCTCTACCTGGCCCGCCACGATCGTGACGGCGACCGGGTGGCGGGACACCTCCGCGACCTGGCGTGGCACGCCCTGCCGTACGCCGGCGGGCTGGCCTTCCCGGGCGAGCACATGTACCGGCTGTCGATGGACCTGGCGACCGGCACGGCCGGCGTGCTCCTCGCGCTCGGCGCGGCCCTGCACGACCCGGCCCCCACGCTTCCCTTCCTGCGGACCACCGGACTCGAGTGGGGAGACGACGCCCCCCAGTCCCGGACAGGCTCCGCCGGACCCGATGAGCTCCCCGTGGGAACCCTCACGGCGGCCACCTCTATCCAGCCCGAAAGGAGGTGAAGAACATGGCGCTTCTCGACCTTCAGGGGATGACCAGCGAGAACGGCGGCGGCGGCAACAGCAGCCTCAGCGTGCTGTGCGGCCACAGCTCGCACAGCCAGACCATCTGCCTGTAACGATGGTGGGCGGCCATGGCTCCGGGGGCTCGGAGCCATGGCCGTCGTCGTTCTGGAGAACCGATGACCACCCAACCTGTCACGGCCGGCGCGAACCGGCTGCTGCTGCGGGCCGCCGGGCGCGCCCGGGGCTGGACCGCCCTCGTGGCCGCCGCCGCGCTGGCGGACGCGGTCGCGGCGGTGCTGCTCCCCTACGCGCTGGCCCGCGCGATCGACGCGGTCCCGCCGGGTGGCGCTCCCGCCGCCGCGGCGGTGTGGCCGTGCGTCGCGCTCGTCGTGGCGTCGGCCGTGGCGGAGGTGCTGACGGAACTCGCGACCGGCTGCGCGGCGGCGCGGGCGACGGCATGGCTGCGGCACACGCTGGTCCGGCACGTCCTCGCGGTCGGCCCGGCACTGCGGATTCCGCCGGGCGACGTCGCGGGCCGGGTCGTGGGCGGTGCCGCCGAGGCCGGGGTGGCGCCCGCCGCCGCGCCGGAGGCCGCCGTGGGACTGCTGCCCGCCGTGGGAGCGCTGGTCGCGCTGGTCCTCATCGACTGGCGGGTCGCCGCGGCGATCGCGGTGGCGCTGCCGGTGATCGCGCTGCTGATGCGCGCGTTCGTCCGCGACATCAGCGCGACCGTGCACCGCTACCTCGACATCCAGGGCACGATCGCGGGACGGCTCGGCGAGGCCCTCGCCGGATGCCGGACGATCGCCGCGGCCGGCACCGCGGACCGCGAGACCGTCCGCGTGCTGGAGCCGCTGCCGGAACTGCGCGGCGAGGGCGAGCGGATGTGGCGCGTCCAGGGCGGCATCACGGCGCGCGGGCTGCTGGCGCTGCTGCTCCTGCAGATCGCGGCCGTGGCGGTCGCGGGCGCGGAGCTGGCGGCGGGCCGGATCACCCCCGGTGAGCTGGTCGCGACCGTCCAGTACGCGGGGCTCGCCGCGGGGTTCGGGCCCGTCCTCACGCAGCTGCTGCGCCTCGGCCGCGCCCGCGCCGGGGCCGCACGCGCCGCCGAGGTCCTCGCGCTTCCCGCGCCCGTCTATGGCGCGGAGCCCGTTTCGTCCGGCCCCGGCCACCTGGAATTCCGCGGGGTCAGCGCCGCCGGGGGCGTGTTGGACGGGCTGGATCTGGCCGTCCCCGGCGGTCTCGCCGTCGCCGTCACCGGACGCACCGGCGCCTCCGAGCTCGCCGCGCTCGCCGGACGCCTCACCGACCCCGACCGCGGCGAGGTGCTGCTGGACGGGACGCCGCTCCCCCGCCTCTCCCGGACGGCACTGCGCCGCGAGATCGGGTACGCCTTCGCGCGGCCCGCGCTGTTCGGCGACACCGTCCTCGACGCGCTCGCGTTCGGCCCGGCGCGGCCTCCCGACGCGCGGCTGCGCGAGTCGGCGCGGGCGGCGCGCGCCGACGACTTCATCCGGCGCCTGCCGGACGGCTACGCCACCCCGCTCCCCGACGCGCCGATGTCGGGCGGGGAGTTGCAGCGCATGGGGCTCGCGCGGGCGTTCGCGCACGCCGGGCGCGTCCTCGTCCTGGACGACGCGACCTCCAGCCTCGACACCGTCACCGAACTCCAGATCACCGACGCGCTGCTGAACCGGCTCGCCGGGCGCACCCGCCTGATCGTCACGCTCCGGGCGTCCACCGCCGCCCGCGCCGACCTCGTCGCCTGGCTGGAGGACGGCCGCGTCCGCGCGCTCGCCCCGCACGCGACGCTCTGGGACGACCCCGACTACCGCGCGCTGTTCCGGGGTGCGGCATGAGGAGCGGACGCGAGACGGCACCCCCGAACAGGGCGGTGCTGCGCCGGACGGTCGGGGAGGCGGTCCGGGCCCGCCCGCGCGCCGTCGCGCGGGCCGCCGCGTGGTCGCTGGTCGAGGCGGTGCCGACCGCGCTGTTCGGGCGCGCCGTCGCCGGGGCGACCGACGCGTTCCGCACCGGGCGGACGGTCGACGCGGCGAGCTGGCTCGGGCTGCTCACCGTCGCCGCGTTCGCGGGGGCGTTCGGCAGCCGCCGGCTGTATCCCGCGCTGGCCGCGATCGTGGAGCCGTTCCGCGACGACCTCGTCCGGCGGGTCACGGACGGGGCGCTGCGCCGGTCGATGCGCGGCAGGCCCGACACCGGCGCGGTCGCGCGGCTCACCCACCAGGTGGAGATCGTCCGGGACACGTTCGGCGGCCTGCTCGTCATCGTGCGCGGTTTCCTGTTCGCCACCGGCGCGGCGCTGCTCGGCCTGCTCACCCTGATGCCGGAGCTGGCGCTGCTGGTGGTGCCGCCGCTGCTGCTCGGGCTGCTGCTGTTCGGCGCGATGTTCGGCGCGGCGGCCGTCCGGCAGCGGGACCTGGTCGTCGGCGAGGAGGACATCGCCGAGCGGACCACGGCGCTGACCGAGGGGCTGCGGGACGCCGTCGCGTGCGGCGGCGAGCACACGCTGCGGGCCGGGTTCGGCGCCGCGGTGGAGGCGCAGGCGGCGGCCGGTCGCGCGGTGGCGCGGTTCGCGGCGTTGCGGGCCGTGGCGCTCGCGGTCGGCGGTTGGCTGCCGCTGCTGCTCGTCCTCGCCGCCGCGCCGTGGCTGATGCGGCGCGGCGCCACGCCGGGCACGCTGATCGGCGCGCTGACCTATGTCCTGCACGGGTTGCAGCCCGCGCTGCGGACGCTGCTGCACGGCATGGGCGGCAGCGGGCTGCGCCTGGTGGTGACGCTGGGCCGCATCCTGGAGACGAGCGCGCCCGCGCGGCCCGCGCGGCCGGAGACGGCGCGGGCCGTCCCGGACGCCCCGGCCGTCGAGCTGCGCGGGGTCTCGTTCGCCTACGGTCAGGGCGCGCGGCCGGTGATCGAGGATCTGGACCTCGTCGTCCCGCGCGGCGACCATCTCGCGGTGGTGGGCCCCAGCGGCATCGGGAAGTCGACCCTCGCGGCCCTCATCGCGGGCCTGGTGGACCCCACCGCCGGCGAGGTGCTGGTGGACGGCCTGCCGCCGGGCCCGCCCGACCGGCGGGTGCTCATCCCGCAGGAGGCGTACGTGTTCTCCGGCTCCCTGCGCGACAACCTGACCTACTACGCGCCGGACGCCGCGCCGGACCGGGTGGAGCGGGCCGTGGAGGCGGTGGGGCTGGCGCGTCTCGTCCGGGACCTCGGCGGATACGACGCGCGGATCGTCCCGGCGGACCTGTCGGAGGCGGACCGGCAGCTCATCGCGCTGTGCCGGGCCTACCTGGCGCCGCAGCCGGTCGTCGTCCTGGACGAGGCCGCGTACCGGCTGGACGCGGCGGCCGAGGCGCGGGCGGAGGAGGCGTTCGCGCGGCGCCCCGGCACGCTGATCGTCATCGCGCACCGGATCAGCTCGGCGGCGCGGGCGCGGCGCGTCCTGGTGCTGGACGGGACCCGCGCGCAGATCGGACGGCACATCGACCTGCCCGCGGTGTCGCCGCTCTACCGCGACCTCATCGGGCACTGGGAGACGGGTTCAGAGCCAGCCCGCCTCCTCGGCGATCCGGATGGCCTGGATACGGTTCTGCGCCCCGACCTTGCGGTTGATGCGGGACAGATGGTTGCGGACGGTGCCGATCGTGAGGAAGAGGTCCTCGGCGATCTGGGCCGCGGAAGCGCCCCGTGACGCGAGGGACAGGACCTCCGACTCCCGTTCGGTGAGCGGGCTCTTCGCCGAGGAGAGCTCCTGGAACGCCACGTCCGGGTCGACGACCCGCGCGCCGTTCGCGGCACGGCGGATCGCGTCGACGAGGTCGCCGGGAGAGGTGTCCTTCAGCACGAAGCCGGAGGCGCGCGCCGCCACCGCGCGCCGCAGGTCGCCGTTGCGACATCGGCCCGCCATGAGGACCGTGCTGCATTCGGGCACGGCCTCGCGAAGCTTGCGCGCCGCGGCGAAGCCGTCCATGCCGGGCAGCCCGACGTCGATCAGCGCGACATCGGGCCGCTGGCTGCGCGCGGTCCGCAGCATCTGCTCACCTGAGCCGATCGCGGCGACGACGTCGAGGTCCTTCATCCCGTCGAACAGGGCGGCGAGCCCGCCACGGAGGAGAGGCGCCCCCTCGGCGAGAAGAATCCGAATCATTTTCGTCTCCTGGCGTGAACCGTGGCGCTGCCGCCCCCGGCGGCGCGCGGGAACGCCATTACCGAACCGCATTCCGGCCTCGGGGCTAAGGCGGGGACCGGGAAGGAGCGCCCGGTCGGGGCGGGACGACAACGAGCTTCCATGGGCCACCTGGACGGCTGGGTCAGGCGGAGGATCTACCGCCCGGAGTCAACACTATGCATGGCGTCATTGTAAAGACCGAAACAAACGGACAATTCGGATGCCCTTATCTCCCGAAAAGCCCGTTACCTGTACTCACGCCAAAAAATCGAACTCGATTCCGGTGCCGGACGCACGAGCCGTCTGGTACGCCACCCAGCTCACCGCGAGATCCTGCCAGGGCAGGCCGACCGGCGCGTACACCGTGATCTCGCCGCCCCGCACCCGTCCGGGCACCTGCCCGCACAGCAGGTCGCGGAGCGTCCCGGCCGCGTGCTTGACGTCCAGGCCCGCCTCGGCCAGCACGCCCATCTCGACGGCGAGGGGCACGTCGTCGACGACGACCCGGGCGCCCTCCAAGAGATCGGCGCCCAACTCGGCCTTGCCGGGCTCGTCGGCGCCGAGCGAGGTGATGTGCGTGCCGCGCGGCACGTCCCTGGCGTGCAGGATGGGGCGGCGCGCCCAGGTCGCCATGACGACGATGCCGGCGTCCGCGACGGCGGCGCGCGGGTCTGGCTCGACGTCCGCCGGGATCCCGAGCCGGGTTCCGTGCCGCTCGGCGAAGCGGGCGGCGCGACCGGCGTCCAGGTCGCAGACGGTGAGGCCGCGCACCTCCCGCAGCTCCGGCAGCCCCCGCATCACCAGCTCCGCCTGTGCCCCCGCGCCGACGACCGCGACCGTGTGCGCGTCCGGACGGGCCAGCGCGTGGGTGCCGAGCGCGGCGGCGAGCCCGGTGCGCCAGGCGGTCACGGTGGCCGAGTCCAACTGTGCCAGCAGCTCGCCGGTGCCGAGGTCGTGCAGGCAGACGACGCCGCGCAGCGCGGGCCTGCTGCCCGGGAACTTGGCGTTGACCTTGACCGTGTAGGCGGGCACGCCCCGGACCAGGCCGGGCAGCAACGCGGTCGCGGAGCCCTGGCCGGGCAGCCGTCCGATCACCCGCCGCGCGGGGACCTCGTACTCCTCGGACGTGAAGCCGCGGCGCAGCGCGTCCAGGCACCGGGCCGGGTCCAGCGACATCTCCAGATCCGAACGGGTCAAAAGCAACGTCACCGGACTATTCTCCCGCCTCGGCGCGGCGGCGTCACCACCGGCTCACTGATCATCATGACGTCGGCGAACGCCTCATCCCGCAGGTGATGATCGACCCGCGCGCCGGGGTGACAATTCGCATTCGGGCAATTGGTCACCTTTTTCCCTTACGTCGCGTTCAGCGTTCTTTCAGCATGTGCGGTGACCTCCGGCGCGCCGTCCGGGCGCGCCCGCTCCCACAGGAGGCGCTTCATGAGCATCCGTCCTCCGCGCATCCGCGGCGTCACCGCCGCCGTCGCGGCCTCCGGCCTGGTGGCGTCCGTCCTCGGCACCACGGCCACCGCGAGCACGGCTCCCGCCGGAAGAGGCGGCGCCGATCCCGCGAAGATCATGGCCGCGCTCACGCGCGACGCCACCGTCCCCGGCACCGCCTGGGGCGTGGACTCCGCCACCGGCAAGGTCTCCGTGATCCTGGACTCCACGGTCACCGGCGCGAAACTGAAGAGGGTGAAGGCCGCCGTGGCCAAGCACGGCACGGCCGTCCACGTCGAACGCGTGGCCGGGACGCTCCGTCCGCTCACCGCGGGCGGCGAACCCATCTACGCCGCCGGAGGCGTCCGCTGCACGCTGGGCTTCAACGTCAAACGAGGATCCGACTACTTCTTCCTCACGGCGGGCCACTGCGCCAAGGGGGTCACCTCCTGGTACTCCGACCCGGAACTGACCAAGCTGCTCGGCACCACCTCCTCCTTCAGCTTCCCCGGCGACGACTACGGCGTCGTCAAGGGCAAGTACTCGTCCACGCCCGGGGACCTCCAGGGCGGCGTCCGCGCGGGCGACCAGTACCAGGACATCGTCGGCGCCGGAAGACCCCCGGTCGGGCAGACGGTGACGCTCGTGGGCCAGGCCTCCGGTGTCCAGACCGGAAGGATCAAAGGCTATGGCTACACCGTCAACTACCAGCAGGGCGCCGTCCGCGATCTGATCGGTACCGACATCTGCTCCAAGGAGGGCGACAGCGGCGGCCCGCTCTTCCTCGGAAACCTCGCGGTCGGTCTGGCATCGGGCGGCGTGGGCCACTGCAATTCCTCCGCGAGCACGACGTTCTTTCAACCCGTCGACGAGGTGCTCCAGAGGGAGGGCGTGACGATCTACTGAACCGAATTCCCATCACGTTCCACGGGTCCGATGGCCGTGTCCCCTCCCGGTCTGACCACGGATCCATCGTCAGGGTGACAATCGCTCTGTTCCGAATTGGTCACCTTCTGCGTCTTACGCCTGCCTTGACGGTTCCCACACCATGTGCAGGACCTCCGGTGTGCCAGCAGGGCGCACCCAACCCCCCGTGGAGGCTTGTGCAGTGAAGATCACCAAGAGGCGTGTGCTCGCCGTCGGCGTCACCACGGCGTCGGCCGGCATGGTGGCGGGCGCCCTCGCCATCGCTCCCTCCGTGTCCGCCACCTCCGGCTCGGCCGCTCCCGTCGCCGCCGCCGCTCCCGCGGGCCCCGGCGACCTGTCGACCAAACTCGCCCAGCAGCTCGGCGGCCGGTCCGCCGGCTCCTACCTGAAGGGCGGCCAGCTGGTCGTCACGGTCACCGACGCCGAGGCCGCGCGGACCGTGCGGGCCGCGGGCGCCGTGCCGGAGACGGTCTCCCGCAGCGGCTCGTACCTGAAGAAGGTCGAGGACACGCTCCAGCGGGACGCGACGATCCCCGGCACCGCCTGGGCCGTCGACCCCGACACCAACCAGGTGCTGCTCTCCGTGGACAGCACGGTCACCGGCGCGAAGCTGAAGCGGGTCAAGGCCGCCGCGGCCAAGCACGGCGCGGCCGTCCGCATCGAGCACGTCGCCGGGACGTTCCAGAAGTTCACGCTCGGCGGCGAGGCCATCCGCACCGGCGGGTCCCGCTGCTCGCTCGGCTTCAACGCCAAGAAGGGCAACGAGTACTACTTCATCACCGCCGGGCACTGCACCAACAACAGCCGTACCTGGACCGACAGCAGCGGGCGGACGCTCGGCAACACCGCCGGCAGCAGCTTCCCCGGCAACGACTACGGCCTCGTCAAGTACACGTCCACCCCGCAGGACACCCGGGGCGCCGTCAGCCTCTACGGCCGGGGCACCCAGGACATCACCGGCGCCGGTAACGCCACCGTCGGCCAGCGCGTCCAGCGCAGCGGAAGCACGACCCAGCTCCACGACGGCAGCGTCAACGCGCTCAACGCGACGGTGAACTACCGGGAGGGCAGCGTCACCGGCCTCATCCGCACCAACGTGTGCGCCGAGCCGGGCGACAGCGGCGGCTCGCTGTTCGCCGGGTCCACCGCGCTCGGTCTGACCTCGGGCGGCAGCGGCAACTGCCGGTCGGGCGGCACGACGTACTTCCAGCCCGTCACCGAGGCGATGCAGGTGTACGGCGTCCAGGTCTACTGATCCTCTGGTACCCGCCGTCAGTACCGACCGTCGGCTGTAGGGCCGCCTCCGCATCGACCTCCGCGGAGGCGGCCCGCCGCGTGTCAGGAGACGGCCGGGACGTCCAGGGCGCGGACGACCTCCGCGATGAGGGCCGCCTGCCGTTCCGCCAGATAGAAGTGGCCGCCGGGCATGACCGTCAACGCGAACTCCCCGTCGGTGACGTCCGCCCAGCCCGCGGCCTGCGCCTCGGTCACATGCGGGTCGGCGTCCCCGATGATCGCCGTGACGGGGACGGTCAGTCGCGTCCCGGGCCGGTGGACATAGGTCTCGATCAGCTTGAAGTCGTTGCGCACGTACGGCAGGACCAGTTCCCGCAGTTCCGGCTCCCGCAGCGCCTCGCCGTCGGTGCCGCCGAGCCGCAGCATCTCCGCGACCAGGCCGTCGTCGTCCCGCTCGTGGACGCGGTCGTCGCCGCGGTCGTGCGGCGGGCGCGCACCGGACACGAACAGGTGCGCCGGCGCGGTGCCGCGCTCCTGGAGCAACCGCGCCACCTCGTACGCCACGACGGCACCCATGCTGTGCCCGAACAGCGCGGCGGGACGGTCGTCCAGCGCCGCCATCGCCCCGGCGATGAGCCGGGCGAGCCGTTCCGCGTCGGTGACGTACGGTTCCGCCAGCCGGTCGGCGCGGCCCGGATACTGGACGGCGTGCACCTCGACGGCCGGGGCGATCTCCTTGGCCCATGACCGGTAGAACACCGCGGACCCGCCCGCGTGCGGCAGGCAGAACAGCCGCGTCGACGCCCACGGACGGTGCTCGGCGCAGCGGAACCAGCTCACTCGATCAACTCCTCGGGCGGGGGGCGGACGTCGAGGGTCCGTGCCGGTCATCCCGCCCATCGTAGGCCGCCGCGCCCCGGCGCGACCCCCGTGGTCCCGGAACTCCCGGGACCACGGGGGCGGCGGTCACTGCAGGCCGTAGGCGCGGATCACCGTCTGCTCCACGGTGTTCCCGGAGCCGTCGGTCGCCTTGATCCTCAGGGCCACGTAACCGTTGTGTGGCCACCAGTGCAGGATGTTGGCGGTCCAGCGGTCCGTGCCGGACGCGGTCACCGGCACCGTGGTCCAGGTGGTGCCGTCGTTGAAGGACGCCTCCACCGACGTCAACGTCACCGCGCTTCCGCCCGCGGGCCGTTGGACGACGACGTCCAGCGGGAACGTCGTGCCGACCGGCGCGCGCCCCTGGCTGTCGAAGGCGCCGCTGACCCGAGGCTGGAGCAGGTGGCGCTGGTTGTCGAACGGGTCATCGGGGCCTTCGGTGGACGGGAACGTCCAGCGCCCGGTGACCTTCGTGACGTACTTCGACCAGGCGACGTTCCGAGTCAGCGACAGATCGAGCCGGTAGGACGCGGGATCGGCGGGCACGCTCCAGTCGGCGCCCAGCGGGTTGGTGCTCACGCCGACCTGCTGCCCGTTCCGGTAGAGGGTGAGCGTGCCGGTGAGGCCCGCGCTGTAGTTGCCGCCGAAGTTCTCGTGTCCGGGCTGCCCGGTGTCGGCGATCGCCGGACGACCGAGGAGGAGCCCCTGGCCGTGCCCGACCTTCATCGTCGGTCCGAACGCGGCCTTGTTCCACGCCTCCGAATAGGTGCCGCCCGCGGTGTAGGTACGCGGCGCGACCTGCCGCTCGTTCACCTGGACGGTGCCCACCTTGTAGAGGAAGCTGCCCCTCCACTTCACCCCGTTCGCGGTGTAGTAGACCCGCTGGGTTCCGGGCGCGACGGCGGGGTGGGTGAGCCCCAGCACCTCACCGCCGACGCCCTGGACGTCCGCGATGACGGAGTGGGGACCCGCCTCGGTGGACGCCACGCCCTGCGTGTTGTAGGTGGTGTTCACCAGCGCGAGGCTCTCCGGCGCGGCCTCGAACGTCAGGTCGCTCGGGACCTGTCCGGCCGTCGGGAACACCATCTTGTAGACGCGCGGGTTCGGTGGCGTGCTCAGCGGTTCGGCCTGCGTCTCGGCGTACACGAAGTGGTACGGCCGGGTCGTGCTCGCGGACGGCCAGGCGCGCAGGCCGACGTCGGGCCTGCCGCTCACGATCGTGGAGATGTCCTGACCGGCGATCGTCTGCACGATCTGGGCGTGGCTGTGGACCTCGGTGGCGGTCGACGAGGGGCTGACCGCCTGGATCTCGGTCGCCGTCCTGGCGTCCAGGGTCAACTCGACGTCGTCGTCGACCGTCAGCGCCGGGTTGCCGTAGAGGGCCAGGTTGCTGGGGTCGTAGGCCGCGCCCGTGAGCACGATGTTCGTCAGGCTGTAGGTACCGGCCGGGACGACGGCGGTGAGCGCGTCCCCGCTCTCGGTGAGCGGGTACTCCACGCCGGTCGCCGGGTCGATCAGGGTGCCCAGCGGGGCGACGGGCGTCCCGCCGGCGTCGATGCCGTGGATCGTGACGGTGTGGTCGGCCGCCCGGCGGGCGGCGGCGGATGCCTTGGTCTTGCTGTGGCCGAGTTTGAAGAAGGGCTGACCGCCGCGCGGCGGAGCCTCACGACCGCCCGGGTCGGCCGCGGCCGCCTGAACGGGGACGAGCAGTGCCGCGAGCGCGGCGATGCCGACCAGACCTGTGCGTAAACGCCTCACCGTGTTCCCCTTCTGCTAACAAGACAGGAGTTCGAGGAGTGGGCGCAGAACCGGACGGAGAGAGATCCGTTGGATCACTCCTGCGGGGAGTTCCGTCCCTGTACGAAGATCACCCTACGGCGCCGCAAGACCGCTCCACTCCGTGTCCAACATCACACAACGCCACGCCGACCGCCCCGGACGACCGCCCTACCCACCCGCGAAACCCGGGCACGACAAAGCCCTCGCCGCGATCTACGTGCATCAAGACGAGGGCTCCACCGACACCCGACGGCTCAGCCGAACCTCGACGTGTCCAACTCCACCTCGAACGGTTCCGGCAGGGACAGAGTCTTGCCAATGGGCAACCGCTCGATCTGCCCGTACTCTTCTCCGTCCGGCCGACCGAACAGGACCACCCTGTCCTCGCTCCGGGTCCACCAGCAGGTAGAACGGGATCCCCGCCCGCGCGTACCCGTTGCGTTTGGCCACACGATCCCGTTCGGGCCGGGCGGAAGTCACCTCAACGACCATGATCACCGTGTCGTCCGCGGCGGGCATCCACGCCGGTGCCCCGCGAAAGGCGTCGCGCTCGGCACAGACGAAGGTGATGTCCGGGATCACCCGGTTGTCCGGGTGCCCGTCGACGCCCGGCACCCGGAGGCCCTTGTTGCCCGAGCATTCGAGTTCGATCGCGCTGTTCCGGATGATCTGCTCGATGATCGGGGCCACACAGTGCTCGTGATCGCCGACCGGGGGTGGGGTCACGACGATCTCGCCGTCGATCAGTTCGGCTCGGAAGCCCTCGGGGGTGTCGAGGGCGAGGAACCCTTCGAGGAGAACGTCGGCCTCCTCGGCCAGCGACTCATCAACCCTCACGGTCATGCCCTGCTCCTGTCCTCGCGCACGAGTCTATGAGCGGAGCGCCACCCGTCGCATACGAATCGTAGTGATCGAGCCTTGTGGTCTCAGCCTACGGCGCCGGGGTGTCCCGGGGCGGTTGGACGGGTGAGGGTGGGCATGGGTGGGGGATGGATGAGCGAGACGCACGGCGCGGGGACGTTCAGGAGCTGTCGGACTTCGAGCTGGCCGTGTACGAGACCGTGGCCGAGATCGACAAGGAGGGTGGGGCGGCGGACTTCGACACGATCGGGCGGCTCGTGGACGGGCCCGAGGAGGACCTGTGGGCCGCCCTCGGGCATCTGGTGTCGATCAACCACCTGCATTCGACCAGCAAGGGATATGTGCTCGGGCCGCATGACTGGGCGCCCTGAGTCGGGGTCAGGGGTGCAGCCGTAGCCCCTTGAGGACCTTGTCGACCCCGTTCTTCGGGCCGTGGACGGCGAAGCCGACGAGCGGCATGTCGTCGGCGGTGACGGAGCGGACGGTCTCCCGGTTGGCCTCGTCGTGGCCCGTCTTGAACATGTCCTCGATGTAGACGGCGATGTGCATGTCGCGGGCGAGGGCGCGGCCGTGGGCGTCGCGGATGGTGGCGGCGTCGGCCTCGTAGACGAGGACGGGCTGGCGGAACATCGGCAGGTACGTGTTGCCGGACGCGTCCTCGTAGGGCTCGCCGACGAGGGCGGGGATGCCGCCCGCGACGCCACTGGCCAGGAACGCGGTCACGTTGAGCCGCTGCCACGCCGCTAGGTCGTCGCGGACCACGATGCCGATCTTGGTGTCGAAACGCATGCGGTCCAGCGTTCCGTGGCCTGGGGAATTCGTCTTGAACGCTCGTGCGCCACACTGGGAACGTGGACTGGAGCAGGTACTGGCGGTCGTCCAGCCGCCCGATGGAGGCGATGCACGCGCATTTCGAGCGGCACGTCTACCATCGGCACAGCCACGAGACGTACTCGTTCGGCGTCACCGAGGACGGATACCAGGCGTTCCGGTGCCGGGGTGACGCCCACACCAGCGCCGCCGGGATGGTCATCGCGTTCAACCCCGACGATCCGCACGACGGGCACGCCGCCGACGAGCTGGGCTTCACGTACCGGATCGTGCACCTCGGACCGGAGCTGGTGTCCGAGGTGCTGGCCGACATCGGGGACCGTCCGGCGGGGCTTCCGTTGTTCGACTCCCCCGTCGTGACCGATCCGGTCCTGGCACGGAATCTGCGCGGTCTCCACGCGGCGCTGCTCGGCGGCGCGCCCGCGCTCCGGCGGGACGAGCTGCTCACCGCGACGGTCGGCGCGATGGTGAACCGGGCCGCCACGCGTCGTCTGCGGACGGTGTCGGCGCCGGGCCCGGTGGAGCGGGCACGGCGGCGGCTCGACGAGGCGTACCTGGACGACATCGGCGCGGACGAGCTGGCCGAGGCGGCGGGGTGCAGCCGGTTCGCGCTCTACCGCGGGTTCCGGCGGGCCTACGGGATGGCGCCGAGCGACTACCAGCGGCTGCTGCGCCTCCGCGCCGCCCGCCGGCTGCTCGCCCGGGGCGACGCGATCGGGGACGTAGCGGCGGCGGCGGGGTTCGCCGACCAGTCCCATCTGACGCGCTGGTTCGTCCGCTGCTACGGCGTGACCCCCGGCGGCTACCGCGAAGCCTGTACCGATTAGGGAAGAATGCCGTCCATGAGGCGGGCGAGCGGGGTCATGTTCGGGTTGGCGTACGGCGACTCCCTGGGCGCTCCGACGGAGTTCCTCGACATGAAGCGGATTCACCGCCGTTTCGGGGAGCACGGGCCCGTGGAGCCGACCGGCGACCCGGCGCTCGTCACCGACGACACGCAGATGGCGATAGCAGTCGGTCTCGCCCTGCTGGACGCCCTGGACAACCCGCCGTTCACCCCCGACCTGATCACGCCGATGTGGCGGCGGCGGTTCGTCGACTGGCTGAGGAGCCCCGACAACGACCGGGCGCCCGGCCGCACGTGCCTGCGGGCGTGCGAGGGGCTGGCCGCGGGGAGGCCGTGGCCGGAGGCCACCGTGACGGGGTCGAAGGGCTGCGGCGCGAACATGCGGGTCGCGCCGGTGGGCCTCGCGCCGGGGCTCTCGGACGAGACTCGGGCGGGAGCGGCCCAGCTCCAGGCGGCCCTCACCCACGGCCATCCGACCGGGCTGACCGCCAGCGAGCTGACCGCGTTCGCGGTCCGGTGGCTGGTCGACGGCATGGACCCGGCCGACCTGCCCGCGGCGCTCCGGGCGCGGTGCCACGACCAGCGGACCGCCTACCACGAGCGCTGGCTCGGCGACCTGTGGCGGCGACCCGGCGTGGACGCCCCGGAGACGTTCATCGCCCGCGGCTGGGACGAGTGCCTCGACCGGCTCGACGCGCTGGACGAGGCCCTCGCACGCGGCGACCGCGCGGCCGACCCCTGCGAGATCACCGGCGCGGGCTGGACGGCCGAGGAGGCCCTCGCCACCGGGCTGCTGTGCTTCCTGCTGTTCCCGGACGAGCCCGTCGAGGCGATCCGGCGCGGCGCCGTCAGCTCGGGCGACTCCGACTCGATCGCGTGCCTGGCGGGCGCCTTCGCGGGCGCGCGGCTCGGCATGGACGCCTGGCCGGACGAGTGGTCCGGCCGCATCGAGTACGCGGACCTGCTGCGCCGGATCGGCGGGGCCTGGGACGCATCGAAGTGAGCGCGCCGAAATGAGCGGGCCGCGGCGTGAGCGGGCCGGGCGTCAGGACGCCGTCCAGCCGCTCCACGTGTCGATGGTGACGGCGATGACGGGCCCTTCCGGCGGGCGGTCGCGATACTGGGCGTAGCGCTCGGTGAGGAGCCGGACGGGCTCGGCCGTCCGCGCCGGATCCTCGACGATGGACGCGTGGCCGTCCACGCGGACCCACCACAGCCGTTCCCAGTCGTCCTCGTAGTGGTCGGCCAGCAGCGCGACGCGCGGGTTGAAGCGGATGTTGGCGAGGCGCCGCAGGTCCCTGGTGCTCTTCGGCTTCTGGTCGACCGCCGTGTAGACGGCGCCCCGGTGGACGGCGAACGTCACCGGGACGATGTGGGGGCGCGCGTCCTCCCCCACGGTCGCCAGGCGCGCGACCGGGACCGTCGTGAGGAGGCGGCGCGCGTCGTCCGAAGAGAGCTTCGGCACCCCCTCAGCCTGCCATGTCGGGTGGCGTGAGGCCGCGCTCGACCACCTTCGCCAGTTCCTCGTCGGTCAGCACGCGCGGTTCACCGATCATCTTGGCCCGGACGTACACGCCGCAGAGCCATTCGAGGAGCCGCGCGTTCTCGAACGCCTCGTCCAGGTCGCGGCCGATCGTGACGCCGCCGTGGTTCGCCATCAGCGCGGCGCGCCTGCCGCCCGCCATCGCGGCGCGGACGTTGCGCGCCAGTTCGGGCGTCCCGTAGGTGGCGTACTCGGCGACCCTCACCACGCCGCCGAGGAGAAGGATGTTGTAGTGGATCGGGGGCAGTTCCGACAGGGTGGAGGCCACGACGGCGCCGTAGGTGGAGTGGGTGTGCACGATCGCCGCCGCCGGGGTCGCCTCGTACAGCGCGAGGTGCATCGGCGTCTCCGAGGACGGGACGCGCTCGCCGTCGACCGGACGGCCCGTGAGGGTGACGACCGGGCAGTCGGCGGGGTCCAGCCGGTCCAGCCTTGCTCCGGCCGGTGTGACGGCGACCAGGTCGCCCGACCGGACGCTGACATTGCCGGAGGTTCCGCCGACCAGACCGGTTTCGGCCAGCGACCGGCCGATCACCGTGAGTTTGTCCCTTTCGTCCGCCAATAGCATGCGAATACCTTTCATGTTCTAGCGTTCGCACGGTTACGCTACGCTCCTGACGATCTTTAAGGGGTCCGGTCATGACGGTGGTGACACTGGGCGCGCACACCCTGGACGTGCTCGCCCGGCCCGTGCCCGACGTCCCGGACGGCCGCGACACCGTCATCGTCGACGAGATCAGGGTGTCCGCCGCCGGAGCCGCCGCGGGCACGGCGGTGGCGCTGGCCAGGCTCGGCAACGACGTGATCTCGGTCGGCGCGATCGGCGACGACGACCTCGGCGACCTGCTCGTCACGATCATGTCCCGGAACGGCGTGGACGTGAGCGGCCTCGTCCGCCGGACGGCGGTCCAGACGGCCGCGTCCATCCTGCCGATCCGGCCGGACGGCGGACGCCCCGGCCTGCACGCCCCCGGCGCCAACCTGACCCTCACCCCGGGCGCGGTCGGACCGGGGCTGCTCGGCGCCGCCGGCCTGGTGCACCTCGGCGGGCCCGACGTCACGCTCGGGCTCAACGATCCGGCGTTCTTCGAGATGCTCGACGCCGCCCGCGGATCAGGCACCGTCGTGACCATGGACCCGCTGTCCACCCGGCCCGAGCCGCTCGGCGCCGCCGCCGCGTTCCTGCCGTACGTCGACCACTTCCTGCCGAACGAGGAGCAGGCCGCGACGATGACCGGCGAGGACGACCCCGCCAGGGCCGCCGAGGCGCTGCTCGCCCGGGGCCCCGACACGGTGATCGTCACGCTCGGCAGGGACGGCAGCCTCGTCGCGACCGGGCGGGACGTGCGGCGGTTGCCCGCGCCGCCCGTCGACGTCGTCGACACCACCGGCTGCGGCGACGCCTACTGCGCCGGGTTCATCACCGGCCTCGCGCACGGACGCGACGTCTTCGAAGCGGCGCGCTGGGGCACGGCCGCGGCCGCGGTCGTCGCGCAGGGACTCGGCTCCGACGCCCGTCTCACCGGCCTCGACGCGGTCCTGCGCCTGCTCGACGCCCTCTGACGGGGCCGCCGGATCAGACCGGCGACCGTCCGGAGCGGGCCCCGGCCAGCACCGCGTCCGCCGCCTCGGCGAGCTGTTCCAGCCGGGACACCTCCGTGCGGTGGAACGGCGGCGCCTCGACCCGGGCGACGATCAGCGCGACCGTGCCCCCGGCCAGCGGGCAGACCGCGAACCGCGTCCCGTCCGGCGCGGTGAAGGCGCGCGGGCGCAGCGGC
This sequence comes from Actinomadura spongiicola, assembly GCF_003432485.1. Taxonomy (GTDB): domain Bacteria; phylum Actinomycetota; class Actinomycetes; order Streptosporangiales; family Streptosporangiaceae; genus Spirillospora; species Spirillospora spongiicola. The sequence continues at coordinate 145,270 of NZ_QVNQ01000008.1, forward strand.
GCCAGCAGGGGCAGTTCGGCGGTCACGCCTCCCGGCGCGAGACGACCCTCCGCTCCCTCCGGCGCGCCGGCATGGCCGCCGACGCTGGCGTGCACCAGCACCGCGTCCCCGTCCATGGTCACTTCGGCCAGGCCCGCCCAGTCGGCGCTCAGGATGGCCGGGACGGCGTCCGCGAGGATCTCCGCGCCGCGCTCCGGAACCGCCGCGATCTGCCCGATCACGGCGGCGTCCGGGAACGCGCCCTGCGGCTCGACGGTCGGCCAGACCCCGATGATCTCCACCCCGGGCACCGCGCCGAGCCCCTCGGTCAGCCGTTCCAGCCCCGCGCCCACGGGCCAGACGACCGTGAAATCGTCCATCGCCCGGCCGTTGTCACGTTCCAGCACCGCCATCTGGACGACGTCCGCGCCCGCCGCCCCCAGCGTGCGCGCCACCTGTCCCAGCGACCCCGGACGGTCGGGCAGGCGAATGCGTATCCGCAGCAACATCGCCACCTCCACTTCCCTGCGCGTCCCCCAGTCTCGACGAGACACGTTTCCCTGGTGTTACCCCGAAGTGACGACGCGAGAAAACGCTGCCGGGTCCGGTGCTGGAATGGCGGGCACAGGTCAAACTAGAGTCCGGTGAAGGTCATCAGCAGGCCTGTCGCCCCATGCCGCCCACCATTAAGGTAACTGCACGTGTCGAGGGACGGGGAACCCCGAGTCGGCGAGGACTCCGGAACCGAGCCGGGGCCCGAGCCGGGCGCCGGCTCGCGGCGGGCGCCGTGCGACGTCGAGGCCGCCCTCGCCGGGCTCGCCGCGCGACTGGACCGCGAGCACGAACGCGCCGCGCACCGCGAGGCCGTGATCGACCGGCTCCACGAGGAGAACCAGCGGCTGCGGCGCGGTGAGCTGCAGGCCATGCTGGAACCGGTCCGGGCCGCGCTGTACCGGCTGCACGACCAGGCGCGCCGCGAGTCGGCGCGCCTCGCCGCGCCCGACCTCGCCGATCCGCCCGACCCGAAGCGGACGGCGCTGCTGCTGGCGGCGGTGGCCGACGACGTCGCGGACGCCCTGGCACGGCTCGGCGTCGAACGGTTCACGGTCGAGCCGGGGACGCCCTACGACGCGGTCCGGCACCGTCCGGTCGCGGTCACGCCCGTCGAGGACCCGCTGCGGGACGGCACCGTGACCGCCATCGAGTCCGACGGGTTCGAGCAGGGCGGGAGGGTGCTGCGGAAGGCGGTCGTCAGCGTCGGGAGGCTCGTCGCGGAGCGCGCCGGGACGGCCGCGACGGAGCGGGCGGAGCCCACCGAACAGGAAGACCCGACACCAGCGGACCCGACTCAAGCGGACTTGGAACAGGCCCGGTCGAAGCAGGCCGGCTCGGAGCGGGCGGGCTCGGAGCGGGAGGACTCGGGGCGCGCGGGCGCCGAGTCCAACGGCGCCGGGCCCGCCGTCACGTCCGACACGTCGGATACGTCCGGCACGCGAAAAACATCCGCGACAAAGAACACATCGGACACAGAAAACGAACAAGGCACGCAGAACGCGTCAGTCACGCAGAACACAACAGACTCGCAAGGGAATACCGGACTCGGCACCGATGGGTGAGAGGGACATGGCTGTCTACGGGATCGACCTGGGAACCACGTACTCCTGCATTGCCTCCATCGACGACGTGGGGCGGCCGGCGGTCCTGCGGAACCTGGAGGGCACCGACACCACCCCGTCCGTCGTCTACTTCGAGAGCGGCGAGAACGTCGTCGTCGGCGCCACCGCCAAGGACACCGCGGTGCTGGAGCCCGACAACGTCGTCAGCCTGATCAAGCGGGACATGGGCCGGGACGTGTCCCGTCCCATCCACGGCATCGACTTCACGCCGGAGGAGCTGTCGGCGTTCATCCTGCTGAAGCTGGCGACGGACGCGCGGACCACGACCGGCGACGAGGCCCGCGACGTCGTCATCACCGTCCCGGCCTACTTCGGCGCCGCCGAACGCGACGCGACCCGCAAGGCGGGCCGGATCGCGGGCCTGAACGTCATCGACATCGTGTCCGAGCCGATCGCCGCCGCGATCACCTACGGCGTCCTGAACCCCGAGCAGGACCGCACGATCCTGGTGTACGACCTCGGCGGCGGAACGTTCGACACCACCGTGATCACGCTGCGCGGCGGGCACATCGAGGTGGTGTGCACCGACGGCGACCACGAGCTCGGCGGCGCCGACTGGGACGCGCGGCTCGTCGAGTACCTCGCCGAACGGTTCCGCGCCGAGCACCCGGACGCCGTCGACCCCCTCGACGACAAGCAGACCGAGCAGCAGCTCCGCCGCGACGCCGAGGACGCCAAGAAGGCCCTCACGACCCGGACCGCGCACACCGTCCGCGTCATGCACGACGGACGGGTCGCGACGGTCGAGATCACGCGGGAGAAGCTGGAGGAGCTGACCAAGGACCTCCTCGACCGGACCGTGGAGATCACCGGCCGGACGCTGTCGACGGCCGCGGAGCGGGGCGTGCACGACTACGACGACCTCGTGCTCGTCGGCGGGTCGACGAAGATGCCGGTCGTCGCGGCGCGGTTGGCGACCGAGCTGGGCCTGCCGCCCCGCCTCCAGGACCCCGATCTCGCGGTCGCCAAGGGGGCGGCGCTGTACGCGTTCGAGGAGACGTACCGGCGGCTGGTCCGGGAGGGCGCCGAGGATCGCGCCGAGGAGATGGCGAACCGCGCGGGCCTGTCCACCGAGCAGCGCGAGCAGATCGCCGGACGGCAGATCAGAACGGTCGCGTCGCACGCGTTCGGAATCGTCGTCGTCGACCGCGACACGGGCGCGGAGAGCGTCGCGCACCTCGTCCACGCCAACGACGAGCTGCCCGCCGCGCCGACCGAGGACTTCTTCACCGTGTACGACGACCAGACGTCCGCCGACATCCGGGTGATGGAGCAGGCCGGGGTCGTGGAGTCCACCGACCTGATCGACAACACCGAGATCGCGACCGGGGAGATCCGCGTTCCGCCGGGCAAGAAGGCGGGCTGGCCGATCGGCGTCACGTTCGCGCTCGACGCGTCCGGGCTGCTGAACGTCACGGCCGTGGAGAAGGAGACGGGCGAGCGGCTGGAGCTGAAGGTGGATGTCGGCGGGATGACCGAGGAGGAGGTCGAGCGCTCCCGGAAGGCCCTCTCCCGGGTCCGGGTGAGCTGACCGGGGAGGCGCCCGTGGCGTTCGACGACGACTACCGGCGGGAGGTGCTGGAGCCCGCACGCGCGGCGGGCGACCGGCCTCCCGAGGACCTGCGCGTCCGGTACGCGCTCACCGGCCCGCTCGCGGAGCCGCTCACCGGGGCGGTGGTCGCGGCGCGGGTCAAGCAGGTCCGGCAGTGCTGGCGGCGGGCCCGGGGACAGCTGAAGTACCGCAAGCTGATCGACCGGCTGGAGGCCGAGCACCGGGAGCTGGCGCCGCTGTTCGCCGCCGCCGAACGCGGCGACCCGCGTCCCCTGGACGCGCGGCTGCGCGGCGGGCGGGAACGCACCGAGCGGCGCCGCGACGACGCCCGCGCCCGGCTCGCCGACGCCGCCGGGACGCTGCGGATGGCGACGCCCGCCGAGGTCGACGGGATCGCCCGCGCGGGCGGTGTGACCCGCGCCGAGCTGGAGCGGGCCGCCGCCGCGGACGGCGTCGAGATCCGCGAGCCCGACCCGCTGCCGTCCACCGCGCCCTACCCGGCGTACCGGAAGGTCCAGGAGTCGCTGGACGTCCTCGGCCACCGGCACCTCGCCGACTTCGTGTTCGGCGAACGGCTCGTCGGCCCGTTCCGGATCCTGGACGGGTTCGCCGCGCCCGGCGGGAACCTGAGCCTCGACCGGGACGCGGTGGCGACGGCCGCCGCCGGGTGGGCGCGGCGCGGTCGCGACACCAGCACCACCCACGCCGACACGATCCTTGCCGCGCTGCGGTCGGACGCGCCGCTGCCCGAGCTGTTGCTGTTCGACGTGGCGGACCGGCTCCGTGAGCGGCTGCGGCAGCGGGCGTCCGAACAGGCCCTGCTGCGGTACGCGGTGGACGACCTCGGCGTCGACCGGCGCGACGCCCGCCGCCTGGTGTTCTCGGTGGTCCGTGAGACGGGACCGGGCGGCGGCGGCCTCGCCGGACGGCTCCGCGCGCTGCTCGACGCGGGCGAGGTGTTCGCGGCGGCGGAGCTGGCGGACGCCGCGACCGTGCCCCCGCCGCCCGCCGGCGGGGAGCCGGCGGAGGAGGAGGTCCTCGCCGCCGAGGCCCGGCACCGGCTCGACACGGCGCTGCGGCTGCGCGAGACCGCCGCCGCCGAACCCGACCCGGACCGCGCCCATCGCCTCCTCGACGACGCGCTCCGGCTCGTCCGCGACCTTCCCGGCGCGCTGAACCAGCAGCGTCGCCTGCCGCCGCGCCCGGTCCCGGCCGTCCGCGCCGACGTCGACGGTGGCGGGGACGGCGGTGCCGTGGTGCGTGTGTCGTGGGATCCGTCGCCGTCGACCGCGGGCGAGGTGACCTACCGGGTCGTGCGGCGGGCGGCGCGGGCGCCGCGAACGCCCACGGACGGGCACGCGGTGGAGGGGGCGGTGGACGAGCGTCCGCCCGTGAACGCGCCGGTGTACTACGGCGTGTTCGCGGTGCGGGGCGACGCGGCCGCCGCGCCCGCCGTGGTGGGGCCGGTGGTGGTGCGGCCCGAGCCCGCCGAGGTCGAACTGGTGGCCGGGGACGGTCAGGTGACGGGGCGGTGGCGGTGCCCGGCGGAGGCGGCGCGGGTCGTCGTCGTCCGGGACGGCGCGCCGGTCCCGGCGGGACGCGACGGGTTCCGCGAACGCGTCCCGAACGGGCGGACGCACCATTACCGGGTCGCCGCCGTTTACCTCGACCCGTCCGGCCGGGAGGTCGAGACGGACGGGGTGCGGACGTCGGTCACGCCGAGCGCGCCGCCCGAGCCGGTGTACGAGCTGGACGCGGAGGTCGACGGAGACGACCCGGGGCTGGTCCGGGTCCGGTTCGACCCGCCCGGGAACGGGGCGGTCGAGCTGGTGCTGTCGCCGGGCCCGCCGCCGTGGCCGCGCAGCGCGCTGGTCCCGCTGGAGGAGGTGCGGCGGGAGACGCGGCGGCTGGCGTGCGCGCCGGTGCCGGGCGGGCTGGAGGTGCGGCCGGGGGCGGGCGGCTGGCTGCTCGCGGTGTCGGTCGCGGAGGGCGGCGCCGCGATCGGCGCCTACCACCGGCACGTGAACCTGCCGCCGCCGCGCCGCCTCGTCGCCGACCGGCGCGGCGACCACGTCCACGTCGGGTTCGACTGGCCGCCGGACGTCGCGGAGGTCGACGTCGTCTACCAGGTCGGAGGGGACGCGCTCCATGGCAGCGAGTCGTCGTCGACGCGGACCGTGACCCGCGCCGCCTACGACACCCAGGGCGGGATCCGGCTGCCCGTCCCCGAGGACGAGCCGGTCGCGCTGTCGGTCGCGGCGGCCGGGACCGTCGGCGGTTCCCGGGTCACGGGTCCGCCGGTCACCGCGCGGGTCGCGGCTCGGGCCGTGGTCCGCTACGACGTGCTCCGGTCCGGCCCGCCGTGGCGGCGGTCGCTGACGATCCGGCTGACGTCGTCGCGGCCGTTGCGGGTGGCGCGGCTGTCGCTGGTGCTGCGCGCCGGGCGGGTCATGCCGCACCGCGCCGCGGACGGCGAGACGCTCGGCGCGTGGGAACAGGTGCCCGTTCCCGGTGAACTGTCCCTGGCCGTGCCGGACGCGTCCAGGCCGTACTGGCTGCGCTGCTTCGCCGACGACGACGTCGTGGAGCTGGCCGATCCGCCCGTCCGCACTCTCCAGGTCACGCGATGACCAGATCCCGGGGGGTCACCTGCCCGTACTGCTTCGCGTCGGTCGCGCCGCAGCGGATCCTGTTCCGGTGCCGCGGGCAGGCGGGGCGGCGGCAGGGCTGCGCGCCCGTCCTGGACAAGGCGCTCGCCGCGTACACCGGGTCGACGGCGGGCGCGTCGCTGCCGCCGGTGTTCGCCGCGTCGGGCCGCAAGGGGCGCGCCGACTGCCCCGACTGTGACCTCCCCACCGGCAACCGGGCCTGTCCGGAATGCCACAACCCGCTGCCGTCCGCGTACTGCGACTCGCCGGGCCGGATCGTCGCGCTGGTCGGCGCGAAGAACGCCGGCAAGAGCACCTACATCGCCGTCCTGCTGCACGAGCTGATGAACCGCGTCGGGACGGAGCTGGACGCGTCGCTGGTGGCGTGCGACGACCGCACGATCGAACGGTACAAACGCGACTTCGCGCGCCCTCTGCTGGAGGAGCGGCGGCTGCTGCCGACGACGGCGAGCGCCGCGACCGCCCCCCGCGAACCCCTGGTGTACCTGCTCACGCGAACGCGGCGGGGGCGTTTCTCGCGGGCCCGCAACGACTCCCTCGCGCTGGTGCTGTTCGACACCGCAGGTGAGGACCTGCGCAGCCGCGAGGTCACCGACCTGCATCTGCGGTACCTGGAGGCGGCCGACGCGATCATCTTCCTGGTCGATCCGCTGGAGTTGCCCGGCGCGCGGACGGGCCTGCGGGACGCCGTCGCGGCCCCGCCCGGCGCCGGCGACGATCCCGACAGCGAGCCGCTGAACGTCATCGCGCGTGTCACCGAGGCGCTGCGGCTGCGGCACGGGACCCGGCCCGGCGAACCGCTGCCCGTTCCCGTCGCGGTCGCGCTTACCAAGATCGACGTGCTGCGGCCGGGGCTGCTGAGCCAGTCCGCGCTGCACCGTTCCCGGTCGGGGACGGGCGTCCTCGACCTGGACGACAGGGACGCGGTCGACGAGCAGGTCCGCGCGCTGCTGCACGACTGGCGGGCGGGGCAGCTCGACACCTATCTCGGGCAGCAGTACGCCGACCACGCGCTGTTCGGGCTGTCGGCGCTCGGCGCCGTCCCGGACGACGGGCGGGTCGGCGCGGGCGGCGTCCGGCCCTACCGGGCCGAGGACCCGCTGCTGTGGCTGCTGTACCGGTTCGGGATGCTCGACGGCGTCCGTCCCGAGTCGCGGAGCGGAGGCTAGCCGTGGCGTGGCAACTGCACTACACGTCGGCGCGGCGCGGGCCCACGGGCCGGGCCGGGTTCCAGTTCGTCGCCGAGACGCCCGGCCTGCCGGACGGGGTCAGGGCGGGCGTGACGCCGTACCTGTCGTACCGTCCGCCGCCGGACGCGCCGCTGTCCCCCGACGACGCGGAGCTGGCCGCGTTCCCCCTGTCGCTGCTCTACGACCGGGTGGACGGGCGGCCGCTGCTGCTGCGCTGCCGCTACCTCGGCCGCGACTACTCGGGCCGCTACGGCAACTTCTTCGCCCACGCGGTGGTGGCGGAGCCGGAGGATCTGGAGGGTCTGCGTCCCGCCGAGCTGTGGCACGCTCCGCACTGGACGCACGATCCCGCGCCCGACCCCGCGCTCGACCGGTTGGACGAGCTCACGCCCGGCGCGGCGCTCGACCCGGAGGCGCTCGCCGCGTGGCTCGCCGGTCGCGGCCCGGACGACCCGTACGCGCTGCTCGGCCGGCTGGTGGACGCCGTCGCGGACGTCCTCGACCGGGGCCACGGCCGGGTGGTGCTGGTCGCCGACGACGTCGAGCTGATCGCGCGGTGGATCGCCGTGGTGTCGTACTCGGTGCCGGTGGAGGCGGCGGCGCGGCTGTCGTTCGTCACCTACACCGGCGATCCGGGCGGCGCCGCGCAGCGCCTCGTCGGCACGACGCCCGCGATCTGGGCAGCGGCGCAGCACCACGCCTCGCACGCCCAGGCGTTCGACCTGCGCGGCGGCACGGGGAGCGGCACCGCGGCAGGCACGGCGAGCCGCTTCGCCCGGACGGTCGCGGCCTGCTGGCGCGACGGCGACTTCGGCGGCCTGGACGCCCTCGCCGAGCTGGCACCCCTCGACGATCCGGCGCGGGAGGGCGCGGCGGCGCTGCTGGCGTTGTGCCGGGGCGACACGACCGTCACCGTGGACGAGGAGGGCGCGGCGGCGGAGCTGCTGTCGCGGCACGGGTCCGGCATCCCCGAGTGGGTGTGGCGCGATCTCGTTCCCGGCGTCCCGTCGATGGGTCTCGACCTGGCGCTCGCCGTGCACGAGCGGGCACGGGACGCGGGCGCGGCCGAGGTGGCGCGGCAGTGCGCGCGCCGTGTCGCCGACCGGGTCGCCGAGGCGATGGCGCGGGCGTCCGGCCTGGTCGCGGTCGTGGCGGCGGCCGGGGTCGCCGAGCGGGCGGGCGTCTCGCCCGATCCGGCGCGGGTCGCGGAGGCGGCGGCGCGGTGCGCGCGGGCCGGGGCGGGTGACGTCGCCGACGCGCTCTCCGGCTGCCCGACCGCGCTCCGTGACGCGCTGTTCGACGGTGTGGTCGGCGGGCTGGCGGAGAGCGGCGAGGCGGAACGGACGGCGGCGCTCACGCCCGCCGCCTGCGACCTGCTGTACGCGCACGCCGAGCGGCTGCGGACCGCGCCCGCCGTCGCGTGCGCCGTGCTGGCGTCGGTCGGGCGGCGCGGTCCGGGCCGCCGGATCGCGGTCACCGGCGACCTGCTCCGGCTGGACGGCTGCGACCCCGACGTCCTCGACACGGCCTTGCGGGAGGTGTGGGCCACGCCGCCGACGGTCGCCGAGTGCGCGGAGCTGCTGGACGCGCACGGAACGTCCGTGGCGGATCGTCCGGCGCTGGCCGCGCTCCCGTCCCGGACGCTGACGCGGCTCGCGTTCCCCGGCGGCGACCGCCTCGCCGACGCGGAGACGCTGCGCCTCGCCGGGCGGGTCCGCGACCTCGTGCCGGACGGGCGGTCCGGACGCGACGCCGCCCTCGTCCAGGCGTACGCGAAGGCGATCACGGCCGGTCCGCCGGACGCCGCACGCGCCGTCGCTGAGATCGCCGCCGCGGACGGGGCGACCCCGCAGCTCGCGGGCGAGGCGTTCGCCGGGGCCGCGCGGCGGCTCGCCCGGCGGCCCCCGGCGTACCGGGCGGAGCTGCTGGCGGGCCTGCCCACCGGCGCGCGGGCCCGCCTCGGCGCGCGGTGGACCGCCGAGCTGCCCGCCCGCGCCCGCTCCGGGCGGGTCCCGCTGCGCGGCGACGACCTGGAGCGACGCAACGACCTCGTGGAGGTCGTGCTGCGGCTGCGGGCGCGCGGCGGCGGCGACCCGGCCCTGGAGGCGTGGGCGCGGACGGCGGCCGGGCGGTGGCTCGCCGCGAAACAGCTCGACGGGCGCCTGTCACGCAGCCCGGAGCTGCGGGCCGTGCTCCGGGACCTCCTCGCGGAGGACGCGTCCGCCCGCGAGGGGAGGTGAGCCCGTGCATCCCGTCATCGTGCTGCTGCTGATCGCGGCGTGGGCCGCCGTGATGTGGCTCGGGTTCCTGTACGTGTTCCCCGTGCTGTTCGCGGCGACGCTGGTCGTGGCGGGGATCGCCGCGCTCGGTCTGTACTGCCTGCACGCGTGCCGGGCGCTGGCGCCGTCCACGCTGGAGGGGCCGTCGCCGGTCGCCGAACCGAAGATCGCGTACCGCCACTACCTGCTCGGCCAGGTGTGGCGCGACTGGTGGACGATCAGCAGCACCGTCGTCCCGCAGGTCTACCGGACGGCCAGCGGCGTGATCATCCGGCTGACACGGCTGCTGCTGGGCGGCCTGTGGGGGTTCTTCGTCTTCCCGGTGTGGCTGGCGCTGTGCGCGGGCATCGTCGCCGCGGCCGTGCCCGCGGCCGGGTTCGTGGTGGCGCTGACCGTCCTGTACGGGGTCGCCGCCGCGGCCGGGCTCGTGGTGTGGCTGCTGTGCGTGCTGGTCCTCGCCGCGGTCGAACGCGTTGTCATGATGTACGGGCGGATCCTTCAGACGTGTCCGCATCCGTTCTGTTACGAGCGGATCGGCCTGCCGGAGTACGAATGCCCGGGGTGCGGCGCCCGGCACCGGCGTCTCGTCCCCGGATCGGGCGGAGCGTTCCGGCACGTGTGCCGGTGCGGGGCGCGGCTGCCGACGACCGTGCCGCTCGGACGTTTCCGGCTCGCCGCGTACTGCCCGCACTGCGGTGGACGGTTGCCGGAACGGATCGGGCGCGTCCGTGTCGAGCCGTTGCCGTTCGTCGGCGGTCCGGCGGCGGGCAAGACGACGTTCATGGTCCTCGGCATACGGGCCCTGCACACCCGCGCCCGCGCCGTCCATGGACGGCTCGCGTTCGTGGAGCAACGTCACGCGCAGGCGTACGCGGGAGCGATCCACGAGTTCCAGCGCGGCGGGCGGCTCGCCAAGACCGGGCCGGAACTGCCCCTCGCCACGATGGTCGACGTGGAGTTGCCCGGACGCGCACGCCGCATCCTCTACCTGTTCGACCCTGCGGGCGAGCACTACACGGGCGCGACGGAGGTGGAGTCGCTGCGCTACCTCGACCACGGCGAGGCGCTGCTGTTCGTCCTGGACCCGTTCGCCCTCCCCCAACTGCGCAGGGCCCTGACCGGGGACGAGCGGAAGTTCGTCGACCAGGCGGCCGTGTCGTCGGAGGAGGACCCCGCCGACACGCTCCAGCGAGTTCTGAACGAGCTGCGCTCCCGTCCCGACCAGGGCCGCCAGAAGCGCGTCGCCGTCATCGTCACCAAGACCGATCTGCTGACCCGCACGGAGATCGGCCGCTGCCTGGCCGAGGACGGTGACCTGCGCGCCTGGCTCGACCGGGTCGGTCTGGGCAACACCGTCCGGACTCTCGACCAGGTCGCCGGGCAGGTGCGGTACTTCGCGTCCGGCCTCGCGACCGACCCGGAGCAGGTCGCCGACCTGCTCGGCTGGGTGACGGGGCTCACGGTCGCGGGCTCGGGGAACGGCGACGGCCCGGCGGTCGACGCGCAGTCCGAGCTTCCCGGGACGGCCCCGCTGCGCGCCCCGTGGCCGGTGCGGGGACGCGGCTCGTCCCGCGTGCCGGTCGGGTACACGGTCGGGCGCTGGGCCGTGCTGGCCGGGCTGTCGGTCCTCACCGTCGCGTCGGTGACCGGCGCGGTCGTCGCGGCGGCCGACCGCCTCCCGTTCTGACCCCTCCGGACCAGTGTGACGCACACCACTTCCTGACGCGGAAGATAACGGACGGTCACAACCTTTATCTCTTCAGGACGCCCCGCTCCAGCCCCCGCGCCCGTACGGAGAGACCCCCATGACACAGACGGCACCATCGGCAGCCGCGACCGCGAAGGACGATCCGGGCCGCCGACGACTCTGGATGATCATGGTGCTCGGGGCGCTGACGGCCGTCGCCCCGCTGTCCATCGACATGTACCTGCCCGCGCTGCCCAGCCTCGCCGAGGACCTGGGGACGGGCCCGGTGCAGACGCAGCTCACGTTGACGGCGTGCATCGTCGGTCTGGCCATCGGGCAGGGCGTGGCGGGCCCGCTGAGCGACGCGTTCGGCCGGCGCCGGCCGCTGCTGATCGGGATGGCCGCGTACGCCGTGGCCTCGCTGCTGTGCGTGGCCGCGCCGACCGTGGAGACGCTCATCGCGCTGCGCCTGGTGCAGGGCGCCACCGGCGCCGCCGGGATCGTGATCGCCCGAGCGATCGTCCAGGACCTGTACGACGGCGTCGCGGCCGCCAAGTTCTTCGCGTTGCTGATGCTGGTCAACGGGCTGGCGCCGATCCTCGCGCCCGCGGTCGGCGGGCAGCTGCTCAGGCTCATGCCGTGGCCGGGCGTGTTCGCCGTCCTCGCGGGCATCGGCGTCGCCCTGTTCCTCGCGTCGCTGGCCGGGCTCGGGGAGACGTTGCCGCCCGGACGGCGGCAGACGGGCGGGCTGCGGGCCACGGCGGCGACGTTCCGCACGCTCGTGGCCGACCGGTCGTTCGTCGGGCACGGGCTGGCGAGCGGTCTGGCGTTCGCGGCGATGTTCACCTACATCGCCGGTTCGCCGTTCGTCCTGCAGGACATCTACGGCCTGTCGCCGCAGGCGTTCAGCCTCGTGTTCGGCGTCAACTCCGTCGGCATCGTGGCCGCCGGGCAGGTCAGCGGCGTCCTCGCGGGCCGGGTGGCGCTGCGCAGGCTGCTCGGCGTCGGGCTCGCCATCGTCGCCGCCGGCGCGATCGGGCTGCTCGCCGTGGTGCTCGCCGGCGGCGGCCTCTATCCGGTGCTGACCGCGCTGTTCCTCGTCGCGGCCGGGCAGGGCCTCATCGGGCCGAACGCGACCGCGCTGGCCCTGTCGGGCCGCCCGCCGCAGGTGGCGGGGACCGCCTCGGCGCTGCTCGGGGTGTCGCAGTTCGCGCTGGGCGGCGCCGCCGCGCCGCTCGCCGGGATCGCCGGGCCGGACACCGCCGTGCCCATGGCCCTCGCGATCGCCGCCCTGGCCTTCCTCGCGGTCGCCGCCACCGCGTCCGCCGCCCGGTCGCGCGGCACCGCCTCCCTCGTCTCGGGCTAATCCTCGAAAAAGGGGAACAAATGCCGAAAGCGCTGGGGGAAGGCGCTAGGAGGCCGAGTGAGCGAGGACACCGCGCGTCGCGGCGCCCGTACCGCGATCCTGATACTTCTGGTCACGCTGTTGTCCCTGCTCGCCGCCGGGTGCCGCGCGGTCGACGTCGGCGGGGGCCGGGACGTCCCGCCGCCCGTCACGGCGACCCCGACCGCCGAGGACACCCGGCCCAGCGGGCGGCGGCCCGGAGTCGTCAACATCGAGACCCGGCAGTCGCTGAACGGCACCCGCGCCGCCGGGACGGGCATCGTCCTCGACCCGTCCGGCCTCGTCCTCACCAACAACCACGTGATCCGGGGCGCGACGGAGATCAAGGGCACCGACACCGACAACCGCCGCACCTACTCCGCGCGGGTCGTCGGGTACGACCGCGCGGGCGACATCGCGGTGATCCGGCTGACCGACGCGACCCGGCTCAAGGTCGCCGAGTTCACGTCCGCGACGGACGTGCGGGTCGGCGACACGGTCACGGCCGTCGGCAACGCGGGCGGCAAGGGCGGCACTCCCACCGTCGTCACCGGCGAGGTCACCGCGCTGGAGCAGTCCGTCACCGCCCGCGACGACACGCACGGCACGTCCGAGCGCCTGTCCGGGCTGATCGAGACCAGCGCGCCGATCCGGCCGGGCGACTCCGGCGGCCCGCTGCTGGACACCGCGGGCCGGGTCATCGGCGTCAACACCGCCGCGTCCGCCGGGTTCGCGATGAACGGGGCCACGCCGAAGAAGGACCACCGCGGGTACGCCATCCCGTCCGACGACGCCCTGGCCGTCGCCCGGCAGATCCAGCGCGGCGAGTCGTCGCCCACCGTGCACATCGGCCCGACGGCCATGCTCGGCGTCAAGGTACGCTCCACCGGCGGCGTTCCCGGCGCGGTCGTCGCGGAGATCGTTCACGGTGCTCCCGCCGAGACGGCGGGCGTTCCCGTTGGCGCGGCCATCGTGGGCCTCGGCGGCCGGGCGGTGGACTCCCCCACCACGCTGACCGCGCTGGTCCTGGCGCACCGGCCGGGCGATATCGTCCGCGTAGAGTGGACCACCCCGCAGGGCGCCCGCGTGGGGGCGACGATCCGGCTCGTGGAGGGCCCGCCTCAGTGAAACCGCCGTTCACGTGCGACAGTGGGACAAGTCCTACCGAGTTTCAAGGATGTGAGCGATGACCCGCAAAGCGCCCGCCGACGACTTCGATGACGCCCGGATGAAGGTGTCGAAGCCGAAGGAGTGGGCCGCGGGCGTGCCGGGGGTCACGGCCGCGCTGCGCCAGTCCTACGACCAGATGGGCGTGCGGCGCACCGCGCTGACGCTGCTGCGCGTCAACCAGAAGCAGGGTTTCGACTGCCCGGGGTGCGCCTGGCCGGAAGGCGACCACCGGCACGTCGCCGAGTTCTGCGAGAACGGCGCCAAGGCCGTCGCCGAGGAGGCCACGACACGGCGCGTCACCCGCGAGTTCTTCGCCCGGCACACCGTGGCCGAACTGGCGGAGCGGTCCGACCATTGGCTCGGGCAGCAGGGACGGCTCACCGAGCCGATGCTGAAGCGCGCCGGGTCCGAGCACTACGAGCCGGTGTCCTGGGACGAGGCGTTCGGGCTGCTGGCGGCGGAGCTCAACGCGCTCCACTCGCCGGACGAGGCCGTCTTCTACACCTCGGGCCGGACGAGCAACGAGGCCGCGTTCGCCTACCAGCTGTTCGTCCGGGCGTTCGGGACCAACAACCTCCCGGACTGCAGCAACATGTGCCACGAGTCGTCCGGCTCGGCGCTGGTCGAGACGATCGGCATCGGCAAGGGCTCGGTGCGGCTGGACGACCTCCACGAAGCCGATCTGATCTTCGTCGTGGGCCAGAACCCCGGCACCAACCATCCGCGGATGCTCTCCGCTTTGGAACGGGCCAAGAAGGGCGGGGCCCGGATCGTCGCCGTGAACCCGCTGCCCGAGGCCGGACTGATGCGGTTCAGGAACCCGCAGCGCCGGTCCGGGATGACGGGCCGCGGCACGGCGCTCGCCGACCGGTTTCTCCAGATCAGGCTGAACGGCGACCTCGCCCTGTTCCAGGCGATCAACCGGATGCTCCTCGAATCGGACGCGCCGGACGCCGTCGACCGGGAGTTCCTCGACGCGCACACCCACGGGTTCGCGGCGTTCGAGCAGCACGTCCGCGGCCTGGACTGGGACGACGTGCTGGAGGCGACCGGCCTGACCCGGGAGGAGATCGAGGCGACGGTCGGCGACGTGCTGGCCGCCAAGAAGATCATCGTCTGCTGGGCGATGGGCCTCACCCAGCACCGCAACTCCGTCCCGACGATCCGGGAGGTCGTCAACTTCCTGCTGCTGCGCGGCAACATCGGCCGTCCCGGCGCGGGCGTGTGCCCGGTGCGCGGCCACTCCAACGTGCAGGGCGACCGGACGATGGGCATCTGGGAGAAGCCGAAACCGGAGTTCCTCGACGCCCTCGCCGCCGAGTTCGGCTTCGAGCCGCCCCGCGAGCACGGCCTGGACACCGTGGACGCGATCCGCGCCATGCGGGACGGCCGCGCGAAGGTGTTCCTCGGGATGGGCGGCAACTTCGTCCGGGCGACCCCCGACTCCGCGGTGACCGAGGCGGCGCTGCGGGGCTGCCGCCTGACCGCGCAGGTGTCGACGAAGCTCAACCGCTCGCACGCGGTCACGGGCGAGACCGCGCTGATCCTGCCGACGCTCGGCCGCACCGAACGCGACGTCCAGGACTCCGGCCCGCAGTTCGTCTCCGTCGAGGACTCGATGGGCATGGTGCACGCGTCCCGGGGCCGCCTCGCGCCCGCGTCGCCGCACCTGCTGTCGGAGGTGTCGATCGTCTGCCGTCTCGCGAAGGCGACGCTGCCCGGCTCGGGCATCGGCTGGGACGCGATGGAGCGCGACTACGACGTGATCCGCGACCATGTCTCCCGGGTCGTGCCCGGCTTCGACGACTACAACGCCCGGATCCGCGGCTCCGGCGGGTTCACGCTGCCGCACGCGCCGCGCGACGAGCGCCGGTTCCCGACCGCGACCGGCAAGGCGAACCTGACGGTGAACGAGCTGGAGGTCCTGCGGGTCCCGGAGGGGCGGCTGCTGCTCCAGACCGTCCGCAGCCACGACCAGTACAACACCACGATCTACGGCCTGGACGACCGCTACCGGGGCATCAAGGCCGGGCGCCGCGTCGTGTTCGTCAACCCCGCCGACCTGACCGCCCTCGGGCTGCGCGACGGCGCCGTGGTCGACCTGGTCTCGGAGTGGCCGGACCCGTCCGCCGGGCCGTCGACCGGCACGGTGGAGCGGCGGGCGCCGTCCTTCCGGATCGTGTCCTACCCGACCGCGCGGGGCTGCGTGGCGGCGTACTTCCCGGAGACGAACGTCCTCGTCCCGCTCGACAGCACCGCCGAGATCAGCAACACGCCGACGTCCAAGTCGGTCGTCGTCCGCCTAGAGGCTGTGTTGTAAAGACCCGGCCCACTTCGCTCGCCTTGCGGCTCGCTGCGTGACCGTGTCTGGGCGAACGCGCATCGCTTCGCGATCCGCCCGGCTCCGCTCGCCTCCGGCTTCGCTGCACCGGACGGGTAACGCGTTCGCGTGCGGGCTGAGGTCGCTGTGTTGATTGCAGGACCGGCCCACTCCACTCGCCCGGCGGCTCGCTGCGTGACCGTTCCCGTGCGAACGCGCATCGCTTCGCGATCCGCTCGCCTTCGGCGTCGCTGCACCGGGCGGTTACGCGTTCGCGCGTGGGGCTGGGGCCAGTTCGGAACAGGTTCTAGGCTTGGGCCATGACGAACCTCCCGGAGCGTTCCGGAACGCCGGAGATGCGGGCCGGTGACGCGGACCGCGAACGGGTCGCGCACATCCTGCGCGAGGCGGCCGGGGAGGGGCGGTTGACGCTGGCGGAGCTCGACGAGCGGTTGGACGCGGTGTACGCGGCCAAGACGTACGCGGAGCTGGAGCCGATCACCCGTGACCTGCCGTCGCCGGGTGCGACGCCGCCGTCTCCGACGACCGGGAGGGATTGGAGCCCGGTCGAGGCCGCGCCGTCGTGGAAGACCGGTATCGGCATCATGAGCGGGTTCCGGCGGACCGGCGTGTGGAACGTCCCTCGCAGGTTCCGCGCGTTCGCGTTCTGGGGCGGCGGCAAGATCGACTTGCGTGAGGCGCGGTTCGAGGAGCCGGTGACGACGATCCGGGCGCTCGCCGTGATGGGCGGGTTCGAGGTCATCGTGCCGGACGACCTCACCGTCCACGTCAAGGGCCTCGGCATCATGGGCGGGTTCGACCATGGGGCGAGCGGGCCCGGCGTGCCCGGCGCCCCGACGGTCGTGGTCAAGGGCCTGGCGTTCTGGGGCGGGGTCGGGGTGAAGCGCCGCCGGCCGAGCCGCCGGAAGGGGCACGGCAAGGAGCTGGAGCGGCCCGACTCCGACTAGCGGCCCTCGACGCTCACCTTCCCGTGGGCCGCTTCCCCATGAGCCGCTTCCAGGGCCGTGCCTTCTCGTAGGCGGCGCAGGCGGCCATCACCAGGGCGTCGGCATGGCGGGCGCCGATGACCTGGAGGCCGATGGGCAGGCCCTCGGAGGTGAGACCGCACGGCAGGTTCGCGGCGGGCTGCTGCGTCATGTTGAACGGATACGTGAACGGGGTCCAGCTCGTCCAGCGGCGGGACGCCGACCCCGGCGGGACCTCCACGCCCGCCTCGAACGCGGCGATGGGCATCGTCGGGGTCAGCAACAGGTCGTACTGCTCGTGGAACACGCCCATGAGACGGCCCAGCTCCATGCGGCGGGCCGTCGCGGTGAGGTACTCGACCGCCGAGTACCGGGCCCCCTGGTCGCAGATCTCCCGCAACCCCGGGTCGAGGCGGGCTCGTTCCTGCGGTGAGAGCCGCTCCACGACCTTGGCGGCGCCCGCGAACCACAGGACCTCGAACTCCTCCACCGGGTCCCCGAATCCCGGGTCGACCTGCTCGACCTTCGCGCCGAGCTCGGCGAACGCCTCGGCGGCGGCCGCGACGGACGCCGCGATCTCCGGATCGACCCGCGCGTACCCGAGGTCGGGGCTGAACGCGACCCGCAGGCCGGTCAGGTCGTCCGGTCCGGGCTCGGTGAACGCGGTGTCCGGCGGGGGCAGCGACGACCAGTCGCGGCCGTCGGCGCCGCAGACCGCGTCGAGCAGCAGCGCCGCGTCCGCGACCGTGTTCGTCATCGGGCCGGTGTGCGCGAGCGTCCCGAACGCGCTCGCCGGATAGTGCGGGACGCGGCCGTAGGTCGGCTTGAGGGTGAAGATCCCGGTGAACGCGGCGGGGATGCGGACCGAGCCGCCGCCGTCGGTGCCGAGCGCGAGCGGCGCCATGCCCGCCGCGACGGCCGCGGCCGCGCCGCCGCTCGACCCGCCGGGCGTGCGGGTCATGTCCCACGGGTTGCGGGTGACGCCGTCGACCGGGTTGTCGGTCACGCCCTTCCACGCGAACTCCGGGGTGGTCGTCTTCCCGACGAACACCGCGCCCTGTTCGCGGAGGCGGGCGACGGCCGGGGAGTCCTCGTCCCACGGGCCCGCCGGGTCGGACGTCGCGGAACCGCGCAGCGTCGGCCAGCCCCGGGTGAGCAGGATGTCCTTGATGGAGACGGGCACGCCGTCCAGCGGCCCGAGCGTCGCGCCGCGCCGCCGCCGGTCGGTCGCGGCGCGGGCCATGTCGAGGGTGGTCTCCTCGTCGACGAGGCAGAACGCGTTGAGGGCGGGGTCGTCCCGGCCGATCCGGGCGAGGACGGCCTCGGTCGCCTCGACCGGGGACAGCGTCCCGGCCTCGTACGCCGCCAGGAGTTCGGTCGCGGTCAGGTCGGCCGCATCGGACATGGCTACCCCCTCTGGTCGGAGCCGACGTAGCCGAGCCGCTTGTCGACGACGTTGCGCAGCGGGCGGCCGGACACGTAACGGTCGAGGTTGTCGACGAACACGCGGACGAGCTCGTCGCGCCAGCCGACCACGTCGCCCGACATGTGCGGCGAGACGACGACGTTCGGCAGGTCCCAGAGCGGCGAGGACTCCGGCAGCGGCTCGTCCTCGAACACGTCGAGCGCCGCGCCCGCGATCCGGCCGTCGCGCAGCGCCTTGACGAGGTCGGCCTCGGCGACCAGCGCGCCGCGCCCGATGTTGATCAGCCGCGCCGACGGCCGCATCCGGTCCAGCGCCGCCGCGTCGATCATGCCGCGGGTCCGGGGCGTGAGCGGCGCCGCCAGCACGACGTAGTCGGCGGCGGCGAGCGCCCCGTCCAGCCGCTCCATCGGATGGACGGTGCCGAGGTCGGGGTCGGCGTCGCGGGCGGTGCGCCCGGCGCCGGACACCTCCAGGCCCGCGGCGGTCAGCCGGCGGCCGATCGCCCGGCCGATCGGCCCCGTGCCGACGACCAGCGCGCGGGCGCCGGTGATCCGCTCGGTCTCGCGGTGCCGCCAGCGCCGCGCGCCCTGGAGCCGGATCGTCGTGTGCAGGTCCTTGGCGAAGGCGAGCACCAGCCCGAGGACGTACTCGGCGATCGGCTCGTCGAAGACCCCCCGCGAGTTCGTGACGACCGTGTCGCCCCGCACCAGTTCCGGGAACATCAGCCGGTCGACGCCCGCGCTCGCGATGTGCACCCAACGGGGCCCGCCGCGGGAGGGCCACGCGTCGGCGAGCGCGTCGGTCAGGAAGTCCCACACGAACAGGACGTCGGCGTCCGGAAGGGCCTCCGCAAGCCCGGATTCGCCGACGTGGCGGACGCGGGCGAGGCGCTCCGCGGCGGCCATGCCGGACGGCGGGACGTCCCCCGTCAGAACCACCACGTCGGGCGGCCCGCCGGGTGCGGGCGGAACAGGCTCCATCGGCGCCACTTTCAGGGAGTTCGGAGTTTACGTGAAGGCAACTCAAGGAGGCATTGACACGCTAGGAAGGGTTCGTAGGATTGTCAACAATCAGCGCGGTTCGCTCGGCCCGGGGAACCGCACTGGGAATCTGTGTGCTGCAAGACCGTCGCAACCGCTGCCCACGCAAGGCCAGGACGGATCCCAGAGCGCTCTGACTGCACCCCTTCCGAGGGGTGTGGGGGTGTTCCCCCCACAAACATGGAGAGTCCTTCGGGTGGCGACGCTCTCGCTCACCCCTGTTCGCGGGGAGGTCCAGCATGCCCAAGCTGATGACCATCACACTGGAGCGGCGCGGCGTCTCGTGCGTGGCGGAGCTGCTCGAAAAGGACGCGCCGCGAACCTGCGAGGCGGTGTGGCGTGCCCTGCCCCTCGGCGGCGACGCGTACCACGCCAAGTACGCCCGCAACGAGGTGTACACGATGGTCGAGCGGTTCTCCGAGGAAGAGGTCGGCCTGGAGAACCCCACCGTCACCCCGATCCCGGGTGACGTCGTCTACTTCTCGTTCGCCGGCGGCATGCTGGATCGCAGGTTCAAGGAGGAGAAGGGCATCCACGCGCTGCCCGGCGTCATCGATCTCGCGATCTTCTACGGCCGCAACAACCTGCTGCTCAACGGGGACGTCGGCTGGGTCCCCGGCAACGTGTACGCGACGATCGTCGACGGGCTCGACCGGATGGCGGAGGCGTGCAACGACGTCTGGCGCTCCGGCGGGGTCGGCGAGCGCCTCCTCTACAGCCGCGCCGAGTCATAGAGCGGTGGCTGCGCAGATGACATTCGACCCCACGCTGGTCGTCGGGCCCGAGCTGCTCGCCCAGCACGGCGTGGGCGTGGTCGCCCCGTTCGACTTCGCCCTCGACCGTGAGCTGTGGCGGTGGACGCCCGACGACGTGTCGCTGTTCATGACGCGGCTCCCGTACGTGCCGGTGCCGGTCACGGTCGAGATGGCGTCCGCGCTGTCGGACCAGTCGATCGTCCGGCAGGCCACCCGGGACGTGCTGGCCCCCGAACCGCTCGCCGTCGCCTACGCCTGCGCCTCGGGCAGCTTCATCGGCGGCAAGGCGGGCGAGCTGCAACTGCACCAGTCGATGCTGTCGGCGGGCGCGCCGGTGTCCACCACGACGTCCGGCGCGCTGGTGGAGTCGCTGCGGCTGCTGAACGTCAGCCGCATCGCGGTCGTCACCCCGTACATCGACGCGGTCACCGAGCGGCTGGTGTCGTTCCTCGGCGAGTACGGCATCGAGGTCGTGTCGTCCGTCGGGATGGGGCTGCTCAGCCACATCTGGAAGGTCGGATACGGCGAGATCGTGTCGGCGGTGTCGACGGTGGACGGCCCGGAGGCCGAGGCGGTCTTCATCAGCTGCACCAACGTGCCCACCTACGACATCATCGCGCCGCTGGAGCAGATGATCGGCAAGCCGGTCCTCACCGCCAACCAGGTCACGATGTGCTCGGCGCTGCGCGCGATGGGCCGGTCCGCGGCCGGTCCCGGGCAGTCGCTGGTCGCGCTGGCCCCGTCCACGGCGGCATGATCGCCCCGAGCGTTAGGATTGTCGACTCCATGCACCAGAACGGGTTGAGCGCCGGTTTCCTGTACCCCGGGCACAGCGCCGAGGACGACTACCCGGCCATCGAGCGCGCCCTCGGCGGGGTGCGCCTGCCGGTCGTGCACACGCTGATGCGCGAGGACGCCCACCGCGTCGACGCGCTGCTGGACATCGGCGGCGCCGACGTCCTCGCCGACGGCGCCCGGACGCTGCGGGAGATGGGCGTCAGGTCCGCCGTGTGGGCCTGCACCAGCGGCAGCTTCGTGTTCGGCTGGGACGGCGCCCAACGGCAGGTGGAGGGCGTCGCGGCGGCGGCGGGCGTGCCGGCGTCCAGTACATCGTTCGCGTTCGTGCACGCGGCCCGCGCGCTCGGCCTGACCAGGGTCGCGGTCGCCGCGACCTACCCGTCCGACGTCGCCGAGCGGTTCGTCGCGTTCCTCGGCCGGGCCGGCGTCGAGGTGGTGGCGCTGTCCTGCCGGGGCATCGTCACCGCCGCCGAGGTCGGCACCCTCGGCCGCGAGGAGGTGCTCGCGTTCGTCGCGGCCAACGACCATCCGGACGCCGAGGCGGTGCTGGTGCCCGACACCGCGCTGCACACCGTGTCCTGGCTCGACGAGCTGGAGGCGGTCGTCGGCAAGCCGGTGCTGACCGCCAACCAGGTGAGCGTGTGGGAGGGGCTGCGGCTCGCGTCCGGCACCGGGGGGCTCGCACCGCGCCCCGGGCTGGGCCGGCTGTTCGCCGCGCCCGCCGCCGTCCCCGCCGGGCCGGGACGACATGCCTGGCAGCCATAACGGAATAACGAAAGGGGCCCGCGGCATGGGCCGTTTGGGTGAGCTGGAACCCGTCCCCCGCAAGTCGACCGTCGAGATCGTCTCTGACGAGCTGCGCTCGGCGATCATGTACGGCTCGCTGGAACCCGGCGCGCAGCTCGGCGAGGCCGAGCTGGCCGCCCGGCTCGGCATCAGCCGTGGCCCGTTGCGCGAGGCGATGCAGCGGCTCGTCCAGGAGGGGCTGCTGGTCAGCGAGCCGCACCGCGGGCTGTTCGTCCGCACGCTGGACGAGGGCGACGTCGAGGACGTCTACCTCGCCCGCCTCGCGATCGAGCGCGAGGCCTGCCGGCTCATCATGGAACGCAACCGCGGCGAGGCGGTGGCCCGGCTCACCGAGGCCCTGGAGGCGCTGGTCGACGCGGCCGAGCAACGCGACCGGGTGGCGATGAGCGACGCCGACCAGGCGTTCCACGAGGTGCTGGTCAGCTCGTCCGGCAGCCCCCGGCTGGAGCGGATGGCGCACACGCTGCTGGTGGAGACCCGCATGTGCCTGAACGCCCTCCAGGACACCTACCCGGAGCCGTCCGAGCTGGTCGAGGAGCACCGGCGGCTGGTCGACGCGATCGGCGATGGCGAGGAGGAGCGGCTGCTGACCCTCATCGAGGAGCACATGACCGACTCCATCGACCGTCTCCGCGCCACCTGACCGCACCGGCCACCGCACCGGCCACCGCACCGGCCACCGCGCTGGACATCGGAGACCGCCCCACCTACATTGCAGATTGTCGACAATCTACCGGAGGGCCGCCATGGCAACGCTGTCACCCCTGCTCAAGCAGGCCACTCCCGTCCTGGCCGAGCGCGGCGAGGGCGTCTACCTCTACGACACCGACGGCGGACGCCATCTGGACTTCACCGCGGGCATCGGCGTCACGAACACCGGCCACTGCCACCCGCGCGTGGTCGAGGCGGCGCGCCGGCAGGTCGGCACGCTGATCCACGGGCAGTACACGACGGTCATGCACGAGCCGCTGCTGCGGCTCACCGACGCGCTCGGCGAGGTGCTCCCGGACGGTCTCGACTCGCTGTTCTTCCTCAACAGCGGCAGCGAGGCCGTCGAGGCGTCCATCCGGCTGGCCCGGCACGCCACCGGCCGCCAGAACATCGTGGTGTTCCACGGCTCCTTCCACGGCCGGACGATGGGCGCCGCCGCGCTCACGACGGCGGGCACGAAGTTCCGCGCCGGGATCGGCCCGCTGATGCCGGGCGTCGCGATCGCGCCGTTCCCGCAGGCGTACCGGTACGGGTGGCCCGAGGAGGAGGCGACGCGGTTCGCGCTGCGCGAGCTGGACTACCTGCTCGCCACGGCGAGCCCCGCGTCCGACACGGCGGCGTTCATGGTCGAGCCCGTGCTCGGCGAGGGCGGCTACATCCCCGCGCCGCCCGCGTTTCTGGAGGGTCTGCGCGAGCGCGCCGACCGGCACGGCATCCTGCTGATCATGGACGAGGTGCAGACCGGGTTCGGCCGCACCGGCCGGTTCTGGGGGCACGAGCACGCGGCGGCGCGGCCCGACGTCCTCATCACCGCCAAGGGCCTGGCCAGCGGGTTCCCGCTGTCGGCGATCGCCGCGCCGACCTCGCTGATGGAGCGGGCCTGGGCGGGCTCGCAGGGCGGCACGTACGGCGGCAACGCGGTGTCCTGCGCCGCCGCGCTCGCGACGCTGGAGGTCATCCGGGACGAGGACCTCGTCGCCAACGCCGCCCGGCAGGGCGCGCGGCTCGCCGACGGCCTCCGCAAGGTCGCCGCCGACCATCCGGCGATCGGCGACGTGCGCGGCCTCGGGCTGATGCAGGCCAGCGAGTTCACCACGCCGGACGGCGAACCCGACACGACCGCCGCCCAGCGGGCGCAGCGGGCCGCCGCCGAACGCGGGCTGCTGCTGCTGACCTGCGGCGCGCACGGCAACGTCGTCCGGATGATCCCGCCGCTGATCGTCACCGCGGAGCAGGTCGACGACGCGCTCACCCTGTGGTCGGGCGCGGTCGCGGACGCCGTCGGCTGACGTCCCGACGTCCGCCCCGGTGAACCGGCGGATTAGGCCTGTGTGACGGTGCCGTCCCTGAGAAGGCTTTCGGTGTCGGGGAAGCCGAGGTCGTCCAGGACGGCGCGGGACTGGCCGCCGGGGAGGACGGGGACGCCGTCGGTGCGCGCGGGGGTTCGGGAGAAGCGCGGAGCGGGGGCGGGCTGGCGGTGGCCCGCGAGCGTGGGGAAGACGCCGCGGGAGGTGTTCCAGGGGTGGTCGGCCGCCTCGGTCAGGGAGAGGACGGGCGCCACGCAGGCGTCGCTCGGCACGAAGATCTCCGTCCACTCGTCGCGGGTCCTGGTGCGGAAGACGGCGGCGAACCGGGCGCGCAACGTGGGCCAGCCCGCGCGGTCGTGCCGGGCGGGCAGGTCCTCGTCGGCGAGGCCGAGGAGGCGGAGGAGCTCGGCGTAGAAGCGCGGTTCGAGGGCGCCCACGGCCATGTGCCGGTCGTCGGAGGTCTCGTAGACGTCGTACCAGGGGGCGCCGGTGTCGAGCAGGTTGACGCCGCGACGGTCCTCCCAGAGGCCGCCCGCGAGGAGGCCGTGGACGAACGTGGACAGATGCGCGGCGCCGTCCACGATGGCGGCGTCCACGACCTGCCCGCGCCCGGAGGTCCGCGCCGCGAGGAGCGCCGACAGGACGCCGACGACGAGGTACATGCTGCCGCCCGCGAAGTCGCCGAGCAGGTTAACCGGGACCTGCGGCGGGCCGTCGGCGCGGCCGACGGCGTGCAGGGCGCCGGTGACGGCGAGGTAGGCGATGTCGTGCCCGGCGGTGTGGGAGAGGCGCCCCTCCTGACCCCAGCCGGTCATGCGCCCGTAGACGAGCGCCGGGTTGCGGGCCAGGCAGTCGTCCGGGCCGAGGCCGAGGCGTTCGGCGACCCCGGGACGGAACCCCTCCACGAGGACGTCGGCCCGTTCGACCAGGCGGAGGGCGACGTCCCGGCCGCGGTCGCTCTTGAGGTCGATCGCGATGGACCGTTTGCCGCGGTTCGTGAAGTCGGTCCCGCCGGTGGCCTCCCCGTCCCGCACGGCCGTGGCGCGGTCGACGCGGACGACGTCGGCGCCGAGGTCGGCCAGCAGCATCGCGGCGAACGGTCCGGGCCCGATCCCGGCCAGCTCGATGACCCGTGTTCCGGAGAGTGGCCCGCTGCCCATCCGCGACTCCCTGAATGTCGTTCGGTCCCCCAGTGTGCCCGATCCGGGCGGCTCAGCGGGCGGTGACGGCGAGCGGGGTGGTCCGGGGGCCGGGCGCGACGAGCAGGCGGTCCTCCGTGGTCGAACGGTCGACGCCGGTCACGTGCGGGACGAGTCCGCGTCCGGCGGCCGCCAGGTAGTACCAGCGGTCGGACGGCGCCCGCCACCACGTCCCGCTGGCCGGGCGACGGGCGTCGCAGTGTCCCGTGGCCTGGTCCTTCGCGGCGAGCAGCGTGGCGCGGGCGATGGTGCCGGCGGCGTGCGTGAGGCGGGTGCAGACCCAGTCGGCCCGGCCGCCGCCGTGCGGGAGGCGGCCCGACCAGAAGCGCCACGCCATCGCCTCCGACACCGGCCGCGGCGACGGGGCGACGCAGGCCAGGCGGTCCCAGATCCTGCGCCCCTCCGGGCCCAGGCGGTCGAGCCGGTCCGTCCCGTCCGGGCGGTAGGCGGGCGAGTGGTAGGTGAGGACGGCGGCGCGCGGGCCGCCGAGGTCGCCGACCGTTCTCGTGCCGAGGTGGAAGAGCGGGCCCCGGCCGCAGCCGGCGCGGCCCCGGATCGGGGCGGTCACGCCGTCCGACGTGGCGAGCGGGCCGCCTTCGAGGGTCTGCGGCGGCGCGTCCCACGGGGCGAGGAGGTAGCGTCCGCCGCCCAGGGCGATCGGCGCGGACGGGTCGGCGCCCGCGGCGGTGACGACGAGGCCGCCGGGCGAGTACCGGGCGAGCCGGTCGCCGCGCCGCAGCACGGCGACGGGCACGCCGTCGACACGGCCCGCGTAGAGGAGCTGCGGCGCGCCGCCGGAGCGTCGGGAGCCCGGCCACGCGGCGGCGGCGCGGCCGGTGAAGGTCCGGTCGCGGGCGAGGTCGCCGCGCACCGGCCAGGCGTCGAGCGTGCGGGCGCGGGTCCAGGCGTCCGGCTCGGCGAACACCAGGCGTGGGGCGTCCGCCCCCGGCTCGTCGTGCTCGGTCATCACCAGCACGGCGGCCAGGACCCCGGTGAGGAAGGTCGCGAGCACCAGCGGCGCCGCCGACCGGGTCCGGACCGGACGCGGCAGCACCGGCTCGAACCGCTCGGGGCGCCGCGCGGACGGGAGCGTGGCGGCGTCGGCGGCGCGGATCACCGGCCACGGGTCGCGGACGCGCAGCTCGATCAGCTGGTCGCGGACGGCGTACCGGGGCAGGCCCTCGACATGGCGCAGGACGTAGGCGACGCGGACGTGCGGGTCCAGCCTGGCGAGCGCGGCGGTGAGCGCGGGGTCGGGAAGCTGCGCGGGCAGCGCCCGCAGCCACGGCCCGAGCCCGATCCGGAGCCGGCGGGACGGGCGCATCGCCCGGCGCAGCACCCGGGTCCGGCGGCGGGCGTACCCGGCGGGCGAACGGTCCCGGGCGCCGCGAGCGGTGCCGTCCACGATCCGGCGCGCGATCGCCAGCCGGTAGACGCGTTTACCCGTCCCCGGAAGAACGAAATACGCCATCCGGACAAGGTCGCCATAAGCAGTTTTCGTCGTCGGCGTCTCCGTCTCCGGACTCGCCAGGACATCGTCCGTCACGCCGGGCCACTCCCTCCGGACCGTTCCTTCGTCGGGAACCATGAGGTTAGGGCGCCGCGGAACACCGCTGAGGCGTAATTGGGACAACGATTATCGCCCCATGGAAAACGCCGGTCCATTTCATCGGAAGCGCGTCCCCGGTCGGCGGGTCGCGGCCCGCCCGCACGCGGAGCACCGCTTCCGATCCGTCCCCGTACTACGCTGTTGACCTCCGCGGAACCTTCCCGGGCCGCAGGACATCGAAGGATCGCGCCCCCGCCGCGAACCGGACGAGCGACGAAGAAGGATTCCCCCCATGAGCCCCCGATGCTGATCGAGGACGTTCCGGGGTACCGGGTGCTGGAGCAGGTCGGCGAGGGCGGCTTCAGCGTCGTGTACCGCGCGCACCAGGAGCACCTCGACCGGATGGTCGCGCTGAAGGTCCTGTCGATCGGCTCCGTCGACGACACGGCGATGCGGCGCTTCCAGCGGGAGAGCAGGATCACCGGAAGGCTGTCCGGTCATCCGAACATCGTGACCGTGCTGGACACCGGCACCACCCGGTCGGGCCGCCCCTACATCGCGATGGAGTACTTCGAGCAGGGCGCGCTCACCGACCGGCTCGCGCGGGAGGGGCCGCTGCCCGTCGCGGACGTCCTCCGCATCGGGGTGAAGATGGCGGGCGCGCTCGCCGCGACCCACGAGACCGACGTCCTGCACCGCGACGTCAAGCCGCAGAACGTGCTGCTGTCCAGGTACGGGGAGCCCGCGCTCGCCGACTTCGGGATCGCGCGCCTGGTCGACGCCTTCGACGCCACCCACACGCAGGCGTTCACCCCGCACCACGCGGCGCCGGAGGTGCTGGAGGGACGGCCGCCCGGCGTCGGCGCCGACATCTACTCGCTCGGGTCGACCCTGTACCAGCTCCTCGCGGGCCGTCCGGCGTTCAAGGGCCCGATCGGCGAGGGCATCGCGCTGCTGATGTTGCGAATCCTGAACGAGCCGCCGCCGCTGATCCCCCGGCCGGACGTGCCCCCGCAGGTCGCGGACGCCATCGGCCGCGCGATGGCGAAGACCCCCGAGCAGCGGTTCGCGACCGCCGTCGAGTTCGCGCGGGCGTTGCAGCGCGTGCAGGGCGAGTTGGGCCTGCCGGTCACGGACGTCCCGCACAGCGGCGCCTCCGTGCCGCCCGCGCCGCGGAGGGGCGGTGGCGACACCGGGTCCGCGTCCTCGGGTCCGTCGTCCGCGTCCCGTTCCGGCCCGGTGCCGTACTTTCCCGACATGGCGGGACCGCCGCCGGTTCCGGAGTGGGCGCCGACCGCCCAGGAACCGTCCACCCCCGTGCCCCTTCCCGCCCCCCTGCCCCGGTTCCCGGAGCCCGCGCCGCCCCGTACCGACCCGCACACGACACCGCATCAGCCCACCCGGGACCGAACGGACGGCGGGTCGCGGCGCGGCCTGTTCGTCGCGGCGGGCGTCGCGCTCGTCGGCGGGGTGGGGCTCGGCCTCGGCGCCCTCGCCCTGACCGGCGACGGTTCCGGGGAGGACCCGCCCGCGTCGTCGCCGTCGTCCACGCCGGTCGCCCGGCAGCCGCCCGCGGGCGTCCCGGTGGAGCCGATCACGCCCGAGCAGTTCGCGGCGACGCGTCCCCGCCGGCTGGTCGCCAGGCCGGTCGGGCGGACGGCGGCGCTCCGCTGGGCGTTGCCGTCCGCCGCGCGGGGGCTGCCGTTGCTCGTCCAGCGGCAGCCCGCCGGTTCGACCCCGATCGTGCCGGTCAAGCGCGACTCCCGGTCGGCGACCGTCTCGGGTTTGCGGCCGAAGGCCGTCTACTGCTTCCGGGTCGGCGCGGTGCTGCGCCTCAACGAGGGGCAGGCGCCGGACGTGTCCTGGTCGGCGCCCGCGTGCGTCAACAAGAAGCGCGGCTGACGGGATGCGCGATTATCCGCAGTTCCAGACCGGCAGTCCGGAGAAGTTCTTCCAGTCCCCCGGCGTGTTTACGAGATATCCAATGATGTAGCCGGTTTTGCCGTTGTAGGTGATATTTGCGTACATATCACCAGCGAGGGCGTCGTTCCTCCTGTAGTACACGCCTTTCTTCTGGCAATTGACGACGATGCTCTCGCCGTTGTTGTCCTTCATGGTCGTGACGACCGTGCCGCCGTTCGCGTCGGCGACGCTCCTGACGTAGCCGGTGGACTTGCCGTTGCGCTCCACCTGGAAGCGGGTCGCGGGGCCGGTGAGCCTCGCCGCGCGGGTCGCCTTCGGGCCGGTTCCCGCGCCGTTCACGGCGGCGACGGTGAAGGTGTAGGAGCCGTTCGTCCACACCTCGCCGAGCGTCGCGGACGTCGCCGACACCGTCCGGCGGCCCCGGACCGGACCGTCCCAGGCGACCTCGTAGGCGGTGGCCCCGGCGCCGGGCGGGGCCGTCCACGCGAGCCGCGCGCCGGACGCGGTGGCCCGCGCGGTGAGGCCGGTCGGCGCACCCGGCGTGACGCACGGCCGGACGGGATCGCTGGCGTCCGATACCTGCTCCCGGATCCGGCCGTGCGCGTCTTTGTAGCGGGCGGCGACGCGGAACCGGTACTCGCGACCGCAGTCACCGCCGCTCACGGTGAAAGTGAAGGCGCCCGCGCCCGGCGCGATCGCGGACGGCGCGGCGGACAGGCCGGGCGGCACGTCCTTCAGCACGTATCCGACGACGCCGTCGCCGCGCGAGGGCTGGAAGTCGACGCGCATGGTGCCCGCGCCCGGCGTGACCGTCACGGTGGACGGCGCGGTCGGCTCCCCCGGGCGCGACCGCGGCCGGGACTGTTCGGGACGCCCCGGGGGCGGCGGCGCGTTCCCGTCCCCGGGCAGCGGGATCGTGGTGCGCTTCGGGCCGCCCGCGACCCGGTCCTTGTACTTGTCGACGCCCCGGTGCGCGCCCTGCCGGTCGATCACGACGGCGCGCGGCCCGGACGGGTCGTTCGCCCACAGCAGCCCGTCGCGGACGAACACGTCCAGCCTCGACGGCCGCCCTGTCACCGGGATCGGGGACTGGAACCGGTTGGCCGCCGCGTCGTACACGATCAGAGCCCCGGCGGTCTCGTCCGGGATGTAGACCTTCGCGCCGAGCATCTGCGGCGGCCGGTAGCGGTGCCGTGGCATCGCCAGCCGCGTGCTGGAGTACCGGCCGGTGTCGGTGTCGACGGTCACCAGAGAGCCGGTGCCCGGGACCAGCAGCGGGACGGTCTTCCCGTCGGTGTGCGCCGGGGCGAGCACGCCGCCGCGCCCGGCCTGCCGCACGGTCGTCGGCAGGGTGACGGTGAGCCGCGCCCCGGACGCCCTGACGACGGTGGCGGTCGCGGCGGCGGAGTCGATGACGACGGGGTCGCCCGCCGCGATGGTCAGCGCGAGACCGTCGCCGGGCGCGCCGACGCGGACGGGCGGTCGCAGCCGGCCGTCCTTGAACGCCGACACCTCACCCCTCGCTGATACCGGCACCCACAGGGCGCCCCTGCCGTCGATCGCGGCCTGCCCGAGAATCGGCGGCAGCGTGGCGGACGGACCCACCGGCCCCAACCCGACCGGATCGATCTCCTGCACGACACCCTTCACGGAGTCGACCGTGTACGCCTTGCCCGCGCCCGCGAGGATCTGGATGCCCTTGCCGAAGGGACGGCTCTGGCCGATGTTCAACTGGGACGGGTCGAGCCGGCTGACCACGCCCGTGTCCAGGTCGACGATCAGCACGGTGGCGCCGTCCTGGACGATCTTGATGTTGTGGCCGCGCATCTGCGGGATCACGCCCGCCTTGCCGTCGACCTTGCCCTGGAGACCGTTGACGTGGACGGCCAGGCCCTTGCTCCGCGCGGACAGCCAGGCGCCGACGTCGGAGATCCGGTACGTGGCGCCCGCGACGCCGACCCCGTAGACGGCGGCGGCGATCCCGAGCACGCCGACGAGCCCGAGCGCCACCTGCCCCGTCAGCCGGTCACGCCGGAACAGCCGTCCCAGGCCCCCCATCCACACGCCCCCGATCCCACTCCCCGAACAACGGGGACAAGTTAGTGGAAACCAGCTCGAAATATCCGCGTTTTCGCAGACTGGGGCGTGTCTCAACCGGCACGGAGCGCGTCGGCGAAGGTCTCGGCCGTGATGTTGCGCCCGGAGACAAGGACCACGAGCCGCCCGGTGACCTCGACCTTCCCCGCGAGGACGGCGGCGACTCCCGCCGCGCCCGCGCCCTCGGCCACGAGACCGTGCTCCCGGAACAGCCAGCGCAGCGCCGTCCGGATCTGGTCATCGGTGACGGCGGTCAGCGCGGCGTCCGGACCGATGACCCCCGGGGTGACGCAGCCGGGTTCGAGGTTGCCTGGCAGCCCGTCGGCGAACGTCTCGCCGACCTCGACCTCGACGACCCGTCCGGCCGCCACCGACGCCGACACGCCCCGCGACACGGCCGACTCCACACCGACGAGCCGCACGTCCCCGCGTTCCCGCGCCCACAGGCTGAGTCCCGCGAGCAGCCCACCGCCGCCGACCGGCGCGACGACCGTGAGCGGCCCGTCCGCCTGCCGGTCGAGCTCCCGTCCGAGGGTGCCCTGGCCCGCGATGACCGCCGGGTCGTTGTAGGCGGACACATAGTGTCCGGAACTCCGCGCGGACAGGGCCGTCGCGTGCGCTTCCGCCTCGTCGTAGGTCGTCCCGTGCTGGACGAGCCGCACCGGATACGCGGCGATCCTCTCGACCTTCGCCCGCGACGCCCGCGTCGACACGACCACGGTGACGTCCGCGCCGGACCTGGCCGCCGCGTACCCCATGCCCAGACCGTGGTTGCCCGCGCTGGCCGTCACGGCGGGAACACCGTCCGGCAGCGCCGCCACGGCCGCGAGCGCGCCCCGGACCTTGAACGCGCCGGTCGGCTGGAACGTCTCCAGCTTCAACGCCGCACCGGGCGCCAGCTCGGACGACACCAACGGCGTCGGCGCCAACACACCGTCCACGGCCCGCCAGGCCCGATCAAGGTCATCCGTCTCAGGCGGCCGCACATGACGCACATTCGCCGACACACGCCCACGCTACCGGCGACGCCACCTCAGCGGTCCCTCAGCAATCGGGCGCTGGCGGCGAGGAGGCGACCCATCGTCGACGTTCCACCAGGCACGATCGGCGGCACCCGGCCCGGTCGACCGAACAAAGCGCATGTTCACGGATGCACGGCCACGTTGTCGGCGGGGTCGGCGTGGTTCGTCCCGTTGTCCGGTCGGACGTCCCGGCGGTCCCTTAGTGACCGGGGGTGCAGGCGGCGGCGGAGGCGGTGGAATCGCCCGGCCCTGGCGGTGACGAGGCGGCCCAGTTCGTCGGTGTGATGCCAGGCGCGGTCGGCGGCCTCCGGGTCCGGGTGGGTCGCGGCGAAACGGGCGCGGTCGACGAGGTCGGCGAGCGGGCGCAGGTGCCCGCCGGCGGCGTCGCCGATGTTGGACGCGCCGAACCGCGCGACCTCCTGCGCGGTCAGGGTGCGGGCACTGGCCAGGCCGACGTCGGCGAGGTGGTCGAGCGCCTGAAGCCAGGCGCCGGTGATGCGGGCGGCGGGCGTGCCCGTTCGGCGGCGTCTCCCGCGCAGGGTCGGGGCGAGCAGGGCGGCGAGCACGTAACCGGTGAGCAGCATGGCCACCGCGATGAACGCGAAGGCCCACCATGGTGTGGGTGCGTCCTCGGCGGGGATCGGTTTCTCCGGGGACCGTCGCGTCGTGTCGCGGGGGTTGGGGTCTCGCTCCTGGGACGCGGCGCTCTTCTGCGCCTCCTCCAGTCTCTGCTCCGTCTCGCCGACCGCGACCGCGTCGTTCTCTTTGGAGCGGCGGGCGCTGTCGGGGAGCGGGTTGAAGCGGATCCAGCCGAGACCGTGGAACTTGATCTCGGGCCACACCATCACGTCCCCGGAACGGACGTGGACGGTGTCGCCGACGCGTTTTCCGCCGTCGAAGCCGACCACGATCCGCGTTGGGAGGTCGAGCGTGCGGGCGAGCAGCGCGTAGGCGGTCGCGAAATGCTCGGGCGTGCCGCGTCTGCCCTCGCCGAGGAAGTAGTCGAGCTGGCGGTAGCCGTGTCCGGGCGCCGCGGTGACGTCGTACCTGGCGTACCGCTTGAGGTATTCGGCGAGCATCGCGGCCTTCTGGACGGGTGACACCGCGCCGCGGGTCGCGGCGCCCGCGAAACGGCGGAACTCGGCGATCTGGAGGGGCGGCTCCTTCGCGCCCGGCCCCCACGGCAGTTCCCGCGCGGCCCTCGCCTCGGTGTCGGTGGCGACGCTCGCGGCGGCGAGGTCTCCGGCCGTCCATTCGGGTACGACGGACTCGACCCGGTACGTCTGCCCCGGGCGCAGCGGTCGCGTGGCGGCCAAGGCGCCGGCGGCGGGGTCGACGACGACCGGGAGGCCGTCCACGCGTCGTGGACGGTCCGCGGCGGGTACCCACACGCCGGGTAGGTCCCGGATGGTGATCCGCTGCGCGACCTCGTGTTCCCTGCCTGGTCGCGGCCCCCGTGGGACGCGGCTGCCGGTCGGCACGAACCGGGCCGTGGACGACCAGGAGACGCCGTCGAAGCGGTCGAGGACGGCGAGCCGCACGATCTCGTTCCGTGAGGCCCGGACGGTGAACATGACCTGGTCGGGATTCAGCAGCCAGCCGCCGACACGGTCGAGCGGGCTGACGCCGTCGTGCCTCTGCGGCGGCGGCGCCCGCACCTGCCGGCGCGGGTCGTACGGCTCGGCGCCGACCGGGACGACCGGGCCCGCGGCGAACGCGACCCCGCCTAGGACGGCGGCGGCGGGCACGCCCACGAGCAGCGGTCGCCGGCCGGCGCCGTCCGCGCGGACGAGGGCCAGGACCGCGACCAGCACGACGGTCGCGGCGGCGAGCGGCGTGTTGGAGCCGGGTCCGTCGACCCCGAGCGGCAGCGCGACCGCCCACACGGCGAGGGCGGGCAGGCACGGGACGGCGCGCAGCGAGGTCCGCAGCGCCAGCTCGGCGGACGCGAACGCCGCCAGCCACACCACCACGTGCACCAGGACGAGCAACTCCGGCTTCGCGGGCGCGGGCAGCAGCGTGGTCAGGATCGACTTCCAGGAGCTGAGCACGCCCTCGCGGAGCGCCTGCGGCAGCGTCCCGGCGTTGAGCGCCGGGCGCAGCACGGTGACGGTGACCGTTCCCGCCCACGCGACGACGGTCAGCACCAGTGAGATCCACAACGGCCATGGCCTCTTGTCCTCGCGCGGGCCGGACAGGAGCGCGCTCAGCGCGGTCGGCACGGCGGCAGCGACGGCGGCGACCGGCAGCACGGCGCCGAGCCCGAAGACCCGCTGGAACGACAGGCCCGCGACGGCGGCCAGGCAGGCCGTCACGATGAGGGAGAGGTAGCGGGTCACCGGACGTTCCCCAGTCTCCGCCACGCCTGGGCCAGGCCGTCCAGGTCGGCGACGTCGATCAGCTGGACGCCGGGCGGCGCCGACGCGGGCTCCGCCGGTCGGACCCGCAGCACCACCACCCGGTCGAAGCGGCTCCGGATCGACGCGACCCGTCCCAGCTCCGCCGCCCCCGACGTGACCACGACGAGGGACCCGCCCGCGCGTACCCGCCGGACCGCGTCCACGGCCGACCACGGCCCGTCCCGCGTGGTGACGCGGGTGAGCCGGTCGAGGAGGACGTCCACGTCGTCGGGCCCGCCTCGCGTGTCGGCGAGCCGCCCCTCGCCGGTGAGGAGCCGGACGGGGAAGTTCGCCGCCGCCGCGCCCACCGCGACGGACGCCGCCGCGTCCACCGCCAGCTCGAAGTCGTCCGGCTCCGGCCACGCCCCCGACCGCGCCTCCAGGACGACCGTCGTCGTGGGCAGGCTCGCGTCCACGAGCTGGCGGACCATGAGCGTGCCCGTCCGCGCCGACGACTTCCAGTGGACGTGGCGCAGCTCGTCGCCGACCACGTACTCGCGCAGGGCGTGGAACGTCGCCGTCCCGGCCGGGGACCGGTCGCTCGTCGGGCCCTCCAGATGGTGGGCGCGT
This sequence comes from Actinomadura spongiicola, assembly GCF_003432485.1. Classification (GTDB taxonomy): domain Bacteria; phylum Actinomycetota; class Actinomycetes; order Streptosporangiales; family Streptosporangiaceae; genus Spirillospora; species Spirillospora spongiicola. The sequence continues at coordinate 179,765 of NZ_QVNQ01000008.1, forward strand.
CCGGACGGCAACGGCGGCAGCCGCACCGTCCGCGGCCGGACGAGCAGGACCGTCGACGTCCCGTACTCGCGGACCCGGCGGGCCAGCCGCAGCGGATCGGCCCGCGCCAGCCGCAGCGGCCCCACCGGGATCTCGCCGCGCCGTCCCGTCGGCAGCCGGTACGTCACCGAGCGCGTCCCGCCCGACCGCAGCCGCGGCACCTCCACCGACACCGGCTCGGGCCCCGCCGCGTCGTGCGCGCTGAGCCCCCGCGCGCTCCGGCCCCGGTTCGTCACGTGCAGGACGCCCACGGCCGGTTCGCCGCGCTCGACCCTCACCGGCGCGATCTCCCGGCGGACGTCCAGCCTCGGCTGCGGCAGCGTCCACACCGCGGCGGCCGCCACGGCGACGAGCCCGGCGACCGCGAGCGTCGCGGGCTCGGGGTAGCCGAGCCACCAGCCCGCCGCGTACAGCGGCGCCGACACGGCCACCGTCCCCCACCCGAGCGGCGTCAGCACCCCGCACCCCGTCCCGTGAACACGCCCGGCCTCTCGAACACACCCGGCCCCTCAGACACCGGCGGCCTGGGGGGTCGGGACGTTCCGCAGCGCCTCCTCGACGACGTCGGCGCCGGTACGCCCGCGCAGCTCCGCCTCCGGCGTCACGATCAGCCGGTGCGCGATCACGGGGACGGCGAGCGCCTTGACGTCCTCCGGGACGAGGTAGGCCCGGCCGGCCGCGGCCGCCCGCACCCGCGCCGCGCCCAGCAGCGCGACACCGGCCCGCGGGCTCGCGCCGAGCCGCAGGTCGGGATGCCCGCGGGTCGCCGCGACGACCCGGACCAGGTAGTCGAGCAGCGCGGGCGCGACATGCAGCCGCCCCGCGAAGTCGATCATCCGGGCGAGGTCCTCGCGGCCCAGCACCGGCGGCAGCCGGTCGAGCATCGCGCCGGTCGGCCCGCCCGCGAGCAGCGCCACCTCCGCCTGGTGGTCGGGATAGCCCATGGAAATCCGCATCAGGAACCGGTCGAGCTGCGCCTCCGGCAGCGGATACGTGCCGTCCATGTCGACCGGGTTCTGCGTGGCGATCACCATGAACGGGCGCGGCACCGGATGCGGCACGCCCTCCACGGTCACCCGGCGCTCCTCCATGACCTCCAGCAGCGCCGACTGCGTCTTCGGGGAGCCGCGGTTGATCTCGTCGGCGACGGCGAGGTTCGCGAAGATCGGCCCGGCGTGGAACTCGAACGCGCCGGTCCCCTGGTTGTAGATCGACACGCCGGTGATGTCGCCGGGCAGCAGGTCGGGGGTGAACTGGATCCGCGTCCACCGCGCCTCCACCGACGCCGACAGCGCCCGCGCGAGCGTCGTCTTGCCGACGCCGGGGACGTCCTCGACGAGCAGATGCCCTTCGGCGAGGAGGCAGGTCAACGCCAGTTCGACCTTCTCGCGTTTGCCGCGCACGACCCGCTCGACGTTGCCCGCCAGGGCCGCGAACATCTGCGCGAACCGTCCGGCCGACGCGTCCGCGTCCGCCCCCGGGTTCTCGGTCATCGGGTGCACCCCCCACTTTCGACGTGGACATCCCGCGTGGAAGCCGCCCGTGTACCCGTGGGCGGCGCGGCGGAGCGGTCGTCCCGTTCGATCCCCGTCAACGTCGCGCGGAAGGTGATCGTGAGCAACGTTCCGCGTGGCCGTCGGTCGCCCGACGGCGGTCCCGGTCTCGTCCACACCGGTCGTCGCGCCGAGGTCGAATCCCCGTACCTCGGTGCGAAGGGCACCTTAACGGTAATGACCGGCGCACCGGTATGAGATCCGCGAAGTTCTCACCTGGTGATCCACGGCGAGAGAGCAGGTTACGGGCGAATCAGCGTGTTATTGCTCACAACTTCGCCCTGTGATGTGTCCGACGTACTTCCGACCTACTTCCGACCTGGGCGAACCGAACGCGGCCTTGATGCCGGACGTCCTAATGTTTGGGCATTGCGACGACGACTCCGAGGTGGACGTGGACGACATCAGCATCGGTGACCTGTGGGACCGTGTGACCGGAACGCAGCCCGACCCCCCGCTGTGGCTGGTCGTGCTCGTCGGCGTTGTGGCGCTCGGCTCGGTCGTCCACGGGCCCACCTGGCGGATCGCGCGCAACACGGTGACGATCGCGCACGAGGGCGGGCACGCGCTCGTCGCGCTGCTCACCGGCCGGAAGCTGGACGGCATCAAACTGCACTCCGACACCTCCGGCGTCACCGTCTCGCGCGGCAAGCCGCACGGCCCCGGCATGATCTTCACGGCGATGGCCGGGTACCTCACTCCCCCGCTGCTCGGGCTGTTCTTCGCGCTGCTGCTCGCGGGCGGCCGCATCACGCTGATGCTGTGGTTCTCGCTGGCCCTGCTCGGCGCGATGCTGATCATGATCCGGAACGCCTATGGCGCGCTGTCGGTGATCGTGACCGGCGCGGTCATCTTCGCGGTGTCGTGGCTCGGCAGCGCGGACGTGCAGGCCGGATTCGCCTACCTGGCGGCCTGGTTCCTGTTGCTGGCCGCCACCCGCCCGGTGATCGAGTTGCAGCGGATGCGCGCCCACCGGATGGCGCCGAGCTCCGACGCCGACCAGCTCGCGCAGCTCACCGGCGTCCCCGGCCTGGCCTGGGTGGGCCTGTTCGGCGCGACGGCCCTGCTCGCGCTGGTGACCGGAGCCGCCCTCCTCGTCCCGGACGGCGTCTCCCTCCCCGACTTCTCCGCCACGCCGGACCCCTGATCGCGGCTCCGTCGGATTGTCCCTGGGCGCCGATAGTTTCGGCGGTGTGAGCGATCGATGGGACCGGGAACAGGTGCTCGGCCTCGCGCCCGACGCGGCGTCCGCGAAGGCGGCGGGCGGCGTCGCCGAACCCGCCAAGTGGGCCGGAACGGGCTGTGACGACGAGGCGGTCTGGGGCGAGTGCAGGGGCAGCGGCAAGTCCGCGTACCGGACGTGCGCCGATCTGACCGAGCCGGCGTTCCGGTGCTCGTGCCCGAGCCGGAAGTTCCCCTGCAAGCACAGCCTCGGGCTGCTCCTGTTGTGGGCGGAGGGCGCGGTCGACGGCGGGCCGCGACCGGGCTGGGCCGCCGAGTGGATGGAGGAACGCCGGGCCCGCGCCGAGAAGGCGGTGGAGCGGCGGGCCGCCTCGGCCGCCAAGGCCCGGGATCCGAAGACGGTCGAACGGCGGGAGCGGCGCGTCGACGACGGGCTCGCCGAACTCGACCGGTGGCTCCACGACCAGGTCGCGCACGGGCTCGCGCAGGCGGAGAAGGCCCCCTACAAGATGTGGGACGACGTGGCCAGGCGCCTCGTGGACGCGCAGGCCAGCGCGCTCGCCGGGCATGTCAGGGGCCTCGCCGCGATCCCCCGGCGGCCCGACTGGCCCGGCCGCCTGCTGGAGGAGTACGCGCTGCTGCGCCTGCTCGTGCGGGCGTACCGGCGGCGCGACGAGCTGCCTGAGGGGCTGCGCGACACCGTCCGGTCCCGTGTCGGGTTCACCGTCCCGCAGGACGAGGTGCTGGCGGACGGCGAGAAGGTCCGTGACCGGTGGTGCGTCATCGGGCAGCGCGACACCGCCCAGGAGCTGCTGACGACACGGCGGGTGTGGCTGCGGGGGCGGCGGACGGGGCGTCCCGCGCTCGTGTTGTCCTTCGCCGCGCCGGGCACGTCCCTGGACGCGTCGCTCGTCGTCGGCACGGAGATCGAGGCGGACCTGGCTTTCTACCCGGGGTCGCCGCCGCTGCGGGCCCTGGTCGCCGGGCGGGACGGGCCGGTCGCGCCGGGCCGGCCCGCCGGAACGTCCGTCCGGGCGTTCCTGGACGAGCACGCCGCGGCCCTCGCGCAGGACCCGTGGATCGACCGCTGGCCCGCGACGTTGGAGAGCGTGCGCCTGGCCCGCGCGGACGGCGGCGACCTGTTCGCCGTCGACGACGCCGGGGACGCGCTGCCGCTCCGGCCGATCGATCCATGGCGGCTGCTCGCGCTGTCGGGCGGCGGTCCCGTCACGATGGCGGGCGAATGGAGCCCGCGCGGCCTGCGTCCGCTGGCCGCGTGGCACGACGACGAGGGAACGGTGATCGTGTGACCGCGTGGGACGAGCATGTCACCGCCGCGCTGCTCGGCACCGAACGGCGCGTCCCGCCGCCCTTGTCCCTGGCGGCCGAGCGGTCCACGCCGGGAGCGGCGGGTGGTCCCCCGCCACAGGACGCCGAGGACGGTGACGCGGCGGGGCGGCTGCTCGACCAGGCGGCGGTCCTGACCGTGCGGCGGCGGGCCGGGCGCGTTCCCGCGGCCGGGGCGCCCGAGCCCGTGGCGCTCGCCCCGGTGGAGGACGCGCCGGCGGTGCCCGGCCCGGCGGCGACGCGGCTGCGGCGGATCCTGGTCGGCGAGCAGATCAGGGTGCTGCCCGAATGGCTGGACGCGGCGGCCCGCCACGGCCTCCGGGTGCCCGCCCAGTCGCTGCCCGACCTGCTGGAGCGGGGACGCGGCGACCGGTCGCTGCGGCCGCTGATCGTGCGGGCGGCCGGGCGGCGCGGCGTGTGGCTGGCGTTGCAGAACACCGACTGGGCGTACCTGGTCGGCGCCGGGGACGATCCCGGCGGCGGCCCCGAGGTGTGGGAGACCGGAACACGCAACCGGCGCGTGGCGTATCTGACCAGGCTTCGCGGCACCGACCCGGGGCGGGCGCGGGAGCTGCTGCGGGCGACATGGGCCACCGAGCCCGCGCCCGACCGCGCGGCGTTCCTCGCCACGTTCGCGCACGGGCTGTCGCTGGACGACGAGGAGTTCCTCGAATCGGCGCTGGAGGATCGCGGGAAGGACGTCCGGCAGCACGCGTCCGACCTGCTGGCCCGCCTGCCCGGGTCGGCGTACGGGGAGCGGATGGCGGCACGGGCCCGCGCCTGCCTGACCCCGGAGAAGCGCAGGACCCGGGGCCGGACGCGGACCTGGATCCGGGTCGAGCCGCCGCGCGCCCACGACGAGGACCTCGCCCGCGACGGCGTCCCGTTCCATCCGAGCGGATCGTTCGCGCCGCGGAGCGGCGGCGAGCCCGTGGGCACGCGGGCGGCGTGGCTGCGCGAGATCCTCGCCCGCACTCCCCTGTCCACCTGGACGGAGCTGTTCGCCACCACCCCGACGGAGATCGTGTGCCTGCCGGTCCCGGAACCGGACGGACGCGACGTCCACATCGGGTGGGCACGGGCCGCGCTCGCCCAGCACGACGCCGGATGGGCGCGGGCGCTGCTCAAGGGCGGGGTGCTGGCGGACGAGCCGGAGGCCCTCGCCGACCTGGTGTCCGTCCTGCCGGAGGCGGAGCGCGACACGGCCGCGGCCGACCTGCTCCGGTGGATGAAAGGGCGGTCGGACGCGCTGCGCGTGCTCGAACGCGTCCCCGGGCCGTGGACGGGCGCGCTCGCGTCGGCCGTGGTCGCGACGCTGGACGCGGCGGCCCGTCCCGGCCTGGTCAAGCGGATCACGACACGCGAGGAGCACCTGGTCACCCAGCTCTGCCGGCTCGCCGACCTGCGGCTCGACCCAGCGGTCGCGCCCAGGCTCGACCACATGGACCCGACGGCCGCACCGGCCGTCACCGAACTGATCGCCACGCTGCGTTTCCGCGCCGAGATGCTGAAGGAGCTTGCCCCGTGACCGAACCGAACACCCCGGGGGACCCGGGGGGTCGTCCCTCCGGAGAGACGGGCGCCGTGCTGCGGCCGCACGCCGAGGACGCGCACGCCGGGGAGCTGGCCCGGCTCGCCGAGCACGACGACCGGCCACGCCCGCCCGGCTGGCGGCTGTCGCCGTGGGCCGTCACCACGTACCTGCTCGGCGGTGACCTGCCCGACGGCACGTCGATCAGCCCGAAGTACGTGGGGCCGCGCCGCCTGATGGAGGTCGCGGTCGCGACGCTCGCCACCGACCGGGCGCTGCTGCTCCTCGGCGTGCCGGGCACGGCGAAGACGTGGGTGTCGGAGCATCTCGCGGCCGCCGTCAGCGGCGACTCGACCCTGCTCGTCCAGGGGACGGCGGGCACGGCGGAGGAGGCGATCCGGTACGGGTGGAACTACGCGCGGCTCCTCGCCGAGGGCCCGTCGGAGAAGGCGCTGGTGGAGAGCCCGGTGATGCGGGCGATGCGGCGCGGCGCGGTCGCCCGGATCGAGGAGCTGACCCGCATCCCGTCCGACGTCCAGGACACGTTGATCACGGTCCTGTCGGAGAAGACGCTGCCCGTCCCCGAGCTGAACACCGAGGTGCAGGCCCGCAGGGGCTTCACGGTCATCGCGACCGCCAACGACCGCGACCGGGGCGTCAACGAGCTGTCCAGCGCGCTGCGTCGCCGGTTCAACACCGTCGTGCTGCCGCTGCCCGAGTCCGTCGAGGACGAGGTCGACATCGTGGCGCGCCGCGTCGACCAGATCGGCGCCGGGCTGGAGCTGCCCGAGGCCCCGGCGGGGCTGGAGGAGATCCGCCGGGTCGTCACCGTGTTCCGGGAGCTGCGCTCGGGGATGACCGGCGACGGGCGGACGAAGCTGAAGTCGCCCAGCGGGACCCTCAGCACCGCCGAGGCCATCTCGGTGATCACGAGCGGGCTGGCGCTGGCCGCGCACTTCGGCGACGGCGTGCTGCGCGCCGCGGACGTGGCGGGCGGGATCGTCGGCGCCGTCGTCCAGGACCCGGTGTCGGACCGGGTGGTGTGGCGGGAGTACCTGGAGGCGGTCGTCCGGGACCGTCCGGAGTGGCGGGACTTCTACCGTGCCTGCCGGGAGGTGTCTTGAGCCACGTCGAGGTCTACGGGATCCGGCACCACGGGCCCGGCTCGGCGCGGGCGCTGCGCGGCGCCCTGGAGGAGTTCAAGCCGGACGCGGTGCTGATCGAGGGCCCGCCGGAGGCCGACCCGATCGTGGAGCTGGCCGGTGACCCGGACATGGTGCCGCCGGTCGCGCTCCTCGCCTACTCCCCCGCCCCGACGTCCGGCTCCGCCGCCGGCTCGGGGGAGGGCGGTGGCGACGGTGACCGCGACCGGAAGGCCGCGTTCTGGCCGTTCGCCGAGTTCAGCCCCGAATGGCAGGCGATCCGGTACGCGCTCGGCGCGGGCGTCCCCGTCCGTTTCTGTGACCTTCCGGCCGCGCACCAGCTCGTCCCGGCCGACGACGACGAGCACGAGGACGAGGCAGCGGAGGACGCAGCGGAGGAGGTCGAGGCGTCCGGGGACGCGGCGGAGGTGATCCGGCTCGACCCGCTCGGCTGGCTGGCCAAGGCCGCAGGTTACGACGACGCCGAACGGTGGTGGGACGACGTCGTGGAGCATCGCGGCGGCGGCCCGTCCCCGTTCGCCGCGATCGCGGAGGCCATGACGGAGCTGCGCGAGCAGCTCGCCGCGCTGCCGGAGGGGAAGGCGTCCGCGGCGCTGCCGCCCGGCCACGCGCTGCGCGAGGAGCGGCGCGAGGCCCACATGCGGCGGACGCTGCGCCGCACCCTCAAGGAGGGGCACGAGCGGGTCGCGGTGGTCTGCGGCGCGTGGCACGTCCCGGCCCTGCGGGCGAAGGTCCCGGCGGCGCACGACGACCGGACGTTGCGCGGCCTGCCGAAGGCCAAGGTCGCGATGACCTGGGTGCCGTGGACGCACGGGCGGCTCGCGGGCTGGTCCGGGTACGGCGCGGGCGTCCGGTCCCCCGGCTGGTACCACCATCTGTTCATCGCCCGGGACCGTCCGATCGAACGGTGGCTGACCGCCGCGGCCCGCGTCCTGCGCGAGGAGGATCTGCACGTCTCGTCGGCGCACGTCATCGAGGCGGTGCGGCTCGCCGAGGCGCTCGCGGCGCTGCGCGGCCGCCCCCTCGCGGGGCTGGACGAGGTGACCGAGGCGACGCGGGCGGTGCTGTGCGAGGGCGCCGACCTGCCCGTCGACCTGATCCAGAAGCGGATGGTGGTGGGCGAGCGGCTCGGCGCCGTCCCTGAGCGGACGCCGATGGTGCCGCTCGCCCGCGACCTGCGGGCCGAGCAGCGGCGGCTCCGGCTCAAACCGTCCGCCCTCGACCGGGAGCAGGACCTCGACCTGCGCAAACCCACCGATCTCGACCGCAGCAGGCTGCTGCACCGGCTCCGCCTCCTGGACGTGCCCTGGGGCGTCCCGGCGGAGACCGGCCGGTCCAAGGGCACGTTCCGGGAGACGTGGACGCTGACCTGGCGGCCCGAGTTCGACGTCGAGCTGATCGAGGCGAGCGCGTGGGGCACCACGGTGCGCGGCGCGGCCACCGCCCGCGCCGAGTCGCTCGCCGCGCACGCGACCGCGCTCGCCGACCTGACGTCGGTGGCGGAACGGTGCCTGCTCGCCGACCTCGGCGACGCGCTGCCCACCGTGATGCGGGCGCTCGCCGACCGGGCCGCGGTCGACACCGACGTCGCGCACCTGATGGCGGCGATGCCCGCGCTGGTCAGGGCGCTGCGGTACGGGGACGTCCGCGGCACGTCCACCGGTCCGCTCCGCACGGTCGTCGACGGCCTCGTCGTCCGCGTCTGCGTCGGCCTGCCACCGGCGATCACGGGCCTGGACGACGACGCCGCCCGCGAGTTCCTCGGCCGTGTCGACGACGTCCACGGCGCCCTGTCGCTGCTCGCCGACGACGGTCACCTCGAACGCTGGCGCCGCACGCTGGAGGGCCTCGTCGGCCGCCCGGACACCCTGCACGGCCTCATCGACGGCCGCCTCACCCGCCTCCTGCACGACGCGGGCCGCCTGGACGACGTCCCCGACCGGATGGCGCGGGTGGTGTCGACGGGCACCGAGCCCGCCCGCGCCGCCGCCTGGATCGAGGGCTTCCTGTCCGGCGGCGCGCTGCTCCTCGTGCACGACGAGACACTCCTCCGCCTCGTCGACGGATGGGTCTCCGACCTGCCCGGCGACTCGTTCACCGACGTCCTGCCGCTGCTGCGCCGCACCTTCGGCGCGTACGCGGCCAACGAGCGCCGCGCCATCGGCGAACGGCTGCGGAACCTGGACCACGCGCCCGCCGCGGCGTCCCGGCCGTCCGAGGACGACGTGGACGAGGCCCGCGCGGCGGCGGCGACCACCACGACCCTGCGGATCCTCGGATGGGAGCGATGGGCATGAGCGAGGGCGACGGCGGCGGCGACCGCGAGCGGTTGCGACGGTGGCGGCTGGTGCTCGGCGGCGACCGGGCCGACGGCACCGGCGTGTCGCTCAGCGGCGACGACGTGCGTATGGACGGGGCGCTGGAGAGGCTCTACGGCGCCGGGGAGGGCGAGGGGCGGCCCAGGCCGGGGCGGCGCGGCGCCGGGCTCGGCGACTCCGCGCCGTCCGTGGCGCGGTGGCTCGGCGACATCCGGTCCTACTTCCCGTCGAGCGTCGTGCAGATCATGCAGAAGGACGCGATCGAGCGGCTCGACCTCACGCGGCTGCTGCTGGAGCCGGAGATGCTGGACGCCGTCGAACCGGACGTCCACCTGGTCGGCACGCTGATGTCCCTGAACCGGGTGCTGCCCGACCGGGCGCGTGAGTCGGCGCGTGCGGTGGTCCGGAAGGTCGTCCAGGACCTGGAGCGGAGGCTGGCGAACAAGACGCGGTCGGCGGTCGGCGGGGCGCTGGACCGGTCGGCGCGGGTGCTGCGGCCGAGGCGGCTCGCCGACGTCGACTGGGAGCGGACGATCCGCGCGAACCTGCGGCACTACCTGCCCGAGCACGGCACCCTCGTCCCGGAGCGGTTGATCGGGTACGGGCGGCGGCGGCAGGCCGTGAAACGGGACGTGATCCTCGCCATCGACCAGAGCGGGTCGATGGCGGCGTCGCTGGTGTACGCGAGCGTGTTCGGCGCGGTGCTCGCGTCGATGCGGTCGCTGCGGACGTCGCTGGTGGTGTTCGACACCAACGTCGTCGACCTGACCGACCAGCTGCACGACCCGGTGGAGGTGCTGTTCGGCACGCAGCTCGGTGGCGGCACCGACATCAACCGCGCCGTCGCGTACTGCCAGGGCCTGGTGACGCGCCCGAACGACACGATCCTCGTGCTGATCAGCGACCTGTACGAGGGCGGGATCCGGGACGAGCTGTTGCGGCGCGTCGCGGCGCTGACGGCGGCGGGCGTGCAGGTCGTCGTGCTGCTCGCCCTGTCGGACGAGGGCGCGCCCGCCTACGACCACACGAACGCGGCGGCGCTCGCCGCGATGGACGTCCCGGCGTTCGCGTGCACCCCGGACGCGTTCCCCGAGCTGATGGCCGCCGCGATCGAACGCCGCGACCTGCGGGAATGGTCGGAGCGGCAGACGGCCGCGTCAGCGGGGTGAACGCGACAGGCCCCGCGCCAGGAGGATCACGACGACGCCGGTCAGGACGGCGTGCCCGGCCAGCGCGAACGCCTCGATCCGCACCAGGGCGCCCCACGCGCCCCACATCGCGACGCGGGTGACGCGCGCCGCCATCACCGTCCACGCGGCGGTCCGGCCGCCGCGCCAGGCGAGGATCACCGCGACGAGCGTGACCACGGCCACCACGGCGAACGAGGCCGCGACCACGGGCAGCAGGGCGCCGCCGTCACCCTCGCTGAGGGACGGCAACGCGATCAGGACGGCGAGCGCGGCGACGTCGAGCGCGGCGAGCAGCCCGGCGAGCACCAGCCCGACTCCGAGCGCCGCCCCACGCCGAAGGGGCCGAGGCCGCGACGCGGCCCCCGGGAACGCGGGAACCGTCCGCGCCTCCGGACCCCGAATGAACGGCACCGCACCAGGCGTCCCCGAGTCGGACAACGCCACGCCGGGCGCGACTTCGCCGGAGAACGCCATGCCGGACGATACGCCAGGCGACACCGCGCCGGACCCCGCAGCACCGCTCGACGCCGCGCCAGGCCAAGCCGAAGCAGGCGACGCCGCGCCAGGTGATACCGCGCCGGGGTGCGCGGAGGCGGGCGAGACCGAGCCGGGTGACGCCATGCCGGACGACACGCCAGGCGACGCCGCGCCAGGCCAAGCCGAAGCAGGCGTCGCCGCGCCGGGTGATACCGCGTCGGGGTGCGCGGAGGTGGGGAAGGTCGCGTCTTGCGACGCTGAGTCAGGCCTCGCGGTGCCGGGAGGGAAGTGGATCGTCGTGGGGGTGGCGTCTTCGGGCGGCTCAGTGGTCGGTCGCCGGTTGTGCGGCGCGGGGGCGGTGTTCGCGGGGGTGGTCTCCAGGCGGGCGTGCTTCTCCCGTTCGCCGAGGAGCCACAGCAGGACGTCCTCGGACGCGGGGCGGGCCTTCGGGTCCTTGGCGAGGCAGGCGGCGGCGACGTCGGCGAGCGGGCTCGGCAGAACGCTCAGGTCGGGCGTCTCGTGCATGATCCGGTTCATCACGGCGGGCAGCGATCCCCCGGCGAACGGGTCGCGGCCGGTGGCGGCGAACAGCAGCGTGCCCGCCCAGGCGAACAGGTCGGTGGACGGCCCGACCCGGCCGGAGAACTGCTCGGGCGCCATGTAGGCGGGCGTGCCGACGACCTGGGAGATCAGGGTGGCGCCGGTGTCGAACGCGCGGGCTATGCCGAAGTCGATCACGCGGGGGCCGTCCGGGCCCATCAGCACGTTCTGCGGTTTGAGGTCGCGGTGCACGACGCCCGCGCGGTGGATCGCCGACAGCGCCGTCACCGAGCTGATCGCGAGCCGGTCGAGGTCGGCGCCGGCGCGCGGGCCCTCGTCCCGGACGAGGTGGCGCAGCGACCGTCCCGGCACGTACTCGCTGACGATGTAGGGCCGGTCGCCGGCGGTGTCGGCGTCGAGCATCTGCGCGGTGCAGAACCCGGCGACGCGCTGGAGGAGGGCCAGCTCGCGGACGAACCGTTCCCGCGCCCCCGCGTTGCCGACCAGTTGCGCGTGCAGCAGCTTGACGGCGACGCGGTCCGGACCTTTCCCGGGCCGCGCGGGACGGCCGAGGTACACCACGCCCTGGCCGCCGGTGCCGAGCCTGCCGAGCAGCTCCCAGCCGCCGAGCCGGGTCGGATCGGCGGACGTGAGGGGAGCCGGGCTCGCCATTCGCCACCCCCGTCGGGTCCCCGAAACCGGCCGTGACGGCCGGCGAAGAAACTTTGAGCATTCGAGCGAGCACAAAACCCGGTCGCCCGGCATCAAAGAGTATAGGTTCGGCGAGCCCGAAGCGGGAGAGGAAACATGCGTGACATCCATTCGCCAATTCGACGGCGCGGGGTTTCCCCGGGGCCGGTCGTGGGCGCGGTCGTTGGCCTGGCACTGGTGGCGGGCGGCCTGTCCGGCTGCGGCGACGCGGGCGCGACGATCACCCGGCTGACGGTGGGCACGCCCGGCCCCGATCCGTACACCCGGATGGCGAACACCGACGAACCGGCGGTGAAGAAGCGGCCCCGGGCGGGCGGGACGCAGGTGGGCGACTCGCCCGGCCTGTACGGCGGAACGCGGCGCGCGGCCACCTGTGACCAGGGGCGGCTGGCCGCGTTTCTCCAGGCCAACCCGGCCAAGGCGCGGGCGTGGGCGGGCGTGCACGGCATCCCCGTCAAGGACGTCGCCCGGTACGTGTCGCGGCTGACTCCGGTCCTGTTGCGCACCGACACGCTCGTCACCAACCACGGATACCGGGACGGGAAGGCGACGAGCGGCCCCGCCGTCCTTCAGGCCGGAATGGGCGTTTTGGTCAATGGTTACGGAGTGCCCGTAGTGAAGTGTAATTGCGGCAATCCGTTGACCCGTCCCGAGAAAAAGATCTCTGTTCGGAGCGCGACCTACACTGGCCGATCCTGGCCGGGATTCACGAAGGAGAAAGTCACGAAGGTCCGCCCCAGAGACACCGGGAAGGGGCCGATCGTCACGTTCGTCCTCGTCGACCCGGAGGCGAGAATGGGATTCCAGCGACCCCGCGCCAGCGGCGGCGAGGCCGACGGACCGCCGATCGAACTGCCGTCCACCGAGACGGAGGCCCCGGTCAGCGACTCGCCGGCCCCGACGGACTCCGGATCCGAGTCCCCCGGCACCGGCACACCGGGCATGGAGTCGCCCGACACGGAAACGCCGGACACGGGGACGCCGGGCGACGGCACCCCCGACCCCGGGATGTCGCCCGCCTCACCGGGCGTGCCGTCCGAGGGGCCGGGTACGGGAACCGGCGACGGCTCGGGAACCGGTGATCCGGGAGGCGGTGATCCCGGAGGCGGAGGCGGAGGCGCGGCGCCGGGCGGTCCGTCGGAGGGGACCGTGTCCCTGCCACCGCCCACGCCCCCGTCCACCGAACCTGGGGCGCCGGTTATCTGAGTCGGGCGGGTCGTTCGGGCCGGTCAGGGCATGTTGGCTGGTCAGGGCTGGGAGATTGTCGGGGGCGGGCACAGTTTCCTCTTCGACGGATCCCACTGCCCCAAGGGGTTCCCTTGGGGCAGTGGGATAGTCTGCACATATGAGCAGCCAATCAGATGTCGTCGCGCCGGTCGTCGAGGCCGAGGCCTGTGCCGTCCGCGTGGTCGATTCCGAGAAGGTCGCCATGGTCACCGCGTCCCTGCCGGACGCGGAGACGATCACGGAGCTGGCGCAGGTCTTCGGCCTGCTCGCCGACCCCGGACGGCTACGCGTGATCATCGCGCTGCTCGAAGGCGGCGAGATGTGCGTATGCGACATCGCCGCGTCCTGCGGACACTCGGAATCGGCGGTCTCGCACGCCCTGCGCCTGCTCCGCGCCAACCGCGTCGTCCGCGTGCGCCGGGCCGGGCGGATGGCCTACTACCGGCTGGACGACTCGCACGTGCGGATGCTGCTCGACCTCGCCCTCACCCACATCGGTCACGGGACGGAGGGCACCTGATGGCACACCGGGAGAGCGGCCCCGCGAAACCCAGACGCGGCCACGGACACGGGCACGGGCATGGCCACGGGCACGGGCATGGCCACGGGCATGGACACGGGCACGGCGTCTCGCCGAACGCCGACCGTCGGCTCCTCGGCGGCGCGCTCGTCCTGATCGTCGTCTACATGGCGGGCGAGGTCACGATCGGCCTGATCGCCGGATCGCTGGCGCTGATCACCGACGCCGCGCACATGCTGACCGACGCGTTCGCGATCGCGCTGGCCCTGGTCGCGATGCGGATCGCCGCACGGCCGCCGCGGGCCGGTTTCACCTACGGGCTGCGCCGCGCCGAGATCCTGTCCGCGCAGCTGAACGGGCTGACGCTGATCCTGCTCACCGTCTACTTCGTGTACGAGGGCATCCGGCGGCTGATCGAACCGCACGACGTCGAGGGCCAGTTCGTGTTCTGGACGGCCCTCGCGGGCATCGCCGTCAACGTCGCCGCCACCATGCTGATCAGCCGGGCGGACCGCAGCAGCCTCAACGTCGAGGGCGCCTTCCAGCACATCCTCAACGACCTGTTCGCGTTCATCGCCACCGCCGTCGCCGGACTCGTCGTCTGGACGACCGGTTTCGCCCGCGCCGACGCCATCGCCTCGCTGGTGGTGGCCGCGCTCATGCTGAAAGCCGGGTACGGGCTGCTGAAGGACGCGGGACGGGTGCTGATGGAGGCCGCGCCCGCGGGCCTCGACCCGTCCGAGCTCGGCTCCCGCCTGGCCGGGCGTCCCTGCGTCGAGGAAGTCCACGACCTGCACGTGTGGGAGGTCAGCTCCGGCTACCCGGCGCTGTCGGCGCACGTCCTCGTCGACACCAAGGGCGACTGCCACGCCGTCCGCCGCGACCTACAGGGGTTGCTGCGCGACTCGTACGGGATCACGCACACGACGCTGGAGGTCGACCACGTGGACGAACCGTCCGGCGGCGACCGGGTCCACTGCTCCGACCCGCACGGCCCCCGGCACGTGTCGGAAGGGGACGAACCGCACGAGCACGCGGGCAACGCGCCCTGCGACCACTGACGGTCCGGACGCCGACAAGTCGGCCTTCTGACCTGGTTCATGTTTAAGGACGCGAAATCGGTTCATCACTCTCGGGCCGGGGGGCGCGTTTCACTCCCTTGGGCAGGGTGACGCGTTCGAGGAGGTGAGCGGAGCCCGAGATGCGGAGTGTTGAGATGCGGAGCGTTCAGATGCGGAGCAAGGCGGAACTGGAGTCGGCCATCGCCAAGGGCGGGCGGGCGGCGTTGGTGATCAACGCCCGTTCGCGGCGCGGCCGCCGCCTCTACGGCAGGGCCCGGCGGATGCTGCGCGAGGCGGGCGTGGACGTCGTCCACGTGTTCCCGGTGACCGACCCGACGCGGCTGCGGGAGCTGTTCTCCGACGTCCTCGCGCTGGAGCCCGACCTCGTGGTCGTCGGCGGCGGGGACGGCACCGTCGCCGAGGCGGTGGGGCATCTGGCGCACCGCGACATCGCGCTCGGAATCCTGCCGCTCGGCACCACCAACAACTTCGCGCGCAGCCTGGAACTGCCGATGGACCTGCCCGGCGCCGTCCGGACCCTCGCGGTCGGCGAGCCCTCCGGAGGGAAGGTCGCCGACGTCGACGTCGGCTGGTTCGAGAGCACCGGCGACCCGCAGGGCGAGGGACCGGCGGGCGACCGCGAGCACATCTTCGCGAACATGGTGAGCCTCGGCCTGTCGGTGCAGGTCGCCGAGAAGGTCCCGCACGCGCTGAAACGGTTCCTCGGCCGTCCCGCCTACGCGTTGACGGCGGCGCGGCTGCTGCCGGGCCACCGGGCGTTCACCGCCCGGATCACGATCGACGGGGAGACCCGGGAGCTGGCCACGCACCAGCTGAACATCGCGAACGGCGCGCATTACAGCGGGCAGCGCATCGCCCGCGACGCCAGCCCCGACGACCGCCTGCTGGCCGTCTACCGGCTCGGCGACGAGCGGCGGCTGCGGTTGGCGTCCGCCACGGCGCGGCACGTGCTGACCGGCCAGTGGCGGAGCCTCGACGACGACGCGTTCCTCACCACCGGGCACGTCGAGATCGAGACCGATCCGCCGATGCGGGTGGACGTGGACGGCGAGATCCGGGGCACCACCCCGGTGTCGATCCGGTTGCGCGGCAACGCGCTGCGCGTGATCGTCCCGCAGACCTTCGTCGACACGTGACCTTCGCCGGCGGCGGCTACAGGACGCCGCGAGCCCCGAGCAGGTCCTTCAGCCGGTCCTGCGGTAGGCCCGGGGCACGGTGGCCGTCCCGTCCGATCATGGTGCGGGCGGCGAACAGGGCGTTCAACACCGCCTCCTCCACCACCTGCACGACCGCCTCGTAGAACGGGTCGATCCGGTTCCACGGGACGAACCGGAGCGCGTCGTAGCCGGGGTCGCCGGTCGGGAAGCCGCCGCTGATCGCGCCGGGGTTGCCGGTGGAGAACGTCAGGAAGATGTCGCCGGACGAGTGCCCCCCGTACGTCCCCGTCAGGGCCAGCCCCAGCGGGACGCGGCGGGCGAGCGCGGTGCACTGGCCGGGCAGCAGCGGCGCGTCCGTGCCGATGACGACGATGACCGAGCCCGCGCCGGGCGGCGCGAGCCAGGCGGGGTCCGCGATCGGGTTGTCGTCGGCGAGGTCGGCGCCGACCGGCACCCCGCACACCGTGAGCTGGCGCCGCGTCCCGAAGTTGGCCTGGACGAACGCGCCGACCGTGTAGGTGTCGCGGCCGTGGGGCACGGTGCGCGACGACGTGCCGCTGCCGCCCTTGAACTCGTAGCAGTTCATGCCCGTCCCGCCGCCGACGGAGCCCTCCTCGACGGGGCCGCCGCGCGCCGCGTCGATCGCCTCGATCGCGACCTCGGGCCGGACGTGGTCGCCGTCGATGTCGTTGAGGTAGCCGTCCCAGGTCTCGGCGACGACGGGCAGCATCCACTCCTGCGCCTCGGGCCGCTCGCGCCGGGCCCAGTCGATCGCGCCGCGGTGGCAGGCGCCGACCGCGTGCGTGTTGGTGATCAGCACGGGGAGGGTCAGCGCGCCGGTCTCGGCGATCCAGTGCGACCCGGTCATCTCGCCGTTGCCGTTGAGGGAGTGGATCCCGGCGGCGCACGGGTCGTGGTAGCCGGTCCGGCCGCGCGGCAGGATCGCGGTCACGCCGGTGCGGACGGGCCCCTCGCCGCGGTGGAGCGGCCCGTCCCCGGAGATCAGCGTGCGGTAGCCGACCTCGACCCCCGGAACGTCGGTGATCGCGTTGTGCGGGCCGGGTATGCCCGGCAGGGGCAGGCCGAACGTGCGGGCGCGGGTCATCGGTCACCTCTCTGATCCCCGGGTTCCAGTGTGCTGAGATCGCAGCCGGTGGCGTCGGACGCGCAGGCCAGCAGCAGGCCCTCGGCCCGCGCGACGTCGATGGTGGGCACGGCCATGGTGATGTGCAGGCCGTACCCGTCCTCCAGCGCGACGAGGTTGCGCGCGATGCTTCCGGCGTCGCGGGTCAGGGTGAACACGCCGGTCGCGGCGCCCGCCTCCAGGATCGCGGCGTAGATGCCGACCTGCCGCTCGTACAGCCGGATGTGCTGCGCGGCGTACGAGGCGTCCCGGCGGGCCACGGTGCCGAGCTCGTACAGCAGGACGCACAGCTCGTCGCGCGGATCCGAGGGCAGCCCGCTGCGGATCATGGCGAGCAGCCGTCGGCGGGGGTCGGCCTCGTCCCGGACGGCCTCCTCCCGCTCGCCGCAGAACCGGTCGACGGCCTCCCGCTGCACCTCGCGCAGCAGGTCGGTCAGCGTCGGAAAGTAGTAGAGGACCGACCCCGGCGAGAGCCCCGCCTCCGCGGCCACATCGCGCAACCGCAGATCGAGCACGCCGCGGTCGAGCACCGCGCGGCGGGCGGCGGCGACGAGGTCGGCGCGCCGTTCATGGGCCCTGCTGGGTCGTGCCATGCCAACATTCTCCGAAGATCTTTCAGACAATGCAAGTCAGCTTCTCCAGCGAGAAACCCGAGACCAAGATGTTATGCGGTCGCTTCTTGACCCGGTGGCCGGTCGTTCTTTGATACTCGTTCGAAGAATTCGAGTCGAGGAGGTCCCCTCCATGGCCGCACCCGAGGTCCGTCCACCGACCGCCGCCGACGACCGCCCCGCGCTGCATCGCGGGCTCCGGACGGTCGGCGCCCTGCTCATCGTGCTCTCGGCGATCACGCCCGCGTCCTCCGTCTTCATCATCGCGCCGGGGGTGATCTCGCAGGCCGGCACCGGCGCGTTCTGGAGCTTCGCGGCGGCGGGCGTCGTGGGCGTGTTCATGGCGTTCGTGTACGCCGAGCTGGCGTCGGCGTATCCGCTCACGGGCGGCGAGTACGCGATCGTCGGCCGCACCCTCGGACGGCTGCCCGGCTTCGTCGTGCTCGGCCTGATCCTCATCACCCAGCTGCTGATCCTCGCGGTGATCGCGCTCGGGGTCGGCACCTACCTCGGTGTGCTCGTCGACGGGCTGAACGGCCCGGTCGTCGCCGCGGTCACGGTCGCCGTCGCGACCGTCATCGCGATCTTCGACATCAAGGTCAACGCGGTGGTCACCGGGATCTTCCTGGCCATCGAGATGGCCGCGCTGCTGGTGCTGGCCGGGCTCGGCTTCCTGAACGTGGAGCGGCCGTTCACCGACCTGCTCGCGGACCCGGTCGTGGCGGGAGACGGCGGGGGCCTCACCGCCGCGTCCGCGGGGCTGATCGCGGCGGCCACCGCCGTCGCGATCTTCGCCTACAACGGGTACGGCTCGGCGGTGTACTTCGGCGAGGAGACCCACGACGCGCAGCGGGCGGTGGCCCGGACCGTGTTGTGGGCCCTCGGCATCACGGTGGCGGCCGAACTGATCCCCGTCACCGCCGTCCTGCTCGGCTCGCCCGACGTGAACGAGCTCCTGCGCGCCGACAACATGCTGGAGTACTTCATCACCGAACGGGCCGGGGACACCCTCAACACCGTGATCAGCCTGGCCATCGCGCTCGCCATCTTCAACGCGGTGATCGCCATCATGCTGCTCACCGCCCGGCTGATCTTCAGCTCGGGACGGGACCGCACCTGGACGCCGAGGATCGACGGCGCGCTGGCGGCGATCCACCCGCGCTTCGGCACCCCGTGGATCGCGACGATCGTGGCCGGGGTCCTCAGCGCCGCCGCGTGCTTCCTGGACGAGAAGTTCCTGCTCGTGGTCACCGGGACGTCCCTGGTCGCCGTGTACGGAGCGCTGTGCCTGGCGGTGATCGCGGGCCGCCGCAACGGGACCACCGCGCACGCGCGGTACCGGATGCCGTGGTTCCCGGTCGCGCCCGTCGCCGCGCTCGGCGCCCTCGCCTACGTCATTTACCAGAGCGCCAAGGACCCGGAGATCGGCCGGCCGAGCCTGTTCGTGACCATCTCGGTGATCGTCGTGGCGGCCGCCTACTTCGCGCTCGTCCTGCGCCGCCGCGGCGGCTGGCGGCTGACGGGCGCGGCCGACGAGACCGGCGGGGACCCCGGCGGGGAGACGGAGGGCGACGAACCGGGGCCGGCCACGCCGTAGGCGCCGGGTGAGGGCCGCCCGGAACCGGCGGCCCTCACCGAGACGGTGCCGGGAGGCGCCGATCGTTCGAACTTCTCCGATGGTCGGCGACGAGCCGCGCGGCCGGGGCGCCTAGGCTCGGTACCATGCCGACCGCCTTCATCACCGGCGCGACCGCGGGGATCGGTGCCGCCTTCGCCCGCCGCCTCGCCTCCGACGGATTCGACCTCGTCCTGCTGGCCCGCGACGCCGAACGGCTGAGCCGGACCGCCGCCGAACTGCGCGACCGGTACGCGGTGCGCGCCGAGACGCTGCCCGCCGACCTGTCCGCGGAGGACGGCCTCGCCGCGGCGGAGGAACGGCTCCGCGAGGGCGTCGACCTGCTCGTCAACAACGCCGGGTTCGGTAACCGGGGCGCGTTCCCGGACGCCCCGGTGTCGGACGAGCTGACGATGCTGAAGGTGCACTGCGAGGCCGTGCTGCGGCTCACCCACGCCGCGCTGCCGGGGATGCTGGAGCGCGGGCGCGGCGGCGTCGTCAACGTGTCGTCGGTGGCGGCGTTCGTGGCGAGCGGCACGTACGGGGCGTCCAAGGCGTGGGTGGTGTCCTTCAGCGAGAGCGTCGCCGCCGAGGTCGGGCGGCGCTCGCACGGACGGGTCCGCGTGATGGCGCTGTGCCCCGGTTTCGTGCGCACCGAGTTCCACGAACGCGCCCGGTTGGACATGTCGCACGTGCCCGACCTCATGTGGCTGGACAAGGACGTCGTGGTGAAGGCCGCGCTCCGTGACCTGCGACGCGGCGTCCGCGTCAGCGTCCCGAGCCCGCAGTACAAGCTGATCGTCGGCGCCGCCCGCCTGCTGCCCCGCGGGCTGGTCGTCCGGGTGTCGTCCGCGAACGGTCGCGAATGACCGGAGCCGCGGGGATGCGGGTGCTGGTCACCGGGGCCGCGGGTTATGTCGGGTACGCGGTGGGACGGCGTCTCGTCGCGGCTGGACACGAGGTCGACGGGTTGGTGCGGCGGGACGCCGAGGTGCCGGACGGGGTCCGTCCGGTCCACGGTGACCTGCTCGACCCGGGCGGGCTGCCGGAGGGCCCGTACGACGGGGTGTGCCATCTCGCGGCGCTGACCCGCGTCCGCGAGTCGTTCGACGTGCCGCTGCGGTACTTCACCACCAACGTGCAGGGCACGGTGAACCTGTTAGAGACCGTGGACACGGCCCGGGTGGTGTTCGGGTCGACGGCCGCCGTGTACGGGACCCCGGAGCGGCAGCCGATCCCGGAGAGCGAGACCCCGGCGCCCACCGGCCCGTACGGGGCGTCGAAGCTGGCCGCCGAGCACGCCGTCCGGTTCCACGCCCGGACGGGCGCGATCGGCGCCGTCGTGCTGCGGACGTTCAACGTCGCCGGGTCGGTGGACGGCCGGGCCGACCCCGACGAGACACGGCTGATCCCCAAGGCGCTCGCCGTCGCGGCCGGGCACGCGCCGCGTCTGGAGATCAACGGGGACGGGCGCGCGGTCCGCGAGTACCTGCATGTGGACGATCTCGCCGCCGCCTACGTCCGGGCGCTGGAGGCCGTTCGTCCCGGGGAGGAACGCGTCTACAACGTCGGGACCGGCACCGGCGCGGCCGTCCACGAGGTCGTCGCCATGACCCGGAAGGTGACCGGCAGGCCCGTGCCCACGCTGCGGCGCCCGCCAGCGCCCGAGGCTCCGGTGCTGGTGGGAGACGCGCGGGCCATCGTGGACGGTCTCGGCTGGCGTCCGGAACGTTCCGCCCTGCCGGACATCATCGCCGACGCGTGGAACGCTCTTATCCGTCCGGACGGCTAAACTCCCCAGCGTGTCCGAGCCGAAGTTCGAAGTCCAGATGCTCCACGACCGGGTCATGATCAAGGTCGAGAAGGACAGCGGGGAGCGCCGCAGCACCGGCGGCATCGTCATCCCCGCGACGGTCGAGCAAGGCAACCGGCTGGTGTGGGGCGAGGTGTGCGGGGTCGGCCACCACGTCCGCGTCGTCAAGGTCGGCGACCGCGTGCTGTTCCACCCGGGCGACCAGTTCGAGGTCGAGATCCAGGGTGAGAACTACCTCGTCATGCGCGAGCGTGACCTGCACGCGATCGCCAGCGAACGACCGGAGCACGGCACCGGCCTGTACCTCTAGCCGGGCCCACGGAGGGTCAGACGCCGCGGACCGCGGCGATCGTGAACGGGATCTCCGGCGTTCCCCCACCGAGCGGGCCGCCCTTGTCGAACTGTGAACGCACCACGTAGAGGGTGCCGTGACGGCGGACGAGCGTCGTCGGCAGTTGGAGTGAGGCGTCCGTCAGCACGCGCTCGCGGCGGGCCCGGTCTCCGGCGGGGGCGACGCGCCAGCGGCTGATGGCGTTGTCGATGTTGTGGACCACCCACAGCCGTCCGTGCTGGAGTTCCAGGCCGTCGGCGTTCCGCAGGTCCCCGCCGTGCAGGACGGTCTTGCGGGCGGCACCGGTCGCGAGGTCCAGCCGGTACAGGTCGCCGCCGTGCATGTCGGCGACGAGCAGGAACCGTCCCGTGGGATCGGCGACGACGCCGTTCAGGGTGAAGGTGCCCGGGACGTGCGGCTCGACGACGCCGCCGAGATCGAAGCGCCGGTGCAGCGTCGCGCGTCCTCCCCTCGCCCTCGCCAGGTCGCGCGGGGTGACGCGGTAGACCACCGAACGGATGCTGTCGGTGAGGTAGGCGGCGCCGTCCGGGGCGATGGCCAGGTCGTTGACGAACCGCGCCGCGTTCCCGGGGACGTCGAACCGGGCCAGCAGCTCGCGGTTCCGCGCGTCGTACACCGAGACCCCGGTCGTGGAGTCGATCACCCACAGGCGTCCGGCCCGGTCGACCTTCAGGCCGTTGGCGGTGCGGCGGCCGTCGGCGCCCGCCGGGAGGTACACCTCGGCCACGCGCCGGCCGGGTGTCATCCGGTAGACGGTGCCGTCCTGGTACGAGCCCGCGTACAGGGTGCCGTCGCGCGGGTCGGCGGCCACGCCTTCGGGATAGACGCGGTCTCCGGGCAGTACGTGCGCGGTGGAGACCCGGGCGTGGGACGCCGATCCATGGACGGCCGCGGACGCCGTCGGAACGGGGGCGCCTGGAACGGCTACGGGAAGCACGGCCACGGCGAGGGCGGACGCGAGGGCCGCGGAGTATCGAGAGCGGGACACAGATCTCCTTCAAAGACAAAGATTAGGACGCGTCCTTACGATAGTTAGAGTTCTAATATCCGTCAACGCTCTTCTGTGCGATCGGCTCGATACCATGCGGAAATGACCTCGATGCCCCTGTCGGAGCGGATCGGCTCCCAGCTCAAGCGCGCCGAGCAGGCGCTCAGCGGGGCCAAGAACGCGGCGCTCAGACCGAGCGGGCTCACGGCACCGCAGTACGCCGCGCTGTTCTTCCTCGGCGAGAGCCCCGGCATGTCCGCCGCCGCGCTCGCCCGCGCCTGCGCGGTCACCCCGCCGACGATGAACACCGTCCTGAGGAACCTCCAGGAGCGCGGGCTGATCGAACGCACCCCGCACGAATGGCACCGCAACATCCTGGAGACCCGGCTCACCGCCGAGGGCGAGGCGGCGCTGGCGGACGCCGACGCCCGCGCGGTACGGGTCGAGCGGAGCCTCGCCGCCGCGTTCACCGAGGAGGAGCGCGCGACCCTCGCCGAACTGCTGGGCCGCTGCGTCGACGTCCTCGAAGCGGTGCGGACCGACGGCGCCTGAAGCCGGAGACGCGGAAGACGCGGGAGACGCGGGAGACGCCGGTCAGACGGTGATCTCGACGGTGGAGCCGCGGCGGTTCTTCGTGACGCGCAGTTGCGCGGGGATGCGGGAGCGCAGTTCGGCGACGTGGCTGACGATTCCGACGGCCCGGCCGCCGTCGCGCAGTCCGTCCAGGACGTCCATCACCTCGTCGAGGGTCTCCTCGTCGAGGGTGCCGAACCCCTCGTCGACGAACAGCGTGCCGATCTCGGCGCCGCCCGCCTCGGCGGTGACGACGTCGGCGAGGCCGAGCGCCAGGGCCAGCGAGGTGATGAACGACTCGCCGCCCGACAGCGTCACCGGGTCGCGGTCGAGGCCCGTCCAGGCGTCGGCGACGCGCAGGCCGAGCCCGCCCGCGCTCCTGCTGCGGTCGCCCGCCGCCTTGTCGGTGGTGTGGACGAGTGCGTAGCGGCCCCCGGACATGCGGCCGAGGCGCTCGTTCGCGGCGGCGACGACCTGTTCGAGGCGGGCGGCCAGCACGTACGCCGACAGCGACATGGCGTGCCGGTTCGTGGCGTGCTTGCCGGACGTCAGGTCGGCGAGCCGCTTGGCGACCTCGTGACGTTCGGCGGCGGGACGCCACGCGCGGACGGCGGCGTCCAGGTCGCGGCGCAGTTCGGTGAGGCGTTCGCAGCGGTGCCGGGCGCGGTCGGCGGCGGACACGGCCCCGGTGTGCGCGGCGTCCGCGGCCCGCAGCGCCGCCTCCAGCGCCGGAAGGTCGGGCGCGGGCCCGGCGGCGGCCGTGGCGAGAGCGGGGTCGGCGAGCAGGTCGCGGACGGCGGCCTCCTCGTCGTCCAGCCGCCGGATCTCGTCGCGCAGGGCGCCCTGGTCCTCGTCGGGCAGCGCGGCCTCGACGACCTCGTCGGGCGTGCGGAACCCCTCGGCCTCGGCCGCCGCGGTCAGGTTCGCGCGGGCCGCGGCGAGTTCCCCGGCGGCGCGGACGGACGCGCGCAGCGCCTCGACGGCCGCGGCGAGCGCGTCCGCCTCACCGCCCAGCCGGGCGATGCGGGCCTCCAGGGTGGCGTCGCCGTCCAGGGCCTCGGCCAGCTCCGCGGACAGCCGGGCCCGTTCGGCGGCCAGTTCCCCGTCCTTCGTGCGGTTCTCGGTGAGGGCCTGGTCGATCGCGGCGCGGGCGTCGCGGACACCGTCGAGTTCCTGTTCGAGCCGGTGGAGGTCGGCCTCCAGCCGTTCGGCCGCGGCGGCGGACTCCGCCGCGTCCCGCAGGTCGTCCTCGGCGTCGGCGAGCTGCCCGGCGAGGCCGTCGACGGTCGCCTCGCCGGCGATGTCGAGGAGATGGTCGCGTTCGGCGCGTTTCGCCTCGACCTCCCGGCCGGTCCGCTCCCGGACGGCCTGAGCCCGGTCGGCCTCCGCCTGGGCCCGGTCGATCAGTTCGTCGGTCGGCGGCGGCGCGTCGGACGTGGCGGGTTCCGGATGCTCGGTGGACCCGCAGACTCGGCATGGTTCGCCGTCGGCGAGGTCGCCGGCGAGGACGGCGGCCATGCCGTCCAGCCGCGACTGCCGCAGGTCGAGGACGTTCTGGCGGGCGTCCTGCGCGGCGTCGACGGCGTCGCGGTGCGCCTCCTCCGCCTCGGTGAGGAGCTGTTCGACCTGGTCGCGGCGCTGCGCGGCGTCCAGGCGGCGGCGGGCTTCGGCGACGGCCGCCTCGGCCCCGGGACGCGCGGCGGCGGCGATCCGGGCCTCGTCCAGCTCGGCGCGGCGCGTCTCCACGGCACCCGGCAGCTCGGCGAGGGCCGCGGCGATCCGCGCCTCCTCCGGTTCCAGCCGGGCCAGCTCGCCGGCCAGCGCGGCGCGCTCGTCCTCGATCTCCCGGAGCCGCGCGGCCGTGGCGCGGCGGCCCTCCAGCGCGGCGACCTCGTCGCGGCGGGCGCGTTCGGCCTTGGCGAGCACGTCCTCCGAGGCGTTCGGCGGGAGCAGCGCGCCGACCGCGGCGCGCGTCTCGTCGGCCCGGCGGCGGGTCGGCACCGCCTCCTGGTGCCGGTCCCGCACGGCCTTCACCAGGGGGACGACCCGGTCGGCGCGGGCGGCGGCGTCCAGCCGCGACGCCATCCGCGACTTGTGCTCGGCCCGGTCGCGGAGCGCGGCCCGCCGGGCGACGGCGTCGGCGTGGCGGCGGCGCAGATCGGCTAGCACTCGCGCCTCGTCGAGGGCGGCGCGGGCGGTCTCCAGTACCGTGGCGGCCTCCGCGCGCAGCCCGGTGACGGCGGCGCGGACGTCCTCGTGCCCGGCGGCCAGCTCGGCGGCCCACGCGGGCAGCGCCTCCACCTCGGCGAACGGCTCCGCCGCGGTTCCCGTGGTCTCGGCGACACGGTCGGCGATCGACGCCGCCGCCGCGCCCAGCTCCGCGGCCTCGCGTCCGGTGGCGGCGCGGCGGTCGGCCAGCCACTTCTCGACCTGGGTGAACACCTCGGTCGCGAAGAGCCGCTCCAACACCTTGCGCCGCTCGTCCGCGCCCGCTCGCAGGAACCCCGCGAACTCGCCCTGGGGCAGCAACGCGACCTGGCAGAACTGGACGGCGGTCATCCCGAGCATCCGCGACACCAGGTCGCCGGCCTCGTCCAGCCGCGTGGTGAGGCCCGTCCACGCGCTGTGCTCGAACTCCTCCACGATGACCTTGGCGTGTTCGGTCGTCGTCCCGGAACCGCGAAGTTTCGGACGTTCCCAGGCGGGCGAGCGGGTGAGACGCAGGCGGCGTCCCCGGATCGTGGTCTCCAGCACCACGCGCGGCCCGGCGCCGGGCCGCGCGTGGTCGCTGCGCAGGCCCTTCACCGCGTTCCGCACGCCGGGGACCTGCCCGTACAGCGCGAAGCACACCGCGTCGAGGACGCTCGTCTTGCCCGCGCCCGTCCGGCCCTGGATGAGGAACAGCCCGGCGTCCGACAGCGCGTCGAAGTCGACCACCTCGGTGCCGGAGAACGGCCCGAACGCGCCGATCTCCAGCCGGTGCAGCCTCACGCCATGGCCTCCTTCCGGCGGCACGCCTCGAACGCGTCGTGGAGGAGGTCGCGTTCGGCGGCGGTCGCGGGACCGTCGGTGACCTCGGCGACGAAGTCACCGGCGATGTCGAGTTCGGAACGGCCGCGGACGCGGTCGCTCCAGGGGCGGGCGTGGTCGGTCGCGTCGTCGCCCGGGTCGAAGCCGAGCACGAGCGTGTGCGGGAAACGGCGGCGCAGCCGTTCCATCGCGGCGGACGGGCGGCGCGAGTCGGTGAGCGTCACCTGGAGCCAGTGGTCCTCGAACCGGTCGAACGACGGATCGGTGAGGAGGTCGTCGAGGCGTCCGCGCACGCGGGCGAGACGGCGCGGCACCGGCGCCTCGACGAACTCCGCCGCCATGCCGTCCTCGCGCAGGTCGATCAGCCAGGACCCCTTGACGTGCCCGTCTTCGGAGAACGAGTACGCGATCGGGGAACCGGAGTAGCGGACGCGGTCGGTGACGGCCCAGCGGCCGTGCAGGTGGCCGAGTGCCGCGTAGTCGACGCCGTCGAAAACCGACGCCGCCACCTGCGACGAGCCGCCGACGGAGATGTCGCGTTCGCTCTCGCTGGACTCGCCGCCGGTCACGAACGCGTGCGCCAGCACCACCGAGCGCAGGCCGGGACGGTTCGCGGCGTCGTCGCGGACGCGGCGCATCGCCTCGGTCAACGCGGCGGCGTGGCTGCGTTCGGGGAGGTCCCACGGGTGCCGGACGAGTTCGGGTTCCAGGTACGGGATGCCGTAGATCGCGGCGTCGTCGACGACGACGGGATCGCCCACGGCGGCGAAGTCGGTGCGGACGTGCACCCCGGCGGCGTCCATCAGCGCCGACCCGAAGCCGAGCCGGCGGGCCGAGTCGTGGTTGCCCGCGATGAGGACGACGCGGGTGCGGGCGGCGAGCCTCTCCAACGCCTCGTTGCACAGCCGGACGGCGTCGACCGCGGGCAGCGCCCGGTCGTAGACGTCCCCGGAGACCAGTACGCAGTCGACCCGCTCCGCCTCGACGGTCGCGACCAGGTGGTCGACGAACACCGCCTGCGCGGCCAGCAGGTCCTCGCGATGGAACGATCTGCCGAGATGCCAGTCGGAGGTGTGCAGGAGTCGCATGTCGCAGCAACCCTAGGCGTCCCCTCCGTCATATCCGGCGCAGAAACGCCGAAGTGCCTCGAAACAATCTTCGAATAGGGTGACGGCGTGAGCGAGCGTCCCTACGTGCTGTTGAGTTGCGCGATGTCCGCCGACGGGTACATCGACGACGCGAGCCCGGAACGGCTGCGGCTGTCCAGCGCCGCCGACTGGGACCGCGTCGACGCGGTCCGGGCGGGGTGCGACGCGATCCTCGTGGGCGCCGGGACGATCCGCGCCGACGACCCCCGGCTGCTGATCAGGTCGGCGCGGCGGCGGGAGCTGCGGGCCGGGCGCGGCCAGCCGCCCGACCTGACGAAGGTGACGCTGACCTGGAGCGGCGACCTCGATCCCGGCGCGCGGTTCTTCACGACGGGCGAGTCGCCGAAGCTGGTGTACGCGCCGTCCGCGACGGCGGCACGGTTGACGTCGACGCTCGACGGCGTCGCGGAGGTGATCGACGCCGGTGACCCGTTCGCGCTGGAGGCGATGCTCGGCGATCTCACGGGACGCGGCGTGCGGCGGCTGATGGTCGAGGGCGGCGGGGGCCTCCACACGCTGTTCCTGACGAGCGGGGTCGTGGACGAGTTGCAGCTCGTCGTCGCGCCGTTCTTCATCGGTGACCCGTCCGCGCCGCGTTTCGTCCGGTCCGGGGTGTTCCCGCAGTCGCCGGACCGTCCGATGCGGCTCGCCGAGGTCACCCGCATCGGCGACCTCGCGCTGCTGCGCTACCTCGTCGGGGGCTCGCGTGGATGACCTCGGGTGGCTGGCGCTGGCGTGCGACCTGGCGGCGCTGTGCCCGCCGTCCCGCACCGCGTTCTCGGTCGGCGCGGTCGTCGTCGGCGCCGACGGGCGGGAGATCTCGCGCGGCCACTCCCGGGACCACGACCCGAACGACCACGCCGAGGAGGCCGCCCTCGCCAGGGCCGCCGCCGGCCTCACGGGCGCGACCGTCTACAGCTCGCTGGAGCCGTGCGGGCGGCGGGCGTCGCGTCCCCGCCCGTGCGCGGAACTGATCGTCGCGTCGGGCGCCCGCCGGGTCGTGTTCGCGTGGCGGGAGCCGGCGCTGTTCGCCGCGGGGACGGGCGCGGAGATCCTCGCCGCGGCGGGCGTCGAGGTCGTCGAGCTGCCCGAACTGGCCGACCGGGCCCGCCGGCCGAACGCGCATCTGCTGTAGACGCGGCCCGGTGGCGGCACCGGGAGGCCCCGTGCCCGCCCGGGGCCTCCCGTGCCCGGGGGTGCCGCCGCCTCCGGTCAGGTGACCGGGGTCTCCCAGGCCGCCCGCCAGGTCGCCGGGCCGACGACACCGTCCACGGTCAGGCGCTTCTCGGCCTGGAACGACCGGCAGACGGCCTCCGACCTCGGCCCGTACGCGCCGTCCGCCGTGAGGTCCCAGCCCCGTTCGCGCATCCGGGTCTGCCACGTCCGGACGTCGGCGCCGCGCATGATGGGCGGCTGGGTGAGCAGCCGTCCGGGCCACGGGGGCGCCTTCTCCCCCGGTCGCGGCGGCGCAGGTGGGGAGGCCGTGCCGCCGGGACGGGGCGCGCCCGCGCGCACCCACGCGTACAGGGCCTTGCCGGGACAGTCGGTCGCGTAGCCGTCCCGGTGACCCTTGATCTCCTTTCCGGCGCCGCCCTCGCGGCGCAGATAGTCGATCGCGTCGCGGATGCCGTGAAGCATCGCGTCCGTCGGCTCGGTCAGACCGCTGTCGCCGACCAGCCCCAGCACGGCGTAGTGCCCGGAGTTGAGGCCGGGGCCGTTGGCGGCCGGGAGCCGGTTCGGGCCCCGGCCGACGTACACGTGGCCGTGCGGGCAGCAGATCATGCTGTAGCCGATGTCGTTCCAGCCCCGGCTCTCCATGTGGGAACGCTGGATGCCGCGGACCGCGTCGTCGCAGCGGCCGTGGTCGGTGGCCAGCCGGGGGTCGACCCGCGAACCGGTGTAGTGGATCTTCACCCCGCGGGTCGAGGACAGCCGGGTCGCGCCGCGGGACGCGCGGGCGCCCCACCCCATGCGGGAGACGAGCCTCACGACCCACCTCCGCGCCGGGTGTAGCTCGGCACGCGGCGGGCCAGGCCGAGCGACAGCAGCGCCCCGCCGATCCGGGGCAGCCGGGCCTCGGTGAGGCGGCCCAGGATGTAGTAGGCGGCGGTGACGAGGACGGTGACCAGTTCGGTCACGGTCCCCTCGGAGATGTCCAGGCCGAGTTTGGCGGCCTGGGTCAGCAGCAGGCCCGCGACGAGCGGGACGAGTGTTCGGATGACGCTGTCGAGCATGACGGCTCCTTGTGAGTTACCTGCGAAATGCGGGAGCCCCCGCCGGTGATCGGCGGGGGCTCCCGATATGCGGGGCGCCACGAGGGGCGCTCGGGGGGCGGCCGCTAGGTCACAGCAGCGTCGCCAGGAGGGTGGACGTGGCCGAGAGCCCGCCCAGCAGGACCGAGACCGGCAGCGCGTAGCGCCAGCGTTCCGCCGCGCGCAGCCGCTGCTCGTGGTCGCCGACCTGCTCGCGGATGCGCTCGTGGGCGGCGAGCATCCCGTCGACCTTGCCGCCGACCTCGACGACCTTGTCGTAGATGTCCCGGGTGGTGATGACCACGCCCGGAGCGTCGCCGCTCATGGCGACGTCCGGCGGACGGACCGGGCCGAATCGGGGACCGGGGCCCGCCGTTCGTCTGAACGCGGTTCCCGGTCCCGCTCGTCCGAGGCGCCCGGGTCCTTCGGAGTCTCCGGGGTCCCCGGTGGGGACGATGCGACGAGCATGTTCGTGCCTCCCTCTCTCAACCCCAGTCCTCGCCCTGCCAGGTCCACATGCGCGCGGCGGTCAGCTCCGCCCCCGCGCCGGACTCCGTCCCGGCCAGGACCGGAGCGTCGAACCACCCGTCCTCGACGCGCGCACGCGGGGTCGTGCGGGGCGTCGGCCGCTGGTCGGTCACCGGGAACTCCTTCGCCAGGGTGGCCAGCACGGTCCCGTTGTGGTCGTAGCCCGTGAAGGTCACCGTGATCGTGGTGCCCGCGTCGGTCACCTGGACGTGCCCGAACTGCCCGGTGCCGGCGGCCGGCGTGATCGGCCCGATCTGCCAGGTACTGCCGCCCCCGCCGCTGGTCTGGTCGAGGGGCGCGGCGACCAGCTCCATCGCCCCGATCCGGGAGTTGCGCCCGTCGTCGGCGGCGACCACGTGCATGTCGGCGCTGAGCAGCACCATCCGCGCGCCGACGTCGAGCGCGTTGACGAACGCGTTGATCTCGTCGAACTCGGTCCGGTAGCCCTTCCACCGGTCCTCGGTGCCGCCGCGGTGCGGAAAGGACTCCACGACGAAGATCACCGGTTCGGACGCCTTGCGCAGCAGGTCGAGGTACCACTGCTTCTGCGCCGGGCCGAGCAGCGACTTGCCGGTCCCGTCCGGGTCAGTCGGCCGGGTCCGCCCGCCGCGGGTGTCGAGCATGATGAACCGGCACCGCCCCACCACCCAGGTGTAGTGGAGCTGCTCACCGGCGAGTGGATAGAAGGTCCCGTGGTCCAGCAGCGACCGCCGGACCGCCTGGGCGCCCGGTGATCCCGACCAGCCGCCGTTTCCGGTGAAGTCGTGGTTGTCCCACGTGTGGACGGTGGGGACCTCGCGGATGAGGCGGGCGTATCGGGGTGTCGACAGCGCCGTCCGGTGCCGCAGGTCGTACGCGGCCTGGTCGGCGGAGTCGACGTCGTCGTAGTGCAGGTCCCCGAGGAAGAGGAACTGGAGCGGGTCCATGGCGCGGATCCGGTCGTACACGACGTGGTCGGAGTGCTGGACGCGGTCACCGGAGAAGCAGAAACCGAAGTCGGCCCGCGTCCCCGGGACCGGCAGGGTGCGGAACCGGCCGGTGCCGGGCAGCGCGGCCCCGTCGACCTCCACGGCCCAGTACTGGGCCGTGGACGGCGGCAGGCCGGTCACCTCGTGCTTCGACAGGCCGCGACCGTCGGGCGTCTGCGGTGTCGAGCGGACGGCGCCCGCCATGTCCGGCGTGCTCGACACCGCGACCCGCACCTGCGACGCGTCCGTGGTGCACACGGTGAACCGCGCCGCGGTGGCCGTGGTGCCGCCCACCCAGCCGTAGACGAGTTCGGCCATCACTCGCTCCTGCGGCGGAGCCCGATCTGCACGCCGAGCCCGTTGTTGGACGTGGTGTTCCAGGTGGCGGTCCGGGTGCCGGTCGCTCCCGCGACGGGCTGGGCGAAGTCGCACAGCATCGCGGACGGGACGGCACTGTTCCCGAGGCCGAACTGGGTCACCCGCACGGTGGTGCCCGTGGGTTCGGTGATCGAGGTCGCCACCGCGCTCTTCTCCCCGTAGGCGCAGACGACGAGCATGCCCGGCTCCGCCGTGGTGATCGACGGCGCGTCGATCTGCGCGGACTGTCCCGTCCGCTGGTAGGTGGCGCCGACCTGCGGTTGCGGCGCCGCGTTGGCGTATCCGGCCAACGCCGCCGTCACCCTCGTCTCCCCGGTGAGGGTCCAGGTGGGGCTCGGCTGTCCCGCGACGTACGTCGTGCCGTAGACGGCGACCCTGGTGTCGCCGCCGATGAACACCGGGGCCACCAGTTCGGTCCAGCCCCCCGGCGCGGTGGCGATCATCTGTCCCGCGTCGGAGTTGAGCGACACGACGGCGATCAGGTAGTCGCCGGCGACGAGTCCGTTCGGCAGCGGGCAGGTGAGACCCGGCCCCCAGAGCTCCGCCGCCCCGCTCGCCGCCCGGAACGCCAGCGGCTCGTTGCTCGCCGGTGTCGAGGTGTCGATCCACACGTCGCCGATGCCGGGCGCGGTCGGTGCTGTCGGCGCCACCGTGATCGTGCCGACGCCCGCGAGCTTCTCCTCGATCTGCACGAGGCGCCCCTGGACGTCGGCGAGTTCGTCGCCGGAGTCGGAGGCGAGCATCAGCCGGCGCGGCCCCTGCGCGTCCGGCGCGGCCGCCGCCCACATCGCCCGGACGCCGTCGGGGCCCCGCCCGAAGGCCGGGATCGCGCCGTTGCCGTCGGCGGTCACCACACCGTTCGCGATGGGCTGGCCGGTGCTGTCGACCAGGTCGGTGATCTGGGCGCCGCCGGACGACGCGTTCCAGAAAGTGATCTGGGCGTTGGCCGCCAGTCGCAGCTCACCGCCCTCTCCGTACTGCACGACGTAGTCGGCGATTCCGCCGCCGAACGTGTGTCGGGCCATTTCAGGCCACCGTCCCTTCGCCACGACCGTTCATGTCCGTCTTCCTCGCCCGCGCACCGCGCGCCGGGCCCGTGCCCGCCGGTGCCGCGCTCATTTCCCGATCCAGCTGGTGGACAGGAACGCGTAGTGGCCGACCGGCACGTCGGCGCTGACGTGCATGAGCCGCACCTCGCCGTTGTCGGGGTGGATGTCCATACGGCCCGGGACGACGTAACCGCCCTTGCTGCCGTGGTCACAGACCATGGCGGGCGAATGCCGCTCGGCGGGCCGCAGGTTGGCGGGCAGTATCGTCAGCAGCGTCCCGTCCGCGTCGCCCTTGCCGTACGTGGACTTGATGCGGCGCAGCGCACCGCGCAGGTAGCAGATCCCGTTGAGGCGGCGGGCCTTCAGCGCCCAGCCGACCTCCCAGACGTCGGTCCAGGCGGGCGACAGGTTGACCCAGCCGGTGTCCTCCGCCACCGTCCGCCAGGTGGTGCCGTCCGTGCAGCCCACCCAGCGGCCGGTGTTCGCCTCGAAGATGAGCTGCCCCATCGCGGGCCTGTCGGGCCGGTTGGTGGAGTAGCTCGGCGCGACCGTCGTCCCCGCGAACTCCCGGGCGTCCTCGATGTCGGCCACGCCGATGGAGGCGGCCCCGGGCGCCACCCGCACCCGCGCCAGCGGCAGTTCCCAGATGCCGCCCTGCTGCCGCACCGGGTCGGGCGGAAGCGGCGTCGCGGCCGGCGTGCCCTGGCGGATCGCCACCGTCACCCTGTCGGCCTCCGGGTCGGCGCGTAGCACCACCAGGTCCTTGCGCGGCTGGGTGGCGGCGTTGGCCGCGACGGCGCGGACCTCCCCGTCCCCGAGCGACTCGTACCAGTAACCGGCCACATGCGCGTACCCGGTCCGCACCTTGATGTTGAGCCCGCCGTCCGGGATCACCAGGCAGGCTGTGTCGTTCGGGTTGCCGCGCACCCCGTCGAGCTGGAAACCCTGGAACAACCGGGCCAGCTCGATCTCCGTCGCGATCGGGTTGCCCGCGAAGACTCCCGACTTCTCGGCCATGTCTATCGCCTCGTCTCTCTGCTGTGGATCCTGCGGCGCAGCCGTGTCAGCTGCTCATAGATGCGCGGACGTTGCTCGTCGGCCCCGACGATCGGCACGACGACCTGGCCCTCTCCGGCCGTGCGGGTGTAGCGGATCTCGCGGACCAGGTCGTCGACCTCGACGCCGTCGATCTCCAGGCTCACCCGGTCGCCCTTGCGGTAGTCGCGGCCGAGCACGACCGCCTCGGTGTCGATCGGCTCGAAGGTGACGGCGGCCCGTCCCGCGGTCTCGTCCAGCCGGGTGTTGGCCTGGGTCCGCGCGGTCCCGACCGGATCGGCCGTGCCGAGGTCGGCGCCGTCCACGAAGTCCTCGGCCCGCAGACCGGGCCAGCCCGGGTCGGGCCGGTCGAAGCCGTAGAACCTGCGGGCGGTCTTCTCCTTGTCGTCGGCCACGATCACGAACGTGGCCTCGGGCGGGGTCAGCGTGTACTGGTACGACCGGAGGTTGCCCAGCTCGATCGAGAACCGCGCGGCCGCCCGCCGGTCGCGCTCGGGATAGACCGCGAACTCCAGGGAGCCGCCCGGCCGCTGCACCACGTCGAAGCCGACCCCGCCGCGCGCACCCAGCTCGACGAGGGTGTCGAGCAGCACCCCGAACCGCGAGGACACCGACACCGGTGTGCCGCGCGCCCCGTCCGCGGCCAGGGTCAACCCCGGCACCCGCCGTGCCGCCGCGGCGCCGGGACCGGCGTGCTTGTCGACGAGCGTGCGCAACACCGTCTCCGCGGGCGCGGCGGCCAACTCGTACGACTCGACCGGGAAGGTCGTGCCGGTCTCCGGGATCGCCGTGCCGGGGACGGGCCACACCAGCCGGCTCAGCCACGCCTTGTCGCACGCGCCCGACGCGATCAGCGTGCCCACACCACCGTCGTCGGCGCTCTGGACCCGCTCAATCTGCCGGGTCGGGCCGGAGAACGCGATCTCGCCGTCCCGCAGGAACACGATGCCCGCGCCTTCGCGCAGCAGGGCCGCGTCATGGGACGCCGCGTCCACGGTGACCTTCCAGGCGCCGACGGCGAGATGCCGGTCGATCACCTCCAGGTCGTTCTCCCCGGTGACCTCGCCGATGACGCGGCGGTCGGCGTCCCGGACGAGCACCTGCCATTCGCCCGTGCTCACGACCGGCCCGCCCGCACCGCGTAGGCGGTCTTGTACAGCGGGACGAAGCTCAGCTCGACCCGCGTGGTCTCACCGACGTCGCCGAGGAGCATGTCGATCTCGTTGACGCCCGGGACCAGCGGCCACAACTGCGCGCCGGGCGCGAGGTCCGGCCACAGGTTGGTCTCGCCGAGCGTCACGGTGCGCCGCCGCGGATGGCAGTCGACGACCACGACGTCCCCGGCCTGGAGCGGCCGGTTCAGCCGCCACTCCGCACCGAGATCACGGTTGACGAACCGAACCCCGGAGGCCGCGGGCCCACTGATGGTCCAACGCGGATACGACCGAGCGTCACCCGGACACTCGACCCGCACACTCTCCCCGATGGTCTGCACGTTCCTGGCCCGCAGCGGATGGGCCGGCGGAACACCGAGCGGAAAGACGGGATCGGCCGCGATCCCGGCCCGCCAAGACCGACTGATCTCCGGACCCTGCCAATAGGGCTCGGCGGCATGCAGGGTGATCCCGAACCGGGCCCAGTTCCAGCCGGCCTCGTCCCGTCCCTCGGAGCCCTCCATGCCCTCGACGTAGTAGGCGCGGATACGGCGCGGCTCCGTCCTAGGCTCGGCCACGGTGAGAACACCTTCACCGCCCCGGTTGACTTCCAGGGGGTCGAACGCGTCCGCCAGCAGCGCACGCTTGGCCAGCGCCTCGGCGCGGTCCTCGCCGTAAACGACGATCGGCAGAAAGATCTGACGAGCCTTGGCACGCACCCCGGTGACGACATCACCATCGAGCGCGCCAGATTCCCGCAGGTACAGCTGGTACTGCGGCATCCCCAGACCCTTGGCCCCGGCACCGAGCGTGTAACCCCGCCGCCAATCCGACAGAATGGTCTCCGTGCCGGAACCGGACGTCCACGTCACCGTGGCGATCTCCCGCTCCGGGGACGGTCCCGGATCCGGCCTGCTCTGTTGTGTGATGAGAATCGGCATGACTCACCTAACTCGCGGCATTGAGCACTTCCCATTCGCGCAACCGGGAAGCGAACTGACGACTGGTCTCCTCCGGGTCCGTGACCGGCCCGTGAAAATGGAACTCGTACTTGCGCTGCGCATCTCCGCGCCGCAGATGACTCGCGTAGGCACCGGCCCCGATCCGCGGCACCGAAACCAAGCCGGCCATGGCATCATCGACATTCCGTGCCCCGGCTTCGATTCCCAACGCCATCCCATCACTGACATGGCGCCCAAGCTCCATCATCAGCTTGGATGGAGAACTCATACTGAACCTGTTCCTGATGAACGCGGGAATCTTGTCGGTGACATAGCTCTTGATGGCCGCAACGATCGCCCCGGCCTGGGACTTGATTCCATTGATGAGCCCTCTGATGAGGTCCGCGCCTTTGTCCCGCAGAACGCCCCCGACAGAGCCAATGGCTCCCCGAATCCGCCCCGGCAACCCACGGGCATAGGACACGATCCTGCCGAAGACCCCGACGACCGCCGACGCCCCCACCTTGAACGGCCAGACCAGGATTGCCAGCAGCCCTCGCCAGTGACCCTTGATCCAGTTGATGACGGAGGAGATCACCCCGCCGATCCGACCCCTGAACTTGATCACGAACGCGATCGCCAGCCCGAACGGCCCGGTAAGAATCGCGAGCAGCAGCTTCCAGTTGTTCTTGACCCAATTGATCACCCACTCGATACCCGCGGTGATCTGCTTCCGAAAGATCAGCACTCCCGCGATCACGGCCCCGAACGGCCCGAGCAACAGCGGCAGCAGCTTCTTCCAGTTCTTCTTGACCCAGTCGAAGATCCCCTTGATCACCTTGGAGACCCACCCGACCGCGATGGAAACCCCCTTCATCGCGACCTCAACGGCCTGCTTGAACTTCTTAGACCGCGTAACCGTCTCAATGAGCTGGGTCAAGAAGGGTTCCAGAAGCATCAAGATCAGCCCAGCAGGCCCAAGCGCCGCCTTGAACCCGGCCCCAACCCCCTTGAGCCCGGTTCCGGCGATCTTCCCCGCAGGCCCAATCCCCTTCAGTCCCTTGGTGGCGGTCCCCATCTGCCGCCCACTCTTGGTCGCCTCCTTGGACGTAGCCGCCAACTCCTTGTTCATCGGCTTCAACCCCGCCGAAGCGGTGGCGGCCGAGCTCGCGACCGGCTGGGTCACCGACCGCATCGCCGCGGCGACCTGCCCTCGCGACTGCCTGATCCCCGCGGCCAGCCCGTCCCCGATCTGCCGCCCGGTCCGGATGGCGCTCGCCTTCGCCCCGGACAGTCCCGCTGCTGCTCGCGCGAGACGCCTGGCCGCCGCCGACACCCCGCCTTGCCCCTGCTTGAGCCCCTGCTCCAGTCCCTCCCCGACGGCACGCCCAAGCCTCATCATGACTCTCGACGGGGAAGAGATCTCGAGCGTCGTCTTAGCGGTACGGGTAATGAGGCCGAAGAACCGCTTGGTCTCGGTGTTCAGCGCCACCTGTCTGGCCTGAAGACCTTTAATGATCCCATCGGCGATCGCCTTGCCCAGTTCTTGACTGTCCGCATTGAACTCTTTGGAGAACAGCTTTATCTGCCGGTTGACCTGTTTACGGATTTCTGGCTGACCACTCGATCCTGCATCCTTCATACGGGGTGGGGCGCTCCCCTGATCGCTTCCACCACCGAAGCGACTTTCGAACTTTTGCTTCCGCCTCCGCTCGATACGCTGGCCAACATCAAGGGACGGCACGTTCGCTGCGATCAGGCCACCGACGAGTCCGACGGCTCCCAACAACAACGCGTCTATGTTTCCAACGGTGAACGCTATCGGTATCGGCGTGCCAGGAAAATTCGGCGCGGCCTGCGCCTTCAATGCTTCTTGGACCGCGCCCGTGATGCCCTTGAAAAAGCCGTCCGGAACCACTGGCACCACGCGGACGTTGATATCGACCTTGATCTCTGGGGGATTCGACGAACTGCCAGTTGTGTCCCATTTAATGGTGACCGTTTCACTCACAGGGACCTCCCAAGGCACGGGTACGCTCATTCAACATTGGTATCCGACACCCGCTCGATATGGTATGGTTTCTACATGATGGACCGACTACACTTTTTCAATGCGTCCGGCGATTGGTCGGGGGATGCACTCGAGCTCAGTTACACCGAGTTCCACAACACTGAGGGCTTGCGGCGATGCGCCCATATGTATCGACTCTTGAAGCGACTGCACGTGCCAGTTACCGCACTCCAAGGGGTGAAATTCACGCGAGGGAATCGGAACCGCACCGGGGGCATCCGGTTTATTCCACGGCCAGGCGCCAGTCCCTTTCACGAAGCTATCGGAGCAGAACTCCACCCCTTCGACGATCCTCTGTACTTTGACTTCCACACCGACCAGGAGCTGTTGATCGAGTACTATGCAACCGAAATCGCATCGGCGATCGACGCACACGGCATGTCCAATACACACACCGATCGATTCCTCATCTCGGTTCCCAATCCGATCGTCCGGTTAGTCGGATTCGACGGCGCCGTGGACCTTCGAGGAGATGTCCTGCGCTTCACCTGGGGCCTGGAAGCGAACCCAAGAAAGCGAATGCGCCTACATCGATCGACACTGGCGATCAACAATATTCAATCCACCACGTGGATGGATTGGAGAAACGATCCCGATAAGATCGGATATCTTCGCTTCCAGCCCGTCGGCACTCAGCGGCTGAAGCACCAGACCGTCGACGCCACCACGGTGCTCTTGGAGACAGATGAACAGTTCGCAGAAGCTATTGTATTCGCCGCCACAGTTCTAGAACGCAAGCAGCTGAAGAAGGTGCTGCCCCCAAGCGCCAAGAAGACGGACAATGCTCTGGCCTCGCCTCCCGACGCCGCCGAACTACTCCGCAAACTCGGTGAACTCAGAGATGCCGGCATCCTCACCGATGACGAATTCCAGGCAAAGAAGAAGGAAATCCTCGACCGGCTCTGAACATCGAGATCACGTCCTCGACAGCAGCACGGATTTTACCGGCCGTTCGCATGGCCAGTAGCTCGCCCACAAGTCGCTAAGCTTCCCTTCCGACCCCCGACCACCATGGCATCGAACAGTGACACCGCAAACCAGGCCACAGAGATGAACTAGTCTTTTTTTGCTATACTTCGCCCATGAAAAAGGAAGCCAAATTTAGACGTGTTCGGTTCGGTTGGGACGGACAGAGTGTCTCACTCGACTACTCGACTGACATCTACGAGAAGCTCTTTCCTACATACGCGCACATTGCGCGAGGTATCCGGAGCCTGCACATCCCGGTCACGGCACTCGCCGACGTAAAGGTAGAGCCGCCGCTCGGTCGGCTCGACGGCTACATCACGCTGGTCCCACGACAGGGGGCCAGTGCGTTGCATACAGCCGTGTCTTCACATCTGCTCCCTGCGATCGATCCTCTGGGATTCAACTTCAGCAGCAAACAGAAAAGGCTGACCAAGCGTTATGTCGAAGAACTGCGAAGGGCTATTCAAAGTCACGGGCTCGCCGACACTCCGGCCAAAGACTTTCTAATTCACTACCCAGAAAGAGTCACGCAGTGCGTCGGCCGAGACGGCAGCATGCACCTCGACGGCGATACCGTGACCATTAGCTGGGCCGCCTTCGCCGATCATAGCAAGAGATCCCAGGGACCCCACTGGCGGATACCGATCTCCGCACTCGAGTCGGTCAACTGGCAGCCCGGAAGGAACACCGCCGGCGGCTACGGTTTTGTTCAGCTGCGTCTGTCGGGCGCCCCTCCACAATTGGAGGTCCATCCTGCAGAGGACGTCAACGCGATCCTGCTCGAAAGCGAAGAGAGCCATGCGAATGGAGTGCTGATCGCCACGACTCTCCTGCAACGTATGCAGAGAACCGACACCTGCCCAGCCCCCTCCATTCTGGAAGTCTGGACACAACTCTACTCCTCCGGCTCGAAGAGACCAGCCCCCCAAGAAGGCAACGATCCCGTCAAACGACTGCACCGACTCGGCGAACTTCGCGATGCCGGCCTCCTCACAGAAGACGAGTTCCAAGCCATGAAGAAGGAAATCCTCGACCGGCTCTGAACACCAGGAACACCGGCGAACCAGCCTGGTCTCACGGAGGCGGCAGCTTCTCGCAGGTCTTGGCGCCACCCGCGTCTGGAGTTGGTGAACTCTACGGCCGAGCGCATTGATGTTGGCCATGGCGAAGGCGACAGGGAGTGAAGTCAAGGGCGTGTTGGTGTCGAGCCGCAGCCGTGATATTTTTCTGGGCTTTTATGCCGGACGCTTC
The DNA here is from genome assembly GCF_003432485.1 of Actinomadura spongiicola. GTDB lineage: Bacteria > Actinomycetota > Actinomycetes > Streptosporangiales > Streptosporangiaceae > Spirillospora > Spirillospora spongiicola. The sequence continues at coordinate 219,693 of NZ_QVNQ01000008.1, forward strand.
GGTGTGCGAGAGGTTCGTAACCTGCGTTGGGGAAGCTCGTTGAGCGATGTCCCGTTTCATGGTGGCCGTTTCAGTCACCGGGCACTTCTGGCGCGCGGGTTCGCTTGGTCAGCATTGATTTCCGGTTTTCGCCCGATATGGTATAGTTCCTGTTTGATGGACCGACTGCAGCTCTTCAAGGCCTTCGGTGATTGGTCGAGGGATGCACTCGACTTCAGCTACATCGAGTTCAACGACACCGAGGGTTGGCGACGACGCGCCCATATGCATCGACTTTTGAAGCAGCTGCACGTGCCGGTTACGGCCCTCCAAGGAGTAACACTCAAGCGAGCGACGCGGAACCATTATGGGAGTATCCGCCTCCTCCCACGGCTTGGTGCCAGTCCCTTCCACGAAGCCGTGGGAGCAGAACTACACCCCGCGGACGACCCGCTTTTCTTCAGCTTCCTCGCCGCCGACGAGTTGTTGATCGAGTACTATGCGACCGAAATCGCATCGGCGATCGACGCACACGGCCTGTCCAACACACGCGCCGATCGATTTCTCATCTCTGTACCCAACCCCATCGTCCGGTTGGTGGGGTTCGACGGCGCCGTGGATTTTCGAGGGAACGTCCTGCGCTTCACCTGGGGCTTGAAAGCGAGCACACGAAAGCGGAGCCGCCTCAACCGGACGACTCTGGTGATCGATGATCTCCAGTCCGTCACGTGGATGGATCGGCTTCAGGATCCGGATGGGATCGGATATCTGCGTTTCCAGCCCGTCGGCACTCACCGGCTCAAGCATCAGACCGTCGACGCCACCACGGTGCTCCTGGACACAGACGAGCAGTTCGTGGAAGCACAGGTATTCGCCGCCACAGTTCTTGAACGCAAGCAACTGAGGAACGTACCGCGTCCAACCCCCAAGAAGACGGACGACGACGCTCCGGTCCCACAGTGCGACGTCACCGAGCTTCTCCGCAAGCTTGCCGAGCTCCGAGACGCCGGCGTCATCACCGAGGACGAGTTCCACGCTAAGAAGAAGGAGATCCTCGACCGGCTCTGAGCGCGGGGGGCGTGCCCGAGTGTGCGGTCGGGTTTGCCGGGGGGTCGGCGGAAACGCTGTGGCTGTTCGCGTCGGCCGGTCCGGTCGAGGAGTGGGGAGTTTCCCGCGGAGGCGGGAGAACCCCCACGTTGCGGGCCGTGGGGGTCCCTCTGTCAGGAGGGGAAGATGTCCGGCTCTCGGGTCAGTCGGTCGGCGGCGACGGGCGGCGTTTGCCGCCGCGGCGGCGGGTGTCGCGTTCGGCTATGAGCAGGTCCAGTTCGCGGATGAAGACGCGACGGCCGATCCGGACGACGGGCAGGTGACCGCGGCTGATCCACTGGCGGATCGCCGGAACGCCCATGCCGACGCGTTCAGCGGCCTGCGGTACGGACAGGAAGGTTCGAGTCAGGTCGGTCATGACACCTTCTTGCGGGGGTGGGCGGTGGACGTCCAACCGCAGGCGCCGCAGCGCACCTCGTCGGCGTGCGGGTCGGGCGAGACGGTCATCAGGTCGCAGTCCGGGCATGCCGCGGTGGGGCGGCGGGGTGCCCCGGTGCGGTTGCTCGAACGTAGACGACGGTGCAGGTCGAGGATCTCGCGGCCGAAGTCGGCGGCGCCGTCGAAGGCGAGGAGTCCATCGAGATGCTGGGCGAGCCAGGCGACGGTGCCCGCCAGTGTCGGCGCGAACCGGCCCCGGCGAGGGCGGGGCGGTAATGAACGTGCCTCCCGGTAGGCGTCCTCCCAGCCCAACAGGGTGTGCAGCAGTTCGTCCAGGTCGTCGACCGCGGCGGACGGCGACGGTCGGGTGCGGGTGCCCGACACCTTCTCCCCCGGGCCCGACCGCCGCTGATCCAGCGCGGCGCCGATCTTGGCCGCGAGGTCGTCGAGCTCGACCAGGCGGTGGCGCAGCAGCGACTGGCAGGGGCGGCACCACACCGGCTCGCCGGCGCTCACCGACCGCGGCGCCGACGCGGCGCGGTGACGTGAAGTCCGATTGCACGGACCTGGACAAAGGAACATGGGTCTCCTCGAAGGTGGATCGAAAGGCGCCGGGGACCGCGCGGTCCCGTCCCGCGCGGTCCCCGGCGTGACTCATGCGGGGGTGGTGGTGAGCAGACCTCGGGCGAGGCGGGTCCGCAGTCGTGTCGCCGACCGCTCACGGTCGGTCGTGCCGCCCCAGATGCCCTCCAGGGCCTCGTCGGCGACGGCGTAGCGCAGGCACTCCTCCCGTACGGGGCAGCCCGAGCAGATGCGTTTGGCGGCGGCGACCCCCGCCCGGTCGGACGGCTTGACGAAGAACGCGTCCGGATCGACGCCGCGGCAGGCGGCCAGCGCGTGCCAGGCGGCGGAGAAATCCAGCTTCATGGCTCCTCCCCCCCGGAAGGACGGTTCGTCCGCACTCGGCCTCGATTCCTATGCGACATCCTGATGGTTTTCTTTGATTATTGACGCTAACGGCACCGTCATCGCGGCCGCGATCCGGCAGGCCACGGCATGGGACGCCCGACTCCTGCGCCCCGTCTCCAACATGCAGAGGTACGACGTATCGATGCCCGCAAGGGCCGCCACGTCCGCCTGCCTCAGCTGGCGCCGGTTGCGGAGCACGCGTAAGGCCGCCCCATCGATGGGGACGAGTTGTTGATGGTTCATGACGCCAATTTATGACAATGATCTTGCGCTCAGATGGTTCAACTTTCACCGCTCCTGTGAGAAGGATCACACTACAGAACGATCTCGGTGATGCGGCTCTCGCGGAGTCGTCACAGCTCACCGGCGTGACCGGCAGTATCAGTACTCGCCCGGACCAACCAGGTGATGGACCGGTGTACCGACGTCCGGCTGCGACAGAATGAGGCGATGCTCATGCAACGTCACGCGACCGTGGGTGAGTCCGTGGCCACCCGGCGGGTCCATCTCGGCATGCGCCAGCGCGACCTCGCGACGGCCGCGGGTGTCTCCGAGACGACCATCCGCAACATCGAGGCAGGCCGCATGGGCGGCCGGCCGACGAAGTGGCCGCTGGTCGAACTGGCGTTGCGCTGGGCGCCCGGTTCCTTCGAGGCGCTCCTCGCCGGCGAGCAGCCGCGGGAACTCCCACCACCCGCGGCCCCGCCGAGCGACACCCCGTGGGCCGACCGGCTGCCCACCCGCATCCGCGACGAGCTCACCGAGCACGCGCTCTTCGACTCCGCCGTGATCGACCTCGACGACGATCTCCGGGTCATCGTGCTGGCCGTCGAGGCCGGGGACCGGCCGGGCGGCCGTTCGGGGCGGCGCCGCCGCGTGGAGCGCTGGGAACGCGTCCTACGACGGCTGCGCGGCCCCGACGACTGAACGGCCACGCTCACAGCCCTCCGAAGAAGGCGGCGAGCTCCCGCGGGCTCGGCGTGGCCGCCGTCTCCTCCTCCCGCGCGTCCCCCGGACGGGGCACCGGCTCCGGACGCGGCGGCTCCGAGTCGCCGTGGGCGCTGGTGAACAGCCAGTTGCCGATCGCCAGATGATCGACCACCGCCGCGAGCAGGTGCTCGACCGCGCCCCAGTCGGCCTCCTCGCCGTGCAGGGCCCGGACGAGCGCGCTGTCACGCGGCAGGTGCCGGATCAGCACCAGCACCCGCCGCGCGGACAGCGTGCCGCGGTGGAGATCGAGGAGATCGACCCCGTAGTAACGGAGCAGGTCGGCCTCGATCGCCTCGGCGTGCTCGGTCAGGAGCTCGTCGAGGCCGATCCTTCCCCCGGGAACATCCCCGAGTCCCGTCCGTAGGCCTCCACCAGCGCCTGGACGTCCTGGACGCTGACCTCGTGCAACCGGAAGCGCTCGAACTGCTCCCCGCCCAGCAGCAGCTCCAGCATGCCCTCCACATCGGACGGGTCGAGGTCGGCGAGCCGCTTGACGATCTTGTGCGGCAGTTCGGTCGCCAGCGCGTACCGCTCACCGTCGATCTCGAACTCCCAGTGCTGCCCGAGCGCCTCCAGCCGCTGCGCGCGTGCGGCGTTGACGCTGTAGCGGGCCGTCACTTCGTCATCCAGCTGGCCAGCGGCTTGACGGGGGTGGCGTCCGAGGCGACGGCGTTGATGGTGACGCCGAGCTTGACGGGGGCGTTCTTGGCGAACTGCACCTCGTCCATGTCGGTGACGACGCCCCGGGGGACGTAGAACCGGGTGACGCTCGCGCCGTCGGTGAACTCCAGGCCCAACGCGAACTCGGCCGGCACCGGCGTCGCCGAGATGTCGTACCGCATGACGCCGTCGACGTCGGGGGTGAGCGGGGTGTTGCCCGACCCCATGACGAACGGCAGCGTGTCCACGTTGATCTGGATCAGCTGGAACTTGACGGTCAGGTCCCGGTCGCTCTGGACGAAGCGGACCGCGGCCATGCTCTGCCACGAGTCCACGGGATCGAGCTTGTCCTTCTTGGTGAACTTGATCCCGTCGTTGGTGGTGTAACCGAGGTCCTTCCATTCGGCGCCCAGCGTCGTGCCGGGAGCCGCCATGTCGGTGTTCTTGGGCGCGACCAGCACCCGCCCGGTACCGGCGACGCGGATCTCGGTCGCGTTGATTCCTGCCATTTCTCTCTCCTTAGCGTCCGCTGCTATTGCAGCCGGATGAGCAGCCGCACATTGAGTGCGTAGCGGGTGCGTTGGGGGTCGGTGCGGTCGGTGAGGCGGCGCAGTCCCCGCAGCCCCACCTCCTCGGTGACGTCGGTGACGACCGACCCGGGGATCGAGACCTCCGGGAGGCCCGCCAGCAGCGCGCGGACCCGCCTCATCAACTCGTGCGCGGCCGTCGGGCTCGGCCCGTAGGTCTCGATGCGGATCTGAGCGTCGTCGAGTACCGGGTACTCGCGATACGAGCCGCCGTCGCGGATCAGCACCACGGCGGGCTGGGATCCGTCGTTGCCGCTCGGCAACACCGGCCCCACGGGGACGCCCGCCATCTCCGGCCGGGCCGTCAGGTAGTCCCCGACGAGGGCCTCGGCGTCGGGGAACACCGCGGCCACCGGAGCGTCGCCGGGCGGCACGGCCGCGGCGGCGGCGTCGAAGGCGATCGCCAAAGTGCTCTCCTTCCTTTTCGTACGGGCCCCGGAAGGCCGCGTGCCGGGGGCGCCCGATCGGTCATCGTTGATCCGGGCGTCGCGCACCGGCCACGGCCTTCCGGGGAGTTCTCCGAGACGTGCGACAGCCCCCGGCGAGAAATGTCCGGGGGCTGTCTCCAGGCGGCCGGTTCGCAGCATTGAGCCACCATCGACACCGATGATGACGGCGCGTCCGGCGTCCCGGCAATTGACCGGCTCAACGGCCGTCGCCCGTCCAGGAAAAGCGGAAGGCCACCGTCCGCGCACACGTCCGGTGGCCTTCCGGTGGCCCCTTCCAATAAGAGCACCACCATCGGAAACGATGATGACGACCCGGCCCAGTCAAGCTCAATTGACTGGACGAATCGCAATCAGGCAAAGGTCCCGCCGCGAACCCGTCTCAGGCCGCTTCGGTTCCGGGTCGCGCGAGGCGACGCGTCCCCGCTGGAGGGGTGAGCAGGTCAATCGCCTGCGACGTCCAGCTCCCGAGCGAGCTCCTCTAGTTCGCCGCCACCCGCCATCAGCGCGGTCAACTCCTCGCGGGTGATCTCGTCCTTGTTGTGGTCGCCGATGCTCCTTCCCCGGTTGAGGATGAGGAAGCGGTCCCCGACCGGGTAGGCGTGGTGCGGGTTGTGGGTGATGAAGACGACGGCGAGGCCGCGCTCCCGCGCCCGGACGATGTAGCGCAGCACAACCCCGGCCTGTTTGACGCCGAGGGCGGCCGTGGGCTCGTCCAGGACGAGGGCCCGCGCGCCGAAGTGGACGGCGCGGGCGATCGCCACGCACTGCCGTTCGCCGCCGGACAGGGTTCCGATGGGCTGGTCGACGTCGCGCAGGTCGACGCCCATCGCGGCCATCTCGCGGCGGGCGGTCTCGCGCATGGACACGATGTCGAGGCGGCCGAACCTCCGGCGCTTCTCGGAGCCGAGGAAGAAGTTCCGCCAGACCGGCATCAGCGGCACGACCGCGAGGTCCTGGTAGACGGTGGCGATGCCGCGGTCGAGGGCCTCGCGGGGCGAGCCGAACTCGACCTTCTCCCCCTGGACCTCGTACGTCCCGGTGTCGTGGCGGTGCAGCCCGGCGACGATCTTGATGAGGGTGGACTTGCCCGCGCCGTTGTCGCCGAGCACGCAGGTCACCTCGCCGGCGGACGCCTCCAGGTCCACGTCCCGGAGCGCGATGACGGCGCCGTGACTCTTCCCGACCCCGGTCAACCTGATCAGCGGCTGGTCCGTGCCCGTCATGACGTCCGCTCCACCCTGCGCCGGACGGCCAGGTTCACCACGGTGGCGATGAGCAGCATCGCGCCGAGGAAGAACCGGAACCAGTCCGGGTTCCACTCCGCGTACACGATGCCCTTGTTCGTCATGCCGAAGATGAACGCGCCGATCGCCGCGCCGATCGCGGACCCGTAGCCGCCCGTCAGCAGGCAACCGCCGATGACCGCGCAGATGATGTACAGGAACTCGTTGCCGACGCCCTCGCCGGACTGGACGGTCGCGAACGCGAACACCAGGTGCATCCCGGAGAACCAGGCGCAGAACGCGACGCCCATGAACAGGCCGATCTTGACGCGGTCGACGGGCACGCCGACGGCGCGGGCGCTGTCGGCGGACCCGCCCACCGCGAAGATCCAGTTGCCGGTGCGGGTGCGCAGCAGGATCCAGGTGGCGACCGCGACGAACAGCAGCCACCACAGCACCGTGATCCTGACGTTGACGCCGAGGACGTCCATGTCGGACGCGAAGACCGCGCGAGCGCTGTCGAACCCGTCCATGTCGCGGACGGAGTCGCTCGCGACGTTGCCGGTGAGGGCCTTCGTCACACCGAGGTTCAGCCCGGCGAGCATGAAGAACGTCGCGAGCGTGACGATGAAGCTCGGCAGCCTCGTCCGGACGTAGAGCAGCCCGTTGGCCGCGCCGAGCGCCAGCGTCAGGACGAGTGAGATCGCGACGCCCGCCCACACGTTCAGGGTCAGCTGGTACGCGGTCAGCGCGGCGATCAACGCCGAGGACGTCACCAACACCCCGGCGGACAGGTCGAACTCCCCGCCGATCATGAGCAGCGAGACCCCGACCGCCATGATCCCGAACGTGGAGCTCGCGTACAGGACGGTGGAGAACGACCCCGCCCTCAGGAACGCGTCCGCGACGACGGAGAAGAACACGAACAGCGCGACGGCGCCGAGCAGCGCGCCCAGCTCCGGGCGGCCGAGCAGCCGCCGCAGCGGGGACCGCCGGGCCAGGCGCTCGTCCGGGCCGGGACCGGCCACCGGCGGTTCCGCCACGCCCGAGGACGCGGCGCGGGTCATCGCGTCCCCCGGTTCGCGAACGCCTCCAGCCGCCCCGCGTTCTCCTTGGTGACGATCGCCGGGCCGGTCAGCACGGGACGTCCGCCGCCGAGGACGTTGCCGTTGGTCCGCAGCAGCCACAGCTGGTCGACGGCCTCGTATCCCTGGAGGTAGGGCTGCTGGTCGACGGCGAACGCGACGGCGCCCGACGTGATCGAGGCGATGAGGTCCCGGTTGAGGTCGAACGTGCCGATCTTCGCGTCGCCGCCGGCCTCCTTGACCGCGTCGACGGCGGTCGCGGCGAACGGCGCACCCAGCGTCAGGATTCCGTCGACGCCGTCGTCGGCCTGGAGCTTGGCCGTGATCGACGACTTGACGCCCGGCATGTTCGCCCCTTGGACGAAAAGGTTCCGCATCGTCCCGCGGAACGTCTTCCTCGCCCCGGCGCAGCGGGCCTCCAGGCCGACGTTGCCCTGCTCGTGGACGACGCACAGGGCGTTCTTCGCGCCGATCCTCGTCATCTCCGCTCCGGCGGCCTCACCGGCGATCGTCTCGTCCTGCCCGAAATGCGCGACCGCGCCGAGCCTCGCCGACTCGTGCTGACCGGAGTTGATCGAGACGACGGGGATCTTCGCGGCGGTCGCTCGGGCCAGGACGTCCCGCATCGCGTCCGGCTTCGCGAGGGTGACGATGATCCCGTCGACCCTCTTGTCGATCTGGGCCTGGACGAGTTCGGCCTGCTTGCCGCCGTCCGGGTCGGCCGCGTAGAGGAATTCGGCGCCGTCCTTGGCGGCGGCGGCCTTGGCCCCCTTCTGCACGATGTCCCAGAAGGTGTCGCCGGGGGCCGAGTGCGTCACCATGGCGATCTTCAACCGCGCGCCCGTGCCCTCCGCCTCCTCCTCGGCCTTCTTCCCTCCCTCGCTGCTGCAGGCGCCCAGCGCCAGCAGTCCCACGGTCGCCAGGGCCATCAGGCTCCTGGACGTCCCACGCGCGCACACGCCTCTCATGAGGTCGCTCTCCGTTCCCCCCCGATTTCCACCCGATCGTTCGGTCAGAGGAGTCGATCACAGATCGCGGCGGCGGACGATATCCGAGGGGTAACGGTGCTGGAGCCCTCACCTGCGGACCTCGTCCGTCCCGACGGCGCGGCCCTCCCGCAGCGACATCTCGCACGCCTCGGCGAGGTAGAACGCCTCCAGCGCCTCCTCGGGCGGGCACGGGTTGCCGCGCCGTCCGGCGACCATGTCCACGAAGGCGCGCAGCTCGGCGTCATAGGCGTCGGCGAAGCGGTCCATGAACCCGCAGTAGGCGTTCCTCGGCTCGGGTCCCCGTTCGGGCAGGGGGGTCGCGGGCGTGCGGTCGTCCAGGCCGGTGACGATGCTGTCCTTGGACCCGAACAGTTCCAGGCGCGCGTCGTACCCGGCGGCGTTGTAGCGGGTGGCGGACACGACCGCGAGCGTCCCGTCGTCCAGGACGAGCAGGGCCGATCCGGTGTCGATGTCGCCGTGCTCGCGGAAGAACTCGTCGCCCCGGTTGGCGCCGGCGGCGGTGACGCGGACGGCCTCGCGCCCGGTCACGAAGCGGATGAGGTCGAGGTCGTGGATCACGCAGTCGCGGAACAGCCCGCCGGAGGACGGGACGTACTCGGCGGGCGGCGGCGCGGGGTCGAAGCTGCACGAGCGGACGGTGTGCAGCCAGCCGAGCCGTCCCGACATCAGGGCCTCCCGGGCCGCCGCGTTCCCGGCGTCGAACCGGCGCTGGAAGCCGACCTGGACGGGCACCCCGGCGGCCGTGGCGGCCGCCATGATTTGGAACGTTCCATGAAGATCCGAGGCGAGCGGTTTCTCGCAGAAGACGGGTATGTCCGCGGACACCGCGCGCTCCACCAGCCCCGCGTGCGCGTCCGTGGCCGCCGCGACGACCAGCCCGTCGAGCCCCGCGGCGAACAGCTCCTCGACCTCGTCCAACGCCCTCACCCGGGCCGCCGGGGACAGGCGGGCCGCGAGGTCGCGGGCGCGGCACGGGTCCGCGTCGGCGACGAGCAGGGCCTCCACCTCGGGCAGCGCACCGAGGGCCACGGCGTGGCGCGCCCCGATGCGCCCCGCGCCGGCCAGTCCGATCCTCATCGATCCCCTCCCGGTGGGCGGTCAGGTGAGCACGAGTGTGCTGGGGCGGTCCAGCGTCGTCAACGACCGGTTGGCGCGCATATCGGCAATGGTGGCGTCCGAATCCCCTCTACCCGCGCCGGCCCCGCCGAAGCGCCCGCGCCGGGTCCCGGCGCGGGCGCCCGCGCGTTCTTCAGACCGCCACGGGCGTGGTGGCGGGCTCCAGGGCCAGTTCGAGCACCTCCCGGACGTCACTGACGGCGAACACCGTCAGGTTCTCCAGCACCTCCTTGGGGACGTCCTCCAGATCCGGCTCGTTGCGCTTCGGCACGATCGCGGTGGTGATGCCGAGCCGGGACGCGGCCAGCAGCTTCTGCTTCAGCCCGCCGATCGGCAGGACCCGCCCGGTCAACGACACCTCGCCGGTCATCGCCACGTCCGAACGGACCGGCCGCCCCGACAGCAGCGACGCCAGCGCCGCCGTCATCGTGATGCCCGCGCTCGGGCCGTCCTTCGGGATCGCGCCCGCCGGCACGTGCACGTGGACGCCGCGCTCCTTCAGGTCGCCGACCGGCAGCTCCAGTTCCGCCCCGCGCGAGCGCAGGTAGCTGAGCGCTATCCGCGCCGACTCCTTCATCACGTCGCCGAGCTGCCCGGTGAGGGTGACCCCCGTGTCACCGGTCTCCCGGTCGGCCAGCGACGCCTCGATGTACAGGACGTCGCCGCCCGCGCCGGTGACCGCGAGGCCCGTCGCGACGCCCGGGACGCTCGTCCGCCGCTCGTTCCGGCTCAGCTCCACCTCCGGCGTGTACCGTGGCCGCCCGAGGTAGTCCCGCAGGTCGTCCGCGCGGATCGAGACCGGCAGGGTCGCCTTTCCGAGCGCCACGTTGGCCGCGACCTTCCGCAGGACCCGCGCGATCGACCGGTCGAGGGACCGGACGCCCGCCTCCCGCGTGTACTCGGCCGCGAGCAGCCGCAGCGCGTCCTCGCCGAAGTCGACCTCCGGCGCCTCCAGCCCGGCCTTGTCGAGCTGGCGCGGCAGCAGGTGGTCCCGGGCGATCGTGACCTTCTCGTCCTCGGTGTAGCCGTCCAGCTGGACGAGTTCCATCCGGTCGAGCAGCGGCCCGGGGATCGCCTCCACCACGTTCGCCGTGGCGAGGAACAGCACGTCGCTCAGGTCGAGCTCCACCTCCAGGTAGTGGTCGCGGAACGTGTGGTTCTGCTCGGGGTCGAGGACCTCCAGCAGCGCCGCCGTCGGGTCGCCCCGGTAGTCGGCGCCGACCTTGTCGACCTCGTCCAGGAGCACGACCGGGTTCATCGACCCGGCCTCCCGGATCGCCCGGACGATCCGTCCGGGCAGCGCGCCCACGTACGTGCGCCGGTGGCCGCGGATCTCCGCCTCGTCCCTGACACCGCCGAGGGCGACCCGGACGAACTCGCGTCCCATGGCCCGCGCGACCGACTCGCCCAGCGAGGTCTTGCCGACGCCGGGAGGCCCGGTCAGCGCGAGCACCGCACCGCTCCTGCGTCCGCCCACGACGCCGAGGCCCCGCTCCTCACGCCGCTTCCGCACGGCCAGGTACTCGACGATGCGCTCCTTCACGTCGTCGAGGCCGGCGTGGTCGGCGTCGAGGACCTCCCGGGCGCCGGCGATGTCGTAGGCGTCCTCGGTCCGCGTGTTCCACGGGATGTCGAGCACGGTGTCGAGCCAGGTGCGGATCCACCCGCCCTCGGGGGACGCGTCGGACGACCGCTCCAGCTTGTCGACCTCCTTCAGCGCCGCCTCGCGCACCTTCTCGGGCAGGTCCGCCGCCTCGATCCGGGCCCGGTAGTCGTCCTCCTCGTCGGCGGGGTCGCCGTTCAGCTCCGCCAGTTCCTTGCGGATCGCCTCCTGCTGCTGCCGCAGCAGGAACTCCCGCTGCGTCTTCTCCATGCCCTCCTGGACGTCCTTGCGGATCGTCTCCGCCACGTCCAGCTCGGCGAGATGGTCACGCGCCCACCCGATCACCAGGGTGAGCCGCTCCACCACATCCGGGGTCTCCAGCACCTCGACCTTCTGCTCGGGCGACAGGTACGGCGCGTATCCGGCGTTGTCCGCCAGGGTGGACGGGTCGTCGATCTGCTGCACCACGTCCACGACCTGCCACGCGCCACGCTTCTGCAGGATCGCGCTGACCAGGCTCTTGTACTCCTTCGCCAACTCCTGCGCCCGCCCGGAGGGCGTCGGGGACTCGATCTCGGTCCCCTCGACCCACAGCGCCGCGCCCGGCCCGGTCGTCCCGGTCCCGATCCGCACCCGCCGCACACCGCGCACGACCGCGCCCGGCTCCCCGCCGGGCAGCCGTCCCTCCTGCTCGATCACACCGAGCGTGCCGACGGCGGCGTACTGCCCGTTCAGCCGCGGGACCAGCAACACCCGCGGCTTGCCCACCGACCGGATCCCCGGCCCCTTGGCCTGTGCCGCCGCCCGCGCCGCCTCGATGGCGGCCCGGATCTCCCCGCTCTCGGACAGGTCCAGCGGCACCACCATGCCCGGCAGCACGACCCCGTCGTCCAGGGGCAGCACCGGCAACGTCAGGGTCTCGCTCATGCTCAGCTCCAAGTTCAGTCCGAAGACCCAACACCAAGTTGAGTCATCCACACTCAAGAAACCGGAGCACGATTTTGTTTCCACAGCAACGTTCGCTCTCAGCGATCACGCCCGCCGCGGATGAAGCCACGTACCGCACCGTTGGGCGAAGCCGCGCAGTACCGCCCTAGGACATGAACAAGTGGTTCCGACTCGCCGGGGAGGTTTCCGGCTGCTTCTTCCCATGGGACTCCTCGAAAATACGTTGACGGGTGCAGCGCCGGGACGGTCTCGTGGGTGGATGGCCAAGATGCACGCCGGGGAGGCCGAGATCGATGCTGACCTCGTTCGGCGGCTGGTCGAAGGGCAGTTTCCGCAGTGGGCGGGAATGTCGATCGAGCCGCTCGTGTCCGGTGGGACCGTCAATGCCCTCTACCGTCTCGGTGATGGTCTGACGGTTCGGCTTCCACTCACCGGAGCGGGCGTCAAGGACCTGGAACGGGAGCGGCGGTGGCTGCCTCGGTTAGCGCCCATGCTGCCCGTCACGATTCCCACCGTCGTCGCGCTGGGCGAGCCCGGCGCGGGGTATCCGTGGGCGTGGTCGGTGCATCGGTGGATTGATGGTGAGACGCCCGTTGAAGGCGCCCTGGCTGAGCCTGAAGTACTCACGCGTGATCTGGGGACGTTCGTGCGGGTCTTGCGGCGGCTCGGTTTCGAGGGCGGGCCCGTGGCGTATCGCGGGGTTCCGCTGGCGACCGTGGACGTTTACACGCGGGAGGCGATCGAGGAGTTGCGCCGCACGGACGAACCCTTCGACGCGGACGCCGCCATGGCCGCCTGGGAAGAGTCGCTGGCCGTGCCCCCTTGGAAGAACGCTCCGTGCTGGGTGCATTCCGACCTCATGCCCAGCAACCTGCTCGTCGCCGGGGGCAGGCTCACCGCCGTGCTCGACTTCGCCACGCTCGGGGTCGGTGATCCGGCCTGTGATCTGATTCCCGCCTGGAATCTGCTGCCGGCGTCGTGCCGGGACGCGTTCAGGGAGACCGTGGACGTCGACGACGCGACCTGGGCGCGTGGTCGGGGCTGGGCGCTGTCCATGGCCGTCGTCCAGTTGCCCTACTACCGCGGCACCAACCCGGTCATCTCCGCCAACGCCCGTCACGTGATCGGTCAGGTCCTCGGCGGCTGATCTTCCCGGCGCCGTGGGCAATGCGGGGGCAAAGTCGCGATCTTGATCACGATTCTTTGCGACGGGTGCGGTTTACGCGCGCATGACGTGCGGGTACTTACCGCAACGAGATTGTGACAATGAGTGAAGGAAAGATCCTCGGGGCGGCAAAGCCCCGGGTTCAGGACGCGGGAGGGCCGATGCGACGTCGAGAGCGCGTGATCCTCCTCCCGTGTTCCACCCCGCGCGGCCCGGTCCGTACGGCCGAGGGCGTCCACGGCTCGTCCCCCCGCGACAGGCACCGTCCCCCAACGGGTGCGGCGGCGGGGACGCGCGGCGGCACACCTCGGGTCCTCGGCCGTACCGGACCGGCAGGGCCGCCCGCCGACCATCCCCGGAGCCCGGTGCCGCACGCCCCCGCGGCATCGGTGTCCCCCGCCGGCCGGGCCCGCGGCGCCGTCCAGTCGCGCCGCCGGCCCGGCCCCGGACGTTCGGGCGCCGACGTGGCGTCCGCACCCGTCCGCCGGACGGTCCTCCCGCCCGGCCCACAGCAGGAAGGGGGTGACGGTCAGGACCGAGACGAACCGGCGTCTCGCCGGTGAGATCAGCGGCGGCCGGAACTCCGTCCGACCCCCGTCCCGGCCGCCAGAGCAGCCTAGGGATCGCTGCGGATCCGGGCCCGTGGAGGCAGACGCCGCCACGGGCCCGCTTCAGAGTTTCCTGCGCCAGACCTGCCCGTGGACGACGCTCCCGAAGCGCTCCACCGGCCGTTCCTCCGCTTCCAGGACGAACCCGGCGCGTGCGTAGATACGGTGCGCGGAATGTTGCAGCGCCGTCGTCCACAGCATCATCTCGGCGTATCCGACCTCGGTCGCGAAGCGGACGCACTCCTCGACCAGGGCTGATCCGACGCCCAGACCGCGAGTGTCCGGCTCGACGTGCAGCAGCCGCAGTTGGGCGACGTCGTCGTCGCGGCGGACGCAGAAGACGCCGCCCACCCGGACGCCGCCGGCCTCGGCGATCCAGGCGTTCTCCCGCCGCGGGTCGTGGTTGCGCGCGTAGTCGGCGACGATCTCGGCGACGAGGGCCTCGTAGGTGCGGTCCCAGCCGCACTCCACGTCGTAGAGGGCGCCGTTGCGTTCCACGATCCACCCGAGGTCGCCGGGGCGCGGCGGGCGCAGCACCACGCCGCCGTCCCGGTCCGGGCGGTCGCCGAGGACGCCGTGGATGGTCCGCATCGCGGCGAGCAGGCCGGGTCGCTCGCCGGGCGGCAGCCCGTGCAGCAGGTCGCGGATCTCCGTCACGGACCGCTCGTCGAGCATCGCGAAGACCTCGCGGCCCCGGGAGGTGAGCCGGACGACCTGGCGGCGGGCGTCGTCGGGCGAACGCTCGCGGGTGATCAGCCCGTCGCTCTCGAACCGGGTGAGCATCCGGCTGAGATAGCCCGCGTCCAGCGCCAGGGCGCGGCGCAGGGCGAGGACCTCCGTGTCCGGCCGCTGCGCCAACTCGAAGACCACCCGCGCCTCGGTGAGGGAGTACGGGGACCGGACGAGCCCCTCGCCGAGCACACCGATGACCCCGGTGTAGAAGCGGTTGAACGCCCGGACCGTCTCGACGTCCTCCTCGGTCACCACCATCGCCGACCTCCAACGTTTGACTCAGTCAAACATTACTGGACGCGACGGCGGATCCGCCAGCCGTTCGGGGTTCAGACGTTCGCGACGGCCTCGGCCTTGCGCAGGGCCCGCGCGTCCCGCACGATCCCGCGTTCGACGAAGAAGGTCATCAGCGGGACGATGCCGCCGAGCACGATCATCACCATGCGGCTCAGCGGCCAGCCGGTGCGCCGCCACAGGTCGTAGGCGACCAGCAGGTAGACCATGTAGAGGAAGCCGTGGACGGGCGCCACCACGCCCGCCAGGGCGGGCTCGTCGATCGGCGAGTACTTCAGGACCATCCCGATCACGAGCAGCACCAGCAGCGTGCCGACCACCAGCGCCAGGACCCGGTACCTGACCAACGCGCCTGCCACAGGACACACCTTTCGTTCGACGGTCCGCACGGTGCCGGACGGCGTGTGCGGCCGGAGGGCGGCGGACCGCCGCGTCAGCCTCGTCCGCCGCTCTGGGAGTTGAGCCGGGCGAGGTAGCGGTTGTAGGCCGCCAGCGCCGGGTCCTCTTCCTCCTGGCGACGGATGATCTCCTGCTTGACCTCGGCCTCCGCGGGCTCCTCGATCACCTTCGGCGCCGGGCTCGTGCCCGCCCGCTCGTCGCGGATCATCTTGACCCACATCACGATCACGAAGATCGCGAAGATCGGCCATTCGAAGGTGTACGCCCAGCTTCGGTCGTTGCCTCCCTGGGCGCGGTCGAACTGCCACCAGCCGAAGCCGAGGAACGCGCCGCACAGCACGAGCGCGAGCACGTGCAGCCCGATCCAGCCAGGGGTGAGGAACCGTCGCACGGCATCGAGCCTACCCCCGGTCACATGGACCTCGAACACGACCCCGCCCGTCCACCCGTACCGGATGGGGATCATCCTCCGAAACCCGGAAATTGTCGGCATTGGGCCCTACGTTCTCGGCATGGCGACCAGCACCGTGGCCGCAGGGGCCGCACAGTCGTACACGTACGCGCGTCCGTCCGGGCTGGACGGCGGGCTTCTCGGCCTGTCGACGTCCGGCGGGACGACGAGCACCGGGCCGCAGGCGCATCCGTGGTTCTTCAGCGGCGTCCTCACGCAGGCGGCACCGGCCGCGGCGGCGCTGCTGGCCCTGGCCGACGTCGCGCAGACCCGGTACCACCAGCCGCGTCCGACCGCGTTCCGCGACCCGGTCGTGACCTGCGGCGGCGACCGGCTGCGGATGGAGTCGTTCTCCGCGTGCGGCGGCGTTTACGCGCGGCTCGACGTGCTGGAAGCGGCGCTGGACGGCGAGGTGCACGAGCGCGGCACCACCAACGTGGACGTGAACGGCCCGCTCCGCGAAGCCCTGGCCCGTGTCGGCGGCTCCGACCCGCTGCACCTGGCGGTCGGCGCGGAGGGACTGGCCGTGACGACCCTGGACGGCGCCGTCGTGGAGAAGAAGGTTCCGCTGCCCGACCGGTGGCTCCGGGGTTTCGCGGAGGTCCAGGTCATCACGGCCGGGTTCGATCCGCGCGCCGAGCTGGCGGCTCCGGACGCCGTCCGGTTCCTCCGGTCACTGCCCAGGGGCGGGCGGGACGTGTTCTGGGCGCTGCCCGCGGGTCGGACGCTGCGGATCTCCTCGCGTCCCGCGCCCGGCGCCGTGTGCCTGGCAGGGTCCGACCGGCTCCGGACGCTGCTGCCCCTGCTCCGCTTCGCGCGGGCGCTGCGCGTCTACGGCCCACCGGTCACCGGCGCGAGCGGCCCCGCGTCGAGCGTCTGGGAGCTGGAACTGCCCGGGATGCGGTACGTCCTGACGCTGTCGCCACAGCACTCGCGCGGCTTCTCCGGTGAGGGCGCCGTCCTCGACGCGCTCGCGACCGACGAGGCCGCCGGGGACGCCGACCTGGTCGGCGCGTTGCTGTCGTTCGAGCCCCGCGTCGACCCCGACCTGCTGTCCGAGCGGTCCGGGCTGACGCTGGAGCGGACGAAGGCGGCGCTGACCCAGCTGGGGACGTCCGGTCGCGTCGGTTTCGACGCCGCCGAGGCCGCGTTCTTCCACCGCGAACTGCCCTACGACCCGTCCCGGGTGGCGGCCCTCAACCCGCGGCTGCGTTCGGCACGCGCGCTCGTCGAGGACGGCGCCGTGCGGTTCACGGCCGACGACACGGCGATCGTGTCGACCGGTGGCGGGGAACGGCGGGTCCGGTTCGTCGGCGACCGTGTCACCTGTACCTGCCCGTGGTGGATCGACCATCGAGGGGAACGCGGCCCGTGCAAGCACGTCCTCGCCGCCCGCATCGTCCGCCAGGACGCCGACGTGATGGTGGAGGCCGGTCGGTGAGCACGTGGGATGACATTCAGAAGGCCATCGATGCCGGTGACGGCGAGCTGACGGCACGGCTGGTCGCGGCACTCGACGAGCCCGGACGGCGCGCCGTGGCCAAGGAACTGCCGGGCGAGCTGAAGCGGCTCCGCACGTTGACACGGCTCGGCTTCCTGGAGGACGTCCACATCCACGCCCTCCTCGTGGCCGGCGCGGGCACGATCAACGGGCCCGCGGCCGCCGCGACCTGGCTGTGCAGGACGGACCTGCGCCCGCGGTGGAACATCGCCACGATCACCACGCTTTGCCGATGGCTGTGCGACGTCACGTCCGTCCGCACGGACGAATGGCGCGCGGACGTCGCACACCGGATCGCCGCCCGTGTCCAGGTCGCCGAGGAGGGCGGGCCCAGGTGGTACATCGCGGCGGCGCTCGTGACGTCCGCCGGTGCCGCCGTCCCGGTCACCGACGGCTTCGTCGTCGGCTGGGCGGCCTCCCAGATCCGTGCCCGGACCCTCGCCGACGACCCGTTCCTGGACGTGCTCGTCCCGAAGCTCTTCGAGGTGGACGGGGTCGGCGCCGTCCTCTCCCGCGAGGCGGTCCAGGGGGCGTGGAACATGGGCCGGGAACGCAGCTGGTCCATCGCTCTGGTCGACCTGGCCCGCGCCGGACGCCTCGAACGCACCGTCCTTCTCGACGGCTGCGTCAGCCGTTTTCTGCGTGGGGGCACGCCGCACACCCTCCGCTGGTTCGTCCAGTTGCACGACGCGCTGGAGACCACCGAGGAGGAGGCGACCGCCCGCGTCCGCGACTACGCGCGCCTGCTCCCGGCCGCGCCGTCGATCGTCGCCGAACTCGCGCTGCGGGAGGTCCGGCGGGTCGACGACCTGGGGCGCCTCGACGAGCCGCTGTTCGAGGAGGCGGCGGGCGCGGTGCTCTTCCGCACGGAGAAGAAGTTCGTGCGGGCCACGCTCTCCTGGCTGGACCGGACGGCCCGCCAACGCGACCGCGTCGACGCCACGCTCCGCAGCGTCGCCGCCGTCTTCACCTCCGACGCCCTCGACCTGCAAGAACGCGCCGTCAGGATCGCGGTCAAGCATGCCTCCCGGGCGGGCGACGCCGTCCGCGCGCAGATCCGGGACGCCGCCGAGGTCCTTCCGACCGACCTGCGCGGGACGATCGCAGCCGCGTTCGGCGAGATCGCGACCGCCGCCGACCCCGCGCCGGAGCCACCGGGCCCGCCGCCCTTCACGCCGCGCGAGCCGCCCGCTCCGATCGGCTCACCGGCCGAACTGGTGGACGAGTACATCGCCTCCGTGCGCAGGGAGACGCCGTGGCGCACCATCGAGCGCCTTTCGGGCGCCCTCGTCGAGTTCGCCTATCGCGACCTCGACGGGACCATGGAAGCGCTGCGGCGGGCGATGTCCGACCACGTCCCCTGGTCCCTGGACAGGGACGGCGGCTCGCATGTGTACTCCTACACGAACCAGCAGTGGGTCGAGTTGGCGGTGTGCAGGCACGTGTTCCAGCAGCCGAGCCTGGCGGAAGACGCGCACAGGTCCTACCTTTCTCGCGACGACAACGCCTATGCCTATGGGTTCTGGCCGCGGATGGAGCGGTTCCTGACCTGGCGGAAGCACGAGGTCGCGTTCGTCGTCGGGAAGGTGCCGGTTCTGCTCGCCACGCCGACCGAGGGCAGCGGCCACGTCGACCCCGACGTCCTCGTCGGCCGCCTCGAACGGCTGGAGAAGGCGGGCGTCGAGCCGGGCCCGGCCGACCTGACGCAGGCGCTGCTCCGCCTCCCTCGGGACATCGACGCGGCCGTCGCGGCACGCGCGAAGGGCTTGGCGTCCGAGGCCGGGCGGGCGGTCGCGTCGTGGTTCGCCGAGGGCGGGCTCGCCGACCCCGACATCGAATGCCGGATCCTCGACCAGCCGACCCACACCCTGCCCGGTCACAGGCTCCGCTTCTCCCACCACGTCTTGGCCCCGGTGGAGACGCCCGGCCACCCCGACGTCGCGCGCCTCTGCGCCCTCCCCGAGGAGGGCTGGTCGGAGGAAGATCTACGACCCGGCGGGTACCACCTCGTGTTCTGGCCGTCCGTCGCGCCCTCTCATCGCGAGATCGTCGCGGCGCACCTCGTCCCGCAACTGGCGACGGACGAGGCCGTCGACTACGGCTGCGGCCAAGGCGGCGTCCTGCTCGATCTGGCCGAGGCGGACGGGCCCACGGGGGCCGCCACCGGAACGATCCTCGCCTGCTCACTGACGAGCCGGGACCCGCGCGACCGCGCCGACGTGGTCGAGGCGCTGCTGGCGTTCAGCGGACGCGGTCACCTCCCGGCGGCGGAGACGGGCGAGGCCCTCGGACGGCTCGCCGCCCACGGCCGCGTCGTCCTCTCCCGCGCCGTGAAGGCCCTGACGTCCGCCGTGGACGCGGGCGCCCACGCCGACGTCTGGACGACGGTCGCCGCCGCCCTCCCCCACGTCCTCCCCGAACCGGGCGGGCGCGCGCCGGCCGGCGTCCCCGACCTGCTCGCGCTCGGCATCCGCGTCGCCGAGACCACGGGCGCCAGGGGCGCGATCCCCCGCGTCGCCGACGTCGCGGCCCGCGGCGGAACCAGCCGCCTGGTCAAGGAGTCCGCCCGCCTCCACCGGACCCTCGCAACGTGAGGCCTCGCGACGGTGTTGACGAGATGACGGACCCGCGTGGAAGGCTGAACGTGCCGGGAAGGAGCGCCGCACGATGACCGAGACCCTCGCGTTCGGCACGGTCGACACCGTGCTCGGACGCCTCCTCGTGGCCGAGACGGAGACGGGGGTCGTGTCGCTGCACTTCCGCGACACCCCCGCCGCCCGTGAACGCACCGCCAAGGCGACGGGCCTGCCCGTCGTGGACGCGCCCGCACGCCTGGCGCCCGCCCTGTCGGCGCTGCGCGACTACTTCGCCGGTGACCTGAAGCGGTTCGAGGTGCCGATCGATTGGCGCCTCGTGTCCGAGGTGCAGCGACAGGTCCTTTCGACGCTGTACGAGACCGTCCCGTACGGGAAGGTCGTCACCTACGGCGACCTCGGCGTCCGCTCCGGCACCGGCGTGCACGCGCAGGTCATCGGGCAGGTGATGGGCTCCAATCCGATCCCGTTGGTCGTGCCGTGCCACCGCGTCGTCGCCTCCAACGGCCTCGGCGGCTACAGCGGCGGCTCCGGCGTGGAGGTCAAACGGTGGCTGCTCACCCTGGAGGGCGCGCTGCCCGCCACCCTCGACTGGGACCTCACCCGCGGCCCGTGAGCGCAGCCCGTCCGACCTCCGGCGCGGGCGGGCGGCTCGTAGGATGGGCGGGTGCCGAAGATCAGTGAGGCGACCGTGGCGGCGCATCGGGCGCGGCAGCTGCGGACGCTGCTGGACGCCGCGCGGGCGCTCGTCGCCGAGGAGGGCATCGAGGCGCTGTCGCTCGCCGCGCTGGCGAGGCGGGTGGGCCTGTCGCGGCCGAGCCTGTACGAGTACTTCCGGTCGAAGGACGACCTGGTCGCCGCGATCGTCGAGGAGGAGCTGCCCCGGTGGGCGGCGCACGTCGAGACGGCGCTGGCCGGTCCGGACGATCTCGGCGGCAAGGTCGAGGCCTACATCAGATCCCAGCTGGAGGTCATGACGGACGGGCGGCACGCCGCCGCCGTGGCCCTCGTCGAGCACGCCCTCGCCGAACCGGCCCTGGAACGCATCAGGGACGGCCACGCGCAACTGCTGCGTCCCCTGGTCACCGTGCTGGAGGACGGCGGTGTCCCCGACGCCGAGGTCCGCGCCGCGCTGATCCAGGGCCTGGTGGACGCCGCGGCCCGCCTCGCGCAGCGCGATCCGTCCAACGCGGACACCATCGTGGCCACAACGCTGGCCCAGGCGGTCCACGGCCTCGTCCCCGCCGCCCACCGATCGTCCCCCGGCCTCTAGAAAGACCCGAGGCGCCGCCCCGCTCGCAAGCAGCCACTCCCCACTGCAAGCCACACCCGCAAGCGAACTGCCAGGCAGGGAGGTTCCTCCCGCTTGCGGCGACCACCCGGCCGACAGCGGCCGAGAGGCCGACCTGCTCGCAGGGTGCCGCTCCCCCCAGGGGAAGCGCACAACCGCAAGCGAACCTCAGACGCGAAGTTCTCCGGTACGGCGACCACCCCGGCCGACCAGTAACCCCCAACCTGGCCCCAGGTCGCAGAGGCACCGCTCCCACTGCAGCGGACCTCGGAGGGAGGTCCCTCTCGGGTAGGGTGACCGCCTTGGCTGACGAGGGGCAGGGGCGGCTCGCGCGTGGGCTGTCGCTCCCCCGGCGGGGGCGTGCACGCCCGGGGTGGATGTCAGGCCGGGAGGTCCTTCTCGATGGCGGCTACGACCTCGGCCGACTCGGGTTCCGTCTGGGGTGCGAAGCGTGCCGCGACCGTGCCGCCGGGGGCGATGAGGAACTTCTCGAAGTTCCAGCGGATGTCGCCGGTGTGGCCCTCGGCGTCGGGCGTGTCGACCAATGCCTGGTACAGCGGATGACGGCCGTCGCCGTTGACCTCGACCTTCTCCGTCAACGGGAAGGTGACACCGTAGGTCGTCGAGCAGAACTCGGCGATCTCGTCGGCGGTGCCGGGTTCCTGTCCCATGAACTGGTTGCAGGGGACCCCGAGGACGGTGAAGCCGCGTTCCGCGTACCGCTCGTGGAGTCGTTCCAGACCGGTGTACTGCGGGGTGAGGCCGCACTTGGAGGCGACGTTGACAACGAGCACGGCCTTGCCACGGTACTGATCGAGGTCGGCGGAACCGCCCTGGAGACCGTCGATCTCTACGTCGAAGACAGACATGAGGCCGATCTTAGGAGATCACTCCGGGTGACCGGCCCCGTCCCCGACGGTGTTCGTCGTTCAAAGCCTTCGGCGTCGGCGCCGGGGCGGCCTCAGCTGCCCGGGCTGCCCAAGGCCTCGACGAAGGCGGCGAGCTGGTTGCCCGCCGTGCCGAGTTGAGTGAAGGCGTTGTTCACCACTCCTGCCGCGTCCGTCGGTGAGCTGAGCAAATAGAAGATGACGAAGGCGATCGCCACATAGCGGAGGTTCTTCTTCATCCGTACGCCGTCCCTGGTTGTAGCGCAGCGACACAACTGACCCGATCCAATTGTGCCCAGGCGCGTCTGCCCGCAAAGCGCGATTTTACTGTGACGCGGGGGCTACCGCTTGCTGGCCACGCGCGAAAGAAGCCCCGTACCGGCGGGGGTACGGGGCCCTGGAACGGTCCGTCAGCTCGGGATCGCGCTCATGAACTGCGACAACGACTCGGCGGCGTTGCCGAGTCCGCTCAGGGCGTTGTTGACGAGATTCGCCGCCCCCTCGGGCCTGCTGATGACGTACCAGACGGTGAAGGCGATGGCGGCGATCTTCATATGCTTCTTGTTCACTTCAATCACCCTCTGCGGTCGACTGCCTACGAAGAGTGATTCCCCGGGGTGGCCGGACGGAGATCAAGAAGCGTCAAAGAGAGCGTCAGGTGTCCTTGGCGTGCGCGGTGAGGTACTCGATGTAGAGCGGACGGAGCGCGTCCGCCATCTCGCCCTCCCCCGCGTGCGTGAACTCCTCCAGCAGCGACAGCCCGTGGAACAGGTCGAACTGGGCGCGGTCGACCTCGCCGATCGCCGCCGCGGCGGGCGGGATCGTACGGAGCAGGTCCCAGAGGAAGCCGACGTCGCGGCGCTCCTTGGCGAGCCGCATCGCGCGGTCGTACAGCTCGCTGGACGGCAGCGCGTCGAGCTCGGCGGCGGCGTTTGGTGACGTGTCGGACATGATCCGACTCTAACCGGACGGGGACGCCCCCATCCCGGTCATCGGGTGATGACGTCCCGCGGAATCGGCTGGTCCTGCTGGAGCGCCTCGAAGAGTCTGTTCGCCTTGGACCTGTCCCAGGTGATGTACGCGCCCGCGCTGGGCGAGTTGCCGCCGCCGCCGATCGGGACGGTGGTGGTCACGCCGTCGTTCCCGCTGACGCCCTTCATCGCCCACATCATGCGGACGAGGTGGTGCAGGTGGTCGCCGTCGTCCACCAGGAAGTTGCTGGTGGCGTTCATGGCCAGCGGCACGCTCCGGAACGGGTTGAGCATCGTGCCGGGACTCGACGCCTTCTTCATCAGCGCGGCGAAGAACTGCCGCTGGTGCTCGACCCGTTCCAGGTCGGCGCGGAGGAAGGCGCGGGTGCGGACGTAGCCGAGCGCCTGCCCGCCGTCCAGCGTCTGGCAGCCGGCCTTGAGGTCGAGGCCCGCCTTGGGATCCGTGATGTCTTTCTTGACGCAGATGTCGACGCCGCCGACGGCGTCGACCACGCCGACGAAGCCGTTGAACCCGATCTCGGCGTAGTGGTCGATGTGGACGCCGGTGGCCTTCTCCACGGTCCGCACGAGCAGCTTCGGGCCGCCGAAAGCGAACGCCGCGTTCAGCTTGTTGGAGCCGCGCCCCGGGATCGGGACGTAGGAGTCGCGCGGCAGGCTGATGAGGGACGTGCCACCGGAGCCGTAGTGCAGCAGCATCATCGAGTCGGTGCGCCGTCCGCCCGTGAAGCCGGTCTTGAGCTTGCGCTGCTCGTCCTTCGACAGGCCCTCGCGGCTGTCGGAGCCGACGATCAGCCAGTTCGTCCCGGGCGTGTCGGCGATCCGGCCGGGATAGTCCTCCAGCACGGCCTCCCGCTTCAGCCGCGAGTCGAGGTAGAGGTAACCGCCGACCGCGACGACGAGCAGGACGACCGTGAGGCCCGCGAGGACACGCGGCCAGCGACGCCTCCGGCGCCGCCTGGGCGGGGGCCCGTACCGGCCGCCGTCGTCCCGCCCATGTCCGGCGAGCTGGTCACCGGGGTGCGGGTCGGCGTACGGGTCGTAGGGATCGTCGTAGGTGTCCCGCCCGTAGGCGGGCTGCCGATGCTCCGCGCGGGCGAAGCCGTCCCTGCCGCGGCCCACGTGGCCGTCCTCCCTGCGTGTCCAACCCTCGGGCCAGCGGTCGCTCATGCCGTAAACCCTAGACAACCCGGGGTGTTCGGCGCGTCCATCCGGCGCATGATTGTGCACTGCTCCAAATCAATACGCTGTGTGACATATGCGACGGACATCCTCCTCCGGACGGCGCACACTGCCTAGGGCGGGCAGGACAGGTGGAGGACGGCGCATGAGTGCACGACGGTTCTTGTCACGGTTCCTTCGTTTACGGCGGACGGGGCGGCGCCACAAGGCCCCGCCCTCGCACCTCGACCTCCCGGAACTGAGCGCCCCCCGGTGGCACGCGCGGGACGCGGAACTCGCCGAGACGGGGATGGGCACGGTCGCGCGACGGCTTCCCGCGGTGATCGTCCAGGCGGCGGGCCTGGCGTGGCGGGCCAGTCGCGTCGACACGGCCGCGACGATCTCCCTCAACCTCGTCGCCGGGATCTTCACGGCGTTCTGGCTGCTCGCCACGACCGGGGTGCTCACCGCGCTGTTCAGCGCCGGTCCGACACCCGACCGGGTCCGCGACGCGCTGCCGTCGCTGGCGCTGGTGGCGGTCGCGGTGGCGCTGCGCGCGGGCCTGCAGGCGTGCGCGGGCTGGTCGCAGTCGCGGCTGGATCCGCAGGTCCAGCGGCTCGCCGAACTCCGGCTGTACGAGGCCACGACCGCCGTGCACCTCGCCGCGCTCGACGACTCCGACTTCCTCGACGACCTGCAACGCGCCAAGTTCCGCGGCCTGACGTCGGCGGCGCGGGTCGTCCAGCAGGCGGTGGACGTGCTCACCGGCGCCGTGGGCATGGTCGCGGCGGCCGGAACGCTCGGAGTGCTGCACCCGGTGCTGCTGCCCCTGCTGCTCCTCACCGCCGTCCCGGAGGGCTGGGCGTCCGTCCGCAGCGCTCGGATGCGGTACCTGACGATGCTGACGCTGGTCGAGGTCGCGCGGCGGAAGTGGATCCTGTCGGACCTGATGGTCGACCGGGAGCACGCCGCCGAGGTGCGCTCGTTCACCATGCGGGGGTTCCTGCTCGACCAGTACGACCGGTCGGCGGCCTATCAACGGTCCGTCGAACTGGACCTCGCCCGCCGCCAGACCATCGCGAGGGTCACCGGGGACGTGCTGAAGGGCGTCGCGATGGCCACCGTCTACATCGCGCTGGGCCTCCTGCTGTGGAAGGGGACGGTGCCGCTGGCGGTGGCGGGCACGGCGGTGCTCGCCATCAGGACGGGCCAGTCCTCCCTCGTCAACCTGGTGTACGCCGTCAACCAGTGCTACGAGGAGGGCCTCTACTTCGGCGACTACCTGGACTTCTGCGCCAAGGCCGAGGACAGGGTCCCGCGCCGCGCGCTGCCGTCCGCCCCGTCCGACGGGACGAAGCCGCGCGGGCGGCTTCCCGACGCCTTCGCGCGCATCACCGTGGACGACGTCACGTTCACGTACCCGGGCGCGGACACGCCGTCGCTCAACGGCATCTCCCTGCGGCTGCGCGAGGGCGAGGTGGTCGCGCTCGTCGGCGAGAACGGCTCGGGCAAGACGACCCTCGCGAAGGTCATGGCCGGGCTCTACGACCCGGACTCCGGTGAGGTCCGGTGGGACGACGTGCCGCTGAGGACGGTCGCGCAGCAGGACGTGTGGGAGCGCGTCGCCGTCATCGCGCAGGAGTACACGCACTGGCCGATGACCGCCCGGCAGAACATCACGATGGGCCACGGCGACCACGCGCCCGGGGACGACGGATCGGAGGACCCGGAGATGCTCGCCGCCGCCCGCGCGTCCGGGGCCGACGAGGTCGTCGACGGGCTCGTCCGCGGCTACGACACGTTGCTGGACCGCCGGTTCAAGGACGGCGCGGACCTGTCGGGCGGCCAGTGGCAGCGGCTCGCCGTCGCCCGCGGCTTCTTCCGGGACGCGCCGCTGCTGATCTGCGACGAGCCCACCGCGGCCATGGACGCGCGGGCCGAGCACCACCTGTTCGAGCGGATCCGCACGCACGCCGACGGCCGGACCGTCCTGCTGATCACGCACCGGCTGGCCAGCGTCCGCTACGCCGACCGGATCTACGTGCTGGAGCACGGCAAGGTGATCGAGGAGGGCGACCACGCCTCGCTGATGGCGGTGGACGGCGTCTACGCCGAGCTGTACTCCCTCCAGGCCGCCGCCTACGGGGCCACCTAGACGAAGCGACCGGTTCCGGCCGATCCAGCCCGATTTCACCGGCCCGCGGCGGGCGAGAACGGCATGATCGCGATCATGAGGATGCGAACGATGTTCACAATGGTGGCCGCGGCCGGAGCGACCGCCGCGCTGGCCGGGTGCGGTGGCGACGGATCGAAGGCGTCCCCCACGGCGACCGTCACGGTGACGGTCACGGCCAAGGCGGCGGGCGGTGCGCCGGAGGACCCGTTGACGCGCCCGACGGGACGATCGCTGAACGCGGCGCAGGTGCTCACCGGGTTACGGAGGGTCGGTATGCCGATCAAGGTGGCCGTGGTCTACACGGCGCGCACGGACCCGAACGGACACCTGGGACGGCCGAGACGGTACACGAGCAAGGCGGCCTGCACGGATCGCAGGGTCCCGAAGGCGAAGCTCGCGAACACCGAGCACGGTTCGGTGGAGCGGGGCTGCGGAGTCGAGGTCTACCCGACAGAGGCCGGGGCTCGGGCGCGGTCGGAGTACATCCAGCAGACCCTCGGCGCGCTGGACGGGGTGGCGGGCTCCGAGTACCACTACGTGAAGGGCGGGATCCTGCTGCGGGTCTCGGGGTTCCTGACGCCGGCGCAGGCCAAGCAGTACGAGACCGCGCTGGCCCGCGTGACGGGGTAACACCGAACCGTGCTCCGCCAGAGCAGTCCACGCGGCGGACCGCTGCCTGCTCCGGAGAACCCTCAGCCCCACGCGAACGCGTGACCCACCCGGCGCAGCAAAGCCGAAAGCATGCAAAACCGGACGAATCGCGAAACGATGCGCGTTCACCTAGGCCCGGTCGCGCAGCGAGCCGCAAGGCGAGCGGAGTGGGCCGGGCCTGTACTGAATACAGCGACCTCAGCCCGTGCGAACGCGTGACCCGCCTGGTGGAGCGATGCCGGAGGCGAGCGGAACCGGCGGAGCGCGAAGCGATGCCGCGTTCGCCCCAGGAACGGTCATGTAGCGAGCCGCCAGGCGAGCGCAGTGGGCCGGGCCTGCAATAAGTACGACCTAGATGTAGGGGCCGATGGGAGGGTCGGCGGGTGGCGCGTCCGGCAGGTCGACCGGGCGCAGCAGCCCGACCTCGGTGGAATCGATTCCGGCGGGCGCCTCGTCGTGTGCGGCGGTGATGCGCCGCGCCTGCCGGGAGATCGCCGCCTCCAGCAGGTTCCGGGCGAGCCGGGCGTTGCCGAACGAGGCGTCCCGCGGATGGGCGGCGACGAGCCGGCGCAGCGCGGGAAGGACGCCCGGCGCAAGCGCGAACCCCGCCTGCGCCGCCATGAACTCGAAGATCGTGACGAGTTCGTCGGAGGAGTAGTCGGGGAAGCGCAGCAGCTTCGGGAACCGGGACCTCAGGCCCGGGTTGGCCTCCAGGAACCGTTCCATCTCGCCGTCGTAGCCGGCGACGATGACCACCAGGTCGTCGCGATGCTCCTCCATCAGCCGGAGCAGTTCCGCGATCGCCTCGTGGCCGAAGTCGCGGGGGTCGCCGCCCGCCGACGACAGCGCGTACGCCTCGTCCACGAACAGGACGCCACCGAGGGCGCGTTCGACGGCGGCCCGCACCCGCGGCCCGGTCTGCCCGATGAACTCGGCGACGAGGTCCGCGCGGGTGACCTCCACCAGGTGCCCGGACGACAGCAGGCCGAGCCGCGCGTAGACGGCGGCGACCAATCGGGCGATCGTCGTCTTCGCGGTGCCGGGGTTGCCCATGAACACCATGTGGCGGGACGGGGGCGCCGGCGCCAGCTTGGCGTCGCGCCGCAGCTGCTCGGCGCGGACCTCGGCGACCAGGGACGCCACCTCCCGCTTGATGTCGGCCAGGCCGATCAGCCGCTCGATGTCGGCGAGCGGGTCGCCGGGCACGTCGTCGCGGCCGCGGCTGAGCGTGTCCGGCACGTCCTCGGGGAGGATCTCGTCGAGCGACTCGGTCTCGTCGACGACGCCGTCGGCGAGGACGCGGCGGCCCTGCATCGCCACCGCACGGTCCAGCAGGTGGATCATCGCGCGGGCGTTGCCGAACCCGCGTTCGCGCGGGGCGGACTCGGTGAGCTCGCGGACCTTGTCGAGGACGCCGGGGGCCAGCGCGAAGCCCGAGTCGGCGGCCTTGGCCGCGAACACCTCGACCAGCTCGGCCACGGTGAGGTCGGGGAACCGGACGGTGCGGGGGAAGTGCGCGGCGAGGTCGGGGTGCGCCTTCAGCAGCCCGTTCACCTCGGCCTCCGGGCCGGTGAGGACGACGACGAGGTCCTCGCTGTGCGCCTGGACGCCGGTGAGCAGCACGTCCAGGACCTCGCGACCGCGGGCGGCGTCCGGCGCGGCCGACACCAGCGCGTGCGCGTCGCGGACGACCAGGACCCCGCCGTGCGCCTGCTCCACCGCCCGGCGGACCCGCAGGACGCTCTCGCTGGCGTACTCGCCGAGCAGGTCGGCGCGTTCCACCTGGACGAGGTGACCCGACGACAGCAGCCCGAGGTCGGCGTAGATGCGGCCGAGGATCCCGGCGACCTTGCTCTTGCCGGTGCCCGGGTTCCCGGTGAACACCAGGTGGCGGGGCCGCGTCCGCGCCGTCATCCCGGCCTCGCGGCGCAGGCGCGCCGCCCTGGCCTCGGCGACCAGCGCGTCCACCTCCCGTTTGGCGGATTCGATTCCGGCGCAGGCGGCCAGCTCGGCGAACGGGTCGCTGTCGGCGGGACGGCCCGGGATGAGCCGCTGCGGCAGGTCGTCCACCGTGACCCGTGGCCGCGGGACTCGCGGCGGCGTGGCTTGCGGCGAGGCGCCGTTCGTACCGGTGTCCGATCCGTTCCGGGCGCGCAGCGCGGCGGCCGCGACCGCTTGGCCCGCCATGTGCTCGACCAGCCGCGCGCCGCGCAGGTTCCGCAGCGGCGGGGTGCGGGCGAGCACCTCGCCCGCCGCCGCGGCCACGTCCACGGCGACGTCCGCCCCGCGACGCGCGACGGCCCGCGCGAACAGCTCGGCGAAGTCGTCGCCGCCGAAGTCGCGGGTGCGGGCCACGTCGAACGACCGCACGAGCGCCGGGTTCGCGTCGAACAGCCGCCGGTCGCCGCCGGGGCGGCACAGCGCGACGACGTCGAGGGACGGCGAGCGCGCCATGAGCCGCCGCAGCTCCTCCACGGCGGCGGCGCCGCACCGCTCGTGCGCGGCGAGCTTCTCCAGGTCGTCCACGACAAGGATCGACCCGGCCTCCAGGCAGTCGCGGACGCGGGCCTGGAGCCACAGGACGGCGTCGCTCACCCCGAGCGACGCGAACACCTGGTCGGAGATCCACAGCGCCTCACGGACCGCGCCGCGTTCGGCGAGCGCGCGTTCGACGGTCTCGGCGGCGGTGCCCTTGCCGGTGCCCTCCGGACCGGACACCAGCAACCGGACGGGACGCTCCCCCGCCAGACGCGCCGCCACCGCGTCCACGACCACCCGTGACAGTTCCGGCTGCCCGACCAGCGTGTCCTCGACGGCCTCGACGGCCTCGCCGCCCTCCCGGTCGCGCGGCCGTTCGGCACGGGCCTCGTCCCGGCCGTCGCCCAGCGACGCGCCGAGCGCGTTGACGACCCGCCGCATCGTGAACAGCCGCCGCACGTCGGCCTGGAACAGGCGCACGGGCACCCGGCAGCGCGGGCTGACCGCCGCGTCGGGCAGCCCCTGGACCGCGCCGGTGACGCGCACCGCCATGTCCAGCCAGGCGCGGGCCGCGTCCGCCTCCCCCGCGACCAGGCCGCGGGCCAGCCACGCGCGCACCTCCTGCTGCCACGCGTCGGCGGCGAAGCCACCGCGGGCCGCGCGGAACCGCTCCTCCACGTTCTCGTAGCGCGTCGTGCCGAGGACCACCGCCAGCTCGGCGGGGACGACGGCGGCCTCGGCCGCCAGCAGCAGGCGGGCGAGCGCCACGTCGGGCTCGTCGCCGTCCGCGACGGCCCCGGCCAGGCGCTCGTGGGCGGCGTCGAGGCCGGCGCACGCCCAGCCGAGGTATCCGACGGGTCCCGCGAGTTCGGGCAGGACGCCGAGTTCCTCGTCGGTCAGCCCGGCGGCCCAGGCCTCCTCCAGGCGCGCGATCGGAACGCTCATGTCCTCCTCGCGCGGCTCGGGGTCGGCGGCGCGCCGGTCGAACAGGTCCATCAGCGCCCGCCTGCGGCGCTCCACCGGCTCCAGACCCTCGAAGACGTCCAGGCCCGCCCGCGCCAGCTCGAACATCACGGCGCGCCGCTCGCGGTCGGTTCCGGCCGGTTCGGGCAGCCACAGGCCCGGCGGCCGCCACCGGCCGCCCTGCGTGAACCACGCCACCGGTTCGCGGACGGCGGGCTCCGGCGTCGCGAGGAACGCCGACAGCAGCTCGTAGTCCACATCGCCCCGCGACCCGCCGCGGACCGCCGACGCGCCGAGCAGGAACGTCAGCAGGGACCACTGCTCGGCTCCCGCCGCGCTGGTGCCGTCCCCGTAGAAGTCGCTGAGCTGCCGGGTCAGCACGACGGCCCGCGGGTCCCTGTTGTACTCGACGGCGCGTTCGCGCATCTCCTCGTACAGGCCGTCCGGCACCCGCCATGGCCCGTGCGCGTAGACGTCGAGGACAGGCTCCTCGGTGAGGAGCACTTCGAGATGGTCCGGCAACCGGGGGGAACTCACCTGGGGGGTCCTAACTTGTCCGCAGTCGTCCGCAGTTGTCCGCTACTTCTCCGCGGCGGGTCGGGGCATGACGTCGCACAGCACCTTGTCGCAAGCACCTTATGGCCCGGCGGCGACGGCTCACATCCCCCGTCGCGCGGCGGGTTGGCAGTACGCCTTTCCTCGGCAATAGTTGTCACACGGAAAGCATCCACCGGACGGGTGCGCGTCGACGGGAGGGGATCGTCTCGTGCCGCCATTGGAAGTGACCACCCGGCCACATGAGGGGCGCGCCGTGGTGCGGCTGCGCGGAGAACTCGACATCGCCTCCGTGGACGAGCTGCGCAGGCACCTGAACGACGCGCGCCGCGAGCACGGGGAGCGCCTCGTCCTCGACCTCACCGGCCTGGAGTTCATGGACTCCGGCGGCCTCTCGGTCATCGTCGCCTGCTACAAGGCCACCACCGCCGGCGGCGGCGGACTCACCCTCGCCGCGCCGCGACCCATCGTCCGCCGCGCACTGGAGATCACCGGCCTGCACCGGCGCATCCCCGTCACCGACACCGTCGAGGACGCGCTGCGTTGATTGCAGGCCCGGCCCACTGCGCTCGCCTGGCGGCTCGCTACGTGACCGTCCCTGGGGCGAACGCGACATCGCTTCGCGATCCGCCCGGCTCCGCTCGCCTTCGGCTTCGCTACACCGGGCGGGTCCCGCGTTCGCGTGCGGGCTGAGGCCGTTGTGTCTATTACAGGCCCGGCCCACTTCGCTCGCCTGGCGGCTCGCTACGTGACCGTCCCTGAGGCGAACGCGACATCGCTTCGCGATCCGCCCGGCTCCGCTCGCCTTCGGCTTCGCTACACCGGGCGGGTCCCGCGTTCGCGTGCGGGCTGAGGCCGTTGTGTCTATTACAGGCCCGGCCCACTTCGCTCGCCTGGCGGCTCGCTGCGTGACCGTGCCTTGGGCGAACGCGCATCGCTTCGCGATTCGGCCGGTTTCGTTCGTCTTCGGCTTCGCTGCAACGGGCGGGCCACGCGTTCGTGTGCGGGGTCGAGGCCGCGGTGGAAGGGTCAGAGTGGAAGTGCGGTGGGGCGTTTCGGGCCGCGGCCGTCGCCTGAGGAGCGGCCGGTGGCGCGGCGGCCGATCCATGGCAGCAGGTACGTGCGGGCCCAGCGGACGTCCTCGCGGCGCATGGTCAGCCAGTGGGCGGGGTCCAGCGGCGGCCAGGGCTCGCGCCAGTCCTCCTCCACCGGGACGCCGATGACGTCGGCGACGAAGAGGGCCATGCGTCGATGTCCCTCGGGCGACAGGTGCAGGCGGTCCTCGTACCAGGCGCGCGGGTCGTGGAACACCCGCAACGGCCACAGGTCGACGACCGTGCAGCCGCGCCGGTCGGCGATGGCGCGCAGGTGCATGTTGTAGGTGGCCGCCTTGCCCCTGATGCGGCCGCCGCTGCGCAGGCCGCGGGTGTCGAAGCCGGTGAAGACGACCACCCGGGCGCCGGTGGCGCGCAGCCGGCGGACGGCGTCGTCGAACACGACCGCGAGCGCGTCGGGGTCTGCGCCCGGACGGAGCATGTCGTTGCCACCGGCGCAGAGCGTCACGAGGTCGGGCGCGAGCTCGACGGCGCGCGGCACCTGGTCGTCCGCGACCTGCCGCACGAGTTTCCCGCGGACGGCGAGGTTGGCGTACCGCAGGCCGGGGTTGTGCGCGGCGATGTGCTCGGCGAGCCGGTCCGCCCAGCCGCGGAACCGGTCGCCCTCACCGGGATAGGGGTCGTTCAGGCCCTCGGTGAAACTGTCGCCGAGTGCTACGAATGTCCCAATCCGCCCCATTTCCCTCATCGCAACCCCCATCACCAATTATGGTCGATCACGTAGGAAGATGATGCATCGTGCGCAGAGGCCTACGCGACCGTAGCCGCCGCGAAGTGGGCAGCACGACAGGACGGCATGACAGAGGAGCATGGCAGGGCGGTACGACAGGGTGACACGGCGGGCGGGGGGCGGAACCCGGCGCGTCAGGTCCAGCTCGGGGAGGCGGCTCCAGGCTGGACACCGCCCGGCGCACCGGGCGGCAGGGCAGCGGCGGGGGCCGTGGCGTGCACCGTCATCGCGTGCTGGACCAGCGTGATCAGCACCTGCTTCGTGGACTCGCGGCTGCGCGCGTCGCACTGGATGATCGGCACGTGCGCGCTGATCGACAGGGCCTCGCGGATGTCCTCCACGGCGTACTGGAACTCGCCGTGGAACCCGTTGACGCCCACCACGAACGGCAGCCCGAGCTCCTCGAAGTAGTCGACGGCGGCGAAGCAGTCCTCCAGCCGGCGGGTGTCGACCAGCACGACGGCGCCGATCGCGCCGCGGACCAGGTCGTCCCACATGAACCAGAAGCGGTGCTGCCCGGGCGTGCCGAACAGGTAGAGGATCAGCTCGCTGTCGAGCGACACGCGCCCGAAGTCCATCGCGACCGTCGTGGTCGTCTTGTCGGGCACGGCCGACAGGTCGTCCACGTCGGCGCTGGCCGCGGTCATCACCGCCTCGGTGGTGAGCGGCATGATCTCCGAGACCGACCCGACGAAGGTGGTCTTGCCGACGCCGAAGCCGCCACCGACGACGATCTTGACCGAGGTCAGCTCGGCCTCTCCGCCGTGCGACCCCGGGACCGGAACCTGGTCAGAGCTTCCGAAGGCCACTGAGCACCCTTTCTAGCAAGCGGAGGTCCGGCTGACCGCCGGTGGTGGTGGCGGGCTGCGACTGGTGCAACCGCAGCAGCCCTTCGACGGCCATGTCGGCCACGAGCACCCGCGCGACGCCCAGCGGCAGGCGCAGCAGCGCCGAGACCTCGGCGACCGAGCGCGCCGACCGGCACAGGTCCATGATCGCCCGGTACTCCGGGGTGAGCACGGCCACGTCGCGCGGCGGGTACGGCGCCGCGGTGACCAGGGCCTCGATGGCCAGGTCGTAGCGCGGCTTGGTCCGTCCGCCGGTCACGGCGTACGGACGCACCAGCGAGCTGGAGTCGCCCTCCTCAGCCTCGGGGGGCCGCCCCTGCGCGGGTCCCGGGCCCGCTCCCCGGCCCGGGTCCGCCGGCCAGCCGCCCGGCCCCCCGGGCCCGCCTCCGTAGGGACTGCCTCGATCCATGTCGCCGACCTCCGTCAGAGTCCGTCACGATCAAAAGCGGGCGGGCCCGGCGCCCATCTCGGGCACGGGAGGCCCCGAGTACGGCGGCTGCTGCTGTTCCTGGCCGCGCAGCGCGGGCGTCAGCACCCGGCCCACGCGCTCCACCAGCAGCGTCATCTCGTACGCGACGAGACCGA
This sequence comes from Actinomadura spongiicola, assembly GCF_003432485.1. GTDB lineage: Bacteria > Actinomycetota > Actinomycetes > Streptosporangiales > Streptosporangiaceae > Spirillospora > Spirillospora spongiicola. Next base: position 253,970 of record NZ_QVNQ01000008.1, read on the forward strand.
GATCGCAGTCGGGCGCCGCGAGGACCGCGAACACCGACCCGTTGGTGATGGACATGACGAACAGCAGCCCGCGGTCCATCTCGACGACCGTCTGGTTGACGCCCCCGGCGTCGAAGATCTTCGCCGCCCCCTGGGTCAGGCTCATCAGCCCGGACGCGATCGCCGACAGCTGGTCCGCGCGCTCGGGCGGGAAACCCGCCGAGTACGCCATCGGCAGACCGTCCGAGGAGACCACGACGGCGTGCGCGACCTTCGCGACTCGGTCCGCGAAGTTCGTCACCAACCAGTTGAGATCCTGCCCGCTCACCGGGTGCCTCCTGTCTCGCCGTCGTCGTCCGACGACGCTTCACCTGACGTGCCTTCGCCGCGAATCTCGTGGCGTCCCCGATGGACGCCACGCTGGAGACTCGCGAAGCGGTTGCGTACGACGTCGGCCGCCTGGCCGTGTCCCTGCTCCTGCCGGCCCTGCACAGCCTGCCCTTCCGCCGAGCCTCCCGGCAATGGGCCCGGCCGCGCCGCGCCCTGGGCGGAGCCGCGCCCGGCCGTCTCGCCCTGCGCGGGAGCGGCGGGCGTCCGGTCGTTCCCGGTGGAGGCCGCGCCACGGCCGACCGCGCCCGGCACCCGGTTCTTGCCGGGGACCCGCTTGGGCAGCCCGACGTTGGTGCGGGTGGCCGTGACGGGCTCGCGGACGGCCTCGGCGGCGCGGAATCCGGCGTCCGCCGGCGACTCCCAGCCGCGCACGGGATCCTCGCCCGCGGCGGCGTCCGACCTGCGCTGGAACCACTCCGACTGCATCGCGTCGAAGATCGGCGAGCGCTCGGGGAGCCGCGGCGGCGCCTTCGGCTCGGGTGGGGGCTGTGGCGGTGACTGTGCGGGCGGCTCGTGGCCGACCGGCTCGGGCACGGCATCCTCCGGCGGGTGGAAGCTGGACGGGGTCGGGGCTTGCGGTTCCCGCGCCGCGGGCTCCGTCCACCGGACCTCGGGGGAGCCGTCCGCGTACGGGTCGGACGGCGTCCGGTCGGACCCGCCGCCGTAGTTCCCGCCGACCTGCTCCAGCGGCCCAGTCCCCCACGGGATCTGCCGCGACGGCCCGGGTTCGGGCAGCATCGGCTGCGCCTCCGGGACGACGGACTGCGGGCCGGTCTGCCGGTGCACACCCGGTCGACGGACGCCGTTGCCCGTCTCCTGCGGCCGCTCGTTGCGCGGCTGGAACAGGCCGTTCGGACCGTCGTCGGCCGGGCGCCGCGGCAGCATCGCGCCGGGCCGGCGGACGGGCAGCTCGCCCGGCCTGCGCGGCGGCGGCTCCTCGCCGCCCGTGGCGGGAGCGCCGTTGGCGGGGGCGCCGTTGCCGGGGGTGGGCGGCCCCTGCTCGCCGGGGGCGAAGGAGGGGTGGGAGCCGCCGGGGGACGTGGCGTGGGGGCCGGTCCCGCCGACGGCGGGCACCGGTCCGGTCTCGTTCATGGCGGGCTGGGGGCCGGTCGCGCCGCGGACGGGACGCAGCGGCCCGGTGCCGCCGACCATCGGATGCGAGCCGGTGCCGCCGACCATGGGGTGCGAGCCGCTGCCCCCGGACATCGGCGGTCCGGCGGGCAGCTGGGCCGGTCCCTGGCCGTCCGGCCGGTACGCGCCGCCCGTGCCGATGGCGGGCGGCTCCGGCGTGGCGGTGAGCGCGGCGAGCTCGGCGTCGGCCTCGCGCGAGCCGAGGCCGCGGCTGCCGATCCCGGTGGACCCGGCGGGGGTGATCACCGCGTCGGGCAGCACCACGAACGCGGTGAGCCCGCCGCCCTGCGCGGCCCGCAGCTCGACGCGGATGCCGTGCCGGACGGCGAGGCGGCCGACCACGAACAGGCCCATGCGGCGGGCGGCGGAGAAGTCGATGACGGGCGGGTTCGCGAGCCGCCAGTTGGCCTGCTCCAGGTCCTCGGTCGACATGCCGACACCGTTGTCGGTGATCTGGAGCATGGCGCCGCCGCCGCTCAGCATCTGCCCCGACACGGTCACCTTGGTGTGCTCGGAGGAGAACACGGTCGCGTTCTCCACCAGCTCGGCCAGCAGGTGGACGAGGTCGTTGACGACGGGCCCGGCGACCGTCATGTCGCCCTGCACGCGCAGCGCGACGCGCTCGTACTGCTCGACCTCCGACAGCGAGGCGCGGATGACGTCGATCAGCGGGACGGCCCGGTTCCACCGCCGCACCTGCTCCTGGCCGCCGAGGACCAGGAGGTTCTCACAGTTGCGGCGCATGCGGGTCGCGAGGTGGTCGAGGCGGAACAGGTTGCCGAGCTGTTCCTCGTCGCGCTCGCTCTGCTCCAGCGTCTCGATCAGGCGCAGCTGCCGTTCGATCAGGGACTGGCTGCGGCGGGAGAGGTTGACGAACATCGCGTTGATGTTGCCGCGCAGGACGGCTTCGTCGGCGGCCAGCCGGACCGCCTCCCGGTGGACCTCGTCGAAGGCCCGCGCGACCTGGCCGATCTCGTCGGTGGAGTCCACGTCGATCGGCTCGACCTCGATGCCGCCGGCCGCGGCCTCCGGATCCCGGAGCCGGTCGACCAGGCCGGGCAGTCGGGTGCTGGCCACGTCGAGGGCGCCGGACTGCAGGCGGCGCAGCGGCCGCACCAGCGACCGGGCCATCACGATCGTGATCAGCAGGACGAGGGCCAGCAGCACCGCGACGATGATCGAGTCGACGATCGTCGCGTTGCGGGCGTCGCCCCGGCGCTCCGCGGCCACGTCCAGGATGTCCTGCGTCAGGTCGAGCTCCGTCAGGCGCATCTTGTTGATCATGTCGGACATGGCTTCCTTGATGCCCCCGGCGGGTCCGTCGCCGATGAGGTTGCGGGGAAGCCTCCCGCCGGTCGCGGCGACCGCCGAGACCACCCGTTGCCGCATCATCCGGGCCTCGTCGACCCGGCCGCCGACCACGGTGTCCTCGAACACCTGCGCCTGCTCCAGGGTCACCGAGGCGCGGAAGGTCGCGATCTCACTGTCCTCCCGGGCGCGGGCGGCGGTGAGGGCGCCGATCTCGTCGGGCGCGAGGAGTCGCTGCCGCGCGCCGAGCAGCAGGAGCGCGCGCTCGCGGGAGACGGCCTCCTTGGCGCGGGTGAGGGCGCCGAGCGCCCGGCTCGCCTGGGCGAGGCGGTTGTCGACCACGTTCGAGGAGATGCTGCCGAGAACCGAGATCAGTTCTTCGATGGTCTGGGTGTACTTCTGCAGCAGGGTGAAGGGCGGCACCCTCGTGCGCATGACGAGGGTCCGCAGGGACTCGACGGCGTCCAGCCGGTTCATGACCGTGCGGGCGCCGCGGACGGCCTCGGTGCCGTAGGACGAGTCGATGACGGACGCGGCCTGCCGCACGGGCTGGATTTGGGCGTCGGTGCTGAACTGCGAGGCCTGCACGCCCGGCAGCAGCGTCTCGGCGCGTCCCGCCGCGCTGTACTCGACGGCGAGGTCGCGCTCGGAGGTGAACTCCGTGACGAACTGCGTGATGGCCGCGCCGAACTCGGCCATGCGCTCCACGCGGCCGTACGTCTCCGCCTCGTCCGCGGAGTTGGTGATGCGAACCCCGGCGAGCACGACGGCGGCGACGGTCGGAACCAGGATCAGGACGATGAGCCGCTGCGGCACGCGCCAGTTCCGCAGGCTCAGTCTGCTGCCCGATCGTCTCGAGCGGTCCGACTGCACCTCGACGTTGCCGGGTCGAGGCCGGTCGCGACCTTCGTCGCTAGGTTGCATCCGCCGTTAACACCCTCTCCACACGATGTCGCACTCTCCGTGACCTCACCGGCACAAAGGGCTAAAAGCGACATAACCTCCACCCTAGGCGCACGACATTGCAGCACATCCACGGATAGGCCGCAAAGGACCATAGGCCAGTCGATATGGCCCAACGCCATGATCGCGATTTCATGCCCATATGTCCGTTTTATCGAGCACGGAGGGTCACTCACCGTACACACACTCTCGGCGACCGAAGAGGTGCGCACGGTAATCGAACGTCGCTCGCCTCGCGACCTTCGCCGACCGGTCGCCGACCAGCGGATTTCCGGCCGTCTCCGCAGGACACGATCGATCACTCTCCGCGTTGGTTCGACAGTGGACGGTCACCGCGCCCGCGAACGCCGCCGGGCGCTCGCGGAAATGGACGTCCATTGCCCGCCGGGAGCGCCGGACGTTCACGCGCCGCCCCACTCTAGGACACAAGACCGTCACACAATTCGGAGCCAAACAACTCATGTCGCCGGTTCGGCTACTCTCTGGACACCCGAGATCTTCATGACCGGGCCGGAGTGACTACAGTCGTTCCCCTGGCGCGCTCGCCCTGACCGCAAGCCCCGCGAAATCGAACGTCCCCCCGTGAGTTAAGGAGAGCCCATGCGGCAATCCCTACGTCTCTCAGCGCTGTTCAGCGCTCTCGCCCTCGTCGTGGCCGCCGCCGGTTGCGGAGGCTCCGGGGACTCCTCCTCGGGCGGGAAGGGACTGGAGAAGGACACCGTGACGGTGGCCGCGCTCCCGCTGGCGGACAACGTGGCCGTGTACATCGCGCAGCGGGAGAAGCTCTTCGAGGCCGAGGGGCTGAAGGTCCAGATCAAGCCCGTCCAGCAGAGCACCCAGGCGATCCCCGCGCTCATCAAGGGCGACGTGGACGTGATCGCGGGCGCCAACTACGTGTCGTTCCTCCAGGCCAACGAGAAGGAGACCCTCAAGCTCAGCATCCTGGCCGAGGGCGCGTCGCTGACCTCGCACATGATGGACGTGCTGGTCATGCCCAACTCCCGGATCAGGACCCCGAAGGACCTTGAGGGCAGGCGGGTCGCGGTCAACATCCTGAACAACGTCCAGTCGCTGACGCTCAACTCGATCCTGACGGCCAACAACGTCAACGCCACCAGGGTCCAGTACGTCCAGGTCCCCTTCCCCCAGATGGCGGCGGCGCTGGAGAAGGGCGACGTCGACGCCGTCCACCTCGTCGAGCCCTTCACCTCCGACGTCGAGAAGAAGCTCGGGGCCCGGGTGGCCGTCGACGGCGGCGCCGAGCCGGTCACGAACCTGCCGATCGCCGGGTACGTCGGCACGCAGGACTTCACGAAGAAGAACCCGAAGACCGCCGCGGCGTTCCAGCGGGCCATCTTCGCCGCCCAGAAGATCGCCACCACCGACCGCACGCGCGTCGAGAGCGTGCTGCCCACCTACACCCGGATCGACACGAAGATCGCCTCGGTCATCACGCTGCCGGGCTATCCCAGCTCGCTGGTCACCAACCGCATCCAGCGCCTCGTGGACCTCATGATGGAGTCCAAGCTGCTGACGAAGAAGCCCGCGCTGGGCGCGATCCTGTTCCGCCCGACGACCAGCTGACGGCGGGCACCGACCGGCCATGTCCGACACGACGGCGCCGTCCCGCGGCCTTTCCCGCACCGGAAAGTGGGTGCGGGGGGCCGTCGGGGTGGCGGTCCTGTTCCTGGCGAGCGAGATCCTCGGCAGGGCCGGGATCGTGGACCGTTCGTACCTGCCGCCCGCGTCCAGCGTCACCGCCCGCGCCGCCGAGCTCGTCGGCGATCCGGACTTCCTGTTCAACGTGCGCGTCACGCTCACCGCCTGGGCGCTCGGCCTCGCCGTCGCGGTCGCGATCGCGGTTCCGCTCGGGCTGGTGCTCGGCAGCGTCCCGGCGGTGAACACCGCGGTCCGGGCCATCGTGGAGTTCCTGCGGCCGATCCCGTCGGTCGCGTTGATCCCGCTGGCCGGGCTGCTGCTCGGCTCCGGGCTCAACATGGAGGTGCCGCTCGTCGCGTACGCCGCCACGTGGCCGATCCTGTTCAACACGATGTACGGCCTCCAGGACGTCGACCCCGTCGCGAAGGAGACGCTCCGGACGTTCGGTTTCAGCCGCACACAGGTCCTGCTCAGGGTCTCGCTGCCCAGCGCCGCGCCCTTCATCGCGACGGGCGTGCGGCTGGCCGCGTCGGTCGCCCTCATCCTGGCCGTCGGGACCGAGATCCTGTCCGGCTTCGGCGACGGCCTCGGCATGTTCATCGCCCAGGCCGGCACCGTTCCCGACGGGACCCGCGACGTCCTCGCCGGGACCGTGTGGGCCGGCTGCATCGGGCTCGTCATCGACACCGTCCTGGTCCAGACGGAGAACCGCGTGTTCCGGTGGCATCGGGCCCAAGGGAGTGGTGCGTCATGACGGCGGGCGCCCTCACCTCACGGACCGCGCGGACCGGCGGCCTGGCGGGACGGCTGGTCGGCGGGCTCCTGCACCGCCTGCTGCCGCTCGCGATCCTCGTGGCGTGCTGGGAGGCGGCCACCCGCGTCGCCGAGAGCCCGTTCTTCCCACCGCCGTCGGACGTCGCGACGCGGATGCGGGACCTGTGGTTCACCGGCCCGGCGAGCCGGCTTTTCCTCAACGACGACGTGGGCGAGTCCATCGCGCCGAGCCTGACCCGGATGGCCCTCGGGCTGCTGCTGTCGATCGTGGTGGGCGTCGTCCTCGGCATCGCGCTCGGCCGGTCCGAGCGCGCCCTCGCCTACCTGGAGCCGGTCCTGCAGTTCGCGCGGGTGATCCCGCCGCCCACGATGGTGCCGGTCTTCCTCGTGCTGTTCGAGCTCGGCACGCAGATGCAGGTCGCGTCGATCGTCTTCGGCGCCGTCTGGCCCATCCTGCTCAACACCGCGGACGGGGCGCGGAGCGTCGACGCCGTCAAGCAGGACACCGCGGACGTGTTCCGGCTCTCGGCCGTCCAGCGGATCCGGTTCCTGATCATCCCGTCCGCGCTGCCGAAGATCTTCGCGGGGCTGCGGCTGGCGCTGTCGCTGGCGCTGATCCTGATGGTCTTCTCCGAGCTGCTGCCCGGCACCTTCGACGGGGTCGGCTTCCAGTTGACGAACGCGCAGAGCCAGTCGGACCTGCCGACGATCTGGGCGGTGATCGTGCTGCTCGGCGTGCTCGGCTACCTGTTCAACACGATCCTCCTCGCGGTCGAGCGCCGGGTCCTGGCCTGGCATCGCCGCGCCCGCGGGACGGCATGACGCGCCCTACCTTTCACATTTCGATAAGTGCACATAAGGCCCGCGCACGCCCGGTGATATACCTCCATTGCACGATCATCTAGGGGACCGGCGCGCGGCGCACGTTCGAACTGCCCCGGATGTGGGCCGGCGTCGTCATGCCGGGCCTCCTCGGCGCCTGTTCAACGCCGTCTTCGTGTTGCTGGAGAGGCGGCTGCTGTCCTGGCACACGGGCGCGCGGCGGCTCGAACCATGACGAACTCCTTGCCGATGCCGGTGCCATTCGGACAATCCAGGTGATCACGGTAGCGTTCGGCGTCGTACGCCCGTACCACTCAACGCGGAGAGAAGGCGGCGGGAATGCTCAAGATCACCGGGCTCACCCACTCCTACGCCGACGACCACGGGGTCCTCGACGGCCTCGACCTCACCGTTCCGGACGGGCAGCTGGTCAGCATCGTCGGGCCGTCCGGGTGCGGCAAGTCCACGCTGCTGCGCTGCATCGCCGGGCTGATCCAGCCGACCGGCGGGACGCTCACGCTGGACGGCGCGCCCATCGACGGCGTGCCGGACGACCTGGCGGTCGTCTTCCAGGACTACAGCCGGTCGCTGTTCCCGTGGCTGACCGTCCGCGACAATGTGGCGCTGCCGCTGCGCAGACGCGGGAAGTCCCGGCAGGAGCGGCGCGCGGCAGCGCAGGAGGCACTGGAGTCGGTGGGTCTCCCCGACGCGGGACGCAAGTATCCGTGGCAGCTGTCCGGCGGCATGCAACAACGCGTTTCGATCGCGCGGGCGCTGGCGTACGGCCCGTCGCTCATGCTGATGGACGAGCCGTTCGGCTCCGTGGACGCCCAGACCCGCGAGGATCTGGAAGACCTCGTCCTGGAGGTGCACCGGAAGAAGAAGATGACGATCCTTCTGGTCACCCACGACATCGACGAGAGCGTCTACGTGGGCGACCGGGTCGTCGTGCTGAACCGCTCACCCGCTCGTGTGCACGCCGACCTGCCCGTCGACCTGCCCTCGGCCCGCGACCAGATCGAGACGCGGGGGCTCGCGGAGTTCGTCCGGCTCAGGGCCGAGGTGGGGCGGCTGGTCCGGGGCGGCGCCAAGGTGCCGGGGGCGGCGCCCACGGTGACCGGTTCAGACGCCGCATCGGACGGCGGAGCGGACTCCGTCGTGGAGAAATGAACAAAGGGGGATCATGTTCGTCGTCATCGTGGGGGCCGGGATCGGGGGCCTCACCACCGCGTTGAGCCTGCACCAGGCCGGTGTCCGGGCCCTCGTCGTCGACGCGGCCGTCCGGCTGCGACCGCTCGGGCTCGGCATCAACCTGCTGCCGCACGCCGTCCGGGAGCTGACCGAGCTCGGGCTCGGGGACGAGCTGGCCGAGCTCGGCGTCGCGACCGCGGAGATGGTGCATTTCGACCGGCACGGGGGCCGGATCTGGGGTGAGCCGCGGGGCCGCGCGCTCGGCTACAACTGGCCGCAGTACTCGATCCACCGTGGCGAGCTGCAGGTGACGCTGCTCGACGCCGTCCGCACGCGGCTCGGCGAGGACGCCGTCCGCACCGGCACCGTGTTCGAGGGCTTCGAGCAGGACGGGACGCGCGTGCGGGCGCGGCTGCTCGACCGCGCGGCCGGCACCGCCGAAACGGTCACCGCCGACGTGCTGGTCGGAGCGGACGGTCTGCACTCGGCCGTCCGCGCGCAGTTGCGTCCGGGTGAGCCCGCGCCGCTGTGGAACGGCATCCGGATGTGGCGGGGCGTCACCGAGGGCGACCCGTTCCTGTCCGGCCGGACGCTCGCCGTCGCGGGCAGCAACGCCGCGGCCAAGATGGTGGTCTATCCGATCTCCAGGAAGGCCGAGCGACAGGGGCGGGCGCTGCTGAACTGGGTGGCGGAGGTCAAGCTGGCGGACGACCGGATGGACACCACCCCCAACTGGAACCGCACGGGCCGCCTGGAGGACGTGCTCCCCCACTTCGCGGACTGGACGTTCGACTGGTTGGACGTCCCCGCGATGTTGGCGGGGTCGGCGGAGATCCTGGAGTATCCGATGGTCGACCGCGATCCGCTCGACCGCTGGACGTCGGGCCGGGTGACGCTGCTCGGCGACGCCGCCCACCCGATGTATCCGATCGGCTCCAACGGCGGTTCCCAGGCCGTGCTGGACGCGCGTGTCCTCGCCCACGAGCTGGCGCGCGCCTCCGATCCGGCCGAGGGGCTGCTCGGCTACGAGCGGGAACGGCGCGAGAAGGTCAACGCCATCGTGCTGGCCTGCCGTGACATGCCCGCCGACCGGATCCTGCACACGGTGAGCGAGCGCGCCCCGGACGGCTTCACCGCGATCGAGGACGTCCTGACTCCCGACGAACTGGCGACGATCACGAGCGCGTACCGGCAGACGTCCTTCTCGGACGTCGAGTCGCTCAACTCCCGCCCGTCCTACTCGGTCTCCGCGCGCTGAGTTCAGGTCGTGACCGCCGCGAGGCGGGTGTCGACGGCATGGGCGGCCCGGTCGTAGAGGGACGGGTCGTCGTGCAGCAGGGCGTAGGTCGATCCGGCACGGAAGAGGGCGTCCACCTCGAAGGCGAGTTGGGCGACGTCCGTGGCCGGATCGATCTCGCCGAGGTCGCGGGCCTCGGCGACGCAGTGTTCGAGGAAGCCGCGCCAGTCGCGCTGTGACGCCGAGATGGCGTCGCGGACGCGGCCGGGCCTGGCGTCGAACTCGGCCATCGTGGAGTCGAAGAAGCATCCGCCGGGGAAGACGGGTTCGCGCTGGTAGCGCCGCCACGCGTCCAGGAGCGCACGAACGCGGCGCAGCCCCGCGGGAGCGTCGAGCGCGGGCTGGACCACGTGCCGGCGGAACGTCTCGACGGCCGTGCGGATGGTCGCGAGTTGGAGTTCCTCCTTGGAACCGAAGTGCGTGAACACCCCGCTCTTGCTGATCTTCAACTCGGTGGCGAGCCGGCCGATCGACAGACCCTCCAGGCCCTCCGTCGAGGCGATGGCGGCGGCGCTGGTCAGGATGGCGGCGCGTGTCTGCTCGCCTTTGAGAAGCCGTCCGTCGGTGTTCACGGGGATAAATCTGCACGACCGTTCGTTCGAAGTCAATCCGACCGACCCCTTGACGGGAAGGTGATCGACCCAGAAGAGTGTACGATCGTTCGTTTACTTTTCTGGAGGGCAGTTCATGACCGCCGAGACCACCGCCGAGACGTCCGCCGGGCCGCCCGACGCGCCCCGCGCCCGGCGTGACGTGCCCTGGCTGGCCGCCGGGGCGGCGTTCCTCGCCATGCTCGACGCCACCGTCGCCAACCTCGCCGTCCCCGACCTGCACGCCGACTTCCCCGGCGCCTCACTGTCCGGGCTGACCTGGGTCATCACCCTGTACGCCGTACTGTTCTCGGCGCTGCTCGCCCCCGCCGGGCGGCTCGCCGACCTGGTCGGGCGGCGGGCCCTGTACCAGTGGGGCGTCGGGCTGTTCACGTTGGCGTCGCTGGCGTGCGCGCTCGCGCCGAACGTGCCGGTCCTGCTGGCGACCCGCGCCTTCCAGGGAGCGGCGGCCGCCGCGATGATCCCCGCGTCGCTGGCGCTGCTGCTGCGGGACATGCCCGCCGAGCGGCGCGCGGGAGCGATCGGGCTGTGGAGCGCCGCCGGCGCGTTCGCCGCCGCGATCGGCCCCAGCCTCGGCGGCGTGCTGGTCGACCAGTTCGGCTGGCGGTCCCTGTTCGTCATCAACGTGCCCGTCGGCGTGGCGCTGCTGCTCTTCGGGTGGCGCCTGCCCCGCGCCGACCGTGGCTCGGGGCGCCTGCCCGACCTGATCGGGACGGTGCTGCTCGGCGGCGGCGTGGGCGCGGTCGCGCTCGGCGTCACCCAGACCCGGGACTGGTCCTGGACGGACGCCCGCACGCTCGCCCTGCTCATCGGCGGCGGTGCCCTGGTCGCGCTGGCGCTGTGGCGGTCGGCGCGGCATCCGGTGCCCGCGCTGGAGATCTCGCTGTGGCGCGGCCGCCAGTTCGCCCTGGCCAACGCCGCCTCGTTCCTCTACGGGACGGCCCTGTACACGTGGCTGCTGGTCGGCGTGCTCTACCTCACAAGCGAATGGGACTACTCGATCCTCGAAGCGGGCTTCGCCTCGACGCCCGGTGCGTTGACCGCCACCGTCGCGGCGATCGCCATGGGCCGTCTCACCGGGCGTGTCGGCGTCCGTCCCGCCGTCACCGGCGGCGGGCTGATCATGGCCGCCTGCGGGCTCTGGGCGGTGACGGCGTTGCCGCCCGACCCGCACTTCGTCACGTTCTGGCTGCCGATCGGGCTGCTGGTCGGGACGGGCATGGGCATGCTCGCCACGGGTACCGCGTCCGCCGCCGCGCTCGCGGTGAACCCGCTCCAGTTCGCCGGGGCGACCGGCCTCAACACGACCGCGCGTCAGCTCGGCGGCGCGCTCGGCATCGCCGTGCTCGCCGCGATGCTGCCGGCGCAGGCGGTCCACGACGACTACGGCGCCGTCTACCTGTTCGCCACGATCACCACCGTCGGCGCCGCCGTCGTCGGGCTGCTGCTGACCGTGAGGCGCTCCGCGTCCTGAAATGACGGACGCGTCCGGCGGCTCACTTGGCGTCGGAGTAGCGGTCCACGACCGCGATCTCCATGGGGAACACGACCGGGGTGTCGCCGAACAGCAGCCGCCGCGCCTCGTCCGCCGCCGCGTGCACGGCCGCGACGACGTCCGCCGCCAGCTCCGCGGGCGTATGGACGATGACCTCGTCGTGCTGGAAGAACACCAAACGGGGGCCGGCGAGCACAGCTCGCCGATCGCTTGGTGTGGCGTGGGGGCTGGCGGGGTGGGGGCTGGCGGGGTGGGGGCTGGAGGACGGGGGGTCGAGCGGAGCTCGTCGATTGGATGGTGGTGGGTGGGGGCTGGAGGACGGGGGGTCGAGCGGAGCTCGTCGATTGGATGGTGGTGGGTGGGGGCTGGAGGACGGGAGGTCGCCGAGTGCGGTGAGGCGGCGGCGGAGTGAGGCGAGGAGGGCGAGTGCCCAGTCGGCGGCGGTGGCCTGGACGACGAAGTTGCGGGTGAACCGTCCCCGGGCGCGCAGCGCCTGCGCCGCCGCGCCCGTCGCGGGGGTCTCGTCGTCGCCCGCCGAGGTCAGCTCGCGCCAACCGGCGGACGGCGGGGGGCAGGTGCGGCCGAGCCGTGACCGGACGAGCCGTCCGCGCTCCCCCGCCCGCGCGGCGGCCTCCACGTACTCGAACGCGTCGGGGAACCGGTTCTTGAGCACCGCGAGCAACTGCACCGCCTCGCCCGTCCCGCCGCCGTACATCGCGGACAGCAGCGCGAGCTTCGCCTTGTCCCGCGCGCTCATCTCCCCGTGTCCCCCTTCGGGGAAGGCGTCGGAGAGCGCCGCGTAGAGGTCGCCGTGCGCCGCCGCGCGGGTGAACGCCCGGTCGCCCGCGAGCGCGGCGAGGACCCGTGGTTCGAGCTGGGCGGCGTCGGCGACGACCAGCGACCAGCCCGGGTCCGCGACGACGGCCTTCCGCAGGACCCGGGGGATCTGGAGCGCGCCGCCGCCGCTCGTCGCCCACCGTCCGGACACGACGCCGCCGACCACGTATTCGGGTCGGAACCGTCCTTCGCTCACCCAGGTGTCCAGCCACGTCCAGCCGTGCGCGGTGTGCAGACGCGACAGTTCCTTGTACTCCAGGAGCAGCGGCACGGCCGGATGGTCGATCCGCTTGAGGACGTGCGCGCGGGTGGACGTGACCGGAAGCCCCGCCGACGCGAACGCCTTGAGTATCTGCGCGGGTGAGTCGGGGTTGACGTGCTTGTCGGCTCCGAACGCCGCGCTGATGCGGTCGGCGAGGTGCTGGAGTTTGCGGGGGCGCAGGCCGCCGGTGGGGCGCGGCCCGAGAAGCCCGGTGAGCAGCTCGTCGTGCTCGGCCGCCGACCAGGGCAGCCCGTCGTGGCTCAGCTCGGCCGCCACCAGGGAACCCGCCGACTCCGCCGCGGCGAGCAGCGCGAAACCGTCCAGCCCGGCGATGGCGCGCTGCTGCTCGGCGTGGACGGCGACGACCTGTTCGATGTCGTCGCCGGCGACCTCGTCGTCGCGGTCGTCGTCGAACAGCGAGGGCTGCGCCGGCTCATCGTGGTGCGGCCGCCGGTCGGGCGGCACCGGCTCGCCGCGCAGCCGCGCCCACGCCGCCCGGACGGAGCGCGGCTCCCCGTACCGTCCCGCGCGCCCGAGCAGGAGGCTCTCGACCAGTTCCAGATCATGGCAGCGGCCGACCCGCACACCGGCGCGGAGCAGCCGCGGGTAGAGGCGCGCCGTGGCGGGCCAGACCCACCGCGGCGCGTCCGCGCGTTCCCGCTCGTCGATCGCGGCGACCAGGTCGGGGACGCCCCGGGCGGGCCCGGCGGGGGTGCCGTCCTCGCCGAGAACGCGCAGCGTCCCGCCGCCTCGCGCCCCGGCGGCCACCGCGATCCTCACACCGGCATTGTGTCCCCACCCACCGACAACCCACCGACAACCCACCGACGGCCCCCGAACAGCACGGATCCCCTCCGCGACGGGTGAGCGCGGAGGGGATCCGGGTGCGGCCTTCACGGGGCCAGGGCCGTAGCCCCTGGGATGGTCAGGCGACCAGGGACACCTGCTGGCCCGCAGGCGTGTCGCCGTAACGGTCGACGACCTTGTTCAGCTGGATCTGGTAGTACAGGACGCCGAACCCGAGGATGCCGAGCAGGAAGCCCATGCCGCCGGAGCAGCTCGGCTGCAGGCCCGCGGCACGCTGGGCGTCGGCGATGCGGCCACCCAGCTTCACGTACATGATCAGCGGCCAGATGCCGAGGGTGAGGAAGCCGAGCAGCATGGACAGCAGCGCGTTGGTGGCGGCGTTCTCGGTGCGGCGGTCGTACTCGTGCAGTTCGACGTGGACCTTGTAGAACCACACGAGCCCGTAGATGCCGAAGGTGATGATCGGCAGCCCGAGCCAGGCGCCGACCGGGTTGCGGCGCTTCATGTTGAGGCCCGCGCCGACGGCGACGGGGCCCTGCTGCTGCTGGTGCTGGGCGGGCGCGTAGCCGCCCTGGTAGGCCTGCTGCTGCGGAGGCGGCTGCTGGTATGGCTGGCCCTGACCCTGCTGAGGGTAGCTCATTGAATATCGCTCCTGGGAAGCGGTCGTTTTCCGGCCGACCGTCCGTTACCGTTCACCCGTACTTCGGGCCAAGACTGTAACGGTATTCACGCACGTCGCGGCAACGGAACGCCGACATTGGTCGGCTTTGCCCCGAAATGCCACGAACGCACAGTTCAGCGCAGGGGGATCGTCACCTCGTCCTCGCACGGCGGGGCCGTCTCCTGGTCGCCGCAGCCGGTCGCCGCGTGGCAGCGGATTCGCAGTGACGACCCGGTCACGTCCAGACGCAGGAAACTCTTGAAGAACGGCGGGTCGTCCCAGTCGGCGAGTTCCGAGCGGAAACGCTGCGGCAGTTTGCGGACGGGGAACCGCAGGCGTCCGGGGCGGTGCCGCCCGTCGCGCGGAACGCCGAGCATCGCGGCGACGAGGCGGGCCCGGCGGGACGGCACGGGCGCCCCGCCCTCGGAGTCCGTGTAGCCGCGGCCCGACCTGATGCCGAGGCGGTGCTCGACGGCGGCCGCGGCCTCCGCCGGGGTGAGCTCGAAGAGCCTCGGCAGGCGCAGCCACCGGCCGTACAGCTTGCTGTAGCGGGAGAGGGAGTCGCCGCGCAGCGGGTAGCAGCGGAAGTCGTCCTCGTCGACGACGCGCGTCCTCGGGATCGTGTGGGTGGCGTGCATGAACGCGCCCCCGCCGCCGGACACGATGTACTGGATCGTCCGCCCGTCCTCGGTCCGCAGCGGATACCGCTGGTAGTTGTGCACGTCGCCGCCGATCGCGGCGACGTAGTGGTGCGCCGGGTCCCGGACGACGTCGTCGATCGTGCCGCCGCCCTCGATCTCGCCGGGATGATGCTCGTCGTCCACATAAAGGGGCTTTCCGGTCACGAGCAGCTTGGGTTTCGGTCCCGCGGAGACCTCTCGGAGCCAGCGGCCCTGGTCACGGTCGACGACGCCGTCGATCCCGGTGTCGACGGCGACGACGCGCAGCGACGGCGCGTCGATCGCCCAGTACGGACCCGGCTGGACGCACCGCTGGCCGGGCGCGCCCCGGTACCGGCCGCGGGCGTCCGCGAGCGCGGCACCGTCCACCTCGCCCGGACCGCGCCACAGCATGCGCGGAAGGAACGACAGCGGGCCGCGCCAGGGCGGCGGCGCGCAGTCCGCGTCCAGGTCGCAGAAGACGTGCAGGAAGCCGCGCAGGCCGTCGTACCAGTCGTGGTTGCCGGGCACCGCGTAGATGGGGGCCGGGTAGTCCTTGTACGGGCGGAAGAACTTGTCCGGGTACTGGGCCGAGTCGCCCGTCGGGTAGACGACGTCGCTGACGATGACCATGAAGTCGGTGTCGCCCGCCGCGTTCAGCAACGGCGGCACCACCGCGTACTGTGACCGATCTCCCTCGCCGGTGTCGCCGAGCAGGGCGAACGAGAACTCCGGGTCGGCGCGGTGGACGGTGAACGCCGCCGGGGCGCCGCGGTCGCGCAGGGCGGCGACACAGCGGCGGCGGATGTCGTTGGACGGGTCGCCGAACAGGCGCGCGAGCACGTCGTTGCGGGAGCGCCACAGCACCCTCGGACGGCGCCAGGAGAAGTCGGCGACGCGCTCGGGGAGCAGCTCGTCGAACGTGCCGGGTCTCTGGCAGACCCACCCGGCGCCCGCCTCGGACTCACGGGAGTTGTCGGGGCTGGAGACGGCCTCGGGGGGCAGGGGCTCGGCGGACAAGAAACGCCTCCGGCAGCGTGAGGGGGTCCTCACAGACTGTCCGGAGGCGAACTCCGCCGTCAAGCGGCTTACCGCAGTTCAGAGCGTGATCTTCGACCGCCCGCGGGCGTCGTCAGGCGTGGTGGACGCCGGCGCCACCCCCAAGGGCGCCGGCGCCACCACGTCACGGGCCTCTGCGGCAATCATGAGTCCCCCCAGAACGGCGAGCGTCGCGGTCGCCTTCCCATGATGGCTCCACAGACGGCCCCAAGGTCCCTTAGCGGGACGTAACCGACGCTACCCGAGGGGCCGTAATGCTGACGTAAATCGACCCAAACTTCGGGCCAAGTCGGGGAGGACGCCCGGGAACCGCGCGCAGGCCCAGGAGCCGCGCAGGTTCAGGAGCATGGCCCCCTCGGTCAGGGCGCCAGGACGCGGAGCGCGCCCGGCATCACCCGCGCCGTGACGGGCAGCACGCCGGGCAGTTCGCCGTCCGCGCCGTACGGGAGCGTCCTGCCGGGCGGGCCGGCAAGCTCGATCCGCACCTCCTCGCCGCGCATGACCTCCACCTCGGGGCGGCGCACGTGCGAGCCGTCCGTCAGCTCCCGCATGACGGCGAAGAAGAGCCGTTTCGGCGCCGTCCGGATGAGGATCACGTCGAGGAGCCCGTCGTCGACACGCGCGTCCGGGGCGATGTGCTTGCCGAACCCGTAGTAGCCGGAGTTGGCCGCGACGACCGTGTACCCCTGCCGCTCCCGGGTCTCGCCGTCCACCGTGATCACGTAGTCGGCGGCCCGCCACGTGACGATCGCGCGCAGCGCGCCGACGTAGTACGCGGCGGACCCGCGCAGCAGCCGCGTCCGGTTGGCGTTGTCGTTGGCGACCGCGTCGACGCCCGCGTAGACGCTGCCGAGGACGGCCTTTCCGTTGGCGTCGATGGCGTCCACGGCGCGCGGCTCGCCCTCCAGCAGCAGCTTCGCCAGTTCCCCGGGGTCGGACGGGATGCCGAGCTGCCGCGCGAAGTCGTTGCCGCGGCCCGCCGGGACGATGCCGAGGACCGCGCCGCTCGCGGCGTCCAACTCGGCGAGCGCCCCGCCGACGCAGCCGACCATGCCGTCGCCGCCGACGCCGAGCACGACGCGCCCGGCCGCCGCGGCGGCGCGGGCGACGTCCGCCGCGTGCGCCAGGCCGCGGCTGTACTCCACCTCGACCTCGGCGCCCGACTCGCGCAGCAGCCGGGCCACCTCCAACAACGACGAGGCGGACGCGGAATCGCCCGCCGCCGGGTTGACCACGGCGGTGAACGCCCGTGCCTCGCCCACGTATGACCCCCTCAAACCGGTGGGACGAGCACGCCCGGGTTGAGGATCCCGGCCGGGTCGACCCTGTCCTTGACGGCGCGGAGCACCGCCGCGCCCAGCGGCCCGATCTCCCGGGCGTACCAGTCGCGATGGTCGGTCCCCACCCCGTGATGATGGCTGATCGTGCCGCCCGCGTCGACGATCGCCTCGCAGGCGGCGCGCTTCGCCCGTGCCCAGTGTTCGACCGGGTCTTTGCCCTGTGCGGACACGACGGTGAAGTACAGGGACGCCCCGGACGGGTACACGTGCGAGATGTGGCACATCACCAGCGGCGGCGTGCCCGCGTCGGACAGCGCGCCGGTCAGGGCGTCCCGGACGGCACCGTACAGGGCGGGCAGGTTCGACCAGAACGTCGCCGTCTCCACCGTCTCGGCGAACGCCCCGACGTCCAGGAGGGCGTCGCGCAGGTAGGGCGCGTCGAAACGGCCGCGCTCCCACTTCTCACCGGGTCCGGCGCCGAGCGGTTCGCCTCCGGCGGCGCGCAGGACGTCCGCCACCCCGGCCCGCCGTTCCGCGACCCGCCCGGCCGTCCCCTCGAACCCGAGCACGGCCAGGCACCCCCCGTCCTCCAGCCCCCGCCCACCACCATCCAAAGGACGAGCTTCGCCCTCCGGCCCGATCGCGGACGGGTCGGTGAGGCCGACCATGGTCTCGGTCTCGTCGGAGAGGCGCAGCACCGCGGGCCGCGGCCCGTCCTGGGCGAGGCGGCGCAGCGCGGCCGCGCCCTCGGCGAACGACGCGAACCGCCAGCCCTCGTACGCCCGCGTCTCCGGCACGGGCTGGATCCGGACCGTCACCGACGTGATCACGCCGAGGGCGCCCTCCGAGCCGAGAACGAGCTGCCGCAGATCGGGCCCGGCGGCGGACTTCGGCGCCCGGCCGAGGTCGAGGTCGCCCTGCGGCGTCGCGACGGTGAGGGCGACGACCAGGTCGTCGAACCGCCCGTACCCGGCCGACGCCTGCCCGCTGGAGCGGGTCGCCGCGAACCCGCCGATCGACGCCCACTCGTACGACTGCGGGAAGTGTCCGAGGGTGTAGCCGCGCTCGGCCAGCAGCGCCTCGGCCGCGGGGGCGCGCAGGCCGGGTTGCAGGACCGCGGTCCGCGACACCTCGTCGATCGAGACGAGCGCGTCCATGCGCCGCAGGTCGAGCGCGATGAACGTGCCCGGCGCGCCCGCGGGACCGCTCGGGGCGAGACCGCCGACGACCGACGTGCCGCCGCCGAACGGGACCACGGCGACCCGGAGCCGGGCGCAGGCCCGCAGCACCGCGACGACCTCGTCGTGCGTGCCGGGCAGGACGACCGCGTCAGGGGCGTCGGACGCCTGCCCGGCGCGGATGCGCAGCAGGTCGGGCGTCGACCTGCCGCGCGTGTGCCGGACGCGCGTCTCGGTGTCGGCGCGGACGTTGCGGTCGCCCACGATCCTGGCGAACTCGGTCAGGGCGTCCGCCGACAGCCGGGGCTCGGGGACCTCGACGTCCGCCAGCGCGACCGGCGCCGTCGCACCGGGCCGGACGCCGAGCAGGTCGCGCAGCAGCGCCACCACCGGTTCCGGCAGCGGCGCGGCCCGGTCGGGGTCGCCCCAGCCGCTCCACAGCATGTCCCGCGTCCGCACCGCGCGCCTCCCCCGTCTTGTGCCCCGTGTCGGGCCTGCCGCCTGACCGACGACTGTGCTTACACTGTGACACATGACGTCGAATCGTCACAACAGGCGGACCGCCGACGACACGGTCCTGGACGCCGCCCGCGACTGCGTGCTGGCCGTGGGCGTGCGCCGAACGACGCTCACCGACATCGCGCGCCGCGCGGGCGTGTCGCGGATGACGCTGTACCGCCGCTGGCCGGACGTCCGCACGATCGTCACCGAACTGATGACCCGCGAGTGGGTCGGGCTCGGCGACTCGCTGCAACCGCCGGACGACGACCGTCCCGTCCGACCCCGGTTCGTGGCCGGCCTGGTCGCCGGCGTGCGGGCGTTCCGCGACCACCCGCTGCTCCGCAAGATCGTCGAGGTGGACCCGGAGCTGCTGCTCCCCTACGTCCTGGACCGCTGCGGCGAGAGCCAACTGGTGTTCCTGGAGCTGTTCGAGGAGGCGCTGCGGGCGGGTCACGCCGACGGCACGATCCGCCGCGACCATCCGGCACGGCAGGCGCGGGCGGTGCTGCTGGTCGTGCAGACCTACGTGCTGTCAGCGCCGACCATGATCGACGACGCCGATCCCGAGCTCGGCCCCGACGCCTTCGACGCCGACCTGCACCACGTCCTGGAGAGGATGCTCGCGCCGTGAACACCCCGGACCCGCGCACGTCGCTCAACGCCGCACGCAGGGAACGCGAGCTCGCGACCCTCCCGGACGAGGTTCTGGACGTGTTGGTCGTCGGCCTCGGCGCGACCGGGGCGGGCGCCGCGCTGGACGCCGCGTCCCGGGGCCTGTCCGTCGCCGCGATCGACGCCCACGACCTGGCGTTCGGCACGTCCCGGTGGAGCTCCAAGCTGATCCACGGCGGGCTGCGCTACCTGGCGTCCGGGCAGGTGGACATGGCGCACGAGAGCGCGGTCGAGCGCGGCGTCCTGATGCGGCACACCGCGCCGCATCTCGTCCGCGCGCTGCCGTTCGTCACGCCGCTGACGCCGCTCGTGCCGCGGTCCCGGGCCATCGCCACCCTCGCCGCCTACCACGCCGGTGACGCGCTGCGGCTCGCCGCGCGCACCCCGCGGTCGACGCTGCCGGGCCCGCGGCACCTGTCGGCCGTCGAGACGCTGCGGCTGGCGCCGGCGCTGCGCCCGTACGGGCTGCGCGGCGGGCTGCTGTCGTGGGACGGCCAGCTCGCCGACGACGCTCGGCTCGTCACCGCGATCGCCCGGACCGCCGCCGGGCACGGCGCCCGCGTCCTCACCCGCTGCCGGGCGGTCGCCCTCTCCGGCGACGGGGCGCGGGTGCGGGACGAGCTGACCGGCCGGGAGTTCACCGTCCGGGCGCGGTCGGTGGTGAACGCGACCGGGGTGTGGGCGGGCGGGCTGGTGGACGGGGTCCGGCTGCGCCCGTCGCGCGGCACCCACCTCGTGGTGCGGGCGGAGGCGCTGCGCGGCCCGACGGCCGGGACGCAGGTGCCCGTGCCGGACACGGCCAGCCGTTTCCTGCTGGTCATGCCGCAGGGCGACGGCCGCGTCTACGTGGGCCTGACCGACGAGCCCGCCGACGGTCCGATCCCGGACGTCCCGGAGCCGACGGACGGCGAGATCGGCTTCCTGCTCGACGTCCTCAACTCGGCCATGGACGTCCCCGTCCGGCGCGCGGACGTCGTCGGCGCGTTCGCCGGGCTCCGTCCCCTGCTGGATCTCGGGGACGGCCGCAGCACCGCCGACATCTCCCGGCGGCACGCCGTGCTGACCTCGCGGGACGGGGTCGTCACGATCGTCGGCGGGAAGCTCACCACCTACCGGCGGATGGCACAGGACGCCGTCGACGCGGCCGTGAGCGCGGGTGGCCTCGACGCGGGCCCGAGCCGCACCGCGCGGCTCCCCCTCGTCGGCGCGGCCTCGCGTGAGCCGCTCGACGCGCTGGACGCGCCGCCCCGCCTCGTCCAGCGGTACGGGACGGAGGCGCCGATGCTCGTCGCGCTCGCCGAGGACGACCCGGCCCTGCTGGAACCGGTCGTCCCGGGGCTGCCGGTGCTCGGCGTGGAGTTGGCGTGGGCGGTGCGGCACGAGGGCGCGCTGGACACCGGGGACCTGCTGGACCGGCGGACCCGGATCGGGCTGGTCGCGGCCGACCGGGAGGCCGCGCTCCCGGTGGCGGAGTCCCTGCTCGGCGCCCGGCCCAGCGACCTGTACGGGGTCCACCACGGTGTCACCCGCTGAATGTCCGAACGCACTTCCCCGACATGTTTGACCGAGGCACGTTAGGTTATCCTTACCTAATTGCCGGAGATCAACGGGGGACTCTTGTGACGGGCGGCAACGGCTGCGGGCACTGCCCGGGAAGCCACACCGGCCAGCGGCCGTGTCTGGCGAGCGCCACCGAGAAGGCGCGGTCGTGGCTGCTCATCGAGCATCCGGGGCCCTGGCCAGAGCGCGTCGAGGACCTCGCCCGTCCCGTGCCGGTGGCCGAGGCCGTGCGGGCCGCCGTACTGGCGGGCGTCCGTCCCCAGCTGATCCGCCGGGCGGGACGCCGCCGCGCCGTTCCGCCCGTCCAGGTCTACGCGGTGTTCTCGCGCGGGGAACGGGCCTGGATCGAGGGGCGTGAGCTCGCCGACCCCGCCGAGCTGGCCGAGCTCGACCTGGACGCGCTCGCCGCCGGACGGTCGCCGGGCCTCGGCGACCGGGTGCTGGAACCGGTGTTCCTGGTCTGCACGCACGGCCGCCGCAACGCCTGCTGCGCCCGTACCGGCGCGCCGCTGGCCCGTTCCCTCACCGCCCGTTTCGGCCGCCGGGTCTGGGAGACCACGCACGTCGGCGGCGACCGGTTCGCGGCGAACCTGGTGTGCCTCCCCCACGGGATCTGCTATGGCGACCTCGGCGAGGCGGAGGCGGTGACGGCGGCGAACGCCTACCTGCGGGGCGAGGTCGTCCTCGACCGGCTGCGCGGACGAGCCGGGACGTCCGAACCCGCGCAGGCCGTCGAGCATTTCGTCCGGGCGCACACCGGACGTCTCGGGCTGGACGACGTGACCGACGTGAGCGTGAACCCCATCACGGGAACATCTCGGTACAAAGGGGTTGTTAACGTGCAAGGGTGCCGGTACCACATCGTCGTGGAGGCCGTCCAGCAGTCCGCCCCCTGCGGGCCGGGCTGTGGGGAGAACCTGAAAACCTACCTTGTTAGGGAACTCACCCTTCTCAACGAGGCGGCCCTCGTGTAATCTCACTGAGGCCCCATTCGAGGGCCTCCCTGTCGCACGTCACCTGGTTTCCGGAGTAACCGGACGGGAACAGAGCGGCAACTCCAGACGTTGGACCATTCGGCGCTTCTGACTCATGTCACTCGAAGCATGTCGAGCGTCCATGTCCCGAATTTGTTCGAACCAATCAAGGTGGGTGTTCCATGGCTCAGGTACGTCGGCAGGCAAACCTCCCTCGTCCCAGCTGGGGCTGGCAGGACGCCGCGGCGTGCCGGGGGGAAGACCTCGTCCTCTTCTTCGGTCCCGACGGTGAGCGCCAGCCCGAGCGGGAGATCCGCGAACGCAAGGCCAAGCAGATCTGCATGGGCTGCCCCGTCCGTACGGACTGCCTGGACTACGCGGTGTCCAGGCCCGAGAAGTACGGCACGTGGGGCGGCCTCAACGAAGACGAGCGCGCGTCCGAGCGTCGCCGCCGGATGCGCCGCGCCAACGCCGCGTAGCCAGTCGGCGGGGCCCGGCCGGCGGGATCGGCCGGCAGGGCCTGACGGAGGGTCGGTACGCACGCGCCAGAACGCTCCCATCGCGAACCCCGGCACGCCACCGAGAAAACGACACGGCCCCGCATCGCGGGGCCGTTTGCGTTGCCCGGTTCCGGTCTCGGATCGGCGCCCGGCGATCGGGGCGGGGCGCTTCGTCCCGTCCGTGTCACAAGTGCGTCACATGTCAGGGCACATCGGTCGGGACATTCCGCGAATCAACGCCATTACCGCAAGGGGCGTCCGCCGCGTGGCCAATTCCCAGAATTCGCCACACCATTTTCTCGGGCGGTGCCGTCGCCGTCCGGCGGCGGCTCAGCCCGTCTCCCGGGCCCGCGCGGCCCGGTCCAGCCAGGCGATCACGTTCTCGTCGGTGAGCTGGTCGAAGTCGCGGTACCACTGCCCGACCGCGCGGAACTCCCACGGCGCGGCCGGCACCACCAGATCGTCCACCTCGGGTTCCAGGCCGTGGACCGTCTCGGCGGCGCCCACCGGCACCGCCAGCACCAGCCGCGCCGGGCCGCGCTCGCGCATGGCCCGCACGGCGGCCCGCGCGGTCCCGCCCGTGGCCAGACCGTCGTCCACGACGATCACCGGCCGTCCGGCGGTCTCCGGCAGCGGGCGCCCGCGCCGGTAGACCTGCACCCGGCGGTCCAGCTCGGCCCGCTCGGCCTCCACCGTCCCGGCCAGATCCTCCTCGCGCAGCCCGAGCCTGCGCAGCAGCGCGCCGTCGAACACCGGCGAGCCCCCCTCGGCGATCGCCCCGACCCCGAGTTCGGGCTGCGGCGGATAACCGATCTTGCGGGTCACCAGGACGTCGAGCGGCGATCCGAGCCGTGTCGCGATCTCGTACCCGACGGGAACACCGCCGCGCGGCAGCGCGAGGACGACAGCGCCGTCCAACCCCATCGGGACGAGCCGCTCGGCGAGCACCCGCCCGGCGTCGGTGCGGTCGGTGTAGGGGAGCCGGACGGTCTGGGTCTGCTGGAAACCTCCGTGTGAGGTTCTGTTCCAGGACATCGGCGCACCCCCTTCCGGGGTCACCCCTACCCACTCCCGCCGCCGTTACCGACGTCCGCGACGCCCGTCGGGGAAGGCCGTCGGGGCCTGTGCGGGCCCGGCGACTCAGGCGGAACCGGTGAGCCAGCGCAGCGGGTTGTCGCGCAGGATCCCGTCGAGGGTCGCGTCGTCCGCGCCCGCCGCCCGCAGCGCGGGCAGGAACGTGTCGAACAGGTAGCCGTACCCGGCGCCGCCGTACTTCGTGATCCGCGTCATCCGGGACACCCCCGTGCTCAGCAGCACCCGCGATGCGTGCCCGGCCTCCAGCAGGTCCATGACGAAGCGGACGCGGGCGCCGATCGCCGCATGGTCCTCCCCCGCGAGGCCGAGCGTGCCGAACGACACATAGGCGCCCGTCTCGGCGATCTTGCGGTGCAGGCCGGGGTCGTCCACGCGGTCCTGCTGGCCCACGGCGACACGGTCCGGGGACAGCCCGGCGGCGGTGAGGATCTCCAGCTGGGCGAGGCCCGCGCGGCCGTACGTCGCCACCGACAGCCCCGAGTAGCGGGCGGCCCTCGCGGCGGCGCGCAGGCACCGCTCCTCGGTCTCGGTCGGCGTCTCCTCCCATGTGCCGATCTCGCCGATGACACCGGGCAGCGCGTTCGTGCCGTCCAGGCCGAAACCGACCTCGGCGAGGAGCCGCTCGGCCAACCGGTCGACGCCGGTGCGCCCGTCCCGCGCCGCGGCCCCGTCGCGGTCGGCGTCCAGCGACTCCCGGACGAACGGCGGGTGGAACGGCTCGGTGAACACTCCCGTCCCGGCGACGACCGCGACCCGCGACCCCGTGCTGATCCGGGTGAGCGCGGCGGCGTCGCGGCCCATGCCGGAGCACGTCAGGTCGACGACGAGCCCGAGGCCGTGCTCCCTGCGCAGCGCGGCGAGCTCCCGCTGGACGGGCTTCTCCTCGTCCAGGAAACGACGGGGGTCGGACTCCGCCAGCCGCGGACGCGCCGGCCAGCGCAGGTCCATCCGCAGGTGCTCGTGCGCCAGCACCGGCCCGGTGATCTCGGACGTCGCGATCGTGCCGGTCACGGTCCGGAGCCGGCCTGTGTCCACTCGGGGGGTCATGTCAGGCGAGGTTACGACATGTTTCGCCTTTTCAGGGCCTCAATCGGCGCTGTTTTTACCTCCCGGGCCGGCGGACTCCGTCCCGCCGTCCGGCCGGCCGTCCTCCTCGCCGTCCGGCTGCCGTTCGTCCTCCGCCGCCAGTTCGGCCCGCGCACGGGCGGTGATCTCGCTCGGCCACCGCTGGTCGATCTCGGCGTTCAACGTCGCCCCGATCAGCACCGCCAGCGCCGCGACGTACAGCCACGCGAGCAGGGCGATCGCCGCGGCCAGCGACCCGTACACCGACACGCCGCTCAGCGACCCCGTCAGGTAGATCCGCAGCGTGATGCTGCCGACGATCCAGATCAGCAGCGCCACCGCCGCGCCCGGCACGGCCCGCGACCACGCCGTCCGCACCGGGACGCTCACGTGGTAGAGGGTGGCCAGGAAGACGATCGACAGGGTCACCACGACCGGCCAGTACAGCAACTGGACGGCCTCCGCGCTCTCCGGCAGCGCCTTGCGCACCAGCGTGGGCCCGGCCACCAGCAGCGGGACGACGACCAGCAGCATCAACAGGCCGATGAGGTAGAGGAAGAACGCGCGCAGGCGGGTGCGGATCACGCCCCGGACACCGGACAGCCCGTAGGCGATGGTGATCGTGTCGACATAGACGTTCGTGGCACGCGAACCCGCCCACAGCGAGAGCAGGAAGCTGAGCGACACGATGTCGGGGCTGCCGCCCTTGATCACGTCGTCGATCAGCGGGGCGACGGTGTTGTCCACCGCCTCCCTGGTGAGGACCTGCTGGGAATGCTCGATCGCCCACGCGCGGATCTCGGCGACGGTGTCGGGCCCGATCGCGCCGCGCAGGTGCCCCATCGTGCCGATGAGCCCGAGCACCAGCGGCGGCAGCGACAGCAACGCGAAGAACGCGGCCTCGGCGGCGAGCCCCGTCACCCGGTACCGGAACGCGCCGACCGCCGTGTCCTTGACCAGCGTCCAGCCGACCCGCCCCCACGCCTCGACCGCCGCGCGGACACGACCGACCAGGTCGCGTCCGGGCTCCCGATCATCAGGGCCGGAGCCGGGCCCACCGGAACCGCCGGGCTCGCCCTCGGGGCCGGGGTCCCCGGCCGGGGAGACGCCCGCTGCGTCGGAGACGGTGGTCACACCGCCCCACCGTAGAGCGTCACGCGCCCGGAACATGCCGCATCGCCCATCCGAACCTCCCGCCGGGGGCTCACCCTCCGGTTCGCTCCCCCTCCCATCATGGTGATCAGCTCCGCGCGTCGCGTTACGACCGCCTCCCCCGCCCGATCATCTCGCAGGTTCCCCACCCGTTCCCCGCGCATCACTTCCGCCATACCCGCTTTGACGGTGCGGAACGTCCACCCGATCATGATCGTCTTCCGGGGGCGGGGCGTGGGCCGAGGCGACGGACGGGGCATTCGCGTCCATCGGTGACAATGGAAGGCGTGATCTGCCAGTCATGCCGGGAGCGCCGCCACGAGGAGTGCCGCGGCGGGTCCTGGTGCGACTGCCAGCACCATCCCGGAACGGCGACACGCGAACCGCGGCCGTCCGAGAGCGGCCCCGCCACCGGCCCGGCGGGCGACGAGGCCGAGCCGCCGGTGAATTGGAGACGGCAAGGATGACACATCTCACCCGTCCGTATGGGGGACGTAACTGGACAGTCCGCGAGACGGCATGTCACAGTTCAGGTATGACTGCCGCGGACCCGTTGCTGGCCAAGCGCCGGCACGTCGACTTCCTCCGCGTCCGCAGCGCGATCTGTCGGTGACGCTCCGACCACGCCCCTGCTCAGCCGGGCGCGTGGTGCATCGGCGTCATCGTTGACTCACCCAGCTCAGTGCCGAGCCGGCCGCTCCTGACTGCCGGTGCGCTACGCGTCCCTCACATCACAGATGAGGACGCGCGCCGTGCCACCCGCGATCAAGCGCAAGAAGGCCGAGGGCCAGTGGGCCCTCGGCTATCACGAACCTCTCAACAAGAACGAAGAGAACAAGAAGAACGACGACGGTCTGAACGTCCGGCGCCGCATCATCGAGATCTACTCCAAGACCGGGTTCGACTCCATCGACCCGGCCGACCTGCGCGGCCGGTTCCGCTGGATGGGCCTCTACACGCAGCGCCGCCCCGGCATCGACGGCGGCAAGACCGGCGCGCTCGAGGACGAGGAGCTCGAGGACAGCTACTTCATGATGCGGGTGCGGATCGACGGCGGGCAACTGAGCGGCCCGCAGCTCCGCACGATCGCCGACGTCTCCACCCGGTACGCACGCGGCACCGCCGACATCACCGACCGGCAGAACGTCCAGCTGCACTGGGTGCGGATCGAGGACGTCCCCGCGATCTGGGAGGCCCTTGAGGCGGTCGGGCTGCACACGATGGAGGCGTGCGGGGACGTCCCCCGCGTCATCATCGGCTGCCCCCTCGCCGGAATCGCGGCCGACGAGATCATCGACGCGACGCCGCAGCTGCGCGACATCCACGACAAGTACATCGGCTCCCCCGAGTTCTCCAACCTGCCGCGCAAGTTCAAGTCGGCGCTGTCGGGCTGCACGGCGCACTGCACCGTCCACGAGATCAACGACATCGCGTTCGTCGGGGTCGTGAACGAGGCCGGTGAGACCGGGTACGCGCTCTTCGTCGGCGGCGGGCTGTCCACGAACCCGATGTTCGCGCAGAGCCTCGGCGTGTTCGTCAAGCCGGAGCAGGCCACCGAGGTGTGGCACGGCGTCACCTCGATCTTCCGCGACTACGGGTACCGGCGGCTGCGCAGCCGCGCCCGGCTGAAGTTCCTGATGAAGGACTGGGGCGCGGCGAAGTTCCGCGAGGTGCTGGAGAAGGAGTACCTCGGCTACGCGCTGCCGGACGGCCCGGAGCCCGCCGCGCCGCTCCCCCGCCGCGACCACGTCGGGATCCACCCGCAGCAGGACGGGAACTTCTACGTCGGGTTCGCGCCGCGCGTCGGTCGTGTGAACGGCGAGCTGCTGGGCGTCATCGGCGACCTGGCCGAGCGGTACGGCTCCGGACGGGTCCGGACGACGATCGAGCAGAAGATGGTCATCCTCGACGTCCCCGAGGAGAACACCGAGGAGCTCGCCGAGGAGCTGGCGAAGCACGACCTCCAGGTCCACCCGTCGACGTTCCGCCGCCAGACGATGGCGTGCACCGGCATCGAGTACTGCAAGCTCGCGATCGTCGACACCAAGCAGCGGTCCATGGACCTGATCGACGAGCTGGAGAAGCGGCTCCCCGACTTCGACCAGCCGCTCACCATCAACGTCAACGGCTGTCCCAACGCGTGCGCCCGCATCCAGGTCGCCGACATCGGTCTGAAGGGCCAGCTCGTCGTGGACGAGAACGGCGACCAGGTCGAGGGCTTCCAGATCCACCTCGGCGGGCAGCTCGGCGCGTCGTTCGGCAAGAAGGTCCGCGGCCTGAAGACCACGTCGGCGGGGCTGACCGACTACGTGGAGCGGGTCGTCCGCAAGTTCGACGAGCAGCGCGCCGACGGCGAGACGTTCGCCGCCTGGGTGCACCGCGCCGACGAGGCGGACCTCAAGTGAGCGAGCACGCGCATGAGTGAGCGCATGGCGCCGTTCTACTGCCCCTACTGCGGCGAGGAGAACCTCGAACCCCGTGCGGAACACGGCTCGTGGTTCTGCCCCGACTGCCTTCGATCCTTCACGTTGAAATTCATCGGTGTCGGCGCTCCCCGCACCGCGAGCAAGGAGATCCCTCGGTGACTCTTCTGGAGACCGACAGACCTACCCTGGACCTGGAGGACATCGTCGAATCCGCGGCCGCCGCGCTGGAGGGCGCTCCCACGTTGGAGATCATCCGGTGGGCCGTCGCCACGTTCGGTGACCGCATCTGCCTCACCTCGTCCATGTCGGACGCGGCGCTGATCCATCTGGTGTCGAAGGTGAAGCCGGGCATCGACGTGCTGTTCGTCGACACCGGCTACCACTTCGCCGAGACGATCGGGACCCGCGACGCCGTCGAGGCCGTCTACCCGGTGAACGTCATCAACGTCACCCCGTCCCGCACGGTGGAGGAGCAGGAGGCCGCGCTCGGGCCCCGCCTGTTCGGCCGCAACCCCGACCTGTGCTGCCACCTGCGCAAGGTGGAGCCGCTCGGCCGGGCGCTGGAGGGCTACATGGCGTGGTTCAGCGGCATCCGCCGGGACGAGACCGCCAGCCGCCGCGACCGGAGGGTCGTCGAGTGGGACCGCAAGCGCGGCATGGTCAAGGTCAACCCGATCCTGGGCTGGACCCAGGAGGACATGGACAACTACATCGAGGACAACGGGGTCCTGGTGAACCCGCTGCACTACGACGGCTACCCGTCGATCGGTTGCGCGCCGTGCACCCGTCCGGTCGCGCCCGGCGAGGACCCGCGCAGCGGCCGCTGGGCCGGGCTGGGCAAGACCGAGTGCGGTATCCACCTGTGAGCCGGCCGATGGTGGCGGTGGCGCACGGGAGCCGCGACCCGCGCGCCGCCGCCACCGTCGCCGCCCTGCTGGACGCCGTCCGGGCCCGGCGGCCCGACGTGCCCGTGCACGCCTCGTTCCTCGACCACGCCGCGCCCACGCCCCGCCGCGTCCTGGACGGGCTGGCCCGCGCCGGCGTGGACGAGGCGGTGGTGCTGCCGCTGCTGCTCACGGCCGCCTACCACAGCAAGACCGACATCCCGGGCGTGCTGAACCAGGTGCGGGGACGGCATCCCCGGCTCGGTCTCCGCACGGCCGGGACGCTCGGCCCGCATCCGCTGCTGACGGCCGCCCTGGAGCGCCGCCTCGCCGAGGCCGGTGTCGCGCCGGGCGATCCGGACACGGCCGTGGTCCTCGTCTCGGCGGGGTCCAGCGACGCGTCCGCCAACGCCACCATCGCGGGCCTCGCCCGGCGGTGGCGGCCCCGCGGCTGGTGGGACGTGGTCGCCGCGTACGCGTCGGCAGCCCGGCCCACCCCGGCGGAGGCGGTGACGGCCCTGCTCGACGCGGGCGCTCCCCGCGTGGCGGTGGCGTCGTACTTCCTGGCGCCCGGCCACTTCGCCGACAAGGTCAGGGCGGAGACGCTCGCCGCGGGCGCCGCCGTGGTCTCGCCGGTCCTCGGCGCGGCCCCGGAGGTCGCCGAACTGGTCGTGCGCCGCTACGACGAGGCGCTGGAGACGGCCCGTACGGCCACCGCGGTCTGACCCGCACCCGGCCCCGCAGGGGGCTCGGGTACGGGTCGGACGCGGGTCACGTGCGGTCGCGCCACCAGTCGGCGATCGCGCGGCGGAACGGCGCGTGGTGCTCGTCATCGACGATCTTGACGTCGCCCATCACGACGGTCGCGCTGACGCGGACCACGGGAACGCGCGCCCCGGGATGGGGCTCCCGGACGGAGATCCTGCGGTCGCCCAGGAAGTTGTGGCCGGTCACCTCGACGCGGACGCCGTCCGGAACGATGATCTTGACGTCGCCCATCACGGCGGTGGCGGTCACGATGACCTCGCCGCTCGGCACCTGGGCGCCGCGCAGGTCGAGTTCGACGTCGCCCATCACCGACACGGCCTCCAGCGGGCCGTCGATACGGCCGACGATGCGTTCCTTGCAGTCGCCCATGAAGGCGCTGAACCGGCGCTTCACCTGGATCGGCGCGGGCTCGGCGCCGGGGGCGCCCATGCCGGGCAGGTCGGCGGTGATGGCGTCGAGGTCGCCGCGGGTGACGGCCGCGTAGGCGGCCTCGGTGCGTTCGGTCAGTTCCTCGAAGGTGAGCCGTCCCTCGACGGAGGCGATCCGCAACCGCTCCACGACGGCCTCCCGCTCGGCGTCGGACGCGCGCACCCGGTCGGGGGCGCGGACGGCGTCGGGCGCGCCCGCCGGGCCGGGCGCCGCCGTGGCCTCGGTGGGCTCGGCGACGGGCCGGTCGGGATGCAGTTCCTGCCGCCGGTCCCGCGGGCGGCGCGGGGACGACCGCTCCGGCTGTGGACTGGACTGACTCATGGCTTCGACGGTATGCCCCCGGTGACGGTGAGCAATCCGCCGCGCGGACGAGATCGTCCCACCACTTCAGGAGGATGGACCGCGGACCAGGCCGAAGGCATCATCGGCGATCGTCCGGATACGGTTCCCCGCGGGCACGGCGTCGGCCTTTCGCGACCTTTCCGGTGAACCACATCGGGTCACCCTTCCGCGTCGAGTCCCGCCCGTGTCGACAGCTCCTCCACCCATTCGGCGAACGCCTCACGGTCGTTCCTGCGCGGAAATGGTTCGTCCGGGACCGGAACGCCGAGGAATTCGCACAGCGGCCCCCACCCGTCGCTGACCTGGAACACCAGCAGCCGTTCGGGCGCGATCGTCCGGCGGACTGTCTCGGTGTGCTCGGTGAAGACGTCGATGGCGTGGGCGCGGTCGGCGAAGCGCCCGTCGAACACCCCTTCCCAGACGACGTCCGTGGCGACCTTCTGGATGTCGGCGATCAGCCCGCCGCTCCCGTCCGATTCGGAGTACGCGGTGGCGACGCGGTGGATGGTCGACGCGGTGCTGTCGTACCAGCGCTGGGGGTCCCGGACGGTCAGGATCACCTTGGCGGACGGGTAGACGTCGGCGAGTTCGTCCCAGAATCTGGACGCGGGCCAGTCGACGGCGGATCGGTAGCCGGCGAACAACCGGCGCCAGTCGGGCGTCTTCCCGCGTGCGGCTTCGCGCCACACCGGGATCTGCTCGGGATGCTCGGTCAGCTCGGCCATGTGATAGCAGGGGCCGAACCCCAACCGCTCCAACGCGAGTTTGAGCGACATGGTTCCCGTGCGTCCGAATCCGGCGCCGATGACATCGACCATTTGTTGAACCTCTACTTCGGGGGCAGTGGGTGATCCTCGTCGATCACAGAAGCAACTTTCTGCCCCGGCCCCTGAACCGGTCAACCTCGTCTTCCCAACGGCCGTCGGCAGCCGGCGGTCTGACGTGTCCACAACGTCCAACGCCTCCGGTGACGGTGTTCGACCAGGTCGGTCAACGTTTCAGGGGTGCTCGTCCGGTCTGTCGACGGTCGCCCGGCGAATCCACCGTCACCGGAACGAGACGCCGGTGCGACCTAATTCGGCCATGCTGAATCGATCGGTCCCACCCCTCGGAGGCTCCCGTGTCGGTTCGGCGGCTCGCCGCGTTCGCCGCGGCCGTGCTCGCGGTCGCCGTGCTCGCCGGGTGCGGCGGTGGCGGTCCCGCGCCGCCGCAGCGGGCGTGGTTTCGTGTCTCCGTGCTGCCGGACGGGAACGCCCTGCTGGACCTGCGCGCGGCGGGGCAGCTGGGCTCGGACGCCGACGTGCGGGCCCTGGCCCGGCGGGTCGCCGCGGCGACGTTCCCCGGCGCGCGGGCGATCCACGTCCGTACCGAGCGGGATCGCGGCGTGCCGTTCGCGCGGGCCGAGGTCCGCCGCGCCTACCGGACGGGACGCGGGCCGTCGCTGCGGATCGACACGGCCGGCGCCGTCCGGCTGCTGGCCGCGGCGGGCTTCCGCGACACGACGATGAGGCTGCGGTTGCCGTCCGTGCCGGCCACGGTGCGGGCGACCACGGTCCCGGCGAACACCGAGCGGGCGGAAACCGAGCGGGCGGGAACCGGGTCGTCCGGCACCCGCGCGTGGCGGCTGCGCGCGGACGCCCCACCGCCGGTCGTGCGCGTCGACCTGCGGCCGCGGCCGGGCCGCTGGCTCGCGGCGATGGCCCTGCCGGTGCTCGGCGCGGCGGGCGTCGCGCTGGGCTTCTTCGTCCGCCGCAGGATCTTCGCGCTGCCGGCCGCGGGACTCTCCGTCGCCGCCGCGATCACCGCGGTGGCGGGGTCGGCGGGCCGTCAGGGCGACGGCCTCGGCGTCGCGGGCCTGCTCGACGGGACGGCGCTGAAGGTCGCCACGATCGCGCCGCTCGCCGCGGTGCCGCTCGCGCTGCCCGCCGTGCTGCTGCTCGCGACGGTGTTCGCCCGCCTGGTCACCGGACCGGACGTCCGGAGCACCCACGAGGCCAGACCGACGGACACCGGCGTGTTTTGGTGACCGGTCACCGGAGACGAAGCGATGCCGAGCGCCGATGGATCCTAAACTGAAGGCCATGTCCGACGGCCACACCCCGTGCACCTGCGTGATCTGTAACCACGGTGACCGTGACCGCCTGGACAACTTCCAGCTCCGCACGATCGTGCACATCACCGAGTACGGCTGGAGCGTCGTCCTCGTGCACCCCGACGACGGGCCCGGGTGGGCGTACACGATCGGCCTGTGGCACAGCCACGGCGCGCCCGAACTGGCCATGTTCGGCGGCGACGTCTACGAGATGGAGGAGTCGCTGAACACGCTCGGCCGCCACACCGCCGACGGACGTCTCCCCGCGGACGGCGAACGCCGCGACGGCGTCGTCCGCGGCCAGGCCGCCGCGTTCCGCGAGACCGATCCGCTCTGGTACGACGCGATGTTCGGCGGGGCCGTCGCGTTCTACCGGCGCCCCACGCCGCCGATGCTCCAGGTCGTGTGGCCGAACGGGGAGGGCCTGTTCCCCTGGCAGCCCGGCACGGACCTGCCGTTCCGCCATTCGCAGCCGTGGCTGTGGCTCCCCCCGCGACAGCATCCCGCAGGCGTCTGGACACAGCGCTTGTGACGGGCGGCCCGCCGCGCGTGACACTCTGACGGCACCCATGGTGCGCGGGCGGACGGCGGGGTAGGCCACAATCGACGGGCCAGGACGACCAGGTGGAGGAGTTGCGACATGCGGGAGGTGTGGCCCGGTGACCCCTATCCGCTGGGCGCCACCTGGGACGGCACGGGTACGAATTTCGCGCTGTTCTCGGAGGTGGCGCAATGCGTCGAACTGTGCCTGTTCGACGACGACGGGCACGAGACGCGGCGGACGCTGCCGGAGGTGGACGGTTTCGTCTGGCACGGCTACCTGCCGGGCGTCGGCCCAGGCCAGCGGTACGGGTACCGCGTGCACGGGCCGTTCGACCCTCGGGAGGGCCATCGCTGTAACCCGGCCAAGCTGCTGCTCGACCCGTACGGGAAGGCCGTCGAGGGCGGCGTCCGCTGGCACGAGTCGCTGTTCTCCTACCGGTTCGCCGACCCCGACACGCTGAACGAGGACGACAGCGCCCCCCACATGCCGAAGAACGTGGTGATCAACCCGTTCTTCGACTGGGGGGACGACCGGCCGCCGCGCGTCCCGTACCACGAGAGCGTCATCTACGAGGCGCACGTGAAGGGTCTGACGAAGCTGCATCCCGGCATCCCGGAGGAGCAGCGCGGGACGTACGCGGGCCTCGCGCACCCGGTGATGATCGACCATCTGCTCGACCTCGGCGTGACGGCCGTGGAGCTGATGCCGGTGCACCAGTCGATCCCCGAGCACGCGCTGGTGGCGCGGGGCCTCGGCAACTACTGGGGCTACAACACGATCGGTTTCTTCGCGCCGCACAACGCCTACGGGTCGTCCGGGCAGTGCGGGGAGCAGGTGCTGGAGTTCAAGGCGATGGTCCGCGCCCTGCACGAGGCGGGGATCGAGGTCATCCTCGACGTCGTCTACAACCACACCGCCGAGGGCGACCATCTCGGGCCGACGCTGTCGTTCCGCGGCATCGACAACGCGTCCTACTACCGGCTCCGCGACGACGACAAGCGCTACCACCTCGACTACACCGGCTGCGGCAACTCCCTCAACGTCCGCAACCCGCACGCGCTCCAGCTCATCATGGACTCGCTGCGGTACTGGATCATGGACATGCACGTCGACGGGTTCCGCTTCGACCTGGCGTCCGCGCTGGCCCGCGAACTGCACGACGTCGACCGGCTCGCCGCGTTCTTCGACCTCGTCCAGCAGGACCCGGTCGTGTCGCAGGTGAAGCTCATCGCCGAGCCGTGGGACGTCGGGGAGGGCGGCTACCAGGTCGGCAACTTCCCGCCGCTGTGGACGGAGTGGAACGGCAAGTACCGCGACACCGTCCGCGACTTCTGGCGCGGCTCGTACGCGACGATGCCGGAGTTCGCGTCCCGCCTGACCGGATCGTCGGACCTGTACGAGCACAGCGCGCGGCGCCCGTCGGCGTCCATCAACTTCGTCACCTGCCATGACGGGTTCACGCTCACGGACCTGGTGTCCTACGACCACAAGCACAACGACGCCAACGGCGAGGACAACCGCGACGGCACCGACGACAACCGGTCGTGGAACTGCGGCGTGGAGGGCCCCACCCGCGACCCCGCCGTCCTGGACCTGCGGGCCCGGCAGCGCCGGAACTTCCTCGCGACGCTGTTCCTCTCGCAGGGCGTGCCGATGCTGTCGCACGGCGACGAACTGGGCCGCACGCAGGACGGCAACAACAACGCCTACTGCCAGGACAACGAGATCGCCTGGGTGCGCTGGCAGGGTTCCGACGACATGGAGTTCGTGCGGACCCTGTCGCGGCTTCGGCACGACCACCCGGTGTTCCGCCGCCGCCGTTTCTTCACCGGCACCGGAACGGGCGCCGCCGCCGACATCGCCTGGCTCACGCCCGCCGGGGAGAGCATGACCGACGACGACTGGAACGTCGGGTTCGCCAAGTCGCTCGGCGTGTTCCTCAACGGCGACGCCATCACCGAACCCGATCCTCGCGGACGCCGCGTCCGCGACGACTCGTTCCTCCTGCTGATCAACGCGGGCGCCGATCCCGTGGAGTTCACGCTTCCCGGCGGCGAGTACGGCGAACGCTGGGAGTTCGCCCTCGACACCGCCGAGCCCGGCGGGGTCGGGGAACGTCCCCGCGTCAAGGCCCGCGACGCCGTCCCGGTCGTCGGCCGCTCCCTGAGCGTCCTGCGCAGGCTCCCGTAGACTTCGAAGTCCTATGCGGATCCTTTCTCCGGAGGCGGGCGAGGTCGATCTCGTCGAGCGCTACGCCTATCCGTCCGACGGGGTGTGGCTTCGGGCCAACATGGTCGCCAGCCTGGACGGCGCGGCGCAGCGCGACGAGCGCAGCGGCGGCCTCGGCAACGCCGCCGACCGGCATCTGTTCCTGCTGCTGCGCGGTCTCGCCGACGTCGTGATCGTCGGCGCCAACACGGTGCGGGCCGAAGGTTACGGGCCCGTCCTGCCGACGGACGCGTGGGACGGGATTCGGGACGGGCGCGCGCCCGTCCCGCCGCTGGCGGTCGTCTCCCGCACCCTCGACCTCGACTTCGACGCGCCGCTGTTCACCGAGGCGCGGGCCAGGACGATCGTGCTGGCGACCGCGACCGCCGACCCGGCGCGACTGGAGGCCGCGCGGGAGCGCGCCGACGTCATCATCGCCGGGGAGGACTCCCTGGACTTCCCCGCCGCCGTCGCGGAGCTCGCGGCGCGCGGCCATCGGCGCCTGCTGTGCGAGGGCGGGCCGGGCGTCCTCGCGCAGGTGGTGGCGGACGGGCTGCTGGACGAGCTGTGCCTCACGCTGAGCCCGCAGCTGCTCGCCGGGCACCCGACGCGGATCCTGAACGGCCCGCCGCTGCCCGTCCCGCCGGAGCTGACCCTCGCCCAGGTGCTGCGCGACGACGACTTCCTCTTCCTCCGCTACACCCGCTGACCTGCGGCATCGGAGCCGCCATCCGGGCCCCCGCGTCGCCGGGCTGTCGGTGCCGGGGCGCACTATAGGGGGATGGACCTGCCGATCCTTCCGCCGTTGCCGCCGATGCTGGCCAAGGCGGTGAAGACGATGCCCAAGGGCGATCTGCTGTACGAGCCGAAATGGGACGGTTTCCGCTGCGTCGTGTTCCGCGACGGCGACGAGGTGGAGCTGTCCAGCCGGGGCGAGAAGCCGCTCACCCGGTACTTCCCCGAGCTGGTCGAGGCGGTGCGGCGCGAGCTTCCCGAACGCTGCGTGATCGACGGCGAGATCGTCCTTCCGATGGGCACCCGCCTGGACTTCGAGGCCCTCCAGCAGCGCATCCACCCGGCCGCGTCCCGGGTGAAGCTGCTGTCGGAGCAGACCCCGGCGTCGTTCATCGCGTTCGACCTGCTCGCCCTGGGCGACGAGTCACTGATGGAGGTGCCGCTCGGTGAGCGGAGGCAACGCCTCGTCGACACGCTCACGGGGGTGCGGGCGCCGATCCACGTGACGCCCGCGTCCGACTCCTACGAGCTGGCGCTGCGCTGGTTCGACGAGTTCGAGGGCGCCGGGTTGGACGGCGTCATCGCCAAACCGCGCGACCTGCCGTACGAGTCCGACAAGCGGGCCCTGTTCAAGGTCAAGCACGAGCGGACCGCCGACTGCGTGGTTGCGGGCTTCCGCTGGCACAAGTCGGGCCCGATCGTGGGGTCGCTCCTCCTCGGCCTCTACAACGACCAGGGCAACCTCCAGCACGTGGGGGTGGCGGCGTCGTTCACGATGAAGCGCCGCGCCGAGCTGGTCGAGGAGCTTCGGCCGTACCGGCTGGAGGATCTCACCGAGCACCCGTGGGCGGAGTGGGCGAGCCAGTCCGAGGCGACCGTCGACCGGATGCCGGGCGCCATCTCCCGCTGGACGGGCAAGAAGGACCTCAGCTGGGTGCCGCTGCGTCCCGACCTGGTCGTCGAGGTCGCGTACGAGGCGATGGAGGGCGACCGTTTCCGTCACACGGCCCGCTTCCGCAACTGGCGCCCCGACCGCACCCCCGAGTCGTGCACCTACGAGCAGCTGGAGATCCCCGTGGCGTACGACCTCGACGACATCCTCTCCGGCCAGGCCACGAACCCCAGAGCCGACCACTAGCCCCGCCGGGCCGCACGACCGCGGAGATCGCACGACCCGACGGCGCTCACCCCGGCCATCGCCGCAATCCCGCAACGCTTCCCACGGTTGCGATCGCGTCCGAAGGCCGTGAGAAGCCGGATCAGGGCTGAGTTTCGTTCTGGATGGTCTGGCGGATGAGTTCCTCGTCGGACTGCGACCTGGTTCTGGGCGAGTCGTAGGGGCGCAGGTAGGTCTGCTTCACGCCGGGTTCGCGGTCCTCGATGACGAAGGTCGCCTTGATGGAGGCTTCGGCGTCGCGCGTCCGGACGGTGGGCAGCGTCTTGAAGTCGGCCTTCATCTCGTCCTTGCCGATCTTCGTGAGCACGTATCCGCGCTGGTTGTTGTAGAAGCGCAGGTGCGGGTTGATCTTGAGGAAGGGGTGGTCGGCCGGGTTGGAGTCGCTCCCGTCGCCGCCGCTGGTGATGGACGTGCAGACCAGTTCGGAGCCGACGGTTCTGGAGTCCGGGTCGTCGTAGTCGGCTTTGAGGTCGCCGGCCCAGTGGGCGTGGACGTCGCCGGTGAGCACGACGGGGTTGCGGACCCGTGCGTCGAGCCAGCCCTTGGTGATCCGGTCGCGGGACGCGACGTAGCCGTCCCAGGAGTCCATGGAGGTCTTCTTGACCGGGCCCGCGGTGTTGTCGCGCTGCGCGAAGAACACCTGCTGGCCGAGGATGTCCCAGCGGGCGCGGGAGCGGCGGAAGCCGTCCAGGAGCCAGCGTTCCTGCCGGTCGCCGGTGATGGACCGTTTCGGGTCGATGGCGTCGGGGCAGTCCTTGTAGCCGTCACCGCACGCCTGGTCGTCGCGGAACTGGCGGGTGTCGAGCATGTGGAAGTTGGCGAGCCTGCCCCAGGCGACCCGCCGGTACACCTGGATGTCGGGGCCGTGGGGGATGGAGCGGCGGCGCAACGGCATGTTCTCGTAGTACGCCTGGAACGCGACGGCCCGGCGGGCGCGGAACGCCTCGGGGGACGGGGTGTCGGAGTTGTTCTCCGGGACGTCGTCGGCCCAGTTGTTCTCGACCTCGTGGTCGTCGAAGACGACGAGCCAGGGCGCGGCGCCGTGCGCGGCCTGCAGGTCGGGGTCGGACTTGTACTGGGCGTGCCGCAGCCGGTAGTCGCCGAGGGTGACGGTCTCAGGGCCCTCGTGGTCGCGGACGTTGCCGCCCGGGATGGTATAGACGCCTTTCTTGTACTCGTACTGGTAGTCGCCGAGGTGCAGGATCAGGTCGGGGTGCTCTTCGGCGAGCCGCCGGTACGCGGTGAAGTAGCCGTGTTCGAACTGAGAGCACGACACGAAGCCCATCGCGAGGGCGGAACCGTAGGTGGAGGGGTGCGGGGCGGTGCGCGTCCGTCCGACCGGGGAGATGTGGCCGCCGACGCGGAACCGGTACCAGTAGTCGTGGCCGGGGCGCAGGCCGTCGAGTTCGACGTGGACGGAGTGCGCGGAGCGGGCGTGGGCGGCGGCGACGCCGCGGCGCACGACGCGGCGGAAGCGTTCGTCGGTGGCGACCTCCCAGCGGACGGGGATCGTCCGGGACGGCATGCCGCCGAGCCCGTCCTCGGCGAGGGGGTCGAGGGCGAGCCGGGTCCAGAGGACGAACCCGTCGGGGTCGGGGTCGCCGGAGGCGACTCCGAGGGTGAACGGATCGCCGTCGGGTGTCCGGGCGCGGGGGGCGGCGTGGGCGGGTCCCGGGACGCCGGTCGCGGCGACGGCGGTGGCGAGTCCGCTGGTGATGAGGAAGGTTCGCCGGTTCAGCCGGCGTGCGGTGTCGGCCATGGAGTAGCGACCTTTCTGGAGGTTCCGGCATCGATCGCCGGAAAGCCTCACGAAGGCCGGTGACCCGAGGACACCGCGGGGATGACGTCCACCACAACAAAAATGATCATTTGGGAAGACCCGGAAGGGTCATGCAGGGCGGACAGGAGGATGGTAGGCTGGCAACTTCAAGTTGCGCACAGCAATTCCATCCTATAACTAGGAGCGTAGCAGAGGCATGGGACTCCGTCAAGCCGACGCTGTCAACCCCGAGCGCGAGGAAAAGTCGCGGCAGGCCGCGATCCGGGCCGAACAGCAGTACGTGTCCCGCGTGTACTCCCGGCTCGACGCCGAACGGGAGAGCGCGGAGACGGCGCTGCGCGCCGGTCCGGCGGCGGGCGGCGGCAGCGCGTTCCAGGCCAGGCTGGAGGGCGCCGTCGCCACCGACGAGGCCGCGCGTCGCCTCGCCCGGCTCAGCGGCGTCGAACACGGCCTGTGCTTCGGCCGGATCGACCACCGCGCGGACGCCGACGGCCCCGGCGACACGTTCTACATCGGCCGCGTCGGGCTGCGCGACGAGAACCGCGAGCCCCTCCTGATCGACTGGCGCGCCGAGGCCGCCCGCCCGTTCTATACCGCCACCTCCGGGGCCCCCGGCACGCTCGCGCGACGTCGCCACCTGCACCTGCGCGACCGCACGGTCGTCCACCTGGACGACGAGGTGTTCGACCTGGAGGGTCTGGCCGAGTCCGAGCGGCGCGGCATCGTCGGCGAGGCCGCCCTGCTCGCCACCCTTCGCCGGGGCCGGACGGGCCGGATGAGCGACGTCGTCGCGACCATCCAGGAGGAACAGGACCAGGTGATCCGCTCGGGGTTGCACGGCGTCCTCGTCGTGCAGGGCGGTCCCGGCACCGGCAAGACGGTCGCCGCGCTCCACCGGGCCGCGTACCTGCTGTACACGCACCGGGACGTCCTCGAACGGCGCGGCGTCCTCATCGTCGGTCCGAACGCCACGTTCCTGCGCTACATCGAGCAGGTCCTGCCCGGCCTGGGCGAGACCGACGTCGTGCTGGCCACGGTCGGGGAGCTGTACCCGGGCCTGAAGGCGACCGCCGCGGACGACCCGGCGATCGCCGTCGTCAAGGGCGATCTGCGGACGGCCGACCTGGTGCGGGAGGCCGTCCACGACCGGCAGCGCGTCCCCGCGGACGGTCTGCGCGTCGAGGTCGAGGGCCTGACCCTCACCGTGGACGCCGAAGCGTGCGAGCGGGCACGCGACCGCGCCCGCGGTCTACGGGTCCCCCACAACATCCAGCGGCGCCGCTTCGTCCACGACCTGCTGGAGGCCCTCGCCGTCGACCGCGCCGAACAGTACGACCGCATCATGGACGAGCCCCTGGAGGAGATCGCCAAGAACGGCGGCCTTCCCGGCTGGCTCCAGGAGCTCATCGACGAGGCCGAGGACACCCCACTCCTGGACGAGACGGAACTGCGGATGGCCAAGGAGGCCCTCTGGCACGATCCGGCCGTCCGGACCGCCCTCGACGCGCTCTGGCCCGAGCTGACACCCGAGGAGCTGCTGACCGACCTCTACGCCGACCTCGACTCCCTGACGCGCCTGGGCGCCCGTGCGGGGCTGAGCCCCGCCGAGGCGGCGCTCCTGCGCCGCCCGTCCGGCGCCCCGTGGACGGTCTCCGACGTGCCGATCCTGGACGAGGCCGCCGACCTCCTCGGGAAGGACGACTCCGCGGCGCGGGCGGCCCGCCGGCGCGCCGACCTCGCCCGGCGCGAGGCGGAGGAGCTGTACGCCCGCGAGGTCATCCAGACCACCGGCCTCGCCGACCTGGACATGGTCTCCGCCGCCGACCTCGCCGAGCGCCACCACGACGACGGTCCGCCGCTCACCACCGCCCAGCGCGCCATGGCCGACCGGGAATGGGCGTACGGGCACGTGATCGTCGACGAGGCGCAGGAACTGTCGGCGATGGCCTGGCGCACCGTGATGAAGCGCGTCCCGACCCGGTCCCTCACCGTCGTCGGCGACATCGCCCAGACCGGCAGCGCCGCCGGCGCCTCCTCGTGGGGGCAGATGCTCGACCGCTACGTGCCCGGCCGGTGGCGGGAGCAGCGGCTCCTGGTCAACTACCGGACCCCCGCCGCCATCATGCGGGTCGCCGCCGACGTCCTCGCCGCCGTCGCGCCCGACCAGACCCCGCCCGAACCCGTCCGCGACGACGGTCCCCCGCCGACCGCGATCGCGATGCCGGTCTCGGATCTGCCGGGGCTCGTCCGCTCCGAGCTGTCGCTCGTCGCCGGGGACGCGTCGGGCGGCATCGGCGGCGCCTTCACCGAGGGCCGTCTCGCCGTCGTCACGTCCACCGCCCGGCACGCCGCCGTCCTGGACGCCCTCCCGTCCGCCGCCGTGGGCGCCACCCCGGAGGCCCTCGACTCCCCCACCGTCGTCCTGACCGCGCAGGAGGCCAAGGGCCTGGAGTTCGACTCCGTCGTCATCGTCGACCCGGCCGGCATCGTCACCGAGTCCCCCATGGGCGGTCAGGACCTGTACGTGGCCCTGACCAGGGCGACCCGCCGCCTGACGGTCGTCCACGACGACGACCTCCCATCCCTGCTCGCGAGCCTCGCCTGAAACGAAGATGCGACGAAGCCGCGGAGATCAAGGGCTGGGCGTGCCAGGATCTGGCACTGGTTGGGCCGGTTCCGCTCTTTACGGGGTGTACGGCGAAGAGGAGCCTGTGCCTCCGTAGAGATCATTCTTCCTCTAGGAGGTGCGGGTTGGCCAGGCGATCCCTGAGACGAACCCGGCGGACGATGACGGTGGCCGTGCTCACCGGCGCGGCACTCGCCGCGGCGGGCGGGGCGGCGGCCCTGGCGCAGACGACTCCCAAGATCGTGGTGAAGGGCGGTGTGACGCAGCCGGTCTTCTCCTACAAGGACGCGATCCGCGAGCACGTGTACGTCGAGTCGACCGTGGACAGCGACCGTGACGGCAGGCGTGACCGGGTCCGCGTGGACATCGTCCGGCCCAAGGAGACCCAGAACGGTCTCAAGGTGCCGGTGATCATGGATGAGAGTCCCTACTACGACAACGCGGGACGCGGTAACGAGAACGAGCGCAAGACCTACGACGCCGCCGGGAACCCGACGAAGTTCCCGCTGTACTACGACAACTACTTCGTGCCGCGCGGTTACGCGTTCCTCGCCGTGGACATGGTGGGCACGACCAAGTCGGACGGCTGCCCGGTGAGCGGCGGCCCGTCCGACGTCCTCGGCGGGAAGGCCGTCGTCGACTGGTTGAACGGGCGCGCGAAGGCGTACCGGGCGAACGGCTCCCAGGTGGCCGCGACCTGGTCGACCGGGCGCACCGCCATGATCGGCAAGTCGTACGACGGGACGCTCGCCAACGGGGTCGCCGCGACCGGCGTGGAGGGCCTGGAGACGATCGTGCCGATCTCGGCGATCAGCACCTGGTACCGCTACAGCCGCATGAACGGCGTGCTGTACCGGACGGGCTACCAGCAGTGGCTCGCCGACTACGTCGACACCGACCCGCCCGCGAAGTGCGCCGCCGTCCGCGACGATCTCGCGAGGGACCAGGACGACAGGACCGGCAACTACAACGACTACTGGAAGACCGCCGACTACCTGGACGGCACCATCGGCAACGTCGGCAACGTCCGCGCCAGCGTCTTCGCCTATCACGGTGTCAACGACCTGAACGTCAAGGACGACCATTTCGCGGTGTGGTGGCAGGCCCTCGCGAGGCAGGGCGTCGAGCGGAAGGTGTGGCTGTCGCAGCGCGGCCACGTCGACCCGTTCGACATCCGGCGGGCCGACTGGGTCGCGGCCCTGCACAAGTGGTTCGACCATGAGCTGCACAAGGTCCGCAACGGGGTGATGGACGAGCCGCGCGCCGACATCGAGGTCGGCCCCGACCAGTGGGTCACCGAGGAGGACTGGCCGTCCCAGAACGGCATCTACATCCAGATGCGGCCCCTTGAGAACGGCGGGTTCGGCATCGGGGACCGCGCCCCGGAGGGCTCGACCGTCACGTTCACCGACGCGCCCGGGCCGAACGGCAAGGGCTACCCGGAGGGCGACATGGTCAGCTCGCCGGGGACGGCCCGCCCGTACCGGGTCGCCTTCGTGTCGGAGCCGTTGGGGGGTACGTCCCGCATCTCCGGAACGCCCGACGCGGAACTGCGGATCAAGCTGGACAAGCCGACGGCCAACCTGACCGCGCTGCTCGTCGACTACGGCGAGGACACCCGCGTCGACTACCTCGGCACCGGCTCGGGCATCCGGACCCTCAACACCGAGGACTGCCACGGGGAGAGCGTCCCCGCCGACGACGCCTGCTACAAGCAGACGGCGGTCACCACGGTGAAGTCGGCGGTGAACGTCGTGGCGCGCGGCTGGCTCGACGCCCAGAACGACCGGTCGCTGAGCAACCCGACGCCGCTGGAGCCGGGACGCTACTACGACGTCCGGTGGGAGACGCTCACCCAGGAGTACAAGCTGAAGAAGGGGCACCGGCTGGGGCTGATCATCGCCGGGACGGACGCCGACTACAACACCGAGACGCCGACCGGCGCCAAGGTGACGGTCGACCTGCACAACAGCTCCTTCAGCCTCCCGTTGACCGGGTTCGAGGACGACGCCAAGGCGCTCGTCCCGCCGCGGTCGAAGACGAGGTGGCCGGGGCCGTCGAACGTGACGCTTCCCGTCCAGGAACGCAGGTTCCACTGAGAATCCGTGTCGAGGCCGCCGTCCCCTCGGGGGCGGCGGCCTCGCCGTGCCGGAGCGCGGGGTCAGCGGCCGGTCGTCAGCCGCCGGGAATCCGGGACCTGCCGGACGGTCGCACGGGTGCCGCGCCGGTCACCGTTGATGGTCTCGAAGGCCCACTCCGCGGACATCATCGCGCCCTCCTGCCAGCCGGGCAGCGGGCAGACCTGGTCGCCGATCACCATGACGTTGCCGTGCCCCTGGACGTTGATCAAGGTCTCGTACATCTCCCGGTGCTCGGGGACGCCGCGGTCCCAGTGGGCCCATGCGCCGAGCTGGTAGGGCACCTTGTGCCAGGCGACGCTCAGACCCTGCCGGTCCGGGATGACGGACCGGTCGGTGAACTCGCGGTGCAGCCTCGCCCCGGCGGCCCGTGCCGTCTCCAGGCGCCCGGCGTGCGAGCGGGCGCCGAACCTCGCCCCGTTGTCGTAGGCGCAGTAGGCGCCGATCAAGATGCCCTTGTCGGCCGCGGAGAAGTAGTCCCCGGACGGGTACCAGATCTGCTGGATCTCGTCGTCGACCCAGCT
The DNA here is from genome assembly GCF_003432485.1 of Actinomadura spongiicola. GTDB lineage: Bacteria > Actinomycetota > Actinomycetes > Streptosporangiales > Streptosporangiaceae > Spirillospora > Spirillospora spongiicola. The sequence continues at coordinate 298,525 of NZ_QVNQ01000008.1, forward strand.
CACGCCACCGTAGATCCGGTTCTTCCCCGACTCCCAGAACCGCCGGTTCGCCTGCCAGCCCATCTTGCACCCCGGCACGAACTCGACGTCGGCGACGGCGCGGGCGAAGTCGCGGGAGAAGCCCTTGAGCTGGACGCTCTGCCGCAGGACCGGGACGGGAATGCTGCTCAGGCAGTAGTCGAAACGCTCATCGTGTTCGCCGTCGGCGTCCTTCCACGCGACCCGCACCCCGTCCTCGCCGGATCGGATGGCGTGCACCGGAGCGTTGAGAGTGACGGTCCCGGCGGGCAGCGCGGACGCCATGCCACGGACGATCCTGTCCATTCCGCCGACCGGTTGGAATAATGTGGCCTGGTAGCCGTATTCGAGTTCGTCCCAGAAGCGCTGCTCCCAGAATCCACTCTCCACGATGTCGCGGAGAGACAGCGGGTCGATCTTCTCCGCCCACGTCGGGATGCTGGGCGGCACGGCCACACCCGAGCGCAAGGACCCCTGGTAGACGTGGTCCTCCGTGTCGAGATCGCCGAACGCGGCCAGCAGGTCCAGCAGCCTGCCGCGTTGGGCGTCGCTCAGTCCGCCGGCGTCGGGCAGCCCCTTCTTGACGGCCGCCGCCGCGAGCTGGGCGACATATCCGCGGACATCGTTGGAGATCCGGCCGTTGGACACGGGCGCCCGCCGCCACACCCTGTCGGTCTGGTACAGGTTCGCGGCGCTCCGTATCAGATACGGTTGGAGCGGGACGCCGAGCCTGCGGCACATTCCGATGACACGCTGGTGCTCGTAGGAAAAGCGCGCAGGTCCGAGGTCGGCGTGGAGACCGCGATCGAATCGGCATTTCTGGGTGCGGACCGAGCCGTCCTCCCATACCTCGGTGATCGTGTCCCCGCGCCGGACGGTGAGGTTGCGCCCGCCGACGCGCCCCTGCGCCTCCAGAACGGTCACCTTGTAGCCCGCCTCGGCGAACTTCAGCGCGGCGGTCAGCCCGCTGACCCCGGCGCCGAGGATCGCGACGGTCCTGCCGCCGCCCCTCCTCCCGGGCGGCTTCAGTAGGCCGGTGGGCGCGGTCGCCGCGTCGGCCGGGAGGGCACCGGTCATGACCTGCGACAAAGCGGCGGAAGCGGCCATGCCTAGGAACTTCCGGCGAGAAGAGCCGTTGTGCGGCCGGTCCATCGTGCTCCTTCCGGGAGACGTCGACGGCAAGCCCGATCATTCGTCGGACGAACAGCACGCTAAATGACTCCGGCAATTGCGGATAGAGAGGAGAAACGACCGAGTCGATCACACAACGCAAAGCGTCCAGCTCATACGGCGGCGCCGAAATCGTCCGACATCGGCCAGGCGAATTCGGCATGAGAAAACCAGCACACGGGGACGTCGAAGTGGCGGGGCGTGGGCGTCGGTCGCGGCCCGCCGATCAAACTGCTCCCCGTGTCAGCGGTTGTCGGTGTCCTTGCTGGGTTGGACGCGTTTCGGCTCGCCCGGCATCTTCGGGTAGTTGGGCGGATACGGCATGTCGCCGAGGCCGTGGTCGCGTTCGTCGCGGTCGGCGAGGTCGAGGAGACCCTCGATGGAGAACGACTCGTCGTCGATGGCGGCGTGCAGGTCGCCCACCTCGGCGAAGCGGGCGGGCATGGTGGCGATGGTGAAGTCGTGCGGGTCGACGTCGGCGAGTTCGTCCCATGTCACGGGGGCCGAGACGGCGGCGTGCGGGACCGGGCGCACGCTGTAGGCGGACGCGATCGTCCTGTCCCGTGCATTTTGGTTGTAATCGATAAAAACTTGTTCCCCTCTTTCCTCTTTCCACCATTTAGTGGTGACCTCGGAGGGGGTGCGGCGTTCCACCTCGCGGCCGAACGCGAGGGCGGCCCGGCGGACCTCGGTGAACGACCAGCGGGGCTCGATACGGACGTAGATGTGCACCCCGCCCTTGCCGGACGTCTTGACGAAACCGGTGAGGCCCAGCTCCGCCAGCAGGTCGCGGGCGGGACCGAGGGCGACGCGGACGGCGTCGGAGAAGTCGGTGCCGGGCTGCGGGTCGAGGTCGATGCGCAGTTCGTCCGGATGATCGACGTCGCCGTCCCGGACGGGCCACGGGTGGAACGTCAGCGTACCGAGGTTGGCGGCCCAGGCGATGACGGCGACCTCCGTCGGGCGGACCTCGTCGGCGGAGCGGCCGCTGGGGAACGCGATCCGGGAGGTGCGCACCCAGTCGGGGGCGCCCTTGGGGACGCGCTTCTGGTAGAAGGCGTCCGACTTTCCGCCGCCCATGCCCGCCTGGCCGCGGGCGTAGTCCTCCCGGGTGGCCATCCGGGCGCCCTCGAAGACGCCCGCGGGCCAGCGCTCCAGCGTCGTCGGACGGTCGCGGGTGGCGCGCAGGATCCCCTCCCCCACGGCCACGTAGTACTCCACGAGCTGCCGCTTGGTGTAGCCGTGCTCGGGGAAATAGACCTTGTCGGGGTTGGACACCTTGACGAGCCGATCCCCGACCGGGATCTCTATATAGGGCGAGGCCATGTCTGCACGTTAACCCACAGGTGGGACAGGCCGCCGGGTACGGTCGGGTGTATGCAGAAGATCCACAAGAGCGAGGAAGAGTGGCGGGCCGAGCTCAGCCCCGAGGAGTTCCGCGTGCTGCGGCAGGCGGGCACGGAGCGGCCCTTCACCGGGAAGTACACCGACACCAAGACCGTCGGGGTGTACCGGTGCCGTGGCTGCGGGACGGAGCTGTTCCGGTCGGAGACCAAGTTCGAGAGTCACTGCGGCTGGCCGTCGTTCTACGCGCCGTCCGACTCCACCGCCGTCACGTTGATCGAGGACCGTTCCCTCGGCATGGTCCGCACCGAGGTGCGGTGCGCGACGTGCGACTCGCACCTCGGCCACGTCTTCCACGGCGAGGGCTACGGCACGCCCACCGACGACCGGTACTGCATCAACTCGATCTCGCTCACCCTCGAACCCGCCGGGTAGCGTCCTAGGCGAGGCCGGCGACCAGTTCCGCGACGGACCTGCGACGCCCCGTGTAGAACGGGATCTCCTCGCGGGTGTGGAGGCGGGCCTTCGCGCCCCGTAGATGGCGCATGAGGTCGACGATGCGGTGCAGCTCGTCGGCCTCGAACGCCAGCATCCACTCGTAGTCGCCGAGCGCGAACGCCGACACCGTGTTCGCCCGGACGTCCGGGTACTCGCGGGCCATCATCCCGTGCTCGGCGAGCATCGCGCGGCGCTCCTCGTCCGGCAGCAGGTACCACTCGTACGACCGGACGAACGGGTACACGCACACGTAGGGACGCGGCTCCTCGTCGGCGAGGAACGCCGGGATGTGGCTCTTGTTGAACTCGGCCGGGCGGTGCAGCGCCATCTGCGACCACACCGGCTCGCTCGCGCGGCCCAGGTGCGTCCGGCGGAACCGGGTGTAGACCTCCTGGAGGTCGTCGGACGTGGGCGCGTGCCACCAGAACATGTAGTCGGCGTCGGCGCGCAGCCCGGCGACGTCGTAGGCGCCGCGGGTGGTGACGTCCTTCTCGGCGACCTGGTCGAGGAGGTCCTGGACCTCGGCCGCGTCGTGCTCGCCGACCGTTCCGGGGGCGGTGAGCCGGAACACCGACCACATCGTGTAGCGGATGACGTTATTGAGCTCGCGTGCCTTCTGCGCCATGATCTGCTCCTTCTCGGCTGCGCAGGTCGTCCAATATCCGGGTGGCCGCCGCGTGCGCCGAGGCGACGCAGGCGGGCACGCCCAGGCCGTCGTAGGCGGCGCCCGCGACGGCGAGGCCCGGCTGGTCGGCGACCGCGGCCCGGACCCTGGCCACGCGGTCGGCGTGGCCCACGTTGTACTGCGGAAGCCCGCCGCCCCACCGGGTGACCCGGGTCTCGACGGGCGGCCCGGTGACGCCGCAGGTCGCGGCGAGCTCGGCGACCGCGACGTCCGCCAGCTCCGTGTCGGACCGCTGGAGCGTGCGTTCCTCCCCGAACCGTCCGATGGAGCAGCGCACCACGATGAGGCCGGGGTCGCGGTCGCGCAGGTGGGGCCATTTCACCGAGCTGAACGTGACGGCCTTGACGCCGCGTCCGCCCCGTTCCGGGTCGCTCTCCACGGCGGGGACGAGGTATCCGCTGCCCTTGGGCAGGCGCGGGAACGCGGCGGCCGGGTAGGCGAGCGTGACGATGGCCATGCTCGCGTACTCGATGCCCGCGAGTTCCCGGGCGGCGGCGGGGACGTCCGCCTTGAGCAGGCGGGCCGCGGGCGCCGCCGGGACCGCGATCACCACGGCGTCGGCGTCCAGTTGCTCGGGGGCGCGGGTCGGGCCGATCGTGAGCCGCCAGCCGCCGTCGCGGCGGCGCAGCTCGCGGACGGTCGCGCCGGTCCGGACCGTTCCTCCGGCGGCGACGACGTCGTCCGCGACCAGGCCTGGAAGGGTGCCGAGGCCGCCCGGGAGGGTGGCGAACACCGGTCCGGAGTCCTTGGACGACGCGCCCCGGACGCCCTGCGCGGCGCCGATCAACGACCGGTGGGTGCGCGCGGCGGCGGCGACGGCGGGTAGCGCCGTCTCGAACGACAGCAGTTCGACCCGTCCGGCGAACACGCCGCCGAGCAGCGGCTCGACGAGCCGGTCGACGACCTCGCGCCCGAGCCGGGCGCCGACATACGCGGCGACGGACACGTCGCCGCCGCGCGGTGTCTCGGGCAGGACGAGGTCGAGCGGGACGCGCGCCAGCCCGGCCGGGGACAGCACCCGCGACGCGGCCAGCGCCCGCAGGTCGGACGGGACGCCCATCACCTGCCCGGCCGGGAACCGCCGGAGCGCGCCACGGCTGAGGATCGCGGACGAGGTCGTGCCGGGGGCGCGCAGGTCGTCGCCGCGGCCGAGGTCGCGGACCAGGTCGAGCGCCTCGGGGCGGCGGGTGAGGACCGACTCGGCGCCCTCGTCCACCGCGAGTCCGGCGATCTCGCTGACGCGCAGCTTGCCGCCGATCAGCGGGGAGCCCTCCAGCACGGTCACGCGGACGCCGCCCCGGGCCAGCTCGCGCGCCGCGGCGAGGCCCGCGATGCCGCCCCCGACGACGACGGCATGGGACGTGGACATGTCCCAAGCCTCCCAGACGCCCCGGGAGACCGCGCACCGGGGCCCGCCCGCGCCGTGACGGCGGTGTGGCCCGTTCGTGCCCGGATCGCGACGCCGCCGCGGGAACGGTGACCCGGGTCACCGCCGTCCAAGGCCCATGCGGATCGTCAGAAATGCGGCATACGCCCTAACCGTTCTCGCGCTCGCCGGAACACTGTCCGCCTGCGCCGGTGACGACGGCGGTTCCAACGAGTCGAAGGCCGTGGACCACGGCGGCCGGGCGCCCGCGGCCACGAGCGACGGCCTCCGGCAGGAGGGCGCCCCGGCCGCGCCCCGAACCCGGAAGACGCCGAACGCGCCCCTGGACAACGGGCGTGAGGTCGTCCACACGGCGGGCCTCCGGGTCAGGGCGGACGACGTGGAGGCCTCGGCCGCCAAGGCCAAGCAGCTGGTCACGGCGGTCGGCGGCTATGTCGAGCGGGAGTCCAGCTCCAGCGACCCGGCCCGCTCCGAGATCGCCCTGAAGATCCCGGCCGCCCAGTACACCGCCGTGTTGAACCAGCTCGCCACACAGCTCGGGAAGAAGCTCTCGCTGACCCAGGAGGCCGAGGACGTCACGGGCGAGGTGGCGGACGTGCAGGCCCGGGTCCGCTCCGCCGAGGCGACGCTCGTGTCGTTCCGCAAGCTCCTCGAACGGGCGAACTCCGTCAGCGAGATCATCAACATCGAGAACGAGATCGCGGAACGGGAGGCCGACCTGGAGGCGCTCCAGGCCCGCGAGAAGACGCTCAGTAACCGCACCGCGTACGCGACCGTGACCGTGACGCTGGTGAGCGAGATCACGCCGCCCGCGGAGGACGACGAGCGCGACGGGTTCGTCGGCGCGCTCCAGGACGGCTGGAATGCCTTCACCGCGTTCCTCGGCGGCATCGCCGTCCTCGTGGGCTGGCTCCTGCCCTTCCTCGTCACCGCAATCCTGCTCGCCGTCCCGGCAGTGGTTTTCCGCCGCCGCCTACGCGCCCGCTTCAGAACGTTCACGACCAGATTCAGGCACACGAACCCCACGGAAGAGGCCCCGCAGCCCCCGCCGCCGTCCACGTGAACCAGGATTCGAGGCAGCCTCAGCCCCGCACGCGAACGCGTTACCCGCCCGGTGCAGCAACGCCGAAGGCGAGCGAAACCGGGCAGATCGCGAAGCGATGCGCGTTCGCCCAGGCCCAGTCACGCAGCGAGCCGCAAGGCGAGCGAAGTGGGCCGAGCCTGTAATAGACACAACGGCCTCAACCCGCACCGAACGCGTGACCCGCCCGGTGGAGCGACGCCGAAGGCGAGCGGAGCCGGGCGGATCGCGAAGCGATGCGCGTTCGCCCAGGAACGGTCACGTAGCGAGCCGCAAGGCGAGCGAAGTGGGCCGTTCCTGCAATTAAACCGAGTGGACGAAGTCCACGAGGCGGGCCAGGACGTCCGGGTCCGTGGACGGAAGGACGCCGTGGCCGAGGTTGAAGATGTGGCCCTCGGCGGTGCGGCCCCGGGTGAGCACGTCTTGCGCGCGGCGCTCCACGGTCTCCCATGGGGCGAACAGGATGGCCGGGTCGAGGTTGCCCTGGAGGGCTTTGCCGGGGTCGACGCGGCGGGCGGCCTCGTCCAGCGGCACCCGCCAGTCGACGCCGACGACGTCGGCGCCCGCCTCGCCCATCAGGCCGAGCAGTTCACCCGTGCCGACGCCGAAGTGGATGCGGGGGACGCCGAGCGGCTCGATCTCTGCGAAGATGCGGCGGGTGTGCGGCAGGACGGACTCGCGGTAGTCGTGCGCGGAGACGGCGCCGACCCACGAGTCGAACACCTGCACGGCGCTCGCGCCCGCCGCGACCTGCACCTTCAGGAACGCGATCGTGAGGTCGGCGAGACGGCCCATGAGGGCGGACCACAGCCGCGGCTCGCCGTACATCATGGCCTTGGTGCGCTCGTGGTTCTTCGACGGCCCGCCCTCGATCAGGTAGGACGCCAGCGTGAACGGGCCGCCCGCGAAGCCGATCAGCGGTGTCGCGCCCAGCTCGCCGACCAGGCCTTGGACGGCTTCGGTCACGTAGGGGACGTCGTCCGGGACGAGGGGGCGCAGCGCGGCGAGATCGGCGGCGTCGCGGATCGGGTCGGCGATGACGGGCCCCACGCCCGGTTTGATGTCGAGGTCCACGCCGATGGCCTTCAGCGGCACCATGATGTCGCTGAAGAAGATCGCCGCGTCCACCGCGTACCGGCGCACCGGCTGCATCGTGATCTCGACGATCATGTCGGGGCGGGCGCAGGACTCCAGCATCGGGACGCCGTCGCGGACGCGCAGGTACTCGGGGAGCGAACGGCCGGCCTGCCGCATGAACCACACCGGCGTGTGCGGCACCGGACGCCGGCGGCACGCCAGCAGGAAGGGGCTCTCAGTCACCTTGCGATCGTCCCATGAAACGAGGGTGAGAAAGCACGGGAACGGCGCCCGGAGCGGTACGAACTTCCGGACACGCCGAGCGAAGTCCCGCATTCTGTCACCGCCGCGTGCGAACGTGATGCGTGTCATAGCCGAGGGAGGTCCCCCTTGTACTGCTCCACCTGCGGTGATGAACGTGAGTTCGAGCAGCCGCCGTGTCCGGACGGCCACGGCGAGGAGTGCCCCGAGCGCGCCTGCGTGGAGTGCGGCGCCGCCGTGCTCGTCGGCTCGCCGCCGGCCGCGCCCGCGGCCGCCGCTTCGGGACCCGTTCCAGGACCGCCCGCCCCCGCGGCCACCGTGCGGGCCGTGGCCTGACCGGCCCGGCCCCCGAGACGAAACCAGCTGTGCCGTGCCTGCTTCCCCTCCGCGTCCCTCCGTCGCCGCCCTCCCCGTTCGTGGCGGCGCGCCGCCACGGGCCCGTCATCCCGACCATCGATCCGAAGCACGCCCCCGTCCTCGTACACGCCACCGCGACCAGGCCGGTCCATCCATGAACCCACCTGCCTTCCAGCGGGCCCTCGACACCCTCCAGGCGATCCTCGCCGGTCCGGGCGTCCGACCGGAGCTCGACCTGGAGGAGATGCCCGCGCCGCAGAGCCTCGCGCCCTACGCGGCGGCCATGTCCGGCAGCGTCTACCGTGACGACGACACCGAGGTCGCCATGGGCCGCCTCATCGTCCTGTACGACCCGGACGGGCGCGGCGGCTGGACGAACGACTTCCGGATCGTCGCCTACATCCGCGCCGACCTGGAGCCCGACATCGCCGCCGACGAGCTGATCGGCTCCGTCGCGTGGGACTGGCTGCTGGAGGCGCTGGAGCCCGCCGGGTACGCGGGCGTGTCCGGGACGATCACCCGCGCGGTGTCGGAGAGCTTCGGCGACAAGCGCGGCGAGCCGTCCACCACCGAGTTGGAGCTTCGGGCGTCCTGGTCCCCGACGGGCGACGACCTCGCCCCGCATGTGGCGGCCTGGTGCGAGGTGATGTGCACCACGGCGGGGTTGCCGCCGTCCGGTGTCGCCGCGCTGCCCGACCGCCCTGGCGGCGCGGGCGGCTGAGCGACGTACGGTAGGGGACGTGAGCACAGCGTCCGAGCCACCGCCCGAGCCACCGCCCGAGGTCGGGGCGGCCGCGGGGGAGCACACGGAGGCGGACGGCCCGTTTCGTCCGCCGGTGTCCCGGACGTCTCGCGGGGCTCGTCGATCCGAAGATGAAAAAGGTTCAGTGGGAGTGTCCGAAACGCGCGCCACCGGCCCCGAGCGGGAGACCGGTGCGGAGAACACGGCCGCGAAGCGGTCCGGGACCGTTCCAGCACAGGCCGCCCCGCGGCCGGAGTCCGAGGGCGGCGCCGGTCCCCCGGCCGTCCCGCTGCTGGAACCGCGCGAGGGCGTCCCGCCCGTGATCACCGGCACCGCCGAACTGGAACGTGTCATCGCGGCGTTCGCGGCGGGCACGGGGCCCGTCGCGGTCGACGCCGAACGGGCGTCCGGCTACCGGTACGGGCAGCGCGCCTACCTGATCCAGCTGCGCCGCGCGGGGTCCGGCACGGTCCTGATCGACCCGATCGGGCTGCCCGACCTGTCGGGCCTGGACGCCGTGCTCGCCGGCGCCGAGATGGTGCTGCACGCCGCCAACCAGGACCTACCCTGCCTCGCCGAGGTCGGGCTCGTTCCGCGCCGGCTGTTCGACACCGAGCTGGCGGGACGGCTGCTCGGCTACCCGCGCGTCGGGCTCGGGTCCATGGTCGAGAACGTGCTGGGATACGTGCTGGAGAAGGGGCATTCGGCGGCCGACTGGTCGACGCGCCCGCTCCCGGAGGACTGGCTGCGCTACGCCGCGCTGGACGTCGAACTGCTGGTGGAGCTGCGCGACGCGCTGCACGCGGAGCTGACGGCCGCGGGCAAGCTGGAGTGGGCGCTGGAGGAGTTCGCCGCGATCCTGACGACGCCGCCGAAGCCGCCGCGGGCGGATCCGTGGCGCCGCACGTCCGGCATCCACCGCGTACGGAACCGGCGGGCGCTCGCCACGGTCCGGGAGATCTGGGAGGCCCGCGACAAGATCGCCCGCGAGCGGGATCTGTCGCCCGGCCGGGTGCTCCAGGACGCCGCCATCATCGAGCTGGCGCAGCGCGCCCCGCGGACGCCCGCCGAGTTGCAGGCGCTGCCGACGATGCGGGGCCGCGGCGCCCGCCGCCACCAGTCGGCGTGGCTGCGCGCCGTCGCCCGCGCCCGCGAGCTCACCGACCGCGGGCTGCCGGATTCGACCGTCCCCGGCGACGGGCCGCCGCCCGCGCACCGCTGGGCCGACCGCGACCCGGAGGCCGCCAAGCGCCTCACCGCCGCCCGCGCGGTCGTCGCGGCCCTCGCCGACGAGCACTCGATGCCGTCGGAGAACCTGATGCAGCCCGACCTCGTCCGCCGCCTCGCCTGGACGCCGCCGCCGGAGGCGTCCGCCTCGGCCGTCGGCGCGGCCCTGCGCGACCTCGGCGCCCGCCACTGGCAGGTCGCGCTCACCGCCCAGCCCATCGCCCGTGCCTTCCTGCGCCTGGAGCACAAGGGAGACCTCTGAGACCCGTCTCGTTCAGACCTCAGAGGTCGGGGAGGGGGTCGCGGGGAAGGCTGTCGCGGGCGAAGATCTCCGCGTCGGCCGCGTTGACGACGGCGACGTACTCGTCCTCCAGCTCGAAGTCCGCGCCCGCGAACTCGAAGTACGGCGTCACGTTGGTCTCCACCGGCCCGATGCGGGTGCCGCGCGGGTAACTGCCCCACACGCTCTTCGGCGTGCTGCGGCTCATCGCGCCGGTGGAGATCACCGAGATCTGGTCGTCGGTGATGACGAAGATGAAGCCCACGCCGCCGCCGTAGGTCAACGCCGGAAAGATGTAGCGGATCTCCCCGTCGATTCCGAGGAACTCGCGGCAGCGTTCGCGGAGCGGGCGTGACAGCGGCATGACTCGTGCGGCACCTCCCCCGTGCGCGGAACTTCGTCGGGCCCCACCAATCATGCACCGTTCCGCCGTGACGTGGCCAGAGGGTCAGGTCGCGACGAGCGCCACGGTCGGCGGGAGCCGCGCCGCGCGCATCGCCGGGTAGAGGCCCGCGGCCGCCCCGACGGCGAGGGTGGCGGCGAGCGCGCCGCCGAGCGCCCATCCCGGCACGACCGGCGGCCAGCCCCTCGCCAGCGCGAACCCGGTGGTGACCGCCGCGCCGAGCAGGACCCCGGCGACGCCGCCGAACGCCGACAGCAGCAGCGACTCGGCGAGGAACTGCGCGCGGACCTGCCCGCGGGTCGCGCCGAGGGAGCGGCGCAGCCCGATCTCGGATCGCCGTTCCAGCACCGAGATCACCATCGTGTTGGCGATGCCGACGCCGCCGACGAGCAGCGCGACGGCGCCGAGCCCGAGCAGCAGGCCGGTGAACGCGCCGGTCGCGGCGGCCTTGGCCGCCAGGGCGTCCGAGGGGCGGCTGACCTCGACCTCCTCGGGGCGCTCGGGGTTGACCGTCCGGGCGAGAACGCCCCGGACGTCGTCGACGGACGCGTCCGCGGACCGTTCGTAGATCGTCGTGGGATGCCCGTCGAACCCGAGATGGCGGCGCGCCGCGTCCCAGCCGACGAGCGCCGAGCGGTCGATCTCCGGCGCCAGTTCGGCCGGTCGCAGGACGCCGAGGACGACGAACCAGCGGCCGCCGATCCACACCTGCCCGCCCGCGCGGTCCAGCCCGAGCCGCCGCGCCGCCTCGGAGCCGAGCACGACGGCCGGGTGGCGGGACGTGCCCGCGTTCAGCCAGGCGCCGCTCGACACGGTCACGTCGAGGGTGCCGAGCAGGTCCGTCGTCGCGGCCTGGACGGCGATGCCCTGCGAGATCTCCGCGGGGATCCGGTCGGTGCGGCGGACGGTCGCGTCCACCGTTCCGGTCGCGCCGACCGCCGTGACCGGCCCGATCCGGCGGACCATCGCCGGGGCCGACTCGGGCAGCGCCGCCTTCTCCCCGAACAGCGTGTCGCCCGGCTGGGCCCGCAGCAGGTTCGTGCCGAGCCGGTCGAGGCGGCGCAGCAGGTCCTGCTCGGCGGACGAGGAGATCCCGATGACCGCGACCATGGTGGCGATCCCGATGGCGATGCCGAGCGCGGACAGCACCGCCCTGGCCGGACGGGTCCGCAGCCCGCCGAGGCCGACGCGGACGACGTCACCGGCGCCGAGGCGCGCGGGCCGCAGGCGGGTGCCCGTCGCCGCCCTCTCCCTCATGGTGTTCACCGGGTGACCTCCGCTCGCTCGTCGGCTCGCTCGTCGGCGACGATCCGGCCGTCGAGGACGCGGACCCGGCGCGGCGCCCCGGCGGCGACGTCCGGGTCGTGCGTGATGATCGCGACGGTGGTGCCGGCGCGGTTCAGCTCGCGCAGCAGCGCCAGCACCTCGGCGCCCGCCGCGGAGTCGAGGTTGCCGGTCGGCTCGTCCGCCAGCAGCAGGTCGGGGTCGCCGACCACCGCCCGCGCCACCGCGACACGCTGCCGCTCGCCGCCCGAGAGCTCGTGCGGCCGGTGCGCGGTCCGGTGGTCGAGCCCGACCCGGGCGAGGGCCTCCCTCGCCCGTTCCCTGCGCTCCCCCGGCCGGGACCCGCTGTAGAGGAGGCCGTCGGCGACGTTGTCGAGGGCGCTCACACCCGCGGCGAGGTGGAAGTGCTGGAAGACGAACCCGATGTGGCGGGCGCGCAGTGCCGACAGCTCCCGGTCGCCGAGGGCCGCCACCTCGTGACCGGCGACCCGCACGGTTCCCCTGGAGGGGCGGTCCAGCGTCCCGATCAGGTGCAGCAGCGTCGATTTCCCCGACCCGGACGGCCCGACGATCGCGGCGAGTTCCCCCGCCTCGATCGTCAGGTCGACTCCGCGCAGCGCGGCGACACCGGCGCCGTACTCCTTGGCCACACCGGTCAGCTCGACGATGTTCGTGGGCATCATGTGGCCGCCACCCCGACCTGCACGCCTTCGGCGATGCCGGGGCCGCTGACCTCGACGCGACCGCCGCCGAACGTCCCGGCGCGCACGGGCACGAGCCGCGTGCGCGGGCCGTCCACGACCTCGACGCCGAAACCGCCCTCGCGCAGGGCCAGCAGCGCCTCCACCGGCACCGACAGGACGTTCTCGCGCCGCCGGCTCTCCAGTTCGACGCTGACCGGCGCCTCCTCCAGGCGTCCGGTCGGGGCGTCGCCCAGGGAGATGTCGACGCCGATCGTGGTCTTCTTCTCCTGCCCTTCCCCGGTCGTCTCCGCGACGCCGCCGACCTTGGTGATCGTTCCGTTGACGGTCGCGCCGCCCGGCAGCTCGACCGTGACCTTCGCGCCCTCGCGGGCGAGGTCCTGCCGGTCGGCGTCCAGGTCGACGTGGACGACGCGCCGGGTGCCCGCCACGGTCAGGACGGGCTGTCCCTGCGCCGTCCGTTTCCCTTCGGGCGCCGTGACCTGCCTGACGCGGACGGCCCCGTCCAGGAAGACGACCTGGGCGGCGTCGACCGTGCCGGTCTCGGGGAGCCCGCGGTCGTCCTGCCATTTCCTGACGGCGGCCTCGGTCGCCGCGGTGAACTCGCGGTCCACGGTCATGCCGCCGTAGCCGAGGGCCTTGAGGTTGCGTTCGAGTTGCCGCACGTCCTTGCCCGAGACGCCGTTGCCGAGCGTCCGGTACATGGGGCCGCCGCCGTACATGAGGGTGACCGGTCGGCCGTCCACCGCGAGGAGCGTTCCGCCGCGTTCGACCGTGGCGCCCGGCTCCGGCGCCCATGTCACGACACCGGACGCGCCCGTCCACACCTCGCGGACGTCGGCGTACGTGAGTTGGCCGTCCACGGTCTCGGTGTCGACGAGATCGCCCCGGGTCACCGCGGCGGTCGCCGGCCGCGTCCGGGGCCCGGCCTCCGCCTCGTCGCCGTCCGCCGACCAGGCCAGCGCGCCGCCGCCGACCAGCGACAGGACGGCCGCGCCGCCCGCGATCACGCGGCGCCTCACTGGCGGATCACCGTGAGATGGGCCTTGCACGCCTCGCGGGCCTTCTCGAACGCGCCCTCGTCGATGCCGCCGGACGGGAACCTGAGCCGGCCGTCCGGCCCCGGGTCGGGAAGGTTCACGCCGTTCTCGCGCATGCACTGCGCGAACTTGACGTACCGGTCACGGACCTTAGGGTCTTCGAGATCGGGGAGCTTCCCGCCCGCCTGGAGCCAGGGCCGGCATTCGTGCAGCGCGGCCTCCAGTTTCTTCGGGTCGGTTCCTTTGCCGAGCCGCATCGCCTCAAGGTCGCCGCTGCCGGGGTCGGGGACGTCCACGCCGTTCCTCCGCATGCACCGCGCGAATTCGAGTTGCGCGTCCTCCGGAGACATCGACTTGCCCGGTGAGGGCGGTGCCGATGACGGTGCCGATGACGAGGCCGACGCCGTCGTCGACGGTTTCGCCGTCGTCCCGGCGGCCGTGGCGACGCCGTTCTCGTCGTCGCCCGCGCATCCGGCGGTGACGGCCATCAACGACACCGTGATCATCATGGTCAATCTTGGGATTCTCATCGCTACCTCTCCGTAGACCGCCCCTATAACACCGCCATAGGGGTTAAAGCAGCATTAGATAGGTCTGGTCGATTTGTGCGTGATACGAGAAGTTTGTCCCCATGTGGTCTCGAATTCTTACTACCGCACTGATCGTCGGTCTTCTGTGTCCGCTGGGCGCGTCCGCGCGGGCCGAGGCGGCGCCGCCCGACCGGATCCCGCTGCCCGCCGGGTTCCAGCCCGAGGGCATCGCGGCCGGTCCCGGGCCGGTGGCGTTCCTCGGCTCGCGGGCGACGGGCCAGATCTACCGGGCCGACCTCACCACCGGCGAAGGAAAGATCATCAACAAGGGGCCGGGAACGCCCTCGCTCGGCATGAAGGTCAAGGGCAACAGGTTGTACGTGGCCGGTGGCAGGGCCGGCGACGCGCGGGTCCTGGACACCGAGAGCGGGGAGGTCCTCCAGAGCTTCAAGCTCACGACGAAGACGGCCTTCATCAACGACGTCATCGTCGCCGGCGACGGGGCCTGGTTCACGGACTCGACCAACCAGGCGCTCTACCGGACCCCGCTCGAAGGGTCCGGGCCGGTCAAGACCCTGCCGCTGAGCGGGGACATCGTCTACAGGGAGGGCTTCAACGGCAACGGGATCGCCGTGGCGCCCGACGGACGGTCGCTCATCCTCATGCAGTCCAACGCCGGCAAGATCTTCAAGGTCGACCCCGAGACCGGCGTCGGGAAGGCGATCGACCTGCACGGCGAGACGCTGACGGCCGGGGACGGCATCCTGGCCGACGGCCGGACCCTGTACGCGGTGCAGAACGCGCTCAACTCCGTGGCTGTGATCGAACTGAACGAGGACGCCACCGAGGGCCGGGTCACCAAGAAGCTGACCGACCCGCGCTTCGACGTTCCCACGACCGTGGCGAAGGCCGGGGACATGCTGTACCTGCCGAACGCGCGTTTCAGCACGCCGCCCACCCCCCAGACCCCCTACGACATCATCGCGATCAAGCCCTAGCGACCTGCCGCGGACGCCGGCGGCCGTCGGCCGCCGGCGTCGGCGTCTCCTTACCGGCGTTTAACGTCGCGCCGGTCATGCTCGGCCCATGCGTGTTCTGATCGTCGAGGACGAGCGGGTGCTCGCGGACGCGATCGCCGACGGGCTCCGCGACGAGGCGATCGCCGTCGACGCGGTGTACGACGGCGACGACGCGTTGGAGCGTGCCTCCTACAACGAGTACGACGTGGTCGTCCTCGACCGGGACCTGCCGACCGTCCATGGCGACGAGGTGTGCCGGGAACTGGTGCGGCTGAGAAGCTCCGCGCGGATCCTGATGCTGACCGCGGCCGGGGACGTGGAGGACCGGGTGGACGGCCTGTCCCTCGGCGCCGACGACTACCTGCCGAAGCCGTTCGTGTTCGGCGAGCTGGTCGCGCGGGTGCGGGCGCTGGCGCGCCGGTCCGGGCCGCCGGTGCCCCCGGTGCTGGAGCGGCGCGGCATCCGGCTCGACCCGTACCGCCGGAAGGTCGCCCGCGACGGGCGGGAACTGCGGCTGACGAACAAGGAGTTCGCCGTGCTGGAGGAGCTGCTGCGGGCGGAGGGCGGCGTGGTGAGCGCCGAACGGCTGCTCGAACGCGCGTGGGACGAGAACATCGACCCGTTCAGCAACATCGTCCGGGTGACGATGGCGACGCTGCGCCGCAAGCTGGGCGAGCCACCGGTGATCGAGACGGTGACGGGTGCGGGGTACCGGTTGGAGTCGCGATGAGGGTCCGGCCGGTGCCCAGGGTGAGCGTCCGGACGCGGCTGACGCTCGTCTACGGGTCATTGTTCCTCGTCACCTCGGCGATCCTGGTCGCGGTGACGTACCTGCTGACCGTCCGGACCATGGACCGGCGCTTCACGGCGAGCGACGACCTGGACCCGGCGACCGTCACGAAGATGCGCAGCATGGCGGCCACGGGCGACGTCACCGAACTCGTCGCCCTGAAGGAGCGGGCGGACCGGCAGATCGCCCAGCAGAAACGCGACGTGCTGGAGCAGCTCCTGCAGAGTTCCCTGGTCACGATGCTCGTCCTCGGCGTCCTCGCCGTGGTGATCGGGTACGTGGTGGCGGGGCGGATGCTGCGTCCGCTGCACGCCGTCACGGCGGCCGCGCGGCGGCTGTCGGAGAGCAACCTGCACGAGCGGATCGCGCTGGACGGCCCGCAGGACGAGATCAAGGACCTGGCCGACACGTTCAACCGGATGCTGGACCGGCTGAACCGCGCGTTCGACGGCCAGCGCCGTTTCGTCGCCAACGCCTCGCACGAGCTGCGCACGCCGCTGACCATCAACCGGACGGTGCTGGAGGTCGCGCTCGCCAGCCCGAAGAACCCGCCGGAGACCAAGGCGCTCGCGGACGTGCTGCTCGGCAACACGGCCCGCCACGAGCGGCTCATCGAGGGGCTGTTGACGCTGGCCCGGTCCGAGCGCGATCTCGCCGCGCGGGCGGAGACGCCGCTGCCGGACGTGGTCCGCGGCGCGCTCGACCATCTGGACGGCCTGGCCGACGAGGCGGGCGTGGACGTCGAGGCCCGGCTCGCGCCCGCCGCCGTGTCCGGCGATCCGGTGCTGCTGGAACGCTGCGCGGTGAACCTGCTGGAGAACGCCGTGAAGTACAACGCGCGGGGCGGGCGGGTGTGGGTCCGCACGGGCGTGCGGGACGGCTCGGCGTTCCTCCGGGTCGTGAACACCGGCAGGCCCGTCCCGTCCTACGAGGTCGCGGCGATCTACGAGCCGTTCCGGCGGCTGCGTCCGGACCGGCCGCGCGCCGACCGCGACGGGTCCGGCGGCGGGGCCCGGGAGCGGACGGGGTCGGCGGACGGCGCGGGCCTCGGCCTGTCGATCGTCCGGGCGGTGGTGGACGCGCACGGCGGGACGATCGAGACCGTGCCCCGGGAGGGCGGCGGCCTGTCGATCACGGTGCGGCTGCCCGTGTCCGCGGAGGCGGTGCCCGCGAGTTGCGTCCCGGCACTCGGTTACTAGCGAGTAGCATTGGGAACGTCCCACCGGAGCCCATCGCAGGGAGGACGATCCCGTGCCTCGCACCGCACGCGACGTCGTGTTCGTCGACGGCGTCCGCACTCCGTTCGGCAAGGCGGGCCCGAAGGGCCTGTACGCGCAGACCCGCGCCGACGACATGGTCGTCCGCGCGATCCGCGAGTTGCTGCGCCGCAACCCGTCCCTGCCGCCCGAGCGGGTGGACGAGGTCGCGATCGCCGCCACCACCCAGACCGGTGACCAGGGCCTCACGATCGGACGGTCCGCCGCCGTGCTGGCCGGGCTGCCCAAGAGCGTCCCCGGCTACGCGATCGACCGGATGTGCGCGGGCGCGATGACGGCCGTCACCACGTCGGGGGCCGGGATCGCGTTCGGCTCCTACGACGTCGTCATCGCGGGCGGCGTCGAGCACATGGGACGGCATCCGATGGGCGAGGGCGTCGACCCGAACCCGCGGTTCCTCGCCGAGAAGATCGTCGACCCGTCCGCCCTGGTCATGGGCTCGACGGCGGAGAACCTGCACGACCGGTTCCCCGGCATCACCCGGGAGCGCGCGGACGCCTACGCGGTCCGCAGCCAGCGGAAGGTCGCCGACGCCTACGCCGCCGGGAAGATCCAGCCGGACCTCGTGCCCACCGCGGTCCGCTCCGCGGAGAAGGGATGGGGGCTCGCGACGCGGGACGAGCCGCCGCGTCCCGGCACGACGCTGGACGACCTCGCCGGGCTGAAGACGCCGTTCCGCGTGCACGGCAACGTCACCGCCGGGAACGCCGCCGGGCTCAACGACGGCGCCACGGCCTGCCTGCTCGCCGCCGAGGACGTCGCCGCCGAACTCGGTCTCTCCGCGCGGATGCGGCTCGTCGACTTCGCGTTCGCCGGGGTGGAGCCGGAGGTGATGGGCGTCGGGCCCGTCCCCGCCACCGAGAAGCTCCTCGCCCGCAACGCGCTGACCATGGACGACATCGGCCTCATCGAGATCAACGAGGCGTTCGCGGTGCAGGTGCTGGCGTTCCTGGACCACTTCAAGATCGCCGACGATGACGCGCGGGTGAACCCGTGGGGCGGCGCGATCGCCCTCGGCCACCCGCTCGCCTCGTCCGGCGTCCGGCTCATGAACCAGCTGGCCCGCCTGTTCGAGGAGCGCACCGACGTCCGGTACGGACTGACCACGATGTGCGTGGGCATGGGCATGGGCGGAACCGTGCTCTGGGAGAACGCCGACTGGGAGGGCGCCAAGTGAGCAGCCTCGGAGAACTCGTGGCCGACGAGGTCGTCACCCACGCCCACGTGCGGGACGTGACCCTCCCCTACGGCGCGGGCACGCTCGCGCTCATCACGCTCGACAACGGGCACGACCACACCAAGCCCAACACGTTCGGCCCCCACGGGCTCACCGAACTGAACGCCGCCCTCGACGCCGTCGCCGGGCGCGACGACATCGCGGCGGTCGGCGTCACCGGCAAGCCGTTCATCTTCGCCGTCGGCGCCGACCTCAAGGGCATCCCGCTCATCCGGGGCCGGGACGACGCCCTCGCCATCGCCAGGCTCGGCCACGACGTGTTCCGGCGGCTCGGGGAACTGCACGTCCCGTCGTTCGCCTACTACAACGGCGCGGCGATGGGCGGCGGCGTCGAGATCGGCCTGCACTGCACGTACCGGACGATCTCGTCCGGCGTCCCGGCGTTCGCGCTGCCCGAGACGTTCCTCGGCCTGGTGCCCGGCTGGGGCGGGACGTACCTGCTGCCGAACCTGATCGGCGCGGAAAAGGCGCTCAAGGTCGTCATCGACAACCCGCTCGCGCAGAACCGGATGTTGAAGGGCCCGCAGGCGCACGAGCTGGGCATCGCCGACGCGATGTTCGACCCGGCCGACTTCCTGGAGGAGTCGCTCGCCTGGACGGCCCGGGTCCTCACCGGCGAGATCACCGTCCAGCGGCCCGAGGTCGACAAGGGCAAGGCCTGGGACGACGCGGTGGCCATGGCGCGCTGGACCGTGGACGGCAAACTCCACGGCGCGGCCCCCTCCTACACGCGGGCCCTGGATCTCATCGAGGCCGCCAAGGACCGCACCCGCGACGAGGGCTTCGCCGCCGAGGACGAGGCGCTCGCCGACCTCATCATGAGCGACGAGCTGCGCGCCGGGCTGTACGCGTTCGACCTCACCCAGAAACGCGCGAAGAAGCCCGCCGGGGCGCCGGACTCGTCCCTCGCCCGTCCGGTCACCAAGGTCGGCGTCGTCGGCGCGGGCCTGATGGCCTCGCAGCTCGCGGTGCTGTTCGCGCGGCGCCTCGAAGTGCCGGTGGTGCTGACCGACCTCGACCGGGAACGGCTCGACAAGGGCGTCGGCCACGCGCACGGCGAGATCGACAAGCTGCTGGCGAAGGGGCGGCTCTCCCCCGACAAGGCCGCCCGGCTCACGTCGTTGATCACCGGTTCGCTCGGCAAGGACGCGTTCGCCGACGCCGACTTCGTCATCGAGGCCGTGTTCGAGGAGATGTCGGTCAAGCGGAAGGTGTTCGCGGAGGTCGAGGAGCACGTCTCGCCGGAGTGCGTCCTCGCGACCAACACCTCGTCGCTGTCGGTCACCGAGATGGCGTCCGGGCTGCGGCGTCCCGAACGCGTCGTCGGCTTCCACTTCTTCAACCCGGTCGCGGTCCTGCCGCTGCTGGAGATCGTCCGGGGCGAGCGGACGGACGAGGCGACGCTCGCCACCGCGTTCGCGACCGGCAAGGCGCTGCGGAAGTCGTGCGTACTGGTGAAGGACGCCCCGGCGTTCGTCGTCAACCGCGTCCTGCTGCGGTTGCTCGCCGAGATCGTCCAGGCCGTGGACGAGGGCACGCCGATCGAGACGGCCGAGCGGGCCGCGCGGCCCCTGGGTCTGCCGATGCCGCCGTTCGTGCTGATGGGCCTGGTCGGCCCCGCGATCGCGCTGCATGTGAACGAGACCCTGCACGCCGCGTTCCCCGACCGGTTCCCGCTGTCGGAGAACCTGGAGAAGCTGGTCGCGTCCGGCAAGTCCGGCGTGTACCTGCCCGACTTCACGCTTGATCCCGAGGCCGTGGAGATCTTCGCGGGCGGCGAGAAGCCGTCCACCGAACGGCAGGTCCTCGACCGGGCGCTGGCCGCCCTCGCCGACGAGATCCGGATCATGCTGGACGAGGGCGTCGTCGCGGCCCCGCAGGACATCGACCTCTGCATGATCCTCGGCGCGGGGTGGCCCTTCCACCTCGGCGGCGTCACCCCGTACCTGGACCGGACGGGCGTCTCCGAGAAGGTGACGGGCCGCCGCTTCCTGGACCCGGGAGTCGCCTCCCTGCCCGCCTGAGTTCCGTCCACGCCACCGAAAGAGGCATTCCGAACGATATTCGGAATGCCTCTTTCTGTACGTCGCCCCACGTAACGGACATGACCTCCCGATGACCTGATCATAAAGTGCGCGCGTGCGGGCATGAGGTCGACGGCGATGTCACCGGACGTGGAAGGGCACCGAGGATGAACCTGCTCCGCACGAAGTCGGTCGAGCAGTCGATCCGCGACACGGAGGAGCCGGAACATCGGCTCCGCCGCGCCCTGTCCGCGCTCGACCTGACCGTGTTCGGCGTGGGCGTGATCATCGGGACGGGCATCTTCGTGCTGACCGGCCAGGTCGCCCGGGACAAGGCCGGGCCCGCGGTCGCGCTGTCGTTCATCCTCGCCGCCGTCGTGTGCGGCCTCGCCGCGCTCTGCTATGCCGAGTTCGCCTCGACCGTCCCCGTCGCCGGGTCGGCGTACACGTTCTCCTACGCCACGCTCGGCGAGTTCCCGGCCTGGATCATCGGCTGGGACCTCATCCTGGAGATGGGCCTCGCCGCGGCGGTCGTCGCCGTCGGCTGGTCCGGCTACTTCGCCGCGCTGCTCGACGACATCGGCATCACGATCCCGGGGTCCATCGCCGACCCGCCGGGCGAGGGCGGGACGGTCAACGTCCCCGCGATCGCGCTCGTGCTCGCGGTCACGACGCTGCTGGTGATCGGCATCAAGATCTCCTCGCGGGTCAACGCGATCGTCGTCACCATCAAGGTGGCGGTGGTCCTGCTCGTCATCGTCGCCGGGCTGTTCTACGTCAAGGCCGACAACTACGACCCGTTCATCCCGCCGTCGCAGGCGGCCGAGGAGGTGGGCGGCCTCAACGCGCCGCTCATGCAGGTGCTGTTCGGCTTCACGCCCGCCACCTACGGCTGGCTCGGCGTCTTCTCCGCCCTCGCGATCGTGTTCTTCGCCTACATCGGCTTCGACATCGTCGCCACCGCCGCCGAGGAGGCCAAACGCCCCCAGCGGGACCTGCCGATCGGGCTCATCGGCTCCCTCGTCATCACCGCGATCCTGTACGCGACCGTGTCCATCGTCGTCGTCGGGATGCAGAACTACTCGCGGCTCAGCACCGACGCGCCGCTCGCGGACGCGTTCAAGGCGAACGGGCATCCCGCGTACGCCACCATCATCGACGTCGGCGCCGTCGCCGGACTCATCACCGTCGTGATGATCCTGCTGCTCGGCATGAGCCGCATCCTGTTCGCGATGAGCCGCGACGGACTCCTGCCCGCCCGGCTGTCGGCCGTCCACCCGCGCTTCGGCACCCCCTACCGGGCCACCGTCATCATGGGCGTGATCGCCGCGGTGCTCGCCGGGTTCATCCCCCTCGCCGAACTCGCCGAACTCGTCAACATCGGCACGCTGTTCGCGTTCCTCGTCGTCTCGGTCGCCGTGGTGGTGATGCGCCGCACCCGCCCCGACCTGCCGCGTGCGTTCCGGACGCCCTGGGTGCCGGTCGTCCCCGCGCTGTCGGTCCTCGGCTGCCTCTTCGTGATGATCAACCTGCCGGTCGAGACATGGCTGCGTTTCCTGGCGTGGATGGGCGTCGGCATCGTCGTCTACGCCCTGTACGGGGCCCGGAACAGCAGACTGCAGCGCTCCACCGGGACGCACGCGAAGAACTGACGTCCCGCCCCGGTCCGCCACGTGGGATTCAACGGTGTCGTTTCGGCCGTCGGGTGGGCACAATGGCGCCCATGGCACCTCCACTGCTCGTCGCGGTGATCGGCTCCGGGCCCGCGGGAATCTACGCCGCCGAGGCGCTCGTCAAACAGACCGGCGGGGACGTCCGCGTGGACCTGTTCGACCGGCTGCCGTCCCCCTACGGGCTGGTGCGCTACGGCGTCGCGCCCGACCACACGTCGATCAAGTCGATCGCCCGGTACCTGCAGAAGGTGCTGGAGAACCCGGCCGTGAGGTTCTTCGGCTGCGTCGAGCTCGGCCGCGACCTCGGCCGCGCCGACCTGCTGGAGTGCTACGACGCCGTCATCTACTCCACCGGCGCCATGGTCGACCGGCACCTGCGGATCCCCGGCGAGGACCTGCCCGGCAGCGTCGCCGCGACCGACTTCGTCAACTGGTACTGCGGGCATCCCGACGCCGCCGAGCACGCCTTCGACCTGTCGGTCGAGGAGGTCGCGGTGATCGGCGTCGGGAACGTGGCCGTCGACGTCGTCCGGATCCTCGCCAAGTCGGCGGACGAGCTGCGCGCGACCGACGTCCCCGAGGAGGTCATCGAGGCGCTGGCGCGCAGCCGCGTCAGGCGCGTCCACATGATCGGGCGGCGGGGGCCCGCGCAGGCCAAGTTCACCACCAAGGAGGCCCGGGAACTCGGCGAGCTGGAGAACGCGGGCATCCACGTCAGCCCCGCCGACATGGACCTCGACCCCGCGAGCGCCGAACTCGCCGAGACCGACCGGCACGTCCGCGGCAACATCAAGGTCCTGAACGGCTGGACGGCCGAACCGCCCGCCGACCGGCCCCGCCGCATCGACGTGCGGTTCTGGCGCGCCCCCGTCGAGATCATCGGCACCGACCGGGTCGAGGGCCTGCGCCTGGAGCGGACCCGGCTGGACGACACCGGCCGCGTCACCGGCACCGGCGAGTTCGAGACGCTGCCCGTCGGCATGGTGCTGCGGTCGGTCGGCTACCAGAGCGTCCCGCTGGACGGCGTCCCGTTCGACGAACGCAGCTCCACCGTGCCGAACGACGGTGGCCGCGTCCTCGGCCCCGACGGCGTCGTCCCCCGCGAGTACGTCGCCGGGTGGATCAAACGCGGGCCGACGGGAGTCGTCGGCACCAACAAGTCCGACGCCGCCGAGACCGTCCGCAACCTCCTCGAAGACCTGCTGGACGGGGCCGTGCGCACACCGCCGAAGCGGACCATCGAGGAACTGCTGGAGTCGCGCGTGGCGTCGCACAACCTGCGGGCCGTCACCTACGACGACTGGCTCAACCTCGACGCCGCCGAGATCGCCCTCGCCCGCAGGCTCGACCGCGGCGAACGGGTCAAGCTGGCCCGCTGGGACGCGATGACGTCCGCGTGCCACACCCGTAAATAATCCGGCCGCGCCGCGATATCCGACCCGGAAGGTAGTGACGAGACCGTCACTCTGGCGCTACGGTGCGGCCTGTGACCGGCGGTCCGCAACTGTACGGGTTCCCTCCACCCGAAACGGTCCCCGACCTCAGGTGGCTCGGCCCCGACTACGTTTCCGTGCTCGTGCGCGACCTGACGCGGGGCCTCCTGCGCCAGGACCCGCGCACGTCCGTCATGGGCGTCCGGTGCGAGGGCGAGCCCCGACTCGACCCCCTGGTCGACACCTCCGGCGTCATCCGCGCGCACGACGCGTGCTTCCCGCTCCAGGTCTTCGTCCGCGACGGCTCGGGACGCCTGTGGCGCCTGCGCGGACGATGGACGTACTCGGGCCGAGGACTCGGCACGTCCGCGGCGTCCATCACCCACTCCTGGCATCTGCTGTCCGCCGAGGGCGTCTAGAGCATGTGTCGAAGTGCCTCACACCGCACGCGAACGCGTGGCCCGGGACTGAAAAACACTAATCCCGGTCGGAGGTCTCCCGGTCCGACGCCTCGGCCGGGGCGTGCGCCTCGGTCGAGGTGATCCGCGCGGTGTGCTCGGTGATGTCGCGGGCCAGCGCCTGCGGTGTCAGGCCGATGTCGACGAGGATCTCACCGCGTGCGGCGTGGTCGAGGAACTCCTGCGGGATGCCGAACGTGCGGATCGGCGCGTCGACCTCGGCGTCGCGCAGCAGCCGGGCGACGGCGTCGCCGACGGCGCCGGCGCGGCCGTTGTCCTCCGCGACGGCGACGAGCGAATGCTCGCGGGCCAGGCCGGCGAGCGCCGGGTCGAGCGGCTTCACCCACCGCGGGTCGACGACGGTGACGCCGATGCCCTGCGCGGCGATGAGCTCGGCGGCCTCCATCACCGCGGTCCCCAGCGCTCCCACCGCGACGAGCAGGACGCGGGCGCCGTTGGAGCCGTCGTGGCGGGCCAGCACGTCCATGGTGCCGACCGTGTCGATCGCTTCGATGTCGTCGGCGGCGGGACCCTTCGGGTACCGGATCGCGGTCGGGCCGTCCGACACGGCGACGCACTCGCGCAGCAGCTCGCGCAGCCGGGCGCCGTCCCGCGGCACGGCGACGCGCATCCCGGGGACGAGCTGGAGAATCGACATGTCCCACATGCCGTTGTGGCTGGGACCGTCGTCACCGGTCACGCCCGAACGGTCCAGCGCGAACGTGACGGCCTGCCCGTGCAGCGCCGTGTCCATGAGGACCTGGTCGAACGCACGGTTCAGGAACGTCGCGTACACGGCCACGACCGGGTGCAGGCCGCCCATCGCCAGCCCCGTCGCGGACGTGACGGCGTGCTGCTCGGCGATGCCGACGTCGAAGATGCGGTCGGGGAACGCCTCGGCGAACGGGGCGAGGCCCACCGGGTGGAGCATCGCGGCGGTGATGCCGACCACGTCGCCGCGCTCGCGGCCGATCGCCACCATCTCTTCGCCGAAGATGCTCGTCCAGGCGGGGCCGCCCTTCTTGCGGACGAACTCGCCCGTGGCGGGGTCGAACGCGCCGCCGCCGTGCATGCAGTCCTCGTCGTCGTTCTCCGCCGGGGCGTAGCCGCGCCCCTTCGTGGTGATGCAGTGCACGATGACGGGACGGCCGAACCCGCGGGCCCGGCGCAGCGCGCGTTCGACGGCGTCCTCGTCGTGACCGTCGATCGGGCCGACGTACTTGATGCCGAGGTCCTCGAACATGGCCTGCGGTTGCAGGACGTCCTTGATGCCCTTCTTGATGCCGTGCAGCGCCTCGTAGGTGATGCCGCCGAGGACCGGGGCGCGCGGCACGGTCTTCTTGATGAGGCTGAGCGCGTTCTCGTAGCCCTGCGTGACCCGCAGGTCGGCGAGGTGGGACGCGAGTCCGCCGATCGTCGGCGCGTACGAGCGGCCGTTGTCGTTGACGACGATGATGACCGGACGGTCGGCGCCCGCCGCGATGTTGTTGAGCGCCTCCCAGCACATGCCGCCCGTCAGCGCGCCGTCCCCGACGACCGCGACCACGGCCCGGTCGTCCTCACCGCGGAGCTGGAACGCCTTGGCGAACCCGTCGGCGTACGACAGCGCGGTCGACGCGTGCGAGTTCTCGATGATGTCGTGCTCGGACTCGGCGCGGCTGGGGTAGCCCGACAGCCCGCCGCGCCGGCGCAGCCGGTCGAAGTCGTGCCGCCCGGTCAGCAGCTTGTGCACGTACGCCTGATGCCCGGTGTCGAACAGGAACTTGTCGTGCGGCGAGTCGAACACCCGGTGCAACGCGATCGTCAGTTCGACCGCGCCGAGGTTGGGACCCAGGTGGCCGCCCGTCTTGGAGACCGCCTGGACGAGGAACTCGCGGATCTCCTCCGCGAGTTGAGACAGTTGAGCGGCGTCCAGTCGTTTGAGGTCCCCCGGACCCGAGATCGACTCCAGCAAGCTCACTCGCTCTCAACTCCTCCGTCGCGTCTCCCCCGGCACGGGCCGTTCCGAGTTTAATCCCGGTTCGCCCACGACGCGCCGGAGACCCACGCCCACCGCGCCGCGAAACGACTGACCCCGACCCCCCGCATGGGGTAGTAAGAAAGCATGGTCGTCGAAGAGATCGTGCTGCTCAACGCGGACGACGAGGCCGTCGGGACGGCTCCGAAACACGCGAGCCATCACACCGACACGCCCTACCACCTGGCATTTTCATGCTATGTCGTCGATACGGAGGGTCGCGTTCTGATCACTCAGCGCGCCCTAGGAAAACGGACATTCCCGGGCGTATGGACGGGAAGCTGCTGCGGCCACCCCGGCCCCGGCGAGGGTCTCCGCGACGCCGTCCTCCGGCGACTGCGCGACGAACTCGGCCTCCCGGGCGCGGACCTCACCTCCGTCCTGCCCCGGTTCCAGTACCGGGCCGTCGCGGGGGACGGGACCGTCGAGAACGAACGCTGCCCGGTCGTCCGTGCCACCGTCCCCGCGCACGGGGCCGTCCACCCGAACCCCGAGGAGGTCGAACGCGCCGAGTGGTGGACCTGGGAGCGCTGCCTGGAGCTCACCGAACGACCCGAGGCTTCACCCTGGTACCGCCTCCAACTCGCCGAACTCGCGCCGCTCGGCGCGCCCCGAGACTGGCCGGACGCGGGACGGCACGACCTGCCCCCCGCCCTGAGCTGGTAGCCGGAAGCCCCACCGGCCCCGTCAACCACTCGGCCACCTCGCGCGTCACACGGATGATCAGAGGAGAGACCGCACCGGGAATCGAACGGACGTCCGATATTCCGGGGCGGCAGCGACCCGCTCACCTCCTCCACTGGAATTTCCGTCGGGATGCGCCTAACCTCTCGGGCATCACTGCGCGGTGTACCGGCGTCTCGCCGGGCCTCGGGGGATCCCGTGGCGGTGGAGAAGGCGAGCACTGGAGGTGACCGCGTGCAGGCGATCAGTGTTCAGCAGCCCTGGGCTTTCGCGATCGCGCGAGGCGGCAAGTCCGTCTCGAACCAGGGCATGCCGACCGCCTACCGCGGCCCGCTCCTCGTCCACGCGTCCATGCGCGTCGACCTGAAGGCCTGCGACTCCCCGCTCATCCAGGCCGCCGGCTGGGACCCCCGCGACCCCCTGGCGACCATCGGCGCCGTCATCGCCGTCGCCGACCTCGACCACGTCTGCTCGCCCACCGACATCTGCGACTGCGGCCCCTGGGCGGAACCCGGAATGCACCACTGGCACCTCAGCGAGGTCCGCGCCCTCCCCCGCCCCATCGTGGCCCTCGGCCGCCCCGGCCTCTGGGAACCGAAACCGTCCCTCGTCACCGCGGTCACCACGATGTTCACCACCGCCGCCCTCAACAACGCCACCTGAGAGTAAAGAGACCGCTACGCTAGGTCGCGACACTCGGGCGGGGTAATCTGGTGCCTGCATGGATCTGTCATGCCACCAACGGGAGCGGAACATGAGCGTCGCGCACGATCATGGCGGGCATGGCCCGTACACGGTGGAAGACCTGCACGCCCGAGAGGACGAAGGCCGAGGCCTGGAACTCGAGGACGGGTGGCTGATCGAGGTGTCTGCGAGCTCGCCGCACAACTGGGTGTCGATGCATCTCTGGGAGCTCCTGAAAGCCGCCGCCGCGAACGCCGAGGTATTCGTCGCTCTCGGTGGCGAATGGGAGATCAGCACCCCCGCGGGCATTCGCAAACCAGATCTCTTCGTGGTGCCCAAGAGCATGGCGCGCGCATCGATCGTGAACCGCGACCCGGTCATCATCCCGGGTTCGGAGCTACTTCTCGTCGTCGAGGTGATCTCCCCCGGTAGCGGGAGCGAACGGACCGACCGTGTGAAGAAGCTCAGCGATTACGCCGCGATCGGGATTCCGCAGTACTGGATCGTCGAGTTCACTCCGCTACCCAAGGTCCAGGTTTTCGTCCTCGACCAAGACGGCACATCCTATTGGCCGGGAGGCGTAGGTACCTACCGCCTGGACCGGACGGTGGAAGCCGGGGAGACGCTGGACGCCAAGATCGAAGCCGAGAAGCCGTTCACCGTCCGGTTCGACCCGCAGACGCTCACGGAGTTCTGAGAGCGTCGGCGGCCTCGCGGAGGCGGGTGAACTCGGCGGCGATGCGGGCGAGGGGCCAGGACGCGTTGAGGCCGCTCGGGTTTGGAAGGACCCAGACTCTCGCGGGGCCGAACATGTCGTCCTGCGGGCCGATCTGGGTGCGAGGGCGGCCGAAGGCGGTGCGGTAGGCGGTGACGCCCGCGACGGCGAGGTAGGCCGGACGGTACCGCTCGACGAGGGCGGTGAGGCGGCGTCCGCCCTCGCGCAGTTCCGTGTCGGTCAGCTCGTCGGCGCGGGCCGTGGTGCGGTGCGCCAGGTTGGTGATGCCGAGCCCGTAGGAGGGCAGCAGGTCCTGCTCGGACGGGTCCAGAAGGCGGTCGGTGAAGCCCGAACGGTACAGGGCGGGCCAGAACCGGTTGCCGGGCCGGGCGAAGTGGTGGCCGGTGGCGCCCGAGTAGAGACCGGGGTTGATGCCGCTGAACAGGACCCGGAGCGTCCCACCGTCCGGAGGCAGGACGTCGGGGATGACACGGTCGCGGGCGGCCTCCAGATCGGCCTTCGTGGGGCGCATCAGATCAGGTTACGGGCGATGAGGGCCACCGCGGACGCGCCCACGACGACGAGGAGCGCGAGGCGGAGGCGTCCGGCGTCCAGGTAGCCGCGCAGCGGCCCGGCGAGAACGAACCCGGCCAGGACGAACGGCAGCAGTTCCAGACCCGCGGTGATCTGCCGGGCGGGTAGCTGCCCGGCGGCGGCGAGGGTCGCCAGCGACAGCATCGCGCCCGCGACGAAGAACACGGCGAGGGTCGCGCGGACGCGGGGTCCGCTCTCCCGCTGGTACAGCAGGGCGAGCGGTGGGCCGCCGATGCCGGACGCCGTGCCGGTGGCACCGGAGATGACCCCGGCGGTGGTGAGGGTCCCCCGGTTCCTCGGCACCTCCCGCGACCAGGTGGTGGCGGCGAGCGCGGCGAGGACGACGACGCCGATGACGATGCCGAGGGCGCGGGCGGGAACGGCCGCGACGAGCAGGACGCCGAGCGGTGTTCCGGCGACGCGGCCGCCGAACGCCCAGCCGAGACCGCGCAGGTCGGCGTCCCGTACCTCCTGGGTGAGGGTCGCGAGCGGCAGAACCGCGGCGACCACGAGGATCGCCCCCGGCATCAGCGACGGGAACAGCATCGTCACGATCGGGGTCGCGACCAACCCGACGCCCAGACCGACGCTGCTCTGGACGATCGCGCCGACCAGCGCGGCCAGCCCGCCGATCAGGAGGAAGTCAAGATCCGGCACGCCGTAGAACGGTACAGGCCGCTGGAAACGGACGTTCTGCCGCTGTCTCCGGCGGTCCGGGTCGATCTATCCTTGCGGTCGGTGCGGCGCGTCCCCGGGAGGATGCCCGCGACTGAGCGGGCCCGAGGGTGACAGTTCGCCGCCGCCCCCGAGGAGGCGATCGCCGTGAACGTTGTGATGTGGCTCTGTCAGGGGTTATTGGTCGTTCTGCTGGTGCCGCAGGGCGTCGTGGGAATGCGGCACATGATCGTCCGATGGCGGAAACCCATGATCGCCCAGGGAGGCGACGGGCTGGTGGCGCTGGCGGGCGGAGTTCCGACGGGCGCGTTCCCCGCCTGGCTCATCGTCGCCGACTGCCTGGTGTCGTTGCTCGTTCCGGTGCTGGTCGTCGTTCCGTGGTGGACGGGCTGGTATCCGGTGGTGACGCCTGTGGCCGCAGCCGGGCTGGTCGTCTTCAACGTGCTGCAACTCGCGACGAGCTACGGGCGCATGTTCGCTCGCGCCCTGGTCGTGACCGGGGCGCCGGCACTGGTCGTGGCCCTGGTGGGATTCGCCGAGCTGTAAGGCTTCAAAGGGGCGGACGCTCCTGAGAGAATGATCCTCATGCTGACGGCCTGCATCGCCTTCGCCGTCGTGGCCGCCCTGATGACGATCACTCCGGGCGTGGACACGATGCTCGTCCTGCGTACGACCGTGACCAGTGGTCGGCGGACCGGTTATCTCGCCAGTGTGGGGGTCGTCACCGGGTTGCTGTGCTGGGCGGCGGCGAGCGCCGCCGGGTTGACCGCGCTGCTGGCGGCGTCCCGTGTCGCGTTCGACGTGCTGCGCGTCGCGGGCGCCTGCTACCTGCTGTGGCTGGGCGGGCAGGCGCTGTGGCGGAACCGCCGGAAGGTGCGCGACGGCGAGGACGCCCCGGACACGAGCGTCTCCGGGTTGACCGCGCTGCGCGTCGGGCTGACGAGCAACCTGCTCAACCCCAAGGTCGGCGTCTTCTACATGAGCATGCTGCCGCAGTTCATCCCGGACGGAGCTCCGACGTTCGCGACGAGCATGCTGTTCGGCGTCATCCACGTCCTGGAGGGGCTGCTGTGGCTCCTGGTCGTCGTCCTCGCGGCGGGGGCGGCGCGCGGTGTTCTGACGCGTCCGGCCGTCAAGCGGCGCCTTCAGCAGGTCACCGGGGTGGCGTTCATCGGATTCGGCGTGCGCGTGGCCGTCGAACGGTGAAGCGGGCCGCCCCCCGCGAGGGGCGGCCCGTACACGGCTACTTGCGGATGAGGTTGCGCAGGACGTACTGGAGGATGCCGCCGTTGCGGTAGTAGTCCGCCTCACCGGGAGTGTCGATGCGGACGGTCGCGGAGAACTCCTTGCCGTCGGCGCGGACGGTGACCTCGTCCGGGACGCCGCCCTCGTTCATCGCGGTGACGCCGGTGATGTCGAACGTCTCGGTGCCGGTGAGGCCGAGGGACTCGGCGGACTCGCCGTCCTTGAACTGGAGCGGCAGCACCCCGAGGCCGATGAGGTTCGAGCGGTGGATGCGCTCGTACGACTCGGCGATGACGGCGCGGACGCCGAGCAGCGCCGTGCCCTTGGCCGCCCAGTCGCGCGACGACCCGGAGCCGTACTCCTTGCCCGCGATGACGACGAGCGGCGTGCCCTGCGCGGCGTAGTTCTGCGCGGCGTCGTAGATGAACGACTGGGGCGCGCCCTCCTGGGTGAAGTCGCGGGTGAAGCCGCCCTCGACGTCGTCGAGGAGCTGGTTGCGGAGCCGGATGTTCGCGAACGTCCCGCGGATCATGACCTCGTGGTTGCCGCGACGCGAGCCGTAGGAGTTGAAGTCCTTGACGGCGACGCCGTTGTCCTGGAGGTACTGCGCGGCGGGCGTGCCGACCTTGATGGCCCCGGCCGGGGAGATGTGGTCGGTGGTGACCGAGTCGCCGAGCTTGGCGAGCACCCGCGCGCCGTGGATGTCGGTGACGGGCTCCGGCTCGGCGCTCATGCCGTCGAAGTACGGGGCCTTGCGGACGTAGGTGGACGACGGGTCCCACTCGAACAGGTCGCCGGTGGGGATGTCCAGGCCGGTCCAGCGCTCGTCGCCCTTGAAGACGTCGGCGTAGCTCGCCGCGAACATCTCCTGGCCGATGGACGACTCGACGATCGCGGCGACGTCCTCGGGCGCGGGCCAGATGTCGCGCAGGTACACCGGGCCGTCGGCGCCGTCGGCGATCGGGTCGTTGAGGATGTCGACGTCCATCGTCCCCGCGAGCGCGTAGGCGATGACGAGCGGCGGCGACGCGAGGTAGTTCATCTTCACGTCGGGGCTGATGCGTCCCTCGAAGTTGCGGTTGCCGGACAGCACCGCCGTGACCGCGAGGTCGTTGTCGTTGACGGCCTTGGAGATCTCCGGCTGGAGCGGGCCGGTGTTGCCGATGCAGGTGGTGCAGCCGTACCCGACCAGGTTGAAGCCGATCTTGTCGAGGTAGGGGGTCAGCCCGGCGCGTTCGAGGTAGTCGGTGACGACCTGCGACCCGGGCGCGAGGGAGGTCTTCACCCACGGCTTGCGGGTGAGGCCCTTCTCCACCGCGTTCTTCGCCAGCAGCGCCGCGCCGATCATCACGTACGGGTTGGACGTGTTGGTGCAGGACGTGATGGCGGCGACGGCGACATGGCCGTGGTCGAGTTCGAACTCCGTCCCGTCCTCCAGCGTCACCGGGACCCGCTTGTGCGGACGGTTCGAGCCGTCGGGGTCGACCTGCCGCGGCTTGTCCCCGTTGCTCTGCCGGGTGACCGCCGGGCTGTCGGAGGCGGGGAAGCTCTCGTTGGACGCCTCGTCCAGCGTGCCGAGCACGCTTCCGACGTAGTTCTGCACGTCCCGCCGCCAGGTCGTCTTGGCCTCGGCGAGGGAGATGCGGTCCTGGGGGCGCTTGGGGCCGGCCAGCGACGGGACGACCGTCGCCAGGTCGAGCTCCAGGTACTCGGAGAACTCCGGCTCGACGGACGGGTCGAGCCACAGCCCCTGCGCCTTGGCGTACGCCTCGACGAGCGCGATCTGCTCCTCGCTGCGCCCGGTGAGCCGCAGGTAGCTCAGCGTCTCGTCGTCGATCGGGAAGATGGCGCAGGTGGAGCCGAACTCGGGGCTCATGTTGCCGATCGTGGCGCGGTTCGCCAGCGGCAGGGCGTGGACGCCCTCGCCGTAGAACTCGACGAACTTGCCGACCACGCCGTGCTCGCGCAGCATCTCGGTGACGGTCAGCACCAGGTCGGTCGCGGTCGTCCCGGCGGGCAGCTCACCGCTCAGTTTGAAGCCCACCACGCGCGGGATGAGCATGGAGATCGGCTGGCCGAGCATCGCGGCCTCCGCCTCGATGCCGCCGACGCCCCACCCGAGCACGCCGATGCCGTTCTCCATCGTGGTGTGCGAGTCGGTGCCGACGCACGTGTCGGGGTAGGCGACGCCGTCGCGGTCGAACACGACGCGTGCGAGGTGCTCGATGTTCACCTGGTGGACGATGCCGGTGCCGGGCGGGACGACCTTGAACTCGTCGAACGCCGTCTGCCCCCACCGCAGGAACTGGTACCGCTCCCGGTTGCGCTCGTACTCCCGCTGTACGTTGCGCTCGAACGCGTCCGGGGAGCCGAAGTAGTCGACGATGACCGAGTGGTCGATGACCATCTCCGCGGGCGCCAGCGGGTTGATCCTGCTCGCGTCGCCGCCGAGGTCGCGGACGGCCTCGCGCATCGTGGCGAGGTCCACCACACAGGGCACGCCGGTGAAGTCCTGCATGATCACCCGGGCGGGGGTGAACTGGATCTCCTTGTTCGGCTGCGCCTTGGGGTCCCACTGGCCGAGCGCGCGGATGTGCTCCGCCGTGACGTTCGCGCCGTCCTCGGTGCGCAGCAGGTTCTCCAGCAGCACCTTGAGGCTGTACGGGAGTCGGGCCGAGCCCTCGACGGCGTCCAGCCGGTAGATGTCGTACGACTTATCGCCAACCTGCAGCTTGTCAAGGCTGCCGAAGCTGTTCGCGGACACGGACTCCTCCTCCGTCACCACCGCGCGTCCGGTCCGGGACATGAGCACGCGGCGTATCATCTCGATCTCGTACGTCGATCCTGCCCTAGCCGGGCTTCTGACCGGGAATCAGGTCCGGCTAACTTCCACCGCTCTTCTCTTGATGTCAAGCTACTTCCAATTTATCTCGACATCGAGTTACTTGCATCCCGGTGGAGATGGCAGAGTTGACGTCGTGATCACTCCTCCTCCCGTTCTCGTCCGGAACGCGCTCGGCGTCTGGGGCGCGGACGGCCGCCGCTGGCTGGACGACCTGCCCCGCATCGCCGACGCCGTCGCCCGGGACTGGGGCCTGCGTCTCGGGCGCCCCTACGCGCTGAGCTACCACTGGGTGGCGGAGGCGACACGGGAGGACGGGTCGGCGGCCGTGCTGAAGCTCGGCCCGACCCGGCCCGGCCACCTCGCCGTGGAGGCGGCGGCGCTGGAGTTCTACGACGGGCGCGGCGCCGTCCGGCTGCTGGCCCACGACGCGGAACGCGGCGCGCTGCTGCTGGAACGTGCCACCCCCGGGACGCTCGCCCGTGACCTCGTCCCCGAGCGGGACGAGGACGCCACGGCCGCGGTGATCGACGTGATCCGGCGGCTGCACCGGCCGGCACCACCCGAGAGCCCGCTCCCCGATCTCGTCAAGGCGGGCGCGGCGTTCACGAGGCACCTGGACCGGTTCCCCGGGGACGCCCCGCTGCCCCGGCACCTGGTGGAGCGGGCCGCGAAGCTCTTCGAGGAACTGTGCGGCGACGCGACGGAACGGGTCGTCCTGCACGGCGACCTGCACCACGACAACGTGCTGCGGGCCGAGCGGGAGCCGTGGCTGGCCATCGACCCGCACGGCTACGTCGGCGACCCCGGCTACGAGACGGGCGCCCTGCTCTACAACCCCGACCCCGACGACCGCGACGACGCCCTGCTCAAGCTGGTGCCCGCGCGGATCGAGCAGCTCGCGGACGGTCTCGGCATGCCGCGCGAGCGGGTGGAGGCATGGGGCTTCGCCGTGTGCGTGCTCTCCGAGGTGTGGACGACCGAGGACGGCGGCGACCCGGACGGCCGTCCCCTCGACGTCGCGCTCCAACTCCTCCCCCGGCTGAGCTGAAGCGCACGCAGCGAAGCGCACATTTCGTCGGGTGCGGCGATGAGATTCGGAGTCGAGGACGGTCTACATCTGAGAACGACACCCTCAGAGAGGACGCACCATGACCACGAGTCTCGACAAGCGATTCACCGCGACCCTGCGGAAGAGCCCGGCCAAGGGCGGCTGGACGTACGTGATCTGGCCCGAGTCGGCGGAGTTCTTCGGAACGCGGGGCCTGGTCAAGGTCAAGGGGACCATCGACGGGCACCCGTTCCAGGGCTCGTTCATGGCGCTCGGCGACGGCAACCACAAGCTGGCCGTGAAGGCGGAGGTCCGCGAGGCGCTCGGCAAGGACGTCGGCGACGACATCACCGTCCACCTGACCGAACGCCTCCGGTAAATCCACCAAGGACGACGTCCGGCGGTCAGTAGAAGAAGGGCGGGCCGTGCCCTTGATAGGGCGCGACGTCCGGAAGTCTCAGTGCCGTGGGAGAGGGGCCCCTTTCCAGGTTCTTCTTGGCCGCCGGCGCATAGATCGGATGTTCCGAGTCGATCGCCAACCGGTAGAACTCCTCGG
Organism: Actinomadura spongiicola; assembly: GCF_003432485.1. Lineage (GTDB taxonomy): Bacteria > Actinomycetota > Actinomycetes > Streptosporangiales > Streptosporangiaceae > Spirillospora > Spirillospora spongiicola. The sequence continues at coordinate 333,584 of NZ_QVNQ01000008.1, forward strand.
CCGTCTTCCACCACCGCCTGATGTGCGCCTCCTTGGCGGAGGTGAGGGAGTACAGGAATTCTGCGACTTCGAACGCCGCTGCGGGTGACAGGTCGAGGTGCCCCGAGTTGAACACGAGCCGATGGGCGGAGACGACGATGTCCACGAGCGACTGATCCGCCTTTCGATTTCCATCATCGTCCGGTTCGGGGATCATTTTCCGCGCCGCCTCGAAAGCGGCGGGTGCGAACTCTTCCACCGGCACATGGTTACCGGCATATCGAAGCTGTTTCAGGACGAGCCGATGATCTTTGCTGGTCTGCGCGTTGCTCAACACGACCTCAGGGGTCATGTCGGCGACCGGAAGGCCGCCTTGTCGGTAGCCGTCCGGCACGTCCTCCAGGTCCAGTCCGGCGAAATACTCCAGGAGGAGGCGATGGTAGAACCTGTGCCCGCCTCCGATCTGGATGAGCAGCATTCGTGACACCGCGAGATCGAGGAAGCGGAGATACCGGAGCGGGAGGAGCCCGTCCGAGGCGAGGAGCACACGTGTGCACCAGTAACCGACGAGCCTTCGCCCAACGCACAGGTATCCGGCGCACACGCCCAGCAGACCACCGGCGAGGGCACCTGGTCCGCCGTTCAGGATCCCGAAAATCAGCGCGGCCGGTACGCCGATCGCCAGGGTGAGGTCGAGGCCCAGCCGACTCTCCAGGGAGAGGGCCTTGCCCGGTGGGAACTCATGGAATTCCCGACGCGTGGCCAAAACCGGGTCGGCGAAGACCAGTAGAATCGCCACCAGCGCAAGGAAGAACGCACCCCTGACCGCATAGTCGCCGACGACCATCAAATCCGACGACCTTATCGGGGCGTGAGCGATACCCGCGGCGAAGGCACCGATCACTCCACCGCCCAAGGCGGAGACGGTGGCCAGCCCGGAGGCGATCGCCAACATTTCCCTCAATGTCGAGACGAGTTGTTCGGCACGGCCGCCGCCCACCGGACCCTTCAATTCGTGCTCTGAGACGAGGCCACCGACACCGGCGAGAACGGCGACGACCGTCGTGAAAGAAATCGCCTGGCTCCGGTCGAAGACCATCTCGGTCAGCAGGTAGCACAGCGTTCCGGTCAACGCGACGAGGGGGAGCGTGGTCGCGGCCGTCACGAGGGTCATCTTTCCCAGTGGCAGCCAGGAACGCGTGACCATCTCGATGTGGAAGACCGTCTCCAGGCGGACTCCCAGGGCCCTCGCCGTGTAGGCGAGCCATCGGACGACCTGTCGCCTGTCCAGTTGCGAGCGGCCCGGACGGCCGCGGAGGGTGCGGTCCACGAACGCGTCGATCAGGCGGGTGCGGCGGTCCGGCAGCGGGCCGTGCTCCAGGGAGATCTCCTCGGCGGGAAGCCCCTCGTAGGCGCGGACGGCGATGCCGAGCAGGAACGGGGTCTGGAGAAGTTCCCACAGGGTCGGGTCGGCGCCCAGCGCCTCGCGCATCCCGGCGAGGGGCGCGCCGAAGCGGTCCAGATAGCCGTCCACCTGCGAACGTGTCAGGGGTTGCACGTGAAGCGCCGACTTGAACCCCAGCTTGAACCCGAGGGTCGCGTACTCGGCGACACGGCTACAGACGACGACGGGAAGCAGACCGTCCTCGGCGTGGAACGCGTCGATGGCGCGGGCGCAGGCGACACGATGCTCCAACGCGACCTCGTCGAGGCCGTCGAGGAGCGGCAGGATCCGTCGTTCCTCGACCCACAGCCGGGCGACGTCCGGCGGAACGCTGTACGGCGTGGCCGTGAGTCCGTCGACGAGCCACTGCCTCAGGGACGTCTCCCCCTGCCAGGAGCCGAGGTGGAACACCACCGGGATCGGCTTCGTCTCGTCCTCGGCCTCGTCGAGGAGTTCGCGCAGGAGCTGGAGCAGCATGGTGCTCTTCCCGGCGCCCGGAGCACCGACGATCAGCAGGCTTCGCCGCGTCCGCAGGACGTGGCCGGGGGTGACGCCCCGCTCCAGCGGCACCGGCGTGTGGTCGGGCTCCTCAAGGTGCACGTCCCAGGGGTTGTCGACCATGTCGGGTCGGTCTTCGAGGCCGAGTTCGAGGACGGTCCTGCGGTAGATCGACCGTTCGAGGACCCCGTCGATCCAGATGTGGCGCAGCGCGTTCAGCATGGTCCGGCGGTCCTCGGGGTGGACGGCCCGTCCGGTGCCGCGCCCGCCGAGATACACGTTCATGATCGCGTCTCGTCCGACACGCGACCGGCGGACGATCTGTTTGACCACCGGCCCTCCGCCACCCCGCCCGGCGAAGATCCGTCCGCGACCGGAGTCGCGTTCAGCCATTCTGCTCTTGGTTCAGGTCCCCGCTGATCTGGGACCCGCTCACCGTCTGTTCCCCCGGGCCGTCGAGCTTCTGCCGGGCGTTTCCGCCGACGGTCGTGCGATCGATCCGCTGGGTCCGCGACGACTCGGGGCCCATGGCGACGGTCAGCCACGCCTGCAACGCCCCGCCGACCAGCACCACCACGCCGGTGAACGCCCACCAGGCGGCGGTCCAGTTCTGCGTGAGCATCCCCGTCGCCACGTTGACCAGCGCGGCCGCCACGACCGTGCCCGCCGCCGCGAGGCCCCGCCGCCGCGCAGTACTCACCGCTGCCTCCCACTGGAACGGCCCGAAACAGCCACTCTCCAGTATCGCGATCGGGCGACGGAACGGGTCCCCATTCCCCGAGACCGGCCGGAGAAGGTCAACCCCGTGGGCGGCGGTTTCCTGGAACGGTCCGGGCCGGGTAAAGCGGCGCTTCACGAAGTCCATACCTTGGCCAGGGTTTCCCCGGTGCCGGTCCGGTCGATCTCATGGAGGTGATCATTGATGCGTCCTGGAGCCTGGAGGAGCGGGACCGCGAGCTGGACCGGCTCGCCGCGCGGGAGAACTTTCCCGTCGCGGCGCGGCTGCTGCCGGCTCGGCACCGCGCCGGGCTGCGGGCCGTCTACGGCTTCGCCCGGCTCGTCGACGACATCGGCGACGAGGCCCCGCCGGAGCAGCGGTCCAAGCTGCTCGATCTGGTGGACGACGACCTCGACCGCGTGTTCGCCGGGCGGACGCCGAACCTGCCGCAGCTGCGCAGGCTGGCCCCGGTCGCGCACGCGCACCGGATCCCCGAGGATCCGTTCCGCGACCTGATCCGTGCCAACCGGCAGGACCAGGTCGTCCACCGGTATGAGACGTTCGGGGACCTGTTGGCGTACTGCGCGCTGTCCGCGGCGCCGGTGGGACGCGTCGTCCTGCACCTGTTCCGCGCCCACCGGCCGGGCCTGGTCGCGGCGTCCGACGACGTCTGCACCGCGTTGCAGCTCATCGAGCACTGCCAGGACGCCGGGGAGGACTACCGCGACGGCCGGATCTACCTGCCGGGCGAGGACCTGCGCCGGTTCGGCTGCGCCGAGGACGACCTGGCGCGGCCGGTGACGCCGACGCGGCTGCGGGGCGTGCTGGCGCTGGAGGCCGGGCGCGCCCGCGAACTCCTGGACCGGGGGGCCGCGCCGCTCATGGCGGGCCTGACGGGCTGGGCGCGGATCGCCGTGGCGGGCTATGTCGCCGGGGGCCGGGCGACGCTGTCCGCGCTGGAGCGCGGCGGCTACGACGTGCTGGCGCATCGACTGCGTCCACAACGCGCGGGGCTTCTGGCCGGATGGGCCCGGGGCCTGGGAAGGGGAAGGCGATGACGGTTTCGGAGGCGTGTGAACGTTCCGACCGGGTCCTTGACGCTTATCGGCACTGTGAGCGGGTGGTGCGCGAGGAGGCCCGCAACTTCTCCTACGGGATCCGGCTGATGCCGCCGCCGAAGCGGCGGGCGATGAGCGCGATCTACGCGTTCGCGCGGGGCGTCGACGACATCGGGGACGGTCCCGAGCCCGCGTGCGTCCGGCTGGACCTCCTGGACAGGTCGCGGCGGCGGCTCGGGACGGTGCGCGAGGTGCTGCGGCGCCGCGCCGACGTCCAGGCCCTGGAGGGCCATCCGGTGCTGACCGCGCTGTCGGACGCGGCGGACCGCTACCCGATCCCGCTGGACGCGTTCGACGAGCTGATCGACGGGTGCGAGGACGACGTCCGCGACGCCGACTACAAGACGTTCGACGACCTGCTGCGCTACTGCCGCCGGGTGGCGGGGTCGGTGGGGCGGCTGTCGCTCGGGGTGTTCGGCTCGGACGGCCGGCAGCGCGCGGAGGGCCTCGCGGACTCGCTCGGCGTCGCGCTCCAGCTCACCAACATCCTGCGCGACCTGCGCGAGGACCGGATGGCGGGCCGCACCTACATTCCCGCCGAGGACCTGGACAGGTTCGGCTGCACGCTGCGGCTGGACGACTCCGGCATGTTCGTCGACCCGCCGTCGCGGCTGAACGAGCTGATCGGCTTCCAGGCGGAGCGGGCGCGGGCCTGGTACGCCGAGGGACTGCGGCTGCTGCCGCTGCTGGACCGCCGCAGCGCCGCGTGCACGGCGGCGATGGCGGGCATCTACCGGCGGCTGCTGGAGACCATCGCGGAGCGCCCCTCGGCCGCGTTGAACACGCGGGTGTCGCTGCCCGCCTGGCAGAAGGCGGTCGTGGCGGCGCGGGCGCTGTCGGGGGTGGAGCGGTGAGCGTCGTCATCGTCGGCGGCGGCCTCGCCGGCATCAGCGCCGCGATCGCGTTGCGGGAGTCGGGCGTGCCGGTGACGCTCGTGGAGTCCCGCCCGTGGCTGGGCGGCGCCACGCACTCGTTCGGGCACGGGGACCTGTGCGTCGACAACGGCCAGCACGTCTTCCTCCGCTGCTGCACGGCGTACCAGGGGCTGCTGCGCAGACTTCGCGCCGAACACCTGGTGTCGGTGCAGGACCGGTTCGACGTTCCGGTCCTACGGCCGGGGACGCGGCCCGCGCGGCTGCGGCGGTCGAGCCTGCCCGGCCCGCTGCACCTGCTGCCCGCCCTGGCCGGATACTCGCCGCTCCCCCTCACCGACCGGGTCCGGAGCCTGCGGGCCGCGGCCGCGATGCGCGCGCTCGACCCCGCCGACCCGGCGCTCGACGCGGTGTCGGCCGGGGCGTGGCTGGCCGGGCGGGGGCAGCGGACGTGGGCCCGGCAGGCGTTGTGGGGGCTGTTCCTCACGTCCGCGTTGAACGCCGAGGTCGACGACGCCGCGCTCGGCCTGGCGGCGATGGTGTGCCGCCGCGCCCTGTTCGGCCGCGCCGACGCCGCCGACATCGGGGTGCCGCTCGTGCCGCTGGGCGAGCTGCACGGCGGCCCCGCGCTGCGGCGGATCGCCGAGATGGGCGGGACGGTGCGGCTGAAGGCGAAGGTCGAGGCGATCACCACCGACCCGAAGGTCGTCGTGGACGGCGCGCCGATCGCGGCCGACGCGGTGATCGTGGCGGTGCCGCACGAGGCGGCGGCGCGGCTGCTGCCCGCGCAGGCGCTGCCGGACCCGCTGCGCTGGCACGAGCTGGACGCCAGCCCGATCGTGAACGTCCACGTCGTCTACGACCGGAAGGTCCTGGACGTGCCGTTCGCCGCGGCGGTCGGCTCGCCCGTCCAGTGGGTGTTCGACAGGTCGACGGTGAGCGGGCTGCGGGGCCCCGGCCAGTACCTCGCGGTGTCGCTGTCGGCCGCCGACCGCTGGATCGACATGCCGACCGCGGAGATCCGGGCCCGGTTCGTGCCGGAGCTGCGCAGGCTGCTGCCCGCCGCGCGGAGCGCGTCCGTCCGGGAACTGTTCGTGACGCGGGAGCGGCGGGCGACGTTCCGGCAGCGTCCCGGCTGCGCGGAGGTCCGGCCCGCCGCTGCGACGCGGGCGCCGGGCCTGTTCCTGGCGGGCGCGTGGACCGACACGGGGTGGCCCGACACGATGGAGGGGGCGGTGCGCAGCGGTCTCACCGCGGCCCGCCTCGTCCGCCGCCACCTGGAACGGTGGCCGGAGCGGGCGCCCGAGGGGGTGGGAGTCCGGTGACGGCGGTTCCGGTGTCCCTGACCGATGTCCGCGAGCTGGTCGACGGCGCGTTGCGCGCCGCGGTCGGCCGGCTCGATCCGCGCACCTACCGCGTCGCGGCCTACCATCTCGGCTGGACCGACGAGGAGGGCCGTCCCCGCGCGGCCCCGGCCGGGAAGGCGCTGCGCCCGGCGCTGGCGCTGCTGTCGGCCCGCGCCGCCCTGGCCCCCCAGGAGAGCGCGCTGCCCGGCGCGGTCGCGGTGGAGCTCGTACACGCGTTCTCGCTGCTGCACGACGACATCATGGACGGCGACCGGACCCGCAGGCACCGCCCCGCCGCGTGGACGATCTTCGGTGAGGCGTCCGCGATCCTCGCCGGTGACGCGCTGCTCGCGCTCGCCGGGGAGGTGCTGCTGGAGGCGCCGGGGCAGGGGTCGGCGCGGGCCGCGCACGCGCTGGCGGCGGCGACCCGCGGCCTGATCGCCGGCCAGTCCCTCGACATGGACTTCGAGACCCGCAGGAAGATCAGTCTGGACGAGTGCGTGGCCATGGCGGCCGGGAAGACCGCCGCGCTGCTGGCGTGCTCCTGCGCGATCGGCGCCGTGCTGGACGGGGCGCCGGAGTCGCTGTCGGACGCGCTGGAGGCGTTCGGCGCCGATCTCGGCATCGCGTTCCAGCTCGTGGACGATCTGCTCGGCATCTGGGGCGACCCGGACGCGACCGGCAAGCCCGCGCTGTCGGACGTGCGGTCCCGCAAGATGTCGCTTCCGGTCGTCGCCGCGCTGAACGCCGAGGGGCCGCACGCCGAGCGCCTCGCCGAGATGTACGGGCGCGCCGACCTCTCCGAGGACGACCTGCGGGAGGTCGCGGCGCTCGTCGAGGCGGCGGGCGGGCGCGCCTGGGCCGAGAGGGAGGCCGAGCGCCGGATCCAGCGCGCCGCCGAGCATCTGGCCTCGGCCCGGCTGCCCGAACCCGTCCGGGCCGAGTTCCTGCGCGTCGCCGACTTCGTCACCCGCCGGGACCACTGATGACGGCGGTGGAGGAGCCCACCACGGGCCGTGAGGACGTCCGGCGGACCGCCGCCGACGCGCTGGAGGCCGCCCGCGACCATCTCTTGCTCCTCCAGTCGCCGGAGGGCTGGTGGAAGGGCGAGTTGCAGACCAACGTCACGATGGACGCCGAGGACCTGCTGCTGCGGGAGTTCCTCGGCGTCCGCACCGACGACGACACCCGCGAGGCGGCCCGCTGGATCAGGTCGCAGCAGGCCCCGGACGGCACCTGGGCCAACTTCCACGACGGGCCGCCCGAACTGTCCACGACCGTCGAGGCGTACGTGGCGCTGCGGCTCGCCGGCGACCCGCCCGACACGCCGCACATGGCCCGCGCCGCCGCCTACGTCCGCGGTGAGGGAGGCGTCCCGGCGACCCGGGTGTTCACACGTTTCTGGCTGGCGATGTTCGGCCGGTGGTCGTGGGACGACCTGCCGATCGTGCCACCGGAGATGATCTTCCTGCCGCGCTGGTTCCCGCTGAACGTCTACGACTTCGCGTGCTGGGCGCGGCAGACGATCGTCCCGCTGTCGGTCGTGGGCGCGCTTCGGCCCGTCCGGCCGCTGCCGTTCGAGCTGGGCGAGCTGTATCCCGGCTATGACGTCCCGCTCCCGGAGAAGCGGGCGCCGTCGGGCTGGGACCTGGTGTTCGGGACGCTCGACAAGGCGCTGCACGTGTACGAGCGGCGTCCGGTCAAGACGGTGCGGCGGGCCGCGCTGCGCCGCGCCGCCGACTGGATCGTCGCGCGGCAGGAGCGGGACGGTTGCTGGGGCGGGATCCAGCCGCCGTGGGTGTACTCGGTACTGGCGTTGCACCTGCTCGGTTACGGCGTCGACCATCCGATCCTCCAACGCGCCCTGGACGGTCTCGAACGATTCACCATCCGCGACGAACGAGGACGGCGCGTCGAGGCGTGCCAGTCACCCGTCTGGGACACCGCCCTCGCGATGAACGCCCTCACCGACGCCGGACTGCCCGCCGGGCATCCCGCCGTGGAACGGGCCGCCGACTGGTTGATCCGCGAGGAGGTCAAGGGCCCCGGCGACTGGTCGGTGCGGCGCCCCGACCTCCCCCCGGGCGGCTGGGCGTTCGAGTTCGACAACGACTGCTATCCCGACGTCGACGACACCGCCGAGGTGGTCCTCGCGTTGAACCGCGTCCGGCACCCGGCGGCGGAACCGGCGATCGAGCGGGGCGTGCGGTGGATGGCCGGAATGGTGTCAAGGGACGGCGGGTTCGGCGCGTTCGACGCCGACAACACGCGCGCACTGTGCCGCAGGCTGCCGTTCTGCGACTTCGGCGAGGTGATCGACCCGCCGTCCGCCGACGTCACCGCGCACGTCGTGGAGGCGATGGCGCACCGGGGCATGGCCGACTCGCGGCTGGTGAAACGGGCCGTGGTGTGGCTGCTGAAGGCGCAGGAGCCGGACGGGTCGTGGTTCGGCAGGTGGGGCGCCAACCACGTGTACGGGACGGGCGGCGTCGTGCCCGCGCTCATCGCGGCGGGCGTCCGGCCGGACAGGCCCGTGATCCGGAACGCGGTCGGCTGGCTGGAACGCCACCAGCGCGACGACGGCGGCTGGGGCGAGGACCTGCGCTCCTACCGCGACCGGTGCTGGGTCGGGCACGGCGCGTCCACCGCGTCGCAGACCGCGTGGGCGCTGCTGGCGCTGCTCGCCGCCGGTGAGCGCGGCGCGTCCGTCGAACGCGGCGTCCGCTGGCTCGTCGAGCGGCAGCGCGAGGACGGCACCTGGGACGAGGACCACTTCACCGGCACCGGCTTCCCCGGCGACTTCTACATCAACTACCACCTGTACCGCCTGGTGTTCCCCCTCAGCGCGCTGGGCCGCTACCTGAAGGGGTCGTGAACACATGGCGATGCCACTGCGCCAGAGCCTCCGCGTCGGCGGGCACATCCTGCGCAACCGGCTCCGCGGACGGACGAGGTTCCCGCTCATCGTCGAACTGGAGCCGCTGTTCGCGTGCAACCTGGCGTGCGCGGGCTGCGGGAAGATCCAGCATCCCGCGGACGTGCTGAAGCAGCGGATGCCGGTGGAGCAGGCCGTCGCGGCGGTCCGCGAGTGCGGCGCGCCGATGGTGTCGATCGCGGGCGGCGAACCGCTCATGCACCCCCAGATCGGGGAGATGGTCGCCGAACTCGTCGCGATGAAGCGGTACGTGTTCCTGTGCACGAACGCGGCGCTCATCCCGAAGAAGATCGACCTGTTCGAGCCGTCCCGGTACTTCGCGTGGGCGGTGCACATCGACGGGCTGCGGGAGCGGCACGACGCGTCCGTCTGCAAGGAAGGCGTGTTCGACCAGGCGGTGGACGCGATCAGGCTTTGTCGGGAACGCGGGTTCCGGGTCACGACGAACACGACGTTCTTCAACACCGACACCCCGCAGACGGTGATCGACGTCCTCGACTACCTCAACGACGACCTCCGCGTCGACCAGATGATGATCTCCCCGGCGTACGCGTACGAGAAGGCGCCCGACCAGGAGCACTTCCTCGGCGTCCGGGAGACGCGGGAGCTGTTCCGCAAGGCGTTCGCGGGCGGGCGGCGGCGCCGCTGGCGGCTCAACCACTCGCCGCTGTTCCTGGACTTCCTCGAAGGCAGGGTCGACTTCCCGTGCACGGCGTGGGCGATCCCGTCGTACTCGCTGAAGGGCTGGCAGCGGCCCTGCTACCTGATGGACGACGGCCACACCGCCACCTATCAGGAGCTTCTCGACACGACCGACTGGACCGCCTACGGGCGGGGCCGCGACGAGCGCTGCGCGAACTGCATGGCGCACTGCGGCTACGAACCGACCGCCGTCTTCGCGACCGTGGGGTCGCTTCGGCAGTCACTCCGCGCGATGCGCAGCGTCTGACAGCACCGGCTCGTCCCGCAGTTCCTCGATGACGTCGAGGCAGGCGTCCATCACCGCGTCGGCGTCGTCCACGAGGCCGGGGTCGAGGGAGAGCCCGAAGCACAGTTCGCGGGCGACGCCGAGCCCGGCCAGCGCGAACGGCGTGCCGGGGGCGAGCGGGACGATCGGGTACACGGCGGTGAGCGGGGCGCCCGCGAGCCGCAGCGTCGTGTCCGGCCCCGGAAGGCTCGACACGGTGCCCTGGAGGAAACGGCCGCTGTAGGCCATCCGCGCGAAGCGGGCGTGCAGCGGGCCGGGCAGGAGCCGTCCCGCCTGCCACATCACGGTCCACGCGGCCTGCGCCCGCGTCCCGGACCGCAGCACGCGGCTGCGCCGGGAGATCAGCGCGAGCCGTTCGGTCTCGGGCATCGTGCCGAGCGGCAGGTCCACCATGACGGCGGTGGTGTGGTTGCCGACCATGGCGCTGCCGGGCGGCCGCATCATCAGCGGGACGGCGACGCGGCAGGTGCCGGGGGCGCCGTCCCGCGCGGCGACGGTCCGGTTCAGCGCGCCCGCGACCGCGCACAGCACGACGTCGGTGACCCGGGCGCCGTGCCGGCGGCCCACGTCCCGCACGGTTCCGAGCGGAAGGTGCATGGTGCCGAACCGGCGCTCGGACGTCCCCGCCGCGGGCAGCCGGTCGGGCGGCGCGGTGTCAACGGCGAGCTGACCGAGCCCGATCACGGTGGCGAGGGCCTTGCGGAGCGGCCTGCGCGGGGGCCGGGCGCCGGCCGGTTCGGGCGGCGGGTCCATCAGGTGCACGGCCTGGGCGACGATGCCGACGCCGTCGGCGACGACGTGGTGCATCAGGTACACGACGGCGGTGCGGCCCGGGGCGGCGCCCTTCACCACCACCATGCGCCACGGCGGCCGGTCGAGCGGCAGCGGCCGCGACTGGAGTTCGGCGACGACGGCGCGCAGCCCGTCCATGCCGTCGACATGCCGCTCGGAGACGTGCCAGTCCCAGTCGACGTGGTCGTGGGCGCGCCAGACGGGACGGCGCCAGCGGCCCCGGCGGACCAGCCGCTGCCGGAACCGGGGCAGCCCGCCCAGCCGCTCCTTGATCACCCGGACGAGGTCGGCGGGGCCGACGTCCCGCCGCGACGTGTCCAGCATGATCACGCCGCCGGCGTGCTGGGGGGCGGCGGGCGTCTCCACCGCGAGGAAGAACGCGTCGGGGCCCTCGGCCCGCGCGGGCGCCGGGCGGGCCATGCGTTCCGCCACGTACACGGAGACGACGACGAACGGCACGGCGGCGACCGCGTCCAGGACGAAGTGGTTCGCGGTGGCGAGGATCACGTACAGGGTGACGAGGACGTGGACGGCGTTCACCACCTGCACCCAGCGCCTGGCGTGCACGCGGGCGAGTTCGACGCCGACCCACAGCGTCCACCCCATGTGCAGCGACGGCACGGCGGCGTACTTGTCGGCGTGCTCGACCAGCGGCGACCCCCACGAACCGAACGTGCCGCCCAGCAGGACGGTGTCGACGAACCCGAGGTCGGGCATGAGCCGCGGCGGCATGACGGGGTACAGCGCGAACGTCGTGAGGCCGCCGAGGTTGAGCAGGATGAACGCGTTGCGGGCGATCCGGTACCGCTCGGGATGCCGGACGAACAGGTAGATGAGCAGGGCGAGCGCGCTGGCGATGTAGGTGATCGCGTACTCGTAGTTGGCCAGGACCCGCACGAGCGACTGGTTCGCCAGCCATCCGTTGAGGCCGAGCTCGACGTCGATGCGCAGGGTCTTCTGGAGGTTGTGGAGCGCCTCGCCGTTCTCGCGGGCGGTGGCCGTCCTGCCCTCCATGGGCAGTTTGGCGACCACCGTGTACAGCGCGAACAGCAGCAGCCCGATCAGCAGCTCGCGGCGGACGCGCAGCCCTGGGCCGTGCGCGTCCGTCGTGAGCACCGCGTCCCTGGCGGTCACCGCTTCCTGTGCGCCCATCGTCCTTCCCCTACGGCTGTTACCCACGTTTCCCGGCGATCAGACGGCCATGACCGGAATTAAGGATCATGTCCGGTTCGCCGGGTGGGAGGTCCCGGGAACCATCGGTGCGATCTTCGCGTTTTCGATATATCGTTGTCGTATCGCGAGAGGTCTTAGAGAGATCTCAGAAGGTGGTGAAGAACATGGGTCACTCGCATGGCCACGGCCCCTGGGGCGACTTCCCGTTCGGTGCGCTGTTCGGTGGCGGCGGTCCCGGCTCCTGGCCGTGGGGCCCGCGCGGCGGCTTCGGGCACGGTCCGCGTCCGCCGTGGGCGCGGGGACGCGGCGGGCCGTGGGGCAAGGGCGCCAAGGCGCGCAAGGGCAACGTCCGCGCGGCGATCCTCGTGCTGCTCGCCGAGGAGCCGCGCAACGGCTACCAGATCATCCAGGAGATCGACGAGCGCAGCGGCGGCGCGTGGCGGCCGAGCCCCGGCGCGGTCTATCCGGCGCTCCAGCAGCTCGCGGACGAGGGCCTGATCGCCGGTGAGGAGTCGGGCGGACGGCGCTCGTTCCACCTCACCGACACGGGCCGCGCCCACGTCGAGGAGAACGCCGAGCGGCTGGCCGAGCCGTGGGCGGAGATGACGCCCGAGTTCGGCGAGGGGGTTCCCGAGCTGTTCAAGCAGGCCGCGCAGACGGGAGCCGCGATGATGCAGATCGTCCACTCCGGTTCGGCGGAGCAGGTCGATCGGGCCACGGCCGTCCTCGCGGAGGCGCGGCGCGACCTCTACCGGATCCTCGCCGACGACGACACCGACGACACGGGCCCGACGGCCGCGACCGCCGAGGAGTGACGATGGCACGCCAGGATGAGATCCGCGTCGGCGACGCCGAGCGCGACGCGGTGATGCTCGCCCTGCACGACCATTTCGCGGCCGGACGGCTGGACCGCGGCGAGCTGGACGAGCGGCTGGACACCGCGCTCACCGCCAAGACGCACGGCGACCTGCGCGCGCTCGTCCGGGATCTGCCGCCGCCGACCGGCCTCCCCGAATCCGCGACCCCGCCGCCCATCGCCGTCCCCTGGGAGCCGGGCGGCTGGGGTCCGATGGCACACGCGAGCCACATGAATCACATGCGGCACAGGCACATGCGGCACATGGCAGGGCGTCGTCACCATCCGCGCGGGCCTCTCAAGGCGTTCCCGTTGCTGCTCGCGGTGTTCCTGGTGCTGGCGTTCACGGCGGGGCCCGGCGCGGGGTTCCTCGTCGTCCTCCAGGTGGCGCTGGCCATCTGGGTGATCCGTGCGGTCCTGCTGGCGTTCGAGGTGCGCCGGTCCCGGCACGGTGCCTGAGCGGGCCCGCGCCCTAGGCTCAGCGCACGCCCGCGTCGCGTGCGATGAGCCCCGCCTGGGTGCGGTTGGCGCAGCCGAGCTTGTCGAGCACACGGGAGACGTGACCCTTGACGGTGGCCTCGCTGAGGTAAAGGCGTCCCGCGATCTGCGCGTTGGACAGGCCCTCGCCGAGGCAGGCCAGCACCTGCGTCTCCCGTTCGGTGAGGCCGCCGAGGAGGGCGCGGGTCCGGTCGCGGTCGGACGCGCGGGCGTCGGCCGTGCCGAGCAGCCGGACGGTCGCGGCCGACGACATCACGGTGTGCCCGTCGGCGGCGACCCGGATCAGCTTCGCCAGGTCCTCCGGCGGCGTCGTCTTCAGCAGGAAGCCCGCGGCGCCCGCCCGCAGGGCCCGGATGACGTACTCGTCGGCGTCGAACGTCGTCAGCGCGACGACGGCGGGCGGGGAGCGGAGCGCGGCGATGCGCTCGATCGCGGAGAGGCCGTCGACGCCCGGCATCCGCAGGTCCATGAGCACCACGTGCGGCCGGTACCGGACGACGGCCTCCACCCCGGCGGCGCCGTCGTACGCCTCCCCCACCACCTCAACGTCGTCGGCGGCGCCGAGGATGGTCCGCAGGTGCGCGCACACCATCGGCTCGTCGTCCACCAGGAGAACGGTGATCACGAACCCGCCACCGGAACGTAGGCGGGCAGCGACGCCTCGACGCGGAAACCGTCCAGGTGCGGGCCCGCGGCGAACGTCCCGCCGATCAGCTCGACGCGTTCCCGCAGCCCGGCGAGGCCCATCCCGGACCCGCTGGCCGCCAGGTCGGCGTCCGGTTCGCGGGACCGCGCCGCGTTGCGGACGGTCAGCGTCACGCCGCCGGTGCCGTAGCGGACGTCCACGTGGACGGTGGCGCCGGGCGCGTGCTTGCGCGCGTTGGTCAGCGCCTCCTGGACGACCCGGTACGCGGTGCGACCCACGGCGGGCGACGCGTGCGGCGGGTCGCCGTGCTCGGCGAACTCCACCGGGACGCCGACCGCAGCCGACTCGGCGATCAGGGCCGACAGGTCCGGGAGCGGTCCCGGGGCGGCGCCGGGGCCTTCCGCCGGGGCGCCGGAGGTGTCGCGGCGCAGCAGCCCGACGACGTCGCGGAGCTCTTCGAGGGCCTGGCAGCCGGTGCCGCGCAGTTCCTCGGCGGCCGCGCGGGTCGGCTCGTCCGGGGCCCGGACGCGCAGCGCCCCCGCCTGGAGCACCATCAGCGTGACCCGGTGCGCGACGACGTCGTGCATCTCGGCGGCGAGCCGGGCGCGTTCCTCCGCGCGGGCCCGTTCGGCCAGCAGGTGCCGTTCGCGCTCGGCCCGCTCCGCCCGGTCGGTGAGGGCCTGGAGGACGCGGCGGCGCGCGGCGACGTACATGCCGATCAGCGCCGCGCCGATCACGGCGGCGGCGCTGCGGAACACCAGTGCCTCGACGCTGTCGGTCTCCTGCGCCGAGAACCGCCGCAGGGCGGTGACCGGAAGCACGTCGCCGATGGCGCCGACCGGGACGAGCAGCACGACGACGGGCAGCGCGCGGATCCAGACCGGGCGGGCCCCGTCGCGGGGGAACGCCATCACCGCGTAGGCGGCGAGCGGCGCGGTCGGCGGCCACCACACCGGTGGGCGGAGGGTGTGGTCGGCGTCCGCGCGCAGCAGCGTCCCCGGCGCGGCCTGTTCGACGAGCCACACCAGGACGGCCACGGCGGTGGTGGTCCACGCGACCGTCAGCGGGGCGCGGCGCCGCGCCACCAGCGCCAGCGCGGGGACCATGAGGAGCGCGACGGTCGCGCCGCCCTGCGGACGGACGATCGTTCCCCCGTCCCCGCCGAGGCTCAACGCCACGCCGGACACGACGACGACGGCGTCGGCGACCAGGTCGCGGGACCGTCCGGGTGGGAGAAGCCGCGCCAGGGCGGGACGCGGCGATGGCAGGCGCACACCAACACCGTACGCATCGGGACGCGGCGCGCCACCCCTACGAAAGTCGCGAGAGGCGGGCCGTTCGTCGGGGTCGGGCACGACGATTCACGCTGCCGGGCCGCGGCCCCGTCGGGCTGGAATCGGTCCCATGATGTTCAAGCTCGTGCTCCGGGGCCTCGCCGCGCACCGCGCCCGGCTGCTGATGTCGGCGGTGGCGGTGGTGGCCGGTGTCGCGTTCGTCGCCGGGACGCTGATCTTCTCCGCCACGCTGGACCGCTCGTTCGACCGGGCCCTCGACGATCTGGGACGCGGCACGGACGTGATCGTCCGGGCCGACCGGGCGTTCGAGCCGGGACTCGGGGAGCGGGTGGCGGACCGTCCGGTGTCGGAGTCGGTGCTGGCGGCCGTCCGGCGGGCGGCGGGTGTGGAGAAGGCGCGCGGGGTGGTCACCGGGTTCGCGGCCGTCGTGGACCGGCGCGGCGAGATCGCGGGGGCGGAGCCGCAGACGGGCGTGGCGTGGGACGGCGATCGCGACCTGTCGCAGACCCGGCTGAGGTCCGGCGCGCCGCCCACCGGGCCGGACGAGGTCGCCATCGACGTCACGACCGCCGACGACGCCGGATACCGGATCGGCGACCGGGTCACGGTGGCGTTGACGTCGGGCACGCGCCCGTTCCGGCTCACGGGGCTGTTCGAGGTCGGCGACTCCGCGTTGAGCGACCAGATCTCGATGACGGCGTTCGCGCCCGCCACGGCGCGGCGGCTGCTGTCCGACCGTCCGGGGACGTACGCGCGGATCGTCGTGCACGGGGACGACGACGTGCCGCAGGAGCGGCTCCGGGACACGGTCGCCGCCGTCCTCCCACCCGGCGTCGAGGCGATCACCGGGGCGCAGGCGGTCGACGAGCAGGGCGCGTCCATCAAGGAGGTCATCAAGATCATCCGCACGTTCCTGCTGGTGTTCGCCGTGATCGCGGTCTTCGTCGGCTCGTTCATCATCTTCAACACGTTCGCGATGCTGGTCAGCGGCCGGGTCCGGGAGCTGGCGCTGCTGCGGGCGGTGGGCGCCTCGCGCGGGCAGGTCACGCGGTCGGTGCTCGGCGAGGCGGCCGGGGTGGGCCTGGCCGGTTCCACGCTGGGTCTCGCGGCCGGCTGCGGGGTCGCGGTCGGGCTGGCGCGGTTGATGGGCGTCGTCACCGGTGGCGAGGCGCCGCCGTTCGGGTCGCCGGTGGTGCCCGCCTCCGCGGTGATCGCCGCGTACGCGGTGGGGACGCTGGTCACGCCGGCCGCCGCCGTGGTCCCGGCACGGCGCGCGGCGCGAACACCTCCCGTCGCGGCGCTCCGCGACGGGGCGGAGTCGCCGCGTCCGCCGCGTAAGCGTCTCGCCTGCGGGGGCGTCGCGCTCGCGGCGGGCGCGGCCCTGGTCGCCGCCGGTCTCGCGGGGGACGGGTCCACGGCGCTCAACCTGGTCGGGGCGGGCGCGATGGCGCTGTTCGCGGGGGTCGTGGTGGTGTCGCCGGTCCTCAGCCGACCGGCGGTCCGGGCGCTGGCCTGGCCGTTCGCCCGGTTCGGCGGGAGCGCGGGCCGGATGGGCGGGCGGAACGCGCTGCGCGATCCCCGGCGGACGGCCGCGACGGCGTCCGCGCTGACGGTCGGGCTCGCGCTGATCGCGTCGGTGTCGGTGATCGTCCAGTCGATGGCGGCGTCGGTGGACCGGCAGCTCGACGCCGGCCTCACCGCGGACTACCAGGTCACCGGGCGGAGCCGGATCACCCCGGTCGCCGAGGAGGCCGCCGTCGCGGTGGCGGGCGTGGCGGGCGTGCGCGCGGCGATCCCGCTCCGCACGGCGCGGTTCCGGATGGACGGCTCCGTGCGGACGGCCGCGGCGGGCTCGCCCGGTCAGCTCCTCGCCCACTTCCGCCTGCCCCTCCAGGAGGGAACGGCGTCCGCACGCGGGGACGAGCTGCTCGTCGGCCGCAGCGTCGCGGCGGCGCGGGGCTGGACGGCCGGGACGACGGTCGACGGCCAGTACCGGGACGGGACGAGACGGACGTTCCGCGTCGTGGGCGTCTACGTCGACCGGCCGTCGGTCACCCCGTCCGCCCCCTCGATGATCATCGACTGGGCGGGGTACCGGGCGCACGACCCGGAGGCCCCCATCGACCGCATCGAGGTCGACGTCGCGGCGTCGGGCCCGGGGGCGACCGGTCCGGCGCCGGAAACGGCGCTGGAGTCGGCGCTCGCTCCGTGGCCCAACCTGGAACTGAAGGACCGCGCCCAGGTCAAGGACGACGCCGCCGGGGACATCGCCCTGTTCCTCGACCTCGTGCTCGGACTGCTGCTGCTGTCGGTCCTCGTCGCCGCGCTCGGCATCGTCAACACGCTCGCGCTCGCCGTGACCGAGCGTACGCGGGAGATCGGTCTGCTCCGCGCCCTCGGGATGCAGCGCCGCCAACTCCGCCGCATGATCCGTTACGAGGCGGTCGTCGTCTCGCTGTTCGGCGCGGTGCTCGGGGTCGGGACGGGTGTCGTCCTCGGCGTCGTCCTCCAGCGGGTGATGGCGGAGGGCGACGGTGGGATGGAGGTCCTCGCGATCCCCTACGGCCGGTTGGCGGTGTGCGTCGCGGCGGCCGCCGTGATCGGTGTCGTCGCGGCCGTGTGGCCCGCCCGCCGCGCCGCCCGCATGAACGTCCTCCAGGCGATCGCGACGGAGTAGCCCGCGGGCGACTCAGGCGGCGACGCGGGCGCAGCGGTCGGGGACGGCGTCGCGCAGCGCGTCAAGCCCGCGGACGATCAGCGGGTTGTCGCGGCTGCCGCGCCGCACACAGGTCAGCACGCGCCGCCTCGGCACGCCGTCGCCGGTCAGCGGGACCCGGACGACCGGCTGGTCGGACGGCCCGTCCGCGAGGCGCGGCACCAGCGACACGCCGAGGCCGTGGGCGACCAGCGCCCAGATCACCGACCAGGAGGAGACGGTGTGGGCGATCCGGGGCGTGAACCCGGCGGCGGCGCAGTACGCCATGATCTGCTGGTGGTGGGCGCAGGCGTCGGGCTGGATGCTGACCCACGCCTCGTCCGCCGCGTCGTCGAGCCGCACGCCCGGCCGGCGGGCGAGCGGGTGAACGGCCGGAACGATCAGGTCGAGGGGTTCCTCCAGCAACGGTTCCCGCTGGAAGCGCGGGTCGCCGGGCGGCGGCGCGTCGGCGGTCGGCTCGATGACCGCGATGTCGACTTCCCCGGCGGCGAGCAGGCCCATCGAGACGTCGGTGTCGCATTCGCGGATCTCGACGACGAGTTCGGGATCGTCCCGCCGCAGGGCGCCCGCGGCGGGGGCGATCAGCCCGCCGACCGCCGTGGTGAACCCGCACATGCGCAGCGGGCCGGTGACCCCGGCGCGATGCGACTCCAGTTCGGCGAGGGTCTCCTCCCACCTGGCGAGCAGTCCGTCGGCGTGCTCGACCAGCACGTGGGCGGCCGGGGTGAGGCGCACCTTGCGGCCCTGCGGCTCCAGCAGCGGCACCTTCAGCTCCCGGGCCAGTTCGCGCAGGTGGTGGGAGACCGCGGACGGTGTGAGGTGCAGCGCCTCCGCGGCCGACGTCACCGTCCCGTACTGGTGGACGAGCCGGAGCATGTGCAGCCGCCGAAGGTCGATCATGCAACTATTTTATACGGTTCGATGAGGAAATGTGAAATAGACGCGAACGGTGTCCGGAAGCAGACTGAAGGCATGAGCGAACAGAGCACCACACTTTCCCGGCATCACACCAGCGAAGGCGTCGTGGTCTGGACCCGGTGCGGCTGCGGCAGGCTCCGGATGGACCTCGTCCCGACCGGCGGCGCCCGTCCCCTCACCGCCGGGCCGTGCCCGCACTGCGAGGTCCCCCCTCGGCGAGGGTGAACATCGAAGTGGAGCGTCCGGTACCGCCTCAACCGGCGCGCAGGGCCGCCGCCTCGGAGGCGAGAGCGCGGACGCGGTCCCAGTCCCCGTCACGGATCGCGTCCGCCGGAGTCAACCACGACCCACCGACACAGCCCACGTTCCTCAGCGCGAGATACTCGGCGGCGTTCCCCGGGCCGACGCCGCCGGTCGGGCAGAACCGGGCCCGGGGCAACGGCCCGCCCAGGGACTTCAGGAAGGCGGTCCCGCCCGAGGCCTCGGCGGGGAAGAACTTCATCGCCGTGATCCCGTCCTCCAGCAGCGCGAGCACCTCCGACGCGGTCGCGACGCCCGGCAGGAACGGCAGTCCCGTCGCGACCATCGCGTCCTGGAGCCGGGGCGTGCGGCCGGGGCTGACCAGGAACCGCGCCCCGGCCGCGGCGGACCGCTCGGCGTCCCGCGGCGCGACGACCGTGCCCGCGCCGACGACCGCGTCCGGCACCTCGGCGGCGATCCGCGTGATCGCCGCGAGCGCCGCCGGTGTCCGCAGCGTCACCTCGATCACCGGGAGGCCGCCGTCGACGAGGGCGCGGGCCAGCGGGACGGCGGCGTCCTCGTCGTCCAGCACCACGACGGGGATGACGGGCGCCAGGTCGAACAGGTCGTCGGCGATCATGCGTGCTCCAGTTCCGGCGGGCTCTGCGCGAGCCGCATGGCGGCGCCGGCGAGGGCCGGGCCGGGGTGGACGATGAGCGCGACCGGGACGGCGCGCAGGTAGTCCTCCATCGGAGGCTTCCCTTCGAAGCGTGCGCGGAACGCGCCGCCGCGCAGCACGTCCACGATGCGCGGCGGGATCCCGCCGCCGAGATAGACGCCGCCGCGCGCCCCGAGCGTGAGGGCCACGTTCCCGGCCAGCGAACCGAGCAGCGCGCAGAAGATGTCGAGCGCCTCGCGGCAGCGCGGGTCGTCGCGGCGCTCGGTGATCTCCCGGGCGGTGAGCGTTCCGGCGGCCTCGCCGTCGAGCGCCGCGAGATACCGGTGGAGGCGGGCCAGGCCGTTCCCGGACAGCAGGTATTCGACGTTGGACGTGCCGTGTTCGGCGCGCAGCAGCCGCACGACCTCCAGTTCCCGGTCGGTCGCGGCCGGGACGTCGACCTGGCCGCCCTCGCCGGGCAGCGGCACCCACCCCGACGGCGTGGGGACGAGCCCGGCGACGCCGAGCCCGGTGCCCGGTCCGACGACGGCGAGCGGCGCGCCGGGGTCCGGGGCGGTTCCGCCGAGCGGGACCAGGTCGTCCCCGCCGAGCCGCGGCAGGGAGAGGGCGAGGGCCTCGAAGTCGTTGATGATCTCCAGGTGGGGCAGGCCGAGGCGGGCGCGCACCTCGTCCGCCGTCCCCTTCGGCCAGCCCGCGTTCGTCAGGTGGTAGGTACGGCCGACGACCGGCCCGGCCACCGCCAGGCACCCGGCGGACGGTCGGACGTCCGGCGCGTACTGGTGGAGATAGGCGGACGCCGCCTCGGCGAGGCCCGCGTGGTCGCGGGTGGGCAAAGACTTCACCTGGGAGGGGACGCCGTCCGGGCCGTCCACGAGCGCGAACCGCGCGTTCGTGCCGCCGACGTCCCCGACCAGCCACGGCCCACGCTTCGGGGCGCTCACGCGAAGACCCCGGCGCCGCGCTCGGCGGGCCCGACCGCCTGGCGGAAGGCGTGGAACAGTTCGCGTCCGGTGCCGTGGACGTCGTCCGGTCCCGAGGGGGCGGGTTCTCGGGCGGCGAACTCCTCGTCCGGGACGAGGACCTCCAGGACCCCGCCGACCGCGTCGAGCCGGACGACGTCGCCGTCGCGGACGCGGGCGAGCGGGCCGCCCGCCGCCGCCTCCGGAGACACGTGGATCGCGGCGGGCACCGCCCCGGACGCGCCCGACATGCGACCGTCCGTGACGAGCGCGACGCGGTGCCCCCGGTCCTGGAGGACCGACAGCGGCGGGGTCAGGCGGTGCAGCTCCGGCATCCCGTTGGCGCGCGGCCCCTGGTTGCGGACGACCGCCACCACGTCCCGGTCGAGTTCCCCGGCGGCGAACGCCTCCAGCAGCCGCTCCTGCGAGTCGAACACGCGGGCCGGGGCCTCGATCGTCCGGTGCTCGGGACGGACGGCGGAGACCTTGACGACCGCCCGGCCCAGGTTGCCGCGCACGGTGCGCAGCCCGCCGTGCGCGTCGAACGGCTCGGCGACGGGACGCAGGACGTCCGTGTCGCCCGACTCGGTCACCGTCTCCCGCCAGTCGACGCCGTCGCCGGTGGACTCCGGGACGCGCCGGTACGCGGCGAGGGAGTCGCCGCCGACCGTCCGCGCGTCCTCGTGGAGGAGCCCGGCGTCGATCAGTTCGCCGATGAGGAACGCGGTGCCGCCCGCCGCGTGGAAGTGGTTCACGTCGGCGGTCCCGTTCGGGTAGAGGCGGGTGAGCAGCGGCGTCACCGTGGAAAGCTCGTCGAAATCGTCCCAGGTCAGCTCGATTCCGGCCGCCGCGGCCATCGCGACCAGATGAAGCGTGTGGTTGGTGGACCCGCCCGTCGCCAGCAGCGCGACGACCCCGTTGACGAACGCGCGCTCGTCCAGCAGCTCGCCGATCGGCAGGTAGCCGTCGGTGAGCCCGGTGAGCCGCAGGACGCGGCGTCCCGCCGCCTCGGTCAGCGCGTCGCGCAGCTTCGTGTCCGGTGGGACGAAACTCGCCCCGGGCAGGTGCAGGCCCATGACCTCCATCAGGAGCTGGTTGGTGTTGGCCGTCCCGTAGAAGGTGCAGGTGCCGGGCGAGTGGTAGGACGCGGCCTCCGCGGCGAGAAGCTCGTCCCGGCCGACCTCTCCGGCCGCGAACCGCTTGCGGACCTGCGCCTTCCGCCCGTTCGACAGGCCGGACGCCATCGGCCCGGCGGGCACCAGGATCACCGGCAGATGCCCGAACGACAGCGCTCCGATCACCAGCCCGGGGACGATCTTGTCGCACACGCCGAGCAGCAGCGCGCCGTCGAACATGTCGTGGGACAGCGCCACCGCCGTCGCCATCGCCACCACGTCCCGGCTGAACAGCGACAGCTCCATGCCCGCCCGGCCCTGCGTGATCCCGTCGCACATCGCGGGCACGCCGCCCGCGAACTGCGCCGTGCCGCCCGCCGCGCGGACGGCCGCCTTCAGCAGGTCGGGGTAGTCCTTCAGCGGCTGGTGCGCGGACAGCATGTCGTTGTACGCCGACACGATCGCGATGTTGGGCGTGACATCGCCCCTGAGCCACAGCTTGTCCTGGGCGCCGCAGGCGGCGAAGCCGTGCGCCAGGTTGGCGCATCCCATTCCGCCGCGCGCCGGGCCCGCGGTGCGGGCGCCCCGGATCCGGTCCAGGTAGGCGCCGCGCCGTCCGGCGCTCCGCTCGGCGACACGGCGGGTCACTTCCGCCAACACGGGATGCACAGCCATAGAACGCTCCAGACGAGGGGATCTCCGGCTCTTCACGCTAGCGAGAGATACGTAAGTCGAACAAGCGGACTTATGAAGTTCGGCTAACAAAAGTCTGGCGCTTGCACCAACTGGACCCACCGAAGGGGTGCGTGCTTGACTGGCCGGATGCCGCGTGCCGTCTCCCGCCCGTCCACGAGCGGCGACATGCTCCGCCTGATCCGGGAGCACGGGGTCGCCACCCGCGCCGAGCTGGGCCGCGTCACCGGCCTGTCCCGTCCGGCCGTCGCCTCCCGCGTCGCCGACCTCGTCGCCCGGGGGCTCGTCGTCGAACGCGCCGACGGGCCGTCCACCGGGGGTCGCCCGCCGGCCCGCCTGGAGTTCAACGCCGCCGGGGGCGCCGTCCTCGTCGCGAACCTCGGCCAGTCCCGCGGCCAGCTCGCCGTCTGCGACCTCGCCGGGAAGATCCTGGCGCGCGTCGACGGCCCCCCGGCCGAGACGTCCACCGAGACGTCCACCGAGGCGTTCCTACCCCGCCTGCTGGACGCGTGGTCGTCCCTCCTCGACGCGTCCGGCGTGGACGCCTCCACCGTCCGCGGCGTCGGTCTCGGTGTCCCCGACGCCGTCGAGCACGCGGCCGGACGCTGGAACACCACGGAGATCGGTCCCCCGATCACCGGCCGCTTCGGCGTCCCCGCCCACCTCGACAACGAGGTGAACGTCGCCGCGCTCGGCGAGCACCAGGCGCATCCCGGCGTGGACGATCTGCTCTTCGTCAAGGTCTCCACCGGCATCGGCGCGGGCCTGATATGCGGCGGCCGCATCCAGCGCGGCGCCCTCGGCGCCGCGGGCGAGCTCGGCCACGTCCCGATCCCCGCCGCTGACGGCGTGCCCTGCCGCTGCGGCAACACCGGCTGCGTCGAGGCCGTCGCGGGCGGCGCCGCCCTCCTCGCCCGCTCCCCCGCCGACGATCTCGCCGGGCTGGCCGCGCTGGCCCGCTCGGGCGACGCGGCCACCGTCGCCCTCCTCCGCGAGGCCGGACGCCGGATCGGCGAGGTCGTGGCCACCGCGGTCAACCTGCTCAACCCCGCCGTCGTCGTCCTCGGCGGCGACCTGGTCGGCGCGGACGAGCCCCTCATCGCGGGCGTGCGCGAGGTCGTCTACCGGCGTTCCACCGCCCTCGCCACCCGCGATCTGCGCGTCGAACCCAGCCGCCTGGGCGAACCGGCGGGTCTGACCGGCTGCGCCGCGATGGTCCTCGACCGCGTCCTGGCCCCGGACGCCATCGACGGCCGGGCCGCGAACGCCCCCGCGTGACGGGCGCCTCATAGCAGAGGTGGGCGGCGAACCGCCAGTGGCGGGGATGGCAGCCATTGGCCATGACTCGGACCGAAACTGATTCGTATCTGAATAAGCAAGGTCAACCTCCGTGTTAGTGACGCATCAAGCGGACAAATCCGCTCAATTATCGACATTTAGCGGCGCGAGTAGTCACTCCCCGCACAGGGACCTCAGGCGCTCCAGGCGCGTCAGTAAGACTTCTATACCGGCACAGTGCATGCTGGGAGGGAATAGCGTCTGGCGATCGACGGCGGTCCGTGGTTACCGTGTCCTCGTTCGTCAGAAGCAATTCCTGATCATTCCAATCTTTGATCAATAAGCCGGGCAGCACTGCCGGCCGGGGTACGGGAACGGCGGCGGCAGGCGGCCCGGGAAGAGAGCGAAAAACCCATGGCGGATTTCAATATCAGCGTCTTCGGTGGAGCCGCGGCGGCGGAGTCCGGGGACACCCGGCTCCTCGACGTCCTCGACCGGGCGCTCGCCGCCGGGTCCGGGCCGGCGCGCTGGACGACCGTCCGCAGCGCCATGTGGTGTCACGTCACACCCAACGGCGGCCACTGTCCGGCACAGGGATGGAAGCTCCACGTGTCGGCCACGCCCGCGTCCGCGGAGGACGTCCTCGCCCGCTCGCTCGAGGTGTTGCTGGCCGCCGACTCGACGTTCAAGTTCGCCGCCACCCACGATCATGTCGCCGCGCTCAACGCGCGCAACACCTCCCGCGGCCATTCCGGAAAATTCCTGACGGTCTATCCGGTGAGCGACGACGAGGCCGTCCGGCTCGCCGCGGAACTGGACGCCGCGACGACCGGATTGCCCGGTCCGCGCATTTTGTCCGATCGTCCTTACGCTCCCGGAAGTCTGGTTCATTATCGTTACGGCGCGTTCGTCGAAGAACGCCGGATCACCAATGACGGCTTCTACGCCTGGATGATCCTCGACCCGGACGGCAATCCGGTCGAGGACAAGCGCGTCGGCAAGTACACGCCGCCGCCCTGGGCGGTCTGTCCATTTCCCGATCATGGAAAGAACGGCGGCGCGAACGGGGGCGGCAACGGCGGTGACGGGCGGAACGAGGTTCTGATCGGCACGCGTTTCGCGGTCCGGGAGGCGATCCGCCACACCAACAAGGGCGGCGTGTACCGCGCCACCGACACCACCGACGGCCGGCCGATCGTGATCAAGGAGGCGCGGCCCCATGTGGCCGCCGACGAGCAGGGCAGGGACACCCGTGACCGGCTCCGCGCCGAGGCCCGCGCGCTGGAGGCGATCGAGCACCTGGGCATCGCGCCCCGCCCGGTCACCCTGTTCACCCAGAGCGGCCACCTGTTCCTGGCCGAGGAGATGATCCCGGGGACGTCGCTGCGGCAGTGGACGGCGGACGTCATCGGCGAGCTCGGCTGGGGCCCGCACCTGGCCAGGGCGCTGGAGATGGCCGGGCGGCTGACCGAGCTGATGGGCAAGGCGCACGACGCCGGAGTCGTCCTGCGCGACTTCAACCCGAACAACATCATGGTCCGTCCGGACGGTGTGCCCGTCCTGATCGACCTGGAGCTGGCGGTGACCCCCGACGCCACCGACCCGGGGCCGCTGCGGTCGGGCACCCTCGGCTACTCGGCGCCCGAGCAGATGGACGGCGCGCGGCCCGACCCCGCCGCCGACCGCTTCGCCCTCGGCGCGACGCTCTGCCATCTGATCAGCGGGGCGCCGCCGTTCCTGCTGGACGAGCGCCCCGAGCCCCGGCCCGTCACCGAGCGGTTGTCGGAATGGCTCACCGCCCGCATCCGGGACCTGGACCACCCGGCCGACCTCCCGGCGCTGGTGCTGGGACTGATGGCCGACGACCCCGCCGACCGGTGGAGCCTGGAACGGGCACGGACGGCGCTGTCCCGGCTGACCTTCCCCACCCCGACCGGCGGCGCCGACGACGCCGACGACGCGTCGACGGAAAGCGTCCCGCACAAGGTGCGGGAGCTGTGCGACGAGGCGATCGGCGGGATCGTCGAGCACCTGCTCACCACCATGACCCCCGACAACCCGCAGACCCTCTGGCCCGCCTCCTGCGTCCACGGGGCGCCCGACCCGTGCAGCCTCCAGCACGGCGCCGCGGGAGTCCTGGGCGCCCTGGTCCGATGTCACGAGCTCACCACCGATCCGCGCCTGCCGGAGACGATCGCGCGGGCCGCCCGGTGGATCCTGGCGCGGCTGGACGGCGGCACGAACCGTAAGGCCGGGCTGTACTTCGGCTCGGCCGGGGCCGTGTGGGCGGTCCTCGACGCGGGCCTGGCGCTGGACGACCGCGAACTCGTCGACGGAGCGCTGGCGGTGGCCGACCGGTTCCCGGCCTCGCTTCCCGGTCCCGACATCACGCACGGGACGTCCGGTCTCGGCCTGACCGCCCTGCACCTGTGGGCGCGCACCGGCCACGAACGGTACGGCGAGCGTGCCGTCGCGGCCGCCGACGCGCTGGTCGCGAGCGTCGAGAAGGTGTCCGGCAAGCTCTCCTGGAGCACCCCGGCGCAGCACGAGTCCAAGCTCGCCGGGCGGCGGTACCACGGGTTCGCGCACGGCGTCGCCGGGGTCGGCCAGTTCCTCACCGCCTGCGCGCGGGTGACCGGCGGCGACGACTACCGGGCGCTGGCCGTCGCCGTCGCGGAGAACCTTCTGGAAGAGGCGACCGGCACCGACCGGTCGGCGAGTTGGGGGGCGGGCCCGGGCGACGCGCCCACGGCGCCGTACTGGTGCCACGGCGCCGCGGGGATCGGCGGATTCCTCCTGCGGCTCGGCGCCCTTACGGGCGACGCGCGCTTCGTCCGGGCCGCGGAACGGTCCGCCCGGGCCGTGGTGGAGAACCGGTGGCGGGCGCCCCTGGGGCAGTGCCACGGGCTGGCGGGCAACGGCGACTTCCTGCTCGACATGGCCGCGCAGACCGGCGACGACCACCACACCGACGCGGCCTGGCGGTTCGCCGAGATCCTCCTGTCCGCGCGGGCGCACCGCGACGAGACGGTCGTGTTCCCCGACGAGTTCGGGCAGGTCTCGGTGACCTGGGGCGACGGTCTCAGCGGCGTCCTGGCCTTCCTGCTCCGGCTGCGGCACGGCGCGTCCCGGCTGTGGACCGCCGATCCCGTGGACGCGTCGGCCACCGTTCCGGTGGCCGCGCCGATCGGTTCGGGACAGGCCTCATGACCGCCGTCATCACGCCGCTCAAAGCGACGGAACCGCCGCCCATTCCGACCCGGTTCGGGTTCGCCTTCTCCGGTGACGGCCGCTGGGCCGCCTGTCTGAGCGCCGTCGAGGAGGACGTCACGGTCGAACGGTGGGACCTCGCTCCCGCGGTGCCGACCCGGCGCGTCCTGAACTCCGCCGACCCCGGGACGCCCGTCGACCGCCGCTGCGGCGCGCTGCCGCTCGACGACGGCCGTGTCCTGCTCGTGCGGGCCTCGACCGGCGACCACGGGGAGCCCGCCGGGCACGGGACGGTGCTCGCCGCGGAACCGGCCGACACCGGTCTGCGCGTCACCCGTTCATGGCACGTTCCGTCGATGCTGACCGGGTTCCTCGTGGCGGGCCCGGAGCGGATCGTCCTGCTGGTGGCCGTGGAGGGCGACGGGCACTCCCGGATCTGGCGGCTCACCGAAGCGTCGCCGCGCCCGGAGCCGGTCCTGCGGATCCCCGGCGTGCTGGCGGGCGGCATCTGGATGGACGGCGGACGCTCCCTCGCCTTCGACCACACCGAGGTCGGGCGCCGCACGAACGGCATCCTCGTCGACCTCGCCGAACGGTCCTGGCGGCGCGTCTGGTCGGTGTCGGAGACCACGACCGACCGGATCGTCGCCTACAGCACCCGGACGGGCGCCCTCGCGGTCACGACCACCGCGCCGGGCGTCCAGCAGCCGGGCGCGGAGCAGATCGGCCTGCGGCTCCCCGGCGACGGGACCGTGCGGTTCCCCGAGACCCTCAACCGGTCGACCCGCCCCCGGACACCGTTGACCTTCGACGCGGGCGGCCACGGCCTGCTCGTCCGGGAGATCCACGGCGCCACCGCGCGGCTCGCCGTGTACGACCCGGCGCGGGACCTTCTCACGCCTGTCCAGGCCCCGCCGGGGATGCTGTGGCCGCCCGTCCACTGGGCGGACGACGGCCGGATCCACCTGCGGTTCGCGGCACCGAACCGGCCGCCGACACTGGCGACCCTGGCGACGGTGGCCGAGCCCGGCTCACCGGCTCCGGACGTCCGGTACGCCAGCGGGCATCGGAGCGAGCCCGGCCGCTGGGAGGACGCCGAGCTGGTGGAGCTGCCGGGTCCGGCGGGCCCCATCGAGACGATCGTCTACGGCGGCGCGGACTGGCGTCTGTGCCCTCGCCTGGTGCTGGCCCTGCACGGCGGTCCGCTCGCGGCGTGGCGGTTCGAGTTCGAGCCGCTGTTCCAGCACCTCGCGGCGGCGGGCATCGCCGTGGCCGCGCCCAACTACCGCGGCAGCACCGGTTACGGGGACGGGCATCTGCGCCCGGTCATCGGCGACTGGGGCGGCCCCGACCTGGACGACGTCGTCCACCTGGCCCGCGCGGTCGCGGCCGAACGCGACCGTGCCGGGCTGCCCCGGCCGACGGTGCTCGGCGGCAGTTACGGCGCGTTCCTCGCGCTGCTGGCGGCGTGCCGGGAACCGGAGCTGTGGTCGGGATGCGTCGCGCTGGCGCCCTTCACGTCGGCGTCCGCCCTGCACGGCGCCGTCCCGCGGCATGTCGGGGAGCGCGTGTCCCGGCTGAGCCGCTGCGACGCGCCCGGCGGGCGGGAGTCCGGACGCGACGTCCTTCACGAGTGCGCGGCGCTCACCGCGCCGCTGCTGCTCGTGCACGGCTCCCGGGACGAGGTCGTCCCGGTGGGCCAGTCCAGGGCGCTGAAGCGGCGCCTCATCGAACTCGGCAGGACAGAGGGAGTCGACTTCGACTACCTGGAGGTGGACGACGACCATCACGGCGTCGTCCAGGTGTGGCCTCCCGTCCTGCGCAAAGCCGTGGTCCGTTTCTGTCTCACCCGGAATGGACCGCAGCCCACGACCAGGAAAGGAGGTGACAAACATGAACGCTTTCGACGGTGACATCGTGGCCGCTCTCCAGGAGCTGCCCGAGACCGACCCGGTCGAGATCGACGGGATCCAGCTGGGTGGCACGTGCGAGTGCATCGGCCTGCTCACGCTGCTGAACACCATCTGCATCGGCATCTCCTGCGCGTGATGCCGTGCGACCCATGCGGACCTAGGAACCCCTGAACGTTCCGGCCGCAGAACCCCGGTCACGGACCGGCGCAAGCCGGTCCGTGACCGGACCCATGTCATCGACTGTAGTTGATTCCTGCTGAAAGCGGATGGAGCGGACAAGGGTGGCCCGGACTTCGACGCGCTCCACCCCGCCCGCCGAGCCCCCGGACACCCCCGAGCCCGCGGGCGCCGCCGTCCCCTTCGGATCGCCGGGCGCCACCGCCGCGTTGCGCGCCGCGGGCCGCCGCCGGCTGTGGGAGGCGGTGCGCCACATCCGGCTGAAGGTGACCCTGCTGGCCGCCCTCACCGCGACCCGTGTCGGCGCGACGCTGCTCGTCCCGGTCATGCTCGCCTCGGCGATCGACGCGGTCCGGGCCGACGCGGGCGTCGGCGCGGCCGCGGCACGGCTGGCGGTCGTCCTCGCCGTGGCCACGCTGGCCGACACGTTGGAGGACGTGCTCGGCTCCTACTGCGGCAGCGACATCACCGCCTGGCTGCGGCACCGGCTGGTCGACCGGGTGCTGACCCTCGGCGCGCAGGGCCAGCGGCGGTTCCCCACCGGGGACGTGCTGGCCCGGCTGACCGAGAGCGCCTCCGCCCCGGCGGCCTTTCCCGTCCTGCTGCTGTCGGCGGCGGCGGCGCTGCTCACCGCCGTGGGCGCGGTGACCGCGCTGGCCCTGATCGACTGGTGGCTCGCCGTCGTGTTCGCGTTGGGCGTGCCGCCGGTCGTCGTGGCGTTGCGGGTCTTCGTCGTCAAGGCCACCGAGCCGTTCGCGCGTTACCAGCGGTGCCAGGCGGCGATCGTGACGCGGCTGCTCGACGCCCGCCAGGGCATCCGGACGATCCGGGCGAGCGGCACCGCGGGCACCGAGGTCCACCGCATCCTGGGGCCGCTGCCCGAGCTGCGCCGGGCGGGCCTGGAGACGTGGCGGGTCCAGGGCCGGGTGAGCCGCCGGCTGGCGATGCTCGCGCCGCTCGTGCAGGTCATCGTGATCGGTGTCGCGGGGCTGCGCCTGGCCACCGGCGACATCACCACCGGTCAGCTCGTGGCGAGCGCGTCGTACGTGGCGATGGCCGTCGCGTCGGCGTCCCTGTTCGACACCGTCGTGGCGCTGCTCAACTGCCAGGTCGGCGCCGGGCGCGTCGACGAGATCCTCACGACCGCCCCGGCGGTCCGGCCTCCCGAACGGCCGGTGCGGCTGCCGGACGGCCCCGGACGGCTCGTCCTCCGCGGGGTCACCGTCCACGCCGGGGGGCGCGCCGTCCTGGACGGTCTCGACCTGGACGTGCCGCCCGGCGCGGCCGTCGCGGTCGCCGGGGCCTCCGGGTCGGGCAAGACCGTGCTGGTGTCGACGATCGGGCGGCTGATCGACCCCGACGAGGGCGCCGTGGAGATCGACGGCGTTCCCGTCGCCGCGGTGCCGCTTCCGGCGCTGCGCCGCGCCGTCGCCTACGCCTTCGAACGTCCCGCGCTGCTCGGAGCCACCGTGCACGACACGATCGCCTACGCCCGTCCGGACGCGACGCGCGCCGAGGTGCGCCGCGCCGCCGACATCGCCGCCGCCGACGCCTTCGTCCGGGCGCTGCCGAACGGATACGACACCCTTCTCGCCGACGCCCCGATGTCCGGCGGTGAGCTGCAACGCCTCGGGCTGGCCCGCGCCGCGCTCACCGACGCGCGGATCGTCGTGCTCGACGACGCCACCAGCAGCCTCGACACCGCCACGGAGGCGAAGGTGACGCGGGCGCTGCGCAGGATCCTGGCCGGCCGCACGAGCCTGGTGGTGGCCCGCCGTCCCGCGACGGCCGCCCGCGCCGACCTCGTCGCCTGGCTCGACGGGGGCCGGGTGCGGGCCCTGGCCCCGCACGCGGAGCTGTGGCACGACCCCGACTATCGGGCCGTGTTCGGCTCGGGTCCGGCGGCCTCATGATCGCCGCGCCGCCCGCCGTCCGGCTGCTGCGCCGCCACCTGCGCGGGCGGGGGTCCGCGCTGCGCCGCCTCGCCGCCTGGTCGGCGCTGGAGTCGCTGCCCGCGCTCGCGTCCGGGCTGCTGCTGGCGCGGGCCATCGACCACGGGTTCCTCGCCGACCGGCCGCTCACCGGCCTGGCGTGGCTGGGCGCCCTCGCGGTCCTGTACGTCGCCGGGGCGGTGGGCACCGGCCGGATCTACCCGTGGCTCGCCGCGACCGTCGAGCCGATGCGCGACTCGCTCGTCCGGGAGGTCGTCACCGCCGCCCTGCACCGGATCTCCGACCGGTCGCCGGACGCGGCGGGCGCGGGCGCGTCCCAGGTGACCGAGCAGGCCGAGGCCGTCCGGGCGCTGCTGGGGACGGCGCTGCGCAACGTCCGGCAACTGTTGTCGGCGGGCGTCGCCGCGCTGGTCGGCCTGACGGTGCTCTCTCCTCCGCTGGCCCTGGTCGCCTGTGGGTCGGTGGGCCTGGCTCTGACGGTGTTCGCCGCGTTCCTCGGAATGCAGGTGCGGCGTTACCGGGCCGTCGTCCGGGAGGCGGAGCGCATCGGCGAGACCGCCGCCGTGATCGTGCACGGCGTCCGGGACGTCGCCGCCTGCGCCGCCGAGGACCGCGCGGCCCGCACGGTCGGGGAAGCCGTCGACGCCCAGGCGGGGGCGCTGCGCGCCTACGCCCGCACCCGCCTGGTCCGGTTGCCGGTGCTGGGCCTGGGCGTGCATCTGCCGCTGCTCGCGCTCCTCGCCCTGTCGCCCTATCTGACCGCGCGGCACGGCCTCACCACCGGGGAGGTCGCGGGTGGGGCGGTCTACCTCGTGACGGGCCTCCAGCCGGGCATCATCGTCCTCGTCGACACCGGCGGAACCCTGCTGCTCAGTCTCGCGGTGATGCTCGGCCGGCTCGCCGAGGTGTGCGCCGTCCCGGCCCCGCCGCCGGTCGCCGCGCCGGCCGCCGCCCCGGGTTCGTTCGACGTCGAGACCGACCACCTCACGTTCGCCTACGCCCCGGGCGCCGAACCGGTTCTCACGGACGTGTCCCTGTACATCCCGGAAGGCACCCATCTGGCCGTCGTCGGTCCGAGCGGCACCGGGAAGTCGACGCTCGCGAACCTGCTCACCGGCCTGCTCCGCCCGCAGAAGGGCACCGTCACGCTCGGCGGGGTTCCGGTGCCCGATCTCGATCCGGCGTGGCTGCGGTCGGCCGTCACCCTCGTCCCGCAGGAGAGTTACGTCTTCGCCGGGACGCTGCGCGACAACCTCGTCTACCTGTGCCCCCGGGCCACCGCCGAGCAGCTCGACCGCGCCGTGGAGGCCGTCGGGCTGGCCGAGACCGTCGACCGTCTCGGCGGGCACGACGCCGAGATCCCACCCGGCGGCGGCACCCTCTCCCACGGCGAACGTCAACTCGTCACGCTGGCGCGCGCCTACCTGTCCCCCGCCCCGATCACCATCCTGGACGAGGCCACCAGCCATCTCGATCCGGCCGCGGAGGCGCGCGCCGAACAGGCCCTCGCCGACCGTGGCGGCACCTTGGTCGTCATCGCGCACCGGATCAGCTCCGCCGAACGCGCCGACCTCATCCTGCTCCTCGACGGCCCCACCCCCGTCATCGGCTCGCACGACGCCCTGATGCGGCACAGTTCCCTCTACGCCGAACTGGTCGGCCACTGGCACACCTGAGAGCGCCCCTCGGGCGGGTAGGACGATCTTGCGATCGTCCTACCCGCCCGAGCGGATCACACCGCTACAGCTTGGTGGTCTTGTACGAGACGTACTTGTTGTAGGGCGCGTTCAAGGTGAAACCGCCCCTGTTCTGCGTTTTGCAGTTGCTGTAGACGTGGTAGACGTATCCCTTCGCCTGCTGCATCTCCCACCCCTGCTGGGCGGTCAGCTTGTAGCGCGGGCGGATCTTGATGGTGTCCTTGTATCCCCGGGTGACCGTGGACTCCTTGTCGAGCCCGGCGTTGACGTGCACCTTGATCTCCGCGAAGATCCAGGCCTTCAGGCTGCCCTCGACGCCGCCGGAGACGCTCCACTTCGTCTTCCTGGTCTCCTCGAATTTCACCTCGCGCTTGACGGTGTCCTTCGTCCGGTTGTACAGCGTGACGGTCTCGCTGACCTTCCGGTAGGTCTTCTTCGACTGGATCTTGGCGACGTTGTGCGGGTCGCAGTGCGGCCCCGCGGCCGCGGCGGAGGCGGCCGGAATTCCGGCCGTCAGAACAGCGGCCCCGACCCCCATCGCGGCTGCCAGAGAAACGGCTGTGCGCATGAATTCTTCCCTTTCACGAAGAAGCACAAAGCCGGGAGAAACATTTGCCCCCGTCTTTCGTATGGCGCTCATGCTAGCCGAATGAAGATCAGCGCAAGGCCGGGTGGCAAGATCTTGCTACGGGAAACGCGGGTCCGGAATCCCGGTCCGGAACGTTCCATTCCTCTCTCATTCGCATAGAGCGTTCCAAGCGTCAACGTGCTGCTCACAGCGCTCATGCGCCTACTCGGTTCACCTGCTACTTGTGGTCTTTGCGTTTCTTGGATTTGCCGGGGTAGACGACGATCAGGTGATGTTCGGCGGGCATTTCCGGGAAGAAGGCCTCGGGGGCGCCGTGGCCGCGCACGTGGAGACGCAGCCGGTACGGTCCCGGGCCGGACGCGGTGAGGGGCGGCAGGTCCGTCTCACCCGAATACGAGCCGACCGTGGTCTTGCCGTCCGGGCTGTCGAAGCCGACTTCGACGACCTTCTCCCAGCCCTTGAGAGTGAGCGGCGGCGCCTTCCGGTAGACCCGGACGGTCAGGCACAGGTTTCCTTCGGTGCCGGTGAGGACGGTGACCGTCCCGCCCACGGCCGCTATCAAGCCGTCGTCGATAACCTTGTCGAAGGAAGGGCCGTCGTCCCCGGTGCCGATGAAGTAGCTACCGCTCTCGCCGCCGTGGCCGAGCTCGGTCACCTGCCTGACCGGGCGCGGTCCCTTGGGGAGGTTCCGTTTGCAGTAGGCCTTCGCCTTCGCTTGCTCACGTCGATACTCCGCGTCCCTCTGGGCTCTCTCTTGTTCCAGTTTTCGCAGTTGCGGGATCACTTTTTCCGGGCACAGATACACGAGCTGATCGAGGGACGGCGAGCGTACGCCCAGGCGGGCGAGTTCACGATCCGGTGGTTGCTCGTCCCCCTGGCAGGCGCGCCGTCCAACGTTGAGGAGGACGGCGTCGGACGGCGACCCGCCCGGCACGAAATGCCCGCCGGGAAAAGCTCGCGACGAGCAGATGAAGGCGAGCCTTCGCTGGTGCGCGGAGAGGTTACCGACCTCCGACCTCAGTGCCTCAAGGTCGATCTGGGGCGCGCGTATCGCTTGCCGGCAGTCGTCGGGGGTCGCCAGCACGGTCCTGGGTCGTGGCATGTCACCGGCGACTCCCAAGATGAGGGTGATGACCGTGGTCGCCGCGACCGTCCGGATCGCGCGGCGGCCCGGGCGATAGGTGGAAGCCAGGATCAGGAGCACGGGCGCCAGGCCGTATGTCCATCCGGTGATCTGCATGCCGATGAAGGGACTCAGCCACAGGTCGGCGCACGCGCCGTCCGACCGTGCCACGTCGTAACCGAGGAGCACCAGTTCACAGGCCATCACCGGCCCCAGGGTTCCCGCGGCCACCCATCCGACGGCACGCCATCTGGTCACCATCCAGATCAAGAACGCCGGGATGACGATCAGGTACGGCATGTCGATGAGGCGGCGATACCACGGCTGCAACGCGATGTGCATCGTCCACTGCTCGAAGCCTTCACAACTGCCGATGCTGATGCCACTGCCGTACAGGTAGGAACCGGACGACGAGCTGAACAACGAGGTGACCCAACCCGCCGTGTCCGGAGCCACACTGATCGCGACCGCGGCGACCCATAAAACCGTCTGCGTTCGCCTGCTCCACTGCGACATGATCAACAAACCTAGTGGGGCTATTCCCGGTTGATGGGCCACTTTGGGACGGTTGGCACGGGCTTGCTCCGGGCATCGGGGGTGGGGCTAGCTCCACCTTCGGTGATGGGCCTGCCCTCCCCGGGTTGGGTGGCTGGGCCCAGTGCCTCCCGGAATGTCGGACGTAAGGGTTGTGATTGGACGACGATGACGGGCACGGGAGGGGACATGGCGAGCGTGGCGATGCGGGGGCGCGCGATACGGCCGTTGGTCACCGAGATGGGGCTCCTGCTGGTCCTGTTCGCCTTCTACAAGTGGGGGCGGACGCTGGTCGAGCACGGTTCCGGCGCGGCGATGGAGAACGCGGCGCGGCTGTGGCGGTTCGAGCGGTCGTGGTTGCCGAACGAGGTGGATTTCCAGCAGTGGGCGCTCGGGTGGGATCACACGGCGTTCCTCGCGAACGTGTACTACGTGGGCGTGCACTTTCCGGGAACGGCCCTGCTGCTGGTCTGGCTTTACGTGCGCCACCGGTCGTCCTACGGCAGGGTGCGGAACGAACTGGTGGCGTTGACGGCGGCGGGGCTGGTCGTGCACACGCTGTTCCCGTTGGCGCCGCCGCGCCTGGCGGGCATCGGCGCGGTGGACACGATGCTGACCGTGGGGCCGTCGGCGTATCCGGCGGAGGCCGACGGGATCGCGAACCAGTACGCGGCGATGCCGTCGCTGCACATCGGGTGGGCGATCCTGGTGGCGGTCGCGGTGCTGCGGGTGTCGCGGAGCCGGTGGCGGTGGGTCATCGCGACGCACGCGCCGATCACGGTGTTCGTGGTGGTGGTGACGGCGAACCACTACTGGGTGGACGGGATCGTCGCCGCCGTGCTGCTGGTCGCGGCGATGGCGCTGGTTTCGCTGGTGGAGCGGGTGCGGCAGGGTTGGGGGCATGCTGCCGACGCACACGAGTCCCGAGACACCGGACGTGCCCGTGGCGGTCCTGCCGATCGGGAGCCACGAGCAACACGGCCCGTTCCTGCCGCTGGCGACGGACACGGTGATCGCCTGCACGATCGCGCGGGAGATCGCGAAGACGTATCCGGTGCGGACGCTCCCGCCCGTGACGATCTCGTGCTCGCATGAGCACGCGGCCTGGCCGGGGACGGTGAGCGTCTCGGCGGCGACCCTGCACGCGGTGGTGCGGGACGTCGCCGATTCGCTCGCGCGGGCGGGGGTGCCGAAGCTCGTGCTGGTGAACGGGCACGGCGGCAACTACGTGCTGGGGAACGTGGTGCAGGAGGCGGCCGGGAACATGGCCCTGTTCCCCGGGCTGGACGACTGGGAGGACGCGAGGCGCGCCGCCGGGATGGAGACGTCCGGCGACCGCGACATGCACGCCGGGGAGCTGGAGACGTCGATCCTGCTGCACGCCCACCCGGAGCTGGTGCGGGACGGGTACCGGACCGCCGACCATCTGGCCGATGACCGGCGGTTCCTGCTGACCGCGGGGATGGCCGCCTACACCGGGTCCGGGGTCATCGGGCGGCCGTCACTGGCCCGCGCCGGCAAGGGCCGGGACGCTCTGGCGAGCCTCGTCGCGTCGTTCGGGGGGTGCCTCGCGGCGCTTCAGCAGCAGGGCGGCGGCGCCGGGCAGGCACGCGACGAAGGTCAGCACCCCGTACAGGACGGAGACGGTGAGGCCCTGCGCTGAGCCGAGGCCCGCGGCGCCGAACGCGACGGTGAGCACCGCCTCGCGGGGCCCCCACCCGCCGACGTTCACCGGCAGGATCATGACGAGGAGCGCCAGCAGCAGGAGCGGCAGCAGCCGGTGGAGCGGCGCGGTGGAGCCGGCGAGGCGGGCGGCGAGCACGAACAGGGAGAGGTGCCCGGCGAGGGCCGTCAGGGACAGGGCGGTGATGGCGGGCAAGGCGTCCAGGACGGCCCGGACGTCGGCGAACGTCGCCGCGAGCGCGCGGTGGTACCGGCGGGCCAGGAGGAGCAGGACGCCCAGGACGACCGTGAGCGTGAGCAGCGCCGGTGTCATCGCCGCCAGGACGGCGGGCTGGGTGAACAGGACGACGACGCCCACCATGACCGGCACGACCTGTCCGACGACCCGTTCGAGGAACACGGCCCGTACGCCGCCGGCGCCCGACTGCCGCCCGTGGCTCACGGCGCGGTGGACGTCCCCGAGGATCCCGGCGGGCAGGACCGCGTTGAGGAACTGCGCCCGGTAGTAGTCGGTGACGGCGTCGGCGAGGGGCAGGCGCAGGCCGAGGCGGCGGGCGACGAGGCGCCAGCGGGCCGCGCTGAGCAGGGTCGTCACCAGCCCGACGGCGAGGGCGGCGGCGATGGCGGGGGCGTCGACGGCGCGGAGGGCGTCCACGAACGCGGCGGTGCTGTGCCACCACAGGAGCGTGGCGAGGATACCGAGCCCGATGAGCAGGCGCAGCCACGGCCAGAGCCGCCGACCAGGCCTCGTCACCTCGCCCCCCCGGGGACGGCGAGCAGGTCGACGTGGTGCACCTCGACGGCGAGGCCGCCCGCGGCGCAGGCGTCGAGGCGGCGGCGCAGGTGGGCGTCCGCGGCGGGCGCGAGGTCGGGGCGCTGTTCGACGGCGGCGGCGACCCAGCCGCGCAGCCACGCGGTGATCAACTCACCGTGTCCGGGGCCGAGCCGCCAGGGGCTCGGCCGGGTCAGGACGGTGGCGCCGCGCCGGGCGAACGCGTCGGCGGCGGCGCCTGCGGCGGCCGGTCCGAGGAGGCCGTCGCGGCGCTGGTGCGCGTCGAAGGCGGCCGCGAGGTCTGCGTCGAGCGGGTCGGACGGGATCAGCCGGACGCGTCCGACGACCGACAGGGTCAGCAGCGCCGGGCAGGCCGCCGCGGCGGCGATCGCCTCGACCTCGGCGGCGGTGAGCACGTCCAGCAGCGCGGACGCGGTGACGAGCGACGCGCCAACGAGATCGGCCGCGCGCAGCGACCCGATGTCGCCCTTGCGGGTTTCGACCGTGGCGGGTTCGCCGTCGGCGCTGGTCCAGCCGTCGCCGCGTGCCGCGTCGAGGAGCCGGGGATCGGTGTCGTACAGGACCCAGTGCTGGGGCCCGCGCAGCCGTCCGGACAGCCAGCGCCCCATGGAGCCGGTGCCGCAGCCGAGGTCCCAGATGGTCAGGGGCCCGGCCGGTGGGAGCGCGGCGCGGAGCGGTTCGAGCAGGTCGGCGTCGCGTGCGGCGGCGTCGGCGGGTTCGCGGAGCGCCAGCCACGCGGGGTCGAAACCCGGTGTCTCCTCGCGGGGGGCCGGTTCCCCGGTCGCCGCGGCGCCATGCGTGATCATCGGGTCCCCCTGCGGAGCCGGGAAAGGACGGTGGCCATGCGGCGGGCGGTGTCGTCCCAGCCGGGAAGGGTGCCGCGGCGGCGGCGGGCGGCGGCGCGCAGGCGGTCGCGCAGGTCCGGCTCGGTGAGCCAGCGGCGCAGCGCCGCCGCGAGCGCGGCGGGGT
The DNA here is from genome assembly GCF_003432485.1 of Actinomadura spongiicola. Taxonomy (GTDB): domain Bacteria; phylum Actinomycetota; class Actinomycetes; order Streptosporangiales; family Streptosporangiaceae; genus Spirillospora; species Spirillospora spongiicola. The sequence goes on from NZ_QVNQ01000008.1 coordinate 371,980, forward strand.
CGTCGGGCGGGACGAGCATCCCGGGCACGGCCCCGGTCGGGTCCTGGCCGAGGGTGCCGGGGACGCCGTCCACCGACGTCGCGAGGACGGGCACGCCCCGGGCGAGGGCCTCCGTGACGACCATCCCGTACGTCTCGGCGCGGGAGGTGAGGACGGCGAGGTCGGCGGCGGCGTAGGCGTCGTCGAGCCGTTTGCCGGTGAGCGGCCCCTCCAGGTGGACGCGGTCGCCGACGCGGTGCCGGGCGATGAGGCGGCGCAGCCGGGTCACATGGTCGGGGTCCCGGCGCAGCGGTCCGACGCATTCGCAGTGCCACGGCAGGTGCGCGACGGCGGCGAGCGCCTCGACGAGGACGTCGTGACCCTTGCGCGGCGTCACAGACGCGACGCACAGCAGGCGGGTGGCGCCGTCGGTGCCGGTCGCGAGCGGCGCGGGGTCGGTGCCGGGGGTGACGGCGTGGACGCGGGACGGGTCGAGGCCGTGGTGGGCGATGAGGTGGTCCCTGGCCCACGGGCTGGTCGCGACGACGGCCCCGGCCGCCTCCAGCATGTCGCGTTCGGCCGCGTTCAGATCGGCCTGCCCGGGTTCGTCGGCGAGGGGCAGGTGGACGAGCACGGCGATCCGCAGCCGCCGTGTCTCCGGCACGACGATCTCGGGGACGCCGCACGCCACGAGGCCGTCCAGCAGGACGACGGACTCGGCGGGCAGCGCGGCCAGCATCCGGGCGAGCCCGGCGCGGGCGGCGGCGCCCGGACGTGGCCACGCCCCCGGCACCGCCAGCTCCCGGACCGGGCGCCCCGACGCGGCCAACTCCTCGCACAGCCGGCGGTCGTAGTGGTTCCCGCCGCTCGGCGCCCCGGCGTCGTCGATGTCGCCGGGGACGACGACGCAGACCTCCTGCACGGTCATAGCGCGCGCTCGTAACTCGCCCACGCGACGTGCGACTCGTGGAGCGTCACCGCGATGCCGTCGAGGCCGCGGGCGTGCTCGCCGAGCGCGCCCGCGTGGACCCGGTCGGCGAGCCGGTCGGCGACGACCTTGGCGAGGAACTCCGTGGAGGTGTTGATCCCGGCGAAGTCGGGCTCGTCGTCCAGGTTGCGGTAGTTCAGCGCGCCGAGGACCTCGCCGAGTTCGCGGGTGGCGAGGCCGATGTCGACGACGATGCCGTCCGGGTCGAGGTCGGCGCGGCGGAACGTCGCGTCCACGACGTAGGTGGCGCCGTGCAGCCGCTGCGCCGGTCCGAAGACCTCGCCGCGGAAACTGTGCGCGATCATGACATGGTCGCGAACGGTGATCGCGAACAAAGTGGATGCTCCCGTCGGTCGGTCGGGGTGTCGGGTCGGGATGTCAGGCTGGGGTGTCGGGTCGGAGCGTCAATAGGTGATTCGGTGGCAGAGCGCGGGAAGTTCACCGCTCGCCAGTCGCGGCATGACCTCCGGCAGGTCCGCGAAACGGCTCTCCCCCGTGATCAGCGTGTCGAACGCGGGGTTCGCGAGCAGGCGCAGCGCCAGTGCCAGCCGGTCGGCGAAGCGGCGGCGGGACCGGCGGGCGGGCGCCACCATGCCGACCTGGCTGCCGCGGATGGTCAGCCGCCGCGAGTGGAAGAACTCCCCGAGGGGGACGGCGACGCGCCGGTCGCCGTACCAGCTCAGCTCGACGACCTCCCCGTCCGGCGCGAGCAGTTCCAGCGAGCGGGCCAGGCCCGTCTCGGTGGCGCTGGCGTGGACGACCAGGTCGCAGTCGCCGTCGGCCTCCTCGGGGAACGCGAACTCGACGCCGAACGCCCGCGCGACGTTCGCGCGGGACGGGTCGGTGTCGACGAGCTGGACGCGGCCTCCCGGGAGCCCGGCGAGGACTCCGGCGACCGCGCAGCCCACCATTCCGGCGCCGACGACGGCGATCCGGTCGCCGACGAGCGGCGCGGCGTCCCACAGCGCGTTCACGGCGGTCTCCACCGTCCCGGCGAGGACGGCGCGTTCCGGTGGCACGTCGTCGGGAACGGGGCTGACCGCGCTCGCCGGGACGACGTACCGGGTCTGGTGCGGGTACAGGCAGAACACCGGGCGGCCGAGCAGCCCGGACGGGCCGTGCTCGACGACGCCGACGTTCAGATACCCGTACTTGACGGGGCCGGGGAACGTGCCGTCCTGGAACGGCGCCCGCATCACCGCGTGCTGGTTCGGCGGGACGCCGCCGCGGAAGACGAGCGCCTCCGTGCCCCGGCTCACCCCGGTGTGGAGCGTCCGGACGAGGACCTCACCGTCCCCCGGTTCCGGCAGGACCTCGTCGCGGATCTCGCCGTCACCGGGCGACCGGATCCAGAACGCTCGGGCGTCCCGCTCCATCGGTGCTCCTCCCCCGCTTGAACGACCACGCCCGCCTGGACAACCACGCCACGTCCCGCCCGAAGGACCACAGCAGCAGCGCGAGCGCCGCCGCCACCAGCGCCTCCGCGTACGGGACGACGCCCGACGCGGCCGCGACGAGCGTCACGCCCTGCACCACCGCGACGGCCTTGCGGGCCAGGCTCGGCCGCAGGTCCGCGCGCAGCCACGGCGCCACCCGGGCCGCCGCGCCGAACACGTACCGCATCGCCCCGATCGTCAGTACCCACGCCCCCGCCGTCCAGGCGACGTGCACGCTCAGTACCAGGACGAGGAACGCGTCCACCTCCATGTCGAACCGGGCGCCGAACCGCGACGCCGTTCCGGTGCGGCGGGCGACGCGCCCGTCCACCCCGTCGAGGACGAGCGCCGTCGACGCGACCGCGACGAGCGTCCAGGTGTGCCCGCCGCCGAGGAGATGCGCCGTGACGAGGGCCGTCACACCGCCGGTGAGCACGACCCGGGTCAGCGTCACATGGTCGGCCGGGGCCAGCGCCCGGCGGCGGCGGAACGCCACGCTCAGGACGGCCCACGCCGCCAGCGCGTAGCCGACGCCCACGGCCAGGCCCGCGAGGCCGGGACGGACCACCACCAGCAGCACGACCTGCGCGGCCGACGCGATCGCCAGCTCCACGCCCCTGCCGACCCGCGGCCCGCTCCGGGACGGCGGCGCGGCGGCACGCCACCCGACCCCGACCGGGCCGGGCGCGGTCATCGGGCGCGTCATCCGTGGACCTCGCCGACCTGCGCGTCGCCGAGCCCGCCGAGTTCGTCGAGTTGCCCGAGTTCGTCGAGTTCGTCGAGCTGCGGCAGGTCGTGGCCGAGCCGGTCGCGTTTCGCGGTGAGGTAGCGGACGTTGTCGTCGCTGACCGGGACGAGCAGCGGCACCCGGGACGCGACGGGCACGCCGTACGACTCCAGCGCGTCGACCTTGACCGGGTTGTTCGACAGCAGCCGCACCGACCGGACCGCGAGATGCCGCAGGACGCGGGCGGCCGGGCCGTAGTCGCGCACGTCCACCGGCAGGCCGATGGCGGTGGCGGAGTCGACGGTGTCCAGGCCCTGGTCGTCCTGGAGGATGTGGGTGCGGACCTTCGCGACCAGCCCGATCCCGCGTCCCTCGTGCCCGCGCAGGTAGACCAGGACCCCGGCGCCCTCCCGGGCGATCGCGTCCAGGGCCGTGTCGAGTTGGTCCCCGCACTCGCAGCGCGTGGCGCCGAAGATGTCGCCGGTCATGCACTCGGAGTGCATCCGCACGAGCACGCGCTCCCGGCCCCGGACGTCCCCGCGGACCAGGGCCATGTGCTCGTGCCCGTCGACCGGATCGCGGAACGCGACGGCCCGGAACACGCCCCGGCGGGTTCGCAGCCTCGCCTCCGCGATGTCCTCGGGCGCGATGTCCTCGATCGCGGTGTCGCTGGTCGCGGTGTTCCTGTTCGCGGTGTTCCTGTTCGCGGTGTCCTTGGTCGCGGCGTCGTCAGGTGCGGCGTCCCCACGTGAGTCCTTCTGCTCGATGCCCTGGTCGCGCATCGCTCCCCTTCCTCGGCTCGGCGATCACCGGTGGCGCGGTGGTCGCCGGTCAGAACGTCTTTCGTACGATCCGTGGCACGGAGGGGAGGTGCCGCAGGGTTCAGCCTAGGCGCGTGCGAACCACCAAGTCGTGTACGGCACGGCGATTCGCTGGGTCTACCGGCAGGTCACTACGGTCGCGTTCCGTCACGAGGCGGGCGGTGAGCGCGAAGACGTCGGCGTGAAGCCGGGACGGTGCGGGCGCGTCCGTGGGCAGCGCGCCGTGCTCGGCGGCCCGCTTCGCCTCGATCAGCTCCGGCAGGTAGGGCGGGGCCTTCCCGTCCGAGGAGCCGATGAGCCGCGTCAGGTCGGCCTCGATCTCGCCGGTCCGCATCAGGTGGACGCCGGTCAGCAGCACCCGGAACGTGTAGAGCAGCGGCTTCAGCTCGTTGGTCCTCTCGAACAGCGTCCACTGGCTGCGCGCGAACCCGAGGTAGTGATGCGCGTGGTTGGAGGTCACCAGCCCCGGGACCAGCGCCTTCAACTCCTCGTGCACCGGTGACGTGGCGACGACGAGCGGCGACATGAGCTGTTCCAGGACGTAGCCGTTGCGTCGCAGGAGCAGCGCGCAGAACTTGGCGAGGTCGTGGGTGACGGCGTCGGCCTCCACGCCCGCGTGGTCCCACATGAGGGTGACGGTCTCGTCGCCGGTCTCCAGGCCGACGATCTCCTCCAGCGGCAGCAGGTGGACGCCGCGCAGGTCGACGTCGGAGTCCTTCGACGGGAAGCCGTACAGGTGCGCGCCGCTGACGGTGACGAACGCGCGGGGATGGGGGTGGTCGGCGGCGAGGCGGTCCAGCATGCCGTCGGGGAGGTCCACGGGACGGGTCACCGGTCCACGCTCCTTCGCCGGATGGAGATCAGCAGGTCCTCGACCGCGGCCCGGTCGGGTTCGGGGGGCAGGGGGCTGTGGGCCACGGCGGCGTCGAGGTCGGCGGTCAGCTCGGCGCGCCACGCCTCGATCTCGTCCCAGCCGACGTCCCCGCGGCGGACGGCGAGGAGCCGGTCGCGCAGGCCGCCGACGTCCACGCGCGGCTCCCCGTGCCGGACGAGGTGCAGGCCGCTGACCAGGAGCCGCAGCATGTGCATGACGTGCTTCCAGCGCGGCGCGCCGCCGTTGCGCAGATCGCCCTCCAGCTTGCGGAACTGGGCCTGCGCGTACCGGAGGAACGTGCGGTGCGCGTGCCGCGACAGGAACGCCGACCGGAGGGCCAGCAGTTCCTCGCCCTCGGGGGTGATCTTCTCGACGATCGGCGACCACAGGCACTCCAGGACGGTCGGGTTCGCGGCCAGGGCCAGCGCGCAGAACCGTTCCAGCTCCCACGAGAACTGCTCGGGCAGCGGACCGTCGAGGTGGGTGGGCGGTTTCGCGAAACGCCAGAACAGCGGCGCCGGGGCCGCGTAGACGCCGCGCCGGTCGACGTCGCTGTCGCCCGTCGCGAGACCGTACGCCCGCGACCCGGACACGACCGACAGGATCGTGTGGTCGCGGGCGAGATGGAGCGCGGGGTCGTGCTCGGGGACGCCGTCGGGGACGTCGTCGTCAGGGATGTCGTGCTCGGGGATCGTCACGGTGGCAGCCTGGCCGTCGGGGGGACGCGGAACGTGACAAGATCCTTTCATGGGCTATGAACCGACCGCCGCCGAACTCGTCCATCTCGACCGCTGTGTCGCGCTCGCCGCCGAGGCGCTGGAGGCGGGCGACGAGCCGTTCGGGACGGTGCTGGTGTCCGCGTCCGGTGAGGGGGTGTTCGAGGACCGCAACCGCACGGCGGACGGTGACCAGACCCGCCACCCCGAGTTCGCCGTCGCGCGCTGGTCGGCGGGTCATCTGACGCCGGACGAACGCGCCGCCGCGACGGTGTTCACGTCCGGGGAGCACTGCCCGATGTGCTCGGCCGCGCACGGCTGGGTCGGGCTCGGCCGCATCGTCTACGTGCACTCGTCCGCGCAGCTCGGCGCGTGGCGGGCCGAGTTGGGCGTCGAACCGGGCCCGGTGACGCCGTTCCCGATCCGGGAGGTCGTGCCGGGCATCCGGGTGGACGGCCCGGTCGCGTCCCTGGAGGCCACGATGCGGGACCTGCACACCCGCGCGGCCGCCATGCGGCGCTGACGCGCGGTTCCGCGCGTTCACCGCCGGGCGAGGGCCTCCAGCCGTTCGACCGCGGCCCGCCAGTCCGGCGGGACGAGGCACCGCGTCGCCCGATGCCCCCGGTAGGTGAGCGTGTAGGTGAAGTGGTCGGCGACGTCGCATCCCTCCGGCGACGACGAGAGGGTGACGACGCGGGCCAGCGCGGTGCGCAGCCCGCGCATCTCCCCCGGCCCGAGCGTGATCGGTTCGTCGTTGACGAGGGCCGTCCCGGAACCGTCGACCGTCACCCGCTCCTGAATTCCAGCTATTCCTCCGGAACGCTGGAATTCAACCATAATGTCCGGCCCGGTGAAGGCGAGCACTTTACCGGAACAGTATTCCGCCGGTATCGCGTACGGCGAGGCACCGGTTCGGGTAGTCGCGGGCGAAATGACGTGGTCTCCCGCGCCAGGTGCCCTCGGCGCTGATCCGGACGGGCGCCATCTCCAGGGTGCACATCCCGGTTTGCTCGGGGATGCGCCCTATCTCACCGTCGGCGGCTTCGAGCTGGTCACAGGCTCGGGACGCGGCGTGGTGCGTCCCTCCGTCCGGACGGCAGCGCAGCCTCTTCGTGACGGCGAAACCATGATCGGGCGTGACCGTCAGCAGGTAGACGCCGACCGGTTTCTCCTGGGCCTCCGCGTGCGCGGGCAGGGCGCAGGCGACGGCCGCCATTCCCATCAGCCCGGCGAACAATCGGGCACGAGCCCGCGAAATACGCATGTCTTCCTCCCCGAAAACACGGCTTCAACGGTTCACTCATAATCGAGGAGCACACCGTCACGCAATGCGTTTGGGAACAATTTGGCTCGGGCCTGTGGGCTCCGGTGCGAATTCAGCGGCGGCACTCGTCGCCGTTGAGGGTGAAGCGGGTAGGCGCGCCGTTGGCGCCGCCCTGCCGTCCGAGGAAGCCGAACTCGGCCGCGCCGTTCGGCGGGATCGCGCGGTTCCAGTCCGCGGACGTCACCGTGACGGACGATCCGTCCTGCACCTGGCTGCCGTTCCACAGCTGGGTGATCGCCTGGCCGTCCGGGAACTCGAAGGCCAGCGTCCAGCCGTCGATGGCGCCGGGGCCGTGGTTCGTGATGCGTACCGACGCCTGGAACCCCTCGTCCCACGTCCCGACGATCCGGTACGAGACCGCGCACGCTCCGGTGGGTGGGGCGCTCGACGTGGTCGGCGCGCTCGACGTGGGCGGCGCGGCGTCCGGTTCGGACGCGTCGGGGGCGAGCGCCGCGAGCAGGCCCGCCATGAGCGCCGCGGCCCCGACGACGATTCCCGCGATGACCAGCGGCTTACGGGACGCGACCGGAGGCGGGGAGAAGGGCGGGGCGGCGGGCGGCGGTTCGTCCAGGACCCGCGTGGGATTCGGCTCGCGCCGCGGAGACACCGGAGGCGGAGTGACCGGGGGCGTGACGGTCGTGGGCGCGGTGTCGTCCGCGGCCCGGCGCGTGTCGCCACGCGGGGGCGGCGGCCGGAGCCGGGCGAGCTGGACACCGGCCGCGTCGGCGAGGACGCGGGCCACCTCGTCGGCCGCCGGACGGGTACCGGGGTCGCCGCCCAGGCAGCGACGGCAGAGCGCGGCGACCTCGTCCGGGACGTCGGGCGGAAGGGCCTGCGTGGACACCGGCAGGCCGGTCACCGCCTCGTGCAGGACGACGCCCAGGGAGAACACGTCGGCGGCCGCCGTGGGCCGCGCTCCCGACAGCAGTTCGGGCGCGACGTAGGCGGGAGTGCCGAGAACGGGCCCACCGGGCCCACCGGACGCGGCGGGCCCGGTGAAGGCGATGCCGAAGTCCAGCACCTTCACGCCGACCGTGGCGAGGAAGATGTTCGCGGGCTTGATGTCGCGGTGCACGATCCCGGCGGCGTGCGCGGCGGCCAGCGCGTCGGCGACGCGGGCGCAGACGTCGGCGGCCTCACGCCACGGCAACGGGCCCCGGGCCAGCCGGGCGGCCAGGCTCTCGCCGTCCAGCAGTTCCATGACCACGTAGGGGACGCCGTCCTGCTCACCGTAGTCGTGGACGCCGGTGATGCTCGGATGGGCGAGACCCGCGGCGGCCTTCGCCTCCTGGCGCAGCCGCCGCGTGAACTCCTCGGGCCAGCCCTCCCTCGGCACCTTGACCGCGACGGCGCGGTCGAGGACCAGGTCCACCGCGCGCCAGACGGTCGCCATGCCCCCGGCGCCCAGGGGCCGGTCGAGGCGGTAGCGCTCCCCGAGGCGGTCACCCGGGGCGACGATCTCGGGCATGGGAGAGAGCCTAGAACGCGCTCAGGGGACGAGGAACCGCGTGTCGCGGGCATCGGTGATCGCCATATGGCCGGGCGCGTGCCCGATGGCGAACTTCGGGCGGGACACCATCACCGCCGCCTGCGGGGTGACGCCGCACGCCCAGAACACGGGAAGCTCGTCCAGGCGGACGTCGACGGGGTCGCCGAAGTCGGGCCGGTCCAGGTCGTCGATGCCGAGCTCGACGGGATCGCCGATGTGGACGGGCGCTCCGTGGACCGCCGGGTACCGGGCCGTGACCCGGACCGCGTCGGCGACCTGCGCGGTGGGAACGGGCCGCATCGACACCACGAGCGGGCCGCCGAACTCACCGGCGCGGCGGCACATGCGGTTCGTCCGGTACATGGGGACGTTCCGGTTCTGTTCGATGTGCCGGACGGGAACGCCCGCGTCACGGAGCGCGTCCTCGAAGGTGAAACTGCAACCGATGAGGAACGCGACGAGGTCGTCCCGCCAGTACCCGATCACGTCGGACGTCTCGGCGACCGGTTCACCGTGCTCGTACACGACGTAGCCGGGCAGGTCGGTGCGCAGGTCCCCGGCGAACAGGGAGGCGGACGTCTCGCCGGGTTCGGTGACGTCCAGGACGGGGCACGGCTTCGGGTTCCGCTGCGCGAACAGGAGCAGGTCGTAGGCGTGCTCGCGGGGCACCGCGATGAGGTTCGCCTGCGTCCAACCCGCGCACCAGCCGGAGGTGGGGACGCGGAGTCCGGCGCGGAAGAGCGCCCTGGCCTGCTCGGGTGACAGCGCGCCCGGCTCGATGGGTGCGGTCATGATCGGAGTCCCTCCGGCCTGCGGAGGCGTCGCGCGGTGGGGTCCGATGAGCCCGGGTCTGCGGCGCCCGACACCCCCACGCCGAGCGCCGCATGACCCGGACGGCCCCAATCCTGGACTGTCGCCAGCGGCCGTGTAGGGGGAACGTCCCGTGTCGGCTTCATGGTTCCCACTTCCCTGAAACAACGTGGATTTCTTGAAATCGCATGTCGTCCTCACTTCCAGAGCTGGTCGAGGCCGGTGAGCAGGTCCCAGCTGAGGTAGAGGGACAGCAGCCAGGCGGCGGCGCCGAGGGCGAGCAGCCAGCCCGGATACCGGTAGCCGCCGAGCAGGTCGCGGCGCCGCGCCGCCGCCCACAGCAGCACGCCGAGGCCGAACGGCAGGATCATCCCGTTCAGTGCGCCCGCGAAGATCAGCAGCTTGGCGGGGGTCGTGCCGATGACGAGGTAGATGGCGGTGGACACGGCGATGAACGCCACGACGAGGCGGTTGCGGTGCCGCTCCACGAACGAGGAGAACGAGACGAGGAAGGACACCGACGTGTAGGACGCGCCGATCACGCTCGTGATCGCCGCCGACCACATGACCAGGCCGAACAGCCGCAGCCCGACCTCGCCCGCCGCGTGCTCGAACGCCGAGGACGGCGGGTTCTGCTCGGCGAGCTTCACCCCGCCCGCGACGACGCCGAGGACGGCGAGGAACAGCAGGGCGCGCATGAGACCGGTGACGAGGATGCCGGTGACGGCGCTGCGGTTGATCTGCCGGACGTTGTCCGGGCCGCGCAGCCCGGACTCGATCATGCGGTGGGCGCCCGCGTAGGTGATGTAGCCGCCGACCGTGCCGCCGATCAGCGTGGTGATGACGAGGAAGTCGACCGTCTCCGGCGCGACGCTCTGCCGGAGCGCGTCGCCGAGCGGCGGCTCGGACACGAACGCGACGTACAGCGTCAGCAGGATCATCACGGCGCCGAGGAGGACGACGATCCGGTCCATGGCGACCCCGGCGCGGCGGCTCAGGAAGATCCCGATGGCGACCAGGGCGGAGATCGCGCCGCCGATCTTGACGTCCAGGCCGAGGAGCGCGTTCAGGCCGAGCGCGGTGCCGGCGATGTTGCCGATGTTGAAGACCAGGCCGCCGAAGACGTCCAGCGCGGCGAGGGCGTAGCCGGCGCCGGGCAGGACACGGTTGCCGAGCTCCTGGGCGCGCATGCCGGACACGCCGACGACGCGCCACACGTTCAACTGGATCGCGATGTCGACCAGCACGGACACGACGATCGCGAACGCGAACGCGGCGCCGAGCTTCGCGGTGAAGACGGTGGTCTGGGTGATGAACCCGGGGCCGATGGCGCTGGTGGCCATCAGGAACATGGCGCCGAGGAGCGCGCCGCGGTGGGAGGAGGCGGGTGATGCCGGGGGGCTGTCGAGGGTAGTCCGATCCGTCATGGGATTGGCCCTTCCGAGGGGTTCGGATTGTCCTCAGGCTAAGGCGTGCTCAACAGTTCATCAATCCTCTTGTTGAGAATGTTATCGATCGCCGGATACGCTGAAGCGAACCTCCAGTTCGCTCATGTCGTTCGCGGCTCCCCCAGCCGCGCCTGGAAAGGGCAGGCCGATGTCGACACAGAAGCCGTGGCTCGCCGCGATCAGCGAGCGCCGGCATGGCACGGGCCGGTCCAGCACCGCGACCTGGATCGCGGAGGCGATCAGCGAGCAGATCGCCGACGGGCTGCTGCGCCCCGGAGACCGGCTGTCGGACCAGGAGATCGCGCCCGTCATGGAGGTGTCGCGCAACACCGTCCGCGAGGCGTTCCAGATCCTCCTCAAGGACAGGCTGCTGGAGCACAAGTTCAACCGCGGCATGTTCGTGAACAAGGTGCCCGTCGAGGCGCTACCGGATCTGTACCGCGTCCGCCGCCTCCTGGAATGCGCGGGGGTGCGCGCCGCGGCGTCCACCGGGGCCCCGCTCGATCAGGTGGAGGCCGCCGTGCTGGAGGGCGAGCGCGCCGCCGAGGAGGGTAAGTGGGACGGCGTCGGCACCGCCGACATCAAGTACCACAGGGCCCTCGCCGGGCTGTTGGGCAGTCCCCGGGTCGACGAGATGATCGGGCACCTGCTCGTCGAGATGCGCCTGGTCTTCCACGAGATGGACTCGCCGCGCGAGTTCCACGAGCCGTACCTCGCGCGCAACCGCCGTATCCACGACCTGATGGCGCAGGGTGACTTCACGGCGGCCGAGAAGGAACTCCGGTCGTACCTGGACGACGCGGAGTCACAGCTCACGAAGAGGTACCGCGAGAAGGAGTCGACCACCGCCCGTCCGTCCTGACGACGCCACGGCGCGCGCCGTGGAGGACGCGCGTCATGAAGCCGGGGCGGGCGTCATGACGGGTACTTGGCTCAGGACGCGGGCGCGTAGTTCATGACGTGGTCGTGCAGGAGTTGCGGCGCCTGCGGGTCGCGGCGGCGGAACGCCTCGATCAGCTCCGCGTGCTCGGCCGACTTGGAGTAGATCTCCGTCTCGTGGAGGCGGAGGGACAGCGTCGTCCACAGCTCGATGCCGAGGCCCTCCCAGACCGACACCAGCAGCCGGTTTCCGGCCGCCTCGACGATCTCGCGGTGGAAGGCGATGCTGAGGCGCATCTGCTCGGGCAGGTCACCGTTCCGCGCGGCCTCGCCGAGCCGCCGGTTGTGCACCTCCAGCGCGTCCAGGCAGTCGGAGATCTGGGGCAGGGCGAGCTCCACGGCCGTCCGCTCCAGACCCGCGCGGACGGGGAAGATCTCCGCGAGGTCCCGTTCGGTGAAGTCGCGGACCCGGGCGCCGCGGTTCGGCAGCGACTCGATCAGCCGCTGCGCCTCCAGCTGGCGGAGGGCCTCACGGACGGGCCCCTGGCTGACGCCCAACTCGGCCGCGATGCGGCGTTCGACGACACGTTCCCCGGGCTGCCAGCGCCCGGAGCTGATGCCGTCCACGATGAACTCTCGGATCTGGTCGGCGAGTCCGGTACGGAGCAGCGGGGCGGCGGTCGGCGCGTTCACGACATCCCATGTTAGACGCAGCGTCGGTAAGTGAACTCTTGACGGATGGAATATGATCGATCATAGATCAAAGATGATCGGTGAGCGTCGTGGCGATCCTACGGCGTCGCCCCCGGAAAGAGGAAGATCGCCGATGGCTGAGACGACGAAGGCCGCTCCGGCTCCCAGCAGGAGAACACGCGGCACCAGGACCCCCCGGGCGAAGGACGCCGCCACGCCGGACGCCCCCGAGCCGAACGCTCCCACCCCCGCCGCCGACGCCGAGACGCTCGTCGGCTACTACCGGCAGATGCTGCTGATCAGGCGGTTCGAGGAGCGGGCCGCCCGCGCCTACACCGAGGCCAAGATCGGCGGTTACTGCCATCTGAACCTCGGTGAGGAGGCCACGGTCGTCGGTCTGATGGCGGCGCTGCGGCCGTCCGACTACCTGTTCACCAACTACCGCGAGCACGGGTACGCCCTCGCCAAGGGCATCGGCGCCGACCGGGTCATGGCCGAGCTGTACGGGCGGTCGACGGGCGTGTCGAAGGGCTGGGGCGGGTCGATGCACCTGTTCGACGCCGAGGCGCGGCTGCTCGGCGGGTACGGCATCGTCGGCGGGCAGGTCCCGCTCGCCACCGGCGCGGCGCTCGCCGTGTCGTACAAGGGCGGCGACGAGGTCGTCATGTGCCACATGGGCGACGGGACGGCCGCGATCGGCGCGTTCCACGAGTCGCTGAACATCGCGGCCCTCTGGGACCTCCCGGTCGTCTTCGTCGTGATCAACAACGGGCTGGGCATGGGCACGACCGTGGAGAACTCCGCCGCCGAGCCCGAGCTGTACCGGCGTGGCGCCGCGTACCGGATGGAGAGCGCCCGGGTCGACGGCACAAACGTCGTCGCCGTCCGGGACGCCGCGCGGGTCGCGGTCGAGCGGGCCCGGTCGCAGAGCAAGCCGTACCTGCTGGAGACCACGAGCCCGCGGTTGAAGGGCCACTCGGTCGTCGACCCGGCCCGCTACCGGTCCAAGGAGGAGAAGGAGGCCCTCAAGGCCGCCGACCCGCTGGCCCGGATGGCGCTGGAGCTGGAGGAGGCCGGGATCCTCTCCCACGAGGACCGCGACGCGCTCGACGCGAAGGTCATGGCCGAGGTGGACGCCGCCGCCGCGTTCGCCGACGAGAGCCCCGCGCCCGACGTGTCCACGCTGTTCGACTACACCTACGCCACGCCCGTCCCGGGCGAGCTGCGCCGCCTGCCCGCCGACGCCGTCTTCGGTTCCTGAGGAGCATCCCATGGCACCCATGACCTACCGCCAGGCCCTCCGGGACACCCTCCGCGCCGAGATGCTCCGGGACGAGAACGTGTTCCTGCTGGGCGAGGAGATCGGGCTCTTCGAGGGCTCCTACAAGATCACCGAGGGGTTGTTGAAGGAGTTCGGGCCGCGCCGCGTCCGCGACACCCCGATCGCCGAGGAGGGCTTCGTCGGCGCCGCGATCGGCGCCGCCATGCTCGGGCTGCGTCCCGTCGTGGAGATCATGACGATCAACTTCTCGCTGCTGGCGCTGGACCAGATCGTCAACCACGCCGCGAAGATCTACGGGATGTTCGGCGGGCAGGCCAGCGTCCCGATGGTGATCCGCACTCCGGGCGGCGGCGGGCAGCAGCTCGGCGCCACCCACTCCCAGAACGTCGAGCTGTTCTACTCCTTCGTTCCCGGGCTGAAGGTCGTCGCGCCTAGCACGCCCGCCGAGGCGTCCGCGATGCTGAAGGCCGCGATCCGCGACGACGACCCGGTCCTGTTCCTGGAGAACCTCGCGCTCTACAACACCAAGGGCGAGCTGCCGGCCGCGGTCGAGGACGTCGAGCCCGCTGAGATCGGCCGCGCGGCGGTCACCCGTCCCGGCACCGACATCACGATCATCGGCTACTCGCGGATGGCGCGGGTCGCCGCCGAGGTCGCCGAGACCCTCGCCGCCGAGGGCGTGTCCGCCGAGGTCGTCGACCTGCGCAGCCTGCGCCCGCTCGACCGGGCGACGATCGTCGAGTCCGTTCGCAGGACGGGCTGCGCCGTGGTCGCCGAGGACGACTGGCTCACCTACGGGATCGGCGCCGAGATCGCCGCGACGATCCAGGAGGGGGCCTTCGACTGGCTGGACGCGCCGGTCCGGCGCGTCGCGATGGCGGAGGTGCCGCTGCCCTACGCCAAGTCCCTGGAGACGGCGGCGCTGCCGTCCGCCGACTCGCTGCTCACCGCCGTCCGCGACACGCTCCGCGCGACCGGCCGTGTCCTGGAGAAGATCTGATGACCGAGATCCTCATGCCGCGCCTCTCCGACACGATGGAGGAGGGCGTCATCAGCTCCTGGCAGAAGCAGCCGGGTGACGAGGTCGCGGTCGGCGACGTGATCGTCGACATCGAGACCGACAAGGCCGTCATGGAGTACGAGGCCTACGAGGCGGGCGTGCTGGAGAAGATCCTGGTCGCGGAGGGCGAGACGGCCACGATCGGCGCGCCGATCGCGGTGCTCGCCCCGGCGGGCGGCGCGCGACCCGCGGCCGACTCCGCGGAACCGGCGCCCGCCCCGGCGCCGGAGGTGAAACCGGCACCCGAAGCGGCACCGGCAACGGCAGCGGAGCCGGTCGCCGAGACCGCGGCTCCTCCGGCCTCCGCCCCGGCACCGCGGCCGTCGGGCGGGGCGTCGCGTCCGCCGTCGTCGCCGCTGGCGCGGCGGCTGGCCCGCGACCACGGCATCGATCTCGGAACGCTGAACGGCTCGGGCCCGGGTGGACGCATCGTCCGCGCCGACATCGAGTCCGCGATCCGCGACGGTGCCACCGCCCCCTCTTCGAGCACAGCCCCGAGCCCGGCCCCGGGCCAGGCTCCGGCGGCGGCACCCGCCGCGGCGCGGGCCGAGGATCCGGACGTCGAGGCCGTCCCGCTGAACCGCTTCCGGAAGGTGGCGGCGCGGCGGCTGACCGAGAGCAAGCGGGAGGCGCCGCACTTCTACCTCAACCGCGAGGTGGACGCCGAGCCGCTGCTGGCGTTCCGCGCCACGCTGAACGAGGCGCTCGCCCCGGCCAAGGTCAGCGTGAACGACCTGGTCGTGAAGGCGGTCGCGACGGCGCTGCGGGAGCACCCGGCCGTGAACGTCTCCTACACCGAGGAGAACCTGCTCTTCCACAAGCGGGTCCACGTCGGCATCGCGGTGGCGGTCGAGGACGGCCTGCTCGTCCCCGTCATCAAGGACGCGGACCGCAAGAGCGTGTCCCAGATCGGTCAGGAGACCCGCGAGCTGGCGGGCAAGGCGCGGGACGGCAAGCTCACCCTGGCGGAGATGAGCGGCGGGACGTTCAGCGTCAGCAACCTCGGCATGTTCGGCGTCGACTCGTTCTCCGCGGTGATCAACCCGCCGGAGGCGGCGATCCTGGCCGTGGGCGCGGTCCGGGACGAACCGGTCGTCCGGGACGGGCAGGTCGTGCCGGGCAAGCGCATGACGGTGACGCTGTCGGTCGACCACCGCGCTACCGACGGCGCGACCGGCGCCCGGTTCCTGGACCGTCTCGCCACGCTGCTCCAGAACCCGCTGCTCATCGTCGCCTAGAGCACGACCTCGAACGCGACGTCCGGAACGCCCGGCGGATTCCACCGGGCGTTCTGCTGTGCCCAGGGACTTCTCGATCGATGTGGCCGTATGTGGCCAGCGACCCATCGGTTTGGGGGCGGGCTTCGAAGTAGCTGCGGGCATGGCGAAGAAACCGGTCGATCCGGCGTCGCGGCAGACCTAGCCCAGCGTCACGAGAGTGGCGCCGCCGCGGCGGCACTCCGGCGACCGGCAGGGGATGCACGATGCCGAGACTTCATCGGTCCAGGGCGCGGATCGCCGCGTTGGTCGCCGCCGGGGGGCTGCTGAGCGTGAGCGGCCTCGCCGGGCTGGCGCCCGGTCAGGGAACCGCGTCAAGTCACCGGGAGGCCCCGCTCATCTCGGGGCAACCGCAGTACGACAACACCGACGTGTACGCGTTCGTCAGTCCGGACAAGCCGGACACGACAACGCTGATCGCGAACTTCCTCCCGTTCTCGGAACCGGCGGGCGGGCCCAACTTCTACAAGTTCGCGCGGGACGCCCAGTACGACATCAACGTCGACAACGACGGCGACTCGCTGGCCGACCTCACGTACCGGTACCAGTTCCAGGACCGCGTCAAGAACCAGAACACCTTCCTCTACAACACCGGGCCGGTGACGAGCCTGGACGACCCGGACCTCAACGTCACGCAGACGTACGACCTGACGCTGATCCGGCGCACGGAGGGCCGGGTGCACAGCACCACCAAGCTCGCCGACAACGCGCCGGTGGCCCCGTCCAACGTGGGGCAGGCGTCCATGCCGAACTACCGGACGCTGCGGAACCAGGCGATCAAGCCGCTGGACGACGGGATGACGACGTTCGCCGGGCAGGCCGACGACTCGTTCTTCCTGGACCTCCAGGTGTTCAACCTGATCTACGGGGGCAACCTCAAGGAGGTCGGCGACGACACCCTGAGCGGTTACAACGTCAACACCGTCGCCCTGCAGATCCCGACGCGGCACCTGGTGGCGGGCAAGGACCCGGTCATCGGCGTGTACTCGACCGTGCAGCGGCAGAACGCCTCGGGCGACTACACGCAGGTGTCGCGGCTCGGGAACCCGCTGGTGAACGAGCTCGTCAACCCGATGGGGAAGAAGGACCTGTTCAACGCCTCCGACCCGTGGCACGACGCGCAGTTCGCCAAGTTCGTCACCGATCCCGAGCTGCCGAAGGTGATCCAACAGATCTACAAGATCCCGGCGCCGCCCACTCCGCGGAACGACCTCGTCCAGGTGTTCCTGACCGGCGTTCCGGGGCTGAACCAGCCGACGCGGGTGCGTCCCGCCGAGCTGCTCCGGCTGAACACGTCGATCAAGCCGTCCGCGAAGCCGGACCGGCTCGGTGTGCTCGGCGGTGACAACCAGGGCTTCCCGAACGGGCGGCGGCTCACCGACGACGTCGTCGACATCGAACTCCAGGTGGTCGAGGGCGAGTTGCTCGGCACGAAGAACGACCTGGGTGACGCCGTCAACGCCAACGACCTCAAGTTCGAGAACGCGTTCCCGTACGTGGCGCAGCCGCGTTCCGGGACGGAGGCGCGCGGGTCGTCGAAGCCCAAGGCGAAGGCGTCCGGTGCGGCGAACGACGACAACGGCACCACGCTGAACCTGCTCAACGCGGGCGCGGCCGAGAGCACGTCCGGGTCCGGCGACGACGGCGGACCCGGGCTCCTCGGCGCGCTGCCCGCCGCCGGGCTGGCCGGTGGGGCGACGTTCCTGATGACCGGTGGTCTGCTCTGGTGGCGCAACAGGCGCCCCGCGGCGGGACGGCACGAGGCCTGATGCGCCGTCCCCCTCTACCCCGTCCCTTGGTCGCCGGGGCCTCGGTCGCCGGGCTGGTCGTGGTGTTGACGTTCGGAGCGGCGGTGGCTCCCAGCCGCCCCTCCGGATCGTCCACCACGGCCGGGCCCGGGTCGACCGGGGCCCCGGCCTCGGGCATCGCGGGTCTACAACGACATCTCCACGAGCAGCCGAGCGACGCCGCGTCCTGGGCGTCGCTCGGTGTCGCCTACTTGGAGGAGGCCCGGGAGACCGGGAACACCGCCTGGTACCCCAAGGCCGACGACGTGCTGCGCCGCTCGCTGAAGGAGAAGCCGGGCAATGACGGCGCGCTCGCCGGGCTGGGCGCGCTCGCCGCCGCCCGGCACGACTTCCACGGGGCGCTGCGGTACGCCGACCAGGCGCTCCGGGCCAACCCGTACGGGCAGCGCGCCGCCGCGGTCCGCGTGGACGCGCTGGTCGAGCTGGGCCGCTACGACGCGGCGCTCGCGGCGGCGCGGACCGCGGACGCCCGCCGGCCCGGCATCCCGATCTTCACGCGGCTCGCGTACGTGCGGGAGCTGCGCGGAGAGGTCGGGGAGGCGCGCCGGGTCCTCGGCCTCGCCCGCGCGTCCGCGACCGAGCGCGGCGACCTCGCCTACATCGCGACCCAGCTCGGCGAACTGGCCTGGAACGACGGTGACCTCGACCGCGCGGGGCGGGAGTACGCCGAGGCGCTGCGCGTCTCACCCGGCCACCTGTCCGCTCTGGACGGACGGGCCCGCGTCCAGGCCGCACGCGGCGACGTCAAGGGCGCGCTCGCCGGGCGGGCGGAACTCGTCCGGCGGTCGCCGCTGCCCGAGTACCTCAGCGAGTACGGGGCGCTGCTGGAAAAGGCGGGACGCCCCGACGAGGCGCGACGGCAGTACGCGGTCGCCTCCGCCTGGACGCGGATCGCCCGGGCCAACGGCGTCGACGCCGACCTGGAGACGGCGCTGTTCGAAGCCGACCACGGCGATCCCAAGGAGGCGCTGCGCGCGGCGCGGGCGGAGTACGACCGGCGCTGCCCGGACCCGAAGGTCCGCCAGTGCGGCGTCCACGCCGCCGACGCGCTGGCCTGGGCCCTGCACATGAACGGCCGGCACGAGGAGGCGCTCCGCTACGCCCGCCAGGCCACGGCGACCGGCTACCGCCACCCGCGGTTCCGCGCCCACCTGCGCGCCATCGAGAGGTCGCTCGGCGCCGCACCCGAGGACACCCCATGATCGTCTCCCTGCTCGCGGCCGGGTTGATCGCCGCGCATCCGCTGGGCAACTTCACCGTGAACCACTACGACGGGCTCGTCGCCGCGCCGCACGAGCTGCGGATCGACCATGTCGAGGACCTCGCGGAGATCCCCGCGGCCCAGGCCCTCCCTGACGTGGACACCGACCGCGACGGGCGCCCGTCCGCCGCGGAACTGGCCACGTGGGCGGGCGGGATCTGCGGGCGCGCGGCCGCGTCCGTACAGGTCACGGTCGACGGACGGCCCGTGACCGCGACGGTCGTGGCGGCGTCCGCCACGGCGCCACCCGGCCAGGCGGGACTGCCGACGCTGCGGGCCGAATGCCGGATCACCGCGCCCGCC
Organism: Actinomadura spongiicola; assembly: GCF_003432485.1. Taxonomy (GTDB): domain Bacteria; phylum Actinomycetota; class Actinomycetes; order Streptosporangiales; family Streptosporangiaceae; genus Spirillospora; species Spirillospora spongiicola. Next base: position 391,155 of record NZ_QVNQ01000008.1, read on the forward strand.
GGGCCGGGGACGATCGCGTTCCGGAACGGCGGCGGCACGGACGGGCGGATCGGCTGGCGGGAGATCACGGCGCGGGGCGACCGGATGACGCTGTCGTCGTCCGATGTGCCCGGGTCGTCCCGCAGCGGGCGTCTCACCTCCTATCCGGAGGACATGCTCGCCTCGCCGCTCGACCAGCGGTCGGCGACCTTCACGGTGCGGGCGGGCGGCCCGCCGCTCGCGGCCGGACCCGTGGCGGGCGGCGGCGCGGAACGGCTGCTGCCCCGGGGCACGGACGGGCTCACGCAGCGGTTCACCTCGCTGGTCGCGCGCCGCGATCTCACCCCGGGCTTCGCCGTCCTGGCCTTCCTGATCGCGATGGCGCTCGGCGCGTTGCACGCGCTCGCCCCCGGCCACGGCAAGACGATCATGGCGGCGCACGCGGTGAGCGACGGCCGGAGACGGACCCGGGACGTCGTCACACTCGGCCTGACGGTCACGTTCACGCACACCATCGGGGTTCTCGTCCTGGGGACGCTGGTGACCACGGGCACGCTACTGGCCCCGGACGTCCTGTTCCCGTGGCTCGGCGCGGCGGGCGGGATGCTGGTCACGGCGGCGGGCGCGCTGCTGCTGAGACGCGCCCTGCGAAACCGCCACCACATCCACGGCCACGGACACGGGCATGGCCACGGACACGGGCATGGCCACGGACACGGGCATGGCCATGGGCACGGGCACGGCCACGGGGATCAGCGGCCGCGCCGGGGCGGGCTCATCCTGATGGGCCTGGCGGGCGGCATGGTGCCGAGCCCGTCCGCGGTGGTGGTCTTGGTCGGGGGCACGGCGATCGGCCGGGCCTGGTTCGGCATCGTCCTCGTCCTCGCGTACGGGCTCGGCCTGGCCGCCGCGCTCGTGACGGTCGGCGTCCTGGTCGCGGGCTCCGGGCGCGTCCTGGCGCGGCGCGCCCTGGCCGGGCGGAGGCGGATCCCGTCCGGGGTGATGCCCATCGGAACGTCCGCCACGGTCGTCGCGCTCGGGGTCGGGCTGACGTTGCGCAGCCTCGTCCTGTGAACACCGATCCGAGGAGGAACCCTTTGCGCAGTACCCGATGGACGGTTCACGGAGGGGAGTGCGGCATGCCGACGGGAACCGGCCCGCCCGACAACGGCACCGTGTCCGGACAGGTCGTCGACCATCTCCTCGGCCGGACGGCGCGCGGCGACGAGCGCGCGTTCGAGCGGCTGTACGACGCGGTCGCGGCGCCGGTGCACGGCCTGGTGCGACGGGTCGTCCGCGATCCCGCGATCGCCGAGGAGGTGACGCAGGAGGTCATGCTGGAACTGTGGCGGTCCGCGGCCCGCCACGACCCCGACCGCGGCGGCGCGATGACCTGGATCATGACGATCGCGCACCGCCGGGCCGTCGACCGGGTGCGGCGCGAGCGGAGCTCGGGCGAACGGGAGGCGCGGGCCGCGCGGCGCGATCCCGTCGCCGCGCACGACCCGGTCGCCGACCGTGTCGAGGCCCGGCTGGACTACGAGCGGGTGCGGCGCTGCCTGCGGACGCTGACGCCGCTGCAACACGAGACGGTGACGCTCGCGTACTACGGTGGGCACACCTACCGTGAGGTGGCCGAGCTGGTGGGGGCGCCGCCGAACACGGTGCGGACCCGGATGCGCGACGGCATCATCCGGCTTCGCGACTGCCTGGGAGTCGAGGGATGACGGACGATCTGCACACCCTCTCCGGCGCGTACGCCATGGACGCGATCGGCGACACGGAGGAGCGGCGGCGGTTCGAGTCTCATCTCGCCCGGTGCGAGACGTGCGCGACCGAGGTCCACGAGTTCCGGGCGACGACGGCGCGGCTCGGCCTGGCGGCCGCGGAGCCTCCCCCGCCGGGGTTGCGCGACCGGGTGCTGGCCGACATCCGGCACGTCCGCCAGCTTCCCCCGGTCACCGCGCGGCCGTCGCCCGCGCCGGAACGTCCGAAGGGGCGTCCGCGACGGTGGCGCCGCGCCGCCACCGCGGCCCTGGTCGGGGCCGCGTGCCTGGTGACGGCCGTGTCCGTGACCCAGGCGATCCGGGAACGCCAGCGTGTGGACCGTGCCGAGGAGACGTCCCGCGCCGTGGCGTCCGTACTGTCCGCGCCCGACGCGCGGTCGGCGACGGGCCTCGCCAGGGGCGGCGGAACCATCACGATCATCGCGTCCGGAGCGGCGGGCCGCGTCGTCGTCACCACGTCAGGGCTGCGGGCGCTGCCGTCCTCGAAGACCTACCAACTGTGGCTGGTCAACGACTCCGGCCCCCGCTCGGCGGGTCTGCTGCCCGCCGACCGGACACGGCCGGTCGTCGCGGGAACGTGGCGTCCCTCCGACCGGGTGGGCGTGACGATCGAACCGGCGGGCGGCTCCGTACGACCGACCACCACGCCCCTCGTCCTGCTCAACCCGACCTGAGCCACCGGTAGGTGAGCCCGTGGCCGAACGGGAAGAGCGGCCTCTTCCCGTCGCCCCGGTTGATCGGTTGCTGGTCGCCGTCGCGCATCCAGGTGACCGGGAGCCGACCGGTCGGGGCGGTCCGGCCGAACAGCACGTCGGCGACACCGCCGCCCTCGGTGCCCGGCAGCCACGCCGCGACCAGCGCGTCCCACCCGGGGAGCCGCTCGGCGATGTCCAGCGGACGTCCCGACACCAGCACCACGACCACCGGGACCCCCGCGTCGCGGAGCCGGTCGATGGTCCTGAGGTCGCCCGCGTCGAGGCCGAGGTCGCCGGTGCGGTCCCCGTGGTACTCGGCGTACGGGCGCTCCCCCACGACGGCGACCGCGGCGTCGTAGGACCCGTCGATCCCCGTGCCGTCCTTGCCATAGGTGATGGACGCGGACGGGGCGACCTTTCGGATGCCGTCCAGGATCGTCGTGCCGGGCGTGATCGGCCCCGCCTTCCCCTGCCAGGTGATCGTCCAGCCGCCGGACTGCATGCCGATGTCGTTCGCGCTGTCCCCCGCCACGAAGATCTTGTCCTCGTCGTCCAGGGGAAGCACGCCGTCGTTCTTGAGCAACACCTGCGACGCCGCCACGGCACGCCGCGCCAGCTTCCGGTGCGCCGCACCGCCGACCGTCGTCAGATACGACCGGTCCGCCATCGGACGCTCGAACAGCCCCAACTGGAATTTCTTGGTCAGAATCCGACGGTTCGCGTCATCGATGCGGGCCATCGAGACTTCACCGGCCTTCACGGCGTCCCGCAGGTAGTCGATGAACCGGCGCCATTTCGCCGGCACCATCACCATGTCGATCCCGGCGTTGACCGCGGCGGAGACCTCGTCCTTGGTGAAGCCCGGCTGCCCGTCGATCTGGTCGATGCCGTTGTAGTCCGACACCACGAACCCCGTGAACCCGAGTTCGCGCTTCAGCACATCGCGGATCAGATACCGGTGCCGGTGCATCTTCAGCCCGTTCCACGAACTATAGGAGATCATCACCGATCCCACTCCGCGTTTCACCGCGGCCCGGAACGGCGGCAGATGAACCGCCCTCAGCTCCTTCTCCGAGACCCTGGTGTCGCCCCGGTCGTCGCCCCCTTCGGTGCCGCCGTCCCCCAGGTAATGCTTCGCCGTCGCCAGGACGGACGCCGGACCGGCGTCCTGCATCCCGTCGATGACCGTGGTCATCATCGACGGCAGCTCGGGCACTTCACCGAACGACTCGTACGTCCGGCCCCACCGGTCATTGCGGACCACGCACACACACGGCGCGAAGTTCCAGTCCACCCCCGTCGCGGCCATCTCCTTCGCGGTCGCCGCCCCGATCTCGCGGACCAGCCTCGGGTCACGTGTCGCGCCGAGCCCGATATTGTGCGGGAAAACAGTCGCCCCGACCACGGTGTTATGCCCGTGCACCGCGTCCACGCCGTACATGAGCGGAATCCCCAACGGCCCGGCGAGCGCGGCCCGCTGCAACCCGTCGTACATGTCCGCCCAACTCTTCGCCGTGTTAGGCGTGGGCGCCGACCCGCCGCTCGACAGCACCGACCCGATCCGGTACCGGGTGATCTCCTGCAGCGTGATGTACCTGCGTTCGGGCTGCGTCATCTGCCCGAGTTTGTCGTCCAGGCTCATCCGGTCGAGCAGGTCGTCCACCCGATCCTCGACGGCCAACCGCGAATCCATGTAGGGCGCGGGCCCGGGCTCCACCCGCCCCCCGCACGTGACGAGCGCCAGGACGACGACCATGCCGCACCCGACCACCCGAGACCGTGTCGCCTTCCCGAAGAAACCGTGCATACAAGAGGGCATCTCCAGCGCGGCTCCAACACAACGCAATCCGGAACCAGCCACTCGGCAATATCTGAGGGCCTTCGATCGGGATCGAACCGACACCTCCAGGACCACAACCTGGCGTGCAGACCACTACACCACGAAAGCCGCATCTCCGGCAGGAATCGAACCTGCGACCTCCGGGTCCGCAACCCGGCGCGCTCTCCACTGCGCCACGGAGACTTGATGATACGTACCGGGTGCAGGAATCGAACCTGCCTGCCGCGGCTTATGAAACCGCCGGACACACCAGCGTCCTCACCCGGTGCGGAGGGTGCGAGATTCGAACTCGCGCAGGGATGACCCTGACGACGGCTTAGCAAGCCGCTGCCTTCCCACTCGGCCAACCCTCCGAAACAAAAAGCCGCCCAGAAGAACCGGGCGGCCGACTTCAGAACGTGAACCTCACGTCCCACGTCCGAGCCCGGAATGACTGAACATTCGATGACTACGCATGTTCCCTCCCGGTCTCGATCCCGACAACACCCATACTGCCAAGGCCATTCCCACCCCGGCAAACCATTTACCGCCCGGCCGTCTCCAGAGCCGCGCTCAACGCCCGCAGCGCCTCGTAGACGCGAAGCTTGACCACGTCCACCGGCACCCCCAGCGACACGGCGGCCTCGTTGACCGACCGCTCCCTGAACACGGTCTCGGCGAGAATCTCCCGGTGCGCGGACGGCAGCGCCCGAAAGGCCCGAGCGACCACAACAGGCCGCATCCGCTCCCCCGTCACGCCGGGAGCGAACGAACCAATGCCCTTGCCCATTCCCATTGCCACACCCCGAACCTCGCACCCCCCACCCCCCACAGCACCCCCCTTATGCCCGCGTTAAGGAGCCCCTGAGCGAGCCTTATTCGCGCCTCGTCCGACACAGTCTCGGGAAGTCGCCCAAGGAGCCACTCACCTGCGAAAACGAGGAAGGGAAGCCAGAGGACCAGTCCGGCACAGTCGATCTAGGTCGCGTTGATCCGACCCGCGTTGGCTCCCGAGATTGGCTCCCCTGGCTCCCTCCCTCTCAGCAGAGAGGAGGCCACCCCATGGCACTCGAAATCACCAAAACCACGATGACCGCAACCCTCAACGACAAGGTCATCGCCACCGGAACCCGCACGCCCACCGGATGGCACGTCACCACATGGCCGACCCCACTCGACCGCAACGCCGCCATCACCGCCCTGTCACTCGCCGAACGGATCATCACCCACGGCGAGGACGACCCGTGCGTGATCGAGTGGCGGAGGGAACTGGCCCATGGCTGACCGCCTCATCCGGATCACAACCGCGCTCGCCGTACTGGCGGTAGCCGCCGTGGCAGCCGTCATCTCCTACCGCCACGCCTACGAACTCGTCCACACCCACGGCGAGACCGGCCCGACCGCACGTCTCGTCCCGTTCACGGTGGACGGCCTCATCTGGGCCGCGTCCATGGTGATCCTAGACGCAAGCCGCCGGAAGCAACCCGCCCCCGCATTGGCCAAGTGGAGCCTCGCCGTCGGCATCGTGGCGACAGTAGGCGCCAACGTGGCGCACGGCGCGTCCCACGGCGTCATAGGCGCGATCGTCAGCGCATGGCCCGCACTCGCCCTCGTCGGCTCGTTCGAACTCCTCATGACACTCACCCGCGCGGCGGCACGCTCTAATGCCGCCCAAGACAAGCAACGCACCGAACCGGCACAACCCCACACCGATACGGAGCGAACACCGGAGCAAGCGGTGCTGGACGAGTACACAGCGAGCCTGAACGGTCCCGGACGCCCACTCTCACAGCGCTACCTTGCCGAGAAGCACGGCATAGACCGTCGTAAGGTCAAACAGATCATCACCACCGCGGAGCAATCCGCCCCAGCGTGAACCACGAAGCCCCAGTCACGCCTCGTCCAGGCCGTGACTGGGGCTTCTGCATGCCCGGCTACGCCACCGACGACGCGCTAGACCAGACACGCTCAAAGCTCTCCAGGTAGGTACTCGCCATGTCGCCGTCCCCCGCCCTCCGCAAGTGCAGCACCGGCGCATGGGACGCGGCGATGCCGTAGGCATGCGGGTTGATCAGTAGGTCTTGATCGGCGCGGTAGATCGAGTTGTAGAGGACGGTGTCATGCAGCCTGATCTCAACGCCGTCCACGTCCCGCAGCGCCTTGTAGTGAACGAGAGCATTGCGGATCTTCGCCGCCATAGACTCCCCCACCCCTTCGTCACTGCCACGCTCAGCGACACACACGCCCTCCGGGTCCCCAAGCAAGATGCGCACACGGACGCCATCCCGTGCCCTTTCGGCAAGCGTGCGCATGATGCCGGTGTCCTCGGCGAGGAAGAGTCCCGCATAGGCCAAAATGTCGATCTCCGTCCGCGCGCTTCGAAAGAGCTGTAACCACACGGGACGAGGTACGGCCCAACGGTGCCCGTAGGTCGCCAGGATCTCGATCACCGGCGTCTCTTCCTGGACGTGCACCACCGTGAGCTCTGGCCACAAATCCGCCTCGTCTCGTCCCACCAAAGACGCGACCCTCGTCCTGTGACGGGGATAGGGCACGCGCCCAGCCACCCACCGCTGGACGGTCTTAGGGTCCACCCCCAACCGGGCGGCCACACCGGCTTCGGTCAGACGAGCGTCGGCAAGGGCACGCCGCAACAAGTCGTTCACCGAACCTCCCGCATTCGCAAGTACGAACGACGCACAAACGACGCTAACAGAAGACGTCCCAAGACGTCCCTAGATGCCGATAGAGAGGTCCCGACCCGGACGGAAGGCTCAAGGCACCGGCGAAGACCGCGCCCTTCGCCCAACGACCTGCACGCAAGACAAGGAGCACCCCATGTCCAGCGAAGGGCCCGTCAAGGCCACGCCGACCACCCACAAGCCCGACTCGGAGCGTTCGGCAGACGAGACGCTCGCCGCGTTGCGCCGGGACTTCACCGGTCACCGGATCTGGCGCGGCGTGAAGAGGGACGGACGTCTTGGTGACTGGGTCGCGAGCCTGCACGACCCGTCCGCCGGAGTCGACCCCACGGTCATCAGGTCGAGCCCCGCCGAACTTCGCGAGGCGCTCGTCAACGAAGCCGCCCGCGCCGAAGTCGTGCGCGCCGGGACCTGGTAATGGCGCGAAACTCGCAGCCGTCACCAGAGGGGACCGTCAAGGGGAGGACGGTCCCCAGAGGAGGGGCGGAGGTGGCGCGGTCGGTGCTTAATCCCCCGGATGCACCGCCCGCGCCGCCTCTGCCCACCTACAGCGGCCCATGGCGAGGACGCTGGCACCTCACCCGCCTCGCCTTCAGTGTCCGCCGCACCGGCTGGGCGGCCGAATTCCGTACCGGCGGGCACAGGCCCATGTTGCGCGTGTACTCATGGGACGCCCCAGCGATCGGCGAGAGCATCTCCGTGACGCTGGGCAACGGCGAGTGGTGGTACCAGTCCAGCACCGGCCTGTGGCTAACACCCTGCAAGCGAGTCACCCTCGCCACGTACAAGCTCAGCATCCTCCTCACACCCTGGGTCTCCGCGGCGTTCGACCCCCTCAGAGACGACCAGCCCTGACATGGTCCGCCGCACGGCATGGGGCGCCTACGCCCAAATCACCAGCGACCTACGCCAACGCCTCACAGACGGCACCTACGCCCCTGGCACCCGCCTACCGGGCGAGGCCGCCCTCTGCGCCGAGTTCGGCGTAGCCCGCAACACCGTGCGGCGGGCCCTGTCCACCCTCCAAGCCGAAGGACTCATCACCGTCCGCACCGGCGTAGGCCGCTTCGTCCACGACCCGACAGCCCAACCACGCACCCGTTCCGAACAAATCGCCGCGAACCTACGCCACCAAATCGAGACCGGACACTTCCAACCCGGCGACGCCCTACCCAGCGAGGCTCAACTTGCCCAACGCCACGGCGTATCCCGCTCCACAGCCCGAACAGCCCTCATCACCCTCGAAACCGCCGGCCTCGTCACCTGCGTCCACGGCAAAGGACGCTACGTCCGCCAAGACGTCCCCAGATGATCCACACACGCCCGTGGACGTCCTCACTCACCCTCGTAGCGTCAACACCATGAAGAACACCGCAGCATGGGCACGCGACCTCGCCCGCAAACACCTAGAAACCCCACTCCCCCGCCGCTGGGCCCACACCCAAGGCGTAGCCCGCCAAGCCCGCACCCTCGCCCCCATCCTCGGCGACCAAGCCGACCTCCTAGAAGCCGCCGCCTGGCTCCACGACATCGGCTACGCCCCCGACCTCATAGACACCGGCTTCCACCCCCTAGACGGCGCCCGCTACCTACGCGACACTCACCACGCCGACGACCACCTGTGCCGACTAATCGCACACCATTCCTGCGCCCTAATCGAGGCTCAAGACCGCAAGCTCTTCGCAGATCTATCGAAAGAATTCGGCTACCGGCCCCCCAAATTGTACGACCGCCTGACATATTGCGACATGACAACCAGTCCAGAAGGTCACATTTTGTCAGTGCAAGAACGACTCACCGAGATAACAATGCGCTATGGCGAAGGCCATAAGGTAACGAACGCAATCAACCGAGCAGCGGATTTCTTGATACAAGCAGTAGAGGAAACAACAAGGGACCTATCAGTAGTCAAGCGATAAATGCGTGAGCATATGTCATACCCTCTCAACTCAAGTCTTCGCTACCAAGCCTTAGATCAGGAAATCTTGCTACAGCGACCATGTCCAGATGCACAACAAATTCACAACAAATCGCGATTGCTATATCACGCGTGTGACCACCCGCCTTTAACTGGTTTCCAATAAACTCAACCTCCAATATGTCGCCAATTTGCTTTCGAATCTGAATCATTTTTCTAATATCGCGAGTTTGTTGGCCTGTAAGGCTGCCAGCCCCATGAACTACTGCGTTTCTGGCATCTACTACGGTCAAAAACTTTTGAGTTTGCCTGTCCCCAGACAACTCAATTCCAAAGCCTCTTTTCAGCCAACTGAAACGATTCTTCCATGAACGATCAATATCGCCAGCAACTTCCGAATAAAAAGTAGCACCAATAGCCGTGGAAGTCACGTTACTCAGGGATATGAGCAAGTTTATAATACGGCTAACGTGTTCCTCAACTAGAGTCACACTTGACGTGATTGTCCAAGGTATTAGTGATTCATCTGCGGCAACTGCCCTCTGTGATACCCCGGCAAGGCGCCGGATGCAACCTTCACCAGAAGGGGTAAGACCTTCCACATTCACTCTGCAACCTCGGACCATTTCGACGCTTCCCAGTTCAGAGAGTTGTCATTAACAATGGAGCCATAAACATCCCTTGATATTCCGGATTGCAGCGTAGCTGCTGCACAAATTGCGGGCTGCGTCATCAGAGACGCTCTACGGTACAGCTCCATAACTTCACCAGTTGTAAGGGCGTCATCCAAGGCCCGCACCCAAGCTGCTTGGGCTCTAACAACCTCGTGACGGTCGAAAAGTCGTCGACGAACCCATTCACGGACCGGATCAGGTGTACCGCCGATGGCATTCCACACCTGCTCAATGGCATGGAGGAGCCAAAGTTTTGCCCATGGACTCTGACGCTCTATACCAATTAAAGACTGGACAGTCTGCCATGAATCCTCCTGAAAGTTTATGGCCCTATCCGATACGTAAGCACAAACTTGTTCCATACGCTGCGGGTTGTGAAACACTATATCGTTCAAAATGTCATCGGAAAGACGCTCATTGCTGGTACCAAGAATGCCGAGCGCCGCAGGCAGTAGTGACTGACTAGGACCCTCATCCGATTTGTTCGGAGGTTGAGTTTTTGCGCTTCGCAGCCACTCCTGAATTACTCCCAGAAATGTAGCATAAATGGCCTCCATTGCCTCTGGCTCCACTTCTTCTTGCCGCCATTCTTGCCGGTCATAGCCCCCACCCCCAACTGCTACGTTGATAATTTTAGTCATGGAGCGCTTGGTATCAAGAAAACGGTCATTTAGAGATTTAGCCTCGCCCTGTTGGCGTTCGATGAGCGTACCTGTCTTATAAATCGCTGTCTTCTGGGAGGAGAGGATAAGACCGATTTCGCGAGCGTATTCTGCAGCATCCTCGACTATCTGATTTGCATGCCCCCAGTCACTAGCGCAAACCCTTATATCGTCTGCATAGCGAGAAACAGCATTTCCATCACGCGACAACCGGCGGTCCAGCCTACTCAGGTAGGCGTCGGCCAGTCTGTCGCTTGGCTCTTGAAGTTGAGGAAGGCCACGGGCGCGCCCGGCAAGCTCTCCTAGATAACGGATCACACCTTCGGTGACTTGTAGATTCATTGAGCGAATAAGAAGCTCTTCTTGCAACACATCATGCTCGATGTACTCGTAACATGAGGCGATGTCCAGGTCAACTACATAAGCATGTGCGCCATCAAGGCCAAAAGACTTGTGCCTAAGATATTTTCCGTCCCCACGAGATGGCTCAGGCAAGTCGTCTGCTATCGTCCGAACAAGCGCCGTGTAGATGATTCGATCAACCGGGGCGACGATAACAATGGGTCGCAGACCAAACCCTTTGCGAGGCATAGTCATTATCTCGCCATTTACGGTGCGGCCAGCCATAAAGGAAGTCTCAACAAACTTTGTCATCACACCTTGAGACTCGGAAAGGCATTGATCAATCACCAGCGGCGGAAAGTGGTCGAGGGTGTTGCTTACAACACTCACGAAGCTTGAAGCAAGATTCAGGCTGTCGAGCAGCGAGCGAGAAGCCTTCACGTCAATCCTTCCGAGTACGTCTCAGTAGCTGCTCACGTCCGCCTATCATGCGATAATCGGAGACAAGCCACCTTGCAAATATTGGCGAATCCTTCTTCGCATTGACTGATCCATTTCGAGCTCTTGCCACTCCTTTTTTGAGAACCAGGAAACGGCCGATGACTCATCGCTCGCCCTGAGCTCTCCGCCGACCAAACGTGCTGAAAGCAAGATCGTGAACTCTTGGCGGACTTCATTGTTGCTGGTGTAGTGGATTACGTGTTTGGGGTCGCTGTAGATGCCTACTAGGTCAGCAATTTCTACGTCGATGCCGGTTTCTTCTTTAGTTTCGCGGATTGCGGCTTGGGTCACGGATTCGCCTAGGTCTATGGCACCGCCTGGTAGGGCCCAGTTGTCGTTGTCGGTGCGGCGGATTATTAGGATCTCGCCCTTGTCGTTTTCTACGACGACGTTGACGGACGGGACGAGGCTGTTGGCCTTGGGGGCGTTGGGGTCGTCGTAGTAGTCGATTCTGCGGCCCATGTGTCAGTCCCCCGGTATGGGTGTGGCGCCTTCCCAGACGCGTTCGAAGCTCTCTAGGTAGGTGTTGACCAGCTCTGCGCCAGCTATGCGGCGTAGGTGCCAGACGGGGGCGTGTGGGGCCGGGACTCCGTAGACGTGGGTGTTGACGAGGAGCTGGTCGTCCGCGCGGTAGATGGAGTTGTAGAGGATTGTTCGGTGGAACCGGAATTCCACGTCGTGTTGTTTGCGCAGGTTCTTGTAGAGGACGAGGGCGTTGCGGATTTTCGCGGCCATGGCGTCGTCTACGCCCTCGTCTGTGCCACGTTCGGCTACTTGAGGGCTGTCTGGGTCGCCTAGGAGGATGCGGACACGAACGCCAGCTTTGGCCTTCTCGGCAAACGTACGTTGGATGCCGGCGTCTTCGGAGAGGAAGAGGCCGGAGTAGACCAGGACGCCGATCTCTTCCTCGGCAGACGCAAAGAGACGTCCCCAGATGTCCCTTGGGACGGACGTCCGGTGTGGATAGATCGTCACTAGTTCGCTGGTGGACGCAGCCGTGACTTGCTCGTTGGAGAGGGCGTTCGGCCAAAGGAACGTCTCATCGACGCCCAGGCGTGAAGCCACTGCGTAGCGGTGCCGTCGGTACGGAGTGCGATCTTTGGTGATCCAGCGTTCTACCGTCTTTGGATCTACGTCGATCGACTCGGCGAGCGAGGCGATAGTCAGGCCCTGCTCAAGCAGAGTGGCGCGTAGGCGTTCGTTCGGCATGCACCTGTCCGAGATCCGGGACGTCCTAGGACGCGGTCAACCCTATGAGGACGTCATGAACACGTCCAGTCATGTAGTGATCTCGTCCCCGAGGTCAGGCGCAATCTCTTTCTCGTGAGACACCAACCGCCCGGCTCCCCGTGGATACGGGCCTTACGAGAGGAGGGATCGCACATGATTCTCGTCCTGGCATCGATCCTCGCCGTGTTCCTCGCCGGTTCCGTCTGCGGCATCTTCGCCGTGCTCGTCATCGGTATCCATGTCGACGAGCGCCGGGTGATGCGGGGGCGCGCCGAGTCGTCCCGCGCTGCTACGGCGTCCCGACGCATGCTCAGCACCCGGACGTGCGACGACACGCCGGACCGCGTCTCGGTGGGGCGGTGAGCATGCAGCGCATGCCTCGCGTCATCACCGGCCACTCGTGCGCCTGTGGCGCGCGTGTGGAGCCCGGTAACCGACGGTGCCGTAAGTGCCGCGCCCGCGCCCGGTGGCTGCGGCGGGGGCGCGGTTCGCGGTACCCGGATCTGTGGCTGTGAGGAGGTGAGGGCGTGAACGTCTCGGTTCCGCTGGTGGTGATCCTCGGCGTCGTGGTGTGGGTCGCGTGGCGGTACATGGGACTGCGCGGTTGGCACATCGCCGTGTGTCTGCTGTTCGGGTTCTTCCTGGCCGCGACCAGTGCCGCACCGGAGATCCGGCAACTGGTGTCCGTGCTCGTCCAGTCCGTCTCTCAGCCCTGACCGAAGGGAGGGATGCCCTGGTGCCTGATATACCGCCGCGCGTCAAAGTCGATGTTCAGCAAGTGCGCGCACGCAATCTCGCCGCGCGGGAGATCGTCTCCCATCTGTCCGCCGCGATGCCGTCAGTTGAGAATCTGTGGCTTCGCCTCAACGGCGCCCTCGTCGACGTCCCCGCGCTGGTCGCCGAGATCAACCGGCTTGCGTCCGAACTGGCCAAGGTGCGGCAAGACCGCGCGAACCTGATGGCTGCGGGACGCGCCACCCTCAACGCCGAACGTGACGCCGAACCAGATCCGCTCTACTACCTCCGGGACGAGCTGCGCGCGCAGGGACATCTGCCCCCGGAGACGTGGGGGCGCGCGTGAATCGCACACGGCAGATGCGGCGGCACGCGCAGAAGATGCACCGCAATGGGCTTCAACCCATGGTGATCATCGACCGTGACGACCAGTCCCCAGACATCGCCGCTGTGCTCGTCGCGCGGGCATTGTGGCGTTATCGATCCGAGCTTGCACCAATCTACGTGGTGGCCTTGCTCGCCCTGGGTGGCGCGATTCTGCACCGGACGCACCCGGATTGGTGGCTGTGGCTGGCGGGTGTCGCGACGGTGGCTGCGTCGGTGCTCGCCATGTTCGGTGACCGGGTCGGGCTGGCGCTGCGGATCGAGCGGCTTTATGCCGCGTCCATCGCTATGGGTGCCGGTGGGTGGGTGGCTGCCGCTACCGCAGTAGGCGTCACGTGCCGGCCGCTTCCCCTCCTCCTCGCCGGTGGCGGATTCGTGCTCGCCGTTCCCTGGTGGGTGCATCGCAGAAGACGCGCCAAAGTGCGCGTAGACCGGCAGATAGCCGCATGGCCCGAAATCGCGCAAACGGTCGGACTCGCCGGTTCGCGAGCACAGTCGGCGGTGGTGGACGTGTGGGGATGGCGCGCACGGTTCGCCCTGGCACGCGGCCAGACGATCCAGGACGTCATCGGGAAGGTTCCCGCGATCGAGTCGGCCCTTGGGACCTACCGGGGCGCGGTGCGCGTCTCGCCGACACGCGACGACAAAGCCAACCGGTTCGAACTCCGGGTACTCGACACCGACCCCCACGCCGACGCCATTCCGTGGCCTGGACCGTCCGTCTCGTCCATTACCGAACCGATCGACCTCGGCCCGTTCGAAGACGCCACCGGCGCCCGTGTCCTGCTGCTGCGCCGTCACGGACTCATCGGGGGCGTTGCCGGTTCGGGCAAGAGCGGCGGGATCAACGTCCTCATGGGCAATCTCAGCGCGTGCCGTGACGTGGTGGTGTGGGCAATCGATCTCAAGCGCGGCATGGAACTCCAGCCGTGGGCGTCATGTATCGATCGGCTCGCCACCACACCGGAGCAAGCGCGCGCCATGCTGAGCGACGCCGTGACCATTCTTGAGGCGCGCGCCGAATGGCTCGCCGGGGGTGGGTTGCGCGTGTGGGAGCCGACGCCCCAACGCCCGGCCCTCGTCATCATCGTGGACGAGTACGCCGAACTGGCCGACGACGCTCCGGACGCTGCCGACGACACCGACTCGATCGCCCGGCGGGGGCGCGCCGTGGCCGTGACGCTGATCGCGGCCACTCAGCGGCCCACCCAGAAAGCAATGGGGAAGGGCGCCGTCCGATCTCAGATGGACGTGCGTGTGAGCTTCCGCGTTCGGGAACGCAAGGACGTCGATCTCATCCTCGGGCAAGGGATGCTCAGCGCCGGATGGCACGCCCACACCCTCAACGCGCCCGGCAAGTTCCTGCTGTCCGCACCCGAACATGACACACCTCGGCGAGGCCGCGCCTACCTGCTCACCGATGACACCGTGGCGCAGACGGCCGAACGGCACGCTCCCGTCCGCCCGGCCCTGGACAAGATCTTCCGTCGTGCACTGAACGAGGCGCGCATGACACCCGTCTCCGTGCCGGCCGTCGCAGAGACGCCCACCCTTGACGACACGGCCGAGACTGCCCTTCGGGAAGCCCTGGACGGCGCGCCGGACGAGGGACTTCCGATCGCTCACCTTCTACTGATCACGCAAATGAGCCGCCCCACCCTCTACCGGCGCCTCTCCGAACTGGTGAAGACAGGCCGCGCGGTCCAGGTCACGCGAGGCCGCTACAAGGCGTCCGAACACGCCCCGTAATCGTCTCACCATCTCGTCTCACGTGCGCGCCTGCACGTAAGGGCAGTGAAGACATCCGTGAGACGAGACGGAGACGAGCACTCACCGTAACCAAGGAGATGATCGCCAACCCCCACCACATGACCCGGGATCAAGCCGGGCGAGAGGAGGTGGTGTCCGTGCAGGCGTACACCGTCGAGCAAGTAGCCGAGATCCTCAACATCGGACGAGACAAGGTCTACTTCCTGGTCCGCACTGGCCAACTCCACAGCATCAAGATCGGCAAGCTGCGCCGCATCACCGACCGGCACCTCGCGGAGTTTGTCGCCTCCCTGGAAGAGAACACCGGCCAGAGGTAGGGACGTCTAGGGACGTCTTGAGTTAGAGTCGTGCGTAAGCCCAGGGCACGCCGCCCGCACGGAAGGCCCTGGGGCTCCTGGTTCTTGACAACTCGATCTACGCCAGCGTCCGCACGGCGAATTTCGCCGTGGCGCCTCCGCTTCTCTCGATCGGGGGTGCCGCTCACGCACGTCGCCAGACGGACGCAGGTGCATCACGACCGGTCAAGAACGACCTCACCTACCCAAGGAGGGGATCCCTTGGCAGAAATCATGATCGGCAAATACACGGCGTCGATCTACGAAGAAGACGGCGGCTGGACCGGCGCCATCTCGCTCGGCTTCCATCCCAACGGCAAGCGCAATCGCCCGAAGAGGAAGGGCAAGACCAAGACCGAGGTCAAGGACAAGCTCAGGAAGCTCGCCGAAGAGCTGGACAAGAGCGTCAAGACGGACCGGAACTACCTTGTCCGCGACGCGGTGCAAGACTGGCTCACGGCGTATGCCAAGTCAGGCAAGGCCCCGGCCTCCGTCGACGTCTACCGCTCGCTGGCAGCTCATCAGCTCATCCCGTTCATCGGGAGGATACGCCTCAAGAATCTGACCGCTGACGCGGTCGAGACCTGGCTTAACGGCAGGGCACCGCACCTCACCTCGTCCTCTCTGGGGCTCGTTCACAGCGTCCTCAAGAGGTCGATCCGCAGAGCGGCCCGCCATGACCGCGTCGGCCGGAACGTCGCCGAACTGGTCGACACCCCCGACGGCAAACCTGGCCGTAAATCGCGCTCTCTCAGCTTGGAACAGGCGACGGCGCTACTCGCAGAGGCCAGCAAGCCGACACAGCGGTTCGGCGCCTACGTCGTCCTGGCGATCGTCTCAGGGCTCCGCACGGAAGAACTCCGCACCCTCAAATGGAGCGACGTCGATCTCAAGAAGGCAACCGTCTACGTCTTGCGCGCCGACCGGCACAGGGGCGAGACCAAGACGAGCCTGAGTCGACGCGGCCTCGGCATCGCGGACATGGCCGTGGACGCTCTACGGGCGTACAAGAAGCGGCAGGCAGCCGAGAAACTCAGGGCCGGTGACGAGTACCAAGACAACGACCTCGTGTTCTGCCACGATGACGGCCGCCCCTACACCCGCCAGCACGTCCGGCACCGGTTCAGGATGCTGATCAAGGCGGCCAAGCTGAACCCCGCCGAGTGGTGCCCGCGCGAACTGCGACACACGTTCGTCTCGATCATGAGTGACCACGACGTGCCCATGGAGAAGATCAGCATCCTCGTCGGGCACTCCAGCACAAAGATCACCGAGACCGTCTACCGTCACCAACTCAAGCCCGAGATCCGCGACGGCGCTGAACACATGAACGACATCTTCACCCGCAAGACAAAGTCCGCGTAGGTGCAATGGCTCCCGATATGGCTCCCTGAGACCTGAAAACAGACGAGGCACACTTTCCCACCTGCGACGCGACAAGATTCGTCCTCGCGCCCGCGTTAAGGAGGGCCTGAGCGAGCCTTATCCGGCCCTCGTCCGCCTGAGTCTCGGGGAGCCGGCCTGGGAGCCACTCACCTGCGGAAACAAGGAAGGGAGGCCGGGGGGCAGGCCGGCACAGTCGATCTGGGACGTCTTGACCGGATTCTCGTTGGCTCCCTGATTGGCTCCTGGCTTTCCTTTCTCAGCGGGGAGGCGAGTACCACCGTGGTCTGGAGATCACCGAGACCGGGGCGGTGGAGATCCTCGGGTGGAGTCGAAGATGTCGGGCGGGTGGAGATCGGCCCATTAGGATGAGGGGTGGGGGTGGTGACGTGGGGAAGCACAACAAGCCGGCTACGCGGGCGTGTCCCGGGTGTAACGGGACGGGGACGAGCACCGCCACCGGCGAGAAGTGCAATGTTTGCCGGGGTACCGGGCGTATTTGAGCTAGCGGAGGCCCGAGACGGCGCGCAGGGTGGTGGGGCGCAGGCGGTCCAGTGCGGTGGACGTGGCGTCGTCGGCGGGGAGGTAGGCGATGAGCGCCTGGCCGTCGCCTACGGGGAGTTCGAGCGTTTCGTACGCAAGCCGAAGTTCGCCCACGTCGGGGTGGACGAAACGTTCCACGCCGGTGCGGCGCGGTAGTCGCAGTGGGGCTCTGCCGCGCTCGGTGAACGGTGCGCCCGCTGTGACGGTCAGTTCGTCGACGAACCTGGAGAGGTGCGGGTCACCGCCCGGGAAGGCGGCGCGCAGGCCCGCGACGCGTTCGTCGGCGACGTGGTCCCAGTCGGGGTAGACGGACCTGGCCAGCGGGTGGGTGAAGGTGTAGCGGACGAGGTTCGGTGGGGTGCCGTCCAGGAGTCCGACCGGGGCGGCGAGACGTTCGTAGGCGTCCGTCCAGGCGAGGATTTCGCCGAGTCTGTTGACCAGGATCGCGGGTGTGGGCTCTAACCGTTCGAGGAGGGTCCGGACGGTGGGACGCACCGAGTCGGCCGGTTCGCTCAGGCAGCACTCGCCGTCCACGAACTTGGACAGGATGCGCAGGTGGACGCGTTCTTCCGGCGCCAGCCGCAACGCGTCGGCGATCGCGCCGAGGACGGCGGCTGACGGGTGACGGTCGCGGCCCTGTTCCAGGCGGGCGAGGTACTCGACGCTGAGCCCGGCGAGGGTGGCGAGTTCCGACCGGCGCAGCCCGGGTGTGCGGCGACGGCTCCCTTCGGGCAGCCCCACTTGCGAGGGGGTGACGGCCTCCCGGCAGGCGCGCAGGAAACCGCCCAGCTCGTTGTCACTCACGTCCGCAACGTACCAAGGGGCGGGCGGCGGATCGTGGCCCTGTCAGTGCCCGTCTGAGCGCGGTCTCCCTCGGAGACGTCAGGTCGGCCAGCGTGGAGGGCACATATCCACGAAGGAGAACATGAATTGGCACTGAACCTTGTCGTCATCGTCGGGAGCGTTCGGAACGGCCGGTACGGTCCGCACTTCGCGAACTGGTTCGCGGAGTGCGCGCGCCGCCACGGGTCGTTCGACGTGGATGTCGTCGACCTCGTCGACGTGACTCTGCCCGCCGCGTTGCCGGCGGGGCCGGAGGAGTCCGGTCGGTCGTCCGCGATGGCGGGCCTGGCACGGAGGTTGGACGACGCGGACGCGTTCGTCGTCGTGACGCCCGAGTACAACCACAGCTACCCGGCGTCCATCAAGCACCTCGTCGACTGGCATTCGGAGGAGTGGCGCGCCAAGCCGGTCGGGTTCGTCTCGTACGGCGGTATGGGCGGGCTGCGGGCGGTCGAGCACCTCAGGCAGGTGTTCGTCGAGACCCACTCCGTTCCCGTGCGGGACCAGGTCGGCTTCGATCGGCACTGGTCACGCCTGGACGAGGACGGGAATCTGCTCGACGCGGACGGTGCCGACGCAGCCGCGAAGACGCTTCTCGACCAGTTGGCGTGGTGGGCGGGCGTCCTGCACGACGCGCGGGAGAAGACGCCGTACACGGTGTCGTAGAGATCGCGAAGCGGGGACGCGGACGCCCCGCGGATGGTTGAATCGTCTCCCATGTGGCATGCGTCACAACGGTCCGCCCCGTGGCGGCGGTGGTATCAGCCGGGCGTTCCCCAGGAGCTGACCATCCCGGACGTTCCCGTAACGCGGCTGCTCGACGACGCCGCGGACAGTCATCCGCGCCGGCCCGCGCTCATCTTCTTCGACCGTCGGATCCGTTACCGGCGGCTGCGTTCGGCCGTGGACCGGTTCGCCGACGGGCTGCGCCGTCTCGGCGTCCAACCGGGTGACCGGGTGGCGCTGATCCTGCCGAACTGCCCGCAGCAGGTGATCGCGTTCTACGGAGTGCTGCGCCGCGGCGCCGTCGCGGTGCAGCACAACCCGCTGTACACCGAGGAGGAGATGCTCCACCAGCTCGCGGACTGCGGTGCCCGCGTCGCCGTTGTGCTGGATCGTTCCTACGCGACGGTCAGCGCGGTCCGTTCGCGGGTGCGGCTCGAACACGTCATCGTGACGTCGCTGGCCGACTTCCTGCCGGTGCGCCGGCGGCTCGCGCTGCGGCTGCCGTCGGCGCGGGCCCGGCGGCGGCGCGCGGCGTTCGTCGTGGAGGTGCCGGACGATCCGGGCGTCGTCCGGTTCGGCGAGATGCAGCGGGCGCCGCGGCGGCCGGTGCGGCAGTTGGAGTTGGAGCCGTCGCGGCATCTCGCGGCCATCCAGTACACCGGCGGGACGGAGGGGCGCCCGAAGGGCGCGATGCTCACGCACCGGAACCTCGTCGCGAACGCCAGCCAGCAGCACGCGTGGGACCGCGAGGGGCGTCCCGGCGCGGACGTGACGCTGGCGGTGCTGCCGCTGTTCCACTCGTTCGGGCTGATGAGCTGTCTCGTCTCGCCGATGATGACGGCCGGTGCCGTGGTGCTGCTCCCCCGTTTCGACGCCGACCGGGTGCTGCGCGCGATCCGCAGGCACCGGCCGACCATCTTCCCCGGCGTGCCGACGCTGTTCGAGGAGCTGCTGGACGACCCGCGGCTGGCGCCGTCCGACCTGAGGTCGCTGCGCATCCTGGTGTCGGGCGCCTCGGACCTCGGGCGGGGCACGATCGACCGGCTGGGACGGCTCGGCGTCAAGGGCCTGATCAACGGGTACGGGCTCACGGAGGCGTCCCCGGGGGTCACCGCCAACCCGCTCGGCGGCGGGGCCCGGAACCTGACCGTGGGCCTCCCGCTGCCCATGACCGACGTCGTCATCGTCGATGAGGACACGCCGAAGAGGGTCCTGCCACCCGGGGAGCCGGGGGAACTGGTCGTGCGGGGGCCGCAGGTGTTCGCCGGTTATTGGAACGCGCCGCTCGCCACCGCCCAGTCCCTGTCGAAGGGGTGGCTGCGGACGGGTGACATCGCGGTGATGGACGAGGACGGTTTCATCACCATCCTGGAACGCCGCAGGGACATCATCAAGGTCAGCGGGTTCAGCGTGTTCCCGACCGAGGTGGAGCGGGTTCTGCGGCGCCATCCCGCCGTCCATGACTGCGCCGTGGTGGGCGTGCCGGACGTCCGGCGGGGAGAACGCGTCATCGCGCACGTGGTGGAACACCCCGCCTACCCGTTCTCGGCGGACGAGCTGCGACGGCACTGCGAACGTTATCTGTCCCACTACAAGGTGCCCGCGGAGTTCCGTCCGCGGACGGAGCTGCCCCGCAACGTCCTCGGCAAGGTGGTCAGACGGCGGCTGCGCGACGAGGTCGTCAACTCCCCGGCTTAGACGTCATCTCATTTGGCGAGTCGGCGGTGACAGATGAGGGTGGCGGCGATGCCGACGAAGGCCAGGAAGTGCTCGGGCTTGCGTTCGTAGCGGCGATGCAGGCGGCGGCAGCCGCTCAGCCACGA
>NZ_QVNQ01000009.1 GCF_003432485.1 Actinomadura spongiicola
TCGTGGCTGAGCGGCTGCCGCCGCCTGCATCGCCGCTACGAACGCAAGCCCGAGCACTTCCTGGCCTTCGTCGGCATCGCCGCCACCCTCATCTGTCACCGCCGACTCGCCAAATGAGATGACGTCTTACTCGCAGGAAGGGCTGGCCTGCACGGTCGCGGCCACCCGGGACGGGGTGCGCTGGGCGGCCGAGCCGGAACTGCGCATGGGCCGCGAGCCGGGTGCCGAGGAGTGGCTTGACCTCGTCGAACCGGAAGATGACGCGCTCGTGCCGCGGTCACCGCTGTCGGTGCGCGCTCTGGAGGGCTGGTTCGGGGAGGGGCGGTACCGGGAAGTGTTCGCTCTGGCGCTCGACACCGGCGTGAACCGGCTGGTGCTGATGACGACCGACCAGTTCGACCTGACGTGCACCACGGTCGAGGCAGCGCTACGGCGAGCAGAGCTGGTGACGGGGAACATGGGACTGCGCTTGGTGCATGAGAGCGTGACGACCGGACCGTAGGGGTTGCCCGGTGTCATGACCGTCGGCCCCCGGGGAGCCACGGCCGAGTCGCGGGCAGGCAGACGATGGGTGCCCTGCTCCGGGCACACCCGTACCCCTCACCTTCGGTGTCTCTCGCCCCGGGTGGCGGCCGGTCCGGCGGGGACGGCGGGACGCGCGCTGTGGAGCATCTGCGGTCGGTCACGGCCGCGCTGGGCATGGCGGGCGTCGGGCCGCACGTCACGCTGAACATCTTCCAGGACTTCGACGGCGAGGACTGCGCGCCGCGGCCGGAGCGGGTGGGGGAACGTGATCGGATGCTGGACGAGGTGACGCGCTGGGCGACGGCCCTGCGGCCGCTGCGCGCTCCCCGTCCCGGCGCCGGCGACGGCGACCGGCCCGCGCTGCACGACCCGGTCGCCTCCGCAGGCGCGCGAGCCGCCGTGGAGATGCTGGTCGCCGAACTGAACGCGGCGGCCGAGGACCAGGACGCCGACCGCTACGACGGGATGTTCGCCGCCGATGTGCTGTGGGGCAGCCCGCACGGCCGCACGCTCGCCGGCTACGATGCCCTCAACGCCGTCCACCGGCGGCTGATGGCCCGGCCGGTCGTCCCGGCCTCGCGCTACGAGATCGTCCAGACGCTGGCCCCCGCGCCGGGCGTCGCGGTAGCGCACGTGCGCCGCCGACCGGTCGCCGACGACGGCAAGGACCACCCGCTGTCAGCCGAGATGGCAATGTACGTTCTGATCGAGCGGAACGATCACTGGTGGCTGGCCGGAGGCCAGAACACGCCGATAACGGAGGCGTCCTGAAAGACCGATGACAACTCCTGGGAAGCAAGAGATCCACGACAGCCCCATCGACTGGGTGGCCAAGCACATCCGCACCTACGTCGAATCGGGCGGACGGAAAGGGCACCTCTACCATGGGTCGCCCACGCTGCTACTGACCACGCGCGGCCGCAAGTCAGGCCTGCTACGCCGTACCCCTCTCATTTATGGGCAGCACGGCGATCGCTATCTACTGGTGGCATCGAACGGCGGAGCGTCCGAGCACCCCGCCTGGTACCTGAACCTCAGCGCACATCCGGAGGTCACCGTGCAGGTCGGCACCGACATCTTCACCGCACGGGGACGTACCGCTACCCCGGAGGAGAAGGACTCGCTGTGGCAGGTGATGACGTCGGTGTTCCCTCTCTACGACCGCTACCAGGCAGCCTCTGAACGAGACATTCCACTGGTCATTCTGGAAGGCGACACACCGCTGACCGTCGCCGGGTGAGCGCGGTGGCGTAGTGGCCCCGGCACTGAGCTAGGCGTGCGGGCGTGCTGTTCGGTGTCGTCCGGTCTAGGTGGGTTATCGAGGCGGGGGCGGGGCTTGCGCGTCGGGGAAGGGGAGTCTGTCGACGGCGTCGCGTCGGCGTCGTTCGGGGCGCCGGTCGTAGCGGGCCGTGGTGGCCGGGGAGGCGTGTCCGACCAGGTGCTGGACGGTCGCCAGATCGACGCCCTGGTCGAGGAGGTCGCCGATGAACGTCCGGCGGAAGTCGTGCGGTGTCATCGGCGGGAGGGCCGCCTGTCTGCGGCGTTTGATGACCGCGTTGCGCACGGCGGCGTCGCTCATCGCGCGGTGCTGGACGGCGCCCGACCGGTGCACCGGTTTGAACAGCGGCCCGCGCGGGGCGTCGTCGACCGCGAGCCACGCGCCCAGCAGGGTGGCGGCGCTCTCGTGGAGGTACTCCAGCCGCTGTTTTTCTCCCTTGCCGACGATCCGCAGTGACCGCTCCCCCGGGTCGTAGTCCTCGCGGCGGAGCGCGGCGACCTCGGCGCGCCGTGCGCCCGTCGTGTAGAGGACGGCCAGGAGTGCCGCGTCGCGGACGCCCGCGGGTGAGCGGTCGGTGGCGCAGGCCCGCAGCAGGGCGGTGAACTCGGTGGTGTGGACGCTGCGTCCGGCGGGCAGCCGTGTCCCGCGGAAGTTCCGCACCGACGCGGCCCGCTGGTAGTCGTCGGTGGACATCTCCCCCAGCCGCCACGCCGTCCGCAGGACGCCGCGCAGCGCGGACAGGTGCAGGTTGCGGTAGGCGGGCGACCACGGCACCGGCTGCCCTTCCGCGCCGTGGGTCGTCTGGCGTCCGACCAGGGCGCGCAACGCGGTCGTGTGCTCCGCGCGCAGTTCCGCCCACGGGAACGTCTCTCCGGGTGCGGGGCCGGGTTCGCGGCCGGCGGCCGTGTGCAGCATGGCGGCCAGCCGGTGCAGGCAGGCGCTCATCGCGCGCCGCGACCGCGGGCTCTCCAGCGAGGCGACGTACACCATGAACGGGCCGCGGTCGTGCGGGCCGGTGCGCCACACGGGCGTGGCGGTGGTCGTGGCGCGCGGCTGGAGATCGTCCATGGGACGGCAGCCTAGCCGAGCCAACTTCTGAGAACGAGCATTGTCGTCAGTTAGAAGTCGCGATTTCCAAGGCTTCTTATTTTCTGGAAATAGATATTCAGAAAGTCTAGGCTGGGTGGGTGACCGTGAACGAGCAGCAGGTGACGGCTGATCGGGGCTGCCGGTACTGCGGGCGTCCCGTCCCCCGGCGCGGAGGGCGCGGCCGTCCACGCGAGTACTGCCTGGACGGCGACTGCCAGGCCCGCGCCAAGCGCGAACGGGAGTTGAGCCGCGCCGCGCCCGGCCTGGAAGGGGCCCTGGCACGCGCCGAGGACCTGTACGAGCGGATGGAGCAGGGCCTGACCGCCGCGCTGGCCCCGCTCGCCCAGGCCTTGGACGCCGAGTTGTCGCCGCGTGGGGTCGAGGCACGGATCAGCGCGGTCCGCGCCGAGGCGCAGCAGACCGTCGCGGCCGCGCTCGCCGACCGTGAGGACGCCGCCGCCCGGGCGGTCCGTGCCGAGCGGTCAGCGGAGGAGGCGCGTGAGGAGGCCGCCTCCGCCCGCGGCGACGCCCAGCAGGCCGCACGTGAGCGCGACGACGCGCTCCGAGCGGCTGAACAGGCCCGTTCCGAAGCGGACGCTGCGGTACGGGACACCCAGGAGGAGGCCGAGCGGGCGATCCGCGCGGCGCGCGCCGAAGCCGACGAGCACGTCCGCCAGACCCGTCTGGAGGCCGACCGCGTCACCGCCGAGGCGCGGGCGCAGGTCGAACAGGCCCGCCTGGAAGCCCAGGCCGCCCGGTCGCAGGCCACCGAAGCCCGCCGCGCCGCCGACACCGCCCGCGACGACGCGGAACGGGCCCGCGCGGAGGCGACCGAGGCCCGCGAGGCGCAGTCCCGCGCCGAAGGGCTCCGTGCGGCCGAGGAAGCACGTGCCCAAGCCGCCGAGCAGGCCCGCGAACGCGCCGACCAACGCGCCGCCTCGGCACGGCACTCCCGCGGCGAGGCCGTCGCCGCCCTGGAGGCCGCCCGGACCGAGATCGACCGGTTGCGTCAGGACGCCGACCAGGCGCGAGACCAGGCCGACGCCGCGCGCAGGGACGCGTCCGACCTGCGCGCCGAG
Organism: Actinomadura spongiicola; assembly: GCF_003432485.1. Taxonomy (GTDB): domain Bacteria; phylum Actinomycetota; class Actinomycetes; order Streptosporangiales; family Streptosporangiaceae; genus Spirillospora; species Spirillospora spongiicola. The sequence goes on from NZ_QVNQ01000009.1 coordinate 3,973, forward strand.
AACGAACGGCTCCGCGAGCAGCTGGCCGAGGCCCGCCTGGACCTGCGCGCCGAGCAGGCACGGTCCGCCGAACTGGCCCGCGACCGTGACACCGCCCGCGCCGAGGCCGTCGCCCAACGCGAACGCGCCATCGCCGCCGAACTGGCGACCCGCGAACCGGCACCCGACTCTTCTCAGGATTCACAAGACCGGTAGCGCAGAGCGGCACCGCCGGTGAGCCGTCCGCCCCGCCTGATTCGAGAGCAGCGCAGATGATGACCGGCTGGCGACTGGAGCGAGATGCCCGGTTCGTTCCTTGCTGGAGGGGCTGGTGGCGTAGCGTCGTCCCCTTGCAAGATCAGTCAGTCGTGTCGGGTGGCGAGGGACGCCGGAGGGGGCCGGGAGCATGGAGAACCGGGCAAGCATCGAGGAACGTTTCCAGCGTGACTGGGGTCTGGAACCGCCGGAGTCCATCTTCCGGTTCTGGGAGTTCCACCAGTCCTTGGACGCGGACGAGCGACGGGCCATGCACGACGACCTCTGGCTCGGCACCGCCGGCATCATGGACCTGTTCGCCGATCCCGGCGCGCGACCCCGTGACGGCATCGACATACGCGTGCACTGGCGCTTCTACCGGGACCCGCCCGAGTTCCTGACCTTCATGACCGGTGGCAGCGACGGCCTGCACTACGGCCTGTGGTTCGAGGACGGCCGCACCTGCACCGGCGTCGCCTCCTACTACAGCAACGACGGAGGCGGCCTGGACACCAGCGCTGCGACGCCGCTGGAGGCCGTCCGCGACTACCTCGAACGGGTCTGGTTCGATCTCGACGATCCGCGCCATGGAGAAGGCGCGACCGAGGCGCGGGATCGCCTGCGCCGGCTCCGCGACAAGCTGACCGCCTACGAGACCGCGGACCGGCCCGAGGTGGGCAGGGCCTACAGCGACCGGTACCACCCGCCCGTCATCCCGCCCGTTGACCCGGACCGGATCACGACCCTGGACAGCGCGGGAGCACTCGTCGTCGGAGAGACCGCGCTGGACCGTCCCGCCCACAACGGAGCCGACCAGAACAAGTTCGCGAGGTACGTGCACGACCTGTTCCAGGACGCCGAAGCCCGCGAAGAGAGCGTGGCGGACGCCCGGGGCCGGTGTGCGGCGGGCGATCCGGCCGAGGCCCTGGTTCTGGGCCGCGACCTGCACTGGACGTCCGGCGGCGACCCGGTCCGCGAGGCTCACGCCCACGAACTCCTCGTCATGGCCTACCGCGCTTTGGGGCGTTCCGCACTCGCGGAGATCGCCGACGCTCATCATCGCCACCGCGACCTGCCGTCCGTGGACGTCCTGGCCGATCAATAGACCTGAGGTGGACGACGCGTCCCACCGGCAGTTCGCCGTCGGACGCGTCTGATGGCGTACCGGACGAGGACCCTCCGTGTCACGGTCTCGTCGAAGAGGGGGGCGCAACAGCGGATGTGGTCGTGTTGTCCGGCGGCGTCCCGCTCGCGGAAGGGGCAGCTACTCCCCCGTGACTCGCACGGCGTCGCAACACCCGGAAGCCTCACAGTGTGAGAAGAAGATCGCTGAGAGGAGACCATGACCGCTTATAAACCCGTTAGCGGACCATGGCGACCGCTGCTAGCCTTCCGATGGCCGTGCCAGAGAACGAGGAGGTGGTACCCGTGAACGCAGTATCGACATGGGTGCTCCCCTCCGGGGCCGCGGTCGGGCGATAGGTCGTCCGGGAGCGCCGTTCAAGAGCACTCCCGAAAGGCACGACCATGCGATTCACTTCTGAGCAGCGCCTCGATGACGGCGCCTTGGAACGCGAGTTCACCCTTGGTGAGATCCCCGGCATCCTGTGGACCCCCTCATCGACGTCCGCGCCGGTCCCGCTGATCATGCTCGGCCACCCGCCGCTCGGACTGCGCAGGATGTATCCCCGGCTGGTGGCGCGGGCCCGGCAGTGCGCGGTGCACGGTTTCGCCGCGGCCACCATCGAGCTCCCCGGGAGCGGCGACCGGCCCCGCCTGCCCGGCGCCGAGCAGGCCCGCGTCGCCCTGCGCCGGGCCCTGGAGGCCGGCGAGCCGGTCGGCGAAGAGATCATCGACGCCCTCGTCCTCCCGCTCGTCGACAGGGCGGTCCCGGAATGGCAGGCCACCTTGGACGTCCTCCTGTCGCTGCCCGAGATCGGAGGACCGGTCGGATACTCGGGGGGAGTGATCTCCATCGGCATCCGGCTCGCGGTGGTCGAGCCGCGCATCGTGGCCGCCGGCCTGTTCGCCGGGAGTTTCGTGCCCCGCACCATGTTCGAGGAGGCCCGGCAGGTCACCATTCCGCTGCATGTGCTCCTGCAGTGGGATGACGAAGGCAACGACCGGCAGGTGGCCCTGGACCTGTTCGACGCCTTCGGTTCCGAGGAGAAGACGCTGCACGCCAACATGGGCGGGCACACCGGTGTTCCGCACTTCGCAGGGGAGGACGCGGCCGGGTTCTTCGCCCGGCATCTGCGCCAGCCGCAGGTTGGGGCCGCGCCGTCGGGCCGGCAACGGCGGTAGGCGGCACCGGCCGGCACGCCGCCATCGAGGACAGGTCCCGAGCCTCCTCGATGGCCGTGGCCGGCACACCGCACAACCGCCCCAACACCGCCCTCATCAGCTGGGTCCATGCCGCCAACTCGTTGAGCCGAGATGACGCCTTCGGGAGGTCGGTGAGGTCCAGGTGGCGGTCGGTGCGCAGCCGGACCTGCCCGTCCGGGGTCATGTTGGTGTGGACGGCGGGGTGAGCCCACGCCCGTCCTCCGCGCCAGACCGATGTGATCCGGAGGCACGGCCGAATCACGGACGAAGTGCACACGTCCGGGGTGGGAGGGCGCCGGCTGCCCTCCCACCCCGGGTCGTGAGGCCTACAGGACCTTCAGGAGCCCGCCGTCGATGACGTAGTCGCTGCCGGTGACGTAGCCGGCGGCCGGGGAGCCGAGGAAGGCGATCACGTTGGCGACCTCCTGCGGGGTGCCCCAGCGGCCCAGGGTGACGTTGACCTGATCGGGCAGATCGTTCATGAGCTGCTGGAAGTCGCCGCCGCGGGACTGGCTGAGGCGAGGGCCGTACTCGTCCCACAGCGGGGTGCGGATGAGCGCGGGTGAGACGGTGTTGACGCGGATGCCGCGGGGGCCGAGCTCGTCGGCGAGTCCCTTGCTGAAGGCGGTCAGGGCCGCCTTGGAGGCTCCGTACCAGTGCGGGCCGGTCGCCGGCCAGTGCGCCACGCTGGTGGAGACGTTGACCACCGCCTCGCGCAGGCTGGGAAGCAGGGCCCTGGTGATGCGCACGCTGCTGAAGAAGTTCAGCTGGAAGGCCCGCTGCCAGGTCTCGTCGCTCAGGTCGGGCAGGGCGCCGAGGTCGAGGCCCGCCAGGCCGCCGACGCCGTTGACGAGCAGGTCGACGCCGCCGAGTTCGCTGTCGGCGACCCGCCGCAGTTCCTCGATCCCGTCCGCGGTGAGCAGGTCGGCCTCGACGGTGACGGCTCCGCTCCTCTTGAGCTGGTCGGAGACCGCGCGGTCGGCGCCCAGCACCCGGGCGCCCTCGGCGATCAGGGTGCGGACGACCGCGCCGCCGATGCCGCCGCCGGCGGCGGTGACGACCGCGGTCTTGCCGGCAAGATGCAGATCCATGTTTTCTCCTCCTCTTACTTGATCGCCTGCAGGGCGAGGTCCGCGGACGTCAGAGCCCGCTCGCCCGCGCTGAGCGAATCGTGAATGAAGTGAACGGATACGTCGGTGATGCCGCAGAACTCCGAGATGCCCTCCCGCAGGACGCGGGCGACCGGCTCGTCCCAGCCGAGTTCGGCCCACCGCTCCCGCGTGTAGCTGACCAGGCCGAGCCAGAGCATCTGCTTGTCGCGCAGCCGCGGCACCCTGCGGCCATAAGCGAAGCCGTAGTTCCACACCCGGTCGATCCAGCCCTTGAGGATGGCCGGCAGGCCGAACCACCAGACGGGGAAGACCACGACGATCACGTCCGCGCGGTCGAGTCGCCGCGCGTGCGCCCGAACCTCCGCGGAGTAGGGCTTGTCGCGGTCGGCCCAGTCCGGCTCGTCCGCCGGGATCATCCGCGGGTCGAACCCCTCGGCGTGCAGGTCCAGGAGATCGACGGTGAGCCCGTCGGCGGCGAGCCGCTCACCGACGCGATGAGCGAGTTGCGCGGTCAGTGAGTCGGGGCGGGGGTGGGTCAGGACGAGCAGGGCGTGCCGTCCGGCGCTCACCTTTCCGCCAGATGGACGAGCATCTTGCCGAGGTTGGCGCCGTGCAGCACCCCGAGGAGCGCGGCGGGAGCCTGCTCCAGCCCGGCCACCACCGTGTGCTCCTCGCGCAGCGAGCCGTCGGCGAGCCAGCCCGCGGCACGCTCGATCCACTCGGGGAACAACGGGAAGTAGGAGCTGACCAGCAGGCCGCGCAACGTGAGCTCCTTGCTGTAGGCGGTGTAGAGGTTGCGCGGGCCGTGGACCGCCCCGGTGGCGTTGTACTGGCTGATCGCCCCTACCAGCGCGAACCGGCCGCCCGGCCGGGCCGAGTCGATGGCCGCCTCCAGATGCTCGCCGCCGACGTTGTCCACGTAGACGTCGATGCCCCCGGGCGCGGCCTCGGCGAGTCGGGCGCCGATGGGGCCGTCACGCCGGTCGAGGCCGATGTCGAACCCGAAGTCCTTCACGAGCCGGGCCACCTTGTCGGGGCCGCCCGCCGAGCCGATCACCTTGACCGCGCCGAGCCGGCGGGCGAGTTGCCCGGCCACGAGGCCGACCGCCCCGGCGGCTGCGGAGATGAACACCGTGTCGCCGCGCTGGACGGGCGCCACGCGGGTCAGCGCGGCGTAGGCGGTCAGGCCGGTGGTGCCCAGCACCCCCAGGTACGCCGCGGGCGGGGCGAGCGCGGTGTCGACGACGGTGGCGTCGGAGCCGTTCAGGACGGCGAAGTCGCGCCAGCCGAGGAAGTGCGAAACCGTCGCCCCGACCGGGACGTCGGGGTCCCGGGAGGCGATCACCTCGCCGACCGCGCCGCCGTCCAGCGCCGCGCCGAGCCGGAACGGCGCGATGTAGGACGGGGCGTCGTTCATCCGTCCGCGCATGTACGGATCGACCGACATCCACAGGTTGCGCACCAGGATCTGGCCGTCGCCGGGTTCGGGCACCTCGGTGTGCACCAGGGCGAACTGGGACAGGGACGGCTCGCCGTGCGGGCGTTCGACGAGCTGGATCTCGCGCCCCCTCATGCCGGGAGGTCCAGGATCGGGTAGTCGGTGTAGCCGCGGTGGTCGCCGCCGTAGAAGGTGTCGGCGTCGGGCTCGTTGTAGGGGCCGCCCGCGCGGACCCGGTCGGGCAGGTCGGGGTTGGCCAGCCACATCGTGGCCAACGCGATCGCATCGGCGACTCCCTCGCGCAGGGCCGCCGCCCCGGTCTCGGGCGTGGAGGGGAAGGAGTCGGCCGTGGGGTGCGGGCACAGCAGCAGGCCGCCGGGCCACTCGTCCCGGACGAGCCTGGTCATGTCGCGGGTGACGGCCTCGAACAGGTGCAGGTACGCCAGCGGCGTCGGCGCCAGCGCGCGCACCAGGGCGCGGTAGAGGTCGGCGGTGTCGCCCTCGACGATCCCGTTGTAGGCGAGCCCCGGCGACAGGCGCAGTCCGACCCGCTCCGGGTCGACCGCGGCGGCGACGGCCTCGACCACCTCCACGGTGAGGCGGATGCGGCCGGCGATGGAGCCGCCGTACCCGTCGGTGCGCAGGTTGGAGCCGTCGGCCAGGAACTGGTGGAGCAGGAAGCCGTTCGCGCCGTGCAGCTCCACCCCGTCGAAACCGGCGGCGATCGCGTTGCGGGCGGCCGCGGTGAAGTCGGCGATGGTGGCGGCGATGTCGTCGGCGGTCATCTCCCGCGGCACCGGATGCTCCAGCATGCCGTCGGGGGTGAAGAGCGATTCGCCCGACGCGACCGCCGAGGGGGCCAGCGGCAGCGCGCCGTCGGAGTACAGGATCGGATGGCCGATCCGGCCGCAGTGCACGAGCTGGGCGACGATCCTGCCGCCGGCGGCGTGCACCGCGTCGGTGACCGTCCGCCACGCGTGGACCTGCTCGTCGGTGTGCAGGCCGGGCGTCTGGATGTAGCCCTGGCCGATCTCGCTCACCTGGATGGCCTCGGTGATGATCAGCCCGGCCGAGGCGCGCTGGGCGTAGTACCGCGCGGTCAGGTCGCCGACCAGCCCGCCGTACGCCCTGCTGCGCGTCATCGGTGCCATCACCAGCCGGTTCGGCAGCTCAAGCTTGCCCAGGGTGACCGGTCGGAAGAACTCGTCTTTGGGGTTCACTGCGTCGTCCGTTTCTTGAGGGATCGGGTACGCCCCAAGATTCGGCGAAGGTCGCGTCCGCACCCAGATCCCCGTTCTGGCTACCCACCCGGTGACCAGCCAGGACATGACCGGCTACGCCATGACCACCATCCTGAAACGGATCATTTTGAACCGACCACGCCAGCCCGGCCTGCCGGGCCGCCGCGGCGGATCCGAAGCCGCCGCCTGTACGGCCTCGCTGTTGATCAAGGAAGCCGCGGGCTAGGCGAGGGGGAATCCGGGTGTGGCGAGAGCGGCGAGCCGACGCACCCGATCGTGCGACGGGGTGCCCGGTCGGGCCGACCAGAGCAGGAGACCCCGGACCTCGGGGTCGTCCGGAAGGAGCACGCGCTGGTAGTCGAACTCGATGGGGCCTTCCACCGGGTGGTCCCACACCAGGCTCTCGCCGCTGCCGGACCATTCCTCCACTTCGTGGGCCTGCCACAGCGCCTCGAACTCCGGGCTCCGCATGCGCATCGCCGCGATGTGCCCTTTCAGGCGCTCGTCGTGCGGATAGCGGGCCAGGCCCGTACGCAGATAGGCCACGTTGGCGCGGGCGTTGCGCTCCCAATAGGCGCCCCACCGCCGCGCGTTCTCGTTGAGGAACAGGTAGTGCGACGCGGTGCGTTGGCTCGGCACCGGACCCATTTCGCCGAACACCTGGTGGAACAGGGCGTTCCAGGCCAGCAGTTCGGTGCGGCGGCCGATCAGAAGGGCGGCGGTGAGCACCATGGAGTCCATCAGACCGAGCAGGCCGGGGCGGACGCCGGCGGACTCGTCGCTCAACGAGCCGGGCGCATCCGGCCGGGCCAGCCGGTGCAGGTGCGCCCGCTCATCCGCGGTCAGGCGCAGTGCGCCGGCGATGGCGTCCAGGACCTCGGCCGACACGTTCTGGCTCTGGCCCTGTTCGAGGCGCGTGTAGTGGGTGACGCTGACGCCGGCGAGCTGGGCCAGTTCCTCGCGGCGCAGCCCCGGCACCCGGCGCTGCCTGCCGTAGCTGGTCAGCCCGACCTCCTCCGGGCGCAGCCGGGCGCGGCGCGATTTGAGGAACCGGCTGAGCTCGCTCTGGACGTCCACGAACGAACAGTACAGGCGGGTTACAAGGCGATCCATGAGGGGTGCCGGTCATGTCGTAGCCGGTCACGTGCTGGCCGCCCGCCCCCGGGAACGGGATCTTGGTGTGGAGGCGACCTTCACCGAGATCTGGGGTGGGCACGGGCGTGGCGTCGGCAGCGGTACGTTGTGGTGTCCCTGGCGGGCGGGCGCTTGATCAGATGTCTGCGAAGGTGCGCCGTGGGGCCGTGAGGAGCAGAGCCGCGCGGACCGCGGCTACGCGGTCGGATCGATCGAGGTCACCGGCGAACCCCCGGGACCGCCGCCAACCCGAACGGGCTATGCAGGACGGCGGTGCCATGGCGGCGGCGGGCACCATAGCGTTCACGAACCCGCCTCGCCCATCTCTGACGGAGGGTGCATGACGTACGAGGACGTTGTGGCCGAGTCCGTGGCCGTCGAGGCAAGGCTCGCGGACCCTGCCGTGTACCGGGATTTCCTCCTTCACCGCCGGCTGCGGCGCAGCAGTGAGGCGCTGCGGCGGTTACTGCGGCTCGGTCCGCTGCGCGCCGATCTGGCCGCCGCCCGCGAGTTGGGCTGGACGGCGGAGATCGACCGGCTGGCGAGCGAAGTCGCCGCGCTCGAACGCGACGTCGCCCGCTGGGACCGTCACGACCCCTACGACGTGATCATGCACGTCAGGGGGCGGAAGCCGGACGACGATCAGGACACGGACCTGGGACTCGAAGCGGAACACCAAAAGATCGACCTGCTGCGAGAGTACGAGGCCCTCGCCCGCCGACGCGGCTGGCACGTCCGCTACCTGGACCAGGCCCGCGACCACTCCACCTTCGCCCTCACCGCGGGAGAGGGCGAGACGGGCGTCTGGTCGGTGCTCAAGGGCGAGAGCTCGGACTGGGTGACGGTACTCCCCGACGTCGGTGCCGAATTCCAGCTTTCCGGCGACGGGGAGGACCTACGCATCGAAACGTTCTGCCCGCCCCCTTACCGCCGTCCGTTCGACCTCCTCACCGTCCGGGTGACCCATGTGTCCTCCAGGGTCTCCGCGTGCGGAATGGCTCGTCGTCCGGGGGAAGCAAAGGCCAACGCGCTGCGCGTGCTCCGGGCCCTGTCGGCCGCCGGACTGTCCGAATGGTAGGTGCCTGTTCCTGCACCCGAGCCGTCCACCTGAGCGATGGGTCGCCGGACGGGCGATGATGTTAAGCCGTGTGGACGGGGCGGCAGTGTGCGGTGCCCGAAGAGGGGTTGTCGGCGGATCGTCGCTCCAGGCGCAGGTACCGCTCCGCGAGATCGGCTCGTCACGGGGTGGCGACCACGGCATGGCGTCCGAGGGCGCGCCGCCCCAGGACTCTGCCGAGCTGAACGCCTACCTCAGTGCTCCCCTCCACGGTCTGCGCCGGGCGCACGTCCAGCCTGCGGCTCACTGTTGTCGCAGGAGCCTCGGGCCGATTGGTTGGCCTTGTCGTCACCGCTGCCCCGTCCGTCCTCGATCAGTCGACTCCGGCGACGATGGCGGGAACGCACTCCCCCACGCTCACCAAGGGCGTGGGTGGCGGCCCGCTTGGCGTCGTTCGCCGCAGGCCGTCTGCTGAGGCGTCTCGTGGTGCCCCTCGGCGCGCAGGCGTCGCGTCGGGTCGCCGCGGGCCGGATCCACGTTCGTCAGTCGTCCCATCGGCGTCCCTTCAACGCCGGAGCGCGCCCCGTCATCCGCCGGTGCGTGGGCGGTGCCGGTCGGGGACGTTGCGGGCGCGCGGTCGTCAGGTGATAGAGCAGTGCCAGGAGCGTGACCGCGGCGGCCGGTAGGCCCAAGGCGGTTGGTGGGAGCGCGACCCATTCCTGGGCCAGTCCGCCGAGGCCGCCGCCGAGGGCCATCCCGGCGTAGATGGCCGAGGAGTTGAGGCCGAGAAGAACCGGCGCCGCGGCCGGGCTGAGGGCTATGAGCCGGTGCTGTTGGGGCACGACCACGACGCCCAGGGCCGTGCCCCAGACCAGGGCCCATACCAGGGTGGACGCCAGCGTGGCGGTCGCGACCGAGGTGAGGGCCAGGGCGACGGCGCCGACGGCGAGGGGGGCGGTCAGCACCCGCGCGGGGTCGTACCGGTCGACCAGTCGTCCGGCGACGATGTTCCCGGCCAGGATGCCGACTCCCCAGGCCAGCAGGACGACGGTGAGCAGCGCTTCGGAGCCGTCGGTCGCCTTCCTCAGGGCCGGGCCGACGTAGGTGTAGAGGGTGTAGGCGCCGAGGAACACCAGCGTGGTGACGGTCAGCAGCGCGAGGACCCGTCCCTGCCTGAGCGGACGCAGCCGGTCCCGCAGGGAGGCGGCCGGGAGTGTCACCTTGGGCAGGCCCGCGGCGATTCCGAGGACCGCGGCGAGGCCGATCCCGGCGACGGCCCACAGGGTGAGGCGCCAGTCGGTGCGGCCGATCAGCGTGCCGAGGGGAAGGCCCAACGCGGACGCCAGCGTGAGGCCGCCCAGCACGAAGGCCAGTGCCCTGCCCCGGCGTTCCGGGGGCGCGATGGCCCCCGCGGTGCTGGCGGCGGCGGAGTTGATCATCCCGGCGCCGATCGCGGTGACGACGCGGGCGGTCATCACCACCTCGTAGCCGGTGCCCAGAGCGGTGGCGGCGTTGCCGACCACGAAGACCGTCAACGCGACCAGGAGCGCGGACCGCCGGTCCAGTCGACCGGTGAGCGCGCCCATGAGGGGCGCCGACAGGGCCATCACCAGGGCGAACACCGTCACCAGCTGCCCGGCGGCGGGGGTCGAGACGTGCAGGTCGGTGGCGATGGCGGGAAGCAGGCCCGCGATGACGTAGCTGTCGGTGCCGACGGCGAAGGTCGCCAGGGCGAGGGGGAGCAGTCGTTTCCACACCGGGTGGTGCCGCCTTTCCGAAGGAGCCTCGGACGTGCCGAACGACACCCTAGGCAATATATGGATACTTGTCCATGTATCAAAGTGTCGTATCATGCCGGTGTGCGACACACGGGAGGCGGCCATGCGTGAGGTGTCACAACCGGCGGTGGAGGACATCCGGCTGGTGGACGTGTTGCGCGCCCTGGCCGATCCGGTGCGGCTGGACCTCGTCCTGCGGCTCGACCGGATGGGTGAGGACCTCTGCAACGCGATCGGCGCCGAGATCGGCGTTCACCAGACCACGTTGTCGCACCACTACCGGGTCCTGCGCGAGGCCGGTGTGACATGGACGACGGTGCGGGGCAGGTCCCGCCTGATTCGACTGCGCCGCGAGGACCTCGACGCACGCTTCCCCGGTCTACTCGACGCCGTGCTGAACGAGCGGCGCCGGGCCGGTGACACGACGACCGCCGGCACCGTCGAGGCGTCGTAAACCTCAGGAAACATCTGGCTCGGCAGCGACGGAGGGCGGGCCGGTGACGACGAGCAAAGCGCTTAACGGTCGCGATACTCAAGCCGTAACCGACCGGTTCCGGCTACGCCCATGGGTCACTGTTCCGCGTCTCCATCAACGGCGCGGATCGGCCGCCGCCCTACAACCTCGCGGGTGAAGCGGTTCTGATCCGGTCAGCGAGGAGTGTCATGGCCGGGCCGGACGCCAAGGGGCGCGCGACGTCCGTCCTGCTGGGCGGCATCACGCTCGCGTGCGTCGCCGGGGTGCCCGCGGGCGCGGCGCTCGGTCACGCCCTCGGCTGGCGGTGGGCGTTCTGGGCGGTGGCGTTGCTGTGCCTGCCCGCCGTCGTCGCCGTGGTCCGGTCGGTGCCGGAAACCGCCGCCGGGGCCTGGACGGTGCTCGACGGCAACGGGGAGCGTTGCGCAGCCCGAGGTCGGTGGTCGTGCTGCTGGTGGCCGCGCTGGTGAACGCCGCCACCTTCTGCGTCATCACCTATCTGGAGCCGCTGGTCACCGACGTCGCCGGTTGCGCCGCGGGGTGGGTGCCGGTGACGCTGGCGCTGTTCGGTCTCGGGTCGTTCACCGGGGTCACCGTGGCCGGACGCCTGTCCGACGCGCGTCCCATGCGGGTCCTTCTACCGGGCGGGTCGCTCTCCTCGGCGGATGGACGTTGTTCACGGTCGTGGCGGGAAGCGCCGTGGCCTTCTTGGTGCTCGTGTTCGTCCAGGGGGCTTTCTCGTTCGCCGTGGGGTCGACGTTGATCGCTCAGGCGCTGTACGCGGCGGCCCCGGAGCCCTCGCTGGGGTGGGTCGTTCGCGACGGCCGCGCTGAACGTGGGCGCCGCCGGCGGTCCGGCGGTCGGTGGGGTCGCCGTCGCCGTCCGGTTCGGGCTTCGCTCGCCGTTGTGGGTGAGTGCCCTGTTGGTGGCGGTGGCGTTCGCCGTCGCGGGTCTCGCTCGGGGGGCGCGTCGCCTGTGGGCCGTCGACGGAGCCGGTCCGGGGACGGTCAGTGGACGAAGACGCCGGCGCGGGCCGCGGCGTCGGCGGCCGCGGCGGCGCGGTCGGCGGTGGCCTCGTCGATCGGGTCGCCGGTGATGAACAGGCGGTGGTAGAGGGGCGCGACGGCGGCGCGGACGACGTCGGCGGCGTCGGTTCCGGAGGGGACCTCGCTTCGCTGGGCGGCGCGCCGGACGATGACGGCGGACTGCTCGTGCCGGCGGGCGAGGAACGTGTGCAGGGCGCGGGCGGCCTCGGTGCTGTGCGCGGCGGCGGACACGAACGCCCGGGAGACGGGGCCGTGCTCGGGGTCGGTGAGGCCGGTGAGGACGAGCCGTGCGAGTGCCCGCAGGTCACCGGCCAGGGTGCCGGTGTCGGGGATGGGCCACGGTTCGCCGGACGCGGCGTCCAGCGCGTCGGCGATGAGGCCGTCGGCGCTCCCCCACCGCCGGTAGACGGTGGTCTTGTGCACGCCGGAGCGGGTGGCGACGTTCTCCACGGTGAGACCCGGGTAGCCGTGCTCGGACAGTTCGGCGAGCGTGGCCTGCCGGACGGCGTCGCGGACCCGGGCGGTGCGGCCGCCGGGGCGGGCGGTGCCGGGCGCGGCGCTGGTCAAGCGACGTGCCCGCCGCGCGGGCGCCCGGGTCGTCGGCGAGGTTCCACACCGTCATCGTAACGCGACACCGGTTGCGTTAGGCGTGCGGTCGGGTCGCGCGTCCTGGTCGCCGGTTGGCCCCGCCAGGGTGTGCCGGGGTCCCGGGTCTCTACTGGCCGGTAGTGACGCTAAGGCTTGGTCCGCAGGTCAGCGGCGATCGTTGCAGCTGAGAGCGTTCGAGTGATCAAGTTTTGGCGCTACCGGGCGATAGTCGCTAGAAGCGCCCGCATGGTTACGTTTCATAGCTTATGAGTTCCTGTCGGATGAGCAGGTGCGGCGGTACGGAGCGTTCGTGACGGGCCCGACGCCGGAGCAGTTGGAGCCGTTCTTCTTCCTGGACGCGGCCGGGCTGGGGGTCGCGCAGACCGAGCGGCGGCACAACCGGCCGGGCTGGACGGTCCAGTGGGGGACGGTGCGGATGCTCGTTCCTGGAGGATCCTCTGGACGTGCCGCAGGTGGTGGTCGACTACGCCGCCGGGCAGCTCGGGATCGAGGACCCGTCGTGCCTCAAGCGGCACGCCGAGCGTACGCCGACGCAGTACGACCATGCGCGGGAGATCCGGGACCTGCTGGGGTTCCGGGACTTCGGCGACGTCGACTCAGCGATCAGGGGGTTCGCCGCTTCCCGGGTGGCGGCGACGCGGGATTCGCGGCGGGAGCCGTTCGACCGGGCGGTGCTGCGGCTGGTGGAGGACCGGGTGCTGCTGCCGGGGATCTCGACGCTGGCGCGGCTGGTGCGCGATGTCCAGCGTGATGGCCTGCGGGAGATCAACCGCGTGGTGACGGGCCCGGTCTCGCCGCACACGCGGCGGGAGCTGATCGCCGCGCTGAAGGTGCCGGACGGTAAGCGGGTCTCGACGCTGGAGTCGATGCGGACCCCGGTGACCAAGTTGACGGGGACAGGTCAGGTCGAGGCGCTGGACCGCGCGTCGTTCGTGATGGGGTTCGGTGGCGGTACGGTGGATCTGTCGACGGTGGCGCCGGTGAAGCTGGCGGAGCTGGCGTCCTACGGGCTGCACGGGTGTACACCACCCGCATTACCATCGCCGAGCGACAGCCACCACCAGGCAACTGAGCAGCACGCTTCACATCAGAATGGGTACTCGCCCGCAGTCCGCCGTGTGTCGTCCGCGTCCGCTTACCGCTCCCGGACGGCGTAGGTCAGGTGCGTCACCTCCGGGGAGGGCTCCGCGCGGATCTGCTCCAGAGCCACGCGCCCGGCGTCCACGCCCTCGAACAGGCGGATTCCGGAGCCGAACAGTACGGGCGACAGCGCGATCGAGAACTCGTCGATCAGGCCGGCGTTCACGTACTCCAGGATCGTCGCGCCGCCGCCCGCGATGCGGACGTCCCGGTCGCCGGCGGCCTCGCGGGCCTGGTCGAGCGCGGACTCGATGCCGTCGTTGACGAAGTGGAACGTGGTCCCGCCCGGCCGCTCCCAGGGGTCACGCTTCTCGTGCGTCACGACGAAGACCGGCGTGTGGAACGGCGCCTCCTCCGGCCACATCCGCTCGCCCGCGTCGAACATGCGCTTGCCCATCACGCTCGCGCCGGTGCGCTCGAACGTCTCCCGCGCGATGTCGTTGTCGCGCCCCTCCTTGCCGCCCCCGCCGAGCTTCAGGTTCTCCCGGAAGAACCGCTGCGGGAAGATCCTCGCCTGCAGTTCCATCCACTGCCGCTGCATCAATTCCTCGGGGGACTCGGGCGCGATGAACCCGTCCAGCGACATCGACACGCTGAAGAACACCTTCCCGGCCATCAGTTCTCGACTCCCTTCTGAACGATCTCGGTGACGTAGGCGGCCAGGTTGCTCAAGGTCTGCTGTCCGGCCTCGATCGCGTGGTACTTCTCGGCCGCCTCGTCGCGCAGTTCCTTAGTGGGGAACACGGCGCGCATCTCGATCCGGGTCGCCGCACCGTCGGGCTCGAACGTCAGGACCGACTCGAAGGCGTTCGGGTCGCCGCGGGACTCACCGTGCAGCATCGCGATCCGCTCCGGCTGGGCGATCTCGGTCCAGGTGATCCACTCCTGGTAGTCCGTCCCGTCCGGTCCGTGCATCACGAAGTCCCATTCTCCGCCGACGTGGAACTCGAACGCCCGCGTGGTCGTGGTGAACCCCTCCGGCCCCCACCACCGCGACAGGTGCCGCACCTCGGTGAACGCCTCGAACACCAGTTCCCGCGGCGCGTCGATGGTCCGGGAGATCACGATCTCCCGGTCGGCCGTCGCGGACGGGACCGCCGCTCCTCGTCCTGTCTCGCTCACCAGCTACTCCTTCTGCCTTGCCTGCTTCAGGTCCTGCACGTACGCCTCCAGCCGGTCGAAGCTCTCGTCCCAGAACCGCTCGAACCCGCCGGTCCACTCGTGAACCGGCCGCAGCCCGCGGGCGTCAAGGCCGTACAGGCGCTGCTTGCCCGCCTTGCGGTCCCGCACCAGCCCCACCTCCCGCAGCACCCGCAGGTGCTTGGAAGCCCCCGGCTGGGTCATCCCCAACTCCAGGGCCAACTCGGTCACCGGCCGCTCACCCGCCCGCAGCAGCATCAAGATCTCCCGACGCTGCGGCTCGGCGATCGCATTGAAGACGTCCGACGTCGTCGCTGCTCGTGCCATGACCTCATCGTATACCCATATCGGCATGCGTCAATTCGGAGGAATCAGGCGGGTTCGTCAGACGGCGATCGCCACCGACCCCCCTGAGCCGGCCCGCCCGCAAGGCCCATCACGTGTACGCCCTCCGCTCGCTTGGGGCCCGTGACGCGCTGCTTACCGGCATCCAACCCGGATCAGCCTTGGCGTCACTACCGGGCAGTAGAGCCCTGCGACCCCGTGCCCTGCGGTTCCGCCGACGGGTCCGGCGCGGGGACGGTCACGCGGGGTCGAGGCGTGGACACGTTTAGGCGACGAGCACGGGGAACGGCTCTAGCCAGGCTTCGAGACGAGCAGGACACGCGGAGGGGGCCGGAGTTATGAGCACTGTGCGGCCGGCACACGACGGAACCCAGGCCGGGCCCGACGTCACGGGCGCCCACCGGCAGGACTACGGTCACGCCCCCGAGTTCGACGGCGCACGACGCGAACCGGGCACCGGTGAGCTGGTCCGGCAGGCCAGCCAGCAGGTGTCGGAGTTGATGCGCGCCGAGCTGCGTCTCGCGGTGGCGGAGTTGAAGGACAAGGGCCGTCACGCCGGGACCGGCGCCGGGATGTTCGGCGGCGCCGCGCTGGTGGCGCTGTACGGGGTGGGGGCGTTGCTGGCGGCGGCGATCGCGGCGATCTCGCTGGCGCTGCCGGTGTGGGCGGCCGCGCTGATCATCGGCGGGTTCCTGATGGTGGTGGCGGGGGTGCTGGCGATGCTGGGCCGTTCGCAGACCAGGCGCGCCACGCCACCCAAGCCGGAGAAGGCCATGGAGGGCGCGCGGCGGACCGTGGCCGAGCTCAAGGAGAGGGCGACGCATCGATGACCACGCAGGGCAGGCACGGCGCCGACGCCGGGACCGAGGAGCTGCGCCGGCAGGTCGATCGGGCGCGTCACGATCTCGGTGAGACCGTGGAGCAGCTCGCGGCCAAGGCGGACGTGAAGGCCATGGCCAGGGAGAAGGCCGCGCGGGCCAGGACCAGGGCGCGGGAGACGGCCGCGTCGGCCCGGGACGTCGCCGCGTGGGCGCGGGACTCGGGCGCCGTGGAGCAGGCCGGGCGGGGCGGTGTCGTGGTCGGGGCCGCGGGTGTCGTGGCGTTGACCGCGGTGTTGATCCGGCGGCGCCGCGCTCCGCGGGGACGGTGGTCCGCGCTGACGCGCCGCGCCCACCGCCGCCGCCCCGTACAGATCCGCTTCCGTCCCGAGCAGCGCCGCGCCGTGCAGGTGCAGTGGCGGCGCGGCCGTTCGATCCGCTGAGATCCGCTGAGAAAGGCCCCCTTTTCATGGGCACGCCCTCGACCCCCACCGACCTGCCCGCCGCCTCGTGGGGGCGGGCCCTCAAACGCGCGGCCGGCGAGTTCCAGAAGGACAACCTGTCGGACTGGGCCGCCGCGCTCACCTACTACTCCGTCCTGTCGATCTTCCCGGCGATGCTGGTGGTGGTGTCGCTGGTCGGCATGGCCGGCACGTCGGTGACGCAGGACCTCATCTCCAGCGTCGGTGACCTGGCGCCCGGGTCGGTGCGGAGCCTGCTGGTCAGTTCCATCAACGAGTTGCAGGGCAACCGCGGCGGCGCGGGGATCGTCGCGCTGGTGAGCCTGGCCGGTGCGGTCTGGTCGTCGTCGGGGTATGTGGGGGCGTTCATGCGCGCGTCCAACATCGTCTACGACATTCCGGAGGGCCGCCCGTTCTGGAAGACGCTGCCGCTGCGGGTCGCGCTCACGCTGGTGACGCTGGTGCTGTTGTCGGCGTCGGCGATCGCGGTGGTGGTGACGGGTCCGCTGGCCCGGGAGGCCGGTGACCTGCTCGGGCTCGGTTCGCAGGCCGTCACCGTCTGGAACATCGCCAAGTGGCCGGTGATGTTCCTGGTCGTGGCGTTCCTGTTCTCGTTGCTGTACTGGGCGGGCCCCAACGCCAGACGCCGTTTCCGGTGGGTCACGCCGGGCGGTGTGCTGGCGATCGCGCTGTGGCTGGCGGCGTCGGCCCTGTTCGCGCTGTACGTGGCGGGGTTCTCCTCCTACAACAAGACCTATGGCAGCCTCGCCGGGATCATCGTGTTCCTGGTGTGGCTGTGGATCACGAATCTGGCGATTCTGCTGGGCGCGGAGTTGAACGCCGAGTTGGAGCGGGGTCGTGCCGTCGCCGGCGGTCAGCGTCCCGAGGACGAGCCGTACGTGGAGTTCCGTGACACCCGGGCGTTCGACGACGAGGAGCGCGACGCGATGGGCGTCGACGACGGGACGGACGCGCGGCGTGGGGACGGGCGCGGGGAGTCGGGGGCGCGGCGCGCGGAGGCGGGCGACGCGGCGCCGCGACCGCGTCACGGACACCGGTAGGCGGGCGGCGGTCCGCGGCCCGTCTCCGATTGATCACGGTTTGTGCAGATCACGGGTCGCACAAGTCCGGACACGGTGGATAGGATCACCGCATGCTCCGTCCCGCTTACCCGATCGAGACCGAGCGGTTGACCCTGCGGCCGTTCCGCACGGGCGACCTTGAGGGCCTGTACGCCTACCAGTCGTTGCCGGAGGTGGCGCGGTTCCTGTACTGGGAGCCGCGGGATCTGGAGGAGTCGCGGGCGTTCCTGCGGGAGAAGATGAGCGCGTCCACCGTGGAGAAGGAGGGCGACTGGCTCGTCCTGGCGGTGGTGTGGCGGGAGACGGGCGATCTCATCGGTGAGGTGAACCTGCAGTGGCGCAGCAGGGAGCACCGGCAGGGCGAGATCGGTTACATCTTCAACCCGGCCTATCACGGCAAGGGGTTCGCGACCGAGGCGGCCGAGGTGGTGCTGCGGCTCGGGTTCGAGGGCCTGGACCTGCACCGGGTGTGCGGGCGGTTGGACGGCCGCAACGCGGCGTCGGCCCGGGTGCTGGAGCGGCTGGGGATGCGCCGCGAGGCGCATCTGGTGCAGAACGAGATCGTCAAGGGTGAGTGGAGCGACGAGGTCGTGTACGCGATGCTGCGCCACGAGTGGGACGCCCGCCCCACCGTCTGAGTTCCCGTGACCGTCCCCGCGTCAACGGGCGGCGTGCTCCTCCAGTGTCCGGGCTAGGTCCCGGACGTGGCCGCGCAGTTCGTCGGGGCGGCGGACGGCGAACGGGAAGCCGAGCCCGGCCAGCATCCGCGCCATCCCGTCGAGCCGTTCGGCGCGTGCGGTCATCACCACTCCCCCGCCGTCTTCGGTGAGCGTCGCGACGGTCGCGGGGATGCGGCGGCGCGCCTCGGCGAGGGTGGTCTCCAGCACGACCTCGACCTCGTGCGTCCACGGGACCCGGGCCAGGGACCGGGTGACGTGCTGGACGGCGTCGACGCCGTCGGGAATCTCGTAGCGGACGGCGCCCGGCTCGGCGGACACGACCCGGTCGACGCGGAACGTGCGGATCTCGCCGCTGCGGTGATCGTGGCCGGTGACGTACCAGCGGCCGGAGTGGAACACCAGGCCGTAGGAGTCCAGGTCCCGGCCGGTCTCGGTGCCGCGCCAGGACCGGTACCGCAGCCGGACGCGGCGCCGTTCCCGCGCGGCGGCGGCCAGGGTGAGGACGGTGCGCATGTCGGGGTCGGTACCGGGCGCGGCGCCGTCCCGGGCGGCGCCGCGGGCGGGGGCGGTGAACTCGAGGGTCTCCTGCAGCGCCTGGACGCGGTCGCGGATCGCGGCGGGCAGCACGCGCCGGACCTTGGCCAGGGCGCTTTCGGTGGCCTGTCCGGGGAGGCCGATGCGGCGTCCGGCGAGCAGCCCGAGGACCACGGCGGTGGCCTCGTCGTCGGTGAACATCAGCGGCGGCAGTTTGTAGCCGGGCATGAGCCGGTATCCGCCGTGGCGGCCGCGTTCGGAGACGACGGGGACACCGAGGTCCTCCAGCCGCGTGGCGTACCGGCGGACGGTGCGCTCGTCCACGCCGAGCCGCCGGGCCAGGTCCCCGCCGCGCATCCGGTGGTTGGCCTGCAGCAGTTCGAGCATGGCGAGGACACGGGTCGTCGGATGCGATGGCGCGGGATGTGTCATGGGCCACTCACTTAACCGGGCGGTTCCTGTCCGGTATTGACCGTAGCGTGTGGTCACGGCTTCGAGAAGGGACGGCTGACATGACGGTTTTCGTACTGGTCCCCGGGTACTGGCTGGGCGCCTGGGCGTGGGACGAGGTGGCCGCGTCACTGCGCGCGGCGGGGCACGACGTGCACGCGGTGACGTTGACGGGGGTGGCGGAGCGGGCCGGGGAGGCGACGCCGGAGGTGAACGTCGACACGCACGCCGCCGACATCGTCCGGGTCGTCGAGGACGGCGGGTTGACCGGCGTGGTACTGGTCGCGCACAGCGGCGCGAACATGGCGGCCACGGCCGCGGCCGACCTGGTCCCCGAGCGGATCGCCCGCGTCGTCTATGTCGACACCGGGCCGATGCCGACGGGCATGGCGGCCATCGACTTCCACGACCCGCAGTCGCGTGCGGCGCTGGAGAAGCAGGTCGCCGAGGAGGGCGACGGGTGGCGGATCCCGGTGCCGCCGTTCGACCCGGACGCCGATCCGGTCAACCTGGCGGGGCTGTCGCGGGAACAACTGGCCGTCATGCGCGAGCGGGGCACGCCGCAGCCGTTCGGGACGGCGACGCAGCGGGCGGCGCGTCCCGATCCGCTGCCCGCGACGCCCCGCACGCTGGTGGCCACCACGATCCCGCTCGGTGAGGTGCGGCGGATGGCCGAGGAGGAGCATCCGCTCTTCTCGGCGATGGCCGGGCCCGGCTGGACCTACCGGGAGCTGCCCACCGGGCATTGGCCGATGTTCTCCAAACCGGGTGAGCTGGCCGCGCTGCTCGACGAGCTGTCCGTCTCCGGCTGACGTTACGGCCGACCGCGGTGACGGCGCGGGGTGAGCGCGGTTTCGTTCGTGGTCGGAGTATCGGTCCTGGCCGGTGGTGCGGGTGGGCGGCCAGTCGAACCGTTCGGGGCCGGTGGGTCAGGTGCCAGGCCACCGATGTGGTCACGGCGGCCGCGACCAGAGGCGGCGGCAGCAGGTTCCGCCGCGCGAACTTCACCCTGCCTTGACGGGAGGGGTTCATTTGCGGCGGAGCCACCGCCAGATCGTGCCCGCGGGGGCGTCCGGTTCGGTGAGGGGGTGTTCCTCGACGTCGTAGCGCCGCACGTAGGCGCCCGCGAACGCCTGGACGCTGGCGCCGACGGGCAGGGCCAGCAGCACTCCGATGGGACCGAGGACGGCCGCGCCCGCGAGGATCAGCCCGAACGCGACGGCGGGGTGCATGTCCAGGGTGTGCGCGGTGATGCGGGGTTGCAGCAGGTAGTTCTCCACCTGCTGGTAGGCGGTGACGAACAGCAGCATCCACAGCGCGGTGGACGGCGCGACGGTGAGGGCGATCAGGACGGGCACGGCGCCCGCCAGGTAGGTTCCGACGGCGGGGATGAACTGGGACACCACCCCGACCCACAGTGCGAGGGTCACGGCGTTGGGGACGCCGAGTCCGGCCATGGCGATGTAGTGCGCGACGCCGGAGATGAGGGCGAGCAGGGCGCGGGAGTAGATGTAGCCGCCGGTCTTCTCGACGGCGATCTCCCAGGCCCACAGGACCTGTCGTTGCCGCCGGGGCGGCAGCAGGGAGCACACGGTCCGGCGGAACTGGGGGCCTTCGGCCGACAGGTAGAAGGTGAACAGCAGGACGCCGAGTCCTTTGAACAGGACGCCGAGGGCGGTGGTGCCGAAGCCCCACACGTTCTCCGCGAGGCCGGACAGGTTCCGGGAGAGCGTGGAGGTGACGGTGGGCAGCCGTTGGAAGAGGGTGTCCTGTGACAGTCGTGTCCCGAACGTGGAGTTGATCCAGCCGATCAGGTTCCGGACGTAGCCGGGGAATCCGTCGATGACGTTGGTGGCCTGGGTGGCCAGCAACGATCCGATGCCGCCGAGGAACCCGGCGAACACGACACCGATGACCAGGAACATCACGGCGGTGGCGGGGCCGCGCCGCCAGCCGCGGCGGGCGAGCCAGTTGACGGCCGGTTCGATCGCGAACGCCAGGAACAGCGAGATCAGCAGGAGCAGCAGCAGTTCGCGGAGTTGTTCCAGCAGCCACAGTCCGGCCCGGAACAGCAGCACGATCGCGCCGGCGAGCAGGAACGCCTTCGGCAGCCACCGTGGCATGGGGCGCGGCTCGTCGCCGTCCCGTCCGGTGGGCGGCGCGGTGGGTGGTGCGGCGGGGGGCGGGGTGGGGGCGTCGGGCGGGACGTCGGCGGGCGCGTAGGCGGCGCTGTCGCCCGGCGTCTGCGGCGTCATGTCCGCACGGTAACCACGCGGCGCCGCGGGTCCGCCCGCGCGGGCCCTGCCCGTGGTGGGACCTTTGCCGGGATTTCACCCCGGGGCGGGCGGAGTCAGGTGGGGGTGCCGTTCCGCAGGTCGGTGATCGTTCTGGTGAGGCGGGCCCGGCGTCCGGTGGGGGTGCGGGCCTTCAGCAGCGGCAGGATCAGCAGGTAGCGGGCGGTCCTGTCGAGCGCTTCGAAGCGGGCGGCGGCCTCGGGGTGCGCGGCGAGCGCCTCGGCGAGGTCCGGGGGGACGGTCGCGTCGCGTTGTCCGGCGTAGGCGGCGTCCCATCGTCCGTCGGCGCGGGCGGCGTCGATCTCGGCGAGGCCGGGCGGTCGCATCCGCCCGGCGGCGATGAGCGCCTCCGCGCGTTCGACGTTGACCCGTGACCAGGGGCTTCCCTTGCGGCGCGGCGAGTAGCGTTGCAGGAAGTGGTGCTCGTCGTGGGATTTGCGTTGGCTGTCGATCCAGCCGTAGCACAGCGCGACCTCCCAGGCCTCGGTGATCGTGAGGCCGGTGACCGGCGCGCCCTTCTTGGCGATCTTCAGCCAGACGCCGCCCTCGGTGTCGTGGTGCTCGGCCAGCCATGCCTCCCATTGGGCGGCGTCGGTGAAGTGCATCATCCGCCCAGCATCACGCACCGGCCCGGTTCCCCGGAAGCCCGGGAGCGGGGGCGGGAGATGGGGTGGGTGGGGCGGTAAGAATCCCGTAAACGGGGTCGGGCAAGGTGCAGGTAGGTGATGGACGACACGGAAGGACACCAATCGTGCGCAAGCTCAAGCTGCAGGTTCAGATGAGCGTCGACGGCTTCATGGCCGGTCCGAACGGGGAGATGGACTGGTTGACGTTTCCGTGGACCGACGACATCAACGCCTACCTCGACGAGTTGTCGGGGTCGGTCGACACGATCGTGCTGGGTCGCAGGCTCGCCGAGGGGTTCATCCCGGCCTGGGAGGCGGGGCCGGAGGGTGAGGACCCGGCGTCCATCGAGTGGATGAACAACACGCCGAAGATCGTGTTCTCGCGGACGTTGAGCGAGTCGCCGTGGAAGAACGCCGTCGTGGAGAACGGTGATCTGACGGAGGTGGTGACCGCGCTCAAGGCCTCCGAGGGCGGCGATCTGATCGTCTACGGCGGCGCCACGTTCGTGTCGGGGCTGCTCGCCGCCGGGCTGGTGGACGAGTTGCATCTGCTGGTCAACCCGGTGGCGATCGGGGCCGGGATGCCGGTGTTCCCGGACGCGGGCGTGCCGCAGCGGTTGCGGCGGGTGGCGGCGCGGCCGTTCGACTGTGGGATCACGGCGCTGCGTCTGGAGCCGGAGCGCGGGTGACCGCGGCCCGGGGCGGGCCCGCCCCGGGCCGGTTCGCGGTGGGCCGGTTCGCGGTGGGCCGGTGGCGGGTTTCGCCGGGGCCGGTCAGGTGCCGGGTTCGGGTGGGGTGACGAACTCGGGCTGGTCCAGGACACGGAGCCAGCTGCCGTCGGGTTGGCGGCGGGCGACCTGGGCGCGGGCTCCGGCGCCGTCCCTGGGCGGGGTGGAGGTGAGGGCCAGGTCGCCGCTGACGAGGGTGGGCAGGGGTTCCTCGGGTTCGAAGTGGGGGCGGTCGGCCAGCACCTTCTCCCACAGCGCGCGGATCGCGTCGCGTCCGACGGTCCGGGAGCCGGGCGGGTAGGCCAGGACGGCGTCGGGTTCGTAGAGGGCGGCGACGCCGGCGGCGTCGCCCGCGTTGGAGCGTTCGACGAACAGGCGGGTGAGGTCCTCGGGGCGCATGGCCTTCTGGAGGGCCTTCTCGGTGGCCTTCTCGGTGGAGGTGTCGTGTGCGGTCATGGTTCTTCCCTGGTCGGCGTTGGTGTTCACCTTCCATGGTGGGCACCGTCCGGCGAGAAGTCCAAGACATGGTTCTGCTCGAAGCCAGAAGCTCGACTTATGGTTTGGGAGGGTGCCGTGCACGGTCGGGGTGACCGTCCGGTGTCGTTTCCGGGGGGGTTTACAGGTAGTGGCCGCTGGCGAGGTAGGGGAAGGGTTCGGGCATGCCGCGCAGGGCCAGGTAGCCCTCTTGGTCGAGGTCGAGGCGGGCGGCCAGACCGACGTCGACGGCCCAGTGGTTGGCGGTGGTGACGCAGTTGACGAGGGTCTGGTCGCGGGTGGCGGCGAGGGCCTCCCACAGGAGCGTCTCGGCGGTGGGGACGTTCTCGGCGGCCAGCAGCGCGGGACGGTCGCGGTGGGGGTCGATGTAGACGTAGCCGCGGTGGTCGCGGGCGTCGGACACGACCAGGCGCAGGGTGTGGAGCATGTGGAGGTGGTCGGGGCCGTGGCCTCCTCCGCGCAGGGAGGTGTCGAGGCGGTCCATCCATTCCAGGTCGTCGGGGCGTCCGTCGCGGAGTCCGCCGATGGCGGGGAGGGTGGAGCGGTCGACGCGTCCGACCATGCGCATCTGCGGGTGCAAAGTGAATCCGGCGAGGCGGTAGCGGCGGGTGGCGGCCGGGTGCGTGGTCGCCGAGAACAGGCCGGGTCGTCCGTCGGCGTGGGCGAGGACCGCGTCCATGAGGCGCCGTCCGATGCCGCGGCCCTGCCGGTCGGGCAGGACGCCGTAGGTCGCCAGGTACCACACTCGGCCACGGTTCTGGGAGATCGCGAAGCCGACGATGTCGCCGGACTCCTCCGCCACGTGGCAGCCGCCGGGGTCGGTCGACAGCAGGTGGCCGACGAAGTCGATCCAGCGGCGGGACGCGGCGGCGTCGGGCGGCTCGGGTTCCGGGTCGTCCCATCGCCGGCCGAGCCGGTCCGCCTCGAGGAACGTGACGGCCATGGCGCGTTCGGCGGCGGGGAGGTCGTCGGCCGTCAGGGGCCTGATCCGCACCGGTTCCGCGTCGGCGTGATCACGTGGGGTCGGGGGTGGGGTCACGGGTTGTTCTCCTCCGTTCCGGGAGCGTGGCGGAGGGGCGGGACGGGTGGCCGGCGCGGCGTCGGGTTCCCTTGGCCTGACGACGTTCCGTGCATCGCGGCCCCGATGTGGAATCGGGGGTTTTGCCCGACGTGCCCGGCGCAGTTCCCACGGGTCTGATCTAAGGGGGCGCCGCTCCCCCGGGCAACCCGTTTTCCGGCTCGGGCCGGTCCACGGGTCAGCGGGCGAACAGGGAGGCGTAGACGGTGCGGTCGTGGCGGGTGACGATCTGCCCGGCCAGGTGCGGGGCGGTCACGGTGGACAGTCGCAGGTCGAGGTGGCGGTCCTCCTCGCGCAGTTCGACGGGGCCGGTGGGGACGGCGGCGAGCCGTGCGCCGATGTCGGCGAGGCGGGCGGCGCGGGCGCGTTCCAGGGCGGCGCGCAGCCCGGCCGTGCCGTCCTCGCCGGCACGGAGCCGCAACGCCCCCCGCGCGCCGGTGCGTGGGCCTGTGCGTGGACCGGTGCGTGGGCCGTTGGGTGGGCCGTTGGGTGGGGTGGGTTCGGCGTGCCAGGCGGCGACGCCGTAGGCGAAGCACGTCAGCGGGGCCCACATCTCGGCGAAGTAGGCGGGGTCGGGTGCGATCTCCAGGCCGGCGAACCGGTCGGCGACGAGGAACAGCGCGCCGACCTGTCCGGGCAGGAGTTCCAGGCGGGACTGGAACTGGGTGAGCATCGGGCGTCGACGCGACAGGATCTGTTCCAGGTGCCCGCGGCGTGGGAGGCCGTGGCGGGCGTTGAGGTCGGCGATGTCGTCCCACAGTTTGGGGTAATCGTGGAGGCCGCGCAGGTCCAGGGCGCGGGCGCGTAGTTCCAGGGGCAGCACGAAGAACCATTGGTCGCGTCCGGTGAGGTGGCCGCCCTGGCCTGCTTGGACACAGCAGGCGTCCTCGAACAGCAGACTCTGTCCGGGGGTGAGGAACGCCGACCGGCACAGGGCGTGGTTCTGGGCGCGGTCCTGGATGTAGCCGATGTGCAGCGGGACGATCGCGACGCCCGTCGCGGCGGTGTTGGTGAGTTCGACGCGTCCATAGCCGGGGACGCCCGACAGGTGGAGGCCGGTGCGGGGCGGCGCGAACCCGGGGTGGGCGGGCCCGGAGATCGGCACCATGGTGAGCGCGCCCGCCTGCTGCGGGGTGCCGAGGCGGTGTCCGGCGAGGCTGAGGGGGCCGGGGACGAGGGTGTCGAGCGCCGTCATCTGGGTCATGCGGTGCTCCTCGAAGCTCCTCGAAGGGTGGTGGGGTGGGTCAGGCGGCCAGGCCGGGGGTCAGGTCGTCGGCCTGCCGGTCCAGGGCGTCCAGGCGGGCGTGGAGGGCGGCGCGCAGCCACGGCGCGCCGGCGGGGCAGTGCGCGAACATCCAGGGCAGCAGTTCGGCGAAGTCGTCCTGGTGCCAGAAGCCGCGTTGCGGCAGGGACGGGGCGGGGCGCCGCAGCCGCAGGTCGTCGCCGCCGGTGAACATGACATGGCAGAACACCACGGGGGTGGTGACACCGGCGCGCGGCAGGGCCGCCACGACGCGGGCGAGGTCGCCGGGGAACAGGTTCTCGTAGCCGTCGGAGACGACGGCGACCAGGTCGGGGTCGGTGCCGAGGGCGTCGAGGACGCCGGTGGCCAGGTCGGTCGCGCCGCGGGGGGCGCGTTCGTCGCCGCCGACCTCGATGACCTCCAGCCGCGCGCAGACCTGCGACAGCACCATCCGCAGCGCGGCGGCCTGGGACAGCGGGGCCCATTCGCGGTCGCCGTGACCGCGCATGGACGCCGAGGCGTCCAGGACGAGCGCGAGGGTCCCCTCGAAGCGGGGGAACGCGGCGGCCGCGGCGCCGACGTGGCGGCAGAGCGCGACGTACAGGTCCTCGGTGGGGCCGTCCCGGTACAGGTGGACGAGGGTGGCGGCGATGTCGCCGCGGTCGGTGACGGTGACGGTCGGGGGGTGCGGGCGGGGGGTGTCCACCGGCAGGACGGGCCGGTCCAGCACCGTTGTGGCGTGACCGTCCACGCTGGCGGGCACGGCGGCGGGGGCGGCGGGGTCGTGCGCGGGGTTGTTGGCGGGGTCGGGGGTGTAGAGGGCGCGGACGCGGGCGCTGGCCGCGGCGGTGGGTGCGGTGAGGAAGCGCAGCAGCCGTCGCCGCAGGTAGTCCGAGGCGGTGTCGCCGGCGTCGATGCGGCGGGCGCAGCCGCGGGCGGTGGTGGTGCCGAGGGCGTGCTCGAAACAGTCGAGGAGGGCGGGGCGGCGCGCGGCGATGAGCGCGTCGGCGTGGGGGTGTTCCAGGACGAACCGCAGCACGGCGCGGGTGGTGTGCTTGTGGTTGGCGCGCAGCCGCCGCAGCGCGAGCAGGACGGTGATGACGTGCGCGGGCGGCAGGCCGAGGGTCAGGACGCGGACGACGCGGGCCGGCACGGCGCGGGCCGGCACGGCGCGGGCCGGCACGGCGCGGGCGCGCTCGTCCAGTCCGGCCTGGGAGGCGGCGAGGATCTGCAGCAGCACCCGGGCGCGCTGCCAGGGCCGCGCGCCGGGCGCCAGGCCGAGCAGCGCGTACTCTTCGGCGTCGCGGGCGTGGACGGCGCGGTGCAGGTCGGCGTCGTCCCAGCGCAGCGCGCCGCCCCGGGGCAGGGTGAGGGGGGTGTCGTGGGTCTGCAGGTGGGCCAGGAACGTGGGGGTGTCCATGATTGTTCGCCTCCGCAATCATGGAGTGTAGGAATCTTCACCGAGGGCCCGACACTCATTTTCCGGCGGTGTCGAGGGCGGCGGGCGGCACGGCGGCGCCGGACGCGGCGGGGTGGTGGGCGGCGGCGCGCTGGGCGAGGTAGGCGCCGGTCAGCACGATCGCGCCGCCGAGCAGCTGCGGCGGGGTGAGGCGCTCGCCGAGCACGGCCCAGGCGATGAGCGCGGCGGCGACGGCCTCGGTGTAGCAGATGGCGGCGCCGACCTGCGCGGACAGTCGTTGCAGTCCGGCGACGCCCGCGAGGTAGGCCAGGACGGTGCTGACGATCCCGAGGCAGGCGACCAGCGTCCAGCCGGGCGCGGTGTGCCCGCCGAGGGGGACCCGCGTGGACAGCACGTCCCAGGGAAGCGCCCAGGGCGCGGCGGGTACGGCGAGCGCGGCGGCGGCCAGGACGCTGCCGGACGCGGTGATGACGAGCGGGTCGACGTGCCCGGTGAGGCGGTCGATGGTGAGGAAGTAGGCGGCCTGGCAGGCGGCGGCGCCGAGCCCGGCGGCCAGACCGAGCGGGTCCAGGGTCAGGCCCGTCCACACCTGCACGACCAGGGCCAGCCCGGCCATGGCGACGGCGACGCCGACGGCGGCGGTGCGGTGCACGGGGGCGCGGCGGACCAGCCGCAGCCATGCCAGCACGAGGACGGGGCCGCTGAACTCCAGCAGGATCGCCACCCCGACCGGCAGCCGCGACGCGGCGACGAAGTAGCAGGCCTGGCATCCGGCGACACCGGCGGCCCCGTACAGCACGAGGGGTCCCCAGTGGGCGCGCAGGCGTTGGGGCAGGCTTCGGGCGGGGTGTCGGGGCGAATGTCGGGGCAGGTCGCGGGTGCTGGAGCGTGCCCGGAGGAGCAGGGCGAGCGGCACGAGCACCAGCGCCGCCGTCGCGATCCGCAGCCACACCGCCTGCAGTGGCCCGAGCCCGGCCTCGATGAGGGCCTTGCCGAACGGGCCGGAGGTGCCGAAGCAGATCGAGGAGAACACCGCCAGTCCGACGCCCCATGCCCGGACGCGCGTCGCCCCGTCCACCGCCACCCCCGCTCAGGTCGTCGTCGCGTTCACCGCCCACGCGCACACGAAAAAACGAACATACCGCCACAACACTCCTTACTTCGTGCGAATTTTCGCGGATGCGGAGGTGGGGGTCACGGCGGCGCAGCCGGTGAGGAGATCGGCGGTGAACGCGTCGAGGCGGCCGCCGGGACGGTCGAGCAGCGCGGCGGTGATCCGCCGCCGCATCCCGTCGCGCCGGTGGCGCAGGCGGGCGTCGACTCGATCAGCCGCGGCGTCGCCGGGCTCCGGTGCCCTGGACGGAGGCGACTGCGACGCCGTCTGGGAGCGGTGCCGGCGGCGCAGCGGCCTGAGCCCCGGCGGCCCGGCCGCGGCCCGTCCCGGTGCCTGGCCCTCCCGCGGGCCCGGTCGGCCGCCGGGATGATTCCGGACGGTTCGGTCCGGCCTACTAGGATCGGCGGATGAGCTGGCAGGCGGCCGGGGTGGGGCCCGGCGGAACCGGCGGCGGTCCGAGCGGGGACCTGTTCGCCTCGGTCGAGGGCAACGTGCGGGAGCTGGTCGCCTCTCCCTGGTGGCAGACCGCCCCGCCCGCCGACCGCGCCGCCCAGATCGCGGCGCGGATGCTGTGGGGCGCCGGGGAATGGTGGCTGTACGGGGCGTGGGGCCGCTGGTACCGGTGCGGTCTGGACGGCAGTTGGCATCCGTGCCCGCCGCCGGCCTCGTTCGAGGACCGCCGTGTCGCCGTGCCCGCGCCGCGCGGGGCGGGCACGCCGCCGATCCCGCCGCAGCTGTACCCGACCGGCCCGGACCTGTCGGCCGGGCGGGTCGCGCCGCTGGGGTTCCTCGGGCCCGTCCCCGACACCGCGGTGGTGGCGCGCATCGCCCAGTCCCTCACCACGGCCCTGGCGGTGGACCCGCAGCAGTTCGCCCAGCGCGACCCGATGTTCCAGCCCGGGACGCCGTCCACGGTCGCCGCGGCGTGGGGCGCGCTGCTGTGGTGCGCCGGGTCGCCGGTGGCGTTGACCGAGCATCCGCTGATCGAGTCGTTCATCCCGTTCCTGACCACGTCCGCCGACCGGCTGCACTGGATGATGCCGCCCGACTTCGCGACCCTGGCGGGCTACTACATTCACCGGCTCGGCGCCGGTGACGGCGGCGGCGCCGCCCATGTCGCCCGGGTGATGTACGAGGTCGCGGCCGGGTTGCAGGCCGACCCGCGGTTCCGTCCCGGCGCGGACGCGCTGGCGGCGGTGACGGCGGCGTCGCTGCGGATGGTCAACCAGGACATGGCCACCGTCCGGTACGGGCCGGATGCGATCGTGCAGGAGTGGCGGCGCCGTTGCCCCGCCGAGTTCGCCACCACGATGGTCCGTGACACCGCGCCCGGGGAGTTCCTGCGGCTGGCCCTGTACGACCTGCAGCAGATCGTCGCGGGGTTGACCGGTCCGCGCCCGTCGGCGCCGGGCCGCGGGCACGACGAGGTCCGCCGCGCCGGGTTGGCGGTGCTGGCCGCCGATCTGCAGGCCGCGCCGGGCGCGTTGCCGGCGTTGCAGCGGTGGCTGGACCCCGACAGCGCCCGCACGGTGCAGGCGGTGCTGGCCGATCCGGCGAACCCGCTGCGGGCGCTGTGGCCCCGGGACGGGCGGCTGCCCGAGGCGTTGCGCGGCGACGACGCCGACGCGCTGGCCGCGCTGCTGGCCACCACCTACACGCTCGGGTTGACGTGGTGCCGGTTGGCGCAGGTCCCGCCGCCGTCGACGGGGTTCGCGGTGCCGCAGGCGGTGGCGGCGGAGCTGACGTCCCCGGCGATGCACACCCCGCCGTCGACCGACGAGCTGTCGGCGTGGGACATCATCAAGGCGGCCCGCGAGCATCTGGCCGCCGAGCGCGGCGGCGGCGCCGACCAGCCGGTGGCGCCGGTGCCCGAGCCGATGCGGGAGGCGCCGGGCCCACCGCCCGCGGTCGCGCCCGCCCCACCGCCCGCCGCGCCCCCTGCGGCACCTCCTGTCGGGCCGCCGCCCGCCGCTCCGGTGCCGCCGCCGTCGGCGCCCGAGCCGCCCGCTCCCCCGGCGCCCGCCCCACCGCCGCCCGCACCGCCGACACGGGCCGCGCCCGCGGGGCCGGTGCCCGAGCCGTCCCGGCCGGTGGACGAGCCCGCGTGGCCGGACGCCACGACCGCCGACGCCGCCGCGCACCCCTCCCCACCACCGGGCCCACCCCCCGGCCCACCACCAGGCCCGCTGCCGGGCCCACCGCCGGGGCCGGGGCAGGGGTCGGCGGGCGGTCCGGTGTGGCCCGACGAGGCGCAGCACACGCAGTTGGACACCGACGCGTTCCGGACCCAGCTCGACCCGGGCCCGGCGTGGCCCGGCGCCGGCGCGCCACCTGTGGCGCCACCCCCCGTGCCGCCTGCTGTGCCGCACGCCCCGTCGCCTTCGGGGGCGGAGCCGGTGCCGCAGGCGGATCTGCCTCCGCCGCCGGTGCCGGTGCCCGAGCCGGTGCCGCCGGTTCCGGAGGCGCCCGTCCGGGAGCAGAGCCCGCAGATCGCCGAGGCGTACGGGATCCGGTTCCTGTGCGGCGCCGACGACATCGAGCGGGTGGTGACGGAGGTGCGGCGGCGCGGCAAGTGGGCGCGGCGGCTGCGCGGGCAGGAGGTGTCCAGCGCGTCGGCGCCCGCGTTGCTGCTGATCGGGACGCCGTCGAGTGGGCAGCGGCGGTTGGCGAGGATGGTCGCGGCGGCGTTGGCGGAGGTGGAGGCCTCCAGCGGCGAGGTCCACAGCGTCCATGCCGAGGATCTGCGTGAGCACGGCCCCGACGGGTTGCGCGCCGTACTGGAGGAGCACGCCGGGCACGTCCTGCTGCTGGACGGTCTGGACGGTCTGATCCTGGACGAGGCGCAGGGCCCGTCGTACGCGTCGGTGCTGTACCGGACGCGGTTGGAGGGCGTCAACGACACCGCGCTGCTGGGCACGTGCGAGCCGGACCGGGTCGGGGAGCTGTCGGCGGCGTCGCCGGAGCTGGTGACGGACCTGCGGGCGGTGCGGCTGCCGGATCTGAGCGAGGCGGCGGCGCGGTCGGCGCTGGTGGGGTTGCTGGCCGAGGAGCGGCGGCTGCGGCTCGGGTCGGACGCCTGGACGGTGGTGAACCGCGAGGTGGGCCTGCTGCGTCCGCGGGGCCGGCTCACCGGCGCCCGGCTGGTCGAGGCCTATCTGGACCGGGCCGCGACCCGGCATCTGGGCAGCGCGGAGGCGACGCAGGCGATCGGCAGCGCGCTGTCGTTGACGGCCGCCGACTTCGAGGGGCTGGCCGCCGAACTGTCGGGCCGCTGACCCTCGGGCGTGACCCGCCCGGTGAGGTCGGGGTCACCGGGCGGTCCGATTCCCCTTGCCCGCAGGGGATTTGGGCCCCCGGCGGCGCGCTGGAACGTCGGTGGGCGCGGTCACGATGGGGTGGTGGATCGTGTGGACCGGCTGCTGGCGCTCGTCGCGGAGTTGCGCGCGGCGTCGCCCGAGCCGGTGGAGGCGGCGACTCTGGCGGAGCGGTTGGGGGTCAGTGAGCGGACCGTCCGCCGTGACGTGGAGTTGCTGACGCACGGCGGGTTGCCGGTGCGGGCGCGTAAGGGCCGCGGGTACGTGCTGCCGCCGACGGCGGAGCGGGTGCCGTTGACCGAGGCGGAGTCGCTGACGGGTCCGGTGCGCGACACGCTCGCCGAGGCCGTGCGGACCCGCCGCATCGTCCGGCTCGCCTACACCGATCAGGCGGGGGCGCGCAGCTTCCGGGACGTGGAGGCGCACGGCCTGGTCGTGGCGCCCTACGGGGAGTACCTGGTGGGGTGGTGCCGGATGCGGGACGGGCCACGGATGTTCCGGGTGGACCGGGTCGGCGCGGCGTTCCTGGCGGGCCGGGGCGCGGAGGTCCGTGACCTGGACGAGTTGGTGGCGGCGTTGCGGGTGCCGATGCCGCGTCCGCCGGACCGGGCGGGGCCGCGTGGCCCGGCGGGTGCGGCGCGGGCGCGGGCGTGGACATTGGACCGGGTGGAGTACGTGCGGTCGCGGCTGCGGGACGTGGTCGCGGAGGTCTCCCCCACCGGACCGCGCCCCCGGTCGGCCCCCCGGTCGGTCCCGGGGTCGGGTGCGGCGGCGCTGCGGGGGGTGTTGGGGCATCTGGCGGAGTGGACGCGGTGGCAGGCGGCGGCGGTCCGGTCGGCGGCGACGGGTGAGGAGCCGGTTCTGCCGGGACGGCGGCCGTGGTTCCCGCCCGAGTTCGACCGGGAGATGCCCTACGAGGCGAGGGAGCGGATGATCCAGGACGTGATGGCGCTGCGGTCGCTGGGGGATGTGGCGCGTGACCTGGAGGAGGTGTTGGCGTCGGTGGCGCATTGGGCGGCCGACTGCGATGACGCTCTGTGGGAGGTGGAGTTGCCCGACCCGCGTCCGTACGGTCCGCCGGGTGCGCCGCGTCCGCTGGCGGATCTGCTGGCGGGGTGGCGGGGCCCGCTGGCGCACATCGAATGGCACCTGGACCGGTTGACCGACGAACCGCCGCCGTCCCCGTTCCTGGACGAGGAGGACGTCTGGCTGGTGGACCACTGCCCTTTGCAGGCCTGACCGACTCTCGCAGCGGTCGGATCTCGCGCTCCGCCGCTCCCGGGTCGCGCTTGGACGCTGCCGTCCGCCGTCGTCGCCCGTCCCGCCGGTGTGACCCGGTGCCGTCGGTCGGCCGCCCGTGGAGACGCCGACGGCGCGCGTTCGGCGGGCCGCCTGAGCCGGTCTCGCGGCGGGGTCGGGTCCCCATGCCTGACCGGGGTACGCGGGTCGAGTTCCGCAACGACCGGCATCCGTCTGGTTATCGGCCTCGTCAACCACGTATGGGTCCATCCCTCCGACCTTCAAAGACCCACGAGCGAGGAAGGTCGCGAGACGATTCGGCAGCGTCTCAGTAGCTGGTCGCCCCGTGCTCGCGGGGCTCGCCGCCACGGTGAGCCGGATACCACGCGGACCGTGTTAGCGGCAGCGACTGTCCCCTCGCCCCGCCACAATTCTCAACGCGCCCGCGGGACCCACCCGCCCCCCGAGACCCGGTCAGGCCTACGGACACCTCTCCCGCGAAATCTCGAGTCCTGATCAGGCCCCCGTTACCCGGCCGGGACCTGACCTGCCGCGGTTGTGGCGGGTCGAGGGTGGTGGCGGCACGCAGGACCAGCGACCCCTTGGTGAGGAGGGAGAACGGGTTGGCGGCGTCCCGCGGCGCCGCCAGGATCCCCGGCATCAACCGGTAGCGGCCCTCGGCGCGCCGGTACGGGTTGAGGGTGGTGGCGCGTTGAGGCGTCGAGGTTGCGGCGGGTCCAACGCCACCAACGTCCATGGGGAAGCGGTCGCGTGGGGTTTCCCTGAGGGGTGGCCGCCTTCGGATGTCGCCGGGAAGCCGTCCTCTGCGCCCTCCTCCACGCCGCCCCTCGACTCCCATCACTTACGACGGCACCCGAGGTCGTTGGGGGTGGTGGTGGTTCGGGGGTGGCGGTGGACGGGGCACTCGCGTCGAGCCGTTACAGTGGTTACGTCGGTGTGGGATGTGTCCCCCGGGCTCTACCTGACGCCTTCGGGGAATACCGCCGGTCCCTTGTGGTCCGGGCTGGAGCTTCGTTGTGCCTTTCGCCGTGAGGCGACCACCACACCGGCGCTTACGCCGTTGCCCCGGCGAGGAGTTCCTCGCCGGGGCAACGGCGTTTCTGCGTCTGCCCGCTTCTGTGTCTGCCTGTTTCCGTGCGTGCGGGTGTTTCCGTGCGTGCGGGTGTCTGCGGGGCGGTGGGGTGGGGTCGCGTGCCCGGGCACGGGAAGGTCGGTGCGGTTACGGCGGTGTCATAGTGCGGCCGCCGCGATGGCGGCGCCGACCGCGGCGAGGACGATGATGACGGCGGCCGTGGCGAGGACGATGGTGCGTGCGCGGCGGCGGGGGGTGCCCAGTCGTGCGAGGCGATGGGCCAGCCGCGGGTCGTCCTCGCTCAGGCGGACCTCGATCTGTGTGAGGATCCGCTGCTCCTCCATCGACAGCGCCATGCTCATACCTCCGGGGGTCAGGTGTCTGAATTCCTCCCCCCGGAGCATGATCATTATCCCTGGGGGGTGGTGACGGTTGCGCCGCGGCCGGGTCGGCTCTGGTGGTGGAGGCTGTTCAGGGCGGTGACGTAGTAGGTGTAGGTGCGGCCGGGTCGGGCGGTGGGGTCGTCGAGGCGAGGGCCGCGGACGTGGCCGATGAGGTGGGCGGGGTCGACGGGGGCGCAGCCGGGGCGTTCGCCGTCCACCCGGTAGACGGCGTAGGACGCGGCGTCGGCGTCGGCGTCGGCGTCGGTGGCGGTGGCGGTGGCGGACCGCCAGGTGACGCGGACGCCTGCGGCGCTGTCGCGGACGCCGTCGAGGGGCGTGGCGGTGGTGTTCCGCACGGCGGGTGGGGGCGCGGTGTCGTCGCGGGGGCGTCCGGGGTGGTCGGCGGCGGGTGGGATGGCGGGGCGGGCGTAGTGGTCGGCGCGGAGCCGGTCGGCGAATCCGCGCTTGTTGGCGGCGATGTCGGAGGCGCTGAAGAAGACGTCGCCGCGGACCTCGGGGTGTTCGGCGTTGAGGGTGAGGTGCCGTGACAGTTCGGCGGGGTTCTTCCAGGCGGCGTCGGCGCCGACGCGGTAGGCGCCCTGTCCGATGGTCAGTTGCACGCCGGTGCCGTCGACCTGGTCGGCCCACCAGCGGACGAGTTCGGCGTAGTCGGCGCGGGGGTCGCCGATCGGCCAGTACAGCTGGGGGGTGACGTAGTCGATCCACCCTTTCTTGATCCAGGTGCGGGTGTCGGCGTAGACGTCGTCGTAGCTTTGCAGGGCGCGGGTGGCCGACCCGGCGGGGTCGGTGCTCTTGTTGCGCCACACGCCGAAGGGGCTGATGCCGAACCGTACCCAGGGTTTGGCGTCGTGGATCTTCTCGGAGAGGGTCCGGACGAGGGTGTTGACGTTCTCGCGGCGCCAGTCGTCCTTGTCGGCGCCGCGGCCGTGGGCCTTGTAGGTGGCCTGGTCGGGGAACTGCGCGCCGCCCTCGGGATAGGGGTAGAAGTAGTCGTCGAAGTGGACGGCGTCGATGTCGTACTTGGTGA
The DNA here is from genome assembly GCF_003432485.1 of Actinomadura spongiicola. Classification (GTDB taxonomy): domain Bacteria; phylum Actinomycetota; class Actinomycetes; order Streptosporangiales; family Streptosporangiaceae; genus Spirillospora; species Spirillospora spongiicola. The sequence continues at coordinate 39,144 of NZ_QVNQ01000009.1, forward strand.
CGACGTCCATGACGACGCGGGTGGCCAGGTCCCGGACCTGCGGCAGGCCGGGGTCGTACCACAGGCCTTTGCCGTATTTGCGGACCCAGTCGGGGTGCTGGCGGGCGGGGCTCTTGGGCGACAGTTTCTTCAGGTCGTCCTGGCGGGAGATGCGGTAGGGATTGAACCAGGCGTGGAATTCCAGGTTCCGGGCCCGCGCCTCTTTGATCATGAAGGCGAGGACGTCGTAGCCGGGGTCCTTGCCCTGCGTGCCGGTGATCCACTGTGACCACGGCTCGTACGGGGAGGGGTAGAAGGCATCGGAGTTGGGGCGGATCTGGACGAACACCGCGTTCAGTTTCATGTCGGTGGCGGTGTCGAGGAGCCGGGTGAACTGCCTTTTCTGTTCGGCGGCGGTGTCGGCGGTGTCCTTGGGCCAGTCGATGCCGGCGACGGTGGCGATCCACATGCCGCGCAGTTGGCGTCCGTCGGCGTCGTCAGGCGGGTCGACGCGCGGGCATTCGGTGGCGGCGCCGGCGGGGCCGGGCCCGCGGCCGCCGGAGCCGCGGCCGTTCTCGCCGCCGAGCGCGGGTATGCCGCAGCCGGCCGCCGCGCCCGCGGCCACCGCCGCCAGCAGGGCCGCCATGACCGTCCGGATCCTGGTTCGCGATGCCATAGCGGCCCATTGTTACTCACGCGCCGCGATGCCGCGTACGGAACACCGATGCCCGTGTGATCCCTCACCGTCCCGTTTAGCCCGATACGCGAATTGCGATCTTCGAACACGCGTTCCATACTGGCCGGACACGACATCGATCATGCGTTCGAGAGGGGTGGGGGTGCGCTGGGATCATCTGCGGTTGGACGGCGACCCGGGCGCCGAGCCGCCGCTGATCGAGCGGCGGGCGGTGGCCCGCACGTTCGACACCCCGGGGTTTCGCGGTATGACCTTCTACGAGGTCCGCGCGAAGACGATCGTCAACCGGGTTCCGGCGGCGTCCCGGATGCCGTTCCGTTGGACGATCAACCCGTACCGGGGCTGTTCCCACGCGTGCGTGTACTGTTTCGCGCGCCGGTCGCACGAGTATCTGGACCTGGACGCGGGCGCCGACTTCGACTCGCGGATCGTGGTGAAGGTGAACGCGGCCGAGCGGCTCCGGGCGGAGCTGGCGTCGCCGCGGTGGCGGGGCGAGCACATCGCGATGGGCACCAACGTCGACTGCTACCAGCGCGCCGAGGGCCGCTACCGGTTGATGCCGGGGATCCTGGCGGCGCTGCGGGACGCCGCCAACCCGTTCTCCCTCCTGACCAAGGGGTCGCTGGTCCTGCGTGACCTGCCGTTGCTGCGGGAGGCGGCCGAGCGCACGGCGGTGAGCGCCGCGGTGTCGGTGGGGTCGCTGGACCCGGACCTGTGGCGGCTGGCCGAACCGGGCACCCCGCCGCCGCGCCGCCGCCTGGAGGTGTGCGCGGCGCTGAACGGGGCGGGCGTCGACTGCGGTGTCCTGATGGGGCCGGTCATCCCGCATTTGTCGGACTCGCCGGCGCAGCTGGACGCCGCCGTCCGGGCGATCGCCGAGGCGGGCGCCACGTCGGTGTCGGCGATCACGCTGCATCTGCGTCCCGGTGCCCGCGAGTGGTTCCTGGCGTGGCTGCGCGAGCACCATCCACGCCTGGTCGTGCCCTACGCGCGCCTGTACGGGGCGGGCGCGTACGCGCCGCGCGAGTACCAGGAGCACATCGCCCGGCAGGTCCGGGAGCTGGCGGCCCGGTACGGGATCGCCGGCCGCGTCGGGCACCGGCCCTCTCCCCCGCCGCCCGACCGTCCCCGGCAACTGTCCTTGCTCACGCGGCCGGACGGACGGGACGACGACGGGGGCTGTGAGGGTGGTGGCGTCGGGGACGGTCGTGTCGAGGGTGGTGCCGGGTGGGCGGCGTCGTGACCTCGATGCCGAGGGCGGGGACTCGGGTGGCGGGCTCGGCGCCCCGAGTCAGGGCGTTCGGACGGCGTTGAGGTGCCCGGGATTTCCCGGGGTCGATCGGTCGGGCGCACCGGCTCGACCGGCCGGCCGCGCGGCAGGCCGTGGCCGGTTCGCCGTCCACGTGAGGCGAATCACCCCGGTGAGAACAGCGTCGCCGCCGCCTAGACCTGCCGTACCTGCGGCTCCGGACCGGACAGCGACGGGCGTTCGGGCTGCCGGGGTCGTCGCGGCCACCACCCTGATGGAACCGGCGCCGTTCCGCTGCCGCTTCCACGTTCCACGGGACGCGCCGGGGGCCGGTTCGGGGGCCGGGTCAGTCGACCGGCTGGAAGACGAAGAACTCGTTGTCGTCCTGGTCGACGAACGCGGCGAACCACTTGCCGTAGGGTTGCAGTTCCGGGTCTTTCGTGAAACGGACGCCGCGTTCAGTGTAGGTCTCGTGCAGGGCCTTGATGTCGGCGGTTTCGAACGCGATGTCGGTGTAGCGTCCGATCTTCGCCTCGTCGCCGACCGGGAGGTCCTTGGTGGCCAGGGTGATGGTGGTCTGCGCGCCCGGTGGCGCCACCTCGATCCAGGTGAAGCCGGGCCCTTCCCGGTGTTCCCGGATTTCGAATCCGAGTTTCTCGGTGTAGAAGCGCAGCGCCTCGTTCTGATCGCGAACGTAGACCCCGACCTGGGCGATCTTTGAGATCATCGGATCTCCTTCGAATGCGCGGTTCGGATGTCATTGCATGTTAGCAGCGCCCTGCGCCGAATGTCAGTGAATGCGTTTAGCGGCGTTCGAAAAGAAACGTCGCCGTGTTCGCCTCATAAGCGCGGGGCCGGGTGGGGGTCAGGCGTGTTCGGAGTCCAGTTCGACGGGGCCGGCGATGACGTCGACCATCGCGCCGTTGCGGAGCACGGTGACGGGCAGCGGACGTCCGATCGCCTCGGCGAACATGAGTCGTTGCAGTGACTGGGCGGTGGAGACCGGTGTGCCGCCGGCGGTGAGGACCAGGTCGCCGCGGCGCAGCCCGGCCCGGTCGGCGGGGCTGTGCGGGACGACCTCGACGACGCGCAGCGCCTCGTCCTGCCCGATGCGCGGCCGCAGCGCCGCCGGGACGGGAACGGGCGCGGCGACCAGCCCGAGGAACGCGCGGCGGACCCGGCCGTCGCGGATCAGCGCGCCGATGATGCGGCGGGTCGTCGCGTTGATCGGCACCGCCAGGCCGAGGCCGATCCCGGCGACGGCGGTGTTGACGCCGACGACCCGGCCCCGGGAGTCGGCGAGCGCGCCGCCGGAGTTGCCGGGGTTGAGGGCCGCGTCGGTCTGGATGACGTCCTCGATGACCCGCGCGACGGTGCCGGTGCGGGTCGGCTGCGACGTCGGCAGCGACCGGCCCAGCGCCGACACCACCCCGGCGGTGACCGACCCCGACAGGCCCAGCGGGTTCCCGACGGCGACGACGAGTTGCCCGACCACGAGCGCGTCGCTGTCACCGAGGGTGACCGGGGCGGGGACGGGCCCGTCGGCGCGGACCACGGCCAGGTCCGACAGGGGGTCGGTGCCGACGACGGTGAACGGGGCGGTCGCGCCGTCGGCGAAGGCGACCTGCCCGCCGGACGCGGCGCCGACGACATGGGCGTTGGTGAGCAGGAAACCGTCGCCGGTGAACACCACCGCGGACCCGGCGCCCTCACCGCGCCGGTGCCGCACCCGCAGCGCCGCCACCCGCGGCGTCAACTCTCGGGCGACCGCGGACACCACCCGGGAGTAGGCGTCCAGCGGCGCGCCGTCAGAGGAGTCGGGGGAGTCGGGGACAGGATCGGGGCCAGGGGCGGAGACCATCACACCTCCCGATGATTACACCGTTACACGGTAACGCCCGTGGGGGCGGGGGTGTTCCCGCCGTCGAACTCCTCCCGCAGGACGCTGTACCGCCCCGACCGTCGGGATCCGCCGGTACGACACCACCCCGGGCCGGTCGGCGCCGTCGACCATCAGCATGGCGGTGTCGTCCCCGATCCACCCGTCGGTCTCCCACCGGCGCCGGAACCGCCGCGGGTCACGCCACCCCTCCCGCAGAAACGGCCCGCACAGCAGCGGATCGGTCCGCAGCCGCTCCACGTTCGGCGCCCGCCCCTGTAGGCCGTAGGGTGCGGGCATGGAAGCCGCATCCCGCGGCCCGCGGGGGACGATCGACGGGCCGGTCGTGGTCGAACGGGCGGCCGGTGTCGGCGGCGAACTGGTGCTGCGCCGCGCCGGCGACCACTACGAGATCATCAGCAACGGCGTGTTCCTCATGGACACCCGCAACGGCGAGTCCGAACGGCTCCTGGTCCACGCCGCCCTCGACACGGGCCTCGACGCCGGTCTTGATACCCGCCCCGACGTGCGGCCCGTGGAGGGGGCGCGGGTGCTGATCGGCGGGCTCGGCGTCGGGTTCTCCCTCGCCGCGGCCCTCGCCCACCCGCACGTCGCCCGCGTCACCGTCGTCGAACGCGAACCCGCGGTGATCGCCTGGCATCGCACGGCCCTGCGGCCCTGGTCGCGGGACGCGCTCGACGACCCCCGCGTCACCGTCGAGAACGCCGACCTCCTCGACGTCCTGACCCGCCCCGACACCGCCCGTTACGACGCGCTGTGCCTGGACATCGACAACGGGCCCGACTGGACCGTCACCCCCGGCAACGCCCGCCTCTACGGCACCGCCGGACTCGACCTGCTCACCGGCCGCCTCACCCCCGGCGGGACCCTCGCGGTGTGGAGCGCGAACGCCGCACCGGCGTTCGAGGCGCTGCTGCGCCGCCGGTTCGCGCATGTCGACATCCGGGCGGTGCCCGTCCCGCGCGGCGAACCCGACGTCATCTACCTCGCACGGCACCCCGCACCGGACGCGCCGGACGCCGGGTAGACACCGCCGAATGTCCGATCCGGCGCGACCGTCCCCTTGCTTCCCGGTACCCACCTGATCGGCCCCGGTCCACCCGTTCGCTAGGTTTCGGCCTGACACACCACGTTTCGGGAGGATCTGTGGCCACTGCCCACGCAGCCCGACGGCGTCCCGCCGTCCTGGGCGACCTGCTGCCCGGTGCCCTCGCCCGCGACGCCGCGCTCGTCGCCGCCGCGGCCACCCTCACCGGCATCGCCGCGCAGATCACGGTCCCCATGCCCGGCACCCCCGTGCCGGTCACCGGCCAGACCTTCGCGGTGCTGCTCACCGGCGCCGCCCTCGGCTTCGGCCGCGCCGCCCTCGCCATGCTGCTGTACCTGCTCGCCGGCGTCGCGGGCATGCCCTGGTTCACCGAAGGCGGCTCCGGCGCCGGCGTCCCCACCCTCGGCTACGTCATCGGGTTCGTGATCGCCGCCGCCGCCGTCGGACGCCTCGCGCAGCGCGGCGGCGACCGCACCCCCGTCCGGACGGCCGCGACCATGCTCACCGGAACCGTCATCATCTACGCGGTCGGCGTTCCGTACCTGATGGCGTCCCTGGACGTGGACCTCGCCCGAGCCCTCGACCTCGGCCTCACCCCGTTCCTGGTCGGCGACGCGCTGAAGGTGCTGCTGGCCGCGGGACTGCTTCCCGCCGCGTGGAAACTCACCGGCGCCGCCCGCGACCGCTGACCCGGGTCGGGACGAGCACCGGTGGGCCCGTCCGTCCGCGCATAAGCCACGGACGGACGGGCATCCCACCCACGACCGGTACGGCCCCCCGCACGGCCCCGCCCGCGGCGCCGCCGGTGCGCCACCGGCTGTGGCGCACACCTCACGGCCCGCGCCGCCCACCGCCATTTGAACAGGTTCAAATCTGTCGTACAGTGGGTCGCGTGAAGCTCGCCGCGACCGCACAGGACCACCTCACCGTCCACACCGTCCCGGTCCCCGACCCAGGCGACCTCATCGCCCGGCTCCCCCACCCCACCGCACTCGCCTGGATCCGCCACGGCGACGGCATCGTCGGCTGGGGCGAAGCCGCCCGCATCACCCTCCCCGCCACCCCCGCCCCCTTCCCCGCCGACCGCTTCACCGCCGCCGCACGCGCCCTCCGCCACCTGTTCGACACCGCCGACGTCCACGACCCCCTCGCCCTCCCCGGCACCGGACCCGTCGCCTTCGGCTCCTTCGGCTTCGACCCCACCACCACCGACTCCGTCCTCATCGTCCCCCGCCGCGTCCTCGGCCGCCGCGACGGCACCGCCTGGCTCACCACCATCGGCGACACCGCCGAACCCCCCACCCCCGCCACCCCACTGCGCACCCCCACCCGCCTCCACTGGACCGACGGCGCGCTCCCCGAACACGCCTGGAAACACGCCGTCGCCACCGCCGTCGACCGCATCCGACACGGCCACCTCGGCAAAGTCGTCCTCGCCCGCGACCTCACCGCCCACGCCGACACCCCCATCGACACCCGCGTCCTCCTCCACCGCCTCGCCCGCCGCTACCCCGCCTGCTACACCTTCTCCTGCGACGGCCTCGTCGGCGCCACCCCCGAACTCCTCATCCGCCGCACCGGCGACCACATCGAATCCCTCGTCCTCGCCGGCACCACCGCCCGCGGCGCCGACACCACCGACGACCACACCCGCGCCGCGCGCCTGTTCACCTCCGCCAAAGACCGCGAAGAACACCGCTACGCTGCCGACATGGTCCGCGACGCCCTCACCCCCCTCTGCCACGACCTCACCATCCCCGACGAACCCACCCTCCTCACCCTCCCCAACCTCACCCACCTCGCCTCCCCCGTCCACGGCCGCCTCACCGACCACCACACCGTCCTCGACGTCGTCGCCGCCCTCCACCCCACCCCCGCCGTCTGCGGCACCCCCACCACCACCGCCCTCGACCTCATCCGCGAACTCGAAGGCATGAACCGCGGCCGCTACGCCGGACCCACCGGCTGGATCGACGCCCGCGGCGACGGCGAATGGGGCATCGCCCTACGCTGCGCCGACATCCACGGCACCCGCGCCCGCCTCTTCGCCGGCTGCGGCATCGTCGCCGACTCCGACCCCGCCGCCGAACTCGCCGAGGCCAACACCAAATTCCGCGTCATGCAGGACGCCCTGCACAGCTGACCACGCCCACCAGGTAACGTTTCCTCGGCCCCACACCAGCACCACCGAAGGAACCAGACCACCGTGGACGTCGAACGCACCGCCCTGCCCGGCATCGGTTTCCAGCACATCATGACCACCGGACGAGGCCGCCGACTCGGCGTCATCTCCCACCGCACCGGCCGCCGCGACCTCGCCATCTACGACAAGGTCGACCCCGACACCTGCCTCGCCACCGTCGCCCTCACCGCCGACGAGGCCGACACCATCGCCGAACTCCTCGGCACCGGCCGCATCATCGAACACCTCGCCGAACTCCACCGCCAAGTCGAAGGCCTCGTCACCGAACAGATCCCCATCACCCCCGGCTCCCCCTACGACGGACGCCCCCTCGGCGACACCCGCTCCCGCACCCGCACCGGCGCCTCCATCGTCGCCGTCGTCCGCGACGGCACCGTCCACGCCAGCCCACGCCCCGACTTCATCTTCACCGCCGGCGACATCATCGTCGTCGTCGGCACCGGCGAAGGCACCGCCGCCGTCGCGCACATCCTCACCCACGGCTGACCCGCATGGGCTCCGCCGTCCAGCTCATCGAACTCGGCGCCATCATCCTCGCCCTCGGCCTCCTCGGCGCCGTGTCCGTCCGCTTCTCCATCTCCCCCATCCCCCTCTACCTCATCGCCGGACTCGCCTTCGGCTCCGGCGGCATCCTCCCCCTCGGCGCCAGCGAAGACTTCGTCTCCGTCGGCGCCGAAGTCGGCGTCATCCTGCTCCTGTTCACCCTCGGCCTCGAATACACCGCCGACGAACTCGTCGGCACCCTCCGCACCTCCGCACCCGTCGGCCTCGCCGACCTCGCCCTCAACGCCGCCCCCGGCGCCATCGTCGCGCTCCTGCTCGGCTGGGGACCCGTCGCCGCCTTCGCCATGGCCGGCGTCACCTACGTCACCTCCTCCGGCATCACCGCAAAAGTCATCGGCGACCTCGGCTGGCTCGGCAACCGCGAAACCCCCGCCGTCCTGTCCGTCCTGGTCTTCGAAGACCTCGCCATGGCCGCCTACCTCCCCATCCTCACCGCCCTCCTCGCCGGAGCCGGACTCATCGGCGGCGCCACCGCCCTCGCCGTCGCCGCCGCCACCATCGTCGCCATCCTCTTCGTCGCCCTCCGCCACGGCACCCTCGTCGAACGCTTCGTCACCTCACCCAGCGAAGAAGTCCTCCTCCTCAAAGTCCTCGGCCTCACCCTCCTCGTCGCCGGCATCGCCCAACAACTCCAGGTCTCCGCCGCCGTCGGCGCCTTCCTCGTCGGCATCGCCCTGTCCGGCCCCCTCGCCCACACCGCACAGAAACTCCTCACCCCCCTCCGCGACCTGTTCGCCGCCGTCTTCTTCGTCTTCTTCGGCCTCCACACCAACCCCTCCGACCTACCCCCCGTCCTCGGCATCGCCGCGATCCTCGCCGTCACCGGTATCCTCACCAAGACCGCCACCGGCTGGCTCGCCGCCCGACGCGCCAAGATCGGCCCCACCGGACGCCTCCGCGCCGGAGCCGCCCTCGTCCCCCGCGGCGAATTCAACATCGTCATCGCCGGACTCGCCGTCAACGCCGGCACCAACACCCGCCTCGGCCCCCTCGCCGCGGCCTACGTCCTCATCCTCGCCGTCGCCGGACCCCTCATCGCCCGCGGCGCCGAACCCCTCGCCACCCGCCTCCGCAAACGCCGCGCACTTCACCCCACCCCACAGACGGACGAGGACGTCCCACTCCCCACCGCACCCACCGCCAAGCCCACCTGACCCCTTTCACTCAAACCCACCCCGCTCAACCCACCCCGCTCAACCCGAGGAAGCCTGGCAGCCCGGACACCAGAACAGGTTCCGTCCCGCCAACTCCACCGTCGCCACCACCGTGCCGCACACCAGGCACGGCAACCCCGCACGCCGGTACACGTACACCTCACCACCGTGCCCGTCCACCCGCGGCGGCCGCCCCATCGCCTCCGGCGTGTGCTCCGCGCGCACCGTGTCGATCCGCCCGACCCGCACACCCTCCGCCATCAAACCCACCAGGTCGTCCCACACCCTCGACCACCGCTCCCGCGTCAACCGCCGCCCCGGCGACCGCGGATCGATCCCCTGCCGGAACAGCACCTCCGCCCGGTAGATGTTCCCCGGCCCCGCCACCACCGACTGATCCATCAACAACACCGCGATCGGTGTCCGCGAACGCCCGATCCGCCGCCACGCCACCTCCGGATCCGCGTCCGCCCGCAACGGATCGGGCCCCAACCGATCACGCAGCACCTTCACCTCACCCGGATCCAACACCTCACACGTGTTCGGCCCCCGCAGATCCGCCCACCCCGCACCACCCACCAACCGCAACCGCACCGCCCCCACCGGAACGGGAACCTCACCCACCCCAAACGCATACCTGCCATAAAGCCCCAAATGAACATGCAACACCCGGTCAACACCGAACCCGAGCAACAAATGCTTGCCATACGCGTCCGCGCCCACCAACACCCGACCGTCCAACAACCCCGCACCACCGGCGAAACGCCCCTGCGGACTCGACGCGGCGACACGACGACCGCCGAACATCCGCTGATGCTCGGCGGCCAAACGATGAATCGTGTGTCCCTCAGGCATGGCCCCGGAGCATAACCCCACCCCGCGCCCCCACCCCACCAGACCTACCGCAACGGCTCCCCCACCTCACGCATGTACCGCAGAGCCAACCGATACGACCCCACCAACCCCGCCTCCGCGTACGGCACCCCCACCTCCGCGCAATGCGCCCGCACCAACGGCCGCACCCGCCGCAAATTGCAACGCGGCATCCCCGGAAACAGATGATGCTCGATCTGATAGTTCAACCCACCCATCAACCAATCCGTCACCACCCCACCACGCACATTCCGCGACGTCAGAACCTGCCGCCGCAAATGATCCCACCGCGCCCCCGGCTCCGGCATCGCCATCCCCTTGTGATTCGGCGCGAACACCGCCCCCAGATGCACACCGAACACCGCGTGCTGCACCGCCACCAACGCCAACGCCTGCCCCACCGGCAACAACGTCAACGCCAACGCGAAATACCCGACCGCGTGAACCAACAACAACCCGCCCTCCACGAACCGGTCCCGACGCGGCCTACCACGCAGGAACAGCAGGCTGCCCACCTTCAGATTCACCCCCTCCAACGCCAACAGCGGAAAGAACAACACCGCCTGATGCCGCGCCACCCACCGCAACACACCCCGCTGCCGCCCCGCCTGCTCCTGCGTCCACGCCAGCACACCCTCACCCACATCAGGGTCCTTGCCGACATGATTCGGATTGGCATGGTGCCGGTTGTGCTTGTCACTCCACCAGCCGTGCCCCATGCCCAACAACAGATTCCCCAGCACCAAACCCAACCACCGGTTCGCCCGAGCGCTCCGAGCGATCTGCCGATGCCCCGCGTCATGACCAAGGAACGCCGTCCGGACCGCAATCACCGCCAACGGAACACCGAGCAGGACCGTCCACCAACCGTCCCCCGCCCACGCGACCGCCGCCCACACCGCCGCCGTGGCCACCAGATTGACCCCGATCGCCCACGCGTAATACCCGCGACGACGCTCCAACAGACCACTGGCGCGCACACGCCGCGCCAACGGCGCGAAATCACTTCCACCCGACCGGGCGGCACCCTCAGCCCCCGAAGCGGACGGGACGGGCGGAGCGGGCAGGGTCACGGCCATGAAGCCTCCATCGACGTAAGCGGGGGAACCGGACAACTCCCCGAGAGACTACGGAGCGTGAACCCGCGTCAGTAACCCGCCACGGAGCCATCCACCACCTGGCTCCCAGGTCCCGCCACCGCCCCACCCACATCAGCCCCCGGAACCACGACACGCGAGAACACCACCCGGACCCTGCGCCACAGTCGGGACATGACGGCCATATAAAGTCAAACGCCATGGACGACGGCACTCGCTGGATCGCGCTGGACGGCGCGGCGAACGCCCGCGACCTCGGCGGACTCCCCACACTCGACGGCCGCACCACACGCCGCGGCCGGATTCTGCGCGCGGACAACCTGCAGGACCTCACGGTCACCGACGTGCGGCTTCTCATCGACGACTACGACGTCAAGAACATCATCGACCTGCGCAGCAACGCCGAGATCCACCTCGAAGGCCCCGGACCCCTGACACGCATACCGTCCGTCACCGTCCACCAACTCTCGCTGTTCCCCGAAAGCGGCCGCCACACCGACGCCACCGCCGACACCGTCGACGTGGACAAGGCGATGCCCTGGCAGGACCGTTCCAACGCCGGTTCCGAGCAGGACCGCTCACTCGGCATCTACCTCGGCTACCTCAACGACCGCGGCGACTCCATCGTCGCCGCCCTCCGCGTCATGACCCGCACCGACGGCGCCTCACTCGTCCACTGCGCCGCGGGCAAGGATCGCACCGGCGTCGTCTGCGCCCTCGCCCTGGACGTTGCCGGCGTCACGCGCGAGGCGATCGTCGCCGACTATGCCCAGACCGGCGAACGACTCGACGCGGTGCTGCGCCGGCTGCGCGCCAGCGACACCTACGCCGCCGACCTGAACTCCCGCCCGGCCGACACCCACCTCCCCCACGCGGCCGTCATGGACAAGTTCCTCACCCGCGTCGACGAGGAATTCGGCGGCACGATCAACTGGCTCACCCTCCACGGCTGGACCACCGACGACACCGACGCGCTCCACACCCGGCTTCTCGGTTAAGGCTCAGGTGTTGGTTTTTTGATCTTGAAAGTAGGGTTGTAGAGACACCACCCTGGGCCTTTACGTTGTAAATTAAGTGTTGAAACAACCGGGGGGAAGGGCGTCGCGAGGGGCGCCGGTCAGGTGAGTGTGGCGCGGACGGCGGCGTGAGCGGCCTTGCGCATCTCCCCGTGCAGAGCCGCGTTCGCGTGGCGGTCGGTGCGGGCCTCCACGATCCGCAGCCCCTCCCCCACCATCGCCTTCGGCAGGGCCGCCGGCGCGTCCAGCAGCCGGTACGGAACGCCGTGCGCGGCCGCCACCGCCTCCAGATCCACCTGGTGCGGCGTCCCGAAGACCCGCTCGAACGGCCCCGCCAGCGTCGCCTGCGGCAACAGCGAGAAGATCCCCCCGCCCTGGTTGTTCACCACGACGATCGCCAGATCCGGCCGCCGGTCCCGCGGACCGATGATCAACCCGTTCTGGTCGTGCAGGAACGCCAGATCGCCCAGCAGCGCGAACGAACGTCCACTGTGCGCCAGCGCCGCGCCGATCGCCGTCGACACCAGGCCGTCGATCCCGCTCGCACCACGGTTCGCCATGATCCGGATGCCGCGGCGCGGTCGCATCACCTGGTCCAGATCACGGATCGGCATGCTCGCGGCCGTGAACAGCAACGACCCGCCCGGCAACGCCGCCACCAGGTCACGGGCCAGCCGCGGCTCGCTCACCCCCGGCACCGCGTCCAGCACCTCGTCCACCGCCGCCGCGGCCGCCAGGTCCGCGGCCCGCCACGACTTCAACCACGCGTCGTCGCCCGACACCACCGGGATCTCCACCTCCGGCGCGACCTGCGTCGCCGACCGGACCGGGTCCGGCCAGTGCGCCAGGTCAGGCGCCAGCACGATGTGCTCCTCCGCGCGGCGCAGCAACGACAACAGCGGACGCGACAACCCCGGCTTGCCCAGCGTCACCACCACCTCCGGACGGTGCCGCTCCACGAACTCCGGAACCCCCAGCAGGAAATGATGCGACGACAACGCGTGATCGCCGTACCGGGCGTTGCCGTTCGGCTCCGCCAACACGGGCCAGCCCGCCATCGACGCCGCCGCCACGTACCGCTTGACGTTGGACGCCCCGTCCCCCACCACCAGCACACCCCGCCGCGTCGGCGGAACATGCAGCACCGACCCCGGAGTCGCCGCCCGCACCTTCGTCCACGCCCCGGTGACGTCACCGTCCAGCGGCTCGCACCACGACTCGTCACCGTCCGGGATCAACGGCTCACGGAACGCCGCGTTCAGATGCACCGGACCCGGCACCGGCGCCTGCGCCAGACCCCACGCCCGGCTCACCAACGACCGCCAGTACGCCACCATCCCCGGACGGTTCTCCGGCACACCGACCTCGGTGGACCACCGCGCCGCCGTCCCGTACAGCTTCACCTGGTCAATCGTCTGGTTCGCGCCCGTGTCCCGCAGCTCCGGCGGACGATCCGCCGTGATCACGATCAGCGGCACACCCGACTCGTGCGCCTCGATCACCGCCGGATGAAAGTTCGCCGCCGCCGTCCCCGAGGTGCACACCAGCGCCACCGGACGACCCGACCGCTTCGCCATCCCCAGCCCGAGGAACGACGCCGACCGCTCGTCGATCCGCACATGCAGCCGCAGCCGCCCCGCCTCCTCGGCCGCGTGCAACGCCAGCGCCAACGCCGCCGACCGCGACCCCGGCGCCAGCACAGCGTCCGTCATGCCGCAGCGAAGCAGCTCGTCCACCAGGACGGTCGCCAGCGCCGTCGCCGGGTTCACGGACCGGCCTCGATCACCGGGGGTCCCCCCAGACGCTCCTGCGCGGCCAGCAGCCGGTCACGCCAACCGGAGTCGCCGGGCACCTCCCAACGGCGCAGCGCCTCCACGTCCACCACGGGCCGCCGCACCGGAATCTCCCCCGACACCGGCACCAACGAATCATGGACGACATCGCCGTCCAGCAACGACAGCGTGCCCAGCCCGCACGCGTACCGCAGCTCCGGCAGCGCCGCCGCCAGCGCCACCCCCGCCGCCAACCCCACCGACGTCTCCACCGCGCTGGACACCACCACCGGAAGGCCGCACGCCTCCGCCACCCGCAGCGCCGCCGCGACCCCACCGAGCGGCTGCACCTTCAACACCGCCACATCGGCGGCCTCGACGGCCCGCACCCGCAACGGATCCTCGGCGCGGCGAATCGACTCGTCCGCCGCGATCGGCACGTCCACGCGCCGCCGCACCAGCGCCAGCTCCTCCAGCGTCGCGCACGGCTGCTCGGCGTACTCCAGCTCCCACCGATCCAACGACCGGATCATCCGGGCCGCGTGATCGACGTCCCACGCCCCGTTCGCGTCGACGCGGACCCGCCCGTCCGGGCCGATCGCGTCCCGGACGGCCTCCACCCGCGCCAGGTCGTCGGCGTCGCTCTGCCCCCGCTCGGCCACCTTCACCTTCGCGGTGCGGCAGCCGGACTCCTTCGTCATCGCGAACGCCCGATCCGGGTCGACCGCCGGGATCGTCACGTTCACCGGCACCCGGTCCCGGACCGGCGCCGGCCACCCGTCCCAGGCGGCCTCCCGCGCCGCCGCCAGCCACCGCGCGCACTCGGCCGGACCGTACTCGGCGAACGGCGAGAACTCCCCCCACCCGGCAGGCCCCTCGATCAGCACGCCCTCCCGCCGCGTCACACCGCGGAACCGCGTCCGCATCGGGATGGAGTACACCCGCACCCGTCAGACCCCCTGACCTGCCCGCCTAATCACCGTTTACCGGATCACACCGTCCGTTCGACCATTAGTAGTACCACGGGAAACGCGACCAATCGGGGTCGCGCTTCTCCAGGAACGAGTCCCGCCCCTCGGCGGCCTCCTCCGTGCCGTAGGCCAGCCGCGTCGCCTCACCCGCGAACACCTGCTGCCCGACAAGACCGTCATCGACCAGGTTGAACGCGAACTTCAGCATCCGCTGCGCCGTCGGGCTCTTCGCGTTGATCTTCCGCGCCCACTCCAGCGCCGTCGCCTCCAACTCCGCGTGCGGCACGACCGCGTTGACCATGCCCATCCGGTGCGCCGCCTCCGCGTCGTAGGTCTCACCGAGGAAGAAGATCTCACGGGCGAACTTCTGCCCGACCTGCCGCGCCAGATACGCCGAACCGAACCCGCCGTCGAAACTCGCCACGTCCGCGTCGGTCTGCTTGAACCGCGCGTGCTCACGGCTGGCGAGCGTCAGATCGCACACCACGTGCAGGCTGTGCCCACCGCCCGCCGCCCATCCCGGCACCACGCACACCACCGGCTTGCCCATGAACCTGATCAGCCGCTGCACCTCCAGGATGTGCAGCCGCCCCGCCCGCGCCGGGTCGATGGTGTCGGACGTCTCACCGTCGGCGTACCGGTAGCCGTCCCGGCCCCGGATCCGCTGGTCGCCGCCGGAACAGAACGCCCACCCGCCGTCCCGCGGGGACGGCCCGTTCCCCGTCAACAGCACACACCCGACATCGCTGGACATCCGCGCGTGGTCCAGAGCCCGGTACAACTCGTCCACGGTGTGCGGACGGAACGCGTTCCGCACCTCCGGCCGGTCGAACGCCACCCGGACCGTCCCGTGATCCACGGCCCGGTGGTAGGTGATGTCGGTGAAACCGAACCCCTCGACCTCTTTCCACGCGTCCGCGTCGAACAGCTCCGAGACCATCTCGTCCACGTCTCCCTCTCCGTCGGGGGCCCGCGCCCGGCCGGGGCCGCGGCGCTCCACCCCATTCAATCGCCCCCACGTTTGAACGCGTTCAGCGGGGTCGCCTACCCTGGGGGGATCATGGACCGCCCGCTGCACGCCGCCCTGCTGCCGCCCGGCCCCCACCTGTTCCGCGCGCTGGCGGAGGCCCTCGATGGCGGCCCGGCGCTCTGCCCCCTCTCCCCCGACCTGCCCGAGCCCGCGCTCCGCGACCTCCTGGACGCCCTCGCCCCCGACGCGATCCGCACACCGGACGGCCTCGCCCCGTACCGCCCCCGCGGCGGGCACGCCCCCGTCCACCCCGACACCGCCGTGCTGATCGCCACGTCCGGCTCCACCGGCGCCCCCAAGTTCGTCGAACTGTCCGCCGCCGCGCTGCGCCACTCCGCCACCGGCACCCTCACCCGCATCGGCGCCGCGCCCGGCGACCGGTGGCTGTGCTGCGTGCCGACCAGCCACATCTCCGGCGTCCAGGTCCTCGTCCGCGCCCTCGTCGCCGGCACCGACCCGATCATCCTGCCCCGGTTCGACCCGGCCGCCGTCACGACCGCCGCCGAGGCCACCGCCACGGCCGCCGCCATGGGAGGCCCGCACGTGTCGCTCGTCCCGACGCAGCTGCGCCGCCTCCTGGACGCGGGGGCCGACCTGTCGCGGCTCGGCGCGATCCTCCTCGGCGGCGCGGCCGCCGCACCCGCCCTGCTCGCCGAGGCCCGCGACCGCGGCGGCCGCGTCTTCACCACCTACGGCATGAGCGAGACGTGCGGCGGCTGCGTCTACGACGGGACGCCGCTGCCCGGCACGCGCGTCGCGCTCGGCGACGACGGCCGGATCCGTCTCGCCGGCCCGTCCCTGTTCACCGGATACCGGCTGCGCCCGGAGGAGACCGCCGAGGCCAGGGACGGCGACTGGTTCCTCACCCGGGACCTCGGCGTCCTGGAGGACGGACGGCTCCGCGTCCGCGGCCGGCTCGACGACGTGATCAACACCGGCGGGGAGAAGGTCGTCGCGGCCGAGGTCGCCGCCGCCCTGTCCCACCATCCGAAGGTCCGCGACGTCGTCGTGATCGGACGCCCCGACCCCGAATGGGGTGAACGGGTCACCGCCGTCGTCGTCCCCGGCGCGTCCGGCGTCCCGAAGCTGCCGGAACTGCGCGCCCTCGTCCGCGAGACGATGCCCGCGTACGCGGCGCCGCACGAACTCGAACTGGTGGACGCCATCCCCCTGCTCGCCTCCGGGAAGCCGGACCGTGAGCGGTTGCGTTCTTCCTTTTGTTGATCCTGAGGGATTTTCGCCACGCCCACGGCCTTTACGTAGTAAGGTTCTGGGTGGACGGGCCCGGTGTGAAACCGCCCACTCCGGGCACCACGACCTCCTGGATCGCTCCTCCACGGTCCGCGGCGGAACGCCGATCAGGGAACGGCGGGAACAAGGACCCCGCCGTGCGACGTTCCGTTAAGTGCGTGCGCCAAGAGCGAACACAATCCGCGCCGCACTTCCACCACCGAAGGGAGGGGGGTGTCCCCATGCCGCGAAGCGCCGTAGAGACCCCGCTCACGGAGTCGGCGAGCCCCGCACTCGACGACCTCCTGAAGCGTGGCCGCGCCCAAGGGCGCCTCTCGCTCGACGAGGTGAGGGGGGCCTTCGAGTCCGCCGGGATCAGCCCGGCACAGGGCCGTTCCATCCTGCGCGAGCTGTCCGAGGCCGGCATCAACCTGGCCGGTGAGTCCGACGTCGTCCGCAAGATGGCCGCGGCCGCCGACCACGACGGCGGCGACACCGCCCAGGCCACGCCCGGCACCGCCGAGCGGACCCCCCGCAGGACCACCCGCAGGACCACCGGTAAGACCACCCGCAAGCCCACCGGCGCGCGCAGCACGGCCGCCGGGCGCGGCGTGAAGAACGCCCGCAAGACCACCGGCGAGAGCGCCCCCCGCCCGGACGCCGCGGACGCCGACGACGAGTTCGAGGTGACCGAGGTCGAGGCCGCGGGCGCCGACACCGACGGCGGCGCCGACCTGGACGACCAGTCGACCGCCATGGGCGACTCGGTGCACACCTACCTCAAGGCCATCGGGCGCCGCCAGCTGCTCACCGCCGAACAGGAGGTCGACCTCGCCAAGCGCATCGAGGCGGGCCTGTACGCCGAGCACAAGCTGGAGAACGAGGACCTCTCCCCCGCCCTGCGCGCCGACCTGGAATGGGTCGCCGCCGACGGGCGCCGCGCCAAGGCCCACATGCTGGAGGCCAACCTGCGGCTCGTGGTGTCGGTCGCCAAGAAGTACTCCGACCGCGGCCTGTCGCTGCTGGACGTCGTCCAGGAGGGCAACCTCGGCCTCATCCGCGCCGTGGAGAAGTTCGACTACTCCAAGGGCTACAAGTTCTCCACGTACGCGATGTGGTGGATCCGGCAGGCGATCCAGCGCGGCTTCGCCGACTCGGCCCGCACGATCCGGCTGCCCGTGCACGTCCTGGAGATGCTGAGCAAGCTCAGCCGCGTCGAGCGCGACATGCACCAGCGGCTCGGCCGCGAGCCCACGCCGGAGGAGCTGGCCGTCGAGCTCGACAAGAGCCCCGAGCAGGTAAGAGAGCTGCTGCGCACCAGCCGGCAGCCGATCAGCCTGGACTCCACCATCGGCGAGGACGGCGAGACCCGCATCGGCGACCTCATCGAGGACACCGACAGCCCGGAGGCGTCCGAGCTGGTGGACCGGCAGCTCATGGCCGACCAGCTGCGCCGCACCCTCGACATCCTGTCCCCGCGCGAAGCCAAGATCATGGCGATGCGATTCGGGCTGTACGACGGGACGCCCCGCACCCTGGACGAGATCGGCAAGGCGCTCGGGCTGACCCGGGAGCGGATCCGGCAGCTGGAGAAGGAGTCGCTGTCGAAGCTGCGGCACCCCAGCAACGCCCGTCCGCTGCTCGACTTCGCCGTCTGACCGCACCTATCCGCGCGTGAGGCCCTCGGGACCGGACACGGTCCCGAGGGCCCTACGTCGTTCCGAGGCCTTCTTCACGCCGTCAGCCGGACGGGCAGCCCCGGACGGCGAACGCGAGGAACTGGGTGACCTCCTCCTGGCTGAAGTTGTCGTCGGACGCCACCACCAGCGTGCACTCCCCCGACCTCAGGCGCGGCCCCCAGCCCATCCCCTCCAGGTTCTGCGTCGAGCTCCCGTAACGGCCGAGATCGGCGACGAACCGCTTGGTCACCGGCCGGTACGGCCGGCCCGGGGCGAGGGCGTCGCGGCCCAGCACGTCGGTCGCGCCGCGCGTGTCGAACTCGTACAGCCGCACCTTGTACCCGACACCCTGGAGCCAGGTCCGCTCCAGCGACAGGAACCGGTGCGCGTCGATCGCGAGGATCTCCGACACGCCGCTGTCGGCGATGCCGTCCCGGGGGTTCGGGGCCGCGGGAAGCCGCTCGACGGGATAGGCGTACTGCGCGCGGACGTGACCGGCCCGGTCCCACAGGGTGAGGCGGGTCACGGCGCCGCGCTCCACGGTCGGCGGGTCCCCGTCCTCGTACCGTGGGGCCTCCAGCATCGCGGCGATGCCCTTCGGTGTGAGCGTCAGACCCTCGAACCCGCCGTTGCGGCGCGGCCCGCGGCGCGTGTCGGTCAACCTCACGTTGGCCGGGAGCGGCAGGCTCCCCCGGTACCGGCCGTCCGTTCCCGCCCACTGGAGCAACTGGTCCGACAGCGGGATGTCGGGCTTCGACTCGGTCGGGCGGTCGCCCTCGCTGCCCCACAGGGGCCGGCGGGTGCCCGGGTCGTAGCGGATCGTCTCCGGGTCGGCCGAATCCGGCTTGGCGTAGCCGGGGTAGGGGGTGCCGTCCGGCCGGGTCAGCGTGGCGACACCGGTGATCGTCACGCCGGTGAAGGCGCCGGTGGCCGGGGCGATGTCCACGCGGCCGGTGTAGAAGCGGGCCGGGTCGTAGCGCCACCGGTCGTCGGAGATGAGGTACCAGGTTCCGGTGCGGGGATCGCGGTCGATTCCCGACAGGCCCCCGACCGTGGTGCCCTGGAACTTCATCAGGTGCGGCAGGGTCCGCTCCCCCAGGAACCGCGTGATCCGCAGACCCGCCTCGGCGTCCGCCCGCTCCGCGACGGCCGGCGCGGCCGAGCCCACCGACGTCGCCATGAGGACCACCGCGGCGGCCGCCCGCCACGCCGCCCGCCGCACACTCACCTTGACCATCATCACCCTCCGGATCGAAACCGACTCGCTGTGTAGCAGAGTCAGTATTCAGCATCACGATGGGTGATCGGGTCACTTTTCCATGTAATCGAGGTTGGGATGGCCACCGGACGACCACGCCGCCCGCTCGGGCGCGTTCCAACACCGCGCCTTCGTGGTCACCCGAACGTTGAACGGCGTTCACCTCCGGAGTCTCCCCAGGTCGGAGGCGCGCGCCGGGGTGCGGCGCCGGGACGGGGCGGGCACCCTTGACGATCGCGTGTCAAGCGTTGTCGACCCCCGGAATGCCCCTTTCGTCGCCTTTTATTTGAATGTCGAACGGATTCGCGGCGTCCCGGCGATCTCGTGGACGGATGCGGCCCCGGCCGGAATCCGCACCGGATCATGAGGCCATGATCGCGCCTAACCTCGGTACATGCCCGACCTTGCTTACTACGCCTCACTGCCGCGCGCCCGCGGCGCCGCGGCGGCCCTGCTCCTGGACGACCTCGGGCGGGTCCTACTGGTCAAACCCACCTACAGCGAGGGCTGGACCCTGCCCGGCGGGGTCATCGAGGCCGACGAGTCCCCCCTGGCGGCGTGCGTGCGCGAATGCGAGGAGGAGATCGGCCTCGTCCCCCGCCTGCACGGCCTGGCCTGCGTCGACTGGGGTCCGCCACGCGCGGACGGCGTCGACGCCGTCAACGTGTTCGTCTTCGGCGGCACCATCACCGGGGAGGAGATCGCCGCGATCCGGCTGCCGCCCGACGAACTGTCGGACCACATCCTCGTCGCTCCCGAGAAGATTCCCGAACTGGCGCCCCCGCACGTGGCGCGCCGGATGGACCCGAGCCTGCGCGCCATGGCCGCGGGCCGCGCCGTCTACCTGGAGGACGGCCGTGAACGGCCGTTCGGCAACGGCCTCTCCGCGGCCCACGCCTGAACGGCACCCGCCACGAGCACGGCCCCCACACAGCACGATCGACGCGACACAGACTGCACAGACTTACGCGAGCACAGACTAGACCAAGCACAGACTTGCCCGAGCACGGTTCTCACGTGAGCACGGTTTACGCGAGTACGGCGTCCCTGGCCTGGCGTCCGCGCTCCGGGTCGACGGCGCGGGCGCAGTGGGCACAGCAGTACCAGTGTCCGTCCACGTCCACGCCGTGGCCCATGATTCGGCACCCGCAGTGCTCACAGACGGGCGCCATCCGGGTCACCGCGCACTCGAACGAGTCGAACGTGTGCACCTCGCCCTGCGCGTGCACCTCGAACGTCATGTCGTACTCATTGCCGCAGACTTCGCACGTCGCCATCGGTCCTGTCTCCGTTCCCCCGCCGCCCCGTACAACACTGACTACCCGGGCGTGCCCGGGTCTACCTTCCGGCGCACGGCCGGCGGTACGCGCCGCGCGGCGGAGTCGTCTGGGGCGTATGACCGCTCACACGGCGGCGAAACACCGCCCCGCCGACTCCGCGTCCGGCCACCGGGTCCCGTGTCGGGGCCCGGCCAGTGCGGCGACCGGCCCGAGGAGCGCAGCACCGACTCCCACGCGTCCCCCGACGCCAGCGGCAGATGCGGGACCCCCCAGTGCCACGCCGACACCAGCAGGTCCGGATCCCGCGGCCGGTACCGTGCCCCCACGGCGCGGGCCATGTCCCAGGCGTGCAGATGCCACTCCACGCACGCCGCGCCCGCGTGGTCCCCGACCGTGTACTTGGTGCCCCGGTAGATCAGATGCGTGCGGTCCCACATGTCCGGCATCAGGTCCGCGTACGCCCCGGCCGACACCCCGAACGCCATGATCCGGTCCGGGCCCGGCTCCGGCGGCAGCACCGCCAACTCCGCCGCGTTCTGCCGCGCCTGCTGCCTGATCAGCACCGCCGTCGCCGCGTCCCGCGCGAACAGCTTCGCCAGGCGACTGTCGGGAGCGTCCTGCAGGTACTCCAGATAGTTCTCCGCGACGCAGCGCAGATGCCCGGCGAGGTCGATCAACCGCCAGTCGGCGCAGGGAGTCGGCGCCTCCCAGTCGCCGACCCGCTCCGCCAGTTCCCGGATCGCCCGCACCCCGTCCTGGTAGCACTCCAGTACACGGCACCGGTCCGGCGGCGTGCGCTCCACGTGACTTCCCCCCGCGTCCAGAGCACAAGTTGCTGCGCAGCGTGCCCTCCCCGCCGTGACCCCGCCCCGCGCCGTCCAGGCCTGCGACCTGCGGCGCGAGCGCCCCGGCGTTCCCCGAGAGGGCAGACTCTCAAAGTTCGGCGGCCCGTGCCACCCGTGACGCTGTGTCGTCACACGTCGGACCACACCTCGGACACCTCCGGGCGACATCCCCGGTCGCCCGCCGGACGGCACGCCCCCGGCATGCCGTACCGCGGCTCAGGCGATCGCGGTCGGCCGCGTGCGGTAGCTGAGCCGGTGCGCCTCCCGCGCGGTGCGCAGCCGGTCGACCTCGTCGGTCCACGGCCGCACGTTCGGCCGCGCCTTGGCCTTGCGGTAGGCGATCTCCGCGGCCCGGCGCGTCTTGGCGTCCTGCGTCTCGACCGAGTACACCTGCGGGCCCATCGCGACCCGCTCGGCCGCCTCGGCGGCGGCGAGCACGTCCGTCATCGCCCGGTCGAACGCGACCGTCAGCGCCCGCAATTCCGACTCGGGCGTGTCGGCGCCCTGCGCGTCCCGCAGCGCACGCTCCGCCGCCCCGGCGGCTGCCAGCCGGTCCTCGTACTCGGCGGCCAGCCGCTGGTCGGCCTCGTACGGCTCCGCGACGTCCTTGCTCACCCGGCGGCCCAGCGGCATCGGTCACTCCTCGGCCCTCGACAGTGTTCGGTCCAGGAAAGCGTACGCGGGCCGTCGGCGTGTCGTGACGGCGGACACCCCGCCACCGCCCTTTACGTAGTAAGGTCGGGTCATGGTTCGCCAACCGAGCATCAACGCCCAGCATCGCGCGCCCCTGTCCACCGAGCGGATCATCGAGGCGGCCCTGCGGATCGTCGACGGCCAGGGCCTCGCCCGGCTCACCATGCGCAGGCTCGGCGACGCCCTGGAGGTCGAGGCGATGGCGATCTACCATCACCTCCCCCGCGGCAAGGAACAGCTCCTCGACGGGCTCGTCGCGCACGTCGCCTCCGCGCCCGCCGACACCGCGGCCCAGGGCGCCTGGCGGGACGTGCTGCGCGCCTGGGCCACCGACTACCGGACGCGGCTGCTGACCCACGCGGGCGTCCTCCCCCTGGTCGTCACCCGCCGTAACCCGGCCGCGCTCACCACCACCGTCGCCTCGCTGCGGGAGGTGCTCCGCCGCGGCGGCGTCCCCGAGGACACCGCCGCCGTCGCCGCCCACACCCTGCTCGGCTACGTCATCGGCCACGCCGCGCTGGAGGCGCGCGGCACCGTCGAGGACGGCGCCGACCGGGCGACCGACTGGAACGCGCGCTTCGCCGCGGGTCTCGACCTCGTCATCGGCGGCGTGCGCTGAGTCTCGGCCCGGCCCCGGCTCAGTCCTCCACGACGAGGACTTCCAGGTGGCGGGGGCCGTGCACGCCCTCGACCCGGACCATCTCGATCCCGTGGGTCGCCGACGGCCCGCTGATCCACGTCAGCGGACGCGCCGGGTCGAGCCGCTCGACCGCCTCCGGGACCGTCCCCACGATCTGGTCGGCGTGCACCACGCACAGGTGGTAGCCGGGGACGAGGGTGAGCGCCCGCCGCCCCTGCGCGCGGCCCCCGTCCAGGACGATCGTCCCGGTCTGCGCGACGGCGACCGCGCAGCCGGTGACGGCGGCGTCCACGGCCGCGAGCGTGCCGATGTCGACGGCCGGGGCGTCGGCCAGCGCGCGGACGCCGTCCAGCTCCGCGAGCCATCCGAACGGCAGGTCGGCCGGGACGACGATCTGCCGGGCCTCCCGCCCCCACAGCGCGGCGGCGACGGCCGTGCCCAGCTCGTCGGCGCTCACATGCCGCACCGCGGCGCGGTTGTCGGCGACCCGCTCGGTGAACAGCGCCAGGACGTCCGCTCTGGTCCCGGCCTCGGCGTCGGTGAGCCGGCGCGCGTAGCGGCGCGGTACCGGCGGGCGCGGGCCGCGCGCCCCGCCGAGCGCCTCCCGGACCCGCCGCAGCACCTCCGCCCGCGACCCCGCGCCGACCGGCCCGCCCGCGGAGGTCATGTCCGGCTCCGCGTCCACCAGGCGCGGAAGCTCTCCGCCGGCGGCGCGGGCAGGTCGCGCGCCTCCGTCCACTTCCCGAGCAGGCCCGGCAGGCGCCGGATCCGGCCGCCGCGCGACAGCAGCCGCGCCCACCGGGTGCCGCGCCGCAGCGCGGTCTCGTGGCGGCGCGGGTCGGCCATCGTCCACGCCAGCCCGCGCATCAGCGCCAGCTCCGGCGTCGGGACGGGACGGCGGCGCCGCGACTCGACCACCAGGCCGCGCAGGTGCACCAGCACCTCCGGAATGTCGATCTTCACCGGGCAGACGTCGGCGCAGGCGCCGCAGAGCGTCGACGCGTACGGCAGGGACGCCTCCGCCGCGCCGTCCACGCCGCGCAGCTGCGGGGTGAGGATCGCGCCGATCGGCCCCGGATGGACCGGGCCGTACGCCCGGCCGCCGGTCCGCTCGTAGACGGGACAGACGTTCATGCAGGCCGAGCAGCGGACGCAGCGCAGCGCGGCGCGCCCGACCTCGTCGGCGAGGGCCCTGGTGCGGCCGTTGTCGAGCAGGACGAGATGGAACGCGCGGGGGCCGTCCCCCGGCGTCACCCCCGACCAGGACGCGACATACGGGGTCATACGGTCACCGGATGACGAACGCGGCAAGAGTTGGAGGAAAACCTCCATGTCGGCCCATGTCGGGACGACCTTGTCGATTCCGGCGACGGTGATCAGCGTGTCGGGGAGGGTGGCGCACATTCGCGCGTTGCCCTCCGACTCCAGCACCACGAGCGTCCCGGTCTCGGCGACGAGGAAGTTCGCGCCGGTGACGCCGACGCGGGCGCGCAGGAACCGCTCGCGCAGGTGGGCGCGGGCGGCGGCGGCCAACGCGGCGGGGTCGTCGGACGCCGTCCCGTCCCCCGCCTCGCTCCCGGAGTCGGCGTCCGCCGGCGGCGCCGACATGATCATGTTTCGCAGGAACAGTTCCCTGATCTCCGCGCGGTCGCGGTGCAGCGCGGGCGACAGCAGGTGCGACGGCTCGTCGTCGCCGAGCCGCACGACCAGATCGGCCAGCGCGGTCTCGTGGACGGTCACGCCCGCGTCCGCCAGCGCGTCGGTGAGCCCGATCTCCCTGAGGGTCGCGGACGAGGCCTTGACGACCTCGTCCGCGCCGGCCGCCCGCACCAGCCCGGTCACGATGGCGCGGGCCTCGTCGGCGTCCGCGGCCCAGTGGACGGTGCCGCCCGCCTCGGTGACGGCGCGTTCCAACGTCTCCAGGTGCGCGTCGAGGTCGAGCAGCGTCGCGTCCCCGACGGCGCGGCCGGTCTCGCGCAACTCGTCCCAGTCGGAAAGCTCGGCGGCCGCGGCCGCCTCGCGTTCCCGCGCCGCCGCGACCGCGACGCGCAGACTGCGGCGCTGGCCGGTGTCGGCCAGCGCGGACCGGGCGGCGGCGGCGAACTTCGGCATCGGCAGCGGAACCGCCCCGCCCACCGCGGTGGGCGGGCTCGTCCGCGGGAAGGAGGGCGTCGTCCGCGGGGAGGAGGCCGTCACGCCGGCCCCGTCTCGGCGAGGATCTCCGCCAGGTGCAGGGTCCGGACGCCGCCGCGCAGCCGGGACAGCGCGCCGCCGATGTGCGCCAGACACGAGTTGTCGATCGCGCAGACCACGTCGGCCCCCGTGTCGCGGATGTGCCGGACCTTGTCGGCCACCATCGCGACCGACACGTCGGAGTTCTTCATCGCGAACGCGCCCCCGAAGCCGCAGCACTCCCCCGCCGCGGGCAGTTCCACCAGGTCGAGGCCCCGGACGGCGCGCAGCAGCCGCAACGGCCGGTCGGCGACGCCGAGCGTGCGCGCGGACTGGCACGACGGGTGGTAGGTGACCCGGTGCGGGAAGTACGCGCCGACATCGGTGACGCCTAAGACGTCCACGAGGAACTCCGTCAGTTCGTGGACGGCGAGCCCCTCGGCGGCGCGGGCGAGGCCCGGGTCCCTGGCGGTCCGCGCGATCCGCGGGTAGGCGGCGCGGACGGTCGCCGCGCACGACGCCGACGCCGCCACGACGACCTCGGCGCCGTCGCGCACCGCGCCCTCGAACACCGCCGTGTAGGCGCGGGCCAGGTCGGCGGCCTCGCGGTGGTAGCCGGTGGTCCAGTGGACCTGCCCGCAGCAGGTCTGCGCCGGCGGGTACACGACCTCGTGCCCGAGTCGTTCCAGCAGCACGGTCACCGCCTTGCCGGTACCGGGGAACAGCGCGTCATCGAAACAGGCGACGGACAGCGCGACCCGCACCGGCCTCACTCCCCCCACGCCTCGCCAAGGCCGTTCCCGCCGAACATCGTAGGGGTTTCACGCGCCGACGGCGTGTCGTTCTCCCTCCGTTATCCCGGAACGGAAACGCTGGGTCTGGCACCTCCGAGTGAGACGGGTCACAGCTCCCCGGTACTCCGGTACCAACGGACAACCGTCCCAACGGGCTATGGCCGGAATGTGCGAACCGTTCCACACTGAGAGGCGTCCAAAAAGGAAAGCACCACGACCGACCAGTAGTTGAACCGGAGGCACACAATGTGCCCGCACCAGCCACCTTGTCCCTCGCACGACGCACCCGACCGCGACGCCGCCCGGACGCTGGCCTCCCATCCCGAACAGGGATGGAGCCTGCTGTGCAACGGCGTCGTGCTGTTCGAGGACACCGGTGAGCTGCTGCCCGACGGGGGAATCATCGCACCGCACCGGCCGACGGATCCGCTGGCTCCGTCCGCCGCCTGAACGGCTCCCACGGGGGACTAGTTCAAACGGGTGATCATCCTCGGGGGCACGGCTCACCTGCCCTTGAACCTCCGGGCCCGTTCCCGGGCCCGGAACCGCGACCGGACCGCCGACACGACCTCTACGGGCCGCCCGTCCGCACGGGGCGGGCCGCCCGACCCCGCGACCCCGCCCACCGTCGCAACCACGGTTCCGCCGCGCTCCCGACCGCTGCGGGATCGCGTTTCAGGTCGTGCCGCTCCCCCGCCAGCACCGCGACCTCCGCCGCGTCCGCGGCATCCGGCACCCCGAACGGGTCACGGTCGCCGTTGACGACGAGCACCTCCACGCCCGCCGAACGCAGCTCGTCCACCCGTGTCCTGTCCGGGTTGCGCAGCGGGCGCAGCGGGAACGCCAGCGCCACGACACCGGCCGCGCCGGCCTCGGCCGCCGTCCGGCACGCCACCCTGGCGCCGTTGCTGCGACCGCCCTGCACGAGCGGGACGTCGTCCCCGAACCGCCGCCGCAGCGCTCCGATGACCTCCAGCCACGCCTCGTCCTGCTTCGCCGCCGAGCCCGGCGCGCGGCGCCCCGCGAGCCGGAACGGCTGCGTCACCCGCGCAACCGCGCCGCCCAGGGCGAGCGCGGCGTCCCGCACGGCGAGCAGGTCCGGCGCCTCCACTCCCCCGTTCGACCCGTGCGTCAGGACCAGCAGGAACGCCGGGGCGCCCGGCTCGTCCAGCAGCACCTCGGCGGGCCCGTGGGTCGTCACGACGTCCATCCGCCCGGTCATGCGCCCACAGTAGCCGTCCACCGCCTGACCAGCGTTGTCGCCCCGGCGGCATGGAGAATGGGCGGCATGGTGAAGATGACCGACAGTGAGTGGCGCGCGTTCGTTTCGGAGGGCACCCGCACCGGCAAGGCGGGCGTCACCCGCAAGGACGGCACACCGCACGTCACCCCGATCTGGTTCGTCCTGGACGGCGACGACGTGCTGTTCAACACGAGCCGCACCAGCGTCAAGGGCCGCGCCCTGGCCCGCGACCCGCGCCTGTCCCTCTGCGTGGACGACCAGACCCCGCCGTTCTCCTACGTGACGCTCCAGGCCGAGGCGACCCTCATCGAGGACTTGGACGAGATGCGCCGCTGGGCCACGGTCATCGGCGGCCGCTACATGGGCGCCGACCGCGCCGAGGAGTTCGGAGCCCGCAACGCCGTCCCCACCGAGTACCTCGTCCGCGCCCGAATCACCAAGGTCACCGCAGAACGCGCCATAGCCGCCTAACGCCGCCACCACCCAATGTTCAGGCCCCCTGTGGTTCAGGTTGTTCAGTGTTCGGGGGCGTCTGGGGTGTCCATGGCGAGGCGGAGGCGTTCGGCGAAGCTTTCTCGCAGCAGGGCGCCCCAGGCGTAGTCGTCCGGGACCCGGACCGCACGGCCGACCGCCTCGTGGGCGTCGCCCGGGCGGCGCTCCCCCGCGATGTCGGCGTCGCGGACGGCGAGGACCGCGTACATGTGGTCGAGGGCGCCGAACGCCTCCCCGGCCAGTGCGGGCAGCGTCCCGTCCGAGACGGCCTGTTCGACGACCGGTTCCCACCACAGGTCGGCAGGGTCGCCGTCGTCGTCACCGCCGAAGTCGCGGCGCAGGCGCGCCCGGACCTGGGGGGCGGTCGCCGGGTCGGCCAGGCCCCGCCGCCACACCTCCGCCGCCTCGGCGGCGCGTCCGCGTAGCGGGAGCGTCCGCGCCAGCAGTTCGGTGGCGAGCGGCCCCACCTCGGCGTCGGACGGCTCGTCGCCGAGCGCCGCGCTGAACGAGCCGATCGCCTGGTCGAGGTAGGAGATGCCGAGCGCGACGGCGAGCCGCGCGTGCGCGTAGGGGGCGGCGTCCCGGTCGATCAGTTTGAGCCCGGCGGCGAGGACGCGCTGCGCCCGCGCGGGCTCACCGCGCTCCAGCAGCCGCTGCGCGAGGTCGTGCGCGGCGGGCGGGCCGTACTCGGCGTCGCCCGTCGCGAGCACCGCCTCCCAGTGGTCGCGCGCCTCGTCGAACTCGCCCGCGTCGTCGGCGATCCGGGCGAGCGCCAGATGCGCGGGCGGCAGGTACGCGGGGTTGCCGAAGTCGACCACGATGCGCCACGCGGGCGCCGCCAGACCCCGTTCCCCGGCCCGCTCGTGCGTGAGGGCCAGGTGGTAGGCGGCGCGCGGCCCGTACTCGGGGTCGCCCGTCGCGATCGCGGTCCGGTCCGCGTCCCGCGCCCGTTCCACGTCCCCGGCGTCGTCGAGGACGACCGCCAGCCCGAGCGCCGCCCGCGCCCGCGCGGGCGTCTCACCGAGCGCCAGGACCCGCTCGAACAGCCGCGCCGCCCGCTCGGGGTCGCCGTTCTCGGCGAGGTCCCTCGCCTCCTCGCACAACCGCGCCGGGTCGTCGGAGGTGTCCATGTGCGTTTCTGCCCTTCATCGGGCCGTGGAGGCCCTGCATCGTCGGGGAACGCGGGCGAGCGCGCGAACGGCCGGCATCGGCCGCCGACGGGCGGCCGATGCCGGGCGTCATCGTATCGCTGCTCGGGCCGGCGGCCCGGGCACATGGAGAACCTCAGTCCTCGAAGGCCTCCGGCGGCGGGCAGGAGCAGACGAGGTTGCGGTCGCCGTAGGCCTGGTCGATGCGCCGGACGGGAGGCCAGTACTTGTTCTCCCGGACGGCGGGCACCGGGTAGGCGGCCTCCTCGCGCGTGTAGGGGTGCTTCCAGTCGTCGGAGATCAGGCAGGCGGCGGTGTGCGGGGCGCCCTTGAGGGGGTTGTCCTCGGCGTCGTAGGCGCCGTCCGCGACCCGCTGGATCTCCCGGCGGATCTCGATCATGGCTTCGCAGAAGCGGTCGAGCTCGGCGAGGTCCTCGGACTCGGTGGGCTCGATCATCAGGGTTCCGGCCACCGGGAACGCGAGGGTCGGGGCGTGGAAGCCGTAGTCGATGAGGCGTTTGGCGACGTCCTCGGCGGTGATCCCGGTCTCCTTGGTGATCTTACGGAGGTCGGCGATGCACTCGTGGGCGACCAGGCCGTTGCGGCCGGTGTAGAGGATCGGGTAGTGGGGGGCGAGTCGGGTGGCGAGGTAGTTGGCGGCGACGATGGCGCCCTCCGTCGCGGCGGTCAGCCCGTCCGGGCCCATCATCGCGATGTACGCCCACGAGATCGGCAGGATGCCCGCCGAGCCCCACGGGGCCGCGGCGATCGGGCCCACGCCGGTCCCGGGTCCCGCCTCCGCGCGGAGCGGATGGTTGGGCAGGAACGGGACCAGGTGCTCCCGGACGCCGATCGGCCCGACGCCGGGTCCGCCGCCCCCGTGCGGGATGCAGAACGTCTTGTGCAGGTTGAGGTGCGAGACGTCCGACCCGAACTCGCCCGGGCGGGCGAGGCCGACCAGGGCGTTGAGGTTGGCGCCGTCGACGTAGACCTGGCCGCCCGCGTCGTGCACGGCCGCGCACACGTCGGTGATCGTCTCCTCGAAGACGCCGTGCGTGGACGGGTACGTCACCATGATCGCGGCGAGCCGGTCGCCATGCTTGCCGATCTTGGCGTGCAGGTCGTCGACGTCGACGTTGCCGCCCTCGTCGCACGCGACGACCACGACGCGCATCCCGGCCATGACGGCGCTGGCCGCGTTGGTGCCGTGCGCGGACGACGGGATCAGGCACACGTCCCGGTGCTCCTCGCCGCGCGAGGCGTGGTAGCCGCGGATGGCGAGCAGGCCGGCCAGTTCGCCCTGCGACCCCGCGTTCGGTTGCACCGACACCTTCGCGTATCCGGTGATCTCGGCGAGCGCGGCCTCCAGTTCGCCGATCAACTCCAGGTATCCGGCTGCCTGCTCGACGGGCGCGAACGGGTGGATGTTCGCGAACTCCGGCCAGGTGATCGGCTCCATCTCCGCGGTGGCGTTCAGCTTCATCGTGCACGACCCGAGCGGGATCATCGAACGGTCGAGCGCGACGTCCTTGTCCTGGAGCCTGCGCAGGTAACGCAGCATCGCGGTCTCGGAGTGGTACGCGTGGAACACCGGGTGGGTCAGGTAGGGGCTCTCGCGGCGCAGCTCGTCCGGGACGGCCTCACTCGTGTCGGGGGCCGCCTGGACGCCGAAGGCCGTGAGGACGGCGGTGACGTGGTCGGGCAGTGTCGTCTCGTCGCAGGCGATCCCGACGTGGTCGGCGTCCACGGGTCGCAGGTTGACGCCGTGGTCGAGGGCCGCGGCCACCACCTGGGCGGCCCGTCCGGGGACGCGGGCGAGGACCGTGTCGAAGAACGCGTCGTGGACGACCTCCACCCCGCCCGCGCGGAGCCCCGCGGCGATCTCGGCGGCACGGCGGTGCGTCCGCTGCGCGATCGCGGCGAGCCCCTCGGGGCCGTGGTAGACCGCGTACATGCCGGCCATCACGGCGAGGAGGACCTGCGCGGTACAGATGTTGCTGGTGGCCTTCTCCCGGCGGATGTGCTGCTCGCGGGTCTGCAACGCCAGCCGGTGGGCGGTGGCGCCGTCGGCGTCGACGGACACGCCGACGAGCCGTCCGGGCAACTGCCGCCGGATGTCCTCGCGGACCGCCATGTACCCGGCGTGCGGGCCGCCGAAGCCGTACGGGACGCCGAACCGCTGCGCGGAGCCCACGGCGATGTCGAAGCCGGACTCGCCGGGCGGGCGCAGCAGCGTCAGCGCGAGCAGGTCGGCGGCGACGACCGCCAGCGCGCCGCGGTCGTGCGCCCGCGCGATGACGGGTTCCAGGTCGCGGACGGCCCCCGACGCCCCCGGATACTGCAACAGCACCCCGAAGACGTCGCCGTCGGGCAGCCCGCCGGACAGGTCCGCGACGACGACCTCGATGCCGAGCGGGACGGCCCGCGTCCTGACGACCTCGATCGTCTGCGGGAGCACGTCGGCGTCGACGAGGAACGTTCCGGGATCCTTGCTCTTCGACACGCGGTGCGCGAGGGCCATGGCCTCGGCGGCGGCGGTCGCCTCGTCCAGCATGGACGCGTTCGCGACCGGCAGCCCGGTCAGGTCGGCGACGACGGTCTGGAAGTTGAGCAGGGCCTCCAACCGGCCCTGGGAGATCTCCGGCTGGTAGGGCGTGTAGGCGGTGTACCAGCCGGGGTTCTCCAGAACGTTCCGCATGATCACACCGGGGGTGATCGTGCCGGAGTAGCCGAGCCCGATCATCGAGGTGTGGACGGTGTTGCGGGCGGCGAGCTCGCGGAGGCGGTCCAGCGCGGCGGACTCGCTCAGCGCGGGCGGCAGGTCCAGCGGCCGGGAGGTGCGGATCGCGGCGGGGACCGCGTCGTCGATCAGCGCCTCGACGCCGGAGTAGCCGATCGCGGCCAGCATCCGCGCCTGGTCGTCGGGGGACGGGCCGATGTGCCGGTCCGCGAACACGGCGCGGGGATGCTGGGGCGCGGCCACGGGGGCGAAGAACTGGGCGGTCATGGAGAGCCTCCTGGCTGCTGCGGTCGCTCAGGGTGCGCCGCCGGGCGCGAGCCGGCGGCCGGTCTCCCCCTCTGTCATCGGCACCTGAGAGCTTCCCCCGCGTCGCGGGATTTCCCCTTCGGTGAGCGCCGTCCCGCGGCGCGGGAAGCGACGTCTGCTTTCCAGAGGCGCCTCGCCCGAGCGGTCCTTTTGCCTGAGAGGTTCCGGGGAGGTTGCCCCTTCGGCGTCCCACGCTGGCGGCGTGGGATCTCTCCCGCACAGGGTCGACGGCATGTCCTGGACAAACCCTACCCAATGAACCGATCTCGTGATCGCCTCGCCCCGCCACCGGGCCGGGGCCGCCGCGCCGACCGGGGTACCAGCCACTACGATGTGCATTCCCACCTGGGACGGAACGAGCCTCGGGCGACGCGGGACGGAGATGGAACTGCGGGTTGGACACGCGACGCCTGCCGGGCGCCCGTCGCTCGACGGCGCGCCGACGGCCCCGGGACGCCGCTGATGACGGAGGGTCAGCGCGGCGGTACGGCGTGACGTCGGCCCGCGACGACACGCCCACCGGCGGCGAGCGCGGGCCCGGCGCGACCGTGGGCCGCGTAAGCGTTCCCGTGGACGAGCCCGCCCGGCCCGACCGGATCCGCCGTCCGTCCGACGCGATCCGGTTCGCGGCGTCGTTGGCGGGGCTGGCGGTGGTGATGCTGCTGGTGTCGATCGCGCAGCAGACGGCGCACGGGTTGCAGACCGACATCGCGGAGGGCACCGCGCACGCGCCGCGGCTGCTGCTGTCCCTGGCGACGCTGGTGTCCAGCTTCGGGGTGCTGGCCGTCCCGATCGCGTTCGCGATCGAGCGGTTGTTCCACAAGGACGGGACCCGCGTCGCGATCGCGCTGCTCGCCGCCATGATCGCCTTCGGGCTGACGGTGGGTCTGGACGACCAGGTCGTGCGGGCCGCGCCCGGCGGCGTCCTCGACTCGCTGATCTGGGGCGGCACGGACACCGCCCCCGTGCACACCGACATCGCGCCGGTGATCGCGTTCGCGACCGCGGTGGGGATGGCGGGCCGCGCCCGGTGGCAGGCCGCGACCTGGGCGATGATCGGGCTCGCGGCGCTGACGGGCCTCACCGCGTCGTACGCCTCGGTCGCCGCGCTCGCCGCCACCTACTTCCTCGGACGCGCCATCGGCCACGGCACCCTGTACGTGGTCGGCACCCCCAATCCCCGTCCCTCCGGCAGGGCGGTCGTGGCGGCGCTGGAACGCCTCGGGCTACGAGCGGAACGGGCCGCGCGCCTCGACGAGCCCGCCGACGACGCCGAGGAGGGCCGCCGGTACGGCGTCGTCCTCGCCGAGCGTCCCGAGACCGGGCGTGGCGACTGGGACGTCGTCCTGCACGTCCTCGACCGCGACCAGCAGACGGCGGGCCTGCTGTACCGGATGTGGCGGCTGCTGCGGCTGCGCGGCAGGACGACCGGGCGGGCGCTGCGGTCGCTGCGCCGGTCCCTGGAGCAGGAGACGTTGATGGCGTACGCCGTGGACGCGGCGGGCGCCCGCACCCCGCGCCTCGCCGGAACCTCCGAGGTCGGCACGGAGGCCGCGATGCTCGCGTACGAACACGTGCCGGGACGGCGGCTCGCCGACGTCCCCGACGGGGAGATCACCGACGACCTGCTGACGGACGTGTGGCAGCAGTTCCACGCACTCCAGGCGGCACGGCTCGCGCACCGGCGGCTCCAGGACGGCGCGGTCCTCGTCGGCGACGACGGCCACGCCTACATCACCGACCTGCGCGCCGGGGAGATCGCGGCGGGCGACCTGGCGCTGCGGCTCGACCTGGCGCAGCTGCTCACGACGCTGGCGCTGCGGGTGGGCCCGGAACGGTCCGTCCGCACCGCCGTGGCCGTCCTCGGCGAGGAGGCCCTCGCCGCGGCGGTGCCGCTGCTGCAGCGGGTGGCGCTGTCCCGGACGACCCGGGCGGCGCTACGGCACGACCGGGACCTGCTGTCCCGCATCCGGGAACAGATCGTCCGGCTGAAACCGGAGACGGAGGTCGCGCCCGCCCGGCTCGAACGCTTTCGGCCCCGCACCATCGTCAGCATCGTGGCGCTGTCGATCGCGGCGTACATCGTCATCCCCCAGGTGGCGAGCCTCGACATCGGGACGATGGCGTCCACGGCCAGCTGGCACTGGGTCCTCGCCGCGCTCGGCGCGGCGGCGCTCACCTACGTCGCGGCGGCGTTCATGCTGATGGGTTTCGTCCCGGAGCGACTGCCGCTCGGCCGGACGATCCTCGCCCAGCTCGCGGCGTCGTTCGTGAAACTCGTGGCGCCCGCCGCGGTCGGCGGCGTCGCCGTCAACACCCGCTACCTGCAACGCTCCGGGGTGCGGCCGGGCCCGGCGGTCGCGAGCGTGGGCGCGTCCCAGCTCGTCGGCCTCGTCACGCACATCCTGCTGCTCGTCCTGTTCGGGTTCCTCACCGGGTCGACGTCGCAGGCCACCCAGGACCTCGCGCCGTCCCGGACGATCGTCATCGTGGTCCTGTCGCTGGGACTGGTGGCCGGGCTCGCGATGACCGTCCCCCGCGTCCGGCGGGAGGTCACATCACGGCTGAAAAGCATGTTCTCCGGCGTCGTGCCCCGCCTCCTGGACGTCCTGCAGTCGCCGAAGAAGCTCACCACCGGACTCGGCGGAACGCTGCTGCTGACACTGGCGTTCGTGCTGTGCCTGGACGCCTCGATCCGCGCGTTCGGCGGCACACTGCCGCTGACGTCCGTCGTCGTGGTCTTCCTCACCGCGAACGCCCTCGGCTCCGCCGCGCCCACACCCGGCGGCCTCGGCGCCGTCGAAGGCGCCCTCACCCTCGCGCTGACCATCTCGGGGCTGTCCGCGGAGACGGCGACGTCCGCCGTCCTTCTCTACCGCCTGCTCACACTGTGGCTGCCGGTGCTCCCCGGTTGGGGCGCGTTCACGTACCTCCAGCGCAAGGAAGCGCTGTGAAACACAAGGGCGTCGATCGAAACGCCGAGAACTCAACCGGTACGGCGTGCGCGGCGCCGGTTCGCCAACTCGTCATGCGGATGGAGGTCGTCGCCCGAAGCGGCACGCTCACCGGGCAGTTCCGCGAGACTGCCCTCCACCTCCTGCCACACCCGCCCCAACGCAATCCCGAACACGCCCTGCCCGCCCTGCAACAGATCCACGACCTCGTCCGCCGACGTGCACTCGTACACGCTCACACCGTCGCTCATCAACGTGATCTGCGCCAGATCCTGGACGCCGCGGTCCCGCAGATGGGTCACCGCCGTCCGGATCTGCTGCAACGACACCCCGGTGTCGAGCAGCCGCTTCACGACCTTCAGAACGAGAATGTCGCGGAAACTGTACAGCCGCTGACTCCCGGACCCGTGCGCCGACCGGACACTCGGCTCCACCAGCTTGGTGCGGGCCCAGTAGTCCAGCTGCCGGTAGGTGATCCCCGCCGCCGCGCACGCCGTCGGGCCACGGTAGCCGACATCCTCCGGCGGCGCCGACACCCGCGTGTCGAAGAGCAGACCCTGCTCCCCGGCGCGCTGGGACGCCATATGCCTCTCGGGGGTCGCCTTGCCCTCGCCGCTGCTCACCGCCACGCGGACCTCCGGCTCCAAATCATCCCGTGCCGCTTCGTCAAGGGGGTTTGACGAAATACCACCACGGGTGTTCCACCAGCACGGTAGGTGCCGGTCAGGGTGTGGTCAACGTTCACTGTCGGCGCGTCGCATGCCCGGATGAACCGGCTTCACGTGGGCAAACTACGCGCCTCCCACGCCAAACCCACTCCTACCCCTGTTGATTGCAGCGCACTCCTCCTTCGGGCCCGGAGGGCCCTCCATCGTCGTGAACTGCGGTGCGATCGCTGCATCGCTTCGGCTCGCCTAGGGGCTCGCTGCGCGATCAGGTTCTCGCTTCGCTCGCGCCTCAGCCCCCGGCCGGGCCTTCGGACGCGATCGCAACGGTTGAAGTTGTCGCGTGGTTGCGGCGGTGGCTGAGGTCGCCGCCTATGAGATCTACGGTACGGCATGGGGGGTGGCTGGACATCGTGAACGATCATGATGGCTCTTCAACACCGTCATATCGGCGGCCTCGGCGGGGCGCACCCGCGATGGCCGGGGCAGGGGGCTTTGCTGTGAGGTGTCTCAGCAGGCTTAGGGCCTGTCTCGAAGTGGCCTCAGCCCCCGCCGAACGCGTTACCCGCCCGGTGTAGCGACGCCGAAGGCTAGCGGAGCCGGGCGGATCGCGAAGCGATGTCGGTTCGCCTCAGGGACGGTCACGTAGCGAGCCGCCAGGCGAGCGCAGTGGGCCGTGCCTGCAATGAATACAGCTCAGCCGGCTCGGCCGAAGTCTTCGGGGGAGATCGTGTCGAGGAACTCGCGGAACTTCTCGACCTCGTCCTCCTGCTCGTCGGGGATGGCGACGCCGGCCTCTTCCAGGACGTCCTCGCTGGCGAAGATGGTGGCGCCGGTGCGCAGGGCCAGGGCGATGGAGTCGGACGGGCGGGCGCTCACCTCGACGCCGTTGGAGAAGACGAGGTCGGCGAAGAAGATGCCCTCACGCAGCGCGGTGATGTTGACGGTGCGGAGCTGGACGCTGAGGGCGTCCAGGACGTCGCGGAACAGGTCGTGGGTGAGGGGGCGGGCGGGCAGCACCCCCTGCTGCGCGAAGGCGATCGCGGTCGCCTCGACGGCCCCGATCCAGATCGGCAGGTACCGGTCGCCCTCCGTCTCCTTCAACAGGACGATGGGCTGATTGGAGGGCATCTCGACCCTGACGCCGACGACCTCCATCTGCTTCACTGCGACTCCCTGCCGGTTCTCGCTGTCTCGATCACCACGTGCAGCGGATCGATTCGTGACCGAACCCTGTAGCCAACGTACACCCCGGCCCGGACAGCTCGTGAGGCCGCGGGTCCGACAAAATCCTCCGCGGCGTACATGATCAGCGGTCGAGACTTTCGCGGAGACCGGCGGACACGAGCGCGGCGTGCAGTTTGACCGAGAGGGCGGCGATCTCGCGGGCGGTCGCGGCGGCCTGCTCGTGGGCGCCGCGGCTGCGGCGGCGCAGTTGCGGCGCGACCATCTGCTCGATGAGACCGGCCTGGCGGTCGGCGGCGGCCTTGACGGCGCGCAGATGCCGGACCTCGAAGCCGAACTCGCCGAGCGCGGCGGCGGCGCGGGCGATGTTCAGGGCGTCGCCCTCGTAGTGGGTGCCGCTCCGGCGGACGAGGCCGTACTCCTCCAGGCGGGCGAGCAGGGCCTCGTCGATGCCCGCGCCGTCGAGGAGCTGGCGGCGGGTGAGACGGACGGCGCCCGCCGGATGAGCGGCCTCCGTGGTGGCGTCGGCGGCGACGAGGGTGCGGGGACGGCGCCGGTCGGCGCCGAGCGGCGGAACGTTCTCACCGCGGTCGCGGGCTTCGAGGTGCTGCCTGATGACGCGCAGCGGCAGGTAGTGGTCGCGCTGCGCGGTCAGGACGAACCGGAGCCGCTCCACGTCGGCGTCGCCGAACTTGCGGTAGCCGGACGGGCTGCGCTGCGGTTCGACCAGGCCCTCCGACTCCAGGA
This sequence comes from Actinomadura spongiicola, assembly GCF_003432485.1. GTDB lineage: Bacteria > Actinomycetota > Actinomycetes > Streptosporangiales > Streptosporangiaceae > Spirillospora > Spirillospora spongiicola. The sequence goes on from NZ_QVNQ01000009.1 coordinate 76,768, forward strand.
ACCGGATCTTGGAGATGGTGATGTCGGGGAAGTCGGGCCTGAGCAGTCCGAGGACGTCCCCGATCGTCATCGGGGACCGGGCTGGCTGCGGGTTCATGGCCCTCCCATCGTCGCCCGTCAGGCGTGCGCCGGGTTGGTCAGGAACACCAGCCGGAACTTGCCGATCTGCACCTCGTCACCGCCTGACAGGCCGGCGTGGTCGATCCGCTGCCGGTTGACGTAGGTGCCGTTGAGGCTGCCGACGTCACGGACGGAGAACGCGCCGCCCTGGCGGACGAACTCGGCGTGTCGCCGGGACACCGTGACGTCGTCGAGGAAGATGTGGCTCTCGGGATGCCTGCCCGCGGACGTGCGGTCCTGGTCGAGCAGGAAGCGGCTGCCGGCGTTCGGACCCCGCTTGACCACGAGCAGCGCCGTTCCCGGGGGAAGCGCCTCCATGGCCATCTGGTCGGGGCCGAGCGACGGCTCCTCGGCGCCCGCGTCGGTGTCCAGCGCCTCGAACCCGCCGATGGAGATCGTGGACGTGGACTCGCCGGGCGACTCCCGGGGGGGCAGCGCACTCCGCGTCAGCGGAGTGCCGCAGTTGGAGCAGAAGCGGGCATCGTCCGGGTTGGCGTGACCGCACTGCGTGCAGTAGACGCTCGGCATCGATCGGCTCGGCCTCCTACCATCGGCGTGCCGCTCGCGGCCCGTCTCACAACGGGAGCCACCAGCGCCACGCGCATCCTTCAAACCAACCCACGCCGGGGACCCGCCCCCGGACCACGGTCCAACTGGCCGCCGTTCACGGGACGGTCGCCGCAACTTACGCGGGTATCACCCGAGGGGTCAACTGGAACGGTGAGCCGACTGGACCAAACTACCTTCGTCAATGATCGCAGGTCTACGCCGCCGCGCGGACGCCCTGATCGCGACGCCTGAGCCCGGCGTCCGGTTCATCACCTTCTCCGTACCCCCTATGACGACCGTATCGCGTCCACGGTGACTTTCGCGCGTGAGGCGATCGAGACGGTCGCGCCGGCGTCCTGAAGCGTCCTGACCACGCCGCCCGGAATGTTCAGCGCCGTCGTCATCGTGTGCGCGTCGCCGATGGCCAGGAACCGGTACGGGGGTGTGAGCGGTCGCCCGTCGACCCGGACCCCGTTCCGGTCGTCCAGAAAGTAGGTGTCGACCCCGACCCGGACGTCGTTGACCTGAATGACCTCGGCGCCGGCGTCGCGGAGTTCCTGGAGCGCGTCGAGCAGGCCGAAGGCCGCGACACCGCCGTCGGGATCGGTGATCACCATTTCGATGCCGGGGCCCTCGGCCGGGAGGACGCCCGCCAGGAGGCCGTAGGCGGTCGCTCGTCTGCGCGCCTCCTCCAGGGCGGTCCGTCCCTGGGCGTCCTGTTCCAGGCGGGCCTTGGTCTCCTCCAGTTCGCGGAGGTCGCCGCGCAGCCGCTCGGACCGCTGGCCCAGATCGGACAGGATGAGGACGAGTTCGTCCTGCCTCGCAGTGGCGAAGGTGGTGTCGCGCTCGTTGGAGCGGATCTGCGCGACGGCCGCGAAGCCGAGCACGAGGCACAGCAGCCCCCCGGTCAGCTGGCCGAGGCTGACCCGCGGACGCAGCAGCGGCAGGAGTCCGCGCAGGCCGGTGGGCCGTTCGCCGGTCACGCGCCGAACAGCTTCCGCCGGATGCCCGCGGCGTTGGAGAAGATCCGGATGCCGAGGACGACGACGACGCCGGTGGACAGCTGGGAGCCGACGCCGAGCTTGTCGCCGAGGAACACGATCAGCGCGGCGATGACGGTGTTGCTGACGAACGACACCACGAACACCTTCTCGTCGAAGATCCCTTCCAGGCGGGCCCGGATGCCGCCGAACATGGCGTCGAGGGCCGCGACGATCGCGATGGGCAGGTACGGCTCCAGCCAGAGCGGCACGTCCGGCCGGACCAGCAGGCCCAGCGCCACGCCGATCACCAGCCCGATCAGCGCGATCACCGTTGGGTCACCCTCCCTCGCGTGGGGTCGCGTACCGCAGCCGGACGCCGCCCGCCGCGGGCAGTTCCACCTCGGACGCGCGGCGCGTGTCGTACCTGATCCGGTAACGCTCGTTCAGGTTCCGCAGCCGCCGGTCGGCGGCCGAGCCGGAGAACGCGGCGCGCAGCCGGTCGGGGTCCCCGACCGCCGTCACCTCGTAGGGGCGGCCGAGCGGCCGGTAGTCGACCAGGACGGCCTCCCCGGCGGCGCGGATCGCCGTCGTCGGCGTGAGCCGCAACCCGTTGATCCCGATGGCGTCGGCGCCCGCCGCCCAGAGCCCGTTCACCAGGACCTGGAGGTCCTGATCATAGACCCGTCCGCCGCCTGCGGCGCGTCCCGCGGAGTCGTCGCGCGGCGCGTCGTCGAGGGTGATGACCAGGCCTTTCCCGGCGGCCGGGGCGGCCGCCGCGGCGGCGGCCACGGTGGCGAGCCACCGGCGCAGCTCCCGGCCCGCGTCGCTGCTGGCGAGGGCGGCGGCGCGGCGCCGCTCGGTCTCGGCGCGCAGCCGGTTCAGGCGGTGCTGGAGGGCGTCGGTCTCTGCGGTGCGGGCGCGGATCTCGCCGACGAGCCCGGCGCGCCGCTCGGCGGCCACGGGCCGGCCGCGCCGCACCTCGGCCCCCGCGACGGCGATCAGCGTTCCGGCGAGGACGAGGACGAGCAGGACGCCGCCGCCCCGCAGCCGTGTTCGTGGCCCTGTCCGTGTCCGTGTCCGTGGCCGTGCCGGGGCGGGGTCGGCGGACCGGCGGGCCGCGGCCTCGGCGTACCCGTGGTCGAGGAGGTCGCCGCTGAACAGGTCGGCGAGGAGGGACATGGACGCGTCGGGGCGCCGCCACCCGTGCCGGTCGTCGTCCCGCTGTGCGCTCACCGGCCCATCATGGCCCCATCAGGGCGGGAAGGGCGGGATCAGCGCGGCAGGGTGATCGTGAACACGGTGCCGCCGCCGGGCGCGTCGGCGACGGACGCGCGGCCGCCGTGGGCCTCGGCGACGGCGGCGACGATGGACAGTCCGAGTCCGGACCCGCCGCGGTCGCGGGAGCGGGACGGGTCGGCCCGGTAGAAGCGTTCGAACACCCGCGGGCGGTCGACCGCCGGAATCCCCGGGCCCTCGTCGGCGACCTCCAGGACCGCGTCTCCGTCACGGTCGGACACCCGGACGGTCGCGGCCGTGCCCGGTGGCGTGTGGCGGCGGACGTTCGCCAGCAGGTTGTCCAGGACCTGCCGGAGCCGTCCGGCGTCGCCGGTGACGACGACGGGGGCGTCGGCGTCCAGGATCAGCGGGCGGCCCGGTTCGACGACGGCGGCGTCGGCGACCGCGTCGGCGGCGAGCGCGGCCAGGTCGACCGGCTCGCGTTCCAGCGGACGGCCCTGGTCGAGACGGGCGAGCAGCAGCATCTCGTCGACGAGGCGGCCCATCCGCTCGGCCTCGGACTCGATGCGGCTCATGGCCTTGGCCAGGTCCTCCGGACGGTCCGCGGCGCCGCGGCGGAACAGCTCGGCGTACCCGCGGACGGTCGCGACGGGGGTGCGCAGCTCGTGGGAGGCGTCGGCGACGAAGCGGCGCAGCCGGTCCTCGGAGGCCTCCCGTTCCCGGAACGCCGCCTCGATCTGGCCGAGCATCCCGTTCAGCGCCTCCGCGAGCCGGCCCACCTCCGTGTTCGGGCCGGGCACGGCGAGGCGGCGGGACAGCTCGCCGTCCCCGATCCGCGCGGCGGTCGAGGCGATCTCCTCCAGCGGACGGGTGGCCCAGCGGACGGCCCGCCACACCAGCAGCCCGACCCCGGCGAGCACCACGACCGTGACGACGGTCTGGGTGCCGAGGGTGCGGCCGAAGAACTCGTCCTGCTCGGTGGTGCGCATGGCGGTGACGAGGTAGTGCCGCCCGCCGGGGACCCACGCGGTGCGGACGAGCCAGTCGGGGCCCTCATGCCCGAAGGGGCCCTCGTCCGCCTCCTCGCCGGGGCGGGGACGGGCGTCGGCGCGGACGAACCGTTCCCCGTCGGGGTTGTCGTCGTGCGCCCGGCCGGGGCGCAGATCGTCCGGCAGCGGCGGCGCGTCGCCGAACGAGACGGTGTCCACGGTCGCGCCGTCGGCCCGGCGGACCTGCATGAACATCGGCAGCCCGCCACCGTCGCCGGCGGCGCGCCACAGCCGGTCCAGTTCCGAGGTGGCGGCGGGGAGCCTGGACCAGGCGCCGCCGGGGCCGCCCTCGGCGAACAGCGCCGCGGCCTCGCGTCCCACCGCGGTCATCCGGCGGTGCTCGCTGTCGTTCTTCCAGTCGTTCAGCGCGGCGAAGCTGGACGCGCCCGCGATCAGCAGGCCGAGCGCGAGCAGGCCGAGCTGGGTCAGCAGGATGCGCCTGCGCAGCGACATCAGCCCTCCCGGGGCATGCGGAGGATGTACCCGACGCGCGGCACGGTGTGGATGAGCCGGGGGTCGCGGTCGTCGAGCTTGCGGCGCAGGTAACTGACGTAGGTCTGGACGACGCCGTCGCCGCCGCCGAAGTCGTACTGCCACACGTGGTCGAGGATCTGCCGTTTCGTCAGCACCCGGCCCGCGTTGAGGAGCAGGTAGCGCAGCAGTTTGAACTCGGTGGGGGTGAGGTCGACCAGGACGCCGCCGCGCCGCACCTCGTAGGTGTCCTCGTCGATCTCCAGGTCGGCGAACGACAGCCGGGCCCGCTCCCGCGTCCCCGGCCGGGTGCGGCGCAGCACGGCGCGGATCCGCGCGATCAGCTCCTCCAGGCTGAACGGCTTGGTGACGTAGTCGTCGCCGCCGACCGTCAGGCCCTTGATCTTGTCCTCGGTCGCGTCGCGGGCGGTGAGGAAGACCACGGGGGCCTCGCAGCCGTCGCGGCGCAGCCGGGCGCAGGCGTCCATGCCGGAGCCGTCCGGCAGCATCACGTCCAGGACGATCAGGTCCGGGCCGAACCGGGGGATGCTCGCGAGCGCCTCGGCGCCGGACCCGGCCACGGCCGTCTCGAAGCCCTCGTAGCGCAGCGCGGTCGCGACGAGGTCGGCGAGGTACGCCTCGTCGTCCACGACGAGGATCTTGGTGGGCGTCACGGTCCAAGTCTGTCCGGTGAGCCCTCCGGCGCGCACTGCGGAGGCCCTGTGAGTGATCTTAGAGTTCCCTGTGAACGCGGTTTCACAGGGAACTCCAAGACCGTTCACACGGCGCCGGAAGGGCGGACCGCTGCCATGGGCGCATGGACAGATTCTCTGGATTCGTGCTGCGGCACCGGCTCCTGATCGGGCTGGTGTGGCTCGCCGCCGCGTGCGCCGGGGCGTTCGCGGCACTGAACGTCCCCGACCGGCTCGTCGAGGACTTCGCGCCGCCCGGCTCGGCGGCGCGGGACGCCAACGCGGCGATCGTGGCGGAGTACCGGACGGGCGGCGCCGCGAAACCCCTCGTGCCCGTCGTGACGCTGCCCGCCGGGACTTCCGCGGACACGCCCGCCGTGCGCGAGGGCCTGCGCGCGGCGTTCGCGGCGGCCGGGGAGCGGCTCGACGCCCGCGTGGTGTCGTACCCGGACACCGGCGACGTCCGGTTCACCGGCGACGGCGGCCGGACCGTCTACGGCCTCGTCTACCCGCAGGTCGATCCCGGGGCGACCGAGTTCGACGAGGGGCCGGACCCGGTCGGGCCGATCACCGAGGCGATGCGTCCGCTGCTGCCCTCGGGCGCGGAGCTGCGCGTCACGAGCATGGACGGCCTGACGGAGGAGGCGGGCGGCGAGGGACCGAGCGTCCTCACCGAGACCCTCATCGGCGGGGTCGGGGCGCTCGTCGTCCTGGCGTTCGTGTTCGGGTCGGTGCTGGCGGTGGTGCCGCTCGTCATCGCGGTCGTGTCGATCCTCACCTCGTTTCTGCTGGTCTACGCCCTCACCGGCGTCACCGAGGTGAACTTCATGGTGCAGTTCGTGGTGGCGCTCATCGGCCTCGGCGTCGCCGTCGACTACTCGCTGCTGCTGGTGACGCGGTGGCGGGAGGAGCGGGCGCGGGGCCTGTCCACCGAGGACGCCACCCGGCGCGCCATGGCCACGGCCGGGCACGCGGTGGTGTTCAGCGCGGCCGCCGTCGCGATCGGGCTCGTCGCCATGCTGGTCGTCCCGGTCGCGTTCCTGCGCAGCGTGGCGTACGGCGGTGTGATCATCCCGGGGGTGAGCGCGCTGGTGACGCTGACGCTGCTGCCGGTGACGCTCGTCACGGTCGGGCCCGCCCTCGACCGGATCGCGCCCCGGTGGCGGAGCGACGGCGCCCGCGCGGGCCGGGCCTGGACGGGCTGGGCCCGCCGGGTCGTCCGTTTCCGGATCCCGGCCGCCGTGGCGGCGCTGGCCGTGCTCGGGGGCCTGGCGTTCGCCGCGCTGGGCCTGAACCTCGGGGAGCCGAGCAGCGGCGCCCTGGCGAAGTCGGGGCCCGCCTACGAGGGGCTCGCCGACCTGCGCCACGCCGGTGTGCCGTCCGGTGTCCTCACGCCGGTGGACGTGCTGCTGCCCGCGGGCGCGGGCGCGGACCCGGCGGCGATCGCGGCGGAGTTGCGCTCCCTGCCGGGTGTGCACGCGGTCGCCGCCCCCGAGGGAGACGCGTGGCGGCGGGACGGGACGGCGCTGGTGACCGTGCTGCCCGTCGCCGAGGGCGGGACGGACGCGGGCAAGGACCTCGTCAAGGCCGTCCGGGACACGGTGCCGGCGGGCGGGCAGGTCGGCGGTGAGACCGCGAACGACATCGACTTCGTCTCCAAGGTGTACGGGACGTTCCCGTTGATGCTCGCGCTGATCTGCGTGCTGACGTTCGTCCTGCTCGCCCGCGCCTTCCGGTCGCTGCTCCTGGCGGTGAAGGCGGTGCTGCTCAACCTGCTGTCGCTGGCCGCCGTCCTCGGCGCGATCGCCCTGGTGTGGCAGCAGGGGCACGGGAGCGACCTGGTGTGGGGCATCTCGGCGACCGGGTCGATCGCCTCGTTCGTCCCCGCCATGGTCTTCGCGTTCCTGTACGGGCTCTCGATGGACTACGAGGTGTTCATCCTGGCCCGGCTGAGGGAGGAGTACGACCGGACCGGGTCGACCGAGGCCGCCGTCGTCGAGGGCCTCGGCCGGACCGGGCGGCTGGTGACGAGCGCGGCGCTGATCCTTTTCCTCGCCTTCGCCTCGCTCGCCGCCGCACCGATCGTCGAGGTGAAGATCTTCGCGACCGGGCTGGGGATCGGCATCCTGCTGGACGCGACCGTGGTGCGGGCGCTGCTCGTCCCGGCCGTGGTATCGCTGTTCGGCCGGTGGAACTGGTGGCTGCCCGGGTGGGCCGCCCGCGTGCTGCGCGTGCCCCCGTCACCGTTGCCGTCGTCCGGTGAGCGGGAACGCGTCCCGATCCCGGCCTGACCCCGGCCGCCGGCCGCGCACTGGCCGCCCGCACGGGGACCGGGCGGTCAGTGGGCGGCGGGGCGGGTGACGCCGATCTGGACGGCGAGCCCGGCGAGCGCCGACCCCATGAGGTAGCGCTGGACCCGCCGCCAGCCGGGCCGCCGGGCGAGGAACACCGCGACGCCGCCCGCGCCGAGCACGATGAGGGCGTTGACGGTGACCGCGATCGTGATCTGGATGAGGCCGAGCTGCATGATCTGAAGGGGGACGTGCCCCCGGTCCGGGTCGACGAACTGCGGCAGCAGCGCCACGTACAGGATGGCGATCTTGGGGTTGAGCAAGTTCGTCACCAGGCCCATGGCGAACAGGCGGCGCGGCCGGTCGGCGGGCAGGTCCTTCGGGACGAACGCCGACGTGCCGCCCGGCCGCAGCGTCTGCCAGGCCAGCCACAACAGGTACGCCACTCCCGCCACCTTGATCGCCGTGTAGAGCGCGGGGACGAGCGTGAAGACGACGGTGATCCCGGCGATCGCGGCCGTGACGTAGACGAGGAACCCGGCGGCGACGCCGGCGAGCGAGATCAGCCCGGCGCGGCGGCCCTGCGTCACCGATCTCGACACCAGATAGATCATGTTGGGGCCGGGGCTCAGCACCAGCCCCAGGGCGAACAGGGCGATCGCCGCCATGGCGCCGGTCGAGATCATGGCACTTCCTCCGGTCGTCGGTGTGCTCCGATGCTAGACAGTCGAACAACCTCGGTGCAATACTGAAATTGTTCTCGATGCAATCGGAGGTGCGGTGGAGGACTACCGGCGCGTCGCGGACGAGGTGGCCGCCGACATCGCGGCGGGACGGCTGCGGCCCGGCGACCGGCTGCTCCCCCAGCGCGACTTCGCTCGCGGGCGCGGCATCGCGCCCTCCACGGCGGGCCGCGTGTACCGGGAGCTGGGACGGCGCGGCCTCGTCGTCGGGGAGGTGGGGCGCGGCACGTTCGTCCGCGCGGCGGACCGTCCGGGGGTGCCGGCACTGGCCGAGCCCGGGGACGCACGCGTCGATCTGGAACTCAGCAATCCCGTGGTGCCCGAGCAGGAGGCGCTGCTGGCCGCCGGGATGGAACGGCTGCTGCGCCCGGACGTCCTCGGGGCGTCGCTCGCCCCCGTCGGGGTCGCGGGCACGCCCGCGGCCCGGGAGGCGGCGGCGACGCTGCTCACCGTGCCCGGCTGGCGGCCCGAACCCGCGGGCGTCCTGTTCGCAGGGAACGGGCGGCAGGCCATCGCGGGCGCCGTCGCGGCGCTCGTCCCGCCGGGCGGCCGGCTCGCGGTCGAGGCGCTGACCTATCCGGTGGTCAGGGGCATCGCGGCACGGCTCGGCGTGACCCTCGTCCCCGTCGCCGCCGACGAGCACGGATTGTGCCCGGACGCGCTCGCCGACGCCCACCGTGCCGCCCCGCTCAGCGCGGTGTACGTGCAGCCCACGCTGCACAACCCGTGCGTCACGACGATGCCGCCGCGGCGCCGCGCCGAACTGGCCGACACCCTCGAACGGCTCGACCTCCACGCGATCGAGGACCGCGTCTGGGCGTTCCTCCCCGAGGACGGTCCCGCGCCACTGGCGTCGATGGCCGCGGACCGCGCGATCGTCGTCGACAGCCTCTCCAAGCGTCTCGCCCCGGGGCTGAGCGCCGGGTTCGTCGTCCCGCCCGCCGCGTTGGCCGGGCGCGTCGCCGCGGCCCTCCGGTCCGGCGCGTGGGCGCCCACGGGGTTCGCGCTGGCGGCGGCGTCCGGCTGGATCGCCGACGGCACCGTCGCGAAGGTGGTCCGGGCCAAACGGGCCGACGCCGCGGCCCGCCGCCGGATCGCCGCCGACCACCTCCCGGGCGCCGCGTCCCGGTCGGGCTCGCCGTCGTACTTCTGCTGGTGGGAGCTGCCGTCTCCGTGGCGCGCCGACACCTTCGTCGCCGCGGCGGCCCGGCGCGGTATCGCGGTGACACCCGCCGCCGCCTTCGCCGCCGGAACGGGCGCCGCTCCCCGAGCCGTCCGCGTCGGCCTGGCGTCCCCGCCCCCGGACGTCCTCGCCCGCGCCCTCGACACCCTCGCCGGGATCGCCGCCGGATCGCCCGAGGACGCGGCCGTCGACTGACCGATCCCGGCCCGGTGGAGCCTGGACCGGCGCGGGGTGGTCGTTCATCGTGGCCTGAAGGGGCCGGTGTCCGGCGCGGCGGGCGTGGGGCCGACGCCCGGGTGGGAGCGAGACGGATGATCGAGGTCCGGGGTGTGGGGCAGCGCGCGGGCGGGCGCCGGACGCTGCGGGATGTGTCGCTGACGATCGGCACCGGCGAGCTCGTCGCGATCATCGGGGGCAGCGGGGCGGGGAAGACCACGCTGCTCGACGCCATCGCGGGCGTGCGACCGCCCGCGGAAGGGGAGGTGAGCCAAGACGGGGACGCCGCGGCGCTGGGTTACGTGCCGCAGGATGACATCGTCCACCTGGAGATGCCTCTGCGGCGCACGCTACGGTACGCGGCGGCGCTACGGCTGCCGTCCGGGACACCGCCGGAGGGCCTGGACCGGGCCGTGGACGCGGCGCTCGCGGCGCTGGCGCTCACCGACCGCGCCGGGCAACGGGTCGGGTCGCTGAGCGGAGGGGAGCGCAAACGCGCCAGCATCGCCGTCGAGTTGCTGACCGGGCCCCGGGTGTTCTTCCTCGACGAGCCGACGTCGGGGCTGGATCCGGCGTCGGCGGCCGGCCTGATGCGGCTGCTGCGCGGCCTGGCCGACGCGGGGACGACCGTGGTCCTCACGACGCATCATCCACCGGACGTCGCGGTGTGCGACCGGGTGGCCGTCCTCGCCCACGGCGGGACGCTGGCCTTCCACGGAACCCCTGACGAGGCCCTCGACCACTTCCAGGCCGACGCGTTCGAGGACGTCTATCTCCGTCTCGCCGGTATCCGGCCGACCAGGGTGGCCCGCGTGCGCCCCGACGGTGACGCCCCGGACCCCACGCGCACGATGGGTGGGACGGCGGTTCGGGGCGGCGGCCGGGCGATCGGGGCGTGGCGGCAGTGGGCGCTGCTCACCCGGAGGAACGCCGACCTGCTCACGCGGAACAGGTTGACGCTGGCCGTGCTGGTCGGCTCACCGGTCATGGTGCTGGCGATGTTCGCGGTGCTGTTCCGTCCCGGGGCGTTCTCGCCGGAGTCGCCCAGTCCGAGCGCGACCGTGATGATCCTTTTCTGGATCGCGTTCGGCGGGTTCTTCTTCGGGCTCACGTACGGCCTGTCGCAGATCTGCACGGAGCTGCCGGTGCTGCGGCGCGAGCGGCTGACGGGGCTGCGGATCGGGCCGTACGTGCTGGCCAAGGTGGCGGTGCTGCTGCCGCTGCTGGCCGTGGTGGACGCCCTGATGCTCGGCGTCCTGCGCGGGCTGGACCGGCTGCCCGCGATGGGGTGGGGCGCGTACGGGGAGGTTTTCGTCACGCTGGTGTCGTGCTCGCTGGCGGCGCTGGCGCTGGGGCTGCTGGTGTCCGCGGCGGTCACGGATCCGGCGCAGGCCACGATGGCGTTGCCGATGCTGTGCTTCCCGCAGGTGCTGTTCGTGGGCGCGATCCTGCCCGTCCCGGTGATGGCGGCGCCGGGACGGTGGTTGAGCTACGCGATGTCCAACCGGTGGGCGTTCGAGGGCCTCGGCCACAGCCTGGGCGTGCAGCGGCTGTGGGGGTCGGGACGTTCGCCGCTGGGGCCGCCGCTGCTCGCCTCGTACGGCGACACGTTCGCGCGGGCGGTGGCCGTCGACTGGGCGGTGCTGGGCGGGTTCACGGTGCTGTTCCTCGCGGGAACGTGCCTGGTCCTCGCCCGGCGAACGTGACAAACATTCGATAGCGGTCCGAAAAAGGTCAGACAACACTCTTGTAGTCGATCTCCGCATTTTGGACCGTTTTTTCGGAGAGTGTGGCTTTCTGCATGCGGGGGTGCGTCATGAGCGCTCTGTCCGACTGCCATGGGGCCGCCCGGGGGAACGCCATGGCCGGCTACGAGGACACGCGACGCCTGGACGAGCTCCGCGCCACCGAGTACCGCCACCTCGACGAGCACGGACAGACCTACCTCGACTACACCGGATCGGGCGTGGCCGCCGCCGCCCAGCTCCGCGCGCACGTCGAGCGGCTGTCCGGCTGCTGCTACGGCAACCCGCACTCGGAGAATCCGGCGTCCAGCGCGTCCACGGTCCTGGTAGAGCGGGCGCGGAAGGCGATCCTGGACTTCTTCAACGCGTCCCCGGACGAGTACGCGGTGGTGTTCACCCAGAACGCCAGCGGGGCGTGCAGGCTGGTCGGCGAGGCGTACCCGTTCGGGCGCGGCGACCGGCTCGTCCTCACCGGCGACAACCACAACTCCGTCAACGGGATCCGCGAGTTCGCGCGGGCGCACGGCGCCGAGGTCGCGCACGTTCCCGTCCGCGGCCCGGACCTGCGGGTCCCCGGCGAGGAGGTCCGCGCCGCGCTCACGGGCCGCCGGGGGCTGCTGGTGTTCCCCGCGCAGAGCAACTTCACCGGCGTGCAGCACCCGCTGGGCTGGATCGACGACGCCCACGACCACGGCTACGACGTGCTGCTGGACGCGGCCGCGTTCGTCCCCGCCAACCGCCTCGACCTGAGCCGGACACGCCCCGACTTCGTCCCGGTGAGCTGGTACAAGGTGTTCGGATACCCGACCGGCGTCGGCTGCCTGGTCGCGCGGCGGGACGCCCTGGCCCGGCTGCGGCGGCCCTGGTTCGCGGGCGGGACGATCCAGGCGGTCAGCGCCCTCGGCGGCTGGCACGTCCTCGCGCCCGACGAGACGGCGTTCGAGGACGGCACCCTGAACTTCCTGTCGATCCCCGATGTCGAGTTCGGCATCGGCTGGGTCGAGGCCATCGGCATGGACCTCATCCACCGCCGGGTCGGCTGCCTGACGTCCCTGCTGCTGCGCGGTTTGACGGCCCTGCGCCACTCCGACGGCTCCGCCATGGTCCGGCTGTACGGGCCGGGCGACGCGGACCGGCGCGGCGGCACCGTCGCGTTCAACCTCCTCGACGCCCGCGGCGCGGTCGTGGACGAGCGGATCGTCGCCCGGGACACCGCCGCCGCGGGGATCTGCGTCCGCACCGGCTGCTTCTGCAACCCCGGCGCCGGGGAGGGCGCGTTCCGGATCCCGGAGCGGGCGCTGCGTCGCACCGCGCACGTGCGGACGCGGACGCTCGACGACTACCTCGACGCGCTCGGCCTGCCCAGCGGAGGCGCCGTCCGCGCGTCCCTCGGACTCGTCTCGAACGTCGCGGACGTGGAGCGCCTCATCGGGTTCCTCGGCGCCGCCTACCGGGACCGGGAGCCGGACGCCACGGGACTGCGGCCCCGCGAACGCTGCTGAACCGGGTCACCCCCGCGCCCCGGAGGCCGCGCGTTCGACCACGGCCGCCCACTCCTCCAGCAGCGCCTGCGCGGCGTCCACGCCAGGCCCCTCGGCCCACAGGTGCGTGACCGCCTCCGCCGGGTCGGGCAGGACGAGCACCCAGCGGCCGTCGCCCTCGACGACGCGGACCCCGTCGGTGGTGTCGAGGGGGCGGTCCCCCGCGGCCTCCACCACGTGCCGCATCACACCGCCCTTCGCCGCCCACGGCGTGGGGACGGAGCGGCGGAGCAGATGCGCCACCGGGATGCGGCGGTCGATCCGCGACAGCGTCAGCCGGGTCCGCGCGACGAGCCCCACGAGCCGGACGAACGCCGCGATCCCGTCGACGGTGCCGCTGAACTCGGGCATCAGGAACCCGCCGCGCCCGTCCCCCGCGAAGATCACGCCGGGTCGCGCGGCGGCCTTGGTGAGCACGTCCTGCGACGTGGCCGTCCACTCGACCTCGACGCCGTGGAACCGGCACACCCGCTCGGCGACCCGCGTCGTCGTCACCGGCAGCACGACGCGGCCGCCGCGCCGCTCGGCCGCGACGAGGTCCAGCATGACGAGCAGCGCCCGGTCGTCGCCGACCAGCTCCCCGTTCTCGTCCACGAGCGAGATCCGCTCCCCGACCGGGTCGAAGCGGACGCCGAACGCGGCCCGCGACGAGGAGACGAGCTCGCCGAGCCGTTCCAGGTCCCGCATCCGCTCGGCGAGCGTCTCGGTCGGGTCGGCCTCGTCCAGCCCGGCGTTGCGGGTGAGGACCTCCACGCCGACCTTGCCGAGCAGACTCGGCAGGACCAGCGACGCGACCCCGCCCGCGCAGTCCAGGACGATCTTCAGCCCGGCCTCGCGGACCCCGCGGATGTCGACGCGCCGCAGCAGGTCGCGGGTGTAGGTCTCCACGACGCGCGGCGGATAGGTCAGTTCGGCGATCTCGCCGGGGAACGCCCGGCGGTACTCCTGCCGGGCGAAGACGCGGGCCAGCCTGCGCCGCGCGGCCTGCGACAGGTCGGCGCCGTCCGGGTCGAGGAACACGATGTCGACGCCCTGCGGGTCGCCGAGGGTGGTGCGCAGGTAGACGCCGCCGACGGCGTCCTCGCGTCCGGTCTCGAACCGGGCGACGGTCAGCGGCGTCGCCTCCAGGTCACGGACGTTGATCGCGCTCGCGGTCAGTGCGCTGTTCACCGCGCGTTTCAGGGTGCGGGCGGCGCGGGAGACGTCGCGTCCGGTGACGACGGTCGTGCCCTTCTTCAGCGTCGTCGCGTAGGCGCTGGCCAGCCGGACCGCGAGCTCCGGTGTGATCTCGACGTTGACCAGCCCGGACACCCCGCGCGGCCCGAACAGGTCACGCTGACCCCGCGACTCCCAGATCACGCTGGTGTTGACGACCGCGCCCGCCTCGATCGTCTTGAAGGGGTAGACCTTCACGCCGCTGGAGACGTACGCCTCCGCCTCGATCACGCACTCGTCGCCGATGACCGCGCCCTCCTCGACGCGGGCGCCGGCCATGATGTCGGTGTTCTTGCCGACCACGCAGCCGCGCAGCGTCGTGGACGGCGCGACGAACACGTTGTCGTGGACGACGGCGCGGTGCAGGAACGCGCCCTCCTTCACGACCACGTTGCTGCCGAGGACGGTGAACTCGCGTAACTCCGCGCCCGCCTCGACCTTGGCGTAGTCGCCGATGTAGAGGGGGCCCTTCAGGACGGCCTCGGCGTCCACCTCGGCGCCCTCGGCGACCCACACGCCCGGTGACACCTCGAACCCGTCCAGGTCGACGCCGACCTGCCCGGACAGCAGGTCGCCCTGCGCCTTGAGGTAGCTGGCGTGGGTGCCGACGTCCTCCCAGTAGCAGTCCGCGACGTACCCGAACAGCGGGGCGCCCTCGTCCAGCAGGGCCGGGAACACGTCCCCGGACCAGTCGACCGGGCCGTTCGCGGCGACGTGGTCCAGGACCTCGGGCTCCATCACGTAGACGCCGGTGTTGACGGTGTCGGAGAACACCTGCCCCCAGGTGGGCTTCTCCAGGAACCGCCGCACGCGGCCGTCACCGTCGACGATGATGATCCCGAACTCCAGGGGGTCGGGCACGCGTTTCAGCCCGATCGTGACGAGCGCGCCGGTCCGCTCGTGGAACCGCACCATGTCGGTCAGGTCGATGTCGGTGAGCGCGTCCCCGGAGATCACCAGGAACCGGTCGTCGCGCAGCGCCTCCGCCGCGTTCTTCACGCTGCCCGCGGTGCCGAGCGGGACCTCCTCCGTCGCGTAGCTCAGCGACATGCCGAGCTCCTCGCCGTCGCCGAAGTAGTTGCGGATCAGCGCGGCCAGGAACTGGACGGTGACGACGGTCTCGCCGAACCCGTGCCGCTTCAGCAGCCGCAGCACATGCTCCATGATCGGCCGGTTGACGAGCGGAAGCAGGGGCTTCGGCTGGTTGGCGGTCATCGGGCGCAGCCGCGTCCCCTCGCCTCCCGCCATCACGACGGCCTTCATCGGGAGGTTTCCGCCCCCTCCTGGCCGCCCGTCGGATCGGTCGCGGGCGCCGAGCCGAGTCCCGGCGGGTCGGACCCCGGCGGGCCGGACGCCGGGGGCGAGCCGCGACCCGCCACCAGCAGCTGCCGGGTCTGCTCCCAGTACAGGACGGCCGCCCACCAGTACAGGCCCGCGCCCCAGATCGCGAACGACCAGCCGATCACCTTCGCCGTGGTCGCCGCCGCGCCGTCATGGTCGCCCAGCAGGAGCAACGGGAACGCGTACAGCAGGCACATCGTGCCCGCCTTGCCGATGAAGTGGACGGGCAGCGTGCCGCTGTATCCGAGCCGCCGGACGATCGGCGCGATCGGCACGATCGCGAGCTCGCGGGCGACGAGCAGCGCCACCAGCCACGGCGGGATGATGTCGCGGATCGTCAGCCCGATGAGCGTCGCCAGGATGTAGAGCCGGTCGGCGGCGGGGTCGAGCATCGCCCCGAGCTTGCTGGTCTGGTTCAGGATCCGCGCGAGCTTGCCGTCCAGCCAGTCGGACAGGCCCGCGAACACCAGCAGGCCGAGCGCCCACCAGTCCGCCTCGATCAGGACGAGCCACAGGAACAGCGGCACGCCCACCAGACGGGCCAGGCTCAGGCTGTTCGGCACCGTGAAGATCCGGTCCTGCGTGGCTTCCCGCTGTGTGCTCACCGACGCGCTCGCCTCCCCTGGTCCCTCGATCCTGACCTTATCGGTAAGAATTCTGAAAGCCCCCGAGGGTGTGGCCCCGTGACCCGGGCGAACGGCGTCGGGCACGCGTCCGGAACCGGCCCGCCCGAAACCGCCGCCAACAAAACCCGCCCCGGCGGCGTCTGCTTCATAGAAAATGATCTCTCCGGACGCTCCGGCCCGGTCCGGGGCACGGCCCCAGAAGGGTGTCGCGTTGGGTCCACTTCAGGATGGCGATCCGCGCAGGGTGGGCGCGTACACGCTGTCGGCGCGCCTGGGCGGCGGCGGGATGGGCCAGGTGTTCCTCGGCCGCTCCCCCGGCGGACGGCCCGTGGCGGTGAAGCTCGTGCGTCCGGAGTACGGCGACGACCCGCAGTTCCGGCGGCGGTTCGCGACGGAGATCGAGGCCGCCCGCCGGGTCGGTGGGTTCTTCACCGCGCAGCTGGTCGACGCGGACCCGCACGCGGAACGGCCGTGGCTGGTCACCGCGTACGTGCCGGGACCGTCGCTCCAGTCGGCGGTGGACGAGCAGGGGCCGCTGCCGGTCGGCGCGGTCCGCGTCCTCGGGGCCGGGCTCGCGGAGGGGCTGATGGCCGTGCACGCCTGCGGGCTGGTGCACCGCGACCTCAAGCCCGGCAACGTGATCCTGGCACCCGACGGCCCCCGGGTGATCGACTTCGGGATCGTCCGGGCGCTGGAGGCAACGTCCGGCACCGCCACCGGCGCGATCACCGGCACCGTCGCGTACATGTCGCCCGAGCAGGCCCGCACGGACAAGGAGATCGGGCCCGCCGCGGACGTGTTCGCGTTCGGCTCGGTGCTGGTGTTCGCGTCCACCGGCGCAGCACCCTTCGGCCGCGGTCAGGCGCACACGGTGCTGTACCGGATCGTCCGGGAGGATCCCGACCTGGACGCCGTCCCGGCCGGGCTGCGCGACCTGGTCGCCGCGTGCCTGGCCAAGGAACCGGCGGACCGTCCCGCGCTGCGGGAGGTGCTGGAGCGGTGCGCGGGCGGGGCGGGCGACGACTGGCCGCCACCCGGCGTACGCGCCATGGCCGCCGCCATGCCCGCCGCCATGCCCCCCGCCCTACCACCGGCCCTACCACCGGCCCAGCCGGGCACGGCCCCCGCCGCGCCCCCACCTGTACCCCCTGCCGTGCCGAGCGTCGGGTCGACCGCGGTCGACCCGACCACGCCGCCATCGGCGCGCCGGTCCGGCGGGGGTGGAAGATCGCCCGCCAGGTGGATCCTCGGCGGCGTCGCGGGCGTCGTCGCCGTGGCGGCGCTGGTCGCGGCCGCCGTCCTCGTGGCGCTGAATTGGGACGACCTGAGAGCCCCCTCGACGGACGGGGCGTCGCCTCCCGGGCGGGCGAAAGCCGTCTCGACCGTGACGGGGCGGATCCAGGACGCGGCCGCCGGGTTCTCCTACGCCCGATTCGGTTCCCCGTGGGTGACGGCCGGCGGAGCCTGGAAGAAGCCGGGAATGTTCACCAGCGGGCAGATCGCGCCACTACCGAAGCGCAACGGCGACTCCACCTTCAACGCGACCTCCCTGGCCGGGGTGCCGAGGGCCGCCGAGAGCAGCGGCTACACCGGCCCCCGGGACCTTGCCGCCGTCGCGGCGCGCGTGAGGACCCGCGTCATCGGCGAGCTGTTCACCGTCCAGCACACCGAGACCACGCTGCGGTCCGGCCTCGTGGACGTGAACGGCGGGGGCAAGGGCTGGCTGGAGAAGGTCCGCTTCGACTTCCCGCAGGCCAAGGCCAACGGCTGGCCGGTGACTGGCGACACGATGGCGCTGCTGGTGGTCGACCAGGACGGCGCCGACGGCGGACGGCCGGGCCTGCTGCTGCTGTCGGCCCCCGATACCTTCGCCCACCCGGGCGACCTCGACCTGGTGATCGGTTCGGTCCGCGTGCTCTGAGCCGCCACCGGCCTCGGCGCACCCCGACGCGTCCCCGCGCGTCACCGTGGGGCAGGGACGTCCGCGAGCGGGAAGGTGGCCGTGACGACGAACCCGCCGCCGTCGCCGGGTCCCGCGTCCAGGGTCCCGCCGACGCTGCGCGCCCGCTCGATCATCCCGAGGATCCCGAAACCGCCCGGCCCTCCGGCCGGTCCGACCCCGTCGTCGGCGACGCGCACGACGAACGCTCCCCCGCCGTCCCGCCCCAGGGTGACCTCGACGTGCTCGGCCGCCGCGTGCTTGACGACGTTGGTCAGCGCCTCCTGGACGATCCGGTACGCGGCGACGCCGACCTCCGGCGGCAGCGGACCGGCGTCCGTGGCGTCGAGGTCGGCGTCGAGATGGACCTCGAGGCCGCCGCTCCGCGCGGACCGCACGAGGTCGGCGATTCCGTCCAGGCCGGGCAGCGCCCCGGGCGAACCGGGCGTTCCGACGTCGGTGCCGCGCAGTACCTGAAGGGTGCCGCGCAGCTCCGTCCGGGCGTCGCGGCAGGTCGCCGCGATCGACGCGAGCGCCTCGGCCAGCTCTTCCCGGTCGAGCGGCCGGTCCCCGCGCACGAGATGCGCCGCCGCGCCGGCTTGGACGCCGATCAGCGTGATGCTGTGCGCGAGGAGGTCGTGCAGGTCACGGGCGATCCGCAGCCGCTCCTCGGCGACCCGGCGCCGCGCCTCCTCCTCCCGGGCCCGTTCCGCCCGCTCGGCCCGCTCGGTGATCGTCGCGAGCCGCGCCCGGTGCGACCGCCACACCTGGACGGAGATCACGACGGCGACCACGGCCTCGATGACCGCGATCTGCTCCCGGACCGAGCCGCCGCCCGCCCGCAACGTCACCCCGATCACGCAGACGAACAGCACGACGCCCACCACGGTGAGGACGACCCGGACCCGCCTGCCGAGGACCGCGTACGCGAACAGCGCGACCACCTCGACGGGTATCAGCGCGTGATGCTGGTACTGCGCCAGGTGGTACGGCAGCACCAGGGCCAGGAGGGCCATCAGGCCGGGCGTCGGCCAGCGCCTGAGCACCGCGAGCGGAACGTGCGCGGCGACCAGCAGCAGCGTCCCCGCCGCGTCCAGGTCGCGGACGCCCGGCCACATCACCGCCACCGCCACGGCGACGTACGCCAGCAGCACCGCGAACACGGCGTCCCTCGCCGCCGTCACACCGCCCACGGGAACCCTCACCACCCGACCATCTTCGCGGATGCCCCCGATCACCGCGCACCGCCCCTCGCCGTAGATGCACGCCGCGGGAAGCCATTACGCTCCGCCCATGACCAGGTCTCCTCGGATCACCCATATCGCATGGGGTCGCATGGAAGTCGAAGGGCTTGAGCCGGGCAAGGACTTCAAGCTGTATCCGGGCGGCGGACGCGAGTGGGACTGGGCGGAGCACGGGACCCGGCACGACCCGGGCGTCCAGCCGGGCGACGTCCAGGAGTTGATCGAGCACGGCTGTACGGTCGTCGTCCTCAGCCGGGGCATGGAGCTGCGCCTCGGGACGATGCCCGAGACCCTGCGGGTGCTGCGGGACGCCGGGATCGAGGTGCACGTGGCGGAGACGACCGAGGCCGTCGCCCTCTACAACAGGCTGGCCGAGACCGAACGCGCCGGCGGTCTCTTCCACTCGACGTGCTGAGCCACCGTTCCTGACATCTCACTCTTTCTTCGGACACCACGGTGGGACGGCCCGTCCCGTCCTATAGTTCTGCAAACTCGATCATGGAGAGCCGACCGTGTCCGTCCCCTCGCCGTCCCCTCCCGCGCCGTCCGGGGCCGCACCGGTACTGCGGGTCACGCTCGGCCGCGGGGCCTACCGATGGCCGTTCCGGGTCGCGCTGGCCGCCCTGGCGGTCGGCGCGCTCGCGGGGCCGTCCTCCCGCGCCGCCGGGTACGGCGGCGGCGCGCTCGTCGCCCTGGCCGCCGCGGTGTGGGCCTTCGCGATCCACCGCGACCGCCTCGTCGTGACCATGACGGGCACGGGCCTGGTCCTGCGCCGCGGCGCCGACGAGGCGACCGTCCCCGGCGGCGCCGTGGACGCGGTCGGGATCGTGTGGCGGGGCACCGACCCCGTCTGGACGGTCTGGTTCGACCCTGGCGCGGCACCGGGCGTCGACGCCGTCACGACCGTCGAGGGCGATGCCGCCGTGCTGCTCCGCGACCGGGACCTCCCCTCCGGCCGGCTTCCGGCCGTGCGCGCCGCCGTCACGGAGGAACTCGGCCTTCGCTGGCGCGTCCTCGACGGCACGGGCGAGGAGATCGATCCCCCCAAGGCGGACGCGCTGGGCAGGGCGGACCACGTCCTCGTGGACGGCGTCCTCACGAACGGCGGCCTCGCGAACGGCGCGGGCCGGTACCGCGACGAGCGCGACGGCGCCCTCCTCGCCGTCGCCTCCGGTCGCCGAACGGTCGTGCTGCGCGACCCGAACGCCGGGCGACTGCTCGTGTTCCGCAGGACGCCCCGGCCCACCCGCCGCAGGATCGTGCGCGTGTCCGACGCGGACGGCCGGTTCCTAGGGACGGTCCGGGGCCCGCGCGAGCCGTCCTTCCACACGCCGAGCGGGATGCTCCTCGGCACCACCCGGCAGCATGGCGACCGTCACGTCGTCACCGGCATCGACGGGCGCGAGTCCGCGTCGCTGCGGAGGACGGGCGGCCCTGATGAGGGCCGCGTGCGGTTGGAACGGTCACCGTCGGCCCCCGAGCCGCTGCGCACGCTCGCGCTGGCGCTGCCGCTGGTGGTGCGGTCGGCGCGCCGGTCCTGAGTCGCGGCCCCGGGCGGCGGCTCGTGGCGGCCCCCTATCCCATGGACGGCGGTTGCGGCAACCGGGGTGCGCCGGGTTAGCGTCAGGGACGACAGATCGCGGGGGCCCGGCGAACCGGGCTGAGATAGCGGCTGAGACGGCCGCTGACCGCATGAACCTGACCGGGTAATGCCGGCGTAGGGAGAGATCGAGTCGTCATGACCGAACCTGTGGTTCCATCCGCCCACAAGATCTACCTCCAGGGGTCGCGTCCCGACCTGCGCGTCCCGATGCGGGAGGTGCGGCTGACCAGCGGTGACGCCGTCGTCCTGTACGACACGTCCGGACCGTACACCGACCCCGACCGGCGGACCGACGTCCGCCGCGGGCTGCCCGCGTTGCGGGAGTCGTGGATCGCCGACCGCGGCGACACCGCCGCGTACGAGGGCCGCGCCGTCCGCCCCGAGGACGATGGCCGCCGTACAGATGGGCGCCGTACAGATGGGCGCCGTACAGATGGGCGCGGCACCGACGGGCGCGCGACGCCCGACGCCTTCCCGCCGCGGCGACCGCGCCGGGCGACCGGCGGCGCGGTCACGCAGCGCGCGTACGCGCGGCGCGGCGAGATCACGCCGGAGATGGAGTTCGTGGCGCTGCGCGAGGGCGTGGCCCCGGAGTTCGTCCGGGACGAGCTGGCGGCGGGCCGCGCGGTGCTGCCCGCCAACGTCAACCACCCGGAGATCGAACCGATGATCATCGGCCGGAACTTCCTGGTGAAGGTGAACGCCAACATCGGGAACTCGGCGGTCGCGTCGTCGATCGAGGACGAGGTCGAGAAGATGACGTGGGCCACCCGCTGGGGCGCCGACACGATCATGGACCTGTCGACGGGCCGGGACATCCACACCACCCGCGAATGGATCCTGCGGAACTCGCCGGTGCCGGTCGGAACGGTCCCGCTGTACCAGGCGGTGGAGAAGGTCGGCGGCGACCCCGCGGAGCTGACCTTCGACGTCTTCCGCGACACGGTCATCGAGCAGGCCGAGCAGGGCGTGGACTACATGACCGTCCACGCCGGGGTGCTGCTGCCGTACGTGCCGCTGACGGCGCGGCGCAAGACCGGCATCGTGTCCCGGGGCGGGTCGATCATGGCGGCGTGGTGTCTGGCGCACCACGAGGAGAACTTCCTCTACACGAACTTCCGGGAGCTGTGCGAGATCTTCGCCGCGTACGACATCACCTGGTCGCTCGGCGACGGCCTGCGTCCCGGCTGCATCGCCGACGCCAACGACGAGGCGCAGTTCGCGGAGCTGCGCACCCAGGGCGAGCTGACGCGGATCGCCGCCGAGTTCGACAACCAGGTGATGAACGAGGGCCCCGGGCACGTCCCGATGCACAAGATCAAGGAGAACGTCGACCTCCAGCGGGAGTGGTGCGACGACGCGCCGTTCTACACGCTCGGCCCGCTGACGACCGACATCGCGCCCGGCTACGACCACATCACCTCGGCGATCGGCGCCGCGATGATCGGCTGGTACGGCACCGCGATGCTCTGCTACGTCACCCCGAAGGAGCATCTCGGGCTCCCCGACCGCGACGACGTCAAGGCCGGGGTCATCGCCTACAAGATCGCCGCGCACGCCGCCGACCTGGCGAAGGGCCATCCGGGCGCGCAGGCGTGGGACGACGCGCTGTCGGACGCGCGGTTCGACTTCCGGTGGGAGGACCAGTTCAACCTGTCCCTCGACCCGGACACCGCCCGCGCGTTCCATGACGCCACGCTCCCGGCCGCCCCGGCGAAGACCGCGCACTTCTGCTCGATGTGCGGGCCGCACTTCTGCTCCATGAAGATCACCCGAGATGTCCGCCGGTACGCGGACGAGCGCGGCCTGGGCGAGGACGAGGCCCTGTCCGCCGGGATGCGGGAGAAGGCCGAGGAGTTCAAGTCCGCGGGCGGCCGCGTCTACCTGCCGCTCTCCCCCGGCGCCTGACCAGGCGTTCCGATCGGGCCTCCCGGCCGGGTCTCGGGACCGGGCGCGCGGGCCGGCGGCGGAGTGACCGCGAGGTGCGGGCTACTATCAAGGGACCGTTCCAAAAGCCGCGGATCCCACGGATCGCCGCGGGCCCGCTGCCCGGCCGGGAAGGACCGACAACTCAGGTGACCAGCGACGACACGCCATCGGCCCCGGCGCGGGCGGTGCGCTCCGATGTGCGCCGCAACCGCGCCCGGCTGCTCGCCGCGGCGCGGGAGATGTTCGAACGCGACGGGGCCGGCGCCTCCCTGGAGGGGGTCGCCCGGCTGGCGGGCGTCGGCATCGGAACGCTCTACCGGCACTTCCCGACGCGCCAGGACCTCCTGGAGGCGATGCTCGCCGACGCCTTCGAGGCGCTGGCCGCCGACGCTCGGGAACGGCGGGTCTCGCCCGTGCCCGGGGAGGCGCTGGCGGAGTGGCTGCGCGCGTTCATCGAACGGACCACGGCGTTTCGCGGGATGGCGGCCGCCGCCCTGATGTCGCTGCGGGAGGACCGGGCCGACCCGTTCCCGGCGTGCCGGGCGATGCGCGAGGCGGGCGAGGCGCTGTTCGTCCGCGCCCAGGAGGCCGGGGACGTGCCGGCGGACGTCGCGTTCGCCGACGCGCTGCGGCTCGTGGGCGCGATCGCGACGGTCACCGAACGGGAGCCGGAGGCCGCCGACCGGCTGCTGGCCCTCGCCGCCGCCGGGCTGATCCCCGGCAAGACGGGCTAGGACTTCACGCGGGTCAGGCGGTCTCGGGGACGGGCAGGATCCGGCGTGGGCCGCGCGGCGCGGCGGCGGGCCGTCTGCGCCATTCGCGCGGGTAGCCGACCGACACCTCGATGTGGGGAACGTCACCGGTCCAGATCGTCCGGGGGATGTGCAGGTGCCCGTACACGACGGACACGGCGTTGAACCGGCTGTGCCAGTCGGCGGTTCGGACCGTTCCGCACCACTGGGCGAACTCCGGGTACCACAGGACGCGGGTGGGCTCGCGGACGAGGGGCCAGTGGTTGACCAGCACCGTCCGCGTTCCCGGCTCCAGGGCCGCGAGCCGCTTCTCGGTGTAGGCGATCCGCGCGTCGCACCAGGCGTCGCGCGTGGGATGCGGGTCCGGGTGCAGGTAGACCTCGTCGGTGCACACGACGCCCGCCTCGTGCGCGACCTTCAGGGCCTCCTCCTTGGTGGACGTCCCGTCCGGCCGGAACGTGTAGTCGTACAGGAGGAACAGCGGCGCGATGGTCACGGGACCGTTCTCGCCGTCCCACACGGGGTACGGGTCCTCGGGCGTCAGCACGCCGAGGCCCCGGCACATCTCGACGAGCGCCCGGTAGCGGGCCTCGCCGCGCGCCTGCACCGGGTCGTTCTTCACGGTCCACAGCTCGTGGTTGCCCGGCGTCCAGATCACGGTGGCGTAGCGTTCGGCGAGCGTGCGGAGGGTCCATTCGACGTCGGCCAGTCGCTCGGCGACGTCCCCGGCCACGATCAACCAGTCGTCGCCGGACTCGGGCCGCAGGCCCTCGACGAACGCGCGGTTCTCGGGGAAGCCGACGTGCAGGTCGCTGATCGCGTGGACATCGCCCATCCAATGATCGTAAGCCCCGCGGCGGTGGCTCAGTCCCCCTCGTCGGGGTCGTCGGCGGGGAGCGTGAAGAGGCGGATGTGCACGGGCCGGGCTCCGGGGGGCGCGTCCTCGCGGCTGTGGGCGTGCTCGCGCAGGAGCCGGATGTAGGCCTCGTAGAACGACGCGAGGCCCTCCTCGGTCATGTGGGCGAAGCCGCGCGACAGCCGCGCCCAGGCGCGGTCGCGCTCGTACTCGGCGGGCAGCGCGCGGAACAGCTCCAGGTCCTCGGCGTGCGCGACGCGGATCAGCTCGTCGAGGACGGCCCGGTCCTCGGGGGCCACGGTCTCCGGGGCGGGCAGCCGCAGGTCGCGCGGGGTGTCGGCGGGCCGCCACCAGCGTTCCCTGCCGGTGGACCGCTCGGGGATCTCCTCGATGAACCCGTACTTCTCCAGCTGCCGCAGGTGGTAGCTGGTCGTCCCGGTGTTGGCGCCGACGACCTCACCGATCGTGGTGGACGTCGCCGGGCCGTGCGTGCGCAGCCGGTGCAGGATCCTGCGGCGCAACGGGTGGCTGAGTGCCTTGATCCTGCCCGGGTCGTCGAGGATCACCGGCTCGGTCTCGTCCTTCATGGGGAGCAGTCTAATACTACAGAGGTATCTTTGCAGAGATTTCTTTGCAGAGAATCCTCTGTGGTCTACGGTGCTCGGCATGAAGAAAGCGATGACACTTGCGCTGGCACTGGTCGCCGGCGTCCTTCTGGGCACGTCCTGGCTCACGCCGGCCGCCGCCTCCGACCGGATCGCGGCCTCGCCCCGGATCCCGGCGCCGTCCGGTCTGACCTCCACCGATGTGAGCTTCCAGGGATTCGGCGGGCTCACCCTGCACGGCACGGTCCTGTCGCCGGCGCGGAGCCGCGGGCGCGTGCCGGGGGTGGTGCTCGTCACCGGGTCCGGCGCCGGGGTGCCGCGCGAGCACCTGCTCACCGAGGCCACGCAGTTCGCGCGGCGGGGCCTCGCCGTCCTGATCTACGACAAGCGCTCCGAGGGCTACACGGACCTGCGCCGCTCCTTCTCCGAACTCGCCGACGACGCGCTCGGGGCCGTGGGCGCGCTACGCGCCCGGCCCGGCGTCGACCCGGCGAAGGTGGGGTTGTGGGGGCTCAGCGAGGGCGGTTGGGTGGCGCCGCTGGCCGCGTCGCGGTCCGCGGACGTCGCGTTCGTGATCGTGGTGGGCGGCAACGCCATGTCCCCGATCCGGCAGCAGGTCTGGAACGAGACCTCCGGGCTCCGCCGGGCGGGCGTGTCCGGGTCGCTGCTCGACCACGCGAAGCGCAACTTCGCGCGGCTGGGAGCGGACGCGGGCCTGTTCGCCGAGGCGTTCTTCGACGCCGAGGGCGTGCTGGAGCGCGTCCGGCAGCCGCTGCTCGGCATCTGGGGCGAACACGACCTGCAGACTCCGCCCGCGGACAATCCGCCGAGGTTCGCGCGGGCGCTGCGCCGGGGCGGCAACACCCACTACACGTTCCGCTTCTTCCCGAACGCCGACCACGGCGCGCACGTGACCCCCGACGGAGGTCTGACCCGTGGTGAGGCGCTGGCTCCGGGATACGCCGACCTGGTCGGCTCCTGGGTCCGCGACGTGACGAGCGGACGGCTGCCCGACGCCGACGCGGCGGCACCCCCCGCCCAGGACCATCGGAGCACGGAGATCTCGCCGTCGCCGTGGTGGGCGTCGGGCTGGTCGCAGCTCGCGGCGTTCGCGTTGTTCGTCGTCGCGTTCACCGCGTATCCGCTGACCGCCCTGGTGCGGCGGGTTCGGGGACGGACCGTGCGCCCGGTGACCCGCTGGGCCCGCCTGCTCGCCGGAGCGGGTCTCATGGCCGTGCTCGGCGGTTTCGTCTACATCTTCTACCTGATGGCCGCCGGACGGTGGCCGGACCCTGGGCCCGTCCTGGCGGGCAGGCCGCTGCCCTGGTTGGTCGTGCAAGGGCTCGCCGTTGCGGCCGTCGCCGCCACGGTCGCGACCGTGGCGGCGTGGTGGAGGACCCGGCGAGGGACGGGCGAGGCCGTCCCGGCGGGCGAACGCGTCCGGACCGGGCTGCTGCTCACCGGCGGCGTGGTGTTCGTTCCGTGGGCGGTCTACTGGGGCCTGCTCGTCCCGTGACCCCGCGCCGGTCAGTCCCTTCCCCACAGGTACACGCCGACGCTCATGGCGAGGAGGCTCGCCCAGCTGAAGACGGCGCGGACGGTGTTCCAGGCGGTCCAACGGCCGGAGTAGTCCGACCAGACCCTCGCCGCCTCGGACGCGTCCCCGGGGATCGTCACGGCGTCCAGGTCGTTGTTCATCGGGATGTTCACCGCGAAGCTCGGGACCAGCGCGCCCACGAAGTACACGGCCGCGGCGACGAAGAACAGGATCGCCGCCGACCTGTGGTCCAGCGTCAGCAGCAGGACCCCGGCGACGACGGCCAGCAGCGGGACGAGCAGGAACATCGCCACGAACACCGGGTTCTGGATCTTCTGGTTGATGCCCTGCATCGCGTCGATCGCCGACGCGGGCCGGGCCGCGTTCAGGCCGGGCATCACGCCGGTGGAGAAGCCGAAGAACGTCCCGGCCATACCGGCCGCCATGATCAGGGAGAGCGTCACCGAGACGCCCGCGAGAGCGGATCTCATGGTCGTGGTTCCTTCCGTGGAAAGGTGTGTCAGATGGTCCAGATGCCGCTGGCCGCGGTCCGCCGGGCGTAGTCGGCGAAGTCCTTCGGGGCACGGCCGAGCGCGCGGCGGACGCCGTCGGTCGGGCGGGCGTTGCGGCCGTCGAGGACGGTCCCGAACAGGTAGGCGAGGAAGGCGACGAGGTCTTCGGAGAGGCCGAGTTCCCTGAGCTCGGCCGCGTAGTCGTCCAGCGGGACGGGGACGAACGCGATGTCGCGCCCGGCGGCGCGGCCGATCTCGGCGACGGCCTCGGCGAAGGTGAGCGCGCGAGGGCCGGTCACCTCGTAGACCTCGCCCTCGTGGCCGTCGCGGGTGAGCGCCGCGACGGCCACGTCGGCGATGTCGTCGGCGTCCACGAACGGCTCCGGCACGTCGCCCGCCGGGAGGACGACCTGCCCCGCGCGAACGGGGTCGAGGAGGTAGTCCTCGCTGAAGTTCTGCGCGAACCAGCTCGCCCGCACGACCGTCCACGCGAGGCCGGACGTCTGGACGATCCGCTCGCACGCCCGCGCCTCGTCCTCGCCCCGTCCCGACAGCAGGACCACGTGCCGGACCCCGGCGTCCACGGCCGCGGCCGTGAACGAGCGGACGGCCTCCGGCGCGCCCGGTGCGGCCAGGTCGGGGTAGTACGACAGGTAGACCTTGTCGACGTCCCGCAGCACGGGCGCCCAGGTGGCCTCGTCCTCCCAGTCGAAGCGCGGGGACGCCGACCGCGAGCCCATGCGGACCGCGACGTCCAGGGCCTCCAGCCGCTCGACCACGCGGCGGCCGGTCTTGCCGGTCCCGCCGAGGACGAGGGTGAGGCCGGTTTCGTTCGGGTTCTGCGTCTCGTTCGTCGTCATGCCCTCAAGTCAACAGAGGAGCCGCTCCAGCGACCATCGTTGAGAAGCTCGCCCGCATACGTGAGCGTCTACGCTGGTCGGATGGACGCGCTCACCGATCTGCTGGACGGGCCACGGGCGCGGGGAGCGTTCATGCTCCGCTCGACGTTCACCCCTCCGTGGGCCATCCGGATCCAGGACGAGGCGCCGCTGACGCTGCTGTCCATGGTCCGCGACGACGCGTGGCTGATGCCCGACGGCGGCGAGCCGGAGCGCGTCTCCCCCGGCGACCTGGTGATCTTCCGGGGGCCCGATCCGTACACGGTCGCCGACGACCCGGCGACCGCGCCGCAGATCGTCATCCACCCGGGGCAGCGCTGCACCACCCCGGACGGGACGAGCCTGTCGGAGGCGATGGACCTCGGGGTGCGCGCCTGGGGCGACGACCCGGACGGCACCACGGTCATGCTGATCGGCGCCTACCAGATGCGCGGCGCCGTCACACGGCGGCTGCTGTCCGCGCTGCCGCCGATCGCGATCGTGCGCGGCGACACCTTCAGGTCGCCGCTCGTCGACGTGCTCGGCGAGGAGATCGGCAGGGACGAGCCCGGGCAGGACGTCGTCCTCGACCGGCTGCTCGACCTGCTGCTCATCGCGACGTTGCGCGCCTGGTTCTCCCGCCCGGACGCGCGGGCGCCCGGCTGGTACCGCGCCCACGGCGACGCCGTCGTCGGGCCCGCGCTGCGGCTGCTGCACGACGACCTGGCGCACCCGTGGACGGTCGCGGACCTGGCGTCCGCGGTGGGCGTGTCCCGCGCGGCGCTGGCCCAGCGGTTCACGAAGCTGATCGGCGAGCCGCCCATGGCGTACCTGACCGGCATCCGCCTCGCGCAGGCCGCGGACCTGCTGCGGGAGAGCGACGCGACGCTGGAGACGGTGGCGCGCCGCGTCGGCTACGGCAACGGGTTCGCGCTCAGCACCGCGTTCAAGCGCGAGCACGGCGTCAGCCCGCAGGAGTACCGCGCCGGCCCGACCGGCTGAACGGCCGCGCCTACCGCTCCGGGCGGAGGGTGGGCTCCGCGCGGACGACGACGTGGTCGTCGGCCGCGTCCGGGATGAACGGGATCACGAACGCGTAGTCGGCGAGCACCGACTCGGGTACTTCACCGGACTCGCCGAACGCGGCGATCTCGCCCCAGCACGGGGAGCCGAGGGAGCCGCTGCGGTGCCGCACCGACAGCCCGGCGCACAGGTTGGCGAACCTCAGCCGCTCGCCGAGCGGGAGACCGGCGAGGGTGGCGAACACGAACCCGGCGGCGAACACGTCGCCCGCGCCGGTCGGGTCGAGGGCCTCGACGGGAAGCGCGCCGACCTCGGCCCGCTCCCCCGTCGTGGAGTCGACGGCGATGGCGCCGTCACCGCCGCACTTCACGACCACCACCGGCACCCGTTCGGCGAGGGCCTCGGCGGCGCCCGCCGGCGAGTTCGTGCGCGTGTACGCCATCGCCTCGGCGGCGTTGGGGAGGAACACGTCCACGTGCTCCAACCGGTCGAGGACCTGGGCGGGCCAGGCGCCGG
This sequence comes from Actinomadura spongiicola, assembly GCF_003432485.1. Taxonomy (GTDB): domain Bacteria; phylum Actinomycetota; class Actinomycetes; order Streptosporangiales; family Streptosporangiaceae; genus Spirillospora; species Spirillospora spongiicola. Next base: position 106,163 of record NZ_QVNQ01000009.1, read on the forward strand.
TCTGGTCCCAGCCGAGGTCACCGAAGACGAGCGCTCCGCGCTCGCGCATGGCGGGCGCCCACGACGGCACCGGACGGTCGACGTCGACGAAGCAGGCCCGCGCGGACGGCGGCGTCACCGGCGGGCCGTCCTCCGAGGTCGGGACGGGCCGCTCGTAGGTCACCATGCTGCGGTCGGAGTCGTAGGCCAGCGACACCGTCACCGGCGTGGACCAGCCGGGCACCCGCCGGGACGGTCCGAGGTCGACGCCCTCCTGCTCGGCGAGGGTGCGCCACAGGTAGGCGCCGAAGAGGTCGTCGCCGAACTCGGCGGCCAGCCCCACCCGCAGGCCGAGCCTGCTCATCGCGACGGCGATGTTGGCGACGCCGCCGGGCGCCGACCCGAGCCCGTCGGTGACGATCTCGGTGCCGGGCGGCGGCAGCCCCGGCAGCCCCGTGAAGATCATGTCCATGAAGACCCGGCCGGACAGGAACACGTCCAGGTCCGGCGGCGGGCCGGGCCCGGCCCCGCGCAGCCGCCGTCCCGCCCGCTCCCGCTCGGCGCAGGGATCGGCGAGGGACGGCTCGGGCGGCATTCCCGGCACGGCGGGCCGCCGGGTCATCCGCCGGGTCGCCTGCCGAGTGGTCCCCTGCTGCGTCGCCTGCTGCGTCACGGCGCCCCCCTGAGCACGGTTTGGCACGTTCCCACGGAACCTAGTCGACACCTCCGACATTCAGCTCGACATCCACAAGTGGTATTGACCAGTCAACATAATAGGACATACGGTGTGTCGCGATAGGAACCACAACAAAGGGGGTGAGCGGCGTGACATCCGCCGGTGAGTCCCGCTCCGGGCACACGAAACGGCAGGCGGTGCGCCGCGAACTCCTCACGATGCTGGACGGTCTGGACGTGGGGGACGCCCTGCCGTCAGAGCGCAGGCTGGCCGAGGAACTCGGCGTGTCGCGGCCCACGCTGCGGCAGGCCATCGACGGTCTCGTCGCCGAGGGACTGCTCGACCGGCGGCACGGGAGCGGCACCTACGTGGCCGAACCCCGCATCGCCGTCTCGCTGACCATGACCTCGTTCACCGAGGACATGATCAGGCGCGGGATGAAGCCGGGCGGCCGGGTCCTGTCGTTCCGCACGCAAGCCGCGGGGGCGCGGATCGGCAGGCGGCTGGCGCTGTCGCCCATCGAAGAGGTATTTACCATTCGACGGCTGCGGTTGGCGGACGGCGCCACCATGGCCATCGAGACGCTCTTCCTTCCCCGGGCGCTGCTGCCCGACCTGCGCAGGCAGGACCTGGAGGAGGGGTCGTTCTACGACCTGCTGCGCGGCAACGGCGTCGAGATCGCCTCGGGGACCGAGACGATCGAGCCGACCGTCACCACCGCCGAGGAGGCCGCCGACCTCGGCGTCCCCGTGCACATGCCGGCGTTCCTGTTCGAACGGATCACGAGGGATCCCGACGGGCGGCCCCTCGAATACGTCCGGTCGCTCTACCGCGGCGACCGGTACCGCCTGGAGCTCGACCTGCGACCACCGCGCTGACGGGGCCGACAGGCGCACCACCCACCCCGGAAGTGAGGCCACTTCACCATGGACGTCATCAAGGACATCCTCACCTTCCTGGCCGACAACGTGTTCGGTCAGGTGCCCATCCTGATCGGGCTCATCACCCTGATCGGCCTGATGTTGCAGCGCAAGCGGTTCGAGGACGTGTTCGCCGGCGCGCTGCGCGCCACGATCGGCGTGGTCATCCTGTTCATCGGCGTGGAGGTGTTCACCGGCGGGCTGACGAGCTTCCAGACCGTCCTCGCCAGCGCGATGGGCACGACGCCGCCGAAGGCGGACCGGACGCTCGCCGACTTCCTCGGCGACCAGGGCGGGACGATCGCGCTGGTCATCACCGTGGCGTTCCTCCTCCACGTGCTGGTCGTCCGGTTGTTCCCCGCGGCCCGGTACCTGTACCTGACCGGGCACCTGATGTTCTGGGTCAGCACGGTCACCGTCGCGTCGCTGGTGACGATCGCGCCGGGCGCCGACCAGCTCACGCTCGTGCTGTGCGGGGCCGGGTTCGTCGCCGCGTACTGGACCGTCCAGCCGCTGTGGATGCGACCGCTGATGCGGCGCGTCATGCCGGACGACCGGTTCGGGTTCGCGCACACCAGCTCACTCGCCTGCCTGCTCACCGGGTACGCGGCGCGCCCGCTGGGCAGCCGGGAGAAGCACGACACCGAGAAGCTGAGACTGCCGCGCCAGCTGTCGTTCTTCAAGGACGTCAACGTCAGCACCGCGCTGATCATCTCAGCGATCATGCTGGTGGGCGTCGCGCTCGCCGACGACGCCGTGGTCGGCAAGGCCGCGACGGAGATGGACCCCAAGCTGTCGCCCTGGGTGTGGGCGCTGCTGGTCGGCCTGCGGTTCGCGGGCGGCATCGCGATCCTGCTGTTCGGCGTGCGGATGTTCCTCGGCGAGATCGTCCCGGCGTTCAAGGGGTTCAGCGACCGGGTCATTCCGGGCACCCGGCCCGCGCTGGACGCGCCGACCGTGTTCCCCGTCGCGCCGACCGCCGTCATGGTCGGGTTCGTCGCGTCCACCGGCGTCTTCCTGATCTGCCTCGGCGTGTTCGCCGGGGCGGGCTGGTTCACCCTCGCCCCGCCCATGATCATGCTGTTCTTCGTGGGCGGCGCCGCCGGGCTGTTCGGCAACGTCGTGGCGGGCTGGCGCGGCGCCGTCCTCGGCGGCGTGATCACCGGCCTGATCCTCGCGGTCGGGCAGGCCGTCACCTGGGACCTGTTCGACCGGACCGCGCCCGAGCTGGCCACGCTCGCCGACCCGGACTGGTACGCGATCGGGTGGCTGCTGAAGGCGGTCGACCCGGTGGTCGGCGAGGCCACGGTTTGGATCGTTCCAGTCGTCGCGCTCGCCGCCATGGTCGCGACGCTGCTGCTGCTCGGCCGCGCCGAGAGGCACCGCGCCGCGCACGCGGCGGCGCCCGACGACCGGCCGGACGACCGGCCCGACGACAAGGCCACCGCGAAGGCGTGACCGACATCACCGAGGAGAGAGGTACCGACATGGCACTCGACCGGCAACTGGAGGTGCTCGCGGTCTGCGGGGTCGGCATGGGCACCAGCCTGATGCTCAAGATGACCGCCGAGGACGCGCTCCGCTCGCTCGGCGTGGAGGCGCGCGTGGAGAACACGGACCTGTCCACGGCGCGCGGGATGTCGCCCGACGTGGTGATCGGCCAGGGCATGCACACCGGCGAGATCGCCGACCTCGCGCCCGTGGTGATCACGATCAGCGACTTCCTCGACAAGGACGGCCTGGAGGCGCAACTCCGGGAGCGCCTGACCGCCCAGGGCTGGCTGTCATGACCTCGCGAACCGATCGGCCTTTGATCACGGCGACCGACCGGGTGACCGCCGCGGACTGGCGAGAGGCGGCGCGGAAGGCCGCCGAGGCGCTGGTCGAGGTGGGCGCGGCGGACACGGGATACCCGGACGCCTGTGTCCGGGTGGTCGAGAAGAACGGCCCGTACATCGTGCTGACCAAGGGGCTCGCGCTCGTCCACGCCCGTCCCGAGGAGGGCGGGCTGGCCGTGGGCGTCGGCGTGACCCGCCTGGCCGAGCCCGTCGCGTTCGGCCACCCCGACAACGACCCGGTGGACCTGCTGCTCGCGTTCTGCACACCCGACCCCGACGCGCACGTCGGCACGCTGGCGGGTCTGGCGCGCTCCCTGAGCGGTGGCCTGGCCGATCGGCTCCGCGCCGCGTCCGACGAGGACGATCTGGCCGGCGTGCTGAAGGAGGCCGTGCCCGATGACTGAGGCCAGGCCCGAGGCTCGGTCCGAGACCCGACAGGGGCTCCCCGACCGGGTGCGTGCCCTGCTGGACGACCTGGACGCCGCCGCCGGCGAGGCGATCGGCGAGGCCGCCGCGCTGCTGCTGGCCTCGGTCGAGGCCGGTGGGATCGTCCACGTCGCCGGTGCGGGGCATTCGCTGGCGATGGTGTGCGAGACGTTCTACCGGGCGGGCGGGCTCGCCGCCGTCCGTCCGATCTGGGACCCCGCCGTGTTCCCGCTCGGCGACGCCGTGGCCAGCACCAGCGCCGAGCGGCGGGCCGGGCTGGGGCGCGCCGTGGTCGAGGCGGCCGCGCCCGTCCCTCCCGACGTCGCGGTCGTGTTCTCCACCAGCGGCCGCAACCCGTACCCGGTCGAGATCGCCGCGGAGTGCGCGGCGCGCGGCGTCGCCGTCGTCGCGGTGACCTCGGCGCGGGCGTCGCGGGCCGCTCCGGCGCGGACCGCGACGACCCTGGCCGACCACGCCGCGATCGTGGTGGACACGCGCGTCCCGCGCGGCGACGTCGTGCATCCGGCGGCGACACCGCGCACCGCCGCGGTCTCCACGATCCTCGCCGCGTACGCGTGGTCGCGCGTCCTGGCCGACGTGGACGACCTCGCGGCGGAGCGCGGCGTCGAACCGGCCCGCTGGACGAGCGCGAACGTCCCCGGCGGCGACGAGGTCAACGCCGCGCTGCTGGAGCGCTACCGGCACCGCGTGCCCGAGCTGACCGGGGACGGGCCGTCGCCCTCCCGCCCTGTGACATGATGCGGTCACGTCGGAGCGGAACGAGGAGCGAGATGACGACCAGACCGACCGGGGACGATCTGCACACCGTGTTCTCACGCGCGGACCTGGGCGGCGACCAGCGGCTCGACCTGATGGAGTTCACGCTCGTCCTGGAGGACCTCGGGCTCTCCTGGACGCGCGCCGAGACGCAGGACAGGTTCGAGAAGGCCGACAGCAACCTCGACGGGTTCATCTCCTACGAGGAGTTCCGCGCCGTCATGGACGCCCAGAACTAGACCCGGCTACTGGACACGGCTACCGGACACGGCGGCCGCGCAGTTCGCGGTACCTGCGGACGAGCGCCGCCGTGGACGGGTCGGGCGCCGTGGCCGGCGGCTCGGGCGAGGTGAGCGCGGGCGCGAGGTCCATGGCCATGACCTTGCCGAGTTCGACGCCCCACTGGTCGAAGGAGTCGATCCCCCAGATCGTCCCCTCCACGAACACGATGTGCTCGTAGAGCGCGACCAGCGACCCGAGGGTCTTCGGGGTGAGCTTCGGCACCAGTATCGTGCTGGTCGGCCGGTTGCCCGGCATGACCTTGTGCGGGACGAGGGCGGCGGGCGTCCCGTCGGCGGCGACCTCCTCGGCGGTCCGGCCGAACGCCAGCGCCGACGTCTGCGCCAGCATGTTGGCGGTGAGCAGGTCGTGCATGCCCGCGCGGTCCTCGAACGGCTCGGCGAACCCGATGAAGTCGGCGGGGACGAGCCGGGTGCCCTGGTGCAGCAGCTGGTAGAAGGCGTGCTGCCCGTTCGTGCCCGGCTCGCCCCAGAAGATCGCGCCGGTCTGCGCGACGACGGGCGCGCCGTCGGCCCGCACCGACTTGCCGTTGGACTCCATCGTGAGCTGCTGGAGATAGGCGGGGAACCGGGCGAGGCGCTGGCTGTAGGGCAGCACGGCCCGGGTCTGCGCGCCGAAGAAGTCGGTGTACCAGACGCCGAGCAGCCCCATCAGGACGGGCATGTTCGCCTCGAACGGGGCGGTCCGGAAGTGCTCGTCGATCTCGCGGAACCCGGCGAGCATCTCGCGGAACGCCTCCCCGCCGATCGCGATCATCAGGGAGAGGCCGATGGCGCCGTCGAGGGAGTAGCGGCCCCCCACCCAGTCCCAGAACGCGAACATGTTCGCGGTGTCGATGCCGAACTCGGCGACGCGGTCGGCGTTGGTCGACACGGCGACGAAGTGCCGGGAGACGGCCTTGTCGTCGCCGAGCCGCTCCACGAGCCACTGCCGGGCGACCTTCGCGTTGGTGAGGGTCTCCAGGGTTCCGAACGTCTTGGAGCTGACGACGAACAGCGTCCGCTCGGGGTCGAGACCGGCGAGCTTCCCGACGATGTCGGCGGGGTCGATGTTGGAGACGAACCGGCAGGTGATCCCGGCGTCGGCGTGGTCGGCGAGGGCCTCGTAGGCCATGGCGGGACCGAGGTCGGAGCCGCCGATGCCGATGTTGACGACCGTGGTGATGCGCTTGCCGGTGAAGCCCGTCCACTCCCCCGCGCGGACGCGTGCGGCGAAGTCGGCCATCGCGTCCAGGACGGCGTGCACGTCGCCCGCGACGTCCTGCCCGTCGACGGTGAGCGCCTCGCCGGGCGGGAGCCGCAGCGCCGTGTGCAGGACGGCGCGGTCCTCGCTGACGTTGATGTGCTCGCCGGAGAACATCGCGTCGATCCGGCGGCGCAGCCCGGCCCGCTCGGCGAGCGCCACCAGCAGCCGCAGCGTCTCGGCGGTGGCGCGGTGCTTGGAGTAGTCCAGGTGGAGGTCCCCCGCGGTGACGGTCATGCGGTCGGCGCGCGCCGGATCGTCGGCGAAGAGTTCGCGCAGGTGCCGACCGGCGAGCGCCGCGTGATGCTCGACCAGCGCGGACCACTCGGGCGACTCGGTGATATCTGCCATTGCCTCTCTCATCTCGTCACGGGGCGGACGGCGCCGCCGTCCCCCGGACGCGCGGCCGTGCCCCACCGGCGATCATAGGGCGGCCACGGACGCCGCCGCGGGCGGGCGGAAGGGCAAGCGGCGCTTACCGATCCCTCCAGGAGATCGCATGCTCGCCGTCTCGACGACCGTGCGCCGACGTTTCACGCTTTCACCATCCCTCCCACGAGCGACACGCATGAGGCGCCGATGACTCGATCGACCTCCCGGGACCGCGGACGCCGGTTCCGTCTCCTCACCGCGACCGGAGCCGGTCTGGTGCTCGTCCCCCTCGCCGCGGCCTGCGGGTCCGGCGACTCCGGCGGCTCGGGCGCCATCAGGATCGGTGTCCCGGCGCCGTTGAGCGGCGACTCCGCCTCGGCCGGGCAGGACATCCTCGCCGCCGCCAAGGTCGCCGCCGCCGAGATCAACCAGGCGGGCGGCGTGGACGGCCGCGACGTCCAGATCGTGGAGGCCGACGACCAGTGCAGCGCCCAGCAGGGGGCGCAGGCCGCGCAGAAGCTCCTCAACAGCGGGGTCGTGGCCGTCGCCGGCGGCTACTGCTCGGGCGCCGCGGTGCCCGCGATCCCGATCTACGGGCGGCGGAACGTGCCGTTCGTGCTGGACGCGTCCACGAACCCGTCCCTGACCGACACCGGGAAGGGCAAGGTCTTCCGCACGTGCGGACGCGACGACAACCAGGGCCTCGTCGCCGCGAAGTTCATGACCGGGCAGCTCAGGGCCAGGCGGATCGCCCTGCTGCATGACAACACGACGTACGCCAAGGGCCTCGCGGACGCGGCGGCGAACTCGGTGAAACAGTTCGGCGGGCAGGTCGTGTACCAGGACGCGCTCCAGCCCGGCCAGTCCGACTACAGCCCGGTCCTCACCAAGGTCGCGTCGACGAAGCCGGACGTGCTGTACTTCACCGGCTACTTCGCCGAGGCGGGGCTGCTGATGAAGCAGCGTAAGCAGCTCGGGCTGACCTTCACGCTGATGGGCGGGGACGCGACGACCGACTCGACCGTCCTGAAGACGGCGGGCCCGGCGGCCGACGGCTACATCGCCACGACGGCGCCGCTCGCCAAGGACCTGCCCGCCGCGGCGGCGTTCGTGTCGGCGTACAAGGCCGCGAACAAGGCCGACCCGGGGCCGTTCTCGGTGTACGAGTACGACGCGGTGAAGGTCGTCGCCAAGGCCGTCGACGACGCCGGGTCCACGAAGGGCGCGGACATCACCGAGGCGCTGCACAAGATCAAGGACTTTCCGGGGATCACCGGCCCCATCACCTTCGACGACAAGGGCGACCGCACCGACCCGCTCTACATCACCGTCCGGGTTCGGAACGGCGCGTTCACCGCCCACAAGAAGCTCGACAAGAGCGGCGGTACGTGGGTGGACGCCAAGTCCTCATGAACAGGTCATGAGCGCATGAGCGAATTCGTCCAGTACCTCGTCAACGGGCTGACGATCGGAGCGTTCCTCGCGCTGATCGCGCTGGGCTACTCGATGATCTACGGGGTGGTCCGGCTGATCAACTTCGCGCACGGGGACGTGTTCATGATCGGCGCGTTCGCCGGGTTCGGCACGCTGACCACGCTCGGCGTGACCGGCGGGACGGCGCTGCCCGCGATCGTCGCCGCCGTCGCCGTCGGCGCCCTGACCACCGGGGTCGTCGGCACCGGGATCGCCAGGGCCGCCTACGTCCCGCTGCTGGCCTCGCCCCGGCTGGCGCTGCTCATCGCCGCGATCGGGGTGTCGCTGGCGTTGCAGGAGGGGGTGAAGGTGCTCACCGACGCCCGGTTCAAGTCGTACCCGAACACCCTTGACGGCGGTCAGATCCTCAGCGGCTCCGTCCGCGTCACCTGGGGGCAGCTCGCGCTGGTCGTGCTGTCGGTGGCGCTGATGGCGGGGCTGTGGCTGTTCGTCACCCGCACCATGACGGGCACGGCGATGCGCGCGCTCGCGATGGACCGCGACGCCGCCCGCCTCCAGGGCGTCAACGTGGAGCGCCTCATCCTCGTGACGTTCTTCGTCGGGTCGCTGCTGGCGGGCGCGGCGGGCGTGATGTACGGGCTGTACTACACGCAGATCAGCTTCGGGATGGGGTTCCTCATCGGGCTGCGCGCGTTCACCGCGGCGGTGCTCGGCGGCATCGGGAACCTGCCGGGGACGATGGTCGCGGGCGTGGCGATCGGCCTGGTCCAGTCGTTCTCCGCCGGGTACGTGTCGTCCCGCTGGACCGACGTGATCATCTTCGGGCTGCTCATCGCCGTGCTGGCGTTCAGACCCACCGGCCTGTTCGGCGAACGCGTCGTGGAGCGCGCATGAGGGCCCGTGTGGAACTCGGGCGCGCGGAACAGGTCGTCCGGTACGGCGGTTGGCCGTCGCTTGTCGTCGTGGCGCTGGTGGCCGGGCAGGCGATGGACGACTACGGCCTCACGGTCGGCGCCACGATCCTGATCTACGCGATCCTCGGGCTCGGCATCAACATCGTCGTCGGGTACGCGGGCCTGCTGGACCTCGGGTTCGCGGCGTTCTTCGCGATCGGCGCCTACACGGCGGGCCTGCTGATGGTGGAGCTGGAGTGGAACTTCTGGCTCACGCTGCCCGCGGCGGTCGCCGCCGCCGCGGTCGCCGGGGTCGTGATCGGCTATCCGACGCTGCGGCTGCGCAGCGACTACCTCGCGATCGTCACCCTCGGGTTCGGTGAGATCATCCGGATCACGGTGATCAACCTGGAGGTCACCGGCGGGCCCAACGGCCTGACCGGCATCCCGCCGGTCACGCTCGGCGGCCGCGAGATCGTGATGCCGAGGGACTTCTACCATCTGGCGCTGGCGTTCTTCGTCGTCGTGCTGGCGGCGACGGCGCTGCTCGCCCGGACCCGGCTCGCGTACGCGTGGCGCGCGGTCCGGGCCGACGACACCGCCGCCGAGGCGGTCGGGGTGCCGACCCGGCGGGTGAAGCTGCTCGCCTACGTCCTCGGCGCGATGACCGGCGCGGTCGCCGGGCCGCTGAACGCCGCGCAGCTCGGCACCGTCGACCCGTCCAGCTTCACGTTCCTGACCTCGCTGATGATCCTGCTCGTGGTGATCATCGGGGGGATGGGCAGCCGGCCCGGCGTGGTGATCGGCGCCGTGGTGATCGTCGCGCTGCCGGAGGTGCTGCGCGAGGTCCAGGAGTACCGGGGGCTGTTCTTCGCGCTGCTGCTCATCCTGATCGTGCTGCTGCGCCCGCAGGGCGTGTGGCCGTACCGGCCGCGGCGGTTCCGCCTTCCCGCCGGGGCCGGGCCGGCGCCGGAGCCGGTGTCCGCGACGGGCACGCTGCTGGAGGTCGCGGGCCTGTCCCGGAGCTTCGGCGGCGTCACGGCCGTGGCGGACCTCGCGCTCCGCGCGGACGCCGGACAGGTGGTCAGCGTGATCGGCCCGAACGGCGCGGGCAAGACCACCGCGTTCAACTGCGTCACCGGGCTGATCCCGCCGTCCGCGGGGACGGTCGTGCTCGCCGGACGGGACGTGCGCGGCCGGGCCCCGCACCGGGTCGCCGCCGCCGGGCTCGCCCGCACGTTCCAGAGCATCCGCCTGTTCGACGAGATGACCGTCGCGGAGAACGTCCTGATCGGCCGGTTCGCCCGCGACCGGCGCCTGCTGCGGCCGCTGTCGCGCGCCGACCTGGACGCGGTGCGCCGCTGCCTGGACTTCGTCGGGCTGCTGGACGCCGCGGACCGTCCGGCGGGCGGCCTCGCCTACGGGGACCGGCGGCGGCTGGAGATCGCGCGGGCCCTCGCCGGGGATCCTCGTGTCCTGCTGTTGGACGAGCCCGCCGCGGGCGCGAACCCGACCGAGAAGCGGGCGCTGATGGGCCTGATCGCGCGGATCAGCGCGCTCGGCACCGCGGTCGTGCTGATCGAGCACGATGTCGCGCTGGTCATGTCGATCTCCGACCGGGTGACGGTGCTGGAGCACGGCCGGACGATCGCGGTGGGCCCGCCCGCCGAGATCCAGGAGGACCAGCGGGTCATCGCCGCCTATCTCGGCGTCCCCGACGATCCGGACCCCGACCTCGTCCCGGAGGTGCCGCGATGACGCTCCTGCGGGTCACCGACCTGCGCAGCCGGTACGGGCAGGTCGAGGCGCTGGCCGGGATCTCCTTCGACGTCGCGGACGGCGAGATCGTCGCGCTGCTCGGCAGCAACGGCGCGGGCAAGACCACCACCCTTCGCACGGTCACGGGCCTGCACCGGGCCCGTTCCGGGCGTGTCGAGTTCGACGGCCGCGACATCACCCGCCTCGGCGCGCACCGGATCGTCGCGGCCGGGCTCGGGCACGTCCCGGAGGGCCGCCGCGTGTTCCCCGCGCTGAGCGTCGCCGAGAACCTGCTGCTCGGCGGGTACCTCCGCCGCCGCGACCGGGCCGCGGTCGCGGCCCGCCGGGAGGAGGTGTACGCGATGTTCCCCCGGCTCGGGGAGCGGCGCGGCCAGCTCGCCGGGCTGCTGTCCGGCGGCGAGCAGCAGATGCTCGCGATCGGCCGCGCGCTGATGATGCGTCCCCGCCTGCTCGCGCTGGACGAGCCGACGATGGGACTCGCGCCGCAGATGGCACAGCAGGTGCTGCGGGTCGTCCGGGAGATCCGCGACCAGGGCGCGACGATCCTGATCGTCGAGCAGAACGCGCACCAGACGCTCCGCCTCGCCGACCGCGCGTACGTCCTGGAGACGGGCCGGATCGTGCTGTCGGGGCCCGCCGCCGACCTGGCGCGGGACGACCGGGTGAAGGCCGCCTACCTGGGCGGCGACCCGGTCATCGACGACCGGTGAGCAGCGCCTCCGCCGCGTCCTCGACGGCGTCCTCGGACAGCAGGACGTGGCGGGCGGCGTCGCCGAGAGGGATGAAGCTGTCCTCGCTCGCGACCCTGACCGCCCGGCCCTGGAAGCCGGCGTCGGCGAGCGCGGTGAGAACCGCCTCGGACACCCCGCCGGTCCGGCGCGTCTCGTCCGCGATCAGGACGGCCCCGGTGGCGCGGGCCTCGCGGAGCAGGTCGTCCACGGGCAGCGGCGCGAGCCACCGCAGGTCCAGGACGCGGCACCGGACTCCACGGGCCTCCAGGCGCCGGGCGACCCGCAGGCTCATCCGCACGCCGTTCGCGAACGTCACGATGGTGAGGTCGCCGCCGTCGCCGTAGGTGCGGGCACGGCCGATCGGGACGGGCCCTCCGGGCGGTGCGAGCCACCCGCCGTCGTCGTCCTCGTGCAGGTCCCGGACGTGGTACAGCGCGATGGGCTCCAGGAAGGCGCACACCCGGCCGTCCGACGCGGCGACGTCCACGCAGGCGCGGAGCATCCCGGCGGCGTCGTCGGGGCGGGCCGGCGACGCGATGACGAGGCCGGGGATGTCGCGGAGGGCGGCGACGGCGTTGTCGTTGTGGAAGTGGCCGCCGAACCCCTTCTGGTAGGCGTAGCCGGGGACGCGGACGACCATCGGGTTGCGGTACCGGCCCGAGGAGAAGAACGGCAGCGTCGCGGCCTCGCCTCGGATCTGGTCGGCGGCGTTGTGCAGGTAGGCGAGGTACTGGATCTCGGGGACGGGCAGCATCCCGGCCGGGCCGAGCCCGAGCGCCAGGCCGAGGATGGACTGCTCGTCCAGGATCGTGTCGAACACCCGCGCCGCCCCGGCCCGTTTCAGCAGGCCGCGCGTGACCCCGTAGACGCCCCCCTTGCGCGCCACGTCCTCACCGAAGACGAGCAGGTCGGGACGTTCGTCCAGGAGGTCGCCGAGCGTCCGGTTGATCGCCTGCGCGACCGTGACCCGCTCCCCCGTCCCGGGCGGCGTCGTGCTTTCGGGGGTCACGTCCTTGGTGGACGTGGCGGTGCGGATCGGCGCCATCACCGCGGCGGCGGACGCGAGCCGCGGCGCGTCCGCCACCTCGGCGGCGAGCGACATCACCTCGTCGCGTTTCGCCTCGTACAGGTCGATGATCTCGTCGGCGGTGGCGGCGCCGTGGTCGACGAGCAGCCGCGCCGTCCGCGGGAGCGGGTCCCGGTCGAGGTCGGCGGCCAGTTCGGCGGGCGTCCGGTAGGCCGATTCGACGTCGGACCCGGCGTGTCCCATCAGCCGGACGGTCCGCAGATGCAGGAACGCGGGACGGCGACGTTCCCGGACCCAGCGGACGGCCTGGTCCGCGACGGCGTGGGCGTCGGCGAGGTCGCACCCGTCGGCGTGGAAGTAGGCGAGCCCGGGACGCGACCCGTAGGCGGCGTGGATCCAGCCGGGCGGGGTGCGGACGCTGATGCCGATGCCGTTGTCCTCGCAGACGAGCAGCAGCGGCAGCGGCAGGCCCTGGAAACCGCAGTTGACGGCCGCGTTGATGGCGCCCGTGGCGGTGGAGTGGTTGGCGGAGGCGTCCCCGAAGCCGCACACGGCCACCGCGTCCCGTGGCCAGGGCGTGTCCACGCCGAGGCGGGCGGCGCGCTCGATCGCGAACGCCACGCCGAGGGCGCGCGGCAGGTGCGAGGCGATCGTGGACGTCTGCGGGATGACGTGCAGGCGGTGGCTGCCGAACACCTTGTGACGGCCGCCCGCGATGGGTTCCTCGGCGGCGGCGACCAGGCCGAGGAGCACGTCGCGGAGCGGGTTCCCGCCGGGCACCTGACGGGCCCGTTCCAGGAAGAACGCGCCCGACCTGTAGTGCAGCAGCGCCGGGTCGTCCGGGCGGAGCGCGGCGGCGACCGCGGCGTTCCCCTCGTGACCGGCCGACCCGATCGTGTAGAAGCCGTGCCCTTCGGAGCGCAGCCACCGCGCGGCGAGGTCGAGGTGCCTGCTGCCGAGCTGGGCGTCGAACAGTTCCAGGAGCCGCTCGCCGCCCGGCGTGCCCGGCGGAAGCGGCGCGCCCGACGGGGTGAGGGACGCGGCCTTCTCCAGGAAGTGGACGTCGACGGGCTCGGCCATTCGGTCTCCTGCGCGGAATCGAAACGCGGTTCGAGCGTCGAGGGAATGCTAGAACGGCCCTTTCGGCCAGCCTCAGCCGGGCTGGGCCTGGGGGTTAGGAAGCCGCGCGCTGCACGATCTTGGCGTGGACGCCGTGGCCCGTTCAGGCTGGAGGCGTGTCCACCGTGCTCACGTCCGTCATCGGCGGCGCCCGGGTCCCGTCCGGGGCGGGCCGCCTGTACCGATCCACCGATCCGTCCCGGACCACCGATGTGGTCGCGGAGGTGTCCCTCGCGGACGCGGACGACCTCGTTCGCGCGTGCGAGGCGGCGCGGAACGCCCAGGACGCCTGGCGGGACGTGCCGCCGCCCGTGCGCGGGCAGGTCGTCGCCGCGATCGGCCGGCTCGTCGAGGCCAACAAGGCGGCGCTGGCCCGCGTCGTGACCCGCGAGGTCGGCAAGCCGTACGCCGAGGCGCTCGGCGAGGTCCAGGAGATCGCGGACACGTGCGCGTTCTTCCTCGGGGAGGGACGGCGGCTGTACGGGCACACCGTCCCGTCGGAGATGCCCGACAAGCAGCTGTTCACGTTCCGCGACCCGGTCGGCGTCGTCACCGCGATCACGGCGGGGAACTTCCCGGTGGCTGTGCCGTCCTGGTACATCGTCCCGGCGCTGCTGTGCGGGAACGCGGTGGTGTGGAAGCCCGCGGAGTACGCGGCGGCGTGCGCCGAGGCGTTCTACCAGGTGTTCGCGCACGCCGGGCTGCCGGACGGCGTCCTGAACGTCGTGTACGCGGACGGGCCGGAGACGTTCCGCGGCCTGGAACGGGCCCTGGTCCGGGGGCTGGTCGACAAGGTCGGGTTCACCGGGTCCACCGAGGTCGGCGCGCGGATCGGGGAGCTGTGCGGGCGGCACCTCCAGTCGCCGTGCCTGGAACTCGGCGGCAAGAACCCGATGGTCGTCACCGAGGACGCCGACCTGACGCTCGCCGTCGAGGGCGCGCTGTTCTCCGGGTTCGGAACGGCCGGGCAGCGCTGCACGTCGCTCGGCACGGCGATCGTCCACGAGTCCGTGCGGGACGAGTTCGTCCGGCTGCTGGACGAGGCGACGCGGGCCGCGACCGTCGGGGACCCGGCGGGCGACGTCCTGTACGGGCCGCTGATCGACGAACGGTTCGCGGACGGGTTCGAGAAGGTCCTCGGCTGGATCGGCCCGCGCCACGCCGTGCACGGCTCGTCCGGGACCGGCCGGATCTCGCCGTCGAACCCGCGCGACGGCTTCGACGGCGACGCCGAGGCCGGGCTCTACTACCACCCGGTGATCGTCGACGGGGTCCGGCCGGACGACGAACTGTTCCTGCACGAGACGTTCGGCCCGATCGTCGGCGTCGCGCCGTACCGGACGCTCGACGAGGCGATCGCTCTCGCCAACGCCCCCGGTTACGGGCTGTCGGCGTCGATCTACACGACGGACCCGGCGGAGGTGTTCGCGTTCCGGCGGCGGATCTCCGCGGGGATGGTCAGCGTGAACAACTCCACGTCGGGCGCCGAGGCGCACCTGCCGTTCGGCGGGAACGGACGGTCCGGGAACGGCGGCCGCCAGTCGGGCATCTGGGTTCTGGACCAGTTCACCCGCTGGCAGTCGATGAACTGGGACTTCTCGGGACGGCTCCAGAAGGCGCAGATGGACGTCGTGGAGATCACGCCCGACCTCGGCTTCCGGCTGTAGGAGGGCGCTCACGCCGAGGCGGGCGGGTCGGTCACGCCGCCGATCTCCGCCTCGACACCACGGGCGACCTCGGTGAGGCCGCGCAACACCTCCTTGACGAGGGGGTTGGTGTTGGTGGCGCGGCACAGGACCGTGACGTGCCGCCGCGGGGCGCGGCGGCTGAGCCGCAGCGCCCGCAGGCCCGGCGCGGGCACGCAACCCAGCTCCGGGACCAGCGCGATCCCCAGGCCGCAGCCGACCAGCCCGCACACGACCGCGTAGTCGTTGCTGCGGAAGGCGATGTTCGGCGTGAACCCGGCGGTGCCGCACAGCCGTTCCAGCGCCTGCGCGCCGGGGCTCTCCGGGCGGCTCGCGATCCACGTCTCCGACCGCAGGTCCCGCAACCGGGCCGTGCGGCCGCCCGCCAGGGGATGGTCCCGGGGTACGCACAGCACGAGGTTCTCGTCCATGACGGGCGTCTCCACGATCTGGTCGGGCCAGGTGCGCGGGAACTGGTCGTACCGGTATACGAGCTGGAGGTCGAGGTCGCCGTCGAGCAGCTCGGGCAGCAGCTCGTCCGGTTCGCCCTCCGACAGGGTGATCTCGATGCCGGGCCGGATCCGGGACAGCTCCGCCAGCACCCGCGGGAGGATGCGGGCGCTGGCGGTCGGGAAGCTGCCGAGCTGCAGGGCGCCGCGCTCGCCGCTCGCGACCGCGCGCAGTTCGCGTTCCAGCGTGTCGAGCGCCGACAGCACGTCGTTGCCCTTGCTGACCATTAAGAACGCGGCGCCGGTCGGCCGGACGCTGCGCGCCCGCCGCTCGAACAGCTCCAGCCCGCAGGCCCGTTCCAGCGCGGCGATCTGCTGGGAGACGGCGGACGCGGTGTACCCCAGGTTGCGGGCCGCGTCCGCGAAGGAGCCGGTGCGGACGACCTCGCGCACCGTCTGGATGTGCAGGGGACTGATCAATGTGCGCACTCCACCAGTGATCGTGACGTCTCCCCCGGCGACGTCCCTCCGGACTCGTCGTGTTCCGGTCGCTCGGCGACCAGTGGGAGTCCTGCCACCCCGGGGGCCCGTTCACGCCTCGTAGAGATGACAGCGGGTCCGGGCTCCGTTTGTGCACTCCGGCCGGAGCGCCCGCCCCGTCCCCTTACCTCCGACGTAATCGCCCGGCCTCCGACGCGTCCGTAACGTCGAGGTCATCGACGAAGAGAGAGGGACCACGATGACCGCGATCCGTTCCATCACCCCCGCCGGCCTGTCCACCGACGCCTCCCGCCTGCTGCGCCTCGCGCTCCGCCTGGACGCCGTCGTGACCGGCGTCAACGGGCTCGCCTACCTGACGCTCGCCGGCCCCCTCGGCGACCTGCTCGGCCTGGACGCGGGGCCCGGCCGCGCGATCGGCGTGTTCCTGCTGCTCTACGCGGTCGCCGTGTGGGCCGTCTCGACCCCGGCCCGCCCCCACCGCCGGGCCGTCGGCGCGATCGTGGAGGCGAACCTGCTGTGGGCGGTCCTGAGCGTCGTGACGGTCGCCGCGGGCTGGCTTTCCCTGACCACCGTGGGCGGCGTCTGGGCGGTGCTCCAGGCGGGCGTCGTCGCCGGGTTCGCCGCGCTCCAGTACACGGCGCAGCGCCGGGCCCTCCGCTGAAGGCACTCGCGATCAACACGTGGGCCGGCGCATCGACCGGGCGGGAGGGGGCACGAGCAGCGCATGGAACAGATGATGCTGAGGAGCGCCGCGTTCGACGATCACACGCTCATGCCGGCGGACTACTCGCACGACAGCGGCGACGTGTCCCCTCCGCTGGAATGGTCGGAGCCTTCCGGGGAGGTGGTGGAGCTCGCGCTCGCCTGCGAGGACCCCGACGCGCCCACCGGCACGTTCGCGCACTGGCTGCTGGCCGGGATCGACCCGGCGACCACGGGGCTGGACGCCGGTGAGCGGCCCACCGGCGCCGTCGTCGGCCGCAACGACTACGGCGCCGACGGGTACGGCGGCCCGAAGCCCCCGGCGGGCGACGACCCGCACCGGTACTTCTTCCGGCTGTACGGGCTGTCGGAGCCGTCCGGGCTCCGCGACGGCTTCACCGCGGAGGACCTGCGCGTCGCCGTCCAGGAGAAGGTCGTGGCGTCCGGCACCCTCGTCGGCACGTTCGTGAGGTGAGCGGTGGCCCGGGGTCCGTACCGCCACCGGCAGCCGGCGGGGAGAGAGCCGCTGGAGGCGCGCAGCCCGCTGCGGCTACGGGCGATCCTGTCCACGATCGCGCTGGTCGCGGCGACGGCGGCCGCGGTCGTGTTGGCGGTGGCCGCGCAGCGCGACGACGACGGCGGCCTCTGGACGGCGGCGGCGCTGTGCGCGGCGGTCGCCGTCGTCGCCGCGATCGACCTGGTCGTGATCGCCCGGCGGTCCAGGTCCTGAGCCTCGGGCGGGGTCAGTGCCGGTGGTCGAGGGCGGCGGCCCCGGGGTCGGCGAGCAGCCGGTCGATCCGCTCGCGGCTCCGCTCGTCGCTCGGCGTGTAGACGATGAGCCGCGTCTCCGGTGACGAGCCGACGTCCATGACGGTGGTGCGCGTCCGGATGTGCCCGGCGGCGTGGTGGCGGAACACCCGGACGGACGGGCCCGGCGTGGCGACGTCGTGCGAGGCCCACAGCCGCGCGAACTCCGGACTGGCGTCCTGCAACCGCCGGACGAGGTTCTTCCAGCCGGGCTCACCGAGGTGCCGGCTGTAGCGGTGCCGGAACACCGCGACGTTCCCCGCCGCCGTCTCCTCCAGGTTGGCGATCGGGTTGCAGCACGGCGGCAACGTGAACGAGATCAGCAGGAAGTTCCGCTCCCCCGGGGGCGCCGCCACGACGTGCGGGAAGACGGCCGCGTAGGCGGCGTTCCAGGCGAGGACGTCGCAGCGGCCGTTGGCCACCGCCGCGGGAAGCGGGACCAGCGCGTCGACGATGCCCTGGAGGTCCTCGGGCAGGCACTCGGACTCCCCGCCCACCGTGGCGTCCGGGACCTCCGCCAGGTGGTACAGGTGCTCCCGCTCCGTGGCGTCCAGTCTCAGCGTCCGCGCCACCGCGTCCAGCACCTGGGGGCTGGCGTTGATCGGACGGCCCTGTTCCAGCCACGTGTACCAGGTGACGCCGATCCCGGCGAGCTGGGCGACCTCCTCGCGGCGCAGGCCCGGGGTGCGGCGCCGGATTCCGGGCGGCATCCCCACGTCCTCGGGCGTGATCCGCTCCCGCCTGCTCCGCAGGAACGCCGCCAGCTCGGTACGACGCGGCCGTGCCCGGGCGCGGGTGCGGCCGACGGCGCGGGAGGCGGTGTCGGAGTCCATGGTGGCGGTGTCCAGGGTGGTCACGGGATCAAGCCTGCACCCGGTCGGCGCTCGGTGCCAGGTGCTGCCGGTACCAGGATCGGCAGGCTCTCGTTACCGGTATCCGTTTCCTCGCAGACTGCCACATATGACACAGACAACCGATCGGCGGGGGATCATTCCCGACCGGGGGTCGCGGGACGGGGCCGGTGGGGTGGCGCTGGCCGTCATCCTGCTCGGGCAGTTCATGTGCATCCTGGACACCAACATCGTCAACGTCGCCCTGCCGACGCTGCGCGCCGACCTGCACGCGTCCGGCGCCGGGCTCCAGCTCGTGGTGGCCGGGTACATCATCGCCTTCGCGGTGCTGCTGATCACGGGGGCGCGGCTCGGTCGCCTCGCCGGCCATCGCCGCATGTACCAGGCGGGCCTCGCGGCGTTCACCGTGGCGTCGCTGGCGTGCGGGCTGGCGCCCTCCACGGGGACGCTCGTGGGCTTCCGCTTCCTCCAGGGGGCCGCGGCGGCGCTGCTGACACCGCAGGTGATGTCCATGATCCAGCGGAGCTTCACCGGCGCGGCGCGGGGGCGGGCGATCGGGCTGTACACGGCGACCATCGGGGGCGGCGTCGTGGTCGGGCAGGTGGCCGGGGGCGTGCTGGTGAGCGCGGACCTGTTCGGCGCGGGCTGGCGGACGGTCTTCCTGGTGAACGTGCCGATCGGTGCCGCGCTGCTGCTCGCCGGGCCGCGCGTCCTGCCGCGCGACGAGCCCCGGTCGCGCGGTGCGGGGGTGCGCGGCGAGCTGGACGTCGCGGGGCTGCTGACGTTGAGCCCGGCGGTGCTGCTGTTCGTCGTCCCGCTGATCATGGGGCATGAGCTGGGCTGGCCGGCGTGGGGGTGGGCGTCGCTGGCGGCGAGCGTCGTGTTCGTGGCCGCCTTCGTCCTCGTGGAGCGGCGGTTCGCGGCCACGGGCGGACGGCCGCTGCTCTCGGCCCGGGTGCTCCGGGCGCCGCTGCTGGCACCGGCCTGTGTCGCGCTCCTGTTCGGGCCGGGGAGCTGGGGGGCGTTCCTGTTCACCACGACGCTGCACCTCCAGGGCGGGAGGAACCTGTCGCCGGTGGAGTCGGGGCTCGCGTTCGTGCCGTGCGTCCTGGCGTACGCGCTGGTCGGGCTGACCTGGCAGCGGCTGCCCGACCGCCTGCACCGTGCCGCGGTCCCCGTCGGGTTCGTCGTCGCCGCGGCCGGCTACGCGTGGCTCGGGCCGCTCGGCGGGGGCGGCGTGGCCTACGAGGCGCTGACGGCGGTCATCGGGATGGGCCTCGGCGTCATGTCGATCACGATGACGGTCGCGCTGGCGCACGTCCCGGCCCGCGACGCGTCCGACGCGAGCGGGCTGCTGCTCACGGTGATGCAGCTCGGGCAGGTGATCGGGATCGCCACCGTCGGAACGCTGTTCCTGACGCTGGCCGGGCCCGGCGGCGCGACCGGGCACGCCGAGTACGGCACGGGGTGGGCGCTCTCGGCGGTGGCGCTCTTCGGCGCCGCGGCGGGGCTGTTCCTCGCCCGCGGCCGAAGGCCGAAGGCTCAGTAGCGCGTCAGGCGGGCGCGGGCCGCCTCCACGGCGGGCGGGACCGGGCGGCGGGCGCCGACCAGGCCGGGCAGGGCGCGGGCCGCGTCGGCGAGCCCCGCGCGGCCGTCCCGGGTGGTCAGCGCCGACACGGCGGCGCGGCCGACGACCGGGAGCGGGCGGCGCAGCCACGCGGTCAGCACCCGGTTGCGGACCTCGCGGCGGCGGCGCGCGGACGGGTCGCGGCCCGCCGTGGACGGGTGGTGGTGGACGACGAGTTCGGGCACGTAGGCGAGGCCCCACCCGGCGGCGGCCAGGTCGAGGGCGAGCAGTTCCTCCTCGCCGCCGAAGTGCAGGACGCGGGAGAACCCGCCCGCGTCGAGGAACGCGTCGCGCCGCACGATGACCGAGCAGGCGAGGAAGCCGAGGACGGCGGGTCCTGGCAGCCCGTCCGGGCGGCCGAGGGGCGAGCGGGCCATCAACTCGGAGACGGGCTCCGGCCGCTGCTCGTCGCCGACGAGCACGCGGGCCGCGAGCAGCGCCGTCCGTGGATGCGCGTCGAGGATCTCCACGGCGCGGTCGAGGGAGCCGGGCGCCCACCACGAGTCGTCGTCGGCGAACGCGACGAACCGGGTCGTGGCGTGCTCGGCGGCGACGGTGCGGGCGGCGGCGCCGAGGTTGCGCGGCAGCCGGAGCACGCGGGCCCCGGCCGCCTCGGCGACCTCCGCGGTGTCGTCGCGGGACGCGTTGTCGGCCACGATGACCGGGGCGTGCCCCTCACCGGCGGCGTGCCCGGCGGCGTGGCGGGCGAGGCTGCGGCGCAGCTCCGGCGCGCGGTCGCGGGTCGCCACCACCACGGTCACGGCGGCCCCGCCATCGGTGTCGACGCCCATGGGGTCCTCCTAGCTCACGTAGCGGCGGGCCGTGGACTCCCGCTGGGAGGTCTCCAGGCGGCGGAGCCGGGCCTCGACGTCCGGGGGCAGCGGCCGCCGCTCCCGGGCCACCCAGGCGAGGCCCGCGGCGGCCTCGGCGAGCGCGCCCGCGGTGACGCGGTCGCGCGGGAGCGTGCGCAGCAGCGCGGCGGTGCGGCGGGCGGCGGCGGGCAGCGGGCGGCGCAGCCAGGTGAACCACAGCGTGTTGCGGATGCCGTGCCGCCGCCGCAGGTGCGCCTCGCGGACCCGGGACGGCTCGTGGTGCACGACGACGTCCTCGGCGAAGCACAGCCACCAGCCGAGCGCCATCAGGTCGGCGCTCAGCAGTTCCTCCTCGCCGCCGAGCCACAGCCGCGCGGAGAACCCGCCCGCCTCGCGGAACGCGTCCGTCCGCACCATGGACGCCCCGGCGAGGAACGACCCGAGCGCGGGGCCCGGCAGCCACGGCGGCCCGGGGACGGGCGAGTGCCGCAGTTCGGGCACGATCGGGTCCTCGCGGCCGCCGGGGTCGACCAGGATCCGTCCGGTGACGACCGCGAGCCGGGGGCGCGCGTCGAGCAGGTGTGCGGCACGGGACGGCGCGTCCGGCTCCCACCAGGTGTCGTCGTCGCAGAACGCCACGTAGGGGGTGCGGACGTGGTCCACGGCGACGTTGCGGGCGACGGCGCCGAGGTTGCGCGACGACCGGATCAGCCGGGCTTCGGGGTACTCGCGCGCCACGGCGTCGGCGCTGCCGTCCCGCGAGGCGTTGTCCACGACGATGACCGGAGACCGCTCCCGGAGCTCTCGGACGCGGGCGAGCGTCGCGAGCAGGGACCGGCGCCGGTCCCGGGTGATGACGACCACCGTGAACCTCATGAATCCGCTGTACCCGGGCCTTTCGCCTGTATGTGAAGACAATCCTCATTATCTGGCACTTCAACTACAAGCGACTTTTCGGACTTTAGCGTTTAGGGCCATGGTCTGCGGCAATGTCCCGGCCGGAGGTCGAAATCACCTATAGGGAATTTCGCTCCCCGTAGGAACCACCAGGGCCGATGCCTACGACGACGGCATCGCCCATTCACCGAACGCTGCGCCGAAACGGGGTCATCCATGCGCGTGCTCGGAATAAATGCGATCTTCCACGACCCGGCCGCCGCGCTGACCGTGGACGGCGCCGTCGTCGCGGCGGCGGAGGAAGAGCGCTTCAGCCGCCGCAAGCACGGGAAACGTCCGGTGCCGTTCTCCGCCTGGGAACCGCCCGAGAAGGCGGCCCGCTGGTGCCTGGAGGAGGCCGGGCTGGAGCCCGGTGACCTCGACGCGGTCGCCTACTCCTACGACCCCGACCTCGTCGAGCCCGGAATCGACGGCCACGACGAGCAGTGGGAACGGTTGCGCACGCTGTACGCGCGGCGCGCCCCGAACTTCCTCGCGACCGCGCTGCCCGGGCTGGATCCCGGGATCGTCCGGTACGTCCCTCACCATGTGGCGCACGCCGCGTCCGCCGCGCTCGCCGCGCCCGGGCCGGGCGACGGCGACGTGCTGGTCCTCGACGGCCGCGGCGAGTCGCACTCCCATCTGGCCGGGACCTACCGGAACGGCGTCCTGACACCGCTGTGCGCGCAGCGGCTGCCGCACTCGCTGGGCCTGATGTACGAGGAGCTCACCGAGCACCTCGGCTTCCTGCGCTCCAGCGACGAGTACAAGGTGATGGCGCTGGCGTCCTACGGCGAGCCGCGGTTCGCGGACGAGCTGCGCGAGCACGTCCGCGCCACGGGAGACGGCGGCTTCACGGCCGCCCGCGTCGACTGGGGCGCGCTCGCCAAGGCGCGCCGGCCCGGCGGCGAGTGGACCCGCGACCACGCCGACCTCGCCGCCAGCGCCCAGGTCCGCCTCGAAGAGGTCCTGCTGGAGCTGGCCGCGTGGCTGCACGGCCGCACCGGCTCCCGGCGCCTGACGCTCGCCGGGGGCGTCGCGTTGAACTGCGTCGCCAACTCCCGGCTCGCCGCGACCGGCCCGTACGACGACGTGTGGGTGCAGCCCGCCGCGGGCGACGCGGGAACGGCGCTCGGCGCCGCGCTGCACGTGGCGCGCGACGGCGGCGACCCGCTCACCGCCATGCCCGGCGCGGACCTCGGCCGCCACTTCGACGACCGGGAGATCGCCCGGTGGCTCGACACCGCCGGGATTCCCCACGAGCGGCCGGACGACCTGGCCGCCGCCGTGGCGGACGCGCTCGCCCGCAACGAGATCGTCGCCTGGTTCCAGGGCCGGTCGGAGTTCGGCCCGCGCGCCCTCGGACGCCGCTCGCTGCTCGCCCATCCCGGGCACGCGGGCAACGTGGAGCGGCTCAACGACGTCAAGGGCCGCGAGCAGTTCCGGCCGATCGCGCCGATGGTCGCGCTCGACCACGCGGCGGAGATCTTCGACGGTCCGCTGCCCAGCCCGTACATGCTGTTCGTCCACGAGGTGCGACCACACTGGCGGGAGCGGATACCCGCGGTCGTGCACGTGGACGGCACCGCCCGCATCCAGACGGTCGCGGCCGCCGACGAGCCGCTCCTCGCGCGCCTGCTGGAGGAGTTCCGCCGCCGCACCGGCCTGCCCGTCGTCGTCAACACCAGCCTGAACACCGCCGGAAGGCCGATGGTCGACGACCCGCGCGACGCGCTGGAGTGCTTCGGCTCCGCCCCGGTCGACCTGCTCGCCATCGGCCCCTACGTGGTGCGCCGCCGGGAGGTGCACGCCCGATGAACCGCACCGTCGTCATTCCCACGATCGGCAGGGAGAGCCTGCGCGCGACGTTGCGCGCCCTGCTCGACGCCAGCGCCGCCGACCCCGGATCGGCGCCGCGGGAGATCATCGTCGTGGACGACCGTCCCGGGCCCGGCGCCCCGCTCCCCCTCCCGGCGGAGACCGCCCCCGTCCCTGACGGGGGCACGACCGCCCGCGTCCCTCGCGACGGCCCGGAGATCCGGGTGATCCGCTCCGGCGGGCGCGGCCCCGCCGCCGCCCGGAACGCGGGCTGGCGCGCCGCGACGACCGAGTGGGTCGCGTTCCTGGACGACGACGTCGTGCCCGCGCCCGGGTGGCCCGCCGCACTGGCCGCCGACCTCGGTGGCCTGCCACCCGGGGTCGGCGGTTCCCAGGGCCGGGTCACGGTCCCGCCGCCGGACGGCGGCCGGGCCCCGACGGACTGGGAGCGGGGCACCGCCGCGCTGGCGGGCGCCGACTGGATCACCGCCGACATGGCCTACCGGCGCGGCGTCCTGGAGGAGGTCGGCGGTTTCGACGAGCGGTTCCGCCGCGCCTACCGGGAGGACGCCGACCTGGCGCTGCGCGTCCTGGACGCCGGGCACGGCCTCGTCCTCGGCGCCCGGAGGGTGACGCATCCGGTGCGTCCCGCCGGGTTCTGGGCGTCGGTGCGGGCGCAGGCGGGGAACGCCGACGACGTCCTCATGTGGCGGGTGCACGGCCGGTGCTGGCGCGCCCGCGCGGGCGAGGGGCGCGGCCTGCTCCGCCGTCATGTCACGACCACCGCGGCGGGCCTGCTCTCGGTCGCGACGGCGCCGGCGGCCCGGCACGGCCGCCCGACCGTGCACCTGGCCGCCGTGGCCGCGTGGGCCGTGCTGACGGCCCGGTTCGCGCACCGGCGGATCAGGCCGGGGCCACGGACACCGGACGAGATCCTCAAGATGACCGTGACCAGCGCCGCGATCCCGCCCGTCGCGGTGTGGCACCGGCTCCGGGGTCTGGTCGTCCACCGCCGCGCCGGACGCTGGGACGGGCCGTGGGCCGTGCTGTTCGACCGCGACGACACCCTCATCAAGGACGTTCCGTACAACGGGGACCCGGCGCGGGTGGAGCCGATGCCGGGCGCGCGACGCGCCCTGGACCGGCTGCGGCGCCACGGCGCCCGCATCGGCGTCGTGTCCAACCAGTCGGGCGTCGCCAAGGGGCACATCACCGCCGACGACGTGCGGCGCGTCAACGCGCGGGTCGAGGAGCTGCTCGGCCGCGTCGACGTCTGGGAGTTCTGCCCCCACGACGGCGACGACGCCTGCGACTGCCGCAAGCCGCGCCCCGGGATGATCGTGCGGGCGGCGCGGCGGCTCGGCGTGCCGCCGTCCGGCTGCGCCGTCATCGGCGACATCGGCCGCGACGTCGAGGCCGCCGCGGCGGCGGGCGCCCGCGGCATCCTCGTCCCGACCCGCCGCACCCTCGCGGCGGAGATCGCGCGGGCGCCGGAGACGGCGCCGACGCTGCTCGCCGCCGTCGATCTGGTCCTCGGCGGAAGGCGGCGCCGATGAGGGTCCTCGTGTCCCGCCAGGACAACCTCGGCGACGTGCTCCTCGCCGGGCCCGCCGTGCGGGCGGTCGCCGCCCGCGCCGACGAGGTCGTGCTGCTGTGCGGCCCCCGCGGCCGCGCCGCCGCCGACCTGCTGCCCGGCGTCGACCACGTCATCGAGTGGCGCGCCCCGTGGATCGACCCGGACCACGTCCCGGTCAGGCGCGACGAGATCGACGAGCTGACGCGCGGGCTCCGCGGCTTCGACCGCGCGCTGATCCTGACCTCGTTCCACCAGTCGCCGCTGCCGCTGGCGCTGCTGCTGCGCCTGGCCGGGACACCGTGGATCGGCGGCATCAGCGAGGACTACCCCGGCTCGCTGCTCGACCTGCGGCACCGTCCCGACGAGGACGTGCCGGAGCCGCTGCGCATGCTCGCGCTGGCCGAGGACGCCGGGTTCCCGTCCCCCGACGACGCGCGGCTGCGGGTCCGGGGCCCGCTCCCTGACACCGGTCATCTCACCGGCGGCCCCGGGTACGTCGTCGTGCATCCGGGGACGTCCGTGCCCGCGCGGGCCTGGCCGCCGCACCGCTGCGCCGAGGCGGTCCGGGTGCTGGACGCGGCGGGCCACCGCGTCGTCGTCACCGGCCACGGCGACGAGAAGGAACTGACCGCGCTCGTCGCCGGGGAGGACGGCCTGGACCTCGGCGGCCGGACCACGCTGCCGGAACTGGCGTCGGTGCTGGCGGGCGCCCGCGCCGTCGTCGCCGGCAACACCGGGCCCGCGCATCTGGCGGCGGCGGTGGGCACGCCCGTCGTGTCGCTGTTCGCCCCGACCGTGCCCGCGGCCCGGTGGGCGCCGTTCGGGGTCCCGATGGCGCTGCTCGGCGACCAGCAGGCGCCGTGCAAGGACAGCCGCGCCCGCGAGTGCCCGGTCGACGGCCACCCGTGCCTGTCGTCCGTCGGCGCCGACGAGGTCGCCGCCGCCCTGGAGATCGTGATGAGACGGGAGGCCGTGCCGTCCGACGAGAAGGTGGGTACCCGGTGAGAGTTCTGCTGTGGCACGTGCACGGCTCGTGGGCGACGTCGTTCGTCCACGGCCCGTGGACCACGCTCGTCCCGGTCACCCCGGACCGCGGCCCGGACGGGAGGGGACGGCCCGACACGTTCACCTGGCCCGACCGGGCGGTCGAGGTGCCGCCCGAACGGCTCCGCGACGAGGACGTCGACGTCGTCGTCCTGCAACGCCCCCACGAGCTGCGGCTGGCCGAGGAATGGCTCGGCCGCCGCCCCGGACGCGACGTCCCCGCCGTCTACGTCGAGCACGACACGCCGCGCCGGACGCCGTCCGACATCGGGCTGCCCGAGGAGGTCGTCCCCGACAGCCGCCACTTCCTGCATGACCGCTCCGACATCCTGGTCGTCCACGTCACGCACTTCAACCGGCTGTTCTGGAACTGCGGCGACGCCCCGACCCGGGTCATCGAGCACGGCGTCGTCGACCCCGGCTACCGGTACACCGCCGACATGCCGCGGGCGGGCGTCGTCATCAACGACCCGCTGCGCCGGGGCCGCGTCGCCGGGACCGACCTGCTCGCCGAACTCGCGGGCGCGGTGCCGCTCGACCTGTTCGGGATGAACGTCACCGGCGTCCCCGACCGGCTCGGCATCCCGCACGAGTCGCTGTGGACCTTCGAGGACCTGCCGCAGGCGAGGATGCACGAGGAACTCGCCCGCCGCCGCGTCTATGTCCACCCCTACCGGTGGACGTCCCTCGGCCTCGCGCTGATCGAGGCCATGATGCTCGGCCTGCCCGTGGTGGCGCTCGCCACCACCGAGGCGGTCGAGGCGGTGCCGCCGGAGGCCGGGGTGCTGTCCACGCGCGTCGCCACGCTGGCGGACGCCGCGCGGACCCTGGCCGCCGACCCGCCGCGGGCCCGCCAGATGGGCAAGGAGGCGCGGGCCCACGCCGTCGACCGGTACGGCCTGGCGCGCTTCCTGCGCGACTGGCGGCGAACTCTCCGGGAGGTAACGCGATGAGGATAGCCATGATCTCCGAGCACGCCAGCCCCCTCGCCGCCGGGCGCGGCGCGGCGGCCGGCGGCCCCACGGGCAAGGGACTGGGCGGGGCCGACGGCGGCGGGCAGAACGTGTTCGTCGCGGAACTGGCCGCCGAGCTCGGTCGCCAGGGGCACTACGTCACCGTCTACACCCGCCGCGACTCCCCCGCCCAGCGGGAAAGGGTGCGGCTGGCGCCCGGCGTGACCGTCGAGCACGTCCCCGCCGGTCCGCCCGAGCACATCCCCAAGGACGACCTGCTGCCGTGGATGCACGACTTCGGGCGTTACCTGGAGCGGCGGTGGGCCGCCGACCCTCCCGACGTCGCGCACGCCCACTTCTGGATGAGCGGGCTCGCCGCGGTCCAGGCCGCGCAGGCGGCCGGCCGGCCGCGCGTGCCGGTCGTGCAGACCTACCACGCGCTCGGCACGGTGAAGCGCCGCCACCAGGGCGACGGGGACACCAGCCCGGCGTCGCGGATCAGGCTGGAACGCGCCGTCGGGCGCGCCGTCGACGGCGTGCTCGCCACCTGCTCGGACGAGCTCACCGAACTGGCCGCGATGGGCGTCCCGCGCGACCGCGTCCACGTGGTGCCGTGCGGCGTCGACGTCGACCTCTTCACCCCCGACGGCCGCACGACGATGACGCGGGGCCGTGACGGGCACCGGCTGGTGGTGCTGTCACGGCTCGTCGAACGCAAGGGCGTCGACACCGCCATCCGGGCGCTCGCGCACGTCCCGGGCGCGAGGCTCACCGTCGCGGGCGGCCCGCGCCGCGGCGACCTGCACACCGACCCGGAGGTCCGCAGGCTGCGGGACGTGGCCCTGGACGCGGGCGTCGCCGGGCGGGTGGAGTTCCTCGGCCGCGTCGGCCGCGACGAGGTCCCCCCGCTGCTCCGGTCGGCGAGCCTCGTGGTGACGCTGCCCTGGTACGAGCCGTTCGGGATGGTGCCGCTGGAGGCCATGGCCTGCGGCGTCCCCGTCGTCGCGAGCGCCGTCGGCGGTCATCTCGACACGGTCGTCGACGGCGTCACCGGCGTCCACGTCCCGCCCCGCGACCCGGAAGCCGCGGCCCGCGCGATCCGGGCGCTGCTGGACGACCCCGCCGGACGCGCCGGAATGGGTTTCGCGGGCGGCGACCGGGCCCGTGACCGCTACTCCTGGACCCGTGTCGCCGCCGACACGACGGAGGTGTACCGCCACGCCGCGGCGCTGAGCGAGGTGGCCGCATGACGCAGACGGCGCAGACCAGGACCTCCACCGACCGGGACCGGCGGCTGGAGGCGCTCGCGGAGGCGGCGCTGCGGTTCCGCGCGCAGGTGCCCACCATCGAGGCGTGGGGCCGCGACCTCGCCCGCGTGCTGCGCGGCGGCGGGCGGCTGCTGGCGTGCGGCAACGGCGGCAGCGCCGCCGAGGCGCAGCATCTGACCGCCGAGCTCGTCGGCCGGTTCGAGGACGACCGGCGGCCGCTGTCGGCGATCCCGCTGCACGCCGACACCTCGGCGACCACCGCGATCGGCAACGACTACGGTCCCGTCGACGTGTTCGCGCGGCAGGTCCAGGCGCACGGCCGCCGCGGCGACGTGCTGGTGTGCCTGTCGACCAGCGGGCGCAGCCCCAACGTCCTCGCGGCGGCGCACCGGGCGCGGCGGCTCGGCGTCGCCGCGTGGGCCGTCACCGGTCCGGGGCCGAACCCGCTGACCGAGGCCTGCGACGACGCCGTCACCGTGGACGCCCGGGCGACCTCGACCGTGCAGGAGATCCATCTCGCCGCGATCCACCTGCTGTGCGGGGTGGTCGACGAGACGCTGGGGGTGGGGAGATGAGCCCGCGATCCACCCCGCGACCGACCGCGCGGCCCACCGCCCGGACCGCGCCGCGGTCCGGGGGGCCGCTGGTCGTCGTGGGGGACGTGCTCCTCGACGTCGACATCGTCGGAAGCAGCAGCCGGCTCTGCCCGGACGCGCCCGTGCCCGTCGTCGAGCAGGCCGAGGAGCGGCCCCGTCCCGGCGGCGCTGGCCTCGCGGCGCTGCTCGCGGCGGCCGACGGGCGGGAGGTGGTCCTGGTCACCGCGCTCGCCGACGACGACCGCGGGCGGCGGCTGCGCGCGATGCTGGACCGGCATGTGGAGGTCGCCGCGCTCCACCTGCACGGCAGCACCCCGTGCAAGCTGCGGATCCGGTCCGGCGGGCAGTCGGTGGCGCGGCTGGACGCCGGGGAGGGCCGGGCCCTGGACGGGCCCGTCGGCCCGCGGGTCGCCGACGCGATCGCGGGCGCGGGCGCGGTGCTGGTGTCCGACTACGGTCGCGGCGTCACGGGGCACCGCGCCGTCCGGTCGCTGCTCGGCGGGCTGCCCCCGGACGTGCCCGTCGTGTGGGACCCGCATCCGCGCGGTGAGGCCCCCGTCCCCGGCGTGCGGCTGCTGACCCCGAACGAGGAGGAGGCGGCCCGGCTCGCCGCCGCGGACGGCGCCGACATCACCGGGTTCGGGCTGTCGGCGGCCGGGCGGCGCGGCCGCCATCTCGGTCGCGCCTGGAACATCGAGGGCGTCGCGGTGACGCTCGGCGCGGAGGGGGCGCTGCTGTGCGACGGGTCGGAGGCGCCGTTCCTCGCGCCCGCCCGACCCGCGCGGGGCGACGCGTGCGGCGCGGGCGACAGCTTCGCCGCCGGGGCCGTCGCCGCGCTCGCGGACGGCGGAACGCTCGCCGGCGCCGTCACCGAGGGCGTCGACCGGGCGTCGGAGTTCGTCCGCGCGGGGGCCGCCGCGGCCGTCGCCGCGCAGCTCGCCGAGACCGGCACCGCCCGGCTCGCGCCCGAGCGCGGCGACGACGCCTGGGACGTGGTCGAGCGGACCCGCCGGGCGGGCGGCACGGTCGTGGCGACCGGCGGCTGCTTCGACCTGCTCCACGCCGGCCATGTCAGCCTGCTGCAGCAGGCGCGGCGGCTCGGCGACTGCCTCATCGTGTGCGTGAACTCCGACGCGTCGGTGCGGCGCCGCAAGGGCCCGTCCCGTCCGGTGACGCCCGCCGCCGACCGCGTCCGGGTGCTGGAGGCGCTCAGCGACGTCGACGCCGCGGTCGTCTTCGACGACGACACCCCGGCGCCGCTGCTGGAGCGGCTTCGCCCGGACGTGTGGGTGAAGGGCGCCGACTACGCGGGAACGACGCTGCCCGAGGCCGGGACGGTCCGGGCCCACGGCGGCGAGGTCGTCCTGCTGCCCCTCCTGGAGGGGCGTTCCACGACGCGTCTGCTGTCGACGACGCGATCGACGCCGACCACGAAGGGAAACGTGTCATGAACGTCCTCATTACCGGTGGCGCCTCGGGGCTCGGCGAGGCCGTCGCGCGCAGGGTCGCGGCGGACGGCGGGCGCCCGCTCGTCCTCGACCGGCATCCCCCGAAGGACGACGTCGAGTACCGGCAGGCCGACCTGGCGGACCGCAAGTGCGCCGAACTCGCCGTGCACGGCCTGGCCCGCGCCGCCGGGGGCCTGAACGCCGTCGTCACCGCCGCGGGCATCGACGCGTGCGGGGCGCTCTGCGACGTCCCCGCCGAGGACTGGGAGCGGGTCGTGCAGGTGAACCTGCTCGGCACCGTCACCGTCGTCCGCGCCGCGCTCCCCTACCTGGAGAACGAGCCGCACGGCCGGGTCGTCACCATCGGGTCGACGCTCGGGCTGCGCGCCGTGAGCGACGCCACCGCCTACTGCGCGTCCAAGTTCGGGGTCGTCGGGTTCACCCGGGCGCTCGCCGCCGAGACGGCCGGGAAGGTCGCCGTCACGATGGTCGTGCCCGGCGGCATGGACACCGCGTTCTTCGACGACCGCGCCGACAAGTACAAGCCCGGCCCGGACGCCACGCTCAACCAGCCCGGTGACGTGGCGGCGACCATCGCGTTCGCGCTGTCCCAGCCTCCGGGCTGCGAGGTGCGGGAGATGGTCGTCTGCCCGTCCCGGGAGACGTCGTGGCCCTGACCGGCCACCGGATCGTGGTCCTGCGCGCGCTCGGCCTCGGCGACCTGCTGACGGCCGTCCCGGCGCTGCGGGCCCTGCGCCGCGGTACGCCCGGCGCGCGGGTCACGCTCGCCGCGCCCGCCGGGCTCGGTCCGCTCGCCCGCTCCACCGGAGCGGTCGACGACGTCGTCCCGGCGGACGGCCTGGCGCCGCTGCCGCCGCTCGGGCCGGTCGGCACGGCGGTGAACCTGCACGGCCGGGGACCGGAGAGCCACCGCGTCCTCGCCGCGCTGCCACCGCGCCGGCTGCTCGCGTTCGCCTGCGCCGGGGCCGGGCACGCCGACGGGCCCGCGTGGGATCCGGACGAGCACGAGGTGGCGCGGTGGTGCCGGCTCGTGTCCTCCTACGGGTTCGCCGCCGACCCGGGCGACCTGGACCTGCCCGCTCCGGCGGGTCCCTCGCCCGCGCCGGGCGCCGTGGTCGTGCATCCGGGGGCGGCGTTCCCTGCTCGTCGCTGGCCCGCCGACCGGTTCGCGGCGGTCGCGGCGGCGCTGCGGGACGGCGGCGAACGCGTCGTCGTCACCGGCGGCCCGGGCGAGACGGCCCTCGCCCGCCGCGTCGTGGACCTCGCCGGCCTGCCGGTCGAGGCGGACCTGTCGGGCCGCACCCGGCTCACCGAGCTGGCCGCGCTCGTCGCGGGCGCACGGCTGGTGGTGTGCGGCGACACCGGCGTGGCGCACCTCGCGACCGCGTACCGCACCCCGTCGGTGCTGCTGTTCGGCCCGACGCCGCCCGCCCGCTGGGGGCCGCCCGCCCGGGACGAGCACCTGGTGCTGTGGGCGGGCCGGCGCGGCGACCCGCACGGCTCCGAGCCGTGCCCCGGCCTGCTGGAGATCTCCGCGGACGACGCCGTGGCGGCCGCCGGCAGGGCGCTCACCCGCACCCGTTGAAGTCCCGCCGAAGGGGAACACGATGAGACATCCACGCGCCGTCGTCACCGGCGGCTCCGGCTTCCTCGGCTCGCACCTGTGCGAGGCGCTGCTGGCCCGGGGCATCTCGGTGGTGTGCCTGGACAACCTGCTGACCGGGACGTCCCGCAACATCGCGCACCTGACCGGGCGGCGCGACTTCCGGTTCCTGAAACGCGACCTGACCGACCCGGTGCACGTCCCCGGAGAGGTCGGCTACGTCTTCCATCTGGCGTCGGCCGCGTCCCCCGCCGACTACCTGCGGCTGCCGATCCAGACGCTGGAGGTCGGCAGCCAGGGCACCCGCAACGCGCTGGAACTCGCCGAGGGCAAGAACGCCCGGTTCGTGCTCGCCTCCACCTCCGAGGTGTACGGGGACCCGCTGGTGCATCCGCAGCCCGAGTCGTACTGGGGGAACGTGAACCCGGTCGGGCCGCGCAGCGTGTACGACGAGGCGAAACGGTTCGGGGAGGCGCTCACGTCGGCGTTCCGGCACGCCCGCGGCCTCGACACCGGGATCGTGCGGATCTTCAACAGCTACGGGCCGCGGATGCGACCCGACGACGGCCGCGCCATCCCGACGTTCCTGCGGCAGGCGCTGACCGGCGAGGACCTCACGGTGACCGGGGACGGGTCGCAGACCCGTTCGATCTGTCATGTCGACGACACCGTCCGCGGCATCCTCGCCCTCGCCACCGCCGATCATCCCGGGCCGATGAACATCGGCAGCCCCTACGAGATCTCCATGGCGGACCTCGCCCAACTGATCATCGACCTGACGGGGTCGCGGTCACGGATCCGGTTCGTCGACCGTCCGGCGGACGACCCCCGCGTCCGGCGGCCCGACACCCGGCTGGCCGAGGACGTGCTCGACTGGCGTCCCCGCATCACGGTCGAGAACGGTCTACGCGGCACGATCGAGTGGTTCGCGCGGGAACTGGTGACCGCCCGACCCGCCTGACCTGTCGCCTGTCAGCCGCTGCTGCCCGCCGCCACGAGTTCCCTGAGGTCGGCGGGCAGGCTGCCGCGCACCTTCTGCGCGACGGCCCCCTGGGTCGCCTCGTCGGTCACCTCCAGGACCACCCGCGTCAGGAACGCGGCCCTGGGCTCGTCGGAGCCGGCCCGGTGGGCGACCCGCTCGATGAAGTCGTGCCTGCCGAACCGTTCACCCGACCCGGCGCCGCCGTAGATCTCCGTTCGGCGCAGATGCTCGCCGATCTCGTGCGGGAGTTGTGCCGCGAGGTTGTCGGCGAGCCCCTCCGGAATCCGCTCGCCGAGCGTCTCCAGGACCGACCGGGTCGCCCGCTCCGCCTCACCGTGACCGGAGAGGCGTCCGCGGTTCTGGACCTTGCCGATGAACTCCTCGTGCCGCATGGCGGACGCTCCTTCCCCCTACCGTTTCGCTGCACTTTGCCTGACCTGCGAAAACTTCCCGATATGTCGGGGTCTTAACGTGCGCCGAGCACGTCCAGCAGCTCACCGAGCAGGGTGTCGGACGGCGGTGACGAGGAGGCCGATCCCGCGCCCCGCGCCGACAGCGCCCAGTCCCACCAGCGATCCAGCGCACGCGGGTCGAGCAGCCGCCCGGTCGCGTCCTCGGGCACGGTCAGGACGGCGGGCCACGACCAGGCCCGCGCCTGGGCCGTCACCTTCGCGCCGCCGCCGACCGGGTCCACGGCCAGCGCGGGAACGCCGTTCTTCAGGGCGAGGACGAGCCCGTGCAGCCGGGTCGTCACGACCAGGTCGAGCCGGCGCAGCACCGACTCCAGCTCGGCCGGCGTGCCGAACAGCCGCCAGTCGCGCGGATCGAGCCGCGTGTCGAGCGGCAGCCGGGCGCACTCCCGGGCGGCGAGCCACTCCGTCAGCTCCCGCTCGACGGGACCGTGCCGCCGCCGCGCCCCGTACTCGTCCTGGCCGGGCGCGAGCACGACCCCGACGACCGGTACGGACGGGGTCACGGGCAGCGCCGCCAGGTCGGGCCGCGGGGCCCGCGCGCCCGCCGTCGCGGGGGCGTCACGGGGAAGGACGGCGTCGAACCCGGTGACCGCCGGGTCGTCGGGGTCGATGACCGAGACGCCGACGGCGACGCGGACGCAACGCGCGTACCGGCGGTGCAGCTCCTCGATCTGCCATCCGCGCAGCGGCCCGCACGCGAAGACCAGATGGGTGTAGTCGCCGGGGTCGGCGCGGTCGAGGGTTAAGCCGCCGGGCCGGAACACCGGACTCCACGCCTGCTCGCACTCGACGCCCGCGCCAGCCAGCCCCGACCGGACGGCCTCCATCGCGAGAACGTCGCCGGCCGTCGCCTCGCCGTGCAGGAAACTCGGCCATCCGGTCACCAGAACCCGCAACGGTCCGCACCTCCGGAGTCGTCAGGGCCGGTCTGGAGACGCGCCCATGGCCGCCGGTGCGGTGTCCCCGCGCGGTGACAGTTAGCGCGCCGGTCGGTTTACCGGAACGGCCGGATGGGCACAGTCACGTCGCGGCCCACTCGCGAGATCGGAGCCCTGTGCCCCGACCTGCGAGCCTGGGCCGCACCACGTTCCGCGTCCCCCTCCTCCCGGCTTCCACTGGTCACGGCTCGGGACGGTCGACCTGACCGCGCCACCCCCCGGTCTGCACCCCGCGGGACTCGATGAACGTCTTGAAGCGCTGCAGGTCGCCCTTGACGCGACGGGTCAGCGCCCCGAGCCGGTCACCGGCCTTCTCCACGACGCCGTCCGGAGCGAAGTCCAACTGCGCGGTGACGCGGGTCGTGGTCTCGTCCAGCCGGTGGAAGGTCACCACACCGGCGTGCGCGGAACCGTCCACGGACTTCCAGGCGACGCGCTCGTCGGGAAGCTGCTCGGTGATCCGCGCGTCGAACTCGCGGGTGACACCGGCGATCCGCGTCCGCCAGCGGACCGTGGTGTCGTCGACCTGCCGGACCTCCTCGACGCCCTCCATGAACTGCGGAAACGTCTCGAACTGTGTCCACTGGTCGTAGGCGGTGCGGATCGGGACGCTGACGTCGACCGACTCGATGATCGTGCTCACGGCTCCCCCTCCCGGGTCACCGTCTCCGGTACCCGCGACGGCGCCCGTTATCCCGGCGCCCCGCCCCGCCCGCGGCCGAACGGCGCTCGAACCGCCGTGTGACGTGCCGATCGACGGGTAGAGGGTCTGCACCGAGCGATCGCCCCCCGTCCCGACGGCCGCTCACCGAAGGGAGACGACCCGCACCATGACGCCGGCTCAGTCCACCACCCGGTTCGACGACGGACAGACCGAGACACTGCTCGCGGAGATGAACCGGCTCGCACAGGACGATCCCCGGCGGGAGCGGCTCAGGGCCCGCATCGTCGACCTCCACACCCCGCTCGTCCGCGGGGTCGCGCGCCGGTACGCCGGCCGCGGCGAACCGATCGACGACCTCCAGCAGGTCGCCTACCTCGGCCTGGTCAAGGCCATCAACCGGTTCGACCCCGGCATCGGCGACCGGTTCGTCACCTACGCCTACCCGGTCGTGACCGGGGAGGTGAAGCGGCACTTCCGCGACAAGACCTGGGGGTTGCGGGTGTCGCGCCGCATCCAGGAGATGCGACCGGTGCTGCAGCGCACCGTGCAGGAGTTCACCCGCGAGCGGGGACGTTCCCCCACGACGGCGGAGATCTCCTCGCTCATGGGCATCACCGAGGAGGAGACGGTCGAGGTCATCGTCGCCTGCGACGCCTACCGGCCGCTGTCGCTGGAGGCCCCGGCGGACGGGTCGCCGAGCGGCGAGACCGGCACGATCGGCGAGTACCTCGGGTCGGACGACCCGGCCCTGGACGCCTTCATCGACGGTCACGCGCTCGGCCCGCTGATCGCCGACCTGCCCGAACGCGAACGGACGATCCTGCTGCTGCGGTTCTTCGGCAACAAGACCCAGACGCAGATCGCCGAGCAGATCGGCCTGTCCCAGATGCACGTCTCGCGGCTGCTCCGCGCGACGCTCGACAGGCTCCGCGCCGGGCTGCTGACCGAACGGTGACCCGTCAGTCCATCTCCACCCAGCCGTAGGTGCGTTCCACGGCCTTCTTCCAATTCGCGTAGCCGTCCCGCCGCTGCTCCTCGGTCCAGGTGGGCTCCCAGCGCCGGTCCTCATTCCAGTTCCGCCGGAGCTCGTCGGTGGTGCTCCAGAACCCGACGGCGAGTCCGGCGGCGTAGGCTGCGCCCAGCGCGGTGGTCTCGGCGACCACCGGACGGGACACCGGCACCCCGAGGATGTCGGCCTGCAACTGCATGCACAGCTCGTTGGCGGTGACGCCGCCGTCGACCTTGAGGACGTCCAGGTCGACTCCGGAGTCGGCGCGCATCGCCTCCACCACGTCGCGCGACTGGTAGCAGATCGACTCCAGGGTGGCGCGGGCCAGGTGCGCGTTCGTGTTGAACCGTGACAGGCCGACGATCGCGCCGCGGGCGTCCGACCGCCAGTAGGGCGCGAACAGGCCGGAGAAGGCGGGCACGAAGTAGACCCCGCCGTTGTCGTCGACCTGCCGGGCCAGCGACTCGCTCTGCGCGGCGCCGGAGATGATGCCGAGCTGGTCCCGCAGCCACTGCACCGCCGACCCCGTCACCGCGATCGACCCCTCCAGCGCGTACACCGGCGGCCGGTCCCCGAACCGGTAGCAGACGGTGGTGAGCATCCCCGCCTTCGACCGGACGAGTTCCTCCCCGGTGTTGAGGAGGAGGAAGTTGCCGGTGCCGTAGGTGTTCTTGGCCTCGCCGGGGGCGAAGCACACCTGCCCGACCGTCGCGGCCTGCTGGTCGCCGAGGATCCCGGTCAGCGGCACCTCGCCCCCCATCGGGCCGCCGCGGGCGGTCACGCCGTACGGCTCGGGCGCCGAGGACGGCTCGATCCTCGGCAGCATCGAACGCGGGACGCCGAAGAACGACAGCAGTTCGTCGTCCCAGTCGAGGGTCTCCAGATCCATCAGCATGGTGCGGCTGGCGTTGGTGGGGTCGGTGACGTGGACGCCGCCGTCGGCGCCGCCGGTCAGATTCCACAGCACCCAGGTGTCGATGTTGCCGAAGACGGCGTCGCCGGCCTCGGCCGCCTCGCGCACGCCGTCGACGTTGTCGAGAATCCATTGGATCTTGCCGCCGGAGAAGTACGTCGCCGGGGGAAGGCCGGCCTTGCGGCGGATGACGTCGCCGCGGCCGTCGCGTTCCAGGGCCGCGGCGACACGGTCGGTACGGGTGTCCTGCCACACGATCGCGTTGTAGTACGGGCGGCCGGTACGGCGGTTCCACACCACCGTCGTCTCACGCTGGTTCGTGATCCCGAACGCGGCCAGGTCCGTGTGGGACAGGCTCGCCTTGTTCAGCGTGGACTCGATGACGGAGCGGGTGCGCTCCCAGATCTCGGTGGGGTTGTGCTCCACCCAGCCCGCACGCGGCAGGATCTGCTCGTGTTCGAGCTGGTGCCGCGCCACCTCGTCGCCACCGTGATCGAAGATCATGAAGCGGGTGCTGGTGGTGCCCTGGTCGAGCGCTCCGACGAAGTCGGCCATGGCCTTCCTTTCTCAGGCGACGTCCTCCCTCACTCAGGGGACGTCGTACTCCGGTTTGGGCTCGGTCGGCACGGTCCCCTCCTCCTCACCGGGGAGGTTGCGCCCGATGAGGAGGATGTAAAGCCCGGCGCCGACCACGGCGCCGATCAGGGGCCCCACGATCGGGACCCAGAAATACAGCTCCCCGTACTGATCTCGCCAGACGTCCGACCCGTAGCCGGTGAGGAACTGGGCGATGCGCGGGCCGAGGTCGCGGGCGGGGTTGATCGCGTACCCGGCGGCGGCGCCGAACGCCATCCCGATCGCCACCACGACGAGCCCGATGATGAGCGGCGCCAGGTTCGCCAGCGGCGGCGCGTTGCGCAGGTCCGTGAGGGCGAGGACGAGGAACAGCAGGATCGCGGTGCCGATGACCTGGTCGCGGAACGCGCCCCACGTCTCGATCGGCAGCGTCCCGTTGCCGGGCAGGGTGGAGAAGACGATGTGCGACTTCTTCGTCAGGCCCGGGTCGAACCTCTGCAGGATCTCTGAGTAGTTCCACCGGACGATCAGCGCCGCGACCAGCGCGCCGAGTATCTGGGCGAACCAGAACGGCAGCACCTTGCGCCAGGGGAAGCCCTTGAAGACGGCGAGGGCGAGGGTGACGGCCGGGTTGATGTGCCCGCCGCTGATGCGCGCCGAGACGTACACGCCGAGGGTCACCCCGATGCCCCACGCCCACGCGATGCTGTCGTGGTCGCCGAGGCTCTGCGGGTCGCCGAGCCCGCTGCCCGCGACCACCTGCGCGACGACGCCGACACCGAACAGGATCAGGATCATCGTGCCGGCGAACTCCGCCAGCATCTCCCTGACCAGCCCGGGGACGGTCGGACCTCGCGTCATCGCTCCTCCTCGGACACCGGGAGATGATCGTGTCCGGCATCGTTCCCAGGTGCGGTCCGGCAAACCGGCCGACGCGGTCAGTGGCCCCGGAACGCCTCTTCCAGCCACCAGGCGGGCCGGCCGCGCGTGACCTTGGCGTCCACGACCATCGGCCGGTCGCGTGGACCCGCGAGCCAGGCCGCCA
This sequence comes from Actinomadura spongiicola, assembly GCF_003432485.1. GTDB lineage: Bacteria > Actinomycetota > Actinomycetes > Streptosporangiales > Streptosporangiaceae > Spirillospora > Spirillospora spongiicola. Next base: position 144,973 of record NZ_QVNQ01000009.1, read on the forward strand.
CCGCGTCGAGGTCCTCGGGGCGCCGGACGGTCACCGCGTCGCAGCCGTAGCCGCGTCCGATCGCGGCGAGGTCGGTGGGCGGGAACGTCACCGTCCTCAGCGGATGCCCGCCGGGGCCGAAGTGATGGACCTCGGCGCCGTACGCCTCGTCGTCGTAGACGACCACGAGGAGGTCGAGCCTCTGCCGCACGGCCGTCTCCAGTTCCACGGCGGCCATCAGCGCGCCGCCGTCGCCGAGCGCCGCGACCGTCAGCCGGTCGGGACGCGCCACGGCGGCGCCGATGGCGGTGGCGAGGCCGAGCCCGACCGCCTGGAACGCCTGCGTGAACACGAGCCCGTCGGCGTCGGGGACGTCCAGGAACATCGCCGGGTAGCCCATGAAGTTCCCCGAGTCGACGGCGACGGTGCGGTCGCGGGGCAGCATCCGGTCCAGGGCGATCGACAGGGTGCGAGGGTCGATGCGCGGACCGTCCCCGCCGCCGTCCTCGCCGCCGTGTTGGGAGTCTTCGACGTAGGGGACGTCCTGCCAGCGTCCCTCGCGGGCGAGCCGCTCCGCGACCTCGGGCGTGCGGTACCCGGACGCGGAGTGCCCGCGCCGGTCCAGCTCCGCGTCCACGGCCCGCGCCGTCTCGGCGGCGTCCCCGATCAGGCCGAGGTCGACGGGACGGTGCGCGCCGAGCGCCCGCGCGTCCACGTCGACCTGCACGACCGTCGTGTCCGCGCCGACGAGGGCGCCGTGCCGGGTCGTCCACATGTTCAGCGAGCAGCCCCAGCCGACGATCAGGTCGGCGCCCCGGATCAGGTCGGCGGCGGCCGGGGTGGCGAAGCCGCCGCTGACGTCCAGGCCGAACGGGTCCCCCACGAACAGGCCGCGTGCGACGGCGGACGTCGCGTTCAGCGCCCCGCAGCGCCGGGCCAGGTCCGCGAGCGGCTCCCCGGCGCCGGACAGCCGCGCGCCCCGGCCCGCGATGAACACCGGCCGCCGCGCGTCCTCCAGCACGTCGGCCAGCCGGACGATCGCGGTGCGCGGCGGCACGGGCAGCGGCGGCACCGGGGACGGGTCCTGGCGTCGCTCGCTACGGGGCGCGGGACGCGGGCCCGCCGGGTCCGGGTACTCGGCGTCCTGGATGTCCAGCGGCAGTCCGAGCAGGACGGTGCGGCGCTCGGCGACCGCGGTGCGGCAGGCGCGGGCCACGTCGGCGAGCGCGGTCCCCGGCGAGTGGACCCGCTCGGGGACGGCGCCGACCGCCGCGGCCAGGGCGGCCTGGTCGACCCGGAAGTTGGAGCGGACCGCGGAGGCGGCGACCTCACCGGCCACGACCAGCAGCGGGGTGCGACTCTTGGCGGCCTCGGCGATGCCGGTGACGGCGTTGGTGAGGCCGGGGCCCTGATGCACCGACACCACCCCGAGGCCGCCGCTGACCCGCGCGTACGCGTCGGCCATCGTGGCGGCGCCGCCCTCGTGCCGGGCGGCCACGAACCGCGCCCCGTTCGCGATCAGCGCGTTGGTGACGTGGAAGTTGCCGCTGCCGACCACCCCGAAGACGGTGTCGGCGCCGAGCCGCGCGAGGTGCCGCCCCACCGCCTCCGCGACCTTCATCGTTCGACCAGTGCCAGTACTCGGGCGGGACTGCCCGAGCCGCCGACGATGGGCAGCGGCGACGCCAGCAGCACGGCGCCGCGGGCGGGCAGCCGGTCGAGGTTCCGCAGCTGGGTGAGCCCGTACTTGCCCGCGCCGAGGAAGTAGGAGTGACAGGGGAACGGCGGTTCGAACCCGTGCGCGGCGCCCGCGTCGGTGCCGACGGTCTCCACGCCGAGGCCGACGAGTCGCGTCTCCTCGGCGAGCCAGCGGGCGCACTCGGGCGAGATGCCGGGCGTGTGGGGGCCGGTGTCGTCGGCGTTGAGGAAGGCGTCCTGGTCACCGGCGCGGGCGTCCCAGCCCGTCCGGTACAGCAGCCAGCCGCCGTCCGGGAGCGGACCGTGCTCGGCCTCCCAGTCGCGGACGTGCTCGATCTCCAGCAGGAAGTCGGGGTCGGTCGCGGCGCGGGCGGAGGCGTCCAGCACGACGGCGGGGGCGACGAGCCGTCCGGGCGGGACCTGGGCGACGTCCTCGCCGTCCCGGCCGGTGACCCAGTGCACGGGCGCGTCGAAATGGGTGCCGACATGCTCACCCGCCTCGAAGTCGTTCCAGTACCAGGCGGGACCACGGTCGTCGTACCGGCTGATCTCCCTGAGCCGGAACGGCGTCGTGTTCGCGAACGGCTCCGGCAGCTTCAGGATCGGGGTGCGCTCCGACAGGGGCGCGGTCAGGTCGACGACCTCGACCCCGCCGTCGCGGACGGCGCTGAGCAACTGGGCGAGCACGGACATCGTTCCTCCGGCGGCGCGAGCGGCTGAGAGTCACGGGAGCCACCCGAACGTACCGCAGATGTGCCTGTTCGAAGTGTCACCCGACGCAGGCCTGCCCCGGTCGCTCACCCTCATGTCACGGACGCCGCCGTGTCGGTCACTCGCTCCCCCAACCAGCCGTTACGCGGAACAAACCGGACGCGGCACAGGTTAGGCTTGCCTAAGTACTGATCGGAATCCTCGGAGGGTTGGATGGCGACGGAACCGGCGCGCAAGGGACGCGGGCTGCACAGGGGGACGGTGCTGCGGACCGCGCGCATCACCCCGCACATGATCCGCGTGGTGATCGGGGGTGCGGGACTCGCCGGGTTCGGCGCGGGAGAGTTCACCGACCACTACGTCAAACTGCTGTTCCCGCAGACCGGCGTCACCTATCCCGAGCCGTTCGACATGGAGGTGATCCGCGCGGAGCTGCCACGGGACCAGTGGCCGGTCACCCGGACCTACACCGTCCGCGCGTGGGATTCCGAGGCCGTCGAGCTCACCATCGACTTCGTCCACCACGGCGAGAAGGGCCTGGCGGGCCCGTGGGCGGCGCGGGCGCGGCCCGGCGACGAGATCTACTTCATGGGACCGGGCGGCGGCTACGCGCCCCGCGCCGACGCCGGCTGGCATCTGCTCGTCGGCGACGAGAGCGCGCTCCCGGCGATCGGCGCCTCGCTCGAGCGGATCCCCCGCGACGCCCAGGCCCGCGTCTTCGTCGAGGTCGCCGGTCCCGAGGAGGAGCAGGACCTGCCGACGCCGTGCGACGCGGAGATCGTGTGGCTGCACCGCAACGGCGGCGCGATCGGCGACCTGCTGGTCGAGGCCGTCCAGAACATGAAGTTCCCCGACGACGACGTGCACGCCTTCGTCCACGGCGAGGCCAACTTCGTCAAGGCGCTGCGGCGGCACCTGCGGGTCGAGCGGGGCCTACCGATGGAGCGGCTGTCCATATCCGGGTACTGGCGGGTCGGCCGGGACGAGGACGGCTGGCAGTCCGGCAAGCGCGACTGGAACCGCCAGGTCGAGGAGGAAGAGGCGCGGGCCCTGGCCTGACCCGCCGCCCCGCCGCCCCGCCGCCGCACCGCCGTCACCCCGCCCGCCGTTCGTGTTCGCGCGACTACCAAGGGTGATCAAGGGTAGCTAGCCGGTGTGAAGGAGAAACTTGGAGATGCCGGACGCAAGGGCCGGCTGCTGATCATCGGCGGGGCGGAGAACCGGACCTGCGGGGCCGGGGCACTGGAGACCTTCGTCGAACTGGCGGGCGGCGAGGACGCCCGCATCGTCGTCGTGACCACGGCGACCGAGGTCCCCGACGAGGTCGCCGACGCGTACACGGCCGTGTTCGGACGGCTCGGCGTGACCTCGGTGCGGGAACTGCGGCTGCTCGGCCGGGCCGCGGCCGACGACCCGGCGACGCTGCGGGCGCTGGAGGCGGCGAGCGGGGTGCTGTTCAGCGGCGGCGACCAGTCGCGGCTGCGCACCCTGGTGGGGTCCAACACCAACGAGCTGCTGAAGCGGCGGCTCCACCAGGATGGCCTGGTCATCGCCGGGACCAGCGCGGGCGCCACGGCCCTCGGCCACTGGATGATCCTCGGCGGGCGGGGGCACGAGGTGGCCGCGTCCACCGTGCGGGTGGGCCCGGGCCTCGGGCTGCTGGACAACGTGCTGATCGACATGCACTTCAACGAGCGTGGCCGGCTGCCGAGGCTGATGAGCGGCATCGCGCTCGACACCAGGCTCCTCGGCGTCGGCATCGACGAGGACACCGCGATCGTGGTCGGCGACGGCCGGTTCGAGGTCGTCGGCACGGGCGTGGTCACGGTCGTGGACGCCGAGCAGTCCACGGTCGCCTACGCCGCCTCCGACGACGAGCCGATGGCGATGCTGGACGTGTCGCTGCACCTGCTGCCCGCCGGCTGCGCGTTCCAGATGAACGACCGGCTCCCGGCGATCGGGAACATGCGCGGCCCGGAGGAGGGGTAGCGGTGCGCCTCGACCAAGTGCGCCGCCTGAGCGGCCCGAACGTGTACCTGCCGCGTCCGGTGGCGATCGCGCGGCTCGACCTCCAGGGCCTCACCGGCCACGAGACGACCGACCATCCCGGGTTCGCGGAGCGGCTGGTGGAGGCGCTCCCGGGCCTGGCGTCGCACCACTGCTCGGCCGGCCGGCCGGGCGGGCTGCTGGACGCGATGGCGCGCGGCACGTACTTCGGGCACGTCACCGAGCACGTGACGCTGGAGCTGTCCGGGCTGATCGGCCGGGAGGTGTTCTTCGGGCGGACGGTGCGGGCGGGCGGGCCCGCCGAGTACGACGTGGTGCTGGAGTGCCCGCGCGACGAGCCGTCCGGCAGCCCCGTGGTGGAGGAGCTGATCGCGCTGGCGCTGCGGCTGGTCGGCGGGGCGCTCGCCGGGTGGGTGCCGGACCCGTCCGGCGACCTGGCCCGGATCGGCGCCGTCCACGAGGCGGAGCGGCTCGGGGTGAGCACCTCGGCGCTGGCCCGCGCGGCGCGCCGCCGGGGCGTACCGGTCCGCCGGGTCGGCGGCCTGAACCTGCTGCGGCTCGGATACGGGCGGTACCGGCGGACGGTGTGGGCGGCGATGACCGACGGCACCTCGGCGATCGGGATGGAGGTCGCGGGCGACAAGCGCCTCGCGCACCGGGTGCTCGCCGACGCGGGCGTGCCCGTCCCGGAGGGGCGGGTGGCGGCGTCGGCGGCGGAGGCGCTGGAGGCGCTGCGCGCCATCGGCGGCCCGGTGGTCGTCAAGCCGCTGTCGGGCCACCAGGGCGAGGGCGTCCATGTCGAGTTGTCCACGCCGCCGGAGGTCGTGGCGGCGTTCGCGGCGGCGGCCGGGGAGGACGGCGAGGTGATCGTCGAGTCCTACATCCCGGGCCGGGACTACCGCGTCCTGGTCGTCGGCGGCCGGGTCGTCGCGGCGGCGGAGCTGACCGCGGCGTGCGTCACCGGCGACGGGACCGCCACGGTCGCCGAGCTGGTGGAGCGGGTCAACGCCGACCCGGCGCGCGGCGAGGGCCACGACCGGCCGCTGACGCGGCTGACGCTCGGCGCGACGGAGCTGGCGGTGCTGGCGCGGCACGGCCACGGCCCGGGGTCGGTCCCGGCGTGCGGGGAGCGGGTGTGGCTGCGCCGCAACGCGAACCTGTCCACCGGCGGGACCAGCAGGGACGTGACGGGCGAGGTGCACCCGGACGTCGCCGAGCTGTGCGTGCGGGCCGCCGCGACGGTCGGGATGGACGTGTGCGGCATCGACCTGCGGCTGCCCGACATCGCCGTGCCGCCGCCCGCCGACCGCGGCGCCGCCGGGATCCTGGAGGTCAACGCGGCTCCGGGCCTGCGGATGCACCTGGCGCCGCACGAGGGCACCGGACGGGACGTCGCGGGCGACATCATCGACCTGATGTACCCGGCGGGCACGCCGTCGCGGATCCCGGTCGTGTCGGTGACGGGCACCAACGGCAAGACCACGACCGTCCGGATGATCGCGCACATGCTGGAGCTGGCCGGGCGCCGTACCGGGATGACCAGCACCGAGGGCGTGTACGTGGGGCGGCGGCTGGTGCACGCGTCCGACGCGTCCGGGCCGCGGTCGGCGGAGATGGTGCTGGGCGATCGGTCGGTGGAGGCGGCGGTGCTGGAGACGGCGCGGGGCGGGATCGTGCGGCGCGGCCTCGGCTACGACCGCGCCGACGTCGCCGTCGTCACCAACATCACCCGCGACCATCTCGGCGCGGACGGCGCCGACTCCCTGGACGACCTCGTCCACATCAAGGCCCTCGTCGCCGAGGAGATCCGGTCCGGCGGCCACCTCGTCCTCAACGCCGAGGACCCGGCGACGGCGGGCCTCGCGGACCGTCCCGGCGTGCGGGCCCGCGCGCCCGTGCTCCGCTACTTCGCGGCGTCGCCCGACGCGCCCGTGCTCGCGGAGCGTCTGGCGGGCGGCGGCCTCGGCTACTTCGTGGACCGCCATGGCTGGTTGACGGAGGCGTGCGGCGACCGCCGGACCCGGATCCTGCCGGCCGACGAGGTGGCGGGCTCGTTCGGCGGGCACGCCGCCCACGTGGTCGCGGACGCGCTCGCCGCCTGCGCCGCCGCCCGCGCGCTCGACGTCCCGGTGGACGTCCTGGCACGCGCCCTGCGCACGTTCGACCCGCACACGCGCAACCCGGGCCGGGGCTGCGTCTACCAGGTCGGGGACAATCCCGTCCTGGTCGACTACGCCCACAACCCGGCGTCGGTCGCGGCGATCGGCGCGTTCGTCGAGCGGCGCTGGGGCGGCCCCGATCGGAAGGGAGAGGGGCGCGGTGGAGGGGTCGCCGCGGTGACGCTGCCGGGCGACCGGTCCGACGAGCTGGTGATCGAGACGGCGCGGGCCGTGGCCCGGACGTTCGACCGTGTCGTCGTCTACGAGGACGAGGACCTGCGCGGCCGCCGCTCCGGCGAGATGACCCGCCTGATCGTGCGGGGGCTGCGGGACGGCCGCGCGGACGTGCGGACGCACCCGGCGGGCGACCTGAAGGGGGCGCTGACGTCGGCGCTGGACGTCGCCGAGCCGGGCGAGCCCGTCCTGCTCCTGTACGAGAAGCTCCAGCCCGTCGTGGAGCTGCTCGACACGCTCGGCGCGGAGCCGGGCGGGGACGCGGTCAGGTGAGCGGCAGGCCGACGTAGTTCTCGGCGAGCGAGGTCGCGGCGGCCTTCGACGTGGCCACATACTCCAGGTTGGAGCGCTGGAGCCGCCGCTCGAACGCGGTCGCGGCCGGGTCGACGTGCAGCAGCGTCGTCATCCAGTAGGAGAAGTGCTCGGCCCGCCAGACGCGCCGCAGGCACGCGTCGGAGTAGCCGTCCAGCAGCGTCTCCGACCCGGTGGCGTACCGCTCGGTGAGCGCCCGCGCGAGGATCGTCACGTCGGACACGGCGAGGTTGAGGCCCTTCGCCCCGGTCGGCGGGACGATGTGGGCCGCGTCCCCGGCGAGGAACAGCCGGTCGTGCCGCATCGGCTCGGCCACGAAGCTGCGCATCGGCGTGATCGACCTGTCGGTGATGGGGCCCTCGCGGAGGGTCCATCCGTCGTCGGTCGTGAACCGCGCGGCCAGCTCGTCCCAGATGCGGGCGTCGGACCAGGCTGCGATGTCCTCGTCCGGTGACACCTGCAGGTACAGGCGGCTGACCGTGGGCGAGCGGAGGCTGTGCAGCGCGAACCCGCGGTCATGGTGGGCGTAGATCAGTTCGTCGGTGGACGGTGGCACGTCGGCGAGGATCCCCAGCCACGCGAACGGGTACTCGCGGGAGTACGTCCGCAGGCCCGGCACGGCCGTGCGGCCGACGCCGTGGAACCCGTCGCAGCCCGCGATGTAGTCGCAGTCCAGGGTGCGGGTCTCGCCGCCGCTGCGGAACGTCACGCTCGGCGCGGACGCGTCCAGGTCGACGACCTCCGCCTCGAACCGCACGTCGCCGCCGTCCGCCAGGCGCCGGGCGACGAGATCCTTGACGATCTCGGTCTGCGCGTAGACGGTCACCGCCCGGCCGGTCAGATCGGTCATCGGGATCCGGTGCCCGGCGCCGCCGAACCGCAGCTCCAGACCGTGGTGGACGAGGCCCTCCCGGTCGAGCCGGTCCCCGACGCCGCTGTCGCGCAGGACGTCGGTCGTGCCCTGCTCCAGCATCCCGGCCCGCTGCCGATGCTCCACGTAGTCGCGGTCCCGGCTCTCCAGCACGACCGAGTCGACGCCCTGGAGGTGAAGCAGATGGGACAGCAGCAGCCCCGCGGGCCCGCCGCCGATGATCGCGACCTGTGTGCGCATCGATCCTCCTCGCCGCCGGTTCATCCGGCGCCGCTCGTGTCGAAGTTCGTGTCGGGACGGCCGCGCCAGTGCGCCGCCACGTCGCGGGACAGGGCGCGCACGGCCGTCGTCAGCGGCGGCAGCAGCCGCCGCAGGTCGGCGCCCCGGGTGCCGGAGACCAGCGACATCGCCGCGACCACCTCCCCGGACCCGTCCCGGACCGGGGCGCCGACGGACGAGGCGCCCAGCGTCATCTCGTCGCGGGTCAGCGCGTAGCCGGAGCGGCGGACCTGTTCGAGGGAGCGGCGCAGGTCGTCCGCGTCGGTGATGGACCGCGACGCGTACCGTGCCAGCTCCCCGGCCAGGACCTTCTCACGGACGTCCGGCGGCGCGTGCGCCAGCAGCACCTTGCCCAGGCCGGTGGTGTGCAGCGGCAGCGTCTGCCCGACCTGCGTCACGACCGGCACCGAGCGGGTGCCGCGGAGCCGCTCCACGATCAGCACCCGGTCGTCGCGCAGGACGCCGAGCTGCACGTTGTCGTGCGTGGCCTCGTACAGGTCCTCCATGTGGGGCAGCGCCAGCTCGCGCAGCCCCATCACGGCCGGGGCCTGGCTGCCGATCCGCCACAGCCGGGTGCCGATGCGGTACGTGCCGTCCGGGACCCGCTCCAGGAACCCGCCCTCGGTCAGCTCGCCGACAAGGCGGTGACCGGTGGCCAGCGGCAGTCCGGCGCGGCGGCAGATCTCGCTCAGGTTCGGCCGGACACCGCCCTGCGCGAACGCGTTCAGGATCGCCATCACCTTGCCCGCGACGCTGACCGGCCGCTCGCCCCCCACGTGTCACCACCCGCCCGTGACGTCACTCCTGTTCGTTGAGTACCCGTTGGGCGACGGCGAACGCCGAGTTCGCCGCGGGCACCCCGCAGTAGATCGCCGACTGGAGGAGCACCTCCTTGATCTCGTCGGCGGTCAGCCCGTTGCGGAGCGCGGCCCGCACGTGCATCGCCAGCTCCTCCAGGTGACCGCCGGCGACCATGGCGGTGAGCGTGATGCAGCTGCGGGTCCTGCGGTCCAAGCCGGGACGGCTCCAGATCTCCCCCCACGCGTACCGGGTGATCAAGTCCTGGAAGTCGGTGGTGAAGTCGTCCTTGCGGGCCTCCGCGCGGTCGACGTGGGCGTCGCCGAGGACCTGGCGGCGCGTCGTCATGCCCTGCCCGTGCCGGTCTGCCTCGTGCAGGCGCCCGTCGGTGCTGCGGTCGGTCATCGGTCGGCTCTCCTCCAGGTGCGGTCCAGATGCGCGATGATCGCGTCGGTGACGGGGCCGGGCCGTTCGGCGTTCGCGAGGTGCCCGGCGCCCTCGACGACCGTGAGACGGGCGTCGGGGATGCCCGCCGCCAGCCGGTCGGCGTGGCCGTCCGCGGGCGTCGGCATGTCCAGTTCCCCGGCGATCACCAAGGTGGGGGCGGTGATCTCGCCGAGCCGGGCGGTGACGTCGAACCGGGCCAGGGCGTCGCAGCAGGCCGCGTAGCCCTCGGGGTCGGTCGCGCGGAGCATCGCCACGTACGGGTCCGCGCCGGTGAAGGACGGCGTGAACCAGCGTCCGGCGGCCGTGTCGGCCACCGGGCCGACGCCCTCGCGGCGGACGAGCGCCGCCCGGTCCCGCCAGGGCCCCGGGTCGCCGAAGCGCGGGGACGTGCAGCACAGCACGAGGCCGGCGACACGGTCGGGGGCGCGCAGCGCGAGCGCGGCGCCGATCGCCCCGCCGAGCGACACGCCCGCGTACGCGACCCGGTCGACGCCGAGGTCGTCGAGCAGGCCGGCGATCCCGTCGGCGAGGTCCTCGACGGTGAACGGCCCGTCCGGCGGCGGCTCCAGCCCGTGGCCGGGCAGGTCGTAGCGCAGGACGCGCCAGGACCGGGTCAGCGCGGGCAGCTGCGGCGCCCACAGGTCCATGGTCGTGCCGAGGGACGGGCCGAGCACGACGACGGGCGCGTCGGCCGGGCCGTCCAGGCGGTGACGCGGTGGACGGGCGGTCATGCGCGGCTCCCACGGTAGGCGGCCAGGGCCCGGTCGACGAGCGCGGCGGCGGCGCCGACGCCCGGGTCGTCCCCGAGGACGCTCAGCAGGTCGTCGAGGTCGGCGCGCATCGGCTCCGGGAACACCTCCAGGCCCTCCAGCAGTTCCACGGCGGTCTCGGCGGCGCCGCCGGTGAGGCGCAGGCACTCGCGCAGCGGCTGCCACTCGGCGTGCCACTCCCCCGCGGGCCGCTCGTGCGGCGCGGCCTGCGCGGCGAGGATCACCTGTACCTGTGCCGGGACCTGGAGCGCCGCGGCGCGGATCACGGTGGACAGCGCCGGGTTGCGCTTGTGCGGCATCGACGACGACCCGCCCTTGCCGGGACCGGCGGCCTCGGCGACCTCGGCGAGCTCGCTCTGCGACAGCAGCCACACATCGGTGGCGATCTTCCCGAGCGCGCCGGTGACCAGCGCCAGCGCAGCCGCGAGGTCGGCGACCGGCGTGCGGCGCGTGTGCCACGGCAGGACGGGACACGCCAGCCCCGTCTCCTCCGCGTACGCGGCGACCAGGTCGAGGGCCCGGTCGCCGTAGGCGTCCAAGGTCCCGGCGGGGCCGCCGAGCTGGACGGGCAGCGGCACGGCGGCGAGCCGGGCGCGGGCGTCCAGGCAGCCCGTCAGCCAGTTCGCGACCTTCGCGCCGAACGTCGTCGGCAGCGCGTGCATGCCGAGCGTGCGGGCGGGCATCGGCGTGTCGCGGTACCGCGTCGCGAGCCCGGCCAGCGCGTCCAGTGCCCGGTCGAGCCGGGCGAGGACGACGCGCCTGGTCCGGGCCGCGACGAGCATGGCGCCGGTGTCGACGATGTCCTGGCTGGTGGCGCCGCGGTGGACGTGGCCGCCCGCGGGACCGGCCAGCCGCCGCAGGTCGGCGACCAGCGGCACGACGGGGTTGCCCGCGTCGCGGGCGCGGCGGGCCAAGTCGACCAGGTCGAACCGGTCGGCGACGGCGGCGGCGGCGATCGCCTCCGCCGCGTCGGCGGGCACGATCCCGAGCCGGGCCTGCGCGCGGGCGAGGGCCACCTCGGCGTCCAGCATGGCCGCCAGGTAGGCGAGGTCACCGGTGGCGGCCTCCGCCTCCGTTCCCGCGCGGACGGGCGACAGCAGGCCCGCGTCCGGCGACACCGCGGCGCGGTCCCGCCCGCGCTCGGCGCGTTGCCGGTCAGGGTGGCCGGGCCGGTCGGGCCGGTCGGCGTGGGCGTCAGAAGCCAAGGAAGACCGTCTCCCGCTCCCCCTGGAGGTGGACGTCGAACCGGTACCGCCGCTCCCCCTCACGCTCGGCGATCAGGGTCGCGCGCCGCTCGTCGGGGACGGCGCCGAGCAGCGGGTCGTGCGCGTGCGCCGCCGCGTCCTCGGGGAAGTACAGCCGGGTGAACACGGGCTTGAGCAGGCCCCGCGCGAACACCAGCACGGCGATGTAGGGGGCGGCGTCGCCGACCGCGCCGGGCTTGACGGTGCCGAACCAGAAGCCGCCGTCGGAGTCGGTGGCGCACCGTCCGAAGCCGGAGAAGTCGTGCCCGGCCCGGACGAGGCCGCCGAGGCTCCGCGGGACGCGGCCGTTCTCGTCGGCCTGCCAGATCTCCAGCAGCGCGTCGGGGACGGGCTCGCCCGCGCCGTCCAGGACGCGGCCGCGCACCCGGATCGCGTCCGGGCGCCAGCCGGGCACGACCTCCGGCCCGGCCTCGTAGGGCAGCGCGTAGCCGAAGAACGGGCCGACGGTCTGCGACGGGGTGGTCATCAGGCCTCCATCGGGGTGTCGCCGAGGACGATGTCCCACGCGTAGCCGAGCGCCCACTCCGGCCGGGTCAGGTCCATGTCGAAACGGGCGATCAGCTTCTCGCGGTCCCGCTGGTCGGGGATCGACTGGAAGATCGGGTCATAGGCGAACAGCGGATCGCCGGGGAAGTACATCTGCGTGACGAGACGCTGCGTGAACGCCGTCCCGAAGATCGAGAAGTGGATGTGCGCGGGCCGCCAGGCGTTGTGGTGGTTGCCCCACGGGTACGCGCCGGGCTTGATCGTGATGAACCGGAACCGGCCCTCGTCGTCGGTGAGGCAGCGTCCCGCGCCGGTGAAGTTCGGGTCGAGCGGCGCCGGGTGGACGTCGCCGAGATGGGCGTAGCGGCCCGACGCGTTCGCCTGCCACACCTCCACCAGCGTGTTCCGCACCGGACGGCCGGCGCCGTCCAGGACGCGACCGGTCACGGTGATCCGCTCGCCGAGCGGCTCACCGGCGTGCTGGGTGGTGAGGTCGAAGTCCCGGGTGCCGAGTTCCTGGTGGCCGAAGACCGGCGCGGTCGCCTCGATGCTGTCCGGGCCGAGTTTCGGCATGATCAGCTCCTGCGCCGGGGCGCGGAGCACGGTGCTCTTGTAGGCCGGGTACAGGTACGGAGGGTGCGTCATGCGTTCGTCCCCTCCGCCGGGCGGCCGGCCACCCGCGTGCGGGCCCGGCCGGCGCGTCCTGCGCCGGTGGGCGTCGGCGCGCGCTCGTCGCCCGTCGGCGCCACGAGCTTGTCCATGTTTCCCATTCCCCCTCGTGCGGGCGGCTCCGGCCGTCGTGCGGGAGCCGCTGGCACCAGCCTGACAGGCGGCGCGGCGAGCGCCGCACGCGGGTTTCCGCTCAGTGGAAGACCCGCCCGGGGGCGTGCGGGGCGTGCCCGGATCAGATCCGTTCGGGCAGGCCGAACACGGGGAACATGGCCGGGTAGAAGAACGCGGAGACGTGCGCGACGCCGTCCTTCGTGACGTCGAGGACCTGGATCTGGTAGGGGCGGTGCACGCCGTCCTCGTCGCGCATGTAGAGCCCGAACGCGGGCTGACCGTTCGCGGCGGTCGGGACCATGCGGATGTCGTCGGGGGCGGGGCCGCACTGCGCCTCGATGAGCCGCACGACCCGCTCGGCGCCGACGAACCACTCCAGGTGCGGCGGCATCTCCCAGATGACGTCCTGCTTGAACAGCTCGATCAGGCCGGCGATGTCGGCGGTCTCGAACGCCTTGGCGTACCGTTCGAGGAGCTCACGCTGCGCCGGGTCGGTCGGCTCGACCAGTTCGTCGCGCAGGGGGGCGTTGTCCTCCAGCTGCGCCCGCGCCCGCTGCAGCGCGCTGTTGACCGCGGCGGTCGAGGTGTCGAGCAGTTCGGCGACCTCCGCGGCCCGCCACTTCAGGACGTCCCGCAGGATCAGCACGACCCGCTGCTTGGCGGGCAGGTGCTGAAGCGCCGCGACGAACGCCAGGCGGGTGCTCTCCCGCGCGGCGACGATCGTGGCCGGGTCGGCGGCGTCCGCGCCTAGCACGGCGTCGGGCGCCGGCTCCAGCCACGGCACCTCGGGCGAGGCGACGACCGGTCGTTCCGGTTCGTCGCTCGGCGCGCCCAGCCCGGACGGCATGGGCCGGTTGCCGCGCTGGTCGATCGCGGTGAGGCACACGTTCGTCGCGATCTTGTACAGCCACGTCCGGAGGGACGAGCGTCCCTCGAAGTTCCCGTAGGACCGCCAGGCCCGCAGGTAGGTCTCCTGTACCAGGTCCTCGGCGTCGTGCATGGAGCCAAGCATCCGGTAACAGTGCGCCAGCAGCTCCCGCCGGTAGGGGTCGGCTGCTGCCTGGAAGTCCCGGTCTGTGTCTATGGTGCTGTTCGCCATGAGAGGCCGTCACCTTCGTTCGGCGTCGACGCGCGGACGGCTCCACCGACGGGGCCCGTCTGCTTCCGTGTCGTCTCCGACCGTATGCGGACCCACTGACAGAACCGTGCGACCCGTCCTCATCCTACGCCCCGACCAGCGCGAACTTCCCCGACGCCGTCCGGGACGGGCCCGGGAAACCGAGTTTCTCCCGCGCGAAACACTTCCGTGGCGGCGGGTATGCCTGCACCCTAGAGTGCACATCAACCGGCGGCCTCGGGAGGGACCGTGATCGCGAGACCGGAGGGCGGCCCCCGCGTCGTGGTGGGGGTGGACGACTCCGCGGGCGCCCGGTGCGCCCTCTCCTGGGCGATCGGCGAGGCGCGGCTGCGGCGGCTGCCGCTGCTGGTCGCGCACGCCGCGCCGCTGCCCCCGCACGTTTCGGCGGCCGGGCAGCTCGGCTGCGGCATCACCGAGGCGCTGCGCGGCTCCGGCGCCGAGCTGATCGCGCGGCTGCTCGCGGAGGTGAGCGACGGCCCGCCGGACGGGGTGGAGATGACGGCGCTGGCCCTGGTCGGCGAGCCGGGGGCCACGCTGGTGCGGCTGGCGGGCGAGGACGACATCCTCGTCGTCGGGCACGGCGCACGCGGCCCGTTCTCGCGGCTGCTGCGCCCGTCGGTGCGGCTGCACTGCGCGCGGCGGGCGCGGGCGACGCTGGTGTGCGTCCGGCCGCCCACGTTCGACACGCTGCTGGAGCGGCTGATCGCGCGGGACGAGTCCCCCGAGCACGTGCCGGACTCCCGGTTCCGCCGCCTCGGGCGTCGCCTGCGCCTGCCGCTGTGAGTCGCGCGGGTCCGGGCGGGACGTCCCGCATAGGGTTTCCTCATGCGCAAGTACGTCATCGTCGGGCCACTCGGCAGCGGTAAGGGGACGCAGTCCGCGCTGCTCGCACGCGATCTCGACATCGTGCACATCAGCGTCGGCGACGTCTTCCGGTGGCATGTCAAGAACCACACCAAGCTCGGCGCCCAGGTGCGGCGCATCATGGCGGCCGGTGAGCTGGTCGGCGACGACCTGGTGGAGGGCGTGGTCCGCGACCGCCTCGACCAGCACGACTGGAACTACGGCTTCGTCATCGACGGGTTCCCGCGCAACAGCAGGCAGGCCGAGTTCTTCCTGGAGGGCTACGACATCGACGGCGTGATCCATCTCGACCTCCCGGACGGGGAGGTCCGGCGCCGCGTCCTGGCCCGCCGGTACTGCTCCCGGTGCGGGATGGACTACAACCTGATCGCCGACCGTCCCACCGAGGAGGGACGCTGCGACGTGTGCGGCGGCGAGCTGGTCGCCCGGGAGGACGACACGGAGGAGGCCCTCGTCGAGCGGCTGCGCCTGTACCACGAGAAGACCGACCCCGTCCTGGAGCTGTTCGGCCGCAAGGAGTACGTGGTGACCGTCGACGCAACGCCGGGCGTCGACGAGGTGCAGCGGACGATCAGGGAACGTCTCGCGCTGCCCCCGCCGCTCTGACCTCCAAGGATCACATCGAACGGCCCGCCAGCTCGGCGGGGAGGTCCTCGCGGTGCAGGACGGTCAGGGACGTGACGGCGCGGGTCAGCACCACGTACAGCCGGGCCAGGCCGCGTGCCTCCGCGGCGGCGATCGCGGCGGGCTCCGCGACGATCACATGGTCGTACTCCAGGCCCTTGGCGAGGGTGGCCGGGACGAGGAGGAGACGGGCGTCGCCGCCCGAGTCGGGCCCGAGCACGCCGTGCTCCAGGCCGGCGGACCGCAGCGCGGCGGCGTGCGCGTCCGCCGCCGCGTCCGGGACGATCAGGCCGACCGAGCCGGGCCGGGCGAGGGCCTCGCGGGCGGCGTCGACGGCGTCGGTCACCGGGTCGGCGACGCGCCGCACGTCCAGGGCGCCCGCGCCGGGACGCAGCGAGCGGGGCCTTTCCAGTGTGGGCGCGACGTGCGGGAGCAACCGGGCCGCGTAGTCCAGGACGGTTCCTGGGACGCGGAAGCCGAGGGTGAGCTCGGTGACGTCGCCGTCCTGCCCGAGGTGGGTGAGAACGTCCTTCCAGGACCGCGCCGACCAGGCCGTGGTGCCCTGCGCGATGTCGCCGAGGACGGTCGCCGAGCCCGTCCCGCAGCGGCGGCCCAGCGCCCGCAACTGCATCGCCGACAGGTCCTGCGCCTCGTCCACGACGAGGTGCCCGAGTGACGGGGTCCGCTCGATCAGGTCGTTCAGCTCGTCGAGCAGCGCGCGATCGGCGGCTGTCCAGGCGGCCGAGCGGTGGGAGCGGGCCGGTTTCGCCCACAGCAGCGCGGCCTGCTCGTCGTCGTCCAGGACGCCCTTGGCGGCCCGGCGCAGGAAGTCGGCGTCCGACAGCAGCCGGTACAGGACCTGCTCGGGGGTCAGCTTCGGCCATACCTCGTCGAGGACCCGCCGGACGGGCGCGCTCCGCGCGACCTGATCCTGGACCCGGTCGTCGGGCGCCTCGCCGCGCCGCTCCATCCGCACGAGGATCTGGTGCGCGAGCCGCTGCGCGAACGCGGCGCGGCCGCTGCCGTACCGGGTCGTGCCGCGCAGCGCGGCGGCGATCTCCCGGACCTCGTGGTCGGCGAGCCGGTGGCGGGCCGAGCCGCGGGTGACGACCAGGCCGTCCACCGGCTTGCGGACGTGCAGCCACAGGGCCTTGCGCAGCACGTCCGCCATCCGCGCCTCGCCCTTGAGGGCGGCGACCCGCGCCGGCTCCCCCGCCGTCGGCGCGCCGAGCAGGTCGTCGACCGTGGCCTGCTCGACCTTGACCTCGCCGAGCGCGGGCAGGACCGCCGAGATATAGGCGAGGAACGCCCGGTTGGGGCCGACGATCAGGACCCCGGCCCGCGCCAGCCGCTCCCGGTGCGTGAACAGCAGGTACGCCGCGCGGTGCAGGCCGACGGCCGTCTTTCCGGTGCCCGGCGCGCCCTGCACGCACACGGTGCGGGGCAGGTCCGCGCGGACGATCGCGTCCTGTTCCGGCTGGATGGTGGCGACGATGTCGCGCATCGGCCCGGTCCGGGGACGCTCGATCTCCTCGGTCAGGATGCGGGACGGGCCGAGGTCCCCGCCGTCGAGGGGTTCGTCCTCGAACGCGGTCAACTCCCCCGCCTGGAAGCCGAACCGGCGCCGCAGCCGCCATCCCATGGGTTCGGTGGGACCGGCCTGGTAGAAGGCCCGCGACACGGGGGCGCGCCAGTCCAGCACGAGCGGGCGTCCCTCGTCGCCGTCGTGGACGTGCCGCCGCCCCACGTACATGACCGCCGGCAGGTCGGAGTCCTCCGCCGGAACATCCGGGCCGTCCGGGCGGACGTCGCGGTCCATGCGACCGAAGAACAGCGGGGCGTCGGGATGGTCGGCGAGCGCGGCGACGCGCTGGTCGAGCAGCGATTCCAGGTACTGCTTGGACACCCAGTCGGCCGCCACGTCCGCGGACAGGCCGCTCGCGTGCTCGCGCATCCGGCGCAGCGCGGCGCGGGACGCGGCCAGGTGCGCGCGTTCGGCGGCGAGAACGGCCGCCTGGTCGGGCTGGACGGGCTCGTCGGGTTCGCCGGGCATGGGCGTGGACCTCCGGAAGGAAGGGGGGCGAGGGCGAAACTCACCACCTTACCGACAGGGGTCGAGGTCGGCGCAGTCCGTTTTCCGGCGGCGGTGCGCCTTGCCGGTCGGGCCGGGGTGTGTGACGTTGGGCGGCATGGTCACTCTGACGGGACGGTCGGCGTTGGTCACGGGAGCCTCGTCCGGCATCGGCGCGGTCGTCGCCGAGGCGCTGGCGGCCGCCGGGGCGCGCGTCGGCGTCGTCGCGCGCCGCAAGGACAGGCTGGAGCAGGTCCTCGCCCGGTGCCGGGAGCACGCGCCCGACTCGGCGCTGTGGACGGCCGACCTCGCCGAACTCGACGCGATCCCCGATCTCGCGGCCGCCGTCGAGCGGGAGTTCGGCGGCGTGGACATCCTGGTCAACAACGCGGGAATGCCGAAGCGACGCCGCGTCCAGGACCTGTCCCCCGCCGAGACCGAGGACGTGATGCGCCTCAACTACCTGTCCCCGGTGCGGCTCACGCTCGCGCTGCTGCCCGGGATGATCAGGCGCGGGCGGGGGCATCTGGTGGCGGTCGGCTCGGTCGCGGCGCGGCTCGGGCCCCCGCACGAGGCCGCGTACGCGGCGTCCAAGGCGGCGCTGACCGCGTTCTGGGAGAGCCTGGCGGTCGACCTGGACGGCACCGGCGTGCGGGCCCACGTCGTCCAGCCCGCGCTCATCGCCGGGACCGAGCTGTTCACCCTCCCCGGCAACGAGGAGCCGATCAGCGACCTGTCCGACGCGCTGCCGCCGCGCGAGGTCGCCGACGCGATCCTCGACCTCGTCGGCTCCGGCGGGTTCGAGCGGTACGTGCCGGGCTGGTTCAGCGAGATGGCCTCCGGGAAGGCCGCCGACGTCGACGCGTTCGTCGACGGCGTCAAGGAGTGGACCCGCGACCGGCTCCAGCCCTGAACCGGGGGCGTTCACCCTAAAATGGGAGGTGAGGGCGCCACCTCACCTCGTCACCCCCGGAGGAACGACGACCCATGGGCACAGCCCGCCGTTCCGTGCGCGAGTCCCTGCTGGACGCCGCCGCCGACCTTCTCGTGGAACGCGGCTACCGGGCGGTCCGGATGCGGGACGTCGCGGACGCGGCCGGGGTGAGCCGGCAGACCGTCTACAACGAGTTCGGCGACAAGTGGGGCCTGGCGCGGGCGGTCGTGGTCCGCCACAACGAGCGCTACCTCGACGGCATCGACGCGGTGCTGTCCCGGCACGACGACCTGTACTCGGCGGTGGTCGCCGCCGTGACGTACACACTGGAGATGTCGGCGGACGACCGGCTGAAGAAGGCGGTGCTCACCGGCGCGGGCGGCGACGAGATGCTGCCGCTGCTCACCACGCGGGCCGAGCCGGTGATGTTCACCGCCAGCGCCCGCATCGCCGAGCACGCCCTGCGCCGCTGGCCGCACCTGGACCGTGCCGCCCTCACCGAGATCACCGACGCGGCGGTGCGGCTCACCGCCAGCCACATCATGCTGCCGTCCGGGCCGCCGGAGCGGCTCGCGCACGTCATCGCCCGGATGGTGACGCGTTACCTGGACGTCCCCGGCCCCCGCTGACGGGCCCTCAGCGGGAACCCTGAGCGGGGCCGGGGTCGAACGCCGCGCGCAACCGGCGAGCGGCGTAGTCCATCGCCTCGGCACCGGCGTCGAAGAACTCGGGGAGCAGGAAGAACGCGTGCACGACGCCGTCGTAGCGGCGCAGCTCCACCGGCACCCCGGCGGCGGCGAGCCGGCGCGCGTACGCCTCCGCCTCGTCCCGCAGGATGTCGTACTCCGCGGTGATCACTGTGGCGGGCGCGGCGCCGGTCAGGTCCGGGGCGCGCAGCGGCGCGAGCCGGACGTCCGCCGGGTCGGCCGCGCCCCGGTAGAGCTCCAGGAACCAGGCGAGCGTCGCGGCGTCCAACCCGTAGCCGGACCGGTAGCGCCGCCAGCTCGGGGTGTCCATCGCGGTGTCGGTCACCGGGTAGACGAGCAACTGGTGGGCGAGGCGAACGCCCCGCTCGCGCGCCAGCAGCGCGACCGCCGCCGCCAGGTTCCCGCCCGCGCTGTCCCCCGCCACGGCGACGGCCCCGGGACGGGCGTTCCACCGTTTCGGCTCCCGCGCGACCGACGCCACGACGGCCCAGGCGTCGTCCACGGCGGCGGGGAACGGATGCTCCGGGGCCAGGCGGTACCCGACGTTCAGCACGACACAGCCGGTCTTCGCGGCGAGGTCGCGGCAGGCGCCGTCCACGCTGTCGACGTCGCCGAGGACCCAGCCCCCGCCGTGCAGGTACACGATCGCCGGAAGGGCTCCCCTGCCGGGAGGCTCCGGACGGTACAGGCGCACCGGCACCGGACCGCCCGGACCCGGCACGCGGACGTCCCGGACCTCGGGCAGCTCCCGCCGGACCCCCGGGAGCGCCGGGCCGATCCGCGCTCGCATCTCCTCGATCGTGGGCTCCGCCGCGTCGCCCGTCCGTTGCGGAGCCGTCCAGGACGCGAGGACGTCCAGGAAACGCGCGGTCTGCGGGTGCAGGGGCATGTGCGGGCGGCGGCCGTCAGCGTCCTGCGGCCTCGGCGACCAGGGCCTCGAACAGGCGGCCGTCGTCGCCCTCCTCCGGATGCCACTGGACCGCGAGCCCGAAACGGTGGCCCGGCAACTCCACGGCCTCCACCACCTGGTCGTCGGCCCAGGCCACCGGAACCAGGCCCTTCCCGAGCCGGCCGACCGCCTGGTGGTGGTAGGTGGGGACGTTCGCGGACTCGCCGAGGATCTTGCCGACCAGGCTCGTCCCGCTGATCCGCACCGGGTGGGACCCGACGATGCCGGTCTCCGGCGCGTGCCCCCGGTGCCCCACCGCCTCCGGCAGGTACTGGATGAGCGCGCCGCCGCGCGCCACGTTCAGCACCTGCATGCCCCGGCAGATCGCCAGGAACGGCAGGTCGGCGTCGATCACCGCGCGGGCGAGCGCCAGTTCGAACCGGTCGCGCTGCGGCTGCGGCGGCCCGGTCTCGGCGTGCCGGACGGCGCCGTACAGTTCCGGGCCGATGTCCCCGCCGCCCGCGAGGACGATCCCGTCCAGCCGTTCGATCAGGGCGCCCAGCCCGCGCAGCGACGCGGTGGACGGCAGCAGGACCGGAACGCCGCCGGCGCGCTCGACCGAGCGCGCGTACGGCGCCGGGAGCAACGCGACCTCGCGCACCCAGGTGCCCCAGCGGGCCGCCTCCTGGTAGGCGGTGATGCCGATGAGCGGCGGCGCGCCGCCGCCGGCGTGCGGAGCCGGGGCCCCGCGGACGGCCTCTGTCATGCGTGCTTCCCCTCTGCCGGAACTCCGGCCACGCGGCGGCTCGGCTCCGGACGGTCCGCGCACCCGCCGATCGCGTCTCCACGCCGATCGCGCGGCACGCGCGCCGTCCGCCCCCTCCGGCCGCCCTGCCTCCGAGGTTTTACCTTCCGGTCAGCTTGCCGCACGGGGCCGGATCCGCGTAGTACCCGGGAAAGATCGGTCCGCCTTCGGCCGGATCCCGGAACACCGCTCGGGCGTCGTCTCGGGACGGCGCGCTCCGCGAAATCCGCGAATCTTCCACCGGGTGCCAGATTCGTCCCCCCGTTCGTCCACCGCCGCGCGGCGGTCACCTCGGCGCAGGTCAGTACCGATCAGTATATCTCCGCTCCCTTTTGATAAACCGACTACAGAGAATCGCGCTTCGATTACGCTCCGCGTCGACGGGAATGGCGGCGACCCGATCGACTTGAACACCTGCGGATTTCGATGAGAGAGTTTCACCAAGCCGGGCATCGAATTAAGAGATGATCACCGACAATCCCGGATACGGTCGCCGAAGCCCCAGGGGGCGAGCTACGCCAATGGCACCCGAACCCCGAATCGTCGAAGAGACCTTCACCCGCCTCGAAGCCGACCCGGCCGGAGCCGCGAGCTATTTCTACGGCCGCCTTTTCGCCGCGGAGCCCCTTTTGCGGACCCTGTTCCCGCCCGCGATGGGCGTCCAGCACGCCCGGTTCTTCCGCGCCCTCACCCGGATCGCCCGGAGCCAGGACGATCCGGAGGACCTCGACCGGCTCCTGCGCCGCCTCGGCCGCGACCACCGCAGGCACGGGGTCCTGCCCGAGCACTACGCCGCCGTCGAGGCGGCGCTGCTGGCGACGCTGCGGACCTTCGCCGCCGACCGGTGGACCGTCGAGGCCGCGGACGCCTGGACCACCGCCTACCGCGCCGCCGCCGCAACCATGATCGAAGCCGCGCGGGCGGACGCGGCGGACGCTCCGCCCTGGTGGGTCGCCGAGGTCACCGGACACGACCGCCGCGCCGCCGACCTCGCGGTCCTCACGCTCACGCCCGAGCGCCCGCTGCCGTTCCTGCCGGGCCAGCATGTGACCGTTCAGACGCCGCGCTGGCCCCGGGTCTGGCGGTCGTACTGGATCGCCAACGCGCCCCGCCCCGACGGGACGCTACGCCTGCACGTCCGCGCCCGTCCCGCCGGCTGGGTGAGCGGCGCCCTGGTCCGGCACACCGCGCCCGGAGACTCCGTGCTGGTCGGCCCGGCCGCGGGCGCCATGCCCCTCGACCCGGACCCGGGGCGCGGGCTGCTGCTGGTCGGCGGCGGCACCGGCCTCGCCCCCATGAAGGCGCTCGCCGAACAGGCCGTGTCCACCGACCCGGACCGCGACGTCCACCTGATCGTCGGCGCCCGCACCGAAGCGGACCTGTACGACCTCGCGGAACTGCGTCTCCTGGAGTCGGCCTGCGCGCGGCTGCGGGTGGTTCCGGTCCTGTCGGGTTCACCCGCTGCGGAGCCGGGCGACTCGCCGGGCGAACCGCGAGATGACTCGCGGGGTGACTCGCAAATCGAATGGCACGGTCGGCTGCCCGACGTGCTGCCCGGCCTCCTGGACGGCGTTCACCGGTGGCAGGACCGCGCCGCCTATGTGGCGGGCCCTCCCCCGTTCGTCCGGCACACGGTCACCGCGCTGCACCGGCACGGGATGCCGCTCACCCACGTCCACCACGACCCGCTCACCACGGAGGAGCCGGACGCCCGGGCGGTCACCAGCCCGCGCGTGCTCGGAGAAAGTCCGTCGTCCGAGCGTCGGCCGGATAGAACGACTCGATCGCCAGTTCCGCCACGGTGATGTCGACCGGCGTACCGAAGGTGGCGATGGTGCCGAAGAACGACAGCTCACGCCCGTCCACCCGCATCCGCAGCGGGACGAACACCTCATGGGTCGCGGGCGGCGCCATCGCCTCCCCCACGTCCCCGGGGAAGCTCCGCAGCTCCCGGTAGAGCTGGGCGAGCCCCGGGTCCGCGGTCAGCGCCACATGCCGCCGCACCCGGTCGATCATGTGGGCGCGCCACTCGGCCAAGTTCAGGATGTGCTTCGCCATGCCGTCGGGATGCATGCTGAGCCGCAGCACGTTCAGCGGTGGCTCCAGCAGTTCCGGCGCGGCGCCCTCCATGAAGAACCCGGCCGCGGCGTTGGCGTCGATCAGGTTCCAGAAACGGTCCACGACGACGGCCGGGTACGGCTCGTGCCCGTCCAGGACCTGTTTGATGGCCGCGCGCACGGCGTCCATCCTCGGCTCCTCGATCGGGGTCTCCGCGAACACCGGCGCGTACCCGGCCGCCACCAGCAGCAGGTTCCGGTCGCGCAGCGGGACGTCCAGGTGCTCGGCCAGCCGCAGCACCATGTCCCGGCTCGGCGCCGACCGGCCCGTCTCGACGAAGCTCAGATGCCGCGTCGACACGTCCGCCTCCGATGCCAGCTCAAGCTGGCTGAGCCTGCGCCGCTGCCGCCACGCGCGCAGCTGCTCCCCGATCGGTTTCACGTCACTCAGCGCCATCGTCACCGCACCGACGCTACCCGCGACCTCGCTGGGACGGCGATGACGTCGGAGGTAACGCCCACGCCCTTTACATTGTAGATTTTTCGTTGACGGGGTGGAGCCGGGGCCGGGGCCGGTACCGTTGCCCGCGGAGGGGACCATGACGTATCAGGCCATGCTCGACCGGGCCAGGAAGTTCGAACGGCAGGGCAGGTTCGGGGAGGCCGCCGCCGTCTTCGCCGACGCAGCCGAGGCCATGCGGGCGCACGGCGACTGGACGTCCGCCGTCGCGACACAGGCGCGGTGCGCACGCGCGCTCGCCGCCGCGGGGCGCACCGGCGAGGCGCAGCGCATGCTCGACACGATCGACCGCACCGCCGCGTCCATGCCCGTCGAGGTCCGCGCCGGGCTCGACGCGCAGGCCGCGCACATCATGGCGGCCGCGGGCCGCACCGGCGAGGCGGCCCGGCGCGCCTGGTCGGCGATGAGCGGGTTCTGGTCGCTGCATGACGCCAAGCGCGCCGACGCGGCCGGGGCGCACGCGGCGCGACTCATCGTCAAGGACGCCGGACCGCGCGGCGCGCTGCTGCCCCTGCGGGAGCTGCTGGCGCAGATGCCGCCGGGCGGCGACGGGCACCGGCAGGTCACCGCGCTGCTCGCCGACGCCGAACGGCGCCCCGACCGTGACCACGACGTCCTGGTCACCGACCCCGACACCGCCGCCTGGGGTCGTCTCGCGGCCGCGCTCGCCGTCGGCGCGCACCTGGCCGTCGGCAACGGGGTCGCGTGGAACACCCTCACCGACCCCGACGACGCCGCCGGCGACCGGGTCCTGCTGGAACGCGATTGGGGCGTCACCGACCACGACAGCTGGCGCGAGCAGACGGACGCGCTGCTGGACGCCCGCAACAGCGACCCCGCCATCCAGATGGTCCTCGACCGGCGGGTCCGTGGACGGGACAGGCGCGTCTGGCAGGCGGCGATCGTCGACTGGTGCCGGGAACGTGACATCGCGGACGAGACCGTCCGCGAGATCGTCGAGATGTCCGAGCTGATCCTGAGGTACGAGTCGCGGTTCAGGGCCGACGGCATCCTCCCGCCGGACGGCCTGGTCGAGAGCGTGTACGGCTACGACTTCGGCCGCGCGGTGAACATGGCCCGCTGGGGGCTCGGCGCCGGGTACTGCGAAGCCGAGGAGGCCGAGAAGTGCGTCCTCACCGCCGGGCAGCGCGCCAACCAGGTCTACACGTCGTGGCGGTCGTTCTCCGCCGGATACATCCTCGGCCGGATGCTGCGGTTCGACGACGGCGAGTTCGGCGAATGGTACGAGCGGTCGTTGACCGGCCATCGGGTCCTCGCCGAGGACCCGGACAGCCCCTGGCGCCGCATGGCCTGGGGCTGACGCCCCGGGACCAGGGCTCAGACGAGGGCGTCGATGTCGGCGATGACCGCGTCCCGGGCCGCCCGGTCCATGGACGAGGCGATCACGGCGTTGCGGGCCAGGGACGCCAGGGCGTCGCGGCCGAGCCCGAACACCTCGGCGGCGGCACGGTACTCGCCGGTGAGGGTCGTGTCGAACATCGGCGGGTCGTCGCTGTTCAGCGTGACGAACAGGCCCTCGTCCAGCATCCGGGGCAGCGGGTGCGAGGCGAGCGCGGCGACCTGACCCGTGCGCACGTTCGACGTCGGGCACACCTCCAACGGCACCCGCGCCTCACGCAGCCGCGCGACGAGACGCGGGTCGTCCAGGCAGCTGGTGCCGTGGCCGATCCGCTCGGCGCCGAGCCCGTCCAGGGCCTCCCAGATCGTCTCGGGACCGGTCATCTCCCCGGCGTGCGGGAGGCTGCGCAGCCCGGCGGCACGGGCGGCGGCGAACGCGTCCCGAAAGGCGTCCCGGTGCGGCGGGCGCATCTGCTCGATGCCGCCGAGACCGAAGCCGACGAGTTCCTCCGGCGGATGGCCGAGCGCGTGGTCGAGGGTGCCGCGGGCCGCGTCGGCGCCGAACTCGCCGGGAATGTCGAAGATGTAGGCGACGCGGACGCCGAACCGCTCGCGGGCCTCACGGGCGGCGATGTCCAGGGCCTCGGTGATCGCGGGCATCGGCATCCCGGCCCGCCGGTGCGTGTACGGGGTGACGGTCAGCTCGACGTACCGGACGTTCTGGACCGCGAGGTCGCGGGCGACGCCGAGCACGAGGGTGCCGACGTCCTCCGGCGTCCTGACCAGGCTGGACACCGCGTCGTACACCTTCGCGAAGTGCGGGAAGTCGCGGAACTCGTAGAAGTCGCGCAGCGCGTCCTCGGCCACCGGGACGGGCCCGTCGGGGTGACGGCGGGCGAGTTCCAGCACGGTCGGAACGGACGCGGAGCCCACGAGGTGGACATGGAGCTCGACCTTCGGCAGGGCGTCGATGAACGCCTCGATGGAGGGGGAAGGGTTCGGCATTCCGCGACGCTAACAGCCCACTTGTCCGTGGTGACAGGGCATTTCAGCGAATCTGCCACGATCTCGTTAGAAATGACCGGTCGTCCTCCGCCTTGGTAGACAGGGTCCGTGCGGGCGGCTCGGTTGATCTCGATGGTGTTGCTCCTTCAGTCGCGGGAGACGATGACGGCGGGCGAGCTGGCGCGGGAGCTGGAGGTGTCGGAGCGCACCGTCTACCGGGACATGGAGGCGCTGTCGGCGGCGGGCGTCCCCGTCTACGCGGAGCAGGGCCGTCGCGGCGGCTACCGGCTCCTCGGCGGCTACCGGACGCGGCTCACCGGGCTGACCCGCGAGGAGGCGGAGGCGCTGTTCCTGTCCGGGCTGCCCGGTCCCGCCGACGATATGGGGCGCGGCGGCGCGGTCGCCGCGGCGGAGCTGAAGGTCCTCGCCGCGCTGCCGCCTTCGCTGCGGGACGCGCCCGCGCGGGCGGGCCAGCGGTTCCATCTCGACGCGCCGGGTTGGTTCGGTGAGTCCGGGCCACCGCCGTTGCTGCGCGAGCTCGCGCGGGCCGTCTGGGAGGACGAGTCCGTCGAACTGCGCTACCGCCGCGGGGACACCGAGATCGTGCGGGCGGCGGAACCGTACGGGCTCGTGCTGAAGAACGGCACCTGGTACCTCGTCGCGCGTGTCGACGGCGGGCCGCGCACCTACCGCGTCGACCGGGTGACCGGCGTCCGTCCGACCGGCGTCGTGTTCGACCGGGACGAGGACTTCGACCTCGCCGCGCACTGGCGCGAGCAGGCCGAGGCGTTCCTGCGCTCGATCCTGCGGGAGCGGATCACCGTCCGTCTCTCCCCCGCGGGGATGCGGATCCTGCGGTACGCCGTCGAGCCGTACGCGGCGCGGCAGGCGGCGGAGGACGCCGGGGAGCCCGACGGGAAGGGGTGGGTGGTGACCACGCTTCCCGTCGAGTCGACGCGGGTCGCGGCGGCCGAGCTGATGCGGCTGGGCCCCGAGGTGGAGATCCTGGAACCGCCGGAACTGCGTGCGCGGATGGCCGAGGCCGCCGCCCGGCTCGCGGACCTGTACGCCCCCGGCTGAGGGAGGGCCGGCGCCGGACGGCACCCGACCGCCCGCGCGCTAGCCCTGCTTGCGGGCGATCGCCTCGGCCAGCTGCTCCTTGGTCATCTTCGAGCGGCCCTGGACGTCCAGGTCGGCGGCGCGCTCGTACAGCTCCTTCTTGCTGTTGCCCTCGACGTCCACGCCGCCGTAGCTCTTGCCGTGGCCACGGCGGGCCTGCGGGTTCTTCGCCCGCGGATCCGACGGGCCCTTGCTCTTCTTCGGGACCCACCGGTCGCCGCGCTTCTCGAACTTGTGCTTGAGGGCCGAGTAGGCGGTCCGGTGCGCCCGCTGCCCCTCGCCGTAGGTCTCCACCGCGGAGTCATGGGCCTTGGCGAAGGTCTCCTGAGCCTCCTTGGGGGAACGCTTGAGCGTGTCGGGAAGCTCGTCCTTCTTCGGCTTGCCGCTCTTCGTCGTCTTCGGCATGACTCCTCCTTCGTCACGTCTCCGATTGCGAATAACCGCCCAAGAGCGCCTCAAACCGCTACCGGTATCCGGTGACGTCGGCGGGAAGCCCCGCGTGCTCCACCTCGACGATGTAGCGCCAGGCGTCCGGACGGCTGCCGTCGGCGTCGGTGAACCCGTACTCCTTGGCGAGCCCGCCGCTGGACAGCGACGCGCCGTTCCAGCGAGCGCGGTCGGGGTCGGCGGCGAGCGCCGCGACGGCGCGGCCCACGAACGTCGGGGACTCGGAGATCGCGAAGTGCGGGACCTTCTCCGTGGCGTCGCGCCACGTCTCCTCCGTCACGCCGTAGTGGTCGAGCATCGCCTCCGAGCGCAGCCAGCCCGGCGTCAGCGCCACGGCCGTCGCCCCGTACGGCGCGATCTCCACGGACTGGGCGAGCGCCGTCCGGATCACGGCGCTCTTGACGAGGTCGTAGAAGTATCCGACGTCCTTGCGGTAGTTCGCGTTGTACTCGGCGGTCCCGTCGGTCATCTCGATCACGAGGCCGCCGGGTTCGCGGATCAGTAGGGGCAGCGCGCGGTGGCTGGTGATGGCGTGGGTCTCGATGCCGAGGCGCAACATCCGCAGCCCCTTTTCCAGGGAGTGCTCCCACAGCGTCTTGTCGAACTCGAGGAGGTGGTCGGAGCCCCACACGTCGTTGACGAGGACGTCGAGCCTGCCGCGTTCGGCGTCGATGCGCGCGACCAGGGCGGCGACCTGCTCCGGGTCGAGGTGGTCGACCGGGACGGCGATGCCCTCGCCGCCCGCGGCCGTCACCAGCTCCGCGGTCTCCTCGATGGTCTCGGGACGGTCCATCTCCGACCGACGCGTCCGGGTGGTGCGTCCCGTCACGTACACGGTCGCGCCGGCGGCGCCGAGCTCCACGGCGATGCCGCGGCCCGCCCCGCGGGTCCCCCCTGCCACCAGCGCGATCCTGCCTGTCAGCACACGGTCCATGACATGGTTCATGGGAGGGATGCTGGCACCTAAACCTGTCAGTCCGCGTCAGTGTTCCGTCCCGAGACCTGGAGATCGGGGGCGCGTCAGGTGAAGATGCTCACGCCTCCGGGGCCGACGAGGAGTCCGACCACGATGAGGACGATGCCCCAGATCAGCTCACGGCGGGCGAGGATCACATAGATCCCTGCGATCACCAGGACCACGGCGAGTAGCCAAAGAAGTGTCATCATGCCGTCCGGGATCCCCACGTCAGGCGCCCGGAAACTGGTATGTCGTTTCGGATGACCGAAATCACAGATTTGTGCCGTTGTGCGGAGAGGGGATCGCTCCCCTCTCCGCCGGGATAACGGCGATCACCACACCGCTGGAGCGGCGCCGTGGCCGGTCACCCAGTCTTCCGGCGCGCACCCCACCGCGAACAGCACCCTCGGTACCATTTAGGCCCGCACGATCTCCTGCCAAGGGACTAGAACCGGCTCAGCCTAAGGACGTTGGCGACGATCCGGTGCCCCGCCCCGCCCGCCGCGGTGAGGATCGACTCCGGGTGGAACTGCACGCCCCAGCGCCGCCGCGCCGGGTCCTCGATCGCCATCACCACGTCGCCCGTCAGCGCCGTCACCTGGAAGCCCTTCACCCGGTCGGGCGTGGTGTGCAGCGAGTGGTACCGGGCCGCGGTGAACTCGTCGGGAAGTCCCTCGAAGAGCGCGCCCCCGAGCACCTTGACCTGGCCGGGCTTGCCATGGGACGGCTCGGGCAGCAGCGCCAGCGCGCCGCCGTCGTGCTCCACCATCGCCTGCAGGCCGAGGCAGACGCCGAAGACCGGGAGGTTCCGCTCGTCCAGCGCGTCCAGGAGCGGGCCGGTCGAGAAGTCCTCGGGACGTCCCGGGCCGGGCGACAGCACGACGAGGTCGGGCGCGTGCTCGTCCAGCATCCGCGTCGGGAAGCCGTGCCGGAGCGTGACGACGTCGGCGCCCTGCTGGCGGAAGTAGTCGGCGAGGGTGTTGACGAACGAGTCCTCGTAGTCGACGAGCAGCACCTTCACGCCGTCCCCCGGCCGCTCGGGCGGCGCCGACTCCCGGGACGCGGCCTCCGCGCCGCCCTCCTGCGACTCGGCGAGCGCGCCCAGCAGCGCGCTCGCCTTGAGGTACGTCTCACGCTCCTCCTCGTCGGGGTCGGAGTCGTACAGCAGCGTCGCCCCGGCTCGGACGGTCGCGACGCCGTCGCGGATCTGCGCCGTCCGCAGCGTCAGCCCCGTGTTCATGGACCCGTCGAACCCGATGCAGCCGACGGCGCCGCCGTACCAGCGGCGCGGCGACTCCTCGTGGTCCTCGATGAACTGCATCGCCCACGCCTTCGGCGCGCCGGTCACGGTCACGGCCCACATGTGGGTGAGGAACGCGTCGAGCGCGTCGAAGCCGGGGCGCAGCCGCCCCTCGATGTGGTCGACGGTGTGGATCAGCCGCGAGTACATCTCGATCTGCCGGCGGCCGAGGACCCGGACGCTGCCGGGCACGCAGATCCGCGACTTGTCGTTGCGGTCCACGTCGGTGCACATGGTCAGCTCGGACTCGTCCTTGGCGGATGACAGGATCGCGCGGATCTGCTCGGCGTCCTCCAGCGCGTCGCCGCCGCGCTTGATCGTCCCGGCGATCGGGCAGGTCTCGACGCGGTCGCCGGTGACCCGCACGAACATCTCGGGCGACGCGCCCACCAGATACTCGCCGTCGCCGAGGTTGAACAGGAACTCGTAGGGCGCGGGGTTCGTCTCGCGCAGCCGCTCGAAGAACGCGGCGGGCGCGTCGCACCGCCCGTACATGGCGTGCCCGGGCGTCACCTCGAACAGGTCGCCGCGGACGAACTTCTCCTTGGCCTCCCGCACCATCCGCGCGTACACGCCGGGGACCGGTTGCGCGGGAACCTCCGCGGGCTCCACGACCGGCGTCGGCTCGGTGGCCCGGGACAGGCCCGCGGTGCTCCGGTCCCCGACCTCGAAGTCGTACGACATGCGGTGCGACGTCTCGCGCTTGCGGTCCACGACGACCAGTTCGTCGGGCAGGTGCAGGACGAGGTCACGCTGGTCGGACGGCCTTTCCAGTCTCGTCCGCAACGGCTCGAACTGGAGCGACAGGTCGTACCCGAACGCCCCGTACAGGCCGAGGTGCGGGTCGTCGCAGGCGAACAGGCCAACCACGGCGCGAAGGGCGGTGAACACGGTCGGCTGGCGGCTGCGCTCCTCCTCGGGGAAGAACTCCCGCGTGGGCGGGACGAACACCTCGACGACGCCCGGCTCGTCCACCCGGATCTCGCCGGTGTCGCGGAGGACGGCGGCGACGGCGGGCAGCAGGACGCGTCCCCGCCCGTTGAGGGCCCGCACCGTGACGGTCCGGCCGCGGGCGACGACCTCCAGACACGGGTCGACGTAGCCCATGTGCCAGCGGCTGTAGCGGCCCGGGTACTCCATGCCGGAGCTCAGCACGCCGCCGCGCCGCTCCCCCACGGCGGCGACGAGGGCGTTCAGCACGTCGGACTTGCGCTCGGGATCGACCGGTGTGGCGGTACGGGTGACCCGTACGCCCCCGGCGGTGACGAACTCGCTGGTCAGCTGCTGCTGTGAGACGGTGTCCACCGCGGTGGCCCCTCATGTCGGGCCCTCACCAGGCGGGAGCACGAAAAAGACCGCCGGTGAGGGCGGTCGCCTGGATCTGGTCGTGCACGAACCGGCGCCGCCTCAGCGACGCCACCACCACTGGGAGGAGGCCACGGTCCGCATGCCGCGAGGCTACCACCTGTGGATCGATCCGCGTACTCGTGCCATGGCCGAGATCACACCGTGACGCGCCCATGGGTACTCTCGCCCGGCCGCGCCCATGACGCCGTGCACACGACCGTGCACGCGACGGCGCGCTTGACGGCTCACTCGACCGTGCGCAAGACAAGGAGGAACCCGTTGGCTCCCGACGACCCGAACGACTCGCGCTCGCAACCGCCACCCGTGGACCGCTCCGACCGGAGCGTCTGGAATCTCCTGCTGATCGTCCCGATCGTGGTGCCGCTGCTGACGTTCCTGTACAACGGCGAGACGCCCCGCCTGGCGGGCTTCCCCGCCTTCTACTGGATCCAGCTGGCCTTCATCGCGCTCGGCGTCACCTGCACGCTCGTCGTGTACCGGATGACCAGGAAGCGGGGGTGAACCGATGGCGAGCGACCATGTCACCGAGATCGCCGTCTTCGCCGCCCTCTTCCTGCTGGTCAGCGGGATGGGCTTCGTCGCGGCCCGATGGCGCCGCGCCGCCACCATGGACAACCTGGACGAGTGGGGTCTCGGCGGCCGCAGCTTCGGCAGCTGGATCACCTGGTTCCTGATCGGCGGCGACCTCTATACCGCGTACACGTTCGTCGCCGTCCCGGCGCTGGTGTTCGGGGCGGGCGCGGCGGGCTTCTTCGCCGTCCCGTACACGATCGTCGTGTACCCGCTGGTGTTCCTGTTCCTGATCCGGCTCTGGTCGGTGTCGCACGTCCACGGGTTCGTCACCCCGGCCGACTTCGTCCGGGCCAGGTTCGGGTCGCCGACGCTGGCGCTCGCCGTCGCCGTGACCGGCATCGTCGCCACGATGCCGTACATCGCGTTGCAACTGGTCGGCATCGAGGCGGTGCTGAAGGCGATGGGCGTGCACGGCCACTGGCCGATCATCATCGCGTTCGTGATCCTGGCGGCCTACACCTACCAGTCCGGGCTGCGGGCGCCCGCGCTGATCGCGTTCGTCAAGGACGTGCTGATCTACCTCGTGATCATCGTGGCGGTGCTGTACATCCCGGCGAAGCTCGGCGGCTGGGGCGACGTCTTCGGCGCGGCGAGGGACAAGTTCGAGGCGACGCCCAAGCCGGACGACGGGATCGTGCTCGGCTCCGCCGGTCAGCTCAACTACGCGATGCTGGCGCTCGGCTCGGCGATGGCGCTGTTCCTGTATCCGCACAGCGTGACCGGCGTGCTCGCGGCCCGGAACCGCGACTGCGTCAAGCGGAACATGGCGGCGCTGCCCGCCTACAGCCTCGTCCTCGGCCTGATCGCGCTGCTCGGGTACATGGCGATCGCCGCGGAGGTCGTTCCGATCACCACCGACGGGAAGACGGACACCAACACCGTCGTCCCGGTGCTGTTCGACCAGATGTTCCCGGACTGGTTCGCCGGGGTGGCGTTCGCGGCCATCGGGATCGGCGCGCTCGTCCCGGCGGCGATCATGTCGATCGCGGCGGCCAACCTGTTCACCCGCAACATCTACAAGGAGTACCTCCGGCGGGACGCGACCGAGAAGCAGGAGGCCACGGTCAGCAAGCTGGTGTCGCTGGTCGTCAAGGCGGGCGCGGTGGCGTGCATCCTCGCGCTCGACCCCGAGTTCTCCATCGACCTGCAGCTCATCGGCGGCGTCATCATCCTGCAGACGCTCCCGTCGGTGGGGTTGGGCCTGATGACGCGCTGGTTCCACCGCGGCGCGCTCATCGCCGGATGGGCCTGCGGCCTGGCGGCGGGGCTGTGGATGCTGTACCAGATCCCGAATCCCGCGAAGGGCAAGGAGCACTTCGGCGGCTCCGCCTACCCGCTGAGCGACCTCGGCCTGGACACCTCGTCGACGATGTACGTCGGGATGCTGGCGCTCGCCGTCAACGTCGTCGTCGCGGTCGTCGGGACGGTGGCGTGCGGGGCGGCGGGAATCGCGGACGGCGCGGACGCGACCCGCGGGGCCGACTACACCGCCGACGAGGACGACCCGAAGATCAAGGAACTGGATCTCGCGGGCAGCACCTGACCGCGTTCCGTGCGGCATAGCCGGGACGTCCGGTCTCGTTTTTCGGGCGTCCCGGCGTTTTGTCACGGTCCAAAGAAAGGTACGGGACCAGCCTCCGCCGAACGGCGTTTCGATCACTCCGGAGATCGTCCCCGTCAAGATCCATAGCCTGACCGGAGGCGGCCACCGGTACTGTGCTGCGGATTTCCGGATGGCCTGATCAGGCGTAGGGATCTTGGCAAATTATTAGGATAGTTTCCTATTTATGCCGAATAGACAAGCGGCCGCGTTGACGGCCGCCGCGCTCACCGCCGCTCTTCTGACGGTGATCCCCGCGGGCGCGGCGTCGGCGGCCTGTACCCCGGACGCACGCGATCTCATGGTCACCCACCAGCCGGTCGACCACACCGTCGCCGACGCGAAGTACCACCTCGCGCGGCTGACCATCGACAACAACGACACAAGGTGCACCCTCGGCGAGGGTGGATGGGCGATGTACTTCAACGCCGTACGGCAGCCCACCGCCGTCCTCGCCGGAGAGGTCGGCGACATCGGTCGCAAGCACCTCGCCGACCAGGCCGTCTCCGTGACCCGCGCGGACGCGGCGCAGAGCGGCGACTTCTACACCCTGAAACCGCAGAGCGGGTTCAAGCCCGTCGGTCCGGGCGAGCGCCGCTCGATCGACATCTACTTCGAGGTGTGGGCGGTCCACAAGTCCGACGCCCCGGCCGGATGGACCATCGCCTACAACGGCGGAACACCGAAGTGGGTGCCCTCCAAGGCCCTGCTCGACCCCGCCGACCCCAAGCAGACCAAGGCGTTCTCCGGTGACAACCGTCCCGTGCAGACGGCGGCCACGAGGTACGGCGAGAACACCACGCCGAAGCTCGACCTCACGCTCCAGCAGAGCCTCGTCCCGCAGCCGCTGTCGGCGACCGCGACCGGCGGCTCGGTCGCGATCGGCGGCGGGTCCCCCGTCTCGGCGCCGGCCGAACTCAAGGGTGAGGCCGACTACCTGCGCTCCGCGCTGCGCGACGTCGCACGCGGCAAGGCGGCCTCGATCACGCTGCGGGTCAACCCGCGGCTGGACGTCGACAACGACGGAAAGGCCGACGCCGAGGGCTACACGCTCACCACGGCCGAGGACGGCGTCGAGATCGTCGGCACCGACCGGGCCGGGGTCCTGCACGGCATCCAGACGCTGCGGCAGCTCATCCCGACCGACGGCTACCGGGCCGCGGCGCAGGGCCACAAGTCCTCGACGGTGGCCGTCCCGCGCGCCAGGATCGCCGACGCGCCGCTGTTCGGGTACCGGGGTCTGCAACTCGACGTGGGCCGCCACTTCGAGTCCAAGCAGACCGTCCTGAAGTTCCTCGACCTGATGAGCTTCACCAAGCTCAACAAGCTGCACCTGGGTCTGACCAACGACGAGGGCTGGCGCCTGGAGATCCCGGGCCTGCCCGAGCTGACGGACTTCGGCTCCAAGCGGGCGCTCGACCTGAAGGAGACCGGCGCGCTGCACCAGGGCATGGGGTCGGTCAACGACCTCGGCGGCGGCGACGGCGTCTCCGGCAAGGCCCGGAACGAGACCGAGGCCAACCTGGGACGCGCCCCCGCCTACCAGGGCTTCGAGCAGAACACCCTGAACTTCGTCGGCAAGGGCAGCGGCTACTACTCGGTGAAGGACTTCGAGGAGATCCTGCGGTATGCCGCCGAACGGCACATCGACGTCATCCCCGAACTCAACTTCCCCGCGCACGCCCGCGCCGCCGTCCAGTCGATGGAGCGCCGCTACCAGCGGACCAAGGACGCCACCTACCGGCTGCTCGACCCCGAGGACAAGAGCCAGCACACCAGCGTCCAGTACTACACCGACAACCTCGTCAACCCGTGCCTCGGCAGCACCTACGAGTTCCTGAACAAGGTCGCCTCCGAGGTCGCGAAGATGTACCAGCGGGCCAAGGTCCCGTTCAACCGGCTGAACCTCGGCGGGGACGAACCGCCGGGCCCGCCGGAGGGCTGGTGGTCCGGATCGCCCGCGTGCAAGACCAACCCGGACACCGCGGGCAAGTCCGGTGAGGAGCTCAAGCAGCTGTTCTTCCGGGCCTGGAACACCATCGCGCTGAAGCACGCCGGCACCACGGCCGGGTGGGAGGACATCACCGACCCGACCCACGACTTCCGTCTCAAGAACTTCGCGCCTCTGCCGTGGCAGAACGTGTGGGGCTGGGGACGTGAGGACTGGGCGTACCGGTACGCCAACGAGGGCACGCCCGTGATCCTCGCCCACGCGACGAACCTGTACATGGACCTCGCCTTCAACAAGGACCCGGACGAGCCCGGCTACTACTGGGCCGCCTACGTCAACGAGAAGAGCACGTTCACGTACCAGCCGTTCAACGTGTACGCGAACGCGACCGAGGACCGCTGGGGCAACAAGATCGAACCGAACCCGTCCTGGACGAAGCTGACCCCCGAGGGCCGGAAGAACATCCTCGGCCTGGAGGCGCAGCTGTGGGGCGAGAACGGGAAGTCCGCCGAGATCCGCGAGTACCAGGCGTTCCCCAAGC
The DNA here is from genome assembly GCF_003432485.1 of Actinomadura spongiicola. Taxonomy (GTDB): domain Bacteria; phylum Actinomycetota; class Actinomycetes; order Streptosporangiales; family Streptosporangiaceae; genus Spirillospora; species Spirillospora spongiicola. Next base: position 180,602 of record NZ_QVNQ01000009.1, read on the forward strand.
TCCTCGGCGTGGCCGAGCGGGCCTGGAACCGCAACACACCGGCACCGGACAAGATGGAAGAGGCGTGGAAGGTCTTCTCCAACACGCTCGGGCAGAAGACGTACCCGCTGCTGTCGTTCTACGAGCCGGTGGGGCTGAGCGGCGCGGGCGTGAACTACCGCGTCCCGCCGCCCGGAGCGAAGATCACCGACGGAACGCTGTCGGCGAACGTCCGCAACCCGGGCCTGACCGTCGAGTACTCCACGGAGGGCTGGCGCTGGCGGCAGTACGACGGGCCGGTGAAGGTCGGCGCGTACGCGTTGACCCGCACCCGCGCCGCGGACGGTCGCACCAGCCGCATCTCGCACGTCGGTGTCCCCGCGTGGCAGAACGGCACGTCCTACAAGTCCGGCGCTCTGGTCCTGCACCAGGGTGAGCTGTACCGCGCGGCGCGCGGCGGCAGCGGCCACGAGCCCGGCCGCTCCGGCGGTCACTGGACGCTGCTCCAGTAGACCGGCGCACCGGTAGGTCCGCGCGCCGATGGACCGCGCTCCGTCGGGTCAGCGCGCAGTGACGGCCCGGTCGTCCGCTCCCCCGGACGGCCGGGCCGACATCCGTCCGGCGCCGGCGCGGCTCAGGCGCGCCCGTACTCGTCTTCGAGACGCTCGATGTCGTCCTCGTCGAAACGGCCGAAGGCGATCTCCATGACGCGCACCGCCGGTCCGGTGGAGGCGAGCCGGTGCGTGTCGCCGGCCCGGACGAAGACCCGCTCCCCCACCTCGGGCAGGATGCGGCGCCCGGCGACCTCGAACACGGCGCCGGGATCGAGCGCCACCCACAGCTCGTCGCGGTCGCGGTGCCGTTGCAGGCTGAGCCGCTGCCCGGCCGCCACGTGAATGATCTTCACGGTGGACGCCTCGTTGAGCGTGAAGCGCTCGAAGCTCCCCCAGGGCCGCGTCTCGGTCTCCACGGCGGGCTCGGGGCGTACGTGGGTGGGCGCGTCGCTCTGCACAGTCACCTCGGGTCGTGGTCAGTCGGACGGCTGTCCGGACGGCGGGTCGGTCGGCCGGGAGCCGCGGGCGCCTGACGCGGCCGCTGGCAGCCCGCCGAGGACGAGGTCGACGAGACCGTCCACGACGCACGTGCGCGGCACCTCGTCGTGGTCGAGCCACCAGTCGCCGGCCGTCTGCACCATGCCGACGATCGCGTGGCCCCACACGAAGGCGCGGGTCCGGTCCGTCATCGCGCCCTCGGCGAGCATCACCTCGGCCAGTTCCCGGCCCGCGTCGCGGATCATCGTGCTCATCGCGCTGTGCGTGGCCGTGTCCTCCGCGCTGGCCCGGTGCATCAGGAAGCGGTAGAGGTTGAGGTTCTTGGAGATCGTCGCCAGATAGGTGTCGATGGTGGAGCGGGTCCGCGCCCGGATCGGCTCGTCGCGGGAGAACTCCTCCCGGATCCCGTCGATCAGCTTGCGGGTGTGCCGTTCGGCCAGTGCCTGGTACAGGCCGCTCTTGTCGCCGAAATGACGGTAGAGGATCGGTTTGCTGATCCCCGCCTCGGCGGCGATCGCGGCCATGGACGCCTCGGGGCCCTCCCGCTGGATGACGCGGTCGGCGGCCTCGAGCAGGGCGCGTCGGCGCCCGGGATCGCGTCGCGACCCCGGGCGCCGCCCGCCCCCCGCTCTCGTCATGGACAGCACGGTATCGGCGGTGTTACCCCGCGACAACACCGCCTGGCCTGCGCGCCGCGAGGTCGGGGTCGCGCGGCGCGGGACGTCCGACGCCCCGGCAGGACAGGCCCGCCTCGTCCAGGACGGACGCGTCCAGCACGTTCCGCGTGTCGATGACGGACTCGCCGAGCAGCAGCCCGGCGATCCGCTTCCAGTCCAGGTCGCGGAACTCGGGCCACTCGGTCAGGACGACGAGCGCCGCCGCGCCGTCCGCCGCGGCGTAGGCGGTCTCCACGACGCGGATCCGGTCCCTGTCACCGGGCGGAGCATCGGACAGGGCACCGGGTAGGGGGCCGGGGACGGCGGGGTCGTGGGCGACGAGTTCCGCGCCCTCGGCGGCCATCCGCGCGGCGACGGCGAGGGCGGGCGAGTCCCGCACGTCGTCGGTTCCGGCCTTAAACGTCAGGCCGAGCAGGCCGACCCGGACCCCGGCGAACCGGCCGCCCACCGCCTCGCGGACCCGCTCGACCACCAGGTCCCGTTGCCTGGCGTTGGTGTCGATCGCGGCGCGCAGCAGCGGGAACTCCCCGCCGAGCGCCTCCGCGGACCGCAGCAGGGCGTGGGTGTCCTTCGGCAGGCACGGCCCGCCCCACCCCGGGCCGGGCCGCAGGAACGACGTGCCGATCCGCCGGTCGTGCCCCATGCCCAGGGTCACGTCGCCGATGTCGGCGCCCGCCCGCTCGCACAGCTCCGCGATGCTGTTCACGAAGGACAGGCGGGTCGCGAGGTAGGCGTTGGACGCGTACTTGGTGATCTCCGCGCTCGCCCAGCCGGTGCGCAGGACGGGCGCGCCGAGCCCCTCGTACAGGGCGGCGACGCGGTCGGCGGCGCCGGGGTCCCGCGCCCCGATCACGATCCTGTCGGGGTTCAGGAAGTCCTCGACCGCCGACCCCTCGCGGAGGAACTCGGGGTTGGAGGCCACGGCCACGTCCGCCCGGTCCAGCAGTTCGGCGGTGCGCGCCGCCGTGCCCACCGGGACCGTCGACTTGTTCACCACGACGCAACCGGACGGCAGCAGGCCGCGAATCTCCCGCACGGCGGCCTCCACCGCGGTGAGGTCGGCGGCCCCGTCGGTTCCCATCGGCGTCGGCACGCAGAGGAAGACGACGTCGGCGGTGGGGGCCGCGGCGGCCGCGCCGAACACGAACTTCAGCCGGCTGGTCGTGAGGCCGTCCGCGACGAGCTCGCTCAGGCCCGGTTCCCGGATGCCGGTCTGGCCGCGGGCGAGACCGTCGACCTTCGCGACGTCCACGTCGGCGCACACGACCCGGTGTCCCAGTGACGCCAGGCACGCCGCCGTCGTCAGACCTACATGGCCCGCGCCGACCACGGCGACATTGGACTCGAACACTTCAGTCATCCCTTCGTTGTTTCGCCGTCCCGCGACCGAGGGAAGGCCCGACCGTGCGTTCCGGTGGTGCGGCTCGGTGAGGGGGCCCGGGGAGGGGGCTCGGTCGCGGGGCGGCGCGAGTCGGGTGGGTTCGTCCGGCGCCGGGTGCGGCTACTCGTTCAGTGGAAGTGCCCGGATTCCCTCGTGCGGGGTGTCCTTTCCGAGGTAGTCGACCGTCTCGAAGAGGCCGATGGCGTCCATCGGGAACCGGGCGCCCTCCTCGGCGACGAAAATGCACGGAAGGATGCGCTTGCGCTCCGACGCCCCGGCCTCACCGCTCTTGCGGATGTGCTTGTGCGTGTGGATGAGAATGGGCATGAACCCGCCGCCGAGAAACGAGCCGCTCTGCAGGATGGCGCCGCCGACGCAGTCGATCACCAGTCCCTTGCCGAGAATCGCGTCGCGTCCCTGGTAGTAGTACGACGGCGTGGTGAGCGTCCCGTGCTCCACATGGAAGACCCCGGCGGAAAGGCCGATGATCGAGCGTCCGCTGATTCGCAGGACCGACCGGTAGAAGTCCACCAGGACGGGCCGCACCCTGGCGTCGGGGAGTTTGAACTCCGGGCACAGCAGAACGATGCGCATCAGTTCCGCGAGCGTGAGCGCGGCGGCGCCGTCCGCACCGGGGAATTCCTGGTCCCAGGGGACCAGGTAGTCCGAGGGCGAGATCATGCCGGTGCCGGCGTCGTCGAGGATGAGACGTTCCGCCTCGGACGCGGGCGCCTCCGCCCGGGGCGCGCGGCCGAGGACGCGCCGCGCGAGCAGGAAGCGGCTCTCCAGCGTCTTCGCCCGGCTGGCGGCGGTGAGGACGTCGATCCGTCCCGCGGCGGTGTCCGGAATCTCGAAGAGGTGGTCGATGCCGTCGGTGGTGACCCCGAGCTTGGTCTCGGTGGTGCGGTGCCCCAGCGGTTCGTAGGAGTCCACCGCCTCTTCGAGGTCTCCGGTGAACGGGCCGGGGCCGAAGCGCAGGAGCTCGTCCGCGGCGAGAGCCCGGTAGTCGTACGGGATGGCCGTCGAGGTGGACAGCACGATGTCGGCCAGCGTGGCGCGGTAGCGGTCGTCGTCCAGCTCCGCGGCGGCCAGTTCCAGCGACAGGTACGGGCATTTCTCGCCGGGGCCGTGGACCCAGCTCGCCACGTAGGGGCTCTCGAACCGGCACGCCCGGCCGAACTCCTCGTAGGCGGACTCGTCGGTTCCGATGCGGCCCGCGAGCCGGGTCCGGGCGGTCTGTTCGTCGGTGACCTCGCCCAGCGTGCCGGCGGTGAGCCGTAGCAGTTCGGCGCAGTTCTGGGTCATCTGCGTCATTACATGTTTCCCATCGTCTGAATTCTGATCGATTTTCGTTGTTTCCTCGGGCGCCGCCGTGCCGGCGTCGTTAGAGGGAATGGCAGAGAACGGTGGACGTGGCCCACCCGAGTCCGGCGAGGAAACGATGCTCGGGCAGTCGCAACAGGGCGGTTCCCTCCATCGCCCTACCGAGCAGGTCGAGTTGCAGCAGCAACGCCTCCTTGAAGTGGTTTCCCGAGATCAGGAAGTGCCGCCATGACACGGCGTCCCTGATATGGACGGCATGTTTGTTCTTGTATTCGGCGTCCGCGCCGTAATGAACCTCGAAGACGAGCGTTATGTGTTTTCCCGACATGAGTTCCACGTCCGCGAACCGGTATCTGAGGTTCTCCCCGTAGGGAATGAGCGAACGGGTGATGTGACGCTTCGCGGCGGGGTCGGAGAAGGCGAAGCCCGCGAGTTCGGGATGGCCGATGACACCGGTCGAGGACGCGTACAACTCGATCTCCGGAAGGTTCTCCGCCGACGTTTTGACCCGCATTTCGGGGGTGACCTGGGCGGGAACCGTCCGCAGGTACGTCCCGTAAAGGTCGGCCGGGAGAATCGAACGGAGCAGGCTGAGCATGTGGAAGTACTCGTAGCCCGCCTCGCCGTACTGGGTGTCGACGAATCTGCCGTTGGCGACGTCGAGCTCCCGGTTCTTGGTGAACTCGACGGTCACCTTTCTGATCGGGTCGGCTCCGCCGTGCAGCCGCACCGACTCCGCGAACCGCCGCACGGCCCCGCTGTGGCCGTAGATGTCGTTGACCACGGTCCGGGACCTCGGGTGCCGGCGGACCAGCCGCGCGAGATCGGCGATCTCCGTCGGATAGCAGGCCGGCTTCTCCAGCAGGACCCGCGCGTCAGGTCGGCGCCGCAGGATCTCGCCGAGCACCGGAAGGTGGGCGGCGGTCGGGGTGGCGACGATCCAGGCGTCGACACGTGCCGGATCGGGCACCCGCGACGTCCGGTCGTGATCCGCGCCGCCCGCGGGGTCGACCGTGACGACCTCGTGGCCCGCCTCCCGGAGGTAGGTCGCGTGCCGCGATCCGATCGTCCCGTTCCCGACGACCACGACCCTCACGCCGACCTCACCGCCCGGAGCGCGTGGGCGGCGGCCGAACTTCCGGCCGCGCGGCCCAGGACGGCGCCCGCCATGAGGCCCGTGCCGGCCGGGTAGCCCTCGTCGTAGAGCCCGCCCACGATCACTCCGGCGGCGTACAGGCCCCCCATCGGCTCTCCCCCGCCACGGACCTCGGCGTTCGGGGTCACCGACAGCCCGCCGTAGGTGAACGTCAGGCCGCTCACCACGGGAACGAACAGGAACGGGGGCGAGTCCAGGCGTCTGTGCGCCCGCACGGCCCCGGCGGGCGCGGTGTTCAGCCGGTCGACCTCGGCGGTGAGCCGCTCGGCGTCGATGCCGAACCGCCGGGCGCCCTCGTCGAGCGACCGCACGGTCACCGCGGCGGGGTCGCTGAGGTAGCCCGCGGGCAGCGCATCGGTGTCGAGCACCCGCCGGTCGAAGACCTGGAAGGCGATCTTCCCCGGCTGGTCCATGATCTTCTGTCCCAGCGAGACGTAGGTGAGGTTGCTGAACCCCGCCGACTCGTCGAAGAACCGGCGCCCGTCCCGGTTGACGACGATGCCGAGGGTGTGGGCGTAACGCGCCAGCCCGTGCGACTGGTGCATCTGCCCGGGGAGCACGTGGTCGGGCAGCCCGACGCCCTGCGGCGTGGCGTGGCACTTCGTCCAGTTCCCCGCGGTGTCCGCGCCGAGCGCGAGCGCCGCCTCCAGCGGTGCGCCGTCGTTGAACGGCACGCCCCGCAGTTTCACGTCCCGCCACCGGTCGCCCAGATGACGTTCGCGCTTCTGCGGGTTCCCCTCGAAGCCGCCGGAGGCCAGCACCAGCGCGTCACAGTGGAGGGGAAGCGCCTCCCCCGACCCCTGGACGAGATAGCCGCCGCGGGCGTCCCGCTCGATGTGGGTGACGGTGTTGTCGTGGTGGACGGTCCCGCCGAGCCGCTCGAACTCGGCGAAGTTGCGGGACTGCAGGCCCTGCCCGCCGCCCTCGAAGACCACGGGCACGTCGCCCGGCAGCGGGTTCGACCTCGGTTCCCACCGCTGTCCGAACTCCCGCATCCACGCGGTGGCGCTGTTCGAGCGGCGGATGATCGACTCGATCAGGGGACGGTCGACGCGCTCGCCGGACACCCCCAGCCAGTCGTGGAGATACTGCTCCTCGCCGTATCCCGACCATCCGGCCAGGATCTCGTCGAGTCGGTGTCTGTCCGGATCTCGGAGCAGCGTGCCGACGAACGCTCTGTCGTCCCACGAGAAGCGCATGCTCTTCGTCAGCGCGCTGTTCCCGCCGCGGAGCCGCAGTGGCGCGGAGTCGACGACCGCGACTCCGCGCGCCCCCGCCTGCAACGCCGCGATGCCCGCGCAGAGGCCCGCGTTCCCCGCCCCGACGACGAGCACCTGCCACCTGTCCGATGTGCGCTGATGTGTCATGTGGGAAGCGTGGGGCGTCCGGTCCTCGTCCCGTCCCGGTCCCGTCCTCGCGGCGTCCCGCTCCGGAAGGACGACACCGGAACGGAGGCGGCGCGACACACGTCCGCACGTTCGGTGCCCGGGCGCCTACGCTCCGCCGTATCCGGTCGTCGCACCGGTGCCTTACGGGAGGTATTCGTCCGCCGGACGCCGCCGGATGACTCTCTGGCAGCAAACGGCCAGGAAATCTGTTCCGCTTGCTGCGGTCATGGCACAGGTGTGGGATGGGGAAATATCAAGACCCATGGAGGAATGACCTTGAATTTCAAGATCCTCGGCCCGCTGGAAATTCGGGACAAAGGAAATTCGGTCGACCCCGGGCCGGCGCGCCACCAGAAAGTTCTCACCGCTTTGTTGCTGTCCGCCGATCGTGTCGTGCCGCTGCCCCGCCTGATCGACGCGGCCTGGGGCGAGAACCCGCCCGCGACCGCGCGGAAACAGGTCCGCAACATCGTCTCCGATTTGCGGCGGACGTTGAACGGGGTCGGCGAGGCCGGGCTCCTACCGGTCGGGCAGGACGGTTACCGCCTGCACGTCGCCGCCGACGCCCTCGACGTGTCCGTGTTCGACGACAGGGTCGCTCGGGGCCGCCGGTACGTCGCGGAACAGCAGCTCAACGAGGCCTCCACCGAGTTCCGCGCCGCCCTTTCGCTGTGGCGCGGCCCGGCCCTCGCCGGTCTGGAGAGCCCCGCGCTCGACCCGCAGCGCGCCGTGCTGGAGGAGAGGCGCCTGACCGTGCTGGAGGAGTTCGCCGACCTGGAACTCACCATCGGCCGGCACCACGAACTCTCCGCCGAACTCGCTCAATGGGTGGCGGAATATCCACTACGAGAACGGCTCATCGGCTTTTACATGCTGGCCCTGTATCGTGCCGGACGCCAGGCCGAAGCGCTTCAGGTGTTCCAGGACGCCCGGCGCGTCCTGATCGACCAACTCGGCATCGAACCGGGCGCCGATCTGCAACGGCTGCATCAGCGGATCCTCACCGGCGACGAAGAACTCTCCGCACCGCGAATTTCCACCACCTGCCCCCAGCATTTCCTGCCGCGCGACATCTGCGACTTCACCGGCCGCGCGGCCGAGCTGGAGCGCATCCGGGCGGCGCTGCCCGCCGGCGAGGACCGGGCGGGCGCCGTGGCGGTCATCGCGATCGACGGCATGGCGGGCGTCGGGAAGACGGCCCTGGCCGTCCATGTCGCCCACGACCTGACCGACCGCTACCCGGACGCCCAGATCTACATCGATCTGCACGCCCACACCGCCGACCAGGAGCCCCTCGGCACGGCCGCCGCGCTGGACGCGCTGCTGCGCGCGGTGGGCGTCCCCGGGGACAAGGTCCCCGGGCGGGCGGAGGAACGGGCCGCGCTGTGGCGTTCCCAGCTCGCCGGGCGCCGGGTCCTGGTGGTGCTGGACAACGCCGCCGGCTCCGCCCAGGTGCGGCCGCTGCTGCCGGGCACGCCCGGCTGCCTGGTTCTGGTCACCAGCCGTCGGCGACTCCCCGACCTGGAAGGCGCGCACACGCTGTCGCTCGGCGTCCTGCCCCCGCGGGACGCGACCGAGCTTTTCACGCGGGTCGCGGGCGAGGCGCACGCCCGGGCCGACCTCGCGGCCGTCCAGGAGGTGGTGCGGGTGTGCGGGTACCTGCCGCTGGCGGTCCGCATCGCCGCGGCGCGCCTGCGCACCCGTCCCGTCTGGAGCGTCACGCACCTCATCGAGCGGCTGCGGGAGGAGCGGCGGCTCACCGAGCTCACCGTCGGGGACCGCGGCGTCGCCGCCGCGTTCGCCCTGTCGTACCGGCACCTCACCGCCGACCAGCGGCGCGTGTTCCGGCTCCTCGGCCTGTACCCGGGCGCCGACTTCGACCTCCACACCGCCGCCGCCCTCGCGGACATGGCGTTGGAGGACGCCGACCGGCTGGTGGAGCAGCTCGTCGACTTCCACCTCCTGGAGCAGCCCACCGCGGGCCGGTACCGCTTCCACGACCTGCTCCGGCTGCACGCCGTCCACCTCGCGGGCCGCGAGGTCGGCGAGGACGACCGGCACGACGCCCTGGGCCGGGTGCTGGACCACTACCGCCACACCGCCGCCCTCGCCATGAACGCGGTCGTCTGCTACGACAAGGCGTACCTGCCCTGCGTCCCGGCCTCCACGACGCCCGCCCCGGCGTTCGCCGACTCCGAGCAGGCCATCGCCTGGCTGGAGACCGAACGGCCCAACCTGCCCGCCCTCGTGGCGCACGCCGCCGAGCACGGCTGGCCGACCCACGTCACCGACCTGTCCAACACCCTGTGGTGCTTCTTCGAGCACCGCGGCAGCCACGACGAGACCCTCGACGTGTACACCAGGGCGCTCACCACCGCACGCGGCATCGGCGACCGGGACCTCGAAGGCCAGGCCCTGCACTATCTCGGGCTCTTCCACCGGCACCACGGGCGCAACGACAAGTCCCTCGCGCACTACGAGGCGGCCCTCGCCCTGGCCCGCGAGACCGGCAACCGCGTCCTGCAGGGCCGGATCCTCGGCAACCTCGGTCCGACGCTGTGGCATCTGGGGCGCGGTGACGAGGCCCTCACGCACTACCGGCGTGCGCTGGCTGCGGCGCTGGAGACCGGCGACCTCACCCTCCAGTGCCGGGTGTCGGAGGGACTCGGTTCCATCCGCCGCGGGCAGGGACGCTACGACCAGGCCCTCGGCCACTACAAGCAGGCCCTCGCGCTCGCCCGCGAGACCGGCAACTTCAGGCGCGACCCGTTCGTCCTGGCCGAGATCGGCGGCGTCTACGGGCGGATCGGACGCCATGACGAGGCGATCGACCACCTCCAGCGGGGCCTCGACTCCGCCTGCTCCACCGCGAGCCGTCTCTTCGAGGGCTTCGCGCTCTACGAACTCGGCGCCCTGCACGGACGGATCGGACACCATCACGAGGCGATCGCCCACCTCGACCAGGCGCTCGACCTGGCCCACACGACCTCCAACGGCGTGCTCCGCGCGTCCGCGCTCTGCGGGCTCGGCACCGTCTACATGCGGCTCGGGCTCCACGACGAGGCGATCGGCCATCTTCACCGGGCCCTCGACCTCGCCCGTTCGACGACGAACCGTCCGCTGGAGAACGAGGTCCTCAACGGCCTGGGCGAGACCGCCCGCCGCGCGGGCGACCCGCGCCGCGCCCTCACCCATCACCGCGAGGCCTTCGTCCTCGCCACCGAGATCGGAACCGGATACGAACTGGCGCGCGCCCTCGACGGCATCGCCCACGTCCACCACGACCTCGGCCACGACCGCGAGGCCGCCGCGAACTGGCGGCAGGCCCTGACCGCCTACACCGACCTCGGCGTCCCCGACTCCGACGACGTACGCGCCCTCCTTGACGGCCTCGGCAGCGTCAGCGGACACGGAGGCCGGTAACGATCACCGCTCCCCCGCGACCGGGCCTCCTGGACGACCGAATTGTCCACCGCAACCAGGAGGCCCGTCTCCGCGCAGGCCCTGCGCCGCTACGCTCCCGGCCCCCTCTGCGTGGGCTGGTCGTGGTAGCGGCTGATCACTCCCATGGCGTTCAGCCGGTCGACGACCTCGGTCCTGACGGCCTTGGAGGTGATCCCCATACCGGAGAGGATCCGGCAGGCGCGGCAGTCGCCGAGAGCGAGCAGGGCGAGCAGGATGTGCTCGGGCCCGACGTGACCGTGCCCGGTCTTGTCGCGCTGCCGGTCGGCGCCTCGCCCCAGCACGAACGCGGCGTTCTCGCTCCAGGGAACGTCCTTCTCCGAGGTCGCCGGCCGCGGGGGTGTCGCGGCGACGACCGCCGCCCGCACGGCCTCCGCCGTGCCCGCCAGGTCGTCCAGAATCTGGAAGGCCAGGTCGCCGGCCCTGTCATCGGTCAGCCCGAGCAGCAGATGCTCCGTGCCGACGGCGTCGTGCCCGGACGACCGCGCGTGTTCGCGCGCCCGCTCGACGACTTCGTGCGCGAGCCCGCTGAACCACTCGAAGATGATGACCGGCTGGCGCCGACGGCGGGCGGCCTCTTGATCCAGCTCGCGGGCGGCGTCGGTGTAGCTCTTGCCCGTTTCCGCCATGCGCGCCCTGATGGTCCTCTTGCGGGCGGAGTCCTTGACCATGGTCTCGGTCCTCTCAAGCGGCACCCTACGCACACCGCCGGAATGAGACGGACGGTCAGGAGTCGGGAACGCTGATCCGGTGGACCTTGTCCTCGTCGCCGGGTGGCGTAGGCACCTACGGCTCGGAGCGGGCGGAACGTCCAACCGCCACTACCGGCCAGCCTAACCGCCCACGGCAAGTTCGGCACCAGCCCGCCCACAAGTTCCGGAACCGGCTACCGGGCTGGCGTTGCGGGTGCGTCCACCTGTTCAGTTCGCGCGCACGGCCGCGCTCTGCCGGCGGTACTCGCGCGGTGAGATGCCGTAGGCGCCGCGGAACGCCTGACTGAAATGGGCGGCGCTGGTGAACCCCCACCGGGCCGCGATCGTCTGGATGGGACGGTCGGCCTGCCGGGGATCGGCCAGGTCACGCCGGCACCGCTCCAGGCGTAGTTCGCGTACCAGGCCCGCGACGGTACGCCCCTCCTCCTGGAACAGCCGGTGCAGGTAGCGCAGGGAGATGTGGTGAGCAGCGGCGATCGCATCCGGCGTCAGCCCCGCATCACCCAGGTTGTCCCGGATGAAGGCGTGGATCCGGGTCATCCGAGCCCGCCGCCTGGTGTGGGGTGGCACCGCGCCGTGAACGTCCAGCGCATCGGCGAGGGCGGTGGTCAGCAAATCGAGTGTGAGGGTCGACAGGCGCGCGGTGTCCGCCGGGCTGAGTTCGTGCATGTGCCGGGCGAGCTGCAGGAGGAACTGGGACGACAGCGCCCCGACGCCGCGGGCGCCCGGGATGCGCACGGCGCTCAGCCGCCGCAGTTCTCGCGGCGGTAACGGCAGCAGCGAGCGCGGGAACCGCAGAAGCAGCAGTTGCTGGCCCCCGGGAACGTCCGACGTGAACTCGGCGACGTAGGGGCGCGACGGGTCGTACAGGATCAGATCTCCGGCCGCGAACTCCACCTGCCGGTCGTCCTGAGTGATCGTGGCGCCGCCGCGCACGAGGCAGCCCAGTTTGAACACCTCGGGATCGGCCTGCCGGATGAGTTTGGGCGTCCGGTGGACCGAGTGCGGCACCGTGGTGATCAGTGTCGCCTGCACGGAGCCGAACTCGCTGACGCCGACCTGCGCTCGAAAGTCGCTTTCCAACCCCGGGTCGCAGCGCAACTCGTAGGGCGCCCAGAGCTTCGCGTTGAGTTCGCGCCAGAAGGCGAACCGCTCCCCCGCCCCCACCTCGGCGGTGCTGATCACGTCCATGACCCACCACATTGTCGTCGCCACGGGACCGATCCAGCATCCCCCGACAAGATCGCCAAAGCAAACCGCCTGTGGACGTCGACGTTCGTGCGGCGGTCCGCGACGACGGCGCGTCATGTCGGCGCCTTCTCCTGGCCATGCCGTTCGGATAATCGTTCGACAGTGGCAGTTCTCGATGGCTTATCGACAACGAAGTGCGCGTGGAAGCGGACCGCGGTGATTCCAAGGGGGTCGCGGACCTGGGGAGGGCCATCCGCCGTACGGGCCTGGATCAGGTGGCGCACTGGACACCGGGCGACACCGGCGCGAAAGGCTGGCCGCCCGCCGAACAGGTCGTCACCGGGAGGTTGACCGCTTCTCAATGGACCCTGGTGGTGAACTTTGCAATCCGAAAGTGGGCGGGCCGGTCACCGGCGAGCGGTGACCGGCCGTTCGGTGGAAGTGGTCAGGGGGTGCGGACGTGGAACCAGTCCTTTTCCAGGACCCGGTTCTCACGGTAGAAGGTGTTCAGCGCGCTGCCGCCGAGTTCGTTCTGTGTCGCATCGATCATGCGGGCGCTGGTGGGGTTGGTTCCTGTGGCGGCTCCTTGCCATGTGGAGGCGAAGGGATATTCGTCGCAACTCTTGCCCGGGGGGCGAGGTTGGCTGGGTGGGCAGGAGACCGCACGGTTCTTGTCCTTGAGGGTTTTGTCGGTCAGGCGTTCCAGAGCGTTGGGGGCTCCTGCGTTGACCGCGTCGGCTATATGCCGGGCGACCTCCGGAAGGGGACCTGCCATCGGGTAGTACAGGGTCGGGGTGTACTCGCGGACGACGCAGCCGGGCGAGGTGTTGTTGTCGGCAGGAAGTGCGTCGTCACACCGGAGAAAGATCCTCCCCTCGATGCCGGTGCCGCTCGCGACCCCTGGCTTCTCGACTGCCCAGAAGAGGCTGGTGTTATGGGTGAGCTTGGTTCCGTAGCCGCCTTGCCGGATGCGGTCGGAGGTGTCGAGACCGATATGCCCACCGACGGTAGTACCTGCCCTCAGCGGTTGGTCGGGGAAGTCGTGATGGATGACCTTGCAGAGGGTGAAGGGGCTGCAAGAGGCGTTGGCCGAAAGTTTTGCTCCGCTGGCTGCTTCACCCCACGCGTCGAGCACACCCATTTGCATCTGGAACTGATAGTTGGTCAGGGAAGCGGAGGTGTAGAGGTAGCTGAACTGGTTCACCGTCATCCCGCCCCGCACCGTGACCCCGGAAGTGTCCCGGTAGACCAGGTCGATCTTGAGGCGGACGATGCGGCAGGCCTGGGTGCGGGTGAACCACCACTTGCCGTCGTTGTAATGCTCATAGCACCAGCTCGGCAGCGGCTGGATGGCCTTGATCCCCGGACGGGGGGTTTCACCGGCGCGTGGCGCGGGTGAGGGCACTGATGAACGGGCGGAAGGGCGTTGAGCCTGTGGCAGGGCACGCTGCCCGGGGGTGCGGACGGGAGTCACACAGAACGCCCGAGCGTCAGCGCCACCCCTCGACGACACCGCGCGTTCTGCGAGGTCCCGCTTGACCTCGGGGCAGGTGTCGGTGGACGAGACGGGCCGAGACTGGGGCGGCCCCGAAGGCGGCAAGGACGGGCGGGTCGGCGCGGGCGCCGAGACCGGGGTCTGGGCGGTGGCGGGCGGGGCGGCCAGACACAGTCCGGCGACCAGCGCCACCACCGCGCCGATGGCCGCCCGTCTCTCGATCCGGCGCCGAACGCGGGCGAGTACACCAAGGGTCGTCACGATACGCAGTACTCCTCAAAGCGGGGATCGAAATAGCGGAGAACAATCGCCACGGCAGGGGCTGGGAACGCGCGCATATCTCACGGCGTCCGCGATCACACTGCCCGCGCGAATCTCCAGTGATCTAAGGTCGAATGAGCATCAGCGGATCGGAAGAATCGTCAATCCGCGGTAGACCAGAGGTAGGACCCGGCCGTTCACACGATGCCTACCGGGCCTCTACACGACAACGAGCACTCCCATCGCGAGGAAAACGCTCAAGCGCCATTCTTGGCCTTGTCATTCGCGTCTTTCTCATCAGAGGATGCAGGAGGCGGCCGAGCATGTCGTTACGGGAGAGCGCACACCTGTTTAGTCCGCGCGCACTGTCGCGTTCGGTCGGCGGAATCGGCACGACGAGAGACCGTGGGCAAGCTCGGTCATGCTGCTCGCACCGGAACGGGCGGCGGCGGACGAGACGGTGCCCCGCATCGAACGGCTCACAAACCTCCCGACGACCTGCGACGCGGACCGGGGCCTGCGCGACCGTCGCCTTAAGGTTGTCGTAACGGATCTCGCCGAACCGCTCCGCTCCAATATGCGGGTCTCGGTCAAGCCCTCGTGTTCGGTTGACGCGCTGGTCTTGGGGCGACGACCATCAACCGATGGACTCTTCCTCGGACCGGGCCGGCTATCGGGTGCAGATGGAGACTCGGCAATGGTTGATCATCGATGCCACGATGGACAACGAGGTGATCACCGAGGCCCAGGAAGGCGACCCGAGGGGTGTGGTCGACCTCGGGTCCAGCATCCGCCAGGCCGGCTGGGATCAGATCCCGGGCTGGCCGCACGATGCGAAGGGCTTCGAGAGCTGGCCGGCTCCCGGCCAGAAAACGACGATGACCATGACTGGTGCCCAGTGGGAGCTTGTGCTGTCGGCATTGGAGACCTGGTCGGCCGTCACTGCCGGCAGCGGCGATCCAGACAGCGCGGACGAGGTCCAGGAGGATCGAGCCATCATCGCGCTCATCCGAACTCAGCTGGCCGACCAGGGATGGTCACCCCGCTGACCGAGCCGCCGAAGAGACCGCTCGGCCCGCTTCCCCTTCGCAGTCTGTGCTCCAGGTAATGCCGCATCGTCGCGACCATCACGGCGGGGACGCGGAACTACTCCACCGCTCGAACCTCGGCCCGGTTCGGTGTCCGTCGCCGCGGCAATTCATCGGACGACCCGGCGTGGAACAGGGTGACCTCGACGGCCCGTAGTCGCGGAGTTCGCGTGGATGCCCGGCGAGGGTGACCGAGGTCCTGGTTATTCGTGCAGGTCAACCGCTAACGGATGGGGAGGTTGGTGAGGGTGCGGGCGATGACCAGGCGTTGGATTTCCGAGGTGCCCTCGAAGATGGTGAAGATCTTGGCGTCGCGGTGCATGCGTTCGACCGGGTAGTCGCGGGTGTAGCCGTTGCCGCCGAGGATCTGGACGGCCTCCTCGGTGACGTTCACGGCCATCTCGCTCGCCATGAGTTTCGCCATCGAGCCCTCGGCGTTCTCGAAGTCCTTGCCGGTGCGGGCCATCCACGCCGCGCGCCACACCATGAGGCGGGCGGCGTCCAGGCGGCATTTCATGTCGGCCAGTTTGAACGCGACGGCCTGGAAGTCGCCGATCTTGCGGCCGAACTGTTCGCGTTCGCGGGCGTACCCGAGGGCATAGTCGTAGGCGGCGCGGCCGACGCCGAGGGCCATCGCGCCGACGGCCGGGCGGGTCGTCTCGAACGTCTTCAGTGCGGCCTGTCCCTTGGCGCTCCTGCCCTCGCGGGTTCGCGCGACGCGCTCGTCGAACGCGTCCTTGCCGCCGATGATGTTGCGGCCGGGGAGGCGGACGTCGTCCAGGACGACCTCGGCGGTGTGGGAGGCGCGGATGCCGTGTTTCTTGAACTTCTGGCCCTGCCGCAGGCCCGGGGTGTTCGGCGGGACGATGAAGCTCCCCTGGCCGCGGCTGCCGAGTTCGGGGTGGACGGAGGCGACGACGATGTGGACGTCGGCGATGCCGCCGTTGGTCACCCAGGTCTTGGCGCCGTTCAGCACCCACTCGTCCTTCGCCTCGTCGTACACGGCGCGGGTGCGGATGGCGCCGATGTCGCTTCCGGCGTCGGGTTCGGAGGCGCAGAACGCGCCGAGGCGGACGTCGTCCGGGGTGCCGAACATCTGCGGGGCCCACTCGGCGACCTGTTCCTCCGTGCCGGTCGCGGCGACGGACGCGGCCGCGAGGCACGTGCCCACGATGGACAGGCCGATTCCGGCGTCGCCCCAGAACAGTTCCTCGAACGCCACCGGGATGCCGAGACCGGTCGGCTCCAACCACTGGGCGGCGAAGAAGTCGAGGGAGTAGAGGCCGATCTTGGACGCCTCCTGGATCAGCGGCCAGGGGGCCTCCTCGCGTTCGTCCCACTCCTGCGCGGCGGGACGGATGACGTCCCTGGCGAACTCGTGGACCCAGTCCCTGACCTCGCGGACGTCCTCGCTCGGCTCCAGCGAGAACGGCGTCGGCTCGGCACCCGTCATGACTCGTCGACCCCTTTGTCCAACAACACTGTTACCAACGGTAGCACCACGGTCATCCGCGACCGGACGAGTACGAGCGCGCGGCCGTGTAGGCGGGGATCCCGACCATCGGGGGCCGTTCGCCGACGGCGACGTCGACGGTGCGGGCGTCGTGACCGTCCGGGCCACGGCGGAAACGGGTGAGCGCCGTCGCCGGGGCCTCCAGGGGGATCATCCGGCCGTGGCGTTCCAGCCGCGACCAGGCGGTCAGCATGATCTGGCCGGACATCGCGCCGAGCGCCTCGGTGGACTGGTGCGCGTGGACGCGGCGGCCGAGGTCGACCTGGGCGATGGCGTCCAGGCCGGAGTCCTGGAAGACGTCCAGGAGCAGGCCGAGCTCCACTCCGTACCCCGTGACGAACGGGAGCCGTTCCAGCAGGCCGCGGCGCCCGGCGTACTCGCCGCCGAGCGGCTGCATCACTCCGGCCAGCAGCGGCCAGTGCAGGTTGATCAGCGGCCTGGCGACCAGTTCGGTGACGCGGCCGCCGCCGTCCTCGACGCGCCGGTCCCCGTCGATCAGCGGACGGTCGTAGCAGCCCTTGACGTAGCCGACGGACGGGTCGGTCAGCAGCGGCCCGAGCAGTCCCGTCACGTACGAGGAGGTGAACTCGCGCAGGTCGGCGTCCACGAAGACGATCAGGTCGCCGGAGGTGACGGCGAGGGACTTCCACAGCGCCTCGCCCTTGCCGGACATGCGGCCGTGCTCGGGCAGGACGTCGTCCTGCGCGACGACGACGGCGCCCGCGGCGGCGGCCACGGCCGCGGTCCGGTCGGCGGATCGGGAGTCGACCACGACGATCTCGTCCACCAGCGGGATCCGCTCGACCAGGTCGGTCCGTACGGCCGCGACGATCGCGCCGACCGTCGCCTCCTCGTCGCGGGCGGGCAGCACGACGCTGATCCTGGTGTCGCTCTTGGCTGCGAGCAGCAGGCGCGGCGGCCAGTCCGCGGCCGTACTCGTGCGGCGGGCCGACCACGACGCGACCTCGGGCAGCACGCGCTCTCCTCCCGTGCGGATCGTCCCGATTCGGACGTCCGTAACCGGACGTCCTCCTCTAGGGAAGGAACGCCAGATCCTCCCAAAACATTCACCCGGGTGGTTTCACCGGGCGGTCATTCGGCCGCGTGCCGGTCCAGGAACTCGTACACGTCCGCCTCGTCGACGCCGGGGAACGCGCCGGGCGGCAGGACGGACAGCACGTGCGAGTGCGCGCGGGCGGACGGCCAGGCCATGCCCTCCCACCGGTCGGACAGCTCCTTGGGGGGCCGCTGACAGCAGTCGCCGTCCGGGCAGGACGACCGGCGGCGCCGGGTCGACTCGCGGCCGCGGAACCAGCGCGAGTCCTCGAACCGGACGCCCAACGTGATCGCGAAGTCGCGTTCATGGCTGGGGTCGATGTGCGACAGGCACCAGTACGTCCCGTTCGGGGTGTCGGTGTACTGGTAGTAGACGGAGAACCGGTCGGCGGCGCCGAACACGTGCCGTCCGGCCCATTCGCGGCACATCCGCTGGCCCTCGATCGCGCCGTCCTCGTCCTGCGGGAAGGCGAGGCCGTCGTTGGCGTAGGCCTTGTAGATGGTGCCGTTCTCGTCGTTCTTGGTGAAGTGCAGTTGAAGGCCGAGATGGTGGGTCGCGACGTTGGTGAAGCGGTGCGCGGCCATCTCGTAGGAGACGGAGAAGACGTCCGCCAGGTCCTCCACGGACAGTTCCCGCGCGGCCTTGGCCTCCTCCAGGAACGGGACGACGCTGCGTTCGGGCATCAGGATCGCGGCGCCGAAGTAGTTGGCCTCGACGCGCTGGCGCAGGAAGTCGGCGAAGTCGCGCGGCTGGTCGTGGTCGAGCGCGATGTGCCCGAGCGTCTGCAGCAGGATCGTCCGGGGGGTGTGCATGCCGAGCTGTTCGCGCTCCAGGTAGATGCGCCGGTTGCGCAGGTCGGTGACGGACCGGACGGAGCGCGGCAGGTCCTGGACGTACTGGAGGCTGAAACCGAAGTGGCCGACCAGCGTCATCAGCAGCCCCTGCGACACCGCGCCGCGCCGGTAGCCGACGGAGTCGAGGGTCTGGGACGCGATCCGCTCGATGTCCGGGAAGTGGTTGCCCCGCTCGTGCATCTGGCGGCGCAGTTCGGCGTTGGCCTTGCGCGCCTCCTCGGGGCTCGCGGTCGGCTTGGTCCGGCTGCGGCGCAGTTCACCGTAGAGTGCCAGAATGTGCTCGATCGCCTCATTCGGCAGGCGTTTGCCCGCCTTGAGGTGTGACAGCCCGAGCGTCCGGTACAGCGGGTCGCGCTGCGCTTCCTCCAGCTCGATCTCCAGCTGTGCGCGGCGGCTCGGCGGCTGGCGGCGTAGCAGCTCCTCCACCGGGCATTCCAGCGCGGTGGCGAGGGACTGCAGCAGCGACAGCTTCGGCTCACGCCTGCCGTTCTCCAGCAGCGACAGCTGGGACGGGGCGCGTCCGACGCGGGCGCCCAGCTCCGACAGCGTCATCCCGCGGGCGCGGCGCAGATGCCGGAGCCGCTGGCCGAACGTGACGAGATCCACGTCTCTCGTCAAGTTGAGGGGTTCTTCTGGCCGCAAGGTCGTCACAGATTCATGATAGCGGAAATATCGCAGTTCTTCTGTAACCGACCGGTTAGTCGGAAGGTTTCGGTCGGGGCATAGTCGACCACAAGCACCCAGGGGACGACACGGAAGGGCATGTGATGACTGACAGTCGCCTCAAGGGCACAGCGGAAGAGCTACAACGCCAGTGGCAGACCGACCCGCGGTGGAAGGGCGTCGAGCGGACCTACACGGCCGAGGACGTCGTGCGGATCCGCGGCTCGGTCCAGGAGGAGCACACCCTCGCGCGTCGCGGCGCCGAACGGCTCTGGAACCTGCTGCACGAGGAGGACTACGTCCACGCGCTCGGCGCGCTGACCGGGCTCCAGGCCGTCCAGCAGGTGAAGGCGGGCCTGAAGGCCATCTACCTGTCGGGCTGGCAGGTCGCCGCGGACGCCAACCTCGCCGGCCAGACCTACCCCGACCAGAGCATCTACCCGGCGAACTCGGTTCCGGCCGTCGTGCGCCGCATCAACAACGCGCTGCTGCGCGCCGACCAGGTCCAGTGGGCCGAGTCGGACGGGCGCGAGGACGAGGACCACATCGACTTCCTCGCGCCGATCGTGGCCGACGCCGAGGCGGGCTTCGGGGGCGTGCTGAACGCCTTCGAGCTGATGAAGAGCATGATCGCCGCCGGTGCGGCGGGCGTGCACTGGGAGGACCAGCTCGCCTCCGAGAAGAAGTGCGGTCACCTCGGCGGCAAGGTCCTCATCCCGACCTCCCAGCACGTCAAGACCCTCAACACCGCCCGGCTCGCCGCCGACGTCTCCGGCGTGCCGTCAGTGATCATCGCGCGGACCGACGCGGAGGCCGCGACCCTGATCACGACGGACGTGGACGAGCGCGACCGCGCCTTCATCACCGGCGACCGCACCGCCGAGGGCTTCTACCGGGTCCGGAACGGGATCGAGCCGTGCATCGCCCGCGCCAAGGCGTACGCGCCGTACTCCGACCTGATCTGGATGGAGACCGGCACCCCGGACCTGGAGCTGGCCCGCCGGTTCGCCGAGGCGGTCAAGGCCGAGTACCCCGACCAGATGCTGGCCTACAACTGCTCGCCGTCCTTCAACTGGAAGGCGCACCTGGACGACGCGACCATCGCGAAGTTCCAGCGTGAGCTCGGTCACATGGGTTACACGTTCCAGTTCATCACCCTCGCCGGGTTCCACGCGCTCAACTACGGCATGT
Source organism: Actinomadura spongiicola (assembly GCF_003432485.1). GTDB lineage: Bacteria > Actinomycetota > Actinomycetes > Streptosporangiales > Streptosporangiaceae > Spirillospora > Spirillospora spongiicola. The sequence goes on from NZ_QVNQ01000009.1 coordinate 201,046, forward strand.
TCGACCTGGCCCACGGCTACGCCCGGGAGGGCATGACCGCCTACGTCGACCTGCAGGAGCGCGAGTTCGCGGCGGCGGAGAAGGGCTTCACCGCGGTCAAGCACCAGCGCGAGGCCGGCACCGGCTACTTCGACCTGGTCAGCACCGCGATCAACCCGGACTCGTCCACCACGGCGCTGAAGGGTTCCACCGAAGAGGGCCAGTTCCACTGACCTCCGGCCCTTCTGGCTCCTCTCCCGACGGAGGCCCCCGCGTCCACATCCGCGGGGGCCTTCCGGGCTTCACGGCACGATCCGAGGTTCCGGCGCTGGAAGATCATTAATTTCGGCCACATCCGGCAATGTCCTCGACATCAGCCGGAATCAGGCGCATGGTTGGCGCGCTAGATGATCTTTCGAGGGAGAGGATCTCTGATGGCGCGTCACTCCCGGAACGTTCCACGCCGGGCGACCCCCGGCCGAATGCTTCCGATCGCCGTCGCCGCCGTGAGCGTCGTGGCGCTCGCGCCCGCCGCGTCCGCCGCCGACCAGGGACGGGGACACGGCCAGCAAGGGCGTTTCACCCCTGGCGCCGACGGTGTCGGCGACCCCTACTTTCCGCTTGAGGGGAACGGCGGCTACGACGCTCTCCACTACTCGCTCGACCTGAGCTACGACCCCGACCACGACCAGCTCGACGGGACGGTGACGATCACCGCGCGGGCCACGCAGAACCTGTCGAGCTTCAACCTGGACCTGTCCGGAATGGACGTCGAGCGGGTCAAGGTCGACGGGCGCAAGGCCGACTACAAGCGCCGCGGCCAGGAGCTGACCATCACGCCGCGCAAGGGCCTGAAGGAAGGGTCGCGGTTCAAGACGACCGTCACGTACGGCGGCGTGCCGCAGACGATCGTCGGGTCGCCGATCGTGTTCGGGTCCCCGTACGGGTTCCTGCACACGCCCGACGGCGCGTTCGTCGGCGGCGAGCCGAACGGGCCCAGCACCTGGTTCCCCGTCAACGACCACCCGATCGACAAGGCGACCTACGACTACACCCTGACGGTCCCGGCGGGCCTCACCGCCGTCGCCAACGGGCGGCTCACGTCGCACCACGGCGCCGTCACCTCGTTCAGCCGTCGTCAGGGCCGCACTCGCGCCGAGGTGTTCAAGTGGCGCGAGGACAGCCCGATGGCGAGCTACCTCACCACGATCGACATCGGGAAGTGGGAGGTCAAGGACGGCAAGACGCCCGGCGGTGTGCCGAACTACACCGCCGTCGACCCGGTCCTCCTGGCGAGCCAGCCGGACGCGGTGGACTTCTTCTACAACACCACCAGCCAGGTCACCGACGGCCTGGCGAAGATGTTCGGGCCCTACCCGTTCAGCAGCACCGGCGCGATCGCCGACGACGCCCGCTTCAACGGGCAGCCGCTCGGCTTCTCGCTGGAGACCCAGAGCAAGCCGGTGTACTCGGCCGTCCGCAGCACCGGCACGATCGTCCATGAGCTGGCGCACCAGTGGTTCGGCGACTCGGTGTCGCCGAAGCAGTGGGACGACATCTGGTTGAACGAGAGCTTCGCGACGTGGGTCACCTGGTACTGGAACGAGAAGAACGGTGGCAGGTCCGCCGCCGAGCAGGCACGCGCGACCTACGACGCGCGGCCGTTCCCGGACCGTGAGGGCCGTCCGTTCTGGTCGGTCGTCCTCGGCGACCCCAAGCGCGACACGATGTTCAACGACCGCGTGTACAACGGCGGCGCCCTGATGGTCCAGTTCCTCCGCGAGAAGATCGGGGACGAGCACTTCCTGACCCTCCTGCGGACCTGGCTCAAGCAGCACAAGTACGGCAACGCCGAGACCAAGCAGTTCACCGACCTGGCCGAGAAGATCTCCGGTCAGGACCTGGACGCGTTCTTCAAGGACTGGCTCTACTCGCCCATCAAGCCCGACCTGCCGTAACACCGGCCGGAACGTGCCGGGCCCCGGGGGACTCCCCCGGGGCCCGTTTCCGTGTCGCCCTTTCTGTGGGAAATTACGTGGTGAGGACCGGCTCGCCTATTTAGGCTCTCGGCAAGTGGGTGTTCTTCCGTGGGTGTGGTGGTACGGCCTGCGCCGGCACGCGGCGTATCCGCTCGGGTCCGCCACCGAGGCTCTGACCAACACCGTCTTCGGCTTCATGCGCGCTTACGTGTTGATCGCGCTGTGGCAGGTGCGTCCGTCCCTCGGCGGGTACGACGCGACCGACGCCGTCACCTTCTGCTTCATCACGCAGGCGCTGATCGGGCCCGTCCAGATCTTCGGCGGGATGGACCTGGCCGAGCGCATCCGCAACGGCGACATCGCGATCGACCTGCACCGGCCCGCCGGGTTGCAGGGCTGGTGGCTGGCCGACGACCTCGGCCGCGCGGCGGGGTCGCTGCTGCTGCGCGCCGGGCCGCCGCTGCTGGCCGGGGCGCTGGTGTTCCCGTTCCGCGCCCCGGCCCCCGAGAACGTCGCCGCGTTCGCGGTGGCCCTGCTCCTCGCGGTGACCGTGAGCTTCGCGCTGCGTTACCTGGTGGCGATGGGGATGTTCTGGCTGCGCGACGACCGCGGGTTGAACGCCGTCACGCTCGTGATGTCGCTGTTCTTCTCCGGGATGATCCTGCCGCTGGTCGTGTTCCCCGGGACGCTCGGCACCGTCGCGCGGACGCTGCCGTGGGCGGCCATGATCCAGGTGCCGGCGGACGTGTTCCTCGGCCGGTACGACGGCGTAGAACTGGTCGGCGCGCTGGCGTTCCAGGCGGCGTGGGCCGCCCTGCTGCTCGGGACGGGCGCGCTGGCGACACGGGCGGCGCGGCGGAAGCTGGTGGTGCACGGTGGCTGACGGCACGATCGACGGAACCGTGGCTCACGGCGTGGTGGCCTACGGTGATTGACGCGGGAAGGATGTACGGGCTGCTCGTCTGGACCTGGGTCCGGGCGGCAGCGCAGTATCCGGTGTCGATGGTGCTGCTGGCCCTCGCCACCGCCGTCGTCACGGGGCTGGACGCCGCCGCGATCGTGCTGCTGTTCTCGCAGGCGCCGCGCATCGCGGGATTCGGCTCGTCGGAGGTGCTGTTCCTCTACGGGACGTCCGCGCTGTCGTTCGGGATCTCCGACATCCTGTTCGGCACCACCGAGCGGCTCGGGTACCACGTGCGGCAGGGGACGCTCGACGCGATGCTGGTGCGCCCGGTGAGCCCGCTGATCCAGATCGCGACGGAGGAGTTCTCGCCGCGACGCTTCGGCAAGCTCGTCCCGGCGGCGGCGGCGCTCGCGTTCGCGCTGGCCCGGGTGGAGGTGGCGTGGACGCCGGGCCGCGTCGCGATGATCCCGGTCATGGTGCTGTCCGGCGCGGCGATCTTCGGGGCGCTGTGGGTGCTGACGGCGGCGGTGCAGTTCGTGATCGTCGACATCCACGGCGCGAGCAAGTCGCTCACCTACGGGGGCGGGTTCCTCACCCAGTATCCGATGACCATGTTCGCCCGCGACTTCGTCCGCGGCGTGACGTTCGTCGTTCCGCTGGCGTTCGTCAACTGGCAGCCCGCGCTGTACGTCCTGGACCGTCCCGACCCGCTGGGGTTGCCGGGCGCGGCGCGGTTCGCGTCCCCGCTGGTCGCCGCGGCGCTGTGCGGGGCGGCGGCGCTGGCGTGGCGGGCGGGGTTGCGGCACTACCGATCGACAGGGAGCTGAGGCCGGTGACGATGATCGAAGCCGAGAACGTCGTGAAGTCGTTCACCGTGCGGTCCAGGTCGGGTCTCCTGCGGCGGACGCGGACGCCGCTGGTCGCGGTGGACGGGGTGTCGTTCACGGTCGCCAAGGGCGAGTTCGTCGGGTATCTCGGCCCGAACGGCGCCGGGAAGTCCACGACGATCAAGATGCTGACGGGGATCCTGACGGCGTCGTCGGGCACGCTGCGGGTGTGCGGGCTCGACCCGTCGCGGCGGCGCACCACGCTGGCCCGCCGGATCGGGGTGGTGTTCGGTCAGCGGACGACGCTGTGGTGGGACCTGCCGCTGCGCGACAGCCTCACGCTCGTCCGGCGGCTGTACCGGGTCGAGGCCGCGGCGCACCGGGAGCGGTTCGCCGAGCTGACGGCGCTGCTGGAGCTGGGGCCGTTCCTCGACACGCCGGTCCGGCAGCTCAGCCTGGGGCAGCGGATGCGCGGCGACCTCGCCGCCGCGCTGCTGCACGACCCGGAGCTGCTCGTCCTGGACGAGCCGACGATCGGCCTGGACGTGGTGAGCAAGGCGACCGTCCGCGATTTCCTGGAACGTATCAACGCCGAGCGCGGCACCACGATCCTGCTGACCACGCACGACCTCGGCGACATCGAGCGGCTGTGCCGCCGCGTCCTGATCATCGACCATGGCCGGCTCGCCTACGACGGCGCCCTGGACGAGCTGCGCCGCACCGTGGACGCCGACCGGCTGCTGGTCGTCGAACTGGAACGGCCCGGTCCGCCGATCACGCTGGACGGCATCCAGGCGGAGCGGGTGGAGGGGCCGCGGCAGTGGCTGCGGCTGCCGCGCTCGGCGAACGCGGCTACGGTCGTGGCGGAGCTGACCCGCGTCCACCAGGTCCGCGACATCTCGCTGCGGGAGGCCGGGATCGAGGACGTGCTCGCCGCCCTCTACCGGGGCGACCGCGCGTACCGGCGCCCTGGACGTCCCGTGGCCCCGTGACGAGCGGCTCCGGGAGAGGGGCGTCGCCCGGTCAGCGTTGGGCGCCGGAGTAGAAGTCGAGGTCGGCGGCGGCGTCGTCGCGGTCGGAGCTCCAGCGGCGCGGCGCCCACGCGGGCATCAGCAGCGCCAGGCCCATCATCGCGTACACGCCGGAGCCGAGCAGCATCCGGAGGCCGAAGTCCATGTCCCCGGCGGGCGGCACCTTGCCGGGCAGGTCGAGGACGCCGTCCGGGTCGACGAGGAACCAGGTGGAGAAGCCGAGGAGCGCCAGCGCGGGCACCAGTGAGACCAGCGGCGACGCCCAGCGCGCGACGATGATCACGCCCATCACCAGGCCCACGGCGGCGAGCAGGGCGAACGCCCCGTAGATGCGGGTGCGGTCGGTGATCTCCTGGCCGGTCCCGTCGAAGGACTGCCCGGCCTGCACGTATCCCCAGGCCGCGCCGTACACCAGCCCGGGCGTCAGCAGGACGCCGAGGAAGAAGCCGAACGCATGACGCACCGCGCATCACATCCATTCGTTCCGAGGCCGCCCCAATTGCAACATGTGCATCGGGCATAGCGCAGTAAAACCGCCCAATAACGGACTCGAAGAACTGGTTGCGCACGGTGACCATGGATCTACTGGGAGCATGGGATCGGCCTTCGCACATAACGGAATCGATCCAGGGCACCGTGCTCTCGACCACCTCGGCGAGAGCCCGGAACGCGCACGGGGGGAACCAGGTGATCCAGTTTCTGGACCGCACCGCCGCGACGGGCGAGCGGACGACGCGGACGCGGGCGACTCGGCTCGTGGACGCGTTCACCGACCAGGTGGTGCTGCTGTTCGCGGCGTGGACCGTCGTCTTCCATCTCGGGCTTCTGTTCCATCCGTCCACGTCCGGGCTGCTCCTGATGTGGCTCGTCGGCGCGGTCGCCATCGCCCTGCTGTACGCGGCGCGGCGCGGCTGGTGGGCCGGGCCGGTGTGGCGGGAGCCCTCCGGCGCGACGGTGTCGGGGGCGGCGCCGCGTGCGCCGGTGGTCGTGGCCGTAGGCGCGGGCGTCGTGGCGGGGACGTGCGCGGGGCTGCATCCGTCCGGGGTTCCCTGGTGGTGCGCGTGGGTTTCGGGGATCGTGAGCGTCGCCGCGTCGACCGCGGCCCTGCTCTCCCGCCGCGCGGAACCGGACCTCGCGGGCCGGACCCGTCCGGTCGAGGACCGCCCGGCCGGAGATCGCCAAAACGGGGACCGCCAGAACGGAGACCGCCGGGACGGGGAGACCCGTTGGGGGACGCCGCTCGCGCTCCTCACCGGCGCCGGGTTCGCCGTGGCGTCGCTGTTCATCGTCAACACCGACGGCGACGACGCCTACTTCGTCTCACGTTCGGTGGCGACCGCCGCGACCGGCGAGATCCCGGTCAAGGACGTCATCTTCACCCCCGGAACGGCGGACGAGATCTCCGGCGAGCCGCCGGTGGCGTCGATCGAGGTCCTCGCCGGTGCCGTCGCGCGGATGCTCGGCGTCCACGCGGCGTCCTTCGTCTGGTACGCGCTGCTGCCCGCGGTGACGTTCCTCGCGGTGTGGGCGCTCTGGCGGCTGGTCCGGGCCTGGGCGCCGCGCCACGCCGTCCTGTGCTTCGCGGTCGGGGCGGTCTACCTGCTGTGGAGCGGGACGAGCCGGGCGTCGCTCGGCTCGTTCCATCTGCTGCGGATGTGGCAGGGAAAGGCGGTGCTGGTGTCGGTGCTGGTGCCGCTGCTCCTGGTGTACCTGACCCGGTGGGCGGAACGGCGGTCCCGCGGCGACCTCGCGCTCCTCGGCGCCGCCGGGATGGCGGCGACCGGGTTGACGTCGTCCGCCGCGTTCGTAGTGCCGCTGGTCGTCGGGGCCGCCGCCGTGGCGTTGGTCGCCGCCGGCCGCGTCCGGACCGGGCTGGCCGCGTGTGTCGCGACCGTCTACCCGATCGGGTCGGGCCTCGCCGTGAAACTGTTCTACGGCGACACGACCGTGCCCGGAACGGTGCACGACGCCCCGGGGAGCTACCGGTGGGTCCTGTTGCACGGCGCGCTCGGGGTGATCGGCGGGTGCGCGGTGTGGCTGTCGCCGTGGACGGCCCGCCGCGGCGTCCCCGCGCTGCTGGCCACCGGGGTGGCGGCGGTCCTGACGGTGCTGATCGTCCCCGGGGTCTTGGAGACGGCCGCGGACCTGTCGGGCGCGGGACAGGTGCTCTGGCGGACGATGTGGGTCGTCCCCGCCCCGGCGCTGATCGGGCTGCTCGCCTCGGTGCGGCTTCCCACCGGGCGGTGGCCGGGGCCGGTGCGCGCCGGCGCGGCGGGCGTCCCGGCCGTCGTCCTGGTCGTGGCGCTGGTCGCGGGCGGAAATCCGGTGTGGTCCGACTCGAACGGCTCCACGGTGGCGTCGCGTCCGGCGTGGAAGGTCCCGGCGGGCTCCGTCGGCACGGCGCGGGACGTGGTCGAACTCGCCGGGCCGGGCGGCCTGGTGCTGATGCCGACCGGGGTGATGCGGGTGGTGCCGCTGCTGACCGTTCGCACCCAGGCCGTCAATCCGAACAGCCATTATCTGAAGCTGTTGCCGGTGGATCCGCAGGTCATCGATGACCGGCAGGTGCTGTCCGCGGCGGTGCGCCGGTCGTCCGGCGGCAAGCCGGAGACGGCCGAGGTCGCGGCGGCGCTGTCGCGGGCCGGGGTGGACGTGGCGTGCGCGTACCACGGAGACGAACGTGGTCTCGCGCTACTGGAGAGGGCCGGATACGGCGGGGAACGGCGCGTCGGAAATCTTCGTTGCCTCTTCCCTCCGCGGAGCTGACCTCACCTGACCATTTCATGGCGGTTTGTTTTGGCTGTCGCTATTTGGGCATCGGCGTTCCAGTCGATCCGACGCACGTTGGAGGGAACACCATGTCGACCGCGATATTGGTCGTCATCATCGTCATCGTCGTCGCCGCCATCGTCGCGGCGGCGTATCTCGCTCGGAGCGGAGCGCGGACGCGGCAACTCAAGCAGCGGTTCGGCCCCGAGTACGACCGGGCCGTGGAGAAGCACGGCGGTCGCGCCGCCGCCGAGCGGGAACTGCGCTCGCGCGAGGAGCGCCACGAAGAACTCGACCTGCGCGAGCTGGACCCGCAGCGGCGGGAGCGGTACCGCGAGCAGTGGGTCGGCGTCCAGGAACGCTTCGTCGACAACCCCGGCGCGGCGGTCGAGCAGGCCGACGGCCTCCTCACCGTGGTGATGGGCGAGCGAGGCTACCCGACGCACGGCTTCGAGGAGAAGGTCGCCCACCTGTCGGTGGAGCACGGCCGCACGATGGACCACTACCGGCGCGCCCACACCATCAGCAGCCGGGCCAAGGCCGGGGAGGCGTCCACCGAGGACCTTCGGCAGGCCATGGTGCACTACCGGGCCCTCTTCGAGGAACTGCTGGCCGCCCCCGCCGCGTCCACCGGCGGCCCCGCTCAGCGGGCGGGCCACGCCGACGGCCGGACCCCTAGGAGCTGACCCCCGATGGAGCACAGACGACCCGACACCCGCGCCGCGGAGACGGGCGAACCCGGCGGCGCCGCCGACACGCACGTCGCCGGGCCCGCCCCGAAACCCCCGACCATGGACGCCCCGGGACGCGCGGCCCCACCACCCCGCACTTCCACAGAACAGCGCGCCCTGGAGGCACGACGCACCCCAGCGCGAACGCGCGCCCCAGGCGAACAGCGCACCCCGGGAGAAGGCCAGACCACAGGTGAACAGCGCACCGCAGGTGTAGAGCGCATCCCGGGTGTAGGGAACACCCCGGGTGAGCAGCACACCTCGGGTGCGGGACACACCTTGGGCGCAGGGAAGACCCCGGCTGGACAGCACACCCCAGGCGTTGGGCCCACCCCGGGTGAACAGCACGCCCCGGGCGCAGGGAAGACCCCGGCTGAACAGCACACCCCAGGTGTGGGGTCCACCCCAGGCGAACAGCACATCCCGGGCGTAGGAAATACCGCGGGTGAGCAGCACGCCCCAGGCGGTGGGCGCGGTGCGGGAGATCGGTCCGCCGTGGAGGGGCAGCGGGGGAAGCTGCTCGGCCCGGATGAGGCGGGGCGGTTCCGGGAGCGTTGGCACGAGGTTCAGGCGGGGTTCGTCGACGACCCGAGCGCTTCCGTCCGGGAGGCGGACGACCTGGCGTCCGACGCCGTCGAGGCGCTCGGACGCGTGCTCACCGCGCAGCGGCGGACGCTCGCCGAGGGGCTGGAGCAGGGGAACGGCGCCGACACCGAGCGGCTCCGCCAGACACTGCGCGACTACCGGGAACTGCTGAACCGAGTCATCGACGCATGACGACCCACCCGGCCCGGACGGTCCGGCGGACGAGGCGCCGGACCGTCCGGGCCGGGTGGTAAGACTGGCTTATGGGCGACAGGCCGGTCGAGTTCGACGACCAGGGCGGATGGTGGCTGGCGCGGGGCCGGCCGCATCCGGCGCTGCGCCCGTTCCTGCGCTCCTATGACGGGTACTGGGAGCCCGCGGTCGTCCCCACCCGGATGCGGACGCTACCCACCCGCGCCACCGTCGTCCTCATCAACCTCGGGCCCCCGCTCTACCTGGAGGTCCCCGGCGATGTCCGCGGCCGGGAGTACGGCTCGTTCGTCGCCGGGATGCACGACGGTCACGGCATGTACGTCAGCCCCGGCGGGCAGCGCGGCATCCAGCTCGACGTCACCCCGCTCGGCGCCTACACCCTGTTCGGCGTCCCGATGTCCCATCTCACCAATGTCGCCGTGGAGTGGTCCGGGGTGCTCGGCCGCGGCGCGGACGCGCTGGTGGAGCGGCTCGGGAACACCCCGTCGTGGGGCGAGCGGTTCGACGTCCTCGACCGGTTCCTGCTGCGGCGGCTGGAGACCGGGCCGGTGCCCGACCCGGAGGTGGCCAGGGCGTGGCGGCTGCTGAACGCCGATTTCACCGTGTCCGTCGCCGACATCGCCGCCGACGTCGGCTGGAGCCGCAGGCATCTCACCCACCGGTTCCGGGAGCAGGCCGGGCTGCCGCCCAAGGTGATGGGCCGCGTGCTTCGTTTCCGTCGCGCCGTGGAGCTGCTGACCGGCGGCGCCGGGCTCGCCGACGCCGCGTCCGCCTGCGGCTACTACGACCAGGCGCATCTCAACCGCGAGTTCCGCGCCCTGTCGGGCTGTACCCCGACCGAGCTGCTCGGCGGGCAACTGGAGTTGCAGCCGCTGTGACGGCGCCGCTCAGCCCTGGTGCACTCCCCCGCCCAGGTTGATCACGATCACGCCCACCACGACGATCACCGCCCCGGCGATGGTGACCGGTTTGACCGGCTCGTCGAAGAGCAGCACACCGCCCGCGAACGCGCCGATCGTGCCGAGCGCGGACCAGATCGCGTAGACGGGCCCGACGTTCAGCGACGTCAGCGCCTTCGCCATGAACACGAACGAGATCACGTAGCCGGCCACCACGATCACTGACGGCCACGGTTTCGTGAACCCCTCGGAGGCGCGCATCGACAGCGTCGCGGTGACCTCGAACGCGATCGCGAACGCCAGCAGGACGAACGGCATCAGCGACGCTCCCCTCGCTCGGCGTGGTTCGCCGCGATCGTCTCGAACACCTTCATGTCGGCGTCGAACGCGGATCCGGGCCGCGGCCAGTGCAGCGCGATCTCGGTGACGCCGAGTTCGGCGTAGCGGCCCGCGAGGTCGTCGAACGAGCCGGGCGACTCCAGCCACGGTTCGCCGCTGAAACCGGTCAGCAGGATACGGTCGTCGATCTTGCGGCCGGCCGCCTCGCACGCGGCGTCGAGGGCGTCCAGCCGGGAGCGCACCACATCCCACGGCTCCCCTTCCCCGGCGTTGGGGCTGGTCACCCAGCCGTCCGCGTGCCGGGCGGCGAGTCGCATCCCGCGTGGGCCGTCACCGGCGATGACCAGGGGCACGCGGGGTCGCTGCACGCAGCCCGGCTCCTGGACGACGTCGCGCGCCGTGTAGTACGTCCCCTCTAACGTGGTCTCCGGTCGCCGCAGCAGCAGGTCGAGGAGCTCCACCCATTCGGCGAGACGGGAGGCGCGTTCGCCCGGCGTCCAGTCGTCCCCGCCGAGGACCCCGGCGTCGGAGTCGCGGTGGGTTCCGCCCGCCCCGACCCCGATCGTCAGCCGCCCGCCGCTGACATGGTCGATCGTCCTGATCGCGTGCGCGGTGGGGACGGGGTGCCGGAAGTTCGGCGAGGTGACCAGGGTGCCGATCCGGATCCGCGCGGTGACCGCGGCGGCCGCGGCCAGCGTCGTGTACGTGTCGTACCAGGGAGTCGTGCCCCGCCACGCGAGATGGTCGTACAGCCAGGCGTGCCGGAACCCGAGGTCCTCGGCGCGCCGCCACAGCTCCCCCGTCTCCGGCCACGACCGCATGGGCCACATCACCGTGCCGATCCTCGGTACGGTCACCGGTCCCCTCCGTTCCTCGTCCCCGTACGTCCCCCCAACCGGGACGTGTCCCCAAATAGACCACGGTCTCGCACGCGCCGGCCACCGGTTCGGAGGAGGCCCTGGCCGGACACCGAAGAATGGTGTTCGGTGGTCATAGACGAGCGGAGGAGTACGCGATGTCCGACGAGGACGAGTTCCTGGAGAAGCTGCCCACCGACCTGATCTTCCGGCTGCCGCCGACGTTCGACGACGTCGAGGACGAGCGCCGCCATCGCAAGGAACGTCTCGCGGCCGCGTTGCGCGTCTTCGGCAGGTTCGGCTTCGAGGAGGGCGTGGCCGGGCACATCACGGCTCGTGACCCGGAGCGCGCCGACCATTTCTGGGTCAACCCGTTCGGCATCTCGTTCAAGCACGTGCGGGTCAGCGACCTGATCCTCGTGAACCACGAGGGCAGGGTCGTCGAGGGCCGGTACCCCGTCAACGAGGCCGCGTTCGCGATCCACTCGCAGATCCACCAGGCTCGGCCGGATGTGGTCGCCGCCGCGCACAGCCACTCCACCTACGGGCGTGCCCTCTCGGCACTCGGACAGCGATTGGAACCGATCACACAGGACGTGTGCGCCTTCTACCAGGACCACGGGCTGTTCGACGACTACACGGGCGTCGTCACCGACCTGGAGGAGGGCAAGCGCATCGCGGCGGCCCTCGGCGCGACCAAGGCGGTCATCCTCCGCAACCACGGCCTGCTCACCGTGGGCGACACCGTCGACGCCGCCGCCTGGTGGTTCATCACGATGGAACGCTCCTGCCAGGTGCAACTGCTCGCCAAGGCCGCCGGGCCGGTCGTCCCGATCGAGCACGACAACGCCGTCCTCACCCACGGCCAGATCGGCAACGATCTCGTCGGCTGGATCAACTACCAGCCCCTCTACGACCAGATCACCCGCGAGCAGCCCGATCTGTTCGACTGACGCCGCTCCGGGCCGCCCGGGTCCCCGCCGCCACCACGGCATCGGTAATGATCTGGGGATGGACCTGCGTGTTGCGCTGATCGGATACGGCACCGGCGGCTCGGTGTTCCACGCTCCGCTGATCTCGTCGGTTCCCGGGATGCGGCTCGCCGCGGTCGTCACCGGGGACGCGGAGCGGCGGCGGGCCGTCCGGGAGCGGTATCCGGACACCGAGGTCGTCGACGGTCCGGACCGGCTGTGGGGTTCGGCGCGCGCCTACGACCTGGTCGTGGTCGCCGCGCCGAATCGATGGCACGTTCCACTGGCCCGGACGGCGCTGACCTCGGGCCTGCCCGTCGTCGTGGACAAGCCGGTGGCGGCGTCGACGGCGGACGCCCGGTCGCTGGCCGCGCTGAGCGCCGTCCGGGGCCTGCCGGTGTTCCCGTTCCACAACCGCCGCTGGGACGGCGACTACCGGACCGCGCAGCACCTGATCACCTCGGGAACGCTGGGCGACATCCGGCGTTTCGAGTCGCGCTTCGAGCGCTGGCGTCCCAAGGTCACGGAGAGCTGGAAGGAGAGCGCGGACCCGCGGGACGCGGGCGGCGTCCTGTTCGACCTCGGCACCCACCTGATCGACCAGGCGGTCGCCCTGTTCGGCCGTCCCACCACGGTGTACGCCGAGATCGACACGCGCCGCCCCGCCGGGACCTCGCCCGACGACGTGTTCGTCGCCCTGGCGCACCGCGGCGGCGTCCGCTCCCACCTGTGGACGAGCGCGACGGCCGCGCGGCCCGGCCCGCGGCTGCGGGTGCTGGGCAGCCGCGCCGCCTACACGGTGACCGGGATGGACGCGCAGGAGGAGCGGCTGCGCGGCGGCCTGACCCCGGCGGACGCCGGCTACGGCGCCGTCCCGGCCGAATCGTACGGGGTGATCGGCACGCCCGGCGACGAGCGTCCCGAACCGACCCTGCCCGGCGCCTACCACGACTTCTACGCGGCCGTCGCCCGTGCCCTCACGGGCGACGCGCCCCCTCCGGTCACGCTCGCCGACGCGATCACGGGCCTGGAGGTCGTCGAGGCCGCCGCCCGCTCCGCCGCCGAAGGCACCGTCATCGACCTGACCTCCTGATTCGGCCGTCCGGTGAGGAGGCGCACGGCACCCGTGCCGGGCCCCTCACCCGTGGATCGGGTAGGCGGCCTGGAAGGTCAGCCGCAGGTCGGCGGCGTCGCCGATGTCGGTGAGGAGGTCGTCGAGGGCCGCGTACTCCTCCCACGGCCGCCCGCCGGTCGCCCGGGTCATGTGGGCCACGACGAGGTCTTCGAGGTCGGGGACGCGCCTGTTCTTCCACGCCTTGTCGGCGAGGCTCACCAGCAGGTCGTCGAGGGTGACGCCGGGCTCCGTCCAGGACGCGTGCGTGGCCGCGAAGCGGGCGAGGTCGTCGTCGAACCCGTGGCGCAGCAGCAGGTCCCGGCCGGCCGGCTCGTGGGCCGAGCCGGGCCCGGACAGTTCGGCGACGTGCACGGACTTGCCGATGTCGTGGGTCGCGGCGCCGAACAGCACGGCCCGCCGGTCGACGCGCAGGCCGGGGTGGCGCCGCTGGATCCAGTCGGTGATCTGCCAGGCGACGTCGTGGACGAGCCGCAGGTGGGCGGCCAGCCGGGGCGGACAGTCCAGCGACCTCAGCAGCTCGGCCACCCGGTCGGGCAGCGGGCGCAGCGGAGGCTCGGCGGGATCGTTCAGAGCGTGGGCCAGCGCGGCGGACTCCACGGAATTCAGAGGACGGAGATGTGGACGTGGTCGTAGTGGTTCTGGGTCACGCTGCCGCGGTTCTCCATCGTGCGCCAGCCGCCGCCGCTGCGCATGTCGTAGATGCGCTGCTTCCAGATGACGTACTTGATGCCGAGGCGGGACCCGTTGGCGATCACGTACTGGGCGACGCGGTCGCCGTGGGCCTGGGCGGACGCGCTCGGCATCCTTCCGCCGGTGCTCTCCATGAAGTCGCAGGCGCGGCCCGAGCCGTGGTCCTGCGGGTCGCCGGGACGGGCGCAGCCGATGGCCGGGAACGGCCCGAACCTGCCGTCGACCGCCAGCAGGACCGTGCGCATCCGCGGGGTCATCGAGTTCCCGATGATCGTGGACTTGGAGCCGCTCACCCCGTCGGGGCGGCCGCTCGGCGCCCGGGTCCGGGTGGCCTCGGGCTTGTACTTGGCGAGCAGCTTCTTCACGCGGGCGCGCTGGCCCTCCAGGTCCTCGATCTCCTTCTCGACGGCGTCCATCTTCTTCGCCGCCTCCTCCTGCGCCCGGGTGGCTTTGACCTTCAGGGCCTGGAGACTCTCTAGGCGGCGGCCGTTGTTGCGGCTGATGTGCTCGACGACCGCGGCGTCGTGGACGGCGCTGCCCGGCTCGGCCGAGGTGATGAGGGGGACGACGTCCAGTCGGCCGGTCATGTAGGCGCTGGACGCGAGGCGGGCGACGGTGGCTCGGGCGGTGTCGTACTCCCGTTGCGCCCAGGCGGCGTCCGCGGCGGCGCGTTCGGCGGCCTTCTTCGTCTCCTCCAGAAGGACGAGCTCGCCCCGGTACTCCTTCGACAACTTCGCGGCGCGCTTCTGGAGTTCGGCGTACTTCTTCTTGGAGTCCTTCGGTTCCTGCGGGAGACGCGCGGCACTCCCGGACGCCGGTGGAAGCGCGGCGGCGACTCCGACCGCTAGGGCGAGCGCCGCGAGGCGCCGTGCCGTCGTGCGTCCGCGCGAAGGGCGGGCCATGCCTGCGCGGGGATCGAGGGCCGCCAAAGATCTCTCCTAGATAACAACGCTCAAGATTGGCCGCACGCTACCACAAACGCCAATTAAGCCTCACAAGCTTCACGAAATTACACAGAGTGATGCAAATACTACCGAAGCCCGGCACGCGAACGCGGGGGCCGGGCCGCCGTGTGGCGGTCCGGCCCCCGAGTCCGGCCTTGAGTCCGGCCGTGAGTCCGGCCTTGAGTCCGGCGCCGTCAGGATCCGACGAGCTCGTCCCAGCGCGGGATCCGCGGCGCGCTCAGCAGCCGCAGACCCGCCTCGGCGACCGTGCGGTCGCCCTTGCGGTTGTTGCACTTCCCGCAGGCCAGGACGGTGTTCTCCCACGTGTCGCCGCCACCGCGCGACTGCGGGTGCACGTGGTCGATCGTGTTGCCGCGCCCGCCGCAGTAGCAGCAGCGGCCCCGGTCGCGCAGGTACACGCCGCGCTTGCTCCAGGGCGGACGGCGACCGTGCCGCCAGCGCATCGCGACGTACCGGACGAGCCGCAGGACGCGAGGAACGGGGAAACGGCCGAAGGTACGGCCTTCCTCCGCCTCCTCGACGACCGCCACCTCGCGCACCAGCATGCGAATGGCGTGCCGCAGGTCCACCTTCTGCAGTGGCTCGTACGACGCGTTCAGGACGAGCACGTTCACCGGGTCACCTCCCTAGCCCGCGTGCCGCTTCCCCGCCAGGATTCGAACCTGGACACCCGCATTAACGGTGCGGCGTTCTTCCGTTGAACCACGAGGAAATGCTTCGGCAATTATCGGCTTCCGAGCATTTCCCGGAAACCTCCATAAGAGTGCCGATACGGCCGGGTTCGGGGCAACGCATTTTCGGGTCCCCGCGCGGGCCTCCGGCGCGGGGGCGGTGCGCTCAGCGGGTGGGGAGGGCGGCGACGTCCGCCAGGTATTCCCGGGACTCGCGCTCCACGCGGAAGCCGAGCTCCTCGTTGACGGCGAGCATGTGGGCGTTGTCGCCCGCGTTGTCGGTCTCGATCTCGCGGATCTCGGGCCGGGCGTCGGCCAGCCACCGCAGCATGGCCGCCTTCATCCAGATGCCGACGCGCCGGCCGCGGTGCTCGGGCACGACGGCGGTGTCGTACTGGGCGGCGCGTCCGGCGGCGCCGTGCGGCACGACGACCTCGGTGAATCCGGCGACGACGTCCCCGCACAGCGCGGCGACGGTGTACAGGTCGTCGCCGCGTTCGGCGACGACCTCCTCCGTCTCGCGGACGAGGTGCGCGTCCCAGGGCTTGCCCTCGTACTCGGCGAAGTCGGCCATGGCGTGCTTGGCGCGGGCGAGGGCCGCGGCGTGCTCGTCGGGCACCACGCCGCGCCAGCGGACGAGCCGGTACCCGGCGGGCCCGTCGGCGAGCAGCCACGCCAGCCGTTCCGCCGGGACGTCGTCCATCCTCAGCACCATGCCCCGCAGGGTCAGGACGCATTCGAAGCCGTGCGACTCCAGGAACGGGACGGCCGGGGTGCCCGCGAGGACCTGGGAGATCACGCTGGTGCGGCCGTCGGCGCGCAGCCCCTCCGCGGCGGCGGCCAGCAGCCGCCCGCCGAGCCCGCGGCGGCGCAGCGCGGGCCGGACCTGGATGTCGACCTCGCCCGGACGTCCGGCGCCGGGCTCGCCGGGCAGCCGGACCGCGGCCACCCCGGCGAGGCGGTCGCCGTCGACCACCGCCCACAGCCGCCGCCGCGATCCGTCCTCGCCGGCGAGCAGGTGCCGCGCGGTGAGCCCGGGGTCGGGGGCCGGGTCGCCGGCGGGGCCCACGGCGTGGGCCACGGTGAGCACGTCGTGCCACTCCCGGAGCTGCGCGTCCGTCGGATCATCGATCGCGATGACGTCCATCCGACTGTTGTACCTGATCGCCGTCCGCCGTGACCCGGCCCCCCGGCAACCCGCTATTTCGGTCGTGCGGGAACACGGGTCAGCGGTCCCGCGAGAACGCCTCCAAGATCCGCTCGGCGGCGAGTGCGGGGGTGAGGGCGCCGGCGGCGACGTCGCGCTCCAGCCCCGGCGCCACCCTGCGGACCTCCGGGTGCGCGTACAGGTCGCCGAGCAGGCGTTCGCGGACCATCGCCCAGGTCCAGCCGACCTGCTGGCGGCGGCGCCGCTCGTCCAGCTCCCCGGACTCGCGGAGCCGGTCCTGGTGTTCGACGAGCCGGGCCCACACCGTGTCCAGGCCGGTGCCCTCCTTGGCGCTGCACGTCAGGACGGGCGTGTCCCGGACGCGTTCGTCGCTGCGCAGCAGCCGCAACGCCCCGGACAGTTCGCGGGCGGCGCGTTTGGCCTCCAGCTGGTGCTCGCCGTCGGCCTTGTTGACGGCGATGACGTCGGCCAGCTCCAGGACGCCCTTCTTGATGCCCTGGAGCTGGTCGCCGGTGCGCGCGAGGGTGAGGAACAGGAATGAGTCGACCATTTCGGCGACGGTCGTCTCGGACTGGCCGACGCCGACCGTCTCGACGAGGACGACGTCGTACCCGGCGGCCTCCATGACGACCATCGCCTCGCGGGTGGCCCTGGCGACGCCGCCGAGCGTCCCGGCCGTGGGCGACGGGCGGATGAACGCGTTCGGGTCGCCGGCGAGGCGCTGCATCCTGGTCTTGTCGCCGAGGATGCTGCCGCCCGTCCGGGTCGAGGACGGGTCCACGGCGAGGACGGCGACCCGGTGCCCCGCGCCGGTGAGGCGGGTGCCGAGCGCGTCGATGAACGTGGACTTCCCGACCCCGGGCACGCCGGTGATCCCGACGCGGCGGGCGTCCCCGGCGTACGGGGTCAGCTCGACCAGCAGCTTCTGCGCCAGCTCCCGGTGGTCGGGACGTGTCGACTCCACGAGCGTGATCGCCCGCGCGATCCAGGCCCGCGACCCGTCCCGCACGCCCGCCGCGTAGTCGTCCAGGCCGGGCTTCACCGCGCCGAATGCCCCAGTTCGGCGGTCAGCTCGTCCAGGAGCCCGATCGCGGCGTCGGCCAGCACGGTGCCCGGCGGGAAGATCGCGGCGGCGCCCGCGGCGCGCAGCGCGTCGAAGTCCCCGGGCGGGATGACGCCGCCGACGACGATCATGATGTCGGAGCGGCCGAGGGCGGTGAGCTCCTCGCGCAGCGCGGGCACCAGCGTCAGGTGCCCGGCGGCGAGGCTGTTGACGCCGACGATGTGCACGTCCGCCTCGACGGCCTGCCGGGCGACCTCGGCGGGGGTCTGGAACAGCGGGCCGACGTCGACGTCGAAGCCGAGGTCGGCGAACCCGGTCGCGATGACCTTCTGGCCGCGGTCGTGGCCGTCCTGCCCCATCTTCGCGACGAGGATCCGGGGGCGGCGGCCCTCGGCGGCCTCGAACGCGGCGGTCGCCGCGCGGGCCTTCTCGATGGCGGTCACCCGTCCCGCCTCCTCCCGGTACACACCGGAGATCGTACGGATCTGCGCGGCGTGCCGCCCGTACGCCTTCTCCAGCGCGCCGGAGATCTCCCCGACGGTGGCCTTGGCACGGGCCGCGTCGATCGCGAGGGTCAGCAGGTTGTGCTCCAGGCCGTCCGGGCGGGCGCCGTCCTCGGCCGCGGCGGCGGCGCGGGTCAGCGCGTCCAGCGCGGCCCGCGCCGCGGTCTCGTCGCGTTCCTCCCGCAGCCGCCGCAGCTTCTCGATCTGCCGGCCGCGGACGGCGGCGTTGTCGACCTTGAGGACGTCGATCGGCTGCTCGGTGTCCGGGCGGTACTTGTTGACGCCGATGACGGGCTGGCGGCCGGAGTCGATCCGGGCCTGGGTGCGGGCGGCGGCCTCCTCGATGCGCAGCTTCGGCAGGCCCTCGTCGATGGCCCGCGCCATGCCCCCGGCCTCCTCGACCTCGGTGATGTGGCCCCAGGCGCGGCGGGCGAGGTCGTAGGTGAGCCGTTCGACGTAGGCGCTGCCGCCCCACGGGTCGATCGTGCGGGTCGTCCCCGACTCCTGTTGCAGGACGAGCTGCGTGTTCCGGGCGATCCGGGCCGAGAAGTCGGTCGGCAGCGCCAGGGCCTCGTCCAGGGCGTTGGTGTGCAGCGACTGCGTGTGGCCCTGCGTGGCGGCCATCGCCTCGATACAGGTGCGGGCGACGTTGTTGTAGGCGTCCTGCGCGGTCAGCGACCAGCCGGACGTCTGGCAGTGCGTCCGCAGCGACAGCGACTTCGGGTTGCTCGGATCGAACGTCCTCACGAGCTTGGCCCACAGCAGCCGCGCGGCGCGGAGCTTGGCCATCTCCATGAAGAAGTTCATCCCGATCGCCCAGAAGAACGACAGGCGAGGCGCGAACGCGTCGATGTCCAGGCCCGCCTCGCGCCCGGCGCGGATGTACTCGACGCCGTCGGCGAGGGTGTAGGCCAGCTCCAGGTCGGCGGTCGCCCCGGCCTCCTGGATGTGGTAGCCGGAGATGGAAATGGAGTTGTACTTCGGCATCCGCCGCGACGTGAACGCGAAGATGTCGGAGATGATCCGCATGGACGGCCGCGGCGGGTAGATGTAGGTGTTGCGGACCATGAACTCCTTGAGGATGTCGTTCTGGATCGTCCCCGCGAGCGCCTCGGGCGCCACCCCCTGCTCCTCGGCCGCCGCGATGTAGAGCGCGAGGACGGGCAGGACTGCGCCGTTCATGGTCATCGACACGCTCATCCGGTCCAGCGGGATGCCGTCGAAGAGCTGCCGCATGTCGTAGATGGAGTCGATCGCGACGCCCGCCATGCCGACGTCGCCGGAGACGCGCGGATGGTCGGAGTCGTAGCCGCGGTGGGTGGCCAGGTCGAACGCGACCGACAGGCCCTTCTGCCCGGCGGCGAGGTTGCGCCGGTAGAAGGCGTTGGACTCCTCGGCTGTGGAGAACCCGGCGTACTGGCGGATCGTCCACGGCTGTGTCGCGTACATCGCCGGGTACGGGCCGCGCAGGAACGGCGCGATGCCCGGGTAGGTGTCGAGGAAGTCGAGGCCGGCCAGGTCGTCCCCGGTGTACAGCGGTTTGACGCCGATGCCCTCGGGCGTGTCCCAGTCCTCGACGGCGTCGCGTGTCGAGGAGGCGCTACCGACTCCGCCGCCCACCGCGGCGCGCCACCGTTCGGCGGCCTCGTCGGCGGGGGGAGGCGTCCCGAGGCCGATCTCGCTGAAGTCGGGGATCATTCGTTCACTCCCAGGTCACGGAGGGTGGTCTCCAGCACGTCGATCGCGTCGCACCCCGCGTACAACGTGCGGTCGACCCCCTCGTAGGTTCCCTTACCCGCGAGCCAGACCTTCACCGCGCCCGCTTCGCGCAGGATCCGCGCCGTCTCCGCGGCCCGATCCTCGTACAGGTCGTCGCTGGAGCAGATGCAGGCGACGGTCGTCCCGGACGCGCCGAACTCCTCGGGCGCGCCGGTGACCGTCTCGACGCCGCCCGCCTGGAACAGGTTCGCCGCGAACGACGCGCGTGCCGTGTGGACGGCGATGGGCCCGAGCGTCGCGAGGAAGACCCTGGGGCGGGCGCCGGTCACCTCGGTGTGGGCGTCGGAGCGGTCGCGGAGGGCCTCGAAGTCCTGCGCGTAGGCGACGACGGGGAGCCCCCCGCCGGGCGCCGGCGGCGCCGGGACGCGGGCGGGGAGCGTCTCGGCGAGATGGGGGAACTCGCTGACCCCGGTGAGCGGAGCCCTGCGCCGCGCGATGTCGGCGCGGCGCCGCGCCCAGGTCGCGGCGATCCGGTCCGCGACGAGGCCGGAGGCGAGGGCGGCGGCGAGACCGCCGGCCTTCTCGATCTCGGTGAACCACGCCCATGCGGCCCGCGCGAGCCCCTCGGTGAGGCTCTCGACATACCAGGACCCGCCCGCCGGGTCGACGACCCGGGCAAGGCTCGACTCCTCCAGCAGCAGGGTCTGGGTGTTGCGGGCGATGCGGCGGGCGAAGTCGTCCGGCAGGCCGAGACGGGCGTCGAACGGCTGCACGGTCACGGCGTCCGCTCCCCCGACCCCGGCGGCGAACGCGGCCAGGGTGGTGCGCAGCATGTTCACCCACGGGTCGCGGCGCGTCATCATCGCCGACGACGTCACGGCGTGGATCCGCGCCGACGTCCCGGCGGCGGCGCCGCAGACCTCGGCGACCCGCGCCCACAGCCGCCGGGCGGCGCGGAGCTTGGCGATCGAGGCGAACTGGTCGGCGTGCACGGCGAGACGGAACTCGATCTGGCCGAACGCCTCGTCCACGCTCAGTCCGGCGCCGGTGAGGGCGCGCAGGTAGGCGACTCCGGCGGCGACCGCCGCGCCGAGCTCCTCTGCGTCGGCGCCGCCCGCGTCGTGGTACGGCGTGCCGTCGGCGACGACCGCGCGCAGCCGCGGGAACTCCCGGACGCATCGCGCGGCCAGCGTGGCCGCCTCGTCCAGGGACCCGGGCGTGCCGGTGCGGGCCGCCAGCCCGAGCGGGTCGGCGCCGAGGTTGCCGGACGCCTCGGCCGTGTTCCCGCGCTCGGCGGCGAGGGCGAGGAACGCGTCCGCGGCCTCGGCCGTCCGTGTTCCCGCGTCCAGCGCGACGGGCGCGAGGTCGAGCAGGACGCCGCGCAGCGCCTCCGGCAGCGCGGCGACGGGCAGTCCGCCTTCGCCGCCGAGTCGCAGCCAGACCGACGTGGCGCCGTTCTCCAGGTCGGCGAGGATCGCGTCCCGGGTGACGGCGGGATCGGGATGCGCGTGGAGTTGCCGGACGTCCCATCCGGCCACCCCCTCCCCGTCCGGGCGGACCTCTCGCAGGTACGGGGCGAGCCCGGGACGGCCCGGCGGGGCGTCCTCCCGGGTGTAGAGCGGGGCGATCGGAACCCCGTCGTAGGAGTCACGGGTCAGCAGGCCCTCGATCTCGTCGAGCGGCGTGTCGTCCGTCGCCGCGCCGGACTTGCGCAGCACCCCTTTGACCATCTCCCGCCACCGGTCACGTTCGGCCGGGGGGAAGGCGGCGGCCAGTTCGAGTCGCTCAGGCGGCACCGTCATGTCCCGGATCGTAGGCGAGAGACCGAATGCGACTCTAAAGTGGGCCCGCCGATCCGTCGTCGAATGGGGGGACCGCCGATCACCGCGCGGGGGCGCGTTGCTAGAGTTCGGCGTCGTAGCCCCCACCGGAACCTCGTAGAGGGAAGACGAACGCATGTCGACTGGCAGCCACGCCGGGCGCCCCAAGTCCTGGGTCGCGGTGACCATCATCTTCGCCGGATTCATCGTCGGCGGGGTGGGCATCACCCTGGGCCCGAACTGGGCGGTCTTCGGGGCGGGCGCCGCGCTGGCCGTGCTCGGCGGGATCGTCGCGCTGGCCGTCGACATCATGACCGACGTCGTCGTGGACGACCCCCGGCAGTAGCCCTCGGCGCCGCGGCGACGTACCTTCGAAGAAGGCCGCCTGCGTCGCTCCCAAGTCCGAGGTGGTGGGATGGCCCCGCGATTCGGCATCGAGGAGGAGTACTTCGTCGTCGATCCCGTGTCCCGGGAGGTCGTCCCCCGGGCCGCCGCCGTCGTGCGGCGGGCCACCGCGGCACTGGGCGAGCGCGCCTCCACCGAGCTGGTCGACTTCCTCGCCGAGGCGAAGACGCCGCCGTGCGACGATCTGGGCAAGCTGGAGGAGCAGGTCCGCGCGATGCGGTCGGCGATGGCGGCCTGCGCGGCGGCCGAGGGCGTCCGGCTCGCCGCGACCGGGACGCCGGTGCTGGGGGAACTGATCCCCGCGCCGATCGGCGCCGGGGCGCGTTACGCGAAGAGCCGCGCGACCTACCGGGGTCTGGACGACGAGCAGAGCATCTGCTCGTGCCACGTCCATGTCGAGATGCCCGACCGTGAGCGGGCCGTCCAGGTCAGCAACCACCTGCGTCCCTGGCTGCCGACGTTGCTGGCGCTGGCGGCGAACTCGCCGTACTGGGCCGGGCGCGACACCGGCCACGCCTGCTGGCGGGCGATGACGTGGGCGCGGTGGCCGGTCGCGGGACCGCCGCCGTTCTTCGCGTCGACCGCCCACTACGAGGACCTGGTCGCGACGTTGCTGCGCTGCGGCGCGCTGATGGACACCGGCACGATCTTCTGGGACGTGCGCCCGTCGGCGCGGCTGCCGACCGTGGAGATCCGGCTCGGCGACGTCGCCCCGACCGCCGCGGACGCCGCCGTGTTCGCCGCGCTGATCCGGGCGCTGGTGCAGGTCTCGTCCGCCGCGGTGGAGGCGGGGGAACGGCCGCCCGACCCGCCGCAGGAGCTGCTGCGCGCGGCGTACTGGCTGGCCGCGCGGGACGGCCTGGCCGGGACGGGCCTGGACGTGCGCACGGGACGGGCCGCCGGGTTCCGGGAGCTGACCGGCGACCTGCTGGCGCATGTGCTGCCCGCCCTGCGCGACTCCGGCGATCTCGGCACGGTCACGCGCGGCGTCCAGCGTCTCCTGACGGGCGGGACCGGCGCGGAGCGCCAGCGCGACGCCTACCGGAGGCGCGGACGGCTCACCGACGTGGTGGACGCCGCGCTCCTTCCCGACCGGTGAGCCCCGCCGACGGCCCAGGATGAGGTGAAATCGGTGACCTGTGGCCGCACGTCGACGGCCGCGAGTATAATTTGAAGGTCTTCGCCCGTTTTCATTGGTCATCGGCGGGTAATCGTCGCCGTGACCATTGTTCAGTCGGAGTGACGCCCGGCGCGGGGGACACGGTCCACGGGTCGCCTCGCCGCAGCGTTCTCCGGCGCGTACGCTCGACCCGATGCACGTGCAGATGACCATCGTTCTTCATGGAGCGACCGCGCGATGAGTCCCAGCTCCGGGGGGCCGGGAACGCTGCCGCGCGACCCGCTCGTCCCTCCTGCCTTCTACCACCCCGCCCTGTTCTACCGGGGCGACGAGGAGTACCTCGCGGGAACCGTCCCTTTCATCCGGGCGGGCCGCGAGGCAGGCGAGCCTGTCGCCGTCGCGGTGCCGGGTGACCGGCTGACCGTGCTGCGCGACGCGGTGGGCGACATGGCCGCCGAGGTGTCCTGGCTCGACATGTCCGAAGCGGGGCGCAACCCCGGCCGGATCATCCCGGGTGTGCTGCGCGACTTCGCCGACCGACATAGCGCCGGGCGGGTACGGATCATCGGTGAGCCGATATGGCCCGGCCGGTCGGCCACCGAGTACCCGGCCTGCGCCCAGCACGAGGCGCTGATCAACCTTGCGTTCGACGGACGCGACGTGTCGATCCTGTGCCCCTACGACATGTCCGGTCTGGACGAAGTCGTGATCGCCGACGCCCGCGCCACCCATCCGGTCCTCATCGACCGGGACGACGAGTACCCGAGCGCCGACTACGCGCCCGACCGGGTGATCCGCACCTACAACAGGCCGCTGCCGGAGCCGGCCGACGCGGTCACGATGACCTTCGACCTCGACGCGCTGCCCCTCGTCCGCGAGTTCGTCACCCGGTGGGCGGCGCGGCTCGGCCTCGGGCCGCGGGCGGTGGGCGATCTGGAGCTCGCGGCGAACGAGCTGGCCGCCAACTCGTGCCTGCACGGCGGTGGGGCGGGCACCGCGCGGTTGTGGGCGGAGGACGGCCAGGTCGTCTGCGAGATCCGCGACGCCGGGACGATCACCGACCCGCTCGCCGGGCGGCGGCCCGTCCACATGAGCCCCGACGGCGGGCGCGGCATCCTGATGGTCAACCATCTCGCCGACCTCGTCCGGATGCACACCGGCCCGGACGGCACCGTCGTCCGCGTCTACATGCGGCACTGACCCCACGTCCGGCCGGGAACCAGCCGCCGTGAACAGGCCGTCGTGAACAGGCGGCCGGGAACCGGCGTCATGCGGCGACGGCGCGGCCGATCCCGGCGAGCGCCTCCGCGAGCAGCGCCGCGCGGCCGGTGCCCGCGGCGTACTCGGCGAGCGTCGCGCCGAGGTTCAGCGCCAGTGTCCGCGCCGCGGCCTCCCGGTCCTGCGGCACCGGCCCGTACGCCTCCAGGAACGCGGCCCGGGCCGCCCCCTCGAACCCGGAGTAGGCGAGGGACAGGTCGAGGGCCGGGTCCGCCAGGCACACGTCACCCCAGTCGATCACCCCGGCGGCCCGTCCGTCCGGGGTGAGCAGCAGATGCCGGACGTGCAGATCCCCGTGGACGACCACCGGGTCGCCGCCGGGCGGATCCAGGTCGCGGGCGGCGGCGAGGAAGTCGTCCACGGCGGGGGCGCGCCGCCACGCGCCGAGCGCGACGAGGGCGTCCAGCCGGTCCACCGTCCGTTCCGCCCGCCGCGCCGGCTCGGCCCGCGCCATCGGGTCGCGGGGCAGCCCGGCGCCGACCTCGCGGGCGAGCGCCGGGTCGTGCAGGGCCCGCAGGAAGGCGCCGGTCTCGGCGGCGAGGACGGCCCGCCGCTCCATCGGAAGGCGCGCGTCGGCGAACTCGCGGCCCGGGATCATCCGCGCGCCCCAGAACGGCCAGGGGAAGTCGCCGGACGGCTCGCCGACGAAGCGCGGCACCGGCACCGGCAGCGGAAGCCGTGGCGCCAGGACGGGCAGTGTCGCGATCTCGCGCTCGACCCCCGCGACGGCGATCCGGCGGCGCGGGAACCGGAACGCCCATCGCCCGCCGACGAGGAAGACGGTGTTGTCCCAGCCTGTGGCGAGTCGTTCCACGGGGGCGTCGCGCAGCTCGGGGAAGCTCCGTCCGATCAGCGCGGCGGCGAGTTCCGGGGTGACCTCGCGCTCGGGGGCCCATTCGGGTGCGGGCGGTGGTCCGTCCGGTCGAGCCGTCACGTCCGTCAACGGTACTTGACCCGGCGGCAAGTGTAGGGGACGGACGGCGGGAATGAACCGACGATGCGTCTTCTAGCTCGCGCTCACCAGATACCCGCCCGGCTCATCGTGGGGGCGTTCGTCTTGAACTCGGGGCTGTCGAAGCTCAAGGGCGGAGACGAGCTGGCCGAGCAGACCCACGGCATGGCCAAGACCGCCTATCCGTTCCTGGAGTCGCAGGACGCCCGCGAGTTCACCCGCAGGCTCGGCACGGCCGAGGTCACGCTCGGCGCCGCGCTGCTGGTCCCGCTGGTCCCGTCGCTGGTCGCGGGCGCGGCGCTCACCGCGTTCGCCGGTGGGCTGGCGGGCCTGTACCTGCGGCTGCCCGGAATGCGGGAGCCCGGCGGGGTGCGGCCCACCGCGCAGGGCATCCCGCTGGCCAAGGACTCCTGGCTGCTCGGCGTCGGCTCCGCCCTCGTCCTGGAGGAACTCGGCCGGGCCCGCGCCGAACGCCGTACCCGTCAACGCCGCACCCACCCACGCCGCACCCACCAACGCCGTAACCGCCGGCATTCGAGGGCGTGAGCAACCGTCCGAGGCACGGCCGCGTTCCGTTCGCCGTTGCGGCTCGACCAGACCGAACACGACGATCGCGTGGACCGACTGACTGCCGTCGGGGCACACCGCATCCTCCCTAGCGAGCATCGACTCATCCAGCCCACCTGGACCGAAGGAGGCGGGCGGACGACGGCGAGCCGTCGTTCGAGGCGCCCTTGGCCAGGCGCCGGTTTCGTGCGCCCTTGACGTGCGGCCGCGCGACGGTGAAGATCGGCGCGTCCCCCGGGAGGCCGCGCATCATGACAGACGAGCCCAGAACGTCCCCGGTCGTCCGGTCGGCGGGTGCGGGCGACGCCGCCGCGCTCGCGGCCGTCCTCGGCCGCGCCTTCCACGACGATCCGCTCTGGAGCTGGCTGGTGCCGGACGACGCCACCCGCGTACGGCGGCTGACCGGCCTGTTCGAGGTGATGCTGCGCCGGGTGCATCTCCCGACCGGCGGTACCGAGTTCGCCGGACGCGGCGCGCGGACCGAGGCGGCGGCGCTGTGGGCCCCGCCCGACCGCTGGCGCGTGCCCATGCGCGTGCAGCTGACCCAGGCCGTGCCGCTGATGCGCGCCTTCGGCACACGGACGCCCACCTCACTGCGCACGCTCGGCCTGGTGGAGGAGCATCATCCCCGTGAGCCGCACTGGTACCTGGCGGTGATCGGCACCGATCCCCCGGCGCAGGGGAACGGGCTGGGCGGCGCGCTGTTACGGTCGCGGCTCGACCGCTGCGACGCCGAGGGCGTCCCCGCCTATCTGGAGAGCTCGAAAGAGCGCAACGTGCCCTATTACGAGCGGTTCGGGTTCCGGGTGACGCGGGAGCTGGCGCTGCCGGGCAGGGGCGCGCCGCCGATCTGGCTCATGTGGCGGAAGCCCGGCCAGGTCGGCTGACCCGTCCGGGAACGTGTGGGACTCGTCACACAGCGTCGGGGCTCCCTCACCGGATCGCGGCCCCTAGGGTGGCCCGAATGCCGACGAACACCCTGACATCCCCGGAAACACGGATCGGCACCCACCCGGACAGGGCGCCCCGGATGGACTCGCTGGACGCCCTGCGCGGTCTCGCCGCGCTGGTCGTGGTGTTCGAGCACTCCCTCGACGTGCTGCTGCCGGAGGTCCGCGAGACGGCGAGCCCGTGGTTCGACTTCGGCCGGTACGGGGTGTTCGTGTTCTTCCTCGTCAGCGGATACGTCGTGCCGTCCTCGTTGGAACGGCGTGGCGGCGTCGAACGGTTCTGGGTGGGCCGCGCCTTCCGGCTCTACCCCGCCTGGGCGGTGTCGGCGGCGCTCGCGCTGCTGCTCGGCGCGGCGGGCGTGTCCTACGGGTTGCCCGCCGCGCTCGGCGACCGTCCGTGGGCGTCGGCCCTCGCGCACCTGACGATGATGCAGGACCTCCTGGGCGTCCCCAACGCCCTCAACGTCTACTGGACGCTGTCCTACGAGATGGTGTTCTACCTGCTGGTGACGGCCATGTTCGTCGCCGGTGTGCATCGTTCCAGCGCCCGGGTGGCGCTGGGGTTCGGTGTCGGCGCGGCGATCCTGGGCGTCGCGCTGCCGTCCGGGCTGCTGGCGTCGCGGTGGCCGGGCGGGACGATCCTCGTCGCCGTGGTGTTCCTCGTCGGCGGGCTCGCGGCGATGGCCTCCCCTCGGCGCGGCGTGCGCCGCGTCGGGGTCGCGGTCGTGGCGGCGCTGGCGCTGGGCCTGCTCGTCCTCAACAGCCGCATCGGCGCCATCGAGAGCCTGTGCGTCATCGCGACGATGTTCGCCGGGACCGCCGTCCGCGGCGTCCAGGACGGGCGGCTGCGCGTGCGGCCCGCCGTCGCGACGATCTCCGTCGTCGCGGTGTTCACGCTGGTCGCGGGGCTGCGCGCGCCGACCCCGTGGGCCCTGCACGCCAATCCGAACCCGCTCGGCCTCGACTGGTCCGTGGCCGTGGGCGCCGCGTGGCTGACGTTCCTCGCCGCCCTCCTGCTGCGCGACCGTCCGATGCCCCGGGCCCTGGTCTGGTCGGGGCTGGTCAGCTATTCGCTGTATCTGCTGCACCCGCTGGTGATCCAGGTGGTGTGGCACGCCGCCGGGCGCGAGCCTGGAACCCTTCCCGGTTTCGTCCGGCTCGCCTGGGGCGTGCTGCTGGTCACGGTCGTCCTCGGCTCCGAGGGACTGACGCACCGCTACGTGGAACTGCCCGCGCAGCGCGCCGGACGCCGCCTCACGGCACGGACCCTTCGGGGGTCGACTCGTGCCGCCGGGTCGCGGCCGTGGAACGTGACAGCATCGCCACCCCGGCGGTGAGGAGCAGGGCGGTGACCGACACGGCGACGAACGCGGACACCGTGCGCGGCGGGAGGGTGTCGAAGGCGAGCACCGCCACCAGGTAGGACGCGATGGGGTTCGTCATGGTCATCGCGGTCATCGCGACGGGCAACGACCCGGCGGCGAACGCCCGCTGCTCCAGGATGAGCCCGAGCAACGTGCTCCCGGCGAGGGCGTACCCGGGCCAGTCGACGGCGGTCGCGGCGACGCCGTGGTCGACGAGGCTGGCCGTGGTGAGCTTGATCAGCACGGCGGTCGCGGCGAAGAACAGGCCCGAGCAGACGCCGAGGAGCGCGGCCCTGACCCGGCCCCGGCGCAGCCACGCCGCCCGGGACAGCACGATCACCAGCGGCAGGGCGATCAGCCCCGCGAGCAGCAGCCGCGGTCGGGACGGTTCCCCCTCCGGCGGGATCGCGCCCGGCACCGTGAACAGGACGGCGAGGCCCGCCGACACGGCGACGCCGCCGAGCAGGTCCATCCGCACGGGACGGCGTCCGGTGCCGACCGTGCCGAGCAGGATGGTGAACACGAGCTGGGTGACCAGTAGCGGCTGAACGATGGCGGTCGACCCGAAGTGCAGCGCGACGGCCTGCGAGCAGAACCCGGCGAGGTTCACGGCCCATCCGGTCAGCCACACCGGGTCGCGGACCAGCCGCCGGATCAGGCCCTGCGCCGCCGTGGCGTCCAGGCCGCCGCGCACGGCGCGTCTGGCCGCGCGGTACTGCAACGCCGCCGCCCCGGCGAACAGGAACGCGGCGAGCAGGCTGAACGCGGCGGACCATGCCATCAGGGTGTTCCGGCCCGGGTGCCGCCGTCCGCGCCGAGACCGGCGGTCAGTTCCTCGAACGCCCGCGCCATACCGCCGGTGAACGCGCCCGCCTCGGGCAGCGACGCCGGCTCGGCCGTCACGGAGATGTGCAGCGCCCCGTTCCAGCTCAGGGCGCCCACGGCGAACGGCACGCCGTCGGCCAGCGGCAGGATCGGGTGGACGTCGCCGAGCGGCGCGCCCGCCATCGACATCGGCACCGCGGGACCGGGCATGTTGGACACGATCCCGCCGAAGTACCGGCCCCGGTACGTGCCACGCGCGGCGCGGGCGTGCAGCCACGGCGGCAGCGCGCCGAGCAGGCCGACCACGGCGGTGCTCGCCACCGCCCGGCCCGACCCGCGGCGCCGCTCGGCGGACCGGTGCACGGCCGCGAGCCGCTCGTGGACGGGCATCGGGTCGACGGGGACGTCCAGCCGCAGCGCGGCCGTCAGGTTGCCCGGCACGGCGGTGCGGCCCCGGCCGGGCGGGGCGGGCGCGCGCAGCGTCATCGGCACGGCGGCGCGCAGGGCCCGGCCGTCGGCGCGTTCACCGCGGCGGGCGAGCACATCCGCGACGACCTCGCCGACCAGCGCGAGCAGCACGTCGGTGACGCGGACACCGGCGGACCTGGCGGCGTCCCGCACCCGGTCGAGCGGCAGCGTGACCGTCCCGAAGACACGTTCGGGCCCCATGTCGCCGGTGCCGTTCCGGACGAGCGACACGGTCGGCGCGGTGCCGTCCAGGCCGAGCAGGATCAGGCCGGGGACGACGGCGGCGGCGCGCACGAACCCGCCGGGTCCCCGTATCGCCGCCGCCTCCGGGAGCGGCGGTTCCAGGATGCCGCGCAGGATGTCGACGACGCCGATGCCGTCCGCGATGGCGTGGTGGAGCAGGATCACGACGGCGTCAGGCCCGGCCGCCCCGCCCGCGACGAGCCAGACGCGCCACAGGGGACGGTCGAGGTCGAGGGGCGCGGCGACGAGGCGGGCCACGAGGGCGTCGAGCGCGCGGCGACCGCCGGGCGCGGGCAGGTCGATCGACCGGACGTGCCGGTCGAGGTCGATCTCGCCGGCGTCGACCCAGCGGGGCCGCCGGACCGGGCCGCCGGGGACGATCCGCTGTGTGAGGCGCGGCAGCCGGGGCAACCGCTCGGCCATGAGGTCACGCACCCGCTCGGCGGACGGCCCCGGCCCGGCGAACTCGGCGACGCCGCCGACGACCTGCGGGACGGCGGCGCTCTCGACGTGCAGGAAGAACGCGTCGGCGGCCGCGACCCGCTGCGCCTGTGCCTTCTCCCGTGCCTGTTCCTGTGCCCGCCCCCGCCGTGCCCGTCGTGGGGGCCGCGCGGGCCCGACGTCCTCCGCACCGGCCACGCCCGCTTCGGAACGGATCAATGCGCCCCTCCCGCCTCGTCCGTCACACCGCCCACTACCGATCATCTTCCCCGTCATCGACAGCAACGACCAGGGTCGGTTTATTGCGGTGCCGCCGCAGGAAGAGGCGCGGCCGGCAGGTGGGGTGAGGCGGGCAGGTGGGGTGAGGCGGGCAGGTGGGGTGAGACGGACGAGGTCCACGGCGAGGGCGCCCGGCGGCCGGACCCGGCGGTCAGGCCGAGCGGGACGGGTGGCCGGCGGGCGAGACGGTCCCGCGGCGTCCGCCCCGGCACCGCGGGACCGTCCGGCCCGCCGGCGACCACCGGCGCGTCCGGTCGCCGCGCGGGCTCCCCTCCTCAACAGCCCGCGGGCGCCATCGCGCACCGGCTCCCACCATGTTCAGCGCACGCCCCCCGTGAAGTGTCACACGGGTGGTCTACCAGGGACGATGCGCCGGAACGGCTTCCGTGGGACCAGGCGGCCGGGGGGCAGGACCGCGTCAGGTCCGCAGGCTCCGCGGGCGCAGGTCGGTCCAATTCTCGGTGATGTGGGCGAGGCAGTCCGGCCTCGCGGCGGGCCCGAACGCGGTCGTCCACCCGGCGGGGACATCGGCGAACTCGGGCCACAGGGAATGCTGGCCCTCGTCGTTGACGAGGACGAGGAACGTGCCGTCGGGGTCGTCGAACGGGTTGGTCATGTCAGATCTCCTGGGTGACGGGAGCGGAGCGGCGGGCGATGGAACGGACGATCTCGCCGGTGCGGACGGCGGTCATGGACAGCAGGGACGAGGCGATGCCGTGGCTGTGCTCGGTGGCGCCCTGAAGGTAGACGTTCCAGCGGGGGCCGGGTGCGGTGGCGACACGGTAGTCGCGTTCCACGACGGGACGTCCGTCGGAGCCGGTCCGGCAGTGCGCGGCGGCCTCGCCGAGCAGGGCGAGGGGGTCGCGCTCTCGGTAGCCGGTGGCGTAGACGAGGACGTCGGCGTCCAGGTCGGTCTCCTCACCGGTCGGCATGAACCGCACCCTCGCGCGCACTCCCCCGGGCTCCTCCCTGACGTTCACGAGGCGGGAGGCGTTGAGGATGCGGAGCCGTTCGGCGCCCGCGACCCTCTCGGCGTAGGAACGCCGGTACAGCTCGTCGATGAGGTCGAGGTCCACGACGGAGTAGTTGGTGTTGCGCGAGTACTCGAACAGCATCCGCTTCACCTCGTCGGGGGCCGCGTAGTAGTGGTCGACGGCCTCCGGGTCGAAGATGCGGTTGGCGAACGAACTGTCGTCGGCGGGCGAGTACCCGTACCGCGCGAACACCGCGCACACCTCGGCGTCCACGAAGGAGCGGTGCAGGTATTCGACGGCCTCGGCGGCGCTCTGCCCCGCGCCGACGACGACGAGGCGCTTCGGGTGCCATCCGGGACGTTCACCGAGGCGGGTGAGCAGGTCTTCGGTGTGCCAGATCCGTTCGCCAGCCTGGACGCCGTCCGGCAGGACGGGCTCCAGGCCCGCGCCGATGACCACGTTGCGGGTCAGGTGCCTCTCCAGCTCGTCGTCACACCGCACGACGACTTCGAGGATGTCGTCGTCGTAAGGGCGCAGCGCGACCACCTCGGACCCGTAACGGACCCGGTCGGTGAACGCGGCGGCGACCCATTCGAGGTAGTCGTGGAATTCCAACCGCGTCGGGAACATCGTCTTGTGGTTGACGAAGTCGATGAGGCGGCCTCGGGCGTGCAGGTACGCCAGGAACGAGTAGGGGCTCGCGGGGTTGCGCAGCGTCACCAGGTCCTTCAGGAAGTGGACCTGCATGGTGGCGCCGTCGATGAGCATGCCCCGGTGCCAGCCGAACTCCTGCTGCTTCTCGAAGAACACCGCGTCCGCGCCGTCGCCCGCGGCCTCGTCGAGCGCGACGGCGAGGGCCAGGTTGGACGGACCGAATCCGACGCCCACCACGTCATGCACGGGGGGCTGTACGCACTCCTCTGACATCGGCGGGTCCTCAGACTGACTTCGCCGCGGCGGACGCCTTGGCGATCTTCGGGACGACCTGGTCGGCGACGTACGGCACCCACAGCGGGGCCGGAGTGCGCGGCGGCCAGAAGGACTTGGGGTCGAGCGCCACGTGCGAACCGCGTTTCACGACGGCGAGGTCGCTGAACAGCCTGTCGCCCTCGATCTTCTTCTGCGTGGCGGGGTCGTCGTTGTAGTGGCTGAGCAGCACGGAGATCTTCTCCATGCTCAACTCGGCGGGCCCGGTCTGGTAGGCGACGGTCGGCGCCAGCTTGGCGTACTCCTTGTCGATGGTGAAGTCCCCCGCCACGAGGAACAGGGCGGGACGCAGCGCCGCGACCTCCTCCCGGTTGGACCCGGCCTCCCCCGCTTTGAGCGACTTCGGCTTCCGACCGGTGAGTTTCGGCGCGCTCCAGGGGGCGAGGCCGTCGGGCCGGACGCCGGTCGGCTCGACCATCCCGACGGGGGTGACGCCGAGGGCGACGACACGCTTCGGCACGGATTCGATCTTGGCGGGGCCGAGCCTGTGGGTGATCATGACCGGGAACGCCCCGGCCGCGGCGTTGCCGGCCGAGGCGTCGTCCGCGGGTTCGTCTTCGCCGCACGCGGCGACCGTGCCCGGACTGGGCACGAGCGCGGCGGTGATGGCCATACGCCGCATAATGGTGCGCATAGAGGACCGGTGTCCTTCCAGGGGGTCCAGGGGTTCGGGGAGTGTCGGGGCGATCTTAGGTTAGCCTCACCTAACCACGCAATGGTTGCGAGGGTCCAGGCGGCCTCGCCGACGCTTCACGCATCGACCTTGGCCCGGAAAAACGGAGAAGGTTAGCCTCGCCTAAGTTGCGGGACGGTTCCGGGCCCGTGAACCCGGGAGTTGGCTGCCTTGGTCATCGCTCCGCACGCTGACGCGAAACCCGCCGAGCCGGTCGTCGAGACCGCCTCCGACCTCCTATCTCTGATGTCCCGCCTGGGGCGACTCGCGGATGTTCACCGAGTACGTGGGCTACGAACGACCCGGCCTCTGGACGTTCGCGGGCGGCTCCGCAGGGAGGTCGTCCTCGACGCGTCCCATGTCCACACCCGCTGGCGGGGCGAGACCCCACCTCCCACACCTGGACGGGCCGCCCGGTCGACGCCCTCCGCACGGCCCTCGACGACGCCCCGCTTCCCACCCGGGCCTATAGGTGGAACGCGTTCGAGTTCGCCGCGTCCCGGCCCCGCCGCGGCAGGCTCGCGCACCCTGCTCGTCCCCCGCACCGAGGTACGCGTCGAGGACGGCCGCGCCCGGATCACCGGCGACGCGGCCGAGGCCGAACAGGTCGCCGCGCTGCTGACCGAGGCCGTGCCCCTCACCGTGGACGCGCCGTCACCGGTCGACATCCGGGCCGGCGGCAACCGCTACCGCGCCCAGGTCGCCGAGGCCGTCGCGGAGATCAGGGCGGGCCGCTACCAGAAGGTCATCGTGTCCCGGCGGTTGGACGCCGTCCGTCCCGTCGACATCGTCGCGACCTACATACGTGGACATCACGCGAACACCCCGGCGCGCTCGTTCCTGCTCGACCTCGACGGTTTCCAGGCCACCGGTTTCAACCCCGAGGTCCTGGCGGCGGTGGACTCCACGGGCGGTGTCCCGCCCAGCCCCTCGCGGGCCCCCGCGCCTTCGGGCTCGGCGCCGCCACCGACGTCTGCACCCGGCAGGACCTGGAGACCGACCCTAAGGAGATTTACGAGCTCGCCGTGTCCGTCCGCACCTCCCAGGAGGAGGTACCAGGTCTGCGATCCCAGCACCGTCCAGGTCACGGGATTCATGACCGTGAAGGGAACGCGGCAGCGTCCAGCACCTCAGCTCCAGGGTCGGCGGCCTCCTCGCCCCCGGCCGCACGTCCTGGGACGCCTTCGACGCCCTGTTCCCCGGCGTCACCGCGTCCGGCATCCCGAAACCGGAGGCGATCGAGGCGATCACCCGCCTCGACGCCGATTCGGCGTAGTCCTCGGTGTCGGTGACGGCGGGTTCGGATGGGGCGCCCTCATCGGTGACGGAGACGGAGACCTCTCCGTCCCAGCGGACGATCTTGACGGCGAACACGCCGCCGGGCTGCCCCGACTAGGTGTGGCGGAGCGCGTTGACCACGAGCTCGTCGACCGCGAGGAGCACGTCGTCCAGCTGCGGACAGTCGGCGAGGAGCGCCGCGCCGAAGCGGCGGGCGGCGCGTGCCTGGTCGAGTTCGCGGGGAAAGGCACGCCGCCAGCGCAGCGCGCTCACCGGGACGGTCGTGGCGGAAATCAGGCAGGACATGGGTTTCCTCAACAGTGTGCGTCCGGTTCGTCATCGAGCGTGTTCATCGTCACAGCACGAACCGGCGAGCACCCGCGAATCCCCTAGTCAGAGCTGATACGGACGCCTGGGATACGCGCGTGGAGGCCCCGTGCACGGGGCACCCGAATGTCCACCGCCCGTGCGTCCGCGCAGCCCGTTCTCGGCCGAACACATGACGATTCAGTGTGGAGGTGCGGCGACCACACCGGCCCAGACCGAGTGGCACTCGCAACCAGCCAGGCGCGCGTCGGGTGGCGACGCTGGAAGAACGGCACCAAGCCGTCCAGGCGCGGGCCGACGTTTTCCCCGCCCGAACAGGCCGCAGGAGCAGCGGAACTGGTGACCATTGGCGTCCTCTTGCTGCGAGGACGCTCCTCCGCCGCCCGTCTTCAGCCAGGGGACAATGCGGAAGTCGTCCGGCCCAACTGCGCCGAACCCGTGTTCGCGACGACCGGCTCCGCCCCCACCCGATGACCGGCACGCGGATTCGACACCGGGACGCGACAAGAGGTCCCTGGGCTCTCGGGCGCAGCCGCACGGAACCCGCAGCAGCTGCCTGGCGACGTCATCGCGCCCGCCGCCGGTTGAAGGCCGCCGCGATTCCGGCTCCGATCGCGAACGGAATGGCGATGATGGTCGCGACCAGCGGCAGCGCCCAGGACGGGTCCGTGCAGGCGAGAAGGACCGCCGGTACGAGGGCGGTGGGGGCGACCAACAGCGCGGCGATTCGCCTTCCGCCCGCCAGTAACACCAGAGCGCCGAGGCCGATCACACCGGACGCGGCGTAGACGTGCGGCCGCGCCTCCCTCGCCGTCCGCTGCTCCTCGCTGGTTCCCCAGTCCACCACCGGTACGGCTCGGCCCATGGCGCTGTAGAGCCAGCAGACGCCGATGGCGATGATGACGAGCGCCACCATAGCCACGGGATCGATGCGTTTGATCCGGTCACGAATGGTCACGAGGTCAACTCATCCTTGCGTATGCGGATTGCAAAGATCAGCCCACAGAGCCTTGCCGGTCAAACGGCAGCACCCCGGGTTCGGGTGAGCCTGAAGCGCGGCATCAAATCCCCTACGCCACGCACAGCCCGTACTTCCTTGAGTCGGACGCGTTCGACCAGGTGCGTCGCATGACTCACACCGTCGGTCAGAGAAGCGAAAAATGACGTGCGACGCCGCCGAGTCCGTATATCACGAGGCGACCGGCCCAACTCCTGCCCGAGGAACGGTACGCCGTCGCCGCACGGATTCGTCTGGGAGTCATCGTGTCTGTCGCGGCTTGAGGACCGCGGCGATCCCCGCCCCGATCGCGAGCGGAATGGTGGCCACGGCCGCGAGGAACGGCAATGCCATGGATTCGGACGTGAAGGCGAGGAGGAGCGCCGGTACGACGGCGGCGGGAGCGACCAGCAGCGCCGCGATCCGCCGCCCGCCCGCCAACAACGCCAGAGCGCCGAGGCCTATCACCCCGGATGAGATGTAGACATGCGGCCGCGCCTCTCGCGCTATCCGCTTCTCCACGCTGGTCCCGAAATCCACCACCGGCGCGGCCCTGCCCGCGGCGTCATATAGCCGGTACGCGCCAACAACGATTACGATGAGCGCCACCAGCGCCACCGGGTCGATCGTTTTGATCCGGTCACGAATGGTCATGAACGATCCCGTCCTGGCGTTCGCGTGCTTTGATGGTCGTCCCCACGGCTCGGTAGGGTCAAGCGATAACGCCCCGAGCCTTCGAAGATCGGAAGTGACTCGGGGCGATATCGAGAAAACTCCATGCGCGCCTTGTCGGCTACTTCACCCTGACCACATCGGCCGTTGCGAAGCCCATCTCGCCTTCGTTGTCCATCACGATGAGCGTGACGGTGTAGGTTCCGGCCTTCTTGTAGGTATGAGAGATGGATTTCCCGTCATCCATCGTCCCGTCGTCGAACTCCCAGAGGTACTGGACGATCTCGCCGTCGGGGTCGTGGGAGCCAGAGGCGTCGACTTTGATGGTGTCACCATGCTGAGTGAGTGTGAGTCGAGCCTTCGGCGGGGTGTTGGCCTTGGGGAGCGGAGTCGGCACCTTGGTGTTTCGCCTGGGCGGCGCGGCGAGCTGTTGTCTGATCACCGGACGCAGGTGATTCGCATTGACTTGGTACCCGAACTTCGTCGGGTGGAAAGAGTTGTAACGTGGGTTGAGGCTGATCCCGTTCAGGTAGTTGTCGTTGCCATCGGGATTGCACAGCTCATGGCCGTCGGAGGCGGCGTAGAAGTCCACCGGGATGGCTCCGACGCTCTGCGAGGACCCGATGATCGCGTCGTCCAGGCGCCTGATCCAGTTGTTGATCCACAACTGGTCGCTGACGCGGACCGCGTGGCATCGCTTGATCAGCAGGCCGCTCTCCCACCAGCGCCACCCACCGCGGCGGGGGAAGAATTTGGCGTAGGTGGGGGTGATGAGGCGGGTCAGCGGCGCCCGGTGGAACAGGTCGGTGTAGACGGCCTGGAGCCGGTTGAGACCCGTGGCGGGGTCGAGAGTGTTCACCAGCCTGTCGAAGTTGGCCTGCACCTGATCGTCGTAGGCGCTCGCGCAGGACCGTCCGACCCAGTGACGGGTCACGCACCTGGTGATGAGCGGTCCGAACTCCAGGTCGTTCCCGCCGATTCCGAGCGTGGTGACCCGGATCGAACCGGCGTTGTCGAGTACCGCGTCCGCCTGGGGCGGCTCGCCGTTCATGCTCCGGTAGAGGTCATGGCTGGTGGCGCCTTCACAGGCCACGAAGGCCAGCGGCTTCGGTCCCGATCCCTCGGCGTCGAGTAGGGAGATGTGCGACCACTTCGAGCGGTGGCAGTCACCGGTGTACTCCTCCGTTCCGGTCCCCGCCTGGTAGGAGTCACCTAACGCGACCCATTCCGCCCCATCGGATAACGGCTCCGCTGCGGCCGGAGCGGCCATGGCCGTGACCGACATCGCGACTCCCATCGCGATCACGAACACGGGTTTCACATACCTCATCACCCATCGTCTCCCTTCTTGCGATCAGCCTTACTTGCCAACGACCGACCGCGTTCGATTCATGACAACTCATCGAACAATGAGTGTTCTGTGCTGCTCGAAGATAGATCAACACTTTGTTACTGACAAGGAGTCATTCACTTCGAAATCGACTGCGGCTACCTCACCTGCGGAGGCAGGATCCGGCCACGCGTTGCGGTAAACCGATCGAGGCGTACGCGAGTCGGCTTCGCTTCAGGGCGCCGATGTCAGCGGCCCCGGTTACGATCGGCAACCTCAACCCACACGCACGCTAGGAGGCAGCCGAGATGCCGTTGACCAACCAGAACGTCCTTGGGCACGAGTTCCTCAAGGGCATGTACGACGACGGATATTTTCCGGATCACCTCGTTGACAAGGGGAAGGCGATCCTGCTGAGGCTGTGCGAGGAAATCGAGGCCGACGCGCCAGCCGACCTGGAGGAGCTCTACCGACTGACGCACGCCGCGACCGAGGAGTTCAACGACCTGGAAGAAGAGTTCGTGAATGCCGGCAGCGAACTCGAAACGGCCGCCCGCGAGGTGATCGGGGAGGAGTTCTGGTTCATCGCCACCGGCTACGGGTTCTCCAACGCCGACCCCGAGGAACTGATCGCCACCCGGAACTGGTGACGCCGAACGTCCCCTGCCGAGCCGATACCTTCCGCGTACGCCTTCGAACCCAACGGGCCCGCCCCCGACCGGTCCGGCCATGCCTCGCCTGCTTGTGTCAGATTCGGCGTCCTCGGCCCCTCGGCGATTGGGCGAGAATGAGCAGATGTACTACCTCCAGGCCGCCGTCGCAGCCGAACATGTCCTTCGCAAGTTGGTCGGCCAGGTCGCGGAGGCTTGCTTCGTCCCTCTCAACCAAGGCCTGTGGCTCCTGCCGATGACCGACGCGCTGTTCGACGCGATCACGGTTCCGGATGCAGCCGAACTCGACGGGTTCTGGAAGGCACCTGCGGGCTTCGAACGCATGCTCATCACGTGCTCGGAAACAGGGCCCGTGGCCTACGTCGAAGCGGACTACTTCGGCGGCACGGGGATGCAGGCCGCGCAGGTCTGGGACGCGGGCAAAGTGGCCCTCGGCCCCCTGTACAAGAATGTGGACGAGCGGTTCCCGCCGACCGGGTCCCCGATCTCGCAGGCTCTGCGGCGGCTCGGCGTCGCCAAGGGCAGACACTTCGACGAGTTCGACGCGGTCGGACTCACCCGCCACCGCGACACTGACGACTGGTTCTCGCGCACGTAGCGGACGGAGCTGTCGACCAGGTGCAGCGAAGCTCCGGGAGCCGGGACGCATATTGGTGCCCTGGTGCGTTACCGAGCGCAGTGCACACCCACTGACGTGAGAGCACAGGCACACGTCCGGCTGCCTCGGTAGGCACCGTCCGTCCGGCGTTCACCCGCGCTCCCGCATTCGTTGGCTTCTCACGCCGCCGTGACGACAACGCCGCTCCCCGCTCATGTCAGGCACGAATACCTGGCACTTCGCATAGTCATCCCGTCGACTCGTCAGCCCGGCTCGCCGCGCACGAATTTCGCACGTGCGAAAGGGCGACATGCACGCTTACATGGACGCGACGCATGGAGGGTCGACTCCGCGCCACCTCCCATCCGACATGCAAGGGAAACGGGCGATAAGTCCGTTATATGGCTGATCGTTCATGCGGACTTGCGGCCACCGGCGGAAAGGGCACCAGGCGTGGGCGTCGAACGCACCCCCGGCACGGACACCCGTACCGACACCACCAACACCCACGACCGGCCCTCCACCCCTCCACCGGACAACCCCGGCGCCCCCGGCCAACCCTCCCGCCTCGAAAGCCTCCGCCGCGCCCGCGAAGAACAACACGCCAGAGCCGCCCAAATCGCCGCGACCCGCGAAGCCCAAACCGAACAACGCGACAAGCCCCGCGAGGACACCTCCTCCACCGAGGACACAGACCAAACACAAGACACCCCGGCCGAACCAGAGGACAACGACGAGACGTGCGAGCCCGACACTCAATCCAGCGAGGCTGACCGCGACCCGGAAGACCCAGACTCACAGGCCGAGACCGAGCAACCTGACATCTCGGACGAGTCGCAAGGCGCCGAGGCCGAGCCCAAGGACGCCGACGAGACGCAACCCGAAACCGGAGACGCCGAGCAACCCGACACCGACGACGAGGAAACCCGCACCCGGGACACCGAGCGGACCGCCCCCGACCCATCGGACGAAACCGAACCCGAAGGACTACAGGAGCACGACCGTCCGCCACTCCCCCAGAACGAGCATCAACCGTCTAACACCGCCGACCGCGACCCGGAAGGCGCACAACCCAACTCCGATGAGACCGAACAACCCGATCTCTCGGACGAAGAAGCCCACAGCCAGGACACCGACCAGACCGCCCATCGCCCGCCCGATGAGACTGAGCAGCCCCAGGTCGGTGATGCCGACAACCAGGACCCACAGGACCAGGGCCGGCCACCGCTCCCCCAACACGAGGAACCATCGTCCGACACCACCGCCCCAGAAACCGCGACCGAGGAGACCCCGGACGAGCCAACCGGTCAAGCCCAAGAGGTAGCGGACGAACAGGCCCCGGCCCCCGAGCACCGACCTCACAGGCCCGAGTCCCCACCACAGCCCGAAGCACAAGCGCCCCTTCCGGACTGGCCACCCAGGACGAACGACGGCACCACCCGATGGTCCACCCCCACCTACCGCGTCGACGACAGAACACCGGGCACCCAGGGCGAGCCCCGTGATAGGAATGCCGAGACCCAAACCACCAACGACGAATCGACCAAATACCGCGAACTACCCGACGCCCCCCGAGACGGAACACCCGGACGCGGCGAACTCCGCAACCCAGAGGACGACCCGGCAAGCCGCGACTACTCCGAAACCGATCCCGAAAAGAGGTCACGCAGGAGAGAGGGCCTAAGGGCTGCTGTGTACAAGCCCGGCGATGCGGCCAAGAGCGCGAACGAGTTGTCGGACAAAGTCAAGAAATTCTTGGATCGACCTCCACCGAAGAGCACTCCGGAAGTCGTCAAGGGCAACTCTCCTGACATGCAGCCAACACAAACCTCCATCAAGTATGGGGACGCGGGAATCGGTGTGATCGGTTTGGCGATCATCACGGTTGGGGCGACCAGAAAGGCAATCGTTGGAAGCCGCTGGCTCCGCGCAGAGATAGGGCGAACACTAGGAAGGGATCATGGCAGTAACCGATGAGCAGGTCGCAGCTCTGCACGCTCAACTCGCCGGTCGCGCTGAAGAGCACAAGAGGCTCCTTCAACAACTTGATCGGGCCAAGGCCAACGAAGGCTACAGCGCGCTTGTCGCTGCGGCCTTCTTCGAGGCGGCGGAGCGACGTTTTATACGGGCCGGCGAGGTAGCGGACAAGGCCGAAGTAATCGACTTCGTCGGCTCTATTCGTGCACGCGCAGAAGAGAACGTAGACCTAATCGATCCTGAGATCGCCGAGCGCATGATTCTACATGTGATCGGCCAAACGTCGAACGAAGAGGTCAGGAGCTTCGACGCCGAGGTAGCTTTCAAACACCAGATCATTCTCATGGCGGCACTGGTCGGAGAAGCACAGTTCAGCGACGAGGAACTGGATGCGTTTATTGTTAAGGTGAGGGCCGACGCCGAGGATCTGTTCGAGTAATGGACTGGGCAGCAGTCAAAATAGATGATGACCACGCAGCAGCGCTGCGCGCGTTTCTGGATGGCGACGTCGAGACGTGGGAAGATCTGTACAGCCGAATGACGACCGATGAGGCGGCTGCCGGTTACATGTCGATGATCTATGCCGGGTTCGTGGTGGCGGTGCGACGCCGATTCTCACCCACATACACGACCCCCGAGATCGTTCGATGGGTCGCGGATCTGCGCATGACTCTTGGAGATGACGGAGAGCAGCTCAATCCGCGAGTGACCGAGAATCTAATGCGAGACGTCCTCGGCGACCCGGATCTAAGGAGCGACGATGGAATAGATGACCCATATGCCGTCATCCCAGCCCAATGCGCAGTTTTGTCAGAGTTGGCAGCCGAGGTTGTGATCGACGAGGCAACGTTGGAGGAGTTCATCAAAGACTCCGTTGATTTCGCCGAACAGTGGGTGTCCGCCAGGCAAGGCCAGACCCGGGAAGCGGCCGCTCCAGAAAGCGTTAGAAGGAACGCCGATGCCTAAGCGTGAAGTTTACATCTCGGCTGATGTGGAGGCTGACGGGCCGATCCCGGGGCCGTACTCCATGCAGAGCTTCGGGTTGTCGGCCTGCGGGACGTTCGATGGACACACGTTCACACCCACCGACCCGACCAAGGACACGTTCTACGCAGAGCTGAAACCGATCACTGACACCTACGTGCCTGAAGCGGTGGCGGTCAGCGGCTTGAAGCATGATCGCCTCGCCGCCGAGGGCCGCGACCCGGCCGAGGCGATGAACGCCGCCTCGGCCTGGGTAGCCGAGGTGGCCGCTACCGCGGGAGCCTCGCCAGTGCTGGTTGCCTACCCACTCGGCTTCGACTGGATGTTCCTGTACTGGTACTGGATGCGGTTCACCGACACCGGGTCTCCGTTCGGCCACTCCCGGCACCTGGACCTCAAAACCCTGTACGCCACCAAGGCCAACACCATGGTGACCCGCTCGACCAAGAGACAGATGCCCGCCGAACTGCTGTCCGACCGACCGCACACCCACAACGCCCTGGACGACGCGATCGAGCAGGCCGAACTTTTTCACAACCTCGTCCGCTGGGCCGGACCACCCAAATAGGGCCACTCCACGGAACACCTCCTTCCGCGCCCCTTCACAGCACCCCCGCCATCGACCGCACCATGTCGGTCCCGCTTAGATCTGTGCTGACACCGACGCTCGGTGATCGGACGGACGAACTAGCACGCTCAGCGAGACCATCGAAACGCAGGAAAATTGTGCGGCCATATACGATCCTGTTCGATATGAAAGCGTAACCATTTTCGACCAGCGAACCCGTTCAATTTGCCGCGCGAGGTCTCAACGGTGGTGTACACAGGGTAGCTAGACGAACACGCTCCAGTTCCCGGGGGGTTGACATGGGTAGCCAGTACGCACGATGCCACCGTCTCGCTGCCGAGCTTCGCGCACTCCGCGAAGAGCAGGCTTGCTGGCAGACGAGTTGGCCAAGCGCATCCACTACTCGCGCACGAAGATCATCCGCCTCGAGAACGCCAGCGGCCGCCCTGACGTCGCCGACGTCATCCGCATTCTTGACGTTCTCGGAGTGCCGGACGACCGGTGGACGTACATCGTCCGCCTAGCCTCCGACGCTGCCAAGAAGGGGTGGTGGGACGCCTACGGTGAATCGATGGGGCGGCGCCAACGCACCTACGCGGACCTCGAGTCCGGAGCGGACACCATTCGCAGTTACAACCCCACTTCTGTCCCGGGCGCCCTCCAGACACCCGAGATGATCGCCGCAATGATCGAACTGGCGAAAGCTGAAGGTCCCACAGACTTCTCTCCCGCAAAGATGACCAAAGCTCGGCTTCGCCGCCAGGAGGAGCTACTGCGGCCTGGTGGTCCAACCTACGATCTAGTCCTGGACGAGGTCGCTCTGCGTCGGATCATCGTTTCCGAAGAGGTCCTCGCAGCTCAAATACGCCACCTCATCGATACTGCCACAGGAGCACCGCAGCTCACCGTCCGTCTCCTACCGGTAGATATCCGAGCCCCGAAGTATCCGCTTCCTACCGTACCGTTCTACGTCTACACCTATCCGGAGGCTGATGAGTCTCCAGTGACTGTTGTGGATACGGTCACAACTAACGTTGTCCACACGGCACCCGAAGAGGTTGAGAGGTATACACGAAGGTATCATCACCTCAGCCGTGTCGCTCTATCCCCCGACGACAGTCTGTCCAGACTGAATGAGATCGCAGAGACTCTGACCAGCCAGGCAGGAGCCAGAGGATGAATGAAAAGTAC
Source organism: Actinomadura spongiicola (assembly GCF_003432485.1). GTDB lineage: Bacteria > Actinomycetota > Actinomycetes > Streptosporangiales > Streptosporangiaceae > Spirillospora > Spirillospora spongiicola. The sequence continues at coordinate 244,983 of NZ_QVNQ01000009.1, forward strand.
TCACAGTGGCGCAAGGCTAGCCACAGTGAGGCAGGAAGTGAGTGTGTCGAAGTAGCGTCCGCCAATGACCGTCAAACCGTAGGTATTCGCGATTCCAAGGAGAACAACATCGGTAACATTTTGGAGATCACACGCCTGGATTGGACCGCACTGCTAACGATCATCCGATCAGGTTCGTAGCACGCATAGCGACTTCCCCGCTCGAAAGTGGTTCCCTCCACAAAAAAGCCATATATTCAGGGGCGGAAGTCCGGCCGTGGCGAAGCAGGCGGTCACTGTGTGGAGATGAGTCAGTCCGCCGCTCCAGTAGTCGCTATCCGCGATCCCACACTTCACAGCAAAGTCCCGTTCTTGAGTTGACCTCCCCAGAATGGATCGCTCTCCTTGTAGCCATCAGATTGAATTCATGATGCGCTGTTGGCGGGCGAGACTCTTAGCCCACCGTAGAACTCGTAGCCAGAGCGGCTGTAGTGACGAACGGGAATTCGCAGCGGCTCTAATTTGACTTCTCAGACCAGCCGGAAGCCTCACTTCGTCTGCCCCCTACGCTACGCTTCTCGGGGCACCATTTCCTACGTTCGTCGGCACATATACCCTGCTCGTGCTAATTGGTCCCCAAGCACCTCGTCTCGACATCAGCAGGCCCCCGTCCACCCGAAAGGACGGGTCAACTCCCATACCAGCGATACGCCCGCCTAATCTTCCGGTCGCGTCATGACACAGCGATGAACGAGGCCTATTTAGACGACCGTGAACGTCTACAGCGTGGAACCACTGGAGACGTACCCAAGTCTGCGGCGGCTCTACGCCTGTCTCACCGGATGACCAGGCAGCGTCCCTCCTCCCACCCCACCCATCAAGGCTTCTTGGGACGCCAATTTTCGCATTCGTCGTCCAAAATGCCGTCCTCCCGTCGCCTGATCTCAGGAATATCGCGTACTCGTCAGCAGGCCCTGGCCGCGAGCCGGGTCCCCCGCCGCTGTTTCACCTGTGCCGACCGGGAATCATCCCTCCTCCAGCCGTCGCGCCTAGGTGTCTTAGAACACCAGTTTCTGAGTTCGTCGTCTGACGTGCCTCGCGTTGCTAGGACTCCAGGCGTGTCCGTCTCGGCAGGCCTCTGCTCAATGGCCAGGCCTGCCCATGCCGTTGCCTCACCCGTCAAGCCATCCGGTAGCGTTCACGACACACCAATGAGCGGCGGTCCTCTCAGATCGACCGCAAACTCCTGTAGTGCGGAGCCGCTGTAGACACGTACGCGAGCCCGCGGCGCACTACACCTGGTTCACCGGCCAGCCATAAGACCTTGCCTTTCAACCCCCCATTAGGCCTCTTGGGACGCCGGTTCTTGAGGTCGTCACCCGAAATGCCATCGTCACGCTGCTGGGTCAACCAACCTCCCCTGCCAGTGCCGCCCAGGCGATAGAGAGGGTGGGCACCTTCGGGGGGTTCAACTAGGACGCTCCCCCGGAGACTCACAGCGTCCGCCCAAGCATGAAGGGCCCGACATTTTTCTCGCGCTTCTGCATTCGTTGGGTTCTCCCGCCTGTACGACGGCAACGTCTACCTCTCACGCATAGCGGACACGAAGAGATGACAGAGCACACAGTCATCCCGCCGAGTCGTCTGGTCAGTTCAATGTGCACGAATCTCGCACGTGCGAAGGGGCGACATGCACGCTTACATGGACGCGACGCATGGAGGGTCGACCCCGCGCCACCTCCCATCCGAAATGCAGAGGAACGGGCGAAAAGTCCGTTATATGGCTGATCGTTCATGCGGACTTGCGGCCACCGGCGGAAAGGGCACCAGGCGTGGGCGTCGAACGCACCAACGGCACAGACACCCGTACCGAAACCACCGACACCCCCCACACCCAAGACCGCCCCACACCACCACCGGCGGACAACCCCGGCTCTCCCCGCCAACCCTCCCGCCTCGAAAGCCTCCGCCGCGCCCGCGAAGAACAACACGCCAGAGCCGCCGAAATCGCCGCCGCACGCCAAGCTCAAACCGAACAGAGCGACAAACCCCGTGAAGGCGCCGACACCACCGAACCGACTGCCGAGCAAGAGGACAACGACGAAACGCGAGAACCCGCCGAGACCGGGCACGACTCGGAAGACAGGGACAAGCAGGCGGGAACCGAGAAGGCCGAGCAACCTGACACACCAGGCGAGACGCAGGACGCCACGGCCAAGTCCAAAGACGGCGAAGAGACACAACAGCTCGACGAGACGACTCAGAAGCACGACACCGGGGCCGAAGACACTGGCCGCAACCCAGTCGACACACAAGCCGAAGTCGAAGACGCCGAGCAACCCGACTCCCAGGACGCCGACCGGAACTCCCCCGCTCCACCGGACGAAACCGACCAGCCCCAGGACGGCGAGGCCGACAACCTGGATCTACAGGAGCAGGACCACTCGGCTCTCTCGCCAGACGCGGAACGCTCGTTTAACACCGCCGACCGCGACACCAGCCCGGAGACCGGCGAAGCCGAGCGACTCAACATTGCCGGCGAGACGCAGGACACCTCGGCCGAGCCCGAGGGCGCCGACGAGACGCGGGAAAGCGCCGAGACCGCACCGACACCCGACACCGAAGCCGTTGGAACCGAGCGCGGCTCGGAAGACGGAGACACGGATGCACAGGCCAAGGCCGAGGAGGTCGAGCAACCCGACTTCGCTGACGAGGAGCCCCACTCCCAGGACACCGATCAGGCCAGTCACCGCCCGCCCGACGAAGCCGGCCAGGTCCAGGATGGCGAGCCCGACAATCAGGACCAGCCACTTTCCCGACACGAGGAACCATCGTCCGAAACCGCCGATCAGGGGAGCGGCACCGCGGAGTCCACGACCGAGCAGGACCCGGACGGGCCAACCGGTCAAGGCCAGGAAGTAGCAGACGATCAGGCCCCCGGCCCCGGAGATCAGCGAGCCGCCGAAGACCAACCCCGTGTGTCCGAGCCCCCACCACGGCCTGACGCACCGGCGCCTCTTCCGGACTGGCCGCCGAGAACGAACGACGGCATCACTCGTTGGGCCACACCCGTCTACCGTGTCGACGACAGAACGCCGGGCGGCCAGGTCGAGTCCCGTGATAGGAATGCCGGGACCCAACCGGAAACCTCGACCGCCAACGAGGGCAATGATTATCGATGGCTCCCCGATCTCCCACGCGATGGAACACCCGGACGCGGCGAACTCCGCCCGCCGGAGGAGGACCCTGTGGACCGGGAGGCCGAGTTCGAGGAGAGGAGGCGGAGCCGCTGGGAGCCGCTTGACCGGCTACAGGCTGGGATGGACGGTGTGAAGAAGGCAACGGAAGGCGCAAAAGGCTTCCTAGACAAGCCACCACCGGCTGGCAAAGCGGAAGTGAAGACCGACACCGGTTCCATGCACTCCCCTACGACGAATGCCGCAGCGTATCCCACGGACGCGATACTCGGCGCCGCCATAGTAGCGACAGCGGCCATTGGTGCGATTACCAGAACAGTGGACAGGATCAAGAATAGAGAGGCGGAGCGTGAATGAAGATCACTGACGAACACGTCGCTACCTTGCGCGCCCAACTGTCCGGGGACACAGACGAGTATGCACGCCGTCTCGACGAGCTGGTTTCCACGGAAACCCAGGCAACTTACACAACCCTGATCACGGCCGCCTTCTTCGAAGCCGTCGATCGGCGCTTCGTCATCAATGGCAAGACTGCCGGTGATCGCGAAATCATTGACTTCGTTGCCACGAAGCGCGAAATCAACCCCATCGCCGCCGAACGCCTCGACCCGGTTATAGCCGAGCAAGTGCTCGCGCATGCACTGGGCAAGGGATCGATACCCGGCGACATCGACAGCGACACGCTGATGGAGACTCAGGTCCTCCTGCTCGCCGCGCTGATCGGCGAGGCCGATCTCAGCGAATCAGAGCTTGAGGCATTCCTGGCGAAGGCGCGCGCTGAAGCAGACGAACACCTGGACTGACACACCCGCCCCCAGATCGGATCTCGACATGACAGGCAAGGCTCCCATCACGATTAGCGACCTACACGTAGCAGCTCTGCGTACGTTCTTGGTCGAAGGCACCGAGGTTTGGCTGAAGCAGCACGAAAATCTACTGAAGGACGAAACGGACTTCGGGTACTCGCTTCTCCTCTACGCCGCATTCACCAAGGCGGCAGAGAGGAAGTTTTCACCACTCTACAGCGTTCCGCAACTGATCCGCTACGTCGCCGATCATCGGCTCAGTCTTGAGGAGCATGCGGACGAGTTGAACCCTCGTGTCGCAGAGAAGCTTCTTCGATTCGCGCTGGGCGACGAGGGCTTGAATGAGCGCCCGCCGTTCGGGATGGATCCGGTCAGTGTGGCGCGGGCCGAAATGTACCTGCTCATGGCGCTCGTTCAGGAAGCGAAACTTACCGACGCGGAACTGGAGGAGTTCATCAAGGACTCCGCCGTTCTCGCCAACGAATGGGCGGCCGCCGACCAAGAGCAGGCGTAGGAAGAAGCCACTCCGGGAAGCGCCACAAGGAACGTTGACGCCCAAGCTTGCGGCGTACGCCTCCCCCGATGTGGATGCAGACGGGTCGACCCCAGGCCGTACTCCCTTGCTGCGTTTGGGATAGACGGCCTGGGGGACCTTTGGCGAGCGCATGTTCCGCTGGCACGATCGTCATCATTTAAACGCCATGCGCCGCTGCAACAGCGCCGCCTACGTGGGTTTCGTCCGCGCCCCCCGTTCTTCGAGCAGATCTTTGTTGATTGCCAGGCCCGGCCGGTCTGCTCCCCGCATGGTCGATGCGACCCGAACTGCCCACCCTTGAGCGAAGTATTAGAGCGTCGTTGACGGAACGCTCTGAACCAGAAAACCGGGCGGCTTGGCGTGCCTGCGCGTGCTGAGGCCGACATTCGCCCTCCCCGCGTGCTGGCGGGCCAGAGTCGGCACCGCTCAGTTGATCATCCCCGCCGGGCGGCGTATGGAACGGTGGCGGGCAGGGTCGTCGGTTCGCTGCGACATCGGCGGCGCGTTGCGTCCTGTTGATGGTCGAGCGGGCCTGTGGACTTGGTTGTTAGGTGGTGGGGGTGGGGAGGGTGGCGGCGAGGTGTTCGGCGGCGTGGCGGAGGTGGTGTTCTGGGGTTTTCATTGCGGCCTGGGGTGAGCCTGCCAGGTCGGTGAGGCTGAGCATTGTTACGCCGGGGTGTTCCGTTGTTACGCTTCCGGCGATTACTGCGGCGGGGACGCCGTGGCGTTCTGCGAGGTTGATGATGTGGCCGGTGATCTTGCCGGTGTAGGACTGTGCGTCGTGGCGGCCCTCTCCTGTGACGACCAGTGTGGCGCCCGCGATGCGGGTCGGGAGGCCTGTCAGGGTGGTGAGGTAGCGGGCGCCGGATTCCGTTTTCGCGTTCCAGCAGGCTGAGAGGCCGTAAGCGATGCCGCCTGCTGCGCCTGCGCCTGGGGTGTTCGGGGTGCCGCCTAGTAGGTCCGCCCATCGGTGGAGGCCGTTGTCTAGGACCTGTATGAGGGCGGGGTTTGCGCCTTTTTGTGGGGCGAAGACGATTGCGGCGCCGTGGGGGCCGTAGAGGGGTGCGTCTACGTCGCAGAGGACCAGGACGCCGTCGGGTGGGGGTGGTAGCAGGTTCGTGGTGTCGATGGTGGTCACGTTGGTTAGGGCGGTGCCGCCGGGTGGGAGGGTTTGGCCGTGGTGGTCCGTGGTGCGGAGGCCTAGTTCGCGGAGGCAGCCGGCGCCGCCGTCGGTGGAGGCCGAGCCGCCTAGGCCTACGACGATGCGCCGGGCCTCCTGACGGGCCTCGCGGAGGACGGTGCCCAGCGGGGCGCTGTCGGCGCCGCCCGGGTCGTGGGTGCCGAGGAGGGGGAGGCCGCAGCATTCGGCGAGTTCCACAACCGCCGTGCCGTCGGCGAGCATGAGCCAGCGGGCCTCGTGCGGGCCGCGCGGCAGCCTCACCGTTGTCTTCCGGACGGTCGCGTCCGGGCGGGCGGCCAGCACCGTGTCGAGTGTGCCCTCGCCGCCGTCGGCCTGGGGTAGGAGTTCGGTCGTCACGTCGGGGCGGACGCGGCGGAAACCGTCGGCCATCGCGGCGGCGGCCCGGGCCGCCGAGAGGGTCGACTTGAACGAGTCGGGTGCTAGCACCACCCTCGGGATCACGGTCGGGCGTCTCCCTAAGCGAGCAGCGGGGCGACGGCCCGCCGCATGGTCTCGGTCGGATCGGGCAGGCCCGTCCACCGGCACCATGCGGCGGCGGCCTGCGCGACCAGCATCCCATCGCCGTTCGACGCCCGCATTCCGCGGGCCCGGGCCCGGCGGACCAGTTCGGTCTCCGCCGGGATGTACACGACGTCGAACACGGCCGCGGACGGGTCGAGGACGTCGACGTCGATGACGGGGCCCGGGGACAGCATGCCGACGGACGTCGCGTTGACGAACAGGTCGGCGTTCGTCAGTCGGTCGCGGGCGCGGGGGTCGTCGAACGTTAGGGGTTCGATTTCGGCGGCGTCGCCTAGGTCGTCGGCGAGGCGGCGTGGCATGTCGGCGTCCAGGTCCAGGACGGTGAGGGCTCCTACGCCTGCGGTGGCGAGGCCGTAGGCGGCGGCGTGGCCTACGCCGCCCGAGCCCGCGACGACCACGGACCGTCCCTTCACGTCGCCGTTGAGGCAGGCGTGGACGCCCGCCAGGAAGCCGGTGACGTCGGTGTTGAAGCCGATGAGGCGGTTGTCTTCGGCGGCGACGCTGTTGACCGCGCCGATCGCGCGGGCGTCGGGTTCGATTTCGTCTAGAAGGTCCATGACGAGGAGTTTGTAGGGGGCGGTGATCTGGAAGCCCATCCAGTTGTCGCGGCGGGCCTCGGCGACCTGTTCGGTTAGGCCTTGCTCGTCGACTTCGCGTAGTTCGTATCGGGCGTCTACGCCGGCGGCGGCGAACGCGGCGTTGTGCATGACCGCGGAGTGGCGGCGTCGCAGGGGGTTGCCGAAGAGGGCGACCGTGCGCATGGTGTTCTCCTTGCCGTTCGGGGTCATCGGCCGGTGAATCGGGCCGGGCGCTTGGCCAGGAAGGCCGCCGCGCCCTCCAGCATGTCGTCGGTCGCGAAGACCGTCTCCGAGCCGTCGAGTTCGTGGGCGAGGCCGTCTTCCAGTGCCGTTTCGGTGGAGAGGTCGAGGAGGTGTTTCGCGACGCGCATCGCGACGGGGCCGCGGGAGGCGAGTGTTTCGGCCATCTCGCGGGCGGCGTCGACGGCCTGTCCGGGGTCGACGACGCGGGTGACCAGGCCGATGGCGAGGGCGTGGGCGGCGTCGATCGGCTCGCCGAGCAGGATCATCTCCTTGGCGCGGGCGAGGCCGATGATCCTCGGCAGTCGTTGGGTTCCGCCGCTGCCCGGGGTCACGCCGAGTTTCAGCTCCGGCATGCCGAGCTTGGATCGGCGGGTCGCGATCCGGAAGTCGCAGCACAGGGCCAGTTCTAGGCCGCCGCCGAGGGCGTGGCCCTCGATCGCGGCGACGGTCGGCACCGGGAGCGTGGCGAGCTGGCGGTAGACCAGCCGTTCCAGGAGCAGCTTGTCCTCGGCGACCCGGCCGTGCAGGTCGTGGAACTCGGCGATGTCGGAACCGGCGCAGAAGGCCTTGCCTCCGGCGCCGTGCACGACGACCGCCCGGACCTCGGGGTCGCGGGCCACCGTGTGGAGCGCGGCGCGTAGTTGTCGTGTCAGTTCGCGGGACACGACGTTCAGGGGCGGGTTGTCCAGGACGATTTCCGTGCACGGCCCGGGGACGACGCGGACGAGGTCGGTCATGGGGCGGTGCCTTTCTCGGTGAGGTCGGCGGCCAGGCCCATCGGCGCGGCGGTGAACAGTCGCGGGTCCATCAGGGCGGGCCGGGCGGGGACGGCGGGTTCGATGTCCATGTGGGCCAGGACGTTCTTCTCCACGTCGATGCCGGGGGCGACCTCGATCAGCGCGAGCCCGGAGGGCGTCAACTCGAACACGGCGCGTTCGGTGATGTACCGGACGGACTGTCCCTTCTCCGCCGCCAGGCGCCCGTTGAAGCTGATCTCGTTGACGGCGTTGATGAACTTGCGGTGCCGGCCCTCGTTGAGGATGGTGAGCGTTCCGTCCTCGACGGCTACTCGGAGGCCGCCCGCGGTGAAGGTGCCGACGAAGCAGAGGCGTTTGGTCTTGGTGCTGATGTTGATGAAGCCGCCGGGGCCGCGTGGACGGTCGTCGAACGCGTGGACGTTGACGTTTCCGCGCCGGTCGACCTGCGCGAACGACAGGCTGGCGATGTCGAGTCCGCCGCCGTCGTAGAAGTCGAACATCGACGGTTGTTCCAGCCGGGCCTGGTAGTCGTATCCGGCGCCGCCGTCGCCGCCGAACGCCGGGACACCGCCGAAGATGCCCTGCTCGACGGTGAGGGTCAGCGCGTCCGAGACGCCTTCCTCGGCGGCTATGGAGCCGATCTGCTGCGAGATGCCGAAGCCCAGGTTGCAGATGTCGCCGCGGTGGAACTCCATGAGGGAACGCCTCGCGATGACCTTTCGGACGTTCAGGGGCGAGGCGGCGACGGAGACTGAGGGGGCTCGCAGTTCCCCCGAGTAGTACGGAGAGTGCGCGGTCGCGTAGGTCTGGCGTTGCGCGGCGTCCACGTAGACGAGGTCGACCAGGGCGCCGGGGACGCGGACGTCCGCCGGGCGCAGCGAGCGCCGCGCCGCGAGCCGTTCGACCTGGACGACGACCTTGCCGCCGTTGTTGTGCGCGGCCATCGCCAGCGCGAGCGTGTCGCCGAGGATCGGTTCGTGTTCGAACGTGAGGTTGCCGTCCTCGTCGGCCGTGGTGGCTCGCAGGACGACCAGGTCGATGGGCAACGCGTGGTACAGCAGCCACTCCCGTCCGGCCAGTTCGACGACCTCGACCAGGTCCTCGGTGGTGCGGGCGTTCTGCTTGCCGCCCGTCTGCCGCGGGTCGACGTAGGTGCCGAGGCCGACGTGGGTGAGGTGGCCGGGGCGTCCGGCGGCCATGTCGCGGCACAGTGCCGACAGGACGCCCTGCGGCAGCGAGTACGCCTCCAGGGCGCCGTCGGCGACCAGGGCGCCGAGCCGGGGTTCGTTGCCGATGTTGCTGCCGATCGTCCGGCGGGCGAGGCCGGGCAGGCCCAGCTGGGAAAACCCCTTGTCGGCGAAGTCGCCGACGCCGACGACGCGGACGGTGGTCAGGTCGCGGGGGTGGCCGGTGGCGCGGAACCGCTCCGCGAGCGCGTCGATGAACGCCTGTGGCACGCCGTGTCCGGCGCCCGAGCCGCCGACCCAGACGGCGTCGCCGTCGCGGACGAGGGCGAGCGCGTCGTCGACGGTTCCGATGGCGGGGCTCATGGCATCAGCCCTCCGCTGTTGGGGTTGAGGGTCTGGCCGAGGAGGAGCGCGGACGCGTCCGACAGCAGGAAGACGACGCAGTCGGCGACCTCCTCGGGTTCGCCGAACCGGCCCAGCGGCAGCTCGGCCATGCGTTTGCGGCCGACCTCGCCCTCCATCACGGTCCGGCCCATGTCGGTGTTGGTGACGCCGGGCGCCACGCAGTTCGCGCGGATCCCGCGCTGCCCGAACTCGCGGGAGATCGACTTGGCTAGCGCGATCAACCCGGCCTTGGCGCCGGCGTAGTGCGCTACGCCGGGCCAGCCGACCAGGCCGAGGCGGGACGCGATGTTCACGATGGAGCCCGACCCGCGCTCCAGCATTCCGGGCAGCACCGCCTGGCTCGCGTGGAACGCCGCGGTCAGATCGGTGGCGATGACGCGGTCCCACTCCTCAGGGGTGACGTCCAGGAACGGTGTCTCGGGCATGATGCCGGCGTTGTTGACCAGGCCGTCGAGCCGGCCGAACCGTCGCTCCACCGCCGCGACGAACCCGAACACCTGGGCGCGGTCGGTGACGTCGCAGCGGTGGACGTCCGCGTCGACGCCGAGGGCGCGGGCCTCGTCGGCGACGCTCTTCGCCCCGGCCTCGCTGTCCCGGTAGGCGATCGCGACGTCGGCTCCGGCGGCCGCGGCGGCCAGCGCGATCGACCGGCCGAGGCCCCGGCCGCCGCCGGTCACCGCCACCACCCGGCCGTACAGCGGGCCCGACCCGTTTCGCTCCGACATGCCCCACCTCGTTCTTTGTAAGCGCTTTCAATTTTCCGTTACCATCTCACAGCGTGATGACCACTTCAAGCCCCCATCCGGCCACGGGCGGCGGACGCGTCGTCGACGTCCACGCGCACGCCGTCCCGGCGGCCCTGCTCGCCGAGCTGAAACCACCCGACCTCACCGACGACCTGCGCCTCAGGTTCGGCGCGCGGTTGACGCCGCCCGTCCCGGAGGCCCTCACCGACGTGCGGTCCCGCATCGCGGAGATGGACCGAACCGGTGTGGACGTCCAGGTCGTCTCGCCGTGGCTGGAGTTGAGCCCGGACGAGCTCGACCCGGCCGCGGCCACCGCGTTCCTGAACGTCCTGGACGAGGCCATGGCCGCGGTCGTGGCGACGCGCCCCGACCGGCTGATGGGGCTGGTCCTCCTCGACCGGCACGATCCCAAGGCGGCGGCGGTTCGGCTCAGGCGGGCGGCGGCCCGGCCCGGCTTCGCCGGTGGCGAGCTGGCCGTGGGCGGGCCCGGTCCCCGGCTGGACGACGCGCGCTGGGACCCGCTCTGGAAGGCCGCGTCGGACACGGGCGCGCTGGTGCTGCTACATCCCTGGCGGGCGGCGTCCCCGGCGTGCCTGCACACCGACCGGCTCGGCGACATCGTGGACAATCCCGCGCAGTCGACGGCGGCCGTCGCCGCGATGATCCTCACGGGTGTCCTCGACCGCTTTCCCGATCTGCGGCTGTGCGTCGTCCACGGGGGCGGGTTCCTGCCCTACCAGGCCGGAAGGCTCGACGCGATCGCCCGGCTCCGGGCCGACTGGTCCGATGACCGGGTGCCGCCGAGCATGGCCCTGCGGCGGCTCTACTACGACTCGCTCACCCATTCGGCGACGTCACTGGCGTGGCTCGTCGAGTTCGCCGGGAGCGACCACGTGCTGCTCGGCAGCGACTATCCGTTCCCCACCGGCGACCCCGAGGCGGTCGCGGCGGTGGCGACGGCTCCCGGCCTGTCGCAGGCCCAGCGCGGCGACGTTCTGGGCGGTACCGCCGCGGGTCTCCTCGGCCGCCGCGCCTTGACAGTCCCGAATTCCATGAAATAGAAAGCGCTTACAGAAATCCAGGGAGGTACTCATGGATCAGGTGCGCATCGGCATCATCATGAACGGCGTCACCGGACGGATGGGGACGCGCCAGCACCTCGACCGTTCGATCGTGGCGATCCGGAACCAGGGCGGCCTCGTCCTCCGGGACGGCCGCAGGCTCGTCCTCGACCCCATCCTCGTCGGACGCAACCCCGCGAAGCTGGAGGACCTCGCCCGGCGCTACGGCGTCGACCGCTGGACGACCGACCTCGACGAGGCCCTCGCCAACGACGACGACACGATCTACTTCGACGCGCAGACGACGCAGCGGCGGGCCGAAGCGGTGCGCAAGGCCATCGCGGCGGGCAAGCACATCTTCTGCGAGAAGCCGACGGCGGTGTCGCTCGACGAGGCGCTCGAACTCGCCCGGCTCGCCGACGCGGCCGGGGTCAAGCACGGCGTCGTCCAGGACAAGCTGTTCCTGCCCGGCATCCGCAAGCTGAAGAGGCTCATCGACGGGGGCTTCTTCGGCACGATGCTGAGCTTCCGGCTGAACTTCGGCTACTGGGTGTTCGAGGGCGACTGGCAGCACCTCAACCGCCCGTCGTGGAACTACCGCAGCGAGGACGGCGGCGGCCTCATCCTGGACATGTATCCGCACTGGCGGTACCTGATCGACAACGTCGTCTCGCCGATCAAGTCGGTCCTGTGCCACAGCGCCATCCACATTCCGAAGCGCTGGGACGAGGACGACCGGCCCTACGACTCCACCGCCGAGGACGCCGCCTACGGCCTGTTCGAGTTGGAGAACGGAGTCACCGCCCAGTTCACGACGTCCTGGGCCACCCGCCCCTACCGCGACGAGATCGGCGAGTGGCAGCTCGACGGCACGCACGGCAGCGCGATCGCCGGGCTGCGCGAGTGCCGGGCGCAGTCCCGGGCCAACACGCCGATGCCGGTGTGGAACCCCGACATCCCGAACCCGATCGACTTCCGGGCGGGTTGGCTGCGGGTGCCCGACAACGAGGAGTTCGAGAACGCGTTCCGCGTCCAGTGGGAGATGTTCCTGCGGCATGTGGTCGAGGACGCGCCGTTCGGCTGGGACCTGCTGGAAGGCGCCAAGGGCGTCCAGCTCGCCGAGCTTGCGTTGCGGTCGTCGCGCGAGCGCCGCTGGGTCGACGTGCCCGAGCTGACGGTCGGGTCGGCGTGACCTCGCTGCTGCTGCCCGCCGGCACCAGGCTGGAGAAGTACACGCTACGCGGCGCGCCGCGGCCGTTGCCGAGCCGCCGGGACGCGGCGCGCACCCGCAGGGCTTACGCGGCCGCGCACGTCGTGGCCGACCCGCTCGCCACCGTCGACCCGGCGCTCGACCCGGCCGTCGACTGGAACGCGACACTGCGGTTCCGGCACCACCTGTGGGACCTCGGGCTGGGCGTCGCGGAGGCGATGGACACCGCGCAACGCGGCATGGGGCTGCCGCACGGGCTCGTCCGGGAGCTGATCGAGCGGTCGTGCCGGGAGGCGGTGGGACGCGGCGCCGCCATCGTGTGCGGCGCCGGCACCGACGACCTCCCGGACGACCGGCCCGTCACCCTCGCCGAGATCGAGCGCTCCTACCTCCGCCAGTGCCGGTGGATCGAGGACGCGGGCGGCCGGGTCGTGCTGATGGCCAGCCGGGCGTTGTGCCGCACGGCGCGTTCGGCCGACGACTACCTGTCGGTGTACGGGACGGTCCTCGGCTCGCTGACCCGGCCCGCGATCCTGCACTGGCTCGGCGACATGTTCGACCCGCGGCTGGCGGGCTACTGGGGCACCGCCGACCTCGACACGGCCGCCGACACCGTCGTCCAACTGATCACGGAGTACGCGAGGTCGGTCGACGGCATCAAGATCTCCCTGCTCGACGCCGAGCGGGAGGTCGCCCTGCGCCGCCGGCTCCCCGCCGGGACGACGATGTTCACCGGGGACGACTTCAACTACCCCGAGCTGATCAGGGGCGACGACCAGGAGCACAGCGACGCCCTGCTGGGGATCTTCGACGCGATCGCGCCGCTGGCGGCCGAGGCCCTCGCCCTGCTGGACGAGGGCGACGCGGCGGGCTTCGACCGCGTGCTGGCGCCGACCGTACCGCTGTCCCGGGCGATCTTCGAGGCCCCGACGTACCACTACAAGACCGGCGTCGTGTTCCTGGCCTACCTGCGCGGCCTCCAGCCGCACTTCGTCATGCTCGGCGGGCACCAGGGCGCCCGGTCGATCGGCCATCTCGCGCGCCTGTTCCGGCTCGCCGACCGGGCGGGCCTCATCGAGGACGTCGACCTCGCGGTCGCCCGCATGCGCGCCGTGCTCGCGACCGCGGGCATCGACGGAAGGGACGCCGTGGTCGCGGGGAGCGGCACGTCAGCGAGGAGCGGAACGTGAGCGTCGAACGGCTCTCCATCAACCAGATCACGGTGAAGGCATGGTCCTTCGAGGAGACCGTGCGCGGGCTCGCCCGGCATGGGATCGGCTGGATCGGCGCCTGGGTCGGCCCCGTCGAGGAGTACGGCCCGGAGCGGGCGGCGGCGCTGCTGCGCGACCATGGCGTGCGGGTGTCCAGCATGTGCCGGGCCGGGTTCTTCACTGGAAAGAACCCGGACGGCGGGGGGCTCGACCACGACGCCAACCGCCGTGCCGTGGACCTGACGGCCGCGATCGGCGCGGACGTGCTCTACATGGTGAGCGGGGGCGTCCACGATGACCTGAACCTGGCCCGGTCGCGTGCCGCCGTCGTGGAGGGGATCGCCGAGCTGGTGCCGTACGCGGCGTCGGCGGGCGTGCGGCTCGCGGTCGAGCCGCTGCACCCGATGATGTGCGCCGAACGGTCGGTCACGGTCACCCTCGACCAGTCGCTCGACATCGTCGAGCGGTTCGACCCCGCGCACGTCGGGCTCGCGGTCGACACCTACAACGTGTGGTGGGATCCCGGGCTCGACGCGGCGCTGGCCCGCGCGGGCGACCGGATCATCGGCTACCAGGTGTGCGACTGGCTGGTGCCGCAGCCGCACCCGACGTTCGGGCGCGGGCTGCCCGGCGACGGCGCGATCGACATCCCCGCGATCACCCGGGCCGTCGACGCCGCCGGGTTCACGGGACCGATCGAGGTCGAGATCTTCAACGAGAAGGTGTGGGCACGGGATCCCGACGACGTCCTCGGGGCCGTCGTCGCGGGCTTCCCCCACCACGTCCTGCCCTGAGGACGGCCGGTGCGCCCGGTGAGCAGCGTCGCTCGCCGGGCGCATCGGCATGCCCGCCACGGGCAGGCGCGGCGGTATGCCAGCCTCAGGCGGGGGGGGCGACAGGCCGCGTCAGGCGGGCGGGGTGGCGCTCTCGCGGAGGGCGAGCGTGCCCTCGATCTCCACCACGTGCCGGGGGGACGCGGGACGCAGCGCGAGATCCATCGCCGTCTCCCCCACCCGCTCCAGGGGGATCTCCACCGTGGTCAGCGACGGCACCGCGTCGATCGCCGCGGGCAGGCCGCCGAACCCGGTCACCGACACCTCGTCCGGGACGACGATCCCGGCCGAGCGCAGCCACGACATCGCGCCGAGCGCCAGGACGTCGGCGACGGCCATCAGACAGCGCGGCGGGTTCCGGCGGCTCATCAGCGACTGCGCGGCGGACTGCCCGCCCTCGCGGGACAGGTCGGGGTGGACGATGTCGTCGCGGCGCAGCACGATGCCGTGGTCCTTCAGACCCTGCTTCAGCCCCTGCAGGCGGTCGCGGACGGTCAGCAGCCGCAGCGGGCCCGCGATCACGCCGAACGAGGTGTGCCCGAGCTTCACCATCGCGGCGGCCAGCTCGCGCATGGCGGCGGCGTTGTCGATCTGGACGAGGTGGCCGACGTCGCGGCCACGGGTCACCGAGACGACCGAGCCGCCGGACTCCTGGTAGGCGCGCAGCTCGGCGCGCATGGCGGCGTTGTGCACGGTGTCGCGGAACGCGCTGCCGGTGAGGATGAGCGCCCGGACCCGCTGGTGGACGAGCAACTTGACGTATTCGAGCTCGCGCGCCGGGTCGCGGTAGGTGCACACCATGTTGACCAGGAGGTCCTCGCGGTCGGCCACCGACATGACCCCGCCGCTGAGCAGGGCGAAGTAACTGTCGCGGACGTCGTGGACGACGAGTCCGACACTGCTCGACGACGAGGTGGCGAGTGCGCGGGCGTGCGGGTTCGCCCGGTACCCCAGCTCGGCCGCCGCGGCGAGCACCCGCTCGCGGAGCCCGGCCCGTCCGCCGTAGTTCGGGTCGCTGAGCATCCGCGACGCCGTCGCGATCGAGACGCCCGCGTGCGCGGCGACGTCCTGCAGTCGGACCAGGTTGCGGTCGGCCATGGGTGTCGCTTCCTCCCGGGTACGGTCCGCAATATCGTGGCGGAATCCGTAAGCGCTTACAACTCGCCTCCTCGAACGCGAGTCCTCTCCCCTGCATACCTCGCCGGTGACCAGAAGTGAAACCGCTTACCGTTGGTGTCCGCCCATGGCGAAGGGACGTGCCGCCGACCCGAGCCACCGGGACGACGGCACGTCGTTACAACGAGGTCACCCGTCGGAGAGCCGCATCATCTCGCGGATGTTGCCGTGGTAGATCCGGTCCCGCGCGTCCTCGGCGATGTCGAGGGCGTCGAGGACGCGGATCGTCTCCCGGATGTACAGCGGGCCTCCCTCCGGGTCGAACGGGCAGTCGGTGCCGAACACGACGTGGTCCGCGCCGAAGAACTCCAGGCCGCACCGGGTTCCGATGTCGGAGCCGGACAGCGAGGTGTCGGCGTAGAACTTCCGGAAGTGTTCGAGCGGCCGCCGCGGGGCGTTCCGCAGCCGCTCGTAGGCCGCGCCGGACGTCCGGCTGCCGAGCTGGGGACCCCAGCCGATCCCGATCCTGCCCTCCAGGTACGGGATCATCGCGCCCATGTGATGGGTGATGACCTTGAGGTCGGGATGCCGCTCGAACAGGCCGGAGAACACGAGCCGGGCCATGGCGGCGCTCGTCTCGTACGGCCAGCCGAACGCCCACCAGATCTCGAACTGCGAGGAGTTCTCGGTGGCGTAGTCGGCGAACGCGGGGGTGCGGGCCGGATGCATCCAGACCGGCAGGTCACGGGCGGCCATCTCCGCGAACACGGCGGCGAACGCCGGATCGTCCAGGGGACGCCCGTTCACGTTGGTGAACACCTGCACGCCTCGGGCGCCGAGCTCGTCGATCGCGAACTTCAGCTCCACGAGCGCGGCGTCCGGGTCGTTCATCGGCAGGGACGCGACGAAGGCCGGGAACCGGTCGGGATGCTTCTCGCACAACTCGCGCATCGAGTCGTTGGCGAGCCGCGCCAGCGCCGGGGACTCGCCCGGACCGGCGAGCAGCTCGATCGGCGGTGAGGACAGTGTGAGGATCTGCTGGTAGCCCTCGCCGAACTCGTCCATGATCCGCAGCCGCTCATCGAGGTCGTGCAGCGCGGGCAGTTCCAGCCAGCGCTTGAACGCGGCCGGGTCGGCGAGCTCCCGCATCCGCGCGAAGTACGGCGCGGGCAGGATGTGGCTGTAGGCGTCGATCTTCATCGGTCTCCTCGTGCGGTCTTCGGCACCCAGCGGGTGATCCTGCGGTCGACGGCCTGCACCAGGGCCACCGCGCCCAACGCGACGGCGATGATCACCAGGAGCACCGCCAGGACGCTGGCGCTGTCGAAGCGTCCGCCCGCCTGGGTCACGACCCGTCCCAGGCCGACGACGGCGATGAACATCTCGCCGTTGATCATTCCGGTGACGGCCCGTCCGACGCCGAGCCGGACACCGGCCATGATCATGGGTGCGGCGGCGGGCAGCAGGACGCGCAACAGCACCTGTCCCTCGCCCGCCCCGTAGGAACGTGCCATCTCCGGCAGATGCGCCGGCACGCCCTGGATCGCCGACGCCGTATTGATGATCATGACGAACATCGAGTACATGACGACGACGGCGACGATCGAGCCGCGTCCCTCGCCGAGCAGCGAGAAGAAGATCGGCGCGAAGACCAGGGACGGCGCGGTGAGCAGCGCGTAGACGTAGACGCCGAGGGCGGCCTCAACCTTGCGGTAGCGGCCCATGGCCACCCCGATGGCCAGGCCGCCGAAGAGCGAGATCGCGAAGCCCAGCAGCAGGTTGATCAGGCTGTCGCGCAGGCTGCTGAAGATCAGCCCGCTGGACGCCATGTCGACCAGCCGGCCCAGCACCGTGGTCAGCGGCGGGAAGAACGACGCGTTCGCCACCTGCCCGACCAGTTCCCAGGCCGCCGCGGCGGCGCCCAGGCTGACCGGCGCGGCGGGCAGGCTCCGCCAGGACAGGCGACCGCGCGCCCGCGCGGAGTGGCCGCGGCGTTGTGCGAGCGCGCTCATCCGGCCGCCTTCGCCGGACGGTGCTCCTCGTGCATGTCGCGCAGCCGGTCCCACAGGTACGCGGTGATCTCGACGTACTGACCGGAACGTTCCAGTGCGCCCACGTCGCTGGACCGCGGCCGTTCCAACGGAACCGGAACGATCTCGGCGATCTGGCCAGGCCGGGCGCTCATCAGGACCACGCGGTCACCGAGCAGCACCGCCTCCTCCATGCTGTGGGTGATGAAGACGACGGTCAGCCGGTGCTCCTCCCAGATGGACAGCAGTTCCTCCTGGAGCAGGCGGCGGGTCTGCTCGTCGACGGCGCCGAAGGGCTCGTCCATGAGCAGCACCTGCGGCTGGACGGCGAGGGCCCGGGCCAGCCCGACGCGCTGCTGCATACCGCCGGACAGCTCACCGGGCCGCTTGGTCTCGAAGCCCGCCAGCCCCACCTTCTTGATGAGGACGCGGGCGCGCTCCTCGCGCTCGGCGCGTCCGACACCGCGCATCCGGAGCCCGAAGGCCACGTTGTCCAGCACGGTCGCCCACGGCAGCAACGCGAAGTTCTGGAACACCATGCTGCGGTCGGGGCCCGGCCCGCGCACCGGCGTGCCGTCGATGAGGATGTCGCCGTCGTCCCAGGGGATGAGGCCCGCGACGCACTTCAGCAGCGTGGTCTTCCCGCAGCCGCTCGGCCCGAGCACGGTGAGGAACTCGTTGGGACGGACGTCGAGGTCGACGTCGTGCAGCGCCTCGACGAGACCGCCGTCCTGGCCGACGTAGGTCTTGCGCAGTTCGCGGATTTCGATCATCGAACGCTCCTAGCGGTGGTGGTCTGGGCCCATCGGGTCAGTTTGCGTTCGGCCCACCGCGCCATGGAGATCAGCAGCAGCGCCTCCGCCAGGATGATCACGATGGTGCCGTACAGGAGCGGCGCCTGGAACAGGCCGCGGTACTCCAGGATCAGCCCGCCGAGCGCGTCGGAGACCATGAGCAGCTCGACGATGACCATGCCGGTGACCGCGCGGCCGAGGCCCAGCCGGACGCCCGTCATGATCGCCGGCAGCGCGCCGGGCAGCAGGACCCGCGTCCAGACGGCACGTTCGTCCGCCCCGAAGGAACGTGCCATCTCGATGAGCGACGGATCCACCTGCCGGACCCCTGCGCGGGCGTTCACCACCACCATCACGATCGAGAAGATCGTGACGAGGATGACCCGCGAGGCGAGCCCGAAGCCCACCGACATCACCAGCAGCGGGATGATCGCCGCCATCGGGGTGACCAGCAGGATGTTGAGGTACACGTCCGCCAGCCGCTCCAGCCCGCGGAACCGGCCGAGCAGGATGCCGAGCGGCACGCCCGCGACGACGGTGACGGCGAACCCGATGACGAGCGCCTGGTTGCTGACGTACATCGCCCGCCACAGCTCCGCGCTGCCGAGCATCTCGACGGTCGCCTCGACGGTCTCGGTGAAGCTGGGGATGAGCAGGCCGCCCTGACCGCGGGCGTACAGCTCCCAGCCCGCCGCGAAGACGACGAACGTGAGCACCTGGTACGGCAGGTTCCGGTCGGCGACCCGCCGCAGAACTCCCGGACGCCGCGCCGGGCGCGGGCCGGTGCGACCGCCCCGCGTCCCCGACCGGCGTGGTGGCCGGGACGTCGTCGTGGCCGTCATCGGGCCGCCTGGACGAACGTCAGGTCGGCCGCGTCCTTCGCGCTCATGCCCTTCTTGATCACTCCGGCCCGGACGAAGAATTCGATGGTGCCCTGGACGTTCTTCTCCGTGAGGGCGGCGGCGTCGAACAACCGCGCCTGGACGTACCGTTCCGCGACCTTCGTCATGTCGGCGCCGTCCTCGTCCGGCAGGTACTTGGCGGCCAGCTGCACCAGGTACCGCGGATCGGCGTTGATCTTCGTGTGCTGGCGGACCAGCGCGGTCACCAGCGCCTGTGTCACGTCCTTGTGCTCCTTGATGAAGCCGCTGTTGGCGTAGACGGTCTGCGGACGCAGGTCCGGCAGGCTCTCCGCGAAGTCCGCGATCTTCGCGAACCTGCCGCCCTTGGACTCCAGCGCGACCACGTCGGAGACCTCCAGCGCCGTCGCGTCGATCCGGCCGCTGACCAGGGCCTGGGCGCGCACGTCGGAGCCGCCGATCGTCAGGTACTTGGGCCGCTTGCCCGACGAGCAGTTGGCCTTCACCCACTCCTTGACCATCGCGGTCGCGGTCGCGCCCTCGCTGAAGATCCCGAACGGGTTGCCGTCGAGCTGGTCGCAGGAGGAGATGCCGGGCTTGCCGTAGACCGCCCACTGGTTGCCGATGGCATCAGCGATGATCTTGATGGGGGCCTTGCGCTCCACCGCGAGGAGGGCGGCGCTGGTCGCCTCGGCCGAGAGGGCGTAGTCGCCCTTGGCCAGCCCCTCGATGGACAGTTCGGGCTCGGCCAGTTCGACGACCTTGACGTCGTGACCCTGCCCGCGAAGGTCGTCGAGCGCGGCGAGGATCGGGACGGTGGTGATGTCCGGTTCGGTGATCGCCACCTTGAACGAGAGTTTTCCGTTCCCCTTGGTGTCGGCCGCGCCCCCGCCGCCGCCTCCTCCGCACGCGGCCAGGCTGACGAGGGTCGCGAGCGCGGCGAACCGTCTGAGATGAGTCCAGGCGTCCACAGCCTCCTCCTTCAAGATCGCGCCGCTCCCCGGCTTCCCTTGGGAAACCCGAGGTAATCGACTAGGCAAACGTATGCCTTGAGCCGCATGATAGTGAGGCGTACCACAGAAATGTCAAGGAAGAGCCCGGAATGACTGCGTCTGGAGGGCCGTGAATCCGTTGCTGCCACCAGTGCGCCATGCCATAATTGGGCAAACGTTCTCCTAGAGGGGGTGGCCGTGAGCTCACTCGTAGACGTCGCCCAGGCGGCGGGGGTGTCGGTCTCCACCGCGTCACGGGTGCTGACCGGATCCAGTCACCCGATCTCCGCCAAGACCCGTGCCAGGGTCATCGCCGTGGCCGAGGAGCTGGGCTACTCGCCCAGCGCGCTCGCCCGCGCGCTGGTCTCGCGCAGCAGCCGGCTGATGGGTGTGCTCGTGAGCGACATCGTCAACCCGTACTTCTCCGTCATCGCCCGCGGGGTGGACGACGTGGCCAGCCGCGCCGGTTACGTCACCATGCTGTGCAACGTCGACCGCCGCACCACCACGGAGATCACCCGGGTGCGGACCATGCGCGACTACCGCGCCGCGGGGCTGATCTTCGCGGGTAGCGGGTATGTCGACGACCCGCGTGAGCCGGAGCTCGCCAAGGCGGTCCGCCAGGCGCAGGAGCAGGGCATCCACGCCGTGTCGCTCACCGCCCGCGACATCGGGTGCCGGGTCATCGCCGCCGACGCCCGCGCCGCCGCGTACGACGTCACCGACTATCTCATCTCGCTGGGCCACCGCCGGATCGCGTTCATCGAGGGGCCGGAGGGGATGGTCGCCACTCAGCAGCGCCGCGACGGTTTCCTCGCCTGCATGGAGAACGCCGACCTCGCCGACGGCGCGCAGTGCCTCCCCGGCGGCTTCGACTTCGAGGCCGGGCACGCCGCCGCCATGCGGCTCATCGCGCATCCGCCGCTGCCCGACGCCGTCGTCGCGGTCAACGACGAGGCCGCGGTCGGCGCGCTCAGCGCGCTGCGGCAGGCGCACATCGACGTGCCGGGCGAGATCTCCGTGGCGGGCATCGACGACCTGCGGGTCTCCCGGTTCGTCGGCCTGACCACGGTCAGCCTCCCGCTGTACGAGATGGGCGCCATGGCGGCCCGCCACATCATCGACACTCCCCCGGAGGCCGCCGCGGGCGCCGCCGAGACCACCGTCCTGAGCCACCGGCTCATCCCCCGCGAGACCACCGCGCGGCGCCGTCCCGCCCGCGCCTGACCCCTGGCGGGACGCCCGCGACGGCGAACGAAGAAAGTCATGCCCCGCCGACTGTCGTCGGCGGGGCATGACTTGCGCTGTGCGGCCGATCAGCGTCGCAAGGATCCGTGATGACGGTCCCGGCTCACTCCCGACCGCGAACCCCTCGCGGAGCCGGGATCAGCCCTGGCCGTGTCCCGCGGTCAGAGGGTGGTTCTGCACCTGCTCCTGGTTCAGCTCCTGAACCTGGCTCGGCGCCTCCCCCTGGCTCGGGCTCTTCTCCTGGGCCGTGGGCTGGTTCTGCGCCTGCGGCTGAGCCGCGGCCTCAGGCTGGGCCTGAGCGGCCTCCGGCTGAGCGGCCTCCGGCTGAGCGGCCTCGGGCTGAGCGGCCTCGGCCTCCTGCTGAGCCGCCGGCTGCTCGTGAGCGACCGGCTGAGCCGCGGCCTCAGGCTTGTTCTGCGCCTGCGGCTGGGCCGCGGCCTCGGCCTGCTCCTGAGCGGTCGGCTGAGCCGCGGCCTCGGGCTGGGCCTGCGCCGCCTCCGGCTGGGCCGCCTCGGGCTGAGCCGCCTCGGCCTCTTCCTCGGCGGCCGGCTGAGCCGCGGCCTCAGGCTTGTTCTGCGCCTGCTGCTGAGCCGCGGCCTCGGGCTGGGCCTGCGCCTCGGGCTGGGCCGCGGCCTCGCCCTTGGCCTCTTCCTGGGCGCCGGCCTGGCCGCCGCCCTCTTCCTCACCCTGGTCCTGCTCCGGGCCCTCGACCTCGATGGTGACCGGGCCGATGTTCTTCCCGTGCACGGACTGCTTGATGGGACCGGTCTTGACCGGCTTGTTCCCCAGGTTCACCTTGGCGTGCGGCGAACCGGCGACCTGGCTGAAGTTGAGGTCCCCCGGGCCCTGCTCGATGATGTACTGCGGCCCGACGTTGATGTTGATGTCGGTGGGCTTCCCGCCGTCCGCGGACGCAGCGGGAACCGCCAGAAGGCTGGCGCCGATGACCATGCCGGTCACCGCCGCCGCCCGAGCGATGCGTTTCATTGTATCTCCCCCGTTTTTTCGAGTCGCGTTTTCACACTGCGACGAACTGATCATAACAAGCCCGCGCAAGAGGTCACCCGGGGGTGGGTGGGTCGCCGTGTCGCGGCAGTTCCATTTCACGAAATGCTCGCATCGCCGTGCATTTTACCAATGGGGTATCGCGTCCGAAATGCCGTCCACGGCGGAGCATCGTTATGGCGTGATCCGGGTGCTTTGCGGCGGGCTGGACGGGCCGCCTTATACCAGATCACCGGCCATGGACCCACGACACGCGCGGCCCCGTGACCGGCGATCACCGTACCGAGCTCCGCCGTCCGATAATCCGGCGTGACGTGCGTGGCACATATGGGGGGTGATGCCACTATCTGTGGCCTGTGGTGTGATTTTTCTGGCGGCGACAGGGAAATTACACTTCGCTCTGTACCGACTCATTTCGACGAACCACCCACCGCCATTCAGGACCTGTCCTGGGCGAGCGGGACGCTCATCGCGGGCGCCACGGCGCTTTACGGCCTCGCGTCCGTTTTCTACTCCGCGGACTTTATGTCGGTCGCGTCTGTGACCACGAAGGAGATTTCGATCTGCTTCCGGTCTCGTCGAGCCGCCTTCCGCTGAACGCCAGGTGTCCCCGGGGCGAGACGGTCGCCGAGATCCTGCCGGGCCGGATCAACCCGACGCTTCTCGGCATGGCCCTGCGCACGGGGACTGCACGAAGATGAGGCTGACTCAACCTTGTGGCCCGATAAGTCCGCCCCCTGGGCGCCCGGCGGGCGGGCCCAGGGGGCGGCGAGCATACGGGACGCGGAGCCTACGGGCCCTCGGGGTCGACGATGTCGCGGTCGACCCAGAACGGGTCCATCAGCTCGCGCAGCCGCTCGGCACCGACGCGGTCCAGGACGTCCAGCGCCGCGATGTTGTCCTTGAGCTGCTGCAGGCTCGTGGAGCCGAACAGGACGGTGCTGGTGGACGGGTGGGTGAGGGTGAACGCGATGCACAGCTGCGCGGGCGTCGCGTCGAGGTCCGCCGCGAGCGTGGCGAGGCCCTTCGCGGCCTCCTGGATGCGCGGGCGGATGTCGCCGGGGTCGCGGCCGATCTGCCGCGACTCGCCGGACTTGCCGGCCAGGATGCCGCCCTCAAGGACGTCCGACGCCTGAAGGGACACGCCCTCGGCGAAGACGGCCGCCCACGGTTCCCCGTCGGGGATGGCACGCCGGCACGGGCTGTACTTCAGCTGCGCGAGCTGCGGGCCCGGCGAACCGGCCGCCAGGGCGTGCTCGCGGATCGTCCGGATGGCGGTCGCCGACCAGTTGTTGACGCCCCAGCAGCCGAGCAGGCCCTCCTTCTCCAGCGCGGCGAGGTCCTCGGCGAGCCGCTTGAGGTCCAGGTCGTCGCTGCGGATGTCGCCGAGGACGGCGACGTCCGCGTGCTCGGCGCCGACGCGGAACAGCGCGTTGGTGAGCTGGTCGCGCATCGACTGCTCGGGGTAGCCCTCCAGCCACAGCTTGGTGGACAGCAGGTACTCGTCGCGGGCGACCCCGGCGGCGCGGACCATCGCGGAGAACAGCACGTCGGTGAACACCGGCGGGGTGACGCCCGGGATCCCGTAGACGGCGACGTCGAACAGGTTGATGCCGGAGTCGATGGCGTGCCGCAGCATCTTCACGGCGTCGCCGAAGTCCATCCGGTCGTAGGTGTGCCAGGAGCCGAGGGACAGCACGGACGTCTGCGGGCCCGCCGTGCCGAGGCGGCGGTGGGGGACCTTCCGGTCGGGGGTCTCAGAAACCACGGTGGGGGGTGTCCTTATCGGTTGGGGTTGATGACGGCCTTGACCTGCTCCAGCCGCGACATCGACGCGAGGGCGGCGGACGCGCCGGCGAGGCCGTCCGGCTGACCGAACAGGTCGTCCCAGGCGAAGCGGTCCTGGAACCGGCGCAGGAACTCGATCGAGCGGTACAGGTCGCCGACGTCGCCGTTCAGCGAGCCGAGCACGTCCAGCTGCTTGCCCATGATCGCGCCGAGGGCGAGCGGCTCCGTCTGGAACCCGGTGCTGCCGACGATGACGAACCGGCCGCCGAACGCGGCCATCCCGATGGCCTCGGCGCCGACGCCCGGCGCGCCCGCGAGGTCGAGGACGAGTTCGGCGCCCCGTCCCTGCGTGGCCTCCATGACCGCGGCGACCCGGGAGTCGGCGTCGCCGTCGAGCCCGATGGTCAGGTCCGCGCCGAACCGCCGGGCGAGCTCGCGGCGCGCGTCCGGCGCGCCGATCGTGATGACCTTGCCGGCGCCCGACACGCTGGCCACGGCCGTCGCGACGATGCCGAGCGCGCCCGCGCCCTGCACCACGACCGTCGATCCGGGCCGCACTCCCCCGGCCCGCTCGAAGGCGTGCAGGACGGTCTTGACCGCGCAGCCCGCCGACGCCGCCCAGGTGTCCTTCACGTCGTCCGGAAGGACGAGCTTCAACGCGCCCGGCGTCACGTAGTTGTGCCCGGCGAGGCCGCCCGTCGCGTACGGGGGGCGGTCGGCGCGCTGCAGGAAGCCGTAGCCGCGCTGCGAGCACGCGACGGGGTTGCGCAGGATGGTGCACCCGTAGCAGCTCCCGCACACCGACTCCGACCAGCCGATGCGGTCGCCGACCTTGACGTCCTGGCCGAGCGCGTCACGGGTGCCGGGGCCGACCGCGCAGACGGTGCCGATCATCTCGTGGCCGAGGACGATCGGCAGCATCTCCGGGAACGTCATGGCGCCGGACCACAGGTGCACGTCCGTCGCGCACAGCGTGGCGCAGTCGACCCGCACGACCGCCGCGCCGGGTTCGCACTCGGCGGGAAGCGGCAGCTCCTCGATGCTCAGGTCCTCGCCGTGCTCGCGGAGCACGGCCGCCCTGGTGGTGGTCGGATGACCCATCTTTCCTCTTTCTTCTCCTGGGGGACGGCCCCCAGGCCCCCCGGAAGGGCTCGTTGTTCGTTACCTGCTGTGCGCGGTGTCCCAGACCTCGCGGCGGCTGCGCCACCACAGGAGCACGAGGATCACCAGGAAGGGCACGACGCCCTGGTACTTCTGGATCGAGTCCAGGGAGGACGACATGCCCTCCAGGCAGCCCACGATGAGACCGCCCGCGAGCGTCAGCGGCAGGTTGCGGAACGCGCCGACCATCGCCACCGCCAGGGCGGTGCTGATCAGGCCGGCCAGCGCGCCGAAGTCGCTGCCGAGCCGGGGCGCGACCAGCACGATCACCAGCATGGTGATGGCGCCGACCCCGGCCCAGACCCCGACGGCGAGCCGCGGCGCGGGGATGCCGACGACCTCGGCGGTGCCCGGCCGCTCCGACAGCGCCTGCAGCTTCAGGCCGAGGCGGGTGCGGGTCAGCATGAGCCCGACGCCCAGGGTGATGAGCACCGCGAACGCGAGCGACACCAGCACCGACTGGGGGACGACGACGCCGCCGACCGTGAACACGGGGTCGTCGAACGGGTTCGGGAACTGGCGGGCGCCGGTGGTGTTGCCGCCGAACAGCCGCAGCCCGAGCGCGGTCAACGCCACGTACAGCGCCACCGTGACGGCGGCCTTGGTGCCCTCGCGGTGCCCCGCGAACCAGCGGACGAGCGCCGCGCCGAACACACCGGACAGCAGCGCGGCGGTGGCGGCGCCGATCAGCAGGGCGAGCCAGACGTTCAGTCCCTCGTCGGTGAGCGTCACCATCACGAAGGCGCCCATGGCGCCGACGGCCGTCATCGCGAAGTTGACCACGGCGACGAGCCGGTAGGTCAGCACGACGCACAGGCCGAGCAGGGCGTAACCGCCGCCGCTGGTCAGCCCGGCGATCACAGAGTTGAGCATCGGATTCCTCCGGGTGGGGCCGGACGCGCGGCGGGCCGCGCGTCCGGCTGCGTACCGGCTACTTCTTGGGGGCGGGGACGGTGAAGCCGCCGGGAAGGACCTTCCAGGCGCCGTTCTCCGCCTTGACGAACTGGCTGCCCTTGATCGGGTTGTGCTCGTTGCCCGGGCCGAACACGTACGGGGTACCGACCATCGGGTAGTTGATCGGCTTCATCTCCTTGAACGCCTTGGTCACCGACTCGCGGGTGATGTCGCCCTTGATGCCCTTGAGGACCTGGACGACGACGTCCGCCGACATGACGGCGCCCTGGCTGAACGCGGTCTTCTGGATGTTGTTCGACGTGACGATCTTCGACCAGCGGTCGTTGCCCGGCAGCGTCGGGTCGGTGTACGGCTGCCACTCGGTGCCCGCGTAGGCGTTCATGTCCGGCGGGATCACCTTGGCGTTGGCGTCGCTGTAGCTGTTGGCCGCGAGGATGAAGTCGACCTTCTGCATGCCCTGCGTCTTGGCCTGCTGGAACCACGGTCCGACGGTCGCGTTGTAGGCCACGGCCTGGCAGCCGGCGTTCTTGATCGCCACCAGGTAGCGGGTCGGGTCGCCCTGGCCGACCGCGAGGTTCTTGTGCGCCAGGGTCTTGCCGGTGAGCTTCTCCCACTCCTTGATGGCGTTCTCGATGCCGCCGCCGCTGCCGGGCAGCACGGTGTAGGCGATACAGACCTTGTCGTGCTTCAGCGTCTCGGACGCGTAGTACAGCATCGCCGTGGTCAGCGTGTACGGACCGGGGTTCACCGGCGCGATGTTCGGGCTGGTGAAGCAGGCCGGGTCCACGCCGATGGCCGGAACCGAGACGATCTTCTCCTTGGAGTAGGTCGCGCGGTTGACGCCGCAGTCGACGGCGCTGGACGAACCCGCCAGCGCGACGACGTTCTCCGACTTGATCAGCTGGCGGGCGGCCTGGCTGGACCGCGCCGGGTCCATGGCGTCGTCCTTGCTGACCAGTTCGATCTTGCGGCCGTTGATGCCGCCCGCGGCGTTGACCTCGTCGAAGACGGCCTTGACGGCCTTGGGCACCTCGGGGGTCTGGAACAGCCCGGTGATGCCGTTGATGGCTCCGATCTTGATCGGTCCGTCGGACCCGCCGGAGTCCGAGCAGCCGGAGGCGACGGAGAGGGCGAGCGCGGCCGCTGCCGCGATCGCGGAGGTGCGAACGAAAGTGCGTTTCATCGAGTGGACCTAGTTTCGCGGGGATGGGGATGGGATGGACGACGGAATCCGCTCCAGATTCCGTTCAGGTCGCCGGGACGTCCGCGGCGCCGAGATAGGCGGCCCGGACGGCGGGGTCCTCCAGGACCTCGCCGGTGGGGCCGCTGGCGATGACATTGCCGAAGTCCAGGACGGTCACCTGCTCACAGACCGCCTGAACGAGCTCCATGTCGTGTTCGACCAGCAGGATCGAGACCCCGAAGCGCTCGGGGACCTCCGCAAGCCTGGCGCCGAGCGTGAGCGACTCGGCCGCGGACTGCCCGGCGGCGGGCTCGTCCAGCAGCGCCACCTTCGGCCGTGCCGCGATCGCGGCCGCGACGTCGAGCAGCCGGCGGGTTCCGGCGTCCACGATGGACACCGGCACCTGCCCGGGCGGGCAGCCGAAGAACTCCAGCAGCTCGTCCGCCTCGGCGCGCGACAGCCGCCGCCCCGCGCCGATCGTCAGGTACTCGTACTGGCTCAGCTCCGGCGCGATGGCCGTCGTCTGGAAGGTGCGGCGCAGCCCGAGGGTGGCCCGCTTGTTCGGGGAGAGACGGTCCAGCTGACGCCCGTCCAGCGCCACCGCGCCCTCGCAGCGGACGAAGCCGCTGACCGCCGCGATGAACGTGGACTTGCCCGCGCCGTTCGGGCCGATGAGCCCGACGACACCGCCCTCGGGGACGGTCACGTCGACGCCGTTGAGCGCGACGACCTCCCCGAACTTGACGGTCAGGCCCTGCACGGTCAGCAGCGGCTTGGCGTCCCCGACGGGTCGCCGCGCGGGCACCTCGGCGAGCGCGGCGGCGGCCGCCTCCACCTGCGCCTCCGCCTGCGCGGTGGCGCTCTCGCCCTCCGCGTCCTTGGCGTCCTCGGCCGCCTTCAGCAGTTTGCGGGCGTCGACCTCCCGCTTTCGCAGGCGGGTCATGTCGGTCTGGCTCAGCCCGCTGCGCAGCGCGAGCAGGGCGCCGACGCCGAACAGCACGCCGCCGAAGTCCTGCGGCAGGGAGATCTTCTCCATCAGCGTCCCCATCAGCGCGCCGAACACGCCGCCGATCACCGCGCCCTCGGGGTGGTGCGGGCCGATCATGACGGCGACGGCGAACAGCGCCAGGGACTGGCCCATCGCGAAGTTCTGCGGGACCACCAGGCTGAGCTGCCCGACCAGGAGCCCGCCGCCGATGCCGGCGACGAACGCGCTGATCGCGAAGGCGGCGAGCTTGCTGCGCGCCACCGAGATGCCGTGGGCGGCGGCGGCCCGCTCGGAGTGCCGCAGCTCGTACCACGACAGCCCGAGCCGGGTCTTGCCGATGATGCCGAGCCCGATGGCCAGCACGGTGAACACGATCACCGTGAAGACGAAGTAGCCGCCGTCGGTGTCGAACGGCGCCGGCCGGTCCAGCATGACCAGGTCCTTGGCGCCGGGGAACGGGTTCACGTTCAGCACGATGTCGGTGGACACCGCGAACCCGAACGTCACCACGGCCAGGTTGACGCCGCGGATCCGTAGCGCGGGCAGTCCGATCGCGACGCCGACGGGCACCGCGGCGAGGCCGCCGAGCAGCAGCCACAGGAAGAAGCCGCCCGGCGCCTCCGCGACGTTCAGCCGCAGCACGACCCACGCGCCGATCGCCGCGAACGACATCTGGCACAGCGACATGACGCCGGCCCGGCCGACGATCACGCCGAAGCTCAGCATGATCACCGCGCTGATCGCGGCGCTGATCGCCAGATAGATCCAGTACGGCGGCAGCACCGCCGGGAGCAGCGCGCACGCGAGGATCGCGGCACCGACCCCGGTGCCGAGACCCCGCTTGTCAACCAGGTTCATTCGAGCTCGCTCTCGTCTGCAGCGTCCGTTCCGGCGGCGCTGAGGGGCGGCCCGCCGAAGTAGAGCCGGTGCAGGCGCTCATCGTCGCCTCGCAGCTCCTCGCACGGGCCGGAGAAGACCACGCCGCCCTTGCGCAGGACGTAGGCGTGGGTTCCGACATCGAGGGCCAGGTTCGCGAACTGCTCGATCAGCAGCACCGCGATGCCCATGCCCGCCAGTTCCCCGACGGTCGACATCAGCCGGCGCACCACCAGCGGGGCGAGTCCGAGGGACATCTCGTCGATCAGGACGACCTTCGGCGCCGAGACCAGCGCCCGGCCGAGCACGAGCATCTGCTGCTCGCCGCCCGACAGGTACCCGGCCTGGAGGGTGCGCCGCTTCTCCAACTCGGGGAAGAGCTTGTAGACCGTCGCGATGTCCCCGTCGGCCGACTGGGAGACGATGAGGTTCTGCTCGACGGTGAGCGTCCGGAACGTGGTGCGGGCCTGTTCGACGTAGCCGAGGCCCGCTCGGGCGCGCTTGTAGGGCTGGAGCTTCTCGATGGCGGTGCCGTCCAGCCGGATCGTGCCGGACTTGACGGGGGCGAGGCCGGCGATGCCGTCCATCAGCGTCGTCTTCCCGGCGCCGTTCGCGCCGAGGACGACGGTGACGGCGCCCGGGGCGGCCTCCAGGGAGACATCGTGGACGACCGGGACCTCGGCCCGGTTCACGGCGACGCCCTCCAGCGCGAGGGCCGGCGCGGTCATCGTTCGCCGTCCGTCCCGAACGCGGCGCGGAGCGCGGCGGCCGCCTTGGCCTGGGCCTTCCGGCCGGCCGACAGCTCGGTGGCCAGCGGCCCGAAGAACGCGTGGATGATGCCGTCGTAGCGGACGAGCTCGGTGTCGACGCCCGCCTCCTTCAGCCGCGCGGCGTACTCCTCGCCCTCGTCGCGGAGCACGTCGTACTCCGCGCCGAGGACCAGGGCCGGGGCGACGCCCGACAGGTCGTCGGACCGCAGCGGCAGCAGGTAGGGGTCGTCGAGGTCGGCGGGGCTCTTCGGGTAGGTGGTGAAGAACCAGTCCATGCTCGACTTGGAGAGGAAGTAGCCCTCCGAGTAAAGGCTGTAGGAGGGGCGGCCGTCGTCCGGGTGGCCGAGGACGGGCGACACCAGGACCTGGAGCGCGATCCGCGGGCCGCCGAGGTCGCGGGCCTTCAGCGCGGCGACGGCCGCGAGGTTGCCGCCCGCGCTCTCCCCGCCGACGGCGATCCGGGCGGGGTCGGCGCCGATCTCCGCGCCGTGTGCGGCGACCCAGGAGACGGCGGCGTAGGCGTCGTCGGCCGCGGCCGGGAAGGGGTTCTCGGGAGCGAGCCGGTAGTCGACGGAGATGACGACCGTGTCGGCCGCGGCGCAGACGGCGCGACACGAGTACTCGTTCTCGTCGAGGCCGCCGACCGTCCAGCCGCCGCCGTGGAACCAGACGAACGCGGGGAACGGGCCCTCGCCCTCCGGTGTGTAGACGCGGACGGGCAGCTCCCCGGCGGGGCCGGGGATGGTGGTGTCGGCGACGGAGCCGACCTCCGGCAGGTCGTCGGGCATGACGAACATCTGCTTGAAGCCCTCGCGTATCGCGATGACGTCGAGCGGCCCCGACGCGTTCGGGTCCTCGGCGGGGGTGCGGTCGATGATCCGCTGCGCCTCGGGATCCAGGGGCATCGTTTACCTCCGAAGGCCCGGTGTGTCCGGGACCGCGGGCGGAACCCGCAGGTCGGACACTCCAAAATCGTATCTGATTCCGTGTACGTTAATTGCAGCTTGTCGATGGTGTCCAGAGTTGGAGCACGATATGCCGGATGAATCCGTACCCGCCGACCTCGTCCTGACGGGTGGACGGGTCCACACGGTCGACGCGAGGGATCGTGTCGCCGAGGCGGTCGCCGTACGCGGTGGCAGGATCGCCCGCGTCGGCGGGGCCGAGGAGATAGCGCCCCTGGTGGGAGCGGGTACGCGGGTCGTTCGGCTGGACGGGCGGTCCGTCCTGCCCGGCATCAACGACTCGCACCTGCACGGTATGTGGCTCGGCTCGATGTGGCCAAACCTGCTGATGGATCAGTTGGCCGGTTCCGGCGGCCACACGCACGAGCCCCCCGCCGCGCCGACCCGGCTGGAGACCTCCGAGGACCGCCGCCGGGCCCTGCTGCGCACCGCGGACCTGCTCGCCTCGTTCGGGATCACCAGTTACACCGAGCCCGGTCTCGGGCCCGGTGAGGACGACGGCGCCACCGGCTGCTTCGGCTCCGCCGCGCTGTGGGACTACGCCGAACTCGCCGCGGAGGGCCGGCTCAAGGCCCGGGTCACCGCCCTGCTGCTGTTCGGGGAGCTGGACGGACGCAGCTCGGCGAAGGACCTGCTGGCCGGGCTGCGCGACTTCGTCCCGCCCGCGGACGTCCCCGGCCGGTTCCGGGTCGCGGGCGTGAAGATCTTCGCCGACGGCATCCCGCCGATGCGGAACGCCTGGACGGACCGTCCCTACACCGACGGGTCCCACGGCGCGTTGCTGGTCGACGGCGACACCGACGCCGAGCGCGAGCGGGCCCTGCGCACGATGATCGACGCGGCGCACGACGCCGGGCACCAGATCGGCGTGCACGCGACCGGCGACGCCACGACCCGGGTGGTGGCGGACGCGTTCGCGGCGGCGCTCGCCCGGGACGAGCGGGACGCGCGGCACTACGTCATCCACGGGGACCTCCTCTCGCCGCGGACGCTGACCGTCCTCGCCGCCGCCCGTATCGGGGTGAACACGCAGGCCGGGATCCCGGTCGCGACCGAGCCGATGCTCGTGGACGCCCTCGGCGAGGACGCCCTGCGGGACGCGTGGCCGACCCGCGACGCCCTCGACGCGGGCGTGCCGCTGTGCCTGAGCTCGGACGCCCCGGTGCTGACCCCGGACTGGCGGGCCGGGGTGGCGGCCGCGGTGACCCGGCGCGGCCTCGACGGCTCGGTTCGCGGGGCGGCGCAGCGGCTCGCGGTCGCCGAGGCCCTGCGCGCGTACACGATCACCCCCGCGTGGCAGGACGGCGCCGAGAAGGAGAAGGGCTCCGTCGAGCCGGGCAAGGTCGCCGACCTGTGCGTGCTGGACGGCGCCTTGGACGACGTGGAGCCGGAGGCCCTGCCGTCGGTGCCGGTCCGGATGACCGTCCTGGACGGCGAGGTCGTGTACGAGCTCTGAATGCGCCGGAGCCGCCGGGCCCCGCGGGTGGGGGCTCGGCGGCTCGGCGGTGCGTCACCGGCAGGGGGCGGTGTCCTTGGGAGCCGTGGGCGCGTCGGTCCCCCAGGAGGCCGCCGGGTCCACGACGCCCTCGTCGAGCCACAGCCCGGCCACGGCCTCGCGCAGTTCGTCACCGCGGCGGGCGCACAGCCCGAGCGCGGCCAGATTGTCCTCGAACTGGCCGATCCGGCTGACGCCGACCAGGACGTTCGACACCGCCGGATAGGCGAGGGTGAAGGCGATCGCGAGCTGCGCGGGCGTGACGCCGAACCCGTCGGCGATCCGCCGGATCTCGGGGAGCGCGGCGCGGATCCGGTCACGGATGCCCCCGGGGTCGGCGCCGATCTTCCGCTGGGGGTCGAGCTTGCCGGCGAGGATGCCGCCCTCCAGGACGTCCGACGCCTGCAGAGCCAGCCCCTCCTCGGAGAACAGCCTGCCGTACAGGTCGCCCTCGGGAACCGACCGCCGGGCCAGGTTGTACTTCAACTGCGCGAACGTCGGCGGCACCAGGCCCTCGGCGGTCGCGAACCGGCAGGCGAACAGCACATCGCCCGCCGACCAGTTGTTGACGCCCCACGCCTTGAAGCGCCCGGCCCGCACGAGCTCCGACACGTCCCGCACCACGGCCTTCAGGTCGGGGCGTTCCATGAAGTCGCCGACCACGACCATGTCCGCGTGGTCGGTGCCGATCCGTCCGAGCGACACCTTGATCTGCTCGGCGAACGAGGACGCCGGGTACTCCCACAACCAGAGCTTCCCGCACAGGAGGTAATCTTCGCGAGCGATTCCGGCATCACGGACGGCCTGGCCGAACAACACATCGGTAACGGCGTTTTCGGCATGGGGGCCGAAGTTGTAGTGCGCCACATCGAACATGTCGACACCGCGGTCGACCGCCAGCCGGACGAGCTCGGCCGCGTCGTCACGGTCCATCCGGTCCCACGTGTTCCATGAACCGAGCGATAGCAGCGGGACCTCGGGACCGTGCACGCCGAGCCGCCGCCGGGGTACGCGCTCTGCGAACTCCATCGTGACCTCCGATGAGAGGGGTGGTCGGCCCCGGGAGGACCCCTGGCCGTCTCAGCATAGATCGTATAGCATCCTGCATATTCTTACCGCGAAGGAGACATTTTCATGTCGCATCCCTCCCCGGGCGCCGACCCCTCCAGCATCCTCGGCGTCGCCACCGGCTACATGGCCGCCAAGCAGCTGTTCGCGGCGAGTGAGACCGGCGTGTTCGCCGCGCTCGCGGACGGACCCGCGACGGCGACCGAGATCGCCGGACGGGCCGGGCTGCCCCAGCGCACCGCCCGCATCCTCGCCGACACCATGGCCGCCCTCGGCCTGCTGACCCGCGAGGACGGCCGCTACGCCAACACCCCGGCCACCGCCGCCTACCTCGCCGGGGACGCCGGCGGCATCGACCTGCGGCCGTTCCTGGCGTTCCTCGACGCCATCAGCTACCCCCACTGGCTCGGGTTCGCCGCCACCACGCGCAGCGACAAGCCCCAGCAGCTCGACATGGCCGGCGAGCGGATGCAGACGTTCATGACCGGCGTGATGACCTACAACGCGCTGCACGCCCGGATGCTCGCGGAGAACTTCGACTTCACCTCCCACTCCCGCATTCTGGACTTCGGCGGCCTGTCCGGCTCGTTCCTCATCGAGGCGCTGAAGGCCGCCGACAAGGCGCACGGTACCTTCCTCGGCCCCGCCGACTTCACCGGCTTCGCCACCACCGCCTTCGAGGAGGCGGGCCTCGGCGAGCGCACCGCGGTCGTCGAAGCCGACCCGCTCACCGGCGAACTGCCGGACGGGTTCGACTGCGTGCTGATGGAACACGTCGTGCACCGCTTCGACGCCGAGCAGAACAAGACCCTCATCGAGCGGGCCCGCCAGGCCGCCGCGCCCGGCGCCAAGCTCGTCCTGCTCGACTTCTTCCTCGACGAGGACCCGGAGCAGCGCCTCATCGACGCCCTCCACGCCGGTGAGTACCTGGTCATCGACGGCACCGTCGTCTACCCCGAGGCCGAGGTCCGCGGCTGGCTGACCGACGCGGGCTGGGAGCCGGTCGAGACCCGCGCCCTGCCCGGCAGCCCGCGCATCATCATCGCGGAAGCCCGGTGAGCGGCCGGGTGAACGACGGCAGGGTCGTCCTCGTCACCGGCGGCGCCAGCGGCATCGGCCGCGCCATCGCCGCCGCGTTCGCGGCCGCGGGCGACCGTGTCGTCATCGCCGACCGGGACGCCGAGAACGCCGCCAAGGTCGCCAAGGAGATCGACGCCGACTCCGTCACCATGGACATCACCGACGTGGACTCGGTCACCACCGGAGTCGCCCACGTCGCCGAGACCGTCGGTCCCGTCGAGATCCTCGTCAACAACGCGGGCCTCGTCGCCGGCGGCGGCCCCCTGGCGTCCCTGCCGATGGAGATCTTCGACACGGTCGTCGCCGTCAACCTGCGCGGCACCTTCACCGTCACCCAGGCGGTCGCCACCCAGATGATCGAACGCGGCACCAAGGGCCGCATCGTCAACATCAGCTCCATCGGAGCGCGCCAGCCCACCGCCGGCCTCGGCCACTACGAGGCCACCAAGGCGGCCGTGGACGCCCTCACCCGCACCGCCGCGCTCGAACTCGCGGGCAACGGCATCCGGGTCAACGGCGTCGCGCCCGGCCCCGTCCACACCCCGATGACGGCCGGGCTCATGGACGTCCCCGAGGCCCGCGCGGCCTGGGAGTCCCGCATCCCGCTGAGCAAGATCGCCACCACGGACGACATCGCCCCGCTGGTGCTGTTCCTCGCCTCCGACCAGGCGAACCACATCACCGGCGCCATCATCCAGGTGGACGGCGGCCAACTGCTCACGTGACCTTCCAGGGGGCTGTCCACCCAGGTGGGCGACCCGCTGGAACCCCCGTGACCCGGGCTGGGGTCACCAC
This sequence comes from Actinomadura spongiicola, assembly GCF_003432485.1. Lineage (GTDB taxonomy): Bacteria > Actinomycetota > Actinomycetes > Streptosporangiales > Streptosporangiaceae > Spirillospora > Spirillospora spongiicola. Next base: position 280,584 of record NZ_QVNQ01000009.1, read on the forward strand.
CTCGGGGTCCGGGATGGGGGCTGAGCGGTGAGCGGGGGAAACAGACGAACGCGCCGTCCCTTTCGGGGCGGCGCGTTCGGGGTTCTGGTCGTTTATTTGTGGGGGACGGCGCTGTGGAGGGCGTGGGCGGTGGCGTTCTTGTGGGCGCAGGCCACGCGCTCGATCTCGCCGGGGTCGGCGCCCTTGGCGATGAGGTCGAGGATTCCCTCGTGCTCGACCACCGAACGGCGGGCGCGGCCGGGGACGTAGGTGAAGGTGGAGCGGCGCATGTGGTCCAGGCGCGTCCACTCCGCCTCCAGCAGGGCCCGCAGGTGCGCGTCGGGGCAGTGCTCGTAGATCGAGAAGTGGAACTCGCGGTTCAGCGCGGTGAACGCGGTCGGGTCGAACTCCTCCAGCGCCTCCACCATGCGGTCGTTGATCTTGCGGGAGCGCTCCAGCTCCGCGGCCGTCATGAGCGGCGCGGAGATGGCGGTGGCGTAGCCTTCGAGCCGGGCGAGGATCTGCAGCGTGTGCTCCACCTGCTCGGCCTCGAACACCGCGACGCGGGCGCCGACGTTGCGCACCACCTCGACGAGCCCGTCGGACTGCAGGCGGCGCAGCGCCTCGCGCAGGGGGATGGTGCTGACCCCCGTCTCCTGGGCGAGCTGGTTGATGACCAGCCGGTAACCGGGCACGTAGGTGCCGTCAAGGATGCGCGAGCGGAGCAGGTCGTAGCAGAACTCGGCCTTGCTCTCCTTGACCTGCCCCTGCTTCTTCGCGGGACTCACCCGGTTCTCCTCATCGTCGCCCCGCACCCCCGGGTCGTGTTCGCCGGCCTGGTCACCGTGACAACGCGTGCACGACGGCGTCACGGAACCGTGCCCCGCCCAGCACCTCGTGATGAGCTCCGGGCACGGTGACCAGTTCGGCCTTGCCGATCTCCTCGGCGAGGCCGCTGATTCCTCGTGTCAGCTCATCATTGTCGCCCACGACGAAGACCGGAAGGGTCTCGGCCTTCCAAGCACCGCCGGAGAAGGGAGTCGAGCGCAGCCCCTCGACGCACAGGGCGAGTCCGGGGGCGCGGTCACCGAAGTTCCCGATCATGCCGGCGATCATGCCGGTGAAGGGGTCGGCGGGCTCGGCACCGTCCCGGACGGCGGCGTGCAGCGCCTCGACGTCGACGGCGGAGAAGGGCTCGACGGGGCTCAGCCCACCGAGTACGGTGCGTTCCACCCGGCCGGGCGCCGCCGCGGGAAGCTCCCAGACGATCCTGGACCCGAGGGAGTACCCCGCGGCGTCGAAGGAGGAGATGCCGGCCCGGTCCAGGGCCGCGACGAGATCGGTGGCGATGGCCGGCGCGGTGGCCTCCGCGGGCGTGGTGGGCGCCGGGCTCCGCCCGTGGCCGGGCAGGTCCGGGACCACGACGGTCCGGCCGGCCGCGGTGAGGGCCTCGGCGATGCCGGTGTCGACCCAGTCGGTCGTCCCGTCCGAGCAGAAGCCGTGTACGAGCAGCACGGGCGGCGCGTCCACCGGACTGGCGGACGTGAACGTGCGAACGGCGAGGTCGCGCATCCGTCAAACACCTCCTAGAGGATTTCGCATACGATTTGCGATCATACTGCACGGGAACTTCGGCTCCCGCTCGGACGTGTTCGTCCGAGTTGGAACGATCAAAGAGGCACCCTCGTCATCGTGCATGACTTCATATACGATTTCTCCGGAACCTCTTCCGTACCGTCAGGAGCTCCGCAGTGCCGCACCCGTTGGGCGACCGGCCCTCGAAGATCATCGCAGTGCATCTGAACTTCCCTTCCCGCGCCAAGGAGCGCGGACGGATCCCCGGTCACCCCTCCTACTTCCTCAAGCCGCCGTCCTCGCTCGCCGGGACCGGCGACCCGCTGACCCGCCCGGCCGGCTGCGAGCTGATGACCTTCGAGGGCGAGATCGCCCTGGTCATCGGGCGCCGCGCGCACCGGGTCTCCCCCGAGGAGGCATGGGAGCACGTCGGCTGGGTGACGGCCGCCAACGACGCGGGCGTCCACGACATGAAGTGGGCCGACCGCGGCTCCAACCTGCGGTCCAAGGGCGCGGACGGGTACACCCCCATCGGCCCGCGGCTGCTGGACGCCCGGCAGGTCGACCCGCGCGGGCTGCGGATCCGCACCTGGGTGAACGGCGAGGTCGTCCAGGAGGACACCAGCGACACCCTGCTGTTCCCCTTCGCGACGCTGGTCGCCGACCTGTCCCGGATGGTCACCCTCGAAGCCGGTGACGTCATCCTCACCGGGACCCCCGCCGGCGCGTCGGTGGCCCGTCCCGGCGACACCGTCGAGGTCGAGGTGACCGACGGGGCGCAGACCACCGGAAGGCTGTCCAACACCGTCGTGGAGGGCGGACCGCTCGCCGACTGGGGCGCGATGCCCCGTGCGGACGACGCGGCGCGGGCGGACGCCTGGGGCTCGCTCTATGTGACGAAGCCCACCTTGGACGAGTCCCTCGCGGAGGCGCTGCGCGGGCTGTCGACCGCCACGCTCAGCTCCCAGATGCGCAAGCGGGGCCTCCAGCACATGTCCATCGACGGTGTGCACCCGGCGGGCGGCGACGACGTGAAGATGGTCGGCACCGCGCACACGCTGCGCTACCTGCCGCTCCGTGAGGACCTGTTCGAACGGTACGGCGGCGGCATGAACGCGCAGAAGCGCGCGATCGAGGAACTGCGTCCCGGTCAGGTGCTGGTGATGGACGCCCGCCGTGACACCAGCGCCGGAACGCTCGGCGACATCCTCGCCCTGCGCGCCCAGAAACGCGGCGCCGCGGGCGTCGTCACCGACGGCGGGCTCCGCGACAGCGCCACCGTCGGCGGCATGGACCTGCCCGTCTTCCACGCGGGCGCCCACCCCGCCGTGCTCGGCCGCCGGCACGTCCCCTGGGACACCGGGCTGCCGATCGCCTGCGGCGGCGCCCTCGTCCAGCCCGGAGACATCCTGGTCGGCGACGCCGACGGCGTCGTCGTCATCCCGCCCGACATCGCCGAGAGCCTGGTCGCCGACTCCGTCGAGCAGGAGACGCAGGAGCGTTTCATCACCGAGCACGTCGCCGCCGGGGAGTCCGTCGACGGCCTGTACCCGCTCGGCCCCCGCTGGCGGGACGCCTACGAGACCTGGCGCCGCGAGAACCACCACTGAGGAGCAGACGTTGAAGTTCCGTACCGACCCGGCCACGATCCGCGGATCCATCGCGCCCGTCGTCACGCCGTTCACCGCCGACGGCGCCGTCGACCATGACGCGCTGCGCGGCCTGATCCGCTGGCAGCTGGAGTCCGGCTCGCACGGGATCTCGTTCGGCGGTTCCACCGGCGAGCCGAGCAGCCAGACCACCGCCGAGCGCATCGCCGCCATCCGGACCGCCGCGGACGAGGTCGCCGACCGCGTCCCGTTCCTGCCCGGCACCGGCTCCACGAAGCTGGACGAGACGCTGGAGATCACCGCGGCGGCCCGGGACGCGGGCGCCGACGCCGCCCTGGTCATCACCCCGTACTACGCGCGGCCCACCCAGGAAGCCCTCTACACCTGGTACGCGACCATCGCCCGCGAGTTCCCCGACCTGCCGCTCGTCATCTACAACGTCCCGTCCCGGACCTGCGTCGACATCGCGCCCGAGACGGTCCGGCGGCTGTTCACCGACTTCGACAACGTCGTCGGGATCAAGGAGACCACCAAGGACTTCGAGCACTTCTCCCGCGTCCTGCACGCCTGCGGCCCCGAGCTGCTGGTGTGGTCCGGGATCGAGCTGCTGTGCCTGCCCCTGCTCGCGCTCGGCGGCACCGGCTTCATCAGCGCCGTCGCCAACCTCGCTCCCAACGCCGTCGCCCGGATGTACGAGCTGTGGACCGCCGGCGACCACGACGCCGCCCGCGAGCTGCACTACCGCCTGCACCCCCTCGTCGACCTGCTGTTCGTCGAGACCAACCCGGCACCCGCCAAGTGGGTGCTGGAGCAGCAGGGCCGGATCCCGTCCGGGTACGTCCGGCCGCCGCTGACCACGCCGACCGCCGAAGGCCAGACGCGCATCCGCGCGCTGCTCGACCAGGGCGGCGACCTCACCGCGGGGATCTGAGACCGATCCCGCGCAGCGTCGTCCACCAACGAACCGGAAGAGAGCACGATGCCCCTCCCCTCCAGCCCCGCCCGCCCTGACGGTCTGCCGGAGCGCATCCGGCACTGGATCGGCGGCGAGTTCACCGACAGCGCCGACGGCTCCGTCTTCGACGTCGTCGACCCCGTCTCCAACACCCCCTACACCACCGCCGCCGCGGGCGGTCCCGCCGACATCGACCGCGCCGTCGCCGCGGCCCGCGCGGCGTTCCCCGCCTGGGCGGGGCTCGGCAACCGGGAGCGCGCCACCATCCTCAACCGCGTCGCCGACGCCGTCGAGGCCCGCGAGGACCGGCTCTCGGCGTTCGAGTCGTTCGACTCCGGGCTGCCGATCACCCAGGCGCGCGGTCAGGCCCGCCGCGCCGCCGAGAACTTCCGCTACTTCGCCGACGTGATCGTCGCGCTCGGCGAGGAGGCCTTCCGCGTCGGCGAGCAGCAGCTCAACTACGTCGTGCGGACGCCCGCCGGGGTCGCCGGTCTGATCACCCCGTGGAACACCCCGTTCATGCTGGAGAGCTGGAAGCTCGCCCCCGCGATCGCGTCCGGCTGCACGCTGGTGCTCAAGCCCGCCGAGTGGACGCCGCTGTCGGCGAACCTGTGGCCGGAGATCTTCGCCGAGGCCGGGGTGCCCGCCGGGGTCGTCAACATCGTGCACGGCATCGGCGAGGAGGCGGGCCAGGCCCTGGTCGACCACCCGGACGTCCCGCTGCTGTCGTTCACCGGCTCCACCGACACCGGACGGCACATCATGCGGTGCTCCGCCGACGGCCTGAAGACGCTGTCGATGGAACTCGGCGGCAAGTCGCCCGTCGTGGTGTTCGCCGACGCCGACCTCGACGCGGCCCTCGACTCGGTCCTGTTCGGCGTGTTCTCGCTGAACGGGGAGCGTTGCACGGCCGGTTCCCGCGTCCTCGTGGAGCGGCCCGTCTACGAGGAGTTCACCCGGCGCCTCGCCGAACGCGCCGAGCGGGTCAAGGTCGGGCCGCCGTCCGACCCCGCGACCGAGGTCGGCGCTCTCGTGCACCCCGAGCACTACGCACGCGTCCTGGAGTACGTGGAGATCGGGCAGCGGGAGGCCAAGCTCGTCGCGGGCGGCGTCCGTCCCGCGCACCTGCCCGAGGGCAACTACCTGCAGCCGACCGTCTTCACCGACGTCTCCCGCGACGCCCGGATCTTCCAGGAGGAGATCTTCGGCCCGGTCGTTGCGGTGTCGCCGTTCGACGACGAGGCCGAGGCGATCGAGCTGGCCAACGCCACCCGGTACGGCCTCGCCGGCTACGTGTGGACCAACGACCTGCGCCGCGGTCACCGGATCGCGCACGCCGTCGCCTCGGGTATGGTCTGGATCAACTCCCACAACGTCCGTGACCTGCGCACCCCCTTCGGTGGCATGAAGGACTCGGGCGTCGGCCGGGAGGGTGGTGCGCACAGCATCGACTTCTTCACCGAGTCCAAGATCGTTCACGTCATGCTCGGCGAGGTGCACACGCCCCGCTTCGGCGCACAGGAGAAGGAATGAGCACAGCCCCCGACGTCATCCGCTCCGCCTACGCGCAGCTGGTCGTCACGGACCTGGGCGCGGCCCGTTGGTTCTGGGTCGACATGCTCGGTCTGCACGTCCAGCATGAGACACCGGACGCCCTGTACCTGCGCGGCACCGACGAACTGACCCATCACTCGCTGGTGCTGCGTACCGGGCCGGTCGCCGCCCTGGACCACCTCGCCTACCGGGTCCGCACCCCCGAGGACGTCGACCGGGCCGAGCGGTTCTTCACCGAGCTCGGCCGTCCCGTCCGCCGCGTCCCCGCGGGCGAGGGCACCTACGGCGTGGGCGACGCCCTGCGCACCGTGGACCCGCTCGGCTTCACCGTCGAGTTCTTCCACGACATCGCCCGCGGCGAGCGCCTCATCCAGCGCTACGACCTGCACCGCGGCGCCCAGATCGCGCGGCTCGACCACTTCAACGTCTGCACTCCCGACATCCCCGCCGCCTACGAGCACTACAAGTCGCTCGGGTTCGGCTGCTCGGAGACCATCGAGGGCGACGAGCACGAGCTGTACGCGGCGTGGATGTTCCGGAAGCAGACCGTCCACGACGTCGCCTTCACCGGCGGCGCCGGGCCGCGCCTGCACCACCTCGGGGTGGCGACGCACGAGTCGCACCAGGTCCTGCGGACCGCCGACATCTTCGGGTCGCTGGGCAAGGAGCACCACATCGAGCGGGGCCCCGGACGGCACGGCGTGTCCAACGCCTTCTACGTCTACCTCCGCGACCCCGACGGGCACCGTGTCGAGGTCTACACCTCCGACTACTACACCGGCGACCCCGACCACGAGACGTACCGGTGGAGCGTGCACGACGACCGCCGCCGCGACTTCTGGGGCAACGCGGTCATCGAGTCCTGGTACAAGGAGGCCAGCCCCGTCCTCGACCTCGACGGCCACGTCCAGCCGATCTCGGAGGCGGAGCTGGACGAGTCGGCCGTCCAGGTCGGCGCGGACGGTCTGGGCATCATCAAGCCGTCCTAAGTCGAGGCCGTCACAGTCGAGGTCGTTTCAGTCGGGGTCGTTTCAGTCGAGGCCGTCCTGCTCGTCCGGCAGGAGCGGCACCGAGGGGCCCTGGTCGCGGCCGAGGAGCACCGCGCGGGTGATGGCGTTCGCACCGAACCGGTCGCGGACGCCGTCGACCGCGCCGTCCAGGTCCCTGCCCGCCGCCGACGTCCGGTCGAGCGGCAGGGCGAGCTGCACGGCCCGGTCGTCGCGGAGGTTGCCGAGCGAGACGCCGATCAGGGTCAGGCCCCGGCTCTCGACCAGCGGAGCGGCGGCCGCGAGCAGGCCCCGGGCCGCGTCCAGGATCACCGGGGTCTCCGCGGTCGCCTCCGGCAGGGTGTGCGAGCGGGTGGCGCGGGCGAAGTCGGCGAACCGCAGCCGGAGCGTGACCGTCCGGCACACCCGCCGCGCCCGGCGCAGCCGTCCGCCGAGCCGGTCGACGAGCGCGACCAGGAGGGCGTCCAACTCCCGCGGCGTGCGGGGACGGCGTCCGAGTGCCCGCTGCGCGCCCATCGACCGGCGCCGCGCCCCGGTCCGCACGGGGCGCGGGTCGCGGCCCCGCGCCAGGGCGTGCAGGTGACGGCCCGCGCCGGGGCCGAGCAGTGACACCAGCGCCGCCTCCGGCATGTCCGCCACGTCACCGACCGTCATGACGCCGAACCGGGCGAGCTTGTCCGCGGTGACCCGGCCGACCCCCCACAGCCGCCGCACCGGCAGCGGGCGCAGGAACTCCCGTTCACCGTCCGGCGGCACCACCAGGAGCCCGTCGGGCTTGGCCACCGCGCTCGCCACCTTCGCGAGGAACTTGGTGCGCGCCACCCCGACCGTGATCGGCAACCCGACCTCCTCGGCGATCTCCCGGCGCAGCCGCACGGCGACGTCCACGGCGGGGCGGCCCAGGCCGTCCACGTCCAGGAACGCCTCGTCGATCGACAGGCCCTCCACCAGCGGCGTCGTGGCCCGGAACACCGCGAACACCGCCCGGCTCGCCTCGGTGTAGGCGCTCATGCGCGGCGGGACGACGATCGCGCGGGGGCACAGCCGCCGGGCCTGCCCGCCGCTCATCGCGGTCCGCACGCCGTGGGCCTTGGCCTCGTAGCTCGCCGCCAGCACCACCCCGCCACCGACGATCACCGGTCGCCCCCGCAGGCCGGGATCGTCGCGCTGCTCGACCGACGCGTAGAAGGAGTCCAGGTCGGCGTGCAGGATCGTGGCCCGACCCGACCTGAAACCCGACACGAACATATGTTCGCACACGCTCGGTGATCACGGAGCGGAGAGGGCCTCGTTCGGGTCAAGACGGGCCGCGCGGACGGCGGGATACAGTCCGGCGACGCCGCCGATGAGCAGGGTGGCGAGGACGCCTCCGGCCATGGCCACACCGGGACGACGGTCGGCCGACCCCGCGTCACGGCGAACACCGCGGTGACGACGATGCCGAGCGCGACGCCACCGCGCACGGCGGGGCGGTCACCGCGCGGCCGCGTCCCGGCGGCGGCCGCGACGTCACCGGCCGGCTCCCGGCCCGCGCGCCGGGCTAGACGCCCCGCCCCGCCTCGGCGACGCGGACGTTCGGGGTGTGCAGCCGGATCGTCGTGCCGTCCCCGCCGGGCCGCACGTCCAGGTGGTCGCAGATCTGCCGGGCGAGCCAGAGCCCGTCGCCCGGCCGCGGGTCGAGCGTCGGCGGGTGCAGGCCGATGAACGGATCGAGGGACGTCGTCGCGGGCAGGTGGATGTCGCACACGACCTCCCCTGGCCGCGCCCACAGCGCGACGCTGGGGAGCGCGTCGCCGTCCGCCCCGGTGAGCAGCTCGCTGACCGCCGCCGCGAAGGTCATGAGTTGTTCTCCGGCGAGCCCGAGCATCGCGGACTCCATGACGATGGCGTGCCGCATGCGGCTGAGGTCACCGGTGAAGGTGAGGGTGACGGCGTCGCCGGGACGGTCCCGCAGCGGCGTCTCCCGACCGCGGACGAACGAGACGGGCTCGACATACCCGGGACTGTCGGACACGTCGGTCCCGGCGACCATGTGCGGATGCGTACGGTGCGCGTTGCGGACGATCTCCGGTTCGACGGTACGGGCGTCGTAGGGGCAGATCATATGGATGCCGGTGTCGGCGAGCACGGCGTTGAGAGCGGACTCCATGCACTCCCACGCCTCGACCTGCCGCGCGGACCGTCCGGTCCACACCGGTTCGGCGAGGATCCGGACCCGGGCGGCGCGCGGATGCCGGTGCCGCCAGCCGAGGAACGCGGCGACCCGCTGCGGCGGCCGGCGGCCGAAGAACGCGGTCTCGGCGTAGTCGACGTGCCGGGCGTGCCGCCCGAGGGCCGCCCGCACCAGGTCGAGGTTGGCGGGAGTGGTGGTGACCAGGACCGGTTCGTCCCGGCGCAGCCCCTCGTCGACGAACGGCACGGCCATCCGCAGGAACTCCTCGTCGCCCGCGTACACGCAGCCCTGGTGGACGAACGCCGAACGCTTCACCCCCAGCCCCCCTCTTCCAGCACGAGCCGCCCGGCCCACCCGAAGTGCCGCAGCACGGCGCTGACCACCGGGCCGGGCGCGTGCAGGACCAGCCGGTGACCGTCCGGCATCGCCGCCGCGACGCGCACCAGCAGCCGGACGGCCGCCACATCGGCGTGCCGCAGTTCCCGTACGTCCAGGTGCAGGTCGCGGCCGTCCAGCGGGGCCGTCTCCAGCGCCCGTGCCAGCACCCCGATGTTCGAGCCGTCGAGCTCGCCGACCAGGCGCAGCCCGGCCGGGCCGTGGACGGGCAGCACGCACAACTGCGGACCGCGCGTCAGCGCCGGCTCGGCCTCCAGAACCAGCGCGTGCCGGCGTTCCAGCGCCCGCAGACGCGGGCCGGGGAGCCGGGCACGGTCGCCATGGCAGATGATCGCCGGAGGGCGGGGCAGCGCGGGCAGCGCGGCGAGCGGGCAGCCACCGGTCGGCCCGTTCCCCTCTCCCCGGGCCCGTCCGTGCTCCGCGACGTCGGGCGTCTCCTGGAGGACGTCGGCCAGTTCCACGCACAGGCGCAGACCGCGCAGGCCCAGCCGGGCGGCGTGGGCGATCTGCTGCTCCAGGACGTCCATGAGGCGGCGGGCGTCCAGCCGTCCCGCGGCGAACCCCGCGTCGCGCGGCGCGATGACGGTCGCCTGCCCGCCCTCGACCGGGGCGTCGCCGGGGCGGCCGCGGCGGGCACCGGCATGGACGAACACCACGCGCTCGCCGCGTTCCGCGGCGGTGAGCACCTGCGCCGCCCGCAGTTCGCGCCGCTCGTCCTCCCCCGCGTAGCGGATCCAGGCGTGGTCGCCCCGCGCGACCCCGAAGGCGGTGGTCAGGGGCTCTGACATGGCCCACCCGAGGTCGACGAGGAGAGGCGCGTCACGGCATCCGCCCCTTCCCCCGCACACAGAACCTTCCGACTACAGTCAGGATTCTATTGAACACACTGAGTATCAAGCGGAACAGCCGAACTCGCCGCGCCGCCACCGAATTTCGGGCTCGATCTGCGGGTAGCGTCTCGTCAATGACCAGCGCGCAACTGCTCACCGACGCCTTCGACCGGATTCGGGAGGAGGTCCACAGCGCCGTCGACGGGCTCACCCCCAAGCAGCTCGCCTACCGCGCCGACGAGGCGGCGAACACGATCGCCTGGCTCGTCTGGCATCTCACCCGCGTCCAGGACGACCACATCGCCGGCGTCGCGGGCACCCCGCAGGCGTGGACGGACGACGGCTGGGCCGGGCGGTTCGGTCTGCCGTTCGACCCGTCCGACACCGGATACGGCCACACCGTCGACGAGGTCGCCTCGGTGCGGGTGGAGTCGGCGGACCTGCTGACCGGCTACCACGACACCGTGCACGCCAGGACCGTCGAGTACGTCGGCACACTCAGGGACGCCGACCTCGACCGCGTCGTGGACCGCTCCTGGGACCCGCCGGTCACGCTCGGCGTCCGGCTGATCAGTGTCGTCTCCGACGACCTTCAGCACGCCGGGCAGGCGGCGTTCATCCGCGGACTCGTCCAGCGCGCCTGAGGGCCGCGCCGTCGGCGAGCAGCCGCGACCACTGGGGCCCGATGTGGTCGAGGTCGTGGGCGCGCGCCGACCGGACGGCCCGCTCGCCGAGCCGGTCGCGCAGCTCGGGTTTCGTGATCAGCTCACGGAGGGCGGTGGTGAGCGCGGCGGTGTCGCCCGGCGGGACGAGCAACCCGTCCTCCCCGTGGTCGATCAGTTCGGCGGGGCCGTGCGGGCAGTCGAACGACACCACCGCCAGGCCCATCCCCATCGCCTCGATGATCACCATCGGCATGCCCTCGCGGCGGGACGACAGCGCGTAGATCGAGGCGCGGGCCATCTCGCCGTGAAGGTCACGGGTGACGGGGAGCAGCTCGACCCGTCCGGTGAGGTCGAGCTCGTCGATCAACGCGAGCAGCCGGTCGCGGCGCGCTCCACGACCGAAGATCCGCAGCGTCCAGTCGGGGTGCTCGGCGGCGAGCGGCGCGAAGGCGCGGATGAGCGTGTCGAAGCCCTTGTTGGCGACGAGCCGTCCGGCGGCCAGCACGACCTTGTCCTCGCGCCGGGACGGTGGTCCCGGCAGCGGCGGCGCGGCGTTCGGGATCCGCACGACGCGGACGCCGGACCCGGCGAGGGCCCGCTCGTATCCGGCGCGGGCGGCCTCGGTGAGGACGGCGAGGACGCTCAGCCGCCGGTACCCCCGGACGACCTGGCGGTGCAGCGCGGGCTGGTAGGACTCCAGGCTCATGTGGTCCTGGCCGATCGTGACGACGCCGCGGGGCGCGAGCTCCGCCGCCAGCAGGACGAGCGAGGGGCGGGTGCCGACGACGACGTCGGCGGGCGTACGGTACAGGGCGCGCAGGAGACACACGTCCGACCAGAGGCTCATGAGCCGGAAGGACGCCTCGTCCACCGGGGTCAGGACGCTCGGCAGCCGGGCCAGAAGTCGCGCCGCGACGTTCTTCGGAGCGAAACGGTCGTCGGCGTAGGTCAGTCGCGCGTCGCCTGGGATGGTGAAGAACGGGCGCCTGCTCCTCCGCAGCGCGCTGACGATCTCGATGTCGTGGTCGCGGGTGAGGTGCCCGCACAGGTTCAGCACGGTGCGGATCGTCCCTCCGGTCCCGTGCGCGTTCTGCAGCAGGACACGGACGCGGAGCCGTTCACCCGGTCGCGGGGCGCGCCGCCAGCGCAGCGGGCGCAGGGCCCACAGCGTCACGCGGCGCGCGGCGCGGTGCACGCCGCGCCGGACGCGGCGCCGCAGCCTGGGCCGACGGCGCCCCGACGACGGTGGTAATGACTCGTGCGCTGACTCGTTCACCGGGTCCCCCATCGCTGGTGGCGGCCGTGCCCGCCTTCTTCCCGCCGAGGGGGCCGGTCAACTCATCCCGTGGTCACGGATCGGTCGAGCGCGCTTCCCTTGACCCACTGGCTCCACGACATCTGGTAATAGCTCCAACCGTTCAACGGTTCGAGCCGGCGCTTGGTGCCGGTCACGATCACCGGGTCGCCGCGGTAGGACCAGTTGTAGAACCAGCGGGCGTCCTTGGGCGGGGAGTTGAGGCAGCCGTGGCTGACGTTCTGGCGGCCCTGCGCCCAGACGGTGGCGGCCATCGAGTGGACGTACTCGCCGGTGTCGGAGATCCGCACCGCGTGCGGGATCACCTCCCGGTAGCCGCCGTTCTTCTTGTCCTTGGGGTCGACGCCCATCCACTCCGACGTCATGATCGCCGGATTCTCCTTGCCCATGGTGAGGTGGATGCCGCTGGTGGTGAGGTAGGTGTCGACGCCGTTGACGACGCGGCCGCCCTTGCCCGCGCTGATGGGCCAGCTGCGGACCTTGGTGCCGTTCCTCATGGCGACCGCCCGCTTCGTCTTGGTGCTGACGCGGAGGATGTGTTCGTCGCCGATGCGGAACCTGCGGTTGTAGTCGGACGTGCCGTAGGTCTTCTTGCCCGCCTTCACGCCGGCCAGCTTCGCCGAGAAGGTGATCTCCTGGTTGGGCCGCCAGTACTCGCCGTTCTTCGTCCGGAAGATCACCGTGGTGTCGTTGACCCAGTGCCAGGCGCCGGTGGCGGGCTTGGTCGACTTGACGTCCAGGACCTTCTCGACGGCCTTCTTGTCGGCCACGCCGCGGTTGAACACGACCCGGATCGGCATGCCGACCCCGACCTTCTCGTTCTTGCTCGGCGTGATGTCGATGATGCCGAGTTCCTTCGGCGCCTTGAGCGTGGCGAACGTGGCGCTGACCGTGGCCGTCTTGCCCTTGGGGTTCGTGGCGACGGCGGTCACCTGGTACTTGGCGCCGGGACGCAGCGTCCGGGACTTCCAGCTGGTCTTGTCGGCCGCCATCTCGCCGTCGACGGGCTTGCCCTTGAGCATGACGGCGACCTGCTGAAGCGTGCCGCCCGCCGCGGTGACGACGACACCGTCCTCCGGTCTCGCCTTGGTGTTGCCGTTGCCCGGACTGATCGTCACCTGGGGAAGCGCCGCGTCGGCCTTCTCGCCGACGGTGACGCCGCCTTCCTTCTCTCCGCCGTTGCAGGCCGTCGTGAGCAGCAGTAGGGCACCGGCCATCCCCGCGCTTGCTCGAACCCCTGCGGAAACCCTCCGCTGCACTACGACCTCCCGAACCCGCCGTCTATCAGGGAGACATTAGCGACAAAATTCAAGGATCATGTCATGACCGTGGCTTTTGGCGGGTGTCCGAGATCAAAGCGTTGCAAGAGATGCTGGTGGGACGGGGGTTCATCGCAGTGCGCTACCCTGCCGCCACTCGTCGTAGGAGAGCTGCCAGAAGCCCCAGCCGTTGTCCGGCTCGAACTCGCGGTTCGTCCCGGTCAGCTTGAGGACGTCGCCGCGCTGCATGACGTCGTAGAACCACTTCGCGTTGGCGGGGCTGACGTTCAGGCAGCCGTGGCTGACGTTCACCGACCCCTGCGAGCCGACCGACCAGGGCGCCGAGTGCACGTACTGGCCGCTGTTGGAGAAGCGGACCGCGTAGTTGACGACCTGCTTGTAGTAGCCCGCGTCGCCCGGCTTCCGGCCGGGGGACGTCATCGTGACGGGGTTGCCCTTCTCCATCAGCAGGTGGACACCGCTGGTGGTGGTGTACTCGCGGGTCTGCCCGTTGCCCGCGCTGAACGGGACGGTGCGCAGCTTCTTGCCGTCCCGCGTCACGGTCATGTGGTGCCCGTCGATGTCACCGGTGGTGACCTGCGCGGCGCCGATGGTGAGGGTGGCCTGCTCGTCCTCGGCCCCGTACACGCCGCCGCCCGCGTTCACGCCCGCGAGGCTCGCGTGGAACCGGACGGTCTGGTGCGGCTGCCAGTACGTCTTCGTCCGGTAGACGACCTGGTCGGCGGAGATCCACCGCCACGAGCCCTCGACCGGCTTGTCCGGCGTGACGCGCAGGGTCCGCTCCACGGCGGCCTTGTTCGCGACCGGACGGTCGAACCGGACGATGATCGGCATGCCGATCCCGACCTTCTCCCCCTTGACGTTCGGCGTGACGTCGACGATCGACAGGGTCTTGTCCGCCTTGAGCGTGGTGAAGGAACTCGTCACGGTGCGGGTCTTGCCGTCGTCGCGGGCCTGCGCCGTGACGGTGTAGGACGTTCCGGGCGTCAGCGTCCGGGTGGACCGCCACGTCCGGCGACCGCCGTCGAACTTCCCGGTGATGGTGGCGCCCTGGCCCTGCACGGTGACGTTCTGCAGTTTGCCGTCCGAGAGCTTCACCTCGATGGTCCCGTCCGGTCGGACCTGGGCGGTCCCGTTGGCCGGCGTGATCGTCACGGCGTCGGCCGCGTCGCCCGAGGCCAGCTTGCCCTCACCGCCGATCGCGCAGCCGGTCACGCCGCCGACCGCGAGCACCGCCGCGCCCGCGCCACCGGTCAGCACCAGCCTGAATCGCCCATCGATCACAACAAACTCCCCCATAGCCCAAGGCTTCACCCCAAGCCGGTGAATCCAACTGTGAAAGGAGACGCCACGGCCGGACCGGAAGTTCGGGCCGAACGGCAGGAAAATCGCCGGTCAGGCCGTATCGGTCATGTGGCGTCGGTCACGGGACCTCGGTCATGGGCGGTGCGGGCGCGGGGCGGGGCGGGTCAGGACGCGGCGGGCTCGTGGTTCACGCGGCGCACCACGCGCTTGAAGCCCCACACCGAGACGGCCACGCCGATCGCGCCCAGTCCGGCGACGATGCCGGTGCGGACCCACAGGTACATGCCGATCGACTCGTTGAACAGCATCCAAAGGCTCACGGCCACGTTCGTGAACAGGACCATCGACCACAGCAGCGAGATCCGCAGGAAGAACTGGTGCACCCGCGCGTGCTTCAGGAACGCCTCGGGGATCGGCGCCATGTCTCTGGCCAGTTTCATGGCCAAGGGGCGTCCGAGCGGTACCGAGGCGAGGAACGACAAGCTGATGATGAGCGTGCCGAGCGTCGGCTGCAGGAAATAGACGACCGCGCTGTGCGTCGCGGCGGCCGTCACGGCCCGGACGGTCACGCCGACCGCGGCCAGCAGCAACATCCCCGAGACCGGGTGGCCCCGCACGAAGCGGTAGATGATGCCGCCGTACACCCAGGCGACGGCGGCGACGAGCGCGCCGTTCAGCCCGAGCAGGGTGAGCGCGGCGTAGAACACCGCGACGGGGGCGATCACCCCTTCGACGAAGCGCGGGAGCGCGTGCATCAGCAGCGCCGTCACCCGCGGCAGTTCGAACACGTGGTGGCCGCCGCCCTGCGCCTCGGCGTCCGGTGCCGTTGGCGTGGGCGTCTCCACCGCCCCGGAGGGTGCGGCGGGAGTGGTCGCCGGTCGATCCATCGAGTGTTGCGCTCCCCGATCAGTGTGCTTGGACTCGGATGTGGTCACGATTCCGCCCCACGGTACGTGATGAGCGGCACACGCATGTCCGTTTTCGTGTGATCCGGTCCGTGTGCCGTCGTTCCCCCCTTAGTTCGGATCCATGCGCCGACCAGTGCGGGCGGTGGCCGGAAGCGGCCAGAGGAGGATCTGATCACAACTGTGATCCAGGCCTCACCTTCGACGGTAGCGGGTGCCCCGCTCAGCTCTCCGGCGGGGCGGACGAAGCGTCGCGAGCCGCGGCGTAGATGGCCCTGAGCGTGACCGCGACCGACGGGCGGCGCACGCTCGCGGCCCGGGTCACGGCGTAGACCTCCCGCGCCAGGGTGCACTCGGGGATGCGCCGGACGGCCACGTCCTGATCACCGGCGGTGAGCGCCAGCGCGGGCAGCGCGGTGATGCCGATACCGCGCGCCACCAGGCTCAGGATCGTGTGCAGCCCCTCGAACTCCCACGGGACGGGACGGGCCCCGCCGACGGTGTCCATGAGCCGTTCCAGGGCCTGCCGGGACGGTTCCCCGGGAGGCGCGGCCAGCCACGCCTCGTCCCGGAGCTGCTGCAGGTCGACGGGCCGTTCGGGGTCCGACATCGGGTGCCCGGCCGGGACGACCAGCACCAGCGGGTCGCGGCGCAGGTGGAAGAACTCCAGGGCCGCGGGCGACTGCTCGGGGACCTTGCCCGTCCAGTCGTCGATCAGCGCGATGTCGACCTCGCCGTTCTGCACCTGCCGGACGCCGTCGCCCGGCCGGGTCTGGCGCAGCACGAAGGTCAGGTCCGGATGCTCGCCGAGGCTCTCCGCCAGGGCGGGCGCGAAGGCGACGGCGGCCGTGGGGAACGCGGTGACGACCACCCGTCCCATCGGCGTGTCGGAGTGCGCCGACAGCTCCGCCTCGGCGGTCTCCACGAGGACGAGGATCTCCTCGGCGCGGTCGGCGAGGCGGCGCCCGGCGTCGGTCAGCTCCGCGCTGCGGGCCGTGCGGTCCAGCAGCGGGACGCGGGCCTCCCGTTCCAGGGCCGCCAGTTGCTGCGAGACGGCCGAGGGGGTGTAGCCGAGGGCGGCGGCGGTCGCGGCGATGCTGCCGCGACGGGCGAATTCGGCGAGCAGCCGCAGGCGGCGCAACTCCAGCATCAGTCCACCTTATGGTCAGCATCGCCGAGACTCGCTTGTAATGATGCTAAACGCGGGAAAGGATGATTTCGAGCCCGGCCGGGGCGCACAGGGATTCCGGATCTTTCACCCACCGTCGTCTTCGCCTGCCCGTTTCAGCGTGCCCTTTGGAGCATTGATGCCAGCCCAGGAAGAGTCCACACAGGAAGAGTCCGAACCCGTCCGGCCGCTACCGTTCACGCCGCGTCCCGTCGCGTTGTCGGCGACGCTCGCGGTGAACGAGGCGATCGCCCGCAAGCGCAGAGAGGGCGTCCGCGTCCTCCCGCTCGGGTTCGGGGAGGCGGGGATCCCCATCCACCCGGCCCTGACCCGCGAGCTCGGCGCGGCCGCGGACCGCGGCGGTTACGGGCCGGTCGCCGGGTCGGCCGCGCTGCGCGCCGCCGCCGCCGGATACTGGTCGCGGCGCGGCCTGCCCACCGATCCGGCCGCGATCGTGGCGGGCCCCGGCAGCAAGCCGCTGCTGTACGCGCTCCTGACCTCCCTGGGCGGCGACGTGGTGGTTCCGTCGCCGAGCTGGGTCACCTACGCGGCCCAGACGTCCCTGGTCGGCGCCGAGCCGATCCGCGTCGCCACCCCGCGCGGCGAGGGCGGCGCGCCGAGCCCGGCGCTGCTGGCCGACGCCGTGGTGCGGGCCCGGGCGCGGGGCCGTGACGTGCGGGCGGTGGTGGTGACGCTGCCCGACAACCCGACCGGGACGCTCGCGTCCGAGGACACCGTCCGGCGGGTGTGCGCCGTGGCGCGCGACCTCGGCCTGACGATCATCTCGGACGAGATCTACCGCGACCTGGTGCACGCGCCGGGACGCGCCCTGCCGAGCCCGGCCCGGTTCGCGCCGGAGCGGACGGTCGTGACGACGGCGCTGAGCAAGAGCCTCGCGGCGGGCGGCTGGCGGCTCGGCGTGGCGCGGCTGCCGGACGGGCCGTTCGGCCGCGCGCTGCGCGACAGCCTGCTGGGCGTGGCGAGCGAGATCTGGTCGAGCGCGCCCGCCCCGATGCAGCACGCCGCCGCGTACGCGTTCGCGGAGCCGCCCGAGCTCGTCGAGCACGTCGACCGGAGCCGGCGGCTGCACGCCGCCGTCACGAGCGCGGTCGCGGACCGGTTCGCCGCTGCGGGCGCCCGCGTCACGCGGCCCGAGGCGGCGTTCTACGTCTACCCGAACTTCGGCCCGATCCGGGAAGCGCTGGCCGCCGGCCACGACGTCCGGACGGCCGCCGACCTCACGGGCCTGCTGCTGGAACGTTACGGAGTCGGCGTCCTGCCGGGCAGCTCCTTCGGCGACCCCCCGGCCGCGCTGCGGATGCGGGTCGCGCCCAGCCAGCTCTACGGCGACGACGACGAACAACGCCTCGCGGCCCTGGCCTCACCCGCCCCGGCGTCCCTGCCGTGGATCGCGAGCGCCCTGGACCGGCTGAGCGACGTCCTCGCCGACCTGTCCGAGACCGCCACCGTCGGCGAGCCCGTTCCGGCATGACGCCGAATAGCGCCCGAATTTGCGGAGGGTAAGGGAGTCGAACCCCTTCGAGTGTCACCTCGACGACAGTTTTCGAAACTGCTGCCTTACCGTTCGGCCAACCCTCCGAGGGCCGCGCGGCGGGCCGTCCTGTCACGGGACGGCCCGCCGCGCGTAACACCGGTGGACCCGCAGGGAGTCGAACCCTGATCGCTTCCTTGCAAGGGAAGTGTGCTTCCGTTACACCACGAGCCCGTCGTGCGTGTTCAGCAGGGGCGGTAGGAGTCGAACCCACTTTCCGCCGGTTTTGGAGACCGGCCGCCTAACCGGTGGCTCGCCCCTTCGCGCTTTCGTGTTCGATTCGATGTGTCCAATGATGCGGACGTTCCACCACGGACACAAAGTGTTTTCTGCGTGAAGGCCCGGATGCGCACCGTCATCGGGCCGTGATCGACTTCGACGGGATCCGCACCCGACCCGATCGGCGCGTATAAGCGTGGTGTAAGGTCCAACGACGCGCGGGGCGAACGTCACGAATCCACCGACGGCAGGCCAAGGGACGTCAACACCCGCTAGACCCTGGTAAACCCGTAACAGGCACGAAGTCACGCAAGTGATGAAAGAAGGCGAGGGGGCCCGCCATGAGGCATGCACGGGACGGGGCTGCCGCGGCGATGAGCGCCGCCTCCAGGATCCTCGTCGCACGCGGCAAGAACGAACCGCAGGAGATGGAGAACCCCGACGTCGCCTGGGGTCAGCGCGCCCGCGACGGCGTGTGGGTCCCCACCAGGGACGGGCAGCGGATCCACCTCGGCATCGACGTGGCCGCCGCCGACACCGTCGCGCAGATCCTCCGGCCCAGCCTCCGGGTCTTCGTCGGCGTCGACGTCGACACCGACATCGTCGCGCAGACCACCGCCAGCGGAGTCCGGCTCCTGACCGTCATCCACGGCCCCGACGCCCCCGCCGAATTCCGGTTCAACATCTCCCTCGCCGACGGGCTGGCACTGGAGTCCATGCCGTCCGGCGGCTACGACGTCGTCCACCTCCGCTACGGCGCGACCGTCGGCCGCCTCTACAACCCCTGGGCCAGCGACTCCATGTTCCGCCAGGTGAAGGCCGACTACACCCTTGAGGGAACGGCCGTGACGATGCGCGTCCAGCACTCCGACGCCTACTACCCGGTCGTCGCCGACCCCAACTACGAACGCTGACACGACCCCCGATCACGCGTACGCGTCGACACGACGGATTCTCGTCATAAGGTTGGTGCCACGGGCCGCGTCCCCGCCCCCGGCACCGCCGCCGGGCACACGATCGCCCCCGGGTCCCCGAGACTGGAGTCCCTGTGATCTTCACCCATGACACCGAGCACGCGCTCGCCGTCGTCGTCGACCTCATCAACACCGGCGCGGCGGCGTCCGGCTCCGAAGAACTCGACGACCTGCGGGGCCTGCACGCGTTCGTGGAACGCAACGCGTTCAGCGACATCGGCGACCTCACCGACACCGACCTCGACCGCGTCCTCGACCTCCGCGAACGGTTCCACGCGGTGTTCCGCTCCGCCGACGTCCCGTCCGCCGTCCAGCGCATCAACGACATCGTCGGCGAGGTCCGCACCACCCCGCACCTGACCGACCACGACGGCTACCACTGGCACGTCCACTTCTTCGCACCCGGCGCGCCCCTCGGCGAACACCTCGCCGCCGACTGCGGCATGGCCCTGGCATACGTGATCGCCGCCGGCGAACTCGACCGGCTCCGCACCTGCGAGGCCCCCGACTGCTCACGCGTCCTCGTCGACCTGTCCCGCAACCGCTGCCGCCGCTACTGCGACAGCCGCACCTGCGGCAACCGCATGCACGTAGCCGCATACCGAGCAAGACAGCGTTCTCTATAGTTTGTATTTTTCTCCTCCTTCGGGCGCGGAGCGCCCTCCATCGTCGAAAAACACGGTGCGATCGCTGCATCGCTCCGGCTCGCCTTGCGGCTCGCTGCGCGATCAGGTTCTCGCTTCACTTGAACCTGCCTTCGGACGCGATCGCAAACCTTGAGGTTGTCGGGGGTTGCTGTGGTGGCTGGGGTCGGTTGGGTTGTTGCGGGGAGGTGGTGGAGGGCTGGGTCAGTTGGGTCGTGGCGAGGTTAGGGCCGTTACGGCGTTCAGGGCGGTTCTTGCTGATTGGGGGTCGTGGACGCGGAAGACGTGGGCGCCCTGGGCGGCGGAGACGGCCAGGACGGCCAGGGTGCCTACGCCGCGTTTGTCGACCGGGCGGCCCAGGGTCTCGCCGATGAAGTCCTTGTTGGAGACCGCGACCAGCACCGGCCAGCCGGTGGCGGTCAGCTCGCCGAGCCTGCGGGTGATCTCCAGGGACTGGCGGGTGTTCTTGCCGAAGTCGTGGGCGGGGTCGATGAGGATCGCGTCCCGGCGGACCCCGAGGGCCACGGCGCGCTCCGCCTCGGACGTGACGTGGTCGATGACGTCGGCCACGACGTCGGTGTAGCCGACGCGGTGCGGGCGGGTGCGGGGGGCCAGGGCACCCGCGTGCGAGCAGACTAGGCCGATGTCGTGGGCGGCGGCGACCTCCGCCAGGCGCGGGTCGGGGCCGCCCCAGGTGTCGTTCAGCAGGTCGGCGCCCGCCCGCGCCACCGCGTCGCCGACCTCCGCGCGCCAGGTGTCGACGCTGATCACGACGCCGGGGTGTCGGGCGCGGACGGCGGCGACCAGATCGACGACGCGGCGCAGTTCCTCGGCGACGTCGACGTCCTCGCCGGGGCCCGCCTTCACGCCGCCGATGTCGACGATGTCGGCACCGGCGGCGACGGCGCGGTCGACGGCGCCGATCGCGGCGTCGAAGCCGTAGGTGGCGCCCTTGTCGAAGAACGAGTCGGGCGTGCGGTTGACCACCGCCATGACCGCGTGCGGGCCGATGTCGCGGCCGTTCAGTCGCAGCGTCGGTGACCTCATGAACGCCGCCCTCTCTCGTCAGCGTCCCGGCGGGGTCGCTAACCTCATATTTTCACGCCCGGTGCGGGGTTCTGGGACTCGCACCGGCCCCGAATTCGGCCATGGAGGATCCGCTGTCCAGGCGAGCACTCATCACCGGCATCACCGGACAGGACGGCTCGTACCTGGCCGAGCATCTGCTTGCGCAGGGGTACGAGGTCTGGGGCCTGGTGCGTGGTCAGGCGAACCCTCATGTGGCGCGGTTGCGCAAGCACATCGGCGACGTGCAGATCACCACGGGGGACCTCCTCGACCAGGGAAGCCTGATCTCGGCGGTGGAGCGGGTGCGGCCCGACGAGGTCTACAACCTCGGCGCGATCTCGTACGTGCCGATGTCGTGGCAGCAGGCGGAGCTGACCGCCGAGGTGACCGGCATGGGCGTGCTGCGGATGTTGGAGGCGATCCGGGTGGTGTCGGGCATCAGCCCGTCCCGGACGCCGGGACGCGAGCAGATCCGCTTCTACCAGGCGTCGTCGTCGGAGATGTTCGGGATGGTCCGGGAGACGCCGCAGAACGAGAAGACGCCGTTCCACCCGCGCAGCCCGTACGGGGTGGCGAAGAGCTACGGGCACTACATCACTCAGAACTACCGCGAGTCGTACGGGATGTTCGCGGTCAGCGGGATCCTCTTCAATCACGAGTCTCCGCGCCGGGGGGCGGAGTTCGTGACGCGGAAGGTGTCGCTGGGCGTGGCGCGGATCAAACTGGGGCTGGCCACGGAGCTGCGGCTGGGGAACCTGGACGCGCGCCGTGATTGGGGTTTCGCGGGCGACTACGCCCGCGCGATGCGGCTGATGCTCGCGCAGGACGCCCCGGAGGACTACGTCATCGGGACGGGCACGACCCAGTCGGTGCGTGAGCTGGTGGAGTTCGCGTTCCGCACGGCCGGTCTGAACTGGGAGGACCACGTCGTCCTGGATGACCGGTACACGCGTCCGGCGGAGGTCGACCTGCTGTGCGCGGACCCGAAGAAGGCCCGCGAGCAGCTCGGCTGGGAGCCCGCGGTGGCCTTCGAGGAGCTCGTCACGATGATGGTCCGCTCCGACCTGCGGCTGCTGTCGGAGTCGGCGCGTCCCGAGGACGAGCCGTTCAGCCCCGATCACTGGTGAGCGTGTCACCATGAGTGCATGGCCGCTGGTGAGCGTGCGCCGGACGTCCGGCTGAAGTCGGGGCCGGGCCGCTGGATTCTGCTGGCGACGGTCCTCGGTTCGAGCGTGGCGATGCTCGACGCCACCGTCGTGAACGTCGCCCTGCCGAGGCTGGCGCGCGACCTGGACGCCGACATGGCCGGGTTGCAGTGGACGGTGAACGCCTACACGTTGACGCTCGCCGGGTTCATCCTGCTCGGCGGCTCCCTCGGGGACCGTTACGGGCGGCGCCGGATCTTCCTGCTCGGCGTCGTGTGGTTCGCGGTGGCGTCGGTGCTGTGCGGCGTGGCCCAGAACATCGAGATGCTCGTGGTGTCGCGGGCGTTGCAGGGCGTGGGCGGGGCGCTGCTCACCCCCGGCTCGCTGGCGATCATCCAGGCGTCGTTCACCGCCGACGACCGTCCCCGGGCCGTGGGGGCCTGGTCGGGGCTCGGTGGCGTGGCCGGCGCGATCGGGCCGTTCGCGGGCGGCTGGCTGGTCGAGGCGGCGGGCTGGCGCTGGGTGTTCCTGCTGAACGTGCCGCTCTCGGCCGTGGTGGTCCTCGTCGCGGTCCGGCACGTCCCGGAGAGCGTCGATCCGGGCGCGCGGGGACGGTTCGACGTGCTCGGCGCGGTCCTGGCGGCGTTCGCGCTGGCCGGGACGACGTACGCGCTGACCGAGGCGCCCGGCGGCGCCGTGTCCCCGACGGTCATCGCGGCGGCGGCCGCGGGGGGTGTCGCGGCGGCCGTCGCGTTCGTCGCGGTCGAGAGGGCCCGCGGCGGGGCCGGTCGGGCGGGCCGCGCGACCCCGCGGCCGATGCTGCCGCTGGAGGTGTTCGCCTCCCGCCAGTTCTCCGCCGTCAACGTCGTCACCTTCGTCATGTACGGCGGGATGGGCGTGATGTTCTTCCTGTTCGTGCTGAACCTCCAGGTGGTCGGCGGGTTCTCCCCGATCGCCGCGGGGACGGCGCTGCTGCCGGTCACGGCCGCGATGCTGCTGCTGTCGGCGCGGGCGGGCGCGCTGGCGCAGAAGATCGGTCCGCGGCTGCCGATGACGGTGGGGCTGGCGGTCGCGGCCGCCGGCACGCTGATGGTCGGGCGGATCGGCGCGGACGCGTCCTATGCGCGGGACGTGCTGCCCGCCGTGATCGTGTTCGGGCTGGGGCTGTCGGCGGTGGTCGCGCCGCTCACCGCCACCGTCCTCGCCTCCGCGGACGTCAGCCACGCGGGCGTGGCCAGCGGTGTCAACAACGCGGTGGCGCGGGCGGCGGGGCTGCTGGCGGTGGCGGCGATCCCGCCGCTGGCGGGGCTGACCGGCGACGCCTACGACGATCCGAGCGAATTCTCGCACGGGTTCGGCATCGCGATGGCGGTGTGCGCGGTGATGCTCGCCGGTGGGGCGGTGCTGAGCTTCCTGACCGTCGGTGACGACGCGTTGCGGGCCCCGTCCGGTGAGGCCGTCGAACCGGAGTGCAAACACCAGTGCGGTGTCGGCGCCCCGCAGTTGCAGCCCGAGCCCGAGGCGGCACCGGGGCGCCCACATCCATGATCACCGGCCGGAGTGGTTCAATCTCGGTCCGATTCCGGCTATGTCCAGGCCCCGAGAGGTTCGTTGGCATACGGTCGGTGCATGAATCTGCGGCAGCTGCGCTACGTCGTGGCGACCGCCGACCACGGCACGATGACGTCGGCGGCCCAGGCTCTCTATGTGGCCCAGCCCGCGCTCTCGCGGGCCGTCCGGGAGTTGGAGCGCGAACTCGGCGTCGAACTGTTCCAGCGGTCGGGTCGCGGCGTCGCCCTGACCGCCGTCGGTGAGCAGGTGGTCCGGCAGGCCCGGGTCGCGCTGGGCGCCGTCTCCGCGATCGAGGGGTTGGCGGTGACCCGGGCCGACGGGCGCGGCACCGAGCTACGCATCGCCGTGACGTCGACGCTGGAGCCGGAGCTGACCGGTCGGCTCCTCCCCCGCTTCGCGCGGAACCAACCCGCCGTCCGGGTCCGGGTGATCCGCTGCGAGGACCGTGACCGGGTGGCGGCGGCGCTGCGGGCGGGTCGCGCCGACCTCGCGCTCACCGATCTGCCGGTGCCGGGCGACATGACGGCCCACCCGTACGAGCAGCGGGAGGTGGTGCTGATCTCACCGCCGACGCTGAAGGTGCGCGAGCCGGTGCCCCTGACCGCGCTGGACGGGATGCGGCTCGTGCTGCCCGCCCGCGGCAGCGCCCGCCGCGCCGAGATCGACACCGTGCTGCGGCGGATCGGCGCCACACCGGTCGCCGCGGTGGAGTCCGACGAGCGCGGCGCGTGGATCGGTCTGGTCCGCGCCGGGATGGGGTCGCTGCTGTGGTACCGGAACCAGATCGACGACACCGAGGGCGTGACCGTCCGGTCGTTCATGCCGCCGATCACCCGCATGTCGGGGATCGTCCACGCGCACCGCAAGCTTCCGCCCGCCGCCCGCGACTTCCTGACGTTCGCGAAGGACACGGCCCGCGACGGTCACTGACCGGCGCGAAGGATGCCCTGGCCACGGTGCGTGCCGTGGCCAGGGCGGGAGGTCCCCGGTCAGGACGACCCGTTGAGGGGCTGCTCGGGAAGCTCGACGGTGTAGGACTCCTTCACCACGTCCAGGTGGTGCCAGGACTCCCGTACCGTGACCCCGGGCACGGCCCGGATGGCGTCCAGCACGGCCACCAGCTCGCCGCGCGAGGCCGCCTCGGCCTGCCCGACGATGTCGTAGCGGCCGAACCCGGTCGCCAGGTAGCGGACGCCGTCCTTCGCGGCGACCGCCTCGGCGGCCTTGCGCAACGCTCCGGTGACCACCAACCCGAACCCGCCGAGCTCGGCCGCGCCGAGCGCCAGCGGGTCGGCCAGGCCGGTGACCTGGATGACGCCCGAACGCATCAGCCTGACCACACGGGCCCGGGTGGCGGCCTGCGACAGGCCGATGATGTGCGCGAGCCTGGTGTAGGGGGCGCGACCGTCGCGTTGCAGCTCCTGCAGGAGCCGCCAGTCGATGGCGTCGAGGCTGACGTCCTCCAGGTCGCGCACCACCGCGTGCGTGTCGCGCACGGTGGCCACCGAGCGGAACACCTCCGCCACGCGCACACCGGGGACCGACCTGACGTGGTCGACCTCGGCGGCGAGGGCGGCGTCGTCGCGGGTGCGCACCTGCGCGACCAGGTCGTGCGGGCCCGCGGTCAGCGCGGTGAAGCTGACGGCGGGCCGCTCGGCGATGAGCCCGGCCACCTTTCTGGCCGAGCCGTCGACGGTGACCGAGAGGTGCCCGATCGCCTCCGCGCCGACGACGGCGGCGTGCACGATGCCGACGACGCGGACGACCTGGGTTTCGAGAAGGTGCTGCACCCGTGCCCGCACCGCCGTGCGGGAAAGCCCGACGCGATCGGCGAGCGCCTGGAACGTCGCCCTGCCATCCCGCTGGAGCTCGCGGACGAGCACGGCGTCGACCGCATCCAGCACGGCTCTCCTCCTCGACGTGTCATGAATCGGTTTGTCGGCAACTGCAAGATCATTCCATTTCAGGACGGTATGACGTCAAATATTGATCTTGCTCGTGTTCACCGTGCCCGGCGGCCGTCGAAGCGTCTGCGACAGGTTCGCGCGGCGACGTTTTGGACGCCGTGTACTCCCGTCCGAGAGCGCAACGCGGCGGGCTCTGCACGCGGGCCGGGCACGGCGGGGGCGGCGGCGGGCGTGCGCGGTGGCCTGGAACACTCCGTTGGTCGCCGCGCGGCCAGGGCGGCCCGCGGCGCGGAGAAGCGCGGCTGACCGGGTCCAAGGGCGTGGGTTGCATGCGCTTCTCCCGGTGTTCTGATGTACACGCCCCTACGGCGGTGTCGCCGCCCGCGTGAGGCACATGTAAGAAAAGTGCATCGAGGGCGCAGTTACGTCAAGAGGTAACTTTACAGAGAGCCAAGCCTCACGTTGCACGGTTTCCACCACGTCGTGAAGTTCTGTTCGACCTTGGGCTGTACGCGTGGTGCGGCGTGGCGAGAGCATCACCGGGTATGGCCGACACTGGACGGTGGCCCCGCCACCCCGACCTGCGATTGGTGTGTAGTAAAGCCGTGCGCCTGCTGAACGGTGAGCGTTCCGCTCACGACCTCACCTACAACGACGTCTTCATGGTCCCGCGCCGCTCGGCGGTGGAGTCGCGCCTGGACGTCGACCTGGCCACCGTGGACGGGAGCGGGACGACCGTGCCGCTCGTGGTCGCCAACATGACGGCGGTGTCGGGCCGCCGGATGGCCGAGACCGTCGCCCGCCGCGGCGCGATCGCGGTCCTTCCCCAGGACATTCCCGTCGAGGTGGTCGCCGAGGTGATCGGCTGGGTCAAGGGGCGGGACCTGGTCGTCGACACCCCGATCCGGCTCGGCCCGTCCGGCACCGCCGGCGACGCGCTGGCGCTGCTGCACAAGCGCGCCCACGGCGCCGTGATCGTGGTCGAGGACGACCGGCCGGTCGGCGTCGTCACCGAGGCCGACTGCGCGGGCGTCGACCGGTTCGCGCAGCTGCGCGACATCATGTCCAGCGACCTGGTCACGCTGCCGGGCGGCGTGGACCCGCGCGAGGCGTTCAACCGGCTCCACGAGCGCGGCCACCGGCTCGCGCCCGTCGTGGACGCCGGCGGGCGGCTCGCGGGCGTCCTCACCCGCACCGGAGCGCTGCGCGCCACCCTCTACAAGCCCGCCGTGGACGGCGCCGGGCGGCTGCGCATCGGCGCCGCGGTCGGCGTGAACGGCGATGTCGCGGGCAAGGCCAAGGCGCTGCTGGAGGCGGGCGCGGACCTGATCGTGGTCGACACGGCGCATGGCCACCAGGACAAGATGATCGGGGCGCTCACCGCCGTCCGGGGCCTGGACCCGGCCGTTCCGGTCGTGGCCGGGAACGTGGTGACCGCCGAGGGCACCCGCGACCTGATCGAGGCGGGCGCCGACATCGTCAAGGTCGGTGTGGGGCCGGGCGCGATGTGCACGACGCGGATGATGACCGGTGTCGGCCGCCCGCAGTTCTCCGCCGTCCTGGAGTGCGCCGCGGAGGCACGGCGCCTCGGCCGGCACGTGTGGGCGGACGGCGGCGTCCGGCACCCCCGCGACGTGGCCCTGGCGCTCGCGGCGGGCGCGGCCAACGTGATGGTCGGATCCTGGTTCGCCGGCACCTACGAGTCGCCGGGCGACCTGCAACGCGACGCCGACGGCCGGTTGTACAAGGAGAGCTTCGGGATGGCGTCCGCGCGGGCCGTGCGGCTGCGCACCGCCGAGGACTCGCCGTTCGACCGGGCCCGCAAGGCGCTGTTCGAGGAGGGGATCTCCACGTCCCGGATGTACCTCGACCCGCGACGTCCCGGCGTCGAGGACCTGGTCGACTCGATCGTGGCCGGGCTGCGCAGCGCCTGCACCTACGCGGGCGCCCGCACGCTGGAGGAGTTCCACGAGCGCGCGACCGTGGGCGTGCAGAGCTCGTCCGGTTACGCCGAAGGAATGCCGCTGTCCAGCAGTTGGTGAAATCTGCGTCACGGGCAGCGTGGCTTTCGCGACACGCCGCGTCCGACATGGCACCAAGAGTGCTCTGACCTGCACGCTCGTGGTCTGGGGCGAAGAAGGGGGTCTTCGTCTCCGAAGGGGGCGGAGCATGGTCGACGGCGATTCGTTCGGTGCTGGCTCGGTCGGCGCCGGCTCGTTCGGCGGGGGGACGCGGCGGCTGGCGGAGGCGCTGCTGATCGCCGCGGTGTCCCCGGCGCTGCCGGGCCTGGCGCATCTGCGGGCCGGCCGGGTGCGGCTCGGCGCGGCGCTGCTCGGCGCGCAGGCGCTGCTGCTGGTCGGCGCCGCGGTCGCCGTCGCGCAGGGCCGGTCCCTGTTCATGGAGCTTTCGGTGCGGCCGGGCTGGCTGCTGGCGGTGTCGGGCGGCGGCGTGCTCCTCGCCGGGCTGTGGGCGGTGCTGATCATCCACTCCTACGCGCTGCTGGTCCCGGACGGGCTGTCGCCGCTGTGGCGGCTCGCCGGCGGAACCACCGTGTCGGTCCTGTGCCTGCTCGTCGTCGTCCCGCCGCTCACCGTCGCCCACTACGGCTACCTGCAACGCGACCTGGTCGAGAGCCTGTTCGCCGAGGGGCCGGGGCGGGGCGCGGCCGGAACCGCGGGCGGCGCGCCGGACACCCAGGATCCGTGGGCGCGCACGCCGCGCCTCAACGTGCTCCTCATCGGCGGCGACGCGGACGTGGACCGTCCCGGCGTCCGCACCGACAGCATGACGGTCGCCAGCGTCGACACCAGGACGGGTGACACGCTGCTGCTGAGCCTGCCGCGCAACCTGCAGCACGTGCCGGTGTGGTCGGGCACCGAACGGGTGCCGTTCCCGCCCGAGGGGCTGCTGAACGCCGTGTACGAAGACGGCATCCGGCGTCCGGGGGTTCTGGCCGGTGGCGGACACGTCCGGAACCCGGGAGCCGAACTGCTGAAGCGGACCGTCGCGCACATTCTCGGTCGTCCCGTCCCCTACTACGCGATGGTCGACATGCGCAGCTTCCGGCAGATCGTGGACGCGGTCGGCGGCGTCCGGCTCTGCGTGGCGGACGCCGTGCCCGTGCCCAGGCAGCAGGTGCCGTCGGGGGTGCTGAGGCCGGGCTGCCGGCGGCTCAGCGGCCGGGAGGCCCTCTGGTACGGGCGGTCGCGGACCGGCAGCAGCGACTACGCCCGGATGAGCCGCCAGAAGTGCCTGATGTGGGCGCTGGCGCGCCAGGCGGGTCCCCTCACGGTGCTGCGCAGCTTCCAGCGGCTCACCACGGTGTTCAAGGACTCCGTCAACACCGACCTCCCGCAGCGCCTGCTGCCGTCGCTTGTCGGCCTGGCCGCCAAGATCAGGACCGCCGAGATCACGAGCCTGCAGTTCGTTCCACCCCTCATCTCGACCTGGCGCCCCGACTACCACAAGATCAGGAAGTTGACTACGCTGGCGGTGCGGGATTCGGCGTCCGGCACGCGGGCGACCAACGGACTGCATATCCTGAGCGACAGCTGTACCTGACGTAGCACGCGCTCGCACGCGGCCGACTTCCACGCAACCTTTGCCCGGTTCCGAGCGTCATTAAAGTGAGTCGGGGCTTATTTCACGGTGGGTGGGAATCGGAGTGTCCATGGGGCGATCGGCGAGTCGGCACGCCCGGGCGGGGGACGTGGACGGTCCGCCCGACGGGGGGCTCCTCCGCGCGCTGGCGTTGACGCTCGCGTCCGCCCTGGTGTGGGGCGTCGCCCACCTGGTCGTCGGCCGCCGCCTCGCCGGCGGCCTTCTGCTCGCGCTCTACCTGGTGCTCGCGACGTCCCTCGCGGTCGCCGCGACGGCGTACCGCTCGGACCTGCCGCAGCTCGCCGTCCAACCGGACATGCTGGAACGGCTGACCGCCGCGCTCGTCGTCCTCGGCGTGGTGTGGATCGCCGTGGTGATCCGTTCGTACCAGGTCCTGTGCCCCGCCGGGATGTCGGGCGGCGCCCGCTCGCTCGGCATTGTGACCGTCTCCGTGCTGTGCCTCACCGTCGCCGTCCCGGCCGGCTGGTCGGCGCACAAGAGCTATGTCGCCAGGGACGCGCTGACCAGCATCTTCCGCACCGGCAACGAGAACGGCAGGCATGTCGACGTCGACGACCCCTTCGACGGGCAGCCTCGCGTCAACGTCCTGCTCATCGGCGGTGACGCCGCCGAGAACCGCAGCGGCGTGCGTACCGACAGCATGACGGTGGCCAGCGTCGACACCGAGACCGGCGACACGGTGCTGCTGAGCCTGCCGCGGAACCTGGAGGGCTTCCCGCTCCCGCCGGGCCCGGCCCGCGACCGCTTCCCGTACGGTTTCACCGGCGACGGCCCGCAGACGCCCGGCCTGCTGAACGAGGTGTACCAGTACGCCGAGGACCACCCGGACGTGGTGCCCGGCGTCCCCAAGAACCACCGCGGCCCCGAGCTGTTGAAGGCGACCATCGCCGGGATCCTCGGCCTGCGCGTCGACTACTACATCCTCGTGGACATGTTCGGGTTCGCCGACATCGTCGACGCCATGGGCGGCGTCAAGATCAGAGTCGATCAGGCCATTCCGTACGGGCTGCGCGGCGACGTCCTCCAGCCCGGCTACCGGAAGCTGTCGGGCAAGGAGGCCCTCTGGTACGGCCGGTCCCGCACCAACAGCAGCGACTACGTGCGGATGGGCCGGCAGAAGTGCCTGATGCGCGCGATCGCCGAGCAGGCCGACCCGCAGACGGTCCTGACCAGCTTCGACAAGCTCGCCGCCGCCGCCAAGCGGACCCTGTCCACCGACATCCCGCAGGAGCTGCTGCCCGCGCTGGTGAAGCTGTCCAACAAGGTCAAGAGCGGCGCCGAGATCAACAGCCTCCAGTTCGTCCCGCCGCTGATCTACACGGGCAGCCCCGACTTCGATCTCATCCGCAGGCTGGCGTCCGATGCCGTCAACACCGGGCCCCGCCAGGTCAGCAGCCACCCGAGCACCTCGCCTCCCACCGTCTCGCCGCCCGTCGCGGGGCCGAGCGGGTCGCCGTCCGAGACCGGCACGCCGTCGAACGACGGTGGGACGCCCACGAAGGCGCCGAGCAAGCCGGTGTCCCTCGAAGCGAGCTGCCCCTCCTGAGCGCGCACCGCCCTCGCCGGACGGGGACGAGCGGCGCCCGTGCCGGCGCGGTCCGCGGAGGGGGGAGAATTGAGGAGGATCACTTCCTCGATTTCCTCGACTGTCTCCGAAAGGCGGGTGCGGGTGCCCCGGATCGATGGCTGCGACGCCTACCGCGTCGCGATGCCGCGCGGACGGCGGCCGGAGAGCGTCCTCGTCCGTCTCGCCGGCGGCGACGCGGTCGGCTGGGGCGAGATGGCCGTCTCCGACCGTTCGGACGGCCGCCCCTGGGCCGACCTTGAGGAGCGGATGGGCCCGGCCCTCATCGGGCTCGACTGGGAGCGTCCGGAGGACGTGTCCGCCGCGGCCGACCTCGGCGCGCGGGAGGCCGCCGCCGCCATCGACACCGCCTGCTGGGACCTGTGGTGCCGGACGCGGGGCCTGCCGCTCGCGCACGCGCTCGGCGGCACCCGCACGTCCATCGTGACCGGCGCGCGGATCTCCCCGGAGGCCGCGCTCGACACGATCGCGGGGCGCGTCAACCAGGCCGTTGGAGCGGGCCACACCCGGGTCACCCTGGACATTCGCCCCGGCTGGGACATCGAGCCGGTCCGGACGATCCGGCAGGCGTACCCGGCGCTGGCGCTCATCGCCGACGCGGGCCACGCCTACACCGAGTCCCCGGAGCATCTGACCGTCCTGGAGGGGCTCGACTCCTACGGCCTCGCGGCGATCGAGCGTCCGTTCCCCGCCGGTGACCTCGCCGCGCACGCCCGGCTGCAACTGCGGGTGAGCGCCGCGGTCGCGCCCGCCGTCGGCGACCTGGAGACCCTCGACGCGGCGCTGTCCCTGGAGGCGGGCCGCGCCCTGCATCTGCGGCTTGAGCGGCTCGGCGGTCTGACCGCGGCCCGCAGCGCCCACGACCTGGCGTACGCGGCGGGGTGGGACGTGTGGTGCAGCGGGTCCGGCGTGTTCGGGATCGGGCAGGCCGCGGCCGTCGCGCTCGCCGCGCTGCCGGGCTGCACGTTGCCGAGCGAGGTGTCCGACCCGGCGGGCGGTCCGGTGTTCGTGACGCCGCCGGTCCGCTCGTCCGGCGGTGTCGTGGGCGTGCCGCTCACCCAGCCGGGCCTCGGGCACGAGATCGACGAGGAGCGCATCGAACGGCTGGCGACCCGCCGGATGCGCCTGTCGACGTGACCTCGGCACCCGCGTGGGTGGTGGCGGGGCCGCCCGGCTCGGGGAAGAGCACGGTGGCGGAGCTGCTGCTGGAGCGGCTGCGGCCCGTCCCCGCGCTCCTGGACAAGGACACGCTGTACGGGCCGTTCGTCGAGGCGACCCTCGCGGCGTCCGGGCGCGACCGGGGCGAGCGTGAGGGCCCCTGGTACGACGAGCACGTCAAGCCGCACGAGTACGACGGGCTGACCGCGACGGCCCGGGAGATCCGCGCCCACGGCTGCCCGGTGATGTTGAGCGCCCCGTTCACCGGTCACATCCGGTCGCCGTCGCGCTGGAAGGAGTGGGTCGTCGCCCTGGGCGGCCCGCCGGTCCGGCTCGTCTGGATCCGGACGGACGCCGTGACGCTGCGCCGCCGGCTGGAGGAACGCGGCTCGCCCCGCGACACCGCGAAGCTGGCGGCGTTCGAGGCGTTCACCGCCCGCATGCGCCCGGACGAGCCGCCGCCCGTCCCCCACGCCGCCGTCGACAACCGGCTGACCACCGCGATCCCAGTGGCGGCGCAGGTGGACGCGCTGCTCAGACGGGAAGTTCCCGCAGCGGGTCGCCGCCGTCGATGAACAGGCGGCCCCCGGGCGCGAGGGCGGCGGCGACGCGTCGCATGGCTTCCCGGCCCGCTTCCGGGTGGCGTCCGTCGAGGGCGCCGACCCGGACCGCGAACACCAGGTCGAACGGCGCCTCGCCGGGCGCCAGGGTGAAGTCCTCGATCGTGGACTGCCGGACGCTCATGCGCCCGGACGCGATCTCGTGCACCGAGCCGGCCCTCGCCTGCTCGATCGCCTTGGCGGACCGGTCGATCGCGAGGATGTGCCCGGTGTCGAGCCGGGCCGCGACGGCGCGGGCGGTGGCGCCGGGACCGCAACCGATCTCCAGGACCCGCATGTCCGGGCGAAGCGGCAGCGCGTCCACGATCTTTGCCAGGCGAGGCGACAGCGGCATGCGCCGACCCTAGGGCACGCACGGCCCGGTCGGGGCCGCCTCCGGCCGTTTCCGGCTGCGCGCATTGACGGGAGCACCGCCCCGGCCAGAGATTGAACCCATGTTCAGAACAGGTGTTCAGACGCGTCCGTCGAGAGCGGCGCGGTTTCCGGCGTCGTGTGACGTGGCGGTGCTCGGCGGCGGGCTCGCCGGGATGGCGACGGCGGCGCGGCTCCAGGCCGCGGGCGTGTCCACGATCGTGATCGAGGCGCACGGCCATGTGGGCGGCTGCGCCGGCTACTACCGGCGGCGGGGCTTCTCCTTCGACGTGGGCGCGACGACGATGGTGGACTTCGAACCCGGGGGTGTCGGCGCGGAGCTCCTCGACAGCATCGGCATGGATCCGGTGCCGGGTGAGGCGCTGCCCGGCTATGTCGGCTGGCTGCCCGACCGTAAGGTCACCCTCTACCGCGACACGCGGGCGTGGCACCGCGAACGGCTGCGGGCGCTGGGCGACGGCCCCGGCCACCGGGCGTTCTGGTCGCGGCTCGACCGGATCGCGGAGGTGTTCTGGGACGCGAGCCGCGCCGGGGTGCGGCTGCCGATCCGCCGGCCCGCCGACGCGGTGCACAACCTGCGGGCGCTCGGGCCGCGCGGTCTCCCTCTCGCCCGCCATCTGAACGCCACGCTCGGTGACGTCCTGGCCCGGCATGGCCTGCGCGGTGACGTGCCGCTGGTCGGGTTGCTGTCGATGCTGGTGGAGGACACGGTGCACAGCACCGTCGACCGGGCGCCGCTCATCAACGCCGCGCTCGGCGTCACGATCCGCGGCGCGGGACTCACCCGGGCGGACGGCGGGATGCGCGGCTTCTGGCGGCGTTTCGCCGCCCATTACCGCGGGCTGGGCGGACGGCTCCGCGTCGGCTGCGAGGTCGTGCGGGTGTCCGGGCGGGCCGGGGCGTTCGAGGTCCACACCCGCCGCGGCGTCGTCCATGCCCGGCAGGTGGTGAGCGCCCTGCCCGCCGTGACGACGGCCCGCGTCGTCCCCGCCCTGGCGGGCCCGCTCCGCCCCTTCCTGGAGCGGGACGAACCGGACCTCGGCGGCGCGGTCGCCGTGTTCCTCGGGGTGCCGGACGACGAGGTCGCCGGACAGGAGTTCACCCACCACCAGCTGCTGCGGGACTACGACCGGCCGCTCGGCGACGGCAACAACATGTTCGTGTCGGTGTCCGCTCCGGGCGACACCGAGAGCGCGCCACCGGGCCACCGCGCCGTGATGATCTCCACGCATACCGGGCTGGCCGGGTGGCGGGGGCTGCCGGACGCCGAGTACGAAGCCCGCAAACAGGCGGTCGGGGAGCGTCTCGTCGGCCTGGCCCGCCGCGTCCATCCTCGGCTGGGGGAACGCGCACGGGTCCGGGAGGTGGCGACGCCGCGCTCGTACGAGCGGTTCGCGTTCCGGCCGGACGGCGCGGTCGGCGGCGCGCACCAGAGGCCGCGCAACGCCAACCAGAACGCGGTCCCGCATTCGCTTGGCGTGCCCGGGTTGTGGCTCGTGGGCGACTCCACCTGGCCCGGCCTCGGCACCGTCGCGTGCGCGCTCGGCAGCAGGATCGTCGCGGACGGGGCGCTCAGGTCGGCGCGGCGGACGGCGGCGCGCCGATGACGCTGCCGAAGCTGTCCGAACTCGGGACCGACCTGCTCGTCACCACGCGTCCGCGTCGAATCTTCACGCTGTCGCTGCCCTACGCGGGCATCGCCCTGTTCGCCTCGGCGTGGATGGCGGGCTGGTGGTGGCTGACCCCGCTGATCGCGTTCGGCGTCTTCGTGGCGGTGGTGACGGCTACGCACGACGTCGTCCACCGGTCTCTGGGGCTCGGCAGGCGGTCAACGGAATGGGCCCTGTTCCTGCTGGGCGCGGTGCTGCTGGAAAGCGGCCACGCGTACCGCGCTACGCATTTGCAGCATCACCGCACGTTTCCCAGCGACAACGACCCGGAGGGATATCCCGCGAACCTTTCCGCGGTCGGAGCGATCCTGTACGGGCCCGTCTTCCTCATTCGCCTTTGGTGATGGGCGTACCGGCGCGCCGGGACGAGCGGGCGACTGTGGCTGCTGGCCGAGGCGGCATTGCCCTTGACGGCGGTCGCGGCCGGTGTCGCCCTGTCTCGGGGGCTACTCGTGTACGCCGTCATGATGATCGCGGGAAGCTGGGTCTACCCCCTATTGACCGTCCACCTCCCGCATCGCCATTACGGGGACACGCCGCTCACACAGACGCACACTCTGCGCGGACGTGTCGTTCCCGCCATGTTCCTGGAGTTGACCTACCACTTGGAGCATCATTTGTACCCGCAGGTGCCGAGTCACCATCTCGCGCGGCTCGCGCGGCGCCTCGACCCCGTCCTCGCCGAGGCGGGCGTGAAACCCCGGAAGGTGATCTGAGCGAAATGGCGTCACGCGCGGAGACCCGCGACCGTCTCCTCGAAGCGGCCGTCCGGACACTCGCCGTCGAAGGGTACGGCGGGACGACGGCACGTTCGATCGCCCGCACGGGCGGATTCGCGCCGGGCGTCATCTACTACCACTTCGACGACCTGGAAGCCCTTCTCGTCGCGGCGCTCCATCACACCAGCAAGGCCCGACGAGCCCGCTACGAGGAGGCCCTCGGCTCCTGTAAGGACGCCACCGAGCTGATCTCCCGGCTTCGCGAACTGTACGCCGAGGACATGAGCGACAAGGGGCATATCGATGCCGTGCAGGAACTCGTCACGGCCTCGGCCACCTCGGAGCGGCTCCGTGCGGAACTTCTCGCCCACATCGATTCCTGGTCGCGTTTCGCGGCCGACGCGGTGCGGCGCCTAGTGGCGGGAACGCCTTTCGAGGACATGGCGCCGTCCCGCGACCTCGGCATGATCGCGGTCGCGATGTTCCTCGGCGTTCAGACGTTGACCCACCTGGACGGTGACCGTTCCCGCGTCGAGTCACTGTTCGCCACCGCGGAACCCGCCGCGGTCCTGTGGGACACCTTAATGCGCGGCCACACCCCCGACCCAGACAAATGAGAAAGGCCCCGCCGATAAACGGCGGGGCCTCCCCCAAGAAATGTCCGGCGGTGTCCTACTCTCCCACACAGTCTCCCATGCAGTACCATCGGCGCTGAAGAGCTTAACTTCCGGGTTCGGAATGGGACCGGGTGTTTCCCCTTCGCCAAAACCACCGAACGC